>OZ245763.1:0-4263110 GCA_965227635.1 uncultured Pseudohongiella sp. | reverse complement strand
CCCGTACAGGAGCTCTCCTGTACGGGCTTCATTACCCAATAATCTGGTTTCTCGTCTTGGCTACCCGTTCCTTGCCTGGCTCTGGTTGCCAAGATTTATAATTCATATATTGCACATCTTGTGCCAACTCTGATTTGGCCGTTTTAGTGGCCTCCGGCGTTGTTCACTGATTTATTTTGACCTGTTTTGAATCAATTCGAGTTTATCTGCACTCAATTCGCGCGCAATTTACAAAATCTGGAGTCGAATATCCGGGCCTAATTCGAACCCGCTTTCCAATTCCCACTGTTCGCTATGGACGTTTTCCGGCTTGTAGTCGCTGCTCGGTGCTGGCAGTTTCAAACTGCGTGCTGCTTCCCTGTAGAGGTCTGTTCGATAACACTGCTGAACCAGGTTATGGGTTGTGTCGCCAGAGAAGTCCCGGCTGAGAACCGAGCTGCACTGCTCCATGATCCACTCCGCTTGTGAGCGCCAGGGAAACCCAGCATGAAACTTGCCAAACACATGAAAGTCCGGCATGGCCACAGGGTCCAGGGTTTTGGCGAACTGAAAGTGACCGATGAGGGAGGGTGACAGGACTGATTCGGAAAGGTTCAGGTATTCTTCCTTGCTAAGTATTTCGGCAGCAATTTTCCTGTTGTCCGGTTTGGCCAGGAACAGACTCGCCTGCATCAATGCCTGCCTGAGTCGCAAATGGGATACCGGGTGGTGGTGATGCCAGCTTTCCGTTACGCCAAGGACTTTCTCGGGAGCATTGTTCCAAATCTGATAGCCGGTCACCGCTACGCATCCAGTGCCTCTCTGCACGGCAAGTGAGTTCCAGGGCTCTCCGACGCAGTAACCATCAATTACACCTCGGGCGAGACTGTCGCACATCTGCTCAGGGGGCAGCACTATCAGACGCACGTCTTTGTCGGGGTCGATTCCGCCAGCGTTTAACCAAAGACGCAGCAGAAAGGTATGCATGGAGAATAAGTGTACAGTTGCAAGTGTAAGAACTTTGCCGCGTGGCATGTCCTCAATGAGGTGCTTCAGTTTGCGTGCTGTGAGAACTGGATCCGGGGCACTTCCAGGCGCTATTGCTACAATCTGTTCCCATAGGGATTGGGCAAGAGTGATAGCGTTACCGTTAAGGCTTAGTGATAATCCAGTGAGTATATTGGCACGAATTCCCCCGGCTCCATAGCTGGTCATCATAGGAAGCGGCGCTAATAGCTGTGCAGCGTCCAGATCACCTGTTACCAGGCGGTCACGCAGGTTGGCCCATGATATTTCCCGCACCAGCGAAACATCAATGCCTTGTTGTTCGAAGAACCCAAGTTCTTTCGCAACGATAAGTGGTGCACTATCGGTAAGGCGCATATAGCCGAGTTGAAGCTCTGATTTCTCGGCAGGGGGGAGCACTGTATTGGGACTCATGTGGAATTTCCTTCCTGTTCATCACCGAGCGTGGCGACGACGGTTCGTGCGACTTCTGCCAGGCCCAGGTTGTTGTTCATGGAAAGTCTCTTGAGCATCAAATGCGCATCTGCTTCTGTAATGCCCTTTTGCTTGATGAGCAGCGCTTTGGCGCGGCTAATAGTCTTCGTATCTTGTAGTTCAGATTGGGCGGAGCGAAGTTCCTTGCGAAGGGATTGAAAGGACTCGAACTGCGCCAATGCGACATCGATGATGGGCTTCACTGTCTCCGCTTTCACGTTTTCGGTAAGGTAGGTGCTTACTCCTGCCTTGAAAGCCTGCGAAATATAGGCTGGGTCATTGTCACCTGAAAACATCACCATGGGAGTAGGATTGTGATCGTTGATCACGGAGAGGCTTTCCAGGATATCCCGGCCGGGAAATTTGAGATCAATCAGCACGACATCAGGAGCCTGTTGCTCAATCTGGAAGAGCAAAGCAGCCGTGTTTTCGATGGTGGACAGTACTTCGTAGCCAGCAGCCAGCAGAGCCGCTTCGACAGAGGCGGCTCGAGTTGCATCATCGTCTACCAGCATGACCCGTAGTGGGTTACTAGCGGGGGTAGTGGTACTGCTTTGTTTTTTCAAGTTCCAGATTCAACCTGTCTTCAATGACCAGTATTCTGGCTGTACTTAACTAGAATGACAGCATTAACGAAAACCAGAGCTTGTCTGTATCAACAGCGTGAGACTTTGCATCATAGCTAGCGTATTTGAGTTGACCGTTGACTTTGGGCAGGATAGGGAAATTAGCGATTAGATTCCATTCGTTACCGTAGTGAATGCCGCCCTCATCCGATTCAAATCTGTGATAAGTCGCCGACAAGTTGGCAGTGCCGATCTTACCCGACATGCTGGCATACTTGTCTTCGAGGCCTGCCGCCGGTGTAGCCAGAAAAAGGTCCGCCCAGCCTTGGAACGCGTGTAAAGTCGCCAATGGAGTCGCGAAGCTCTTGTTGCCGTTGTCGCTGCCTAGCATCTCGTAGCCTAGCAGAAATTGTATCGGTCCTACAGGATAAGCGATATCGGCAGTGAAATGTTCTGCGCTGTAGTCAACCGGATTGTTACCATAGTCAGATTGTGTTCCCACTGCTGCGTTGATAGCTAACGATTCAAATTGACCAGTATAGGACACACCAAGCGTTAGACTTGAGAGTGCAGCTGCATTGTCGAAGTCAAGGGCGTAGAGATAGGTACTGAAGGTGCCGATGTCAGAGTTGAATGAAGCGATGGCTGAATGCGAATCAGATCGCAGGTTAGTAGCTTGCACGCTATCCCTGGACCCAGCAAATATTCGGTTAATGTTCCACATGTAGCTGTAGTCTATGGAAAAATTATTGCCGCTATGCTGCCAGCGCGCAGCATCAAAAGTTTGCTCATTCTGTCTCCAGGCGACACCTCCTACAAATCGTTGCCCAGCATGCACAATCCTCTGATTTCCTAGGGTAAATACGTTATTTTCATTGGGTCTAAAGCGAATCAGCGCCTGGTTGATTTCCGTTCCAACGGGATCGGCTACCACAGAGTGGTTACCGCGAAATTCGTCGAGAACCAAAGAGTCATAGTCGTCTGAAAAAATGCTGCTGACGTTGTCTGCTTCGAGTAAGAATGACAAACCATCAAATTCGGCGCTCGATAGCGTAAGTCTTGTACGAAGCGTTGACGCATTTGCGTTTTCCAGCGCATTGTCCTGATTCACCAGTTCAGATCGATATCGCATGTTTACTGACGCAGTACCGCCGGTGATGCTATCTCCAAGTTTTTCGAAGAAGGTCTGGGCTTGCAGTGTAATGCTATAGAGGCACATTGAAATCAGGATTGCACTTTTTGCACAGCTAAGTTTCATTTTTCATCTCCATAAAACGAAAAGAAGCCTGCAACTCTGGCGAGCTGCAGGCTTCTTTGCCTGGTTCATCAAATTGTGTGCTTGTGCTCCTGTTGCTTCTCCGGTTTGTCGGAAATAACCCCAGCAAAAGGTGCCACAAGTAATTTTACTTAGCTAAAGGCAATCAAGTTCTGTGCCAACACTTTGAATAATTCTGAAAGGCTTATGGTTGCTGGGTTTGTAGCGATTTCGGAGAACGTGGAAAGTGCTTCAGTACATGATAATTGGTGCTTTTAAGGAGCACACTACATTTTCTTGCACTCAATAAGTGCGGTTCCCCGCATGAGTTCAGCGCCGATCTAACGCTTTGGTGGCGGAAATGGTGGTTTTGCAGTGCGTCTATATTCGAGGAAAATTTTCGGAAGGGTGGTCAATCCAGGTGTTTGAATTCGAAGCCTAGTTAGGGTTGTGTATCATGTTAGCCACATCATCCACCAATTTGCGAAAGCTAACAGGCTTCTGGTAAATATGCGCGATGCCGAGTTCGTCGATGCTCTCCTGGCTGACGAAATCATTGCCACCAGAGCACATAACCACGGGTATCTCTTTGCGCTGGTTGCGAACTCGCTTGATGAGTTCCAGCCCGCTTACCTTTGGCATGGTATGGTCCGTAACGATGGCGCTGAACGAATCGGGGTTTGCTTCGAATTCAATGAGGGCGGCTTCACTGCTGGTATGTCTGGAAACATCGATACCTTTGAGGGACAGGAATTCCGACAAGAGATTGACCACATCTTCCTCGTCATCTACGAGCAGCACCCGTTTATCCTGTGTGTCATACAAAACCCTGGCAGGGTTCGGTGTTTCTTCCAGTACCTGATTATTTCCCTGCAGTGCTTCGTAAGGAATCGGTAGAAAGATCTTTATGGTTGTGCCTTCCCCGGGCTTGCTGGCCAGGCTCAGGTGGCCGCCATGCATATGTACGATACCGTGTACTATTGAAAGTCCCATGCCTGTGCCCTTGCCGGACTCCTTGGTCGTCATAAAAGGCGTAAAGACATCTCTCTGCAGTGCTGGCTCAATACCGCTGCCGTTATCCGAGACTGTCAGGCATATAAAGTTGCCGTCGAACTGCTCATAGCAAGAGTCGCATTCAAGCATTGCTATTCGGGTTTTACTCGTTGCAATGGAAATGCGTGGTGACTCGCAATCCAAGGCATCTCTCGCATTGAGTGCGAGATTCATTATCACTTGTTGAAGCTGGCCGGAATTGCCCGAGATCAACGGTAAATCGCTTTCAGTATCGCTTACAAGCTCGATGCTGGAAGGGATAGTGGACTTCAGTATGGTGAGGGATTCGCTGACGATGTCGTTAACATTGCTGGCATGCATTTCGACTTCATTGGACCGCGTGTAGAGCATGAGATGGGATACCAGTTCGGCTGCCCGTTCCCCAACGGAGTAGATTCGTGCCAGAGTAGCGTCAAGTTCTCCCAGTCCTTTGTTGCGGGCTTCTAGCTGGGCCATTTCGGTGTAGCCCATGATGCTGGCCAGCATATTGTTGAAATCGTGTGCGATGCCCCCGGTGAGTCTTCCGATGGTGTCCATCTTCTGCATTTGTTGGAGTTGACGCTCGAGTTTATCCCTCTCGTCTGTCTGCTTTCGTTCGTCGGTTACGTCTTCCCCCACGATTAACGCGCCTGTGACCTCGTTATCAAAATCACGCCTGAATGCGCCTTGCCAACGAACCTGCCTGATCTCTCCGTTACGGGTAAGCATTGGGTCCACGACATGCTGAGGTATATCTTGCTCGCCACTCATTATATGTGCATATCGGTCGCGTACTGAGTTGCGAGCGAATTCGGGTACGCAGGTTTCTGACCAGCGCTTACCGATTAGCTCTGACTCCTTGTAACCAAGAATTTCACAGGCCTTGCGATTAATCTCTTCAATGATTCCATTCAAGTCTACTGAAACAATCAATACTTCCACGGTATCGAAATAGTGTCTGGCAATGGTTTTTTCGCGACGGAGTTCGTCGCTGATACGTTTATTTTCTTCCACCTCGAGATGGAGGGAAATGATGTCGGCGATTGCCCGGGCAAAATTCTTTTCGTCTACTGTCCACTGTCTCTTCAAAAACTGATTTTCGAAACACAGGATGCCGATGACGTTGCCTTTGATGCTAATCGCCGTGTCCATCATGGAATGAATGTCATAGTCTTTCAGGTAGCCATCGGCGAATTCATTGGTGCGCTCGTCCTTGAATGCATCATCAGCATCCAGAAGGTGACCAGATTGAAGTGCTTCAAAATAGCGGGGGTAATCTTTGGCTAATAATTCAATGCCCTGACTATGGGTTGCTTTGTCCAGTTCAAACACGTCTTCGCACACTATCTTGGTTTTTTTCTCATCGTAAAGCCACACACCAACGCGATAAACGTTGAGAGCCTCTGCAGCAACTTCCGTTGAGCGTCGCACGGAAGCCCGAGCATCGCCCGAGAATCTTGAGAGTTTGAGTAGAGCGGATTGCTGGTCTTCCATATGACGCTCCCGTACTTCCATTTGCGCACCTTTCTTCTCCAGGTCACTAATGGTTCGCGATTGAGCAAGGGAGTTCATTAGTAGAAGGAAGAGCACGGGAGTGAGGTGCTGCATTACATCCATTATGTAGTCGTCACCCAGAACAGGGATTGCAGGTAACTCCTGGTAGCGCTTAAAAAGGCTATAGGCGAGTGAGATGGTTAAGGTAATGAAAAACCATATGAGAATTGTTTTCGGTAGCCCTTTGTTGATAGCGCTGGCTTCGCGAATGTGCTTGATGGAAACGATCAGGCAGCCAATTGCTACCACATTGAGCAGGTCAACTACCCAATCCATTTCGATTCACCTCGCTTGAGCCTACGCGTCCAGACGGTAAACGTGATGGCGGAGCACAAATAGAAGAAGTTTTCGACGAACCGCATGAAATTCATGTCACCGTTGTCGAGTACGTCCATGACCCAACCGAGAGTGATGAAGGCGAAGGCGAGCAAGGGGAGGCGGAGCTCGGCGAGATGGGCCTGGCGACGATGCTGCAGGCTGAAATAGGCCAGAATGCCCAGCCCCAGTAGCAAGGTGATGAGTTCCCGTTCCGTCATTTTTGCCGCCCCAGTTGGCTTGTTACAACTTGCGGAATCAGTATAGGTCAGGAATCCAGGCTTTGCCGGAATATATTTAGGGTTTTAATTGATAGGTGAGTCCGCTTCTTCCGCCAGGATCTCAACAATCCCCTCCCGGATTCGGCGGGTGGAGATACTCACCTCAACCAGAAACAGGATCAGCCCGGAAATCATCAGCCCCATAGCCGCGATAAACAGGGTGGATACCATGAAAGACAGATCTGATACGGTCAGTTCCGCCAAAAACAGGGTCATAATGACCAGGCAGACCATCAAGGCCGCGACCACAAACATGCGCACAGACCAGTTCACCAGCCGAATACGTTTCCACAACCCCTCGGTCTCCGATTGCAGGGTAAGTTTGTGATGCTCATGACGTTCGATAGCCAGGCGCGATTCCACGATACGGGCGCGATCCACGACCCGCCCGAGGCGAATTGAGAGGACGTTTAACATGCCAGCGATACCGGCCAGAAGAAAAACTGGTGCTACCGCAAGCTGAATGACGCCAGCGATATTTTCGATAGCACTCAGGTCCATAACATCAGTCCGCCGGATTCTATCCTGAAAGCAAAGTGCTTAGGCCGCGTCATCTGAGCGAACACAGCGGGGATCGGTGTTCTGTATGTTAACGATAGTTTCCCGCGGTATAGGCAGGGGAGCACAGCCATGGTCCGTGCCACAGATCAGATCCCACTGGGGAGTAGCTAGCTTGTGGCAATCGAAGCAGTTGCCGCCAAAGCGGTTCACCACATTGGTTGTGCCACGTACGTTAATTTCCGATCCCGCATCGGAGACATTCAGCTCGAAAAATTCCCAGTCATTGGTAGCCGGATTCCAGCCTTCCTCATGCTTGACCATCGCTTCGGTTGGTACCAGCGCGACTACGGATCCCGGAGGATAGGCGCCACCGGTCTCTGAGTTAGCCACGGCAATGGTCCCGTCCAGGTCGCCGAGGACGTTGTCCACGAAAAACGCACCAGAACCGGCCCGCGCCATATCCGTGAGGCACTTGAACAACTCGGCCGTGATATCGATTTGCTTGTCAGCATCCTGGGAACTGCTCTGGCCGACGATAACGAGGGCTAGGGTCAGGCTGGTGAGGATCTTGAGGCTGGATTTGAGCATGCTGTTCTCCCTTGGAGGCAATTTCTTCGGGGGGAGAAAGGCCAATAGAACCGTATGGCGTGCCAAACCCCCGCTTTAAGGCAATAGCTTAAGGGGTCTTACCGCATTTTTCCATATTCTTCAGAGGTTTAGAATTCCCGGGATACCACCGATTCCTCCAAGAGAAGTGACCTCTGTTGCCAATACCCTTATAATCCGCCCACTGCGCGTCGAATCCAACACCTTAAGGCCATTGAGCCTGCGTGCTGGCCAGACACAAATGCTGGCGAACATCTCATGCTAGAGGTTGTCGAAGGGTAGTTCGCAGTGACCCATTTCGATTAGCGCTATATAATCCACGACACCACGCGCCCGTAGCTCAGCTGGATAGAGTAACTGGCTTCGAACCAGTTGGTCGGGAGTTCGAATCTCTCCGGGCGTGCCAAACTAAAAAGGGAGCCAAAGGCTCCCTTTTTAGTTTGGTAAGTCCGGAGGACTTGGTTCGAACTCCCAGTTCGAAAGGAGCGAAGCTCCGCAGACAGCGCGAACGCGCTGCCCGAAGGGTGAGGAATTTGCGCCCACGCAAATTCCGAATCAATCTCTCCGGGCAGGAGCCGTGAGGCTCCCGGAAGAAAGCACTATAAAAAAAGGGAGCCAAAGGCTCCCTTTTTAGTTTGGTAAGTCCGGAGGACTTGGTTCGAACTCCCAGTTCGAAAGGAGCGAAGCTCCGCAGACAGCTCGAACGCGCTGCCCGAAGGGTGAGGAATTTGCGCCCACGCAAATTTCGAATCAATCTCTCCGGGCAGGAGCCGTGAGGCTCCCGGAAGACTGCATGTATCGATATTCTTCATGCAAACTAGAAGTCGGATCAAAGTACTCCGACCCCTTTGATCCTGCCTAAGTATCCAATTCAGACACACAAAGTTATACTACTCACCCATTTAAGGTAGGTATATTCGAGATTCGCTTTAGTAATCCTCTTAAGGTGGAGAGCCACAATGGCACTTTTAGTCTCTACGCCCACACCGTTCTTCCGCACTTTTTCGACTCTGCTCAGCATCTTGCTTCTGTTGTCTTCCAGCATCTCCGCTCAAGATGTGGGTGAGATTCGCAATCACGTCCAGTCTTGGGTGAATGAATCTGCCTCAGACTACTCACTGGCTGACTTATCCGGTCCTGTGAAAGACCTTGACCCGATTCGGGAAATGTTGGGTGATGCGCGAATAGTTGCCATCAGTGAAAGTAATCACGGTGTGAGAGAACAAATGCTATTTAGGAACCGTCTGTTTAGATATCTCGTTGAAAACCAGGGTTTCGAAGCGATTGTGCTGGAATCGGGCCTGGTTGAAAGCAAGGTGCTTAATGACTATGTGCTGGGCAACACTGCAGCAGCAAGCATTCGTTTCGAATTGGGGTTCTCCAATGGTTTTGATCAGTTCCAGCAAAACTGGAACCTGGTGGAATGGTTGAGAGAGTACAATCTGCAACTTCCAGAAGATGCAAGAAAAATACAAATCTTCGGCATGGATGTATCCGGTAGTCCTTATCAGAACGATGCTTCAAGAAATCCAGATACCCCGCTTCGTTTCGCCTTGAGCTATCTTGGATCTGTGGATACGGATTCAGCTGCATTTTATTCAGAAAAGTTTGAACGTTTTCTGCCTGTATTGGCTGATATTTTTGACTACGGTCAGCTCACTACCGATGAAAGAAATCTGCTGACGGCCAGTATTTTTGATTTGCAGTCATTCATGCAGCGTCGCCGAATCCAGTTCAGCGAAGTCAGTGGTGAGTATGAATATGCCTGGGGATTGCAGGCTGCTGTGGCAGCAGGTCAAATAGATGATTGGTTTCGGCAGATTCCATTGGGCTGGACGCCAGATGACGGCTTCGGCTGGAATGATGTGAGCCAGGAAACGCGTGATAGGGTCATGTTCGATAATTTGCAGTGGGTATTGGGGCAAGTTGATTCACAAGCGCGTGTGGTTGTATTCGCCTCTGTTGGTCACATGGCCAGTGTGCCCATATACCTTCCTGAAGACGGTCGCAATGATATGAAGATTCCATTTGGTCACTACGCACGTAGCAAATACGGCGAAAATTTTGTCAATTTACTTAATTTAGCTGTTGGTGGAAGCAACGAGTTCTGCTTCTTGCCAGTAGAAGAGCGCACCCCGCGCGAGTTTGGACCACCTCCAGCGGGGTCTGCCGAAGACTTGTTCACTCTGGCCAACAAGAACCATTACTTTATAGATTTGCGTAACGCTCCTGAGCCAGTTCAAAGCTGGTTGGAACAAGATAAGGAGCACTGGAATGGGGGTGGGAGTTGGGCGTTTCCTACTCTACCCGCATTTGATATTGTCCACTATATGCGCCCGAATTCACCGGATTGTGTTGAGAAATCAATCTAGGGGCAGACCACGTTTAACTTGTTTTCTGGAAATACGAAGAAAACATGGTCTGAGCTTCATCCAATAAAAAAGGGTAAACCCGTAAAAGTTTGCCCTCCAATACGAGGTAACTACGGGACACTGACAACTTAGCAACCTAACCAAGCTGGAGCATTTGAATTCGCTCATTAAGTTGCCAAGTTGCCAAGTTGTCAGTGTCCCCTGGGTTCGAATCAATCTCTCCGGGCAAGAGCCGCCAGGCTCCCGTAAGACTGCACTGATCAACCACTACCAATTCCAGAATCCCCATCCCGGCAATCTTTCTTGCACTAATTTTCACGCTTTATGGATTAAACTGTTAACTTATTATTTTATGAGTGTCCCTGGTTACTAAAAGGTAAAATCTGTGGAAGATAAAATCGTACTAGTAGATATAGCAACTATGGAAAATATGGCGATAGCGAAGCGTGCCATTGAATTCTATATCATAGTGGAAGATGTAGGGCCTTACTGGATTGAGATGCCAATCTCCAAATTTCGTGAGCTTTTCAAAAATTCGGGGTTGGAAGCTTCTTTAGAGAAAAAACTCATGCGGCCACTGGAGTGAGCAAATCTCACTCACCATGAATCACTTAGTAAGTCGGCGCAGAGTAAATTAAGAGTGCTGTGCTTTTACACTGACGCTTTTGATCGCAGTATTCTGTATTAAGGACACTGCTATACGTGGTCTGTCCCCTCGTATTCCTTACTTAACCTGCTCCCCACCGCCATCAAACACACTGACGTTCACATCGATCCCCTGTCGAACCGATTGGGTGACCACACAGAAGTCTTCGAATTGCTCCAATGCTCTATCAATATGAGTGATCGTGTCAGCATTTGCGCCCAGCCTGACATCGACGTTAAGCGTCACGATTCTCCATCGACCATCTATTCGCTCGATTACCCCTTCACAGGTCGCTGAAACTTCGCCTGGGTCTTCTTTGAATTTGCGAATTGCAAATAACAGGCTGGCTGCCAGACAGTTCGCTACCGATGCCCCGAGCAGGGCGGACGGTCCTGGTCCTTCGCCGGTGCCGAGAGGTTCCGGCTCATCAGTCATGAAGGTGCCGAAGTCGCCGAAGTCAATTTTGAACAGGTAGTTTTCAACCAGTTCGAGGGAAACGTTGAATTTTTTCTGGTCCATGAGTTGTTTGTTTCCTGATGTGTGGCCTGGAAAACCAGGTGTCAGAATAAAATTACAGTCTGTTTAAACCTGAACCCTTTGACCCTTATTCCTCTTCCATAATATTGATCAGTGCATAGGTAATCGAAGTGCCTTCCTCCGTCACCAACTGATGCCAGACCCGTGCCGGAACATGCAGGATATCGCCCTTGGTAACCTCAAATTCCGTATAACCTATCAATTCGGGATGCTGCTCCTCCGGTGGCAGACCGTCAATCCAGCCCACACGCTCGCCACCCATGCGAGCCGTGCCTGAGCCATCCAGAATTACATACATGTCCCACTTCAATTCATGAATCTCCGGTTGCGTGTAACCGGAACGATGTACGATAGACATGTTGTGCGGCCGGTGCTCGGCGGCCTGCAGTACACGGTCATAGATAAAACCTGTTCCCCAGATACCGTTCCCGTCTTTTAGGCCCTGTTCGAGTTCGGCTTTGATGCTGGCCACGGTTTCGGCGTTCCAAAGCAAGTACTCGGAAGGACGTGGTTCATTGGTAACACCCCCAAATGGGTTCTGTGCAGACAGGAACGTGAACGGCATGCAGCATACGATGCTAACGAGCAGATGGGAAATACGCATGGTGGACCTCATTGTTTGTTGTTGTTGGGTTGACCGCTGGTGGAGCGATCAAAGGGGTCAGAGTAAAAATACAGTACTGTATTTTTACTCTGACCCCTTTTTTTGCTCCCAAGGAATTACTTGTCCCAGGAGAAATATATTTTAACCTTCGCCGCCTCGGGAGCATCTGCACCTGGCTCCGCCAACTGGAAGTTGAGGCCGGCGTTAGGAATGCTGGCGCTACCAAAGGGTAGGTGTGGATTGAGGTAGTCGCCGGGTTCCCGATCGCTGAACGTGCTCACGGCAGCAAAGTCTTTGCCTTCTTTTGTCGCCAATTCACCATCCCTGATTACATAGTACTGTTCTCCATTTTCGAAGGGCTGCAAAGAAAACGGTGCATCGGCGGAATGATTCTGGCGCAGGACTCTATCGTAGAGGCGGTACTGAATCCCGTCCCGTGTGAGTCTAAAATCATAGAGCGTACTCATGGATTTGTAAGGTTCGCGATCTGCGCCGGGCAGGAATTCATTGTTTAGGGTATAGCCATAGAGCAATTGTTTTCCGTCATAGCTAACGGATTCGCCCGAAACGCCCTCGTCTGTATCGCAACTGGCCTTGTCAGCGTCGCTGACGTCAATGGGATAGTAATCGGGGCGTCTCTGCCAGCACATGACGTCGATGAATCCCTGCTTCAGCGTCGCCTGTGCATCGTCATTGAAATCATAGAAGCGCCAGCCTTCGTCGTCCTTGTAATAAGTAGTGGGCACTGGCGGTAGTTCGAATTCCTGCGGAGTGGAATCAACCAGCAATAGAAAACCATTACCGGGACCGAACTGGGCAGGGTCGTTCTGGCTCCAAAGATAAGAACCATTGTAGTACCACATTAATACGCCCGGTTGATAACGAAAATCGACCGCTTCCATCTCCCCGTTTTCCGGGTTGCGATAGAAACTGAAACCGGGATTATCGAGGCTATTGTCGTAGTTGTGCGCGTTGGCAAATTGTTCGTAAGGGTCCCGGTATTCCAGCAGATAATAGTGCGGTACCGCCAGATCGTGCTCGCCACTGCTCAGGGAAAAGCCTTCGACGCGCCAGCCTTCAAATTCGGTGGCTTCAAAATCGTCGCTGAATCCCAGTGCCGGGATAGAGACGTTGTCAATCAGTGCGCCGTCTTCAACTGCCGCCATGTCGGCGAAGTAGTGGAACCGCAGTTCTATTTCCTGTCCCTTATAGTCATTGAGATCGAAACTGGCGTGCACCCATTGCGGTATTTCGCAGGGATCTACCTGATCATCGCCAATGCTGTCTTCCGCCAGGGCCCGGGCTTGGTCCACCACGCAACCTGCTGAACTCTCGACCCTGCCGTCGCCGTCAAGATCGCCGCTGCGCCCGGTAAAGCCGGGTATGGTGCCCAATCCATCATGACCTCTGCGTGAGGGCATTACGCTGTTGGTATCGTCGGGACCGCTTTTATCCAGCGGCATCAGGCGTTGATAATTCTCACCGTCGGTTGAGGCCTCAATGTAGAGATAATCCCAGTCGGCCTCGATGCGAAACCAGGCATCGAGTTCCAGAGTCACGTCGCCGTTGGTTTCGGAGAGATCGAAATTTCTGGCAAGGTAATGGTTCAGGTCATTGCCCTGTCCTGTATAAGCTGCCTGGCTGCCATTGCTTTCATTGAGCGGCCCCATACGCAGTTCGCGAATCTTGGGAGGCAAGATCACCATGGCGCTGTCGCACAGGCCTGCTTCTGCTTCTTTACCGGCATTCCAGTCGTTCATGGTTTTCAGGTATACCGACTGCACTTTACTGCCACCGGCACTGCGCGGCCTGATGATGCAGGGCTCGAGCCAGCCAAGCATCAGGCGCGACCAGGAACTCATTTCCTGGGGAATCGGGCTGGCCGTGCTGCTCATTACCTCCCAGGCGGCGGTGGAATTGTTGGTCTGGGCGGCGTAGATGTCCGGCAAACCCAGGGAATGACCAAATTCATGGATGAAGGTTGAAACAGCGGTATATTCCGACTGCATGTTGTAGTCGTAAACCCACAGTCCATCGCGCAGGGGGATACCGCCGCGGCGATTCACGAAACCTTCCACCTCCGGGCCGCTACCATTGTTTTTGGTCAGGGAAAAACGATGGGGCCAAATCCGTTGTGCACATTCCTGCTCCGTGGGTTCCAACTGATCGTAGATATCGGCGGGGGCGTCCGGGGTAAACTTCTGGTTCAGATTAAACAGACCCTGGCAGGAAGACTGCGCCTTGCCGGCATATACCAGCACGAAATGATCGATATAGCCGTCACTCTCTGCGTAGTTGCCATCGCCGTCATAATCCATGGGATCCCAGACATCGAAGTCCTCCCAGGGAAAATCCGGCTCTTGTTCGAGTGCGGCAACGAGCGCATCTTCCACCAGTTGTTCTGCTCGCACATCGTTACGCCAGGCACCGTCTGAGTTCTGGATCGGTTTGCCGTAGTATTCCGAGGTCTCCGGTACGGTAACCACAGGCATTACCTTGCCGGTTACCAGGTAACGCCCCTTTGACTGGTGATAGTAGTAGTGGGTGAGGGTGTCTCCACGTGGCTGCTGCAGGTCTTCCGAAAACAACATGTTCTGAAGGTATTCGCTATTGCGCTGATCGGCATTGGTTTCGCCGAGAAAACGATCAAAGCCCCGGTCCGCATATTGCACCGGGATAATCAGCATCCGGTGGGGTGCAGTGGCACTGCTACGTACGGGTGGTATGGCGTCGGATTTGATCTGCGGATTGCCCAGCCGGGCAAACCGAAGGTTCTCGAGATTCTCGATCATCTCGAGGCTTTCCCGGCTCTGCGCCTGAAGGTGGTTGGGGAGAGTGGTAAGCGAGAGCAGGCTAAGGACAATGGCAGTGCGGCTGATTCTCATGATATCCCTGAATTTGGCAATGTGGATGAGTGAATAGTAGAGCAAGGAGATATAAATAAAATAGCTGATTGACACCTGCAATCGCAGGCGAATATTGAGCTACCTGGGCTGCGCTATTTCGCATCGATTTTAGTTTATCATGCTGCACGCTTTCTAGTTTATCGTCGATAGGGCTGAGGGCTGGTCTCTAACAAGGCAAGGTAGAAAGAAATAGAGGAAGAAAGACAAACAGTAGTGTTGCTTTGCTCCATTTTTACTTCCTCAGCTGACCATTGTTTCGGAGTTATCTGTGTTCGTTTTCTATGTGCTGTTCCCAGTACTATCAGTCGCGCTACTGGGCTATCTGTCTATCAGCCTGCGCTGGTTCAGTGCCAATGACTCACAAATCATCTCCAAGCTAACATTTAACCTGTTTATTCCCTGCCTCCTTTTTGTCAGCGTATCGCGCTCGCAAATAAACGCCGGAGAAAGCCTGGAATTCCTGCTGGCTTACTACGTGGCGGTGCTATTTGTTTATCTGCTTGGTGTTGTGGTTTCTGGCTTGGCTTTTCGATACAAGCCGGAAGAGCAAAGCGTGTTCGCCATGGGATGTGCTTACTCGAATACCACTATTGTAGGTATCCCTGTGATTGCCAACGCGCTAGGTGAAGAGGGGCTGGTGCCACTGTTTTTTATCATTTCAATACAGAATCTCGTATTGTTCACCGTGGGCACGATTGCAGCTGAGCGCTCCCACCTGAATGCAGGATCGGTATTAGGCGCGCTGCGCCGACTGGTGGTTCAATTGCTGGGTAGTCCCATTACTGCGAGTTTAATTGCAGGCTTGCTGGTGAATATTTTCTCTATTCCAGTCTGGGGGCCATTATTCGCCAGCATAGACTTGCTGTCGGAGGCGGCGATCCCCGCGTCGCTATTCGTACTGGGTATGTCACTGCGGCAATACAAGCTGCGACAGCAAATGCTGCCAGCAAGTGTGATGACTGCAATCAATATACTCCTGCTGCCGGCGCTGGTATGGGTGAGCATGTTTTACGTGTTCGATATCGATCAGCAATGGGCAAGCGCGGGCGTACTGGCGGCCGCGATGCCCGTGGGAATCAGTGCCTATGTATTCGCCAACCGATACGATGTCGGTCACGGCGCCGCCGCAGCGGGATCTCTTTTATCTTCGGTGTTAGGTATCTTTACCCTGAGTGTTGTCCTGGTCTTGCTTAACTAAAAGGGGGCAACTAAAAGGGGTCAGAGTAAAAATACAGTACTGTATTTTTACTCTGACCCCTTTTTTCTCGTTTGACTGTTTGTTAGTTCGATAACGCTTTGTGAACAATCTTTGTCAGCATTACTGGCAAGTGCAGCTTTCCACACTGCACAAACTCATGGGCATCATCCGACATTTTCTTCCAGGTCTTTTGGATAATCCCTGTCCACTTCTTCTCATCGTAGTCCGGATGACGCGTATAGAAGTCCAGCATGTAATGCTCCAAAAAGACCAGTGCGCTGATATCTTCAAGCAGCTGGGTGTCTGAACTCGCCTTAAGATTTTTCTTGGCGATCATATTGCTTACTCGGTCAATAACGTCTTCCGGGCATTCTGCTTGCCGCAACAACTCTACTGCAGTTGCCGCCTGAATTCCGTATAAGTCCTTGCGCCACTTGAGGTAGCCGATACGCCCCTCAGGGTAGCTACTGCGTGGCGTCTTCCAGCGCTCGATATGCTGGGCTCGAATCGCAAGTTGCACGGCCTCATCGGCGTCGGGAGCAAAGCGATGCAACATGTCGCTCATGCGTTCGGAATAGAGCAGTTCCTTTGGCCATTCCTGTCCTTCGATGATTTCGATGTTGGGGTCGGCGCGGTTCGCCTCGTCAATTAAAGCCAGGGCTTTTTCAAACGTAGTTGGATAGTGATTCATTGTGGGATTAGAGCACAAGTTTATGCGTGCTACACAGTGTGCACTACCTTCACTGCGTGCTTGGAAGGTTTTGCAGAGAAGGAGCCAAACTTACCGCAGTATGCGCATGGCGAATCCAGTTAATCTATTGAAATATCAATGAATATTTAGATCACAACTAAGATGTGGGAATAATTCCCACTAAATGCAATAATCTCACTAAATTACTGGTACCCACACCGGAGACAGATTGCATGTATGAAATCGCACACGTCTACGAACGTATGATCGCTGAAGGCCTTAACGACATTGTCGGTGGAGGAGATGCGCAAGAGATTGGAGTGCAAAATTTCACCGCTGTAAAACATCTTGCGCTCCTGGAACCGGATATGAAAGTTCTGGATTTTGGATGCGGCTGCGGAAGATTGGCGATTCCTATGCTGAACTATCTTTCAGCAGACGGAAAATACATTGGTTGTGATATCGTCCCCAGGCTAATCGATTTTTGTCAGCGTGAACTTGGCAACAAGTATCCCAATGCCGAGTTCTATTTGACCAATAGCAGCAACAAGCTCTATGACAAGTTCAAAACAGAAGAGGCGCTAAATCTGAACCGCATTGAAACGCTGGCTCAATTGGATGAGCGGTCTTTTGACATCATTACAGCATTCAGTGTTTTTACCCATCTGAATGAAGAAGAAACGCAGCACTATTTGCAGCTGTTGAGTCGCCTGTTAAAGCCTGGGGGTAAATTGTTGGCAAGCTGCTTCCTTATAAATGAATCTTCAGTAGCTTTGATCGACCAAAAGCGCTCTTCCATCAAGTTTGATGATGATGTTCACGCGCATAAAAGGGAGTATGTGAACCAGACTCATGGTGAACTTAACGCAGTAGGCTTTCACGAGGATGTTCTGCTTTCATTTGCCCTGACTGCAGGACTCGAACCCTTCGCGATTTACTATGGTCAATGGTGTGGACGTAAGCGAAGACATAGCTACCAGGATATTATCGTGTTTGAGGACTACCCGAAATTGCCATCCGATTTTCAAGCGAAAAACTATCTGCAGTTAAATCCGGATATCACAAAGGTTCTTGGGGATTTATCTGAGGATGATGCTGCTCAACATTTTCTTGAGCACGGGTATTACGAAAGCCGGAAATGGCAGTGAGAAAACGTTGTACGCTTCGTTATGCGAGCTTAAGGAATTAACTTCCCTTTCTGCGACGATCAAAAAAAGGGGAGCATCATGCTCCCCTCAAAGTTGGTCCGAAAATTTGCAGGATCCATTTCAATTCCTTGAAAGCATTTCCTCAATCACGACCTAAAAGTTGTATTGCGCGTACAAGCGGATGGATCTGGGTTCGAACACATGATAGTGATTGTCTTCAACAGGTGCGGGTTCTCCCGCCAATTGTGATTCGTAGAAATACTCGACGTCGTGATCATCGGAGTCGAACAGGTTTAGTGCGTCCAGACTGAACTGCAGCGAGTCATTCACTCTATAACCCAGACGAAGATTGGTCATGCTGCTGCCTGCTGCGCGATTGCCACCATCGAGTGGATAGTCGGAGAACTGGCGGTGGCGCAGGTGCGCAAAGAACTGATCATTGGGCTGGAAGCTGATGCCTGCGCTAATCACTTGATCCAGTGCGCCCGGGATCTCGTCGCTACCCTCTACCGGCGTGGCGAATTTTGCGTCGGTGCTGGAATACTCGACGTCGAGGCCGAACGCGTCATTCAGTTGGAAGTAGGCGGTCAGTTCGAAGCCCTGTCGTTCACTGCCAACTCCAGTGTCTTCGGTGTTGCCAGCATCGCCGACGAAGAGCAGTTCGGAATCGATATCCAACTCCCACAGGGCAAGCGTGGCATTGATTCGATTGGTGAAGAAAATACGCCAACCGATTTCCGCACCTTCGGTTGCGACCAATGGATCAACCGGATCCACGGCTTCGCCTGATAATGGGTCCTGGCTGATCGTGGTTCCCCTGGCATCATTGCTGTGAAACCCTTCGCCGATGCTCGCATACAGTTCGTGATTCTCATTCAGCGCATACATGATGCTTAGGGACGCCGTGGAGATATCTGCATCGCTGCTTCCGGAATTCGCGGCCAGGGTTGAAGGGTCGCCAGCAGCCAAGGCATTGACCTCAAAATCGAAGAAGTCATGACGCAATCCCAATACAGTCCGCAATCGATCAGTCCATTGCAATTCGTTTTCCCAGTAAAGGCCCACACTGGATTGCTCCACAGCATCGAGGCGGATATTGCCTAAAAACTGTCTCGCATTGGTACTCAACAACCCAACTTCACCGATATCGTCTATGCGCAAGTCGGCGCCTAGAGTGTTGGTGACGGGCATGCCGCCCCAGTTGCTTTCTCTACCCCAGGTCAGGTCGCCACCATAGATTCGGCGATCATCGACTTGCTTGAACTGGTCGCCTTCTGGCGCGATGAAATAGCTGAAGTTGGAATACAGATTCATGTCGTAATCTATGGCATAGGCTGTTGCGTTCAGATCGCCTCCTGCCAGTGGACGATTCATGCCGAATGACAGGCTGTAGCGTGAGGAGTCGCCCCCGACTGTGGTGTCGATGGAGCCAAATTTGCTGATGAGACCACTGCGCACGGCTCGATCTGGAATCTGGTCCGCGGAGTTCCACTCATTGTCGTAGCCCATCAGCGTGACAGAATAGTTAGCATCCGCAGTTTCCCAGATTTGCTTGAGCATGAAGTTAGTTTTTTCAACGTCTTCATCAATCTGGTCCCAGGGGCCTTCGTAGCCCTGTAGTTCCAGTCCGTAGATCAATTCACCGTTGCCGCTAGCTGCGCTACCTGACAGCAAAGCCCGCGCAAACCCATATTCGCCGGCACCGAGTTGAATACTGTTTGCAATACCGTGGTCCCGAGTCTGGATTCGTGCCGATCCCGCGCCGGAGAAGTCCCCTACGTCGGAGTAGTAGGACCCTTTGCGGTAGACGATTTCTTCCACCAATTCAGGAATGATGAAGTTAAGGTCGGTATAGCCCTGGCCATGCCCATGGCTGCGCATATTAACGGGCATGCCGTCCACACTGGTGGCAAAGTCGGTGCCGTGATCAAGATTGAAACCACGCAGGAAATACTGGTTGGCCTTGCCGCTGCCGCTGTGCTGCGTTGCCACGAGTCCTGGTACTGATTCCAGTACATCACCGGTACGCAGGATTGGTCGCTGCAGAATCTCATCGTGGGACACGCGACCCTCTGAGGCACTCAGTGCGTCACCCACCAAGTTGACGCTACGACCAATAATCTCGATTTCCTGAACGGAATCCTGTGCCTGTACCGGCAATACAACTGCTGCACCACTCAACGCGAACCACTTCAACACTTTGCTGGACACTACTACTCTCCCGTTTAATAATTCCTGTTCTTGCCATCTACAAGGCGGGCGCAGTGTGCAGACCCGCGAGCTACTGATCAAGTAGCAACGGCTCTCTGCAAAGATAAATATATTGATATCAGTAAGTTACAAGAATAAAAAAGCCTGACACGCAATTATAAAAACCTATTCGCAGTAGAAGTTTGGCTGCATCACTTATGGATAAATCACGTCGAGCACAAAACACCTTGCCCAGTTCGTTAGGGGAACTGGAGTTAAAGGTCATGGAAGCGGTATGGTCAGAACCGGCCATCGATGCCCGTTCTATTACCGAAAAACTCGCTACAGAAGCACCCTGCAGGCTGAGTAGCGTACAGGCCACACTGGAAAGGCTTCTGCGCAAGGAATTTCTGTCCCGCAGTAAAAAGGGGCACGCCTTCTTCTATACCGCAGTGAAATCCCGGGCCGATGTGCTTGGCTCGCTGCTCAAAGATGTCATCCATCTTTTGCATGACGGTAAAACCAATACCATTCTCAGTTCGTTCGTGAACGTCGCTGAGAGGCTCGACGAATCCGCATTGGATGACCTGGAAGAAATGATCAGGAAGAAGCGCTTGCAGCAGGAGCGGGGAGATGATTGAGTCGATCGAGTTTGCCGGCTCTTTTGCCACAGTCTGGGTTGGATTGTGGTTCTTGTTGGCGGCGCTTTTGTCCCTCCTGTATCCGGTGCTGCGTGCCAGATTATTGTCCTGGCATCCTTCCCATGCCGGCAATATGTTATTGCTGCTGCTGGCTTGCCCGCTTCTTCTTAGTTTCAGCTGCACGCTGTTTCTCTTTCTGCCGGCGCTAGAATCCACGCTGGTTTCCAGTCATTGCCATGATGACTGTGTGACCCACGTGCCACTTATTAGCGTGCCTGAAATCGCGCTGATTGGCCTGGGTGTGGTGATGGTTATTCTCTCGGTATTTCTTTTTTCAATCGTCAGGAGCGTGAGGGCAACCTGGCACTTGAGAAAACAGTTGCAAAATTTAGCTCAGCAGGAAGGGGACTATCTGTTACTGGAAGACAGTCAGCCGTTCGTATTCACCCTGGGCTGGTGGAAGAATCAAATCTATATAACCGAAGGCTTAAAGAAAAACTGCAGTGATGAGGAACTCGCCGTAGTCCTTGCCCATGAAAACGCACACAGCCAACGCCACGACAATATTCGTATTCTTCTTGCCACGGTATTTACATCGGTATTGCCTGCAAAATTGTCTGCATCCATTGTTGAGGATTTTCATCTGCTGATTGAGTCTGCTTGCGATTTTCAGGCGTCAGACTGTTTTGGTGAATTGCGTGTTGCTGAAACCTTGCTGAAGATTCAGCGCATGTCACCAGCCCAATGCCACTTCGGCTCCACCGTAATCACAACGGCATTTACCGGATCCGAAGTGGAAAGGCGCATCGAGGCGTTGGTGCACGGCAGGCAATTAAGCACCTTGCAGCGAGTGAGTTTTCATCTCTCGCTGCTCGTGCTGGCGGTGTCCAGTTTGTACCTGGTGCAGCCCCTGCACCACGGCGTCGAATATCTATTCCTGCTGCATTGATGGGTTGGAGAATAGAGTAGTTGAGATGCTGCACTGTTTTTCCAATGTTGGTCCCAGTATGCTGCCCCAACCATTGCTAAACTGGCAGTATCGACTCGAAGGAGAGCCTCACTCTTGCAAATCTTGCCCCAAGCCCTTTTCCCCACTTACGTTTGGTCCACCTTGTTCGACGACAGGGAAAGCTTCAATGAGCGGCTCGTCAAAGCCTGTTACAGGCTGAGGGAAGCTGACCCGAACGGAGTGGCCAATACCAACGTCAAGGGTTGGCAAAGTCCGAACACTCTGCAGGGATTGGAAGACTTTGCAGAGATCAATCTGCGTATCGTGCAGGTGTGTCAGCGCATCGCAGAGTCTCAAAAATTTATACCTAATATGCTGTTCCAGCACCAGGCCTGGGTGAACATTAATCCTCCGGGTGCTTCCAACAAGATTCACTACCATGCCAATTGTCATTTCAGTGGTATTTACTACATCAGTCTGAAAGCACCAGAATGTGGCAGCATTTTTTTTCGCGACCCGCGGGTAGCCTCCCGCATGCTGACCTATCCGGCAACGGAACCCACTGAATTTACTTC
The DNA here is from genome assembly GCA_965227635.1 of uncultured Pseudohongiella sp. Lineage (GTDB taxonomy): Bacteria > Pseudomonadota > Gammaproteobacteria > Pseudomonadales > Pseudohongiellaceae > UBA9145. The sequence continues at coordinate 4,241,064 of OZ245763.1, read as the reverse complement.
AGAAGAGGTGCGCCTGGCGCCAGAAGCAGGGCGCATGTATGTGTTTCCGGGCTGGCTGGAGCATGGGGTAGAAGAGAATCAGAGTAATGAGGATCGCGTCAGTATCGCCTTTAACGTGCTGGCATCCCCGCGCCCTCCGGCAGGCTGATTTGCAACCATCGACGGTATAGGGCGACTCGTCCTAAGATCGCGAAAATCCTACATTTTGTTGCATTTTTCGGCTGAGCTAGTGCTGGACATCTGACTGGCAGAGAGATACCTTTCCATGGTCTTCCGAGGGGGGAAGATTTCAAACACCCCTTTCTATAATTACAACCCCTTGAATGGGAGAGAGCGATGATAAGAAAGCTAAAAAACCTGAACGCTTACCTGAAGTCCCTGTCATTGGTGGCCGCCCTGGCACTGCTGGTGGCACCGCTGACCGCGCTGGGTCAGGCCGATGAGTCGGTGGAACCCTTCAAGGTTGGCACCTTTTCGGTGAATGACTCACCGTTTGTTGGTCTGGTCGTGCGTGACGATTCACTGATTGTGGATCTGCCGGCAGCGAACCGTGCTATGCAGAACGGCTGGCAGTACAACAAGATCGACATGCCAAATGACATGCTCGGCCTGATTGAGCAGTACGAGTATGGTCTTAAGTACCGTGTCTACGAGGTCATGAACTGGCTGGTAGCACAGGACTTGCTGGATGACGACACCGCCTACGTTTACGACGTGGAAGACGTTGATATCCAGGCGCCGATCCAGTACCCCAGTAAAATCATGAACGCGGCGGTTAACTTCTACACTCACGCCTGTGAAGGTTGTTCTGAGGAGCAACTGCGCCAGCGTACCCGCGAGCGTCAGGAAAACCGTGGTGTTCCTTACCTGTTCCTGAAGCCAACTCGTGGTGCCGTGGTTGGTGATGGCGAAGACATCATCATGCCTTACGGCCGTGACGAGATCGAATACGAAGTAGAAATGGCTATTGTATTCGGCAAGACCGGTAAATACGTTTCTGCATCCCGTGCCTACGACCACGTATTCGGTTACATGGTTGCCATGGATGTTTCTGACCGCGGTGGTCGTCCACCCGGTGGTTACGGCGTACGTTCCGACTGGTTCGTAGGTAAAGGCCACGATACTTTCGCGCCTCATGGTCCCTGGATCGTGCCCAAAGAATTCTACGGCGATCCCATGGAGAATCTGCACCAGATCACTGTGGTAGACGGGGTGACTGTGCAGGAAGCCCAGGCCGGTGACATGATTCACAATATTCCTGAGCTGATTGAGTATGCCACTTCGCTGATTACCGTTTTCCCCGGTGACGTCATGCAGAGCGGTACCTCAGGTGGAACCGGCGCAGGCCGAGTTCAGCGTGCAACAGGCTCTGGTTACCTGGTGGATGGTGAAACTATCCAGGCCAGTATTCAGGGAATTGGTACGCTGACTCACACCGTTGTACGTGAGCGCAGCATTCCTGATGACCTGAGCGGTTCTCAGTTGCCACCAACAGCTTCTTACCGCGACTAGTCCGCGAGTAGAGTCTGAATCTGGAAAAGCGCCGCCCGGCATGGCTGGGTGGCGCTTTTTTGTATCAAAGTCTTACAATCTGGCCCCTTTGCTCTATTAATTCTGTAATCTGGCCGTATTACAATTGGCGTATTCCCTTATCAAGAGTACCTTGTGACATGCGACGCTCCACCGTCTTTCCTGGAGGAAAACTTATGATTCGTTCTTTAACCAAGCTGGCTGGAATAGGTATGCTGGCCATTGCCGCATCTACCGCCGGCGCGCAAGAAACCTTTAGCAGTGCGCACCACGACTACCGTGCTGTCACCGTAGCCGACGGACTGGTTCAACCCTGGTCCATGTCCTGGCTGCCCGGTGGCGACATGCTGATAACCGAAAAGCCCGGCCGCCTGCGCATCGTGCGTGACGGCCAACTGCTGCCAGAAGCCGTTCCGGGCACACCGGAAGTGTACTACCGCGGCCAGGGTGGTCTGTTTGAGGTCGTTCCCCACCCGGAATTCAGCAGCAACCGTTGGGTTTACCTGACTTATTCGCGGGAAGAGGGAGATACCTCGGTAACCGCGATTGCCCGTGGCACATTCGAAAATGACCGCATCAACAACCTCACAGAGATCTTCGCTGCCCAGGCGGAAGGTTTCAGTCATTACGGTGGCAAGCTGGTATTTGATAGTAACGGTTATATGTTCCTCACCGCTGGTGACCGTCAGGCTCCACCGGTAGGTACCCGCGAGGAGCTCATGGCGCATCCGGCGCAGGATCTGAGCAATCACAACGGCGTGATGATTCGGCTGCATGACGACGGTCGTGTGCCAGACGACAACCCATTTGTGGGCGTGGCTGGCGCATTACCGGAAATCTGGAGCTACGGCCATCGTAGTCCCCAGGGTCTGACTATTCACCCGGAGACCGGTGATCTGTGGGAAACCGAGCATGGCCCTCAGGGTGGTGACGAATTGAACCGCATCGAACCCGGCAATAACTATGGCTGGCCTGTAGTGGGGCACGGTGTGAACTACGGCGAATTCGGCCGTCCAATCCATGTTGGTATTTCAGAAGAAGGCATGACTCGACCAGCTCGATTCTGGGTTCCCTCAATCGCCACGTCTGGTTTGATGGTGTACACGGGTGACAAGTTCCCACTCTGGTACGGCAACATTTTCGCCGGTGGTCTGGTTGGAGAGCAGGTCGCTCGTCTGCAACTGGATGACAGCTACCGCAATGTGGTACTCGAAGAGACAGTAGCCTATGGCCTGGGTCGCGTGCGTGATATCCGTCAGGGACCTGATGGCTACATCTATATTGCCCTGTCTGATCGCAATGCCGGTGAAACCCGCGTAGTGCGTCTGGAGCCGATAGACTAAACAGTCGGACTCAAGAAAAGTGAGAGGGGCTCAAATGAGCCCCTTTTTTGTGCCTGTGATTTTCCCGGCTCAAACTCCATTTTTCGTAAGTGAGGGTTGGAATCCCAACCTTTTGTCCTCTAATTTGCGGCATATTATTCCTTATTATCCCAAATAGTGAGTGAAATATATTGAAAATACTCCAATATATTCCCTATAATTCCCTAAAAGTTCAAACCAAGAGGGAATCCTATGGACCAGCGTCTCTATACCGTGGAAGAGGCCGCCGCTTTTTTGCAACTCCATCCGAAGACTCTACGCCGGAAGATCCGTGCGGGTGAAATCGAATCCACCCGCGTCGGCAAGCGTTACCGCCTCACTGCAGCTCAGCTACAGGATTACCTGGGTGAAGACGCATCGCTGCTGGTGCCGTCGTCCCAACCCACTATGGTGCGCCGGGATGTAGCCAGCACAGTGGTGGATGTGACGGTTGTTTCACCCGAGTTGCACAGCCAGATCAGTAACTACCTGACGGCAGCCCTCAGCAATGCCCGGCAGTTTGATCCTTCGGCCCGCACTTCCGTACATTGCCAGTACTTTGCGGAAACAGCAGAACTGAAGATTATGCTGACCGGCAGTATTGAGCACGTGCAGACTCTGCTGACGATGGTAAGCAGTTTGCTGAAAGCCCAACGACAGGAATCAGACAAATGAGTTCAGCAGTGTTCAAGAGCGAGGAAGGTAAACAAAAGATACATGAATTGTATCGCGGCTTGCTGGCGCAATGGCCCATTCCGAAGACGGAGCGTTTCGTAGATACCTGTTTGGGCGACACTTTTGTTATCGAATGTGGTGATGGAGGCAAGCCTCCACTGATACTCCTGCACGGCAGCGTGAGCAATTCGTTCACCTGGATGGGTGACGTGGCGCGTTTTTCTCAACAGCACCATGTGTTTGCAGTGGATCTGGTTGGAGAGCCTGGTTATTCGGCAGAATCCAGACCGACTTACGAAAGCGGTGACTATGCACGTTGGTTGCTGGATGTGATCACTGCCCTGAATCTCGGTCGTGTCTCTATGGTGGGGCTATCTCTTGGCGGATGGATGGCATTGGATTTCGCAACAACCTATCCGGAAAAAGTGTGCAAGCTCGCCCTGATCTGCCCTGGAGGATTGGGGCGGCAACGATTATCGTTATTGCCAAAGGCAATCTTCTACAGCCTGTTTGGGCAGTGGGGCAGGGATCGCATGACAAGCATGCTCAATGGTGGGCCGCTGCCAAAATCTGAAAAACTCCAGCAAGCCATGAATATCACCATGGCTTTCAACCAGCATTTCCGACCGCGCACGGGCTTCCTGTTGATCTTCAGTGCAGAGCGTCTGGCAAAGTTGAACATGCCAGTGCTGGTTTATTTTGGGGACCGTGATGCCGTGCTGGATGGTGCCGCCAGTCTTCAGCATGCTCGAGATCATATACGTCGGTGCCGGGCAGTAGAGCTGAAGCACACCGGTCATCTCATTATGGATAGGGGTGGCGAAATCGCTGAATTCCTTCAGCAGGCGTGAGCGAGACAATGGGCTAGTTCTGGCTCAAGCTACTCCTATCCATTTCATTCACCCATCCATTCATCCATCCATAGCAAAACAACAGAGCAACTACTGCATCGAGGTAACTAGCCAGGTGGTAAGACTTGATCTTCCATACTCGTGTTGCGGCGAAGTCTGGCTGTTACAGCACGAAGTTCCTGATCAAGAAACCAGTAGCAAACCTGAAATATTGGAAATCCACAGGAGAAGCCCAAGCAGAATAAAGAATACATTTGCTATTGAGACGGAATTATTCGCTTCCCCATCTGGGTCGCCAACGATCAAATTTGCAATAATCTGAATGCTGTTTGCAAAAACAGCTTGTGAGGCCAATGTGCCAAGCGTACCCAAAAGCGAAAGGGAGGCTGGCACCACGCTTCCCATTGCGCCAAGCGCTACGTTCAACACAAAAATACCAATGAACACGCCTAAATAGACGTCGGCCCAAAGAACGGGATTTGAGGAATGTGTCAGATCTTTGCTTTCTGCAGCAGTTAATACATACCGACTTAGTGAGCGAGCGAAAAAGAAACTAAAGACAGCTCTCATTGCAGGCATTGCCCGCAAATTTTGAGAACTCTTAAGGCAAGCCCACTGTTTGTAGAAAAAATAGACATAATAGAGACCAAGTGTACTGATACCCATTATTGCCAGCTTCCTGGTACCCACTACAAAAAATTCAGGAGTATCTGTAAATTCAGGCTCGAGGTCAGCTTCGGGTGCGGCATAGAGGTTGTCGTTTTCCATGTGTTGCTCCAGGCGAGTGCGCTAAAGAATGCCAGCCCCTTTTATTTCCAAATAACTATTGGCTAGCGTTGGGGCCAATGCAGGCCCAGTACAGGTGAAGTTAAAAATCCCGTTTGCCGTCAGAGTCTGTTGCGATCTTCGACTGTCAGCCAGGTATTGTTGCGTGCCGCAGTAGCTCAGTGCATCGTCGAGATTATCTATTTCCTTGCGTAGTTGGTTTCCGATTATGGTTTCCTGAATATTGGCAACAAGCATGGCGTGCTTTCCCCGGAGGAGTTTTAACCCGCTGATCAGGCCATCCATGTTTTCGTCCCGAAGATTGGTTAACACAATGACCAGGCATCGTTTCTTCTGATGACTTAAAAATTCCGTTATTGCTTCTTCATAATCTGAGGCAGCCGTGTCCGCATGCAAGTCGTACAAATTATTGAGGATGTTGGTATTCTGCTGTGCGCCTTTTCCGGGTGCGATCCAGCGTGACTCTTTACCAAAGCTCAGTACTCCAATCGCATCACCCATGCGTAGTGCGATGTAGCCAACTAATATCAGTGCATTAAGTGCCTGGTCAAAATGGCTTAAGCCTTCATCGCGCGTCAACATGCGTCTACCAGAGTCGAGTAGCACAACAATTTGCTGGTCACTTTCATGATGGTGATCTTGTGAGATCAATTTCCGGAATTTGGATGTGGCCTTCCAATTCACCTGCCTAAGGGTATCGCCCTTGCGATACTCACGCAGGCTGTTAAATTCCGTTCCCTCCCCCCGCTTCATCCGCTTTTTGATGCCAAGCTGTGCCGAATGATTAGAGGTCGTAAGCAGAACGTAGTCTCTGATAGTGGAAAAATCCGGGAAAACCCTGATCTTGCTCTCGCATTCCGGATGAAAGATGCCATTCCACAAGTGCCAGGCACTCTCAATCTTTATTTGAGCCCTGGCGATTGTGACTGAGCCCCGTTTCTGTGGTTTTATTTCATATGCTATCTGGGTTGGTACGCCCGCGGACAATTCGAGCTTCACAGGCAATTGTTTGCAATCGAACGTTGCGTCTATCTCATCGAATAAGCTGGCCTTGCGCTGAGGTTTGATGTTTGATCGGACTGTCACTCCAACTTTTGTCCAGCGGTTTAAAGAGAGGTTTAGCGGGATTTGACGCTCCAGTGTTAATTCAGGCGCTTCTCTAGCGCTCGTTAAATCAACAAGACTAACGATGAAAAGCGAGATTAATGCTATTGTCCCTGCTGTCCCGGCGAACTCGAGTCCCAACAAATAACCCACAAGCGTTGCGATGGCCACAACTAACAGAATTGTGATCAGTAATCGGGATGGAATTACTTTGCTGGCCTTCAAGTACGAGGCACCTCAATCTTCTGCAGTATTTCGTACAGCACAACATCCGGGCTTACTCCTTCTATCTGCAATTCCGCAGACAGTAGCAAGCGATGTCGTAACACAGGAGTTGCAACCGCTTTGACGTGGTCAGGAGTTACGAATGGGCTATTGTCCATAAGGGCCGCAGCCTTGGCGCAAGCGAGAAGGGCGATGCTGCCTCGAGGTCCAGCTCCTCGCGAAATGCCGGGCCATTCGCGCGTTGCGCGAACGAGATTGACAGCATATTCCACGACTTTTCTGTCTACAAGAATGAGGCGGACAAGCGCCTGCAATTTAACCAGATCCTCTTGCGTTGCGACCTGGGCCGGGGGTTTCATGCTCCCCGCATTACCGAGAACCAATTCGGCCATTTCGATTTCGGCCTCATTTTCAGGGTAATCGATGAATACTTTCATCATAAAGCGATCGAGCTCAGCCTCCGGTAAAGGATAAGTGCCGTCTTGTTCGATAGGATTCTGCGTGGCCAGAACCATAAACGGTTTGGGCGTGCTAAGGGTTTTGCCTTCGATTGTCACCTGAGCTTCCTGCATTACCTCGAGTAGTGCGGCTTGCGTTTTTGCCGGGGCCCTGTTGATCTCGTCAGCAAGCAGGAAATTTGCAAAAACAGGGCCTTGACGGATTTCGAACTCCTGCGTTTTCATGTTTAACATCGAGTGCCCAGTAACATCGGCGGGCATTAAATCGGGAGTGAATTGTATTCTGGAGTATTTGCCAGAAAATACCGAAGTAAGGGTTTTTACGAGCAGAGTTTTGCCCAATCCGGGAACGCCCTCCAGCAAAATATGACCATTTGCCAACAGTGATATGAGAGTCTGGTTCAATACAAAAGTTTGACCAACAAGTGTGCTCTCAACTGCCGCTCTCACTCGCGACATCTTTTCGGCAGCAGTCGCAACGAGTTTTTCGAGTTTGTCATCGTCTATCTCATTCATAGTTTATTCCGTACTTTCTGGCAGGCGACTGCCTTTACTGTAAATTTTTTCTCATCGAGGTGTTCTTCAGACTTTAAAGCCCGGACTATTAGATCTTTCGGGAGCTGCGTAAGATCGCGTATTACTTCAGCCTGGCTATCCAATGTGAAGCGTTGGAAACCACGTGCTCTATTACTTACCCGATGCGCTATTTCGTCCTGCAAAGTCTTGATCAGTCGATGACCGTTGTCTTGACGATAGCTGAAATTGGCAGCGGCTGAAGTATGCTCAAGCAAACTCCGGCGTTCGGTATCCCAAACGCCCCTGATGGGCCCAAATCGCACCCAGCTTTGCCATAACCAACTCAACAGGCAGGCAATCAATGCCAGTACAGTAATCGGATAGTTATTCCAGATTAACTTATATAAGGGCTCGCTATCTCTGTTTACGAGAAACCATATCTTGCCGGAATTCTGCGCGAACAGGGAAAGAAGATAGGCGTGGTCATAACAACCAATACGGTAGTTATTCCAGATATCCAGGTCGGTTGTGTAGATGATTGTGCCATTGCCATAGCTTGTAGAGAACAATTGGGTTCCCAGGGGGTCGGCAATGAAGTAGCTGTTCGATGGGGCTGAATAGCTTATCAGACGATGGCGGTTATTCATCTGGATTCTGAATTCGGTATCTCCATCTTGCCATGTGGTTAGTGGCCCAAAGATCTCGCATGCTTGCTGCGCAGGTTCATCAGCACTTCTCTCGCTTTCTTCTGGTTGCTCCTGGATATTTGAAGCAGTGAGTTGAGTTTCACTCTCTGAAAATTCCTCCAGGTCCAACTCCACTGCGACGGTTTCGAGCATGTTGAATAAGCCGTCGTTTACCTCGAGATCGTTATTAAAAAAAGGGTTTTGAGTTGAGTGAAGAAGGGTGCCGCCACTTGTTATCCAATCTGATAATTCCGTCAATCGTCTGTCATTTATCGCCCCATATGCATCGACCAATATGATCGTGTCACGGGGACCAATTTCGGAATTGGGTGCTGATAGCTCACGAATCAGGTTTAAGGAATTTCGTTGCTCTGCTTCGATCCCAAGACTATTTAAATAGTTTATGGCTGCCAGAAAACGAAAACGCTGGGCGAACTGAGAATGGCCCCTATCGACCTCTTCGACTCGCCATTCCACCAGGACGAAAAGCCAAAATGCAGACGCAGCCAGCATTATGACGAACGCGCCTAATACAGCTTCCTTCAAGGGCCAATTTCTGGGGCTTGTAGCTGGCATAGTTAGACGTTCACCTCAGGGCCTGGGTTTCGCGACGCTTCGTCCCAGCTCTCCACAAGCGATTCAACCTTCGCATCGCCAGGTGCTTTATGGCCGTAGGCGAGGCACTTCCATGCGATAGACAAAGAATGGAAATATTCTGCCGAATGGTAGTTTGCGTGCTCGGCAATGAGCCTCTCGCATTCACCCTCGGTGCTGCTGGAGTAAATAGGTATAGGGTGGCGCTCAATCATTCGAAGCAGGAACCCTCTATACAATAGGGCAAGAGCCGCCCTGAGATCACCATTCGAGGCAAGTTGAGCTGCCGATTCAGGTATGTTCTCAGGCAGAGGATCATCGGCATCTGCGGGAAGGAAAGCCGGCAATTCGACATCTACCTTCCGAGCTTCGTTTTGGGCAAACTCGAAAGCCCATAATCGATATCGCATAACGATGAACAAAATCAGACCGAGTACCAGTGCCCATAGTATGACTTCCAGTATCGTCAGGTCGTACTCTCGCTCTGAACCGGAAAGGAAACGAAGTAGCCTGTAAAGCCAACTATCAGAGTAGTCGCCTTCAAACCAACCCTCGATATTCAATTCAGGCACTTGTACTTCATCAATCACATGAAAATCGTCTCCAGCCAGGATATCCGACACAAGTGAGGAGGACTCATCCCTGGTGACGATTTCAGCGGGTGGGAGCAATACCTGGGCATGGGTTTCACTCGTGGGTACGAAATTCATGACTACGAAGAGAAAAGCTGTAGCAAGTATGCCCCTTAACTGAATAGAGGGGCGGTCACTATTTTTCTGGGACTCCATTCGATTTCGCAGTTTCCTGAAAGACACCTCAATATCCCAGCCTTCGAGAATCGCTCGCTTGTTGAGATACAGCGTGAAACCAGCGGCGACATAAAAAGGCATTACCAGCATCATGATCAGGTAATAAAGCGCGTTGTTGAGGATTGTCATTATCATAGGATCAATTCGGTCGACGTTGATCCAGAATCCTTCTGACAATTCTGATGGAACCAGCAATATCACCAAGAGAAATGCCGCGATCAGAAGAAAGCTTTCGATATGCACACCTATTATTGTGATCCAGCGTATAGTTGGCTGATCACCCCCTACCAGGGTGCTAATACGCTTTTTCCGGGCACTGCCACCCAACCCTTCCAATTGCGTAACGGGCATGGTGAAAGACCTGCTTAGACTCAAGCGCCGCCAGGTCATGCTTTGAATAAATTGACGAAAGAAAGTTCTGCGAAACTCCCTAACAGCTGTATTCAAGTCTGGTGCTTCACCGAACACCGCGCGGCTTAAAACTGAAAGGTGGATGCGCTCCCAGACAGGTTTGCTCCACCAGATGAGAAAACTGGAGAGCCAGAGGTAATCGGGCCATGCGATAAATACAACATGCGCGAAGACAAAAAAGGGGAAACTAAGGATCAGTCCTATTCGAAACAGAGGCCAGAAATGGCGACGAACCAAAAGGACGCTCAGATCACAAGCTTCCCATGAGGATCTTGGTCGAACAACGAGGTCCAGATTTTCAGGCTTCATCGTGATCTCCGGACTTGCAGAGATAAAGAATCACAATGAGCCAGAGGAAGGCGCCAACAGCGTATTTGACCACCGGCTGAATAGTAGCGCTTGAAGACCAGAATCCCTCTATAAAGGCAGCGACGACCAGCATCAGTATCGCACCATAAACAAGTTGTATAGCCGTTTTGCTGGATTCCTTCAGGGCTTCGAGGCGACTTAAATACCCCGGATTCAGCAGACTGAACCCAAGCTGCATTCCCGCGGCACCGCTTATAATAATTGCCGTAAGCTCGAAACTACCGTGACCAATAACAAAAGCACTGATTGTCTCTATATACCCAATATTGTTGAGGTGGCCCATAACGCCACCCAAAAGGAGGCCATTTACCAGCAAGAAGAATATTGATCCAATCCCAAGCAATATGCCGCTGGCGAAGGTACGCAATGCCACCGAGATGTTGTTGTAGATATAAAACCCAAACATGGCAAAGTCCGTTTCCGAATCTCTGGCTTCTCCAAGCGTGTCATTAGCGGGGTTATACATCTCTTCAAATGATTCAATTGTGTAATAGTCGAGTAGTGAATAGATGATCTCTGGTTGAAACTGAAGCGCCACAAAAAAGAGTAGCGCGGGCACGTAGAAGAGTGCAGTAGCAACCCAGAAAAACGTGGCATTTTTCCGTAATAGGCGAGGAAAATCAGAGACCAGAAATTTTGTAAACTGTCGCCAACTGCTCTGCCTCCTTTTATAGAGAATGTTGTGACCTCTCAAAACCAGGTCGTTGAGTTTATTGACTAGATGGCTGCTGTATTGGCGAGACTTCGCCATAGCCTGGAGGTGGCAGACTTCGCGGTAAAGGGAAACGAAATCTCCCTGACTTGAGTTCGAAGGCGTTGCAGTCTTTTGATCTCGCTTGCCCAAAGACCCGAATAATCGCTTCTGATTCGCTTCTTGCTCTGACAACAGGCGACCGAATTCATCCCAGGTACGACGATTCTGACTAATAAACGCTTTTTGTTTCATGTTTTATCAATAGACAAGTGCAAGCTCAGTCGTTTTGTTGAGGCCAATGGTTTACTTATCAATTCCTGTAATGCCATTCGCGATTTCCAGAAGCTTTGTATCCGAACTGATTCCATCTTGGATGAATAGTAGAGATAGCGTGTCTGCCAATTCGAGTCGGCGCTGGGCGGACATCTTTCTTGCTCGTTCAGCAAAAGCAACTATGGCTACCTGATCCTCCGTGGACAGAAACTCAGGTGTGGGTCGGGACTCGGCGACTTCAATTTCGGGTGTTTTGTACGGCGGTTGCGAGTGTACGACGAGAGTGCCTGCCGCCAGATCACCGATGCGCTTAAAACCAGGGTTGCTAACAGAAAATATGATGCCTGTGGCGTACATAAAAGGCAGAAAATCGACGACCCGAAGCAAATTGCGCAACATGGATGCGGCAAAGGTTACTGGAGTCCCATCATCATTCGTGACTTTGATTCCATAATGGCTTTTGCCTGGAGTGGCACCATCATTCCAGACTTCAAAAAAAACCGGATAGAACCATTCGATCAGAAACAGGCTTATATAAATGAATACTGCGGAGGAGTTTGCGAACAACCATGAATACACGATAGACAGAACAGCGTAGAGAAGCACGCGAATGATAAAATCGAAGGTGAAAGCCATCGACCTGGACCACACACTGGCGGGGCTTAGTGTGAGCTCAACCAACTCCGGCGTCTCTATTGTGTATTTATTGTCGAGCATAAGGCCTGATGGCGAGTGGTGGGTAATAAATTCACCCCCAATATTGTGGGGTAAAGATAACAGAAAAAAACTGCAATTCCACGGGAAATCTCCCTCAGGGCGAGTCCAGGGTCAGCGGCGAGGCGGAGTAATAGGCAGACGTGTGTTCTTTACGACGCCTCACACAAAGACTCGAAACAGACTCAACATAGATCTATTTAATTCTGCCTACTGCCGTCTGCTTGAATAGTCGACAACATGGTCAGCGCACTGCGCAACTAATCGACATTGGCTCAGCTGCACTCAGGGGTTAGTTCTCAGTTTGAGAGCAAAGCGTGCCCGTAGCTGATGTCCGTATTGCGGCAAGTTTCATCTCGCTTGTTGCTTTCAGCTAACCTTGAATCTTGTTGAATTGGATCGCATGGATTGTTTGAACCGGACTATTGATGCGTTTCTGGTGTGAGGATGAAAATACTATTGTTTGAGAAAGAAACTGCAGCTTTTTCAGGTGAAGTTGCGCTGAAGCACGCCTGCCACCTTCTGCAGGGAACGCGTGCCGAAACAGCGGAATTTTCTTGGCAGCTGTGTGCAATAGTTGATTCGGTCACTCTGGATCGCTGTCCAAAAATACCGTCACAAGGTAATGAAGCGAGGTAGTCTTTTCGCGCAAGTTAGCGAGGTGGGTCGATCTGGTCTCCCACGCTGGTGTTGAGGCGGAACCAGCCCGCTACGGCATGCCGTTCCCGGTCCGTTGGCAGTACTTCGTGGGGAAATTCTTCACTCAGAAAAAGTACGAGTGTGCCAAAGCCGGGCAATACGCGTAGTAACTCTTCGCCATTTTCCGGATGGTAGATCACCAACTGGCCGCCATGGTCTGCTTCCCATCCTCGATTGAGATAACAAACCAGTGACAGGACACGATTGGCTTCTCCTTTAAAGGCATCCAGGTGCTTACGATAGTAGTCGCCGGGCTTATAGAGCGAGAAATGACTCTCGAACGAAAACAGCCCGAGAAACAGGCGGCGATTCAGGTAATTGCGTAAGCGTGTCGACCAATTTATCCAGAGCGCGGCATTGGCATCTTGTTCCTGAATCCAGTGGATCTGGTCTTTGCGTACGAGCTGATTTCGGATTTGTTGTTGACCACGGCCGACACGCGCCCGATGAAATCGACGTTCACTGAGTGCGGCCTGGTAAGTGAGCAAGGCGTCAGCAATAGCTTCCGGCAGGGCGGTAGGTAAAACCGCGTAGCCATGCGCTTCCAGATTCTCCGCTATCGTTTCGAAAAGACGGGTCTCAAGCTGCTCTTCAATTGAGAGATCAGCCTGAATGGCAGCGTGTGGTTCCATGTTGAGTCTCGCTTGTCGGATTAACTCGTTGGCCAGGGTGGTGAGCGGGCGCGAGTATAGAGCCAAAGCTTGCAGAACAGGAACAATTATTTTTTGTGATGTGACTGTTTTCCTCGCTCCAGAAATCCATGTCAGGGACCGGTATTACCGGGGCTCGGAAACAATTTGTCACAGTCTCGCCGTAATTCGCTGCAGGCGGCCTGCCACCTATTGATGCAGATCAAGTAACTGCCCGTTTTCCCCCAACAGGTGGCGCTACTGCGACATCATGTCGCAGCCAAAAACTTTCTTGTAGTCGCTATATAAGTATCCTAGTACCAATCAATAACATTGCGGGAGAGAGCAGTGCGCAAGCTATTAGTTTCATCCATCATGGTGGCTTTGACACCCTGGGCTACGGCACAGGATGCACAACGAGTCACTGAAATTCTGGTTATCGGTGTTCAGGACACCCACACAGTGGTTACCGATGACACCCTGGTTGCACCAGCAGACACGGCGCAAATGTTGCGCAAAATGCCGGGTGCCAACATAAACAAGAATGGCGAATTGACGGGTATTGCCCAGTATCGCGGCATGTTCGGTGATCGCATTAGTGTGGCCGTGGACGGTGCCCAGATTAGTGGTGCCGGGCCCAATGCCATGGATGCCCCGCTTTCTTATGCGCCGGTTGCACTACTTGAATCGCTGACTATTAATCGAGGTATTGCGCCAGTAAGTTCCGCTCAGGAATCCATAGGTGGTTATATTCAGGCCAAGACCTATGCAGGTGAGTTTGGTAACAGCAGCGATTTCGAGTTTGCTGGCCGCACTTACTTCGGTACCCAAACTGTGAATGAAGGGGTGGTGGCGAGTGGATTCTTCTCACTGGCTAACCGCAATCACCTGTTCCGCGGATTCGTCATGAATGAAAATGCGGACGATTTGGAGTTTCCGGGTGGCACGATCACACCTACTGAGTATGAACGTGAGCGTTTCGATTTAGGTTATGGATATCGCAGCGGTGACCACGAGTTCAGTTTCGATGTGGCGCGCAACAACACAGGTGATGCCGGCACTCCAGCGCTGCCGATGGACATTCTGTCTATTGACAGTGACCTGTTTCGATCGCGTTACTCTTACAGTGGTTCTGAATACAACATCACCGCAGAGTTTTTTGGCAGTGATAACGAACACTGGATGACTAACTTTCATCTGCGTCGTCCTCCACAGGACAATATGATGAATGCTGGCACCATGCGTTACCGCCAGACTTACGCTGCAAGTGAAAATTTGGGTTTCACGCTAAAGCTCGAGCAGTACGCCAGCAATGGATCATGGCTTTACGGAATCGATGGCCACTTCACGAATCATGATGCCGTGGTAACCAACCCGAATGTAGGGCCGTTCTATCTCAGCAATTTCAATGGATCGACCCGAGATGTGCTGGGTGTGTTTGTTGAGCGAAGCCTGTCATTGAGTGATTCGCTGGGTCTGGACATCGGGGCTCGCTACAACCAGGTGAGTATGAATTCCGGTGTGGTGAGTGCGAACATGAACCCCATGAATATGCCAATGGGCATGCCATTCATGATGAACAACATGGCGGCAGGCCTGGCTAACGCATTCAATACTTCTGACCGCGATCAAACTGACAACAACATTGACTGGTTCGCCCGTCTGAGCCTGGAAGCCAGTAATGACATTACCTGGTACGTCGGTGCGGCGCGCAAGACCCGTTCGGCGTCCTATCAGGAACGCTATCTGTGGATTCCAATGGAATCTACCGGCGGGATGGCGGATGGCAAGACCTATGTAGGTAATGTAAATCTCGACCCTGAAGTGGCCCATGAAATTGAGCTGGGCTTCGACTGGGATGGTGATGGTTTCGCCTTTTACCCTCGTGTGTTCTACAAGGATGTTAGCGATTTCATTCAGGGCACGCCATCAACCAACATGATGGTGAATCAGTTTGCCATGATGATGAGCAATATGGGGATGGGCGCGCCCAATCCACTGCAGTTCAACAACACAGAGGCCACTTTCTACGGATTTGATATCGAAGCACGCTTCGATCTGAGCGACCGTTTCACCCTGCGCTCCATTGCCAATGTGGTTCGTGGCGAGCGTGATGACATCAATGACAATCTGTACCGAGTCTCGCCAGACAATATACTGCTTGCACTGGACTACCGGGGTGACAACTGGCTGGTATCTCTTGAAAGCATCAGTTATGCCGACCAGGACAGGATTGCTGTCACCAATCTGGAGCAGACCACTGATGGCTACTCGCTATTAAACCTTTCCGGTCTTATCGATTTCGGCATGGGAGCCGAATTGCGGGTAGGGGTAGAGAATCTGCTGGATGAAGAATACTTCGACCACCTCGCTGCCTATAACCGGGCATTCAATCCGGATATTGCTACCCGGGCACGCATGCCGGGACTGGGTCGCAATGTCTATGGCCGCTTGATGTGGTACTTCTAGAATTGAGCTATTGCTGTTAAGTAAATTGAAAAGGCGCTCACGAAGAGCGCCTTTTTTACGCGTAAACAATTTGTACTGCGCTATAGTGGCTAATGAGCAGGTACTAATTTCGCATAGCGCAGCATCTACTCTTCACTGAAAATTTCTTCTACTGGCGTATTGAAAAAGCGCGCAATTTTCAGTGCCAGTGGCAAGCTGGGATCATAACGTTCCTTTTCTATCGCGTTGATAGTTTGCCGCGATACTCCCAATTCATCTGCCAGCGCTGATTGTGAAAGATCCCGTTCGGCACGCAGTACCTTTATTTTGTTCTTCATCGGTTGTAGGCCACGGTGCGAACAACCTGTCCGATCATAGACGCGATTGCAAAAATCGCGAACGTCTCGTTAGCTCCGGGTTCTTCCACGCCGATATTGGCAAGAGACATATACAGAACCAGCACCAGCATGCCGATGGCGAAACCGATAGCCAGTGCATCGGATTGAATCTTACGGGTTAGCTCATCAACTCCCCGGTAGTATTGGTAGTACTGATAGAACACAAAGGGTGTGAGTACTACCGGTAGCAGCAGCATGGGCCAGATGAGCAAGTCGGGCAGCATGTTGGCTTCGATCGTGTAGTCGGACACCATAATGCAAACGGCCCACACCAGGCACCAGAACATGTAGTTGAGTGAGAGCCGATTGGTTTTGCGCTTGTAGTCTTTGGCCGCGGAGCCCTCGTCTGCCGCCGTGGAATTGTTGGATAGTTTCATGTTGTAAAACTCAGTTGTCAAAATGGAAAGTAAGCTTGACAAGAAATGTACGGCTATCTTTCCATATTGTCAAGCAGGCTTTACATTTGATCATCTCCAGGCATTAGTCCCCATGAAACTACCCTCGAAGCACGATTTGCGGCTGCCGAGCCTTTTTAATGAGAATGATTCTCATTATAATGCCAAGAGCGCGTAGCTTGAGACCCTGGTAGTCCTTAAAAATTGAGTTTTCCTGGCAGGCTCTACTTGTCGTCACATCCGGTAAATACAGAGATTGGCGAGGGAGCGCATCAAGCTAAACGGTGCCGAACTGTGGGTTACCCACTACGAGTCCGCTACGGGCGTCAGGTTCCAGCTGCTGTTCACTGGTACCATCAATTCATCATCGAGAATAGTCTTATGTCCAACTCTATACGGCTTGAAATAGATGCACTTGCACTGGAGCGGTTAATCAAAGACCAGCACATCAAACTGGAAGAGATTCATTGTCCCGATGATGGCGCTCATCGCAGGATTCAGCGCCTGTTGTTGGAGGTATTGAAAGCGCAACTTAAATAGAAAGGACTGCATTGCCCAGCCACTGCATGACCTTGTGTTCGCTAATCAGCGCGAGTTGTTCGATAGTCGATCGTGAAATCAACGAGGGCCGAGATGCGATGAAAGGCACTGTCCCAGTATCGGGATGTTGTTCGCTGACAAGGCTGTTCTCTCTGCAAGGACAAGAGTTGTTTAAGATCGCCTAACGTTGATGTTTCTTCAGCAACACGACAATTTCCTCTCCCGCGCAGCGTTTCGCAAGCTGACCTGTTATAGAGCGCCGTTCCAGAAGGTCCTCTTCATAGTGCGATGAGTAATGTTGTTGTATTTCCGCCAGTGGCACAGAGAAAGGCGGTCCTTCAGTCTGGCTTTGGTCATAGTCGAAGCTGATCAATAGTTGTGGAACTGCTGTAGTTAATGAGACCAGATGCCGCGTATAGTCTTTACGCATGCCGGGTGGTAGGGCAACCAGGGCGGCACGGTCATAGATTGCGTCGACACTACCGAGAAGGTCCGGGGTTAATGTGAAAAAGTCGCCTGCAAAAATCGTGATGTCACCAGAGCTGAATTTTTTGAGCTCCCCGATGTTCTCTACTGATGGTGCGAACTGCATATTTTCGAAAGCTTCCCCAACGGCATCCTCGCTGAGTTCTACGCCTACCACGCGATTACCTTGCTCCAGAAACCAATTCAGATCCAGGCTCTTACCACACAAAGGGACGAATACTGTGCTCCGATCCGGCAAGGAAAGCCGGGGGAAATGCCTGATCAGCAACTCATTGGTTCTTTCTTCGTGAAACCCGATTTCCTTTTTTTCCCATCTCTCGTGCCAAAAAGCGGGTTCCACTCATTCTTCTCCTGAAGCTGAATTAATCACAGCTGGCCCGTGTGTTACCTGGTTCGATTGTTGTTAGTCAAAACCAAACTGGATCGAAGCCTGGTCTCTAGATGCTAACAGACTCCAATCCAGTTGATGATTCTACAGTCCACCCCGGGTAAGCCGGGCAGGATCCAGAATCTTCTCAAGCTCTTCTTTTGCAATATCCGTATGCTCAAGCGCAACGTCCAGAATAGGGCGGCCTTCGCTATACGCGATTTTTGCAATTTTGGCTGCAGCGCTATAGCCGATGACGGGATTCAGGGCAGTGACCAGAATGGGGTTCCGATGTAGTGCTGATGCCAGGTTCTCTTCATTGACAGTGAACCCCTTGATAGCCCTGTTTGCCAGCAGAGTCGATGTGCTGCTCAGGATTTCCAGGCTATTGAGCAGGTTATGACCAATCATTGGCAGCATGACATTCAGTTCAAAATTGCCGGACTGTCCTCCAATGCTTATTGCCACGTCATTTCCCATGACCTGCGCGCAGACCATGGCGGTTGATTCCGGAATCACCGGATTTACCTTGCCGGGCATGATCGATGAGCCCGGTTGTAGCGCTTCGAGGCTGATTTCAGCCAGCCCGGCAAGCGGTCCCGAATTCATCCAGCGCAAATCGTTCGCTATTTTCATGAGAGATACGGCGAGCGCCTTCAGTTGTCCGGACAGCGCTACCGCTGCATCCTGGGAACTGATGAGCGGAAAAAAATTGCTGGCAGGTTTGAACGGGATGCCGGTTGCCTGTGCCAGAAGCTCCGTGGCTTTACCGGAAAATTCCGGATGTGTATTGATGCCTGTACCAACGGCCGTGCCACCCAGGGCGAGTTTTTCAATGCCGGGCAAGACTGCCTGCAGCGATTCCTTGCCCTGTCGCAGTTGATCGGCCCAGCTTTGCACTGACTGGGAAAATTGAACCGGCATGGCATCCATGAGATGGGTTCGACCAGTCTTGTTGATTTGGGTTAATTCCCGAGCTTTGGCATCAATCGTGTCAATCAGCAGCGTGAGGGCGGGCAGGAGTTTATTCTTGCAAGCCAGGGCAGCGCTTACATGAATCGTCGTGGGTATCACGTCGTTACTGCTCTGGCCGAAATTCACGTGGTCATTGGCGCTGATTTCAGTTCCCAGGCGCTGGCTGACCAGGGTTGCAATCACTTCGTTGGCATTCATGTTGGTGCTGGTGCCGGAGCCGGTTTGAAAGACATCCACTGGAAAATGTGTCATCAGGTCTTCGCGTTGCCGAAGTGACTGGCAGCAGGCAGCGATCGCATCGGCGATGGGCTGTTCTATGCAGCCTAGATCGCCATTGGCAATCGCTGCTTGTTCCTTGGTAAGCAGCAGCGCTTCGATAAATGCCCGGGGCATGGATTGTCCACTGACCGGGAAGTTGTCAATTGCACGCTGTGTTTGTGCCGCGTAGAGCGCATCTTCCCTTATCTGCAGTTGACCCATGCTATCGCTGACAGTTTTGTATTTCTCGCTCATGGTGTAGTCCTGATGCTCCTGATTGCAGTTCATAGTATCAAGAAGGGGCGAAAATGCATGTGCCTGCATTGTTGCACGCCAGAATGTATTTTCCGGGTAAGTCTGGGACTCAGTATGCCCGGTTAATCAACCTCCATACATTCACAGTATTCTGCAGTGATTTCCGCGACGGAATTGGTTTAAATAGCGGTTCGTTCACCGTGCTGGAGTCGCCAATGAAACTTTCCGGGAAATGCATAATCAGGCTGCTGGGGGTGTGGATTGCGAGTGGGGCAAGCATCGCCCTGGCACAATCGCCTGCCGATGTGGTTCACGGTGTAAGAAACGATTTACCCAGGCCCTTTGTTACCCAGCGCGATTGGGGAAGCTTGCCTGAAAATACCGCCGCCTGGGCTGCCGTGACCGCTGTCGAAATTTCTCCCGACGGGCAGTTCATCTACGTTATCCATCGCTGTTTTGAGAATTCCTGCGAGAACCGACCCGAAAGCCCCATCCTCAAATACGACTATGAAGGCAATCTACTGGCTCACTTCGGAGCAGGTCTTTTCCTGTTTCCCCATGGCGCCACGGTAGACCACGAAGGCGCATTGTGGGTTACTGATGCCAGGGGCAATGATTCGCTGGGACATCGGGTCATCAAGTTCAGTCCTGAAGGTGAAGTGTTAATGGAACTTGGACAAGCTGGCAGGGGAGGTGCTGGGTCTGATTTGTTGTATTGGCCAAACGATGTGGTGGTAGACCCAACTGACGGCGACATTTTTGTTGCCGAGAGCCACCGTAACGGCGAGAACAATCGCATCGTGCATTACGACAGTGAGGGTAACTACCTGGGTGAATTTGGAGAGAAAGGTTCTGGTCCCGGGCAATTAAGCGAGCCTCACAGTATCGCGATGGATTCTCGTGGTCGCTTGTTCGTGGGTGATCGGGAAAACAATCGTATCCAGATTTTTTCCCAGGCCGGTGACTTGCTGGATGAGTGGCGGCAGTTCGGTCGTCCCAGCGGGCTATTTATTACACCGGACGACCGTCTCTATGTCGCCGATTCAGAATCGGGGCCGGATACAGGAGCGGGAGAATTGATGGGAATCATGAAAGGCATTCGTATCGGTTCCGCTGTGACCGGTGTCGTTGATGCCTTTATCGAAGATATGGAACCGCTGCGTGATGATCACTCCGGAGCAGAGGGTGTTGGCGTTGATGCCGATGGAAACGTTTATGGTGCCGTGGTGCGTAGGCGCATGCTTGAGCGCCATGTATTGCAGCAATAGTGCCTTCACATCATCACTTCACATTAGCGCGTTCACATTTTGTAATTGCACTGCCTCCGAATATTGATTAGTGTGCAGCATCGCATGAATCCACGCAGATACTTTGATACGCAAGCGATAATTAATGAACTGGTAACAAGAACTCTGATAAGAAAAACGAGCTCAGGTAATGGCAAAAGGCAATCACAGCAACAAGCATGCAATACATAACAGCAAGAAGCAGGAAGCGTTGGCCAAAGTTGAATCGCCCACCATGGCAGATAAGGCTGATAAATTTGATTGCTACCTGCAGTCGGTACAGGAGCCTGAGCACGAAATCGATCTGTTCAATCATGTTTACAAAGAGCTTAATGGTCGCAAGCCACTGACGCTGAGAGAGGATTTCTGTGGAACCTTCGCTGTCTGCTGTGAATGGGCCGACTCCGACAAGCAGCGCAAGGCCTGGGGCGTAGACCTCTGCGAAGAAACCCTGCAGTGGGGGCGAGAAAACAATCTGAGCAAACTCAAACCCAAAGTCGCAGAGCGAGTCGTGGTACTGGAACAGGATGTGCGGGATGGCAATACCCCGCCCGTTGACATCCTTGCAGCACAGAACTTCTCATTCTGGTGTTTCAAGACGCGAGCAGAACTACTGGACTATTTCAAGAAAGCCCGAGCCAACCTGGCCGATGATGGCATCATGATTATGGATATGATGGGTGGGCAGGATTGCTATGACACTGACCTGGTGGACAAGCGCACTATCGTCAAGGGCAAGAATGGTTTCAAGTACCACTGGCAGCAAGCGTACTTCAATCCGGTAAACGCCGATTGTGCCTTCTATATTCATTTTAAATTCGGTGATGGCAGCAAGATGAAGCGTGCCTTCGAGTATCACTGGCGCTTCTGGACGATGCCCGAGATAAGAGAGTTATTGGTCGAGGCCGGATTCAGTGAAGCACTGGTCTACTGGGATGAAGAGGAAGACGAAGACAAAGACGCAAGCTGGGTCGCCACGGAAGAGATTCCAAACGATGCCAGTTGGATCTGTTACATCGTCGCCCGAAAGTAAGCTGCGGTCTCGTCAGCCTGAAGTATTCAGGACTTGTTGCGAATAAACAGTTTGCAAGGGAAGTAATGCTTCGGACTGTTGGGATTTGATTGCTGCCAGGCTTGACCTTTCTGATCGGGGCTGTCTGCAAGATCTTCGAAATCCATTCCTACAATTCCCACGCCAGCTATATCCACATTGATCGCTGAATAGGTAATGTGAGTGATGAAGCAGGAGCGGGCGTCGCCATCGGTTGGCACAATGCGGTATTCATGCCCCGGATTAAAATGTTGATGGCCCTGCTTGGAGAATGGTACCCAGTTGTAGTCCAGCAAGGTCTTCTCGATATCCAGTACTTCACTTGTCGTGGAGTTTTCTTCTGCCATGTTCTGGTCCTCGTTGGGGCGACTGGTCGCCACGGAACATCAGCAGTGTAAATGAGGTATCTGCGGGATTGATAGTGTTTCACCACGAAAACGGGGGAAAGAATGGGGTCAAAGCAGCAATTTAGCCATCGGATAGCCACAAATTCTGATGTTCCAGCCATTAAACACCTCATGGGGCTGGCGATCGAGGAGAACATGAAAGCGTTTCTCTCGGCAGCAGAAATTGAGGCGGCCAAAGAAACCATGGGAGTGGACCAGACCCTTATCGAAGATGGCACCTATTTCCTGATTGAAGCAGACACAGATGGGGAGACCGTGCTGGTGGGCTGTGGAGGCTGGGGCAAACGGCGCACACTCTACGGTGGTGATCACACGGCGGGCCGTGACGACAGTTTTAGCGATCCGGCCAGCGAGGCGGCGCGCATCCGGGCGATGTATACGCACCCGCACTGGACCCGGCGCGGTATAGGCGCGCTCTTGATCCAACTCGGTGAGGAGGCTGCGCGCGCGGCAGGGTTCAAGCGCATGGAATTAGGTTCCACGGTTGCCGGCGAGGCGCTTTATCTGGCCAGGGGCTATAAGGAAGTAAGCCGGGAGAACCATGTCGGGGCCAATGGTTCGGGCAATCT
Organism: uncultured Pseudohongiella sp.; assembly: GCA_965227635.1. Taxonomy (GTDB): domain Bacteria; phylum Pseudomonadota; class Gammaproteobacteria; order Pseudomonadales; family Pseudohongiellaceae; genus UBA9145. The sequence continues at coordinate 4,218,245 of OZ245763.1, read as the reverse complement.
GGTAATCAAGATGGAAAAGCTCCTCTGAGAGGCTACACAGAGGAGCTGGCAATCAGGGAAACGACTGCAGACTAACGGGTTCCCTAGAATGTGGTGCGAACCTTCAACGCCAGTTCCATGCCATTGCCGTTACAGTAGTCTTCCACTTCTTCGACAATGCCCAGAGCCGTTGCACCAACGAAACGTGTGCGTTTGCGGCAGAAATCAGCCTCGGTGATGTTGTTGCCCTCGAACCTGAAAGTGAAATTGCCGAAGGCACGTTTCTCAACGTAGGCAGAAAGGCGGGGTGCCTGAATAAATTCTTCGATGTCATCCACGTCGATAGCCCGACGACCGCTGCCGCCATTGGACTCATTGTTGTAGTTCACACCGTAAGTGAGGCTGTGGGCGACGACGTCATGACGGAATCCCACATTGGCTTCCCAGCGGCCATTGCCTCGCTGTCGGCGTTTTTGATTGAGGAATGGATCCACGAATTCAGAATCCCGCAAGCGAATTCCCGTAGTGAGAAGGGCATTGTCCAAACCCAGGGCATCCAGCTTGGTGCTGAGGTCCAGGTTCAGGCCATAGCGCTTGCCGTCACCGATATTTCCGCGGGCTGATTCCAGATCGTCGGGGCCAGTTGATACGTCGATACGGTCGATATGGTCTTCCACATCCCGGTACCAGAACTGGGAGTTCAGTACACCCAGGTCTTCGGGAAGCCGCATCTCAAAATTCAGTTCATAGCGCCAGGACTGTTCCTGACGGATATCCGGATTACCTGCCTGTGTATTCTGGTCTTCGTCACCACCATCAACAGAAGTGCTGAAATCAGAGAAGGCGAGTTGTTCGACGTCCTTGCGCACGCTGGCTCGTAGTTGCAGGCTGTTGGAGATGTCGAATCGATAATCAACCCGGGGGCGCAGGAATTCGAAGCTGCGGCTGTTGTTCACATCACCTGACTGCTCGATGGTAGAGGTCTCGAATACCATGGAGCTTTCCAGGGACATGCGGTCGTTAATCTGCCAGTTGTGATTGGCGAATGGCTCGTAGCGTAGTTCCTCTACCGTTGAGTTGGAATTGAAGACATCAACTGGAACCAGGTTGCCGTATTCGGGAGAAGGTATGCCGTCTTCGTCTTCCACGCCCAGACGCAGGCTGTTGTTGCGAATGGTTTGCGCGCCCTCTACGCCCAGTTCCATTCCCTGGTTATCGCCGAGGCTGAATGTGTAAGACGTGCGCACGATGCGCTCACGATCTCGGCCACCGCTTTCAGTGAACAGGTTGGGGACGTTTTCACCATCAACCACATTGAATCGGTTTCGGGTAAAGATGTCATCGGTATCATTCACGATGAACAAAACGCGGTAGGTGCCAGCATTGGTGAAATCGTGTTCGAAATCACCACCAATTTCCCAGGAGTCCCGGGTGTTCAGGTTGTTTTCGTTCTGCACTCGCATACTATCCTCGACCAGATCGTGAATAGTTCGCACGGTGTTGTCAGGCACTTCGCCCCGGGTTTCGTATAAGGCATTCAACTGCACAATGCTGTTGGTGAAGTTGTAGCCCAGATTCATGCTGGTGCGGTAGTTAGTCTGATCCCGGTCGCGAAATTCCCGGCGCACTTCACCCAACTCACCCAGCGGGTTATAGCTGTATTCGCGGCTTTCCCAGGCCCGGTATTGTGGGCTCGCTTCGAGAGCGACCAGGTAATTGAAATCGCCGCTTTGGCCAGCATGGGAAATCTGCCCACCGGGATCCATGGTGCCATCACGCAAGCGGTCGGTGCGGAGTTCGATAGTAGTGCTTGAACTTGAAGGGGTGTCGAGGAGCACGACGTTGACTACTTGCCCGCCGCCACGTACGTCAATTTCATCTGAGGTGCCACGGATGATCTCAATGTGCTGCACCTGGTCAGCCGCGATTCGATTTAGCTGGCTGCGTCCTTCGTTGCTCTTACCAGTAATCCGCTGACCATTGATCAGGATTTCCCCAGCGCCTGAGCCGAGGCCGCGGCCACCGCCGCCTCCACCGCGCAGGGCGAGGTCGATGCCAGGAATGCGGTTGAGCATGTCATTGGCGGAAATAGGGTAGTACTCGGCGAAATAATCGGCCGGGTACACAATTGTGGAATCGTCAGTGGGATCTTCTTCCAGGCCTCGCTGGGCCAGGGACTGACCGGCCGAGACCAGCAGGGAGCAACTAAGAAGAGCAGGCAAAAGGGTTTTCATAGGGTCTCGTTACGTTCCGTTGCGCAATGAATTCAATTTCTTTACCGACGCGACCAATCAGCTTCCGTGCTTATTATTATGACTGTCGGAGCGCCAGCGGTTATAACTCAAGACTGTAGGTATTATATCGACTGGAATTTCAGTACTTTGTCACAAATTGTAGGAATTCAGGGGTTATTTGCTGCAAATTGTGGCAATTCCGTGGCAATAGTCACGAATGCCGCCGAAATCGATTTTATGGGGCAGAATTCCTGCCCGTGCCCGTTGACAGTGCATCTGTCCGCCAACTACCATGAAAGCCTCTTTTGGACCCCCGTTGCCCGTGCAGCGGGGGTTTTTATTTGGTCTGCACACCCTCATACCAAAACCTAATGCCAAAAGAGGCTCCCTACCATGAACGACAGCACAAAACCTGAATCCCCTTTCACTCGGGAAGTGGTCCTGCAGCGGCCTTTCCAGGGCCAAATTCAGCACCAGCTAGCCTACGATTCCGCTCAATGCTTCGATCTCTACCATGGCCATGGCCAATCCGGTCACAGGCCTTGTGTAGTCTTCGTTTGCGGGTTTCCGGATAGCGGTTTCCGGCAGCTATTCGGCTGTTCCTGGAAGGATACGCCGCCAGTCACAAGCTGGGCCCGATTGTTCGCGGCATCGGGAATCAGCGCAGTCACTTTTCAGGCCGATGACCCGGTGGCGGATAGCTGTGTATTGATTGATTACCTTAAAGCAAACGCTGATTCCCTGAATCTGGATTCACACCGGCTTGCCCTGTGGTCCTGTTCCGGGAACGTACCTACTGCCCTGACGGTGCTGGAGCGTTCGCCGGGCATCGCCGCCGCGACCTTGCTATACGGTTTTATGCTGGAACCGGAGGATGACAGGTTTGTCAGCAAGGCGGCTGAGCAGTTTCGTTTTGCCAACCCGGGTGTGGACGGCAGCCTGTTTGGGGCCGCGGTCAACATGCTGGTCGTACAGGCCGGAAAGGATGAGTTTCCAGGCGTGAACAAAAGTATCGATTATTTTTTGGCGCAATCTGCAGAGCAGGCTGTGCAAGTGAAACTATTGCGCTATGAAAACGGAGTCCACGCCTTCGATGTAATGGATGCTTCGGCGGAATCACAAGCCATCGTCGAGCAGGTGATAGAGTTTCTTCTAGACGCGCTCAAACCAGCACATTGATAAGGTGTCCGATATTCTCATTCTCCATCTGGATAACTTTACCGGAAGCCTGAAACAGTAGCGAGTTGGTTTTCAATGCCACCAGCGGGGCAGCCAGGTCACTGGTTTCGCGCTGCTCCAGCCGGGACGTTTGCTGGACTATGTCGGTGGCGGCCTTGCTCATTCCCTGATTGGCACGCTGTATGCCTTGCAGGCCGGGGTTGAGCATGACGGGTCTGATTTGCATTATTGGACTGGCCTTTGTGTTTTGATAAACGGTGTCGATAACAGTTGCATGACGATGCACTAAGCGTAAGACAGGGTGGCGGCAACGGGTACAAACCAGTTCACAGTATTCGTAGTCCGATATACCAATTTCGCATGTGCCGGGGCGGGCTTAGACGAACATCCTGCGCCGTGCTATGAATAGCCAAAAACACAGTGACCCAGCGTAAATCACCAATACTCCTGTTTCCGACCCACTACCTGGGCAACTTCGTGTTGGGTTTACCCTGGGTGCTGGAAGTACTGATTCGATATCCCGATTCCCTGGTCGTGCTGGATGCGCAGTTCGAAGGGATGGCAAAGCGAGTCTTGCCCCCCGATACAAATCTTTTGCTCTATCCCCGTAAACAGATCGCCAAAGACCAGAAGTTCCTTACCCGGCTCGGTGCATACTGGCGATTCCTGAAAGCCCTCAGATCCAGTACCGCTGATACGATACTGGATCTCGAAGGTGAGCGCTTTACCGGCGTGCTTGCCCGGCTCAGTGGTTGTAAGCGCCGGGTGGGTCCTGCCGGGAAACGGGCAGAACGCTTCTATACCGATATTCTCGATCTGAATTATGAGAATCACCGCTTCAATGCCTTTGGTGAAATTGTCGCCGACTATGTCTCAGGCACTCCCTCCAGCCATTTGCCGTACGCACTGGATGAGTCCAGCAGCAAGGCAGTTTTGGATAAAGCAGGAATACGAGCCACGCAAAAACCGTTGGTTGCCATTCATCCCGGAGCCAGTGTCCCTTACAAATTATGGTCGCAGGACTACTTCGTCGAACTGGTGAGCAAGCTGGATGACGCAGGTTACCAGGTGATTTGGGTTGGTGCCGGAGACATGGATAGCGCGATCATCGAGGCCATTACAGAAAAGTTAGATTCAGGGCCGATCAACCTGTGCAACAAATTGAACTTTGTTGAGCTCATAAGCCTGTACCGTCAATGTAAATTCTTCGTTGGGAGCGATAGCGGCCCCATGCATCTTGCTGCTTCCACAGGCTTGCCAGTTTTTGCGCTATTTGGTCCCAGCAAAGAGGCTATCTGGGCGCCGCTGGGGGATAACAGTACACTGCTGCGCGGTACCGAGCCCTGCGGCAGCCAGTGTGATGCTTTCGACTGCGAATATGCCTACCGGTGCTTGCAGTCACTGCGGCCCTCGGCAATCATAGATGCAGTGCACGAAGCTGCACTCTGACCCCGGAAATCAGACACCCATGTACGAAAAGATACCCGTCAGCGCCTACATAATCACATTGAATGAAGCCGAAAACATTGGCGCCTGTCTCGATCGGCTCGTGGAACTGGACGAGGTGATCCTGGTAGATAGTGGCAGCACCGACGGCACGGTGGAAATCGCCCAGCACTATGAAAATGTTAAAACGTCATTCAATGAATGGCCGGGGTTCAGTGCGCAAAAAGCCCATGCTTTAAGTCTTTGCAGTAATGAATGGGTGTTGAATGTGGATGCCGACGAGATCATTACTGATGATTACATCGAAGCGATGAAGGCCACTATCATCGAAGACAAGGTGGTGGCGCTGGAATCCAATCGCACCCTGTATCGCTGGGGATCACGCCCACGACATTTCGGCGGTGATGATCGCTTGATACGACTGTTCAAGAAGAGTGCCGGTCACTACGAGCCACGCCGTGTTCACGAGAGCATTAGCATTACTGGCGAAGTCGGCAAAACTGATGCCACCATCGAACACTACGAAAACCTTACCTACTCACAACGGGTCGACAAATCCAACAAGTACAGTCAGGCAAAAGCCGAAGACAAGCACGACAAGGGTAATCGTGTGTCGGTGGTGACCCTGGTGCTGATTTTTCCTTTAACGTTCATCCAGGTGTATTTCTTTAAAGGGCATTTTCTGGATGGCGTAGATGGATTGCTCACCAGCATGAACGCTGCGTTCTATACCTTTATGAAGTACGCCAAGCTGTGGGAGATGAACAAGGGGCGCAAGCAGAAATAAAGCGGTGATGGGTTGGTGTTGGGGCAGGCTTTGATTTTCGTCGGGACTTCTTCAAAGAGTCAAAAAGAAGGGCAGCCTCGGCTGCCCTTTCTGGTTTCAGGTCAAGCGAATTTAAAGTTATTCAACAAGGTAGCGGGAAAACTTATCCGCATCGTCGGCAATGGGCTCGGCGATGAACTCGGTTGGAAGCTCACTGCCATCGAGTTTCGCCCGGAGGAAGGCCAGAACATAGCGACCCAGGGTTTCCTTGTCTTCTCCAGCATTGGTCACCAGCATATGATCACCCTCTGCCAATTCCATGTAGATCTTGTCGCCGCCGATACTGTCAAATACCAGTTTTGCATGTTGTGCAACCGGTGCGATTTCATCCTGGGCGGCGGCAACCACCAGTGTCGGTACAGAGATGCTGCTGTAGTCGCCATCAAATGACTGTCCCAGTTCGCAGCAGTAGAGTGCCAGAGGAATTGCCGCGGCAATGTCATTACCCAGCCTGGCTGCTGCTGCCAGTGTGGCACCTCCGCCTAGCGAATGCCCCATGAGAGCAATCTTCTCCAGATCCATCCGGCTATTTACAGGGGAATCCGGGTTTTCATTTTCAGACTTGATGAAATCCACGGCAGCGACCAGTGCGTCCGCACGTTGTGCGAGATTGTCGGTAGTAGTGTTAGTTTCCAGGATAAACACGTTATAACCGAGTGACGCCAGGGCTGGTCCCCACCACTCATAGTTCGCAGGTGTGCCCTGGTAACCTGGAATAAAGGCGATAGCGCCATTAGGGATGTCGAAACTCAGGGTGAGAGGATAAAACACGGTGACGCTGGCAAAAGCATCGCTGTCCGGTTGCGCATCGTAGGTACGCACTTCATACAGACGTTCATCAAATTCACGACCCGCGGCCAGGCCAATGGTTCTGCCTTCCGGGCGGTAGCGGCCCTCGCTGTTGTCCTGCGCCTGTAGGCCTCCGGGGAATAACAGCAGGCTTATCACCAGGGCTGCCAACAGGCCAGAAGTCCATAAAACTCGTTCTCTAGACAGGGTCATGATCGTGTCCTCTGATTTATTCATTGTTCTTGTTTAGAAGGCTTGATTTGGGCATTTCGGGCGGTTTTAAGCGGCCCCAACTGCGATCCCAATATAGCAAAGTGTCGAACACAGGCAAACCTGCATGAGGGGGCGAAATCCGGGCATTTCCGGCAATCCCGAGCTGCCCGTTGCACCTGTGGATTTGGCGCTATATGCTCCCCATTCACTTCACGAATTCAAAACTGCCGACGGAATTGATAGAAAGCCATGAGCAAACATTTTCAACATCGCCGAATACAAGCCCGGAGGACATCAGCACACCGCATGCCCATGGCTAGTGCCCTGGTCATGCTGCTGGGCCTCTTTACTGCAAACCTGGCGATATCGCAGGAATTGGGAGACCATCAATATACCTCAGAGGCCATTCAGGCCGGCCTGCGGGTGTACTCCAGGGAATGTGCTCTCTGTCATGGCCCGCAGGGAGACCTTGTCAGCGGAATCAACCTCCGCCTGGGCCAGTTTCGTACTGCCCAGTCCGATGATGATCTGCGCAGCGTCATTACTGAAGGACGTGCCCAGGGCCAGATGCCAGCTTTCAACTTGCGGGAAGCGGAGTTGAGCGGTGTTATTGCCTATATACGGGCGGGATTCGATCCTGATGGAGTAGCGGTACGAATCGGCAACGCCCAGCGTGGTGAAGCGCTGTTTACCGGCAAGGGTGAATGCGCCGACTGTCACCGGGTAAATGGCGTGGGACCGCGAACGGCTCCGGATCTCAGTTCCATTGGTGTGGTAAGAACACCTGCCGTGCTGCAGCTTAATCTGCTTGACCCCGCCGCCGCCATTCTGCCCATCAACAGGCCTGTGCGCATTGTGACTCGAAACGAAGAAACCATCACCGGCCGTCGGCTTAATGAAGACACTTACACAGTGCAGCTCATCGATTCACAGGAACGACTGCGTTCCCTGATTAAGGAAGACATCGTGACATACGAAATCAGTGACCAGCCCAGCAAGCAAGCAACAAATCTTAGTGCTGATGAAGTGGCAGATGTAGTGGCCTATTTGCTGACACTGACCGGGGAGGGAGCAGCGCAATGAAAATGATTATACGCTTGGTAGTGTTAGTGAATATTTTCCTGGCAAGTTCCGCAAACTTCGCGCAAGTGCCATATGAAAGAATCCTCAATGCAGAGCAGGAACCTCACAACTGGCTGACCTACAACGGCAGCTATATGAGTCAGCGCTACAGCCAGCTGGACCAGATTACTCGCGACAATGTGGGTGACCTGGAACTCAAATGGGTGTTGCAGAATCAGGTATTCGGTGCCTGGCAGTCCAATCCCATTGTGGTGGACGGAGTTATGTATGTCACCGAGCGACCTAACAGCGTGATGGCGGTGGATGCCATCACTGGTCGCGTATTCTGGAAGTATGTGCATACGCCAGATGAACGGTCTCGCGTCTGCTGCGGTGCCAATAATCGCGGCGTGGCAATACTGGGGGACCGAGTCTATATGGGAACCCTGGACGCGCGGCTGGTGGCACTTGATCGTATAAACGGTGAATTGCTGTGGAACGTCGAGGTTGGTGATGTGGGGCTGGCTTATTCGGTCACCATGGCACCGCTGGCAGTGAAAGATAAAATCATCGTTGGCGTGGGTGGTGGTGAATTCGGCATCCGTGGTTACGTGGCGGCATTTGATGCCGAGACCGGCGAGGAAGTGTGGAAAACCTATACCATACCCGGGCCAGGCGAACCTGGGCATGAAACCTGGCAGGACGATGACTGGATGTACGGTGGCGCGCCGGTGTGGATTACCGGATCATTCGATGCTGAGCAAAATCTGACGTTCTGGGGTGTGGGTAATCCAGGGCCTGACTGGAATGCAGGCCAGCGGCCTGGAGACAACCTCTATTCCGATTCGGTTATAGCGCTGGACGCAGATACCGGTGAACTGAAGTGGTATTTTCAGTTCACCCCGAACGATGGCTATGACTACGACTCCGTACAAGTGCCGCTGCTCGCTGATATCGACTGGAACGGCACGCCGACCAAGGCCATGATGTGGGCCAATCGTAATGGATATTTTTATGTACTGGACCGCACGACAGGCAAGTGCCTGGTGGCCGAACCCTATGTGCGGGTAAATTGGGCCAGTGGCATGGATGAAAACTGCCGCCCGATTCCTTCACCGCAACCAGACGGTATGCCGACCTATCCGGGTAACCAGGGTGGTACCAACTGGTATCCGCCGTCCTATAGCCCGCGTACCGGCTTGTTCTATTTCAGCGCCTGGGAAGATTATGCAACCATCTATTACTCAGAAGAGCAGGAGTACGAGCCAGGCCGCGCGTTCCTCGGAGGGGGTTTCAGTGTCCTGGCGCCAACTCAGGGTGCTCCAACTATCGGTATTGGGCGTACTAATCCAATAAATAACTGGACCAACGAAGTAGGTCACGGTTCTCTCAAGGCCATGGACCCCAATACCGGCGAAGAGGTCTGGGAGTTTGAACAATACGATGTCAGTGACAGCGGTATGTTGACGACAGCCAGTGACTTGCTCATCACGGGGGGCAGGGAAGGTTACTTCCATGTGCTTGATGCCCGAACCGGTGAGCTCCTGTATCACAAAAACCTCGGCGGGCAAATCGTGATGGCACCAGTGACTTACATGGTCGATGGTGTGCAATATATCGCCATTATTTCAGGCAACAGCTTCTTCAATTTCGCTCTGAAGAACTAGCCAAACCGCGGTTGGTAGTCCAGTAGGGCGAATCAGGAAAAAAAACAAGAACAAAAAGAAAGAGCGCCAGATGAAATTCAATGACACTCAACTCAACACCCTGATGCACCTGGCCACGACCCTGGCTGTTGTCGTGGGTGTAATTTTCGTTTTGTGGGAACTTGCACAAAACCGGGAATTAGTCCGGTTGGAGATGTTCAGTGAGGGCACGATTGCGAATCGGGCCACAACCGTGTCATTTGCAGGGGAAAATCCTTCTGTAATTCTGGCCAAGGCCTGTGAAGGAACCGAAGAGCTAAGTACTGAAGATTATATTGTCCTGAATTTCATCTTTAATGAAACGATGGAATCAATCAATCGCATGCGCCTGTTGGAGAACGGGCTCTATCCAGTAGATGCCTGGCAACCAAATCTTCTGCAGTCCAGGTTCAGTTTCATCTTTTCCATGCCTGCAGGGCGAGCCTGGTGGGAAGCGCGCGAAACGATCCCTGCCGTGAAGGATCCCATTGACGCCTATCTGGCAACACTAGGTCCACCGAACTGTGCCGAGCAGTATGCCATGATCAAAGAGCGGGCAGTGGAAATCGCCAACGACTGGAACTGACCTGCGAGCTTTGTTGCGATAAAAGGCTCGACTGCAAAACACTTTTGAAAGAACTAGCCTAGTCCCCGGGAGAGATTCAATGAGAACTATACTTTTTGGAATGCTGTGCACTTTGCTGGCTTTTCCAATCGCAGCGCAAGTGACCACACTCGATCGCGGTGGTGATGTCGATCCGGAACTGGATAGAGCGATACGACAACTCATCGTTGCCACTGGTGCGCTGGAAATTGGCGAGCAATTCGCCAATATGATATCGATGCAGATGTCCCAGACCTTGCGTCAGTCTAATCCGGATATTCCACCCCGAGCCTTCGATATTATCCAGCAGGAGGTGATGGCGGTAATTGGTGAAGAACTCGAAAGTGGCAGCTTCGAACGCCTCATCGTGCCTGTGTATGCAAAATATTTTAATCTCGAGGAAGTGCAGGAGTTACTGGCTTTCTATCGCACTGATATCGGTCGTAAGACCGTCGAGGTCATGCCGCTACTGACCCAGGAATCCATGCAGGTTGGCCAGAACTGGGGTATCAATATTGGTCCATTGATCGGTCAGCGTGTTGTTCAGAAGCTGGCTGAGGAAGGGATCGAAATTAATTGAGGGATCGTTCCTTGGCTGAACTGAGTTGGGATCGCAGTAATCCGTTTATCCTTGATGTAGTCGTCAATGATTCCAATATTGATGGCTATGGCCACGTTTCGACCCACAACTATGTGCAGTGGATGATTGAATGCGCCTTCGCTCATTCAACAGAACTCGGGCTTCCTGAGGCGCGTTGTGTGGAGATTGGCCGGGGAATGGCAGCGGTAGACTTGCAAGTCAAACTGCAGGGTGCTGCCTATGAAGGTGAGCAGCTGCAGGTGGCTACCTGGATCGTCGAGTCCGATCGCAAGCTACGACTAAGCCGGCAGTTTCAAATCATCAATGTGGATTCCGGCAGAACCCTGACCCGGGGTCGGTGCGATTTTGTGTGCACTAGCCTGGAGTCTGGCAGGCCAGTGCGAATGCCACAGGCGTTTCTTGATACTTATCGGGTTGAGAGCGACGAAACGCCTCCCCCATAAGACAAACATTGTTACTTTTCATAGAGTTGTAAACCTATTAAATCCAGTGAAAAGCTGGATAATTTGCCCTCCTGAATCATCTCGAATCAGCACAGAAAATGGCTGCCGAGATAAGTTCTGATAAACACAATAGCGTCCGCCGAAATCCTGCGGCGTATCTCTAAAACGAAGGAGAAATCCATGCAAGCTTTTGATTCTAGGAGGCTTTTACTCGCTCTTCTGGTTCTGGTTAGCCCCCTGATGGTGAATGCTCAAGATAGTATCGAGTGGTTCACCTTGGGCAATGACTATGCCCACACCCGCTATACCCCGGCCGATGAACTCAGCCCGGAAAATTTCGGGGACCTGGAAGTGGCCTGGGAATGGGACGGAGCCAGCTTCGGCGCGGTCAGTGGTCGATCCACGCCATCCTATATCGATGGCATGCTGTATACCGTTGCGGGCTATAACCGTCATGTGGTTGCTATCGATCCGAAGACCGGTGAAACAGTCTGGTCTTACCGCGAGCCCAAGACGCCACGTGCTGAGTACTCCATGCGCAGCGACTACGGCAAGGGCGTGGCATTCGGTTATATCGATGGCCGCGGTGTAGTCATCATCGTTTCTCCCGGATTCTTTCTGACCGCTCTGGATGCGAGAACCGGCGTACCGCTGGAAGATTGGGGCACACCAGTGCCTGTTGAGGGATTCCCCGATAGCGGCGTCGTCGACATGCTTAAGGATCTTGGGCACCCCTATGACCCATACGAAGGTATTCCCCTTGAAGTGGGTTACATCACCTCGTCCTCGCCTCCCATTGTCGTAAACGACACAATTGTCGTCGGTAACTCTGCTGAGCAGGGCTATCATCAGGCTCGTATTGAGAACGTGCCAGGTGACATTCTTGGTTATGACCTTCGTACTGGTGAATTCAAATGGAAGTTCAATGTTATTCCCAAGCCCGGTGAATACGGTCATGAAACCTGGGAGAACGATGCCTGGGAATGGACTGGTGATGTCTCCTCCTGGGCGCCTCTGTCAGCTGATCCCGAAAAAGACCTTGTTTACATACCAACCAACAGCGCGACTATCGATTACTACGGTGGTTTCCGACCTGGCGACAATCTCTATGGTGCCAGCATCATCGCCTTGAACGCATCAACCGGCGAAAGGGAATGGCATTTCCAGTTTGTAAAACATGAGATATGGAATTTCGATACGCCTACAGCGCCGGTACTGATGGACCTGACTGTAGATGGCAGGGAAATCCCGGCGGTTGTACAGGCAACCAAACAGGGCTGGCTGTATACCTTCAATCGCGAAACCGGTGAACCCGTATGGCCGATCGAAGATCGTCCTGTGCCAACGTCAATCGTGCCAGGTGAAGTATTGTCCACCACACAACCCCACGTGACCTGGCCGGAAGCCTATTCACTGCAAGGTATCAGCGAAGATGATCTGCTTGATTTCACGCCTGAGCTTAAGCAGCAATCCCTGGAAGCCATGGAAGACTATGTGATGGGCGGGCTCTTCAATCCGCCAATTCATGCAGACAATGCCCTGGGTAAATACGCAGCCATGAACTGTCCGGGCGGCGCCGGTGGTGTGAATATCACCTCACCCCCAGTGGCAGATCCTGTGAATAATATCTTCTATGTTTCCGAGCATACGGCCTGCTTCGCCCTGCGACTGATTCCGGGAGAAGAAGCAGACCTGCTGTTCCCAAATTCTACCGGTGTCACCACGGCCCAGTACGCCAATGGTGTACCGGGTGCGACTGCCAGACCACCACGTCATCCCAGCGGGCTGCCAATCTGGAAGCCGCCTTATAGCACTATCGTTGGCTATGACATGGACACAGGCGAGAAGAAGTTCACCATTCCAACGGGTGAAACCCCCCAGCGTTACAAGGATGCCTTCGAGCGTGCCGGTGTTCCTGAAAGCACCTATGGCAATACCGGTACTGGCGCGCTGGTACCCATGGTGGTCACTCCTACCATGCTGGTGTACTCCGATCAGGCTTCCGATGGCACGCCAATGCTGTGGGCACTGGACAAGGACAGCGGTGAAATTCTCGCCGAGATCGAAGCGCCAGCTCGCTCGAACTATGGCATGAGCAGTTGGGTGCATGACGGCCACCAGTACATCATGCTACAGACGGGTTCCAAGCTTACCGCGCTGGCACTCCCAGCTGCACAGGCAGCCGCTGCTGCGCACTGATAACACACTCTGAGAGAAGCGCCTGAAACGAAACAGGCGGCCAATGGCCGCCTGTTTTATTTGTTATTGACCGAAAGATCTGAATAGCGAAGAGTTGTTACCAGGTAACCCTTCAGCCGTTAGTTTGAACTGTAGCTCAAATTCATCATCACCCACATCCAGAATGGACAGCGTGCCAATCAGATTCAGATTGGCTTCCTCGGCTTTGGTCCAGGTGCCGTTTGCACTTCGACTTCCCACCGACTCCGAATCCAATACCCAGCCTTGCTCTACTATTTGTTCGGCGAAGAATTCGTAAATAGCATCAATTTCTTCATCAGATTTCATATAGCCATCGGTTTCCACTGAGTTTCCGGTGCTGGATGAACCACCACTGATAAACGCCACTGGCCTGGGCAGGCTTTGGGCTTCCGGGATTTCCATTCTGGGTAAATATTGTCTTAAGCCCCTTGTACGTGGCAGTTGGCCCACTGCATCCTGCTGCATAGCCAGTTGTTGCTCGCAGCCGCCTACTTGCCTGCTCCTGTAGAGTGAGACGCCAGCAGACAGATAATTGCCGCTATCTCTCTCTGTGTAACGAAGGGTCAGGTGTCCGAGCTCATCATGGCACAGGACTTCAGCGCGACTTAGATTTAATTCTTGTGGCGAAATAAATCCGGTTTGCTGCTGCTGTGGCCTGTATAGAGGAAACGGTATCCAGTTTTCTGCAAAAAAAGCTTCCGAGGCTGCAGCAATTGCATCATCCTCTGAGGACTCTGTTTCAAATACAACGCGAAGCGTACTCATCTGGCTTACACTGCCTACCACCGAAAAACCTTGCGGCACCGCAAATGCGGGGAATCCATTTGGAATGTCCGAGTAAACAGCGAAATTGCTGTCTCCATAGGAGTCAAACAGCGCTTCAACAATATCCGGAGGCATGGGGCTCTGGTAGTCCGTGTCTGCCGAAACGATTGGGCTGAAAGCGAAAGAAGTAAGGGTGAGCGAAACTACGAAACCTGGCTTGAGCATAAGGAGTACCTGCCGCTACGATTGGTTTGCCAAGAGATTACCCTGAAATTCGTGGCAATGTAAGATAGCTGGTCAATTTCAGGATACAACGGCCCGCGAAAAGGTGGAGTGCCAGGTTGCCTCTCCACCCTTATGCTACTCCAGCGGCGAGATAAGGAAATCGCTCAGGTTTGCGGACCTGCAGCAATCAGTGCTGCGGCAGCGGGATCATCGGTAAACTTATTGAAGTTCTGGATAAACAGTTCAGCCAGCTCTTTCGCCTTGCTTTCCCATTCCGTGGGATCGGCATAGGTATTCCTTGGATCAAGCAACGAAGATTCGACGCCGGCCAAGGTGGTTGGAATGGCAAGGTTGAAGTAGGGTAGTTGGATGGTCTCATGCTCTTCGATGCTGCCGTCGAGAATGGCATCGATAATGGCGCGGGTGGCCTTGATGGAGATGCGCTCACCCGTGCCGTTCCAGCCCGTATTGACCAGATAGGCGCTGGAGCCGGCGGCCTCCATGCGCTTCACCAGCACTTCAGCGTAACGGCTGGGATGCAGTGACAGGAATGCCGCGCCGAAGCAGCTTGAGAATGTCGGCGTTGGCTTATCCACGCCGCGCTCCGTGCCAGCCAGTTTCGCTGTGAACCCTGACAGGAAGTGGTACTTGGTCTGTTCCGGGGTGAGCTTGGCGACGGGGGGCATAACGCCAAAGGCATCCGCTGTCAGGAAGATCACCTGTTTTGCGTGGCCGCCCCTGGAGATCGGTTCCACAATATTGTCGATGTGATAGATGGGATAGCTCACCCGGGTATTTTCCGTACGGGAATTGTCATCGAAGTTGATCTGGCCATGTTCATCCACGGCCACGTTTTCCAGCAGGGCGTCGCGGCGAATGGCATTGAAGATGTCTGGCTCACTTTCGGGGTCCAGGTTGATGGTCTTGGCGTAGCACCCACCTTCGAAATTGAACACGCCTTCATCATCCCAGCCGTGCTCGTCGTCGCCAATCAGCGCGCGTTTTGGATCTGTCGACAGGGTCGTCTTGCCAGTACCCGAGAGGCCAAAGAAAATCGCGGTGGAACCGTCACGCCCGATGTTGGCGGAACAATGCATCGAGGCAATTCCCTGCAGGGGCAGCAGGTAGTTCATCATGGAGAACATACCTTTCTTCATTTCTCCACCATACCAGGTACCGCCGATAAGCTGCATGCGCTCGGTGAGATTGAAGGCAACGAAATTTTCTGAATTCAAACCCTGTTTTTCCCAATTAGGGTTGGTGCACTTGGCGCCATTCATTACTACGAAGTCAGGTTTGAAAGCGGCAAGTTCTTCTTCTGAGGGGCGAATAAACATGTTTTTCACAAAGTGTGCCTGCCAGGCCACCTCGGTGATAAAGCGGACACTCAGGCGAGTATTCTCATTGGCACCGCAGAATGCATCGACCACATACAGTTCCTTGCCACTTAACTGGGTGGTAACAAGATGCTTCAGTTCGTGCCAAACAACTTCACCAATGGGCTTGTTGTCATTCGTGCCTTGATCTGACCACCACACCGTATCGCGAGTCGTTTCATCCCGCACGATGTACTTGTCTTTGGGAGAGCGCCCGGTGAATTCGCCGGTGTTTACTGCAACCGCGCCGGATTCGGTGAGCGTTCCCTGTTCATACCCTTCCAGGGAGAGGTCCATTTCTTTGTCGAAAAGAAATTCATAACTGGGGTTATGATGAATAATCGTAGCCCCCTCAATGCCATAGGCAGTGAGGTCAGGTTGGTTACCGGATTGGTTTAAGCTTTCTTCAGCTTGCAACAATGCTTGCGATGACATGGGCTTCGCTCGTCAGGTTAGTGTTTTGTGAGTGGGTTTGGATTGTGACTTTTTACATCGAAAAGAGGGACTGAGTCTGTGATGACTCTCGTGTTTATTCGATTCAATTCTGCAGCCTGCCTTCATTGACTATCACCACGACCGGACTTTCGCCGGCATTTGTGAGCTGATAGGTAGAGCCCGGCTCTCTGTACGCATAGTCTCCGGGGTGGGCAAGTTCACGGGTAATGCCGTCTTCACGGCTTACATGTGCGATGCCCGGGCCGCCCAGTACCACAAAAGTCGGGTTGCTGTGGGTCTGCATGGGCGTGGTTTCGCCGGGCTGCAATTCGTAGCGGTAGGAACGGAACCAGTTGTTCTCGATTTCAGGTAATACGCCCATACCTTCGGGTTCATCGTCGTTTGATGCGGGCGTTCCAGAACCGTCGTGCACCAGGGCCATGATATGAAACAGGCCTGGCCCATCGTTACTCACCTTGTGCGTATAGGCTTCGCTGGCATATTCGGTATTCACACCCACGCGGCCATACTGCAAACCGCCGCTCAGGCTTAAGTAGGTGAGCAGTATGGCCTGGTCATGGATGTGGGGAAGTGAGATATCGCCCGGTTTGATGCGCACGTCCAGAAGATAGAGGTCGCCTTCCTGACGGACTGGTCGATGTCGCGGTTCATCCAGTAAATGAACTATCGTTTCCCCGGGAAATTCCTCTTGCTGGGCCCAGGAAGCGGATACGGCTAACAGCAGGAAACAGGCGAAGAAGCCCGTGTTTCGGAACGAACGTTTCAAGTTGGATAGCGCAGGCAGGAAAGACGGCATGAGAAGAAGTGCGTCGGCTTTTTTCTGGTTTTGTTGGCGCTGCATGGGCGTATTATGCAGATTGCAAACGCAGTGTCACGCACAATTTAGTTTCTGTAAATTCGCTACATTTTTACCGGATCAAATCCCGTCTTATCTGGCTTTCGTTCCGGATTTTGTCCTTATTTCCACATCATTTTGTACTAAAACTACGAATAGACTTGCGCAATTTCTGTTGCTGCAATGCGACCCAATTACCTGGGCACCGATTCATCCCAATTCAACACCTGATGCTTCTCCAAAATTTCCATGAGCCGATCCATCGGTACCGCTTCCAGCGTGCCGCGCGAGGAGGTCACCGTGGTGGCCTTGAAGATTGCATTATAAATCGCTTCCTCTGTGGCTTCGGCGGTGGCGGCAAACAATGGCGACATGGAAGCATTCACCACTTGTTCGGTCATGACAGGCGTGCTGCTTTCTCTTGGTTTTCGCACGTCGGGGTCGGTGGAGAAAGCAATCACATAGTCACCAGAGCCGTTACTCGCGTATGAACCGGTGCGGGCCAGCCCCATGATGGCACGTAACCCCAGCCTGTCGAGGTTGCGGGGATTCAACGGCGCATCGGTGGCCACGACCAGCATGATCGAGCCGTCTTCCCGGTCTTCGTCACCCTGGGGGGCTGCTGCGCCACGATACGGAAAGAAACCCAGTTCCCGCCCCACGGGCGCGCCGTTGATGGTCATATAACCTCCGAAATTCGTCTGCACCAGCACACCCACCGTATAGCCACCGAGAGACTCCGGCAGCACGCGTGAGCTGGTTCCTATACCGCCTTTCCAGCCGAATGCCTGGGTGCCGGTACCGGCTCCCACACTGCCTTCCTCCACTGGCCCGGACCGGGCATTGGCAAGCGCCGCGTAAACCTCATCCCGCTGTACCGGATCGGCCCACATATTGTTGACCCGTGCATCGTTCGTTTCCCCGACCACAGGGTTCAGTGTGTGTTCTCCCATGCCGGGTTGGTCATACATCCATTCCTTCAAGCCATTGGCAGCACTCCACACACAGAGGGTGCAGGTAAGCAGGATGGGCGTTTCTATTTCGCCGAATTCCCGAATCTGGGTTTCACCTATCAACTTCCCGTAGCCATTGCCTACATGAACCCATGCCGGAATAGGGTGTGTGTAAAGATTGCCAGCGGCTGGAATGATGGCCGTTATACCGGTGCGAATGTCATCACCGCGAATGACGGTTTCATGACCCACCAGAACTCCATCCACGTCGGTGATGGCATTGTGCTCGCCTGTGTCAAAGATTCCCACCACCACTCCGGCCTCTCTGGCCCGGGGCCGGTCTTCCTGTGCCAGGCTGGCAGAGCAGGCCAGCAGGCTGCCGAGGAGGAGGATGATTGAGTGGCGAGTAGTCATGGCAATTACCTTTCTTGTTATACGATTTAAGAAGTTAGTTCTATTGGTGAAGTTGGTTCTGCGGGAGCAGAGCAGGGGGTTACCTTAGCAAGTAGTCTAATCCCTGTCTCATTAAAGCATCGCTGATTCTGCCAGTTTTCTCTGGCCCTTGATGCGCCATACAAGCCAGGAGTCGTGGCTGCAAATACCTAAAGAAATCATGCAATTGCACGTTTATCGCGCTGCAAATCGGGAAAATGCCATCTATACTGTACTTTCGGACTATAAAAATAATATCGAACCCCGAATTGTGCGGGCTGTGCCAATTCGAATCTGCCCAAGAAACCCCTGGTAATTGATCTAGTGAGAGCTATTCAACTTCCTATCCCCAGATTGCTGGCAATCGCCAGCCTGCTCTCATTCCTGTGGGGCAGCACGGCATGGGCGCAGGAACCCTATCGCATACTGGCCCTGCACGGCGTTTGGGAGAATCGCACCTGGGACCGGGCGTTTGATCGCGCCCTGGATGAGGCCGTGGAGCGCAGGTTTGGCGCGGGAGTTGAACTCACTTCCCTCAATATCGGCGTGGATAGCTACCCATACGGTGAAGTGCCAGACCCCATCAGCGAGATGGTGCGGTTCCAGATAGTGGACAAAGGGGTGGACATGGTGATTGCTGTCCTGCCTCGTTCGATCGACTTTTTTCTCCAGCTCGATATGGTGGAGATGACTGATAATCTGTTCATTCTGCCCTCCGAGGGTCAGCAGCAGATTGTGGAAGCGACGCCGAATACCTGGTCAGTCGCATCGACCTCCTTCGAGGGTATAGAAGCCAATATAAATCTGATTATCGAATTGATACCTGATGTCAGTTCGATTGAAATCGTGTCCGGCAACAGCACAACCGATCTCGTCTACGTTGAGCGGGCCCGGGACATAGCCAGGGCTTACAGCGAAGAGACCCAGTTCAACTTTCACAGCGGTCTGCCCCTGGATCAACTGGAACGTTTCAGCTCTCAACTACCTTCAACCGCAGCCATCATGACGCTGCCCTACGCCGAATATGGAAATGGCATTCGGGCCATAGAAACAGAATTCATGCCACGCATTACGGCAAACAGTGCGGTACCAGTCTTTGCTATATCGGATCTGTTTCTTGGGCTGGGCACAGTCGGTGGTTCATTATCTTCCGTTGAACAGTATGCGGCTACCGCGGCGGAAGTTGTCTCCAATATCATGACCCAGCGCGCTGGCTATACGGGTGCAGAACCCGTTGCCAATACCATAAGCCTGGATTGGCAGGTGTTGGAGCGTTACAACCTGGACACCAGTCTGATTTCCGTGCCATTCGAGATTGTGAATCGCCCGATCACTGTGTGGGAACAGTACCCCTACCAGACTCTGCTGGTTGTGAATCTGCTTCTTGCGTTAGTTGTTGCCCTGATGGTGCAACATTTCTTCCTGCAGAGAACGAGGGCAGCGAACCGGCGGATTGAGGAGAGTGAGCGCAAGGCTAAAGAAATGGCCGAGCGTTACAGTTTGGTTACCCGCAACTCCTTGGATGTGATCTGGACTTGGGATGGTAATTCCAACTCGCTTTCTTTCTGCAGCCCCAGTATTTACAACTTGCTGGGTTACTCACCCGAAGAGTTTATGTCACTTCGGCTCAGTGACATCATGTCAGCGAGTTCAACTGAAGACGCCTTGCAGAGGATATTTTCCAACGACGCAGATTCCCAGATATTCGAAGCTGAGATGATTCGCAAGGATGGCTCCTCAGTGTGGGTCGAGTTGGCGGCGAAACGAATTGAATCTGAGCACGGGGATACCGATGAATGGGTCGGAGTAACCCGGGATATTTCCCAGCGCAAAGAGGAAGAGCAGCGACGAAGAGCGCTGGAACAGGAAGTAAGACAGGCGCAAAAATTTGAGTCACTTGGCACCCTTGCAGGTGGGATTGCGCACGATTTTAACAATATTCTGGGAATCCTTATGGGGATCACCGATTTGCTTAAAATTGAACTGGCAGACAACGAACGTGCTAGCGAACTAATCGACAAGCTATCCAGGGGTACAAACCGGGCGCGTGGACTGGTCAACCAAATTCTGACTTTTTCCCGACAATCGACTGGTGAAAAAGCCATCGTTGAGTTAGGCCCTATCATCGATGAAACAGTGGACCTCATTATCACAGGTGTTCCAAGAAATATTTCTGTGAAAAAAGAATTTGGAAATGAATCGGTGAAAATACTGGCCGACACCAATCAGGTTGAGCAGGTATTGGTGAATTTGTTAACCAATGCCTATGAGGCAATAGGCGACCCACTCGGTGAGGTTGTTATCTCCTTTCACGTTGAGTCGTTTTCTGAAATACAGGATTTTCAACATGGCCGTCTCGTGCCTGGCGACTATGCAGTAGTTCAGGTGCGAGACAGCGGGCCTGGATTGCCTCCCGAGGAGCTGGAGCGAATTTTCGACCCGTTCTACACGTCGAAGCAGCTTGGCAATGGCATGGGCCTCGCCATCGTCCACGGCATAATGATGGAGCACAAAGGTGCCATCGAAGTGCGATGCCTGAATGCCGATGCTGAAGATGCCAATGACAGGGGAGGGTTGGAATTCTCCCTCTATTTTCCGATTGGTGCAGAGGCTGAGCGTATTGCCATTCCCGAGAGCCAGGCTAGCGCCATCGACAGGAAATCCAGGATTCTGGTACTGGATGACCAGGATGAACTGCTGCATACCGTCACCATGATGCTGGAAACCATGGGGCATAGCTGCGTCGCCTGTTCAGACCCGCGCCTGGCGATTGAGATTCTGCATGATTCCCATACCGAGTTGGATCTCGTCATTACCGATTACTCCATGCCAGGCATTTCCGGCCTGGAAATCATCAAACACTGTCGCGAAAACTACCCTGAATTAGGTCTTGTGCTAGCCACCGGATACAGTGCCGATCTGGAAGTTGAGGCGCAGGAGACTCATCAGGAATTGCCCCTGATTCTGCAGAAACCATTCACCCTCGATGACCTCAGCCAGGTGGTGAAGGAATCCCTGCATTGAAGTCAAAATTTCGAGGAATTTCGGTAGTTTAAGGTGCTCTCAGCTACGGCTTACCCTGAAAGCGAAAAACGTGTAGCATACGGCCAGCTACTGACTTTTGCAGACTAATAATGCCGTATAAAAACTGCTACCCGTACAGCATAGCTGCCAGACTCGTGCGACGAATGATTGCCGGGATTCTGACAACCGCAGCTGTTTTACTTTCCTTTTCGACGCCCGGAGCCCTGGCTCAGACTCCCCTCGAAGTCACTGAGGAGATGATGCGTTCCGTGATGCGAGGAGCAGGTTCGTTTTCCCTCAAAGAAGGTAATCCGCCAGTCTATCGTGCCTATCGCGGCGACTCCGGCGGTTCTGAGCCCGAATTAATGGGCTACCTGTTTGAAACACCCGATTGGCCACCAGAAGAAGTTGGTTACAGTGCACCAGTAGATGTGCTGGTTGGAATCGATACTTCGGGCACTATTACCGGGATCGAGGTATTGCACTATATCGAGTCCTATAAAAGTATTCGTGGCGATTTTATTAACTCAGAGTATTTTCCCCAGCAGTTTTCCGACAAGAACATAGTCGAAGACTTTCGTGTCGGTCGGGATATCGACGGTATTTCTCGAGCGACAATTACCAGTTGGGCTGTTGCCCGAGGTGTTCGGGATGCGGCACGCCGCGTTGCCCAGGCCTATCTTCCCGATTCCGAGTTTGTCGCCAACAGCAGTGGCGATGCCGTGGCGCTCCGGGTCTTCGAAGAACAAAGCTGGCAAGACATGATCGATTCGGGACTGATCAAGGAGTGGACGATTGTCCAGCCCGATGAAAGCACGCTGGAAGTCACTTTGGCATTCATGGGGCACGATGGTCTCGGCACGCTCATGGTGGGTGAAGAAGACTATTCGAGGGCCGATCGAGATGCCAGCAATCGTTCTCGCGATGGCAAGCTGATGCTGGTGGGCATAGACGGAGATTCCACGCGACCGTTCAGGCAGGAACGGCTGGCGGTTAAACAGGGCGACGATGTTTACCCTATTGAACGGCGCCGTTTCGTGTATGCGGGTAGCGCGGACTTTGGCAAGATAGAAGGGCGGGTGCGCTTCGCTGGCGCCCTCGTACTGATGCCGGAAATCGACCTGGCGCAGCCTTTCTCCGTGCTTTACAACACTGGTGGTGAAGTTGGTGAGTTCGGCGGCGTACACGAAATTGAATACCAGGTGCCGCCGCTGGCCCTTGCGTTAGCTCAGGGTGGTTCCATTCCCCCCGAATTACTGCCCATCGAAGAAGACGATGAGGATTACTACGAAGAAGATAGCCTGCTATCAACTTTGATCTATGACGCACCAGTGGATGAAGTCATCATGATCGTGGTCATCTGCGCCATGGTGATGACAGGTTTCCTGTTGAAGAATGTCTATGTGCGTTGGGCGACGCTGGCAGTAACCCTGGTCTACCTGGGTTGGATGGATGGTGGATTCGTCTCGGTGTCACACATTACCAATGGCATCAAGCTCGGCCCCACCTTGTTCCTGAATGATTTGCCGCTGTTGATAATTATCGTATTCACGGTACTGACCACCTTGCTCTGGGGACGGATATTCTGTTCGTCGCTCTGTCCATTCGGTGCTCTGCAGGATTTCATTACCCGTATTGTGCCCAAGAAGTGGCAGGTCAAGGTGCCACAATGGCTACACGACAAGGCTATCTATCTCAAGTATGGCATTCTCGCGTTCCTGGTCATCATGGCTGTTGCCTATGCTGACCTGAGTCTGTTCCAGTACTTCGAACCCTTTGGTACCGTCTTCTATATTTCCCGCTCGATGTTGCTCTGGGGAATCGCCGGTGCGTTGTTGTTCGGGGCCCTCTTCATACCACGGTTCTATTGTCGCTATGCCTGCCCACTCGGTGCTGCTCTGGGAGTAACCTCCCTGATCTCTCCCTGGCGCATCAAACGTGTTCCCCAGTGCGACATTTGCAGTGTCTGCGAGCACGCCTGTCCCACCGGCGCTATTCGTGGCCCGGATATCGACTTCAAGGAATGCGTACGCTGTGATATCTGTGATTACAAGCTGATTGCCCGCGCCGGAGTGTGCAAGCATGATGTGGAAACCGTTAAGGTTCGGGTGAAAGATTGGCAACCAGCTACAGCCTCCTGATCGCGTAATAACACGCTTTTACCAAACCCGGGTTTTGGCTTAAGCTGTCAGCAATTCACAGTATCTGATATTGCTGTGGATTCATTGAAACGCTGTATTTAATCCATCCCCATGGCATTGAATCTTGAGTCCTAAGTCTTCCGTGGTTGATTCCTTCGATTTTCCCGAAGGTCGCATTCTGGCAAAGAAATTTGAGGTAGTTACGCGCCTTGGAATTGGTTGGGAGGGCGAGGTTTACCTCGTCCGGGAATTGCTTACAGGGATCGAGCGGGCCGCCAAATTTTTTTACCCACAGCGCAATAACGGCAACAAAGCATTCAAGTTTTACGCACAGAAGTTACACAAGCTGCGTCATTCCCCTATCCTGATTCAGTACATCAGCCAGGAGACTATTACCTACCGCAACACGCCAATCACCTTTCTTGTGTCTGACTATGTGGAAGGTGAGTTGCTGAGCGAATATCTCATTCGCCAGCCGGGAAAACGATTATCCCCCTTTCAGGCCTTGCATCTATTGCATGCGCTGGCGAAGGGCATGGAGGGCATTCATCACGCCAATGAATATCATGGTGATCTGCATAGCGACAATATCATTATCAGTCGCTTTGGCCTGAGCTATGAGCTGAAGCTGATAGATATGTATTACTGGAATTCCGCACGCAAGGAAAATATTCGCTACGATGTGGTGAGCATGGTGAAGTTGTTCTATGAAATCCTTGGTGGTCAGAAGCACTATGCGAAACTGCCGGAAGAAATAAAAACCATTATCTGTGGCCAGAAAGACAGTCTGATTCTTAAGAAATTCAGGACCGCAGGTGAGTTACGCGACTATCTCGAAACCATGCAATGGCAGTAGTGGTATGAATAGTAGTGGTAAGAGTTGAAGCGTGATATGAAAATAGATAGCCCGAACCAGTCCATGGTGTTTACTGCCAGGGAGTCTGCGGAAACCGGAGAGTTTTTTGAGCTGCCGCAGGGTCAATTGGCATTGTTTCTACGCAAGCGCCCCGGGAGAGAGAGCTACAACGAAGACAGTGCCGGTATTCAGTTACTGGAGAATGGCGATTGCGTGCTGACAGTTGCCGATGGCATGGGTGGTGCGCAAGGTGGTGCCAAAGCTGCGGCTATCGTAGTTAAGACCCTGCATAGTGCGCTTGCCCGCTCCAAAAAGCAGGATGCTGGATGCCGGGAAGAGATACTGGATGCTTTTGAAACTGCCAACCAGAAAATCCTGCGCCTGGGTATCGGTGCGGGTTCCACTGTGGCTACCGTTGAGCTAAGTGGTAATCAGGTCCGTCCTTTCCACGCCGGTGATTCCCAAATCCTGTTGGTAGGACAGCGGGGAAAACAAAAGTTGCTCACGGTTTCGCATTCGCCTGTGGGCTATGCAGTCGAGGCCGGTCTGATCGATGAAGTGGATGCTATTGGTCACAGGGAACGCCATCTTATTTCCAACCATGTGGGAAGCACAGACATGCGTATCGAGATTGGTTCCGCCGTGACCATGTCCAGGTTCGATACCTTGCTGATCGCAAGCGATGGTCTATTCGATAATATTCACGTGGCGGAATTGTTGCAGTTGATTCGCAAAGGCGCGCTGGAGAAAGTGTGCGGTGAATTAATTGCGCTGCTGAAGAAACGAATGGCAGGAACCGAACTTTCGGAACCTTGCAAACCTGATGATGTGGGATTTATTCTCTTTCGCCGATCAGGCTAAGTTCAAGGCGTTCGCGAATGGGCGTTCTGCCTGAGAATAACATTGCACTACATGATCGAATGGCGAATCAATTCCGGTGGAATCTTGTCGGCAATTCTCTCGTGCAGTTTCGGCAGCTTAGACCAATGCAGTCCGCCATTGTAGTGGTGGGCTGTGTGATACCCCAGATTCCCGGTAAGCAGGTTGTACCAACGATTCAGGTTGTTAAATGAGGCTTCGAACTGATTGTCTGTATTGCGACCCGCGTGATGCTCATAGGTGGCCCAGGCAGTCATGAAGAGACCCATGATCATGGGTAACACAAACAAGAGTATTCCCGCCAGGGGTTTATAGGCCACGAGGCCAGCAACGATCAGAAAGGTGAGTGTGGTAAAGAAAATAAACTGCTTCTGTTCTTTGGGGAACTGCTTGCCCACCAGATAGCCACGGTAGTATGCGGTGGCGGCAATCACCAGACTGTACTCCAACTCGCCCATCTGGCTGCCATCCTTGCGTCGCCAGCGACTCTGGTCCTTGGTTTGGTCCAGGTAGTTCTGGTGGTGCCCATACACATGATGCAGCACCCAGAGATTGGTGCAGGTACCGGTGTGTAGCGCGTAGAAAAATTCCAGGATGCGGTTGAGTGGTGTGTAGCGGAAGGTGGGTGCATGCTGATGATGATGGTTCCAGGCGCAAACCTGCGACTTCGGAATAATCATCAGATAAAACCAGACCCCCAATATGTAAGGGTTCTGCACCGTGAAATAGAGCAGAAAGTCCAGCGCGCTAAGCGAAAGTATTAATGCGACCGGCCAGCGATCTTCGGCGTGCTTGAATGCACTCAGGCGTTTACCCACCAGGTTGACATCCTTGTTACTAGTTTTTTCGTACTAACTCTTCAGTTCCCTATTGGTATTGTAGCCAAGGACTTGGCTTAAAACTATGTCAATCAGGAAAAATCTTCACGAAATTCAAAATGTAGCAGTTCGTGGAATGACTTGTGCGGTGGCCAGGGTTGTGTGTGGCAGCAGAAACTACACCAGCAAATACAGTATCAGGGTGATTGTGCCCGCAATCAGTGCATAGGGTAGCTGGGTTATCACGTGATCCATGTGATCGCTGCCGGCGCCGACTGAGGAAAGCACTGAAGTATCCGATACGGGTGAAGAATGATCGCCAAAAATGCCGCCACCCACTACTGCAGCAATAGCCTGATACACCAGCGGGTCAGTCGCCACGTCATTGCTGAACTCATAGGCAATAGGCAACACAAAGGGAATCATCAGTGCATAGGCACCCCAGCTCGTTCCTGTTGAGAATGAAATTAGACCCGTGATCAGGAATGTCGTGGCAACGAACAGGCCGGGAGTCATGAAACTGGAAAAAGTCTCCAGAATGTAGTCGGCAGCTTGCAGGTCACGGGTGATATCGTTGATGGCATAGGCCAGTCCCATGAGCACGATGGCAGGCATCACGCTCTTTATTCCTATCATTGCGATGTTGATTAAATCGTTGATGCTGGTGATAACTTTTTTCAGGTAAAGAGACACGCTGAGATACAACACGGCCATCATAAAAGCTTCGGCGATTTTCATATTGCCAAAGACAAAATAGCTGACAATGATTGTGCCGAACACGATCACAATGGGGATCGCCAGATCGTAGAGCAAGGAAGCCTGTTGCGAATTGTTATTGAAGAGGTCAGTACCTTCCTCGCTCACCATCGGCACAGCGCCATCCCGCAGCACTTTACCTTCGGTGCGGGCTCTCAATTCGGCGCGTTTCATATAAGCCAGGTCTGGAAAAATCTCCAGGCTGACCAGCAAGGCAATGAGCAGTGCCAGCATGGGATAGAAGTTATAGAGAATGGCGCTGGCAAAGATCTCAATCGCCTGGTCGAGCCCCGTTACGGGCCCACCTTCCGCGGCTATGAGACCTGCCAGATAAGCGCCCCAGGAAAGAAATGGGATCATTACGCAAACAGAGGCAGTGGTTGAATCCAGAATGTAGGCGAGTTTCTCCCGGGGGACCACGGCACGATCCGAAAGCGGTCGCATAATCGGCCCCACCATGAGTGGGCTGAAGTAATCATCGACCACGAGGAAACCGAGCGCCCAGGTCGTTCCCTTTACCTGTCTTGGCGTATGACAGCGGCGGGAAACCTTGTTGGCAAAGCGCGCAATGACACCTGACGCCTTGAATAACTCAAACAGCATGCCAATGAACAGGACAATCAGAGTGACCCAAATGAAGTCGCCGTTAAGGGAGTTCTGCAGCAGGTCGCTGAAAATATAGATCGGGTTGAATAACCAGCCCTGCTGTGAGAAACCAATCATCACAACGCCTACCATGCATCCGCACAGCAAGGCGAAGATGGCATTGCGGGTCTTGAATGCAGTCGCCAGGGAAACTGCGAGGGGCAGGAGTGTGAAGATACCGTAGTCCATAGAGCGTAAGCTGAGTCAGTAGCAATGCACAGAATACGTTGATTTCGTCTCTATGACTAATTAAGCGAATGGACGGGCATCAGCTGAGCGAACCTGCCTGTTCAGCTGGAGTGATTCTTCCAGGCCCGGGTGGTGCTAGTTGCTCGCTTGCTCCCGCTCACGGGCACGCCCGGCGCTGAGAATATTCTGGATGGCATAGTTGCCTTCATGGCATGCATACTCATACATCACATACTCGGGGTCGCGGGTTAAGGGCATGGAAATAGTAAAAGGTGCGTTCAGATGTTCAGGGTCTGTGACGCGGGCTTCCCAAATGATTGTGTCGGCACTCACTCGAGTGAATCTCTCGATGACATGAAAGTCCTCAGAGATTGGGACGCCTTTCAGACGCCCACCCGCCATACTGTTTGCCAGCATCCCGCGGTCATTAAAGTTTTTCGTTTCAATTACCAGCGTGTCGCCATCCCATGATGCGACAGAGTCACCCATCCACAACTTGATCCGGTCATCGATATGCCCGCTTTTGTCGAGTTTGATTGTGCGCACATCGTGAATCATTTCGTAGACAATGGTGAAATTATCTTCTGTCTGGATAAAACGGTACGCATTGTTGTAACCGGCAGGTAACATGGATCCGGGAACACCCCGTGTAATGCAGCGATCCCAGACAGTGTGATAGATATAGTCATTTTCAACATTGGCAAAAAAGAAATCCCGGGTCGCGAGAGCCGATTCCTTGATTGGTGCCCGGCCAGTAGGCGGATCAACTATCATTGAGGTCTGGCCCGTGGAAAGCACGGTATCCCCGGAATCCAGCCAGATCTGGTTGTAACCACCCACGCTGCCACCGGCTTCGACCACGATGTTGTTGTCACGCCGCTCCCGTCCCTCTGCAATATTGTTTTCCATGGCAGCGATTTCATCTTCGCTCAGGAATGCCCGGTCAGCCAGGGATGCAGGGCGTTCGATGGGGGTTATCGTGTCATTAGTCCAGACACCCGAAAAATCCGGTTGGCCGTTGGCTAATCGCGGTACGAGATAGTCTTGCGCGAAAATGAGATTAGGAAGGGCTGCCAGTATCAGGAGTGACAGTCTCAAGCTGTGGTATCGAATGGGCATCACCAGCTCCTTGAAGAGTGTTCAGTCGAGTTGTGGGTCTTGCTCGGTGAACTTTTATTTTTGTCAGTTTTATTGGTCTTATAAAAAAGGGGTCAGAGCTAATGCTTTCTGACCCCTTCGCTTGCTCACACCTGATTGTATGTTGAGCCTGATTTCTGCTTATTCGCTGCTGTCTTCGGTGAGCCAGGAGAAATCGTCTTCGTTCTGGTCAAGAATTGTGGAGCGCTCTCGACGCAGTTGCTCTTCACGCTGCGCCTGCTCCAGCACATCCTGAGGCAGGTCGCGACCTACGACGATTCCGCGTGGCGTGGTTGGTGCGTAGTAGATGCGGGCGTTAGCCATTTCATCGGTGGTGGCTGGGCCGTAGACAACATCTGCAGTCGGGTCTGGATTCCAGCGATTACCCTCGGAATTGTCGAACCACCAGCTCATGTGCATGGTTGAACCTTCAGGAATGAGCTTGGGTTCCTTGTATTCGTACAGGAATTGCCAGTTGAAATCGTACTTGGGCACCCACAGCAGCACTTCACGCTCACCATCCGGGTATTCCAGTTCATAGCGCATGGCTTTTCCGCGATAGTGCATATGCGGGCCCATGGACAGCAGGTAAATGTCTTCCTCTATTTCGAAGGTATTGGTGACCTCGTAGTTAGGGTGGCCGGCTGGGATAGTCCAGCCGCGGTGCGGCAACAGGTTAGTTTCCACCACGTAGTCGATGACGTCACCGTCTTCATAAAACTTGAAACCGGCCCGGGTATTGTCTACGACACCAGTGCCTTCACCGGTATCTTTGTGATAATGCATGTTCACAGTGATGAACGGGTCATCGGGCAGCAATACGCCCCAGCCTTCAGGGTACTCGAAGGGGCCGCGACCGGGCACGCCGACTCCCATATGACTGGAAACGATGTGGTGAACCCAGGGACCTCCGGGGTCCAACTCCGCCTTGGAAATCCATTTAGGATTCTCATGGGCGCCTTCCGCGACCGGCATGTGTACGGTGGGCTGCCAATCCTCGATTTCGGGCCCCACATAAACGGGCTTTTCGAATCCCACAACCAGGTCGGGCTCGCCGATCCACCATCCGGACTCCGGCATGGCAGTGCCTACGCTGGCAGTGTTGTTGGTATTGCTCGCCGCATTGGGATCACCTTCCAGGGCGCCGCCATCAACCCAGGCAATCAGCAGTTCCTTATCTTTCTTGTCGATGTAGCGTTCGCCTTTGAATTCACCGCGATGGCGTTCGTGTGCACCCCAGGGTGGCATGTAACCAGTAACCAGGGCGTTCTTGATAAGTGGCGCCCAGATCTTGGCCTGGTCATAGTGCATCAGCGACATGGGAGCAGAAATGCCGCCCACGTCAGGCGGGCTGTCCTGGTGGCAGGCCACGCAGTTATTCATGAATACTGGCAGCGCATCTTCGTAAAAAGTAGGGGCGTCCTGGGCTGTGCCAGTATTGCTCAGCAGGGCGGCAACACCAGCAACCATGAGGGTTGGAAGCTTGAAAACAGGGGATTTCATGGCGATTCCTTATTCTTATTGGATTATCCTCAAAAGCCTAATCCCAAGCCTGTGCTTTGTCCACCATTTGTGGATGATTTGCACCCCCGCCGGGTCGAGTTCAGGCTTAATAAAACCCAAGGAATATCAATGACATGGGATTGGCCTCGCTGGTTGAGTAATTCAATCGTATTTTTCGATTAAACCTATCGAAATTAATCGTTTTACCGATTCTTTAGCCCTCGCTATTATCCTCACCGTTACTTACTTAATTATTGTTTTTTGAGGTTTGAGATGAGCGTTACACGAGTTCCAGAGGTGGTCTTCAAGACCCGAGTTCGAGACGAATCTGTTGGTGGTGAGAATCCTTTTCGCTGGCAGGACGTTTCTTCAGATGAAATTTTTGGCAGCCGCAAGGTTGTGGTTTTCGCTCTACCCGGCGCCTTTACGCCAACTTGCAGCAGCACTCACCTGCCTGGATTCGAGGCGAAATACCAGGAATTCAAAGACCTGGGTATCGACGAGGTTTACTGCCTGAGCGTGAATGATGCGTTTTCCATGTACCAGTGGGGCAAGCAACTGGGTGTTAAGAATGTAAAACTGTTGCCAGACGGCAATGCACATTTCACCAAGGGCATGGACATGCTGGTGAAGAAGGAAAATCTTGGTTTCGGCGATCGTTCCTGGCGCTACTCCATGCTGGTAGTAGACGGCGAGGTAAAGAAGGTCTTTGCTGAAGAAGGTAAGGAAGACAACTGTGCTTCTGATCCTTTCGAATGCAGTGATGCCGACTCCATGTTGTCCTACATTAAGTCTCTCGATGCACTCGCCGCTTAACCCACGTTAAGCAAAGAGTGCTTTGTCCAGAACGGCGGCTCGTTCACTACTGAACTAATCCCCCTTTGCCGCCGTTCTTTTTTTATTCCTGTCGTTATCAACCTTTCCGCAGAAGATTGATGACTACCCTGACCAGGGATCATCCATTTTTGCAAAGAAATCCCGATGACCGTTGAGAATGCGGCGGCGAGTTGTTTCGTCGGGCGTGGTGTCATAGATGTTGCGATCGAATGAGCCACCCAGAAGCACGCCATCGTTACGCGGAAACATGTAGTGGCCGTTATTGCCAAGAATTATGTAGTCAACTTCCGGCTGGGGTAGCAGGAAGCTCAGTTGCCCTTTGATTGCCAGCATGTTCTGGTCATTGAAAAGGTCCTTGGCTCCCAGTCCTGTGCTGTTGATGATCACTGGCTCCTGCAAATTCATCAGCTCGCTCTGATTGTGAAATTCCCGCACCACGATCTTGCCACCCGCTGTGTAGAAATCCTCAGTCAGCGCCGGCAGGAAAACCGCGGGCTCAATCAACATGGTGTCGTAGTGATAGACATGATCCGCATCGAAAGGATGCTGGTCGCGAGTCATATTGATGCGCTGGGGGTACAGATAGGGGTACTGCTCTGGCAGGGTTTCCCCGTTCATTGGTTCTGGCAAGATGTGGTAGTTGCTGATCCAGCGTACGCCGTAACGCGGGCCCACCAGGTTTTGGTAGTAGCGATAGGAGTGCTGCATGGCCAGTTCATACTGGCCAAGAAATGAGGCAGTGACCTCCGGCCGATCGAATACTGAAGTGGCTGACCATTGCCCGCCTGCGACATTGGAGGTGGTGTTTGGTGGCAAGTCTTTCGCGTAGATTGTCACTTGCCAGCCCTGGTCCTGCATCAGGCGCGCCGCAGTGAGACCCAGCGCCCCGCAACCCAGCACCGCACAGTGTTTGTGCGGAGTCTTGCTGGCCAATTCCATGGCGAGATGGGATGAGCCCCAACTGAGCGTAATGCCCCCTCCGCCATGACCGTAGTTATGCACGATTACCTTGTCATTGCGACGCTCGGCGCTGACATTGAATCCGTTGCGCCGAAACGGGCGCAGACCGGCGATGGTGCGGATCACCCTTTCTTCACTGACATTTACGCGGCGCATGGGCAGGCCAGAGGGGGTGTAGTTCCGTCGGCTTGCCAGACTTGATCCGGGGGTAACCGCGCAGGCGGATACTGCGGCTGCCAACGGTGTCATGGACGCTGCCTGAAGAATTTTTCGTCTGCTGATCATGGAGATACTGTCCTGGAGTGGTTTCGCCAAGCATAACCCGCACACGGATCACTTCCAATTGGCTTAACAAGCCTGCATTCAAATGCGGGTCTGCTGCATCTGATCAGGGAGGAGCATTGGCGACTTCAATGCAGTACTATTATTTCATCGGCTTCTGAGGAGAATTGTGATGACTACGCCAATGATTACCCCGATCAGATCACTCATTATTTTCAGCCTGGGTTTGTTGCTCGCTGGCTGCGCCCAAAACGCTGCAGGCCCGGACTATCGTGACGAGGTGGGTGACAACGGCCTGCTCACGCCGCGGGCAGTCTTCGCTCGCTACACCGAAGCGCTGGGTGGAGAAAACGTCCTGCGTTCCCACGAGTCCAAGACCCTCTCCGGTGACTTTGCCCTGAGTAGTTTTGGCTTGTCAGGCACCATGGACATGAAAGTGGCTGCACCCAACCATGTGATCCAGAACATTGAGCTGTCAGGATTGGGTACCATTAATAGCGGCTATAACGGTGAGGTAGCCTGGTCCAGTGATCCGCTGCAGGGTACTCAGCAACTGACCGGCCAGACGCTCAAGGATATGGCGCGCCAGGCTGAATATTATCTGTCACTGAATTATGCCGAGATCTATCCACAGCAAGAGACAGTGGGTCTGGGTGAAGTGAATGGTGTGCAAGCCTATGAGCTGAAGCTCACCGATGCCGATGGCGGCGAAACGTCTGCATGGTTTTCCGAGGATTCCGGTCTCATGATTCGAACCATCGCGACACTGTCGTCACCGATGGGAGTGATGCGTACGGTGACCGATATTCTGGAATACAGAGAGTTCGATGGTGAGAATGTGCCAATCTCCATGTCGGTAGATCAGGCGGGACAGCAGGTAGAAATCGAAATCTACACCGTATCATTCAATGATGTGAGTGCAGCCGACTTCACTCCTCCAAATGGCATCTAGGGAAATCGATTGCGTAAGCAATTGGGTATTCAAGTGAGTAATAGAGAAACAGCAGCGATAGAGACAACAGGAAAACGAAATTTCAGGAGACGCAAATGCGCTTAGTTAAGCAGTATTGGCTGGCGGTCACTTTAATTCTGTGTGCCTCGCCAGGCTATTCACAGCAAACAGCCTCAGAGGCGGTAGAGTGGGATCTCACCGACATCTATCCCCATGTTGGCGCCTGGGAACAGGCGCTGGAAGCAGTAAACCAGCGCATCGCCGGGCTTACCGATTACCAGGGAACGCTGGGAAACAGCGCGGCCGCCATGCTGGAAGCCCTCAGCGCTTATTCCGATACCAATAAGGAAGCGGCGCGAGTCTACGTCTACACCAGCCTGAACCGGGATGCGGATCAACGGGAACCGGAAGCACAGGCGCGATTCGGCTTGTCACGGCAGATGTTCACCAGCCTGGGAGAGGCTACCTCCTGGATCAATCCCGAATTGCTTGCGGTGGGTGCAGAACGTATTGAGCAGTTCCTGTCCCAGGAGCCCCGTCTGGGTGATTTCGAGTTCCTGCTTCGCGATGCCCTTCGACAGTCACCCCATACCCTGAACGAGGAGGTAGAAAATATACTGGCCCAGGCGGGTATGGCGCTTTCCTCTCCTCAGCAGATCTATGAGAACTATGCCAATGCCGACATTCCCTGGCCCACAGTCACTCTCAGTGAGGGCAATGAGGTCACCTTGAGTCAGGCCGGGTATGGTTTGTGGCGGGCGGCACCGAACCGGGAAGACCGCAAGACAGTCTTCGACACTTTCTGGGGCACCTGGAACCAATACGCGGATGGCATGGGTGCCACACTCGCTGCCGAGGTACAGTCCAACCTGTTCACTGCCCGGGTGCGTAATCACGACAGTGTGCTCTCTCACAATCTGTTCGACGATGGTCTGCCGCCAGAAGCCTATACGCAGCTCGTTGATCAGGTAAACGACGCATTGCCGGCTTTCCACCGTTACCTTGAATTGCGCGGCCGAATGCTGGGGATTGATGACCTGCGTTACTACGACATCTATCCGCCGCTGGTGGAGTTGGATGCCGGGGTATTCGACATTGACCGCTCGACGGAAATCACCTTCGAGGCGTTGCGTCCTTTTGGAGAGACCTATCTGGACCTCCTGGAATACGGGCTCTCCCAGAACTGGATGCACAGCCATCCACAACCAGGCAAGCGTTCTGGCGCCTACATGAATGGCTCGGTTTACGATGTGCATCCTTATGTTTTACTGAATCACAACGATGACTATGAGTCGCTCTCCACGTTCGCTCACGAATGGGGGCACGCGGTCCATTCGCTGTTGGCCAATGCCAATCAGCCCTACACCACGGCGGGCTACTCCACGTTTATTGCCGAGATGGCTTCCACCATCAACGAGATCCTGTTGCAGGAATACATGATCGCCAATGCCAGGACCGATGAAGAGCGTCTTTATTATCTCGGTGGTGCGCTGGAGCAAATTCGCGGTACGTTTTTTCGCCAGACCATGTTTGCTGAATTCGAATTGGCCATTCATGAAGCGGCCGAATCAGGCCAGCCTTTGACTGGTCCGCGATTCACCGAGATCTATGGCGATCTGCTTAAGCGCTATCATGGCCATGACGAAGGCGTGCTCACTATTGATGACGCCTATATGGTGGAGTGGGCCTACATTCCTCACTTCTACTATGACTTCTACGTGTTCCAGTACGCCACATCAATCAGTGGTGCGGCCTGGTTTGCGGAACAGTTCCTGGCGGGTGACGAAGAAGTGCGTGATGCCTTCATTCGTGTGTTGAGCGCCGGGGGGTCCGATTATCCCCATGAGATACTATTGAATGAAGCAGGGTTGGACATGACCACGGCAGAAGCCTATGAACCGGTTCGTCGTCGTATGATCGACCTCATGGACAGGATCGAAGCACTACTGTAAACCTTCACTGCAAATCTTTCTTGCAAACATAAAGGGGGCGAAGGGATCGCATCTTGATCTATTCGCCCCTTTTTTATGGTTCATCGCGGGTAAGCGGTGAATAGTATCTATTAAGTATGCATGGCCAATTAGGTGAGTGCCTTCGAACGCGACTGCGAGGAGGCAGGGTTCCCAACCCGCCGGCTCGGCGTCCAAGGGAGCCTCTGACCAATTATGTTTCATCTCTGGCTTTCAGCCGAACCCGCTATCAAGGCGCCGGTTTGAAGGCATGCGTCGGCCTGTCGAAAATCGGCAACGCGGAGAGCGGGTTCGGCTGAAAGCCCCGAAGGGCGGGCCTGTCGCATCTGCCTGCTGCGTTGCCGCACTTGCCAAGGGCTACGGCCATTGCCGGCGTACGGCGTCTTGCAGGCAGATGCGACAGACACCGCAGAGAAGGAACATAATTGGTCAGAGGCTCCCTGGATGCCCTCACTACAGAAAAAGCCCTGCGGTCTTTTTCTTCCGTTCAGCGCCGGCCTTGACTGGCGGGTTGGGAACCCTGCCTCCCCGCAGCCGCTTGTGCAGTTATACCCGAGATATCGGAGTACTCTTCGACACACCTCATTCTCAATCGAAGGGAACAAATGTAACCAAAAAGTATCGTACGCCTGGCAGCGCTCAGAGTGCCGGACAGAAGGGGGCTTGTCGCCAACAGTTAAGCGATAGCGCTGAACGTAGAATAAAGACCGTAGGGCTTTTTTCGGAGTGAAGGAACCTGGGAGGCTCTGATTAATTATGTTTCTTCTCTGGCTTTCAGCCGAGCCCGCTATCAAGGCGCCGGTTTGAAGGCATGCGTCGTCCTGTCGAAAACCGGCAACGCGGAGAGCGGGTTCGGCTGGAAGACCCGGAGGGCGGTCTTGTCGCAGAGGAGGAACATAATTAATCAGAGGCTCCCCAACGGGCGCAGAGCGTTGGCGACAAGCCCCCTTCTGTCCGGCACGGCCACAGTTCAAGGAAGCCCCAACTAAACAGGCAACTGAATCAGAGCCAGCCTACTGTTCCCGAAAAAGCGCGATGAACCTTTTTTATTTCGACTGTGTCTTGCTAGTTGCTCTTCGGGTGTGCCAACAGCCATTCCACGATTTGCGCCGAGAAAGTATCGGAGATGGTGGGCACGTGAGTGCCAGAGGCAATCGTCCACAGTTCCGCTGAGCCGCCGGGTTTACAGCCAGTTTCAAACTTCAATACACCGGATTCGTGACCGGGCAAGCTGGCTTCGAGATCGCGAATTTCCCGGCCTACGCCATTCTGGTTGCAGCCATTGTAGGCGGCCCAGCGTCGCACGGAGGAAAGGGCACCCGGATAGCGGTTGTCCTGGATGTCGCCGCCCTGGAATTGGATCGTTTCATCGATGGTGCCGTGAATCTGCAGGATGTGCACGGGATTGGCAGGTGCATCCCGTTGTTCCATGTGATTGGCGCCCGCAAGGCTGGCAATTGCCGCAATGGTATCGGAATGATCATAGGCCATGCGGAACGACATGAAGCCGCCGTTGGAATGGCCAATGAGATAGACGCGATTGTCGTCAACATTGTAGCGCTCTTTCATCTGATCGATGATGGAGCGGATGTAGGCACTGTCGTCGACTTCACTGCCATAGAAATTGCAGCAAGCAGTAGAGGCATTCCAGAAGCGATTCTGGTTACCGCCAGACTCCCTGGTGCCATCGGGGGCCACGAACAGAAAACCGTAATCGTCTGCCAATGGGCTCACCTGGAAGTAACTGTCCTGGCCCTGGCCGCTTGAGGTGTAACCATGCAACAGCACAATCAATGGCATCGCAGTGGAGCCATCGTAGGAATCGGGGATGGTGACGGGAACTTCACCCCGGCCGAAATCCAGGGTGGATTGCGCGACAACTGCATTGGCTGAAAGCAGGGTGCACAGGAAAAACGCCATCAGTCTTATTTTCATTGTGTGGTCCTTATATAAAGAAAGTTTTGGACATTGAGTCATAGGATTAATCAGGGTTTCAGGATTACCTTGCCAGTGGTCTTGCGACCTTCCAGCGCACGGTGTGCTTCCTGAACTTCAGAAAGCGGGAAGAAATGTTCCAGCCGTAAATTCAGCTTGCCTTCTGCAATCCAATTGAAAACGTCACCACTGCGCCAATCGAGGTCTTCGCGGGTAGCCAGATAATCGAACAGGGTTGGGCGGGTCAGGAATAGGGAACCTTTTGGGCCCAGAGTGGCTGGATTGAATTCGGTAACCGGGCCGCTGGCATTGCCGTACAGCACCATGTATCCAAAGCGAGACAGGCAATCGATGCTTTTCTCAAAAGTACTCTTGCCAACAGAATCGTATGCGACGTTCACGCCCGCACCGTCCGTAATGCGTTTTACTTCAGTCTCAAAGTCTTGCTCCGTGTAGAGGATCACCTCATCGGCGCCAGCTTCCCTGGCCAACTGGGCTTTTTCTTCGGTGGAGACAGTACCAATGACCGTGGCGCCCATCATCTTCACCATCTGGATCAGAATCAGGCCAACGCCACCGGCAGCGGCGTGAATCAGGCAGCGATCACCTTCCTTCACTTTGTAAGTGGATTGGCAGAGGTAGTGAGCGGTGCAGCCTTGCAGCATGGCGGCAGCGCCCTGGTCGAATGAGACGCCATCCGGAATGGCAACCAGTTTTTCTTCAGGAACAGCGGCGTATTCGGCATAGGCACCGGCAACATTGGTATAGGCGACGCGGTCACCCGCCTTGAATCGGGTCACGGCTGAACCTGCTTCCGTGACTGTGCCAGCGGCCTCAAGGCCCAGCGTGGCCGGGAGAGGAATCTGGTAGAGTCCGGTGCGTTGGTAGGTATCGATATAGTTGATACCGGCGGCCTCAATCTTAACCAGCACTTCATTCTCGGCTGGTTTGGGCGTGTCAATATCCTCGTAAGACATGGCTTCGGGGCCACCGAATTCTTTGACTCTTACTGCTTTCATCATGCTTTCCTTGTACTTGCCTTATTTAGTGTCTTGTTGCGGGCGAAAAAGGCTCTTTATCGCAGAAATAGGGCGTGGGAACAACCGTCAGGCCGCCTGACAGGCTGGACCTGCCCCCATGGCGGGTTTATCCTGTGCCGACCTTGTGCTGCCTCACGCAAGCGTCGAAATCCGCTCAAACATCAATAACATGGAATCGGGAGAGAAATTCATGGCCAGCAAGCAATTCCTCAAGAGCCTGTTAATTCTTACTGTTTTTCTTGGTCCGGCGCTCAATGCCCAGGATGCCCGCATTGAACTCAATGAGCGCATGATCGCGGTCACCGACAATTTCCTGAATTCCCTTACTCGCGAACAACATAACCAGGCCGTCTTCGATTTCGGCGATGAAGAGCGACTCAACTGGCACTTCATTCCCCGTGCTCGCAATGGTGCGGCACTCAGGGATATGACCGAGGAACAACTGCAGGCCGCCCATGCCTTATTGCAGACTTTTTTCAGCGCCTCGGGTTATGCCCAGGCTGAGGCCGTGCGAAACCTGGAAAACGTGCTGCTGGAGATCGAGGTCAATGGCCGGTTTGAGAGGGACCCCGATAACTACTACCTCACCGTATTCGGTGAACCCGGAATGGATAACAACTGGGCACTGCGTTACGAAGGTCATCACCTGGCATTCAACTGGACCTTTGTGCGTGGGCTGGGTATCGCCAGTTCTCCCCAGTTCTTTGGCAGCAACCCGGCTGAGGTGCGCAGCGGTTCCCAGGCGGGTTTGCGCGTGCTGGCGGCCGAAGAAGATATTGCACGGGAGCTGGTGGAATCCCTCAGCGCCGAGCAGGCGAACGAAGCAATCCTGAATACAGAAGCGCCACGTGACATTATTACCGGTGCAGACGTGGACATCAGCCGGTTCGATGCGGCAGGCATTGCGGCAACTGATCTGAATCCCGCGCAGCAGGAATTACTGATAAACCTCATCGCTGAGGTTGCCTCGGTGCAGCCCTCGGCATTGTATGGTGAAAGGATGAGTCGATTGCGCGAAGAAGGGTTCGCGAACCTGCGCTTCACATGGATCGGTTCTATTGAGCGAGGTGCGCCGCACTACTACAGAATTCAGGGCAGTAGTTTCCTCATCGAATATGACAATGTGCAGAACGACGCCAATCATATTCATCTGGTATGGCGCGATTTTGCTGGCGATTTCGGGCGTGACTTGCTGCAACTACACTACGATGGCGTCGCTGCAATCGGCGGGGGGGAGCACGGGCATTGATGAACTATCTTAATTCTTGCCGTGGTTATCTGGCGGTGCTGATAGCGGCTGGTGTGTGCTCGCAGTCTCTGGCGCAGAGCGCCAGTAGCCCGAATCCGCGGGTTCCTCAGGACCCGGTTATCATTTCGACTTTTGCCATTCCGGAAATCAAGCTGGTACCTGTTGCCAGTAATCTAGCCAGTCCTTTCGATTTCACCTTTCGCAACAATGGCGACATCCTCATTACAGAACGTTATAGCGGCAAGTTGCGAGTCGTTCGGGATGGCCGGTTACTGGATCGAGACATTCGTGGCGTGCCGCCCGTCTACTCCGATGTTTTCAGGGCTGGATTGATGTCCGTAGCCCTGCATCCCGACGATGACAGTCTCGTTTACTTAACCTATACCAAGGCTATGGAGATTGATGGCGAAGCGGAGCAAACCGTGGCTTTGGTGCGGGCAAACTTGCGGGAAGACCGGCTGGAAAATGTGCAGGAAATTTTTACCGCCAGGGGTTTGGATCGTGGCATAGCGGCCTCCAAGTTACTTTTCGCTCCCGATGGCAGTTTATTCATGAGTGTTGGCGGTGCCTACATGTATGCGGGTTACGGAGACTATGCCCAGGATCCCGACGTGCATTACGGCAAGTTGCTACGCCTGAATGACGATGGCGCGGCGGCGGCCAATAATCCGTTTAGCGAATCCGGTGAATTTCTGCCCGAGGTTTACTCTGTGGGACACCGAAACCAGATCGGCCTCGCTTTTCACCCGGAATCTGGTGCCTTGTGGGCGGCGGAAAACGGTCCCCAGGGTGGCGATGAGGTTAATATCATTGAGGCAGGTGGGAACTACGGGTGGCCGCTAGTCTCCTATAGCAGGCAATACCGTGGCGATTGGGTGAGCGGCATCCAGCAGCAGTCGGAGTTCATCAGCCCGGAAATCATCTGGTGGCCATCAATAGCGCCTTCAGGTATGGCGTTTTATGGGGGTGATGCATTTCCCCAATGGCAAGGCAATCTGTTTGTGGGTTCCATGATGGAAGGCAGGGTTCCGGGCACGGGCCATCTTGAGCGCATCGAATTCAATAGTCGTGGCCAGGAAGTTCGCAGGGAAAGTCTTCTGCGGGAACTGGCTGCTCGAATTGTTGGGGTGAAGCAGGGTCCAGATGGGTTGCTCTATGTTCTGGTTGATGAGGAACAGGGAGCACTGCTGCGACTGGAGCCCGTGCAATAAATTTTGCCTCGAACAAACGACTTTGCTGATCACCTCGCTTGTTAAGCATGCTCACAACAGGAGAATAACAATGAAAAAACTGACGCTGGGGCTTGGAATAACGCTATCGTTTTTGACAGGTCATCTCTACGGCGCGAGTGTCGAACAGGTGGCTACTGAAGCCGGAGTCTATCGTGGAGTCGCTTCTGATTACGTGGATGGTATTACGGTTTTCCAGGGTATTGCTTTCGCCGCACCCCCGGTCGGCGACCTGCGTTGGCAACCACCTGCTGATCCGCTGCCTTTCGCGGGTGTAAGAGTCGCAGATCGCTCCGGTGCTGCCTGCTGGCAGGCGGAGAATGGTATGAATACGCTGTACTCGCGGGGCAACCTGAACCGCTCCGAAGATTGCCTTTACCTGAATGTGTATACCGCAGCGGAGCAAGACAGCGAACGCCTTCCTGTTATGGTGTGGTTTCATGGCGGCGGCAATTCCGCGGGCCATGCCGCGGCGCAGATATTTGATGGTTCAAACCTCGCCGCCCGGGGCGCGGTGGTTGTAACCGCCAATTATCGACTCGGCGCTTTTGGATTCCTGGCGCATCCCGGACTCACCGCTGAGTCGGAACACCAGGCATCGGGTAACTATGGGCTGATGGATCAGGTGGATGCGTTGCAATGGATACAGGACAACATAGCGCGCTTCGGTGGAGATCCTGATCGGGTCACCATATTCGGGCAGTCTGCTGGCGGTGAAGATGTTTGCCTGCTAATGGCCTCGCCGCTCACCGATGGCCTTATCGACCGCGTGATTGGCCAGTCGCCTTCTGGCGGTTGTATGCGTCTGGAACGTGGCCTGGAAGGGGGCGAAGACTCTGCGCACGCCAGAGGCGAACGCTTCATGGCGAGTCTTGGCATTACTGGTCGGGGGGAATCCGCTGTAGCAGCCATGCGTGACCTGTCCCCGCAGGACATCGTTGCCCAGGGTAGCCCTAACGGTCCAGTCGTCGATGGCTGGGTGCTGCCCGATACGCCAGCCAGGCTGTTCGCTGTCGGTACCCATAACCGCATTCCTGCCATGATGGGTGCTCTGGCCGATGAATATTTCGGCTTGCAGCATACCGCGCCAGAGATCACCGAGTCACAACTAGACAGCTACCTGCAGCGCAGCTTCGGTGCCAATGCAGAGCAGGTGAAATCAGCCTATGCCGAGCTAGTGGAGGATTCACCACTGTCCGCACAGAAGACCATAACAGGTGACAATGGGTTTATCCGAACCGCAAGAGACTGGGGCAGGGCACTACGCGACCGTGGAGACGACGCTTACGTCTATTACTTCAGTCGCAACCCGCCAGCTTTCCGTCTCTATGTACCAGAGCAGCCTGATTTGAATAATGACGGTGGCCAACGTCGCTATGGCGCCTATCACTCCGGTGAACTGGCTTACGTGTTCGATAATCTTGATATAGTTGGTATCGGTTGGGATGACAATGATCGCAGGCTTTCTGAAACAGTAGCTGACTACTGGTTCAACTTCGCGGCCACTGGCAATCCCAATAGCGCAGGCCTTCCTCAATGGCCAGTATACGATCCGGCAACAGATGCAGTGCAGATACTGGATTCACAGGTGCGTAATGCAGTACATCCTCGTCATGACTTCATGAATATGATGGACGCTATGGCTGCTCCTTAGTTTTACAAGACCAGCCTCCTGTGACGGAGAGTGAAGATGCGAAGATAAAAATTGCGCACAAAAAAAGGGGTAGCATCGCTACCCCTTTTCTTTGTTCGATCTGAATCGCGTCGATTAGAAATCGATAGCGAGTCGACCATAGTAGTACGCACCCTGCCAGTCTACAGCAGTGCCAGAGTTGTACAGACGGCCACAGCAGAAGTCGCTGATGGAATCAATCTCAGGGTATTCGTCGAACAGGTTACGTCCACCGACCGAGAGTTTGAACATTTCGTTGAAACGGTACTGGGCTTCCAGATCGAAGAAGTAGATATCATCGAAAGTCTGGAATCGCAGCGGGGTACCACCAGTATTGGAGTTGGTGGATTCGCCGTACCAGGAGAGGCGGGCGACTAGTGCCAATGCATCCATGTCGTGACGGGCAGTGAACACGCCACGCCAGTTGGGATCGAAGTTCTCGAAGTCATACTGGTTTTCGGCGTTCAATACAGAACTGGGATCAGTTTCAAACTGTTCCTTGTTGTAGTTCAGTGAGCCAGTCAGGGTAGTGGTGGAGCCGTTGTCCCAGTTAACCGGGTAAGTCGCCACGATGTCCATACCTTCGGTAGATGTATCGAAGGCATTGGTGAAGTAGAACACACCACCGATTGACTCGGCCCCTGCCACACCTGCGGCAGCGAGTGCCAGGTAGTTGGTGTAGGCATCGCCTGACGTGGGATCGGTAGATACGTCACGAGTAGAAATAGCCTGTGTGCGATCTT
Source organism: uncultured Pseudohongiella sp. (assembly GCA_965227635.1). Lineage (GTDB taxonomy): Bacteria > Pseudomonadota > Gammaproteobacteria > Pseudomonadales > Pseudohongiellaceae > UBA9145. Next base: position 4,175,105 of record OZ245763.1, on the reverse strand, counting down.
CGATATCGATGCGGTAGAAATCCACCGTCAGATCCAGTTCACCCAGTGAAGCAGTGAAACCCAGTGTGTAGTTGTCTGAAAGCTCTGGCTTCAGCGGAACCGCGCCGAGGGCACCAGCTACAGGACCACCTGCGGGGAACAGACCGGTAGCAACAGGAAAGCCGTTAGGCAGTCGGGTGGAAACGTTGATGGTACCTTGCTGGCCTGGAGTAGGTGCCCGGAAACCGGTACCCAGGGAGCCACGAATGGCGAAGGTGTCTGTGATATCCACCTTACCGGCGATCTTGCCAACGATTTCAGAATCGAAGTCGTCATAGTCTTCGTAACGCAGTGCAGCTTGCAGAAAGAAGGTGTCGGTAACATCTGCACTGACATCACCGTATACGGCAAAACTGCTGCGCTCATACAACTCGGAGAACTGTGGCGAGTAACCTGGGAAACCGTTGGAACCCACACCAACTACTGTGAAGACAGCATCACTGGAATCTGAGCAATCGAGGGTTGAACCATTCGCGATAACCCCGAGACCAGTTGCGGTCGCAGTTCCATCATCGTTACAGAATCCCCATGGATCTGGCGTCGCATACGGACCGTCAATATACGATGCCGTCCCACCTTGCTGTACTTCATAGGATTCGTCCATGTAGCTGGTACCGAATGCAAGCAGCAGTGGGCTGGCCATGTCGGTATCGAACTCGTAGGTGAAGTCAGCCTGAAATTGCGTTTCCGTATTCACCAGGTCGCCAGGGCGGAATGATGTTGGAGAATCCGGACCCATCGATGGATTAATTGTGTTCCTTAACGTGTACTCGATTTCGTTGTCGCCATGACGAGCACTGAAATCATAGGACAGGCCATTTTCGAGAGTGCCTCGCAAACCACCTGCGATCGAAAAATCAAAAATCTCACCGAAGAAACGAGGTGTGAAACCCCCTGGGAATTTCTCAAGAGGTGAGTAGATTGAACCATCGGGTTCGCGCAGGTCCTCGATGGTGCCATTCTCCGGATAACGATAGAAGAATCCGCCATCGGTAGTGCTGGTGGAGTAGTTACCGAAAGCGTAGAACTCGGTATCGGCATCGACTTCAATGCCGGAGTTGAAGAAGATGCTGCCGGCTTCACGATTGGGTTGCCCCCAGGGTTGAACCACGTCACCTGGCCCGATGTTGGCCGCTGGGACACCTGCCTGGAAGGCAGCAGTTTCAGTGTACTGAGTATAGGAAGCGCTGGGGTTGTAGCCCGGCAGCGACGGGTCTACACAGAACCAGGATTCACAGTATTGCTCGGCACGGGTTGTAGCTTCGGAATCCGTGTATTCGGCGGAGATGCTGATAAAACCATTCTCGCCAAGAGGCAGGCCAATATTTCCTTGTACTGTAGTCGCAGTACCATCGCCTTCAGAGAACTCACCGGTATCGACTGTCAGGCTTCCACCTGAATTGTTTTCCTTGAGGATGAAGTTGATTACGCCAGCGATGGCATCAGAACCATACTGTGCCGCGGCGCCATCGCGCAGTACTTCCACATTCTGTAATGCTGCAGCCGGGATAGTTGCCACGTCAGGACCCTGTGTACCACTGCCACCGATGGATACCAGTGATGCACGGTGACGACGCTTGGAGTTAACCAGTACCAGTGTTTTGTCCGTGGGCAGGCCACGAAGAGTTGGTGTGCGAATGAATGTGCCACCATCAGAAATGGGTGCACGGGATACGTTGTAGGATGGGACCAGGGTTTGCAGGATATTGTTGGTATCCGCGTAAGAAACAGCCTCGATAGAGTCGGCGTCGAATACATCAACGGGTACAGGTGAATCGGCTACGGTGCGTGGACGACCACGAGTACCTGTAACGATCACTTCCTCCAGTTGGGATGATGCCCCGGTATCCTGCGCCATGGCCATTGGAGTTGCCCCCAGGGCAGTAAGGATAGCCGCGGCAAGAACCGATTTCTGATGCTTGCGAAAATTCATTCTGTTGCTCCTAAGATGGATATTTCTTGTGGGTTCAGCTTTTTTGAACTGCAAGTGTTATGCCATCGGATAGTAATCACGCCCAGGCCTCATAAAATGGGCGATGCGGCACTTCTATAGGGAGATCAGTCAGAAATCTCTGCCCCATCTTGGAATTTTTTTTGCCTCGCGACAGAGCTTTTGCTCCATATCAGTTCGAATTCATATTGGTTCCATAATTCAAAAGTTTTTCCTGGTTTTGTCAGATTGCAAATCTGCACCATCCGCATTGTGAGTAATGCCCCATCGCGGCGCGCTCTCTGCACCTTGTTGGTAAGTTTGCGAGTTTATGCACCAAAGCGGTGTGATACCGAATCGAGAACAGGTTCATAGCGCTTGATTCTTCTGGCTTTGACACGGTTAACAAGGATGGCACAACTCCTGCTTATTGAATGTGTTCAAGCTGCGTGCCCGAAGCTCCATGAAGATTCATGAGAGGAAGTCATTTCTCTGCCGAGAATGATCTGGGTCGAAAGCAGGGCGAAGAAGCTGAAAAGCGAAGCAATCGAACAACAATGTATGGGTTACGGGGAAGACTGATGTCATCCGAATCGAAAAGCAGTACGAAACCGGACAACAAACGGGCAAAAGTTACCCGGCGCGAGTTGCTGACTTATATCGCGGCAACAGGCAGCAGCGCCACGGTTCTGAAAGCCTCTGCGGCAATGGGGCTGATCCCGGAAACTGATCTCAGTGTGCCGGAGATTCCACGCGCCGACCCGCGGAACCGACCCAGCGTTGTGATTCTCGGCGCCGGGGTATCCGGCCTGACGGCAGCCTACGAATTGGACAAGGCTGGTTACGACTGCGTGGTTCTGGAGGCGGCACCCAAGGCGGGTGGTCGTTGCCTCACGGTGCGTTCCGGCGATGTTATTGACGAAGTAGGCAACCCCCAACGCTGTGAGTTCGACGACGAACCGCATATGTATTTCAATGCCGGGCCAGCGCGTATTCCCAGCACCCATCGCAACATTCTCCATTACTGTCGCGAACTGGATGTAGATCTCGAAATTTTCATCAATGAAAACAAGGAAGCCTATATCCAGGACGACGCCATGCTTGGCGGCAAGCCAATCAAAAACAAGTTTTTTACGACCAATGCCCGTGGATTCATGGCCGAGATCATGGCCAAGAATTTTTCCCCGGAACAGTTAAATGTTTCCCTGGATGATTGGGAGGCTGAAGCCCTGGTTGGCGCCATCCGTTCGTTCGGCGACCTGTCGGAAGATGACCTCTATAAAGGCAGCTTTCGCATGGGTTATCGCAAAGGTGGCTACATTGACCATGGCGTGCAACACGATGTCGTGGCTTTCAAGGAACTCCTGAAATCCAACTACATGCGTTCGGTGCTGAATGCCAACGAGGGGGAGACAGGTCCTGTTCTGTTCCAGCCGGTTGGTGGTATGGACAAGATCGTGCAAGGTTTTACCCGCAAACTCTCTGACAAAATTTACTACAACGTCGCCGTAACCAGTGTGGACACCATGGGCGATGGTGTAGCGATCGGGTATGAACATAACGGCATCAACTACCGCCTCGAGGCAGACTACTGCTTCAACTGCATCCCATCCCATCTGATGACAGGCATCCGAAACAATTTCTCCAGCGATTACCTCGAAGCAATGCAATACGTGCGTCGCGGTGAAGCCTACAAGTCAGCCTTCCAGACCAAAACACGTTTCTGGGAAAAAGACGATATCTACGGAGGTATCTCCTGGACCAATCAGCCTATCCGGCAGATCTGGTATCCGCCACAAGGGACATTCAAACAGAAAGGAGTGATTCTCTCGGCTTACGATTTTGGGAGCGGCATGCATTTCACCAAACTCAGTCAGGAGCAGCGCCTGGAAACAGCCATCCAGCAGGGCGAGAAGGTGCATGCGGATTATCGCCAGCAGGTTGAGAAGGGTATCACCATCGCCTGGCACCGAATGAACCATATGCTGGGATGTGCGGCACGCTGGCAGCGAAATCGTGGTGGCATGACAGCGGAGGAAGAGCGTTTGTTTAATGTGCTGCGAGAGCCCGAGGGCAACCGCCACTACATGATTGGTGACCAGGTATCACTGCACACGGCGTGGCAAGAGAGTGCTGTGCTGTCCGCTCACTGGGCACTGGCAGACATGGTCAAGCGCAAGACTGGTATTAGTACGATGCCAGGGCAGCGACTGAGCTAAGCAAGTTAAGCCGAGGACTAACTGACTATGAAACTAATTCGAGCCTGCCTGTGTTTGTGCCTGACGCTGGGTGCTACCAGTCTCAGGGCAGAACAATACTCGCTTCTTAATACGGATGCACAGCCGTTGAGCAACAAGGTCTGTGCAACCTGTCATGGTGCCAATGGTGTCGGAAATCCCGTGGTAGGCGGGCCCAGTCTTGCGGGACTGGAACCCTGGTACCTACGCAAGCAATTGGAATCTTTTCGTGCCGGGCACCGGGGCGCGGATGGTGACTATATTCCAGCCTATGAGATGCAGGATTCCGTGGCCAAACTCAGCGACCAGGAAATCGAAGATCTGGTGGCTTACATCGCTGCCTGGGAACCGGTTTCAAGTACGGCGACCCTGAGTGGCGATACGACCCACGGATCGGAATTGTATGTGACTTGTGCGGCTTGCCACGGTGTAGATGCCGAGGGCAATGCGGCCTTGAACGCGCCAGCGTTAGCCAGCCGAGATGACTGGTACATGTTGCGTCAATTGAAACTCTTCAAATCGGGCAGTCGTGGCGGACATCCGGATGACACGCTGGGAGCCCAGATGCGGGCGGCAGTCACCACGTTGAATACCGAACAGGACATGATCGATGTCGTGGCGTTTATCAAAACATTATGAACGGTTATCGAAACCAACAAATTATTGAATTCACATTCGGGGGACTAAGCTAATGCCGAAGAAAGCAAAGAAACTGGTTAATTCAGAAGGGGCTGAAGAAGCCGTAGTAAAGGAGGAAGCCCTGGACGCAGAGCAGGTGGAAGAAGAGGAGTCTGATGATTTCTTTTTGCCTGCCTTGAGCAATCTGAACATGTTGCTGATCTCCGGCGTCGGTGTGTCGCTGGTGATCATTATGGTGTTGCTGGTCAATGGCAGTGGCCAGAGTGCAGAAGCCGCCTATAACACCACTGCTGCATCGGCCGAACCAATGGCCGCTGTGTCAGCTCCACTGGCGCAGCAAGTTGGCGATGTCGTCAGTCCTGGCGGGATTGAGCGCAAGGGCGAAGGCCGTCATTTCTACACCACTATCAAGATTCCAGCCGGGGCTGAGACGCTTTACCTCAGTGGCTCTGGTGCATCGAGTAATCCCGATGGCAGTTGGGGTGACATGGAGGCCCAGACTATAGACACATTCAACGGGTTCCGTGAGAAGCTGGAGGCGGAAGGTTGGTCCATGTCTGACATTGTGCAGGTGCGGGCCTTCGCGGTCGCTGATGAATTCGGCCTGCTGGATTTCGATGGCTTCAATCGTGCCTATCGCCAGTTCTTCGGTACCGAGGAGAACCCGATGAAGCCAGTGCGCTCATTCGTGGAAATCGAAGACCTTGTTGTGGATGGTTGGCTCGTTGAAATCGAAGTTCGTGCCGCGCGCATGCCGCAAGGTTAAGTTGATTCGAAATTCAGAATAATTTCGGAATCAACACCGGGGTGGTTCGCAGATACTCTTGATAGTCTGGATCGTCTTTCCAGCGCTGCGAACCACTTGCTTCCAGTAACTTCACGCCACTTACCTTCATCAGCAGAACGATGACGAAGATCGGAGAGATCAGGGTCACGTATTGCCAGCCACTCATCACCGGCAGCGCCATCAAGGTAATACCTAGCCACAGCACAATCTCGCCAAAATAATTTGGGTGTCGTGATCGGGACCATAACCCACTATCGATAAACTTGTTAGCGTTGGCCGGGTCATTGCGAAAAGCCGTTTTCTGCGCGTCCGCAATCACTTCGATCACGAATCCGATCAGCCAGATGGTGGCTCCGGTATAGCCCAGCGCGCCCAGCTCTTTTTGCTCTGCGGACGTGATCGCCACCAGTCCCGCAGCTATGGTGATAAACACCCAGGCGCCGCCCAGAGTCCAGGTGAAAGCAAAGCGAAAGAATTTGGTTTTGATCTCATCGAAGCGGCGGTCCTTTCCCGCTTTTTTTACGCGCAAGAAAAGGAAACTCCCCAATCGTGCTGCCCAGATGGCAATCATCAGGCAGATCAATTTGCCGCGCAGGTCCATTTCAGGAAATGCCAGCAGAGCGATAGCTACCGTGGCGATGAAAGAAACGCTTCCGGTGAGGTCGAAGAAATGCTCAGTCTGAAAAAGATAGGATGGAACGAATACCAGCCAGTGCAACAGGAAACCGATAGTCGCGCAGAGCAGGAACAGTGGTACACCGCCCACGAGAACACTGCCCTGGCTTCCCGCCATGGCGATACCTGCGCTGACTAAAAGAATGATCGCTATCCCGATCAGGGGTTTTGCGGCGGACAAGGGCATACCTCTGTAATTATTGTTATGGCTCTAGTACGCCATAGTACCGGGAAGTGGATCACCAGTGGAATGCCGGGAGGCTGGCCTTAGCCTGGAAGGTGGTCTGAGTGGGAAGATTTCAGTATGCTTGGCTGCGCTCCTACGCAGCGAATCACGGATTTAGTATGATCCCGAGCCTCAAGAAGCCAATACCTCTGCGCCTTGTAGACTGGTTGCTCACCAATGTGCGCTATCCGGCACTGCTCGTCGGAGGCTGTGTCGCTGTCCCCCTGATAGTTCTGCCTTCCTTAACCGGCGCTATTTATCCGGATGAAATCGAGCCCTGGTCATCCAATCCTCTGGAAATGACGGGCCTGTTTCTAATGCTGGCCATCCTGCCAGGCTATCTGCTCATGTGTCTCGTGGCTTCCCAGCGTCTTGCCAACTGCAATCGCGAATACATCGCGCAGAACATCGCAGAGCCAACGCGCATCAAAGAACTGGCTGAAGCCTGGTACCCCTGGTGGTGGTTGGCGATCCCATTTGGCCTCATCAATATCCGATTGAATGTGGGTACTCTAATTCTCGATCCCGGCTCATCTGCGTTTGCTGTTAGCGCGGGGATTATCTTTGGGCAATGGATTCTGTGGACGGTAGTTGGCGTTGTACTGTTCTTCACCATGCTCGAGGGTTTCATTCTGCACCGAATGGGAAAGCTTGTTCCCATCAATCTCTATGATCTAAATTCGCTAAACGGTTTCGGCAAGAATGCGCTCAACAACTTCCTGATGATAGCCGGGGCGCTTGCTTTGACGACTCTGCAATCTATCGACCAGCGTTTGGAGTGGGTCAATTATCGCAATGGCCTCATCGTTGGTATTCCGGCGGCGATGATTCTGGTGCCATTGCCGATCTGGGCGCTACATCAGCGCATCAAGGCAAAGAAGCAGGCTTTGCTGGAGCAACTGGATGTGAAGATTCGAAGTGCATCCACGTCGCTGGCGGCGGGTGATCTGGAACGATTGAACGCGTTACTGGTCAGGAAGGAGCAGATTCACAAACTACGCAACTGGCCTATGGATGTTTCAATCTTCAGCCGCTTTTTCGTGTACGCGTTTATCGTGCCTCTGGCTTGGGCCGGTGCGGCATTGATGGAAGTGTTGCTTGATAATCTGCTGGGGTTGTAACGCGGTTGGTTTAGAGTGTAGTGCGTTCGAGTTTTTCTGAATTGACCTGATCGCTAGTTTCTTCCGGCGCCATATTGTTCTGGGTAGTAATTTTCTACTTCGCAGCCCGCTTTTCTGAGCACTCTCAAGATAAAATCAGATTTACCATTCAGGTAATCGAAACGATTGCTGCCTACTTTTGCGGCTAAATTCCGTTTCAATTTACTGTATTCCCTGGCAAGACTGGAATCTCTTCTTAGTGCATTTCGAAATGCCAACGTATTGATATAACAAACAGACACCGGCTCAGAGATAGATAGCTGGTGATATCGCAGTCCGTTGAATGTTCGCGAGAAATATAGTCTGTCCGGTAGTTCGTCGTCAGGTTTGAAACTAAATCCGATAGCTTCGAGTGCGGGTACGAGTTTCAGGGCTTCCTCGAGCTTGTTTACGGCTATCAAAATGTCAATTATTGGTTTTGCATCAAGGCCCGGAACGGATGTGCTTCCTACATGATGTATTGGACCTATGGAGTTGCCACATTGAGTCTGGATTTCGTCGCGTACAAGTTCAAACTCTTTTGGCCAAAGCGGATGATATTCAGAGACCCTAACTGCACTATTGATTTCCATGCCTGTGCAACTGCTCGAATGCATTTCTATGTCTCTTGTGTACTTTGAGGGGCTTATCTTGTGCGCCCAGCGTCTCGTTGGCAATGTGATTGCACAGTCTCCCTTCCGCTACTGATGTTTTCCACTACTGGCCCAAAGCTGGTCACTCCCGAATTTGCCATCCGCGCACGGCGGTCTTCCAGATATCGGTTGAATAGCAGTCGAGACTGCTCATCCAGTGCGCTTTCAATGTCTGCAATCACCACATTGTAAAAGCGGTCAATGAAATCCAGGGTAAACTGATGTCGACGCTTGTAGGCATCCAGTGCTTCTTTCACCCGGGCATCACCAGAAGCCGACGATTCGTTCCATGCCAGACACATGGCCTGCAGGTTCGCCGATTCGTTGTTATTGATGAAGCTGCGGGCATTGGACAGATAGATGCTCGTGTTCTGTAGCTCGCCCTCATCCATGTAGAGAGATTTGGAAACTCGCTCCGGGGTGTGGGCAATCTCCTGTAACAGGCGATTCAGTACTGCACGGTTCAATTCTTCCGGGGCCAGGGTTGGGGTGAGTACTCTCGGTTCGCGGGGCCGGGTGCCGAGGTCCAAAGCTGGATCCGCGAGTTCCAGGTCTGGCTGGGCACAGAGTGCCCCGGCCAGACTGAGTCCGAAGAATAACGCTATGAATCGCATGTTCAATTCAGGTCCGGTGGGAAATCAACACAGTAGTAGCGGGCTGGTTTACCGGCGCTGAATTGTTGCAGGTTCGAGCTGCGGATAGTCGATGCCCAGTTGTTCCAGGTAGGTATCGAACTGATCGGGGTCGTAATAGAGTGCTTCGAGTTGCGGGCGGAACTCTTCCATGATGTCCGCATTTTTCTCGATTGCCGGCGGATCATCGGGGCCGATAAATGGGACATACTGTTCCTCTGCTGTCTGCACGTCCTCAAAATAAGCCTGGGCTTCTGCAACAAGCGTTTCGCTTTGAATCAGGTCCAGCATAGTGGTAGCGATGACCTTGGCGCCAGCGACCGCGCCCTTGTGTGCGATAGGTGTCGCCATGGCCATGGCACTGGACCAGTGGTGTCCCTGCAGCCCGCGCACATTGGAAGGGTAGCGCAAGGTGACAGTTGGCACATTCCAACTGACATCGCCAATGTCATCAGAGCCGCCGGATATGGGTTCCTGCAGGTCTACGCCGAGTTCAGATAATTCGGTGGCGAGACCGCTGGGTTCCTCGTTACCCATCAATTCCTGCAAGGCCCTGGCAAATTGCTGGTCGTCTTCGGACCAGCTGGGTAAGCCAACCTGCTGAATGTTAGCGTACATGGCTTCCGCGATAGGCTTGTTGAAATGGCGGGGATAGGCAGCCCCGACAATGCGCTGGGTCATCTGGGTGTCGGTCATCAGCGATGCGCCCTGCGCGATGTTCTGCAACGTTTCGTAATTTTCCCGAATGCCACCCGCGGTGACTTCCCTGATGAAATACCAGACGCTGGCATAGGAAGGCACGACATTGGGTTGGTCGCCGCCATTGCTGATGACATAGTGCGATCGCTGCAATGGATGCAGGTGTTCGCGGCGGTAATTCCAGGCGATATTGGTCAGTTCAACCGCATCCAAGGCGCTGCGCCCTTGCCAGGGATCGCCCGCACCGTGGGCGGCGACTCCGTCAAACATGAACTCCACGGACACCAGGCCGGTACCGCGAGCTCGTCCCCAACTCACGCTGAGGTTATTGGATACGTGGGTGAACAACACGGCATCGACACCTTCAAACATGCCATCGCGGGCATACCAGGCCTTGGTGCCCAGCAGTTCTTCAGCGATACCCGGCCAGATCACGATAGTACCGGGCAGGTTTTCCTTTTCCATGATGTCCTTGACGGCAAGGGCGGCAGCGATGTTCACCGCCTGACCGGAGTTGTGGCCTTCACCATGGCCCGGTGCGCCTTCAATCATGGGTTCCCGATAGGCCACGCCTGGCATCTGGGAAGCGCGGGGAATGCCATCGACATCGGAGCCAAGGGCGATGACAGGCTCGCCACTGCCCCAGGTCGCCCACCAGGCTGAGGGAATCCCGGCGACACCGAGTTCCACCTCGAAGCCATTGGCTTGCAGTATCTCCGTCAGGTAGCGTTGGGTCTCAAACTCCTGGAAGCCGAGTTCAGAGAATGAAAACAGGCTATCCACAATCTCTTGCACGGTCTTGCTCTGAGCGTCCACTGCATTCACTGCTTCTGCTTTCAATCCGGTGAAGTTTTGTCCCAGTGCACTAAAAGGCAGCAGGAAAAGCAGTGTGAAGGTGGTGAAGAATTTGATGAAAACGCGGTGCATGGCAGACTCCCAGGCTATTGATCAGTCGTTCTCAGGTTACGCTTTTTTTACGGTGCGTTCCAGCGACTTACCAGCCCCGTGACTGGTGAATCGCACAATTTACGGACATGGCAGGTGAGATTGACCGGCAAGCCTGGGTTTGGGCACTATGCATTCAGGTAGAAGTATAAGAACACAACATCACAAACAGGAGAGATTGATGGATCTTTTAACGACGGGTATCAGCTGGTGGGCAGTTGGAGTCAGCACAGTTGTCTGCTTCATTCTCGGTGCGCTGTGGTATTCCCCCTTGATGTTCCTCAAGCCCTGGGCTGAGGGAGTGGGTGTGGAAGCAGGGGGCCCTGCGACGCCGCCGGTTGCGGCCATGGTGCTGCAACTGACCGGTACATTCTTCCTGGCCTGGCTGGTTGCGCTGGCCGATGCCGTCGAAGCCTGGCCGGTAGTGGTGCTGATCGTTATCTCCAGCACCACCTTGCTTATCTCCGCGAACCTGTTTTCGGCGCACAACATGACGGCGTCGCTGATTCAGGGGCTATACGTGGTCGCCATGGCGGCGATCATGGCGGTATGCAACGTGCTTCTCTGACGAGTCGAGTGAGAGCCACGGCCTAGTTGTTAATGGGCCAGTAAACCTGCGTTACCCATTTTGTCGGGTCGGGTTCTTCAGAGGGGTCGGTATCGTAATATTCCCAGGGTGCGCAGCTCACTTCGTAGCCATTGTCCATTATCCATTGCTGAATAGCGGCGTTGGTCTCGGGCAATGTATCGTAGGGGCCGGTATGTTCGGCGAATGCTACGGGTCCGGTATACAGGGAGCCTGCCTGAAACTCTTCCGTCACCGCAGACTCTGGTGCGGGTTCCGCCAGCGGCACGATGAAGTCCACACCCCATAGTCCCGGCCCGGTATCGACATAACGTGCCATGGGGTGGCCAGCGATGGGCAGGCCGTGAGCCATGGCATGAGTAAATACTTTTCCAATACACTCGGGAAAAATCCTGGCAAATTCCGAGTGGGGCGCAGCGTGTCTCAGGAAGATAATCGCTTGCGTTTGCTCCAGTACTTTGCGGGTGATTTCCGATGTGGCCATCTTCTTGTTCCTCTTTGGTTTATCGCTTGTGTAGTAGAGACCAGTGCAGGGGCTGATGCTCTTGACCAGGGTGGAATGCCGGGATCGTGATTGCGGTTGGATGGTTTTCCTTGTCTTGCTCCGGTACGCACTGGGCGAGCAAGCAAACTTCTTCGCAAAGGCGCGCAGGAAAACTTCATGGCTTTGAAAGCCTACCTCCAGCGCAATTTCCTGAATCGGTTTTTCACTCCCGGTCAGTTCGGCGGCGGCGCGATCCAGTCGCACCCGGTTTACAAACTGTTTGGGTGTTTCACCGAGTGCTCTGCTAAACATCCTGTGCAAATAGTACTTGGACCAGCCCGAATAATCGGCCAGCCGATCGAGAGAATGCTGATCGCTTAACTCGGCATGGGTTTTATTCAGGATTTTCAGTAAATCACGACTAGGCAACATGGTCGGCATGGTATATCAGCCGATGGGGAAATTCTTGATGTTTCTTGCTCTGGCCTGGGCGTGGGACAGCCTGAAGCTGCGCAGCCGGGGCAGGACTGTGCAACAGCAACTGATTGCTGGATAGTCAGCTGGTGGTTGGGAAAATCAAGGCCCTGGTGGTGGCGGTCCTCCGGGCATGCCTCCCTGTGAGCCACCACCCTGGGATCCTCCTCCCTGCGTGCCGCCGTCATTTCCAGCCGTTTTATTGAATGATTCATCCGGCGTTCCCTTGTAGCAATTGAGCACCCAGGGAAACTCGTTAATGACATAGTAGCCGTAGGAGCCTTTCCACATCATGCCATTGCATTCGTCCAGATCACCGCTGCCGGCTACGTATTCGTAATCATCACGGTAGGTCCCGTCGAAGGAGCCACCGGGATCATCGGCGCTTTGCGGCCGATTGCCAGACCTGAGTTGGTAACTGCTGGTGGCGGCACGGACGGTGCCGTTGTCGTCGATGAAACTACCAAAGATGGGGAAGCCGTCGGCTGCGAAACCTATCACCGGTGATTCGGCATTCGGTTCCTGGTCGAACAGGGCTTCCGGATTGCCGTGGTAGTGATAGGCCCCGGTGGGTTGGGTGTGGGCATTGTGTCGATCGGTGCCAAACTGATTGTTGGGCGACAGTGGGTCGAAGCGCCAGGGCTGATTGATGTCGTTGCAGCCGATTTTTTCATCGCCCACGTTGTAGCAGGCAGCAGCGAACAGGTCGAGCTTTACCCCGTTGAGGAAAATGGCATTGTCTGTGGTGAGTGAGAGTTCGGTTACGCTGTCTGCGAAAACAGGCTCGATGGGAATGCGCACAACGGTTTCAACTTCGGCAACGTTGGTGGCAAAGGCGGCTGACTGGTCATTGAAATCGTGATTGGGGATATTGTTGGAGCTGAGAACGCATTCGTTCCCTTCCACAGTAATGCTCAATGATCCGTTAAACAAGGTATTGCGGGTCACATCCCGTACCGCTGCAAAGCGGTCTTCGGCGTAATAGGTACAAGTGGGTCGGCGATTGGTGAGCAAGCTGTCGCTGATATCCGAGGGCTGTACACTGATGAAGGCATTGAGCTTGCCTACCATATCGAGTTGCTCACCCAGTGGGCCGCCTACGGCCCATACGTTGTCCCCCTGTACGCCGAGGTAGATGCCGGTGCCAGAATAGAATCTAACATAGAAGCCCTGAATTTCCTGTGTCTCCGACCCGGGGGGATTCAATAATTCCGGAAAACTCTCCTCGGCAAATTCAAACAGCGCGATTGCATTGTTCCGCGTATCGGCAAGGGCAACGGAGGCAGTCAGGGTTAGGATCAGCGTGATTAGTCGCAGGATGGGACTGTTGGCGAATTGTAGGGTGAGTAGTTGCGCGGTGGGGATACGCATAGTAGCTGACTCCGGTTGCCTGTTCGTTTCTATCTTAGCACTCGTGATCTGCATTTATACGCAGAAATTCCCGGTTCCCTTCCTATTTTCGTATCTATTCACAATTTTGGCGGTCATTCACAGGCAACTAGTCACCGTCACAGCGTAAGTATGGCTTGCTACCCACTGCTGGCAGTGAAATGATCGGCACAATTGGATTGGAGGTTAGGGTGGACAAACAAACCGCTGGATTTCTGGTATTGGTCGCAGGCTCGATGCTGGCATCGCCGTCCCATGGGCAGCTCGGCTGCAGCAGTAATCCCGAACTGGCATTGTTGGATTTCTGGTTTGGCGAATGGCGGGTCGAAGACGACGACGGTAAACTGCTGGGCAGCAATATCATCTATCGCATGCTAAACGGCTGTATTGTGCAGGAACAATGGCAGGGCAGTGGCGGCGGTGTGGGTATCAGCGTGTTTTACGTTGAACCCAATAGCGGCAAACTCAAACAACTGTGGGTAACTGGCCAGGCACTGTCGCCGGGAGGCACCAAGGAAAAAGAACTGGTGGCCGCCGAGTTGGGCGAATATGTGCAATTTCTCGGCAGCTATCCCAATGGTGACGAAACCATACTGGACCGCACTACGCTCAGCAAATTACCCGATGGACAGATCCTGCAACTGATCGAAATTTCCAGGGATAGTGGTGAAACTTGGGAGACAGGGTTCAGGGGGATTTATAAGCCGGTGGGCAGCGGTCGCCGCTAGCGTGCCAGTGACTACGACCGCGAATAGATAGCCTTCAGTGCGCTCTCGAGTTCAGGATACTCCAGCCTAATACCAAGTTCTTGCTGGCGCGAGCTGATAATATTGCTTGAGGCCAACAACGCGGCATCAGTCATCTCTCCAAACATTACCCGCAGTACACCTGCTGGCAAGGGTGGCAACTGGAACCTGTGCAGTGTTTTGGCCAGGGTTGCAGAGAACTGACCATTGCTTGCTGGCTCCCCGGCGACGAGGTTGATGGGGCCATGGAAATCCTGATCGTCCATCAATTGTTGAATAAACTGGACAAGGTCGGACAAGGCTATCCAGGGCTGCAGATGTTTACCATCACCCATCCTGCCAACAACGGCAGCCTTCAGGGGGAGCACGAGCTTCTGCAGGATGCCGCCATCGGCATCGAGTACCAGGCCGAATCGCATTGTCACAACTCGAATGCCTGCATCCTTTGCTGCCTGCGTCGCCGCTTCCCAGGCAATCGCCAACCCGGCCAGAAAGTCTTCGCCAGGGCTACCCGATTCATCAGTCGGTGAACTGCACTGGCTGCCGTAGTAGCCGATCGCAGAAGCTGTCAGTAATACCTCCGGTTTATGGGTGCGTGTGGCAAGCGCCTCACACAAGGCTGCAGTGAGGTCGATACGACTATTCCAGATTGTCTTCTTTCTCTTGCTGGTCCAGCGTCCGTCAGAGATATTGGCGCCGGCCAGATTGATAACGGCATGCAGAGGAATGCTGTCGTCGAGTATTGCCTTGTTGCTTCTGCTGTCGAAATAGAAAGGGCTCGACGCATCATGCCGATCGAGCTTGAATACGTGGTAACCATGCTCCTTAAGTGAGCGAGATAATGATGACCCAACCAACCCTGAGGCGCCGGTAATAAGAACATTTCTGGATGTCATGATTTGCTTCGCGTCTGGCTTTGAAAGTTGAACGATAGATACATTAACCGATTAGCTTGCTCTAACTAAGTCGATACGCATTCAAACGGAAACTGGATTCATGAGTAAGGAAAAATGTTGCTATTCGGTATTGGAAAAATATTTTCTGATGACTCACTAAAAAAAGTTGAACCAATATTAATTTACGGCCGTTCTTGAGAGCGCTGTTAGTCATTTAATTAAATTCTTTTTTGGAGGACATCCATGTCCAGGTTACGACACACTACACTCGCTCTCTTTGCTGCTCTCCCATTGGTTTTCACCAGTATCCAGGTTCGTGCTCAGGATATCGTGGATACCGCAATTTCTGCAGGACAATTCAATACGCTGGTTGCCGCAGTACAGGCGGCAGGTCTTGTGGAAACCCTGAAAGGCGAAGGCCCATTCACGGTCTTTGCCCCCACTGATGAGGCTTTCGCCGCACTACCTGAAGGCACGGTGGACAATCTGTTGAAGCCAGAGAATCAGGATCAGTTGGTCGCTGTGCTGACCTACCACGTTGTACCAGGCAAAGTCATGTCGACGGATATCGCAGGTCAGTCACTGGAAGTAGAAAGCGTGCAGGGTTCGGCGCTGAGTGTCGATGCAACATCGGGTGTGACCGTCGACGGCGCCACTGTGGTGGCCGCTGATATCGAAACCGATAACGGTGTGATCCACGTGATCGACAAAGTAGTGCTGCCTGAGTAAGGCATGCCGGCATTCTGCCTCGCAGATTGCGGAATAGAAGGGTCAGTCAGGTACTGGCCCTTTTTTTTGATGCCCTCAAGGCCCCCAATTTCAAGGCCTTAAGCCTGTAACAGGCGAGGGCGGAAAATATTTAACGCCTGGGTGATCTGGATTCCCGGCAGCGTCGTTATTAGAAATAGTTCCAACACTCCTAAGGTTGTTGCTGTTCCATCCTTCCGGGCTTGCCCCTTTCCAGCCCGGACCCTGCTAATAGAACTATTAGCGTTTGAGGCTGCCTCACTGGTCAGCCTTTTTTTTTGCCCACGAAAATAGTCACCTGATTCGGGGCGCGCTCTAGACGATGAGTTCACCATACAGGTCATACTCATCGGAATCAGTAACCCTGACCCGAACCACATCACCCACACCGATTCCCTCGGTCGCTGGAAGATAGACCAGTCCATCAATTTCCGGCGCATCGGCACTGGAGCGTCCAGTCAGGCCATCCTCATTGATCTCGTCGATGATGACATCGATGTCTTTGCCTACTTTCAATTCCAGTCGTTCGCTACTGATACGTTGCTGGGTTTCCATAAAGCGTTCCCAACGTTCCTGCTTCACTTCATCGGTCACGGGATTCGGCAGCTCGTTGGCAGTTGCGCCTGCCACAGGTGAATACTGAAAACACCCCACACGATCCAGTTGCGCTTCTTCAAGAAACGCCAGCAACTGGTCAAAGTCTTCATCGGTTTCGCCGGGAAAACCAACAATGAATGTGCTGCGCAAGGTAAGCTCAGGACACTGCTCACGCCAGCGAAGAATTCGCTCCAGCGACTTCTCTGTGGCCGCAGGCCGCCGCATGGCCTTGAGCACTGGCACGCTGGCATGCTGAAACGGAATATCGAGGTAGGGCAGGATCTTGCCCTCGGCCATGAGCGGAATGATGCTGTCCACATGGGGATAAGGGTACACATAATGCAGACGCACCCAAATACCCAGTTCACTCAAAGCCTCGCAAAGCCCCTGCATATTGGCCTTCATCGGTCGGCCCTGCCAGAACCCGGTCTGGTACTTGATATCTACGCCATAGGCGCTGGTGTCTTGCGAAACAACCAGAAGTTCTTTGACGCCGGCTTTGGCTAATCGCTCAGCCTCATCCAGCACATCACCCACAGGTCGACTCACGAGATCGCCACGCATGGACGGAATAATGCAAAAACTGCAGCGATGGTTGCAGCCTTCAGAAATCTTCAGGTAAGCATAATGGCGCGGAGTGAGCTTGATACCCTGCGGCGGCACCAGATCAATAAACGGATCATGCTTCTGTGGTGGCGGCACATGTTCATGCACCTGCGACACCACCGCCTCATAGGCATGGGGCCCGGTCACGCCCAGTACATTGGGATGAACCTGTGTAATGCTGTCCGCCTGCGCCCCCATACACCCGGTCACCAACACCTTGCCATTTTCCTGCAAGGCTTCACCAATCGTATTCAGGGATTCTTCTTTGGCGCTGTCAATAAACCCACAGGTATTCACGACAACTATGTCGGCATCCTCATAGGTAGGCACGACTTCATACCCCTCAATACGAAGCTGGGTAAGAATCCGCTCAGAATCCACCAGCGCCTTTGGGCAGCCCAGTGATACGAATCCTACTTTGTGAGTTGAAGCCATCGATTTTTCCCATTTGTCGCCAAGGCGATTTGGTAGATTCTTTAAAGGAGGCGAATTATAGCGGTTCGCGGATGTACAAGCATTTAAAGTTATTTCTATTCTTATTTGGTTGGTATTCGATTTGGGAGCGATGCAAAACCTTTTGTAGTCACAAATCAATTTGATCTGTGTTTGTTCAATCCAAGAATTTCTAAAATAAATGCTGCTAAAACGATGGCACGGAAAGAGGGAGATGGCGGAGGGATAGGCTAGCGGGACCGTAAGCGGCATGGATGCCGCTTCCGAGCCCCCAGGGATGGGTTCACGGCGTGTCCCGCTAGTCTATCCCTCCGCTAGCTCCCGGATTTGAAACACAAGGCTCTCTGCTACCAAGAGGAAAAGAGTACACACTACATAGCTCCTAAAATCGCACCCATAACAGTTAAAGCCACCACACAATACCCACCATTAATCAAAAACACCTTCAGTGAACGCCTCTCAAACAAATAAAGAATACCCAGAAAAGCAGCCACCCAACCAAACCCCGCCGCAAATCCAGCAAAAACACCAAAGGCGAGGGTAGCCTCCGCACCAATAAACATCTCAAGATTAATCGCCGCAATGAGCGACAACAAAAGTGATACACCGAACACCATGGGCATATTGCGGCCAGCCAGGTAATCCTCGCTTAGGCCAAAACCCTCAGCCCAGGCCTTGCCAAAAAGCGGACCATACCAGAGCCCTCCCACCATAAAAGCCGAAACCGCGGCGATAACTACCGATAGCCAATTGATAGCGGCAGTTGCAGATGCTGGATCCATGTCGAATCTCCTTTAGTCAGTTTGCAGGCAAGATAGCGCAGCAAGGGAAGGGGATATTGTAAAAAATTAACCAAAGAGCCAAAAACTGCGCCAGGTCTGCACTTATGAGGTATTCGGCTAGAGGCGGTGAAGAAGCCAAGCCTCAACTGTGCAGTCTCTGCAGGTTAAGGCGAAACTAAAACGCCTTAAAATGGAGAACTCTATTCGGCCCTGTCGAGGGGGAAGAAGTTAGGCTCGTCCTTGTTGTAGTCCCTGCAAATATATTCTTTGGGATTGAAGCCAGAGAAATGCTTGAACTCCTTGATGAAGTGGGACTGGTCAAAATAGCCACATTGGAAGGCGATGTCAGACCAGGAGATCTGATCTTCATTCCGGATGCGCTTTAACAGGTCGTTGAAGCGCAGTATGCGCTGGTAATATTTGGGCGTCAGGCCGACGTATTTTTTGAACTGGTCTATGAGCTTCTTCTGGCTTGCCGGGTAAGCTTCAATTAGCGTGTTCAGGCTGTCCACGGGTTCCGCTTGCAGGGCGCTGATGAATTCAGGAATTTCTGCGGGCGGCAGTTTCTCCTCATCGAAACGGTCGAGCAGCCATTGCTCGGCGAGGGCAAACTTCTGCGCGGTGTCGTCCGCTTCGATCATGGCGTCACGCAATTGATAAAGGCTTTCATCCACGACTTCGTGGGCAGGCACAATGAGTTCATTGAGCATGTCCGCGGTGACATGAAGAAAGGGATAGCTGCCATGGGGTTTAAATTGAATGACAAACATCTCTGAGTTTTCATGGGCAGAGATGGAGATATGATTGCGGTGCATGCCGCATACCCAGACCTTGGTATAAGTCGCATTGGGCTTCAGGCTTTCGTTATCGAAGGTATGACGTTCGAAGCCGTCCAGTTCGAAAATAAGAAAGACATGACCCGTGGGGACCACTCGCTCAATGGAGTGGTCCGGCACAAAGTCATTGTAGTGGAAGATAGCTTCTATATAGGGAGCAATACGCTCGGTTGGCTGGTAAGGAGTGAAATTCATTGCTGCGCGAACATCATCAACCGGCGGCTTTCAAGCGTTCCCTTTCCTTGTCCACCAGCAAGCGGCGCAGGATCTTGCCGGAGGCTGACTTGGGAATCTCGTCTACGATTTCAACGAGTCGAACCTTCTTATGGGGCGCCACTTCTCCCGCAACAAAGGCCATGATTTCATCGGCAGTGATGTCTCCCTTGAGTACTACGAAGGCCTTGGGCACTTCGCCAGCTTCTTCGCTGGGGCTGGGAATCACGGCGGCATCGGCGATAGCAGGATGGCTAACCAGCAGGGCTTCCAGTTCCGCTGGCGCAACCTGGTAACCCTTGTACTTGATCAGTTCCTTGACCCGGTCGACGATGTAGAAGTAGCCATCTTCATCGGCATAACCAATGTCGCCGGTGTGAAACCAGCCGTCTTCATCGATGCAGTGTTTCGTGGCTTCCTCATTATTGAGGTAGCCCACCATGATGTGTGGCCCTCGCAGGCAGACTTCGCCGCGTTCGTTAGGGCCGAGTTCCGCACCGGTTTCAGAGTCGATGAGCTTGGATTCGGTATTGGGAATCACGGGGCCTACCGAACCCAATTTCTCAGGCGGCACCGGGGCAATATTCACGTGAGAAGCGCCAGAGCATTCGGTGAGGCCATAGCCCTGGTACATATCGCAGCCCAGGCGATCACTGCAGGCCTTCTCCAATTCCTGGCCCAGAGGAGCGGCACCGGAGCCCATGATGCGCACGCTGGAGAGATCGTAGTCGTCAACGATGGGTTGTTTGGCCAGGGCGAGAATCAGGGGTGGCACCAGGTTGAGACTGGTGATCTTGTATTCCTGAATAACGCCCAGGAACAACTCCAGATCGAATCGTGGAATAGTGACAAGGGGCACGCCGCGGTAAATAGCCAGATTCAGGATCAGCACCATGCCGTAGATATGAAAGAAGGGCAGCACCCCAATCATGCGATCGCCTTCCTTGAGGACGTTCATCTCACAGGTCAGTGCCATGTTGGCGATCAGGTTGGCGTGCGTGAGCATGACGCCTTTCGACAGGCCGGTGGTGCCGCTAGAATAGGGCAGGGCAACGAGATCTTTATCGGGGTCGATGTCCACTGCCTGAAAGCTGCCATCGTTCTGCAGCAGGGCAGCGAATGGTGTGCACCCTTCGGCTTCTCCTAATACGAATATCTCCTCGATGCCCACCTGCTGCGCGGCAGGAATGGCACGATCCAGGAATTGGGGAATGGTAATCAGGAATTTAGCGCGGGAATCGGTGAACTGGTGTACCAGGTCCTGTTCGCTGTAGAGAGAATTTACCGTGGTATTCACACCACCCGCTTTGGCAACACCCAGGAAAATGACTGCGTACTCGGGGCAGTTCGGGCAGAAAACAGCCATGACATCGCCCTTGGCAAAACCCCGTTGTTGCAAACCGGCCGCGAACAGATTGATCTGGGTATTCAGTTGGCCATAGGTGAGGGTGCGGCCACTGGTGCCGTCGATGAGGGCTGGCTCATCAGCCATGGCTTCGGCATGGCGCATAACAACGGTGGTAAGGTCGGTGACCGGCAGATCCAAATCCGGCTTCTCGCTCTTGAATATCAAAATGACTCCCCTTTTCTTATTCTCTTTAGTTGCTTCTCTTATTGGGTCTCGGTTTTTCAGCTTAGCGGCCCTACCGAGGGTCAAGAGCCGAGGTGGTGAATCGATTCCAGATTCCCGCAAGCAAGAGTATGTCAGCCCCCGTTAAAGCTCAATACATCGGGGGTCAAAATCGGGTCCAATGGACAGGTCGAACGTGACCAGTGTTCATTGGTCTAGAGTTTATTGGATTAGAGCTCATTGGATTAGAGCCCATTGAAAGCAGGGTGGTAGAGGATTTCTCCTGTGTGTCCCAGCAGGTACCCCGCTTGCATCTCGCACAGCATAAAGGCCTCATCGGGCACATCGTATTCGCAGCGAATACCGAAATTTACGGCGGCTTGAAAGCCAAATCGGGGGTAGTAGTCGGGATGCCCCAGTACCACGACGGCACCCACGCCAAGTTTCTGGCACTGCGCCAGTCCGGCCTCCACCAGGGCGCTGCCGATGCCTTGATTCTGGTGGGGCGGGGCGATGGCCATGGGCGCAAGCCCCAACAAGTTGAGTTCGTCGGAGTTTTCCAGCCGGACCGGCGTAAACAGGATGTGACCGACTACCACACCATCTAGTTCTGCCACGAGGGAGAGGAAGGGGTCGGCGGCAGTTCTGAGTCTGTCCACCAGCTTCGCCTCGGCGGGAGTCTCGAAAGCGGCGCGGTTGATCTCATGAATGTGTTCAATGTCTGCAGCGTTTTCGCTACGAATAGTTAGCGGGGTCATAGCGCGTGTTTCCATAATGCGTGTATCCAAAGTGCCTAGTTGGATTCGTTGTCTTGCTGGTCTGGAAGCTGGTCTGCCGTAGTGTCTTTCCGTCTGGGCAAGGTTCGGCGAATCAGGTCTGCATAGATCAGGATCAAACACAGTACCGCAGCCACCACGGTGAAAAGTAACCCGCCATTCAGGCCAGTGCCCGGCAGCCAGATGCGCCCCACAATCCACAGGGCGATGCAGGCAACGGCGAGCTTGTGCTGGCCATCGCGCCAGGTGCGGTAAATAAAATACCAGAAGACAGCAAGGACTAACCAGCCAGCAACGAACAGCATGGTTCAGGGCAGGTCAGAATCGCGGATCGTCATGAGCAGATCGGTGACGCCCACGTCGACGCCCAATTGGGCGAACAGGGTGGTGAGTTGACCACGATGGTGGGTCTGGTGATTGAAGAAGTGTTGCAGGGGATACATCAGTCGATCATTGAATTCATCGCCTTTCATGTTGCGGTAGGCGAAGTGGGTATTCAAAGCCACTTCGGACACTTCATTGGCCAACGCCAGGATCATGTCGTCCAGTGTCTGGCGCAGTGTGTATAGCGATTCCAGATCGCTGTGAACAGTGGCATCCAGTGTTTGCGGTCGTTCGATTTCCTGCAGGCCTGCCAGTGCAGCGAAGCGGGCAGGGTGATCGGCGAAGCGTTTCATCCAGATAATATCGGCAACCACCAGATGATTGAGTGTGCCAAGCACAGACCCGAAAAAAGCGCCCATATCCTTGCGCAGGTCTTCTTCGCTGAGTTGGCGCGCGCAGTCGTAGAGTTTGTTGTTCATCCACTGGTTGTAGCGCGCCATTAATTGGCAATTTTGGGGCAGCATGGATTTGGTTCTCCTTCCAAGGAACAATTGCTGCGATACATACTTGGTTATGTACGTAGCTTGTAGTGTCCTTAATGGGTAGTATGATTATGCAGCGTCCAGCTTCACTTTTTGCACCTTGCTCAATTTGACATTCTTCTTGGCTCGCCAAAGACCATAGGCATCCTGCATGGCTAGCCAGCTCTCCGGGCTACGACCCAGTGCTTTGGACAAGCGAAGTGCCATTTCCGGACTAACTCCACTTTGCTGTTTCAGAATGCGGTTCAGAGTGGAAGCTGCCACATTGAGTTGTTCTGCCAAATAGCGGCAACTTAACCCATAGGGTTCCATATAAGTAACTTGAACGAATTCTCCGGGGTGCGGGGGATTGTGCATGTTCATTAGTGATAGTCCTCGTAGTCAACGAAGTATAGATTTCAATCAGGTCGACATACCGCGGGCTGCTATAGGCCATATCGCCACTACCCGGTCGTTGCGAATCGCGTACAGTTGATTGTACAGGTTAACCACCGGGTCGCAGTGGGAGACGATGAGTTCCAGTCTGTCGCCTGTCTTGTAAGTGCGTGAGGCATCGTTTTCGTAGAGCAGAGTGCCAAACTCGTCGGAGCTGGCGGTATAACTCATCCCGGTTTCACCTTTCACGCGCGGCCAGGGCTGGTTGATCGTGCAGGCCTTGGCGCCGGCATCGGTGGTGCAGCGGCCGGCATACTGGTCGTTGAGCACAGTGGTGAGGATGGTGAGTGATGGCGCGAAATCAGAGTACACCGTATCGTCAGTCTCGCTGCCGATGTCCATGTACTGCGTGTCCATGAAAATATAACTGCCCACCTGTACGTCGGTGAGTCCGCGAGTCGCATGATCGATATTGTAGGTGCCGGTGCCGCCGCCGCTGAAAATCTCCGTGCACAGTCCTCTACTGTTGAGCAGGTCGAAAGTTTCCGTGGCGGCAGCAAGCCTGCCAAGAGTCTGTTCGCGTCGGTCAGAATAACCTGCTACATGCTGTGAGCCGCCGTCGTAACAGAGCAAGCCCTTAAGTGTGAGACCTGGCAATTGATCCACCATTTGCGCAAGTGCCAAGGCAGGTTGTCCGGGTGTGATGCCTGTGCGATTGCCGCCAGGGTCTATGTCTACCACGACGTTGGCCGTGATGCCCATGGATACCGCGGCTTCCGAGAGCAGGCGCGCATTGTCGGGGGAATCCGTCGCCTGAATAATCCCCGGGCAGGCTTCACGCAGTTGCATGGCACGGCGAATCTTGGTGGCGGTGACATTGGTGGTGGTCATCAGGATGTCATGAATACCGTGCTGAAACATGACTTCCGCCTCGCTTACCTTGGCGGTGCAAATTCCGACTGAGCCAGAATCCAGTTGTTTCTTTGCGATAATCGGGGTCTTGTGGGTCTTTGCATGGGGGCGGCTGGCGATGCCGTTTTTAAGGAGCGTGGTTTGCATGGTGCTGATGTTCGCTTCCAGCAGATCCACATCAACGCACAGTGCTGGCGTGTCCAGTTCCCATTTCGAGACATCACGCTGCATCTCGCCATTCACATAGAATGACTGTACTTCCCCGCTGGTGTAGCCGTTCATGGTGCCCCACTCCGCAAGTGTAATTGTGCCATTGATGCTGGCAGGCAGAACCGATGGCATAAAGCCCTGTTTCGAAGAAGCGCGGGCAGGGCGGGTGAATAACAGTGAGTGGTCAGTGGCATTGGACTCGGTATGACTGCGGGGCGAATCTCCCGAGTCTACACGCCAGTTCAGCTTACGGCCAGCAAGCCACTTTGGGCGATGCCATCGAACATGAACTGGATAGCAAGCGCCGACAACAACACGCCCATGACCCGTTCAATCACCTGCATGCCGGTGGTACCGATGAGGCGGTTGATCTGGCTGGAGAGCAGCATCATGGTAAGGGTCAGGCCCATGATCAGGAACAGGCTGAGGATGACGGCAAGCTGCCGCACGAGATCGTCACCAGCATTGGCCATCAATAACACAGAGGCGCCCATGGAGCCGGGGCCAGCAATGAGAGGCGTGGCCAGGGGAAACACCGAGATGTCCTGCTTACCTCGGGCTTCTTCCTCTTCTTCGTCGGTGGTGGAGCTGACGCCTGAATGGCGCGCGAACACCAGGTCGATGCCCACCAGCAACAACAGGATGCCACCGGCCGTGCGCAGGGCCGCCAGGGATATGCCGAGGCCAGCCAGCAGCAACTCGCCCACCAGGGCAAACACCAGCAGAATCGACAAGGCCACGGTGCTGCCGCGCATCGCCATCTGTCGGCGGCGGGTCGCTGGCGTGCCCGAGGTCAGGCCAGCGAAGACCGTGGCCGCATTCAACGGGCCAATGGTGGCAAATAAGGTGGCCAGGGCAACGCCCAGTGTTTCCAGCATGAATGCGTCCGATGTGTTAGTCAGCGATAGCCAGTTTAACGGCTTCTTCGCAGTGAATGGTGGTGGTGTCGTAAAGCGGCATGGTGGTGTGCTCCTGCTGTACCAGCATGGCGATTTCCGTGCAGCCGAGTATGACGGCTTGCGCTCCGCTATCCTTCAGGCGATCGATGACGGCGAGGTAGTCTGTACGGGATTCATCCTTAACAGTGCCAAGGCACAGCTCATCGTAAATGACGCTATGCACCGTTTCGATATCGGCGAGTTCCGGCACGATCACTTCAATGCCAAAGTTATCAATGATTCGCTGCTTGTAAAAATCCTGCTCCATGGTGAAGCGTGTGCCTAACAGGCCTACTCGGGTAATGCCGTCGTCCTGCAGGCGCTGACCCGTGGCATCTGCCAGGTGCAATAGAGGAATCGAAATGGCCGCTTCCACTTGCGGCGCCACCTTGTGCATGGTGTTCGTGCAGATCAGCAGGAAATCGGCGCCTCCGGCCTCGACCCGTTGTGCCGCTGCCGCCAATAACTCACCCATCTGTTCCCACTGGCCCGCGTGCTGCAGCTTTTCGATTTCATCGAAATCCACGCTGTAGAGCATCAGGCGCGCCGAATGCAGTCCGCCTAGCGCATCGCCAATACCCTTGTTCAGCAGGGAATAGTAAGTATTGGTGGATTGCCAGCTCATGCCGCCTAGCAGACCCATGGTCTTCATTGTGTTGCTCCATTCGCTGGCCGGGACCGCTGGGAGTGAGTCCGGGCAAAAGGCCGATTATTTTAGAGGGTTTGCCCCGCGCGTTCTAGGGAAGTGTGACTCGGTAGTGCGTCTACCATTTATCAAAGGCTGCTGGAGTGCAAGGCTCTGGCATGTTTTCAACGTCAGAATGGCTTACACTGCTTACCCATGACTATTTATTGTGTTATTCGAAACTGTGCCCGGACGCTAGTGCTGGGTCTGAGCCTGACGCTCACGGCCTGCGGTGCCTTGAGCGTCAACGACGTGGATACAACTCCCGCAGATTTCGTCGTGGTAGAGGACCCACGGATCGTTACCGAGGTGCGTTACTTCTCCAGTGATAATTTTGTCGGCGAGCGAATCGATGGCTATCTTGTCCCGCGGGTCTACATCACAAGCGCCGCCTACCAGGGATTGCTTGGTGTTGCCGACGACCTGGAGGCGTTTGGCCTGGGCCTGAAGATCTTTGATGCCTATCGTCCCCAGCAGGCGGTGAATCACTTTGTGCGCTGGGCGGAGGACATCAACGATACCCGGATGAAGGCCCGCTACTACCCAAGTGTGGACAAGAGCAACCTGTTTCGCGATGGCTATATCGCGGCACGCTCCGGTCATTCCCGTGGCTCCACCGTCGATCTCACCATCGTGGATCTCGCTTCTGGCGAGGAACTGGATATGGGTACTCCCTGGGATTTTTTCGATCTGCGATCCTGGGGTGCCTCGACAGATGTCACGGCTGAACAACGGGCCAACCGCGCGCTGTTACGCAGCACAATGACCAAGCACGGCTTCAGTCCTATTACCACGGAGTGGTGGCATTTCACCCTGGTGAATGAACCCTACCCGGAAACCTTTTTCAATTTTCCCGTGGAATAAGCGCAGGGCAGGGCATGAGCAACAGGATGCGCGTCAGGGTAATGACCCAGTTCCCGGTGATACTGCTGACACTGATCAGTATTATCCAGGCCCTCGCGCTGGAGCTCATGTGGGGGAAGATTGTCGACGGAGACTATCTCTGGCAATGGGATCTGCAAGCCGTCGTGGGCTGGGGTAGCATCTCTGTCACCATGCTCGGCATACTGCAGGTGTGGGTGCTGTACTCGACCCTGGTGTTAGGGTTTACCTGGCGCCCAACTTTGCGGGATATGTTGCTGCCATTCCTTATTGGCTTGCTGGAATTCATCCTCGTAACATTGATAGGGCCAGAGTTTAATGCCTTATGGCTCTACACCCTGGCGGGTATCTTCCTGTTCGGCAACACAGTGGCGCATATCACGTTTCGAAGAGCGCGTCGGGAGGTCGAAAACGCGGCGTTCTTTCTCGGTCGCGAACCGGCTAACTGGCGCGACTTCATCTGGGCCTTCTCCAACATCTTCCTGCTGATCATCTTCGGTATTCTGTATACCGCACTGCGTAATCCTGACTGGGTCGCGTTGATGGCAATCGTGTTTGCCAATTTTTCCTTGTTGTTTCAGATGTTCACGTCACGGCGACTGTGGAAGGCCATTGTCGATACTGAAGACTAGTTTCGTTAGAAACTCTTTAGCAACTTTCCCAGAACGCTGTTCAGGAAAGCGTGCGGCGCATTTGCAAAATTTGCTTTGATTCTTTCTTCCTTTCTTCAAGCACTGCGATTCTTCGTTCCAGCAAAAAGTTTAGGGTTGGTCGCTCTAGTAACGAATCAATCTTTATGACAGAAAGATGTTTTTTCTGAAAAGCATCTGTCACCAACAATTCACCAAAGTGTCAATCCTTAGCAATCAATATGTCACTTTCCCACTCTATTTTTAACTTTTCACTAAATAAAGATTACAAAGAGGGTAGTGCATATCTTATGGATCAACACGACGAACACGATAAGCTAGAAGATATCTCCTGCAATGATTCAGGCAACCGTCCTTTCTCGGACGTGCTGAATGTCAACATGCAGCGTCGCAAGCTGTTGAAAGCTGGCGCCGGCATCGCGGGTGGATCAATCCTGGGATTCACCGGGGCAGCCCAGGCCGACACACTTTCTCGTGCGCTGTTTGGTTTCAATGAACCTTTGATTGGTTTTCAACCAGTATCCCTGGCACAGGGTACGGGTCCTGAGCCAGCGATTTCTTCTGACTATGAATACGATGTCATCCTGAAGTGGGGCGATCCCATCCTTAATGGTGGTCCCGCTTTCAGCCTTCCGATGACGCCAGACAAACAAGCCCAGCAGATCGGAATCGGCCACGACGGCATGTGGTACTACCCGATTCTGAATCCCACAGCAGTTGCCAGCCGCTTCGGCTGGGATGACTTGCAGGATACCAATCCCTGGCTCTCCGGCACCCTGGAAGACAATGCCTACGGCAACACACGCGGCGTGATGTGTTTCAACTGCGAATTTGGAACCAACTATCAGGTACTGCGTAAAGATGTGCCAGAATCGCTGGACGACGTGCGGGTCTCTCAGCACGCACACGGTGTGACGGTGGTACGCATTCGCAACAACAACGGCAAATGGGAAATCGAAAACAGCACCCTCAACCGTCGCATTCACGTGAACACGCCAGTTGAATTCAGCGGACCGGCCGCAGGGCACGACCAACTGCAGAACATCGCCATGAATCCTTTCCTTGGCACAGCCAACAACTGCGCCAACGGATATACGCCCTGGGGCACCTACCTGACCTGCGAAGAGAACTTCAATGGCTATTTCGGCACCGAAGACGCGAGTTGGACTCCGAATGGCAGCCAGAATCGACTGGGTCTGACAGCCGGTGGTTTCGGCTATGGCTGGCACCTGTTCGACCCACGTTTCGACCTTGCCAACCCTGACTACGCCAATGAATGCAATCGTTTCGGTTGGGTGGTGGAGATTGATCCCCTAAGCCCCAACTCCAAGCCGATTAAGCGAACTGCTCTGGGCCGCAAGAAGAACGAGTGCGCGTCTGTCCACGTTTCTGCCGATGGCCGGGCCGTGGTATACATGGGTGATGACCAGCGCTTCGACTATGTTTACAAGTTTGTGTCCGCTGAGCCATGGCGTGAAATGCGAGACAACGGCGAAAGCCCGCTGGACCGCGGTACGCTGTATGTTGCCCGATTCAATGACGATGGCACTGGTACCTGGCTGGAGCTGTCCATGGAGAACTCTGATATCGCCTCCAACTTCGTCGACCTTGGCGCCATGATGATTATGACGCGCTATGCGGCCGACCTGGCGGGTGCGACTCCCATGGATCGTCCAGAATGGGTAACCATCGCTCCCGATGGTCGCGTCTACCTGGCCTGTACCAACAACTCCAACCGCACCGATGAAGGCATCATCTCCAGTGGCGGTCGCATGGTTGATTCCGGCCCGAATGCGGCGAACCCGAAGGCACCGAATGGCGATGGCCATATCATTCGCTGGATCGAGACCCATGGCCACAGTGGTACGAAATTCGAATGGGATATCTTCAAATTTGCATCCGATACCCATGGTACGGAGGAGAGCTTTGCTGATCCTGATGGTCTGTGGGCCGACCCTGATGGTCGCCTGTTTATCGAAACCGACGGTGGTCAGAAAGACGGCTTGCAGAATCAGATTATGGTAGCCGACCCCGCAACGGGTGAGGTGAAGCGTCTTTTCACAGGCGTGCCAGGTTGTGAGATCACCGGTCTTACCGTGACGCCGGATCGCAAGACCCTGTTCATCAACGTCCAGCATCCTGGAAATGGTGATCCCACTCTTAGCCCATGGCCTGCACCCTTCGGTAGCAGTGATGTGCCCAGAGACGCGACAGTAGTTATTCGTCGTAAAGACAACGGCGTGGTTGGTTCCTAGAAACCAGACATCAAGTCGTTAGGCAACAAAAAGGGCTTCAACGGTGTTGGAGCCCTTTCTATTTGCGTGGAATAAATCGGCTTAGTTGCTTGGGGCCGAGAAGCCCGGTGTCTAGTCTTCTGGTATCAGGCGAAAGCCGGAAGGCGTTTCTACCAGCGTCATGCCAGGCGGTATTTCAGCACGGGTCCCTTCTTCGTCAGCTACTTCCTGCAGAGTCTGCAGAAGACTCCCTTCGGCCGCAGGAACGTCTTGCATGTCGTTAGCTGAAATTGTCATGCCCTGTTGTGGTTTCACGCTGTGATAGAGACGATTGATTGCATTGGCATTCAGCGCCAGTGTCATCAGGTTTTGCGAATCGCAAAGTACACCGTAGTCAGGAAATGAATGGCATCGAACAGAATCGGGGAGCCGGATAGAAATCTGTCGCGATGCGAACTCCACGATCCTGTAGCCGCTATGACCGTTAATGGACGCTGAACTGTCGCTGCGTCCTGACACCCTGATTTCGTGCCCGCTGCGATTCCTGAGGACGGCAGTGTAGTGATCTCCGATGCGAGAGCTGCCCACCAGCACCAGTTCAGGAGTTTCATTTGCCATCGTGGTATAAGACTGCGCTGCGACGGCTACTGGCACAGCCAACAGGGCAATTGCCAGAAGAGATATCGATAGCTGCGAAGCTCTCGCCATGGGTTGTTCCAATTGAAGGATTCAATCAAGGAACAATATTGATAGCATGGTAGTGATTCAGGAATATGACCGGGTTGAGAAATTTGTGTGACAGGAGTGGCATGTGGCAAGCATTGAGTCTTTCAAACTCACGCGCTGTAGATCGTGTAGGCACCAATCGCGATAAACCCGGCACCGGCAACATACTGCAGTAACTTCTCATTGATGACGCCAGAGAACAGGCTGCCAGCCAGCACGCCCAATGCGGACGCCACAATGAGTGCAGCGGACGCCGCCAGAAACACAGTGATTTTTCCTGCATCCTTGTCGGTGGCAAACAGCATGGTGGCGATCTGGGTCTTGTCTCCCAGTTCGGCGACGAACACGGTGGTGAATACGGTGAGGAAAATTTTGATATCCATTAACTGTCATTATCCTTTGGCTTGATTAACTACCGGGTCGCCTGGTGGGTCGGGGTTTAAGGGCGCTGCAAAGCCTGAAGATTGACCCCCGGTCTTCGGGAGACAATGACTCAGAGTGACAGAAACCCAGGCGGCACGATGGGAAGGGCTGTAGTGTACAACAGCTCTGCTGAATTTAAATTGCAGGAATTAATCCGGTGGCAGGGTCAGTTGATTCACGAATTCATGCAAAGCCTGATGCAGGGTGTAAGCTCGTCCGCTGCTGGGGCTGAGTTCGTATCCATAGGCGAAGCATTCATTAGCACAGGGAGAGCTGAGGGCAGGATAGGCGCGAATCCGGACGCTGCTCATGTATTCGAAGCTCGCCCGGTTGATGCCTCTGCGCAGCAGGGAGTTGGGTGAGTCGGCCTGAATCAGCCATTTCTGGTTAAACCCATTCGCGTCTTCAGTGCTCAGGTGGATGATGACATGAGGGTTTATCCACTCTACGAGTTCAATCGTTCCTGACAGGTCTGTGTAATCTTCGAGGTCTACGTCTGACTCGATACCGTGGTGAGCCTCGCTGCCTGAGAGCATGGTTATGAGGGCGATTGTGGGTAGAAGATTGCGGCTGATTTTTTGCACCTGCATCCGAGTCTCCGGAAGTGCCTGTTCGTGCTGGGTAAAGATTCGTTTGGCTATGTTTGGCTAATCCCTGGCCGGAAATCGACTATGTCCTTCATGCCAGCCCACACCAGAGACTTCGCCTTCGTCATTTAGTACCGCTCCGATTGTGATATCGCCGATTTTCTCGAAACCATCGGAATTATAGATCGGGCCACGGCCATGGTACTGCCAGATTTCCGTGAATGATTGATCTTCGAACTGCCTGCTGATTCCGGCGTTGAGCTCTTCGAGATTGATTTTCGGGACTCTTTGAACGCTGTTTGGTTCGCCGAAGCTTTGGAGGACTTCTTCCTTGCTCATTCCCAGCTTGAAGTCATTCACAGAGGGTATGGTTCCAGTGCAAGTTGGAAGCAAGAGGCAGATTAAGGCTATGAGTGAGAGTGATTTCATATCTGCTGAGCTTTGTTAGATTTGCATCGCGCTCTGGGTTGGGGTTTAGCGAAAAATTCCGTTACTTGAAGGTTCGAGGGCCCAGGTGATGAATAGTCTTTGAGCTTGGCTATAAAACTACCAGCGTCCCCTATTTCTTCTTAGTCATTTTTGCTTAAGTGGTAAAATTCAGTACCCTTCATTTCATACCTGTGATCAAAGTTATTGCTGGTGTCGGTAAATACTCGCGTAAATCTGTTCTCGAGCTCCAAAGTCGCTTCATCCAGTTTAGTTATCATCAGTCCAGTATCGTAGATTGAATCTTCGTTTCTCCACAGGGGTATAAAGATGGCTTTTTCATCTGATTTGTAAACACAATCAACTGGATCATCAAATCTTGAATCAAATACTATCTTGCAGTCGTCGATTGTCAGCGTTAAGTCTACTGACCTGCTATAACTCAAGGGCTGTTTGTCGGGGATAGTCGTAGCATCCTGAGCCTCGTCATCTATTTTGGAATAACTATTGTCACCGTTTGACATCCCGCTCCAACTCCCATAAATGAAGTTATTTTCAGAGCAAGCAGACATGCTGCCTACAATAGCCACACTGAGAAATACTTTTATAAGCTTCATCAGGATCTCCGCATTTAATCTGATGCTACCAATATCCAGTTATAAATGGACGCAAATTGGGGGCACTGACTACTTAGCAACCTGGTGAGGTTGGCGTATGCTGACGTTCGTTAAGTTGCTAAGTTGTCAGTGTTCCCTGGATTCTTCGATAAAGGCAATTAACAAGGTTCATTTCATTTGCTCGGCGTCAGCCCTGTCCCTGATTGAGTTGGCCACCAGGTGTCTTGGCTTGCTCATTGGTTCCCAATAGATAGCCCGCAATAACACCTAACAAGCCAATAACTGGCCCCATTTGATCCTGGTCATACCCTGCGACAACTAGTAAAGCCGAGAATGTGACAATCAAGGTCAAGCCGATTACTTTGATGATGTTGGTCGGAGCCCAGGTTGTTTTCGCTTTGATTATGATGAGTGCTTCGATTCCTATTAAAATTAATGAGAATATCAGCAGCCCAACACTCAATACGATTTCAATTGAAGTCCATTCTCGACTGTAGGTAGGTTCCTGCTGGGCAACAACCATTGTTGGAAATACCAGAAAAAGAAAAGGAAAGTATTTCATATTTGCCGATTCTCCTTGTACGCCGTGAATACTGGGTGCGTCGTTGGCGCATCCTCGATTGATGTCATTACCATGCGGTGTAACTGGCTGCTATCTGGATACTCCTACACAAAAATCCAAAGGTTGACGCAACTGTGACAAGTCTCCTCCATGCCTTGTTATATGACTTAGGGGGAGGCAGGTTTCTCCTTCAGCGCCAAACTCTACTACCCTGCCGCTGAGGTCAACAACAGAGGTGTACCAGTATCGGCCTTCGCTATCGTAGCCATATTGGCCAGTAAGTCGAATCAGGCCTCCATTTGGACCTTCTGGAATTATCTCGGCTATTCCCTGGCCTAAAGGATAGGATTCTCTACTCTCTGTATTGAGTACCATGGTAGCAGCGCCTGCAGCCGAGCGTAATCCAACCAGTAACAATGGGCCTTCTGCAAATCCGAGCGCATCGATCTCGCTAAATGGGGCAGGCGTATGTATCCACCAGATTTGGTCATTGCCTGAAACGCTTAAGTACGTATTACCCTGTCGATAAGAATCTTGATTCTCGGGTTCTCCGGTTGCGTAAACAGAAATATCTCTGTATCCGGATACAGTCTTCAATAGTCGTAGTTCGCCGGGTGGGGCGGTTTCTGCGATCAGTAGTTCTGCCGCTAACGTGGTAGTGGCGAAGATAGAAAAGAGGGCGATAACTAAGAAATATCTCATGTTTTTTCAGTCACGGACTGGTCTCACGACCGGAATTAAGGACTTGGCACACATGTTGAGTCCTTGTTAGAAACAACGCCTTTGATAATGGGCAAGCCAAGCAGCAGTTTGTCCTTGGTTGAATTTATGGTTAGGTGACAACTTGCCACTGCTCATTGCACAATACACTAGAAAAAGATTTCCACGTACACTGACTCAACTGGCATACCATCTTTATGTGCCGGTATAAATTTACCGTCAAGAATATTGCGCATTGAGCGGTCAGCGCAGTCAGCATGTGTACCATCATCAGTAGTCCCAATATCCGTAATCCGGCCGACTGAATCTACGCTCACAACAACGAAAATCCCAGAACTAGGCATAGTGCAACCACTTTTCCTGAATACTGGATAGTCGAATCTTTGTGCAGCTATATAGTCTCTTCCTAACACGGCTTCATTGAAAAGATGATTTCCAATAACTTCTATTAGATTTCCATCGGGAGTAGGTGTAAAAACCACAGTAAAGTTATACCAAATCTGTACCCTATCACCGTTTACCGCTGCGGGAGATATTCTTAAGCCCCTTGCTGCCTCTTTAATTCTATTCTCCAGTTCAAGTGCCAAGGCATTGGTGTGTTCATCGCGGTAGCATGAAATTACAATCAGTTGGCCTCTTTGACGGACTCTTGAGGCGCACTTGATGATTATCTCTTCAGAAATAATTAAGTCTTCAATTTTGATAGCTGTTTCAAACTCATTCTTCGCCTTTCCAAATTCGGCTGGCAAAAAATCTTCGGCAACTGATTGAGCGGTTGACGTTAAGGTAATAAGAGCAGTTGCTACAGAAAGCGAATGTTTCACCACGGTGCATCTCACTCCCTTGCTAATCGGAAAACTGCGCAGCAGTTTTTCCTCTTTTGAATTGATTGTTATGTGTTGATCAACTACCCAAAAGAGGCGGCCATACTTGCATACACAATATTGAAACCCGCTCAATCCATTGGTAGTTGTTAACTATTTCTCGAAATATCATGAATTTTTGTAGTTTTCGTATATCTCGTAAAATTCTCTTTCTGATTTATCGAAAAATTCGTCTTTTCGTGCTGACAACTCATGAAGTTTCTTGTGCACGCTTCTATATATAATTCGATGAGCTTCGTTCTTCAATGTCGCAGAGTCGTAGTCATCCATTTCTATTTCCTCAGATAGGGTGATTTCTACAAGCTTGAGTAAATTGTCCTTATCTAGCTTATCAATCGAAACGAACTGTTCGCCCTCTACCGAGAAGTGGCCATTGTTGTCTTCAATTTTTAATATTTTCATAAAATTCGCCTCTTGCCTTGTAGGCATCTACACCGGCCTCAAGCGCGTTTATTGTTGATGAATAATTTTCGATAGTAGAGCCATCTATTGCAGTCAAATATGTATCTGTAGGGTAACCTGAAAATGTTTTAAATATTGCTTTCCCGTCTTGATATTCCTTTGACGTGTGAAGTATATAGTCAGCGCCGATTGATGCTCCGATTGTGCTATTGTGCGTTACGATCACTACCGGCACAGTTTTTGATATATCCTTTATGATCTGATTCACACTTGTTTTAAGAAAGATATTGTCAAACCCTGACTCAGGTTCATCAATAAGAAGAATGTCATGTATGGTGGCGCGTTTAATTTTCTGGAGTAGTCTAAACTCAGAGCGCTCTCCGCCAGAAACATCAACACCATCGCTGTTCAGAGTTCTGTAGTCGATTTTTACAAAATATCTGTAAATTTCGGTATTTGGAAGCGTCGAAATGGCCTTTAGTTCTTGAAGGAATTGATATGGGTCGCTATAAACTTTGTAGGCTGTTGAAAATGAAGCCTGTCTGGCTAGTTTGTCGTGTAATTCTTGAGCACCACTAAAAGGTACTCTATTGGCAACGACTCTAAAGTTTTGAATTTTCTCATCGTGAACGATTTTCTCCTTCTTCAATTGGTTAACAATCGCGGAGAATTTAGAAATACGAACTTTATCTAGTAATACGTTGTATAAATCTACTGAGCTTATTGGGGCAACAGCAGATTTTAGATCTAATGCCTGTTTAATTTCCTCGATTAAGGTATTTACTTCGGTTTTTTGTTTAATATGATCTTCTTGTCGCCACCGCTCTTCAATTAATTCACAGGCAAGGATTTTGAGATCAGATCTATCTACATGCTTTTCGATAAATTTTCTATAGTCCACGTTCTCGACAAGTTGTTGGGTAGAACGTATTAGTTTTTCCAGTGTTTCGTCAGGCTCGATAGGGAATGATGTTTCTTCAAAGATGGCAGTATTTGCGAAAGAATCTCTTAATGCGCTTTCCGAGGCGGACTTCATTAATGTCGAAATGTAGTCGGATACGTCTTTATCATTCGCGGCAAGGTCAATCTCTAAGACCCTATCCACAACTTCCTTGAATGGGCGTAAGTGTGTCTCCTCTACATGGGATTTGTCTCGTGATACAGCCTCCTCAAATAGCTTTCTATCCTGTTCTTCTTCTTTTTGAACGAGATCGAATTGCTCGATATGTAACGGATCGTACATCTGGCTAGCAATGTTTTCTAAAGTTACTGTTTTTCCGGTTGATCTACCTCCTAATACAACGTTAAGCCCAGTTGATAAATACTGACCATTCGGCAGGGCTTCAAAAAGATTATTTCCGTCCTTAGATGAGAGGCATACTTTATTCTTGTCTTTAAGGCACTCCTTGATCTTCTTTACTGATAATTCCCCGCAATCAATGTAAGTTGATCTGCTAGAGAATTTCGATAGATTTTCTTTTATTCTTATGTCGCTGAACAAAACT
The DNA here is from genome assembly GCA_965227635.1 of uncultured Pseudohongiella sp. Classification (GTDB taxonomy): domain Bacteria; phylum Pseudomonadota; class Gammaproteobacteria; order Pseudomonadales; family Pseudohongiellaceae; genus UBA9145. The sequence continues at coordinate 4,138,745 of OZ245763.1, read as the reverse complement.
GGTGTAGGTTGATTTACATCGTTCCACATTCTGACGAATTTACGTGGTGAATCAACTTCACCTGCAGAGATATACGGAAGCAAGGAATTCAACTCATCCCCAGAAATAGGCGGTTTCTTCTGATAGTGCGGGATAATTAAGTACTCTGTGAGGTCTCCATAAATCTGAGTTAGCTTGTCAAATGTGACGCTGTCTTCTGCTGTCTTGATTATTGCCCTGATCTCGTCCGCTTTACTTTGAAAGTCTTCGAGACGATCCACATCATCGATTATTAGTAGATGACCAGATTGCATATTTATCTCAATTCCAGGGAAAACTGCTATTTTCAATTCTTCCGCTATTTGAGAAAATTGCGTGAGGTCAAACAGGTCGTGATTTGTAATAGCTATCGCATCTAAACTTCGTTCACTAACATAGTTTTTTAATGTATCCATACTAAATACGAAGGCGGCATCCCGCACCGATGGAATAGTATGAATATGAAAATCAATTTTCTTCATGCGTCACTTTCAGAAATTTGAACAATTACCCGTCCAATTACGAAAAGTTGTTATATAGCTATGACTAGGGCCATTAGTTGCTCCTTAGCCTGAAAGCTCGAAGCACATAACGCCCTGGTTAATAGGCGCGGCTTGCCGCGTCCTTAATTTAATTCTTGGTTTTGTGTTAGTCGACAAAGGACAAGAATTCAACTATTTCCACTAGCAGTTAGTGCAACGAACAACTAAAGGGATTGGATTTCCAGGGCTGTATGAGTAATTCATAACTCTCACGAATTCAGAATTAGTTCTTTCAAGACCAGCATATGCTTCCATAGCTTCAATATCCTCACGTGCCATCGTCGCCTTGAGGGGTTCAGTTCCAACACCTAGAAATGTTATTTTTATTAAACAGATAGATATAATGAATAGTAAGAATGTATTCATATGTTTTTGCATCTGAAATACCTCTATTTGGAAACGTTAGTGTGAACACATATTTAGATCAACTTGCCACTAGGGCATGCTCCTGCTTCTTCAGGACTTATGACTGTTCCGCTTGGAGTCTTTCCAACTCTAAATGGTCTACATGCAAGTGCGAAGTTCAGCTCCCTATTTGAAATATGGTATCCATTTTCCTCTTTAAAATTTAAAACGTTCTTTTAGCCCGAAGTAAGTTTGAGGTGATACGCTGAGAGCGGATTCCGTCTCTTAGCTTGTAGCATCGAAGACAACTCCATTGATGGTTCTATCTCGGTCCGTCATGAAGGCTCTCCTGAAGCCCGCTATCGCGGGCAATTAAACAATGGAATTGTGCTATTAGCGTACACTAGCCACAAAGCCAGCCACAGGGCGTTCTAATGCATCCGTTTTTCGCGCACCATCTCCGACGGTTACAGATTATGCAACGCCTACGGATGCCATTCGTTTCTTCTTCTTCAATCTGTTCTGATGTTGAGTGATTATCATCGAACTCGATTTCAGTTACTTCAACGCCAACCAAGGCGAGAAATCCTGATATTGAAGAAGATAAGTCCACTTTGCCGCCAGAAATAGAAATTTCCGTTTCATCAATGGAGAAACTACAATCCCCCGCATCGTTCGGGACTACCTCTATTTGTGTATCGTCTGAAAACAATAGCTTAAAACCGCTTTTCTTCATTGTTTTGCTCCTTTATGTTGGTGTCATTGCTTTTGTAAACGCTTCTACTTTCTGTGACTTTCAGGTATGCACCAGAACTCCAGGGTGCACATAAAATTTGTATAAGTAGCTGGCCCGCTTTATCAGCGGGATCGACTTCTAGTGTATGCCTCAACGCCTTGAAATGGAACAGTAAGTCGAAAAAGGGCGGGCATGAGCTGTGCACATACTGAAGGGGTCCCAGTATGTTGGATGAAGGGAACCTAGTATTTTGCATGGGGGCTTCCCCTTATCTCATTTACATATCTGCTAAGAAACTGATTTTCCGCACGAAAATGCATCCGCAAAAGTGCAGGGGGGGGGGAATTATGGCGAGAGAAATGCGACCCTATTCAGGCACGCGGGGCATCAGACCTATCTGGCAGTGCAGTCGCCAGTGAGTTGCGAAATCCATGTGCTGATCAGGTCAATACCTTCCTGGTGCACCAGCGACCGACCCAGCTCTGGCATCATCTCATCCGGTTCGCTGGACTGCATGCGGTAGAGCAGGATGGACTGTTCCGGTGCGCCGGGGACTATGCTGTAGAGGCGATTTCCTGCGCCTCCGCCGGCGGCCACGGGGGGTTTGCAGACGCCCATGTTCACCAGTTGGGAATGGGAGCCGTCGAGGATGAGGTTGGAGGTGTCGGCGGCGCCGTTGGGGTTGTGGCAGTGGCCGCAGTTGATCTTCAGGTATTCGGTGGCTCTGGCTTCCAGGTCGCCGTCGTTCAGGTAGCTGATGGTTTCCAGTCGCATGGGGGCTTCATCTAACCAGCCTCTTGCTACCAGCGCATCGATTTCCATGCGCAGGTCGCCGTCGGATTGATAGCGTTTGTAGCTGAGTTGATGAGTGACGGCTCCCAGGGGATGCATGTCGCCATCGGGGTGTTCCGTGACGTGGCAACCGGCACACTGGTTTTCGTTGGGCACAAAGTACAGGAAATTCTCGCTGTCGGTGCCTGCCAACAAGCTCATCGGTTCTGTTGTGCCGGCCACTCGCAGGAATGCTTCGGTTTCTTCATCGTTCCATACGTAGGGAAAGGCATCCCAGCCATCGCTTCTTCTTACCAGTAGCCTGGTTTCCATAAGACGGTTGTTAGCAAGCGCGACGGTGTCTGCAATGACTTCATCTCGCTTTAGGGTTTCGCCGTTGTCATTCGTCGGATAGTAGAAAGTCTTGCTGAGGACGGTACCCACCGGATAGTCGATCTCGCCATTCACCAGCGCAGCTTTTTCGCCTTCGGGTATCCAAAGTGTGCGTAATTTCTGCGCGTAGTCGGTAAACAGCGTATTGGCCGGGCGAAACACCAGCGTGTCCGGGTTGGGGGTGAGGGTGTCGCCTGCCAGTGAAAACAGTCCCCAGTCGGATAAGCGGCTGGGGTTATTCTCGGCGTGGAAAACCGGTGGGGTCTCGGAGCAGGCGGACAATACCATCCCGATCAGGAATCCCAGAACTGTGCCACGTACTGCCTTTTGCGTGGAGATCATGACGTGTTTGCCTAGTCCGCGCCGCTGAGATTGATCTCACTTAGAGCGGGCAGGGCACAGCTATGGGACGACGCATCGAAGCTCGGTGCGGCGAATCCGTTACCGGCATCGAGGTTCACAAAAGTCGTGTCGCCATTGTCGCCGATACAGAGAATGTCGCTGGCCGATTTCCCCGGCACCATGGTGCCATCCCAGACGATATCGGGGATATTCTGCCCGGTGGCCTGTTGCAGCATCACCAGGGGCTCGGAATCCGGGGTGGTGCCGCCGCCGTTGAACTGGTTGCCGTGAATATAGATTTCTTCCGGGAAGGGATCGTAGTTGGCATCTTCGAAAGGGCGTTCCGTGATGTAGTAGCTGACGATCATGATGTTGGAGGTGTTGTTGTCGGTAAACTCGTTTCCGAACACTTCGATGCTGTCGTTGGCCAATACCATGAGTCCAGATCCGGCTGGGACCTCGCCCACGATATTGCCTTCCGGAGCAAAGTTCGCGGTGTTGTTGTTGACGATCTGGTTGTTGAACACACGGGTGTTGCGACCACCTTGCACCGGCAGGTTGGGCAGGTCGAAAACCAGGATGCCGCCGGTGTTGTTCGTAGCAACATTGTTGTGAACATCGGCGAAGGTTGAGTTCTCGATTTCTATTCCGGCCACGTTGTACTCGGCGCGGGAATTACGCACGATGATCTGGTTGGACTGGCCCACATAGATGCCCGCATCGGAGGCGCCGATGGCTACTGCACCATCGATGAGGATGTTGCTGGACTGCACAGGGTAGATGCCATAGGCGCCGTTGGTAGTAAGTGGGCCGCCAGTCCATTCGGTGCGTACATTGCGAATAACGACGTTGTTGCTCTCATTGATCTTGAGGGCATCGCCTACCGTGTCTTCGATGGCGAGGTCTTCGATCACGAAATCATTGGCGCTGACCAGCAAGCCTTCGGCACCCTGTGCCTGATTGGCGAAGGAGAGAATGGACTGGTCCATGCCGGCGCCGCGGATGGTGACGCCATTTACGTTCAGGGACAGCCCACGGGTAATGTCATGGGTGCCTGCCGGTATTTCGATTACATCGCCGGGCTGGGCCTGGATGAGCTGTTGTTGCAGTTGTTCCTCAAAGGACAGTTCCGGTTCTGGCGGTGCCTGCTCGGAGCAGGCGGCGAGAGCCGCTGCCAGGGCGATGGCGAGGCTCGACAGTTTCGCTGTGGATTTCATACGTTTCCCCCAATCTAAACGCTGGTTCGAGTATAGGGCTGAACCGTTGGGTGGGCAAACGTAGTGGGATGAGATTGGGGCAGGCACAAAAAAGGCGGCCTGTGGCCGCCTTTTCGCGGGTTGTGACGTGGCGAGTTAGTTCGCGGACCGTGCCATGGGGCGGGTTCGTACGCCGAGATACTGCTCATCGGTGGTGGCGTCCAGCCATTCGACTGTGCCTTCATAGATAGTGAGCTGCATGGCGTCCACGTCGGGGTGTGCGCCGTGCCAGTGTTCTACGCCAGCTGGGGTCCAGAAGGGCTCGCCGGGGTGAAACTCCTCGATAGCGCGGCCGCGGATCTGGTGCAGGCCGATGCCTTCTTCAATCATGAGTAGTTGGCCCCAGGTGTGGCTGTGCCAGGATGATCGTACGCCGGCAGGGAAGAGGATGCGGATGTAGCGGGCATCGTCCGGGGCCTGGCTGACTACCGGGGCGCCGCCCTGGAAGTTGCTGGCTTGTGCCGAGATAACATCGGTTTGGGTAACCAGCACCGCGATACCGAGTGCGGCGGCGGCGCAAACTGACGTCATTAGCTCTTTGACTTGTTTGGTTTTCACTTTCATTAAGCGCTCCAAATTTCTTATTAGTGGACACCGAAGCGGTAGTCTTACTTTTTTGCCTCTATTCGATTGAACCTGGTCGATTCGTATAGCAGTGAGGGCTACCCGAAAAACCGGATTTGTGAAATGAAGCGAGAGCAATTGGGCAACATCATGAATGCTCCTGAAGGCCTTGGCAGCTTACAACTTTCAAAGGTTGCGCTGTTGTAAAAGATAGCGCGAAAGCCGAATCACAATAATCAGGTGTAGGCTCGCATATTGTCAACCTCGGCGAGGGTGTATTACGCAATTTCTTGAAAATTTGTGTCGGTTTTGCGTTGGGTGGAAATTCGCCCTGTCGACTCGTTGAATGATCAAACTTGAGCTGTTGCGGAGGGTGGTAGCAATCTTTGTTGAAAGGTGCTGCCAGAATAATTTGGGAGTGAGAGATGGCGGTATTGCGACCGTCAGCGATAGCTGCAACTGCCGTCACGCGATAGGGCGCACAATTTTTTTCTGGCTTCAGAAGATTCCTGTTCAGAATTGGAAAAATAGCTGAAGTAAATGTGTAGAATAATCACTCTTTGCTGATATAACTTCTTGCAGGCTTACTCCTCGAGTTCGCGGCCTGAGAATCATGGGCAAATAGCGCGGACAGATAGCGCGGACAAATAGCGCGGACAAATAGCACGTACAAATAGCAAGAATGATAAGCGCGAAAAATAAGCACTAATAATAAGACAGGGCGCACACTGCGATGCAGTTACTCATAGACAGTTTTATATTGCTGGGTATCTCCCAGTTGCTAACCGCAGCTGTCTATTTTGCTATTCACCACCGTACGCGTTTGGGCTTACTCTTTATCGGACTGTTTTGCAGCCTTATTTGCTATGTGTCATTTCGGCACTCACTGTTGTCGGTGGATGCGCTGCGCATCCTGTACCAGATATCACTGTTAACTCCGATCCTGCTCTATGCCATTGCGCGATACTTGTTCATCGACGATGCGCGGATGCAGTGGTTTGACTGGTTGCTGATTGTTTATTTCGTTGCGATGAGAATTGTTTTCGGCGGGTTTTACTTGCAGGAGGCGAATTCCACAACGCCGGCAATCGAATTGATTGTCGCTTTCATAATTCCGCTGGGCATACTGATTTACTTCACCGCCATGGCGGCTTTTTACACCGTTCGGGGTTACCGTGCTGACCTGCTGGTCAACCGGCGAACGTTGCGTGTGTATTTCGTTTTCAGTGCGCTGGTCTTTGTCATGCCGCGCTTGCTATCCGGCATCATTGTGTACACCTATCTCCTTGTCAGCGGCGTGCGTTTGTCGGTGCCTGATCTGCCGGCGGTCATCGAGGTGATTTACCTGGCGCTGCTGTTTCTTGGTTTTAACCTGATGATCATGCGTCGCCATGAGGGGCTCGCTCAACTCTTCAATGTGCCGGCATCCTTGGCTTCGGCGGAACTGGGTGAGAAGCCGACCCAGGCCACCGAACTGGAAGAGCCCTTGCGCGCAGAGGAGGCGATGGTGGGGAAGATTCTGGAGTTAATGGTGAGGCAGAAGCTTTACACCCGGCAGGGGGTTACCATCGCTGAGCTGGCGAGACGGTTGGAAATTCCTGAACAGAAACTGCGGCAGACCATCAACTCCGAAATGGGTTACCGAAATTTCAACCAGTTCCTCAATCACTACCGGCTCGATGAAGCCAGTCACTTGCTGCGCAGCAGCCAGGCGCCTATTTCCAATATTGCCTTCGATGTTGGCTATTCCTCTCTTTCTTCTTTTAATAGTGTGTTCAAGAGTCGCTTTGGTGTTACGCCAACGGAATACCGTTTATCCGGGGAGGTGGCGGGGCCAGAAGTTGAAATTGATGGGGCAAATGGCTAATTGAGCACTGAATTGGTGGCCCAGACACGCCTCTAACCGCAACTGATCACTCCCAAATAAATCTGGAAGTGCCAATTTTCTTGAAATAGTGGCGTTTTCGTGGGGAATTTAATGGCAGACACTGCCAGATTTCAGGGCTGAACATTGCAGAATTCCTGACTTTGCATTGATTTCAACCATCTCGACAAATTCTCTTTTACTCTTCTCAAGACTCCCTGTTAAATAGCTGCCCTAATGTGAAAGCCATTGTGAACCCTGCCCAGCAAAGTGCTATCCTAAAACCGTGAAAATTAATAATAAGAACAAGAATTCTCTGCCCTTGTTGCGTTTCCGGGTGCACCGACTCAGCGGGGTCTTGCGCCTGGTTGCGGGATGCCTGCTCGGCTTTTTCGCACTCGTCAATTTCGCGCTCGTCAGTTTCGCACTCATCAATGCAAGCCCGGTGTCTGCCCAAACGGTCAATCCATTAGAGGGCAATGCCAGGGCAGCCTTTGCCGGTGCCGCCTTGTTCCGTGCTCAATGTGCCACCTGTCATGGTGCCGATGCCAAAGGGATCAGTAGCATCGATGCGCCGGATCTCACTCTCATGTGGTCTCAGCGCCAGCTTTCCGCACAGGACGTTTTTGACACCATTCGTAATGGCATCCAGGGCAGCATCATGCCGCCCCATGATTTTACCGATACGGAAATCTGGATGTTGGTAAGTCACCTGCAAAATGTCGCCGTCGAAGGCGTCATTGGTTTGCCGCAAGGTGACGTTGCCAATGGGCAGCAATTGTTTGCCCGGCATTGTGCTGAATGCCATCGCGCCAAGGGGGAAGGAGGCAGTCTGGGGCCAGACCTTTCTTCCATCACGGCGCGGCGCTCACTGGAATCGCTACTCACTTCGGTGCGTGAACCCAGCGTGCTCATGGCGATGGGATACAAGCCACTCTCGCTAGTGACTAGCGAAGGCGAGCGCGTGCAAGGTGTCCTCAAGAGCGAGGATGCATTCTCCTTGCAAATGATGGACAGTAATCAGCGCTTGCGTGGTTTCATGAAGCGGAGCCTGCGCAGTATTGAGCGGCCACAGCAGTCTTTGATGCCAGCATTTAACGAGCGCACGCTGGGGCAGCAAGACGTCATCGATATTTTGAATTACCTGGACAGTCACTAGGGCAGCTATGTTTGATTCACCCACTAAAATTCTGAATGTCCCTTGCCTGCTTGGGTTCGCCTGTGTGTTGCTGGCAACATCCGCTATCGCGCAAAACGGCCCTGCCTATGAAGACATACTGGCTGGCTTTTCTGACCCGGAGCGGTGGCTCACGTTTTCCGGTGACTACAGTGGTAAACGCCATAGCCCATTGACCCAGATAACTCCCGAGAACGTGGGTGACCTTCGTCCCGTCTGGACCTTCCAGACTGGCACCACAACCCGTGGCCGCGGATTCGAAACTACCCCATTGGCCGACGATGGCATTCTCTATGTCACCGGCTCTAATAACTATGCGTGGGCGATCGATGCCCGCACCGGACGTGCCTTCTGGTCCTATCGACGGAATTTGCCGAATGACCTGACCTATGGTGCCAGTTCGCCCGTTAACCGGGGTTTCGGCATGCTGGGAAATCGCCTGTTCATGGTGACACTCGACGCGCATTTGATGGCTTTCGATCGCCGGACCGGCGACGTGCTCTGGGAAAAGGAACTGGCGGACTACCACGTGGGCTATTCAGCCACACTGGCGCCACTGGTTCTGGATAATAAAGTGATTGTCGGAATATCCGGGGGTGAGTACCGCACCCGCGGTTTTATTGATGCCTTCGATCCCGTGTCTGGTGAACGCATCTGGCGTTTCAATTCCATCCCGGGGCCCGGCGAACTGGGTAGTGAGACCTGGCCGGACGATCCCGAGATTCTGGCCTCCGGCGGCGGCGGTACCTGGATGAACGGTAGCTACGACCCTGATCTCAACCTGATCTATTGGGGCGTAGGGAATCCCAATCCGGACTACTACGGTGACAAGCGCCCAGGTGACAACCTGTATTCCAATTCCATTGTGGCCCTGGATGCGGACTCTGGAGAACTGCAGTGGCATTACCAGTTTACACCGCACGATTTGAATGACTGGGATTCCAACCACGTGCCAGTGTTGGCTGAAATTGCGTGGCAGGGTGAACCGCGTCGCGTGGTGATGATGGGTAACCGCAATGGCTTTTTCTATGTGCTGGACCGCGTTACCGGAGAACTCTTGTTAGGAAAACCTTTCACGGGTACCACCTGGGCGCGGGAACTGGATGCCGAGGGCCGGCCCATCGTGCTGAACGATGGCAGCGAAGGCTGCTTGCCCGATCCCTGGGGTTCCACCAATTTTATGCCGCCTACATTCTATCCCGGGCTGGACCTGTTCATTCTGACGGCGAGGGAAACCTGTGCCACTTTTGTGCCGGAAGAACCAGCCAATACCCCTGGGCAATCGAATTTCGGTGGCACTGTGCACATTGATGCGGAGCAGGGCAGTGGCGCCCTGCGCGCGCTGGATATTCACACCGGCGAGCTGGTGTGGGAGTTTGCCTATCCCTCGCCCACTTTTGGTGGCGTGCTGAGCACTGCGTCCGGTCTGGTGTTTGCGGGTGACCATGAGGGTAACTTCATGGCATTTGATGCAGAAACTGGAGAGAACCTCTGGCACTACCAAACCGGTTCCAGAATATGGGGTGCGGCGGCCATGACGTTCATGCTGGATGGGCGGCAACTTGTGCTAATCCCGTCTGGTACTACGCTCACGGCGTTTGCATTGCCAGATTAGAAGATAAATTCACCCGGTGACATCGCAGAAGTGAATAAGCGTGAGGGATCAGTCGGCAAATGATTTTATGCCGAACGTTCATAAAGTAAGATTTAGACCAAAGCTAATACGAAAACCTGAACTTAATGTAGTTATTCAGAATAACCAGAGATAACCAGAGATAATCAGAGATAACCAGAGGTAAGCCTATGATTGCCCAACGACTCTACCGCAAGCTCGCTTTTACCCTGCTGCCAGGCTGTTTGCTGTCTGCTGCGGCGCTAGCCCAGCCCCACGATGCCAGTGTGGCGAACCACGAGCCACATTATTATGACATCGCCGATTTTGATATGCAGGCTGGGGACGTGAATTACGCTGAGCATATCGCGCCGGTTTTGCAGCGCAGTTGCGTGCAATGTCATCGACCCGGTGGTGCAGGCCCCATGTCATTCATGACTTACGAGGAAGTGCGGCCCTGGGCTCCGGTAATTATGTATCGCACGGCGATACGGGATCGCATGGGCGCCATGCCTCCCTGGTTCGTGGAGAAAGACATCGGAATCACCGATGGCTTCGAGAGCGATTACTCGCTGTCTGATAAAGAACTAGCCATGATTCAGGCCTGGGCACAGAACGGTGCGCCGCGGGGTAACCCAGCCGACGAACCGCCTCCCATGGAATTCGCCGAAGGTAACGAATGGACACTGGGCGAGCCTGAACTGGTTTTACGCAGCAAGGATATGACACGGCCAGCTGTGGGGCCGGACTGGTGGGGAGATATCGGTCTGGTACCAACCGGCCTGACAGAAGACCGCTACGTGAAATCTATCGAAGTGCGTGAGATCAATGACATCCCGCAGGACCAGGGCACCAGCACCGTGGGTGGGCGCTACATTTTTCATCACATGACGTATCAGAGTGGCGTGTTGAGTGCAGACGGCGGCTACATTGAGCCGGACACCACTGTAAGCTGGCCTATCCACGAAGTCGGTCGTAACGCCGATGTATTCCCGGACAGTGCAGGTCGACTACTGCAGGCAGGTTCTGCACTGCATCTTGAAGCGACCCACATGCACTCCAATGGCCGTGAGACAACGGGGCATCTGGAATTTGGTATCACCTTCTTCCCCCGTGGCTATGAGCCCAAGTACTCTCGTCGAGGTCCGCGCACTGGTAACGGCATTGACCTCGATATCGTTTCAAATCAGGCCAATCAGGAAATTTCCAACTATGTCGTCTTGCAGGAGCACACGAAGATTATGGCCTTCGAACCGCATCTGCATGCGCAGGGTGTGCGTATGTGCCTGGAAGCGATCTGGGGTCACAATCAATTCACATTGAACTGTGTTGGTTATGATCATAACTGGGTGAAGCAGTACATCTATAAAGAAGACCGCGCACCACTGCTGCCGAAAGGCACTATTTTGCGCACCATCGCCTACATGGATACCACCGATGCCAATCCGAACCTGGCCGATGAGCGCAACTGGTCTGGCGCCGGCCGTCGCTCGGTGTCGAACATGTTCATCGACCTTGGCTATTCAGTCACCATGACTGAGGAGCAATTCCAGGAAGAGATGGCTGTGCGTCGGGAATTGTTGCGTGATCGCAATGATTACGATGTGGGCTGTCCGCTGTGTTGGGCGCCTGTACCTGATTATTCCACCAGCAGCGATGACGATTGAGGTAGTACGATGAAAAGCAGTTCAATATCAGGTCTCGTCTCATTACTGCTGCTCTGTGTGAGTCTGTCAGCTTCTGCGCAGGAGCGTCGCATGCTCCTGAGTGGAGAAATGGTTTATCCGGCCTATGAAGGCTGGTGGCCAAATGAAGACGGCACTTACAAATTGTTCTTCGGTTACATGAACACGAACTGGAAACAGCAGTTCGATATTCCAGTGGGTCCGGCGAACTATTTCAATGTGGCAGAAGAATCGGAACTGGATGACCTTGAGAAGGATGCCTTCGATACGTCCACGGCCGATATGGGACAACCGACCCATTTCTATCCGCGCAGAAATCCGTTCCTGTTTACAATCGATGTGCCAGCGGATTTTGGTGAGAAGGAAATTGTCTGGACACTGCATAGTCAGGGCAAGGTTGCCCGTGCCTATGGCAGTCTGCTTCCAGACTACCGCATAGACCCCCAGGTAATCTCCACCGAAGTGGGCGGCTCTTACGGTAGCCTTGACGATCGCTTGCGCACCAACATCTCGCCGGAACTGGAATTGCGTGGTGATAATTTCCGCACGGCGCGAGTAGGGGAGCCGGTTTCATTGTCAGTCTATGCCAATGACCCGGATGATTTTCCTGCCCGTTCCAATCGGCCAGCGCCCAGCACGCCTGAGCAGATATATCGGCCGCCCTCATCAATCGTGGCGATGTCTGGTCCAGGACTGCGTTTTTCCTGGTCCGTGTACCGTGGTCCAGAGGAAGCGGCGACCTTCGAGCCAACACAGATGAAAACCTACACCGATACCCGCGTGTACGCCAACTCGCCGTGGTCGCCTCCGTTCATTATTCCGGAGCCACCCAAGGACAACATCTGGAATGCAACTGTCACTTTCGATGAACCCGGAGAATACGTGTTACGGGGAATTGCCAGTGATGGTTCCATGTTCACCTATCAAAATGTGACGGTGAATGTGACGCCCTGATTGTGAGCTATCAATTCACACGCAGGTAAATATAAAAGCCCGGTTCTGCCGGGCTTTTTATTTTGGGAAATTTTTTTCTCATAGCTGTCGGTGTGGAGAGTTTTGATTCGTCTTTACAATGAATACCTCAGAAATGGGGTCTTTTGTTGAACAGAATGTCACTTACCAGAGGATTTTCACATGCAATACCTGTGTTTGATTTACGAGGTTGAATCAGAAATGCTGGCGCGTTCAGAAGACGAGCAATCCCGGATCATGGCCGACTACTGGGCGTTCACCAGCGATATCAAGGAAAACGGGCAGTTCGTGGCCGGGGAGGCATTGATGCCCACGGAAACCGCGACAACCGTGCGCATTCGAGATGGCAAACGGGTTGCCACCGATGGGCCGTTCGCGGAAACCAAGGAGCAACTGGGCGGGTTCTACCTGCTGGAATGCAAAGACCTCGACGAAGCCATAGAACTGGCCAGTCGCATCCCGTCTTCGAAGTATGGCTCCATCGAAGTGCGCCCCGTCATGGTGTTTGACCAGTGAACCGATGACCGATTGTTCTGCAGGCATTACCCGGGCACAGATTCACCAGCGCATTCAGGGTCGTTACGGCGCAGCGCAGGCAGCACTGCTGCGCCGGCTCGGGAGCCTGGATTTGGCCGAGGATGCCATGCAGGATGCGGTAATCAAGGCGCTGGAGACCTGGCCCGAGCAAGGTATCCCGCAGCACATTGTAGCCTGGCTGGTAACCACGGGTATGAATGCCTTTCGCGACCGATACCGGCGCGATACCAGGGGCCGTGAGCTTATACAGGAACATCTGGCGCCTTTAGGGTCGTCCGAGGATGGGAACGGAGAGCTTCCAGACCGGCCTGCGGGTGGTCACGATGGTGAGGGGCAGGATGATGTGTTGCGTCTGATCTTCATGTGCTGCCACCCGGCACTGGCTGTAGAAAACCAGATAGCGTTAACCCTGAAAGTCGTGCTGGGCTTTTCCCTGCAGGAGATCGCCAGCGCCCTGTTGGTTAAAGAGCGCACGCTTGAGCAGCGCCTTACCCGTAGCAAGCGCAAGATTGCAGCCAACGCTATCGAGTTCGAGTTGCCTCACGAACAGCATCTACAGGACCGACTCGGTGCTGTTCAACAGGTCCTGTACCTGATATTTAATGAAGGCTACTACGGTTCTTCCGGCGTGCTACTGGATCAGGCGATCTGCCGCAATGCGATCCTGCTGTGCCGTGCCCTTTGTCGGCTGTATCCGCAACCGGAAAACCTGGGACTCCTGGCGCTAATGCTGTTTCTCGATGCCCGGGCGCCAGCACGGCTGGGCGAGGAGGGGGAGTTGGTCACCCTGGATCGGCAGGATCGAAAGCTGTGGCGGGCATCCCAGATACAGGAAGCCGACGTGTTGTTGCAGAAATCGCTGCGGCATCGTCAAGCCGGCACCTATCAGCTGCAGGCTGCAATAGCCGGGCTGCATTCCACGGCGATCTCGTCAGCGGAGACGGACTGGCAGGAAATAGTGGGGCTCTATCAGTTATTACTGCGTATCCAGGATGAACCAGTTGTGCGATTGAACTGTGCTGTCGCCATGTTGTTTGCGGGTAATAAAGTGGATGCTGAATCGTGCTTGAACGCACTGCAGCAGGATTTGTCTGAATACAGTCCTTACTGGGCCGCAAGAGCGAAGTTGGCAGAACTCAACGCCGATGACGACGCCAGGATAAAGGCATTGGAAAAAGCGATGGAACTCGGTGGATCCCGGGAAGAGCTGCGCCACTACGCTGAGCAGTTGGCAGATTTGCAGGGCGATCCGGGTAAGGCCCGCCCTGCGATGCATTGATGCAGGAGGCTGTCCGGACGAGGCCAGCCGTGTAGCCACAGCTTTCGCAGTGGGTTATGCTCTCTCGAAACAGAAAGGGTTAACCCCTCGAATAATGCCTAGCCCAACTCGTTCAATACACTCCAAACTGGTTGCCTTGCTGTTGCTGTCCTGGACAGCCATAGTGACTCAGTCGAGCGTCGCCGCTGACGCGGTTGAATTCCCTAAAACGGTTGCCTGGTCAGCCTATCCCACGGGCACCGGTGGCTATAGTCAGGCCGTCGCACTCGGCAATATCCTGCAACGTCAGTACAGCACCAACCTGCGGGTTATTCCCGGGCGCAACGATGTGTCCCGGTTAGCCACCTTGCGGGCAGGGCGCGTGCATTTCTCGGCTGGTGGGTCTGAATCAGTGTACGCACAGGAAGGCATCTTGAATTTTGCTTCCCGCATCTGGGGGCCGCAGCCGGTCCGGGCCTTACTCTCGAATTACTCTGATGCCTGTTCTTTCAGTTTTGCCACGGCAGCCGATGCCAACATCAATAGCGTGGCGGACATGAAGGGCAAGCGCATGACATTTGTCCAGGGCGCACCTTCTCTCAATAACGCGACAGCGGCCTTGCTCTCCTACGCCAATCTGACCTGGGATGACGTGGTGCCAGTAGAAGTTGGGGGCTATAACGCTTCCATCGATGCGGTGCTGAACAATCGCGCGGATGCGGCGGGGGGCGCCTGTAACTCGCCACCATTCCTGCGCATTGAAGCATCACCCCGAGGCCTGAAGTGGCCGGAATTTCCCCACGATGATGAGGAGGCCGTAGCTCGCGTGCGTGCAAGGCTTCCCTGGTATGTTCCCCATATCGCCATCGAAGGGCCGACAATTGGACCGGATGGCATAGAAGTGTTTTCGTCCGCGTACCCGTTTCTTGTGGGGCTGGCTGATTCGGATGAAACCCTGGTTTATAGCACCGTCAAGGTCATGATTGAGCATTTCGATGAATATAAAGGAAATGCACCTGGCGCTAATGGCTGGGCCATGGACAGGCAGAAATTTGAACAGGCCTTCGTGCCATACCATCCAGGCGCGATCCGCTACTTCAAGGAGATTGGGGTGTGGTCGGACAGTGCTGAGGAAACCAACAATCGAAACCTGCATCGGCAGTCGGTATTGCAAGCAGCCTGGGAGGCATTCCTGCCTACTGCGCCGGAAGGGTATAGCGAGTTTGAGCAGGCGTGGTTAGTCGCCAGGGAAGCCGCATTGACGGAAGCCGGGCTCATCACCCTGGGTGAAGGGCTCTAGCAGTCCGCAGCGTAGTAGTACAGCCATGAGTGAAAAGAGCAACATCGAAGACGCGCTGGTCGACAGCATGCCGGAACCGGCCACGCTGCGTTATCGTGAATTGCCAGCGCTGTGGCGCAAGGTGATGGCAGCCATGACCGCCGTGGCTATCCTGCTGGCGGTTAACCAGATATACAACCTGGGCTTTTTCGTCGGCTACGTGATGCTGGACAGCCGCTACATGTATCTCATCACCGGGGTGATGCTGTGCATGGTTTTTATTACGTTTCCGGCCAACAAACACAGCCCGGGACATGTTCCCTGGTACGACATCGCCATCATGGTGGTGATCGCCCTGATCTTTGCCTATTTTGCCTTTTATGCCGAGCGCATTGTCCTGGAAGCGTGGGAATATACAGCGCCCCCGGTAGGGGTGTGGCTGGCGCTGTTGACCTGGGTCATCGTGCTGGAAGCGGGGCGCCGGGCAGGTGGGTGGCCGGTGTTCGCCATCGTCCTCCTGTTTTCGCTCTATCCGACCTTTGCAGCCTCCCTGCCGTCGGTAATCGCAGCGTTGAGTATTCCCGTGCAGGACGCGGCCATATTCCATGTGTTAGGCGAAGAGAGTCTGTTTGGCATACCCATGCAGGTCTTCGCTCAACTGGTGTTTGGCTTTCTCATCTTTGGTATCTCCCTGCAATACACCGGCGGCGGTCCGTTCTTTATTAACCTGGCATTTGCCCTGCTGGGCCACCTGCGTGGTGGGCCGGCGAAGGTGTCGATTTTTTCTTCGGGATTGATGGGCTCCATGAGCGGCGGCCCCATTTCCAATGTGCTTACCACTGGTCCCTTGTCGATCCCGGCAATGCGCCGCATAGGCTTTAGCAAGGAATACGCGGCCGGGGTAGAAGCCTGTGCCTCCACTGGTGGCGTGTTTATGCCGCCCATCATGGGTGCCACCGCCTTTGTTATGGCCAGCTTTCTCAACATCAGCTATGTGAGTGTGGCGATTGCCGCACTTGTGCCGTCGGTGCTGTATTTCTTCGGGCTCTATATGCAGATCGATGCCTATGCCGCGCGCAAGAAGCTGAGTGGCTTGCCCAGGGATGAGTTGCCCAAATTGGGAACCGTGTTCAAGGAAGGCTGGTATTTCATCGCCGTGTTTATCAGCCTCATCTGGATGCTGGTTTACATGCAGCGGGAGGCGGTAGCGCCTTTCTACGCCACGGCGTTACTGCTGGTGATTAACCAGTTCACCAAACACAAGCTGGACCTGGATCGTTTCATGCAACTGGTGGCCACCATGGGCAAGTTGCTGGCGGAACTGGCCGGCATCCTGGCGGCAATCGGATTGATTATCGGTGGTCTGGCGGTGACGGGTATTGCCGGGACTATTGCCAACGATCTGGTGTATCTGGCGGGTGAGAACGTGGTGATCCTGTTGTTGATGGGGGCACTGACGAGCTTCATTCTGGGTATCGGTATGACGGTGACCGCGGCCTATATCTTTTTGGCGATTGTACTGGTGCCTGCCCTGACCAATTCCGGGCTGGATCCCCTGGCCAGTCACATGTTTGTGATGTACTGGGGCATGCTCAGTTTTATTACGCCGCCCGTAGCGTTGGCAGCCTTTGCGGCGGCCTCGGTGGCCAATGTCTCACCCATGCGGGCGGGAATTGAAGCCATGCGCCTGGGCGCGATCATCTACGTTGTGCCTTTCTTCTTCGTGTTCAACCCAGCCTTGTTGTTGCAGGGTTCAGCCCTGGAGAACCTGCAGGCGATTTCGACTGCACTCGTTGGTGTGGCGCTGGTATCTGCGGCCATTCAGGGTTACCTGATTGGTGTAGGAGATCTTGGCAAGGGGGCAGGTGCCATACTAATCCGTGGTCTGGTGGCGGTTTCTGGTCTTACGCTGGCACTGCCTGCCGGTGGACTGTTTGGTTTCAACCAGATCGTGCTGCTGGCCGTGGCCATCGTCTTCCTCGTGGCAGCGGTCATGCTGCGTATCGTGCTCAAACCCGCGTCCGACGCAGTGGCCGATTCCACGGCGTGATCCGCCGCTCACAATGGGCATGTCGCGTTGCAATGATGCAGCGCATAAATTAGGCTGTCAGCTCTATTCTCTATGCATGTGGCCCTTGCGCAGGCTGCATCAACGCTGCAGGAGACTCCAGATGCTTCGCCAGATTTTCACCAATTCCGCTATTCATGTGCTTGGTCTCACTGTCCTGCTGGCCAGCAGTGCCCAGGCGCAGTTGGAACCTATCAACAACCGGCCAAATCCCTATACCTCCGTCGACAACTGGGTAAGCCTGCCCAATGGACGAACCTGGGGGTCCACGGCGGGTGTGGATATCGATCCCGATGGGCGCCACCTGTGGGCAATTGACCGCTGTGGTGCGAATAGCTGTGCGGGTTCTGATCTGGACCCTATCCTCAAGATTGATCCTGATGGCAACGTGGTGGCCGCCATTGGCGGCGGCCTCATGCTGTTTCCCCATGGCCTGCATGTGGATCGCGACGGGAACATCTGGGTCACCGATGCCCAGGGTCCCGATCCGGATAATCCAGCGACGGCAGGCAAAGGACATGCGGTTTACAAGCTCAGTCCGGAAGGTGAACTCTTGTTAACACTGGGCTCTCCCGGTGTGGCAGGTGATGGCACTGGTGGGTTGCTGGAAACTCCCTGCGATGTGGTCACCGATGCCGATGGCAATATTTATGTGGGTGATGGTCACAGCGGCCAGAATCCGGATGCAACTCCCGATACGGTGGCCCGGGTCGTGAAGTTCGACCGCAATGGCAACCTCCTTAAATACTGGGGTGGTTGGGGCAGCACGGCCGGCAAGATGAAGACACCCCATGCCCTGGATATCGATTCTCGCAATCGCCTGATCGTTGGTGATCGTGGGAATAACCGTCTGCAGATTTTCGATCTCGATGGAAACTACATCGGTGAGTTCAAATCGTTCTCACGGCCCAGTGGTATTTTTGTAGCGGATAACGACATTATCTTCGTGGCGGACTCCGAGTCCGAGTTCGATGATGTGCGCAACCCGGGATGGGAGGCGGGCATCCGTGTGGGTTCCTTGCTGGATGGCATCGTGGATTATTTTATTGATGGGACTGTAGAGGCTTATCCTGATGGATCGAATCCTGAGGGTGTGGCTGTTGATGCGGCGGGGAATGTATATGGGGCTGTGGTTTCTGGTGGTGGGGCTATGATTCGGTCTTCTCGTTAGTTTTTCTGCAGTCTGCTTCGTAGTTGTTGTTCCGGAATTTTTTGTGCTCGTTAACTGGGCAAATGCCAGAAACCATCCCTGGTGGCGTGTTCCAGCCACCCCGTCCCTGGGTTGGCGTTCAGCCCTGACAAAGCTTGCGCTTTGTCTCGCTGCGCGACCGGGCTTCAACCTCGCTCTTACCCGACCCCATTACCCGCCCAAAACATGATCTGACTGGCAGCCAACGCGCCGGCAGAACTTCTTCTTTTCTGAGTGTAATTCCTGGTTTGAAGTCATTTTTAATGAGGTGAACTTCAAGCTTGCTGCTCTAATTTCCATCTCGCTCAAAGCTTAAACTGAAAACCGACAATGCAGGAAAAATTCCGGCTGACGCAATGCGATTCTAAGTTTTTAGATATTTGCGGTTCAGGTTTATCGAGAAGTAGCCAATGCCGATGATGATGAACCCTAACAGGATCAGTGCCACTGGCCAGCCGATTGAGTCGGCGAAGTATTCGGCGGTGAAGTAAATAATGTAGCCAATGATCGCCAGGTTGCTGATGACCAAAACCAGCCGGCTGTGCAGCAGGGCTACTGACAGGGCGAGGCCGCCGAAGGCGAGGAAGGGGAAGAGTATTTCCATGAATACTCTGTCAGGGACCTGGGTGAGGGCGGCGCCGTAGAATCCGATTGCACCAAAGAAGTAAAGCAAGGGAGTAAGTCGTTCGTTCCAGTCGTTGCGAAACAGGTAGGCGAGGAGCAAGTAGCTGATGCCGATGGTCATGGTGAGATAATCGTATTGTTCGCCACTGGCGGCGGGTAGCAGGGAGTCCATTAGCAGGTAGGCTAGTGCAGTGCCGTTGACGATAGTCCACAGGGTGAGTATGCCCTGGCGGTGCACGAAGGTGAGGACCGCGTAAAAGACGAATATCATGCCTATAGTCAGCGTGATGGGCCACGAGGTGTCGAAGTCCACGCCCATTTCGTCGAGGGTCACCATGGCGCCGCCGGGAATAATGCAGCCGCCTATGGCATGGAATACAGTGCCGAGTCCGCGGGCAGGGTCGCGCAGCATGAAAAAGGACCCGGTGCCGGCGAACACGAATCCAACGCCGAGGGTGATGAGGATGCGTCCCGCGGAACCGAGGTCTTCCCAAATCTGGGAGATCAGGTAGAGCACGCCGAGGGTGATGAAGATTGCGCCGACTACATAGAGTAGGCGCATGATGGAGAGTGACGGAAGCAGGGCAACGGGACTGGCTGTCTGTGCTGCTGTGTTTGGTGAGGGTTCCGCTTGGATGAGCAGTTGCTGGACTTCTGCTTCGCTGATTTCACCGCGCGCGAGCCGGGAAGCCAGTTCGTCCAGTAGCGCCTGCTTGCTGATGTCCTGTGCGTGATCAGTCATCGAGTACCCATCCCAGGATCATCACATCATCCCGATAGTAATTGCGTTCGTCGTCGCCGATGAGATCCAGTCGCTGACGTGCGCTGCCCCGTGACAGATACCAGCCATAGCGGTTGGATACCCTGACGAAGGGGAAGAAGCTGCCGCCGCTGCCATAGTCTCTCTCCACGGCGACGCCATCGGGGGAAACGATCTCATCGGATAGCTGCAGGCGTCGTGCTTCTATAAGCGATATTTCTTCACCGACATTGAGTTCGGTGTCGTGGAGGAAGAGGCGGATGGTGTAATTTTCGTCGATATCCTTCACCCCGTTGTTGTCAGAGTCCAGGTCCGGGTCAAGCTCACGTTCTGTTACTCGCCCGTCCACTACGTCATACAGGTTTTGCATGTAGGTGTTGCAATAGTAATAACCTGCATTACGATTCTTGCTGCAGGTGGCATAGACGAAATCGTAGTCGGTAGAAAGTCGGGTGGCAGGAATAAAAGTGGTGACGAAAATCACCATGATGAAAACCAGCGGCAAGGCGAAAGCGATGGCCAGAAGTATCGCGCGTTTTCTACTTTCATCCATAGTGGTGAACCGGGGTGATCAGCTTTTATTTTTTAGCTGGGCATAGCGACTCAAGGTGTCTGGGTCGTTGTTGATACTGCGTTCTATTAGTTTCACCAGGTCCCGTTTCGAAACCAGCCCTCGGTTGCCGATGAAATCCGAATTCACGATGAGATAGACCAGCAAGATAACAAAGAGGAGGGGGTACAGCACAGGCAGTTCGATACTCAGCATGCGCAGAACTGCCGCGAAACATATCCCTACAATGAGGAACGAGCGAATGGAGGACTCACGCTCAATCTGGCGCTTGGCGCGGAGCAATATCTGAAAATCGCGCTCATTCATGGCCTTATCCCGGGGCAGTTAATGTGCTGATAGGCTATCAAAATCCGCGTCTTTGTCTACGCCTGCTGGATGGGGCTGTGACCGGGGTCGTAGTTTGCCAAGGCTTGCGTCAACACGCGATCTTGTTTACTTTGCCGCCAGGATAACAGCGAAATTGGGCAAACATGTTGCGGATAAGTAAGAGTGTCAACCAGCTGGTTGAAGACGCCGAGAAAGAAGTCACGACCCTGACGCCTGCAGAAGTCGACAAGCGAATCGGTGAGCCGGGATTACTGCTGGTAGATCTGCGGGACATTCGGGAGCTGCAGCGGGATGGCAAGATTCCGGATGCGCTGCACGTCCCCCGTGGCATGCTGGAATTCTGGATAGATCCTCAAAGCCCCTACTATCGCAAGGAATTCGATGCAGCGGAGTCACTGATTCTGTATTGCAACAAAGGTTCCCGGTCTGCATTGGCTGCCCAGTCTTTGCAATCCATGGGAATCGAACCCGTGGCGCACATAGCCGGCGGATTCGATCGTTGGCAGCAGGAAGTGGGGCGCGTGGAGAAGCTTCCAGAGCGAAAGCAGAAATAGGCACGCCAATCGCGAATTTTCAGCCCTAGACCTGCGCCCCATTCACTGGCTATGATGCCTTCCCCTGCCAATATTGCGCTATGGGAGAGAAATCATGGTCGGCAAGACAAATTCCAAAAACAATAAATCGCTTCAGCTAAGCCGCCGTACGTTGCTGCGGTCACTACCCCTGATTCCACTGGTGCCTGCCGCACTCGCCCAGGGCGCGCAGTCTGTGGATGTCCGCAAGATTCACTGCTTTGATATCCGGGTCAGCGATGTGGCGCGCTCGCTGCGCTTTTATCAGGATTTATTCGGTGCGCCGGTGCAGGCGCGCCAGGGTGAGACGGTTTGCCTGCGGGTTGGTGACGGTCCGCACTTTTTTTCACTGTCGCCGCTGGCATCCGGGGAGGAGCCTGGTTATAGCTATATTGGTTTAAGCGTCGAAAATTTCGCTGTCGATGCCGTTCAGAACCAATTGGCGAGTCATGGTATTCGCCCGGGCAATGCTCCTTCCGCAAATGAATCTGGTCTCGATCTCGCATCCCGGAGTTGGGTCGTGAATCGGGGTGGCACACGGGAATTGTATTTCGCTGATGTGGAAGGGCTGGTATATCAACTCACCAGCGAAGCCTATTGCGGTGGCGGCGGCCCACTGGGAGAGCAGTGCCAGGCACCCGAGGCGGCTCCCGGCCCAGGCATGTTTGAGCTCGTGGACTATAGTCACTTCACAAATTTTGTTGCTGGGCGTGATCGCGCCAATCGGTTTTACACCACGGCGTTTGGCAAGTCTTTTCAGGCTTTTCAGGGCCCCACCTCGCCGGTGATAGGCGTGGGTGATGGTATTCAGTTTCTTATGTACACCGGTGCCAACTCGTCGGAACCGCCTACTGAACCAGCCCTGATTCATCATGTGTGCTTTAACATGAATAACTTCAATGTGGAGCGTATTCTCGCCCAACTAACCGACTATGGTTTGAGTGCCCGGGAAGACCCGTCTGATAATAGCCCCTTGCAGCATTGGGTTAGCATGCGCATGCCGAATCGCGGTGGGGCAGAGGGCGGCACGCCGGAAGTTTATTTCTCGGATCCCGATGGGATACGAATTCAATTACAGGACCCGGTTTATTGTGGCGGTGCTGGCTACCTGGGTGGCAGTTGTCCCCCATTACCCTGAGCCGGGTCTGAATTACTAACGGAGCATTATTAAGGAAAGACATGGAATATCGATATATTGGATCCAGCGGCCTGAGAGTCTCTCCCATCTGCATGGGTACGATGAGCTTTGGAACCTGGAGTGACAAGGCTGAATCGTTTCGAATACTGGACACTGCCTACGAGCGTGGTATCAATTTTTACGATACCGCCGAAGTGTATCCGGTGCCTCCGACGGCAGAGCTGGCGGGTTTGACTGAAGAAATTTTTGGGCAGTGGATCAAGACCCGACCCCGGGACGGTTTGATAATCGCAACCAAGGTTGCGGGTGCCGCGTCTGGCTGGTTCGTGCCACCAATCCGGCAAGGCCTGACTGCAATCGACAGGCACCATGTGGAACGTGCGGTGGAAGGGAGTTTGCGTAGACTGGGCATCGACTATATCGACCTTTATCAGGTGCACTGGCCCGATACCGTGGTGCCGATCGATGAGTCCATGGAGGCGCTTAATCGCCTGGTTGAGGCGGGCAAGGTGCGTTATCTGGGAACATCCAATGAAAATGCTTACGGGCTTACCAAGGCGAACACTGTCGCCGATTACGAAGGTCTGGCGCGCTTTGAATCGATTCAGAATAATTTTTCATTGCTGAATCGGCGCTTCATGGATGAGTTGGCGAATGTCTGTCGTCAGGAAAACGTGTCGCTGCTGCCTTATTCTCCCATCGGTGGTGGCGTGCTTAGTGGCAAATACAACAGTGGCGAAATTCCCGCCAATTCGCGCTTCGCTGACTATCAGAGTGCAGGCGAAGCCAGGCAGCGCGCGATGGCCGATCGCTTTGTGAACGAGGCTACCCTCGCGAGTACGGCAAGGTACCTCACTATTGCCGAGAAGGCTGGTCTGTCTCCCGTTACCCTGGCTACGGCCTGGAGCATGCAGCATGATTTTGTGGCGTCGACGATTATCGGTGCGCGCACTGCGGATCAATTAACGGAGTCTTTAGCGGCGCTGGATGTCATTCTGGATGATGAGGTGATGCAGGAGTGCGACAAGGTACATGAAGACTACCCTTACGCTATGGGCTAGTGTGCTGCTGGTCTGCGCCAATGTGTCCACGGCGCAGACCGTTCATATCAGCCATTGCCTGCAAGCTTGTCCGCAAGTGTCTGATGCGCGCAATGAAGTTGTGGTTCGTCATCTCTATGCCGCTTCCATCATGCAAAACTCCGGTCTTGCGGAGTGGGTTGCCTACAAGGTGCTGCCCGGTTCTGTGGGCGTTGCGTCACTATTGGAAAGATGGTGGCAGCAGGATGAATTGCTGAGGACACAAAATAGCCTTGTGGATAGCGACAGCGGCGTAGATTTTGTGCAGCCAGATCTTAGCAATGCCCAGGATCGCGATTATCGCCTGAACGAAATTCGCCTGACGTCGGAAGACCGTGGTCGCCTCGCGCCTATGACGAGTTTCGCCGCAACCCCTTACTGGGATGAGCTGAACTACCTCAGCAATATGGCGCCCATACCCCAGGGGCTTCGGGTAGGTAGTTGGTCGAGACTGGATCAGGCTGTAAACGAGTTGGTGGCGGACGTCGGCAATTTATATGTTGTGTCTGGTCCCCTCTATGCGGGCAGTGGTCTGCGCTCGGATCTGGAACCCAGCTATTTTTTCAAGCTGATAAGCGACGGTGAGCGTGTTGCGGCATTTCGGTTCCCGGTTACCGCCCCGGTTCACGCTGACTATTGTACCTATACCAGCAGCCTGGAGCAGATCGAATCGGAAAGTGGTCTCACACTGTTTCCGGCGGCAAACGTCGACAGTGATGATCAGTTAGTTGAATTATTGAATTGCCAATCCTGAAAGAGATTTTTCATGACGCTTGTATTTGATGCTGAGCCGCAGCCAGTAGTACCTGTTGCCAACAGCGATAAGTTTTTTCCCGTGCGACGCATCTACTGCGTTGGTCAAAATTACGGCGATCACGTGCGCGAAATGGGGGGAGACCCCAGGAAGAGCGCACCTGTGTTCTTCAGCAAACCAGCCAATGCCATTGTGATTGATAACAAGGATGTAAATTACCCATCGGGCACGTCGAATTTGCACTACGAAGCCGAGTTGGTGGTTGCACTGGGTAGCGGAGGCTCAAATATTTCCGTGGAAGAAGCGGGGGAATGCCTGTTCGGTTATGCCGTCGGTATCGACTTCACGCGCCGCGATTTGCAGGCGGCTGCAAAGGCGGGTGGCAAGCCCTGGGATGCAGCCAAGGGCTTCGATCAATCGGCGCCGGTTTCGGCTATTCGTACCGTTGATAATTCTACGCTCACGTCGGGCAGGATCTGGCTGGAGGTGAATGATGAGATCAAGCAGGATGCAGACCTGTCGGATATGATATGGTCTGTACCCGAGATTATCGCCGAACTGTCGAAGTT
Organism: uncultured Pseudohongiella sp.; assembly: GCA_965227635.1. GTDB lineage: Bacteria > Pseudomonadota > Gammaproteobacteria > Pseudomonadales > Pseudohongiellaceae > UBA9145. The sequence goes on along the minus strand of OZ245763.1, from coordinate 4,113,743 downwards.
ATATGAGTTGCAAGCTGGCGATCTTATATTTACCGGCACGCCTTCGGGTGTGTCGGCTGTAGTCGCCGGGGATCGCATCAAGGCGGGAATTGAGGACGTGGGCGAAATAGCGTTTAAGTTGCTGCCCGCAATTCAGTAATACAAGACCAGGGAGGCCAGATGAGCACTGAGCAGGGCACTTTGCTGCTGTTGTTGCTTGCCTTGCTGGTTTTCCTGGTGTGGGGACGATGGCGATACGACATCGTCGCACTGGCCGCCCTGTTTACCGCCAGCTTACTTGGCCTCGTTCCACAAGCAGATATTTTCAGTGGGTTCGGCAGTCCTGCCACCATCACCGTGGTGCTGGTACTGATTGTCAGCCACGGCCTCACTAAATCCGGCGCAGTCGAATATATCAACCGCCTGATTGACCCGTTTGCCGGTCGTCCCCGCCTTCATATCATGGTGCTGAGTTTCGTCTCGGCAACGCTTTCCATGTTTATGAACAATGTGGGTGCCCTGGCGCTGTTAATGCCAGTCGCAATTCAATCAGCCATCAAGTCTGGCCGCTCACCCGCAACAGTGTTAATGCCACTGTCATTCGCGTCTATTCTAGGCGGGCTCGTTACGCTTATAGGCACGCCTCCCAATATACTGATCGCCAGCTACCGGCAGGAAGTGACCGGAGAGTCCTTCACCATGTTCGATTTCAGCCCCGTCGGCGGTGTTATTGCACTGGCGGGAATCGTATTCATGCTGCTCGTTGGTTGGCGACTTGTGAAGGTGCGTAATACAGATCTTGGTGACAACCTGTTTGACATCGATGGCTACCTGTTTGAAACGAAGGTGACCGAGGATTCGCCAATCGTCAATATGTCGACTTCAAAATTTCAGAACATGCTGCGTGATAACAAGATGGATCTGTTGGCACGCATCAGTGGAGACACAGAATTCGCACCACCGGATGGGCGCTACAAGATCAAGAAAGGGGACTACCTGATGATTCAGGGCGCTCACGACGATGTGCAGGCCATGGCCAGTGAGCACAAGCTCTCCCTGCACACAGCCACGAACCAGAAGGCGGAGTTCAGTCACTCCGTGGATACCAAAGTGGTTGAAGTGGTAGTCACCGCGAATTCGCCCCTGGTTGGCAGGACGCCGGCTGATATCCGCTTCAATCTGCGCTACCAGGTGAATCTGCTGGCGGTTTCCCGTTCCGGTACGCCCCATCAAAGCCGACTTCGCCATTTCAAGATGCAGGCTGGTGATGTGCTATTGCTACACGGCGATGAAGCCCTGATCGATTCGGCCATAGGGCGTTTGCAATGCTATCCCCTTGCCGAGAGGAAGTTTGACCTCAGGGATTCTACCAAGGCGAAACCGGCATTGATCACCTTTCTGCTGGCAATCTCGGCCACAGCTTTTGGCCTGATTCCGATCCAGCTTGCGCTGGGCATCGCCACAGTGGCCATGGCAGTAACCAAGGTAGTGCCTATCAGGGAATTTTACGATGGCGTGGACTGGCCTGTGGTCGTGCTGCTCGGGGCCATGATCCCCCTGGGCTCGGCCCTGCAGGAAACGGGGACCACTGACTTGCTGGTGAGCGGCATTCTGGCGGTGGTGGGAGATTTATCGCCGGTAGTTATCCTGGTAGTACTTCTTGTGATTACCATGACAGTGTCTGATGTGCTCAACAATGCGGCGACCGCCATCCTCATGGCCCCCATTGCCTACAATATCGCGACATCGCTTGGTCACAATCCCGATGCTTTCCTGATGGCTGTCGCGGTAGGCGCTTCCTGTGCCTTCCTTACCCCAATAGGGCACCAAAATAATGCACTGATTATGGGCCCGGGTGGGTACAAATTCGGTGATTACTGGCGTATGGGCCTGCCTTTGGAGGTGATTATTGTCATTGTCGCTATTCCCATGTTATTACTAGCGTGGCCACTGTAGATTGCTATGCCAGCCAGAGTCTATAGATTCCATGCAGGGCGTTATGGCAGCATGAGTGAATTAGAAAGGCTTGTGGGGCTATCAGCCTGGTCTTCAAATTAGCCAGATGGCGGCAATACAAGATAAAAAAAGAGATTTTAAAGAAGACATTTGATACTTTGACTAGACGCAGGAAGTAGTACAGTTTTTTCAAACAGGTCAGTGTCAATGCTCCTATGCGAGTAAATTGGAAATCCTACAATCCCGGCAAGTTCTACGATGAACTCATCAGTAGCCCGGGCTATGCGCGAAAGCCAGCCAGGCGACTCGCCAGTTATCTCCGTTCCCTGAATCATGAAGACCTGTTGCGCAAGAAAACCGCAGCAGAGCTAGCCATCAAGACCATGGGTATTTCCTTCACTGTTTACAGTGATGCCGGAAATATAGATCGCGAATGGCCGATGGATATCATTCCGCGCATGATTGCGGCCTCGGAATGGGATCAAACCAGCAAGGGGCTGGAGCAGCGACTTCGCGCACTCAACTGTTTCATTCACGACATCTACAACGACCAGAAAGTACTCAAGGACAAGCTGGTCCCGGCAGACCTGATACACAATTCCGGCAACTTCCGTAAACAGTGTGTCGGTGTAAAGCCTCGCTACAATGTGTGGGCGCATATTTGCGGCACCGATCTCATCAAGGACGAGAAAGGGCAGTTCCATGTGCTGGAAGATAACCTGAGGGTACCTTCCGGTGTGTCTTACATGCTGGAGAATCGACGTGTAACCAAGCGGGTGTTTCCTGAGCTGTTCGACAGCAATTACAACATCCGACCCGTCACCGACTATCCTGCCGAACTATTGGATATGTTGTCGTCGCTTTCGCCGCGACAGGTGAAATACCCTTCCGTGGTCGTGCTGACGCCGGGCATTTATAACTCTGCTTACTTCGAGCATTCCTTTCTCGCCCAACGCATGGGTGCGGAACTTGTGGAAGGTGGAGACCTGGTGGTGGAAGATGAGAAAGTCTACATGCGCACCATCGATGGCCTGGAGCAGGTCGATGTCATCTATCGTCGTATCGATGATTTGTTCCTGGACCCGGAGGCTTTCAACAAGGATTCGGTGCTGGGGGTTAAAGGTCTGTTTAATGCCTGGCACAAGGGTAATGTGGCATTGGCGAATGCCCCGGGTGCTGGTGTGGCCGATGACAAGATCATCTACACCTACGTGCCCAAGATTATCAAATACTATCTCGATGAAGATCCGATTCTGCCTAATGTCCCGAGTTACATGTGTGTGGACAAGGCGCAACGGGATCATGTGCTGAAGAACCTGGACAAACTGGTGGTGAAACCGGCCAATGAATCGGGCGGCTACGGCATGCTCATCGGTCCGCAGGCGAGCAAGGCCCAGCTCGCGGAATTCGCCCGCCGCATCAAGGCTAACCCGCGTAATTACATGGCACAGCCGCTGATTTCCCTGTCCACGGTACCGATTCTTGGTGAGCGTTCGGTGGAACCAAGACACGTGGATCTGCGGCCGTTTATTTTGCAGGGCGCTAAATCCTATGTGACGCCAGGTGGCCTGAGCCGGGTTGCCATGGTGAAAGGATCCTATGTAGTGAATTCATCCCAGGGTGGCGGTAGTAAAGACACCTGGATTGTTGAGGACTTCTAGCCAAGACCATGTTGCTATCCAGAGTTGCAGAGCGCGTTTACTGGCAGGCCCGCTACCTTGAGCGAGCGGAGAATACCGCGCGCCTGTTAAGTGTGTTCTCGGCCTTGTTGATGGATCTGCCCAAGGGCACGAAAGTTGGCTGGGACACACTCATTCAGATCACGGGGAATGAAAAGGATTTTGCCAAACGCTTTAAGCAGGCCCAGGAGCGCAACGTAATGCGCTACCTGTTGTCCGATCAGAGCGGCGTTTCGGTCGTGGATATGCTGGCCCTGACCCGTGAGAACGCGCGAACGACTCGCGAGATCATGCCCACCGAAGCCTTTGAGTTGATCAATGAGTTGTACTACATGGCCAAAGACCAAGCGGTGCAGGGTGTTGATCGCGGCGAACGTCATGAGTTGCTGGAAGGTATCGTTGCAGATTGCCAACAGATCTGGGGCCTTCTCGCCGGAACCATGAGCCGGGACGATGCCTACAGCTTTATCCGCTTGGGTCGTAGTGTTGAGCGGGCGGACATGACCACACGCATCGTGGATGTAGGTTCCAGCAACCTGCTGCCCGATATCGATGAAAAGGGGTCGAATGCCGATACCCGCGAGCCCTATGAAAACGTGCTGTGGATGAACGTACTCCGATCGCAAAGTGCCTTCCAGATGTACCGCCAACATGTGCGACAGCGCATCAAGGCAGAAGAAGTGGTCAAATTCCTGTTGCAGGACGAACAGTTTCCCCGGTCAACCGCCCACAATCTCACCACGATCACCAAGGTGTTGAGCAAGCTTCCCAACCACTCCAAAGTGCGGTGGCAGGTAGGCAAGGTACGCAAGATGGTCAGGGAAGCGGATGTTGACCGCCTGTTGCGTCGTGGCCTGCTGCGTCATCTCGATGCGGTGCAACTGGAAATTGCCCAGGTGCATTTCAAGATTGCCGAGACCTGGTTCCTGCCCAACAAATAATCCTCATTCCCTATCGCAGGACCACCGCCTGCGAATATGGAACCATGTCCTATGAAAAATTTTCAGTGTAGCTGCGGCCAGACTTTGTTTTTTGAGAATACTCGCTGCCTCAGTTGTGGCAATGATGTGGGTTTTGATCCGCTGCAGTTCACCATGGGCCCTGTCGAGGGCCAGACAGTCTGCAAGAACAGGACAGACTTCGACGTGTGTAACTGGATCGTTACTGATCCGGGTTCCAGCTATTGCGTCTCCTGTAGTCTGAATCACACCATTCCCAATTTGCTGGTGCCGGATCGCCGCCGCTGGTGGAAGAACCTTGAGAATGCAAAACGGCGGCTGATCTATTCACTGATTTCCCTTGGCTTGCCTATCATAAGCAAACAGGAGGATGAATTCGGGCTGGGGTTTGAATTCATCGAAGACAAACGCACCAATCCGAGGGTCTATGAAGACCATGTGAATATCGGTCACCACAACGGCATGATCACTATTAACATTGCCGAGGCCGATGAAGTGAATCGGGAGATCAGCCGCCAGTACACCGGGGAGTTGTATAGAACCCTGCTGGGGCACTTCAGGCATGAAAGTGGTCATTACTACTACCATACGCTGGTAGTGCGTGGCGGAAGGCTGGAGGAGTTCAGGAACCTGTATGGTGATGAGTCGCAGGACTATGCGGCGGCGCTGGAACATTACTACGCCGTCAAGGCTACGGCAGTTAAAGACTCCGACTACATCAGCCACTATGCCCAATCCCATCCCCTGGAAGACTGGGCGGAAGTCTGGTCACATTATCTCCACATGGTAGATACCCTGGATACTGCCAGTGTCTACGGCATGCAGCAGGGGTCCACGCACTGGGATGATATTAATGAGCTGACCAGCAAGTGGTCAGAGTTGAGTGTGATGCTGAATGCCCTGAACCGGTCCATGGGACTGGAGGATGCCTATCCGTTTACCCTGTCCGAGCTTACCCTGAAGAAGCTTCGCTTCGTGCATAGTCTTATTTTTGGTTCATCGCGGATATATGGTGAATAGCTTCATTTAGGTGAGTGGCTTCGAACGCGACTGCGAGGAGGCAGGGTTCCCAACCCGCCGGCTCGGCGCCCATCCTGGGTCCCTTCACTACAGAAAAAGCCCTGCGGTCTTTTTCTTTCGTTCAGCGCCGGCCTTGACTGGCGGGTTGGGAACCCTGCCTCCCCGCAGCCGCTTGTGCTGTGGTACCCGAGATACCGGAGTACTCCTCGATACACCTCACGCTCAATCGCAGGGAAACTCCGCCAAAAAGTAACGCAATACCTAGCAGCGCTCAGAGTGTCGGGCAGAAGGGACTTGTCGCCAACAGTTAAGCGATAGCGCTGAACGGAGAAAAAAGACCGTAGGGCTTTTTTCGGAGTGAAGGAACCTGGGAGGCTCTGATTGATTATGTTTCTTCTCTGGCTTTCAGCCGAACCCGCTATCAAGGCGCGGGTTTGAAGGCATGCGTCGGCCTGTCGAAAATCGGCAACGCGGAGAGCGGGTTCGGCTGGAAGACCCGAAGGGCGGTCTTGTCGCAGAGGAGGAATATAATTGATCAGAGGCTCCTCAACGGGCGCAGAGCGTTGGCGACAAGCCCCTTCTGTCCGGCACGGCCACAGCTCAAGGAAGCCCCAACCAAATCCCAATCCCAACTAAACAGATAACATAACCAGAGTCCGCCAACAGTTAGAAGTATTGCGCGATGAGCCTTATTTATCCGGCATAGCTGATGGCTGCGAGGCAGAGTGGGGCGTAAGGTGAAATGTGGGATACCAAAGAATTGGCATGAAGGGCGTACGGGGTGACAGGAGTCACCCCGACTTGGTTCGAGGACTCAGGCAGGAGGCCTGGCTAGACCTTACTGAATGCTTTCAGGCAGGTCGTCGTCCAGGTCGTCGTATTCGTACTCGAGTGCGATTCGTTTGCTGTCGAGCCGCTCTTCGATACGCCTGCGCAACTCCGTGATGTGGGAGTGAGACGATGAACGTGTTTCCGCAACAGGCCCTTCTTCTTCCGCTGCACTGGCAGCCATTTCGAAGATTTCCGGATTGCCTTCTTCTACGGATTCATCCCATTTTTGCTCTTTCATAGAACACCTCTCAGGATCAAAGTGGCACTCTTGCCGGCAAGAAGCCCTTGTCCGGGTTATCGTGTCCAGCGACGCGAATCTTCAATAAAAAATGCCGATCTGGCAAAACTTTTTTTCAGTGAATGTGATCCGGGACACTTCTGCAAATCGACTGGAAGTGGCAGCCCGGCTGCGTAGAGGGGCGTGGGGAAGGGCTGCCTAGTCGTCTTCAGGGAAGTCGTCACGCAGCATGGCAATGGTTTGCTGGCGGAGGGACTTTTTGGCGATCTTGCCGGACGCTATGCGGGGCAATTGCTCGTGCTGGAAGAAAATATACTGGGGTATCTTGAAGGCCGCGAGCCTGGACTCCAGGAATTGCTTGAGCTCCGATTGGTCGAGGGAGCGGTCCGGTTTCAGCATCACAGTGGCGCAGGGGATTTCTCCCAGACGCTGGTCAGGAATGCCGTAGACCGACGCTTCGCTCACCGCGGGGTGTTCATGGATCGCGTATTCAACCTCGGCACAACCGATATTCTCGCCGCCACGGATCACAATATCCTTGGCCCGATCGAGGATGATCAGGAAGCCGAGTTCATCCAGCTTGCCAATGTCGCCGGTATGGAACCAGCCATCCTTGATGACTTCTGCTGTGGCATCTGGCTTGTTCCAGTAGCCTTTCATAATGGTTGGGCCCTTGATGCAGATTTCCCCGATCTCTTCGTTGGCCAGCGTATTGCCGGCTTCGTCGACAATCTTCACTTCGGTGAGCGGCGGGCTGGGTCGGCCGGTGCTATTGGGGCGAGAAAGGTAGAACTTGCCGGAGATGATGGCGGCAATGGCATTGGTTTCAGTCAGGCCGTAGCCCAATCCGGGTAAGGCTTTTTCCGGAAACTTCCTGGTCATCATGGACAGGTGTTCCGGCGGGCGGGGAGCGCCACCGCTCTGCACTGCGCGCAGGCTGCTCAGGTCAGTCTTATCGAACTTGCTCGAATGCATCACTTCCCAGGTCATGGTAGGGACGCCATGCAGAATGGAGATGCGCTCTTCTTCTATCAGAGACAGCGCCTCCTCGGCATCCCATTTGTACATCATGACAAACTTGCGCAAATACACGAAGCTGCTCAGGAACTGGGCATGGCTGCCAGTGACATGGAAGAGAGGAACGTTGGCCAGCAGGGCGGGCTGCCACTTTGGATTTTCTTCCTTCAACTCCGGTCGCAGGATTTCATTGATCTCCCTGACAAATTTCCAGGTATACAGGGCGCTGACAATGGCGCGATGACTGGACAAGACGCCTTTAGGCTCACCGGTAGAGCCGGAGGTGTACATGATCGACGCTTCCTGGTCCGGTTGTACGTCACAGGCATCCAGCTCGGCCTGGCTCAGTGGCTCTACTGAGCGGGCCAGCTTGAAAAACTCTGGATAGTGCTTCGCGTCATCGGTCGAGCCGGGCTTGATGAGAATAACCTCAACACCCAATTCGGCAATATAGGGTTCGATGGCATGGAAGCGGGTCAGGTCGGCGATTACCAGGCGGCTGCCGCTATCGCGTAAACCGTATTCCAGTTCCGGTCCTTTCCACCAGGAATTCATGGGCACAACAATCGCACCGATTGAAGTGACTGCCATGTAACTGATACACCACTCCGTGGAGTTGCGGCCACAGATTGCTACGCGGTCGCCCCGTGCTATGCCGTAGTTCTCCAGAAGCACGCGGCCGAGACGACGGGAAAGGTCGATGGCTTCACCAAAACTGAAGCGTTCATTCTGGTAAACAAGAAAAGGAAGGTCAGGGTCCTGAAGGCCCAGCTCATAAAGTTTGCCGAGGTTAGCAGGAACGTTGGTAAACACCGGCAATTCGAGGCCGTCGATGACTTCGGTGTGCACGGCGAGTTCAGCACCCGGTGCCTTGTGGGCGGCGACGATTTCTTTTAACTGCGCCAGGTCCTGGCGAATCTCTTCATCACTTAGCATGTTGAAGTACTACTCTGATTTAAATTCTACGGTGACCTTGCCCATGGCCCGGCGCTGGGTGAATACATTAAACGCTTCCACGAATTGGTCACTGGGAAATGTTTGGGTCACCACCGGATGCAGTTTCCCTGCTTCATACATGGCGAGCAATTCCTCGAAATTCTTCTCGTATTCGGCAGGTTCTTCCTTGCGGAAGCGGCCGAGGAAAACACCCACCATTGATGAGCCTTTCAAAAGTGCCAGGTTAGCCTTGTATTCAGGAATGCGGCCGCTGGTGAAACCCACGACCAGCAGGCGGCCATTCCAGTTGATGCAGCGGCAACTCTGATCGAACAGATCCCCGCCGACTGGATCGTAAATGACATCTGCACCGCGATCATTGGTAAGAGCTTTTACCTTGTCCTTGAGTTCGCCGTCGCCGTAGTTGAGTAGATGGTCGGGTTTGCAGTGCTCGTCGATAAACGCCAGTTTCTCATCGGTACTGGCGGCCGCTATGACGGTAGCGCCCATAACCTTGCCCAATTCCACTGCGGTAATACCGACACCTCCGCTGGCGCCGAGCACCAGCAAGGTTTCTCCCGGCTGCAAGCGGGCGCGCTGTTTCAGCGCGTGGTAGGACGTGGTGTAGACCATGGCAAAACCAGCGGCGGTCTTGAAGTCCATGCTGTCGGGAATCTTGTGCACGCTTTCGGCTTTGACCAGCACCTGTTCGGCCAGCCCACCGATGCCGGGTATCGCCATGACACGGTCACCCACGGCAAAGCCTTCGAAACCCGGTCCGAGCTTGCGGATGATGCCGCCGACTTCCGAACCCGGGGTAAATGGCATAGGTGGCTGGAATTGATACTTGCCTTGAATCTGCAAGCCATCGGGAAAGTTAAGCGAGGCGGCAAACACTTCAACGACCGCTTCGTTCTCGCCAGGTTCGAGGTCAGCTACCTCTTCCATGACCAGATTTTCAGGAGGGCCGTAAGTTTTGCAAAGAACCGCTTTCATGTTGTCACCGCCAGATTGAAGAAGCGCGATTCAACCATGTTTGGCAGGGGACTTCAAACGTCACTGGCAGGCGGTGGTTGTGTTGTTGTGTGAGGAGCAAAGCAGTATAGTGACTCACCCTATTCGCGACGTGATCCCTGCATGAACGAACAAGAAAGGGTGGCCTATCTCCGCAGTATGGGTTACCAGGTTTACTACCCCCGCTTTATCCTTCCCGGTGCCAAGCCTTCGCCTCACTACGAAATGCCCGTCGATGCGGTGGCGGAATCGGTAGCGAGTGAGATCGATAAGCTCAAGGCAGAGATTTCCCCCTCTGCAAGAGCCGGAACTCAGGTTGGGCGGAACACGTCATCCACAGCGGCGAGACCAGGGCCGAATCCAGAAAGGCCGAAACTCGAAAGACCGGAAACTGACAAGCCCCCCGCCAGAAGCAAGCCAGTTGCAGCAAAACCTGCCGCGACGGCTGCGCCAGAAGCTGTCCGCAGCGCGGGTGACGAACTACGCTTCAGTCTGCAGTATTTCGCTGTGAATGAATCCCTCGCGGTAATCAACGAGTTACCCCACCAACCGGGTGGCCGACAGGGAAAGGAAATACAGGAACTCCTGTTGGCTATACTTAGGGCATTGTCTGTCTCCCCGTCGGGAGGCGGCTTGCAGGCGGAACAGTTTAACTGGCCGCTGGCGGAAGGACTCGAGGTAATGGGCGACTCCCGTCGCACGGCTGGACTTGCCCTGCAGGGCTTCATCAGTCAGCGACAGGAGCAGGATAAATTTCAGAACCTGCTGGTGTTTACGGCGCAATTGGCTGACCTGCTTGGCCCCAACAATGACAAGAGGGACGAGCATTACGGTGATCACGGCGCAGTAGCGGCCGGTTACCAACTCTGCATCAGTCACAGTCTTCCGGCTATTCTCGCCCACCCGCAACTGAAGCGGGAAGTCTGGGCCCACTTACAGGCATTACGCGGCCGATTGCAAGCACAGCAGTAAAACCTGGCAGAACGAAGTGATGGAAAACCAAACCAATCTGGCGACCCGTTTTTTTGCGCGCACCATGCGCCACAGTGACCTGGACCTGGTGGTGAAAAACGAAAATGCCGCCTACGAGCATCCCTGGAGCAAACGCATCTTTCTGGATTGCCTGCGAGCGGGATACCAGTGTTGGGTTCTAGCCAACAAGCAGCAGATTGTGGCCCACGGCGTGATGTCGGTGGCGATTGGCGAGAGCCACTTGCTGACCCTGTGTGTCAATCCGGAATACCAGCAACTGGGATACGGGCGCAAGCTGTTTACGCTGTTGCTCGACCGGGCGCATAAACTGGATGCGGAAGTGTGCTTTCTGGAGGTGAGGGCATCAAATGCGCCAGCAATATCGTTATACAAATCCCTGGGATTTTCCCAGATCGGCGAGCGCAAGAATTATTATCCTGGGCAGACTGGTCGGGAAGACGCCTTGATCATGTCCCGTTCTTTACCGTTGCCCTGAATGCTCCCTGAGCCGATCAGTCACCCGCTTTGTTGGTCGAATCGACAGACATTTCTGTGGCACCTGATTCTTCATTGCTGCCCGCAATGGCTTTCAGCGATAGCTTGATTGCGGCGATGATAACGAAGGCCGACAGCATTATCGCGGCCAGCATCAACACCGTGCCGCCGAGGATGGTGAGCATCTCGGCACGGGAAATATCCTGCCAGCTGGCGATTCCCCACAGGCACAGTGCGCCGATTGCGACGGATGCAATAACGGCCGAGGTCTTCTTGCGAACTTTGAGCAGCGAAAACATGAATCCGGGTTACCTTGGGTCGTGACTACGCGCGAGTTAAATCGGGCCTGCCATCGAGATCATTGAAACTGCTGGTGCAGTCAGGATAACCACTACAGCCCCAGAATTCACCCTTCTTTCCCTTGCGCTTTGCCAGTAGCTGTCCGCAACTGGGGCAGCGAAAGGCTGGCTCCGGGCGCCCATGCAGGTCTTTGAGGGTAATTTTGCAGCCCCGGGAGAAGCCGCTGCAAAACCAGTAGTCACCTTTCTCTGGATCGGCGCGAACCATGCGGCGTGTGCAGATTGGACAACGATAGTCCTCGGCCACTTCTTCGCTGGGTTTGCCATCGATATCATTTAGCGTACGGCGGCATTTTGGAAAGCCAGTGCAACCCCAGAAAGGGCCCATCTTGCCTTCAATTCTGCGCAGTGGCTGTTTGCACTCAGGGCAGGGGTAGGTTCGTGAAGCGCCAGCCTTGTCTTCGGCTTCGGTCATTTAATCGGGAATGGGTGCCTGGATTGATTTACTGCAGGGTAGCAGGTTTTCCAGGCCCGGGAATAGTCAGGCTTTGATTCCCAGATTGTCGAAGACAGCCTGCTCGAGCGGGTAACCTACCTCATCGAGTCGACTGGCATCTACCCAGCGTGTGAGCGCGTGGGGATCGGTATCGTCGGCAGTCTCCGCATGGGGGTAGCGGCATGGCACCAGGAACTCAATGACACTGCTGGTCTCGTTGGTGGCCGGGACGCACTGGCGCGCAGTTTGTAATTTGCTGGCTTGGCTCAGTGCACCCTGCTGTTTCAATTCGGCGATACAGGTGTCGATGCCTTCCTGCCAGCTTTCGCCTGGCTGCAGCACACGGCAGGGGAGATGCCAGTGATCGCCTTTATGCCAAAGCAAGACCCGATCCGCGCTGTCTATCACCAACAAGCGCTGCAAGAGTGTTCTGGCTTCCTGCTGCTCATTGCCGGTTGTGGCTGCTTCCGAAGTCTTATTCTGTGACGCCTGACCCTTTACAATTTCAAGACCCATGCCGTCACTGGTACACCGCACCACCTTCATGACGATATCCGAACCGCATTCTTCGCCTTCAGGTCCCAGTCCAAGTGTTCGCACGACGATTCTCGAGCCTACTTTTAATTGAAAGCTCTCATCGACGATCAGGAACAGGCCGCCCTCCGACATATCCCTGGCTCTGGCTCGCAGAGTCCCTATGGAGGCATGACTGTATTCCACTTCCAGTGGTATCTGGTGGCGTTTGAATTGCCGTGACTCTGTCATCGCTGTCGATTCCCGAACAAATTTAGGCTCCTTTAAGTCTAGCCTCAATTGCGAGATTTTCCTGTGGCACAGGGTGGTTCGACGGAATCCGGTATCAGATCCGAATCGTGTACTGATTGGGTTAAATGAGTCTCGAGCGGCCGGCTAGAGCAAGTCATTGAGAGCGGCAAGGAGAAGATCATTCTCTTCTTGCGTACCAACGCTAATACGCAGCTTGTCATCCAGTCTTGGTTGCTGGAAATGACGAACCAGAATCTGCCTCTGCTTGAGCGCCTGGTACAGGAACTCGGCATTGCAGTGCGGGGGTGCTCCGGCGAGCAGGAAATTGGTCTGGCTGGGTGTCACCGAGAAATCCAATGCGGCTAACTCCGAGCTCAGTCGTTTGCGCTCCTGTCGAACCTTATGCCAGGTTTCTTTTGCATAGTCCTGGGACTGGATAGCGGCGGTAGCGAGGGCTTGCGCGATCAGGTCAGTGTTGTAACTGTCCCGGGTCTTGAATTGCATGGGTTCTATTAAGGAGCGGCTGCCGATACCGTAGCCGAAGCGCAGACCCGCCAGCGAATATCCCTTGGACAGTGTACGTAGTAACAATACATTGTCCCGGCGAGTGGCAAGCTCGATCGCGCTATAGGCCTGCTCTTCGTCCACGAAATCTACATAGGCTTCATCCACCAGCAGCACGCCGGAGAAGCCCTTGCTGAGGGTCTCCAGAAAGTCGGCGCTCAAGAGTTGGCCCGTTGGCGCATGGGGATTGACCAACAGGCACATGCTGGCCTGGGATTGCTGAAGCACGGCAAGGAAATTCTCGGGCATGCTCCAGTCGTCATTCAATGCGATTTCCTGGTATTCGCAGCCTTGAATGTCCGCCAGAACCGGGTACAGGGAATAGCTGGGTTGAGTCGTTACGATAGACGCGCCGGGGTTAACGAATGTTGTAAGTGCCAGGCGCAGAAGTTCGTCGCCACCGTTGGTAGCGATGACATTGTCGGGCTCTATACCATGCAAGTCAGCGGCGGCCTGACGGAATCGGATTGCAGTCGGCGGCGGATAGCGCCGCAGGGCGGCAGTATCCACCGCGTGCAGCGCCGCGCTAACCGCCGGTGCGGGCGGATAGGGATTCTCGTTGGTATTGAGCTTGATGATGTTGCCACCGTCGAGCTGCTCGCCGGGTTTATAACCCTGCATTCTGGCAATGTTTGGTCGTTCGAATGTCATGTTTGGCTGTGCGGATTCGCTGTCTGTAGAGCTTGGAGGATGAGTCCCAAAATTGAGGGCTGAAGAGTAAAGGCAATGCAGCCGTGTAGCAAATCTTCAATTTGGCATTGAAGCGACGCGCGGCTCAGGATTCAGGGCAGGTAGGTCTGTAGTCTGTTTGTCCAGCCCTGCAGCCAGCGGGATTCGTTGCGTTCAGGTGGTGCATTCTCTACCCGGTTTTCCAGGGTGGCAGTAGCCGCCGCTACAAATGCCTGTAAGCTGGTGTCGTGGCTTTGCATCCGCTCAATCACCTGGCGCAGGCCCCAACCCTGTCCCGCATAGCGTTCGCTGGTCTTGAGGCCGCTGCCTTTGAAGTGCAGGTAGTCGATAAGTGCATACAGGCCCAGGGGCGAGCTCTGGCTGGCAATGTCAGACAAGATCTCTGCAACGCTTTCCTGTCTGGTGGCGGGGAAGCTGGCAATGATGTCATCCAGGGTCATTTCCAGTCGCTGGGCGATGAAACGCGTTTGCAGACCCATATTGTTTTCCAGCAGTGACCTTAGCTCCACCAGCCGGGATGAATCCAGATCGGCCATGAAGCTGTTCCTGTCGGGCCATGGATTATTCGCCGTGAGAGGCGGGTTCAGCCAGTCTGGAAGTGCAACGCCGGACCGTTGCAAGTGCAGTAGCAGCGCGGGGAACGTCTCCTCGAAGGGTTCCTGCTGGCCTTCCCGGTACCAGATGAAATGCCCAATCCCGAGAGAGGGGAAATCCTCCCCGGAATTCCAGTGGCTCAGGCAGCGCGGCTGCCGATTACATTCATTGGCAAATATGCGGTCTGCCAGCCAGTCATAATGCTCACTGGGTAGCTGGGGAATGGCCCCCAGAGCGCTGGGAGACAGTGCAAACCCAAGTCCCAAAACCCCTAAAAACCTGTTGAATCTATTTGAATTTACTGGCATTTTTGATTGGACTACAATTCTAATAAGGGCAAGTTGCAGGTCGGCGCTCGCTCAGAACTGAGCGGGAGACCGTCACTGTAGACAAGATTCAGGGAAGCGCCCACAATCATCGGCGATTGCGTCCTGCCAGCCTGCTGTTAACCAGTCTCTGGTTTAGTCGGCTTTGCAGGCGAAATCTGCAACGCGTTTACGCTACCCGAGTTTGAAAACCGGGAGCAGGGAAAGCGCTCGATAAAGCCCGAAGCATCAATTAGAACCAGAGCGAAAGCAAGATTCACAAATGGCAGAAACCGCAACCACAGAAGTAGAAGTCGAAGAGCCACCACCTGGCGAAGCCGAGCAGGGTGCTGCGAAAGCCGAGAAAGATCCTTTTGTTGGCAAGCTCTCGAAGATCTACCAGAAGTTAAAGTACAGCAAGAAGCTGAAAGTGGCGATGAAGGAGGTGGAGCAGGATTTGCTCGATCTTCTCGGCGTGCGGCTGTTCACCATTTGGCAATCGGTAGATAACGGCAAGGAGATTCTGGCCACCTTCAAAGGCGGTGACCCGGATGATGATGACTCTGTGGAAATCAGGGTTCCGTTTAGTACCACCTCCCTCGCAGGCTATGTAGCGCTCAGTCAGCGCGCCCTGAACATTAAAAATGTAAAGGACAGCGAAGAGCTGACTGATATCCACCCGCGACTGCAGTTCGACAGCAAGTTCAGCGATGCGAAAGGCTGGGCTGTTAAATCGCAGATCGTAGTGCCCATCAAGGATGAGATCCTGCTGGGGGTAATGCAGCTCATCAATTTTGAAGGCGACCGGGAATTCGACAAGACCGACCTGAAGCACGCCATGATGGTCAGCCAGATGCTGGCCAAGCAGTTTCGCTCTTCCTTGCAGAGTACTCAGGGTCCCTACGACTACCTGGTGCAGAAGGGCAAGATATCCAGTGTGGAACTGGAAGACGTTTCCAACAAGGCCTCACTCTATGGGGGTTCTGTCAGCCGGGTGCTGATGGAAGAGTACGACATAGAGGCCGACATGATCGGCAAGTCGCTGGAATACTATTACCGCGTGCCGTACATGAAGTACGACGCCAGTCATGAATTACCCACAGAGCTGCTGGAAAACATAGGCGTTAGCTATCTTCGCAGCAATCTCTGGTTACCCGTGGCGGGTAACAAGGAAGAGGCTGTCATCCTTATCGATGACCCTTCCGACTACCAGCGCATCATGGAAATCCAGGGTGTCGTTAACGCCCGCAACTACGCTTTCCGGGTTGGTCTGCCCGAACACATCATCCAGTTCCTCCGTGGCGACGATGGTGGTGACTACGAAGAAGGCTTCGACGATATCTTCTCCAACATGGACGACGACGGTGGCGTCGAAATGGAGGAGGGCGACGAAGACGAAGAAGATGAAAGCCTGGCCGCTACTTCGGCGATCATCCAGTTGGTCAACCGGATTATCACGGAATCAGACCGCCTCGGTGCTTCCGATATTCATATCGAGCCGGGTAAGGATAATGCACCCGGTGGCGTACGAATTCGTGTGGATGGCCTGTGCCGGGAGATCATCAAGATTCCCAAGGAACACTGTGCTGCTCTGATCGCCCGTATCAAGGTAATGTCCCGTCTGAACATCGCCGAGAAGCGGCTTCCCCAGGACGGAAAGTGTAAGCTGAAGGTGAGAGGCAAGAAGCTGGAGCTTCGTGTCGCCACCGTGCCGACGGTTCAGGGTGAGAGCGCTGTATTGCGTATTCTCGCTGCCGGTTCTGCCATGCCGCTTGAAAAACTCAATATGACACCGAAGAACCACGAGAGGGTTATCGAGTTGTCGGCACATCCCCACGGACTGTTCCTGGTGGTGGGACCAACGGGTTCTGGTAAAACGACTACACTGCACGCTGTACTCGGGCATATCAACAAACCCGAACGCAAAATCTGGACGGCAGAGGACCCGGTTGAGATTACCCAACCCGGCCTGCAACAGGTGCAGATGATCCCCAAGATCGATTTCACCTTTGCCACGGCGATGCGTGCCTTCCTGCGTGCTGACCCTGACGTGATTCTGATCGGTGAGATGCGTGACCACGAAACGGCCAGTATCGGTGTCGAAGCGTCGCTCACAGGTCACCTTGTATTAAGTACACTGCACACGAACTCGGCACCAGAAACCATTACCCGTCTTCTGGATCTTGGTCTGGATCCGGTGAACTTTTCTGATGCCTTGCTGGGCGTCCTGGCTCAGCGACTCATGCGTACCCTCTGCGGCAAATGTAAGCAGCCGTACAAGCCCGACCAGAAAGAATTGGACCATCTCATGGATTCCTACGGTCGCGACATGATCGAGGGCGACATGCCGAACATTGATTTCAGCAATGTGGAATTAATGGGTGCCAATCCTGATGGTTGCGATGCCTGCGGTGGCACGGGCTACAAAGGCCGAACCGGTATTCATGAGCTGCTGACAGGTACACCTACTTTGCAAGGCATGATCTACAAGAAAGCGGAGTTGGATGACATCCGTCAACAGGCGCTGAAAGACGGCATGCGTACCATGAAACAGGACGGCATCTTCAAGATCTTTCAGGGGCTCACCGACTACCAGCAACTCCTGCGTGTGGTTTCCGAGTAACATCGGCGGGGAGCCTTCCCTTGGCTCCCTTAGCGGCCAATCCAGTAGCCAGATTCCCGCTCCTCAGGCGGGTTATTTTGCGCGTGTGTTCAGGCACTTACAGGGAAATGTCGAGAGCCGCACACTTCCAATTTGAATTGGTTCAAAATCCTGAAATTTCACCCTTCCTGCGCCTGCGGCTTGATCTATAGTTAATTCTGCAGACACTGAATTTTGTGTCTGACAGGAGGGGCTATGCCAACTGAACGTCGTACTTTGCGTCGTGACAGTAATGTTATGCGGCCGTTAATTTTCGGCTTCGTTGTATTCACTACGCTAGGCGTCTCTATCGCCAATGAAACGCTTGCCAGGTTTGGCCTGGAAGACAACTACGTATTGCTGTTTTCCCTGGCTCTGCTTATGGCAGTCTTGTTACTCAGTCGTAATATCCTGATGTTGGGTCTGGTGCTGGCAGGAGTGATCCTGATGAACATGCCGGATGCCACATTAGTCACCTACCGCCTCGATCGCGATGTGCTCGTAGCCGCAGTTTGCGCCATTATCCTGGCGCCCTCGGTCTACAACATTGTTTTCAGGTAATCTGGCCGGGGAGCTTCTGATTGCCCGGGCTTAAACTAACGCACTAGGATTCCGGTGGTGGAGCATTCACGCGAAAGCGGGTGATCCACCACTGGCCATCTTCCTTCACCAGATCAACGAACGCACTGATTGCCTGTTCCTGCATCAGCAGCTCGATGACATAGCTGGCGTTGATAGCCTGTCCCGGGATGAGCAGGAGGGGCGAATCGCTGCCGCCAGTGATGGCTGTCATACTCTGCAGGGGTCCGAGCCTGTTCAAATAGCGGCTTACATAGCGCTGCATATTCGGCGCGGGCATCTGCTCCGCCCAGTTCGCATGGGCGAGGGATATGAGTTCATCGGCATTGCCGGAGGAGAGGGCATTTTCAGTCAGGCTGAGTGCCAGTTCGCTACTGCTGGCATCATTCTGGTATTTGCTGAATGCGCTCCAGGCAAAATACGCCAGAAGCAGAAACAGGACTGTAATGAAACTACTGAGTAACCGGGAGTTCTTCATCGGGTTGTTAAAACTGGAAAACACTCTTTGTGAACGAACGGTATTATAGTTGAAAAAACTTCAATAAAAACAACGAGAAGTGAAAGGCGATTTTCCGCAAATTGCAATTAGCCCGCTTTTTTATGCACAAAAGAGACTGTCGCGTCACAAAAGCCTAATAAATTGCGGCTTTTATTTTTGCTCGACCTTTCAAAAACACCTAACTCATTGAAATATATAGAAAATAAAGATTGATTAAAATTTGCGCAAAATAGGACAATTGCTGGAAATTTCGAGGCTGAGGGGCATTTCCCAGAAACTATGCACACAGTTATCCACAGATTCTGTTGATAAATGATTTCCCCAGTTGCGAGTAAAAAACTACCGTCCACTCAACGGTTTATTGGGTACAGTTTATTGTAAGTTTGAACAATGAAGCGTAACTGAGATTTTTTCGCCTGTAAAAAAATCTTGCTCGCGCCTCTAATTTTGTCAATCATTCGGCCGATGCGATTTAGTAGACGGAGCAAACTTCTGCATCAGGAATTACGAAGTAGATGATTGAATTTAGCAGTGAAGTTCCCTTCTTGTGGCGATTGAGCGCCGAGAGTAGCGAAGGCTACTGCTCAGTTTCCATGGTCGTACCGTGTCCCCCCGAAACCGAGGTTCAGGATTTCACAATCCAGACTAACGTTCTCAGCCTCTCTTCTGACAGCACCCGTTCGGAAACCGAAGAAACTCTGGAGTGGAATCAGGAAGACATCGACCTGTTTCTGAAACTGGTCAATCAGCGACGCCTGTTTGGCAACGAGTTCCTCGACGATACGGTGCGGGTCGACCTGACTGATCCGGAAATCATCGACATCATTAACGTGGTGGCGGCGGCTGGCTTCGGTGTGGCCTTCACTTCTTACGGATTGTTGAACCACGCTGATGGGAGCTTCCCTGTGTTTCAGTTCGACATAGGTTCACTGGCATCTCTGAATACCGTGAATGGGTTCAAGCCATGCATTGTTGTGGATGTGGACGATGATGACGTCGTGTGTGTATTGCTGGATGAGATCGATATGATTCCCAGCGACACGGATTTTGAGCAACTGTGCAAGCATGACCTGTTGCTGGTGAAGCGCATCGATATCCTGCATCCGGAATACGCAGAGAGTCTTACCCGACCAACGAACGCGGTACTGCACTAGGCAGCTAAGGGTCGTCAGGCGTTCTCCAACGTCTTCAACGTCTCCAACAAGAGTCCCAGTCCGCCTATCCCAGGGGCTCCAGAGACTCGACAATCCTGTCGGCATCTTCCTCGACACTTGTGCTGACCGTGTCCACCGCGAGTTCCGGACGCGGCGGCTAGTAGGGACTGTCGATACCCGTAAAATTCTCGATTTCGCCAGCATTGCATTGAAACTGAGGGTTGCGTCCCGGCAGCAGTTCCTTGTTCCCAAGCCACACCAGTGAAGCTTCAAACTGGTCGGGATTCTCCGGTAACTGATCGGCGCCGCATAAAATATCTCCGGGTTTGGCTTTCACTGCATAAGCCAACTCAACAGCCAGATTGCACTCGGCATCGGCGCGTTCGATAACGGTGCCTTGATGTTGCAGGCTCATGATGGTTGATTGCTGTCCCGAGGGTATGGCGGCTGCACAGTCCCCTTTCTCGAGGCTGCCACTCTGAGTAAGGCCGTCGAGGTGATTGGCGGGCTCAACTCTACGAATTGGCAGGCGAGTGGGTAGTTTGCATTCTGTATTTGCGCTGTTGGTCTTCTTACTTCTGGATGATGCGATTGGGGCGGCGGCCAACTATTTTGCGCGCTGGTTAAAGCGTCGGCCAACGAGTGCGCTGGAGATATTCACTTTCTGGATATCGATAGCACCACCCGCTATTCCCCATCCCCAAGCGTCTCTCAGCTTCTGTTCTATCGGGTATTCCGTGGAATAACCGTAGCCTCCCATGAGTTGCATCGCTTTGCCAGTCACTTCCCTGACAGTCTCATTGGCAAAACATTTGGCGACAGAACTCTCCCCAACAGAGGGTAAGCCCTGGGCTGCATTGACCACGGCGCGATAGAGTAATAAGCGGGCTGCCTCGACTTTCATCTTCATCTCCGCAAGGTGAATCTGCACAGCCTGAAAATCCACCAGTTGCTTGCCGAACTGCTCACGCTGCTGACTGTACTCGAGTACGTAGTCAAAAGCGGACTGGGCAACAGCCAGCGACATCGTAGTATTACCGCAGCGCTCAAGGTCGAATGCATCCATCAACTTGCTGAAGCCGCCTGCGGGCACCAGCAAATTCTCAGCCGGAACCTGCACATTGTCGAAATGCATATCCGCACTGGTCACGCCGCGAAAACCCATATGCTTCTCGCGCTTGCCAAAGCTCAGGCCCGCGGCATCTTTCGGCACAACCACCGCCCCAATACCTTTCGCACCTGGCGCATCAGATAAGCGGCAATACACCACATACACTTCCGAATGCCCGGCACCGGAACACCAGCGCTTGCTGCCATTAATAGTAATGGAGTCGTCACCGACCACAGCCTTTGTGCTGAGATCAGTCAACGCCGACCCGGCAGCAGGCTCCGACATTGAAACCGCCACCACCAGTTCCCCGGAACACACACCGGGCAAAATGGATTGCTTTAACGTTTCACTACCAAAATGAGAAATAGCGAGGCAGGGACCAAAACAGGATTCGAAAACCGGAAACGCCACTGCAATAGAAATCTTCGCAATCTCCTCCAGCACGATCACCGCATCCAGATGACTAAGCCCACCACCCCCATATTTAGTATCGAGGTTTACGCCCAGATAACCCAACTCGCCATACCGCTTGCGCAATTCAAGGCTAACCGGTTCATCAGACTCTTCAATCGCGCGCGCAATCTCCGGCAACTCTTTCCGGGCAAACTTGCGCACACTCTCCTGCAACGCTTGCTGCTCCGCTGTAAGCGTGAAATCCATGACTAATTCCTGTTCTTCTTGTTCATTAATTATTCGCAGCGCCATTGTAGAGCATCAAGCTTGAATCGCTAACTTCCGTCTCGAATCCGAAAAATGTTCTCGATTCTTGAAGAATTTTGCACAGGATTCGAAAAGGGCCGTGGGGATGTGAGAGCCCGCTTCGTAAAGACCGCGCCTAGCATGCCAGGTGAAGTCGGAAAAAGCGCGAGCACTGTTCGAATCCCGGAGCGCGCAGCGCGGAGGTTGAGTTGCGCAGCGCCCGACTTCACCTGGCATGCTGCGGTCGAAGCGGGCTCTCACATCCCCACGGCCCGCCTCTCTAACCAAATGAAAGGCAAAAATTTTCTTCGGTGTGCGAAAGCCCCCTCACTGCTATAATCGCCGCTTTTTCGCCGACCCAGGGCAACAAACCCCACCAGGAACCCAATGGCAGGAAGTCAGCTACAAAACGAGATCCAGCGCCGCCGCGTGTTGGCAATCATTTCCCACCCGGATGCCGGTAAGACCACAATTACCGAAAAGCTGTTGCTGTTCGGAAACCTGATTCAGGTAGCCGGAACCGTAAAGGGCAAGAAATCGGACCGTCATGCCACCTCAGACTGGATGACCATGGAGCAGGAGCGGGGAATCTCGGTAACTTCGTCAGTCATGCAGTTTCCCTATAAAGAGCGCATGGTGAATCTGCTGGACACACCCGGCCATGAAGATTTCTCGGAAGATACCTACCGGGTACTGACTGCAGTCGATTCGGCACTGATGGTTGTGGATGGCGCGAAGGGTGTAGAAGAACGCACCATCAAACTGATGGATGTGTGCCGACTGCGCGATACACCCATTTTTACCTTCGTCAACAAACTGGACCGGGACATCCTCGATCCAATCGAAGTCCTCGACGAAATCGAGAGCGTTCTGAAAATTCAGGCGGCGCCGATTAATTGGCCGCTTGGCATGGGAAAAGAATTCAAGGGTGTCTATAACCTTTATACCGATACTATCCATGTCTACCAACAGGGTCATGGTCACGAGATTGCAGAGGATTTGACAATCGATGGGCTGGAAAGCGAGGAAGCCAGGAAGTTGTTGGGAAGTTATCTGGAAGACTTCAAGGATGAAATTGAGCTGGTAAAAGGCGCCAGCCATGAATTCGATAAAGAAGCCTATTTAAAGGGAGAGTTGACCCCTGTCTACTTCGGAACTGCACTCGGAAATTTCGGCGTGCGAGAGTTACTGGATGATTTCGTGGAGTGGGCACCCAGTCCTCAGGACAGAGAGACCGAAACCAGAATAGTGCCCGCCAACGAGGAAAGCTTTTCGGGATTCGTATTCAAGATTCAGGCGAACATGGACCCCAAGCACCGGGACCGAATCGCTTTTATGCGCATTTGCTCCGGCGAATACAGCCAGGGCATGAAAATGCGGCATTGCCGAATCGGTAAGGATGTAAAAGTCGCCGATGCGGTGACATTCCTCGCTGGGGACCGCGCCCGTGCCGAACTGGCAGTGTCCGGAGACATCATCGGCCTGCATAATCACGGCACCATTCAGATTGGCGATACGTTCACCACCGGTGAAGAACTCAAGTTCAAGGGAATACCGCATTTTGCGCCGGAACTGTTTCGGCGTATCCGTCTGAAAGACCCTTTGAAACTCAAGCAGTTGCAAAAGGGGCTTACCCAGTTATCGGAAGAGGGGTCTACCCAGGTGTTCATGCCGCTGCGCAATAACGACCTGATTGTTGGTGCCGTGGGTGTGCTGCAGTTCGAAGTGGTGGCCTATCGGCTGAAAGACGAATACAAAGTGGATTGCCTATACGAGCCCGTGAACATTTACGTGGCGCGCTGGGTACATGCAGAGAGTGAAAGCAAGCTGGCCGAATTTCGCAAGAAAGCAGAGGACAATCTTTCCATCGATGGTGGCGGGTATCTTACTTACCTTGCGCCAACGCGGGTTAACTTGTCACTGATGGAAGAGAAGTGGCCGGACATATCCTTCAATGCGACAAGGGAGCACTAGCTGGTTAGCCATGCAAGAGTCTCTATTCCAATCGTGCTCGATAGTTTTCCTGTCTGGAGCATCTACTAGTGGGAGTCGGCCCGATATATCCTTCAATGCGACATGGGAGCACTAGCTAAAATTCCATGTCTACCTGTCACATGAACTTCGAAGTCACGAAAAAGGATGGCGCTGCACGCACGGGCGTAATGCGCTTTCCCCGAGGTGAAGTAGCCACGCCGGCTTTCATGCCCGTTGGAACCTACGGCACGGTCAAGGGTGTAAACCCAGCCGAAGTCGCAGCCACCGGTGCCCAGATACTGTTGGGTAATACCTTTCACCTGATGCTGCGACCGGGCACGGATATCATTAATGCCCACGGCGACCTCCATGATTTTATGGGCTGGGAAAAGCCAATCCTCACTGACTCTGGCGGTTTCCAGGTGTTCAGTCTGGGTGAGATGCGCAAGATCAGCGAAGAGGGGGTGAAGTTCCGGTCGCCGGTAGACGGCGCGGAAGTCTTTTTGGGTCCCGAGTCGGCTATAGAGGTCCAGCACAAGCTTGGTTCGGATATCATCATGGTGTTTGACGAGTGCACGCCCTATCCAGCGACTGAGCAACAGGCCCGGGAATCCATGGAACTGTCATTGCGCTGGGCCCGGCGCTGCGTCACGGCGCATGGTGATAACCCGGCGGCATTGTTCGGCATCATACAGGGCGGCATGTACGGATCCTTGCGTGAAGCCTCACTGGCAGGGCTGGTAGACATGGACTTTCCCGGCTATGCCATTGGTGGGCTCTCGGTGGGGGAGCCGAAAGACGACATGGTGGAGATGATAGACCACATCGCTCCCCACATGCCGGAAGACAAACCCCGTTACCTGATGGGTGTGGGCACGCCCGAAGATCTGGTGACAGCGGTCGAGATGGGTCTCGATATGTTCGATTGCGTAATGCCGACCCGAAATGCCAGAAATGGCTACCTCTTCACCTCATCCGGGTTGCTTAAACTGCGAAATTCCCGCAACCGGGAAGATACGGGCCCGATTGACGCTAACTGCGATTGTTACACCTGTCGGAATTTTTCCCGGGCCTATCTGCATCATCTGGATAAGTGCAAGGAGATACTGGGTTCACAGCTCAATACCATCCACAACCTGCATTACTACCAGACCCTGATGGCTGGATTGCGCAGTGCTATAGAACAAGGTAGATTGGGCGCCTTTGCGGCCCGGTTCAGGGAAGATCAGAAGCAAATGGGGGGCTGAGAAGCGTCACGCCAACCCAGCAATTTTCTGGCAGGAGTCGTGCCTCAACTGCGATTTTATAGCCGGGTGCCTTGAATTCTCACTTTTGAGCCCAAGATTTCCGACATCCTATATAAAGAAACAGGTCGGCATGCCGCACAATTCTGCTGAACCTGCGATAATACGAGCCCTGTGTCAGTGATTTGCGCCCGAAAGCGCCTGCTCGGCTGCATAGCCGTCATAGCGCTTTTCCTGAAAAGTGACAGGGCAAGTACAAGGGCCTTTAACAAGGCATTTCAAAGAGAGAGACCATGAATTTTCTATTCCCCACCGCTTACGCACAAGAGGCGGCAGCATCCCAGCCATCCCTGACTTACAATCTGGTCCTTTTCGGAGGCATGTTCCTCCTGTTCTATCTGATCCTGTGGCGTCCGCAATCCAAGCGTGCGAAAGAACACAGAGAGCTGGTGGAAGCTATCAGCAAAGGAGACGAGATCATGACCTCCGGTGGATTGCTGGGTAAGGTGACCCGGGTCAGCGAGGATTACATCGCCATCGAGGTCTCCGACAACGTGGAGCTCAAGCTGCAAAAATCTGCAGTAGCCGCCGCCTTGCCAAAAGGAACGATCTCCCAGATCTAGTGACGAGAATTACCGGTTTTTCAGACGACCCAATATCATGTTGAACAAATACCCACTGTGGAAGAATTTACTCATCCTGCTTGTCGCGGTGCTGGGGTTTATCTATTCAATACCCAACCTCTACGAAGACGACGAGGCAATTCTTCTCACCAATGAGAGTTTCGAAATTACCGAAGCCGACCTGAATGTCGCGACCACTGCGCTGGAAGCGGCGCAAGTGGATTTCTTCGGTATGGAAATCGATGACGGCAATATGATTGTCCGGGTCGATACCGTCGATGATCAACTAAGGGCCAAGACCGCGCTGGAAGACGCATTTACCAGTGACTACATCGTGGCGTTGAATCTGGCACCTACCACGCCCGACTGGATGCAGTCCCTGGGAGCCAAGAAGATGGCGCGGGGTCTGGACTTGCAGGGTGGTGTGCACTTTCTGATGGAAGTGGATATGGATGCAGCGATCGAACGGCGCATGCAGGACAATCTCAGCGCTGTACGTTCCATTTTGCGGGAACAACGAATTCGATCCCGGGCCCAGATCGCCGACTACAACCGTCTTGAGGTTGCGTTTAACAGTTCCGAGGATCGCTCGCGGGCACGTGCGGAATTCATCGATAATTTCCCTGAGATACAGTTCCAGAATCGTGAGTCCGGTGAATCCTTCGTGCTCGATATGGTGCTGACCCCGGAAACCATTTTGCAGATCCAGCGGGATACCTTGCAGGCAAACCGCACAACCCTGATGAACAGGGTCGACGAATTGGGTGTAGCCGAACCCACCGTACAGCAGCAGGGCGCCGATCGCATTGTGGTGGAGTTACCCGGTGTGCAGGACCCAGCGCAGGCAATTCGGATTTTGCAGCGCATTGCCACGCTGCAGTTTCACCTGACTGCCCAGCCCGGTGCCCCGAGATCCAGTTATGAAACTTACGAGTATGTGACTCCCGAGGGAACTCAGATCGTTGACGTGAGCAACGATGTGATCCTGCAGGGTGACCGCATCAGTAATGCCGTATCCGGAATCGATGAATACAGCCAGCCCCAGGTCTCTATCACACTCGACGCCCAGGGCGGCAACCAGATCAACCGCGTAACACGGGACAACGTCGGTTGGTTCATGGACATTCTCCTCATCGAGACCAAGTCCCGAACCAATCTCGTGCTGGATGAAAACGGCGAAGAAGTTGAAGAAACGGAATTCTATGAAGAGAAGCGCTTAATCAGCCACGCCCAGATCCAGACCGCGTTAGGCCGACAGTTTCGTATCACTGGTCTCACACCGCGCGAAGCCAATGATACAGCGCTGTTGATTCGTGCGGGTTCCTTGTCGGCGCCGATGACTATCGTTGAGCAATCGGTGATAGGTCCCAGCCTGGGTGCGGAAAATTTACAGGCCGGTTTTAGCGCGGTACAGGTTGCTGCGGTGCTGGTAGTTCTGTTCATGCTGGTTTACTACCGGGTGTTCGGTCTGGCAGCAAATGCCGCGCTGATATTGAATATTCTGCTTATCTTCACCGTGATGTCGGCGATTAATGCCACGCTGACCCTGCCCGGTATTGTGGGTATCGTTTTAACGGTGGGTATGGCGGTGGATGCCAATGTGCTCATCTTCACCCGGATCAGGGAGGAGTTGGCGAACGGGATTTCACCGCAAAAAGCAATCGATGCGGGCTATAACAATGCGTTCTCCACGATCCTCGATGCCAACGTGACGACTTTCCTGGTGGCGCTGGTGCTATTTACCATCGGTACCGGACCGGTACGTGGTTTCTCCGTAACCCTGATGATAGGCATCGTTACTTCCATGTTCACCGCCATCGTCGGGACTCGCGCGCTGATCAACCTGATCTATGGCGGCAAGCAGGTGAAAACCCTGTCCATTGGAAACTACGCAGCAGCAAAGACGGCCGATGCTGCGTAAACATCAGGCATCGCAAAAAGTAAAAGACGTTCGGATATACAAAGCATGATTCTGGCTAGAGAAATAGATTTTATGGGTAAGCGCAAGATTGCCGGGGCAATCTCAGCGCTGCTTGTTGTTGTTTCAATAATTTCCCTGGCGATCAGTTCGCTTAATTTCGGTCTGGATTTCACCAGCGGTACTTCGGTGCGACTCAATTTTTCCGAGAGTGTGGTTATTCAGGATGTGAATGACATTCTGTCTGCCAACGGCTACGAGAACGCGGTGGTTGTTCAGTTTGGAACGGACCGGGACATTCGTGTGTTGTTGCCGGTGGACGAGGGTATCGCGGAAGCTAATCAGGCAGAGCAAGCTCTGGCAGTCGGAGAAACGATTGCCGAGTTGATGCGCCAGAATACGAGCAGCGATGTATTGCTTATTGGGTCTGATTTCGTCAGCGCCAAAGTAGGTGATGAACTGGCTGAGCAGGGTGGTCTCGGCATGCTGGTCGCGCTGGGCATTATCATGGTGTACATCGCGCTGCGCTTTCAGTTCAAGTTTTCGGTGGGTGCCGTGGTGGCACTTGCCCATGACTTGATTATCACCCTGGGTATTTTCTCTGTGGTGCAGCTCGAGTTTAACCTGAATACCCTGGCCGCCATGCTGGCGATCATTGGCTACTCACTGAATGACACCATCGTGGTTTCCGACCGCATCCGGGAGAACTTCCGACGCATGCGTAAAGGAACCCCCGAAGAAATGGTGAACGTCTCGCTTAACCAGACGCTTGGCCGTACCTTGATTACCTCGTTCACCACCCTGCTGGTGTTAGTTTCAATTCTGCTGATCGGTGGAGAAGCCACTCAGGGCTTTGCTATCGCACTGATTATCGGTGTCGTGATCGGCACCTATTCATCAATTTACATCGCTTCCAATGTCATCCTCATGATGAATGTGACTCGCGAAGACCTGATGATACCCGTGAAAGAAGGCGCCGAACTCGACGACATGCCCTAGTCGGTACCTGTGGCTTAGTTGCGCAGCAGCGTTTCCAGACGATCCAGCGTCTGGGTGAATCCTTCCTGCATTCCCATCTCCAACACCTGGTTTAGTGCTTCGGGACTATCGTAACGGGTAGTGCTGACAAGTAGCGTCTGATCCCCTTCATCAACCAGTTTCACCGTAGTCGATGAAGCGGGAAAATCTGTGTTGGTTCCTCCGTGTTCGTCAGAGAACACATCGACATAGCTGAATGATTCAATTGGGGTGATCTCGGTGTAAGTGGCCTTCCCCCAGCTTTCCATGCCGTAGAATTCTCCCTGGGCTTTGTCTTCACAACGCATGCAATAGTGCCAGTAGCCGCCGACAGCAAACTCCAGGTGTTTTATCTCAGTGGCCCAGCCATTGGGTCCCCACCACTGGGCGAGTAGTTCAGGCTTCGAATAGGCGTCCCACACTCGCTCTCGGATAGCGGGGAATCGCCTTTCCATGACCAGGGATTGTTTGTCTTCGCCAATGGTGAAAGTTGTAGGGTTCATTCAAGTCTCCGTGTTCTGCTTGAGCAGTGCTTCCAGTTGATCGAACCGTTGTTCCCAGAGCCTGGCGTAGCGGGCGATATGCTCCTGCGCAACTTCGAGGCTGTCCGGCACGATGATCACAAGTTGTTGTTTGCCAATTCTTCGTTTGCAAACCAGGTTTGCTTTTTCCAGCACTTTAATGTGTTTGGATATCCCGGCGAATGTTAGACCATAGTGAGCCGCGATCTCCCCGATAGTGAGTTCAGCCTCGGCTACCCGGGAAAGAATGCTGCGTCTCGTGCTATCTGCCAGCGCAAAGAACAGGGCGTCCAGCTGTGGATTACATTCAACCATATGGTTGAATGTTAAATTGGGTCTGCGCGTGGGTCAAGCGAAGACGCGAACCCTATGCAAGATTATGGGCTGTTGATTTTTCTTTCTCGTATCAAGAGGCAGGTAATTGATTCGATAATATCTGCAGGGGAATCTGGTTTGCGTGTGTTTAGTACTTGGCGATTGCCAGCTTTGTTGTTATCGTTTAGCCCGGTTCCGAATCAGGTATCGCAGGAAGGGTAAGAGGCTGAATTACTTGGTAATTCCAGACAAAAAAGTGGCTAGAACAGGGCACAAAAGCGGGCGAATTATAGCTGCCGGTCTGCTGGGTCTGTGGCTGACTCTCTCTTTAGCGCTGTCGATACCGCAAGCTTCCGCACAATCTGCCGCGGACTTTCCCAGGCCACCTGAACTTGAGCCCGCCGTGCAGTTCTGGGTCAAGGTCTACACTGAGGTCGATACCCGCAGCGGCTTCCTGCATGACTCACAGAATCTATCCGTTATCTACAATGCCTTGCCGCTTGACCGACGCCAGATTGAAGAGCGCCGAACCCGAATCAGGGAAGACCTGCGTGTACTGGCCACCGGCAAGCG
Organism: uncultured Pseudohongiella sp.; assembly: GCA_965227635.1. Lineage (GTDB taxonomy): Bacteria > Pseudomonadota > Gammaproteobacteria > Pseudomonadales > Pseudohongiellaceae > UBA9145. Next base: position 4,084,066 of record OZ245763.1, on the reverse strand, counting down.
TACCGACCTGACGCGGAGCCAGGCTGAAATTCTGGCCCTGTGGCCCGATGATGTCAGCAATGAGACGCTAAGAACGGCTGCATCCAATGTGCGCTGGCAGCTGGGACAGTCTGATCGCTTCCTCGGCGGCCTGCGTCGTTCAGGGGCCTATCGCGACCACATACAAGAGGTGATTCGAGAGAAAAACCTCCCCGTTGAACTGGCTGTATTACCCCATGTGGAGTCGTCATTTAACCCCAGCGCCTACTCCAGCGCATCGGCGGCCGGCATGTGGCAGTTTGGGCGCGATACCGGACGCCGTTTTATGCGGATCGATCACATCGTTGACGAGCGCATGGACCCCTACATCGCCACCAATGCAGCGATGAGTTTGCTGGAGTATAACTATTCAGTACTGGGAACCTGGCCACTGGCGCTAACGGCCTACAATCACGGTGCCGGTGGTATAGCCAGGGCAGTGCGTGAAACGGGCACTACCGACATTGAGAAAATTGTTGCCAACTACCGCGGTCGAGCCTTTGGTTTCGCCTCCAGAAACTTCTATGCCCAGTTCCTCGCGGTGCTCGAAGTGGAGAACAATGCCCGCAACTATTTTGGCACCGTTAACTTCGATTCAGCACCGCAATTCCACGAAGTGGAAGTAGATGCATTTATTGATGCGGAAGTGTTTGCCCGTTCCGTTGGCATAAGTCTTGAGCAACTGCGGGCCGACAACCCTGCCTTGCGTCCTCCAGTGTGGGAAGGTAACAAGCGAATTCCCCGTGGTTTCTCGGTGAAGGTAAGATCGCAAGCTGTACCAAGCGGTGATTTGCTGGCGATGGTGCCGGCCGACTATAAGTTTGCGGTGCAGACACCTGATGTGGCCTATGTTGTGGAGCGGGGAGACAGCCTTTCTGCAATCGCCGCCCGCTTCGATACGTCGGTTTCCGAATTGGTTGCACTGAACCAGTTACGCAGCAGAAACAGAATCCAGATCGGTCAACGCCTGCTGCTACCCCAGGGTGCAAACAGCGCCAACCTGTTAATGAACGAGGCCTTGGCCTCTGAAGATGGCGTCTACACGGTACGCCGAGGCGATACGGTTTCGTTAATCGCCGCACGTCATGGTGTGCAGGAGCAGGAGCTGTTAGCGCTCAATGGCATTCAGGACAGGAACCGCATTTTCCCGGGGCAGTTGCTGCGTATGCCGGGTTATGACAATGAAAACAATCAGCTCGCTGTGATCGATGCCAACATGCGCCCTGAACCGCCAACACGGGTTGAGTTCTCCGATGGTGTGGTTATCGAAGGTAATCGAACGATTGAGCCGGAGGAGGAAAAGCCCTCACCAAGTCCTGCCATCACGGAATCTCAAACCGAGCTTGCTCTCAATAACGAGCCCCAGGCTGAGCTCGCGCTCAACACCCAATCCCAGGCCGAAGTGGCACTGAACGAGGAGATACTCCCGCCGGCTGCCGTACTGCCTGACAACGTGGAAATAGATGCGACCGTTTCTATTGAGGAAGAAGAAGCGGAAGCTATTGATCCCGAACTGGATGTACGCCAGAGCAACGAACAACTCGTTGAAGCCTTGTCTGCTGACCCATCCGATTACAGCGTGGCCAGCAATAACACCGTGGAGATTCAGGCATCCGAGACCCTCGGACACTACGCCGAGTGGCTGGGTATTCGCGCCTGGGATATTCGCAGGCTCAATGGCATGGCCTATCGTGATCCAGTGATCATCGGTGATCGCCTGACTCTGGATTTTTCGCGTGTGAATATTCCCGAGTTCGAGAGGGCCAGAAGGGAATTTCATTCCACCTTGCAGCAAGAATTCTTTGCCAATTACCGCATTCAGGACGTGGAAACCTACGCAGTGAGCAGAGGCGACAATATTGGTCGCATCGCCAGGGAGCGCTATTCAACGCCAATCTGGCTGCTGCGCCAGTACAACCCGACTCTGGACTTCAATCGCATCCAGATAGGGCAGGAAATCGTCTTCCCATTGGTTGAGCAGGTAGAAACAAACTAGGCCAGGGTCTGGTCAGCGAACTCCCAGTTCTGCAAACAGGCCAGCATAAGCAGATTTCACCGCATCTGATTGGTAACGAGCCAGGTCTGGCACAGGCAGCGCCTGTCCTTCGCGCTTCAGGGACAACAAGGCATTCAATCTCCCGACCACGTGCTTCGCTATGACTTCCACACTTCCGCTAGTGTCATAGAGAAATTCCGGCCCCAGGTACTCCGGATACACAAGGTCGTCCGGTGCCAGCGGCGAGCAACCAGCCAAACAGGCTTCCTGCACCGCCAGTCCCTGAAAATCATGCACTGCAGTAGAGAGCACCACATCCGCCGACTGCAAAAGCTGGCGGTATTCACTCTCTGCGAGATATCCACGCAACCCGGCGGGTTTGCCACTGGATTTTCCCCATTCATCCAGCAGTTGAGTCACGTCCCTAAATTCCATGGGCCGCTGCCGAAACTGCTGGCCCACGATATGGAATCTCACCTCCGGTGCATTCAGCAGGCAGGCTTTCACGATCGCCAGTAACAGTGCAGGATTCTTGTCATACTCCCAGCGATGATTCCATACCACTTCCAATACATCATTGTCACCGTCGCTCCCATCTTCTGTGTCAGCTTGCACAGGTAGCAGGGGAACTGGCAAGACCACCGAGCCATGCAATTTCTCTATCGCCCTGGCGGGTAAGGGTTCCGGTAATTTCTTCGAAAGCGTCCTGACCCCTTTCAGAAATGACTTTCTATTGAACTCGCTGTTGAAAACAATACGGTCAGCACTCAACGCCGAATAGATCGGAACCAGCTTCGGTTCAATATTGTCACGGGCATCAGGAGATTCACTTTCCGGATAGGCAAACTGGTTCTCATGAAAATACACCACACTCGGAACCCTGCACAGCTCCGGCACCAGACTGCGCAGACTCGCCAGGTCCACCATGGATGTCGCAATCAATAAATCCCAATCCTCAGCCAGCGTTTCACTTTCCGCATACGCCCAATGCAAACCATTGCTGCGAATCCGCCAGTTAAAATGCCGCGGTGGCAAGCTAAGACAATGCCATTCCCATTCGGGGAACAGACTCTGCAATCGCTCAACCCACACCGCATGGCTTTGTGCGTGATAAGCCGATAGTAGTAAGACGCGTATTTTCAATTCCGATGTTTCAAGCAAAATTGTAATAGAGGGTTAGTGAATAATGCAGTATGTCAGAAGAAAGGGGTGGGAAACGGATTTCATGACCGTGGCGCGGCAGGGAAGCCGCGCCCGAGCCTCCAGGGTGTATAGACCGGAGACAAGGGTTACAAAGTGTTCGGAGACATGGGTAACACATTTCTGCTGATTCTAACTAGGATCTGGCCCTTTTAGCCATCCGGTTCAGGTCTACTTCTCCTACTTGCTGATGGCAAAAGTACAGAGTGAATACCCCGTCTGATTGCGTTGGCCTTATGGCGATGTGTTTGCCTACAAAAGCCTGCCCCAGGAACAACTCATAGCGCTGGAAGCTCACCGTCAGATTTTTACCAACCTTTCTGACCTGGTCGGTTGGCCCATATTCATAGGGTGGACTATTAGGGCGGTAAGCGCGTGTGCTCGGGGTGTAACGTGTGACTGGTGTATTCATGTCGAGTGCCTCATGAGGCCTGATGGTGTTGTATCTGGTTCGCCAATCATCAAAGTGGCGTTGGCAGCTACCCAGATCATCTATCTGCCTGCGTCCGAGTAATTCAGCCTGTAGTGTCCGGTGAAAGCGTTCATCCTTACCTTGCGTTTGCGGGTGATAAGGCCGTGAATGACTAACAGAGATTCCTGCCTCTATCAGCCATACAGTAAGTTGCGTGTACCGAAAACGTCCTCCGGAACCCCAGGGAGAACCGTTATCCATCGTCATTCTGCGAGGAATGCCATAGTGGCCGAACGCCTTGATAAGCCTTGTTTTGACGGTTTCTGTGTTCTCGTTTGAACAGGCCTGCAAGCAAATCGAGTACCGCGAGTGATCATCCAGTACGGTCAGTGGATGACAGCGGCCTTTAGCCAGCTTGAAGTAGCCTTTAAAGTCCATTTGCCACAGATCATTCGGGTTGGGATGCTCAAATCGCTTGAACCGTTTCGGCGGTGCAGGGTCTGATTGTAAACGCTGGTTGCGTCGCAATATCTCTGTGATCGTGCTTGGTTGAGGGAGGCCATTGAAACCTCGATCCTGAAGAACCCGACGTAGCTTTCTTCCACCCCAATCTGGGTACTGATCCCTGCAATCTAGAATAAGTTGCTCCATGGCTTCTGGAGTCTGCGCGGGTCTGGTTTTGGGTGCTCTTGATTGATCTTCGAGCCCACTATCTCCCTGACTTCGATACCGATCCAGCCATTTGTAGCCTGTCTTACGGCTTATGCTGAATCGCCTGCACAGATCGCTGAAACTTAGGTTTGAATGCTCGGCTAATGCGACAAATTCTTTCCTTAACTCCACAGTATTTACCTCTTTCCAGGGCATCAAACTCTCCAAATTGGTGGAATGATGCTAATAAGTAATACTGTTACCTATGTCTCCGAACAACCTGTAACCTATGTCTCCGGTCTATACACAGGGATGGATTTACGGCGTGTCATGAAATCCGTTTCCCGCCCCTTTCCTTGCACGTGACTATCCTGAGTTTGAATCGTAAGTGCAGCTTACACTTAACTTTGCAATGCCAACAATAACCCGTTAATTTGTCGCCAGTTCAAACTCCAGCTTGCGCAAGAAAAGGGGAAAACAAGCATGAGCCTAAAACTCTATGGTATGCCGCTCAGCAACTATTACAACATGGTAAAAACCATCCTCATCGAAAAGGGAATGGATTTCGAAGAAGTACTGGTTCAGCCAAATCAGGAAGAAGGGTACCTGACCCAGAGTCCTATGGGGAAGGTTCCCTGCCTTGAGACCGAACAAGGCTTTCTTACCGAAACCGCAGTAATTATTAATTATCTGGATGCCCTGGATCAGGGCCCCAGTTTCTATCCCGCCGATCCCTATGCGCGAGCGAAAGTCGAAGAGCTCATACACTACATGGAGCTGTATATAGAGTTGCCCGCTCGCAGGCTCTATGGCGAAGTGTTTTTTGGTTGGGAGCCCAACGAAACTTTACGGGAAGAAGTGCGTGGGCAGCTCGAAAAAGGGTTTGCGGCGCTGGCTCGCATCGCCAAATACGAGCCCTATATTGCAGGGCCGGAAATTACCTATGCGGATTTCTTCTTCTGCTTCTCCATCAATCTGGCCACCATCGTGACCAAGCGAGCACTGCGGTGGGATGCCTACAAAGAAATACCGGAACTAAGGCCGTTGCTGGAGCTGATGAATGAGCGGGATTCAGTGAAACGGGCGGAGGCAGATCAGAAGGCTGGATACTAGGGAGTCTCCCTGGCACCAGCCAATCTGTCCATTCGTTGAGGGCCTAGCGGTGGTGTGTGCGTTCCAGAATACCCTTGTTCTCACTCATATCAAGAATGGTGTCGATGTTGGCAGCAATGTCCTCGACGGTAGCGCCAGGGCCCAGATCCACGCCCACATTTTCTCTCACATCGGCTGAATAGTATCGGCCACCCATGGCCTGGATAATGCGGCCATTGGGTGCATCCTCACTGCATAGGTAAACCACGGCAGGCGTGACCAGTTCCGGCGCGAGTCGTTCTTCGCTATCCTCAAAGCCAGGCAGATTCAGGGTCATACGCGTGGCCGCAATAGGGGCAATGGCGTTGGTAAAAATATTGTACTTGGCGCCTTCGAGGCGTAGCGTGTTCATAAAGCCAACCAGCCCCAGTTTGGCAGCGCCATAGTTGCTCTGGCCGAAGTTACCAAACAATCCAGAAGTGGATGTGGTCATAACTAGTCGTCCATAGGTTTGCTCAACCATGATTGGCCAGACACACTTGGTGACGTTGAGGCTGCCGGTCAGGTGCACATCGATGACGGCATGCCAGTTCTTCAATTCCATCTTGGCAAAAGTCTTGTCACGCAGGATGCCGGCGTTATTCACCACAATATCGATTCGACCCCAGCGTTCCATGGTGTCATTCACCATGCCCTGCACAGCATCCAGATCAGTAACAGACGCGCTGTTGGCTACCGCTGTGCCACCCGCATCAGTAATTTCCTTGGCGACCGCTTCCGCTGCCGAAACCGAACCGCCAGAACCATCCACCGAGCCGCCAAGATCGTTAACGACTACTTTTGCGCCTCGGCGACCCAGTTCGAGGGCATGCTGACGGCCGAGGCCACCCCCTGCGCCAGTAACAATGGCTACGCGATCTTCAAAACTAATGCTCATAATGTGTGCTCCTGGGGTATTTTTGTTCTGCGGGCAGATTGCCAAGTTTTTTTGTCAGGGGAGTCGGCAATTGCGACTCCGTGGAGGCCGCATTCTAAGCCGCGCTTGTGCTGTCTGCAATTAAGCGGGTCGCTGGTTTCTTCAGCGCAGAGCACAGGTGAGAGTTGCCTGCAGTTCGCGTTATTATGTCGGTTGTAGAAAGCAGGGTAACGATGAATGGAATACGCAGACGATCCAGTGCCTGCCGCTACCGTGGTGATTGCCAGGGAGGCTGGGCCACTAGTGTCCGGCGAACAACAGATAGAAGTATTGCTGCTGAGACGCAATTCAAAGCTGGTATTTCATGGTGGACACTGGGTGTTTCCGGGCGGCCGCATTGATGAATCTGATTTTGTGGATGATGAGCGCCTGGAATATCCGGCTGCGCTCCGGGCTGCTGTTCGCGAAACCCGGGAAGAAGCGGGTATCGAGTTGCTGCCGGAACAATTGATTCACACGGCCCATTGGACCACCCCGCCGAATCTGCCCCGGCGCTTCAGCACCTGGTTCTTCCTCTGTCCTCTGTATGAAGCGTTGCAGGCGGTGACTGAGGTGTGTGTAGACAATGATGAAATCCTGGACTTCCGTTGGCTGACCCCGGATCAGGCACTGGCCGAGGCACGGGCGGAAAAAATCGTGTTACCCAGGCCTACCCAGACCACGCTGCGGGATATGCAGGGTTTCCAGCGTCTTGAGGACCTTGTGGCCGCTGTTACTACCGGGAATATCCGGGTTTTCCCGGAAGATTCGGAGCACTATCGCCCCGAAGAAATGGGTTATTGCTAGCCCACAAAACTCCCTCCATTTCCCTCTGTCTGGTCTAAACTGCAAACGAGGACATTATCTGGATAGGCCAGAATCGGGCCGCATTCGGGCATTTTTCCGGTAGACCGAGGCAATTCTCGGATTAATTGATTTTACTGGCGGCGGAGCACTCTGGAGACCCCGGAACCCCTTGCTTTTGGGGCTTGGTTAGTGGGATAGTTGAGGTCGGATTTTGAAACATTTTGCGTCCCTGCAAGGTCAGCTGGAGGCAAGGAAATTCGGGTTCGAACGGGACAGGATTTTTGCATGACTACTGGCCGTTTCGCGTAAAAGCTCCATGTGCTATTGGCATGCCTGTCGAGCAGCGGTGCCCGAATCTTTCAGGTCAGGCTGAACCCGCTATGTGGCGGAGTGTCGTACCAGCAAGAATGATCACGATTGCGTGACTCGTGTGATACCAGAGGTACGGCCAGCGGCTGCTATTCCAAGAACCCAACCGAAGAGGTCTCATGTCCACACCTACATTTGATAGCCTCCGCGAAACCCTCCAACAATTGCGTCGTCGGCGCAGTAACCTGTTTGTTCTCAAGCAGGGCAGCTTTCTAGTTATTGAATTTTCAGCACTGCTGCTGGCAGCGGCAGGTGCAGCGGTATGGCTGGAGCCGGGGAAACTGGGAAGCATTCTGCTGTTTGTTCTCACGCTGTTGGTGGCGGCTGGCCTGTTGTGGAATTTCATTCGAATACTTGGCAGGCGTAACAGCAACGACAAAGCGCTGGCCCACTATGTAGAAGATCATATCCCGGACCTTGAGCAGCGCCTGCTAACCTCTTTGGAATTCAGCGAGGCCGATCTGCAAAACGGCCGTGCAGGCGTCTCCCAGCAATTTATCCGTCAGCTTTGGCAGGACGCCCAGTCCCATGTACAGTTACAACAACGGCAGGTGGAGGCGGTCACGCCAGCCAGAACCTCCTGGATCAGCCTGGCATCTGCCGTGGCAGTGGCCGTGGCCGTACTGGCTGTATTCCTTAGCTCCGAAGCACTGCTCAATGCCGGCTCACGACTCGTCTGGCCGTTTGCTATCAGCGAACCAATCCAGATTGTTGAAGTGCTGCCGGATATAGAAATCAGTGTAGAGCCCGGCGATGTAGAAATGCAGCGGGGTGACAGCATTACCATCATCGCCCGCGTCGCCAATGCCCAACCCGATGCCATCAACCTGCGTCTGCAAAATGACAATGTGAATTGGCGTGATGTGTCCATGAATCGTGATGGCAGCGGCAGTGACAGCGCTACCTACAGTTACTTCCTGCCATCGCTGCAGGAAGACACGACCTACTATATTGCATTCAACGAGCGGGGAGAGCAGAGCTCCCAGCAATACCGCATCAGCTTGTTTGACCTGCCCCAGGTGGAACAGATTGATCTGGCACTGGATTATCCCGACTACACCGGAATCGAAGACCTGGTGGAAGAAGACAGCGGTGACATGGTGGTACCGGAAGGTACGCGTGTGGAATTGAATATCGCGTTTAACAAGGCTGTGCGGGAAGCGGTACTTGAATTCGATGAAAGCATCGACGAAGACGGCAACGTGATCGCCAATTATGCCGACATGCCGATTGTCATCGATGGCGATACGGGCACGGCCTCTTTCACTGTCGCAGCCGATGGCGTGTATCGCGTTCGCGCCACAGATTTCGACGGTCTGCAAAGCCAGAATCCACTGGATTATTTTATCCGTGCTATCGAAGATACCCCACCGGAACTGGCTTTAAAGCGGCCTGGCCGGGATCAGGAAGTCATGCCCCTCGAAGAGGTGGTGCTGGAAGTTGATGCCAGTGATGACTACGGCCTGAGCCAGTTCGAGTTGAACTACAGCGTTGTGGGTGCCGATGAAGTGCAGGTCGATTTCCTGCGCGAGCCCAATATGCGCTCCGTTTCCGGTAGTGAGTTAATCTACCTGGAAGACCTGGACGTCGAACCAGGAGACTTTGTCAGCTACTTCCTCACCTTGGCAGACAATAACGGTCTCGATGGACCAGCCCAGGTTGTTTCCGATATCTATTTTCTGCAAATCATACCGACAGACCAGGAATTCCGTCGCAACCCGGGCATGGGTGGCGGCCAGGGAGCTGGCGGAGGTCAGGGTGGAGACAGTAGCGCCCTGGTTTCTATCCAGAAGGACATCATTGCGGCAACCTGGAAACTTCGTAACAGACAGGGCCAGGTATCACAGGAAGAGTTTGCGGGTGACGCCGAAATAATCGCCGAATCACAGCGGGAAGCTACCGGGCGTGCCCGTATGTCTATAGACCGATTGGCGGAGCGGCTAAATTTTTCTGACGATACTTATGATGCTGCCGTCGAAAACCTGTCTCTTGCCATCGACCAGATGAATGCAGCCGCCAACGAACTGGAACTGGAACAGATCACCAGCGCCCTGCAGCCCGAACAACTTGCGCTGCAATACATACTCAAAGCGGAAGCCAGTATCAACCGTACCAATATCAGCATGCAACAAGGCGGTGGTGGTGGCGGCGGTGGCGGTGCCCAGCAGGAGCGCGAAGATCTCCGCGAACTATTTGAGATGGAAATGGGCCAGCTCGAAAACCGTTATGAGACACCGAACAGTCGTGGTGGAGGTTCGCAGCAAAACCAGGAGGAAGTGAACAAACTGGAAGAGCTTGCCAGGCGTCAGGAGAGCCTCACCAGGGCCCAACGCAACCTGGCCAGACGCGAAGACCAAATGACCGAAGAGCAGAAGCGTCGCGAACTGGAGCGGCTGATGCGACAACAGGAACAGTTGAGCCAGGAAGTGCAGCAGTTGGCGCAGCAGATGTCGAATAGTCAGCAGCGCTCGCAGTCTCAGTCCCAAAGCAGTTCACAATCACAGTCTCAATCGCAGTCTCAATCGCAGTCTCAATCTCAGGCCTCGTCCTCATCGCAAAGCAGTGGTGGCCAACAACAGCAGCAGACTGCATTGCAGCGCGCAGCACAGCAGATGCAGGAAGCCGCGCAGAGTGACAACGCCTCCATTGCGGCAGCCCGCAGTCAGAAGGCGTTGGAAAACCTGCGTGAACAACAGCGCGAGTTGAGCGAAGAGGGCGAAAGCTCCGTTAACCAGTTGGCCCAAAACCTGAGCCAGCGTGGCCAACAATTGCTCAACCAACAAAGACAGCTACAGGAAACGCTGGCGGAAACCACGCGCCAGCAGGGACTGGGCCAAACCCGTCAGTCTGTGCGTAACGATGAGAACCTGCAGGAATTGATAGAGGCTCAGCAACAACAGCAGCGCGATCTCGAAGAAATCGAAGATATGCTACGTGCCATCATCGCTCGTGGTGGCAGTGAAGACCAGCGCTTGATGTCACAGGCACAAGAAGCTTCCAGAGACTTGCGACCAATTCAGGAAGAAATGCAAACCAGCAATCGTGTGCTGAGAAATGGCATGGTTAACCTGTCGGTGGATATTGAAGAAGAGATTGAAGATCAACTGGAGGAATTGGCGAGTTCTCTTGCAGCTCTCGATCCTTCTGCCCAGAGGGGGGCAGGTGACCCCACTCAGGAAGCCGCGAACGACGCAGAGAGCTTGCGCCAACAAATCGAGGACTTGCAGGAGCAGGCGTTGGCATTCAACGAGGCTGGACAGCAACCCGGCCCGGGTGTGCCCAGTCTGCGGGAAATGCGAGACCAACTGCAGAGATCCCAGCAACTGGCTCAGCAGCTACAGCAACAAATGCAGGAGCAGGCCCGTGGCGGAGGACAACAGCAGGGTGGTCAGCCTGGGCAGCAGGCTGGTGCTGGCGGTAGACAACAGATTGGTGGTGCTCGCGGCGGCAATCAGGACCAGGCAGGTCAGGGTGGTCGTGTTACTACCGATGGCAGCGCCGTACCCTGGGGCAATGCACGGTCGATTCGCCAACAGCTGACGCAACAGGACATCGAAGACTTCCTGAATCAGCCGGAATTATTTTCTCAATTATTGCAGCCAATACTGGAGTTGGAAGGTGCATTGCGTGCACAGGCTGAACTTAACGAAATCAATAACAAGCTGTATGCGGCCGCCGACGAAGAAGTTCCTGAGCAGTACCGGGAACTGGTAGAACAATACTATCGTGTACTGTCAGAGAGTCAGGGGTCGAATAGCGCGACCCAGTAATAATGCAATACACGGAACCTACTCTTTATACCGCATTTACCGAGGGCAGCCTGAGCTTTGCCTACGGCCTCAGCCCGTTTGTTTTTCTTCTCATCGCCATCGCCGCCTGCGTCGCCGTGTGGTTCACCTACCGTAAAACTACGCGTCCTCTCACTACGGGCTGGAAAACATTTTTCATTGCGCTGCGTTCCTCGGTTCTGGTGCTGTTGCTGTTTCTGCTGTTGCGTCCAGTCGTGACTACGCTACAGGTTTCGCCTCAGGAAACCTATCTTGGTGTCATCATTGATGACTCACAGAGTATGGCTATCGCGGATATGCCCGGTGGCGAATCCCGCACCGACGCCATGCAGCGCGCTTTGTTCTCCCGGGGTGTTATCGATGAGTTGTCTGAGTCGTTTCAGATCAGAAGTTTCCGCTTTGACAAGCAGGCAGAACGCATTGCTGATGAGACTGAATTGGATGAGGGTGGTACCGCATCCTCCATCAGCCAGGCGCTCGAATACGTCGATGGGCAGTTGAATGGCTTGCCCCTGGGTGGACTGGTGCTTATATCCGACGGGGCAGACAACAGTGATGTCGATCCCGGCATCAAATCCCAGGAATTCGGGACTCGCCAGATTCCGGTGTTCACGGTGGGTGTGGGGCAGGATGAAATCCCTCAGGATATAGGTATCGTCGATGTCAGCGCTGCGGAGACAGTTCTCGAAGGCTCAGTTTTTACTATTGCTGTAGGACTGCAGCATCAAGGTTTTGAAGGGCAGGAAGTTCAGCTCTCGATTCTCGACGGTGACACGGTGGTGGAAACCGATGTGGTGACTCTGGGCGCCGAGGGCATTACCCGGCGCTTTGAAATGGAGCTCACGCCTGAACGGGAAGAGGCTATCGTTTACGATCTCCAGGTTGAGTTGCAGCCTGGGGAGATAATCGAACAGAACAATGTTTATAGTTTTCTCGTGGATAACAGCGAGAAGGCGCCACTGGACATTCTTTATCTGGAAGGGCATCCCCGCAACGAGTACAAATTCATACGCCGGGCCGTAGAAGGTGACAGTTCATTGCGGCTGGCTACCTATTTGCAAACCGGGCCAGAGAAATATTATCGACAGGGGATTCTTTCCCCCACTGAATTGAGTGAAGGTTTCCCGCGCGACAAGGAAGAACTCTACCAGTACGAAGCCTTAATCCTCGGTGATATTGAAGAGAGTTTCTTTAGCGCAGATCAGCTACAGATGATCCAGGATTTCGTGGCGGAACGTGGTGGTGGCCTGATCATGAGTGGCATGATCGATGAAGAATTTATTACCACGCCAATCGCCGATATTCTGCCGGTAACGCTGGTCGAAGAGAATTTCCTGCCTTCCCATCTTCGCGGTGGAATTCGCCGCGGCAGTCACCCAACGGGTGAACTCTACTACCCTCGGCTCACCAACAACGGTGAGTTCTCGCCATTGCTGCGATTGGCCAGCGATGATGATGAGAACGCCATGCTGTGGCGGCAACTGCCTGAATTGCAGGGTATCTATGTAACCGGCCGTATCAAGCCAGGTGCCACCGTGTTAATGGAGCATCCGCTGTTGCAATACCAGAATCAACCGCTGCCCGTTATCGCCTCACAACGTTACGGTAGTGGGCGCAGCATGGTTGTGGCGACCGCCAGTACCTGGCGCTGGCAGATGATGATGCCTTTCGCCGATCAGTCGCAGGAGACTCTGTGGCGTCAGATGCTACGTTGGTCTGCGGTGTCAGCACCAGAACGCATTTCTGTGGAATTCGATCGCGAATTCTACAACGTTGGCGACCAGGTAAATATCACGGCCACTGTACTGGATGACAGCTATGAACCCGATAACGACGCAACGCTGTGGATGCAGACCACCACGCCCCTGGATCAGGTTACCGATACCCCAATGGAGTGGGATATCTCTGACGACGGTGTTTATCGCAGCAGTTTCACCGTGGAGGAAGAAGGTGTATTCAATCTGCTGGTGGATGTCGCCAGTGCGGCCGGCGAAGGAGCCAGCGACGCCGCCGAGAAGCGTGCTGCCTTTGTGGTAACGCCATCGCTGCGTGAGTACAACAATGCCGAAAGAGACAGCGGATTGCTTGCCAGGATTGCTGACGCCAGTGGCGGCCAGTACTTCGATCTTGAAGATGTGTCACGTCTGGCGAGCGCAATCGAGTTCACACCGAATGCCTACTCCCGGGAAGTACAGATCGATCTATGGGACAAGCCCTGGATACTGGCACTGTTAATATCACTGCTCTGCCTGGATTGGGTAACCAGAAGGCTGAAAGGTTTATCGTGATGCGAAGCTATTACAGGTTGTTTTTCCAGCTAGCCGCCGTGTTTACCGCGGCATCAGCAAGTGCACAGGATCTTGCCACGGACTATTTTCTGGACAGCCCAGACAGTACCAAGTACGCGGTCATCATGGTCGGGCCTGCTGTTGGGGAAACAAACCAGGAGCGCTTTCGTCAATGGGGATTAAGCCTGCACGACATTCTGGCGCGCGACTATGGCTATAGCTCAGACACTATTACCTTGCTGTATGACGATGGCGAAGCCGATTTTAACGGGTCGGAGAGAATCGACGGCGCAGCAGATCGTGCGGGTATCGAACAGGCCCTGACCACGCTTCACGAACGAGTGGCTACGGGTGACCAGATAACGCTCTACCTAATTGGTCATGGTTCCGGTGCCGAGCAGGAAGCGAAATTCAATATCGTTGGGCCCGATATAACCGGCAGCGAATTCGCCGACATGCTGGATCGCTTTGATCGACAAGACATGGTGATCGTCAACACCACCAGCGCCAGCTATGGTTTTTCCGCCTCATTGTCGAGTGAAGGCAGAGTGGTTATCTCTTCCACCCGCTCTCCCTCCGAGCGCTACGATCCCGTTTTTTCCGGTTATTTCATAGAGGCGCTGGATGGGCGCAATGGTGACCGCGACAAGAACAACCGGGTTTCGGTGCTGGAAGCCTTCGAATATGCCAAGGCGAATGTCGAACAATGGTATTCCGAACAGGGCAGGCTGGCGTCGGAGCATGCCGGGCTTGATGACAATGGTGATGCTATGTTCAGCCTCAATCCGGGGGCCAATGAAGCAGATGGGTTGCTGGCCGAGATTGCCTATATCGATACGCTTGTGGATGACACTACTGGCTTGTCTGCCGAGGCATTGGCGACCAAGGCGAGAATGCAGGAAATCGAGCGCTCCGTTTTTATTCTTCGTGGCCGCAAGGCCGAATACCTGGAAGCCGACTACTGGCGCGAGATGGAAGCCCTGCTGGTTGATCTCGCTCGCACCACCGCTCGATTCAATGAACAAACAGGTACGACAAGCAATGGGGTAACTCAATGAAAAACTCGTTCCGAACCGTTTTACTGAGCATCCTGATGCTGGCGCCACTTCCGCCAGTGCTGGCGCAGGATGACCCCGAACTTACTGGTGACTCCGCGTTAATCCGTGCCGAGCAATTGCTGTTGAATGGCTCTTACGCCGCCGCCGCAGAGATGTTCCAGATGAGTGACGGCCTGGATCGCACCGACGGACTCATTGGTGCCAGTCGCGCCTACTTTATGACAGGTAACTATCAGCGTGCCGAAGCTGTGGTTGCTGATGCAATCGAGGATGATGACTACGCGAGCTTTCCACTATTAAGTACACAACTGGCTGAAGTGAAACGGGCCACAGGTCAATCTGCGGCAGCGCTCGAGATATTCGAGGCCGTGATGGAAGGTCTGCCCGAACCACCGGTGCGCACCCTGGCGCAATACGGCAGCCTGCTGCAATTCAAGGGACAGCGGTCCGAGGCTTATCGCGTTCTGGACCGGGTTGTGCAGCGCTATAACAGCGGGCTGGTATTCACCTCCGAAGATGTGGCCATGGTGGCGCTGGCGAGTTGGCTGATGGGTAATTTCTACGATGCCAACAGCCTGTTCGACGAGGCAACCCGTGCCAATCCCAACAACCTCGAAGCTCACACCCTGTGGGCCGACCTGTTCCTGGAAAAATACAATGCCTCGGACGCCGAGCGCGGTTATCAGGAGGCCCTGGAAATCAACAGCCGGTACGTGCCGGCACTGGTGGGCATTGCCCGTGTAGTGGGTGACGAGAGGAGCCTGCAACGTGCCCTCGCCATTAATCCCAATTCGATTTCAGCGTTGGAGACTTATGGCCAGCTACTGATGATGAATGGGCGCGAAGATGAAGCCATGGCGTACTTCACACAGGTGTTGGCACTGAATCCGGAATCCTTGACAACGCTCAGTATTCTGGCGGCCCAGGCAGCACTTAACGAGCGCATGGACGAGTATGAAAACTATTTTGAGCAGGTGCAGGCATTCAGTCCCGGCAATGCCGAGTTTCTCGGTGATATAGCCGATGCATTCGGTAACAACTATCGCTTCACTGAAGCGGTGGAATACGCGCGTGCCGCACTGGAAGCAGACCCCGAATACTGGCAGGGGTACACCTTGTTGGGTAACAACCTGATTCGGCTCGGTGAAGAGGAAGAAGGAAAGGCCAGTCTGGAAATCAGTTTCGAGAATGACCCGTTCAATGTCATGACCTCGAACATGCTCAAGGTTTTCGACACGCTGGAAACCTACGCCACGCTTGAAAGTGAAAACTTCAAGGTGCATATGAGTGAGCAGGATGCGGACATTCTCTGGCCGTACCTGGAGCCCTTGCTGGAAGAAGCCTGGAGCACGCTTACCGCCAAATACGATTTTGAGCCTGAGGGCAAAGTTCTCATCGAAGTGTTTGAAAACACGGAAGACTTCGCCGTGCGCTCGGTGGGGCTGCCTGACATAGGACCACTCGTGGGAATCTGTTTTGGCAAAGTGGTGACGTTGATTTCACCCGACACGTTGACCGCGAACTGGCAGGAAATAGTCTGGCATGAATTCATGCACGTGATTACCTTGCAGATGACCGACAATCGTATGCCGCGCTGGTTGAGCGAAGGTATTTCGGTATGGGAAGAACGTGAGGGCCGTCCCTATTGGGGTCGAAGCCAGGGCCTGGATCTGGTGCGTGCCGCCGATCAGGGCAAGTTACTGCCAGTGGCCGATTTGAATTCCGGCTTCTCAGGTGCGCGAAACAATACCGACCTGAGCTTCGCTTACTTCCAGTCTTACCTGGTGGTGGATTACATTGCCAAGCAGTATGGTTTTGAGAAGCTGGTAGAGCTGATCAAGCAGTACGCGTTTATAAAAGACGACGCTGATCGATTCAGGGAAGTGTTTGCCATGAGTGTCGATGAATTCGATGCCGGGTTCCGTGGCTGGATTGATCAGCGGGTCGATGAGATCAACGTCTATGTGCACACAGAAGACGTTCCCGACGAAGGCGAAGGCCATGGTCATGGTATTCGGGAAAACAGTAGCGCTATCCTGGCCGAGTTATACAACAATGCTTCGCTGAAGCAGCACATGCGTTCCCGCATCGAAGAAAATCCCCGCGACTTCCAGGCTTATCTGCAGCTGGGTATCGTACTGTTTAAGGAAGAGGCCTTCGAGGAAGCAAGAGCACACCTGGAAACGGCCCATGACATGTTGCCTAGCTATACCGGCTACCCGAGCCCAGCGCTGGTGCTGTCGCAAATCTATGAGCGTGAAGGTAATCGGGAGATGCAACTGCAGTGGTTGGAGCGACTGCTGGAAAATCTGCAGCATGATTACGGTTCGGCGATCATCCTTGCCGAGGCGGCGCTGGAAGCCGGCGATATGGAACGCGTTAACTACTATATCGATCGCGCTATACAAGTAGATCCTTACCGGCAGGACGTGCACCTGTTGAAAGCACGTTATGCGGACACGGTGAACGACACCGAGTTGGCCGTAACCGAATACGAGGTCTTGATGAAACTGGAGATCAGCGACCCGGTCGAGGCACGTACCAATCTTGCGGAAGCCTATTTGAATAACGGGCAGGTGTCAGAAGCGAAACAGAACATCCTCTATGCCCTCGAGCAGGCTCCCAGTTTTCAACGTGCACAACAGTTGTTGCTGGATGCGGTCGATGAGGAAACTGGACGGTGAAACTCGCTTGCCGCTTATCCCTTGTGTTGCTCTGGCTAGGCCTTAGCCAGCCCGGCATGACGCAGGTATTTCCACTCTCTGAAGGGTTAGGCGGCAACGAAGATCTGGGAATCTACGGTACCGAGGTGACTGAATTCACCTGGCTACGCGGGCAATACACGAACTACGGTGGCGGGCAGGGTGGTTTCGGCTTCCGGCGTCGCGGTGGCTGGTGGGATACCGATTATCCTGACTCCGATGAAAATTTTCTCCGCGGTGTGCAGCGCTACACCAACGTTGATACCAACCCGCGTAACCACACATTTCTTGCGCTTACAGACCCACGCCTGTTTGAACACATTTTCCTCTACATGAACTGGAAGCGAGTGCCTATCGGTTCCTCCTATAGCGGCCCTGATTTCACGCCTGAAGAAATCGAAGCCATGCGGGAATTCATGTTCAGGGGCGGCCTGATCATGGTGGATGATTTCTGGGGCGAGCCCCACCTGGACGATATGTTCATGGAAATGGGCAAGATTTTCCCTGACCGGGAAATCGTTAAACTCGATACCAGTCACGAGGTCTTCCATATATTCTTCGATATCGATGAACTGGCCCAGGTGCCAGGCCGAATGGTGACGTGGGATTTCGGTGGCTTCATGAGTCTCGACGACCCCAGCTACCCACCGGAAATCTATGCCGTGCTGGATGATGATGGGCGTATCATGATGGCAGCACACTACAACACGGATCTTGGGGATGGATGGGAACATACTTTCTATGAAGCCTACCCAACAAAATATACGAATGAAGCTTACAAGATAGGCATCAATTTTCTCATTTACGCTTTTAGCCACTGATAGACGGGAACAACAAATGGCAGAGACAGAAGAAATTTTGGAAGTAGAAAATCAGGATGATGTTGCCCTGGTCAAACGCATGCAGGAAGGTCGTGACCAGATCGTTGCCGAGATCAAGAAAGTCATCGTCGGTCAGGAAGGCATTATCGATGAATTACTGATTGCGCTGTTCGGTGGAGGCCACGTACTGGTAACCGGCGTACCTGGCCTGGCCAAGACACTCCTGATCAAAACTGTTGCTGATATATTGCAGGTGGATTTCAGTCGTATCCAGTTCACACCAGACCTGATGCCGGCTGATGTGGTTGGTGCTGAAGTGGTGGAAGAGAAAGATGGCCAGCGGGAACTGAAATTTGTTAAAGGACCTATCTTTACCAATATCCTGTTGGCTGACGAAATTAACCGTACGCCACCCAAGACACAGTCATCTTTGCTGGAAGCCATGGAAGAACGTCAGGTCACCGCTGCCGGTGTCACCTATCCGATGTCAAAACCTTTCTTCGTGCTGGCTACCCAAAACCCGATTGAACTGGAAGGTACTTATCCTTTGCCCGAAGCACAGCTTGACCGCTTTATGTTCAAGATCGAGTTGGGCTATCTTTCTGAGGCAGACGAAGTGCAGGTGGTAAGTCAGACCACCCAGACACATGATAATCCCCTGTCACATCCACTCAGTGGCGAAGATATTCTGGAGTTTCAGCGTATCGCCCGGCAGGTGCCAGCGGCCGAAGCAGTGATCCAGTATGCAGTGCGGCTGGTGCATGCTTCCCGGCCCCAGAGTGATTCAGCACCTGATTTCGTAAAAGACTGGGTAAGCTGGGGAGCAGGCATTCGCGCATCCCAGAACCTGATTCTGGCAGGCAAGGTGCGGGCTCTGCTCCATGGTCGCTACAACGTTTCCTATGGCGATGTGAGAGCACTGGCAGCGTCGGTTCTGCGGCACCGGGTCCTGCTTAACTTCCATGCCGAAGCGGAACGGGTTACCACAGACAAGGTGATCCAGATGTTGCTTGAGGCGGTGCCTGAGCCCACTTCACAGATCTAGTACGCCGATTGTTTAACCAGCTTACATAGCACCAGGCCCGTATGTCAGACTCGCTAAATTTTCTTGACCCAACCGTCCTCTCCGGACTTTCAAATCTGGAGCTGCGGGCGCGCACCGTAGTCGAAGGCTTCCTCTCGGGGCTGCACAAGAGTCCCAATCGTGGCTTCAGTGTTGAGTTCAATGACTACCGTCATTACCAGCGTGGTGATGATATGCGTCATGTGGATTGGAAACTCTATGCGCGCAGCGACAAGTTCTACATCAAGCAGTATGAGGATGAGACCAATGTGCGTGTCGTCATACTACTGGATGTCAGTGCTTCAATGAGTTACAGCTCGGGCTCGGTAAGCAAATTGAACTATGGCATCACCCTGGCCTCGGCGCTGGCTTATTTCATCATGCGTCAGCGGGATGCCGTAGGTCTCATCACGTTCGATGATGAAGTGCAGGAATACCTGCCAGCGAAATGCAGGCAACCGCACCTGATGCGAATATTGCGTACCCTCGCCCATGTGGAATCCGGGCACAAGACCAATGCCGTTAAACCGCTGTCGGATCTGGCATCCAGCCTGCACAAGAAGAGTATGGTAATACTGATTACCGACCTGCTGGATGATGAGGAGCGCGTGATTAACACGCTGCAAAATCTGCGCGGCATGGGCAATGATGTGATCACATTCCAGTTGATGGATGAAGCCGAACTCAAGTTTCCGTTTAATGAGGCTTCCGAATTTATCGACATGGAAAACCAGGAAACTTACATCACATCACCAGCGGCGATCCGGGAAGCTTACCTTGAGAACCTTAATGAGTTTCTCAGTTTCTGCAAAAAGAAGTGCCAGAGTAGCGGGGTGGACTACTGTCTCTTAAACACGGCGGAACCACTCGATGAAGCCTTATCCGCGTACATGAGCAAGCGAGCGAAGAGTTTCTAGTCCATGGTATTTCTGACACCACTCTTTCTGGCTGGACTTTTGGCCGCACTGATTCCCATAGCGATTCACCTGATTCGCCGTGAGAAGCCACCCAAGGTCATGTTCAGCACCATTCGGTTCCTGAAAAAGACGTCGAAGAAACTGGTGCTGTTCCAGCAACTACAGCAAATCGCCTTGTTACTGCTGCGGGCGGCTGTGATCGTGTTGCTGGTGATTGCCTTTGCTCGCCCGCTCTTTAATCAGTCAGTGGCCCGCTTGGTGGACGCCGATCCACAATCTGCGGTGATACTGCTCGATGTCTCCATGAGTATGCGTTATGGCGATACCTTCGAGCGGGCGCGGGAGGAAGCTCTGGATATAGTGGGGCGCATGGGAGGCGGTGACGAGGTAGCCCTGGTGACTTTCTCGGATTCGGCGCAACTGGTACGCGAACTGGATACTGATATAGCCAGTATCCGGAGCTTGATTGCCGACGTGCAGGCGCCGGGTTATGGCAGTACTCGTTTCTATCCTAACCTGCGCCTTGCTGACCAACTTCTGGAAACGGCGCAGTACGACAACCGGGCCGTCTACCTGATATCGGATTTTCAGGACAGTGGGATGCAGGATGGCGATGCAGCGTGGAAGCTGGCGCCGGGTATCGCGCTCACCACCATCGATGTTGGCGAAGCCGAGTCCGTTAACCTGGCTTTGACAGATGTACGCTCCCCGGAACAACTGCTGGAAGACGCCGCAGAACAACAGATACTGGCCCGTGTTCGCAGTACAGGAACCGTGTACCAGGATACGGGAGAAGTCTCTCTGAGTATCAATGGCCAGATGGTGGATCGCGTACAAGTGGATCTGGGTGACAGATCGGAAGAAGTCGTTACCTTCAGCAGCCTGTTTGAAGCGGAAGGTACCTATACCGGCGAAGTCAGGGTTAGCGGCGACAACTACGAAGACGACAACGCATTTTATTTCACCGTCGATGTGCTGCCCAAGATAAGGGTGCTGGTGGTGAATGGAGAAGCATCAGAAAACTGGTTCGATGACGAAAGTCACTGGTTCGGGCTCGCCGTCGGTGGCACGGCCACGTCCCCATTTGACCTGCAGAGTATTGAGCCCAATGCGTTGAGTGCCGCCGCACTGCAGCAGAGTGATGTTGCTGTCCTGCTCAATGTGGGTGATCTTAGCAATGGCCAGGCTGAAGCCATAACGGCCTATGTGGAGCAGGGGGGCAGTCTGCTCATTGCCCCGGGTGACCGTGTCGAACCGGAACTGTTCAATCGCCAGTTTGCCGAAATTACCCCAGCTAATTTACAGCGGCCCGGCGGGTCAATCGATGACTATCTCGTGATTGCCGACTTCGATCGCCGCCATCCTGTACTGCGCCCTCTGGTGGGCGACTGGACGGCCCGTTTTGAGGGGCACTGGTCTATGCTGGCCCGGGATGACTCCGATGTGCTCATGCAGTTCGATAATACCGAACCTGCATTGGTGGAGCGGGACCATGGTCAAGGTAAGGTGATGCTGTTCGCATCGACGCTAGACCTGGAATGGAACAACCTGGCGCTGCAAGGGCTGTACCTGCCTTTCGTTCACGAGACCCTGCGGCATCTGGTGCAATCCGATATCAGGCAGCGCGCTTACGCCGTGGGAGACACGATCAATCTGGATACCCAGGGCAGTGCAAGTTCGCTGTCCGCTACTGATCCATCGGGGGCTGCTATACCGTTAGTCGACAACTCCGTATTCACCGCTACGACCCCTGGCTTTGTTACGGCTAACATCGATGGCAACAACACACGCTATGCAGTTAACTTCCTGCCCGAGGAATCGAACCTCACCCGGGTGGCACCTGCAACCCTGTACGATGCTGTTATTAATCCGGATACCAGCCCCATTCAGTCCCGCGAAGTGCAGACAGCCCAGATGATTGAAGAACTGGAGCGACCACAGCGCATGTGGTGGTACATCCTGGTTCTGGTCATGCTGCTGATTCTTGCTGAAGCTGTCATCGCAAACCGAACCTATCGCTAGATATGGGGACACTCATAAATTAATAAATTAGGAGCAACAAAAAAGGGGTTGATCACCTGATCAGCCCCTTTTCAATTAACGTATTTGTCGGTTTAGCTGTATCGTCTTCTGCGCCCCGCGATGACGCCAGCCAGTCCCAGAAGCAGGATGGAGATACTCGCTGGCTCAGGGACTGTGGTCGTTGTCAGGTTAGCCTTGTCATACCAGCCTTGCTGGGCGAAAGAGTATGAGGCTATTTCATCACCGAGATAGCTGAAATTTGATCCTCTGGAAATGTGGAACCAGATACCAATATTCTCATCGAAGGAGATACCCGTGTAATCAGGGGAAGCGGACCAGGCATTAATCGCAGCTGCATTGATATCGATGCTAAATGAGTTGCTGTCTGAAACGAAAGAATCAGTCTGCAGGTAGATTCCCGGATTGTTCCAACTATTGGCGCTATTTTGGCCATTGTAAACGTAGGTAGTCAGAGTGTTTGTGTCCAGATCACCGTACATTATGGCTAATTCGTTGACGTTGCTGCTCTTTGGATTGGGGCCATTGTTTACAACTAGCCAAAAGCCATCGACATCGGTTGGGTCGGAATTGAATTCTACGTCCCAGGTAAACTGCTCACTGATGTCATTGAAAGAGCCAGTAACTGACGTCAATCTGTCACTCATGCCACCATTATTTGCGTTGAGGTCTTCAAAGACGAAGACGCCAGCAAGCGCAGTCTGAGACAGTGTCGCCGTAAGAAGAGCGGCTGCGAAGCCCTTTTTAATCGAGAAGCCCATCGGCTTGATCTCCTGATAATTCTTAATCTTTTCAGTAGCAAAGGAATAGCTAATCTGAACTAAATATAATTATGCAATTCACAGGCCAATTTATTTTTCTTTTATTATCAATAAGATAGATTTTCGAATTGCGTGAATTGTAAAAAATACTGACAAACTCCGAGGCTGGTGAGGAATTGCGTTAAAGGAATCAGTCATCAATTGGCATGAAGTGTCAAATTTCGAGTTTTTACAGTTTGCAGGCGGGGCGATTGCTTGCAGGGTCAACTGTAACCACGTGGAAAGTTCCAGTGCGCAAAATTAATTGGGGGTGAGGAGTTCTAAACTTTCAAAAAAACCAAGGTATGTAGCCAAGTAAAGAGGAGTAGCCGTTAAAGGCGCGGGAAAATGATCAAAAATTGATCAATAAATGTGACAATTTTATTACGCACCATAAAAGTGCATGAATTTTTATGTTATTGAAAATATTGGATATTTATTTTTGTTTTGTAACAGTTATGTCACATTAATGTAAATTTATTCGAAAAACTCGTTGAAAAACCAGCACTTATGAGCCATGCTAGAAATATTACAGGACTACTAGTATGACTTATATCGAATCACTTATCGAAACAAGAAAGTCCAACACACGAACTACTCCTTCTACCTTGCTGGCCAGCCTGCTATTCGGCTTGCCAATAATGCTTTTCGGGCTTTCAGTCCAGGCGCAGGAAAACTTCGCTGATCCATCATTAAATCTAGCACATGCCCAGCAACCGGCTGTGATACTTCCCGCAGTTTCAACAAAACTGGATTCAGAAGAATTTAATCCATTCGATGACCAGCAACTGGAAGAGCTTGTTCTGGCGGCCCGCCAGCAGCAGGAAGCGGGTGTACACGATGCAGCCCTGCAGCTTTTCAACCAGGCCTGGCAAGTAAGCCGGGTTGCTAACGGTCTCTACCATGAGTCACAGGTGCCTTTGCTGGAGAGTATGATCGCCAGTCAGATTGAACTGGAGGACTGGCAGGCGATCGATGGCCACTATGCTTACCTCGAGTTGATTTACACCCGCCTCTACGACACCGATGATCCGATGTTGGAAGTTGGATTGCAGAAAGTGTCTTCCTGGCACATTAATGCCTTCAACGTAAACGTGGATGGGAAGAGGGAAGAGCATCTGCGCAAGGCGCGGCAGGTATTGAAAACGCGACTCGAAGTCGCGGAGTTAACTCTTCCTGAAGGCCATCCTAAATTTGCCTTCCTGAATGAGAGCATCCGTCTCAGCGAGCAGCACCTGTACCTTATGTCCGAGCGGTACAAGATGGCGGTGCGGCAGCAGCAGCAAGCTGCGCGAGATGGATTGTTGGCCACCCTGGACTAGTCTGGTTTCTGACTGACACGCCTATTGACGTCGCTAGCGCTATAGTCAGCTCGACGTTAGTCACTATTTCCTCAACAAGCGACATTGTCCGCTGTTATAGATGAGCGCCCAGCGCATCAGGTGGTGCGATGCCGCTAAATTCTGGAATGAGCGATAGCGCTATCAGCACACTTGCAGCAGCAGATGAGCTGCATAATTGCCGTCACAGGCAGAGTGGCTGAAATAGCAATGGGAGTAGTTGGTCGGCGAGGAGACGGAAAAAGAAGGTTGCTTTTGCTGCTGCTGAATTAGGCCGGGAGTCCGGGAATGAGGCGCTAAAGCGGAAACTTGAAAGTGACTCAATGCTTTAGAAAAGGGGGGGAACAAAGAAAAACTTCCAAGCTCCGTACTTTAGCTCTTTGTTGTTGAACGCTTGATTCCATTTAGGCGCACAGCAACAAAGTGGCTTGATAGTATCACAGCTTTTTTGAGTCGTCAGCGTGGTAACAATTTGTCACAATGCAGAGAATACGTGGCCTGTAGAGCGATTGATCGATATAAATATAGAGCGAACGCTTGATCGGGAAGGAAGGGTTTTTGCGGTTTCGTAATCAGCCAGCGTTTGATCGAAGCGGAAACTTACTGAGCATCGCTATCATTTTCCAACCCTGGTTCCGGCTCAGGCTCGACTTTCTCTTCCGGGGTAAGAATTCCCAGGCGCTTGGCGCGACGCTCCCAGTTCTTCCTTGCCAGTGCCTGCATGTCTTCTTCGCTGTCTGATTCGTCTACGATCTCAAGTCCGAGCAATGTCTCGATGATGTCTTCCATCGTGACAATGCCTTCCATCGCGCCAAACTCATCCACGACAAGCGCCAGGTGCTCCTTGCGAGAAATAAAATTGTCCAGTAACTCGGGTATGGGGAGAGTCTTGTGTACGACGATAATATCCCGGCGGATATCCTCGAGAGTCCGATCTCCCTGATCTTCTACCAGATTCAAAAGCAATTCATCTTTCAGGACATAACCGGTTACGTTGTCATTCTGTTCCTGGTAGACGGGGATTCTGGAGAATGGAAGATCGGCATTCTGTTCGTGAAATTCTCGAATGGTCATGGTGTTGCTGGCGGCGATTACGACGATGCGCGGTGTCATAACATCCTTGACCAGCACGCGGGAGAAGCGCAGCAAATTGTGGATGATGGTCTGTTCATTTTCTGCCAATGCACCGCTTTCCTTGCCGAGTCGGGTCATGGCAATGAAGTCCGTCCGGCTGAGAATGGGCTTGCTCTTGTCCCGGTTCAAGTGCCGTGTAATGTATTGGCTAACCCACACAAGGGGGGCGAGTACGAAGAGCATGGCTTTCAGGGCAGCAATAGAAAAAGGCGTCAGTGCTTCCCAGTTATTGGCACCAATGGTCTTGGGAATGATTTCGGAAAAGATGAGAATCGCCAGCGTCATTAGCCCCGCGATGACTGCTTCCCAGCTAATCAGGGAGACACCGAATAATTCGATGGTGTTGCCGCCGAACAATACGGCAGCCTGAGAGCCCACGCCGATAGCGCCAACGGTATGGGCAATAGTATTCAAGGTCAGAATTGCTGCCAGTGGGCGGTCGATGTCTTCCTTGAAGCGCACCAGATCCCGGGCAATGCGTGTTCCTTTCTGCTCTTGAATGCCGGTGTAGGCCGGCGTAATGCTCAGCAGTACTGCTTCCAGTATGGAGCAGAGGAAAGAGAAGAATATGCTGATGAAGAAAAAAGCGAGTAGTAGTCCCATAGGGGCCTGAAGCTAAAGGATTCTTGCGCGGAGATAATTGTTACACGAAAACAGGAGCGGGGCCAACGACCGCTACGAGCCTCCAGAGCCAGGGGCTCAGGTGAGGCTTGGAGTAGCGGAAGTCTGGTCGCGATCGACTTTAGGGCGGCGCTTGAACATGCCGCGAATCGAATCCGGAAGTGCCAACATGGCAGGTGTCACTATCAGGGTGAGGATAGTGGCGAAGGAAAGTCCAAACACGATAGTCGATGCCAGTCCTGACCATTGTGAGGCAATCGGTCCGCCTACTTCTATTTCCGCACCGACAAGATCGATGGAAATGCCAAGTGCCAGCGGCAGCAGTCCAAAACCTGTGGTGAAAGTAGTCAGGAATACTGGACGCAGGCGCTGCACACCCGTGTGTACGATGATGTCCTTCAGGGGCCAGTCTGGATGGTCGTTGCGTAGCACGTTGAACGTGTCGATAAGCACAATATTGTTGTTCACGATAATGCCAGCCAAGGCAACGATTCCAATACCAGTCAGCATCACGCTAAACGGCATACCGGTAGTCAGCAATCCTAACAATACACCTACGGTAGACATAAGCACCGATGACAGAATCAAGAGCGCCTGGTAGTAGCTGTTGAACTGGGTTACCAGAAGGATGGCCATCAGCGCCAGAGACAGGGCAAAGGCCTGAATCAGGAACGCGGCGCTGTCCGCCTGTTCTTCATTGGCACCCCGGAACTGATAGAACACACCATTAACGGTAGGGTTTTCATCCATGTAGGCTGCAACTTCCCGCAGCTTGTTGGCAGCGAGGAAGCCGGGAGCAGGGTTCGCGCGAATATACACGACCCGATTACCATCCACGCGCTGAATCTCACTTACCTTTTGGCGCGGTGTTCTGGTGACGAAACTGCTCAGGGGTACAGGACCATTCGCTGTGCTGATTCGGATATTATCCATCTGGTACAGGCCACGGTATTCCATCGGGTAACGAACCCGAATATCCACTTCCTCTTCGCTGTCATTGGGACGATAGTCGCCCATGAACACGCCATTGGTCATAAGCTGAATCGCTGTGCCGATCTCGGCCATGTTGGCGCCAAGCATGGCGGCGCGAGCCCGGTCGACGTTGATCTCCCACTCGATAGCTGGTACCGGTGTGGTGTCATCGATGTCGATCAAACCTGTCATCTCGTTTTCCATGAAGTTGCGAATTCGCTCCGCCTCGCTATACAGCAACTCCAGATTATCGCCAGACAATTCGACCTGGATTTCCTTCCCGACTGGCGGCCCTTGCTCCACAGAAACGATTTCAGAGCGAACGCCGGGAATCTCAGCCAGTGCCTCTCGATACATGGCCTCGATTTCGAAACCATTGAGTTCGCGGGTGCGGCGGTCCGTCAATTCGATAAAGATGGTACCGATGAGGTCAGGGGCGGCAGCTTGTCCGCCACCCATTTGCTGGCCAGCGCCGGACTGGGTCACGATTCCGGTATAGTTGCCAACTTCCTGAATGCGACTCTCTGCATCCAGCATGATGTTGCGCAATTCCGCTGGAGAGTAATTGCCCCGGGCAAAGATCTGGATCTGGGTCTGCAGTGGCTCCGAGGATACGAAGAATTCGAAGCCGGCACCAAAACGACCATAAGCCATGACCACGGTCGTCATTACCACGAGTGTTGCTATTAGTACTGTACCCGGTATGCGAACCGCGAAAGCGAGGACGCGCGCATACAGCCCGGTAACGCCATGTACTTTCTCCGGATCACCTTCTTCCAGTTCCATGAGATGTTTCTTGTCGGCCTCACTGGAAGTGCCAATCAGGGCGCCAATAGCGGGTGCAAACAGCAATGCATAGAACAATGAGCCTACGAGAACCGCGAAGACAGTAATCGGCAGGTAGCTCATGAATTGTCCCGACACGCCCGGCCAGAACATGATTGGCAGGAACGCTGCCAGCGTAGTCGCCGTAGAAGCGGTAATCGGCCAGAACATGCGGCGCACAGCGACCTTGTAGGCTTCCTTGCTGCTGAGGCCTTCGGCCATCTTGCGATCGGCGAACTCCACCATCACGATGGCGCCATCAATCAGCATACCCAGCCCCAGCAACAAGCCAAAGATCACCATAAAGTTATAGGTGAAATCCAGCATGTTGATGATGATGAAGGCAAAGAAAAAGGAAAAGGGCACCGCCATGGTAACCAGCAATCCGGAGCGCACCCCGACGGCTGCAATCACGACTACCAATACCAGCGCCATGGCAGTTGCCATGTTACCGGACAGCCCGGCGTTCTGCTCCAGCGTCAATGGAATAGTGTTGTTAATGTAGGACAGGGTGACCGAAGGCGGCAGCGACGGGCGAATTTCCTGCACCAGTGCATCAATTCCATCCATCGCCTGAATCAGGTTGGCACCCTTGCGCTTCATCACGTTGAGGGAAATGGTCTGGGTGTGGTTGGAGTAGGAGTAGCGGGTAGCGTCCTTGAATGTGCGGCGCACATCGGCCAGATCAGATACCGTCAATACACCAAGGTCATTTGATGCCAGGGGTAAACTAAACAGATCGTCAGCGTCTTCAATCAGGCCGGGTACTTTCACCGAAAAGCTGCCCTGTCCGGTATCAACCTGACCGGCGGCGATGAGGCGGTTGTTGCTGGTGACCGTCTGTACGATGGAGCTATTGGGAATGCCGTAAGTCTCGAGTTTTGAAGGATTGATTACGGCTTCCAGCAACTCTTCCCGGTTGCCCACCATTGGTGCTTCCAATACGTCGGGCAGTAACTCGATTTCACGCTGCAGATTTTCGGCCACGCGCAGCAAGGTGCGCTCGGGCACACCCTCGCCACCAATCGCGATTTGCACGATTGGCATGGAAACAGCCGAGACTTCCTGAATAATCGGTTCTTCAGTGGATTGTGGAAAGCGAGCCTTGGCGCGGTTTACGGCTTCCCGAATTTCCGCGAGGGCAGTGGCCGATTCGAAGCTGATATCGAATTCGGTCATGATGGTGGCGGCGTTCTCACTGGAGAAGGAACTGATCTCGGTGATGCCGTCGATGGTCTTCAATTCCAGTTCGACAGGCTTGGTCAACAAGCGCTCTGCATCTTCCGGGGATATGCCCTCGTGCATTACGGTGGTAACCACCACGGGCACCTGTACATCCGGGAACATCTCAATAGGAATGGCACGATAGGCCGCCAGGCCCGCGAGCAGGGTGACAACAAAGATACTGAGAGTGGTGCGTGATCGGCTAATTGCAGAATCTATATATCCGAGCATGGTAGTTGTGATCCCTGTTTATTGGTCCCAGTCGAAGTTGGCCCCAACGATCTGGCCGGGGAATACGATTTCCTGCCCCAGGGTGACAAGTACCACTTCACCATTGAGCCCAGTAACCCAGATGCCGGGGTTTAACTGGTTAGTATCATCGCCAACGATTTCCACATTGCGGAAATACACTTCGTTGTTCTGATCCAGCAGTTTCACGCCGATTTCACCGTTGTCATCCAGAGTCAGTGCGGACGAAGGTATTCGGTGCGCCATGATTTCTGATGCATTGACAAGAATTTCTGTCGTGATGCCATCACGGAGTTGGTTTTGACCTGCATCCACTTCCACCTCTATACGATAGCTGCGGGAGATCGGATCGGCGGCTGTGGCGATGTAAGTGACGGTGCCATTTACTTGCTGGCCATTAAGGAGTTGGCCAATAGCACGGGAACCAGTCTGTATTCGGTTCACATCCTGTTCCGGCACGAGTCCAACCAGCAGCATGGGGCTGTCATCCAGCACCGAGGCGCATACCGCGCCAACATTCAGGTAGTCGCCCATTTCCACGGTGCGGGTCTCCACGACACCATCGAAAGGAGCGACGATGCGTGTATTGTTCAGGGCAATTTCAGCCCGGGTCACGGCCGCTTCAGCGGCTTCCAGTGCTGCCTTGAACTGGGCAACGGCAACATCGGATTGCAGATCCCGGCTTTGCAGGTCGACGGCGCCATCGTATTCAAACTGCGCCTGTTCCCTGCGCGCAACGGCTTCATTGAGGTTGGCTTCGCGATCGTCAATGGCAATTTCACACAGCACTTCACCAGCCCCGACGCGGGTTCCCCGTGGCACCGGGTTATTGACGATACGACCCGCCGCTTCGGCGCGTACTTCTACATGACGAAAGGCCTGGGTGCGACCTCGGACCATAAGGCGTTCTACGTAGGATTCAGGGGCAATGCGTTCAGCACGCACAGTCATGACACCGGGATCTTCACTGGCAGCCTGGCCAGGAGAAACGGCTTCTACGCGCGCAACAGGTGTCTCTGGCTCCTCAGCAGTGCTGGACCCAGGTCGGGGAACGAGCATCCACACCACCACGGCGGCAAAGATTGCGATTGCTACGAGTTGCTGCTTTTTCACTTAGGCCTCCAGCCATTCTCAGAGCAGGGCTCAAACCCTGAAATTATAGGATACGCCAATGACAAAAAGGCGGACTACGCCCGTTGCCGTATCCGGTTTTATTCGATTCGCGCTTGAGTTGCTCGTCCTTGTTATTGAGATTAGCCCTTCATCCTGGGGCTTTCGTGAGGAGGGTAGATCCGCTCTCTCGGAAGTGTTACGTATTGTAACGGAAGAAAATCAGGTTGCAAGGGATGATTCGGGGAAATATGGCTCGCTTTACCCCATGAGCCGGGCGCCTTGCGGTATTCACCGGGGCAGGAATTCAGGCAGAGATGTGCTAGCTTTCGCCATCAAATACATGTCATCAAAGACGCAATAACTAAAACAGGAATCGCTCGTGAAAGATCTAAGCAATCATGTGGCAATAGTCACCGGGTCAAGCAGCGGCGTCGGCGCCGCCACAGCCAGGCTTCTGGCAAGCCAGGGGTGCAACGTCCTTATTAATTACAATTCCAATGAAGCAGGCGCACGCGCGGTCGCGGATGACTGCGAATCGGCTGGAGTCGAGACCCTGATCCACAAGGGTAACGTGGCAGAGGACAGCGATTGCATTGCCATGGCTGAAGCCGCAATAGCCAAATGGGGGCGCATCGATGTACTGGTCAATAATGCCGGAACCACGAAGTTTGTCGACCACCAGAACCTGGATGGGCTGGACAAGGATGATTTCCGCCGCATCTACGACGTCAATGTCATCGGTGCCTACCAGATGACTCGTGCCGTAACAAAGCAGATGAATTCGCAGGAGGCGGGAGGTGCGGTGGTGAATGTCGCATCGACGGCGGGTATCACCGGCATTGGTAGCTGCATCGCCTATGCCGCGTCGAAAGGTGCCATGGTCACCATGACGCTATCCCTGGCCAGAGCCTTGGGCCCGGCCATGCGTATTAATGCAGTTTGCCCAGGCTTTATCGAAGGCGATTGGTTGCGGGAAGGGTTTGGTGAAGAGAAATATCAGAAGCTGATGCAATTCAACCGCGACAACGCGCCTTTGAAGCGAACCGCGACGCCAGAGACTGTGGCAGATGCGATTCTGCACTTCGTGATTGGTTCGCAAGTTGTGACGGGTGAAACCCTGATTGTGGACGGTGGGCGTCATCTCGCAATGGCGCCGTTAACGCGACGTTAGTTCTTCAGCGCATCCCGGGGGATTGCTGGCAACGCCTTATTTGCCCGGATGTGAAGAGTAGAGTAAGTCCCGGCCAGGAATGTGATGTTCCTGCCCAGGCTGTTGCGGCAGCGACCGATTATTTGGCCACAGGCTTTTTCTGCAATTTCCTTTGTAGAGTGCGTCTGTGCATTTTCAGTTGTCGCGCAGTGGCGGAAATATTGCCATCGTTCTCTTTTAACACTTTCTGGATATGTTCCCATTCCAGGCGTCGCACCGACATCGGTTCCATTCGGTCCGATTCTGCCAGCGAGGAAGCTGGCATGGACTCTTCCGACAGCAATGCGCCGAGAATCTCGTCGGCGTCAGCCGGTTTCGCCAGATAATTATGTGCGCCTAATTTAATGGCTTCCACTGCGGTGGCAATGCTGGCATAGCCTGTAAGCACGAGAATCCGCATTCCCGGATTTCCAGCCAGCAACGGTTTGATCAGGTCGAGCGAAGTCTCTCCGCCCAGGTTCAAATCAAGGATGGCAAAATCCAGGGGCTGCGCGGCGATTTCTGCTTCTGCATCAGCTTTATTGCTCGCCTGCACAACAGAATAGTTGCGTTGCTCGAGCGCGCGCACCATGACCCGGGAAAACACTTCATCGTCTTCCACCAGCAAGAGCGTGTATTTGTGACCATCAGTCATGTACCAGATACCTCGGCGGCATCGGGGAGTGGCAGACGAATCAGCGTCAGTGCGCCTCCCAGTTTCAAATTGAACATCTCTATGGTCCCACCCAGCCGTTGCACGGCGGCGTTTGCCAGGAAGATACCCAGCCCCATGCTGTCCTTCCTCGTCGAAATAAACGGTTCGCCCATGTTTTCCATCACCTTGGCGGGAATACCCGGTCCATCGTCATTGATTGATATTTCCACGAACTCTGCGTTGTCACCACTCACCCGGAATTTAACTTCTACGCGTTGCTTTGCGGCTTTGATTCCATTTTCGATAATGTTGATCACGGCATGCTTCATGCTGAGTTCGGCGGCGATAGTCGGATCCTGCCCAGCCTCGACTGTAAATGTCACCGCAGCCGATGGATGTATGTTCGTGATGTAATCCTGAATGTCGGAAACAAATTCTGATAAATAAAGGTATTCAAGCTCAGCCGGATTGTCTTTCTGGTAGTAGCGGATCAGTTGGTTTATTGAATCCTTGCAGCGAGTCACCTGCTGTTTGAGTATGCTGATATCTTCTTTGATGTTGGCCTCGCGCAACTGTTGTTCGTCCAGCTTGTCCAATTCGGTCAATAGCACTGCCATGGTTGAGAGGGGTGTGCCGAGGGCATGTGCTGTCCCGGCTGCAAGCGTGCCAATTGCCACTAATTGTTCATTGCGCATTTCGCTCTCTCGGGCCTTGGCCAGATTCAGTTCCCGTTCCCGAATGGCGCTGGCCATTCTGGTTAGGAATACGCTGATGAGAATCGCGCTCACGAGGAAGATCACCCACATACCCACCAGATGCAGTTCGAATATGGCGTCGCCATCCATACTCATGGCAGCGCTGTGATCGACACCAAGATCCCTTAACAGGAAATAGGTGTACATGAGTATGCCGGCTCCAGCCAGCGCATAGGTATAGTTTCTGGAGAGCAGTGTGGCCGTGACGGCCAGCAAAACCAGCATATAGGAAATCAGGGGATTGCTGGCGCCGCCGGTATTAATAAGCAACACGAAGAGTATTCCAACATCAACCAGCAGATGCAGAAAGACTTCCCGGTCATGGATTACAGAGGCGTGCTGCAGGCGCCAGTAGCCGAACGCGATGGAGAAGATGACAGCGGCAATCAGTGAGACAACCAGTACAGGCGAGATGCTGAGATCAGCGAAGCTCTGGAAAACAACCAGCCCGATGGCGCTAAGCAAGGCAGCGAATGCCCGTAGCAGCAGAATTCGCTGCAACCCCTGTTTCACCAGGGCGCTCTGGTCCATTCCCGCCGGTATGAGGATCTCCAGGAATTTCTGAATTCTGGCTTTGTTTTCCATGACGCTATTCTAGCCCAAGCTGGCATCCAGTTCAGTCGCGGAAGCCACTTTGCAAAGTGCTACCTGCGGGTTATATTGCAACGCCTTTAGCCAGCAATCTACTGAAATCTTGTCCAATAAATACGCGGAACCCAAGCCTGATCTGCTTCCATTAATAGCCGCTGCGCTGCGTGCGGAATACGGTTCCTGCACGGCCCTTTGTTATGGTCTCGGGGATAGCCCGAGCCTGGCTGAGCGTCAAAGTCATCTGCTGGATGAAATAGAGAGGCACATCCTGCAGCGGGTTCCGGAAGCGGGAAATCTTCACCTGCGCGGGCAAAGCCTCGGCACTCTGAGCGATCGCATGATGGCCCGGAACAGATTGGCAAGCTGGAGTTATCCAGGAGACAGGCTGGTCGATTCTCCAGCTATCGCTACCGCCAGCGATGCGTCAACTTCAGAAGTTGATTTCCCCGCGAGCATGAACAAAGCATTGGATGCGCTGGTCTGGGAAGGCTCCATCGCTTACTTGGATCAACTCGCTTTGCTCTCGCAAGCTCGCTGTATGTTAAAAGATGAAGGATATTTTTTTCTCTTTGGAGAAAACCTCGATGACGATTCCCGAATCGAGCGCTCCCCACTGGCAAACCTCAGCTCCTTGCGGCAGTTGTCTGAGCGCCTCGGTTACAAGCTGCAGGCAGAACAGGACCATACCGATGCTGCGATGAGCTGTGTTCGGCAGCTCATCGTCGTTGTGGCCGCGCGAAAATCCGAGCTCAGTGATCTGTTGGGAATACAAGACGAGCAGTTGCAGATTCTCTTACTGGAACTCCAGGCCATTGCCGCTGAATTCGAATCGGGTCGGCGCTGCTTTCGACTCTTTGTGCTGCAGAAGCTGGGAGATCCACCCGGCGAGTATGCGCATGCTGAGTACGGCGATATCAATTCGTTTCAGCCTGTTGAAATTGCGTCCCTGTTTGAGGCGAGCTTCGGTGTGCAGTTTGATCCAGAACTGTGGAACTGGAAGTACGAGCTGGGCGAAGGCGTTTGTGTGGTTGCGAGAGCGGAGCCGGGTGGGGCGATTGTTTCTCACTATGGTGGCGCACCGCGCCAGATCGAATACTTTGGCGATTCAACCTGGGCGATCCAGCCCTGTGATGTCATGGTGTTGCCCGAAGTGCGTCGCCAATATGGACGCAACAGCCTTTTCTTCAAGACCGCCGCCACCTTCCTGGAGCGAGAAATAGGCAACACGGTTAATCATTTGCTGGGCTTTGGTTTTCCTAATCAGAAGGCAATGAATATTGCCCTGCGGCTTGGCTTGTATGAGAAGACGGATGTTTTCGTCGAGATCGTATTCCCTCTGGTGGTAGATGCGGAAGCAGGCTTAGTGGTAGACGCGGCTGACATCGATGTGCCAGATCACCAGGAAGAAATCGACAGGCTCTGGCAGGCCATGCGAGGTCATTATCGCGAGGCCATAATCGGTGCGCGGCATTCTGATTATATCCGCTATCGTTTTTACGACCATCCCTTCGCCGGTCGGGGAATGTATCGGCATTGGTTCCTGAGGGACAGGGGTACTGGTTCGGTTCTGGCATTTTTCGTGCTTAAGACTCACGAAGAGTCCCAGTTACTTATGGACGTCGTCTGCCCGGTGGAGGAACTCAGCAGTGTGCTGGCGGCAATAAACAGGTTTGTCGGCGGCATGCCAGAGGCTGGCAGATTGAAATTCTGGCTCACCCGGGAATGGCAGAAACGACTGCAATTGGGCGATGTTACTGTGCAAGAATTGGGTATTGAGATACCCTGTAATAGCTGGAATCCGGGGCCAGATGCAGAGACGCTCTATGGTGCATGGTGGTTGACAGCAGGTGACATGGATTTTGTCTAGGGGCCCCTGGCCGTCGGATGGCCCAAACAACAAGCAAGCACTGTAATTTGCTGTGCAACTTACAGGCTCATATTAAAGACATAAGAGAGTAAGAAGGAAATACCTGACAATGGGTAGCACGAATATTTACGAACAGGGCCTCGACAAGAATCAGGCTAACTTTGCACACCTTACCCCCTTAACGTTCCTCGAACGTGCGGCCAGTGTCTACCCCGATCATCCCGCCGTTATTCATGGTGATACCCGCTATAGCTGGTCTGAGACCTATCGCCGTTGCTGTCTGCTTGGCTCAGCACTGTCAGCCATGGGGATCGGCGAGGGAGATACGGTTTCATTCATGGGAGCCAATACCCCGGAAACCTACGAGGCGCATTTTGGTGTGCCTATGATTGGTGCGGTCCTGAACGCTCTGAATGTGCGCCTCGATGCCAAGGCAATCGCCTTCATTCTGGACCATGCCGAAACCAAAGTATTGTTCACGGATCGAGAGTACAGCGACACCATAAAAGCTGCGTTGGAACTGGTTAAGAACAAGCCAGTCGTCATCGATATTGATGACCCTTATTACGAGGGTGGAGAACTGCTTGGAGAAAAGAACTACGAGCAGTTTCTACAGGAGGGCGATCCAGGGTACAGCAATTTCAAAGTCAAGGATGAATGGCAGGCCATTAGCCTGAACTACACATCAGGCACAACCGGTGATCCGAAAGGTGTGGTTTTTCATCACCGCGGCGCCTATTTGAATGCCGTATCCAACATTCTTAGTTGTGACATGGTTTCCCATCCCGTGTACCTGTGGACTTTACCAATGTTTCATTGCAATGGCTGGTGTTGGCCCTGGAGTCTGGCGGCAGTTACCGGTACCAGTATTTGTCTGCGGCATGTGCGTGATGAAGCTATTTTTGATGCCATCAAGAAATATGGTGTCACCCATTTTTGTGGTGCACCCGTTGTGCTGAACACCATGATCAATGCAGCCGATGAATTGAAGGAAGGCATCAAGTTGAAAGTCAATGCGACAACAGCGGGTGCGGCACCTCCCGCCGCTGTGATCGCCGGCATGGAGAACATGGGATTCGGCGTTACGCATGTTTATGGGCTCACCGAGACTTATGGTCCTTGTACGATCTGTGCCCCGCAGTATGCATGGAGTAGTTTGAACACCAATGATCGTGCGGAAATGCTGGCTCGGCAGGGAGTGCGCGCACCATTGCAGGAAGAACTCATGGTGGCTGATCCGGAAACAATGCAGCCAGTGCCAAAAGATGGCAAGACCATGGGTGAAATCTTCATGCGTGGCAATCTGGTCATGAAGGGTTACCTGAAGAACCCCAAAACAACTGAAGCTTCTTTTGATGGTGGCTGGTTCCATTCAGGCGACCTCGCGGTCTGGCATGAAGATGGTTACGTCCAGATCAAGGATCGCTCCAAGGACATCATTATTTCAGGTGGCGAAAATATCTCTTCCCTGGAGGTGGAGTCAGTGCTGTTTAAGCATCCCAAAATCCTGGATGCGGCCGTGGTTGCCAGTTCCGACGAAAAATGGGGTGAAGTGCCCTGTGCGTTCGTTTGTTTGAAGTCAGGGCAGGAAATGACGCCCGAAGAACTGATAGCCTATTGCCGTGAAGAGTTGGCTGGATTCAAGATTCCCAAGAAGGTGGTGTTTGGTCCCATCGACAAGACTTCAACGGGCAAGGTGCAAAAGTACCTGCTTCGCGAAAAAGCTGAAAAAGTAGAGCTTGCTCTAAAAAAATAGTTAGTTAACGAGAATACAAGGAGAACTCATGAAATCCCTACTTGTGAAACTGGTCATGATAATGACCGTGCTAGGTATGAATCAGGTCCTGGCTCAGGACATCCCGGAAACAATTACAATCACCAGCTCCGCCTTCGATCATCACGGCACGGTGCCTGAAGCGAATTCTGCCTATGGTGAAAACATCTCTATCGACCTGAACTGGTCAAATCTGCCAGCCGGAACCCAGCAACTGGCCTTGATTTGTGATGACCCCATTGTTGTAGAAGCGGGCATGATGGAAACACCCTTCGTGCATTGGGTCGCCTACAACATACCGGCATCGGCTTCTGGTTTGCCTGCAAACATGAACAAGGAAGCAGAGGTCACCGAAGCGGGACTGGAAGGGATGATCAACGGTCTCAATGGATTGCGCCGCCCCGGCTACTTTGGCCCCCGGCCACCTGCCAACGGCAGGCTGCATGCTTACCATTTCCGTGTCTATGCACTGGATGATGAGTTGGATCTGGCTGCAG
Organism: uncultured Pseudohongiella sp.; assembly: GCA_965227635.1. Classification (GTDB taxonomy): domain Bacteria; phylum Pseudomonadota; class Gammaproteobacteria; order Pseudomonadales; family Pseudohongiellaceae; genus UBA9145. The sequence goes on along the minus strand of OZ245763.1, from coordinate 4,046,283 downwards.
GTCTAAACAAGGACGAGCTTCTGGCGGCAATTGACGGTCACGTACTGGCTACTGGCATGCTGATGGGACATTACCAGCGAGAAGAATAACGTTCTCTGGTTTCGAGCAATAAAAAAGCGGGCCTGGCCCGCTTTTTTTGTCTTATGTGTCCCGTCCTGGTTTGTGCTGATATGAGGTTTCTCTAATAAAAGCCAGCCCGCATCTATCCGAACTTGCTACCTGCGCATTGCTGGTCGTGCTAGCTATTGCGCTCAATTTTTCCGCCCTTGGTGGTGATTGGCGTTGGGATGATTCAGCTGTCCTGCTGCACATTCACAGCCATTCATTTATAGAGCATATTTTTTCGCCAGCCGCCTGGCAGGAATTTTCAGCGTCCAATCTTATGCCCTGGATGCTGATTTCCTATGAGATCGACCTGGCTCTCTTTGGATTGAATGCCAGTCTGTTCTATCTCCATCATTTGCTAGCTCTGGCTGCCGCTGCAATCGCCTTGTTTTTTCTGCTTCAACTTTGGGTGAAGCGCACACCGGCCTTGTTCTCGGCAGTTCTTTTCCTCGCCGGGGCACCGTCCCTGGTGGTGTCGCAGCAGCTAATGACGCGGCACTATGTAGAGGGGCTGATTTTCAGCATTCTGTCACTGTATTGCTTTGTCAGCTATTTGCGGGGCAAGCGGCTGATCTTGCTGGCTATGAGCGTTGTGCTCTACCTGTTGGCCGTTGTGTCCAAAGAGATTTATGTGCCGCTGGCCGTTCTATTGCTATTCATTCCGGAAAGCAACTTGCGTCGGCGCATTACGTCAGCTTTACCTTTTTTTGGGATTGTAATTTGTTATGCACTCTGGCGGCGGGCGATGCTGGGAAGTTTTGGTGGTGGCTATGTAGAACTGGCTGACATTTTTACTATGACATTCCTTTCGCGAGTGGCAAGTTCTTTCCTCTCATTTCCAACTCTTTTGTTTGGGTCTGTATGGCCAACACTGGTAGCTGGGTATGTTGTTCTCTTGTGCTTCTACTATTTTCACGAACGGGTTCTGCCGGTTGTGCCGGTTATCGTTGCCGGCCTGATACTGGCTCCCATGATTCCGTTGGTGGTTTTTCCGGGGATCGTGGTGGCCGATCGCTACTTGTTGCTGTTTTGGGTGGCGCTTTGCTTCTCGGTTGCCATTTATGGGGCGCACCTGTTCAGGTTTCTTGAAGCTCAGCATTTTCGACCAGCTAAAATAGTGACCACCCTTTGTTGCGCACTGGCGCTAGGTCTGAGTTATTTTTCTGGTGCGAGGGTAGCATCGACAGTTGTAGCTACCGGCCAACAATTTGATGTGCACGCGGCGTTTATCTGGGAGAACAGTGGCGATGTTTCCTTTATGCCTTCACCTGGTCTGTTATCGAGTTATTGGTTTATCACCGATCTTTCGGCGCTTAAATCGAGATTGTTTTCCGGCGCCAGTTCTCCCATCTCGATAGTGGATCCTATCTATCTGGAGCCAGGCACCAATTCACTCTATGTTTTTAATCCGGAGTGCTCCTGTTTCAATGTTTCTTCGGAATCACCAGTAGAAATCAGGGCAGCACTTGACGACGCGCTGGACCCGGATGCGGCGCTGGAATTTTCGTTCGCATACCAGAACCGCCAGTTTAGCTGGTCGTTCGGCCCTTACGATGAGGGCGTGTACCATGTTGTCTCAAACGTTGCCGGTGTTTTTCCCGCCCCGCGAACTGGCAATCTGGCGGTAATCCTCGAGGATAATACACCGCTCATTCTGCGTTATACCTCCCCTAGTGGCTGGACGACTTATTCCGATGAGCTGTTTGTGGTGGAAGGTGCTCCAGCCGTGGTTTGGGAGCGAGTAGCCCCCGTCGACTAGCACTCCTGGCAGGCTTGTGGTGGTTTCAACAGAGTTGCCAGAGAAGCCGTATCGCTATAGTGTTATCGCCAAAACATGCACGCTGGAGCGATAAACAATGAGCGAGAAGCAACATATAAAGCGCCGCAGATTTCTCACCGGGGCCGGGCTGGCAGTGGCTGGCGCCTCAATGGCCGCGTCCACGCAGGCGTCGGCTCAATCAGGGCAAAACAATTCTCGATTCATACCTGAGCGCCATGCCGTAGACAGCTGGATGGAAGAGCTGGGTGGCAAGCACCGTGCCTTCGTGGACTCTTCCACGGGGCCGGGGGGAGTGGCCGCCGTTAACTTCGCCGCTAATATTCTCAATTCCCATGCTCAGGGTTACGGGGGGCAGGATGAAGACTACGGCATGATAGTCTGTTTCCGTCATGCTTCGGCGCCTTATGGCTTCAACGATGCCATGTGGGAAAAATATCATGAAGTCTTCGTCGGCCGCACCAAAGTAAGCAATGAATCTGGTGAACCCGTAACTGTAAATCCCCTGACTGCTGCGCGTACTTATGGTAATCGCAACAATACCCTTGCCAACATGAGTGCCCGCGGTGTGCATTTTGCTATCTGTAATTTGTCGACTCGCGGCATGGCGGGCATGATCGCCAGCAGCCAGAATCGGACAACAGATGAGGTCTATGAAGAACTCGTGGCAAACGCGATCCCCAATGGCCACTTCGTTCCATCTGGTGTGATAGCAGCAACCCGCGCCCAGGAATACGGTTACAGTTTTATGTATGCCTATGAAGAGTGGTAATTCCTCGTAGCGGGTAAAGCAGAAGGAGACGCTCGGGCAAGAGTAGGGGACACTCATAAATTAATAAAATAAGGCTGAATCGAGTCAACACTCCAGCTAATTTTATTAATTTATGAGTGTCCCCTAGATTTACCCGCTCGATTTCTTTTCCCACGAATTCAGGTACACTCAAGTCATACAAAGATATAGGGAGAGAACCATGGAGCTTGATCCTGCCCAATTGATCGTGCCTGCTATCTTATTGATACTGATCGTGTCGGTGCTGCGATCGGGTATCAAATTCGTCCCTCAGAACCGGGCGTATATTGTGGAGCGCTTCGGTAAGTTCCACTCCACTAAAGAAGCCGGGCTCAATTTTATTGTGCCATTCATCGATCGGGTCGCGGCTGACAGATCACTCAAAGAGCAGGCAGTCGATGTGCCTAGCCAGGGTGGTATCACCAAAGACAATATTTCGCTCACGGTTGATGGTGTTTTGTACTTCCGGGTGCTTGATCCCTACAAGGCAACCTATGGCGTGGATGACTACATCTTCGCTGTCTCGCAGTTAGCTCAGACCACTATGCGTTCCGAGTTAGGTAAGATGGAATTGGACAAGACTTTCGAAGAGCGGGATATGCTTAATGCGAATATTGTCAATGCTATCAACGAAGCGTCCCAACCCTGGGGTATCCAGGTTATGCGCTACGAGATCAAGGACATTATTCCACCTGCTTCCGTAATGGACGCGATGGAAGCGCAGATGAAAGCGGAACGGGTAAAGCGTGCCCAGATACTTGAGTCTGAGGGTGACAGGCAGGCAGCCATCAACGTGGCAGAGGGTCAGAAGCAGGCGGTGGTTCTGGCGGCGCAGGCGGACAAGGAAGAGCAGGTGCTCCGGGCAGAGGGCGAGGCCAAGGCGATACTGGCCGTTGCTGAAGCACAGGCTGAAGCATTACGCAAAGTAGGTGACGCGGCCAATACCGTCGAAGGTCAAAAAGCAATACAACTCGATCTGGCCACTAAAGCGATAGAAGCCAAGCAGGCTATCGCCAAGGATTCTACCGTGGTCCTGTTGCCAGAGAACGGCAGTGATGCGGCCAGTCTGGTAGCCCAGGGTATGGCGATTATTAACAAGATAAATGAGCAGAAGGATAAATCGGCCGTGATGGCGGCTGGTCCGGAGGAAGCCTGATCATGGAAACCTTGAACAGCTATCTGCCTACGCTGCTGGTGTTTCTGGGGCTAGCCATGCTGGCAATCGAAGTTGGGGTACTGGGCTTCTCCATCATGATCCTGTTTTTTATTGGGCTCGGTTGCCTGGCGACAGGATTGCTAATGTTTGCGGGAATCGTTCCGCAGACTCTGGCCGGGGCGCTACTCGGCAGTGGTATTCTGTCTCTGCTGTCGGCGGTTGGTTTATGGAAACCGCTACAACGCATGCAAAACAGCAGCGATAATAAACCCGTTACTTCAGATTTGATCGGGGCAGAATTTGTACTGGAGTCGGACCTGAACGGGGATTCCCAGAGTGAGGTGAAATTTTCAGGTATAAGCTGGAAAGTGGTCTCTGAGAGTGATATCCCCAAAGGAACGACGGTACAGGTTACCGGTACCGCCGTGGGAAAGTTAACAGTAAGTCCTAAAGGCTGAGTTGCCTGATCAGAGGTCGGTATCCAGACCTTCCGTGAGTTCGATATAGGTTCCCCAGGGATCTGTAAGAAAAGCGATAGCGATTCCCAGGGAAGCGACTTCTGTGTAACCGCGGTCCATCGTTATTCCCTTGCGCTCCAATTCAGCTACGAAGTTCTGCAAATCGTTCACTTCAAAACCGATATGGTCGAAGGCCCTGCCCTGGGTCGGCGCTACATCTGCATCTCCTGGTCCATAGGTGAGATTCACGCCGGGCAAATCGATAGCAGGCTGTCCAATTCGGGTGCCCTCAATGCCACCAAAATGCTCAAGATACCATTGCTGCATGGCTGCGCCTTCGGGGTGGGCCCAGTGGATGTGATGCATCTGAATTGGATGATCGATGTTGGTATTTTCTATCAATTCAACCTTCAGGTCGTCCGGCCCCAGCACATAGGCTATGGTGTTGCCGCCCGGGCGGCGCGCGATGCCGTTGCTCACCTCGTAAACTGCCGGCAGCTCCTCTCTGGAAATCATGGAATAACCCAACTCAATCAGGCGGGCAACGTCCGCTTCGATATCCTGGGTCTCGAAACCCACATGATTCACCACTGATCCTCGGGAGCCGCCGCTGTGTTCTCGCTCAGAAAACAATACCAGCACATTGGGAAAGGCAATGACTTCACGTCTTGCGCTTCCTATTTCGGCAATTTTTCCACCCAGGCCTTCAACCCAGAAATGCCTGTGGGCTTCGACGTTAGTGGTATTGATGTGATGATGCCCGTAAGCGACATCAGCGTTTCTCGCCGCTTCGAGTTGTGAGAAAGCCAGCGAACTACCCAGGCTGGCAAAGAGAAAAACAAGGGGTCTGATCATGGGTTTATTCTTTTGATTGGAGAATTGACCGTACACAAAATACCTCAGATTGAGCAGCTTTGATAGCGAGCTCGAATTACGCATCGCAAACCCTGCTGAGAGCTGGCGTAATTTCCCCAATACTACTGATTTTTCCCGCAGCCGTAGTTTTTTCGAGTCACTCAATCTATATTGGGTGCCTGTGACTATGAATACAAAAAACTTACTGCGTCCGGCGTTGCTTTTGCTGATTACTGCCGCGTGTTTCTTTCCCGTCCTGCAAGGTGGTTTCACTCATATCGACGACAATGCCTACGTGTTTCAGAACGAGCATGTACGGGCGGGGCTTACGCTCGACAATGTGTTGTGGGCGATGCAATCCATTGAGGTCAGTAACTGGCATCCCCTGACCTGGTTGTCCTATATGCTGGATGTGCAGTTGTTCGGCATCAACGCCGAACCCATGCATGTGGTAAATCTGTTATTGCATCTGGCGAACAGCCTGCTGTTTTTCCATTTACTGAAACGTTTCTTTTCCGCTGATGCTGCCTTCCTGGCTGCGCTGGTATTCGCGATTCATCCTTTGCATGTGGAATCCGTTGCCTGGATTTCGCAGCGAAAGGAAGTGCTGAGTTTTTTCTTCCTGATGCTCGCCTTTCATGCCTATGTATCTTTCAAACAGGAAGGTCTGCGTAAGTACTATCTGGCCTCCGTCGCTGCCTTTGCCGCGGCCTTGATGGCGAAACCCATGGCCGTATCATTTCCTGTGTTGTTAATTCTCGTGGATTTCTGGCCACTAAAGCGCTGGCCCAGCCTTGCCGACCCGGCAGCGCTGAAATCCTACGTCATTGAAAAGCTGCCGTTCGTTCTATTTTCGGCATTTGCCTGTGTCATGGCGCTGGTATCCCATACCACAGCAATCGATATCGTAGTGGACTATTCCTTGCTCGATCGAGTCGTAATAGCGACCCTGGCGTACGTTGAATACCTTAAGCAGTTCCTGCTGCCATTGAATCTGGCTTTTTACTATCCGATGCCGGATCTGGGGCCAGGACTGATTTTTTGGCTCTGCGCTGGGCTCTTTACAGCGGTGAGTGCTGCTTCAATCGTACTTGCCCGACAGTATCCCTGTTTGTTTACCGCGTGGTGGTGGTATGTCATTGCCTTGTTGCCGGTGATAGGCCTGGTCAAGGTGGGCGGGCAATTCGTGGCAGACAGGTACACCTACCTACCGCTGTGCGGCATTCTGTTTGCCCTGTCCTATATCGTGGACCGATTGGCATCCCATGAGGAATTCAGGCAAAACCTGATCGGCATAACAGCGGTTCTGGCCTTCGCCTATGGGCTACTGACGTTCAGTTATGCGGCAAGCTGGCGAGACGACATCACCACGGCGAGCAGGGCGATTCAAACGACGCCCGACAATCCCATCGCCTATGTGGTGCTGGTGAGAGGTATTGAAGTTCAGGTATTGCAGGGAGCTCTGGATCTGCTTGCCCGTCAGAGTGAGTGTGTTGCCGAAAACGTGGACGTATTTGCGGGTTTCGATAGTGGAGAGTTGCAATGCCTGGTGAATAGCAATGCGGCGGATGCGGCCAGCCAGCTCCTGCTTGCCAGCCATTACCTGAGATCTTTTGAGCCAGAAAAAGCACAAGCCATTGTCGATGGCATTCAAACTGCACCCGATTCACCGCAGCGTATCCCTGCGGCGCTAATCAAAACCGTCGCCCATGCGACGGAGAACAATGCAGAAGCGTTGGTGGTCAGTATCAATGAGTTGATGACTTTGCCGCCGAGTTCCTCGCGTTCGCTCGCCCTGTTTCTGGGTCTCTACCAAATTGGCGACGTGGAATCTGCCAACAGGTTCCTCAACGAAGGGCTGCAGTCTATGGCGGCAGGGTAGTGTCGCGATTTCCGGGAATGGGGGCAGGAAAAGGCAAGGAAGCGGAGCGGATTAAGAGGACAGCACGCAGAATAATAAGGTAAAGAAGAGTGGACGGGTACAGCCGGCGATATCCATTCATCCGGCGCACCCAATTACGTCCATTAGAAGTGCTCGATAATTTCCCCAACCACGGCATCACGAGAAATATTCAGATCGACTTCCTGGTACAGGTGAATATCACCGAGTACTGAAGATTCGCTATCAATCGTAATTTCAGGCCGGTTGCGGCTGAATTCGAAGAAGCGGTCCCACCAGTGTCGCTTGCCGCGCACGATCACATCTCCTTCCACCACGCTGCCATTGAGTATATCGATGTCACCATTGGCAGTTTTTAGATCCTTGCCCACACGGGTGTTGCGCAGGTTTATGCTGCCATTAACGGTTTCTATACTGTTATCGATATCGCTGCCGCGATCTGCGCGAATGCTGCCATTTACGGTTTCCAGCGAACCTTTGACTTTTACGTCATTGCCCACCCGAATGCGGCCATTCACGGTCTGGGCACTGGCAACCTGTACGCTATCTCCCAGTGTGATCGAACCATTGATGGTCGATACCTCGAAAGCACTCGCGCCATCGGCGATACGGATGCCGCCATTAACTGAAGATACGTCACCAACCTGTTCTGCGCCGTCTATGCTGATGCTCTGGTTAACCCGGCTGATTTCTCTCAGATCACCGGCATTGGCATCTCCCGCGAAGACATAGCTACCCAGCAACATGGCCAGCATGGTGGCTGTACTCAATCGAAAAGAATGACTAGAAGTTCTCATGTAAATTGTCCCCCGAATGAAGACTGTTGTTATTCACTACTGAAATAGAGAGAGCAAATAGAGTGCCAATTTGAAAAAATATTAAAATACAATGGCTTATCTCGTTTTCCGTTGTGCTCGATAGTCGATGTTGGTAAATACCACCATCGAGATTGGCTGAATTGACCACATACAGACAGACGCTTACCCGCTCGCAGCAATGCCTGGGTTGAGCTGTGTTACTCTTTAACAGACCCACCATAAATTACTAATTGCGAGCCGCAGCTATGGATGAACGGCCTCTCTTTATGCGACCGGGGCACAATGCCGGGGACCTGGTCGAAGCCAGCGAGTGGAAGATACTGCAGGAAGAACGTGGTCTTGTTGAAATAGAGGCCCATTTGCCAGACCGTGTACTCAACCCGAGAGGGCAACTTTTTGGGGGGTTCACCGGTACCTACGTGGATATGATTTCCCTCTATACCTGCAGAACGCTGCACGACGATGCGTCTGCATCGCCTTGGTCGGCCACCGTTAATATGCGGATCGATTATTTCGCTCCTGTACTCGGCCCACGCTTCAAGTTACGCGGTGAACTGATCAATGATGGTCGTACTACCTGCCTGATTGCGACTACCTTCTCTTCATTGGACGATGAAAAGTTGGTCTATGCCATTACCACACTGCGCAAGAATGCCTGACGGTTAGAGTCGAAGAGATTTGCCCATGTCTGAAGAATTCCCAAAAATTAGACGCAAGCAATTCGAATACGGCACCGTGGCCACAGGAATCTTCCGTGGGCTGCTCTGGGTGGCGCTGGTAATTCCGCTGTACAGCGTCGAATGGTTCATGTGGTATCTCGCGATTATGGCGTTTCTTGGTCTTGGCTTGCGGCCATTGCTGGAGCGCACGGGCCTGTATCATTGGGCCGTGCATTGGCGGGTGGTTACCGAGAACCGTATAAACCGCGATTTTGATGAACGGCACGTGCAACAAGTGGAGCGGAAGATGCGGGATGATCGCTATCGCAAGCGACGCAACAAGCATCCTGACTTGCCCAAAAACTGGTAGTTGTGAATTTGCCGCGCATAAAAAAAGCGAAGTACCTGACTTCGCTTTTTTGATCTATTGGGAGCGGGGAGAGATTACATGGCGTAACCTTTCTCATCGTGATCGCTGATATCCAGCCCCTGCTGCTCGTGTTCGGCTGAGACACGAATGCCGGAAGTAACAGCTGCTACCAGCTTGAACAGGATAAAGGTCAGAATCGCCGTGTATACACCAGTGGCGAGTATGCCGGTAATCTGCACCATCACCTGGGAGCCGATTGTCGCCCCTTCTGCAAGGCCATTGCCGCTGAAAATACCAAGCTCTCCCGAGGCCAGTATGCCAGCCAGGAAGGTACCTACGATCCCGCCGACTCCATGCACTGGAAACACGTCCAGCGAATCATCGATGCGCAGAGTCTGTTTCATGTAATTGGTGGCGACATAGCAAATAATTCCGCCGCAGAGCCCGACAATCAGAGCGCCCGCTGGTCCCACGCTGCCGGAAGCCGGGGTGATGGTGGCAAGGCCGGCTACCATGCCGGTGATAGCGCCGAGTCCGCTGGGCTTTCCATACTTGATCCATTCGATGGCCATCCACGTGGAAGCACCTACCGCTGCTGAAATATGGGTAACAAACAGGGCCATGCCTGCAGCGCCATCAGCCGCGAGGGCACTGCCCGCGTTGAAGCCGAACCAGCCGACCCACAACATGGCTGCGCCGGTAAAACTCATGGTCAGGTTATGGGGCAGTGTAGAGGAAGTGCCGAAGTCCTTGCGTTGTCCCAGGAGGATAGCGAATACGAGTGCGCCAACGCCTGCTGTAACGTGCACGACGGTACCACCGGCGAAGTCAATCAGTCCCATCTGACCAAGCCAGCCACCACCCCATACCCAGTTGGCCACCGGAAAGTAGACCAGCAGGGTCCAGAGCACGCTGAATAGCAGCATGGCTGAAAATTTGATGCGCTCAACAAAGGCACCCACGATCAGGGCCGGAGTAATAATGGCAAAGGTCATCTGAAAAGCAGCGAATACTGTCTCAGGTATGTCGCCAGACATGCTGTTGATATCGATCCCGGCGAACAACACCTTGCCAAGACCACCCCACCACGCTGATTCCGAGGGGCCAAAAGCAATGCTGTAGCCTACAAGTAGCCAGAGAATGGAAATCGCCACGGCAATAGAAAAACACTGCATCAAGACGGAAAGTACGTTTTTGGTTCTTACCAGACCGGCGTAGAACAGGGAAAGGCCGGGTAGCGTCATGAATAACACCAGCGCTGTGGACGTGAGAATCCAGGCAGTGTTGGCGCCATTCAGGTCGTCCTGGGCAGCTGCCATCGACGGCAATAGCAGGAACGTCGCTGCCAGCAGCGAGGAGATTGTTTTTATTTTGGGCATGGGATTTCCTCTACAGGGCGTCGTTTCCAGTTTCGCTGGTACGAATACGAATAGTCTGCTCGAGATTGGTGACGAAAATCTTGCCATCACCGATCTGTCCAGTACTGGCAGCCTTGCAAATAGCTTCTACCGCCTGTTCGGACAATTCATCGGATACAGCTATCTCAAGCTTGGACTTGGGGAGGAAATCAATGACGTATTCGGCGCCACGGTAGAGTTCTGTGTGTCCCTTCTGCCGGCCGAAGCCTTTGACTTCGGTAATGGTCATGCCGCTCACCCCCAATTCGGATAGGGCTTCGCGCACATCGTCGACCTTGAAGGGTTTAATGATTGCGGTAATCAGTTTCATTCTTGTACTCCTGCACTGTTTTGGGCCGACTTCGGTGTGGGCTGGCTTGCGCTTTATTTTTGTTGGCTATTGGTGTAATCCCCAGCTCATCGCTGGTACAGGCGCCCAGAAGTCGCGAAAACTTTATCATGCCGGCCGAAAAAGCACCAATTCAGCGCAGGGCAAATCGATAGATTGCAGGCTCAGGAAGCGTGTTGGTGGGGAGTAAAAAAATGGGGGTAACCACTCATTAAGGGAAGGGGGGAAGAAGAGATGAGTGATTACCCCCACAGTGGGGAGGGACTGCTTATGCAACTACTCGCTGCTGAATACTGCGAACCGAATTTATGAGTGGCAGCATCACCACGATAAACACCACGATGTAGCAGGCGCCTAGTAAATTCAGTGTGACTTCGAGCCCTTTAAGCTGGGCCACGTAACCAACTACTGGACCGCTGACGATAAACGACAGGCGAAACAGAAAACTGGTGATGGAGTTCGCTGTCGCGCGAAACTCGCTGGGAACGCGCCGGTTCAGGGCGTTAACCAGTATCACTTGCTTGAGGCCGCGTCCTGCGAACAGCAGCAGGGCGATGGCGATACCCGCCCAACCCTGAAGCCAGGCCATTCCAAAGTGGGCCACAATGGGTAACAGGCCGATGATCGTCAGTGCCGTGATCGCTCCGAACCGCTTCTCAACCGTAAAGCCAAACCGGGTTGCGGCGGCCGCAGTGAGACTTTGCGCGCACCAGAGCACTCCGAAAACTGCCAGCGACAGACCTTGAGCTTCCCAGTACGGCTGGATCAACCAGATCGCGTTGAACGTGGCCAGGCTATACAAAGGAATCGCGATAACGATCTGACGCAGAATCGGATCCGAATGCAGCAAGTGCCTGAGTATTTCAATGATCCGCACACGTTCGGCGACGCCTTCGGTGCGTCGGTACGGCGGTTCCACAATGAACAGTGCAAATATCAGACACATCCATGCTGCAGCCGATTGCGCCAGTATCATCAGATCGAATGAGTACAGCGCCAGCGCGCCACCGAGCAATGCTCCCAGCGCTTCCGCGACACATTTGGTTACTCCAATATGTGCGATGGCTGAACTGTGCTCTTCAGACTCTTCGTCTTCCAGTGCCTTCCTGGTGTCGTAAAGCAAAGCCAGGTCGGCACCGGATAGCAGGCTGGCGGCTACACCGAGGGTAATCTCAAAGATCATAAGGCTGAGGAATTCATCAGCGAAGATCAGCATGAAATACCCGCTGCCGTGGATAACGCTACCAATCAGCAGTGCGGTACGGCGGCCAAAAATGTCTGCGAAATAGCCGGACGGTGCTTCGAAAATGACGATGGTGGTTGCGAAAACCGCTTGCAGGTAAAAAATTTCTGCAAGACTGAGTCCCTTCGACGCAAAGAACGGCACGATCACAGGGACGATCACCATGAAGCACTGGAAAAATGCCAGGCCATAGATCAGTTGTATGTTTCTGTGCAGTTTTTCGGACACAATAGTCCCCCTGTACCCAACATCCAATGTGGGTAGATAAAAAATTTAGTGCAAAAAAAAAGACCTCTAGTTGTTTGAACTTAGAGGTCTTTTCTTTGATTCTTTAAGTAGATGTCTACTATGCAGAAAAGCGCTCCAAGTTCGCCGCCCAATTCTTCTCCACGCGCACGCAGAACCGATGGCCTTGGGCGGCCGCAGTCGTGTACATGGTGGATAGAATGGTGAAAATATTCATCGGTCTTACTACTGTTGAGTTACTTTTGTAAATTTTGTCCGGTTTTTGTTGAGCGGAATTACTCTCGACGCGCGCATTGTACTCTCATCGCTTACGTGGTCAAGAAAAAGTTTTCGAATCGGTGTGATTTGGATCACTCGGTACTGAACTCCTGCTCATCTTTGATCAGGTATTCAAGCGAATCTCTCTTGCGACCCCATACCGACGCGAGCAACGAGCCGCTGATGTTATGCCAGACACTGAATATAGCGCCTGGCAATGCAGCGGTTGCAGAGAAAAATTCCAGTGCCAGAGCAACCCCCAACCCTGAATTCTGCATGCCAACTTCGATGGCAATGGTATGACTCTGGCGAATATCGAAACCCATGAGGCGTGACAGATAGAATCCACCGGCCAATCCACCCAGATTGTGGAGCGCAACAGCGATTATCGTGATGCCACCCACGGCCAGCAGGCTGTCGCTGTTGAGCGCGACAACGATGGTAATGATCAGCAGAATGATAATGATCGACAGGCTAGGCAGGTAGCGTTGAGAGCGGCTTACCCTGTCCGGCAGGAAATGATTGAGCAGTGCACCCAGTGCGACCGGCAAGAGAACCATTTGTACGATGCTGATGAACATACCCAGTCGATCGACTGCGATGGTCTCCGAAAGATAGAACGCGCAGAGCAGGGGAGTGGCGATCACTCCAATCAGCGTAGATGTGATTGTCATGCTGATGGAGAGCGCCAGGTCACCTTTGGCCAGAAAGCTGATCACGTTGGAGGCGGTTCCTCCGGCGCAACTCCCTACCAGTACCATGCCAGCGGTCAGTTGGGACGAGAGTTGCAGCATCGTCGCCAGGGTCAGGGCGAGGATCGGCATGAGCAGGAACTGGAGCACGACACCGACGAATACGGGCTTGGGGTTTTTGGCAATGCGCAGAAAATCATCCTTGCCAAGCGTAAGGCCCATGCAAAACATCACCATCGCCAGCAACGGCACGATCAGGCTACTCAGTGGCGTAAAGAAATCACTGAACAGGAAGGCGATTATGGTTAGCAGGAAAGCCCACAGTGGAAACAGGGCGTTAAATCTGTTCATTCGTCGAGTCAATGTCCCACAAAGTGGGGCAGCATACTGTATATCCCTGTGCTAGCGCCATTCAGCTTTGATTCAGGCTGGGTCGCTAAGCTGTCAGGATCATCTGCTGTAACTTTTTTTGGCCCAAGGCGTCAAAGCAGTGGATGGAAAAGCTTCGACTCTTCATTTAGATAGTCCTCGCAGCAAGAGCAACTGGTGCAGGAGTCGCTGAGAATCTCCAACATACTAATAAGTTGAACGAAATGGGGTACGAGAAATGATTAAAAAGGCACTGTTGTTGGCGATGGCTATAACCCTTACCGGTTGCCTGGTCACGGTGGATTCGGATTCCCGTCCACTGCAGACTTCCTGGGATGAGGGCGATGTGCATCGCATGCAGGTCGGTCAGAGCGATCAGGAATACGTTCGAAATTCCTTTGGTGATCCCAGCACCAAGCTTACCTATGCCGATGGCACCGAAATCTGGAAGTACCGCAACCGTTCTGAGAAAGACACGGAAGTCGGTGTCTTCCTGGTATTTTCCGTGGATGTCGAAGAGGAACGTGTTGAGACCCTGTCCATCGAATTCGTGGACGGCATAGTCAGCAATTACTGGATCGAAGAAGACCGCTTCTAGCTATTGGGTCTCAACCAAAGCAGCGAAAGACGTACGGCTGCTGCAGTCAGAGGCCTGCTGGCCCTGACTGCAGAACAGTCTGTAACCAGATTTCAATCTCATCCCAGTCCAGGGTGAAAATGTGGTGGGCGTCGGGCACCAGCGCCGCGTCTACTTTTGCGCCCGCGTTCTCCAGCAGCCTCTCATTCTCCTCAAGTTTCTTGTTCCAGCGAAAGTCATCTCTTTCACCTACTCGCAGAAAAATGGGAAGGCCGTCCAGTTCCTGCAAGGGAATTTCCTCGAGTAGGCGTCCAGGAGTCGCGACCACCCCCAAATAGTCAGCCGGGTTCTGGGTGGCTATTGCCAGGGCGGCGCTGCCGCCAGAAGAAATTCCCAACAGGAGTGGTTTCTGGGCCTTTATCGAGTAGCGTTCATGGAGCTGAGCCACAATACCGCCCATCAGGCTGCTGTGCTCGATAAAGAAATCGCGCCCCTGGTCTGTCATTGGCACAACTATGGCCCAGCCTCGATTGATCATTTCCTTGCCTAACCAGAACTGGGCACGGGCCATGAATTCATTATTGAGCCCGCCGGATAACAAAATGGCTAAGGGTGGAGGGGTTGTGGCATTCTCTGGCTCAAAATAAAGAACACGCACGCTCAACCCATCCCCCAAATCCAGGGTGTTTTCAGCGGCAATGGTCGCTGTCGAAAACAACAGCAAGCCAGCCGTCAGCAGTGCCGATACTAGTTGAAAGAAGTTGCGCATGGTCATCCAGTTCTACTACTGCACAAATGCATAAATTATACCAGCCGCCCCCCGGAATCCGACGACCTATGAGATGAAACACCCCGGAATCCGGCTATTCTACTGATGCTGGCCTTGAATCAGGCCTGCCATTCATTTTTTGTAACCTTTTAATTGGCACCCCGTCTTTACTATCAAATGCTAGAGCAATACCAACAGGCAATAACCCAACACCGGCAAAGAGTGTTCTCTTTCGCCCACTATAGCCTGCGCGCCAGGGAAGATGCCGAGGACATAACCCAGGAAGTCTTCATCAAGCTCTGGCGGCACTGGAAAAAAATTGACCACAGCAAGCTGGGAGCCTGGTTGATGCGAGTAGCACACAATGCAGTGATCGACCACGTTCGCAAGCACAAGAACATGGCCAGCCAGACAGACGATTACGCCGAGCCGGAAGAACAGGCTGCAGAGCTATTGACCGAGCAACAAGTGGATGAAGGCAGATTTAAAGAAGAGCTCATGGCCGGCATAAAGCTGCTGGATGATCCATTTCGCAGCATCATCATCATGCGGGATATTCAGGGTATGAGCTACGGCGACATCCAGCACACGCTTGATATGAGTGAGAGTCAGGTGAAGGTGTATTTACACAGGAGCCGACGGAAATTGAGAGAAAACCCGGCATTGAAGAAGTTATTCGACACGATGACGGGCAGGGATACGGGAAAAAGGACTGGGGGTGCATCAGCGAAGGCAGACGTCGTCGAACTTGGAAAACGAACGTAGGCAAAGCTGGTACTGAAAGACAAAACCCACTAATTCAGTCAACAAGTTGAAACAGGTTAACAGTGATGAACAGCGATAACGAAACCCAATGCTATTTTGTGCA
Organism: uncultured Pseudohongiella sp.; assembly: GCA_965227635.1. Classification (GTDB taxonomy): domain Bacteria; phylum Pseudomonadota; class Gammaproteobacteria; order Pseudomonadales; family Pseudohongiellaceae; genus UBA9145. Next base: position 4,030,627 of record OZ245763.1, on the reverse strand, counting down.
GTTGCAAGTAGATAGCTATCTCGATGGGGATCTGACTGCAACTCAACAGGAGTCCTTCATCAGCCATGTCCAGGCATGCAGTGAATGTGCTCGAGAGTTCCGCTATGCGAAGACTATTCAGGATGGGCTGATTGACCTGCCCCTGGTCGACTGCGCAGACAGCATTCTCGATACAGTGATGACGCAGGTGCAGGAGACCCAGCCAGTTCCACCACAAGCAGATACTGCGCAAGGGAGCAATGGCCTCTCCGGGCTGGCGGAATTTTGGCAGTGGTTGCTAAACGCGCCGCTACTGGTGCGCTATGGCGTGCCGGCACTGGCCGTTGCCGCGCTTGCAGTGGGGCTGTTGCCCGCTGGTCCGGTGACGCCTGAGCAGGCACCGTCGCCTATGCTGGCGAACGCTCCGGCTCCGTCCCAAACAACGATTAGCACGACACCGGTGGATTATAGCCCAGAGGAAATTGCCCAGGCCTTGCAGGATCTTAATCTGGCAATCCAGTACATGAATCAGGTGTCAGAGCGAACGGAATCCATGATTGGTGGACGCTTCCTTATGGCTCCACTTCAGGAAAACCTGAATGCGTCTTTTGAGCGCATCAGGGAGAGGGAAGATAACCCTCTGAATAATGACCCAATCTAGTCCTGGGAATCCCTGGACGACGAAAGACGTTGAGAATTGATTATTTCGTGCCTGGCACGATGATGAGAGAAGGCGAGGATAGAACCATGAAGACAATCAAGACATTGCTTTTGAGTACAGTGAGCACAATTCTGCTCTGCCTGATGCCTATGGCGCAGGCTGCTGACAACAATATCGAAGACCATCCCGGTTATGTGGATTTCTCGGGTCTGACGAGTATTGCGAATATTGAGCCGACGGTGGAAATCAGTTTGAGAGCGCCATTGTTGAATATGATCACCAATCTGATCCGGGCGGAAGACGATATGGCGGCTGATTTCATTTCCAAGCTGCTACGCGTCACCGTGAATGTGTTTGAAAGCGATGACATCGACGTCGAGCAGATCGCAGACCGGATGGCGGAGATTGCCTCCAACCTGGACGACCAGGGTTGGGAGCGTGTGGTGCGCGTGCGGGAAGACAGCGAGCATGTCGATATCTACATGCGGATGTCAGGCGATGCCGAGTTTATCCATGGTGTGGCCATCATGGTGGCCGAACCGGGTGATACCGTGATGGTGAACATCGTTGGCGAGATCAGTGGCGATGACATCGCAGCACTGGGTCGTCGATTTGAGATTGATGAGCTGGTCGACCTGGAAGTGGACTAGTTCACTTCCAGCGACCCTAGCGCCTGCCAGATAACCACCCTGGAATGAATGCAATGATAAGCAACTCAAATCGATATCGAACAGCCCTGAGCCTGGCATTGGCTTCCATCATGTTAACAGCCTGTATGTCCTTCTCTGATCGTCCATTACGTCCGGTACGTAATTCCATACAGGAGCAGATGCCTGAAATTCGCCTGGAAAAAGAAATGGCTATTGCCTTGCGTAGTGGCATGTTCGATTTTCTCGATTTAATCAGCCAGGAAGAAGCTAATCTCTCTGAAGTAGAACATTTGCAGGTGGCGGTTTATGAAGTCATTCCCAAGGGAATGGATCGGAATTTCAGCGATGAGGTATTTCATCGCTCTCTTCAGGAGAAAGACGCTTCATTGCAGTGGGAGCGCATAGTAAAAATTCGGGAAGACGGTGAGCAGGTCTGGGTCTTCGTCGGGATGAATCTCGAAGCAGAGACTCTCGAGGCCGTTTCTGTATTCGTGGTCGAGCAGGATGAACTGGTGCTAATTAATGTCGATGGTGACATGCATGAGTTGCTGCGCTACGCCTTCGAGCCAGCGAAGGGTCGCCGGGGAGCCTATCGTTCCACTCACTCCGGGTGACAGGCGGAAACTTCTACGACAACATTCTTGAAAGCCGGAGTACGACTCCGGTCATCGACCGACTGGGGTATGAGTACATTGGCCTCAGGAAAGTAGGTCATGACATTGCCCGGCTTGATATCAAACCCGGCCAGTGTGAGACCTGCCATCTCGCCAGTGCTGTTTCTCACGTTGACCCTTGCGCCTTCCGTCAGCCCCAGCTTTTCAATATCGACAGGGTGCATCAGCAATACATCCCGCCGTGACTGATTGCGATAGACATCTTCTTCGCTGTAGATGATGGTATTGAACTGGCCCTCGCTACGCACCGTGGTCAGATTAAACTCCCGTGCTTCCTTCTTGTTTTCTCGCGCTGACCAGTTGGTATTTTTCGGTACCGTAAAGCGAGCGCGACCTGACTCGGTTTTGAAATCTGGTCGGGAAAGGTGTCGTCCTTCTATATGGAATTCCCGTTTGCTGCGATCGATGTCGGCGAGCTTGCTAAATCCCGGAACGACTCTGGCAATGGTTTGGCGAATCGTCTGATGGCGGCTGAATCTGGAAAAATCCAGCACTTCCTTTTCGATGACGCCGGCGGCGATGCGGGAGACGATTTCAACTTCGGAAAGAAGATCCGGGATCCGCTCGAATCCGCCATCACTGAGTCGAACATAGTTGAACATGGATTCCTGGGTCGTGCCCTGTTTCTCCTCATCTCTCACGAGTATCGGTAGCACGATGTTCTCTCCGGCAACGCCGTTTACGTGGGTCTGGTTCAGGGTGGAGTTGACCATCACCTTAAAGGGAATGGCATCAAGCGCTTCTGCCGAATAGGCTGAATCGGGGTTCGCCGAGAATAGATTGCCACCCAATAAAAAAGCGAAATCAATTTCACCGCGATGGGCTGCCTGCACACAGGCCAGGGTATCCATGCCCGTCGTTGTGGGAAGCTTGAAATCGAATTCTGCTTCTATCGCATCGAAAACCTGCTGCTTGAGAGCTGGGGTGAAACCCATGGAGCCCACTCCCTGAACATTGGAGTGGCCTCTTAACGGCAGGAGTCCCTTGCCTTCACCTCCGATCATGCCTCTCAACAAGGCCAGGGCCGCAACCGCTTCAATATTTTCTGTGCCGTTTTCGTGATGCGTGAGTCCCATGCCCCAGGCGAATACCGCGTTGTTCGCTTCGCTGTAACTCGTGGCCAGTTCTTCAAGTTCGGTTTTCTCTACGCCGCTCTCGCGTTCGATGACACGCCAATCCAGATTGTGAATAAAGTCTGCATACTCCTCATAGTTCTCGCAGGCAGTGGCGATAAATTCATGATCGACAAGGTTGCGCTCCAGCAAGGACTTGGCGATACCGCTGAGTAACGCTACATCACCACCCAGGTGGAGTTGCACGTAGCGGGAAGCGACTTCGCCGCCGCCCGCAATCATGGACTTGAAATTGCTGGGTGATGCGAAGCGAACCAGGCCAGCTTCCCGCGCAGGATTTATCACGATGACGGTACCGCCACGCTGCCTGCATTCCAGCAACACCTTGACGAAACGAGGGTGGTTGGACGCCGGGTTAGCGCCAAGCACGAAGATCAGGTCAGCCTTGTGCAGATCGCCATATTGAATTGTTGCGGTGCCGGTTCCGATGGTGGCATTAAGTCCAACGCCGGAGGCCTGGTGGCAATAATAGGAGCAATTGTTGATGTGGTTGCAGCCGTAGAGCCGGGCGAATAGTTGCAACAGGAACGCGGCTTCGTTGGATGACCGGCCTGAGCCGTAAAAGAACGCCCGTTGAGGGTTGGTTTGTAACAGGCGTTGGCTAATTTTGTCGAGAGCCTCCGGGTAGCCAATACATCGGTAGTGCTTGTCACCGGCTGCCTTGTACAGGGGATGGGCGAGTCTGCCCAGGTCCTCCAGTTGCTTGCCTGAAAGCGCAGCCAGTTCGTCGATGGTATTGTGGCTGAATATTTCGGCCGGAATGGCTTGTCTGATGTCACTGAGTTGGGCCTGGATATTCTTGTTACAGATCTCCACCCGGTGACTGTATTCGTTGTGCAGCCCGCCACGTTGCCCACCGGTTCCGAAGGCGCAGGCCTTGCAGGTGTTTTTCGAGCGCACTGCAGACGCCAGATTTCGCGTACCAACCCGCTTGGCGACCGACAATACGTAGTTGATCGCTTTGAATCCGCCGGCGGCCTCCAGCTCAGGCTGTTTCTGCTTATTGCTCAAGACCGAGCACCTCCATACGCTCACTGCCCGCGACGGTCACCTGGGTGCCGTCGATTGTGGTAAATGAGCGCTCCTGGAGTTGGTATTTGTAGACCTGGTAGCTGACTGGCTGCGCCTGGTTTTCCCGGTGCAGATTGATTGTGAGTATGGTGTGTTCATCCTGCCAGCGAAAGTAATAGACGGCACCGCCTATACCCACCATCAATACGAGGAACATATAGGCGGCCATACGCAGATCCTGGCTGAGCTCATCCTGGGCCTTGGTGCGGGCTTTCGCAGCTGGCTTGTTTTCCTTATCCTCTGCGAGCCGTCGCTGGCGAATGAACAAGTAGGCGATGCCTATTACCGCGAGGGTGAGGAGAATCCGTCCGATCATGAATAAAAAGGAATGCCTGCCAAGGAAATTCCGATAATAACAATGGCCCGGAGTTCTTGACCAGTCGCCGCCCCACCGCTTGCGGCGGTATAATCGCGAACTTGCTGGCTTTGGAGACAAACTGCCTTGGTTTCCGGTCAGTTTCAGTGTCGATGGGTGCCTGTCTACACAATGCAGCCGGGTGAGGATTGACAGAATTCCCGGAATCGATGGGTTTATCGGAAACCGGGAAATGCCCGGGCTGTATTGGATGGCCGGAGCTAACAAGGACCAAAGAGGGATATGGCAAATAGCAGGGATAGTATTGGCGCGGAAGGTACCTATGTGCCGCAAGGCATGCCGCCTCTCGATCTGAGGGGGCGTACTACCTCCTATTTCGAATTCTGGCCCATGTGGCTTATGTATATTCCCGTGGTGATTCAGTGGATTCTACTGTCGCTGCGCTATCGAAGCTTTAGCTTGCCTCTCATTGCCAGCCCTGCTGTTCCGCTTTCCGGTATGGTGGGCGTAGCCAAATCAGCGGTATTCGATGTGGCAGGCCCGGACGCCAGGGAATGGATTCTGCCCTGGATGATCTACGAGGTGACAGCCGAAGAGCCGTTACATCAGGCCCAGGTGGTGGAAGCGGGACTGCTGCTATTGAAAGTGGACTTGCCGGTCGTCGCCAAGCCCAATATCGGCTGCAGAGGTTCCGGCGTAAAGTTACTGAAAAGCCGCGAAGAGCTGGCGGCCTACATTAAAGACTTCCCACAGGGTGGCTCTATCCAGTTCCAGCAGCTAAGTCACTGGGAGCCTGAAGCCGGCGTATTCTATGTGCGTCATCCAGACACAGAGCAGGGGGAAATTACTTCCCTGACTTTTAAATATACTCCTTACGTCGTAGGTGATGGGCATTCCACTCTGCGCGAATTGATTGCCAGGGACCCGCGGGCGGGGGAGTTGGAGCATCTTTATCAGCGGCGTCATGCAGAGCAAATGGATCGGGTTATTCCCGATGGGCAACCCTATCGCCTGGTTTTTTCCGCCAGCCACTGTCGGGGCGCTGTGTTCAGGGATGGGAGTGAGTACATCGATTCAAGGCTGGTAAAAGCCCTGGATCGCATTTTTGACGACATTCCGGGCTATTACTATGGTCGTCTGGACATCAAGTTTCGTGACCTGAAAAATCTGCAGGCGGGATACGATTTCGAGATAATTGAAATAAATGGTGCCAGCTCGGAATCTATCCATATCTGGGACCGCAATGCGCGGCTTTCGGATGCGCTCGCTGCCTTGTTGCAGCAATACAGCACCCTGTTTAAACTTGGTGCCGCAAATCGCCGGCGCGGGTATAAAACACCAGGGCTGATGGCCCTTATAAGAGCCTGGCGCTACGAATCCAATTTAGTAAAGCAATACCCACAGAATGACTAATCCTTGTCGGCTACCTGTTAAGCCGAGAATACTGGCCTCGATATTAGAGAGTATCCTGGGCCTTAAGCCACTGGCCAGAATCTGGGATGAGATCCCTCGCGGACAGGAACCCTATCCGTTTCTTGTCCAGTCGCTAGAGAAGCTGGGCGTCGAGGTCAGCATCGAGAATCCGGAAATGCTGGAGGAAATTCCGCGTACCGGTCCGCTGTTGATAGTTGCCAATCACCCGCTCGGTGGCCTGGAAGGCATAGCCCTGGCCAAGGTGATCATGGAAGTACGGCCGGATTTGCAGGTTCTCACCAATGAGCTGCTGAGACTGATTCCCGAATTGGCGCCAATCTTTATCGGCGTGAACGTGCTGTCCAGCAACGCTGCTTCGGGTAATGTTGGCGGTATCAAGCAAGTCCATAAACACCTGCGCAACGATGGGGCTGTTTTACTTTTCCCGGCTGGTATGGTGTCTGCCTATGAACCCAACCATGGTCGCATCCAGGACCGGGAATGGAATCGTTTGGCAGGACAGTTACTGAAGAAGTATGAGGCTACCTGCGTTCCCGTCCATGTGAGTGGCAAGAATTCCTCCTACTTCTATACCGCGGGACGGATTCATCCCAGGTTGCGTACTGTGCTATTGCCCCGACAATTGGCCAACAAGAACGGTTTCAAATTGCCGCTTAAGTTTGGTCGGCCGATTCCCGCACAGGAATTGCGACTATTACATAATCCAGTCGCGGTTACCCAATACCTGCGGGTGAGCACCGACGCGTTAGGGCAGGGCAGACAGGAACAGGCGAGCCTGCCATCTCTGCAGGGCATTGAAGAACTGGATCCCACGAAAACCGCCAGTGAAGTCGATCGTGCTATCGCTGATCTTGAAGAATTTCGCCTGGTCGAGCATGAAGAATTCGATGTGTATTGCGCTCCCTATGATCGTCTGGGTGCGATCATGGAACAGATCGCGATAGCCCGGGAAATTACGTTCAGGGCAGTGGGCGAGGGCACAGGACTGTCCAAGGACTCTGACGAGTTTGACCCCCACTATCTTCACCTGTTTTTGTGGGACAAGAATGAAAGCAGAATTGCCGGCGCCTACCGCGTTGGGCTGGTGGATGAAATCGTAGCCAAACATGGCGTGAAAGGTCTCTATAGCCGGTCTCTGTACAAATACGACGAAGCGTTCATCAAGCAACTCGGCTCTGCAATTGAAATGGGGCGTTCTTTCATCCATATCGATTACCAGCGACGCCCGGTTTCATTGAACCTGCTATGGCGTGGCATTGGGGCAATCCTGGTGCAAAGGCCCACGTATCACACTTTATTCGGCTCGGTGAGTATTTCCCGGGAATACAGTGACCTGGCGCGATCCCTGATAGCAGATACCATGCTCACCAACTTCAAGGCCAAGGAGTTCGCTTCGCTGGTACAGCCCATAACGCCCCACAAGGTGGAAAACCGGGTCTGGACCGAGGCGATGTTGGCCGAATTGGCGAACGTGAAAATGCTAGGCAAGCTGATTGGTCGGTGTGACCCGGGTAAGGCGGTACCGGTCCTTCTGCGGCACTATCTATCCCTCAATGGGCGACTGGTTTGTTTCAATATTCATTCCGGTTTCAATAACTCACTGGAAGGTCTGATTGTTGTGGATGTGCGTAAGACAGACCACAAGACCCTGGCTCGCTTCCTGGGAGCAGAAGGACTGCAACATTTCCTGTCTTTTCACGAATTGCAAGACTCGGCTTGAGCTACCTATAATTCCCCCATGAGTAAATTTATCGCTGTGCTGCAAATCGTTGCGGCAATTCTTCTCGGTATCCTGGCCCTGGCAACCGTGGTTAATCTGGTATTGATTTCTACCCGCCCGGAAACCATCTCGGTAGTAAACACGATGGTGGGGCAGGGTGTGGTTATCATCTGCCTGGCCGCCGCCAGCAATATCATCTTTCGCCGGGGGTTGGAAAAGTACCGACAGGCCTCTGCAGCCCCCGCCAATACTGACGATCAGGCCAAATAGGGGGCCTGGCCGCAACTCCTGCACAGTCCGCTGGAAAGGAGTATAATCTCGCGCTTTTAGCTCCACCCGGGCCAGCCATGATTATCTTTGATGATCCCGAAAGATTCTCCCAGTTTCACCAGAACTGTGTCGCCACCATTGGTAAATTCGATGGTGTACACCTTGGGCATCAGCTCATTCTCGACCAGTTAAAAGAGAAAGCCGATCAATTCAATCTGCCCTCGGTGGTAATTTTGCTGGAGCCACACCCGGAAGAATATTTCGCCGGCGAAAAGGGTGATCCCCCGGCGAGGCTTACATCGATCCGTGAGAAGCTGGAATTACTCGAGAGCTTCGGGATCGATTTCGTGTTTCAACTCAATTTCGACAAGACCACCAGCGAACTGAGCGCCGAAGAATACGTGGACCGAATCCTGGTAGAGGGTTTGGGCGTGAGCAGTTTTATTGTCGGCAACGATTTTCGGTTTGGGCACAAGCGCTCCGGCGACTTCTCGCTATTGCAGGCCAAGGGCGAAGAATACGGATTCGAGGTAATAGAGACGGCGGCTTATGAGCGCAATGGCCAGCGTATCAGTTCAACTGTTATCAGGGAGAAGCTGGCAGAAAGCGATTTTATCCTGGTTGAACAACTACTGGGTCGCCCTTACTCCATGAAGGGAGAGGTACAGCCAGGGCAACAATTGGGTAGCGATCTGGGCTATCCGACCTGCAACATCAATCCTCATCGCCGCAAGATTCCCTTGCATGGCGTGTATGCCTGTGAGGTTCGCCTGGGAGACAGGTTTCGGCAGGCAGCGGTCAACATTGGATATCGGCCCACGGTTACCGATGAAGGCGAAGCCCTGCTGGAAGCCCATATTCTGGACTTTGATGAAGACCTTTACGGGAAGACGATCGAAGTTATATTTCGCAAGAAGATCAGGGACGAGGAAAAGTTTGATGGGCTGGATGCACTAAAGCAACAAATCCGTACTGATGTGCAGCAGGTGAGGGAAGTATTAACTGCTGCAGCAGGTTAAGTAGCTGTATTAACGTTTATTGATGTGCCTGACTGTTCAGGTAAGTACACAAACAGGCTGCGGCAACACCGTGGCGCAAGCTGGCTGAGTATTGAAGACTGCAAACATGACCGACTATAAGAGCACGCTAAATCTACCGCATACTGATTTCCCCATGAAGGCTAATCTCGCACAGCGCGAGCCTGCCATGCTGGACCATTGGGACAGCATTAAGCTGTATCAGAAAATTGGTGAGAAGAACGCCGGTCGTCCCAAGTTCATTCTTCATGATGGTCCTCCCTATGCCAATGGTGAGCTTCACCTTGGTCATGCTATTAACAAGGCCCTGAAAGATTTCGTGGTGAAGTCACGGCAGATGACGGGCTTCGACGCGCCTTATGTGCCGGGTTGGGATTGTCACGGTCTTCCAATCGAACACAATGTGGAAAAGAAAAAAGGCAAGGCCGGCCAGAAAATCGGTTTTACCGAATTTCGCCAGGCCTGTCGTGACTATGCCATGACCCAGGTGGATACCCAGCGAAAGGGCTTTATTCGACTGGGAGTATTGGGTGATTGGGAAAACCCTTATCTCACCATGAACTTCCATACCGAGGCCGACATCGTGCGCGCGGTAGGTCGCATCGTTGCCAATGGGCATATGGTGAAAGGTTACAAGCCAGTGTACTGGAGCGTGGTTGGCGCATCGGCTCTCGCTGAGGCTGAGGTCGAATACAAGGACAAGCAGTCCTTTGCTATCGACGTCAGGTTCGCCGTCGCTAAACCGGATGAATTCCTTGCTGCATTGTCGGATTTGGATGGGCTGGATAAGACATTGCCGCTGTCAGTGGTGATCTGGACGACCACACCCTGGACCCTGCCCTCAAACCAGGCTGTCTCTCTCAATGCTGAGTTGGACTATGCGCTTGTGCACTGTGATGTCGGCAAAGGTGAAGAGTTGATGCTGCTGGCGTCGGATATGGTGGAAGACATCATGGCGCGTTACCAGGCCAGTTCGCACAAGGTGCTGGCGACTGCGAAAGGTGAGGCGTTCGAAAGGCAATTGCTGCAACATCCTTTCGAAGCGAAGCAGGTGCCGGTGATTCTCGGCGATCATGTGACGACTGACGCCGGTACTGGCGCAGTGCATACAGCGCCAGATCATGGTCTCGATGATTTCTATGTAGGTAAAAAATACGATATCGGTACCCTCAATCTGGTGGATGAAAACGGGGTATTCACCTCGGGGGCGGGTCAATTCGCCGGCGATCATGTGTACAAGGTCGATGAGAAGATCATTGAAGTCATGGAAGCCAACGGCTCCTTGGTTAAGCAGGATACAATCACCCACAGCTACGCCCATTGCTGGCGTACCAAGACTCCCCTTATTTACCGTGCAACACCACAGTGGTTCATCAGCATGACCGAAAATGGGTTGCTGGAGGGCGCGCTAAAAGCGATCAAGGGCGTCAAGTTTATCCCAGACTGGGGAGAGGCGCGTATCGAATTGATGCTGAAAGGCAGCCCGGACTGGTGTGTATCCCGCCAGCGAACCTGGGGTGTGCCTATCACGCTGTTTGTGCATAAAGAAACCCAGCAATTACATCCCCGAACCGATGAGTTGTTTGAAGAGGTTGCCAAACGTATTGAAGGAAAAGGTATCGATGCCTGGTTTGAACTGGAAGCGGAAGAACTGCTGGGTGAAGAATCGGCTGACTACGAGAAGGTCAGCGACACCCTGGACGTCTGGTTCGATTCCGGTGTGACCCATTTCTCCGTGCTGCAACGAAGAGAAGAGCTGCAATACCCTGCTGATCTGTACCTTGAGGGTTCAGACCAGCACCGTGGCTGGTTTAACTCTTCACTGAAAACAGCCATCGCCATGAACGGCAGTGCTCCCTACAAGGAATTGCTCACCCATGGCTTCTTCGTGGATGGTGAAGGGCGCAAGATGTCGAAGTCCCTTGGCAACACCGTGGCACCGGCGAAGATTTATCAGCAATATGGTGCGGATATCCTGCGCCTGTGGGTTGCTGCCACCGATTATCGCGGTGAGATGACTGTCTCGGATGAGATTTTTAAACGTGTCGCGGACTCTTACCGGCGGATTCGCAATACGGCGCGTTTCATGTTGTCGAATCTCAATGGCTTCACGCCTGAAAACGCGGTTCCACCTGAAGAATTACTGGCGCTGGATTACTGGATCGTTAGGCAGAGCCAATTGCTGCGCGACGAAATTGTGGGGCATTATCACGAATACAATTTCCTTAATGTGTACCAGCGCATTCACAATTTTTGTGTGATTGAATTGGGGGGCTTTTACCTTGATGTCATCAAGGACCGGCAATATACGACCGCGGCGGATAGCCTCGCGCGACGCTCGACCCAGACTGCGCTCTACCATGTCGTGGAACTACTCAGCCGAATGATTGCACCTATTCTGAGTTTTACCGCTGATGAAGTCTTTCAGGCAATCCCGGGAGAGCGGGCGCAATCGGTTTTCCTCACGGACATGAGTGACGGCATAGACTCATTGCCAGAATCGGCGGAATTTTCCGATGGTTTCTGGAATCAGGTCATGGCGGTCAAGACGGCGGTGAATAGGGAACTGGAAGTTAAGCGTGCCGAAAAGCTGGTGGGCTCCGGTTTGAGCGCCGAAGTCGATCTGTATTGCAACGAAGCGCTCGTGGAAACCTTGCAGCGGCTCCGAGAAGAACTGCGCTTCGTGCTTATTGTATCTCGTGCCACATTGAGCCCGCTCGATCAGGCGCCTGCAGAAGCGACGGCGACCGATCTGGAGGGGTTGTCACTGCAGGTATCTGCTTCCACACATGAAAAGTGCGAACGCTGTTGGCACCATCGCGAAGAGGTGGGCCAGAATACTGAACATCCGAGTCTCTGCGCGCGCTGTGTGATCAACATCGATGGCGAGGGTGAGCAGCGACACTATGCCTGAGGTAAGTTTCGGCGCAGCCACGCAGAAGGTGCTGACTTGAACGGGGATTCCAGTCAGACAATAGTGCGGGGCTCCCTGGTTGAGCTGCATTTTTCTCTGGCGCTGACGTCAGGAGAACTTATCGACTCCAACTTCGCCGGAAAACCGGCACGGTTCAGGATAGGTGACGGTAATGTTTTGCCCGGCTTCGAAGAGACCTTGTTGGGGCTTGAAGCCGGTAGGGAAATCGAAGAACTGATTCCTGCCGACAAGGCTTTCGGGCAGGTTAATCCGCAGAACAGGCAGACATTCCCCGTTGCCAAATTTCAACATCTGCTTGATGATGACCTGATACCAACCGAGGTCGGCAGCGTTGTGTCGTTTAAGGACCCGGGTGGCGGCGAGCTGCCTGGTGTGGTGGCCAGTATCGACGAGAATCAGATCGTGGTTGATTTCAATCATCCATTGGCAGGAAAAGACATTCTCTTCCGGGCTCGCATACTGTCAGTTCTCGATGCCGACGCGGAAGCTGTCAATATCAAACTTTCTTGAGAGTAATCAGGTGTCAGTAGCAGAATCATTAACAAATCCCAGTATTCGATTAGCCAATCCAAGAGGATTCTGTGCGGGCGTAGATCGTGCGATTGAAATTGTGGATCGCGCTCTGGATCTGTTTGGCGCACCTATCTACGTGCGCCATGAAGTCGTGCACAACAAATATGTTGTGGATGCACTACGCATCAGAGGCGCTATATTCGTGGATGAGCTTGAAGAAATTCCCGCCATCGATGACAAGGGCCGGAATTCCATCGTTATCTTCAGCGCCCATGGCGTATCGCAGCTGGTGAAAAAGGAAGCAGAGGAGAAGCGCTTCAAGGTCTTCGATGCAACCTGCCCCCTGGTCACCAAAGTTCATTTGGAAGTAGTGAAGTTCAGTCAGGCTGGGCGCGAGTGCGTATTGATCGGCCATGAGAATCATCCCGAAGTGGAAGGTACTATGGGGCAATACGACAAGAGCCAAGGCGGCAGTATCTATCTCGTCGAATCCGTGGAAGATGTCGCGCGGCTCGAAGTCAGGAACCCTGACAGTCTTTCCTACGTCACCCAGACCACTCTATCCATGGATGATACGTCCATGGTCATCGATGCCTTGCGGGAAAAATTTCCACGTATCAAAGGGCCGCGCAAGAATGATATCTGTTACGCCACCCAGAACCGGCAGGACGCCGTGAAGCAAATGGCTTTGGAGTGCGACTTGTTGCTTGTTGTGGGGTCTCCCAACAGCTCTAATTCCAACCGATTGCGCGAGCTCGCCGAGCGTCTGGGCTGTGAATCTCATTTGCTGGATCATGTGGATGATCTGGATACCCAGTGGTTGCACGGCAAGAAGCATATCGGAATTACGGCGGGCGCTTCAGCCCCGGAGATTCTGGTCAAGCAGGTTGTGGAGCGGCTGCAGGACATCTGTGGCGGCGCTTCGGACGAAGTGCCCGGTGTTGAAGAAAACATCGTCTTCAGCTTGCCGCGGGAATTACGCGCCTGATTGCTACGTAGCAAGGGGTTCCCTTGACATCCTACAGGTTTTGGAGCTGCTCCAGTTTCTCGCGCAGGGCATTCAATGCCGCACTCATTTCCTGCTCTTTGCTGCGCTCTTTCTCAACAACAGCCGCGGGTGCATTGTCGACGAATTTGCTGTTTCCAAGTTTTGCGGTCACAGCCTTCAGGCTACCAACTAGTTTGTTTATTTCTTTCTCCAGGCGGGCCTGCTCGGCGCTCACATCGATGAGACCTGCCAGTGGCACCAGCACTTCTACAGAACCGTAGAGTCCGGTTGCCGAAGCGGGTGCTTCTGCGCGCTCATCCAGCCAGTCAATGCTTTCCAGCTTGGCCAGTTTTTGCAGATAGGGACGATAGTTTTCAAGCTTTTCCTTGTCGGTGTCACCGCCACCCCGGAGATGTACAGAGATTGCCTTACCGGGGGAGATATCCATCTCGCCACGAATATTTCGGATGGCAACGATGATGCCTTGCAGCCAGGCGATATGCTCTTCGGCTTGGGGATCATTCTTGTCAGCATCCTGCACCGGGTAGGGTTGCAGCATGATGCTATCGCCCTGGATTTCCAGCATAGGCGCCAGTTTTTGCCACACTTCCTCTGTTATAAACGGCATGAAAGGGTGTAGCAGGCGCAGGCTTTGTTCCAGTACGGAAAGTAATACCAGACGTGTTGCCTGGGCGTTTTCCGGCTGGTTCTCTTCATCCCACAGTACGGGCTTTGAAAGCTCAACATACCAGTCGCAGTATTCATTCCAGATAAATTCGTGCAGGGTCTGGGATACCAAATCGAAGCGAAAGCCTTCCATCGATTCTTCAACGGCTTTGGTGGCATGCTGCAGTCTGCTGATGATCCAGCGATCGGCAACGGAATAGTGTGATTCGTCAATCGCCGTGCTGATGGTTGCGTTCTCACAGTTCATCATCACGTAACGTGCCGCATTCCAGATCTTGTTGCAAAAATTGCGGAAGCCTTCCATGCGGCCAATGTCGAATTTGATGTCGCGACCGGTTGAGGCGAGTGAGTAGTAGGTGTAGCGCAGCGCGTCGGTGCCATAACCAACGATACCGTCAGGGAATGACTCCCGCGTTCGCTTGGCAATCTCGTCCTTGATGTGGTCTTGCATCATGTCGGCGGTGCGCTTCTCCACCAGGTCTTCGAGACTGATGCCGTCGATAAGATCGATGGGGTCCAGGATATTACCCTTGGACTTGGACATTTTCTGGCCGTGCTCATCCCGCACCAGTCCTGTGATATAGACTTTCTTGAAGGGAATCTCATCAGTGAACTTCAGGGTCAGCATGATCATGCGGGCTACCCAGAAGAATATGATGTCGAAGCCGGTGACCAGCACATCCGTCGGATGGAATTTATTGAAATACTCGAGGTCGTCTGGCCAGCCGAGGGTCGAGAATGTCCACAGACCTGAAGAGAACCAGGTATCCAGTACGTCCTCGTCCTGCCTTAGCTTCACAGACTCGTCGAGCTTGTGCTTGGCTCTTATGTCTTCCTCGCTGCGGCCAACATAGACGTTGTCTTCTTCGTCGTACCAGGCGGGAATACGATGGCCCCACCAGAGTTGGCGACTGATACACCAGTCCTGGATATTACGCATCCAGGAGAAGTAGGTGTTCTCCCAGTTTTTGGGCACGAATTCGATGTCGCCGTCTTCCACTGCTTTGATGGCGGGGTCAGCCAGTGACTGCACAGCAACATACCACTGGTGAGTCAGGTAGGGCTCTATAACCACGCCAGAACGATCCCCCCTGGGAACCTTGAGCTTGTGTGGTTCGGTTTTGGCCAGCAGCCCAGCGGCCTCCATGTCGGCAATGACTCGTTTGCGGGCTTCGAAACGGTCCAGACCGCGGTAGGCTTCTGGCGCTTCGTCATTGATGCTCGCGTCATTGGTGAGGATATTGATCATCTCAAGGTTATGACGCTTGCCCATTTCATAGTCATTGAAATCATGGGCAGGGGTGATCTTCACGCAGCCCGTGCCGAATTCTGGATCAACATAATCATCCGCAATAATCTTTATCTGACGATCGCACAGGGGCAGGTCTACCATTTTGCCAATGAGGTGTTGGTATCGCTCATCATCAGGGTGAACGGCAACAGCGGTATCGCCCAACAGGGTTTCTGGTCGGGTGGTCGCTATCGTCAGGTGGCCATCGCCATCGCTCAGGGGGTAATTGAAGTGCCAGAGAAACCCGTCTTCTTCTTCAGAGATGACTTCAAGGTCTGAAATCGCCGTATGCAATTGCGGATCCCAGTTCACAAGACGGTTGCCGCGATAGATCAGGCCTTCGTCATAGAGGTCGATGAAGACTTTTTCCACCACGGCAGACAACTGTTCGTCCATGGTAAAGCGTTCCCTGGACCAGTCCAGCGACGAACCCATGCGACGCAGTTGTTGGGTGATAATGCCGCCGGATTCTTCCTTCCATTCCCAGACTTTCTTGACGAACTCTTCCCGGCCTACTTCCTGGCGCGAGGTGCCTGCTGCATTCAGTTGTCGCTCTACCACCATTTGTGTGGCGATACCGGCGTGGTCAGTACCCACCTGCCAAAGGGCCTGGCAGCCAGCCATGCGGTGATAACGAGTTAGCGCGTCCATGATGGCGTGCTGGAAACCATGCCCCATGTGCAAGCGACCGGTGACATTGGGAGGCGGGATAACGATACAGTAGGGGTCGCCGTCGCCCTGCGGAGCGAAATAGCCCCGTTCTTCCCAGGTCTTGTACCAGTGGTCTTCCAGTTGCTTTGGCTGGTAAGTCTTATCCATTGAACTTGCTTAACTCTTGCGTTGATTCAGGTTTAAAAAGAGGCGCAAGTATACATGAAGGCGGCCCTTCATGGGGGTTTCCGGAACTAGAGCTTGTGGGTTTCCAGAGAGTAACCAAGATTCTGGTAGCTTCGGTAGCTCACTCGTCCCGCCGCCAGGCTGTCTGGGTCGGCGCTGAGGATCTCGTTGATCTTCTGGTACTTGTCGGGCTCCGCACAGGGGGCAGCGCTAAGGTTGATCAGGACATCCAGTCCGTCTACGTCTTGCTGGCTGGTGCCAATCAGTACCGGAGGCGTTCCTGTAGAGTCGGAGTCACTGGTTTTTGCTGATGCCAGTCCGTGGGGCAGGAAACTGGAAGGACGGTATTCCCACAGCAGTGTATCCAGCTGCCGGGCGGCTGCATCATGGTCTACCTGCAGGAATACGCTGTGTCCCAATCCTGCCGCCTTTTCTGCAAGACGGCAGGCGAATTGCCAGCGGCTCTGTTCATCTTCGCTGCTGAGCGTATAGAAGTTTACCTGGGTCATCAGGCCTTCTGACGTTTCAGGTATTCCACCAGCAGGCTTACCGGGCGGCCAGTGGCACCCTTGGCGTTCCCGGAATTCCAGGCGCTGCCTGCGATGTCCAGGTGTGCCCATTTCTGTTTTTCCGTGAAGCGTGACAGGAAACAGGCGGCAGTAATGGTACCGCCCCTGGGGCCGCCGATGTTGGCAATATCGGCGAAATTGCTATTGAGCAGGCTCTGGTAGTCATCCCACATTGGCAGCGGCCAGCCACGGTCGAGACTGTGCTCACCGCATTCCAGCAAGGTGTCTGACAATTTGTCATTGTTGCTCAGAATGGCTGTGGCGAATGAACCAAAAGTGGCGACGGCGGCACCCGTCAATGTGGCAATGTCGATAACGCTGCGCGGCTTAAAGCGCTCGATATAGGTGAGCGCATCGCACAGTACCAGTCGACCTTCGGCGTCGGTGTTTAAAATCTCGATGGTCTTGCCTGACATGCTGGTGACGATATCGCCGGGTTTGGTGGCCTTGCTGCCAGGCATATTTTCTGCGGCAGCCACGATACCAACAACGTTAATAGGCAATTTGAGGCTGGCCACACAACCCATCACGGCGACCACGCTGGCAGCGCCGCACATGTCGAATTTCATCTCGTCCATCGCCAGTCCCGGCTTGAGGCTGATGCCGCCGGTATCGAAGGTGATGCCTTTACCGACGAGCGCATAAGGGCGGCTGTCTTTCGCGGCGCCCTTGTACTCCATGACGATAAGTTTCGCCTCCTCGGCGGAACCCGCCGAAACTGACAGCAGAGAACCCATGCCCAACCTGGACATCTGTTTCTCAGAGAGGATCTGGGTGCTGATGCTCTTGTGGCGAGTCGCCAGGCTCTGCGCTTCATTGGCAAGGAAGGTAGGGGTGCAGACATTCCCCGGCAAGTTGCCCAACTGCTTCGCGGTATTGATCGCCTTGCCCACTTCCTGTCCATATTTCAGTCCGGCTTCCAGGGGTTTGCGACCAGTGCCCGCCAACGTGGACAGGCTTACGCTGCGCAGACTGGCGGCCTTGGGTTTCTTGCTCTTGGTGGTGTTGTAGCGGTAGCACTGATCTTCAATGGTGCGGGCGAGTATGGTCGCCAGCCAGGCCCCGTCACGGTCTTTGGCTTGCAGGCTGGAAACGGCAAAGTGAACGCTGCTGGCTTCCAGCTTCGTCACCGATTTGACTGCCGACTCGACGAGCTTTCCAAGATTGAGAGCGTCCAGTTTTTTCTTGTCGCCACCGCCAACCAGCAGAATCCGTTTTGCGGAAACGCCGTCCAAACCGTAGAGGAGGGTGGTCTCGCCAAGCTTCCCTGTGAAGTCGCCTGACTTGATGACTTTACTGACTGCCTTGCCGGCGGCAGCATCAATGCTCTTGGCTTCATCGGTCAACTGACCTTTGTTCCAGGCTCCCACTACCAGGCAGTCGGTGGTGATCTTTTCAATGGCTCCGGATTTAACTGTGTACCTCATGGGTATGTCGGGCTCCTTTCAGGGATAACGAAGGAGAATGGCCTGGCGCATTTTTCGCCACCATTCAATCTATTAAGAGGATTCGATAATCCTAAAGTTATTCAGATAGTTAAGCAAGATTAGGTGGTTTTCGCTTCTGTCAATACTACAAAATCCGATTTTTTTTTAATAAGATGCGCGCAATTTCAGGGAGCCCCGGAATCAGATAGACAAAAGTTTGTTTCCGAATGAACCACTCCCGAAAATTGTTGTCTGATCTGTAAGATTTATCCTGGTCCGTCACCCAGTCTTCGCAGGAGGATTTATGCCCCGAGTCAAAGTAAGCAATCCAGAACAATTTATATTCAGTATGGAGCGCGCTGTGGGCATAAGTGATCTCAACTACGCCAAGCACCTGGACAGTGTTGCCATGGTCAACGTGCTGCATGAAGCACGCCTGCAGTTTCTCGCCAGCCTTGGTTTTACCGAAGCCAATATCTTTGGTCTGGGGATGATGGTGACCGATATTGCCATCGATTTCCGGTCAGAGTCGTTTGCCGGTGATCGCCTGATCATCGACGTAGGTGTGGACGATTTTAATCGCTATGGATTCGACATCGCCATGCAGGTAACCAACAGTGCGTTGGATACCATCGTGTGCCAGGCCAAATTTGGTGTGGTGTTCTTCGATTTCGACAAGCATCAGATTGCCGAAGTCCCGTCAGCCTTTATGACCCATCTGGATCGTTTGCAGGACAGAGTCGCCTGATCTTCAGTCACGTCTCCCGGTGTTAATAACGGGTAACGCTCGTCAGCAACACCGCCGTCGAAACCAACTCCAGAGTTCACCGCTACTATAGCGGGCGCTTCTCCCGTGGCACCAAAACTACCCGTGTCTTGCACAGACGGTCGTGCAATGTATCGCCATTGTCGTCGAAGTAGAGCCACAGGTAGCCTATGCCGAGACAGAGGAATGATGGCCAGGCAGCAATAAACCGAAGAATGGCCTGTCCAGGTTTGAGCAGGTTTCCATCCAGGTCTTCAAGGCGCATACGCCAGGCCAGCATGCCCAAAGTCTGGCCGCTGCGCATCCAGAAATACAAATAGAAACCGGAGCAACTCGCCACCATCATGGTGAAGAGGATGAAATCCTGCAACGGATCGGTCTCAACCCGCTCGTTGATGACCTGATTGCTGTCCGGACCAAAGAAGGCGAGCACGATATAGCCCAACAGCATCCAGATGGCGGCTACCAGAAAAGCATCATAGAGGAGGGCGGCCAATCGCCGGAACAAGCCAGCCCGTGGCAGAGCGTCGATAGAGTCAGACATGATTTATTGCTTGCGATCCTGCTGCGTGTGGGATGCGGTCTAGTTACCGCTCCACCTGTTGTCGCGAATTGCCCAGAAGACAGCGCAGCCAATGGATAGGGGCTGTTGCAATCTCCTGCTCGCGATGAGCGCGCAGTATATACCCTCCGCCAGCTAGCACCAAAACGCAGTGGGGTTCGAGTGCGTGGGCGGCAACTTTTCCAGAGCCTTGTATTTACTGGCTTATATTTCCAAGTGGGCTAGAGTTTTTGTTAGAATGCCCGGCCCTCGGGAACTCTCTCAGTATTTTCATCCCAAGGCCCTATCCAGGACACTCTCATGAACAGCACTACACAGCCACGGCATATCCGTTTGCTGGACACGACGCTTCGTGACGGCGAACAAACCCAGGGAGTTTCATTTTCCAGCAATGAGAAAATGAACATCGCCCGCGCCTTGCTGCAGTCGCTGAATGTGGATCGTATCGAGGTCGCTTCAGCCTGCGTTTCCGAAGGGGAAAAGGAAGCCGTGTCCCGAATTACCAGTTGGGCGGAAAAAGAAGGTCTTGTGGACAAGGTCGAAGTGCTGGGCTTTGTGGATTACAAGCGCAGTGTGGACTGGATCAAGAGCGCTGGTGGCAGAGTGATCAACTTGCTCAGCAAGGGCAGCGAGAAGCATTGCCGGGAACAACTGGGCAAGGATTTGCAGACCCATATCGAGGATATCACCCGCACGGTGGAATATGCCCACGCGCAGGGTTTGCGGGTCAACATGTATCTGGAAGACTGGTCAAATGGATACAAAGACAGCAAGGACTATGTGTTTGGATTGATAGAAGGGACAGCCAGTCTGGGCATAGAACACTATCTCCTGCCTGATACCCTGGGATTAATGTCGCCCTTGGAAGTGCATGAATCGCTGTCTGACATGATCAATTCATTCCCTGAACTGGAGTTCGACTTCCACCCGCACAATGACTACGGACTGGCAACGGCCAATGTGCTCTCTGCTGTCCAGGCGGGTATCAACAATATCCACTGTACGATGAATTGCCTCGGGGAGAGAGCCGGTAACGCGTCTTTGGCGGAAGTGGCAGTAGCCCTCAGGGACAAGCTGGGCATGGAGCTTTCCATAGACGAAACCAACATCACCATGCTTTCGCGCATGGTCGAAAACTTCTCTGGCAAGTGGATTGCAGCCAATACACCCATCGTCGGCGCCGACGTCTTTACCCAAACCGCGGGCATTCATGCCGATGGCGATTTGAAGGGTGATCTGTACGTAACCAACCTGAGTCCGGAACGTTTCGCTCGCAAGCGCAAATACGCGTTGGGCAAGATGAGTGGCAAGGCGTCGCTTATTAATAATCTGGATGATTTGGGTATCCAGCTTTCGGAAGAAGAGCAGGCCAAGGTGCTGGAGCGTATCGTGCAGCTAGGTGATTCCAAACATATCATCACTTCGGAAGACCTGCCTTTTATCATCGCCGATGTGATGGAGAGTAAAGACTACCACCACATTACCTTGCTCAACTGCTACATCAATACCGGATTCAATGTTGAGAGTACGGCCAGTATCCGTGTGAACTTCGAAGGTGAAGAACTGCAGGGCACTGGTGCGGGGAATGGTGGTTTCGATGCATTCATGGATGCCATTACCAAGATGCTCAAGGAAAAGCACTTCCAGATTCCGGAACTGGTGGACTACGAAGTGCACATTCCCCGTGGAGGGCAAACCAACGCCCTGACGGAATGTATTATCAGTTGGGAAGGGACAGAACGCCGCTTCAAGACCAGGGGCGTGGATGCCAATCAGGTGATGGCGGCAGTGAAGGCCACCTTGCGCATGATTAACCTGTTGCGCTCCTAGGTAGCCCTGACCAGGTAGCTAGAAGTCATCACTGAGTAGCAGGCGAAAGCGCGCGCATGCGCTTTCGCCCGGTTACCACAGCAGTAGAGGCTTTCCGCGCTGCTAACTCTTGGCCAGTTCTTCCGCCACCAGATCACCAAAAGCATCCGTATTAATGATCTTGGCATCGCTGTTGGGTGATTTGAGGTCGGGCGTGGTGAAGCCCTGGGCGAACACGCTCTGCATGGCATGCCACAAATTCTTCGCTTCCTCTTCCATGCCGAAACTCATTTCCAGCATCATGGCGACGGAACCAATCATGGAGTAAGGGTTGGCGATGTTTTGGCCGGCAATATCCGGTGCCGAACCATGTGAAGGTTCGTAGTAGGCTTTCTCTGGCCCAACGCAGGCTGAGGGCATAAGGCCCAGTGAGCCAAGTATGCCACCTCCCTGATCGCTCAGGATGTCACCAAACATATTCTCCATTACCATCACGTCGAACTGGCCGGGGTTGAGGCAGAGATAGGTGGCGGCAGCATCAACCAGAATATGCTTCACTTCCACTTCCGGATAGTCAGCGCCGACTTCTTCCATGACCTCATTCCACAACACGCTGGATTTTAAAACGTTGCTCTTGTGGATATTGTGTAGCACCTTCTTGCGCTTCTGCGCGGTATCGAAGGCAACGCGCGCAATGCGTTCAATCTGGTCTTCGTCATATTCCAGCGATTCATTCACATAGCGCTTGCCGCTATCTGTGGTACCTGTCTCCTTCTTGCCAAAATACAGTCCGCCTACGAGTTCCCTGATGATGATGAAGTCAATTCCGTCACCAATTATTTCGGGCTTAAGAGGAGAGAAGTGTGCTATGCCCTTGGGTAGATAGACGGGTCGAAAATTCGCGAACGTGTCGTAACGGCGCCGCAGAGGCAGCAGGGCGCCGCGTTCGGGCTGCTCGTCTACAGGAATTTTTTTGGACTCTTCATGGCTTAGTCCAATTGGGCCTTTCATGATGGCATCGGCGCGATCACACAATGCCTTGGTTTCTTCCGGAAAAGAGTGACCATGGCTGAAATAGGCAGTTGCTCCAAATGGGGCATGTTGCAGATCGAACTCGATATCATTGCGCGATTCCACGAGGCGCAATATTTTTTCCGCCTCTGCAGTGATTTCTGGGCCAATACCGTCTCCGTCCAGCAGGGCAATAGTCTTTGCTGCCATATCCGTCTCTTACCTGTGTGCTTTGTGGTTGTTGTTGGGATGCTAGTCCCGTCGCGAGGCGCGTAATTTATCACAGGCACACTGCCGCTTAACAGTTTGCCGAAATATTGGGGTAGAAAATGCGAGCTAACGCGGGGTGGCGCCCGTTTCAGGCGCTGATTCCAGGTGCGATGAGAATGGTGGGTAGAGGGTTATTCAGGGGTTGAGTGCTTGCAGCACAACGGCAACCTGGCGAATGAAGACTAGCGTGAGAATGATGACTATCGTGTATACAACACCGTCGCTCAACTCCATGCCAAAGAAGGTCTTGGGCTTTTTACCGCTATCTGATTCCGTGCCGGAATCAAGATTACTACTGGTATCTTCGTCGTCGAAACTCATTGCATAACCTTTTGGTAAATCAGTTTTGGAGCTGGTTGTACCATCTCAAACAAGCATATCGGCAGTATTTCTCTACCCTTCAATACCAGATTCCCGGGTTCCCGCAGGCACAGCCCGCGTGAGGGTCAAAAATCTGTCCTGTTTGAGAGAAACCAGTTTCGAGGCATCTGGATCGCTTCCCTCGATCCCTGGCCACAAAACTGGTACCAGCGGGCGGACTTGAACCGCCACGCCCGTGAAGGCAACGGATTTTGAATCCGTCGTGTCTACCAATTTCACCACGCTGGCACGTACCGCTGTCCGTTGTCAGCCTCAGGGGCTGGCAGTTCAGCGAGCCGCGCATTATACCAATTGCTCCCTACACCGCAAAGAAACTCTGGCCTGTGAGGCAATCACTATGTGCAAGGCGCTTTTCTCTGGAGCGGGTTTTCTATAGTCTGGCCGCACTTGAAACAGAGCACATTATGAAACTCAGTGACTTTAGCTACGAGTTGCCAGAGCAGCTTATCGCCCATTTTCCCACCGCGAGACGAACGGCAAGCCGTTTGCTGACCCTGGACGTGGACTCGGGCACTCTCCAGCACAAGCATTTCCCTGATCTGCTGGATTATCTCGACGACAGGGATTTGCTGGTTTTTAACAACACCCGGGTCATACCGGCTCGACTCTATGCCATCAAGGAAACAGGCGGGCAGTTGGAGATTCTCATCGAGCGGGTGCTGGATGAGAGCCGTATTCTTGCCCAGGTTCGTGCGAGCAAATCCCCGAAACCAGGCACGCAGCTCTCGCTGGTCCATGAGCCAAATGGCTTGGTACCTGACACCGCCGGGGCTATTCTGGAAGTGGTTGGCAGGCAACAACAATTTTTCGAGCTAAAGCTGGTCTCCGGTGGAGAACTGGGCGCGGTACTTGAATCCTTTGGTCATATGCCATTGCCGCCCTATATAAGACGGCAGGACGAGGATCTGGATCAGGAACGCTATCAAACAGTTTATGCGCGGGAATCGGGAGCGGTGGCCGCGCCAACGGCGGGCCTGCATTTCGATGCTGAGTTGCTGGAGAGAACCAGGCAAAAAGGCGTGCAGCATGCATTCCTGACACTGCATGTGGGTGCCGGGACTTTTCAGCCGGTGCGCGCCGACAACATCGAAGAGCATGAAATGCACAGTGAGCGCATTGTCGTTGATGAGTCAGTTGTTGATGCGGTGGCGGCGTGTCGACAGCGGGGCGGCAGGGTCGTGGCAGTAGGGACTACCAGTGTTCGGAGCCTGGAGTCGGCGGCCAGGAATGGAGAGTTGGCTCCCTATCAGGGCGAAACCGATATATTCATTTACCCCGGCTACGAGTTCAGGGTGGTTGATGCCATGGTGACTAACTTTCATCTTCCCGAATCGACGCTGTTGATGCTGGTAAGTGCGTTTGCAGATCAAAAAATGATACTTGACGCTTATGCGGAGGCTGTCCGACAGCGATACCGGTTTTTCAGTTATGGGGATGCCATGTTCCTGTATCACAGGCCAGGGGATAGCGAGCCCTGATGTCCCCTGGGCAGGCCTTTTTGACCGCCCATCCTGGTAACCGGCAGGCAGCCCACAGGGCAATCCTGATCTGGTATAATCCGCAACCCTGAATTCTTCTTCAATTTCGACAAGGATACCGAGACAAATGAAAGCCCCAGTACGCGTCGCTATTACCGGAGCGGCAGGCCAGATCAGCTATTCGCTCCTCTTCAGAATCGCCTCAGGCGCCATGCTTGGGCCAGACCAGCCTGTTATCCTGCAGTTGCTGGAAATCACCCCAGCCCTGGGAGCCCTCGAAGGCACAGTGATGGAAATCGAGGATTGTGCGTTCCCGCTGGTGGCAGGAATTGTGCAGACCGACGACCCCAATGTTGCCTTCAAGGACGCCGATTATTGCCTGTTGGTGGGAGCGCGACCACGTGGCCCGGGCATGGAGCGTAAAGATCTGCTGGAAGCGAATGCCCAGATATTTTCTGTTCAAGGCAAGGCCATTAACGACCATGCCAGCCGCGACGTAAAAGTGCTGGTAGTGGGCAATCCAGCCAATACCAACGCGCTCATTGCCTACCGAAATGCGCCGGACCTGAATCCTGGCCAATTCACTGCCATGACCCGGCTCGATCACAATCGTGCCATTTCCCAACTTGCTGGCAAGACTGGCAAGCACAGCACTGCCATCAAGCATATGATTATCTGGGGCAATCACTCGGCTACCCAGTATCCCGATCTGCACCATTGCACTGTCGACGGTACTGCCGCCATGGATCTGGTTGACCTGGACTGGGTCACCAGCGATTTCATACCCACGGTACAACAGCGCGGTGCTGCCATCATCAAGGCGCGCGGTGCTTCCAGTGCGGCTTCTGCCGCCAGCGCAGCCATCGAGCACATGCGCGACTGGGCACTGGGCACGGATGGTGACGTGGTAAGCATGGGAATTCATAGTGACGGCAGCTATGGGGTAGAGGAAGGTCTTATTTATTCTTTCCCCGTGACCTGCGAAGGCGGTGATTACAAGATTGTCCAGGGACTGGCGATCAACGATTTCAGCCAGGACCTGATGAACAAGACAGAGCAGGAACTCAAGGAAGAGCGAGACGCTGTTGCTGATCTGCTGCCGTAATGCAGCGCTGCCAGCCTCAATCTCGTGATTGAGGTTGGCAACCCACCATGGGACCCGATTCCTTCCAACTTGTCCTCCGCAGCCAGTTCTGGATTTTCCAGCTTATAGGTTGGTCCATTTGGGTACTGATGTTGGTGCTGCGGGACCTGTTCTTCGTTCCACCGGAATACATTTTTTCCCGCGCCCTGGTGTTCAGTATGAGCGCAGTCGTAGGTATGGTCATTACCTCGGGGCTGCGCTATCTCTACCGGCTTTTTTGGGAAAAGGGCTTCGTGGTCCGCTTCCTGGTGACCTGGTTCGGTTCCACTGTCGCTGCGATCCTGTGGGCACCGTTCCGCAACACCTTCGCACTACTGCCATTTGGTGAAATTTTCGATATTCGTGATGCCGGTGCGGAAGAACTCTTCGATGGTGTGTTCTCTTCTTCCTTTCCTTTACTGCTGCTGTGGAGCGGGCTGTATTTCATCATCAAATACTACCAACTGTTCCAGGCAGAAAAAGAGAAAAGCCTGCGCTCCGAGGCACTTGCCCATGAAGCCCAGTTACTCATGCTGCGCTACCAGTTAAATCCTCATTTCCTGTTCAACACCCTCAATGCGATCTCCACTCTCGTGCTCTCCAAATCCACGGAGAGGGCCAACGAAATGGTAACGAAGTTGAGCAAGTTCCTGCGTTATTCCCTCGACCATTCGCCGCTGGACCGGGTGAGTTTTGCCCATGAGTTGGAGACATCCCAGCTTTACCTGGATATAGAAAAGGTCAGGTTTGGTGAGCGACTACAGATAATGATTGATATAGATGCTGACGTGGAGCATGCACTGGTACCAACCATGTTATTGCAGCCAATTATCGAAAATTCGATCAAGCACGGCATTTCCAAGGCAGAAAAAGGCGGATGCATCAGGATATCCGCGCAAAAGGAAGGTGAAAACCTTACTATTATGGTCACCGATGATGGCCCGGGCGTGGCGGAAGAAGAATTGCTGGACAAGTCATTCTCTTTCTCTAAAGGGGTCGGGGTTAGTAATATTAGAAACAGATTAAGCGAGATCTATGGCGACAATCACCGCCTGGAATTCTTGAACGCTGAGCCCTCCGGGCTAACTGTGAAGGTAACAATTCCTTATGACAGAGAATGATCCATCAAAGCTAAGCGCCGTTATTGTTGACGACGAGGAACTGGCACGGGAAGGCTTGCGCCTGAGACTGCAGGAAATCGATTCCATCACTGTGGTGGGGGAATGCGGCAATGGTAAAGACGCCATGAAAGCAGTCGTGGAGCTTGAGCCCGATATCCTGTTTCTCGATATCGAAATGCCGGGCATGAATGGCTTCGAGTTGATCTCGGAACTACAGAGCGAAGTCATGCCCATGATTATCTTTGTGACAGCCTACGACTCCTACGCCATTGAGGCTTTCAAGGTCCACGCTGTGGACTACTTGCTCAAACCAGTTGAATTGCCGCGGCTGAAAGAAGCCATAGAGACTTGCGCGCAGCGCAAGACTGAGCGGGAAGCCGGGGGTGAGAAGCAACGCCTGCTGGAAATGGTGGTGGCGCTCTCAGGTAAATCCGAGGCGGCCATTGGCGAGATACTCGATAGTGGAGAGGCGCTGGTCGAGCACGTTGACCGGCTCGCCATCAAGGATGGCTCGTCTATTACCTTTGTTCCAGTACGGGATATTGACTGGATCGATGCGGCTGGTGACTACATGTGTGTGCATGCCCAGGGAGAAACCCACATCATGCGCACCACGATGAAAGACCTGGAAGCGAAACTCGACCCGACTATCTTTCAGCGTGTACACCGCTCAACAATTGTAAATCTGGAGCGAGTGGAGAAAGTCTCTTCCCATATCAACGGAGAGTTTCATCTCACGTTGAGCTGCGGTTCTTCACTGAAGATGAGTCGTTCCTACAAAGAAAAGGTCAAACACTTTTTCTAGCGTGCTCAATTGCTGCTGAGATGATCCAGTGGCAGGGCAGTGGTGTTTTTTACTTCCCGAAGCATGAAGCTGGAATGCACATCGGATACTCCTTCGATGCGTGTCACCTTGTTAAGTAAAAATTCCTGGTAGTACTCCATATCCGGCACCAGTACCTTGAGTTGGTAGTCTGCCGACTGCCCCGTAATGAGCAGGCATTCAATCACCTCCGGATAGCTACTCACAATTTTCTCAAATTCCTGAAATCGATCAGGAGTATGGCGATCCATGCTGATCTGTATGAGTGCCGTGAGTTTCAATGCCAGTTTGGAAGGATTAAGCAGCGTTACCTGCCCTTTAATGATCCCGGCATCTTCCAGTTGTTTTACCCTTCTTGCGCAAGGAGAGGGCGACAGCCCTATGCGTTCCGCCAGCTCGAGGTTCGTGATGGCGCCATTGCGCTGCAATTCCTGAAGGATGCGCCGGTCCAGCTTGTCCAATTGAAGGCTCATTCGAGTTACCTTGCGATGCAGAAAAGCCTATCTTAACAACCCTGATAGAGAAAATAACCAATAAATAGAATTAAAATAGTGAAAATAGCTAATTAAACTGGCAATTAGTAGAAACTATGCATAGAAATGCTACGGATCATGCACTATGCTTCACACCATAGCGATCGGGTTGTCGTTACAAGCGTCAGCCTGCAAGCCTGAATTCTCAAAAGGAAGCACAGGCGGCGAATCGCAGGGCACCAGCAAGCGCTTGTTCCGGACGGCGAGGGCAGGGCGAATGGTGCTAACAGTGGGAACAGTCAGGAACGGTAAAGAGTAAACAGCGGAGAACAACCATGTCAGGCAAGCGCTTTGACCATCGCAAATACAAGGCCTTCAAGCCAATCGGATTAAAGGACCGGACCTGGCCAGACCAGGTGATAGGCAAGGCGCCTACCTGGTGCAGCGTCGACCTGCGCGACGGTAATCAGGCCCTGATTGAGCCCATGTCTGTCGAACAGAAAATGAAAATGTTCGAATTGCTGGTAGACGTAGGCTTCAAGGAAATCGAAGTGGGCTTTCCCGCTGCTTCGCAACCGGATTTCGATTTTGTGCGGCGCCTGATCGAAGAAGACAGGGTTCCTGCTGATGTCACGATTCAGGTACTGACCCAGGCCAGGGCTGAACTCATCCAGCGCACCTTTGAATCGCTTAAGGGCGCCCGGCGGGCAGTTCTCCACGTCTACAATTCAACTTCTGTTGTGCAGAGAGAAAAAGTTTTCAAAACCGACAAGGCGGGCATTATTGATATCGCCGTTGCCGGGGCCAGAGAAGTTAAACGCTGTGCGGACGCCGCGCCGGACACAGAGTGGGTATTCCAGTATTCTCCCGAGAGCTTTACCGGAACGGAAGTCGATTTCGCGGTTGAAGTGTGTGATGCGGTGAACGATGTCTGGCAACCGACCCCTGAGAATCCTTCAATCATCAATCTACCAGCGACGGTAGAAATGGCGACTCCCAATGTGTACGCGGACCAGATCGAATGGTTCTGTCGCCACATCAAGAACCGGGATTCAGTCATAGTAAGCCTGCACACACATAATGACCGCGCCTGCGCAGTGGCGGCGGCGGAGCTTGCTGTCATGGCTGGTGCGCAACGGGTGGAAGGCACCTTGTTGGGCAATGGAGAACGTACCGGCAACATGGACATCGTGATCATGGCCATGAACCTGTACAGTCAGGGTATCGATCCTGAACTGGATCTACATGACATGGATCGCATCGTGTCCGTGGTTCGGGAGTGCACCCAGATTGACGTTCATCCAAGGCAGGCCTATTCAGGCGACCTGGTATTCACGGCTTTTTCCGGTTCCCATCAGGACGCTATCAAGAAGTGTCTCGATATCTATCAGGAAGGCGCTCCCTGGGAGATCGCCTATTTGCCTATCGATCCGCGGGATATCGGTCGCACATATCAGGATGTGATCCGGGTAAACAGCCAGTCCGGCAAGGGTGGTGTGGCCTATGTGCTGGCTAACAAGTTCGGATTTCAATTGCCACGATGGCTGCAGATTGAATTCAGTCGCGTCGTACAGAAAGTCACTGAGGATACCGGGCAGGAAATTTCACCAGACCAGATCTGGGATTTGTTTAATACCCACTACCTGAATAACGAAAAGACGCTGAGCCTGGAAAACTTCACGATCGAAAAATCCGGCGGCAGAGAGACTTTCAATGCGCGTCTGGACTATTCCGGCCAGGAACTGGAAATCAGTGGTACTGGAGACGGCGTACTGGATGCGTTTGTGGAAGCAATCAAGCAAGCCATCAACATAGATTTTGAAATCATGGAATACGGTGAACATGCCCTCGGTCAGGGAGCCGATGCTGAGGCGGTGACCTATATCCAGATTCGATGTGAGGGCAAGCGCTATAGTGGCGTGGCAATCAGTAAAGACATTATTGCGTCGTCATTGAATGCATTCATGGGCGCAGCGAGCCAGTTGCTGGTTCAACAACAAGCGGCAGCCTGAAGCCCAACATTACCTATCGAACAGCAGGTCAAACAGCGGTTCGAGCCGGGGTTGAATCCTCACAAGGGAGTTCCCAGATCGGATGGGTTCCCGGCTCGGCGGCTGTTTGGCCTCTATTTTTTTAACACTCAAACTTACTTGACTGTTTTTCCTGTCATTCCGGTCTGCTTGTTCAGGACATTCAGAGGCAAACCTGATTAATGTTAAAAGCGAACCTGATGCTGGGATTGACATACATGTTGCTGGGCTTCTTTGGTATTAGCTGGGGGAGTGTCGATAAAAAAATCGACCGGGAGTTTCCAGGCGTCGAGTTTATATCTACAGACGAACTCGCAGCGCAACAACAGACTGGTAACTCGCCGGTAATAATTGATGTACGCGAACAAGAAGAATTTGTCGTCAGCCACCTGCAGAGTGCGCTCAATCTGGAATCGGGTGCAGCGGTGGCAGAGCGGTTTCCGGACAAGCAGACGCCCATAGTCGTGTATTGCTCCGTCGGTTATCGGTCCGCTGCTGTTGCGGATGAGCTAACGACGCTGGGCTATACCAATGTGCGCAATCTGCGCCATTCCATCTTTGCCTGGGCTGATCAGGGCCTGCCTCTGATCAACGCCAAAGGCAACACAGATAAAGTGCATCCATTCAACAGAATCTGGGGCCGACTGGTCGACAAAGACCTGCATGACTACGAAGCACCCGATGATTAGCGCTCCATGATCCAAACTATCTTCCGTCCACTTACGACTAATCCTTTAAAACCAGTATCCTGCGTGCTGCAATATTGGCCCTGATTGTCCGATATACTAGTAATTTCGTGACAATTTCCGGGCAATGAAGCCCGCGCAGTCAATCCTGGGGTAAACCAGCATGAGTTTGATCGATGAAGATGAGGCATTGATAGCCGCAGCTCTCAACGGGTCGGCTTTTGCCTGGGAAAAGCTGGTGAAGCGTTACGAGAGCAAGATCTACAACCACGGTCTGCGACTCATGGGAAACAGCTCCGATGCCATGGATCTCATGCAAGAGGTTTTTCTGGGAGTTTATCGGAATCTTCACCGGTTCCGCGGGGATGCCAAATTCAGTAGCTGGATATTCCGCATTGCCCACAACAAGGCAATGGACCTGAATCGCAAGAAACGCGTGCTGGCGGGGTATCCGGTAGACAGCGATGGGGAAGGTGATGCGTTCGATTCATTCGCCGACGAAACGGCAATTGAGCCAGCCATGGAACTGCTGCAAACAGAACAAAACAGGAATGTTATGGCGATGCTTAATTCTCTCCCGTTCGAGCAGCGCCTCATTGTCGAATTAAAGGTATTTCAGTCTCTGACCTTTGAGGAGATTGCGGAGATGCAAGGAATTTCAGATAACACGGCTAAGACCCGATTCTATACAGCGCTTCGAAAACTCAAGAGCGCAACGGAGGAGTATCATGTCCTGTCCTAGAACACAGTACATCCTGCAGGAGTATCTTGCAGATGACCTGACTTCCCTGGCGAAGGAAGAGATCGACAAGCACCTGTTGCAATGCGAGGTCTGCGCCCAGGAGTTGGAGGTACTGACACTGACGCAGAGTCAGCTTGCTAATTGGCAGGAAGAGCGTGTGCCCCACTGGGATCGCGGCATGGAGCTATTCAGGCGTGAGCATCGCGTTGGCAAGGAGACGCCGTCGTGGTTCTCGGCCTGGCAATGGATGCCCACAGCAGCGTCATTTGCCATGTTGTGTTTGCTGATTTTCAATACCAGCTTGAGTGTTGGCGACGGGGGTTTCTCAGTGAGCTTCGGTGCCGAGGGTGGCAATCTGGACGCTACACTGGCGGCATTCGAGAATGAACAACGAGCAGAACTGAATGCCACAATCGCCAGATTTGAGAGCAGGCAGGATGCCAATAATCTGCAGCTAATGCAGGCAGTGATGTCCCAGACACAGCAGGCGACGGTTGAAAACCTGGATCAGATCTATGCCTATTTTGAGGAGCAACGGCGGCAGGACATGCAGCTAATGAGTCAGGGTTACCAGCAACTGGCGGATAGCGACTATGCAACCGTGCAGTCTTTGCAGGAGCTGGCACAATTCGTGAGTTTTCAAGGCGTCCAATAAATCATGACCATCCACCGGCTAATGCAACGTTCGGGTATCACGCTGTTGATAACAGTTTCAGGATTGCTGTCACTGGAGGCGGCTGTTGCGCAGGAACAAAACATCGAGGCCGTTCAGCGCAACCTGGCAATATTTTCAGGAATTCTCGAGGAATCCCTACAGCTAAACGAGTCCACGGGCCTGTTTGGTATGAGCCTGGGCGGCGTGGAAAGCACGTATCTCAGTCATCAGGGCGCTGTCCTTGAAATTCGCTCCCCACTTGCGAATCGTCGCAATCGTATGGGCTTGGCTTCCCTGAGTTCTGCCATGCAGGCATTGCAATTACGCCAGAA
Organism: uncultured Pseudohongiella sp.; assembly: GCA_965227635.1. Classification (GTDB taxonomy): domain Bacteria; phylum Pseudomonadota; class Gammaproteobacteria; order Pseudomonadales; family Pseudohongiellaceae; genus UBA9145. Next base: position 3,998,173 of record OZ245763.1, on the reverse strand, counting down.
TCCCTTTGAAGCTATGCGTAATCGCAGCGCTGCGCCTGCCACTGCAAGCGTCCAGTCGCTGGACCTCGCCAGCGCAGAATCGGCTCCCACTGGCATGTACCAACAGATGATGGATCGCATAGCCAATATCGACTATTCACTGGTGGCGCAGACGGCCATGCAGCAGGCGGCCCACTCTGCGCGCTCGTTAAGAGCCCTGGGCGAATTGGATGATGTGTCCTTCGATGACCTGAACGAGGAGATTAACGGTATCCGCAACAGCATCAGCGCGAGTATCGCTGAGTTGCGTGAAATTGAACAGGAAGTGCGAATCCAGGCCAATACTGCCGCTGCAGCTGACGATGCAGCGGACTCCTCATTGAGTGTGCGGCTCGATACGCTACTGCAGCGCATGCAACCGCTCCGCGACGAGGCCCTGAGTATGGCGGAAGACTTGAAAGCGCGATCTGAGCAGGCTGAGCAGGATTTCGCCATGGCATGGCAGGCAGATTTGGCGGCGTTTGAATCAAATCTTTATCAGGCCATCTGCGAATATGGCAGCACGCTTTCGGTGATTCCCGAGGAGCAGAACATTTCACTCATCCTGGAAGATCTGGGAGAGGACAGGGGGGATAATCGTCGCACAGATCAGGTGCATGTCATTCGCAAGTCGGATATATCCGCATGCGGCCGTGGGGAAATCGACGAAGACATGCTACGTCAGCGAGCGACTCGTTACAGTTACTAAGGCGACTCCCGATCACCGTAGCTGGTTTCAATCCAGCCAAAATCAGTCATTTTTTCCTGAAATTTTCAAACCTGAGATATTTAAGATGGCGGGCAGGATTATCCGATAATCCTTTGTCAGTGTGCGGGCCAGTGTGTGGAATCGTTACACCCCGATTTTCGGGCTTGGTCAATGTTATAAATATCCTATAAAATGCCTGAGCTGTTGGGCATCCGGCCACTCTTCGACTTCTCAGGGTGAGTGAGTACGGCAATTTTGTGGCAGATGCTGGACAGTATTGAGGGCAGCAACGATTGGCAGCTCGCAATGGTGCTGAGGCACGATAATCAAAAGCAGCAGGAATGAGACGCCATCCAGTGTGCTCTCGTTTTCAAGAACTAATAAGCAATACCCAACTTAAGAATACTTAAAAGACAAGAAGCCGCCTTTGCCGTTAAGGAGACAACAATGGACTGCCCGAAGTGCAATTCCGAAATGCAAGAACTGAAAATTGAGACCCTCTACGGGCAAGTGTATATAGACCGTTGCAATAGCTGTGGTGGACTATGGTTTGACCATGGTGAAGCTGAGCAACTCAAGGGCGACTGGATGGCAGAATTTGCAGACAGCGGTGACCCTGAAGTAGGCAAGAGCTATAACACTGTACGGGATATCCAATGCCCTCGTTGCGGCAAGACCATGAAGAAAGTGAACGATCCAAAACAGAAGCATCTCGAATACGAAGCTTGCGAAGAGCATGGGATGTTTATGGATGCGGGTGAATTTACAGACTATAAGCACGAGACTCTGCTCGATATCTTCCGCGATGTGATTTCATCCATCAAGCGACGCTAGTCCGAAGAATTTAATTATTCTAAAAATGCCATCTGGGGTGAGCCCAGATGGCATTTTTTATTGCGGCACTGTCAAGGTTTGGTATCTTTCCCAAATCAGTCCAGTGGCGGTCGGCGTTGTGGAAGTCGGAACCGAGGGAAACATACAGCCCGTTATCCAGGGCCAATTCACAGAGTTGCTTCCTGACCAGGGGGTCGATGTTTCCGTAGGAGCCTTCCAATCCTTCGCCACCTGCATCGCGAAACGCTTCCACGAGTTGCAGGAGTTTGCGTTTACTGAGGGAATATCTTCCCGGGTGAGCCAGTACGGCGATCCCGCCAGCACATTTGATGAGTTCAATTGCCTGCGCTAATTCAAGCCATTCTATCGCCACCCAGATTTTGCCGCGCCTGCCGAGAAAGCGTTTAAACGCTTTCTCCCAATTTTTGCAATGCCCATTGTCCACCAGAAATTCAGCGACATGGCTGCGTGTCCAACTCACGGCGGGGAGGGACTCCATGTACCGATCAAGGCCAGCGATTCCCAGACCAACCAGAATTTCATGCATGGCGTAGATTCGATTCTTGCGCTTCTGCTGTTGCAATTCAATGGAACGGGTCAGGTCTCCCGCGGATGGGTCGATACCAAGTCCGACAACATGGATTTCCCTATTTTCCCAGCTACAGGAAATTTCGATGCCTGGAATCAGCGTCAGGTCCGCGGCAGTTTCCAGTTCCAGCAGATGGCAATTGAGGCAGTCATGGTCTGTTATGGCCAGGTGGCTAATTTCATTGTCCGCCGCACGCTGAAGCAGGAATTCAGGGCTGTGTTTCCCATCAGAGAAATGGCTATGGCAGTGTAAATCAGCTTTCATATTTTCAGTATACGCTCAACTTCAAGATAAAGGGTGGGCACTGTTCTTTTTTACCGGTAATCGCTGCAATAAATACGGTAGCAGCTGGGTCATAACTGTATAGCGTAGATCTGTGATGGTGCACCTTGTCGCTGTCATCGGTTCTGCACAATCAGCGCCTGTAGCCGATATGCTATATTGCATATTACAGTGCATTAACAAGAACGACTGATCGCTTGCGGGCGGTTGTGCCCAATTTGGCGGTATCCTTATCCATGACATCACTCGATGTATCCAGGCCTCTCGATTCTTGTGAATCGGAATGCGCCGACCCCCAGCAGCAAGTTTTAATTCTCGGTTGCATGCACGGTATTCAGCAATGCACCGAGCTTTTGCAACAACTCTCCGAGTTATCGTTTATCAAGACAGAGAAGGGTGGTTCGTCGATAGGTGCTCATCTGCGGCATATTCTCGACCGTTATCAGTGCTTCTTTTCCGGACTCGAGAGTGGCTGCGTGGATTATGATGGCAGAAAGCGGGACCAATCCATTGAGACCAGCCTGGAAGCGGCTACATTCGCCGTGGCATCTATCGGCAAGCGAATAGAAAGACTGCAGTTACCCGGCAGTCCGCTACAGATAAAAGAGTCGGTCCACCACCTTGGCCCGCAAGTCCTCGTCGACAGTTCAATGAGTCGCGAATTGATGGGGCTAATCACCCATACCACCCACCACCTGGCCATCATCGCGATGCTCGCCCGCAAACAGGGCTACCAGTTGCCAGAGGATTTTGGCAAAGCGCCATCGACGATTCTCCACGAGCGCTCCTGACTAGATTACACGAGCTTTCTTGGTTATTTAGCTCATTGCACATTTGTACAGGGATCTGCATGAGGCCGTGATCGTGAAATTCACTGAGTCGGGGTTTCGCTGAACCTTGGTCGTGCTGGGCAGCAGGGGTGTGTCGCCAACGCTCTGCGCCCGTCCCGGGTCCCTTCACTCCGAAAAAAGCCCTGACGGTCTTTTTTCTCCGTTCAGCGCCGTCGCTTTACTGTTGGCGACACACCCCTGCTGCCCAGCACTCTGAGCACTGATAGGCATTACGTCGTTTGCTTGCCGTGGTTCCCATTGCTTGAAAACCAGACCAGTGAAGGAGACTTCGATCAGTCGTCTGGCACTGGCCAAGCGGCTGCGAGGAGGCAGGGTTCCCGTCCCGCCAGTCAAGGCCGGCGCTGAACGGAAGAAAAAGACCGCTTTTCAGGGCTTTTTCTGGAGAGAAGGTACCCTGGAGGGGCGCCGAGCCGGCTGGACGGGAACCCTGCCTCCTCGCAGTCGCGCTCGACGCCACATACCTAGAGTGCTAAGCAAGCTGTTTTAATGCAATTCCCCGGACAATCGTGATGCTCTACTTTCCAGCAGTGCCTACAGCCAAGTCTCATCAGAGCTAATGACGAAGGTGCATCTTCCCTACAGTCCGGCCAATACTTGACTAAATTACTTAGGTATTTGATAATCCGCATTGTTTTAGTCAGGTAACGGATTAAGCTATGCGTCTAACAACCAAAGGCAGGTATGCTGTGACAGCGATGCTGGACCTTGCGCTGCATAAGGATCAGGGCCCTATTAGCCTGTCTGACATATCCCAGCGTCAGGCTATTTCGCTGTCCTATCTCGAGCAGCTCTTCGCGAAATTGCGCAAGAGTTCGCTGGTGAGTAGCGTGCGAGGGCCGGGGGGTGGCTACGAGCTGTTTCGTGATGCCGGCTCCATCTACATTGCCGAGATCGTTGACGCGGTAAACGAGTCAGTGGACACCACGAAATGTCGAGGTGCGGGTAACTGCCAGGATGGCGAAACCTGTCTTACCCACTATCTCTGGGAAGATTTGAGCGAGCAGATTCACAGCTTCTTGCAAGGAATCAGTCTCGCTGACCTGGTCAGCCGCTCAGACGTCAAGCGCATAGCGGAAAGCCAGGATCGGCGCCAGTTGGCGACGGGTGAGAGTATCGAATTGAGGGAGGTCAACGACCTTCAGCTACCGGCGAGCAGCGTGTAAACTCGCCAGGATTCAAACGAGGTCAGAAGCAATATGCAATTTCCTATTTACATGGATTATTCCTCCACCACACCGGTAGATCCCCGGGTGGCGGAAAAGATGATGGAATGTCTTACCCTGGAAGGTAATTTCGGCAACCCGGCGTCGCGTTCCCATATGCTGGGCTGGAAAGCAGAAGAAGCGGTGGAAACCGCACGCCGCAATGTGGCGGATCTGCTTAATTGTGATCCCAGGGAAATAGTCTGGACTTCCGGGGCGACCGAATCCGACAACCTTGCCATCAAGGGTGCTGCTCACTTCTACCAGAAGAAGGGCAAACACATCATTACCTCAAAAATTGAACACAAGGCTGTTCTGGACAGTTGCCGCCAACTGGAGCGAGAAGGGTTTGAAGTTACTTATCTAGAGCCTGACAAGAATGGCTTGATATCTCCCGAGGCGGTGGCCGCGGCGATTCGTGAGGACACCTCACTGGTCTCCCTGATGCATGTGAACAACGAGATTGGTGTCATTAACGACATCGAAGCCATAGGCAAGATTACCCGGGAGAAGAAAGTCATTTTCCATGTCGATGCGGCTCAGAGCGCCGGAAAAATCCCCATCGACCTGGAAAACATGCAAGTCGATTTGATGTCGCTTACATCACACAAGGTTTACGGACCTAAAGGGATTGGTGCGCTGTATGTGCGTCGCAAGCCCCGGGTTCGCATCGAACCACAGATGCATGGTGGCGGGCATGAGCGTGGTATGCGCTCCGGAACTCTGCCAACTCATCAGATAGTAGGCATGGGTGAAGCGTTTCGTCTCGCAAAAGCTGAGATGGAGGAAGACAACGCCCGCATTCTTGCCCTGCGAAATCGACTCCTGGACGGACTAAAAGACATCGAAGAAGTCTACGTCAACGGTGATCTGGATCATCGTGTGGCAGGCAACCTCAATATCAGTTTCAACTTCGTTGAGGGTGAGTCACTGATGATGGCGCTCAGGGATCTGGCCATCTCATCCGGTTCAGCCTGCACATCGGCAAGCCTGGAGCCATCCTATGTGCTGCGAGCCCTGGGCTTGAATGACGAACTGGCTCACAGTTCGCTCCGAATTTCAGTAGGTCGTTTTACAACCGAAGAAGAGATCGACTTCGCAATTGAAAAGATTCACGAAGCAGTAGCGAAATTGAGAGAGCTGTCCCCGCTATGGGATATGTACAAAGATGGTGTGGACCTGAACCAGGTTCAATGGGCTGCTCACTAACAGCAAGAGATTGCAAACGAGGAAATCATGGCATATTCGGATAAGGTAATTGATCACTACGAAAACCCGCGCAACGTAGGTAAGCTGGATGACGCAGATAGCAACGTCGGAACCGGAATGGTCGGCGCACCTGCCTGTGGTGATGTAATGCGATTACAGATCAAGGTGAATGATCAGGGCGTAATTGAAGACGCCAAGTTCAAAACCTATGGTTGCGGTTCCGCGATCGCCTCCAGTTCGTTACTTACTGAATGGGTAAAAGGGCGTTCTCTGGACGAAGCGACTGCAATCAAGAACAAGGACATCGCTGACGAATTGGGTTTGCCGCCGGTGAAGATTCACTGTTCGGTGCTGGCTGAAGATGCAATTAAGGCAGCTATCGCCGACGTTAAAAAGAAGCAGGAAGCCAAATAAGGCTGTACCGCTTCAATCTGGATGACGAAGACAAAAAAGCGACTAGTAATTTTCCATGGCTATATCGATAACTGAAAACGCCGCCAAGCATGTTTCCCAACAACTGGCAACTCGAGGCAAAGGCCTCGGAATTAGAGTAGGTGTAAAGACTACCGGTTGTTCGGGCATGGCTTATGTGCTCGAGTTCGTCGACAAGCTTGAGGTTGGAGATCAGGTGTTCGAAGAACAGGGTGTAAAAATAATCGTTGATCCAAAAAGTCTGGTCTACATCGATGGAACCGAAATGGATTTCGTCAAACAAGGCGTAAACGAGGGGTTCGAATTCCGAAACCCGAATGCCAAGGGCGAGTGCGGGTGTGGTGAAAGCTTCAGTGTGTAGCCACGAAACTGGCTTTAGCCTCCGGCTGTAATGAAAGCTGCAACGTGCCAACAGCATTGTGAACCTGTTAGTCTCTTCCCTCCGGCCCCGATTAAATTCTAAACGACAAACCACTCCGAACGTAACTCGCTATTTATCGTGCTTTCTCTTGAACACAATTTCTTCGAAATTTTCGATATGCCTGAGGCGTTCGATATAGACGAGAAAGAATTGGGCGAGCGATATCACCGGCTGCAGGGCGAAACCCATCCCGATCGGTTTGCAGGCGCAGAAGAGGAAAAGAAATTGCAGGCGGTGCAATTAAACAGCTACCTCAATGAAGCCTATACGACATTAAAGACACCTTTGCGCCGGGCGGGTTACCTGCTGCAGAGAAAGAATATTGATCCTGAATCTGTCAGCCAGGAAGATCTGGATATGGAGTTGCTGATGGAGCAGATGCAGTTGCGCGAAAGCCTGGCGGAATTGCCAAAAGACGACTCCGCATTGCCGCAGTTGGATAAGATCAAGGCAGATGCCCGCCAACGCATTGAAGCGCGGGAGGCGAGTTTCGCAGACGCCTACTCAGCGGGACAACTTCCGGAAGCCAAGAAACTATTTCACGAACTGCAGTTCATCTACAAGTTGTTGGATGAAACCTTGCAAGCCGAAGAACAACGCCTGGGATACTGACAATGGCTTTGTTGCAAATATCAGAACCAGGCGGCGAGGCTGCCAAACCTGCCCATCGTCTCGCGGTAGGCATTGATCTGGGAACAACCAATTCGCTGGTATCCGCTAGCTGCGGTGACAAGGTCGAAATTCTGCCCGATGCAGAAGGCAGGCACCTGCTACCTTCGGTCGTGCACTACAGCGCTGATGGTTCAGTGCTGGTGGGAAACGAAGCTAGAGCAAAGGCTACAGATGATCCCGCTAACACGATCGCCTCTGTGAAACGCTGGCTTGGCAAGAGCCGACAGGAAATCAGGCAGTCCTCTCAGGCTGCTCGCTATCAGTTCGACGAAAGTCGGCCAGAAACTGCCCCGGCGATTATTACTTCAACCGGCAGCCGAGATCCCGTGCAGATTTCTTCAGATATTCTGAGCGCGTTACGCCAACAGGCAGAAGTTTGTCTTAAAGGAACGCTTGAAGGTGCTGTCATTACAGTGCCTGCTTACTTTAACGATGCCCAACGTCAGCAAACGAAAGACGCGGCTGAACTTGCCGGTATCAATGTATTACGACTATTGAACGAGCCAACTGCGGCTGCTGTAGCGTATGGTCTCGATGCCGAAGATCAGGGCGCTGTCATAGTGTTTGATCTTGGTGGTGGAACCTTCGATGTGTCCTTGCTCAGCCTCAAGCAAGGTGTATTCGAAGTGCTGGCAACAGGCGGCGATACAAATCTCGGTGGCGATGACTTCGATCACGCGATTTACGCATGGTTGGTTGAGGAGTTCTCACTGGATGCGGCGTCCATGCGTGAGCAGGTTGCGCTGCAGGACTATGCGGAGAAAATCAAGCAACAGCTTTCCACTGAAGAGATGGTGGCCATTGAATGGTCAGGTCAACACAGCGAACTTACGAGGGAAGGATTTCGTGACCTGGTAAAGCCTCTGGTTGATAAGACGGTTCTCACTTGTCGGCGCGTACTGAGAGATGCAGAACTGGAAGCTGGCGCAATCGATAATATTGTGATGGTGGGCGGTGCGACGCGCATGCCTGTCGTGCGGGAAGCGGTTGCCGATTTCTTTGGGAAACAACCACTGGTATCGATTGATCCAGACAAGGCAGTCGCTATCGGTGCGGGATTACAAGCCGATGTGCTGATCGGCAATAAATCTGCAGGCAGCTTTCTGCTGTTGGATGTCAACCCATTGTCTCTCGGTATTGAGACCATGGGCGAGCTTGTTGAGAAAATTATCCCTCGCAACACGACGATCCCCGTGGCGAAGGCACAGGAGTTCACCACGTTCAAGGATGGGCAGACAGCCATGTCCATACATATTGTTCAAGGTGAGCGAGAACTGGTAAGCGACTGCCGTTCGCTGGCCCGGTTTGACTTGCGCGGTATCCCGCCTATGGTGGCCGGTGCCGCTAAAATTCGGGTCACTTTTCAGGTGGACGCTGACGGCTTGCTCAGTGTCGTGGCAGAAGAGCTGAGCACCGGGAAAAAATCAGAAATTCAGATCAAGCCCAGTTATGGGCTCAATGCCGACACCATTGAGACCATGTTGCAGTCTTCCCACGAACATGCGAAGCAGGACATGGAGATTCGCGCGCAACGAGAAGCCCAGGTTGAAGCGCAGCAAATAATTGATGCTATTAACGCTGCGCGGGAAAGTGACGGGCAGTTGTTGGAGCCCGGTGAATCAGAGCGCATTGATGCGGCGATAGCGACCTTGCTCCAGGCTATGGAGAAAGGCAGTAGCATCGAAGTTCATGAACAGACCGAAAAGTTAAACAAGCTCAGCGCCGATTTCGCCGCCCGTAGAATGGATTTGCACATCAAGTCATTGCAGGGCGAGTCTATCAACACTATTGAGCCAACAGACAAGTAACTATTCGCTTAATTTGATTCTTGTAGGAAACCATGCCAACACTAAAATTCTTGCCTCACGAAACTATTTGCCCAGAAGGTGCGGAGATCGAAGCAGAAACCGGGGAGAGTATTCTGGATGCTGCGCTACGTAACAAGATTTCTATCGAGCATGCCTGTGAGAAGTCCTGTGCCTGTACGACCTGCCATGTGGTTGTGCGCGAGGGTTTTTACTCCCTGGAAGAGGCGGAAGAGAACGAAGAAGACTATCTGGACAAGGCCTGGGGTCTGGAGCCCGAATCCAGGCTGAGCTGCCAGGCCAGAGTGGCCGATGAAGATCTGGTCATTGAAATCCCAAAATACACGATTAACATGGTATCTGAGGAACACTAGGCAGGAGATTCGCTATGTTGTGGACAGACACTTTCGAGATTGCCATGGCGCTGGCGGACAGCCACCCGGACACGGACCCTCAATACGTGAATTTCGTGGATTTGCACCGCTGGGTCTGTGAATTGGAAGAATTCGATGATGATCCAAACCGCAGTGGAGAGAAGATACTGGAGGCTATTCAGATGGCCTGGATCGAAGAAGCAGCCGATTAACGGCTACATCTCCCGCGAAGCTGCGCTAATCGCTTGAAAAATAGGACTTTTTCCGGCGGAAAAAGCGTACAAAAGCAGCTAATTACCACGTATAATGCGCGCTCTTTTGAATTCAGAGAATACTTTGGAGTTACGATGGCGATCGAACGCACACTTTCAATTATCAAACCGGATGCCGTGGCCAAGAATGTCATAGGTGAAATTTACAGCCGTTTTGAAAAAGCTGGCCTGAAGATTGTCGCTGCCAAGATGCTGCAGCTTGACGATGAATCTGCAGGTGGTTTCTACGCAGAACACCAGGGCAAGGGCTTTTACGCTGACCTGATCGAGTTTATGACGTCTGGACCTGTCATGGTACAGGTGCTGGAAGGCGAAAATGCCGTCATGCTGAACCGCGAATTGATGGGAGCCACCAACCCAGCCGAGGCGGCATCTGGCACCATTCGCGCTGATTACGCCCAGTCTATCGATGCCAATGCTGTGCATGGATCAGATTCAACCACTTCCGCAGAACGTGAAGTGGGCTACTTCTTCAAGCCAGAGGAAATTTGTTCTTAATCCGTCGCGCAAACTCGAGGTGAGTTGAGCATGGAAACAGAAACACGGCCCAATCTGCTTGGGCTAAGCCGCGCTAATCTCCGAGCTTTGTTTACAGAGCTCGGAGAGAAGCCGTTTCGTGCCGAACAAATTCTGAAATGGATTCATCAGCGTGGTGTTCTCGACCTGGACGCCATGACTGACATTAGCAAGGCCTTGCGAGAACGCCTGAAGGAATCCACCGTCATCAGTCTTCCCCGTGTCGTGCAGGATTTTCCTTCCGAAGACGGCAGCCGCAAATGGATCATCGAAGTCGCCTCTGGTTCCCGGGTAGAGATGGTATACATCCCGGAAGCGGGCCGCGGCACACTCTGTGTTTCTTCTCAGGCAGGGTGTTCACTGGATTGCAGTTTTTGCGCAACGGGTAAGCAAGGGTTTAACAGCAATCTCACCAGCGCAGAAATTATTGGTCAGCTCTGGTGGGCCAACAAAGAGCTGGGTGCCTATGCAGGAAGCGAAGGGGACTCCGGGGGATCACGTATCAGCAACGTTGTCATGATGGGCATGGGAGAGCCTCTGCTCAACTTCGAAAACGTGATGGAAGCGATAAACCTGATGATGGATGACTGTGCTTATGGGCTCTCCAAGCGCAAGGTCACCATTAGCACATCGGGTGTGGTGCCAGCGATTGAGCGTTTGAAGGATTTTACGGATGCGTCGATTGCGATTTCCCTGCATGCGCCGAACGATGAATTGCGCAGCAAGATCATGCCGATTAACAAACGCTATCCGATCGCACAACTTCTGGCATCGGTAAAGTCCTATATGTCGAGCCTGCCTGACCGTCGCGTGCCGGTGATAGAGTACACGCTAATCAAGGGTGTAAACGATCATCGCCAGCATGCGCGGGAGCTGGCCGAATTGCTCAGGGATTTTCCCTGCAAGATTAACCTGATTCCATTTAACCCGTTCGAGTTAAGTGACTACCGCCGACCCAGCAGTACGGCGATCAGTAATTTTCGGCAGATACTGCAGCAGGCTGGATATACCGTTACGGTCCGCACCACGCGGGCCGATGATATCGGCGCGGCCTGTGGGCAATTGGTAGGGGAGGTCGCAGACCTGACCCGTCGCCATGACCGCCATATCAGGAAAACTGCTGAAAAAGCCGGAAAAGTCTTTGATACCACTGATAATTTAGCGGTAGCGGCCGACAGACTAGAGTGAGAAATAAGCTTCTATCCGTGAAGCCTGGAAACTTCGGGAATGGCAACAAGATGAAAAGCATACGAATTCTCTTGTTACTGCTAATCGCAGGGGTTTCTGCTGGCTGCGTTACCACGACCACCGGGGGTTTTAACGTTGAACCCTCTGCAGAAGAGGCTGTGGAAGACTATATTCAGCTCGCAATCGCCTATTATGATGCAGGCGATCTGATTAACGCCCGCCGTCATCTCAGCAATGCGCTTGAACTCAATGTCCGAAGCTCGGAGTTGTACAATATTCTCGCCCTGGTGATGCAGGCCGAAGGTGATCTGGAACTGGCTGCCGAAACCTTTGAACGATCGATCCGAATCGATCGCACCAACTCCAGGGCCAGGAACAACTATGCTGCCCTGTTGTATTCCATGGAAGACTACGACGGCGCCTACGAGCAACTGGCGGAAGTGACCCAGGATACTATGTACGAAGGCAGAGCATTCGCCTTTGAAAGCCTGGGCCGTAGTGCCTTGCGCTTGCAGCGCGAAGAAGAGGCTGAGATGGCATTTCAGCGCGCCCTTCAATTAAACGGCAATCTCTATGTCTCTGCTATCGAATTGGCGATTCTGCGTGCCGACAGGCAGGATTGGGATGGTGCCCGAAGAGTCTTTCGACAGTATCTGACCACGACAGAATTCTACAACCTGCCGCATTCGCCAAGGGCACTGTTGGCCGGTATAAAAATTGAAAGCAAGTTCCAGAATAGTGACCTGGTAGACGACTTCACGCGTATTTTGACGACACTCTATCAAGCCACGCCAGAGTACCAGGAATATCTGAGGCTGAATGATGTCAACTGATCAAACCTCCACCGAGGTAGAACAGGCGGACGGAATCGGCCGTGAATCGGAAGCCGCTGTGAACAGTGATTCCCCCGGTACCCGCCTCGCTCAGCAAAGACAAGCGCGCGGACTCAGTCAGAAAGAGGTCGCCGACAAGCTGCATATTACCATTCACTATGTAAACTCGATCGAGCATGATGCCTATGAAAAATTACCCGGCACCGTGTTTGCGAAAGGTTATATTAGAAGGTATGCGGAGTTGCTTGAGCTTGATGTCGAAGAATATTTGCAGAGCTTCGATCAGCTGCAGGCCGAGCAGAGGAGCGGAGCTGAACAGGAAGCCAAACAACGTCGACGTGCGTCGGGCCGGCGCAGTCGCTCGATTGCAGTGGCATCCATGGTGCTGTTCGTCGGTTTGTTCGTCACTGTCTGGTATTTCACAGCAGACGATAGCGGTGGAATAGTCGAGTCGGCAGGCAATGAGCCTGGTTCGGTAAACGAAGCACCAGCGCCAGAAAGAGCCAATTCACTGGCAGCGTTAGCAGTCGATGCGGTAGAGCAAGCGCCGGCAGTCGCGAATTCAGCTGAGCAAGTCGTAGAGACAGTACCTGAGTCAATGTCTGCGCAATCGGTTGAAACACCGCTGGCAACGGAGCCGTCGCAAACCCCTGTCGCAAACCCAGCCAATCAGGCAACCGCCGCTACCGTTGTCGAAGACGATGCAGCGAGTAGCAATCAACAGACATCAGCATTGATTGACGATTCTGCACCGCTTGATGCCAATGGCAATGCACGACAACCGATAGCAGAAATCATTCCCAAGCCCATCGCCATGAGAGAGCAAGCGGTGTCTCCGGAGTCGGATGAGCGGGTAATTACCGTGGTTGCGGAAGGGGACGATATTCTCCGCATCAGCTTCTCTGGTGAAAGCTGGGTTGAAGTAAACGATGGCTCTTCCAACCAAATTTACCGCGACCTGTTGGAAGCGGGAGACATACTGCAGATAACCGGCGAGGCGCCTTTTAATGTCTTGCTGGGCGATGCGCCATTCACCGAACTCACTTTTAATGGTGATGAGGTGGATGTTTCAGACAACATTCGAATTGATAACTCGGCCAGACTTACAGTCGGCCTATAGACCCCATGCGAACAGAACATGCCATAAACCGCCGCAAAACGCGGCAGATAAAAGTGGGCAATGTCTTGATCGGCGGCGATGCCCCGATTTCCGTACAGACCATGACGAACACGGAAACCACTGACGTCGAGGCCACCCTGGCCCAGATTCAACGTATGCAAACTGCAGGCGTGGACATTGTGCGAGTCTCGGTGCCTTCCATGGATGCAGCGGCGGCTTTCGAGCAGATTCGTTCGCAGGTCAACGTGCCACTGGTAGCGGATATCCACTTTGATTACCGAATCGCTTTGCAGGTGCTGGAAAACGGTGTTGACTGTTTGCGAATCAATCCGGGCAATATCGGAAGTGAAGACCGTATTCGGGCTGTCATTGATAGTGCCAAGGATAAGGGAATTCCCATCAGGATTGGGGTGAATGCAGGATCTCTGGGTAAGACCTTGTTGCGAAAATACAAGGAGCCTAACGCGGATGCTATGGTTGAATCGGCGTTAACCCAGATCGATATTTTGGATAAACTGGATTTTCAGGACTTCAAGATCAGCCTCAAGGCGTCGGAAGTATTCATGACGTTGGCGGCCTATAGAAAGCTGGCGACCCAAATCGACAACCCGTTTCATCTGGGTATTACCGAAGCAGGTGGCAGGCGTTCCGGGACAGTGAAGTCAGCCATCGGCCTGGGCGCGCTGTTGATGGAAGGTATAGGCGATACTATTCGTGTCTCTCTGGCCGCGGACCCGGTTGAGGAGGTGAAGGTAGGCTTCGACATCCTCAAGAGTCTTGGCCTCAGGCACAAGGGAGTCAACCTCGTGGCGTGCCCGAGCTGCTCGCGGCAGAATTTCGACGTGATTGGTGTGGTGAACGAGTTGGAGTCTCGCCTCGAAGACATTATTACGCCCATCGATGTTGCGGTCATCGGCTGTATCGTAAATGGGCCTGGAGAAGCCAAGGTGGCGGAGATCGGTCTTACCGGTGCGAGCCCGAACAACCTGGCCTATGTCGAAGGTGTACCGGATCACAAGATCAGCAATGAAAACCTGCTGGACGAACTCGAAGCGATGGTGCGCGCCCGGGTAGCCGCGAAACTCGCTGTACAAAAGGACCTGATCGCATCTGACTAAGTCACGGGTGCGTAAATCGCTATGAGCAAGATACAAGCTATTCGGGGTATGAATGATATTCTCCCCGAGCAATCCCTTACCTGGCACTACCTCGAACGGATCTTCCAGCAAGTCGTCAAAAAATTCGGCTATCAGGAAATTCGGTTTCCTGTGCTCGAACAGACCCAGCTATTCAAGCGCTCCATAGGGGAAGTCACCGATATCGTCGAAAAAGAGATGTACAGTTTCGACGACCGCAACGGTGACAACCTGAGCCTGCGCCCTGAAGGCACCGCCGGTTGCGTAAGGGCGGCTGACCAGCATGGTTTGCTCTATAACCAGCAACAGCGGCTCTGGTATCAAGGCCCCATGTTCCGACACGAAAGACCACAGAAAGGCCGTTACCGGCAATTCCACCAATTTGGTGTTGAAGCGTTCGGCATGGTTGGTCCAGACATCGATGCTGAGGTCATTCAGCTATCAGTCGAGTTGTGGAAAGAACTGGATCTGCTTCAGTACCTGAGCCTGGAAATCAACAATATTGGCAGTGCTGCCGATCGCAAAGCCTATGGCGCTGCGCTTACCGCATTTCTCGAAGAAAGATCAGGCCAATTGGACGATGATGCGCGCCGTCGCATGCACACGAATCCAATGCGCGTTCTGGATAGTAAGAATCCACAGGTTCAGGACGCGTTGCAAGGCGCTCCGGCCCTGGTGGATTACGTCAACGAGGACAGCAAAGTCCACTATCAGAGCCTGTGCAGTATCCTGGATTCTCTGGGTATCGCCTATTCTGAAAACCCACGGCTGGTTCGCGGGCTGGACTATTACAACAATTGCGTGTTTGAGTGGACCACCGATCAGCTCGGTGCCCAGGGCGCTGTGTGCGGTGGTGGTCGTTACGACGGTCTGGTGAAACAACTTGGTGGACGGGAGACACCGGCCGCGGGGTTTGCCATCGGTATTGAGCGTATCGTGTTGATGCTGGATTCACTGGAAAAAGTGCCAGCGGAAGAACTACGGCCCATTGATGTCTATGTGCTTGCCGTGGGTCAGGGACTGGCAGCCCAGACGCTGCAACTGGCGGCGGAGCTGCGGGAGCGGCATCCCGGCCTCGGTGTGGTCAGCCATTGCGGGGGCGGGAAGTACAATTCCCAGCTCAAGCGTGCCTTCGCCTGTGGTGCGCGAGTCGCGGTTATCCTGGAGCAGGACGGTGACCCGATGGCTCCCCTGCAGAGTGCCAAACTGCGTCGTCTCGATGATGAAGGGGAAACTCTTAATCTCGATATCGCGCAGATTCCAGAGCAGATTGGAAAATTCCTCGAAAATTCATAAGTTTAGAATAATTTCTGTGAAAATGGCCGGGAAGGATCGGAGGCTCTCCAGATTCGCCACCAGCCCGTTGAACAGGTAAAATTAGCGCCTTTTTGAATACCCCAGAGCTGAACTTCTGCGGTAATCGACGATCAAACGAAGCAGTATTAAAAGAAGGAGTAAGTCGTGGCACTGAACGCGGCAGAAGAAGAAACCTTAGAATCCCTGAAAAAGTGGTGGGAAGACAACGGACGCAACCTGATAGTCGCCGTTGTGTTGCTGTTGGGTGGCTACACGGGTTGGTTGCTGTGGCAGAATTCCCAGGCCGAAAGCGCCGCTACCGCGTCCGACTTGTACGAAGAGATTCTGACCCTCTCACTCGAGGACCCCGGTACGATTCTTGGCGAAGAAGAAAGCAACAGGGTGATTGCAATTGCCGAGCAGCTGCGCAGCGAATTTGAGTCTTCGATCTACGCCCGCTTCGCAGCCCTGTTTGCTGCGCAACAGCAGGTCGAACAAGGTCGGCTTGCAGATGCAGAAAGCAGTCTGCAATGGATTCTGGATAACCCCGACCAGGGTTTGTTCAATGAAGTGGATGAAGGCTTGCTACTGACAACCAGCCTTCGTCTTGGCAGAGTTATCCTCGCCCAGGGTGATGCAGAACGCGCACTCACTTTTATCAATGGCATCGATCCAAAGTCATTTGAAGGTGGCTTCGCCGAATTGCGTGGGGACATCTATGTTGCAATGGACCGCGTGGTTGATGCTCGTGATGCCTATATCGCAGCACAACAGGCTGGCTCGCAGAGCGATGGCCTGCGCATGAAACTGGATAGCCTGCCTGACCAGGGTTAATTACCAGACTTATCATGATTCGTTTCTCTGCTACCGTTTCCTTTTTCCGCAACCTCATCGTATTGCTTTGCATGGGGTTGTTGACTGCCTGTGCCGGTGTGAATCTCAACCCGCTGGAGTGGTTTGGCGATGATGAAGTCAACCCACCGAAGGAGCTGGTAGAAATTGCTGAAGAAGTTCGCCTGCGTCGGTTGTGGTCGGTGAATGTCGGTAATGGGCAGGGTGACAACTACACAAGAATTGTTCCTGCAGTCGATCGTGGTGTGGTCTATGCGGCCAGCGAGAACGGTACTGTTGTTGCCGTCGATCTCTCCTCGGGTGATGTGATTTGGCGGGAAAGACTGGATGATACGACCCTCACGGGCGGCGTGGGCGCGGGGGGCGGTCTGGTTGCGGTAGGCACGCGAGATGCAGAAGTCGTTGCCCTGGATCAGCAGAATGGTGAAGTCCTTTGGGTCACCGAAGTAACCTCTGAAGTAGTTGCTGCTCCCACCACCAACGGTGAAATCGTTGTCGTTCAGACCGTGGACGATAAAGTCGCTGGCTTGGAAGCCAGCACAGGCGAAAGACGCTGGATCTACGAATCCACTCAGCCAGCACTTACGCTACGGGGCACGAGTCGCCCTGTGATTACTGCCGCGGGTTCTGTGATTGCAGGGTTCAGCAATGGCACCCTGGTTTCAGTTTCTGCCAGCGATGGTGTATGGCGCTGGGAAGAGCGCATAGCTGTTCCTGAAGGGCGCTATGACATCGAAAGGGTTATCGATGTAGACGGCGATTTGCTCGTCGACGGCAACCGCATACTGGCCTCAAGCTATCAGGGTAACCTCATGGCGCTCGATATTCTAACCGGTCGTATCGTCTGGGGGTTGGAAGGTACGTCCAGTTATCATGGTCTGGCCCGGGGTTTCGGTAACCTGTATTACAGTGACGATGAAAGCCTGGTAGTGGCTATTCGCGATAATTCGGAAGATGTTGTGTGGGAAAATGAAGATCTGCAGTTTCGCCAGATCACCGCGCCCACAGCCATTACCAACTATATCGCTGTCGCGGACTTTGAAGGCTACATCCATCTGCTGTCACAGATCGATGGCCGTATTGTTGGCCGGATCCGGGTCGACAATGATGGGGTCAGGTCAAATCTTATTAATGCCAACGGGCGCCTCATCGCCTATGGCAATAGCGGAACGCTCGCGGCCTACAGCATTCAGTAGGCTTCCTCTCTAGCGCAGTCTTCGGGTTTCTGCGATGCAACCAGTTATAGCTCTCGTCGGTCGGCCCAATGTGGGAAAGTCGACACTTTTCAATCGCCTGACGCGATCCCGTGATGCCCTTGTGGCAAACATGCCGGGCTTGACTCGTGATCGTCAGTACGGCGAAGGCCGTGTGGGCGACCGGAGTTTCATCGCCATCGATACCGGTGGAATTACCGGCTACGAAGAAGGTATCGACGCAGAAATGGCTGCGCAGTCCTTGCTGGCCATCGAAGAAGCCACTGTTTGCCTGTTCCTGGTAGATGCGCAACACGGTCTCGCGCCAGACGACAACAAAATTCTTGACCACCTGCGACGAACTGGAAAACCTTATTACCTGGTCGTGAACAAAGTTGATGGCATGGATCCCGATCAGGCCAGTGCTGAATTTCACAGCCTCGGTGCGCCAGCCCTGTATGCCATCACTGCAAGCCAGGGCAGGGGAGTCAGGCAACTACTGGAGGATGTGCTGGCATCAGCCCCGGATAAGGAAATCGATTCCGAAGTCCTGCAATCATCTGAACATGCCAGGGGTATAAAGATCGCCATTGCCGGCCGACCCAACGTGGGAAAGTCCACGCTTGTGAACCGTATGTTAGGCGAAGACAGGGTGGTAGTTTACGACCAGCCTGGCACCACCAGGGATAGCGTCTATGTGCCATTCGAGCGCCGCGGCCAGGCATATACCCTGATCGACACAGCGGGCATTCGACGTCGTGGTAAAACCACGGAGACCGTTGAAAAATTCTCGGTGGTGAAATCCCTGCAATCTATCAAGGACGCCCACGTGGTTGTGCTGCTGGTTGACGCACGGCAGGGAATTGTTGAGCAGGATTTACATCTGCTGGGTTATGTGCTGGAAACCGGTCGCGCGCTGGTGATCGCCATCAACAAATGGGATGGTATGGACGCTGAAGAAAAAGACCGCGTGCGCAGTGATATCCGCCGTCGATTTACCTTCGTCGATTTCGCACAGATACATTTCATCTCGGCACTCCACGGTACCGGTGTCGGCGACTTGTACAAGTCTGTCGATAAAGCCTACCAATCCGCGACCCGAGACCTGCCTACCAATGTGTTGACCAGGATTCTTGAAGATGCCGTAATGGACCACGCGCCACCGACCATTAACAACAGGCGAATCAAGCTACGCTACGCCCATGCCGGAGGACACAATCCGCCGACCATCGTAATCCACGGCAAGCAGACCTCAAAGATTCCTGCCCATTACACCCGATATCTGGAAAAGACATTTCGTAAAAGCTTGCAGTTGGAAGGCACGCCTATACGAATTGAGCTGCGTAGTGATGAAAACCCATTCACGAAGAAAGAGCGGAACCTGACCCCACAGCAGGTGGCGCAGAAAAGACGAATCAGCAAGAACCGTAAATCGAATCGACCTGAGAAACCTGGGCGAGGCGGAGCTCGGCCTACAGCCAGGAAATCCAGGTAACAGGGTTTAATCATTTCAACTATGACTATAGATCTGGACAGCATCAGACTGGCAGCAGAGCGACTGGATGGAGTGGCTGTGCGCACGCCGGTGCTGCATTCCGATGTGCTCAATGAACGCCTCGGTGGCGTGGTTTATATAAAACCTGAATGCCTGCAGCACATCGGCGCGTTCAAGTTTCGCGGAGCCTACAATCGATTAAGCCAGCTTTCACCGGAACAGAAGTCGAGAGGCGTAGTGGCTTTTTCTTCCGGCAACCATGCCCAGGGAGTTGCCTATGCAGCAATGTTGCTGGGTATGGAAGCGACAATTGTCATGCCCAGCGATGCGCCGCAAATAAAATTGCAGGGAACGCGTCGGTTAGGTGCCACGGTGCGCCTGTACGAACGCCATACTGAATCCAGGGAACAGATTGCGGCGGAAATCTCGGCAAACACGGGTGCCACTCTGGTGCCGGCTTTCGAAGACCCGGATATTATTAACGGGCAGGGTACCTGCGCGTTGGAGTTGATGCAGGATCTGACGCTGCGTGATGTGGTACCCGAAAGGGTATTGAGTCCATGTGGCGGTGGCGGTTTACTGGCAGGGCTCTCGACAGCGGTGAAGGCACTGTCGTCCGACACAGCGGTTTATGGTGTGGAGCCAGAAACATTCAACGACCATTTCCTTTCAAAGCAGGCTGGAGAAAGAGTAGCGATCGATGGGACGAGTCCCACTCTATGCGATGCCCTGATGGCCACGACACCGGGTGAATTAACCTGGTCCGTCAATAGCCAGACCGTTGATGATTTTCTGCTGGTGTCAGAAGCAGAAGTACAACATGCCATCAGCTTTGCCTTCCGCTATCTAAAACTGGTTGTCGAGCCGGGTGGTGCTGTAGCCCTGGCTGCTCTGCTCAACAAGAAGATTGATATTGCCGGGGAACGTGTCGGTATTGTTCTTTCTGGTGGCAATATAGATCCAGCCAATTTTGCACACTGCCTGGAACTCTACCCTGATCCGTAGCGAGCAAGATTTCCCGGCTAGGCGTTCTCTTCCATTTTTTTCTTGCGCTTTTCCTGCCTGCGTTCCGACAACCAGGAATCTGCACTGGCGGGCCCGGCGCCGAAGGTGAACAGAACCAGGAAGGCACACCAGTACAGGGCGGCCAACTCACCATTATTCAGCGTAGGGAACCAGGCCAGGTGAGCGATCAGGTAGGCCATGGTCATGCAGGCGAGCGCAAGGAAGGCAATGATGTGGGTCCAAAGGCCTATCAGAATGAATGCGCCGCCCACCAGTTCGATGACTCCTGCGACAAACAACAGATTAATTTCCATCGGCATCGGGTAAGACACCAGGTCCGCGATCTGGAATACCGTCATTCCACTTCCAAGCGCTTGTTGGGGATTGTCTCCAAGAAGTTTGTCGTAGCCATGGGTGATAAACATGGCGGCTACCAGTATGCGAAACACAGTCCAGGAGCTTTCCCGCGAATTTTCTGTCATTCGGCTCAGTGCATTGTTTATCCGGCCTAGCATGGGGCAATCTCCTGCGGACTCTTGTTGAGTAGTGTTAATCCTGACCTGTTGTTCAAGCGGCTTTCCAGCAACCTGAGACTTGATGTTCGTAGAAAGCACTATAATACTAAATCGGCAATTGCGTCCCGGAATAAAGCGGGAAACGCCGCGCTTGATCGAATGGGTATCTCGCCTTCGTTTTTAACGGTGAGGCTCACATCGGAGTGACTAACTTGAAACGACCAGTCCTTATCATCAAAACTGGCCACACAATAGACAGCCTGCGAACGCAGGGTGAAGATTTTGAAGACTGGTTTGCGCGGGGTCTACGTGCACAAGCGCCGCTCGATAATGTGGAGGTCATCGTCGTGCAGGGGCATCTCCAGGAGCCTTTACCCGACCTGGCCCATATCAGCGGCCTGATTATCACCGGGTCGCCGGCGTATATAACGGACCTGGAATCCTGGAACTATCCCATTGCCGAATATGCAAGGCGCGCTCATGAGGCCGGAATCCCGCAATTGGGTATTTGCTATGGGCATCAACTCATTGCATGGGCTTTTGGCGGCGAGGTAGGCTTTCACCCGGCAGGCAGAGAGATCGGAACCGTGCCCATTACCCTCGAGCAGGCTGCAGGGAATGATGCGCTGTTTAGTCACTTGCCGGAGCGCTTCAAGGTGCAGGCCTCGCATCAGCAATCGGTGTTGCAACTCCCTCAGGATGCTCTGTTGCTTGGAGGCAATGCGTTTGACCCCAATCACTGCTTCCGTATTGGTGACTTTACCTGGTGTGCCCAATTTCACCCGGAGTTTGATGCCCGTATTACCCGTGCTTATATTTCGGAGCGTAGAAGTGATATTGCTGCGGAAGGGTTGAATCCCGAGCAATTGCTGGCTGCAGTAGAAGAGACGCCGGAATCAGCGAGCTTGCTGTGGCGCTTCAGTGAAATAGTCGCGCAACGTGAAGCGCAGCGACTTTAGTCGCCTGCTACCCCGCCAAATTCTTCTTCTACAACTTCCCGGATACGTTCCTGGGTGGGTCGCGAGATCTGTCTACCATTGATAAAGACCGCTGGAGTTCCCCGTACGCCCGAGGCGTTGCCTCCACGCTGGTCATTCCGCACCTTGGCGATTACTTCCTCTGACTCGATGTCGCTGTGCAAGCGATCCAGGTCCAGATTCAACTCCAGCGCATAGGCATCGAATTCATCCTCGGCTTCCGGGAGGACCGACCAGATGGTTTGGGTGGCGAACAGGAAGTCGTGCATCTCCCAGAATCGCCCCTGCTTGCCTGCAGCCTCGGCATAGAGCGATGCTGTCCAGGAATGTGGGTGGGCCGTGGTAATGGGGAAGTGGCGGAAGACCAAATGCGCCTTGTCGCGAATTTGCGGCCATACCTGGGTCATGTTCTGGTGTTCGGTGGCGCAGGCTGGGCACTGAAAATCGGCATAGACCACGATGCTCACAGGATTGCTGGAGTTGCCCCGGATATGGTCATTGTCAGCAATTTCCACCGGGGAATAGGTAGGTCCCTGGCTGAGAAGGGTGTAAAGCACCAGCAGTACCAGTACTGGGGCCACCACAAACAAGCCGATTTTAGTCATCAGCTTTTTACTTTGTTCCCGCTGCTGTGCTGCCTTCTGTTTCTCTTCCTTTCTCTTACGCTGCTCGTCCCGCTTACCCATGGTGTGAGGTTACCTGTGTCTCGCTAATTTGATTTGATTATGAGGGCTCGCGGGCAGGCTGGGGCCCGACGCGAGGCCCCTAACTATACATAATTTAACGCTGCGAATTCCAGATAATGTGCCATTAACTGGCCCAGTCCCGCGCCTGAGATCTGGCTAATAAATAGATTCTTATCAATGGGTTATAGCATCTTCTTAAAGAAAGAAGCAGTAGGCAAATTTACTGCCGATGTGGATTCCCTGATCCTGGTGAACACTGATCCAGTTTTCGCATTTGCTGAAATCAGTCAGCCAGTGCAGGGCAGTCTCCACGAGACCAAGGATGAGGGAGTTGGTAACGAGGTATACGATGCCGCCATGCACGAGTGCATGGGCAGTGAGCCAGTACCACCAGACAGGAAACAGGCTGTTTTCCTTGTCATGAATTTTGCTATTTCGGTTCTTGCCGTAGCCCATGGCCTCAGGTTGCAGCACGAAGTCTGCGAGGGCGTGGCCGAATAGCAGCATGAACAGATTTTCTACCATCAACATGTCTGAGTCCTTGCGATCTCCTTGTTCGTTGCCTGGCTCGATACTGGTTTGCTGCAGCAGTAATTAGACGCCAGAAACGAATTTCATACTGCGATAATAAGCACGTCCGGTGCCACATAAAGAGGCAGACTGGGAAAAGTGTTAGTTAGATCACATTCTGCACCCAGCTTCGTCCGAATTTTTCCCACCTTGTCCTCAGGGGGATGCCTAAGACCTTGAATTTATTGTGGGTTTTGCCAGCAATCAACAGGCCCAAATGGCAGGATGATGGCTGTGACTGTCTACAAGTGACAAATACTGGCAGCCGCCTACTCTTTTGAGGCTTTGGAATCCGTCGTGGTGGAGATGGATTTAACAACGGATTCGATACGGCCATCCGCCAGGCGAGTATGAATTTTCTGGCCTGGCGTGATTCCGGCACTGCTACGGAGAATAGCGGATTGTTCATCAAAGGTAATGCTGTAGCCTCTGGCGAGAACTTGCAGGGGGTTGACTGCATTGAGACCGCGGCCCAATTCAGTCAGCTTGGCTGCAGAGGAAGCAAGCAGTGTCTGCATGACCTGGCTATAGCGACGACTCTGTGTCGTCAGCTCGTGTTGATACTGCCGCAACCTCACCTGAGGAGAACTGATGAGGAGCGCGCGCCGCTGCTGTTCGATGGCTGCTGACCGGTGTTGCAGTTGTTTACTCATGGCTCGCTGCAGTCCTGCTTCCAATCTATCCAGCGTCTGGGCATGGTCCTGCAGCCGCCTGTCGGGGCGTTGCAGGCGCTTGCGCAGAAAGTCGAGAGTTTGCCGCAGGTTTCTCAGGGTATTGGCATGGAGTTGGGCTAATTGCTGACGATAGGCGCCAATAAAATCAAAATAGTCGTCCTGGTTCGGGCTCATTAATTCGGCTGCCGCCGAGGGCGTTGGTGCGCGCAAGTCGGCGACGAAATCCGCGATGGTGAAATCGACTTCATGGCCCACGGCAGAGGTGATCGGAAGCCTGCTGCTATAAACGGCGCGGGCAACAGATTCTTCATTGAAGGCCTGCAGATCTTCCAGCGAACCGCCACCGCGCCCCACAATCAATGCGTCCAGACCCAGCTTGTCTGCCAAATCGTTGGCGGTCTCAATGGCTTGTACGATTTCTGCGGCGGCGTCTGCTCCTTGCACGGCGACCGGGAGAAGAGTGAGGCGAATGGCCGGAAAGCGGCGGCGAAACACGGTGATCATGTCACGTACGGCGGCACCGGTTTTGGACGTAATCAGTCCTATGTGACGAAAATCACGGGAAATGTCCTGTTTAGTCTCGGGAGCGAACAGCCCTTCGTTGTGCAGCTTGGCTTTGAGTTCCTCGAATGCGCGCCGTAGTGCCCCATCGCCGGCTTCTTCCAGGGAATCCACTATCAGTTGATAATCGCCCCGCCCCTCATAGATGCTGAGTCTGCCGCGGGCAAATACCTGCAATCCATTGCGCGGACGAAACCTGAGCAACTGATTGCGATTGCGAAACATGGCACAGCGCAGCTGGGAGTTCTTGTCTTTGAGTGTGAGATACCAATGACCGGAGGAAGGTTGAGCCAGATTGGAAATTTCACCTTCGACTGCTACCGCCGGGAAGTTGCTTTCCAGCAACGAGCGCGCGAGCCTGTTCAGGCTCGATACAGAGAGAGGGGCTTCGTTACGGGAATTGTCGACAGGGGAGTGCATTGGTGCCTAGTGTAACCCAGACACCACAGGAACGGCATTGCGTGGGCGGATCAACGCAGTGCGCTTTTTTTAGGTTCATCGCGGATAAGCGGGGAATAGCATCAATCTAGTTTGCTTGAGAGTTTAGTTGTGTTCCTTCGAACGCGACTGCGAGGAGGCAGGGTTCCCAACCCGCCGGCTCGGCGCCCATCCTGGGTTCCCTCACTCCAGAAAAAGCCCTGCGGTCTTTTTCTTCCGTTCAGCGCCGGCCTTGACTGGCGGGTTGGTAATCCAGCCTCCCCGCAGCCGCTTGTGCAGTGATACCCGAGATATCGAAGCATTCTTCGACACACCTTACACTCAATCGCAGGGAAGCTCAGCCAAAAAGTAACGTAATACCTAGAAGCGCTCAGAGTGCCGGGCAGAATGGGCTTGTCGCCAACAGTTAAGCGATAGCGCTGAACGGAGAAAAAAGACCGCAGGGCTTTTTTCGGAGTGAAGGAACCTGGGAGGCTCTGATTGATTATGTTTCTTCTCTGGCTTTCAGCCGAGCCCGCTATCAAGGCGCCGGTTTGAAGGCATGCGTCGGCCTGTCGAAAACCGGCAACGCGGAGAGCGGGTTCGGCTGGAAGACCCGAAGGGCGGTCTTGTCGCAGAGGAGGAACATAATTGATCAGAGGCTCCCCAACGGGCGCAGAGCGTTGGAGACAAGCCCCTTCTGTCCGGCACGGCTACAGTTCAACGAAGCCCCGACTAAACAGGCAACTGAATCAGAGCCAGCCAACAATTCCAGGAAAAGCGCGATGAACCTTTTTTTAGGACAGCCATGGCGCGGCAGTAATTAATACCGCCGCGCCCCTGCAGAAAACAGGGTCCTAGTCGTTACCCGCGACCATGTTGCTGTCAATCTTGGTAAAACTTTCCTCGTTACGGATGCTGCCATCGAGATCGAGTGAAGTGATGTCTACCCGTTTGCCGGCAGGTCCGAATGGAAAGGTTACTTTCACGAATGCTGCTGTGCCGCTGTTGGTAACCAGACCCGCGGTAATCGCGTAGCTCTTGGACATGCCCACGGCGCTCCATTCGCAGGCGCCGTCGCCAGTGGACTCCAGTTCGAAAACGGCATCACCATACTTGTGTTCTTCATCTACACTCTTGATCACCAGAGTGCATTGACCATTGCCGTTGGCATCACCCGCAGAGCGGTAAACTCCGTCGATCAAGGAATCTGCGGAGGCAGCTTGCGTGAACAGGGCGCCTGCCAGCAGGCAGGGGCTAAGTAGGGCTAATCTCTTCATAGGACACCTGTCGATTCTTAAGTGGGAATCAGCGGTTTTCCGATTTTGGAAAATCCGATCAGGCCATAGTGTAGAGGTCCTGAACAGGCTGATTTTGACTTAAATCAAGCCTGCGGCCGGGCAGCTCAAGATTCGTGTTGTCGGTTCTGCCTTGCCCCGAGAGTGCCTGTGATAGACTGCCGCTCACTAACCGTAAGGCTCTGGAATGTCCACTGGACTGACTCTGAGGTAAATTCTTGAAACTGAAAGTCCACAGCGCGAACCCCGATGTCGACTACAGCTCTCTGCTGGAAGAAGGGGACTATGTTCCCTACTTTTATATAGAGCATGGAAACAGGGTGCTCGATATTCAGGTCAAGGCCTCGCGGCCCATCCTGCTTATCATAGTTGATCAACAGGCTTCCGAAGAAATGTCGCGAGCCCTTGAGGAGCCCGTGCCTTATAGCCGCTTTGTGATTACCAACGGTCCTTCATCGTTGAATAGTGACAGCCTGTTTGCGGATGCCAACGTAAGTCGGTTGTTCGCCAGGAAAGGCAGTCCAGTCACTGTCTGTCTTTGTGATGCCAACCTGAAGATTCGCTACCTGCGGAGTGGTGCAAGCGTAGTGGATTTGCTGGGAGGGCTGGAAGAATGTGACGTGGCAGTGTCGAACGGTTCACCACCGCCAGTGCTAATGGTGCCCGATGTCATATCAGATGATCTGGCAAGACGCCTGATCGAGTACCTCGAGAATAATAAGCAGAATGCATTCAGCAACAGTACCGACTATAAGTCCCGTAGCCATATTCACCCCGATATGGCGCTGGAGAGAGAGCTGGATGACAAGTTAAGCAAGTCGCTATTGCCGGAGATTGAGAAGGTCTTTTACTCGGACATCACGCACCGTGAAACATACAAGATATGTTGCTACGACGCGGAAGACGATGGCTGTTTCGGTAAACACAGGGATACTATCGATCCGCACCTACACAGGCGTTATGCATTGACCCTGGTGCTGAATGACGACTTCGAGGGAGGGGGTATCAGCTTTCCTGAGTACTCGGATGAGCTGGTTGCTATCCCGCGCAATTGGGCCGTGGTGTTTCCGGGGTCGCTCTACCACCAGGTGCACAACATCGGCGTCGGTCGCCGCTACGTGATTATCTCGTTCTTATTTTCTGAAGCCGAAGCGCGACTCAAGGAAGACAGCGATCGCTATCGTTTTCGGGTGCGTCGAGACCTGGGCAATCTAACGATCAACAAGCTTACGCCAGACTATCTCGGTTCTGATCAGGAATCCCGATAAGCGTAGTTGGGAAACAACGCTTTCAACTGTTCATGAA
Organism: uncultured Pseudohongiella sp.; assembly: GCA_965227635.1. Taxonomy (GTDB): domain Bacteria; phylum Pseudomonadota; class Gammaproteobacteria; order Pseudomonadales; family Pseudohongiellaceae; genus UBA9145. Next base: position 3,970,866 of record OZ245763.1, on the reverse strand, counting down.
TCCCTGCCAGTTTGTAGTACGCCAAGAGGCTGCGCTCGATTCCCATGCCGTAGGGGAAGTTCTCATCAGCCACGTCATCATAGTAGACATTGTCTACCTGACCGATGCTGTCGAGTTGTAACAGATACTTAACCTTGCTCCAGGTTTTTTTTGGCCAGTCGCTTCGATTCGCAGCACAAATCTGTTTCACCTCTTCGGGCACTCGGTCCCGCGCGCCGTCATATTCCGTTGCCAGACTATGTTGGGTTGGGCAAAAAATATCATAACCATGGGTCCACAAACGCAGCCCATATAACACCTGTTCTGCGGCATGTAGCCCGAAGTGCAGGTAGGGGTCGAAGGCGATTTGCTTCTTCACGCGGCTTTCCATAAAAAGCATTGCTGCGCTAATACCAATGGATGGCAGGGGTTGATCGGGTAGCTTGACTAATGAGCCATGGCTCTTCAGTGCGTCAGTGTCCACATGTCGGTAGCGGTTAACCTGACCGATCGTTCCCAGATACTCCGGATTGTCCATATTCCTGATGTTGATCGGGTAGTGCGAGATAACCGCCTTGCTGCTAAGACGGCTTGCCTTTTCGTACTCTTCCAGCAATATCTCATCCCAGTCGGGAAAGAAGCGACTGTGACAATCGATCTGCAAGTAATAGTCTTCATCCTGCAGGAGTCGCTCGCATCGGGCCCTGGCGAAGATTGGACCCAGTGAGTCGGTGAAAGAAATGGTATCGAGCCGGACATTGTCCAGATACTGAAGGGGATCGAATGCGGGATCGCCGGGTTCGATCTGCAAACAGAGACCCACGTGGATGCGCTCTGGGTGTCGAGCCCTTGCAAAGAGATTCTGAACGGTATCAATGACATCGGGATCGGCGAGACACGCGATGGACACAAAGATTGATTTTTCGCTGGGCATATCGGGCTTGTTAGTGGAGACAGGGCAGCTCAGATTGGCGATATCCTGAAAACTGCATCTTAACAAGGATCATTAAGGGAGAGCGAACTGCCTCAGGGCGCTGACAGCCATTTGCGCGCCGTTGCCAACGGGGCGCTGAGAGTCCTGAGAAAAGACAGCAGTTGTCGCTGCTCAACCGGACGCAGGGACAGGGGTTTCGCTTCATTGTGACTGAGCATGGAGACAGGCGCATCGTTGTAGTGGCGAATGACATCTTCCAGGCTGGCGATCTGGCCGCCATGCATGTAGGGAGCAGTCTCGGCCACGTTACGCAGGGTGGGCGTCTTGTGTGCACCAACCAGTTCATTGTTGTCCCTGGCAAATTCCAGTTCCAGGCACTGGCCGTTAGCCGCATCACTGTAGTCGCCAAGGCAATTAAACGGGTCTTGACGGGCAATGCGGATGCCGTCGTAGCGCCCCATGGGAGGTAGCTGGCCGGCTAATACCATCACACCGGTGTTGTGGAATTCATTATTGGTAAAGAGTGGACCGTTATGGCAAGTAATGCACTGCCCCTTGTCCAGAAACAGATCGAGGCCAGCGAGTTCGCTTGCGCTCAACTGACCACCGCCCTCGATGTCTCCGGATTCTGACAGTGAATCCGCATAGTCATCGAAACGAGTGCGCCCCGGTTGCAACTTCCTCTGGTAAGCAGCGAGGGCTTTGCCAACATTGGCGAACACCTGATTGATTGTGCGTTTTTGTTCTTCAGTCAATTCGTTCCAGCCGGCGATAAAGGCTTCCCTTCCTAATGGCGAGGCGATGCCCTGTTCTGGCAGTGATGGGGCGGGACCAAAAAGCGCTGCGTAGAGCTGTTCATAGGGTTGTTCCTGGGTAACCAGTCTGGCAACGCTCAACCTGTCTATGTCGTGCTCGTGGGGCGCTTCTATCGGCGCCAGTGCCTGCGACCACTGGCTGTCCTTCCGTCCGTCCCAATAGAACCAGGGGCTGTAGGAAAGGCCAACGAGACTGGGTGTGTGCCGTGTGCCGCTTCCAGCGCCCACTGCCAGGGGAAGCCCGTCGGTAAACATCAACTCAGGCTTGTGGCAACTCGCGCAGGCGATACCGCCATTACCGCTGAGGCGAGTGTCAAAATACAGTTGCTGCCCCAGTTCCGCGGCCAATTCATTGTCTGCGTAGGCGTTGCTGGGATCGGCGGGCAGGGGAGGCAGTTGGCTTAGCGACAGCGATCTTATGAGTGCCAGCTCAGCGGAAGTCCATGTGTCTGCCAATGGGGCAGGAATCTGTTGCCAGATGCCAAAGCCTGCCGCCAGCAGGCAGCCGCCAACCAGCAGGACGGTTAGAAATCGTTTCATAAGGTGAATTCGAATTTCGCGCGGTCCGCGCCAGTCGGTGTCTGGATGTCGAAAATTAATTCCCAGAAACCCGGCATATGAAAGCGTACGCCCTGCAACAAGAGTCGGCCATTGGCCAGGGTTTGTGTGACTCTGGGAAGCGTAGGCATGCCGTGATCATGCTCAGGCATACCGCCACTGATTTGTATTGTCACGTCAGTTACAGCCACCCCGTCAGAATCCGTCAGTGACAATTCCCAACTGTGGATGCGATTAATCTCCAGTGGCGTCACCTGGCTGTATATCTGCAGCTGGTAGCCGCGGTCTGTCGGCAGCGAAACAAGTGCTTCCTGTGCCGCAGAGCTCGCACTCCAGCTCAGGCAGGTCAGCATAGCCAGAATGAGTGTGGTGCGAAGTCGGGTCATGGAAAAAACAGTCGGAGTAAAATCAAGTGGGCAATTGTAGCAAATCAGAGGCGGCTTTCGTGTGCTGCGGGATCAATGGTCGCTGGCCTGCTTAACAAGCAGCGGTTTCAGTCACTTAGCTCGCGGTAGTTTTCGATCCTGAAGCGCGGGCTACAAATCGCCAGGAATTCAAGGTCTGAACTGCCGGTGTTACGGATACGTTGTTTGGTGTCCGGTGGAATGAGTACGACATCGCCACTGCCTACTTCAATTGGGGGTTGGTCACCCACTTCGACTTCACCCTTGCCGCTTGTAATGACGTAGCGTTCGTAGGTGCCCAGCACGCTGTGCCAACGGGTCACCACGCCGGGTTCCACTCTGGCCCGGGCGATGGAAACAGCCTCATCATTCCCGGAATTAGAGACTTCGATGATGTGACAGCCTTCCCGAAAGTAATATTCGCCTTCCGGGTTCAGTCTTTTTATGTGCTCAGGCATCAAGTTCTTTGGTTTGCATTGGGGTAGCTGCATGAGTGAGCCAGGGACGCCCAAACGAGCGTCCTGCAAGCTCACCGCAGTTTAACGATTGAGTTATAAGCTTCGTCTGCACTGGCTCCGGCTGGGAGAGTCAGTAAAAGCACTGTCGCTATTGGGAAAGTAACCACCAGCGCAGGGTGTTAGTTACCGTCTCTGCAGCATCCTGCTGCACAAAGTGACTGGCCCCCGGTACGGCCACTATAGTCGTGCTGCTGTCGTTCCAGTCCCAGGTATTATTCAGTCCGTCGGAGTGGAGTGCGGTGTCATCCAGTCCATGGAAAACCAGCAAGGGCACGTCGAGTTGTGGTGCAGCAGGTGCCGCCGATGCGCTGCCATTCCCGCGCGGATAATTCTGCTTGTAGTAAGCCAGCATGGCGTCAAAATCAGAACGTCCAAATGCGTCCACATAGCGTTCACGGGCCGCCGGGTCGGTCACCCAACCAGAGAGCGTCTGGGGATTCATGGGGCCGCCGAAGAAAATGTCTGGATCGCTGGGCGAGCCTTCGATAAATACCCGTGCATAGTTGCTGTTCTGTTGTTGCTCGGCGTTGGTAGCCAGTTCCCGGCCCATGCCATTGGGGTGGGGCAGGTTCAGAATTACCAGATTGTCGACCATCTGGGGCAGGGCGAATGCAAACTGCCAGGCGACGGCGCCGCCCCAGTCATGGCCGACGATGGTGGCGCTATCCTCGCCCAGATGACGAATCACGGTAGCAACATCCGCCACCAGATTTTTCATTGCATAGTTGCTACCCCCTTCAGGCGCATCACTTTGGTTGTAGCCACGCTGATCTATGGCGACGACTTTGAAGTTGTCGCTCAGGCCTTCCATCTGGTGCCTCCAGCTATACCAGAAGTCTGGAAATCCATGGATCATGACCACCAGGGGGCCCGATCCCATGGTGGCGTAGTGAATCCTGACACCGTTGTTGTCCGCAAAACCATGCTCGGCGTCTTCCCAGGCATCGGCGTAAAGCCACGGCGATAACAACAGTAAACAGCTCAATAGGCCTGCTTTCGATAGCGTTTTCATCAGCGCTTCCCCCCTCTGGTGATGATCATGTAATCGCTTCAGATTAAAGCAGATTTGGGAGAGAATCGTAAGGCGGATTGATACTCCCAGGCCCAGGCAATACCTTCGAATTTTGATCAATGTCATGGGGGATTTTTATGCCAGGCGGATAATAGCCCGGTGGATTTGGCTCTCCCGACGGCTTTTATTTAATGAATCGCGATGTGAAAACATGCAGAAGACTCAGGCAGGTACAGTATGAAAATTGATTTTCCCAGGCTAAGTGCAACTGCACTCGTTTTACTACTTGCGGCAGGGACTTCTGCCCAGGTGGAGCCAGAGCTCACTGTGAAAGAAATCATGAACTCGCTTATTACCCCGACGACGTCCACTATCTGGGGTGCCTATGAGTTAGAGACAGACGCTGAATGGCAGGAAGTCCGCAATGCTGCATTAGGTGTTATTGCCGCAGGTAACATTCTCACTTTCGGTGGTGCCGACGCGAATTTTCAGCAGTCGGCTGAGGAGCAGGCCTGGCAGGAGCATAACCAGGCCATGATCTCTGCTGCGCGATCCGTGCTTGAGGCGGTAGCCGCGAAGGACGAGGATGCATTATTTGCCGCAGGCAACGATCAATTATATCCACCCTGTGAATCCTGTCACCAACAATACCAGGCCCGCTAGCTATTCAGGGCTTGCTTGCGGTTCGGCGACGACCTGGTTCAGGCACCCAGGAACAGATTGGGCAAGCGTTCGATGAACCAGAAGCAGGCGATACCGCCGAGTCCATAGGCCAGTCCTCGGTGCAAAGCTGGTTCGAGCTTGCTGAAGAACCGAGAGTAGGCGCTGTGCAATGCGATCAGCAGGCAGATGAACCCAATCTGGCCAGCCTCCACCCCCAGGTTGAAGAATAGCAGCGCCATGGGAATGTCGGCGTTGTTCAATCCCAATTCGCCCAGGGCGCCGGCGAAGCCAAATCCGTGAAACAAACCGAAGATGAAAGCGACTACCCAGGGTTTACGATGCACCAGGGTGAGTTTTCCGCGCTGTCCCATCACGACCTCGCGGGCGAGGAACACGATGCTGAGCGCGATAAGCACTTCAATAGGGGCATTGGGTACGGGAAAAATTTCCAGCACTGCGAAAGCCAGTGTGATGCTGTGAGCAAGCGTGAATGCTGTAATGGTCTGAAGCAGTTTCCAGAAACCATGAATGAGCATCAACAAGCCAACAATGAACAGCAAGTGATCAATGCCGAACAGAATATGCTCCGCACCGAGCACGAGGTAACGAGTTGCCAGACTGGACAGTGAGCGCGCGCCAGCCTTGAGTTCTGCCAGGGGCACCTCCACTTGTGAGCCATCGCCTGGGAAGTAGGCAGAAACATCACTGCCATCGTTCCAGCGCGCGATTACGACCACCCCTTCCAGGGACCAGGGAAAGAGCAACTGGTCTTCGATGCTGAGCGCAGGTTCACAACTAAATCGATAGGCAAAATTGCCAGGTGTTTGGCCGCTGCAGTGATCCGGCAGTATGCGTTCAATATTGAATAGTGGAGGAACCTGCTGATCTACGATCGACAGACTGTATTCTCCTGGCACTCGCTCATCGAGAAATACTCTTGCCACGCCGGTCACATCGACGTCATGAGCCATGGACATTGAACTGGTAAGGCAAAGGAGCAGCAGGAGCGCCTGCCAGCGGGAACGCCGCTGAGTCATTGCGCGGCTACTCTTCATTGTTGCCTTCGACGATTCTGACAGTGTATTTGTTCCAAAGCGCATTGATTGAGTCCTGCAATCTGGCTTCTTCTTCCTCGGCTATCCATTCCAGGCGAACGCGATCGCTGACTTCTTCCAGGGTCGGCAAATACTCCGGTGTGTGGTCGGTAACGCGTAGCCAGTGTTGGCCGCGGTTGCTGATAAAGGGCCCAGTCCATTCGTCAGCAGTTGCTGCAAAAACCCGGGATGCAAAATCGGCGTCGAAGATGTTGCGCAGATCCTGTTCACTGACTCCGGCGATTGCCGAAGCGTCACCCTCCGCCAGGGCGATAATGTCGGCGCTGCTCGCTGCCGATTCCAATAGCGACCGAACTTCGTCGGCTACCGGGTCCCGGCTATTGAGGACCAATTCCTCCACGTTCGCGGTAGGCGGCTCGCGATAGCGATTCAGGTTCTGCGCGTAGTAGTTCTGTAATTCTTCTGCAGTGGGCTGGATGATGTCGCCACTCAACACGTGCCGCATTTTCTGGGCCAGCAGGTCGTGAATTCTCGCATCGTTGTCGAGGCCCAATGCGAGCGCTTCCTGTACCAGTATTTGCTCTTCGACGTAGCTGCTGGTAATGAAATCCCGTTGCTCCTCAGAAAGAGGTTCGCCAACACTCATTTCCTGCATGAATAGCCGGGCATCGATCTCCCGCTGGTCTATTTCCAGCAGGTTCCCATTGCGGCTGTCCGCCCACCAGTAGAGTGCAAAGATCGCCAGGGCGATGGCGAAGAAATGTGTAGTTGGCTCCAGCAGCAGCAGGCGCGCCAGGGAGGGGGATTGCTGTGTACTGTCGGGGTTTGGTTCTGGCATAGCTTCCCTTGTTTTTGTTTTAATCTCTTGCCATGGTAACTGTCTCGGGATTCTATCTCCCCCCATAAGGTTCAATCCAGTCAGAGGGTCCTCGAAATAGAGCCGCTAAGCCAGCAGTATATAGACAGTTGCCGACGCGAACAGGGCAGAATCCTGCGTGGTGACAATATGACCCGTATCGAAACCTTTGTGGATGCGGCTTTTGCCTTCGCCTTCACGATGCTGGTAATCAGTATTGATGAAATTCCCAATTCGCCTGTCGAGCTTTTTGAGCTGTCCAAGGACATACCGGCATTCATTCTGAGTGCGCTGGTGATTGGTTCTATCTGGATGTCGCACTCAAGTTGGAGCCGCACCTTTGGTCTGCAGGATAAGGCAACTATCTATCTGAGTCTGGGGCTGGTAATGCTGGTGCTGGTCTTTGTCTACCCGATCAAGCTGATGATGCAGGCAACAGTGCTCTATATGTCAATCACTCTACTCGATACACAGCTTCTGAATACGGGGTTGTTCGAAAATCCGGGCTGGCAGGACAATGAGGTTGCGGAACTTTTTGTCTATGTGGCATTGGGGGTAATCTCGCTGTCACTCATCCTCGCCGGTTTTTATCTAAATGCCTTGCGCTATACCGGGCAGCTACGCCTGACCCCGTTCGAAATTCACTACTGCAGGGAGATGATAATCACCTGGGCGGTTGTGGCTAGCACAGCGGTTCTGTCCATTGTCGTGGCCTTGATCTCGAACGATGAGGAAATTGCACGGGCAGGATTCATCTATTTCTCCCTGTTTGTCAGCATTCCAATCGCTTCGGCAGTGCTGCGCCGTATGGGCGCGTGAACGACGGGTAATGAGTGCCCAGGGTCGGGCTGCCAGATATGCCAGGCGGGCCAATCTGTACAAGCCAGGAGTGCATCTGTATAATCTGGTTTTTGCGGATAGTGGAAATCTTATGTTACGTATTGCTGAAGAAGCTCTAACATTCGATGATGTTCTGCTTCTGCCCGCACACTCCACCGTTCTCCCCCGTTCTGTAAATCTGCAATCGCGGATTACGAAAGAGATCGCCCTCAATATCCCTCTTGTTTCCTCGGCTATGGACACCGTCACCGAGGCGAAACTGGCTATTGCCATGGCACAGGAAGGTGGGCTCGGTGTTATCCATAAAAGCATGAGCATTGAGCGTCAGGCCCGGGAAGTGCGAGCAGTCAAGAAGTTCGAAAGCGGCGTTGTTAGAGATCCCATAACCATTCCTGATACGGCAACCATTCGCGAATTGGTTGCGCTCATGAACGAAAATAATATCTCCGGTATGCCTGTGCTAAGCAGTGAAGGCCTGGCCGGCATCGTCACGAGTCGCGATGTGCGATTCGAAGTGAATCTCGATGCCAGCGTGCAGTCCATCATGACGCCACGGGAGCGGCTGGTGACAGTCCAGGAAGATTTCAGCCTCGAAGAAGTGAAGGAATTACTCCATCGCCACCGGATTGAGAAAATCCTGGTAGTGAATGGCGGCTCCGAACTGAAAGGCCTTATTACGCTTAAGGATATTCGTAAATCGGAAGATTTCCCGAATGCCTGCAAAGACGAGTTGGGTCGCCTGCGAGCAGCCGCCGCAGTGGGCACGGGTGCTGAAGCGATGGGCCGAGCCGAGGCGCTGGTCGAAGCGGGCGCCGATATCATTGTGGTGGACACGGCCCACGGCCATTCCCAGGGTGTGATCGACCAGGTTAGACAAATCAAATCCAGATTCCCCTTCATCGGAGTTGTTGGCGGAAACATTGCCACAGCCGATGCAGCCAGAGATCTGGTCGAGGCCGGCGCGGATGCAGTAAAAGTGGGTATAGGCCCAGGTTCTATCTGCACTACCCGGATTGTTACGGGTGTAGGCGTTCCTCAAATTACCGCCGTCGCCAATGTGGTTGAGGCTGTTAAAGGGACTGATGTCTGCGTTATCTCAGATGGCGGCATCCGTTACTCCGGCGACATTGCCAAGGTTATTGCAGCAGGGGCCAACATCGTCATGATTGGCAGTCTGTTAGCGGGCTCCGAAGAGGCGCCCGGCGAAGTTGAACTCTACCAGGGGCGTAGCTACAAGTCTTACCGCGGTATGGGCAGTCTTGGTGCCATGTCTCACTCACAGGGATCCAGTGATCGTTATTTTCAGGACATTGAGGCTGGGGCCGAGAAGTTGGTGCCTGAGGGGATCGAAGGCAGGGTGCCCTATAAGGGTTCTATGGCGGCGATCGTACATCAGTTGATGGGTGGATTGCGGTCGAGTATGGGGTATACGGGGTGTGCGAATATTGATGAGATGAGGACGAAAACCCAGTTCGTCAAAATCACCGGAGCTGGTATGTCCGAATCTCATGTGCATGACGTTTCTATTACAAAAGAAGCCCCCAACTATCGCGTCTCTTAGTCGTTGGTTAATGCTTTTTTAGGATGCGCTTCTGGAGGCGCAATACGGCGTTAAAATAAATTTCTGACATAGTCACTTACTATTTGTAAGCTCCTATGCCAGAAATTTATTTTGCCTTGTCTTGCACCACCAGAAACACATCTCATGAGACCGCAGGCGACATGCTTGTAAGCTTGTTGGTGACTTTTTTAAACTCCTTTAATTATAAATTGATCTGGGTGAATGCCTGGATCAAGGCATAGGTATTTTTCGTCGATGACAGCGACAAACATTCATAGCCAGAAAATATTGATTCTTGATTTTGGGTCGCAGTATACGCAGCTCATCGCGCGGCGGGTGCGTGAGGCGGGGGTTTATTGTGAGATCTGGGACTATGAAGTAGCGGCGGAGGACTTTGCTGAGTTTGCGCCGCAGGGGATTATTTTCTCTGGGAGTCCGGAGTCGGCAAATACGGATGCGTCGCCACGTCCGCCGTCCTTTCTCTATGATGCCGGTTTGCCGATTCTTGGCATTTGTTATGGCATGCAGACCATGGCAGAAGAATTTGGGGGTAAGGTTGAGTCTTCGGCCAAGTCCGAGTTTGGGTTTGCGCAGGTTAATGTGGTGGGTAAATGTGCGTTGCTCGACGGTATTGAAGACCGGTTGACGGAAGATGCCCAGGCGCAGCTCGATGTGTGGATGAGTCATGGTGACAAGGTGACAGAGGTGCCTGCCGAATTCGAGCTGGTAGCTGCCACGGAGAGCGCGCCAATCGCAGCCATGCAGCATCGTGAAAAGCCCATGTTTGGTATTCAGTTCCATCCGGAAGTCACCCATACCCTGCAAGGTATGCGGATTATCGAGCGCTTTGTGCACGATATCTGTGGCTGCGAATCGCTGTGGAATCCCGCCAGTATTATCGAAGACGCGATTGCCAAGGTGCGTGAGCAGGTTGGGAGTGATCCAGTCCTGTTAGGCCTGTCTGGCGGCGTAGACAGTTCTGTCGTGGCTGCCTTGCTGCATCGTGCGATTGGCGATCAACTCACTTGCGTTTTTGTCGACAATGGCCTGCTGCGTCTGCATGAAGGTGATCAGGTCATGGCCACCTTTGCAAAGAACATGGGTATCAAAGTGATTCGTGCCGATGCGGAGGATCTTTTCCTCGGTAAATTAGCAGGTGTCGACGAACCGGAAGCGAAGCGCAAGATTATCGGTAACACATTCATCGAAGTGTTCGATGTCGAGGCCAGCAAACTCAACAACATCAAATGGCTGGCCCAGGGCACGATATACCCGGATGTCATCGAATCCGCGGGATCAAAAACCGGCAAAGCGCATGTCATCAAGTCCCACCACAACGTTGGAGGCTTGCCAGAAGACATGGCCATGGAACTGGTCGAGCCCTTGCGAGAGTTGTTCAAGGATGAGGTGCGCAAAATCGGTTTGGAATTGGGCTTACCCTACGAGATGGTATATCGCCATCCATTCCCGGGGCCGGGCCTCGGCGTGCGAGTGCTGGGGGAAGTGAAAAAAGAGTACTGCGATATTTTGCGCCAGGCGGATGCGATCTTTATCGAGGAATTGCACAAGGCAGATTGCTACAACAAGGTAAGCCAGGCTTTCGCCGTATTCCTGCCAGTGAAATCGGTAGGGGTAGTGGGGGATGCACGCCGCTATTCATACGTCATCACCTTGCGGGCCGTAGAGACCATCGATTTCATGACGGCACGCTGGGCCCGACTGGATCCCGAACTGCTGGAAACCGTGTCCAATCGCATCATGAACGAGATCGCTGATGTATCTCGTGTTGCCTACGATATATCCAGTAAGCCTCCCGCAACGATCGAGTGGGAATAATCCTGGAGTTGTAATTTAGTCCCCGTGCCACAGCCGGTTTCTGGTATTGCGAAAATCGCGGCGTACTGTAGTGCCAGCGCTTACCACTTCCCAGCTTGCAATTGAAAGTGTGAACAGGTCATGCAAGAGAAATCCCAGGCAGACGCGCGCCAGATAGTTTACGACATCATTTTCGGTTACGAATCCAGGGCTGGAAAACTGTTTGATGTCGCCTTGATTATCATGATCCTGGTGTCTGTTGTCGCCGTCCTGCTGGACTCTATCGAGGAGTACCATCTGAGTTATGGCGCATTCTTCTACAGATTGGAGTGGTTCTTCACCATTGCCTTTACGGTCGAATACCTGCTCAGGCTGTACAGCACACCCAACAAGAAAACTTACGTGTTCAGCTTCTATGGCCTGATCGACCTGTTTTCAATTCTGCCAACCTATATCGCGTTCCTGTTTCCCTCGGTCCAATACCTGATCGTCATTCGTATTATGCGCGTGTTGCGTATCTTTCGAATCCTTAAACTATTTCGTTACATGGGCGAAGCGAACTTGCTCTACACGGCGCTGCTGCAGGCTCGTCGCAAGATTCTGGTGTTCCTGTTTTCCGTGCTCACGCTGATAGTCATTTTTGGAGCACTGATGTTTATTATCGAAGGGCCAGAAAATGGTTTTCACAGCATCCCGCGTTCTATCTATTGGGCTATCGTGACGATTACTACTGTCGGTTATGGCGACATCTCCCCCCAGACTCCATTGGGACAGCTGGTCGCGGGTATCGCCATGATTTGCGGTTACGCGATTATTGCTGTGCCCACCGGGATTATCGGCGCAGAACTCATGAATGAGGTGCAGCAGCGGAACACCAAAGTAGTCGACGACTCGCGAAAGTGTGTTAGCTGCGAAGCAACGGGGCATGATATGGATGCTCGCTTCTGCAAGTTTTGCGGTAATCGAATCCATCAGGCCTAGGGAAACGCTGAATAGCCATGTTGCGTTCCTGCGAAGCCTGTCCCGTTGTTGTGGTAGGGCCCTGCGCAGGCAAATGACGTAGCCCAGGGCAAGTGCGGCTACGCAGCAGGACAGCACAACAGGCGCGCCCATTGAGGTTGATAGCCAAAGCTGTAACTGGGTTATTCTGCACTTCCCTGGCTTTTCAGTTTCCATTCCGTGTTGCGGAATCCTGCAAACTCAACGTTGTAACTATGTCAGTCTTTAAATTTCTCACCATCAGAGCGGTGCCCACGGTTTCGTGGAGTTCACCTCATCCCCTGAATTTCAGGCCAGGCTATCTTACGCTGTTCTTTTTAGTGTCAGGTTTAACTGTTTTTGGATTGGGAGAAGCATTGCTGATTGCGGCTGCAATTGGCGTCAGCCCCTGGACAGTGCTTGCCCAGGGTTTAGGTTTGCAGTCAGGCCTATCTATTGGATGGGCAACATTCCTGGTTAGCGTGGCGGTATTGTTGTTGTGGATTCCATTGCGCCAGACACCAGGGCTCGGCACACTGCTCAATGCCATTGTTATTTCTTTCGTAATTGAAGTGTCGTTACCCTATCTCCCCCGGCCCGAGTTGTTTATGCTGCAATTCGCCGAGGTAATCGCCGGTGTGTTGCTGGTGGGAATGGGAAGTGGCATCTACTTGACCGCGCAACTCGGTGCGGGACCCAGAGATGGATTGATGACCGGCTTGCAGCGCCGAACAGGGTTCCCGATTGCCTGGGTGCGTATGAGCCTGGAACTGACGGCCATAGTTAGCGGTTGGTTGCTGGGAGGCACAGTTGGTCTCGGTACATTATTATTTGCTTTCGGTATCGGGCCTGCTGTATCGCTTGGTTTGCATACCGTTCGTGTAGTTGCCAGGGGCAGTGAAACCTGAGCCCTCAAATATCGGGGGAAATTACCCTGTTTAGTGCAAGATGAGAACCAGCAGAAGAAAAGACTCATGACCCCTGATATGAATGGTATCGAGGACGTCCGCGCTCTTCACGAGCGCTGGATGCGTGTGGCGCTGGAGCAGGCTGAAATCGCTGCGGCAGAGGGGGAAGTGCCGGTAGGTGCAGTGCTGGTAGCCGGCGACGAGTTGCTGGCTGCGGCCCACAATGCGCCGATAGGGTCCAATGACCCAACGGCGCACGCGGAAATCCAGGTACTGCGACAGGCTTCACTATCCCGGGGTAACTACCGGCTCCCTGGCACCACGCTCTATGTTACTATCGAACCTTGCACGATGTGCGTAGGCGCTATGGTTCACGCCCGTGTGGAACGACTGGTTATTGGTGCCAGAGAACCTAGAGCCGGGGCAGTCGTCAGCCAGCAGCGTTTGTTGGATGCGGATCACTATAATCACAGAATACAGGTGGTCGAAGGAATTCTGGCCGATTGCTGTGGTCAAATAATGCAGGATTTCTTCCGCGCCAGGAGAGAAGGGAACCGGGAAGGTTCTGGCTGAGATCTGGTCCAGATCTGGAGTGTCGGGCAGTGGTCAAGTGAAGGGACCGCTGAAGATTTCCATGAACAAGGTGAAGACTGCACAATAGGGCAAGGTTCTTGCCCAGGATTGACGAGCGTCAATTTGTGCAAGGTAGACTGCTGCAATAATTAACCCGATAGGGCAGTGCGGCAAACAAGAAAAAGAATAGAAAAAGAAAGCAGCAGGAAGAAACGGACTTAAAGCAGGCGGGGCATACCGGGGTTATTCCGGCATTATGATTAGAGCGATAACACTCATAGCACTACTGTCATCCCTCACGGCCTGCGTCGGAGGCACTGCCTATCGGCTCTATGAAGGAGACCCTCGCCCTTCATCATCAGTTGCCGTGCTGGAGGGAGCACAGTTCCTGCGACAGGATTGGCTGAATCGCTATGTCGACTCGGTGCGCTTCTCCAGCGTTGACGAAGTCATGGTGGACAACAATGTCGCCTACAACCGGATTGAGATTGAGCCCGGAGTGCACGATATCCATGTCTATTTTTACTGGGATATGGGCACTGCCCGTGGACTAGCCCCAGCGCTGGTGAGTTACGCTGCGTCCCGCGACACGCTATCCAGGACTCTTCGTTTCGAAGCCAGGGCAGGGCAGGTCTACCGTGTCATGGCTGAACCTCATTTTTCCAGCGAAAGGCAGGATATCACCTCCCTGTCACATGTGGATTTCTGGATTGAGGATGAGTACGGCAATGAGGTAGTAAGCCGTCGTGAAGGTAATTACTTCCCTTCTTCTGACTGAACCGCTCAATCAATCAACTCGGGTCATTCTTCAGCAGTTTTTGCCTGAATTTCCTCGCCGTTTGAATTATCATTACGCCTCGCTGCTGACCTGTGGGTAGGTCATCTGCAGCTCTTTCATTATCAGGATTTTTTTCAATGCAGGTGTTGTTGGGAGCCGCGGCTCTATCAGCGTTCAAGCTAAGCAAACTTCAAGACACACTGCGCGCCTCTCTCCCTTCTATCAAGCAACTCTCAGCCCGCTTCGTCCACTTTGTCGACGTGGCAGAGCCGCTTTCGCCTTCCGATTTGGCCGTGCTCGAGGGTTTGTTGGACTATGGCGAGCCGTTTTCCGGGCCAAGTGATTCGGGCGGGTGCGCACAGCGTTTGGTCGTGCCGCGCCCCGGGACGATTTCTCCCTGGTCGAGCAAGGCCACAGACATACTTCATAATTGCGGGCTCACCGATGTCTCACGCATCGAGCGTGGCATAGTCTATTGGGTAGAGGGCGCTAGTGAGCTGGACGCAAACGATCTCACCGTACTGGACAGCCAGTTGCATGACCGCATGGTACAGGTAGTGCTGGATGATATTCAGGAAGCCTCGTTGCTTTTCGATAGTGCCGACCCCAGGCCTATGCAGTCAGTGGATATCCTCAAGGAAGGCAAAGACGCACTGCTGGCAGCCAATCAGGCATGGGGGCTTGCGCTCGCCGAGGACGAGATCGACTACCTTTTCGAGAGTTTTTCTGAACTGGGTCGCAATCCCAACGATATCGAATTGATGATGTTTGCCCAGGCCAACTCCGAACATTGTCGTCACAAGATTTTCAATGCCAGTTGGACCATCGACGGCGAGGACAAGCATCATTCGCTGTTTCGCATGATTCGAAATACCCACGAGCATTCTCCCGATGGTGTCCTCTCAGCCTACTCAGACAACGCGGCAGTGATGGCGGGGCCCGAAGCGGCACGTTTTTTCCCGTCTGGTGATGAGGATGAATTTGCCTATCACCTCGAGCCCGTGCACATCCTGATGAAGGTTGAGACACATAACCATCCCACTGCCATCGCGCCATTCCCCGGTGCGTCAACCGGTTCGGGAGGAGAGATTCGTGATGAGGGAGCAACTGGCAAGGGTGCCAAGCCCAAAGCGGGACTGACAGGGTTCTCGGTATCCAATCTGCGTTTGCCCGATGCGGTCCAGCCCTGGGAAAGGGAGGCGGAGAAGCCGGCGCATATTGCTTCGGCCCTGGACATTATGCTGGAAGGGCCCATCGGTGGCGCGGCATTTAACAATGAATATGGCAGGCCTAATCTGTGCGGCTATTTTCGCTCCTTCGAAGAAGAAGTGGTCAATGAGGCGGGTGAAGGTGAAGTTCGTGGTTACCACAAGCCCATCATGATTGCTGGCGGGCTCGGTAACGTGCGGGATCAGCATGTGCTGAAGGGCGAAATACCGGTAGGCGCCCGCCTGATTGTGCTCGGCGGCCCCGCTATGCTTATTGGCCTGGGAGGTGGCGCCGCTTCTTCCATGGCCTCGGGCAGTGGCAGTGAAGACCTGGATTTCGCGTCTGTTCAACGTGACAACGCCGAGATGGAACGCCGGTGTCAGGAAGTGATCGATCGCTGTTGGCAACAGGGAGACGCGAATCCCATTCTGTTTATCCACGATGTGGGGGCCGGGGGGCTGTCAAATGCGCTTCCGGAGTTGGTTAAAGACGGCGGTCGCGGCGGCGTATTCCAACTGCGCGAAATTCCTAACGCCGAGTCACAGATGACGCCACTGGAGATATGGTGTAACGAAGCCCAGGAACGCTACGTGTTGGCCGTTCTGGAAGAAGACATGGACAGGTTTCGTGCATTTTGTACGCGTGAACGCTGTCCTTTTGCCGTTGTGGGTGAGGCGACTGAAGCCCAGCAATTGCAGCTCGGGGACTCGCACTTCAAGAACAGTCCAATCGACCTCCCTATGGATGTCCTGTTCGGCAAGCCCCCGAAAATGCACCGGGAGGTGAGTTCAGGGAAACCACCAGCAACTGTATTCAACACTGCTGACCTGGAATTGGCTGAAGCGGTAAACCGGGTACTGTCCTTGCCCACGGTTGCCAACAAGACTTTCCTGGTAACCATCGGTGACCGTTGTATCACTGGCCTGGTTTGTCGTGACCAAATGGTAGGCCCCTGGCAAGTACCAGTTGCCGACGCGGCAGTTACTGCCAGTAGCTATGTTGGTTATACAGGCGAGGCTATGGCCATGGGTGAGCGCACGCCGCTGGCCTTGTTTGATGCACCGGCGTCCGGGCGCATGGCAATTGCCGAGGCGATTACCAATATCGCCAGCACCGACATCGAAAAGCTGGGTGATATTAAATTATCGGCAAACTGGATGGTCGCGGCGGGCCATGGAGCCGAGGACGCCAAACTGTTCGCAACGGTAGAGGCCGTGGGTATGGAACTGTGCCCACAGCTCGGTATTTGCATACCCGTAGGCAAGGACTCCATGTCCATGCGTACGGTCTGGAAAGATGAGCAAGGCGAAAAGAGCAATACCGCGCCACTTTCCCTGATTATTTCGGCCTTCGCCCCAGTGAAGGACGTGCGCAAAACCCTGACACCACAGCTACGCACCGACAAAGGCGACTCCGTTCTGTTATTGCTGGATTTAGCAGGTGGCAAGAATCGGCTCGGCGGTTCTGCGCTGGGGCAGGTGTTCAATCGTTTACAGGGTGAGGTTCCCGATCTGGATTCCCCCGAGCTACTAAAGAACTTCTTTGCGCTGGTCAGTAAGGCGAGACAGGAAGAATTGTTGTTGGCCTATCACGATCGGTCCGATGGTGGGCTCTTCACCACAGTCTGCGAGATGTGTTTTACCGGGCATTGTGGTGTCGATCTGGTTCTCGACGAGCTGGCAAGTGAGGAAGCTTTGCCGCTGTTGTTCTCGGAAGAGCTCGGAGCTGTCGTGCAAGTCGCCAGTGCTGATTTGCCGCGTCTGCAAACACTGGCTGCCGAATGTGATTTTGACAAGCACCTGCACGTCATAGGTACCCCGAATTCCGATGATCAAATTCGAGTAAGCCAGCAAGGAACTCAATCCTACGCAATGAGCCGAATCGAGCTACAGCGCAGCTGGTCCACGACCAGTTTTCATATGCAGAGTATCAGGGACAATTCCGAATGTGCCCTCGAGGAATTCGACGCCATACTCGATACCGCTGACCCGGGTATGCAGTCAGTACTGAGCTTTGATGTTAACGAAGATATTTCTGCTCCGTATATCGGGGTCAATGCTCGACCGAAGGTAGCCGTACTCCGGGAGCAGGGCGTGAACAGCCAACAGGAAATGGCTGCTGCTTTCGAGCGGGCCAATTTTCAGCCTATCGACGTGCACATGACTGACCTTATCAGTGGGCGCAAAAAGTTGCAGGATTTTAATGTGCTCGTCGCCTGCGGAGGCTTCTCCTATGGTGATGTGCTCGGTGCCGGAGGTGGATGGGCCAAGTCTGTGTTGTATCAGAACCAGCTACGAAAGCAATTCGCCGCCTTCTTCGCCGATGAAAATACCCTGAGCCTTGGTGTATGCAATGGTTGCCAGATGCTCTCCCTGCTCCATGAAATTATTCCTGGCGCTGAACATTGGCCGCGATTCGTGCGTAATCGTTCAGAGCAATTCGAAGGCCGTGTTTCCATGGTGCAGGTTGAAGATAGCCCATCGGTTTTTATGCAGGGAATGGCCGGCTCGCGCTTTCCGATTGCAGTAGCCCACGGAGAGGGGCGTGCTGAATTCGCCACCGACACAGGTCTGGAGAAATTGCAGGCAACTGGTTCAATCGCATTGCGCTTCGTGGATAACCATGGCGAAGTAGCCTCCAGATATCCCGCCAATCCAAACGGTTCTCCCGGTGGCTTGACCGGGCTCTGTTCTACCGATGGGCGAGTCACCATTATGATGCCGCATCCGGAAAGAGTCTTCAGGGCCTGCCTGAATTCCTGGCGTCCTGACGATTGGCAAGAAGACGGGCCCACGCTGCGCCTGTTTCGAAATGCCCGGCACTGGCTTGGTTAGGTGATCTCATGGCGGCAGCTAGCGATACGCTGGTCAGAATCGAATTCTATGTGCCCGAGTCCCATGTTGAGGAAGTGAAGCAAGCCATGTTTGCCGCCGGTGCGGGCAGGGTAGGTGACTACGACAGTTGTGCCTGGCAGACCCTGGGACAGGGGCAGTACAGACCGCTACAGGGAAGTCAGCCCCATCTGGGTGTGACCGGGCAAAAGGAAACTGTAGCCGAGTATAAGGTTGAGATGGTGTGTAAGCAGGCAATCAAGGAGCAGGTGCTTGCCGCCATGAAGGCTACCCACCCCTATGAAGAAGTGGCTTACGGGGTTATCCGAATCGAATCCTGAGCCAACTCTGCAGGCGCAGTGCCCTGCTCCAGTTTGCGCGCCGATACTGCCCGGGCTCTGCGGGATACAGTTGCCTCTGAGACACCCAATGCACTTGCCGCTCGCTTCTGGTTTCCGCCGTAGTAATCCAGCACGTGTTCCACAACCAGGCCTTCGAATTCCCGCATCATTTGCTTGAGGTTAATCGGCTGCTGTGTGCTCGGGTCATCATTGATGGCGATACAGTCGGTGACTTGCGCCAGTATTTTCTTGTGTAGCTTGCGCTCTTTGGTGAAGGGAATAAAAGTCAGCAACTTGAACAGGCGACTCTTCTCTTCAGCGTAGACCAGTACCGCCAGCATCAGGGTAAAGCCCAGGGACTGGAATACGGTAGAGGTTGATCCTGCCCCAAATGCCTGGGAAATAACCACGAAGACACTCACCGCAGCAGCGGGTATTGCGGCCAGCAACACGGCGAGGCAACGTTGCTTGTCGAGGTTGTCTTTCAGTCTGGCTATGCCATTGAAGAGAAGTCCAAGAGCGGCAGGAACACCCACTAATAAATAGATCTGAAAAATCCAGTAACGCTCACCGGGAATCTTGGTGACAGTGAAACCGTTGGGTTCGAACCCGGCGAGAAAGCCGCGATCGAAAATCGTGCTTAGTATCAGGTATCCTAGCAGTAGATTGAGGCCGAGTTTGATTTGTTCGAGCTTGCGCCACTGAGGCTTGGCATACTCGATGGCGATGCTGAGAAAAGCATGTACCAGGAAAATAATACTGCAGTAAGCACAAATGAGTAGGAAGAAATTAACCTGTTCGGAGTATTTTCCGTCCAGAAAAATGAGTTCAACAAGATTCCAAAGGAATACGGCGACGAAGAACATGCATAGTGCGATGTTGTTTCTGGTTAGCGAACGCTGATAACGAAAAAAGATCGCCAATTTAAGGCATATGGCGACAAAAGAGGGGATAAGAATTAATTCCACGTTCATTCACCTGTTCGGACTTGGCCGTTGTTCTGTATGTCAGCGAAGGCTGGCACACCCGCTTGTTGTTAGAATTGTTGTCAGTCGTAAATGATCAGGCGGCGATTAAACCGCGATCGGCTAGCGATCCTGAGTCAGCAGGTTGAAAGGAATTGAAGCCAGGTCTCCCGGGCGAATTCATTTTCAACGAACTAATGCTAAAAACCTGATTGCAATTGAATGTGCTAATCCAGCCACACCCTGTTGAGCACCGAAGTTCCTGTCGGCTCATCTAGCAGAGCGTAGCTGGTATTTAGCAATTCAACATCATACGGGAGACAACAACAAGAACTGTGAACAACTTATCTTGTTAGTGTAAGCCGAATTCCTACAACCTTCGATTACTTGTCCCCAGACGGGTTTATTAATCGTCGATTGCAGGACGTGGAAGACCCGATGTTGTCCCCAGTTAAAGCACCAAGCCTATCTGACTTACAGAGAGACCGCTGCCTGTGCCGAGGATAAGGATTCTATCGCCTTCCTTCGATCCCGCCAAATCGAGGGTAACAGGTATGGATGCGCTTGTTAAGTTCCCCAGATCCTCATAGGTGATAGGTGCCTTGGCGATATCGACTTCAGCCATTTCAGCGAATCGCTGATGGGGTTTCCGTCCTGCCTGGTGACAGATAAGGAAATCGATGTCTTTAGGCTTCCAGCGTAACTGCTTATACGTTTCCGTAATAAGAGCGCGGTGCATATGCAGGGCAGCCGCCGAAATTTTTTCCATCAACATCTGTCCCTGGCGCTTCCCAGCATCATCGAACTTGTAGAAACAAAGCTCGGCGAAACGTCCCTGGCTGGCGAAGCGATAGGTCTTAACACCTGAATTGTTGCTCGCGCGTTGCAGAATAACTGCGCCACCAGCATCCCCGGTGGTCAGACCGCCAACTTTGCTGCGAAAATTTTCCAGCGTTGGGTTTTCGTTGATGTCTTTGATGCAGTCCCGAACCACATGGCTGGGTACCTCACCCGTAACCACCAGCACATTTTCGGCTGCGCCAGTGGCAATCATGGCATCTCCAACCGACATGCCATTGGTAAAACCATGACAGGCGTTGGTCACATCCAGACAGGCTGCATTCTTGCATCCCAATTCACGCTGAATGCGATGGGAAGTGGCCGGTTCCACCCAGTCCCTGTCGATACCGCAGTAGATCACCATGCCGATATCGGCCGGATCCATATTGCAGCGTTCCAGTGCCGACCGACCTGCTTCGATTGCGAGATCGGAAGGATTGGCGTTATCACCTGCGAATCGACGTGCGCGGATACCAGTCAGCTTACGCAGCCAGGTATTCGGAATGCCAAAACGTTTTTCTGATTGAATTTCATCCATCAAATCTTCGGAGGTAATTACCTGGTCAGGTAAATACGCTCCAATCGATTCGATTCGAGAACAGCCCGTCATATTCATTTTGCTACCTCAATGTGTTGGTTACCCCTACCCCAGGGGCATTTCCATTATCCACAGGTCGACAATGATTAGGAAAGCTAAATCACTAATTGCAATGGACCGTTTGCATACTGGAAAGTACAGAATTTCAGTTATGAAATTCGTCTAATTGCCGGGAATATTGAGGGATTGCTGGCGACTTTTTGAACACTCGTCAAATTTGTAGGACATGCTCCTACAGTAAATTGTGACTATTTTTGTGAAGCCGTAGAAGGCGTGGCACAGAAAAACCACGAAAACTCTCCAAAAGGGTTTTTCGGAATGGGAAACTGAAATGTAAGACTTGGAAGGAAAGTAAGACTTGGAAGAAAAGAAGGGAGGAAGGAAGGCAGACTAACCCGTATCAGGCATTGCCTGTTTCGGTGCTGTGACTGATCAAGGTAGTGGTCACGCTCATATCTTCGTGGTGCTGAACATTGAACATGCGCACGGGGTATTTCTGCTGCCGCAGATCCTGGAAAAAATGCTCAAGAGTACTGCGTACCACTGGAAAGGCGATTTCATCCCAGGGAATCTCGTGCTCGGCAAACAGATCCACTTCCAGCGATTCGGCGCCCGCGGCAAAGTCGAGATTTACCAGACTGGCCCGGAAGAACATGTAGACCTGATTGATTGAGGGTAGATTAAAGAGTGTGTACAGGCTGCTGGAGTCGACCTGAATATGGGCTCCTGCTTCTTCAATCGTTTCACGAATAGCGCCATCCAGGCTGGATTCGCCGTTTTCCATGAAGCCTGCCGGCAGGGTCCACATCCCCAGGCGTGGTTTGATGGCGCGTTTGCAGAGTAGAACCTTGTCACCGTATACCGGGAGAGTGCCAACGACATTCTTGGGGTTTGAATAGAAGACGCTGTCGCATTCATCGCAACAATGGCGCAGTTTGTCATCGCCGTTGGGAATCTTGTGCACCAGGGGTGCGGCACAATGGTGGCAGTACTTCATAAACGGGTGCCAGTCTCGCCGGCGCAAGTTGATTGGACGTTTAGTGTACTGTGAATTTTCAGAGCGAGGAACCGGGCGAGCTAGATTGCCCGGCACCTCGAACTAATTGATGAGAAGAGGGAGTTAACAGAATCCTGGAATCAGATTCTGTTGATTTCGCAATGCAGCCTGAATTTCTTCGACGTCATGAAGGCTTCGATTTCCCGCAGCCTGTTTTCCAGCGATGAATACAACTCGGCACATTCCTGACGGTTGACTCTCGGTTCTTCAGCCGCGGCGGCTCTGCCGCGTGCCTTGCGCCTGAATCCGCTGAAGGTCTTACCTAATTCGGCGCGTAATTCGATATCAACCTCATCCATAGTCTCATTGACGGCATCTTCTATATCGTCGATGCCTTCCGCATCGACTTCGCCGTTGCGGTAACTCTTGCGCACTCTGCGTGCCTGGCGCCGGGCGTGTCTTGCACGGCGGCGTTCAGCTCTTCGCTCTCGACGGCGCATGATGCGTTCATAGCGGTCCTGGTCGCTCATATTGGGATCGGGGTCGAACACGATCCAGCAGATGATGTAGGCCCAGAACGTGAAAGGGCCGAAGACGAACAATGAGAGCAGGGTGACCAGGCGTACCGAGAAGGGACTGACTTCGAGATAGTCCGCAATTCCGGCACAGACACCCGCAATCTTCTTGTCCCGCTCATTCTTGCAAATCGGTTTGCGGTAATTCAGCTTGCGAAAGTGCTCAGCAGTCGGCGTATTGCGAAAGTAATCCTGAACCTTGTCCGGGGTGAAATCCTTATCCAGGCAAAACCAGAGGATAAAGTAACCCAACAGGAAGGGCGGCCACGCAAGCACACACAATATAAAGACGATGCGCACGATGGCGGCAGGTATATCCAGCCATTTGGCAACACCTGCACACACTCCCAACCACATGCCGTTTCGCGAATCGAGGTACATATTAGCGATCCCCGTGCTCATTTTGTTCCCTCCAGTCCGGTACTTCCGCATCCAGGATTGACTCCAATGTGTCGATGCGATCCTTGAATGACTCTGCCATGGTGGCCAGTTCTCTCAAGTCATAGTTACCTTCGGGTTCGATAGGAGGACGTCGTCGATCTTTGCGGAGAAGCAGGATCCAGAAGGTGACAAACATCAGCACCATTCCGACGATCGATATAACAAACTCTAATGGGTCCATGATTTATACCTGCCAAGCGTTTGGGTTTATCAAGCCTTACTGATCTTTATCTTTGTTCAGCTTGTCTTTCATCGCTTGCAGTTCTTTGTCGATGGTCTCTTCTTTTTCAAGCTCATCGAACTCGCTTTGCAGACCGCGCTGTTCGATATGGGCGCTGTCCATCTGACCTTCCATCTGGTCGATTTTCTTTTCGTAATACTCAAATTTGTCCATAGCGTTGTCAATAGTGTAACTATTGAGGTGGCGGTTCACGTCTACACGTGACTGCGTGGCTTTGGTACGCATTACGATTGTCTTTTGACGAGCTCTGGCGTCGTTCAATTTCGCCTGCAACTGTTCGATTTCGACACTCAGCTTGTCGAGAGTCTCGTCCAGCTTGGCCAGGTCTTTCTCAGTGATCTCAACGCTGGCATTGATATTGGATTTCTCTAACAGGGCAGCCTTGGCGAGATCTTCACGACCCTTGGAAAGCGCCAATTCGGCTTTCGCTTCCCAGTCGCCTGCCTGTTTCCTTAATTGCTCAGCACGGCGAGTCAGTGTTTTCTTGTCCGCGATTACCTTCGCGGTACCGCTTCGCACTTCCACCAGGGTTTCTTCCATCTCCTGGATCACCATGCGAATCATCTTTTCCGGGTTTTCTGCCTTGTCCAACAGCGCACTGATATTGGAATTCACTATGTCAGACAGTCTTGAAAATATGCTCATCACAAATACCTCGTTTGGGTGACTAGCCAAAATGGCTTGGCTTGTTATCAATAGAGCAGGGACCGTGCCAAGAATTAGGATTTTTTAAGCTATTGATAAATAAGGAAAATAATTTCCCATCAATTCTGCGCTCCATGCCTGATAGCTAATAATCCAAACAAGTGGTAATTTTCACTAACTCAAATTCGCGTTACCCTGAAATCAGCGGGAACAGGCCGAGCGGTATGCCGCAAGTCCGACTATTTCTATCTAACTCTTTGATTTAAAAAGTATTATGGATCAGCGTAGAAGTCCTCCACGGATGATTGGCGAGTCTGCCAGTTTCCTCGAAATGCAGGAGCATATTTCAGTGGTCGCTCCGCTGAATAAACCGGTGCTGATCGTGGGAGAGAGGGGAACCGGCAAGGAACTGGTTGCTGCCAGGCTGCACTTTCTGTCCCAGCGCTGGGAACAGAACTTTCTCAAGATCAACTGCGCCGCCATGAGCGAAAGCCTGCTGGAAGCACAGCTCTTCGGCCACGAAGCGGGTGCCTTCACCGGTGCGACCAAGCTGCGTAAAGGCTATTTCGAACGCGCTGATGGTGGCACCTTATTTCTGGACGAACTAGCGAACACCGATATGTCTGTGCAGGAGAAAATCCTGCGTGTCATAGAGTATGGGGAGTTCGAACGTCTCGGTGGCAATGAGACCATTTCAGTCGATGTGCGACTGATTGCTGCTACTAACGAAGACCTCCCTGAGTTGGCCAAGCAAAACAAGTTCCGAGAAGACTTGCTGGACCGACTGGCTTTCGATGTCATCACCTTGCCTCCGCTGCGAGAGCGGGCAGAGGACATTATGGTGTTGGCCGAACACTATGCCGTTGGCATGGTGAAAGAACTTGGCGGTGAATTTTTCGCGGGCTTCTCTGAAAAAGTTGAGCAGGAATTGATCGACTATAAATGGCCCGGCAATATTCGCGAACTTAAGAACGTAGTGGAGAGAGCGGTCTATCAGAATGGCGATGGGCATATTACTGACCTGATTTTCAATCCTTTCGATTCTCCTTATCGTCCCTCTGTTCGAGGTGCTTCCCAGAAATCCAGCGAAGCTGCTGAGGCCACTACCGCGACAACTACTACAGCCGTTCCCGATCTTTCTCAGGAAACTTCTTTTGATTTCAAAAATGAAGTGCAGGAGTTCGAGATCAATCTTCTGAAGCAGGCTATGGAGCATTGCCAGTTTAATCAGAAGAAAGCGGCCGAGTTTCTTAATCTTTCCTATCATCAACTGCGCGGATACTTAAGAAAGTACGATCTCTTGTCGTAATCCCTTTTTTCTTCTGTTTCTTCTTAATTAGTGTTGTGCCTTCGAGCGAAGCCAGGGTTGCCTGACACACGGAGCCCGGCCATTGGTCGATTGCTTCCACCGGGCGCTGCGCAACTCAACCTCCGCGCTGCGCGCTCCGGGATTCGAACAGTGCTCGCGCTCTTTCCGATGGAAGCAATCGACCAAAACATGGCCTGACTGGTCTCCGTGTGTCAGGCAACCCTGGCTTCTTGGAATGGTGCTATTCGTTGTGGTTTTGTGGTTTCTATTGAATTTTCAGTAGGTCCGTTTGAATAAGATAGAACTTCGAGCTTTCAGAATTGCACGATAGTAGAAGAGAGGCGTTGGTGCAGCGTGATCCCAGTCAGGCCATGCTTTGTCCGACGGGAGGTAGCGGAAAGAGCGCGAGGACTGTCCGAGTCCCGGAGCGCGCAGCGCGGAGGTCGAGTTCCGCAGCGCCCGCTACCTCCCGTCGGACAATGGCCGGGATCACGCTGAACCAACGCCTCTCTTCGGACTCACTCAAAATAATCTGATTGAATCACAAACGCATTCTGCGGCACCGAACCCCTCTTGCAACTTATTGAGAGTCACAAAAAAGGGTGTTGTATTTCCCCAACACCCTTTTTGACTACGAGAGAAAATGGCTAGTTGCGCATAGCCTCGTATACAACACGCTGCGCTACGTTGTTATTGAACGGTGATTGCGGACCGCCGCGCTTTTGTTCCATGTAGAGCATGTAGAAATCATTCTCGTGATCGACGACAACGATAGTGCCGCCAATTCCGCGCCAGCCGAAGTTGAATGGTCCGTCTGGGTCATCGGTGGTGGGTTGGATGTGGAAGCCGAGCCCCCAATCACCGGTGTTGCCGAAGAAAAAATATTCGCGCGAAACATCTGGGCCCATATGCTTAACAAGCATCTGGTCCAGTGTGCTTTCATCGATAATGCGATTGCCGCGGTATTCGCCACGATTGAGCAGCATTTCTGCGAAACGCACGTAGTCCTCGGTGGTGGAGTTTAGCCCGCCATCTCCGGACAACATCTTGCGTGGAATCGTATTGTCAGGCATCTCGCCGTGGATGGGTTCCGCTACCCGGTATTTTTTCTGGGGCGGTACCCAGAAAGTTGTTTCGTCCATGCCGAGAGGGGTAAAAATCCTTTCTTCGAGAATGACATCAAGCGTCTTGCCGCCTGCTACTTCCAATACTGCGCCAAGAACTGAAGTTGAGTGACCATAGTGCCACGCGGTGCCGGGTTCGAAGTAGACAGGGAGTTCGCCGAGAGTGGCCGCCCAGTCTTGCAGCATCATGTCGCCACGCAGGTTTTCGCCGTAGAGTTTGCCAAGCGCACTGTTGGGCGAGAAGAATTCCTGTATCACACCTGATTCATGAGTGAGCAGGTTGCGGATGGAGATGCTGCGTTCGGCAGGGTGGGCCCGGCCGGTTTCCTGATCCATGACTTCCAGGTCGGCAAATGCCGGGATGTATTTCTCGACGGGATCATCAAGGCCGATGAGACCGTCTTCGACCATGCTCATGACAGCAACAGAGATGATAGGTTTGGTCATGGAATAGATGCGGAAGATGCTGTCCTTGTTAACGGGGCGAATGCCTTCAGCGGTTTGATAGCCGACTGATTCCAGGACGCCAACGCCGTCACTATTGCCGACGAGTATCAATGCGCCATTCAGAAAGCCGCCATCTACAGCTTCCTGCATACCAGCCTTGATAGAGTCGATCTCGGCCTGGTCTATGCCAAAGTTGCTGGGATGGATCATCTTGATGGATGTAGCCAGTAGATCTTCGTGATCATCTGCGAAGGCGAGCCCGGATAGGGCTATGGTGCCAGTTAGCAGGCAGCTACTAAGGAAACGGGATAGTTGCATGTTCTCAATCCTCTTTTATTGTCGGTTTGGGTTGCTGGCAAAAGGTGGCCAGCACCCAGCCTCTGTGGGGTTGGAGAGGGAGAAAGATACTAGCCCAATGGAAGAGGCCCCACAACGACAATGCGTTGTGGGGCCTCGTGGAAGGGGTGGCTGTCGGGCTCGATGCTGTTAGGCGAAGTCGCGCAGCAGGGATTCGGTGACGTCTTCTGGCAAAGAACCGGATTCGTAAGGGTAGTTGAGGTGCTCGCTGCGGATACTCCATTGTGCGCCGTTGCGGGCTGCTTCAATCATTTCATCGGTGAATTCATAGCGGAGAAAATGTACGGACGACGTTTTCTCGTCCGTGGAGCGTGGCAGGTCCTCATTGGCGATTGGATAGACCGGATCGAAGCCGCCAATCTGGATTGAGATCAGCTCTTCGATGCCGATGAGTTGGCGCAGACGTTCCTTGCGTTCGTTTTCATCGGGGTACTCCAGCATGAAGGTAACCTTCAGGTTCTTGCCATCGGGTATGAGGGGGTTATAAGCATCCAACTCATCCTGCAGTTCCTCGAAGCGGGTAATTTTTTCGGCCCTGATCAATTCCAACACCTGATAACGCATCACCATGTAATCCTCGAAATGCAACATGGCATTGGGGCCGAGGGGTACGCGGCGGGTTTTCTTGTGCTCCATGATGGCCTTTCGAATCATCGGGCGCTGGGCCTCGTAGGCTTCGATTGACAGCAGGTCAGCCAGCGTAATTTTCTTCATAGCAATTTTGTCCTGGGTTATAGCTTCTTGCATGGGTTAGATTCCGTAGGCGAGTCGCAGCAGGTCGATAGGGTGGCTTGTTTCCTTGCCTGATTCGAGATTGTTCTCAAGGTGTCTGCCGGCTACCGGGCAATCGCTGCCGTAGTGGTCAGCTTCCTGCTGCTCGATTTGCCGCACGATCGGGCGTGCGATCTTATTGGCAAATTGCAGGGTTTCCTTTTTGACGCCATAGGTGCCATCGTGGCCAGAGCAACGTTCGATAGGCATCACTGCCGTGTCTTCGATCAGCTCCAGAATCTGCCGCGTTTTGGGGCCGATGCTCTGAACGCGTTGATGACAGGCGACGTGATAGCTGACATTGCCCAGTTTGGTCTTGAAATCTGTTCGAAGGTTCCCCTGCTTGTGCAATTTATGCAGGTACTCAAATGGATCATGAAAGGCTGCGGCGACTTCTTTTACCGCTTCGTCTTCGGGGTACATGAGCGGTAGTTCCTGTTTGAACATCAATACACAGGAGGGAACTGCCGCCATGATGGAATAGCCCTCGCGAGCCAATTTCTGAAGGACGGGAATATTTTGTTCCTTGAGTTTATTGACGGTCGCCAGGTCGCCCAGTTCCAGCTTGGGCATACCGCAGCAATGCTCTCGTTCCGGGAGCACGACTTCCACATTGTTGTGTTCCAGTACCTTGATGACACTCTCGGCAATATGGGGTTCATTATAATTGCAGTAGCAAGTCGTGAAGAGCGCGACTTTGCCAACGGATTCTTCGGTGCTGGCCTTCTCTGCAGGCCTGGTGCCAGGGTCGTAGAGTTTGACCGCGTTTTGCTTGCGCGCAGTCTTCGATGCATAGGGGGGAAGCTTGGCATCCTTGTGAATACCAAATGTGCTGTCCAGTATGCCTCTTATCGCGCCATTGCGGTTTCCACCATTGACGAGCGAATTAAGTAAAGGCTTGGAGGCGAGTTTGCCTACCATATCCGTGCTGGTAATGATGTTGTCCCTGAACTTCGTGTCGCCTTTTTTGAATTTGATCGCCTTGGCGCGCAGCATCAGGTGTGGGAAGTCCACATTCCATTCATGAGGCGGCACATAAGGGCACTTGGTGAGGTAGCACAGGTCGCAGAGATAGCACTGATCCACAACCTTGGTGTAATCAGCGACGGCCACGCCATCGACTTCCATGGTGTCGCTCTCATCGACGAGATCGAACAGGGTCGGGAAGGCGTTGCAAAGGCTTACACAGCGTCGGCAGCCGTGGCAGATATCATAAACTCGCTCCAATTCCTTGTTCAGCGAGTCCTCATTCCAGAACTCGGGGTCGTTCTGGTTAAGGGGGTGTCTTGTAGGCGCGTCGAGACCGCCTTCTCTACCATTTTCTGCCATGGGAAAGGCTCCTGTTGTTGTCAGGGACAGTGGTCAGGGGTCGGTGTCAACGAGTCTGCCACCTGAAACCGGTGGCAGACTCGTTGAGGTACTTAGTCGTCCAGCGCGTCGAGTGCTTTTTGGAAACGATTAGCGTGTGAGCGCTCGGCTTTTGCCAGGGTTTCCATCCAGTCGGCAATCTCGTCAAAGCCTTCGTCCCGCGCATCTTTGGCCATGCCGGGATACATGTCGGTGTATTCGTGGGTCTCGCCAGCAACAGCGGACTTCAGATTGTCTTCGGTGCTGCCAATTGGCATGCCAGTGGCTGGATCGCCAACTGCTTCAAGATATTCCAGGTGACCATGGGCATGGCCTGTCTCGCCTTCCGCTGTGGAGCGGAAAAGTGCAGATACGTCGTTGTAGCCTTCCACGTCCGCTTTTTGTGCGAAATACAGGTAACGGCGATTGGCCTGGGATTCACCGGCGAAAGCCGCTTTCAGATTTTCTTCAGTCTTGGATCCTTTCAAAGACATAGTCGTTCTCCAGTCTGGTTTGGGATGCTGCTTAGTGTTTTCCAGCACGGATTTATGTGCGTACTGATAGTTCGAGATAGCGAGCTTACCTTGCCTCACTACCCACTGCCTAGGTTGCCACTGTAAGAAGTTTTTTTCATCTATTCCAATAGATTTTTTTGATGTCTTGATCGTTTTTTTCGATTAGTATTTTGGTCCCATGACTCCTTCAATCAAACAATTGCGTTACATCGTCGCCGTTGCCGAGCATCGGCATTTCAGCAAGGCTGCCGAGGCCTGCCATGTGACGCAATCTACGCTAAGCGCGGCTATCCAGGAGCTGGAATCCCAGCTGGGCGTGATGATTTTTGAGCGCAGCAAGAAGAATGTACTGGTCACTCCATTGGGTGAGCGTCTGGTGCATCAGGCCAGGATCGTTCTGGGTGATGTGGAAGATTTTGTCGGCCTGGCAAAGTCCCATGACGAAATACTGGCCGGTGAAATCCGGCTGGGGGTTATTCCAACGATCGGGCCGTTCCTGCTGCCTCGCATGTTGGGGCAGTTGCGTAAAGAATTCCCCAAGCTAAAGCTCTACCTCAAAGAGGATCTCAGTGCGCACCTGTTTCAGCAATTGCAGCAGGGACAATTGGATCTGTTGATTCTTGCCTTGCCTTATCCGCTCCCGGAAATGGAAACGATTTCCTTGTTCAAGGATGAGTTTCTGTTGTGTCTGCCACCGGGGCATTCCCTGGAAAAACTGAATCAGGTTAAGCAGCAACAACTCAAAGGCGAGAAACTGCTGCTATTGGAAGAGGGGCATTGCCTCAGGGATCACGCCCTTGAAGCCTGCAAACTGGATACGGGAGATGCAGACCTGGTGTACCAGGGCACGTCCCTGCATACCCTGGTACAGATGGTGGCAAACGGCCTTGGTGTAACCTTGCTGCCAGCGATGTCCATAGGCGGCGATGTGCTCGGTGACACCCATCTGCCTGTGAAGCATTTTTCCAATGAAAACGTGAGCCGTGAAATTGGCATGGCGTGGCGTAAATCCGACCCTCGAAAAGCTGACTATTTGCGTCTCGCCGAATTCATAAAAGAAAATGCGCAGCTGGAAGTGCCCTGATCGCTATATTGGTTCCCGGGCAGAGTTAAGCAGTGCTTTTATGGACCGCTGCAGCGCTGGCACCACGTCGGATTCGTACCACGGATTTCTCCTCAGCCATAGTTGGTTGCGTGGGGAGGGGTGTGGGAGTACGAACGTCGCCGGCGCCAGCTTTTTCCAATGCTGCACGCGCTCGGTCAAACTGCCGTAGTTATCGGATAGATAGTAGGATTGTGCGTAGCTGCCGATCAGCAGCGTGCATTGAATGTTGGGAAGCAGGTCACGCAGTTTTCCATGCCAGGTAGTGGCGCATTCGGGGCGGGGAGGCAGGTCACCGGAGCGCCCTTTGCCCGGGTAGCAGAATCCCATGGGTATGATCGCGATTCGGGATTCATCGTAGAATATTTCTTCACCCACATTCATCCACTGCCGAAGCCGTTTGCCACTGGCGTCATCCCAGGGGATGCCGGATGCATGAACCCTGGTGCCAGGTGCCTGACCGATAATCAGAATCCTTGCGCTTGTGCTGGCGCGCAAAACCGGGCGGGGTTCGGGTAGCAGGCCTTCGCAGAGTCGGCATTGTCGAATTTCCGCCAGCAGGCTATCCAGGTTTGATGTAATGACCTCAGACATGCTGTCATTATAGAAGTTTCACTTTAGAGGGCGACAGGTAGTCTATGCGGCTATACACGGTATCCGACCTGCATGTTGATTACGCTGAGAATCTGGAATGGGCAAGGTCGCTCGACGTTGAGGACTACTCTGACGACCGTCTGATTCTCGCCGGAGACATCACCGACGATCTGGAATTGCTCGGCAGCGTGCTCGATGGGTTTGTCGCTCGCTTCAAGTCTGTCCATTTTGTGCCTGGTAATCATGAGTTGTGGGTAGACAGGGGTGACTACAGTTGCTCGCTACAGAAGTTTGAGGCGGTACTGGACCTGTGCCGGTCCCTGGGTGTGCATGTAGACGCCTTTCATGACGACAAGCTTAGCTTGTTGCCGTTGTTCAGTTGGTACGACTTCTCGTTTGGAGAGCCGGGCACCTATCTTCAGCGCGCCTGGCGAGATTTTCGCGCCTGTGTGTGGCCAGCGCATCTCTCCGATGTACGAGAATTATCAGAATATTTCCTCAACAGGAATGAAATAAATCTGCAAACCAGGAATGAACTGGTGGTCAGCTTTTCCCATTTCCTGCCAAGGATAGATGTTATGCCCTCACGTATTCCGGAGAAGAGAAGAAAGGTCTACCCGGTGCTGGGGAGCGACAGGCTGGGGGAGCAATTGCAGCAACTCAAACCTGATATCCATATCTATGGGCACAGCCACGTTAACCAGCATATCGAACTGGATGGAACTACCTATATCAACAATGCCTTCGCCTATCCGCGGGAAGACAGAATATCGCGCAAAAGCCTGCATTGCGTCGTTGAATTGTAATCTTTGATCGTGACGCCAGTTAAAACGAAGAATTCGGACAACGCCGATGACTAAAATGAACCTCACCACCGATCAAGTGCATCTGTGGTTTGCAGACCAGGCGGACTTCGATGCGGACCAACTACAGGATCGCTGTGTCGATTGGCTGACGCAGGAAGAACTCGCTCGTTACGAGCGATTCCAGATTGCAAAGCGTCGCAAGGAATATCTGTTGGGCACGATGCTGCTGAGAACGGTACTGAGCGAGTATGCAAGTCCGAACCCGGAACAGTGGCAATTCACAAGAAACGCCTACGGGAAGCCGGCTATTGGTGAAAATCTGGTGCGGCAGGGGATATTTTTCAATCTCAGTCATAGCGGCAACAGACTGGTGCTGGCCGTGTCCAGACACCCTGAAACCGGGGTTGATATTGAGCAGTCCAATCGTGCGCGCCGGATTGAAAGAATCGCCGGTCGGTATTTTTCCAAACCGGAAATTGATGCGATGCTTAAGCTGGACAGAAATGAGCGCTTAACCCGGTTTTACGAGTTATGGACTTTGAAAGAATCCTATATCAAGGCCAGGGGTATGGGGCTTGCGCTCTCTTTACAACAATTCGGTTTTGAACTGGATTCACAGAACGCGATTGGATTTTTCACGGCCAGTGAGTTGAACGATGAACCAGCAGCCTGGCGCTTCTGGCAGCTTGTGCCCGGTGGCGACTACAAGTTGGCGCTAGCAGTCAAGCCAGATGCTGAAATGGGCTCGGGAACGGTCGAAGCGTTTCAGAAGACTGGAATTGAGAGCTATAGTCCTCTGGAGCACCAGATACTGCGCCGCTCCATGTAGTTGCAAGATATATAGAAAGTTGCAAGTTACAGTTCGTTGCGGTTTGTGGCGGCAAAGTTTCAGGAATCCCATTCCCAATCCGGGTCTTCCCACATTCGAACGGTGCGGAACACATTGTCTTTCACCTGGATGATTTCCGCAAAGTAGCCTTCGAGACGAATACCGGTACTGGATTCCGGTATCGATTGCAGGTATTCCATGAGCAGGCCATTGAGAGTTTTCGCGCCGCGACTATCCAGGTTCCAACTCAGTACACGGTTTATTTCCCGAATGCTCGCGCCACCATCGATCAGGTAACTACCGTCGGTTTGCATGTGAATGTCGCGATTACTGTCGGACAGGTCGGTGGTAAATTCACCAACGATCTCTTCGAGTATGTCCTCAAGTGTCACGATGCCGCGCACGGCCCCGAATTCGTCTACCACGATGGCCATGCGCAACTTGCGATTCTGGAAAGCGAATAGCTGCGTATGCAGCGGTGTTGATTCGGGAATGAAATAGGGGTCTATAGTCTCCTGAACGATGGCGGCTTTGTTGATGTGCTCAAGCTTTAGCAGGCGCCCTGTGCTGCGCATATGGAGCATGCCGACGACGTTGTCTATATCTCCCCGATAAACTGGCAGTCGGGTATGCTGCGCATTTGAGATTTGATCCAGTATTGTTTCGACGTCGTCTTCGATGTCTAAGCCCTGTATCTCATGACGCGGCACCATGATGTCATCGACCTGTACTTTCTCGAGGTCGAGAATATTCAGCAGCATACCCTGCCGTTTTTTCGGAAGCCGGCTCTTCGATTCATGGACTACCGTGCGTAGTTCCTCAGGTGTCAGCTGCTGCAAGCTGTCGTCTACCTGTGGCTCGAAGCCAAGGAGTTTCAACAAGCCATTGGAGATGATGTTTACGATCCAGACTACCGGATATAACACCCGCAGCAGCAAGCTCAGCAGTATCGATGAAGGGTAGGCAATCTTCTCCGGATACAGAGCGGCGATAGTCTTGGGAGTGACTTCAGCAAATACCAGTACGATCAGAGTTAATACGACCGCAGTAGTCACAGGGGCCGGGTCACCCAGTATCAACAGTGCGATATTGGTGGCAACGGAGGCTGCGAGGAAATTAACAAAATTATTGCCAATCAGGATTACGCCGATCAGCTTGTCAGGCTTTTCCAGCAGCTTGCTGGCGCGTTCAGCACCGGCATGGCCATGCTGCTTTAAATGATTCATGCGATAGCGATTCAGGCTCATCATGCCCGTTTCTGAACTTGAGAAATAGGCAGAGGCGAGAAGCAATCCCGCGAACCATATTATCAGGGAAGAGAGTGAGGGATCCTGTCCGGTCATGGGAGATCAGGCAAAAATATATTCCAGGGCAACCTTGGAACCGTAGAAACCAAGCAGGAGGAGTCCGAATCCGCTGAGTGTCCAGCGAATGGCCGTACCTCCTCGCCAGCCCAGCTGATGCCGTCCCCACAACAAGACTGTGAAAACTATCCAGGCCAAAATTGAAAAGAAAGTCTTGTGCGCTATGCCATCCTGCCCGAAAAAATCTTCCACAAACAAGACACCGGCGATGATGCCAATAGAAAGCAATAGTTGGCCGGCCCACAGCAACTCAAACAGAAATATCTCCATATCCTGCAGCGGCGGTAATCGGCGAATAAACCCTCCCGCATGCCCATGCTTGAGCTGGTAATTCTGGTATGCCAGAAAACCTGCTTGCATAGCAGCTATGGTCATGAAGCTGTAGGCCAGGATAGATATCAGTATGTGGCTCGCCACGCCCGTGCTGAGTTCAGTCGGAGGAAAGCGGCTGCTTACTGTGAGGGAAATAATGATAGTAAGGATCGCCAGGGGAAACAGACCGAGGAAGAGGTTATCGAGGGGTTTGCGCACGCTGCTGAGCAGCACCAGCATCGAAATGGATACGGCTATCAGTGTGCTTATCTCTACCACCCCGAAGTGATAGCCCGATGCGCTGCGTATGATTCCGGAAGCGCTAATACCGTGGGCGATGACGGCCAGCACTCCGAACAGGAACACCTGGCGGCGGGTTTCCTTGCTCGTCGCGAAATTCATCACCTGGAAACCGAGCCCGGTGAGGTAGAAGACTACCGCAAAAATGCCAGTAATTAGAGTGAGTTGCATCAGATTGGCTGGAGGTTAAGCTAGGTCAAAGTTTCGCATATGTCCTCCTTATGTACCACCACTTTGCTATGCCGCGGGGAGTCCTTTTTCAGCCTGTGGTGATTTCGCTATAATCCGACTCCTTTCCCAAGCAATCCATGCAGGCATTGATACGTGTTTGAAAATCTCACAGAACGATTAAGTGGTACGTTTCGCAAGATTACCGGCAAGGCGACCCTGACAGAGGCCAATATTCAGGATGCGCTGCGCGAGGTACGCAGGGCTCTGCTGGAAGCAGACGTTGCGCTGCCTGTAGTCAAGGAATTCATAGATCGGGTCAGCAATCGTGCCATCGGCCAGGAAGTGGCCAAGAGCCTTACGCCGGGGCAGGCTTTCGTCAAGATTGTGCAGGCCGAGATGCAGCACATCATGGGCACCGCCAATGCCGAACTGGATCTCAAGGCTGTGCCTCCCGCGGTTATCCTCATGGCGGGCCTGCAGGGTGCGGGTAAAACTACCACGGTCGCCAAGTTGTCGCGCTGGTTAAGCAAGGACAAAGGCAAATCCGTCATGGTGGTGAGTGCCGACGTCTATCGACCTGCGGCGATCCAGCAACTTCAAACCCTCGCCGGAGAAGTTGGTGTCGATTTCTTCGAAAGCGATGCGGCGCAATCCCCCTCCGATATCGTTGCCGCGGCCCTTACTGCGGCAAGGAAAAAATTCGTCGATGTGCTGATCGTGGACACGGCGGGCCGACTTGCCGTCGACGCAGAAATGATGGCCGAGATCAGCGACTTGCATTCGCAATTGAATCCAGCCGAGACCCTGTTCGTGGTCGATGCCATGACCGGGCAGGACGCGGCAAACACGGCCAAGGCCTTCAATGATGCGTTGCCACTAACCGGCGTAATCCTCACCAAGGCCGACGGTGATGCACGCGGTGGTGCTGCGCTCTCGGTTCGCTACATCACCGGCAAGCCAATCAAGTTCATCGGTATGGGTGAAAAATCCGACGCCCTGGAGCCATTTCATCCCGAACGTATCGCATCCCGAATCCTCGGTATGGGTGATGTGCTGTCGCTAATCGAGGAAGCTGAAAGAAAGGTCGACAAGCAGCAGGCAGAAAAGCTCGCCCGCAAGATCAAGAAGGGTAAGGGTTTCGACCTTGAAGACTTCAAGGAACAGTTAAAACAGATGCAGAATATGGGCGGCGTCGCCAGCATCATGGACAAGCTGCCCGGTATGGGAGCGTTGCCTCCGGGTGCAGCTAATATGGTGGACGATTCCCAATTTCGCCGTATGGAAGCCATTATCAATTCCATGACCATGCGAGAACGCCTGAATCCGGATATTCTCAATGGCTCGCGCAAGCGTCGCATCACCCAGGGCTCTGGCACCCAGATCCAGGACCTCAATCGCCTGCTCAAGCAGCATAAACAGATGCAGAAAGTGATGAAGAAAATGAAGGGCGGCAACATGGCCAATATGATGCGGGGTCTCGGAGGCATGGGAGGTAGGGGCGGCCCCGGCGGAATGCCCCCCGGCATGCCTCCAGGTGGCAAGTTTCCGCGCTTTTAAATCCTGCTAGCTTCAGGTGCCCCGAAATTTTTCAGCTATCGCCCTACGCTTTTAGGGAGGGAGAGCGGCGACTGGCAGCAAGCCGGACACGCCGTAAACCCATCCCTGTGTATAGACCGGAGACAAGGGTTACAAAGTGTTCGGAGACATGGGTAACACATTTCTGCTGATTCTAACTAGGATCTGGCCCTTTTAGCCATCCGGTTCAGGTCTACTTCTCCTACTTGCTGATGGCAAAAGTACAGAGTGAATACCCCGTCTGATTGCGTTGGCCTTATGGCGATGTGTTTGCCTACAAAAGCCTGCCCCAGGAACAACTCATAGCGCTGGAAGCTCACCGTCAGATTTTTACCAACCTTTCTGACCTGGTCGGTTGGCCCATATTCATAGGGTGGACTATTAGGGCGGTAAGCGCGTGTGCTCGGGGTGTAACGTGTGACTGGTGTATTCATGTCGAGTGCCTCATGAGGCCTGATGGTGTTGTATCTGGTTCGCCAATCATCAAAGTGGCGTTGGCAGCTACCCAGATCATCTATCTGCCTGCGTCCGAGTAATTCAGCCTGTAGTGTCCGGTGAAAGCGTTCATCCTTACCTTGCGTTTGCGGGTGATAAGGCCGTGAATGACTAACAGAGATTCCTGCCTCTATCAGCCATACAGTAAGTTGCGTGTACCGAAAACGTCCTCCGGAACCCCAGGGAGAACCGTTATCCATCGTCATTCTGCGAGGAATGCCATAGTGGCCGAACGCCTTGATAAGCCTTGTTTTGACGGTTTCTGTGTTCTCGTTTGAACAGGCCTGCAAGCAAATCGAGTACCGCGAGTGATCATCCAGTACGGTCAGTGGATGACAGCGGCCTTTAGCCAGCTTGAAGTAGCCTTTAAAGTCCATTTGCCACAGATCATTCGGGTTGGGATGCTCAAATCGCTTGAACCGTTTCGGCGGTGCAGGGTCTGATTGTAAACGCTGGTTGCGTCGCAATATCTCTGTGATCGTGCTTGGTTGAGGGAGGCCATTGAAACCTCGATCCTGAAGAACCCGACGTAGCTTTCTTCCACCCCAATCTGGGTACTGATCCCTGCAATCTAGAATAAGTTGCTCCATGGCTTCTGGAGTCTGCGCGGGTCTGGTTTTGGGTGCTCTTGATTGATCTTCGAGCCCACTATCTCCCTGACTTCGATACCGATCCAGCCATTTGTAGCCTGTCTTACGGCTTATGCTGAATCGCCTGCACAGATCGCTGAAACTTAGGTTTGAATGCTCGGCTAATGCGACAAATTCTTTCCTTAACTCCACAGTATTTACCTCTTTCCAGGGCATCAAACTCTCCAAATTGGTGGAATGATGCTAATAAGTAATACTGTTACCTATGTCTCCGAACAACCTGTAACCTATGTCTCCGGTCTATACACCCTGGGGGCTCGGGCTCGGCATGGCCGCCAGGGATGGCGGTCTGCAGGAAATGCAGGAGCAATTTCCTGCCCCTGCCTCGCACGGTCCGACTTGCTGCCAGTCACCGCTCTCCCGTGCATGAATTCAACTGAGGTGTAATTATCGGTTTCTGAAAAATTTAGTCTCAATTAATGAGAAATATCTCTATTCGTCATGGATACAGCGCCTCCAATTGAATTGATCATTTGTAGCTAACAAGCACAAAACCTTCGGGGATAGAAGGAGGGGTAAGGCGCGGGATTCAGGACCGTGCGAGGCATGGATGCCGAGCCCGAGCCTCCAGGGATGGGTTCACGGCGTGTCCTGAATCCCGCGCCTTACCCCTCCGAACAAAGTCAGATAGAACTTGAGATATCGAGTAAACAGTTAGAAAAGAGAAGGAGGAAATAGGGCCTAAGGCCCAGTAAATACGGTACTTCTTCGCTTCCAATACCCGGGCAATTGACATAGAATACCCGCCTTTTTATCCGGGCCTCCGGCGCCGATTTTTAATTGGTGCGTAAGTGCTTGGAATTTCGAAAGTTTTTAATCAGGAAAATATTATGGTCACGATTCGATTGTCTCGTGGTGGTGCCAAGAAGAAGCCTTTCTATCACATAACCGTGGCTGACAGCCGCGAAGCCCGTGATGGCCGTTTTATCGAGCGTATTGGATTCTTTAATCCATCGGCCCGCGGCCAGGAAGAGCGGTTGCGCCTCGATTTGGACAGAATTGCTTACTGGAAGTCCCAGGGTGCTCAATTGAGCCCACGCGTATCCTGTCTTGCCAAAGACGCGGCGGCTGCCAGCGCAGCCTAATCGCGCTTTCTGCTGCTGCAGCTTGGCCAGAGATGGGCAGCGTTAAAGGCAGTAAAGTGGAAAATTCGCAGGATAGAAAGAAAGTAGTACTGGGGAAGATCGGCAAGGTCCACGGCATTAAAGGCTGGTTACGACTTAACTCGTTTACCGGCCCGCCGGAAAATGTTCTGGACTACCCGCAGCTCAATGCCACCATCGGCCAGAATGATCAGGTTCTGGAAGTGGATGACAGTAAGCTGCAACCCAAGGGCTTGTTAGTGCACTTCCGTGGTTATGACGTTCCGGAAACGGCGCGTGAATTAACCGGACTGGAAGTGTGGGTAGACAGCGCCATGATGCCAGCGCTGGAGGCAGAGACCTTCTATTGGCATGAGTTGATTGGCATGTCAGTGCGCAACGAGCAGGAGCAACTGCTTGGCGAAGTCGCCGATATGCTGGAGACCGGCGCCAACGATGTGATGGTGGTTGCTGCGACTGACGACAGTATTGATGACCGGGAACGTCTGATTCCTTATCTTAAAGATACGGT
Source organism: uncultured Pseudohongiella sp. (assembly GCA_965227635.1). Lineage (GTDB taxonomy): Bacteria > Pseudomonadota > Gammaproteobacteria > Pseudomonadales > Pseudohongiellaceae > UBA9145. Next base: position 3,931,254 of record OZ245763.1, on the reverse strand, counting down.
GATCAAATCGGTTGATAGGGAGTCGGAAACGATTCTGGTCGATTGGGATTCCAGTTATCTGGAGTGAGCTGGGCAGAAAAACAGGATGGAACAGGTGAGTGAGATGCACATTGCAGTCGTCACACTGTTTCCGGAAATGTTCTCAGCCATTAGCGAGCAGGGCATCAGTAGCAGGGCCCTGCAGGCAGGCCTGGTGAAGCTGGATTGTTTGAATCCTCGCGACTTCACCACAGACAGGCATCGCACTGTGGACGACAAGCCTTTTGGTGGCGGCCCGGGCATGCTGATGAAGTCAGAGCCGCTAATGGCGGCGATTACGGCAGGCAGAGAGTTGCTTGCCGGCTCAGGTAAGGCCCATACGGTGTACCTGTCACCGCAAGGTAAGCCACTGAATCAGGACAAGGTCCTGGATCTGGCGAAGCATGACAGGCTAGTGCTTGTTTGCGGACGTTACCAGGGAGTGGATGCCCGCTTGCTGGAAACCGAGATAGATGAAGAAGTCTCACTCGGTGATTTCGTTTTAAGCGGTGGGGAACTTGCCGCCATGGCGTTGATTGATGCCATGATCAGGTTTCAGCCGGGAGCCCTTGGAGATGGAGGTTCGGCACGGGAAGACAGCTTTGCCAACGGCTTGCTGCATTGCCCGGAATATACCCGGCCCCAGGAAATTGATGGCCTGGGTGTGCCGGCAGTTTTGTTAAGCGGTGACCACGAAGCCATACGCAAATGGCGGCTCAAACAGAGTCTTGGGGTTACCTGGTTAAAGAGACCTGACTTGCTCGATGGCCTGGAGCTGGATCAGGAACAAGAGAGTTTACTGAAACAATTTATTGAGGAATATCAGGCGTAACGAGCACAGCACGGGGCTCGCCTTTTATTCAGGAGTGAAGACAATGTCGAAAAACAAGATTATCCAGCAGATCGAAGACGAACAAATGGGCAAAGAACTGCCTGAGTTCGGACCTGGAGATACTGTCGTGGTTCAGGTGAAGATCAAGGAAGGCGACCGCGAGCGTCTGCAGGCATTCGAGGGTGTTGTCATTGGCAAACGCAATCGTGGCCTGAACAGCTCCTTTACTGTTCGCAAGATCTCTCACGGAGTAGGTGTTGAGCGTACGTTCCAGGCCTTCAGTCCATTGGTCGACAGCGTGACACTCAAGCGCCGCGGTGATGTGCGTCAGGCCAAACTCTACTACCTGCGCGAACTGACTGGACGTGCTGCTCGAATCACCGAGAAGCTGGAAAAGAAAGCCGCCGATTAAGCGCTTCTTGCTCCGCAATTCCCCCCGGTTCCGGGGGTTGGCAAATGAGAAGATCTGGCAGCAGATCTTCTCATTTTTGTTTCTGCCGACATAAAAACGTAAACTCGGGGAGTGTGGCTTTCCAGCTGGTGTAAGCGGGAAGATTCGCTCTATGGCCCGGTCTTATGGAAGGCGGCTTACGCAAATAGAGAAAAAGCAAAAAATTCTACAAAACCATTGGCTTACAGCCAAATGTTAAAGAACGTACCGAGAGGCAGCAGAGAACTCATGACCAGTGTATACGCCATCCGCAGAATTCTGACCGTGTCCATGCTTTGTCTGCTTAGCAGCCTCAGCCTTGCTCAGGGCGACCAGTCCTTGCGCGGCAAATTGCGCCAGGCGATAGAAGAGGCGTCCGGCAATCAGCTCCAGATCGTCAATCTGACTCCAACTGCTCTGTCTACCATCTACGAAGTCGAGCTCAATACGGGTGAAATTCTGTACAGCGATATATCCGGGGACTACCTGTTTGCCGGCGATATGTACGCGACGACGCCTACTGGCTTGATGAATCTCTCGTCCTCCACCCGCCAGAAACGGGCGCTGGACAAAATTGCCCTGGTAGATGAATCAGAAATGATTATTTTCGAACCAGAAGAAGTGAAGGCCACAATCACGGTATTTACGGATGTGGACTGCACTTACTGTCGGGCCCTGCATAACGACATGCCTAAATTGCTGGCGAAAGGAATCAAGGTCCGCTACCTCGCCTATCCACGAGGCGGCCAGGCGGCGGGATCTTACAACAAGATGATTTCTGTCTGGTGTTCCGCCGACCGCAAAGAGACCCTGACTCTGGCCAAGAACGATGAACCGCTGAACCAGATTGAGTGCGATACGCCGATTCTGGAGCACTATCAGTTGGGCAATGAACTGGGAATCAGTGGCACGCCGGCGCTGGTCTTCGAAGACGGCCGGGTTATTCCCGGTTACATGGACAGCGACCGCCTCGCGGCCATGTTAAACATCAACTAGGGCATTCCTGCCTTAGCACCCACTTTTAGCAGCCAATGCGACAGCCGGGCTTGCCCGGCGTGTTGCCGTGGCGTGGAAAAAGCGCTCTGCGGCTGGGTTTATGCAGTGGTTCCAGTATAATTCGCGACTGGTTTTTGCAGCTGGTTTAACGCGTTTCAACCGTTCCGGTTGCTATCCCGACTAGCTAATTTGAAGAAAGGAATCGAAATCTTGAGTAACGACTCTTCCCCTGATTTCAAAATCGGTATTTGTGGGCTGGGCACAGTAGGCGGTGGCACCCTGAACCTGCTTGAGGAGAATGCTGATGAAATCAGCATGCGCCTGGGCAGGACAATCACAGTAAGCCATGTCGCCACTCGCACACCGAAACCGGAACTCACTGCATCTGTCGCGAACACCAGCAATGATCCTTTTGCCGTGGTAAATGATCCGGAAGTGCAGTTGGTGGTTGAAACAATGGGTGGCTACGAACCTGCTTTTGAAGTGATCAAGCAGGCGCTGGCTAATGGCAAGCATGTAGTCACGGCAAACAAGGCGCTCATTGCTGAGCGTGGCAACGAATTGTTCGAAGTGGCAGAAGCCAACAAGGTTTGCCTGGCGTTTGAGAGCAGTGTTGCTGGCGGTATTCCGATTATCAAAGCACTGCGCGAAGGCTTGGCGGCCAACAAGATCAATTGGCTGGCCGGGATCATCAACGGCACGGGAAATTTTATCCTGACAGAGATGACGCAGAAGTCTCGCCAATTTGATGACGTGTTGAAGCAGGCGCAGGAACTCGGCTACGCGGAAGCCGATCCTACCTTTGATGTCGAAGGCATTGATGCCGCCCACAAACTCACCATCATGGGCTCCATCGCGTTTGGTATTCCCCTGCAATTTGACAAGACTTACACCGAAGGCATCAGTCATATCACCCCGGAAGACATCGACTATGCCGATGAGTTGGGGTATCGCATCAAACATCTGGGTATTGCCAGACTTAGCGAGAAGGGCGTTGAGATGCGAGTTCATCCCACCTTACTCAGCAAGTCGCGCTTGCTGGCCCGGGTAAACGGGGTAGGGAATGCGGTTCTGGTGCATGGTAATGCTGTGGGCTCTACGCTTTACAGTGGCCCTGGCGCCGGCGCTGGCCCGACGGCTTCCTCGGTTGTGGCGGACATTATCGATATTGCAAGGCAGGCAGAATCTGCCGTGCAAAAGCCGGTCTATCCTGGGCTTGGGTATTTGCAGACCCACGAGGGACTGCAAGTTTTGCCGATCACTGAAATTGAAACCGAGTACTACCTGCGTATCCCTGCTGTGGATAAAGTGGGAGTGATGGCAAAGATTTCGAATGTTCTGGTATCTCAGGACATTAGTATCGACGCGGTGATTCAGAAAGAACCTACCAGTGAAAGCGTGCCAATTGTCATTCTTACCCATGATGTAGTTGAGCGAAAACTCAACGACGCTATCGAGGCACTGGAGGCGCTGGATGAAGTGACTGGCAAGATCACCCGGATTCGGGTTGAAGCATTTCATGGCGTCCAGAACTAACAGCGAAGCATTCCAATAACGAGCACGGCAGCGGGAAATATTCAGTGAAATATATTAGTACGCGTGGTGGGGTAGCGCCCCAGACTTTCGAACAGGTATTGCTGACCGGCCTGGCGCCAGATGGCGGTTTGTTTGTGCCGGAAAAATTACCCCAGTTCTCTAAAACGGAAATTGCGAGCTGGCGTGATCTGTCCTATCCCGAACTTGCACTGAAAATCGTCAGCCCCTTTGTTGCGGGTGAGATACCTGAAGAAGAACTGAAGCGAATTATTTTCGATAGCTACGCAGGCTTCGCCGACCCTGCGGTGGCTCCGCTGCACAAGCTGGAAGAAGGGGAGTATATCCTCGAGTTGTTCCATGGTCCGACCCTGGCTTTCAAGGATTTCGCATTACAGGTTTTAGGCCGGTTGCTGGATTACGTGCTGAAGAAAAAAGACCAGCGCGTAGTGATCCTGGGTGCAACCTCTGGCGATACCGGATCCGCTGCCCTGGAAGGTTGTCGTCATTCAGATCACGTGGATATTTTTATCCTGCATCCCTATCAGCGAGTGTCCGACGTTCAGCGCAAGCAGATGACAACGGTGCCCGGCGACAATGTGTTCAATCTGGCAGTGGAAGGCAATTTTGATGATTGTCAGCGGATCGTAAAGGCTGCATTTGCCGATCAGTCATTTCTCCCCGAAGGTCGCCAGTTGGTTGCGGTGAATTCCATCAACTGGGCACGGATTGTCATGCAAATCGTGTATTACTTTTCCGCCGCGTTGCGACTGGGCGGGCCAGAGCAGAAAGTTTCCTTTTCCGTGCCGACCGGGAATTTCGGAGATATCTATGCCGGTTACCTCGCCAAGCACATGGGCTTGCCAATAGACAGGCTGGTAGTGGCCACCAATACCAACGATATTCTGCATCGGTTCATTGCCAACAACGACTACTCCATCAGCGCCCTGAGTAAAACATTTTCGCCCTCGATGGATATTCTTGTATCCAGTAACTTCGAGCGCTACTTGTTTGAACTGTTTGACAGGGATTCGGATCGGCTAAATGAATTCATGGACAAGTTTGGCAAGGAAACCCTGCAGGTGTCTGACGATCAGTGGCAGCGAGTCAAAGCCGAGTTCGACAGTGCAACGGTAAATGACGAGGAAACCTGCGCTGTTATTGCCCAGGTCTTTGAGTCTCACGGGATGTTGCTGGATCCGCATACGGCTGTTGGTCTGAAGTGTGCCCGAGAATGCTGGACCGATAAAACTATACCCATGATTACCCTGTCCACGGCCCACCCGGCTAAATTCAGCGAGGCAATCAAACAGGCGGGACTGGAATCTCCGCAGTTGCCGGAGCATCTAGCTGATTTGTTTGACCGGGAAGAGCGCTATACCGTGGTGGACAATGATCTGAGCGCGGTAACCGGGTTTATCAAGAGTACACTCTAGGCCCACATGAGAAAGCTGCTGCGCCGGACGGCCAATGAATCACTTGAGCTGCCGGAATCCATACATCCACTGCTGCAGCGTATCTACCGGCAACGAAAAATAGCGGACAATAGCGATATCGAATTGGGCCTGGCAAACCTGCTAGCGCCCGATTCGCTGAAAGGCTTACCCGAGGCTATCGAATTACTGGTACAGGCAATCCGCCTGCAATCCCGCATACTCATTGTGGCTGATTTTGACGCCGACGGAGCGACAAGCTGCGCTCTCGCCATGGGCGCGCTCAGAAGTTTTGGCGCCGCTCACGTCGATTACATTGTGCCCAATCGATTTGAATATGGTTATGGGCTGACACCGGAAATTGTCGAGCTGGCTAAGACCAGGAGCCCCGAGCTGATTATCACCGTGGACAATGGGATATCCAGTGTGGAAGGGGTGAGGGCAGCACAGGATGCTGGTATTAAAGTGCTGGTCACCGATCATCACCTGTCCCCGGATGAGCTTCCCCGCGCGGAAGCCATCGTCAATCCCAACCAGCCGGGTTGCGAATTCGCTAGTAAATGTATTGCCGGAGTCGGCGTCATCTTTTATGTCATGTCGGCTTTGCGCAGCAAGCTGCGCGCAGATTCCTGGTTTGCCGAGTCTGCTATCGAAGAACCCAATATGGCTGCGTTCCTGGACCTTGTCGCGCTTGGTACAGTGGCGGATGTAGTACCCCTCGATCGCAATAACCGCATTCTGGTAGACGAAGGTTTGCGCAGAATCCGCGCTGGTCATGCTCGTCCCGGTATTGCTGCTCTCCTGAAAATTGCACGCAGGGACAGTGCGACACTGGTTTCTACCGATCTGGGCTTTGCCGTAGGTCCGCGACTCAATGCGGCAGGTCGGCTGGAAGACATGTCCACGGGAATAGAATGTCTGTTGGCTACAGACGAGTCTGTGGCCTACGAATTGGCACAACGTTTGGACGGTATGAATGAAGATCGCAAGCAGATCGAACTTGATATGCGTGAGCAGGCTTTCGCTGCATTGGAAGAGCTGCAGCTGAATACCTCAACCGTGCCCGCGGCAATTAGCCTCTATGATGAGCGCTGGCACCAGGGAGTCGTGGGTATTCTGGCCTCTCGCGTCAAAGAGAAATTCCACCGACCGACTATTGCTTTCGCGCGGGTCGATGACCGGGCAGATGATGAATCGGTTGAGCTAAAGGGGTCAGCTCGCTCAATTAAAGGCTTTCACATCCGGGATGCGCTGGATGCTATCGCCACACGCAATCCGGGACTCATCAGTAAATTTGGTGGGCACGCCATGGCGGCGGGGCTAAGTCTGCCTTTATCCAGGCTCGACGATTTCAGCAGGGCATTTGCTGAAGAAGCTGAGCGAGTAGTTGACCCACTAAACCTAGAAGCCACCATCGAGAGCGATGGTTCGGTAGGCGCCGAGTACATGAATATGGAAACAGCGCAGGTCTTGAGTTTTAGTGGGCCGTGGGGACAGGAATTCCCTGAGCCTCTATTCGATGATGAGTTCATGCTCAGGCAACATAAGCGGGTAGGTGAGCGCCATCTGAAGATGACTGTGAGTCCGCTTTCGGAACCGCGTTTATTCGTGGATGCTATCGCATTCAATGTGGATGATGAGGACTGGCCGGATGAATCCGCGTCCAGGATCACGCTGGCCTATCGTCTCTCGGTCAATGAGTTCAGGGGGAGTCGCAGCCTGCAGCTTATGGTCGATGCCATCGTCGCCTATGCCTGATGGTGATTTTCCAGGCAGGCCAGTGGTTGGCATTGCTGACTCAGACAAGGATATCGATGATTCGCCCGCGCCTTGATGGCTGGTCTGTTTCTGCTTCCTGATCTTCGAGCAGGGATTTTGAAAATTTGCCCTGCAGCTTTTGCTTGGCCAGCAGGGTGCAGCCGTCGGTGTGGTTCGCTGACTGCAATCCCTGGGGGATAGAGTCTGCGATGCGCTGGCGGGCCTGCTCAAGTCGTTCCTGAAACTGATATCCGCCGGGGTAGGCGCGTGTGGCAGCGGTGACGCGATGATAATTCCCGTCGGCGTTCTGGCTTCTCTGACCATTGCCCGGACCGCTGTTCGCCGTTGTTTTTCTTCGCAAGCGTGAAATCGAAGTCATGATTTCTACTCTGGGGTGCGCTACGAGTTACATCGCACTCTACTTGTTATGGGCCTGTGACTTGTTAAGGACCCTTGGTCTGAATCAGGTCGGCATAACCCTGTCGGGGGTGGATCAGGCAGGGTTAGATCAAACCGAACGGCTTGCAGTCTAGCAGATGCCAGCGAATTCGCTTAAACCGATTAATCCTAATAAACGTTCCCATTAGAGTCCGGCGTGATAAGCCGGGGCTGGAAATAGGGCTGATAGGCGGCTACTTGCACTATTTTTCTAGCAATCGGGTCTTTTCTGTTAGTCCATTTCCGGTACTGTGCACTGACTGGAAAAGACGACCACCCTGTTTTGGGGTGGGACCCATTATTTGGGGGGGCAAGTCAGGTGCTTACTGTAGCGGCCATGCTGCTCTGCAGGGCCGTGGGGATCGGCTGTAGAGACGCTGGAGTCAGCCGATTGAGTCATGACAGAAATGGGTCATTTTGTTACCTTTTGGCACACCGACCCTGCCCCTGAAGCGTTACACTTTTAGCACCCTGATTCAGGATTTAGCGAATGTCACGAATACACGTCAAACCATTGATATTATTAGCTTTTATGCTTCTTTCCGGCGCCGGCTGGGGGCAGGTGCATAAAACTGAGCAGATTGAGGTTGAACTGGTAGCTGAAACCACCAACGTGGTGCCGGGTCAGACCAGCTGGCTCGCTATTCGCCTGAAGCCTATCGAAAACTGGCATACCTATTGGAAGTTCGGGGGTGATAGCGGCGAAGCTACCCGTGCTGTCGACTGGCAGATGCCGGAGGGCGCCAGTGTCGGCGACATCGTTTGGCCGATTCCGCATTGGACACCATTCCTGGGTAGCGACCTGGTGACGTTCACCTACGAGCACGAGGTCTTCCTGCCCATTCCCCTGCAGGTTCCAGCCAGCTTCACCGGAGACACGTTCGACCTGAACACCACAGTCGAATGGCAGGTCTGTTACGAAATCTGCATACCCGGTGCTGCTGAATTCAGTCTTTCACTTCCAGTGGGCGTACAACTGGAAGTGGACGCGCGTTGGCAGACAGCCTTTGCCGAAACACGCGCCGCCACTCCGGTACCGCTGGGCGAACACGATCTCTATGCCAGCTTCAACGACCATGACGGCAAGATTAATATCATGGTGGAGGGCACAGAAGAATTATTCAGCAATGTCGATGAAGCATGGTTCTTTCCCACCGAGAGAAGGATCATGCGCTATGCTCCATACCGCGATGTCATGCTGGATGGCGATCGGGTACAGATAAGCACGGAACAGCATCGGCGTTATGACGGCCTCGACGAAGTGTCAGGTTTACTGGCATTCGTAGACGAAGACGGAACACAACACGCCTACGACCTCAGTGCGAGACTCAGTAATGTCGCCTGGGACAACAGTATCGAAGTGGAACTGCTGGCGGAAACCACGAATATCGTTCCCGGTGAGACTACCTGGTTAGGTTTGCGCCTTGATCCTGCAGAGCATTGGCACACCTATTGGAAAATGGGTGGCGACAGTGGTGAGCCCACCAGCCTCGATGAGTGGTCTGCACCTGAGGGCAGCCAGATCGGTGAAATTCAATGGCCAGCGCCACACTGGTTGCCATTCTACGATACCGACCTGGTCAATTTCGGATACGAAGAAGAAATTCTGCTGCCAGTCGCCGTCACCATTCCTGCAGATTATGTTGGTGATACGGTGGAACTCAGTACGCTGGCATTCTGGAATGTATGTGACCAGGTATGTATTCCAGGCGAACAGCGGCTCAGTATCACGCTGCCCGTGGCGGAAGTGGCGGAATTTGATGCGCTCACCCAGCCCATGTTCGCCGCCACCCGCGAAATGCTTCCGGAAACAGATCACAACATCAAATCCTTGATCGCGGTAGCTGGCGAGAGAGTGAGTCTCGGATTCGAGGCACCTGACCCGGTATTTGCCGATTATACCGACGCCTGGTTTTTCCCTGAACAACGCCGAATTATCAAACCCGGCCCATTAAGGGACGTGAGCATCCAGGGCAATCTGTTGCAGATTACCCATCAGCAACCTCGCCGCATGCTGGACGATTTGTCAGAAGTTTACGGGGTGTTGGTGCTCGAAAACGAGCAGGGCGACAGGACCGCTTTCGATTTTATCAATCCCGCCACTGACGCCAATTCAACAACTATCGCTCCCATGGCTGCGCTTACGCAAAACCAGGGTGGTAGTAATAGTGATGGCGGAGCCGGCAGTCTCCTCGTGTTTATGGGGCTGGCATTCCTTGGTGGCATGATTTTGAACCTCATGCCCTGTGTATTTCCGGTGTTGTCCATTAAGGCGCTGAGTTTTACCAAGGGCATCGGCGAATCCAAAGAGAAACAACGCAATGATGGCCTGGCTTACACGCTTGGCGTCGTTGTGGCATTTGTCGCACTGGCATCCGTGCTGATCGGTTTGCGAGCCGCAGGCGAGGCTGTGGGCTGGGCATTCCAGTTTCAACAGCCCTGGTTCCTGGCCTTTATCGTGTACTTGTTCTTCCTGATGGGCTTGAGCCTGTCTGGCGTGTTTGAGATCGGTACTGGTCTGATGGGCGCAGGTGGCAGTCTTACATCGAAGGGTGGTTACAAGGGATCGTTTTTCACGGGCGTATTGGCAACTACCGTAGCGACTCCCTGCACGGCGCCGTTCATGGGTCCCGCTATAGGCTTCGCTCTGACTCAATCCTGGATCGTGGCCATGGCAGTGTTTGTCGCCCTCGGTTTGGGCATGGCCCTGCCTATTCTGGTTTTGAGCTTTATGCCAGCGCTGTTCCGTTACTTGCCAAAGCCCGGACCATGGATGGAAACCTTCAAGCAATTCATGGCTTTTCCACTTTATGCCTCGGCATTGTTTTTCCTCTGGGTGCTTGGCAACCAGGTAGGCGTCATGGGCATGTCGCTGGTGCTTGCCAGCTGCGTCGTGTTTGCGTTTGCCGCGTGGTTATACCAGCGACGCTTCACCATGGGGCCGATCATGCGCACCTTCAATTACGGGGTTGGTATTGCCAGCATTGCGCTCGCAATCTACCTGACGCAATCGCCATTCATGCAAACCATGCCCACCTCGTCTGTGGCGGGTGCTGAAGGTGTTGAAGGGGAAGTGAGCAATGCTGACTATGAGGTTTTTAGTAGCGCGCGTGTTGACGAGTTGCGAGCCGCTGGCCGGCCCGTATTCGTAAACATGACGGCAGCCTGGTGTATTACCTGCCTGGCAAACGAACAAACCACACTAAGCACAGAGCGCGTGAAGCAGGTAATGTCAGACAATGACATTACTTACCTGAAGGGTGACTGGACGAACGAAGACCCGGAAATTACGGCAGTGCTGGAAGCGTTTAATCGACCTTCGGTACCACTCTATGTTCTGTACCCGGGTGATCCTTCGGCTGAGCCGGTGATCCTTCCCCAGATACTCACACCGGGCATCGTGACTGAAGCGTTCGAATCGATCTAGCTAATTCGGCGTTGTATTAGCACCAAGTTAAGTCAGATCAACTGGCAAGGAAATATTCTATTTTTAGCCGGTTGATCTCGATCACATCGTGGTTTTCCAGCTTGCGGGCACCGGCCCCGATATCTTCGCCGTTCACTCTGGGCGGCGCCTTGCCGCTGGCGTGATTCAGGCACACAATGAAGTGACCATCCGGTCGCTTATTGATCTGTACAACTTCCGAGCCGGCTTTGCCCAGTTTGACCGACGCCTTCTTTAGAGGCAGTTCCTTGCCCGCACCGCTGCCATTGAGGATCTGCAATTTCGCCGAATCAATGGAACTGGTTTCCGCCTTGACTGGTTCATATTCCACTTCGTGACTTGGTGCCACGGAATTAGGGTAGCTGGGCGCCTGTGGGGCTGCCTTGGGACGTATGAGAACGGTTTTCTCGCTATCGTCATCCATAGCCGCAGAGTTCGCATTAATATAGCGCAGCTCATGCTTGCCTATGGTGATGACATCGCCACTTCGTAGCGGGTGTTTCTTGATGGGCTGGCCGTTGACGAAAGTGCCATTGGTGCTATCCAGGTCCTCGAGGAAAGAGTCATCGAAGATAGTCAACAGTTTGGCATGATGACCGCTGACCGCGAGATTCTCGATGCGAATATCATTGTCTTCCTTGCGACCGATAGTCATGATTTCTTTGTCGAGCGCAAATTCTCCAATCTTGTTGGAGTTGAAGCTGAATTCTAATTTGCCTGTCATGTTTGATACTCGCTCTTCAAGTCGCATACAGGTTCAATTATTGAACCGCCATCTGCATTAGAATCACTGAAATATTGTCTTTGCCGCCATTGGAGTTCGCCATGTTCACGAGCTTTTTGGCCGCCTCTTCAAGGTTGCTGCTGCTTTCTCGCAGTATCTCCCGGATCTTCCAGTCTTCTACCATGTCCGACAGGCCGTCAGAACAGAGTAAGTAGATGTCACCGTCCCTGAGTTCCTGTTGCAGGGTATCTACTTCGACCTGTTCCTTGGTGCCCAGGGCCCGGGTCACGATATGTCCAACACTGGCCTCGCGGGCTTCTTCTTCAGTATAGAAGCCCCGGTCAACCAGGTCCTGCACCAGGCTATGATCTTTGGTGACTCGTTGCAGGTCCCGGTCTCGAAACACGTAGAGTCTCGAATCCCCGACATGCCCGGCATAGATATAGCCTTCGCGCACAAGCACCGCCACCAGGGTTGTGCCCATGCCCTTGTGCTGCTCGAGGGCCTCGGCAGCCTGGAAAATCATGCTGTTGCTGTAGGAAATAGTATTACTTACATATTCCAGTAACTGCGATCCAGTTATCGATCTTGATGATTCAGGATCGGCCATGGATTGCAGGTGCTCCATCACGGATTCGACGGCCATGTGAGATGCGATCTCACCAGATTGGTGGCCGCCCATGCCATCCGCCAGCACCGCGATGCCGAGGTCCTGATCGAAATCGATATGGTCTTCGTTAATCTGGCGCTTTAAACCAGTGTCAGTAAACCCGGCTATTCTCACTTTGAAAATTTCCTCTGACATCGGTTTTACCTATCAATCCCTGCAATTCATCAACCACAGCCGAGTAGAAAGTCGGCATGCTCTGGTTAATTTTTTCTTGTCCATCAAATACAAACAGATACTGAGCATAAACCAGGCAGAGCAGGGCGAACAGGACATGGATTCGTGAACCTGACCGGACGTTGTCGTCTGCCGCTACAATCGCAGACAGCGGGGCGACTTCTACCTTGGGTTCCCTGGGCTTGAGAATTCTGGTCTTCTTAATATCGCCTTTGCGACGGTCGGATGAGCGTTTTTTATCACGTACCGGCTTTTCAGTAAACGCTCTCAGCTGTTTACGATTTATATGGGTATCGAATAGCTCAATCGCCCTTTGCAGGCTTTCCGGGTTCCTGTTTTCAGGAATCGTGGAAAGCATATTGGTAATCAGTTCCTGTATATCGTTTGGCAGCTTGGTAAAACATTTGCGCATTACGAAGCCGGTTTCATTGCGGCGGCGCGGCAGGCAGCCTGTGAACAGTTGGTAGAGAATGACGCCAACGGAGTAGATATCAGCTGCCACCGAGCGCTCTTCGCCTTCCAGGAAGTAGTAGTGAGCGGTCTCTACGCGTTCGATATCGTCCTGCAATGAGAAGTCGGTGACCTTCACATTGCCGTCTGTACTGAACAGGATGTTGGTTGGTCGCAGGTGCCCGTGAACGATACGGTTATTGTGGGCAAAGATAACGGCTTCGCAGATCTGGTTGGCAATCGTCAGGGTTTGTTGCCAATTTAGCTGAAAGGCGAGTTTATCCTGCAGTGTGCCACCGCTCATGTACTCCTGAACCAGAATAAAGTGATCCTCGTTGCGGAAAGAGCCTAATGTGTTAACGATGTTTGGGTGAGACAGGGAAGCCAGCATACTCATGGCTTCATAACCACTGCTGCTACGCACCTTCTTCTTGATGATTAACAGAGTGCCTTTCTGCTTTTGTTGATAGAGGTATACGCCGCCGTATCGGTCTTCACGTAATACATCCAGCAACATGAACCGGGACTTGAAGCGGGTAAAGCCTTCTTCGACGCGTGCTTTCTGCTCCGCATCGATATGCGCTCCCTGGGCGATGGCGAGTAGTGCAGTCTTGAGTTGTTCGGCGGAATCGGGTCGATTTTCCGGATCATGTTCGAGACATTTCAGGATTAATTCATTGAGCGCAGGCGGAATGTTTCTGTCGATATCCGCAGGTTCCGGGAATCGCCCGGTGGGCAGTTTGCCGGTGAACAGGTAGTACATAACAACACCGACCGAGAAGAGGTCACTTTGCGCTGTTACATTATCTGAGGATTCTTTCTGCTCCGGGGACATGTAGTTGAACGTCCCCATAACCATCCCGGTGCAGGTGCGGTCGAGCGGCAGATTTTTGTCGTCGTAAAACTGGGCGATACCAAAATCCAGAATCTTGATATTCCCATCGTCATCCAGCAGGATGTTGTCCGGCTTGATGTCCCGGTGAATAACATTGTTTCTATGGGCATAGGCAAGCGCCTTGAGTATCTGGACAACAATATCAATTTTTTCGTGATAGCTGATTTGCCGGGCTTTCAGGGCTGTACCAAGGTCTATGCCCTCGACAAATTCCATGACGAAGTAGGGCATATCATCCCGGGTAATTCCCCGGTCGATAACATGGATGATATTGGCATGATTCAGCCGGGCGATTATGTAAGATTCCCGCTCGAACCTGGAGCGTGCTTCTTCTTCGGCGCTCAATTCATTGATCAATAATTTGATGGCGACAGGGCGCTGCAGGGAATCCTGGGTTCCCTTGTAGACGTGGGCCATGCCGCCCTCGCCGATTTTGATCAGGTTTGAATAGCCCTTAAGCTTCATGGTTCCATACCTGATGGTTTTGCTGAATAGACTTCACTAATGAGGTTCCTCGAGGATTAGCGTAATGAGGGACGTCCAAAGAAAATGTGATATTCTTCGCAAATCACGGTAATCGCTGAAAAAAATCTTAGAATCCCAGTCACTTATAAGGGTTTCGGCTTAGGCAGATCGCCGTCCCTCGATACTGGCTCACACCAAATTCACGTAGGAAAATTGCCAGAATGAAGGTTTTGAATTTCACGGCCGCGGCTATTCTGGTTGTCCTGATTTTTTACCTGTTGATTGTCGGGGAAGCGCTACTGCTGCCATTCGTTATCGCCGTGACGCTCTGGTACCTCATCAATACCCTTGCCAGGGGATTTCACCGCGTCGAACTGGGCAGTTTCAGGTTCCCGATGCCATTCTGTCTGTTCGCGGCATTTGCCACGTTCCTGCTCCTGATCTGGTCACTGATTAATTTTCTCAGCTCTACCGCGGGCGATATTCTGGAGGTCGCACCGGTCTATCAGGAAAACCTTACTCGCCGACTGCAGACTCTCCCGTTTATCGATTTCGCCGCGTTTGAAGGGCGGAGTTTTAACGACCTCATTGCCGAATGGATTGATATCCCTTCCTATGCCACGTCCATAGCATCATCCATGGCCAGCGTACTGGCTTCCGGTGGGCTGATTCTGATCTATGTAGGGTTTCTGTTTCTGGAGCAGGGGCATTTCGGCAACAAGATCGCCGCATTAGTTGAGAATGAGGAGAAAGAAAAAGCTGCAAGGAAGATCATCAATCGCATCAGGGACGATATTCAGAAATACATCAGCATCAAGGTTTTCACCAGTTCGCTGACTGGTTTGCTGAGTTACGCATTCCTGATGGTCGTTGGTGTTGATTTTGCGGCAGTCTGGGGGCTGCTCATTTTTCTACTTAATTTCATTCCTACCGTGGGTTCAATCATTGCCACTATCTTTCCCGCCCTCATCGCGCTTGCCCAGTCAGATGGCTATACGCTGTTCTTTCTCGTGTTGGTGGGTATAGGTGCATTTCAGGTGTGTATCGGCAATATTCTGGAACCAAGGCTGATGGGCAGTTCATTTAACCTGAGCCCGATCATCATCCTCCTGAATCTGGCCCTATGGGGCTCGATCTGGGGAGTTCCCGGTATGTTCCTCTGTGTGCCATTCCTGATTATCGTCGCCATCATTCTTAGCCACTTTCCCCAGACCCGTCCTATCGCAATCTTCTTGTCCAGTGATGGCAACCTGAGAGTTCCGGAAGACAAGATCATTCAGGCATTTGACCTGGGTGCCACTTCCAGTCTGCTCGGACAGGCCAAGTCTGACACAGACAGCTGAATCGGTGAGGTGGCTGCTGCGCGCTGGCGTGGCGCTACCGAGAGTCAGCGATTGCTTAAAAAACCTGCAAGTTCAAGGCATTAAACGCTATAATCCTCTGCTTTTTTAATACCCGGGCCCGGTTTTTCGGGCGCAAGGCCTAATTCAGTCCCGGTGGCTGATTTTTCGTCTCGCTACCGGACCAAACCATGCTGGAAGGATTTGATTGAGAAGGACATGAAGAGCGCAGAGATTCGTCAGAAGTTCCTGGATTATTTTGCCGAGCGGGGCCACGAGATCGTGCCCAGCAGTTCGCTGGTGCCTGGCAACGACCCGACGCTCCTGTTCACCAATGCAGGCATGGTGCAATTCAAAGATGTCTTCACCGGAGCTGAGAAAAGAGACAGCTCCAGGGCCACCTCATCCCAGCGTTGCGTGCGTGCGGGAGGGAAGCACAACGACCTGGAAAACGTCGGTTATACGGCGCGTCACCATACCTTCTTCGAGATGCTGGGCAATTTTTCATTTGGTGACTACTTCAAGCGGGAAGCTATTCAGTTCGCCTGGAATTTCCTGACTGAGGAATTAGGACTGCCTCCGGAAAAGCTCTGGGTCACTGTGTTCCGGGAAGATGACGAAGCAGCATCTATCTGGCTCGATGAAATGCAGGTCGACCCTGACCGTTTTTCGCGGATGGGGGAAAAAGATAATTTCTGGGCTATGGGCGACACCGGTCCGTGTGGACCCTGTTCAGAGATCTTCTATGATCATGGCCCGGAGGTCGCGGGTGGCCCTCCCGGAAGCCCCGATGAAGACGGCGACCGTTACATAGAAATCTGGAATCTGGTTTTCATGCAGTTTGAGCGCAAGCCCGATGGTTCCATGATCCCGCTGCCCAAGCCATCTGTTGACACCGGCGCTGGCCTGGAACGATTGGCGGCGGTACTGCAACATGTACACAGCAATTACGAAATCGATCTCTTTGCTTCGTTAATCAAGGACATTGCGTCGATTACAGGTACGCAGGATCTGGGTAACAGTTCGCTGAAAGTAATTGCCGATCACATTCGATCCTGTGCTTTTCTCGTGGTAGATGGTGTGACGCCGTCGAACGAAGGCAGGGGTTATGTGCTGCGCCGTATTGTGCGCCGTGCCGTACGCCATGGTTACCAACTTGGCGTCAGCGACATCTTCTTCTACAAGATTGTTGCTCCGCTGGTGAAAGTGATGGGTGAGGCTTATCCGGAGCTGGAAACCCAGCAATCATTTGTGGAAAAAGTACTGAAGGAAGAAGAGGAACAGTTTGCCCGTACTCTCGACAACGGTATGACCATCCTGAAAAAAGCGATTGCCGAATTGGATGGTTCCGTCATTGCTGGCGAAACCGTCTTCAAACTCTATGACACCTACGGCTTCCCCGTAGACCTGACTGCCGATATCGCGCGAGAGCATGAACTGACCCTGGACATGGATGGCTTCGAAAAAGCGATGGAAGTGCAGCGGGACCAGGCACGGGCAGCCAGCAGTTTCACCGCCGTGGAAAAAGTCGACCTGGATCCTTCATGGAAAACCAACTTTACTGGCTACGATCGCTTACAGGATGAAGGCAAGGTCGTCGCTATATTCAGTCTCGAGAATGAGAAACTGGAATCGGCACCCGAGGGTGCTGAGGTTCTGCTGGTCCTGGATACGACGCCTTTCTATGCGGAATCTGGTGGTCAAATTGGCGACCAGGGCGTGCTGGAAAGCGATTCCGCCCGCTTCTCCGTAACTGATACCCAGAAGCAGGGCAATGTTTATCTGCACCGTGGCACGCTGGAAAGTGGTCAGCTTGCAGTCGGGAATCAGGTTCGTGCCCTCGTGGCGGGTAATGACCGTTCCGCTATTACCCTGAACCACTCCGCTACCCACCTGATGAATTCAGCCCTGCGCAGCGTATTGGGTAACCACGTGTTGCAGAAAGGGTCTCTGGTCGATGCCGACAGGTTACGTTTTGACTTTTCTCACCCTTCGCCAGTGACTGCTGAGCAGCTACGCCAGATCGAAGAAGTTGTTAATAGCCAGGTTCTGGGTAATTCATCAGTCTCCAAAGAAGTAATGCCTATAGAAGAAGCTCGAAAAAAGGGAGCCCTGGCGCTATTTGGGGAGAAATACGGCGACGAGGTACGTGTTGTATCCATGGGTGGCGACTTTTCCATTGAATTCTGTGGTGGTTGTCACGTGCAGAGAACCGGTGACATTGGTGTATTCAAGATTGTCAGCGAGACCGGTATCTCTGCCGGTGTGCGTCGTATTGAGGCTGTGACTGGCCGTGGCGCTTTGGCCTTGATTGCAAGAGAAGAAGATACCTTGCGACAAGCGAGTGCCGCGCTGAAGACTAATCCCGATGAATTGCTGGGCAAGGTCGAAGCGTTGGCCAAACAGAATCGAGACCTGGAAAGGCAACTGGAACAGCTAAAAGCAAAGATGGCTTCCAGTGCTGGCGATGATTTAAGTAGTCAGGCCATCGAGATCAACGGCAAGAAAGTCCTGGTGGCTGCGCTGGAAGGATTTAATCCAAAGACACTCAGGGACACGGTGGACCAACTCAAGAACAAGCTTGGTAGTGGTGTGGTCGTGCTGGCTAATAGCAATGAAGGCAAGATAAACCTCATCGCTGGGGTCAGTAAGGATCTCACCGGTTCAGTTAAAGCGGGCGACCTGGTTAACATGGTGGCACTGCAGGTAGGTGGTAAAGGTGGTGGTCGTCCCGATATGGCGATGGCTGGTGGCAATGATCTCGATGCTTTGCCGGCGGCGCTTGAAAGCGTGCAGCCATGGCTCGAAGAACGACTATAAGGCAGACTAGGGAATGGCTCTGATAGTTCAGAAATACGGCGGTACATCGGTTGGCAGTGTCGAGCGCATTGAAGCCGTAGCGGACAAGATTATTGGTTTTCGCGAGAAAGGCGATGACATAGTAGTAGTGGTGTCCGCCATGAGCGGCGAGACGAATCGCTTAACGGCATTAGCCAAGGACATTATGGATCAGCCCACACCGCGAGAGATGGATGTGCTTCTCTCTACGGGTGAGCAGGTAACCATTGCCCTGTTGTGCATGGCACTGGAGAAACGTGGTTATGGCGCCCGCTCATTTACCGGTGGCCAGGTCCGAATCCTTACCGATGACTCCCACACCAAGGCTCGTATCAAGGAAATTGACAGCTCGCGCATTCACGCGCAATTGGAGCAACAACGAGTTGTCGTGGTTGCTGGTTTTCAGGGTGTGGATGAAGCAGGCAATATCACAACGCTTGGACGTGGTGGTTCTGACACCACGGCAGTTGCGCTGGCGGCAGCGTTGGAAGCTGACGAATGTCAGATCTATACCGACGTTAAAGGCGTGTATACCACCGACCCTCGAGTGGTTGAGGATGCACGTCTTCTGTCCACTATCACTTTTGAAGAAATGTTGGAATTGGCGAGTCTTGGAGCAAAAGTGCTGCAGATTCGCTCCGTAGAATTTGCTGGAAAATACCGGGTACCACTGCGTGTGTTGTCCAGCTTTGAAGACCACCCAGGTACCCTGATTACATTAGAGGAAGATTCAGAAATGGAAGATCCAAGCATTGCGGGCATTGCGTTCGAAAGAGATGAAGCGAAGCTGACCGTGACCGGAGTCCCCGATGTGCCAGGTATTGCTTACAAAGTCATAGGGCCTGTCAGTGAGGCGGGTATCGAAGTCGATGTTATCGTGCAAAACGCAGCGGCAGATGGAACCAACGATATCACTTTCACTGTGAAGCGAAATGACAGTGAGAAGGCGAAGAAAATTCTGAACGATGTATGCACGTCTCTGCAGGCGCGGGAAGTCGCACTGGACACCAAGATCTGCAAAGTGTCACTCGTTGGTGTAGGCATGCGATCCCACGCCGGTATCGCGGCCAAGATGTTCAAGGCATTGGCAGATGAAAGCATCAATATTCAGATTATCACCACTTCCGAAATCAAAATTTCAGTCGTGATAGAGGAAAAATACCTGGAACTCGCTGTTCGGGCGCTGCATAGCACTTTCGAACTGGGTGATCCAGAGTCCCCCCATAGCAGTAAATAAGGGAAAGAAACACCCGCTTACCCGGATCAATTGCCCGGAAATCCTTGGCAACGCGTGTGGATAGGCAGATACTATAGAGCACTGTTATGATTTTCGGGGTACAGATGCCTGAAATATACAGTGAAAATGCCGGCAAATAGCGACAAATACCCGCATTTTAGGTGTATTTACAGTCCATTTGGCATCGGGCCTAAATGAGTTTTTCGGCCCTTGCTTGCTGTTCTAAAAACCAGAATGACAGCGGCACAGTAGTACAGAGGAGAGTTAGGAGGCAGCTCAGGAAGCAAAGGGAGCGCGCAAAGGAATGGTAAATGGAGAAAGGCAATGTTGATACTGACACGTCGAATCGGCGAGACATTAATGGTTGGGGATGATGTCACTGTTACCGTGCTCGGGGTAAAAGGTAATCAAGTGAGAATTGGAGTGAACGCGCCTAAAGAAGTGGCGGTTCACCGGGAAGAGATTTACCAGCGGATCCAGAAAGAGAAGGGTGATGACGGGTCTGATGGGGAGGAGAGTGGGGAATAGTTACCACTTCCTGAGTGTTTAAAGTGTTGGAAAAGCCTGGTTTTTGCCGGGCTTTTTTGTGGGTTAGTGGTTTTGGTTTGCGTTGCGTTTTGGTGGACACCCTCGGCTAGTGGGGTTTGAGCTGGAGAATTGTGGGCTCCAGGGATTGGTTAGATCTGTAGCTGGGTTAGAGATGGATTGTATGAGGAGCGCTTTGCGCTGCTGAGAGGACTCCCACAGCTAATGTGCATTGCGCTGGAGAATTATGGGCTCCAGGGATTGGTTAGATCTGTAGCTGAGTCAGAGATGGATTATAGAAGGAGCGCGTTGCGCTCCTGAGAGAGGGATTGACTCGAATTTTGGCTAAGCCAAAATCCTCGCCCTTCGGGCAGCGCTCCGCGCTGTCTGCGCTGCTGTCGCAGCTTTCGAACCGCGAGGCGTCTCGCACCCTCTCGCTTCGCCAGACACAAAAAACCCCGCAGAGCGGGGTCTTTTGTGTCTGGCGGAGAGAGAGGGATTCGAACCCTCGATAGGGGTTAACCTATACGCCCTTAGCAGGGGCGCGCCTTCAGCCACTCGGCCATCTCTCCGTACGAACCGTTGTAGATAGGGGTTAACCTATACGCCCTTAGCAGGGGGACTGAGTTGGTTCGGGCTCAGTGCGCTTTGTTGGGTTCCGGTGCTGCTATGAGCAGTGTTTTTCCTTCAGCCACTCGGCCATCTCTCCGGAGCGGCGCATTCTAGCACAGTGAAGTGGCTTTAAAGAACCTTCAGAATGCCACAGCAGCCGTGGCTTTCATGCAGACTTCACCGCCACTGTTTGCTACCCAGAGTGCGATATTCCCTGCATCGTCAGGCGATGTGCCACCGATTTGAAAGGGGGCCAGATCAAATACTGGCGCCACAGCGCGAAATGCGAATTTCGCCAGGGGGCGCGTTGGATAGTGTTCCACGGCCAGACCTGCCAGCAGCGTTGCCATTAGCGGGCCATGCACCAGCAATCCCGGATAACCTTCCTCTACAGTCACATATTCGCGATCGTAATGAATACGATGGGCATTGAAGGTAAGCGCGGAGTAGCGGAATAGCATGAGTGGATCCGCTTGTATCTCGCGTGCGTAATCTGCTTCCGGCGCAAGTGAGTTGTCTCTTGCCGGAGGTGGTGCAGCGGCAGATTTGCTGGCTGCTTCGCGGTAGACGATAGTCTGCTTTTCCCTGATGCAACAGTTTCCTTCTGCATGGATCTCGTGACTCACGGTAACAAAACTCAAGCGTCCGCTTTTGCCTTCCTTGTTTTCGATGTTCTCGATGCGAGAGATTCGCTCAACCTGGGCACCGATTCTCAAGGGGGATGGAAATTCGATTTCTCCCCCGGCCCACATGCGGCGTGGAAGATCAATGGGAGGCAGGAAACCGCCTCTTTTCGCGTGGCCGTCTGCGGCTAGTTTGTCATTGCTTGTGTGTTCCCAGAAATAAAGCCAATGCCACAGGGGAGGCAGCCATGTTGAATCTTCCAAGTTCTCACCAGGAAGATTCAACATGGCTGCCATCGCTTTTGCCCGGTTTGCGTCGATGGTATCTCTGGCTATTTGTTGACGGCCGATCCAATCCTTTACATTTTCTTCGGTCATAGTGTTGCGTGTTCCTTTGTCAGTGGATGAATGTAATGGATGGCCGCCTGCGTTGCCACTACAATGGTTCATCGATTGAAAGCGCGGTAGTACAGCTACGCTGAAATTCATGACATGAAATTCATGACAAAGGGAGAGCGAGGAAATTTTTGCCATGGCTGACTCGGAACAGAAACCAACCCGCCTCCGGCGCTCTCTGCATTTCGTGCCGGGTGGCAATGAACGCATGTTTGAGAAGTCGCTGGATCTGAATGCCGATGGGCTGATTCTGGATCTGGAGGACAGCGTTACCGCAGACAATAAACTAGTGGCCCGGGATGCTGTGGTTCGCTGGTTGTCGGAAGCGGAATTTGCCGGCAAGGAAAGACTGGTAAGAATCAATCCTCAGGATAGCCCCTGGGGACGAGAAGATCTGGAAGCAATAGTAGCGGCTAGACCTGATGCCCTGGTGTTGCCCAAGGTTGCTACCCGAGCGGGCGTTGATGCCATCGATCAACTGGTGTCGGCAACGGAAAAAGAGCAGGGTCTGGAAGGTGGTCGGATTTCATTGCTGCTTATTGGTACCGAAGTGCCCGGCGCTGTCTTTGAATTACCTGCCATGGCAGGCAACGGGCGGGTATCCGGACTTACATGGGGGGCAGAAGATCTGGCGGCGACTCTGGGTTCACATGCCAAACGGGATGCGGAAGGGAACTATCTGGACGTATTTCGTTTCGTGCGTTCCACCTGTCTGCTCGCCGCCAGCGCAGCCGAGGTGCAGGCTATCGATGCAGTGTATGTCGATTTCAAGGACACGAAAGGTCTGCGCAAAGAATGTCTCGACGCCGCAATGATGGGTTTCGCCGGAAAACTGACGATACACCCGGAGCAAATAGATATCGTCAATGAGGCATTCACGCCTTCCGCAGAAGTAGTGAGTGAAGCCAGAGAATTGTTGGCGGCCTTTGCGGAGCATGAAGCTGAAGGGAATATGGCATTCACTTTTCGCGGTGGCATGGTGGATGTGGCTCACCTGAAGCGAGCACAGCGGATTCTCGCCGTGGCGGCTCAAATTACCGGGCAGACCGGATAGGATGGTTTTCGATATTGGCATTTTTGGAAAATGACGTTATGCCCTTATATGGCGGTGTTTGCCCGAGCGAAACCATGACACAGATCATTCCGGCGCGACCCACCCTATCAATCTGTGAGTATTTTTAGTTAAATCCCTATCAATAATAAATCGTGCCGGGGCTTTCCTGCCTGGTACAGCCCGCTTCAGGATATCTCGATGAAAAAAACGCAAGCCGCAATCACTCTATGTCTTTTAATGCTAATGCAGCCGCTAGTCGCCCAGGATGACGATCACCTGCATGATCCAGAACAGCAGCGAGTGGCGCCATTTCAGGTGTTTGATAACCTGTACTATATTGGAGCGGAATGGGTATCTTCCTGGTTATTGGTAACGGAAGAAGGGCTTATAGTTTTCGATGCCATGTACGAAGGTCTAACCGATCTGGCGATTGAGGGAATCAGGGAGTTGGGTTTCGATCCGGATGATGTGCGTTACCTGATTATTTCCCATGCTCACTACGATCATGTTGGCGGCGCATTAAAGTTCCAGCAGGAATTTGGCGCGGTCACCATGATGACAGAGGAGGATTGGGCGATGACGGAACAACCGGCTGAGTTCCGCGAGTACCCCAGGCCTATTCGCCACCTGTCAGCAATAGATGGAGCGACGCTCAATCTTGGTCGAACGCGATTACGCTTTATGCAAACCCCAGGTCATACTCCCGGCGTGTTATCGACGCTCTTTACGGTGTACGACGATGGCTATCCACATACCGCCATGTTGTTTGGTGGAGACGGTATCAATTTTACCGGCGTCGACAGGTTGCAGATGTATATCGATAGCGTTGAGCGTATGCAGCAACTACCGGATGTGGAAGTGCATGTTTCCAACCACCCTATGTCCGGGGAGATATTCGAACGCCGTGACCAGCTGCAGGGCAGACAGGATGGCGATCCGCATCCCTTCGTGGATCCTGAGAGCTGGGATGCTCATCTCGAACTCCGATTGCGGCAGGCGCGGCAACAACTTGCTCAAGAGCAGTCCGCTACGAACTAGGCCTGCAGGAAAAAGGCCCGGGTCGCATCATCTGCCGGGAAGTAACTTTCGATTAGCAATTCTTCCATGCCAATATCCAGCGCTGTGCCAAACTGGCTCAGCGTTGTGAACATGCTAAGGGTCAGTTCCCCCATTTTAAAGTCGACAGTTAGCATTGGACCATCTTCCTGTGGATGATCCGGCTGCATCCAGTTCTTTGGTGGTTTCATGGGCAGAAGCTGTTCATATAACTCCTTGTGGGCCGTCTTTCCGAAAGCCAGTACTTGCTTGCGTAAGCGGCGCAGCAGATGCCCGGCTACCTCGTCCCAGTTTGCTATCAGGTGACGAAACATGTCCTCCCTGAAAAGGGATAGCAGAAGATTGTTTGTTGGCAGCTCTGCAGGGTTTTGCAGTGCAGCTGTCATCAGTTTCCGCTGAGCCTGATTGGTCATCAGCAGGTTGTAGCAACCATCCATCACCAGGGCCGGAAAGGGGTTGTGATTCTCCAGGATAAGATCCAGGGCAGCGCGAACCGGTTTCATGGTTTCACCTTCCATCTCCAGCTCTGAGTAGGCCGGGGCGTAGCCACCCGAGTTGAGTAGCAGATTACTGTCCTGCAAGGGCAGATCCATGACATCTGCGAGTCGCAACAGCATAGCGCGGCTGGGCTTGCTGCGGCCGGTTTCGATAAAACTGATATGACGGGATGAGACATCGGCCAGAACAGATAAATCCAGTTGCGACAGACGGTTACGCTTGCGGTATTCGCTAAGTAGGGGGCCAACGGCTGGCATCAGGAGCTCCCGAATGTGAAGAGTCAACGTGTAGAGGGGAACATTCTAGCCCTGTGATTTCGCCAAAACCATTACCCGGCAGGTAATTCAGCTTGGCGCAGTCCTTGGCGCTGGGCTCGCTCAGGGGGAGGGGAGTGTGTTGGGCTCGATCTGCCAGCGCGCGAACAGGCGGCGCGCCTGACTCATCTGATCCGCAGCCATGCGGCGCTCTATCTTGCTTAACAGGGCATCGGCTTCTTCATGTTCATGGAGTTTGGCCATGCTGGCCCAGGAATGCGCCAGCACCAGGTCCCGTTCCATTGGGCTGCCGTCGAAGTACATGTTTGCCAGGGTGACTGCTGAGTCAGCATGTCCGCTGCGGCCTGCGCTGCTGAACCATTCGATACCCAGGTCAATATTGGATTCGACCCCCGTACCATCAAGATACAGGCTGCCGAGGTTGGCCTGAGCCCCCAGATGGCCCTGCCTGGCAGCCGACTGGGTTAGCTCAAAAGCGCGCTCCATATCCTGGTCTACACCCCGCCCCAGATAATAGAGAATAGCGAGATTGTATTGAGCCACGTCCAGACCAGCATCCGCGGCGGTCGTGAATTCCCGCACAGCGGTCTGGTAATCCCCCTTAAACAGGGCGTCGAGCCCCGCTTCGTAGTCCGCATGAACACGGGTGACGAAGAACATGAGGATGATTGCCGCGATTATTGGGCCAAATTTCTTCACAAGATCCAGCCATAAATGCTTGTTTTGCATAACTACTCTTCTACTACTATGCCTTGAAGCATGGTATCCCAGCCGGATTCTGGTGGAAACCGAAAAAATGCAATGAAATCAGCATATCGCTATGAAATAGCAGGAATTTCGCTATAATACCGCCCTCGATTTTGAGGCGGCCAAGCAGCCTCACTATCGACGGAACAACAGACAGTACAACAGACAGTACAACAGACAGTACAACAGACAGTACAACAGACAGTACAACAGACAGAACAACGCACCTGTAGCTCAGCTGGATAGAGTACCTGGCTACGAACTAGGGGGTCAGAGGTTCGAATCCTCTCAGGTGCGCCATTCATAAAATAGCCCGCGTAAGCGGGCTTTTTTATGAATGGACCATCTGGGCTGCGATGAGAACCTCCGTTCGACAAATTGCGCAGCAATTTGGACAGCCGAAGGCTGCCCGCAGGGCGAGGATTTTGGCTTAGCCAAAATTCGAGTCAATCCTCTCAGGTGCGCCATTCATAAAATAGCCCGCGTAAGCGGGCTTTTTTATGAATGGACCATCTGGGCTGCGATGAGAACCTCCGTTCGACAAATTGCGCAGCAATTTGGACAGCCGAAGGCTGCCCGCAGGGCGAGGATTTTGGCTTAGCCAAAATTCGAGTCAATCCTCTCAGGTGCGCCATTCATAAAATAGCCCGCGTAAGCGGGCTTTTTTATGAATGGTACATCTGGGCTGCGATGAGAACCTCCGTTCGACAAATTGCGCAGCAATTTGGACAGCCGAAGGCTGCCCCAACGGGGTGAAGGATTTGCGCCCACGCAAATCCTGAATCAATCCTCTCAGGTGCGCCATTCATAAAATAGCCCGCGTAAGCGGGCTTTTTTATGAATGGTACATCTGGGCTGCGATGAGAACCTCCGTTCGACAAATTGCGCAGCAATTTGGACAGCCGAAGGCTGCCCCTGGCCGAAATCGCTCCCGGCGATTTTCGGCACGCCTACATCCATGTAGGCGGGGTGAAGGATTTGCGCCCACGCAAATCCTGAATCAATCCTCTCAGGTGCGCCATTCATAAAATAGCCCGCGTAAGCGGGCTTTTTTATGAATGGACCATCTGGGCTGCGATGAGAACCTCCGTTCGACAAATTGCGCAGCAATTTGGACAGCCGAAGGCTGCCCCTGGCCGAAATCGCTCCCGGCGATTTTCGGCACGCCTACATCCATGTAGGCGGGGTGAAGGATTTGCGCCCACGCAAATCCTGAATCAATCCTCTCAGGTGCGCCATCCATAAAATAGCCCGCGCAAGCGGGCTTTTTTATGGATGGCATTCCTGGGCTGCGGTGAGAACCTCCGTTCGACAAATTGCGCAGCAATTTGGACAGCCGCAGGCTGCCTTAGTCTGCTAAACCCCGGCAATAGGCAGAGTAGGACTGTACTCGCCTCGAAGTCGTCTCTGATGCTGTGGGTAGAGGCCCATCACAGCAATCAGGAGTAATAGCAGCATTGGCGGTTCTGGTACCGGAGCCGTGGTTGTGTAGTGCAGTTCGATCTCTGGCCTGTAGGCAACGCCATAGGAATCCCACGGAGAAAAACTGCCACCATACATACCGTAACCCATCTGGGCGTCCAGTTCGTCAGAACTCAAAAATACATCTCCCAGATTAAACGCACTCGAGTAGTTGGCTAATATTCCGCGGCTCACTCCCGTGAGATATAAAGCGTATGTATTACCTGCAGCCAAGCTCAAGCTCCCAGTATCATAGGTGCTCGAAGGGTCGAGGTAACCATCACAGGAGAGAATTTGTGTACCGAGGCTGTTCCATGCAGAAGGGGTTTCTTCATACCCGACGTTCGTGCCTGACTTGTAGAACATCGCTGCCGATTGAGAGGCGCCTGCACAGCCATTGAAGTTAAATGAAACGCCAGTCAGGGTAAAATCTTCTTTTACATAGACATCAAACATGACGCCGAAAGCGCCTGTATTCCAGTTCCAGCCCGTACCCAGAGTATGTTCGATCGGCCCGGCCTGAGCTGCGCAGGTATATCCGAGCAAGATGCTGAAAATGGCTCGCTGAAAAATACTCATCTTCTTATCCTGTTTTATGTAGGGTGAGTTTAAAACTACTCACAGTCTACAGGAGTCGAGCAGCTTAGTGCCAATGTTCTACCGTTTTCAGTACTGGCATCTGGACTGCACTCCAGCTATGTCACCGACACCCCCAGTGAAATCAGGCTCAGAAGACGTTTGATGCTGTCTTCTGGCAAGGCAGTTTTCAGGTTATCGGTTCCTGGTCTTAATAGTCACCGGTAAGAGGCTTGGAATTGCTCCGGGCAAATTTTGGCTCGTTTATACGCGAGGTATGGGAATTTGCTCCGAAACAAGTGCCGCTAAGTGTTTTTTTCAGGTTCCAGTCAGGGATATTGTGCTCAAACCTGTTTTTGGCACTTATTCAGCTGTTTTTTGATTCCCTATTCCACTCGGTCTGCAACAATTTCCTGTCCAAACTGATGAATGATTAACCGACTGGCAGGTTGTGATTCTTCAGCAATAAATTCTATCTCGGCATCGGCGTCTCTCAGGCTGAAGCGAGTTTCCGAAGTCGGTATCAGTTCTGTCGCCCGCTGCCCCTGTACCTGGGAGTAGAGACGCGCATCTTCCATGTATATCGACAGGCTAACATTGGGCATTGGTTCGTAAGTTCCTGTATAACGTTGCAGCAACTCGCTGGCGACGCTGGCTGTGGAGATAAGGCTCGAAGTGTCTACACCCAGCTCGGCGAGCCTGCGCGCGGCGATTGCATCCGCTGGATTGGAGCTCAGTGACATTGTGTACAGCTCTATCGCTCTTTCCGAATTTCCCGAAGCTTCATATTTTTCACCGAGCAGATTCACAAAATAAGCTGGTGGTCTTGCGTCGAGTTCACCCGTCACAATAGCGTCAGCTTCTTGAATTCTGTTGAGAGTGATCAGGTCGTCGGCAAGCTGCAGTTTGGTCAGGGAGGAAAGCGCTCTGTCGTAACCGAACCTGCGACCGCCATCACGGTAAATTCTCTCCAGGCTTTCGAGTCCGCCCACTTCGTAGACCGAGAAGTAATCTGGCACACTCCAACCCTCGAATACAGCCTCAAGGCCAAAATAGAGACTGGTTAATGTCATGGAATTGTGGTGCTCCAATGGCATATGCCGAAAATTCCAACGCAGGCCCCGTGGCGTGTTTTCACCCAGCATACCGGTAATCTTGCGCAGTGCTCCCAGTGTTTCCCCGCCTTCGTTGGCGACTGAGAAATAAATATCCGCCTGAAGCTCAGCTGTATTGGCAAGCATGTCCTCTGTCTGATCAACCAGGCCCTGGTTGGACCAGTCAAGGCTGGGGCTGAGAATGATGTAGCCTGCGAAACTGTCCGGGCTTGTCACTAATGTATGGGTAGCAAACAGACCTCCAAGGGAATGCCCGGCCAGGATGCGGTGGGGACGAGTTCGGTATTGGGCATCGACTTCGGGTAGAAGTTCTTGTGTTAGAAACTCCAGAAATCGATCGGCACCTCCATGGCTTCCCATTTCGGTGGCTTCGTCGGGATCGGTTGTCGATGGTGTGAAATCCCTGCCGCGGTCTGTGCTCAACAGGCCGACTACGATGAGCCCCGGAATGCGGTTGCTGCGGGCAAGATGTACCGCGCTGGTGCTGGCATGCTGGAAATGGGTGATTCCATCCAGCACCAGAAGCACTGGATAGGTCTCCTCTGAATTCTCATAACCATAGGGAGTCGATACCCAGATTTCTCGGTTCTCCTCTAGTATCGCAGACTCAATGACCAGTCTTGTTCCAAATGAAACGACATCCGCAGAGTCATCGGCGAATGCCTGTGATACAGATAAAGATAGAGAGAAAAGAAATGCAATAAATAGGATGAGTCTCATAGCCAGCAACCTCGCTCGATAAGTTGTTTATTGAGTGTCGAGACTCGAACATAGCCACCGCGCATCGCTGTCGGTGACGTCAAAGCGCCGCCAATTAAACAATGACACTGGAAAATTTACTTGAAGTGGAGAATTAGCAGGAAAGTAAGCAGGCTAGCTTACAAAGTAATGACTGAAGCCGTGCAGGTTAGGCTTTCTGGATAGCGAGCCATTGGGAGCGTGAAAGAGAGGGGTGGCACCTTGCCTAGTCCGCCTCAAGTAATTCCAGGGCAGCATTCAGCAACACATTGCAACCTTTCTCCACATCGTGCCAGTGGCTCCATTCGTCAGGTGCATGACTGACTCCACCTACACTGGGAATGAACAGCAGACCGGTTGGAGTGATATCGGTGAAAAACTGCGCATCGTGGCCGGCACCGCTTGGCATGATAAGAGTCTTGTAGCCCATCTGTTTCGAGTGCCGCTCCAACAACTCGATCATGTCTTTAGAGCAGGGCTTGGGTTCCAGCCAACTCATCTGCTCGTATTCGAACATGAGTTTGTGCTTGCGGGCGATGGATGAGCAGGCCTTGCGGCAGGTATCAGCCAGGTTACGCATCACTTCTTCCGACATGTCCCTGCCTACCAGCGTGAAATCCACTTCGCCAGGCACGGTGTGCGCGAATCCCGGTTTGAGTTCCACGCTGCCGATGGTCAGACGACTCTTGTCTGTGCCTTCTTCATCGATAATGCGTGAGATTTCATGGGCAAAATCGGCGACTCCCATGAAAGCATCGCTGCGCAGATTCATAGGCGCCGTGCCAGCATGGTCTGCCTTTCCAATAAATTTGATCAGCCATTTGAAAACGCCGGAGATGCCTTCGACCACGCCAATGGTGTTTTGAGTCTGCTCCAGCACTGGGCCTTGTTCGATATGTAGTTCGAGGAAGCCGACGAGTTGCGAAGGGTCGCGGGCGGCCTCCATGGCGAGGTGATAAGGTAGTTGGCAGGACGCCATTGCATCACGGAGCATTTCCCCGTGGCTGTCCTTGGCGCGTTCCAGCCAATCAAGCGTAAGTTTACCAGTGAGTGCCTGGGCGCCAAGCATGCCGCCGAAACGTCCCTCTTCTTCGCTGGTGCCTATGACTTCCAGGGCGTGCCTGGGTTCAATCCCGTTTTCCTGCATTACGCGGATGCACTCAAGGCCAGCCATTACACCAAGCACACCGTCGAACATGCCGCCTGCGGGAACTGAGTCGAGATGTGAGCCAATCAATAGTGATTTTTTGTCCAGGCTGCCATAGCGTCCGATCACGTTGCCGGCACCGTCCATGGAAACAGTCAGTCCCAGCGCTTGCATTTGATCCATCACCCATTGTCGGGCTTTCATGTCTTCTGTGGTGAATCCCTGGCGATAGATGCCCTGGTCTTCAGGGTTATAGCCAAAGCGGCCCAGGGTATACAGATCCTGCTTGATGCGCTCGATATTTACCGAGAGTTTGGGTTCAGTTTTCAGTTTTTCATTCATGCAGACCAACCTAAATCATTCGCCCTTTGTTGTGCAAGTGCACTTATGTCGGTTTCGATAAAATGCTTGTGGAGTATTTGAACACCCAGAAGGTGGTTAATAACGGCATCGATCTGCACCATATCAGCCGCTGTCGTGTCTGGATTGTCGTGTCTGGCGAACAATGCCTCAACGCCATCGTAGGAGAGCAGACCATTGGCTTCAATGCGCTCTTTCGACAGATACTCATCGGCGAGCTGTTTCATCTGCTTCCACTTGGTCTGGTCGGTGTGGGCCGGTGGCGCCATAAAGGCGAATTTTTCACGCTTGTACAACACTTCCGGGAGAATACCTTTCATGGCTTCCCGCAAGACGTATTTCTCGATGCGTCCCTTGATGCGCTGCTCGGGAGCGAGTTGCACGGCGAATTCCGCGAGGTGATGATCGAGAAAGGCAGGCCTGGCTTCCATGGAATTGGCCATGTCGACCCGGTCCCCACCCCAGGTGAGAATCTGGCCTTCGAGCATCGTTTTGCACCAGACATATTGAGCCTTGTCCAGGGCGTGTCGGCCCTGTAATTGGCTTGAGTCCAGTGTGTCGGCGATAGCGGCTCCCGGCTGGTAGTCACGCAATGCGTCGCGTTTCTCTGCCGCCAGCAAATCGGGCACGAGTTCGGAACAAGCCAGCCAGGGTTGCAGGCAGCTTGGGGTGAAGCCCACGCTGAAGTGTAATGCTGCATCGTCAACAGGTTTCTGGGAGAGCATGGAGCCCGTGAACAACGCATTGCTCTCATTAAGCATGGAGTGCCATGTCTCTCTTTCTTTCTCTGGCAACGAATCCAGGCCATGCAGAAACATGTCCCGACGGAAGGCAGGGTAGCCCCCGAATAGTTCGTCCGAGCCTTCGCCAGTCATGACGACTTTATAATCGCTGGCGTTAACATGGCGACTCATCAGCAGTTTGGCTACAGCCAGTGTGTTGTAGATTGTGCGTTCAGTGTGCCAGAGAGTTTCTTCGAAGTGTCCGTATAACTCGTTACCCGACAAGCGCATGATGTCTTGTTCTGCACCACAGCTTCGTGCCATTTCCTCGGCTATTTTGCTTTCGTCGTATTTGTCGTCGTCGAAGCCGATAGTGAAGGCTCTCACTGGCCCCTGGCGGCATGCCGAGGCGAGTCCGATAATGGCGCAGGAATCGATACCCCCTGACAGATAGCTTCCCACGGGAACATCTGCTTCCAGCCTGAGTGCCACGGCATTGAGTAGTTGCTCACGGGTCCCTTCTATGGCTTCTGCTTCTGTCATTTCAGCGCGTTCGCCAAGCTTTGGAAAGTTCAGGTCCCAGTATTTGCTTTCTGATATTTCCAGCGTTCCCTTCTTGCGTTGAATTCTGACCAGATGCCCGGGCTTAACCTGATGGATGTTCTCGAATGCTGTGGTGCCCGGCACCATGGTCTGTATCAGTTGGTGAAACAAGCCCTCGTCAGTGAATTTTGCGTTTACCTGCGGATGCGCGAATAACACTTTCAGTTCTGAACCGAATACAACGGTGTCACCAGCTTGCGTCCAGTACAGCGGTTTTATACCGAACCTGTCACGTACGAGGTACAGGCACTCTTCGTGCTTGTCATAGAGGGAAAAGGCAAATTCCCCCCTGAGTTGTTTGAGTGTCTCCACAAGACCATAGTGCTGGTAGAGGTGCATCACAATTTCGGAATCGCTCTTGGTGGCGAAACGGGCTTCCTGGGCGGTTAGCCTTGCGCGAATGCGTTGATAGTCATAGAACTCGCCATTGTGCGCGAACAACAATCGGCCATCTGCACTTTCAAATGGCTGTCTGGCCCGGTCCTCGTTCAGGTCAATAATAGAAAGTCGCGCGTGGCTGAATCCCACGCCCTGATCCTGCATCAGCCGGTATCCAAATCCATCGGGGCCGCGGTGGTGCTGGATCGCAGCCATATTCACGAGTAATTGTGGGTCTACGGGTTTATCGGTTTGTGCATGTAGAATGCCTGCAATGCCACACATGGGTCGTTGTCTATTCCTTGGGTTGCTTTGAGTGTTAGTTGAAGGTGCCAGACAGTAGACGGTTTTATACTGAGCAGAATCAGCTCCGCCGTATTGGTTAAACTACATCCAGCACCCTGCCTTTGCGATGTACCAGACAGGTAAGCAAGGCCATGCGGATAAACACCGCGCCTCTTGCCTGTGAGAAATACCAGTTGAAACCGGTATCATCGAGGTCAGTAGAGAGTTCTTCTCCCCGGGCCAGTGGATGCAGCACGATAGCGCCTTTCTTGAAAGGAGTGTTGGCATTCAGGGCAAACTCTTTGCCAAAAGTTTCGAAGCCATCACCTGTCCAGGCGATGGCGTTGATATAGACTACGTCCAGATCCGAAATCATTTCCTGTAGACGGCTCCCGGCCTGGGTGACGTTCAATCCTTTATTGCGGAATTCTTCCAGGGTTTCGGCGCCGTACTCATCTCTTTCTTCATTGAAGAGCAGCACTTCCTTGAACGCATGGGAGAAAGTGCTGAAAATCTTGAGTAAGCTCCGCACAGTGCGCATCTTGTCGGGGACTCCGATGATGCCCACCTTGATTTTATGTTCGTCTTCTACATCCTTGTTAACGAGGACCGGTCTCCATTTGAAGATGGTGTACAGGTCCGCCATGGCCTGGGTAGGGTGCTCGTCCATTCCATTGCCGGCATTGATGATGGGGATGCGCAGGGCATCCTTCATTTCATGCAGGGACTCTTCACGACTATCGCGTAGCACTACGCAGTCCGCGTAGTTGTTGAACATTTCTCCCACGTCAGCCAGGGATTCACCCTTGGCGATACCTGTGGTGGAGCGATCGGTGATCGACATGATGTCGCCACCCAGTCGATGCCAGGCGCTCTCAAATGACAAGCGGGTACGGGTACTGGGCTCGTAGAAAGCGCTGATGAGAATTTTTCCCTGCAGCGGTGTACTGAAGCGCTCTGGGTTGGATTCGTATTTGGCGGCAAGTCGAAACAGTTGCAGCAGGGTCGTGTTGTCGAATTGATCTGCGCTTAGGATGTGCTGGTCTTCCAGAGGTAGCAGGTGATCACCATCCTCTATGATGGTGCGCAGAAGTGCCTTTGGGTGAGCGTCACCTTGAACGTCCGGTATCTCGCGTGAAACGAGGTGTGTGATGTTGTTCATTGGAAGCTTCCTCTTACCAGAGATTCTTTTGTTTCCAGTCGCGTACCAGCAGGGCGAGTAGCACGATTGGGGTAAAACAACTGAGGCCCAGTGCGATATAGACCATGAGCGTGAGAGCAGGAATTGAAATCATGACTTGGACTCTCCTTTGTCCAGACTGGCAAAGTCAAAGCGGCTGCCTTCGAAATAACTTACTGTCACCATCACCAATAGAGACACTGCGCAGGAAGCCAGGGCCGCCACATAGAAACCTATCTGGAAGTAAGCAAGTAAGCCCAGTGCAGTGCCCGATAGCATGGCCAGAGACGCTGCCCGGGGTGATGCCCAGGTGTAATAAAGACCGAATACGATAGGCCAGATCGCGCTCGCCACAAACGCACCAGTGAAATACAGCAATGACGCGAGTGTGGCGATGCGGGGTATACACAGCAGCCATGTGAAGACTCCAAGGCCGATAATGTTAAATCGCCCTGCCCGAAAGCATTGCTCGTCGCTGGCACCGGGATTGATGTGGCCGCGATAAATGTCCTGGGTAATCAGGTCAGCTGTGGCAGCCAGTAATGAATCCAGACTCGACGCCAGTGCCGAAAACACCACAATGAATACAAGTACTGCGCCAGTCGTGCCGAGAAGTCTCCCGGCCACCAATGGGCCAACCATGTCTGCGGCAGGCACATCGATGCCCAGTGCAGGCGCAGCGAGGGCGACGAAGCCCGCAACTACGGGGATAGGCAGCCAGAACAGGCCAGCAATGAAGTAGGCGCGGGCACCAATATCCTGTTTGAAAGCGAAAGCACGTGACCACCACACATTGGAATGAAAGATCTCGCCGACGCCAAATAACAGGTTGTTGAACAGAAACATGATGGCGGCTGGAAACAACAGGGAGAGCAGCATGGGCCGTTCCTCAGCCAGGCTTTCGTGAATACTCTCAAACCCGATATTGTCGATCAGCAAGAAGGCGATAATGATTACGCCCAACAGGATAATGATGGTCTGTACAAAATCGGTGGCGATAACGGCGCGGAGCCCGCCCAGTAGGGTGTAGGAAACACACACCAGCATGATAACGCTCATACCGATGTGGTAGGGCAGGCCGCTGAGCGCGTTAACCAGAATACCACCGGCCATGCCCAGGCTGATTAACCAGCCAAACGCATAGAACAGTGAAATAAGCAGGAAGATGCGCCAGGCAAGTACGCCATAGCGTTCGCGGATAAAATCACCGGAAGTGAAGCCGTGAGGCAATAGTTGTTTGATGCGCCGCGCGAGTGGTGCGAACAGCAGCAATCCCACGGCTCCCAGGGAATAGCCCAACATGCCCCAGAACCCCAATTGGTAGGTAACCTGGGGAGCGGTCATCGTGGTGTTGCTGGTTACCCAGGTGGCCATGGCCGTGGCAGTGGCGAATGCCAGCCCCACATTGCGGCCAGCCAGCATGTAGTCATCGAGGGTTTTGTTCTGCCTGCCGAGCAGATAGCCGAAAACAATCCACAACACACCGAAGATAGCGAGGATGATAAAGCCCAGTGTAGGTGATAGCG
This sequence comes from uncultured Pseudohongiella sp., assembly GCA_965227635.1. Taxonomy (GTDB): domain Bacteria; phylum Pseudomonadota; class Gammaproteobacteria; order Pseudomonadales; family Pseudohongiellaceae; genus UBA9145. The sequence goes on along the minus strand of OZ245763.1, from coordinate 3,895,701 downwards.
CGTTAGCCGTTGCCATCGCGACCTCGACTACTTTTATCCCCGTTAACAATTGCGATAAGCAAAATGATGAACAGGACGCATCCGGTGAAAAAGAAACCCAGTGCGCGTTCGAGAGAGTGATGCGCAACTGTCACCACAACAGGATTGTCGATTGGTGCGCCGTCCTGCAGTAAGCGAAAGTAATATTCGCCATCGGCGAGACCGGTAAGCGTTATGGCGCCGGATTCCTGCAGGACTTTCGACTGAGCCCCTGAAAATGAAGCATTGCTGGATTGTTGCAGAACTATTTCAGTGTCGGGATTGCTAAGTTCCCAGGAGAGTACAAAATAGCCTTCGGTGGAGAGTTCGGTATCCGAACTTAGCGTATTCGCTGAGAGACATGCAGGGGATAGCGTTGCGATCGCTAGCAACCACAAGGTAGAGCTTAACCATACTGCTCTTCGCTTGGAGCGGATAAAGACTCCCTGTGTCTCTTGATCGGTTCTTGAAAATCGACAGTTACTTGCTGCTGCATACTCAGGTTGTCACACCCTCAGTATTGCAGCGGTTAGCAGACGCTAGTTGCGCTATGACTTGTACCTTGTTGCGCGCCAGATTGAACCACTGCACAATTTGGGGGCATAATATTAGCGTCATGCGGTAAACGAGTGGGAGTCTACTAAAAATGCACCGTTATGTCCAACTCGCTTACGTAAGTGTCGGATTTGCTTAAATAAAAGTGCTGACCATCTTGAATTTAAAAAGACATATGGCGCTTTATATTTTTATTTCTCATGTACTGCAGTTGCCGTGTCGAGTGCCTTGCAGGCAGCTTGCGGCTGTGTCTGCCTCGAAGCTGCAAATTGTTGCCAGGATTTGCTCCAGACCCCGTTTATTCAATAGTTTGTTGGAAGGTGGGCATTTCAGGGCGAAAGAGAATTGATCTGAGTCCAGGCTGTACACAGGTCATTGGTATTCCGGCGTCAATCTTCAGCGACTTCATTACTCATGCCTGGATTTCTAAAGTTCTTATTACAGCTTGGTATTTTCTTTGGGCTTGTCGTTGCTCTACTGAGCTATCAGTTTTCACAGTACGGCGCTGGGGAAATGGACCCGGGCCATCCAGATGTGGGGGTCGTCTCGTCTCTGCTAAGGGGAGCAGAAATCGAACTGACTGATAGTTATGCGGTGTACGGCAATATGTCGGGTGATATAGACCGGGGCTTCGCGGCTCGTGTCTCTGGGTTCGACTGGGAGTCGCTGAATCGGGAGGCGACTTTCTACAGGGGGGATCAATTGCCAGCAGACCTCGCACAAGTCGTGCAATTCAATGCTGAGCACCTCGGTGGAGGGAGCCTGTCATGGTATCCAGCGGCGGAAGATACTCTGTCTCTCCGCTATTTCGTTGCTGGTTTGTCTTTAGACCTACAGGAAGGCTACGTGGATTCGGGTCGCATCGTATTACTTCGGCCGCAAGACCAAACGGTTTTTTACAGTTGGGTGAAGTTCTAGGATTGAAGCTCTAGGATTTTCTGGCGGCGACCCAGAGCCAGCTCACATCATTCTCAGGTCGATACCAGCGCACGATGCGTTCGCATGTCAGCCCGGCGTCAGTGACGAGGCTTTGTGTCTGTTGCCGGGAGTAACCAATTGCCCATTCGGTCTCAACTACGCCATCGTTGACTGTTTCGTTGACCTCGGAAATCAGGTTGAAAATTGCCAGCCCTCCAGGGGACAGTTTTTCCGCAACCTGCTTTAGCAGATTTACGGCGAATTCCCGAGGGATATGTTGAAACACGGTAAAGATGTAGGCGACATCAACCGACTCGGGGTTGATGGCAGCAGGCAGGCGATCTGCATCGTTGACGAAAAACTGTACGTTATCTGACTGGATAAGTCTTTGTGCCAATTCGATGACGGAGCTGGATATATCTGTTGCCAGCACTTCGTCGTAGCGTTCGCGGAGCCAAATCACCGATCTGCCAAAGCCGCACCCCAGATCGAGAGCGGTCCCTGAAGCTGGTAGATCAAACATTCTATAAAGCCATTCAGATTCGGTGCGCTTTACCGCGCGTTCCAGCGTTTCTGAGTAGGGCGCGGGCATCACGATATCATCCTTGCCGAAATCCAGTTCCAGTATTGCCGCATCCAGAGCTTTATCTTCGTCACTCAGTTCCAGTCCAAAATAGTCCTGATAGTGAGGATGGTGCATGAAGTAGCCATCATCCTGCATTTGCTCCCACATGGCCTTGAAGCGTGTCTGATCCATAGATTGGCTCACGGGCAGGGATTCTCCCCGGCAACAGGGGTGGCGCCTGAAGGCAGGAACCGGCAAGGGTCGGACTGCTCCAGGGTGACCCTGGCGCCTATTCTGATCAGGCTGGTAACGCTGGGTGCCTGGAAGAACTGGTAACCTTCCCTTGATGTCATCCATGCCGATGGACCACCGACAAACTTGTTAGCATTTTCTGTTTCTGACTTGATATGACTTACCAGTTGCTCGTATTCGGCATCGCCCTGTCTCTGTCCAGTAAAACTGCTCAGGTCGCCACTCGCCACGAACACAGCGTCGACCCCTTCCACAGCCACTATTTCATCGGCGACAGCGGCACCATCCGGTGATTCAATCATCGCAACAACCATGAGGTTGTCATTCCAGGTCTGTCGATAGTCCCGTCCCCACAAGCGACCGTACTGACCGCCGCCCTGGCTGCGACGTCCGAGTGGCGGGTACTTGGCAAATCGGACGGCGTTCTCTGCTTTCTCGGCTGTATCTACCATGGGAACAATGATGCCGAGGGCGCCTATGTCGGCCGCTTTCTGTATATCGCCTTCAGTTGCATCCGGGACCCGGATAAACGGAACGGCAGGCGCGTCGCGGCAAGCCCAGATCATGCGCGCCACATCTGTGTAGTTCAGGGGGCTGTGCTGCATCTCGATCCAGATAAAATCAAATCCGGCGTTGGCCATGGCGCAGTAGATGTCCGGATCCGAGGTGTCGACGGTGCCGCCGAGCACCTGGCCGCCAGCCATGAGCTTGGTTTTCACCGTGTTATACATGCGCGTGTCCTGTGCCTGTGTAGAGAAAGCCAGCGTCAGGCAGGGAATGAGAAAAAGCCAGCGGATTATTTTCATTATTAAGTCTCCTTGCTCTCCCCTGGCTTTTGCCAGGGCGCAAAGTCAGTACTTTCGTGTGGGTGCCATTGTGTTTGAAATCGCAGCATAACCACTAAAGCGTGCTAACAAAAGTACTTGCTGCCGATTACGGCGATCATGATAGCCTTGCAGGTGCTGCGTGGCTTTCCTGGGGTGAAACTGCACCCAATGGAGTCGGGTTACTGGAATATCCGGGATGCGCAACAACGATAACTCTGGATAAAAGAAGTGAGATAGCTATGTCGGATACCGAGAAACCTCCACTGCCTGGGGTTGAGTTCAGAATCATAGAAGCCAATGGCATTCGCATGCGTATTGCAGTAGCGGGGATGGACAATAGTAATGCACCTCTCTGCCTGCTTGCCCATGGCTGGCCAGAGTCATGGTACAACTGGCGCCATCAGATTCCGTATCTTGTCGCAGAAGGTTATCGGGTGGTGGTTCCGGACATGCGCGGTTATGGGCTAACTGACGCGCCCGATGCCGTGGAAGCATACGATATCAAGACCCTGAGCGATGATATGGCAGGCATTCTGGATGCGCTCGGTGAAGAAAGTGCCATCATGGTAGGGCACGACTGGGGAGCCATCGTGGCCTGGCATGCTGTGCTGTTCCATCCGCAACGATTTGACGCGTTGATTGCCATGAGTGTTCCCTATGCCGGTAGACCTGCCGAATCATTGCTGCAAAGTTATGAGAAGCGTTATGGTGAGAACTTTTTTTACATGCTCTATCACAATGCGCCCGGTGGTATTGCAGAGCAGGAGTATGACAGTGATCCCCGCGGCATAATCAGTCGTCTCTATCTTTCGCCAGATTCTCCCCGTGAGGCGCCTGTAATAATTGACAAACATCATACTGCAGGCGGCTGGATAGGACGCCTGGGCGCGGCCAAAGGCTTGCCTGATTGGTTGAGCAAAGAAGATCTCGACTACGTCGTGAACCAGTTCAGGCAATCCGGGTTCAGGGGTGGCGTAAACTACTATCGCAATCTACACAGGAACTGGGAAATTACGGCAGCACTGGATCCGATCGTGCGAGTACCTGTGCTATTCATTGCCGGCGAGAAAGACATGGTTATTCACGGGGCCAGCAAGGAGCAACTGACTGCGGCCATTGGCCGGGTTGTACCTGATCTGCGCGCCGTCGAGCTGTTTCCGGAAATTGGTCACTGGGTACAGCAGGAGGCCCCGCAACAAACCAACGATGCTATCGGTGGGTTTCTGCGAGATCTGTAGCCGTCCTGGAAACTGCAGACCGTCGAACGCTTTCTCGATTCGGGCATTTTTAGTAGAAGGGTCGGTCAGGCCCACGATGTCCGTGAGGTACGCAAGGCCAATATTTCCCGGCGCCTGTGCAATAGTCTTGTTGCGCGCTTTCTCATCTTAGTTAATGCATCGCTTTTCGCTGCATAAGGTGAGTCGGTCAGGTAGACGGCCGCAATATCCACTGTCGTGCTCTTATGAGAATTTGCCATGTAAGCTGAATGCTTTATGTGGAAAAAGTATCGTCGATACGATGCTGCCAGTCATTTTGACCGGCTATACTTCTTACTAACGGTATAAAACCAAGTAAATTTATCAGGTAACGACCAGAGTGCGCAGCCCGGAACGGATAAAGGGATGAGCTGTGTGGAGGAGATTTATGCTCGCAAGACTATTTGGCACTCGAGAAGAGAATGAAACAGGTTATGAGCGAGTGAACGCACAAGCCTCCGCAACACCCGACCAATCGGCGGAGTTGTTTCAGCTGAGACAGAAAATTGCAGCGATTGAGGAGAGCTATGCCGTAATCGAGCTGGATCCCGATGGCACAATCATTTCTGCAAACAGACTGTTTCTGGAAAAAATGGGATATGGTCTCAACGAAATCGTCGGCAAACACCATAAAATTCTCGTACCTCCTGCCGAGCAGGGATCAGCGCAGTATCGGCAATTCTGGATAGATCTTGCGAATGGTCGCAAACAAGTTGGAAGTTTCAAACGCGTCGCCAAATCGGGTAGTCCGATCTATATTCATGCGTCGTATATGCCGGTGTGCGACCAGTCCGGGAAGGTGGTAAAAATCGTTAAACTGTCCACTAACCAGACTCAGGAACGCTTGGAAAACGCGAACTACGAAGGCCAGCTGGCAGCTATTAACAAGTCACAGGCAGTCATCGAATTCAATCTGGACGGCACGATCATCACAGCCAACGAGAACTTTCTCAATGTGACCGGTTATGGACTGGAAGAAATCAAGGGTCAACATCACCGAATATTCTGTAGCAGCGATATAACCAATAGCGACGAGTACAGGGAATTCTGGAAGAGCCTGGGCCAGGGCAAGTTCCATTCAGGAGAGTACCATCGTGTAGCGAAAGATGGTCACGATATCTGGATCCAAGCGAGCTACAACCCAATTTTCGATATGGAAGGCAAGCCTTTCAAGATTGTGAAATTTGCAATGGATGTAACCGAAGAGAAACTTCGCACTGCAAACTTCGAAGGACAGTTGGCGGCTATCAATAATTCCCAGGCGGTTATCGAATTTGATACGCGTGGCAATATCGTAGACGCCAACCAGAATTTTCTCAATGCCGTGGGCTATACACTTGGCGAAATCAAGGGGCAGCATCACCGAATATTTTGTGAGCCTGAATACGCAAACAGTGCTGAATACGAAAGCTTCTGGAATCGGTTGCGCAATGGCGAATTTGAAACTGGCGAGTTCAAGCGCAAAACCAAGCATGGTGATGACATCTGGATACAGGCCACCTATAGCCCGATTCAGGACAATCTTGGCAAGGTGATCAAGGTTGTAAAATTCGCCTCCGACATCACTGAAAGCAAGCTTATGTCTATTGCGGCGCAAGAGACGGCGACATTCATAAACAACATAACCAGCGATAGCCTGCAGGCAACGAATCGAAGCCAATCCGCAGTACAGTCAGCCGGTGAAGCCACAGTGGCATTAGAGGAGCTCATTTCCCATACGCAAAATATCACTCAGGGATTGGAGTCAATCATCAAGATTACTGAACAGACTAATCTGCTTGCCCTCAACGCAACGATCGAGGCGGCCAGGGCGGGTGAGGCTGGAAAGGGTTTCTCTGTTGTGGCTGAAGAAGTGAAGGAACTGGCAAAAGACACTCAAAAAGCCAGTGAAGACATCACGACCCGCATTCGCAGTATGGAGCAAGGTACCACGGCGGTTTCCAATTCTGTTGAGCAAATAAGCGAGACAGTGAATTTGCTCAGTCAGGCGGCCAGGGAAACCGCCGATAGCCTGTCACAGCATTCACAGTCCGCTCGGCACTGATTCTCAGCCAAGGCGACATGCGAAGAGTTGATGTGGGCTCTTCGCGCTATCGTTGCCCTTTGTTTCTTGCGCTGTAGCATTCCCTAAGGCTTACAAGCAGGCTTTGTTAGTGCGGTGCGAAACGAAAAAGCGGCCCGGGTGCCGTTACTCCATGCGCTGGGGTAGCAAGAGTTCTGTACCGGGTAGTCGCTGAACGTCGAAAGCCTTGAGGGTGATGGCGACATAGTTGTAGTAGCCGATCAGGCCCACAAGGTCCATCAAGCCTTCTGGCCCAAAGACATCCAGTGCATCCGCAAAAGTCTCACTGCTTACTTTCTCTTCGCTAATGACTTCCCGGGCGAACCTGACGATGGTTTGCTCGGTGCGGCCGAAGCCTTCGATGGTGTCTAGATCATCCAGATCCTTTCGAAAACGCACGACATCAATTATTTCCTGCTCCAGTCCCGCGGCAACCGCAAGGGGTTCGTGTGCACTGTATTCATACTGATTGTCGATTTCTCTCGCCGTGGAGATGATGGCAAGTTCCGTGAGGCGCTGGTCTTTCTCTGTGCCGTATCGTACTCGCTGGCGCAGGTCGAAAGTCGCTTCCGCTAATGCGGGACTATGCATCCACATCCCGATCGGCCCGCGCAAGCCACTGCCATAGCCAGTGCCTGGACTCACATAGGTGTCGAAGGCGCGTTGTCCATCGGCGTCCAGTTGCTCTCGTTGCACCTCTGGAAGTCGCGCCCATGAATCTCGGTAGATGTCGTTGGGAATATCAGCTTCGCTTACCGTGCCCGGCATGGTGAAACCCTGTTCGGCGGCACTCGCAGGGCCTATGCCCAGAATTGAGAGGAAGGTGGTTGCAACGATCAGGCTCGGATAGAGCAATCGGCGATACGAGACGAAGTGTGCTTTAAACAAGCGCATGGTTTATTCCTCTTGATGGGCTTTGAACGTTGTGAACCACTGCCTTGATTCAGGTTCAACCAAGGAGTGATTTCATGGCGGATATCGCTCTGTCGATATGCTCGCTGGTATTGTAGATCGTGGGGCTGAGTCGAATGCCGCCGGTCGCTGCTCCAGCGATACCGAATTCGTCATACAGGCGATTACTCAAGTTGCCTCCCTGGCCAGTCGGCGCACGGGTGATGCAGACACCGTGGCTGAGTTCCGGCGCCATGGGGGTCACCAGTTCGAGTCCGGCGTCAGCGATGCCCTGTTTTAGCCGTTGAGCGAGAAAGCGAATGCGCCTCTCGATACGAGCCGGGCCTATTTCGTCGTGCAATTGTGCGGCCACTCCGAGGGCGGCCAGTGCACCGTCATCCCGTTGTCCCAGGGATTCGAATTTGCGTGCTCCCAACAGATCGGTTTCGGCGTCGTTGCCCCAGCCGGGTGCTACCCCGCTGGGCCAGATTCGTTCGATATTGCGGCGGTTCACATAGAGCAGGCCAACTTCTTTTGGCCCCATATACCATTTGTGTGCGCTGGCACTGTAGGAGTCCACGTCCAGTTCCTGCAGATTAATGTCCAGGGCACCCCAGGACTGCGCGCCATCAAGATGAACGTAGATGTTTCGCGCGCGCGCGGCGGCGACGATGTCCGCTACTGGTAAACGGATACCGCTGAGATTGGAAACATGAGTAATGCTGAGTACCCGGGTGTTGGAATTCAGCTGCGAGGTAAAGCTTTCTACCAGTTCTTGTGGGCTGCGCGGCGCTGCGGGTGTGCTCACCCGTGTGATGCGCAATCCAAAGCGTTGCGCTCTGACTTCCCAGGCTACATTGTTGGTAGGGTGATTCTGGTCCCACAGCACAATTTCATCGCCCGCTTCCAGCTGTAAGCCATTGTTGATGGTGTTGTTCGCTTCGCTGGTATTGCGCACGAGAGCAATTTCGTCCGCGCTTACGCCTAACTGGCCAGCGATACTGGATCTGCAGGATTCCAACAGTTCGGCGTACTTGGCCCGGTTGTTGAAAGAACAGTCAAAATCAATATCGGCGGTGTGGCGAGCCATGCTTTCCGTTACGGCCCTGAAAGAAGGGCAGAGGTTGGCTGCGTTCATGGGTACAGAGTTTTCACTGAAAGCAAATTGCTTGCGCACCATGAGCCAGTAATCTTCTCCGGCTTCCTGGGCCTGGCTCAGGCTGGGAGCAAGGCTCCCCGACGCGGCCAGCAGCGCGGCGGTATGGCGCATAAAGTCGCGACGATTGGTGGTGCTGGGTCGTACTGCGTTGGAAATGCCGGTTTCGGAAGTCATACCCTGGCCTCTTCACGGTTTTTGATTGCCACAGACTAACTGACATTCGCCAATGAAGGAACTGCCCTGGGTGCTTCGGTGTTAGCTCAAATAATCCTGCGTTCCTTGAAATCAGCTATCTGCTCGGCAGAGTAGCCAAGCTCCGTCATGATGCTGTCGGTGTGCTCGCCCAGTTCCGGTGCCCGATGCCGAATCTCGCCGGGTGTGGCGGACAACTCTACCGGTGTTTTCATCAGCGGTGCTGGAGTCTTCAGGCCGGGATAGTCCGTATACTGAAACAGGCCCTTGGCCGCGATGTGCGGATCGTCAATAACCTGCTGGGGAGACATCACCGGACCCGCGGGCAGGCGGGCTTCTTCCATGGCACTTAATACTTCCTCGGTGGTGCGTTCGGCACACCATTCGGCCAGTCGCTCGGAGATAAGCTCACCATTGTCGCCCCGACTGATGTCATCTTTGAAGCGCGGATCTTCCAGCCAGTGGTCTTCGCCCATCAGGTCTGCCCAGCGTTTGAACAGGGGACCGCCTACCGACTGCACAAGCACCCAACCATCACGAGTCTTGAAGGTATCTGCTGGCGCCGAAGTCTGGGAGCGGTTCAGGGTCGCGACGCGATCGCGCTGAATGGTAGCTTGTTCAATGACTGTGCCATTCATCATGGTGAGCGCCGTGTTGAATAACGAGGCTTCTACCACCTGGCCCTGTCCGGTTTTCTGGCGCTCGAACAGCGCCGTCATGGTACCGAAGGCGGAAAGGGAGGCCGTGCCAAAATCGATGAACGGGGCATAGGCTTTGGCCGGTTGTTCCGGAGTTCCGGACATATACATGCTGCCGGACATGGCCTGGCCAAGACCATCGAAACCGACCCGGTATTCGTAAGGCCCGCCGCGGCCGAATGCCGAAATCATGGTAAGAATGATGTCAGGTTTGATGGCTTTCAGGCTGTCATAGTCCAGGCCCATTGCCTTGAGCGTATCCGGCGGCAGATTGGCAACGACAACGTCTGCAGTCTCTACCAGCTTCTTTACTATTTCCTGTCCTTCCGGCTTCATCGGATTCAGGGTCAGGCATTTTTTGTTGCGGGCCAGTTGCATAAAGAGCGCGCCGTCGCCTTTTTCGGTTACCGGCGAAAGAAAACGGTCTTCAGATCCATCGACTTTCTCGATGCGGATGACATCGGCGCCCATGTCAGCCAGCAATGTGGCGCAGTAAGGGCCAGCAATATAGCGCCCGAAATCCAGAACGCGAATGCCTTCTAAAACTCTATTCATTTCACAAACCTGTTTTTTTATCAGTTCACCCGCAGTGTCGGGCAGCAGGAAGTCTCAGCAATGGACCGCTCCTCGGCAATAAGCCGGGATGCGATGGTTCGAGGCAGTGGAGTCTATCATAAGCCACTAATATATTGAGGAAATTCAGTAAGTTCTGGCGTTGTTATAAGAGTGAAGGGCAAATGTGAGGCAGTTAACACATTCAGCAAGATCCACTGGGCATACTATCCCGGCAGTGAGATGCTGTTCACAAGCTTGGCGATTTCCGCTAAAGAAATGAAACGAATGGCGATAATCGAGCGCTTTCAGTCTATTTTGCGAGGAAGTAAAAGATGTCTCTGGCAAATAAAGAGGGATCCCAACAGGCACTCCTGGAATTACAGTCCATCCTGAAGAAGCCCTATCAGGATGTGTGTAATGTCTGCAGAGGCACAGGCAAGATCACCGAAACCAGCAACTGCCCCAAGTGTAAGGGCACAGGCCAGCGCTTGCTGCGGCTCTTGTAAAAACCCTACCCACATTTCGAGATGACGTTCATTTCGAACTGTCCCTGCATTACAATCTCCTCAAGTCCCAATTCACTCAGTAAGACGCCAATGCAGCACCAACATGGTGTTCGCCGGGGAGGCCGGAAATGCTCAAGACACTCAACTCTTACCTCGCGTTAGCTGGATTCAGTGCGGCGCTCCTGTGCAGCCAGCAATCCATGGCGGCAGAGCATCCCGGATACATCGAAGACCCTGCGCGGCGCACCACCGGCATCGGCAAGTTCTATATGGGTAGAGAGATTGCTTTTGTTATGGGGCATCAGGCCGCAGAGTGGCTGAACCGTCCGGGGCGAATTCAGGAAGAAATGCCCGATGAAGTTGTTGCCAATATGAATCTGCGCCCGGATGAAGTAGTCGCGGATGTGGGTGCCGGCTCTGGTTATTTCTCTTTTCGCATTGCCAACCATGTGCCGCAAGGGAAGGTGATGGCGATCGATATTCAGCCCGAGATGCTGGCGATAATAGAAGAGCGAGCTACGCGCGAGGAAGTGGGAAATATTGAATTGGTGCTGGGGCAGATTGATGACCCTAATCTGCCGCCTAATTCCATTGACGCGGCCTTGATGGTAGATGCCTACCATGAGTTTTCTCACCCATTCGAAATGATCAATGGTCTGTATGAGGCACTACGCCCGGGTGGACGTATATTCCTGTTGGAATATCGCGGAGAGGATGCCAGTGTGCCCATCCGTCCCTTACACAAGATGACCGAACTACAGGCCGTGAAGGAGATGAGTGTGTTCGGTCTGGAATGGACCGATACGCTGGACTTCTTGCCCTGGCAACACATGATGATTTTCACCAAGCCAGCTGAGTGAGCGATTTCCCGGCGCCAATTGGCCGCTGCATTTGACAGAATTCCAAGCGCGAACCTGGCTGCGCAGAAAGGCCTGGTGAGCAGGTAGCGCGCCGTATCCCATTCGGCTTCTTGCAGTTTCTCCGCACCTCAATACCCGTGAAAAGCACTGTATTAGCGGTGAGGTGTGTTTCAAGCCCATCTAATCTTCATAGTACGTTCATGTTCGCCGGAGCATTCTTAAGTCTTGCGGGCAACTCATTTCAGAATATCCGAATCTGGTCGCTAATCTGTTTCCCTGTAACTGTTTACGATTTGCGTCGTCAAAACAGGTAAGAGGAAGCAAGAAACCACTAAGCGCGGCGCCAGGACAAAAAGGCGTCATGCACATGAATAATGACGAGTACCGCCTTCACTGATTCCTGAAGACTGGAGACTGACAATGACCAATCACAGATACAGACAACTACTGGTTCCAGTGAACCGCTACATAGGCAGGATGTCTCCTGCCAGAAAGCGTCTGTTGGCGATGGTGGAGGGTAGCCTGCTATTACTCCTGGCCAGTTCGGTGATGTGGTACGTGCACTAGGCTAAAACCGGCAATAGAATTCAGGCAATAAAAAGATTCTTCGTGAATATTCGGGGGAATCGCATCTATTCGGTGTTCATGGACGATTAGGTGAGTGCCTTCGAACGCGGTTGCGAGGAGGCAGGGTTCCCAACCCGCCGGCTCGGCGCCCAAGGGAGCCTCTGACCAATTATGTTTCATCTCTGGCTTTCAGCCGAACCCGCTATCAAGGCGCCGGTTTGAAGGCATGCGTCGGCCTGTCGAAAATCGGCAACGCGGAGAGCGGGTTCGGCTGAAAGCCCCGAAGGGCGGGCCTGTCGCATCTGCCTGCTGCGTTGCCGCACTTGCCAAGGGCTACGGCCATTGCCGGCGTACGGCGTCTTGCAGGCAGATGCGACAGACACCGCAGAGAAGGAACATAATTGGTCAGAGGCTCCCCCGGGTCCCTTCACTACAGAAAAAGCCCTGCGGTCTTTTTCTTCCGTTCAGCGCCGGCCTTGACTGGCGGGTTGGGAACCCTGCCTCCCCGCAGCCGCTTGTGCAGTGATTCCGAAGATATCGGAGTACTCTTGGATACACCTCTTCCTCAATCGCAGGGAAATACAGCCAAAAAGTAACGTAATACCTGCCAGCGCTCAGAGTGTTGGACAGAAGGGGCTTGTCGCCAACAGTTAAGCGATAGCGCTGAACGGAGAAAAAAGACCGCAGGGCTTTTTTCGGAGTGAAGGAGCCAGGGAGGCTCTGATTGATTATGTTTCTTCTCTGGCTTTCAGCCGAGCCCGCTATCAAGGCGCCGGTTTGAAGGCATGCGTCGGCCTGTCGAAAACCGGCAACGCGGAGAGCGGGTTCGGCTGGAAGACCCGAAGGGCGGTCTTGTCGCAGAGGAGGAACATAATTGATCAGAGGCTCCCCAACGGGCGCAGAGCGTTGGCGACAAGCCCCTTCTGTCCGGCACGGCCACAGTTCAAAGTAGCCCCAACTAAACAGATTGCAGACTGCCAACAGTTCCCGGAAAGGCGCGATGAACTATAAAAAAGGCGATGTCACCATCGCCTTCTTATCTGGCGTTTCTCAAGCTTGTTGCCGGTAGTCCTCTGTCAGCAGCAAGTGGACTATGTCCTCGGACTGCTGAATCAGGACAATTCAATTATGGCAGCTGAATTAAAAAGTACCGCGCAGCTTGATCGCATACTTCTCTCCCGCATGGCTGCAGGAGTTTTCAATTTCACTGATGGATCCTGTGGCAATCGTACCGCCAGCATAGCGCGTGCGCACTCGGCAGCGCTCACTCTCATGCACGTTTGTCGCTTCGAGACGGATAATGAAATTTTCAATGCCCTGGTATTCAAAGAATGCCACTGCAAAAGGATCGGAATTGTAACTTTCAATTCTGTCTACATCGTAGGCGAGTCGGTTGTCCTGAAGGCTGTAGTTAAAATTCAGGCCATAATTCACCGGCGCCGAAGCCATGTCATGGCGGAAGCCGAAGCGGATATCACCCCGGCCCTGGCGATTAAGACGGCGGTCGATTCCCAGGAAGGGATCTGTCACGCTGGAGTCTTCGACTTGCACTCTTGATGTCACGAGCAGCTGGGGCATATTGATGACCGCCATGCGCAAGCTGGCATCTACTGACATGCCGTAGCGTTCACCATCACCGATATTGGCATTGGCGGAGGCGATAGAATCGTCTGTTGAAATATTGACGCGATCAATGACGTCTTCCAGATCGTGATAGAAGACGTTGGTGTTGATGACCCCATTGTCGCCATCAAACCGGTATTCAAGGTTGGCTTCATAACGCCAGGATTGTTCCTGACGCAGGTCTGAGTTACCGGAGATGGCATCCCGTTCATCATCGCTACCATCGATATTCGCGGTAAAGTCATTGAAGTTAAGTTGGGCCACGTCTTTCTCAATCGTTGCACGGAACTGCAGTGTGGGGGTCAGGTTGAACCTGTAATCCACCTTGGGTCGGACAAAGTTAAAGTCCCGGCTCTTGGTGATATCACCGCTCTGGCTGATCTCGGACTTTTCGAAGATCAGGGTGCTTTCGAGAGACATGCGGTCGTTAAGTTGCCAGTTGTGAACGGCAAAACCTTCGTACCTGATCTCCTCGACTGTGGCATCGGTATCGGTGATGGGGGTAAGTCCACCGAATCTGTCGGATGGGGTGCCGCTGCTGGTCAGCAATCCCAGTTGCAGGGTTGAATCCAGAATTGTCTGGGCCCGTTCGACGCCAAACTCGATTGCCTGGCTCTGGGCGAAATCCATGGAGTAAGAAGTTCGCACAATGCGTTCCTGGTATCGATTGAAGTTATCGAGGAACAAATCTTTTGTGCGATCATTGCCATCGACGATGAATCGATTACGTTCGCTGTCGTCTTCTTTTCGATTTACGATGAACAGCGTCTTCCAGCGATCGCCGTTGGTAAATGTGTGTTCATAGTCGCCACCCACTTCCCAGAAATCGGCTACGTTTCCGGTTTCATCAAATTCAAACCGGGCCGTGGCTGGGTCCACCGAGTGATCCATAATCGTCCGGTCGGTGAACGAAGGGGCATCGTTGTCTTCATACTGTGCATTGAAGTGTGCGATGTCGCGATTCGAGAACTGGTAGCCAAGGTTGGTGGCAAAGATCAGTGGTTGCTGGTCGCGGGTATCCAGACGAGTAACTGTCTCATTCAATGAACCGTCGAGCAGGATGCTGGTTTCAAAACCCGTGCGGTATTCCCAACGCGGTTCGGATTCAGCACTGACCACATATTCAAGATTGCCGGTCTGACCAGTTACGGAAATTTTGGCGCCAGGTTTGATCTCTCCGTCATGGTATTGGTCTGAGTTGATTTCATAGGCGACCGAGGAGCGGGAATCTGCTTCCAGCAGCACGATATTAATGACCTGGGTGCCGCCTCGAACGGCGAGGTCGCCGGATGTGCCGCGAATGATTTCAATGTACTGCACCTGATCCGCCGGAATCCGGCTGAGTTGGCTGTTACCTTCGTTGCTTTTACCGGTAATGCGGCGTCCGTTGATCAGGATGGCATCTCCACCCAGCCCCAGGCCGCGCCGGCCAGAACCACCGGAACTGCCCGGGCCGCCATTACCGCCACCACCTTGCCGGGCGACATTGATGCCTGGAATGCGGTCCAGCATGTCATTGGCAGAGAAAGGCTGATACTGGGCGAAATACTCGGCTGGATAGGTGACCGTAGAGTTGTCGCCATCATTATTTACTTCCTGGGCGGAAGCGGCATTCGCCTGCAGGGCCATCAAGAGAACGATCCCCGATGCCAGGGTGTTTCGAGAGACAGGGAAAGTAATCATTATTGTTGCTCCATCAATACACCTGTCAGCGTGTCAGTTCAGCGGCACGCGACAAGGGGTTTGGGCTGTCTGGTGAGTAGAAGGGTAGTGATAAATAAGGGTAGCCGGGAAAGCGCGCAGTATCACAGTTAGCGGCCGGAACTAGGTCTCAGATTGTTGATTTTTTGTGACATTTTGTAATGGCGAAACCTCCACAATCCTGCGGCAGGCAGCATTTTGCGCTGGTTTGAGTAATTAAGGATAATAGCGGCCTCTCAACAGGGGCTGAGAAGGCGTAAAGCCAGGGTCCGGGCTCCGAAATACACTCATAACACCGTGGATACACCCCTGGGGTGGAAAACCGCTGAGGTTCATGCATGCAACGCGAATCGATGGAAGTAGATGTGGTCATAGTCGGCGCAGGTCCGGCAGGATTGGCCACCGCCTGTAAACTCCTGCAACTGGCCCAGGAGGGGGGTAAGGAACTCTCAGTCTGTGTCCTCGAGAAGGGTTCGGAAGTAGGCGCGCATATTCTGTCGGGTGCCGTTTTCGAACCGGGCCCGCTGGAGGAGCTGTTTCCGGACTGGAAAGAAAAAGGCGCACCGTTAAACACGCAAGTTACCGGCGATGATGTTTATTTTCTTGGCGGGCCCGAATCGTCCCTGCGATTTCCCAATATGCTGGTGCCACGGCCGATGCACAATCACGGCAACTATATAATCTCGCTGGGCAGTCTTTGCCGCTGGCTGGCGGAGCAGGCCATGGAGTTGGGTGCCGAGGTATTTCCCGGATTCGCGGCGGCCGAAGTGCTCTATGATGACGACGGTAATGTGAAAGGCGTTGCCACTGGCGATATGGGCGTCGATAACAAGGGCGAGCACAAACCTTCATTTGAGCCCGGGTTCGAATTCCATGCCAGGTACACCATTTTTGCAGAGGGTTGCCGCGGGCATCTGGGTAAAGAAATAATCAGCAAATTCAAACTGGATGCCGACAGTGATCCGCAGCACTATGGTATCGGGCTCAAGGAAGTCTGGGAAGTTCCGCCGGAAAATCACAGCGAGGGTAGGGTGGTACATACGGCAGGCTACCCAATGACTGGTGCGTCATACGCGGCTACCAGCGGTGGGTTTCTGTACCATACGGAAAATAACCAGGTCTCTCTGGGGCTCATTGTCGACCTTGGCTACAGCAATCCTCATATCAGTCCCTACGATGAATTTCAGAAATTCAAACACCATCCTGTCATCAAGAAGACACTGGAGGGTGGGAAGCGCATCAGCTATGGTGCCAGGGCTCTCATTAAAGGCGGCTTGAATTCCCTGCCCAGAATGACGTTCCCCGGTGGTCTCATCATCGGTTGTGATGCCGGCACCCTGAATGCAGCCAAGATCAAGGGCAGCCACACGGCCATGAAGTCTGGAATTCTGGCTGCAGAATCCTTGTTTGCTGCACTGATCAGCGAAAATCCACCAGCAGAACTTACTGATTACAGCGAGCGCTTCAACAAGTCTGACTTGCATGCGGAGCTGCACAAGACCCGGAATTTCAGTGCTGGTTTTCACAAGCTGGGTTTTTGGTTGGGTAGTGCCCTGGTGTTTATCGAGCAAAACATCTTCATGGGCAAGTTTCCCTTCACCCTGCACGATAAATCCGAGGACTACGCGCAATTAACCCCGGCTGCTGATGCGCCGAAGATTGATTATCCCAAACCCGATGGGGTGATCAGTTTCGACAAACTGTCTTCCGTGTTTATTTCCAACACCAATCACGAGGAAGATCAGCCCTGCCACTTGCAACTAAAAGATGCGTCGATACCCATCGACGTCAACCTCCCCAGGTATGACGAACCGGCCCAGCGCTATTGCCCGGCAGGTGTGTATGAGGTGGTGGAAGATGATTCTGGTGGAAAGCGATTCCAGATCAATGCCCAGAATTGTGTGCATTGCAAAACCTGCGATATCAAGGATCCAGCGCAGAATATCCGCTGGGTTGTGCCGGAAGGCGGAGGGGGTCCGAATTATCCGGCGATGTAGTTGCCCGGTTCCGGACCCGATTGATCTCCAAAAAAGACGGCCTTTTAGGCCGTCTTTTTTTGTTCGGGTATCAGTGCTGTTTGTCCTTTCCCTTTGGTTCAGGGTCCCGTTCAGCAACCTGGTTCGACGATCTAGTTCAGGGATGAGTCAATCCAGTAGCGGGTGCCCTTAATGGTAGCCTGTAAGGCGAGTCCAGACTGGGTGAGCTGGTAGACTGTGACATTGTCCATAATCGCTTCACCGCCAACTGCGGCGCCCAGGTCGCCGGCCTTGGCCGCTGCATCGGCTTGCCCGCCTACAGAAATCCCAACGTCCATGAATCGCTCCAGCGCATCATCGTCGTGGAATACGAACACTGCTCGAAAATCTTTAACGCCAGCGCCAAGGCCTATGCCTACTTCCCCCATGCGCATATAAGTGTCCGAATTGGCGTCGTTGTCGTGGACTACGCCAACGCCTCCACCGAAGCTTGCCAGAATCAGGTTTATGTTGGCGTTTGTGAACACGGCGTAACCACTGGCGCTGCCGATCTGTACACGGGTGTCGGGCTTGATGCTGTAAAGTTCCGCCAGGACTTCCTGGCGCATCTGCTGGATATCCTGACGTTGTTCTTCCGCACTTCTTCCGCCGAGACCCGTTGCGGTGCAGGCGGCGAGGCTCAATGCGACTACATTAAAGAGAACGAGCTGCCGAATGGCCATGGAATTCTCCTGACTTTAAATTTCTGGAAAATGCTGGTTAGTTAGGAACAGTGCAGAGCCGCAACTGGAGTGAAGAACAGAGGTGCCTTAGCTGCTGCGGTCAACAGCGAAGTCCACCAGTTCCAGTAAAGCAGTTCGGTACTTCGACTCGGATAGTGCCTGTAGGCATTCCCGGGCGGCTTTTGCTTCCTGTTCTGCCAGATGCCGAGTGTAATCCAGTGCACCGCTGCTGCCTACGATGTCTATCACATCCTGCAGCGTCTGCTGATCCAGTTCATCGGCCCTCAGACTACTGGAAATGAGCTGTTTTGTGGCCTCATCGCCCTGGGCCATGGTGTAGATCAGGGGCAGGGTGGGCTTACCTTCGGCCAGATCGTCGCCCACGTTTTTGCCAAGTTTTTCGGTATCGCCCGCGTAATCCAGTACGTCATCCACCAGCTGAAAGGCGATACCGAGATGGCGTCCATAGCGTTTGAAGGAGTCTTCCATCTCCGGCCCTGCACCGGCCAGCATGGCGCCACTCTGGGCTGCTGCCTGGAACAGGATTGCCGTTTTGTTCTCAATGACCCGCATATAGTCAGCTTCACTGGAGGCTGGATTGGACTTGGCAATGAGTTGCAGCACCTCGCCTTCGGCGATCTTGTTGGTGGTGTCGGCCATGATTTCCATGATTCGCATGTCACCGATCTGCACCAGTATCTGGAAGGCCCGGGAGTAGATAAAATCGCCCACCAGCACGCTGGACGGGTTATTCCATTCCGCGTTGACCGTGGGTCGCCCCCGGCGCAGGGTGGACATATCCACCACATCATCGTGCAGCAAGGTGGCGGTGTGGATAAATTCGATCACCGCAGCCATGGGTATATGCTTGTCCGAGCCCGTACTGCAGGCCCTGGCCGCCAGTAATACCAATAGGGGGCGCATGCGTTTACCCCCGGCCTCCACGATGTAGTGGCCAATATTCTCTACCAGATCAACCTGGGAATAGAGTTGGTCGATAATGAAATCGTTGACAGCCAGGAAGTCAGATTCGACGACGGCGCGCAGTTCTTGGTACATCGGCTGGAGCTAGTTAAGTCCAGTAGCCTCGCTTATCGGGCCCTGGAATGGGGTGGATTTTGAGTGAAGGGGGATGCTAGGGAGAGGACCGGGCCCTGTCAAGGGTAAGCGGTGCTCGCAAAGCGCCTGAATACGGCCTTTTTGCGGAATCCTGGGGCAGGAATAAAAGCCTTACGTTTCACTTGCTTGCAGGGTGCCAATCCCGTAAAATGCGCCCCCTCGTGGAGATGGGTCCCATCCCATCTTAAAAGGTTTTGGAGTTCAGTATGTACGCGGTAATCGAAAGCGGTGGCAAGCAGCACAGGGTCACAGAAGGTGAAGTTCTGCAGCTTGAAAAATTGGATGCAGCCGCCGGTGAAGAGGTTAAGTTTGAAAACGTTCTGATGGTGGGCGAAGGTGAGTCCGTCAAGATCGGCACCCCTTATGTAGAGGGCGGCGAGGTCACGGCAGAAGTTCTTAAGCAGGGCCGAAATGACAAGGTAACTATTATCAAGTTCCGTCGTCGAAAGCATTCCCAGAAGAAACAGGGACATCGTCAGCACTTCACCGAAGTGAAAATCACTGGCATTAAAGGATAAGTTCAGGAGTCTGATATGGCACATAAGAAAGCGGGTGGTAGTACTAACAACGGCCGCGATTCAATATCCAAACGCCTGGGCGTGAAATTGTTCGGCGGTCAGGAAGTTAAGGCAGGCAATATTATCGTTCGTCAGCGTGGCACAAGGTTCCATGCTGGTGAGAACGTGGGTTGCGGCCGCGACCACACCCTGTTTGCGAAAGCGAACGGTGTCGTCAAATTCACTGAGAAAGGCCCGCACAGCCGCAAGTTCGTAAGTGTGGAAAGTGTCGAAACGGCCTGATTAGCAACAAGATCGATAAAAAAGCCCTGTCATTCGACAGGGCTTTTTTGTTTTGGGAACGGAAAAATAGCAAGGCACAGGAATTTCTCTATGCCCCTGGCTTTATAGGCCGGCAAGCAATTCCGGAATAAAATTCAAACATGAAATTCGTAGACGAAGCAGAAATCAAAGTCGAAGCAGGCAACGGCGGTAGCGGTTGCCTGAGCTTTCGTCGCGAGAAATACATCGAGAAGGGTGGCCCCGACGGCGGCGATGGCGGTGATGGCGGCAGCGTGTTCCTGGAGGCCGATACAGCCATCAACACGCTCGTGGATTTTCGGTTCCAGCCGCGCTACCGCGCACAACATGGCCAGCCCGGGCAAGGCCGTAATTGCACTGGTAAGGGCGGCGAAGACCTGGTGGTGAAAGTGCCTGTGGGCACCAGTGTTATCGATGTTGATACGGAAGAATTGATTGCCGATCTGCATATCGCCGGTGAGTGTGTGATGGTCGCCAGGGGGGGTGTGCATGGACTGGGTAACACCCGCTTCAAATCCAGCACCAACCGCGCCCCGCGCAAAATTACCAAGGGTAAGCCCGGTGAAGTGCGCACCTTGCAGCTACAGCTAAGGCTGGTGGCTGATGTGGGCTTGCTGGGGCTGCCAAACGCCGGCAAATCCACGCTTATCAGGGCGCTATCTGCGGCCCGTCCCAAGGTGGCTGATTATCCATTTACCACGCTGGTACCCAATCTGGGTGTGGTGAGCCTGGGCCTTGAGCGCAGTTTCGTCATGGCTGATATACCCGGGCTGATCGAAGGTGCGGCGGAAGGGGCGGGCCTCGGTATTCGGTTCCTGAAGCACCTGTCCCGAACCCGGTTACTCGTTCACCTGGTTGATGTGCTGCCCATCGACGGCAGCGACCCGGTAGACAATGCCCGCGCAATCCTCGGTGAACTGGAGAGGTTCAGCGAGACCCTAGCCAGCAAGGAAATACTGCTGGTCCTGAACAAAGTGGACATGCTCGAAGTCGAGCAGGTGGCTGAATTGGAATCAAGGATGCGTGAAGAACTTGGCTGGCAGGGGCAGATTGTGCGTATCGCGGCGCTCAGTGGTCAGGGATGCGATGAGCTGGCCCAGGTTCTAATGACCCGCATTGAAGGCTATCGCGAGCAAATGAGCAATGATGAGGCTTTCCGGGAAGCGGAGACCGAGCGGGAGCAGCTCATGGCTTTCGAGATTCGGCGTAGCATCGAAGCCAGCAAGGCGTTGCGCAAAAAGAAAAAGGTAGCCGACGAATTCGATGATGATCTGGATGGTATCCAGTGGGAATTCGAGAAATGAGTGGGGCATCGAAAAACATGTCCACTCGCTGGGTTGTGAAAGTAGGCAGTTCCCTGGTCACCAACAATGGACTTGGCCTCGACCGGGCCGCCATCGGTCACTGGGCCAAACAGCTTGTGCAGCTTAAACACTCCGGTATCGACCTGGTGCTGGTTTCAAGTGGCGCTGTTGCGGAAGGCGTAGCGCGACTGGGATTCAAGAGCCGCCCGAGGGAAATTAACCTGCAGCAGGCCGCAGCGGCAGTAGGGCAGATGGGTCTGATTCAGGCTTACGAGAGCTGCTTTATAGAGCAGGGAGTGCACGCTGCGCAGATTTTGCTAACCCATGAGGACCTTTCCGACCGGACACGGTACCTCAATGCGCGTAGCACCCTCACCAGCTTGCTGGAGTTGGGTACGGTGCCAGTGGTCAATGAGAACGATACTGTGGCCACTGCCGAGCTGTGTTTTGGTGACAACGATACCCTCGCTGCGTTGGTGGCTAACCTGATCAATGCCGATGAAATGATTATTCTCACCGATCAGGATGGATTGTTCTCTGCCGACCCTCGGACGAGCCCGAGTGCCGAGCTTATCCAGGAGGCTTCTGCCCTGGATTCAAAACTCTCCGCAATGGCAGGCAAAGGCAGCAGTCTTGGGCGCGGTGGCATGCAGACTAAGGTGTCTGCGGCACGGCTTGCTGCGCGTTCAGGCACCAATACACGAATCCTGAATGGCCGCATTGAAAACGGACTGCTGCGAATTGCGCAAGGTGAGTCACTTGGCACTTTGTTGAAAGCAGACCGTGAGCCTCTGGCGGCCAGAAAGCAGTGGCTGGCTGGTCAGCTATCCCTGGCAGGATCTCTTCAGCTGGACAGCGGCGCGGTGGCTGTTCTCCAGCAATCCGGCAAAAGTTTACTGGCCGTGGGCATCCGGGCGGTGAGCGGCAGCTTTACACGCGGTGAAGTCGTGGCATGCAAGGATGAAAATGGTCTGGAGATCGCTCGTGGTCTGGTGAATTACAACAGTGACGAAATCAAGAAACTGGCGGGGCAGAGTTCCGACAGGATCGAAGAATTGCTGGGGTATGTCGGCGATGAGGAAGTGATTCATCGCGACAATCTGATCCTGGTTTGAAACAAGGGTCGGAAATCTGCAGGCAATAAAAAACCGGCTGTAAGCCGGTTTTTTATTGATCGTCAGCTGTGCTTACTGCAGGGCCTTCACAGCAGAATTCAAGCGGCTCTTGTGTCGAGCGGCCTTGTTCTTGTGAATAATGCCTTTGTCAGCCATGCGGTCAATTACCGGAACGGCATTGTTGTAAGCCTCCGTGGCAGCCTTGTAGTCATTGCTTGCAATGGCAGCGTCTACTTTTTTAATGTAGGTGCGCACCATGGAACGGAAAGAGGCATTATGGCGGCGACGGTTCTCACTCTGTCGGGCGCGTTTGCGGGCTTGTGGAGAGTTAGCCAAGTGTAGCTCCTTGTTAAAAATTCAGTACTTTGTTCAATTCAAAATCAAGTCTTTCCCGGCGACTCGCGAGCAATGCGGTTTGATGTTACCGGGTAAGGAAATCTCTGGCAGTCCCAAGCCGCATGCAGAGAGGGCTGGGGCCGATTTCAAAGGTGCGACACTATGCCGTTTTCACCCTCCGATGTCAACTGCGGCGGCCACTCGGCGGAACTGTAATGCGATTAAAATATCTAATGAAATCAACAAGTAAACCGATAGAGCTTAGATGGTGGAGTCAGAACAGGTGCATTGTCGCCTGCTTGGGGCTCCCGGAACGCCACAGGATGGCCCAGCCTGACGGATTGATCGTATTTTCATGACAGAACAACAAGAAACAGAAAAGGCCTCCGCGGCCGCAGGCAAGAAAGAAGGCGGGCTGCTGAAGGCGAGCGGTATCACCGGGTCCATGACCCTGGTCTCACGGGTGCTGGGACTGGTACGTGATATCACTATCGCTAGAATCTTTGGCACTTCGGACGGTGCGGATGCCTTCTTCCTGGCTAACAAAATTCCCAATTTCATGCGCCGCCTGTTTGCCGAAGGGGCCTTCAACCAGGCTTTCGTGCCTGTGTTGTCCGAATACCGTAGCCAGCGAGAACTGGTCGATGTGCAGCGCCTGATAAACGCGGTAGCCGCCAGTCTTGGGGGGTTCCTGCTTCTGCTCACTGGGTTGGTGATCATTGCTGCCCCGTATATTGCAATACCACTCGCCTACGGGTTTACCGATGAGCCAGCGAAGTTCGAGATATTCGTGCAGATGCTGCGTATCACTTTTCCCTACCTGCTTTTGATATCCATGACGGCACTGTGTAGCGCCGTGCTGAACAGTTACGGCCGCTTCGCGATTCCGGCGATTACTCCAGCGCTGTTGAATGTGTCGCTTATCGGCTGTGCCTTCTTGTTGGCTCCCTATATGGCCGTGCCTGAAATGGCCCTGGCATGGGGAGTACTGCTGGCTGGAGTGGCTCAGCTATTCTTCCAGCTTCCATTCCTGGCCCGCATGAAACTATTGCCTAAGCCCATGTTTGCGAAGCAGCATGAAGGGGTGGAGCGCATCAAGCGACTGATGGTGCCAGCGCTGTTCGGAGTATCGGTCAGCCAGATCAACCTGCTTTTGGATACGCTGATTGCGTCGCTATTGGTGACAGGCAGTGTATCCTGGCTTTACTACTCAGACAGATTGATGGAATTGCCACTGGGTACCTTCGGTATCGCTATTGCAATCGTGGTTTTACCCAGCCTGTCGCGCAAACACGCCGAGTCGTCCATGGAGGAGTTCTCGGAAACCCTGGATTGGGCGCTGCGCATGGTGATGTTAATCGCGATCCCAGCTTCTCTGGGTCTGGTGCTGATAGCCGAGCCCCTGCTGGTAACGCTTTTTCACAGCGAAGCCTTTGTTAGCGATGATGTCATCAATGCTGCTGGCAGCCTGCGCGCCTATTCGCTTGGTTTGCTGGCATTCATGGCGGTCAAGATTTTTGCGCCAGGATACTACGCCCGCCAGGACACGCGAACCCCGGTTCGTATCGGCATCATAGCCATGGCCACGAACATGGTGCTGAATATAGCGTTTTTCCTTTATGGTTTTGCTCACGTGGGTCTTGCTCTGGCTACCAGTATTGCCGCCTTTGTGAACGGTGGGTTGCTGCTGTGGGGGCTGTTACGCGAAGACGTATTTCACTGGCAGCCAGGCTGGCTGAAGTTTCTCCTGCAATTGTTACTGGCCAGTGTATCAATGGCGGTGTTTCTGCTGTGGCTTGCCGGACCCTGGCAGGCGTGGATTGAGTGGAGCACGTTAGATCAGGTATTGCGATTGAGCCTGCTCGTAGTTGGCAGCATCCTTCTCTACGTGATCAGTTTGTGGTTATCCGGATTGCGCTGGCGCCACGTCTATCGGTAGCTTGAGATTCCATCATACCCGATGAAACGTGTTTACTCCGACAACAACGTGGCAATGGTGTGGCATGTTCGTAATATGCTGCAAGCCCAGGACATTGATGTTGAGGTAAGGAATGATCGGCTTTACACCGTTGCGGGTGAAGTGCCCATTACGGAGTGTATGGCTGAGGTTTGGGTGAAAAATCCGCTGTTCTATCGCCTGGCCGAACAACTGATCTCTGAAATGAAGTCGGGGTCAGAGGAAACCCTGCCTGATTGGCAGTGTGCCTCCTGTGGGGAAAACAATGCGGGCTGTTTCGCTGTATGTTGGAATTGCCAGCATGCTTGCAGTGGCGATTCCTGTTAAATGCAGTAGCATTGACTGCATGAAGTGTCGAATTAGTATTTTCCTTCTGCTACTGCTGATGACGAATACGGTGCAGGCGTCCGACTGCGTCGTGTTATTGCATGGCCTAGCCCGTGTTTCCAACGCCATGAATGAACTCGAAGTGAAGTTGGGGAAGGCAGGGTACTCTGTGGCGAACATCAATTATCCTTCGCGCAAGCATGCAGTGCCGGAGCTGGCAGAGATGGCCGTAGGCGATGGGCTTGAGCGATGTCGCCGCGTGAGCGATGGTAAACTACATTTCGTCGTACATTCCATGGGCGGAATCCTGCTCCGCTACTATCTATCGCAGAATGAAGTGCCAGATTTGGGTAGGTCGGTTATGTTGGGTACACCCAATCAAGGTGCGGAGCTGGTTGATCGGCTGCATGGTTGGCCAGGGTTTTCATTGCTGGGACCTGGAGCGAGATCTCTCGGTACTGATGCGATGGGTATCGTGAATGAATTGGGCCCGGTAGAATTTGAGTTGGGCGTCATTGCTGGCGACGTGAACATAAACCCTTTGGCGTCCTTGTTCCTCGATTCTGATAATGACAGCATAGTCACCGTCGAGAGTACGCGAGTTGAAGGCATGCAAGAGCATTTGGTGCTGCCGGTTATTCATACCATCATGATGCGCGATAATGAGCTCATCGATCACGTAATCCACTTTCTCAAGCTGGGTAACTTTATTCCAGAAGTGTCGGAGTAGGGCGAAATTGGCAATGAACGATAACAAGTCCGAAGCGGATGAGCTGGAAGCTCGTCAGATAGCGCTAGACCTAACGAACAACCAGCGAGAATTTGCAGAATCGCTAGGGGTAGACTGGAGTTCTGCCGAAGCACTTTCCGATGTCCTTCAGGGTGTCGAGCAGGAGCTTGGGCAACGCAATATACAGGAATTGATTCGCTGGTTTCTGTTAGGGGTTTACCGCCATTCCGTGAAGGGAAAGTGGGAACATCCGGATGACAGTGGATTGTCGCAAGATGCGCAATACCGACTGAGTATGAAGCTGGCGGATCGGGATGAATACAAGCTTTCCCTGCTTACAGTGCTCAAAGACATTCGTTGTCGATATACTCTGCTCAAATTTGGTAAATCCAGAAATCCTGCTCGCAGGACCTTATCCAATACGACGAAGGCCTATAAACAGGCGCAGCAACTACTGAGGGATGAAGGGCTCTTGTCCCCGGTTGCAGCCAAAAGTACGGATAAAGCAAAAATCGCGGCCCCCACAGAAGCAGTTGCTGAGGGAAAAGGTGCAGCGGAGCAGAGTGAACGAAGTGACGAAACCGAAACCGAGCAGAATTCAAACCAGACGAGCTTGACGAGTGAGCGAGAACGCAAGTCAACCGCGGCAACCGCAGTCAAACGCAGGGCCGCGCGACGCGGATTTCAAGGAATTCGGCAGGATGAGCAAGCTGATAGGGATGCAATGTTTCTCCAGGCTGTTGCCGAATCACCGCAGGTGAATTCCGAAGAAGATTCCCTGACTGAAGAGGAGTTTGAGGAACTGGACAAAGCACTGGGAAGTAGCGGCAGCTCTTCGGTACAGCGATGGACCTACAACACAAATGAAGAGCGTTTCAGCTTGTTAATGGGAGTGCTGGCTGGATCTGCGGTTTGCGTATTAATGCTTTGGCTCATCTACTAGCGCAGGTCACGCCCGTGACATGTATTTGCCGGTGATGGTGTTGACCTTGATTTTTTCGCCGGTAGAGAGATATTCAGGCACCTGTACTTCAAGGCCTGTGGAGAGGGTTGCGGACTTGCTGCGATTGGTGGCTGATGCGCCGGTGATTGCGGGTGGTGTGTCGATCACTTCAAGTGTCACCGACTGTGGGAGCTCAATGCCAACCAGGTTGCCATCCATGATGAGGGCGATGATGTCTTCCTGCTGTTCTACCAGGTAGGGGATCTGCTCTTCAAGTTCGGTGGTGTTCATGGCGTACTGGCTATAGTCTTCCTGGTTCATGAAGAAGTATTCATCACCGTCGACGTAAGAGAACTGCACGGGAACCCGCACACAATCCGCCTCTTTCAGAAGATCATCGCCTTTGAACGAGCTATCCAGTTTTTGGCGGGTTTGCAGGTTGTTGAACCGCACCTTGTAGAGTGTTGCCGCGCCGCGAGATGAAGGCGATTTCGCCTCCAGTTGTTTGACGATATGGGGCGCACCATCGATTTCCACGATCATTCCTTTCTTCAATTCACTGGCTTTTGGCATGCTGTACCCCTTTGTCGTTGTATCCGGAGCTGTTCGAATCGGGCGCACTTTAGCTAATGCCCGGTAGTGACGCAAGAAGCAGGGGCTATTAAGTCAAAATTACCTTCTTTGAACTCAGCTCCCGCCTAAATTGCCTTTGAGTTGAACGCCGTATTCCACGATAATTCCATTTCCCGCAAACTCGCCTTGAGGCGACAGGCTGACGAAACATGGGCAAAGCCAGAAAAGAAATCTACAACCTGCATATTACTGGTCACGAGGAGTTAACGCCTCCGGATGAACTGCGTGAAGAGTTTCGCCTGGAAGGTGAAAAGCTGAAGACGGTGCGGGCGGGACATCGTGCAGTTAAGGCTGTGCTGGACAGGGAAGATCCGAGACTGATTGTGGTGGTCGGTCCATGCTCGATCCATAATACCGAGGAGGCTCTCGATTACGCACGTCGCCTGAAGGTTTTGTCCGATGAGTTGCAGGAAGAATTGCTGATTCTGATGCGCGTTTATTTCGAGAAGCCAAGAACCTCTGTCGGCTGGGAAGGTCTCATCTATGATCCCTATCTCGACGGCAGTCATCGAATCGATCAGGGGTTGCGAATTGGTCGAAAATTGATGCTCGATATCGCCGAGATAGGCTTGCCAATCGCCATCGAGGCGCTGGATCTTATTTCTCCGCAATACCTGCAGGATCTGGTGAGTTGGACTGCCATCGGTGCGCGCACAACAGAATCACCGACTCACCGAAAGCTTTCCAGCGGAATTTCCTCAGCGGTGGGATTCAAGAATAATGTTGATGGCGATTTGTCGGTGGCTATTAATGCGATACGCTCCGCGTCGGCTAATCACAGCTTTATTTCGGTTACCGGAGAAGGCAAGGTTGCTGTGTTTCGGACAGAAGGAAATCCCCACTGCCATGTCATTTTGAGAGGGGGCAAGTCTCCCAATTATGACGCGACAAGTGTTAAGGCCTGCGAAGAAGAGCTACGCAAGGCGGGCCATCTTGAAAATATTATGATTGATTGCAGTCATGGCAATTCGCAGAAAGATCCACAGCGTCAGCTGGATGTGCTTGATTCCGTTGCTGTACAGATTAAGGAGGGCAACCAATCGATTATTGGTGTCATGCTTGAGAGTAATCTGAAAGAGGGCAACCAACCGATCCCGGATGACCCGAATGAAATCCTGCCGGGTATTTCGGTTACCGACGCCTGTATAGGCTGGGAAACTACAGAATCCGTATTACGTGAGTTCGCAGCCCAGATCGGTGAATCTTTGAAAAAGCGCGCCGGTTGATGTAGATCAAGCACGGCACGGGCTCAATTCTCTAGACTTCACCCTCAAGCATGGAGCGATAGTGCTTCATATCCCACCAAAGCTTCGATCTGGGGGTGAAAACCTTGGCCCATTTCAGGAAACTCCTGCTCGCAATCGATCTCAGCCCTTTGTCTGAATCCTTGCTTCGTCGTGTACAGGAAACCTGTTCCGACGAGTTGGATCATCTCTACGTAGTACACGTAATGACCAATGGGCTGCATGATATCGACGTTAAGGCCGTGGGGAATATCGATGATCCTCATGCGCAACGATTGCAGGATCACAAGGCGCTCAAAATACGGGAGCTTTTGCACAAGGCTAAGCTAAAGATACCTACTGATCGCATATTTCTTGTGCATGGTGAACCGGCCAGCGAAATCAAAAAGATGGCAAACCAGATCGCGGCGGATCTGGTTATCGTTGGTAGCCATGTAAAAGAGAACGATTGGATGAAACTACCTGGTGCTACCACCAATTGTGTGATTCAGGGAATTTCATCCGACGTGATGGCGGTCAAGGTATAGGAAGAGTGATGCGGGTGTGAGCCGTCAGGCCCACACCCGTTGACTTGCCGTCAGTGCCAAGGGCTACCGTTAGAGAACGGCAGCGATACTGGCCGTTAGATAATCGATATTATCTTCGTTGACGCTCGCCACATTGATGCGGCTGGAGTTAACAAGATAGATGCTGTAGTCGTTAATCAATGACTGCACCTGCTCCTTGTTCACACCAAGGAAAGAAAACATTCCTTTTTCTCGTTCGATAAAGCTGAAATCCTGATCAACACCGGCATCGCGCAGTCGGGAAACCAGCAGGCTGCGCAGGCCATTGATACGGTCTCGCATCTCTTTCAGTTCCATCTCCCAATCGTCGTGCAGCGCAGGCGTATTCATGACGGTTTCGACGATAGCCGCGCCATGATCGGGTGGCATGGAGTAATTTGCCCGGGCAGCGGCTGCCAGCAATGTGCTCGCCGCGGATGCCAGGGAGTCATTTTCGCAGATGACGGTTGCTGCGCCGGTTCGCTCACGATACAGGCCGAAATTCTTTGAACAGGAGCTAACAACGATAAGTTCTGGCAGGGATTCTGCCAGCAATCGCACGCCGTAGACGTCTTCCTCAAGACCGTCCCCAAGCCCCTGATAGGCCAGGTCTATGAACACGGTGAACCCCTGCTTTAGGGCCACATCGCGGATCGCTTGCCACTGCTCCTGAGTCAGGTCTGCGCCGCTGGGATTGTGGCAGCAACCATGAAGGAGTACGACTTCATCGCTGGATACCTTCTGCAGACAGGCCAGCATTTCGTCGAAGCGAACATCGTGCTTTTCGTAATCGTAGTAGGGATACAGTTCGATATTCAGTCCAGCAGAGCCCAAAAGCGGTACATGGTTTGCCCAGGTAGGATCACTCACCCAGACTTTCGCGCCGGGGTTTGCTTTCTGGATGAACTCTGCAGACAGTCGCAATCCGCCGCAGCCGCCGGGCGACTGGACGGTTATCCGGCGCCCTCCCAGTGAGGCCAGCAGGTCGTCACCGAACAGCATGCGTGCTACCGCCGCGTTATAGTCGGCGAAACCCGTAGGGCCAACATAGGCCTTACTGGTCTGGGTATTCAATAACTGCTCCTCGGCCTTTTTGACTGCACGCATGACAGGCGTATTGCCTGCAGCGTCTTTATAGACACCCACACCAAGATCGACTTTCTTCGGGTTGGTGTCGGCACGGTACGCGGCGGACAGTCCCAGAATGGGATCGGGGGGAAGCGGCTGTATTGATTGAAACATGGTGTTTTCTCTATCTGCGTTGGTAGGCTTTGAGGGTGTTTTGTAGCAGGGATGCCCGGGTCATGGGACCGACACCACCGGTTACGAATGTGATATAGGAGCATTTGTCTTTGACATTTTCGAAGTCGACATCTCCTACATTGCGGAATCCTGACTTGCGGCTGCTATCCGGGACGCGGGTCTGTCCCACATCGATAACGATAGCACCTTCCTTCACCATATCGGCGGTGACAAATTCAGTCTTACCAATGGCTACAATGAGAATGTCGGCGCTGGCGCATAATTCCTTGAGATTCTGTGTGCGGCTGTGGGCAATCGTTACTGTGGCGTTGCCGGGATTGGTATTGCGCGACATCAAAATGGACATTGGCGTGCCGACTATATTGCTGCGCCCCAGTACCACGCAGTGCTTGCCGCTGGTATCGATATCATAGCGCTTGAACAACTCCATAATGCCGTTGGGCGTGGCAGAGATAAAAGTTGGCAAGCCCAGGCACATATTGCCTACATTAACCGGAGAGAAACCATCTACATCCTTTGCCGGGTCGATCGCCAGGGTCACCTTGTTTTCATCGATGTGGGAGGGCAGGGGAAGCTGCACAATGAAGCCGTCAATCTCGGGATCGTTGTTGAGTTCATCTACCTTGCCCAACAGTGTTTCTTCTGTGGTGTCGGCTTCCATGCGAATGGTGGTGGAGTTGAACCCGATTTCCTCGCAGTCGCGAATCTTCATGGCGACATAGTTCTGGCTGGCACCATCGTCTCCCACAAGTACCGCAGCGAGGTGCGGTACCCGCTTGCCATCGGCCTTGAGAGATTCAACTTCTTTGGCTATTTCCTGTCGTATTTCCTGGGAACAGGCAGTTCCGTCGAGTAATTGCATCGTACTTGATCCGGTTTTGGTTGTTTAATCTGGTTTAGCTGGAGCTGGTTTCTGGGTATTGGTGATTCAGGTGCCAGTGCAAGTATGGTGTGGCCCACGGAGAGTCGGTGTTGCTGGATGGTGTTGCAGAAGCCTGAATCATAAACGAGCCCCGGCCAGCGCTCAAGCAGCAACAGCGACCTTGATGCCTACCACTTACCATTATTTTCCATACTGGCCCACGGTTCCTGTTGGGGCAGAGCGTCGCCTTTCTGCAGAAGTTCGATGGAGATATTGTCCGGCGAACGAACGAAAGCCATGCGTCCATCACGGGGCGGGCGGTTGATGGTTACCCCGCCATCCATGAGTTGCTGGCAGGTCTGGTAGATGTCTTCAACCTCGTAGGCGAGGTGGCCAAAATTACGGCCCTCATCATAGTCTTCCGGATCCCAGTTGTAGGTGAGTTCCACCTGGGCTTCCTCATCCCCGGGAGCGGCCAGAAAAACCAGGGTGAAACGACCCTGTTCGTTCTCGTAGCGGCGGATTTCTTCCAGCCCCAGTTTATTGCAGTAGAAATCCAGGGACTCGTCGATATTGCTGACGCGTACCATAGTGTGCAGGTATTTCATGTTGTCCCTCCCTGGCTAGTAAATAACGACGGATCGAATGCTCGAGCCTTCATGCATGAGGTCGAACGCTTTGTTGATGTCTTCCAGTGGCATGGTGTGGGTGATTAACGGGTCAATCTCGATTTTGCCGTTCATGTACCAGTCGACGATTCGGGGAACATCGGTGCGTCCCCTTGCGCCACCAAATGCGGTACCGCGCCAGGAACGGCCAGTTACCAATTGAAACGGTCTGGTTGAGATTTCCTGTCCGGCGCCAGCCACACCAATGATCCAGGACTCGCCCCAGCCCTTATGACAGCATTCCAGTGCCTGGCGCATAGTCTGGACGTTGCCAATGCACTCGAAGGAATAATCCACGCCACCGTTGGTCAGGTCGATGATCGCTGCGGTGACATCATCCACCTCAGTCGGATTAATGAAATCTGTCATACCGAAAGTTTTGCCAAGTTCAGCCTTGGTGGGGTTAAGGTCGATGCCGATTATGCGATCGGCCCCCACCATGCGAGCGCCTTGAATTACATTGAGGCCGATCCCGCCCAATCCGAACACGGCTACTGTGCTTCCTGGCTCAACTTTGGCGTCAAACGCTACCGCGCCGACACCGGTAGTTACGCCACATCCGATGTAGCAGACCTTGTCGAACGGTGCGTCACTTCGAATCCTGGCAACGGCTATTTCTGGCAATACGGTGAAATTGGAGAAAGTAGAACAACCCATATAATGCAGGATAGGTTTTCCATCCAGCGAAAAACGGCTGCTGCCATCTGGCATCACGCCCTGGCCCTGAGTGCTGCGAATTGCCTGGCATAAATTCGTCTTCGGATGAAGGCAGAAATCACATTCCCGGCACTCCGGCGTATAGAGGGGAATAACTGCATCGCCGGGCTTCACTGATTTCACGTCGGGGCCAACTTCCACAACGATGCCGGCGCCTTCGTGGCCCAGTATGGCGGGAAAAGCGCCTTCCGGATCATCGCCTGACAGAGTAAAAGCGTCTGTATGGCAGATGCCGGTGGCTTTCAGTTCAATCAGTACCTCTCCCGCTTTGGGGCCTTCAAGGTCAACTTCGGCGATCTCCAGGGGTGCGCCTGCTGAAAATGCTACGGCAGCTCTAGTCTTCATTTAGGTTTCCTTGGGTAGAATGGGTTGGATTGTGCTGTCCCAGTATGTTGCGGCTTCTTCCCATTGCGGGTGATCGTGTGGTCGATAGGGCGTTTAGCTGCACAGCAGGATTTCTTCTTGTAGTCTGGTCTCCGGACTTGTGAATTTACTTGCGGGACAAGCACGGCAGGTGATGAAACCATTGTATAAATAGAAGGGCATAAATAGAAAGGCCAAAATGGTCTGCCGCGGCGAGTGACGAGGTGACAGTGCGAGAAATCGCCTTTCCCTCTACAATAAGGCATTGGGCGAGGGCAAATTATGCAGTCCTGGCTCGCCTCGAACAATGAATAGGGAGAATATGCAGTGAACGCCAGGGACCCGGCCAAGTACGTGCTGACCGTTTCCTGTCCGGAAGCGAATGGTATCGTCAGGGCAGTCAGTGATTTTCTGTATCAACGCGGTGCCACCATCTACGATGCGGCCCAGCATCGTGACCCGGTCGCCGACCAATTCTTTATGCGGGTAGAGTTCGAAGAGACAGAGACCAGCCTGCCCGGTTTGTCGGCACTGGACGAGGATTTCTCGCAAGTCGCTGAACAATTCAACATGAATCGGCATTTTTTCGATCTCGCCAAGCCTGCCCGGGTATTACTCGCCGTATCGAAGCATGGCCACTGCCTTAACGATATCCTTCACCGTTGGGAGAGTGGGGTGTTGCCTGCGGAAATCGTAGGGGTGGTTTCGAATCACGAAACCATGAGATCACTCACGGAATGGTATGGACTGCCATTCCATCACCTGCCTGTAACCCCTGACACAAAACCGCAGCAGGAAGCGCGAATTGCCGACCTTATGCACGAACAAAAGGTGGATTTATTGGGGCTCGCCCGCTATATGCAGATTTTGTCGACAACGCTATGTGAGCAGTTTCCCGGTCGCATTATTAATATCCATCATTCGTTCCTGCCTGGTTTCAAGGGAGCCGACCCCTACCGACAGGCATACGAACGGGGCGTAAAAATTATTGGCGCGACAGCACACTATGTGACTGCCGAGTTGGACGAGGGGCCAATAATAGAACAGACAGTTGAAAAGGTGGATCACAATCTCGGAATCGAAGAGCTGCGTCAGATTGGCCGCGATGCGGAATGCGCGGCATTCGCACGCGCAGTAAAGTGGCACTGTGAGCACCGGATAATTGTCAACGGCATGAAAACTATCGTATTCCGTTAGGGAGCCTTTGGCTCACAATTGTGCGTCCACGTGGAGCCTGTTCCGGTTTACTGGCAGGCACCGTGTGCGGGTCATGTGCAACCCCGGCTAACGTGACAACGCGGCAGAGAAGCGCGAGAGGCCTGCCCATCGGGGCTCAACAGCCTGGGATACGGCATTGTAAATCTGCGGTTCTCCGACCAGACTGGAGCATCGCTGCGGCAGGGGTTATCATGCCGCGCTTTCCAATTCTGCTGTCTTGGCAGAATATAGAGTCGCGAGACTGCCGGGGTATATGGTTTGGATATAGCGATCGCTGTCGCCATTATTTTTGTTGGGTCTTTCGTTCAGAGTTCCATCGGGTTCGGTCTGGCGATTATTGCCGCGCCTCTGCTGTTTTTTATCGATCCGCTCTACGTGCCTGCGCCTATTACCGTCTGCGCGCTGACGCTTTCAGTAGCCAATGCGGCCAGGCATAAACATTCCATCTCCTTTCAGGGGCTAAAATACGCAATCATTGGCAGGGTGCCGGGAACCATAGCGGGAGGGTTGCTCCTGTTATGGATAGATCAGCGTGCGTTGGCACTCTGGCTGGGTTTGTCGGTGCTGTTTGCGGTCGGTCTTAGCCTCGCTAACATCGCGCTGCGGCCTACCAACGCCTCGATGTTTTCAGCAGGTTTCCTGTCTGGATTCATGGGAACCAGTTCGTCAATAGGTGGGCCGCCCATGGCGCTCGTGCTGCAGCACCAGGCTAACGATTTCATCCGAGCCAACCTGGCAGCCTTTTTCGTGGTGAGTTGCATCATGTCACTACTGATGCTCGCTGCTGTGGACAGGTTTGGCGTAGAGCAGATGCTCATTTCATTGCCATTGATGCCAGCCACCCTGGCCGGATACTGGGTGGCCATGCGGACAATTCACCTGATCTCGCACCAGACATTGCGCACAGCTTCGCTAGTGCTTTGCGCCGTCGCCGGTTCCACGGCAGTAATCTCATACTGGTTCTGATGTCCTGGTTCGGGACGGCGTATTTGCGTAGAAATTGAGGAGAATCAAAGTTCTCGCAGACAACATTCAAGTAGTCTGGTATAAAGCGTTACTATCTATTTTCGCATTAAGCAGTTGTCAACTATCGATACCGTTCAGCAGTAATCAGGGAAGCACGACATGGCAGATTGGCCTGAAGAAATATCTCTGGAAGCATTTCGCCGCGCCTGGATTCTGGAAGGGGAAGAATTCTGGACCAGCGTATTCGAAATGCATCGCGACAAGATCCAGATCAAGAACCCCAAGGTAGCCATCGGAAATCTGGAAAAGATCTTTAACGCCACGTTCAAGCTTGCCAACTCCAAAGGATTCCAGGCAATGAGCCTGCGTGACCTAAGCAGCGAAAGCGGCATCAGCATGGGTGGCTTGTATGCCTATATTGGAAGCAAGAATGAATTGGCTTCTGTCATCGAAGGGGTGTTGAGAAACTATATCGATAAAGTGATCGGTGAATTGCTCACTGCGGACCTGGATCCAGTCGATCGCCTGCGTGCAATAATTAATGGCGAACTATTCATGATGCAGCTTCTAAATCCCTGGTACTACTTTTGTTATATGGAGTTAAAAGGTCTGGATCGAGAGCAGCAGCAACAAGCGATGGATCTGGAGTTGAGGTTCGACGGCTTGCTGGTTGACGCAATCAACGCGGGTGTTGAAAACGGTCAGTTCGTGTGCAGCAATCCGGAACTGCTTGCCTCGTCAATTACAGGGCAGCTTCAGCAGTGGCACCTCAAGCACTGGAAGTTCAAGCTTCGGGACGTCACTCTTGAACAATATGCCGCGCACGTTTTCGATAACCTGTTACTCATGCTGCAGTACAAAGGTGCAGAGTCCAAGACTGGCGAAATCGCGCAATCTGCCTGATCGAATTCAGGCGTTATTCGCATTCAGACCCTGTTTGTTGGCATAGAATGCCAAAATCTCTTCCATGTCCTTATCCACGTCTCCGCTGGGTTGGTAAAAATCAGCGAACCCGGCTTCCTTGATGGAGGCATCGACATAGCCCAGGAGGATAGGTACGTTTGCCAGGTTCGCTATGTGATAGAACCCGGTCTTCCATTTGGCGACTTTCTTGCGGGTGCCTTCTGGCGGTATGAGAACGATGAGTTGGTCATTCTGGGCATATTGCCGCACCGTTTCATTTACCACGTTATGGGAAGCAGAGCGGTCGATAGGTATGCCTCCCAGCCATTTCATGAACCAGCCAAACGGAAAAGGAAACAGGGTGTGCTTACCCATCCAGAATACTCGCAGTTTTAGCTTGAGAACCACCATGAGCATCAGCGGAAAGTCCCAGTTGCTGGTATGGGGTGCGCCGATAAGTACGCAGCGCTGATGATCCAGGGGCTCACCCCTGGTTTTCCATCCCATTATTTTTAATATGAGGATAGAGATCAGTCGCAACAGGGGGGTGAGCAGGGGAGTGGAGAATACGGTCGTGCGCATGGGGTGCCAGATTTAAGTTGATCAAGTAGAGCTAGTCATCATCGCCGAACAGACGTTTCAAGTCAGCAAGCGCCTTGTCAGATTCTGAAAGAGGGGACGATTCATGGTCTGGGTCTTCAGCGGGAAGTTCCTCGCCAAACAGCGCGGCCAGTTTGGCCCGTGCTTCGCGGGCTTCGTCGTTATCTTTTTTCTGGAAGGCTCTGGTGTTCACTTTGAAATAGTCGCAGAAGTTAGCCTTGTCCTTATCCAGAATAAAGTCTGCTCTGTCTTCCCGGCATGCATCAGAAAGCGCAGGGTCGTAGTGGCGACAAGCCAGGCACGCATGCAGGTCTGCTTTGCAGGTGCTGCACTCTTCGTAGCGTGAAAATGGCAGCAGCAGATTCTTGAGCTCAGTGCCGCACTTCCAGCATTGCATGTCGATACTGCGGCTACCCACCGTGATTACCTGCTATGGCCATTCTGTGAAAAAGTCGGCAGGGTTTTCCAGGATCACATTTCTGGTCTCGCCCAAAGCAGTGCCCAGGTACAGAAAACCGATAATTTTTTCATTTTCTGCCAGACCCAGTCCTGCCGCGACGTTGCGGTCAAATGCCATGGAACCTGTTCGCCACATGGCGCCTACTCCCTGGGCATGAGCTGCCAATAGCATGTTCTGGGTGGCGGCAGCCGCCGACAGATCCATTTCGAACATAGGTACCTTGGGATGTTCCTTGTGCACAGCGATGGTCACAATGACCATGGGGGCGCGCATTGGCTTGCTGCGTATTTTTTCCTGCTGAATATCCGATACATCCGGGTCTTTCGCCAATGCGGCCTCGATAAACAAATCCCCAAGTTTCTGGCGGGAATCGCCCTGGATAACGAGGAATCGCCAGGGGCGCAGCAGACCGTGATCAGCTGCCCTGAATGCCGCCTTGTAGATGTTTTCCAGTGCTTCAGCACTGGGCGGTGGATCGGTGAGTCGGGGGGTGGATACCCGGGAATGTAGTGCATCTAAGGCGTTCACGCGCTTAGGGTCCTTTGGCAATTGAAAATGAAAACCCACAATAGCGGGCATTTCGTAGCCGTAGAGCATATAGTAATCCGGGAGCGCAAGGAAATCGGGGAACCCAGGGTCAGATAGGTAGAGAGAAACCCCAATTAAACTGGGGTTTTTCGGTACTAACTTCAACTGATCATGGTGATTTTCGCATGGTATAATTTTTCGTCTCGCTGTCGATATGCTCTTCCATAGACGCATCTGATGTTGTCTGGAATCGAACCGGCCAGCGTGCCAGTTGCTGAAAAATTTCAATAATCTTTCAGTTGTGATTATTTCTCAATTCAGAGACTAATGCCCAGGGGCCTGCATGAATTCCAAAGCAGACGTTATCGCGATCACTACGGATCGCCCAGCCTATCCACAGAACAAATCCCGCTACTTCGGATCTGTGAAGCGCAAGAACCTGCGCCTGGTGTTTGCTTTTTATTCACCGGATGGCAATGAGATAGCGATGCCTATCGCCAGCATGTCGGCCTATCTCAAGCGTGATTTTCCCGAAGTCGAAGTGTTCCTGGAGCCAGTACTTATTCTGCGTGATGCGGAAAAATATTCACCAGAAAATTACGCAAAGACAATTCAGGCCCTTGACGCCGACCTTATTGCCTTCTCGATTATGAGCCCGCACTGGTTCCCGATGGAGCCCTACTTTGCAGAACTGAAGCGAGTCATGCCGGACTTGCCCATTCTCATTGGTGGGTATCAGGCAATGCTTTCCCAGGAAGAGACGATTGAGAATCCGAACATTGACTACATCTGTGTCGGAGACGGGGAATACGCCATTGGCAACATTATTCAGCACCTGCGGGGCACAAAGGATGGGCCTGCGGATGGCATGTGGGAAAAACTGGTAGATGGTGAAGTCTACAAGACAGAAGCCCACCAGATCGGAGACCTGCAATCGCTGCCTTTCCCGGATTACGATATTTTCGCCAAAGCAGACGGTTTCAAAGATGTGAATTCCTCAATCTTTGGTCCGAAGGGCAAGCTCGTGTTACCGGTGATGACCGGTCGTGGTTGCCCCTATCGTTGCACGTATTGCTGTAACACTCCCATTCTGGAAGGGTGGCGCAGCAAGAAGGAGTTCCTCCGCAAGTACGATGCAGAAGATATGGTCGTTGAATTGGAGCGTCTTCGAGATCTGTACGATGTTGGCTATTTCGAATTTTGGGATGAACTGTTCCTTTCCAACCTGAAATTTGTTCGCAAGTTTTTCGAGATTTACAAGGAGCGAATTGGCTTACCTTTCTCTATCAATTCCCGCGTAGAGGTGATGAACGAAGAGTTCTGCAAGACAGCGGCGGAGGCCGGGTGTCACACTATCTGGTTTGGTATTGAAAGCGGCGATGAAGAATATCGCGGCAAGATGCTGGGTAGAAAGATGAAGAATCAGCAAGTCATTGATGCCGCCGATAACTGCAAGAAAGCTGGCATCAACCGCTTGACGTTTAATATCGTTGGTATGCCGCTGGAAACGGCAGCCAATATGCGTGAAACCCTCAAGCTGAACCAGCGCATAGCGCCGGAGCACTTCTTCTTTTTTCCCTATATTCCACTGCGCGGTACTCCGCTGTACAACGTGGCTAAAGAAGAAGGACTGTTGCTGACCAAGAAGAAGAATCTTCATTACCTCTCGGCCGCCAATGATCGACAGTTCACGCTAAATATGAAAGAGCGTCCTGAATTGTTGACCCAGGAAGAGTATGACGAAATCTGTCAGGAGATGCTGGCCTTTCAGGAGCGCAATAACCGCCTCACTTATTCAGATGAAGAAGACGCGGCTGCAACGGTTGCGGATAAGAGCTTCAGTCTCGTAGAGGGTGAGGATATAGAGGGTGAGGACTCGGCAGAACCGAAATCAGATTCCGGTGCCAGTCACGCAGCAATCGAGTCAGCAAAAGTGGACAGTGAAGGTTCCCTGCAACCGCAACTCTCTAACCCCAAGCCTGGCGGCTTGATGAGCACCGTTCGAAATTTCTTTAGCCGCTAAGCGCGTCAGGAGCAACGCCGTCTCGATCAGGCTGTCTGCTTCTGTTGTTCCTCCACTACCTCCTGGTCCTGTGTAATGCTTGCGGAGTGCTCGCTACTCAGTAGTGTCTGCACCGTGTTGAAACAGCGCCAGGATATGGCAGCCATGAGCAGGTTGCCAGCGACGGCCCCGGCAAAAAAACCGTACAGACCGAAATATCTACTACCGATCCAGGCCAGGGGTACATAGAAAATGAAGAAGCGGGCCACGCTAAGATACAGGGCCACTAGCGGTTTGTGCAGGGCATTGAGGGATGAATTGCTGAGTATGATGATGCCCTGAAAGCCATAGCCCAGTGGCATGATCCAGATGAACAACTGGATCGCCTCTACCACCTGTGGGTCTTCGGAGAATACAGCCGCGATCAGTGGAGCTGTCACCGCCAGAACCAGATAGATGCCTAGCTGCCAGATCATGATAAAGCGGATTGAAAGGCGATAGGCTTCCACAACCCTGTCCATACGATCCGCACCGAAATTCTGGCTAATCAGGGGTGGCAGCGAACTGGACATGGCTAGGACCAACAGTGTAGCCATCGGTTCGATACGTGCGCCGACTCCGAAGGCTGCTACAGCAGTATCCCCGAAGCCTGCGGCGATTGCCGTCATTACACCGGCCGCCAGCGGGGTCATCATATTGGCTCCAGCGGCTGGTATCCCAATGCGCATCATATCCCTGCCAGAACTGAGCATGGTGGCGCGGGAAGGCAAGGCGGCGCTGACCATTTCGAGTTTCACGACCAGTGTGTACATCAGGTAGGCAAAGCCGATGGACCAGGCTATGACGGTCGCCCATGCGGCTCCGGCAATGCCCAATTCAGGAAACGGGCCGATGCCGAAGATCAGGAAGGGGTCGAGAATGGCGTTCATGAGGCCCGCAGCTGCCATCAGAATGCTGGGTGTCTTGGTGTCGCCGCTGGCTCGCAGGATGCTGTTTCCAGTCATGATGCAGACCACCAGTACCGACCCCGGTAGCCAAACCACCATGTATTCCCGAATGGGCAGAAGCAACTCTTCGCTGGCGCCCATCAGTTGAAACAGGTCGTCCATGGTCAGTGCCATAATGGAGGCGACGAGGGCAGCCAGGGCGAAGGATAAATAATTAATTACCGTCGAGGCTTCTTTGGCTTTTTCGAATTGCGATGCGCCGAGATATTTAGCGACTACCGCGGATGCGCCGATACCCAGGCCGATAGCCAGGCTCATAACCGTAAAGGTAACCGGGAAAGTGAAACTGATGGCGGTAAGTGACTCGGTACCCAGAAAACTAATGAACCAGGTATCCACAAGGCTAAAGGTGAAAAGCATGATCATGCCAATGATCATGGGCATGGTCATCCGGATTAGCGCTTGCTGGATGGAGCCTTCGACAAGACTATAACGTTTTGGCTGCTTCTTGGTGGCTTCCGCCATCGTCTTACCGAGTCTCCTGAATGCTCAATCCTGTTGGCTGAGTGCCGGTCTGGACTGGCTAATCGCCGTAGCCGACATTTTTTTCCGACTATACAGCATGAACGTATCGAAAGAACTCACGACACAGATTATTGCAATCAGCTGGAGATCTTATGCCGCAATTTGACCAGTTGTTTGAACATCTTTGCGTTGGCAAAAAGCATTTCCTTACCGCTTTCCAACCGTGGATTGCCTTCCTCGCTGCCTATCAGCCCTCCCGCTTCTTTCAATATCAGGCTGGCTGCTGCACCACTGCACTGGTCAAGTTGTTTGCTCCAACCGCCTTGTAACTTGCCGCTGGCAACCGCCGTCATGTCCAGTGCGCTGCAGCCAGACAAGCGTGGACTGGCTTTTGCTTTCAGCAGAGCTTGCTGGAAATTGATGAACGCTTTCGGGTCCAGGCCTAGCTCATTAAGACCCAGTAAGCTGCCTTCAATTTCAGCAGTTTCGCTGACCCGAATCCGTCGCGAGTTCATCTGAGCGCCAACGCCGCGGCTGGCTACGTATTCTTCGTTGAACATGGGAAGGACGACCACGCCATGGGATACGACACCCTTCATTTGAACTGCGATTGAAACCCCAAATAGCGGGTAGCCATTCGCCAGATTGCGACTCCCCAGCACCGGGTCGACCAGCCACAACGGTTCGCCTTCCTTTCCCTCATGGTTGCCTGATACCCGTGACAGGATTCCG
The DNA here is from genome assembly GCA_965227635.1 of uncultured Pseudohongiella sp. GTDB lineage: Bacteria > Pseudomonadota > Gammaproteobacteria > Pseudomonadales > Pseudohongiellaceae > UBA9145. Next base: position 3,853,973 of record OZ245763.1, on the reverse strand, counting down.
TGATCGGGAAAGGTCTTCTGCAAATGATAGAGAATGGCTTTATCGGCGTCAGTATCGAGGCTCGTTTGAAAAGACTCCGGAGTGTCGTCCACGATCTGGACTCTGTCCAGGCGATCTACCCGATGGGCGAGTGATTCGGCTGCGTCACGGGCAGCGCGCAGTGCTATGTTGACCAGGGCATGCATGGATTGTTACCTGAGTATCTGTCTGAATGTGGCTGGCTACCGATACCGGCTGACGTGCCACGGGCACGGTATGGGCGCGGTATGATAGCAAAGTAGTGTAGCCCTGTAGATACTGGTCATTTAGTGGAAACGAACCCGGCGCAATCCCAGCTTGCTGCTATAATGCGGTGCTCTGAATGAAGTTTGGTAACGAGACGTTGGATAAGAAGAAGCAGGGAAATGCCGAAGGGATGAGTGCGCTGGACAGAATCAGGATAGTGCTGGTGAGTACATCCCATCCCGGCAATATTGGCGCGGCCGCCCGTGCAATGAAAAACATGGGGCTAAGCGAGTTGGTTCTGGTTTCGCCTGAGGAATTCCCCAGTGGCGTGGCGGTAGGAAGGGCAGCGTCAGCGCTGGATATTCTGGAGCGTGCACGAGTGGTCAATAGTCTCACCGATGCGATAGCGGACTGCACCCTGGTGATTGGCGCCAGCGCCCGGCGACGCAGCATCCCCTGGCCTATGTTGAGCCCGGATCAACTTGGTGAGAAGGCGATAGAGGAAAGTGATGCGGGTGGCAGCATTGCACTGGTGTTTGGCAGGGAAGATTCCGGCTTGAATAACGAGGAACTGCAACTGTGTAATTTTCATGTGCAGATTCCGGCTAACCCGGGCTATAGCTCGCTCAATCTCGCCGCAGCCGTAATGGTGATTTGTTACGAAGTGCATAAAGCGAATCTGGCGGCTGCCGATCAATCTTCAGTAGACGGCGATGATCTTCAGGAACGTGGAGCAAGCCAGCCGGCGGGAAAAAGAGAGCTTTTGGAAAGCAATTGGGATCAGCCGTTGTCCACAGGGGAGCAGGTGGAACACTTCTATGCTCACCTTGAACGGGTCCTCATCGCCATTGATTTTCACGATCCGGAAAATCCCCGGCAACTAATGCAGCGCATGAGAAGGCTGTTCAATCGAATTCGCATAGACGAAATGGAAATGAATATCCTGAGGGGCGTGCTCACCAATATCGAATTCAATCTCAAGAAAGAAAGCGATCGATAGCACTACCTCAGACTGAAAGGGTGACTCACCCATTCGAGATTTCAATGACAACCAAGCAGGCGTTTTACTTCAGTGACGGACCTTACTTGCAGACCCTGCAGGGATTGCATGATGCCCTGTCGACACCTGAGGCCTTCATCAAGCTTCTGGGTACCTCCCGAAGTGGCAAAAGCACGCTCTGCGAGAAATTGAGTAAATACCTGCGCCGCAAGGGTTTCAGGGTTATCTACTTTCAGGCAGCCATAGAATCACCGGAAATGCTTCGCTCCATGCTTTCCCGTGAACTGGATCTTCCCGAATCTTCCAACTTCCCCCGCCTGCTAGAGGATGCCATGCGGGAGAATGACGAGAAACCACTGATCCTGATCTTTGATGATGCACATTTGCTCACCGACATTACCTTGCTTGAAATTTACCGCCTCGCAGAAGTGCAGGTAGACAGTAACCGGGTCCTCAATATTGTTCTCTGCGGTGAGCCCGCTCTGGAAAAACGCTTGCTCACCAATCAGGAATTCAAAGCACTGCTACTGAGCGTTTCTCATCGATTCGTGCTTGAACCCATGGACGGCGAAGCCCTGAGTCAGTTCTTCTACAAGTATGCAGAGAAATCCGGAATACCAGGCTTACAACTCGAACCCGCAGCGATGAGTTATTTCTACAAATCCTGCAAGGGTTACCCGGGGCCCGCACAGAATATGTGCCGACTCATGGTGCAAGCCCGTCTTGGTCAAACCGAGATGCTCCCCATTGGGCGGGCAGAACTGGTGAAAATTCTCAAGCACGCAGACAGCAATCAGGTCCTGCCTAGCGGACAAACCCAGGACAGTAACCGCTTCGGCGCGTTGATTCCCCTGGCTGCAGTTGTTGCGATTGCGTCCCTCGGCTTCATCTACCAGCAATTGCAGGGCGAGGGAAATCCCGAAGAGACTCAGTTGGCCGCCAACAACATTCCGCAGAGCATTCGCCCGGAACGCGCTGAGCCCAGTGCACAGTCTGACGCGCCTGACCCACAAACTGCGGCGACTAGCGAACAGACCCCACCGAATACCCCGTCACCGTTTGCCGCTAACGAAGCCGCTACGGAAGAGGCATCGCTGGATGCAATGGCGGTTGTGGCAAGTGATAGTGTCAGTTCAACTGAAATCGAAAGTGAGGTCGAAAGCCAGGCTGGAAACAGGGTGGCGACTGAGGCACAACAAGCTCCTCCACCCGGTGCCGGGGTTGCCATAGCCGAACCCGTATCGGATTCCAGCCTGGCACTGGTGACGGCCCAGGAAAGGGGCGTAGATACAACCATCATTGTGCAGCCCGAGTTTGAATCACTTGATGCGACAGAAGAGAGTGAAGTGCAAGCCGAGGAATCTGAGCCGGTGATGGCAACACCCGAGGAACTCAATGATGAGCCGGTGGCCATCGCGCTCAGTCAGGATGAAGTGGAAGCAACAGAAGTAGCGGAGCCGGAGCCAATCGTCACAGAGCCTGATGGCACCACGGCGATGGAACTCGCCGCCAATGAACCAGTTGCACCTCCTGAAACGGATGATATTGCTGATGTTGCTGTGCAGCCAGCAGCATCCGACATGACCGTCGCAGTTGCTGAAACATTGCCAGCAGATCAGGAGTCGGGTGGCGAGCCCGGCTTGGACCTCGATCCGACTACGGTAGATGATGACGACATTGCCATCCTTGAAGACTCGGTGATTACCTGGATAGAGGCCTGGGAGGAAAAGGATCTCGAGGGCTATTTCGCCAGCTACCATACCGATTTTATCCCGCGATATCAGGATACGCAGGCTGATTGGCGCAGTAATCGGCGCAGAGTGATTGGCAATGCAGACTGGATTCGGCTTGAAATGACTGACTTCGAATTTATCGGTGTGGATGCCGGTATGATGGAAGTCCACTTCTGGTTGCGCTACGAATCACCTACGTACAACGACGACACACAAAAGAAGTTGTTGCTGCTGCAGGAAGATGGCGAGTGGCGCATTATGGAAGAAATCAACCTGCAGGTACGTGGCTGATTAGCGACGACGTGCAGGCTGACGAGAGCGTTTGCCTGGATTTCCAGCTCTTCCTGTACCCTTCCTGTTGTTGGCTGTGCCAACAGTCTTTATCCGCTTCTTCCCGGAGCCTCTTCCCGGCGTCGCCGGGTCTGCCGGAGGTATCAGGTGGCGTGGTCCGCGTCCGATGAGGTCTTCCCGGCCGAGTTTGCGCAATGCTTCTCGTAATTGGGGCCAGTTCTTCTCATCATGATAGCGCAGGAAAGCCTTTTGCAAGCGACGCTGATCTATGTCCTTGCAGACGCTAAGCTTGTCGGATTTATAGCGCAGTTTCTGCAGTGGATTTCTCTCTGAATAATACATGGCAGTGGCCAGGGCCATGGGAGAGGGGTAGAAGGTTTGCACCTGGTCTGGTTTGAAATCGTGTTCCTTAAGCCAGAGGCTCAGGTTTAGCATTTCCTCTTCATCGCAACCCGGATGAGCGGCGATAAAGTAGGGGATAAGATACTGTTCCTTGCCTGCCTTGCGAGAGTACTTGTCGAAAAGTTTCTTGAACTCATCATAAGCCGAAATGCTGGGCTTCATCATCTGGGACAGGGTCTTTTCTTCGCTGTGTTCCGGAGCGATTTTCAAATAACCGCCTACATGATGGGTGACCAGCTCCTCGATATATTCCGGATCACGGAGGGCGAGGTCGTATCGCAAGCCGGAAGCGATGGCGACTCGCTTCACACCTTCTACCTGCCGTGCCTTACGGTACAACTGCGTGGTGGGACTGTGATCAGTATTTAGATGCTTGCAGATATTCGGGTAAACACAGGAAAGCCGTTTGCAAGTCTTCTGAATTTTTGGTGACTTGCAGTTCAGCTTATACATATTGGCAGTGGGGCCACCCAGATCCGATATAGTGCCTGTGAAGCCAGGTACCTGATCCCTGATCTTTTCTATTTCACGGAGTATGTTTTCCTCGGAGCGGCTCTGAATAATGCGCCCTTCATGCTCGGTAATAGAGCAGAACGTGCAGCCCCCAAAGCAACCGCGCATGATATTTACTGACGTCTTGATCATGTCGTAGGCCGGGATGCGGGCATCGGCATAGGATGGATGCGGCCGTCGCTGATAGGGAAGATCGAAAACCCAATCCATTTCCTCGGTTTCCAGGGGAATGGGGGGTGGATTTACCCAGACTTCCTGAGTCTCGTGTTTCTGGATTAGTGGCCTTGCATTATACGGGTTGGCTTCCTGATGCAGGATGCGTGACGCGTGAGCATACAGGACCGGGTCATTTGTCACTTTATTAAACGAAGGCAGACGGATATAACTGCTTGCCTTGTCATATTCAGTCTGTCGCTGCAAGGGCAGTGGAATGATTCGAACTGCTTGCGCCTGATCCCTGTCATCAGTGTTCCCGGCGCTTCTGTTGTTCGCAGGATCTTCAGTTTGTAGTTCTTTGTGACTGTACTCGTAAGGGTTTGGCAGCTTGTCGATTTTTGCGGGCCAGTCTATCCGGGTAGAGTCGATTTCTGTCCAACCCGATGGAGGTTCGTTCCGAAGCATGGCCGTGCCGCGAAGATCCCAACAATCCTCTATGCTTTTTCCCGCAGCAATTTCAGTTGCCAACTCTGCCAACGCGCGCTCGGCATTGCCATAGAGCAGTATGTCCGCGTTGGAATCGACCAGGATTGAGCGGCGAACCTTGTCGCTCCAGTAATCATATTGCGCTATGCGTCGCAAACTTGCTTCAATGCCGCCGATCACGATGGGTGTGTCGTAATAGGCCTCTCGGCAACGCTGGCTGTAGACAATGACAGAACGATCGGGCCGCTTACCCGCCTCACCATTCGGTGTATAGGCATCATCACTGCGCATGCGCAGGTCGGCCGTGTAGCGGTTAATAAGCGAATCCATGTTGCCGCCGGTGACACCGAAAAACAGGTTCGGCTTTCCCAGTTGCTTGAATGCCTCAGCCGAATCCCATGCTGGCTGGGAAATAATGCCGACCCTGAAGCCGAGTGCTTCCAGCAAGCGCCCGACAACCGCCATGCCAAAGCTTGGATGGTCGATGTAGGCGTCAGCGGTGACTATGATGATGTCGCAACTATCCCAACCGAGCTGGTCCATCTCCGCTCGAGACATTGGCAAATACGGAGCGGTGCCGAAGCACTCAGCCCAGTACTTGGGGTAGCTGAATAGTTTGCGGACTTCGTCGCTGTGACGAGTCGCGACGGCAGCATTATTCGAATTCACTGTGATACCGTTGGGAAAAATTGTTCGAGTGCGGTGATCTCACCGTTGAGTACCAGTTGTCGATCACGCAGAGATAGTTGCATTTCGATGCGGTTATTATCGACAGTGACATATCCCTGTTGCAAGTAGGGGTCGACCATGGCGGCAGCGGGGCTCTGAAGGATCGCCTCCAGGGCGAGCGACAGGTCGAGCTGCAATTCCAGTGCATCAATAACATCGGCAAAGGATAACTCCTCATAGGACCCAAGTTGAGGAAGGCCTAGCCATCTTAGCTGGATATCCAGATTATGATCACCGTCGTAAACAGTTGCCGCCAGGTTGTTGTTAACGACCAGGCGGTTTTGCAGGACTACCAGGCCGAAGTCGTCGACCATTTCTCCCAGTACGTCACTGCCGTTCGTAGTTGCACTGGAGGCAGTACTTAGCTGCTGCTGCATTTCGTAGAGCACATCGTAGTACTGACGGATTACAGAAGTCTGAAGTTCCTCAACTTCCATGGTCCAACTGATCGCATCCACTGGCAATGCGCTGTCGATTTCTGAGATCGCCAGTCGCTGGCTTACGTCGATCTCAAGCGCACTGTTGTTGCGGATACTGGAATTGGCTGAAATCGTTTTGCTATTGAAGGCCAGAGGCCCCGGGCTACCCAGTTCAGCAATCTCGAGCAGGGCGTCGCTGTTGGCAAGAAGATTGTTGATCTGCGCTGTTTCGCTGGTCACGCTAAGTGCAGAGATTGAGAAGCCCATGCCGTTTCCAGCAGCCCTGGCATCAAGCCTTTCCATATCCATCCTGAATGTTGCTGACATATCGGCAGCGACTTCGAGTCTCGCTTGCAGGCCATCGAAATTCAGGGTGGTAGTGTTATCGTCAATCACAGCCGGGGCGACAGCGATGTCGAAAGTCAGATCCTCGTTTAAACCAAGCAACATCCCGACACTTAACTCGGGCAGTTCAAATGGAATGTCCAGCAACACCTGGCCGAGCTGAGGGTCGGCAAACCGGGGCTCGATGTCCGCATAAGCCAGGCCAATTTTCATGCCATCGGCAGTGAACAACAGGGGTCCATGCTGGTAGCTGAAATGTAATTCGACAACCAGGGGTTCGCTGGTGCCGAACGGGGCATAGCTCAAGTCATAGCTTGCCACGCTACTAAACCAGCCACTCTCGAAGTGACCTTCGTCGATCTGGATCTGGCGTCTTGTTTCAGGTGGGAACAGTGCGTAAAGGTTAGCTGTGGTTGTGGCCTGTACGTTGGAACTGACCACTTTAGGCATTACTGCAAGGGTGAGCAGTATTAGCCCCAGAATTATGCTTAGACTGTGTTTCAGGATGGCTGGCATCAATTAAGTTCTACTTCAAGCGAGGGAGTGACACTATAACAGGAATCGCAATAGGGGTTTTACATGGGGGCGCGTTACCCCCGTTGTTCAGAAGCTACTTGTTGGCGGTGATTTTGAACGCGCAGCGCCTCGCTCCAGCCAGCAAGTGGTCGGCGCGCTCCACTTCAGCGTACTGCTCCAGCAGTCCCCGGAACATAGCGAGTTCCGAGTCGCAAATTTCTGGACAACGCTTGGCGGCGATGTGCAGTGGGCAGTGGTTTTCGATTAGTAACCAGCCATCAGGTAGCAGGCGTATTTCCGCCATGAAGCCATCGTCGCTGCGTAGCTCCGCCAGTAGCCGAAGGCGAGCGCCCAGATCATCCCCAGCGGACTGCAGCGGTTTGGAGTAGCGCTGAAGCTGTTTGTTGCCACAGTGATTTATGATGCCAGAGAGCTGCGCTTCTCCCAGTGACTCTTCTATGGCTTCGATGAAATCAATGCTCAGCGCCTGATGGCGATCAGGGAATCGGGCATGCCCTTTTCCGGTCAATGCCCAGAGGTGCACGGGCCGTCCCCTGTTTTGCCGTGCTTCCCGGGTTTGTCTCACCAGTTCAAGCTGTTCGAGGCTGGCGAGATGCTGACGCACGCCCATGGTGGTAATTCCAAGATGGCTTGCGAGGATCTTCACAGACTGCGGCCCCCTGATCTTGAGGCGCTGCAGAATCCGGGATTGTTTAACGTTGACGTCCATCCTGAGCTTTTATCGGCCAAATATTTAAAGGGCTTACTTTGTTTAACGGTGGTTTATAGTAAAGTAAATACTTTGTTATATAAAGCATTCTGCAGCAAGAGGGGGGGGTGTAGCGCGGCTCCAGATGGTGGTGGCCTGACCATGGTCGGTTTTACCCAATTTGCGTTGATCCCAGTCTAAATAGCATAGAATGGAGCATGGCCGGGGGCTTGCTGATCGGGTCGGGCGAAGAAAAGACAGAAAACGATGAACTATGATGCACCACTGCTGATTACTTTTTGCGGTTACTTGTTGGTAATTCTCTTTCTGGGTATCAAGGCCTATCGGCGTACCCATGACCTGGGCGATTACATACTGGGTGGCCGCAAATTGGGCGCGATGGTCACGGCCTTGAGTGTCGGGGCATCTGACATGAGCGGTTGGTTGTTGTTGGGCTTGCCGGGGGCCATCTACCTGTCAGGCCTGAGTGAAATCTGGATAGGTATTGGCCTGGTATTCGGGGCCTACTGTAACTGGCTTATCGTTGCGCGGCCATTGCGGGTTTACAGCCAGCACGCCAACAATTGCCTGACACTGCCCGATTACTTCGAAAACCGGTTCCAGGATAGCAGCAAGATTCTACGCTCTCTATCAGCCTCGGTAATTCTGTTGTTCTTCACGTTCTATACCGCATCGGGTCTGGTTGGGGGCGCGATCCTGTTTGAGAACAGCTTCGGCCTGGATTATGGCGTGGCACTGCTCACCGGCGGATTTATCATCGTCTCCTATACATTTGTCGGTGGTTTCCTCGCAGTAGCCTGGACCGATGCTATTCAGGCTATCCTCATGCTCGCTGCCTTGCTTATTGCGCCTGTTGGTGTGATTACTTCGGCGGGTGGATTTGGCGCTGTGAGCGAGCAGATGCAGGCAGTGAATTCAGATAGCCTGGCGCTGTTTGCGAACCTGGGTTTGCTGAGTTTTATTTCCCTGATTGCCTGGGGGCTGGGTTACATGGGGCAACCCCACATACTGGCCCGATTCATGGCCGCAGAGAGCGCTGAAAAGTTGGTGCCCGCGCGTCGCATGGCGATGACGTGGATGATTATTGTGTTGATAGGTTCTGTGACCACGGGTCTTGCTGGCATTGCCTACTTCGCTGACGCACCTCTGGATAATCCTGAGACGGTTTTCATTGCCCTGAGCCAGAGTCTCTTTAATCCCTGGATAGCAGGGATTATAACGGCTGCTATTCTCTCCGCGATTATGTCCACCATCGATTCCCAGCTTCTGGTTTCTTCCAGCGTAATTTCGGAGGATGTCTACCGGGTATTTGTGCGACCTGATGCTTCTGAAAAGGAGTTGCTCATGGTGAGCCGCGCCGCCGTCATTGGAATTGCAGTAGTGGCGCTCTTGATAGCCAGCGACAGGGAGAGCAGGGTGTTGGAGTTGGTGAGTTACGCATGGGCAGGATTCGGAGCTGCGTTTGGGCCGGTAATCCTGTTTTCACTACTATGGCGCCGCATGACTGCGCTTGCGGCCATAGCGGGAATGCTGCTTGGTGCTACAACGGTTGTTATATGGTCGAATTTGCAAGGCGGAATATTTGATCTCTATGAGATTGTGCCCGGGTTCCTGTTGGCGTCCGCGGCCATTGTCGGCGTCAGCCTCCTGAATCCTCAGGATGATGAGAAGACCCTGGCACTTTTTGATGAAGCCCAGGCCCTGTTAGATGACCAGACTTCCTGATTTGTCGGGAACGAGCAGTCAGGGAATGAGTTGCATTTTGATATGGGGAATACCATCTTCAGGATAAGGTTCTGATTTGGTGAGGAAACCAAAATCCTGATAAAACTTTTCCAGATGGTGTTGCGCGGAGATAGTGATGCCATGGCCGGGCCACAAGTGATGGCACTGGCGAATCGATTCCTGCAGCAGCTGACGGCCCAATCCGCCGCCGCGGACGAGGCTTGAGGTAACGACGCGTCCAATTGAGGCTTCGGGGTAGCTGACACCGGGAGGCAGGAGCCGCGAATAGCAGCATACTAATGAATCCACCAACCCGAGCAGGTGGAATGCTAGCTGGTCTTTACCGTCCAGATCCTGGTACGGACAGTCTTGCTCCACGACAAATACCTCAGCACGCAAACGCAGTATTTCGTATAGTTCGGCGGTAGACAGGGTTTCAAATTTACTGCAAAGCCAATCTATCGAAGTCTTGGGAAGTGATTCTTGCACAGTCTTTCTTGCTGGGAGTTCAGGTAAACGCTTGTCGGATTAATCCCGATTAAAGCACGGCAGAAAGCTTAACACAGAGAGACGTATCAGCAGGAGTTAACTGACCAGCGTTGAATCGGGTTTGCAGAGTTAAATTGCAAGGAATTCCGTATTTATTGGGTCTGTGTTGACTCTTGAAGCCTGCGTATAGCGGAGCAAGCAAGCTGCGACTTAGTGCAAAAATCAGAGTCAAGATCAGAGTCAAAATTAGTGTCAAGAGTGAGAAAGGGTCACATTAGAAGATGAACGAAATGAGTAATATCGAACAGGACGTCAAGGAATACTATGGCAAGGAACTGCAGAGCAGTGCCGACTTAAAGACCAATGCCTGTTGCACTATCGTTGACTATCCCCAGCACATCAAGTCAGCACTCTCCAATATCCATGAAGAAGTGGCATCACGTTACTATGGTTGTGGTCTGACGATCCCTACCCACATGGAAGGCTTGTCGGTGCTTGATCTTGGTAGCGGATCCGGGCGCGATTGTTATCTGCTGTCCCAGCTAGTGGGAGAGCAGGGAAGCGTGATCGGACTGGATATGACCGATGAACAACTTGCTATAGCCACGAAACACCTGGACTGGCATCGCCAAAAATTTTCCTATGCCAGTTCCAATGTGGCCTTTGTTAAAGGCAATATCCAGGATCTGGGGCAAGCAGGCCTTGAAGATGGCACATTCGATGTGATTGTCTCTAATTGCGTCATCAATTTGGCCACAGATAAACAGGCGGTACTTCTCGAAGCTAACCGGGTCTTGAAAGAGGGCGGGGAATTTTATTTCTCTGACGTCTACTGTGACAGGCGATTACCTACTGCCCTCGCAACGGACAGAGAGCTCTACGGGGAATGCCTGGGCGGCGCCCTGTACTGGAATGATTTTCAAAATCTGGCACGGCTATGTGGGTTTCCTGATCCGCGCATTGTGGATGTACATCCAATTACGATATCCAGCGAAGCCGTTTCCAGGAAAGTAGAGGGTTATCGCTTCTACTCTGTAACGTATCGGTTGTTCAAATTACCCTCCCTGGAGCCCGCCTGTGAGGATTACGGGCAAGCGGTTAAATACCTCGGTGGAGTGAAGGAACAGCCGACGGCATTTGTGCTGGATAATCACCACAGATTTGAGGTTGGTAAGGTGGAGCCGGTTTGCGGTAACACGCAAATGATGCTGGCCGATACGCGGTATAGCGCATTCTTTGAGTTCTACGGCGATTTCAGTAAGCACTATGGTATTTTTCCTGGATGCGGCACTGAATTTCCCTATGAGGCGTTTTTCGAATCTGGAACCACCAACTCTGGAGCGTGTTGCTAGCAGACTATGAATCGAATCGAAATATTGGAAGTCGGTGAGCGGGTAGATGCCGAGCAGGCAGGGGCCGGCGCGGGCTCGACTGGCACTCACGTGAAATTTCAGGACATGGATGTTACTGCAGACGGATCCCTGCGTGCGTCAGTGGATCCAAGGCAACTCGAGACGCTCTGGATAAACACCGGTAGCCTTTGCAATCTCAGTTGTGAGAACTGCTACATCGAATCCACGCCCACTAATGACCGACTCAGCTACATCAGCTTGTCAGAAACGAAAGCGTTGCTGGATGAAATCGCCAGCGAACAGTTCACGACTACCGAAATTGGATTCACCGGTGGGGAACCTTTCCTGAATCCCGACTTTATGAATATCCTCGGGCTCTGCCTCGAGCGCGGGTTTAAGGTGTTGGTGCTTAGCAACGGAATGAAGACCCTGCTGCGTGAACAGGAAGCGCTTCAGCAATTACATGAGAAATTTGGTGCGGCGCTGGCGATTCGAATTTCGCTGGATCATTACGAGGAGAGCACTCACGCACTGGAGAGGGGGGCACGTTCCTGGAAGCCCGCTATCCAGTCATTGCGCTGGATGTCGGATGCCGGATTGAATTTCACCGTGGCAGGCAGAACCATGTGGAACGAAGACGAGGCTGCCATGCGCGAAGGCTATGCAGCCCTCTTCGCACGGGAAGGCGTAGCGCTCGACGCCCTGAATCCCGAGCATCTGGTGCTGTTTCCGGAAATGGATGAAGGCGCAGAGGTGCCTGAAATTACAACTGCCTGCTGGAACATCCTGAACAAGGACCCGGCTTCGATCATGTGTGCCTCATCGCGCATGGTGGTGAAACACAAGGGTGACGATCATCTTTCCGTTCAGGCCTGTACCTTGCTGCCCTATGACCAGCGCTTCAACATGGGCTCCACGCTGAAGGAAGCCTGGCGCCGTGTGAAACTGAATCATCCTCACTGCGCAAAATTTTGCGTACTCGGTGGGGGCAGTTGCTCCGGCTAGGGTTGGTTCAGGCCCAGCCCTTTCTCGTACCAGCGATTCATTCTCTCCGACGAGACTCCCAGCAAAAATCCCAGTTTGAGCACCTGGTTCATCAGGGATTGTCGTACAAACCCATTGCGCTGGAAGCGGATGGCAGAGGTTGTGGACTTGGCAGGGAGACGGCAGGCGGCAGCCATGCGCCGCAATTGCAGGGATAGAGCTGTGTCTTCGAAGATTTCTACTTTCGGAATAGTCAGGTTAGCACCCAGCAAACCGCGGTGAATGAACAGGCAGTGATCCAGGTAAACAATCTGTCGCCGATCAAGGCGGATATGGTTTGAATACCAGGAAGTGAAATTCAGAAGCGGATGCTGCATATCAAATGACTGGGTGAATCCGCCCCAGAACCTCTGGCTGGAATTTCCGAGTTCCCGTAATTGAGAGATTGCTGAAGAGTCCAACAGGCTGCGGGGATGATGCAGCAGCACGATATCTCCCGTGCTTAACTCGATCCCCCGTTGCAGGCGCTCGGCACGGGAGCTCCCGGGCAGCTGTTCAATGCGCCAGGGCGTCGCTTGCAACTGCTCCAGGGTGCCGTCATCGCTGCCACCATCCACCAGGATAACTTCACAATCAGGCAAATCAGAAAAACGCTGCAGAATGGACTGCAGATAGTCGGTTCCGGATTCGTTGTAAGTGGGAAGGATGATGCTGATCATGGCGTGCTGCGAATTAAATGCCTGCCGATGGTGGGGTAGGGCGAAGCATAAGTATATACTTGCGCACCGGGTCCCCGTGGCACAACTGGATAGCGCGACGCCCTCCTAAGGCGTAGGTTGCAGGTTCGATTCCTGCCGGGGACACCAACTCACCCAGAGCTTCTCTCCAAACCAGAGAATTATCAACTCTTCTGTCAGTTAGGAGCTGTTGCTGGGGTGTGGAGAGGTTGCAAAGCGAACTAGTGGCAGGAGGGTTGAGACTCTTGCCAGAACGCAGGTAGGCTCTAGCTGAGTATGGTCGGGGTTTTACAGCCGACTAGCTGCAGTATGCCAAAAGCTCTTGCCAGAACGAAGGGACAAGGTCTGGTTAGAAGGAAATAGACCGCACGACCATTGAAGAGCTGTTGCTGGGGTGTGGAGAGGTTGCAAAGCGAACTAGTGGCAGGAGGGTTGAGACTCTTGCCAGAACGCAGGTAGGCTCTAGCTGAGTATGGTCGGGGTTTTACAGCCGACTCGCTGCAGCATGCTAAAAGCTCTTGCCAGAACGAAGGGGCAAGGTCTGGTTAGCGAGAAACAGACCGCGCGGCCATCGAGGCGCTGTTGCTGGGGCAAGCAGCACCTGCAAGGCAAACTGCTGCCAAAAGGGCAAAGGCTCCAGCTGTAACGGCTCAGAATTCCCAGCAAGCTGGTGGGAACTCCCACGGCCATCAGACTGCTTGCAAAAAGATTTATAATCCCACTAAATTGGCGGTATAAACCCCGCTAGATTCCCGCCAAACCGCCTGAACCCAGTTTTCAAAACTGAAATTCACCCGGATTTTTTAATTTTCAGTATTTCTTCAATAGAATTTTTCAGAAAAAATCCTTATGAAAATCAATATGTTGACGCCACCAAATTCACGGGTTCAGAATATGATCCATTAGATTCCCTAATAAATTGGGTTATTGCCAATATGTCGGGGGTTTAGCCACGCTAAATACGAATGAGTAGGCTGAAATGGGTGAAATCGTCCAATTAAATGATTACCGGGCTCCGGAATCGGTAGAACTGCCCGAAGCGAAACAAGACAGTCTGGTCCCCATCGAGTTCGCGGTTGGTTATGGCGACCGCAAGAAATGTCTGAGCAAGATTGCACAATACGGCATCCACTCCCTTCACATCAGGCGCGTGACTGAAGAGCCTGAGGCCCTGCTTTATTTGATCGGGGTGAAAGACGCGATAGCGTTGAACAAACGAATTCTCGAGCTGGAGTCTATTAGCGAGGACGAAATCGCCAACCGCATCGACGTGATCCAGATGCTCGAAAACGTCAATCTGTCGATGATGGATAGCTTGTGGGCGTCTTTTACGTGTCGTGGCAGCTTTTCCTGGCAGCAGCCATAAGCTGACTCACTGCAGGGACTCTACCGCCATATCGATTTCCTCGATGTGAAGCCCGAGTTCCAGATCTTCTGAGTCATCCACCTCAAGCCCCAGTTTGGCTACCGCGGGTACTTCGCTGGAGCTGATCTTGCGCCCCGTGCTGTCTTCGTAACCATAACTCTGCAGGCGAGCAACCACGACCACATCTGTGTAGTCCGTTTGCTCGCTATCCCTGTGGTACACGAGATGCTCCTTCGGTACGTGGGTGAGGGAGGGGTGAAAATTCCAGGACTCGAGTATCTTGACACCCAGATCAGGCGCTATAGCCCCGATTACGGCATCCAGTTGTTCCGACTCGTCCTCCTCGAGGAGAATTTCGTGTTCCTCGGCATAGGTCAGGATGGGCAACACGCCAATCAGGTGCGTGAGTCCGGCCAGGGTCGCCTTATCGGGTTCCAGTCCGGTGTAGTGCTGGCATAACACATTGGCAATGGCGGCCACCTCGGCACTTCTGGACCACACTTCCCGCAGCCGGGTATCGATAACCTCATTGGTGGCCTGAAACATCTGCTCCATGGCGAGGCCAAGGACCAGGTTGCAGCTATAGGTGACACCCAAACGGCTCAGGGCAGCCTGCAGGTGTTCGATGGTTTGTACGCCTCGCACGAGCGGACTATTGGCGACGCGTACGACACGAGCGGAGAGGGCGGCGTCATTGCCGATCAGGTCATGCAGGCGGGGAATATCAGTATTGGGATCGTTCGCCGCTTCCCTGACTTGTAGCGCAATTTCTGGGAGCGTCGGCAGAACCAGTCTGTCATGCTCGAGTGCTTCCAGCAGCTCGCTTTTGACTTTTTCCACGTCCACGGTCATGCGCAAATCCCTGCGTTGAAATTATCCTTGTCTATTCAGTATAGGGCATGGGCAGGATTTCAACGGATATTTTAGCCTCGGTAAGGAGACTGGCAGGCTCGTCCTCTGCAAGGGATGTGGGCAGGATAGCCAACGCCATACTGGGCTTGTCCGCACGTCGGGGTACGGCAGCGAGCACTTCCACTGGTGAATCACCAGCGCTTAACAGGGTATCGGCGTTCAGGTCAGCATCGCTGGTGATCAGGTACAGCCGCTTCTTCGGCTTTCCCCGGTAGTACATGCGTGCCACCACTTCCTGGCCTGTGTAGCACCCTTTCTTGAAGTCGATGACCCCGGATAGATCATAGTTCAGGAGCTGAGGTGTGTATTGCTCGCTCATGTCCGGACTGACATGTACGCTCCCGCTCCGAATTTCCTCCCGCAGCCAATCTTCATAGGATGCTTGTTCCTCCATGACATCCAGTTGCAACAGCCGAGCGTTGGCATCCCTGGATTTACTCCAGAGCTGGAAGCGGGGCGCAGGTCCAGGTAGTCGCAGAATCCTGTAATCCGGGCTGTCGCTGCATCCGTAGTCCTGCTCAGGAAAGTCGGCTGCGATTTCTGCAAACGCAGAAGCTGGGGAATCACCTACCACGCCATACACACAGTGCGGTGGTTCGATCAGTTGCAGTTCGACCTTGGAGAAGACGGCATAGCGGGCGAGTGTTTGTTGGAGTTTCTCGCCAGTTCCTGCTGTGCACTGAAGCAAACAATCCCCACTGTCCTTGAACAGTGTAAAATCGGCGATAACCCTTCCTTGCAGGTTGCATATAGCACCCGGGAGGGACTTTTGTTCTGAGAGTAGCTCTACGTTACAGGTAAGCTGACCCTGCAGGAATTTGATAGAGTCGGATCCACTTACCTTAAGGTAGTCAAAGTGTGGCAATTCGATAATTTGCATGGTTTCAGGGCGATGTTCAGGGCAGTTTTCAATAAGTGATGAGCGGTGTTTCAGTAATCCGAACAGCGGGTTTCTGCTCGGTTCCGGGATCCTGGCCGGAATCCTGGCCGGAAACCTGTTAGTGGATTGTCTGTAATCACTCTCCGTGTATGCAAGCCAGTCGCGACTGGAAATGGATTTTAAACTATATGTCTGACTTCAATCTGCAAAAAATATTCTGGCATAGCCGACGCGGCATGCTTGAGCTCGATTTGTTGCTGGTGCCCTTCGCAACGGAAGCGTTTGAATCACTCAGCCACCCAGAACAAGTGTTATATGTCGAGTTGCTTGAAGAAGAAGACCAGGACATATTCAATTGGCTAATGCACAGGGCTGAACCAAGCCAGGAAAAGTTCAATACCATTATCAGCCTTATTCTCGCCCATAACGAAAAGCAGCACTAGACTTCAGTAACTTCCATTGGGACAGTCGCAATGGAACAACATACGCTGGAGTGTTCTCATTGCAAATTGATTGTCGCTATTCTCCCGTAATCCACCAGCTTGTTACAGGGCTGCATGGCGCGGCGATGATTGCTGTCCACGTCAGTGCTTTACCACTGGCAGCTGCGCTGGCATCGACGGTCTTGCTGGTTTACCTGGGTATTCGGGCACATCTCGATTTCAGGTTGGAGTCCTGTACTCGCATTCGGGGATTCCAGATATGGGACCAATGGTCGGTGTTGCTGCTTGGAGCTTCAGGCCAGCGCAGGCGGGTCAAAGTCGCGCTGCCCGAGGTCTGCTATGCCAGTGAATACCTGCTGGTGCTGCGATTCGGACCTGCTGAAAAAACCCAGAACCTGCGCAGTCAGAAAACCCGTTTGCTGGTGCTTGTCCCCGGCATGGTGTCGAAGGAGCACTATTGCAAGCTGATGAGCTTCCTGCGGTTTGGCGTTATCAATGTCGAGATTCAAGGAGACAGTCAGGGAGACAGTGACAGTCAGGGAGACAGGATAGTGTCACGGGCTTCATCCGCGGTGTCGGGATAATCAAGGGTGAAATGCAAACCCCGGCTTTCCTTGCGTTCCAAAGCGCAGCGAATTATCAGCTCAGACACTAGCGCAAGATTGCGCAGCTCCAGATTGTCATTGGTTACCTTGTGCTTGATGTAATAGTCGCGCACTTCTTCCCGAATCAACTGGATTCGGCTATGGGCTCGTTGCAGGCGTTTGCTGCTACGGACAATGCCGACGAAATCCCACATGAAGCGCCTGATTTCATCCCAGTCGTGGGAAACCAGCACCTCGTCATCTGAATCGGTGACCCGGCTTTCGTCCCAGTCGGCAATCTCATCCACCAGTGCGGTTTGCGCCTGCTTGCCTCGAATGCTTTCTGCCGCGCCGAAGGCAACCACAAAGCATTCGAGCAGGGAATTGCTGGCCATGCGGTTGGCGCCATGCAAGCCGCTGAAGCTGGTTTCGCCAATGGCGTACAGGTTTTCGATATCGGTCTCGCCGTGTTCATTGACCATGACGCCGCCGCAAGTGTAGTGGGCGGCGGGTACGACGGGAATCCGGTCCCGGGTTATATCGATACCAAAGTGCAGGCAGCGCTCATAAATTGTTGGAAAATGCTGGCGAATAAACTCCGCCGGCTTGTGGCTGATATTGAGAAAGACACAGTCGCAACCCAGCCGTTTCATTTCGTGATCGATGGCACGGGCTACAATGTCCCTCGGGGCCAGTTCCTTGCGCTCATCGAAACGCGCCATGAATCGCTCTCCATCGGGAAGTTCCAGATAGGCACCCTCGCCACGCAAGGCTTCGGTGATCAGGAATGACTTCGCATGGGGGTGGTAAAGGCAGGTGGGATGGAACTGGTTAAACTCCATGTTGGCGACCCGGCATCCCGCTCGCCAGGCCATGGCTATGCCATCCCCGCTGGCACCGTCAGGATTGGTGGTATACAAATAGGCCTTGCTGGCTCCCCCGGTGGCCAGCGCGACAAACCGGGCTCTGATGGCTTCGACCTTGCGGGATTCCTGATTTAGCACATAAACTCCAACGCAGGCGCGCCCAGAGCCCTGCTGGGAGGGTTGTGTCACTAAGTCTACAGCGGTACAGCCCTCAAGCAGTTCGATGTTAGGATGCCTCTCAGCGCGTCCTCGCAGGGTTTCGAAGACAGCCTTGCCAGTAGCATCGGTGGCATGAATGATACGGCGGTGACTATGTCCGCCTTCCTGAGTCAGATGCAGGGAACTCAGGGAGGCGGCATCGGGTTTGTCGCCAAGACCCGAATTACCCTGTTTATTGGTGAAAGGGACTCCCTGCTCGACCAGCCAGCCAACCGCTTCGGCACTATGAGCAACCACATGTTCGACGACTGAGCGATGGCAGAGCCCAACCCCGGCCGTCAGGGTATCCTCCACATGAGAATCCACGCTGTCCGAATCATCCAGCACGGCGGCGATGCCGCCCTGGGCATAAAAAGTTGCACCTTCCTGGAGGCTGCCTTTGCTCAACACGGTAACTTTTGCAAAATCTGCGCTGCGCAGGGCCAGTGTGAGGCCAGCGGCCCCGCTGCCAATGATCAGAATATCGGTGCTGCGCCCTGAATTTGCGGCCATGAAGTTTGTAACTCTCTGTAAATATTAATAAAAACGGGAAAATCGCAGGGTGCAGATACCCGGACAGGGGAGCTATCTGGTGATCGCAGTCGCGGGTCCTCCCCGGTCAACGGGTAATTCCAGGCAGGTATTTACTGCTGAGACTAGGATCCGCTGTTGTAAAGTAGTGATAATTTTATCTTTTCCCAGAACTTTTGCATCAGGCGGCTGTCAGAGAGTAGCGAACGGATGCATTTGTTCCTGGCAGTCACACTTGAAATCGCAGTTGTAACGCGCTGGAGAATGGGGCCGCAGGAAGTAAGGAGTAGGAACAAATGTCAGAAGATACCGATCAACAGCTTGTTGACAAGGTATTGGCGGGCAACAAAAACGCATTCAATTTGTTAGTCCTGCGCTATCAACATCGGGTAGCAGCCCTGGTCGGTCGATTCGTTCACGATGCACAGGAAGTAGAAGATGTCAGTCAGGAGGCCTTTATCAAGGCTTATCGGGCTCTGCCACTGTTTCGTGGTGATAGTGCCTTTTACACCTGGCTATATCGCATCGCGGTGAACACGGCAAAAAACCACCTGGTTTCCCGTAGCAGGCGGCCACCGGCCAGCGATGTTGATGTGGATGAAGCTGAGGTGACCGAGATTGGCAGCGTCCTGAGGGATATTGAAGATCCCGAGAGTAGTCTGTCGACAGTCAAACTCAAGGAGGCCATCGCCGAGGCGATAGAAGAATTACCGGAAGATTTACGCACGGCGTTTACTTTACGGGAGTTCTCAGGTCTCAGTTATGAAGACATCACGGAAGTGATGGATTGCCCGGTAGGAACAGTGCGTTCCCGTATATTCAGGGCAAGAGAAGCGATCGACAAGAAGATTCGCGATTTGCTTTAAGTCGCTGGAAATTTAAGTCACGGCGAGCGAAGCCACGACAGAACAAGGCTACGACAGAATAACGAATTTGTAATAGGCAGTATCTGAAAACGAGAGTAATTGAAAACGAGTGTATCTGCTCGCAGCAGTACCAAAAAACCAATACTGTGCGAGTGCTGTAGAAACCGTAATACTGAGCAACAGTGACTGGTCTCCGGGCCAGCCAGAAGATCGGGGCGATCTATGAGCGACTACGAAAAAGAATCACTATCAGCATTGATGGACGGCGAAGCAGACGATCTGGAGCTGCGGCGCGTGTTGAAATCCATGGATCAGGATTCTGAATTGGCGGGCCAGTGGGAGCGTTTCCACCTGGCGCAGTCCGTTCTGCATGATCAGGGCAAGCCGCTTAGTGCATCCTTTGCAGACAGAGTCAGTCAGGCCATTGATCAGGAACCCGAACTGCAAGCCAGGCCTGTGGTTGGTTTTCGTCAGCAGTTGGGGCGTGTGGCGGTTGCCGCCTGTGTGGCCATCGTCGCTGTTGTGGCCTTGCAGCCAGCAGGATCTCCGCAATCAGGGCCTGAAATCGCCAGCCAATCTGCTGAATCTGCTGCCACTGCGGCGCAGAACCAGCAAGCGATGCAGTCAGTGCCGGTTTCCCTGTTAGCTGAATCTGCGCCCACGGTAGTGGATCCTGAAGCTCAGCGTCGACTGCAGGAATACATAGAGAGCATGCACTTTGATGAAGAAGAACCGGTGCGCATTGAACATATCCAGGAATCGCCTCTCTACCGCCTGGTAAACGACCTCCAGAGCAATCCCCAGTAAGCCGGCCGTCACTTGCCCATGCCGGCTCAATCCAGCGGCAGTCGCTGCTGTGAGATTAAATCACCAATATGCTAAAGTTGGCCTGCTGTCAGCCAGTGTACGATTGGCTGTGATGCAGCCCTCATGGCTGCCAGGCGGGATTTTAACTTTCCCCGCCCAGGTCCGGTAATTGCGACGCAGAAATGGCTGGCGCCACCGAAGCGGGCGCATTCGCGTCAGGCAACACAGCGACGGAGCTGGCGATGGAGTGGGGAATGCAAACCAGGTGGAAACTATGAAATTGAGACTTCGAAGCGAATTGTTCAGGCTAATGCGCGGTGCCTGGATAGTCTTCGGCATTTTGGTGATGGGCCAGGTCCAGGCGGCGGAATTGCCAAATTTTGCGGATCTTGTGGAGAAGAATGCACCTACCATCGTAGAGATTGCCACCTTGCGGCAAGTGTCGGCGCGCCGGCCTATCCCCGACAGTGAACTGGAAGAACTGCTGCGGCGATTGAATCCGGACGAGGAACCAGACCTGGACCTCGAAGGCATCCCGGAACAACGCCAGCGCGGTGCCGTGGGCTCGGGGTTCCTGATTTCAGATGATGGCTTCATTATCACCAACAATCACGTGGTTGTAGGTGCCGATGAAATTCAGATTACGCTCAACGATCGTCGCGTGTTCGATGCCGAAGTGATTGGCCTGGACGAGCCCAGCGACCTGGCTTTGCTGAAAATTGATTCCGCCGGACTGCCCCATGTGGATTTCGGTGATTCAGACCGCCTCAGGGTTGGCGAGTGGGTGCTGGCAATCGGTTCACCATTCGGGCTCGAGTTTTCGGCCGCCGCGGGTATCGTCAGCGCCAAGGGCAGAACCGTGCCCGGCCGCTCTGCTTACAATTACATGTCGTTTATCCAGACTGATGTCGCGATTAACCAGGGCAACAGCGGAGGCCCATTGTTTAATCTCGATGGTGAGGTAGTCGGTATCAACTCACAGATTCTCAGTTCTACCGGCGGATCGAACGGCATTTCATTCTCAATACCCAGTAATGTGGCGATGAACGTTGTTGAGCAGCTCAAGGAATCAGGAAGAGTTGAAAGGGGACTACTCGGGGTACGAATGCGCGAAGTTGACTACGCTCTCGCTGAAATATTTGGCCTTGATCGACCACGGGGTGCTTTCGTCGATGAGGTGCAGCCCGATAGCCCGGCCAATGCAGGCGGAATTCGCAACGAAGATATCATCCTCGAGTTCAATGGCCATGATATCGAGTACTACACTGATCTGCCGTTTTACGTGGGGCAATACCGCCCGGACACCAGTGCTGCAGTCCAGATTTACCGCAACGGTGAAATGATTGAACGGACTGTCGTGTTGGGTAGTTCCCCGACGAATGCGATTGAGGAACCCGCTCCGGTTGAAACTCGCGACAGGGGCAATCCGCTAGGTTTTCGGGTAACCGAACTCAGCGAAGAGGCTCGCCAGGTTTCGGGGCTGCGGGGGGTTCGGATTGCTGAGCTGAATGCCGGGCCGGGTGAAGACGCTGGCCTGCGGGAAGGCGATGTCATCGTCGCCCTGAATCGCCGGGAAGTGACTTCGGCCGAAGACTTTGCCGAAATAGCCAATAGTCTGCCAGCAACAGGATTCGTGCCCATTCGAATAGTCCGGGAAGGACAGGCCACTACCCTGGCACTGGAATTGGCCCCCTAGGAAAGCCCTTTATCAACTGCAAGCCTGGTCCCCGGTAGTGTGTGCGTAGCCATGCCGCCAACTCCTGTAATTCTGCACTTCACCCGGGGATTAGGGTAGACTTGCGCGCCTGCCGGGGCGGCCCTGGTAACTTTTTCAGATCTAGAATTGACTCAAGTGACAGACCTTAGCCACATACGAAATTTCTCCATCATTGCCCATATCGATCATGGCAAATCCACTTTGGCGGATCGCTTCATTCAGCATTGCGGCGGACTCACCGAACGGGAGATGGCCGAGCAGATACTGGATAACCTGGATATCGAAAGGGAGCGAGGCATAACCATCAAGGCCCAGAGTGTCACATTGCACTACAAAGCGCGCAACGGCGAAACCTATCAGCTCAATTTTATTGATACACCGGGCCACGTGGATTTCACCTATGAGGTGTCGCGTTCACTGGCTGCCTGCGAAGGAGCCTTGCTTGTTGTTGATGCCGGTCAAGGTGTGGAGGCGCAGTCCGTTGCCACCTGTTACACCGCAATCGAACAGGGGTTGGAAGTCATACCTGTGTTGAACAAGATGGACCTGCCACAGGCTGACCCTGACCGCGTTCGCATGGAAATTGAAGAGATTATTGGCATCGATGCCAGTGAAGCGGTGTGCGCCAGTGCCAAGACCGGATTAGGTGTAGAAGACATCCTTGAGGAAATCATAGCCAAGGTGCCTCCACCGAAAGGCGACAAGAATGCCGATTTACAGGCGCTGATCATCGATTCCTGGTTCGACAATTACCTCGGTGTGGTGTCCCTGGTGCGGGTGATGCAGGGGCAATTGCACAAGAATGAAAAACTGATTGCGAAGTCGATTGGTAAAGCCCATGTCGTGGACAATATTGGCGTCTTCACGCCAAAACGCACAATAACCGGCACACTCTCAGTGGGCGAGGTTGGGTTTGTTGAAGCTGGCATCAAGGACATCCACGGAGCACCTGTGGGCGATACGCTAACCCTGGCCAAGACACCAGACGTGAAAGCATTGGCCGGGTTCAGGAAGATCCAGCCGCAGGTCTACGCAGGGTTGTTCCCGGTGTCTTCAGATGACTTCGAAAACTTTCGCGATGCCCTGGAAAAGTTGACCCTGAACGACGCCTCGCTGTATTACGAGCCGGAGAATTCCGACGCGCTTGGCTTCGGTTTCCGCTGTGGTTTTCTCGGCATGTTACACATGGAGATTATTCAGGAACGGCTGGAGCGTGAGTATGATCTTTCCCTTATCACTACCGCTCCCACGGTAATATATGAAGTGGAATTGGAGAGCGGCGAAATAATCAAGGTCGACAGCCCGTCAAATTTGCCGCCGGTCAACAATATTGCGGAAATGCGAGAGCCTATCGTCATTGCTAATATACTCGTACCGCAGGAACACCTGGGCAATGTCATTACACTCTGCGTGGAGAAGCGCGGTGTTCAGAAAGATATGCAGTTTATTGGCAAACAGGTGTCGCTGCGATACGAATTGCCGATGAATGAAGTAGTGATGGATTTCTTTGATCGACTGAAATCCGTCAGCCGAGGTTATGCTTCGCTGGATTACCAGTTTGAGCGATTCGAACCTTCAAACCTGGTACGACTGGATGTATTGATCAATGGTGACAGGGTGGATGCGCTGGCATTGATAGTGTTCAGGGATCATGCCAATCACAAAGGGCGGCAGTTGGTGGAAAAGATGAAAGAACTGATTCCACGCCAGTTGTACGATGTGGCAATACAGGCAGCAATTGGCGGCCAGATCATCGCCCGTTCCACCGTCAAGGCGTTGCGTAAAAACGTCACAGCGAAGTGCTACGGTGGCGATATAACCCGTAAGAAGAAGTTGCTCGAGAAACAGAAAGCGGGCAAGAAACGGATGAAGAAAGTTGGTAACGTAGAGGTGCCTCAGGAAGCGTTCCTGGCGGTGCTGAAAGTGGATTCTTAAGGCTATAGGTAGAAGGCACAGAAATGGATGTAGATTTTTCCCTGATTCTGGTGTGTCTGGTGGCATTCAGTGGCGCCCTCTGGCTTTTGGATAGCCTGCTGCTTAAGAAGCCTCGCGAAGAAGCGGTGGAACAACACCGAAAATCCAATGCTGGCGGCAAGTCCGACGATGAGTTGGAAGCCGAACTGGAAGAACTGCGTCGGGAACCTCTGGTTATCGAATACGCCAAATCATTCTTCCCGGTACTGGGCATCGTGCTGGTGCTGCGCTCATTCCTCATAGAGCCTTTCCAGATACCTACCGGTTCCATGATCCCCACTTTGGAGGTGGGAGACTTCATCCTCGTCAACAAATACGCTTATGGACTGCGTCTCCCGGTGATCGGGACTAAAATTATGGATGTAGACGACCCTCAGCGGGGAGAGGTGATGGTGTTCATTCCCCCCCATGAGAACAAGTACTACATCAAACGGGTAATTGGCCTGCCCGGGGATACGATCCGGTATGAAGACAAATCCCTCTACGTCAATGGCGAACTAATTGATAAGGAGTATGTGGCCGATATATCAGTTGATACCAGCATCGGCGAGCTGCCCGGAAAACTCTATACCGAAACCATCAATGGTATTGAGCACACCACGCAACACATCGATGCTGCATTGAGCAGACGTCCCCGTACCACCTGGGTAATACCCAATGGGCATTACTTCATGATGGGCGATAATCGCGACAATAGTAGTGATAGCCGGGAGTGGGGGGCAGTGCCGGAAAAAGACATCGTTGGGAAGGCGGTTGCGGTCTGGATGCACAAGGAACCAGGCTTGAGCTTGCCCACTTTTTCCCGCAACAAAACAATTAACTAAAATGTGAACCTGGTAGTGGAATTTGGCTGCTGGAGGTACTAAGTTCACGCTGCTGGGATTCCGTCTGCCGCGCTGGTCTAATTATCAGTGCTAGTGATTGCTACACGGATGGTTAACTGTAATCCCATACACCGAGTGATTTATTAACGAGAGCCAACATGAGTAAATTGTCATCGATTTCGGTAAAGAGTTTCGAAAGTCAGCGCGGCTTTTCCAAGTCCGGCATCATCCTGGTCGCTGTCCTGATTGGCCTGTTTTTCACCGTGGGCCTGAAAGTGGGTCCGCTGTATATCGATCACAATCTCATCACCGATGTCTGCCAGGAGCTGGTGGATAATGGTGAGGCCAACAATATGACCATCGGTGATTTAAGGACCCGGGTGAGCAACAGTCTGCGTATTAACAACGTCACCGGTTTCGACCTGGATGATATACGTATGCGTAAGGAAAACGGGCAGGCAATTATTACGATAGCCTACGAGCGTCGGCTGCCAATGGTTGCCAATCTGGATATCGTCGCGGTATTCAATACAACTATTCAGTAGATGGCTGTCGATCTCGATTCACTTCAAGCCAAGCTTTCCTACCAGTTCCAAGATTCCTCGCTTGCCCGGCTGGCACTGACTCATCGCAGTGCCAGCAAGACGCACAATGAACGACTTGAGTTCCTGGGCGACGCCCTGTTGGATTTTATAGTCGGCGAGATTCTGTACGCAAAATACCCTGAAGCCAGCGAGGGCGAACTGACTCGAATGCGCGCGGCACTGGTCAAGAAATCCAGCCTTGCAGACATGGCGAAGGCAATTCGCCTGGGTGATCACCTGGTCCTCAGTAAAGGCGAGGCAGGCAGTGGTGGTCGCAGGCGGGCTTCCGTGCTCGCCGATACCTTGGAGGCATTGGTCGCGGCAGTCTACCTGGATGGTGGGATAGAACGGTGTTCTGAACTCGTCGTGCGGCTGGCAGGTGAGAGGTTCGACAAACCCGAATCCGTAGGCAACAAGGACTTCAAAACCCAGTTGCAGGAACGCATGCAGGCGCAGGGTGAAGAGTTGCCCGTTTATCGCGTGCTGGAAACGCGCGGTGAAGCACACGCGCAGGAATTTCTCGTTGAGTGTGCCGTAGAGGCATTACCCACCGCACAGCAGGGAACAGGAAGCAGCAAGCGTATCGCAGAGCAGGAAGCGGCTCGCCGCACACTGCAACTAATGGATAACTGAACATGACAGACCAGGAAAACAGCGAAACCTGCTGCGGCTTCGTGGCTATTGTAGGACGTCCCAATGTCGGCAAGTCCACATTGCTCAATCACCTGTTACACCAGAAAATATCTATCACTTCTCGCAAGCCCCAAACCACTCGACATCGTATTTTGGGCATTCACACGGAAGCCGGGTATCAGTGCATCTATGTTGATACGCCGGGTCTCCATGGAAAAGAAACCAAAACCCTCAATCGGGTGATGAACGAAACGGTGCTAAGCACGCTGAATGATGTTGATGCAGTCCTGTTCGTCGTGGAGCAGCTCGCTTTCAACGCCGGAGACGAGTTGGTTCTGGAGCATTTGAAAAAGATTTCAGTGCCTGTGATTCTGGTGATCAACAAAGTGGACCTCATGCAGGATAAGGCCCGTCTATTGCCGCAGATTGAAAAACTGTCCGGGCGTTATGGATTTGCTGAAATCGTTCCCGTTTCAGCTCTTGGTGGACACAACCTGGAAACCCTCGAACAACTGGTTAAAAAGAATTTGCCTAAAGGGCCGTTCCTGTTTCCGGATGATCAGGTAACCGACCGCAGCTCGAGATTTCTGGCGGCGGAATTAATACGTGAAAAAGTGACGAGGCAATTGGGTGATGAACTGCCTTACGAGGTCACTGTCGAAATCGAACAGTTCAATCAGGAAGGCAAAACCCTGCATATCCACGGTCTGATACTTGTCGACAAGCCGGGTCAGAAGAAAATACTTGTCGGTAAAGACGGAGAACGCCTCAAGCAAATCGGCTCCGCCGCGAGACTAGATATGGAAACAGCCTTTTCCAGCAAGGTTATGCTAAACCTTTGGGTCAAGGTTAAATCAGGTTGGGCAGACGACGAGCGTGCTCTGCAGTCGCTTGGTTACATTGAGCGTTAGTCAGGCGCCAGGGTAGAGCATTGGAAACCCGGGTAACCCTGCAACCAGCCTATGTATTGCACAGCAGGCCATTTCAAAATACCTCGCTGCTGGTGGATTTCTTTACCTATGACTACGGCCGGGTAAAAGCCATCGCCAAAGGCGCACGGCGAGAAAAATCCCGCTATCGCTCTCTACTGCAACTCTTTCAGCCGCTGCTGGCTTCTTTTTCAGGACGCGGCGAAATCAAGACACTCACGTCACTGGAAAGCCAGCACAGTGCTATCCAACTGGTTGGCGACCGGCTCTTCAGCGGCATGTACGTCAACGAATTACTCGTCCGCTTGTTACTGAACCAGGAGGAGCATGCCGCGATTTACAGTAGCTATCAGGAAACCCTTGCAGGGCTTCAGAACCAGACTAATTTCGAACCTGTGCTGCGTCGATTCGAGTTAAATCTCCTCGCAGACTTGGGTTACGCCATCAATCTCAGTGAAGATTTTCATGACCACAAACCCATCGTCGCTGAAGCTTTCTATCGTTTCACTCCGGATATTGGCTTCGAATCCAGCGCGCATATCGACTCTGACTCTGACAATCCCCGGCACTACAGTGGTGCGCATCTCATCGCGCTTCGCGAAATGAAATTAGACGACCCGGCCGCCGCAAAATCCGCAAAACGACTCCTGCGCCAGGCGTTGGCCGCACATCTTGGTGAGAAACCACTCAATAGTCGAAATTTGTTTGTGCGCTAGCGCTTCCAGGTCTGAATCAGTCACCACCAATCCTGAGACCGGAAGCGGGGCTCAACCGGGCCTGTGACCGGCATGCCTTGTCGCTATCGGATGTCAATTCGGTAGCAAACGGGCTTTGAGAGCCGTTGCTGACTCACTTTCTACACCTGAGCATAACGTGTAAAATTCTGCGCTCCCTAATGCAGCGGCAATCCAAGCCAACTATCCCTAACATGACCTATCCCAGTATCGAAAAACTGATAGGAAACACGCCACTCGTGCAACTTCAGCGCTTGCCCGGACAAACCAGCAACAAGGTGCTGGTGAAGCTGGAAGGCAATAACCCTGCTGGTTCGGTGAAAGACAGACCGGCGTATAACATGATTTTGCAAGCTGAGTTACGCGGTGACATCAAACCCGGTGACCGCTTGATTGAAGCAACGAGTGGCAACACCGGCATCGCTTTGGCGATGGTAGCTGCGATGAAAGGCTACAAGATGACGCTCATCATGCCAGACAACCTCAGTGAGGAGCGGAAGGCATCCATGTTGGCCTACGGGGCTGACTTGATTCTGGTTAGCGGCGAGCAGGGCATGGAAGGTGCGCGTGACCTGGCCATGGACATGCTACGTAAAGGTGAGGGCAAGGTACTGGATCAATTCGCGAATCAGGACAATCCTAATGCCCACTATGTGCACACCGGGCCTGAAATCTGGCGCGATACCAAAGGGCAAGTTACCCACTTTGTCAGTTCCATGGGTACCACGGGTACCATCATGGGCGTGTCCCGTTATTTGAAAGAACAGAATCCTGAAGTCCGGATTATCGGCTTGCAACCCAAAGATGGTTCCAGAATTCCTGGAATCCGTCGCTGGCCTGAAGAATATCTGCCGAAAATCTTCGATCGCAGTCGCGTAGATCAGGTTATGGATATCGATCAGCACGATGCAGAAATTACCATGCGGGCTATGGCAACTGAGGAAGGTATCTCTTGCGGCGTCTCTTCTGGTGGTGCAGTGTATGCCGCCCTGCAACTCAGCAAAGAGGTGGAACGGGCAACCATCGTGGCCATAGTCTGTGATCGTGGCGATCGCTACCTTTCAACCGGCGTTTTCTCGCCACAGACCACATAGTGCCGAGCACTGTTTCCCAATAGCGAATCATGAGCTCCCGAAGACGACATCGCAAAGCGCTGCCAGCAGAACCTGTCGAACTGGAAATCGAATCCCTGAACCATGAGGGTCGAGGAGTCACCAGGATCGAAGGCAAGGTTGGCTTTGTCGATGGGGCACTGACCGGTGAGAAAGTATCGGCGAAGTATGTGCGTAAACGTTCCAGTTTCGACGAATTCACGACCCTGGAAGTCATAGAACCGTCCTCCAGCCGGGTAGCTCCCGGCTGTGAATATTTTGGAATCTGTGGCGGTTGCTCGCTGCGGCATCTGCACAGCGATGACCAGGTCAATCTGAAGGAATCCGTGTTATTGGATCAACTGCAACATGCCACGGGGCTCGATACAGAAAAATTTGAACTCCTGCCGCAGTTGCGTGGCGACACCGATCATTATCGCAAGAAAGCGAGACTGGCGATTCGCGTGGTGATGAAGAAGGGCGGTGTGCTGGTTGGATTCAGGGAGAAATATTCCAGTTTCATCACCGACATGAAGAATTGCCAGATACTGGACGCGTCTGTGGCCGGATTGATTCCAAAAATGCGGGAATTCATCATGAACCTGGATGGTGCCATGGAAATTCCGCAAATCGAAGTGGCAGTTGGGGAAGACTCCGACACCGATGTTACGACAGCCGAGGCGAGTGATACGACTGCGGACGTGCGGCCGGTAGCACTGATATTTCGTCATCTGAAACCACTTTCCGAATCCGATCTGGCGGCACTGACTGACTTTGCCAGGCAAGAGTCCTTCCAACTGTATCTGCAGCCTGCGGGTCCGGATAGTGTCCACAAAGTATGGCCCGAAGGAGAGGAGAGGCTACGCTACTACTTGCCAGAATTCGGTTTGCAATTGGCATTTCACCCGCAGGACTTCACCCAGGTAAACAGCTCCATCAACCGGCAGATCGTCAGCCGTGCAATTTCGATGCTGGATCTGCAGGATGAAGACTCCGTGCTGGACCTGTTTTGCGGTTTGGGCAATTTTACCCTGGCGGCGGCTAAACATTGTGGACGGGTAATTGGGGTAGAAGGGAGTGCGGCCATGGTTGAGCGTGGTTACGAAAACGCATCTCTCAATAATGTGAGTAACGCACAATTCTTCGCAGCAGATCTCACCCGCTCCATTACAGACAAGGAGTGGGCACAACAGCATTTCGATAAAATTTTACTGGATCCACCCCGGTCGGGCGCACTCGAGATAATGTCTGAGATTGCGGCATTGAATGCGGCCCGAATTGTCTATGTATCCTGCAATCCTGCAACACTCGCTCGGGACAGTGCCCAGTTGATCAAAGCAGGCTATGAATTGAAATCTGCAGGGGTAATGGATATGTTTCCTCACACCACCCATGTTGAATCTATCGCCTTGTTTGTGAGAGCGTGAGAGAGTCAGCAGATTGAAAAATTACGCCTTGAAGGGAGTACTGGTTTGACTGCATCCAGTGAGGGAGCTTCGCATGCGATCGAGCGCTTGTTACGCGTGATGTCTATGCTCAGGGATCCCGAGTTTGGCTGCCCCTGGGACCTCGAGCAATCCATTGAATCCCTCGTTCCTTTCACTATAGAAGAGGTTTACGAGGTAGTGGACGCCATCGAACGTGGCGACATGGTTGATCTCGAGGATGAATTGGGGGATTTGCTGTTTCAGGTGGTGTTTTATGCCCAGCTAGCCGGAGAAGCAGGTCACTTTAAATTCGCTCAGGTCGCAGAAGCGATATCGAACAAGCTTATCAGGCGCCACCCCCACGTATTTCCGAACGGAAAGCTGGAGTCATTCGCCAACAAATCCGAGTTGTCACCGGAGCAGGTTGTAGTCAACTGGGATGCGATCAAGGAGCAGGAGAAAGCCGAGAAGCGCGCGAAGCGGGGCGAAACAGACAAGACAACTGAACAATCACGTAGCACGCTGGATGATGTGCCACGAGCGCTTCCATCTCTTGAAAGATCCCGAAAATTGCAAAAGCGGGCTGCTAGAGTGGGTTTTGACTGGGAAGATGTGAAGCCCGTCATTGCTAAACTGAAAGAAGAGATCGGGGAATATGAGGAGGCAATGGCAGCAGCCGATGAAGCCGCCCTGCAGCACGAATTAGGGGATATTCTGTTTGCTACAGTCAATCTGGCTCGTCACACGGGAATAGAGCCAGAAATTGCATTGAGGGATGCGAACAAGCGCTTTGAGAACCGCTTCAAGTGGATCGAGCAGGAATTATCCAGTCGTGGCACTACCATTAAGGATGCGTCCCTGGAAACCATGGATGAATTGTGGGAGCAGGCCAAGTCCACTGGTTTATAAGTCAAATTATTCGAAAGCAGTAACTTCAGGAGATAGAAATGAGGATTATATTGTTGGGTGCCCCAGGCGCCGGAAAGGGCACTCAGGCTCAATTTATCACGGAGAAATTTGGCATTCCCCAGATTTCCACCGGAGATATGTTACGAGCGGCAGTTAAAGAGGGGACAGAATTAGGTAAACAGGTAGAACAAATTATGGCGTCGGGTGGGCTGGTAACGGATGAAACCATTATTGCCCTCGTGAAAGAACGCATTGCACAGGATGACTGTGCCAATGGTTTTCTGTTCGATGGCTTTCCGCGCACAATTCCACAGGCAGAAGCCATGGTGAGCGCAGGTGTGCCAATCGATGTAGTGCTCGAGATTGATGTGCCTGACGATGAAATTGTTAAGCGGCTGAGTGGGCGGCGCGTTCACCTGGATTCCGGTCGTGTCTATCATGTTGAATACAATCCACCGAAAGTGGAAGGCATGGATGATGTCTCTGGTGACGCGCTTATTCAGCGTGATGACGATAAAGAAGACACCGTACGTAAACGGTTGGCGGTTTACCATGAGCAAACAGAACCGCTGGTTGCTTTTTACCAGGCGCGAGAAGCCGGTGGTGATAGTGTGCGAGTAGTTAAAGTGAATGGCGTAGCTAGCGTAGACAGTATTAAGAGTGAGATATCCACAGCGCTAAATTAAGTTATCCACACAGCAAAAAGTGCCTGATAATCAGGCTGCACAGAACCCGGGTACATGCCCGGGTTTTTTATGCGCAAAACAATTTTCACTGAAAGCCCGGTTCATCGAATTCACTTTGATGCATGCTAATTAGTGAATGAACATTAAAGTTGGCAAATAATTTGCTCTCTAATTGCACTAAAATTGTGAACACTGCCTCATTTTTCTCACGCGAAATGATCAAAATCTTGTCCGGTTTTCTTAAAGTTTTCTAATTAGCAAGCGAAATAAAAGATTAACGCCACACATAAGTGGGATTTTTGCGTGTACTTTGAAAAAAAATCGTTCATGTTTACATGCAAATTGGTGGACAGTTTGTTGTTTGCTAAATAAAAACTGTGATATGTTGCCGCGAGTAACAGGTGTTAGTTGATTATTCGCAGTGCGAATTGCAACTGAAACTTGTAGATAACCAGACAAAGTGATGGTTAAAGCCAAAAAGAAAACACCAGCTAAAAGTAAAAAGAAGCTGGTTAAACGCAAGACGACTTCGAAGAAGATTAGTAGTGCGGCTTTAATCAACGCAGAAGCAACCGTTAGTAGGCTGGAACAAGAAGCTACGATGGCTGCGAAAGCACTAAGCGCTGCCAAGAAGAAGGCGGCTACGGCAAAGAAAGTAGCAGCAAATACAAAAACGGCGAAGAACAAGCGAGCAGCAAAGAGTGCAAAGAACGTTTCCCAGAAGGCCGCTGCCAGAGTTGCAGCGATCAACGCCAGAATTCGAACAGCGAAAGCGAAGGCCAGAGCAGCAGAGTTAGCTGCCAAGGAGAAAGCCAGAAAACTGGCCGAAGCCGCTAAAGCTGAAGCCGATCTCCAAAAAGCAATTGAAGTTTTCACCGCTAAATGGAAGCGGGAACGAGCCAAGGCGGAAGCTGCGAAAGCAGCGAAGCGGGCTCGGAAAGATGCGTTAAAGGCCAGAATTGTTGCTACCAAAGCGGCAAAGAAGGTTAAAGAAAACGCCAAGGCTGTGGCTGAGAAGGCAAAAGCAGCCGCCAGGCGGGCCGCAAAGAAACAGGCTGCCCGCAAAGGTGCTGGTAAAAAAGCGCCAGTAAAGAAAACTGGCAAGAAAAAAGTTTTGGACAAGTCGCCCACCAGGAAGAAGGCGGCTGGCAAGAAGGTAGCAACCAAACGAGGCAAGTCAGCTGGTAAGCGGAAGACCAGCAAGGCTGACAAGCGTCGTTAGGGGGCGTATTCAAGGTATGTAGTACTTAGTAACTTAACTTTGAGAAATGGTAGCGAGGTCGAAAATGGCTAAGAAAGTAGCGAAGAAAAAGACGGCTAAAAAGAAAGTAGCCAAGAAAAAAGCAGCAGTTAAGAAGAAAGTAACGGCAGTTAAGAAGAAAGTTGCCAAGAAAAAGGCAGCGGTGAAGCGCAAAGTTACTGCCAAGAAGAAAACAGCCAAGAAGAAGGTTGCGGCTGTTAAGCGCAAGGTTAAAAAGAAAGTAGCCAAGAAAAAGGTAGCCAAGAAGAAGGCCACCAAGAAAAAAGCTACAAAGAAGAAGGCCACTAAAAAGAAAACGGCTAAAAAGAAAGTAGCCAAGAAGAAGGCCACCAAGAAAAAGGTAACCAAAAAGAAGGCTACCAAGAAAAAAGCAGTAAAACGTCGCGCAGCAGCCAAGAAGGCAGCAAAGCGCAAGGTGGCAAAGCGTAAGGCACCTGCCCGCAAGAAAGCGGCCAAGAAGAAGGTAGCCAAGAAGAAAGTCGCCAAGAAGAAGGTAGCTAAGAAGAAAGTTGCCAAGAAAAAGGCTGCTAAAAAGAAAGTAGCCAAGAAGAAAACGGCTAAGAAAAAGGTAGTCAAGAAAAAGGCTACCAAGAAGAAAGTAGCCAAGAAGAAGGCCACCAAGAAAAAGGTAGCCAAGAAGAAAACAGCCAAAAAGAAGGTGGCCAAGAAGAAAACGGCTAAGAAAAAAGTAGCCAAGAAAAAAGCCACCAAGAAAAAGGCGGTGAAACGACGTGCAGCGGCCAAAAAGGCAGCGAAGCGTAAAGTGGCTAAACGCAAAGCGCCTGCCCGCAAGAAAGCGGCCAAGAAGAAGGTAGCCAAGAAGAAGGCCACTAAAAAGAAAGTAGCCAAGAAGAAGACGGCTAAGAAGAAAGTAGCCAAGAAAAAGGCCACTAAAAAGAAAGTAGCCAAGAAGAAAACGGCTAAAAAGAAAACGGCTAAGAAGAAAGTAGCTAAGAAAAAGGTAGCCAAGAAAAAAGCCACCAAGAAGAAAGCGGCCAAGCGTAAGGCGCCTGCACGCAAGAAAGCCAAGAAAAAGGTAGTCAAGAAGAAGGCTACCAAGAAGAAGGCTGCCAAGCGTAAAGCACCAGCACGCAAGAAGGCGAAGAAGTAAGCTGCCTGTAGACCTGGTCTAAAGGCAGTTAGTTAAAGATCGGTTCATGGTCGCAGCGTTGCTGCGACCAGGGACTCGATGCAAGACCTCGCAACTACCTGATTTGCTGTCAGGTGGAAGCCTACCACTCGCTCCCATGGAATCCCCCTTGCTATGGCAAGGGGGATTTTTTATCGCCATGGTTTATCATTCGATCCCATGTCTACAATTCTTGCTATAGATACTTCCGGCCGTAGCTGTCGTGTTGGTCTGTCCGACCAGGGTAAACTCGTTTCCCAACGTGTGGGGGAGAATACCCGTCAGGCCGCACAGGAAGTGCTACCCTTGATCAAGGACGTTATGGCAGCACGGAAAATGGATTTCCAGTCGCTGGATGCACTGGCTGTAATCTCCGGGCCTGGATCGTTCACTGGACTGCGAATCGGTATCGGCGTCGTTCAGGCCTTGTCTTTTACCCAGTCGATACCCGTGGTCGCCATTTCTTCCCTCGCACTTCTGGCCTGGTGCGGTATGAAGCAGCAGGGTCTCTCTGAATGCCTTGTCTTTGAGCAAGCGCGTGACCCTGAACTCTATTTTGCCCACTATAAATGTGATATCGAGTTAGGCGCGCTGCTGCAGGGCAAAGAGCAGGTGGGTGCACTCGAGGAATTAGGTATTCCCGATTCCTTTTCCAGTGCTGCACTTTTACCCGGGGCCGCAGGCCTGTTGGGTTCGGCTAGCGCAAGTGGCTCAATTTCTGACCGCATCGCTGGCGGCGTGCCGGCTTTCCCGGAGTTGAGACCCAGCCTGGAGGAATTCAGTGAATTGGCTAGCGTGCGATTCGCCAACAAGGAAGTGAGCGACGGTCTGGTGCTGCCGAATTACGTTAAAGAACAAATGGAATACTCCTAAGAGACGTTTGGCAGTGGCACCCAATTTCTGGCAAATCAGCATTCTGTCCTTGATTCAGGGCATAACCGAATTTTTACCCATTTCTTCTTCGGCCCATCTTCAACTGCCGGCACTGCTGCTTGGATGGTCTGATCAGGGGCTGGCATTCGATATTGCCGTACACCTCGGGACGTTGCTGGCGGTAGTTGGTTATTTTCACCGCGATATCCTGGCTCTGATCAGATCATTCCTGTTTCAGATCACGCCGCGAGCATTGGATGAACAACAGAAGCGTGAAGCCAGACTGGCCTGGCTGCTAATCCTCGCATCCATTCCGGCAGCCATCGCCGGGGTGTTACTCTACGATATTGTGGCCATGTACGGCAGGAATGCACAATTGATTGCAGGAAGTTCCATCGTCTTCGCGCTGTTACTCTGGTGGGTTGACAGCCGCTCCAGCCACAGCCGCACAATGGATGACTGGAACTGGCAATCGGCTCTGGCTGTGGGGCTGGCGCAGGTTTTTGCGTTACTGCCTGGCACGTCTCGTTCCGGCGTCACTATGACCGCAGCCGTACAATGTGGTTTTTCCAGAGAAGCGGCTGCGCGTTTTTCGTTCCTGTTGGCTATACCGATTATTCTGGGCAGTGGCGCCCTGTTGCTGCTGGATGTTTTACAGGGCGGTCAATTGGAACTCTCCATTAGCCTGCTGCTCTATGCTGCCATCCTCGCCGGAGTCACGGCCCTGGCTTGTATTCACTTCTTCCTTCGCCTCATTGCTCAATTGGGTTACCTGCCTTTTGTGATTTATCGGGTAGTCCTGGGTGGGGCCATACTGCTTCTCGCCTGACATGACTACTGGGCAAACTGTTGCGTTAATGCAGCAAGACGCCTGCCTTTCGCCCGGTGAGGAAGAAAGCCGCCTGGTAAACAGACTGGCTATTCCCCTGATTCCGCCACAGCCTATTCACGCCTGTGGCTATGACTTCATTCTCCGCTTCGAACAAAAAGGCCTCACGCTTTACAGTACAAAACCCGATGCGCCCGGTGGTCTGTGCGTCGACTTCACCGGCAAGGCCATACAGCGACGCGGGCGTGAATCCCTGAAAAACCAGAATCTTGGTAAGGCGCTCGGTCTGAAGACTCTCCGTAACCCAGCCATACTGGACGCGACGGCAGGATTGGGTACCGACAGTTATTTGTTTGCCGCCGCAGCGTGCCACGTGACGATGCTGGAGAAGAATCCTGTTGTGCACGCCTTACTGGAGGATGGCATGGAGCGGGCGGCATCCCATGATCATGCCCTGAAAGTCATCATGTCGCGCATGCATCTGACTGCAGCTGACCTACTACATGCAGAGTTGGCGACTGAAAGTTTTGATGTGGTCTATCTGGATCCCATGTTTCCAGCGAAGAAAAAATCTGCCAGGTCAGGCAAGGGTATGTACCTGTTGCAGCAATTGATAGTTGAAAGCAGCGACGAAGTCGCCATGCTGGAGCACGCCTTAAAGCTGGCTCGCAAGAGGGTAGTCGTAAAGCGCGCCAGGTTATCGCCTTCGATCGGAGAAAAAAGGCCCGATATCAGTTTTACTGGAAGTAGCAATCGCTTTGATGTCTATTTCGGCCCTGGGAACTGATACCCACTGGTTGACGGGGTCGATTAATGGAGGG
The DNA here is from genome assembly GCA_965227635.1 of uncultured Pseudohongiella sp. Classification (GTDB taxonomy): domain Bacteria; phylum Pseudomonadota; class Gammaproteobacteria; order Pseudomonadales; family Pseudohongiellaceae; genus UBA9145. The sequence continues at coordinate 3,817,267 of OZ245763.1, read as the reverse complement.
GCTCGCAGGAGGGCCTGCTGCTACACCAGCTGCGCCATAATTCCTTCGTAAATCCGGGAAAGCTTTTCCAGATCTTCTATTCTCACGCATTCGTCAATCTTGTGAATGGTGGCATTGCAGGGGCCCAGTTCTACTACTTCTGTTCCGGTAGGGGCGATAAAGCGGCCGTCAGATGTGCCGCCGGCTGTCGAGAGTTCCGTACTCAAGCCAGTTTCATTCTCGATACATTCAGTAACGACTTCAATGAGCCGGCCAGTAGAAGTCAGGAAGGGGTCGCCAGATAGATACCACTCAGTTTTATATTTGATACCTGAGCGCTGCAGCACTTCCTCGATACGGGATTTGATTCCATCGGCGCTTAGTTCGGTTGAGAAACGAAGGTTGAAATCCACTTCCACTGTTTCCGGGATCACATTGTTTGCGCCCACGCCGCCATGAATATTGGATATCTGAAAGGTCGAAGGTGGGAATGCCTCGTTGCCTTCATCCCAGGTCAGGGCGGAAAGTTCAGCCAGTACTGGCAGTGCATCATGGATAGGGTTGCGGGCAAGGTGAGGGTAAGCCACATGGCCCTTAATGCCTCTGACGATCAGCTTGCAACTGAGGGAACCGCGGCGGCCTATCTTGACCGTGTCGCCCAATTGCGTCGTGCTGCTGGGTTCACCGACCACACAGTAATCTATATGCAAACCACGTTCTTGAAAGTTTTCGATGACTTTGCGCGTGCCGTTGATTGCCTGACCCTCTTCATCGGAAGTGATGAGAAAGCCCAAGCGACCTTTGAGTTCATGACCTGCGCTAAAACGCTCGGCTGCAGTAATCATGGCGGCGAGACTGCCTTTCATATCGGCACTGCCGCGGCCATACAAATAGTCGCCGCGAATGGTGGGTTGAAATGGCATGCTCTGCCACTCAGACGCAGGTCCTGGAGGGACTACATCTGTATGTCCGGCGAATGCCAAAAGTGGTCCGGAGAGCCCCTTGTGCGCCCAGAGATTCTCCACATCGCCGAAGGGTAATCTCTCAATAGCAAACCCCAATGCCTGCAGGCGGCTCGCCAGAATATCCTGGCAGCCTTTGTCGAGGGGGGTGACTGAATCGATGGCAATAAGTTGCTGCGCCAGTTCAAGGGTGTCGGGCATGCTCATTCCTGATGCTAGGTTCGCTACTAGTTATGGCTGTGTAGTTCTTCGTTGAGGCTGATGCTGGCGCGAGTGGGAACGGCCTCCACAGCACCGCTTAACGAGTTGCGACGGAAGAGGATGTTGGGGCGCTCGCTTAGCGCGCCTGCCTTTACCGTTTCCAATACTTCGCCTTTGGCATCCAGCACTTTGACCTTGGTGCCGCCAGTCACATACAGGCCAGCTTCAACTATACAGCCATCTGCGAGGGGAAAGCCGATGCCAGCATTGGCGCCAATAAGGCAATTTTCGCCGACTGAAATGATAGTTGTGCCACCTCCGGACAAGGTCCCCATGGTGCTACAGCCGCCGCCGAGATCGCTGTTTTCGCCCACTACCACACCGGCTGAAATGCGTCCCTCAATCATGGCTGTGCCAAGCGTACCCGCATTGAAATTAACGAAGCCTTCGTGCATCACCGTCGTGCCTTCACCGATGTGGGCACCAAGTCGCACACGTGCTGTATCCGCAATACGGACCCCGCTGGGGACAACGTAGTTCGTCATTTTTGGAAACTTGTCGATGGATTGCACATCCAGCACGCGACCCTGTTTGCGCGCGGCAATCTGCCGGGAGGGAAGGTCCGGGAGGTCGATTGCCCCTTCGTCAGTCCACGCGAGATTCTTTAACACGCCAAAAAGCCCTTCCAGATTTGCCCCGTGGGGCTTCACCAATCGATGGGAGAGCAAATGGAGTTTTAGAAACGCGGCAGGAATGCTGGTTGGCGGATTCTCCAGAGCCTCTACACAATACAGCAGGACTTTGTCTCCGCCATGCAGAGAGTCGAGTAAGACGGCGGTTGTCTCATGTCCGGCGTTTGTGAGTTCGCTTAAGAGTTGTTGCACGCGCTCGGCCGCTATTTCTCCAAATCCAGCCGTGTCAGCAGCGATGCCTGCGGCTACGGCAAGGAGTTGATGCATTGAATCTTCGGATGCCAATGCAGGTTGCGGGTAGTAGACCTCAATAGTCTCGCCCTTGGAGTTTGTTGTGGCCATTCCCAGGCCGGTGCTTAAGGTCGTCATGATTTTCCTTTCTCTTGTTGCTTGTTGATTCTTGATAGAGGGGTTTGTCTCTGATGCCAATAGGCAGTGATTTAGAGGAGGGTTGCCTGCCATTCCTTTTCATCGAAACCAATGAGCCATTGCTCACCGTGCTGCAGGATAGGGCGTTTGATTAACGAGGGGTTGTCCCGCATCAGCGCAATGGCGGTTTTTGATGTCAGGTTGTCCCGCGTAGCATCGTCCAGTTTACGCCAGCTTGTACCTCGCTTATTGATGAGCTTATCCAATTCAAACTTTGACAGAAATAGTTTGGCGAGTTTGTCATCACATCCCAACTTCTTGTAGTCATGGAAGTCATAGTCCAGATCATTTGACTGCAGCCAGTTGCGTGCTTTCTTGATGGTGTCGCAATTACTTATGCCGTAAATCGTTGTCATGCTGTTCTTATAGAATCCTTAGCTGTTAAAGCGAGTTTCCAGCTCTGCCTTGATCTCTTCCTGCAGCCTGGTTTTCAATGCCTCATCGGTCAACGGCAAGCCATTCTTGTCGGTTACGAAGAACAGGTCTTCGACTCGCTCCCCCAGGGTTGTAATACGTGCGTCCTGCAAGTTGATATCGTTTTCGGCGAACACTTTACCGACGCAGGCGAGAATGCCAGGCTGATCCGGGCAGTTGAGTTCCAGAGTGGAATAGGGCTTGTCGACAGTTTGCAGGAACATGGATTCGATTGGTTTATTGAAGTAACGTTCCTTGCGACTCTGTCGAACTTTGGCCACGGCCATTGGCTTATTGCCGCTGCGTAGATGGGCGCTCAAGACGGTTTCTATTTCCTGCAGGCGACTGAGGTTTTTGCCCACGCTCCTGCCATTTTCTTCGAGCACGGTGTAGGTATCCATGCAGTAGTCATTGGTGGAAGTGAAGATCCGGGCACCTTGAATATTCAGGTTCAGCTTCTCGAATGCGGCGGTGCTGTTGGCAAACAGGTAATCGGCATTTCGGGTATAGATAAAGATCAGGGTCGCGCCTTCGACACTGGCATCTGACTCGACTTCCCGGAAGGAGATAAGCGGTGTTTCCTGATCAAAACTGGAAATGGCCTCCGTATGCCAGACGATATTGTCAGTTGATTCCCGGACAAAATATTCTTCTGCCGCGTTCTGCCACACTGCTTCGATCTGCTGGTCGCTAAGGCCTTTCTCATGAAGCCTGTTGCGCGCCGAGTCTTTCTTGTCGGCGATACGCTCAGCACGATTCACAGTATTTTCCAGCCCCATGCGGAAAGCGCGTGCCGTATTCGAATAGAGCTGGCGCAGCAGGGTGGCTCGCCAGCTATTCCACAATTCAGGATTGGTTGCGCAAATATCTGCAACAGTCATGGCATACAAGTAATCCAGGTGCAGTTTGTCGCCCATTAGCTTTGCGAATTCATGCACGACTTCAGGATCACTGATGTCCTTGCGTTGTGCTGTCATGGACATTAACAGATGCTTGTCCACTATCCAGGACACTAACTTGGTATCCCATTCGCTCAAACGATGGCGACGACAGAATTCTTCCGCATCGGTTTTGCCCAATTCCGAATGATCACCACCGCGTCCTTTGGCGATATCGTGATACAGGCCTGCGATATAGAGCAACTCGACTTTGGGCAGGTTGCGGGCAACATGGGCTGCCTCCGGAAATTTCTCTTCTGCTTCCGGCAATCGGAAGCGGCGCATATTTTCCACAACCTGCAGGGTATGGGCATCCACGGTGTAGATATGGAACAGGTCGTGCTGCATCTGTCCGGAGATCTGGCCGAATTCGGGGAGGTAACGACCAAGAATTCCATAACGCGCCATCCGGCGCAGGTGCAATGTCATCTTGTGCGGTGAACGCAGTAATTCCATGAACAAGGTTACATTGCGTATATCCTGACGAAAGTCCTCATCGATTAAACGGCGGCTATCTCTTAACAGGCGTATAGTACTCGCCCTGATGCCTTCAATCTCAGGGTTTTGCGCCATGAGCACGAAGATTTCGAGTAGCGCGAAGGGCGTGCGATTAAAGACATTGGCATTGACGACTTCGATATAGCCGTTGTGTAGCTGAAAGCGCTTGTTGAGGGGCTTGATACGCTCCTTTTCACCGGCTCGGAGAATGACTTCATCGAAATGCTGCAAGAGAACATCATTCAGCTCTCGCAGATTGCCTACGGCGCGGTAGTACTGCTTCATCAGCTTTTCCACGCCCAGCGATTTCTCGTCGTCTTCGTAGCCGAATAATCGAGCAAGATCTTTCTGCTTGTCGAACAGTAGTCGGTCTTCGCTTCGCCCTTCCAGGTAGTGCAATCCGTAGCGTAATTTCCAAAGGAACTGTTGCCCTTTGTTCAGCATGGCTTCCTCGGACGGTTTCAGGAAGCCGAGCTCCACAAGATCCTTGAAAGAGCTGGCCCCAAAGTGGCGCTTGATTACCCAGGCGATAGTCTGAATATCCCGCAGCCCGCCGGGAGATGTCTTTACATTGGGTTCCAGCGCATAGTCAACATCATGGAATCGCTTATGCCGCTGCGCCTGTTCGTCCAGCTTGGCGCGGAGAAATTTCTTGATGGGCCAGACTCTTTTGTTGTTCGTCGCCTCATGCATCAGGTTCAATAGATCGGGCGCGCCAATCAGGGTACGGGTCTCCATGAGCGCAGTGGCGACGGTAATGTCCTTGATGGCCTCCTGCTTGCACTGTTTAACGGAACGCACGCTATGGCCGATTTCCAGCCCGATATCCCAGAGCAAGGTGCAGAAAGCGGTAATACAGGAACTGTATTTCGAGTTGCGGTCCTTGCGGGTCAGTATCAGCAGATCGATATCGGAGTGGGGCAGCAGTTCGCCCCGGCCATAACCACCAACCGCCAACAGCGCAATGTCTTTTTGGTCGGGCCAATCCTGTTGTTGCCAGGCTAGGGAAAGGATTTCATCAATCACCCAGGCGCGGCCGCGCACGATGTCGGTGATGTTCAGATTTTGCTTATAGCGTTCGTCGAGAATGGCGCTGCTACGGGCGATCGCTTCTCGCAGTAAGGGAATCAGTTTGCCCTGGTTGGCGATGGCTGCCTTGAGTTGTTCAAGGTCGAGTAACTCGGCGCCGGCTTCCACGGTGGATTGGACGGCCGCCTCACTGATAGAGAGGGTATCGAAGCTCACAGGTTTTCGTCTGGGCGACGGGTTAATACTTCACATCCGTCTGCGGTCACCGCCATCGTGTGCTCCCACTGCGCTGACAGGCGTCGATCTTTCGTTGTCACAGTCCAGCCGTCTTTCTTGGACAGCTTGGTGTAGCGGCTGCCGGCATTTAGCATGGGTTCAATCGTGAAAGTCATGCCCTCAAGTAACCTGGTGCCGGAATTCGGGCGTCCGTAGTGCAACACCTGGGGCTCTTCATGGAATATCCGCCCAATGCCATGGCCACAGTATTCGCGCACAATGGAGTAGTTATTTGCCTCTCCATGTTGCTGAATTACATGGCCGATGTCGCCCAGCGTGCATCCGGGCTTCACGATGGCAATGGCCTTATACAGGCACTCCTGGGTAATCCTGATAAGGCGTTGTGCATGATCAGGAACTTCACCCACGCAGAACATCTTGCTGGTGTCGCCATGGAAACCATCTTTAATGACCGTGACATCGATATTAATGATGTCGCCAGACTTCAGGATTTTGCCATCGCTGGGTATGCCATGACAGATAACATGGTTTACCGACGTGCATATTGATTTGGGGAAACCGTTGTAATTGAGTGGGGCAGGGATAGCCTTCTGCACATTCACTATGTAGTCGTGGCAGATGCGGTCCAGTTCACCCGTGCTAACGCCGGGTTTGACGTGGGCGCCAATCATATCGAGGACTTCGGCCGCGAGTTGGCCGGCGACCCGCATTTTAGCTACTTCTTCGGGCGACTTTATATGAATGCTCATGTATGCAGGGATTGTCTGGGTGGCAGGTTTTATGAAGCCCGGTATTTTAATGCACTCGGGGTGACAGTAACAGGGACATGTCTATTGCCTGATATTTTCCAGCTTTCTTCGAAGCCCCAATACTGGATCGGGCCCCATCCCCTCGTAGAGCCGAGTCCTTTTCATTGAAAATATTATTAATATCAGCTCGTTGGCGTTATTAGTGGTGTTGTGGAGGAGTTCTGGCGGGCAGGCGGTATATTGGCAGGACTGTAGAAAGAAGGGCATTGCGAAACCGAACCACAGCAGGGATGCCGCGTCAGAGCCTACCGAGCTGTAGCCATGCCCTGTCGCGCAATGACCTTACTTGACCTGATCTATCCGCTGAACTGGCAATCTTTGGCAGCAAAAATACCGAAAATGTTTCTGAAATCATCAGATTATGGTATAAAGCGCCCCGCTCAGAGGTCGGTACGCCGATTTCGGGCTTAAATTAACTACTTAACGTCGCACATACACCGACACATGGTCTTTGGGTGCCTGACCGCATTTATGCGAGAGGGTTTAGTCATGGGGTGTATGGAGGCCTAACCCAACACATAGGTATAGAAATGACTGTAAGCATGAAAGAAATGCTCCGTGCAGGAGTGCATTTCGGGCACCAGTGTCGCTACTGGAACCCAAAAATGGAGCCATACATCTTTGGCGCCAGAAACAAGATTCATATCATTAACCTGGAACACACCGTTCCGGCTCTTCAATCAGCCCTCGACCAGGTAACCAACCTGGCTGATAAAAAGAAGAAAATTCTTTTTGTTGGTACCAAGCGGGCAGCAGCCAAGATCGTAAGGGAGCAGGCAGAACGCGCCGGCATGCCCTATGTGAATCATCGCTGGCTGGGCGGCATGCTCACCAACTACAAGACGATTCGCGGTTCGATCAAGCGCCTGAAAGAACTGGAAACCCAGGAACAGGATGGCACGTTCCAGCGGCTAACCAAGAAAGAAGCCCTGATGCTGACTCGGGCAAAGGAAAAGCTGGAGCGCAGTATTGGCGGAATCAAGGACATGGGCGGTCTTCCTGATGCCCTCTTTGTCATTGACGTCGAGCACGAGCGTATCGCAATCACCGAGGCGAACAGCCTCAAGATTCCGGTTATCGGTGTCGTGGATACCAACAGCGATCCTGCCGGAGTGGATTATGTAATTCCCGGAAATGATGATGCTATTCGTGCGATTCAGCTTTACGCGGAAGCCGTTTCGAATGCCTGTATCGAAGGCACGAAGCGCAGTGGTCCCGATGGTGGAACCAGTGAGTTCGTCGAAATCGACGACACCGATGATGTTGAAGTAGCTGAAGAGAAGGCGGAGGTTGCAAAGAAGCCAGTTGCAGCAGCCGCAGAGCAATCTGCTGAGGAAGTTGCCGCCGAGGCAGCGGACGAAGCTGAAGCAGCTGAAGCGAAAGCCGATGACGAAGAGTCTACGGAAGCTGACGCAGCAGAGGACAAGGCGCCTGAGAAGAAAGCAGCAGTTAAGAAAAAGGCTGCTGCCAAGAAAGCACCTGCCAAGAAAGCGGCTGCAAAGAAAGCCCCCGCCAAGAAAAAAGCGGCGGCCAAGAAAAAGGCTACTGCCAAGAGCGCAGATAGCGAGTAGTGCACAACACATGGTGTCAACCTGAGCCCCAGGCTCAGCAGTTGGCGCGACATTCCATAAGGGATGGATGAGGGGGCATTTGCCCCCTTTTTATAGATTTAGCAAATTGAACGCTGAAGGAGCGAAAGCTCCTTGAACACGAGACGAGGCAAGATAATGGCAAATATTACTGCAAGCATGGTTAAGGAGCTGCGTGAGCGCACCGGCCTTGGCATGATGGATTGCAAGAAGGCATTGGCTGAAGCCGATGGTGACATGGAAAAGGCAATCGAAGACCTGCGCAAAGCGAGTGGTCTAAAGGCTGCCAAGAAGGCCAGTCGAGTAGCCGCAGAAGGTGTTGTACTGACCAAGATCGATGATGAAGGCAACTACGGCGTGATTCTGGAAGTGAACAGCGAAACTGACTTTGTGGCCCGTGATGACAATTTCCTGGCCTTCGCTGACAAGGCACTGGATGCTGCGTTCACCAATCGTGAAGCGGATATCGCTGCGGTTCTTGATAGCGGTGTCGAAGAAGCGCGTCAGGCCCTCGTGCAGAAAATTGGTGAGAACATCAACCTGCGTCGGGTGGAACGTATTGCACTTGAAGGCGATGCTGGTGTTGTGGAAAGCTATATCCACAACAACAAAATTGGCGTGCTGATCGCGTTGAAGGGTGGTGATGAAGCCCTCGCTCGTGATGTGGCAATGCACATTGCTGCAGTCAACCCAATGGTTGTTCGTGCAGAAGACGTACCTGAAGATGTGCTGGCCAAAGAGTCAGAGATTTATTCAGCGCAAGCGCGCGAGAGCGGCAAGCCGGAAGAAATCATTGAGAAGATGATTCAGGGTCGACTGCGCAAATTCATTGCGGAAGTCACGCTGTTGGAGCAGCCTTTCGTGAAAGACCCCGACACCACAATCGGTGCCTTGCTGAAGCAATCCGATGCGGACGTCATCAGTTTTACTCGCTTCGAGGTTGGTGAAGGCATCGAGAAAGAAGAAGATGACTTCGCTGCCGAAGTAGCGGCACAATTGGCGGGATAAGACAGACGGGAAACGAAACACAATGGCCCAAAGGGATCGCAAGTACAATCGAATCCTCCTGAAACTCTCCGGTGAGGCTCTCACCGGAGATGCAGATTTCGGTATTGATCCCAAAGTGCTGGATCGAATGGCTGTCGAAGTAGGGCAGCTGATCGGTCTTGGTGTTCAGGTGGGCATGGTGATCGGTGGCGGTAACCTTTTCCGCGGAGCGGCGCTGCATGCCGCTGGCATGGAGCGGGTTACCGGCGACCACATGGGTATGCTGGCTACCGTGATGAACGCATTGGCCATGCGCGACGCCCTCGAACGGGCTGGAATTCCGACCCGGGTGATGTCAGCGATCCAGATGAGTGGCGTTGTTGAGCATTACGACCGCCGCAGTGCAATCCGCTGCCTGAATGCGGGTGATGTGGTTATTTTCTCTGCCGGTACCGGCAATCCTTTCTTTACTACCGACTCCGCCGCCTGCCTGCGAGGCATCGAGATCGATGCCGATTTGATTCTCAAGGCAACCAAGGTGGATGGTGTGTATTCCGCCGATCCGGAAAAATTCCCCGATGCCGAGAAATTCGAATCACTGAGTTATGACGATGTGATCCAGAAAAACCTTGGCGTTATGGACCTTACTGCAATCTGTCTGAGCAGGGACCATGAGATTCCCATCAAAGTGTTCAATATGACGCGCCCCGGCGCATTGCTGGACAACGTGATGGGTAAGACTGACGGAACGTTGATTAAATAGAGATGTTCGATTAGGCGGACATCGGTAGTAACGACTAACAGGAAGCGATCCGATACACAGGTCGCAACGATAGAACTGGCTGCCGGCTCGATTTACGGCGCTGGCAATAACCAGACGAGGCACAAAGATGATAGATGAAATAATTGCGGATGCGGAAGATCGCATGCAGAAGAGTCTCGTTGCGCTGGATGACGCATTCAAGAAGATCAGGACGGGAAGAGCGCACCCCAGCTTGCTGGACGGCATAATGGTGTCGTACTACGGCGCCGATACTCCTCTTAACCAACTCGCTAATGTTGCGGTTGAGGAAGGACGCACCCTGGTAATTACTCCCTGGGAGAAGCCGATTATCGCGGACATTGAAAAGGCCATCATGAAGTCTGACCTTGGTCTGAATCCCTCGAATAATGGTAATACTATTCGCGTGCCGATGCCGCCGCTAACGGAAGAGACTCGCCGCGAATTCACCAAGCAGGCGAAGAATGAGGCGGAGCATACCCGTGTTGCGATTCGCAATATTCGCCGTGACGCCAATTCTGATTTTAAAGATTTGGAAAAAGAGAAAGAAATTTCTGAAGACGATCAGCATCGTGCAGAAGAACAGATCCAGAAACTGACGGACAAATACATAGCCGAAGTCGAAGCGGCATACCAGGTCAAAGAAGAAGATCTACTCACAATCTGATTACAATCAGAGGGAACATTAAGCTGCAACTGAAGTCTTCTTTAGTCAGGTAGTTTTTGCATTAGAGAAGCATTCCCATGACATCCGATCAGTCTGACACTCCCAGACACATCGCCATCATCATGGATGGCAATAGCCGATGGGCCAAGGCCCGCGGCTTGCCCACCAAGGCGGGGCACCGCCAGGGGGCTGAATCCGCCCGTGATATCGTCCGGTCCTGTATTCGCCGAAATATCCCCTATCTCACTCTGTTCGCATTCAGTAGCGAAAACTGGATGCGACCTACGAAAGAAGTGCAGTCCCTCATGGCGCTGTTTCTATCCGTGTTGAACCGCAATGAGATCAGGCAATTCCATGAAGAGAATGTGCGGCTCAAATTTGTTGGCAAGCGTTCTGACTTTTCCCGCAAGCTGCAAGAGAAGATGGCTGGCGTCGAGGCTCTCACTGCGCGCAATACCGGTACTACAGTGATTGTTGCCGCTGACTACGGTGGACGATGGGATATTGCTCAGGCGGCGCGTAAACTGGCAGCTATGGTCAAGGCTGGTGAATTGCAACCTGGCGATATCGACGAAGCGCTAATGCATCAGCACACAAGCCTGAGCGAGTTTCCTGACCCCGATTTATGTATAAGAACTGGTGGTAATCATCGCATCAGCAACTTTTTACTCTGGCAATTTGCTTACTCTGAACTGTATTTTACCGAGTGCTTCTGGCCAGATTTTGATGAATCAGCCTTTGCCAGGGCGATCGATGATTTTAGCCAGCGTCAGCGTCGTTTCGGCGGGCACAAGGAATAAGGGCCCGGTGCGGGATAATGATTGAAGGTTTGAAACAGCGAGTTGCCACGGCCCTTGTCCTTATCCTGGCCTTGGCTGCGTTTACCGTCTATTTGCCACCTTTCCTGTATGCAATCTTTATCGCTTTGCTGGTATTGGCTGCCAGCTGGGAGTGGAGTGGTCTGGTTGAGACTTCAACGCCAACAGGGCGCTGGTTCTACCTTTGTACGGTTTTCCTCATGCTGCTGGGTGCATTCTTTGTGCTTCAGGTCACTCCGGCCAGTGAGCAGCCCGATGTGCTCAGGGCGGCGATGATTTTAATGCTTGGTCTGCTGTGGTGGGCACTGAGTTTTGTCCTGATTCTAGGTTACCCGGACAATAGCAGTTCATGGAATGACAACTCCCGCATCGCTGTCATGGGTTTGCTGGCGCTTTTGCCAACCTGGGCAGGTATTGTGCTGTTGAAGTATCTCGACCCTGGTGGTGGATTGGTGCTGGGCCTGGTGATCATGGTGGCCGCGGTCGATGTCGGCGCCTATTTCGCTGGCAACCAGTTTGGCCGGCGCAAGCTTGCGCCGGTATTGAGTCCCAACAAGTCCTGGGAAGGAGTGTGGGGTGGCCTCATTACCTGCCTGGTTGTGGGTTTTCTGTTTGCCTGGCTGTTGAATCGCTTTCTGCTGCCTCTCGCTGGATGGCAGTTTGCAGCATTGCTACTGCTTCCTGTGCCTGTGGCTGCCTTCGCCGTGCTGGGAGACCTTGTGGAGAGTATGTTGAAGCGCAATTCACAAGTTAAAGATAGCGGCCAGTTATTGCCAGGCCATGGCGGGCTATTGGATAGAGTGGACGGCTTGATAGCGGCAACACCGGTGTTTGTGCTGGCTCTGTTGTTTTTGTTGTTTGAGATGGGGGAGCAGGGGAGTCCATGATGAAGGGAAGCAAGCTGGCTATCCTGGGTTCGACAGGCTCTGTTGGAGTTAGCACATTGCAGGTTGTGCGAGACAATCCCGATATAGAGGTGGTTGCACTCAGCGCCCATCAGAATACGGCATTGTTGCTGGAACAGTGCCTCGAGTTCAAACCGAAGTATATCGTTCTCAGCGACGCCTCATTAGGTGATTCCTTCTCCGCCCTGTTGCAGTCTAATGCCTGCCCGGGCGAGCTGTTATTGGGGGCGGAAGGACTGGAGCATATTGCGGCGAGTCCCGATGTAGACACCGTGATGGCGGCTATTGTGGGCGCTGCGGGCCTGGCATCCAGCCTGAAAGCAGCTGAAACTGGTAAAAAGCTACTGTTAGCCAACAAAGAGTCTCTGGTCATGTCAGGTAGCTTGTTTATGGAGGCCGCGCGTTCAGGCGGGGCAACGATCATCCCCATAGACAGTGAACATAACGCAATCTTTCAATGCCTTCCTGAAACCGAAAGACACGCGGCTCTGTCGGGAAGTGCACAGGTATCCAGACTTGTTCTAACCGCGTCAGGTGGCCCATTTTTGCGCCTGCCGCAACAGAAGTTGGCGAAGGTAACTCCCGAACAGGCATGCAATCATCCTCGATGGTCCATGGGGCGAAAGATATCTGTAGATTCAGCGACAATGATGAACAAGGGGCTGGAGGTCATAGAAGCGAGCTTCCTGTTTGGTATTCCAGCCAACCACATCGAAGTCCTGATACACCCTGAATCGATTATCCATTCGCTGGTGTATTACCGGGATGGGTCGGTGCTGGCGCAGATGGCTAATCCCGATATGCGCGTGCCAATCGCCCACGGGCTGGCCTATCCTGAGCGCATAGATTCGGGTGTTGAGCCTCTGGATCTGGTCGAATTGGGCTCGTTATCGTTTGAAGCACCTGATGTTGGGCGTTTTCCCTGTCTGCGTCTGGGGATGGAAGCAGTCAAGCAGGGGGGTACCACGCCAACGTTGCTCAACGCCGCAAATGAGGAGGCTGTGGCTGCATTTCTAGCGGGACTTATCAGTTTCGACAAAATTCCTCTCATAATTGAAGAACTTATGACGAAAACACCTTGTGAAGAGGCCGCTAGTCTCGCTATTATTCGAGAGGCCGATGAGCGCGGAAGAAGCCTCGCCAAGCAATTGATTTTAAACGATTATGCTTAGGGAACCTCTGATTGATTATGTTTCATTTCAGGCTCGCGGCGATTTGGTAAGGCTTCAACAGGCATAAATACAGAATTCTCAGCGCATGCTCGATTTCCTCATCAGTGTAATAGCCTTAATTGTCACCCTTGGAATCCTGGTGACGTTCCACGAATTCGGCCACTTCTGGGTAGCCAGGCGCTGTGGTGTCAAAGTTCTGCGTTTCTCCATAGGATTCGGTAAAGCGGCTAAAACCTGGATAGGGAAAGACGGCGTCGAGTACGTCATAGCCCCCATTCCACTGGGTGGTTACGTAAAGATGCTGGGGCAGGAAGACACTTCCGTGCCCGATGCCGCCGAAGTCCCCGCCAGCCAGCGTCACCAGTCTTTTGCCTACAAGCCGCTGTGGCAGCGAATGGCCATTGTCGCGGCGGGCCCATTGGCTAATTTCCTGTTGGCTATCCTGGTTTACTGGATTATCAACATCTCCTATGGCGTCAGCGGCATAGCTCCTGTCATCAATGGGGTCATCGAAGATTCACCTGCAGCCCGCGCCGGATTGGAGCAGGGCGATGAAATCCTCGCGGTTGATGGTGAAGAGACCATAATCTGGCAGCAAGTCACCCTGCAGATGCTGGCGCGTCTTGGCGAGACCGGCGAGTTGGTGCTGCGTATTAATCCTCATGATTCTGACCGCATTCAGGACGTGGCTATACCCCTGCAAAGTTGGATGGGAGAAGCGACGGAGCCCAATCCCGTATCCGATCTGGGAATTGTGCAATTCGAGATTCCCGCTCGCATAGGCGGCATTCTCGAAGGAGGGGCTGCTGAAGAGGCAGGCTTGCTGGCTGGTGACCTGGTTTTGACGGTGAATAACGAGCGGATCCGTGGCTGGAATCACTGGGTAGAAGTAATTCGGGCGGCTCCGGAACTCTCGCTGGAAGTCATAGTCCAACGGGGTGGATCGGAAATCGATCTGCGGATAATTCCGGAAGCGGTTGAGCAGGAAGACGGCACTGTAATCGGCAGTATTGGTGCTGCGGTTCAGAGTGTCTCACTCGCAGATATTGTGCCGGCAGAACATCAGCGCGAGATTCACTACAGTGTATTGAGCGCGATTCAGCCTGCCCTGCAAGAGACCTGGAATAAATCGGTCTTTGTACTGGATTCCGTTAAAAAAATGCTGGTGGGCCTGATCTCGGTTAAGAATATAAACGGGCCTATTACGATTGCGCAGGTAGCGGGGGAGACTGCAACTTACGGTCTTGATGTATACCTGGGTTTTCTGGCTTTGCTTAGTATTTCGCTAGGGGTTTTGAATTTGTTGCCAATCCCGGTACTGGATGGAGGACATCTTCTCTACTACATGATCGAGGGAATTACCCGCAGGCCAGTTCCGGAAAGGATACAAGCCTGGGGGTTACAGCTCGGTCTGCTCCTGATATCAGGCATTATGGTGTTAGCCGTCTATAACGACGTCAGCCGTCTGCTTTAACTCTTAACTTTTTAACAGCCCGCCATCGAGTCAGCATCATCGAGTGAATTTGTTGTGTTATTGAGAAAACTAGCTTTGGCTTTGCTGGTTGCGCTCGGGCTTCCCGGTTCCCTGAGAGCCCAGGACTTCACGATCGCCGACATCATTGTCGACGGTTATCAGCGCATATCCCCAGGAATAATCTATAACCTCCTGCCGGTTGGGATTGGGGATGAAGTTGGGCCTGGAACAGCCGCTGAGATAATTCGCGCTCTCGTCGCTTCCGAATACTTTGAAGAGATAGAAGTAGCCCGGGAAGGCAATATTCTGGTTATTAGCGTGCTGGAACGGCCGTCTGTCGCCGAGATTACCATCGAAGGTAATAGCGTTCTGGAGACGGAAGACATCATTGACAATATGGCCACTGCCGATATTGCCGAGGGCCAGATTTTTACCCGGGCAGCACTGGAAGCTATTCAGCAGGGTATTCAGGAAGTGTATTCCTCTCGGGGACGTTACGGCGCTGCGGTAGAAGTCACCGTTGAGGAACTTCCCCGAAACCGGGTGGCGATTAACCTCGATATCAATGAAGGTGAAGAATCCCGAATCCGGCACATCAATATCGTCGGCAACGAGTCGTTTGAAGAGGATGACTTGCTCGAACTTCTGGAACTGGGTACCAAGCCCTGGTATCTGTTCCTGAGCCGCCGGGATCGCTATTCGAGGGAGCAATTCTCTGGTGACCTGGAGCGTCTTGAGTCATTTTATCTGGATAACGGCTACGTTGAGTTCAGTATCGATTCAACACCTATTTCCATTACGCCCGACAGGAAAGAAGTCTACATCACTATCAATGTCACCGAGGGCGATCAATACACAGTAAGTGAAGTGGATCTGGCTGGTGATCTTGTTGATGCCGAGAACCTGTTACGGGCAGCAATCTTTGTAAGTCCCGGCCAGATATATTCCCAGAGCCTGGTGACAGGTACTGAGGAAATCATGGTGCAGTTTCTTGGTAACCTGGGTTATGCCTTTGCGGAGGCGACAGGTGTCCCACAAGTGAACGAAGAAGACCAGACGGTAGAAGTTACTTTCTTCGTTGAGCCAGGGAATCGAACTTACGTTAATCGCATTAATTTCTCCGGAAACGTTTCTACTGCAGATGATGTGCTGAGACGGGAAATGCGTCAGTTGGAAAGTGCGCCGGCTTCGAGTCTCCAAATTGAGCAATCCAAGGTGCGCCTGGAGCGGCTCGGTTATTTTGAGACAGTAGAAGTTGAAACCGAAGAAGTGCCAGGCACTGAAGACCAGATCGATGTCAACTATGATGTCGTGGAACAGAATTTTGGTTCCCTCAGCTTCCAGGTAGGCACTGGTGGCGGTGGTAACTTCTTCATCAGTTCCAGTATTCAGGCGCAGAACTTCCTGGGTACTGGTCGCGCAGTGGGATTCGGCATCAACAAGAGTCGATTCCAGGAAGGCCTGAACCTTCGCTTTACGGATCCGTTTTATACACCAGATGGCGTGAGCAGAGGATTCAACCTTTTCGCACAGAAGATTGATTCACCTTTTAATGTCTCGAATTTCAATACTTCTTCTTACGGTGGCTCGGTCAGTTTCAGCTATCCGTTAAGTGAAGTGCAGGTCTTGGGATTCGACTTGGGATACAGCCATACAGAGTTGGGTACGGGCATCGGATCAGTACAGGAAATCATTTCCAGTCCAACACTGATCAATGGTCTCGACAGCTTTGTAATTGAGCCAGCGAATGCCAACCCCTTTGAAGGGCCGGTACGCGATGCAGTGCTAGGTAACGTTGCCGACCTGCGGCCTGATCAGCTACAGATGAATTCTGAGCCTGGCTTCGTTGATAAATTCGGGGATGCTTTCGATAACTTTACGCTTACCGGCAACTGGTTCCGCAACACCCTGAACCGAGGCCAGTTAGCTAACGATGGCTCATTGCACCAGGTCGGCGTTGAAGTGACTATGCCGGGGTCGGACCTGCAGTATGCCCGTTTTACCTATAGCAATCAGATCTACTGGCCCATCACCAATGACCGAAGTTGGGTGGTGGGCTTATCGACCAACCTTGGTTATGGCATCGGATACGGTGACTCCGATGAGTTGCCATTCTTCAATCACTATTTTGCCGGTGGTTTGATTTCCGGTGGCGGCAGGGTACGCGGCTTCGAAGAAAACAGCCTTGGGCCAGAGAGTACCGCTGGAGCCCGCTATCTGACTGAAGGGCCTATTAGTCTCTTGCGTGATGAAAACGGCGAAATTATCCGGGATGCAAACGGCAATGCCCAATTCAGCCGTGAATTTGGCTACCAGACCACGGATTTACTGGATTCAGATGGTAATCCGGTGCTGGACGCCGATGGCAATCCAGAGGTCGCTCTGGCGGTACAAAATTTCTTCCTCGATAGGGATTTTGACAGTTTCGGTGGTAACATATTGACCACGGCGACACTGGAATTAATATTCCCGCTGCCGTTTGTGCCGAATCAGAATCAGGTCAGATCATCTTTCTTTATCGATGCGGGCAACGTGTTTTCGTCGTACTGCACCGAGCGACAGAGATTGCTTAAGAATTGCTCGAACTTCGATATCGGGGAAATCAGGTATTCAGCAGGTTTTGCGGTAACGTACCTCTCGCCATTTGGTCCACTGACCATGTATCTGGCAGCGCCATTTGGGAAGGAAGGGGACGATACAAAGACCTTCGATTTTACAGTGGGAACCGGATTTTAATCGCAAACCATTGAAGTGACATTGGCGGGGAAGCTTGCAAAATTTGCTCCCTCGTTGTTTGCAGCAACACGGCCTGGACGACGTAGCAGTCGGCAGGTTAATGCAGGCAGAAAGAGAAAGGTTTGACCGTTAACAGATCAACAGTCGATACAGCTAGACAGGTTTCTTTATCCCGGGGCAATAACAGGGGTTCGGATCGCTGACAGTGACGGCTTATACGCAAGAATCCCGTCGATTATTTGGATCGGGGCTAAATTTTTAGTTGGAGATATAGAGTGAAATCACTTAATAGAATTATGGCATTCCTGTGTGTTGTATTGCTTTCGCAATCTGCAATGGCCCAGGATACGAAGATTGGAGTGCTCAATCCTCTGCAGGCGCTGTTTAATTCTGATGCGGCACGCGTTGTTCAAGAGGAGTTGGAGCTGGAGTTCGCCGATGATGAAGCACGTGCGGCGGAGTTGACTACACAGCTCCAGGAGTTGCAGCAACGATATCAGCAAAACGAAGCGGTAATGACGCAAGAAGAAATTCGTCGAATGAATTCAAATGCCCAGGACTTGCAAGTGCAGCTGCAACTGATTCAGGAGCGGGTGCAACAGGCACTGCAGCAGAAGAATCAGGAATTTCTTTCTTCCATGCAATCCCAACTGGCTGCGGCAGTCACAGATGTTGTTGCGGAAGGGGGCTTTGACCTTATATTGAATGCGGAAAGTGCGCCTTACTTTGCGCCTGTACTGGATATTACGGCTCGCGTTACTGCCAAGCTGAATGAGAATTCCCAGTCGGCGGAAGGCGACAACTAGGCCTGTCCAGTTAATCCCGGTAAGGGTCACGTGACACAGAAAAAGCGTTACTTACTGAAAGAGATTGCTGATTTTCTCGCCCTGGAAATGAGGGGCGATGGCGAATGCGAAATCAACGGACTTGGCACCCTCACCGGTGCCAGTTCAACCCACCTTAGTTTCCTTAGCAATAAATCCTATATTGACCAGCTCGACGCCAGTTCCGCAGGGGCGGTGATTGTGGCGGAAGAATTCCTGGATAGATGCCCGGGGAATGCCCTGGTTTCGAGTAACCCTTATGTGAGTTTTGCGCAGGCTACCGCCTTGTTTCTGCCGGAGCCGGGGTTTGCTACAGGCGTACATGCCACTGCAGTAATCGCGGACGATGTCGAAATTCCAGCCACGGCATCTATTGCGCCGAATGTGGTAATCGAAAGCGGTGTGGTGCTGGGTGAGGGTGCCCGGATTGGTGCGAGTTGCTTTATCGGTCAAGGCAGCAGTTTGGGCGCAAACTGTACTTTGCACAGTGGTGTTACCCTCTACCACGGGGTGGCACTTGGGGATAATGTTATCATTCACAGCGGCACCGTGATTGGCGCTGACGGCTTTGGTTTTGCGTTTGATGGTGAGAAGTCGATCAAGATTCACCAGCTCGGTGGTGTGAAAATAGGCGATAATGTTGAAATCGGTGCGGGTACAACAATCGACAGAGGGGCCATCGAAAACACCACGATCGGTAACGGCGTGAAGATCGATAACCAGGTTCAGATTGGCCACAATACCCGGATTGGAGATCACACCGTGATATGTGGCTGCACAGCCATTGCAGGTAGTGCAAACATAGGAAAATACTGTGTGCTCGGTGGAGCCAGCGGCATGGTAGGTCATCTTAGCCTGGCTGATGGTGTGCAGGTGAGTGCCATGTCCCTGGTAAGCAGGTCAATTACCGAGCCCGGCACCTATTCATCCGGTACCGGACAGATGAAAACATCAGATTGGAAGCGAGCCATCGTGCGATTCCAGCAGTTGGACAGCATCGCTCGGCGAGTAAAGGATTTAGAACTCCTAACCGATAAAAATTCCTGACTGCCGAGATTGACAGGAACAGATTAACGAGGCTGAAAAATAGCCGCCAAGTGAAGAGATATTGAGAAGAGCCATGTTATTGGACGTAGAAGAAATCAAGGAATACTTACCCCAGCGCTATCCGTTTTTGTTAGTGGATCGTGTTGTCGAGCTCGAATTGGGTAAATCTATCGTTGCCTACAAAAATGTAACGGTGAATGAGCCATTTTTTCAGGGGCATTTCCCCAACCAGCCAATTATGCCGGGTGTGCTGATTATCGAAGCATTGGCGCAGGCCGCTGGTGTACTTGGCTTCAAGAGCCAGGAGAAAAAGCCAGCAGATGGTTATCTGTATTATTTCGTTGGCGCCGATGATGTCCGTCTGCGTCGGCCGGTAATTCCTGGTGACCAGCTGCGGCTAGAGGCCAATGTCATCACCAATCGACGTGGCGTATACCGGTTTTCAGCCAAAGCTTCGGTCGGGGACGAGTTGGTTGGTACCATGAATATTCTCTGTGCGGAGCGCAAAGTAGATGTCGACTGATCTTATCGATCCGGATACTCGCATTCATCCCAGTGCGAAGATTCACGACGATGTCACCATTGGACCCTGGTGCTCCATTGGGCCGAATGTGGAAATTGGTAGTGGTACGGTCATTCAGTCCCATGTGGTGATCCGCAGCAATACCCGCATCGGAGAGAACAATCACTTTTACCAATTTAGCTCGGTTGGCGAGGAGCCTGCGGACAAAAAATACGAAGGCGAAGAAACCTGGCTGGAGATTGGTGACAACAACGTATTTCGCGAGGGAGTTACCCTGCATCGCGGCACAGGCGTGGGCGGAGGCATTACGCGAATTGGTTCTGATAACCTGATGATGGCCTACGCTCACGTTGCGCACGACTGTATCGTCGGCAGCAATGTGATTTTTGCCAACAACGTAGGATTATGCGGTCACGTCGAAGTGGATGACTGGGTATTCCTTGGGGGTTATGCAGGCGTCAATCAGTTCCTCTCAATCGGGGCCCATGCTTATGTAGGGGGCATGACGCATATTAATAGCGATGTGCCTGCCTACATGATAGTGAGCGGCAGACCGGCTACCGTGCGCAGCATCAATACCATCGGATTGGAACGCCGTGGTTTCGACAAGGAAGCCATCTCCGACCTACGGGAGGCGTTCAAGGTGATTTACAAACGCAACTACAGTCTGCAGGAAGCGATCGACCAGCTTCGAGTAATGAGTGAAAACCAGGAAGCGCTGAATGTTCTGGTTAAATCACTGGAGTCTTCCAAGAAAGGCATCACCCGGTAGTTTCTTTTATGCCTGCTCCCCAAGAGCCTCTGATAGTCAGGTAGCATCCTATGACTGAGCCGATGCTATTCGGAATCGTGGCTGGAGAAAGATCCGGCGATATCCTCGGGGCGGGCCTCATCGCCGAACTGAAAAAACGTTTCCCGGATGCCCAATTCGTAGGCATCGGTGGTCCTGATATGGAAGCTCAGGGCTGTGTTTCCCTGGCTCCCATGGAAAGACTTTCCGTGATGGGCTTCGTCGAACCCCTGGGTCGGCTTCCGGAACTCTTCCGCATCAAGCATCAACTTGAGCGATACTTTATCGAGAACAAGCCCTGCGTGGTTATTGCAATCGATTCCCCTGATTTTAATCTGCGTCTGGAAAAAACCCTCAAGGCGAACTCTATACCAACGGTCCACTATGTCAGTCCCAGTGTCTGGGCTTACCGGGAAAACCGCATTCACAAGATCAAGCAGGCCGTGGATTTGATGCTGACACTGTTTCCCTTCGAAACAGCTATCTACGACCGTCACGCCATCAAAGCCGTATGCGTCGGTCACCCGCTGGCTGACCAGATTGGCTTTGAAGACCTGCGCATTCAAAACCGGCAGGCGCTTGACCTGGATTTAGAGTCACCCGTTGTGACCTTGATGCCAGGTAGCCGAATTAGTGAAATTGATCGTCTTGCTCCCACGTTTTTCGGTGCAGGAATGGAAGCGCTGGCGCAACTGTCCACCCTCCGGTTTTTGATTCCCTGCAGCAGCGCAACCACCAGGCTGAGAATTACCGAATTGCTGAAATCATTGGGCATGCTGGGCAGCGAACAGTTCATTCTGGTGGATGATTCCAGGCAGGCGATGAGTGCGGCAGATCTGGTGGTGATGGCCAGTGGAACCGCGACCCTCGAAGCGATGCTACTAAGAAGGCCCATGATTGTCTGCTACCGGCTGGCAGCGCTTACCTATGCTATCGCTTCGCGTATGGTGAAAGTAAAACACATCGCACTACCTAATTTGCTGGCGGGGAAACAGCTTGTTCCAGAGTACATCCAGAGTCAGGTCACGGTCGGAAAGATTCGCGATGAGATTGTTGGTTTTTTCGAAAACCCGGTAGCGCGCGACTCCATGTTGGACGAGTTTGAGATTTTGCATAAGGCACTGCGCAAAGACGCTTCGGCTATGGCTGCTCAGGCTATAGTAGAGCTGATGCAGCAATTACCTGCCCAGGAGCGAGTAGAGTAGTGCCAGATGTTTCGATGAGGCTGCGCGAAGAATTCGATGCCGTTTGGGATCTCGCAGCGGGTACCGATGAAGTGGGCAGAGGACCTTTGGCGGGCGATGTGGTGGCCGCGGCGGTCGTGCTGGATCCGGAAAACCCTGTGGAGGGTTTGCGGGATTCAAAAAAACTCACGGCGCGCCGCCGAGAAATTTTGTTCGATGAAATTATGCTTAAAGCCAGGACTGCGGCCGTGGCCAGGGCCAGCGTGGAAGAAATTGATCGCATCAATATTCTGCAGGCAAGTCTGCTGGCCATGCATAGGGCAGTCGATGCGCTCGCGAGTCCGCCAGAGTTCGTGTTTGTAGACGGCAATCGGTGTCCCAACTGGCACTATCCCTCGCGGGCGGTGGTAAAAGGAGATAGCCTCGTGCCGGCCATTGCGGCTGCTTCCATTCTGGCAAAAGTAACCCGGGACAGGGAGATGGCCGAACTGGATAGAGCCTATCCGGGGTATGGATTCGCCCAGCACAAAGGCTATCCTACCGCAGTGCACCTGCAAGCGCTGCGGAAATTGGGGCCCAGTCCAGTACATCGGCGCAGCTATGGGCCCGTCGCCGACGTGTTGAAGTAAACTTTCGCAGGGAAAAAGAGTATATTGGTGTTTTACTGATAAGCGGCCCCATTGCTTGCATGCCAGAGTCAACCACACCCATTCCATTCACTCATCTCAGGCTTCATACCGAGTTTTCAATCAACGATGGCCTGCTTACCATCGGCCCCCTCATAAACCGCCTCAACGATTTACAGATGCCTGCGGTCGCCCTGACCGACCTGGCGAACCTGTTTGGTCTGATCAAGTTCTACTCGTCTGCTACCCGAACCGGGATCAAGCCAATCTGTGGTTGTGACCTGGTGGTTGTAGATAACGAGGGTGCGGCGAGCCATATAGTCTTGTTGGTTAAAAATCATACAGGCTATCTTAATCTGACGCGGCTTATTTCAGAGTTGTACACCGAGGCGGCTGGTATTGCTGATCCTGTGGTCAACCAGGAAGCTCTGGCGAAATACAGCGAAGGGTTGATAGCACTCTCTGGCGGATTGAAGAGCAATATAGCTTCCGCCTTGCTCTCGGCCGAGGCTGGCAGGGCTGATCGCCAGTTACAGGTCTGGATGGATATGTTCCCCGATAGTTTCTATCTGGAACTGCAACGGGTTGGACGCGACGATGAAGAGGCTTATATTGCTGCCGCAGTTGATCTCGCCACGCGTAGTAATTGCCCCGTGGTTGCCACCAATGACGTGCGCTTCCTTGCCGCGGATGATTTCGAAGCCCATGAGGTGCGCGTATGCATCAACGATCGCCGCACCCTCGATGATCCCAGGCGTCCTCGAAATTATACGGACCATCAATACCTGAAATCACATGCTGAAATGGCTGAACTGTTCGAAGATCTGCCAGAAGCACTTCTCAATACCTCGGAAATAGCCAAGCGCTGCAATCTCAGTCTTGAGCTCGACCAGCCCAGTCTTCCCAACTATCCAGTGCCTGACGGAACAACCCTGGAGGCGTACCTCGAAACTTTGAGCCGGGAGGGCCTCGAAGAGAGATTGCAGGAACTATTTGGCGACGAAGGTCCTGGTCCCGACAGGAAACAGGAATACGATGACCGCCTGCAAATGGAGCTGGGCATCATCAACCAGATGGGATTCCCCGGCTACTTCCTCATCGTGATGGAATTCATTCAGTGGGCCAAGGCCAACGATATTCCTGTAGGGCCCGGACGAGGCTCCGGAGCGGGTTCACTTGTGGCCTATGTATTGCGAATCACTGATCTCGATCCGTTGAAATATGATCTGCTCTTCGAGCGCTTCCTCAACCCGGAGCGGGTTTCCATGCCAGACTTTGATGTGGATTTCTGTATGGAAGGGCGCGACCGGGTGATCCAGCATGTGGCCGAACTCTATGGCAAGGAAGCGGTCGCCCAGATCATTACCTTTGGCACCATGGCAGCCAAGGCAGTAGTGCGTGATGTGGCCAGAGTGCAGGGCAAACCCTATGCGCTGGCCGACAAGCTGTCGAAATTGATCCCTTTCGAACCCGGGATCACCCTGAAAAAAGCGTTCGAAGTCGAACCAGAACTGGGGGCATTCGTCGATTCCGACGAGGACGCCCAGGAAATCATGGAAATGGCCTACAAGCTGGAGGGCATAACACGTAATGTAGGGAAGCACGCGGGGGGTGTGGTTATCGCACCTACCAGGCTCACAGACTTCACGCCGCTATTCTGCGAACCCAGTGGCGATGGTCTTGTTACCCAGTTTGACAAGAATGATGTGGAGACAGCAGGTCTGGTCAAGTTCGACTTCCTCGGGTTGCGCACGCTCACCATCATTGACTGGGCAGTGAAGATGATTAACGCCCAGCTACCCGCTGGCAGCGACCAGGTGGATATCAATGCATTACCGCTGGATGACCCGGCTGTCTACAGGTTGATGCAGCGAGCTGAGACTACTGCCGTATTCCAGCTGGAAAGTCGCGGTATGAAGGAGCTGATCAAGCGACTGGCCCCCAACTGTTTTGAAGACATCATTGCCCTGGTTGCGCTGTTTCGACCCGGTCCCCTGCAGTCCGGAATGGTGGACGACTTCATCGACCGCAAGCACGGCAGGACCCAGGTTGAATTTCCGCACCCTGATCTGGAGCCGGTGTTGTCCAATACCTATGGGGTAATCCTGTACCAGGAACAGGTAATGCAAATTGCCCAGGTGTTGGCCGAGTACTCCCTTGGTGATGCCGATATTTTGCGTCGTGCCATGGGCAAAAAGAAACCCGAGGAAATGGAGAAACAGCGTGCCATTTTCATGGAAGGCGCGAAGAAGCGCGAAGTCGATCCAGTACTAGCCGGGTCCATCTTTGACTTGATGGAAAAATTCGCCGGCTACGGATTCAACAAATCCCACTCGGCCGCCTACGCCCTGGTGTCGTACCAGACCGGCTGGCTAAAGGCCCACTATCCAGCGTTTTTCATGGCAGCCGTATTGACTGCGGATATGCAGAATACCGACAAGATCGTAACCCTGATCGATGAATGCATGTCTATGGACCTGAAAATTGTGCCTCCCGATGTCAATGTCGGTCAGTACAGTTTTACAGTTAACGACGCCGGTGAAATTGTCTACGGCCTTGGTGCGATTAAAGGGCTTGGAGAAGGACCGGTTGAGAAGCTGCTGGCGGCGCGTGCCGATGGTCCGTTCCAAAGTCTTCTCGATCTCTGTCAGCGTGTTGATTCCCAGACCGTGAACAAACGAACGATGGAAGCACTCATCAAGTCCGGAGCGCTGGACAAACTGGTTGATGGCGACCCGGATCACTCCCGAGCGGTGCTTAGCGCCATGCTGGCAGACACTATGCAGGCGGCAGAACAGAGTCTGCGCAACCAGGCCAGCGGTGTCGATGACCTGTTTGGCGAGATCGCGCCAGCAGAACCTGCCACGGAGCAGCAATCAAGTGGTCCGCATATCCAGAACTGGAGCGAACAGCAACGATTGCTTGCGGAAAAGGAGACGCTGGGGCTGTACCTTTCCGGTCATCCCATAGAAGAATTCCTGCCTGAGCTGGCCAAAATCACGAAAAACCGCCTAGCAGAGTTGCGTCCCGAGCGCGGCACCCAATTGGTTGCCGGTTTGCTGCATGGCTTCCGCACCATGAAGAGCAAGGCGGGGGACACCATTGCCTTCACAACACTCGATGATCGCAGCGCACGATTTGAGTTGTCGTTGTTTGCCAAGGAATATGAGAAATACCGGGAATTATTGCAGAAAGACGTAATCCTGATCGCCGAATGCACTGTAAGCGTAGATGACTACACTGGCGGTATGCGGGGTCGTGCCAAACAGATTATGACGCTTGGCGAAGCCCGTCATCGCTTCGCGCACAGGCTGGCTGTGAAGATTGAGGCGGAAGGCCTGCCTCCCAGTTTCTGTGAACACCTGGCGAGAATCCTGGAACCCTATAGAAAGGCGTCCTTATCTGTACCCATGGAGGCTACAGGCACCAATGGCAAGCCTCCAGTCCCCCAGCCCCCCTTGCAAACCACTGAGGTACAGGATGCGGAGCCAGGTTGCCAGGTCGTGGTCAACTATGAACGCGCCGACTCAAGAGGGTGTATAATGCTTGGTCAGGACTGGTGTGTTGCGCCCACCGACGAGTTAATACAGCGCCTGCGCTTGACCTTCGGTAAAGACCGGGTCGAGCTGGATTACAGGCAAGCTATCACCCTGCAGTAGGGGGTGTCTTGAACCGTCGGGAAATCGCAATAAAAGCCAGCAGCAAATTTCTGATCAAGAGTTAAGGCAAACGGATAGGTAGTAAGCGGATATAACATGGATCCCAATTATTTGGACTTTGAACAACCCATCGCGGAGCTTGAGGAGAAAATCAGGGAACTCAGGCTGGTGGGCACGGATAACGAGCTTAATATTTCTGAAGAGATTCAGAATCTGCAGGACAAGAGCACCAAGCTCACTGAAAAGATCTACGCCAATCTAAGCTCCTGGCAAATTTCCCAGGTTGCCCGTCATCCACTGCGTCCTTACACGCTGGACTATATCCAGCACATTTTCACGGATTTTGATGAATTGCATGGCGATCGATTGTTCGCCGACGACCTGGCTATTATCGGTGGCCTGGCAAAACTGGATGGGCGTTCAGTTATGGTGATTGGTCACCAGAAAGGGCGGGGCACCAAGGAGAAGGTGCGGCATAACTTTGGCATGCCGCGACCGGAAGGTTACAGAAAAGCCCGGAGATTAGTGAAGCTGGCTGAACAATATAAGCTACCTGTGCTGACGTTTATAGATACACCTGGCGCTTATCCGGGGATGGACTCGGAAGAGCGAGGAATAAACGAAGCCATTGCGGAAAACATGGCCATGATGTCTCGGGTCAGAACGCCTCTCATTGCCACTGTAACAGGTGAGGCTAACTCAGGTGGTGCGATCGCAATCGGTGTGGCGGACCAGCTAAACATGCTGCAATACTCAACTTATACCGTGATCACGCCAGAAGGCTGTGCCACGATACTCTGGAAGTCAGCAGAGCATGCTGCGGCTGCCGCCGAGGCAATGGGGGTTACGTCTACCCGCCTGCAGGAGCTTGGTATCGTCGACCAGACTATCCCGGAACCGCTGGGAGGCGCACATCGGGATGTGGCAGGGACTTCGGCAAATATCAAGGCGGCCCTCGCAGAGCAACTCGACAGGCTGCAAGGAATGGATGTCGACGAACTGGTAGAACGACGTTACAAGCGTTTGATGAGTTACGGCATCAACAGCCCGCAGTAGCCCGGTGCAATAAGCAAAACCGATACAGGCCAACGGCCAACCCTTCAACCCGCTCACTGCATACCAGGAGCGTCCGTCCCATGGACTTCAGTTCCGCACACCTGCTCGCTGTGCTTCGCTCGGCTCCAATCTGTCGGGAATACGTGGTTGCTCTCAGTGGTGGCCTCGACTCGACGGTCTTACTGCATGCGCTTGTACAGCTACGGGAGCAGGGCAGTCTGCAGCAATCACTTACCGCGTTGCATGTTAATCATGGCTTGCACGCTGAGGCGGATGCCTGGCAGCAGCATTGCCAGTCCATCTGTAACGAATGGGGCGTTCCCCTGCATTGTGAAGCCGTTGCCGTGCCGCCAGCAGGCTCACTGGAGAATGCCGCTCGGGACGCACGCTACGATGTGTTTCTGCGCCGGGTTGCTGCCGATAGCCTGCTATTGCAGGCCCATCATCTCGACGATCAGATGGAAACCCTGTTGCTGAGACTGCTGCGAGGGGCGGGGCCCTCGGGGCTCGCAGCCATTCCTCAACTTCGCCAGCTGGCATCAGGTTCAGGCGCCAGCCTGTTTCGACCGCTTTTGCAGGTACCCAGAACCAGTCTGGCAGGCTACGCGCGAAATACCGGACTGACCTGGCAGGAAGATGGCAGCAATGCAGACCAACGCCACGATCGCAATTACTTGCGACACGCTGTACTGCCCCTGCTGGAAGCACGCTGGCCCGGCTATCGTGCCAGTTGGGGAAAAAGCCTGGAGTTGTTGGCCAATGCTGCTTCACTGTCCCGAGAGCTGGCTGAAGAAGACCTGCTTCGACTGGAAACCCCTGCCGGAAGTCTGAATCTCACTTTGTTGCGGGATTTCGGGGAAGCCAGGCAAAAAAATGTGCTGCGTCACTGGCTTTCCAGTCTTGAACTGGAAGAACCGGGCTGGAAACAGTTACAGAGTCTGCATCAGGAATTGCTGCACAAGTCCCACAGTGAAGGTGCCGTGAATTTGCAGGGATGCCTGCTGCGTGTATTCAACAATGAATTGTATGTACTGGAAGACAAGGCAATGCCTGTTCCTCCGTCTTCGCTGGAAGTGGCTCTGGTAAGTGGCGAGTGTATCGAGCTTCCCGATAACGGACGGCTCCAGGTTCGGAATGGTGTGGTGAAGGGCCTCAAGGCTGAGCTCGGCTCACTGCAAATTCGTTACCGTGACGGTGGGGAGCAGCTGCGACTCTGCGATCGACCGCAAAAATCCCTCAAGAGTTTGTTTCAGGAGATGGGGGTGCCGCCATGGCTACGTGACCGGGTACCTCTGCTTTATAACGGGGATAAGCTGGTCTGCGTGCCGGGTATTGGCATCGCCGCAGACGCGCTGGCGGAGACAGGTGCACCGGCCTTAACGGTGCACTGGGAGATCCCTTCGCTTGTCCGTAAACGACCTGACAGTGCGATTCCTGATTGAGCTTATTACCCTGTTCTGGTAGCCTGTACTTCCATCTGTGAGAGCCATATCCCGCATGGCTCGCGGCAAGTAGATGGGGCCTCAATGACGCGTTATATCTTTATCACCGGCGGTGTAGTTTCCTCTTTGGGAAAAGGCATTACTTCAGCGTCTCTGTCAGCAATTCTTGAGGCTCGCGGCCTCAAAGTTACTCTCCTCAAGCTAGATCCTTATATCAATGTTGATCCCGGTACCATGAGTCCGTTTCAGCATGGTGAGGTATTTGTGACGGAAGATGGCGCAGAGACCGACCTCGACCTGGGACACTACGAAAGGTTCAGCCGAACCACGATGACCCAGAAAAACAACTTCACCACTGGACGTGTATACGAAGAAGTATTGAAGCGCGAACGGCGTGGTGATTACCTGGGGGCAACCATACAGGTGATCCCCCACATTACTGACGAAATCAAGCGCCGGGTTATCGAGGGGGCAGGTGACGCGGATGTGGCGCTGGTGGAAATTGGCGGCACGGTGGGCGACATCGAATCCCAACCTTTTCTGGAAGCCGTGCGGCAACTGCGTGTCGAGTTGGGCTCTGACCGTGCCTTGTTTCTGCATCTGACCCTGGTGCCTTACATTAGCACTGCAGGTGAGATAAAGACCAAGCCCACCCAGCACTCGGTCAAGGAACTCCGCTCGATCGGTATCCAGCCAGATATTCTGGTGTGCCGCTCAGAGCAGGAAATTGATGATTCCTCCAGGGAGAAGATCGCGCTGTTCACCAACGTTGAAACGGCAGCGGTCATCTCATTACCCGATACTGATTCAATCTATCGCATACCGTCCATACTCGGTGCCGCAGGCCTTGATGATATTGTGGTGCGCAAATTCCATCTGGATGTGCCCAAGGCAGATTTCACAGAGTGGGATCGCGTGGTGGATTCCCAGTTGAATCCGGAGCGGGAAATCAAGCTGGCCATGGTAGGCAAGTACATGGACCTGCTGGATGCCTATAAATCCCTTAATGAAGCCATTACCCATGCGGGAATTCACACCCGCACCAAAGTCAGGATCACCTACATCGACTCCCAGGATGTCATGGAGCAGGGTGTCCAGATACTCGAAGGGCATGATGCCATCCTGATCCCCGGTGGTTTTGGCGAGCGTGGCTTTGAAGGCAAGATTCTCTCTACCCAGTATGCCCGCGAGAACAAGATTCCTTTCCTGGGCATCTGCCTTGGCTTGCAGGCGGCGGTAGTCGACTACGCGCGCAACGTGGCAGGCCTGGAAGGCGCCAACAGTTCCGAATTCGTGCAGGATTCTGAACATCCTGTCATCGCGTTAATCAGTGAGTGGACAACTGCCAGCGGAGACACCGAAGTGCGCGACGAAAACTCCGACCTCGGGGGCACGATGCGACTGGGTGGCCAGAAATGTATCCTGGCCAAGGACTCCACTACCTATGCCTGCTACGGTAAAGAAGAAATCGTCGAGCGCCATCGACACCGATACGAATTCAATAACGATTATCTTGAGCGCCTCAGTGAGGCCGGGCTCAAGATCGTAGGCAAGTCCGAGGATGGCATGCTGGTAGAGGTGATCGAAGTGCCCGACCATCCCTGGTTTGTGGGATGCCAGTTCCATCCGGAATTCACGTCGACTCCACGAGCCGGTCATGGACTGTTTACGGGGTTCATTAAGGCTGCTATCGAGTACAATCAGCAGCATTCCGCATCCGGTACTGGAGTTGAGTCAGTTGATGCTTCAGTAACAGCAAAGGCAGCCCAGGCCTGAGCCCCGCGCCAGGCCAGATATTTAATGAACCTGAAGTCAGTCTCAATAGCCGATTTGACGGTGGCCAATGATCGGCCATTCACGCTATTCGGCGGTATCAACGTCCTTGAAAGCAGGGATCACACGCTGGCGGTGGCGGAGCACTACAAGTCCGTGTGCGCCCGGCTTGAGATACCCCTGGTCTTCAAAGCCTCATTCGACAAGGCCAACCGCTCCTCACTGGATTCCTACCGGGGCCCCGGGCTGGAGGAAGGTTTGCGTTGGTTCCAGGACGTCAAGCAGCAACTGGAGTTGCCGCTGATTACTGACGTGCACGAGCCTGCTCAGGCGGCCCCGGTCGCTGAAGTGGTGGATGTTATCCAGCTACCAGCCTTCCTTTCCCGGCAAACTGACCTGGTTGCTGCCATGGCCGCGACCGGCGCCGCGATCAATATCAAGAAGGCCCAGTTTCTGGCTCCCCAGGAGATGGGGCACATCCTGCACAAATTCGAGCAGGCCGGTAATTCCAGGCTGATGTTGTGTGAACGCGGCAGCAGCTTCGGCTACAACAACCTGGTGGTGGATATGCTGGGGTTTGGGGTGATGAAGCAGTTTGCTTATCCCGTGCTGTTCGATGTCACACATGCCCTGCAGCAACCCGGTGCCCGGAGTGACAGCGCGGGTGGCAGAAGGGAGCAGGTTACCGAATTGGCCAAGGCGGGCATGTCCCAGGGCATCGCAGGTCTATTCCTTGAGGCTCACCCCGATCCGGATCAGGCGCTGTGTGATGGTCCCTGTGCCCTGCGGCTGGAAATGCTGGAGGCTTTTCTGGGGCAGCTAAAAGCGCTGGATGAATTGGTAAAATCCCAGCCTGAACTCCACACTTCATAATCAGAACAAGAACAGTCTTATAATAAAGCAAATACTCAAATAACATCGGTAAAGGTTTGAAATGTCAGAAATTATTCACATCAGAGGCAGGGAAGTTCTGGATTCCCGTGGCAATCCCACAGTAGAGGCGGATGTTGTCCTCAGTAACGGCAAGATGGGCACAGCCTGTGCGCCATCCGGCGCGTCCACAGGTTCCAGGGAGGCTCTGGAATTGCGCGACAAGGATCCTGCTCGCTACGGCGGTAAAGGGGTGCTCAAGGCCGTCCAAAACATCAATGGCCCAATACAGGACAAATTGAAGGGGCGGTCCGTACTCGACCAGGAGAGCCTGGACCAGCTTATGCTGGAACTCGATGGCACCGATAACAAGTCCAATCTGGGAGCGAATGCGATTCTGGCGGTGTCGCTCGCTGCCGCCAAGGCGGCGGCACTCGACTCCGGGATTCCGCTCTATGCCCACATTGCCCGCCTCAATGGCAGTGACCGCCAGTTTTCCCTGCCAGTCCCCATGATGAACATCGTCAATGGAGGAGAGCATGCGGACAATAACGTCGATATCCAGGAATTCATGATCCAGCCCACGGGCGCACCCAGCTTTTCGGAAGCCTTGCGCTACGGTGCCGAGATTTTTCATGCATTGAAGTCGGTGCTCAGCAAGCAGGGGCTTAGTACCGCAGTGGGGGATGAGGGTGGCTTTGCGCCCGATTTGCCCTCGAATGCCGCCGCCCTTGACGCTATCCTGAAGGCCATCGAGCTGGCAGGTTTCACCGCGGGTAAGGACATTCACCTCGCACTGGATTGTGCGGCGTCTGAATTCTACGAGGACGGCAAATACAATCTGAAGGGGGAGAACAAGAGTTTTGACTCGGAGGGCTTTGCGGGCTACCTCAAGCAGCTCACCCTGGACTATCCCATCCTGTCTATCGAGGATGGCATGGATGAGTCAGACTGGGCCGGTTGGGCTAAATTATCTGAGCAAATAGGCGATAAAGTTCAATTAGTTGGAGACGATTTGTTCGTCACCAACACCAGCATCCTGAAGCGTGGCATTGACGAAAATATCGCCAATTCCATCCTGATCAAGTTTAACCAGATCGGCTCGCTAACGGAGACGCTGGCGGCAATCAATATGGCCAAGGATGCGGCATACACCGCGGTAATCTCCCATCGTTCCGGAGAAACCGAGGATACAACGATCGCCGATCTGGCCGTGGCCACCGCTGCGGGTCAGATCAAAACGGGATCGCTTTGTCGCTCGGACCGGGTGGCCAAGTACAATCGCTTGCTTCGTATTGAAGAAGAATTGGGGGATAGGTCGGTCTACAATGGTTTGATGGAATTCAAGCGTTTTACCAGTTGATGAATCCGGCCCCACACCAGCATGAAGATATTGTTGTCCGCACTTACACTGATCTTTCTCTCCTTGCAGTATCAGCTCTGGCTGGGGGAAGACAGTGTGCGTTCCCTGAACATGCTGGAAGACGAACTGGCGGCTCAACGCGCAATCAACGACAATCTTGAGGCCCGTAACAGGCTGCTGGAAATTGAAGTCGTCGATCTCAAGGAAGGTCTGGAAGCGGTGGAAGAGCGAGCCCGGTCAGAACTTGGCATGATCGGCGAAGATGAAACTTTTTACCTGATCATCGAATAAACGGGCGCCCTGGCGCCCATCACCTTACTCAGACAACTCTCGTTTACCTATGACTATTTGGGCTATCGTGCCAGCCGCGGGCATCGGTCTTCGGCTGGGATCAACTATCCCCAAGCAATATCTATCCCTTCGTGGCAAACCCGTTCTGCTTCACAGTCTCGAGAAACTGGCCGCGCTGGAGGGTGTCGCCTCCATTGTGGTGCCGGTGCATTCCGAAGATCGCTGGCATGCCGCGCTTTCTGTTGAGGGAGCCGGGCTTGAATTTATTGCGGGAGGTGACGAACGGCAATTTTCCGTGCTCAATGCGCTGCATCATATTGCTGACCGGGCCGCTGCAGATGACTGGGTTCTGGTGCACGATGCGGTGAGGCCCTGTGTGCTTGTTGCCGATATCCAAAACCTGTTACAGGCAGTCTCGCAACATGACTGCGGTGGTTTGCTCGGTGCGCCGGTTGTAAGCACGCTCAAGAGGGTGGATGGTAACAAGCGGATACAGGAAACGCTGGACAGGAAAGATTGCTGGCAGGCCTATACCCCGCAAGCCTTTCGTTATGGCCTGCTGACGCAGGCTCTGGAAGCGGCAGTCACCAATAATGTGGCTGTGACCGATGAGGCAAGCGCACTTGAGTCAGCGGGCTTTCAACCCATGCTGGTGGAGGGCGACCACCTGAACATCAAGATTACCCATGAATCGGATCTGCTTCTCGCAGCCATGATTCTGCAGCAACAGGAAGCAAATAATGGATCTGCATAATCTGAGAATCGGCCATGGATTCGACGTGCACAAGTACGCTGTCGAATACAGTGAAGATAAGCCGCTCATACTGGCGGGTGTAGTGCTTGCGGAGAAAAGGAGCCTGGTCGCACACTCAGATGGTGACGTGGTGCTGCATGCTATCTGTGATGCCTTGTTGGGAGCAATTGCCGCTGGCGATATTGGTGATCATTTTCCGGATGATGATGACGCCTATGCCGGGGCGGACAGTGCGAAGCTGTTACAGCTGGTGCTGGCTCTGGCTAACAGGAAAGGGTTTCAGCCGGTAAATATCGATGTCACAGTTGTTGCCCAGGTTCCCAGGTTGTCAGGGTATCGGCAGGAAATGACTGACAGACTCGTTGAATTGCTGCAGATCGATGCTGACCGGGTTAACCTGAAAGCAACGACCACTGAGCGGATGGGTTATATCGGCCGCGAAGAAGGCATAGCCTGCCACTGCGTGGCATTGATGCAACGCTCCTCTTAAGAGCGGTCTGCAATGCATCAATCATTCGAGATAAGTAGTCCCGACTCCCTGGCCTATATCGAAGGCAAACCTGCCGGTATTGCAGAGTTGAAGTCGAGCCCAGAGGATTTCCGTGTCGATGAGGTGCTTGGCTTTGCTCCCAGTGGGTCCGGGGAGCACCTGTTTGTTCAGGTTCGCAAAACCAATTTTTCGACTACCGAAGTGGCGAGGTTGCTTTCCAGCAGCCTGGGTGTCAAGAACCGGGGAGTGGGGTATGCGGGCATGAAAGACAGGCGCGCCGAAACCACCCAGTGGTTCAGTTTGGCGCTGGAAAGCTCAAGTGAAGCTGAACTGGAACGTCTGCAGATCCCGGAACTGGAAATCCTGCAATACGCTCGCAATAGCCGTAAGTTGAAAGTGGGTAGCCATCGCGCCAACGCGTTCAGGATTGTCCTGCGAGAATTCAGCGGCAGCCAGGAAGAAGTGGATCGGCGTTTGCGTCGATTGCAGTCGACTGGCGTGCCCAATTATTTTGGCCAACAGCGATTTGGTCGCGAACTGGCGAATCTAAAGGAGTTGCAGCAGCAAGTCGCCTCCGAATCGGCTGTCGTGAAAGCTGGCCGTGAAAAACGCGGGATGCTTTATTCGGCGGCGCGCGCCTATATTTTTAATCACGTGCTGTCCCGCCGCCTGGAAATGGGAAACTGGAACCAGTACCTGGAAGGTGATGTACTGAACCTCGCAGGCACCCAGCGTAGTTTTGCTGTGGAATCAGGTGCCTGGGATGACACCTTGCAGCGCCGGCTGGAGGAGTTGGATATCCACATCACCGGCATTCTGGCCGGACAGCAGTCAGCACAAGATAAATATGCAACTCGAGGCCAGCCTGCCGATATTGAAACTGTTGTGCTGAAGGAATTTGGCAGCCTGGTGGCCGCGCTGGAGCGGTGGGGTCTGCAGGCCGATCGTCGCCCCTTGCGTTATCGGGTAGACGGATTGCAATGGCAATGGCAGTCAGCGCAGGAGCTGGAGTTGACATTTACCTTGCCACGTGGCGCCTATGCCACCAGTTTGCTGCGGGAAGTCTGCCAGGTCTCGGAAAGGGCCGTGTTGGGCGAATGACCTCGCCGAGCGTGGGTAGAGCGCCGAATTGAACCGGCCAGGCGGTCGTCTGTGCACACAGCCTGCCAATTAGTTAATTAGTGGAAGTAAACAAGCAGGATCAGAGTGAATAACAAGCTTAATCTCAGCGGCATAGGAATGACTTCCCAGCGCACCCGGGAACGACTCCTGGGGCGGCTGATGGATCAGGGCATAACCTCGATGGAAGTGCTGGATGTTATGCGCAGCACACCGCGGCATATCTTTCTGGATGAGGCGCTATCGCACAGGGCCTACGAAGATGTTGCGCTGCCCATTGGCCACAACCAGACGATTTCCCAGCCATACGTGGTGGCCCGCATGACGGAAGCCATCGTCAAGTCAGGAAGCATTGGCCGGGTGCTGGAGATTGGCACGGGCTGCGGTTACCAGACCGCGATTATCTCCCAGCTTGCAGGCCGGGTATTTACCGTGGAGCGGATCAAGCCGCTGCTGGATCGGGCAAAGAAAAACCTGAAAACCCTGGGCTTGCGCAATATTGAGTTCAAACACGATGATGGCAGTCTGGGCTGGGAACAGCGTGGTCCATTTGATGCCATCATTACCACGGCAGCACCCCAGCGGGTGCCCGAAGAACTGTTACTGCAGCTGAATGATGGGGGTCGACTGGTGATCCCTGTGGGTGGAGATGATAGCCAGGAGCTGAAACTGATCCAGCGCAATGGCAATGAGTTTGAAGAACGGGTGCTGGAAATGGTGCGCTTTGTGCCACTGTTATTTGGTCAGGTAC
The DNA here is from genome assembly GCA_965227635.1 of uncultured Pseudohongiella sp. Taxonomy (GTDB): domain Bacteria; phylum Pseudomonadota; class Gammaproteobacteria; order Pseudomonadales; family Pseudohongiellaceae; genus UBA9145. The sequence continues at coordinate 3,781,388 of OZ245763.1, read as the reverse complement.
AGCACTAATACGGCCAGCATCATGACATCCGAGTCCACAAAAGAGTCAGCACCTCGGGCATTGAACGGCAGCGGTGCGGCCGCCGCAATCCTGTATTGCAAAGGCATTGCCATGGGCCTTGGGGATTCTGTTCCCGGCGTTTCCGGAGGCACCATTGCTGTAATCACGCGTATCTATGACGAGCTGATCTTCAGTATTCGCTCAGTCGATGAGCAGGCGCTTGGCCTGGTGCTCAGAGGGCAGATCGCCGCAGCCTGGAAGCATATCAACGGGAATTTCCTGCTCACCCTGGCGCTGGGCATACTGTCCGGACTGCTGGTCTCGGCCAACACCGTGCTCTATCTGTTGGAGAATCGATTTGAAGCCCTCATGGGATTCTTCGTCGGGCTGGTCATGGCCTCTACAGTATTGTTGTTCAGGCAATTCAATGTGGCAGGACCAGCGAATGTCGGCGCCTTGTTGTTGGGTTGCCTTGTAACCACATCGGTCGGGGTGCTCGAGCCAGCCGTATCTGAACTTTCCCTTTTCTATCTGTTCTTCTGCGGGCTAATAGCCATTAGCGCCATGATCCTGCCTGGTCTCTCCGGCGCCTTTATCTTGTTGTTGCTGGGGGCCTATGAACACATGCTGGAGGCCCTGACTGGTTTACAGTGGTCTGTAATCGCCGTATTTATTGGCGGCTGTATCGTGGGTATTATCGCGTTTTCCCGCTTGCTCGCCCTGGCTCTTCGGCGCTTCCATGATCTGAGTTATGGCTTCATTACGGGGCTGTTGCTGGGCTCGTTGTCGGTGTTGTGGCCCTGGCAGCGGCCAATCAGCTACTACACGGATTCGGATGGCATTGAGCAAGTATTACAAACCGCCAGGGTTTGGCCGTTAAACTATACAGAGCAGACCGGTCTGGAACCGCAGTTTGCGCTCGTGATTGCCTGCATGATTTTCGGTCTGCTAGCGGTCTTCCTGTTGGATAAAGTGTTTGCCAGTCGCTCCACTTGAATGAGTGGCAAGTCTATGTCGCGGTTGTTTCTTCAAATAAATCAGGGGATAAGTCCCGCTGAGGTATGCAGCGCCCGCCTGTTGGGTGCTGTCACTCTTTGCGTGACCTTGTCATCCTGTGGTGGTGGCTATCAGGCTCCGGTGTCCGAGCAAGGGCGTCGGCAGGATGTCTCTGCGCCGGAGATTATTACCAGCCGGAGCGCGGAGCGGGTAGTGGATTTGTCCCAGCCCACCACCGAACGCAGGATCGAATATCCATCACGCGCCTCGGTATCCACGTCTACTCCCGTAACGGGTGATTCCGTGGCGCGCACTTCGCCGGGTCGGGCTATAGGGCGACGCGTCAGCAGGGATGCGTCCAATGCTGCAGTAAACGCCGCTTCTCAGGCGGCTGGTGCTGTCGGTAATACCGCTGCTGCAGTCGGGACTCACCTCGTACAAGCGGGAGACACCTTGTTCTCCATCGCTTTTCAATATGATCTGGATTTCCGCAGCCTTGCTATCTCAAATGGCTTGCAGCCTCCCTATACGATCTTTGTCGGCCAGGAGTTGGATCTGGCGCGCTCGGCGGCGAACACAGCCTCATCAGTGATCAACTCCGTAGGCACCCCAGTGACCAGTAACTCGGCAGCGCGATCCCAGGGCACCAGTGGAAGCTCGGGAGGAGTCTCTCGTCGTCCGATTTCCGGCAGCTCTTCACAGCCGCCATCCTGGTCCTGGCCCCATCAGGGACAGATTATGCGGCGCTACTCGGCTGGAAGCACCAAGGGAATTGATATCGCCGGTAATGTGGGAGACCCGGTACGTGCTGCTGGTGCAGGCGATGTTGTGTATTCCGGAAGAGGGGTGCAGGGTTCCGGCAACCTGATCATTATCCGCCACAGCGACAGGTACCTGAGCGCCTATGCGCACAACAGTGCCATGCTTGCACCGGAGGGTATGCGCGTGGAGGCAGGAGATATTATTGCCGAAGTGGGTGTCAATCCTGCAGGTGATGCGATGCTGCATTTCGAGATCAGGCGCGATGGCCAGGCTATAGATCCGCTGCAATACTTGCCGGCGCGTTAGTTAAAAAAGGCATATTAATTAGGCGTTTACCCCTTCATTTTCTAAACGGCTATTACTCAACGCTCTTCTAAGAACCAATTCTTCTTAAACAAAGCCGCTATCGCTGTCGTTACAGTGAGTATCAGCACGTGATTATTCTCAGATGCTGATCTCAAGGAATGCTTACACGAGAATTCGTGTACGATAGAGGCAGCAGGGGAATTCAACATGGAATCGTTGAGTATGAATGTCGTGGCAAAAGAAGATTCAACAAACAAGAAGTCCAGCAAGAAAAAGTCATCCGATGGCCAGGAAATTTTTGATCTGGCTCTGAACGCAAAGGTGGCATCCCCCAAGAACTGGGATGAATACAGCACCGCCGCGTCACAGGAATCCGAGAATAATCTAAATCTTGATGCCACCAGGCTCTACCTGAATGAGATTGGCTATTCACCTTTACTAAGTGCTGAAGAAGAGATTTATTTTGCGCGCAAGTCCCTGAAAGGTGATGAGGGCGCGCGACGACGCATGATTGAAAGTAATCTGCGACTCGTCGTTAAAATTTCCCGCCGCTATATCAATCGCGGCTTATCGTTACTGGACCTGATCGAAGAAGGTAATCTTGGTCTTATCAGGGCGGTGGAAAAATTCGACCCGGAAAAAGGATTTCGCTTCTCTACCTATGCAACCTGGTGGATACGCCAGAATATAGAGCGAGCGATAATGAATCAGACGCGCACCATCCGCTTGCCGATTCATGTAGTAAAAGAATTGAACGTCTACCTTCGCGCCAGCCGCGAGCTTTCCCAAAAGCTGGATCATGAACCTAGTTTTCAGGAGATTGCTGATCTTCTGGAGAGACCAGTCGAAGACGTTGAGCGACTGATGACTTTGAATGATCACATCAGCTCAGTCGATACCCCCATGTCACTGGAGTCGGAGAAATCCATGCTGGAGACTGTGGGCGATGCTTCCCAGTCTGACCCCTGCAGTGTCCTGCAGGAAGATGATCTCATGCAGAATCTCGATGAGTGGCTGGATGAACTGTCCATCAAACACCGGGAAGTGCTTACCCGTCGCTTTGGCCTGCGAGGTCACAGTGTGGGTACGTTGGAGGACGTGGGCAAGGAAATCGGACTCACCCGGGAGCGGGTGCGGCAGATTCAGGTGGAAGGTCTGGCGAGACTGCGGGAAATCATGCAGAACGAGGGACTTTCCGCTGACAATGTATTGAGTTAGGCAGGTAAGGGTAGTCCTGGAAACCTTGCCGGACTCAGGTAAATCCTTGAGACGAGCCCAAAAGAGATTTTGGGTAAGGAAACAAAAAAGCCGCCTTATGCAGCAAGGCGGCTTTTTTGTTTGTCTGGCTTGTAGCCCGACGCGTTCCGGCGACTGACGAAATCCTAGCGCTCCAGATACTGGAGTTTATTCGGCTTGTCGGCCCATTCTTCTGCGTCTGGCAGTGCGTCTTTCTTTTCGGTGATGTTGGGCCATTGTTCGGCCAGTTCGGCGTTTAACTGCAGGTATTCCTGCTGGTCTTCCGGCAACTCATCTTCGGCGTAGATGGCATCCACCGGGCATTCTGGTTCGCAGAGCGCGCAGTCGATGCACTCATCAGGGTGAATAACCAGAAAATTCGGTCCTTCGTAAAAGCAGTCCACGGGGCATACTTCAACGCAGTCGGTATGCTTGCAGCGAACGCAGTTATCTCCTACAACAAATGTCATTTCGGGTACTCCTGATCCAGCGGGTAGCTTGTTGTTTTTGCAAGGGTCTAATTTGTATCGTTCTTCGGCCTGTTGGCTTTAACCGGCAAGCGGGAGGGGCTCTTGCCGGGAAAAACGCGGTGGATTCTACCAGTTTTTCCCTGTTTTTTCTCTGCGGAAATATCCCGCAGCTCGTCGGTTTCTCATCGCGTCAATCCACCTTTTTTCGCAGGTCATAGAGAATAGCCAAGGCTTCTTTTGCGGTGAGGTCATCGGGATCGAGCCGGGACAGGGTCGCCACAACAGGATGCTCGATAGTGGCGAAAAGCTCGGACTGCATAGGCTTTTCCCTGTCACTCGATTTGGCCGCAGGCGCAGGCCCCGATGGCGTGTCTGCCTCGAGTTGCCGAAGCTTCTGTCCTGCCGCTTCGATTACTGCTCCAGGTATCCCCGCCAGCTGTGCGACCTGCAGGCCGTAACTCTGGTTTGCGGGCCCACGCTTCACGGCATGCAGGAACACGATACCGTCCTCGTGTTCTGCTGCATCCAGGTGGACATTGGCAATGGCGGGGTAGTCGTCAGGCAGGGTCGTCAGCTCGAAATAGTGGGTGGCAAACAAGGTATACGCCTGCAGGTTTTCTGCAATATACACGGCTGCGGCCCAGGCCAGGGAGAGACCATCGAAGGTGGAGGTTCCGCGCCCGATCTCATCCATCAGCACCAGGCTATTGGGGGTGGCGTTATGCAGGATATTGGCCGTTTCCGTCATTTCTACCATGAAGGTTGAGCGACCCCCTGCGAGGTCATCGGAAAATCCGATGCGGGTAAAGATACGATCCACCGGTCCGATGCAGGCGGCGCTGGCTGGTACGTTGCTGCCGCACAGGGCGAGCAGCACGATCAGGGCGGTCTGGCGCATATAGGTTGATTTGCCGCCCATATTTGGTCCGGTAATGATCAGCATGCGCTGCTGATCATCCAATTGCAGGTCATTGGCAATGAAACTGTCCGTATTCACTACTTCTACCACGGGATGCCTGCCACCCTCGATTTTAATACCAGGATGCTCGCTGAGCTGTGGTCGACAGTAGCCCAGTTTGCTGGACCTGTCCGCAAAACAGCAGAGCACATCCAGTTCCGCCAGGGCCGCACTGCTGCGCAGCAGCGGGTTAAGTGATTCGGCCAGTGTGTCCAGCAATGCTTCATACAGCGCTTTCTCCCTGGCCAACGCCTTACTGTTGGCGCTCAGCACTTTGTCCTCAAACTCTTTCAGTTCCGGGGTGATGTAGCGTTCAGCGTTTTTAAGCGTTTGCCTGCGAATGTATTCGGCAGGTAGTTCGGCGACGGCCTGGCCCTTGCTGATCTCGATAAAGTAACCGTGTACCCGGTTGTAGCCAACTTTCAGGGTAGACAGACCTGTGCGTTCTCTTTCCTTCAGTTCCAGATCCACCAGGAATTGTCCGGCATTGCTGCTGAGTTCCCGGAGCTCATCCAGTTCCGCGTCGTAGCCTCGGGCCAGGACGCCGCCTTCCCGAATAACGACGGGCGGATTCTCCTCGATAGCACTTGTGAGCAATGCGGCCTGCTCGGGGAATTCGGCGATTTCACTTGCAATGCGAGTAAGGGTAGGGGCGCCGATAGCGGTTATTAGCGACTGGATGGCTGGCAACAGACCCAGACCATCTCGCAGTTTTGCCAGATCCCTCGGTCGGGCTGAGCGCAATCCGAGGCGAGCGAGTATGCGCTCAAGATCGCCAATCTGTTGCAGTACGTCTGCGAATTTTTCGAACTGGTAGTCCTGCAGCAGGGTCGCAACCACCTCCTGGCGCTCAGTGAGTGTTTCCCGGTTACGCAAGGGACGGTTAAGCCAGCGACCCAGCAGTCTTCCCCCCATGGCGGTAGACGTTCTGTCCAGAATGGACAGCAGGGTGTTGTCTCGCCCGCCAGATAAATTGCTGTCAATTTCAAGGTTGCGCCGACTTGCGGCATCGAGAATGACGCTATCGCCGAGGTGCTCAACCTGGATTCCCTGTATGTGCGGCAGATCTGATCGCTGGGTATCCCGCGCATATTGCAGTAGACAGCCTGCCGACTGCAGAGCCAGGTTCATGCCTTCGCAGTCGAAGGCGCTCAGGTCGCGAGTCTTGAAGTGACTGGTCAGAAGGCGCACCGCATTGTCCAGTTCGAACTCCCAGGGCGGACGCTTGCGCAGGGCCGGATGTTTTAGTGCCGCTTCCAGCGACAGGCGGTCATCCTGAATCAGGATCTCGGCAGGCTTGATTCGCTCAAGTTCCGTGAGCGCATTGTTCAAACCTTCCACTTCAATCAGCACGAAGCGGCCGCTGCTTATATTGGTAAACGCGATACCGAATTTTGATTCCTGCCCTGTTCGAGGCAATTCAGCCAATGCCAGCAGGCAGTTATCCCTGTGTTCCTCCAGTAGCGCTTCGTCACTGACTGTGCCGGGGGTTATTACGCGAACGACTTCCCGTTGCACAGGGCCTTTGGAAGCTGCCGGGTCGCCAATCTGCTCGCAAATTGCGATGGAAACCCCCGCTTCAACCAGTTTGCCAAGGTAGCGGTCGACTGCATGGAATGGGATTCCACACATGGGGATGGGCTCGCCTGCGGACTTGCCCCGGGCGGTGAGTGTGATATCGAGCAGGTCAGCCGCCTTCCGGGCATCGTCATAGAAGAGCTCATAGAAGTCTCCCATGCGATAGAACAATAGTTCGTGGGGGTGCTGTGCCTTGATGCTCAGGTACTGCCGCATCATGGGCGTGTGTGTAGAGGAGTCTGCCAAAATGTCCTGTCGAAGAAGTTGTGCTGCTGTGGTTTTATTGGACGCAAATTCTACACGTTTTGCGGGCGAATGATCAGCGTTGAAAACTGTTTGGTCCGTGATCCCTATGAGGCTACTATTCCTTCATGCCGCTCTCATCAAGTCGTTCGCTCTCTCCGGGTCAGTTCCTCCCATGACTGCGTTGTCCGCTGCCGAAAAAGACAAGCTGGATGCCGCTATCCGCTCCCACACCCAAAAACTGGCGAACATCCTGCTCGAACGAAAGCAGTTTATGGCCACAGCGGAATCCTGCACTGGTGGCTGGATCGCCCAATCCTTAACAGCATTGCCAGGCAGCTCCGCCTGGTTCGATAGCGGTTTTGTTACTTATTCGAATGCTGCCAAGCAGCGTCTGCTGAAGGTGCCTCCTGCCTTCTTCGACGCGGGTGCTCCCGGTGCGGTCAGCGAGGAAACCGTGCTCGCCATGACGGCAGGCGCTACTGCCAACAGTGAAGCGACTGTTGCCGTTGCAGTAAGCGGTGTAGCTGGTCCCGATGGGGGTTCGGTGGAGAAACCCGTGGGCACGGTGTGGATAGCCTGGCAGGTAGGGGAAACAGCCATCGCGAGGCGCTTCCAGTTCGCTGGAGACCGGGAAGCCGTGCGCCTGGCTACGGTTGAGGCGGCGCTGGCTGGGTTACTACAGCGTCTGGTTTGATTGTCACCGCACTTCGGTATCGCAATTTATAAATTAAAGGAATCTGAATTTTTGCCAATATACTGGTTGTATATACAGTAAAATTCTGATTTACTAAGTACTGGTTGTATATACAGTGTTACAGCCAGCGTGGCTTCAGGTTTGATTCCAGCGTCGCATTCAGACGCGAGGTGACAGCTTAGGAGTCAGGCGCAAGACAAGCGAAGACGCTGGGCGGCACAAATATCGCCAGTTTCTTAGCAGGTAGTCGGGGACAGGCTACCATAAACAGCCCTCAGGGCTGGGACGAAACTGCGGTCACCGCAGACAACGGGACAACTGCATTACTCACGGAACCAGCATCAGTTGTTAGTTTAAAACAAGGAAACGACGATGATTGAAGATAACGGCAATAAAGAAAAAGCATTGGCAGCGGCACTGTCGCAGATAGAGCGACAATTTGGTAAGGGTTCCATGATGCGCCTCGGCGATTCCGAGCGCGTGGCAATCCCTTCTATTTCAACGGGTTCACTGGGGCTGGACATTGCCCTGGGTATTGGCGGTCTGCCACGGGGCAGGATCGTGGAGATCTACGGACCGGAATCTTCCGGTAAAACCACGTTAACCCTGCAGGTTATCGCCGAGGCGCAAAAAGCCGGTGGTACCTGTGCGTTTATCGATGCAGAACATGCTCTGGATCCGATTTATGCCGGAAACCTGGGCGTTGATGTAGACAACCTGCTGGTGAGCCAGCCTGATACTGGCGAGCAGGCTCTGGAAATTTGCGACATGGTCGTACGCTCCGGTGCCGTAGACGTAGTGGTGGTCGACTCCGTCGCCGCCCTGACTCCGAAAGCGGAAATTGAAGGCGATATGGGCGACAGCCATATGGGACTGCAGGCGCGTCTGATGTCACAAGCACTGCGAAAGATGACTGCCAACATAAAGAACTCCAACACCCTGGTGATCTTTATCAACCAGATTCGCATGAAGATCGGCGTTATGTTTGGTTCACCGGAAACCACCACTGGTGGTAATGCGCTCAAATTTTACTCCTCGGTTCGCCTGGATATTCGACGCATTGGTTCTATCAAAGAAGGTGATGAAGTAGTTGGTAACGAAACCCGGGTTAAAGTGGTAAAGAACAAGGTGGCGCCTCCGTTCAGGCAGACTGAATTCCAAATCATGTATGGCCAGGGAATCCACCATCTTGGTGAAGTAATCGATATCGGTGTGAAGTTGAACCTGGTCGAGAAGTCTGGTGCCTGGTATGCCTACAAGGGCGAGAAGATCGGGCAGGGCAAGAAAAATGTGAGCATCTATCTGGAGGAGAATCCAGAGATTGCCAAAGAAATCGAGACACTGATTCGTAAGGAATTGCTGCAGGGAAAAGCAGATCTCGATGACGAAAGCGCACAGAGCGAAGACGTTGTGGTGTTGGCGGATGCCAAGGCCAAGAACGCTTCCTGATCGTTGCTGAATAGTCAAAAGTAACAGGGATACTTGAGAATGGAAGCCGCAGAAGTTCTCGAAACCGAATCAACCATCGTTGATGTCCCCGTTCTCCGGCGGGCCGCCATGGATTTCTTGGCCCGCCGGGAACACTCTTTCTTCGAACTGGCAGAAAAACTGTCCCTGCGTTTTCCAGATGAGGAATTGATGCGAATCGAATCCGTGCTGGAAGACCTTGCTGCAGAAAACCTGCAATCCGATGCCCGATTTGTGGAGGCCTGGTCGCGCTATCGCAAGAGCAGAGGCTTTGGCTATCACCATATCCGGCAAGATTTACAGCAGCGCCGAATATCGAATGACCTCATCGACCAATACTTGTTCACAGACGATGAATGCTGGCAGCAGACTGCCACGATGCTGGTCAAAAGGCGTACGCGGAACGGTGACAAATTTGAATTTGGCTCTTCCCAACACAAGAAACTGGTCAGATTTTTGGAAAGCCGTGGCTTTGGAAGCCGGGAAATTCAACTAGCCATCGCTCCCCATCTACTACCCTGAGACCATTCTTGTTTCTCTGCGCCTTAATGTCGGCACAGTATCAAGCCAATCTGGCATTCTTCACGTATAATCTCGCGCAACCTGTCTGAAAAGAGTTCTCCTGAATCCGGTCTGGTACTTTATTGACTGTCAGGATTTGGTAGCCAGGAATTGATTGTGATGACTAGAAGCCAATGGGTCCTTGTGTGGGTGCTGCTGATACTTAGTCCTGTATCTGTGACCGCCAATGTATTCTCCCAGTTCAGCCTGAATCTTGGCAGCGAGAGCAATGTCCCAAGAGGTTTGGATGCTGATCACGAAGTAGAGTCCCAATTCATTCAACTGGGGTTCAATGGCGGCAAATTTTTCCAGCTTGGACTCAATGACAGTCTTACCCTGTCGAGTAATATCACTATAAATCATTACAACTCCACTTCGGGCTTCGACAGTTATTCTCTGGGAGCCCAGGCAGAGTATGGTCATAAATTTGGGTTCGGTGCGTATGCACCGAGATTGGGCGTGTCTATCGGGCTGAATCGTAATTTTATGCAGGGCAGGGTAAGAGACAGTCTCGGCAAGACCGTACAATTGAGCCTCTCCAAACGTTTTACCCCTGCCTTTATGCTGCGGGCGGGAATCGACTACGAAGACAATGAGTCGCCTACTGTGCAGGCAGATGAGGCCACCTTGTCATTTGGCTATGATCCGGAATTGCGATTGCCTTTTGAGTTATTCAGCTATCACAGCAAGGCCGCATTTATAGATGGCGAATATGCTTTTGCGAACGGACTGTTGCTGGAGGGAAGATTTCGCCGCATTGATGGTGGAACTGTGTCAAGCACGACTCAGCCGTCTTTGGCATTGTACAAGAAAGCACGGGCATTCTTTTCGGACCCCGGTTTTGATTCGGACTGGTTCGCTTATTTGCTGGACGCCAGAACCAGCGAATGGTCCGCAGGATTGAGCATTCCAATGGATATCGATTCCTCAATCAATTTGCGGGCTACCTGGCACGATTCGAAGTCCTCGGCTAATGGTTCTTATGAGAATGCAATTTTCACTGTTGGTTATGTGCGGAATTTTTAGTTGTGACAATGCGCCCTGTTAATAACTACCTGCTTAATTCTTTGTCGCTCCTGTGCGGACTACTGCTTTCGCTGAGTGGCTATGCCCAGAATCTGGAGGTCGTGATCACCGATGCTGAGGGTATGGCTGTAGAGAACGCGGTGATTGAGCTACTTCTTGATGAATCTGAACGGTCCGAATACATGGGTACTGGCAGCAGTTCGGTTGATCAGCTTGACAAGGAATTCGTACCGACGGTCACCGTCGTTACTGTTGGTAGTGACGTCAGTTTTCCTAACAGCGACGATATATTGCATCACGTTTATTCATTTTCATCTCCCAAGACCTTCAATATCCCCTTGTATGGTAAAGGGGATAATGACGACTACCACGAAAATTTTCCAACGGCGGGCATTGTTGAAATTGGCTGCAATATACATGATTGGATGCTGGCCTATATCTACGTGGCAGAAAGTCAATTGGCTGCACTGAGCAATGACGCCGGCGTTGCCGTACTGGAAACGACTCCGGTTGGGGAGTATCAACTCCGGGTGTGGCACCCTCAGTCTTCGGCCGATGATATGGCTCTAACAGTCAATCTGGTGGCTGGCCAGACCACGACTCTGGAAATTAACCTGGAATTGCAGAGAGACAGGCGGGTGCGACGTGCTCCCGGGTCCAGCGGTCGACGCTATCGCTAACAATGCGGCGTCATGAGGACAGAGAGTTAGTTCTCTATCAGTAGGCGATCATTAAACAGGAATGCCCGTGACGGCGAACAGAGAAGATTCCAGCAAGCCAAACTCGTTCGCTTTCCGAAGCTTCCGTTCCCGGTTAATCTTTTTTTTACTTCTGCTATTGTTGCCGGCCTTTGGCGGCATCTTCTATTACGTCAATCAAAACAATACTGAATATACCGAAGAAACCATTAACACCTATCTCGAACTGGGTGCAGATGTATTCGACTTCGTGCGCCAGCAACAGGCTTACACCCTGGAGGCAATCATCAGTAGTCTTACCTGGGATTTCGGATTCCGCACTGCCTATGCGGCAAATGATCCGGCAACCCTATTCGACGCGGCACTGAATGTTCTTGAGCGATCCCTCGGTAGTGCGGATATGCTGCTGATTGCCGACCTCGATAACGAAATCATCATCGACACGGAATTGCAGGGAGCCGTACAACTCGAAGGGACTTGGCTGGCTTTGATACAGCGCGCCGACCAAAGTGAAGATGGTAGTGCGGACATGATTGCCAGCATCGGTGGTGAGCCATTCCAATTAATAGCGCTCCCACTTTATCTCCCCAGGCAAGTGGCCTGGATTGTGGGCGGTTTCGCGCTGGACCAGGAATTTGTAGACCAGGTAGCAGAGACCACTGTATCCGATGTCAGCATCGTCGCTACTGAGTCGGGCACTGTGTCGGAAGTAATCGCATCGACTCTCCAGGTGGAAGATCAAGCTGCCCTGACGAGGCAACTGGACGTGTCTGCTGCGGCGACCAATCGTCTGCAACTGGTTCGCTACGGCGAGGAAGAATTCACGACACTGCTGAGGAGCCTGTACGAGGATCCGGAATCCCCGATGCAGGTCTTCGCGGTAATTCAAAGATCCTATGACGAGAACAACGAGAACGTGGTGCAATTTCGCAATCTGCTGATCGAATTCTACGGTGTCATTCTTGTCCTTAGCCTGGTAGCCGTCATTTTTCTTGCCCGCTCCATAACCAATCCCGTTTCCAGGTTGGCGCATGCAGTGAAGCGTATTGAAGACGGTGATTATGCGATGCGCGCCCAAGTGCAGTCCCGTGATGAACTAGGGGCACTGGCGGAGTCTGTTAACTCCATGGCAAAAGGGTTGGCGGAGAAAGAGAAAGTCAGGGACCTGCTGGGAAAGGTCGTCTCACAGCAGATAGCTGAGGAACTGCTGAACAATCCCGTTGAACTGGGAGGTGAAGAACGCACGGCGACCATCCTGTTTTCGGATATCCGTGGCTTTACCAGTTTTTGTGAAGGCAAGTCGCCGCAAAAGGTATTAGAGGAACTGAATAAGGTCCTGAGCAGGATCAGCGATATTATCGAAGCACACCAGGGCGTAGTTGATAAATACCAGGGGGATGCCGTGATGGCGTTGTTCGGAGCGCCAATAGCCGGTGAGCACGATGCTGACAATGCCATGGCTGCATCGCTCGAGATCATAGCTGCACTCGATGCCATGGACAGCCAGCTTGCCGCCTGCGTGGGCATCAATACTGGTCTCGTGGTGGCCGGTAATCTTGGTTCGGCAAACCGGCTCAATTACTCCGTGATCGGGGATACGGTTAACCTTGCTGCCAGACTGGAGAGTCTCACCCGCTTCTACAGTGTTAACAATATTGTCAGCGAAGCAAGCATGCTGGCGGCTCCAGACTATGTGTACCGTGAACTGGATGAGGTGAGGGTGGCTGGCAAGAGTGAGTCAGTGAAGATTTTCGAACTCATTGGAAGAGAATCGCAGATTGGGCCCGAAAAACGGGATGAAATCGCAGCATTTGCATCGGCATTGCATCATTATCGACAACAGAATTGGTCGCAAGCCAGGCAGGAATTTACTGCACTGGGATCCGCATGCGAAAATACCAACCTGGTGCAGGTATACCTCGACAGGATCGACAGCTTTGAGTCAGACCCACCCGGCGATGATTGGTCTGGTGTGTATTCATTCGGCAAGAAGTAGCCCTGCGTGCAGTACCGCACCGGATTCAGTCGTTTAAAAGATTCAGTCGTTTAAAAGCTGAAACCTGATTGGGCACTGCAACCCAATAACCCGCAAATTTTCTAATCCTCCAGACAGGGAACGTTCCAATGAAATTGATCAAACCCTTCCGTGGTCTTCGACCTACCCGGGAGTTGGCGGCTCGCGTCGCGGCCCATCCCTACGATGTACTCAACAGGGATGAAGCCTATGAGTTGGCTAAAGATAATCCCCACAGCTTTCTTCATATCAACAAGCCCGAAGTCGATGTGGATCCTGCCCTGAGTGTGTATGACCCGCAGGTTTACCAGAAAGGGGCAGAAAACCTGAAGCGTTTCGAGGCGGAAGGGATATTGCAGCGGGACGAGGCTGATCAGTTTTATGTCTATCAGCAACAGATGGGCTCCCATATTCAGGTTGGCCTGGTGGCGGTAGCCTCGGTGGCGGCCTATGAAGCGGGGCTGATTAAAAAGCATGAGTACACGCGCCCCGAGAAAGAAGATGATCGCGTGCATCACATGGACGCTCTCAGTGCGCAAGTGGGCCCTGTATTTCTGACGTATAAAGCAGAAGACGGGATTGATGCGCTCATCGCTGGGGTTACCAGCAATGATCCCGAATACGATTTCAGTGCCGATGACGGTACGCGTCACACGTTCTGGCTCATTCCCGATGAAGGTGTCAGGTCTGCACTCGAGGAGAAGTTCAATGCCCTGGAATGCCTTTATGTAGCAGACGGTCACCATCGCTCGGCGGCAGCCTCGCGAGTACAGAAGCTCAGGCAAGAACGCAATTCAGCTCATAGTGGTGACGAATCCTACAACTGGTTCCTGGTGGTGCTGTTTCCACATGATCAGATGCAGATTCTCGATTACAACCGCATCATCAAGGATATCGGTTCCCACAGCGCGGAAGGTTTCCTGGATGCGCTGCGGGAACATTTCGATGTGGAAGAGGCGGACGATCCCAGCTCGGCCAAACCTGCCGCTGCACGCGAATTCGCTCTCTATCTGGAGAAGAAGTGGTACCGGCTGCGCGTGAACAGCAGTCTGGCGGCCAATATCGATGATAGCGACCCCGTGCAGAGTCTGGATGTGAGCATCATGCAGCAGGCGATCCTGACTCCGTTGCTGGATATAAAGGATCAACGCACCGACAAACGTATCGACTTTGTTGGGGGTATTCGAGGGCTGCAGGAATTACAGAAGCGAGTGGAGTCGGGTGAATGGCAAGCTGCCATCGCATTGTATCCCACGTCAATCGAGAGTCTCATGGACATCGCAGACGCCAACAAAGTGATGCCGCCCAAGTCGACCTGGTTTGAGCCCAAGCTTAAAAGCGGCTTAGTTACCCACGTTCTGGACTAATATCAACTCGAGAAGTAAAAAAAAGCCGCACAGAGTGCGGCTTTTTTACGCCTTGCAGTCCCTGCTTGTAGATCTGACAGTGGGGTAGATACTGCGACCTGGGACCAGGCATGGCGCGCGGGTTCGCGTAAGTCTGCTATCTGGATTCTTTATTGGAATCCAGTAACTGACCGCGAAATCTCATACGCATAGCCAGAAAATGACACAGCACTTTGCGAAGGCTTGCAGTCGTTAAACTTAAAAATGTCATGGTTCCCACCAATTCTCTTGATTTGTCTATTAGACGAGATGGGTTTGCAATTGGTTACCGGTAATTCTCTTGAATTTGCATTCCGGGCAGTAGAAGTTCATCGCGCATTTCCGGGAACTATTCGCAGGCCCTGATTCTGTTACCTGTTTAGTCGGGGCTTCCTTGAACTGTGGCCGTGCCGGATAGAAGGGGCTCGTCGCCAACGCTCTGCGCCCGTCCCGGGTTCCTTCACTCCGAAAAAAGCCCTTCGGTCTTTTTTCTCCGTTCAGCGCTATCGCTTTACTGTTGGCGACGAGCCCCTTCTATCCGACACTCTGAGCGCTGCTAGGCGTTACGTTACTTTTTGGCTACATTTATTTCCCTGCGACTGAGGATACAGTCTGTCGAAGAGTGCACAGATATCTTCGGAATCACTGCACCCTCGCAGCCGCGTTCGCAGGCACTTACCTATTTGTCCATGTACACCTGATAGATGCTATTCCTCGCGTATTCGCTCTGGGCCGAAAAAAAAGCCGGAGCAAGGCTCCGGCTTTCGATCTCAGGTTGAGCTGATGACGAGTCAACTCACTACGGCGATCCGTCGACCACCTGCTAAAGGCTGATGGGCTGCTGTCTCGTGGTCAGAATTTGAGCCTGGTCGGCCAGTCCATCCACTCACGAGCCTTTGCAACGGTTTTAGCAATCAGGCAGCGTTGCGGTTCGCCTGCTTGACGTCGATCAGCTTGCCATTACCCGTACCTATTGGTATCTGCTTTGGCTTCATGGCTTCGGGAATTTCCCGTACCAGGTCTATGTGCAGCAGGCCATTTTCCAGGCGTGCACCTGTTACTTCGATGTGATCAGCAAGCTGGAAGCGGCGCTCAAAATTACGCGCAGCGATGCCCTGATGCAGATAGTTCCGGTCGCTTGAGTCAGCGGATTTGTTGCTCTTTACAGTCAGGGTCTGCTTCTCAGTCTGAATATCCAACTCGTCTGTGCTGAAGCCGGCCACGGCCATGGTAATTCGGTAATTGTCGTTGTCATGCCTTTCAATATTGTAGGGAGGGTAGCCTGCGGCGTTGTTATCGGCGCGGCTGACGCTATCCAGCAGGGATGACAGATTGTCAAAGCCAACAGTAGTGCGGTACAGGGGGGCAAAATCAAAATTTCTCATTTTCATATCCTCATGGGGTGCCTGTTCGAATCGGCACCAAGCAATATGGTTAGTTATGTCCACCGTTCGGTCGGACGCTAAGGGCGACCTCAACTGAGCGACGCCTCGGAAAGCTATATGTGGATGGCCGTCGGGATTTCAAGCGCAGGAGCAGTCTCGAGAGGCTGTCATGCGTTTTCGGCTGGGATCCGGTTGGGTGTAAGGAGAAGGCAGGCGCAGGTGGGTAGCCGCTGTCGCCAGAGTGAATCGCAGCATCAGGTGGTTTGTCAGAAACGGGCAGGCCTCGAGGCGATAAATTTACCCCGAAACCTCGTGAGTTAGTGTGTGATGGGATTCACAAACGGGGTGGGGTAGGAAGCTGGCTTCTAAAAATAAAATAGTATGCAGATCAAATAGCTATATTCAAAAAGTGACTATTTGAATTAGACAAGAGCATGATTCGGCAGCCTTGTTGTTAGTGAATACTACAGTCATTGCGCGCGCAAAGCGTGCGCCACTCAAGTCTATGATTTTATTGGCAGTCATGGTGGCCGGATTTGAATCGAGAGTCAGATCTGTCGCCGCCCAAAATACTATGCAGTGTTACTGTTATCGGCAGCTTTTGAGCGCCCGGGAGAATGCCATCTGGCTGCCACCAGGGCGCTGCTGGCGGCTATCCGGTTGACTCCCGGTGGCTATGAACCACCGGGAGTCAAAGAGTAAGAAGTACGAGCTAGATAACCAGCATGTCCATGAACTCATGCACCGGTGTCTGTTCAAGACGTTGCTGGTCTTTGCACAGGCTGAAGATCTTCTCGCAGCGAGCAGCCGGGAAGCGGGTGGCGAGGTTTGCGCGGAATTTCGCTTCCAGCAGCGGAATGCCTTCCTCCCGGCGTCTGCGATGCCCAACAGGGTAGTTGATTTCTACCTTGTCGGTGCAGTTACCGTCCTTGAAGTACACCTGCAGGGTATTGGCAATGGAACGCTTCTCCGGCTCCAGGTACTCCTTGGTAAATGTCGGATTTTCATGGATTTCCATCTTTTCGCGCAGTTCATCGATGATGGGGTGCGCGGCATGGAAACTGTCTTCGTAGTGCTCAGCCACCAGATTGCCGAAAGCCAGGGGAACGGCGGTCATGTATTGCAGGCAGTGATCACGATCCGCCGGATTGTTGAGCGGCCCCACCTTGCTGATGATGCGTATGGCGGATTCATGGGTGTGTATCACGATCTTGTCGATCTCTTGCAGGCGATCTTTCACCTGGGGGTGAAGCTGCACCGCTGCCTCGGCGGCTGTCTGGGAATGAAACTCTGCAGGAAAGGAGATTTTAAACAGAATATTCTCCATGACATAAGTCCCATAACTCATTGGAAAAGAAAAGGAATTACCTTTAAATGAGACGTCATAGAAGCCCCAGGTAGGCGTGGTCAGGACGCTCGGATAACCAATCTCACCCCGTAATGTCAGGTCGGCAAGGCGTACTGCCCGGGAAGTGGCATCACCCGCCGCCCAGGACTTGCGAGGCCCCGCATTGGGGGCGTGGCGATAGGTGCGCAGGCTGGAGCCATCAAGCCAGGCCTGGGAGAGGGCATCGATTACTTGTTCACGAGTCCCGCCCAGCATGCGAGTAGCCACGGCTGTTGAGGCCACACGAACCAGCAGCACATGGCACAACCCGACCCGGTTAAAACTGTTCTCGAGTGCTAAAACCCCTTGTATTTCATGGGCTTTGATCATTGCAGTAAGAACATCCTTCATGACGAGCGGCGCTTTGCCCTCGGCCACCCGTTGTTGCGACAAATAGTCAGCCACTGCGAGGATAGCCCCCAGATTGTCGGAAGGGTGTCCCCATTCCGCCGCCAGCCAGGTGTCGTTGTAATCCAACCATCTGATAATGCAGCCGATATCCCAGGCTGCCTTAACCGGATCCAGGCGAAATTGAGTCCCGGGCACCCGCGCCCCGCGGGGTACCACAGTGCCCTCAACCAGCGGCCCCAACAACTTCGTGCATTCCGGAAAGCGCAAAGCCAGAAAGCCGCAGCCCAGGGTATCCATCAGGCAATTCCGAGCGGTGTCATAAGCCTCAACCGATTCCACCTCGAAATCACACACATAATCCGCAATATCCACCAACACCTGATCAGGCGCTGGCCGTTCATTCATATCTACATTTGCACTCATATAAAACTCAATTAAAACAATAGATTAAAACAATTACTTAAGATATTTAGCTGCCGTGTTGATCACGGCGTCAGTAGCCGCGGCCCGCGCTGCATCCTGCTCTCCACTCCGCGAGAAGAGTATTCTTTGAAAAGTACTTGATTTCCTGCCTGCAGAATCCAATCGGCCTTTGGCTGGTGACGGTCTGAAGGTGAGGGGGCCATCTTTCCTCGGCCATTTTGCTGCCTCTTGAATCAGGCAGGCCCCGCTCTCGGTTCTCATCTCTCAGTGCTTAGCCCTCAGCTACCAGTGCTAGCGCCGCCTGGGATAGCGGCTGCCTACTGGCGCTACCCACTGAAGGCTTCTCAATACTAATCAAAAAGGCAATAAAATCAGGCTCTTAGCGATCTTCAATAGCAACCCAAACACTCGTCTCAGGCCCAACGTACTCAGCACTCGGTCTGATAATCCGGTTATTGGCGCGCTGCTCCTTCACATGCGCCGCCCATCCTGTAACCCGGGACATCACGAAAATCGGCGTGAACAACTTCGTGGGAATTCCCATGAAGTGATATGCCGAGGCATGAAAGAAGTCCGCATTGCAAAACAGCTTCTTCTCCCGCCACATGACTTCTTCGCACCTCACAGAAACTGGGTAAAGTACTGAATCCCCTACATATTCTGCCAATTTCTCAGCCCATTCCTTGATGATCGTGTTACGTGGATCGGATTCCCGGTAGATGGCATGGCCGAAGCCCATGATCTTCTCCTTGCGTTCCAGCATGCCCAGGATCTCTTTCTCAGCCTCCTCAGGGCTCTGCCAGCGCTCAATCATGTCCATAGCGGCCTCGTTAGCGCCACCGTGTAACGGCCCTCTCAGACTGCCTATAGCGCCGGTTATACAGCTATGCATATCCGACAGGGTCGAGGCGCAGACCCGGGCAGTGAAAGTGGAGGCATTGAATTCGTGCTCAGCATAGAGAATGAGGGAGACGTTCATGACGGCGCTGAAGAGATCATTGGGTTTCTCACCACTGAGCATATGCAGGAAGTGGGCACCGATTGATTCGTCATCGGTAGCGGTTTCTATTCGTCTACCTTCATGGGAAAAAGCGTACCAATAACAGATAATTGAGGGTAATACCGCAAGTAGCCTGTCTATTACTTCGTCCTGCTGGGCGAAGTCTGTTTCCGTTTCCAGGTTGCCCAGCATGGAGCACCCGGTGCGCATCACGTCCATGGGGTGGGCGCTGGCTGGTATGCGTTCCAAGACGTCTTTCAAGGCCTGAGGTAGCTCCCGTAAGCTAATGATTTTACTGATGTAGCCATCGAGTTCCGTTTGTGTAGGCAGCTTGCCCCGTAGCAGCAGGTAAGCAACTTCTTCGAAGCGGGCATTGGCGGCTAGTTCGCTGATATCGTAGCCACGATAGGTAAGCCCTGTGCCGGTTTTGCCCACTGTACAGAGGCCGGTCTCTCCGGCTACCTGGCCTCGCAGGCCGGCGCCACCCAGTTTTTTGTCAACCATGTTGCATCTCCGCAGTGTTGTTATTGTTAATTTTTTAATTATCTAATTATTTAATTAAGATAAATAAATTAACTATATGAAATTAATATACTTTATGAGAATAGCTTGTCCAGCTTTTGTTCATAGGCATGGTAGCCCAGCACCTCATAGAGCTGATCCCGGGTCTGCATGTGGTCGACTACCGCAGTCTGGTCACCGTTGATGGCGATAGTCTCGTAGACCTCCAGGGCAGCTTTGCTCATGGCACGAAAGGCGCTCAGGGGATACAGGACCATCGCGACACCGTGATCCGCCAATTCTTTGCAATTGAAGAGTGGGGTTTTGCCAAATTCGGTGATATTGGCCAGAACTGGAACCTTAACGGCATCAACGAACTGGCGATATTGAGACAATTCCAGCATGGCTTCCGGAAAGACAGCATCGGCACCGGCTTCAACGCAGGCCACGGCGCGCTCGATAGCTGCATCCATGCCTTCAACCGCCAGTGCATCCGTGCGAGCCATAACCACGAAGTCCGCATCGTTGCGGGCATCGACAGCTGACTTGACCCGATCAACCATCTCGTTGAGGGGGACAATGGACTTATTGGGCCGATGCCCGCAGCGCTTTTGGGCGACCTGATCCTCAATATGGACGGCTGCAGCACCCGCTTTCTCCATGGCGTTAATGGTGCGCGCGATATTGAATGCGCCACCCCAGCCGGTATCAATATCCACCAGGAGCGGCAGGCTGCTGGCGCTGCAGATGCGTTCTACATCCGCGACGACGTCGTTAAGACTGGTAATCCCGAGATCCGGAAGGCCATAGGAGGCATTGGCGACACCACCCCCGGAGAGGTAAATGGCCTTATGGCCGGCGGCTTCTGCCAGCATGGCGCAGTAGGCGTTGATGCTGCCCACGATCTGCAGCGGCTGATTTTCGGCTAGGGCGCTACGAAAGCGCGCGCCAGGGGATAGCTTGCTCATTGTTATTCCTTAAGAAGGTTCCTTATCTGTCTGTTTTAACTGGGTTATCAGCATCTCTTTCGCGTTGGCGATATGGCGGCGCATGAGGATTTCGGCCAGTTCACCGTCCTGTTCTTCGATTGCATCCACGATGCGATGGTGTTCTTTAAAGGCCTGCTCAGGGCGTGAGGGCTGGCGGCTGGTTTGGGTTCGGTATAGTCGCAGCAAGTGATACAACTCGCCGCAGAGTAATTGGAACAGCCTGCGGTTGCCGCTGAGTTGTACTACCAGGAAATGAAAATCGAGATCTCCCTCCTGCTGGTAGTAGCCACGCCCGTTCTCTGATTCGATCTGGCGCTCATGCTGAGCCAACAAGTGGCGCAGGGAGGCGCAGTCTTCAGGGGTGGCGCGAGCGGCGGCGAGGCGACAAGCCAATCCTTCTAAAGATTCCCTTATTTCATATATTTCAATGGCTTGAGAACCATTTAGTGAAACTACTTTAGCTCCTGCATTAGGCTTTATCTCTACCAGTTTGCAGCCTTCCAGGCGCCTGATGGCTTCGCGAAGCGGGCCGCGGCTAATGCCGTAGCGTTCAGCGAGTTGAGGTTCATTGATCTTGGAGCCGGGAGGAAATTCACCACTGACGATGGCGGTACGTAATTGGTCGAAAACATTGTCGGCAAGGGTGCGGACGGGGATTGTATCCCCTGTAGCTGAGTTTATGTCAACAATTTTGGCCATAGGAGGCGAATACTAGCACAATAGCCAAAATAAATTCCAGATTGTCGACAATATCAGGCTGCCTTGTGCCTGACCGACATACCTCGCCCAATGCCATAGTAGCTAATGCCCAGGCTGGCCATCTTGGCCGGGTCATACAGATTACGACCGTCAAATATTACCGGGTGGGTAAGGCAGCCCTTGATCATGGCAAAATCCGGGGCCCGAAAATGCTGCCATTCGGTGCAGATGACCAGAGCATCGGCGCCGTGCAGCGCATCAACCCGCGTGCCTGGAAGAATCAGTTTCTCCTGATCGGGGTAGAGGCGGCGGGCCTCATCCATGGCTTCCGGGTCGTAGGCTTTGACCCTGGCACCAGCTTCCCACAAAGCCTCCAGTAGAACCCGGGAAGGGGCTTCCCGCATATCGTCTGTGCGAGGCTTGAAAGCGAGGCCCCACAAGGCGAAGGTCATGCCTGATATATTGCCGCTAAAATGCTGATTTATATAGCTAAATATCTTTCCTTTCTGGCGGTCATTGGCATTTTCCACGGCGCCAAGAATGCCCATTTCGAAACCATGATCCTGGGCCGTTCTGCCCAGGGCGCGCACATCCTTGGGTAGGCAGCTGCCGCCATATCCGCAGCCCGGATAGATGAAGTGATAGCCGATACGGGGGTCAGACCCGATACCACGCCGGACCTTCTCTATATCACCACCCAGGTGCTCAACCAGTGTGGCGACTTCATTCATGAAGCTAATCTTGGTGGCAAGCATGGCATTTGCCACGTACTTGGTGAGTTCTGCGGAGCGAATATCCATAAACTGCATGCGATTCGAGTTCACGTTGAACGGCGCATAAAGCTCATTGAGTATCTCCTCGGCCATAGCAGAATCAGTGCCTACCACGATGCGGTCGGGTTTCATGAAATCACCCACGGCAGAGCCTTCCTTGAGAAATTCGGGATTGGATGCCAGTACCACCTCCAGATCACTACCGCGCTCATCCAGAACAGCCTGAATAGTCGCTCTAACCTTGTCCGAGGTACCCACCGGTACCGTGGACTTGGTCACGACTAATTTTGAATTGTTCATGCATTTCCCGATGTTAGTCGCGACTTCCAGAACATGTCTCAGGTCGGCGGAGCCATCTTCATCCGCCGGTGTACCCACAGCGATAAACTGCAAATCAGCGTGATCAACGGCGGTGGGAATATCCGAGGTAAAAGCCAGATTTCCTATGGCCCGATTCTCCACGATCAGGTCTTCGAGGCCGGGTTCGTAGATAGGGAGGAGCCCGCCCAGCTGCAGGGTTTCTATTTTGGCTTTGTCGACATCCATGCACATGACCTGATGGCCCACCTCGGCAAGACAGGCCCCAGTGACAAGACCGACATAGCCGGTGCCAAAGATGGTTATTTTCATTCGCTTCCTTGTTACCCCGATACGGCCTTTGCAACCGAATCTGGTAGAGCTCACATTCCTGTGAGGGTTCTGTAATGCCCGGGATCTCACTGCATCCAGGCAACCGTGTATTGGAGAGAACAGCGTAACCAGTGCTTGCTAAGTTTTTATGACAATGCCAACGCAATTCCTCCAATTGTTGCGTAATAGGCGGCAGGTAAAAGATGCAGTAGGTGAGCCGGTGCATTTGGTTTATAGTGATCTTCAAGCGATTTCTGATGTGTTAAACGATGGCCTTTGAAAAGTTTCAAGATTTTCTGAGCGGACTGGTAAAAGGCCAGCGCGGCTTCTTTTCCGGTGGTGAAAAAGACAGCATCGAGCAGTTGGTAGAGCGCCTGATGGGAAGTGAGGGCGAGGTGTCAGGAATTGTGACGGCTCGCCAGGTTTTGGACCGCTACGAGGAACTGGACACGGAGCAGAAGCTGCAGTTTTTTAAGCGCCTGGAGCAGGAGTTCAATGCCAATCAGGCGATGGTAAGGCTGGCCTTCGATGCCTATGACAAAGACCCCAGTAGCTTTAACCTTGGAACCCTGTCCAAAGCCAGTGAACCACTGCGCCACGAATTACTGCGGCGCTTGAACCAGACACCCGGTGCTACCCATGACCTGGTGGCAATGCGAGCGGATTTGCTGGGATTACTGAAAATCCACCCTGAATTGCTGGCCGTGGATAACGACTTTGTGCGTTTGTTTACATCCTGGTTCGGACGCGGGTTTCTGGAATTGCGCACTATAAACTGGGGCACAAGTGCTGCCGTGTTGGAGCGCATTATTCGCTACGAGGCAGTTCATGCCATCAAGGACTGGGACGATTTACGCAGCCGCATTGACCCACCGAACCGTCGTTGTTTTGCCTTCTTTCACCCAGCCCTGGTGGATGAGCCGCTCATCTTTGTTGAGGTGGCATTGACCGGGGACGTCCCGCAGTCTATCGCCGAGATTCTCGAAGAGAAGGATGATTCTGTCAGCGAAGATGAATTCAATACGGCTGTTTTTTACAGTATCAGTAATTGCCAGCCAGGGTTGCGGAATATTTCATTCGGCAACTTTCTGATCAAGCAGGTTGTCCAGGAATTGCAGTTGGAGTTCCCCTCGATCAAAACATTTGTGACATTGTCGCCAATACCTGGATTCAGCCGCTGGCTTGTCGCTGAAGAGGAGAGAAGCGGACAATCTTCAGATGACAGTGAGAATGAAGGGCAAAAAAGTAAAGTCAATAAAAACGCCGCAGCGTTGGAAGCTTTAAAGCGCAGAATCGCTGAGCTTCCAGTGACGAGTGAGACGGCAGAGGAGCAGGGTGATGATATTCGCTCGCTGGTCTTTCACTACCTGACTGAGGCGCGTAGAGGTAAATATCCTTCAGATCCGGTAGCCAGATTCCATCTTGGGAATGGTGCTTCATTATTCCGCATCCATGCTCACGCGGACCTGAGCAAGAAAGGCCTGGATCAGTCCCGGGGTGCCATGGTGAGCTACCTCTACGATCTGGATAGTATTGAGATGAACCACGAGGCGTTTGCGAACGAGGGTCGCGTAAAATTCAGCGACAAATTGAAAGCACTGGCGGTCAAAAGCTAGCCATTCACGCCAATAGGCAATGATTTACCAACAGGTGGTTTTCCATGGGTGGCAGGCTTCCGGTTGCATGCACGAAAACTGCTACAATCCTGTAAAATATTGCACTGCCTTTTCTGGCGGGCAATCCTATTTATCATCACAGCAGAAACCATGAATTCAGTGAAGTCAAAAGATCCTGGTCGCATGCGCGAGTTATGCAAGCAGGTTATAGAGAGCGGCGAATTGGGGCGTTCGCGCCACTACCAGGCCATGCTCGAATATCTATTGGAGTGCTCGATCGCAGGCAAAGTGCCCAAGGAAATTGAACTGGCAATTGAAGTGCTTGGGCGCGGGCCTGACTTCGACGTCACTAGCGACAGTTCGGTGCGAGTGTGTGTACACCAGTTGCGCAAAAAGCTTGATGCTTACTATCACAAGCATGCGCCTGAATCTGGCGAGCAGATAGGCATTCCCAAGGGGCAGTACTCGGTTGTTCTGCAATCGATTACGCCATCGAAGCAGGCGCCGAATGTTGCGCCCCGAGGTTTCTGGCATTCCAGACTGAACAGCGCTTTGCTGGCGAGTGCCTGTGTTTTGCTCCTGTTTAATTTGGGATACATGGCGCTTAATGATTCAGAAGAAGATAATGCGCAACTAGGCTCGCTGGCTCACCATCCCATCTGGAATACGGTGCTTGGAGATGACAAACCTGTTTTATTGGTGATGGGCGACTACTACATATTTGGTGAGCTGAATGCCAACGGCAATGTGGCACGGATGGTTCGTGAATTTAACGTCAATTCTCCCGGCGACCTCGAAGATCTGCGATTTAGCGACATCGAAAGGGCGGAGAATTATCTCGATCTTGATCTAAGCTATATGCCGGAAGGAAGCGCGTTTGCGCTCGCACGAATCGTACCCATCCTGCAAGCCAGTGAAAAGCAGGTCAACATTACTATGATGTCTGATCTCACCATGGCTGACGTGAAAAATAACCACATAGTTTATATAGGCTATATCAGTGCGCTCGAGAAGCTTACGCAACTCTCATTTGCGGGTTCTGGTTTGCAGATCGGGCGCAGTTACGATGAATTGTTCAATCGCAAGACGGCCGAGTATTACACCAGCGATGCAGGGTTGCCCGAAGAGGGGCAATCGTTCCGTGACTACGGTCTGTTTGCCAGCTATCCCGCCAGCATCGATACCCAGGTCATCCTGGTCACCGGAATGCGTGATGCGGGAATGATGCACACTGCGCAGGCGCTTTCCAGTACCTCCACACTTGATGACCTCATGGTGTCCATGGATGCGGACACTGACGAGGCGCTGTCCAGCTTTGAGGCTTTGTTCGAAGTGTTCGGAGTCGACCGAATGAATTTTAACGGTAACCTGGTGTACAGCAACCACCTGGATACCAATAAAATCTGGGAGAGCTGGCAACCAACAGGGTTGAATTGACCGCCTGAAAACCAGCATGCGACATTTAAAATGCGCACAGAGACCACTTTGTCCCTGCGCCGGATATCGCGCTACCGTGGCTAGCGATGTCGAATGCGACTTGGCTATAGATTCGTGCGGCTGAGTACTCGCGGTGGCAGGGTCAGTTGACGCGGTTTTCCTTTACTGCATCCCTTCGACGTTTAATCGCGAGCCGCTTCGCTTTATCTTCGCCATATTTGTTCACGGAAAAGTAGGCGTTTTTTTGGCTGCGCCTTGCACCCTGGCCTTCCTGCCAGGTAGCCACCCAGGAATTATCTTTTTCGGAGAAGCTGACACCAATCTCGCCGGAAGAGTTTAGTGGCGAAATTTTACGCGGGCTGTACTTGGCGTATGGCCAATTCGCTCCGTAGATTTTGCGTCCCTGCCGGTCTCTGACTTCTTTTGCGGCGGCGATGGCTTTTTGCTTGCCGCCGTACCTCTTGAATGGGAAGGACTGTTGGAAATTCTTGCCGTCGTACTTGATACGAACCCAGGCGCAATTAGTGCCCCGGGATTCGATGATGCTTATATGATGTAGTGCTCTTGGCTTTTTCACGCTTATTGCTCCTGTTCGCGGGAGAACTTTGTGAGTGTCGACTGAGCGCTTTCCGGATTGTTTCTGTTATGACTTCTCTATATAGGTCTGTGTATACAGATATCTGTGTTTACGTACCTGCGTAGAGGTGTTTGTATAGAGATACCTTTATATAGATACCTTTATATAGATAGTAACAAGGCCCTTTATATTTCAAAAAAATTATGAAAAGAGCAGTTGTTAGGTTTTACCTTTGCCGATTCAGTGTACACCCATAGTTCAGCGTGGGCTATCGAATTGGCGGGTTTCGGCACTTCTGCGATAGCTGGAGATAGGTGATCGCTCCCCGGCAACTGATGGTTTGTAAAAGAGGGTCGGTTACTGGTCTGAGCTTGCGGGCAGGTAAACTTTGCCGCTCACTGGGTCAGGCATGGGCTGCCATGTGCTGGATAACGCCGGGCTTGCGGCTTTCAACACGGGAGATGCTGTATTTGTAATTCTTGGCACTTGGGTCGATATCCATGGCCTCATCGATAGCCGCTTCAAGGTCTGCCTGGGCTGCCTTCCGGGTAAGGTAAGGTCCAGAAATCTTGACTTGCAAACTGGGCTCGTTAGGCGCCGTTGCCACAATATAGAAATTCTTTGCGTTCACAATCTTTGCTTAACTACATTCTGCTGAATACTTCTGCCTACTACCTACTTTCTACTTACTATTTAGTCACCTGACGCCTGCATATACTTTTCAATAAGTTGCGTCGCGCTGCCGCAATTTAACGGTGACCGGTAGTGTGTGAATTCATTGCAGTTTTTAGCAGTTCCTTCCTCAAGCGGTTCGTTATAGGGCTAGTATCGGCCGCGTATTTAAAACCAACAGTCTTTACAATACAAGCAAGTTAAACCCCTGTATCTATTGTTATTACAGGGCTCTAGCTGAATGGGGTATTTCCGCCATGCCCGCAGTGCAAGATTATTCTTACTTGCGGCTGCCGGTTGTGCGCGGCGTCACATCTGACGCTTCAGTCCTGTCAAATGGTCGCTTTTTAAGTGTAGCAAGCGCATCGGGACTGTCTCTTTTAATACGCTGACAATGTTGTTGAAGTTCACGGTAGCCAGGTTGAGTCGCGCTTATACCAGTTCGCCACCTGGGGCCGAAAAGGGGATCGCTCAGGCCTGTCCCATAATGTTCTGGCTGGTTCTGCTCTCGGTGTTTCCGCTGGCAGTGTACAGTTTCTGCTCGCGGGAAAGGCCCCGCATCAAGTCGAGTTGGCGGCTATTTCTTTTTCTAGAATTAGATATAAGAATTCCATTTAAATTATTGATATAATTACATTTATCAATTATTTCACGATTGGATGTGAGTAGCTCAGAGGCAAGCCTGGCATGGGTGTCATCCATCATTTCCAATTGCTGGGCTAGTTCGGCATGAGCTTCCTTTAAGCCCTGATTCCTTAACCACTGGCTGCGGGTTTGGCGTAATCCCTCCAGTTGATTCAACGCCTCAGACTTGTTGGCGAGTAGCGACTGCATCCCGGCCAAATCGCGGGATTCCAGGCATTTTCGTTCAGTTTGAAGTGCGCCGAGCAGGGTTTGGGTGCAGCTAGCTTCCTGCTGCAACATGGCCACCAGTTCAGCGAAGATGGTCATTAGCGGTCGATGGAAGACTCGAGGTCGAGCAGTTTCTGGGCGATGCTTTCGCTGTCAATGCTGTAGTCCCCGGATTTGATCCGGTGATGGAGGTCGACAACGCGCGCTGCATCGACATCGGGAAGTTGCTTGATGCGCTGTTCCAGAGCGTTGAGATCAACGGCCTGCGGACTAAGCGCAACTGTATCCGACGAGGCGGCGGCTGCATCCGTATTTACGGCTCTGCGATCTCCGCGAAAGCTCGTTACGACCCCCGCATTCTGGTTGCGATTATCGGGTGGCGTATGGGTGGGGTTGGGTCCGATCTTGGTCACTGTTTTACAACTTCCCTATCCATGTTCAGTTTACTATTCCCTGTTCCCGCAAAGGATGCTGGCTTGTCTGCCAGGAAACCCTTGCATTCGATGCACTAGAGGTTTGCCGCGTTACGCTTTCAACCATTTCCGCTCGCTGTTATCCACACAATTGTGTGCAGTAAGTTGAGCAATGTGCATGCCAGTATGCTTCGGGTTTAAATTATAACGACTGGTGTAAAAATATCTTTAAGTCCGTTTCCTTGTTTGCAGCAATGGGCTTATTGAAATTGTTTATATGAACCGATTCTATTCCAAGTCATTGTTATAGCTGAATTTTTACCTTGCCAGCAGCAACAACTACCGCCTGTACTACCAGTCGCGAACTGGAATTTCGCACGTCGATGACCTTGCCGACTTCACCATCTTCGAGAGCTTCGGCTTGTTGTCTGACCTGCAAGGTTTCTGTTTCAGCCACCAGTTGTACCATGTCCCCACGCTGCACTACTTTGGGTAGTTGCAGGGCTTCCAGAGATAATGGGCTGCCTGCGGTTAGGGAGTACTTCAGCTCTTTGCCGATTGCTTCTTCCCCATCAAACAGGGGGGTGCGGCGTAGCTGGCTGATATCCATTTCCTGCACGCTGAAATGGGAGGCATCCAGCAATGTGCCTCGATTCATATTGTGGTTGGCCACCAGTACTGCTTCGAATACCTTGATTTCAGCAGGCACGTATTTCGTCCAGGCCCTGTCACCAGCGCATTGCACCCGTACCTGTACCTTGCCCAACGCCTTTCCGTTGCCGTTAAGTGACATGTCAGGCTGTGCCGGGCAAGAGGGCAGCCGCAAGCGAGGGTCGATATAGCCAACTTCGATTTCGGTTCGCTGTGCCGGCCTGAATTGCTGCCTGCTCACTTCTTCTTGCAGATAACGGTGCACGAGACTTTCCAGATTGGCGATGTTCTGGTACTCCTGCTGAGGTGGTAATTCCTGCGCTTCAACGGCGGCCGTCATCCAGGCTCCGGTCAGCAGCATGCACAACAGGCCCGTGTTGCGACAATTGGCTTTGCGGGGGTTGGAATTAACGGCGCGCATTGGGGTTTTGGGTTCCTGCCTGAAAACTGAGTCTTATGAGTGTAGGCAAGGATTCCTAAAATTGCGCTGTGAATTTTTCGTGTTACCAGCAATACAAATCCCGGAATACAAATCGAGCGGCAAAAGGATGGGCCGGAGCGGCAAACTGTTGCCGCATTTTTCTACCGCGTGTGTCCCAAATGGTGCTGAGTGTTTCAAAACCATCGCCAAATTCCGCGAAATCTTTTGGTGATCAGGAGTTGGCACAGGCTTTGCTCCTTACCTCTCGTCGCTGATCCGCATTCAGTCTCGATCAGATGTGTAGTTGATTAGATGTGTAGTTGATTAGATGTGTAGTTGATCAGATGCATAGTTCCTTGCGGTTCAGTTGCCCGATCCCATGAATCCACCCTGGCCCGGTGACATTCGAAAGTCGGGTCATTTCATTTTCACAAGAGTCAGGTACAGACGGAGAGAGCAGCACGAATGGCCATAAGTTTTGACAAAGCGTTGGGCATCCATGAGCAGGCACTGCTTCTGCGTAGCAGGCGTACTGAAGTTTTGGCGAACAATATCGCCAATGTGAATACGCCAGGTTTTAAAGCCCGCGATATTGATTTTGAAAATGTGCTACGCCAGCAAGCGGGGCAGGGAGAAGGGCTGGCTATTAATCACAGTTCGACGCTGCATTTTTCTGGCTCGTCTGCTCCGGACATAGTGACGCTTTCCTACCGTGTGCCCAGTCAGGCTTCTCTCGATGGGAATTCCGTTGACGAACAACAGGAAAATGCCGCCTTTGCCCGCAATGCTCTGGAACACCAGGCAAGTTTTCAATTTCTCAATGGGAAATTTGCTGGACTAATGAAGGCGCTGAAAGGGGAGTGAGCGATTTGGCTATCAGTAACATAGTTCGAGGAATTCAATCATGAGCCTTGGAAATATATTCGACATAGCGGGAAGTGGCATGAGTGCACAGTCCGTGCGGCTCAATACCACGGCGAGTAACCTCGCTAACGCTGATGTGCCCGCCGCATCGGAAGCTGAAGCTTACCGTGCCAGGTATCCTCTTTTCGCTACCGTACAACAACAGCTTATATCAGAAATGTCTGGTGGTGGTGCTGACGGTGAAGCAGGAGCAGGGGTCAGCGTAAAAGGAATCATCGAGAGTGATGCTCCTATGCAGCCACGCTATGAGCCAGCCCACCCGCTAGCAAATGACGAAGGCTATGTGTTCTACCCCAACGTCAATGTCGTTGAGGAGATGACCAATATGATTTCTGCATCGAGATCGTTCCAGTCAAATGTAGAAGTCATGAATGCAACAAAGACGATGATGCAGCGAGTGTTGACGCTCGGTCAGTAAGCAGGAATTCAGTAATTCATCCAAAACAAATTTAAGGCAAACAGCAGTCCAGCAGTTACGGGCTTTTTGACGGCAGGAGGCTGTCATGACAGATATCGCAAGCAGTGGGTTGAGTTCGGTTCTCAGCCAGTATGAGTTTAAAGATGAGCCAAAGGACAGTGTTGACCAGGATCTGGGGCGCGACGAATTCCTGAAATTACTGGTGACGCAATTGCAAAACCAGGATCCTCTCAGTCCTCAGGAAAACGGGGAATTCGTTGCTCAACTGGCGCAATTTTCTACGCTGGAGGAAGCGCAGAAACTGAGCGGCAGTTTTAATGCGTTTTCAGACAAGTTTCTTGAAGCGCAGGCAGATCAGTCTTCTACGCTGCTGCAAGAGACCAAAAACCTTTCAGAGAACTTCAGCAACTTTGTTGATAACTCGGTTTCGACTCAGCATCTGCAGGCTACCTCTCTGGTTGGCAGGCCAGTGCATGTCCAAAGTGATTTCACTTATCTGCAGGAAGAAGGTGCTATCAGCATTATTGCCGATCCCCCAGTGGATGTGGATCAGGCCGTTCTCAAGGTGTTCAACGAAAACAACGAACTGGTGGATAGCTATGACCTCGGTGCCAAGCCTGCCGGTCGCAGTGAATTCATCTGGACTGGCGAAAATAACCTCGGCCAGCGATTCGATGCAGGGATGTATCGCTTCGAAATTGCCATGAGTAGCGGCAACAACCCGGTCAGTTCACCCGTCTACCTCAGCAGCAATGTGAATAGTGTGACAATCGAGCCTGGTGGGGCATTAACGCTCAACCTCGCTGGCATAGGCCCAACGCCAATGTCTGAAGTGATTCAAATTAACTAGTCTCCCGGAATTCTAAGGAAGGAATAACTATGAGTTTTAATATCGGACTAAGTGGTCTTAGTGCAGCCTCTGAAGAAATAAATGTCACTGGTAACAATATCGCCAATGCCAGCACTGTCGGATTCAAGAAGTCACGTACAGAATTCGGGGATGTATTCGCAGCCTCAGTACTCGGCGGCGGTGGAGGCAATCAACAGGGTAGTGGTGTTTCTTTGCAGAACATCGCTCAGGATTTTTCTCAGGGCAATATCAGTTTTACGGGTAATTCCCTGGACCTCGCAATCAATGGTACGGGCTTCTTTATTCTCAAATCGGAAGCGGGTACCGCCTACACCCGCGCTGGTGCCTTCGGTACTGACAAGAATGGCAATATCATCAATAGTCAGGGGGAGCGTCTGCAGGGTTTTGCACCAACATCCAATGGTGAGGCATCAGGCGGTGGGCCGCTGACAGATCTCTCGGTAACAACGGGCGAAATCGCGCCTCAATCCACTTCAGAGGTAAACAGTATAATTAACCTCGATGCCAGTGCCTCCCCGTCATCGATTGTGGGTACCAACCTGGTGAGCAACAATGGTACTTCCGGTTCGCCACAGGTGGGTGTGCAATCTGCAAAAACGGCAGAACTGTTGGGAAGGATTTCTACTGCGGGTACTGACTTTTCCGGTACTACTGCTGCATCCACAACTGGTTTCTTCAATATATCTGGTGGCCTCAATTTCACTTCGGCAGGAGGTAATCAGGGCTTTTCAATTTCTGTTAACGGTGGTGCCTTCCAGGCGATTGACCTGAGTGGAGCAGATACCGCTGACGAAACAGCGCTCATAGCCCATGTTCAGGCTCAACTTGATGGTGTGCTCACGCCGCCAAATAATGTCGTCGTATCGGCGCTGAACAATCGGCTTGTGCTTACCACGGCGGCCACGGGAAGCAATTCCAACATCACTATAGGCAACCTGGTAGAGGGTCTAGCCCAGAACATTGTAACGGCTGGCACGAGTGTCAGTGGTAAGACAGCACCTCCAACTGGATTTCGAATTACACTGGATGGTGACTTTCGGGATATCGTAATCGACCAGGATTATTCGAATAGCGGACCTGCGGCTCTCGCTCTCGGAGGCGGTGCCGGTTCAGGAAACGAGGCTCTGGAGGATGCGATCCAGGCCCAGATCAACGCGTCACCCAATCTAACAGGGCGAATTCGCGCAACAATTGACAACGACGGTACCGTGCAATTCGAAGCCACTGATCCAGGTGCCCAGAATTTACAGATCGATCCTGTCATCACCACAGTCGGTAGCGTCAATTTCGATCAGATAGTGTCCTTCGAAACAGACCGCCGTGCTGGCTCTCTCAGTATTGCCAACCTGAACTTCTCAGGAGCGAATTCAACTTCGTTCACTGTGACAGTGGGTGGCACGTCGCAGCAGATTACATTAAACGAGGACTACACGAGTGGTGGCGCGCCCGGCGGTAATCTGGGCGATCATCCAGAATCGCCGCTGGAAGCACTGGAAGACGAAATACAACGCCAGATCAATGCCTCAGCATTGCCAGGAGAAGTTAAGGTGTCCATTGGTGCTGCGGGCGATATTACCTTCGAAATTACAGATCCTTCTGAGACATCCCTCGAAGTGGTTAGTGATAGCACAACTGCGCAAGCAGTAGGCGGTATAAACGTTAGCAACGGGTTTAATTTCGATGGGGGAAATGGTGGTACTCCTTATACTTTTACCATCGCCTATTCGGTTGGAGGCGGTCCTACTGTCACGTCCAATCCGATTGCCCTGACGGCCAACTACACCAGTGGTACCGCGTTGCTAAATGGAATTCAGGATGCGATTAACACCGACAGCAACTTCTCCTTCAGTCCCGGCAACGAGGCCGTTGTCGCTCGTATTGACCCAACGACGGGGTTCCTGATTCTGGAAACGGCCGAAGCGGGACCCTTATCTGAAATAGGCGTTACAGTTACCGCGCCCGGCCCGGTCCCAACCCCCTCCGTGGTAGAAGACACAACCGGAGCTCCTGGCGGCATTTTGACCGGTACAGGTCCTGCCGTAGATTTCAATACTTACGTCACGCTAGTGGGTGACGAGTTGAACAATACCGGCGCAGAAGCGCTCAGCAATGGCTATGCTAGTGAGGTTATTGAGATCAGCGACGCGGCTGGTAATACGCAGCTTATCAACGTGCCAGCCGGCGCTTCCGCGAATGAAGTGGCGCAATTGTTTGCCAACGTGAATGGGGTGACTACAGATGCGACGACAGTTGCCTATATCACTGCTACGAACCGCGGCGACCCCGAAAACCTGGGCTCAGGTCAGAGCACAGATATCGATTCAAACCTGCCATTGCGCTTCGCAATTAACGGTACGACCTTTGAAACCAGCGAAACGGATGCCACGGGTCGACTGGCTGATCTGGCTTCGCAAATTAACCTGACCACAGGCAGTTTGTCTGCGCGCGTCGTGCAGAATGCCGGTGGCACAGATATTCTTGAAGTCACTGACAGTAACGGCCTGGATCTGGTGTTTACCGGAGGTGCTGCAGGGCAGGGTTCCATCACCGTGCTGGGTTCGGTACGTGACTCCACTACTGGAGAGCCCATCGTATCGCCATCGTCTGCAGACGCTATGCAGATTACGAATCTGGCTAACCTGAACCAGGATGCCATCGTAATTGGTGGCGTTGTAGATTTCACACTGGATGAGGGAGTCAGCTTCGCCGATGCTGAAACCGATGCTTCTGGTAACAATCTATCTGCCACTTCAAACAGTATCTTCGGCAATATCTCTGACTCGACTTCCCTGAGTGGTAGCAATTTTGAGCTGAATACTTTCGACCCGGACAACCCCGACACCTATTTCCGTTCGACAGCCGTTGCTATCTACGACAGTGTGGGTAACCAGCACACGCTAACCCAGTACTTCGTGAAGGAACGTGATGTCGATGGCGCGGCCGTTCAGGGTGGTGTGTGGAGTGTTTACTTTCAAATCGATGGCGAAAACATCGGTTATGACCCCAACTCGCCTGATGAGCCTTCATTGATGCGAGCAACCATACTGTTCGATCAGAATGGCCGCTACGATGCCAGCAACGATCCAATTTATGTCACGAACTGGACGCCACAGGATTCAAACGGTAACCCCAGTAGTGCAGCGGCCGGTCCCTTGCAAGGCAATATCGATGCAGTCGGTGACGAAAATTACTCCAATTTTGAAATCGATCTTACTGAGCTGACCCAATTTGGTGGTGACTTCGCCGTCAGTTCCAATACCCAGGATGGCTATGCAAAAGGCCAGTTGGTTGGTCTCGATATCGATATCAAGGGCATCATTTTTGCCCGCTTCTCGAATGGTCAATCGCAGATTCTCGGAGAGGTGGCGTTGGCTGATTTCGCGGATCCATCAGGTCTGGCCAATATTGGGGGTACGCGGTTTGCCGAGACTGCTGAGTCCGGTGCCGGCACCGCCAGTGGAGCTGGCACTGCCGGCTTGGGTGTCATTCAGTCAGGGGCTCTGGAAGAATCCAATGTGGATCTTTCAGATCAACTGGTGAAGATGATTATTTCCCAGCGGAACTTCCAGGCTGCTGCGCAGATCATTGAAGCCGCGGATGCCACAACCCAGACCATCATCAACCTGTAAGGTGAGACATTGCAGCGAGCAGTTCACACTTTAATAAACCAGCAGTTCCTCACAGGAGACAGGTGATGGATAAAGCGATGTATATCGGGATGACCGGTGCCACCCAGGCCATGAAAGCGCAGACTATCCAGGCCAATAATCTTGCTAACGCAAGTACAACCGGGTTCCGCGCTGATTTGATGCAGGCCACCTATGAAGAGGTAAGCAGTCCTGCCTTCGACTCGAGGGTCTACAATCGGCTGCTGGAAAATGGCACCGACTTCTCCTCCGGTTCCATGGTGCAGACTGATAACGAACTGGATATCGCCATAGCGGGCGACGGTTTTATCGCCGTACTGGCGCCCGATGGTGGAGAGGCCTACACCCGGGCTGGTGATTTTCAAATCAATGCCTTTGGTGAATTGCTGACCGGCAGCGGATTGCCGGTCCTCGGCAATGCGGGGCCGATTGCCATTCCTCCGAATCAGAAAATTGAGATAGGCAGTGATGGCACTATCTCTGTTCTGGAGCAGGGCCAGGGTGCCGAAGCCATTACCGCCTTTGAAAGAATCAAGCTGGTCAATCCTGACCTGGCAGAGGTTGTGAAGGGTGAGGATGGGCTTATAAGGCGTTCCGATGGCATAGATGCGCTGCCAGATGCGGCCGTGCGTGTTCAGTCTGGCTTTTTGGAAAGCAGTAACGTGAATGTGGTGGATGCCATGGTGGATATGATCAGTCTCACGCGCAACTATGAAATGAATGTGAAACTGATTCAGACCGTAGAAGAAAATTCAGAAGTATCGGCACGGCTATTGCAAGTACGGTAATGAATAAATCCAGGCAGGGCATGGAAAGCCCGCTGTCAATCGCCGAATGAACACGGCAGCAAGAAGGGAATCGGAAAATGCACTCAGCTCTCTATGTTTCAAAAACTGGTCTAAGCGCGCAGGATACGAAACTCACCAGTCTCTCCAACAATCTTTCCAACGTGGCAACCAATGGTTTCAAGCGAGACCGTGTGGTGTTCGAAGACTTGCTGTATCAAATCCAGCGTCAGCCAGGCGCCAATTCAACCCAGGAAACCCAGTTGCCTAATGGCTTGCAGTTGGGTACGGGTGTGCGCACAGTGGGAACACAGAAAGTGTTCAGCCAGGGTGCGTTGCAGACAACTGGAGAGGATCTTGATCTCGCGATTAACGGACGCGGCTTCTTCGAAATCGTAATGCCTGACGGCACCTCTGCCTATACTCGCGACGGGCAGTTTCACCTGAACCAGGATGGCCAGATCGTTAATGCAGCAGGTCTGTCGCTGCAGCCTCAGATCACCGTGCCCGAGAATGCTTCAACAGTGACTATTGGTACCGATGGAACTGTCACGGCGGTTATCGCGGGTGAAGCACAACCAACAAACATCGGAAACATCAGTCTGGTCGATTTCACTAACCCAGCAGGATTGCAGGCCGCTGGCGGAAATTTGTACCGGGAGACAGCCTCCAGTGGTACTCCGACGCAGCAAACGCCAGGACAAAATGGTTCGGGTTCCATAGTGCAGGGAGCACTGGAGAGTTCGAATGTCGAAGTGGTGGAGGAGTTGGTGAATATGATCACGACCCAGCGGGCCTATGAAATGAATTCCCGCGTTATATCCACTGCGGACCAGATGCTGCAATTCCTCAGTCAGAACCTGTAGCCATGATGCTGAAGCGAGTTAAGTCTATGCGAAATCTTGTCATGTTATCCGCTGTCGCTGTGTTATTGGCAGCATGTCATATACCGGAAAAGTACGCGGAGCCGGCGCCAGATGATCCGCGCTATGCGCCAGTGTTCAGTCACAGAGAAACCCTTAGTCCAGCTCCAACTGGTTCTATCTATAGCCCGGTTTCAGCGGTAAACCTCTATCAGCGTCGGGCTCATCGTATTGGCGATATTCTGACAGTGGTGCTTAACGAATCCACCACGGCCAGCAAGTCGTCCAACACTTCTTTCAGTAAAGCGAATGACAGTGCGGTGACAGACCAGACAGTCGCCGGTAGTGGCTTCCTGGGAACCGGCATAACCCTCAATGGCAGCGTTAGCTCAAGTGTGGATTTCAATGGCGCAGCGGATGCTGACATCAGCAATCAACTGCAGGGGAATATCACGGTCTCAGTTGCAGATGTGTTGCCTAATGGTGTGCTCGCCGTACGCGGAGAAAAATGGTTACAGCTTAGCAGGGGTTCAGAATACATCCGTATCAGCGGACTGGTGCGACTGGATGATATCAGTTCGCAAAACACTATCGACTCCACGCGTATAGCCGATGTGCGCATCGCCTACAGTGAAACCGGGGAGTTGGCCAAGGCTAATCGTGCGAGCTGGCTTAGCAAATTCTTTGTAAGTGATATCTGGCCGTTTTAATTGGAACCAAACATGCCTGTCGATATCTGTATCGAAATTTCAGGCGAGCAGGAAGCGAAAAGATGAATGGAGTTAATTGTATACTGGTGAAGATTTTCAAAGTCTCGGTAACGGGGTCAGTAAGGGCCTTCTTGCTACTGGGCTTAATGCTTGCGACGGCTGGTTCACAGGCAGAAAGGCTCAAAGATCTGGCTACTCTTCAGGGGGTGCAATCCAATTCCCTGGTGGGTGTGGGATTGGTAACTGGTCTCGATGGCACCGGCGACCAGACTACGCAAGCGCCTTTCACTGCCGAGTCTTTCCGTGCCTACCTGAATCAGTTCGGGATTCCTCTACCACCAGGCCAAAACTTTCAGTTGCGCAACGTGGCGGTCGTTTCCGTGCAAGCGGAATTACCTGCTTTCTCGAAGCCGGGTCAGACCATTGATGTCACCGTGTCGTCGCTGGCCAATGCCAGCAGCCTCCGAGGTGGGAGTCTGGAGCGTACGTTCCTGCAAGGCGTTGATGGCCAGGTCTATGCCATCGCCCAGGGCAATCTAATCGTTGGTGGGCTGGGTGTGGATGGGGCCGATGGTTCCAGGGTAACAATCAACGTGCCCAGTGTGGGCAGAATTCCAGGTGGTGCCAGTGTGGTGCAGGAAGTGCAGACGGCTTTTAGTCAGGGAGACTCCGTCACCTTTAACTTGCGTGATGCGGATTTTACCACCGCGAGAAGGGTATCCACGGCAATTAACGAACTATTGGGGCCCGGATCTGCAGAAGCACTGGATGCTGTGTCCATTGAAGTTACGGCACCCCTTGATGCCCAAATGCGGGTAGCGTTTGTCAGTGAGCTTGAGAACATACAGATCAATCCCGGTGCAGCCGTCGCCAGGGTTATCGTGAATTCACGAACCGGCACCATTGTCATAGGCGATCAGGTACGGGTTAGTCCCGCTGCCGTTACCCATGGCAGTCTCACGGTGACTATTTCCGAATATTTTGATGTTAGCCAGCCGAATCAGTTTGGGCAGGGCAATACGGTGGTAGTGCCGGACAGCGAACTGCAGGTCGATCAGGACGCCAATCGCATGTTCGTGTTTGATCCTGGGCCAACCCTGTCTGAGATTGTGCAAGCAGTTAACGCCGTAGGCGCTGCGCCTGGAGATCTCGCCGCCATTCTGGAAGCCTTGAAGCAGGCGGGTGCGCTGAAAGCGGACCTCGTGGTCATTTAGTGAGAAACTGGTAAAAGCCTCACGCATTCGAGTTTGACGAAATGGCTACTACAGTCAATCTAAACGACGCTTACACCGACTTATCCAGTCTGAATTCCATCAAGCAGGTTGGCCGCGATGATACAGCGGCTGGCCTGAAGCAGGTGGCCCAGCAATTTGAGGCATTGTTTGTGAACATGATGCTCAAAACCATGCGTGAGTCCAACAAGGTGTTTTCGGAAGGCAATTTCCTGCAGAGCAATGAAATGGAATTCTACCAGCAGAACTTTGACAACCAGATCAGCCTGCACCTGGTTCAGGGCAAAGGGCTGGGATTGGCTGAAGTTCTGCACAAGCAATTAATGCAGCAATACAAGGTGCGCGCTAGCGAGCAGTCACAGCAAGAACTGGCAAAGGCGCCAGATTCACTGCCGGCCAACAGGAAACAATTCGATTCACCTATGGATTTCGTCAGAAAACTCTACCCAGCCGCTCGCAAAGCGGCCAGGAAGCTGGGTGTGAAGGCAGAGGTGCTACTCGCGCAATCAGCTCTGGAAACCGGTTGGGGAAAACGTGTTGCGCAAGACGCCCATGGCGCCAGTAGTCACAATTTGTTCGGGATCAAGGCAGATAGTGGCTGGACAGGCCCCGTAACCCAAAATCGCACGCTGGAGTATTCCGGCGGTGTAGCGCGTCAGCAACTCGCGAAATTTCGACGTTATGATTCTTACCAGGAAAGCTTCGACGATTACGTGAAATTCCTCGAAAGCAATCCGCGCTATCGAAAGGCATTGCAGGCGGCCGCTGACAGTAAGCAATACCTGAATGAATTACAGTCCGCTGGCTATGCTACTGATCCTGACTACAGCAAGAAAATCAATGCTGTGCTTGAAAGCGCCAGCATGCGCGCTGCTGTGACGGTGGGAGGGGAGTAGCGATGCCGGGATTGATAGATACAGCCGTCTCAGGACTCAAGCTCAGCCAGCTTTCCCTGAATACTGCCGGACAGAATATAGTCAACGCGAACACCGAGGGTTACAGCCGGCAGACAGTCCTCTCTGAAACCCAGAATCCGCAATTCGCCGGAGTGGGTTACGTCGGGTCTGGTGTAACTGTTACTGGCATTGTTCGAAACACCGAGCAATACCTGATCGACCAGGTGAACGCCGATCTCTCAATTCTTGGTGAATTCGATCAGTACCTGGGAAACATCAGCCAGATGGATAATTTATTGGCTGATCCTTCAACCAGTGTGTCGGCAAGCATTGAAGACTTCTTCGAGGCGCTTAACGGTGTGGCAAATAACCCTGCCGGAATAGAAACCCGGCAACTATTGCTCAATCAGACCAACCTGTTATTGGACCGGTTTGAATCCACTGAGACCAAGATCCAGAACCAGAACCTGTCACTCAATGTGCAATTGGAAACACTGGCTCGACGTGTTACCACCATAGGGGCCCAGATAGCGGAGTTGAATGCGTCGATATCCACATCCCCCGGCCTGGCGAACGGCAAGGTTCCCAATGACCTATTGGACAGGCGAGATATTCTTGTCCGGCAATTGTCGGAAATCGTGGATGTGAACACGACTGTCGATCAAAACTATTCCATGAGCGTGTTTGTGGGAGAGGGGTTGGGTCTGGTTATTGGGCCACGCCCCTCACAGATAACGCTGCAGTCAGGTACCTTTGATCCCTCCCGCGCAGAACTCGCAATCAGCGTCAACGGCAGGCCCCAGGTGATCACCGATCAGCTTACTGGTGGGGAGATCGGCGGCGTGTTGCGTTTTCGAAAAGAAGCGCTCGAGCCAGCAATTAATTCCCTGGGTCGGATTGCCCTCGCCTTTACCCATTCAATCAATCAACAACAGCGGTTGGGAGTTGATCTTGAAGGCAATCTTGGACGCAATGTATTTACCGATATAAACGACCCGGCTCTCACGCAGGGGCGGGTACTGAAGAGCGCCAACAATGCTTTGCCCACGGACCGTCAACTCAGCGTCCGGATTGATGACCTTTCCCAATTAAGCACCAGTAACTACCGTGTGATTTTTCCAGGACCAGGTACTCGCTTCTCTATTGTCAGGAGTGAGGATAGCCAGATCGTTCACCAGGGTGTGCTGGACAGCAAGTTTCCCCAGGAAGTCAGTATCGACGGTTTTACCCTGAGTTTCGAAGGCGGAACTTTTCGTGAAGGCGACAGCTTTATTCTGCGGCCTACCGGCGGTGGTATCGATGATTTGGAAGTTCTGGCTACGCGCCCAGAAGCATTTGCCATGGCTTCGCCGATTGCTGCAACTGCGGGTGCTGGCAACCGGGGGGGTGCGGCTATTACATCGATGCGGGTCGATAGCGTCAGTACGCCTGGCTTTACCGAATCGCCTGGCGCGCTAAGTCCGCCAGTACTTATCCGGTTTAATTCCGCAACGAATTACGATGTGCTGGATTTTAGCGATCCGGCTAATCCTGTTCCGCTGGCCCCGCCGCTTACTAACCGAACCTTCGTGCCCGGTGCGACGAATGCCATCTTCCCGGATGATGCGGGAGGCACAACGTTGGCTACTGATTTTGCAACGGTCGCCAGAGCCCAGCCTGGCCAATCCACTAATGGTTACCTGGGAGAGCTGTTTACCATTACATCAGTGAATGAAGGCGGATATGCGAAAGAAGTCGTCGTGGAGACTCAGGCCAACGCCTCAGCGGCAGAGCTTGCGCACCAACTGTCTGCGGTGGAAGGTGTGTCGGCAACTGCCCTAAGTCAGATTCAACTCTTCGATTTCACCAGCGATGGAACCGATGCGCCGCTCAATTTACTACTCAATGGTACCAATCTCACTGCACCGGAGTTGATAAACGGCAGGACATTGCCGGATCCGCCTGATGCAGATTTTCTGCGAGATAGTATCAACGCAAGTCTGACGCTGCGTAACCAGGGTATCGTCGCGATTAGCGATGGTGAAACGTTGACAGTTAAGTCCACCCTGGGAGTGGACTTGCAGGTTGACGTCGAAGGAAATGGAAGCGATAGCGTCAGTATCCGGGACGGCGATTTACGAACCATCATTGGCCGTGCCGATCTTTCCGCCGGTTACAGCGTATCTCCCAATACCGCTATCGAAATAGACATGGGCTTTGGGCCAACAACGGTGCCCTTAACACCGGGTGCGTTCCCCCATACGTTGGTGGTTTCGACTCTGCAGAGAGATATCGATGCAGCACTGGGGCCCGAGGTTGTAAAAGTCTCTCGCAACAGTGAGGGTAATATTCATTTTCGTGCCGTAGACCGAAGCCGGGTTGTGACGGTAGATGCAATTGCAGGTGATGACGTGCTTGGCGTTGCGCCGCTGGTGATTACCGGTCCGGATCTTGGAGACCAGCCAGCGGTACTCAGTGGTGCCGCGAGCACGGTAAACCCATTCGACTTTTCCGGAGTAAATGGGACATTCACCCTGAACGTGAATGGAATCTATTCAGACACCATAACACTAACTCAGAATTTTCCGGTAAACGCAGGTAACGCGATTGTTGCCGACATCAATGCTCAAATAGCTGCATCGGTAGATTTGGCAGGGCAGGTGCAGGCAAGAGTTAACAGTGGTGGATTTATCGAGTTTGAATCGGCGGCCACAGGACCAAGTGCATCGCTCACACTGTCTGCCCCAATTAACATGCAGAATTTAGTGAGTATCGGCACTGCAGTCGGAGCACAGCTAACAGGAACGCAGGCGTTGGTGCGCGGTGCGCTCCCAATTTCCGGTGGTGCCAATTTCGATATAGCAGGACCCCATACCTTCAGTCTGGCAGTGGATGGAAATACACCGGTTCAGGTCAGCCTTTCTGGAGACACTGCGATTCCTGCGAGGTTCACAAATACGGTAGATGTATCCGCTGGAGTGGACTTTACTGGTGCGCCTCATGGTTTCGAACTGGATTTGGCTGGGTACCCGACCGTCACTGTCGATGTGTCCGGTGTTGATACAACGTTGGCGCCGACACCGTTTACAGCAGCTCCGCAGGGGTTGGTAAACCTGTTCCAGGAAAGAATTGATGCACAATTGGGGGCTGGTGTGATCACCGTAGGTCTCAATGCTTCAAACCAGGTTACGCTCACCACTGTCGATGCGGGTCTCTCAACTTCGATCACGGTATCGAATCCAACCGGCAATGTTGCTACTGGCGTCTATCCGGTAGTAGGTACAGCAGTTGGCTCAGATGAAGGCAATGCGGGAGTGCTGGACATAATCCGCACCCGCATCAACCAGGCGTTGAACGCTGCGGGTCAAAACCCGGTGCAGGTAAATCTTGATGCAGACGGATTCCTCACTATTGCTTCTTCTATTTATGGAAGCAATTCGCAGATTGCCGTCAGCAATGTCAGTGGGGGCTATGGCTTTATCGTGCCTGTCAGCGACCAGGGTGTCCGGTTTAATAACAGTGTGACTGTAGGTGGCTCAGTCGATGTGATGCTGTCGAAAAATACCAGTATCAGCAGTACACGAGACGATGGAATCTTTGGAGACGACCCTGAACCCGTGAGCAACTACCTTGGTTATCAGGTATTCCTCAACAGTGGGCAGAGTGGGTCGGGTGTGCCCGCAGCAGGAGACACCTTCCTGATAGATTTCAATGGCGATGCCCCGGGGGACAACACGAACGCCGGTTATATGCTCAATCTTCGCGATGCCAATGTGCTCTCCGACGGCAATCTTGGACTTCTTTCAGCCTATAGTCTTGTCGTTGAAGAGGTGGGAATTCTGTCAAGTCAGGCCCGTATAACGCAAGAGGCTAGCGAAAGTCTGCTCAGACAATCGGAAGCCGCCCTGCAGCAGGTCGCAGGAGTCAATATCGATGAAGAGGCTGCGAACCTGATCAAGTTCGAGCAGCATTACCAGGCCTCTGCCCAACTAATTTCGATCGCACGCAATATGTTTGATGTGATCCTGGATCTGTAAGCTTGTCCAGGTAGTCAGCGCTGAGGTGAAACATGCCAGTACGATTTTCCAGTAGTCAGATATACAAGC
Organism: uncultured Pseudohongiella sp.; assembly: GCA_965227635.1. Lineage (GTDB taxonomy): Bacteria > Pseudomonadota > Gammaproteobacteria > Pseudomonadales > Pseudohongiellaceae > UBA9145. The sequence goes on along the minus strand of OZ245763.1, from coordinate 3,737,783 downwards.
AGGGATTGAATTCCATGCTGGATGTGCAGAGTACTGTCACAAAAACACAGCAACAGATTTCAACAGGCAAAAAGGTACTCACGCCTGGCGATGATCCTGTAGCATCGACTCGTATCCTGGCGCTAAGCCAGGAGCTGAAGCTGAACGCGCTATACAACAATAATGCGAACAACCTGCAAAACAAGATGGAACGTGCAGACGTAGCGCTTTCAAATATTTCAGATCTGCTCCAGCGGGCACAGGAACTTGTGATTCAGGCGGGCGATGGTGCAATCAATGCAGAACAAAGAGGGTTTATCGCCACTGAAATGGAAGGCATCGTTGAATCCATGGCTACCACCATGAACAGCCGGGATGGTAACGGGAATTTCATTTTCGCCGGTTTGCAGGTTAACAAACAGCCTTTCGTAAAAGGGGGGGATGGGCGCTATCTGTACCAGGGCGATGAGGGCCAGCGTACGATTCAATTAGGAGCCGCAAGTTTTGTCAGCGCCAACGAATCTGGCCGCAAACTGTTTATGAATGTGCCCAGTTCCACGCTGACCGCGGAAGCGCGGGCAAATCCCCGCAACAACAGCACTTCGGCCGTTATCGGCACGCCTGTTATTCAGGATCAGGAGGCATTTGATACTTTCTACCCGGAAGACGCCGTTATTGAATTTCGCCCACTCAATGAGGTCGACCCGGCGGCGCCGACATTTACGATCAAACAAGCCTCGGATGGCCGCATCATTGCCAAAAACGTGCCCTATCGATCCGGGGAAATGATTGAGTTCAAGGGCATGGGGGTGCGCGTGAGTGGTGACCCCTCGCCGGGCGACACGTTCATGATCACTTCGACCAGCAAGAAGGGGCTGCTCACCAACCTCGAAGAGTTTGTGTATCAGCTTCGTAACCTGACAGACTCTGGCAGTGACAGAAGCCAATTAAGCACACAGGTAGACAATACCCTGGGAAATCTTGAAAACGCCCAGACAGTGCTGCTGGAAGGGCAGAGTGCAGTGGGTGCCAGGTTGAACCTGATAGAGAACGTGCGTAACTCTAATGAAGACATCAGGCTTGCCACCCAGGAGTCCCTGTCACAACTGCAGGATTTGGATTTCGCTGAAGCCGTATCCAGGCTAAGCCAGGAAACCTTTATTCTGGAGGCGGCACAGGCCAGTTTCGCCAGGGTGAGTGGGCTGACGCTGTTCAACTACATTAGCTAGGGCGTAATACTCATCCTGAATCTATCCTGTTTAGGCAGCACTTTACTGTCCTTGTCCTGGCATTGACAAGGTGAAGTAAAAAACGAGGGGTTACCGGTGAGAGAGCAGGGTGCTTGTTGCCGTTTAGTTGGTGGGTAGATCAGGATGCCAGGTCCTACACCTGGTAATTCTTGATGGCTTGCTTGCTGTGACGCAGCTTCTTAAGGCTTTTGGCGATAACATCCTGGTTGTTTCTCGTTAAGTCCCTGACATTTTCCGATTGTTCCAGGATCAGGTGAATTTCTGACTGAATCTGGTGAAGTGTCTGCTGTTGAAGGTCGGCCACAGGTTCGGCAAAAAAATCCCGTAACAGTCCTAATCTGGTCTCGATGAGTTCGTTGAGCTTTAGCCAATCATTTTCATTGGCCGCTTGCTCCATGGCCTGACCGGAATCCAGGATTTTTTGCCATAAGGTCTTTCGGTATCGGGTCCTGCTGGTCATCAAACAGACTCTGTTCCTTAGGGCGTATTGCTGGCGGGAATATTTGACGGCACGCTCGCCAGATGCGCCGTATTAAAGGTTCCGAGGCTAAGCCGGCTGTTTTGCCTATAAATATAGGGGGTAATGTGTTCCCGGTCATCGGGGAGGAGGGCTTCACGCCAGGCTTCATCGAGGACTGAAAAGTTCATTACTTCGACATAGGCGAGAATGCCATCATCTGCACGATCCGTGCGGCTGTAATCATACCCGCCGTGGATATGGTTTTGTACGACATCGTCCAAGGCTCCCGGGTCAGGATCCTGGAGGCCGGGAATGACTCTGGCAATGCAGGGTTGTCTGTCATCTGCCAGGAATTTGGAGCCCCGCTGACTGGTGGCGCGATAGAACTCGTCCAGTGGGTCGCCGCTCAGGGTCGCGATGAGTTTTCCGGGTACCTGGGCATGAAAGTCTGCGGCAATACGGGCTATTGATCCGGGTTCGGCCATGAAGAGCCATTCGCGGACGGTGTGACACTGCTCAAGCAGTTGGATTTGCCTGAGTAAAACGTCCGTTATCTTTTCAGAGTCCAGTTTATCCAGCTTTCGGATTAACCGATCCAGTTGGGCGACAGCGATAACATTCATAGGACTCTCCCCGAATACTCCAAAGATTCTGCTAGTTACACTATAGACAACTGCTGGGAAACTGCTGATTTCTTTGCAGACAGGCGCAAAATTTTCCCGGCTTTCCCTTTAAAAAATTCGACTTTTTGCAATTTCCCTACCATGCTTGTTGTCAAAGAATAAGGAAGGCATTTTTAAGAACTGGTTGTTCTCAGCACTGCCGCAGAAACCACTAATGCTGTATGCGAAGTAAAGGCGCGGCTGTTTGATAACAAAACAATCTGAAAACACCACGAATACTGTGATGGAGTTGTGAATAAATTTTCCCGGCTGGCGTACACTACGCCTCGCAGTGCTAAGGAAGCGGCGCTTCAATCATGCTGAACCAAACCACTTCGAAACGCGTTGAACTAAACTTGTTCGAAGGAAAGAGAAAGGAAATCGAAAGATCGTATGCTCACTGTAATTGAATCCAGCGATGCCACATTTCAGCAGCACTGGCATACCTTGCTGGATAATGACCCCCTGCAAAACCCTCTGTACAAGAGCAAACTGGCTCGGAGTACTAGCAACAGGGAAGGTCAGTCTTTGCATGAGAGTTACACCGACCGTTCGTTCGTTGTTGTGGCTCAAGACAAACCTGTGTTCGGTTGCAGCCTGACCCTGCATACGGATCAGCAAGGCCGTAAATGCCTGGGTTATTTTGGGCTGGATGCCTACACTCACGTAAACCGCGCAAGTCTCAATACGCCTTCCAACAATTTCAACCCCGAAGCGATTCGATTGCTGCAGCAACATATCCAGCAGCTGCTCGATGAGGAACGTCCGGAAGCGGTGGATTTCCTGGATCCGGTGAGCTGCGGTGTTATGTCACCGATGACCCAGGTGTTATTGCAGCAGGGGGGCAGGCCTACAGTACACAAGGTAGAAGTCGTTGACCTGACCAAGCCAAGTGAAGAGTTGCTGGCGGCGGTTAGCCCGGAATACCGAGAGATGCTGACCTGGGGACAGGACAATTTGCAGTTCAGTGTTGTGTACAGCGATCGCGGACTTGAGGAGAGTTTGTTGAACCAACTGGATGCAATCGCACCGCATTCTTCCGCCAATTATCTGGGGAATTGCCTGGATCTGCTGCGCCAGGGCCAGGGATTTCTGGTGCAGGTGGAAGATCAGGGCATGTTGGTAGCCAGTGCGCTCTGTGTTTACAGTCAGCGTACCTGCCAATTTGTTTTTGGCGAACCTATCGCCGAAGGCTACGGGGGATTGGTTATGCCGATTATGGTCTGGCGTGCTATCCAGGAGGCAAAAGCACTAGGTTGCAAGCAATTCGACTTCGGTATCGTTCTGGACAGAGACGATGTGAACCCGCAACAATTTGGCGGCCTCACCCATACCCGCCTGAAAATTACCTTGTAGTCTCCCCATTGCCGAGCGGACAGAGTCCGTGACGTGATACATCTCACGAAATTGCTAATACTGCGCTTTACTCCTATCAATTTGTACTAGGCTTATTGGAGTACTGAGTCAGTAATCCTTACCTAATAGCAGAAGCCGTGAGCAGTCAAGCCATTCAAACACTCTCCCGAATCGACTACTCCAGCAAATGCGTGCTGGTGGTTGATGATTTTCACCAGCATCTTCAATTCATGGCCAAGGCACTGAAACGCATTGGCTTCCATAATATCCAACTCGCTCACAATCCCCGTGAAGCCTTGAAGGCAGCGGAAGAATTCAACTTTGATATCGTGTTTTGTGATTACAACATGGGGGATGGCAAGAACGGTCAGCAATTACTGCAGGAGCTGCGGTACTTCAAGAAGGTCAGATACGATTGCATCTTCATCATGATATCAGCCGAAACCAGTAGAGAGGTTGTGTTGGGTGCAATTGAGTCAGAGCCTGAAGGCTATATCGCCAAACCCTTTAACGAGGCAATGCTCCGTCGCAAAATTGATCGCTTGATGGACAAGCAGGCCTGCCTGCGATCGATTAACAGGGCTATTGAAGATGAAGAATATGATTCGGCAATTGATCAATGTTACATCAGCGCCGAACGCCATCCTCGTTACCAGGCCTGGTGCATGAAGAAGGCGGCAGAACTGCACCTGCGTCAGGGGCAGTACGAACATGCGCAGGAGGTTTACAGAGGTGTGCTGGTAGAGCGGGTTTTGGATTGGGCATTGATGGGGCTGGCCCGTACCTTCATGTACAAAGGCAAACACAAAGACGCCATCAACGAACTAAAGCAAGTCCTGACACTGAACAATAACTGTGTGCCTGCCTACGACCTGTTGGCGGAATGTTACCAGCAGCTCGGTGATTTCCAGGCTGCGAAAGAGCAATTGATGTCTGCTGCCAAACTTTCGCCGAACTCAGTGAATCGGCAGGAGTTGCTGGGTGATGCCTGCGCCATGAATTCTGATTTTGAAAACGCTACCCAGGCATACAAGGCAGCAGTCAAGGCTTCCAGGCATTCAATTGAAGAGACCCCCGAGGGGTATTTCAAATTGGCCGGCGCTATTACCGACAGTATGGCGGGAGATATGTCGAAGCAGGATTCCAACAAACTGGTTGAAGCGCAACGAGTGCTTTCAGAACTGGACGAACGCTTCGAAGACAAAGATGGAGAAATCGATGCCCGCCGCAACATGGTGAGTGTGCGTATGTTTCTCAAACAACAGAATCCCGAACGCGCCATGCATATTCTTAAGGAACTCGAGAATAATGATCTGATATCCAACGGATTGCTTAGTCCATTGGCGGTGTTTGACTACGGAAAGACGCTTCATAATCTAGGGGACGAGGAAAAGGCTGTGCAGATTCTCGAGCCATTGCTCGAGATAGATGAGGTCGCTGGTAACCAGAAACGCCTGATAAGGAAACTTATTGATGAGAGCGTTTCTGGCACTCTAAGCGAACATGCCAATGAGTTGAATGAGCTCGGCACAAAACTCTACGAACAGGACAAGCTTAAAGAATGTATAAAACGATTCAGTGAGGCGGCCAGATTGGCGCCTCGCAGTGTCGTGGTAAATCTCAACCTGACCCAGGCTCTTATTCGTTATATGGAGTCGGGTAAAGTCACCAAGGATCATTTCAAGCTAAGCCAGGAATGTTTGTCCACCATCGGTCAGCTCGATGAGGACAGCAGGCACTACGCGAGATTCAGCAATCTGAACGAGCGCTTCAGGGCGCTGACTTCAGAACAGCCCCGTAGTAACTAGCATTTCATGAGGAATAGGTAATTTCAGAATGGACCGACAACCCCTGGATTTTTCTTTGGCCTTTGGATCGGCGGTGCACGATGTCAAAAACTCGGTTGGCCTGCTGCTGAGTACGGTCGATGAGCTAATGGCTGCCAATCCTCCGCAGACCGATGAAGAGAGTCAGCGCGCGGTGGTACTTAACTATGAAGCCTCCCGCATCAATAACGACATGATGCAGTTGTTGAGTATCTACAAACTGGAGAACGACAAATTACTCATGGCTGTAGAATCCAATATGGTTCATGAGTTTTTGGAAGATGAATTGCTGGCCCACGAGTCGCTGTTCACCATGAAGAAAGTGGACATGGAAGTAGCTTGCGATGAAAACCTGAGTTGGTACTTCGATAGTATGTTGCTCAAAAGTGTTTTCAATAATGTGCTGGTGAACACCATTCGCTACACAGACAACAAGATCAGGATCAGTGCCGCTGTAGAAGATGGCTACTTGTGCATGGCTATTGAGGATAATGGCCGAGGCTACCCGGACGCCCTGTGTGAAGATCCAGGGGGGTACATCACCAGAATCAATTTCAATACAGGAAGCAGTGGTCTTGGACTTTACTTTTCCGCACGCGTTGCCGAGCTGCACCGTAATAGGGATCGGGTTGGTCACATTGAAGTGACCAACAATTCGTCTCTGGGTGGTGGGGCGTTCAAAATTTTCCTGCCCTGAACGGGTCAAATTCCTCAGGAAATTGGCTCAATTTTCTCAAAGAGCGCCATGACCTCCGTTCCTGTGAGCTTTTTGTTCCCTTCAGGGATGCTGTAGTAGGCAGGTTTCTCGTCAATAAACACCTGCATATCCATATTGAGATCACCCAAGTTTCCGAACAACCCTGGACTTAGCATGTACTGGGATGTGGGCTTGAGAAAATAGTAAAGATGGCTGCCGCAGTGGCTGCAGAAGGATCTGGATGCCCATTCGGACGATTCATAAACTGAAATGTCGTCGCTGCCTTCAATAGTAACGTCAGTTGCTCCACCAAGAGTAAAGAGTGGTCCGCTGCCCCAGCGGCGGCAATCATCGCAATGACAGGCATCTATCTTTGCAGGCTTGTCTTCAAGCCGGATTGTGACCCGCCCACACAGGCAATGACCTATGGTTTCTTCGCTGCTCATAGCGATTCCTTATATTGAAATGGATGGTAATGCGCGATGTTTCTAAATTGCTTGCTGCTTCTAAACCGGATAATTCTGATTCTAAATCGCTCTATAGCAAAAAAGAATGCCTGCACTGGCATCTAGTTCCACAGGCGCCGTATTCATTGGGCTGTAGCCCATAGAACCTGTGCGTCTATAAGCGGGTTGTTTTGATGATTATCGTTCTAATACTTTCTATTTAGTTTTTTTGGGTAGAGCCGTTAGCCCTTGTTGCATAGAAAGATAATGGACACATCAGGCGTAATTCCACTAACCAGATGAGTCGCATTGTGCAAGGAACCGAAAATCGATTGTGATGACTAGAAAAGGCAATTGATTTTCTCATTTGTGATTTCGCCTCTTGCTATGGAAAGGCGTCACACGCTAACAAGGAGTTTTGGCTATGCCACAAATTATCAATACCAACATCGCCTCGCTTACCGCGCAGCGAAACTTGGATCGCTCGCAAACTGCGAACCAGCAGGCTCTGAGTCGACTGTCTTCCGGTCTCCGGATTAACAGCTCGAAGGACGATGCTGCTGGACTTGCCATTTCGACACGTTTTTCATCGCAAATTCGAGGACTGAATGTTGCTATTCGAAATGTGGGAGATGGTGTATCTCTGGCTCAAACTGCAGACGGTGCCCTGGGTACCATGACAGATAACCTGCAGCGTATTCGTGAGCTGGCAATCCAATCAGCCAACGCCACGAACAGTGACGTTGACCGTGAGGCGCTGCAAGCTGAGGTTAGTCAGCTGGTTGCAGAAATATCCCGTACAGGGGAGCAGACAACATTTAACGGCATCAAGCTACTGGACGGTGATTTCAACGCTACTTTCCAGATTGGTGCGAACGTAGGTGAAACCGTTAGTTTCGGTATCTCTCAACTGACTGCCGATTCGCTGGGCGGTGGCAAGTCTGCTGGTGTTAGTGCGGTTGGTTCATCCAGTGCGCTGAATAATGGCGACCTGGTAATTAACGGTGTTGTAATCGGCGCTTCTACCGCCGCAGACGATGCTGCTTCTACTACTGACGCTGCCGCTTCTGCCATTGCGAAAGCTGCAGCAATTAACAAGGCTTCCGAAGATACAGGTGTTACCGCACAGGTGCTGACTAACGTCGCTACCGGTACTGCGATGCAAGCTACTTCTGGCGGTGCGAACGCAGCTTCTGGTGCAATCGTTCTCAACGGAGTCGAAATATCCATCGCCACTGGTGACGTGGATACCGCAGCGGACCGCGCTGCAGTAATCACCGCAATCAATGCGCGATCCGAGGAAACTGGCGTTGTAGCTGTAGATTCCGGCTCAGCCCAGGGAGGTGTGAATCTCGAAGCGGCAGATGGTCGCAACATCTCGCTGACTTTCCTGGCAGATGGCAGTAACAACTTAACCGCCGCAAGCACAGGTTTGACATCCAACTCGGTGACTACTGGTGGTTATACGCTGACTTCTGTTGATGGCAGCTCACCTGTGGTAGTTACTGCAGGAACTGGAAGCTTGTCCAACGCTGGCCTGGTGGAAGGGTCTTTTTCGGCCAACACGGCGGCAGTGAACTCAACTGCACGCTCTTCACGTGCTGAAGTAACTTCCGACGTTGGTGACACTGGCCCATTGGCTTCAGTGATAACTGGTGGTGTCGCAGTTGATCTTTCCAATGCGGACTTCTCGCGCGACCCAGGTGGTAATGCTTCCACCGCGATCAGCTTTGACCTCGAAATCGCAGGCGCTACAAGTGCGTTTGAAGATGTAACAAATGTTACTGTAACGCTGGACCAGGATTATCGCGGCTCAAGCCTGCAATCCCTGGTTGATGATATCAATGCCGATCTGGAAGGTAACATCGCAGCCGAGGCATTTATCCTCGAAGGTGACAAACTGGCTTTCCGTCGTACTTCTGCTGAAGCTGGTACCCTGACACTGGATAACTTCCAGTCTCTGGGTGACGATTCTGCAGACTTCACTGATGTGCCAGGTGGTACTGCTACTATCCAGGCTGCTCTGGGTCTGGAAGTGACTGACACAATTGGTACGGGTGTTGTGCTTTCCTCTGATGCCAACGCTGAACGCGGAGGCCAGGCGGGTCGTGCTGCATTGACTGGCACCGCTGCCGTTGCTGCGACGATCACTTCAGATATCGATATCACCGATGGAACCAATGGTCTCGGTACTGCTACTTCAAACTTCAGCGGCACCGAAGCAGCGTTCTTCGATATAGTTATCGCTGATGCGGCAACAGCTTCTGACAATGGTACTTACACTGTTCAGGTCAACACAGATTTTTCAAATGCTCTGTACAGTGGCTATGCCTCTGACTCCGAAGACGCTCAGCGTGTTCTGGACGAATTGAATGCTGATCTGGCCAACGCTGGTGCGGGTGGCATCGTTGAGGCACGATTCAATGAAAACCGCACTCGAATTGAGTTTGCCCGCGTTAATGCTGAAACTGGCGGTACTATTGCAGTCCAGAACTACGTGGGAGCTGGCAGCACATCTGCCACCGATATTCAAAACGTATTCGGTTTCACCTCAGGCCGTATCAGCAACGACGGTACAGCTAACTCAACCGCAGGAGCCGATGCCCTGGCAGCCGGCGCTTCCGCAGCGGTCGGTGGTACAACGACTGGTGTTGACGTAAACAGCGATCTCATCAGCGGTGGATACGACGGTACTGCTGATGATGGTAGCTTCACTGCCTTTACCGCTGAATCTGCTGCTTCTATAGCAACGACTACCAATATTGTTGGTGGTACGGACTTTACCGGCCGCACCGGAGCCACAGTTAGTTTTGATGTGGGCGCGGCGATCCTTGCTGGTGCTGATTTCAGTAACACGGGTGGTTCCGCATTAGCCTTCGACTTCGCGTTGACTGGCACAAACGCCGGTTCTTTCACCGTCGTTATTGGTGACGATGCTGTCATCGATACTGGTGCTGGTACCGCCGTTGAGCCTGCTGCGAATACTGCTGCTGCTGTTGCAACCGCATTACAGACTGCATTCAACGCCGGTACTACCGGCCTGGGTGGTGGCGCCGGTGATATCGTAGTATCTGAGACAGGTGGTGTTATAACCCTGGAGCGTACCGATTCGATTACAGCATCTGATGGTTTTACGTTTGCTGCTGAAACCGATGCCACTGCTGGTAACGACGTTACCGCGGACCAGGGTCTGTCTGCAGCCATCGTGGCTTCTACAGTTACCGCGAGTGCGGCGAATACAGCTACATTCGACGTAAGTGATGGTACGACAACTACTACTGTTACCCTGGATCAGAACTATGCTGATTTCACGGCCGTATTGAATGCAGTGAACTCTCAATTGGCTGCTGACGGTAATGCCGTTCTAGCTACCAACAACGCGGACGCCGGTGATGACTTCCTGTTCACCAGCTCTGTCGAGGGTGCTGCATCACAGGTTACTATCTCTAATGTGACGCAGAACGATACTACCGGTATGACCAATAATGGTGTGCAACTGGGTATTGTGGCTGACTATGCTGCTGCGGCTACTGCCGCCGGTGAAACTGGTCGAGGCGCTGATGGTAACTACAACCTGACCTTCAACGTGGGTGGCTCAGAGCAGACTATCGACCTACGTGGTGCGCCAACCGTAGGCGGTAATGCTTACACTGATGCTGCGGGCGGCGGTGCGGTACTCGCATCCTACATCAACAGTATCTCTGGCCTTGATGCGTCCTATAACGCGACAACCCGGCAGTTCACCGTGAGCTCCACTGATGGAACCACAGACCTGACACTGGTAGAGGGTGCCAATAGCGCGCTGGAATACCTGGGATTGAGTGCTGGCAGCTTCGCACATACTGCGGCGGTTACAGGTACTGCTACCCAGGCTGCGGTTGAACTGAGCGCCTTGCAAGAAGGTGACCTGAAGATTAACGGTGTAACCATCGGTTCTTCTTCAGCAGCTTCTGACACCGCGTCCAGCTCACTGGCCGAAAGCAGCGACAAGGCCGCGTCCGGTATCGCGATCGCAGCAGCTATTAACGCTGCGTCTTCCGAGACAGGTGTTAGCGCGACTGTGAATTCTACGGTAGTTAACGGCGGCTCTTCAGCCGATGCAACGACAGCGCGCAATGCTGACGGCGACCAGGGTGTGGTTTACATCAATGGATTCGCTACTGGCACGTTGGTTCTCAGCTCTGATTCTGAGACCAACCGCACAGACGCAATCTCTGCGATTAACCAGATCAGTGGTCAGACAGGTGTGCTAGCTTCCGATGCGGGTGGTTACATCCGCCTGACAGCAGGAGACGGTCGTAACATCTCCGTAGCGATTGATAACCTGGGTACAACCTTCACAGGTTCCAACATCGGCCTGGCAGCGTCTTCTTCCGGTATTGCGGAAGCTGACTTCGCTGGTGAAGGTGTTAACTACGCCAGTGTTGCTGAAACTACTGCTTCTACGGTTACCTTGACCTCTGCGAAAGAGTTCAAGATTGCCGCAGGCACCAATGGTACCGAAGGACTTGCTAGTCTGGGTCTTGTGGCTGGTACTTACGGCGGTGCTGAAGATGGTCAATTCCTGCGGGATATCGACATCAGCACGGTTGAAGGTGCCGAGGCAGCCATCCTGGCACTGGACAACGCTATCGCGACTGTGAGCTCCCAGCGAGCTGGTCTCGGTGCGATCCAGAACCGTCTGGAATCCACTGTTGGTAACCTGACTGTAACGGCTGAGAACCTGACGGCTGCGAACTCTCGTATTACGGACGCTGACTTTGCTGTAGAGACGGCGAACCTGTCCAAGTCTCAGGTACTGCAACAAGCGGGTATCTCGATTCTTGCTCAGGCTAACGCTTCATCTCAGCAAGTTCTGTCACTGCTCCAGTAATAGAGGAGTTGTAATCCGGACTTAGTGAAGGTTCTGCTGGCCCGGGAGTAATCCCGGGTCAGTAAGACCAAAGAATGAGGCACGTCATGAGTAGTATTAACAAATCTGATGTGGCGTCAAAACTAAATTCCGGAAGTGCAATCGTTCAACGGGCCAGGGGTGGTAAACAAACATCCCAGTCCGTCGGGATCAGAACGGATCTGGCTCCAGACGAGCGACCTGTAGGCAGCATTGAGCCACAGAGTGCGCTAGACGACAGGTCGGAATTTGTCGAGGAGTCCTTGCCTGAGGAAGTTTCGGGTGAGCAAAGTTCTGATGAAGAAAGCGAGCAACTCCGGGGCCGGGATGTTGCTTCAGCGATAACCAAGCTCAATGATTTCGTGCAGAATGAAAAACGGGATATAGAGTTTGCAATTAACGATGAAGCAGGCGTTTCGGTAGTGAAAGTGGTCAGTCGAGAAACTGGTGAACTCATACGCAGAATACCAGGGGAAGAAGTAGTCGATCTGGCACGCAAATTGAATGATCAAGAACCATTGCGATTGTTCAGTGCACAGGTTTAATGTCCGTGAATCGAATCTCAAGGACTTGAACCCCAGAACCGCAGGATGCGGTTGAACAATAGCCAGCTACAGGCGCAGCCCCTTACCGGGGTAGAGGCAGGATCTACACACTGTACCAACCGTGCACGTGAATCGATCGATGTCCAGGCGCTTGTCGCTGGCATTCTTTTTTTGGCCGCCCGGCGGCAATCACTTGCCGCCGGGCGGCAATACTGAACTCTGTTCAGGAATACAACGGAAGTAGGTAAGCAGGAAACCAGGAACTCCAGATGGCCTCTATTCAATCACTGGGCGTGGGATCGGGATTGTTAACCAGCGAATTGGTTGACGATATTATCGCGACCGAGCGTGAGCCAGTCGAAGCAAGGCTGGATAGCGAGCAGGAGTTGCTCGAAGCGCGCATTTCCGCCTATGGCGAAGTCGTTAGTTCGGTTTCGAGCTTCAGCGCCACACTGCAGACGCTTTCCCTGCCTTCTACCTTTAGCGCAAACACCACTACTTCCAGCAATGAAACATTTGTATCGGCGACTGCCAGCTCTGTAGCTTCGGCTGGAACTTATGTAGTAGAAGTGGCACAACTCGCGCAAAACCACTCGCTTGCCAGTGCCTCATTCGAAGCGCTGGATGAGGTCGTAGGCAGTGGGTCGCTAACATTTCGCTTTGGTACTATCGACTTTGATGGTGGTGAAAACTACCAGGGATTTACCTTAAATGCCGATGCCAGCACCAGAACGATCAACATCAATTCCACTAACAATACCCTGGCCGGAATTCGGGATGCGGTTAACGATGCTGATTTTGGCGTGCAGGCAACTATCGTGGACGACGGAAGCGGCTTCCGCTTACTGTTTACCAGCGAAGAGGGCGGAGCCGATAATTCAATTGAAATTGTGGCGTCGGGTGATGATGCCATTCGGGCATTCAATTACAACCTGGCCAGTGAAACAGCCACGCTCAATGCAGTAACCAGCGCGGGGAGCACGGATACGTCCACCGGTGCTGGACTCGATACGGACGATAAGACTTTTGTTATTAACTACCAGGGCACAGACCTTGACGTGACTGTCAGCAGTGATCCGGCAATCGATACCTCTGCTGAAGTGGTAGATGCCGTGCAGGCTGCCCTCGATGCCGAGCTGATTGTGCAAGGTTTTGCTGCTGGCGATGTGGTTGTATCGGAAGAAGCAGATCGTCTCTTGTTCAGTACGCTAGCAACTGGCTTCAACGCAACTCTGGAAGTCATCAGCGACGGCAACAATGCTGTTTTTACAGGTGGCGGTGCGATCAGCGACGGATTCGATTTTTCTGCCAATAATGCAACCTTCAGCGTTTCTATCGATGGAGGAGGTGCACAAGCCATAACACTCAGCACCGCAACGGCGAGTCGTCAGGAAACTATTGATGCTATTAATTCCGCTTTCGTGACTGCTGGGTTAGACGGCGATGTTGTAGCCAGCCTTGGCGACGGTGATGAGCTCGTACTTACGCGAACCAGCAGTGGTTCCAGCGCCAGCATTACGCTCAGCGCTGTCGATGCAGTTGGTACAGCCGCGTCGTCGGAGTTGGGAGTTTCCGCCACTGCCGTAGCAGGGTTGGATGGGTTCGGACTGGATTCCGGAGAGGGGCAGGTCACGGGATCGGCCCGTTTAGCCCAGACAATCAAGGCTCAGGACGCCAACCTGACAGTGAACGGATTGAATGTTACCCGTGGTAGTAATTTGGTAGCCGGTGTAATCAGCGGTACGACGTTGAATCTCAAAGCAGCTACTGCAGGACCAGTAACCATTACCGTTGCGAGTGATCCCGGTTCTCTAGTGGAAGATATTCAGTCTTTTGTCGATGCCTACAACGAATTGAAAGTACTCAGTGCGGAACTTACTGCTTTTGACCCCGGTGCTGGTGCCAATGGGCAGGGCAGCATCCTTATGGGGGATTCAACGTTGCGCACTGTGACTTCCAGCATCAATTCACTTTTGCGCTCAACAGTAACTGGTCTGACGGGGAGTATTCGTTCCCTGGCCGAAGTGGGCATCACAACGGATCAGAATAATTCTTTTCAGCTAAGTTTCGACTCTGCAAAATTTACGCTGAAATACCAGGAAGATCCCAATACCATAAAGGCTTTGTTTGCCAACGCCGGGTCGACTACGGACGCGCAAATTGAGTATTTAAGCTCGTCCAGCAGCACTACAGCAGGTACCTACGCTATAGAAATTGACTCACTGGCTACGGTTGGCACCTACCAGGGGCATGGCATCAGCAGTCTTGGCGCTGGCAATATCGTGGTAGATGACGACAACGATCAGTTCACCGTTAGCTTAAATGGTATAGCTGCCAATATTACCCTTACTCAAGGTACATACTCGACGGCTTCTGAATTGGCGCAACAAATTCAAACCCAAATAAATAGCGACAGTGTGTATTCGGCAGGGAATCATGCCGTCACCGTGAGTTACAACAGTAGTGAATCCCGTTTTGAACTGGCATCCAATATCTATGGCTCCAATTCGGAGATTCGCTTTCTTGCTGCAGATGACAATGTGGCCAATAGCATGGGTTTTCTATTGCCTGGCCAGGGCCCATTCCAAACCAATCAACTTGGAGGTCTCTCAACACCGAATGGCAGTAGTGCTGAAAACTTCGATACGGCAGTAACCCTGGATGCTGAAACCAGCTTTGAACTGGCCATCGGTGGAATTAGCACTGGTTTGCTGACTATTCCGGGTAGTTCTGGCACGCCTGTTGACTACAGTTCGCCAGATGATCTGATTGCAGCAATTACCACGCAAATTGACAACGATGGTGCTTTCCTGGCAAAAACCGCCAGTACACCGATCTCCCAGATCATGAGTGCCGGTTTCGATTTCTCAAGTGACGTACGCTCAATCACTTTGTCTGTAGATGGCGGTGATACGGAAATCGAAGTTTTAATAGACGGTGACGCATCTTCCGTATCCTTTGGTGGTGAGACGCCCGGTACTATGGCCAATACCTTGGCTGCAGTACAGGATGCCATCGACGCTACGGCGCTCAATGGAGTAGTAACAGCCAGTCTCGATGCAAGTAATTACCTTGTTTTCTCAACGGTAGCCGCAGGTGCTTCTGCAACCCTCGATGTAACGCAAGATGGCACTGGTGCCGCGATGACAGGAGGCAGTGCACTCAGTGGGGCTGGTTTCGATTTTGCCTCCAGTAATGCCAGCTTCGATATTGCTATCGATGGTGAGGATCCTGTGAGCATCACGATAGATGTCGCGACGGCAGACCGGGATGCAACGGTCGCCGCAGTGCAGGCCGCGCTCGATGATGCGGGACTGGGTAATCGAGTCACAGCCACCCTGGATGGCAGTGATCAACTGCTCCTGACTCGCAGCTCAGATACGGGGGCAGCTACCTCGATAGAGATCAGTAGCGCCGATGCCACGGCTATCGCCGAACTGGGGCTAACCGATGGCACTGTTAATGGGCTTGACGGTTTTGGCCTGGCGGAAGGTGCGTACGCCGGAACAGCAGCCAAGCCAATTAGCATCGACTACAGCTATAACTCAGACACAGGTCTAGGGCGTTTTGTTTTTTCAACGGATGACCAATCAGACCTGATTGAATTCGATCAGGTAAGTACCAGTGCGTCCAATAAGCTGGGTATATTTATTGGTGATGGGACGGTAACAACGGCTACTGTGGGCAGAAACGTGCAAGGTACAATCAATGGCATAGAGGCTAGTGGTAATGGACAAGTTCTGCAAGCCCTGACAGGAGCCATCCCTGCCAAGCCGGGTTTCTATCTTAATGCCGCCATTGGCAACCTGGCGTCCAGTACAACGGCTGACACTTTCAAGGTCACTGTAGATGGAGTCACCTCCACAGCTATTACTCTTGGTACGATAATTAATACCAATCCCGATGTGGTTGCCAGTTCCTTGCAGTCAGCAATTAATAACAATCCGGCAATTCTAGCGGGTGGAGTTGGCGTTAATGTTGAATTCGATCCAGTCACTGGCGGCTTTGGCATCATTTCAAAAAGTACGGGACCCACTTCCAGTGTTCTCTTGAGTGAAATCACCGGTATCGCAGGCAGTGTTTTTGGATTTGTTGCTGGCCAAGGTGCGAAGGGTGCTGTTGGTACTGTTGCGCAGGGTACGCCCGATCCTTCCTCAGGTATCCGGGTGAGGGTTACAGGCGGCAGCACTGGAGAGCGTGGTTCTGTTTCTTTTGTGCGCGGCGTGGCCAATCGGCTGGATACCTTGCTGGACTCATTCCTCGCCACCAATGGACTGTTAAGCAATCGCACTGGCGCGCTGAATGACGAACTGGCTGGGATAGCAGAGGAGAGAGTAGATCTTGATGCGAGGCTGGCCCTTTCGGAAGACAGGTTACGCGCTTCGTTTCTGGCCAACGACCTGATCATTTCGAACCTGAACACTACTTCGGATTTTCTCAGTTCCCAACTCAAACTCCTGGAAGGGTTGGTAAGTGGGCGAAGTTCTGACGACTAAACTTTATGACTAAAAGGAATTCAAGGAAGAATCATGTATTCACAACAATCGGCATTGGCACAATACAAAAAAATTAATCATGAGAGCGTGGTGCAGGGAGCCAATCCACATCGCCTGATTCAGATGCTTATGCAGGGCGGGCTGGATAGACTGAAGCAGGCTCAGGCTGCCTATGCCGCAAACAATATCGAACAGAAAGGGCTGTTGATTGGCAAGGCCATTTCCATCATTGCCGGCCTGCAATCGAGTCTGGATCCGGCCCAGAGCGAAGAAATATCCGGTAACCTGGATAGTCTTTATGACTATATGCAGCGTCGCCTGCTTGAGGCCAATTTGCATAACGACATGGCCATGGTCGCTGAAGTCTCCGACCTGCTCGAAACCGTCAAGAGCGGCTGGGACGCGATCGAACCGCAGTCCTGAGCCGACTGGTCCTGGCCAGCGGAGTCCACTGCGAGCCCCGGTTGCCGGCGGTTCGCAGCTATGCCGGGCAGGCCACATAAAAAAACCTGAAAACCGTCTACAATATCTGTGTAGCAGGCCGGGATTTGTTATAGTCCCAGCCTGACGGACTGTTTGCCGCGTGCGGTGTTTGTCCTACTTCTAACTGACGGAATTCAGGGATAATTCTTTTTGTGATGGTCGAAGCCACGAAAATCTTATTGATTGACGACAACGAGCGTACCCGTCACGACCTGCAGACCATTCTCGCCTTTATCGGTGAGCAAACGGTGCCTGCCAGTTCCGGAAACTGGCATGGGCAGGTGTCGGAAGCAGTTTCCAAACCCTCCGATATCTGTCTGGCTATCATTGGTGATTGCCAGCAACTTCCCCTGGAACAGTTGCTGTCAGACTTACATCAATGGGAAGCGGGTACTCCCTTCGTGTTGCTTGGTGAGAAAAAACTACCGGAATATCTCGATGATGACCTTCAGTCCCGAGTCATTACCAGCCTTGCAACGCCCCTGAGTTACCAGCCTCTGCTGGATGCGCTGCACAAGGCAAAGCTCGTGCACGAACATTTCAATCGCCTGAAAGATTTTGATGGCGTAAAAGATTACAACATGTTCCGAAGTCTCGTAGGTCACAGTGCGGCTATTCAGCGCGTGCGCCATATGATGGGACAAGTAGCGAACTCGGAAGTCAGCGTGCTGATTACTGGTGAATCAGGAACCGGTAAAGAAGTTGTCGCCCGTAACCTGCACCTTAATTCAGCACGTGCCGACAAACCCTTCGTGCCAATCAACTGTGGTGCGATTCCAAGGGAGTTGTTGGAGAGTGAACTATTCGGTCATGAGAAAGGCGCCTTCACCGGCGCTATCGCTGCCCGCGCGGGCAGGTTCGAGTTGGCTGAGGGTGGCACTCTGTTTCTCGATGAAATTGGAGATATGCCGCTTAATATGCAGGTGAAGTTGCTGCGGGTGCTGCAGGAGCGAAGCTTCGAGCGGGTAGGTGGTGTCAAAACGATGCAGGCCGATGTCAGGATTCTTGCAGCGACCCATAAAGACCTTGAAAAAATGATAGATGAGGGTGAGTTCCGTCAGGATCTCTACTATCGGATCAATGTTTTTCCCATTGAGATGCCGTCACTGAGGGAGCGAGCCGAAGATGTGCCGCTGTTACTCAATGAGCTGATCTCTGTCATGGAAGCGGAGAAGCGTGGTTCCGTACGGTTTAATTCCGGCGCGATACAGTCCCTGAGTCGTCATCCCTGGCCAGGCAACGTGCGGGAACTGGCGAACCTCGTTGAGCGAATGGCGATTCTTCATCCGCATGAGATAGTGGGTATCAATGACTTGCCCAGAAAATTCCGTCACCTCGATGAACAGGAAATTGAGCGGGCTGAGGCCAAAGGTATTCTGCCAGCAAATATCGATACCAAAGACAGCGTAGTGCAGTTGCCCCAATCGCAAGCCGATGCAGGCGACGGCACAGGTTTGTTACCCCTGCATGGCCTGGACCTGAAAGAGTATCTGGCGAATCTGGAGAAAGACCTCATCGAACAGGCGCTGGATGATAGCGGGGGTGTTGTTGCGAGAGCAGCAGATCGTCTGCATATCCGTCGCACCACACTGGTGGAAAAAATGCGCAAGTACCAGTTGCAGAAGCGCCAGGCGGAAAGCGATTCTGACAACGAAGAAGAGATGGATTCCGACCCCCAGTCCGACCACGCAGCTTCTGCCTGACCCTGACAGAGTTGGTACAAAACTCACAGCGAGTTGATGGTGGAATCGATCAGGGCAGGGGAGTGACTTGCTCGCCCGCGACCAGGGCATTGGTAAGCTGCAATTCTATTTTCAATCCCGAAGGATTGTTTTGCTCGATTCTGGCAAGCAGATAATCCCAGTCACTGGCTAACCAGATCAGTGTCGAACGACCGTTATCGGTTTCCCTGACCCGTTCCAGTTTAATGCAATTGAATTGGCCCATAGGGGTGTCTATCAACTCCGCACCCAGGTAGCGAAAGCGGTGGGTTTCCACTTCGGCGCCATCGACTAACAGGTACTCCAGCGTATCGGTTTTACCATGAGCAACATCCATGGCAAGTGCTTGCTGGTAGCTCAATTGATCCAGTACATCGCCGTCGAGTTCCAGCGTCCAGGATTGATCTTCTTCTGCGCTTAAAGCGATTCCAGCATCCCAGTTGAACGCCACGGATTCTACATCCGAACTGACCCCCGACACCTGGTAGCTGTAATTGGTAGGCCGAATCACGCCGTCCTCAAGCATGAACTCGCTGGCTTGTTCCAGGTCGCCGATGTTGATGCCACCCATCCTGGCTTCCAGGGAAATATTCAGGCGGTAGACGTTGTCGTCGGTCTTAATCAGGTGGCGTTCGGCACTACCGCGAATACCATTGGTGTTCGCCAGGTAGTAGGCAGAGAATTCTATTGGTTCTTGCTGCGCCAACGCAGAAGAGAAGAACAGCGTAGCGAGCAATGGGAATATCGAGCGATATCGCATCATGCTGATCCTCGGGCTCAGGGGTGTACCTGCACACCTTCTTCAGGCAGCACGCTGCCGTCGAGTAAGGCGCGATTGTCTTTTAGCTCCAGTCGGCCGCCGGCATACCATGAAACGACTTTAGGGTAGAGCAGGTGTTCCTTTTCCAGTACTTTCTCGGCCAGGCTTTCAGCGGAATCATCCGCGGCTACCTGTACCCGATCCTGGGCTATCACAGGACCACCATCAAGCTCTTCCGTAACGAAGTGGACAGACACACCATGCTCTTTCTCCCCGTCGTCAATTGCTCGCTGGTGAGTATTAATACCAGGAAATTTAGGCAGCAGAGAAGGGTGAATGTTCAGTATGCGACCACTGAAATGGGAAACGAAATCTGCCCCCAGGATGCGCATGAAGCCCGCAAGCACGACGAGGTCAGGCGAGTAGGAGTCGATGGTGTTTTGCAGGGCCAGGTCAAATTCATTTCGGTCTGCATAGTCCTTGTGCTCAACCACTTCCACGGGAATATCATCGCGCTGGGCCCGTTGCAGCCCAAAGGCATCTGCTTTGTTCGATATCACGGCCGCAATCTTGAAGTTGGAGTGAATGCTGGCATCAATCAGGGCTTGCAGATTGGAGCCGTTTCCAGAAATCAGGACAACGATTCGGCAATGTGTAGTTTCCATAGCGCTTTTTTCCTGCGTCTTGCCTTAACGTACCGTGCGAGTTGGGTTGAAGCTCAGACTAAGCGATTTTTACCGCGGGTTCAGCGTCTGAGCCAGACTGCACTTCGCCGATAACCCTCGCAGTGATCTTATTGTCCTGCAGGATAGCCAGCGCTTGCTGTACGTCGGCTGAACGAAGGCAGAGCACCATTCCAATGCCGCAGTTGAAAGTGCGGTGCATTTCTGTTTCTTCTACCCGACCTTGCTCTTGAAGCCAGTTAAAAATAGCAGGACGCTGCCAGCTATTGGCATCGATCTGTGCAACTGTGTTGGCTGGCAAAACCCGTGGCAAATTTTCAGTAATGCCGCCGCCCGTGATGTGTGCGATGGCATTGATCTCAATACTTTCCATCAACGCCTGCAAAGCTTTCACATAGATAACAGTTGGGGCGAGCAAGGTTTCTCCCAGTGTGCTTTGTTCAAATTTATCGTCCAGGCTGGCGCCGCTGCGTTCCAGTATCTTGCGTATCAATGAATAACCATTGGAGTGCGGTCCGGAAGAATCCAGCCCCAGCAGAACATCACCTACACTAACCCGTGCCGGGTCGATAATGCGGGATTTCTCCACCACGCCTACCGCGAAACCTGCGAGGTCGTAGTCTTCTTTTTGATACATGCCGGGCATTTCCGCGGTTTCGCCTCCAATCAGGGCGCAACCTGCCTGCTCGCAGCCGGCTCCAATTCCGCGCACTACGGCGGTGGCTGTCTCCACATTCAGTCCGCCGGTGGCGTAGTAGTCGAGAAAGAAAAGGGGTTCTGCTCCGCACACGATAAGGTCATTAACGCACATTGCCACCAGGTCGATACCGATACTGTCATGCTTGTTCATCATCTGGGCCAGCATCAGCTTGGTGCCGACGCCGTCGGTGGCTGACACCAGCACGGGTTCCCGGTAGCGGGTGGGGAGTTCGCAGAGCGCGCCAAACCCACCTAGTTCAGACAGGACTTCAGGACGATTGGTGCGGCTGGTTACAGACTTGATGGCATCAACGAGGGCATTACCTGCGTCTATGTCGACCCCGGCATCACGGTAGCTGAGGGATTCCTGGGATTCGGAGGCAGACGAAGGGTCTTGCGGGGCCATATCGAGTTCCTGTGCGACTATAAATAGTTGATGGAGCGTAATCCCGTGCTACGGCAAAGTGGCGCTGGACTCACAGAATTACGGTAGCGGAGTTTATCAGGAAGTCCCCGTGACGTCAGTCGTCACGGGGCTGTCAGGGACTATATCTCCAGCAACGCTGCTGCAGGTGTGAGGCGCTCTCCAAAAAATTAAAGTATTATCGCAGTCCATGAAAAAGCCTGTTTATTCAATCTGTTTCAAGCTGCTCTTCCTGTTAATTATTGCCGCTCAGGGGCTGCAGTTCACCCATGCCCTGCAGGTGACGGGGCTGTACAGTAAACGGGTTGAATTAGCCAATGAGAGTGATGCTGAACGTAACCGGGCTTTTCGAGAGGCTCTGGAGGCGGTCATTCTGAAGGTAACCGGAGACCCGGCCTATCTCGAAAATCCTGCGGTGACGAGTGCGCTGAATAATGCCCAGAGCTATGTCGAAGCCATCAGTTACTCAACGGAGTCAATCAGAATTCCCGTGCCAAGGGCGACGGATGATGCTGCGGATGGATCATCCCCATCGACTGACAGCGATGAGGAAAATCCCGATGCAATACCGGAAAGCACTGACAATCCGGTGGTTACCGAGTTCACCCAGGAACGCAGGTATATGAATGTCGATTTTGCAGCGGGCCTTATCGACCGCATGCTCATCGGCGCCGGAATTCCGATCTGGAACAGCAATCGGCCCAGCGTTATGGTGTGGATGGCCTTGCAGAATGATGAAGGGGAGAGGCGGCTGCTCACGGGGGAAGAGGAAGAGATCATTGAAACGATTCGCCGCTTTGGTGAAACCCGGGGTGTACCGATTATTTTCCCACTGCTGGACTTTGAAGACCGGCGCAATCTTTCAGAAGACCTGGTCTGGACGCTGGATGAAGCGGCCATTCGCCGTGCCAGTGCACGCTATGGCGCTGACAGTATGTTAGCAGGGCGGCTGCATTTCACGGCCAGCGGTGAATTGGTGGGGTTGTGGCAGTTCATCTTTCAGGATGAAGTCACTGTGTTTGATGGCTTTTCGACAGATCTCGCCGATTATCTGGAAGAACCCCTCAATCGCGTTACCACGGAGTTAGCCAGCTATTTCGCGATTCTTCCCGAATCCACGTCGACACAGTTTGTGCAACTGAGGGTAGACGGTGTCAGCGATCTTCAGGATTACTCCTCGCTTATCGCCTATGTCAGTAATCTGGGACTGGTACAGTCTGTGACTCCTGCCATGATTCAGGGAGAACGCCTGGAACTCAGATTGGGACTGGCAGGCAGTTCACGCCAGCTATTCGAACTCATCGCACTCGACAGGGACCTGTTACCTATCGCCAGCGGCCAGGCTGAAGATGGCTCCCTCCTGCATTACCGCTGGACGCGCTAGACCATGAATCAGGACACACCTACCCAGCTTGTGCTGGGTGTTCATTTGCAGGATGAGACGAATTTTTCGAACTACCTGGTTTCCCCCGTAAATTCCCAGCTGGTAAGCAGCCTGCAAAATGAAAATTCGCCTCAGCAGTTCATTTATATCTGGGGGGCTAGCAGCAGCGGGCGGACGCACTTATTGCAGGCGCTGTGCCATCAGCAGGCGGAATCGGGGAATGCTGTGCTCTATCTGCCACTGGGTGAGCGCGCCGAATTCGGTGTTGAGCTATTGCAGGGGGCTAACACGCTTTCCATGGTTTGCCTGGATGATGTAGACGAACTGGCCAATGTCGGCGAGTGGGAAGCGGCATTGTTCAAATTGTATAACGAAGTACTGGAGACAGACACACGGCTGCTGGTCAGTGCCAATGTTCCCCCACAACAACTGAGTCTCTCTTTACCGGACCTGCAATCTCGCCTGCAGTCCTTTCTGGTGTATCAGATGCAGGAGCCGGGTGATGAGGAAAAATCAGCGATCCTGCGCATGCGTGCAAAAAACCGGGGAATCAACATAGACGCTGCGGTTGCAGACTATATCGTACAACGGGCCGAGCGCAGCCTCGCCAGCCTGATGGACATACTGGAGAAGCTCGATCGCATCACGCTGGAAAAAGGGCGACGGGTCACTATTCCTCTGGTAAGAGAAATAATGCAGTGGTAGCAATCCCGCTTACTGCAAATCGGCAGCATCGGTTGTGGATTCAGAAGCGGGATTCCGGTTAGCCCGGATACGCATAATCAAAAGAGTAAACAGCACGACACACAGGCTCACTTCGGCAATACCCCAGTACCGCCTCACCGAATCGAAACTCACCAGCACCCCGTGAATAAAATAAAGCAGCACCACCAGGCTCAACCATAGGAAGCTGCGTGAATTCTGCCTGTGCAGACCGGGGGCAAATATCAGCAGGGGAAACACCTGCAGTAACCAGATAACTGCGGTGCTGATACCGGGGCTTTCCAGCGCCTGCAGACTTACCAGCAGAAAGAAAAACAGCAGACTGTAGTAACTGAGCTGGAGAGCATGCTGCAGCCTGTCCCGGCTTGGCAGTGCAGACGGATTGACTGATGTCATGATGGTTCTTGCGCCAACTTCAGGCTGAGGGTAGCCACGCGTTTGCCCAGGGCCTGGCACAGTTCGGCTTCGGTATCGGTGATAGGGCGATTGCTGTCGCTGCCGGCGGTGTGGCTGGCGCCATAGGGCGTGCCACCGGAGTCGGTGGTGTTGAGTCCCGGTTCAGTGTAAGGAATTCCGCAGTACACCATACCCTGATGCAGCCATGGAATCGCCATGCCCAACAGAGTCGCTTCCTGGCCACCATGCAAGGAGGAAGTCGAGGTGAAACAGGCAAATGGTTTATTGACGAGTTTGCCGGACGCCCAGAGCCCACCAGTGCCATCGATAAAATACCTCAAAGCGGATGCCATTTGTCCGAACCGGGTAGGGCTACCAACCACCAGTCCACAACAGTGTTCCAGGTCTTCCATGCTGCAATAAAGCGCGCCTTCTTCCGGTATCGGTGCTTCGCTCGCCTCGATTGTAGGAGAGACGGCGGGAACCGTCCGTATGCGCGCCTCCACGCCGGTTATTTCTTCGACGCCACGGGCTATGAGTTGGGCCAGTTTCCTGGTCGCGCCGTAGCGGCTGTAGTACAGCACCAGGACATAAGGAGATGACATATCAGTTTTCCAGCAAGGTCAGTACGTTCTCCGGTGGCCGGCCGATAACCGCTTTGTCACCGTGAATGAAGATAGGGCGCTCGATGAGCTTGGGATGCTTGCACACCAGGTCGAATACAATTTCGTCGGCCAGGGTTTCATCGCCCAGGTCGAGTTCGTCATAGTCTTTCTCTCCGGTACGCAGGATATCCCGTATGCCGAGCCCCAGCTTTTCCAGCAGGCTGCGCAATTCGTCGGGGCTGGGCGGTTGCTCCAGGTAGTACACTAGTTCCGGGTTGATATCGTTTTCTTCCAGTAAAGCCAGCGCCGCGCGTGACTTTGAACAGCGTGGATTGTGATACAGAATATACTTGCTCAAGAATGGCTCCTCAGATTTTTTTCAAATCGACAAACTTGCGGTCACCCAGGCTGCTCTCAATTGCACTCTCCATGTCCTGCTGAAATTGATGGGCGAGCATGAGTTCAGCCGAGTCGTCACTAACGCTTATATGATCGGTATTGGACTCTCTCAGGGCCTGCCAGATTGCTACCATTGTACAGTCTTCTATGCGGTGACTGGGTAAATAGGCAGGGGGTTGATCTCCCGTTTTCCGTATCAAGCCTATCTTCTGGAGTTGTTCCAGTGCTTGCTCCACGGCTACCAGGTTGCTATCCAGATTGCGGGCGAGCGCTTCATCGGTCAGGGGAGGCTTACCCTCCTGAAAGTGCTGAATAATGGCAATGGCCACAGCCAGGCTGAGTTGTTCCTGCTGAGCGATGCTGAGCGTCAGAGTCGTTCTGCCGGATCGTGTTTTGGAAGGATTCTGGTGATAGAAAGCGATACTGCTGCCAATTAGTGCCACCAGCCAGCCAATGTAAATGAAAAACATGATGGCGATCGCTGACGCGAAAGCAAGATAAATGGATTCCCTGGCAGACGCCACGAAGATTCCCTGGAAAACGGACCCCATTAATTTCCAGATGATGGTTGTTACGAATCCACCGATAAACGCAGAACTGAACTGTACTTTGGTGTTAGGCAGGAAGCTGTAGGCGAACGCGAAGGCCAGGGACATCAGCAGAATTGAGATTATAAAGGCAGAGGCTTCGATTATTACGCTGCCAAATATCAGGTTCTCAATGAAGCTTTCGAAGAAATTGGTATTGATATAGGACGTAAGACTGATCGAGAGAAACAACAGCAACGGGCTAACGATAACGGCAAACAGGTACTCACTGATGCGACTGGATAGTGACCGGCCCTTCTTTACCGCCCAGATATAGTTAAATGCCGATTCGATCTTGCGCATCATGTCCAGCACGAAGTAGATAAGCAGTCCGACACTGGTTATGCCGATGAGTTGTACCTGCAAATTATCCACGTAACTCAATATTTGCTGGGTGAACTCGTTGGCTCGCTCACCCAGTGGCTGCAGAAGCGTCAGCAGAGTGGGTTCCATGGCGTTGTGTACGCCAAGACTCTTCAATACCGCAAACGTGAGGGCGATCATGGGGAAGAAGCCAATAACCGTGGTGAAGACCAGACTCATGGCCCTTAGCGAAAGTTGCTCCTGCATCAGGTCCCTGATCACAGCCACGAGAATCTGACTTGAGCGCACCAGCCCCCGCTGCCAGAAGGGGGCGACTTCCAGATCCTGCTGCCACAGGAGGGCAGACGCCTTGCGTTGCAGGACGGTCATTCGGGTGCGAATTGTGGAAAGTTGCAGGCTCATGATGCTATGACGAGTATGTCGCTTACCGGTATTGCCGGTTGGTTCCGTAAGTTGGGTATTATACGGGATAGCCTAACAGATAAATGTGGCTTTAAATCAGGAGTCATAAACAGACGAGGGCGGCGGAGAGTTACAATGCCAGACATTCTGCAGGATACAGAAGCAAGCAGCGTAGCCTGGACTGGCCTGGTCAAAGGCAGGGTTCAGGGAGTGTTCTTCCGCGCCGAAACCCGGCGCGTAGCGAAACAGCATGGAATAAGGGGCTGGGTACGCAATACAGCCGAGGGTCATGTGGAACTCCTGATCTGCGGTGAAGCCGGCGCCATCGACAGAATGCGGTTGTGGTTGGCTAAAGGTCCGACAAGAGCCCGCGTCGACAGCCTGGAACTGATCCAGTGCGCCGACCCGGGACTAAGCGGTTTCGAAATACGAAAGTAGGAGCAAGTCGCTGAAAGTTAAGCCGGATCAGATTGCCAGCGCGCTTTCAGAAATTCGAACATTTGTTCAGCAGGCACCGATTCTTTCTGGCCATTCTTTCTGCTGGTGTATTCGATCTGGCCATCAGCTAGCCCCCGTGCTGATATCACAATCCGGTGGGGAAAACCGATCAGCTCGCTCTCGGCGAATTTCACTCCCGGGCTGGTTTTCTTGTCCCGGTCGTCGAGTAACACTTCCATACCAAGCTCGGATGTTTCCCGGTAGAGCTGCTCACTGACCTCAATGACCTGATCTGATTTGTGGCTATCGAGAACCACAATAACCAGATGGAATGGTGCAATATTGTCCGGCCAGATTATGCCCGCCTCATCATGATTCTGTTCGATACAGGCGGCGACAATGCGGGTCACACCGATACCGTAGCAGCCCATGGTCATGATCACAGACTTGCCGTTTTCATCGAGCACGGATGCGTTCATGGCGGCACTGTACTTCGTGCCCAATTGAAAGATGTGGCCTACTTCAATGCCCCGTTTGATAGAAAGCGTGCCGTTGCCATCGGGGCTGATATCGCCTTCCTGCACCTTACGCAGATCAGCAACACGGTCGTAGCGGCAATCCCTTTCCCAATTGGCATTGATCAGGTGGGTGTCCTGTTTGTTGGCTCCGCAAACGAAATTGCACAGTCCTTCAACGCTGCGATCTGCAATGGTCGGCAGCGAGATGCCAACAGGGCCGATACTGCCGGGCGGGCAGTTGAAGGCATTCTTGATCGCTTCATCGCTGGCAAAAGTGAGGGGAGAATACACCTCGGGCAATTTTGTCGCCTTGGTGTCACTCAGTTCCTGATCTCCACGCAGCAGGAGTACAACCAGGTCATCACTGAGTTCACCGTCTTCTGTGCAGCCATGGACTACCAGGCATTTGACGATTCTGCTTGGCTCAACAGAAAGGCATTCTGCAACCGCGTCGATACTGTGGGCATCGCCCGTGGCCTGTTCCTGCAGTTCGGCGGCGGGTTCTTCGCTATTGGCTTTGGCAATATGCCCCTCGGCCAACTCGATATTGGCCGCGTAGTCGCTGCCGTCACTGAATACGATCTCGTCTTCCCCGGAATCAGCGAGAACGTGAAATTCATGGGAAGTGCTACCGCCGATGTTGCCGGAATCGGCAATCACGGGCCGGTAGTCGAGGCCCAGGCGGTCCAGAATCGCGCAGTAAGTCTGGTGCATTACCTCATAGGTCTGTTGCAGGCTTTCCTGACTGCTGTGAAAGGAATAGGCATCTTTCATGATGAATTCACGTGCCCGCATGACACCAAATCGAGGTCTGCGTTCATCGCGAAACTTGGTTTGAATCTGGTACAGATTGGCAGGGAGTTGCTTGTAGCTGCTCAATTCATTGCGGACGAGATCGGTGATTACCTCCTCGTGGGTTGGTCCAAGGCAAAAATCTCGCTCGTGGCGATCCTGAAATCGCAATAATTCCGCGCCCATTGCGTCCCAGCGACCGGATTCCTGCCAAAGCTCGGCATTCTGTACTACCGGCATGGAGACCTCCATGGCACCGGAGCGGTCCATCTCTTCCCGTACGATCTGGGCCACTTTACGCAGGACACGGTTACCGAGGGGTAGCCAGGTGTACAAGCCGCTGGCCAGCTTGCGAATAAGACCGGCTCTGAGCATCAATTGGTGGCTGATTACTTCCGCATCGGCGGGGGTTTCTTTAACAGTGGCTAGGAGGTATCGACTTGCTCGCATTTTGGAATCCGTAAAAAAAGAAAGGCAGCCTGATGGCTGCCTTCCAATATTGCTTGTCCCTGTCAGACTTGCAACCCGAAGCGGGCAGCCTGATCAGGCGTGAGCTTAAAGAGCGTATTCTTTCAGCTTCTTCAGTGGCAGCACCTTAACGCGCGTAGTAGCAGGCTTGCGCGGAATATCCATCAATTCGCCTGGCTTAAATGGGTTAGGCACACCTTTACGAGCCGGACGCGCTGGACGCACGACAGACTTGATTTTCAGAAGGCCTGGCAGGGTGAATTCGCCAACCGCGCGCTTCTTGATGTGACGTTCAATCAGAACACCGAGTTCGTCAATAACGGCAGCAACCTGCTTCTTGCTCAGTTCAGTGTTCTGAGCAATTTCGTTAAGGATTTCAGTCTTGGTGTATTTCTTCTGGATTGCTGGAGCCTTCTTTGGTTTCGCAGCAGCCTTTTTCTTAGCAGCAGATTTTTTAACAGCCATGCCCTTTCTCTTTACTCTCTGGTTTGAAGTCAATTAACAGATTGCTCCGCTAACTGGCGTCTGGTTTTCTTTTACCACCCGTTAATCCAGCCAGGAAGAACCTGAAAAGATCAAATTGAATGGCGCCTAAGTAAGTTTGTTCAGATTGTTATATCAAAATTCTTGTGAATAACTTTAGCTAAAATTTAGTCTGAATCGAAAAACTGTTAGCCAAGTATCCTTGCTTGTCGGATTCGCAGTTCATGTCCCGCTTCCTGGAGATCATCAGTGTTGGGAAACACTGCAATTACCGATTGCGAATGAAAGTTGCTATCCGTCAGGGGGTGTATTTATAAAGCATTCACCATGCACCCGCAAGTAAATAGTCCGACTTTGAGTAATAAATTAGATGTAGAGCAAACAACGGTAAAAATAGGCTCATTTGCAATTCACTTACGGTTAAAATTTGGCCAGAAACTTGTCGGGAATCGCACGAGAATTTGGCGTTGTTCTGATTCCCTGCACTGGATTGTCGCAATTAGATTTCGGTGCAAACTCCGCGCCATGCTTTCCGACCTGTAGTTCTGCCTTAGTTGATTCGGTTGACCAGCCTGTTGGAGTACTTGGGCAGGAATGTTTCCTAGATGCCTGAATTTTCTTGTGATCGCAGGATTGTCATTAGTCCCTCGAACTCTCGGCTCATTTGACTTCGTAGCCAGGCCGCGAATGCATTTAAATGGTTCATCGCGCTTTTCCGGGAACTGTTGTCAGGCGCTGATTCTGCCATCTGTTTAGTTGGGGCTTCCTTGAACTGTGTCCGGCATTCTGAGCGCTGGTAGGTATTACGTTACTTTTTGGCTGCATTTCCCTGCGATTGAGGGTGAGGTGTATCGACGAGTACTCCGATATCCTGGGAATCACTGCACAAGCGGATGTGGGGAGGCAGGGTGCCTAACCCGCCAGTCAAGGCCGGCGCTGAACGGAAGAAAAAGACCGTAGGGCTTTTTCTGTAGTGAAGGGACCCAGGATGGGCGCCGAGCCGGCGGGTTGGGCACCCTGCCTCCTCGCAGCCGCGTTCGAAGGCACTCACCTAATCGTCCATGAACACCAAATAGATACGATTCCCCGCGATCCGCGATGGACCTTTTAAATGCCACGTATAAAAAGAAGCAAGAAAATCCGGGTTGGCAGAGCAGCCGAGTTGCACCGAACCCGATAGTTGATTCTTTTGGTTGGCTATTGTGGAACGCGGGGCAGGGCTGATTTCAGGGATTCCCTGGCACCAGAATTCTTTGCTCAGGCATGCTTTCAGCATGTCCTCGATTTAGCCAGATAGGGTATAATCGCCGCCTTTTATCGGGTGCAGGCAGCAGTAGAGGAATAGCCGTGCCAATTTATGAATATCAGTGCCAAAGCTGTGGGCATCAATTGGAAGCCCTGCAAAAAATAAGCGACGAGCCATTAAAAGACTGTCCTGCTTGCCATAAGCCGGAATTGAGCAAACTGATTTCCGCTGCCAGCTTCAGGCTGAAAGGCGGAGGTTGGTATGAAACAGACTTCAAGACCGGGGGCAAGAAGCAGTTAGCCGAATCTGATTCGGCGAGCAAGTCTTCGGGCGATGACGCAAAATCGGCTGCCAAGGCTACAAAGAGCGACAAACCAGCCGCCAACAGTGACAGCAGCAAAAGCGGCTCAAACACAGGCAGCAAGGATTCAACCAACAAACCCTCGAGCAAGCCCAGCAAGGCTGACTAAAGCGGGAATTCGGAGAACGCTGTGGCGTTTCCGGCAGGACTAGAAACAGGAATTAACTATGCGCAGTTATTATTGCGGTGAACTCAATGAAACTCATGTTGACGAAGAAGTCACTCTCTGTGGCTGGGTTCATCGGCGTAGGGACCATGGTGGTGTAATTTTTCTCGATTTAAGGGATCGGGAGGGCATTGCCCAGGTGGTGTTTGATCCGGATACGGTGGAAAGTTTTGCCATTGCTGAAGGTGTGCGGAATGAATTTGTTCTTGCCATCAAGGGCAAGGTTCGCCTCCGACCCGAAGGCACCATCAATAAGGAGATGGGCACGGGTAAGATTGAGGTGCTGGGCAAGGAAATTGAAATCCTCAATGCCGCCAAGACGCCACCCATGCAACTGGACGAGTATGCCGATGTGGGTGAAGACGTTCGCCTACGATTCCGCTACATCGATCTGCGCAGACCCGAGATGCAGGATCGCATGCGATTCCGCTCAAAGGTCACCAATACCGTGCGCAATTTCATGGATGACCACGGTTTTCTCGATATCGAGACTCCCTTGCTGACGAAGGCGACTCCGGAGGGAGCACGGGACTACCTGGTGCCAAGCCGCACCCATCCTGAGCACTTTTTCGCCTTGCCCCAGTCTCCCCAGCTGTTCAAGCAGATTCTCATGGCCGCGGGCATGGATCGTTATTACCAGATCGCGAAGTGTTTCCGTGATGAAGACCTGCGTGCCGATCGGCAACCGGAATTTACCCAGATCGATGTAGAAACTTCATTTATGGATGAAGAGGAAATCATGTCGGTGATGGAGGCCTTGATCAGGCATGTATTCCAAACCCACATGGACGTAGACCTGGGTGACTTCCCACGACTTAGCTATGCCGAAGCCATGCGCCGATACGGATCCGACAAGCCGGATTTACGAATCGACCTCGAGCTCATGGATATCGCTGAATTGATGCAGGATGTGGAATTCAAGGTATTTAGTGGTCCGGCCAAGGATCCCGAGAGCAGAGTGGTTGCACTGCGCGTGCCCGGTGGCGTCGCCCTCAGCCGCAAGCAAATTGATGAGTACACGGACTACGTTGGCATCTATGGTGCCAAGGGTCTGGCCTGGGTGAAGGTCAATGATATTGCCGCCGGCACTGAAGGTTTGCAGTCGCCGATCATCAAGTTCATCGGTGAGGAGACTACAGCGAAACTCATGGCGGAAATTGGGGCCGAGACAGGCGATATCGTCTTCTTCGGTGCCGACAAGGCCAAGGTGGTTAATGAAGCAATCGGCGCATTGCGCCTGAAAGTAGCAGAAGACCTGAATCTTGTCCGGGAAGGTTGGGCGCCCCTCTGGGTGGTGGACTTTCCAATGTTTGAGCAGGACTCTGACGGCAGCCTGACTTCGCTGCATCACCCGTTTACCGCACCTGCCTGTGACGTCGAAGCCCTGAAGAATGATCCGGCCAATGCGTTGTCCAGAGCCTACGACATGGTATTGAATGGCACGGAACTCGGTGGGGGTTCGGTGCGTATTAACAAGCCAGAAATGCAGCAAGCCGTATTTCAAGTGTTAGGTATTGGTGAAGAAGAAGCTGAGGAAAAATTTGGCTTTTTGTTGAGCGCGCTCAGCTACGGTTGCCCACCCCATGGTGGCATTGCTTTCGGACTGGATCGCCTGATCATGCTTATGACCGGAGCCACTTCCATCCGTGATGTGATCGCTTTCCCCAAAACCCAGACGGCAGCTTGCCCGCTCACCGATGCGCCGGGGCTGGTGTCTACCAAGCAGCTTCGTGAATTAAATATCAGGCTTCGGGAAAAGCCAAAAAGTTAGGTCCTCGGGAGGATTAGGTTAATGGCGGGTCACAGTAAATGGGCCAATATCAAGCATCGCAAGGCTGGGCAGGATGCCAAGCGAGGCAAGGTATTTACCAAGATAATTCGCGAACTCACCGTTGCTGCCAAAATGGGTGGTGGCAATGCGGCGGATAATCCCCGTTTGCGCGCAGTGGTCGACAAGGCCCTGAGTGCCAATATGACCCGTGACACCATCGATCGCGCCATCGCCAGGGGAGCGGGAACCGCGGAAAGCGACAACCTCGAAGAACTGGTCTATGAGGGCTATGGTCCGGGCGGCGTCGCCATACTCTGTGAAACACTGACGGATAACAAGAACCGCACTGTTGCCGAAGTGCGCCATGGGTTCAGCAAATTTGGTGGCAGCCTGGGTACTAATGGTTCTGTTGCTTACCTGTTCGAGCGGACCGGTATTATCACTTTTGCCAAAGGTACCGATGAGGAAAAACTCATGGAGGTTGCCCTGGAAGCGGGCGCCCACGATGTGGTGACGAATGATGATGGGACGCTGGAAGTGCTGACCACGCTGGAAACCTTTGGCGCTACCCAGGACGCACTCACCGAAGCGGGTTTGGAGCCAGTGCGAGCAGAAATGACCATGATAGCGTCGACCGAAGTGGACCTGGACTTGAGTGGCGCGGAGAGCTTGCTGAAGCTGGTGGATCATCTGGAAGACCTGGATGACGTGCAGAATGTTTATTCAAACGCCAACATCTCGGATGAGATTGCGAATCAGCTATAAGCAAACAGAAACGGCCAGTCGATTCAGTTTGCGGAACAATTCTCGATATATCTCTATACATACGTTGTTATTTCTGGAAATCCCATGCCCTTGATACTGGGTATTGATCCTGGTTCCCGCACGACTGGCTATGGTCTCGTCGAGGTCAATGGCAACAAGTTTCGCTATATTGAATGCGGTTGCATCAAGACGGGCGATGGCTCGTTGCCTCAGCGTCTCAAGAAAATATTTGCTGGAGTGCTCGCGGTTATCGAGCAGCACCACCCCGACGAAGTGGCGATCGAAGAAGTCTTTATGGGGCGCAATGCGGCCTCGGCGCTCAAGCTTGGTCAGGCCCGCGGTGCGGCTATGAGTGCCTGTCTTTCGCTGGATTTGCCCGTTGATGAGTACAGTGCGCGACAGGTTAAGCAAGCTGTAGTAGGTGCGGGTGCTGCACAGAAGCATCAGGTTCAGCACATGGTTAAAGCGCTGCTCACCATAAATGATAATATCGAAGAAGATGCGGCTGATGCCCTGGCCATCGCTATTTGCCATGCCAATACCCAGGCCAGCCTGATACGCATGGCCGGAGCCAAAGCCTTTAGCCGCAGGCGCTTGCGCTAGGCCAACTCGGCAATCGACAGAAAGCACTCCGAAACATTCAGGAAACCGACATTGATAGGCAGGATTCGAGGCACACTCATAGAGAAACACCCACCGGACATTCTGGTGGATGTGAATGGCGTTTGCTATGAAGTACAGGTTCCCATGACAACCGCCTATCTGTTGCCGGAAATCGGTAAGGATATTCAACTACACACGCATTTCGTCGTCCGGGAAGATGCGCAGCTATTGTACGGCTTTTACCGGCAACAGGATAAAGACCTGTTCCGTACGCTAATCAAAGTCAATGGTGTTGGTCCTAAAATGGCGTTGGCCATACTGTCCGGTATGGAGACCGATGACTTTGTCAGAACTGTACAGAACAACGATGTGTCGGCGATGGTATCCATGCCGGGCATCGGCAAGAAAACTGCGGAAAGGCTTATCGTGGAGATGCGAGACCGCTTGAGCGAATGGGAATCCGCTGCGGGCTCAGCCTCATCGGCAGCGGCACTCAGTGGCGGCTCATCCATCACCCGTGATGCGGAAACAGCGTTGTTGGCCCTTGGTTACAAGCAACAACAGGCCGCGCGCGCGGTAAGCGCCGTGCTGAAGGACAATCCTGATGTTGCAGACAGCGAGGCGCTTATCCGCCTGGCCCTGAAGGGTATGTTGTGATGGCTATCGAAGAAGATCGACTGATATCCGCCGAAGGGTCCGCCAGTGAAGATTCCCAGGACCGGGCTATTCGTCCGCTCAGTCTGGCTGATTATGTAGGTCAGTCTGAAGTTAAAGAACAGATGGATATCTTCATAAATGCGGCGCGTAAGCGAGCCGAACCGCTGGATCATACGCTTGTGTTCGGTCCGCCCGGGCTGGGCAAGACCACCCTGGCCAACATCGTAGCCAACGAACTCGATGTCGCCATTAAGACAACCTCAGGACCGGTTCTGGAAAAAGCGGGAGACCTGGCAGCCATGCTCACCAACCTGGAAGAGGGTGACGTGCTGTTTATCGACGAGATCCACCGACTGAATCCCGCCATAGAGGAGATTCTGTATCCGGCAATGGAAGACTACCAGTTGGACATCATGATTGGTGAAGGCCCAGCGGCGCGGTCCATCAAACTGGATTTACCCCCGTTTACCCTGGTTGGTGCGACTACCCGTGCGGGCTTGCTTACCTCGCCACTCAGGGACCGTTTCGGCATCATCCAGCGTCTGGAATTCTATTCCGTTGCGGAACTGAGCCAGATTGTTACCCGCTCGGCTGGTATTTTGGGTAGTGAGATTGACGCCGAAGGGGCAGAGGAGATTGCCAAGCGTTCACGGGGCACGCCTCGCATCGCCAATCGCCTGCTGCGCCGGGTGCGGGACTATGCCGAGGTGCGGGAAGATGGCAAGGTCAATCTCTCTGCTGCGAGTAAGGCGCTGGACATGCTCAGCATCGACAAGCACGGCTTTGATCAAATGGACCGTCGCTTGCTGATGACGATGATAGAGAAGTTTGACGGGGGGCCCGTGGGCATAGATAGCCTGGCGGCGGCTCTGAGTGAGGAGCGGGACACATTGGAAGATGTGGTAGAGCCTTACCTTATCCAGCAGGGGTTTATCATGCGCACGCCCCGGGGCAGGGTAGTCACCCAGTTTGCCTACCGACACTTCGGCATTAACCCTTCCAGGCAGTTGCAAGACCTGTTCAATCAGGAAGGCTGAAGGAAATTACTCTGCTTGGTCGGGCGATTATACAACGCGGTTTCCGGCTACCGCCTCGCTGCTCGCTTCTCTGAGTTGCCATAATTGCGCCATAATTTTTCCGCATTTTGTCTGTTTTGATCGTTGTGGCGTTAGTTTTTGCCTGTTAAATGCGTTTTCCCGAAACTATTTCTGAATTTGGCCGAATAAATGCCTTAAACCCGCGGATTTCCAGAAGAAATTTACGGTCATACTCTATAAACCCCAGCCCTCTGAATTTGACCTGGAGACACGAAAATTGAATAGCGATATCAGTACCCTGGAACTGATTCTCGATGCCAGCCCATCCGAGCAGATGGTGTTTCTGGTATTGCTCATCTTATCTGTAATTTCCTGGGTGATCATTATTCAGCGCCGCATGGTGCTGTCTGCAGCCCGCAAGGGTGTCTACAGTTTCGAGCAACGCTTCTGGTCCGGAATGGACCTGAGCCAACTCTATAAAGAAGGCACCCAGATGCAGAAAGAAGATATGCAGATTGTCGGTATTGAGAATATTTTTCGCGCCGGGTTCAAGGAGTTCATGCGCCTGCGGCAACAGGCCTCCGTGGATAAGGAAGCCATCATGGAAGGGGCGCAACGCGCCATGCGTGTGGCCTATTCCAGGGAAGAGGAAAAACTGGAGCGGCATCTGCCTATTCTGGCCACTATTGGTTCGGTTTCACCTTACATAGGCCTGTTTGGAACGGTGATCGGCATCATGAACGCATTTCTTGGGCTGGCCAGCCAGAGCCAGGCGACCCTGCAGGTCGTGGCACCCGGTATTGCGGCAGCACTGATTGCCACGGCGCTGGGCTTGTTTACCGCGATCCCGGCTGTAGTCGCCTACAACCGCTATTCAGCAACAATGGATAACGTCACCAGCAGCTACGTGACATTCAGCGATGAGTTTTCTTCCATTCTCCATCGTCAAATACACAGCAGTTAAAGTCACAGCAGAAATTTGCACAGAGCATAAAGTCGGAAACCAATGGATACGATCGTTCGCAAGAAGCGCAAACCAATGAGTGAGATCAATGTAGTGCCCTACATTGATGTGATGTTGGTACTGCTCATTGTGTTTATGGTGACGGCCCCGATGCTTAATCAGGGAATCGAAGTAGATCTGCCCCAGGCGAACAACGAACCGCTGGATATCGACGAAAATTTTGAAACCTTGGTGGTGTCGATCACTGCGGCGGGCGAATACTACCTGAGCGTAGGCGCTACCGGTGACGAGCGGCAGCCTGTCACGCTGGAAACCGTGGGCGAGCAAGTGAGTCGAATCGTGAACGCCAACCCTGATATTCAGGTCATGGTTGAAGGTGATACCGCGGCTGACTGGGGCGCAATGATTACCCTGATTACCACACTCAATGCCGCCGGTGTGGTTAATCCCAATTTCATAACTCAGCCTATGGATAGCCTGTAAGTACAGGTTCCCGGTGTCGGCTTATCGGCGATTATGAATAAGTTTTTTAACAATCTCATCATCTATAACGGCTACCCATTGTCCGTGGTGCTCGCCCTGGTGATGCATACCAGTGTTTTTATTGCCGTGCTGTATTTCCAATCGCGAACCGAGATCGAGGCGCTGGAATTGGTGCAACCCACCGTGATCAAGGCGCTATTCATCGATGAGAACCCTCAGGTGCGTAATCAGCGCATTCAGGAACAGCGGCGTGTTGATTTACAGAGACAGCGCGAACTTGAGCAGCAGCGCCAGGCCGAGACCGAACGTCAGGCGGAGGCGGAGCGCCAGGAACGCGAACGGCAGGAGGCTGCCGCAAGGCAGCGCCGGGAAGAAGAGCAGCGCCAGGCAGCCTTGCGTGAGAGAGAAGAACTGGAAAGATTGCGCGAGTTGGAGCGAGAAGCGCAGCTGCGACGGGAACAGGAAGCCCGGGACAACGAGTTACGCCAGCGGCAGGAAAGAGAAGCGGCCGAGTTGGCTGAAAGACGACGACGGGAAGAAGAGAACAGGCGTCAACAACAGGCGGCTGCGGAAGCCGCCGCAGCCGAAGCCGCGCGCAATGAGTTTGAGTTGGTACAGAGTGCCACGGGGTTAATTCAACAGATCGTGCAGGAAAACTGGTCGCGACCACCCAGCGCCAGAAATGGAATGCGCGCTATTTTGCAGATACGCATGCTGCCCACTGGTGAACTGGTGGATGTGACTATTACCCAGTCGAGCGGAGACCCGGCTTTCGATCGATCGGCAGAATCTGCCGTGTATCGTGCCGCGCCTTTCAGTGAACTCCGGAGTTTGCCGATAAATGTATTTAATGCCAATTTCAGGTCTCTGTCCCTGATTTTTGAGCCAGAGGATTTATTGAACTGATGAAAAAATTTAGAGCAGTATTATTTCTACTTGGATTCCTGGGCAGTAGTTCCTTTGCGGAACTGAGCATCCAGATCACCCAGGGTGTCGATAATCCGATTCCTATTTCCATCGTGCCCTTTGCCTTTCAAGGTACTGGCATGCTTAGCGAAGACATCGCGAGCATCGTTACCAGCGACCTGGAGCAGGTAGGCGAATTTCGGGCCTTGTCTCCCGGCAATATGCTTAGCTTGCCGCGGGAAGAGAGTGAAGTGTTCTACCGGGACTGGCGCACCCTGGCTCAAGACTATTTGCTGGTTGGCAAGATTGACAGAGAGCCGGGCAGTCAGTTTGTTCAGGTTCAATATGAATTCTTCGACATTAACCGGGAAGTGAAGCTGGCCGGAGAGATTTTGACTGGTAATGTTTCGCAGCTGCGGGATATTGCGCACGAAATCAGTAATGTTGTGTTCGAACTTGTTACTGGAACACGTGGCGCTTTTACAACGCAGATTCTCTACATCGTTTCTGAAGAGCTAGGGCAGGGCAATACTACGTTCCGGCTGGAAAAGTCAGACTACGATGGCCAGCGCGCCGAAGTGTTGCTGGAATCCAGTGAGCCGATCATGTCCCCAAGCTGGTCACCCAACGGACAGGACATCGCTTACGTGTCATTCGAAACGACCCTGCCGCGTATCTACATCCAGAACATACCCACGGGACAACGACGCCAGATCACCAACTACCCGAATATAAACAGTTCGCCAGTCTGGTCACCGGATGGCAGCAAATTGGCTATGGTGCTGTCAAAAGACGGCAGCCCGGACATCTATGTTCAGGACCTGACAACCAACGAGTTGATCCGCATAACCGATCACCCGGCCATCGATACCGAGCCTGCCTGGACGGTGGATGGCCGTGCTATTTCCTTCATGTCCGACCGCACCGGTCAACCACAAATTTATCAGATGCCACTAGGGGGTAGTTCCTTCGAAGTGGAGCGACTTACCTATGATTGTTTCCAGTGCATGAAGGGTCAGTTTCTGCCCGATGGTGTCAATCTAGTGCACGTGCGGCGTGAAACCCGGCAGAGTCCCAACTACCAGATCGCCATCATGAATATCGAAACGTTTCGGGTGATCACCCTGACCGATACTTCACTGGACGAATCACCCAGTGTTGCCCCGAACGGCAGCATGATTATGTACGCTACGAAATACCAGGGCAGGGGGGTGCTTGACGCGGTATCCATTGACGGCCGAGTGAAGTTCCGTTTACCATCTTCGCAGGGCGATGTGCGGGAACCGGCCTGGTCTCCGTTCTTTAACTAAGCTTCGGAAAAGCTTCAAATTTTCTCAACAAACAACAGTCTGGTTTACAGACAAATTTCAGTTCCTGGAGGACTCAAAGAGTGAGTATTCAACGCAATCAATTTTCCAAATTTGGCCTGATAGTTATTTCGCTATTTGCCCTGGCCGCGTGTAGCTCCACAAGCGACACAGATGAAGCGGCTGATAGCGGATCGACATCCGGCAGCAACTCAAGCAGCGGCTCCGCATCCTCCAATGCGGGCTCCAGCAGTGGCCAGCTTACCCAGGACCAGATTCGTGCCCAGAATGCTCTGCGCCAGACGGTTTTCTATTTCGACTTCGATGTTGCTGAATTTAAGCAGGAAGACCGCGATACCCTGACTTACCACGCGCGTGATCTGGCTGGCAGCCCGAGCAAGCGTATTCGACTGGAAGGCCATGCCGATGAGCGAGGTACTCGCGAGTACAACCTTGCTCTCGGTGAGCGTCGTGCCAATGGCATTCTGAATTACCTGATCGTTAATGGTGCTTCACGATCCCAGATTGAAGTCGTGAGCTATGGTGAGGAGCGTCCAGCGCAAAGTGGACAAACCGAATCAGCTTACTCGCGCAATCGTCGCGTTGAAATCGTTGCCAGATAATCGATCACCTGACTTAAGTTAGAGAATTGATGAACCGAGTCCCGAGAGTTGCAGCCAGTTTCGCATTGTCAGTCCTTGTCGCTGGCACGTTCGCTTCTGCCGCTGTAGCTCAGGGCGCAGGTAGCATAGTGGAATCCCAGGGGCTAACCCTGGGAGGAAACTCGTCCAACTCTCCCCAAAGAACTGCTGCTCCAGCATCAAACAACGATGCCCTGCAATTGTTGCTGGATCAAAATCGCCAGCTACAGGCAGAAGTACAGGCACTGCGGGGTATGGTGGAAGAACAGGGTTTTGAGATCAGGCGTCTGCAGAGGGATTCCCTGAACCGCTACACCGATATGGATGAGCGTTTACAGGCATTGGAGTCTGGTACAGCTGCAGCCCCGGCGACAGCAGGCGCAACGACGAACTCTGGCAGTAGAACCCCAGCAACTGCAGCGAGCGGTTCGCAACAGGCAGTTGCATCCAGTACAGGTAGTCCTGCGACGCCAGCATCCGGTAGCGCGCTGTCAACACAGAATGAGCGACCCACGGTTACGCCGCGAAACACCCGGCCAACTTCCAGTCGCGGCACTCTGCAACCCGCAGTACTGAGTGAACAGCAGCTCTATCAGATGGCCTACGATTCCGTAATTAACAGTAACTTCGAGCTTTCTATTGCAGAGTTCGATCAATACCTCAGCATTTATCCTGAAGGCCGCTTCATTACCAATGCACACTATTGGAAAGGGCAGGCTTACCTGTACCTGAACCGATATGCGGAGGCACGAGACTCCTACGAGATCATACTGAATCAGTACGGCGATTCAGCGAAGCTGCCAGATGCCATGTATGGGCTGGCGCAAGCCTATGAAGGCCTCGGCAACTTGCCCCAGGCACGTCGACTTCTGAACGACATCAAGCGCCAGTTTCCTAACACGGGCGCGGCAAGCCTGGCCGATACCCGATTACTGACCCTGGATTAAGAATCCTTACTTATTCAGGCTTGCAGGTCATCAGTTCCCGGGCCTGTGAGAAACCTTTCCCATGACCACCGCCGATAGTTTACGCATCACGGAAATATTTCATTCCCTGCAAGGGGAGGCACGTAGTGTCGGTATTCCTACCGTGTTTGTTCGTCTGACTGGTTGCCCACTCCGCTGTCAGTATTGCGATACTGCCTATGCTTTTGAAGGCGGTACTCAGCAAACCCTGTCCAGTATTGTGCAAACCGTTAAAGATTTTAACTGCGACTACGTTACCGTTACTGGTGGTGAGCCCCTGGCGCAACCGAACTGTTTGCCGCTGCTGTCGCAGTTATGCGACCTGGGATTGCAAGTGTCGCTGGAAACCAGCGGTGCAATGGCTATCGATGAAGTAGACGAAAGAGTATCGGTGGTATTGGATCTAAAGACACCGGGCTCGGATGAGGTAGACCGAAACCGCCTCGAAAATGTCGCCTTACTGAAGGCAAAAGATCAGGTGAAATTCGTGATCTGCGACCGCAAAGATTATGAATGGTCCCGTTCCAAACTGTTGGAGTACAACTTGAACAACAGGGCTGGTGAAGTCTTGTTTTCGCCGTCCCACGAACAGTTAGCGGCACGGGATCTCGCCGAATGGATTCTGGAAGACCGACTCAGGGTGCGCTTGCAATTGCAACTGCATAAGCTGCTATGGGGAGCCGAACAGGGCCGCTAGAATTGGCGGCTACTTATCGGTCAACACTGTACTGGCACTCGAAAAACAAAGACACGCAACGATACAACAGACTCATGACCAAGAAAGCCATTGTCCTCGTCTCAGGTGGATTGGACTCCGCTACCTGTCTTTCACTTGCCAAACAACAGGGTTACGACTGTTATGCCCTGAGTTTCGATTATGGGCAACGCTCCAGGAGCGAACTTAATG
The DNA here is from genome assembly GCA_965227635.1 of uncultured Pseudohongiella sp. Lineage (GTDB taxonomy): Bacteria > Pseudomonadota > Gammaproteobacteria > Pseudomonadales > Pseudohongiellaceae > UBA9145. Next base: position 3,696,107 of record OZ245763.1, on the reverse strand, counting down.
CGGCACAGCAAGTTGCGAAGTCGGCCGGGGTAATCGATCACAAGGTGATCAGTCTCGGTTTGGATGCTTTGGGTGGGTCAGCGTTAACGGATACGAGTATCGCCGTACCGGAAGGGGGCACGGAGGGTATTCCGGCAACCTATGTGCCGGCTCGCAATACTGTATTCCTGTCCTATGGCCTGGCCTGGGCCGAGGTGCTGGATGCAGATGCCTTATTCATCGGCGTGAACTCGCTTGATTACTCCGGCTATCCCGATTGTCGTCCCGAATTCATAGAAGCCTACGCCCAAATGATGAATCTGGCCACCAAGAAGGGTGTGGAAGGCGGCAAGATATCGCTACAAACGCCTCTGATACATCTCAGCAAGGCTGAAATCATCAAAACAGGCACTCGTTTGCAGGTGGACTATAGTTTGACTGTATCCTGCTACCAGGCCGACGAAAATGGTGCTGCCTGTGGCGTATGTGATAGCTGTCTGCTGCGAAAAGCGGGATTTGCCAAGGCAGGTATTGAAGACCCTACGAGATACAGGGATTAGCGAGTAGAAAGGGGAAATTATCCGCCATTTCCGTATGGAAATCGGGGATAAGTTCAAGTACCATACCGCCCCTTCACGCGGCCGCACCTTGCGGTTGCTATCAGAATTTAGAATACCGGGTCGTTAGCCCGACTCAATCTGCTTACAAGCAGACACCTGGCTTGCTGGCCAGACATAGAAGTGAACTAGAATCTCTTGCTGGGATCGAACGAACTGGCAGGGATTAAAACAGATTACCGGGTCGTTAGCTCAGTCGGTAGAGCAGTTGGCTTTTAACCAATTGGTCATAGGTTCGAATCCTATACGACCCACCAAATATTAAGGGAAGCACTGGCTTCCCTTTTTTTATGGCCCAAATGGGGTTCTTTCGAACCGTCAAAGGTTCGACAAACTGCGTAGCAGTTTGGACAGCGTAGCTGCCCCGTAGGGGCGAGCAATTTGGCTCAGCCAAATTGGGAGTCAATCCTATACGACCCACCAAATATTAAGGGAAGCACTGGCTTCCCTTTTTTTATGGCCCAAATGGGGTTCTTTCGAACCGTCAAAGGTTCGACAAACTGCGTAGCTGCCCCGAGCCTGAATCGCTCCCGGCGATTCTTGGCACGCCTACATCCATGTAGGCGAGGGGTGAGGGATTTGCGCCCACGCAAATCCCGAATCAATCCTATACGACCCACCAAACATTAAGGGAAGCACTGGCTTCCCTTTTTTAGGTTCATCGCGATTATGCGGGGAATAGCATCTATTTGGTGCGCATGGAAAATTAAGTGAGTGCCTTCGAGCGCGACTGCGAGGAGGCAGGGTTCCCAACCCGCCGGCTCGGCGCCCATCCTGGGTTCCTTCACTCCAGAAAAAGCCCTGCGGTCTTTTTCTTCCGTTCAGCGCCGGCCTTGAATGGCGGGTTGGGAACCCTGCCTCCTCGCAGCCGCTTGTGCAGTGATTCCGAAGATATCGGAGTACTCTTGGATACACCTCTCCCTCAATCGAAGGGAAATACAGCCAAAAAGTAACGTAATACCTGCCAGCGCTCAGAGCCCCTTCTGTCCGGCACGGCCACAGTTCAAAGAAGCCCCAACTAAACAGGTAACTGAATCAGAGCCAGATAACAGTTCCCGGAAAAGCGAGATGAACCTTTTTTATGACCGAAATCGCCCCTGGCAATTTCTGGCACACCTACGTCCATGTAGGTGAGCAGTTTGGACAGCGCAACTGCCCCATTGGGGCGAGCAATTTGGCTTGCCTGAAATGGGAGTCAATCCTATACGACCCACCAAATATCAAGGGAAGCACTGGCATCCATTTTTTCTTTCCAACCACACCCTAAATCTGGCACGCCATCAAATTGTGTTAGAATACAGACCCTTGTCACCCATACCTGCCAAACCCCATGGCCAACACTCCATCCAATACCCTTGCTTCCGATACGGAAGTCGTTAAAAGCTATCTGGACAGAGCGGAGCTGCCTCGCGCGCTGGGCAGTGAAGATGTTGCGCGTTACCGTGAGCAAATCACGGCATTAATGCAGAAGAAAAATGCCAGACTGGTAGCGCATTACTACACGGATGCTCTGCTTCAGGAACTGGCTGAGGACAGCGGTGGTTTTGTTGGCGACAGCCTTGAGATGGCGCGATTCGGACACGACTGCGATGCAGATATTCTGGTTGTTGCCGGTGTGCGCTTTATGGGAGAGACGGCCAAGATTCTGAGTCCCGACAAGAAAGTCTTGATGCCCACCCTGGAAGCAACCTGTTCCCTGGATATTGCCTGTCCCATTGATCGCTTCAGCGAGTTCTGCGACCAGCACCCTGACCGCACGGTAGTGGTCTATGCCAATACTTCGGCGGCGGTGAAGGCGCGCTCCGACTGGGTAGTGACTTCCAGCATCGCGGTCGATGTGGTCGAACACCTGATGGATGCCGGTGAAAAAATTCTTTGGGCACCCGACAAGCATCTGGGTTCCTATATTCAGCACAAGACTGGCGCGGATATGATTCTCTGGGATGCTGCCTGCATCGTGCACGAGGAATTCAAGGCCCGGGGACTGCAGGATATGAAAGCCATGCATCCGAATGCGGCGATTCTTGCACACCCTGAATCACCTGCTGCAGTGCTGGAGATGGCTGACGTCGTAGGTTCTACCACGCAAATAATCAAGGCTGCACAACAGGTACCTCAGAGCGAAATTATTGTGGCGACTGACCAGGGCATTTTTCATAAATTGCAACAACTGGCACCTGACAAGACATTCATCATTGCGCCCACGGCAGGCAATGATGCCACTTGCCGAAGCTGCGCCAACTGCCCCTGGATGGCCATGAATTCCCTGGAATCCATGTTGCATTCGCTGGAGCGGGAGAGCGAGGAAGTATTCGTTGACGCGGAGTTAGCCAGGAAGGCGATGCTGCCATTACAGCGGATGCTGAATTTTGCCTCAGAACAGCAACTTCAGGTGAAAGGTAAGGCCTGATTCTTACAATGCTTCTGGTGAGCACTGCATGGGGGCTGGCGTATCGCTAGCCGCTTAATTCGCGCTGCCGCTGTTCCACTTCACGAATTTTCTGACGCAGTCGTGCTTCCACAGCAGGACCGGATTCGTTTTCTGACTCGATACGCAATGCAAACTGCAGTTGTTCCCGTGCGTTTCGGAAGTCTCCAACCAGGATGAAATATTCGGCGCGGGATTGATGTACCTTGCTGATATTGCCAGCCTGGCCCCAGGTTTCTGCAAGTTGATACCACAGGTGATGGTCATTGCTGCGACTGCGGCTGTGTTCTTCCATCATCTCTGCTGCGCGTGTAAATGAGCGGGCTTCTATGAGGGCGTCCACATAGGCCATGGTGAGTGAATGATTGCCGGGGTTTATTTCAAGGTGGCGTCGCAGAAAGTCCATTGCCCGAGCGGGTTCGTTTTCCTCGGTGTAAATTTCGGCCTGGGTCACCACCAGGCTGATCTGGTTCGGGTATTTCTCCAGCAAGGGTGAGAGGGTCGAAGTGGCTTCTGCGAATTGCTGGTTTTCATAGTAAGCCACGGCCAATGCGTAGCGGTTTGCATCCCGGGTAAAGTCACTGGTGCTGTCCTGCAGGCGTTGCTCAATATCGGCGATCAGGGCTGCTTTGTTTTCTGTGTAGTGACCTACAACCCGCGCCCGCATAATCTGGTATTCCAGGTTCGGCATGTAGTCACGCTGGGGAAAGCGCATAGCCCGGGCGCGACTTTCAGCGATTCGCGATTCGGTGAGAGGGTGAGTCAGCAGGAATTCCGGTGGGCGTCTGCCGAAGCGATTGGCGGCCAGCAGCAGTTCATACATGCTGGCTTGTGCAGCCGGGTCAAACCCAGCGGCATACATGGTGTCATGTCCGATACGGTCAGCTTCCTGCTCGTTCGAGCGACTGAAGCGTAGCTGGTTGTCTACTCCAAGGCCTTGAACGCCAGAGAGGGCAGCGGCGCCGTGACCGGCATCCGATGTCGCCATAATGAGCACGCTGGCCAGTAAACCTGCCAATTGGCCAACCCTGCCGGCCTGGGCTTCATCCACGCCACGGGCGAAGTGACGCTGACTCACGTGGGCGATTTCGTGCCCCATGACAGAGGCAAACTCTGCCTCGGTGCGGGCATTCAGGAAAAGGCCGGTGTTGACCCCGATAATCCCGCCAGGCGCAGCGAAGGCGTTGATCTCCTGGCTATCGATAATCACGAATGACAGCCGCTTGTCCTGCAACTGGCTGCGAGCGGCCAGCTTGTAGGTGACATTTTCCAAATACGTATTGAGCAGAGCATCCGGGATCGTTGGCGCGCTGCGGCGTAATTGGGTCAGGAATTGCTGACCCATACGGTATTCCTGATCCAGGCTGACGGTGCCGGAAATGCGGTCCCCAAGGCTGGGGAGGGTGCCCTGAGCATAGGTAGTTGAGGCCACTGGCAGGGCCAGGAGCGTCAGGCAGAGCAATCTGGATATCAAATGAGGTCGCTGCATAGAGTTGTCCATTATATGGACAGACCACCAGACTATCATAATTATTCCGACAATTATTCCTGCGGTTTTAACAACTTATCGGATTTTGCGGGCTTCTGGTCATAGGCAGCAAGGCTCCTGGCTTGATAACATACGGAGATGACTGTTAACGCCGATATAGAATTGGATGTCACTGGTTTGGAATGCCCCATGCCCTTGCTCAAGGCCAAATTGGCCCTGAATGGCATGGACACCGACCAGGTATTGAAAGTGGTCGCCACGGATCCTGGCTCAGAGCGGGATTTCCACCTCTTCGTGGAGCAGAGTGACCATCAAATTCTCGATTTCCAGAAGGATGAAAGCGCTTACTCCTACTGGATACGTAAAGGCTGACTAGCAGCGCCACCTGCCACCGCACTATGAAACAGCTTATCAACGATTTTCTCGATCGTTATTTTCATGACGAGGAGTCCGTCATACTCCTGATACTGCTAAGCATCGCTTTGGCGGTACTGCTCTTGCTGGGCAGCATTCTGGCCCCGCTCATCGCAGCCATCATCATTGCCTACCTGATGCAGGGCCTGGTGAACATACTGCTGCGCTATGGGGCATCGCCACGGCTGGCATTCGTTGCGGTGTATACGCTTTTCATTGGCTTATTCCTGATTCTGCTGTTTTACCTGATGCCCCGGGCCTGGAATCAGCTCAGGCGTCTGGCGAACGAGATACCAAACCTGCTAAGTGAAGGTCAGACAGCGCTAATGTCGCTACCGGAGAACTATCCAAGCCTGTTTTCCGATGCCCAGGTGCGGGCGTTCATAGATGGTCTGGGGGGAGAGATCGGCGGTTTTGGCCAGACCATCCTGGAGTATTCCCTGGCCAGTCTGCCCAGTATTTTCGCCTGGGTTATTTTCCTGGTGCTGGTTCCAATCCTGGTGTTCTTTGTCATGAAAGACAAGGATCAGTTGGTGCTGTGGGCGGGAAATTTCCTGCCCCGTAATCGCCCGTTGATGAACCGTATCTGGAGAGAGATGGATGAGCAGATATCGAACTATATTCGAGGCAAGGCGGTAGAAATCTTCATTGTGGGAGGCGCCGCCTATGTGATGTTTGTCATCATGGGTATCAATTATGCACTGCTGCTCTCAGTGCTGGTTGGCCTGTCGGTTATTGTTCCCTACATCGGTGCCACCGTGGTGACTGTACCTGTGGCGGCGGTAGCCTACGTGCAATGGGGTATTGGTGGTGAGTTTTACACAGTGCTGATCGGTTATCTGGTTCTGCAGATTATCGACGGCAACGTGCTGGTACCGATTATTTTCTCAGAGGCGGTCAACTTGCATCCTGTGGCGATAATCGCTGCTGTGCTGATTTTCGGCGGTGTCTGGGGACTGGCAGGTGTATTCTTCGCCATTCCGCTGGCGACCATGGTGAAGGCGATCATCAATGCCTGGCCCGGCAGGGTACAATCCAGGTCGGGAAATCAGGCAACGCCTGGCCTGTAGCCAGTCTTTATGGGGTTTTAGCGGCTCTGTGATACCATTTCCCCTGATCCGGCATCTGGCCGTTAACAAGTCCAAGACACTAGCCCTTAACCTGAACATTTCAGAGTAAATCCCGTGACAGATCGAATTAAAGGTAGCCTCGTAGCCCTGGTTACACCCATGCATCCCGATGGCAGCTTAGACCTTGATACCTTCGACCAGCTTGTCGACTGGCATGTCGATGCTGGCACCGATGGAATCGTGGTTGTTGGTACTACTGGTGAGTCAGCAACGCTGAGTACCGAAGAGCATTGCGACCTGGTCGCCCACTGTGTGAAATCGGTCAACGGACGCATACCAGTAATCGCTGGCACCGGATCCAACAACACCCAGGAAGCGTTGTACTTTACCCAGTCAGCCAAAGAGCATGGCGCGGACGCCTGTCTGCTGGTAACTCCCTATTACACGAAACCGTCGCAGGAAGGCCTGTATCAGCATTTCAAGTATTTGGCAGAGTCTGTTCAGATTCCACAAATTCTCTACAACGTGCCAGGTCGCACTGCCTGTGATCTTTCCCTGGATACTGTCAAGCGCCTGTGCGAGGTTGAGAATATTACAGGTATCAAGGATGCAACGGGGAACCTGGAGAGAGGGCTGGAACTCATCAGGGAGTGCGGTGAACAAATTGCCGTGTACAGTGGTGAGGATGCGATATCCCTCAAGCTACTGGCAGGCGGCGGCGACGGTGTTATTTCGGTAACCGCCAACGTGGCGCCTGCTGCCATGGCACAGATGTGTGAACTGGCATTGGCGGGAAATATTGAAGAAGCCGAGCAGATCGACCAACAACTTGCCGCCTTGCATCGGGACTTGTTTGTCGAAGCTAACCCGGTGCCGGTGAAGTGGGCATTACAGAAAATGGGCAAGATCCCAGCAGGAATTCGCCTGCCACTTGTGGAACTCAACAGCCAATATCACGTCAAAGTGCTTGATGCCATTCAACAGGCTGGAATCGAATTGGCCAAAGCGGCTTGATTGCCCGGGGCAATACACAGGAATTTGGAAGTAGTTGGAACTGGAATAGAATTTTGAGAACGCGTTTAACCAAGCTGGTCAGTCAAATCACACTCTCTGTGGGTGTTCTGCTCTCTGTATCTGCCTGCAACTATCTGGGTGGTGAAGAGGGCATGTTCCGCGATCGTGGTGGTGACTACCGTGACGCCCAGATTATCCCGCCCATGCGTATCCCCAGTAATCTGGACAGCTACACCATTGATGAACTCTATGTGATCCCCGAGCGGCTGGTTGTTGAGAATGCGGCATTCGACGATGTGCCCATGCCACGCCCCATTGAAACCCGACGTCGTGAAGGCGTAATCATCCAGAGCCTGTCCGACCGACGCTGGATTCTTATCGATGCCACCCCTGGGCAGGTGTGGCCTCGAATCAGGGACTACTGGACCGAGATTCAGATAGCGCTGGACTATGAAAACCCCAGTGCGGGGATTCTGGAGACGTCCTGGGTCGAGATTGGCAGTGACCAGGAGTCACGGCATAAATACCGCATCACCATTGAACCAGGCCTGCATCCGGGCTACTCGGAAATCTATGTGTTGCATCTGCAGCAGGCGAGGACCGAACCAATCCCTACAGTGATCACCTGGCCTGAAGAATCCTCCTCGGATGAGTTGGAGGAAGAAATGCTGCGCTCAGTATCCCAGTTCCTGGCAGATCGCAACGATATCTACCAGGCTTCCTCAGCCAGCCTGCTGGCGGGAACGATCGAGGCCGAAAGCAAGGCCAATATCATTCAGGGTGGCACTGGCCAGCAAATGCTGGAACTCAAGGTTGATTACAACCGGGCATGGGTCCAGATCCGTCAGGCGTTGACTACCGCCGAGATCGACATCGTGGATGAGAATCGAGACGAAGCATTTATCAATGTGCGTTTCGCGGGCATCATGGACGATGGTGACGAGCCGGGTTTCTTCGGTCGTATATTGGGCCGGGGGGAATCCGATGAACTTATGCCGGAGAGAGACTTCAGCATTCGGCTGCTGCAAACCGGAACCACGGTCAATGTCGTTACCGAGGCGCTGGAGCCATCTCTCGATGCCAGCCAACTCACTGTCGAATTGCTGCAGGTAATTAACGACAACCTGACCTGATGCTGCCGGGACCTAAAGCGCCACTCCCACTCTGATGACATTTGATTTCACTACATTAATTCTGCTGCTGCTATTAGCGGCGGCAGTGCTGGGTATTTTCTTCCTGTTACGGCAACTGCAGCAGGCGAGGGTGCTTGCTGCCACCGCAGAGGAGCGACTTACCGGTCGTCAGCAGGAACTCGAAATTGCCCAGGCATCGTTGGCAAGGGCACAGGATGAGAACCGGGAACTAACAACAGAGCTGCAGCAAGGCAGGGAGCGCCTGGCCAGCATGACCACCAGCCTGGAACTGGAGCGGAAGCAGTTTGATGAGAAACTCGCTTTGCTTAATGAGTCCAGGGACAAGCTCACGGTCGAGTTCAAGAATATTGCTAACGAGATATTCGAAGACAAGAGCAAGAAGTTTACCGACTCCAGTAAAGCGAGTCTTAATACCATTCTCAACCCTCTACAGGAAAAAATCAGCCAGTTTGAAAAGCGTGTTGAGGAGACATACGACAAGGAATCCAAAGAGCGTTTCTCGCTGGCCCGAGAAATTAAATCGCTGCAGGAGCTTAATAACCGAATTTCAGAAGAGGCAGTGAACCTCACCAATGCGCTGAAGGGTGATAACAAGGCCCAGGGTAGTTGGGGAGAATTTGTGCTGGAGTCAATCCTCGAAAAATCGGGACTGGTGAAAGGCAGGGAGTATGAAGTACAGGTAAGCATGAAGGCGGAGGACGGCAGTAAGCTGCAACCTGATGTGGTTGTTCATCTGCCGGAGTCGAGAGATATCATTATTGATTCCAAGGTGTCGCTGAAAGCCTGGGATGCCTTTAACGCCGCGGATGAGCCAGCTACTCGAACCGAACTCATGAAGCAGCACGTGCTCTCTATTCGTAATCATGTAAACGGCTTGTCCAGCAAGGACTACCAGAACCTGGCCGGTGTGAATTCGCTGGACTACGTTTTCCTGTTTATGCCTATCGAGGCGGCCTACACCGCGGCCATTCAGGAAGACCCGAATCTCTTTCAGTATGCCTTCGAGCGCAATATTATTTTCGTCGTACCAACCACATTACTCACTTCCCTGAAGACGGTGCAAAACCTGTGGCGACTGGCGCAGCAGAACCAGAATGCCAATGAGATAGCCGAGAAAGCCGGTGCGCTCTATGACAAGTTTGTAGCCTTCGTGGATGATCTTGAAGAGATCGGTAACCGCATCGATACCAGCAAGAAAAGTTATGAAAAGGCGCATAACAAACTGACGTCCGGTCGGGGAAATCTCGTGCGTCGCGCCGAAACGCTGCGAGAGTTGGGTGCGAAGACCTCGAAGCAACTGAAGGCCGCTTCAGCTATGGAGTCGGAGGAGGATGATGACTTGCAATTGGAAGAGTTAGGGCAGGATTCCGATTCAGGCAATGCCAAGGAAGAGTCCGCAGGCGAGAAGACGCACCATTGAGTAATCGGCATTCTCGTTTCCGTTCAACCGTGTTTCAACTGACACTCCCTGGTTTCAAAGCCAGCAACACTTGAAGAACTCACGTTCTCTTTCACCGCCATGTCCTCGACCAGTAATTTTCTAGCACCGGTTATGGAGTTCCTCCAGACACCAACGCCGCATGCCTGGTTTGAAACCGCTCTTACTCAGCAGGATATCCTGTTAATCGATCACGCGAATTGTGAACGCAAGGCTGCGGCAACCGCCATGAATCTCATGTATCGTCACACCTCGAAGACAGAATTGATGAGCAAGATGTCGCAATTGGCACGAGAGGAATTATTGCACTTCGAGCAGGTTGTGGCGATCCTGCATGAGCGTGATATCAACTATGCCCGGCTCGGGCCATCGCGTTATGCCGCCGGACTCAGGCAGCATATTTCGAATCATGAAGATGAGGCACTGATCGATGTCCTGATTATCGGTGCCTATATCGAGGCGCGTTCCTGTGAGCGTTTTGCAGGATTGATCCCGCTATTGGACGACAAGCTGGCGCGTTTCTATAGCAGCCTGTTGAAATCGGAAAGCCGACATTTCCAGGATTATCTGGCGCTCGCCGAGCTCTACAGTTCTTCCGATATTTCAGATCGGGTAATTGAATTCGGAAACCTGGAGCGCGATTTGGTGGTCTCGCCGGATGAACAGTTTCGTTTTCATAGCGGTGTTCCAGCGCTTGCAGGTTAGCGCGAGACAGCTTGCGCCCGGGCCGTAGTTTCTTCGCCCGTTAATCCGGCACTTCTCAGGTAACAAGCGCTATCAGTTTCGGCAGCGTTCAGGTGCAGTCAGGTTGTTACCCAGCCTTGTGCGCAGCGCCGACAATTGATCGCAGGGGATGTTATTGTTCCCAAACAGGCTTACGGATGCCAGGCTTTGCATATTGAGCAGCGGAGAGATGTCAGTTATCGCGTTGTTCGCCAGATTTAGCCCCCCCAGAGTGGGCAGTTCCTCCAGCGGGGTGATATTGCTGATGCTATTGTTTCCCAGGTCGAGGAAACGCAGGCTCGCCAGTTGCCCAATATTATCCAGTGCCCTTATCTGTGAGTTGGCGCAGGAAAGTACGGTGAGTTCCATTGGGTAATCCACACGCTGTTGCTGCATGGCGAGGTTAATGCAGCCCTGGAGATCGGCATCGCTCACTTCATTGTTGATTGAACGGCCAGTTGGGTCGTACACGGGCTGATTGTTGATAGAGACCGAGTAGCTCTGATTACAGGACGCCAATACGAGGCCTAACAATACCAGCAGCGGCGTTAGCAGGGGGCCGGCAGTGCGTGTTTTCTGGGGGTTAGGCATGGGTTTTCCTGGGATTCCTCGCTGGGCGCTGGCTGGCAATTCAGAGTGTTCCCGGTTAGTATGCGCCACTCATTGCCGCAGTTAAACAGCCGGGCTAAAAGCCTGCAATCAGTGCTTGCATCTACAGCCACAAACAACGGCCCGCAACAACAGGCAATTGTCCACTGAATCTAAGGAAAATGGTATGAAAACATCCACCAGAGCTGGATCAATCGCGTTGAGTATTTTAGCTCTCTGTTCTGCATCCCAGGTGTTCGCTCAGAGTGATATCGACCTGACGAATGAAGACAATCGAATCGGCTATTCTATCGGGGTAAATATCGGGCAAAACATCGTAAGCCAGGGGCTTGTCGAGGACGTGCCGATTGATGCTTTCGTGGCGGGTATGCTGGATGCGGTTTCTGACCAAGTGCAGCTAGGTGAAGCAGAATTGGTAAATGCCATCCAGACGTTCATGACCCGACAGCAGGTAGCGGCTCAAACCGCTCTGGCCGACAACCTGGCTGCTGCGGAAGCATTTCTTGCTGAGAATGGCCAGCGCTCCGGTGTGGTAACCCTCGATTCTGGCCTGCAATATGAAGTACTCGAATCTGGCGCCACCGGTGGCAGTTCTCCGACACCTTCGAACACTGTACTCGCGCATTACCACGGTACCTTGATCGATGGGTCCGTGTTCGATAGTTCAGTAGAGCGCGGGCAGCCTGCCTCCTTTGGTGTGTCTCAGGTTATTGCTGGCTGGACTGAAGCATTGCAGCTTATGACAGTAGGGGACAAGTGGCGCCTGTTTATTCCGCCCGGTATGGCTTACGGTGAAGCCTCGCCCACACCCGCAATTCCGCCAAACTCGGCTTTGATCTTCGACGTGGAACTGTTGGAGGTCAACTAGGATTCCGGCCCGGGTCATTCAAGAAACCGGGCTCCTGTCCTGCCATGAGCGTTTCCAAATTCAATCAAGGCTTGCTGGATTTTCTGCAGGCATCGCCCACTGCATTTCATGCAGTGGCGAGTCTGCGGGCCCTGCTTGAAAAAGCCGGATATGAAGAGCTCAGGGAGCGTGACTCCTGGTCTCTCGACCGAAACGCTTGCTACTTCGTTGTTCGCAACGATTCCGCCATTATCGCATTCAAGACTGGCCGCGAAGCACTGCTCGACCACGGTATTCGTATCGCCGGTGCACACACCGACAGTCCCTGTCTAAAGATCAAGCCAAACCCTGAAATTCGTCAGCAGGGATACCTGCAACTGGGTGTGGAAGTCTATGGCGGTGCCCTGTTCACGCCCTGGTTCGACAGGGATTTATCCATCGCCGGGCGAATAAACTACAAAGATCGCAAGGGCGCAATTGGATCTGCCTTGCTGGACGTGAAAGACGCCATAGCCGTGATTCCCAGCCTGGCGATTCACCTCAACCGGACCGTACATGAGAATCGTACCGTCAACCCGCAGAAAGAGCTGCAACCGGTTGTTCTGCAACTAGGTGACAAGCAGCGCTTCGATTTCGATGCCTACTTGTTGTCGATACTGCGCAAGCAGGCACAACACCGCGCAGCGCAGAAGATTTTGGCGCATGAACTCTACCTCTATGATACCCAGGCGCCGGCCGTGGTCGGTATGGAAGGTCAGTTCATCGCATCAGCGAGGCTGGATAATCTTCTAAGCTGCTATGTAGCCTGCCAGTCATTGATCAAGAGCAAAAGCCAGCATGCCAGTATGTTGGTGTGCAATGATCATGAAGAAGTTGGAAGTGCTTCAACCTCCGGAGCCCAGGGACCGTTCCTCAAATCGGTACTGCAACGACTGGTCGCTGCCAGCAAGCTAAACGAAGCAGCCAGGAGTGCAGGCGAAGATGCCAGTGAGGATCTGCATCGCATGAGTAGTCGATCCAGTTTCCTGTCTATCGACAATGCTCACGGGGTGCATCCCAACTACCTTGAAAAGCATGACGATAAACACAGGCCCGTGCTCAATGGCGGCCCAGTGATCAAAATCAATGCCAATCAGCGCTACGCCAGCAATAGCGAATCTGTGGCTCTGTTTAAGTCTATTTGCGATGACGCCAAGGTGCCATACCAGCAGTTCGTGATGCGTAACGATATGGCCTGCGGAAGCACAATCGGTCCCATCACCGCGACCGAAACCGGTATCAGCAGCCTCGATATCGGTGTGGCCACATTCGGAATGCACTCTATTCGGGAGATGGCGGGTAGCGATGACCCCGCGTCTTTGGCCAAGGTCGTGACCCGGTATTTTAGCCGCTAGCGCATCCTGCCTGGTGACTGCTCGATCTTCTGAATTTTCTACCCAGGCAATTACCCGCGGTGTTTCTTCAGCGTTGTTTTTTCATGTCCTGAATCAGGAAGCGCACTGGGTTGAGCGCGTCCATCAGATCTTTCTCTATTGGCGAGCTGCCACCATCAATCAGGCTGGCAAGGTATTCTGCGCTTAAAGGGCTGCTGCAAAGGCCGTTGGAGCCATGGGCTGTGTTCAGGTACAGGCCGGGCAAGTAAGTCGCAGGGGTATTGATGATTGCTTTGGCATTGCGCCGCAGATCGGCATAGTCCCGGGAGGTCGCGTGAAAGTCAGGGACGGGGCCTACCAGGGGAAACCGATCCCGGCTATTGCAGCGACTTCCGACCCAGGACTGCTGTAAATTGAGGCTGTTCACGTCGATGCCTAACATTGCAGCCAGCGCTTCCTGATTTTCACGGTCATCTTCTTCGCGTTGGCAATCACTGGCGTCTTCACTTCGGTATGTGGCGGACACCGTGTGCATGCCGTTCAGGGAAGGCAGGAGGGTTTTATCGCCACACAACACTTCGTTGCAGACGGCTAGTTCTTCCGATGTAGCCAATTGGCTGCTTTGACCTATGATCTTTTGCAGTGGAAGTTTGTAAATTCCGATGAGGTGAAGTGCATCGAAGCCATTGGCGATGATGGTCACAGGATACTGACCAAGCTCAGCGGATTCTTCGCCGTGAAGATGCCAGGTGTCACCCATTAGATTGATCGATTCCACTCCGCTGTTACCCCTGAAGGTGATATTGGGGTGATCTACAAGGCTCTGACAGAGCTGCCGTGAATCTACCCAGCCGCCCTCGGGAAACAAATAATCGCCTTGTGCATCGGCTTTCACGATGGACTCCGGATACAAACCGGCTACAAGGTGTGATTCTGGAGCGTGGCGGGATTTCATGGCGCTGGCCAGTTGTCTCACGCCGCAGTCATGAAACACGCGCTGACCGGAATCATTGAGTTTGCTCAGGCTGCGTACGCTATGACCATAGGCCTGAAGGTAAAATTGGGCCTGCGGTTCCGTGGAATTGAATAACCGGCAGCGTAGAGCCAGTTGCGGTATACCGGATGCGCCGCTGGCGAGGTCAGGCGCGCGATCCAGGAGTTTGATGCGCCAGCCCCGCCGGGCGAGTGCATTAGCCGTAAAACAGCCAGCTAACCCGGCGCCGATGACCACGGCTTGTCGCTCGCCAGCCTGGAAACGAGAGAAGTCGAACCAGGGCGCAGTCGATGTATGACGAGAGGGTTCTCTGTTATTTCCCCTGGCCACAAGCATGTGTCGCTTGCTTCCAAAACCGTCCTGACGTTCGACATTGAAACCGGCATCCAGCAGGTCTCTGCGAATCTGGCCGGCACTGCTATAGGTTGCCAGGCGCGTCATGGGCGAGCTGTGTAATGCCATTAGCCGGAAAAGCTGCGGCGTCCACAGTGCCTCATTTCGAGCGGGTGAAAAGCCATCGAGGAACCAGGCTTGCATCGGGGGATCAGACAAGGGTCGCTGTTGCAGCCAGTAAGTGGCATCACCCAACATTAGATCAAGGGTGACTGATTCATCGAGGTGCAGGCGCATCAGGCCGCGATGTTTGGGGCTGTAGTTCTCCAGAAGCCGGGCAGAGCAGGTTTGCAGACTAGGCCAACGACCGTGTAGTAAAGCCAGGTCCTCTGCCGATAGCGGATATTGCTCCACGGCCACGTAGTGCAGTCTGGCAGGGCATGAACTCTGGGTAGTCTGCTGCTGCCACAAGGCCCAGGTTTGCAGGAAATTGAGGCCGCCGCCAAACCCGATTTCACCCATAGTGAAGGTGCTGCCCGCAAGCGCCGGGTCAGACCAGAGCTGCGTCAGCTCACAGCCCCTCAGGAAAACATGGTCACTCTCGGCGAGGGCATCCTGCCGGGAATAATAAATATCGTCAAAGTGAGTGGAGCGGGGAAGTCCGTCCTCAGACCAGGACAGAGCAGGTGAATCGATCTTGAAGCTGGTGCCGGGCAAGCTGGCGTCCTGAAATGTGGTTGAACGTGGATTATAACAGTGTTGGCGGTCTGGGCTTGCTGGCAAGCTGGCTCTGATAAGGTAAAATGCGCGTTTTCCCAGCAAGCAGGAGCAAATACGTTGGAGATCAATGCCCAACTGAGTGAACTTAAAGAATTGAAGACCGGCACTGACAGTCTCAGGGGGTATCTTTGACTACGAGGTGAAGAAAGATCGCCTCGCGGAAGTTGAGTTGGAACTCGGCGAATCCAATGTCTGGGACAAACCCGAGTACGCGCAAAACCTGGGTAAGGAGCGCGCGGAGCTCGAAGCCGTGGTCGGCACGATCGACAATTTGTATGACGGTATCGGTGAAGTAGAAGAGCTGTTCAATCTGGCCCGAGAGGAACAGGACCAGGAACTGTTCGATGCAGCAGACAAGGACTTGCAGTCCTTGCGGCAGCAGCTCCAGTCCCTGGAATTCCGCCGCATGTTTTCGGGTGCCATGGACAGTTCCAATGCCTACCTCGACATACAGGCGGGATCAGGTGGCACCGAGGCGCAGGATTGGGCGGAGATGTTGTTGCGCATGTACCTGCGCTGGGGCGAAGACAAAGACTTCAAAACCGAGTTGGTGGAAGTGTCCGGTGGCGACGTGGCCGGTATCAAGAGTGCCACCATTCATTTCAGCGGCGACTTCGCCTTCGGCTGGCTGCGCACCGAGACTGGGGTTCACCGCCTGGTTAGAAAATCACCTTTTGACTCAGGAAATCGGCGGCATACGTCGTTTGCCTCGGTGTTCGTTTCGCCCGAGATTGCTGATGATATCGAAGTGGATCTGGATATGTCCCAGGTTCGTATCGATACCTACCGCTCCAGTGGCGCTGGTGGCCAGCATGTCAACAAGACCGACAGCGCGGTGCGCCTGACCCATGAACCTTCTGGCATAGTGGTGCAGTGTCAAAGCCAGCGTTCGCAGCACAAGAATAAAGATATGGCGATCAAACAGTTGAAAGCCAAGTTGTACGAGCTGGAAGAATTGAAACGAAAAGAAGAAATGCAGTCCATCGAGGATTCCAAGGCCGACATCGGTTGGGGCAGTCAGATTCGCTCCTATGTGTTGGATTCTTCCCGCATCAAGGATTTGCGTACCAATATAGAAGTAACCAATACGAGCGCCGTACTTGATGGCGATCTCGATAAATTTATTGAAGCAAGTTTGAAGATGGGGCTGTAAACAGGCGCAAGGAACATGGCAGAAGAAAACACACCACTGGATACGGAAGACGAGAACAAGCTAATTGCGCTGAGGCGTGAGAAGCTGGGTGAGATTCGTGCAAGCCGGGAAGCATTTCCCAATGATTTTCGAAGGCAGCACAACTCGGCAGAGTTGGATGCGCTCTACCTGGACAAGGATGGAGAAGAGCTCAAATCCCTGGCCCAGCAAACAGCCGTTGCAGGCCGCATTATCCGTATGCGCGGCCCTTTCGTGGTGATTCAGGACGGTCAGGGCCGAATCCAGCTCTATATGAATAACAAGACTCTGCCCGAGGAACAATTAGATGAATTAAAAGGGCTGGATCTTGGCGATGTCATCGGTGTGGAAGGTGAAGTGTTCAAAACCCAGAAGGGTGAACTCACAGTACGTGCCTCCAATTTGCGCCTGTTGACCAAGTCGCTAAGGCCTCTACCGGACAAACACAAAGGGCTGACTGATACCGAAATGCGCTATCGCCAGCGCTACGTGGATCTCATTGTGAATGACGATTCCCGAGCTGTTTTCGCCCTGCGATCCAGAATCCTTCGCTTTATCCGGGAATATTTTGAGCAGCTCGATTTCATGGAAGTGGAAACGCCGATGATGCAGGTCATCCCGGGTGGCGCCACGGCACGTCCGTTCATTACCCATCACAATGCCCTCGATCAGGACATGTATCTGCGAGTGGCCCCGGAGCTATTCCTCAAGCGTTTGGTGGTGGGTGGCTTCGAGAAAGTTTATGAGTTAAATCGCAACTTTCGCAATGAGGGTTTGTCTACCAAGCACAATCCCGAGTTCACCATGCTCGAATTTTATTGGGCCTATGCTGACTATCACGACCTGATGGACCTGACTGAAGATCTGTTTCGACGTATTGCAATGGAAGTGATAGGTAGTACCAGTGTCACTTTTCAGGGCACGGAATATGATTTTGGAAACAGCTTCCGTCGCCTGACCATGACTGAGGCGATCTGCGAGTACTGTAGCGCCACTGAAAGTGACTTCGCCTCCCATGATGCCCTGCTGGCTCTCGCTGACAGGCTGGATGTCAGCAGCGAGGATGATTGGTCCCAGGGCAAGCTGATCATGGAGATATTCGAAGAACGGGTTGAAGACAAGCTCGACCAACCCACGTTTGTTTATCATCATCCAACGGCAGTTTCGCCACTGTCTCGTCGTAACGAAGATAACCCTGAGGTGACTGACCGTTTCGAACTGTATGTGGCCGGCCGTGAATTGGCCAATGGCTTCTCGGAACTGAATGACCCGGAAGACCAGGCCGAAAGGTTTCATGCTCAGGTAGCACAGAAAGAATCAGGCGATGATGAGGCCATGCACTTCGACGAAGATTATATAACGGCATTGGAGTACGGCATGCCGCCAACGGCAGGCGAGGGCATCGGTATTGATCGCCTGGTGATGCTGTTCACCGATTCACCTTCGATAAAGGATGTGCTGTTGTTTCCTCATCTTCGTCCACAGCATGACTGACGCTGAACAAAGTTCCCGGGAAATTAAACTGGAGCCTGGCTGGAAAGCTGCTCTGGCTGGGGAATTTGAATCGGAATACATGGAAAACCTGCGCCAGTTCTTGCTGCAGGAAAAAGTTTCGGGCAAACGCATTTTTCCCGCTGGCGAGAATATTTTTAACGCCCTGAACTCCACACCCCTGGATAAAGTGAAACTGGTTGTTCTTGGTCAGGACCCTTACCACGGCCCCGGTCAAGCACATGGTCTTTGTTTCTCGGTATTGCCGGGCGTCGATATCCCGCCGTCCTTGCAGAATATCTATAAGGAGTTGCGCTCGGATGTGGGGTTCAATCCCCCGCATCACGGTTATTTGCAGTATTGGGCGGAACAGGGCGTGCTATTGTTGAATGCTGTGCTCACGGTAGAGGCACACAAAGCGGGTAGTCATCAGGGAAAAGGCTGGGAGCGGTTCACCGATCGTGTCGTTCATATCCTGAACGAGCAGCGCAATAATCTCGTGTTCCTGCTGTGGGGTGCTTACGCCCAGAAGAAGGGTGGTTTCATCGATGCCAATCGTCACCTGGTGTTGAAGTCACCCCATCCATCACCTTTGTCAGCCAGCCGTGGCTTTTTTGGCAATCGGCATTTTTCCCGGGCAAATACGTATTTGCTCGAAAATGGGCTGCAACCCATAGACTGGCAATTACCAGAAACGGCATCCCCAAATACGTGAAGCAAAGAGTAGCAAAGGAGTTTATGAGTGAGTAAGCAACGCTGTGTCATTATCGGAGCGAGTCATGCCGGTGTTTCGTTAGCCTTACAACTGCGCAGGGATGGCTGGGAAGGCGATATCACCCTGATCGGTGCAGAATCCGAGCTACCCTACCACCGACCACCCCTGTCCAAGGATTTTCTGTCGGGTGAAAAATCCATGGATGCGATCCGCCTGCGTCCACAAAAGATTTTCGATGACAGTGCCATAGAGCTGATGTTAGGCATCACTGTACTGGATGTTGATATTGAATCGAGTTCGGTGCGGCTAAGTGATGGTCAAAAACTGGTTTACAACAAACTGGCTTTCTGCACAGGCGCTTCAGTACGGACGCTGCCAATAGGGCAGAATCTGGAGAAGATGTTTTATATTCGCACCGCCGCGGACGTAAGCCAGTTACAAGCGGCATTGCCAGGAGCCAAATCGGCCGCCGTAATCGGTGGTGGCTATATTGGGCTGGAAGCAGCCGCCGTGCTGCGGAAGTTGGGGCTGGAAGTGACGGTGCTGGAAATGGCCGAACGGGTGTTGGCCCGGGTCACCAGCAAGGTGATTTCTGACTATATGACTTCATTGCATATGCTACACGGAGTGGATATTCGCACGCGCGCACATGTGGCTTCGATGCTTGAGGCAGAAAAGGAGTCCGGCGAAAAAAGGATCGTCATTGGGCTCAATGACGGCGAGGAGCTTAATGTCGATCTCGTTGTCGTGGGAGTCGGGGTAGCGCCTAATATGTCGCTTGCCGAATCGGCGGGACTCGAAATCGGGAATGGCATCGTTGTGGACAGCCATGGCCGGACCAGCAATGAAAACATCTATGCGGCTGGAGATTGCTGCAGTCATCCTAGCTTGCTCTATGACAGGATGATGCGACTCGAGTCGGTGCAAAATGCCAACGATCAGGCGCGAACGGTGGCAGCCAATATTTGCGGCAAGACAAACGAGTACAATGCGGTGCCCTGGTTCTGGTCAGATCAGTACGATGTGAAACTGCAGATGGTCGGCATCAGCGATGGGTATGACAAGGTAGTGGTGAGAGGCGATTCCACCAATCACGAAGACGGATTCGCGCTGTTCTACTACAAAGACGGTGTGGTCATCGCGTCCGACTGTGTGAAGCGCCCGAAAGAGTTCATGGCGAGCAAGCAATTGGTGATGAATAAATCCGACATCAGCCCTGATAAGTTGCAGGACGAGAGCATTGAACCCAGTAACTGGATAAAGCCTGCCTAGTCACCGCGATAGATGCAGCCGCTGGTACAGGTCTCTCGAATTTCTATTGAGTAGAGAAGGGGAAGCGCCGGTAGCAGGCGGTCCCATATCCAGCGCGCGATATTCTCGCTGGTCGGGTTTTCCAGCCCTTCTATGTCATTCAGATAGTAGTGATCCAGTTCATCCCGGATGGGCTTGAAGGCGCTCTTGATATCGGAAAAGTCCATCACCCAGCCAGAGTGTTCGCCGACATCTCCCTTCACACCTATCCGCACGGCAAAGGAATGACCATGCAGGCGAGCACACTTGTGGTCTTCAGGCACGTTCGGTAATCGGTGTGCCGCCTCGAATGTAAATTCTTTGAATATTTCCATGGTGAGCTGAGCCCGCAAGAAGGCGGCCAATAGTACCCATGCCTGCAGTGCATGTACAGTGACAATAAGCTTATAATGGCTTACATAACAACAAGATGCACGAACAGAAGCCAGCTTGATGTCATTCGCGACCACACTCAAACCCCTGCAGCGCTTCCTCTCCGAAGGCAAGCGCCTCCCCACTTACCTGGGTATTTTCGGCACCATGGTGATTCTGTGGTTGCAGTTAAGTGCGCCGCCAATCGTTGATCGATTCCTCACCCGGCTAGAGTACGTGATCTATGACCAGCGCCTCAGCATCATGCCCAAGGCGGAGAAATTGCCGGAAAACAAGATCGTCATCGTCGATCTCGATGAGCGAAGTCTGCAGGCGGAAGGCCAGTATCCCTGGAATCGCATCAAAGTAGGCCAGCTTACTGAAAAGCTGCGTGACTATGGCGCTCTCGTCGTAGGCTTCGATATTACCTTCCCGGAACCGGACAGGAACATCAGGGATCTGCTGGCGCCCATCAATCTCGAGGAACTGGACAGTGGCTTTACCAGTACGCTTGAGCAAATAGAACCTATTATCGATTCCGATCAGTATTTTGCCAGGGTCATGCAGAGCGGTATCGACGTCGTGCTGGCGATCAATTTCAACCCGCAGTCCTCGGCGGCCTATAACGACTTGCCCGAGTCCATCGTGGATATTGACGAGCAGCTCGCCGAGCGAATCACCGTGCAGGACATGCGTGGCTTCACAGGCAATATCAATATTCTGCAGGATGCCGCCATGGGTAACGGCAGCATGAACCAGGCGCCTGACCTCGATGGAATCGTACGCCGGGTGCCGCTGGTTATTCGCTACGGTTCTTCACTCTATCCTACCTTGTCCCTGGAAATGATCCGGGTCTATAACTTCCTTGAAACCTATGAAGTGGTCACGCAAGCCTATGGCGACCTTGAAGTTGTAACTGCTATTCGCATTGGCGAGGGGGCTGGTGCCTTCGAGATTCCAACCGATGGGTTTGGCCAGGTGACGGTGCCTTATGTGGGGCCTTCCTCCTTGGGCACTAATCGTGATTTTCCCTATATTTCAGCTACCGATGTCATGCGGGACAACCTCAGCGAAGAGGAGCTGGAAGCATTGCAGAATAGCCTGGTACTCGTTGGTACCAGTGCCCCGGGACTGGGTGATATTCGTGCCATGCCTTTGCAGCAGGTTTATCCCGGGGTGGAAGTGCATGCCAATATGCTCAATGCCTTGCTTAGTTCGGTGTCGGTAGTCAATGTAAGTTCCGGCGAGACCGATACGCAGTCAGTCTTCGACAGCTTTACGCAAGCCGAAGAACGGCATTTCCCATACCGGCCTGACTGGGAAAGCGGGGCGCTGTTTTTCATTATCATGGTGCTCGGCATTGCCATGTCCATGACCTTCCCCTACATGAACGCGGCGGTAATGGCAGGGATGGCGATTGCGCTTGTAGTTGGTAGCACCTGGCTAAACTTCCAGCTATGGGCTAACTACAAACTGGATTTCTCCCTGGTACTGCTGCTGCTTGTGATTGTCATGGTGACTTCGGTAAACCTGATCTATGGTTTCCTCGCAGAAAGCCAGACTCGAAAGACGATCAAAGGCATGTTCGATCAATATGTGCCACCTGCCCATATTGATTCCATGCTCAGTGATCCGGATAACTATACATTTGAAGGGGAGAGCAAAGAACTCACTGTGCTGTTCTCCGACATCCGAAGTTTTACAACTATCTCGGAAGCCCTGAGCGCGGGTGAACTAAAGACTTTGTTGAACGACTTCTTTACGCCGATTACCGAGATCATCTTCAAGCACAACGGCACCATCGACAAGTATGTGGGCGATATGGTGATGGCATTCTGGGGCGCGCCGCTCGACGATGAAAATCATCGTATCAACGCGGTGAAGGCGGCCGTCGAAATGCTGGAAAAGGTGGAGGAGATGAAACCCGAATTTGATGACCGGGGATATCCCGAGGTCAACATCGGCGTAGGTATCAATACCGGTTTTATGAATGTGGGTGACATGGGGTCCACTTACCGACGATCCTATACCGTGCTTGGGGATGCGGTAAATCTCGGTTCCAGACTGGAAGGCCTTACCAAATTTTATGGCATTCGACTGTTAATAGGGGAAGAAACTGCCAGGCAATTGGATGGTTATCTGATCCGCCTCATCGATAAGGTCAAGGTGAAAGGAAAGCACGAGGCGATTGAATGCTATGAGCCTCTCTGTGCAGAAGAGAGCGCAGGTGAACAACTCAAGGCCCGGGTCGCAGCCTATCATGATGCGCTTAATTCCTATTTCGCACAGAACTGGGACGAGGCGGAACAGAAACTGGAAGCGCTGTTGAAAAACGAACCAGAGTGCCTGCTTTACCAGGTCTATCTGGAGCGTATTGAGACATTGCGAGACGCAGATTTGCCTGCAGATTGGGATGGTGCATTCACCCATACCAGCAAGTAGAAAACCTCGCTCTAATCAGTTGCTTAGGATTCTCATCTGCATGAAATGCTTTATTGACATGGGAACTTAAGTCGGTAAAATGCGCTGTCTCCTGTGACGGGTGGTTAGCTCAGCTGGGAGAGCATCGCCCTTACAAGGCGAGGGTCGCAGGTTCGATCCCTGCACCACCCACCATTAACGTCAATGCGTAAATGATTCCCCAGAATCATCAGCAAGAGACGTTGTCGCGGACCGGTAGTTCAGCTGGTTAGAATGCCGGCCTGTCACGCCGGAGGTCGCGGGTTCGAGTCCCGTCCGGTCCGCCATTATTCTTCCTTGCTTCAAATCCATCCTTTTCTTATTCGAGTAATCTCTTTGAGCCATGCCTGGCCAGCTTGAACTTGAATTCAACCCACCCGGGCTGGATCTCGTTGAGCATCCATTGCTGGCGCAGCGCGGAATAAGCCTCCGCATGCTGCGGCTGGATCAGGTGCATCCCCAGATACATGGCAACAAGTGGTTCAAGCTTGCCTATAACCTGTTAGCGATCAGGGAATCCGGACAACGCACTGTGCTTAGTTTTGGTGGCGCGTATTCCAACCACCTGGTAGCCCTTGCTGCTGCAGGGAAACTGATGGGGTTCAGGACAATTGGGCTCGTGCGGGGCGAAATCAGCGACCCCGAGAACCCGGTGTTAACCTTTCTCCGTGAGCAGGGTATGGAACTGCATGGGCTTTCCCGGGAAGACTATAGAAAGAAGAATGATCCCGACTTTACAGCAACGCTGAACCGGCGTTTTGGTGCGCACTGCAGCTTACCGGAGGGGGGCAGTAACAGTCTGGCGGTGCAGGGTTGCCAGGAAATTGCCGACTATATTGCATGGGAAAACGCAGAGGCTCCCAGATTGGTAGTGGCGGCCTGTGGTACGGGTGCGACCCTTGCTGGTGTGATTCTTGGACTGGCACGTCGGGAGTCGGCGGAACAACATTCCCCAGCCGGGCTCAAGGTGCGTGGAATCTCGGTCCTCAAGGCGCCAGGCTATTTGCAAGGCGAGGTGGCGGCCTGGTTGCGAGGCGAGGGCTGCAATCCACGTCTGGATTGGGACGTGCTCG
Source organism: uncultured Pseudohongiella sp. (assembly GCA_965227635.1). GTDB lineage: Bacteria > Pseudomonadota > Gammaproteobacteria > Pseudomonadales > Pseudohongiellaceae > UBA9145. Next base: position 3,672,273 of record OZ245763.1, on the reverse strand, counting down.
ATGATTATCACTGTGGTGGCTATGCCAGAACCAGCCCGGAGTTACGCGCCTTCCTGGCAGAATTTGCTACCCATTCCACTATCCCGATTGAGCCCGTGTACACGGGAAAAATGCTGTACGGCTTGTTTGGCCAGATTGGTTCTGGCGCTGTCCCGGCTGGTACTGAGGTAGTGGCGATTCATAGCGGGGGAGTGTTTCCTCTAAAATAATGATTAAAAACAGAAAGATAACTAGCTTAGTTAATGTATGCTCCAATAAGATTTTTATCGAGACCCTGTGGTAAAAATTCCCACAAGCAAATAAAATGAACAGAAAACAGGCAATCCGATCAGCTATGACCCGGCAAGGTGCGCTCTAACCATGATCCAGTGCCGCATCACCCCCGCAATTCGACCTGTGCCCTGTGACAGCCTGCGCGCTGTTTTGGCAGGTTTCTGCCTGTTTGCGGCATCGCTGGTGTCCGCCCAAATTCCTTTGATCGAGCTGGGGCACGCAGATGCCGGCTCTCTGGACGCGCCCAGTGAGGGTGAATTCGTCGCCCCGGTTCGTATCCGTCGCAGCCAACTTCAGGAACTCAGCATCAGTGATGAGTTTTCGATCCAGCTAGGGGACGGGCAGGACATTACTCTCACCGTCGAGCAAATGACCCGTTATCTGAACGGCGATGTGGGCATTAGTGCCATTGGCGCCACAGCGGGAATTCTTCACCGGCTAACGCTCACGGCAGGGCCAACCAGTCTATTTGGTCATGCCAATGCTGGCAGCAGAGTGTGGCAGATTGAGGCGGCAGCAGAAGGCAATGAATACCGCGGTTGGGTTTATGAACCCCAGGGACTGACTGGCAATAGCGGTGCATTACAACAGGACTACAGAATACCCGCCGAGAGCAAAAAGGCGGCAAAACGCCTCGCTACCCCCAGCCCTCTGCGAATCGGCGCGATCGGCTCCGGGGACCAGCCAGAAGCGGTAAGTGATGTGATGACCGCGAGTATCGATGGCATACATGCGGGAAACCTCGCCATCAGCCAGGTATTCACGCCGGACCCCGTTGTCATCGGTGAGACCAGCAGTGGTCAGATCCAGCTGCAGAACACCAGTACAGAGACCCACAGTGGCCTGACCGTGGAAATCTACTTTCTGCTGGAAGACAGCGAGTTATTGAGCGCGGACAGTAATTGCAGTGAGCAGACGAGTCTGTCCTTGCAGCCTGTCCTCTATTGCCAACTGGGCGACATCGGTCCCGGTCAGACAGCCAGTATAAACCTGACTGTGCAAACCTCGGCATCCTCACAACCTTATATGAGTAGCAGTGTCTTCGTGGGAAACCTGCGCCACGATCAATTCATCAACGTGGTAGAAGATGTGCGCACTGACAGCGATGCCGATGGCATCAGTGACTTCAATGAACAGCTCCTGGGAACAGATCCCCAGGACCCAGCCTCGGCAGATTATTCAATTACGACTATTGATGTGATGTCCCTGTATACGCCTGGTGCAGAACGCGCTTATGCCCATGGTGTGGAAACCCGAATCAACCAGCTGATTGGCGTTGCCAATCAGGTCTATCGCGACAGCGGCGTGGCAATTACCTTGCGTCCGGTACACCATGAACGAGTGAGCTACAACGACGTGGATGACATGGATACCGCGCTCGATGCTCTCCTCGATTCCAGTCATGTGGCATTCAACGGTGTAGCTGAGCTCAGGCAACGATACGGCGCCGACCTGGTGATGCTGTTCAGGCCCATAGAGATTACGGCGGATCGCTGCGGCCTGGCTCCTATTGGTGGATTTCGTAGCAATGGTTACATGGATGCGGCCATCGAATCTGCCTTTGCCTTTTCCACTATCGCCATCGATTGCCCGATAGATATCGTGGTGGCCCATGAATTGGGGCACAACATGGGGCTTAGTCATTCTCACCTCGAAGACGGGCATGGTGGCACCTTCAATTTTTCAACCGGTTATGGCGTGGAAGGGCAATTCACCACCGTGATGGCCTATCCGGGCGCATTTGGTACAGAAACCCGGGTTGCAAGATTCTCCGACCCGCTCGCGGATTGTTTCGGTTTTGCCTGCGGTGAGGATTCGAAGTCAGATACCGGGGCCGATGCGGTGCAGTCACTTAACCTTGTGCGCCATCAAGTGGGGAATTATTTGCCAACGACGGTTCCCGATTTGCCTGCTACCACTGTCTCTGCACTCAGCGGCTCTACGAATGCGGTGATAGCAATCGCCGCCAGTAAAGACCAGGGGCTGAGCTTCAGTAATCGTTTCTCACCCCACGATTCGGTGGATATCACGGCTACCATTGCCGTAGATCCTCGGCATGTTGGGCTTCGCGGCAGTATTCATGTCATGGTGGGAGAGTTTGGCGCGGAAACGCTTTACCAGATTGGCGCCGACGGTCAGTTAATCGAATGGAATGGTGAGCTGGCTACACTGGTACCGATGGGCGATACCCGTGTCTTGCCGCAGGAAGAAAGGCTGCAATTGCTTAACGACTTCCAGTTTGACGCCAGTCTGGTGGGACGCAAGCTGGTTGTTTACATTGCCTATCAGGTAAGCGCAGAGGGTGACCTCATCTATACGGATGCGCCACTCAGTTTCGAAATAGTGGGTGGTGCACCGGTCAACTAGTTTGCTGGCGCTGCAAATTGTGACTCACCGGCTGTGGTGAGGGTGAATGGCTGCTGCCTTTTCTCCCGCAAGGTTTCTCAATCACTTTCCTCGCTGTCCTGTTACCTGTGAGTCTGGGATATAAACGTCGACGTGCGGCGTAAAGATTTCTGGATAGAGCCAGATGTCACCTTAATGGGCGCTCGACCTCAATTCATGCTGACAATTCCATCTTGCTCTTCCATTAATGACTGCGAAGCAGTCCGCATTGGGCTGAGGCCAGCCTGCTTCTCATGAAGGAGGCGTAGGCATTTGCATTGACGTTGGCAGGGAAGACAGATTCGCCGCGGGCTTCACCGCTGCTGCCACAGGCATCTGCGGGTCCAGTAACGGGGTAGGTTGAGCATGCCAATTTCAGGCTGATTCGCTCGCGAATTTTGTAGCTGCAGGCGAGGGCAGGCTGGCTCTCTTGCATGCTATACTGCTCCCATATTCAGGTCCGGGTACGGCGGTATTACTGGCCTCCAGGCTTTCACGGCATTCGTGGAAGGTCTCGCGTGGAGGTGCTGGAAGCGCTGGTTTTCCTGAACAAGAGAAACTTTTCCATGACGCAGTTTTCCAAGATAGGCATCGTAGGCAGGCCCGACCATGAGGGCGTTGTGGACACCGCGCGTCGCTTGCTGAAATACCTGCGGGCCAAGAACCTGCAGATCATCATGGATGATGTAACCGCGAAGCTGGCCGGGGATTCAGCCGCCAGTGTTTACCCCAGAGAAGAGTTGTCGGGGTATTGCGACCTGGTCATCGTTATCGGTGGCGATGGCAGCATGTTGAGCATGGCAAAGTTCATTGCCTCCGATCAGGTTCCTGTTATTGGAGTGAACCGTGGGCGACTGGGATTTCTTACGGATGTGCTGCCGGACGAGATCGAGGAGCAATTGTCGCTGGTTCTGGATGGTTCCTTCAGTGTTGAAAAGCGATTCCTTCTGGAAGCGAAGCTGCAGCGCGGGGGTGAAACGGAAGCGGTTGGTTATGCGTTGAATGATGTTGTTCTGCACCCGGGCCAGGCAGCGCAGATGATACATTTCGAATTGTTTGTGGACGACCGCTTCGTCTACAGCCAGGAATCTGATGGCTTGATAGTCGCCACACCTACGGGTTCAACGGCTTATTCCCTGTCGGCTGGCGGACCAATCATGCATCCGGGTTTAAATGCCGTGGTGTTGGTACCCATGTATCCCCATTCCCTCAGCAGTCGCCCCATCGTGGTAGATGGCGACAGTGAGATTCGATTGGTGGTAGAAGCGAAGGATTCCCTGCAACCACAGTTAAGCTGCGATGGCGATATTGGGCACCGCGTAGAAGCTGGCGATGAAATACTGGTGCGCAAAAAATCGGTGCCCTTGCAGTTAATCCATCCTCCAAATTACAGCTACTACCAGGCCTGCCGCAGTAAACTGGGTTGGGGTAGCCGCCTGGTGCGTGAGGATGATTAAGGTTGCAAGCCTGCCCATAAGCATCGATCTACAACATTTCAGCGCCACTCTCCTGCAGCAGGGGTTGGATCACAGGATCAATGAAGAGTCAGGCCAGCAAGTCATTTGGGCACATTCGGAAACCGAGGCCGAATTGATTCGGCGGGCGTTGCTCGCCTGGTCTCAGCAAGGAGACAAACAACTTCCCCAGACTGACAATCTGCAGGGCAGGGGATTCGACCCGGCCCTGATCCTGCTGCGCGTGATCAATGCCTTTCGCGCAAGTCCCATTACGCTGTTGCTGGTGCTGGTATGTGCCGCGGTGGCGATTATCAGTTCTCTGGGTTCGCAGTTGCATACGGTTTCGGGGTTTTTCTATCCACGGCTGCCCACTGAGTCAGTATTTGCCCTGCTCGCCGCAATCGATTCCCCGGCGATTTTTATCAGAACCCTTACGCCAATGTTTTTGCATTTCGGGGAGTTGCACCTGATATTCAATATGTTGTGGCTCTGGTACTTCGGTAAGCAACTGGAGGCCCTGCAGGGGAAATGGCTGTTCGGTCTGCTGGTAGTGGCAACCGCGTTTGTTAGCAATACAACCCAATACCTTGCCATCGCCTACAATAATTTCGGAGGTATGTCCGGTGTGGTTTACGGTCTGGTAGGGTATACCTGGATTGTTCATACCTTCATGCCGCGTAGTGGATTGCTTTTGAATAACAGCATGTTCGTCTTCTTCGTGGTGGCGCTGGTGCTCATGGAAATCCTGGCGTCGTCTTTGATTGCGACGGCCGCCCATGCCAGCGGTTTGGTCTCCGGTATCGCAATAGGCTTGTTGGTAGTGGCTATCTATCGCTTTGGATTGAAGCGTGAGGTCATGGGCAAGCGCCGATGGCGGGAGTAAAATGCAGGGTTTATTACAGTTTTAGGACACTAGTAGTTCAATATCCAATTAATTCACGACCAGATCGAGCCAACAAGAAACACAATGACACAAGGTATTACAGATGATTTGGCTGCGTTGCTGAACAATCCGCCGGCTTCCATTGCTGAGTTGGTCGATGCGATTAGCCCGGCCATTTATGGCAATCTCAAATCTGCCATTGAGCTTGGAAAATGGGAGGATGGCCGGCGTCTGGAGAAAGCGCAGCTTGAGCAATGCATGCAATTGCTTATCCTCTATGAGGCACAGAAGCTGCCTGCGACTGAGCGGACCGGTGCCGACCTCAAGAAGGATTGCCAGTCTGAGGGGCAACAGCCATTAGCCGCCGGCGCTGAAGAGCGTGTCGTGACTGTGATAGGAAGTGAGTAAGCGCAAGGCTAATGCCATCGAGAATGCAGGTAGTAGACAGGCATTAATGCAAGGGAAAAGGCAGGGGAATAGAGAGTGGAAGTGCAATCCAGAGGAATAATTCGCAAGATGGCCAGCAGACTCGAACAACCGGTGCGCTATAGCATGCGCATTGGGGATGAGGCGCTGCCCTTGAATGGTTTGCTGGAGAAGCAATTGCGGCTAACTTATACAGGCAATATCTATTGTGTGAATTGTGCTCGCAAGACCAGTAAAAGTTTTAACCAGGGCTATTGCTATCCCTGTTTTCAAAAGTTGGCCCAGTGCGATTCCTGTATTATCCATCCTGAAAAATGCCATTTCGATCAGGGAACCTGTCGCGAACCTGCCTGGGGTGAAAAATACTGCATGCAGGATCACATCGTCTATCTGGCCAATTCCTCTGGGCTCAAGGTTGGTATAACCCGTGCCACCCAGGTGCCTACCCGCTGGATAGACCAGGGGGCTACCCAGGCGCTGGCCATCATACGGGTACGCAGCAGATTGCAATCTGGCACGTTGGAAGTCATGTTCAAGCAACACGTCACGGACAAGACCAACTGGCGCGACATGCTGAAGGGTGAGGCTACAAGCCTGGATATGCTGGCAGAGAAGGATCGGCTGATCGCGGAGTGCCAGAAGGAAATTTCCGAGTTGGAAGAGCGGTTCGGGTTTTTTGCCATCAGTGTGCTTAATGGCATTGCTCCGGTGACTATCGACTATCCTGTGTTGCACTATCCAGAGAAAATTTCCTCATTCAACTTCGATAAAGAGCCTATTGTCGAAGGCACGTTGCAAGGCATCAAGGGCCAGTATCTTATTTTCGATAGCGGTGTAATCAATCTTCGCCGTTTCGGTGGCTACGAAGTTGAGGTAAGCCACTAGCTCAATCGAGGTTCAAGTGCTAGCGATACCAATCAACGCCAGCAAGCACTCCAACACCTGAAATACTATTTAACTATTACCAGAGAAGTACTCAATGAAGAACGCCCAGGCCAGAACGACCTACCTGAAAGACTACCAACCGCCGGCTTTTCTTATCGAAACCACAGACTTGAGTTTCGATCTCCACGAGGATCATGCCCGGGTAGAGTCCCGATTGCTGCTGAAGCGCAATGATGATGAGAGTGTAAAGCCAAGTGATTCTCTCACGCTTCATGGTTGTAACCTGGTTCTTGAGGCGCTATCGCTTAATGAGCGTAGCCTGCAGGAAACTGATTACTTGCTCGAAGACGAGACTCTAACGATTCCTGCTTTGAGTGAGTTGCTCGGAGGAGAACCCAGAGAGTTTACACTGAGTTGCACCACACGGCTTGAGCCGCAAAACAATACGACGCTGGAAGGCTTGTACAAGTCGCGCAAGATGTTTTGTACACAGTGCGAGGCAGAAGGGTTCAGGCATATCACTTATTACCTGGACCGACCCGATGTGATGTCCCGCTTCACTACAAGGATTTGTGCGGATAAAGAGCGTTACCCGGTGCTGCTGTCCAATGGCAACAAGACTGACAGCGGGGAAGTGGAGGGCGATAGCGCCCGGCATTGGGTGAGCTGGGAAGATCCGTTCAAGAAGCCTAGCTACCTGTTTGCGTTGGTGGCTGGTGATCTCGAACATGTGGATGACAGTTTTACCACCTGCAGCGGGCGCGACATCAAACTTCAGATCTATGTCGAGGAGAAAGATCTCGACAAGATCGACTATGCGATGACTTCACTCAAGGACGCTATGCGTTGGGACGAAGAAGTGTATGGTCGTGAATACGATCTCGATATTTTTATGATTGTTGCCGTCGATGACTTCAATATGGGGGCCATGGAGAACAAAGGGCTGAACATCTTCAACACGTCCTGTGTCCTTGCTAACCCCGCTACTACGACAGACTTTTCTTTCCAGCGTGTGCAGGCGGTGGTGGCACACGAATACTTCCATAACTGGTCGGGTAATCGCGTTACCTGTCGCGACTGGTTCCAGCTCAGCCTTAAAGAAGGGTTTACCGTATACCGTGATTCCGAGTTTTCCGCTGATATGGGTTCCAGAACCGTCAAGCGGGTAGAGGAAGTGGCGTTTCTAAAAACGGTGCAGTTTGCAGAAGATGGCGGCCCTATGGCGCATTCGGTACGTCCAGACTCCTATATGGAAATTTCAAATTTCTATACCGTGACCATCTATGAGAAAGGGGCAGAAGTGGTGCGCATGATTGCCAATCTGCTGGGCCCCGAAAACTTCCGCAAAGGCAGTGATCTCTATTTCGAGCGCCATGATGGTCAGGCAGTGACCACGGAAGATTTTGTCAGGGCGATGGAAGATGCCAGCGGCGTCGATCTCAAACAATTCCGACGCTGGTATAGCCAGGCGGGTACCCCGGTGCTGGCTATTTCCGAAAGCTATAATGCCGAAGCGCAAGAGTACGAACTGGTAGTTCGCCAGAGCTGCCCTCCAACACCAGGACAGCCGCATAAAGAGCCGGTGCATATCCCCTTGCGCCTGGGGCTTCTGAAAGCGGACGGCAGTGAATACCCATTGCGCTTGAAGGGTGAACCCGAAACGGATGTTGTCACGGACAGGGTAATCGACATCACCGAGGACGAACAACGGCTAGTCTTCTCCGGCATCGATGCGCAGCCAGTACCTTCCCTGTTGCGCAGCTTCAGTGCGCCAGTACGCCTGAAATTCGATTATTCAGCCGATCAGCTTAACTTTCTGATGGTCAATGACAGCGATGGCTTCAACCGCTGGCAGGCCGGGCAGAATCTGGCTATCAAGGTGATGGACGAAATGCAGGCACGCCGCAGCGAGGGTGCGAATACGGAAGTACCCCAGGTGCTTATCGATGCCTGCATGGGCGTGCTGGAAGCCCTCAAAAATGAGCCACAAATGGACAAGGCCATGGTGGCGCATCTGCTCACACTGCCCGCCGAAGGATTTCTGATAGAGCGGGCGACAGAGGCGGATGTAGATGCTATCCATGAAGTAAGGGATAGTGTCGCCAATGCTATCGCGGCCGCTCTGCAAGATGAATTTGCCGAACTCTATGACAGGCTCGCCCCAGAAGGCGAATTTGCAGTAGATGCGACTGCCATGGCGCAACGGGCACTGCGCAATTGTGCGCTGGCCTACCTGGTACGGACCGACTCAGATGACTGGCTGGTGAAGTGCCAGCAGCAATTCCAGAATGCCAACAATATGACCGATCAACTGGCCGCGCTGCGTTGCCTGGCATTTAGCAAGGCCGACAAAGGGCGGCAAATGGCTGAAGACGCATTGAGCGATTTCTACCAGCGCTGGCAGCATGAGGCGCTGGTGGTCGATCAATGGTTTCTTACCCAGGCTTTGCGTCCCCAGTCTGACGCTCTGGACAGAGTAAAACAGCTCATGACCCATTGTGCCTTCTCCATCAGGAACCCAAACAAAGTGCGATCCCTGATAGGCGCTTTTTGTGGGCAGAACCATGTGAATTTTCACAGTCTCGATGGGAGCGGTTACGAGTATCTGGCTGACCAGGTATTGCAGTTGGATGCGCTCAATCCCCAGGTGGCGTCTCGTTTGTTGACTCCGCTGACGCGGTGGAAGAAATACTGCAGTGAGCGCCAGGCGCTGATGCAGGCGCAGTTGCAGCGCATCAAGGCCGCCGATGATCTGTCGCGGGATGTATTCGAGATCGTAGAGAAAAGCACGGTATAAACGGACACGCTGTTATGCCCCAATGATCTGGAATCCATGGGCTCATCATAGACTCACCATGGGCTATAGTTAGTATTCCAGACAATTTGCAAAGGAATGCAGCCGTGGCTTACAGCGATCAATCCATAGGGCTTGGCGGGGACGACATGATGACGCCAGTGAAGCGAGTGCTTCTCGTAAGTGCCGGATGTCTTTCATTGGCACTGGGAGTGATTGGGGCGTTTTTACCGCTGCTGCCAACCGTCCCGCTCGTTCTGCTGGCGGGTTTTTGCTTTGCCCGTTCGTCTGAAAAGCTCCACGCGTGGTTACTGGCCCATCGCTATTTCGGGCCTATCATTGAAAACTTCGAGGCGGGGAGAGGGGTTCCCAGGCGGGTCAAGGTGCGTGCTATTACGATCATCTGGCTCAGCATGGGGTTCTCGAGCTGGATAGTCGGTCGACCTATGCTGATCCTGATGCTAGTCACAATCGGTCTGGCAACCAGCACTTACCTGTGGCGGTTGCCGGAATACCAGACCAATTCCTGATTAACCGTTTCCTGGCTGTCAGGCTACATCCTGCACATTGGTCAGCGGGATCTGCTTCGCTCTGTCCGCCGCTTCCTGGAAACTCGCTATCTCATTGAAATTCAGGTAGCGATAGATTTCTCCCTGCATGGTGTCCAGCGACTTCATGTACACCATGTACTCTTCCATCGTGGGTATCTTGCCCAGCGCCGAACAGACTGCTGCCAGTTCAGCGGAAGCCAGAAATACATCCGCTCCCTGGCCGAGGCGGTTAGGGAAGTTACGGGTCGAGGTAGATACTACAGTAGAGTTAGGTGCTACCCGGGCCTGGTTGCCCATACACAATGAACATCCTGGCATTTCGGTGCGGGCACCGGCCACGCCGAAGATATTGTAAATACCTTCCTCTGTGAGTTGGTGCTCATCCATTTTGGTTGGTGGCGCAATCCACAGGCGGGTTGGCAGAGGTGGCTCGACCTGCTTTAGCACCTCGGCGGCGGCGCGGAAGTTACCGATGTTGAGCATGCAGGAGCCGATGAATACTTCATCAATATTGGTACCGGCGACCTCAGACAACGGCTTGACGTCGTCCGGATCGTTCGGACAGGCCAGCAGCGGTTCGGTAATTTCATTCAAATCGATTTCGAATACCTTGTGGTACTCCGCATCGGCATCGGGCTCCATCAGTTCCGGATTTTCGAGCCACTGTTCCATGGCCTGCGCGCGACGCTCCAGTGTACGGGCGTCCTGGTAGCCGTTGTCTATCATCCAGCGCAGCAGCGTGATGTTGGACTTGAAGTATTCAATGATGGGCTCTTTGCCCAGCCGAATGGTACAGCCACCGGCAGAGCGTTCCGCCGACGCATCGGAGAGTTCGAAAGCCTGTTCAACTTTCAGATTGGGCAGTCCTTCGATTTCCAGAATGCGGCCAGAGAAAATGTTTTTCTTGCCTTTCTTGGCGACCGTCAAATCACCTGATTGGATGGCGGCGTAGGGAATCGCGTTCACCAGGTCGCGCAGGGTAATGCCGGGTTGCAGCTCGCCCTTGAAGCGAACCAGAACCGATTCAGGCATATCCAGCGGCATAACACCGGTTGCGGCAGCAAAGGCCACGAGGCCCGAGCCAGCAGGGAAAGAGCAACCAATCGGGAAGCGGGTGTGGGAATCGCCGCCCGTGCCGACGGTGTCGGGAAGCAGCATACGGTTCAGCCACGAGTGGATAATGCCGTCGCCGGGACGCAGGGCAACACCACCACGGGTATGGATAAAATCGGGTAGGGAATGCTGTGTCTCAATGTCCACTGGCTTGGGATAAGCGGCCGTGTGGCAGAAAGACTGCATCACCAGGTCGGCGGAGAAGCCGAGACAGGCCAAATCTTTGAGTTCGTCCCGGGTCATGGGGCCGGTAGTATCCTGGCTGCCCACGGTAGTCATGCGTGGCTCGCAATAGCTGCCGGGGCGAACACCGGCAACTCCGCAGGCCTTGCCCACCATCTTCTGGGCCAGGGTATAACCCTTGCCGGTATCCGCCGCGGTTACAGGCGAGCGGAATATGGTGGATGGCTCCAGGCCCAGGTATTCGCGTGCGCGCTGGGTGAGACCGCGGCCGATGATCAGGGGGATGCGGCCGCCGGCACGAACTTCATCCAGCAATACATCTGTCTTGAGTTCGAATTTGGTAAGCAGTTCACCGCTGTCATGGCGGGTAATCTTGCCGTTGTAGACATCGATGTCGACGATGTCGCCCGTATTCAGGTCATCGACTTCACACTCGAAGGGAAGGGCGCCAGCGTCTTCCATGGTGTTGAAGAAAATAGGGGCGATCTTGCCGCCTATGCAAACGCCACCGGAGCGCTTGTTGGGTATGTAGGGGATGTCATTACCGGTATGCCATAACACGGAGTTAGTGGCTGACTTTCGCGATGAGCCTGTCCCCATGACATCGCCCACCAGGGCAACCGGGTGGCCCGCTTTTTCCAGTTCTTCGATTTGCTCACCCGCGTTGGTAACCCCTTCGCGAGGATTCTTGTACATGGCCTTGGCGTGCAAAGGAATGTCTGGACGGGACCAGGCATCCTGGGCTGGTGACAGGTCATCGGTATTAGTCTCACCGGGTACCTTGAATACACTAACTGTGAGCTTCTCGGGAATTTCAGGTTTGTTGGTGAACCATTCCCCCTCTGCCCAGGACTCCATTACTCGCTTTGCCTGTGCATTGCCGGCGTCTACTTTTTCGGCGACGTCGTGGAAAGCGTCGAACATGAGCAGGGTATGACACAGTTCGTTGGCAGCAGCCTCGGACAGTTCCGGGTTGTCGAGCAGTTCTACCAGCGTAGAGATGTTATAGCCGCCGAGCATGGTACCCAGCAGTTTTACCGCCAGCGCCTTGTTGATTAGCGGGGATTCGGTCTCGCCCTTGGCAATAGCAGAGAGAAATCCGGCTTTTACGTAGGCAGCTTCATCGACACCGGGGGGAACCCGGGTGGATATGAGTTCTACAAGAAACTCTTCTTCGCCTGCAGGTGGGTTTTTCAGCAGTTCTATTAACTCTGCAACTTGCTCGGCGTTGAGAGGTTTGGGAACGATGCCTTCTGCGGCGCGTTCCTCGACATGTTTTCTATAGGCTTCTAACACTATTTCGTCCTCATTGTGGATGCTGTAGTGACGCGCTCGCGGTAGCGAGCAAGTCGCCCTGGGCGATTGCTGCAATGGTCACTTACAGGATATCTTGCCAGCCAGTATTCAACTTGGGATTGTTCTTGGTTGGGGATGACTCGCCAAAAAGTTCTCAAAAACTGCGGGTCTATAACTGCTGGCAGATCGTTAAAACGCGGACGTATTCTATTGTAAAACCAGTAAAAAATCCAGTTGACCCCGGCATGGACAAAGGCTGGCACTGGCCCTGTTTTAAAATTCCCGCTTCAAATTTTCTAATTTACTTCGCACTGTTTCCGGCAGTTTACAATTGGATGAATCTTGTTAAAGTCTCTGCCTTCGCTCCCGAAACAAAACTAGACGACTCATTCCTTCGGGATCAATCGACATCATGGCTGTAAAATCCAAAACCCCCTGCATCGGCATCTGCTCGACGACCTCGCTTGGCGACACAGTGTGCCGGGGGTGCAAGCGCTATGCATTTGAAGTCATCCAATGGAATGGCTACGACGATGGTGCGAAAGCGGCGGTATTGAAGCGTACCGAAAAGCTCATCGTGCAAATACTGGAGCACAAGTTTCGCATCTTCTCCGTCCCCAATCTGAAGCTTGGTCTCGAACAGCGCAGCATTCCATTCAATGAGTCTCTCTCTCCCTTTTGCTGGTTGCACAACCTGTTGAAGAAGAATCATGGCAAAGTCGAAGACCTCAAACACTACGGCGTCTATGCCTTACCGGAATATGCGGGTCTCAGTGTTGCTGAATTGTCGGATAGGGTCGAAGAGGAACTGATCCTGCTCTGCGAAGCCCACCTGGATCGTTATCTGGCAGATGCGCCGCAAATGGGAAGTCGCCTGAAAAAGAATTCGGGGTAGGGAGTCAGCCGGGTATAACGCTAGAGTGGGAAGTTGAGCAGATTGAGCTCACCATCCTGCAATTCTGCATACCAGCCTTGTTTGTCCCAATCCCCCAGCACTACCCGTTCACCAGTAGTTTGACCTGTCACAGGCTTGGCCAGTGAAACCGCGTGCCGTGCAGGGCGGTGTGTGTGTCCGTGGATGAGCCGGGTTCGCTGGCAATTCTCCATCAGTGCCAGGACGGCAGGCTGATTAACATCCATGATCTCCAGGTCTTTGCCCGCAGTGGCTGCCTGGCTCTGGGCCCGTGCCTGGCGGGCAAATTCCCGGCGCGCCTCCAGCGGCTGACTTAGAAACTGGGCCTGCCATTGCGGTTGACGGACCATTTGCCGGAATTGCTGGTAATCCACGTCATCTGTGCACAGGCTGTCTCCGTGCAATACGAGAAAATCCTCGCTACCGGAATGCACGATGTAGGGTTCGCTGATGAGAGTGGCCCCGCATTGCTTCGCGTAGTCCTCGCCAAGCAGAAAATCGCGATTGCCATGCATGAGATAGATGCGTGCGCCAGTGGTCGAAAAACCCAACAGGGCATCGGCGACATGCCGGCTCAGGTCGGTGACTTCGTCGTCACCGATCCAGGCTTCAAACAGGTCGCCGAGTATGTACAGCTCCGCGCAGTCACCCTGCATGCGCTGCAGGAATTGCAGGAGGGCCGCTGTGATATCGGGGCGGCTGTCCTCGAGATGCAGGTCGGAAATGAAGAGCAGGCGTTCGCTCAAGATTCTTCCGCTTCGTTCACCTCGACGGACTCGATAATGACGTCATCTACTGGAACGTCCTGATGACCACCCTTTGAGGTGGTGGCGCAGGCCTTGATCTTGTCTACGACATCCATACCGTCCACCACGCGGCCGAATACGGCATAGCCCCAGCCCTGATTCGTCTTGTCTCGATGATTCAGGAACAGATTGTCGCTGACGTTGATAAAGAACTGGGAAGTGGCAGAGTGGGGATCCGGCGTTCTGGCCATGGCCAGGGTGCCTGTGAGATTGGAGAGGCCGTTATCTGCCTCATTCTGGATGGGGTCGCCATTCTCTTTCTGCTGCATACCGCTTTCAAAGCCGCCACCCTGAATCATGAAATTATTGATAACCCGGTGGAAAATCGTTCCGTCGTAGAAGCCCGACTTGGCATACTGCAGAAAGTTTTCGGCGGAGTTGGGCGCTTTGTCGAAGTCCAGTTCGATCTTGATGGCACCATAATTGGTATTGAGCACGATCATAATGAGTTCCGGGAATTAGAATTGATAGTGATTGCCTGTTCGAGGACGGGCTATAATACGGGTTTTGATTAATCCTAGAAACCCCCGGTAGCCCGGCCTCTTCGCAGTCTTCACATCTTCGATGTTCGCGCCGAAGCCCAAGCCGCCACTCGTTTTTCGAACCTGAAACAATTTTATGACAGACTCTGATAAAGCCGCTGCCGATCCCGGCTCCAGCGCGGCACCGTCGAATTTCATTCGCAATTTAATCGCCCAGGATCTTGAATCCGGAAAGCATGGTGGCCGTGTGCACACGCGTTTCCCTCCTGAGCCAAACGGTTACCTGCATATCGGGCATGCCAAGTCTATTTGCCTGAACTTTACTGTGGCAGAAGAAAATCAGGGTTTCTGCAACCTGCGTTTCGATGACACCAATCCCGCCAAAGAAAGCCAGGAGTTCGTTGATTCGATCAAGGACAATATCCGCTGGCTAGGTTTCGAGTGGCATGGTGACGTGCGTTTCTCGTCCAACTATTTTGATCAGCTCTATGATTTTGCCGTGCAACTGATCGAGCAGGGTAAGGCCTACGTGTGCAGCCTGAGTCCCGAGCAAGCGCGGGAGTACCGGGGCACCTTGACCGAGCCGGGCCAAAACAGCCCGGACCGTGACCGTTCCGTGGCAGATAACCTGGCGCTATTCACGCGTATGAAGGCGGGCGAGTTCGAGGATGGCGCACTTAGCCTGCGCGCAAAAATCGACATGGCTTCCCCGAATATCAACATGCGGGACCCAGTGCTCTACCGTATTCGCCACATCGAGCATCATCAGACGGGTAATGCCTGGTGCATTTATCCGACCTATGACTATACCCACTGCATCTCAGACGCGATCGAAGGTATAACACACTCCCTATGTACCCTGGAGTTTGAAGATCATCGACCGTTGTATAACTGGATTCTGGAGAACCTGAAGCTCGAGTCAATTCACAAGGCCAGCGATCTAGCTGGTTCGGAGTACGACTATGTTCTCCCGGAGCAGACAGAATTTGCCAAGTTGAAACTCAACTACACCGTTATGGGCAAGCGAAACCTGAGGACAATGGTGGAAGATGGGACGGTAGCCGGATGGGATGATCCCCGCATGCCGACATTGTCAGGCTTGCGGCGCCGGGGATTTACTCCGGCCTCTATTCGGAATTTCTGTGAGAGCGTGGGTGTCAGCCGCAGCGAAAGCGTCGTGGATCTGGGTATGCTGGAATTCGCGATTCGTGATGATCTGGACAAGAATGCTCCCCGTGCCATGTGCGTGCTGAACCCCCTGAAGGTGGTTATCAGCAATGTGGATGACGACATGGAGTTGGAAATGGCGAATCATCCGAAAGAGGAATCTTTTGGCCAGCGCAGAGTGCCATTCGGCAGGGAAGTCTATATCGATCGCAGCGATTTCGAGGAAGTGCCGCCGCCCGGTTTCAAACGCCTGGTCGCTGGAGGCGAGGTGCGTCTGCGCGGTTGTTATGTCATACGCTGCGATGAGGTTGTGAAAGACGAGGCAGGTGAAATCGTACAACTCAATTGCAGCGCGGATCTCGATACTCTGGGCAAGCGTCCCGAAGGTCGAAAGGTCAAGGGCGTTATTCACTGGGTGTCGGCGACTCATGGTGTGCCTGCCACGGTGCGCCTGTATGACCGCCTGTTTAATGTGGAGAAACCAGAATCGAAAGAGGTAGAGGACTATCACTCCGTGCTTAATCCACATTCGCTTCAGGTTATAGAAGGGGCCGTCGTAGAGCCTTCAGTGGTGGCCAGCGGCAGCGCTGACAGTTTTCAATTCGAGCGGGAAGGTTATTTCTGTAAGGACAGCGTCGAACATACCGATGAAAAGCCGGTATTTAATCGCACCATTACGCTGCGTGACTCCTGGCAATCCTGAAACACAATCCAATACAGAAACAAGTTCCTGTTATGAAGATCTACAACACGCTAAGCCAGAAGAAAGAAGAGTTCACACCCAGGGTTGCAGGCAAAATCAGCATCTATGTCTGCGGTATAACGGTCTATGACTATTGCCATCTCGGCCATGCGCGTATGTTGGTGTGCTTCGACATGGTGGTGCGCTATCTGCGCTTTCGCGGCTTTGAGGTGACGTACATTCGAAACATCACCGATATCGATGACAAGATTCTGAATCGAGCGAAGGAGAATGACGAGGCGTTTACCGACGTCACCGACCGCTTTATCAAGGCCATGCATGAGGATGAGGGGGCGCTATCTATTCTCCGTCCCGATGAGGAGCCCCGTGCAACCCAGCATATCGATCCTATCGTCGATATGATTCAGACCCTCGTGGAAAAGGATTACGCCTATCGCGCGGATAATGGTGATGTGTATTTTGCCGTCAATCAATTTACCGACTATGGCAAGCTCTCCAAGAAGAAGCTGGAAGAATTGCTTGATGGAGCCCGAATCGAAGTAGGGGAACTGAAGAAGGACCCCAGAGACTTTGTGTTATGGAAATCATCGCCGGATGATGGTGTCGGTTGGGACTCGCCCTGGGGTTATGGGCGGCCCGGTTGGCACATCGAATGCTCTGCCATGTCTACCTGTGCCCTCGGCAACAACTTCGATATTCATGGCGGCGGGTCGGATTTGATGTTCCCGCATCATGAAAATGAGATCGCACAATCGGAAGCCGCAACCGGGGAAACCTTCGCCAATTTGTGGATGCACAATGGCCCGCTGCGTGTCGATAACGAGAAGATGTCCAAGTCTCTGGGTAACTTTTTCACGATACGGGAAGTTCTCAAGAGTCATGATGCGGAAGTGGTGCGACACCTGTTAATCGCCAGTCACTATCGCAGCCCGATTAATTACTCGGAAGAAAGCCTGCAACAATCGTTTAAAGCGCTGGAGCGGATCTACCTGTGCCTGAAGGGCCTGGATATCGCCAGCGCCAAGAGCCTGACCAACAGCCGTTTCGAGAAATCATTTCAGGCTGCGATGGATGATGACTTCAACACGCCTGAAGCCTTCAGTGTCTTGTTTGAGATGGTTACCGAAATCAACAAGCTCAAGGACAGTGATCCGGAACAGGCAGGACAGCTGGGTGCGTTGCTGGTGCGCCTGGGGGGAGTTCTGGGCTTGTTGCAAGCCGATCCGGAATCCTTCCTCAAAGGCAGCAGCGGCGACGGCGAAGAGGATGATGCTGTCATCGATGAACTCGTCGCCGCCCGCGACCAGGCCCGTGCCGATAAAGACTGGGCCCGGGCGGACGATATAAGAGACCGCCTGGAGGCGATGAAGATTATCGTGGAAGACGGAGCGGGTGGCAGCACCTGGCGTCGCGATCGCTGAACAAGCTGACTAGCCTTCGGCAATGAGCCAAAAACGCTGGATTGGCGTAGGGTAGTGACTATTCGTGGGATTGAAGGCTGATTCCGGGCCGTAATTGGGGCCAGCTTCAATTGACCTGCCCCGATCTCACGAGTATTATGCCGTCCTCCTGAAATATGACCAATTTCAGAGACTTCGGGGTATAGCGCAGTCTGGTAGCGCGCCTGCTTTGGGAGCAGGATGTCGGGAGTTCGAATCTCTCTACCCCGACCAAATTCGCAGGAAACTGCAAACCACTCAATGGTGACTGTAGCTCAGTTGGTAGAGCCCCGGACTGTGACTCCGGTTGTCGTGGGTTCGAGCCCCATCAGTCACCCCATTTCCCTATCTTGATTCCCGGTTGTGAGCAGACTTTACTCGCAGCCGGGTCTGTTGTTTTATGGCGCAACAGATGAAAAAGACAAAAGTGAAAACACTGGATGGCCAACGAACCCGGTTGGATGAGATGAACCTGGGGGATGTGGATGTGGATGCTACAGACCGGTCAGTGCTGGCGCGCCTCAAGAGGGCTTACAGAAACGCGTCCCTGTTGATGGCAGGCATGTACACCGGACTGAATTGCTACGGAACCCCGAAAACCCATCATGAATATGAGGAGGGTGAGGAGAAGCCCGACAACAGGCCGATATAGAGAAGTGGGGTGCATCAGGGTAGAATGCGCGCCCTGACTTTGCGCCCGTAGCTCAATTGGGTGAAGGCAAGTGTTTTCGAAGCGTAAGCTTCGAGCGCCGCCTGAACGACTGCGAGCTGTGCTCGCAGGCTGGAACGAGCATCGACCGGCCTTGTTGTTTTTGCAATATGTCAGACCGACTGCTGTGCGCTAAAATTCGCGCCCAATCAACGCGCCCGTAGCTCAATCGGATAGAGCATCGGCCTTCTAAGCCGAGGGTTACAGGTTCGATTCCTGTCGGGCGCGCCAACTCGATCAGCTTACTTGCCAAATCCTGCTCGCTGGGCGGACTCTACGATCAGAAAGTATCTCTTGCTAAGGTGATTCCAGGGGAGATCAGTCTATCGAAGGGAGGCCCATCCATTCAGTTCCCCTAAAGATTGCCTGGGCTTAAAAATCCACTTCCGATTAAAAAACAATAATTTACTAAAGAAACCTCCAGTAAAGCCGACACATTAATCAGCAACATACCGATATTGGCCCAGATCAGGATTGAATTCTTGATGCTGGGCCTTTTTCGTATTGGGAATGAGGAAGGCGGGATTGCAGTCGTCAGGCAGGCAGGTTGCGCAGAGGGAGCTGCGGCAGGAATTCGGCCGGAACCAGCACCAGATCATCCTGATGCTTCCCGTACCATTCTTCCATGGCAATAAGCTGATAAGCACCACTACGTTTGGCCCGCGATCCGCGGCGCCTGGCAGTGCTGCCATCGGGCTTGCGGGTGTCGAAACGGTAGATGAGATAATCTTCAGGCAGCGCACCGAGCAATTCGTCCCGGGACTTGAAAGATCTGCTTTCGCCGTAGCTCACTTCCACCGCCAGTACTGGACGGTACTCGTTAAGTGTGTCGTTCAGGCCCTGCAGCACTTCTTTCTCCAATCCTTCCACATCGATCTTTAATAACAGCGGATCCGTTATTCCCTGTTGCCTGAAATAGTCATCGCCATTCACTATCTGCAGTTCCCCAATGGCCTGGTTGCCTTTTGCCTGACTGTCTTCGATGAAAGAACCAACGCCCTGGTTGGAGCCGGTGGGCGCATAAAAGGTCTGACTGTGGGTTTCCCGGCCGAGACCAACCGGGTGCAACATAATGCCGTGCAAGTCATTCAGCGCGATATGGTGCTCGAGCCGAGACCTTACCGGATCAAAGGGTTCGAAAGCGTGAATGGACTGGCAGTGCTGACTCATGAACAGTGAGTGCTGCCCGATATTGGCGCCGATGTCACAGAAGCTGCCAGTCCTGCCCCGGTTTTTCTCGAGTTGCTGGAAAACGTCCCGGAGGAAGAACAGCAAAGGTTTTTCAAAAGCGCCGTAGTAATAGAGGGCGAACTCGATTCCGTTGTTGAGGTTGCCCTGGTAGCGCAATCCGAAGAATTGCGTTTCGAATGGGGCATCGGGTGCCTCGCCGGCATTACTCAATACCCGATACACGGATTTTTTCTGGGCGAGGCCAATCCAGTCTTGCTGCCAAAGCCAGCGACAGAGAGGGAGGGGAAGCTTCACTTCAATCTAAAACCTCGGTCATGGGACGAGGCTGCAAGGTCGCCTTGAGATAGAGAGGGTGGGCTGGTTGCGCGCTCCGATTCATACGCAGGCAATGCAGGCGGTCCAGTTTCTTTTTGATAACCCGGTCTCGTGCCAGGTGCTCGCCGTGATTACCCCAGCAGGCGATAGTGAGATCGGCTTCACGATGACTGCGGGCTATCCAGCGATCGTTGTTTCTGCCTACGGGGTCATCAGCAGCCAGTAAATCCTCTGGGTAAGTTGCGCGCCACGCGAAGAGGTTAACGATCTGCATGCGGCGATAACCCCAGTCTTTCGCAAAGCGTACACAGCGTCGAATAGTGGGGTCATCGTTGCGGTGATCGGCGGTGGAGGGGTTGAGGCCGATGAAAAGTACTGTGCCTTCACCTTCACTCCATTCCCGCTCGAGTCGATAGCGATAACGTTTGCAGGAAGAGAAGCGGGCGTTTTGTGAAACGTATTGCATTTATAAAACTTTCTTCGGGGTGCGGGCTGGCAATTTCAGGATTATGAATAATAATTAAATTAGCTACTCGATTAAATCCGTCTTCGCCAAGCCTTGATTGGCTAGCCTAGATATCGAATAGATGCTGGGAGAATGCTATCGGCTGAATCATCGGTTGGATAGTATTCTCCCAGCGCAGTAGCTTCCATTCCGATCGCAATTCCGATTTTCTGTTCAGGCCGTTGGCCGGTTGTGTTGGCGCCCCTGCTGGTTTAAGTTCGAGACGCCAGACAAGGGAGGTCAATCTAAACCATGTTAGCGATTATCGGTGGATCGGGGCTCTACGAGCTCAACAGCCTTGGTAGCCAGGGTCACAATTCCTTGCGCCAGGAATCGGTGCGTACAGAGTATGCTGCCACCGCCGTCACTATAGACCTGCTGGAAACGGATGCGGGTACAGTGGCGTTCCTGCCGCGGCATGGCAAGACGCATCACCTTCCTCCTCACAAAATCAACTACCGCGCCAATATCGCCGCCCTCAAAAAACTGGGCGCCAACGAGATTCTGGCGATCAATGCAGTGGGCGGAATCAATGCCAGTGCCGGGCCTGGATCGCTCATTGTGCCCGATCAATTGATTGACTACAGCTGGGGCCGCTCCTCTACTTTTTTTGAAGAAAATCTGGATCGCGTGGTCCATGTCGACTTTGGCGAACCGTTTTGCCCGGGCATGCGGGATCGAGCCCTGCGCGCGATCAAACAGGCGAATGAGCAAGCTGCCGATCCAAGACTCCTGATGGAGAAGGCTGTCTATGCCTGCACCCAGGGGCCGCGTTTGGAAACGGCTGCCGAGATTGTGCGCTTGCAGAGAGACGGCTGTGATGTCGTGGGTATGACTGGTATGCCGGAAGCTGTACTGGCACGGGAGTTGGGTCTCGATTACGCCATGCTGGCGTTGTCGGTGAACTGGGCAGCTGGCATCGTGCCGGGCGAGATCACCATGGCAGAGATAGAAGCGGTGATGGCTGAGGGAATGGATTTCCTGCGCCAGGTGCTGCAGATATTCGTGCGCATCGATCCTTGATGCCTGCCAACGATTAGTCTCGTTCGCAATCCTACTGGGTCAGTTCAGTATCGTCCGCAATTGAATCCTGCATCTGGGGAAATCCAGGAGGTGGTGCTGCAGGCCGTTCATAGGGCTCGACCAGTACGACGATGCCTAGCGCTGGATGATCCATGTAATGAAACTCCGTGCTGCGCATTTCCCGGCTCTGTTGCATGGGAAACACGCGTGTTGGGAAGTACTCAAAGGTCTCTTGAGAAGTTCGCGCTGCGTCAACCCTGAACTGCTGTGGTGGTAAAGGGATTTCCCAGGCTAGGCCTTGAGGCGCCAGTGTGGAAAATTCACTGAGCCACAGGTCGGCGGCCAGCACGATGCGGTCCCGGTTCTGGTTAAACCTGACTTCGATGCTACCCATGAGTTCCTGGTAGTCTCCATAGCGCTCGCCTCCGCTGATAAAAATGGGAGTTGCTTCGCCCGGGTCCAGCAT
This sequence comes from uncultured Pseudohongiella sp., assembly GCA_965227635.1. Lineage (GTDB taxonomy): Bacteria > Pseudomonadota > Gammaproteobacteria > Pseudomonadales > Pseudohongiellaceae > UBA9145. Next base: position 3,650,308 of record OZ245763.1, on the reverse strand, counting down.
GGGCTGACGCCAAACACCATGAAACAGGAGGCGATGTTCTGGAGACCGGCTCAATGCGCGATTGGTCTGTTGAAAATCACTCTGGCTCGCAGGCAATAGCAGAAAGCTATCCCGTTCGAGGTCGAAGAACCTGAAGCCTTCCCCCGTGGTAGCCGCCGGGGGTCCAATACGGTTGATTTGCGCGATGCGTTCCGCTGCTTCCTGTTCCCGTTGCTGTTCCAGGGGAGTGAGTAACGGTTCCTGGTTATTCTGCAGTGGAGTCTGAGACTGCGGGGGTAGCAGGGCCTCGATGATCAGGATGTCCATCAGGCTCTGCAAGCGACGCATGGAATCGGGAAATGCTAGTGGCTCGCTGCCAGGTAGCCATACTTCTTCATTGCGGTCTGATTCGTTTTCATTGGTGAAGATGCTGACTTCGACCTGGAACCAGCGCTCCTGCGCCGCACCAACGAGGGAAAATGTCAGTAGTGAGAGGGCGACAAGCACGCGCAAATAATGTATCTCCCGGCATCGGGAGATAAAGGGAGTGTCTATGGCGCTGCGCCTGTTTCTCATGCTGCCTGTTTATTACTGATTCTGAATTTATCCAGTAACTCGCCGATCAGCTTTAGCTTCTGCTGCGGCTCGCTGCCATTGTGCTTGAATTGTATTTGATTGGCGCTACCAAGTTTATAGGTCTGTGGATCCTGCTGAATAAGCTCCACCAGTGACATGGGATCTACCTGAGTATGCTGCGTGAATTCTATGCGACCAGAAGACACATTGGCATCAATCTTCTTGATGCCGTAGCTGGCGGCGCGAAGCTTGAGCCGGGTTTGTTCAAACAACAGTTTTACCGGTCCAGGCAAGAGGCCGAACCGATCGATCATTTCCACCTGCAGGTCCTGCAATTCCTCTTCATCCCGGGCCGATGCGATGCGCTTGTACATGATCAGGCGCGTATGCACGTCCGGTAGATAGTCGTCTGGAATGAGTGCCGGTATCCTGAGGTTTAACTCGATGGCATTGTCGGATTGCAGATCGATATTGGGTGTCCGTCCGGACCGGATGGCAGCCACGGCTTCCTCCAGCATCTCTGTGTACAGGGAGAAACCAATCTTCTGCATGTGCCCGCTCTGTTCATCGCCCAGAAACTCGCCGGCTCCCCGTATTTCCAGATCATGGCTGGCCAGGGTGAAACCCGCGCCCAGCGTGCTTGCAGCCTGAATCGCATCGATGCGTTTCTGGGCATCGTTATTGAGTCGGGAATGAGGCGGTAGCAGCAGGTAGGCATAGGCCTGGTGATGTGAGCGACCGACTCTTCCACGTAATTGATGTAGCTGTGCCAGACCGAATTTGTCGGCCCGGTTGATAATAATGGTATTGGCTGACGGAATATCGATGCCGGTTTCGATGATCGTACTGCACACCAGAATGTTGAATTTCTTGTGATAGAAATCGGCCATTACCCGTTCCAGTTCGCGCTCTGCCATCTGGCCATGGGCGATACCGATGCGGGCCTGCGGTACGATTTCCAGGAGTTCACTGGCAGCGCGCTCGATAGTCTTCACTTCATTATGTAAGTAGAAGACCTGCCCCCCTCTGAGTAGTTCCCGGGATACTGCTTCTTTAACCAGGCTGTCCTGTTTTTCCCGTACGAATGTCTTAACCGAGAGGCGTTTCGCAGGAGGTGTCACTATCAGCGAGAGATCGCGGATGCTGGATAACGCCATGTTTAAAGTGCGAGGTATCGGTGTGGCAGTGAGCGTGAGAATATCCACATTGGCGCGCAGTGATTTCAGTTTCTCTTTTTGACGCACGCCGAAGCGGTGTTCCTCGTCGATAATGAGCAAGCCGAGGTTGCTGTAATCGATATCGGTATGCAGCAATTTATGCGTGCCGATGAGTATGTCGACTTTGCCGGCTTTTACTCTGCGCAGGGTGTCATTCTGCTCGGCCGTTGACTTGAAGCGCGACAGGACTTCAACAGCTATTGGCCAGTCGGCAAACCGGTCTTTGAAACTTTCATAGTGCTGTTGGGCGAGGAGGGTGGTTGGGACCAATAGTGCCACTTGTTTGTTATTGTGGACGGCAATGAATGCGGCGCGCATTGCGACTTCTGTTTTGCCGAAGCCCACATCACCGCAAACCAGTCGGTCCATGGCCTGTTCGCCAGTCATGTCTTCGATTACGGCGGCAATCGCATTTTCCTGGTCTTCCGTTTCTTCGAATGGAAAGCTGGCGCAGAAGCGCTCGAATTCATCGTTATCCAGTTTATAGCTGAAGCCTTTCTTGGCCTGGCGGCGTGCGTAGATATCCAGCAGTTCTGCGGCAACGTCCCTGATCTTTTCGGCGGCCTTGCGCCGGGTCTTCAGCCACTGATCACTGCCGAGTTGATTGAGCGGTGCGGTATCCTGGTCTCCGCCGCTGTAGCGACTAATAAGGTGCAGGGAATCCACGGGTACATAAAGCTTTGCACCATCGGCATATTCCAGTGTCAGAAACTCAGTGGATTGACCATCAGTAGTGATGGTCTGGAGCCCGCGGAAGCGGCCCACGCCGTGCTCTATATGTACCACCGGATCGTCAACCCGCAATTCGGTGAGGCTCTTGATGATGAAATCGGTGTTGCTTTGCTGGCTGCGACGCCGTCGCCGCTGGGCCACCCGATCACCGAACAGCTGCGCCTCGGTAACCAGGATTAATCCAGTCTCGGGAAGCCATGCGCCCTGATCAAGGGGCGCGACGGTTAAGCCGATGCGGGCAGAGTCGGCCAGAAAATCATCAAGATGATCGAACACTTCGGGTTGCAGGTCGATCTGACGCAACAATTCCAGCAAAGTCTCACGACGACCTGCCGATTCGGCGCAAAACAGTATCCTGGCTGACTGTTCGGTAATGAAGTCCTGCAATTTGCTAAAGGGGCGATTGAGTCGGGCATTGCTGTTGAGATCGGGCAATGGGACAGAGCCCAGTGAATGGGCCTGATTGTGCTCCCTGAACTCGATTTGCGGGAAAGCCTTCAGTTCGCCCAATACCCTATCTACCGTGAGGAAAATCTGTTCCGGAGGCAGGATCGGCCGGTAGCGGTCGATCAGTCTGTCCTGGTGTCGAGTCTGTACATCTTTCCAGAATGTATCGCCAGCTTGCTTGAGGTCACCCAGTCTGGCCACGATGGTGTTTTGCGGCAGGAAGCTGAACAGCGAATCCAGTTCTTCGAAGAAAAGCCGCAGGTAGTATTCGAGACCCGGTGAATTGATCCCGTCGCTGACATCCTGAAACAGGGGGCATTGACGCGTATCAACATCGAACATCTCGCGGAAATTGGCACGAAACGCCGTGATGCCGTTCTGATCCAGAGGATACTCCCGTCCGGGCAGCATCTTGATTTGCTCAACTTCACCCAGCGAGCGCTGCGTTTCCGGATCGAACACCCGGATGCTGTCTATCTCCTCATCGAAAAGATCGATGCGATAGGGGAGGTCTGAACCCATGGGATAGATATCGATAATAGAGCCGCGTACGGTGAATTCGCCGTGCTCCATCACCGCTTCTACCACCTGGTAACCCGCCAGCACCATCTGCTTGCGCATATCTTCTATTTGTATCGATTGCCCTTTCTTGAGGTCGAGGCTGTTGGCGGCGATATATTTCCTCGGTGGCAGCAAATGCATGAGGCTGGTGATGGATAACACCACGATCCCCTGCTCGAGGGCGGGCAGGTTAAAGAGAGTCTGCAGACGATCGGAAATAATGTCCTGGTGCGGGGAAAAACTGTCGTAGGGCAGAGTTTCCCAGTCAGGCAAGCCCAGCACCGGCAGGGATGCGCCGTTGGCGTCAGAGTTCCCCAGGAAGTACTGAATTTCCCGTTGGCTGCGTTCAACCTGTTCGCTGTTGGCGCAGATGAGCAACAGGGGGCCGGGTGCATTGCGAGCCGATTCCGCCAGCGCCATTGAAGTTGTGGCGCCGTGGCTTTCATACCAGTACACGGACTCGTAGGCGGTGACGGGAAGAACGGGTGGGTTATTCTCAAACATGTGTTGGTGACTGAATGCTGGATGGTCACCGCAAGTCAGTTGCGATGCAGTCAGATAGCGTTGTCCGGGTGAAAAAGGGGCGCCATTGTAGCGCAATTGGGTTCGTCTGCGGCAGGTGAATAGCAGTCTTGAGGTATCTGATTGATGGTGCTGGACCGGCCTTGATCCAGAGTAAGTGAAGTGCAGCACAACCCAGTGAATTTCAGGCCCTGCTTTGTTGCACCGCTCAAGCTTTCACAAGATAATACCCGCCTTTTTTAACCCCCCCAAAATCAGCACGAGGCCTTTGTGAACAGTCCCACCAGCGTTCGACCCCCCGTAGACGACTATTTTTCAGACTGGAAACAGCGCGAAGCGCTGGTTCAGGAAATGATCCCGGTGATTGGCAAGCTGTTCAGCCAGCGCAATGTTGGCGTGTTTATCTATGGTCGTCCGCTACACAACCGCTCAGTGACCTTCATCATGAAAACCCATCGTTACGTGCGCCAGGTGGAGCGCAACGAGATGTCGGAATTCGAAACGCACCCGGTGCTTATGGCCTTGGCCAAACTGGATCTGTGGCATGCCCAGATCGATTTGGGCAAGCTCACGGTGCGTTACATGGAGCATCAGGTGGCAGAGGGCGACAAGGCGCTCGATATCGATGCTTTTGTTCGCCAGGAGGCCGGCTATCTGGACGGTGTCAAGAGTGAGCCTATTGAGAAATCACAGGATGTGGTGTTGTACGGATTCGGCCGAATCGGTCGCCTGATGGCACGCCTGCTGGTTGAACGAACCAGCACCGGTGAAGTGATGCGCCTGCGGGCAATCGTGGTTCGTCCGGGTGGCGAGGGAGATTTGCAGAAGCGGGCTAACCTGTTCACCTCGGATTCTGTGCACGGGGCTTTCCAGGGCACTTTGCGTGTCGATTTGGAAAATAATTGCCTGATTGCCAATGGCAACGTGATTCAGGTGATCTATGCCAAGACACCAGAAGAAGTGGACTACACCAAGTATGGAATTTCAGATGCCCTGATCATCGACAATACCGGTATGTGGCGGGACGAAGAAGGATTGAGCCTGCACCTTAAATCGAAAGGCGCAGCGAAAATCCTGTTGACCGCACCCGGCAAGGGCGATCTGAAAAATATCGTGTTCGGCATCAATGATCATGAAATGTCGCCTGACGACAAGATCGTTACCGCCGCCTCCTGCACTACCAATGCCATCGCACCTGTCCTGAAGGTGATTAATGATGAGTACGGTATTGCCAACGGTCACATCGAGACCGTGCATGCTTACACCAATGACCAGAACCTGATCGACAACTACCACAAGGGTAGTCGTCGGGGTCGCTCGGCTGCCCTTAATATGGTGTTGACCGAAACCGGTGCGGCGAAGGCCGTGGTGAAAGCGGTGCCCGAGTTGGCTGGTAAGCTCACTGGCAACGCTGTGCGGGTGCCAATCCCCAATGTTTCCATGGCGATCATGACCCTGACTCTGGAGAAGGAAACCAGCAAGGAAGAGGTCAACGAGTTCCTGCGCAAGATCGCCCTGCATTCCAAATTGCAGAACCAGATCAGCTTCACGCAGTCTGAAGACGCCGTCTCTTCTGACTTTGTGGGTACTCGCGAAGCCGGAATCGTGGACAGCAATGCCACTATCGTCAATGGCAACCACTGCGTACTTTACCTGTGGTATGACAATGAATTTGGCTATTGTTGCCAGGTAGGCCGCATGGTGTACAAGATGGCTGGTGTTACCTACCAACTCTACCCACCTGAAGGGCAGGAATAATCAGATTTCAGGCTGAGAAGTTTTTGCTCGATAGATGAGCTGAAATACTCTGTGAGGCCCGGATTTTAAGGCCTGCACTCGTTTTATGCTCGCAATTTCGGGTGCCAGATCGTATAATAAGTCCCGCTTTTATAACCTCTAGTAACCTCTATGTAACCTGGTGAGTAGAGGTTACGGTGAGTATCTATCCCTTTGACTATACTAAACCATTGTTATGAGTGATTTCGTAACTGTGGGCTGAGTTATATTGTTTTTTCTGCATTGAGCCAGCGGGCCTCTGCAGATAGAGAGAGTCATGATCAGGATTAAACGCGGTCTCGACCTGCCTATTGCCGGAGCTCCGGAACAGGCTGTGGCAGACTCCCTGCGTTCGCGTTCCGTAGCATTGCTGGGTTCGGACTACGTAGGTATGAAACCAACCATGCTGGTGCAGGTTGGTGATAAGGTGCGCCTCGGTCAGGCTCTGTTTACCGACAAGAAGAATCCCCGGGTCAGCTATACGGCCCCCGCGTCGGGTACAGTTTCGGCGATCAATCGTGGCTATCAGCGACGTTTGCTGTCTCTGGTAATCGATACCGACCAGGACGAACAAGAGCCCGCAGAGAAATTCCCCACCCATGACTCGGAACAACTTGACGATCTGCCACGGGATCAAGTTGTAGAGACACTCCTCAAGTCTGGCCTGTGGACATCCCTGCGCCAGCGACCATACAGCAAGGTGGCGGATCCCGCTGCTACGCCGCGTGCCGTATTCATTAATGCCATGGACAGCAACCCTCTGGCTGCGGATCCCGATCCGGTGATCGCCGACGAATTGATGTCGTTCCTCGATGGCGTCAGTGTGCTGTCCAATCTGCCTGAAGAAAAGTTGTACCTGTGCTATGGAAGCGAGGACAAGGCTGCGCTGGGCCAGCAGGACTATCCTGCCAACGTGGTTCTGCAACAGTTCAAGGGCCCCCATCCAGCGGGTATTCCAGGTACGCATATCCACTACCTGCGACCAGCAGGCGTCAATAGCGCTGTGTGGTACCTGAATTATCAGGACGTCATCGCCATCGGCAAACTTTTCACCAATGGTGAGTTGTATACGGATCGCATCATTTCCCTGGCAGGGCCCCAGATCACTAAGCCGAGACTGATACGTACCCAGATTGGCGCCAATCTTGACGAAATCATCATTGGCGAACTGGAGCCGCACGAAACACGGGTAATTTCGGGGTCTGTCCTGAGTGGCCGTCATGCCCATGGTGCAGAATCCTTTCTCGGGCGGTATCACCTTCAGGTGAGCGCGGTGAGGGAAGGTCGGGAGCGGCCTTTACTGGGATACCTGTCGCCTGGCGCCAACCGCCATTCGGTAATGGGTATTTATATTTCCAGCTTTTATGACAAGGCGCGTCAATTCGCCATGTCCACAAGCACCCAGGGCAGCGAACGGGCGATGGTGCCAATTGGTGCCTATGAGCACATCATGCCGCTGGATATATTGCCTACACAGTTATTGCGTGCGCTGGTGGTTGGGGATCTTGAAACTGCTCAAAATCTCGGTGCCCTGGAACTCGATGAGGAAGACCTGGCGCTTTGCAGTTATGTGTGCCCTGGCAAGTACGACTATGGTCCCATTCTCAGGGATAACCTGACCCGACTGGAAAAGGAGGGCTGACATGGGATTGCGACGTGTACTCGATGATATGGAGCCGCACTTTGCCAAAGGCGGCAAGTACGAGACTTTCTATGCGCTCTATGAAGCGGTAGACACAATTTTCTATTCCCCTTCACGGGTAACCATGGCCGAACCGCATGTGCGGGATGGCATCGACCTCAAGCGGGTTATGATCACAGTGTGGTTTGCCGCGTGGATACCCATGTTTTATGGCATGTACAACCTTGGCTTCCAGGCGAATAGCGCAATCGCGACAATGGGGCTTGAAGGTGGGGGTGACTGGCATGAGACTATTATTGCCTTGCTTGCCGGACACAATCCCGCGAGCCTGTGGGATAACCTGATTTATGGTGCGGTTTACTTCATCCCTATCTATGCCGTTGTATTCATTGTCGGTGGATTTTGGGAGGTCCTGTTCGCGATCAAGCGAGGCCATGAAATCAACGAAGGCTTTTTCGTCACCTCGATACTCTTTGCTCTCATCGTGCCGCCAGACATTCCACTTTGGCAGGCAGCCCTAGGTATTAGCTTCGGTATTGTGGTGGGCAAAGAAGTTTTTGGGGGAACCGGCAAGAATTTTCTTAACCCGGCACTGACAGGCCGAGCTTTTCTATACTTTGCCTACGCGCCAAATATGTCAGGCGATTCCGTTTGGACTGCAGTTGACGGATTCAGCGGGGCAACGGCCCTGAGCCAGATCGCGACCGAAGGCTTGCCGGCTATTGCTGCAGCAACAGGGCGCGAATTGACCTGGATGGATGCGTTCCTGGGCCAGATGCAAGGATCTATCGGTGAAACTTCGACGCTGGCCATTTTGCTGGGCGCCGTCATATTGCTGGTCACTCGCATCGCGTCCTGGCGCATTATGCTGGGTGTTTTCCTCGGTATGTGTGCCATGGCCACGTTACTGAACACCCTGGGGTCCACCAGTAATCCGGCATTCGCCACTCCGTGGTACTGGCATTTTGTGCTGGGTGGGTTTGCCTTTGGCATGGTGTATATGGCGACCGACCCGGTTTCTGCCTCCATGACCAATACAGGCAAATGGATATTTGGTGCCATGATTGGTGTCTTGACAGTCATCATCCGCGTCATTAACCCGGCTTACCCTGAAGGAATAATGTTGGCAATTCTGTTCTCGAATTTATTTGCGCCTCTTATCGACTACTACGTGGTTAAGGCTAATGTGGCGCGAAGGAGGGCACGCGGTGTCATCTAAAGGGTCGGGAAAAGGATCTACCAGAAAGACCTTGCTGGTTGCGCTCTGCCTGTGCGTGGTCTGCTCCATCGTGGTGTCCAGTGCGGCGGTGATATTGAAACCCCGGCAGGATGCAAACCGCTTGCTGGACCGCAATAAAAACATCCTGACGGCGGCAGGAATGTTCGATGCGGACGTAGACGGCGATAGTGTGGTGCCGGAGCGATTCGCCGAGTTCGAGACCCGAGTCATCAACCTGGAAACCGGTGAATGGCTGGACGACGGTGAACTAGCAGAATTGGGTATCGATCTCGCAACCTACGACCAACGTACCGTAATCAACGACCCTGCGTATTCCGAGGCAATACCGGGTGAAGAAGACACGGCGAATATCAAGCGCCGGGTGCTTTATCCCCTGGTCTATGTCAGGGAATTGAATGGCACAGTGGACACCATTGTGCTGCCGGTTAATGGCTATGGATTGTGGGGCATCATGTATGGCTTCCTGGCACTGGAAGGCGATGCCAATACCGTTCGTGGTCTGGCGTTCTATGAATTGAAAGAAACTCCCGGCCTGGGTGCAGAGGTGCGTAATCCGCGCTGGATGGCGCTGTGGCCGGGCAAGCAGGTTTATAACGACAGCGGCGAAGTAAATTTGCGCGTCGTGAAGGGTGCTGGAAGCGGAGACTATCAGGTGGATGGTCTGTCGGGAGCGACCCTCACCAGTCGCGGTGTAGACAATATGATTCAGTATTGGTTAGGCGAGAATGGATATGCGCCAGCTCTCCGTCAGCTACAGGAGCTAAACTGAGATGAGTAGCAAGCGTAAGGTACTACTGTCACCAGTTTTCGATAACAACCCGATTGCGTTGCAAATTCTCGGTGTTTGTTCTGCATTGGCGGTGACTACACAGCTCAGCGTGACCCTGGTCATGTGTGTGGCATTGACTACTGTTACGGCATTCTCAAACTTCTTTATTTCGCTTATTCGCCATCACATGCCGTCAAGCATTCGAATCATTGTGCAGATGACGATCATCGCATCGCTGGTGATTGCAGTAGACCAGACCTTGCAGGCTTTCGCTTATGAGATCAGCAAGAGTCTGAGCGTTTTCGTTGGCCTGATTATTACCAACTGCATCGTCATGGGACGCGCCGAAGCCTTTGCGATGAAGAATCCACCGGGTATCAGCTTTCTGGATGGTATAGGCAACGGGCTTGGGTACAGCGCGGTACTTATCACAGTCGCCTGCATCCGTGAGCTATTTGGCTCGGGAAGCCTGTTGGGCTACGAAATACTGCCCCTGACTGTAAACGGTGGCTGGTATCAGGCGAACGGTCTGATGCTGTTATCCCCCAGCGCCTTTTTCATCATCGGATTTATTATCTGGGGATTACGCAGCGTCAAGAAGGAGCAGGTTGAGGCGAAAGAGTATCGTATGGCGCCTAACAGCAACAGCGAGGAGAGTGTAGCCTGATGGAACAGCTACTCAGCATCTTCGTAACCGCGATTTTTATTGAGAATATGGCACTGCAGCTATTTCTCGGCATGTGTACTTTTCTTGCAGTAAGCAAGAAGGTGGAGACCGCAGTGGGCCTTGGTATTGCGGTGGTTGTTGTGCAAGCCATTACAGTCCCTGTTAACAACATCATTTTTAACCAGCTCTTGAGGCAAGATGCGTTGTCCTGGGCTGGGCTGGAAGGCGTGTCACTCGAATTCCTCGGGTTTCTCTGCTACATCGGTGTGATCGCCGCCATGGTGCAGATACTGGAGATGTTCCTCGATAAATTTGTGCCAGTACTCTACAACGCGCTGGGCGTGTTCCTACCGCTGATTACGGTCAATTGCGCCATCCTGGGCGCCACCTTGTTTATGGTGGAGCGGGACTACAATTTTACAGAGAGTGTGGCGTTTGGTGTTGGCTCCGGTGTGGGCTGGGGGCTGGCAATCGTCGCTCTGGCTGGTATTCGTGAGAAACTCAAGTACAGCGATGTGCCAGAAGGGCTGCGCGGCCTTGGCATTACTTTTATTACTGTTGGACTGATGTCCCTGGGTTTTATGTCCCTGGGTGGTATTTCACTGTGATGACGCAATGGAGCAATATTCCGCCCGTCAGTAAGGGCAGGTGTCAGGAATAGGGATGATCGACTTCGGCACAATCATTGGCGGCGTAGTTCTGTTCACCGTGGTAGTTATGGCGTTGGTGGGAGTCATCCTGTTCGCTCGCTCTCGACTGGTGAGTACAGGTGATGTCCAGATAGAAATCAACGGTGACCCCGATAAATCGATTACGGTCCCTGCCGGCGGCAAGCTGCTCAATACGCTGGCGGATGCAGGTATTTACCTGTCCTCCGCGTGCGGTGGTGGCGGTACCTGCGCCCAGTGCAAGTGCCAGGTATTGGATGGAGGCGGCTCCATGTTGCCCACGGAAGAAGGGCATTTTACCCGGGGTCAGAAGCGGGACAACTGGCGCCTGTCTTGTCAGGTCACCGTCAAGCAGGACATGGCTATAGAGGTCGCGCCTGAGTTCTTCGGTGTTAAACAATGGGAAACAACGGTCGTTTCCAATGACAATGTGGCTACCTTCATCAAAGAGCTGGTACTAAAAATTCCCGACGGTGAAAGTGTCGACTTCCGGGCGGGTGGTTATGTGCAGCTCGAAGTGCCGCCCCATGAAGTGCACTATAAGGATTTCGATATCGGAGAAGAGTATCGCGGCGATTGGGAACAGTTTGGTTTGTTCAATCTCGTGTCAAAGGTTAACGATACTACTATCCGGGCCTACTCCATGGCGAACTATCCCGAGGAGAAAGGGCTCATCAAGTTCAATATCCGAATCGCCACGCCTCCGCCAGGCTCCAATTTCCCGCCTGGCAAAATGTCGTCCTACGTGTTCAATTTGAAGCCGGGTGACAAAGTGAAAGTGTTCGGTCCATTTGGAGAGTTTTTCGCCAAGGACACCGATGCAGAGATGGTGTTTATTGGTGGTGGTGCTGGTATGGCTCCCATGCGATCTCATATTTTCGATCAACTACGCAGACTGCACAGCAAGCGTAAAATCAGTTTCTGGTATGGAGCCCGTAGTCTAAGGGAGATGTTCTATCAGGAAGATTACGACATGCTGCAGTCTGAAAACGACAATTTCGAATGGCATGTGGCGCTCTCCGATCCGCAACCCGAGGACAACTGGTCAGGCATGACCGGCTTTATTCATAATGTAGTTTTGGAAAACTACCTGCAGAATCATCCGGCACCGGAAGATTGTGAATACTACATGTGTGGCCCGCCCATGATGAATGCGGCAGTGATCAAGATGCTCAAGGATCTGGGCGTGGAGGACGAAAATATACTGCTCGACGAGTTCTCATGATTGAAATTCTGCGACAGCATACATTTTCTATTACCTTCGTTGTCATTCTGTTCAGCTACTTCCTGTTTGAGGGAGCGAACAACGATGACCTGCAAGTGCTCAATGGCTTCACCATGGGCACCACTTACCAGGTCCAGCTCCCCGAACTACCCACTGGCCTTGAACGGGAGCAACTGGCTTCCGAGATCAATGATTTACTGCAACGTCTGGACAGGGGGATTTTTTCTACTTACGCACCAGACTCTGAGCTCTCGCGATTAAACAGACACCCGGTAGGGACTCCTTTTATCGCTTCTACAGAAATGATAGAAGTCATGGAGATGGCCCGGCAAGTGTCGGTGATGAGCGGTGGTGCTTTCGATGTTACGGTCGGGCCGCTGGTGAATTTATGGGGATTTGGACCGGAACTTAAAGCCCTTGCAGACAACATCCCATCGGAAACAGCGTTGCAGAGTGCGCTGCAAAACGTGGGCTATCGTCACGTCAGAGTTAATGCCGCAGCCTCGGAAATTGTCAGAACCCGGGATGTGTCTATAGATCTCTCTGCTATCGCCAAGGGGTATGCGGTAGATGAGCTGAGTGAACTTCTCAATGAGTTGGATGTTGATAGCTATTTTCTGGAAATAGGAGGTGAGCTCAAGATCAAGGGATTGAAGCCAGGTGGTGAAAGCTGGGTGCCCGCTATCGAAGCCCCTGTGGATACAGCGCCTAAAATCTATGAAATTTTTTATAGTCGTGGTGAGACAATCGGCATTGCGGGTTCTGGCGACTACAGGAATTATTTTGAGGAAGAGGGGGTACGCTACTCCCACGAGATTGATCCGCGCACTGGGAGACCGGTTACTCACCACCTCGCTGCGGCCTATGTGATTGATGAATCCGCTGCCATGGCGGATGCGCTTGCCACTGCCTATATGATTCTTGGGCTCGATGACGCGTTGAGTCTGGCAGCAAGTCGAAATCAGGCAGCTTACTTTATTTACAAAACCGAAGACGGTTTCGGTGAAGTGATAACCGACCCCTTTAACAAGTACCTGGCGCAAAACTAATGTCTATTTTCCTGATTACATTTTTGCTAATGACTATCATCACGATTGCGATGGCCGTGGGTGTGCTAGCTGGCCGTAAGCCGTTACAGGGGTCCTGCGGTGGTCTCAACAAGATTGATGGGTTAGGGGAATGCGAAATATGTGGTGGCGATCGCCAGAAATGTGATGAGTTGTCCAGGGAGCAGGGTTAACCGCTATGAGCAAGTCCAGGAAAGTCACAGCAAAAAGAAAATCGGGCAAACAGACGAAGTCAAAGTCGGAAGCCAGGGGCAAAACCAGAACAGCAAGTAAAGCAGTTGCACCACAAAAGGCCAGTGAGCATTTCGATATCATCGTGATCGGAGCAGGTCCTGCCGGCGAAGCTGCTGCCATGAACGCGAAGAAGAAAGGTCGACGCGTCGCCATTATTAGTGATCATTCCAAAGTGGGTGGCAGTTGCACGCACTGGGCAACGATACCTTCCAAGGCTTTACGCCACTCCGTTAAACAAGTCATTGCCTTTAACACCAACCCCTTGTTCAGGGATTTTGGTGATGCGCGTAAACTCAGTTTTCAGCAAATCCTGAAACACGCCGACAGGGTTGTCTATGAGCAGGTGCAGATGCGTTCTGATTTCTACGAGCGTAATCGGGTGCCAATTTTTCATGGTCGTGCCAGTTTCCTGGACAAGCATACTGTCAAGCTGGTGGGTAAACGGAAAAAGCTGAGTGCTGATTACTTCATTATCGCGACAGGTTCGCGGCCATATCATCCGCCAGACGTTAATTTCGACCATCCGCGTATGTTCGAAAGTGACTCTATTCTTACGCTCGACCATTCGCCTCGCAAAGTCACGGTGATTGGCGCGGGTGTTATCGGCTGTGAATATGCGTCAATTTTTGGCGGCCTGGGTGCCAAGGTTGAGCTCATCAATCCCAGCGCTAGCCTGCTGAATTTTCTGGATACCGAAATCAGTGATGCACTTGCCTATCATCTTCGCAACGTTGGTGTGCGTAGTCGACATAACGAAGAATACGAAAAGATCGAATACCACGACGATCATATCGTGACCTATCTGCAATCAGGCAAGAAGATCAAGAGTGACATTGTGCTCTGGGCCAATGGCCGAACCGGTAACACCCAGGACATGGGATTGGAAGCGCTGGGGCTCAAGACCAATAGCCGAGGTCAGCTAACCATTAACAGTCGATACCAGACCAGGGTCAAGAACATCTATGCAGTCGGAGACGTGGTGGGGTGGCCATCCCTCGCCGGAGCTGCCTATGATCAGGGCAGGGCGGCAAGCAATGCCATCGTTGCGCCTGATGAGTGCTATCCCGTGGAACAGGTGGCTACGGGGATTTATACGATTCCGGAGATCAGCACGCTGGGTAAGACTGAGGCTGAGCTTACAGCGGAAAAGATACCCTACGAAGTGGGCAAGGCCTTCTTCAAGAATACCGCTCGGGCCCAGATTACCGGTGAGCAGGTAGGGATGCTAAAGTTGATATTCCACTTCGATACCCTTGAGATACTGGGCATTCATTGCTTCGGCGATCAGGCTTCGGAAATCGTGCACATTGGCCAGGCCATTATGCGGCAGCCAGGTAAGGCCAATACCATGAAATATTTCCTGACCACCACGTTCAATTACCCCACCATGGCAGAGGCCTATCGCACTGCTGCACTGGATGGATTAAACCGGGTATTCTAGACTGAAGAGAAAGCCGCGTGAGATGGCTGCGACGATGCACCAGGCTGGTTCATTCACAGGGCAAATCAGACTAATGGTCTGTAAATGCAGCCAGTTGGTGGATAAAGCAACGGGATAAGCTGTCAAACTTGGTAAGCTGGAATAAAAAGAATAAAACCCCTAAATAGTATGAGGAGAGAGTGATGAAACGAACCGCACGGGACATCCTCCAGGAAAAAGGTGGCCACCTGGTCACGATTAATGCTGATTCCACTGTTTTTCAGGCCGTTACGGTAATGACCCAAAACCGGGTCGGCGCGATCGTGGTTGTGGAAGATGAAAAAATTGTGGGCATCTGGACAGAACGCGACCTTCTGTTTCGTGTTCTGGAAGAGGGCTTCGACCCAAAGACAGCCCGCCTGAGTGACAATATGAGTGTCAATCTGATCACGGCCAACGTAGAAGAACAGGCATTCCAACTCTACGATAAATTTCTGGGCCGCCGCATTCGCCATCTCCTGATTGAAGATGGTGGTGAAATTATAGGCCTGCTGTCAGTAGGCGACGTGGTGAAAGCGAATCTGCTGCAAAAGAGTGAAGAGGTGGATGAGCTCAATCATATGGTCAGTCTCGAGTACTACGAGAACTGGAAAGATATTCAGTCGACGCGTTAATCTGAGGCGGGCTTCCGGGCCCGCTCAATCGCCCATCATTTCTGCCTTTCAGCTCCATCCGCGAGCCGATAAATCACTTGCTATCGTTTTTTTATCCGTGTAAATTTTGAAGCGCTCTCGAAGTATTCTTTAATCTTCGGTCCGCAACACAGTGTTGGTCGCTAGAGCATTGCTCGGGCCATCAGTGCAGACGGGAATAAGGTTGCGATCGAAGAATTAATTAAAGAACAAGAAGAAGTAAACAGATAATAATTATTAGCAGTCGAACGTAGCACTAATTGTAATCAGGGAAATCCCCGGCCAGTTGCCAGAGGGATTGGCGAGAAGCCTTGATGAGTTCGACTCGCATAGAGTGGTAATTCTTCATGGGAAGTGACAGACAGTTCTGGGCACATGCTGCCAAAGAGCTTGGCCATAGCAGCCATGCTGTCGGACTGACTCTCCCGTATTTCACTACACTGGCGAAAACCTCCAAGCGGTTTATCTGCACGCCATTTTTCAAGCTCCCAGTTTTATCGATGTTCCGAGAGCGACTATTTTCGACTCAGGGACGGATAGTACGGGTTTGTCGTCCGACAAACCCCAGTGTGTTTAATTGTTAATGGGAATAGGAGAGTAAGATTCTGTAGTATGTCCCAAGGCTTGTATTTTCCAGTTTACGGCAACTGAAACTGGTATTGGCGGGCGAGGATCAAACCAACATTCCCAGGCTCTTATTCATCCCAGGAGTTTGGATTGGAAACTGCGACCACAGCATTTGAAGGGCTGCGCCCCTTCCTTTTCTATACTGCCCTGGTATTGGCGGTAGTAGTGACTATGTTGGGTCTGTCCTTCTTCCTGGGGCAGAAAATCAATCGCAAGTACAAGGAAACACCCTTCGAGTCCGGCATCATCTCCGTGGGCAGCGCCCAGTTCCGGATCTCCGTTCACTTCTATCTCACCGCAATCCTTTTCATCATTTTTGACCTGGAAGTTGTGTTCCTGTTTGCATGGGCTGTAGCGGTTGAGCAGGCAGGCTGGCCCGGATTCATCGAGATCACTGTATTCATCGCCATTCTGCTCGTGGCGCTGTTTTATCTATACCGCATCGGGGCGCTGGATTGGCGTACCCAGACTCAGAAGCGCGAACTCAAGACTCTGGCGGGCCCTGGTGGTGTGGTTAACAAGAAGGAATTCAAGCTATGAATTGGGAACTGCAACGGGCAGACGAAGCGGCTTCACCTCAGCCAGGTGGCAATGCGGTAGACGAGTTTATTCGCCGTAATGTCATGATGGCCAAGCTGGAAGACATGGTGGCCTGGGGGCGCAAGAACTCTGTCTGGCCATTCAATTTCGGGCTTTCCTGCTGCTATGTGGAAATGGCAACGGCCTTCACTGCCCGTCATGACCTCGCCCGATTCGGCGCCGAGGTAATCCGCGGTACCCCAAGACAGGCTGACATGATTGTGATTGCCGGCACGGTGTTCCGCAAAATGGCGCCGGTGGTGCGCCTTCTGTATGACCAGTTACTGGAGCCGAAGTGGGTGATATCCATGGGCTCCTGTGCAAACTCCGGTGGTATGTATGACATCTATTCCGTGGTGCAGGGTGTGGACAAATTCCTGCCGGTAGATGTTTACGTGTCGGGTTGTCCGCCACGCCCTGAGGCCTTGTTGCAGGGCCTCATCCTGCTGCAGGAATCCATCGGCAGGCAGCGCCGGCCACTGAGTTGGGTGATCAACGATCAGGGCATTATCCAGCGTGAACAGAACCCGATCCAGCGTGAAGTGCGCCATGATGGCAGAATCCATGCCACGGAGTTAAGGTCGCCGGATGAAGTTTAAATAACGTTCAAAAACAAATAGATAGATAGAATAATTAAAGTAGTAAATATCTAATGCAAGCAGCCCAACAAGCAATCGACACGCCAAGCGGCGGGGAAGACCTGAGAGCACAGGTGCGGCAGAAATTCGGTGACCGGATTCTGGCTGAGCAGTCCACCTGCGACGGCATCCCCACTTTCTGGGTTGATCGCAAGGATGTGAAGGAGCTGCTAAAGACCTTGCACGAGGAAACCAGTCCCAGCTTCGAGATGCTTTTCGATATCACCGGAATCGATGAGCGAGTACGCGTGCATCGTGATGGCCAACCAAGCGCCGAGTTCACGGTGGTGTATCACCTGATGTCATTCAGCGGCAATTGTGATGTGCGGGTCAAAGTACCGCTGATGGATGCGGACCTGCATCTGCCCACAGTGATAGAAATTTGGCCCAACGCAAACTGGTACGAGCGGGAAACCTGGGACATGTTCGGCATTGTCTTCGATGGCCATCCCAACTTGTATCGAATTGTCTTGCCACCCACCTGGAAGGGCCATGCCCTGCGCAAGGAGCATCCTGCCCGGGCCACAGAAATGGATCCTTTCTCTCTGGATGATGATCAGGCCGCGTTCGAACAGGAAGCCCTGCTGTTCAAGCCCGAGGAGTGGGGGATGAAACGTAAATCCGAGAATTCGGAGTTTATGTTTCTTAACCTGGGGCCAAACCATCCATCAGTACACGGTGCATTTCGAATTGCCCTGCAGCTGGATGGCGAGATTCTGGTCGATGCCGTTCCCGACATTGGCTATCACCACCGTGGCGCCGAGAAGATGGGCGAGCGCCAATCCTGGCATACCTTTATTCCTTACACCGACCGTATCGATTATCTGGGTGGCGTGATGAATAACCTGCCATACGTCATGGCGGTGGAAAAAATGGCCGGCATCCAGGTGCCAGCCAGAGTGCAGACAATCAGGGTGATGCTGGCAGAGATGTTCCGTATCTGCTCTCACTTGCTGTTCTATGGCACGTTTGCCCAGGATGTAGGGCAGCTCTCTCCAATCTTCTACATGTTCGTCGAGAGGGAGCGCATCTTCAATATTATCGAATCCATCACCGGTGCACGTATGCATCCGGGCTGGTTCCGTATCGGGGGTGTGGCGCAGGATTTGCCAAAAGGTTGGGATGCCCGGGTTAGAGAGCTTCTGGATTTCATGCCGCCGCGTCTGGATGAGTACGACAGGATGGTCATGGACAACGGCATCGTCAAGCGCCGTACCCAGGGTGTTGGTGTCTACAATACTGAAGAAGCTTTCGATTGGGGTGTAACCGGTGCCGGGCTGAGGGCTACTGGCCTCGAATGGGACTTCCGTAAGAACCGTCCCTATAGCGGCTATGAAAATTTCGAATTCGATATCCCGGTGGCGGTCAACGGTGATTGCTATGACCGCTGTGCAGTGAGAGTCGAAGAAATGCGCCAGAGCCTGCGCATCATCAAGCAGTGTGTGGACAATATGCCGGAGGGTGATTACAAGTCAGATCACCCGCTTACTACTCCGCCCCGCAAGGAAAAGTCACTGCAGGACATTGAAACACTCATCAATCACTTCCTCTCGGTAAGCTGGGGTCCGGTGATCCCGCCGGATGAAGTGACAATGGCAATCGAGGCCACAAAAGGTATCAACAGCTATTACCTGGTGAGCGACGGTAGCACCACGTCCTATCGAACCAGGATTCGCACGCCATCGTTTGCGCACCTGCAAATGATTCCGGAAATCAGTCGCGGCTTCATGGTGGCTGATCTCATCGCCATTATCGCCAGTATTGATTTCGTGATGGCAGATGTTGATAGGTAGTAAATGCGTAGTGGGTAATTGATAGAAGCGGCCGGGGCGGCAAGTGCAGGGCCAGAAACAAAACAGGTAGTCATGGGAAATAATGGGTAGTGGCAGCAAATAACGTCATAGCAAGTTCGGCAAAGCAAGCGCGGCAACTCACCGAGGCCGAGATTGCCGAGATAGACCACGAAAAGGAACTGTACCCTGATAACAGGGCGGTTGGCCTCGAGGCGCTGAAGATAGTCCAGAAACATCAGGGTTGGGTGTCGGATGAATCCCTGTTGGCTATCGCTCGTTACCTCGATCTGCCCGTGGCCGATCTTGAAGGCGTAGCCACTTTCTTCAATCTCGTGTATCGACAGCCTGTGGGCAAGAAAGTCATTTTATTCTGCAATAGCGTGAGTTGCTGGATCATGGGCTGTGAAGGCATCAGGTCGCACATAAAGAAAACGCTGGGTGTGGATTTCGGCGAAACCACCAATGATGATCAGTTCACTTTCATTCCCGTGCCCTGTCTGGGTGATTGTGACAGGGCGCCGGTCATGATGGTGGGAGAAGACCTGCACCGAAACCTGACGCCAGAAAAAATTGATGAGATAGTCGCCCAGTATCGCGGCAAGTAATCGGACAGGAATGGGTTATTACAGGGCAAGAACAAAGTTGCAATAGAGTGTTAGAAAAGTAAAAACGGAACACAACGAAATAGATTAGAGCAGTGGTAGAAAATCCCTTAACAAAGAATATTGATATGAGCCGGCCGCCTCTGGATATTGCCGCTTTTGAGGCTAATGACGGCTACCAGTCAGTGCGGAAAATTGCTCAAGGGCTGAGTTCAGAAGATGTGCTGCAGATCGTTAAGGATTCCGGGCTGAAGGGTAGAGGTGGTGCCGGTTTCCCCACAGGACTGAAATGGAGTTTTGTGCCCCAGGGGCCAGATTCGCCAGCCCAGAAATACCTGGTGGTAAACGCCGATGAAATGGAGCCCGGTACGTTCAAGGATCGTCTCCTTATGGAGGGAGATCCTCATCTGCTACTGGAAGGAATGATCATAGCGGCCTATACCATCGGCGCCAGCAAGGCTTACATCTTCCTTCGTGGAGAATACACGCGTTCCGTGGAAACGCTGTCGCAGGCCATCAAGGAAGCCTACGACAAGGGCTATATCGGCAAGAACATCCTCAATACGGGTTTCGATCTCGATATCATCCTGCATACCAGCGCCGGTCGCTATATCTGCGGAGAGGAAACGGCGTTGTTGAATGCCCTCGAAGGCAAGCGCGCGAACCCGCGGGCCAAGCCTCCCTTTCCCCAGGTGAGTGGTCTGTGGGGTAAGCCTACGATCGTTAACAACGTTGAGACTATCTGCAATTTGCCCGGCATTCTTACTTACGGTGTGGACTGGTATCACGGGCTGACCAAGGGCAAGGATCACGGTACCAAGCTGTTTGGTGTAAGCGGCAAGGTCAAGAACCCGGGCTGCTGGGAAATGCCCCTTGGATTACCCATACGCGAGTTACTTGAAGACAGGGCGGGCGGCATGCAGGACGGGCTGTCATTGCGCGCTTTCCTCCCGGGCGGCGGATCGACAGATTTCATGTTACCTGAACATCTGGACCTGAAACTCGACTACGACGAGATAGGGAGTGCCGGCAGTCGCCTCGCAACGGGCACCATGATCATCCTCGATGATAAAACCTGTCCGGTTGGCATGATCGGAAATTTAATGACGTTCTTTGCTCACGAGAGCTGTGGATTCTGTACTCCCTGCCGCGATGGCCTGCCCTGGGTAGACGCTATTTTCAGGGACCTTGAGGCTGGACAGGGCAAAGAGAAAGACCTGGCTATTCTGCAGGAGCATGTTAGTTATATGGGTCCAGGTCGCACTTTTTGTGCGCTGGCACCTGGTGCCACGGCCCCGCTGGGTAGTGGTCTGAAATACTTTGCGGAAGACTTTAATGCGCATATCAAGCAGCAGCGCTGTCCGTACAAGAATTAGTGATACTGGAAGGTTTGGAGTCTTAAATGGCGAAAGTTGTTATTGACGGGAAGGAATACGAAGTAAATCCCGATAACAATCTTCTACAGGAATGCCTGTCCCTGGGCATGGACTTGCCCTATTTTTGTTGGCATCCGTGTATGGGCTCAGTAGGCGCCTGTCGCCAGTGTGCGGTGAAGCAATACCGCAACGAGGAAGACAAGGACGGCATGTTAGTGATGGCCTGCATGACCCCGGCCGCTGATGGCAGCATCATCTCGATCAAGGATGAGCAGGCACGGGATATGCGTGAGCGTGTTATCGAAAGCTTGATGATCAGCCATCCACACGATTGCCCTGTCTGCGAGGAAGGGGGCGAGTGCCATCTTCAGGACATGACCATGATGTCAGGGCACAACTATCGCCGTTACGACAAGAAAAAAGTAACCCATCGCAATCAGTATCTGGGGCCGTTCATCAATCACGAGATGAATCGCTGCATCGCCTGTTATCGCTGCGTGCGTTACTACGATGACTACGCAGGTGGCACTGATCTGTCGGCCCAGGCTTCTCACCATCATGTCTATTTTGGCAGACAGGAAGAGGGCGTTCTGGAGAGCGAGTTTAGTGGCAACCTGGTAGAAGTCTGCCCAACGGGGGTTTTCACCGACAAGGCATTCTCAGAGCACTATTCCCGTAAATGGGATCTGCAGACAGCGCCCAGCGTTTGTACTGGTTGTTCTGTTGGTTGCAATACCACGCCGGGTGAACGTTACGGCACTCTGCGCCGAATCACCAACCGATACAACAGTGAGGTCAACGGCTATTTCCTCTGCGACAGAGGGCGATTCGGTTTCGACTATATTAATAGCGCTGAACGAATTCAGTTACCCATTGCCCAGTCAGCATCTGGAGACGTTGAGCTTTCAAGCGATGAGGTTGTGGCCCTGATTGAAGACCTCAAGGGTGGTGCGGCAATCGGCATTGGCTCGCCTCGTGCCAGCAATGAAGCGAACTTTGCCTTGCGGAATTTGGTAGGCGCAGAGAATTTCTACTGTGGCATTGCCGATGACGAGCATGCGGTCAATAGTTTGATTCTGGAATTATCGCGGGATGACGCTTTCATCTCTCCAAGCATACGTGAGATCGAGAAGGCTGATGCGGTATTGATTGTCGGTGAAGATGTCACCAATACTGCCCCGCGAATTTCCCTCGCATTGCGCCAGAGCGCGCACAATAAAGCGCTGTCGCTCGCTTCTGCCAACAATATTCCCCAATGGCAAGATGCCGCAGTACGGGAATTAGCGCAGCACGAGCGCAGCCCTGTCAGCATTCTTTCTGGCTATGCAACGCGCCTTGATGATGTGGCCAGTGAGGTGCACATCGATACCTATACCGGACAGGCAGAGATCGCCCAGGCCATCGCTGCCGAATTGGGTGGCAAGGTGGAGCAGCCTGCAAACCTGAGTTCGGATCAACAGGAGCTGGCTAAAACCATCGCGGATCATCTAGGTAAAGCGGAACGGCCGCTCATCGTAAGTGGTTCAAGTAGCGGTCAGCTGTGTCTGGTGCAGGCGGCCGCCAATGTTGCGCGGGCACTGCAGCAGCAAAACGGAAAAGCGACCCGCTTATGCCTCGTTATGCCGGAAGCCAATAGCACCGGATTGGAAATGCTTACTGCAGAAGGCAACACCCTTGGAAGTGCGCTGGATAAAATGTCATCCGGTGACGCGCGGAAAGTGATTGTGCTGGAAAACGACTTGTACCGGCGAGCCTCAACTGAGGCTGTGGACAAGGCTCTTTCCAGTCTGGAGCAACTGGTCGTAATCGACCAGATGCCAACGGCCACCTCTGTGAAAGCGACCCACGTCCTGCCGAGCACCGGCTTTTCCGAGCACGAGGCAACGCTGATAAATTATGAGGGGCGTGCCCAACTCAGTTTCCAGGTGCACAGGCCAGCCACGTCTGCACTGCCAGCCTGGCGTTGGCTAAGTCCCGGTGAGACAGATGTTAATGCGGTCATTAATCGCTGCAGTGAAGATGTGCAGGGCTTTGAAAAACTGGATGACATGTTGCCCCACAGCGATCAGTTTATTGCAGGTATGAAAGTGCCTCGACAATCGCATCGCTACAGTGGTCGTACTGCAATGATTGCCAATATCAATGTGCACGAGCCGAAGCAACCACAGGATACCGAGTCGCCTCTGGCCTTCTCCATGGAAGGAATGCCTTCCGCCATGAACAGCACCATACTGGGCGCGGCCTGGTCGCCGGGCTGGAACTCCAATCAGGCGATAAGCAAGTTTCAGGATGAGGTGAATGGAGAGCTCAAGCAGGCGCATACTGGCAATCTGTTACTGCATAGGGGTAAGTCAGGAGACTATCTCAAGCTTTCCCTGCCAGCACAGGAGGCGGGGGAGTTCAGCCTGATACGTGCATTCCAGATTTTCGGCAGCGACGAATTAAGCGCAAAAGCCACACCCATTCGCGAACGACTGACGGACCCCTACGTAAGCCTCTCGCCAGTGGATGCTGATCGCCTGGGGGTTAGACAGGGTGATACGGTGAGTATCAACGGCAATGGCAAATTGGCGGCTGTCTGCGTGAGGACACATATAAAACCGGGTACCACCGCGCTATATGCGGGGGATAATCACCTGAACCTGCAGGACCTGGCCCATACTGTCAGCCTGCAAAAATCGGCTGAGCCAATTAGTGGGAATGGGATTAGCGGACTGATCGTCAGTGACCGATATGAGGAGGGTTATTGATGACGCTTGAAATCGGTTCTGGATTGACTATCGGTCTCATTCTTGGGGTTGTCATCGTGGTTGCCGCGATGCTGATCTGGGTTGAGCGTCGATTGTTGAGCTTCTGGCAGGAACGGCTGGGACCGAACCGGGTAGGGCCTTTCGGTCTGCTGCAAGTTGTTGCCGACATGATCAAGATCTTTACCAAGGAAGACTGGGTACCGCCGTTTGCCGACCGCTTTAGTTTCGTAGTGGCGCCGGCGATCATCATGATCGTGATCCTGCTGAGTTTCGCGGTCATCCCGTTTGGCCCCAACATCGGCGTTGTGGATTCCAATATAGGCATCCTGTTTGTACTGGCGATGGCATCACTGGGCGCCTATAGCGTGATGCTTGGTGGTCTTTCTTCAGATAACAAATATGCGTTGCTGGGAAGCCTGCGGGCGGCGGCCCAGATGGTGAGTTATGAAGTCTTCATGGGAATCTCACTGCTCGGTGTGGTTGCCCTTTCCGGTAGCTTTAACCTCCGCACCATCGTGGAAGCCCAGCAGGGCATGTGGTTTGTCATTCCGCAGTTTGTGGGCTTCGTTATTTTCCTGATCGCGGGAGTGGCGGAAAGTCATCGACTGCCATTCGATATTCCAGAAGCCGAGCAGGAAATATGTGCTGGCTATCACACCGAATACAGCGGTATGAAGTTCGGTATGTTCTTTGTTGGTGAATACCTGGGACTGGTACTCGTCTCGTCATTGATTACCGTGTTGTTTTTCGGCGGCTGGCTGGGACCAACGTTTCTGCCAGGCGTCGTGTGGTTTGCTGCCAAGGCGGGTGTGTTCATCGCGTTCTTTATTTTGTTGAGAGCGGCTATACCAAGGCCGCGCTATGACCAGTTAATGAGCTACGGCTGGCTGTTTCTGCTGCCATTGTCGCTCCTGAATTTATTGATCACCGGTGTGGTGATCCTCAGTACCTGAAAACGTTGAATTGTTAGAAACGAATTATGTTCAAACTTATTAAAGACACGTTGATCAGCCAGGTAGTCACCCTGTGGGGTGTATTCATGAAGCTGTTTACCAAGGCGGATACGGTGCAGTATCCCGATGAACAGCCCTATATGTTTCCACGCTGGCGTGGCCGCATCATACTTAGTCGGGACCCGGATGGGGAAGAGCGCTGCGTCGCTTGTAATCTTTGCGCCTGTGCCTGCCCCGTAGATTGTATTGCTTTGCAGAAAGGTGAGATGGAGGATGGGCGCTGGTATCCGGAATTTTTCCGCATTAATTTTTCCCGCTGCATCATGTGTGGTTTCTGCGAAGAAGCCTGTCCCACTAATGCTATTCAATTGACGCCGGATTTCGAAATGGCGGAATACGTGCGCCAGGATATGGTGTGGGAAAAAGAAGACTTACTTATTGACGGCACCGGCAAATATCACGATTACAATTTTTACCGCGTTGCTGGCATGCAGATCAAAAACAAGGACAAGGGTGAGGCGATAAATGAAGCGCCTCCTGTAAATGTCAGGAGCCTGTTACCTTGATTACCTTATTCTATCTCGCTGGCGCTATCGCCGTGATCTCAACCTGTGCAGTGATCGTGCAGACCAATATCGTGCACGCCTTGCTGTACCTGATCCTGTCGCTATTGTCTGTGGCTGTGATCTTCTATGTGTTGGGGGCACCGTTCGCAGCCGTGCTGGAAGCAATCGTCTACGCGGGCGCCATCATGGTGTTGTTCCTGTTCGTCATCATGATGCTGAACCTTGGTCAGCATACCCGTGAGCAGGAACGTGGCTGGCTGACCGCCAGAGTGTTTGTCGCTCCGGCTATCATGGCGGCGTTATTGCTCGGCCAGTTATTGAATGTTATGAGCGAGCTGGACTACGACATAGGTTTTACCCGGGTGGACGTGTTCGATGTTAGCGCCTTGTTATTTGGGCCCTATGTGCTGGCTGTTGAATTGGCCTCAATACTGTTGTTAGCCGGGTTGGTTTCGGCCTACCACCTGGCGAAAAAATAGCGAGCAACGGGAAATGCAGCAAGCGGGTAAACAAGCACTGGAAAAGAATTGAAAAGCAACAAGAACCGGAAATTTGGAACCAGGAATTAGGTGCCAAAAATTAAAAACCAAAAATTAA
The DNA here is from genome assembly GCA_965227635.1 of uncultured Pseudohongiella sp. Lineage (GTDB taxonomy): Bacteria > Pseudomonadota > Gammaproteobacteria > Pseudomonadales > Pseudohongiellaceae > UBA9145. Next base: position 3,624,393 of record OZ245763.1, on the reverse strand, counting down.
GAAGAACGCTCGAACACTAAAACACATAAAGAGAACAAGAAGCACGACATGGAAACCATACCCATAGAGCACGGCTTGATCCTGGCAGGCATTCTTTTCAGCCTGGGGCTTATCGGTGTGCTCACCCGGCGCAATATCGTCTTCGTACTGATGTCTCTGGAAATCATGCTCAATGCCAGCGGTCTTGCATTCATCGTCGCTGGTGCGCGGTGGGGCGCCGCGGAGGGGCAAGTTATGTTTCTGATGATTCTTACCCTTGCCGCTGCTGAAGTGGCCGTGGGACTGGGGCTAATCATTCAGATGTACAGGAAATTTCACACTGTGGACATCAACGTGCTCAGTGAGATGAAAGGATAACAGGCGGGACTGCGATTAATCATGCTTGATCTGATCTGGCTATTACCTACTTTTCCAGCCCTTGGTTTTCTGAGCCTGGTGCTGACCTCCGGTAATTTGCCGAAGAAAGTGGTAGCCGTAATTGGTGCTGGCTCCATAGGCTTGTCATTCCTGGTAGCGGCCTTGTGCGCCATGGAATTCCTGAATAGCGGGGCAGACCATTTCGTAAAGGAAACCTGGACCTGGATGGCGGTGGGCAGTTTTACCCCCGGATTCACATTCTACCTGGATGGACTATCGACGGTGATGATGCTGGTTATTACCGGTGTCGGCTTTCTCATCCATGTCTATGCCACCGGTTATATGGCTGATGATCCCAGTTATAGCCGATTCTTCTCCTACATGAACCTGTTCGTCGCCGCCATGCTGATGCTGGTATTGGGCGACAACCTCGTAGTTCTCTACCTCGGCTGGGAAGGAGTGGGTCTGTGCAGCTACCTGTTGATCGGATTCTGGTACACCAATCCCGCCAATGGTTATGCCGCTCGAAAAGCCTTCGTGGTAACCCGGGTAGGGGATACTTCCATGGCTATTGGCCTGTTCCTGCTGTTTGCCCATTTCGGTACGTTGAATATCCAGGACCTGATGCACGCGGCCGAAACAGAATGGGCGGTAGGTGATCAACTCCCAGCCATTGCCGCCTTGCTACTGCTCGGTGGTGCCGTGGGCAAGTCCGCTCAATTACCTCTGCAGACCTGGCTTCCCGACGCCATGGCGGGCCCCACGCCTATTTCTGCATTGATACACGCGGCCACAATGGTGACGGCCGGCGTCTATCTTATTGCGCGCACCCATATATTGTTCGAACTGGCACCTGACGTGCAGATACTTGTCGCCTGGATAGGCCTCATCACTCTGTTGATGGCGGGTTTTACTGCCATGACCCAGTCAGACATCAAACGCATCCTCGCGTTTTCAACGGTAAGTCAAATCGGCTATATGTTCCTGGGACTGGGTGTTGGGGCTTGGTCTGCATCCATCTTCCATCTCATGACCCATGCATTCTTCAAGGCGCTGTTGTTCCTCGGAGCGGGTTCTGTGATTCTCGCCATGCATCACGAGCAGAATATCTTCAAGATGGGGGCACTACGAAAAGTATTGCCATTCTCCTTCTCGTGTTTCCTGATTGGCTCGCTGGCTCTCACTGCATTTCCGTTTACGTCTGGTTTCTTTTCCAAGGATGAAATCCTGCTCGCCGCTCTGGAGCTGGAAGGTCCTGGCACAATACTGTGGCTGGGTGGCGTGATCGGCGCCTTCTTTACTGGTATCTACACATTCCGTCTGATGTTTATCGTGTTCTTCGGCGAGAATCGCGGTCATCATTGTGAAGGCGAATACGGCGGCTGGAATATGAAGGCACCGCTGGCAGTGCTTATGTTGCTGTCATTGGTAGGTGGCTTTATCCACGTGCCTGTGGATGCGGTATTCAGCCACGGTGAAGTCCATGAAGAGCATCATGCCAGTGTTTTGGTCGAAGGTTTTATGATCCTGGTGCCCTTGCTTGGTATAGGTATCGCCTACCTGTTTTATGGTTCGAAGACATTCTCGGTAGAAAAGCTGATGTCGTCATCACTGGCGCAAAACCTGCACCGTTTCTGGAACAGTGGCTGGGGCATGGACTGGCTCTATGACCGGCTATTCGTGTTTCCGTTTATGTGGCTGGCGCGCATCAATGCGCGGGACATCATCGATCTGTTCTATGGACTGATCGTCGATATCAACCAGACTGCCCATCGCATGATAGTGCGCAGTCAAAATGGCTCTCTGCGCTGGTATGCGCTAAGTCTCGCCACCGGCCTGGTGCTGATAATCACCCTGGGAGTGTTGTTATGATCCTGGTGATTCTGATCGCTGTACTATTCCTCGGGGGTGTGCTGGCCTGGGTTTCAGAAGGGCTGGATGCAAGATTCCCGCGTATGGTGGCGTTGGTGACGGTGCTGCTGGATTTGCTGATCATGCTAAGCCTGTTGGGCGGCGAAGGCTGGGTAGCCTCCATCGAGTTGGAATGGTTACCCCGGTTTGGGATCAGTTTCTTCCTGGCCGCCGATGGCCTGAGCGTCCTTCTGTTGATACTTACGGCATTTCTTGGCGCAATCGCAATCGGTGCCGCCTGGGATGAAGTGACCGAACGAGCCGGATTTTTTTATTTCAATCTGCTCTGGACACTGGCTGGTGTGCTGGGCGTGTTCACAGCGCTGGACCTGTTCCTGTTCTTCTTCTTCTGGGAAGTGATGCTGATACCCATGTATTTCATCATCGCCATCTGGGGGCATGAGAACAAAAACTACGCCGCCATGAAGTTTTTCATCTTCACCCAGGTTACTGGCATGCTGATGCTGGTAGCTATTCTGATGCTGGCTTACTTTCACTATGTGCAATTTGGTGCCTACAGCTTCAACTACCACGACCTGCTCAATGTGCGTACGTCCGGTGAGCTGGAAATGTGGATGATGCTGGGCTTCTTTATCGCCTTCGCTACCAAGCTGCCAAGTGTGCCATTTCATTCCTGGTTGCCCGATGCCCATAGCCAGGCGCCAACGGCTGGTAGTGTGATTCTTGCAGGTATTCTGCTGAAAACAGGGGCCTATGGGCTGATTCGGTATGCGGTGCCCCTGTTCCCCTCGGCTTCCATGGAGTTTGCACCCGTTGCCATGACTCTGGCTGCCATCAGCATTCTTTACTGTGCCAAGGTCGCTTTTGCGCAAACGGATATCAAGCGTTTGATTGCCTACACCAGTGTCAGTCATATGGGCTTTGTCACCCTCGGCATCTATGCCTGGAATGAGCAGGCATTGCAGGGTGCCATCATGACGATGCTGGCCCATGGCCTTAGCGCGGCCGCCTTGTTCATGCTGGCCGGAGGGCTACAGCACCGAATTCATACTCGTAACATGCCTGATATGGGCGGTTTCTGGGCTAAAGTGCCGCGTATGGCAATAGTGGCGCTGTTTTTCTCAGTGGCTGCATTGGGCATGCCTGGGCTTGGCAACTTCATCGGGGAATTCCTCGCGCTCATCGGTGCCTTCCAGGCCAATATCTGGGTAACAGTGATTTCAGCTTTCGGTTTAATCCTGGCTTCTGTGTATTCCCTCTGGGTACTGCAGAAGGTATTCCAGGGTGAGTATCGCAATGAAGATTTCGACGATAGCCATCTTACCGACCTGAGTCGGCGGGAAATGGTCTACTTTGCTGCCATGATGATTGGCCTGTTGTGGATGGGCATGTATCCCCAATCCTTCCTGTCGCTGTCGGCCGCGTCGCTGGCGGAAATCATGGGCGGTGCGGAACAAGTTGTAATGTCGGTAGCGGAGGGTAGCCTGTGAACATGACCCTCGGTGACTTGATTCCCCTGACACCACTGCTGTTGGTGACCGCCACTGTGGTCATTACCATGACCCTGGTTGGTGTTCGCCGCAGTTATCCACTAACCGCTGGCATGACGATTGCTGGCCTGCTTGTCACGGCAATCTTTGCAGCCACGATGATTGGTGAAACCAACGCCCAGGTGACGCCATTGATGATCGTTGATCACTACAGCCTGTTTTTTATAGTAGTGACTTGCGCCAGTGCCTTGTTTATCGCAGTGCTCAGTTATCCCTATTTTTTCAGCCTGAATGACCAAAAAGAGGAATATTACCTCTTGCTTGGTGTGGCGACCATCGGTGCAGTCGTCATGGTGAGTAGCAACCATTTCGTGAGTGCCATACTGGGGCTGGAAACGCTGTCCATGTCGCTTTATGGCATGGTGGCATACACCGTACACTCGAAAGACACGGCCAAGTATCCACTGGAAGCCTCGGTAAAATATCTCGTGCTGTCGGCTGCGGCCTCCGGATTTATCCTGTTTGGTATGGCGCTGGTGTACGCACAGACCGGAACGCTTTCATTTTCCAGTCTTGTAAAGATGTCCAATGGGCCAACTCCAGGGCTTGGTGATGCCTATTCCATTGTGGCGCTCCTGCTAATTTTTTCGGGTGTCGCATTCAAGTTATCCCTGGCGCCTTTTCATCTCTGGACACCGGACGTCTATGAAGGCTCGCCATTGCCGGCCACAACCTACCTCGCGACAATTGGCAAGGCGGGCATGTTCGTCGTGTTGTTGCGGTTTATTGAAGCCAGTGAGGCTCTGTCTTTTGAGGGAGTGGTTTCTGTACTTTCCCTGGTGGCTGCAACGTCAATACTGGCCGGCAACCTGTTGGCGCTACTGCAGAACAACCTGAAGCGAATTCTGGCCTACTCATCCATCGCTCATATGGGATACATATTGATTGCCATCATTGCCAGCTACTACAGCGACGGCACTGTTAGCATAGAGGCGGTTACTTTCTACCTGCTGGCCTATATGGTTATGTCGCTAGGCGCATTTGGCGTGGCGTCGGTGGTGTCTTCCAGTGAGAAAGAGTTTGATGTTGTGGCTGACTACCAGGGACTGTTCTGGCGTGATCCATGGCTCGCTGTGATATTCACGGGGATGTTGTTGTCCCTCGCAGGAATTCCACTCACGGTAGGTTTCATCGGCAAATTCTATTTGTTCTACGCGGGTGTCGAAGCGGCTCTGTGGGCGCTGCTTGCGGTGCTGATAATAGGCAGTGGTATTGGTTTGTATTATTACCTCCGCATCGTTTATCGCATGGTATTGCCTGCTCCGGAACAGGTGAGTTTTCGCGTCGGCGGTATGGAAAGTTTCAGTGCCTACGGTGTGCTGACTATTCTCCTGTTGTTGTTACTGGTGCTGGGAATCTATCCGGCTCCTGTGATGTCTCTGATAGAATCTATCGCAACTTACGTATAGATTTGCGTCTTGTGTCATGCTCTGGCCGCTGCCAGAGCATAGTTCTCCTATCGGATTCCTGCGATGCTAAAGCCTGCAATTGCCTTGCTGCTCTTGATACTGATGCTTGCTGCACTCAGTTTTTTCGCTGCCGATGCCCAGCAGGCGCGACGGCTGGATTTCGACCGCCAAAACCTCAAGCAGTTTTTTGCGGAAGGTAGCTATGACAACGACCTTGTCATTGACAGTTATCTTATCCCTGCACAGCGAGAGCATCCCCGCTTGGTAAATCAGCATTTACTGGGCCTTGAACGCGACCGCCTGGCCTACCGGGCTCGCAAGGATGGTGAGGTGGTCGCGATAGCCGTGCCAGCCAGTGCCGACGATGGGTTTAACGGCAGGGTTGACCTGCTTGTCTCTGTGGATATGTTCGGTCGTATTGGTGCTGCGAGAGTGGTTTCGGATGTGGATACCGACGCGCTGTACGGCGTGGTGGACGTTATCGAATCGCGCTGGATGGAAGAGTTTTCAGGCAAGGCCATGCGTAACATCCTGGGTGTTACCTGGACCAGCATCAGTGACGAGCGCGAATACGACCAGTTTGTCGGGGCCTCGATCACGCCGAAGGCTGTTGCAGACCGAATCTACGAAGCCCTTGTATTTGTTCAATCCAATCGCATTGAACTCATGAACGGGGAGAACTGACGTGGATTCTTGTTGCGGGGGACGCGAATAACATGGGTGGTTCTGGTTTTCTCGATTACTTTTCCGGACACGCAGCGTTGTACGCCAGTGCCAGGCCATCCTATCCGGAAGAGCTGTTCCAGTTCCTTGTCGGCCAGTGCCAGCAAACCGATCTGGCAATCGACTGCGCTTCCGGAAATGGTCAGGCGACGGCGAGTCTGTTGGGCTATTTTGATCAGGTTGTGATGACTGACGCCAGTGCCGAGCAACTGTGTCAGTTTGAATCGACTACGCAGAATGCGGACAGGCTTGTGCGTGCCGTAGCGCTGGCGGAATGCCTTCCCGTCGCAACTTCCTCAGCCGACCTCCTGATCGTTGCCCAGGCTCTGCACTGGTTCGATTTTGATCGATTCTGCACAGAACTGGATCGTGTTCTCAAGCCGGGTGCCGTATTGGCAGTCTGGAGTTATGGTATTCATACTATAGCGCCGGAAATCGACGAGGTAATTGGCTACTTATATGACGATATCCTCGGTCAGTATTGGACACCTGAAAGACGGCTGGTTGAAGAAGGCTATAGGAGCTATGTGTTTCCTTTCAGGGAGATTCCCGCCCCGGACTTCAAGCTGAGCAAGTGCTGGTCGATAGAACAGGTTCTGGCCTATCTCAATTCATGGTCTGCCGTGCAACGCTATCAGCGCGAGAAAGGTCACAATCCATTGGAATTCATAGCGGAACAATTGTCCAAGGTATGGGGCAATCAGGCACAGCGGGAAATTGAGTGGCCCCTGACCTTGAAAGTACGGCGCAAATAGTGGCTGGCTTGGTATTGATTCCTCAAGCGCATATCATTGCCGGTACTATCCGGCACAGTAAAGGAGCCCTGCGCCAGTGAGCAAAGTGGCCGTAATCGGCGGTGGCAGTTTTGGCACAGTCATAGCAAACATCATCGCGCTCAATGACAATGATGTACGCTTCTGGATGCGCAGCCCGGAAGTTGCCGCGGAGGTCAACGAGCATCACGAAAACCCGCAGTATCTGCCTGGATACGCGCTCAGTGAGAAGGTCGTGGCCACTCACGATATGGCGGCTGCGGTCAATGGTGCAACCGTGGTATTCGTCGCGGTCCCCAGTTCTTCCTTCCGACACGTTGTGCAACAACTTGTGCAATTTGTTTCCCTCGACGCGATCCTGATCAGCACTACGAAGGGCATTGAGGCCGGTACGTTTTTACTCATGAGCCAGATCCTTGGAGAAGAAGCGCCGGGCTCCAAAATTGGTGTGCTTAGTGGTCCTAATCTGGCAAAAGAAATTGCCAAGGGACATCTTACCGGTACCGTTATCGCCAGTAGCGATGAAGTGGTTCGCGAAACCATCAAGGATTTGCTCAAGAGTGATCATTTCAGGGTGTATACCAACGACGATATGTTTGGAGTTGAGTTAGGTGGCTCCCTGAAAAATATCTATGCGATTATTGCGGGAATGGCCGATGCGCTGGGTATGGGGCACAACACCAACAGTATGCTGGTGACTCGGAGCCTGACTGAGATGGCTCGCTTTGGCAGGGAGTTGGGAGCGGACCCGATGACCTTCCTCGGACTATCCGGAGTGGGTGATCTTGTCGTAACCTGTTCCACGCCACTGAGCAGAAATTTCAGGATCGGCCAGGCCCTGGGCTCTGGCAAGTCCATAGAAGAGGCCACGGCGGAAGTAGGACAAACGGCAGAAGGCGTGAATACCGTGAAGCTGGTTGCAGAGAAAGCCGAGGAGTTGGGTGTTTACATGCCCCTGGCCACCGGCTTGTATCGAATCATTTACGAAGGTGAGACAATTCGCAGTATTATTTCTTCGCTGATGTTGAGCGAGCAAGCGCTGGATGTAGAGTTCGCTGCCAGCAGGGAAAAAAACCTGCGCTAGAAACACGGAAAAACTAGAGGATTGATCATGTCAGATGAACTGGACGATATCGTAGATAATTTACAGGAGCCATCAGCCTGGATACGCATCATATTCATGATTGGCTATGCCTTTCTGCTGTACCTGGTCATAGTACCGGTCATGTTCGTGCTGGGGTTGGTGCAGGCATTGTTCGCCATCATTACCGGTGAGGATAATGAGAAACTGCGTGGTCTCGGCGGAGCCCTGGCAGAATTTGTCCAGCAACTATTGAGCTTCCTCACCTACAACACAGACGAAAAACCATTCCCTTTTAAAGACTTTCCGGAATTCACTTATGGTGACGATTCCGGTAGCGAAAAAAAGAGCTCCAGCACCGGTTCAAAATCAGCTAGCAAGAAAACCGCAGCCAGGAAATCCACCAAGAAGAAAACCTCAAAAAAGAAAACTACGGCCAAAAAGAAATCCACCGCCAGCAAAAAGAGTAAATCGGATTCATCAACGGATGCAGGCGATTCCGATGCCGACAAGAATTCTACGGGCGACTAGGCAGCAGGGGCCGACAAGTAGCTGCGAAGAATAGGCGAAGTATGCTTATTTATTTACATCGACATGGCCAGGCCGCTATGCAAGCCGCCTCAGACCGGGAACGGGAACTTACAGAACGTGGCCGTATCGAAAACCTGCTCGTTGCCAAACAGTTCGCCAGTAAACATCCGGACCCAGGTCCGGAGATAGATCTCGCGCTCTGTAGCCCCTATATCCGGGCCAGGCAAACCGCTGATGACTTGCAATCAGTGCTTGGGCAACTTAGATTCAATGAAACAGACAGCCTTACTCCCGACAGCGATGTTCAGAAACTGCTGAGCCTGCTGGATGATTTGGCTGAATCCACAAACGTTAACTCGGTATTACTTGTCGGCCACAACCCCTTATTTTCAGATTTATTCAGTCTGCTGGTTGATGGAGAAATGAATCGACGCCAGATGGGCACCAGTAACCTGGTCTGTCTCGAGAGTAAAGTTGTTGCGCCGGGTTTTGCAGACATGCGCTATATGTTGGTACCTTAGGCGCTGGGCTCAAACGTGGCTGCGGTGGCTGGAGTCCATTCAAAATTCAAGAGAAATGATTCGACTAAAAAGATGTTGAAACCACATATCGGTAAACCTGCTTTGTCAGCAGTATTGGCGCTTGCCCTGGTTCTAGTCCTGCCTTCAGCCCTGGGGCAGGGAGCAGATCATACCCTTGTTGATCGCTTTCCAGATTCCCAGATCATCGATCTGGAATTTGAACCAGACAGTAATTACAGCCTTATACTGGGTAGTCTTGCCCGAACCCGTGGGGTAGTCGTGCCAGAACAATCGGAGCGATTGCGAGGCGATGTGACAAAGATTATCTATGAGATCTCTGAAGAGTTTAATGGCGATGATGTTTATCAGTTCTTTCAGGATCAGATTCAGGATAAGGGGTACGATGTCCTTTTTTCCTGCTCAGGAAGGGAGTGTGGCAGTAGCGTCTATTGGGCAAATGACATATTCCAGAATCGCGTATTGTATGGGCCGGAACGTAACCAATACTACATGGCTATGCGGACCCCAACTACTATGGGCGACCCTGCCCATATGGTGCTCTATATCATAACTCGCGGTAATCGCCAGTTGCTGGCTTATTTGGAAGTCATCCAGGAAGCGGGAACAGCGCCGCCGGTTGAGCTGCTGACCACACAAATACTCGATGAAATTAACGAGCAGGGCAGCGCAGTCCTGCCCGGCATCACGTTTATCAATGACCGGCAACTGACTGCGGATGCGGACCTGACTGCGGTAGCCCAGGAATTGAACAGTAGCCCGGAAATGAACTTCTATCTTGTAGTGCATCTGGGTGGCAACCAGGATCTGGACCAGTTAACCAATCGTTCCATGATCCGGGCGCAAACGGTGCGCCAGGGTCTCATCAACCTGGGAGTGGATGGCAGTCGATTACTGGCCAGAGGTATAGGGCCGCTGGCGCCCGATTGTGCGGCGGAGAACTGTTCAGAAAGGGTAGTGCTGGTGCTGCGTCCGGCTAGCGAATAAGGGACAGGAATTCGTTGCGTGTGCTGGGGCTGTTTCTGAAAGCACCCAGCATGCAGGATGTTGTCATCACGGAATTCTGTTTTTCAACGCCGCGCATCATCATGCACATGTGTTGCGCTTCGATAATGACGCCAGCGCCAGCGGCGCCAGTTTTTTCCACAATGCAATTGGCAATCTGGCTGGTCAGGCTTTCCTGAATCTGCATCCTGCGGGCAAACGCATCCACGATGCGCGCGATCTTGGAAAGCCCAATAACTTTCTCTCTTGGAAGATAGGCGACATGGCACTTCCCGATGAACGGCAACATATGGTGCTCGCACATCGAGTACAGCTCAATATCTTTTACGATAATGATCTCGTCGGTCTCACAGGGAAACAGAGCACCGTTGATTAATTCATCGATATCGATGTTGTAGCCCTGCATGAGAAACTGCATGGCGTTGGCCGCACGCTTGGGTGTATCTACCAGGCCGGGTCTTTGTGGGTCCTCACCGATTGCTTCGATGATGTCCAGGAATGACTGCTCCATGGAAAAATTCCTGCTTTCTGCCTTAAATTTCTGCGCTAAAACTACGATAAACCGAACTTGAGGTAAAGCTTTGAATTTTTTGGAAGAAATTGCTTCGCTATAAGCGCATTCGAAATTTTACTCAGGTCAGCGCGGATTTGAATTTACAACAATACATCAGGGATACCGCAGCGGAGTTCGATTCTGCGGAATTGTGTTTCGCCCACGGAACAGACAATGCATTGGACGAGTCTGTGTACCTGGTTTATGGCAGCCTGGGTATTGACTACGGCTTGCCTATCGAAGAGGCCGACCGCGAATTGAGCGAGGATGAAATACTGCTTCTTGATGAGCGTGTACGGCGACGGGTCAGGGATCGGGAGCCGGTGGCCTATATCCTTGGTGAGGCATGGTTTTGCGGCTTGCCATTTTATTCGGACAGAAGGGCACTGGTGCCACGTTCTCCCCTGGCTGAACTGATTTCAAATGAGTTTGGTGGGTTGTTGCAGTCGGAGCCCGATAGAATACTGGATTTGTGCACGGGAAGTGGTTGTATTGGAATCGCCTGCGCCGTGCACTTTCCCGGTGCCAGGGTCGATTTGCTGGATATCGATGAGGGCTGTCTGCAGTTAGCGAGCAGCAATATAGACCGGCATGGTCTATCGGACCGGGTGCAGGTACTGCAATCCGATTTGTTTGCAGAGGTCACCGGGCGCTTCCACCTTATAGTTGCGAATCCGCCCTATGTTTCAGCCGCAGAGGTCGCTGGTCTACCAGGGGAGTTTCGTCATGAGCCGGGGCTGGGACTGCTTAGTGAAGAAGACGGGCTGCAGCTACCCGTTCGTATTTTGCAGCAGGCGGCGGACTATCTCGAAGAGGGTGGTTTGCTCGTTATGGAAGTCGGCTACAGTGCCGGGCGACTGAGCGAAAGGCTCATCGATGTGCCCCTGATGTGGCTTGAGTTTGAGCAGGGTGGAGAGGGTGTGATGGCGATTACACGGGCGCAGCTTCAGAATTACAGGGAGCAGCTCAATTAGTGTACAATGCACGCCGTTTTTGGCCCTGCCGGCGATTCGTCACTGTCGCTGAACCTTCGCAAGCTCTTCCCGCCGAGGCTCTGTTTCCAGTTGCCGAGGCTGTAATTCCAATCGCTGCGGTTTTTGATGATTGCTGAGCCAGAACAACAGATAGCTGAGGCGCTATGTCAGGTAATAGTTTCGGAAAACTCTTTACGGTAACCAGCTTTGGTGAAAGCCACGGGCCCGCACTCGGCTGCGTAGTCGATGGCTGCCCACCGGGACTCGAACTCAGTGAAGAAGATATGCAGCGTGACCTGGATCGCCGGAAGCCTGGCCAGTCCCGTTTCACTACCCAGCGCCGTGAAGATGATGCTGTGCGCATCCTGTCTGGCGTATTCGAGGGGAAAACCACCGGCACGCCCATTGGACTATTGATCGAAAATACAGACCAGCGCTCCAAGGACTACAGCAAGATCAAGGATCAGTTTCGGCCAGCGCACGCCGACTATACCTATCAAAAGAAGTACGGTATCCGGGATTACCGGGGCGGTGGACGCTCCTCAGCCCGGGAAACTGCCATGCGGGTCGCGGCAGGCGCAATCGCCAAGAAATACCTGCAGCAGAGCTGCGGAATACAGATTCAGGGCTATCTGAGCCAGCTTGGCCCTATAGCGATAGAGCAGGTGGTCCTGGAAGAGATAGAAAACAACCCGTTCTTTTGTCCCGACCCGGGAAAAGTGACGGAGATGGAAGATTACATGGCGGCCCTGAATAAGGAAGGCAATTCTATCGGGGCGAAGATCACCGTGCAGGCTACTTCCGTACCGGTAGGGCTGGGCGAGCCCGTATTCGATCGCCTGGACGCTGACATCGCCAAGGCCATGATGAGTATCAACGCCGTTAAGGGCGTGGAAGTCGGTGCCGGTTTTGACAGCGTGACCCAGAAAGGCTCGGAACACCGGGATGAGATTACCCCGGATGGTTTCCTCAGCAATAATGCCGGGGGCGTACTGGGAGGAATTTCCAGCGGCCAGGACATAGTCGTCCATATGGCGCTCAAGCCTACGTCCAGTATCCGGCTCCCTGGAAGATCCATCGATATCCGGGGAGAAGAAAGCGAGGTGGTGACGACGGGCCGCCACGACCCCTGTGTGGGTATCCGTGCGACCCCTATTGCTGAAGCCATGCTGGCCCTGGTGTTAATGGATCACCTGTTGCGAGACCGGGCGCAGAATGCCGCTATTCGGTAGGTTTTTTAATTGGCTATATGAATTAAAAACAAATAGTTAGGACGTTTAAAGAAACTAAAAAGTTAAGTGGTAATCGAGATGAGTGGCAAGACGTTATATGACAAGATTTGGGAAGCCCACCTGGTACAAAAGAGGGAAGATGGCACGTCCCTGATTTATATCGACAGGCACCTGATTCACGAGGTTACCTCGCCCCAGGCCTTCGAGGGACTCCGCCTGGCCGGCAGGAAACCGTGGCGCGCGGATGCCAATTACGCCACTCCAGACCACAACATTCCCACTACCCGAGACGAACGGGCTCAGGGATTAGCAGGAATCAAGGATCCCGTGTCCAAGATCCAGGTGTCCACACTTGATGATAACTGTAAGGAATTCAATATCTTCGAGTTGGAGATGAATGACCTCAGACAGGGTATCGTGCATGTAGTGGGGCCTGAACAAGGTATTACACTGCCGGGCATGACTATCGTGTGCGGTGATAGCCACACCTCAACCCACGGTGCGCTGGGCGCTCTGGCTCACGGTATCGGCACATCCGAAGTGGAGCATGTGCTGGCTACCCAGTGCCTGATGCAAAAGAAAATGAAGAATATGCTGGTTCGGGTGGACGGGCAGCTTAAGACCGGTGTTACCGCAAAAGACATCGTGCTGGCCATTATCGGCCGTATCGGTACTGCAGGCGGTACCGGATATACCATCGAATTCGGCGGTGAAGCCATTCGCAGCCTCAGCGTGGAAGGTCGGATGACAGTGTGCAACATGGCCATCGAAGCCGGCGCACGCGCGGGGCTGGTGGCGGTGGACCAGACCACCCTCGATTACATCAAGGGCCGCCCCTTCGCACCGAAAGACGACTTATGGGAGCAGGCCTGCGAAGCCTGGCGTGGCCTGGTGAGCGATGAGGATGCCCAGTGGGATGAGATTGTCGTGCTGAAAGCCGAGGATATTGAGCCACAGGTGACCTGGGGCACTTCCCCGGAAATGGTGGCCTCGGTAAATGGCCTGATCCCTGATCCAAGCCAGGAAGCGGACGAAACCAAGCGTCACAATATTGAGCAGGCACTGAAATACATGGGCTTGAAAGGTGGCACGGCCATCAGGGATATCAAGCTGGACTGCGTGTTTATTGGCTCCTGTACCAATTCCCGTATCGAAGACCTGCGCGAGGCCGCGAAAGTGGTGGCGGGTAAGCAGAAAGCTGCCAGTGTCGAGTTGGCGCTTGTGGTGCCGGGGTCGGGTCTGGTTAAGAAGCAAGCGGAAGCGGAAGGTCTGGACAAGATATTTGAAGCGGCAGGCCTCGAATGGCGGGAGCCCGGCTGCTCAATGTGCCTGGCCATGAATGCCGATCAGCTGGGCGAGGGCAAGCATTGCGCATCCACATCTAACCGCAATTTCGAGGGCCGGCAGGGCTTTGGTGGCCGAACTCACCTGGTGAGCCCGGCGATGGCAGCGGCGGCAGCGGTGCATGGGCATTTTGTTGATGTCCGTGAATTGGGCTAAACCTCAAAAAAATTACATAACATACTGACTATCATGAAAAAATTTAATCAAGAAACCGGCATAGTATTACCTCTGGACAGGGCTAACGTGGATACCGACTTCATCATCCCAAAGCAGTTCCTGAAGTCCATCAAGCGCAGCGGCTTTGGCGTTAACCTGTTCGACGAACACCGTTATCTCGACAAGGGTGTGCCGGATGCAGACAACAGCAAACGCCCCCTGAATCCGGACTTCGTACTCAATCAGCCCAGGTATGCCGGAGCTTCAGTGCTGCTGGCCCGTGACAATTTTGGCTGTGGCTCTTCCAGGGAGCATGCACCATGGGCGCTTGATGACTACGGCTTTCGCGCCATACTGGCGCCAAGCTACGCCGATATCTTCTTCAATAACTGCTTCAAGAATGGCTTGCTACCCATCGTATTGCCCCGTGACGTCATCGACAGCCTGTTCGCTGAAGTAGAGGCCAACGAGGGATACAGCCTCACAATCGACCTGCCTGCCCAGGAAATACGGAAGCCAGACGGCAGCGTGTTGTCTTTTGAGGTGGATTCTTTCCGCAAACAATGCCTGGTCGAGGGCCTTGACGACATCGGCATCACGCTGCAAGACAGCGACAAAATAAAGGAGTTTGAGAGCCAGTGGCGAACGACGGCGCCCTGGTACTTCACTACGCCGTGAGGCGTATTCAGTGTGAAAGATCTCAGTATAAAAACCTTTATTTTGTTTTAAATCATAGTCATAAGAGTACTTTATAATGAAAAAGTTTAATGTAGCCGTCGTCGGCGCAACTGGCGCTGTGGGCGAAGCCCTGATCAACATCCTTGAGCAGCGGGACTTTCCGGTAGATACCCTGTTTCCCCTGGCCAGTGAGCGTTCCGCTGGTTCCACTGTCATGTTCCGCAACAAGCCGGTCATGGTACAGAATCTGGCGGATTTCGATTTCAGCCAGACGCCAATTGGTCTGTTTTCCGCAGGCGGTAGCGTATCTGCCGAGTACGCACCAAAGGCGGCTGAGGCAGGTTGCGTGGTAATCGATAACACATCCCACTTCCGTTACGACGATGATATTCCCCTTGTCGTGCCCGAGGTGAACCCGGAAAAGATTGCCGAATACAAAACACGAAACATCATTGCCAACCCAAATTGTTCCACAATTCAGATGCTTGTGGCGCTGAAGCC
Source organism: uncultured Pseudohongiella sp. (assembly GCA_965227635.1). GTDB lineage: Bacteria > Pseudomonadota > Gammaproteobacteria > Pseudomonadales > Pseudohongiellaceae > UBA9145. The sequence continues at coordinate 3,609,115 of OZ245763.1, read as the reverse complement.
GATTCGAGACGCAGTAGGGATCAAGCGAATCTCCGTGGCGACTTATCAGGCGGTTTCCGGTACCGGTAAGGAAGCAATAGAGGAGTTGGCCAAGCAAACTGCCGACCTGCTGAATGGCAAAGACACAGAAGCCAAGGTTTATCCGGTGCAGATCGCGTTCAATGCATTGCCCCATATCGATGTCTTCCTGGAGAACGGCTACACCAAGGAAGAAATGAAGATGAACTGGGAAACCCGCAAGATATTTGGAGATGACAGCATCGAAGTGAGCGCTACATGTGTTCGTATCCCCGTGTTCTATGGGCATTCCGAGGCGGTACAGATCGAAACCCATAAGCCGATTACGGCTGAAGAAGCGCACAAGTTGCTGGAATCAGCGCCAGGCGTCACGGTTATGGATCGCCGGGAAGATGGGGGATATCCCACAGCTTTCGCCGATTCTGCGGGCCAGGACGCAGTTTTCGTGGGAAGGATTCGGCAGGATATCTCGATGCCCAACGGTCTAAATCTGTGGGTAGTGGCCGATAATGTGCGAAAAGGGGCAGCTTTGAACTCTATTCAGATCGCCGAAGAGTTGATAAAAAGCTACTTGTAATGAATACTTGCAAGCCCTAGTGAAGAAACTATCTTAATAAACGCACGTTAACGTCGATTGTGAATCGGCCTAAATTTTTCGGGGGCAAAGCCAATTACGCCAAAACTGCCGCTGCGGGTACGGAATCCAGACAGCGGCAGGGCGGTTAAAAGCCTGTAAATTCTGTGGGAAACGGGGTGGACATGGCTGTTTTTCCGCACAAAAAAGTGGAAATTTCCCGGTGAGAATGCCGCAACCGGTCTAAAATACCGCTATCAGGCGAATCGGCTACGATCCAGAGCAGCAAGAGAACAAGGGACTATGCTACGTAAATCTGTTTTTGCGCTCGCCATACTGCTCAGCAGTTTGGCTACCCAGGTTTATGCTCTCGGACTCGGTACTGTTACCGTTGAATCCTATCTAAATCAACCGCTTAGGGTAAGAATAGAGATTCTGGATCTGGGGGACACCCGGCTTCAGGACATCACCGTCCAGATGGCATCGGTGGATGATTTTGCCCGTTTTAATATCGATAGAATCGGTTTTCTTTCCAATGTGCGTTTCCGCGTTGAGGAAACGGCAGGAGGTAGCTTTGTCACGCTTTCCACCAACCAGGTGGTACGCGAACCCTACCTGAGCTTCATCCTCGAAACCCGCTGGCCTAACGGTCGACTGCTGAGTGAGCACACGATCCTCATGGATCTGCCTGTATTCAATGAGCAATCCACCGATGACAGCTCAGCGCAGGTGAGAAGGCCCATTAGCCCAGTGCTGCGGCCGCCCGGCAATTCCACCAATACCAACACCGCCAGCAATAATGCGGATCAGCCATTCGTCGATTCGTCGTCATCTGCACCGGTGACACCATCCTCTTCCTCTTCGGTAGCGCCAATTCTGGAGCCAGAAGTCATTGCGCCCACCGAGCCGGAGCCCTCTCAGCCTGCGGAGGTTGAGCCAGAGCCCGAAGTAAACGAACCCGAAGTAAACGAAGAAGAGCCAGTCCAGCGTGCTGAACCTGTAGCCGAGCCTATGCCTGAATCGGCAGCGGCAGATTCCGAGGTGGATACAGCGCAACCAGAAGACGTTGCGGATGAACCCGCCGTTGAAGAGGTCGCTGACGCAGAGCCGGTTTCCGAAGAGGTGATGGAAGAGGAATCCGCGCCAACCCTGGCAGAAGAACAGACAGAAGCAGCACAGGAAGACAACGTTGAGCCAGTCGCCGCTGCGGCCGCACCTGAAGCCGAGGAAGTCGCTGAGCCAGAAACAATTACTACCAATGCTTCAGACACGCTGACCTCTATAGCAGAGCAAGTGCGTCCGGACAGCTCGGTATCAATGCAGCAAACCATGCTTGCACTGCAGGAACTGAATCCTGATGCCTTTATTGACGGCAATATCAATCGATTGCGCAGCGGGCAGGTACTGCGGGTACCAAACCGCGAGGAAATAGAAGCGATTGATGCCAGTGATGCTGCAGCAGAAGTCGCTCGCCAGAATCAGGCGTTCGCCGATGTGCAGCCATTGGCGGCCCCGGCTGATGCAGCACCAGCACAGGATCAACCCAGCGGCCAGCTCAGCGTCGTGAGTGCCGATGATGCTATCGATGCCTCAGGCGCCGGTGGAGAGTTGAATGACGAGGAAAATGCGGAGCTGGATCGTCGCATTGCCGAATTAGAGAACCAACTGGCCTTGAGTCAGGAAGAGGCCGATCGAGCCCGCATTGAGCGCGAGGAGATGGATTCCCGGCTGGCAGATCTCGAACAGCAAATCGCCGCGGCAGAGGAACTGATTCGTCTTCAGGATCTGCAATTGGCCCAGCTGCAGGAATCTATTGCGCAGGCAGCAGCCGAGGCTGAAGCGGAAGCAGCGGCCCAGGCAGCCATCGCGGCCGCCGAAGCGGAAATAGCGCAGCAGCCACAGGCCAGTGGTGGCCTGATGGATGACGTGATGCGCATCCTGACCGGCAATACCATGATGATGATCTTCGGCGTTGTGCTGGTCGTGTTGCTGTTGGTGGTATTGCTACTACGCCGCAACAAGGCGTCGGCAGCCCGCGAAGAGGACGAACTGGATGAGCTTGCGGATCAGGAATTTGATGCGGGTAGCGAATCGCCAGCGAAGCAAATCGCTGCTACGGATGGTGATGCCGACGATGGCGATGATTTTGATCAGGAGTTGGATGACATACTGGCCGCCACTGGCACTGCCGGCGACGATGATGAAGAGGCATCTGACGAAGGCAGCGGTGATGATATTGATGGTAACCCGCTGGCACAGGCTGAAATTCTGATTGCCCATGAGCAATACGCACAGGCAGCCGACCTCCTGCGTGAAGCGATGGCAGATGCCGATGATGAGTCTTCGCTGCGACTGAAACTGATGGACGTGTTGGCGCTGGACGGCAACGTCGAGGCATTTGAAGCCGAAGCCAGACTGATCGCAAACGAACAGAGCCCCAGACTGGACCGTGACGTTGTTCAGCTGCGAGAGAAACATGATATTGCAGCACCGGCGTCGGATGATGAAGACGATCTGGATAGTTTCTCCCTGGGTGATGACGACGATGACAGGGAAGACAGCGCAGAGGATGCCGCGCCTGTGGAAGCTAGCGCTACCGAGGAAGATGACGAAGAAACTTCTTTTCTGGACGATCTCGGCATTGATCTCGATTCATTCGATTCAGATGACGACGATCTCGAGTTTTCCGATGAGCTGGAAGACAAGGATGCAGATGCTTCGATAGATTTGGATGACAGTGCTACTGCAGACGCTGAAAGAGAGACTGACGCCGATCTCGATATCGGTGGCGATGACATGGATCTCACTTTCGACCTCGGCGGCGACGATGAAGACGCGGAAAGTGATGACAGCGAAGAACTGCCAGAAGACGACAATAAGACTGAGATTCAAGAAGGGAACGACGAAATTGATCTGACTGCTGATTTTGCAGAAGACGATGCCGACGACGCTGCTGCCAGCGACGAGGATGTGGAACCGATACTGGTTCTGGATGAAGAGGAACCTGCGGAGGACGCCGAGGCGACAGAAGACTCTGAGGATACCGACGACGCAGAATCTGACTCGTTCCTCAGTCTGGATGACGAGGGAGAGAACCCCGAACTGGCCAGCGGCGACAGCAAAGATGCCGACGATCTGGAAATCGAATCCTTTGAGTTCGATGCTGACGATTTGGCCGGCGATGACAAGCCAGAACAAGCGGCAGCGCCAGCTAGTGATGCAGAAGACCTGGAAATTGAGACCTTCTCCTTTGATGCAGAAGATGCCAAGCCAGACGCGCCGGCCGAAGAAGAGCCGGAAGTAGAAATCGATGCCGAGAACCTGATGGATTTCGATTTAGGTGACGATGACAAGGCTGACGATAAGGCCGCCGAACTGGAACAGCCCGAAGAAGCGACTGATGCTATTGAAACATTCGAGTTCGATATAGACGACTCTTCGTCCACCACAGTTATCGAGCCGGCCGAAACCGCAGAAAAAGAAGAACAGGCTGAAGCGGCAGCGGAAGCGACCGTGGATGATTTTGATTTCGATCTCGATGAGCTGGAAGGTGATGATGACGACAAGTCCAGCGCCGAGATTTCACTGGATGACGACGATGATGACGTTATCGATCTGGACTCGGCTTTCGAAGGCCTGGATGACAAGAGTTCAGGCGGCGATGGCGACGATGAAGTAGAGATCGATTTCGACGCCATTGACGATGAGCCTGATTCTGCTGCAGCAGAAGACGATGACGATGACCTTGAGTTCCTGTCCGATGATGACGACGATGACGGAGTGGAAATCGAATCTGTAGACGATGTGGAAGAGGTCGACTTACTCTCCGACGACGACGAGACGGCCACCAAACTGGAACTGGCTTATGCCTACCAGAAGATGGGTGATGCCGAAGGCGCCAGGGAAATTTTGCAGGAAGTAATCTCCGAAGGTACCGACGAGCAAGTCAAGGAAGCCAGGGAATTAATGGCATCCCTGGATAGTTCCGACGCCTGATCTGCCGCACTTGGCACCAGAATCATGACCGATCCAACCGAATCGGGCGCTATAGGGCACCGCATTGCCCTCGCTGTCGAATACGATGGCTCCGAGTATTCTGGCTGGCAGAGGCAAGCATCCCCGGTACTCCCCACCGTACAGGCAAATCTCGAATCGGCGCTGTCGCAAATAGCCGATACCCCTGTCTCCGTAATCTGTGCGGGTCGCACTGATTCGGGTGTACACGCCACATCCCAACTCGTTCATTTCGATACACCCGTAGATCGCGGCGACAAGGCCTGGGTCAAGGGCGTAAACAGCCTGTTGCCCGCAACGATTCGCGTGTTATGGAGTCGCCAGGTTGATCAGGCGTTTCATGCCCGCTTTTCTGCCACCGGCAGGCGCTATTTCTATTTAATCCACCAGGCTGAAGTGGCGTCCGCCATGTTTTCCAGACATGTGACTCATCTTCGCAAACCACTGGACGTCCAGGCTATGGATGAAGCATCGCGCTATTTGCTTGGCGAGCAGGACTTCACCAGTTTTCGGGCGGCAGGCTGCCAATCAAACTCGCCAAACCGCAATGTTTTCGAGGCACGCTGGCGGCGCTGTGGGTCCCTGCTCGTGTTCGATATTCATGCCAATGCCTTTCTTCAGCATATGGTACGTAATATCGTTGGTTCACTGATGGCGGTAGGGCGAAGCGAGCAGCAACCTCAGTGGATCAGGGAGCTTCTGATTGCAAGGGACCGGACACAGGCCGCGATGACAGCGCCGCCACAAGGACTCTACCTCGTTGCAGTTGATTACCCATCTGATTGCGGCTTACCACCGTGCAAGCGCGTGCCATTGCTGGTCAAAGAGCTTGCCGAATAGGGCATCCGCAGGGCGTGGATCGTCGTAGAAGAATGTGAGTCTTCTTTTATGAACCCGGGCCTGGAATAGTGCCAGGCCGTAGCTTTTGGTACTATTACGACTTTCCAATGATGTCTATCCGCCGTGTCTGAAATCTGGACTAAAATCTGCGGCACTACCCGAGCTCAAGATGCAATGGCAGCAGCCCAACTGGGTGCTGATGCCATTGGTGTGGTGTTGTATGCGCCAAGCCCCCGGGCTATTCAGGTAGCCGATATCGATGAGATATTGGCGAACGTGAATCGTGTCGGGAAGCTGAGGAAGGTCGCTTTGTTTGTCGACCCCGAAACCGAGTTGGTTGAAGCAAGTCTCGCCAGCGGCCTCATCGACCTGCTGCAGTTCCATGGGAATGAGAGCCAGGCATTCTGCTCAGGTTTTGGGGTGCCGTACATGAAGGCTATTCGGGTGCAGTCTGTGGAGCAGGCGGTAAATGAAATCGCCGAACATGAAACGGCGGAAATGATACTGCTGGACAAGTACCAGAAAGACGTTCCAGGTGGCACAGGTAAAACTTTCGATTGGGCTATGGCAGCCGAGATAGTCGAGACAGTGAAGCAGCGGGTAGTACTGGCGGGTGGTCTTAATACGGAGAACGTAAGAGAGGCAATTGCACAGGTAAACCCGTTTGGCGTGGATATCAGTTCCGGAGTTGAAGCATGCCATGGCATCAAGGATCCGGACAAAATGAAAGCATTTATACGGGCAGTGAAAAGCTGATCCCGATGACCCAAGTACAACAGGAATCAAGAGTGTCTAGTACAGAGAACGCCACGGCGAATTACTCAGGCCCTGACAGCAAAGGCCATTTCGGTCCCTATGGTGGGATATTTGTCGGAGAAACACTGATTACGGCAGTGGAGGAGCTGAGCACTGTCTACAGCAAGCTCTCCAACGATCCTGCTTTTTGGGAAGAATACAATTATGAGCTCAAACACTATGTGGGACGTCCGTCCCCTCTGTATTTTGCTGAGCGCCTGACTCAGGCCTGCGGTGGTGCCCGGATTTACCTGAAAAGAGAAGATCTGAATCACACGGGTGCGCACAAGGTAAACAACACTATAGGTCAGGCGTTGTTGGCCAAGCATATGGGAAAGACCCGGATCATCGCCGAAACAGGTGCTGGTCAACATGGCGTGGCAAGTGCAACGGTGGCTGCTCGTCTCGGTCTCGAATGTTACGTGTACATGGGCGCAGAGGACATCAAGCGCCAGGCGCCAAATGTCTATCGCATGAAACTGCTGGGCGCGCACGTGGTGGCGGTGGAGTCTGGCTCTCGCACACTCAAAGATGCCATGAACGAAGCCTTGCGCGATTGGGCAACCAACGTGGATAACACCTATTACATCATTGGTACCGTGGCGGGGCCGCATCCTTATCCGCAACTGGTTCGGGATTTCCAATGTGTGATCGGTCGCGAGACAAAGACTCAGTCCATTGAGCAGTTTGGCAAGTTACCCGATGCCCTGGTGGCCTGTGTTGGTGGTGGCTCAAATGCCATTGGCCTTTTTCATCCGTTTATCGACGACAAGGAAGTGGCCATGTACGGTGTGGAAGCCGGAGGTCATGGTCTGGAATCCGGGGAGCATGCGGCGCCATTAAGTGCAGGCAAACCCGGTGTGCTACATGGCAACCGTACCTACCTGATGACCGACGAGGGCGGGCAGATCCAGGAAACCCATTCGGTGTCAGCGGGTCTGGATTATCCGGGAGTGGGGCCCGAACATGCCTGGCTCAAGGATTTGGGGCGGGTGCAGTACGTGGCGGCCACTGACGAGGAGACGCTACAGGCTTTTCATGAGTTAACTCGCAAAGAAGGTATTATTCCGGCCCTTGAATCGAGCCACGCCGTGGCTTACGCCATGAAGCTGGCCAGGACCATGAGCCCTGAGCAGCAACTGGTGGTGAATCTGTCCGGTCGAGGCGACAAGGATATTGAAACCGTGGCCCGCATCGAGGGCATCTCGCTGTAGTCTGTGAGTTTTTGATATGAGTCGATTGCAACAACTAGCAACAAAAGCCAGGGATGAGAGACGTAAATTGTTAATCCCCTATCTGGTAGCCGGTGATCCGAACCTGGCAAGCAGCGCCTGCCTCATGAATGAGCTGGTAGAGCAGGGTGCCGATATTATCGAGCTGGGCATTCCATTCAGTGATCCTGCCTCTGACGGCCCTGTTATCCAGCAGGGCGTCGAGCGTGCGCTGGCTAAAAAGGTGACCCTGGCGAACACCCTTGACCTCGTGAAGCGGTTTAGAGTCAACAACGACCACACAGCCGTGGTACTCATGGGTTATCTTAACCCTATTGAGATTATGGGTTACGACGAATTTGCAGAGGCCGCTCTGGACGCCGGTGTGGACGGTGTGCTGGTAGTGGATATGCCGCCGGCAGAGTCCGCAGGATTGCACGAAGCGCTGCGTAGCAGGGATATAGACACCATCTACCTTGTAGCGCCCACTACCGGTGAGCAACGCGCCAGGGACATCATTCAGCACTGCAGTGGCTATCTCTATTACGTGTCGCTCAAGGGAGTGACCGGAGCGGCGCTGACAGATCACAGTTCCGTGGCCCAGAGCATCGCGCGCTTGCGGGCTAACACCGATTTACCCATCGTCATTGGCTTTGGTATAAAAGATGGTGAGAGTGCGGCTGCTATGGCCGAGCTGTCGGATGGCGTGATTATCGGCAGTGCGCTGGTGAATGAAATCGGCAAACTGGCCGACACAGAACAGCAGGGCGCGGCGACAATCAGCCAATGCTGTGCGGTGATCGGGTCCGCCAGAAAAGCTATAGATAACTTAAAGTAAACTTCTTATCTAATTGATATAAAAGGATTAATGTGAGCTGGATCGATAAGATATTGCCCTCCATTTCTACAGGAGGGGGCGATGCCAAGAAGCGTGCTGCGGTGCCAGAGGGCCTGTGGAAGAAATGTCCTCGCTGTGACGCCATGCTGTATCAAAAATCCCTCACCGAGAATCACGAGGTCTGCCCGAAGTGCGACTATCACCTGCGTATCTCTGCGCGCCGCCGATTGGAGCTATTCCTGGACGCCGAAGATCAGGAGGAGCTCAATGCGGACATGGAACCGGTGGATCTGCTCAAGTTCAAGGATCTGAAGAAGTACAAGGACCGGCTCTCAACCGCCCAGAAGGGCACCGGTGAAAAAGACGCCCTGGTAGTGATCAAGGGCAAGGTTCAAGGCACACCTGCCGTGGTGGCGGCCTTCGAGTTCGGCTTTATCGGCGGCTCCATGGGGGCCGTGGTTGGCGAAAAATTCGTGCAGGCCATCAACGTCTGTCTGCGGGAGCGCCTGCCATTTATATGCTTTTCTACCAGCGGTGGGGCTCGCATGCAGGAGGCCCTTATTTCCCTCATGCAAATGGCGAAGACGTCTGCGGCGCTTGAGAAGATGCGCGAAAGTGGCTTGCCCTACCTATCTGTGCTGGTTGATCCGGTCTATGGCGGCGTATCTGCCAGTCTTGCCATGCTGGGGGATATCAATATTGCAGAGCCCAATGCGCTGGTGGGTTTCACCGGTCCTGACGTGATTCGCCAGACCGTGAGGGTGAAACTGCCTGAGGGATTTCAGCGCAGCGAATTCCTGCTGGAGCATGGGGCGATCGATATGATCGTGCACCGGCGTGATCTGCCAGCGAAAATACACTCTATCCTCGACAAGTTACTTCAATATCAAGCAACCGGCAGTTGAACACAGAGTCTGAATCGTCTCCCGTAAATCTGCCCCAGTGGCTCGACTACATCAGCCGCATTCATCCGCGTGAGATAGAGCTGGGTCTTGCCCGGGTGCAGGAAGTGGCAACTGCGCTGGATCTGGCGCGTCCTGCCCCGCAGGTCATTACGGTGGCTGGCACCAACGGAAAGGGCACTACCGTGTCCTGCCTTGAAGCCATACTTCATGCCCGGGGGGTACGTTGTGGCACCTACACTTCACCCCACATTCACCGCTTCAATGAACGCATTCACATCAATGGCAAGGAGGCTTCCGACAGCGATATTTGTCGTGCTTTCGCGCTCATTGATCAAAAAAGGGGGCAGGTCGCACTAAGCTATTTTGAATTCGCCACACTGGCAGCGCTGTACCTGATGCAGGAGGCCGCCATCGAAGTGGCCATTCTGGAAGTGGGGTTGGGCGGACGCCTTGATGCCGTGAACATCATCGATCCGGACGTCAGTATCATTACCAGTATCTCCATGGACCATGAGGATTGGCTGGGTAATGACCGCGATACCATTGCGCTGGAGAAGGCAGGAATCCTGCGCCAGGGAAAACCATTCATTTGTGGTGATGAAGCGCCACCATCCAGCCTGCTGGCTCGTGCAACGGAGCTCCGCTGTCAATACTATCAGTGGCAACGGGAGTTCCAGCTTAGTTCATCAGGAACAGACCGCTGGCTATGGCGGGGGCAAGAACTTCCAGGAAACGCTGTCGAGCTGGAATTGTGCTTACCGCGAGGTATGTTGCCCTCCAATGTCGGTTGCGCTTTACAGGCGCTGGCGCTGCTGCCTCAAAGGTTTCCCGCAGGCAATATTGACGAGGTCCTGCAGAAAGCCCAGGTTCCTGGCCGTCAGGAATGGCGGGAAGACAGGCGTACCGGGGTTCAGGTGCTGTTAGATGTGGCCCACAACCCGGCATCGGCCAGGGCGCTGGCAGACTGCATCAACAATTGGCGTTCCAGCATCAAAAATGACGCACAAGTTACTGTAGTCCTGGCCGTGATGGCAGATAAGAAAGTAGAAGATATGGCGGTTTGCTTACAATCAAACACCGACATCTGGTATATTGCCCATTTTGAAGACCCCCGTGGCCTGCGCTCGGATTTGCTACAATTGCGCCTTCTCGAGTCAGGGTTCAAGCGTCCATTAAAGTGCTTCGACAGCCTCTTGGAAGCTTACAGGGAAGCCTGCAATCAGGCTGCCGCCAATCAGGATCAACTAACGGAACAACTTGTTGTGGTCACAGGGTCATTCATGACTGTCGCAGCACTCCGCAATGCAACCCGCAATCCAGGGTAACGATTTTTGCAACAGAGCACGAAACAGAGAATTGTAGGCACAGTTGTCCTTTTGGCCCTGGCCCTTATTTTCCTGCCGATTATTTTTGATGGGCAGGGCAGCTACCAGCCCCCTGTAAGAAGCCGTATACCCGACCCACCTGAAGTGCCAGTACTGGCCGAACCCATTCCAACCCGGCCAGTGATAATCGCCGACAGTCTGGAAGAGCCCGAAACCGCGCCCGAGACCGGCTCCGCTACCACGGAAGCGCCTCAGCCTTCCGGGCAGCCGGCTGATGGGCAGCTAGCAGATGCGGATCAGGATCAATCCATCGTCGATGAGGATCCTGTAGACGATCCTGCTGACGGTGTGGAAGTCGTGACGTCTGAACCCGCATTCAGCAGGGAAGTCCCTCAGCTAGGTGCTGACGGGCTGCCAGAGGGATGGAGTGTGCGGCTCGGTTCTTTTTCGGATTCCGCCAATGCCAATAACTTGCTGCGCCGGCTTAAGGAAGCGGGCTATCGCGCCTACACCCGGGTTATTCCCAGCGACAGGGGTGATTTAACCGGGGTTTTCGTGGGGCCCTGGGTGGATCGGCTCCGGGTCAACGAGTACCAGCAGGAGCTGCAGTCCCAGTTTCAGCTGGCTGGCATCGTGGTTCCCTATGAAATCTAGGCCAGAAACTGAGAAAATTAGTGAAGTGACAGCGAGCTGAGCTGGGAATGAATCAGGTCGACACAGCGATTCTCATCGTCATAGCCATCTCGTCTGTATTTGGGCTGTGGCGGGGATTCGTCAAGGAAATGCTGTCATTGGTGAGCTGGATCGCAGCGTTGGTGGTGGCCAGACTGTACAGTGAGCCGGTGGCGGGTTTGCTCGAGAATGTGATTCAAAGCAGCAGTATTCGTTACGTGACTGCTTTTTCCATCTTGTTCATCATAGTGATGTTGCTTGGCACACTCATCAATCACTTCCTGAACAAGGTGCTGGCGATTACCGGTCTTAAGCTACTTGATCGCCTGCTGGGAGCGTTATTTGGGGTAACCAGGGGAATAGTCATCGTGCTGGTGATCCTGTTTATCCTGCGAGTGTTTGTATCTGAAACCGAGTGGTGGCAACAATCGACCCTCATTCCCTATGGAATGTCTATGATTGAGCAGTCACAAGGTTATCTTGGGGAATTCGGGGACGTCGGAAATTTCGGTGACCTGAACCAATTCAATAGCGTGCAACCGACCCAATAGGGCAAGCACGCGCAACCGGGGCAGTGTTTTTATGTGCGGATTGGTAGGAGTGGTAAGCAGCGACAATGTGGGTGTGTGTTTATATGACACCCTGACGGTATTGCAGCACCGCGGTCAGGATGCCGCCGGTATCATGACCAGTGACAACGGCAAGCTCAACCTGCGCAAGGACAACGGCCTGGTAAAGGATGTGTTTCGCACCCGTCACATGCGGCGCCTGACTGGCCAGATGGGAATCGGCCACGTCCGCTACCCCACCGCGGGAAGCTCGAGCCCGGCCCAGGCCCAACCTTTTTACGTGAATTCCCCCTACGGTTTGTCGCTGGCCCATAACGGCAACCTCACCAATACTGCTGAGCTTAGTCGCGAGTTGTACAAAACTGATCTTCGGCACATTAACACGGACTCTGATTCGGAAGTTCTGTTAAACGTATTCGCCCATGAACTCGGTCGGCAAAACAAAATCGAACCTTCTGCGGAAGATGTGTTTACTGCCGTAGAGGGCCTTCACAAACGTTGCCGCGGTGGTTATGCGGTAATCGTGATGATCACGGGCTACGGCATTGTAGCGTTCCGAGATCGTAACGGCATTCGTCCTCTCATCTACGGTAGCAGGGATGGCGCCAACGGTAAGGAATACATGGTGGCTTCCGAAAGTGTAGCCCTGAACTCCCAGGGGTTTACCATAGAGAGAGACGTGGCACCTGGTGAAGCGGTGTATATCGATGTCGACGGCCATATTCATACCAAGGTGTGCACCGAGCCAGGTGAGCATACGCCCTGTATTTTCGAGCATGTGTATTTCGCGCGCCCGGATTCCCTCATGGACAGCATTTCCGTTTACAAGGCACGACTGCGCATGGGGCAACGCCTCGCCGAGAAAGTAGTCCGGGAACGCCCGCAGCATGACATTGATGTGGTAATCCCCATTCCGGATACATCGCGCACTTCGGCCCTGGAGTTGGCGAACCACCTCGGCATCAAGTACCGGGAAGGGTTCGTAAAGAATCGCTACATCGGTCGTACCTTTATCATGCCAGGCCAGAGTCAGCGCCGGAAATCAGTGCGGCAAAAACTGAATGCAATTGAGTTGGAGTTCAAGGGTAAAAATGTACTGCTGGTGGACGACTCCATCGTGCGGGGCACTACCTGTAAACAAATTATCCAGATGGCGCGTGATGCTGGTGCCAAAAATGTGTACTTCGCCTCAGCGGCGCCTCCAGTGCGTTATCCCAACGTCTATGGCATCGACATGCCTTCTGCGTCTGAGTTGATCGCGGCAGGCAAGACGGACAAGGAAGTTCAGGAACTTATTGGTGCTGACTGGCTAATCTATCAGGATTTGCCCGACCTTATTGCGGCAGCCGCGGAAGGTAATCCTAAAATCAGTCGCTTCGAATGTGCTGTGTTCGATGGCAAGTACATCACCGGTGATGTCGATGAGATGTACCTGAAGCGGCTGGAATTGGCGCGTAATGATGCCGCCAAGAATGCCGGCAAGAAAAAGCAAAGCGATGATCGTCAGCAGAATCTGGTTTCCGATTTGCAAAGTGACGGCTAGTACGAATCAGACAGCAGAGTTTGACCAGTGTCCCTGATTTCCGCCAACGCAAACAAGCAAGCAGCCGCTCCGGTGCAGGCCAGCCCTTTCTCCGAGAAGGTAGAGCGCGCAGTGGGAGAGATCAGCAAGGCATTGCTGGGGAAGGATCACCAGATTCGCCTGGCACTGTGCTGCCTGTTTTCTGGTGGCCATCTTCTCATAGAAGATCTGCCGGGGATGGGGAAGACAACGTTGTCCTACGCCCTGGCACGGGCCATGGGACTGGAATTCAATCGCATTCAGTTCACCAGTGATCTGCTACCGGCTGATATTCTCGGGATTTCAATCTTTGATCAGAACAGTGGCGAGTTTACGTTTCACAAGGGGCCAATCTTCAGCCAGTTAGTGCTGGCGGACGAGATTAATCGCACCACCCCCAAGACCCAGAGTGCCTTGCTGGAAGCGATGGAAGAGAGGCAGGTTACTGTGGAAGGAGAAACCCGCGCCTTGCCCGAGCCTTTCTTCGTAATCGCAACCCAGAACCCTGTGAATCTCGCCGGTACTTATCCTTTGCCCGAATCCCAGCTCGATCGTTTCCTGATGCGTCTGCGCTTGGGCTATCCGGATCAAAGAGCCGAACGGGAGTTACTGGAAATGAACACCGAGCGGGACAAGGTTGATCTTGTTGATCAATGCCTGACAACCGCCGATGTGGCACAGTTCAGAATCCAGTCAGCGGAAGTAGTCGCCAGTTCTGCTTTGCTTGATTACGTGCAGCGGCTGGTGGCTTTTACCCGCAGTAAAGACGATTTCAGTTACGGTCTGTCGCCCCGCGGCAGTCTTGCCGTGATGCGAGCGGCGAAAACCTGGGCGCTTATGTGCGGTCGTGATCATGCCGTCCCTGAAGATGTGCAAGTAATCCTGCCGGCGGTGGTAGAGCATCGCTTGCGCGGAAATAGCGACGAAGACGGGCATGCCGGTGCTTCTTTGCTGCAACGCTTGCTCAATGAGGTTGATGTCATCGCCTGAGCAGTACACGCCAGATCGTTAACCCTGGATCAGGTGCTCAACATTATTTCCTAATGCATGCAAATGCAGATACGCGGAGTGCTGGAACTGCAGAATGGCCTCTTCATTTCGGGAACAATGGCAACGACGGCTCTATCGCTGGATGCGAAGCCGGATAAAGCCTGCCAATCAGGTTAAACTCAACCAGAAGATTATTTACATCCTGCCCTCCAGTAGTGGTCTGGTTTTCATTACGGCAATTGCACTGGTATTCATCGCGGCGATTAATTATGCCGTGAGTCTGGCTTTCGGTCTGGCCTTTCTCATGGTGAGCCTTTTCCTGCTCGCCATTTTCTATACCTGGAATAACCTCAACCGTCTTACCTTGAGTGGTCTGCCCACGCCAGCCGTGTTTTGCGGAGAACAAATCCCATTCAACGTGATGGTAAGCCGGGAGCCGGGGCGAGCACACGAAACCCTTGAGCTGCAATTTCATGAATTCCCAACAGGGAAGCAGACATCAGCAAGTGGTCAACAAATCCACAGCAGTTTCATCAATCTTATCGATGCGGACAGAGATCAGGTGCGGGTTTTTGCGCTGGCCCGCCGTCGTGGTTATTACCCTGCGCCTTTGTTGCGGATATCGACGACATTTCCGCTTGGTTTGGCGAGAGCCTGGAGTGTGGTCGACCTGAATATGCATTGCCTGGTTTATCCGAAGCCAATCCCTTTTCAGATGGAAGAGTTCACAAGCGGCTCCGGCGGTAATGATGATTCGACTATCTCCAGGGAGGGGACTGAGGATTTTTATGGTATTCGGGAATACGTTCCAGGTGACCCACTAAGACAGGTCGCCTGGAAGAATCTTGCCAAAGGGCAAGGTATGCAGGTGAAGGAGTTTGTAGACTACGTGGACAGCCGCATCTGGCTGGACTGGGATATGTTCTATGGGTTTTCAACCGAAGAACGCTTGTCACGACTCTGTTATTGCGTGTTACAACTGGCCAAGCGCAATGCGCCTTACGGGCTGAAACTGCCCGGAATCGAAATTGCGCCGGGGTCGGGTTTGGATCACCGTGACCGATTGCTGCGCGCCCTTGCGCTGTTTGGTGAAACAGAGGATGCACGCTGATGGAAGTGGCTTACCAGATTCCCCGTGCTTCCCTGCAGTGGATACTGCTTTCAGTGTTCCTGGTCATCGCGCCCCAGAGCATTTACATGCCCATCTGGATATCCTTGATAGCCCTGTGTTGCCTCATCTGGCGCTACCTCATATTCACCGGACGGCTGAATTACCCGACACGGCCCATGCGGGTGATTATCGTGGTGTTTACCTTGCTGGTTTCCATCGCGCAGATGCGTGCTCTTGGTGTGGGTCTGGAGAGTGCTTCCAGCCTGTTAACCCTGGGGTTCGTATTCAAGCTCGTGGAAATGCGCGAGAAGCGGGATATCTATGTGGTTATGTCCCTCAGCTTCGTAATGTGCATGGTGGCGTTCCTCTATTCCCAGAGCTTGCTCATCTCGCTTTATGTTGCGCTGTGTGTAGTGGTGATCATCGCCACATTGATTGCCCTCAACCGTAGCAGCCTCGAGGCTGACGCCCGCTCCACCGGCAAGATGGCACTGCGCATGGCGTTGCAGGCGCTGCCTATAACCATAGTCCTGTTCATGGTCTTTCCCCGCATCGCGCCGCTGTGGGCAGTGCCGGTTCAAACCACTGGTGGAACCACCGGGGTAACCGATGAAATGACGCCGGGTGATTTGGCGTCCCTTGGCCGTTCAAGTGAACTGGCTTTCCGGGTCCAGTTTGAGAACGGTCTGCCACCACTGCACCAGGATTTGTATTGGCGCGGGCTGGTACTGGAAAACTTCGATGGCACCACCTGGATGCGTAGACGTTATCGTTCTGCCTATGGCACAGCCGCTGAACGAGGAAATTTTCAGTTTAATTGGGAGAACCGTATCCTGGTGCAGGGTGAATCCCTGGAGTACAACGTCATTCTTGAACCGACTCAGCAACCTTGGGTTTATGGTTTGCATCTGGCCGATCCCGTGTCGCGCAATCTCTTCCAGAGCAGAAATTTTGAAATCTATAACAATGGGCTGATCAGCAAACGCTTCAGTTACGACCTGCGCTCCTATGCCGACAACCAGACTGATCTGATCCTGCTGGACAGCGCTCGTGCCAGGAATACTGATATCCCCGAATCAGGCAACGAGCGCAGTATCGAGCTCGCCCGCAATCTTCGCAGTAGCGTGAATACTGACCGGGATTACGTCTACGCAGTACTGGCCTATTTTCGCGACAACCCGTTTTACTACACACTGAATCCGGGTTTGCTGCAGGGCGACCGCATCGATGATTTTCTATTCAACACCCGGCAGGGGTTTTGCGAGCACTTCGCCAGCACATTCGCCTTTCTGATGCGCGCAGCCGGAGTTCCCTCGCGGGTAGTAGTCGGCTATCACGGTGCTGAATACAACCCGTATGAAGACTATATGATGGTGTACCAGAACAATGCTCATGCCTGGAACGAGGTGTGGCTGGACGGTGAAGGCTGGGTTCGCTTCGATCCCACAGGTGCCGTATCACCGGAGCGCATAGAGCAAGGCGTGGAAGCAGCGCTACAGGACGATCTCGCTTTTATGGAACAGTCGCTGTTTGCGGCTGTGAGTGGCCGCTTCAGTTTTTTCAATACCCTGCGCCTGCGACTGGATGCCCTGGAGTATGAGTGGAATCGTCGTGTGGTGAGTTACGACGAGGAAGTACAGGTTGAGTTATTTGAGCGTCTTTTCGGCGAAATCACGGAGCAGAAAGTGTTGTTGTTGCTGGTTGGCCTGGCCTCGCTGGTGATTATCGCGGTCGGTTTGTCCGTCGTTAACATTGGCCCCCGTCGCAAGCTGGATCCAGTCAACCAGCTCTATCATTCTCTCACTACTGAACTAAGCAAGATTGGTCTGGCGAGGAAGACCGGGGAAGGGCCGTTGGATTATCGCGACAGGGTGATTGCGGAGCGACCGGAACTGGCAGAAGTCATGACTGATTTCACTGCCCTGTACATCGCGATCAATTACAAGTCGCCGGTTAAGGATGACGAACTCGCACGCAAGCAGGTGAGGGCGCTTAAGCAGCAATTGGCTAACCTGCGCGCTGTCATGTCACCCCTGCGTGGTATTCGGGGTCATTCCTGATATTGATATTGTTGTTGCGCGTTTCTGCACGTTTTCAGCGGCCTAGCCGCCGCTGAGTTTCGCCGCAATGCCCCGCGCTTTCAACAGGCTTAAGGCTTGTTGCCGGCAGTCACCCTGTACTTCCAGTACACTTCCTTTCAGGGTGCCGCCACTGTTGCAGGATTTTTTAAGCTGCTTGAGCAGGTCTGTCAGCTCTGCTTTGGGCAATAACAGGCCAGAAATCACTGTGACCTGTTTGCCGCCACGGCCTTTGCTCTGACGTTCTATGCGTACGCCGGCGTTGGTCTCTTCCGCGGGAGCTTCTGTGGGGCATTTGCACTTGTGCAGTGCCTTGCCGCAGCGTTGGCACTGATTGTCACCAGTGGTGGAGTAAACCAGGCGAGAGCAGGACACAAGCGATCAGGATTTGTAGAGTGGGGGAAGGGCATAACGCGCTTCCTGTGCCTGTCGCTTCTGCACCTGCTTGCCTTTGTTGCGTAGTTCGGTGACGGTGCGCAGCAGGGCAGTGGCGTCGAATGAAGATTCGTTGCCATTACTGTTCCACAGGTTCGCTTGCAGTGCACGGGCATAGTCTCGCAGTTCAGGCGCATCCTGCTGCTGCATGATGTCTTCCATGCTATTGATCTGCCGACTCGCGACATGGTGTCTGGACCATTGGATCAGGGTTTCCCGAATGCGATTGCCGTCTTTGAGGCTACAGGCGTTGGCGAGTTGTTTGAAGGCGACGCCTTCGTTGTTGCGCGGGTGATAGTGAGCGGCAATTTTCGCTTTCTGTTGCCTGATCAGTTCCGCAATAAGCGGTTGATTTGGACGCAGTATCAGCCAATAGATGCTCAGCACTACAACGGCGAAGGCAATGCCTATCACCATGTTCAGCCAGCCGGCATCGACTTCAATAAATTCTGCCTGGGCTTGTTGCTCGATCATGTCCTGATCCACCACGGGCACGGTCTGCAATAAGTCCTGAATGTTTTCGACCCCGGCTACGGCCTGCTCGGATGGCACTGCGCCTTCGACGGCGGCAATTTCAAGACGGGTCGCAGGGACCACTGTTGCCTCCAATTGGTCGGTATCCACATTCCACCAGGGAATAACGATCTCGGGGATTTCAATTTCGCCGCCACGGGTAGCGACAATCGTCGTCTGCTCTGTTCGCGTACCTATGATTTCGCCATCGACGAATGTGCGGTCGATATCCGCAGGATCCGGATACAGATTCGCACCATCGATCTGCTCATTGCTGAATGGGGGCAACATGGCCCCGTCCACGCCTTCTGCTACGAGGGTGACCGTGCGCACGATGGAGTCGCCTACTTGCAGGTTGCTGATGTCGGTATCGAAGCTTTCCTCGAGGGTCAGGCTGGAAACTGGCAGCCAGAACTGGCTGTCCATAGCCGCTTCGGGCCGCTCTTTCACATCGATCGTCAGGCCATCAATAAATGCTGTCACCCGGCGGGTATTCAGGTTACGAAAGACGAAATTGCTGGAACCATCGGTGACCTCGCCCCTGAACAGGATGTCCGGAATTTCCAGTGGGCCACTGCGTTGGGGAAAGATCACATAGCGCTTTTCGTAAACACCGTAGCGCACACCGTCTATCAATCGCTCATATTGGTTCGGAGAGCCGATCAGCTGAATGACGGTATCTTCCATTTCCAGTTCAGTGAACTGAGGGTTTCGTATGCCATTGATGGTGTAGTAAAGCCGAACGGTAAAGAGAAGCTGTTCCTGCACGTACACAGATTCCTTGTTTACCTCAACTTCGAGGAATAATTCTTCAGCCGACTGGTTGGAGCGGGGCCCTTCGTTTACTACGCTGATAGTGATGGGGTCAGTACTGGCGTTATTGATCGCCAGTGAAGGAATTTCAAGTTCACCCTCGGTGAGTGGGAACAGGGTAACGATGTAGTCTGTCCAGGACTCAACATTGCCATTTACACTGCGAATCTGGCTGGAAGTACGCGTGCCGAGCACGTCGAAATTTTCAGTCAATGGGGTCAAATCTAACTGCATTCCCTGGCGCTGGTCGAAAACCCGAATGGTAAAGGTCAGGGTTTCACCTCGAGCTACCTCGGTGCGATCGACATTGACCTCGATTTCCTGGGCAGATGCGAGTACTGAAAACACCAAACTGACGAGCAGGGCGCCTAGCTTCACGAGTCTTGTAATCACCAGATCTGTCCTCCGTTGGGGACGTCGTTAGCCGTACCGTTTAGCTGCCGCTGACGATATTGATAGCGGAACTTGCGGCGCAGCAGTTCACCCGGATCATCCTCAATGCGACGCAACCATTGTTCGAGAGACTGTTGCTCTTCGAATTCCTCGTTCGTCGATTCGCTGGGAGTATTCTGTTCGCTGTTGGATTCAGAACCTTCCTGTTCTTCCGGCGCTTCATTCTGCTGCTGTTCCTGTTGAGTCTGATCCTGATTACCTTCCTGACTCTGCTGATCCTGTTGCTCGCTGTTCTCTTCCTGATCGGATTCGTTCTGGGAGTTTTGCTCGGACTGATTTTCCTCGCTTTCTCCTTCCTGCTGCTCTCCGGACTCAGATTCCTGCTGCTCCAGCAGTTGCTCAACAATCTCCTTGTTATGAATCGCGTCTTCATGGGCCGGGTCGAGGTTAAGCGCGGAATCGTAGGCGGCTATTGCCTCTGCGAAATTGCCAGCCAGCGCCAGGGCATTGCCACGGTTGTAGTGGCCGTCTGGTGTATTGCTGGCGCTGAACGCGGCGACGGCCGCTTCGTAGTTTTCAGCTCGATAATTGGCAGCGCCGGACCACTCCGATGATTCGAATAGCGAGGCGGCCAGTGCGTGGTCTTCCTCAGTAAAGGCTTCCGCCGCCTGCTGGTCCTTGGTTAACCAGAGATCGCGCCATACCTGAGCTTCTGCCTGCTGCGTCGGCAACATCACGCCAGAGGTAGTCAGTAGCACGAGAGAGAATAACCAGCCACGACGAAAAGTCATAGCGACAAGAGGGACAACGAACAGGAGCAGCCAGGGGCCGGATTCGTACCAGACGTCGAATTCTTCCTCGACTTCCGTGAGTTCCTCATCATCCAGCAGGTCGAACCCGGAGAGCAGGTAGGCAAGGTCGGAATCTGCAAGTTGAATATCGTGATACAGGCCGCCGGTGCGGTTGGCAAGCGATTGCAGCACGTTCCGGTTGAGAGTGGGGATGACTACTTCGCCGCTGGCGTCGGTCAGGAAGCTGCCGTCGCTGGTCTGGATAGGTGCACCTTCTTCGGTTCCGATCCCCATGATCAGTAACTCGTAGTCGGTATCCTGTATGCGATCGGCCAGGCGTTGCTCTTCGCTGAAACCATTGATGCCGTCAGTCATCAACAGGATGCGCCCGCGGGTAGCTTCCACGTCGTCCAGCAGGCCAATGGCCATGTCGATAGCAGGCACGGGATTGCTGCCGAACAGGGGCATGATGTTGGGACTGAGAGAAGGCACCAGGGAGGCGATCGTTACCACGTCGTCGGTTAGCGGCGTGACAGTGTGCGAGTCGCCGGCATAGACGATCAAGGCGGTCTGACCTTCTTCCCGCAGGGCGAGGATGTCGCGTAATTTGCGCTTGGCCAGGTCAAGCCGGGACGGCGAATGGTCTGGTGCAAACATGGATAGCGACAAATCCATCACGATGACCAGGGCGTCTTCCCGTTTCTGAACGGGTTGCGGAAGCTGGTTCCAGACCGGGCCTGCCATGGCCACAATAGAGAGGCACCAGGCTGCGAGTAACAGAAGCAGCGGTGTACGCTGCGCCGCACTCTTGCTGCGATCCAGTAAAAAGGGCAACAGGGATTTGTCGATGGCCTTGTCCCAGGCAGTTACCACAGTATTCACCCGCCACAGCGCGATAATGAAAATCAGGGCCGGTACCAGGGCCAGTAACCACAGGGGCCGCAGAAAGTGGAAGTTCTCCAGCAGGCTGGTTGGAATCATCAGATCCATCAGACACTGCCTCCCTGGGGAATTTGCTCATCAGCACTGTCTTCTCCCTCGTAATCCTCGACTCGCGCCTTGCCAGCGAGGGAAAGCCATGGGATCGAGAACAGGGCGAAGATGAAGCTGATCAAGATGGCGGCGCCTAATGGCCAGTAAAACAGGACGCGAGTGGGACGGTAAGTCTGCTCGTCCTGTTCGATGGTTTCGAGGCGGTCCAGTTCTTCGTAGATCTCCACCAGGTCGTTCACATCCCTGGCCCTGAAGTAGCGGCCACCAGTGGATTCGGCGATGCGGGTGAGTACTTCTTCGTCGAGTTCAGCCGATGGATTGATAGCCCGTGCCCCGAAGAATGTGCGCTGTACCACCTGATCGGCCCCGATACCGATGGTATAAATCCTGATATTTTCCTGCTGCGCCAGTTGTCCCGCCTGTTCCGGCGATACCGCGCCTGCGTTATTTACGCCATCTGTTAGTAGCACCAGTACCCGGCTATTTTCGGGGCGATTGCGAAGGTGCAGCACGGCGAGGCCGATGGCATCACCTATCGCCGTTGCCGATTCCTCAATGATACCGATCTCGGCTTCTTCCAATAACTGACCAACAGTCTCCCGGTCGAAGGTGAGAGGGGCCTGAATATAGGCATGGGCTGCAAACAGGATCAGTCCGAGGCGATCACCTTCCCGGCGCTCGACGAAATCGCCCACCACGGCTTTCACCACATCGATGCGGGATGCCTGGCGATTGCCCACCACCATGTCCTGGGCTTCCATACTGCCGGAGATGTCTACCGAGAGCATGAGATCCCGGCCGGTAGAGGGGAGTTGTACCGGATCACCAAGCCATTGCGGGCGGCTCGCGGCTAATACGATCAGCAACCAGATCAAGGTGCAGCAAATCAGGTTAAACAGGCGCCCGCTGGTAAGGTTTTCATTGTCCGACTGCAGGCGGCTCAATACAGAGAAGAAAGGAACATAGAGCGCAGCATCCTGCCGTGGTGCCTGGCTCATCAGACGATAAACCAGCAACGGCAGGGGAAGGGCCAGAAACGCCCAGGGCCAGGTAAATTCGAGCATTGATCAGTTGGTCCTTGAGTATTCCTTAATAACTTCCAAATGGCTTTCTGGTGAGTTTTGGTCTGGTTTCCTGTCAGGAACTGGCTGCTTGTGCAGGCGTCCGCTTCTGCAGATACAGGCTGCGAACCCAGGCGTGACCGAGGGCGTTCAGGGCATCGGCATCAACGTCGCAGCGGGGCTGGAAACGCCCGTGACTCAGAGCCTTCGAGAGTTCCTCGTTGAGCAGGGAAGAGTCACCTTTTTCCCTTATAAAATCAACCCAGGCGGTACCGCCCAGGCTGGCCACATTATTCTGGGGAAAGTGCACGAGCGCCACGCGGCGCAGTACCGAATTAACTTCATTTATATAGTGCAGTCGCGC
The DNA here is from genome assembly GCA_965227635.1 of uncultured Pseudohongiella sp. Classification (GTDB taxonomy): domain Bacteria; phylum Pseudomonadota; class Gammaproteobacteria; order Pseudomonadales; family Pseudohongiellaceae; genus UBA9145. The sequence goes on along the minus strand of OZ245763.1, from coordinate 3,586,251 downwards.
TGCGTCTGGCTCATCGTCGCTGTTGGTCAAACGTTGCCGACAACAATCCAGCTCGGCCAGGGCATACTGGCAAATCTTCTGCTTCTCCCGCACTTTCATCAGGTACCTGACCAGAAAAGCCAGACCGATGAGCAGCAATACGGCGAGAACCCACCAGCCGGGGGCTGGCGGCCAGAAGCTCACTGGCTCCGGCAGGTGAATGTCTGCCAGTTGACTTAGTAGGTCTTCGCTATCCATTCCCGAATCTGCTCTACCACGAGCTCGTTGGTTCGCATTTTAATTAGACGAATCTGGAGCTTGTCCAGTTCGCCTTCCAGGCGCCGCATTCGCTCCCTGAACTGCTCTCGGTAGCGCTGTCTGGCCTTGGAGTTATGGGTATTCAGGGCTCCTTTTTTGCTGCCATCGGTAATGCTGTAAAGCCCGGGTACCGGCAGGGACTCTTCGAGGGCATCGTACACCAGGCAACAGATGACATTATTGTGGCGGCTGAGTTGATTGAGGTACTGCAGCGCCTTGTCATCGAGGGTAATGAAATCGGATATCACGTACAGCGTACTGCCGGGTTTGGTGATACGGCGAATCTGTCCCAGGGCATGGGCAAGACCCGGTTTGAAATCAGGGTCGGTGGGCGTCTGGGATTCTGGATCTTTTACTGTTTGCAGGTGTTGATTGTATTTAAAGATCTGGTTCAGTAGGTGCAGGGCACTGCGCCGGGAACGCTTTGGGCGCACCAGGCTGGCGTCGGTGTCTGAATACACCAGTCCGCCGACGCGATCGCCGTTGTCGATGGCCAGCCAGCAGAATACGGCCGCAGCCTGGGCTGCGATAACCGATTTAAAGGCTATCTGGCTGCCAAAATACATATTGTGGGTCTGATCTACCGCTATTATGACGGGCCTTTCCCGCTCTTCACGGAAGACTTTGGTGAATGGTCGACTCGTACGTGCAGTGACACGCCAGTCAATCAGGCGAATATCGTCGCCGGGTTGGTAGGGTCTGAACTCTTCGAAGTCGATTCCGCGACCCCGCATCTTGGATAAATGCAGTCCGGATATGCCCGCGATTGAGCGGGAATGGGCCAGGTATTCAAGCGTCTTGGCAGCATAGCGCTGTACCAGCAATTCCTGCAGGGTGATCACAGCACCCGTGCTCTGGTAGCGTGCGTGTTGTGGATCGATAGCCAGTCGGCTCATGAGAGTCAGGTCTCCAGGCTATCAGGCGGAGGGTACGCGTTCGCGGATGGTCTCCAGTACCTTATCGGGGGTTACGCCGCTGGCCTCGGCCTCAAAGCTGAGGAGGATACGGTGACGCAGCACATCAAACATGATTTCCTGAACGTCATCCGGGCTCACGAAATCCCGGCCCTGAATCCAGGAGTGGGCACGGGCACAGCGGTCCAGGGAGATAGTGCCCCGCGGACTGGCGCCATATTCGAGCCATGCAGCCAGATCATCGCCGTACAACTTAGGATTACGGGTAGCCATGATGAGCTGGATAATGTATTCCTCTACCTCAGGGGCCATGTGCATTTCCAGGATTTCCTGGCGGGCCTCAAAGAGGTCGGATTGTGCGATTTGCTGGGGTGCTTCGCCTACTTTATTAGCGGCTTCATCCCGCACCAGGTGCAGGATATCCCGTTCGGCGTCGATAGCCGGGTAATCTATAGTGACATGCATCAGGAAGCGGTCGAGTTGGGCTTCTGGCAGGGGATAGGTACCTTCCTGCTCGATCGGGTTCTGGGTCGCCATGACCAGGAACAGTGGAGGCAGGGAGAAGGATTCACGCCCCACACTCACCTGATGCTCAGCCATGGCCTCCAGTAGCGCAGACTGCACTTTGGCGGGAGCCCGGTTAATTTCGTCCGCCAGCACCAGGTTGTGGAAAATCGGACCTTGCTGGAAACGAAATGAACCGTCTTCGGGTCGAAATACCTCAGTACCGGTGATATCGCTTGGAAGCAGGTCGGGAGTAAATTGAATTCGGTGGAAATCGCCTTCGATGGCGCGGGACAGGTCTTTAATCGCTTTGGTCTTTGCAAGACCTGGGGCACCCTCTACCAGAAGGTGGCCGTCTGCCAGCAGGGCGATTAACAGACGATCAAGTAAGCGCTCTTGTCCTATAATTTGCTGTGATAGCCAGTTTTTGAGTTCAGTTATTATTCCATGGTGACTCATAGTTCAGGTTCTCTGTTCGTTCGAGCGCTTTGGGCAAAGTCAGGGATTGTAACGGTTTTCCTATGTATGTCTAGGCGAACATTGTAGCTGAGTGTGCCGTCTTAATAGTCAGGCTAAATCATTCTTTCGAAGAGTCGAAATGACGATACAGTAAGACAAGTTATTCACAATACTGCGTAATTATCAGCACGGCAGTCTAATTTTTTTTATCCTATTTACCTGAAGATTTTCTTCCGGGTCTACGAGAATCAGTAGTCAAACAATCATGAGCACACAACCAGTACTAAGTAACGTTCTACTCCTGCCACTCAACAAGCAGATAGACGCAAACTACAGCAAAACGAAGGCATCGGTTCTCAAACAATTCGCTCGCCAGTATTTCGCCAGTTCTTCCCAGACTGAACTGGGCAAAATGACCGAAGAGGAATTATTCCAGACGTTGAAAGATGCCTGGGACTTCATTCAGGAGCGCAAGAGTGCACGACCGAAGATTCGCTTTGTGCATCGCAAGCTTACCAAGGACAAGAAGCGACAGACTGGCACCAGTATCTACTTGCTGTTGGATGATATGCCATTCCTGGTGGATTCTGTCCGTCAGAATCTGAATCGCGCCGGAGTCGTGATACGGAACGTGCATAATTGCGTGTTATTCGTGGAGCGCGGCGGGAAAGGGCGTGCAGCCGGCAACCAGCTGAAGAAGATCGCTGTTGGCAAAAACGATGGACACAAAGCAGAGGCATTGAGTTGCATTAATTGTGCACACTTGACTGAGTCTCAATCAAAGGCGGTCGAAGCCAATATTCGGGAAGCGCTGAAGCATGTTTCCGCGGCGGTGAACGATTTCCACCCAATGTGCAACCGCGCCAGGTCTATTCAGAATGCCTTGTTGGCTAATTCCAAGTTTGCACCGGTGTCGCAGGATGAGGTGAAAGAGTCCAGCGAGTTTATTTCCTGGCTCTTGGACAATCACTTCACTTTTCTTGGCTACGAAGAATACCGTATTCGAAACCTGAAGCAAGGGAAGGTGATGGAGTTGCAGGAAGACTCCCTGTTAGGTGTTTCACGCCTGAAAACCGACCTGAAGAAGAAGGTAAATCTCAATACCTTGCCTACTGGAACAGCAAACCTGATTCTCAAGAAGCAAGTCTGTAACTTTGCCAAATCATCCAATCTGTCCCGCGTGCACCGATCCGCCTACCAGGACTACGTGCTGATCAAGGAGTTCGATAGCAAGGGCAATGTGTGTATCGAACACCGGTTTGTTGGGCTGTATACCTCATCGGTCTACTACCAGACTGCACTGGATATTCCGCTGGTACGGAAGAAAGTGAATGCTGTGCTGGATCAGTCAGGCTTCGCGCCCAACGGTCACAGCATCAAAGACCTTCTGCAGGTCATCAATGTCTTCCCGCGAGATGAGTTGTTTCAAATCAACAAGGACCAGCTCTATGCCACTGCGCTGGAAACCACCCAGATTCAGGAAACGGCCACCAGCAAATTATTTATTCGCAAGGATTCCTACGGCAAGTTCTTCTCCTGCCTGGTCTACCTGCCAAGGGATATCTTTAACACCCGGGTTCGATTGCAGATACAGTCATTTCTGGAATCGGCGCTTCAGGCACGGGAAACGGAATTCACGACCCATCTTTCTGAATCCTTGCTGGTACGGTTGCACTTTATTCTCAGGGTTAACGACATCCAGGCGGTCAAGTACAACGAAGACCAGTTGGAAGAACAGCTTATTAACCTGATCAAACCCTGGGACGATTACTTCCTTGATTCACTGCTGGAAGAATATCCGGACAGCGACGCTGAGCGATTACAGCGTCGGTACCGGGATATCTACTCGGCTGCCTATAAAGAAGCCTATTCGGGTGAGGAAGGTGTCAGGGATATCACCCGTATCGAACAGGTAATCGCGGGCAATAGCCTGGGTCTGGATCTGGATACCTGCTCGTCGGAAGTCGGCGCTGAACTCAGCTTCAAAATCTTCAGCAAGGGGAAGCAGCTTTTCCTGTCAGACGTGGCACCTATTCTGGAAAACCTCGGACTGAAGATCATCAGCGAGAAAGCATTTCATTTGGAGCAGGGAGAAGATTCTGTCTGGCTGCATGACTTTTCCCTGTTCGGTCTTAAATCCGGAAGCTCTCTTACGTCGGCATTGGAGGTCAATTTCGAACAGGCCTTCAATGCGGTCTGGGAAGGCAGGGTTGACGATGACCGTTTTAATGAGCTGGTGGTTACAGCTGGTCTTAACTGGCGTGATGCAGCGCTGTTCCGCGCATACGCGGCGTATATGAAGCAGATTCAGTTTGCGTATTCACCTGAGTTTCTCGCTGGCACGCTGTCGCAGCATGCCGAGATGTGCCAGCAACTGCTGGAGTACTTTCGTCTTCGGTTCGACCCGGCCGTTTCAGCCCGCGCCCGCAATGGCATCGCAAAGCAGCGGGAGCAAATTCTGAGTGGTATTGATGCAGTCACCAATCTCGCGGAAGACAGCGTGCTGCGAGCCTATCTCAATCTCATAGAGGCGACCCAGCGCACCAATTATTTCCAGAAAGATGCAGAAGGGAATGACAAGGATTATTTTTCCTTCAAGTTTATACCGGGTCGCATCGAGGGCATTCCATTACCGAAGCCCCAATTCGAAATATTCGTCTACTCACGCCGAATGGAAGGTGTCCACCTGCGCGGTGGCAAGGTGGCGCGAGGGGGGCTGCGCTGGTCGGATCGGCATGAGGATTACCGAACCGAAGTGCTGGGACTGGTTAAGGCGCAGCAGGTCAAGAACTCAGTCATCGTACCAGTTGGCGCCAAAGGCGGTTTCGTTGTTAAAGAGAAGGCCGCGAACCGCGATCAGTTTATGGAACTGGGAGTCGCCTGCTATCGCACCTTCATCAGTGCATTGCTGGATATCACTGACAACCTGGTTGATGCGAAAGTGGTGCCCCCAGAGCAAGTGGTACGTCACGATGAGGATGACCCTTACCTGGTGGTTGCTGCGGATAAAGGCACCGCTACGTTCTCGGATATCGCCAATGAGATCGCGTTGTCCTATGGCTTCTGGTTGGGCGACGGATTCGCTTCCGGTGGCAGTAATGGCTACGACCACAAGCAGATGGGTATTACCGCCAAAGGCGCCTGGGTTTCTGTTCAGAGACACTTCCGTGAATTGGGCGTAAACGTTCAGGAGCAGGATTTTTCAGTGGTGGGAATTGGCGACATGTCCGGTGATGTATTCGGAAACGGCATGTTGCTTTCCAGGCACATCTGTCTGGTGGCCGCTTTTAATCACCTGCATATCTTCGTCGACCCGAACCCGGATGCAGCGGCCAGTTTTAAAGAGCGCCAGCGCCTGTTCAAGAAACCCCGCTCCAGTTGGGCCGATTACTCTGCCCAGCTAATCTCTCGCGGTGGTGGTATTTTTGCCCGCTCTGATAAATCCATCAAGATTTCTCCCGAGATGAAAGAACGCTTCGACATCAGTGTCGACTCCCTGACCCCGGATGCGCTGATCAACGCCATTCTCAAGAGTCCGGTTGATTTGATATGGAATGGAGGGATTGGCACTTACGTCAAGGCATCCCATGAATCCAATTCCGATGTGGGGGACAAGTCCAACGATGGGCTGCGGGTAACTGCCCGGGATTTGCGCTGCAAAGTGATAGGAGAGGGTGGCAATCTGGGATTGACCCAGGCTGCTCGCGTCGAGTTCGGGTTGAAGGGTGGTATCTCCGTCACCGACTTCGTCGATAATTCAGCCGGCGTGGATTGTTCAGATCACGAAGTAAATATCAAGATCCTCCTCAATGAGCTCATGACCCATTCCCAGCTTACCCTCAAACGACGGAATAGCTTGCTGGAATCCATGACCGATGATGTTGCTGATCTGGTACTGGATAATAATTATTCCCAGGTACAGGCCATCGGCATTGCCCAGACCCAGGTTGGGGAAAGGCATCGTGAGTACGTTGACCTGATTGGTTTCCTGGAAAGCAGTGCGGGCCTGGACCGGGATTTAGAGTTTATCCCCCATGATGACCGCCTCGAAGAGCGTAGCGCCAAGGGACAATACCTGACGCGCCCAGAGCTCGCCGTCCTCACTTCCTATATGAAGATGTACCTCAAGGCCCGGCTGTCCAAAGTGGACTACCTCGACGACGAATACCTGACGCCCTACTTGCATGCGGCTTTCCCCGAAAAAATCGTGCGCAACTACAAGGCAGAGTTACAGCATCATCCGCTGAAGCATGAAATCATCGCGACCCAGCTGGCCAACAAGGTAGTGAACATTCTCGGTCCCAGTTTTATCTATCGCATGGTGGACTCCACAGCCTCAAGTGTTGATGACGTCGTTAAAGCGGCTGTGATCGCCATGGATATCTTCCAGATTGAGAAACCCTGGACCGATATCGAGGCGCTGGACTATCAAATTGACGCAGCGATTCAGGGGGACATGATGTCCCGTGCCACTCGCCTGATTCGCCGGGTAACCCGCTGGTTACTGCGTAATCGTCGCAGCAGTCTGGGCTTCGCCAATGAAACAGAATTCTTTGCATCGAGGGTAGGGCAGTTCAAGAAAATGCTGCCTGAGAAATTGCCACCAGATTTTCGGGAGATGTTCGATGAGAAGTTCGCGCACCTGACCGGAGCTGGCGTGCCTCGCAATCTGGCACTGGAAATTTGCCGCATGGACTTCCTTTTCCCTGCAACAAGCCTGGTTGAAATCAACAATGCCACGGGTGAAAAGCTGAGCAATGTAGTGGAAATTTTTTACAGCATTGGCGAGCAGCTGCAATTGAACTGGCTCGGCAAGATGATCAATCAATTGCCAGTGGCCAACTATTGGCAGGCGCTGGCGCGGGAAACCTATCTGGATGATCTCTCCTGGCAGCAACGTGCCCTGACCTGCAATATCGTGAGTTCCGGTGGCAGCGGGAGTAAGACTGAACGCCGGGTAGCAGATTGGTCAGAAGAGCATAAGCTATTGATTCAACGCAGTAGCAAGATGCTGAAGCAGCTGCAACTGGAAGTGAATCCGGACTATTCCATGTTCTCTGTAGCGCTTCGTGAATTGTTAACCCTCGCGCAGGCGACTGCCCGGAGCGATGGCTGATGGCCTCTGTGCGAGTCTCTCTGGATATACCGGCAGAGCGCTATGTGGCGCTCTATGCTGGTACCGCACGTTCGGTCTATGCGACCGCGCAAGGCGGCCTGAGTGTGCAATTTCCGGCGGCGGCTCTGCGCGGATTCGTCGGTCGGGATGGTGTACACGGTGTGTTTGATTTGCATTTCGATCAGGCCAATAAATTATTGTCAGTGAATCGCGTTTCATAAAGTCAGTAATTCAGATCAAGTCCTGCAAACTTTCTGGTAGAATCCACCTGCTTGAAGAGATCACCGTATGCGCTGTCGGGCATGCCATTGCTATTCAATGCATTAACACATCAATCCAGTCAACCAACTAACCAATAGTCCACGAGAAGTGCCAAGACTCCTTTTTTACACCACAGCCGGTTGCCATCTCTGCGAACAGGCGGCTGCTATGCTGAATGACCTGAAAGCCACACGTGCCATTGAAATCGAGGCGATCGATATTGCCGACGACTCATTCCTGTTTGAGTTGTACGGTGTGCGTATTCCAGTGGTAAAAAACGAAGAAAGCGGGGAAGAGCTGGGTTGGCCCTTCAACAGCGAGCAATTGGCTAACTTATCTTGATATGCCAGGGCTCGAATCGAACCCCGAATAGATTGTCTGTAGGATAGCGGATATCCACGTAGCCCAGTCGGGCAATCCGTTTGTATTCCTCGGTGCTGGAAAAATCAGCGGTGAAATTGCGTTCACCGAATCCAATCTTGCCGATATCGAAATCACCGACACCATGATAAGAATGGCCCGGCGGCGCCAATGAGCGCGAGGCGCGTGACAGATTGCCGTTCGCCTCAATAGTTTTGGCCAGGAACAGGTGCATCTGCTTGACGTTACTGCGTACGCCGGATGTCAGGATGATCTGCCCAACATCGGCCTTCATTTTCTCGTACAGATTCAGGGACTCTCCCTTGAGCAGGAAATGACCTGAATCAGGGATCTTGGCAACATCCTTTTTCGGTATGGCGTCGGTAATTTCGAGGCTGATTTTCTTGCCGAAGAATCCATAACGATGCGGATTGGCGAAGAAGATCTCTTCCAGGAAATTGAGTTCATCGGCTTCAAAAGCGCCGATTCGAGAGAAATTCCTGCCGCTCTGCAGCATCTCGTCAAAACTCATGAGATTGAAATTGCCGTGGCCGATGTAGGACTCGACCCGGGCCAGATGCCGGGTAGTCTTCAGCAGTACCTGCTCATATTTGGGGTCGAGGTAGATATCACTGGCGAAGATTGCGTCGAAATTGCGAATCTTGCGCAAATATTCGCTCACCTGGTTGTCCGTGAGCTGGGCCACGTTGAAACCCGCATCGGGGCCGTCATCGCTGACTTCTACAGGCGCGGATTCTTCACCTGGCGGCTGAATCGGCGTGGGCGTCCGCGCGATGGATTCCGGGCGTTCCAGAGTGGGAGCAGGCTTTGGAACTCCCTGTTGTGGCTGCGCAGATTCGATTTCCAGCGGCGTGAAGCGGAAGCCGGGAGGGGCATGCTGGCCGGTTTGGGGCAGCAGCGGGTCAGCAGCAGTCTCGGGATTTACCGTGACAATAAGGGAATCGGGGTTTTGCAGGCGGCGCCACATGAAATGCCCGCCCAGCGCTACTGTGCTAGCAGTAAAAAATCCTTCCAGAAAAGCGCGTTTGTCCAACAGTTTCTCCGCCGGGACGGCTGCCTGCGACGCAGGCTTGAGCCAGGTTCAAATACCTGGAGCTTTTGAGGGAAAGCTCCCAAGACCCCGTTCAAGTGGTTATAAAATATAGCAAAAATCGCTGAAAAGTATACCCACCAATGGGCTGGCAACCTGCGACCCAGTTCCCGGATTGATTCAAGCTAACGCCCAACGTGAAACAAATCACGGCTATTCCGGCAACTTTGCCGCGCAACCTCGGATTCGGCCTGACCACGACATTCTGCTATTACCCTTAATACTTCGGTCAGAAAGCGCGGTTCATTACGTCTGGATTTAGGTTTCGGTCGCAAACTGCGCGGTAGCAGGTAGGGCGCATCAGTTTCAATGAGTAGCCGGTCATCCGGGATCAGCTTCACCAGCCCTTGCAGTTCCTGCCCCCGGCGTTCATCGCAGATCCAGCCGGTGATGCCTATATACATGTCCAGTTCCAGGTATTCCCTGAGAGCGCGTTCAGAATCGGTAAAGCAGTGCACCACGCCACCGCTAAGGTGAGGTCGATATTGCTTGAGCAGCTGGAAAAAATCCTCATGGGCATCCCGCTGGTGTAAAAACACCGGTTTCCCGGTAGAAACCGCCAGCTCAAGTTGTTGTTCAAACACGCGAATCTGGTCTGCTGCGGGTGAGAAGTTGCGGTTGTAGTCAAGGCCGGTTTCTCCCACTGCCACAACCTCCGGCGCCTGCGCTAATTGTGCCTGCGCTTCAAGATCACTGGCAGAGACGTCTTTTGCCACATGTGGATGGAATCCGGCGGTGCTACTGAAGAAACCGGGCCTCTCCTGAGCCATATTACGGGCAGCTTCACTGGTTGGCAGATCCGTTCCGGTGAGGATGATGTGGACGATCCCTGCCTGCTGAGAGGTCACAATCACGTCCTCGAAGTCGTGCTGAAACGATTCGTGAGTGAGATTGGCGCCGATATCGATGAGTTCCATGACTGGGTCCTCAAATCAGGAAGGTGGTTCGTGAATGCGGGTTGCGAAAGGGGCGAGAGTCTAACTGAAGCCCAAAGGGACAGCCAGTAACCGCCATCTGGTTATTCTGGAGGACATGTCCGATAATATCCGTTGCTTCAAACAAGATGCAGGAAGAGAAATTGGACGCCAAGGTCAGCAAGAAAGAACTCAACTGGTCGGAACTGGGATTCCAGTACGTAAAAACAGATTTTAGATTTTCCGCCATCCACAGTAATGGGGAATGGAATGACGGCGCGCTGGTGTCCGATGAAAATATTTCGGTACACGAAGGTGCACCGGCGCTGCATTATGCCCAGCAGTGCTTTGAAGGCATGAAAGCCCAGACGGCAGAGGATGGTCGCATCCTGCTGTTTCGACCTGATCTCAACAGTCAGCGCATGAACGATGCGGCGTCCCGGTTACTGATGCCGCAGGTGCCGCAGGAACTGTTCATGCGTGGTGTTGAAGAAGCGGTTCGCGCCAACTACGCCTGGATTCCACCCTACGGCTCTGGCGCCTCCCTGTATATTCGTCCAATGCTTATTGGGGTCGGTGAAAATCTCGGTCTCAAACCCGCGCGTCAGTTTGAGTTTCGGGTCTTCGTATCTCCGGTTGGGCCCTATTACAAAGAGGCCGGACTCGCCGTGATCAGCCTTGCGGTGTCAGGGATGGACCGTGCCGCTCCCAATGGTACGGGCAGCTTCAAAGTAGGCGCAAACTATGCGGGCGGCCTGATGGCCACACGCAAGGCGCAGGAACTCGGCGCCAATGAAGCGTTGTATCTGGACTCTGCCGAAGGCCGCTTCATCGATGAAGCAGGCTCAGCCAATATCATCATCGTCCTGAAAGATGGCTCACTGGTTACGCCATCTTCGCGAGCAATTCTTCCAAGTATTACCCGCCGCTCAATCATGGATATTGCCCGTATCGAACTGGGCATGGAAACCGCCGAACGGCCTATCGAGCTGCGCGCGGAGATTGACCAGTTCGAAGAGATGGGTGCTTGCGGAACAGCCGCTGTATTGTCCCCTGTGGGGCGCATCTATTTCGACGGCAAGTGGCATGCGATACACAAGGATGGCCAGACAGTGGGGCCGGTGATGCAGCGTGTCTATGACAGTCTGGTGGAATTGCAGAAGGGCGACCGTGAAGACAATTTCGGCTGGCTGCACGAAGTCGAATTGTAGTCTGCTGTCGAAGTAACCGCGCCTGCGTGGACCCCCGTTGAGTCCCTCTGGCTTGATCTAACCTGTGATACTTGGCACTTCTTTGGGCTGGGTTAGTCATCATTCAGAACTCAAAGTATTCTTTCCTCAAGCGGATCGTTAGCTGTGGCCGGATTTCTCAATCCGGCCTGCCAGCCAATTCTTGGAAAAACTTTTAAGCAGCGCCTAAACTCTAATTAAACCCTGCTGGAGGCCGCGTATTTCCTGGCCTGCACGGGTGCACCGATGCGAGTCATGACAAACGGCTCGATCAAGCCGGGCTTGACCGATGGCAATCTTGCCCTTATATATGTGCGCTCCCCGCCTGGCGGGCAGCCATCAGATGCAGTTCTCTGAAGTTAATTAATCAGTCTGACAGTAGGTAAGAATGTCCAAATCACTGGTAATCGTCGAGTCTCCCGCGAAAGCAAAGACCATAAATAAGTATCTTGGTCCCGAATTCGTGGTGAAATCCAGTGTGGGCCATATCCGGGATCTGCCCACCAGCGGCAACAAGAAGCCTATCGACACCAAGGCCAGAGCCGCCGCGGCAGCGCGTACGCGCAAAATGAAGCCCGAGGAAAAAATTGCCTATAAAAAGAAGAAAGCGAAAGAACAGCTCGTTACCCGCATGGGTATCGACCCGGATCATGAATGGAAGGCGAACTACGAAATTCTGCCCGGCAAGGAAAAAGTCGTTGCTGAACTGAAGAAGCTCGCCAAGTCCGCTGACAATATTTATCTCGCAACTGACCTTGACCGCGAAGGAGAGGCCATTGCCTGGCACTTGAAAGAGGCCATAGGCGGCGATCCGGATCGATACAAGCGTGTAGTCTTTAACGAAATCACCAAGCGCGCCATTACCGAGGCTTTCTCTGAACCCGGTGATCTGGATATGCGCTATGTGGAAGCCCAGCAGGCGCGTCGCTTCCTCGATCGTATTGTGGGTTTTATGGTGTCTCCACTGCTGTGGTCCAAGGTTGCACGTGGCCTGTCTGCAGGACGCGTACAATCAGTTGCAGTACGCCTTGTGGTTGAGCGAGAGCAGGAAATCCGCGCATTCATTCCCGAAGAATTCTGGGAAGTCTATGGCGATCTCGCCACCGACAAGAAGGCAAAGCTGCGTTGCCAGGTGGTTCGGGAAGAGGGAGAAAACTTCCGACCTACCAGCAAGGAAGCCACCGACGCGGCGCTCGCCATTCTCAATGCGGCCGAGTACAAGGTTTCCAAGCGCGAGGACCGACCCACATCATCCAAACCAAGGCCTCCGCTTATTACGTCAACCCTGCAACAGGCGGCCAGCACAAGGCTGGGCTTTGGGGTCAAGAAGACCATGCTTATGGCCCAGCGTTTATACGAAGCGGGCTACATCACCTATATGCGTACGGATTCCACGCACCTGAGTAATGATTCCATTGCCATGTGCCGGAATTACATCGAAAGCAATTTCGGCAAAGAGTACCTGCCGGAGAAACCTCTGTTTTACAGCTCGAAGGAAGGCGCACAAGAGGCGCACGAGGCGATACGCCCCAGTGATGTAAAGGTCATGCCGAACAAGCTGATGGGGATGGAGCAGGATGCAGTTCGCCTGTATGACCTGATCTGGAAGTTTTTTGTGGCCTGTCAGATGCCCCCAGCGCGTTACTTGAGCAGCAGCATCACTATTGCTGCAGATAAGTTCGAACTTCGCACCAAGGGTCGCATCATGCAGTTTGATGGTTACCTGAAAGTCATGCCATCGAAAGAAGAAGACGTAGTGCTTCCGGAAGTGGAAGTAGGCGAAAAACTGAAACTTGAGAAACTGGATCCTTTCCAGAATTTCACCAAGCCACCACCGAGATTTACCGAAGCCAGTCTCGTCAAAGAACTGGAGAAGCGTGACATCGGCCGTCCTTCCACCTATGCCTCTATTATTTCTACTATCCAGGATCGTGGCTACGTAAGAGTCGAGAACAAGCGTTTCTACGCCCTGAAAATGGGTGACATCGTTGCGGAGAGGTTGATCGAAAGCTTCAGTGATCTGATGGATTATGATTTCACAGCCAAAATGGAAGACTCCCTGGACGAGGTGGCTGAAGGCAGCACGAACTGGAAGAAGTTGCTTGATAATTTCTACGAGAGTTTTACGAGTCAGTTGGCGGCTGCTGAGTCCCAGGAAGGTGGGATGCGTGAAAACAATCCCACCGATACCGATATCAAATGTCCCAAGTGTGGCCGTCACATGCAGGTACGCACCGCCTCAACCGGTGTGTTCCTCGGCTGCTCTGGCTATTCCTTGCCACCAAAAGAGCGTTGCAAGAGCACTATCAACCTGACTCCGGGTGAAGAGGCAATTCGCACAGACAGCGCAGAGGAAGCAGAAGAGCAGGAAAACATCCAGCTACGCCACAAACGACGCTGCAAGATCTGCAATACCGCCATGGACTCATACCTGATCGATGAGAAGCGTAAACTCCATGTTTGTGGTCGCAATCCCGATTGTTCCGGCTACGAAGTCGAAGAAGGGCAGTTCAAGATACGAGGTTACGATGGTCCTGTAATTGAGTGCGACAAATGCGGGTCCGACATGCAGTTAAAGACGGGCCGATTTGGCAAGTACTTCGGCTGCACCAATGAAGACTGCAAGAATACACGCAAGCTTCTGCGGAACGGCCAGCCAGCACCACCCAAGATGGATCCAGTGCCAATGCCGGAGCTTGCCTGTGAGACCGTGGAAGATCACTACATCCTCCGGGATGGTGCATCGGGCCTGTTCCTAGCGGCGAGTCAGTTTCCCAAGAACCGGGAGACGCGGGCACCCCTGGTGGAAGAACTGTTGCCTCACAAGGATGAAATCGATCCCAAGTACAGTTTTCTGTTCAGTGCGCCCACTGAGGATGACGACGGCAACAAGACACTTGTTCGTTACAGTCGCAAGACTAAAGAGCAGTATGTACAGAGTGAAATAGACAAAAAGGCGACAGGCTGGAAAGCCTTCTATAACGGTGGCAAGTGGGAGATAACCCGGCCAGAGAAGAAGGTGGCCAAGAAGAAGGCAAAGAAAAAGGTTAAAAAGAAAGCCAAGAAAAAATCGAGTTAACCGCCTTCATCGTGTATTGAAGGCTTGCTCGCTACTCAATGTAGCCCACAAATGGGACTATTCAATCTTTTCCTGGTCAGGTTTGCTTGTTCGCTTTTCGTTTACCGGATTGAACTGAGCTGCTCAACAAACTGCCCACAGCGATAATCAAATTTCCACACCTTGACCGGACTAATATTGTTAATGGTGCGGATCTCTATTTCGCTCTCACTTTCCTGATAGTGTCTTGTGCCCAACAACGCCTGTTCAAAGGTTTCGTAAATTCCTGGCGTTGGTGTGCCGTTTTCGTAGACATGGAAATTCATACTTGATTCCTCCGGGGCACAGGCAGCAGCAGGCGCGCAATCTTAAATAGAGCGCCGGATAACCCCTACACTGATACCTTCGATGCTGAAGGCCTGGCTTCTCAGATCAACTTCGATAGGCTCGAAATCCGCGTTCTCCGCGATCAGCCTCAGTTTGTACTTGCTGCGCCCTGTCTCAAGCCGCTTAACTGTGACTTCATCTTCGATACGCGCGACGACGATGTCACCGTTATTGGCGCGATCTGTCTTGTGTACGGCGAGCAGGTCGTCTTCATAGATACCGATGTCAACCATACTGGTGCCTTTAACCGTTAGCAGGTAGTCCGCAGCGGGGCTGAACATGTCGGGCGGAACCTCGCAGTAGGAGTCGATAGATTCTTCGGCGAGGATGGGGCTGCCGGCTGCTACCTGACCTATGATGGGCAGGCCCAGTTGTTCGTTAATGGGAAGTTTTATGCCCCGGGATGTGCCGGGCAGCATCTCGATTGCGCCTTTGCGTGCCAGCGCCCTCAAATGTTCCTCTGCGGCATTCGGAGACTTGAAACCCATTTCTTCAGCAATCTCGGAGCGCGTTGGAGGAAAGCCGGTTTCCTGCATGTAGTGCTTGATGTAATCGAGAATCTGTTCCTGACGTGTCGTGAGTTTGTTCATGGCGCTGTCTCGTCTAGTCTTTTTTCGTGTCGCGGATGGTATCTGGTGTCTGCTATCGGTGGACTTCTGTGAATTTCCTGTTCCAGGATTTCTCAAGCGGCGAGTGCACTACGCTTCTGAACTTGCTGCTTCGTATTGCAACTCACAGAGATCATGGTCGTGCTGGTGCATAGTCAATAGCCATCAACAGGCGCCCACATGAGCGATACCTGTAATTATATACAGTTATCTGTCGTTGCAAAGGTTTCTTTAGGGTTTTCTGCTCTTGCTGTCGCAAGCGCCGTATTACGGCGCCTGCAGAGTGATGGCAAGGAATCGGCTGGCTGGCATGATCGGGGCAGAGGGCTAAATAATCTGGAAATCGTCGCCGAGATCCATCAAGTCTGGCTCGATATCTGCGAACGGGTGGGAAAAATTTTCCGGGATGAATGTCTGATCAGAATAGGCCTGATCTTCTGCGCTTAATTCATAGGGACTGCGCCAGTCCTCTGGTGCTTCGGCGGCAGCGATGATGAGGGTTTTCCAGGTAGCGCGATCATATTCACCAACCTCACCATCGATCATCTGATACTCGATAGTGCCACTGGCTTCGTCGATAGCGACGACTTCAAACAGGTTTCCGCTGATTACTTCCTGATACCAGGCGGAAACTTCAGGCATGAGTGAATTCATGGCTGTGTCTCCTGGCTGTTGTGCTGATGATTTTAGGATTTATCGAATAAGAGCAACAATCTCCGTCAAGCAGGTAGTCCTGGTGATACCGTGGGTGTTTTTTGATTGCCAGGTGTGGCCGGGCTACTTATTTTTCCTCTCCCTGAACACACTATAGAAAGGATTAATCGTAAAAAGCGAGCATTTTCGGCAGCAAAATTGTAACAAGCTGAGTGAAGGATTTAACACTGACAGCTAACTGTTTGAACCAAGGCTAAATCTTGATTTGCTTGCGGTTGGCTATGCCGTGCGAATGGGTAATAATTTCGTCCCCCAAGCGAGGCTGAATAGTAGTGAACGACACAAAACAATCCCCAGGTGCCCTCATGCTCGATGTCGAGGGTCTGCAGTTGACCGACGATGAGCGCCACTTGCTTGGCCGTTCACAGGTTGGTGGTGTAATCCTGTTCAGCAGGAATTACAAGGATCCGCAACAACTTGCACAGTTGGTCAGTGAGATTCGTCGATGCAATTCGCAGCTTCTGCTGGCGGTAGACCAGGAAGGCGGCAGGGTGCAGCGATTCCGCGAAGGGTTTGTGAAGCTGCCGCCATTGTATAGCCTCGCAGCGATTTACGCAGAATCCAGGGAAGAGGGTAGAAGACTGGCTCACCTTCACGCCTGGGTAATGGCATCGGAAATTCTGTTTTATGGGCTGGATTTCAGCTTTGCGCCAGTATTGGATCTGTATACCCCGGATTCTGAAGTCATTGCAGAAAGGGCCTTCGCTGCAGATGTGGCGACGGTTTGCGATCTCGCCACAGCGTATATTTCGGGCATGCACGAGGCCGGCATGATAGCTACGGGCAAACACTACCCCGGACACGGCACGGTAGTAGCGGATTCCCATGTCAGTCTGCCGGTAGATGAGCGGGCGGCGACAGAAATTCTGGAGAAGGATTTCAAGGTGTTTGCCAATCTGGCAAACCAGCTCGATGGCGTGATGCCCGCCCACGTCGTATATCCGCAGATAGATGACGAGTGTGCTGGTTTCTCCAAAATATGGATCCAGGAAAAACTTCGCGGACAACTCGGATTCGAAGGCGTGGTCTTCAGTGACGACCTGAGCATGGCGGCGGCCCATGCCAGCGGTGATCCGGTGCAGCGTGCACAAAAGGCGTTGGACGCAGGTTGCGATATGGTGCTCGCTTGCAATGACAGGGAGGCTGCCTTGGCTATCGCCGATTACCTGCAGGAAAGTGAGCACCCTGGTAATCATCGTCTGGCTAAACTGAGGGCGACACCAAACCCGAACATTGCGAACCTGTACAATGAAGATTCCTGGGGAGAAGCAGTCGCCGATCTCCAGAAGTTACAAAGCTAGCTCCCGGAGGAGTTGATAATGGAAGAACTATCGCTGGAGAGCGTAGAACAGGCCTTGGCCCTGGACCGCCTTGGAGATTTAGGTTGGGGGCTCGAGTTGTTTGCCGTTGTCACTTTGACGCTGATCGGGCGATACATTGCGCTACGCCTGTTGGGTGTGTTGCAGCGGCAGTTTGCCAAGACAAGTAACGTGTGGGACGACGCACTGTTCGACGCGGCTTACAAACCCATTAGCTGGTTCATATTGATCATGGGGCTATTGTGGGCCGTGGAAGTCAGTGATGGCTATATCGACTCTGAATTATTCTCTGCCCAGAATCTGAGCATCATCAGGCAGCTCACCTTCGTTTTCCTCATCATGTACTTCCTGGTGCGTTTCATTTCGTTGGGTGAAGCGCGTCTGCTGGAACGCATTGAACAGGATGGCGTTAAGGATGAAACTACCCTCGACGCGACAACCCTGCATGCTCTGGCGAAGCTAATGCGCCTGTCGGTGATTATCTCCGGCGTACTGGTGGCCCTGCCAACCTTTGGAATTGAAATTACAGCCTTGCTGGCTTTTGGTGGAGTAGGCGGCATTGCCGTGGGTTTTGCGGCCCAGGATCTGCTTTCCAATTTTTTCGGCGGTCTGATGATCTATCTGGACCGGCCTTTTGCTATCGGTGACTGGATTCGGTCGCCGGATCGTGAAATCGAAGGCACTGTGGAGAACATTGGCTGGCGACTGACCAAAGTGCGAACATTCGACAAGCGGCCACTCTATATACCTAATTCTATCTTCAACAAATTGGCCCTCGAGAACCCGAGCCGCATGAGCAATCGCCGGATCAAGGAGACAATTGGTATCCGCTATCAGGATTCTGAAAAAATGGGGGCCGTTGTTGCCGACGTTAAAGCCATGTTGCAAAACCATGAGGAGATTGACCAGAACCAGACCCTCATAGTCAACTTCAATGGCTACGGCGCTTCCTCCCTCGATTTCTTTATCTATACGTTCACCAAGACGACAAACTGGATTCAGTTTCACGAGATCAAACAGGATGTTCTGCTGAAGATCGTTGAAATCGTGCACAAGCACGGCGCTGACTTTGCCTTTCCTACCACTACGCTGGATGGGTTGGAAGTGCTAAGACCCGAACCGGATTGATTGCTGCGCTATGTTGGATGATTTGCAAGGCATACAGGAACGGGCCAGGTGTCTCTATAGCGAGGCCGAAGTAGAAGCTGCGCTGGACAGAATCGCGACCGAAATAGGCCGGGATTTTTCGTCATCCAACCCAGTCGTTCTATGTGTCATGAATGGTGGCCTGATCATGACCGGCAAGCTGGCTACCCGCATGAACTTCCCGCTACAGATGGATTACCTGCATGCCACTCGATATCGGGATCGAACCCGGGGCAGTGACCTGGAATGGAAGCGGCTCCCGGAACTGGACCTGACCGGACGCGCAGTTGTCATTCTCGATGACATTCTGGACGAGGGGGCCACCCTGGCAGCAATCATCAAACATGTGAAAGCCCTTCATCCTTCACGCCTGGCCGTGGCTGTACTGGTAAACAAATTGCACGACAGGAAAACACAGGGAGTCACGGCGGACTACGTTGGCCTCGAAGTAGAAGACCACTACGTTTATGGCTACGGTATGGATTTTAAGGGCTATTTACGTAATGCTCCGGGCATTTACGCGGCAGATTCGCAGGACTGCGACTAGCCTGGTCCATGCTTCCCTAATCCACTTCCACCAGGCATGGGATGGACGTCAGTAGTAACGCTTTTTTCGAGGGGCGAGTTTCCATGGAGGCAAACAGCGACGCATAGCGGGCTAGCTGATCGCTATGGTGCGCTCGCTGCTCGGCGATGAACGCTTCTATGCTACAGTTTTTGCCGGGCTTGCCTGATTTGTAATCGATAATCCAGCGTGTGCCTTCGGCGTCGATAAAACTGCGATCAACAACATAATTGCTGGCATAACCTGTCGGATTAATCATGCTCAAGGGCAATTCGCAGCGGCTATCCTTGTGGTTATGATCGAATACCCAGGTCAGGGAGGACTCCTGCACCGTGTTACGAAAGGATTGTTCGATAAAGTCGAGAGCCGCATTTAGCTGTGGGTCATTCAGCTCCAGGTGCCTTAGCTGTAGTTTCCAGTAGTCCCGCTGCCCGTTAATGCGTTCAAGGTATTCGGCCTGGTTCGGTGCCTGCACATAGTGTTCCAGGCAGGCGTGGAGCAGGGTGCCCATCATGCTTTGCAGCTCAGCGTCTTCCACTCGGTCGTCTTCATCCGGTGCTTCGGTTTCAGCCTCCAACTGGCGATTGAGAATAGCGATTTCTTCGCTGCTCAACTGAAGCGGCTCTGAGAATCGCTGGATGGGAGTGGGCCTGGGCAAGCGAAGTTGGGATTGTCCAACCGCGATAGTGTGCTGTTGCAAATACTCTTCGATGGCGGTAAATGTGACCCTGTCAGCTGCAGTGAGTTCCGGCCACATCCTGCTGAGCAGGGAACTGGAATCGGGGGACTTCACTTCCCCTTTCTTGTCCCTGCCCAGAATGCCCATAAGGGTTGCGGATTTGCGGGCCCTGGTAACCGCTATATAGAGCAGTCTGGCGCTTTCCAGCAGGCCCTTGCTCTTCTGCTCATGGCGGAGTAATTGATAGAGCGGTGTATCGTCAGATCCGGTCTCAGTAACACCCGCAAGGAAAAGCCTCTGCTCATTGTGTTGGTTCAATCGCTGGTGCCATATCAGCAGTTGCTTGTCGTCGCTGCGCGGCTTGCGGTTCAGGCCGGGTAACAGCACATGGTCGTACTCAAGACCTTTGGCCTTGTGCATGGTAAGCAGGTGCAATCCACCTTCCAGTTCCGCGTCCACCGGGCTGGGTACGAAGGCCTCGGCCAGTATCCCCTCAAACCGGAAATAATCCGCCAGCCCTCCGGCAACTTCCTGCTCATCCAGCAATTCATAGAATCGAGCGACACTTTGTTCTTCCAGTTCATTTTGGCAGCAGTACTTCCCGCGCAGTAAGGTCCAGGCTGCTTCCACACAATGACGCAGGCTCTCCCTGAAGCGCATACTGAGTACGAAATCCATGGTGTCGACGAATCCCGGTAGCATCGCTTTGCCCACCGCAGACAATGCATCGATAGTGCTGAAGTCCTGAATTGCTTCCCACAGGTCGCGATCTTTCTGGGCATGGGTAATGGCGAACAGGTCGGCACTACTCAATCCACACCATGGTGCTCGCAGCAACGCCAGCCAGGCCAGACGGTCACCGGGGTGAAGAATCACTCGAACGAGGCTGCACAGATCGCCTATAACCGGAAGCGAGGCCAGACGGTCGATGTCTGTGGCAGTCCATTGCAGGTTGACTGCACGCAGCGCGGGAACGAGGTTGTCCAATTGCCCGCGGGTGCGCACGAGGATGGCGATACTGTCCCCGGGATAGTCTTTTCGCAACTGGATAACCTTGTTGGCAATCGAATCTGCTTCGGCCAGTTGGGCCAGTTGTTGGTCTTCGGAGTCATAATGAATTATTTCGGCTGAGACTCCGGTGCTGTCGGTTCCTTGATGAATGATGTCGGCGCTGGAGTAGGGTACAGCGCCACGAGAGATATTAGGGCTTGCAGGAAAAACCGTACGGAACACCTCGTTGACCCATTCCACCACGGGCCGCTGAGAGCGAAAATTACTACTTAGTTGCAGTGGCGTCAGGGTCAGGTCTCCCAGTCCCTGTTCGAGTACGCCGAGATAGATGCCCACGTTGGCATTGCGAAATCCGTAGCAGGATTGCATGGCGTCTCCCACCAAAAACAGGCTGCGACCATCATCGGGAGTCCAGCCAGCGGTAAGCCGCTTCAGTAATTCCAGTTGCAGTTGTGATGTGTCCTGAAATTCATCCACCAGAATGTGCTGGATAACATTGTCCAGCGCCATGGCCAGGTCAGTGGGTTGGTCCGTGTCTCCCAGGGCCAGTAATGCAGCGGCTCCGGATTGTGTATAGTCGACAACCCGAAAATTTCTGAATGCCAATAGCAGCTCTATATTCAGCGTTTGCAGCACATGACAGAGTGCCACCTGGAATTGCCACTGCTTGCTGTCCAGTTCAGGGTTAGGCAGCAGGCCTATGTAGTTCAATGCCAGCAAGAGTTCGTCATTTCCTTGCAGGCGCTCAAGCAGTTCCGTGCGTTCATTCTTTTCTGCGCCGGGTGGGAATCCATGATTTTTGTTGGCGCCCTTGAGCCATTCACCTTTCTGCGTGAGAAACATGGAGACAAGCAGGTGCCACAACGGCAAATCGGCATGGCTAGCCGCGGGAAGTACTTGCAGAGGTAGAACATCGGAAAGCAAACGGGCGACGTTGTCAGGCAGACTACCGGCTTCAAGTCGGTTTACCGCCGCATAGTTGAATAGCCTTACGATCCGGGACTCTTCTATTGCGAGCATTTGCCGCACTTCGGCAAGCGATTCGGCGATCAGTTCTTCCAGGCTTAATTTCAGATAGCGCCGCGTTTCTTTGTCATCACTGGTGATAGCGTGGATATAGCTCGCCCACTGGTCCCGCTGGTATAGCAGCTTGACGAGTTGTTGCTCTACCGTGGCTATGTCATTGTCGAGGTGGCGCAGCACGGTACTGATGGCCTCCGCCAGCGCTGTGTCGGATTCCAGTTGGGCAAGCGTGCTTTTGGCGGCTTCCCTGAATACGGGTTCGGCATTCTCTGTTACCGCTGGATTGCCACCTACCTGCGACAGGATGGGAAGCTGGTTGGCGAGATAAAAGCAGAAACTGTCTATCGTCTGAATGCGCATCCGGCCAGGATTGTCCAGCAGGCGCCAGGCTTTTTCTTCGTTGGTCTGCAGAACGGTTGCGGCGATCTCCAGTCTCAATTTCTTGATGGCATCGTCCGCAATGACGGTTCCCTGCAAACACTGCTGAGCCCAGTTCAGCACGTTAATTACCCGGTCGCGCATCTCGCTGGCGGCTTTGCGGGTGAAGGTGATCGCCAGTACTTCCTCCGGCTCGTCGCAGATCGCCAATAGTTTCAGGTAGCGAAGGGTGAGCAGTTCTGTCTTCCCCGAGCCGGCAGGAGCCTGAACGATAAAAGAACCGGATAGGTCCAATGCCTGTGTGCGAGCATGGTGATCGGGTAGCAGTTGGCTCATGGGAGTTCCCCGGAGTCTTCGCTGGCACCCTGACTCAACTCATCGATACGGCACAGCTTATTCAAGGCGCAGTAGCGACAGGTTTGTGCACCGTTAACGGGATCGACTACTGTGCAGCCCTGACTGAATTCACGGGCTATGGTTTGCACTCTGGCTGGAAAAGTTACGGCCAGGTCAGCCCAGTCTTTCCTGATATAACGGTCGTCTGCACTCGATTTAATGCGTGAATGGAATCCGTCATCGGCAGCCAGGCCGCTGTAGCCTATCCTGGCCGCATTGATATGGGCGATAGCCACTGCATTGACTGGAGCGGGTTGCTGGCTGCTCATGACGGTGTAGTAGAAGGGCAGTTGCAAGTCTTCTGGCCGTTCATCCAGCCAGGAGCTGTTACTGGGTGTCGCCTTGCCAGTTTTGTAGTCGATTACGGCAAGGCCGCCATCAGCCAGTTGGTCTATGCGATCTATAACCAGATTGAAAAGCATACCTTCGTAATGCCACTCGTGACGCTCTTCCCGACCCAGAACCTGGAAATCACCGCGTCCCTGTTCGGCTTCACCTGAACCCAGAAATCGTTTTAACAGCATTTGCATTCGATCTTGTTCGATTCTGGCGAAACGTGGCGTCATCAACCTGCTATGCCGCGCTGATAACCATTTTATCGCTTCGGTGGCAGCGCTCGTGCACAGGGCATCCAGTGCATCGGCTGACATTTCCTGTAGCTGTCGTCCGCTGTTTACCTGCTGGTAAAGGTATTCCAGGGCCCGGTGCATGGCGCTACCGCGGGCCATTCTGCTGAGTCCGCTAGCAAAGGGTTCCAATGGATCTGCCTGCAAACGGTGCAAGGCGAAACCGCGAAACGGGCAGCTGGATTGATCGCTCAATACCTGATGGCCGCCGAGGCTCTGCGCATCAGCTTGTAGAGGAACGAATTCGTGGTCGCTAACAGTCTCTATAGGGGGAGAGACTGTTTTCCTGATCTCTGGATTGCTGAGGCGGTCGATGATTTCTGCTTCTGCTTGTGCTGGCTCAAATGAAGCGATGAAACTGCTGGGCCTGAATTCCTGATCGCCATCGCTTGCATGGTGACTTGCACACAATTCAGTTTTTACGGCATTGCATAACATCGCGAATGTGGTGCTGGCCATCTTGTGCTGAATATCGCTATGGGAACCGGGGATTAGATTGTCCCGTTGCAGGCTGTAGGGAAGAAAGGGGTTTGCCTTCACCGAGGGAGGCCATACCTGATCGTTGCAATTGATAATCCATGCGTGGTCGAAGGTCAGGCCGGCGGCTTCCTCTATGGTGTATTGTGAGATATGGCGCTTATGATCGAAGGTCTGGGTTTGTCTGCTGCGTACGCAAAGGTTACGCAGGCAGGCGATAGCTTTGCCGAGATCGAGTTTGCCAGTCACCGCGCCTAGTCCGGCCAGGCGATCCATTGCCTCGTCCCAGCGTTTCAGTAGTAGTGCCTGGGGAGGCGTTAGTCTTTCGCCGGGCCAGTTAAATTCTGCCAGCACATCAGTGAACAGCTTTGCCCAACCGCGCGGCGTCTCCCAGGTGCGCATGCGCCTGGCGTATTCCCTCGTCGCCAGCAAGGCAGAGGCCAGGGCAGGGCAGTGATAGTCCTGGTCAGTGCGTTGCACCAACTGACTGATCTCGTGTGCCTGGCAGCGATCAGACAGGTTCCTGCGCATGTAGCGCTCCAGTGTATGGCGCTGACGGGTTTCCCCGGATTTCGCTAGCACAAAAGGCGATCGCAACAGGCGACACAGATTTTCGCTCACCTGTTCATCCCTGAGCAGGTCAAGAATAAGGAAGGCATCATGTATCACGGCTTCCTGAGTCAGGTTGCGTGTACTGTGACTGGTATTGACCCGGGTATGAGTCGTATCAAACTGAATGAGATAGTGTTCGTCCAATGTGTTAGCAAGCACATGGTGCAACTGGCTGCGCTGTTTCTCATCGAGTTCACCAATGATGCCGATGTGGGCGTCACTGTTCACTGCCAAGCGGTGTTTCGCCCACTGTGCAACGTAGTTAAATTCGTCACGCTGCGAGGAAAACTGATAGCGCTTGCCGGTAGCCTGGGTATCCGGATACTCATAAAGGAACGAATTTACCACCGTGCGAGTCCTCAGTTTTTCGAAAAGCTCTGCGTATAGGGGCGGGGGTTCGTAGAAATTGAGCAACAGGAATTCGTCTGCCAATGGTAGCTGTATGCCAGCTTCCAAATCGGCATTGATTTGTACCAGGCAGTCGGACAGGCTGGCCACAGCACGTTGCTTGCAGCGACGTTCAAAACGGGTAGACCAATCCAGAAAGGCGGCGATATCGGGTACAACCCGATACGATTCCAGTTCGGTGAGATGGTCGCGATCGAGTCGCCATTGTTTCATGAGCTGGTAAGCCCGGCTTACCGTGTTTGCTGTTTCCTCCGGATTGAGCAGAGGTAGTTCTTCGAGGGATTCTTCAATTACCTCGATCCAGATAAAAATTTCTTCGCTACTGGGAAGGGCCTGTATCTGACAATAAGGCGCGATACCTTGTTCGCCAGCTCTCTGCCAGAGTCGGGTGATCCATACGTCGATGCCGAGCACCGGCGGTGTGTAATACACAGTCGCCTGTTGCTCATCATAGGCACGACTCACAATGTCCTGCAGGCGATTAGTCGGAACCAGTACGGTGGCCCCCCGTGACAGGGGTTCAGCGAGGGCGCCTATATCCAGTCGCTTGATGGGCATGGCTTAAGATTGATCTCCGGTGAGTGACTTGATCCACTGGCAGGTCTCTTCGCGGTTGCCCCGGAACACGATGCGAGACGACTTCTTCTGCAGTTGATACTCATACATCGGATCGTAGTAGTTGCTTAAGAGTTCTTCGATCCAGTCACGATGGGCTTCGATGCCCTGGCCGTTGCGCTGTTGCAGTAGTGCATCTTCAAGAATCAGCCTGATTCGGTCGTAACGCTCCAACCCCAGACGCTTGCGAATTCGGAACAGGGCGTCGGTGAGGGATGCCGCGAACAGCTCGTTAGCTGAATCAGGAGAACTGTTTTTAAAATCCTGGTAATTGGATTGGATATAGTCGAGGTGTATGGTGTCGACCCGCTTCTCAAGGGATTCTTCAATCATGGCGATTGGCGACTGCAGCATGCGTTGATGAAGCGCCAGGGGGATCGAAAGAGAACCTATCGCGCGGCTCTCATCCTCAACAATGACACGCCGCTGTTCAGACCAGTCCAGATGCAGGCAGTCCATGGCCAGCGCGTTTTCAAAATCGACCTGGGATGGCTGTCCTTCCACACGCCTGCCGAATGCCGAACCCCGGTGGTTTGCCAGTCCTTCCAGATCCAGGCTGTTGGCAAGGCCATTAATAAAATGCGTCTTACCACTGCCAGTCTTGCCCGCCACAATCACAAGGTTCTCGCCGCCAGACAGATGTGTCACAACCTCGATGAGAAATCGTCTTAATGCCTTGAAGCCACCGTCGATGCGGGGGATGTGGATACCCGCGTCAGCCAGCCATTGCTGCAC
The DNA here is from genome assembly GCA_965227635.1 of uncultured Pseudohongiella sp. Taxonomy (GTDB): domain Bacteria; phylum Pseudomonadota; class Gammaproteobacteria; order Pseudomonadales; family Pseudohongiellaceae; genus UBA9145. The sequence continues at coordinate 3,560,329 of OZ245763.1, read as the reverse complement.
GGTCGATGAGCGCAATCCGCCCCGCCAGCAATACAGTGAGGCATTGGGATGTTGGGCAATGAATTCCCCCCATTGCCTCAGCAAGTGTTCCCGGGCTGGCTCGTCTACCAGTTCGTAACCCAGGGCAATTGCCGCCTCTCGCCCGTGCTGGCGGTAACAGGTTCCGATTTTCTGCCGCTGGGCATCCGTTAGCAGGGGTAGATTGGTGGCGGAGGGCAGGGCTCCACGCTGGAACTCAATCGGTGAGCGAACGTCCAGCATGGCCGTCCTGTTGCGGAGAAGTTCGGCGAAGGAGTCCGCCTTGATGAGTTCAGTCATGTATCGGGAACAGCAACCCTGGCTCAATGCATGTGCGAACCCAAGTGTATCATTGCCATGCACAGCGCCCTAACGGGCTTTGCCGGCCTGGGGGGTCTGGATTCGAAGATTTCAGCTTACTGCGGGTGTGCGGAGATGGGACAGGAAAGACGCGTCAGGCAGGAGAGAAGAAAAGAAATAGCCGGGACATCCTTTCCCGGCTAATTCAATCGCGAAGGGGGCAAGATTGCCCGAAGGTCGTACTGATCGCTCCGGCGCGTGGTTTCCGGAGAACGCTTCCTTTGCCACGTCCTGTGGCACGCGTTGCATCATCCTTGAATGCAACTTCCTTGTTTTCACTTCTCGCTGGCCTTGTGAGTCAGCGGAGAAGAAGATTTCGACCAGCACGAATTATCTTCTTGTAAGTAACTATAGCAGCGCCTCAAAAAACATGGATGAAAGTTTGCACTAAGTAGTCGTCGGCAAGCGACGTAATTGCATAAGAGCTGGCGCGATTCCTGCTACTTGCTATAGCTGGAAAAATAAACGGCGGAATAAATGGAAAACGGCGCGCCAAAGCGGCAAATGCTGGCCGCCCTGACAGGAGTCTATCGGTGATTAAACAGCTAATTACACTATTCATGCTGGCAATTCTGTTGAGCAGTTGCACAAGTATGAGCACAGCATGGCAGGAGTCCCGTGAATTGTTCGAAGCCAGCCGGCTACTGACCACAACAGATATCAGGCGTGAGTCGCGTTGGGTACTTCCCGCCAATGCCTCGTTTTATATAGCACGCAGCCAGCACATCAGTTCGGTGAGTCCGGAGCATGCCAATACGCTAACCAGTCTGTTGGAATCCGCGGTGAGTAACAGTTTCAATGGAGTGCGAGTAGGGTTATTTCCGGAATCGCCGGCTTATGCACTGAGTTCCGCAAAACGGGCAGGCAGCAACTATGTGATTTATCCCCGATTGCTGCGCTGGGATGACCGCCATGGCACCTGGACTGAGATACTGACATCCCTGCGGGAAGACACCAATGAGGAGATTGTGGCCAGCTTCGGCTTGGATCAAGCCCTGGTGCAGCTTATTATTCTGGATACAACCAGCGGCAAGCAGGTCGATATCGCCCGCATCGAATCGGGCAGCGGCTGGCTGAGCCTCTACGACGATAAACCCGAGACTATCCTGCTGCCCGGGTTGCTGGAGTACTTCGACAGTTTGCGTGTGTAGACATTGCTAATCACTGGCAGGAAAAACAGGTGTTGCGGCGCTGCCAGTCTGGCTTGCCCGCTACCGGGCAGGTCCAGATATCAGCGAATCGACTGGCAATTCAGGCAATAACAACAAGGGGGCTGACCAGGCTCCCGATCCATTCGCCCTTGTGGCTAAAATAAAGACTCGCGGCCCAGCCCCAGTTCATCTATGGGATCCCCCTTTCTGCGGCGATATCGATATGTGTATCCAGCGTGATGGCACCTGGATGCACGAAGGTAAGCCTATCCGAAGGCCAGCCATGGTCAGGCTGTTTGCCTCTGTGCTCAAAAAGGAAGGTGACGACTACTTTCTGGTGACACCGGTGGAGAAAGTGGGCATCCAGGTAGAAGATTGCCCATTCCTGGTTACCGAAATGGAGATTGAGGGCAGCGGGAAACAGCAAGTGCTGCGTTTCACTACCAATGCCGGCGAGGAAGTCTGTGCCGATGGTGACCACACATTGACTGTCGCAAGCGACCCCCACACGGGCGAGCCTCATCCCACATTGCATATTCGCAGTGGTCTTGATGGCTTGCTGGTGCGATCTGTCTTCTACCGCCTGGTAGAGTTGGCGGTTGACGATCCGGAGCAGGGCATCGGTGTCTATAGCAAAGGTCAGTTCTTTGCGCTGCAGGTCTGAGTCGCCAGATTAAAGCGGTGTTCGTTGCAATGGAGCCGGGCCTTGCTCTGGAAGCGGATTGACTCGCAAACTGTCCCGCATATCCCTGACCATCGTGCCGAGGAATTCCACGGTCACCTTGGCGCCCTCCGTACCCTGGTTGCGGACATAAATTGCCGCCGTGTGGCCTTGTTCGAGGCCATAATCTGCCGCTTTCACGGTAGTACTGGCGACCTCCGCACTGGCCAGGGCCAGCGGTGCCGTGACGAAGCCGCAGTTGCTTAGCAACAGGCAGCATGCCAACAGGCCAAACAGGCGTGTTCGCTTTTCATTTTCTGCAATGCGAAATTTCATATCAGTCATCCCTGAAGGCATTTCCATGTGCTGCTTCTGATTTAAGTGTAGTCCAGCAAATGGCCTGCAAGGCGCGGTGTTATTGACCTGTCAGGGCAAAAACGGCATGATTACCGCCTTTTTTCAGGACCATCGACGTCCGGGGTGCAGGATGCACCACCATGTTTCTGGCTATACTTTCTTTGTACTTTGTAGTCAGTTGCTTACTGGCTAGCGGAACACCAGTCGATAGAATCCATTCACATCAGTACAAATCTCTGGAGAATCCATGAAGGTTCTTGTTGGAATTAAGCGCGTAGTGGATGCCTATGTGCGAGTCAGGGTTAAATCTGACGGCACCGGCGTTGATCTCACAAACGCAAAAATGGCTATTAACCCATTCTGTGAAATCGCCGTAGAAGAGGCGATCCGCCTGAAAGAGGCCGGGCACGCCGATGAAGTGATTGCTGTCTCTATCGGGCCAACTGCCGCTCAGGAGCAGATCCGTACTGCTCTGGCGCTGGGTTCAGATCGCGGCATTCTTGTCGAAACCGAAGAAGCCCTCGAACCTCTGGCCGTGGCCAAAGTACTGAAGGCAATCGTAGAGAAAGAAGGCATCGATCTGGTCATTCTCGGTAAGCAGTCCATCGATACTGACAACAATCAGGTTGGCCAGATGCTGGCAGCCCTGTTGGATGTTCCCCAGGGCACTTTTGCCTGTAAGGCGGAATTGAAAGACGGCAAGATCGAAGTGACCCGCGAGATAGACGGCGGTGAGCAGACAGTCATGCTTGACCTGCCTGCGGTTGTCACCACAGACCTGCGTCTCAACGAGCCGCGTTATGCGTCTCTGCCAAACATTATGAAGGCCAAGAAGAAGCCAATCGACACGCTGTCAGCTGCTGATCTTGGGGTGGAAGTCGCTTCCAATATCAAGACGCTTAGTGTGGCGCCACCAGCTGAGCGCAGTGCCGGTGTGAAGGTAGAGTCCGTTGCAGAACTCGTTGATAAACTGAAAAACGAAGCCAAGGTTATCTAGGAGCCCCCATGTCAATATTAGTGATAGCAGAACACGATAACGGGTCTCTGAAGAAGGCAACCCTGAACACAGTAACCGCCGCCTCGGCAATCGGCGGCGATATCGATATGCTCGTGGCCGGTTCCGGCTGTGATGCGGCGGCGCAAGAAGCTGCAAAAACCAGCGGCGTTGGCAAAGTGATTGTCGCCGACAACGCCTGCTACGAACACCAACTACCTGAAGCCGTTGCTCCACTGATAGCAGAAGTAGGGAAAGGCTATTCCCATATCCTCGCTGCAGCTACGACAACAGGTAAAAACCTCATGCCACGCGTCGCCGCGTTGCTGGATGTTGGGCAGGTCTCCGACATCGTCGAAGTGAAGGGTGAAGACACCTTTGTACGGCCCATCTACGCCGGAAACGCCATGGCAACGGTACAAACATCTGATGCCATTAAAGTGATTACGGTCCGGACAACAGCGTTTGGCGAAGCCGAGCAGAGCGGGAGTGCCTCGGTAGAAAGTACTGAGCACACCGTTGAGCAAGCCAAGGCTGCATTTGTGGGTGAACAATTATCCAAGTCTGAGCGTCCTGAGTTGACTGCGGCATCAGTGGTTATTTCTGGTGGTCGTGGCATGCAGAATGGTGAGAATTTCGCCTTGCTGGAAAAGGTGGCGGATAAACTCGGCGCGGCGATTGGTGCTTCACGAGCGGCAGTCGATGCCGGGTTCGTACCGAATGATTACCAGGTCGGGCAGACTGGCAAGATCGTGGCGCCTGATTTGTATATCGCCGTCGGCATCTCTGGTGCGATCCAGCATCTGGCCGGGATGAAAGACAGCAAGGTTATCGTGGCGATTAACAAGGATGAGGAAGCGCCAATCTTCCAGGTTGCCGACTACGGTTTGGTGGCCGACCTCTTCAAGGTTTTACCTGAGCTGGAAGAGGCGCTCTAGTAAATTCCTGACATAAAACATAACGCAAAAAGAGAGCCCGGTTAAACCGGGCTTTTTTTTGTCTTGGGAGAGAGCTGTAACGCTTACTCTGGAGATGATTGGGAAGCATCCTGTTGCTGGCGCTTCTTCACTTCCCGGGGATCGTTAGGAGCACGTCCGCGGAACGTAGATTCCGGTGCGGGCTGGGCTATCTTGGTCACGTTCTCCCGCTGAGGCTTGCTCTCCTGCTGTGCCTGACCTTCCTGTGAGGGACTGGCTTTGACCGGCTGCTGTTCCTGAGCGCTGGATGCCGCAGGTGCAGACGCTGCGGGCTGTTGCTGCGGCGCGGGTTTCTCTCGCTGTTTAGGGGCCGAAGTCGGCGCGTCGTTACTACCGTTCGCTGCTGCCTGGTTTTCGCCAGATTGTCCCTCGGTCGCACTCGCAGGCTGCGACGGTGTTGGACTTGACTGTGCTGCACCTTGGTCCTGACTTGCCGCTTTGTTTCCGCGCGGGTTGTTTCTGCGACGCGGAGCTCGCTTCTCAGGTTTGGCGTCCTGTTGTGTTTCTTGCTTCACGCCTTGTGATGACTCCTGAGCGGTCGCTTGCTGCGGTGCATTGTCTGCCGCTGGTGATTGCGCGTGTTGCGCCTGTTCAGGTGTAGAAACCGCGTCAGTTGTTACTGATTGAGGCTGATCATTGTTGCTGCTGCTATCTGCCTGCTGCTCAGCGGCTTTCTCCGGCCGTGGACCACGCTTGCGGGGCGTCGTATTGCGAGGACGTCGCTCGCCAGATCGGCGCTGACCACCTTTCGACTGTTGCTTGTTGTCCTGGCCGTTCTGCTGTTCATTGTTGTCGTTGCGTTCCGCATTGTCCGCTCGATCTTTGCTATCGCCACGTTCATTACGATCGCCACGGTTGCGGCCACGGCCGCCACCATCACGGGCATCTTTTCGATTGCCTCGATTGTCACTGCGCTCATCATTGCGACTATTGCTGCGACGACTGTCCTTATTATCGTCTTTGCTACGAGCCTGTTTATCCTGCGAACGTTGTTTGCCGGAATCCTTTCGTTTGCTGTCGCTGCGACGATTGTCCTTGCGTTCTCCGCGCTCGGAGCGTTCACCGTTACGCGCCTGCTTGCCTCGCTGATTACGGGAACGACCACGCCCGCCACGGGATTGTGACTTGCGCTGTTGTTCTTCTTTTTTCTTCTTCTCTTCCTCTTTGTCGCCGAACAGGGCGTCGATGATGCGGGCGAGGAGGCCTTTTTGTTTTTTCGGTTCTGGACGGCGCGGGGCAGGGACATTGCTGACCGACGGTTTCTGGACAGCGGCTTGCTGTTGGGAGTCGGGTCTGGTCTTGGTTTGCGGTTCCGGCTCTTTTACCGCGTCCACTTCGTAAACTTCGTCCTGGCGATTGATGCCAGTGATTTCGTAATGGGGAGTTTCCAGCTCCGGATTGGGCTTGATTGTGAGCTTTGTGTTCGTTGCGCTTTCTATATCAGCCAGCGAAGCACGCTTTTCATTTAGCAGGTAAGAGGAAACTACCAGGGGAACCTCGGCAACGACTTCAGTGCTCTTCTGCTTGGCGGCTTCTTCGCCCAGGATTCTCAGTATGGAAAGAGAAAGCGATTCAACATCACGGATAGTGCCCTGGCCACTGCAACGAGGGCAGACAATAGCGCTGGTTTCGCCCAGTGAAGGACGCAAGCGCTGACGGGACATTTCCAGCAGGCCAAATCGTGAAATGCGGCCTACCTGAACCCGGGCGCGATCCGATTCCAGTGCATCCCGCATGCGGTTTTCCACGTCACGCTGATTGCGGTTGGAGGTCATATCGATGAAATCGATAACAACCAGGCCACCCATGTCTCGCAGGCGCAGTTGGCGGGCGATTTCATCGGCCGCTTCGAGATTGGTATTAAGGGCTGTTTCCTCGATATCTGCGCCTCGCGTTGCCCGGGAAGAGTTGATATCGATTGAAATCAGGGCTTCGGTGGGATCGATCACCACGGAACCACCGGAGGGCAGGCTGACTTCGCGCTGGAAGGCACTCTCAATCTGGCTTTCAATCTGGTAACGATTGAACAGAGGGAGTTTGTCTTCATACAGTTTGATTCGGTCCTCGTACTGAGGCATGACCTGCTGTATGAAGGTAAGGGCTTCCTCGTAGGATTCCTTGGTATCGATCAGAACTTCGCCGATTTCCTTGCGCAGGTAATCGCGAATGGTGCGGATGATGACATTGCTTTCCTGGTAAATCAGGAAAGGGGCTGATTTCTGGGCGCCTGCTTCCTGAATGGCGTCCCACAAGGACAGCAAGTAATCGAGGTCCCACTGCAGTTCCTCGTGTTCCTTACCGACACCGGCGGTACGCACGATAAGACCCATACCATCAGGAATATTGAGCGCGCGCAGCGCATCCCTGATTTCCGTACGGTCATCCCCCTCGATTCGACGGGAAATACCGCCCGCCTTGGGGTTGTTCGGCATCAAGACCAGGTAGCGCCCGGCGAGGCTTACGTAAGTAGTGAGTGCAGCGCCTTTGTTGCCACGCTCTTCCTTCTCCACCTGCACAATGACCTCAGTGCCTTCGGCAACCAGTTCCTTGATAGTGGACTTGTCGTTACCGCCGGAATTTTTCTTGTAATACTGGCGGGCGATTTCCTTGAGAGGGAGGAAGCCGTGGCGCTCGGCGCCAAAATCCACGAAGGCGGCCTCAAGGCTGGGTTCCACTCGGGTGACCTTGCCTTTATAGATATTGGCTTTTTTCTGGATGCGGGTTCGGTTTTCGATATCGAGGTCGTAGAGTCTCTGACCATCGACGAGTGCTACCCGGAGTTCCTCTTCCTGGGTGGCATTGATTAGCATGCGTTTCATAAAGGTTCACTTTCCTGTTGGCCAGGACAGTAAACTCAGGCGCATTCTTCGGCAGGGTAGAATCCGTATGCCTGCAGGATTGCAGAACTACAGGGGCGGGGATTGTGTCCCCTCTCGGTTTATTGATGAAACAGCCAAACCAGTAAATCTGTGCGCGCGGACCCTGGTTGGAGGGTTTCCGGGCGTATTTTGTAGCAAAATTAAATCACAGACTTGATCGTAACTTGTTGTTTTTAGTAATAAACCTGATTCTTTCTACACAATGCCCATGTTTGGCGGCCTTGGCCTGCCATTCGAAGGGCTGTCGAATAAATAACCTGAAAACTGTCTGGTCTCCATGCTGTCCTCAGCATGGGATTCAAATCATTTCGTAAGTGAGCAGTACTGGCGGTTGCTGCTAATTCCTTGAATTAGTCTTAGGTCGCGCCAAGCCTGATCACGGCTCTTTTTGCATAACGGACCACCGTTGGTTTCTCTCGCTCCGCAGTTGTTCATAGCAACGGGGGCTGGATCCGGTGATCTGGCAATCTGGCAGCAGGACCTGGGTCCGGCCTGATTACCATGGATCTGGATTGTTTCAGGGAAACCTAATATTCCGGTGACAATCCATCTATCGGCGCAGAATGTGCCGAATGAAGGGCCAGGGCGGGGATAGATTGACTTCGGAGTCGCAAACCGGCGACTGGCGCTTCCAAATACCCATACTATTAAAGTATGAATACATGCTTGCGCTGGACTATATCAGCATTACCAGCCCCACTCAATCAATTGCAAGCCTTTGCAGTGAGAAAAATCGCCAAAAAACAAAGGCCTGCGGTCGATGTTTTGCAGGATATTGTAAGTTTCTGCCCCATCTGCGGAGACACAGCGATTATGACTGCGAAATCAGTGAATTGTTCACCGGCAAACAGCGGATAAAGGCCGCTCGATTCCTTGATTCGGTAAAACTGCTGTGGTTAAAATACTTTGCCACGTGGCTTTGCCCTTACGCAGACACATATACACGCGAAAATAGTAATAAAATCACCGATTTGCGGCTAATTTGCATTGATTGCAGCAGGCCGGTGAATGTGTCAGCGAGGAAGCTGCAGGGATGCCTGCTACAGTTCAGCAGTCAGTATCAGGCAATAAAAAAATAATAAAGTAGTACGGATTTTAAAGGTGTTGGTTTCTGTCAGGGCGCTCAAAGGGCCCGGCAGGCACAGAAATGAGAGGCAGCACCCTGGGGCGGGCAAAAGAGTGAACTCGATACGAGTTACTCGGGCCCAAACAATAAAATAACTTCATTGTGTGACCGGTCGAACCGCAGACTGGCCTGAGTTCTTTGCACTCTAATTCTTCGGTTACAGGAGAAACAGGCGCGAAGCGGGCGAACTGCAGGATACAGATCAGGGTTGGGGACCAAGAAATGACGATATATTCCTATTGCCGGACTTCCGAATTGGAAGCTTCCATGGAAAAGGACGAGCTCGAAGCAATTCTCGAACCAGAGTTGCTGGCAATACAAACTTACTGCCTGCAACGAGGTTGGTTCATGACCGAAACCATTCGCGATCATGATTGCAGTTGGAACCAGGAATTCAGCAAACGGGAATACGGAAAGAAAACGCTGGACATGTTGCAGCCTGGAGACGTCATCCTATGCAGCAAGCTGGAGCGCATCTACAGTTCCAGTCAGGAAGCGGTTAAGCAAATCGCTAAACTGCGCGATCGTGGAGTACAGTTACATATCGTTGAGCTGGGCGGGGACATCACCGATCCCGAGTTCACAGTGAACTTTCATAAAGCGGCAGAGCTTTTTTCTTCGCTGGAAAAACGCAAGTCTGCGGAGCGTATCAAGGGCGTTAAGCAGCGCCAGCGCAAACAGGGCCGGTATCTTGGTGGCAGTCGGCCTTTCGGTTACATGATTCATGAAAACGGCAGACTCATTGAGAACCCCATGGAACAGCGGGTTCTGAAAAAGATTGTCGAACTGAAGAAACAAGGCAAATCACTGCGCGCAATCTCAAGCGAGGTTTCAACACCTGTGATGCCCATCAGCTTCAAGACCGTGCAACGCCTGTTACAGCGCCACGCAGATCAACTACAGGGCTAGTGCTCATTGTGCCTGGCGCTACGGCGCCAGGTTTACTATCGTCAGCCAATTGCCGGTCGCTCACGACACCTGTCAGGGTGCGTAGGGCTGGTTGCAGCAAGCTTCGCTGGAGTTCCGTGCAGGACGTTTAATGTTCAAACCTTTTTCCTTCTTTGTTGGCCTGCGCTACTCACTTACTCGCAAACGTAATCTGTTTCTTTCTTTCGTATCATTGATATCAATGCTGGGAGTGAGTCTTGGTGTGTTGATTCTTATCGTTGCTCTCTCGGTGATTAACGGATCTATAGGCACGTTGCGCAACGAAGTGTTGAAATCAGTGCCACATGTCACAGTATCGGCGCTGACACTAAGTGATAACTGGCAAGAAGTTCGCGATATCGCACTGGAATCTGAACGGGTGCTGGCAGCCGCACCCTTCGTCGAAGGCGAGGCGACTCTCCGTCATCAGGGGGAAACGACCTTTCTGCGACTGCGCGGTATTGATCCCGGTCTCGAAGCCTCGGTGATCGAAAACAGCAATCGCTTCTACAGCGAATTATTGCAGAGGCTGGCGAACACACCCAATGGCATCATCCTTGGTACACAGCTTGCCGGAGAATTAGGCATTTTTAGCAGCACGGAAGTGAGTGTTGTTGGGCTTGGAAGCCTGCTTAACCGGGAGCTGAGCAATAGCTTCGGCTTTGAAGTATTAGGATTCGCTGATTTTGGATTATATGGAAACAACAATGTTGCCCTGGTAAACCTGGAATCAGCGCAATCACTGTTTGCCCGGGACCCAGGTGTTAGTCTGCAACTTAGGCTGCGGGTTGCGGATATCCTGCTTGCCCAGGAGATAGCCGAAGAGGCGCTGGAGTCTGAGTCGGGTCTGGACATTGTGCCCTGGAACGAAGTGCAAGCGAGTCTGTTCAATGCCTTGAATATGGAAAAAATCCTTACTTCATTTATGTTGCTGATGATCGTCATCATCGGCGCAGTGAATATTATTTCTACGCTGGTGATGGTGGTGTCAGACAAGGGAGCAGATATTGCGATCCTTCGTACCATGGGAGCCAGTCGAGGCGTCATTATGGCGATCTTCATGGTTCAGGGCTTGATCGCCGGGATAATTGGCATCATCCTGGGTGGTCTTGGTGGTGTAGTGCTGGCGTTCAGTATTACGGATATCAGCCTGATGCTGGAACGCTTGCTCAACAGCCTGTTTGATGGCGCCAATATATACCTCATTTCTCACCTGCAGACTCGCATCGAAATTAGTGAAGTAGTGTTCGTGTGCTTTGCTGCGCTCATCATTTGTTTTGTGGCCACACTGTATCCCGCCTATCGGGCAAGCAGGGTGCAGCCAGCAGAAGTATTGCGGTACGAATAATCATGCCTGACAAAGTACCAGTTCTGGCCTGCGCCGACCTCGTGAAGACTTATTCACAGGGTCCTCAGGTCGTTGAGGTGTTGCAGGGGATCAATCTGGAAGTTGCGCGTGGTGAGCGTATCGCCATTGTGGGAAGCTCCGGATCCGGCAAGACCACCTTGTTAAACATGTTAGGAGGTCTGGACTTGCCAACCAGTGGTACGGTCCGGGTTGCCGGTAAAAACCTGGCTGAAGTTAACGAAACGGAGCGGGGAATGTTGCGAAACCGTTACCTGGGTTTCGTCTACCAGTTCCACCACTTGTTAGGCGAATTTACGGCGCTGGAAAATGTCGCCATGCCGCTGCTCATCGCTGGACTCGACAAGAATACAGTTAACAGACGCAGCGAAGCCATGCTGGGTCGGGTAGGTCTCGCAGGCAGGACAACCCACAAACCCGCCGAACTTTCCGGCGGTGAGCGACAACGGGTAGCCATCGCCAGGGCACTGGTCACCGAACCCCAGTGTGTGCTGCTTGATGAACCTACCGGTAATCTGGACGGTCGTACTGCCAGGGACGTGCAGGCGTTGATGGCGGAACTGAACAAAGAGCTAGGTATCAGCTTCGTTATTGTGACTCACGATGAGCAACTGGCAGGTTCAATGGAGCGCAAGCTGGAACTGCGCGACGGCAAGTTGCATGAACAGTCCCTCTAACTCTTCAAGTCAGTCGAATAGTGCTGGCAACGGAATCGCCAAAGGGCTTTCCCGCGCTATCGCCTTACGCTATGTGAGCGTGGGGAAGCGCAGTCACCTGGTGTCTTTCATGTCCGCCATTTCTGTGTTTGGTCTCGCGCTCGGCGTCGCCATCCTCATTACCGTATTGTCAGTCATGAATGGATTTGACCGGGAGATGCGCGAGAACATTTTAGGTATCGTGCCTCATGTCACTGTTTACACCGAAGAGAACTTCAGCAGTAGTGCATGGGATGATATTCAGCAGCGAGTAATGGACAACTCCCGGGTCGCTGCAGTGGCGCCGCTGATCCAGAATGCGGGGGTGGTTTCCACCGGGCAGGCCAACAAAGGTGTTCTGGTAAACGGCGTGGATGCCAGCCGTGAATCGGACATTTCTGTCATAGGACGATTCATGAGAGAGGGCAGCCTTGAGGCGCTTGCTGATGATCGATGGGGTGTGGTGCTGGGGAGGACGCTTGCTGCCCAGTTGGGAGTTGCGCTTGGCGATGAGATCACACTCTATAGTCCGACCATCTCTATCAATCCACTTACACCACTAGCCACTCTGCGACGTTTTACAGTCAGCGGTATCTTCCAGGTTGGCACTCAGCAACTGGACAGCGAACTGGTTCTGATAAACCTGAGTGCAGCGCGCGCCTTTTACCGAATGCGCAGTGAGTTTAATGGCCTGCGCCTGCGAGCGCTCGATCCCTTGCAGGCGGACGAGTTAAGTCGGGAACTGGCCAGGGATCTGCCGCCGGGAATGATTCTTGAAAGCTGGACACGGCAATTAGGGGCCATCTATAACAACATTCAATTCTCCAGAAGTATCATCAGTTTCATGCTGTGGCTACTTATCGGAGTTGCTGCCTTTAATCTGATCGTCAGTCTCATCATGATCGTGCGGGATAAACGCAGTGATATCGCTATCCTGCGTACACTGGGAGCGAGTCCCGGATTGATCGGACGAATATTCATGTGGCAAGGCTGCCTTATCGGGTTAATTGGAATCGCGATAGGTGTGGTGTTGGGGGTTCTGGGTTCATTGCAGGTTAGCAACTTCGCCGCGTGGATCGAACGGCGGTTTGGCATCCAGATTCTCAACGCGGATGTCTACCCCATTGACTTCCTGCCGTCTCAACTGCAGGGTGGCGATGTTGCGATTGTCGCTGGCGGCGTGTTGATTCTGGCTATCCTTGCTACGGTTTATCCAGCCCGCAGGGCGGCAGCGGTGCAACCTGCCCAGGCCCTGCGAAGCGCCGACTAAATTTAGCCAATTCTGGCCAGCCGCGTCTCTGGCTTCTATTCTCTTTATTCGTCATCGAAAGGCTGCTTTTCCAAGTAAAGCGCCTTATTGGTCCATGCACGATTCAAGGATGAATATTCGTGCGCGCGTTATTGCTCTGTGCTTGCGCGGGCCTGTGCCTGCCCATCGCTTTTCCTGATCTCGCCTACCTGCCTGCCGCTCTCGTTGCGGCTATTGTTCTGGCTTTGCTGCTATGCCGTGTATTACACGGAAAGGAAAGGCTGCTAATCGGCTGCCTGATCGCATTTGCTGTCGGTGTGGGTTGGCATTGGTGTTGGGCAACGCAGCGACTGCAAGACGTGATCCCTGCCGAGATGCAGGGTGAAGATTTGCTCGTGCAGGGCAGGGTGGTGTCTCTGCCTGTGCCTACAGAAAACGGTCAGCGTTTTGTGTTTGAGGTGACGAATAGCAGCGCCTGGACAAACAGCGAGCTGCCAATTCGTTTGCAGCTTGTGACTTTTCTTCAGGAAGGCACTTACGATCTCAGGCTGGATACAGGTGACTATTGGCAACTCCTGGTTCGACTCAAGCAACCTCATGGGTTCGCGAATCCCGGGAGCAGAGATAGCGAAGCGTTTCTGTTGCGCAATCATATTGCCGCGACAGGTTATGTCCGCTCTAGTGAATCGAATCGCCGATTAGCAGGTCAGGCGCACAAGTTCTCCCTGACAAGCCTGCGTTCATCAATTTGGGAATATCTCAACAGAGCGCTTTCGGAACACAGTCAACAGGATCTGATGTTGGCACTGCTAATGGGAGAGCAATCCGGGATCAGTGCACAGCGTTGGCAACTACTCAGCGATACTGGTACTAATCACTTGTTTGTTATTTCCGGATTGCACATCGGCTTGATTGCGATGGTGAGTTTTGCGTTGAGTTGGCGTGCCCTGGCGATGCTGTTTGGTCCGGTACTAAGTTGGCCCGCGCAGCAGTTCGCTGCCGTCATAGCTATTGGCGCCAGCTCTGCCTACAGCTTGATGGCCGGGTTTTCCCTGCCTACGCAGCGGGCTCTGGTGATGGTAGCAGTGTTTCTTTCTGTCTACTTGAGCAGGCGCCGCCTGAGTCTGTCTTTACGCTACTGTCTCGCGCTCATGCTGGTGCTATTGCTTGATCCGCTTGCTGCGACCACGCCTGGCTTCTGGTTATCGTTTGCTGCAGTCGGTGTGTTGATCCTGTTTGCATCGCCACCGTTGACGGTAAAAGAAGAGCTCACTGTCCCTGCCAAAGCCCTGGCTTTGTTCCGAGAATCCTGGCGTTCACAATGGGCGGTGTTTGCCGGGCTGTTGTTACCGTTACATTTCTGGATGGGGCAGGTATCACCCATTGCACCGTTCGTGAACCTTCTCGCAATTCCACTGGTGGGACTGCTTCTGGTTCCGCTGTTGCTGGTTGCGCTACTGATAAGTTTGTTTTGGATAGAAGCCGGTGCTGTTGCCTTTACTCTGTGCAATGGCTTGCTGGAGTTGTTAATCCGGATCCTGGGATTTGCCGGCGCGATAGGCGAAGTCGCCCGGGTCTCGCCGGTACATCCGGGATTGGTCAGCTATGCATTTGCCGCTTTGGGCGTTGTCTTTGCCTTGCTTCCGAAGGGTACACCGTGCCGGTATCTCTTTTTGCCGTTCTGCCTGCCACTGCTTTTCCCGGCTATCGAGAAGCCAGGGCGGGATGAACTGTGGGTCGATGTACTGGATGTGGGACAGGGGCTTTCCGTATTACTGCGGACCCGTGAGCACAGCCTGTTGTATGACACCGGCGCAGGGAGTCCTGCGGGTTGGAGCGCAGCCGCAGCTATCGTGATTCCGGCTCTGCAGCGGTTTGGAGTCTCTGCATTGGATACGTTGATGGTGAGTCACGGGGACAATGACCATGCCGGTGGCGTGGATGTCATACTCGACGCCTACCCTGGGGTCAGGCTGATGACCAACGGCGGTGATTCTCAATGCAGGGCGGGTGAGCATTGGCGTTGGGATGGGGTGGAGTTCACTATTTTGCATCCCGAGCAAACCGGACTGTCATCCAACAACGATTCCTGCGTGTTGCGTGTTCAGGCGGGATCGCAGGCTGTGTTGCTGCCGGGTGATATTGAATCAGACGTGGAATGGGAACTGGCAAGCCGATTAGGCACCCGGCTTGCCAGTGATCTCCTTATTGCGCCTCACCATGGCAGCGCGAGTTCGTCGAGTTATCCCTTTCTGAAACTGGTGAACCCGGAGCAGGTCGTTTTCTCAGCAGGTTACTTCAATGGCTTTTCCCATCCAGCCCAGCAGATCGAGGCGCGTTACCATGGGTGGGGAATAGCCAGCTACAACACGGCTTACACCGGCATGGTTTCGGTACGGCTGGGTGGGGCCTCCCTTGCTGGCAGCCTGCTAGCGCACCCCGAGCGCTATCGCTACAGACACCGAAAATACTGGAGTTGGTCAGGCAATCCGCCGTCTTGCCGATACTGTTAATACAGCAGAAAGCGGCGGCTATGGTACCCTTACGCGCCTGTTTTCCGACGGTATTGACAGTGACAGTGTGGCACGGAGGTCCTGAGTGGTAGAAATAGTAAGAGCGGGTGGTTGGCTGATGCTGCCGATTCTCCTGTGCTCGGTGGTGGCGATAGCGATCATCATTGAGCGTTTCTGGACATTGAGTGCAGCCCGCATCTCTCCCAAGTATGTTCTGGCGCAGGTCTGGACCTGGCTGAAGAATAACCAGCTTGATTCCACCAAGCTGCGCGAATTACGCCTGTCATCGCCCCTGGGGCAGATCCTGGCGGCGGGACTGCTCAGCTCCAAGTACGGGCGCGAAGCCATGATCGAGAGCATCGAACAGGCCTCGGCGCAGGTTATTCATGATATGGAGCGCTATCTCAATACGCTGGGGACTATCGCTGCCATTACGCCATTGCTGGGACTGCTGGGTACCGTGGTCGGTATGATACGGGTCTTTAGCGAGATCATGCTGGAGGGTACGGGTAATGCCAATGCCCTGGCCGGCGGCATTTCAGAGGCCCTGATTACCACGGCGGCCGGGCTAACCGTGGCGATTCCTACCTACATGTTCCATCGATTCTTTAGCCGCAAAGTGGATTCCCTGGTCCTGAATCTGGAGCAGGAGTCCATCAAACTGGTAGATGCGCTGCATAGCGATCGCAAAGTTGAGGTCAAACAGTAAGCAAGCTCCCAAATCGAGATTGTTGCCAAGCTAAAACATGAAATTCAAGCGTAAAGTTCGTGAAGAGTTGTCAGTCAATATCACGCCGCTCATCGACGTGGTATTCCTGCTGCTCATCTTTTTCATGGTCACCACCACCTTCAATCGGGAAACCCGCTTGCTGGTTAACCTGCCCGAGGCGAACGCGGAAACGGCAAGTACGCAACCGGACCAGATTGAAATCCTGGTGGCGAGGGAAGGGAATTACTCAATTAATGGCCGCGACCTCATCAATAATCGTATCGAAACCCTGATCAGGGGTTTGGAAGTGGAATCCGGCGGCGACCGCAATCTTCCTGTGTTGCTCATAGCCGATGCGGAGGCCACGCATCAATCTGTAGTCACCGCTATGGATGCCATCGGTCAGTCTGGTTTCACCCGCCTGAATATCGCCACCCAACGACCCGCAGAACAGGGTGAACAGCCGGCGGTGAACTAGTGGACGAATCAGTCGCTAATCCTCCCACGCAAAGCATTTCGGAATCCCAGGCCGGGTGGATTCTCTACAAACGTTTATTGCGTTATGTGCTCAATCACAAGTTCGCCCTGACGATGGGGATTATTGGCTTTGTGATATTTGCCGCATCAGGTCCCGCTGCCACCCAGTGGCTGGGCTGGACCCTGGATTCAATCAACTCAGAAAACTACGAAGAAGCGAGGATATTAAGCCCCTTGCTTTGTATTGCCATCGCCTTCTTTCGTGGCGTGGGTTCATTCATGGGCGGCTATTCCATGGCCAGTCTCGCCCAGCGAGTCATGCACCAACTGCGTTACGAACTTAACCAGCAACTGGCTCGCTTGCCAGCCATGTATTTCGATCGCCACACCGCCGGGCGGCTGGTGTCAAAAGTAACCTACGACGTACAACAAATAGCAGGTGCTGCCAGTGAAGCAATTACCGTGGTATTTCGGGAAGGGCTGACCGTCATTTTTTACCTGACACAGTTGTTTATCATCGACTGGCAATTGACCCTGACGTTTCTGATTATTGCGCCTTTGGTTGGCTGGATAGTCAGCAGTGCCTCCAGGCGTTTCCGTCGTTACAGCACCCAGATGCAGGATTCCATGGGTGAAGTCACCCAGATCACCAACGAGACTATTAAAGGGCACCGGGTGATTCGTACGTTTAATGCCGCAGATTATGTCAACGAGAAACTTTTCCAGGCATCGGAGCGCAACCGACGGCAGAATCTGAAGATGGAACTGACGCGCAATATCAGCACGCCACTGGTGCAACTCATCGTTTCTGCCGCGCTGGCGCTACTGGTATGGCTGGCCATGTCACCGGAATTCTTCGCGGGCCGCACGCCGGGTGAATTTGTCATCTTCCTTAGTGCGGCCGGGTTGTTGGCCAAGCCAATTCGCCAGCTGACCCAGGTCAATTCGGTCATCCAGCGCGGGGTAGCGGCTTCCTCCAGTATCTTCAAGCTGCTGGATGAAACACCTGAAGTGGATAAAGGAACCCATGCAGCCGATTCCGTTCAGGGTCGCATCGAATTCAGGCATGTCAATTTTTCCTACAATGGCACCGCAAAGGCGTTGGATGATGTCAGTTTTGTAGCCGAGCCGGGCCAGACAATCGCCCTGGTAGGCAAGTCCGGGTCTGGCAAGTCCAGTCTGGTGAGCCTGATACCACGCTTCTACGACCACAATGACGGTGAGATCCTGCTGGATAATATTCCGGTTCAGGACTACACCCTAAATAATCTGCGACACCATATCTCACTGGTTACCCAACAGGTTGTTCTCTTTAATGGCACCGTCGCTGAGAACATCGCCTATGGTGAAGCCGATGTACCCCGATCCGCAATCGAGGATGCGGCGCGTAACGCTCATGCACTGGAATTTATTGAGCAGCTTGAGCAGGGGCTGGACACCCAGGTAGGTGACGATGCCAGCTTGCTGTCCGGTGGTCAGCGCCAGCGTATTGCTATCGCTCGCGCACTTCTGAAAAACGCCCCGATCCTCATCTTCGATGAAGCGACTTCGGCATTGGATTCAGAATCTGAAATGCACATACAAGATGCCTTGCAGAAACTCATAAAAGGACGTACAACGTTCGTCATTGCCCACCGCCTTTCTACCATTGAAAATGCTGACCAGATTCTGGTTATGGAGCAGGGGAGGATCATTGAGGCAGGCACCCATGCCCAACTCATTGACCAGAACGGGCACTACTCGAAACTACATCGCATACAATTCTCAGAGAGTTCTGCAAACACCGATACATGAGTTTTCTGGAAAGGGCCTGGTCTAAACGCGCTACCTGGTTGTGGATCCTGTGGCCAATGAGCCTGATCTACCAGTTCATCGCGACACGCAATAAGCGCAACAAGCTGGCGAAGCAAAAGCCAGTCTCCGATATTCCTGTCATCATCGTCGGCAATATTTCAGTCGGCGGTACCGGTAAGACGCCGTTCCTCATCGCGCTTTGCAAGCATCTGCAATCACAGGGCAAGAGACCCGGTATAGTCAGTCGCGGTTATGGTGGCAAAGCAGAGCGCTATCCCTTATCCGTTGTCGTAGATACCTCCCCAGCCAGCGCTGGCGATGAGCCGGTGTTATTGGCGCAACGTACCGGGTGTCCCGTAATAGTGGATCCCGACAGGGTAAAAGCACTGCAAGCGCTGGTGGC
This sequence comes from uncultured Pseudohongiella sp., assembly GCA_965227635.1. Lineage (GTDB taxonomy): Bacteria > Pseudomonadota > Gammaproteobacteria > Pseudomonadales > Pseudohongiellaceae > UBA9145. The sequence continues at coordinate 3,541,673 of OZ245763.1, read as the reverse complement.
AGAACATGATGTCGACATTGTATTGAGTGATGATGGATTGCAGCACTATGCCTTACCCAGGAATCTGGAAATCTGCCTGGTAGATGGGCAGCGTATGCTGGGTAATGGACTGTGCCTGCCCGCAGGCTTTCTGAGAGAGCCACCCAGCCGCTTACAGAGCGTGGATTTCGTCGTAATTAACGACGCACCTCTGCTGCCTGTCGATCTGGAGAATGATGAAGGTGACACGACGGACACTAATGTTGGGCAAGTAACTGCGGATCAACGACGAGCAGCCTTGGCTGCAGAATCCGGCGCTCAGCTTGCAAACATTTATTCTACGTCTGTAGTCCCGACTAATCTGATTAATCTTGCCACTGGGGAAAAACGCCCCTTCGCGGGTGCTCCATTCAATATGGGAACGCGCTTGCATTGCGTGACCGGTATTGGCAATCCCGATCGCTTTCACAAGCTGTTGCAGCAACTGCCTTATCCTGTCACTCCCCACATTTTCCCTGACCACCATCCATTCGTTGCCGAAGATCTGGATGCATTGAGCATCGATAGCACCCAGCCCATCGTCATGACCGAAAAGGATGGGATAAAATGCCGGAACTTCGCCGCTGCGAACTTCTGGTACCTCGAGATCAACATGGAACTCGATCCCAATCTGTTAGCGGCTTTTGATGCCCGACTACAGCAAGCGATCGGAGACTGACCATGCTGGACCAAAAACTGCTGAGCATACTGGTTTGCCCACTATGCAAGGGAGACCTACGCTACGACAAAGATGCCCAGGAACTTATCTGCCGTGGAGACAAGCTCGCTTTCGCGATTCGTGATGGGGTGCCCATCATGTTGGCAGACGAGGCCCGGGTGCTCAGCAGCGAAGAACTCGAGAAATACTCTTGAGCTTCTCGGTAATCATTCCTGCTCGCTTCGGTGCCCAGCGCTTACCGGGCAAGCCGCTAATGGATATTGGTGGCAAGACCATGGTGCAGCACACCTGGGAGCGAGCGCTGGAGAGCGACGCTGAGCGAGTGGCAATCGCCACCGATGATGAGCGTATCGCCGAGGCAGTGAATAAATTTGGGGGTGAGGTGCTAATGACCAGATCTGACCACCGTTCTGGCACCGACCGTCTACAGGAAGCTGCCACTCAACTGGGCCTGAGCGAAAATGCTATCGTGGTCAATGTGCAAGCAGACGAGCCGCTGCTGCCGGCCAGTTGTATCAACCAGGTAGCGAACAATCTTCAAGTGAATCCTGATTCTGGCATCGCCACCCTGTGTGAAGTGATTACGAAACAGGACGAAGTAGAAGACCCCAATGCCGTAAAAGTAGTCATGGACGCTCAGGGCCGCGCGCTCTACTTCAGTCGCGCCACAATTCCCCATGGCGCCAGCGCTTCTGCCAAGAACTGTTTTCGCCATATCGGGCTCTATGCCTATCGGGTCGCCGTGCTCAATCAGTTTGTGCAGTGGCCACCGGCCGCACTCGAATTGGAAGAGAAGCTGGAGCAACTCAGGGCACTCACCAACGGCATCGCTATCCATGTAGCGGTAAGTGATGCGCGCATCCCGCCGGGAGTGGACACCGAGAAGGACCTGGAGAACGTACGCCAGCACCTGGCGAAACTGTCAGCTGACGGGGCAGAGTAGGGCCGTGGTCAGTGCGTCCGAGCCTCCAATGATTCGCATCCTTATGGTCTGCCTGGGTAATATTTGCCGCTCTCCTACGGCTCATGGCGTCATGGAAAAGCTGATTAAAGACAAAGGGATGGAGCACTATATTTCAGTTGATTCTGCAGGAACCGGTAATTGGCATATCGGCGAGAGGCCGGATGGCAGGGCTACCCAGGCAGCCGCCAGGCGGGGTTACGATCTGAGTGGTCAATTGGCCCGGCAGGTAGATGACACCGATTTCGGCCGATTCCATTACATACTGGCCATGGACCGCCAGAACCTGAAGGACCTGCGGGCTCGCTGCCCCGCCAGTCATCACTCCCGCTTGCGCCTGCTGTTGGAATACGGTGAATCCGAGCACGATATAGTGCCCGACCCGTATTACAGCGGAGCCCAGGGTTTTGAACTGGTGCTGGATCTGGTTGAGGGAGCCTGCAGTGCGCTACTCGCCGACATTCAGCGTCAGCATTTCCCTGCCGTGGTTGGGGACCAGTAGGCTATGGAAATTCGCCAGGATGTGGACCTCGCGCCTTACAACAGCTTTGGCGTCAGTGCAGTTGCTGCGCATTTCGTCTCCGTAGACAATGCCGCTGATTTGCCTGCCGTAATACAGCATGCCGAGCAGGAAAATCTTCGGGTGCTGGTGCTCGGCAGCGGCAGCAATATTCTGTTCGTAAACGACTTTCCCGGCCTGGTGTTGCACATGGCCACCAGCGGTGTCGAATTCATTGAGGATTCGGGCAGGGTCAGGGTCGCGGCAGGGGAGAACTGGCACCAGCTGGTAACGACCTGCATGAATAAGGGCTTCCATGGGCTTGAAAATCTTGCACTTATCCCCGGTACGGTTGGTGCAGCTCCGGTACAGAACATAGGTGCCTATGGAGTCGAATTAGCGGATTTTCTGGTCTCCGTGACGGTATTTGATTGCGCCGGGATGTCATTCCATACACTCGACCGGGAAGCCTGCGAACTCGAATACCGCCACAGTCTGTTCAAGCAACCCGCCGGTGCCGGCCTCCTGATAACCGAAGTGGAACTGCAGTTGAGCCGCGAGTGGAATCCAAACACCGACTACAGGGCGCTGTCAGAGGCGCTGGCGCAGTCTGGTTTGATGGAGCCAACTCCACAGCAGCTGTTCAATACTGTGTGCCAGATACGCCTCAGCAAGCTCCCAGACCCCGCAAAGCTTGGAAATGCGGGTAGCTTTTTCAAGAACCCATTGGTGTCGGAGCAGAAGTACCAATCCCTCAGAGGCAGGTTCCCCGCAATACCGTCGTTTCCCGCCGGTGAATCCGGTCTGGTCAAAATCCCCGCCGCCTGGCTGCTGGATGAATTAGGGTGTAAGGGTCAATCCCGGGGCGGCGCAGCCGTCCATGACAAGCACGCACTAGTATTGGTAAACAAAAATCAGGCCTGTGGCGAGGATATCTTCCTACTAGCTCAAGATATGAGCTCTAAGGTACTGACTCAATTCGGAATTGCTTTGCAGCCTGAGGTTCGCATCATTTAAATGCGAAAAAGCTGTAAAAAACCAGTAAACCTAGTATTGTGACCTAGGTCTCATTTTTTCTGTGCAATATTTGTTCAAGCCCCGAGGCCGTGTTACTAATTCGTCTATCCCCTGAATTGGGGGAGCAGAGGCATGACGCAACTAAGTCGATAGCCAGCAGTGCTATCCAACCGCCCACCGTCAGGCCAGGACAAGTACAAGAGGCACTGCAGTGCCCCATAACCAAGGAACTTCTGCGAGCGCTTATGACTTCCATAACCAAAAACATCAACATCCTGTTAGTTGACGACCACACCCTGGTCCGCACCGGAATAGCCCGCATGCTGGCGGACGAAACCGATATGGAAGTAATAGGTGAGGTTAATAATGGTGAAGAAGCAATTGAATTCATTGGAGATTCAGACTACGTACTTCCCGATATTGTTTTGATGGATGCGCGCATGCCGGGTATGGGAGGTATCGAGGCTACTCGCCAGATCCTGGAAAGGGCGCCCCGTACACGGGTAATCGCGATGTCGTCGGTGGTGAGCGGTGTTATCCCGTCCCAGATGCTCAGGGCAGGGGCTTTGGGCTTCCTTACCAAGAATATCGAGATCGACGACATGCTGAAGGCGATTCGCACGGTGGCCGAGGGTAATCATTACGTCACGCCAGAAGTGGCTACTCATCTGGCGCTGGACCCCTTTGCACACAATGGCGGCTCCGTGTTCGACAAGCTATCTCGTCGTGAATTGCAGATTGCCCAGCTTCTCACCGACGGAAAGAAGGTTAGCCAGATTTCCGACTACCTGGATCTAAGTCCAAAGACGGTCTACAGCTACCGCTACCGAATCTTCGAAAAGCTGGGTATCGACAGCGATGTTGAGTTGACTATTCTTGCGGTAAAACATGGACTTACGGACGATAACCAGGATTACCGTGAAATCGAGATGAAAGAACTGGCAAAGGAACAGAAAGTTTCCTGAGTTCGGCAACTCTCATCTTCCCTCAGCAGTCATAATGCAACCCAGGCCGCGGACGGCACTGCTCCATTGAGCCCCGCGGCCCCATCCTATACTCTGCACACCCGTTGATTTATCCGGCCAGGTGCCGGTTTTCGTCTTTCCGTCATGGCCGCCACACCCGACAGCTCCGTTTTCGACCATAAACGCTTTCTGGCCCAGCTCACCAGTCGACCGGGTGTCTACCAGATGCTGGACAAGGATGGTGAGATTCTCTACATCGGCAAGGCCCGCAATCTGAAGAACCGGGTAGGGAGCTATTTCAGGGCCTCTGGTCTGGCGACCAAGACCATGGCCATGGTGGAGAAAATCCAGGATATAGGCATCACGGTGACCAATAGCGATACCGAGGCTTTGCTGTTGGAGCAGAATCTCATCAAGCGCCACCGGCCGCCCTACAACGTGGTGCTCAGGGACGACAAGTCCTATCCCTACATCATGCTCAGCGATAGGGACGATTACCCGCGCCTCAGCTTCTACCGGGGCAGCAGGAAAGGTGGGGGACGCTTCTTTGGCCCTTACCCGAGCGCTCATGCCACCCGCGAAACTCTTCAGATTCTGCAAAAGGTATTTCGGGTAAGGCAATGTGAGGACTCGTATTTCAGGAATCGGTCGCGGCCCTGCCTCCAATACCAGATTGACCGTTGTACCGCGCCCTGCGTGGACCTGATCAGTCCCGAGGACTACGCCAGGGATGTACGCTATTCCACCCTGTTCCTGCAGGGCAAGAGTGACCAGCTCATCAGGGAACTGACCAGAACCATGGAACAGGCTTCCCAGAAACAGGACTTCGAGCGAGCAGCGAAGATACGCGACCAAGTCATTGATCTAAGGCGAATTCAAGCCGATCAGATAGTCTCTAACCAGAGCGGCGATGCGGATATTCTGGCAGCAGCCCTGGATCGCAGCTACGTCTGCGTCCATGCCATCTATGTACGTGCCGGGCGTATCATCGGCTCCAAGAGCTTCTATCCCCGTGCGAGGCTGGCCGAGAGCCCGGAGGATGTGTTGGAGAGTTTTATCTCCCAGATGTACCTCGGCGACGACAAGGCGGCCTCGATCCCAGCGGAGATCATCATACCGGCCCCAATCGAGGAAGGGGGCAGCATGGCCGAAGCCCTGTCCTATGTTGCAGGCAGGAAGATCAAACTGAGCCAGCGGGTGCGGGGCCATCGTGCTCGCTGGGTCGATCTGGCCTTGACCAACGCCCGGGAATCACTCCAGCTTCATGTCAGCAATAAACAGAATATCCATAAGCGTTTCATAAAGTTACAGGATAATCTTAAGCTGGAAAACCAACCCCAGCGTATCGAGTGTTTTGATATCAGCCACACCGGCGGGGAGGGCACCGTTGCCTCTTGCGTGGTGTTCGACGAAAACGGCCCGGTGAAGAACGATTACCGGCGCTTTAACATCAAAGACATTACCGGTGGCGACGACTATGCGGCCATGGAACAGGCCCTGGACCGGCGTTTCACGCGCCTCAGCAAGGGTGAGGGCAAGATTCCCGACATACTGCTCATCGACGGTGGCAAGGGGCAGCTCACCCAGGCTCGCAAGATTCTGGAAAAGTTTTCTCTCCCGGAAATACAGCTTCTGGGTATCGCCAAGGGCATCAGTCGCCGCGCAGGCCAGGAAACATTGTTCCTGAGCACCGAGGCAGGATACCGCGAAGTGGCTATCCCCACGGATTCGCCAGCGCTCCACCTCTTGCAGCAGGTCAGGGACGAAGCGCACCGCTTTGCCATCACCGGCCACCGCCAGCGTCGAGCCAAGGCACGCAAGGAGTCTGTGCTGGAACAGATCCCGGGGCTGGGCCCCAAACGCAGGAGGGCGCTGCTCAAGCACTTCGGCGGCCAACAAGAGATTCGCAAGGCCAGTGAAACAGAAATTGCCCGAGTGACTGGCATAAGTAAAAAACTGGCCGAAAACATATATGCACATCTGCACAATATACAGAGTGTCGATTAGCTCACAGTTTGAATGACCTTATTCGAACTGGGGGCATTAATGTATAAAGTACTTCACTTTTTGAATATAGACGTCTGTTTTCCGGGACATTAATTTTTCAGGCTAATAATGAACTGGGCAAACCTGGTCACCTATTTTCGACTTCTGCTTATCCCACTCGTGGTAGTGAGTTACCACTCGGAACTGGTTCACAGTTCTGCGATAGCGGCTTTTCTGTTTACGCTGGCCAGCCTTAGCGATTGGCTCGATGGTTACCTGGCCCGGAAGCTGAACCTTTCCTCTGAGTTTGGCGCTTTCCTCGACCCGGTTGCGGACAAGCTGCTGGTGGTGACGGTGCTGATCCTGCTGGTGGAGAACCAATCCGGCCTGCTGCCGGCTACGATCGTTATCATAGGCCGGGAGATACTGATTTCGGCGCTGAGGGAGTGGATGGCCAGTCGGGGCCACCGAGACGCGGTGGCAGTGGCTTTCTCAGGCAAACTGAAGACAACCTTCCAGATGATCGCCATCGTCATTTTGCTGCTGGTGTCCGAAATCACGCCTGAATGGATGTTCTGGCTGGGTTTCGGGATGATCTATATTGCCGCCGTGTTGAGTCTCTGGTCGGCCATGCATTACTTTAAGGCGGCAGGGGTTTATCTTTTTCCGAAGTCTGAACAAAAGTAGTCAGGCTTCAGCACCTAAAAACTCCGTGTAAATTCAGTTATTTCATTGTCTTATAAGAATAATCTAATCTTTTTGTTGGCTTATGCTGTTTTAAGCGGCATGCCAGAGGAAAGAGTGCTGGGCCACTGGGATGCGGGTTCGTGAGGGCGCCAAGAACCCAGGCATGCACCCGGCCATAAATAGATAGTGCTTGAGTCTTCCCGCATGCTTCCAGCAGCAACGCTTTCGGAGAGACCGCCGTGGCCCGTAGGCGCCCTGGCAGATCGGAATGGGGTTCAGCTTGCGCAGGCGCAATGGCCTTTTTTCTTGCCCTGAGTCTGTTGAGGGCAGGCCAGCGGCCTGTACCCGCATAATCCCACTCAATTCGCCTCAGGCGCCGTTAAAACTTTCAGTTTATAGTTCCTCAAGGCCCCTAACTGCTTGACTCTAAACAGGATGACATTACAATAGCCGCCTTTCTCAGCACAGGGTCGGGAAGACGAGCAGGCAACACTGTTTTTCGTCGACGCGATTAGGATTGCCAAAGCCCTGCAAGCTGCGATAATTGTCCTCCTTAAGCGGGAATAGCTCAGTTGGTAGAGCACGACCTTGCCAAGGTCGGGGTCGCGAGTTCGAATCTCGTTTCCCGCTCCAATTTTCTTCACCTATCTTTCGAAACCCTTTCTGTAAGCGTCTGATTTAATTCAGACTAATTCGCATTTCTCCACAAGTTCAATGCGAGGCTTAAGGGGCACAGGGCCGCAGTCCTTGAACTTCCAGCGACGGGCCGCAATACAGGGTAGGAAACTAATCGACAACGGCGCAGTCGGCGTATTGGAGTTCCATGAGCAGCTTATCCCAGGTATTTGAAAACGAATGTGAAAACCAGCCTTGTTCCGGTGTGAGCCTGATTATCACACCGCGAGAGAAAGACCTTGGGGGATTCAGTGTGCGCCGGGCCTTGCCGGTTAGGGAACAACGCAAGATTGGTCCCTGGATATTCTTCGACCATGCTGGGCCCGCGACCTTTGGGCCGGGTGAGGGCGTTGATGTCAGGCCCCATCCCCACATCAATCTGGCCACCGTGACCTATATGTTCGAAGGCAGCTTCATGCACCGGGACTCCCTCGGCAATGAAATCGCCATCGCTCCCGGCGACATCAACCTGATGGTGGCAGGCAAAGGTATTGTCCATTCGGAACGTACTCCGGACGCCATGCGCGCAGCGGGACATACTTTGCATGCCTTACAGTTATGGCTGGCACTTCCAGTAGAGGATGAAGAAATCGATCCGGCTTTCTATCATTACGACGCTGCGGAACTGCCCACCACCGAGGTAAACGGCATCCCGGTCCGGGTGATGATGGGCGAAGCCTATGGTGTGAGTTCGCCGGTTAAAACCTTTGCCGAAACTCTCTATTTCGAAGCCGACCTTAAAGCCGGCCAGACTCTCGAGTTGCCAAACGCTGAGGAGCGGGGCGTCTACGTGGCTGCCGGGCAGATCGAGATCAATGGTCAGGCGGTGAACGAATTCAGCCTCGCGGTGCTGGAAAATATTCCCACCATCCGCGTCAAAGCCAGAGAAGACAGCCGTATTGCCCTCATCGGTGGTGAGGCCCTTGGAGAGCGCCACATGTTCTGGAACTTCGTCTCCAGCCGCAAGGAGCGCATCGAACAGGCCAAATCCGATTGGGATAATGGCAAATTTCCCACAGTGCCCGGCGACGACGAGGAATTCATCCCGCTTCCCAAATAGCCCTGCCAAAATCAACTCATTCAATGCCATCAAAACGATGCCGAAAGCCCCATCTTTCGGTATACTGCGCGACCTTCGCCACATCGAACATCTAATTAAGGCTGGATGGCAGAGTGGTTATGCAGCGGACTGCAACTCCGTAAACGCCGGTTCGATTCCGACTCCAGCCTCCATTTCTTTCTTCTTCTGCCCAGGTGGTGAAATTGGTAGACACAAGGGACTTAAAATCCCTCGGCAGAAATGCCGTGCCGGTTCGATTCCGGCCCTGGGCACCAACTCAATTAGCTTACGAGCACCTTTCTAGACGCGTAGACAGCTTGGGCGCCTAAGCGCATCTCTTGCTGGTTCTATCGAAGGGAAGCCAAAACATCCAAATGTGTTTGGCTTTTTTACGCATATTGAGTTGTGTTTGTCTCGAAGATTCTAACCCTTGATTTTAGTTAGTATCTTCACACCGTCATAGTAGTGGTACTATTTCGCTTCGTTTCACCAGAAGGGTTATGTTGTTCTAGATTTCTGAGAACCTTGGGCCTAAGTCAAAAGAAATAGAAAACTATGTTTTATACAAGCTTCAGAATAAAAAATTTCAAAGGTATCAAAGACACAGAAATACGCCTCGTTAAAGAAGCGAAGATGGGAGTATTTGCATTTGTTGGTTTAAATGAAAGCGGTAAAACTACAATTCTTGAAGCTATCCATAGCTTCTCTCCAGACCGTGACACAAGCAAATTGGTGGGAGGAGACGACACATCTGGAGTGCCGTATGAAGATAGGGTGCCCAGGCATCAAATTTCAAATTTTTCTGGAAGAGTGAGCATAGGTGCAACAATTAGGTTTGAGGAAGGGGAGAAAGAGGAGCTCCTCAATATATTAAAGTCCGCAGAGGGGCTCGTAATTGACGAAGAACGACTACCGAATGAAGTAACAATTGAGCGTGAACAGGTTTTCGAGAATGGCGATTTCAAAGTTTCATATTTTACGCTTAGAACTCCGATTTATTACAAGAAAAACAGGCAGAAAAAATGGAGGAAGGCTAGTACCAAAGACGAGCTAACAAAACTACGTGATTACATTTACGAATTAACGCCTGATATAGCTTATTTTCCAACCTTTGTTTTCGACTTTCCCAAACGAATCTTCCTAACTGAGGAACGCGGTGATCCCGTGAGCAAATTTTATAGAGGTGTATTTCAAGACATTCTAGATTTCGATGGCCAGGGCCATACAATTGAGGAGTCAATAATACGGAGAATCCGAAGCGACGATAAGATTGTTTCATGGTTAGATTTTTTATCAATCTGGAATACGAGTGATGACAGAGACAAGATACAACACGTAGTTGATAGAGCTAGTGCCGTAGTAAGCGAGGTCGTATTCGGTCGTTGGAATCAAATCTTCAATGAGGACGTGAAAGGTAAAGAAATAAACATTTCATTTGAAACGTTGGAAGGAGAGAGGAAAAGCGCCGACGGGGCGAAATACCAAACTAACGAGCACGATGTATATATTAAATTTCAAATAAAAGACGGAACCAGAAGGTTCAATGTCAACGACAGATCACTAGGATTTCGATGGTTTTTCGCGTTTATGCTATTCACGCAATTTCGCGTTGCTAGAGAAAACACGCGGCCAATTTTATTTTTGTTTGATGAGCCCGCATCAAATCTCCATGCTGCAGCTCAACAGAAATTAATAGAAAGTTTTCCTGAAATAGCTAAGGGTAGCCATAGTTTGGCTTATAGTACTCACAGCCACTACATGATCGAGCCAAAGTGGCTTGAGCAAACATTTATTGTGAGTAACAGGTCTGACGCTCCAATAGATTCTGTTATCGGCGCGCTTTCTCTGAGCGATGAGTCCCTTGATATAACCGCTACTCGATATAGAGATTTTGTTAACAAGTATCCTTCCCAAACAAGCTATTTTCAGCCTGTATTAGACAGATTAGAAGTTACGCCCTCTAAATTTGACTTTAGAGAAAAATCCGTTGTCGTCGAGGGCAAATCCGATTACTACATATTACGTTATGCTATTAAATTGCTTGAACATGAAGGTTTGTCACTTATACCAGGATTGGGCGCAGGTACGTTCGGTGCTCTAGTAGCTTTAGATATTGGCTGGGGATTAGGAATGATTTTCTTATTAGATGGTGATGCTGCTGGTGAAGCGCAAAGAACACGCTACGTAACTGAATACGGACTATCTTCTGAAAGAGCGGTTTTGTTGAGCGATATCTCGCCAGACATAATTATGATCGAAGATTTGCTAGATGATGAGGCTAAATCTATTGTTTCTGCATCTTTAGGGCTCAAAAACAAACCAACAAAAAATCATATTAGAAGATTTTTTTCAGAAAACCTCGCAAATGATAATGTAATTCCTTTGGGAGAATACTTCGACAACAAAGCAGGTGCAGTAATAGATCGTTTACAAGAAATTTTAGGGTGCGTTGACAATGGGGTAACTTAAAAACTGATCAAATTACGCTGCGTAGATGCTTAGCTCTAAGTACCCGCTTTGTGGAATTCTGGGGACGGTTAGCACGCGTACAAAAGCAGAGACACTCTAACTATACGTACACTTGATCTCTTTGGAACCCGCCCGTGATGCCCTAACACGATTTGGCAAGACGGCAGTCAAACAGTTGAAGGATACAACCTAGGAAACCACCTCTCCACAGCATCAATAGGAAACCCAAGCCGCACAGGCCCTTTAGGTGTATCTGAAACAAGATAACCTTGCTCTACCAACGCTTTAAGAACATCTCTGGCAGCGCGCTCTTTGTAACCGGTGATTTCTTCCGCTCTCGATCTTTTGAACTCTCCTGCAAGCCAGGCCTCTCTCAATAAATTGAAGGAGCCTTTAGGAAGGCGCTTAAGTTCTACCTCTTCATTGATATGAATTTTCATCCGGGTCAGGAAACTGTCTGTATCCAGCAATTTAGCCATGAACTCAATTTGGTCTATGGCGGTTTGTAGAAAGAAGTTACATAATTTCAGTAATTCTTCCTGGCTTAATGTGCCGCGGCCATCGAGGTCTCCTCTTCGTGGAGAATCTGCGGCCATTAGACGCGCTTTGTATTCGTCGACATTGCGAGCAAGGCCACGTGATACTGACCACAAGCTACTACCAATGCCCGTATCAAGTAGCCATGCATGTGAGAACAGGCGCACAACACGGCCATTCCCATCCAAAAAGGGATGTATCCAGACAAGCCTGTGGTGTGACGCGGCAATCGCAATGACTTGTTTAAGCTTCGACAGTTTGTCGGGGTTATAAGCCTGCTCGAAACGGCTAATAAAGCGTTGGAGATTTTCGGCCAGGGGAGGGATGTGCTTGCCAACGGCAACCTCGGTTGTTCTGTATTCTCCCGGAACAACCTTTAGCTTTTCGCCAGTATCTGGGTTTTCGACCCAAAGAAGCTCTTCCGGGAGGCGAGAACAGAACTCCCTATGCGCCCAACGCATAAATTCGCTGGATGGCATTTTGCTGGGCATCTGTCTGGTGTCTATGAGCTCCTGAACCTCAATATGGGCTTTCGCTTCCAGTTGCAGATTGCGTTGCTTGGCATCGCTGGAATAGTCGCCTGCCAGGGCGCGGTCAATTTCTCTCGGGTGGGTGTCATGCCCCTCAATCAAGTTGCTGTAATAGCAGTTCATCGAGCGTACCAGGTGGCCAATAGATTGGCGCACAATCGGATGCAAGGTGCTCGCCAGGGCGCTGCCTTTGCTGGCGAGATCCATTGCAAGATCCTCCAGATGCTTATTGCCATCTGGAGGAAGCATTGGCTCCATGAGACCTGTGGATTCGCCAGGCATGCCTGTCCTCTTGCCGGTTTTATTGCCGATTTATCTGAATATTAAATAGCTAAATATCAGATAGTTATGCTTATTTCAAGATAATAAGGCTGGATAATTTGCCGGTCTTGGTGCCGGTAATAGTGTCAATGATAGACGTTGAGCGGGCTGTAATAGTTATGCCGCTGCTTTAACTGAGAGGTAATGCAGAAGGGGCGTAGGCAACAGCAAGCGCGATCTCATTGTTTATGCACAACAATATTGAAAGGACCAGGCTGAAGACTGACTTCCAAACAACGCATTTTCAGTACTTTTGTCAGTATTTTTTACAATTACCCTATGGGCAGCAATCAACGCAGCAATAAAAGCCAAGTATTTCAACAAGATAGACCTTTGGCGCGAAAGTTGCTTAATACTCTAATAATTAGTACTTACAGGGCTTGTCGCCAGAGGAATATTTAATGTCCAGGTTTTCATTTCTAAAGTCCATGACAGTTGTTGCGTTATTCAGCGCAGGCACCGCGTCTCCTGTATTCGCGGGCTCGATCGATCTTGAGGTCCTGATCAGGGATTTCACCATCAGTCACCCGGATATGGGCACCTATCTCGGGTTTGAAACGGGTATGGTTGAAACCACACTGGGACCAGACGGTAATCCCGTATACGTCCCAGGGGCCGGGCAAATCACCAGTGCTGCCTCATTCTCGCAGTGGTACACCGATGTTCCCGGGGTAAACCTGTCCACGACCAAGACACTGACGCTTACCGATGCTGATGACGATGGCGTCTACACCTACGATAACGGTTCATTCTTTCCAATCAATGGCGAGTTGTTCAACGATTCAGGTTACGCGGGTAACAACTACTACTTCACCCTGGAAATGCGCACCGAGTTTACTTACGAAGCAGGGCAGGAATTCAGCTTCCGTGGTGACGATGACATCTGGGTATTCATCAACAACTCCCTTGTGATTGACCTCGGCGGTGTCCATGGCCCGCTCGACGCCAGTGTGGATCTCGATACGCTGGGGCTCACAGTCGGCGAGACATACGACCTCGATTTATTCTTTGCCGAACGACGCGAGACTGGGTCGAGCTTCAAGATCGAAACCTCCATTGCATCTCTGCAAAGCACATCGGTGCCGGAGCCTGGAATGCTTACGCTACTTGGGCTTGGTTTACTTGGCTTAGGATCTCGTCGCCTCAGAAAGAGGTAAGTCGCTCACATATAATGCATGTGGCACGCTGTGTCGCTTGTAACTCGAATGCCACTCGTCAGCCAGCTGACCGGTGGCATTTTTGTTTGGGAAAACTTCATTGATCGCTTCCGATTCATGACATTACTGGGTACCGTAGTCAAAAGGAATTCCAGCGAGCATGCGAACTCTCCTAAGCCCGATAATGTGATCTCGAATCGTCCTTACAGTAAAAAGGTTAATTCAAGCGCATTCTCCTACCCGTTCGCATCAATATGGCCCATGCCCTATGGCAATGAAAATTCTGAAAATTGCGGTTCTGATTCTGTTTGTTGCATTGCTGCTGGTTGCAGGAGTTATCTTGTATCTGCAAGCCACTTCAGACGGTCCAATCGAACCTATGCAGGGTGGCCCGTTTAAAACCGGCGAAATTATCGAGACACCAGTTGAAGACTGGTCCTTTGCGGCAGCCAACCCGGTTGCTTTCGAGTTGGAAGGTTTCGGCACAAGCCGCATGGCAGGCTATATCATGCACGAGGGCGAAGCCTATATGACTTGTGACCTGGGGTTTATCTGGAGTCGACTGGAGCCCGGGATGCAGAAGTTCATGCTGCGCATGATGTATACCTTTAAGCACTGGCACATCGATGCTGTGGAAGATGGTCGTGCCCGCCTTCGCATCGACGGTAAAATCTACCCGGTCATGTTCAGTAAAGTTGAGGACCCCGAGTTAAATCAGCAACTGCGCACTGTGTTGGAAGCGCAGGCCCGAACGTATTTCGCGCCCATGGAATTACCACCGGCACCGGTAGAGGCGCCTAACGATATCTGGTTCTTCAAAATGGAATCCAGATCCTGAAAGTTGGGTTAGATGCAAAAATACAGTAGCTTAGTACCCTTGCTCACCTTTGGAGATTCCCTATGCGCACGCTCGTCATAGTCATATTGGTCGCCGCCGCGGGTTTTCTCTACACCTACTTTCAACAAGCGAGTCGCGACGCTGGCGGCAACATCGTTTCCGAAGGCAACATAGACGCCTTTTCCATACAGGTAGGCGATTGCTTCAATGACGACCCGGGGCTGGATGCCACCGCCGAAGTCTTTGGCGTAGCGGGTGTTCCCTGTACCGAGCCGCACGACAACGAGGTGTATGCCATCTTCAATACTTCGCTGACCGAATTCCCCGGCAATGACCGTATGGGGGAGGTCGCCTCCGACGAATGTGTCGCACGTTTTGAGGCCTTTGTGGGGCGGGACTATATGTCGTCACAACTGGATGTGTTGCCCATGTATCCAACCCAGGAGTCGTGGGAGCAGGTGGGTGACCGGGAAATTGTGTGTGCGCTCTATGACCTCGACCTCGTAAAACTGGAAGGGTCCATGCGTCAGAGCGGACTCTGATTTTTACTATCGGAGGGAATAGTGCGTGGCAGCACAGCATTACATTAAAGATGTGCACAATGTCCGGGTACTTATTTCAGTAAGCTTCAGCACTCTATTTCTCATTGGGTTTTCGCAATCAGTTTCTGCCCAGAATCCATCACCACCTGAGATTGAGGTCAGCGTCAGTTCCACCTCGGTATCGTTGAGCTGGCCAGAAACGTCCAATACCACTGGCTACAAGCTGATCTATTCCGACTATCCCTCAGCTTCCACTGTCGAATTCATGGACCTCGGCTCCGCGACATCGATTGCCGCCGATCTGCCCGTGGGTTCTTCTTACTATGTGGGCGTTCAGGCATACAACGAGGTGGGCGTTAGCTTGTTCTCCAACATTGATTACTTCACTACGACAGAAAAGAACGCTGATGCAGAGGCTTGCTCTATAGAAAATCTCAATCCGCTCTACGCCTGGCCCCTGGCTGGTGAGAACGGGCGTGACTGGGTAATCAGTAACTACATCGACCAGATGCCGGGGCTGGGTATCTCAGACTACGCCTCAGAACCAGGTGCCTCGGGCAAGGCCTATGACGGGCATCGGGGTATCGATATCAGCATTCCCAGTTTCCGCGAGATGGATGCAGGGGTGAATGTGTATGCTATTCAGGGTGGGTTGGTTACCAGCGTTGTAGATCATTTCCCTGATCGGGCAACATCCTGCGAGAGTCTGGACTGGAACGTGGTAGTCGTACGACAGACTGATGGCAATACGGTGTATTACGGGCACCTGCGTACCGACTCAGCAGTTGTTCAGAGCGGGCAGAATATCAGCAAAGGTGATTTGCTGGGACAGATAGGAAGTTCGGGCTGTTCCACTGAGCCGCATTTACATCTGGAACTGGTGCATCCGGTGACCGATGTGGTGGATCCTTTTCTCAACAATCTCTGGTGTGACGCACCGCCTTATGAACCAGCCGTGTCTGTGTTTGCTGGATTCCTGCTGGAAGCGCCGGCGAATCGTTATCCCGAGGCGTTGAAAGACCCGCCCCCGGATATCCGTTCCTTTCCCGTTGGCAGTCGCATCCTGCCGATCAGCCATTCCGCAAATGGATCTGTGGGTGATAGTGTGGGGGTACGCCTGTTGCGACCTGATTGGTCAGAGCAGGTAAGTGCTGAGATCACTTTCAGCGAGGCCTATCGCCATGCTTACTGGACCTGGAATGTGGGCACTGTGGATGAGCCAGGTATCTGGTTGCTTCAATACCTCGCCAACGGCATTCCGCAGCGCATGCTGCAATTTGAAGTGACGCAGTAAGTGAATCTCATCTGCAGTAGTGGTCCTCGACAGTTTGAGTCTGTCGCTAAACGTCAGGATCAGCCGTGGGGTCATCCACCGGATCATCACCCGGTGTGTCATCGCCTGTATCTTCGATCTCCACTTCAATCAACAGCATATTTTCAAATCGCGGCGGGTCAGAACCCGGATTCAGATCGACTTCTACATTGTAGCTGGCCTCAGACAGGGAGAGGGCAAAGACACTGAGGTGGCCAACGACTTCATCGAAGCGTGATTCGGTTGCGGGCGTGAGATCGGCATCGATGGTCTGGAAGTCAACCAGGGTTAATTCTGGTTGGCCAAAATTGATGATCTGGAACTGGGCGCTTATGAGGCTGTTGTCATTCAATCTTATGAAAGGCACGTTCAGGATATTGCCATCAACAGTTGGCAAAGCTTCAAGATCCAGAAAGCCGGTGCCCGTGTCCGTGGCAACCTGCAACTGATCTACGATGTTGCAGACGGTGCTGCCGACAGTTGCATCCAACAGGTCTGTGTAGACTGGCAGGCATACCCTGGATTCGTCCTGGGGGATGGAATTGATGGCAATGATTTCGTGATAGTAATTCTCACCTTCATCCAACTCCGGTGCTACTGCGTCAATTTGCATGAAATAGTTGAAGGTGGTGGACTGGCCTGATTCCAGTCTATCAATATAGCAATTTAGCCGGCCGGATTTTTGCAGGAAGGCGCCAATCACAGTAGCACTGGTAGTGACTGTTTCCCCGGAGACATGACAGCGTGGGTCAGTCACGCGATAGTTTCGGGCCGACAGGTCATAGAATCCATTATTCAAGTGCAGAGGGCTAACGTTGATATCGTAGACTGCCTCACTAAAGCTATTGCTGATGGTGACTTCGTATTCCGCGAAGGCGCCGACAAGCGCGCCACTTTCTACAGCGTCATGTGTCACACTCAGGTCGATGGCGTTGCTAAAGGTTGGTGTAAAACGGTCCTCAAACAGATCGGATTGTATCGGCAGGCCGGACTGGTTAAGTGCATCTACTACATGCCGGGTTTGTCTTAGCGAGAGTGCGGCGTTGGCGCCCAGGGCGATATTGTCGCCATCGACACCGCAGGGCTGGCCTGCGCAGAGAATGTCCGGGTCGGAGAATCGATTGGTATCCGGAGTGTTGCTGAAGTCCTGTGAGCTGGTGCGGGTGGCGATAGTCCTGAACAGGCTATCCACAGCATAACCTGACGAATAGGAAAAAGTACCACCATCGGGGTTATCTGTTCGACTTGGCACAATTCCCATGTTGGTGGCAAAACTGGTAGCCAGATCAGCGATGTCAATGCAGTTGGGGCCGACATCCAGTACGGTAATCAATCGCCCTTGATGCAGTTCCTCCCGAAAGTCTCCCTGCCGCCCGACAGAGACATTGGAAGACCAGGCACAGAACGTATCGGTGCCTGTGGGCAGTGCATGCAGCAATACGACGAGGTCAGCTCCAGAACTTTGTACGAGTGCCGGCACGTTGGAGAAAGCGACATTGTTGCCATCACTGAGGGTTTGCAAGGTGGTCTGCAGCAGCTCGGTGGTGGTGTAGTCAACCCGTTCAACACCCACAGATCGGGTCAGGATGCCGATATTGTTTTCCCTGAATACCTCGTTGGTGCCGGTGAGTAGCTGATCGATCCGTGACGGTAACTGGCTATCGAGGTAAGACTCAGCCGTGGGAGTGGCGAGGAATAACACGTCCAGTACAGCCAGCGTGGCATTGATGGACTCCCAACTGGCATTCGGGTCGGGTTGCAGAATCTGTTCATTGATATCGGGAATCGTGTTGTTGTTACCGTCATACAGGATGTCCCGGACAAGTTGCAGCGTCAGGGAACTGCCGGCCAAGGAGCGGTCATTGTCCGCCAGCGATGCGGCTGCATCGGATTGCTCAATGACTGTCAGTGAGCTGTCTGCGATTAATTGAAGTTCGATAATGCCGTTATCCGGTGTGGACAATGGGCCATCGATGAAAAAGTCCATGACGTGGGTGCGGAAGGCGTCGATCTGTACATAAGCACACGTTAAACGGGCGAAGCTGTTGAGATCCTCGTAATCACATTCCTGGTCGATATCGCCTATTACTGTAACTGCAGAAAAGGTGATGCTGAATTCGATATCGCGCAGAGGCGCAGATGTTGGATTGCTGATGATTACCTGCACGGGCTGAAGGCCCTGGTCACCCGTGCTGAACACGAAGGCTTTGTCGGTTCGCATTTCTATAGAAGCAGTTGCCGCCTGGGCCGATGCTCCCAATGAGACAGTACCACTACAAACGAACAATAGCGCCGCAGACAGGGCAGGGAGCCATTTATGCAGAAGGGTGACGGATTGCACGCCTTTGGGGGTCTCCACGTGGTGCTGCCCTATACCACCCAGCGAATTTCGACGTTCTGGCTAGCCTGAGCAGGCAGTATTTTATGGGCGACCGTTCACCTGACGCGTCTCGCCCTCTTTATTAATAGCGGTTTGACGGGCGATTTCCTTAATTGACTGGACCCGGTCAAGAGTACAGCGATTTGAGTTGTAACCTTTGCGGCGGAGCCCTCGTCTAAAGGTCAATACAACACTATTGGGCACTCCAGCCCAGGGAGTCCGGCAATGAGAGCTTTACCGATTCTGGCCTTGATCGTTACCAGTTTTAGCCTGAGTACAGCGGCCGCAGCCGCCAGCAGCAAACGTATCCAACAGAGTATCGATGCAACTGACCTTGTGCATGTGGATTTCGAGATTTCCATTGCCGAAATTGACATTGAAGTCTACAGCGGCGATGTAATCGAGCTGGATATCGCAATCGAAGCGGACCGTAACTGGTGGATTTTCGGGCGCAATGACATAGATGATGTAGAGCTTGAAGTAGACCGTGATGGTGAGCAACTTAAACTGCGCCTGGAAGACGATGATATTGAACAGGAATGGGTAGTACGCCTGCCGGTACACCTGGCTGTATCCATGGATCTGGGCGTTGGGGAAGTGGAATTTTCCGACTTTGCCAATGACCTGAATATGGAACTGGGTGTGGGCTCAATGCAATTGAACGTGGCCGACGGCATGGATTTCGAGACCATTCATCTCAGCGCGGGTGTTGGCGACACCAGTGTACGAGGATTCGACAATGGTTCTGACAACGAACGCAGTTTCGTAGGAGCCGACTCCTGGTACCACGGCGATGGTGAGTTCAATGTGGAAGTCGAGGTTGGGGTAGGTGACGCCAGGGTGCGTCGTCGCTAATCCACTGAGTTGCCAGAGTGTCACGGTTCTGACTTGTTGGCGGGATAGGCTAGCCTCAACTCAAAGCCGTATGCCAACAAAACAACGATTCTTCTTTATGGGACGGGGAGAAGCCAATGCAGGCCAAATACAAGTTCTCACGCTCGGAAAGTCTTAACGGAACCCTCAGCAAGAATCCCACGGCAGCGGATGCCATCAACGCGCTCAGAGCCTGGTGCAATTATCCCGGGCGCAGCTTCGAACAATTGAGTAATGCGGACGAAGCGCTGGTTGCGCAATTACACTTCAATAAAACCGACACCTTCGCAGGTTTACACCTGGAAGATGAGTGCGCAGACAACGGAGTTTACAAGACCTATCTGGGGAATTGAGCGGTAAGCGGCGGGCCTAGGCCTGCTGCAGCGCAGCGATTCTTTTCTCCAGTGGCGGGTGACTCATGAACAGCTCCGCCATGGATTTCTTGCCGTTGATTCCGAAGGCGGTCATTTGTCCCTGTAACTCACTCTCCTGATGGCTCGATTGCAGGCGCTGCAATGCCGCGATCATTTTCTGCCGCCCCGCCAGTTGGGCACCACCCGCATCAGCACGGTATTCCCGGTACCGGGAGAACCACATGACGATGACGCTGGCCAGCACACCAAAGATGGCCTGAAACGCCATTACCGTCATGAAGTACACCATGTAATTATTACTGCCGCGGTTAACTACATTGGCCACAATACGCGCGAAGAAGTAGACAAAGGTATTCAACACTCCCTGGATCAGGGTAAGGGTTACCATATCGCCATTGGCGATGTGACTGATCTCATGACCTATAACGGCCTCTGCCTCGTCGGAAGACATTTGTTGAATCAGTCCCGTGCTCACGCCGATAAAGGCATTGTTGCGGTTGGCGCCTGTGGCAAACGCGTTAATTTCCGGAGACACATACATGCCGCACTCCGGTGTACCAATTCCTGCTTCCTTCGCGAGTCGCTCGACCGTCGCCAGTAGCCAACGTTCTTCATTGGTGCGTGGTTTCTCGATGATATAAGCGCCCACGGCATTGCGGGCAATCCATTTGGACATCAGCAAGGAAATGAAGGAACCGCCCATACCAAATACAGCACAGATGAACAGCAGCCCGCTATAGGAGGACTGGTCAAGACCGAGGGCAGGCATGGCGATACTGAGCACAATACCCAATACCAGCAATACCGCCAGGTTGGTCGCTACGAACAAGAGAACGCGTTTCATTTACTGCTCCTGAGACACTGGATACCTGTATTATGGAGTTGTTTGGTGTAATTTAAAGTCGTTTGCGGCTGAAATTTCTGCAGCTTTATCTCTTCCAGGCCCAACATAATCGGATGTTTGACAGCAAGGGTAAGCTCACTGGCGGACAGGAACCGCTTAACGGTGTACACAATTAGTTAATCAAATGACATAGAACTGACGGCAAACTGACGTGGAGCTGGGCAGGCCTTTCCGATTCAATAGGCTCGTTGAATCTGGATGAGGATCCCGGAATGGATGTGAAAGTAGACACAGTCAAGATTAAGACATTACGACTCGCGAAATCCTGGTCACAGGAAGTATTGGCGGAAGAGGCCAATCTCAGCTTGCGCACGATTCAGCGCATGGAACTTGATGGTAGCGCCTCGCTCAAGTCACGACTGGCGGTCGCGCAAGCTCTCGACGTGGAGCCTGGCATGCTGGACCCTGAAGTCGCTGCAGGTCTTCCGCAGGACGCAACAGCAGATCCTGCTGTTGAGAACTCCCTGCATGGCCGCCGGGCAAATCGTTTCTCCTATCCGGGTTCTTACTCTATGTCGAGCAAGGTTCTCACGCCACTCTTGATCGTCCTCTGGGCGCTAATGGTCATTACCGGTGGCTTGCTTGTACTGATCACCGTGCCTTTGGCTATCTGGAATATGCTGGATACCAGCGAGACGCTGAGTAATATCCTGCTTGCCAATATTCCACTGCTGGTGGTTTTCCTGATCAGTGTCGGTTTCTATGAGTTTTTTCGCCGCTTTCTCCCACGCACCAACTAGTTGAAGAATGCCCGGAACAGAAATTCCTGCTTGAGAGCCACTAGCGCCCTGCGGGGCACATAGCATCGTAGCAAGCTATCCAGTCCTGCACAGAACGCTGCTGCATAAGCGCCGCAATCAATTCGTGGGGAATTCGTTCCGGTTTCCTGAAACGGATACAGCTTTTACCCATATCAAGTTTATCGTCCGTGTAATCGCCCCAAGCTGACTGGAACCAATCCATCAGTGTTGCATCGACATAGAGGCCAAAGTGATAAAGCGCTATATGATTTTTTAGCGCGGCGAAACTGACGAAGGGTAAGGGGACATTCTTGCCCGTATGATAGCCAGCCGGGTAGGTTTCCAGAGGAACGACATAGCCAGGCATAGTACCAGTCATTACTTCTTTGAAACCTGCTGGTAAATTACTGCGAATGGTTTCTCGCAGGCGTGCCACGGCGCCCCTCTGTTCGGTAGCGAGTCCGGCGATGTATTTATCTACTACTGACAAGGTGCGGTCTTCGGATTTGTGTTACCAGGCTTCAGCCTGGACTGGACTGCATTGCGGGTGCCGGGTCACCCAGTAAAGGGTACCCGGCGCTCGAGATAGTTAAAGGAAGTTGTTGGGCCAGATCATGCTGCGCCACATGTGTGCCACAGGACTGCCATCGAATCCCAGACCTTCCTTGGGCGTCTTGAAATGCCGGCCAATGATGTCGGTAAAATCATCCACGTCTACTACCACGCCTTCCTCGAAAGAATACAGATCATTGAGGGTAATAAGACGAGAGGTCATATACCACTTGTGATTCTTCGCTTCTTCCCAGGCTTTCACAATGTAGGGCTCTGGCTTGTAGTCGGCACCAAAGAAGCGGATGTAGGCTTCCGGATACTCATAGCCGACCGATTCGTCGGGGAAAAAACGCAGGGCCTGGTGTGCCTCGATGGCCCAGGCAATTTCCTCGTCCACATAAGGTTTGATCATCTGTGCGCACCAGTAACCATGATCAGTGCGAATCAGGTTACCCACACAGATGTCATGGAGCAGACAGGCCAATACGACCTTCTCATCCATGCCATTGATTCTGGCGAGCCGCGCACTTTGCAGTACATGGTTGGCTGGTGCGAAGCGTAGCTTGAAAAAATCGATCAGGGTGGGTGCTTCCGGCATCTCCGGGATGCGTGGGTCTTCGTGCTGGTACCAGGGTGCATCGGCGACTACTTCCTCGTCGGGCATGGGGCCGACTGCGCAGAAACCGGGGGGAGTTGCAATCTTCTTGTCCAACTCGGCGCTCATAGCGTCTTCGAGGGCATCGGCTTTTTGGGAGAGGGTTCCCGCTCCCGCAATGGAAGCCACAGTGGCGGCGCTCATATTGCTGAGGAATTTGCGTCGGTCCATAGTCAATCCTCCTGCATTCTCACTCTTCGGTGAATAGTGGTTTAAGGATTGGCGCCGACTGCGAGGCCAGAAAATGGCTAAGACGCCGGGTAGGTCTGGACTAGATGTACCATATCTTTACTTTTAACTCTATCTAAACCGAAAGGAACATCCGAATGCCAGGCCGCAGACTGCGGTTGACTGCTTGTGCAGCCGGCCCAATGGTGCTTACGTGAGGTGATACCTAACACTGATTTTCGGTCAGTTTTGCTTTCACTCCCCGAATTCTATAACTTCACCGGATACAGTTTTCTTTACCCAGACCCAAGCGCCCCGGGGCCCAGAGCCACAATTCATGTACGATCCAAATATACTATCCGTAGTACCCCCGCTTTTCGCAATCATTCTCGCCATCGTAACCCGCCAGGTCATTTTGTCCCTGAGCATCGGAATCTGGATTGGTTTCTGTATTCTGGAATCAGTGAATCCAGTAACCGGTCTGGCCATGGGGATTGAGGGCATCATAGCCGTGTTTGGGGATGCCGGTGATACACGGGTCCTGGTGTTCACCCTCATCATAGGCGGCCTGATCGCCACTATTGAGAAAGTCGGTGGCGTAAGGGGCTTTATCCATCTGCTGGAGTCGAAGAGCTGGGTCGACAGCCCGATGAAAGCCAAATGGCTGGCTTACTTCACTGGCGTAGTGGTGTTTATTGAATCCAATATTACGCTTCTGGTGGCGGGTTCGATTTCCCGCCCGCTGTTCGACCGATATCGCATCGCGCGAGAGAAACTGGCCTACATCATCGACTCAACGTCGGCGCCTATCTGCATACTCATACCGCTCAATGCATGGGGTGCAGTGGTGATCGGTTTGCTGTCGTCATCGGGCATTGATAACCCGATCGATGTCTTTATCTCTTCGATACTCTACAACTTTTACCCGATAGTGGTTATCGCGTTTTCTGCCTTCGTAATCTGGCGCAATGTGCATATAGGGCCCATGAAAGCAGCACAGGAACGGACGGAGCAGGGGGAGGTGCTGTGGCCTCACTCGACTCCAATGGTAGACCCAACGGTACTTGAGGCTGAAACCGAGGCTGACAAAGAAAGCGACAAGGCACGTTTCATGCTGCTGCCAATTGCGGCAATGGTGCTGTCCATGCCGCTGAGCCTGTATATAACAGGCGACGGCGACATCACGGCCGGTTCCGGATCCACGTCGGTGTTGTGGGCAGTGTTGATAGCACTGGCTTTCTTGTGGGCAATGGTATTGAGCACCAAGCGGGCGCGGCTGGATGAATTGATGAACACTTTTCTAAGGGGGGCAGGTGGCTTTTTACCGGTAGCCAT
This sequence comes from uncultured Pseudohongiella sp., assembly GCA_965227635.1. GTDB lineage: Bacteria > Pseudomonadota > Gammaproteobacteria > Pseudomonadales > Pseudohongiellaceae > UBA9145. The sequence goes on along the minus strand of OZ245763.1, from coordinate 3,517,439 downwards.
GATTCTGTTGTTTGCTTTGGCGCTTGGAGATGTAGCTGGGTTACTGGGCACTGGTGCCTACGTGGCTCAAGTCGCCCAGGAAACAATTCCTCTGGCTCTATTACTGCCGCTGTTGTTTCTGGTGAGTAGTTTTATCGCTTTTTCCATAGGCTCGAGTTGGGGCACCTTCGCCATCATGATTCCCCTGGCCATGCAGATCGTGCTTAATCTGCAGCTGGATCCAGCCTTATTCCTGGCGGCAGTGTTGTCCGGTTCCGTGTTCGGGGACCATGCTTCCCCCATCAGCGATACCACTGTCGTGTCCTCCATGGCGGCGGCTACGGACCATATCGAACACGTTCGTACCCAGCTTCCTTATGCGTTGATAAGCGCTGGTATTGCGACCTTGTGTTTCCTGTTGGCGGGAATCTTTATGCTCTGAATTAGCGAGTAAGGTTTCGATTGAGTGGGGTGGGAATGCCATAGTCTTCTCTGCCTGGTCCTTTGACACTGGGTTGTCTTTCTCTCTTCTTATACCGTAAGTCTGTGACAGACAGGTTAACCGTCCAGGTCCGTCATGTCCTTGATCTGTGTCACTGGTAGCATCTGTACTTCACGGAACTTCCTGTGAGTAGCCAGTTCTGCATCCAACAGGCTTCCGAGGTTAGCGTACGTCTCACCGACAAATACCGTGTCACCATGCTGTGTACGGCGGGATATGCCGAAAGAAATCTTTTTGCGTAGTTCACTGGGAATTTGGTTGAGCATGGATTTGGTGCTCCACACCGAACCATTGCGCGCAAAGTCACTAAGCCTTGACGCCTGATTGACGGTTTCTCCCAGTACAGTGAATTCCACATGGCTACCGGCATGGAAGCTGCCGAACCATTCCTGTCCTTCATTAATACCAATATTCAGCTGCAAGTCGCTGAACCAGCCTTTGCGCGATTGCCACTGCTGGGTTATCTGCTTCATCAGATGTTGCAATTCCAATGAACAGCGTATTGCATTTAACTTGTAGTCACAGTCAGGCTGCGGGAAAAAGTAGTACACCATGCCATCACCCGCGTGCTTGCCATAGGTGCCGTAGTATTTGCGGAATAGGGGTTCACTGTGCTGCCAGATGCTATTTATCAGCTCAAAGTATTCCTCTGCGGGTAGTTCTGAGCATATCCGGGACGAGTCCTGCAGGTCGGCAACCATAACCGCCACATTGGTGAGGCAAGGCTGTCGCTGCCGCAGCAATTCGTTGATGACATGATTGCGCTTACCAAGGAAGTCCAGCAGGAAGTTATCGTCGAGCAGTACCGGAGAGTAAGTGAACAGGATGCCTTCCCGGTAGAAGCAGATATAGAGGTCAAAGGCTGTGGGGGAGCCATCACCGCCACGGAGCATGGCAGGAAAGTGAGTCATGGTTTCTTTGCCGATGACGTCCACGTTGTCATAGATTGCTTTCAGTATGTTTAGCTCGTCTGGCCCAAGGGCCGAATAAAGCTTGATTAATGACTGCTGGGACAGGCGCTTTTTAGCGGCCGCCATATGTGGACTCAGCAAATCTTCCAGACTGGAGGAATCGGTTGCAGGCTGGGCGGAAAACAACAATTGCAGGAGATTTCGCGACTCGAGGGCGGATGGCAACCCCTGGTCGACACCAAAGAATGACTGGCGTGCTTTATCGTTCCACCAGATCAGCTCAAAATTATTATTCACCATATAGGCTGGACCGGGAAAACACTCCACTGAAGCCTCAACCGAGAGATCGCCAAGCAATCCTTCCCCAGCTTGTGGGGGACTGGTTTCTGCAGTGCGTAGGGGAGCTGAGGTCGAAGAAGAGCGACCGCTGGAGGAGGGGGCAGTGGTGGCGGTTTTGCCTCCCAGTTCATCCGCAATCTGGGCCATTGAATAACCCTGCTTCTTCATCTCCTGTACACGTTTTATACAGTCCACGGCGTCTTCGTCAAAGTACCCCAGTCGGGTAGCACGACCTTCTCCGCCTGCCGGGGTCTTGATTACAGGATTTGGCAGTATGCCAAGGGCGACATAATTATTCAGCGTAGCGCGTGAAATTCCTGTAATTTCAATGAGTTCCTTACTATTCAGCATGTTGCTGCCAGCCAGTTTGTAGTTGGGTTGGGCAGTATAATTAGACTGTTTAGGCATGGTCAAGTGTCTAAATATACAGTCTAAATAAATTGTCCAATTGTTATGGAACAATGCTCAATGGTCATGACGGCAGGCCGTGAGTTTGCTAGTCTCCCGGTGAATTGAGTCGCAGGTAAATTACGATGTTTAAACGGATATCAGTGGCTGAAGCCAGGGACATTATTGGTGCTGGAGACAACCCTGACGGCAGTACCCAGATCGTGGATATTCGAGACGAAGAATCCTTCGCCAAGGCGCATATTCCAGGCGCGTTCCACCTGCATAACAGCAATATCCAGGAATTTATAATGGAAGCAGACCCGGAGCGCCCGGTAATAGTCTGCTGTTACCACGGTCATATGAGCCAGAGTGCAGCCGCGTATCTTGCGGAACAGGGATTTCACCAGACTTACAGTCTTGACGGTGGCTATGAGGCCTGGGCTCAGTCGGAGCCTGTTGATTCCGCCTCATCCTGAAGCGCCGCTTTCTCAGCTTTCACCACGTCCTCCATGGCCATCTCCCTGCCTTTATCCACCTTTCGCTTATAGGTCATCAGGGCAACCATATAGATCATATTGAGCATAGCCCAGCTAAACACTTCGAAGGGCCATAAACGGTGGCTATTGGGGTTTTCCATACGGGACAGGAATATCGCGGCACACCAGAAGGCGAGTATGGCCAACGGCGCTGCACTGGCCATAAACCAGCCACCACGCCATTGGCGCAGAGCGGCGAGAGGTAATGCGGCACTGGAGAGCGTTACCAGCATGACGATCAGTGATATCACCAGATTCCAGAACCAGACGGATTGTTCTGACTCCGCCTCAGCGGCAAGGGTTAACGAAGGCTGTATTGTCAGCATGAAGCCCCATAGCAGGAGCAGCGGTTTGCGGATAGAACAATGGGTCATTTGGGAATCAGGAGTCCTTTGAAAATGCAGTCCGGATTAAAACAGAGGCTTGGATTGCTTTAAAGGTGGAAATCACGCCTTTTATGGACGCTACAATGGCCAGGAGACAGGAATTACGTTCTGACAAGAACTGTGTGATGGACAGGGAGTACAATAGTCGGCGGTACAAAAGCCAAGAGCATGAAAATCAAGAGTACGGTTTTCGAAAGCCCGATTTCCGGAATCTAAATCAGGCCACAAAGCCAAAGTGGCAACAAAAAAGCACCTTTCCGGTTAAATTGCTGCGGATCGGAATTGACTCCGGTAATGCAGCAAAACCTTTGGATCAAGGCGCCAATACAGTGAAATACAGAAGGAAGATTGCAATGAAAAGACCATTATTTCGTCAAGGCAGCCTGAGAATTGCAGCAGGTGGAGTCTTGGTTTCGCTACTGGCAGCGTGCACAGCGACAGGCGGAAGCAGTAGTGGTATAGCCGATGTCATCACCGCGGAAAGAGGCGGGTTCGTTCCGGAAGGAATCGAATATGACCACCGCAATAACCGCTTGCTGGTGGGATCAATGGTGGATGGCAGTATCTATCAGGTGATGAACAACGGCAGTCTCGTTGCCGTGGTCGAAGATGAAGACTTAATGGCCTCGGTGGGCATCGAGGCTGACGAAGAGGGCAACCGGTTACTGGTCGCAAACTCCAATTTTGGCGGTGACGTGACCAATGCCATGCTGGGTGTTTACGCGCTCGACAGCGGAGAGCGGTTAGCCATGGTAGACCTGAAGGCATCGATTGAAGATCGGCCGGCAAATTCCAGTCACTTCGCTAATGATGTGGCTATCAGCGCAGCAGGCACCGCATTTGTTACCGACTCACCGATGAACATCATCTACCGGGTGGACCGTTACTATCAACCCAGCGTACTGCTCGATCTGGGCCAGGATGCAGGGTTCAACCTGAATGGAATCGAGTACCACCCAGCCGGCTATCTTTTGGTGGCTGCACTGGGCACTGGGCAGATACTGAAAGTTCCCGTCAATAATCCAGGCAACTGGTCAATTGTCGATCTGGACTTTTCAGCGGCTGGCGCCGATGGTCTGGTATGGGCAGCCGATGGGAGTCTGGTGGTTACCTCGAACAGTAATAGTCGTGTGCTTAAATTCCGCAGCGACAATAACTGGCGCAGTGCCTATATAGTAGGCGTTGCCAGTTTCGAAGGCCAGGCAACTACTGCGGCAGTAGCGGGCGATGATGTGTTTGTTGTGCAGCCCAATTTCACCAATCCGGAACCACCTGTCATTCTGCGTGCGCGTTTCTAGGAAACCGGAACGGCGTTCGCTATAAACGTTCAGCAACAAGAAAGGAAAGTATAAAAAACAAATGGAATTTACCCGCGACAAGGATATTTACGAGAAAGAAGTAGGGCTGAAGTACCAGCTCTACAACAGTCTATTTTTGACTTTGCCTTTGGATGCAATCGAACAGACCGGCCTGCTGCTGCCTTTGTTGGATGAGGCATGCAATAAAGGGCTGGACGAGGGGCTCAGTCCACTGCAGATCATCACCAGTTTCTTTGAAGCACACAAGCCAGACTTCACCGAGCAACAGCAGGTTCAGTTTCTGTTCAAGGTAATCCAATACGTAGAGCGCCAGGTGGTACTGATTGACGCATTGGAAGATGCCGCCTACGAAGCAATTCACTATACCAATGAATCGAATCGCCTGCGCCAGCTTGCCGAGAGTGTTGACACAGACGGCCTTGAGGAGAAGCTGAAAGAACTACTGAAGAAATTTGGTGCGCGGGTAATTCTCACGGCGCACCCGACCCAATTCTATCCGGGCCAGGTGCTGGCCATTATTACCGACCTTACCGAAGCCATCCGCGCCAGCAATGTTGATGCGGTACGGGATATTCTTCAGCAACTAGGCAATACACCGTTTTTCAAACAGACAAAGCCTTCGCCATTCGAAGAAGCCGTTGAGCTTACCTGGTACCTTGGCAACATTTTCTATCCCGTTTTTGGGCAGGTTGCTGAGCAACTGGCGAAATATCGTCCGACAGGAAGCGGAAACCAGTTATTGAGCATTGGGTTTTGGCCCGGCGGCGACCGGGATGGCAACCCTTTCGTAACCTGTGTTGAAACCCGCAAGGTTGCTGCAAAGCTGCGCTTTATTATTCTGGAATGCTACCGCAATGAATTGCGCAGTCTTAAACGGCGTCTCAGTTTTAAAGGTGTCTATGAAAAGCTCGAGCTGCTGGAACATTGCCTGCAAGGGGAGTTAACCGGCGAAGCAGAGGAAAGCTTCAAGAGTGTGGCGGAGTTTCAGAATAAATTGCAAAGTATTGCCGAGGAAGTTGAGCAAAAATACCAGGGCTTGTTCATAGAACAGTTGCGATCGTTTCAGCATAAAGTCGATATGTTCGGCTTTTATTTTGCCAGCCTGGATATTCGGCAGGACTCACGGGTCATCGAGCGCACCCTGCAAAGAGTTCACAGCCTGAATCATCAGCTACTCGGAGAGGATTACAATGAGTTGGGTGTCGCAGAACAGATACAACGACTGATCAGGGTTAAGGGCACGCTATCACCTGATTTGTTGACGGACCCTGTAGAACGGGACACGCTTGAATCGCTTTCGCTTATCCGCGAAATCCAGGCCAGTAACGGGGAATCCGGATGTCACCGCTACATCATCTCGAATTGCCGGGGAGCTAAAGACGTTTTTAATGTCATGGCCTTGGCCCGTATCTCAGGCTGGGATGAGCTCACGCTGGATATCGTGCCGTTGTTTGAAACGATCGATGACTTGCGCAGCGCCCGGGAAAGCATGGCTGAATTGTATGCCATTCCGGTCTACCGCAGTCATGTAGAGAAACGGCGCAACCAGCAGACCGTCATGCTTGGCTTCTCCGACGGAACCAAGGATGGCGGTTACCTGATGGCAAACTGGGCAATCTACCTGGCCAAGGAAACGATTACCTCGATTTCAAGGGAGAACAACGTTGAAGTCATCTTCTTCGACGGTCGCGGCGGACCACCAGCCCGTGGTGGTGGCAGTACCTACAAGTTCTACGCAGCTCTCGGCAAAAAAGTAGAAAGCAACCAGATCCACCTGACTATCCAGGGACAAACAATCAGCTCCTATTACGGCACGGAAGAAGCTGCGACACATAACCTGAGGCAACTGCTGGCGGCCGGGCTGGAATGTAATCTCTATGACCGGCCGGAAAGGGAGTTCACTGAAGCCCAGCGTCTGCTCATCCAGCAATTGGCAGACGTCGCCTATGACAAATACTGCGACTTCAAGGCTCATCCCTTGTTCCTGCCCTATCTCGAGCAGATGAGCACCTTGCATTATTACGCCCAATCCAACATCGGCAGCCGACCTGCAAAGCGCGGGGGCGACAGCAAGCTGCGCTTTGAAGATTTGCGCGCCATACCATTCGTTGGGGCCTGGGCACAATTGAAGCAGAACGTACCTGGTTATTATGGCTTGGGCACCGCACTAAAATCTCTGGAAGACGCAGGCCGCCTGGACGAGGTTCAGGCCCTCTATCGGGATTCGAAATTTTTCGAAGCGCTAATCTCCAACAGCATGCAAAGTATGAGTAAGTCTATCTTCAAGCTCACAGCTTATATGCAGGACGATGCCACCTTCGGTGAATTCTGGAAGCTCATTCATGAGGAATATGAGCTGAGCCGCGCCATGGTATTGAAAGTATCTGGGCAGACCGTGTTAATGGAAGACCATTCCACTAACCAGAGTAGTGTTCGACTGAGAATGGAAATCGTATTGCCCTTGCTGGTTATCCAGCAATACGCCTTGATGAAAGTACGAGAGATGGCAAACGACCAGGGTAATCAAGGCAATGTTGAAGTCTATGAAAAAATGATCGTGCGCAGCCTGTTTGGAAATATCAATGCCTCAAGGAATTCTGCTTGAGCCAGCAGTGACTCAGCCAGTGGTTTAATGGAACCCGATGACAGAACTGCTCAACAACTATCTGCAACGATTAGGGGTGTCTTGTCAGTGCTTGGTACCCGACATCCAGATGTCTGCGTAATTTAACGCCTCGTAGAGATCCTGGTCGATCACGGCGTCAGACTGTCCTTTCGCTTTAAGTGCCTGCTGGACACCATACAGCCCCCATATGTTGTGCGGGTGCTCAGCAAGGTCAGTGCGGAATTGCTGTTCCGCGTTATCGTAAGCTCCCAATTCCATATAGGCTGCACCCAACCAGTGACGGGGAGAGAAGGGCAGCGGTTCAGGTTCGTCGTAATTAAGATTGTCGTAGAAGTCTACAGCCCGGCGGAATGCCTCGGCAGCAGCTTCCATATTGCCTTCGGTCCAGGCAATTTCCCCATCCAGAATTCCAGCCAGGGTGCCAACAATGTCTTTGCCCTCATGGAAACGGAAGCTGGCTGTTGTGGTCTCAGCCAGCGCGTTTAATTCAGTGGCTTTGCGTCTGGCAGAATCCATGTCATCGGTTTTCAGGGCCGCGTAGCCAAGTGAGAAATCATACATGCTCTTGTTTATCTCACCGGATGGCTCTTCTTCCACGGCCAATACTTCATCGAACTTGCCAAATCGAACCAGTGCCATGGTGAGCATGGCCGTGTTGCGGCTTATCTTGGCGAGGTCAGTGGCCGCTCGAATGGCTGCTGCACTCTCACCACCCATGGACGCTGCGTAATAAAGCATGGTCAGATTGTGAGTCGGGTAGATTGAAAACCCCCTGTCGAATGCGGCCTTCTGGTCAGAGTGCCAGGCCAGCGTATTGGACCGCACAGCATCATGCCAGAGACCCATTTCATTCCAGGTATGACTCGGCATGTGATTGATATGGCTGGCGCCGGGAATGGAACTGCCAAGGAAGCGGGCACACGGTGCAGCGAGTTCCGGCGTAGTGGTGGATTCGGTTGCATGAACCAGTAAGTGACAGGCACCGGGATGGCGAATATCCCGATCCAGTACACTCAGTAAAACGCTGTGTAATTTATGTACTCGCGGGTTGTTAATATCGCGGTAACCACGACGTTCTTCCAACAGGAAGAGCGCGTCGGCATAGAGTGTTGTCAGATTAAGGTCGTCCGGGTATTTCGCTGACAGTTGCGCCATGGCATCGGCATAGGCTTCATCCTGTGCACGACGCTGCTCCGGGTCGTAGTGCTCTACATATCGAGCCTGCAAGGCACGAATCATATCGGCTTCTTTGACGCTGGCATTGTCGATACGTTCAACAGCCTCCTGCAAAGCGTGCCAGGCTCGCGGACCTTCTGCTGTTGTCATGGCGCCATTGAGGTAAGAACCCCAGGCCCAGGCTTCGCCCCAGTAGCAGATGGCACAATCCGGGTCCGCAATCTGTGACTGACGAAAAGATCGCGCAGCCTCCAGCTTCGCGAAGGCGTACATGAGCTGAAATCCCTGATCAAAGAATGCCTGCGCCTCATCGTTGTCGGTTGTAATTTCGACGTGCAGGTCACCCAGCGCTTCACTGACTAATGGCATGGGCTCACTAAAACTGTCAGGGTAGGTGATTTCCTGTGCCCCTAGCGGCTGTGCCAGCACTGTGAATCCGATGACTGCACTGTTCAGTAATGAATGGACGACTGCGCGCATTGCTACTCCTCGTGGTGCTCCGTTTTCGGAGCACCGTTGTTTTCGTGTTGTACTCTTTAATTCAGGTATCTCTTAAAGACTGAATTCCATGGGTGCATTAGGTCCAAGGGGTAGACCGAGAATAACCCATAGCATGGTCATCACAATGCCCGAAACCAGCAAAAAGATGGAGTAAGGCAGCATGGTGGCAGCAAGGCTACCCAGACCAAATTCCTTCTGCCAGCGCTGACAGAAAATCAGTATCAGTGGGAAATAAGGCATAAGCGGCGTGATGATATTGGTCGCGCCATCACCTACCCGGTAAGCCGCCGTACTCATTTCCGGGCTTAAACCCAGCAGCATCAGCATGGGCACAAGGACGGGTGCCAACAGCGCCCACTTGGCACTGGCGGAGCCTATGAATAGATTGATGAAGGCGCCAAAGAGAATAATGAATGCCAGCAGGACGGAATCTGGCAAGCTGGAGCTTTCAAGCACGGCGGCACCATTGATGGCAAAGATAAGCCCGAGGTTCGACCAGTTAAACATGGCAACAAAGTGAGCCGCGGCGAAGGCCAATACCAGGTAGTAGGCGAGATCGCCCATTGCTTCACTCATCATCTTCACGACATCACGGTGGTTTGAGATTGATCCTGATGCCGAACCATAAGCCCAACCGGCAGCAAGAAAGAGGAAGAAGAATCCCGCTACCAATGACTGGAATAGTGGATTAAGTCGTGCCTCGGGATTTGCATCTTCATTAATAAGCGGCGTGCCAGGTCCCACACAAAGAAATATCCAAAGCGCGACTATAGCCAATGTGGCCCAACCCGCACGCTTGAGGCCGCGCACTTCGCCTTCGGATAACGCTGCATTGGGGTCTTTGATCATGCCGGCGGTGCTGCTTTCCATTTGGCCGGGCAGGATTGGAGCCAGTCGCGGCTCTATAATCTTGTCGGTGACGTACCAGATTGAGGGCAGGAACACGAAAGTCATTACGATGATGAAATAGGCATTGCCGGCAATGTTCGCGTCCCAGGTGGGAAGAATAGTTTCGGCAGCGGCTTCGGTGATTCCAAACAACAGCGCATCCAGCTGCCCGGGTAGAAGATTGGCCGAGAAACCGCCGGAGACACCAGCAAAGGCAGCGGCGATTCCCGCAATGGGATGGCGGCCCGCGGCGGCGAAGATGACACCCGCTAATGGAATGAGCACTACATAAGCGGCATCCGCTGCCAGGTTACCCATCATGCCGATAAGCGCCACCGATGGCGTCAGCAAAAGTTTTGGCGCTTTGGACACCGCGCCACTCATGGCCGAAGCAAACAGTCCGGAGCGTTCTGCCACACCGGCCCCCAACATGACAACCAGCACATAACCGAGCGGATGAAAGCCAGCGAAAGTCGCAGGCATCTCAACCAGCAAGCGCTGGATATTGTTAGCCGAGAGCAAACTTTCGGCACTGACCACGACAGGGTTCCCCGCTGCGTCCAACTGCGTAGGGTGGGGCGCCGATACACCCGCGAGGGCAGCGATTACACTGATCGCCACGACGCCGAGAATGCAATACAGGAATATAAAGACAGGGTCGGGCAGCTTGTTCCCGGAACGTTCAATCCAGGCCAGTATGCCCTTCATTTCACTGGCGGGAGATTGAGAGAGATTAGTATCAGTCATTAGGTCATTTCTTGGTTATTTTAAACAGGGATAGTGACTTCGTGTGTTCGCTACTCTAGACAAGGGCGTCAACGCAGTAAACGATAAAATTGCCGCAGGTCCTGCAGGTACAATTCAGGTTGTTCCAGCGCTGCGAAATGTCCGCCCCGGGGCATGACCGTGTAGTGCCGCAGGTCGTAAGAATTTTCAGCCCAGGTCCGAGGCGAGATATAGATCTCCGCGGGAAACAGGGCGACGCCCGTGGGTACATCTATGTACTCCATTGGCTTAATGGCCGGTGTATTGCGATTCTCATAATAGATGCGTGTGGATGAAGTAATTGTGCCAGTAAACCAGTAAATGGAGATATTGGTCAGTAACTCATCCTTGGTGAAATTGTTATCGAGGTCGCCCGTGGCATCCTGCGGCAGGTCAGCCCATCCGTGGAACTTCTCCACAATCCAGGCAGCGAGCCCGGCTGGGGAATCGGTGAGCGCATAACCGAGTGTCTGGGGCTTGGTGCCCTGTATCTGCTGGTAGCCTACTTCGTTCTGCATATACTCACGGCGCGTTGCCTGCAGTGCAGCCTGCGCTGCATCGGTTCTCGCCAGTAAGTCTTCGTCCTGGGGCGGGCTTGCTAGCAGCATGTTGGAGTGCAAGCCAATGAGCCGATCCGGAAAATGATTGGCCAAGTGCCTGTTGATAATGGCGCCCCAGTCACCACCGGCGAGAGCAAAGCGATCGTAACCCAGTCGTTCCATGAGCGCCGCCAGAATAAGCGCCATGCGCTCTGGGCTGAACCCAGGCTCATTGGGGATTGCAGAAAATCCGAAGCCGGGCAGAGAAGGCGCGATGACATGAAAGCTGTCTTCGGCATTGCCACCATGACTTTCAGGTTCGGTCAGCGGCCCCAGGATTTTGGTAAATTCACTAATGGAACCAGGCCAGCCATGGACCATCAATAGAGGAATCGCCTCAGGGTTGCTTGATTTCTGATGAATGAAATGTAGTTGCAGATCATCTATATAGGTTTTGAAGTGATCAAACTGGTTTAAACGGGCTTCCTGCTCACGCCAATCGAAATCCTGCCGCCAGTACTGCAGAAGTTCGCGCATGTAGTCAAGATCAGTGCCATATTCCCAGCTCACGCCATTGAGCTGATCCGGTAGGCGTGTCAGTGCCAGACGTTGCTGCAGGTCATCAAGAGCCGCATCATCTACATTGATGGTGAAGGGTATGATTTCCTCATTGGCAGCGAATTGAAGGTTTTTCATGTTTTTCGGGTCCATGTTCTGATCTGGCACATTGCTGGTACTCTGCCCGAACTCCTGAGTAACCGGCCGTAGACCACCGGCATTGTTCAGCGTGGCGCTATCTGCCGAACTGGCGGTTGAAATCAGGATATTCAGCAGCATTACAATGGCTGGTAAAACACGGCATCTCGATTGGTTCTTATTCAGGATTATGGCCATTACAATAGGACTTCCTCAGGGATTAAGTTGCAAGCGGGTTCGATCATGCCGCAATCATCCAAGCCGTTCAACTTGACGTACTACGCGTCAGGCAGACACTTCATCACAGCTTTAAAAGCAAAGGCAAAACTGCATGTTATTTAATCTTGGTAAGAAGCCACTTGAGATTCCCGAGCCCGATAGAGCACTACCTGACCGGGAGCAGGTTGTTGAATTCAATCCCCGGCATTTCGTTAACGGTAACACCATCGTTGAGCCCGTTCCTGAGTATCTGGAAAAGGCCGTATTTGGGCTTGGTTGTTTCTGGGGTGCTGAAAGATTGTTCTGGGAACTGCCTGGGGTCTACAGCACAGCGGTTGGCTATGCCGGCGGTACAACCCGCAATCCGAGCTACGAGGATGTCTGCAGCGGCAAGACTGGCCATACTGAAGTGGTCCTGGTGTATTTCGACCCCAAACAGATCAGCTTCGAAAAGTTGCTGGCCGCTTTCTGGGAGGCCCATGATCCCACACAGGGCATGCGTCAGGGGGCTGATATCGGTACCCAGTATCGCTCGAGCATCTACACCTGTTCCAGTGAACAGGAAGCAATGGCACGCGCCTCAGCCAACGCTTTTCAAGCTGCATTGAGTGCTATCGGGCGCGGACAAATTACTACTGAAATCAAACCTCTGGACGATTTCTTTTATGCAGAAGACTATCACCAGCAGTATTTGGCGAAAAATCCTGGCGGATACTGTGGTCTGGCTGGCACTGGAGCCTGTTACAAACCAGCCGAAGCGGGTGCCTAATCCCAACAGCCAAAGAAGCGCCGAATATCGCGCTCTTTAGCCATGGCATCGGCATAGCCCAACTCCAGCAAAGCATTACAAAACCCTTTCTCGAACAGGATAAGGCTCAGCATTGTTCCTGAACCACTCGTCTTTATATAGCGAGAGAGTGGTCGTGGCAGTTCGTCGTAGTATTCCATTGCCAATAAATTCAATTCCTTGGACGGTGAAATTTCCAGTAATTCTACTTCGTAGACGGGGCGCGACAGCCTTTTCTTCTGCTTCTGTGCAATATGGGGAATCACATCATTCATATGTCGCAGGAATTCGAGGTCATTCTCGAGGGTATCCACGAAGGCACTGTTCAATATGTGCCCGATGATGTGCATGAGGCCCGGTGCCTCCTGCTGCAGAGCTTCGGCCGGGGGCTTGCTTCGATTTCCACTGACACCGATGGCCAGTAATCGCCGTGCCCCAAGATGAATGGCGGTGCTGGTTGGGGCTAATTGCCGAACTGCTCCGTCACCGTAATACTGATCATCTATCTGCACGGAAGGGAAGACGATCGGTATGGCGGAAGACGCCATCAGGTGCTGCAACTGGAGAGTCGCCCGCCGACCGAGTCGGTGCGGTCCGGTCCAGTCATCAATACTTTTTATGCCCTGGTAAAAGGACACCGATTCACCTGTACCGTAGGCTGACGCCGTCACGCTAATCGCGTCAAGCAAACCCACATCCACATTGTGCTGCAAACGGTCGAAACGTACGACCCGGGACAGCAAACCTGCCAGTGGGGCGTTATCAAATAAGGCCACAGGTTTGTCATTGGTCTTGTTGCCCAGCATGGCAAGCAGGACACTGGAGGCACCCCCCAACAAACCACCGGATTGGGGGTCATAGACCTGTTCACTACTGAGATGTTTCCAGACAAATTCGAGGCGCTTCACGGCAAAGCGAAACCGTTTTGCATGGGAGGCCAGGGTTACCGCATTGAGTGCGCCTGCGGAAGTTCCTGCAATTACCCTGAACGGGTTAACGGCATCGCCAGGCAGAATGTCGGCGATCGCACGTAAAACGCCAACCTGATAGGCAGCCCTGGCACCTCCGCCAGAGAGAATGAGACCAGTGGGTGCTGTTTCTTCTGGAAGAAGAATGTCCATGCATTAGCTCCGCTTCGCAAGCCTGTGCATTATTCAGTAAATATTACGAGAAACAAGTCGACGCGCTAATTCAGCCGAATGCGCCACTCGCAGTGACCTGTTGCCGTCACGGGTTGTTCGAAGCGACAGGGGCAAACGCGGAGGGGAATGCAGATGGCGAATTGCCATTGTAGAGTTGTTGAGTCTGCTGCTCAGGAGTCACGGCAGCTGAGTTGGAAAAGGTGGAAATCAGCGAATGCGCAATGAAACTCAATGGCAGGATTATTGCCAGCACCATCATCAATCGGTAGAAACCACTCTTGGCCTCAAGATTGAGATCCCCGAGAGAGGGACCATCATCGAGGAACGAGTCATCGTCTTGCGGAATCGCAGCGCGGCTATGCTTGCTTAATGACGCCGGCTTGGCGGATAGGCCCGATACTGCATTGGTCACTGAACCTGACAGCCTTTCTGACAAGGCCCTGTTTTCTTTTTCAAGGTATTCGTTGCGCGCGATAATCTTGTCCAATGTACTCTGGGTGCGCATAGCCATATGCTGAGACTGCTCGTTTGCCTGATGGAACTTCGCCAGCGAGCTGGTGAATTGCGCGCCATAGCTTTCTGACTCTTTCAGCGCGGTCGCAGCACGGGCGAGAACGTTCTCGTTCTTCTTAAGCAGTTCCTGGGATTTCACATAGTCCGCCTTGAAATCTTCCTGTAGCTTGATAGATTCCCGGAGTTTTTCTTCTGTCTGTTGCAGGCGTACCTGGTACTTTTTGTTTTGTCTTACGGAATTTTCCAACTCCTCTTTAAGCTCTTCAGATCGCGACTCTGTCAGCTCAATCAGGGTTGATTGTTGTTGGTTAAGTTTTTCAGTTTGCTTGATGCGATTGCCAACCTGCTCATTCAGGGCGCGCTGGGTCTCTCGCTCCTCTTGTAACTCATCCCTGGTTTCCATCATGCCGGTGGATACGGTCTGCAGCCGGTCAGTGATGGCCTGATTGCGATTGATGAGCTCCTTAAGGGAGTCACTCTGCTCGCGCGCGTCTTCACTGACGCTTCGCGCCTGCGCTACAAATCCCTCGGCCTCATCCCTCAGCTGTGAAAAACTTTCCGCTGAAGCGGAATATAGCGTCTGGTGTTGTTGTGCTTTTTCCAGAATGGAAAGCGTTTCTGCAGCCTGCGCTTTGCTGTCTGCATGATTTTTTCGAGTCTCTTCGAGCAGTTCTTCGATACGTGAAATCAGTTCGGAAGAGGTCTCGTTGTTCCTTGCGGCAGCGCTGGATTCCTGTTGCAGATTTTCCAGCCCACCTTCCAACTTCTCTTTCAGATTCTCACAATCTGAATTCAACTCTCTGAAATGACTGACCAGACCATCTTTCTCCCGGTGAGAGGTCTCTATGCTGGTCTGTAGTTTCTGTAAAGCGGAGAGCAATACGGCAGACTGGGTGTTAAATTTTTCCGCGTCCGCATTCAGGGACTCGGTGCGCGCCATCATTTTCTTCCAGAGTTGCGCACGACTGTTCTTCGTGGACGTGGAAGAAGAATTGAAATCTGATTCTTTAGCCGCGATGCGTTTTTTCCTTTCCTGTTGTTCACGCAGCTTGTTCTTTAAAAACTCGACGTGTTCGGGAAGTGGTTCTGAATTCTCCGACGAATGGTTATCGGATAAATCTGACTCATGAGCCGTGACCGCGGTGAAGATTATCTCCGTATCTTCAAAAGTGTCTTCCGGTAAAAGTGCTGACATGAGCTTCCGATCCTCTGGTGTAGCAGGTTTGATCTGACCTGTTCCGGTTGCTTTCCATATGCGCCCCGGAATTGTTATTAGTGCGCATGAAGTGGCAATCACTCCAATCAAGCACAGTTTTAATACCCTCTACTAGGTGTAGTACGATAATGGTCCGCGCGCCATAGTTTTGCACTTCAATAGCCTGTTTCGTGACAACTAATTGACGGTGAGGCTCCAATAGCACTAACGCGATCTGTTCTGGATTAAATGCGCTTGAAAAGCTGCACTTGCTCACCATCTACTGAAGGCTGATATATCTATCGCCCCGCACTGGCAGATTGCAGTGGGAATGGACCCCAGGAGATGACAAGATGGCGGGCTGTTCGCTGTTCTACTGTCAGGCATCAGCGATTACTTGGTTGTTAATAGATAGAAGACGGAGCGCCGGGAACGGCACCACATGAAGAAAGCACAAGCTGCCATCGACCCATTGGTCATAGCCATATCTTCCCGGGCACTATTCGACCTGGCAGAAAGCCATCGTGTTTATGAAAGCGAAGGCCTCGATGCTTACCAGCGCTACCAGATCGAGAGAGAAGACGAACCATTGGAGAAGGGGGTTGCTTTCGAGTTGGTGCAAAAGCTGCTCCATCTCAATGATTTAGTAGAGGAATCACCTGTACAGGTTATCCTGCTTTCCCGTAATAGTGCAGATACTGGCCTGCGCATCTTCAACTCAATAGAGCACTACGGACTTAATATCACCCGCGCAGCGTTCTGCAGTGGTGATAGCCCTTACCGCTATATCTCTGCCTTTAATAGCCACCTGTTCCTGTCTACAGATGGGGCAGATGTGCGGCAGGCGCTGGAGTTGGGCGTGGCTGCCGCTACGATCCTGCCATCGAACAAGCCACCGGCACCGAAAGAAATCCTGAAGATTGCCTTTGATGGTGATGCCGTCCTGTTCTCCGATGCATCCGAAAAAATCTATAAAGACAAAGGCTTGGAGGCTTTTACGCAGAATGAGCGTGAAGCAGCAAACGAGCCCATGGACGGTGGCCCATTCAAACCATTCCTCGGTGCCTTGCAGCAGATCCAAAGGGCGTTTCCCCCGGGAGAAGCCCCCATTCGGACCTGCCTGGTAACCGCCCGGGCGGCGCCAGCCCATGAAAGGGTGGTGCGCACCCTGCGCGCCTGGAATATTCGTATCGATGAATCCTTGTTTCTGGGTGGGCTGGACAAGGGACAATTCCTGCAAGCCTTTGACGCAGATGTGTTTTTTGACGATCAGGAAGGGCATTGCGAATCCGCTCGCAATCACGTGGCCACCGGCCATGTACCCCATGGCGTAGCCAATAACTAAAATGGGATCAATAGCTTAGCGTTTATAATTCCAGTCCAAGGCTATAAATAATGCCCAGACTCATCAGAATCAGAATCAACAAGCGCTGCAGCAGTTTCTCTGGCACCTGGCTACTGATACGCGAACCAAGCGCTATTGCCGGAAGCGATCCCACCAGCAAACTCACGAGTAGCACCAGATCCACGTAGCCAGCGAACAAATAGCCCATGCCCGCGATGAAAGTCAGGGGTACGGCGTGCGCGATGTCGGTACCAATAATCTTCACAGCGCTAGTCTGGCTGTAGATCACCAGCAGAATAGCCGCCCCAAAGGCGCCAGCTCCTACAGACGACAGAGTCACGCAGACACCCAACAGTAATCCCATTCCCCAGGTAACCAAACTGCGATTATGGTGCACCGAGCGCATCAACAGTTCTGGTCGTTCCTCTATGGCGCCCTGGCGCAGCTTATCTTTGAATATCAATATGTTAGCAGTAATAATTAACATGATACCCAAGCTTCTGGTAAGTAACGCCTCGAAATCAGGGGATTCCTGGAAGCCGCTATCAATCACGAAGAAGTGCAAGAGAATGGACACCGGCATGCTGCCGGCGGCAAGCAGGGCAACGATTCGCCAGTCCACGTTGCCGCGGCGGTTATGGGATAGGGCGCCTCCGGCCTTCGTAATAGCCGCGTAGAGCAGGTCAGTGCCAATCGCCACGGGTGCGGGATAGCCGAAAAGCAAGAGTAGAGGAGTCATCAAGGAACCCCCGCCAACGCCCGTAAGACCTATGGCGAAGCCGACTGTGGCTCCAGCCAAAATGTGTAGCAAGAATTCCATTGTGGTCTACAGTGATAAAAGAGGCGCTGCTCAGGGAAATGGCGCTGGCAAAAATACGGTATGCCTACTATTCTTCAAAAGAATAATTTGTCATATTTTTATAACTAAATCGCATATACTGCATATCGATACAGAGCCTTACTTGCTCAGTTGGAGGAGCTATGAAACTGCAGCAGTTGCGCTACATCTGGGAAGTTGCGCATCATGATTTGAACGTGTCACAAACGGCACAGAGCCTCTACACCTCGCAACCTGGAATAAGCAAGCAAATCAGACTGTTAGAGGATGAACTCGGAGTAGAGATATTCTCGCGCAGTGGCAAGCACCTGACCCGCATCACCCCTGCTGGCGAATCGATCCTGAAGACCGCTGGCGAGATCATTCGCAAGGTTGAAAGCATCAAATCGGTGGCCCAGGAGTTCTGCGATGAAAAGAAGGGCGCCCTGGCAGTCGCAACCACCCATACACAGTGCCGCTATGTGCTGCCGCCTGTGATCAAGCAGTTCATAGACAAGTTTCCGGATGTTGCCCTGCATATGCATCAAGGCACTCCAATGCAGATTTCCGAATTGGCAGCGGACGGAACCGCTGACTTCGCCATCGCCACCGAAGCCCTTGACCTGTTTAGCGATCTCATCATGATGCCTTGCTACAGCTGGAATCGGGCGGTACTGGTACCCAGAAATCATGAATTAGCTCAACTTTCGCAGCTAAGTCTCGAAGATTTATCAAAATATCCGCTCGTAACCTACACCTTTGGCTTTACTGGTCGCTCCAAACTGGATGAGGCCTTCACGGCAAAAGGGCTGTCTCCAAGGGTCGTGTTTACCGCTGCAGACGCCGACGTGATTAAAACCTATGTTCGCATGGGTATGGGAGTCGGTATTGTAGCCTCTATGGCCCATGATCCGGCCGCGGATTCAGATCTGGTGGCACTGGATGCCAGCCACCTGTTTGAGCCCAGTATTACCAAGATCGGCTTCCGCCGGGGCAGTTTCCTCAGGGGCTATATGTTTGATTTCATTCAAATGTTTGCGCCGCACCTGACACGGGAACTGGTTGAAGAAACCAGTTTCAGGCACTCGAGGGCAGAACTGGAAGACCTGTTCAAGGATATCGAGCTGCCGGTCCACTGAAGCACCACTGGAAACTGCCAAGCGCTGCTACCATGATTGTCTATCCCGCCTAAGCATTGGTATTCCGGGAATCTGACCGTTCCCGGAATACGAACCAGTCTTCACCCTTTTGCCAGAACTTCAATATTGCCTTTGTGCAGGCCGCATTCCTTGATCGTGGCTTCTTCCCACCACCAGCGTCCCTCGCGCTCATGCTGATGGGGGCCGATAGACTTCGTGCAGGGCTCGCATCCAATACTGATAAAACCCCGGTCATGCAGGGGATTGTACGGGATCTCCAGCAGTCGAATGGTTTCCCACACTTCCCTGGAAGACAGGTTTGCCAGGGGATTTACCTTGAGTATCTGGCGTTCCTCGGTGGAGAAACTCCGGTCTATCTCGACGATAGCGACCTCATTGCGGGTGGGGCTCTGGTCCTTGCGTTGACCCGTGATCCAGACATCGTAGTGGCGCAGCTTGCTGCGTAATGGCGTCACCTTCCGAATCCCGCAACATTCTTGATGCCCGTCCTTATAAAAGCTATACAAGCCTTTATTTTTAATCAGATTATCAACTTCAATCGGATCCGGTTGGAGGATGTCCAACGCGATCTGGTAATGCTTCTGTACGTCGCTGATAAATTGCAGCGTCTCGGCATGCAGCCGACCAGTGTCGAGGGTCAGGAAATCAGGGGGAGAGGGCAGCTTGGCAGCCAAATGCACCAGCAGCACATCTTCTGCACCACTGAATGCGACAACAGCCGTTCCGAGTTCACTACTCACCCGCTGCAAGATCTCTTTTGGCGACTTACCCTGAAGAGCTTCATTCAGGGCAGATACAGTCTGGTCGGTAAACATAGGTTTGGGTGTCCTGGATAAACGGGTCCTGGTGGGTTTTTGCTAGCCTGAAGCAGGTGGCGCTTCACCTTTGTTTGCGAAAACAGGAGCCTGCAGGCCAGTGCGGGCGCACATTGTGGGGGAAAATAGCACTCTGGTAAAGATGCCTCCAGGGCTCAATCACGATTTGTGCCAATGTTCCACGCTGACACAGGCAATGTTCCACGTGGAAAAAATCCAACAATATTAAGCACTTAGACAGTCTAAAAGGCCTGTTTGCCCAAATCTTGTGTCTGATTTCAGAAAACACATCTAGATATGCCGTCCCAGTTGTAAATTCCCTGCTCTTAGCGCTGTTACGCTAATCTGGTTTCTGCTAAATTTTGATTGTCTAAATGACCTCAGTGCCCGGATTCAGCGTCGATCACGACAGAACAGGGGCCTAATTCACTACATCATTCTCAGCACGGAGTAGTTACCCCCTATGGAACTCGCATGCCTGGACCTGGAAGGGGTCCTGATTCCTGAAATCTGGATTGGATTCGCCGAAAAGACCGGCATCGACGAATTGAGGGCCACCACCCGGGACATACCCGATTACGATGTGCTCATGAAACAGCGCCTGCGCATCCTTGCTGAGCACAATCTGGGATTACCCGACATCCAGGAAGTCATTGCTACCATGAGCCCGTTAGAGGGCGCCTACGACTTTGTCTGCTGGCTTAAGGAACGCTTCCAACTCATTATCCTGTCAGACACTTTTTATGAATTCTCACAGCCTTTGATGCGGCAGCTCGATTTCCCAACCCTGTTCTGCCATCGCCTGATAGCGGATGAGAGCGGGGCCATCGTGGATTACAAGCTACGCCAGAAAGATCCCAAGCGGCAGTGTGTGATCGCCTTTCATGGACTCAACTACCGGGTAATAGCCGCTGGTGACTCATACAATGACACCACCATGCTTGCAGAAGCGGACGCTGGCATCCTGTTCAAGGCGCCGGACAATGTGATCGAGGAATTCCCCCAGTTTCCTGCGGTTCATAGCTACGAAGATCTCAGGCAGGAATTCATCAAGGCCAGCGAACGCGACCTGTCACTGTAATTCGGCGCTCTCCTGCAGGAGCAGGCTACCCTGGCTCAGCAGCGCCAGTATGAGTGAGGTATCCTGGGGCGTCAGGTTTTTTGAGGGCAGAGTAATAGTCTCGGTATTTCCGATAGTTGCGTCACATAGCGCACGCACGATTTGAATTTGAGCTGCCGCGAGCTCGAAGCATTCTCCATCAGCAAACAGGCACAGAGGCTGCTTGCCTGCCTCAGCTTCCAGGTAGGCGAAACGTGAGCCTGGATGCCGGCACAGTCGTTCTCCCGCGTCCAGAGCCAACTGCAAACTCTCAGGAGTGTGCCGACTGGCGTCCTCCCTGTGCAGCGCTGGATAACGGGGCCGCGTAACGAGATTGCCGAAGGCCTCGTTGAATATCTGCTGGGACTGCAGTTTGCCCTGCAATTGCTGCCACAGGCTCCGCAGCTCTGCTGCATCGATCATCCCGGCATTCTCGGGCACAACAGGGGACTGATCACGGTAACGCTGATCGGGGCTGCAATGGGACATCAGCAGGGTGCTGAATTCCTCGAGCAGTTCTTCATGGGAGGGCGCACGAAAACCAATGGAATAACACAAGCCTGGCTCACCCCCGACGCCCCAATGCGCCCAACCCGGAGGGATGTAGAGTACATCTCCGCAATGCAAGGTAACTTCCTGTTCTTGTTCAAATTTTGTCAGCAGACTCAGGCCGGTACCTGTATCAACCGGGGTGTCGTCATTACACAGTTGCCCCAGTCGCCAGTGCCGCGTGCCGGCTCCCTGAAGCAGGAATACATCATAGCGGTCGAAATGCGGCCCCACGCCGCCACCCGGAGTGGCATAGGAAACCATCACATCATCGACCCGCCAGCTCGGGATAAAAGCGAAATGGGCCTTGAGTTGGGCTACTTCCTCAACCCACAGATCAACGCTCTGCACTAACAGCGTCCAGTTTTTGTCGGGCAAGGAACTGAGGAGCGTTTCCTGAAAAGGACCATGGCTTAATTGATAGTTTTCGCCGTGGTTATGTACGAGGCGGCTTTCGACGTCCTCGGCCAGCGCCAGGCCCGCCAGATCATCGCCATCAACAGGGTCTGAGAATTCTTTTAAGAAATCTCTTATAAGTAGCGGTTTTTGCTGCCAATAAGTTTTGAGAAAGCTAGCTGGATTGAAATCTTTAGCAGTCAATTTGAGACCCGGCTGAGCTTAGATCGCCTGTGCTTGCTGTATGGCATTACCCAGATAGGTACGAGGGCTTAATTCCAGCAACTCTGTCTTGGCAGAATCCGGGATATCGAGGCTGGCAATGAATTCCTGCAGGGCTTCCCGGGTAATGCCCTTGCCACGGGTGAGTGCCTTGAGCTTCTCGTAGGGCTCCTCGATCCGATAGCGTCGCATGACGGTCTGAACAGGCTCTGCCAGGATCTCCCAACAGGCATCGATATCGGCATCGATGGCCACTGCATTCAGCTCCAGTTTACCGATCCCCTTCAGCAAAGCCTGGTAGGCCACGTGGCTGTGGCCCAGCCCGGTGCCGATAGATCGCAACACGGTAGAGTCGGTAAGGTCTCTTTGCCAGCGGGAAACCGGCAATTTGGTTGCCAAGTGCTGCATGATGGCGTTGCCCATACCGAGGTTACCCTCAGCGTTTTCGAAATCAATAGGGTTAACCTTGTGGGGCATGGTGGAGGACCCAACTTCGCCCGCAATGGTTTTTTGACGGAAGTAATTCAAGGAGATGTATGCCCAAATATCTCTTGAAAAATCAATGAGTATCGTATTAAACCTCGAACAACAGTCAAATACTTCGGCCAGATAGTCATGGGGCTCAATCTGGGTGGTGTAAGGGTTCCATGCGAGGCCCAGGCCGGTCACAAATTGCTGCGCGAGCGCGGGCCAATCCACCTCAGGATAGGCAGAGAAGTGGGCATTGTAATTGCCCACGGCCCCATTAATCTTGCCCAGTAGCGGTGCGGTTTCCAACTGCTGGTACTGACGACGGAGTCGGTATGCCACATTAGCCATTTCCTTCCCGACTGTGGTGGGTGACGCGGGCTGGCCATGGGTTCGTGACAGCAAAGGCTGCTCAGCATAGCGCCGTGCCAGTTCCTCGATGGCAACGATCACCTGATCCGCCATGGGCAGCAGGACTTCCTTTCTGCCTTCCAGCAACATAAGCCCGTAGGCGAGATTGTTGATGTCTTCACTGGTGCAGGCGAAATGCACAAACTCCAGGTGCGCCGCCAGATCGGCCGAATCCTTAAGCTTTTCTTTAATAAAATACTCTACTGCTTTGACATCATGATTAGTTTTGCTCTCAATGTCCTTGACGCGCTGTGCATCTTCGAGGCTGAAATCCTGATGGATCGAATCCAGGACCTGCAGCTGCTCGGTGCTAAGTGGTGCCAGCTCTGAAATACCTTCGCAAGCTGCCAGAACCTGCAGCCAGCGGATCTCCACGATCACCCGGCAGCGGATCAATCCAAATTCACTAAAGTAGGGGGCCAGTGCTGCGGCTTTGCTGCGATAGCGCCCGTCCAGGGGAGAGATCGCCAGTAATGGGCTCAGAGAGTCCGACATAGAGAGTTCCTTCTAGCTACTTCCTTGAGATTAACTTACGAAGTATTTGATTTATCTAAATAGTTGCGCAGGGCGCTATACCGTTGTAATGAGTTGGCGCCGCAGATTAGCCGCGGTCTCCTGGATACGCTTGCGATACACCACCAGTCGCCAACGCCTGCCCCCGAGCTGATGCCAGAGCACGGCAGACCTGATGCCTGCCAGCAGCAGTGCTCGAATGCGATTGGCAGTGAAGTCATTCTTGAGATGCGCAATCTTCCCCTGCACCTGAATGCGGTACGAGAGAGTGCTTATTGTATCCTGATAGAGGGTCGCAAGCTGCCTGAAAATGCGTTCCTGGTGTGAGATACCCGGGTTGTCCGGGTCAACCATAGCCTGATCTTCCCGTGGAATCGGATCGAGGTACTGCAGCCTTCGGTGAATCGTTTCCTGCATCTCACCATCAGCCATAAGTTTACTTCTCAACAGTATGATTCCCAATGTATATCGCACGACTTCCCCATGCTCGCGCAAGCGTTCAGTACCGAACATTTCCTGCATAATTCCCACACCTCGGGCAAGGTCAGCGGGATAGGGGTAGATGTCATCTATGCTATCCGGCGAAGTGGCTATCAATGGATTGATACAGGCCGCCAATTGCGCCTGGGGCACGTCCCCCTCACTGGCCAGGTCCCTGACCAGGGCAGCACACTGGGTGACTGCGGCGAGGGCCAGGTTCTGCTGCTCCCAGCGGCTAAGTTCAGCGAGTGTAGGCATCGATGATCGCTCCTCCCAGGCAGCGGTCCTCTGCGTAAAAAACCACATACTGGCCCGGGGTAACTGCTCGCTGCGGGCGTTCAAATGTCACCATCAGCCTGCCGTCGTCCAATGGGCTGACAGTGCATTCCTGATCCGCCTGTCGATAACGAATTTTGGCCTGGCAGCGCAGTGGCAGGGACGGGCCTGTCTGATCCACCCAGGAGGCGGGCTGGGCTATTAGCTCTTTGGAGAAAAGGTCTTCGTTTTCATTGCCTTGCGAAACTATCAAAACATTTCGCTCAAGGTCTTTGCCTACCACATACCATGGGGCTTCGGGACGGTCCGGAATACCACCGATGCCCAAACCCTGACGCTGTCCCAGGGTGTAATACATAAGACCAGCGTGACGTCCCACCGTTGCACCGTCGACTGCCTCGATTCTGCCGGGCTGCGCTGGGAGGTAATTTTCCAGAAAATCCTTGAACTTACGCTCACCAATGAAACAAATACCTGTGCTGTCCTTTTTATCTTTGGTCACCAGATTCAATTCACTGGCGACTCGCCGCACCGCCGCCTTATTGAGTTCGCCAACCGGAAACAGGCTGTAGCGGAGGTTTTCTTCACTCACTTCGCAAAGGAAGTAGCTTTGGTCCTTGTTGTTATCCAGACCTTTTTGCAGGTAGGTGTGGCCGTCTTCATCGAAGCGTCGTACATAGTGACCGGTGGCAATCAGGTCGGCGCCAAGTTCAAGCGCATATTCGAGAAAGGCCTTGAACTTGATCTCCTTGTTACACAGCACATCGGGATTCGGCGTCCTACCGGCCTTGTACTCCTTGAGGAAATGCTCAAACACATTGTCCCAGTACTCGGCAGAGAAGTTTGCAGTGTGCAGCGTGATTCCAAGCTTGTCACAAACTGCCTGGGCATCGGCGAGGTCGGCGAGGGCAGTACAGTATTCCGTGCCATCGTCTTCTTCCCAGTTTTTCATAAACAGGCCTTCTACCTGGTAGCCTTGTTGCTGCAACAGGTAGGCAGACACTGACGAATCAACCCCCCCTGACATGCCGACGATGACCCGGGTATCGGCAGGCGCTTTTTTTACGAAGTCGCTTAAAGGTTGTGCTGTAATAGATTGATTCATAGTAGATTAATAAAGTTGCATCTATCGCTGATTTGCCACTGAATCAGGGTGCGATACTGTGATCGGCAATTAGCGCTAACACCTTGCAGCGTCACCGGATTACATCCAACGGAAAATACTGGCCCTGCAGGTAATCTTCGAGAGCGCGCAAGACCATAGGGCTTCGCAACTGCGCTTTCAAGTCGATGAACTCGTCCATGTCCAACCACTGAATATCTGCGATGTCCTGATCGATGGGGCCTGGAAACTTCTGCTCTATGGGATTCGCTATAAAACAATGCCGTATATAACTGATTCCATTATCAGAAGAGCGATATTCATAGATCCCCAGAAGGTGTGAGACTTCCACTACCCAACCAGTTTCTTCCAGCGTCTCGCGATGGGCCGCCGCAATGAGGGATTCACCGACTTCCACATGGCCAGCCGGCTGGTTGTACACCAGACCATTGCCCTTGTTTTCCCGGACAAAGAGAAAGCGTCCATCCTTTTGAACGACGGTGGCAACGGTTATATGGGGAAGCGCAGACATGAGCGGGGTTAATTTTAGGGTCAAACAATAAGGTGATCAACGAACTAAGCCTGCATGCTCAATTGAATTCTTGCGAGAGCTTCAGCTCGATGCCGTACTAGGCGATAATGACCTACCCGGATACCCGCGTTAGCAGGACTTCTGGTAGCCACTCATCAATGCGAAGCAGACACTATGAGCGACAAACTCACACACCTGGATTCTGAAGGCAATGCCAACATGGTGGATGTCGGTGATAAGGAAATCACCCAGCGTACCGCGATCGCCCGGGGCAAGATCAGCATGACCCCTGAAACACTGGCGCTCATTGCCGGTGGTGGCCACAAGAAAGGCGATGTCCTCAGCATCGCGCGCATCGCGGGAATCCAGGCCGCAAAGCAAACCTCGCAGTTAATCCCCCTGTGTCATCCTCTGATGCTGAACAAGGTCGGCGTGGAACTGGAACTGGACGAGAAACACAGCTGCGTAGTGATTACCGCCCTGTGCAAGGTCGATGGGAAAACCGGCGTGGAAATGGAGGCGCTTACTGCGGTCTCAACGGCCGCACTGACGATCTACGATATGTGCAAGGCAGTCGACAAGAATATGGTCATTGGCGACATTCATTTGCTGGAGAAACAGGGCGGTCGCTCCGGTCACTACCGACGCATGGAGGCTGTCTAGAAGCGATGCTCACCATTCACTATTTTGCCAGCGTAAGAGAAGCCCTGGACCGTGCCGAAGATGCCATGGAGCTACCGGCAGGCGTCGCAGATGTGGCTGACCTGATCGCTCATTTGAGTGAATCAAATCCCCGGTTCAAGTCACTGGACGGCTCAAACAACCCTCTATTAGTCGCGGTAAATCAAACAGTTGTGGATAGAAGCTGGAAATTGTCTGAAAATGATGAGGTGGCTTTCTTTCCACCCATGACGGGTGGGTAAGCATGATTGTTGTGCAGGAGCAGGACTTCGACCTGGCCAGCGTTTACCAGGCGTTGCGAGAAGAGGCAGGGGATCCAGGTGCTATCGTGACCTTTACAGGTCTGGTTAGAGAACTCTACGACCAGAACTCCGATACCAGCAAACCGGTGACAGGGCTTTTCCTTGAGCACTACCCGGGTATGACGGAAAAGTGCCTCGAGGACATTGCTCAACAGGCCCGGGCCAAATGGCCCCTGCAGGCGCTGTGTATCATCCATCGCGTGGGCGATCTCAAGCCCGGAGACCAGATTGTCCTGGTCGGCGCGGCCAGCGCCCACCGTCATGCCGCATTCGAGTCGGCGCAGTTCATGATGGATTACCTAAAGAGCAAAGCACCATTCTGGAAGAAGCAGCGGGGAGAAGATGGAGCAGAATGGGTAGCAAGCCGCCACAGTGATGCCGAGGCGATCGCTCGCTGGCAGAAATAAGCGGCAGCTTGTAGCACCTTACCCACCAGTTATACATCAAGCCGAACCCAGTCTCCGGGCTCCAAATCTGCAATTTGCCAGTCAGCCACGGCCACGCGCACCAGCCGCAAGGTTGGAAACCCCACCGCCGCAGTCATCCGCCGTACCTGGCGATTTCGGCCTTCCCAGATTGTCAGCTCTAGCCAACTCGTTGGAATCTGCTTGCGGAATCGAACCGGTGGGTTGCGCGGCCACAGTCGCGGTTCATTAATCACTTTAACTTCTGCCGGTAAGCTCAAGCCATCCTTAAGCTCTACACCATCCGCCAGTTGTTGAATGGCGATATCGTCAGGCACACCTTCGACCTGTACCAGGTAAGTCTTTGAGCTCCTGAAACGGGGGTCAGCGATGCGTTCCTGCAGTTTGCCATCATTGGTGAGCACCAGAAGTCCCTCAGAATCCTTGTCCAACCTGCCAGCGGCATAGAACCCCTTCTCATCGATATAGTCTCCGAGGGTGGTGTGCCCCTCCTGGCTGGTAAACTGGGAAAGTACGCCGAAAGGCTTATTGAAGAGAATTACCTGTGCCACAAAACCACCACGACCTGCCAATTTCGAAGAAATTCGGGGCGTAGTGTACTCTCACACTGGAGGGTGTGTTTAGAAAGAATTACCAGCATCAGCCGCCAGCCGGGGTTATTCGGCGATGGCTTCTTCTTCGCTGAATTCTTCCTGGGGCGCCTCTGCCGCTGCATTATCCGGGTCGGCAGCTGGTGCCTCAGCGGATGAATCAGAGATCGGTTTGATATTGGCTGCGTGCATTCCCTTGGGGCCTTCAACGGTATCAAACGACACCAGTTGCCCAGCTTTAAGGGTCTTGTAACCTTCCATGCCAATTGCGGAATAGTGGGCGAATAAGTCTTCGCCGCCGTCATCTGGGAGAATAAAGCCAAATCCTTTAGCGTTATTGAACCATTTAACTTGCCCGGTACTCATCTATTACTCCGTGCTTGTTATTATTTCTTTTAATTATTTTGTAGTGACTCCTAGCCACTCCATCTAGCCTATACACCTTTGACTTCTAAATGTCAAAACCATCGGCTTCATGGGCGGCTGGATTAATCACGGGTAATTCCTTGAAATCGCCCGAAATAGCACCATCTTTAGAACCAATCGCTGCCAAATTAGTGCAGAAACCTCCTGTCCATAAAGCGCTTTTCAAGCCTCGATATCTGACGCAAAATGATCCTTATCGAAGCCTGTAAAACATGGCGATCATCCGCAGTAATAAAGTATGCAGAAGAAAGTTCTACTAGACTTAGAGATGAGTAAATTACCCATACGTCCCAATAATTCGCAGGACGAAAACGACGGTGGTCACAATACGGGATTTGCGGAAACCGCAGAAAAACCCAAACTCAAACAACCGCCGTTGTACAAAGTGATCCTGATCAACGATGACTACACACCCATGGACTTCGTCGTTGATGTGCTCCGGTCATTCTTCAATATGAATGTAGAGAAGGCGACCCAGATCATGCTGAAGGTGCACACAGAGGGAAAAGGCGTGTGTGGCGTATACAGTAAAGATGTCGCGGAAACGAAAGCAGCGCAGGTGAATGATTATTCCCGCGAATGTGAGCAACCTCTGTTGTGCTCTGTCGAAGTAGACAGGTAAGAAGCTTGCGATCAGCAAGCAACAGGACAGAAAACGAATACAGACAACCCAGGGCAGCAGTAAACCTGAAAAGGTAACAAGCCATTATGTTAAGTAAAGATTTAGAAGCTACTTTAAATTATGCATTCAAAGGTGCTCGCAAGAAGCGTCATGAATTTATGACAGTTGAGCATTTGTTGTTGGCATTACTCGATAACGAGGTTGCTTCAAATGTTCTTCTTGCCTGTGATTGCGATCTCTCTCGCTTGCGCGGTGAACTGGTGGATTTCGTTGATGCTACCACGCCGCTGATTCCCGAATCTGAAACAGGGAGGGAGACACAACCCACCCTGGGTTTCCAGCGCGTGCTGCAACGTGCGGTATTCCATGTCCAGTCGTCCGGCAAAAGGGAAGTGACTGGCGCCAATGTACTGGTTGCCATATTCAGCGAACAGGAAAGCCAGGCTGTCTATTTCCTGAAACAGCAAGATGTTGCCCGAATAGACGTTGTGAATTTCATCACCCATGGCATATCCAAGATACCCGGCCATGCCGGCAGCAATGAATCTGCTCCAGAACAGCAGGAAGAGGAAGCATTGGGTGAAAGTTCAGCCAATCCGCTGGACAGTTTTGCCACCAATCTGAATGCCGAAGCAGAAGCGGGCAGAATCGATCCGCTCATTGGTCGTACCGAAGAGGTAACACGGGTAGTGCAGGTGTTGTCTCGACGCCGCAAGAACAACCCGTTACTGGTGGGTGAATCTGGTGTGGGCAAGACTGCAGTAGCGGAAGGCCTCGCCAAACTCATCGTGGAAGGAGAAGTGCCCGACGTTCTCAAAGAAGCAGAAATCTATTCGCTTGATCTTGGCGCACTACTGGCCGGCACCAAATACCGCGGTGATTTCGAGAAGCGGTTTAAAGCGCTGCTCGGTGAACTCAAGAAAAACAAGCACGCTGTGCTTTTCATCGATGAGATTCATACCATCATAGGCGCTGGTGCAGCGTCAGGCGGTGTTATGGATGCATCCAATTTATTGAAGCCGGTATTGACCTCGGGAGACCTGCGCTGCATTGGGTCAACCACTTATCAGGAATACCGTGGCATCTTCGAGAAGGACAGGGCGCTCTCCCGTCGCTTCCAGAAAATCGATGTGGACGAGCCCGATGTGGATACCACTTACCAGATCCTCAAAGGCCTGAAGTCTCGTTTCGAAGATCACCATGACCTGCGCTACAGTGATAAAGCCCTGAAAGCTGCTTCCGAACTTGCCGGACGGTATATCAACGATCGCTATATGCCAGACAAGGCCATCGACGTTATCGATGAGGCTGGGGCATTCCAGCGTCTGCAGCCCGCCAGTAAACGCAAAAAACTCATTGGCGTGACCGACATGGAAAAGGTCGTGGCATCCATTGCCAAGATTCCACCCAAGCACGTATCCAGTTCAGATATTGATGCGCTGAAGAGTCTGGAAACCAATCTCAAGATGGTTGTGTTCGGCCAGGATGAAGCGATCGATTCCCTGGCTACTGCCATCAAGTTATCGCGCGCTGGCTTGAACGAAGGCGAAAAGCCCATCGGTTCATTCCTGTTTGCCGGACCCACCGGTGTCGGTAAAACAGAAGTGAGTCGACAGTTGGCAAAAATCATGGGTATCGAACTGATTCGTTTCGACATGTCCGAGTACATGGAACGGCATACCGTTTCCCGATTGATCGGTGCGCCTCCAGGCTATGTTGGTTTCGATCAGGGTGGATTGCTCACGGAAGCCGTCGCCAAGCATCCTCACTCAGTGGTGTTGCTGGATGAAATCGAAAAAGCTCACCCCGATGTGTTCAACCTGTTATTGCAGGTTATGGATCATGGCACACTCACAGACAACAATGGCCGCAAAGCTGATTTCCGCAATGTCATCCTGATCATGACCACCAATGCGGGTGCCCAGGAAATGTCTCGCGCCTCCATCGGTTTTACCGAACAGGATCACAGCACCGATGGCATGGAAATCATCAAGAAAGCCTTTACACCGGAATTCCGCAATCGACTGGATTCCATTATCCAGTTCGGTGCCCTGGCACCAGAAACTATACGTACCGTGGTAGACAAATTCCTGGTCAACCTGCAGGTACAGCTGGATGACAAGAATGTGCTGCTGCATGTCGATGACAGCGCGGTGGACTGGTTTGTCGAGCATGGCTATAGCGAAGCCATGGGAGCCCGGCCAATGGCCAGGCTTATCCAGGAGAAACTCAAGAAGTCCCTGGCCGAGGATATACTGTTTGGTGATCTTTCCAACGGAGGGGGTGATGTTTACATCACTGCCACTGACGATATCGAAATTGAGATCAAGAGCAACAATGGGAACTCTGACAAGCGTTCTGGCAAGAGTTCCGGTAAATCAGGCAAGTCCAGCAAGAACCCTGACGACGAGTCCCTGAGCAAGACCAGGCACTAGCCGGGCGAGGGCACCGCGATAGCAAGAGCTCCGTGCTCAGGGAAGATGTGTGTCTGCTGGCAAATAGCTTGCGTAGTGACTAGCGGGCGCGGTAGGTAATACGACCCTTGGTGAGATCATAGGGAGTCAGTTCAACACGAACCTGATCACCAGTGAGGATTCGGATGTAGTTCTTGCGCATCTTGCCCGAGATATGGGCAGTCACGATATGACCGTTTTCCAGTTTTACCCGGAACATGGTGTTAGGAAGGGTGTCTACAACTTCACCTTCCATTTCGATTTGATCTTCTTTTGCCATCGGCACTCCAGATTGGTTTAGAGGGGGCGCATTTTGCCGGATTTTCCCTCAGGAGGCAAAAACTCTAGCACTTCGTCCCGCAAAATTACTTCACCAGCACCCATCGACCGTCGATCAACATTTCTAAAGGGCGAAAATCGCTTTTGTACTGCATTTTTGCGCAGTCTTTTATCCAGTAGCCAAGAAACAGGTAGGGCAAGCCCAGTTCCCGGCATTTCTCGATCTGCCACAGGATCGCATAGCGGCCCAGTGACTGTTGATGGCGGTCAGGGTCGAAGAACGTGTACACGGCTGACATACCCTGTTCCAGCAGATCTACCACACTTACCGCCACCAGTTCCGCGTCGTCGTAGAACAGGAAAAACCGGGTATCCACAGTCTTGGTTTTGATAAAAGCCTCGTATTGTTCCAGGCTGGCGGGGTACATGTCCCCGTCATCGTGTCGTGTATCGATGTAGCGACGATATAAATCGTAGGCAGGTTCGTAAGTTAGGTCGGTTTCTTCGCGTACTGTCAGGCGTTTGTTGCGGTTTGCCACCCGCCGCTGTGAGCGTGTGAATTTGAATTCGTCCACCGGTATGCGGCAGGAAATACAGGCCTGGCAAAAATCACAGTCGGGGCGGTACAGGTGGGCGCCGCTACGACGGTAGCCCAATTCGCTAAGGCGGCTATTCAGTGATTTGTCGATCACCAGGTCAGGATCCACAAACACAGTGGCCGCTTGCTCGCGTAACTTGTAGCTGCAAGGGTGGGGAGAAGTACGGAACAGGCGCACTGAACTGATGAGTTTGTTATTCGATTTCATCTATAACGAGTTGAATTGCCTGATCTATTTGCCATTGATGATTATCGTCTTCCAAACTTCCGTATTGGCTTACCCAGGTTGCAAACTGGTCCCGCTCCACCGTCTCTGCGCCAAGTGAAATCAGGTGCTGGCTGGCAACCTGGCAATCAATAAGCCGAAAGCCCCAGTGTTGCAGGTGTCGCGCCAGAGCCACAAGTGCCAGCTTCGATGTGTTTGGCTCCAGGCTGAACATGGACTCGCCAAAGAATACCTTACCCAGTGATACCCCATAGAGTCCACCCACCAGGGCTGAATCAGCCCAAACTTCCAGGGAATGGGCATGACCCAGTTGATGCAGGAGCTGGTAAGCCGCGCGCATTTCATCCGTGATCCAGGTGCCACTACTGCGAGCACGAGACCTGCCACAGCTCTCAATGACCGCAGAAAAATTTGTATCCATGGTCAATCGATAGGGGTGTTTCCTCAGAAACTTCTTTAAGGAACGGGAGACTCTGATCTTGTCGGGAAACAAGACCAATCGCGGGTCTGGCGACCACCAGAGGATGGGTTGGCCTGCTTCGTACCAGGGAAACACACCGTGCCCGTAGGCGGATAACAACCACTCGGGGCTAAGGTCTCCGCCAGCAGCCAGCAGACCATCGGGCTCCTCCAGCGCTTCATTCAGTGGCGGGAACCAGGGTTGTTCAGAATCCAGCCAGGGCAGCGGCATGTTTAGCGCGTTCGCTAACTGTCGAGGAACTTCTCGGCGTCCAGTGCGGCCATGCAGCCAAAACCGGCGCTGGTAACCGCCTGTCGGTAAACCTGGTCGGCAATGTCACCAGCGGCGAATACACCGGGTACGCTGGTTTGGGTGGCATTGCCATCGAGACCGCTGTGTATCTTCAGATAACCACCTTTCATTTCGAGTTGGCCCTGAAACAGCTCCGAATTCGGTATGTGACCAATGGCGATAAAGACGCCATCCACATCCAGTTTGCTCATTTCGCCACTCTGGGCGTGTTTGATATTGATACCTGTGACACCGGAATCATCACCCAGCACCTCATCCAGCACATGATCCCACTGAATGGATACCTTGCCTTCTTCCACCTTATCAAACAGTTTCTGCTGCAGAATTTTTTCTGCTCGCAAGGAATCCCGGCGATGCACCAGGGTCACATGAGACGCGATATTGGCCAGGTACAATGCTTCTTCCACGGCAGTGTTGCCACCCCCCACAACAGCAACCGGTTTGTTGCGATAGAAGAAACCATCGCAGGTGGCACAGGCTGAAACGCCTTTGCCCATAAATGCCTCCTCGGAAGGCAGCCCCAGATACTGTGCTGAGGCACCGGTTGCGATGATGAGGGCATCACAGCTGTATTCACCGGCATCGCCAGTCAGACTGAAAGGCCGGTTGCTGAGATCTACCTTGTTGATATGATCAAAAACCACTTTGGTATCAAAGCGTTCTGCGTGCTCTTTCATCCGCTCCATCAAAGCTGGGCCTTGGAGACCTTCAACATCACCTGGCCAATTGTCCACATCAGTCGTTGTGGTTAGCTGACCTCCGGCCACCATGCCTGTGATAACCACCGGGTCGAGGTTTGCCCGGGCGGCATAAACCGCTGCCGTGTAGCCCGCCGGGCCGGATCCCATGATGATGAGTTTGTGGTGTTGAACGTCTGACATCGAATATTCCTTACGCTTGTTGCAGAACCACGGTTAACAGCTCTTGAGTTGGCCGCGGCTATGATGGGTTATCTCATTATGTGTAGCCTGCATGGGTGTTTTTAAAGCCCGGCGGGCACGGTATTTAAGCACTTTCTGGCCCGCAGTGGGCAGCCAATTACCCGCCATTGTGTATCACAGACAGCTTAATACTCGGCCATTCTGCCCGATAACAAGAGGATAGGTTCAAAGTGCGGATAGCCGGTGTATTGCTGCGCTGCCAGATTTCATTGAAATCCCGGATCACAAGCTTGCAAGCTACCCCTCACTTTTCTAGAACTGATCATATAAACTACGTGCAGGTCTCTGAATAAATTGAAAAATGTAGCAGTGTCAAAAAACGATCCCAATGCCGAAGTGAGTTCCATGGTGCAGCGCGTGCTGCGCGAGGGCACCCTGATCGTTTATTTTCTGCTGGCCCTGTACCTGTTGATTGCGCTGTTCAGCTACTCGCCAGCCGACCCGGGCTGGACAACTACTGGCGACGGTAGTGACGTGACTAACGCAGTTGGGGTTTATGGCGCATTGATTGCAGATATTCTGCTGATGCTGTTTGGTTATTTAGCATACGGTTTCCCAGGTCTGTTGGCGTACAAGGTATATACATCATTTCGCGAAGAGGAACTGGAAGCAGAGTTCTCCTGGCCCATGTTTGGTATCAAGGCTATGGGTTTCGTTCTGCTAATGATTGCAGCCTGTGCGCTGGCAACTCTGCATTTCGAAGTACCCGATGAGGCGCCTTATATAGCCGGGGGTATGCTGGGATCTCTTATTGTGGAAATGAGTGTACCGGTGCTCGCCAGCCTAGGTAGCACTTTACTTTACCTCGCTATCTTCCTGTTTGGGCTCACCATCACGGCAACGATCTCATGGCTTGATGTGATCGATCGCGTCGGGGCGTTGACCCTGAATCTTGGTTCTACTTTGATGAGCCGCAGCCGCAAATGGCTGGAAGAGCGCAAGCAGGAGATGGCGACAAAAGAGCGTCTGGAGACCCGGAAGAAGGTTCTGGATATCCATATTCAGAAAGAAAAGAAACGGGTACCCCCAACTATCACGGCGCCGCCACCCAAGAAACCAGCCCCCAGTCCGCGAGTACAGAAAGAAAAGCAGGGCACGCTGTTCGAAAGCGCATCGGTCAAGGAATTACCCGCCATCGGGCTGCTGGACGCCTGGCAGGAAACCAATGACTCCGGGTTTTCCAAGGAATCCCTGGAAGCCATGTCCAAATTGCTGGAGTTGAAACTCAAAGACTTCGGCATCGATATCGAAGTAACCGCAGTCAATCCCGGGCCGGTGATCACCCGCTTTGAAGTGCAGCCTGCGCCGGGCATCAAGGTGAGCCGCATCACCAACCTGGCGAAGGACCTGGCGCGCTCTCTGGCCGTGGTGTCTGTACGTGTTGTTGAAGTAATACCTGGCAAAACCGTCATAGGTATCGAAATTCCCAACGAAACCCGGGAGATCATCCAGCTCAGCCAGGTGCTCTCCTCAACGGAGTTCGACCGGGCTGGGTCCTCGCTCAGCATGGCTCTGGGCCACGACATCGTGGGTAAACCTGTCATCGTGGATCTGGGCAAGATGCCACACCTGCTGGTTGCAGGTACTACAGGTTCCGGTAAATCGGTAGGCATCAACGCCATGATCCTGAGCTTGTTGTTCAAATCCACACCAGAGCGGGTGCGGGTAATTATGATCGACCCCAAGATGCTGGAGCTCTCTGTCTATGACGGCATTCCTCATCTGCTGACCCCGGTAATAACCGACATGAAAGATGCCGCCAACGGCCTGCGCTGGTGTGTGGCCGAAATGGAAAGGCGTTACAAACTGATGTCAGCGCTGGGAGTCAGGAATCTCGCGGGCTACAACAAGAAGGTCGTAGACGCCAAAAAAGCGGGTAAGCCCATTCTGGACCCCACCTGGCAGATGGACCCCATGCTACTGGAGGAAGAACAATCGGCTCCGGAACTCGAACCCTTGCCCTTTATCGTGGTTATTGTGGACGAACTCGCCGATATGATGATGGTAGTGGGCAAGAAGGTCGAGGAACTGATTGCCCGCATCGCCCAGAAGGCGAGGGCAGCCGGCATTCATTTGATTCTTGCCACCCAGCGCCCATCGGTAGATGTTTTGACTGGCCTGATCAAAGCCAATGTGCCCACCAGGCTGTCATTTATGGTGCAGTCTAAAGTCGATTCTCGCACCATCCTCGGCGAGGGTGGGGCAGAGCAGTTGCTGGGACATGGCGACATGCTGTTCCTGCCGCCCGGTGGTGGCGTGCCCACCCGTGTTCACGGGGCATTTGTCAGCGATGAGGAAGTTCACCGCGTGGTAGCCGATTGGAAGCGCAGAGGCGAACCGGTGTATATCGATGCTATCACCAGCAGTTCAGACGACGGCGACATGTTGGGCGGGGGCATGCTGGATGGAAGCGGAGATGAAGAGAGCGATGCGCTCTATGACGAAGCCGTGCGGTTCGTAACAGAATCCCGCAAAGCCTCTATATCCGCAGTACAGCGCAAGCTGCGCATTGGCTACAACCGTGCCGCGCGGATGATTGAATCCATGGAAGCCGCTGGGGTAGTATCGGAAATGAACAGCAACGGTTCCCGCGAGGTCATCGCGCCTCCACCGCCTCGGGACTGATTCTTTTTCCAGAGACTCTAATCATGCAGCCAAAGCAGCGTATTCAGGTTGCCCTCGCAACCCTGTCCATCAGTTTCCTGGCAACGCCAACTTTAAGTAGCGCCCAGGAATCCGATACTGCTCGCCTGGAAGCCTTGCTGTCCGACATTAGCTCCCTGAGCGCAGAAGTCACTCAACTCATCATCGAAACAGACGGCGGAGTTCTGGAAGAGAGCCTTATCCAGATGCATATGTTGCGTCCTAACGGCTTCTATTGGGAGACACTCGATCCGTTCCCGGAACTGGTGGTGACCAATGGCGAAACCTTGTGGAACTACCAGCCCGATCTGGAGCAGGTGGTGATCGAAGATTTCAATAGCGACGAATCCGAACTCGCCGCGCAGTTACTCAGCGGCAACACCGATGCACTTGGCTCAGACTATGAAATAGAGACCACCACAGAAGACAATGATTTCATCAGTTTCCAACTTTTGCCCATAGCTGCCGACAGCGTGTATTCACGCATCACCATCAGTTTTCTTGCCTCTGAAATAGAATCTATCCATATCTCCAGTAAAAATGGCGAACAGACCGCGTGGCAATTCGGCAAGGTCGAAAGAAATAAAGGCCTGGCGATGGAGCGCTTTGAATTTCAGGTGCCTGACGGCATAGAAGTCATCGACAACAGCAGCGGCGACTGATCATGAGCACTTATCTGGCCATCGCCCTGGGAGGTGCACTGGGTGCAGTGTCCCGTTTCTGGTTGGGCCTGCATGTGGAGAAATTGAACACCACTAACTTTCCCTGGGGTATCTTCACAGTCAATGTTCTCGGTAGCCTGCTGATTGGCGCACTGTTTGTAGTGTTTACGGAACGACCTTCCCTGGATGTATACCGGCCACTGATTACGGTTGGGTTCCTTGGTAGCCTGACGACCTTCTCAACATTCTCCCTCGACGCCCTTTTGTTGTTCCAGCAGGGCCTCTACAATACCGCTCTTTTCTATGTCCTGAGCAGCGTAGTGCTGTGCCTTGGTGCTGCTCTCGCAGGCATGTTCCTTGCGCGGGGCCTGCTTTAAACCTGATTAGATTATCTGGATCAAACCATGTTAGACCCAAAATGGATTCGCAGTGAGCCGGCACGGCTCGCAGAACTTCTCAAGAAAAAGAAATTCGAACTGGATGTCGGCCGAATTGCCGAGCTGGACAGTCAGCGAAAATCCCTGCAGCTCGAAACCGAATCGCTGCAGAACGAGCGCAATTCCCGGTCCAAGGAAATTGGCAAGGCCAAAGCAGCAGGAGAAGACATTTCCGGCATTCTTTCCTCCATGGAATCCATGAAGGAAGAACTCGAAGCGAAGAAGGATCAACTGAATGCCCTGCAGACTGAGCTGAACGACTATTTGCTCGGTGTCCCCAATGTCCCACACGACTCAGTGCCTGAAGGGGCAGAGGAGAGTGACAACGAACTGGTCTCGCAATGGGGAACGATCCCGAGTTTCGATTTTGACGTTAAGGACCACGTTGAGATTGGCGAAGCACTGGCCAATGGTCTGGACTTCACCGCAGCTACCAAGCTAACCGGTTCCCGCTTTGTGGTAATGCAGGGTATGGTGGCACGCATGCATAGGGCATTAGTACAGCTGATGCTCGACACGCATACCCAGGAACACGGATATACCGAACTCAACGTTCCCTATATCGTGAACCAGGATTCACTGCAGGGTACTGGCCAATTACCCAAATTCGGTGAAGACTTGTTTCGCCTCGAAGGTGAACAGCATTACTTCCTGATTCCTACTGCCGAAGTTCCGGTGACCAATCTTGCTCGCGACGAGATTATCGACAAGGATGCATTGCCCCTGAAATTTGCCTGCCACACACCTTGCTTTCGTTCAGAAGCCGGGAGCTACGGCAAAGATACGCGCGGCATGATTCGCCAGCATCAGTTTGAAAAGGTTGAATTGGTACAAGTAGTGACACCGGATACTTCAGAGCAGGCACTGGAAGAACTGACGAGGCACGCGGAAAAAATTCTGCAACTATTGGAGTTGCCATACCAGAAAGTTGTTCTGTGCGGTGGAGATCTTGGTTTCTCTGCTGCCAAGACTTACGATCTGGAAGTATGGCTGCCATCACAGGGTTGCTATCGTGAAATATCTTCCTGCAGTAGCTTTACCGACTTCCAGGCGCGTCGTATGCAGGCACGCTGGCGTAATCCGGAAACTGGCAAACCGGAGCTGGCGCACACCATCAATGGTTCCGGGCTCGCTGTAGGACGCACGCTGGTTGCCATTCTTGAGAACTACCAGACCGAATCTGGTCAGGTGAGGGTACCCTCAGCGCTCCAGCCTTATATGAATGGTCTGCAGGTTATCGGCTAATGGACTTTCTTCCCATCTTCCTGAACATCAGGGACAGGAAGTGTGTGCTGGTGGGAGGTGGAGAAGTGGCAGCGCGCAAAGCGGCACTGCTAACTCGAGCGGGGGCACGACTTCAGGTCGTGGCCCCCTCAATATCACCGCAGCTAAAAGCTGCCTGCACAGCCGATGCTACCGAATACCTTGAAGCGGAATTCCAGCCCAGTCACTTACAAGGAGCTGTGCTGGCAATTGCTGCCACTGATAATGACGTCGTCAATCGACAGGTAAGCGAGGCAGCGCAGGCCTCAGGCATACCAGTAAACGTCGTGGATCAACCAGAACTTTGTTCGTTTATCGTGCCCGCGATCGTAGACCGGTCGCCTCTTGTTATAGCAATCTCCAGCAGCGGTTCTTCCCCAGTGTTGTCGCGCAAGATCAAAGAACTGGTGGAAATTCATGTGCCACAGCGCGCTGGGGAATTGGCAGCACTGCTGGACAGCTTTCGCGGAAGAGTGAAAACCACGATTAAAGCATTCGATAAACGGGTACGTTTCTGGGAATCCGTATTCGACAGCGCCATTCCCGAACTGGTTTACAGCGGGCAGGATGAAACAGCGCGCGGGCTACTCGAAGCCAGACTCAGTGACGCAGCCAGGGATACGACTCCCGCCCGAGGCGAAATCTATCTCGTCGGCGCAGGTCCGGGAGACCCTGACTTGCTGACCCTGAAGGCCCTGCGGCTGATGCACAAAGCCGATATCGTGCTCTATGATCGTCTCGTCTCGAAAGAAATTATGGCTCGACTGCGACCCGATGCAGAAAAAGTGCATGTGGGCAAACAGAGAAAGAATCACACCGTACCCCAGGACCAGATTAACGAACTATTGATTAAGTACGCCCGAGAGGGCAAGAAAGTGTTGCGGCTCAAAGGCGGCGACCCATTTATCTTTGGGCGGGGCGGCGAGGAATTGGCCAAAATTGCCGAAGCAAACATACCTTTTCAGATTGTCCCGGGTATCACCGCCGCTTCGGGTTGTGCGTCCTACGCTGGCATTCCCCTCACTCACCGGGACCATGCGCAATCTGTGCAATTTGTCGCTGGTCATTTGAAAGAGGGTGAATTGACACTTGAATGGGACCAGCTCGTCGCCCCTCACCAGACCCTGGTTTTCTATATGGCCCTCGTAAGTCTGGAACTGATCTGTGAACAACTCATCAAACACGGCAAGGACAGGAGTACACCGGTGGCCGTTATACAGCAGGGTACAACAACCCGGCAAAAAGTGGTCGAAGGGGATCTGACCAATATTGCTGATCGTGTTGCTGCGAGTGAACTGGAGGCGCCAACTCTCACCATTATGGGTGACGTGGTACGACTGCGCGATAAACTGGACTGGTTTTCCAGCAAAGAAGAAGCCGGGGCAAGCGGCTAATCATTCTGTAAATTCAGAGACAGTTATCTGGCTTCGGAAGCCCGGCGAGTTTAGCTGCCGTCTTCGCAGCACTACCACCAAACAATCGCATCAGATAGGCACTGCGCCCCTTGTCAGCGCCCAATTCCCGCTTCGCATAGTTGCTTAGCGCTCTTGAGGCTGGAGAGGATTGATAACGGCGATAGAAGTCTCTCAGTAGCCAGAGAATTTCCCAGTGGGCTGGGGTGAGTTCAATGCCTGCGTTACTGGCCAAAATCTCGGCAGCTTGTTCATCCCATTGGGCGATATCTCGCAGGAAACCTTCCTTGTCCAGGTCGAGTTCCACGAGCTAAAACCAGCTTACAATCTTGTCATGCTCTACGCACAGTTCGACAAAATTTCGATAACCAACTATCTCGACCATCGGATCACATTTATCGCTTAATCCCCGCGCCGCTATATCTTCACGCAGGCTAAAGAGAGCCACTCCGGCGGGAATCGAGCTTAGCAGCGAAGACTCCAACACGTGGTAGATGCCGTCCTCGATGAATAGCACAGCATCGCCTTTTTTCAGGCAATTGCAACAGCTTTCGAGCAATTGGGCAGACGGCGCCTTGTTGATGGTATGCAGGCAACTCATAGATTGATCACGAAGTCGGACGACTCTATCAACTCACGCAGTTCAGCATTTTCCAAAAGCTGTACAGGGAACAACAAGTCGCCTGAACTCAGGTGGCGACTGGCCAGGGAATCTTTTAGCACCATAACCTGATCGATGCCATAGAGCTCCAATGTCTCCAGAGCATTACCCAGGGTTTTGCTTGAGATACCGTCGGCATTCTGGTCCGCCAGTAACTGGAACACACCATCATCCATAAACAGGTAGTTTACCGTCTGCTCGAACACGGCGGTGGCCAATGCCGCATCCAGGCACAGGCGAGGGCGATCGCTGCCATAGGGTGCCGAGCGGCTAATAAAGGTAAATGTTTTGGGCTTTTCGCTGGCAGGCATAGTCTCAACCAAAGTGCACGACGCGGTCGGAGTTGACCATCGCGTCTACCATTTGACCTAGCCCGGCTATTTCCGAGCCTTCGAGTAGGGTGCTGGCATCCAGTTCGTGACGTTTCGCTTCCTGCTCATTTAGCACTCCGCGCTTGATGGCTGAACTCACACAGGCTACTGAATCAATTTCATAGTTAGTGATTAGCCGTTGCCACTCTCTCGGCAGGTTCATTTCATCCTGCGGCGCGACCACCAGGCGATTGGCGTTATGCACGCCTTCAGAAAAGAAAAACAGCCGATAGATATCGTGTCCCTCGTTAAGCAAGGTTTTTACAAATTGGAGAGCGGTACTTGCCGCCTGCGAAGAAGAGGGTGCGGCGTAGACGACGATGGAGAATTTCACGATTGTTTAAAATGAGTGCGAGGCGATGACATTGCTTCGTTGCAGTGACTGGAAAAGAAAAGCCCCAGACAAGCTGGGGCTTTTGATATAGCGACCTGAGTCTCTTAATCGTCTCCAGAGAAAGCCATCAACAGATGGATCAAGCTCATGAAGATGTTGTACAGGGAAACATACAGGGTGATGGTAGCGAGAATATAGTTTCGCTCACCGCCGTGAATGATCTCACTGGTCTGGTAGAGAATGACGGCACTGGAGAAAAACATAAACGCTACCGACATCGCCAGCTGCATTGCAGGCATTGGCCAGATCAGGCTAATGAGTATCGCAGCGATCAACACCAGACAGCCCGCGGCGATAAAACCGCGCAGGAAGGAAAAGTCCTTGCGCGATGCCAGGGCCCAGCCAGACAGGCCGAAGAAAATAAATGCAGTACCACCCAGAGCGGTCATCACGATTTCACTGCCGGACTGACTGGACATCAGGTAACCGAGCAGGGGGCCTATTCCGAAACCTATAAATCCCGTAAAGCCGAACGTGGTTACCAGTCCCCAGGGGCTTCGTGCTAGTGCGTGAGTCGCAAACAGGAAACCGTAGGCACCAATGAGAAATACCCAGGGGTTCAGAACCGGGGCATTGAAACTCAGCGCAGCCGTCACCGCACTGAAGGCCAGAGTCATGGCCAGCAACAAATAAGTATTCTTGAGAACTTTATTGACAGCCAGGGTCGAGGTTTGACTCTGGGAAATTGCCAAATCTACTTCGTTCATCTTCATCTCCGTAATTAAGCAGGATACTAAGTTTAGCGACCGTGCGCCGATGTACTTAATTTTCCTATCAGGAACTATATTGGGGCTTATCCAGGTATTTCAATATCTTGGTATATCAATACCTTAGACGACCGTCGAGCCGGTATAGTTCCACCGTTTCCTGAATGATGATACCGGGAGGCGGGGTAAAATCAACGTATTTCGAACGCCCCTAAAATGGAACTTCAGCCAGAAGCCGCGAACCTTTCGGCGGCAAAAGGGAAATCCCGCCAGGCTGTACAAATACAAATCTGAAGCTTGCTGGGCCTAAGTGGAAAATTTTCCTATCCTCATATCAATCCGCTACACACCGGCTAATCCGGCTTTCCTACCGATACCTGATGTTGCAAGAGTCGCCGTCCCGCGGAGGGGTGGCAGAGCGGTTGAATGCACTGGTCTTGAAAACCAGCGATGGGAACTCACACCACTTACCAGCAATAATCCTCAATACAGTCCCTACGATCGTCACAACGAGTCTGTAGCTCCTTCAGTCGAAGGGGATTTGTCCACTCAACCCTGTATCAATCAGCTACACACCGACTCTTGTGTCTTTCCCACCGATACTAGATGTTGTAAGGTTCGCCCTCCCGCGGAGGGGTGGCAGAGCGGTTGAATGCACTGGTCTTGAAAACCAGCGATGGGAACTCACTCCACTTACCAGCAATAATCCTCAATACAGTCCCTACGATCGTCACAACAAATCTGTAGCTCCTTCAGTCGAAGGGGATTTGTCCACTCAACCCTATATCAATCAGCTACACACCGACTCTTGTGGCTTTCCCACCGATACTAGATGTTGTAAGATTCGCCCTCCCGCGGAGGGGTGGCAGAGCGGTTGAATGCACTGGTCTTGAAAACCAGCGATGGGAACTCACTCCACTTACCAGCAATAATCCTCAATACAGTCCCTACGATCGTCACAACAAAGCTGTAGCTCCTTCAGTCGAAGGGGATTTGTCCACTCAACCCTATATCAATCAGCTACACACCGACTCTTGTGGCTTTCCCACCGATACTAGATGTTGTAAGATTCGCCCTCCCGCGGAGGGGTGGCAGAGCGGTTGAATGCACTGGTCTTGAAAACCAGCGATGGGAACTCACTCCACTTACCAGCAATAATCCTCAATACAGTCCCTACGATCGTCACAACAAAGCTGTAGCTCCTTCAGTCGAAGGGGATTTGTCCACTCAACCCTATATCAATCAGCTACACACCGACTCTTGTGGCTTTCCCACCGATACTAGATGTTGTAAGATTCGCCCTCCCGCGGAGGGGTGGCAGAGCGGTTGAATGCACTGGTCTTGAAAACCAGCGAGGGTGAAAGTCCTCCGAGAGTTCGAATCTCTCCTCCTCCGCCATTTCTCCTTCTTTCCTTCCGAAACCAAGACTCACGAAGCCTTTCCGTGCCCGACCGAATGCCACGACTCCGCGTATGAACCGCCACAATCTCGCCACAATTAACCCCCAGATGGCCCCTATTGATCTCTGGTGTCGTCACATTCACTTGGTTTAATAGAGACTCAATCAACTTCAAATTGATTGAGTCCTCCTAAGAGCTCGACCCCGCTCTGTTATGGCCCTCTCCCGAGGGCCATTTTTTTTGCGAGATCGACAGGGATTAGCGGGAGGTAGGAAGGCGATCAACGGCGCTGAGACGATTCTCACTCAGGGCGATGAAGTCAGCGAGGATACGGCCGCTTTCCAACAGCAGGGGATCGTCTTCCTCAATTTCTTCTTCTGGCTCAGCTTCTTCGGATTCTGAAGTGGTCGTGTCGTCATTGGCGGCGATTTCAGTCGCGTCTTCTTCAGCTTCAGCGTCTTCGTCTACCCATTCGCGAAGAGGCAAGCCTTTGAGCAGTCGGCGCATATTTTCGGCGTCGAATTCTTCACGACGCGTGCGCTCACGCTCTTCCTTAACCATTTCCTGATTGAGGGACAACTGCTCCTTTTCACGGTACTGTCTGGTGCGTTCGATCTGGTCCAGCAAGTAAATAAAGTCAGGTGACTCCTCTGCACGTGCTTCAAAGCGCTCACGAAGCTCAGGCAGCATTGCCTGCACAGAGTGATAGGGGCGGTATTCCACGGGTCGGA
The DNA here is from genome assembly GCA_965227635.1 of uncultured Pseudohongiella sp. GTDB lineage: Bacteria > Pseudomonadota > Gammaproteobacteria > Pseudomonadales > Pseudohongiellaceae > UBA9145. The sequence continues at coordinate 3,472,849 of OZ245763.1, read as the reverse complement.
CAGTATCCCAGGGCAGGGCACCGTCAAGACTGCTTTCGCCAATGTCTTCGTAGGCGTCATAAAGGTCCGGAAATTCGATATCAGGGATCACACCACGGTGCTGCGTGCTGGCACCGGAAATGCGGTAGAACTTGGAGCGGGTTACTTTCACCTGCCCATAATCCATCGGGATGATTTCCTGTACGGTGCCTTTACCGAATGTCTGCCCGCCAAGCACGATACCGCGCTGGTAATCCTGGATCGCGCCAGCAAAGATTTCCGAGGCAGAAGCACTGGTGCGATTAACCAGTACCGCCAGGGGACCGGTATAGGCTACTTCAGGATCGTTGTCGCCGAATGACCGGGTAAAGCCATTGCGAATACCGGAATAGCGAATCTGTACCGTGGCACCAGTTTCTATAAACAGGCCAACGAGTTGGTTGGCTTCACTAAGACTGCCACCGCCATTGTTGCGCAAATCCATGACCACAGCGTCTACTTCCTGTTCCTTCAGCTCTTCCAGCAACGCACGCACATCGCGGGTAGAACTCTTGTAGTCTTCTTCACCACGGGAAGCGGCTTCGAAATCAAAATAGAACGTAGGCAGATTGATAACACCAATCTTGTAGTCGCGATTGTTATAGCTCAGATCCAGCACTTCACTCTTTGCAGACTGGTCTTCCAGCTTTACTGTGTCGCGGGTAAGGCTAACTACCGTCGCGCTGGTTTCACTGATGGCATCGGCTGGAATGATGTTGAGCCTGACAACAGTGTCTTTCTCGCCGCGAATCTGGGAAACCACATCATCGAGTCGCATGCCGACGACATCCTGGATTTCACCGTCAACACCCTGGCCGATACCGATAATGCGATCACCTTCCTGCAGGTTACCACTGCGCTCGGCAGGGCCACCCTTGATCAGTTCCACAATCTTGGTGAACTCATCTTCAGTTGTTAGCTGGGCACCAATGCCCTGCAGCGACAGGGAAAGTTGCATATTGAAATTTTCCGAGTCACGAGGGGAGTAGTAGTCCGTGTGAGGGTCCACAGCCTTCGCCACCGTGGAAAGGTATATCTGGAAAATATCGCGATCGTTAGTCTTGAGCACCTGACTAAGCTGATTGCGGTACCGATCGCTCAGCTTTTCCTTGATCTCGTCTTCATCGTCGCCGGCCAGTTTCAAGCTCAGCACGCTGTTCTTGATGCGCTTGCGCCAGATTTCATCCAACTCTTCCACGCTGGCCGCATAAGGGTCATCTTCGCGATCGATGTCGATGTATTCCTCGATCGTGAAATCCATATTGGAGATTTCATTCTCTACGCGATTGATGGCGTAGATGAGGCGCTCGAGTACACGCTTGTAATAGGTGTTGTAAATTTCAAATCCAGGCTCGACGCTGCCGTCCTTGAGAGAATCGTCGAGGGTGTAGCGGTAAGCGCTGAGGGCGTCGACGTCTTCTTTCAGGAAGTAGTAGTGAGAACCGTCCAGGGCATCCAGATAGTTGTCGAAGACTACCGACGAGAAACTGTCATCTATCTCGATAGATGAATAATGCTTGGTTTGTAATTCGCGGAGCAGTTCCGCGGCAGTTTCACCGTGTATGGGTTTCCAGGCAACGGGTTGGTAAAGCGCGTCGATATCGAGAACGACGTTGAGTTGAGAAGGGTCATCCTGCGCCAGCGCGCCGAACGAAGTGACCAAAAGACCAGCCAATGCAGTGTGTCTAATTCGCTGGAGAAGTGTGCTTCCGGTTCTGCTATTTCCCATTTTCCACCATTCAGATTCTATCTGCTTGTATCGTCTACCCAATGAACTCTGCGTAGTCATGAATTTACGTCAATCGCAGAGACTATGCCATATCCAGAGCAAGGACTAGTCACATTCTGCAACTTTCCACGGATTAAAATATCCGGTTAATGTCCTGTTTATTCAAGTCTAGCGGATTCGCTTGTTTCGGGCGCTGGCATGGCGCTCAGCCCGCTCCACATCAATATACCGGTCTGTAATTGCGCTGGAACCGTGACCCGCATCATCCCGCACGTGTTCCCGGGGGCGGTGTTTCACATCCTCGGAGATGCCCGTATGCCGCAACCAGTGAACCGTGGCATCACCCAAGCGCTCTGCTTCCTCGGAGAACCCCTCGCGGCGCATGGCCTCCGCAGCTTTGTCGAAGCAGGTCTGCACGATGCCCCGTATCTGACGGGTGCTGGTGATACCGCCCTTGCCACGGGTTTTGTGGATCAAGGGGGAGGCCTCGCCAGGGCTGGGCAGGGCGGGTAGTCCCCGGGACAGGCGGTAACGTTTCAAAGAGTCCAGCATGGCATCACTGACCGAGATTTCCCGTTCCTTATTCCCCTTACCGACAGTCTGGAACCACCAGTTGCCTTCCTGATCGAGCTGGAAATGCCCCATCTGGGGCTGCCAGCGCGGGGTTTCCACCAGCTCCGAGATCCGCAGGTACATGGCAAACAGGGCATTCATGATAAACAGGGTACGTTCATGTACCTGGGGTTGCTCCCGGGCCAGGGTTTCCGCGGCATCCACGACAAACTCCCACTGCAATGGCGAGAGTCGACGAATCTTGTTCTGGGCCTGGTGCTTGCGAATGAATTTACTCTTCTGCCGCATCTGGGCCACTGGATTGGCGGACAGCTGATTCTCCTGAATGAGAAAGTTAAAGAAGCTGCTGAGTACACTGAACAGGGATTGGATGGCGGCCTGTGAAGCCACAAACTCCCCCTCGCCACCGATGTAGGGGCGCCAATCAGGGTTTGGGCTGCGCTCTCCGCTACGATCCAGATAGCGGGGGACGTTCTTACGACCTATCCATTGGGCTGGAGGCTGGCGCGTAAACTCGACATATTCTTCGATATCCTCCCTAACGATCTGTTTCAGTGACTTTTTAGCCACCAGCCAGCACCAGTGCAGGAAGTGCTCGATTTCCCTTCGATAGGTGCTAAAGGTGTCTGGGCTGCCTCGGTAGCTGTAAATGAACTCGCTGGCATGCTGATAGTCAGCCAAGGCATCTTCTGGCGCATCGGAAAGCAGGTGCTCCAGGTCAGTCACTGGATTCTTGAAGGGGTTCGGCATTTCTTCGAGGGTATCGAAGAAGGGGACGGGCGTCTTAATAGCTGACATCAATTTTTGAATATATCAATTTGTTATGCTTCGATTTTAATTTTCAAATCGTGGTCTTCGCAATCGATTTTCCGGCCTCAGGCAGAGTATTTTGAGCCAGTAAAAAGGCAGGAAAACATTGCAGGGGCCATTACTGCTATTCGGTTTGTCGGTTAGCAGGGGCTAAGCTTTATGCCTGGTTTGGGCGAATCCCTGATTACCGAGACCATCAGTTTATGAGCCAGATGGTGAGTCAAATGGCAGGCTGGGAACAACGGCACGAAAGAGGCATGCTGGCTGAAGCGACAGGTGGCCAGGTATTTCGCTATTCGCGAGTTATAGCCGGGACCTGAGGGCTCGTGATTCGGCCAGGATGAGGCCAGATTTCTGACTTCAGGCCTTCAGATAAAGCGCCCAACTACAGACCAATAAGTATTCTCCAGCCTCGGTCGCTAGCGAGTTGCAGCCACGGGATTAACAGCCTTGTTTGGGGAGTCTCCCTGATTTATGGTCAAACTGGCACACACCGCTAGAACCGATTTCCAGCCAGATCGTAGGAATGAATCTAAACTAAAAGACCTAACATACTGAATTAAATAGATTATGAAGCGAATATATTGCCTTGCACCGCTAGCCGCGATTGCCTTTACCAGCGTCTCTCTGGCCCAGGATTGGGAGCCTCCGCGCACCGAACACGGTCATCCTGACTTACAAGGTGTATGGACCAACAAAACCCTGACCCCACTGAATAGGCCGCGGGAATTTGAAGGATTACAAGCCCTTAGCTTCGAGCAAGCGCAGCGATTGGAGTCCTCGCACCAGAACTTCCTGGAGGCCGAGTATGCAGACAGCGATCCGGACCGGGGAGCTGGTGCCGGCGCCCAGGCCGGTGATGATGGCGATACAGACGATGGCTACAATGAATTCTGGAAAGAGGTTGGCACCCAGGTCCTTGTTATAAATGGAGAATTTCGCAGCTCCATCATTATCGACCCGCCCAACGGGCGCATTCCTTTCGCCGGCGATCCCAGGGCCAGGTTTCAAAGAGATCCCAGCGCTCCAGGGCGCAGCGATGGCCCCGAGGGCCGCCCCTTGGCCGAACGCTGCCTGTTAAGCTTCGGTTCTCACTCCGGACCGCCCATGTTGCCGGTGATGTACAACAATAACTACCAGTTTGTGCAGACAGCAGACCATGTTGTGATCATGGCTGAGATGGTGCATGACGCCCGCATCATCCCCCTGACGGACAAAAAGCCAGACCTCGATATGCAGAAATGGATGGGGGATTCGGTAGGGTACTGGGACGACGATACACTGGTAGTGGAATCAGCCGGATTCCACCCCCAGCAGAGCTTCATGGGCGCAAGTGGTGACAATTTGAAGGTTACTGAGCGGTTTACCCGGGTGGCTGACAGCCAGATTCTGTATCGGTTTACGGTTGAGGAGGACTCGACATTCTCCCAGCCATTCACCGGCGAGCTTCTGTTCAATTCACGGCCGGCTCAAGAACCCATTTACGAGTATGCCTGTCATGAGGGCAACTACGCCTTACCAGGCATTCTTGCCGGGGCAAGGCAACTTGAGGTGGTAGAGGCCATGTCAGGCAGCGAAGATTGAGATGGCTTCTTAGATAACACCTTACAATAATTCGTTATCTATCTGTTATATATGAATTATTAATGGTCATAAGGCAAACAAGCTCTAGTGTGATCAGAGGTCTATCCCGAGTCGTGCCTGTACCCAAATTCAAAGCTACCGTGATGTCCGGTTTCCTGACGCTTCTGTTAGTGCTGTCTCTCAATAGCAATGCGCTGGCGGCTGATTTTCAGTTAAGCGTTCAGCCAGATGCATCCAGCGTTAGCGTGGGGTCTGCGCTGACACTTACCGTGCGCTTTATCTATGACACTTGCTGCATCCAGGCTCCCCAATTTTCATCGATGGAGGTGGAAGGCGCGGTAGTTTCAGCACCATCCACACCAGTGCAGTCCGAGGAAACCCGCGGCGACCGTCGCTTCGGCGTTTACCAGTTCACCTATACGCTAATTCCTCAACGGCAGGGACAACTGGAGATACCCAGGCTGACGTTGTCCGGGCAGCAGATACCGCCGAACAGGGTGTTTTCAGCAACGCCGGACGTCATGCAAGCAATCACGGTGGAATCGGAGGCGTTTACCGTATCGATCACTGAATAGGCTCTATTGCCCGGGAAGCGCGCAGAGCAGGCCTTGTGAATCGCCTATCTTATTTCCGGTAATCTTTATTACCGGAAATAGTGTTATAGCCCTGATTTAGTGGCTTTTGGGCTATTAATAGCAATATCAGCCAGTTAACGCACTTTCCTGTAAACACGTCACACTTTCATTCAGCCTGCATGCGGCTATCAGGTATGGCTTTTCCGCTTCTCGCGCATGGTGACGAACTCCTCAGCCAGCGTTGGATGAATGCCTATCGTTGCATCAAAATCTGCTTTGGTGGCACCGGCGTTCATGGCCACAGCGATTCCCTGCATTAATTCTCCGGCATCTGGCGCTACCAGGTGGGCTCCAATGACTTTATCCGTGGCCTTGTCCACAATGAGTTTGATGAAGCTGAACTCATCCCGGCCACTCAATGTGTGCTTGAGCTGTTTCACTGTGGCGCTGTAGATATCGACATCCAGGTTTTCCGCCACCGCTATGTCTTCACTAATTCCACAGGTAGCAATGTTCGGATGGCAAAACACTGCTGTTGGAATATTCTTGTAATTCATGGCTTTAGCCGAGTTATCGAACAATTTTCTTGCGACTATCTGGGCTTCGGCCAGCGCCACGGGCGTTAATGCAACCCGGTCAATCACGTCACCCACAGCATAGATACTGGGCTCAGAAGTCTGGAATTCATCATCGACCACGATAGCGCCATTGCCGCTGAGTTCGATGTTGACGTTTTCTATCCCAAGATCTGCAGTTAGCGGGCGCCTCCCGGTAGCTGACAGCAGCTGCTCACAGGATATTTCCTTTCCGCTCTTAAGAATAACCCTTAAACCTCTGTTATTATTACGTATTTCTGCTACGTCATCATTGAGAATGACACGCATGTGCTTGCTGATTTCGGTCCCAATGAACTTCCTTACATCCGAGTCAAAACCACGCAAGAGTTGGTCTCCCCGATAGATCAGCGTTGTTTCGGCACCCAGACGCGCGAAGATACTGGCGAATTCCACCGCGATGTACCCGCCGCCTACCACCACGATAGATTCAGGTAGCGCCTCCAACTCAAACACATCATTGGAATCGATGGCCAGCTCACTTCCTGGGTAGTCAGGAATCCAGGGCCAGCCACCTACAGCCAGCAAGATATAGCGCGCCGTATAAGTATTACCGCCGACCTCGACAGTATGCGCATCAACGAGTCTCGCCCGATCTTCGAAAACCGTCACTTTGTTATTATCAAGTATTGATTTATAAATACCTTTCAGTCGATTGATTTCATTATCTTTATTTTTCTTCAGAATACCCCAGTTGAAGTGATTTTCAGGTGCTTCAGCGGGGAGATTCCAGCCAAAACCCTGACTATCCTCAAGGTCATCACGGTAGTGCGCCGCATAGCTGTACAGCTTCTTGGGTACGCAACCCACATTCACGCAGGTTCCTCCAAAGTAGCGCTCTTCGGCCACAGCCACGTTTGCGCCCAGGGAGGCCGCGATTCGGCATGCGCGCACGCCACCTGATCCTGCTCCAATCACAAACAGGTCGTACTGATATTCACTCAAGCTAGGGTATCCTTATTTACTAATCCACATTGTTAGCCAGTGTTGCCTCTGGCAGCGGGCATTATGCCTCAGCAGCGCGGCCCTACCCAATTCCCGGTTACAATAATCATCATGCAGGCACCCTTGTTTCAGGACAACCCAGATAGCTTCGAAAGCATTGATCTGGGGGATGTTCAGGTACATCTCCACACAAGCGCATTCGAACCCTCCGATGCGTCCGCGATGCTGCAAAACCTGGCCGAAGATATTCCCTGGCGCCAGGACAGCCTGTGGATCGCTGGCAGAGAAATACCCGTACCACGGCTGCAATGCTGGATGGGCGATGCGGGCTCACTCTACGGCTACTCAGGCATGCGCCTTGAACCCGAACCCTGGCACCGACAGGTGCAAGCCATCAGGTCCCGGGTCCAGGAACTCTCTGGGATCCAGTTCAATTCTGTTCTACTGAATCTATACCGCAACGGCGAGGACAGCGTGTCATGGCATGCGGATGATGAGCCGGAACTTGGCCGAGACCCGGTAATCGCCTCAGTTAGCCTCGGTGCAGTCCGCCGCTTTCAATTGAAGCACCGGCATGACAGGTTGCGGGAAAAGCTCCAGATTGATCTCCCGCATGGCAGTATTTTGATTATGGGAAAAGGTATGCAAAATAAATGGTTGCATCAGGTACCTAAACAAAAAACTATAAATGAGCCTCGCATCAACCTGACTTTCCGCCAGATTATCAGACGTGCCGCAGCCTGAACTCCACCGCGACCGCCCTTCTTTGCTATTTAACGAATTCATTTTGCATGCAAATCAACAGCTTACACAAACAAACCATGGTTTTTGATGGACAGATTTGACGTCACCATTGCCGGTGCGGGCGTTGTCGGACTCGCTATTGCCTATGCATTCTCCCGCAGCAATCGATTCGATGCAGAACGCATCCTGCTGGTTGAGCAGGAGAACCGCATTGGTCAGCACATCAGCAGCCGCAATAGCGAAGTTATTCATGCGGGCATCTACTATGCACCAGGCAGCCTGAAAGCACTCTGTTGCGTACGCGGTAAAGCGCTGCTGTACGAATTCTGTGATACCTACAATGTCGCTTACGATAAGATCGGTAAGCTCATAATCTCCCACAACAAAGATCCATCCGATCTGGAACACTTGGCCGCCAATGCGAGGGAAAATGGTGTCACCGATCTGGAATACTGGAGCCAGCGGCGACTTCATCGGGAAGAGCCCGCACTGCGCGCAAGCCACGCCCTACTCTCGCCTTCAACTGGGATCCTGGACAGTCACGGGTTTATGGAACGCCTGCTCCAACTCGCCCTGGAAGAGGGAATCGTGTATGCGCCAAATACTTTCATCAAGTCAGCGAAGATGAGCGAGCAAGGCATTGAAATTACTAGTAATACGGCTGAAGATCCCGATGATGGTCAGGTTGATTTTCACTTCCACAGCCACGTGTTTATCAATGCCACCGGATTACACGCGCAGCGGTTAGCAGCCAGCACAGGGCTCGACCCGGCGTACATTCCCTCGCTTTATCCCTGCAAGGGGGATTATTTCAGCTACAGTGGGCGCAACCCCTTCCAGCATTTGATCTACCCAATACCCGAGCCCAATCTTCAGGGACTGGGCATACACAGTACCCAGGACCTGGCAGGACAACTTCGATTCGGGCCTGATGCTCGCTATGTTGACGAGTTCGACCTTGATGTGGATGCCAGCAAGGCCGCAGCCTATGCGAACTCCATCAGCCGTTATTTTCCCGGCATTGAGCCAGCACGCCTGCAGCCAGCCTATGCGGGAATTCGCCCCAAACTGTCCGCCCCGGGGGCAGCCGCGGCGGATTTCGTGATTTCGGGACCAGGCCAACACGGGCAATCCGGCCTGTATCACCTGTTCGGCATCGAGTCGCCGGGGCTAACTTCCAGCCTCGCCCTCGCAGAGATGATTCTGGATTCAGTTTAGGCTTTAAACCATTGATTTAAAATTAGTTTAGTGATCTTTGGGGAGCCTAAAGGCGCGAATATACCTGGCTCTGTAGTCCAGTACTATGCAGGTTTGTAAGAATTTTCTGGCAGCAATCCAAAAATACTTGCTTTCCCGGGAATCTGTACTTTACTTAGGATACTGAAGCGATCCTTTGAACCCGTCTAAGACATTGCTTCATAGAAACCCTCCGGGGTTTCGATATTCCTTTATGTGTTACTCCTAATGGTATTTGCCTGAAGTCTGCCCCGACTTCAGGCATTTTTTTTGCCTTCGGGAACGTCATTGGCTGAGTAATTAGTGTCAGAGCAGTAATCGCCAGAGAGCACGGGGAGCCCCGCGTTACATGGTGTGGTTGGCTTTGCCGGATTCCAGCTGGCCTGCCAGCAAGTTTTCGATACGCCCTTTCACAGCGCCTTCCGGGTCATTGAACTGGATGCCCACGCCCCGGACTCGTGTGCCCTGGGCGCGTGCAGGGGTCACCCACACGACTTTGCCAGCCACTGGCAGCTTTTCCGGGTCGTCCAGCAACTTCAGCAGCATGAACACTTCATTGCCAATCTCATACACTTTACTGGTGGGAACAAACAGGCCGCCGCTTTTTAAATAGGGCATATAGGCAGCATAGAGAACCGCCTCATCCTTGATTGTCAGCGACAGTACGCCATGACCTGCCATAGAGCCTCCATGCCCCAGTTTGACTGCAGTGTAGTGGGCCCGAAGGAAGCGTTCAGGGGGTCAATCCCAGTGGTAACTGGCGCCAGCGCCATAGCAGGGATTCAATGATGAGCTGCGGGTTTGGGTTACTGCTGCTACCCAGCTGCGCTTGCGCCTGCTGGGCCAATTCATAGAATTCCAGCAAGCTGGCCAGCTTCGCCTTCAGCGAACCGCCCTGGGACCCGGATGCAGACTGGAGTTGCTGCGCCAGAGCTTGTACGGCATTGCTCCCATCCGCAATCTGTCTTTCTTCCAACAGGTATTTAATTAATATAGTTGATGTCTGGGACAAATACCCGACAGCCGCTTTTTCCCCGAGTTTGCCAGCCAGTGTCACCACCGCCTGAATCGACTCTTTCCCTTCCAGCAAATGACAGATTCTGCGCTGGAAATCCTGCTGCACCTCAAGACTGCCGCTCTGGGCCAACTCCAGCGCGAACAAGGGGCGGTTACCCGCAGCAGCAAGAAGACTTACTTCGTCTTCCTCGATACCGGCAACCAATTGTTGCCGCAACCAGGCAGCGGCATCTTCGAGTGGCGGCGTCACAAACTGCACGCGTTGGCAGCGGCTGCGAATAGTTGGTAGCAAAGTGCCAGGTGCATCGCTAATAAGAAACAGATACGTCTGCTCGGTAGGTTCCTCCAGCGTTTTGAGTAGCGCATTTGCAGAACTGCTGTTCATGGCGTGAGCATGGTTGAGAATAACTACACGGGCTCCGCCGGCATGGCTTTTCAGCAAAATGAAATCCGCCAGTTCTCTTATCTGGGCGATCTTGATATCTCGCGACCCATCGTGGGGGGCTATGGTCAACAGGTCGGGATGCCCCTGTTTAGCGAGTACGCAATTATGACAAGCACCGCAGGGTTGGCCTTTTTGCTTGTTGCTACACAGCAAGTACAAAGCGAAGCGCTGGGCGAAAACCAGCTTGCCCAGGCCAGGAGGACCCGCCAACAAATACGCGTGGGCCAGCTTCCTCGCCTGCTCTTGTCCCAGCAATCTTTGCCACTGGTTCTCCTGCCAGGGAAGTGGCACCGATTGCGCCAGTCGTTTCTCGTCCGTCATGGCAGAAACCTGTTCAATTTTTCCTGCAGCACTGCTTGCACGGATGCGCTTACCTGCTCCATTGGCAATGAGGCATCGATAACGGCACAGCGCTGCAAATCTCGATCAGCTATCGTCAGGTAGGTCTCGCGCACCCTTGTAAAAAATTCAATCTGCTCCAATTCAAATCTATCCAGTTCACCACGCTGGCGCGCGCGTTCTATACCCGTTGCCGGATCGAGATCAAGAATGAGCGTCAGGTCAGGACGCAGATCGTGCTGCACCAGTTGTTCAAGTTGGGCAATCAGTTTGTCATCGAGTTGGCGACCTCCACCCTGATAGGCATAGGTTGCATCGGTGAATCGATCACAAAGCACCCATACCCCGCGATCGAGAGCGGGCTTGATCAGTGTGTTCAGGTGTTGCGCCCGGGCAGCGAACATCAACAAGAGTTCCGCCGTCGAATCAAAACTTTCACCATGGTCTGCAAGGAGCAAGTTCCTGATCTTTTCGGCTAAAAGAGTGCCACCTGGCTCTCTTGTTTGAATGTAGTCGATTCCCTTCTCTTCCAGAAATGCCTTCACAACATCAATGTTCGTGCTCTTGCCTACGCCCTCACCCCCTTCAATAGTTATGAAAATTCCCTTTGTCATTATTGATTCCCGTTGGGCTGGTTCGGCTGGCGTTGAAAACGGTCGACGGCCGCATTGTGCTCTTCCAGCGATGATGAAAAATAGTGCCCACCATCTCCGGTAGCCACAAAGTATAAATAGTCAGATTGTGCCGGATTCAATGCCGCCAACAATGAGGCCTCTCCCGGCAGGGCGATAGGTGTCGGAGGCAAGCCATTAATCCGGTAAGTATTGTATTCGGTTGTGGTAGTGAGGTGTTCGCGGGTGATATTTCCATCGTAGCTATCCCCCAGTCCGTAGATTACTGTTGGGTCCGATTGCAGGCGCATTCCCAACTCCAGACGCCGCACAAACACGCCAGCGATTTCATCCCGTTCGCTGGCAACGGCTGATTCCTTCTCAATAATCGATGCCATGATCAATGCTTGGTAAGTGGTTTCATAGGGCAGCGCCCCTAAGCGATTATCCCATGCCTGTTGCAGTAATGCTTGCTGCCGCTGACGTGCACGACGAAGGATTTCGATGTCAGCCGTATTTCGGGTAAAGAAGTAAGTATCGGGGTGTAGCATGCCTTCCGGATCTTGTATATCGAGGGCAAGAGCCAACGCGATTTCCTCCCTGCTTGCGTTGTCCAGGGTATGGCTGACCGTGTCGAGTGCACGAATCGCGGCCAGCGCCTGGTCAAAAGTCCAGCCTTCTACCAGGGTGACCCGGTACTGAATGCTCTCTCCCGATACCAGTAAATCCAGTACGTCGACAGCACTCATACCCGGCTCTATGGCGTATTCGCCACTGCGTATGGCATTAGCCTGACCGCGCCACTGTGCGTACAACCTCAGTATCAATCCATTCCCAATAGCGCCCAGTTCTTCCAACTCATTGCTGACACGAGTCAGGGAACTCCCGGCGCGCACTTCGAAGACTATGGGGTTTGCCAGATGGGAATTTGGGGAATAAAGACTGGATCTGAGTGACAACAAGACAATCACTACCAGTAACAGGCTGGCAGCGAGCACTATTACTGCTCGTCGATACAATGGATGCTGTAGCCGCTCGAATCCCATGGATACCTGACCTGTTGACTGGTTGCGGTTCGTCAGGTGGGAAAGTCTAGCATGGAGTGGGTTGGCAGGTGGGTGCCTGATGCACCCTCTGCGCAGCTACCCTACCCACCCCGGTATTGAGGCAGGCAACAGGTATTAGTTGTAACGGCGAAAGATCAGACTGCCGTTAGTACCACCGAAACCGAAGGAATTGCTCAGCACTGCATTGACTTCCTGTTCCCGTGCCGTGTGGGGCACGTAATCGAGATCGCATTCTTCGTCCGGATTGTCCAGATTGATTGTTGGAGGGATGATCTGGTCGCGTAAGGTCAGGACTGAAATGATTGCCTCAGCAGCACCGGATGCACCGAGTAAATGCCCAATCATGGATTTGCTGGAACTAACACATAGTTCATGGGCATGACTGCCAAACACTGACTTGATTGCCTGGGTTTCTGCCACGTCACCGGCAATGGTCGACGTGCCATGGGCATTGATGTAATCGATCTCGCTCACATCCATTTTTGCGTGCTTCAGTGCGTTACGCATGCAAGACGCTGCACCTTCCCCACCCGGTGCAGGTGAAGTCATGTGGTAGGCGTCTCCGCTCATGCCGAAGCCGCTCAATTCGGCATAGATAGTAGCGCCGCGTTTTTTCGCGTGCTCCAGCTCTTCGAGAACCATCACGCCAGCACCGTCACTAAGGACGAAACCATCACGATCCTTGTCCCAGGGTCGACTGGCCAGTTCCGGATCATCATTACGCGTGGATAACGCCCGCGCCGCACAGAAGCCGCCAAGCCCTACCGGAGAAGTCGCCATTTCCGCGCCGCCTACCATCATGATATCGGCCTGGTCGTTGGCGATCATATTGGCAGCAAGGCCAATATTATGGGTGCCCGTGGTGCAGGCGGTGACGACAGCGATATTCGGACCCTTGAGTCCGAAGCGTATGGACAGGTTTCCGGCAATCATATTGATGATTGATCCAGGAACGAAAAAGGGTGAAATCTTGCGGGGACCGGATTCCCTGACCAGGAGAGCATTGTCTTCAATAGAAGTAATGCCACCTATGCCAGAACCGATCGCAACACCGAAGCGATCGGCTTCGAAGCCGGAGTCGGCGAGTCCAGAATCATCGTAGGCCTGTACGCCAGCAGCGATGCCGTAGTGCATGAACACATCCATGCGCCGGGCTTCTTTTTTCTCGAGGTACAGGTCGCAATCAAAGTCTTTCAGAAATCCACCGAAACGGGTAGAAAACTCACTGACATCGATATTGGTAATAGGTCTGATGCCACTTCTGCCATTGCAGACAGCATCCCAGGCGGTACTGACATCATTGCCCACCGGGGTCAGAATACCCAGCCCTGTTACTACAATCCTTCTTTCACTCACGACGATCTCTCCGACACTGGATTAGAAACCCCCAATACACGAAAGCTACTCCAGAATACTCCAGAGTAGCTTTGCGGGAATTCATTGGGGAAGTCTTACAGGTGTTCGTTGATATAGTCGATAGCGAGTTGGACTGTGGTAATTTTCTCGGCTTCTTCGTCTGGAATTTCAGTTTCGAACTCTTCTTCCAGAGCCATTACCAATTCGACAGTATCTAGTGAATCAGCGCCTAAATCTTCTACAAATGAAGCAGAAGGTTTCACTTCGTCTTCCTTCACGCCAAGCTGTTCGCAGACAATTTTCTTAACGCGCTCTTCAATGCTACTCATAATCTAATTAGCTCCTAACTCTTTGTATCTTAAGGCTTTATCGCTTAGCCTCTTCGTCATGGCGGCGCTTTTTCTACGCAACCATACAAATCAGGACGCGATTTTACCTCTATTTGCTGTGGATGTAATGCCTAAAATCAAATTTCCTAATTGAACAAAAATTGAGCAGTGACAAGCGTTTATTGGTAATTCCTATCGCCACCCGCTTTACTCAACAAGGTCGTTCAAAGAGGCCGTTCAACAATTCGTTGTTTTGGGCTTAGCCCATGTACATGCCGCCGTTCACATGCAGGGTCTCGCCAGTCACGTACGCGCCCTGCTCAGATGCCAGAAATCCCACCGCTGCTGCGATTTCTTCTGGCTGGCCCAGTCGACCCAGGGGTATCTGGGACAACAAGGCAGCAGTCTGCTGTTCAGGCAAGTCACGGGTCATATCGGTCTCGATGAATCCCGGTGCGACAGCGTTAACTGTGATTCCTCGCGAGCCGATTTCCTTCGCGAGAGAACGCGTAAAACCTTCAATACCGGCTTTTGAGGCCGAGTAATTAGTCTGCCCGCCATTACCCGACGAGCCAACGACGGAACTGATATTGATGATGCGCCCTTTGCGCGCTTTGGTCATGCCTTTCACACAGGCCTTGCACAAACGGTACATGGAAGTGAGGTTGGTATTGATTACCGAATCCCATTCCTCGGGCTTCATGCGCATCAACAAGTTGTCGCGGGTGATTCCGGCATTATTGATCAATACTGTTGGAGATCCGTATTCGGCTTCGATGGCTGCGAGCAGCTCTTCAACCGATGAATCCTCTGCCACGTTGGCTGCGTAACCTTTGCCCGAGAGATTTTGTTCTTTCAGATATTGGGTGATGGCTTCCGCACCCGCTTCCGTCGTTGCCGTGCCGAGTACAGTCATACCCTGCCCCGCCAGTTGTTCTGCAATAGCGCGGCCGATACCCCTGCTCGCACCAGTCACCAGGGCAATGGTGGCTTCTTCATTCATTCTCTTAACCCTTTTTTAAACTTTTTACCTTTATTCCCTTTATTCCCTTTATTCCCTTTGCATACCGGTTGCTCACGCAACTGGCCAGCTGGTTCAGCTATTCATTTCCGCACGGGCACTTTCCAGGCTCGCGGGATCTTCTGAACCAAAACAGACAAGCTCCGATTCGATGCGTTTGATCAGACCGCAAAGTACTTTGCCGGGACCGCATTCAACCAGGCGACTAACCCCTGACTTGTGAATCACCCTGACACAATCCACCCAGAGAACAGGTGCATAGAGCTGTTTGATCAGATTCTTCTTGATTTGTTCCGGATCGGAAGTAATTTCCGCATTAACATTTTGTACCACGGGAATATCGGGTTTTTTTATGTTGATGTTATCCAGTACTTCCTGCAATTGATCTGCGGCCGGGCGCATTAACGCACAGTGAGACGGAACACTGACGTTCAATGGCAAAGCACGCTTGGCCCCGGCTTCCTTGCACAATTCAATGGCTCTATCTACTGCAGTCGCTTCCCCTGCAATTACGACCTGGCCCGGGGAATTGATATTTGCTGCGGATACGATGCCCTGGGACTCCGCTTCATCGCAGATCTCATCAATCTGGTAGTTCTCGAGGCCGACGATAGCAGCCATCTTGCCTGTGCCTTCCTGCACAGCAGCCTGCATGAAGTGACCTCGCTGATTGACGGCTTTTAAGCCATCTGCAAAATCAATGGCACCGGCACACACCAGCGCCGAGTACTCACCAAGGCTGTGACCGGCCACAATCGCAGGCACACTGCCTCCAAGTTCCCGCCACAGCCTGGTAATGGCGATGGAAGCGGTAAGCAGGACTGGCTGGGTAACCGCCGTCTGGTCAAGCGTGTTGCCCAGATCGTGCTGAGTGACTTCCCACAGATCCATTCCCAGCACATCAGAGGCTTCTTTGAAGGTATCGCCAATAATGTCATGAGCAGCAGCAAGCTCTGACAACATGCCGAGTTTTTGGGAACCCTGCCCGGGGAATACGAATCCGAATTTTTGCATGACCTGACGCTCTCTCGCTTTCAACTTTCTCAACGCAATGTTGGCCTGTTTTTATCTTATTCACCCGCAGGCCGTGTTGACCTGATCGACCTTGCCAAACTGCAAGTCGTTGGTGGTGTAGTTGATCCAGTTGAGTGGATCACGCTGGCCAGAGCGCTATTCTTGATTATTGGCTGCCATGATCGCAGCAACCCTGTCTGCGATCAATTGAGGCACCGCATGTTCTACTTCTCGCACCGCCTGCTGAATGGCATAAAAAAAGCCTTCCGCGGTGGCGTTACCATGGCTTTTTACCATGGAGCCCTGTAAACCCAATAAGCTGGCACCATTGAACCGCTGTGGGTTTATCTGACCCGTCAATCGAGACAGCATGGAGGTTGAAGACAATCCAGACAGGCGGGTCAACAAACTCTCTTCGACCTGGGCCGCCAACAGATTCTTGAGCACGTTGGCGACACCCGCGCTGGATTTGATGGTGACGTTACCGACGAATCCATCACACACCACGACGTCGACTTCCCCTTCAAAAAGGGCATTGGCTTCAACGAAGCCCACGTAATTCAAATCCTCGCAGGCCTCCAGCATATCGGCCGCGGCCCTTACTTCTTCTGTCCCTTTATACTGTTCTTCACCAATATTGAGCAGCCCCACTGTGCAACGGCGCCCACTCAGGCTTTCCGCAAGCACGCTGCCCATCACAGCGAACTCGAATAGCTGCTGGGCATCACATTGGGGATTGGCACCGACATCGAGCAGATAGCTCTGGCGCCGGGCGCCCGGGATAGTTGCCACTATGGCGGGCTTCTGGATACCAGGGATAGTCTTCAGCAAATGGCGTCCCGCCATCAGCATGGCACCCGTATTACCGGCGCTGACCATGGCCTGTACTTCAGCCTTCTGTACCAGTTCTGTCGCGACAAACAGGGACGAATCGCGACTGCTGCGCAGCACGTCCCTGGGGTTATCAAGATCGGTGATTGTCTTGTCGCAATGCACAACAGTAAGACGTGTGCGTAGCTCCACGGCAGACGAATGCAGGCAGGGTTGGAGACGCTGCTCGTCCCCTACCAGGAAAAGGTGTAAATCCGGGTTTTGCTGAAGCGCCTGCAGAGATGCAGGGACGGTGGTCTCAACCCCGCCTTCTCCGCCCATAGCATCGACTGCTATGCGCTTGAGGGCAGCCAAATCTAGTCGTCGCCGCGATCTATTACTTTCTTGCCCTTGTAGAAGCCATCAGCAGTCACGTGATGACGACGATGCACCTCGCCAGTGGTCTTGTCGGTCGACAAGGTAGGACCCGACAGCGAGTCGTGGGTACGACGCATGTTTCGCTTGGATCGCGTCACTTTGCTCTTTTGCACGGCCATGGATTTTCTCCGGGGTAAAACTTGTTAAGAGTTAAATAAAATCAATCTGTTAAGTCGTTCTTCTTCAGTGCTTTAAGCACTGCAAACGGATTCTCTTTCTCCGTTTCTTCCTGCTCGCCAGCGTGCTGGGTAGCGGGAACGTAGCCCAGCTTATCGGCACACTTCGGATCATCGTGATAGACAACCACCGGCAGCGAAAGCAGCAACTGCTCTTCGATCAGGCTTGCCAGGGTGAGCTTCTGTTCATTCCACACCCACGGATCCCATTCGGGCTCCAGTCGCTCTGCCAGGCACTCATCTTCCAGCAGTACCAGAGCAATATCATCCTCCCAATTCACGGGGAGAGACTCCAGGCAGCGCTGGCAGACCAGCTCCGTAGTAACCTGTAAATGCCCGGTTATAGTCCGTTGGCCGTTTTCTGCTTTGGCAAAACGGAGACTCGCCACGACATCTGCTTTGTCGCTGGCCAGGGTTTCGGCAAATCTGGGTAATCGCTCAAGGTCTACTGCGCCCTGAAGCTCGGTTTCCTGCATAAACGCTTTTCTGGCGTCTACATAGGCTGGTATCTGGCCCCCGGACATAGGCGCGCAATTCTAGGGCTCAAAAGCGCATCTGTCAAAGCCAAAATGCCCCTGCAGGGCATTAATTGGGGGATCATAGGCTGCTGTTTTTTAATTGTTTTTTCTCAATTCAGAGATCAGGTTCTGTAGGCTTTCTGGCGGCTCGGCTTCGGCCTGGACAAGTCCGTTGCCACCGGGCCCCGAAAAGCTGATCTTCCAGGCGTGCAGGCAGAGCTTGTTTGCCCCCGCATAGCCACTCAGTGCCGATCTATCGCGGTCTCCGCCATATTTGGGATCACCCACGATGGGGTGTCCGGCATGCTCACAATGCACCCGAATCTGGTGAGTGCGCCCAGTCACGGGCATGGCCTCAACGAGTGTCGCCCCCTGCAGATGTTCCACTACCCGAAACCCGGTACGGGATCGTTTCCCGGCGGCATCGACCCTGACCATGCGCTCACCGGAGCTGAGAATGTTCTTTTGCAAGGGCGCATCGATTTCCTGTAGGTGCGTTGGCCAGTGCCCGACTACCAGCGCCAGATAGTGCTTATTAACAGTTTTTGCCTTAAGTTGTTGCTGTATATCCTTTAAATAATTCATATTTTTACAAAGCACTATACAGCCAGATGTATCGCGATCGAGGCGATGCGCCAACTCCGCCCTGGACCACTGATCAGAAATCTGGCGAACCGCCTCGATCAAGCCCAGGCGAATTCCGGAGCCGCCGTGCACGGCAATACCCGCAGGCTTGTTGATGATCAGGAGTTGCTCGTCTTCGAACAGCACGCTGTCCTTCAGGAGCTGGACCAGTCCGGGGCCAGGCCTGGGAATCTGCGCTGGATCAGATCCGATATAGGGTGGCACCCGCACAAGATCACCGGCTTCCAAACGGGACTCAGGTTTACTGCGTTTTTTGTTTATGCGGACCTCGCCTCTACGAATGATTCTGTAGACATGAGAGCGAGGCACTCCCTTCAGGAAGCGCATGAGGAAGTTATCGAGCCGTTGCCCCTGCTGGGCAGGTTCGATACGGACAAATTGGACCTGGTGCTGTGTACTCAAGAGAATGAACTACTGTCTGTTAACTCGTGGATTGGCAAGTGTGATTCCGCCAGAAGCCCGCTATTTTACCTCAATCCGGAGCCGTCTAATGGTGTACAATCCCCTCCTTTTTTAAGCCAGCTTCTTTTACCCGGATCGGATCAGTCACTGCAATGAGTTCCATCAAGCAGCACCTCAGCGACGTTGTCGCCGGGGCTATCAACCAGGCCACCGGCCTCGAAAACAGCAACGCCAATGTCATAACCGCCTCCAAACCGGAATTCGGCGATTATCAGGCTAACGGCGTCATGGCCATTGCCAAGCAGCAGAAAACCAACCCACGGGAATTGGCTGCACGTGTCATAGAACACATCGATTGCGAAGCAGATCAGTTCATCGATCGTATTGAGATTGCCGGGCCCGGGTTTATCAATATCCACCTGTCGTCCACTGCCCTCCAGCAAGCTGCCAACGCTGCCATACATGACCCGGAACTATTGGTCGCGAAGACTTCTGAACCGAAGAAGATTGCGGTCGACTATTCCTCGCCAAACCTGGCCAAGGAAATGCACGTTGGACATTTGCGCGGCACCATCATCGGCGATTGCCTGGTACGCATCCTGGAAAGACTTGGCCACCAGGTCGTACGCCAAAACCATGTAGGTGACTGGGGAACCCAGTTTGGCATGCTAATCACTTACATGCAGGAATTGTCGGCCGATGAATCGGCACTAAGCGCCGGTCTTTCTGACCTGGAAAACTTCTATCGCGCTGCCAAGGATAAATTCGATAACGATCCAGTCTTCGCCGACACGGCCCGCAAGAGCGTGGTCAAGCTACAAAGCGGCGATCCTGAACATCTTGCGGCCTGGGAACAGTTTATCGACGAGTCTCTTAAACATTGCGAAGCACTGTACGACAAGCTTGGCGTCTCATTGTCCAGGAAAGATCTCGACGCAGAAAGCAGATACAACGACGACCTGCCAAAGGTTATTGCTGATCTCGAATCCAGAAACCTGCTTACAGAGTCAGAAGGTGCCAGGTGTGTTTTTCTAGACGAGTTCAAAGGTAAAGAAGGTGACCCGCTGCCTTTAATCGTGCAGAAATCTGATGGCGGCTTCCTCTATTCAACAACTGATCTGGCAGCCGTGAGATTGCGCGTCAAGGAACAGATACACCGGTCGCTCTATGTGGTCGATGCCAGACAGTCATTGCACTTCCAACAGGTTTTCGCCGTTGCCCGCGCCGCCGGTTTCGCCGACGACAACATCTCGCTTGAACACATAGCCTACGGCACCATGATGGGGAGCGATGGCCGCCCGTTCAAAACCCGATCCGGTGATGTGGTTAAACTGATCGACTTACTGGACGAGAGCGTCAGACGGGCCCATGTAATTGTTTCAGAGAAGAATCCGTCACTGAGCGAAGATGAGCGACAGCTTGTTGCCCAGCGCGTTGGTATTGCCGCCGTCAAATACGCCGACCTCTCCAAGAACCGCACCAGCGATTATATTTTCGATTGGTCCACCATGTTATCTTTCGAAGGCAATACAGCGCCCTACTTGCTTTACGCCTATGCGCGAATCCGCAGCATTCTTCGCAAGGCCCGGGATAGTGCAAATACCGATACGATTCGAGATGCCGGCACTGCAGAAGAGCGCGGATTGATGCTGAAAACACTGCAATTACCGGAGGTTTTGGAAGCTGTTGCGAAAGATTGTTTCCCCAACCAATTGTGTAACTATCTCTATGAACTTTCTGGCCTGTTCATGCGCTTCTATGAGGCATGCCCTATCCTGAAGGCAGATGAAGACACCATGAATTCTCGCCTGGCACTGTGCCGGTTAACCGCAAGCACACTGCAGACCGGGCTGGAGTTATTGGGTATCGAGACTCTCGAACAGATGTAAGCCCTCGCGAAGTTGAAATGAAAAAGCCCGGCACTGCCGGGCTTTTTTTAGGATGTAACACAGAGTTAATGGTTCATCGCGGATAAGCGGGGAATCGCATCTATTTGGAATTCATGGACGATTAGGTGAGTGCCTTCGAACGCGACTGCGGGGAGGCAGGGTTCCCAACCCGCCGGCTCGGCGCCCAAGGGAGCCTCTGACCAATTATGTTTCATCTCTGGCTTTCAGCCGAACCCGCTATCAAGGCGCCGGTTTGAAGGCATGCGTCGGCTTGTCGAAAATCGGCAACGCGGAGAGCGGGTTCGGCTGAAAGCCCCGAAGGGCGGGCCTGTCGCATCTGCCTGCTGCGTTGCCGCACTTGCCAAGGGCTACGGCCATTGCCGGCGTACGGCGTCTTGCAGGCAGATGCGACAGACTCCGCAGAGAAGGAACATAATTGGTCAGAGGCTCCCCCGGTCCCCTCACTACAGAAAAAGCCCTGCGGTCTTTTTCTTCCGTTCAGCGCCGGCCTTGACTGGCGGGTTGGGAACCCTGCCTCCCCGCAGCCGCTTGTACAGTGATGCCCGACGTATCGAAGTATTCTTAGACGCACCTTAATCTCAATCACAGGTAAACTCAGCCCAAAAGTAACGTAATACCTAACAGCGCTCAGAGTGCCGGGCAGAAGAGGCTTGTCGCCAACAGTTAAGCGATAGCGCTGAACGGAGAAAAAAGACCGCAGGGCTTTTTTCGGAGTGAAGGGGCCTGGGAGGCTCTGATCAATTATGTTTCTTCTCTGGCTTTCAGCCGAACCCGCTATCAAGGCGCCGGTTTGAAGGCATGCGTCGGCCTGTCGAAAACCGGCAACGCGGAGAGCGGGTTCGGCTGGAAGACCCGAAGGGCGGTCTTGTCGCAGAGGAGGAACATAATTGATCATAGGCTCCCCAACGGGCGCAGAGCGTTGGCGACAAGCCTCTTCTGTCCGGCACGGCCACAGTTCAAGGAAGCCCCAACTAAACAGGTAACTGAATCACAGCCAGCCAACAGTTCTCGGAAAAGCGCAATGAACCCAAAAAAACGGGCATCCGCTTCTGTTCAACTCAAGCAGCGGACTACGTTGCTATCCTAGCGCTATCCTACCTGTAGCAACACCTTGTTAAGACGGGTGGAGAAGGATCCTGGGTCATCCAATTGCCCGCCTTCGGCGAGGTTCGCCTGACCGAACAATATCTCTACCAGATCTTCGAACATCTCCTCGTCCTGCTCCTTATCCATACGTTCGATCAGCGGATGCAGGGGATTGATCTCGAAGTGAGGTTTTACCTCAGGCACCGCCTGACCTGAAGCCTCCATTATTTTCCGCATCTGCGCGCCCATGGCATGCTCGTCAATGGCGAGACAGGCTGGAGAGTCAGTTAGCCGGTGCGTAATCCGAACCTCGTTAACCCGGTTATCCAGTGTCTTCTTGATCCGTTCGGCAAGGCCTTCCAGGGCCTTCTCTGATTCTTCCTGCTGTTTTTTCTCGTCCTGATCTTCCAGCTTACCCAGATCAAGCTCCCCCCGGGTAATGTCCTGAAACTGTTTGCCTGAATACTCAGTGAGGTGTCCCATGAGCCATTCATCGACCCGGTCCACCATTAAAATGACCTCTATACCTTTCTTCTTGAATATCTCGAGATGAGGGCTATTACGAGCTGCCTTAAGGGAATCAGCTGCCAGGTAATAGATCTTTTCCTGATCGGCTTGCATGCGCTCGATATAATCGTCCAGCCCCTGATCCTGCACATCGCCTTCAGATTTGGTTGTAGAGTACTGCAATAGCTGCGCGATCTTTTCCCTGTTCGCGTAGTCTTCTGCTGGACCTTCCTTAAGCACCTGCCCAAACTGGTTCCAGAATTCCTGGTATTTCTCTTTGTCTTTCTTGCGTAGCTTGGCGAGCATATCCAACGCACGTTTCGTCAATGCGCTGCGCATGGAATCTACCGCTGGATCTTTTTGCAGAATTTCACGGGACACATTCAGGGAGATGTCATTGGAATCCACCACACCTTTTATGAACCGGAGATAAAGCGGCAAAAACTGCTCTGCATCGTCCATGATGAAGACTCGTTGCACGTAAAGCTTGAGCCCCCTGGCTGCATCGCGGTTCCACAGATCGAATGGCGCCTTGCCAGGTATGTAGAGAAGACTTGTGTACTCCAGTTTGCCTTCCACCTTGTTGTGACTCCAGTCCATGGGGTCTTCAAAATCATGGCTGATATGCTTGTAGAATTCCTTGTATTCCTCGTCGGTGACATCGCTACGACTGCGAGTCCAAAGCGCTTTGGCGGCATTAACTGCTTCATACTCTATTGTCTTGGGCTCATCCGCCTTCTTTGAATCTTCGTCTTCTTCGTCCTGTGGCAGACCCATGTCCTGCTTTTCCATGAGCACTGGAATAGACAGGTGGTCGGCATAGCGTTTAACGATGCTACGAAGGCGGAAGCCGTCGGCAAAGTCTGCTTCATCCTGTTTCAGGTGCAGGGTGACGGTGGTGCCACGGTCCGCTTTTTCGGCCGCTTCGATACTGTATTCTGACTCGCCCCTGGATTTCCAAAGCGTGGCCTCCCCTGTTCCGGTGCCAGCCTTGCGCGTAAGCACTTCCACTTCATCGGCCACGATAAACGCGGAGTAAAAGCCCACGCCAAATTGGCCAATTAGCTGGGAATCTTTCTTCTGGTCGCCGGTGAGGGACTCAAGGAACTGGGCAGTACCAGATTTGGCAATGGTCCCCAGATTGGAAATAACTTCATCCCGGGTCATGCCAATACCATTATCGGATATGGACACTGTCTTGTTTTCGCTGTCGAAATCGACACGCACCTGTAACTCGGAATCGTCCGCCAATAGCTCGCCATTGGACAGGGCTTCAAATCGCAGTTTATCGGCTGCGTCAGACGCGTTGGAAATCAGTTCGCGCAGGAAAATTTCCTTGTTGCTATACAGCGAGTGGATCATCAGGTGAAGCAATTGCTTGGCTTCCGTTTCAAATCCCCGGGTCTCGGCTTGTTTCTCAGTGGTCATTCCCCATTCCTCGATGTTTCAGTAATGTTCGTTAGTACGTAATCTGGCTGGGTGATCTGCCATTAGCAGTGGCTTTTGCCCACCCATAAAAAAACCCGAGCATTCTTCAATGCTCGGGTTTTTAGATGGGGGTTTGTCCCCAAATTTCAAGCGTTTTAAGGGAGAGTAATCCCTATGTGCACGCCTTGTATCAGTCGATCAGCGATGGATAGGGCCGATAGAAATCAATGGACTCCTGCTTACGTTGTTCGATGATGTTGTAACGCTGCTCCGTGCTGTTTACCAGGGTCAGGTACTGCTGTGCGGATGTGCGAGCACGCTCGTCACCAGCATCGGCAGCCTGGGTTGCAGCATTGCGCGCACCTTCGAAGTCATCCAACTCCAGCAAAGCACGAGCCAGGAATAACAAGGTATCAGAGCGATTGCTCAGATTGCCCTTGTCGATTGCATTCTGGAATGCTTCCGCCGCCTCTTCGTAGTTGTTGGAGACGTAGTGTATGTAGCCCACTGTATCCCAACCGTCTCCACTATCAGACAGCTCGGCGACCTGCATAGCATGTGGCAAAGCTTCCTGATAGGCAGAGCCAAGAAGGTAGGCCTGTGCAGCAATCGTCAGATTGTCTTCATCCTGCTCAATAATGCCGGACTGCAGCCCATCCTCAAGCACTTTCACACCGGTGAGAGGAATCTCCATACCAGCGAGTGACTGACCCAGATTAAGGTAACGGTTTTCATCATCAACATGCCCTGCGATATAGGCCAGATTGAGTGACTGCACGCGTCGAGACTCATTATCCAGGCTAGCGTACACGGCGTTCAGGTTCAGCCAGTCGGTGGTGTTGTTGAACTTCACAATCATGGTCTTGGTGAGCTCAAGCGCACTTTCGAAATCTTCCAGTACGAAGTACACACCATTGAGGAACTGGTAGTCATCACGACCCAGTTCTTCACCTGTTTCCAGTGCCAGATTCATATAGTCCAGCCAAAACGGCAGGGCCTGATCGAAGGCCTCCAACTGGTAATGAGCATAGGCCATGCTCTTGTACACGATGGTATCTTCCGTATCCGACAGATCACGCCAGGCCTGGAAGTTATCCAGTGACTTTTGCCACTCTTCTTCGGCAGCATAGAGCTGGCCGAGAGATCGCAGAGTACGCAGGCGCTGATCCAGACGAAGTTCCTCGATAGTCAGGATCTCTTCGAAAGTAAGCAACGCATTAGGAAAGTCTTCGTTGGTGAGATAATAGTTCGTGTAGAAGTTGAGCGTGCTCGACTTCTCGAAGTCATTCATCCGCTCCCAGCGACGCTCGCGCAACTGGTCCAACTCGGCCTTGGCAGCCTCATAGTCTGGCTCATCGTTTTCATCTTCGGGAGCCATTAACTCCTGCACTTCGCTGAGTACGCGCATAACCTGCTCACTCAAGGTGCCAGCAGTACGTGCCTCAGGTGGTGCTCTCTGCTCTTCTCCAGCGTAGACGAACTGGAGAGGCAGGATCGGCGTTGCGAGCACACCAACCAGAAACGCCAGAGACAGTTTATTTAACTTTTTCATAATGCTATTCAGACCTCTAGCTAACACTTATTCTTCCAATTGATAGCGGAACAGGTATTGAACGTCAGGCACGTTTACACCCTGACCATCAACAACCCGAGGTTGAAACTTGAATCGAGCCGCAGCACGGATCGAGGAACGGTCGAATATATTCTGAGGTTCAGCATCGACGACCACAATCGTGTCCTCGACAACATTACCCATACCGTCCACGGTGAAGGACACCAGGCACCAACCCTGAATTCCGCGCTGAGCAGCTCGGGTAGGATACTGAGGTGCAATCGCTACCAGTGGCAGATAGTCGCCGTCTGTAGCAGAGATCCCCGCATTACTGATGTCCAATCCAGTATCTACCTCAATGCTGGCGCGTTCAATGTTGAGCGCGGGACCAGAATCCAGATTGATCTGACGATCGGGTGTGTCGGGAGTATCCTGAACCACTTCCTCAATCATTTCCGGTTTGTCGATCTCCTCGATAACTTCGAGCTCGATCTCCGGCATGGTGGCATCCACGATACGAACTACATTGACTCGTTGGTCAAATCTTTCACCCGTAGCAATAAGCGCCTGCATGAAATAGAACAGCCCTAGCGTGATCACTACGGCCATACCCATTGATACTAACCATCTGACTACGATCATGTTAAGCCTCCGCAGATATTCTAACGTCTTCTATATTGGCTTCCCTTGCCGCTTCCAGGATCAGCATCACTTGCTCATTATTCGCATTTTGGTCGGCCTGGATAATCACCGCAGAATTGGGTGCATCAGCCAGACGCAGTTCAAAGCGAGAGCGAATGAAGCGAGGATCGATCTGGTCGCCGTCGATCCAGATGTCACCAGCTGGACCTACCGCGATAAGGATCAAGTCACCAGAAGTGTCCCCTGCTGTAGAGGCTTCCGGCTTACTGACATCGATACCGGCTTCGGTCACGAATACCGAAGTAACGATAAAGAAGATAAGCAGAATAAAGACCACATCAAGCATGGGGGTGAGATCGATCTCACCCGCCTCTTCCTGGTCTCTTTGTTTCATTAAACCTGATTTCATAAATTAACCCTGAATCCGAATCTGTGTTACTGGTTGATGGGAAGGTGATCTTCCAGTAGTTCCAGATCCCGATCGATATTGGCTTTCAGATAATTGAACGCGAAGATGCCAGAGATAGCCCCTACCATGCCTGCCATGGTAGGAATTGTGGCTTTCGATACACCACCGGCCATGGATTTCGCATCACCGCCGCCACTGAATGACATAACGAAGAAAACCTCGATCATTCCGGTTACCGTCCCGATCAAACCCAGCAATGGGCAGATCGTGACCAATACCTCAATGATCGGCATGGTGTTCTTAACATCCAGTGAAATCTTGGAAATCATCATGGTACGGATCTGGTGCGCGCTCCAGGACGATTTGTCTGTGCGCGCATTCCATTCCGCCAGTGTGTTCTTTACGTTCTTTCTATGGGTGGTATTGATATACCAGACCCGCTCGAATACCAGCGACCACTTGATCAGGAGCAGACCCATGATGATAGTCAACACGGGTCCACCTCGATTCATAAAGGCCTCAATGGCGTCGAGAATATCTAAAAGAAACAGTGGCATCTTATCTCTCCCTACTTAGGCTTGACTGCCTGCGGAACGCTCCGCTTTCTGTGCAATCATGCCAGTAGCCTGCTCTTCCAGGATATGGATGATATTGTCACTGCGGCTCTTAACCACGGTGTGCATAAAGATGGTAGGAATAGCTACCACAATACCCAGTACCGTAGTCATCAGTGCCTGGGAAATACCGCCGGCCATAATGGTCGGGTCACCAGCACCGTAAACCGTAATTTGCTGGAACACCTGGATCATACCAGTCACCGTACCCAACAGACCGCCCAGCGGTGCGATGGTGGCGATCATCTTGATCAGGGTCAGCATGCTCTCCAGTGAAGGTGTTTCCTTGAGGATTGCTTCACCGAGTTTCAATTCCAGGGTTTCCGTATCCGCGGATGGGTTGGATTCGGCTACCAACAGAACTCGACCCAGTGGGTTGTTCTTGGCTGGCTTGTCGCTCTTCAACTGGGAGCGAACCTTGATTGAAACCAGAGTCAGCATCAGCAGTCGGTAGAATCCAAGAAGGATACCGACAACACCTACACCGATAATGATGAAACCGATCACACCGGCGTTCGCTTCAACCTGCTCCTGGGCACTTGGGAAGTTAACCAGGTTAGCCATAACCTGGCCGCCCACACCACCTGTTGGGTCGATACCTACGCGGACCAGACCGGAAGACGCTGATTGCAGCGCAGCGGCTGAAGCCAGCACTTCGGAGTCAGGCTGGCGAGGCAGAACCTGCAGGTGACCTACGGCGCCTGTGTAGCTCAGGTATTCACCATCGGAAATGGCATTGAAGGCACCGATTCGAGTGATTGTTCGATTTGCTGTATCACCACTTGGCAGTGCGATATCACCGTTATAGGTTACAACACGGCCGGACTCGGTCACTTCCTGATGCATGAAGTACCAGAAGCGCTCCATCTCGGAAATGTTGAGTTGCTCGATGGTGCTACCCGCACGTTCGATGATGACTTCCAACTCATCGGCTCGACCAGGATATTGGGCGCTGATCAATGAATTCTGGAAATTACTGAGGAAGTCACCGGCAACACCTTGCAAGGTACCGAACAGTTCATTCAAGTCACCACGTCGATTACGAAGAACCTCACGCTTGTCAGCAATGATCACCTCGTTGGATTCGAACTGGTCACTCAGATTTACCTGTTCCTGTTCTTCAGCAGTAATGCGCTCGTTGGTGGTTTCCAGTATCTGCTGCTGGCGAGCTGCGTTCTGTTCGAACTCCTGCAGGCGCTCACGATAGCCTTCAGACTCTGCAACGCGGTCATTTTCAACGGCATCCAGCAGGTCGGCCAGAGAAGTCTGGGCGGACAGCTGGGCAGAACCTATAAGGAGTAAAGAGGCTGCGGAAATTCCGCTAAGTATCTTTAGTGCTTTCATTATCGTGCGGCCTCCGGAGCGTGAACTGGCAAGAATAGAATGTCTGGTGCATCCAGATTCTGAACAACGCGGTTAGCTTGCTGTACTTCTGAACGGTAATCGCCGGCAGGCAGCTCAACCCACTGACGTGCATTATTGTCCCATGCGCCAGTAACCTGACGATCGGTGGTTTGGTACATGAGGGCTACACGGCCGATGCGAACGATGTTCACATCGCGCTCAACACCGCCAATTTCAATTGAATCGGGGTAAGTCTCATTGGTACGACCATATTGCGCTTCGGTTTGGTACATCACCAATACCTGGCGGAACTTCTCAGCGATAGACACATCGGGGTTGTCAATTGCAGCCCGGGCAAAATCAAGCTGTGCCTGACGCTGTTCCATGCGGAATGGGAAATCCAGAGCGACGAATTGCTCCAGACCACTCAGCATTTTTTCCATCAACAATGGAATCTCACGAGTCACTTCTTCAACAGAAGCAATAGATTCATCCAGTGTTGCAATCTGCTCTTCCTGGGCCGCGATCTGACGACGGTAGCCAGCATTCAATACCAGCAGTGATTCCAGGTTGTCGTTAGCGCGTTTGAATTCTTCGAAAGTGGAACTTGCCTCACTGGCGAGACGGGTAATTTCCTCCTGCACTGACGCAGACTCCGAATATTTCTCACCGAGGACATCCATTGCCCTGTCCAGAATACTGCTGTCGACCAATATCTCCTGCGCTTGTGCAGTGCCGAAGACGCCGGACATCAGAAGCACCAGAGCAGGCATGCTCAATCGGTTAATGCGACGGTTTTTCATGTGCCATCCTATTTTATTTAGTTGAAAGCGGGTCTAATTTGCGGGGTTTTTATCAGGTTTCCCTTTATCAAGTCAGATAACAAATTAGACTCGGAAAACTTCTATTTATTCGTCCTTCCTTCCCTATCAAACTGTCTGAGTAATCCGTGAGTTTTCTACTCCCTCTATTTAGACAGTTCTCCCTGAAAATCCCAAACAAGGGTTACCAAACTACTCAAATTCACAAAAAATTGAGAAGCTTGGTAACCCCAGATTGGACTTGACTGTGCATTACTTTCATCAAGTAACAACACTGCCAAATACTCCCTGAAATTCAGCGCGTTAAGCTGAATTCGCGGGTAAGCGTATCACAACATATCGCGTAGATAGAACCTTTTGTCCGATAAATTCCGGCAGACAAAAGGTTCTAGGGATATGCCTTAAATGGAAGGAATAATGAGGTGGAAATGAGGCTGGGAGCGAGCGCTACCAGCCGGTAATTTCACTCAGCCCGGAGCCGATATCGGCCAGACTGCGTACTGTTTTCACGCCAGCGTCGTTGAGGGCCGCGAACTTCTCGTCGGCTGTGCCCTTGCCGCCGGAAATGATGGCGCCAGCGTGCCCCATGCGCTTGCCGGGAGGAGCCGTCACGCCTGCAATATAAGCCACAACAGGTTTGCTGACATTGGCCTTGATGAAGGCCGCCGCTTCTTCTTCAGCGGTACCACCAATTTCACCAATCATGACTATTGCTTCAGTGGCCGGGTCGGCTTCAAACATACTCAGGATGTCGATGAAGTTGGAGCCAGGTATCGGGTCCCCGCCTATGCCCACACAGGAAGACTGCCCGAAACCATGATCTGTCGTTTGCTTCACCGCTTCATAGGTGAGCGTGCCGGAACGGGATACGATACCGACCTTTCCAGGCAAATGGATATGGCCTGGCATGATACCAATCTTGCATTCGCCGGGAGTGATGACACCCGGACAGTTTGGACCAATCAGGCGCACACCAGCCTGGTCACACTTTTCCTTGGCTACCAGCATATCCAGTGTTGGAATGCCTTCTGTAATACACACCACCAGTTTCACACCGGCATCTACTGCCTCGAGGATTGAGTCTTTACAGAAAGGTGCAGGCACGTAAATAACAGAAGCATCAGCTTCGGTTTTATCTACGGCTTCAGCAACGGTGTTGAATACAGGCAGGTCAAGATGCACTTGACCGCCCTTACCCGGCGTTACACCACCAACCATCCTGGTGCCGTACTCTATAGCCTGTTCGGTGTGGAAGGTTCCCTGGGATCCAGTGAGGCCCTGACAAATAACCTTCGTGTTCTTGTCGATAAGAATGCTCATTTGCTACCTCCTGCTGCAGCAACTACTTTTTCCGCTGCATCTGACAGGGAGTCAGCCGCAATAATATTCAAGCCGCTCTTGCTCAGTACTTCGCGACCCAGTTCGGCATTGTTACCTTCAAGCCTGACTACCACAGGCACTTCAACACCCACTTCCTCGACGGCGCCAATGACACCCTCGGCAATCAGGTCGCAACGCACAATACCGCCAAAAATATTGACCAGTACTGCTTTCACGTTTTCGTCAGAAAGGATGATTTTGAACGCTTCACTCACCCGCTCTTTAGTTGCACCACCGCCTACATCGAGAAAGTTTGCAGGAGAACCGCCAAACAGTTGCACGATGTCCATGGTGCCCATAGCCAGCCCTGCTCCGTTCACCATACAGCCGATATTGCCGTCCAGCGCCACATAGTTCAGTTCCCACTGAGCTGCCTGGGCTTCGCGCTCGTCGTCCTGACTCGGGTCGTGCATTTCCTGCAATTTAGGTTGCCGGTAAAGCGCATTGCCATCGATATTTATTTTGCCGTCCAGGCAATGCAGGTTGCCCTCTTCCGTAATAACCAGTGGGTTAATTTCAAGAAGGGACAGGTCTAATTCTTCAAATAGTTTTGCGAGGCCAAGGAACAGTTTCGTGAACTGCTTGATCTGATCGCCTTCAAGGCCTAAGCGGAACGCCAGGTCCCTGCCTTGATAAGGCTGTGGGCCGGTCAATGGATCAATGGTCGCCTTGAGTATTTTCTCAGGCGTCTCGGCAGCCACCTTCTCAATCTCGACACCACCTTCAACAGATGCCATGAAGACGACACGGCGCGTCGCACGATCAACCACAGCTCCCAGATAGAGCTCCTGCGCGATATCTGTGCAGGATTCGACCAATATCTTGCTGACTGGTTGCCCATTGGCATCAGTCTGATAAGTGACCAGATTCTTGCCCAGCCATTGCCGTGCAAATTCTTCTGCTTCGGCAGCAGAGTCTACAAGCTTTACGCCACCCGCTTTACCGCGGCCTCCTGCGTGCACCTGGGCTTTGACTACCCACTTGTTGCCACCTATATCAGCGGTCGCTGCTGCAGCAGCCTCCGGCGTATCGACTGCCACACCTTTGGATACTGGCAGGCCGTACTCGGCAAATAACTGCTTTGCCTGGTATTCGTGTAGATTCATGAATGCTCCGTTTGTAGACGAATGGACTAAAGTGCCCTGTTTTTATTTTCTGCGGCGATTACCAATATGAATGGCGTGACCATTTGCTGCGAGAGCCGCTTCGTGCAAGGCCTCGGACAGCGTCGGGTGAGAAAACATGGTGATCCCGAGATCTTCCGCTGAACCACTGAACTCCATCGCGATAGCTGCCTGCTGCAACAAGTCAGCCGCACTTGGGCCAATGATATGGCAACCCAGAATCCGGTCGGTCTTGGCATCGGCTATGAGCTTCACCATGCCTTCCGAATCGTTGGCTGCCAATGCGCGGCCACTGGCCACAAACGGAAACACGCCAACGTTGTAGTCGACACCGGCTTCCTTTAATTGTTCTTCGTTCTTGCCCACCCAGGCGATTTCCGGATGCGTATAGATAACAGAAGGCACGAGATCATAGTTTACCTGGGCTTTCTGTTCGGCCAGGCGTTCGGCAACCATAATGCCTTCTTCCATACCCTTGTGGGCCAGCATGGGACCACGGACGACATCACCGACCGCATAGATGTTGGGAATATTGGTTTCGCAGTGATCGTTTACCTTGATAAAGCCGCGCTCATCCTGCTCTATGCCAACTGAAGGATCGAGCAGGTTTTCCGTGTAAGGCTTCCGGCCAACAGCTACGATCAATTTGTCAAAGGTGGCTTTCTGGTCACCATTCTTGTCACTGTATTCAACGGTGACTGTCTTCTTGGCACCTTTACTGACTTTACTGCCAGTTACCCGGGCACCGAGTTTTATATCAAGCCCTTGCTTGGTGAAAATCTTGGTCGCTTCCTTGGCAATCTGTCGATCCACCATGGGCAGAAAATCATCCAGCGCTTCGAGTATAACGACTTCGGCACCGAGCCGCGCCCAAACACTGCCAAGTTCAAGCCCGATAACACCTGCACCGATCACGCCAAGGCGTTTAGGTATGGCCTGGAATTCGAGGGCGCCAGTAGAATCGACGATAGTCTCCTGATCGACAGGCGCGGGTGGAATATCGATGGGAACAGAACCAGCGGCGATAATAATGTGTTTGGCTGAGAGTTCTTCTTTCTTGCCATCGTGGCCGGTAACTTCGACTTTGCTGGTTCCGACAACCTTGCCAGTACCACTTATGCCTTCAACTTTATTGGCAGTAAACAGGCCCGAAACGCCGCCAGTGAGTTGCTTAACCACTTTGTCCTTCCGCTCAATCATCGCGGGGACATCAATGCCTACCTTGCCGACTTTGATACCATGGGTTTCGAAATCGTGCTGGGCTTCCACGTATTTGTGGGACGTGTCCAGCAAGGCCTTGGAAGGAATGCATCCCACATTAAGGCAGGTACCGCCATAGACGGTCTTGTCTTCCTTGTTAAGCCACTTCTCGATACACGCTGTTTTGAAACCCAGCTGGGCACAACGAATTGCGGCATGGTAACCGGCAGGACCGGAACCAATTACTACTACGTCAAATTCTTTACTCATAAACTTTTAAGTCGCCTGTATTGTGGAAATGTCAGATTTCCAGAATGAGTCGCGTGGGGTCTTCCAACAACTCCTTGATCGTTACCAGGAATTGCACTGCTTCCTTACCATCAATCATACGGTGGTCATATGACAACGCGAGGTACATCATGGGAAGCACCTTCACCTCGCCATCCACCGCCATAGGACGATCCTGAATTTTGTGCATACCAAGAATCGCGGTCTGCGGTGGATTAAGAATCGGTGTGGATAGCAATGACCCAAAAACACCACCATTGGAAATAGTGAAAGTGCCACCAGTCATTTCTTCTATGGCGAGTTTGCCGTCTCTGGCTTTTTCGCCAAAGCTGCGAATACTCTTCTCGATCTGCGCCAAACCCATATTGTCGGCATTGCGCAGTACGGGAACCACCAGGCCGCGAGGAGAAGACACCGCCACTCCAATATCCTGATAGCCATGGTAGACAATGTCATCGCCATCTATGGACGCATTAACTGCCGGGAACCGCTTGAGCGCTTCGATTGAAGCCCGCACGAAGAAAGACATAAAACCTAGACGAACCCCATCGTGGGTCTTTTCAAATTCGTCTTTGTACCGATTGCGAATACTCATTACCGGCTCCATGTTCACTTCATTGAAGGTGGTTAACATGGCGGTGGTCTGAGTAGCTTCCAGCAAACGTTCGGCGACCTTGGCTCGCAGCCGACTCATCGGCACGCGCTCTTCAATGCGGCCGCTGGCACTGGCTGTCAGATTAGTCTCGGCTGCTGCGGCAGGTGCAGCGGTTTTAGCCGGCGATTCCAGGTGCTTGATGATATCTTCCTTGGTAATACGCCCGTCCTTACCGGAACCCTGGACGCTGTCGATGTCCACATTATTTTCTTCTGCAAGCTTGCGTGCCGCCGGGCTGAGCATGGCAGCTTCTTCTGCTGCAGACTCCGCAACGGTTTCACTCTCACTGGCCGCAGGTGTTTGTTCGGCGGCGGCTGGTTCGGCAGCAGATGCAGGCGCGCTTGCCGCTGCGCCTGCCTCAATAACAGCGATTGATTCGTTGCTGACGATAGTGTCACCGGATTCCTTGAGAATTTCCTTCAATGTGCCATCGTTCGGAGCAACGACTTCAATCACCACCTTATCGGTTTCGATATCCACCAATAATTCATCACGAGAAACACTTTCACCCACTTTCTTGTACCAGGTGGCGATAGTGCCATCCGGAACCGATTCTGGTAGCGCTGGTGCCTTGATTTCAATTGTCATGACTGTTCCTACTTGTTTTAGTGCTGTGGGCTTTCCGCCCAATTGTTTTTTTGGCGATCTAGCTCAATGCTTCGTCGATAAACTGTCGTTGCTGGCTAATGTGCAGAGCGGGATATCCTGCCGCCGCCGCCGCGGACGCCTCTCTGCCAGCGTATCCAAGCCAGATATTGGGGAAGTGCTCGGCGATAGTTCGTCGCATATGGTGTTGGCTCGAGTACCAGGCACCCTGGTTCATGGGCTCCTCCTGACACCAGATGATTTCTTCTACATTGCTGTATTGCAGTAAACACTGCTCGAAATCGTCCTGCGGGAACGGGTACAACTGCTCGAGACGAATGATCGCAATATCATTTTGACCACGGGTGCGCCGTTCACTGCGCAGGTCGTAGTAAACCTTACCGGCGCAGATGACTACTTTGCGAACCTTGTCTTTTTCAATGTCATCGGTCTCATCGATAACCACGCGGAATGAACCTTCGGCGATCTCTTCGAGACTCGATACGGTTTCCTTGTGTCGCAACAAACTCTTCGGCGACATAACGACTAGCGGTTTACGCAGCGGGCAAAGCACCTGCTTGCGCAGCATGTGGAATACCTGGGCGGAAGTGGTGGGCAGACAAACCTGAATATTGTGCTCGGCACAAAGTTGCAGGAAACGCTCCAGGCGCGCTGAAGAGTGCTCTGGACCCTGTCCTTCATAGCCGTGGGGCAACAACAGAGTCAGGCCACACAGGCGCTGCCATTTGTGTTCGCCGCTGGTTATGAATTGATCGATAACCACCTGCGCCGAATTCGCGAAGTCACCAAACTGGGCTTCCCAGATAATCAACGCATTAGGCATTGTGGTGGCATAACCGTATTCGAATGCCAGCACAGCTTCCTCAGAAAGCAATGAATCGTAAATGGAAAATTTACTTTGCTCCGGCGCTATCTTCTGTAATGGGATATAGTCTTCGTCTGTTTTCTGGTCATGAATAACAGCATGCCTGTGCGAGAAAGTGCCACGTCCCACATCCTGGCCCGTTATACGTACCGAATTTCCGCTGGTAATCACACTGGCATAAGCCAGGGTTTCAGCAAAACCCCAATCTACCGGTGTTTCTCCGGCCGCCATAGCAGCGCGGTCTTTATAAACTTTCTGTACCTGGCGCTGTATATTGAGATCCTTCGGCAGATCCACCAGTTTCTTTGCCAGGGCTTTCAGGTTTTCTACCGGTATAGAAGTGTTGTAATGCGGACTCCAGTCGTGACCGAGGTAGGGACTCCAGTCAACAAACAACTCGATTGATGGTTCTTTCACCAGGCTTTTAACCACGTGGTTGCCTTTATCCAGCGCGTTGCGGTAGCCCGCGTTCATCTGGTCGGCATAGGCCATTGTCACGATACCCTGCTCCGCCAGTTGTTCTGCATACAACGCGCGAGTAGAAGGGTGTTGCTTGATTTTTGCATACATCAGCGGCTGGGTTGCGGATGGCTCATCTGTTTCATTGTGTCCGCGGCGTCGATAGCAGACGAGATCGATCACCACGTCTTTCTTGAATTCGTATCTGAAATCCAGGGCCAGCTGCGTCACAAACAGTACGGCTTCCGGATCGTCAGCATTCACATGGAAAATCGGCGCCTGCACCATACGTGCAACGTCTGTACAGTATTCCGTAGAGCGTGCGTCTTCGCGCTTGGAGGTCGTGAAACCAACCTGATTGTTGATGATGATATGTACCGTACCACCCGTTTTATAGGCTCTGGTCTGGGACATCTGGAACGTTTCCATGACCACGCCTTGTCCGGCGAAAGCAGCATCGCCGTGACAGATTATGGGAACTACCTGATTACCTTCCAGATCCTTACGCCGGGATTGGCGGGCACGAACAGAACCTTCAACCACCGGTGACACGATCTCCAGATGGGAGGGATTGAAGGCCATGGCCATGTGAAGCTCGCCACCGGCCGTCATGATATTGGAGGAAAAACCCTGGTGATACTTCACATCACCCGAACTGCGATAAACCGCCTTTCCTTCAAACTCATCGAACAGGTCAGCGGGGTTCTTGCCAAGGATATTCACCAGCACATTCAGGCGGCCACGGTGAGCCATCCCCAATACGATTTCCTTGGCACCGTATTTTCCGGATCGCTGCACCAGTTCATCGAGAGCAGGTATCAGGCTCTCACCGCCTTCGAGGCCAAAACGCTTGGTGCCGGGGTATTTCGAATCAAGATGCTTTTCCAGGCCTTCGGCAGCGGTAAGTCGCTCTAGCAAGTGACGCTTAACATCTTCGCCGTAGGTCGGAAATCCATCTGTGCTCTCAATACGCTGTTGTATCCACTGCTTCTCTTCGAGGTTTACGATATGCATGAATTCGTAACCCACAGAGCTGCAATAGATGCGCTCAAGAATTTCTGTAATCTCGCGTAGCGTAGCCTTGTCTTTGCTAATGAAAAGCGAGCCAGTCTGGAAGATGGTTGAATAGTCGATTGGTGACAGGTCATGGAACTCAAGTTCCAGGTCAGGCACCCGCTCGCGATACATCAAGCCGAGTGGGTCGAGTTGCGCCTTCTGGTGCCCGCGCACCCGATAGGAGCTGATAAGCTGCAGGACTTGCACCTGCTTGCTTTCGTGCTCTGAATTGACCACCGCCTCATTGCTGAGAACCGGAGTAAAACGGCTTACCTTGCTAAGGGTTTTGAAATCCCGCCTGATAGCGGCATGGGACACATCTCCGCCGTTACTGCCATTGGCAGCGGGAAGAGTATCGAAGAATTCACGCCACTGCAGTGGAACCGAATCCGGATCTGCCAGATAGCTTTCATAAAGTTCTTCGACGTATTCGGCATTGCTACCGGAAAGGTGCCCGGTACTCCACATTGCCTCCATTATACTGTCGTGCATAGCATTATCCTTTGCGAGCAACCGTCTTGATTGCAGTTGCCAAGCGCACTCGTAAAATTAGGTACCCTGGGAAATAAGCATGCTTCTGATATGGCCGATTGCCCGGGTAGGATTCAGACCTTTGGGACAAACCGCAACACAGTTCATAATGCCGCGACAGCGAAACACGCTGAAAGGGTCATCCAGGTTACTGAGTCTTTCTGCAGTGGCCGTATCGCGACTGTCTGCCAGGAATCGATAGGCTTGCAACAATCCTGCCGGACCGATGAATTTGTCCGGATTCCACCAGAATGATGGACAACTCGTGCTGCAGCATGCACACAAGATGCATTCATAAAGTCCGTCAAGCTTGGCGCGATCTTCCGGAGACTGCAGACGCTCGATGGCAGGTGCAGGTTCGTTATTAATCAGATAAGGCTGCACTTTTTCGAACTGCTTGTAAAAGATGGACATGTCCACAACAAGGTCACGTATTACCGGCAAACCCGGTAATGGGCGCAGGACCAACTTCTTTGCTGGGCCACCCACTTCGGAGATCGCCGTAATGCAGGCGAGTCCGTTAGTTCCATTCATGTTCATACCATCGGAACCACAAACTCCCTCGCGACAGGAGCGCCGATAGGCAACCGTGGCGTCCTGCTCTTTTACGAGAGCGAGCACGTCCAGGACCATAATGTCCTTACCCTCTGGAACCTCAACTTCAAAATCCTGCATGTGAGGCTTGTCATCGGTTTCAGGGTTATATCGATAAATACTTATTAACACTTGTCACCTGGCATAAATTTTAAATATCTAAAACACTACAGCGCTTGTATTGCCGCGCTGCTGTCAAACACTAATAAGTCCGTACCTTTGGCTCGAAGGTATCCACCGTCTTCGGCTTAAAGTTGACACCACGCTTGCCCACTCGCTTGTCTTTTGGGAAATACAGAGAATGGCAAAGCCAGTTGTCGTCATCACGCTCGCGGAAATCATCCCGCGCATGTGCACCCCGGCTTTCATTGCGCGCCTCAGCGGCAATCGCAGTAGCCTCAGCCACTTCAAAGAGGTTCTCCAACTCCAGTGCCTCGATACGGGCCGTGTTAAAGGTATTGCTCTTGTCTTCGAGATGCAGGTTTTGCAGGCGTTCCCGAATTCCCTGCAGTTTGGTAATGCCTTCCTGCATGAATTCGCCTTTGCGGAATACACCGAAATGATTCTGCATAATTTCCTGCAGCTCAGCCCGAAGCTTGGGTACGCTCTCACCGCTGGCAGATTCATTAAGGCGATTGAGACGCTGGGTAGCTTCCTCGATGTCGGTTTCGCTGGCATGACGTTGTTCAATGCCCTGCCCCAACATTTCTTCGATATGCTTGCCAGCGGAACGGCCAAATACCACCAGGTCGAGCAGGCTGTTACCACCGAGTCGATTAGCACCGTGTACTGACACACAGGCAACTTCGCCCACCGCAAACAACCCCGGAATAATTTCATCTTCGCCGGAGCCATTCTGCACCAGAGCCTGACCATGAATATTGGTTGGAATACCACCCATCATGTAATGACAGGTCGGGACCACTGGAATAGGTTCCTTGATCGGATCAACGTGTGCAAACGTTCGCGATAATTCCAGAATGCCCGGCAGCTTGGCGTTGAGGACATCTGGTCCCAGGTGATCCAGTTTCAGCATGACGTGATCGCCCTTCTCGCCACAGCCTCGACCTTCAAGAATTTCCAGCACCATGGAACGGGCAACAACATCGCGTCCTGCCAAATCTTTCGCGTTCGGCGCATAACGCTCCATAAAGCGTTCGCCATCCTTGTTTATCAGGTAGCCACCCTCACCGCGACAACCTTCGGTTACCAGTGTGCCGGCACCGTAGATTCCCGTGGGGTGGAACTGCCACATCTCCATGTCTTGCATGGGATACCCGGCACGTAGTGCCATGCCAACACCATCACCGGTATTGATCAGGGCATTAGTAGTTGATGCGTAAATACGACCCGCACCGCCGGTGGCAAATACGGTCGCTTTCGATTCGATAAACACCACCTCGCCTGTCTCGATGCAAATCGAGATCACTCCAACGATGGCGCCGTCCTGGTTACGCACCAGATCCACGGCATACCACTCATTGAAGAACACCGTGTTGTTTTTCAGATTGCCCTGGTACAGCGCATGTAGCAGGGCGTGTCCGGTACGGTCTGCCGCAGCACAGGTACGCGCGGCTTGACCACCTTTACCGAAATCCTTGGACTGACCGCCGAAAGGTCGCTGGTAGATGCGACCGTTTTCGGTACGGGAAAATGGCAATCCCATGTGCTCGAGTTCGAATACGGTTTGTGGCCCCTCGCTGCACATATACTCGATAGCATCCTGGTCACCGATATAGTCAGAACCTTTTACCGTGTCATACATATGCCATCGCCAATCGTCGTTTGGATCAGCACTGGCAATCGCACAAGTGATACCGCCCTGGGCGGACACTGTGTGAGAGCGAGTCGGGAATACTTTTGAGATAACAGCAGTCTTGTAACCGGACTGGGCAAGCTGGAGGGCTGCGCGCATGCCAGCTCCGCCACCGCCTACTATCACCGCATCAAATGAAATAGTCCTGAATCCAGACATCTAGCTACCCCAAAAAATTTCTATGCCCCACAGCAGATAGACTGCAATGAGTAATACACACACTGCCTGGTACACCAGGCGTACGAATGTGGCCTTCTTACCCAGATGACTGGCCGTCAGGTAATCTGTTCCGACGGTCCACATGCCGATCCAGGCATGACCGCAGAGGGCAACCAGAGTAATCATGCTGAACATGCCCATGGCGGTGGAATCGAAGAGTTCGCGCCATTGCTCATAGGTCATATCCGGCGTGCTCAATATGCTGCCCATGACGCAGAGCGTATAGGCACCCAGTACGATGGCGCTGAAACGCTGGATTATCCAGTCAGTTAAACCTGAGCGGCTGAAACTTGTGGCATTCGTTACCATAACCATACTCCCGCAAGAATTGCGCTTATGGCAAAAAACACGAGCGTCAGGGTAGCGCCGGTTTTCGCCCCTTCCCTGGTTTCGCCGATGCCCATATCCATCAGCAGGTGTTTGGCGCCTGCGATCAGGTGGTAAGCCAGCGCCACCACGATCAGCCAGAGCACAATTTTACCTACCGCGGAATCGATGATTTCCAGGGCGAGATCATAGCCGGCCTGGGATTCCAGAGATAACTGCAATAAATACAATAGGATAGCCGTACCGACGAACAGCGCCACACCAGAGATGCGGTGCAGAATGGAGGTAATCGCGGGTAACGGCCACTTGAAGAGAATCAGGTTGAGGTTTACAGGTCTGTTGTCTTTCACGTGGCGCTCTTTCCGTTAGCTAGCTTGCAAGCGATCCAAGCGAGTGCGGAAATTCATCTAGAACTCGCAAACTGCTTGAAATAATTACACAAATTGGGACTACAAGGGACGCGAATTATAA
The DNA here is from genome assembly GCA_965227635.1 of uncultured Pseudohongiella sp. Classification (GTDB taxonomy): domain Bacteria; phylum Pseudomonadota; class Gammaproteobacteria; order Pseudomonadales; family Pseudohongiellaceae; genus UBA9145. Next base: position 3,431,929 of record OZ245763.1, on the reverse strand, counting down.
GACTTTCGACCGCTCAAAACCAACAAATCCGGAGATTCCACGCCCTAAAGTGACAATACATTGTCGTCAATTGAAATCCGGGGCAGAAGTTGCATGAAAACCCCTCTCTATGTAATAGCACAAACTGGTAAATTTGCTCCGGGACTGACGAAGCGCACCAGGGCTGTGCAAAGCCCCTGCCTGGCACAATGACAACCCCGTCGTACCAGTGTCACAAGGCGCAAAGATTTGACAAAACACGGACTTACTCCCTATTCTCTCCACCCCGATTCGGACCGGACACAGATCCTGATTACAGGACATCAGCGCCAACAGGGAACTTAACTGGCGCGTCCGCCTTCCCAATTAGTTACTAGAATTAACGAGTAGCAATTTTTGCAACGAGAACCAAATTTGCGCAGGAGCCACCTATGAGTGAGAAAAAGGCCCAGTTAAGTATTGACGGGATAGACAACCCGATTGAGTTGCCCGTCTATTCAGGAAGTACTGGACCCGACGTCATTGATGTAAGAGGCCTTGTCGCACAAGGCGTGTTTACCTATGACCCAGGATTTGTTTCCACGGCAGCCTGCGAATCCGATATCACCTACATCGATGGCGGCGCCGGCGTGTTGCTTCATCGCGGTTACCCGATAGAGCAACTGGCCGAGAAATCCAACTTTCTCGAAACCTGCTACCTGCTGCTCCACGGCGAACTTCCCGGCAAGGAAGAAGCCAGCGACTTTGAAAACACCATTCGCTATCACACCATGGTGGATGAAGCGATTCATCAGTTCTTCCGCGGATTTCCACGCGACGCACACCCAATGGCAATGCTCTGTGCTGTAGTTGGCGGCCTGTCTGCTTTCTATCACGAAGACCTGGATATTGATAATGCGGAGCATCGCCTGCTGGCGGCACATCGCGTAATTGCCAAGATGCCAACCCTGGCAGCCATGTGCTTCAAACATGGCATGGGCCAGCCTTTTATGTACCCCCAGAACCGCATGGGTTTCGCAGAAAACTTCCTGCATATGATGTTTGGTACGCCCTGTGAAGAACCCAATGTCAGCCCGATTCTGGCCAAAGCGATGGACACTTTGTTCCTGTTGCACGCCGATCATGAACAAAACGCGTCAACGTCAACTGTACGACTGGCCGGATCGACGGGCACCAACCCCTATGCTTGTATCGCATCCGGCATTGCCGCCCTGTGGGGCCCTGCACATGGCGGAGCCAATGAGGCCGTGCTGGACATGTTGAACGAGATCGGCGATGAGTCGCGAATCGAAGAATACATCGCTCGCGCCAAAGACAAGAACGATCCATTCCGCTTGATGGGCTTCGGACATCGTGTCTACAAGAACTACGACCCAAGAGCGACTGTTATACGTGGTATCTGCGATGAAGTTCTCGATGAACTAGGTGCAGAAAACGACCCACTTCTTCGCATGGCAAAGAAACTGGAAAAAATTGCACTCGAAGACGAATACTTTATCGAACGCAAACTGTTCCCTAATGTCGACTTCTACTCCGGCATCATCCTGAAGGCGATTGGCATTCCTACTGAAATGTTTACTGTGATCTTTGCAACTGGGCGTACGCCTGGGTGGATTGCTCACTGGCATGAAATGTTGAGCGAACCCTATAAGATCGGTCGCCCCCGACAGTTGTACAAAGGTCATACCAAGAGAGACTACCCAGGGTAGTGCTCAACGCAGAGCGGTTGCTTCGCTCCGGCAATGCAACAGATTCTTGTTGGCTCCTAAGCCTGGCTAGCACGCCTATTGAGTGCGTGTTAGCTACGGGAGTCGGCATGAAATGTTGAGCGAACCCTATAAGATCGGTCGCCCCCGACAGTTGTACAAAGGTCATACCAAGAGAGACTACCCAGGGTAGTTGAACTCTTTGCGGAGCGAGTTCTTCGCTCCAACATGGCAACAGATTCTTGCCGGCTGCATTGTTTGCCTAGCACGCACATAAAGTGCGTGTTAGCGGCGGGAGTCGGCATGAAATGCTGAGCGAACCTTACAAGATCGGTCGCCCCCGACAGTCGTACAAAGGTCATACCAAGAGAGACTACCCAGGGTAGTGCTCAACGCAGAGCGGTTCCTTCGCTCCGGCAATGCAACAGATCCTTGTTGGCTCCTAAGCCTGGCTAGCACGCCTATTGAGTGCGTGTTAGCTACGGGAGTCGGCATGAAATGCTGAGCGAACCTTACAAGATCGGTCGCCCCCGACAGTTGTACAAAGGCCATACCAAGAGAGACTACCCAGGGTAGTGCTCAACGCAGAGCGGTTCCTTCGCTCCGGCAATGCAACAGATTCTTGTTAGCTCCTAAGCCTGGCTAGCACGCCTATTGAGTGCGTGTTAGCTACGGGAGTCGGCATGAAATGCTGAGCGAACCCTATAAGATCGGTCGCCCCCGACAGTTGTACAAAGGTCATACCAAGAGAGACTACCCAGGGTAGTGCTCAACGCAGAGCGGTTCCTTCGCTCCGGCAATGCAACAGATTCTTGTTGGCTCCTAAGCCTGGCTAGCACGCCTATTGAGTGCGTGTTAGCTACGGGAGTCGGCATGAAACTGAGCGAACCCTGCAAGATCGGTCGCCCCCTACAGTTGTACAAAGGTCATACCAAGCGCGATTGTGCGGGCTAGCTCTACTATTCGGTGGGTGATTTACGCCCTGGCTCAGCAACGGATTGTATTCAGCTATCGTGTCTGGCCAGTACTATGGAATAGTGCTTGTTAGATACGGAATTTGGGAAAGAACTATTCAGCTCACCTAGAGATGTTAGCCTGTAATAGAGTCGATTAACGAAGAAGCTTAACGCGTCATGAGACTGATAAACCCTGCGGTCCTTCAGGTAAGTGTTAGCAGGAAACCAGCCAAGAAAGAGAATTCAGCGATTCTATTGAACTCAGCTAGAGATTCTAGCCTGCAACAGAGTCGATTAACGAACTACTCTAATGCGCGTAAGCGCATTGAGTTGGTGGAGCCTACCGGGATCGAACCGGTGACCTCAACACTGCCAGTGTTGCGCTCTCCCAGCTGAGCTAAGGCCCCACATGCGCTGAGCGAAGGACTGCGCATTCTAAGCACACTCCCCCGCACTGTCAATTTCAAAGCTTGTGAATTAAAGACCCTGAAATTCGCTTTCCAGCCGCTTTGCAGCTTTCTTGGAAACGCCTCCCAGAACGTCAATGCCATGCCGGATGCGGGCACGGCTAATGTCCAGTCCAAGTATAGCGACTGACTCTATCACCGAGGTGGAAACTGCCTTGCCGCTCATCACAATAAACAGAGGGAACAGGAAATCCCGGATTTTAAGCCCTAACTGCCCGGCAAGGTCCTGAAAGCAGGATTCGACACGGTCTCTGTCCCAGGAAGGCAGAGCCTCCAGTCGCCAGAGGGTAAATTGCAAAATCCTCACTATGGATTCATTGTCCAGTTGCTTGTGCTTGAAATCATCAGGCTGCAGCGAAATGACGCCATCGATAAACAGGCTGCCCAGGCTTACCACGTCAGTAAACCTTTCCACTCTTTCCTTGATCAAGGGCACCACCCTGTCCAACCGACCGTTTGCTGTGGCCCATTGAATGAATCGCGTGGCGAACTCCTGATCGCTCAGGTTTTCCCTGAGATAGCGCCCGTTGAGCCAACTCAGCTTTTCTACGTCGAATATTGGCCCACCAAGGGAGACGCGATTGATATCGAAACTCCCTTCCATCTCGGTGATGGAAAATTTCTCTTCTCCTGACGGCATGGACCAGCCCATCATCCCCAGGTAATTAACCACTGCCTCGGGTAAATATCCCATATCCCGGTAGTAGTTAATGCTCGTGGGATTCTTGCGCTTACTGAGCTTACTCTTGTCCGGGTTCCGCAATAGCGGCATGTGACAGAACACAGGTTCACTCCAGCCGAAAGCGCGGTACAACTGGACATGCTTGGGGACCGAATTAATCCATTCCTCTCCGCGTATCACGTGGGTGATACCCATCAGGTGATCGTCGACAACATTGGCAAAATGGTAGGTTGGCAGCCCGTCGGATTTGATGAGAACCTGCATATCAATCTGCGCCCAGGAGATGGACACGGTTCCTCGCAACAGGTCATTGAATTCACACTCACCTTGTTCAGGAATTTTCATCCGCACAACGTGTGGGACACCTGACTCTAATTTTTGCTTGGTTTCTTCCTCCGACAAACCCAGACAGTGCCCGTCATATCCAAGCTGCTCCTTGTTAACCATTTGTTGTTTGCGCAAATCATCCAGTCGCTCTGAGGTACAGAAACAATGGAATGCGTGGCCTTCCCGCAGCAACACATCAATGTGCTGACGGTAGATATCGGAGCGTTCACTCTGTTTGTACGGGCCGCAATCGCCCTCCTTTCCTGGCCCTTCATCCCAGTCGAGACCCAGCCATCGCAGAGAATCCAGGATATCTTTCTCGGACTTTTCCGTGCTGCGCAGCTGGTCGGTGTCCTCTATCCTGAGAACGAACTTGCCACCCTGGCTATGGGCGAAACAGCGATTAAACAAGGCAATATAGGCGGTGCCTACATGGGGGTCTCCCGTTGGAGACGGGGCTATTCGGGTTCTGACTTCTGACATACTTGCTGTGCTACCGGACACGGGGAATCGAAGGCGCCGATTATACGCGATTGCAGGTTAATTCCCATGGACCAGCCTGTAGCACGGGTTGACGATCCAATTTCCTGACCGGCGACGTAATTTGACACGCCAGTTGGCTTTCGCTAAAAACACACCCCTTCGAGGCACCAGGCCATAAGAAACTGTTACTCCATGTCTCATATTCCTCAACATACTCGTCTAACACAGGCTATGGCTCCAGAGCACTTGTTCTGCGTAGCCCCCATGATGGACTGGACAGACCGCCACGACCGCATGTTCCTGCGCCTGTTCAGTCATCGCACCCTGCTGTATACAGAAATGGTGACCAGCTCGGCCCTGCGACATGGCGATGCTGACTACCTGCTCCGTTATGAACAAGCGGAGCATCCTGTAGCCCTGCAAATCGGGGGCAGCAATCCAGCGGAGCTGGCTGATGCCACGGAACTCGGTAACCGTGCTGGTTATGATGAGGTCAACCTGAACGTGGGTTGTCCCAGTCCACGCGTGCAATCAGGCGCATTTGGAGCTTGCCTGATGACAGATCCGGCGTTGGTTGCCGAGTGCATCGCGGCGATGAATTCGGCGTCAACTGTTCCCGTTACGGTCAAATGTCGGATAGGCGTAGATGACCTGGACTCCGATGAGCATTTAATCCGATTCGTGGAATGCGTGGCTAACGAAGGCTGCTCGCTTTTCATCATCCATGCGCGCATAGCGATTCTGCAGGGCCTGAGCCCGAAAGAAAATCGCGAGATACCACCGCTGAATTATGAGCGCGTGTTCAGGATAAAAGAACGATTTCCGGAATTGGAGATTGTAATCAACGGCGGGATCAGTACAGTGCAACAGACTCGTGAAATGCTGAACCACGTCGATGGTGTCATGATGGGACGGGAAGCCTATCAAAATCCTTATATCCTGCACGATATAGATACTGAGTTGTTCGCAGGCAGTGCCGGGGACAAGTCGCGAATCGAATACCTGCAGGAATACTTGCCCTACATAGAGCGCGAGTTGTCCGAAAGTACACCGCTTCACCATATGACCCGGCACTTGCTGGGTCTGTTCAAGGGTCAGAATGGCGGCAAGCAGTTTCGTCGTCATTTGAGCATGCACGCCCACCGCAAAGATGCTGGCATTAGCGTACTCACGGATGCTATAAGTTTTGTTAGTTGATCTAGTTTAACCGGGTAAATTTATGTTGAATTCCATTAAGGCCTACTTCGAGGCAAAGCTGAACACGAACGATGAGTCAGATGGCGAACTCAGTACATCAAGTTCGAATCTGGCCAGCGCCGCCCTCTTGATCGAGGTCATGAAGTCCGATCATGAACTGGATCAGCGTGAATCGGATGAGTTCATGGCCTTGCTGCAATCCAGCCTTAATATACCTGCCGAAGAGTTGGAGGCTATGCGCGAACTCGCCGAAGCCCAGGCCAGCCAGGCAACTTCCCTGTATGAATTTACCCGATTGATCAACGATGAATACGACTATGACGAGAAACTGCGCCTGATCGAGAACATGTGGCGAATTGCTTTCTCAGACGATGAGTTAGACAAATATGAGGAGCACCTTATACGTAAGGTGTCTGAACTGATTTACGTGTCTCACAGCGATTTCATCCGCCTGAAACTTAAAGTGCGCGAGTAAATTTTCGCGTTTCTATTTCGAACGACGCTGCACAGTCATCAAGGCGATGTCATCTGGCGCATTGGCGACGTTTTCGATGTCCAGTCGTGCTTTTATGGACTCAAAGTCCCCTCCGCATTCTGCGACCAGCTGTAGAAGGGTCGTTTCTTTAGCCTCGAGCGACGGGTCATCCAACAGTTCCAGCACGCCATCAGAGAACAGGGTCATCCTGAAATCGTCCTCGAGCTTGATCCTGACACTGTCATATTCCGTATCGGCTTTGACGCCCAGGGGAAAACTTCTCTCCTGAAGATAGCTGTGCTCGCCCCTCATGCTCAGGATCGGCATCGGGAAATGCCCTGCTGCGGCATATTCCAATTCCGTACCGGTGGGTTCCAGAATACCCAGAAAGGCCGTGGCGTGTTTCTGCAGGTTCGCGTGAAACAGTTCTTTGTTTAATTTACTGAGGAGCCATTTTGCGGAAAGCTTGCCGTACTCGCTGAACTGCCGCCGCACGGTATTCCTTCCAACGTATTTGAGCAACACAGTGACGAACGCCGAGGATGCACCGTGACCTGAGACATCTGCCACATAAAATACAAGGCTGCCGTCTTCAGCTTCCCAATAATCTGTGGAATCCCCACTGAGATACAGTGAAGGCATAATGCGGTGCCGGCAAGAGAAATGCTCGGTATGAAACGGCGACTCGGGGAGTAGCTGATTCTGCACAGAACGACCAGCCTGCTGATCCAGTCTCAGCAAATCCAGGGAATGCCGCAATTGGAAATTGCTGCTTTCCAGTTGCTCCGCATAGGATTTATTCTGGGCAATCAACTCAGCCTGGTTCAGACTACGCCGAATTGCATGCTCCAGTACTTCCAGATCCTTGATCGGTTTGGTCAGGTAATCGGCAGCACCAAGCCGCAGCGCCTGCACCACATCGTGCACTTCGCCGAGACCCGAAATCACAATAACGGGGATGGCAGCGTCGGTAGCCGCAACACTGCGAATAACTTCCAGCCCATCGAGGTCCGGTAGGCGCAAATCGCAAAGCACCAGGTCGGGGTGCTCCGCGGCACAGAGCGAGACTCCCCGCTTGCCGCTATCTGCCTCCAACACGGTAAATCCACTATCTTCGAGAAAGCCACGAATACTCACGCGCACAGCAGCGTCGTCATCAATGACGAGCAAACGCGCAGTCGGGAGGGCGACCGGATTGGTCAGTTCAGAGGAAATCATTGAGGTGGCGCTGCCCGTTCTCGAGCAACGGTACCTACCTGTGTAGTAGAGCAATCAAGCCAATCTTTCAGCTTGTCTTCTCTGGTTTAAATCCCTGTTGGTAGTACTGATTCCAACTACTAATGCAAAGTACTAGTGTAGTGCAATTTTGCCAATTTGGCTGCTCTGTCAGTCCTAAAAAGCACCAAATTCATCTTCAACTTCCCCGTCATTTACGAGGTATTCGCGTCGCTGAATATAGGCTTCCCTGAAAAACAGGTAACGATCCCCCGTCACTAGCTGATCCAGGGCCAACAGGGAGGCTCGGGTATCAATCTCTTGCAGAAGGATTAAAGGCAGTCGAACTGCCGTCTCATCATGGTACTGGATAGGATTGAACAAAGTATCGAGTGTTAGACCGAAAGCATCCCTGACGTTGCTCGAGCCGAATACGGGTAACACCACATAGGGCCCCGTCCCTACTCCCCAATAGCCCAGGGTCTGGCCAAAATCTTCCTCGTTCTTGTGCAGCCCCATATCGCTGGCGACATCCAGGAAACCACCGATGCCGATAGTACTGTTAATCAGAAAGCGACCTGAGTCAGTTACAGCGTCATCTATTTTTAGCTGCAGAAGGTCATTCACGAAGACATTGATGTCGTTAATGTTGCTAAAGAAGTTGCCGATGCCCTGTCGGGCGAAACGGGGTACGAACGTGGTGTATGTTGTGGCAATAGGGCGTACCAGAATGCGATCGAAGAAATCATTGAAAGCAAACACGCGCTGATTTCCCCGCCGCCACGGGTCAGCCGTCTGGGCATGACTAATGGCAGGAAGCATCAGCAGCAGGCAGCTCAGCGTTAGCAGGAAAACCCGCTTTCCTTGAGTAGCCATTATTTGACAGTAATGTTTCATGATGGTGATTCTAGTCGTCTCTGTTTAGACCTTGATTCCAATGCTTTGTTACAGCCATTCAATCAATAATTGCCAGATTTGTGCTTCCCTTCACCCAATAGCGGATCTGGCCAAACAATTGCGCTTTCGAAATTTGTTTCCAGTTTAGCTACGCGGTCGAGTTTCGAATCTGCTCCCAATGCTTATTGAGGCGTTTGGCTGAAACCGGCAGATGGGTGCCGAGGGATTGGGCGAATAACGATACCCTGTATTCTTCAATCATCCACCTGAACAAGTCAATTTCCTCTACTTGATCCGTGTGCCCGTGGTCACACAGATCCAGATAGCGCTGCCAGTATACCTGCAACTCCTCAGTATTCGCCTTATCCCTGGAGCCCAGGTGTGGTGCCAGCTCAAGGCGTTTGTGGATAGCTTGCAGATATCGAGGATATTGTTGTAGCCATATACGCGGGGTGTGTCGCAAAAACCCCTCAGCAAACAACGTCTGTAATTGTCCTTCGATGTCTATATAAGCATAGTGTATTCCAGTGTCTTTCAGCGTGGTCAGAGACTTGAGCGCTGCATACCGTTTTTCGAGCACTTGACTCAGCATCGACTCCAGGCGTGAAGCTTCTTCAAATAAATCCTGCTTTCCCCGATTAAGGCACTGCTCAAACTGAGCACGCGTCCTTGGTAATTCCTTATCAACCCTAAACGCTCCCCTATAACAACAGACCACCGCCTCATCGGCCAACTGTTTTAAGGCAGGTGGCAGCAACAAACTGTGTTGCTTCTCGAACTGAACGAGTTGTTTCTGCAACATGCGCCTCTGCTGCGAGCTTCGCAACATATACAGGCGGATGAGCCCTTCAGCATGAGACCGCCTGGCCTCATCAAGGTCTGCGAATAGACTGACATTCACCGAGTCTTCGCAGTCCACCAGTGCAGGATATCGGATGAGGATGAGTTCATCGCCTATCTCCAGTTGCTCAGGCAAATCATCCAGACTCCAGTCAGTGAGCCCTGCCTGTTCAATTTCGTGCAAACCTGCTGTGGTGGCTGCGCTGTCTTCCAACGTTCCCTGCAATTCACCCGACAACTCGGTCTTGAGAGTATCAATATCATGTCCAAGGATGATTTCATCACCGCTATCATCAAGCACCGACAGTTTGATGCGCAGGTGCTGAGGTAGTTCAATAGTGTCCAGAATCTGCCGCTCGATCTGGATTCGCTTATTCAGTTTTATCTGGGTTAACAAGGTGGAGATGAGATCGCCTTCTCCAGGGATCATTTGCGGTATGATTTGGTCTACGAATCCGCTTACCGGGATAAAGTTCTTCCGCAAAGACTTGGGAAGCCCTTTGATCAGGGTAATGCATTTCTCTTTGATAATGCCTGGAACCGCCCAATCCACATCTGCCTGGGTCATCTGCGGCAGTATAGCCATGGGTATCTGTACCGTGGCACCGTCACGCTGATGTCCGGGCTCAAACTTGTAGTCGATTGAAAGACGGTTCTGCCTCAGCGGAGCATGGTCAGGGAATTCAAGGTGATGATCGGAAGCTCGCTTTTCGTCCGCCAGGTTTTCCACGCTCATATAAAGTGACTGTTGAGCTTGCTGTCCGGACTTTTGCAGCCACTTCTTCAGGGAAGTCGTGGAATTTACCTGTTGAGGAATTCGCGCTTCGTAGAAGCGCACAAGGTCCCGCTCACTGACAAAATATTCCGGCCGGCGAATTTTCTCTTCCTGCCTTTCCAACTCCTCCAATAGCGCCCTGTTATGAACCAGGAAAGGAGGATCGAATGACAGTTCCTCGGGAATCAGCGCTTCCCTGATGAACAATTCACGCGCTGTCTTGCTGTCAATGTTGTTAAGACCTACTGCCCGGCTCTCAATAATCACCAAGCCGTACAGACTCACCTTCTCGTTGACCATGGCCTGCTGGCGCTTCTTGCTCCAGTGTGGATTGAAGTGCTCGCGCTTGACCAGGTGCAAGGCCTTCTCTTCTATCCATTCCGGCTGGATCTTCGCCGACATGGTGGCGAAAGTTTGTGAAGTCTCGATGAGATCACCTGTGACGATCCATTTCACCGATTTTCCGGCCAGTGCGGAACTGGGGAAAAGAGTAAATTTCTTGTTACGATTCCCCTGAAAAAGTTTCCCTTCGAAGCGCATGGCGACCTGATTCAAGGAACCGCTGACAATCGCCTTATGCACGGAAGCGTAGTCGGCTTTTTCCTTATTGAAACGCATACCTAACTGCTGACAGCTCAAAAGGAGCTGCCGGTGCACTTCACGCCATTCCCGCATTCTTATGAATGACAGATGGTAGCGCTTACAGTACTTGCGCAGTTGGCCCTGGGTGAGATTCTGCCGCTGGGATTCGAATTCATTCCACAGATTCACCAGAGTCAAAAAATCCGAATCAGGGTGTTGAAATACCAGCTGCCTCTCCTGCGCCTGCTGACGATTGTCCGCTCCCGACTCTCTGGGGTCCTGAATACTGAGCCCGCTGACTATTATGAGAATCTCGCTCAAACAACGCTCGGCATCGGCGGTTACCAGCATTCTCCCGTAGCGGGGATCCACGGGCAGCACAGCCATTTGCCGTCCAGCCTGGGTTAGCTCACGCTTGTTGCTTAAGGCATTGAGTTCAATGAGCAGGTTGAAGCCCTCATTGATGGCACGGTTTTCCGGAGCCTCCAGAAACGGGAATGCTGCCACATCACCCAGCCTGAGATGTTGCATCCTGAGAATTACTGAAGCGAGGTTGGTGCGTAGTATCTCTGGATCAGTAAATAATGGCCGGCTTTCAAAATCCTGTTCCGAATAGAGCCGGATGCAGATGCCGTCGGCAAGCCTTCCACAGCGACCTTTACGTTGATTGGCACTGGCTTGGGAAATGGCTTCTATCGGTAAACGCTGAACCTTGTTCTGCAGGCTATACCGGCTAATACGGGCAAGCCCGGTATCGATCACATAGTTGATCCCCGGAACCGTAATGGAAGTTTCAGCGACATTGGTCGCCAGCACGATGCGCCTGCCTCTGTGGGACTGAAATATCCTGACCTGTTCCGAATGCCGTAAGCGCGCGTAGAGCGGCAGGATCTCAGTGTCCTGAAACCGTTGCTTGCGTAGCACCTGGGCTGTATCCCTGATATCTCTCTCGGTCGGCAGGAACACCAGTATATCGCCCGATAACTTGCCCCGTAGTTTGTCCTCTGACTGAATCGTCTTGACTGCGGACACGATGGCATCCCCATAGGGATCCGTGCTGTCCCGGTTTTCCGACTGGTTCTCGAGTGGCAGGTAGCGCACTTCCACTGGATAGGTACGACCGGATACGGTGACGATTGGCGCATCATCGAAGTGCGCCGAGAACTTCTCCAAATCGATCGTGGCCGAAGTAATAACGAGCTTCAGTTCTTTTCGACGTCTCAGAAGATGCTTGAGGTAACCCAGCAGGAAGTCGATATTGAGAGAACGTTCGTGGGCTTCATCAATAATCAGTACTTCATACTTGTTGAGAAAGCGGTCCTGTTGGATTTCTGCCAACAGAATGCCGTCGGTCATAACCTTGAGGAATGATGCGGGCGAAAGTTTCTCCGTGAAGCGAACCTGGTAGCCCACGCCTTCACCCAATTTGACACCCAACTCTTCAGCCACGCGGTTGGCCACCGAACTTGCCGCAAGTCGCCTGGGCTGAGTGTGACCGATCAATCCCCTGCGCCCGAGTCCCGCTTGCAAGCAAATTTTAGGAAGTTGGGTGGTCTTTCCCGACCCCGTATCACCAGCTACCACCAGCACCTGGTGTTCTTGCAACAGGGAAACTATCTGCGAGGCTTTCGCCGAGAATGGCAGGTTATCCGGATAGTGAATCTGCTGAGGTATGGCTGCCGTCCGCAGGGCGCAGGACTGAATCGAACCCGCAATGTCTTTCTCCAGAGCCTTTAGCCTGGATTCACGACTTTGCTTGTTGCGCGTGGTACGGGCCTGATCCAGACGGCGTCTGAATCGGTGCAGGTCAGCAACCTGGCACTCGGCCAATGCAGATTCCAATTGATCTAACACGGTCGTTCGGTGTTCCGGTCTGGTTTACTGGTTTCTATTTGGTGGCGGATGCTGTTCAGCGAGGAGAATCAGTCGCGCAGTTCTCTGCGAACTACCTTACCGATAATGGACTTGGGCAGCTCATCTACATACACGATGCTTCGCGGCACCTTGTAGGGTGTCAATCCATTGCGGCAGTGGGCAATAATAGCCTCCTCACTGGGTGGCGGGTCGGAACAAACGACAAACAGCTTCACTGCTTCACCCATGCGTTCATCGGGCACACCGATAGCTGCCGACTCGTCCACTCCATCCATCTGATTGACCCAGTCTTCGATTTCATTGGGAAAGACGTTGAAGCCGGATACGAGAATCATGTCTTTCTTGCGATCGACGATAGAAATAAATCCGTCTGGGCTGACTTCAACATAGTCTCCGGTCTTGAACCACCCATCTTCAGTTATGCTGTCATTCTGAGCAGCATCACTTCCCCAGTAACCCAGCATCACCTGTGGCCCTCGAATCCAGGCTTCCCCGCGTTCGCCAACAGGTAGTTCTTCGCCATCTTCATTGACGACTTTAATCTCGGTTTCAGGAACGAGGCGGCCAACGGTGCCATAACGCACATCACCGGGTATATTCACCGATACTACTGGCGAGCACTCAGTCAGGCCATAGCCCTCAAAAATTTCACAACCAGTTAGCTCAACCCACTCTTTTGCTACTGAAGTAGAGAGCGCCATGCCCCCTGCCCCACAGAATTTCAAATGCGAAAAATCCAGGCTGGCAAACTCTTTATGTCGCAACAGGGCCAAGAAAAGCGTGTTGATGCCAACGAATCCACTCACCTTGAATTTCTTGAATAGACCAACCACGCTATCGATATCTCTGGGGTTGGGCATCAGCAGATTCAGGTTGCCAGCATATGGCATAGCCAGGCAATGCAGCAGGAATGCATAGCTATGGTAAAGGGGCAATGGTGCGCCGATCACTTCGGTCTTGTCATCAATTATCAGCAGGCAGCGGGAACGCAGTTGCATCATATTGGCAATCAGATTGCTGTGGCTGAGCATGGCGCCTTTCGACACACCTGTTGTTCCCCCGGTATAGAGCAAGACAGCCGGATCCTTGGCTCCTCGTGCCCTGCCGGGAGCCTCGTCAAATTCAAACTGGTTATTGAGGCAATCCAGCAGCTTTTTGCTTCCGGGCAATTGATAGTTGGGTACTGCCTTCTTGAGATACCGTGCAGCAAAATTAAGAAGCTGTCGTTTCAATGGCGATTGCAGATCGCCAAGCTCCGTGATGATCACAGTCTCAATTTCTGTCTGGGGCAGAATCTGCTGCAGCTTGTCGCAAAAGGCAGACAGGATCACGATCGCTTTGGCACCTGAGTCTGAAAACTGATGGGCCATTTCCTTCGCGGTGTAGAGCGGATTCGTGTTAACCACAATCAGGCCCGCCTTGACCGCCCCCATGAGCACAACAGGAAATTGCAGTAGATTTGGCAATTGAATTGCGATTCGATCGCCTGGCTGCAGATTTCCACACTGTTGCAGGTAGGCAGCGAAGCGCGTGGAGAGACGGTCAATGTCGCTATAGCTCAGGGTCTTGCCCAGGCAATAATAGGCATCGCGCTCACCGTGTTCACGCGCCACATAGTCATACACATCGGTCAGGGATTTGTACTGCTCAGGCCTGAGCGCTTCGGGTAGTCGTTCGATCATGCAGGTTTCTTCATTTGCTTAACAGACCCATGGCATCTTCCAGGCCTTTCACCGTCAGGGGAAACATGCGGTCCTCCACCAGTTCTCGAACGATCTCTATGGAGTAACTGTGTTCCCAGTAATCTTTCGGCGTGGGATTAATCCACACCACATGTTCGAACGCATCTGTCAGTCGCTTTATCCACACTGCGCCCGCTTCTTCATTATAGTGCTCGATACTCCCGCCCACGTGGGTAATTTCGTATGGCGCCATGGTGGCATCACCCACAAAGATTATTTTGTAGTCCTTACTGTACTTGTGCAGAATGTCATAGGTGGACGTGGTTTCCGCATGGCGTCGCCTGCTCTTGGTCCAAACTGACTCATACAGAAAATTGTGAAAGTAATAGTATTTGAGATGCTTGAATTCGGTGCGCGCGGCTGAGAATAGCTCCTCGCACAGTTTTACGTGGGGATCCATGGAGCCGCCCACGTCGAAGAACAGCAAGACCTTCACCGCATTGTGACGCTCCGGCACCATTTTGATATCCAGCAGGCCAGCATTGCGCGCAGTGGACGAGATGGTATCGTCCATATCCAGTTCTTCTTCGGCGCCCGCCCTGGCAAACTTTCTCAATCGGCGCAGGGCCATCTTGATGTTACGGGTGCCAATCTCCACCGAATCATCCAGGTCACGGTAATTGCGCTTGTCCCACACCTTGGCCGCCCGCTGGTTACGACTTTCATCCTGGCCCAGGCGAATACCTTCCGGGTTATAGCCATAGGCACCAAATGGCGAGGTACCACCGGTGCCTATCCACTTGTTGCCTCCCTGATGACGTTTCTCCTGCTCATCCATACGCTTGCGAAACTCTTCCATCAGTTTCTCAAGACCACCGAGCGCCTCGATTTTTGCCTTCTCTTCATCACTTAGCATCGACTCGAACTGCTTGCGCAACCATTCTTCAGGTATCTCGTAGAGAGACAGATCATCGATGAAATTGATATTTTCGAAATAACGCGCAAATGCCAGGTCAAACTTGTCAAAATTCTTCTCGTCTTTCACCAGACACGCGCGGGACAAATAATAGAAATCGTCCACATTGGCAAAGATCACATTCTGTTTCAGACACTCGAGCAAGGTAAATAACTCGGTGAAAGAAACTGGAAGACGCTGCTGGCGCAGTGTCATGAAGAAATTGATCAGCATTAACGATTGGCTCTGTGCATGAATGCCAGTTTCTCCAGCAATTGCACATCCTGCTCGTTTTTCAGGAGCGCGCCGTAGAGTGGTGGAATGGCGTTCTTGTTGTCGTGATTTTTAAGGACGTCTTCAGGGATATCGTCGGCCATGAGTAGCTTGAGCCAGTCTATAAGCTCCGATGTCGACGGCTTCTTCTTCAGGCCTGGAATCTTTCTCACATCGAAAAACACATCCATTGCCTGGCTCACCAGTTGTTTCTTGATGTCCGGATAATGCACCTGCACGATTTTTTCCATGGTTTGGGCATCCGGAAAATCGATGTAGTGGAAGAAGCAGCGCCGGAGAAACGCGTCCGGTAACTCTTTTTCATTATTGCTGGTGATGACAACAATTGGCCTGGTCCTGGCTTTAATCTGCTGCTTGGTCTCATAGACATAGAACTCCATCTTGTCCAATTCGAGCAGCAGGTCATTGGGGAACTCGATATCGGCCTTGTCGATCTCATCAATCAACAGTACCGACTGCTCCTCAGATTCAAAGGCCTGCCAGATCTTGCCTTTTAGGATGTAGTTGGAGATGTCATGGACTTTGTCATCGCCTAACTGGGAATCTCGCAGTCTGGACACAGCATCGTATTCGTAAAGCCCCTGCTGGGCTTTGGTGGTCGACTTGATATGCCATTGAATCAGGGGCAGATCCAGCGCACTGGCGATTTGCTCAGCCAGCATGGTCTTGCCGGTGCCGGGTTCCCCCTTGATCAATAGTGGTTTTTGCAGCTGGATGGCTGCGTTTACTGCCAACTGCAGTTCTTTCGTGACAACGTATTCTTCGGTACCTGTAAAATTCATCTGGCGCCCAGTCTTGGTTTTCCTGTTGAGTAAACAGCGTTAATTTAAATGGGAATACAGCGCATTGCCAGCTTGATAAAGGAGATGAGGCAGCCGAAGGCTGCCTGCATAGACGGTGGAATTGCTGCTCGGACTATGACGGGAGGTAAGGAACCGGCGTCGGAGACCTCAATCAAGCGCCCAGTTCGATCAGTCGGCGTCCGCGCTCGGTGATATACCATCGCACCCCTTTGCGGCCGCCTACTTTTCCAGCCAGCGATTTCAGGGTGAGAAAGCCTAGCGTTTTCACCATGGTAGATTCATCGGTATCCGCTTCCCGACACAGCCCCGACAAGGAGCGATAGATAAAACGGCCACAACCGAGGGTTTTCAGCACCTTGGATGAGGTGTTGTCCAACTCTTCAGCAGCGGTCTCCGCCACAGGCGCGGCATCCGCCAACGCATCGTCTTCCGTCTCCGTATCGATGAGAGGCAATAGTTCTTCCTGAAGCTGACGTAACTGGTACTGCAGCAGATCCACTTTGTCACTGGTCAATCGAGCTTCAGCCATGACATCGTCCGATACATTCGCCATAAAAAATCTGGGCGAAATGGCCACCGCGAGGCATATCGCCACGTAATTCAGCAAATTCGCAGGATCTCCCTCTGAATCGACTATCAAAGTGCTGCCAAAGACACTCAGCACAAATGGCACCAGGAATGTCACAAAGATTCCCAGCATGATGAAGCGTGTCAGCAAGTTGAAATCAGAAACGCGCTTGGTAGACAGGGTGTAATAGTTAATAACGCCGCCGGCTGCGCCGACCAGTATCATGATAAAAACTAGCGAACTAAAATGGCCCATGACAAACCTCTACTTTCTAAGCTGTTGTTTTACAAAGAATAAATCACATGGCTTCCAGCCATCGAGCCCTAATCGCTGAGCTGCGGCAAGGAATATTCCAAGGGAAAGAAAGTCTACTTTATTAGTGAGGGACTTTAAATTACTAAATTAACTTTTTGTTTTTACAGTCTTTTTGCTTTTTCTTTGTAGGAAGTAGTAGCCGGTAGCAGCGATCTCGGCCAGCAAGAGGGAAAGCAGCAGGGGGACCAGCGCCCTGCCCGCTGCATCGGTGCCAATGGTGATCGTATCCAGCGCGAATACCATCAGCACCGGAGCCATGGTATTGCCCTCAATATTGGCATACCAGGGAGTTAACATCAGGGACAGCATCAGCGCGCGCAGGCTGTAACTGATCCAGGGCGCACGGGGAAGTCGGGTCACCTTCCACCAGACCCAGTAAAAAGCTGCACAGGCCAGGCAATAGACCACCCAGATCAGCCAATAATTGGTATCTGCATCCATTACCGCTTATCCCACTCCATCCTGTTGCTTGCTTTGTGCATCAAAACCTCAAACTGAATTGATCTTTCCAGCACACCCGAGTCTGCTTCGACGCTTACGATTTTACCCAGCGGATGATGTGCTCATCATAACCCAGGGGATGCACATGATCTTCATCGATCACCTTGTTAGTAATAGTGATACCTGCCTCCTCCATGGCTTCACGTGAACCGCTGAGCAGAGGATGCCAATCGTACAATGGCTTGCCTTCCATCCGCAGTCTGTAGGCACAGGTGTCGGGCATCCAGCGCAGAGTCTCCCTACCCATGTCAGCAACATTCAGACATTCGGGCACCTTCTTGCTACGCTCTCCGTAACAGGAACAGCCACTGCCTGCGCTATCATGATAACGGCAGACTATACGGGTCCAGTACAGCTCACCATCGTCTTCATCTTCCAGTTTCTTCAGACAACAACGGCCGCAGTTGTCACACAGGCTTTCCCATTCATTGGCATTGAGGTCTGCCAGTGGCAATTCCCAAAACCACGGTCGCAATGCTGCGTCTTCCTTCTTAGCCATTGCCGTGCAGCCTGTTCAGCACGGATTGAAAGCCGGGCTCAAGAAGCTCTTGCCGCCATCCGCGCAAGGAGTCGGGCCACGGGTTTGTTAACCCGGCCAGGGAATTTTGCATCAGGTCTGTTATCCAGCGTTTTCGCGCCAGTAGCTCGGGCGCAATACCCAACTCTTCCGCTGTCGCGACAACGATCTGGCGAAGCTGCTTTAACTGATTGCGCTGATTGGGCGGTAATGGCGGGGCCAACGATGAAGGACTGGCGCTCCTGACAATAACTGGATTCCGCAATATCTCAATCAGGCGCTCTCCATTGTGCCTGACGAAACCCTGGTTCACACCGCTCACTCGCCGCCAATTGTCGTAGGCAAGCGCCTCATCACGGGCAAACACCTGGGCTATCTCGAGCAAGTCGGTATCCTTGGCGATCCAGTTGCGTGGCTTGTTGCGTCGGCGCGCTTCAGTTTCACGCCAATAACAAAGCTGTTGAAGAAAAAGCAATTCCCGTTGGTCGAGTCGCCAGGCATTGCTGACTTTTTCAAAACAGCTCTCCCAGCTGGATTTTTCTTCCTGCACCTTAGCCGTTGACAGAAGTTGCTGACTGTCTTCTTCGAACCACTGATACATGTTTTGCGATTGCAAGGCAGATGTCAGGTTATCCCTTATCGCCAGCAAATATTCCACATCAAGCGCCGCGTAGCGCAGTTGGGCTTCACTCAGGGGTCGCTGCAACCAGTCCGAACGGGTTTCATCCTTCGGAATATCGTCTCCGATAACCTCCTTCACCAACGCCTGGTAACTAAGGCTGAAACCTTTATCAAGATACGCGGCGGCTACCTGCGTATCGAACAGGTTTAAGGGAAGCTGATTGAATGTCGTTTGAAATACGGTGAGATCTTCACCGGCAGAATGCATAACAATTGTGCGCTGGGGGTCTGAGAGCAAACTGGTAAACGGCGACCAGTCTTTAATCTGTAAGGGGTCGACAAGGTAAACTGCATCACCATCCCCTACCTGCAACAAGCCAAGCCGTGGGTAAAAAGTGTTGGTCCGCATAAACTCGGTATCTACCGCCAGGGCTGATACAGGCCGCCACTTCTCACAACAAGCAACAAATTCCTGTTGTGAATCGACTGTGCGCCAGCTACTTACTTTGTTGCCGGTCATAGAGTCAACTACTTCCCATGACCTTGCGGCCGAGGAAGGCATGGCTCAGGGTGCCACCATCGACAAACTCAAGCTCACCCCCAACTGGCACTCCATGGGCGATTCTGGATACTACCACTGAAGTTTCCTTAAACTGTTCCGCTATGTAGTAAGCCGTTGCATCGCCTTCCACGGTGGGGTTACAGGCGATGATAAGTTCTTCGATTTCCTGATCCCGCACTTTTTGCAAAAGTGCGCTAATCCCTAATTGTTCCGGACCAATACCGTCAATAGGAGACAGGTGTCCCATGAGTACAAAGTAGACACCCCGAAAGGTACCGGACTGTTCGATGGCAAAGATATCCGCTGGCGACTCCACAACGCAGCAGATCTTTCTATCCCGGGATTTGCTGGCGCATATTCTACAAAATTCTTCTTCGGTAAACGTACGACAGTCTTTGCAGTTGCCAACATGCTCGAGGGCGCTCTTCAGGGCCTCACTGAGCCTTGCCCCACCCTCACGATTTCGTTCCAGCAAATATAGCGCCATACGCTGCGCGGACTTGGGGCCCACGCCCGGCAAGCAACGAAAGGCTTCTATTAGCTGGTCAATCAAGGGACTGGAGTTCATGTCGGGAGTTTTTTGTCGGCAATTTCAGATTAGAAGGGAAACTTGAAGCCTTCTGGCAGATTAAATCCTCCGGTCATTGCACCGAAAGCATCCTTGTTCTTTTCCTCGAGCTTGCGCGCCGCGTCATTGAACGCCGCAGCGATAAGATCCTCAACAATCTCTTTATCTTCTTCGAGCAGTGTTGGATCCAGATTCACCCTGGTCACATCATGCCTGCCATTCATACTGACTTTGACCAGACCTGCTCCCGACTCCCCTTCTACAATCTGCTCGGCCAGCTCTTTTTGAGCCTTTTGCATCTGCTCCTGCATTTGCCTGGCCTGTTTCATTAATTCGTTGAAATCCGTCATGACATGCCTCAATTCTCTAGCGGGGTAATACTGTCTTTTGCGATGGTTGCAGAGAATGTATCGAGCAATTGCCGAACGTTGGCATCCTGCTCGAAGTTCTCAACCATTTTTTCGTGCTCTTCTTTTTTCAAGCGCTGTGCCATCTGCGCTGGCGTTTCGCTCTTACTCTCACCAATCGTCACCTGCACAGAAATCGTTTTCTCGAAATAGGCAGTTAAGACCTGTTCAAGCTTGGGAATGATTTCTTCACTGAACACGGCGCTCTGCTCAGTTTCCAGGTTCAACTCAATGCATGAATCAATGACTTCGCTAACCGTGCAGTTTGCCAGTATATTGGCGGCAATGCCGGTCACCTTTAGCTCGGGCACGACGCTTAGCCACGTGCGGTGATCCAGATCTTCCAGCGCAACCGGACCGGACCCGGTGGCTACAAGCTCATCCTCATCCGATGGCTGGGCCGTTTGCTGTTCCAGCTCCCCAGACTTTGGATCGACACACTGAGTATCCGGGACAGATACATCATTAGCGATATCGGCTGCTTCGACGATGACCTTTGCAGAGGGCTCTGAAGGCTCGCTGGTATCCTGCGCGTGGTCTGCGTCAGCAAGCTGTGCTGCCTCAGTTTCCACTTGTGGGCTGGATGATGGGTTTAGCTCAGGCTTTTTTTTTACCGCAGAATCTGCAGTGGAAGACTCTGCCTCGCGCCCGGCAGGCGCTTCATCAGATAGTGGTTGTAGATCATCACCAACGATACTTGGTGAAAACAGCATCATTCGTATCAGCAACATCTCGAAAGCCGCTTTCATGTCTGACGCCATCCTCAACTCGGTTCGTCCCCGATTGCCGAGTTGATAGAAGAGCTGGATATCTTCAGCAGTGAATTGGCTAGCCAGCTCCTCAATGAGCTTCTTGTCGCCGAAACTATTGTCGATACTTCCCGGAGCAACCTGCGATACCGCCAGTCTGTGTAGTGTGCTCAACAAGCTGTCCAGAGTATGTCCATAATCCGGCGTGTGTTCCGACATCGCTGAGACCAGGGCGAGAACTTCCTTGATCTGGCCTGCGGCCATGGCAGACAGCAAGGCATGAACCTGCCGTTGCTCCGGCACGCCGAGCATTTCCACAACGCCTTTATGCTTGATCTCACCCTGACAGTAGGAAATTGCCTGATCAATAAGGGTCAGGGCATCCCGCATGCTGCCGCTGGCTGCACCGGCGATCTGCCACAGGCTTTCTTCGTCGAAACTGATTTGTTCCGCCGACAGAACTTCTTGCAGGTACTCGGCTATAACCTGCGGACTGAGATTCTTCAGGTTAAACTGCAGACAACGGGACAGGATTGTAATGGGCAACTTCTGGGGGTCCGTCGTGGCTAGCAGAAATTTCACGTGGGGCGGTGGCTCTTCCAGTGTCTTCAGCAAGGCATTGAAGCTGTGATTGGAGAGCATGTGCACCTCGTCAATCAGGTACACCTTGAAGCGACCACGGGACGGCGTGTACTGCACGTTGTCCAACAACTCCCTGGTATCTTCAACCTTGGTTCGGGAAGCCGCATCCACTTCGATTAGGTCGATGAACCTGCCCTCATTGATTTCCTTGCAGGCAGAGCAAACGCCGCAGGGCTCCGACGTGATTCCCGTCTCGCAATTCAGGCACTTGGCAAGAATTCTGGCGAGCGTTGTCTTGCCGACACCCCGGGTACCCGTAAACAGGTAGGCGTGATGCAAACGCTCGTTATCGAGGGCATTGATCAGGGATTTCAGGACATGAGCTTGGCCAGCAACCTGGGCGAAATTGGAAGGTCGCCACTTGCGGGCGAGGACTTGATAGCTCATATCAATAGTGTACAGGTTCTATGGCGAGAGCTGTTGACCCGGCCTTGACTGGCCGCAATACCGATGGCCGCTCAACAGGTCACAAATACGCTCTGGCGCATTATGAAAGTGGTAGCCCTTGCCAGCCACACCACGGCACATGAATCAGCTACTACCGTTGCTCCCTTCCGGGCCTGGCGGGGTTTATAACCTACCATTGCGCGGGGACCGACAAGAGTTACCGGGGCAGATGATAACACGAGACTGGGCCTCACTGGCACGGTCTCTGGGCATCATCTGCAATATCCTTTCTCCTGCGCCAATTCACTTTCTCAAGGTAGTGCCAGGGCCACGAGGCGGCTATCCGCACCACCACCCACCGCGATGCAGATGTATTGCTTGCCCTCAACCATATAGGTCATCGGTGTACCTCCCGGTGGCAAAGGCAAGTCTATTTCGGCGATGATCTCGCCATTGGCCTTGTCAAAGGCGCGGATCAGGTTCCGCTCTCCGTCTCGCTGTGACATGAACAACAAGGTACGGGTAAGAACAGGCCCCGTGCGACTGGTGCTACCAACGGGACCCGGGTCGAGAATGCCTAGGTCGATTATCTGCTGTCTTGGGCCTTCTCCATGGGGAATCATCCACTCATGCTCGCCCGTGTTCATATCGATTGCCGTAATACGCCCGTAGGGTGGCTTGGTAAGTGGCAAACCCTGCGGTCCGCCCACATTCATTGGGCCACCGCGCACATAGCCCATTTCCTCCCGTTCCCGGCGAGCCTCCCGCAATTGCACCACGATAGGTTGCGAGGCTGAAGGGATGTAATAGAGGCCGGTCTCGGGGTCAAATGCAGCGCCATGCCACTCTCCGCCTCCAGCCCACCCGGGAAACTGGATAGTTCCGCGCAGCGAAGGTGGGGTAAACAACGGGCCATAGTCATATTCTTCGATGATCTGAAGTGCCTCCTGGCGCAACTCCGGAGTGAAGTCGATGAGGGTTTCATCAGTAATGCCCTGAGGCTCAAATGCCGCAGGTTTGGTTGGAAATGGCTGGGTGGCAGAGGCAACCTCACCAGGCACCGAGCTTGGCGGAACCTCCCGCTCTTCGATGGGCCAAACCGGCACTCCGGTAACCCGGTCGAACACATAGGTAAAGCCTTGCTTCGAGATTGCAGCAACTGCCTGGATTGGACGACCATCGACAGTTATATCCAGCAGTGTTGGCGCCGCGGGAAGATCGTAGTCCCATAGTCCATGATGGACTGTCTGAAAATGCCAGAGGCGCTCTCCCGTCTCCGCTCGCAGGGCTACCAGGCTTTCTGCAAACAGGTTGTCACCGAGGCGCTTGCCACCATACCAATCATTGGTGGGCGTGCCGATTGGGATATACACAATTCCCAGTTCATCATCAGCACTCATGATCGTCCAGGAATTGGTATTACCGCTGTATTCCCAGGAGTTGTTTTCCCAGGTGTCATTACCGAATTCACCAGCTTGCGGAATAGTATGAAAAATCCATTCCATCTCTCCGCTGTCAGGATTGAACGCACGTACGTGGCCAGGCGGCATATCGATAGAACCCGGTCCATCGTGCACAGTTGAATTAACGACAACCACCCCGTTTGTCACCAGAGGGGGTGAAACGACACCGTAGAGCGCCCTTTCAAATGTCTTTCCCAGACCGAGTGTTAGATCGATCCTGCCGTTGTCCCCGAAAGATGAATCTGGCTGACCCGTTTCGGCATCCAGCGACCACAAATAGGAATCATAGGTGGCGTAAAATATTCGCTGCTTGTCGCCCTGTCGCCAGTAAGCCACACCGCGGGTGTTGTAGCCAAGGTTGTTGGGGCGCCCCTCCATTTCCCAGGCGCGGGTATCGAACAGCCACCGCTGTTCCCCACTCGCCGCATCAATGGCAACAACGCGACCGAACGATGTAGACACATACATTGTGCCATCGATGACAATGGGTGTGGCTTTGTAGTCAGCCGGAACTGTTCTCGCATTGCCTGCGGCGATGTTGGCGGCAACAGTGTCGTTGTCAACGCTATCCCAACTCCAGGCTTGCCGAAGCTGACTGACGTTGCTGGCATTGATCTGGTCCAGAGGTGAATATTTGCTGGAGCCGTTGTCGCCGCCGTAGCTGGGCCAGTCCTGGGCCAGGGACAACGGTGCAGCCAGACAAATCAGGGTGGTGAGAATTCTCTTGAAGCTTGTTTTTATCATTGTTCCCCCAAAAGCGGTTTATTGTGCTTTAGGGGAGGATACTATTTAGTTGGGGGTGATGGGAGTAGCCTGGTGCGGTGGATTGATTGGTATTTTGGATGAGGGATGGGAGGGGTTTCGGTTCGTGGTATTCGAACCAGGGGTTCTGCGTCGCGATCCCGTCACCGATAAATGAAAAAGGGCCCTGTTGGGTAATCGGTCGCTTCGTTTAGAGGTCCTGCCAGTGCACCGGTCGGGATTGATTCAGAATTTGCGTGGGCGCAAATTCTTCACCCTTCGGGCAGCCTTCGGCTGTCGCCTACATGGATGTAGGTCTGCCTTAAACCGCCGGGAGCGGTTTTGGCATGCGCTGCTCACCTACAGGGAAGTAGGTGTGCCGGGAATCGTCCGGAACGATTCCGGCTCGCAGCTTTCGAACCAGGGGTTCTACATCGCGATCCCGTCACCGATAAATGAAAAAGGGCCCCGTTGGGTGAGAATGATAGCTTCGTTAGAAGATACTGCCTGCACGTCGGTCGGGATTGATTCGCATTTCAGCTAAGCTGATATGCTCACCCCTGCGGGGCAGCCTTCGGCTGTCTGCGCTGCTACGCAGCTTTCGAACCAGGGGTTCTACATCGCGATCCCGTCACCGATAAATGAAAAAGGGCCCCATTGGGGCCCTTTTTCATTTATTGGCGGTGAGGGAGGGATTCGAACCCTCGATGCCTTTCGACATACACACTTTCCAGGCGTGCTCCTTCGGCCTCTCGGACACCTCACCGTGTTCTTTAAGGGCGCGTACCATAGCCTAGCGCCGTTAGCATTACAAGTCAGCTATTGCCGTATTGAACGCCTGACAATCTGCTCCAGAGCAACTGGATTTGAGCTCCTGTAAACGTTGATATCCAGACCTCCCCGTCGAAGGAAATTCATGGCTATATGTAACTCCTCTGGCTCGCATTGCAGACTGATATCCCGAAAAATCCGCTCCCCGCACTCCTCATGGTAACCCTGGTGCTGTCTGAATGAGCACAGGTACTTCAGCAGGCTACCCTCCTCTATCCGGTTACCCGTATAGCTGACCAATACGCTGGCCCAGTCCGGAGCGCCGGTGACCGGGCAATTGGACTTGAACAGCTCGGATCGGAGTTCCTCATCGAAGACCAATTCATCTTCCGTTCGCAACAGCGTTGCATCTGGCTCAAAAATGTCGATTTCAATATCGAGCCCATCGATGGACTTGCCGCGGCGCTGGGCATCGGTGCCAAATTCAGCATTCTCGACGCCATGGATGACTACCTTGACCTGGGATTTACTCACCGCTGACAGATCATTAACGATCACGTCTGTTATGTCTGAAGAGTTGGCGAAGGACTCCTGGGCGAACGAATTCAGATAGAGCTTGAGTGACTTTGATTCGACAATATTTTCTGAATCGGCATTGAAGAAAAAATCTGCCACTGCAACGACTGGTTTGCCTTTGTGGTTCAACCAGGACAGCTCATAGGCGTGCCAATGGTCCAGTCCATGCATGGCAAGTTTCTTGTCGATATCGAGAAGTGATCGCGCCGCCCATCGAGGAATGGGATAGAGAACACCCGGGTCGTACTTGCTCGGGCTTGGGATACTTTCACCAAGCGGATTGACAGCTCCCCCATCACTCATGCTAGTGCCTGATCCCGGTGCCATGGCGCAGCAGCCAGAGACAGCTTATATATAGCACAACCACGAACACTCCCAATATTAGAAATGCCCAGTAGACATCCACATCGGAAGCTCCGAGAAAGCCATAGCGAAAGGTATTAACCATATAAAAAATCGGGTTGAAACTGGACACGGTTTGCCAGAATCCCGGCAACATCTGCACCGAATAAAACACACCACCCAGATAAATCAGTGGCGTGAGCACAAAGGTAGGAATAATCGAAATATCGTCAAAGCTGTTGGCGAAAACCGCATTGATAAATCCTGCCATGGCAAACACGATTGATGTCAT
This sequence comes from uncultured Pseudohongiella sp., assembly GCA_965227635.1. Taxonomy (GTDB): domain Bacteria; phylum Pseudomonadota; class Gammaproteobacteria; order Pseudomonadales; family Pseudohongiellaceae; genus UBA9145. Next base: position 3,405,717 of record OZ245763.1, on the reverse strand, counting down.
CAGGATTACGGCGATAGTGATCAGGGGGTGGGCAATTTCCAGGTCAGCAAAGAACAAAGACATTGATGTAACGATTGCACCCACTGCCAGCCCGCGCGCCATCCCTCCCACAACGAATCCAGCGAGGATAACGTAGTTGGGAACTGGCGATACCAGTAGCTCTTCCACACTACGCTGGAATTTGTGGCTGAAGAAGCTGGATACCACGTTGGAATAGGAATTTTGAATCACGCTCATCATGATCAGACCGGGAATAATGAATTCCATATACTGAAAGCCACCCATCTCCCCGATGCGCCGACCAACAAGATTACCGAAAATCACGAAATAGAGCCCAATGGTAATCGCAGGTGGCACCAGGGTCTGCAGCCAGATTCTGGAAAAGCGCCTGACCTCTTTAATTACAATCGTCTCGAACGCAATGAACTTGTGGTTGTTAAATAGAGACATCGTGTTATTTCTGCTCGCGCAGTCTTGAAATAAAAAGCTGCTCCAGTCTGTTGGTCTTGTTACGCATGCTGCTGACAGCAATACCCTGCTTATCCAGCTCTGCAAACACTGAATTAATATTAATCCCGGCCATCACGCTGATTTCCAACGAGTGTTCATCGATCCTGCGCACCGTAGCGCCTTCAATACCAAGAGAAACATCTTCCGCCAATTGACTGCTCGAATCGAGCACGAACACCTGCGAATCCAGCTCGGAAAGCAGTTTTTTCATACTGGTGTTCTCGATAATTTCGCCATCATCGATGATGGCAATATTGCGACACAGTTGTTCTGCCTCTTCGAGATAGTGCGTGGTGAGAATAATCGTCGTGCCGTTGTCGTTTATCTCTGTCAAAAAATCCCACATCGAGCGGCGTAGCTCTATGTCTACGCCGGCAGTGGGCTCATCAAGGATAAGCAGGCGCGGCTCGTGCACCAGCGCCCTGGCGATCATCAGTCTGCGCTTCATACCTCCGGACAGAGAGCGCGAGCGATCCATGCGCTTTTCCCATAGACCCAGCTTCCTCAGGTATTTTTCTGTGCGCTCCGCAGCGAGTGAGCGAGGCAGGCCATAGTAACCAGCCTGGGTCATAACAATGTCTTTGACCCGCTCGAACTGGCTGAAATTCACCTCCTGGGGCACTACACCGAGATCGAGTTTGGTTTCATAGACATGGGTATCCACATTTCTGCCGAATACCTCTACGGAACCGCCACTACGATTCACGAGCGTGGAAATCACGCCGATGGTTGTGGATTTTCCGGCGCCATTAGGACCAAGCAGTGCGAAGAAATCCCCCTGCTCTACTTCCAGGGAAATTCCTTTCAGGGCTTCAAACCCATTGGCATAGGTTTTTTTCAGGTCCTTAATTGCGATTGCGACGGTCATAACGAGATGTAATGAAAACTACTGCTATCTAAAACGGTTAACTCTATAGAGAAATGCAGGCGCTAATCTACGACAGATACCATGCCAAAAAAAAGCCCGGCAGTAGCCGGGCTTTTCAGATGGCCACGTCAATGGCCGATTATGGCGTCCCCTAGGGGTTTCGAACCCCTGTTGCCGGGATGAAAACCCGGTGTCCTAGGCCTCTAGACGAAGGGGACAATCGGATCGCCGTTGGGGGGCAATCCCGAGAAGCGGGGGATTCTAAGAAGCTTGGCTAATCCAGTCAAGAAAAATCCCAGTCTGTTACTACACTTTAAAGGCAGTACTTTAATTTTTTCCAATTCAAAGCCCTATATCCGGGAATTTTAGGGGTTCTGGTAGCAATCCGGACGACAAGGCTACGCAGAGATGCACAAGGGCATACGATGACACCTACCCTGATCGTGGGAATTATAGCGGCGACCATCCTCGCAGGGGCTTTCGGCTACCTGGGATTTCGCAAGGACTATAATGCGACTTTGCGCCGCAGGCATATCGCGAAGTATCGGGACCGGCTGCGAAAACTGGACAATATCACACTCGGATTGCCGCCTAACTATTTCCCCAAAACGCTGAAAGCGCTGGTCTATGCCAGCATTGCTGATAGCTTCGAGCACATGGCTGAACTCTCCGGAGACAAGAACTACAGCGAACAAGTCAAACGCGTCAAGCTGCAACTCAAGCAGTTGCAGCAACAAACTGACAAGCACAGCGATGCCACCCCGGACATGGACAGTTCCAGTCTCCGAGAATACAAGCATCTGCTGAAAGACTTACATGCACTGATTCTTGAATTTCACAAGGAACGCATGCTGTCGCAAAAAGAGGCAGAGATACATCTGAAGGCAGTAAACAACGTCCTGACTGGCGTCACACTGGACTTCTATTGCGAAGCAGCAAAACGCGCTGAAAGCAGTGCGAACAAAACACTCGCCCTGCACTATTACTCGATGGCTATGGGTCAGCTCGAAAAAGCCACGTCGGAGAAACTCCTTAACGAGCGTTCACCGCCGATTTCCCAGAAAATTACCGATCTAACCCGAGAGCTTGAAAACGAAGAAGTTAATTTTGGTAAGGAAGATGGATTGCAACCGAATTCAAGTGTTGTTGCCGAGTGGGATGCGCTTAACAAAGAAGAAGATGAGTGGCGCAAGAACTACTACTAGTAGTAGGACTTCGCCGAATAGCAAAGCAGGTGCCCTGAACCGGCATCATCGCTGGACCGCAGTAAACCCGCGGCAATCGACCTGCAATCCCGAACTTTGCTAGACTTGATTGCTCGGCCACACTACCCCGCTTCTTTTTCTAATTGGTTTAGGTCCTACTTGGTTTAGGTTCTACTTGGTTTAGGTTCTACTTGGTTTAGGTTCTACTTGGTTTAGGCAGTATCAGGATCGCCCTGGATGTTGATGTTTTTTTCCATAGTATTCGCACTTCTGGTTACCGGAGCGACCGTCTACGGACTGCACCGCTATCAGGCCATGGAAGTTGAGTACACTGTCGACCGCACCATGCCACTGCCTCCGCTGCGCGAAGGCCTCAAAGGCGGAATCAGCCCGGGTAGCGACTCCAGAATACAGGACGAGGCCCCGCCTATTGCAGCCAAGGCCACAACCCAGCAGCCAGAGACTAAAAAGCAAGCAGCCGCCTCGCCTGAAAGCAAGCCTGCAGGCTGGCAATCCCGGGTGAACGCGGCCAAGAAATCCGGCAACCTGGATCTCGCCTACCAGATTTGTGTCGATAACTACCCACTCTGGGGTGCCTACAATCAGGCCTGCATCATTCTGCGCAGCCGCCTCAAATCCATGCAGCTTAGCCGCGCCGAGAGCGAGACCCTTCTGCGCGAACTATACCGAAGCGCGGTTATAGCCGAATTACTGCATGACAAGTCTGACGGGGCGGAACACCGTACCTTGAACCAATTGAAGCAATTGCCTCTCGCTAGCCTTGCCGAAAAGGAATTCGATTACGCTGAAATCGGCTATGCCCAATTGCGCCTGATCCGCAAAAGCGACGTCAAGTTACTTCAAAATCATTGGGGGCGACCTGACTCGCACCAACTACCAAGGCAGGCTCTGCCTGAACTCTGGCAATTCCTGACTGAGCAGAAGCCCGCTTAAAACCCTTTGGAATATGAGCATTGCCGCTCATAGCCTTTTCAATCTTGACCCCAAAATTGGGCTATGACATCCTGAAGCGCTGCCGATAAATCGGCTGTCCAGATTGATTTCGGCCTCACTTTTTCCAACAGACGCCGATTTTGAATGCTGGCAGAAGGCACTTAACAGGTTACTTGGCAGACTGTAGCCAAAGGTGGTTATCGTTGCGAATCAATGGATAACCTGCCTTAAGAGTCGAAGCGAAGTAGCTGATTTTTAAGCGCTTAATCACGCATTTCCCATAATAACCAGGAACTGCGGAAGTACAATAGACGTAAAAACCAACAATAAGAAAAGCAGCATCGATCGATCAGGGAATCGACAATTCCAGGAATCAAAACTGACGATTCGAAGCTATCAGCAATACTGGAGCAGTAAGATTATCAAGCGCAGCACCGGGTCGAATTCGAGCTCACTCGTTGCTGATTGTCAGATTGCAGTGCCAGTCCTCGAAATTGAGGCGGAGCCGCTGAAATCTGGTTGTCTGGTCTGACTATCAATGGAGCGAGCACGAACAATGGGAACCAAGCAGGCATCAAAAATGGAAGATTCCAGCATCAGCATCGACCAGAAGCTGATCGAAGAAGGCACATCCCAGCTAAATTCTGAAATTCAGGTCCTCGAAGCCTGGCTTAGAGAGCTGGAAGCCATGGACAGGAACGACGCCGAAGTCATTGCCGCCCGCAAATCCTATAGCGACATGCTTCAAAGCCGCAAGGAAATGCTCAGCAGCCTGGCTCGCCAGGCCAAATTGCAAGCGGTAGCCGCCGAATAGCCAGACTCTCCCCGATCCGTCACGCGATACACCGTTAGCCATTTCATGCTGTCATCAGAACAAGCCGAAATCATGCTATCCCTGCAGGACAGCATGAATAGCAAAGTCGATCCCCAATGGGTGGCGGCGCGATACCCCTACCTCAGGGCAGTTGCCATCGAAGGTGCCGAAGCGATCGAGCATCACGGCTGGAAGTGGTGGAAGAAGCAGGACAAAGACCTTCCCCAGTTGCAGATGGAACTGATCGATATCTGGCATTTCATCCTGTCCGAAATTCTGTTACGCAGTACTGACACCAATACAGCTCCGAAAGAAGCCCTGGCGCAAGCCTTGCAGGAAAGCCAGGCGCAGGCGGGACTGGAATTTGATGGCAGCAACTACGAATTTGCACCCATGGACCTGGTATCCAAACTCGAGCTATTGATAGCTACCGCCGTGGCCCGGCGCATCGAGATTGGACTGTTTGCGTCCATCATGAGCGACTGCGAGCTCGACTGGACTGAGCTGTTCCGGCAATACGTGGGCAAAAACGTGCTCAATATGTTTCGCCAGGACAAAGGTTACAAGGCAGGCACTTACCAGAAAGAGTGGCAAGGACGGGAAGACAACGAGCACCTGGTGGAGATAATTCACCGGCTGGATCCGTCTGCCGGCGATTTCAAAGAAAGAATCTACAGTGAACTGGAAGCAGCCTACCCTGCCTAGCTCCAGTTCCCGGACATACTGAACCCGCCAGACTCATTCATCTCGCGATTTTTCGTTTTCGAACTGCCAGCGGCCAATTGATCTTCACATTGAGGATTGGATCGCCTCTGAATCCGCTTATTGATATCCGGTGATTGATGTTCAGTTATTGATAATAGGCGTTTTCGGTCACGGAGTGGTCGGTGACATCGCGCACTTCAGTGAGTTGCGGGATCTGGGTAAGCAGGGTTTTCTCCACTCCGTCTTTCAGGGTGACGTCCACCATACCGCAGCCCTGGCAACCGCCGCCAAAGCGCAGCACAGCGATGCTTCCTGCATGAATTTCCTCGAGTGTCACCATGCCACCGTGGGCCGCCAATCCGGGGTTAATCTCGTTGTACAGCACATAGTTCACACGATCTTCCAGCGGACTGTCCTCGTTGATCTTCGGCATTCGCGAGTTCGGTGCCTTGATCGTCAGTTGACCACCCATGGAGTCTTTTTGAAAATCCACCACAGCGTCTTCAAGAAAGGGTATACTTGGCGTGTCAATGAAAGCCTTGAAGCTTTCATACTCTTGTATTTCGTCGTCTTCTTTCTCTTCACCCGGCCGACAAAAAGAAATGCAAGTTTCAGCCCGCGGTGTACCCGCATCCAGAATGAAGATCCGGACGGCTATCCCGTCTACTTCCTGTTTTTTCAGTAACTCCGCCAGATACTCCTGGGCGGGTTCGGTAATGCTGACCATGGATTTCTCACCTTGCTGTGTTGAAACCCAATGATACTGGATTAGAATGGCTTTGAGAATACCTGAGTAAAACGCTCAATTATTGCCTCACCAGGCAGTGACATTGGCGGGCAGCGGAGGCACTGCCCGGAATCGGGCTATCTGATAGAATTCACGCCCATTTGAACCCACCGGGCTCCTTACAGACCGATAACAGGCTATACGATGACAGTTGGCAGCAAAGAACAATTACTACGGCAAATCCTGAGTGAGCGAATCCTGGTTCTGGATGGCGCCATGGGCACCATGATCCAATCTCGCAAGCTCACCGAACAGGATTTTCGCGGTGACCGGTTCAAGGATCATCCTGGCCAACTCGCGGGCAACAGCGACCTGTTGTCGCTGACCCGACCCGATGTCATCCAGGACATCCATCGCGCCTATCTGGAAGCGGGCTCTGATATCGTTGAGACCAATACCTTTAGCGGAACCCGTGCCGCACAGTCGGATTATTCCCTGGAAGCCATCACCTATGAGCTCAACTTTGAATCCACCCGACTGGCGCGAGCAGTTTGTGATGAATTTACAGCGAGTACGCCGGACAAGCCGCGTTTCGTCGCTGGCGTAGTTGGCCCGACCAATCGCAGTGCATCGATTTCGCCGGATGTTAACGACCCGGGCTTTCGCAATACCAGCTTCGATGAACTTGTGGATGACTACTCCACTTCGATCAATGGCTTGATCGATGGCGGCGCCGACATGATTCTTATCGAAACCTCTTTCGATACGCTCAACGCCAAAGCAGCCATTTTCGCTTGCAAGAAATGCTTCGATGAGCGAGATGAACCCTTACCCATAGTCATCTCTGGGACCATAACCGATGCCAGTGGCCGAACTCTATCCGGCCAGACCGTCGAAGCATTCTATAACTCCGTGGCCCATGCCAATGCTATGGCTGTGGGTTTTAATTGTGCATTGGGTGCCGAGCAACTGCGTCCTCACATCGAAGAAATGTCTGCCATCGTCCCTACCCTGGTGACGACCCACCCCAATGCTGGTTTACCTAATGAGTTTGGAGAGTATGACCAGACACCCGAGCAGATGGCTGCCTTTATTGAGGACTTTGCCAGGTCAGGATTCGTCAACATAGTCGGCGGTTGCTGTGGTTCAACACCCGCACATATCACTGCCGTTACAAAAGCCGTAGCCAACGTAGCTCCGCGCAAAATTCCCACTATTAAACCTGCCTGCCGACTCAGCGGCCTGGAGGCATTCAATATTGACGACAAGTCTCTTTTCGTCAATGTCGGAGAACGCACCAATGTCACCGGCTCGGCAAGATTCGCCCGCCTGATTCGAGAAGAGAATTATGACGAAGCGCTGGAAGTCGCCAGAGAGCAGGTGGAAGCTGGAGCACAGGTAATCGATATCAACATGGATGAAGGCATGCTGGATTCTCTGGCAGCCATGGACAAGTTCCTGAAATTGCTTGCTGGCGAGCCTGATATCAGCCGCGTGCCTGTGATGATCGACTCGTCCAAGTGGGAGATTATCGAAGCGGGACTCAAATGCGTTCAAGGCAAGGCCGTGGTTAACTCTATCAGCCTCAAAGAAGGTGAGCAGGAGTTCCTGGAGAAGGCTGCTCTCTGCCAGCGCTATGGCGCCGCCATTATTGTTATGGCTTTTGATGAAGATGGTCAGGCCGACTCTCTGCAGCGCAAAAATGACATCTGCAAGCGCAGTTACGACTTGTTAACCAGCAGGCTGGACTTCTGCCCGCAGGATATTATTTTCGATCCGAACGTATTTGCGATAGCGACGGGTATTGAAGAGCACAATAACTATGCTGTCGATTTTATTGAATGCTGCAAGTACATTAAAAAGAATCTACCTGGCGCCTTGATTTCTGGCGGCATATCCAACGTTTCATTTTCATTCCGGGGCAACAACACTGTTCGGGAGGCGATTCATTCCGTGTTCCTGTTTCACGCCATCAAGGCTGGCCTCAGCATGGGCATCGTGAATGCCGGGCAGCTTGCGGTATATGACGACATCCCTGCAGACCTGAAAGAGGCCGTAGAAGATGTTGTGCTCAACCGAAATGACGATGCCACAGAAGCCCTGATGGCTGTCGCGCAGAAATACAGCGGCGAACAGGCTCGCAGTAGTAGCGAAGACCTGAGCTGGCGATCTGGTGACGTGGTAGAACGTCTCTGTCACGCCCTGGTGAATGGTATTACCAAATATATAGAGGAAGACACAGAGGAAGCCAGACAGCAGGCAAACCGTCCAATCGAAGTCATCGAAGGCCCTCTGATGCAAGGTATGGGAGAAGTTGGCGACCTGTTTGGTGCTGGCAAGATGTTCCTGCCCCAAGTTGTTAAGAGTGCCCGCGTAATGAAGCAGGCTGTCGCTCATCTACTGCCCTATATCGAGGCTGAAAAAACCGGTGACGCACTGCAAAGCAAAGGCAAAATCCTGCTGGCGACAGTAAAGGGAGACGTCCACGACATTGGCAAAAATATCGTGGGGGTCGTACTCGGTTGTAACAACTATGACGTAATCGATCTGGGTGTCATGGTGCCCGCCGAGAAAATTCTTGAGGAAGCCAGGAAAGAGAATGTGGACATAATTGGCCTGAGCGGACTCATCACACCCTCTCTCGATGAGATGGTGCATGTTGCCACCGAAATGCAGCGGCTGGACTTCAGGATTCCACTGCTGATTGGTGGTGCCACGACTTCCAAGGCGCACACCGCCGTGAAGATCGAAGAGAATTATCAGAACGACAGCACAGTTTACGTGCCGGATGCTTCACGCTCGGTAACAGTGGTGAGCAGTTTGCTCAGCAAAGAGAAGAAGCCAGAATTCTGCAGCGCCGTGCGCGAGGAATACGCCACGATCCGAAATCGATCTGCGAACCGCTCAAACAAGCGCACACTCATCGACTATGAGGCCGCGAACGCCAATGTATTGCAGTTTGACTGGTCCAGCTATGCACCGGTCAAGCCAGCCTTTCTGGGCACGCGCCAGTTTAACGAATATTCACTGGAAGAATTGTTGCCTTATATCGACTGGACTCCCTTCTTCATCACCTGGTCCCTGGCAGGTAAATACCCACAGATTCTTGAAGACGAAAAAGTCGGCAAGGCTGCCACGGATCTGTTCAATGATGCCCAGGCCATGCTGAAAAAGATCATCGATGAGAAATTACTCACAGCAAGAGCAGTGGTCGGCTTCTGGCCCGCAAAACGCAAGGGTGAAAACGATGTCGAGTTATTGCAAAGCAACGGCTCGATCAGGCCAGACTCCCCGCTTGCGACCCTGCACTTCATGCGCCAGCAAATGAGCAAGGATGACGGACTGGCGCATCTCAGTCTCGCCGACTATATCGCACCCGAGTCCGCAGACTACGTCGATTATGTCGGGGGTTTTATCGTCACTGCCGGTATTGGCGTCGAAGAACTGGCCGCTAAATATGAAGCCGAGAACAATGACTATAATGCCATCCTGGTCAAGGCGCTGGCAGACCGGCTCGCCGAGGCACTTGCGGAACGCATGCATGAACGCGTGCGCAAGGAATTCTGGGGCTACCAGACCGACGAGTCTTTGAGTAACGAGGAGTTGATCAAGGAACAATACCAGGGCATCCGGCCCGCACCCGGTTACCCAGCCTGCCCTGATCACTCAGAGAAGACCACCTTGTTCGATCTTCTCAATGGCACTGAGAACACTGGAGTTGAACTCACAGAGAGCTTCGCTATGACACCAGCAGCTTCCGTAAGCGGTCTGTACTTCAGCCACCCGCTGGCAAAATATTTTTCCGTAGGCAAGATTACCGAAGATCAGGTAGCCGATCTTGCCAGGCGGAAATCTGCCGACCTTAACACCTTGCGCCGCCTGCTCGCGCCGAATCTCGATTAATGCAGGCATTGATCACCACCCGTGAAGAGCGGATTTATTCATTAACAGGATGCAAACGGATTTATGTATCACTACGACAAATATGACCATCAGATGTTGGCTGACAGGGTCGCGCAATTCCGCGACCAGACCGACCGCTATCTGGACGGCAAATTAAGCGAAGCAGAATTCCTGCCATTGCGACTACAGAACGGACTCTATGTGCAGCGCCTGGCGCCGATGTTGCGCATCGCAGTTCCGTATGGCCTGCTATCCTCCATCCAGCTACGCAAGCTGGCTCATATTGCTCGGGAATACGACAAGGGGTATGGACATTTCACTACCCGCCAAAATATTCAGTTCAACTGGCCTGAACTGGAAGATGTGCCCGACCTGCTTGCCGAACTCGCAGAAGTAGAAATGCATGCCATTCAGACCAGTGGCAACTGCATACGGAATACCACAACCGACCAGTTCGCTGGAGTAGCTGTGGATGAACTGGAAGACAGCCGCCCCTGGTGTGAAATCATTCGACAGTGGTCGACGTTTCATCCCGAATTTGCCTATCTGCCACGGAAGTTCAAGATTGCTGTTTGCGGCACCAGGGTGGACCAGGCTGCGACGCAGGTCCATGACATCGGCGTTTATCTGATTGAAGGGCCAAATCAGCAAGTTGGATTCCGCATTCTCGCCGGAGGCGGCCTTGGACGCACGCCGGTGATTGGGCAGACGGTCTTTGAGTTTGTCGAGAAGCGGCACTTGCTTACGGCTCTGGAATCCATTTTGCGCGTATACAATCGCGAAGGTCGACGCGACAATAAATACAAGGCTCGCATCAAGATTCTGGCAAAAGAGCTGGGCATTGAGACGTTCACAGAAAAAGTACTCACCGAGTGGGAGCGCATCAAGGATGGCCCGCTTACTCTGACGACGGATGAGATAGATCGCTGCAAATCCTATTTTGTCGATCCAGCCTATGAAGAGCTGACAGATACCCCGGAGTCCCTCACCGGCCCTCTTCAGGACAATCTGTTATTCGCCAGTTGGCACAGCCAGAATGTGCATCCCCATAAGAAGCCCGGCTACGGAATCGTCACTGTAAGCTTTAAAGAAACTGGCGTTGCACCGGGCGATGTAACAGACCACCAACTCGACTTCCTCGCGGAATTGGCTGACGACTACAGTTTCGGCGAAGTCCGTATTAGCCATGATCAAAATATCGTTTTCGCCGATGTGCGACAGGACAAGTTATTCGAATTCTGGCGCAAGCTCTCCAGTGTGTCTTTGGCAACTCCGAACCTGAATCTGATGACTGACATCATTTGCTGCCCCGGGGGTGACTTCTGTGCGCTGGCCAATGCCAAGTCCATACCCATCGCCGAATCTATTCAGCGCGAGTTTCCCGATCAGGAAGAACTGACGACGATCGGCAATCTGGATATCAATATATCAGGCTGCATGAATGCCTGCGGCCATCACCACGTAGGCAATATCGGAATACTCGGCGTCGACAAAAAAGGCGAAGAGTTTTACCAGGTCTCTCTCGGCGGATCATCGAAGAACGACGCCAGCCTCGGCAAAATCATTGGCCCCGCCTTCGCCCAGGAAGAAATTCCTACCGTGATCAGGCACATCGTGGACGTCTACCGAGACCAGCGCCAGGAAGGTGAAGAATTTTTAGCGACCTACAGAAGAATCGGCATCGACCCGTTCAAGGAAAAAGTATATGCAAAGGCTGATTAAGAACGGCGAACTGGTCAACGACCCCTGGACACTGTTGCGAGAGGCAACTGGCCCGGAAGTCCTGAAAATTGTCCCAGGAAAGAATTTCATCGTGCCACTGAACTTCTGGAAGTTGTACCGCAGCGAGATGGATGATTACGCAGGTGCATTCGCTCTGTGGCTGGACAGTCATGAAAATGTTGCCGACATCGGCGAAGCACTTCATGACCTGCCCTTGATTGCCCTCAACTTCCCGGCGTTTTCCGATGGCCGCGCCTATACCAATGCCCGTGAACTGAGGGAGTTTTACGAATACAAAGGCGAAATCCGGGCTATCGGTGATGTGCTGCGGGATCAGCTCTATTACATGATGCGCTGCGGTTTCGATGCATTCGAAATACGCCACGACCAGGACCCGGAATCCTGTCTCAAGGCGTTTTCTGATTTCCAGACTGGCTATCAGGCGAGCATTGACCAGCCCCAGCCGCTGTTTCGTCGGCGATAGGCACCCTGCTTTACAGCTCTATACCTTTAATAAGCAACCCGTTAACCATTCAAGCCACGAATCGAGGGCAAAGGCTCGGTTAGATGTCACCAGACTCACTGCTCTTTTCATTCTTTCTCATATTTACCAGTGTCGCGCTGCTTAGCACGATTGCGCTTTTTTTTCGGCAGCCACTGTTAGTCGCCTATATCGTCGTCGGCGTAACACTAGGTCCCTATGGTCTGTCCTATGTATCAGACCTGGCACTGCTTAGCGATATATCAGAATTCGGCATTATCTTCCTGCTGTTCCTGCTCGGGCTGGATATGCAACCAGCAAAGCTGTTCGTCACGCTGAAGAAAACGTTTCTGGTCACCTTGATAAGTTCCCTGCTCTTCGTACTACTGGGATACAGCACGGGCTTACTGTTCTCCCTCCCCCACACTGAAAGCCTGGTAGTCGGATTCACCCTGATATTTTCCAGTACGATTATTGGTATCAAGCTGCTGCCAACAACTGTTCTGCACCAGAAACACATGGGAGAGATCATGGTGGCTATCCTGTTAATGCAGGATTTTATCGCTATCTTTATCCTGGCATTCCTGGATTCAGGCAACCAGGAACAGGGCAGCACACTGACGGTGTTGCTCGCATTCCCGGTCCTGCTGGTAATGACCTACCTCGCTACCCGTTTCGTGCTCATCAAGCTGATTGCCCGCTTCGATCATTTTCGTGAGTATATTTTTCTGTTGGCCATAGGCTGGTGCCTTGGAATTGCCGAGTTGGCCGCAGGCATGGGCCTGTCTGCTGAAATTGGGGCTTTCGTAGCTGGTATTTCCCTGGCCACGAATCCGATCTCTCAATTCATTGCCTACAGTCTCAAACCGCTGCGGGATTTTTTCCTGGTGCTGTTCTTTTTCTCATTGGGTGCGCAATTCAATATTGGCTTGCTGGGAGAGATTATCGCACCGGCGGTGGTGCTGGCGGGACTGACGCTGACAATCAAGCCAGTCGTGTTCAGGTATTTGCTGCGACGATTTAGCGAGCGCAACAAACTGGCCTGGGATGCCGGACTCCGTCTGGGACAGATTAGTGAGTTTTCCCTGTTGATCGCGTTCGTGGCGACCCAGTCTGGCGTCATCAGCGAAACCACTTCCCTGATCATTCAAGGGGCGGCCATCATCACTTTCCTGATTTCGAGCTACGTGGTGGTATTGTTCTGCCCAACGCCGATCGCTATCTCCAGCAAGCTTCGTCGGGACTGAGAATGCTTTAACGCTTCAGGTTTAGAACCCAGCGCCCTTCTGCTTTGCCTGCCAATACCTGTTGCAGGCAATCCTGCAGATCATCCATGCCAATTTCTGTACCGAGACTGTCCAGCGACTTCAGCTTCCATTCGGTAGCCAGCTTTTCCCAGACTGATTTTTTATGGGCCAGCGGCAATTCGACAGAGTCCACACCCAACAGGTTCACTCCACGCAGGATGAAGGGAAACACGGAAGCGCTGAACATTGGTGATTGAACCAGGCCGCAAGCGGCCACGCTGGCACCATAACGCAGACTTTTGATGACATTGAACAGGGTGTCCCCTCCGACAACATCAACAGCACCAGCCCAACGCTCGGCAACCATCGGTTTACTATTGCTTTCTGACAATTCACTGCGGTCGATGATATCGCTCGCGCCCAATTGCCGCAGCCGCTCGTGGCTGGACGGCTTGCCCGTACTGGCAACCACCCGGTAGCCCAACTGTGACAGGAGCGCCACGGCGACAATGCCAACACCGCCAGTCGCTCCCGTAACCAACACTTCGCCTTCCTGGTCCTTTAAGCCGTTGAGAAAGAGTTTTTCAAGACACAGGGCAGCAGTGAAACCCGCCGTACCAAGCACCATGGATTCACGAAGAGACAGTCCCTCGGGGAGTGGAATAACCCATTGCGCTGGCACCCGGATAAACTGACCAAACCCACCAGCAGTGTTCATGCCCAGATCGTATCCGACCACTATCACTTCTGTCCCAACGGCCAGTTGATCATCACCGGACTCGGTAATCACACCAGCAGCATCAATACCCGGGGTATGAGGATAGTTTCGGGTGACTCCCTTGTTGCCGGAAGCCGACAATGCATCCTTAAAGTTGAGTGACGAGTAATGAACTTCAATCAGTACATCACCCGTCGGTAGATCTGCCGTCGACTTATCGACGACGGTACCCTGAAACTGCTTTTCGGCGACCTCGGAAACTTCGAATGCCTTGAATGTTGTCAATTCCTGCTCCTCTAGTAACCAGAAGGTTTACTGATATTTATCCACGTGTGTTTGCTGAAACCAGCGAGACATTGCTTTGGCCACACCTTCTTCCAGCACTCTTCCCAACTTGTCCTGAATACTCTTTTGAAACTCGTATTCGAGTTCGAACACATCCGCATCCTTGCAAGCGTTGATGATGTATTCATCGCTGGTCTTGATATCGTCGACCATGTATCGCTCTTTGGCCTGTGAACCGAGCCAGGTCTCACCGGTTGCAATTTTATCTATTTCAACACTGGGCCGGTGCTCTTTCACCCAGTTCTTGAAAATATCATGGATGGTTTCGACATCTTCCTGCACCTTGTCCCTGCCCTTTTGCGTGATTTCACCAAAAGTGGTCAGTGTGCGCTTGTATTCCCCAGCGCTGATCATTTCGTAATCGACGTCGTATTTCTTCAGGACCTTGTGAAAGTTCGGCACCTGCACGAGAACACCTATTGAACCAATGATGGCGAAAGGTGCAGCGACGAGCCGGTCGGCCAGACAGGCCATCATATAGCCACCGCTGGCGGCCACCTTGTCCACACAAATAGTCAGTGGAATCCTGGCGTTTCGCAATCGAACCAGTTGCGAAGAAGCCAGTCCGTAGGCATGCACCATTCCTCCTGGGCTCTCAAGTCGAAGCATCACTTCATCTTCAGTCTCCGCCATGGTGAGAATGGCCGAGATTTCTTCACGCAGGCTGGATACGGCGTCGGCAGCGATATTGCCGGTGAAGTTGATTACATAGACGCGTTTCTTTCGATCTTCTGCGAACGTTTCGTGATCTGCGCCTTCTTCATGCTCGGCTTTGCCACCTTTGGCGTTTTTGGCTTCCTCTTTTTGCTTTTTCTTTTCTTCTTTGTGTATTCGTTTAAGTTCTTTCTTTTCCAGAATCGTCTCGCGCAGCACATCTTTCATCTCATCGAAATGCTCATTGAGACGGGAGATCTTGAGTGAACCTTTCTTGCCTGGCTTTTTGGAGCGTTGACCCGATGCCGAGATGACCCCCACGACGATAACTATAGCCAGCACAATGGTCGCCGCTTTAGCGAGAAACATGCCGTATTCGATTAAAAATTCCAAAAAATAGACTCCTGATTTCAGTTCCCAGCGCCGTAGTTTACTGGTGATCGGTGCTTTGCTCAAAACCGCCAGTTCTGACCAGTTTTACATAATTCTCTATTAATTCCCCGGCGATGCTTATCTGGGGAGAAGGCACCTGGGGTAGATCATCCACATCGAACCAGTCTGCTTCCTCGATTTCGGCCTCCTCTGGAATTATGTCGCCTCCGACATAGTCGGCGTAGAAGCCCAGCATGAGCTGCGAAGGAAAGGGCCAGGACTGACTCTTGAAATAACGCAGATTACCCACTTCCAATCCGCATTCTTCCCGGACTTCCCGGTGCACCGTCTGTTCTGCGGTTTCTCCTGCTTCAATAAAACCCGCGAGGCAACTATAGAATCCGCTACGGGTACGGGCGTTTCTGGCCAGCAGAATCTCCCGGCCGCGCACTACCAGCATGATGACACAAGGATTGATACGGGGAAAAAAGTGATGACCACAGCTTTTGCAGACAAGCGCCAGTTCATTTTCCGAGGCGCAGGTCCGGGTGCCACAGAAACCGCAAAAACGATGCGACCTGACCCAGTGTATCATCTGGTTTGCCTTGCCTGCGGTCAGCAAGGCCTGTTCTGAACGAAACATCAGGCCACGTAGTGAAACCGGCTCCACCCCCTGCGGCAATACTTCCTGCTCGGGCACATCAGTGACCAACAGGCGCTCCGGGCCGTCTTTGATCATTATGGTCTGGCCAGCTTCAATCAGTGCGACTGCATCACCTCCCTTCCACAGATAATCTTCTCCCCATAGCAGTACTTGCTCACCCTGCATGAGGATGAGGCGATCTTCCGGTTTTATTTCCTGCTTGCTGAGAAATGGTGCAGCCATATTTAACAGAACATCGTGATGCGAGCGTAGATTCTGAAACTCAAAATGAAAACGGGCGCATTACGATTTATCGCAATGCGCCCGAGAATACTAACTAGATGGGCCTTCTGGAATTAGTGACCAGCTTCAACCGCTCCAGCGCCATCCAGAATTTCCAGTGGGTTGGAATAGAAATCCCAGAACGAGTACATGATGATAGTACAGGTAATTAGCGTAATCAGCATTACTGGCAATCCCTTACGCATCCACAGCCCCGGCGTAATAGCCAGACTGGGGTCACCCGCATCTTTAGCCATTTTCTCTGAGATAGTGACGATGAACACGTTGGCTGTTGAACCAATGTGAGTACCATTACCGCCCATACCTACACCAGCAGCCAGACCCCACAACAATGGCGTCACGTTGATACCCTGGGACTCCATGCCTGCAATGATCGGAATCATCGCTGCTGTGAATGGGATATTGTCGATAGCTGCAGAAAGAATCGCTGCTACCCACATCAGGAGCAGAGTCGCTGTAAGCAGGTCTTCCTGTACAAAAGGAATGATGAATTGACCAATGAATTCCAGAAATTGGCTATGCTCCACACCGCCCACAATAATAAACAGGGAGATGAAGAACATCAGCAGTGCAAGTTCGGTGTGAGCAAAGGCTTCTTCCATGTCGATGTCTTTGCCGACGAATGCGAGCGCTGTAAGACCAAGCGCGGTGACGAACCAGGGTTCCCAGTGCAGCGCGTTGTGCATGATAAACCCGATAACCATGATACCGAGTACACCAAGAGCTCCATACCAGGTCTTTGGATCTGACAATGGTTCACGGTCGGTGAGATTCAACTCCGCTGGAGTAACTGCAAGTTCCTGTTTGAACAGGAAACGCAGCATGAACAACACGACCAGCCATGCAATAAGCACCATGATACCCATGTGGATAAGGAAGGTGTTGAAGTCGATACCAAACGCTGAACCGATCATCAGGTTGGGTGGATCGCCAACCAGCGTCGCTACCCCACCGGTATCAGACAGTAGCGCTGCCGCCAACAGAAAAGGAATCGGACTTACCCGCAGAGACTGACAAATCAGGATAATCAGCGGGCCGAAGATTACGACCGTGGTGACATTGTCGAGTAGCAGTGACAATCCGGTTACCAGGGAACCAATCATCGCCAGCAACAGGAACAAACGTCCCTTACTGAAATCCGCGGTCCAGTAGGCAAGCTGTTGGAAACCCCCGGTCGGAATCATGATGGCAACGATGGTCATCATTCCACCGAGCAGGAACACCACATTCCAGTCGATTGCTTCGACAGCGCCCTCGGGGCTATAGAAACCCATGATTTGTCCTGCCACGATCATAGTGGCAGCACCACCCATGGCGCATTTAACGCGATGGATTTTGTGAATTTCCTCGGTAAAGATGCATATAAACGTCACTGCCAGAATGATGGCAGAGACCAGCATGTCAGTATTCCACTCAAGGATTTCCATAGAACAACTTCCTCTTAGGGTGCTTTAATAGTTATTAGATTCTGAGGCAGGTTTCAGGCTACAGGAGATGCCGGGAATCGCACGCAATTGCGTCGTAGCCCGGATATTCGCTTGTCCCACTCAACTAATCCCTTCTCTTTTGAGTCTTTTTGAGTATAGCAAACCTGATTAAGTGCACAGGATTAGTCTGCCTGGATTGGATTCCGGGCTTTGCGTGCTTTTGGCTGACTACTCTAAATCTTTGTTTTTATTGATTATTATCGCTAGTCCACATCGTGAAAAGCGCGACAAATAGTATAGCTTTAGAGTGCCCTGTTCAAGGAAAATCCGGTGTTTTCAGTGCGTTAGCGTCGATCTAGCCAGGTTGATGCAGTTTGCGCCAAAGGCTTCCGCTCTCACTCTCTTTGTCCAGTTGGTCAAGGCGTTTCTCGTGATTTGACAACTCCTCGGGAGTGGCGCTGATTACCCGCAGCGGCGCCCTGTTGGCGTCCAGTGTCCGTCTCAGCTTACCCGCACTCGCCCTCTCCTTCGGCTCTTCACGAAGAGACAGGCTGGACTGGCCGCTGGTCATCACCAGATACACATCTGCGAGAATCTCCGCATCCAGCAAGGCACCATGGAGATCACGCTGGGTGTTGTCGACCCCATAACGCTTGCACAGGGCATCCAGGTTATTGCGCTGGCCCGGGTGCTTTTCCCTTGCCAGTACCAGGGTGTCCAGTACTGAGCAAAGACTCGCCATACCTTCATGCCTCGACTGCAGCAAGCGCAGTTCATGATCGAGGAAACCGATATCGAAGGGAGCGTTGTGAATGACCAGCTCGGAACCCGCCACAAACTCCAGGAACTCTTCCTGAATCTGGGCGAATCGCGGTTTGTCGGACAGGAATGCGGTAGTCAGGCCATGGACTTCGATGGCCGCCTCGTCGACTTCCCGGTCGGGGTTGAGATAACAGTGATAATGTTTCCCAGTGAGGCGGCGGTTCTGAATTTCTACACAGCCTATCTCAATAACCCGGTGTCCTTGTTGCGGATCAAGTCCCGTGGTTTCAGTGTCCAATACTACCTGTCGCATGCGCTAACCCTGGAACTCCTCAACTAATCGCATAAACAATCTCCACTCGCGTCTATCAAGTTGACACCTGCCAATCCAGCTCATCAATACCCTGATTGGCCAGCTGGTCTGCAATTTCATTTTCATGATGACCACTGTGACCTTTAACCCATTCCCATTCTATCTCGTGCTGGCTTACCAGTGCATCGAGTCGTTGCCACAACTCCACATTCAATACCGGTTTTTTACTCGCCGTTTTCCAGTTGCGTTTCTTCCAGTTAGGCATCCATTCGGTGATACCACTCAGCACGTATTTGGAATCGGTGGTGATAGTCACTCTACAGGACTTCTTCAATGCCTCGAGCCCTTTGATGACAGCGGTAAGCTCCATGCGGTTATTCGTAGTCTTGCGCTCACCACCATGCAGCGTTTTCTCGGCCTCTCCAAAGCGCAACAAGACGCCCCAACCACCGGGACCAGGATTACCTCGACAGGCTCCGTCTGTATACATCTCCACTCTATCCGCCATCAGGCCCTTACCAGTTCCATAGTTACGTTCTAGTGTAATTTGACCCTGGCATTTTCTGCTGCCGGAATCACCGAAGCGCGCGTGCGCAGTGGTCGCCAGCGGGGCATGATCGGTGTGATCGGCGTAACGTTCTTCACGCACACGAATATATAAGCACCACCGAGAGGGCTGCCGAGATTTGCGCCAATTTTTTCCATTCGATTGGCGTGTTTGATGATGCGTCCAAAGTTCAGGGGAAGGAAATGCAAGCCATGGTGAAGTCGATCTATATGCAAATTTAACAGCTGCAACCAGTCACTGAGCCTGCGCTTGGAGAGAAACCGGGCACGCCAGGGTATATGGGTTCTGCGCTTCACCAGTTTCCACAATCCCCAGGGGCTCAGGGGATTGAAACCGATGATAAGCATGTGACCGCCCGGGCGTAGCACGCGGGTAGCTTCCCGCAGGAGCCGATGGCTATCCTCTGTAAAATCCAGGGCATGGTGGAGCAGCACAACGTCAACGCTGTCAGTGGCAAGCGGTAACTCTTCATTGTTAGCGACCGGATGCGGCGAGCCAGGTCGCCAACTGGGGGCGAAGAGTATCTTGTGACCTACCGGGCTGTCCTTGATCAGGGAAAACTCTTCATTACAGCCAATTTGCAGAATGTGATATCCGAACAGGCGGCTCAGTATAGGATCAACAATCGCTTTCTCCGCATTGAACACGGCCTCCCCCTGGGAAGTCTGAAACCATTGCCCCAGCAGTGTCGCGAGGAGGTCTGCATCGGGCGCTCCCCGTAACAGGCGGCGGCGTGTCTCATGTTTGGAAAATACATTCATGCCGGAAAATCGGTGCGAGTCGGTGCCTTCAATTAACTGCAACAGGTCTCGGATTCTAGCTCGACCGCAGAGTCAGCACCAGTGCAGTTTCTTTTTAGAAGTCAATGGCTTGTAATCGTGCATAATCCTTATATCATGGCCGCTGGATCGCGGTTGTAAGCTCAAATCGAGGGCGCGTGATGAGCTGGCTCCTGCAGCGCCGCCAGCAATCAAGGCGAGTCTATTGAGAGGCTTAACTGCGAGTATTAACTGAGAGATTTGACGCGGTACGATGATCAAGCGGATATACCCAATTCCGGCCTTCACGGACAATTATATCTGGGCAATTCACGCCAGTGACAGCAATGCGATTGCTGTGGTCGACCCGGGAGATGCGGGGCCCGTAATGGACTACGTGAACGCCAATGAGCTCGAATTAAGCCATATCCTTATTACCCATCACCATGCCGACCACACCGGGGGCTTGCTCAAGCTAAAGGCCGCCTATGAACCCGCGGTCTATGGACCGGAGCCCAGCGGCATCGCCGGCATAAGTACCTTCCTTCACGAAGGCGACAGCATAGAACTGTTTGGGCAGACTTTCGACATTCTCGAAGTACCGGGTCACACACTCGATCATATTGCCTATTCCTGCCAGCAAGCAGACCCAGCCCTGCTTTTCTGTGGCGATACGCTGTTTGCCGCCGGGTGCGGACGCCTATTTGAAGGCACGCCGGCCATGATGGTCGAGTCACTGTCAAAGCTAAGCGATCTCGATCCAGCGACACTTGTCTACTGTACCCACGAATACACCATGGCCAATCTGAAATTTGCCAGAGCAGCGGATGGAACGAATGCTGAGTTACAACGTCGAATAAGTCGGGAAGAGCACAAACGACACCAGGATTTACCTACCCTGCCTTCCACGATAGAACTGGAGTTGGCAACCAATCCGTTCCTGCGCTGCAGCGATAAGAACCTGGTTGCCAGCATTACTCAAGAAACAGGCGCAGAGTTGAATGACCCTGTAGAAGTCTTTGCTGCACTGCGCAGCTGGAAAGATCGATTCTAGACGCCCCCGGAACTCTTAAGAAATAGTCCATGCGATCTCGCCCAAGCCTGCTTCGAAACTACCTCATACTGTCTTTATTTAGCGCCATTCTTAACGCCTGCCAAAGCATCTCTGATTCAGGTGAGTCAACTGGTGGCAGCAATACCACAGTTCGCAGTGAAAGCAACGAACTGGAAACTCGCCCGCTCAGTCGGCGAACCCCGTCACGGCGGGTCACTGCCGACTCCCCTGCCTTGCAGGAACCTGAAATTGTCTATGACAGCATCTGGGACCGAATCAATGCGGGTCTCATGCTGCAGGAGCACTACCAACGAGAGGAAGTGGCAGCCCAGCTCCGAAACTATGCAGGGCGTCAGAATTATTTCGACCTGGTAAGTCAACGTGCAGAACCCTTCCTCTACTGGATCGTCGAAGAAATTGAAAGCCGGGGCCTGCCACTGGAATTGGCCCTGCTACCGATGGTGGAAAGCACTTACAATCCTCGAGCCCGATCCGGTGACAATGCTGTTGGCTTGTGGCAATTCCTGCCTAACACCGGTGAGGGGTATGGCTTGCAACAGGACTTCTGGTACGACGGCAGACGTGACCCCTACGCTTCTACCCGCGCCGCACTGGACTATCTCGAGGTACTGTACCAGCGCTTCGATGAGAACTGGCTGCTTGCCCTGGCCGCTTATAATACCGGCGGGGCCAACCTCAGCCGCGCAATTCGACGCAGCGATTCCGGTCTGGAAGACGCCAGCTTCTGGGACCTTCCGTTGGCCAGGGAAACACGCTCCCATGTACCAAGATTATTGGCCCTGTCGCGCATCATCTCCAATCCGTCAGACTATGGTATTGAACTGCCTGCCATAGCCAATAGGAATCCACTAAGCCCGGTCGATATTGGCCAGCAGATTGAATTAGCCCAGGTGGCGAGACTTGTTGGCCTGGATATTGAAACCCTGCAGGCTTTCAATCCTGGCTACCTGCAATGGGCAACCCATCCCGAGTCACCCCAATCCCTGCTCATTCCTGTCGACCAGCATCAGCAACTGCAAGCTGGACTGGCAGATCTGGACCCGGAAGAGTTCGTGACCTGGGAGCACTACCGCATTCAAAGTGGTGACACCCTGTCAGGCATTGCCAGCAAATTGAATACCTCGGTGGCACTACTGCGCACCGTCAACCGGATTCGAGGCAGCCAGATTATTGCCGGTCGTGATCTGCTGGTACCCCGTGGCCTGTCTGCGGGGGACAGTCGCCTCGCACAACTGCGCTTACCGACCGATCGCCTACCGGTCGCTGTACCGGCAACCTACAGCGTGCGCAGCGGCGACAATCTGTGGTCTATTGCCAGGCGCTTCGATTTGCATTCGGTCGATATCGCCGCCTGGAATGGTTTCGATATGGACGAGCTCCTGCATCCGGGTCAAGAATTGGACCTCGGCTTTGTGCAGGTCGACGATGACAGCATCGCCGCCACTACCCCGGCAACTGAATTGAATGACAGTTTTTATGTAGTTCGACGGGGAGACTCTCCCGCCAGAATCGCCAGCCGGCTGGGACTGAACGTAGAAGACGTATTGGTGTGGAATCAATTGGCGGAAGGTGAAATCATTTATCCGGGGCAGCGCCTGCGTGTCAGGCCTACAGAAGGGGATTAACTAAATGACTGATGCAACAGTGAGTCAGGAATCCGCTAAAGAATTCCTGGGTCACCCCCGCGGACTGATCATCTGTTTTCTCACCGAGATGTGGGAGCGCTTCAGCTACTACGGTATGCGCGCCCTTCTCATCTTCTATCTTACCCAGCACTTTCTGTTCAGCGATGAGGTTGCCGCGGGCATCTATGGCGCTTACATCTCTCTCGTTTACATCACTCCAGTTATAGGAGGCATCGTCGCGGATCGCTACCTGGGGCCAGCCAAAGCTGTGGTGCTCGGGGCACTGCTACTGGTCGCCGGACATCTGGGCATGGCAATAGAAGGCTCACAGGCCATCGAGGTCACGGTACAGGGCGAAACCTTCGCGCAACGGGATCCTTTCTATTTACAGATTTTTTATCTATCCCTGGCTCTCATCATCATGGGGGTAGGTTTTCTTAAAGCCAATATTTCCACTATGGTGGGCTCTCTCTATGAGCGCACAGATCCCCGTCGCGACGGCGCCTTTACTCTTTTCTATATGGGAATCAATCTGGGTTCATTCTTTGGCGCGATCGTCTGTGGCTTCCTCATGCAGTACTTTGGATTCAGTTTTGGATTCGGTGCGGCGGGCATCGGAATGCTATTCGGTCTCGTGGTGTTCCTGCGTGGCCAACACTACTTTGGCGATCTCGCCAAGCCAAAATACCCGGAGCTACTCACCCAACAAATAATACCGGGTATCAACAGGGAATGGTTGATCTATGGCCTAACCCTTATCGGTGTACTCGTCTGCTGGCAACTCATGCAATACCGTTCAGTCGTCGGCGGATTACTCGGCGCGTCGCTGGTAGTTATGACCCTTGCGGTAATAATCTATGCCTTCATGAAATGCGAAGCACACGACCGTAATCGCATGTTGGTGTGCCTGGTACTTATGAGCTACCAGATAATTTTCTGGTCCCTTTTTGAACAAACCGGCAGTTCTCTCAATCTCATGGCAGATCGCAATGTCGACAGGGTGATCATGGGCTTCACAATACCGGCAGCGGCATTCCAGTCGGTCAATGCCTTTTTCATTATCACCCTCGCTCCCCTGTTCAATATGATGTGGCTGTATCTCGCAAGAAAAGGATGGGAACCTTCCACTCCAATGAAGTTTGCCCTATCCCTCATACAGTTGGGGCTGGGTTTTCAATTCCTCGTCTACGGCGCCTCACTGGCCAGCGACCCCACTCAGGTTGCCGTTATCTGGCTGGTCCTGCTGTACCTGCTGCATACCACCGGCGAGCTTTGCATTTCCCCCGTCGGTCTGTCCATGACCACAAAACTATCCGTGCCCAAGGTCGTCGGCATGATGATGGGTTGTTGGTTCCTGGCATCGGCAGCGGGCAATTACGTTTCCGGAACCATCGCCGCAATGACCGGGTCGGATACCATCGGGGGCGAAGTTACAGATCCGGCTGCAGCCCTGGCCAGCTACATGGATGTCTATTCAACCGCCGGCTGGTACAGCATTGGTGCGGGCATTGCAGCCTGTTTGTTAGTACCATTGCTTAAGCATTTTATGCATGGCATCAAGTAAGCTTTTTTAAGCCTGTTTAGAGAAGCCTCATTTTTTACAAGACACTGGTAGCTGGCAATAGCCAGCGAATACCAGCAACTTTTTAGCACGAACCATTAGCACAGCACACAAGAAGGAAGAACGACATGGGATTTATGGCAGGCAAGCGAATTTTGGTACTGGGAGTAGCCAGTAAATTGTCCATTGCCTCAGGCATCGCCGCTGCGATGCATCGTGAAGGCGCTGAACTTGCCTTCACCTATCAGGGTGACAAGCTCAAGGACAGGGTTTTCAAATTTGCCGAAGGCTGGGGTTCCGATCTGGTCTACCCTTGCGATGTCAGTAACGATCAGGAAATTGCCGACCTGTTCAGCCAGCTTGGTGAAAAATGGGACGGCCTGGATGGTATCGTCCATTGTGTGGCCTTTGCGCCTGGCAATGAACTCAATGGCAATTATGTAGACGTCACAACCCGGGAGGGATTTCGAATTGCCCATGAAATCAGTTCCTACAGCTTCGTCGCTCTGGCCCAGGCTGGCCGCGAACTCATGGCTGGACGACAGGGCTCTCTGCTCACCCTAAGCTACCTCGGTGCGATGCGTAGCCTACCCAACTACAACGTAATGGGCCTGGCCAAAGCGAGCCTGGAGGCGAATGTGCGATACATGGCGGCCAGTCTCGGCCCTGAGGGAACCCGGGTAAATGGCATTTCTGCAGGACCAATCAAGACACTTGCTGCCGCAGGTATCAAGAGTTTCCGCAAGATGCTTGAATACAATGCCCAGCAAACCCCACTGCGCCGAAACGTCACTATCGAGGAAGTTGGCAATGCCGCTGCTTTTCTTTGCTCAGACCTGGCATCCGGCATTTCCGGTGAAATCATGTACGTGGATGGTGGTTTCAACACGACCGCCATGGGTTCACTGGACGGGAGTTAGGCCTATCGAAACCTGAAAACAAAAGGGCCAGGAGAACATCCTGGCCCGAAGACTTCGCGTTACTGTGCTCGCTCAGTTTGTAACTGGCGCAAGCGTTAGGGCAGCTACACTAGAACTGTTCTTCTTCCAGCATCGGCGCGTTGATATCGGAGTTGTCACGCAAGTTGATCAGATAGGAACTCAGATCAGCCCCACCAAAATCAGACTTCATTTGCGCCACTAGCTGGCTGCGGGTTGTTTCGTCCAGATCAGCCACCGTACCCACATTCACTGCGTTTAACTCAACCAGCACAAAAGTGTCGTTGCTGAGAGTCACGCTTGAATAGGCCGGGCCATTTTCTGGAGCGGGCTCTGCAAATACATGGTTCAGCAACTCACGATTAACACTGAAAGCATTCCGGTCTGTGCCATTGGCTTCAACCCATTGCAGGTCATTTTCAGCCAGCAATTCATCGAGTCCAGTACCGGATTCCACTGCAATCAACAACTCTTCACCTAATTCCTGAACCGCTTCGCGTTCCATTTCTGTCCGCAGGATAACGGCAATCTCAGCTTCCACATCTTCAAGTGGCAAGGGGCTGGCTTCGTTGAATTGCTGGACGCGCAACACGACTGAACGGTTTTCATCCAGTTCGATAACGTCGCTGTTATTGCCTTCCAACAGAACTTCATCGGAGAAGGCCGCATTGGCGAGCGCAGAATTACTGAATAGCCCGGAGTTGCCTGCCCTGTTGATGGCTGCGCTTTGCTGAACTTCCAATCCCAACTCATCCGATATAGTCAGCAGATCTCCGGTTTCGAAAGCCAGGTTAGACAGCTCTTCAAGACGACCAGCGTAAATCTGGTCTACTTGTGCACTTTTAAGATCCCTTTCGATTCGAGCAGAAACTTCTTCGAAGCTCTGGAACTCGCGGGTATCGTCTTCTGTAAGTTTGACCAGGTGCACACCGAATTCTGAGACGACAGGTTCAGAAATTTCGTCAACCGCTAAATCGTTCAGTGCAGCTTCGACAGGTTCAGGGAAAGCCGTTCCATCGGTGTAGCCAATGTCACCACCTTCCTCAGCGGAAACAGTATCAACGGAGTATTCCAGTGCCAACTCACCAAAATCTTCTCCATCGAGAATACGCTGACGAACACTGCTCGCCAGTTCAACCACTTCAGACTCGGAAGAACCTCCAATGTCGAACAAAATATGCGCTGCACGCTTTTCCGAAGAGCCTTCGTATTCGCCGCGTTCAGTCTCATACTGTTCGCGAACCTCAGCCTCATCAACGGCAATTTCGTCTGCGATAGTGTTTTTGTCCAAAACCACGTATTCGACGACGACAGATTCCTGCTCCGTGAACGCATCGATATTTTCTTCGTAATAGCTGGCTATTTGTTCATCGCTGATTGGTGTACCAAGAGTACGCGTGCCCATGGTCACGGACACATAGCGGAAATCCCGGGTCTGCTGGGTTAACTCAGCCACGGTCTCCATTTCAGAGTCGGTGACAAAATTCGAATTGGTGTAGGCATTGACGAGTTGCCCCATGAGCATGGTTTCGCTCAGGGCATTGCGATACAAGGTAGCGTTGTATCCCTGGCTTGCCATGGTACGAATGGCAAAATCGGCATCGAACACTCCATTAATCTGGAACTGTGGATTGTCCAGTATCGACCGGTCGATGCGGTCTGAGGAAACAGTCATATTCGAGCGCTCTGCTGTCTGTCGCATCATGGTTTCCTCAATCAACTGATTGAGGGCGATCTGCTCCAACAGAGTCTGGTCGAAATCGCCCGTAGCTCCCAGTGATGTCAGCAGATTCTGGGTATTGAATTGTAGCTGAGCCTCAGTAATTTCCTCGCCGTTTACCTCGGCAACCTGAGGCGAGCTGATAAACCCGCCAATGATTGATTCCACGCCAAACAGGGCGAAAACGGCAACAATCAAACCGATGATGACTTTGGCAATTACGCCCTGTGTGTTGTCTCTAATATCTTGCAGCATAGTGTCACGTAGTAATTTATCTCAGGCCGGCTTCTAGCCGGGCAAATCCGGGGGCCTAGTCTATACGAATTTCAGTGCGATGTGATGCCCCTTTTACCCACATATTTTCGATGATTTTACCGCATTCTAAAACTAAAAAAGGCGCATCAAAGATGCGCCCTGTCTAGTGTTCTGCCTGATTTTCTGATTATTGGCTTTCAGTAATTCTATTTCAGGCTACTTCCTGCCAAATCCAGTCACCACTGATCGAAACTGAAACCGACTGGCTGCAGGACTGGTCTGTCGTCGAGTCCAACCCGACACAAACTACTCCAATCTCGCCGCTTATGAGTTAACAGAATCCTTCAGAGCTTTACCTGCTTTAAAGCTAGGAACTCGTGCCGCTTTGATTTCGATTGGCGCGCCAGTTTGAGGATTGCGTCCGGTGCGAGCTGCCCTGTTCTTGGTTGCGAAAGTACCGAAGCCCACCAACACTACAGGATCGTCTTTCTTCAAAGAGTCTGTAATTGCATCGAGCATGGCATCAATTGCTCGACCGGCAGCCGCTTTTGGAAGATCAGCACTTGCAGCAACAGCATCAATTAATTCTGATTTATTCACGTTATCCCCTTTTAAATTTGAGATTATTTTTATTCAAACCGCTCAACCTGCAACCCTGATTCAAGTGCAAATTTCGACTGAAAAAATGCTCGTTTTTAAGCCTTGAAAGATTTGAATGGTTACCTGAAAGTGGCGTAGCACTTGGCTTGAGACCGAATCTTTATACCAATTGCCCAAAAGCCGTGTCAACCGAAAACACCGGGATTAATGGGTATTTATGTGCGTTTCGTCACCACTTTGATCTTTATCTTCTTTACTGCTTTCTTTTTCCTGAGCCGGTTCTTTTTCATCACTCAGGGGAGTGGGTTGAAATTGGAGAGCATGTTCCAAAACTTCATCAATCCACCGCACTGGAACGATTTCCAAATCGGCTTTGATATTGTCTGGAATTTCTGACAAGTCTCTCTCGTTGTCGGCAGGAATGATCACAGTTTTAATGTTTCCGCGATGCGCTGCCAGCAGTTTTTCTTTCAAACCACCGATGCGCAGGACCTGACCACGGAGTGTAATCTCGCCAGTCATTGCTACATCAGCACGCACAGGAATATTAGTAAGAACAGAGACCAACGCCGTGCACATGCCTACGCCAGCACTGGGACCATCTTTAGGGGTTGCACCTTCGGGGACATGAATATGGAGATCAAACTTCTCATGAAAATTGGCATCGAGGCCAAGCGCTTTCGCCCTGCTGCGCACCACGGTAAATGCAGCCTGAATGGATTCCTGCATGACATCACCGAGGGATCCGGTCTTGATTGTCTTACCCTTGCCTTCGACGGCGATCGCTTCGATGGTCAGTAACTCGCCACCCACCTGCGTCCACGCCAGACCATTGACCTGACCAATCTTGTTCTCTTCTTCTGCCTTGCCGTAGTCGTATTTCTGCACACCAGAATACTTTTCCAATGAGGCTGGATCCAACTCGATTTGAGTCTCTGCTCCGGCGAGTGAATTCTCTTTAACGACCTTGCGACAGATCTTGGCAATTTCGCGCTCCAGTCCCCGCACACCAGCTTCACGTGTATAGTAACGGATCAAATCCCGAATCGGCTGTTCACCAATTTCGAGTTCGTCTTTGCCCAGACCGTTGTTCTTTTTCTGCTTGGGAACGAGGTAACGCTCAGCAATATTAACTTTTTCATCTTCCGTGTAACCCGGAATACGAATAACTTCCATTCGGTCGAGCAGCGGTTCTGGAATGTTCATACTATTGGAAGTGCAAACAAACATAACTTCAGACAGGTCGTAGTCCACTTCCAGATAATGATCGTTGAAACTGTTGTTCTGCTCCGGATCCAATACTTCCAGAAGCGCTGATGCGGGGTCGCCCCGGTTGTCCATTCCCATCTTGTCGATTTCATCGAGCAGGAACAGAGGATTCTTTACACCAACCTTGGAAAGCTTTTGCAGCAACTTGCCTGGAAGTGATCCGATGTAGGTACGACGATGACCGCGGATTTCCGCTTCATCCCGCACACCACCCAGAGCCATTCTCACGAACTTGCGATTCGTGGCCCGAGCGATCGATTCGCCAAGTGACGTCTTACCCACACCGGGAGGACCAACGAGACACAGTATGGGGCCCTTCAGTTTCTTCACCCGCTTCTGCACGGCGAGATATTCCAGGATACGTTCCTTGACCTCTTTCAGGCCATAATGATCGCTTTCCAGGATTTCCTCGGCCTTGGCCAGATCCAGACGGACCTTACTGCGCTTTTTCCAGGGAATGCTCACCATCCAGTCGAGATAGGTGCGCACCACAGATGCTTCTGAAGACATGGGCGACATCATCTTCAGCTTGTTCAATTCTGACAGCGCCTTTTCTTTGGCATCCTTGGGCATGCCAGCATCATCAATTTTCTGCTTGAGTTCGTCGGCCTCATTGGGCACGTCTTCCAGCTCACCCATTTCCTTCTGAATGGCCTTCATCTGCTCATTCAGATAGTACTCGCGCTGGCTCTTTTCCATCTGTTTCTTGACGCGCCCGCGGATGCGTTTCTCCACCTGGAACAGGTCGATTTCGGATTCAATCAGGGCCATCAGGTGTTCGATTCGTGCCTGCAATCCAGCCAGTTCCAGCAGGTTCTGCTTTTCCTGCAGTTGCAGTGACATATGGGAGGCAATGGTATCTACCAGACGACCTGGTTCATCGATACTGGAGATCGAGGTCATGACCTCAGGGGGAATCTTCTTGCTTAACTGCACATATTGATCGAATTGCGACAGCAGCGACCGAATCAGCAAGGCCGATTCTTTTTCTGGCACTTCTTCCGGCTTCAATACCTTGATCTCAGCCTTGAAGTGGTCACCGTCGAAATTCACATCCTTGATTCTGGCGCGATCCAGGCCTTCAACCAATACCTTCACCGTGCCGTCTGGCAGGCGGATTAGCTGCAAAATTGTTGCGACCGTTCCGATATCAAACAAATCCTCTACGCCGGGCTCATCTTCAGACGCATTCTTCTGGGCCACCAACAACACCTGCTTGTCGCTGGCCATGGCTACTTCGAGGGCTTTGATGGATTTCGGGCGCCCAACAAACAGGGGTTGGACGATCTGGGGGTAGACCACTACGTCGCGTAGCGGAAGCAAAGGAAAACTGGAGGTATCGGACACGTCAGCGGGTAAACTCATACACTTCTCTTAACAGGGGTTCGCATCCCTGATTTTGTGCCAAACCTTGAGAATTCAAGGCCCGTGCTATGACTATTCGTCGGCGGCGGATTTGCTGGACTGCTCAATATTCTCATACATCAGCAGCGGTTCGGATTCGCCCTGAATCACGGCTGCATCGATGATGACCTTACTGACTTTCTCCAGCGAAGGAATCTTGTACATGGTATCCAGCAGTACAGCCTCCATGATGGAACGCAGGCCGCGGGCACCAGTCTTCCGCTCTTGCGCCTTGCGAGCTATGGCGCGCAGTGCATCGTCGCGGAACTGTATTTCAACATTCTCCATCTCAAACAGTTTGGCGTACTGCTTGGTGAGTGAGTTTTTGGGTTCGCGAATGATGCGAACCAGCGCATCCAGATCCAATTCATCCAGAGTGGCAATCATAGGAAGACGGCCGACAAATTCAGGAATCAGCCCGTACTTCACCAGGTCTTCCGGCTCAACACCGCGCAGGGTTTCGCCAACCTTGTCTTCCAGTTCCTGACTACGCACTTCGGCAGTGAAGCCTATACCGCTCTTTTCTGAACGGTCGCGGATGATTTTGTCGAGACCAGCAAACGCCCCGCCACAAATAAACAGAATATTGGAGGTATCTACCTGCAGGAATTCCTGCTGCGGGTGCTTGCGTCCACCTTGCGGAGGTACCGATGCGACGGTGCCTTCAATCAGCTTCAGTAACGCCTGCTGCACACCCTCGCCCGACACATCCCGGGTGATAGAGGGATTGTCCGACTTGCGGGAAATTTTATCGATTTCATCGATATAGACTATGCCGATCTGGGCTTTCTCCACATCGTAGTCACATTTTTGCAGCAGTTTCTGGATGATATTTTCCACATCCTCGCCCACGTAACCGGCTTCAGTGAGGGTGGTGGCGTCTGCGATGGTAAAAGGCACATCCAGCAAGCGCGCGAGGGTCTCAGCCAGCAGGGTTTTACCAGTGCCGGTAGGCCCCACCATGAGGATATTGCTCTTGCTTAGCTCTACGTCACCGTTACCCTTGTCGTAATTGAGTCGTTTGTAGTGGTTGTATACCGCGACCGAGAGTACTTTCTTGGCACTCTCCTGCCCGATCACGTACTCATCGAGCGTATTTTTAATCTCTTCCGGGATTGGCAGCTTGCGAGTCGAAGTGTCGGAGTCCTTTTCCTGGATCTCCTCGCGAATGATGTCATTACACAAATCCACACATTCGTCACAGACGAACACGGAGGGACCAGCAATGAGCTTGCGTACTTCGTGCTGGCTCTTGCCGCAAAAAGAGCAATACAACAACTTGCCGTTGTCGTCGCCCTTATTATATTTATCGTCAGACATATTCTTTAACTATTTGAAATTACTACACTAATACAATTTCGACTGAGCCCGATCCAGACTAATTAACGCCCCAACTTGGTGCACTTTACTGTGTCGACTACCAGGTGGGCTAAAACCCGTGTAAAGGCTGCCAAGTCAGCTCCCACACACCGGTTAAAAATGAAGGCAATGCCCGGTGAATGCAAGTGAAACCTGCGTATTTACTCTTATTCTGGACTCTTGCTGTCTTTACTATTATCTACTCTTCGTTCGATTACTTTATCCACCAGACCGTATTTGAGCGCTTCGGACGCACTCATAAAATTGTCCCGTTCCGTATCGCGGGCGATGGTCTCTTCGGTCTGCCCTGTATGCTCTGCAAGCAAAACATTAAGTCTCTTACGTATCTTAATGATTTCATTAGCTTGTATCTCTATATCTGAAGCCTGACCCTGGGCCCCGCCACTGGGCTGGTGGATCATCATACGGGCATGGGGCAAGGCTAATCGCTTGCCTGCAGCTCCACCCGCCAGCAGCATCGCGCCCATGCTGGCCGCCTGGCCAATACACATAGTGCTCACATCGGGCTGGATAAACTGCATGGTGTCGTAAATCGAGAGACCTCCCGTCACAGAACCACCGGGGGAATTGATATAGAGGTGGATGTCCTTGTCAGGATTTTCAGATTCCAGGAACAGCAGCTGCGCCACAATCAGGTTTGCCATGTGGTCTTCCACCGGACCGGTAAGAAAAATCACCCGGTCTTTCAGCAACCTGGAATAAATATCGTAGGATCGTTCGCCGCGAGCGGTTTGCTCGACGACTATGGGTACCAGGGCTGAAACCGGCTCAAACTGACTGCTGGACATGGATGCACTTCCTGTATCGATGACGTCTGTTCCCACAGACATACACACAAGTGTAGTCTGCAAGATCCTCGCGGGTGGAACTAAATTGGCAAGATCCTGTGACCTGCCTGGCAGCAGGCCCTAGTCCTCTTCGGATGTTTCGGCTTCGCCCTCGTCAGCAGGAACGTTCGCCTTCGGCCCTTCAGCCTTGATGACTTCCTGATAGCTGACCTGCTTCTCGCCGATACCCGCTGCTTCTATTATGTAGTCAAAAACCTGATCTTCAATGACCGATTGCTCAATGGCACCAAGTTGCTCTTCATTGCTGTAGTACCATTTGACTACTTCTTCTGGCGATTCATAGGTTGAAGCCAGTTCTTCTACAGCTTCCCGAACCTTGGCCGGGTCAGCGCGCAAATTCTGTTCGCGGATAATTTCTCCGAGCACCAGACCCAGAATCACGCGACGTTCCGCCTGCTCAGTGAATATCTCGTTGGGCAGTTGATTAACGTCCATACCCTGGCCGCCGCCCATTTGCTGCAACATTTGCTGTTTGAGTTGCTGGATTTCGCTGCCAACGAGTGATTTCGGTGGGGTAACGTCTACCATGCCAATCAGGGAATCCATCACCGCATTTTTCAGCTTGTTGCGACTGGCTGTCTTCATTTCCCGCTGCATATTGCTGACAACTTCCTGACGGAAGGCCTCTTCCCCGCCTTCGTCAACCCCAAAGCTCTTGTAAAATTCTTCATCCACCTCGGGTAGCTTCTGCTCGCTGACGGAGTTCAGCGTGATGGCAAATTGCACCGCCGCCCCGGCCAGTTCTTCATTGTGATATTCCTCAGGGAATGTCAGATCGAGGGTGAACTCGTCACCTGCAGACTTGCCGATGATGCCGTCCTCGAAGCCAGGAATCATGCGCTCTGAGCCCAGCACCAGGCTCTGGCCTGCCGCTTTACCCCCGGCAAACTCTTCACCATCCTTGGTGCCGGTGTAGTCGATATTCACCATGTCTTTATCCGCGGCGGCGCGCTCCACGGTTTCCCAGGTCATGCGCTGCTGACGCAGGGTTTCGATCATTTCATCAACGTCTGCGTCGGTAACTTCTGCAGTCAGGCGTTCGGCCGTGACCTTGCCCAGATCGGGTAACTCAATCTCCGGATACACTTCGACAATGGCAGTGAACTCCAGGTCCTTACCTTCCTCATCTTTGCTTTCCTCGATGCGGGGTTGTCCAGCGGGCTTCAGATTTTCCGAGGTGATGGCTTCATAGAAGCTCTGGCTCATGATCTCACCCAACACTTCCTGGCGGACACCTTTGCCAAATTTGTTTTTTACGACTTTCAGCGGCACCTTGCCCTTGCGAAACCCATTGAGACGAATGTTCTTTGCCGCTTCCTGCAACCGTTCATTAACGGCGGAGTCGATACGATCACTGGGCACCGCTATAGTCAGCTTGCGCTCCAATCCTTCCATAGTTTCTACTGAAACCTGCATGTTCAAACCTCGTTCGTGATCAAATAATCACTTTTACAATGGGTAAAATAATTGGGTGTTGGTCTGGGTTGACCGGGCTGCTCTTTTATTTAGGCTTGCAATTGCACTTTGCAGGCGCCGAAAGTACCTCGGCGAAGCGCCATCCAGAGAGCTTAAATCCTGATATTTCAATGAGTTAAGTTGATTTGCCACGGTCGCGAAGAGCGCGATTTTCCCATATCAAAATGGCAACTTCAATGTTTGCCTCCCGGGTACGGCTCGAGCGGGAGATTTCCCCCGTTATGCTTGTCAGCCACAGCCGAAAATGCTTCATTGCAGCCATGGTGAACACAACGGAATCAGCTCGATGCTATGGCGTTATCCTGGCTGGCGGGCGCGGCAGTCGGATGGGCAATGTAAGCAAACCGCTGCTTGGCCTCGGCAGTGGCAGGCTTATCGATGCAATAATCAGTCGCGCCGGCCCCCAGGTCGATGGATTGTGCCTGTCGGTAAACCACAATCAAGCGCTATACAGCGATCTCGGCTTACCTGTGGTGGCGGATGGTGAATATGCCTACAAGGGGCCCCTGTGCGGTATCGCCAGCGCCATGGACTGGTTAGTGAGCAAGCAAGGCATAATGGCCAACAACGGCTTGCTCGCCTGCTTTCCTGGTGATGTGCCCTGGTTTCCGGAAAATATCGTTGCGCAACTCAAATCGTGCTTGATCGAGGAACAGTCCGGGGTCGCTCTGGTGGAGGCTGACGGCCAGTTGCAGCCTCTGTTCTCAATCTGGCGACTCACTTTGCTGCCCCAGTTGCGACAGGCCCTTGCCGAAGGGCTTTATGGCCCCAGGCTATTGCTACCACGTCTTTCACATTCCATTCTGAAAATTGCCTCTTCCAGCGAGGGTGAATTCCTGAATATCAACACCGTTAACGAGCTGAAACTTGCGCAAAAATTGAGCAAGCAGCCCTGAATTTTTCCGAATTAAAATTACTCACGCGCAAGCAGCAAAAAAATTGGCTTGTTAAGTTTTTTCCCTAATCAATTGTTTATTCATGGAAAACCCCACTCCTACGGATTTTCAAAAGCGCTGGTATACCGTTGTTTTTATTTAACAAATCAAAACAAGAGACAGGCAGAGGCGGGACAATGAAAAATAGTCGCTGGCATATTTCTTGCGGACTTCAAATATGAAGCGCTGGAATTTATTTTGCCTGTACTCGCTAGTTTGAGGTTGCCAATCGCCAATTGGTGAAGCTGATTCTGTCAGCGGCCACCTTAAACTAGCGAAGACCAACTTTGCTGAGAAAGTGGAAATAGTCCTTCTCTAACCCGGGCAAGAAAGCAGAAAGGCACTACTCCCACGTGATTTTCACTCAACAGGCATGAGCGATTCACAAACAGATTTTGGCGAATGGTAATTCAGCGGAATCTTTTTTCATCCGGTGTGTCTAATCGTTATGCAGGTGCCTCTCTTGGGTAAAACCTTGGGCAAAACCTTAGGCAAAACCTTAGACCAAACGTGAGTGCCTGAGCGAAAGAGGGTAATCATTGACTGAAAACAATGTTTAGGATGGCAGGGCCAGTAGACTGGCGCGTATTGCATATCCGCCCAAGTGACAGCAAGCTTAAAGCAGAACACTTTAAGCATTGTGCAAGCAACATCAGGAAATTTTCAGAGTTCACAAGAAAAGCATAACAACCTAGAATTCGGCGAGAATAAAAAACAAACAAGAACAACTCGTTGTTCTCATACCATCAATTTAACAAGTGATTGATAGCGTGAGCCATGACTCAGACTCGATACCAGGACATCCCCAGCAGCAATCCACCGGCCCGCAGTGAGAGGGTCTATAGCGATCAGGAACTGTGGTACTTTCGCACCCGCGAAGGAACAGCCATTGGTCCATTTCGCTACCGCTCAGAAGCGGAGAGTAATCTTGACCGGTTTACGGCTGAATTAATGGAGCGGCTGCAGCCCCATACCGTCGAGTAGGTGGTAAAACTCTGCGAAGAGTGCCCCTCACACACGGGTTCTGCTTAAACTTGCCCACAAAAACCCTATGCCTTGGGGTTTGCGCTGCGTTAAACTGCGGGTAGCCGTGTTGCCAGTACCCGCAAAATGAATTCCTTCGCCCAAGCCCAACGCACCATTACCATTGCGTATGGACCCGGATATGCCAATAGCAGTATCTGGAAAGACCTGCATTCCAGGCTGATTATCCCGACAGAAATTATTTCCAGCACGGCTGCACAACGCTACAACCCTGCTCTCATACTCATTGATCATCACCTCCTGCGAGAGAAAGACTTTTCCAACTGGCGTGAAGAGTTTCCAGAGGCCATCTTCCTCTGTACAGATTCTGTCGATGTAGACGCCGACCTGATTCTTGAAAATTCGCTCCCCTACCGACAAACTTGCAAGTTGCTGGAAATGGCCTGTTACCAATGGGTATTGAAGAGCGAGAAGGCAGAACGCGCCAAACTTCGTGACACCAGCTTTCGTTACCTGAACAAATTGGCAGACATCAGCATCTCCCTCTCGGCTGAAGATGATCTGATGACTCTGCTGAGAAAAATTCTATCTGAAGGTCAGAATATTGCCTGCTGTGATGCAGCGTCCCTGTTTCTGATCAACGAAATTAATGACAACGAGCGGGAACTTGTTTTCAAACTCACCCAGAATGACTCCATGGAATTTCCTTTCGAGGAAATGCATTTCCCGCTGGATGAGTCCTCTGTTGCTGGTTATGTGGCGCTGACCGACAGCGAATTAAATATACCTGACGCTTATCAGCTATCGGACACAGTTCCCTACAAGTTCAACCAGTCGTTCGACAGACAGACTGGTTATCGAACCAAATCCATTTTCGCGATTCCACTTGCCAACAAACAGAAGGAAGTCATCGGTGTTCTTCAGTTCATCAACAGGAAGAAAGCCCGGTCGCTGAAAATCGCCGACGAAAAATCTGCACTCGCCTATACCCTTCCCTTCGACAGCGACATTAATGTTCTGCTGCAGGCTCTGGCTAGCCAGGCGGGTATCGCAATCGAAAACACTATTCTGCAGAACGACATCAAGGCGCTGTTTGAAGGATTTGTGAATGCCTCGGTTGCCGCGATTGAACAGCGGGATCCAACTACCAGCGGTCACTCCTTCCGCGTGGCCGATCTGTGTGTGGATTTGGCGAAATCTGTCACGGTGTCTGACATCTCCCGATTACGCAACGCGCGATTCACGGAAACGGAAGTACGGGAATTACGTTATGCCGCCCTGCTCCATGACTTTGGCAAGGTTGGAGTGCGGGAATCTGTGCTGGTAAAGGAGAAGAAACTTACCGCAGGCAGCCTGGAAAAAATCCAGTATCGGATCCTCCTGGCCAAAGAACGCCTCAAGACCCAGGCCCTCACCCGGCAAATTGGCATGTATCGCGATGGTTCCTTCCAGGAATCTCTGTTTACAGATATCGATCGCCAACTGGTGAACGATACGCGACTTCTCGATGAGTTCTATAGCTCAATTGTAGAGGTCAATGAGCCCAGCATACTTAGCCAGGACAACAAGGAAATGCTGGACAAGATCAATGCCTATCGCCAGGACAGTCATGACGAAGAACTCGCGATTCTGACTCCGGAGGAATTCGCGCTGTTGTCCATCACCAAGGGCAGCCTGTCCCCGACCGAGCGCAAGGAAATAGAATCCCATGTGGTTCACACCCAGAATTTCCTGAATCACATTCCCTGGACCAAGGAATTCCAGAATGTTCCCTCAATCGCGGCCGCCCACCATGAAAAGCTGGACGGCAGCGGATACCCCTATGGCATGACCGATACTGAAATCCCCATGCAGTCCAAGATCATGACCATCTGCGACATCTATGATGCCCTGACTGCCTCGGACCGCCCCTACAAGCCTGCCATGAAGGTGGAAAAAGCGATCGACATCCTGGTGGAAGAATCAAAGAGAGGCCTGCTGGATGGAGATCTGGTGAAGGTATTTGTCGACGCCAAGGTATTTCGGGTCATCGACAGCAAGGAATATGCAGACTCATCAGAGTTCAGTAGCTTCAGTCACCACCCCTGCGACTACGACCTGGAAGAAGGCCACAGTCACCGCGACTAGCCGAGCCGTAAGAGCACGATCCCCGGCGATATTGCTCGTAATTCGCCAGCTATCAGGCTGCGAACGCTACTGAGGACGGTTTGTGTCCATGCATACGCGAGAACACAGAGTCCATGCCGCCAAGGAAGAAGAAGTGGCCCCGGTTGGGGACTCTGAAATAACGCGCCGAGGGAATTCTGGAGAGCATGAATTCGCAATCCGTGCGCTGTGACAGATTATCGGATTTGCCCTGCCAGATAGTCACCGGTACTTGCAGGTCGTCCAGGGTGAAGTCCAGCTTGCGGTAACAATTGGCGATGTCCTGGGCCAGGCCTCGGGCTCCCTGACGCATGACTTCCTGCTGATCGAGGTCCAGAATATTGCGGGTGCGTGATTCCTGCAGCGCCCGCCTGTCTGCATCACAAAGGATCTGGCTCAAATGTTCCCTGGCCTGCAAACTGTTGCCCCGATTAAAAGCATGTTTTGCCCGCACCCAAAATTTGATTACCGAGGGAGTCAATTGCTGCCAGTACCGACCCAGGCTGGCACCGGGATTCGATTCCCTGAACGAACTGCCAGGTACGCCGCCCAAACTGAGCACTTCGGTTACCCGGCGCCGGTGATGAAAGGCGAGCATAAGGGCGAATATCCCACCAGATCCGAGGGAAAGAACGGCAAATTGGTCAATTTTTAACCAGTCTGCCAACTCAGCCACGTCGTTGGCCACGGTTTCCGGGGAGGCCTGGTCGTAATAGTCACTGCAACCTATTCCGGGTCTGTCGATGGCGATCAGGCGGTAACCAAACGCCTTGGCGGTTCCATGAAAGAAAGTACATTCCAGCCGGGAACTGCCGCTATCATGGAAGTAAAACATTGGAAAGCCGGTGGATTTGCCGTATTCCTGATAGGCGATCCGGTGACCGCTGGAAAGTTCGATGCAATTGGTGGGCTGAGGTTGCAAGATTACCCCCCTCGCCCTGCTTACTGGCTCGGTAGAACCGGAGAAGAAGCCCGTATCTACTGTCATTGCACGCTCTCTAATGGCATATCAGCTTGATTCATAGTAAGTGGGAATTATTCCCACGTCAAATACTATCAAGCCAGGATGACAGTTTTGTGACGAAGAGCAAACTGCATGCGAGCGCTCAGAGTGGGAATATTTCCCACAATTAAAATTGTCGTGGGATTTTTTCCCACCAAGCACTTATACTAGACGCTATGACGAGCGATCAAAGCAATCCGGCTCCGGTCGGCCCTCCCAAGAGCCTTGTGCGGGCTCTGGAAAAATTGCTGCGCCCCCTGATCCGACTGCTTCTTCATTATCAGTTTACCTACCCCCAGTTCATCGCCTTGCTCAAATCTCTGTACGTGGACGTCGCGGAACAGGAAATGCAGGTGGGCGACAAACGCCAGTCCGATAGCCGTATCCATCTACTCACTGGCGTACACCGCAAGGATGTTAAACGCTTACGCGCGGAACAGGCTGACCTGACCCAGATACCGGAATCAATCTCCACAGGCGCCCGCCTGATCGCTCACTGGCTTGGCAGTCCTGACCTCATTGACGGGGAAGGTAAACCACTGCCCTTGCCCCTGCGTTCAACCGATGACAACGACAAAAGTTTTGAGACACTTGTCACCACCGTGGTGAAGCAGGATATAAGGCCTCGGGTGATTCTGGATGAATGGGTACGCCTGGGAATCGCCGAACTCAAACACAACCGGGTCATACTCAATTCAGGAGCCTTTACTCCCGAGCGGGGCTTTGACGAAAAAGCTTTCTTCTTCGGCAAGAACCTGCAAGATCACATCACGGCAGGAAGCAGCAATCTGCTGGGTCGCAAGCCTTTTTATTTCGATAGAAGTGTTTATTATGACAAGCTATCTCAGGAGTCCGTACAGGAACTCACCAGCCTTGCCAGCAAGCTGGGCATGGAGGCTCTAACCACCATTAACAAGGAAGCTCTGGCAAAACAACAGGCCGATGCAGGCAAAGCCAGCAGCGAGCACCGAATCAATTTCGGCATCTTCAATTACAATTCTGTTCCCAGGAATACCGACCCTGAAAGCGCATCTTCAGGGGAGCAGGACTAAACAGCATGGTCATACGCAGCGCCATCAATTCAGTCACCACACGTTCTCATCAGCTCACAGCTGAAGCCTTGAGGGTCAGTATCTGATGCCTGTTGCCTGGACACATGCCATCCAACAAAGCAAAGCCCTTTGGGCGTTGTTATTGGTGCTGTTGCTGAGTCTGCTTACCTACAATAGCAATGGCATCATGCGCGGTGGCGACGATGATGATGAAGGCAGCGGGCTGGGCGGCACAGGCCGCAGCCTGAACAAGCTCAGGGAACCAGGTGTCGGCAGCGGACTCGGCGGAACCGGATTCCGTCCTTACCTCGGAATGAACACAAGCGATGCCAGCAAGCCCGCAGAACTGGTCATAGTCGAGCGCCCACTAACTCGCACAATGAATGGCGAGCATCCTGACCCTGTGCTGCCAACGGCGATTGCCGCCAGCCGATCCGGTATTCAGCTTGAACAATCCCTCATTCCTGCTCAGCGCAGTACGCCGATAGCCAGTGAATCACGGGCGACCAATCCCTTGCAGACTACCCGCGACTCCTCCGCGATCTCGATCGAGGAGTCCATACAATGGGAGTTAGATAACCAGGTACTGACTCTCGAGAGTGCCCGTCACCTCGTGGCTGACAGCCGGTCAAATGCCGCGGATTCCCCGGTTAACGTCTATGAGGGAGCAAGAGAAGAGCCGGTGCAGGGCATGGAACAGCAAAATCCGCTGTCAGAAACTGCTCCCGATGTCGAAACCGACGGATTCAGCCGCCATGGGAAGACAGATCATGCCGCGACAATCAGTTGGGCAAGCCTCGTGGAGGAACTGGAGAAACAACCAGACACTGACCCGAATATCCTGGCCGACAATACCGATAGCCCAGATCAGGATGCCGAAATAATGCAACGTCCGGAGCGAGTTCAACGACCGGCCTTGCCCCCTGTGCAGAGAATCAGGCCTGTGCAGCGAGCTGGATTGCTGCCTCCCAGAATCAGGCCGTTACAACTCTAAGCTTGCCAACCTGGCAGACTGGCGACTGTCCCGCATCCGACTCTCAGACCTCTACGCCGTCCGGGCACTACCAGTTGTAGCGTAATGACGTATAAAAACTCCACTCAGGACTGGCGGCGGTAAAGCCCTTACTGAGCAAGCTGGTAACAGTCCAGTGGTCAGATAATCGCCAGCTCAGATAAGGGCCTAAATCGTGGCTTTCCGGTGTAAAGTCGGACGTGGGCTCACGGTAGTCATAGAAGACCCCACCAGAGAGACTATCACCGAGATTCATGGCGGCTCCCAGTTGCACATAGGCGCCATTGCGTAATCCGGTGAACAGACCCGATTTGCCCCGGATGCTGTAGCCGATGCTGGAAAACAACAACAGGCTTCGCCATTGCTGACTGACGTCCAACTGCAGGTTGTAATCGACCTCGCCAGTTCCCAGGCTTTTGTTTTCGCTCGCTGTGGGAAGTTTCACATCCAGGCGCAGATCGAAGAAAGCCGCGTCCGCGGATGCTGAATCAAAGTGATAGATAGCAGAAGCGATTGTGTCTCCAATGCCCTGCTCCCGGGTCATTTGCGTTCCTGCAACGGCCTGGTTGACCCCACCGAGATTGATAAGCACTGCACCGGGCCCCTCAACCTCCAACAGCGCGGTCAGCAACTGAAAGCCCCATTTTTCACGATCCATCTCGTAACTCAGTGGCAAATAGCTGATGGTTGTATCGAAATTGAGACCAAAATCCCCTCGCGCACGATAGTAGCCGGCTGTTAGCGCGTGTCTGGCCGCACTTTGCGAAGCTGTGTCAGGCGCCTGCTGCGCCTGGCCCGTCACTGGCAGCAACAATAAAGGCATGAATAGGAGAAAGAGCCTGGAATTCAATCGAATATCCGGTTGGTTCACTAGGGTTGGAAATGAGAAGCTCTATTTTATAGCAACTCTTCCGCGGACTCGCCCTACTAGATGACAATCATCTGGCCCAGTGACAGGCCAGAGAACACCACCTAACTCGTGGTGTTTGCTGAATTGATCCTTGGGGCTATAAACAATTATCCCCTTAGCCCACAAAATCTATAGAGAGCTTGAACCACTTCACAGTTCAGGACACCCCCCAATCAAGTGCTATTGCAGGCCCCCGACAGAGAGGTAAAGTAAGACAGTCGCGTGCTTTTTGTTACAATGCTCGTATGCCGGGGACCGCATGTACTCTGGCATTCCTGACACTGAAGTTCGCTTCTCACAACAATAACGGACAAGATCATGAAAACGCACCGTCTGCTACTTGCACCCTTGTTGTATCTCGGGATGCAGTGGTCTGCATATGCCGCTGATAACGACGATCTCAGCGCTGAGCAAATCATCGAGGAAATGACCCGTTTGAACAATGCCGGCCAGTTTCAAGCAGCCTATGACCTGGGCTATGAGAATCTGCAGAATATCGAATTGGATCTGGAAGGTGTTTCAAGTTTCGATTTCGCTTATGGCCTGGCTGCGCTGGAATCCGGGGAACCTAATGAGGCAGTGTTTGCTCTCGAGAGAGTGTCAGCCACCGCCACCCAGGGCGTATTGCGGCAACGGGCGCGTCTGGAACTGGCTCGGGCATACTTCGTCACTAACAATCTGACGGCGTCGGAAAACCTGTTCAATACCGTACTGGCGACAAACCCACCTGCTAACGTGCGGCAGAATATTGAAGCCTTCCTGCAACTGATCGAGGCGCGCAGGAACCAGCAATCGGCTACATTCAGCTGGACTATCGCTTCAGCCATTGGCCAGGACGGCAATATTAACAGTGCGACCAGCAACGGTTTTATCGACACTCCCCTGATCGGCCAGATCGAACTCGACCCCAACGGCCAGGAAACCGAAGACCAGTACAACAACACTACCCTGGCCATGAACTACAACCTCCCCTTCACCCGGGATCGCGCACTCGATGTACGACTTAATGTGGGGCATCTGAATAACTTTGGCACCGACCAGTTCGATATCGCCAATGCCCGCGGCGAAGTCGCCTACACCTGGGGCGACGATGTGAACCGTTTCCGCCATGGGTTTGCGCTGGGACAGGTGAATCTGGATGGCAATACCTTTCAGGATTCCCTGGCGCTAAACAGCTCCTGGCAGCATGTGGGCAGTAACGGGTGGTACCAGAGTATCTCTGGCTCCTATACCCAGATTCGCTACGACACCAGCACTGGCGCCAGCAACGCACTGCGTGACGTGGATCAGATGCTTCTCACTGGCGGGCTGACCAAGATCGCCGGGCAGTTCACTCACTCCATGAACCTCTACCATGCCAACGAGGATCCCGAGAATCCCAATGGTGGCAGCCACAACGGCCGCACATTTACCGGCCTGGCTTATAGCCTGCTGTATCGACTGAATGCACAACATACACCCTATATTCGTGCCACCGCACAGGATGTG
Source organism: uncultured Pseudohongiella sp. (assembly GCA_965227635.1). Lineage (GTDB taxonomy): Bacteria > Pseudomonadota > Gammaproteobacteria > Pseudomonadales > Pseudohongiellaceae > UBA9145. The sequence continues at coordinate 3,362,038 of OZ245763.1, read as the reverse complement.
GAGCACGACAGCGAACACCCGGTTTTTTTCAACACGATTCGAAGTGACGACAACCGGTCCTTTACCGCCGGATGGTTCTATCAATTCAATCGTGACCTGACGATCACGGCAGAGACGTCTTATACAGACAATTCAAGCAACATCGAACTGTTTGATTATTCTCGCTTCAAGTATCAAGCCGGAATCAGGTACCAGTTCTAACTATTTATCAGCATATTTTCACTGAGCTTATTACTATGAGATTCTTCCCCAAGCAATTAATTGAACGTGGCTGTTTCAATATTTTGTTGCTTTGCCTGGCGCTAAATTCGCCAGGCGCCTACTCCCAGCAACCTGAACCTGCAGGTCGCGTGGTTGCCGTAAACGGTGTTGTTACGGCTGTAGACCCTAGTGGAAGTTCTCGCCAACTCTCTCGTCGAAATGTAATCAACGTTGGTGACACCATCGTCACCGATGCCTCCTCTTTTGCCCAACTCCGCATGTCCGACTCAGCCATCGTGTCATTGCAGGAGCTCACCCGATTCGAAATCGTCGACTACAGCTACGAGGAAAACCCCGGCAGCGATGTGTCGACACTGCGACTTATTGAAGGTGGCTTCCGAACGATTACCGGTAACATCGGTTCCCAGGATCCCTCAGCGTATGAAGTGCAAACTGAATACGCCACGATCGGTATTCGCGGTACCGACTTTTCTATTGTCATACCAGTGGAATTTGACGCAGCGGGCAACCCCGTGCCAACGGATGACCTCTATGCCGGTATCTTCGATGGCACAGCAGATATCACCAATATTGCCGGCACACTGGGTATAGGTGTTGGCGAAGACTACGACTATGCCGTCGTATTCGATCCCAACCAGGCACCCCAGGGCCTTACGCTGCAACCTTCCCAACTCGGCCGTGTAGCCGTGCTGACCATTACCGTTCCCGATGAAGAAGAAGGAGAGGACGAAGGCGATGGCGGCGGTGATAACGGCGGCGGCAACGATGGTGATGGAAACGATGGTGGCGCTGACGGCGACGGCAATGATGGAGATGAAAACGACGGTGGCGGTGACGGTGACGGCAATGACGACGGCGGAAACGGCGACGGCAATGGCGGTAACAACAATGGTGGAGGCAATGGTAATGCCGGTGGTGGTAATACCGGTGGTGGTAACAACGCTGGTGGCGGCAATGACGGTGGTGGCAACCAGTTCGGCAACTTCGCCGGTGGCGGAGGCGGCGGTGGCGCCCCTACCCCTACACTGAATGACCAACAGAATTCAGGCATCGACACCTCAGGTCTCGGTGGCTTGCAGGAAAACAGCGAACTCACTGTTAACCCGAATGAAACCAGCGGCGACGGCACCATCGACTGTGCGGTAAACAGCAATATCCCTGCCTGCCGTCCCGAGGAAGACGAAGAAGAACAGCCCCCTGAGCCAGAACCTGAGCCAGAACCGCAGCCTCAGCCCGAGCCGGAACCGCAACCAGAGCCCGAGCCTCAGCCAGAACCTGAACCTGAACCTGAACCCGAGCCAGAACCAGAGCCCGAGCCAGAACCCGAGCCTGAACCAGAACCTGAGCCAGAACCAGAACCTGAGCCAGAACCAGAACCAGAACCTGAGCCTGAGCCGGAGCCAGAACCCGAACCTGAGCCTGAACCGGAGCCTGAACCGGAGCCTGAACCCGCTCCTGAGCCTGAGCCAGAACCAGCTCCAGAACCTGAGCCTGCTCCCGAACCTCAGCCTGAACCTGAACCTGCGCCTGAACCAGAGCCAGAACCAATGCCATTTGGCTTCACCACCAGTGAGCTGAACAACATCAATCGCCCAGCTTATTTGGCGAGACCTGGCCCCACTTATTTAAACCAGGGTGTCAGCAATGATTTGTTGACCAATACTGATGACCCACAGTTCGTTGAGACCGACTTCTTGGACCGGGAAATCGATGCGTCTGATGAATATGTAACCGTTCTGGATCTTGCAAATTTTCCACCCGTTACAGACACCTTTAACGATGAGATAGGTGGTTTCACCACAGGTGGAAATGGCCAGGCTCAATGGGGAGTCTGGGGAGGTAGTTCGCCAGCGGTTAACCTGAACTCTTACAACACGAGCGATTCCAGCCCGACCAGTGTCTCGCTGCAGAGCAATGGCAGTGTCGTTTATACCGATGTAGACGGATTCTCTACCACGCTCGCTGAGAATCCGGTTGCCCTGATTTCAGGTACTCCAACTGATATTTCCAGCTTCACTGGGCAGAAGCGTTTTGATGCGCCTGTTGATTCGCAGGATTTTCTGATTGTACTGGATGGCTGGGCCGCGCCTGAGGATATGGGAAGCCTGCTGGATCCATCCATTACTGGCAGCCTCTACTTTGATTTTAATACAGGCGAGAGCTCTGCTGGATCACAGATTGCAATTTGTTTCGGTGCCTGTGATCCACTCGACGTTGGTGATACTTACTGGCCACTGATGTCCAACGACACGACTATCGCGCTGGAAAACTACGGCGGTGTTTTTGAACACGGTCTTGGCGTCGACAGCCCATTCTTCCTGCAAAACCTGAACAATCTGGACGGCGAACCCAATATCATCGAGAAGGAAAACGATGCCCTCCATATCGGCGCCAGCCGAATTGTTCAAAGCGATGTCGGCGGATTCTTCCTGGGTGATAACACCAGCTACACCGGCCTGCTGTTGGCCTTCAACGCGTCCAGCACGGCCTGGCTGGGAGAATCAGGTCTGGCTGATGCGGTTGATTTCACATCAACACCTGACCGTTTTCTCAGCGGCGGCATCCTTTTCAATCTGAATGGCGACTATGACTACGAAGGAGCCAGCTACGTAAACTTGCCGAGCCCGGGTAGCAGCCTGAACAAGTTCGGTTTCATGATTGATTTTGAGAACGAGCTAACGCTGTTTGGAGCCACTACTGACGTCGAAGACCTGAACGCCTATGTCACCAGCGTCACCGATACCTTTATGGATGGCACATCACCCAGCTTCTTCTCGGTAGGATTCCGTGGCATGGGAGATGGCACTCTCGCCAGCTTCAGTGGCGAAGATCACTACACCGGTGTTTCAGGTTTCAAGTGGGGGGAATGGCAACTCGGCGCCGCCGACGATTCGGCCTATACCTATCTCGACGCTCATGATAATCGCGATTCAATAGACAGCCCTGATGACAATTTCCTGACAACTGACACTGACGTGCTGGTCGCCAGTTTTGACCCAACTTCACTTGCCTCCGTCACCAATAGCAATGTGTACATTTCTTCACCTGATAGCAGCGACTATGAGGGGCTATTCGGCGGTGGAGATGAAGTCTATTCAGCCAATTTCGAGTTTAATGCGGCTACGGGAGTCATCAGCGGATTCGTTCTTGACCTGGAGGACAGTGGACTAAGCTGGGATATGGACACTGCCCTCGACACTGTGGTCAAAACCGACGGTAGTTTCAAAGTCTTCTTCCCAACCGGAATGGAAGTAGATTCTGGTACCGCAGCGACAGGCTTCTTTGAAGGCGCCTTTACCGGCACCTCCGGAGAGGTAGTAGTAGGCGCACTGGAATTCGAAACAGTAGACAGCATGCATCGCGTCGCGGGCGGCTTGATATTCCAGGCTTCTCATCACCTGACTTCGGATGAATTCGACTCCCTGGACCGCGTTGGTTTCGCTCTCTTCGCCCAAACAGGAATGCCTGTAAGCCCTTCCTATTATGGAGGCCAGATACGCGGCGTACTCGGCGCGGCTTCTGATGGATCGGGTGGCAACCCTTTGTTTACGCAGAACTTGACAGGAGATTACGATGAGGAAGGTCGTGACCTGATCCCTTCTGATGATGATCACTACAATTTTGCTCGCAAGGGTCTGGCGACCGCAATGCCGAATGTAATGAGCTCAGAACTCAGTGCCTTTGGACTTGGCCATGTAAGCATGGGTTACTGGGATACCTCATCTCCCGGCGCCCTGATAGGTGAAGATGCAAGAGCCGACAACAGGTTCCGTGCCGCTACAGAATATGCACTCGACGATACCTGGTTTGCTACTGGATTCCAGACCGACCCAACTGTAATCAATGGCTTCTCTGGTTCCATGCGATTTAACACCTTGCTCGCTGGCACGCCTCATATAACTTCGGCACACAGTAGTGAGAATCATAATTTCTTCTTTGTAAATTCAGTGCTCGAATTCGATTTCGGCAGTACAACGAATGTAGCCGGATTCTTCGACGTCTATGCCTGTAATTCTCCGACTTGCGATCAAATGAATTGGGACCGATCCTGGGAAGGCAACGTTAGCGAGATCGGCATCTTCGGTGCTGGCGATACCTTGCTGAACCTGGATGTCAGCGGCACAACCTACTATGACGATACAAACGACTCTTTCGATGGCGAACTGTTCGGATTCTTTAGCGGCTTCAATGTTGTGGGCGACGAAGCAGATGCAGCGGATGCAATCGTGCTCGGATTCAATCTCGATACCAACAATGAAGGCGGGGTCGAAGATTTTGTGTCAGGTGTCACTATTTTTGAAGCCTCCGACGTACTCTCTCAAAACGTAATCGATGATGTTGGAATGGAAGACACCTTCGGCATGCTTATCTTCCCCGACCCAATCACTGTCGATGGCGGCAGCATTAATGCGCCGATCTTTGGCTGGACTGAAGACGACGATCCGGCGCATTTTCTGCTAACTGAGGCGAACCTCAATGACGGTAGCGCTCGCCTGTTGGATGGCAACACCTACCCCACAACAACGTTCGACTACGCATTTGCCATCGATGACAACGACGCATCGTTCGCTCCATCTACGTCCAAACTCACGCAGTTTGGCATTGATTGGGCATTGTTCTTTGGAGACGGTGAAGACCAGATCAAGGTCTATGACGACATTAGCATTCTCAATCAAGTCGGGCCCTTTAACACCTCAGGCGCATTCGTCTATGTCTCAGCGCCCCCCGAGTACATGGGCAGCAATTTGCTGGGCGCCATTACCTTTGACAATGTTACCCAGTTCATCGGCGGACGTGCCGACGGTAATGTGATCAATTCAGTCACCGGCGGCTTCACGTTGGACTTCGGTACCGGCGCCTTCAGCAGCACAGGTATCACTATCGGGGTCGACCCGGTTGACGGCCACCCTGCCCAGGAATGGCGCATCGATGACTTTACTGGCACTGCAGCCGAAGCCAATCTCGGCCTGATAGAAATGGGCACCGTTTCCGGCAGCATTTGGGAAGGCAGTACGCTTATCGATACGGGTGAAGATTTTTCAGGCAAAGTCTCTGGGTTCTCAGTCAATGATGGCACTGACAACGGTTTCATACTTGGCTTCCATCTCAGCAATCTTGTCAAACCTGGCGACGACTATCAGGATGGCGTAATAGGCGCCGCCCTGTTTGAAGCAGGTACGCCTATACCTGCATTCACTTACAACGGAACTTACGTTACTCCGTTCACTAACTTCGGTTTTGCAGTTTCGCCCGCGTTCTCGAAAGCGGTAGATACCGATGGCATCATTCCCGATGTGCTCAGCGGTAACGTGGACCAGGTAAGCTCGCTCCAGCCTCGACTGATCAGTTTCGATGGAGAAGGCGCGATTCAACTACCGAGTAATGCCCTGTTTGCGGCAGAACCCTTCTTCATCCTCGACCCTGTAACAGACGGCACGATTCAGAGCGAAGTTGACGGGTTCGATATCCAGTGGGTCAAGTGGAATAGCAGCGAAGCGCATGACCTGTATGAGTCGGACATTCTCACTTTTCCGGCGAGCATGGACCTCAATGAACCGCTGGTAATGAGCAATGTTGCGGATTTCGCGGCAATGACCACAGGAACGGCAACTTTCGATAGCGATTTCGGCGCGGGCTCATACCTGGCAAATTCAACGACTCAAACTATCACGGGTGTTAGCGGATTCCTGGATATTAACTTCGGCACGGCATCCATAACATCGGGCGCCCTAACTGTTGATTTCACCGGGGCTGGCCACGATAGCTGGAGCGTTCAATTTGCGGGCGGGACTATTTCCACCCTAAACGATGGCGGCGATGTCGTTTCTCACTTTGACATTGATGGCGACCTCTTCACTCATAGTGAATACGTTCCAGACGGTGGCGGAACGCCAGTGGATGCCGCCGATGACAGCATCATATCAGGCGCGATCTCTGGCATTTTGGCCAAGGACAGCGATCATGGCGCATTGGCAATCGCAGGTGCTTTTAACTTGTACGATGTAACCAACTCCTCTGACAATGCTTACGGAAACTTCCTGTGGCAATGGGAAGATCAGTTTCTTACTGCCGGGCAACGCTACAACTTCCAGAGCGGTGAGCATACCTTTGGTTTATTGGCCTCTGCTTCCAACGATGGAGGTGAATTAACCGGATTGTTTGGCGGCCCCTCCATGCTATTCGACTCCGATGGCAATCTCGTTGATGACGATGCCATTATTACCAATCGCATGTTTACCGAAGCAGGCTTCAAGACCGGGCTAAACCTGACACCGGGCAATGCAGGCTCTACCGTACTTACGAGTGGAAACCTGATGTCAGGAGAAAAGAGTATCACTCCCATCGGTGGTTACCCCGCCGTTACATTTGGGGCCTGGAATGGTGATAACAGCAGCACCGTTATCGAGAAACTGTATCATCAGGGAGACGGCTCCGCTTCTCCTGCCACTTTCGGTACCGATGCCTTTTTTGTCATTGCAGATCCTGTAGATGCAAACCACATGAGTTTCCCCTCAACAGGAACACTGAGCTGGAGCAGCAGCGATATCGTGGCGATGCAAGGCGAAGCCCAACGGTTTGATTCGGGTGGTATGAACGAAGCATTCTTCTCATTGGACGCAACCTACGCAAATCATACTTTTGACCTCGAACTGGACTTCGATTCTGCAGACTACCTGGGCACGTTCGAACTCGTTACGAATGAAGACAGTTATGACGTCAGTTGGATTGGTAGCTTCTCCGGAACCTTCACCAATAATCAGAACAACCCGCTATTCTTCGAGCATGACACGGGAGGAAACGGGCTGACCCTGACGGGAGTTTTTGAGCAATCAGGAACGCCTAAAGATCTTGGCGCGACAATGTCCGGCTATCTGGGAGGATACTTCACGGGAAGCAGCAGCCGCGAAGGTCTGGTATTCGGCTTTGCATTCAAAGCCACTGGAGGCGAACTTGTCTCTGGCCTTGGTGATGGAGCAACCGATCGCGCACTGGCAGGTAACATTCTGTTACCGGGTGCGGGCACTTATGATGCCGGAGGTGCTCTCAGCCTACCCACGCCTACCGTGGACGAACACGAGGTAAGTTGGGGCTCCTGGAACAACCCGATCGAAGAAAACTGGGTAGTCACTAATGAGGTTGCGAATGGTCAGGTTGAATTACAAACCGCGAACCACATTGCAACCCTGACACCGACCCCGGTCGCCAACATGCAGGGTACAGCATCCTATGCCTCCAGCGCCGCTTCTTCCTTTATAGGGACCGGTAGTGCCGGAGACATTAGCCAGGTCGTGGCTGGCATGAGCGTGGACTTCGATACCGGAGCAATAAGCAACGGTTCCCTGCAGGTTGAAGTCGCCGGTTCCCAGGCATGGGATATCGATTTCGCCGGTAGCGTGAATGGCGGACTGGTTGACCTGAATGCCATTGGCGGCACCCTGTCTGATCCAGGCGGCATTATCAGCAGCTCTATCGATGCCAACCTCGGTGGCGTGTTCACTGGAAATCAGGCAGAAGCCTTTGTAGGCGGATTTGACCTGATCGACCAGATCAATGAACTGAATCACGTGGATGGCATCTACACCATCGAACGCTAGTCGGACTGATGGACATAAAAAAGGGGCCGTTCGGCCCCTTTTTACTATTCACTTCGATTGTTTCCGCGATATCACGAGAAGCTCAGGTGCTAACTATCACCCTCCTCTTCAGCCTTTTCGAAATCCAGTGACGCGGAGTTAATGCAGTAGCGCAAGCCCGTCTCAGGTGGCCCATCCGGGAATACATGTCCCAGATGGGACTTACACTTGTTACACACAACTTCGGTCCGGATCATGCCATGGGACATATCGGGTAGTTCGTTTACTGCCTCGTCGCCGGCAGGCTTGTAAAAGCTGGGCCAGCCAGAGCCAGAATCGTACTTCGTTTCAGAGGAAAATAGCGGCGCACCACAGGCCGCGCAGCGGTAGGTACCCTCATCTTTGAGATCCCAATACTTGCCAGTAAACGCGCGCTCCGTGCCTCGCTCCCGGAGCACATGGTATTGCTCCGGGTCCAGTTCATCGCGCCACTCCGCCTCATCTTTCGCAACCTGACCGCCTGAATCCTGATTTTTGTCTTGAGACATTTTAACTACTCCTCAATAAAACCGAGAAGGCAAGCAGAGACCAGCATTTGCGTTTCCATAGCCGGCATCTGCGCCCGACATATCGATTTTACTCTTTTCATGGACATACTTCCTCTCTCCTTTCCTTCCTGCTCCACCCCGTACTTTACTTGCCCTCATTATTGCTCTCCCTATTTTCGTGTGTCGCGATTCCTCCGCTGTGATTTAATAGGCCAATATCAATACCTTGTGAGTCACAGGCAATACCAATGATTCAATTCGCTGAACAAATGCGCTACATACCAGGCCTGGTCCGTGGTCTGCAGCAGCCTGCTCTGGCAGGATATATCCATGTTCAGCTTGAGCCAGGGACTTCGGTTTCCCATGCCTTCACCGGCCTGGATCAATTCCTCCCCAATTTCGAGGCCGAATCACAGACTGGAAGCGAGCTGACCTGGTTGCTGGGCACTATCATCGATGCGACAGGAGTCCTGTACAGGGGAAATAATACTGTCTGTTCGCGCAAATATACGCTGGACGCTGTAAAAAGTTCAGACAATCAAGTCCAAACGTTCGAATTCTTTGTCCCGTTACCGGTTCCGCCAGCGACAGCGAAAAAGTGTTATGAGTGGTTCTTTGATTTCGTAAAAGCCAATCTTGCGAATTCCGACCCAGGCAACTCCTCAACGACGGATTTTAAATCACGGATGGATTCACTGCTGCAGGAAATCCGGCAGGACAAGATTGCCAGCGTGAATCGCTACGCAATAGCCATGGCAGCACTGGATGCAAACATTCCTATCTTCCCCATGCAGTTCGACGTTTACTGTTTGGGCCAGGGCATCAACTCCAGACTTGTTTCCAGTTCGCTAACCGATACCACACCCGTGATATCTGCCCAACTCGCCAATAACAAGTTTCATACCGCAGAGTATCTGCGAACACTTGGTTTACCTGCGCCTCGCCATCTCCTGGTAGGCAACAAGCAAGGCGCCATCGCTGCAGCTTCTCAACTGGGATATCCGGTAGTGGTCAAACCAGCAGACCGGGATCGGGGCGAAGGCGTGTATACGAATTTACACGATGCGGACAAGGTGTCGAATGCCTATGACCTGGCACGCAAGCATTCTGCCAATATACTCGTTGAACAATATTATGAGGGACGCACTCATCGTCTGACCGTCTTTCAGGGAAAGCTGATCAAGGTAGTAAAACGCAAGCCAGGTGGCGTTATAGGAGATGGTGAGAGAACGGTCGCTCAATTGGTGGATGAGGTGCAGCAAACCCGGCGCCACCAGATTATCAGCCTGCAACATGGACGTCCTGTGCTTTCTCTGGATGATGAAGCGCAGGCACTCCTCGCTGAGCAACGACTGACTGCAGACAGCATTCCTGAAGAAGGACTGTTTGTTCCTCTGCGCTACCGGGACAACGCCAGTACCGGCGGCAGCAACAAGATGTTGCCGCTGGAAACAGTTCATCGGGATAACCAACAACTGGCGATTGATGTGGCACACCGCATGCGTCTGGACATAGCAGGTATCGACCTGATAATTCCGGACATCAAGGAGAGCTGGCAATCACAGCAGGCCGTGATCTGTGAAGTCAACTGTCAACCCACTATTGGCATGGGCGAAACTCCCATGCTCTATATCGACATTCTTGAACAACTGGTACCAAAGGGTGGCAGGATCCCCCTCTTCCTCGCCATCTGGGATGAAGCGATCGAAGCCCCGCAGGCTGCGCTACAAGGGCTACTAAAATCACTACCCTGCCAGGCCTTTTCGAGCAAAGCCGGAGTCTTTGTCGATGGCACACTTACCACTGGCACTTTCGCCAATAGCAACGCCGCTGCCAGAGCCCTGTTGCTCAACAACGATGTGAATAGCGGATTGTGCCTGTACGATTCACACGATCTTCTCCTCTATGGATTACCAAGCGATCACTTCGACTGTGTCTATATTCTCTATCGCAACATCGATGGGAGAAAAATAGACAAAGAGCTGCAAGGTGCCTTGAGCCTACTGCCTCCAGGACTACGCCGTGAGTACTTTGAACTCTAGTACTGGACCAGCGTTCAGGATCGCAATCATTTGCGTCACAGTGCTATTCAGCACGCTGGCATGGGCTCAATTAGATTCCTCCTGCGAAAGCGCGTTTGACGGTAGGCAGATCAGATTTATTGCTCCCGCTGCGGCGGGCGGAGGATGGGATCGCAGCGCAAGGGCGTTGGCCGCGGAATTTGAGAAGCATTCTGGCGCCCAGACATATGTGTTGAATGTCATCGGAGGCACAGGCTACCTGGCCACCCGAACCGTATTGAGAGGCGATGATCAACTCCTGACCATTGGTGTGCTGCAGGAAGAACTCATTATCAATCCTTTCGGAAGGGATGGACTGGCCTCCCTGGACGCCTTCCATGTACTGGGCTTGATGGCTATCGACGACCAGGCCTGGCTGGTGCGTGAAGACTTTAAGGTTGAAGAGCTTAACGGTGACCCTGCCATCGTATTCGCCCTTGGCGATTTCGAAGCCGCCGTTCAACTGCAGATGGCAGCAAATATGCTGGAATTTCCGGTAGCAAGGATCACAGGTTTTCCCGGCAGTGCCTCTGCGATATCCGCCCTGTTACGAGGGGATATCGATGCCACATCATTCTCGCTTTCAAGCGTCAATCGCGCCATCGCTTCCAATCCGCTCAGGCCATACATCATCCTGAGCAATCGAGCGAATCCTGAACACCCCGATGTACCCTACTTTAGTGGAGCAGGAAGTCTCATCGATAGCGCAACTGCCGAGCTGGATAGAGAATCCAGGCTCGCCATAATGGAGCGTGCAGATGACATCGTCTTACTCAGCCAGACTTTTCGCTCAGTTGTGATGTCAAAATACGTGGACGAACAGACACGTCTCTGCGTTCAGCATTTCATAGAACAATCCCTGGCCAGCAATGATCTGCGAGAACACATGGCCGCAGTTCGTCAAAATTTTACGCCACTGGCTGCCGATGAAGCGCTCAAGCGTCTGCAAACGAAGCAGCGCCTTATCGAACGCTATAGTAATGAAATCACGCCAGTTGAACGAAACTAGGTAACAACAATGGCAGCATACCTGGATGCGATTCTTATTGGCCTGATCAACTCGATCTCCTATCCTGGCCTTTTCATCGTGATCGGCGCAACCCTGATAGCCATGGCGACGTCGTTTCTTCCAGGTCTTGGCAGTGCCAGCCTGATGTCCCTTCTGCTATTGCTGACGCTATCCTGGTCACAGGAATCAATACTCCTGCTGTTCGGCGCACTCGTTGGTGGTGCTACATTCATGGGGTCGGTCACTGCCATCCTCTTCAATATTCCGGGCAGCCCACCCAATGCTGCTGCCCTCCTCGACGGTTATCCATTGGCACGACGCGGTTTTCCACGCACGGCTATCGCCTGTGCTGCCACCGCATCAGCAGTTGGTTCTGTGATTGGCGTGGTCGTGCTATTAGGTTTGCTACCATTTCTTGGTTTACTGCTCCCCCAATTGGGCATCTGGGAACAATTGTTGCTGGGCCTTTGGGGACTGAGCACCATCATTGCCATACCCAGCAGAAGCCCACTCAAATCTCTGCTAATGTGCTCCCTTGGTTTGACCCTGGCGATGGTTGGTGTAGACCCAATCACTGGTCAGCACCGTTTCACGTTCGGTTTCGATTCCCTGGTCCAGGGAATTGGCACAATTCCCTTGCTACTGGGTTTGTTCACCCTAGCCGAGATCATCAACTGGCGGGATCAATCCCATCAGGGTATCTGGTCTGAATCTCCGTCGAACGAGGATTCAACATGGACCGGCATCAAGTCAGTCTTTGTCCACAAATGGCTAACCCTGCGTTCATCTGTACTTGGCACCCTGATAGGTATCATTCCTGGAGTAGGAGGCACCGCCGCAGGCTTTATCGCCTATAGTCAGGCACAGCAGCATGCAGAGGACCGCAGTGAGTTTTCCAAAGGAGATATTCGTGGCTTGTTGGCACCAGAAGCAGCAATGGATGCCAAAGACGGTGGCTCACTGGTTCCAGCCATCATGCTCGGTTTACCGGGTAGCGAGGCAGGTGTATTTCTCCTTGCAGCATTCCTCTTTCATGGAATGGTACCGGGGGCTCCCATGCTTTCTTCCCAGCTTCCTCTGACCATGACCCTGATTTTCGCACTGCTACTCTCAAATCTGCTTACTTCCATGCTCGGGGTAATCGCCGCTCCCCGCCTGGCCCGGCTTTCCAGATTTTCCCTGCGCAAGTTGGCCCTGCCCATATTACTGGTAAGCCTGGTGCTGATCGTGCGCATGAACGGCGCCGTATGGGAACTCTATGTCGCGCTCCTCGCCGCGTTCTGCGGCTATGCCCTTAAACGCGCTAACTGGCCCATCGTACCGCTTATCATAGCCTTCGTACTTGGCGATTTCCTGGAACGTAATTTTTCCCTGAGCATGCGCCTGATTGAATTGGACCGCATAGCACCGCTAAGCAGCGTTCCGGGCCTCATCATTACCGCGATGATCGCCGGCTCATTATTGCTGGTGTTAAAAAGCAAATCACGTAAACCGATTCAGGAAACTCACAGTGCTGCTGACGCAGTGATAGCTATCTTACTGTCAACCGCGGGGCTGGGCTTGTTTATTACAGGCGTGCAGCAGGAGTACTCGGCAATCACGCTCTTCGTCGTTGCTGTTGTGGGTGTGTGCGCTGCCGTGGTGATCTACCAGAGCCGAAGTGAAATTGGTTTAGACAAAATTGGTGCCCTGTTCATTGACACGAAGAACAAGTTAACAACAAACAACGCACTATCCTTGTTGTTGATTCTTCCAGTAATGGTTTGGGCTGCAGGATTCCACATGGCACTGACATCGGGGATGGTGTTCTGGGCCTGGCGAGAAGGCGTCAGAGGTGCTACTGCATGGACTCTGACCCTGTGTGCTGCCGTAACTGTTGGCGTTGCTTCTCGATATCTGCTGCTGGAGGTTAGCGGCTACGACCTGGACGCCGGATTTCTTGCGACTTTAACTGGCGCGCGTTAGACAGCACTCCAGCCGAAGTTTTGGCACGCTGGTAAGCGATGAGATCGGTCCTTGCTGCTCGGGTGTTACCGGGTGACGGTTGCACGTCTGAATGTTCAGTCTGGCGCTAGTGATTTGCTGCAGGAATGCTTCTTCCCCAGCTGGCGTATAAACCTGCATCCCCTCGCTCTCATAACTTTCGAATGATAGCTTCATCTGTTCGAGATCATCAAGCGAGTACGCATTTTGCTGGGCGAACTTCAAAATACTTTCTGAATTGAATCGAGGGTGGATCTTCCTGAACAGCTGACCTTCTTCAGCATAGACAGAGTTAGAAAGCAGCACCATTCCCTTTTTTGTTAACAGGTTTCGCCACATTGACAGAATTTCGAGCCGCGCCGCTTCTCCGAAAAAATTGAGAATAGAGTGAGCTACGATGACATCCACCGGTTGCATTTCCAGACTTTGCAGATCCGCTTGTATAAATTCGATCTTCAGCCCAAGGCATTTTGCAAAGCATTCGTTCTGCCAGATAACGGTCGCACATCTATCGACCAGAATGAATCGCACCGCTTTAGACTCAGGCCCAAGGCACTGACAAAGCGTTGCCAACAAACCCGTGTCGGCGGCACCGAATATCAGTATTCTGACTTGGGAAGAATGGCTCAATCGGCCGAGTTGCTGTTCGAAGAACTCGACTCCCGCCAATGTCGGCCCGGTCGATTTCGCCAGGCGCGCAACTGGCCAAAGCCGATGGTAATGCAGACAACCATGTTCAGGCTGACAAAGTGCGGGAGCCTTCCTGAATACTTCAATAGCACTCTGCTTGAGGGCACCCTCACCTGCTAGTGCTTCAGGGCTAGTATCCACGCTTGTTGCATCCTGCATTCCCTGACCTCCAGATAACCGCCACCACATCTTCACCATCGTCTTGCTAGTGGCTGAATAATACCCTGCGAGTGCAAAGATTGGGCCTCAATAAACACCCTCATTTCTCAATTCAGGGAACAATCTGCCGTAAAACACTCTAAACTAAAGTTGAAACTTAGGATAGAATTGGAAAATCTACCTTATGGGCTTACTGCCCGGTCGAATTCTGCGACATCTGCCAATCAAGTTCCTCGGCTACCTACCACCTCTTTCTAACACGGAAGCTACACCCCATGGATCACGTCAAATCGCTGCATGAAACCCACCCCGATCCGGTTTCCCAGTCCCAGAAACTCAGCAATGTCTGCTATGACATACGCGGCCCTGTGCTGGAAGAAGCCAAACGCCTTGAAGAAGAAGGTCACCAGATACTCAAGCTCAATATCGGCAACCCGGCGCCTTTCGGCTTCAACGCACCTGATGAAATCCTCTATGATGTGATCCACAACCTGGCGGCAGCCCAGGGTTATTGCGATTCCAAGGGCCTGTATTCGGCGCGTAAAGCGGTAATGCAGGAATGCCAGCGCATCCAGATTCCCGACGTCGAAATAGAAGACATCTACCTTGGCAATGGTGTCAGCGAACTCATTACCATGGCCATGCAGGCACTATTGGACAATGGCGATGAAGTCCTGTTACCTGCACCAGACTACCCGCTTTGGACTGCCTCCGTGAGCCTCAGTGGTGGCACACCCGTACACTATATCTGTGATGAGCAAGCCGATTGGTTCCCTTCGGTGGAGGATATTGAATCGAAGATCACCTCCCGCACCCGGGCACTGGTGATCATCAATCCCAATAATCCTACTGGCGCTGTTTACAGCAAGGAATTACTGCAACAGTTGATTGACGTGGCGCGTCGCCATCAATTAATCCTGTTCGCCGATGAAATTTACAGCAAGATTCTGTACGACGACGCGCAACATATCCCTATCGCTTCACTGTGCGACGATTTACTCTGTGTCACCTTCAATGGCTTGTCCAAAGCCTATCGGCTTGCGGGTTTTCGTTCCGGCTGGATGATCATCAGTGGCGCCAAGCACATGGCGAAGAGTTATATCGAAGGGCTGGAGATACTCACCAATATGAGACTGTGTGCCAATGTGCCTGCCCAGTTTGCGATCCAGACTGCGCTTGGCGGCTACCAGAGTATCAATGAACTGGTACTGCCCGGAGGCCGATTACGAGACCAGCGCGATGCCACCTATGAATTGCTGACCGCGATTCCGGGAGTAAGTTGTGTAAAGCCCATGGGCGCCATTTACATGTTCCCGCGACTCGATCCGGAGATCTACCGAATCAAAGACGATGTCGCCCTGATCCTGGATTTCCTGGAGCAGGAAAAAATCCTCCTGGTACAGGGCAGCGCGTTTAACATCAAGGACAAGGATCACTTCCGGCTGGTGTTTCTGCCGCGGGAAGATGAACTCCGTGACGCCGTTTCCAAGATCGGCAACGTCTTGAGCCAGTACCGGCAGAGCTAAACGCGAAACCCCAGAGCGCGCAGGAATCCTGCTTCAGTTGCGGCGACGGCGCCCAATGACGTTTCGCAAAACTCAAGCCGGCTGGAGAGACTCTTGCGCATGGCATCGAATGCCTGTTTCTCATGACCTCCTGCATAGACTTGCCTGAACTGTGAAGATAGCGCAGGCAAGTCCAGGTTATCCTGAACCCGCTTCCACGCCTGCTTGTTCCCCGGGTCAAAGACCGCTGTGTCCTGCATTGGTTCGACAGTCTGACCCGTTGTGCCACTGGCGCTGGCGGCAGTATCCACTGTTTCAACCCCGGCGAATTCGGCGAGTGCGTCTACGATGCGCCGTGCCGCCTCATCTTTGGCTCTCGCGCTGTATCCTGCTATATGAGGTGTGGCGATGTGGGCGAGTCGCAGGGTGCCGGTGTTCAGCATGGGCTCGTTATGCCAGACATCAAGCACCGCCGTGAATCGTGGATTTGACTGCAGGTGGGCCCGCAGGGCTTGTTCGTCTATTACTTCCCCGCGACTACTATTGATCACCACAGCTTCGACTGGCATGGAAGACAGTATCTTCGTGTCAATCATCTCTCTCGTGGCATGCTGGCCCGTTTCATTCAGCGGCACATGCAGGCTAAGCACGTCGCAGGTCGCCACTTCTTCCAGGCTGGAGAATCGCTTGGGGGCATCACTCACTGCGATACCCTTTAATGTCTGTTGCAAGGGTGGATCACAGATCAAGGGCTGCAGTCCTAGCCTGTTCAGCTTATTGGCCAGTAAGCCACCAACATGCCCGGCACCGACAATTCCGATACGGGCTTTCCCAAGATCAAGCCCCCTGTGCAAAACGCAATAGGCCAGAGCGGCCAGGCAGTAATCAGTTACCGCGTTAGCGTTACTGCCGGCGGCGTCAGCCAATCGTATATTGTTGGCCTGAAGATATGTCCGATCAATGTGATTCAATCCTGACGTGGCGGTTCCCACGAACCGGATACGACTGTTAGCCAGCAACGCCTCATCCACTTTCGTTACCGAACGCACCAGCAAGGCATCTGCGTCTTGCACATCGCCATTGTTGATGGCCCGCCCTTCCCGTTTCAGCAATTCCCATTCGGGTGGAATGGCGGTTTTCTCCAGATGCAGATCCTGATCGACGACGACGCGCATTAACTGGCAACACTCCCGATTGTGTTTTCGTTTGCCCGCTCAATGATTGATTGAGTCTGCTTCACTATCCTTTCACTTTCTTCGGAAGGGAACTGGTACTCCACAAGGAATGCCCGCAGTTCATCGAGATCTGGTACTGCCGCATCGAGATCACTCAACACCGCACCGGAAAATTCCTCTGTCGGCGTGTCCAGTTCACACACGATGGTTGCCAGTTTCTGGCTCAATTCTGCCGACTCCCTGTGTTCCTCAAGTAGCTTCGCCAATCTCTTGGCCCCGCGTATGGGAAGCCCGGATACTGCAGACAGGTTTTGGTAAATACCTTCCAGATTATTGTAGCGGCTGAGTAGTTCCCTGGCCGCCACGGGCCCTACTCCCGGAATGCCGGAGATGCAGTCGACCGAGTCACCCGCCAGGGCCAGAAAGTCCACGATCTGCGCCGGACTGACCCCAAAATCAGTATGGATATCTGTCATAAAGCGTTTCTGGTTGGCGCTGAATTCCCATAGACAGTCCTGCTCCTGCTGGAGCAATTGTGCGAGATCCTTGTCTTTGGTGATGAGGTGTATGGCCACCTGCTCACCGCCGAGTTCCGCCCGCACGGCACTGGCCAGGACGCCGATGATGTCATCAGCTTCATAGACCTTGCTGCCATAAGCGGTCAAACCAAGTACTGAGCAGATTTCCTTGCAGGCCAACAACTGCATGGCCAGGTTTTCATCGGGTAGTTCCCGGTTGGATTTGTATCGAGGACAGAGTTCATGCCGAAAGCCACAGAACAGACTCTCGTCATGGGCTATCGCGACATGCCTGGGCTGGGCCCTGCGCAAAAACTGCAACAGGAACTGGGTAAAGCCATAGACCGCAGAAAGATCATTTCCTGCCCGGTCGTAACATTCGACGTAAGGGGAAAAATGCGCCTGAAAAATATAGATTGACGCATCAACCAGGTAGACAGGGATGCTCGACTGCTGGACCGCCACAGGCCTAGTCTGCTTTTTTGCGAATCAGGTAGGTGTAGATTTCATCATCCTGCTCGCTCTCGAGTAATTCGTGCTCGAGGTAGAGACAGAACTTGGGAATGTCCCGGGTGGTCGATGGGTCCGTGGCTGTCAGACGCAGGAGTTGTCCGGGTGCGATATCCCTTATCTTGTTGTGCAGCAGCATTACTGGCTCGGGACAGTAGAGACCCGAGGCGTCCAGGCGAATTTCCTCGCTCTCTGACTGTGGTACTTCACTTATAGAATTAGAATCTTTCGACATCTGTTCATATAACCAAACGGTTGTTGCTCCCTACTAATGGTATAGAGATACTACAACAAATAGGCGGTCAGCGAGTGCCTAATTGCAGGCATTCATCCTGCGTAACCCACTGAGACTGATCCCTGAAAAATAAGAAGATAGCGTCTGCACACGGTAATACTGAAATTTACTGATCGTTACTATCAAATTTTCGATAGCAACTGTGATTTAAAGACGCAACACCGCAAGCACCAAAACCAGGCAGTTAGGCCAAAAGCATAAAAGGAATACAACTTTGAATAGTGACGACGGTGGTGTTGAGCGCTGCCATGAAGCCAATATTTTCGACCGGGAGTCCCTGCAGTTCACCGTGCAACTGGTGCGGATTCAGAACCCTTCTCTGGCCCTGCGCATCCAGAATATTATCGCCCCTGGGTCATCACTGCTTATCGCCGGCGATGAACACCCCCAACACGGGGACCTGTTCAGCCTCGACCTCGACACCTTCAGCCTGAAGCGCATCGTGGAAACCCTGGGCGACGTAGGTTTGGCCATGGCGCAATATACCCTCCAGACCCAGGAAGGCGATCACGAGACGCTAAAGCAAACCAAGCTGGTGATGGATCAGTGGCTGGCCTACGCCCGCCAGCATCAGGATACCCGCGAGCCCGAAAAAGCACTGAACTAGCGAGCTAACGCACCCGGATCAGGTTACAGGTTTCTGACTCTTCATCGAAGGTCAGTACCACTTCCCCACTCTCCAGTTGTGATCGCACCTGGGCGATCTTGTCTTCGAGACTGAATTCCTGGTCACCGTAGTCGGTGCCTTCCCGGGAAATAAACTCCTCGATCACTCCCCGCAGAGCATCTGGCGATAAGGCTGTGTGGGGGATTTCCATAGCTGGCACTTTCCTCGATATCTGCAATTGGCCAAATGTCAGTAACCGCGATTGTGGTGCTTCAAGCACTCACATCCTGCCCTCGCAATTCAGCCAGAATTGACTAGAATTAGTGTAGAGTCGACTGTAACTATTGGCGCCTCACCGCCGGCTCAGTCGAATAAGTCACCCCTCAAACTGATTCAGGACGATGACACAGCGCACAAACCACCCTGTTCTACAGCAAACTGTTCCACTGGCCGCGATAGTGCTATTAGCCGCCTGCGGACCGATGGGTAAGCTCGCCTCGTTATCCGAAGCTGAGCTGCGCGCGGAGTTAGCAGAGTGCAGGAATATCGCTAATCCATCCACCAGCAAGGCGATCGCCTGCCAGAATTTCCGTCATGAGTGCGAGTCCCGCATGGACAGAGACGGGAAATACCGGGACTGTTAAATCAGCTCAACGAAATCCAGCTTGTTGGATTTCTCGTTACGAAGGTTCGTGAAATCGAACAAGCCAGTATCTGCAAGTTGGCTGGGTGACACATTGGTTATCGCCCGAAATATGCTTTCCACTCGACCCGGGTGTTGCTTGTCCCATTCCGTCAGCATTGACTTGATTGCCTGCCGCTGCAAATTATCCTGGGAGCCACAGAGATTGCAGGGGATAATAGGGAACTCCATCATCGCTGAAAAGCGCTCTATCTCGGCTTCCTTGCAATAGGCCAGGGGCCGAATCACCACATTGCGTTTATCGTCACTCAGCAGCTTCGGCGGCATGGCCTTGAGACTGCCACCGTAGAACATATTCAGGAACAGGGTTTCCACGATGTCGTCCCGGTGGTGTCCCAGCGCGATCTTGTTGGCACCGATGGATTCGGCAAAATTGTAGAGAATTCCCCGACGCAGCCGCGAACACAGGCCACAGAATGTTTTGCCTTCCGGCACCTTGTCGGTAACGATGGAGTAGGTATCCTGCTCCAGCACCGTGAAATCCACCCCCAGGGAAGTGAGGTAGATAGGTAGCACGTCTTCCGGGAATCCGGGTTGCTTCTGGTCCAGATTCACTGCGTGCAGGCGAAAGTCGATGGGAGCGTGTTGCTGGAGATTCATGAGAATGTCCAGCAAGGTATAAGAGTCCTTGCCGCCAGACAGGCATACCATGACCAGATCGCCGTCTTCGATCATATTGAAATCGGCGATAGCCCTGCCCACATCGCGGCGTAAATTTTTGCGACTGCGGTTGAGCTTGAAACGGTCCTTGTTGGCGGTCATAGCGTACTCAGACTCTTTCCAGAACGGTGGCTATGCCTTGCCCCAGACCAATACACATGGTTGCCAGACCCAGGGTGGCATCCTTGTCTTCCATGTTGTTGAGCAGGGTTGTGGTAATGCGAGTTCCGGAACAGCCCAGTGGGTGTCCCAGAGCGATGGCCCCGCCACGCAGATTGACCTTGTCGTCCGCCACTTCCAGCAACTTGAGATCCTTCATCACTGGCAAGGACTGGGCTGCGAAGGCCTCATTCAATTCCACGCAATCGATATCTTCAATCGAGAGCCCCGCTTTTTTCAGCGCCTTCTGGGTCGCAGGTACCGGACCATACCCCATGATGGATGGATCGACACCCGCATAGCCCATAGACTTCACTTTGGCCCTGATCTTGAGGCCCAACGCCTGGGCTTTTTCTGCAGACATCATCAGCATGGCAGAAGCCCCATCGGATATCTGCGATGAAGTGCCCGCGGTAACCGTCCCGTTGGCTGGATCGAAAACCGGGCGCAACTGCGCGAGCCCTTCCAGGCTGGTATCCGGGCGAATCGTTTCGTCGTCCTCTACCAACACCTTGAATCCATCACCATTGTGGCCTTCGATTGGTACGATCTCATTCCTGAAGCCTCCAGACGCGCGAGCTGCTTCGGCCAGGCGATGGGAGCGTACTGCAAACTCGTCCTGTTGTTCGCGCCCGATGCCATGCATCTTCGAGAGCACTTCAGCCGTGACACCCATCATCCAGGCAGCTTTGGCGATATGTTTTGACGCCTTGGGATTCGGATCGATGCCGTAGGTCATACCCACATGGCCCATGTGTTCGACTCCCCCCACGATAAATACATCCCCGTTGTCAGAGAGTATGGATGTGGCCGCCGTGTGCAGCGCCGACATGGAGGAACCACACAGACGGTTCACGGTCTGCGCACAGGTGCTATGAGGCAGCACGGACATCAGTGCCGCATTACGCGCCACGTTCCAACCCTGCTCCAGAGTCTGGTTGACGCAACCCCAAATCACGTCCTCCACTTCTTCTGGCTGAAGCGCGGAATTGCGTTCGATAAGCGCGTCGATGAGGCGTGCCGATAATTCTTCCGCTCGTACGTTACGGAAGGCTCCGCCCTTGGAACGTGCCATGGGTGTACGGATTCCGTCTACGATGACGGCGTCTCTTGGATTAAGGCTCATACAGCTTTTCCTCAGGGAAATTCGTTCAGATAATATTTTTCAGGTCTATTATTCAGGCCTATCGTTCACTTCTAACGTTGACTTCTAATGTTGACTTCTAACGATAGTAGCGACCATTGCTTGCAGCTTTCTCTCGCAGCGCAGGAGAGACTTCGAACATAGCGCCTAACTCGGCATATTTATCTGCCAGGGCAACAAAATTGGCACTTCCCATACTATCCACATGACGCAACGCACCGCCTCTGAATGGCGGGAAACCCAGCCCCAGCACGAGACCCATGTCTGCTTCAATAGCCGTTTCAACAATACCGTCTTCCAGACAACGGGCAGTCTCCAGGCACATGGCCACCATCATGCGGTCGACAATTTCCTGGTCGTCGAATGCGCGCTGATCCTGTTGCACCGAAGCTATCACGCTATCGATTTCCGGATTGGGCAGTTTCTTTGGCTTGCCCCGCTTGTCAGGTTCATACAGGTAGAAACCACTGCCGCTCTTCTGTCCGAGCTTGCCTTGCTTGAACAGCAATTCGATAGCGCTATCGAAGTCCTGCTGCATACGCTCAAAACCCGAGGCCATTACTGCCTGGGCATGTACCGCGGTATCGATTCCCACCACATCCAGCAAGTAGGCCGGTCCCATGGGCCAGCCAAACTTCTCCATGGCTTTGTCGATCTGGCGGAAATCTGCACCGTCGCGCAGCAATTGCGCAAACGCGCCAAAATAGGGAAACAGGATGCGATTCACCAGGAAACCTGGGCAGTTATTGACCACGATAGGTGTCTTACCCAGCTTTTTCGCATAGGCCACCGTAGTGGCGATAGTTTCTTCACTGGAGTGTTCACCCCGAATCACTTCCACCAGTGGCATCACCGGGACCGGATTAAAGAAATGCATGCCGCAAAAATTTTCCGGACGATCCAGTGCTGTGGCCAGCTCATCAATAGAAATAGTCGATGTGTTGGATGCGATAATAGTGTCAGGTGTCACTATTCCTTCCAATTCGGACAGTACCGATTTCTTGATGTCCGCATTCTCAATGACAGCTTCAACAACGATATCCACCTTATCGAATCCACTGTAGTCGAGTGAAGGCCTGATACTGGCAAGCGCCGCCACCATCTGGTCAGTATTCATGCGCCCCTTTTCAACGCGCTTGTTGAGCTGTTTGCGCGCTTCCGCCATACCCAGGTCCAGACCATCCTGACGCACATCTTTCATCACGATAGGTGTGCCCTTAAGGGCCGATTGATAGGCAATACCGCCGCCCATGATGCCAGCACCCAAGACAGCAGCCGTATTGACCGCTGATGCTTTGGCAACGGCCTTCTTGGCCTTGCCACCGAGGAATTGATCATTAAGGAACATTTGCACCAGATTGGCCGTGACGTCCAGTTTCGCCAACTTGACGAAACCAGCATGCTCGACTTCCAGGGCGCCCTTACGATCCATGACAGCGGCCTGCTGCATTACCTTCACCGCGGCTATAGGTGCCGGATAATTGGGACCAGCCTGCGCGGCAACCAGGCCTTTCGCAGTTTCAAAAGCCACATTGAGTTCGATGGGGTTAAGTTTGAGCGGAGAGTTCTTTATCGTACGCTGGGACTGGTAATCCAGCTTGCCCGCATTGCATTGCTGGATGAGATGCTCGGCCGCGGCGACCAGTTTGTCGGCTTCAACGATGGCATCCAGGGCACCTTCCTTGAAGGCCTGCTCTGCACGGATCTGAGCCCCGGAACTGATCCATTGGTTAGCGTTGTCTGCACCAATCAATCTGGGAAGGCGAACCGTGCCACCAAAACCGGGAATAATGCCCAGTTTGACTTCCGGAAACCCCACTACGGCAGCTGCTGTTCCAATTCGGTAATCCGTGGCCACCGCCAATTCGAAACCACCACCGAGAGCGATACCATTGATCGCACAAACGGTGGGAAAAGGCAGGTCTTCGATGGCGTTGAAGAGGCTATTAGCCTCCACCAGCCAGGCCATGATCTGCTCCTCAGTCTGGGCGAACATGGCCGTGAACTCCATGATATCGGCGCCCACGATAAATGCCGGCTTTGCGCTGCAAAACACAAGCCCCTTGGCGTCTGATTGGGCCAGTTCCGAGACTGCCTGTTGCAATTCTTCCAGGGTCTGACGATCGAATTTGTTGACCGACGAGTCTTGCAGGTCAAAGATAAGTGTCGCCACACCGGAAGGCAAAACGTCGACGCTGAGCGACTTGCCTGAGTACATCATGTCTAATCTCCAGTTTTGAGAGCCTGTTTCTCATGCTCAAAAGGGCTGGGGATTATACCTTTATCCCGGTTGACGCGACAGACGGGTAATGGCGCCACGAGCTGCGTTATCATTGGACTGTCCTGGCACGACCTGGACTGGAATGGGTTGGGTTGGATTGGATTGATAGCCCCTGCCGTGGCCAGGACAGGCTCATCCCAGCATCGATCGCGCTTCTGATTTGGAGATACTTTTTGGAAATAAACCGGTACTTTCACCAGCTTCTTCGCCTGGGCAATCTTGGCCTGGCAGTATTTCTGCTCGCCAGCACGGCGAATGCAGCCAGCAGTGGCGTCATCACTGTCTATCATCACGTGGCGAATGACACGCCGCCCTCGACCACGATTTCACCCGAAGACTTTCGTGGTCATCTGGAGTACCTGCGGGATAACGGTTATTCGGTTATTGCCCTGGATCGCATGGTGGAAGACTTGCGCGCGGGCCGCGACCTGCCCGATAAAGCCGTCGCCATCACCTTCGATGATGGCTACAGCTCCATCTATGACACTGCCTTTCCCATGCTGCAGGAATTCGGCATGCCATTCACCCTCTTCCTCAGCACCGACCCTACGAATCAGAACCAGCCTAACTATGTGACGTGGGCGCAGGTTGAAGAAATGGCAGATGCCGGCGTGATCATAGCCAATCACATGGTCTATCACCCCTATATGCTGGACCGGGAGTCCGGAGAGAGCGATGCCTACTGGATCGAACGGAACCGGGAAGAGTTACTGGAGGCGGAACAGGCGATTTTCGAACATACCGGCCAGAATCATCGCTACCTGGCCTATCCTTACGGAGAGTTCGACCCCGCTATCAAACAGATGCTGGCTGAGGAGGGGTTTACAGGCTTCGCCCAGAATTCAGGGGCTATGGGGCCGGACTCCGACTTCCTCGCCCTGCCCCGTTATCCGCTCGCCAGTATCTACGCCAACCTGGACACGGCTCGCACGAAATTTGAGTCCCTTGCGTTCAGTGCGCGCATAGTCGAGCCAGAATCTCCGGTCACCAGCGAACAGAGCCCCTCTGTCACATTGCAGTTTAATCCTGGGCCCTACAATCTTTCCCAGATCGGCTGTTTCGCCAATAGCCAGGCGATTCCGATGAATTGGATAGATCGTGAACAGGGCATTGTTGAGCTTGAGCCCAACGACAGGTTTAGCGGCAGGCGTTGGCGTTACATCTGCACCGCCCCCCTGCCGGGGACAGGGCGCTATTTCTGGTATTCAGTGCAGTGGATTAATCCGGCGATTAATTAGGGGATGCCCGGGGCTAACTTTGGTCCCGCTCCAGTAAATCGTTTTGCAGAATAATGTTCTGCACCTCGTCGACGTAGTGGTCCCCACGCTCAGAGTAACGACCCAGGCCTGAAGCCAACAACAGGGAATCCAGCTCGTCTTCGGATTCTCGCATTTCTGCCCGCAGTTCCCGCAGGTAGCGATAGGAATGATGGGTATTGATGTTCTGAAAATAGCCGCTGATTGACTCGCTGATGGAGTCGAATCGCTTCACTTCGTGCGTTGCACCGCTGCGACGGCGATTGGGAATAATCCCGCAGCCCTCTTCGAAACACCACTGGCCGAAAATATTATTGCCTTCGAGCGCGAATCGGGATGTACCCCAGGCCGACTCATTGGCAGCCTGTGCCAACACCAGTGATACCGGAATTTCATCTACCCTGAGCATCAGCTCATTGGCGATTTCACGGTCTGTTTTATCAGCAGTTTCGATACGGTAGTAATCCGCCAGCTCCAGAATCCACTCGCGTTCGCGATTACTAAAACCGACGCCGCTGTTAGCAATGTCGGCAAAGGATTGAAGCTCTTCCCTGATCTCTGAAATGGATTCATTCTCTGCAATAACATAGTCTTCAAGATAGTCGAAGAACTGTTGCTTCTTGACGTCTACATCCTGTATTGAGGCAAAGTCCGGGAAGACGGTTATCGGCGTGAGTTCGGTCTCTATGGTGATTTCGGGCAGCACAGGACTCGCTAACTGGCTCACGGTAGCAATGAGACCAGCCAATGCCAATGACGTAAGCGCAGCAACACCCAACTCCTGACCTCGGGTTGTCACCATAAAGCCAGACTTTTCGCTAGCGCCTGATACTTCGCTTTCTGTGTGTTCGGGTCTACTCACGATCTATTCACCAATAGCTCGACTGTTCGATCTTAAATATCACAGGATCACGGTTTTCACGCGATCTTTAACGCCGCCAGCGGCACAATATTGCGTGCTTATACGTTCGCTATATTGAAATCCTTCGCGGCCGAATTCACGCTTTGATGGATCCCGCTCATTGCGGGAAGCCTGTTGCGATCACTCAGGGGGATTTTAAAATATTTCCCCGCAAGTCGTAATCATTTCGACAGGTTTTGACCAGTTTTTACCCGCCTTTCGTCCCGGGAAAAATCCACCCTTTCAGGACAATCAGTATTAACAAATTTTTCTATCTTATTGTTATTCAAATGGTTTTTTCACAAAACGCAATTTTTCTTAATGAATAATCAGTAGTGCTATGCAATCCTGTAGCGGCGGATTTCCAGTCGCGGAGTTACCTCGTAGTTACGGCATAGCTACGCCATAGTTACGCAGGCGGTTTAACTGCAATCTGCGGAACAGAAGCCCCTGTTGCCGGAGCGATCGGTATTCAAGTTAGAGTAAGCCAGGCAGCCTGAGTCGCTTTCCGATCAGGCAGGCTCGATAAAAGAACGTTAGGTTACTAATGAAATAATTGTGCGCAGGGTGACTATAGAAGCCAGGCAAATCAGAGTCGCATTACTCAGGAGATCCCCTGCTTTTCAAACTTGCTACCACCTCGACAATCCGGCGAATCAGGCACATCGATCCCTTCCCACTCTGCGGGGGCATACAGATGCAAGGCCAGGGCGTGAACGCTACCCGCAAGTTCCTCGGCAAGGACTGCGTAAACTTCCTGATGACGCTTCACTCGCGAAAGCTCACTGAAAGTATTACTGACCATCGTAACCTTAAAATGCGAATCGGTAGCGGGACCAGAATGCATATGGCTTTCATTATCGATCTTCAGATGCTGCGGACTGAATGCGGCAGTGAGTTTGGTTTCGATTGCTGATTGCGTATCCATGGAATAGCTGTCTCTGTTTCTGGTCATTGGTGGAAGTAAACCGCTGGCAGTACAATCTCGCCTGACATTTCTTCACTGCTTCGCGCCACCGCAGATTATATACAATCTGTTTCACAAGTGCCGATAAGGAGTCTATGCCTATTTCCTGGTTTCCCGGTCACATGCACAAGACCGGAAAAGAACTTCGCAAGATTATGAATGCGACCCACGCGCTTATCGAAGTGCGGGATGCCCGCATTCCCATGGCTAGCGCCAATCCGCTTCTGGATGAACTCGCGGAAGAGCGCCCAGTACTCATTATTCTGAACAAGGTGGACCTCGCTGACCCCGATCATACCCGTGAGTGGGAAACATTTTTCAATGCCCAACCCCGGCGAGCCTGTATCAGCAGTGGTCCCGACAAACAATCGATCAAGCAGTTGGTATTGGGAAAACTGAATAAGCTGCTGCCTGAGCAAGACAGCGCACAGTCCAACCGGAAGCAATGCCTGATATTCGGCGTACCTAATGTTGGCAAATCTACAGTGCTCAACGCCATGGTCGGCAGAAAGCTGGCCCGCACCGGCAATGAGCCTGCGGTAACCCGTGCGCTGCAGCGAATTCGGCTCGATGAAAACTGGCACCTGGTGGATTCACCCGGGATGATGCAGCCTCGCCTGGATGACCAGCAGGCCGCCCTGTTGCTGGCGCTGACCGGTACCATTCGCCAGACCGCCATCGACCTTGAGGAAATCGGCTGGCTTGGAGCCGAGTTTTTGCTTGCCCATCAACCTGAGGCCCTGCGCAATCGGTACCAGTTAAAAGAAACTCCGGGGTCGGCGGAGGAACTGCTGGAAATTATTGCCCGCAGCGTCGGTGGCCTGAGCAAGAAAGGCAGCGTCAACTGGACCCGGGCGGCTGAATCATTACTAAATGACTTCCGCTCAGGTAAACTAGGCCCATTGAGCCTGGAGCAGGCTCCCCGCTGATACTCAGAGCTTTCCTGCAGCACAAACCCGGCACGCCCGGGCAACAGGAATCGCACTCTGACTACCCTGACTCAGACGCCTGGAACATAGATAAAGATGACCGAAATTAGCAGTACGGAATCCGCGACACAGGAACCATCCTCACCGGCCGCAACGCAGCACCCTGCCTTCAACTGGATCCGCAGCGAAG
Source organism: uncultured Pseudohongiella sp. (assembly GCA_965227635.1). GTDB lineage: Bacteria > Pseudomonadota > Gammaproteobacteria > Pseudomonadales > Pseudohongiellaceae > UBA9145. The sequence goes on along the minus strand of OZ245763.1, from coordinate 3,333,993 downwards.
AAATTTCATCGCTCAACATCACAATCGAACAGTATGAGCACCGCAAAACCGGTGCCATGCATTACCACTTGAGCAGCGACAATCCGGAAAATGTGTTTCTTGTTGCTTTCCGCACCGTGCCTATGGATTCCACCGGCGTTGCCCACATTCTGGAACACACCGCACTGTGCGGTAGCAAGAAGTATCCCGTGAGGGATCCTTTCTTCATGATGATTCGCCGCTCGCTGAACACATTCATGAATGCTTTTACCAGCAGCGATTGGACCGCCTACCCATTTGCCAGCAAGAATCGGAAAGACTTTGGAAATCTGCTTGATGTGTACTTCGACGCAGCATTCTTCTCTCGTCTGCATGAACTCGACTTTGCGCAGGAAGGCCACCGACTCGAATTTGCCGAGATGGACAACCCTGAAAGCGAACTGCAATACAAGGGGGTCGTCTACAATGAAATGAAAGGTGCCATGAGTTCCACAAACAGCGTGCTCTGGCAGACCATATCGAGCCATCTGTTTCCTACCACCACCTATCATTACAACAGTGGCGGCGAACCGGACGACATACCCAATCTCAGCTATCAACAGCTCGTGGATTTTTATCGCTCTCACTATCACCCGAGCAATGCCGTATTCATGACATTCGGTGATATTCCAGCCTTTGAGCATCATGAACAATTTGAGGAACTGGCACTTTCCAAATTTGACAAGCTGGATATCGATATCCATGTCGATGACGAACAGCGCTATCAACAACCCGTCCGCGTTGAAGAACGCTACGCGGCGGAAGAGCCGGTCGACAACAAGACGCATCTCGTGGTGGGGTGGCTGCTTGGCCACAGCACAAACCTCGCCGAACTCTTTGAGGCTCAACTCCTGTCGTCGGTACTGATGGAAAACTCCGCGTCCCCCCTGCTCAAGGCACTGGAAACCTCACCCCTGGGGCAGTCGCCCTCTCCAATGTGCGGACTGGAAGACTCCAACAAGGAAATGAGTTTCATGGCCGGCCTTGAAGGTTGCGCCGAAGACTGCACCGATGCAGTCGAGTCCCTCATTCTGGATACGTTACATGACATCGCAAAAAACGGTGTCGACCAGAAGCAAGTTGATGCCGCCCTGCATCAGCTGGAACTGAATCAAAGAGAGATTTCCGGTGACAGTTATCCCTATGGGCTGCAGCTAATTCTGAGCTGTCTCTCCACCGCCCTGCATCGCGGTGATGCTATCAAGCTCATGGACATCGACCCCGTGCTGGACGAGTTGCGGCAGCGGGCCGAGGACCCGGCTTTCATACCGGGCCTCATCAAGAAGCACTTGCTGGACAACCCGCACCGGGTGACGCTCACTATGAAGCCCGATGCCGGACTGGCTGCCCAGAAAGTCGAATCAGAAAAACAGCGCCTCGCCGAAATCAAATCGCAACTGGATGACGAAGACAGCAATGCCATTGTGGTGCAATGCCAGGCGCTCGCCGCCCGGCAGGAAGAAGTGGATGACCCAGGCTTGCTGCCCAAGGTTGGGCTGGACGACGTCCCCAAGGATATCCAGGAACCCAAGCGCTACGACAAGCAGTTGGATGCTGGCTCCCTCAGCTACTACAACCAGGGCACCAACGGATTAGCGTACCAGCAGATAATATTTCCCTTGCCCAATCTGGAAGACGAACTGCTTGAGGTCCTGCCGCTCTATACAAGCTGTTTGCCAGAGTTTGGTGTCGGCGAAAAGGACTACGCCGAGGTGCAAACCTGGCAGTCCAGAATCAGCGGCGGCATCAATTGCTTCAGCAGCATTCGCAGCGACAGGGATGATGAACAAACGATTAAAGCGTTCCTGACTTTCTCTTCGAAGTCCCTTGTCCGTAATCACAACGAACTCTCGAGCCTGCTCGCTGAAACGATAGCAGGGGTTCGCTTCGACGAGACCCAAAGACTCTCTGACCTGATCGAGCAGATCTGTGCCCGCAAGGAGAACAGCATCACCGGCAGCGGTCATAGCCTGGCCATGGGCCTCGCCAGCAGCAGGTTCAGTCCTGCAGCCAAGCTGAGTCACCGATTCGGTGGACTGCAGGGTATAAAGAACCTGAAGGCGTTGAGGGACCAGTTGGGAGATGAATCCGTGCGCAGCACCCTTATGGACAAACTGCGGCGAATCCACGAACAGGTCAGGACCGCGGAGAAGCGTTTCTTGCTGGTTGGCGAACGCAACGCCATGACACGACTTCAGGACCAGTTGAATGCGTGCTGGTCTGCCGCACCGGATTCCAGCAGCGCCATGCTGGAACTCCCGAAGGTACGCCAACAGACTCTCGAGGCCTGGACTACCTCTACCCAGGTCAATTTCTGCGCGAAGGCCTTTCCCACAGTACCCGCTGGCCACGAGGACAATCCAGCGCTAACGGTACTCGCCGGATTCCTGCGCAATGGATTCCTGCATACAGCTATTCGCGAAAAAGGTGGGGCTTATGGGGGCGGTGCTGGCCAGGATCCCGGTTCGGCCTCGTTCAGGTTCTTCTCCTATCGCGACCCACGGCTGCAGGAGACACTGGACGATTTTGACCGCTCGATAGAATGGCTGCTCAATGAAGAGCACCCACCCCATCGGCTGGAAGAAGCAATCCTTGGTGTCATAGCCAGCATGGACAAGTCCTCGTCGCCGGCAGGGGAAGCCAAGCAGGCCTATTACAACTACCTGTTCGGTCGAAACCTGGAGCATCGTATGGAGTTCCGGCAACGGGTGCTGGCGACCCGGCTATCCGATCTGAGAGCGGTTGCGGAGCGCTATTTCGATCCGGCAAAGGCCTCACTGGGTATTATTTCCAATAAGGAAAACGTGGAAAACTTACCGATCAGCGGGCTGGAGATTATAAATATTTAATATTTACAGCGAGTTGCATCCATTATTGCAGGTTGTTTGTAATGTCAGTTTAGGGCGGAAAAATAATTAGAAAATAATTTCGAAATTTGGGAACTAAGCGGAAACCCGGCAGTCTGAATAAGTGTAGGTAGATGGCATACAAAATTGTGGGTTTTGTTTCATTTATCTCTCCCTTGATAGTATGTTAAGCCCAACAACTTCGGTCGTTGGGCTTTTTTATTGGACCTGAGAAAGTTCTGCAAAGGTCAGGTTGCGATTGCACCCTGGCGTGCTCCGGTGACGTGCTGCAGGCCCAGGGAAGGACTGTAGAATGCACTTTCAACTATTCGTACCACACAGCCTGCACGTCAAGGGACGACTCCCCTGACGCGCTGAGACCTCGCAGCTTGACCAGCGTCTCAAGAATTTCCGAGTATTCCCCACCGATGCCAGACTCCAATGCCAAACAACAGGCCACCCAGGTTACCCTGATCGGCATGGCGCTGGATTTGTTTCTGGTCTTCGCCAAGGTCATAGGCGGCATCTACACACAGTCCTTTGCCCTCATTACCGACGGAATCCATTCCCTGACCGATGCGGTCACCGACATCTTTGTCCTGGTGGTTGCCCGCATTGCCCACAATGCGCCCGATGAAAGCCACCCCTATGGTCACGGCCGATTCGAAACCCTGGGCACAATCACCGTGGGTGTGGTGCTGGTGGCCACTGCTGCGGTGATCTTCTACGACGCCTACCAGCGACTCCAGATAATCGAAAGCCTGCCTGTTCCTGCCGCGGGGGGCTTGCTGATTGCACTGGTCTCTATTGCTGGCAAAGAGTGGATATTTCAATACACCATGCGTGTCGCACGCCGCCTGAACTCCAACCTGCTGCGGGCCAACGCCTGGCACAGCCGCTCCGATGCCGTCTCCTCCGTGGCAGTATTAATCGGCATTCTCGCCGCCCAGCAAGGCTTTGCCTGGATGGATACCGTCGCTGGAGCGTTCGTGGCGCTGATCATTGCCAAAGTGGGCTGGGAGTTATGCACCGACAGCCTGAAAGAACTGGTCGATACCTCGATTCCCGCAAAGCGCAGAACCCAGTTTGAAAAATGCATCCTGCAGATTGAAGGTGTGAACGGTATCCAGGGGCTTCGCACTCGCCTCTCTGGGGGAAAAATCATCCTGGATCTTTGTATTCTGGTGGATCCGAGGATATCGGTTTCAGAAGGGCATCAACTGGCGGAACTGGTCAGCCGCACACTGACCGGAAATTTCAGCGATGTCAGCGACGTGCTGGTTCACGTGGACCCGCTACCCCCGGAATCCGAACGAAGCAGTACGCCGGCACTGGACGACTATCCCGAAAGAGCGGAAATCATGGAATCAATCCGGGCGGTCTGGGCCGGACTTATCGAAGATGATGACATTGAGAGGATCTCCCTGCACTTTCTTGACCATGGAATAGAAGTAGAACTGACGCTTAAAGATGCGACTACCTCCGCCATCGACGCCGAGCAACTGGCCTCTGCCCTGCAACAACTCAGTTACGTACAAAATCTGCGAATTTACAATAAATCCCATGATTTTCGCCTCGGCGTTGCGCTGTCATAAACAGCTTACAAAAGCCCCCTATTTCCATATACTGTGGCAGTAACAGCCCAGACGGACACAGGATAGAAACTTCTGCAACGCGTCGGTTACACGATTACATCGACATTTAAAATTACAATTACAAGGGCAAGAACAAGAAGCATGAAGCCCACTGATATATCAGACCCTAACTATTTCCATAAGGTAGTTGACTGCCAGTGGGCGTGCCCTGCCCACACGCCAGTTCCCGAATACATACGGTTGATCGCTGACAAGCGTTACACAGACGCCTACATGATCAATTGGCATTCCAATGTCTTTCCGGGAATCCTCGGCAGGACCTGTGATCGGCCCTGTGAGCCCGCCTGCCGTCGCGGCCGCATTGAGGAAGAGCCTGTCGCCATTTGCCGCCTCAAGCGCGTTGCGGCCGACTTCAAGTCAGATATCAGGGAACGCCTGCCTAAAATCCCGAAGAAAAAGAACGGGAAGCACATTGCACTCATTGGTGCCGGACCGGCGTCGCTTACCGTGGCCAGAGACCTGCTGCCGCTGGGCTATGAAATAACCCTGTTTGAACGAGACCCAAAGGCCGGCGGAGCCATGCGTACGCAGATTCCCCGCTTTCGGTTGCCCCACGAGGTACTCGAAGAAGAGCTGAACTATATTCTCGACCTGGGTGTGAACAGTCGTTTCGGTGAAGAAATCACCAGCATGAAAGCGCTGCTGGCGGAAGACTTCGACGCGGTCTTCGTTGGCACCGGCGCCCCTCTTGGCAAGCACCTGGACCTGCCGGGTTACGAAGAAGCAAAAGACCGGATACATACCGGTATCGAATGGCTGGCCAGCGTTGCGTTCGAACACATCAATTCTATCGGCAAGCGAGTCATCGTACTGGGCGGCGGCAACACCGCCATGGATTGTTGTCGCACGTCAAAAAGACTCGGCGGTGAAGACGTCTCCGTGGTCGTTCGCAGCGGCTTCGATGAAATGAAAGCCTCGCCCTGGGAAATTGAAGATGCCATGAATGAGGATATACCAATCCTCAACTTCCACGTGCCTAAGCGCTACATACTGGAAGAAGGCAAGCTGGTAGGCATGGAGTTCGAGAAAGTCAGGAAAGAGCTGAATGAAAACGGCAAGCGGTTACTGGTGCCAACCGGCGAAGATCCTGTCGTTATCCCTTGCGATGATGTGCTGTGTGCTATCGGGCAGGAGAACAGTTTCCCCTGGATAGAGCGCGACATCGGTATCGAATTCGATCGCTGGGAACTCCCAATCCTCAACAAGAGCAGTTTTCAATCCACCCACGAAAAAGTGTTTTTCGGTGGCGATGCTGCGCTGGGGCCAGACAATATCATCACCGCGGTGGCCCATGGCCATGATGCAGCGGTTTCGATTCACCTGCATTGCACCGGCGAAGACGTCACCAAACGCCCCGACCCGCTTACCAGTCTCCAGAGCCAGAAGATGGGTATCCATCAGTGGTCCTATGACAACGATATCAGTAACGACGTTCGTTATGCCGTTCCTCACGCGCCAAAAGAAAAAACACTGAAAGATATCAGCATGGAAGTGGAACTGGGTTTTGATCCTGAGCTGGCCTTTGGTGAAACCATGCGCTGTCTCAATTGCGATGTGCAAACGGTATTCACTGACCAACTGTGTATCGAGTGTGATGCCTGTGTCGACATATGCCCCACTGACTGCATCAGTTTTGTCCACAATAGTGACGAGGAAGACTTGCGCGGCCGACTCATGGCTCCCGCAGAAAACAATGAACAGGATCTCTACGTGTCTGGCGAATTAAAAACCGGCCGCATCATGGCCAAGAACGAAGACATCTGCCTGCACTGCGGGCTCTGTGCCGAGCGCTGCCCTACCAATGCCTGGGACATGCACAAGTACCTGTTCAACACAGCCAAGGCGGTAAACGCATGAACACGCCCGTCACTGCCAAGGTGGAAACCCTGACTAAAGTTAACGATTTCGTCGTCAAGTTCGCCAACATCAATGGCTCCGGTTCGGCGAGCGCAAACAATATGTTTGCCAAGGCTGTATTCCGTATGGGTATCCCGGTGAGCCCCCACAATATTTTTCCTTCCAACATACAGGGTCTGCCCACCTGGTATGAAGTGCGAATAAGCGAAGCCGGTTATCTCGGCCGCAGAGAAGGTGTGGACCTCGCCGTCACCATGAATGAACAGACCATTGCCAAAGACATCGCCGAAGTATTGCCCGGGGGTTATGTACTGTTCGATTCGTCCAAGCTTTTACCCGACGAACTGATACGGGATGACATAAGCTACCTGCCTATTCCACTCACTGAAATTTGCCTGCGGGAATATGACAAACCGGCACAGCGACAGCTATTCAAGAACATCGTCTACGTGGGCGCCCTCTCAGCATTCCTGAATATCGATTTCAAAACGCTCACCGACATGGTAGGTGACCAGTTTCGCGGCAAAGAAAAATTAATACTGCCTAACATTCATGCGCTGGAACTTGGCCATCAATACGCCAGCGAGAATTTCCAGTGTCCACTCAATCTGCAACTCAAAGCCAGTGACAAGAATGCAGGCAAGATACTGATCGATGGCAACACCGCCGTTGGACTGGGCTGTGTTTACGGTGGTGCTACTGTCGCTTCATGGTATCCGCTCACCCCTTCCACCTCGGTAGTCGATGCCTATGGCAAGTACTGCAAACGACTGCGTATCGATCCTGGCACGGGCAAGAGCAAGTACAGCATTATCCAGGCGGAAGATGAACTGGCCGCCATCGGTATTGCCATCGGTGCAAGTTGGGCTGGCGCCAGGGCTTTTACCGCTACCAGCGGCCCGGGCATCTCCCTGATGCAGGAATTTCTTGGCCTGGCCTATTTCTCGGAAGTGCCAGTTGTCCTCTTTGATATTCAGCGAGTCGGTCCTTCGACGGGCATGCCCACACGCACCCAGCAAGGCGACCTGCTCACCTGCGCCTATGCCTCCCATGGCGACACCAAACAGATTCTGTTGTTTCCATCCACGCCCAAGGAGTGTTTCGAATACGCGGTTGATGCCTTCGACATCGCGGACCGCCTGCAGACACCGGTCATCGTCATGAGCGATCTGGAGCTGGGCATGAATGAGCAGATCTGCGATCAACTCGATTGGAAAGACGGTCGCACCTACGACCGCGGCAAGGTATTAAATGCCCAGCAACTCGATGAAATAGAAAAATTTGGTCGCTATGCGGATGTAGATGGCGATGGAATTCCCTATCGAACCTATCCCGGCGTGCATCCCGATAAGGGCAGTTACTTCACCCGGGGCAGTTCCCATGATGCGAACGCGGCCTATACCGAAGACGGCAATGTCTATGCCGAAGTAATGGACCGGATCGCGAAAAAGTTCCGCACGGCACTCAACTACCTGCCAGAGCCTGACATAAACGACGAAAAAAACAGGCTGGGTATTATCTACCTGGGAACGTCACACAGTGCCATACGCGAAGCACTGGACGGCCTGGCTCGACGCGGCATCAAACTGGATACACTGCGCATCAAGTCTTTCCCTTTCCATGACAGCATCAAAGACTTTATCGACAGGCATGATCTGGTCTACGTCATCGACCAGAACCGTGACGCGCAGTTGAAGAGCCTGTTGAAGATTGAACTGGATGCCAATGCAGAAAGCATGCATTCCATACTCAGTTACAACGGCGTACTGATTACCGCCCAACACATTGAAAGAGCAGTACTGGAGTCCATGCCGGAAATGGAGGCCAGCAACGATGTTCCCGCTTGATAGTAAAGGCGCCTCGATATGAGTTACATCAGCAAACCGAAATTCCACCACCCCCAGTTAAAGACCAATGAGATCGGTCTCACGCGTCGGGACTACGAGGGCACACTCACCACGCTGTGCGGTGGTTGCGGTCATGACTCAATAAGCGCCGCAATTATCCAGGCCGCTGCCGACATGTCGTTGGAACCACACCGGGTCGTCAAGGTCTCCGGTATCGGTTGCTCATCAAAAATACCTTCCTATTTCCTGAGCAAGGCCCACGGCTTTAACTCCGTGCACGGGCGAATGCCTTCAGTCGCTACCGGTGCCAATCTGGCTAACAAGGATATGTATTACGTTGGCATTTCCGGCGATGGCGACAGCGCCTCGATAGGCCTCGGCCAGTTCTGCCACATCGTGCGCCGCCGGGTGAACATGCTTTACATCGTGGCAAACAACGGCACCTACGGCCTGACCAAGGGCCAGCTTTCGGCGACGGCGGACCTCGGGTCAACCACCAAGTCCGGCGAGCAGAGCCAGTATGAAAACATCGATATGGCAACTCTGGCTATCGAACTGGGCGCCTCCTTTGTGGCCCGCAGTTTCTCCGGAGACAAGGCGCAGCTGGTCCCCTTGATCCAGGCAGGCCTGACCCACAAAGGGTTCGCCTTTATCGACGTGGTCTCGCCCTGTGTAACGTTCAATAACACTGACAAGTCCACCCATGGGTACAAGAACACCTGGGAAAATTATGTTGCCCTGAGTGCCATCGACTACGTCCCCATGAAGCAGGAAATCACCACCAGTTACGCTGCAGGGAAGGAAAAGGAAATCACCTTGCACGACGGCTCGGTCATTCGCTTGCACAAGACGGGAAACAACTACGATCCCCACGACAAGGAAAATGCCCTGCATCACATCAATCAAAACAAGAAGCAGGGAAAGATCGCAACGGGTCTGCTTTACATCAACCAGGGTGCCGCCGACCTGCATGAACTGGCCGACACCGTGGACAAGCCATTCAACCAGTTAAATGAACACGACCTGTGCCCGGGTAATGACACACTAATGGATATCAACGACACGTTTCGTTAGCGCGACTGATCGTTCGCTATCGAAGCGAAGTGAAGTGAGCTGGGACTGTTTGTGGTATGGGTTAAACCTGGCTAAAACCTGGCAGTCAGCGTTCCGCCTTGATTAGCTCGTAGGCCGCCTTGATGTCCTGGGTTTTCTGCGTAGCGATTTCGATCATCTCTTCCGGCAAACCCTTGGCGACCAGCTTGTCGGGATGATGCTGGTTCATCTGGCGTCGATAGGCCTTCTTCAACTCATCATCACTGACAGCCTCGGTAACGCCCAACAGCTCATAGGCGGCCTGCAGTCGCTCCTGCATCGAGCCCTGGTCTGAGAAGTTTGCCTGCCCTGTCACCCTGTCCATGAGTGCGCGAAATTCATTCTGGGTGTAGCCGAGATCGCTGGCGATATCTTCCAGAATAGATTTTTCCATGGCATCGAAATGCCCGTCGGCAAATGCCGTGGCGATGAGAATCTCCAGGAACATCTGCAGCAGGTTGCGACGACGATGACTCTCCCTGCGAAACTGCTCAAGTACCTCATGGACGGGGAAGCCATCTTTCTTCCCTTCGTTGAACAGGTTGATAGCAACCTTGCGCTGCTGGGGTGACAGCTGCATCTGCTGCATCACCCTTTCTGCCATTTCTATTTCATTGCGGGTTACGCGACCATCGGATTTTGCGATGTAGCCCATGAGGGTAAACGTGGCAGTGAAGAAAACAGACTGCACACGCTCAGTTGCGCCGACGCCAAGAGAATCATCCAGGGAGATGGCATCGAGACCACCATCGAAGTAGTTACCGAGGGCCGCTCCGAGTAATGCGCCAAGCGGACCTCCCATCATGAAACCGAAGGTGCCGCCGACTACCTTGCCCCACCAGCTCACAGGAATGCTCCGCAGCCGACTGAGGACTGAATAGTGTTAAATCGATACATAGTATTTAGCTGAGCAGTCTCTGGAACCAGTTCTTGTCGAGATCAGACCGGCAGGAGTCCAGTTGGCCGGCAAAGGTTGAGGCATTGGATTGTACCCGGGCTGCAGCATTGATCAACCAGTCCTTGCCTCGATAGCTGCCACGCTGATATCCACCATTGCCCTCGTGATAGGCATAATAAAGACTGCGCGCATCCTGCTGCGGTATCTTGCTGATGCGGTGAGAATTGGCGTTATACCAGGCCACAAAATCCACCGCATCGCCAAAGTTGGAACGGGACGCACCGCTATTGCCGGAAACCTGCTCATATTCAGCCCAGGTGCTATCCAGCGCCTGGGCGTATCCATAGGCGGATGATGGTCTGCTGCCGGGAAATATCCACAGGAAACGATTTCTTTCTGGCCGCGCCCTGCCCCGGAAACTCGACTCTTGATAGATGAATGCCATATTGACCGAGATGGGAATACCCCAGCGCCGTTCGGCGTTCTTCGCCGCGCGATACCACGAACGCCTGTCCTCGAAGATATCGCACACATTGGCAATATTTCTTGGCGGCGAGCTGGCACAAGCCGCCAGAGTGCCTGCCAGCATTGTGGATAGGGCTATTTTCTTAAGCTCATCTATCATGACTCAACATTGTAGAAACCAGGTTTTGAACGGAAGCTTAATACAATCCGGCGATTTCTGAAGCCTCTGTGGCCAAAGCCATAAGCCGGGGTCCGGCTAAAGAATAGCCGATGGGCTAGCGGTGCTTAACTTAGACTATCCAATAGCTGCAAAAATTCCCCTTCATCGATGATCTCGATACCCAGTTCTTCAGCCTTGGTGCGCTTGGAACCTGCTCCCGGCCCGGCAACGACACAATCCGTATTTTTCGACACACTGCCCGCCACCTTCGCTCCCAGCGCCACAAGCCTGGCCTTGGCATCGCTGCGGGTCATCTGCTCCAGGGTGCCGGTGAGGACATAGGTCTTTCCAGCAAGGGCCTGGGAATCGCTGCTGGTATCGACTTTCGGCCAGCTTATGCCATGACTAATGAGCTGCGCTATCAATGCCCGGTTCTCGTCATTTCGAAAAAACGTTTCGATGTGCCCGGCCACTATGGGTCCAACATCCGCTACTTGCTCATGATCTTCGGCACTGGCATCCATGATTGGCTGCAGGTCACCGTAGTGAGCGGTAAGCGCTTGCGCAGTCGCTTCACCCACTTCCCTGATACCCAGTGCGTAGAGGAAACGAGGCAGTGTTGTCTGCTTGCTCTTCTCGATCGCCTGCAGGAGTTTGGTTGCAGACTTCTCTCCCATGCGCTCCATGCCCATCAGTTGTTCCTGGGTCAGGGAAAAAATATCGTCCACATTGCCTATCATCCCGGCATCCACCAATTGCTCAACCAGTTTGTCACCCAGCCCTTCCACATCGAGTGCACCCCGGGAAGCAAAATGCTTGATCGACTCCTTGCGTTGGGCCGGGCAGATGATGCCGGCACTACACTTGTACAACACCTCGCCCTCTTTCTCCACGGGAGAGCCGCAGGCAGGGCACTCGCTGGGTACCGTGATTGGCTTCGGTGATTTGTTTTTTGCGGGATCGATTACCTTCACAACCTTGGGAATCACATCCCCGGCCCGCCGAATGACTACGGTGTCGCCGATGCGCAGACCAAGCCGGGCTATTTCATCCATGTTATGCAGGGTCGTGTTGCTGACCGTAACGCCACCGACGAAAACCGGGTCGAGTCTGGCCACCGGCGTAATGGTGCCAGTTCTCCCTACCTGAAACTCGACATCCAGTACCGTGGTCGATTTTTCCTCGGCCGGAAACTTGTAGGCCATCGCCCATCGCGGAGTCCTGGCATTCTGGCCCAGTTCTTCCTGCACAGTGCGATTGTTGACCTTGATGACAGCGCCATCGATCTCGTAATCGAGGCTGTCCCGCTTGGCCAGCAAGCGATTGCAGTATTGCTGGCAATTATCTATGCCCTGCTCCGTGCTGCGGTCAGGGTTTACGGGTAATCCCCACGAATCGATAAGATCGAAAACTTCACTGAGCTTGTCCGGCATGGTGACTTCATCTACCACGCCCACGCTATAGCAGAACATCTCCAGCGGAATTCTCGCCGCCTTGCGGGGATCGAGTTGGCGCACCGCTCCCGCGGCCGTGTTCCGCGGATTCACAAAGGTCTTGCTGCCTTCGTCTTGTGCGCGTTTGTTCAGTCGCGCAAAACCGGCCTTGCCAAGAAAAATCTCGCCGCGCACCTCAATCCGGCCTTCCAGGTTCTTGCCCTGCAACTTCAACGGTATCCCGTTGATAGTGCGCACGTTATGGGTAATGTCCTCACCAGTAATACCGTCTCCCCTCGTCGCAGCGCGTTCCAGCATGCCATCCACATAGAGCAGACTGACGGCGACGCCATCGACCTTGGGCTCACAGATATACTCCAGCCCCGCTTCGTCGCCCAGACGCTTCTTGATGCGGGCATCGAAGTCGGTGAGGTCCTGCTCACCGAATACTTTGCTCAGGCTGAGCATGGGAAGTTCATGGGTGACCTGGCTGAATTGGCCAAGGGGTTCGCCCCCTACCCTCTGGGTGGGGGAATCTGGCGTTACAAGATCGTATTCCAGTTCTAGTGACAACAGACGATCGAACAACGCATCGTAGTCTGCATCCGGGATTTCCGGGTTGTCCTGGGTGTAATAGAGCTTGTTGTGATGGTCGATCTGGCGGCGAAGTTCGGAGACTTCCTGTTTGATCTTTTCAGGAATCTTCATGGACGATTACTGCTGGAGTCGCGTTACCGCGGACAATGATTGGATACTGGTGGAACGAAACTTAACAATCAGTTCGATTTTCGATGCCTATCTTAGCACCTTATCCGCGACTGCCTGCAGCTTTCAGTTGGCGCAATTCGAAATCCCTGATGCGTTGGCGGTAGTGCTCAATAGTCTGCGCCGTCATCACATTACGATGGTCGTCCCGCAGTTCCCCGTCAAGGGCCGTACAGAGCTGCCGGGCTGTCCCCAACATCATATCGAAGGCTTCCAGGTTGTTAATCGGTGAAGGCAGGGCCAGGAACATGCTGATACCGACGGTGGTGAAATTGGCCATGTCATTCAGGTCGAAGGTACCCGGATTGAGGATGTTGGCGACACTGAAAATCACCGGACCACGATTGTCGTTACCGAAGCGCTGATGAAATATGGCCATCTCGCCAAACTTCAAACCGCTGGTGAGCAGGCATGGCATCAGGTCGTCACCATAGAAGACATAGCCATCACGCGCCATCACATTGAGGACGATAACTTCAGAGGGCTGGGTCGCCGCTGTCTGCTGCCGGATTTCCGTAGGCTGACCGCTGGTAGCGGGTCGGATTTCAGCGGTGACTGCAGTTTTCGCAGGTGGTGCTTCCGTGTAGCGCTCACTTTGCGGCTGCTCAGGTGCCTGGAATGCTTCCCGCTGTTCTGATTCCGCCGGCGCAGACTGGGTAGCGACATCAGCAGTGTCTTCAAACTGCTCCTCAATCTCGCTCTCTACCTCGTTCTCTGCCACGTCGCTATCACGCGAACTGAATCGCTCCCTGGACTGTTCCAGGACCTTGCGACTGATGCTGGCGAACAGGGACGTTCTTCTGGAAGGTACGTCCTCGTTGTGGGCTTCCTCTGCCGTTTCTGCCGCAGCTTCGGGCTGCGCCTGCGGTTTCTCTTCGTTGGCAGGGTTGCCGGAGAACCGGCTGAACAGGCTACGTCCAGCAGGCGCTGCCTTTTCCTGATAACCGATTCGCTCGCCCGCCGTCATGGAGAAGGGCTCGTCGTCAAGGGCGGCATTGGGGTCGAAGCGCGGCTCGACTCGCTCATTTGCCGCGGGCCTCGCAGGTTCTGGTGCGGCATCTACCGCCTCGTCTTCATACCCTTCTTCATATTCTTCGTCGTAGGCTTCAGGATCGTCGTATTCTTCCTGTTCCTGGTCTTCGTAATCGTCATACGCTTGATAACCGGTGGATCGGGCCTCACCCTGAGGCATCATTTCTTCTTCAGAATAATCGTCATCCGCCAGGTCTTCTTCGAAGTCGTCCTCATCATCGTCCGCGTAGTCGTTGTAGGCCTCATCGTCGTCTGAATAAGCTGTGGCAGCCTGCTCATCCTCGTCGGTATAGTCTTCATCCTCGAAATTGTCGTCAGAGATCGCAGGTTCATCGGTGAAGGCGAATTCGCCTTGCTGCTCGGCAAACGGCTCGTCGGCTTCATTGTCCTCGTCGCGGTCGTCGGGACGCACGGAATCCAGATTGTTGCTGGCCGCAGGCCTCGCTGTTCCTACCTCGTCTTCGTAGTCCAGCAATACTTCGTCGGGATCCTGCCAGTCCTCACTGCCCAGGTTGACACTGCTCTCTTCTTCGAAATCAGACTCTGCACCGATCTCGCCATCGTCGGCATAGTCGTCGTCCATGTAATCATCGTCGACGTCCTGCTGCTGCGCCGCATCCGCTACGGCGACTGAATCCATCAATACCGGGATTGCATCGTCTTCTTCACCAAGATCGAGTGCTGCTGCCCGTGCTTTAGCGGCGTCCAGCGCATTGGGCCGGGAGGGTTCACTGGCCTCAGGAGCACGGCTCACGACACGAGCGCCACCACCGGGAAGCTCGGCCATTTCCAGCGCGTCCAGGTCAACGTCTTTGGGGATGTTCTTGTCGATAGCCAGTTTGATCTGGCCGCGGCGGGCCTGCATAGCCACGTAGAGGCCACGCAGAATAACGGCAACGATAGCGAAGCCAAGCAGTAGAATTAGAAGTTCGCGCAAACCCATGGAAATCAGCGGTGAATCTAAAATTAAATTGGCAAAAAATTATTAGTATTATCTTACAGTTACTGCCATTTCTTTAGCACTAAAAAGGGGCAGATTGAAATTCGCCAATGCAATTGAAGTGCCGGACTGTCTTACATCGCTGCCAGTTCAGCAGCCTCATCGATATCCACCGCCACTATCCGCGAAACACCCGGCTCATGCATGGTGACGCCAAGCAACTGATTGGCCATTTCCATGGTGATCTTGTTGTGGGTGATGAAGATGAATTGCACCGTGCTGGACATCTCCGCCACCAGGCGCGCGTAGCGGCCCACGTTGGCGTCATCCAGGGGAGCGTCCACCTCGTCCAGCATACAGAACGGTGAGGGATTGAGGTGGAAGATAGAAAATACCAGCGCGATTGCCGTCATGGCCTTCTCACCACCGGACAATAGATGGATGGTGCTGTTTCGCTTGCCCGGCGGCCTTGCCATGATGGCGATACCCGTATCCAGCAAATCTTCGCCGGTCATGTCGAGGTAGGCATGGCCGCCACCGAAGATGCGGGGGAACAGGCTTTGCAGGCCAGCGTTGACCTTGTCGAAGGTATCCTTGAAGCGGGTACGGGTCTCCTTGTCGATCTTGCGAATCGCGTTATGCAGGGTCGCCAGCGCTTTCTCCAGGTCGTCGTTCTGCTTGTCCAGATAGACTTTGCGCTCAGACTGGGTCTGGTACTCGTCGATCGCCGCCAGGTTAATTGGACCCAGGCGCTGGATACGATTGCCGATCTTCTCCAGCTCGGTTTCACAGGTGGCAAGATCCAGGTCTTCCGGCAGGTTCGCCAGCACAGATTCCAGCTCGAACTTGGCTTCCTTGAGCTGGTCCATGATCCCTTCCCGTTTCACCGATGCACCCTCCGACTTGAGCCGGTTCTGCATCAGGGTCTCGCGTATCCCGTTGAGCTGTTCCTGTTTCTCGTTGCGTTCTTTTTCCAGGCCGCGAATCGTGTGTTCGTTTTCATCCACTCGCGCCTTCGCCTCGGCCAGCTCTTTCTCAACTTCGAGACGCTTCTCAAGCAGTTCGCTCAAATCCCTGCGCATGGACTCCAACGGCGCATCGGATTCTTCGAGCTGCCGATTCAGGGTTTCCATACGTTCCTTGGAACGTTGCACCTGACTGGCCATGCGGTCCATGGTTTCCCGGGTGGAATGAAGCTGTGACTGCAGTGACTGTTCTTTCAGGGCCAGCTCGTGGGACCGGTCTTTGTGCTGGCGTGCCTGTTCACGGCATTTCGCCAGCGTCTCGCGAAGTTCTTCACGACTCTGTTCCAGGCTTTCACCCTTGCCCAAATCCTGCTCCATGCTGTCCAGAGCAGTCTGCAAGCGCACGCGGGACGCACCGATATTCTCTTCTTCGGTGGCGAGTTGTTTCTCCAGTTCCTCCAGGTCGTGATGGACTCGCTGCTTGCGTGCCTCCATCTCTTCCTGCTTGGCATGATGAGCACTGAGGCGCGATTTCATCTCGCCCATTTCCCGCGTCTTGCTGGAAATCTTTTCCTGGGTCTCTTCCCGTTGCTGCTCCAGGCTCTTCAACTCTTCGGTGAGTCGCGTGCGGGTTTCCTGCAGTGAGTCCGACTGCTCCTGTAGCGCCTTGATCTTCTTGAACAGTTCGGCAATCAGGCCGCGGCGCTCCACGATGGAGTCATGGGCGCTAATGTTGCGCACCTGCAGCCACGCCGGACCCAGCCAAATACCATCGCGAGTAATAATGGATTCGTCGGCGGCGAGACCGGCGCGGTTGGCCAATGCCTCATCCAGCGTTTCCGAAACATAGATACCCTTCAACAAAGCCGTCATGTTCCAGTCGCTGCTGACTTTGCTGGAAAGTGACTGCAGGTTGTTGTGGGTGCCGGACCAGGATCCACTGCTGTCCAGTACGTCCACGAAAGCCAACTTACCCTGGGGTAAATCCGCCAGCGCATTGGCCACCTGCTCCAGACCTTCCACGCAGATAGCCTGCAGGGAGTCGCCCAACACGGATTCCACGGCCAGTTCCCAGCCAGCCTCGATCTTGAGACTCTCGGCCAGCCGCAGCTGATTATCGAAGCCCCGGCGGCTCAACCATTCATTGAGCTTGGGGTTATCCTGTCCCAGCGCCGCCTGCTGCAGGGCTTCCAGCGAAGCCTGTTTTCCCTTGGCGGTCTGCAGTTCACCGCGCGTCTTGTCCAGGGTCTCCACGCATTCGGCGAGTTCGCCGCGCCTGGTGGCCAGCGTCTGACCCTTATCGCTATTCTGTTGCTTGAGTTCGGCCAGTTCGCGTTCCAGCACGGTAAGTTTCCGTGCTGCCTCGTCCATCTCGCCGTTCTCTTGCGGCTGCTTCAGGTTTTCCCGCTCCTGCTGCAATCGCTGCTTGCGCTCAAGCCCGCGTTCGATGATGGTTTCCAGCTGTTGAATTCTGGATTGCTCCACCTCGGCAGCTTGCCGCGGCTCTTCCGCACGTTTGTTGAATTCGTCCCATTCCTGCTGCCAGTGCTGCACCGCCGCTTCGGCTTCGGCCAGGGCCTGTGAAGACGTTTCTTCCTGTACCCTGGCCTGCTCCAGCTCCGGACTAACCTGCTTGAGTTCAGTATCCAGTTGGGTGATTTTGCGCAGGTCGATATCCAGTTCTTCCCGGGTCTGCTCCCAGCCCTCTTCCGTTTCAGTCAGGTCGAGTTTTAGCTGTTCGATTTTTTCCAGATGGTGCTCAATTGATTGCTCGATGCGGGCAATGTCGTTACCCAGGCTGTAGAACCGGGCCTGCACTTCACCCAGTGCATCATTCAGGTCGGCGTTATCGGACAGGTGCTTCTCCACATCGGCATCGATGCGACGCTGGTCAGCAGTGGTCGCTTCAATCTGGATTTCGAGCTGGTTGATGGTGTCCTGGTTGGCCCTGATCTCAGCGTCCAGCACTTGCCAGCGCAGGCCATTGAGATTGGCCTGAGTCTGCCGTTCTTCCTGTTTCAATTCACCGTATTTCTCGGCCGCTACGGATTGTCGTTTCAGATGCTGCAGTTGGCGCTCCAGCTCATCCCGGATATCCGCCAGGCGTTCCAGGTTTTCCTTGGTACGCTTGATACGGTTCTCGGTTTCCCGTCGCCGCTCCTTGTACTTGGATATCCCCGCCGCTTCTTCAATATAGATACGCAGCTCTTCCGGCTTGGACTCGATCAGGCGGGATACCATGCCCTGTTCAATGATGGAGTAGCTACGGGCACCAAGACCGGTCCCGAGGAAGATATCGGTGATGTCCTTGCGGCGGCACTTGGTGCCATTGAGGTAATAGGTGGACTGGGCGTCCCGGTCGACCTTGCGCTTGATGGACACCTCGGTGAAGTTGGCGTACTCGCCGGTCAGGCGACGGTCATCGTTGTCGAATACCAGTTCCACACTGGCCTGACCCACCGGCTTGCGAGAGCCGGAGCCATTAAAAATAACATCCGTCATGTGCTCGCCGCGCAGGTTCTTGGCGGAACTCTCCCCCATCACCCAGCGCACGGCATCGATCACATTGGATTTTCCGCAGCCATTAGGTCCGACTACCGAGCACAAATTCGAGGGGAAGTTGACGGTAGTCGGATCGACGAAGGATTTGAAGCCAGCGAGTTTAATACACTTCAGTCGCATAGAGAGGTCTCTTGCGTGAATGGCTGAAGTGCGTATCCGGTGGCGAAATTATTGGTTTTGTTAAATTTTCGCAGCATGAATTCGTAACACGAAGCCTGGTCTGTAGTTACTCGTGGCGCGCTACCCGTGCGCGGCCTTGTCGGTCGGTGACAGGGGTTCGGTTTTGGAAACCAGGGACAGCTTAGCCTCCCGGCCCAGCGCACAACCCCTCTGTGCCAGTGCTTCTACGGAAAGCCATTTTAGCCAAAATAATCGGCCAAAGACACTAAATATTGTGGTTTGGAAGCGCAATTTTCACTAATTGATGGAAAATCAACCAGTCCCGCCTGCCGCACAAAGCTTCCGCGCATGCTGATGAGACAGGCCCGCCCCGGCGAGACATTTGCGGTCAACCTGTCGTCAACCAGGTCACGGTTCGTGCGTTTAACAGAAACAAAGCCAAGCCAGCGGAGATATGCCGTGACTGCATCCAGAATCTTACCGGTTCTCGCCATAAGCCTGAGCCTCATTGCCTGCAACTCGACCCGTGAGCCAGTGATTGATCCGCAGGGAGTCAACCTGGTGGCCTATGAACAGGATCTGCTCGAGTGCCAGGCACTCGGGGAACATGCCAATGTGGTCGCAGACACCGCCACCTCTGCAGCAGGTGGCGCCGCCGTGGGCGGACTGGTGGGTGCCGCCATCGGTAATTCTGATACCGCCAAACGCGGTGCCGGAGCCGGCGCCGTGCTGGGCGGCGTACGCGGTTACCAGCGAGGCAGCCGCGAACAGGATCGCATCGTACGCCGTTGCCTGACAGGACGCGGCTATCGGGTACTCAACTAGCACTGCTCACGGCCAGATTCCCACTCCTCCCCTCTATTACGGTTCAGTTGCACACTGGCTGCAGCGTTGCGTCCCTATTCGTCGAAAATTGTCCCGAAGCAGTCATGCCCAGTCGCAAACCAGTCACCTGTGGTCCACAGCGTCGCGCTCTATAGTTAAAACCAGCAAGGAGAGCTCAGGTATACAGGGACGTATATACACCAGCCATCCTGGGGGTAACAACATAATCTTCCTGATTAAAGAAAGAGATCTGCCCCCTTAAAACACGCGACCAAAAACAAGAGGAAAACATCATGCTGAATCTGGATCTGCCCGACGACATCCACACTCGTCTGGAACTACTGTCACTGAGCACCGGCCGTACCATGGCCTTCTACGCCATGGAAGCCATCATGGAGTATCTGGATGAGATTGAAGATCGCTATCTCACCCTTAATCCGGATGGCAATGGCTTTGGTTTTGGGGAGCAGAGTGAGAATTATTGAAAGCCATGATGAAGCGCCGCGAGATTGCTTGCGGTCGCTTCATAGCCGGCCAAGCGACACTCAATTTTCTAAACACCGTCGATTAGGTGGTTTTTTTTGATAATGGGTTTTGACCTCGCCGTTGGGTCAATTGGGCGATAGTTTCGCCATAGCAAGAAAACCCAGGACAAACAGATCACGCTGGTCATTATCAGCCACGTATAGAGAAACCATTGAACACCCGGTTTGATTTGCAGTACCTGCGAAGCTGCGCCGTTCGCCATGAGCAAAAAGGGCTCAGGCGAATTCAGCATCAACCAAAGACTTACAAAACCGAGGCTCGATAGAGTAATCAGGGCTTTAGTATTGAATTTACTGCTTCGACTCAGACGTTTGGCAAACAACCAAACCCCCGACAGTGAGAGAAACGACAGGATCAGCCCAAACGCGAACCAGACAAACTTGGTGGCTAATCCACCAAAATTTCCAAAATGCAAAGGATCGGCCATATTTGACCAATACCAGTAAGCGCTCAGGTCTTCACCATACTGGTTATAGATGACCTCCCCCGTCTCTGGAAGCAAATAGATTTTGTTGGCTCGATTGCGGACCAGCAGATTGTCAGTCTGCCCTACAACATAGAAGTAGCCATTGCGATTCACAGAAACATAAGCGATCTCGATATCTGGCCGCTCTGCTCTCGCAATGGCTAACAAGTCCCTGAATGGGAGCGTCGTTGAGTAGTCAAAATCGAGCATCGGGATGGGAACTATCGCCCCCGGAATTGCATCGGAGTAGGCAAAGATATCATCCACATGACTGGAACGAACCCGCTCCCACAGATACCAGATACCCGTCAGGGAAATAATCACCACAAACCATAGCGACCACAAACCTACCAATCGGTGCAGGTTGCTGACAAATGTGCGCAAGGTACGAGCGGATTTGAATTCGAAGAATCGCGTCCACCAACGCTTGTAAAAAACCAGAGACGTCATCAGGGAGCCGATCAATGGTAAAGACGCCAGGCAAATTAAATAGAAACCAAAATTTCCTGTGAACAGCCGCCGGTGAAAGTCCCGCAGGTAGCGCTGAATATTCAGGAAGGGACCCTCCCCCGTAATTTCCAGTGTATAGGGGTTTATATAGATTCGGCGCGTTTGACTGAATTCATCCTGGAGCACCACCTCCGCTGCGAAATTTGCGTAACGTGGTGAGTAGACTGTTTGGATTTCGGCATTGGGATAGGCCGCTTCTACGCTCGCGTAAATCTGCTCAAGACTGCCGGGATCGCCCTCCACCTGGACCCGTTGCTCAGGGTTAACCAGCCAGTCCAGCTCGTATGAGATCGTCGCAAATGTGCCGCCCCAGCACACCACAAACAACAGCAGACCCGCAATCACACCCATCCAACTGTGCCAATCAAACCAGGAGCGGGCTGCATTGCTCCTTTTTCTTGCATCTGCGATACGCGGCATTTCTGACCCTTCCTTGGCGCTAAATAAGCTTCTGCGCTTTGTTTTGTATATTGCGTAGGAGCCTATAGGCTATGCCCTCCTAATGCAAATGCTTGTAATTCTCATTTAGTAGCGCATCGATCAAAGGGTCTAATCAGTTCAAAGCAGTACCGCAGCTTGTGACCGAATCCCAAAGTTCGCCTGGGAAGCATCAGTATCCAAGTGCTTATAAAGGGCAATTGGCAGGTGTTTTCCGGCTGAATACTGCGAAGCCACAATGCAGTAATAAAGGTATGCGGTTATCGAGGCATGTCGAAATCCGTTCGGAAATCCCGCTTTTTGAAATTTCCAACCGAGGTCAAGTGTAAAGAAAGTGCAGGCTTAAAGCTTACTGCTACCCTCCTTTGATTCTGCGTAGTTACAGTGATGGACAGCGATACGAGGACAGCAAGGTAACTGTGTAGATGCTCTTGCTGGATTCCAACGAAGAGAATTTAAGAAAATTTGGTCGGGACGGCGGGATTGGAACCGACTCAATCCCCTACATGCACCAACGCCGACGCGTGGACAGCTCAACTGCCAAAAAGAGGCTCTTGCTGGATAAATTCGAAGGGAAAATTGGTCGGGACGGCGGGATTTGAACCGACTCAATCCCCTACATGCACTAACGCCGACGCTTGGACAGCTCAACTGTCAAAAAGAGGCTCTTGCTGGATTAATTCGAGGGGAAAACTGGTCGGGACGGCGGGATTTGAACCGACTCAATCCTCTACATGCACCAACACCGACGCGTGGACAGCTCAACTGTCAAAAAGAGGCTCTTGCTGGATTAATTCGAGGGGAAAATTGGTCGGGACGGCGGGATTTGAACCGACTCAATCCTCTACATGCACCAACACCGACGCGTGGACAGCTCAACTGTCAAAAATAGGCTCTTGCTGGATTAATTCGAGGGGAAAATTGGTCGGGACGGCGGGATTTGAACCGACTCAATCCTCTACATGCACCAACACCGACGCGTGGACAGCTCAACTGTCAAAAAGAGGCTCTTGCTGGATTAATTCGAGGGGAAAACTGGTCGGGACGGCGGGATTTGAACCGACTCAATCCTCTACATGCACCAACACCGACGCGTGGACAGCTCAACTGTCAAAAAGAGGCTCTTGCTGGATTAATTCGAGGGGAAAACTGGTCGGGACGGCGGGATTTGAACCCACGACCACTACACCCCCAGTGTAGTGCGCTACCAGACTGCGCTACGCCCCGAAATGGATTGCAAGAGGACTAAGCTGACTACTGAGTCGTTAGTTTTCTTGCCAATACTTCTTCTCTAGGTGAGTCCCCCGAGAAAACTGCTGAAATTGAAAGGGTGCCTATTCTACCGGATTGGCTGAGATATCTAGAAGTACTGCGTGATATTTTGCGACCTAAAGCTTCGCAATCACCGCTTCCAAATCCCGAATCATGGACTTGATCTCACTGCTATCCACGTTCGCCTTGGACAGGTCTTCCGGGCTGTCGGTCATCTTCTGGCGTGCGCCACCGATGGTATAGCCCTGCTCGTACAGCAGACTCTTGATCTGCCTGATGAGAATCACATCCTGGCGCTGGTAGTAGCGGCGATTTCCCCGTCGTTTAACGGGCTTGAGCTGAGGAAATTCGGCTTCCCAGTACCGCAGCACATGGGGTTTGACTGCACACAACTCGCCCACTTCGCCGATGGTGAAATAGCGCTTCGGGGGGATTGGTGGCAGTTCGTCGTTATTCTTCGGTTCCAGCATAGCCTTCTACTCTCGCCTTCAATTTTTGCCCTGGTCGGAATGTGACCACCCGGCGTGCCTTGATGGGGATCTCTTCACCGGTCTTGGGATTGCGGCCGGGTCGCTGTTTCTTGTCGCGGAGATCAAAATTTCCGTATCCGGAGAGTTTAACCTGCTCATTGCGTTCCAGGGAGAGGCGGATTTCTTCGAAGAACTGTTCAACCACTTCCTTGGCCTCGCGCTTGTTCAGACCTAATTCTTCAAACAGGCGCTCTGCCATATCGGCTTTAGTGAGTGCTCCATCCGTCATAGCCCATTCCCCAGTCAGTTCCGCAAATTTGCATTAAATTGTTCTTGTAGTGCGTTGATGCAGCTACTAATTATTGTGTTTACCTCTTCGTCGCTAAGAGTGCGGGAAGGATGCTGCCACGTCAAGCCCAAAGCCACACTTTTTTTGCCTTTTGCGACTGCATCTCCTTGATAAACGTCAAATATTTGCAAATTTGTCAGAAACTCACCGGCTTTTTCGCGCACCAGCTGTGAAATCGCACCCGCAGACACGGATTCGTCGATAACCAGCGCCAGGTCCCGACTCACTTCCGGGTAGCGCGAAAGCTCTCTGGCAGCCGGTATCTCTGCCGCCAATACCGCAGCAAGGTCCAGCTCGAACAGGTATACCGCAGTGTCCAGCCCCATCTCACGCTGGATAGAGGGATGCAGGGCACCAATCACACCGATGCGCTCGCCATTGGCGTTACGTACCTCGGCACATTGCCCGGGGTGATAGCCCTGAGCTTCGGTGGCGGCAAACTCAAAGCCAGCGCCATTGCCACCCAGATCCAGCAAGGATTCAATATCACCTTTTACATCATAAAAATCTGATATTTCATTGTTATTGTTCCAGTTTTTAGGATTTCTACTGCCGCTTAACAGGCCGCCCACTTTGGCTGTCTGCAGGGTTTCCTCGCCCTGCTTCTGGAACACCAGACCGGTCTCAAACAGGCGCAATCGCTCCTGCTGGCGGTTGGCATTGTACTGCAGAGTCTGCAACAGACCCGGCAGCAAACTGCTGCGCATCACCGCCATTTCCTCGGAAATGGGATTCTGCAGTCGAATGGGGTTTACCGCTGCGCCGCAGACCAGATTGGACAGAGCCGGGTCGATGAAGCTGTAGGAGATGATCTCCTGGTAACCGAGAGCCACGAGATGATCGCGCAGCTGGTTGATATTCAGTCGGGTCTCAGATGCCCGGGCGAACTTCGTGGAATTGTTGCCGCTAGCCAGTGGGATATTGTCGTAGCCGTAGATTCGGGCCACTTCTTCGATCAGGTCAGCCTCAATGGCGATATCGAAGCGATAGCTGGGTACAGCAAGGGTGATTTCTGACTCTGAGTCAGAGAGCGTCTCCAGCCCGAGGCGGGTGAAGATGTCCTTGATCTCGGCCTTTTCCATACTAATGCCGAGTTGTCGCCCTACTTCTTCATAACGCAGGCTGACACTGGCCTGCTCTGGCAGATTGCCCGTGGCTTCGGTTACCGGCCCCGCTTCGCCACCTACTATAGATAGAAGTAATTCGGTGGCCCGCTCCATGGCTCGATGCTGGAGGCCATGATCCACCCCTCGCTCGTAGCGGTGGGAGGCATCGGTGTGCATGCCATAGCCTCTCGCCTTGCCAGCAATGGCCAGGGGAGCGAAATAGGCACACTCGAGAAATACATCGCTGGTGGAATCGCTGACTGCCGTGTTCTGACCACCCATGATGCCCGCCATCGCGACAGGCTTTTTGCTATCCGCAATCACCAGCGTGTCAGCTGTCATCTCCACTTCCTTGCCGTCGAGCAAGGTGATTTTTTCCTTATCGCCTGCAAGGCGCACTTCGATGCCACTTTCCAGCTTGTTGAAGTCGAAGGCGTGCATGGGCTGGCCCAATTCCATGAGCACGTAGTTAGTCACGTCGACAATCGGGTCGATCGAACGCAAACCCGAACGACGCAGCTTCTCCTGCATCCAGAACGGCGACTCCGCGCCGAGGTTCACGTTGCGAATAATCCGGCCGAGATAACGCGGACAGGCGTCGGCGGCGGTTATCTTCACAGGAAACTCATCCTGATGCGACGCAGGAACCTCTGCAATCGCAGGAACCGTGACATCTTCTCTCGCGATGACGCCCACTTCCCTTGCAACACCGGCTACCGACAGGCAATCGCCCCGGTTAGGTGTCAGGTCTAATTCTATGCTGGCATCATCGAGCGCCAGGTAAGTACGTATATCGGTACCCACAGGCGCATCTGCGTTCAGCTCCAGCAGGCCATCGGAGCTTTCCGCGAGCCCTAACTCTTCGGCCGAGCACAGCATGCCGCTGGATTCGACACCGCGCAGCTTGGCTGCCTTGATCTTGAAGGGCTTGTCTTCGCCGGTGTTTATCACCGCACCAAGCTGGGCAAAAGGCGCCTTCATGCCTGCGTGGACATTGGGTGCACCACACACGACCTGGTGAACAGCGTTGCCGTCGTTCACCTTGCATACTCGCAGCTTGTCCGCGTCGGGATGCGCATCCACCGCTTCGACTTCAGCTACCACGATGCCGGAAAATTCCCGCGCGACGCCGCTCACCCCATCGACCTCGAGTCCGGCCATGGTGAGTTTTGCCATTAGTTCTTCGGTGGTGAAATCGGGATTAACCCACTCTCGCAACCAGCTTTCACAGATAATCATATCGACTCTAGCTTCGTGTCAGTCTTGATTGGTGCTTGTTTTGCGTCAGTTAAACTGGCGCAGGAAGCGTACATCGTTTTCAAAATACAGGCGCAGGTCGCTCACGTTGTAACGCAGCATAGCAAGTCGCTCGATGCCCATACCGAATGCAAATCCGGAATACTTGCTGGTGTCTACGCCGGACATCTCCAGAACCCGGGGATGCACCATGCCGCAGCCCATCACTTCCAGCCAGCCAGTATGACTGCAGATGCGACAACCCTTGCCACCACAGCTCACACAACCCATATCCACCTCAGCGGACGGTTCTGTGAACGGAAAATAGGAAGGTCGAAAACGCACCGGCATGTCTTCTTCGAAGAAGGCGCGCAGGAATTCCACCACGGTGCCTTTCAGGTCGGCCATGCTCACATTTTCGTCGATCAGCAGGCCTTCTACCTGGTGGAACATGGGCGTGTGGGTCAGGTCTGAATCGCAGCGATAGACCCGACCCGGGCAGATCATGCGAAACGGCGCTTCGCCGCTCTCCATGACATGCACCTGCACTGGTGATGTATGGGTCCTTAGTACCGTGCCAGGACTCACATAAAATGTGTCATGCATGGCACGTGCAGGATGATGTTCGGGGATATTGAGTGCTTCGAAGTTGTGATATTCATCTTCGATCTCGGGGCCTTCAGCCACATCATAGCCCGCGGCAGCGAAGATCTTCTTGATACGCTCGGTGGTGATCGTGATGGGATGCAGACCACCCGCACTCTGGCGACGGCCCGGCAGGGTCACGTCGATTTGTTCCGCGCCCAGCTTCGCATCCAGCGCCGCCGCAACGAGGGTTTGCTTGCGAGTTTCTATTGCCGCCTGCAGTTTCTTCTTGGCGAGATTAATGCTCTCCCCTGCTGCAGGACGATCTTCAGGGGCCAGTTTGCCAAGACCTTTCAGCAGATCGGTAAAGCTACCTTTCTTGCCCAGGTACTGCACGCGCAGATCATCGAGAGACCGCTCATCGGCGGCCTCTTCGATGGCCTTTAAGGCCTCATCCAGAAGGGATTCGGTGTCAGCCATTAAACCGGACCTATCGGGACCGGCTTAAGCGGCGAGACTGGCTTTAGCCTGTTCGACTATCGCACCAAAGGCTGGCTTGTCGTGGACTGCCAGGTCAGCCAGTACGCGTCGATCGACTTCGATGTTGGCTTTCTTGAGTCCAGCGATCAACTGGCTGTAGCTCATACCATTTTCACGGGCCTGGGCATTGATACGGGTAATCCACAAGGAGCGGAATACGCGCTTCTTGGCACGACGGTCTCGGAAGGCATATTGACCTGCCTTGGTAACGGCCTGCTTGGCAACTCGGAAAACTCGGCTGCGGGCACCGTAGTAACCCTTGGCCTTCTTCAATACTTTCTTGTGACGTCGATTTGCAACGACGCCGCGTTTAACTCGGGACATGATTCTTCTCCTGACTAGTAGGCTGGATTACTTCTCACGCAGCATGCGCTTTACTGCTGGCACATCAGAAGCATGAACTTCTGTCGTACCGCGCAAATGACGCTTACGCTTCGTGGTTTTCTTGGTCAGGATGTGGTTCTTGTTCATGCGCTTGCGCTTGAACCCGGAACCGGTCTTCTTGAACCGCTTGGCGGCTCCGCTGTGTGATTTAAGTTTCTTCATTTCTCAAAACTCGCATTAAATGGCCTGTTCGCATGTTTCAGCAAATCAGGCGAGCAAATAAAATCCAATAAACACAAAGGCCAGTGCCTATTCACCCTTTCAGGATCAATAGACACTGACCCTTTGGGGTCAGACCTGACCACCTCTATTTATTGGCGCTTCTTTGTAGGCGCCAGCACCATTACGATCTGGCGTCCTTCCATCTTGGGTTCCTGTTCCACAGTGCCGTATTCCGCAAGGTCTTCTTTAATGCGGTCAACGAGCTCCTGCCCAAGATGTTGATGGGCTAATTCCCGGCCACGGAATCGTAATGACACCTTGGCCTTGTCCCCATCCTCCAGGAAACGTATCAGGTTGCGTAGTTTGACCTGATAGTCTCCTTCCTCCGTCCCTGGACGAAACTTGATCTCTTTTACATGAACGCGTCGCTGCTTCTTCTTGTTAGCAGCCTTCTGCTTCTTGAGATCGAAAACATGTTTGCCATAGTCCATGATCTTACAGACTATTGGGTCTGCATCTGGTGCGATCATCACCAGATCAAGCTTGGCTTCTTCCGCTGCCGCCCTCGCGTCTTCTATGGAGACGATTCCAACCTGGGAACCATCTGCCGCAACCAGACGCACCTGGTCGGCATCGATAAATTCGTTAATTAGTGGCTTTTTTGCACTACTTCTCATGATAGGCGCGAGCGCTCTGACCTCACTACGATGCTAATCCTACGACTCCTCCAAACCTTCTGGCCTGGTTCAAATCACTTACTCAGTTCTACCAAAACGGGCAATGTCCTGGTTCAAGTGATCACAAAAGTCTTCGAATGTCATCGTTCCCAGGTCTTCACCTCCACGCGTACGGACTGCTACCGTACCTGATTCCACTTCTTTGTCCCCTACAACGAGAAGGTAGGGAACCTTCTGTAAAGTGTGCTCGCGGATTTTAAAGCCGATTTTTTCATTTCTCAAGTCCGATACCGCCCTAAACCCTTTATTTTTCAAGGATTCTTCGAGTTTTCCACAGTATTCCGCCTGCTTGTCGGTGATATTGAGAATTACGGCCTGTTCCGGGGCCAGCCAGGTAGGCATGGCGCCAGCATAATGTTCGATCAGCACCCCGATAAATCGCTCAAATGAACCCAGTACCGCACGATGCAGCATGACCGGGGCCTTGCGACTGCTATCTTCGGTGACATATTCGGCCCCGAGGCGTCCGGGAGTGAAGAAATCCACCTGGATGGTGCCACATTGCTGAACCCGGCCCATGCAGTCCTTCAAAGAATATTCGACCTTGGGCCCGTAGAAAGCCCCCTCACCCGGCTGCAATTCCCACGGCAGGCCCGTCGCATTCAGGGCATCGGTGAGCGCCTTTTCGGCGTCATCCCAGATTTCATCGGAACCCACCCGCTTTTCCGGCCGGGTTGAGAGGCGCAGAATGATGTCGTCGAAGCCGAAATCCTTGTAAACCTCGAACAGCAGGTCCATGAAATCTGCCACTTCACTCTGGATCTGGTCTTCGGTACAGAAAATATGGCCGTCGTCCTGCACGAAGCTGCGCACCCGCATCAGGCCATGCATGCTGCCGGAGGGCTCATATCGGTGGCAGGAACCGAATTCCGCCAAACGCATGGGCAGATCCCGGTAGCTCTTGAGCCCCTGATTGAACACCTGCACGTGGCAGGGACAGTTCATGGGCTTGATGGCATACATGCGGTTTTCAGACTCGACGCTGAACATCTCTTCACTGAATTTTGCCGCATGACCGGATTTCTCCCACAGGGAATAATCCACTAGTTGGGGTGTGTTGATCTCAAGATAGTTGTGGGCCCGCTGCTTCTTCTGCATGTAATTCTGGATGGTCTGGTAAATCGTCCAGCCCCTTGGGTGCCAGAATGGCATGCCGGGTGCTTCTTCCTGAAAGTGAAACAGTTCAAGCGCCTTGCCCAGTTTACGGTGATCCCGTTTTTCCGCTTCTTCCAGCCGCTGCAGGTAGGCTTTCAGGTCCTGCTTGGATCCCCATGCCGTGCCGTAGATGCGCTGCAGCATTTCATTGTCGGAATTCCCGCGCCAGTAGGCACCAGCCACACTGGTCAATTTGAATGCCTTGAACTTGCCCGTGCTGGGCACGTGGGGACCACGGCACAGGTCTATGAATTCGCCCTGCTTGTAGAAGCTTAGCGGCTCGTCACCGGGAATACTCTCGATGATCTCAACCTTGTATTCCTCGCCCATTTCCTTGAACAGGGCAATCGCTTCATCCCGTTCCAGCACAGAACGCTCAACTTCGTGATTCTCCTTCACGATTTCCTGCATGGTCTTCTCGATTTCCACCAGGTCTTCCGGGGTGAAAGGACGATGAAAGGAGAAGTCGTAGAAAAAACCGTCTTCGATAACCGGACCGATGGTTACCTGTGCCTTTGGAAACAGGCGCTGTACGGCCTGGGCCATGAGGTGGGCACAGGAATGGCGCAGTACTTCCAGCCCATCGTCATCCCTTTCGGTGATAATGGCCAGATCCGCATCGGTGTCGATCGTGTAGGAGGTGTCAACCAGCTCACCATTAACACGACCAGCCAGGGCAGCTTTCGCCAGACCCGGCCCGATGGATTCTG
The DNA here is from genome assembly GCA_965227635.1 of uncultured Pseudohongiella sp. GTDB lineage: Bacteria > Pseudomonadota > Gammaproteobacteria > Pseudomonadales > Pseudohongiellaceae > UBA9145. The sequence goes on along the minus strand of OZ245763.1, from coordinate 3,303,847 downwards.
CGACGGCGGCAATAGTGACGGGGCTTTCAAAATCCCGCTTGCTGCCGTCTGGAAGAGTAATCTGTGGCATCGTTAAACCCTGCTGTCCTACGTCAATTTCTGATATCCAGCCCTTAGGCTGTTATGCCGCCCAAAGCATCCATTGGCCGACCAAAACAGGCGCATTCCTCCTGAATCAGTCTAGATCAAAGTTTGCCGGTTGAATTGTGCGAAGTGGTAGGCACGACCAGATTCGAACTGGTGACCTCTACCATGTCAAGGTAGCGCTCTAACCAACTGAGCTACGCGCCTATAAGTGAGCCTTCCAAGTAAGCAACACCAAGGTGAACAATCATCTTCAAACCAGAGCAGATGGTTGCCCGTGTTGAAACAAGCATTTGTGGCAAAGCACATTCTGCCCTGTTTCGCTCCGCATCAATCAGATCCTTCCGGACCCGGGCAGAAAAGAACGGCGATTATAAGGAATTGGGCGCCCCGGTGTCGAACGCTTTGTGGACAAATCACCGATGAAAAACTCTATGAAGTCATTACCTTAGGAGTTGCTCCTTGAGCTCGGCAATGCGATCCCGGGTAGCGGCTGCCGCTTCGAAGGCAAGATTCTTGGCCTGCTCGTACATGAGAGCCTCCAACTTGTCGATTTCCGCCTTCACATCACCGGGATCGGAGAAATCCAGTTGCTTGTAGGCACCGGATTTTTCAGCCACCGCCCGGCGCTGATTGCCCCTGCTCCCGGGTGCCGCATAGGCGCCTTCCATGACATCCAGCACCCGTTTTTTGACGCCGATTGGGACGATATTATGCTCTTCGTTGTACTGGAGCTGGGTTTCTCGCCGCCGGTTCGATTCATCGATGGCACGCTGCATGGAGCCGGTGATGTTATCGGCATACAGGATTGCCTTGCCGTTCAGGTTTCGCGCCGCCCGTCCGATGGTCTGAATCAGTGATCGCTCCGAGCGCAGGAAGCCCTCCTTGTCGGCATCGAACACTGCCACCAGGGAAACCTCGGGAATATCCAGCCCTTCCCGCAACAGGTTGATGCCTACCAGCACATCGAAATTGCCGAGCCGCAGATCCCGGATGATCTCTGAACGTTCAACCGTGTCGATGTCGGAGTGCAGATAGCGCACTCGCACGTCGTGCTCGGCAAGATAATCAGTGAGGTCTTCCGCCATGCGCTTGGTGAGCACGGTTACCAACACCCGCTCTTCCTGTGCGACGACCCGGCGCACTTCAGAAAGCAGATCATCCACCTGGCTCGAAGCCGGTCGCACTTCCAATACCGGATCCACAAGACCAGTCGGTCGCACCACCTGCTGCACCCGCTGCCCTTCATGCTCTTCTTCGTAGGGACCCGGTGTCGCCGAGACAAAAATGATCTGGGGAGTGAGATTCTCCCATTCCTCAAATCGCAGCGGCCTGTTATCCAGCGCCGACGGCAGCCGGAATCCATACTCCACCAGAGTCTCCTTACGCGCCCGATCCCCCTTGTACATGGCGCCAAGCTGGGGAATCGACACATGGGATTCGTCTGCAACCACCAGCGCATTCGCAGGTAGATAGTCATACAAGGTTGGCGGCGGCTGCCCCGCTTCCCGGCCGGAGAGGTACCGAGAGTAGTTCTCGATGCCCGTGCAATAGCCGAGCTCCTGAATCATCTCCAGGTCGAATTTCGTCCGCTGTTCAAGGCGCTGCGCTTCCACAAGGCGGTTGTTAGAATGCAACTGCTTCAGTCGCTCTCTTAGCTCTTCCTTGATCACGTCGATAGCATTCAGCAAACGGTCTCTCGGCGTCACATAGTGGGATTTCGGAAATACTGTGAGTCGTGGTACTTCCCGAATAACACTGCCGGTTAGCGGATCAAAATAGGACAGCTTCTCAATTTCATCATCGAACAGCTCGATACGAATCGCATCACGCTCAGACTCTGCCGGATAAATATCGATCACGTCACCACGCACCCGATAGGTCGCCCGGCGCAGTTCCATATCATTGCGCGTGTACTGCAGGTCCGTCAGTCGATGCAGTAACTTGCGCTGATCGATAGACCCACCCTTCTCCAGCGGTACCACCATCTGCAAATAGGAATCCGGATCACCCAGACCATAAATAGCCGACACCGTCGCCACCACCACCACATCCGGCCGCTCCAGCAACGCCTTGGTCGCCGAAAGTCGCATCTGCTCGATGTGGTCATTGATCGTGGCATCCTTCTCTATATACACATCCGATGATGGCACATAGGCTTCTGGCTGGTAGTAGTCGTAATAGGAAACGAAATACTCCACCGCGTTGTCCGGAAAGAATTCCTTGAACTCCCCGTAGAGCTGCGCCGCCAGCGTCTTGTTAGGCGCCATCACCAGGGTCGGCCGCTGCACTGCCTCAATCACGTTGGCAATAGTAAAAGTCTTCCCCGACCCCGTAACCCCCAACAAAGTCTGCGCCCGCAACCCGTCCTGCAAACCCTCCACCAGGCTCGCAATAGCATCCGGCTGATCACCGGCAGGTTTGAATTTAGACTTGAGCTCGAACGGTTTAGACATGATCTGAATAATTGAACCAAACCCCGAAGGGTACCTCATTCCTCCCCTTCTTGCTTAGGGGAAGAATCAGCATTTGCTCTTCAGCAAGCTGGAAAGTGGCTCAGGACTCCGAAGGGTCGAGAGGCAAGCTCAGGAATAAGCGACCGTGGAGCGGCATGGGCAGGTTGTGCTCCTGCATTTCCTGCAGTACCTCCATCCATGGCGGCCATGCCGCTCCCGAGCCCCCAGGGGTGAGACCGAGCGCTTTGCAAGCGTCAGCTTGCAGCGAGAATCGAACGACGCCGATCTATGATTGGCGGCTGGGCCGGGTTCACGGCGTGTCGCCAAATTTCACCCCGGCTCCTCAACCCACCGTGCACGATACCGATAAGTACCCATTCCCTATACAAGCACCTACACTGTTGACCCCCCTGCCAAATCTCATTAGACTACGCCCCCTTTCGAGCTATACTCGAAATAACCATTGCTCTGCTGCCCAATAGCTCAATGGTAGAGTAGGTGACTGTTAATCACTTGGTTCCTGGTTCGAGTCCAGGTTGGGCAGCCATATTCCCCCCCTTTATTTTTGGTTCATCGCTCTTTTCCGGGAACCGTTGGCTAGCTGTGATTCAGTTACCTGTTTAGTTGGGGCTTCCTTGAACTGTGGCCGTGCCGGACAGAAGGGGCTTGTCGCCAACGCTCTGCGCCCGTCCCGGGTTCCTTCACTCCGAAAAAAGCCCTGCGGTCTTTTTTCTCCGTTCAGCGCTATCGCTTAACTGTTGGCGACAAGCCCCTTCTGTCCGGCACTCTGAGCGCTGCCAGGCGTTACGATACTTTTTGGTTACATTTGTTCCCTTCGATTGAGAATGAGGTGTGTCGAAGAGTACTCCGATATCTCGGGTATCACTGCACAAGCGGCTGCGGGGAGGCAGGGTTCCCAACCCGCCAGTCAAGGCCGGCGCTGAACGGAAGAAAAAGACCGCAGGGCTTTTTCTGTAGTGAAGGGACCCAGGATGGGCGCCGAGCCGGCGGGTTGGGAACCCTGCCTCCTCGCAGCCGCGTTCGAAGGCACTCACCTAATTGTCCATGTACACCTAATAGATGTTATTCCCCGCATATTCTCGATGAACATTAATTGTATCCGCCTGAACAGGCCCTGAATCGCGCATAGTCCAGGGCTCGATCGCGCGCCTGCACCCCGTCGATAACCACAGGCATTCCCGCGCAGCTCTGTAGAGCCTGCGGGAGCAAATAATGTATAGTAGCCCGCTCGAGAACATGTCACAGGAGACAAGCATGCGAGCTCTACTCTTATCTGCACTGCTGATACTTAGCAGCAGCGTTATGGCCCAGGATAATCCTGTGGTAGTCATGGACACCAACAAGGGCACCATCACCATCGAGCTGTGGGCAGACAAGGCCCCCATCTCGGTCGAGAACTTTCTGCGTTACACCGACAACGAACTCTATGATGGTCTGATTTTTCACCGCGTGATCAATGGCTTCATGATTCAGGGCGGCGGATTCCTGCCCGATATGAATCGACTCTCAACCTATGACCCGATCAAGAACGAGGCCAGATCCGACGTGCCCAATAATCGCGGCACATTGGCGATGGCTCGTACCAATGTAGTGGATAGCGCTACCAGCCAGTTTTTTATCAATCTGGTAGACAATGATTTCCTGAATCACACCAACGAAACACCCAGCGGTTTTGGCTACGCTGTCTTCGGTGAAGTGATAGAAGGCATGGAAGTGGTGGACGCCATCGCCGCCGTGACTACAGGACGATCTGGTGCCTACAGCGATGTGCCAACCGAGCCCGTGGTGATTAACTCAGTGCGCCGCGCAGATTAAAGGAAGCGTCGCCGAGATTATTCTCTGAACAGCGGCGTGACCTTGGTGTTGACTGGTTTACTGGATTGATCAACATCTTGCTCCGCCGCTGAATCCTGATAGAACTCCCACAGCGGATCGCTGACCTCTTCCTTCGGATCGAAACCATCTACCGCCTCCATCAGGATGGCCTTCACTTCCGGTAAATTGATTTCCTGGCACGCCACTTCCAGGCGTTGCAGCAAATTATTCAATGCATCGAGAGAGAGGGTTTCCTCCTCGGCGCGCATGATCTTGGGATGCTCGGTGCCGGTCACCGACTCACCAATCAATAATTCTTCATACAGCTTCTCGCCCGGACGCAGGCCCGTGTACTCAATGGCGATATCACCGCGATAGGAATTCTCATCCTTCACGTCGTATCCCATGAGGTGCACCATTTTCTTGGCCAGGTCGATGATACGAATCGGCTCGTGCATATCCAGCACAAACACATCGCCACCACTGGCCATGGAACCCGCCTGTAAAACGAGCTGGGCCGCTTCCTGTACCGTCATGAAATAGCGAGTCACCTCCGGATGGGTAACGGTGACTGGTCCACCACTGCTGATCTGCTTGCGGAACAGTGGCACCACGGAGCCTGAAGAACCCAGCACATTACCAAAGCGCACGATACTGAAACGCGTCTTGCTGCCGCGTTGCGCCATCGCCTGCAGTACCTGTTCAGCAAAACGTTTGGTGGCCCCCATAAAGTTTGTTGGACGTACCGCCTTGTCTGTGGAGATAAACACGAAGTTTTTGACTCCCAGCGACTCTGCGGCCTGCGCCGAAATCAGGGTGCCAAAGATATTATTGTTCGCCCCTTCCACGATATTCTTCTCGACCATGGGAACCTGCTTGTAGGCGGCCACGTGGTAGACCGTGTCCACATTGAAGTTCTTGATCGCATTTTCCATCTGGGTGCGATTGCACACAGATCCAAGCAGCGCGACGATCTCGATACTCTCGCCGTTTTCAATCCCTTTCAGGCTCTCGCGCAATTCACTCTCGACTTCATACAGTCCGTATTCGAATGAATCCAGCAGCACCAGGCGCGCCGGATTAATGGTGATAATCTGGCGACACAACTCCGAACCGATGGAGCCACCTGCCCCGGTCACCATGACCGAATGACCGGCAATACAGGCGCCCAGCAATTCCGGGTTAGGAGGAACGATATCCCTGCCTAACAAGTCTTCGATGTCGATGTCCCGTATCTCATCCACGCCAACCTTACCCGACACCATGTCAAACAGGTCAGGCACAGTCTTCACATGTACCGGCAGATGCTCGAGGCGGTTAAGGATTTCTTTCCGTTCCGCATGTGTCGCGGATGGAATAGCCAGCAGGATCTGCCGCACGGAAAAATTTTCGATTAATTCATAGAGAGAGTTTGGGCTGTAAACCCGGATACCATGAACAGTGCTGCCAACGATACTTTGACTGTCATCAACGAAAGCAACCGGCAGATACTGATCACCGTTTTGCAGGGCCACCACCAATTGCATACCGGAGCTGCCGGCACCGTAAATAATGACGGGTTCCTTGGGACGGAAATTCTGAATAAGGCTCTGCAGCAATACCTTGGCGACGAAGCGGCTACCCCCAACAAACAATACCGAGATCATCCAGAAGATCGGCAGTACCGAATAGTCGGAATCCTGTGGGGCATGCGAGAAGAAGTAAGAGGCTGCCAGCAAACAGGTCGCGAACGTCACACCCTGCAAAATAATGAAGGCCGACTGCAGCCCCATATAGAGGAGCAATATTCGATACAGGCCAATGCGAATAAAGAACAGGATACTGATGACCGTGGCCACCGAGAGGTAGGCATAGAAGCGCTGGTCCTGGGCGAGAAAATCCATTCCCAGCAAAGCAAAAGAGAATGCCAGCGCCATCACCATCATGACGACGTCCGCAGTCATCATGATGAGTTGCTTGATAGATCGTGATAGCGGTATCGAGTGCAGGTGCATGCTGTTTTACTGGCTCCGCGCGTTAAAAATTTCAGGCCCTGTGGCTACTGCTGAATTCTGTGGCAAGGGGCCATTCTAACAGGAGTGACACCAGAGTGGAGTCTTTCAATTTCCACCCGTGCCCGCTTGTAATCTGTAGGCGGCGAACACCAGCGGTGTTAGCGCAATCAAACTGAGAAAAAATCCCAATTCCGGTCGCCACACTGACAGCCACGCTAGCGGTGCCAACCACAGACAATTGACCAATAGTATGGTTATCGTCACTTTCCCGTGACTCTTATACAGTCGCGCCGCATGTTGATAGGCATGGGACGAATGACCCTCGTACCAGGGGTCCCCACGCAGCAATCTTCGCAGCAGGGTAAACGTGGAATCCGTAACGAAGACCCCCAGCAGGATCACCCACGTCCAGACGGTCATAAGCCCTGATTGCATGGACACGATAGCCAGCAGTCCCAGGGCAAACCCACTGAATCCACTGCCCACATCCCCCATGAAAATCTTCGCCGGGGGCCAGTTCCACACCAGGAACCCCGCCGCCCCACTGATCAGGATGAGGCTGATCAGCGCGACTTCCGTTGATGCGGTACTGCTGATCAGAGCGTACTCCATCGAACTCGCTATCTGGATCAAAAACACAGCGGCCAGGTTAGCGAAAATCAGTTCCGTTGCGGCAATGCCGTCAATGCCGTCCATAAAATTGTACAGATTCAATAGCCATACCAGGGCCAGCACGGCGAGCACTTTGAGTAACCATTGCTGGTCTACAAGGAAATCTACTATTCCGATTGGCGGGATGTCTCCCAGCCACCAGACCGACCAGATGGCCGCAGCGAAATGCAATGGCATACGCCATAACGCATGTAATTGGTAAAGATCATCCACCAGCCCGACAGCCGCCACGATAACAGCCCCCGCCAGGCCTAAATAGAGAGTGCCGCTGATGAAATCCTGGAGAGCGAACCAGGTCGATAGAAGAACGAAGAGCACGACGATGCTGAGACCACCGCCCACCGGGGTAGGGATAGAATGAGCGCTGCGGGCAACAGGAACATCCAGCACCCGGCGCTGCAAGGCGAGCCGGCGTAAACCCCCGGTGAGGAGAACGGCGGCGATAAATACCATTGGCCAGAGCCACAGCATCGATGGCAACTCTTGCATGCCTTGCATGGAGCAGTCCTGTCGATCAAATCACAGATTATAGCGCGACAGGCCTGATTTTCATTATAAAAATCAGGCACTTTCGAATAATACTGAAAGCAAATCCGAAAGTGCCGAATTCCCGTCCGCAGGCTAGTTCGCCGTGATGACGATACGGTGGCGGTTCTTTTCCAGAGTGACTTCACCAATCCCGGGAACCGCCAGCAGTTCATCCAGGGAACGGAAGTTTCCAAACATCTCCCGGTAGGCGACGATCTCTTCCGCTTTGACCAGACCGATGCCATCCAGCGCCGATGCGATCGCATTCGCATCCGCCTTGTTGATATCAAGCTGGCTCACCTGCTCGCTGGTTGCCTGGGGAGATTCGGCCGCGAGGGTGGGAGTTGAGAAGAGTCCAAACAAGAGCGCGCAGACGACGCCCAGTAGTGATAAACGAGACATACCAATATCCTTATCAGTTAGTGAATCGCAACCCAATTGTTGCCGGGTTCAGTCTAGTCAAAGCACTAGTTAACGCCAGCCACAGCCAAATTAAACTCTTCCAATGCCTGCAATGGCTTCTCGGCGCGGGTAATTGGCCTGCCTACTACCAGGTAGCTACTGCCGAGCCGCATCGCTTCCGCCGGACCGATGACCCGCTTCTGATCACCGGTCGCGTCTTCGGGCCGACGTATTCCCGGGGTCACCAACACAAACTCAGTGCCCAATTGTGCACGCAGGTCGGCAGCCTCTGCCGCAGAACAGACAACACCATCCAGCCCACAGTCCCGGGTGAGTGTCGCCATCCTGCTTACCTGCTCTGAAGATGAGCGATCGAAACCAATCTCCTGCAAATCCGAATCCGCCAGACTGGTGAGCACAGTGACTGCGATCAACAAAGGCTTGTCATCGCCGTATTCGGCAAGCGCCTTCTGCGTCTCTTCCATCATCGCCCTGCCTCCGCTGGCATGGACGTTCAACATCCAGACCCCGAGGTCAGCCGCGACCCTGGAAGCCCGTGCGACCGTATTAGGAATGTCATGGAATTTGAGATCGAGAAAAACATCGAAACCTCGCCCGATAACATTTTTGACGAACTGCGGCCCAGTCAGCGTAAAGAGTTCTTTGCCGATTTTAACCCTGCATTTTTGTGGATCGAGTTGATCAAGCAGGCCCAGTGCGGATTCCTCGGAATCGAAATCCATGGCGATAATGATAGGTTTATCCAAAACAATTTCCCTGGTTTGAGCGATTGATATAACGACTCAGCAACTGCAATGCGCTCCGCTAATTTACTTTTTCTACCCTGGGCCCGATAGTGTCCCATTGCTGGCAACTCGGACATAACCAGTACAGGCTACGGGATTCATAGCCGCAATGAGTACACTGGTGTGCCGCTCGCTGATTCTGCAGCGATTCGAGAATCTTCGGCACGTCTTGCAGACCAGATTCAGCTTGCGTACTGCCGACTCCAATCTTCAATTGCAGCAACTCCTTAACACCTTCCAGTGTGGCGTGTTCAGCAAGTTGGCTGCCAAGAAAATCGAAGGCTACCTGCGCACCCTGGGCTTCTTTCTTCAGCCGGGCAAGCGCCAGTACCAGTTCAGAGTGTGGCGATTCCGCGTGCATGCGGGCCAATAAGGGTTCGAGTTCCGCCATTATACCAAGCTGCTGATGACATTCGCGGAGGGGTTCTATTACCAGATGCGTGTAGTCGGGCCGGATAGAACGGGCGCGCACCAGCTCCTTGATAGCCTGCTGATAGTTGCCCAGCTTCTGCTCAAGGGTAGCCAGCACCAGGCTGGTTCGCGTGTGTTTACGATCGAAGCTGAATGCGCGTTTTATATATTGCCTTGCCTTGCCCGCATGCTCTGCCTGAATAGCGATTAGCGCCAGCTCGCAGCAATAATGGGCGGCCACTGACAGCGTTTTCGCGTCTTTCTTGAAAGCCGGATTGGCCAGCAGGCTTTGGGATTTTTCGACGGCGAGTTCCCATTCCTTCTCGGTCTGATAGATCGTGATCAAGTGCTGCAGGGCTTCCCATTTAGACACCCTGTCGTCTTCCAGGATTTCTTTCAGCAGGCGTTCCGCACGATCCAGCAATCCGGCCGCAATATAGTCAAGTGACAACTGTATCCGGGTTGCATCCGAGAATGAATTATCCAGGCCCGGACGCGCGAGCAGGGTCTGGTGCACCTTGATTGCCTTGTCCACCTTACCTCGCCTGCGCAGCAATGAACCGAGAGCGAGATGAGTTTCAATCGTATCGCTGTCTACTTCGAGCGCGCGTATAAAGGTGTCGATGGCCTCATCGGGTTCATCATTGAGCAGGTAATTCAGCCCAACGAAGTAGTCACGGAATATATCCTGTACATCCCGTTTCGCCTTCTTTGGCCTGGACTGTGTGCCGCTGCCAAATTTACCTAATACCCAGCCGGCGATAACTGCGAACAGCAACAGAACATAGATTTCTACGTTTCCCATGCTATTCGAGGTCCCTCAAGGAGACTGAACGCAATTGCTTGAGCTCCTGTTTTGCCGCAGCGAGTTCTTTCTGCAGGCGCCGCATCTCTGAACGGGATCGAAGCTGGCGAAAGAAGCGCAGACCCAGCAGCAAGCCGATGATGCCCCCGCTCACGAAACCACCGATTATCCAGACGGAGACAGGCAGCGGAGCAAATTCCAGGTTGCCAAAGCTAATTGCCACGGGCGTGGCATTGAAATAGGAGAAGGTGATGCTGGCTACGAACACCAACACAAGAAACAGACCTGAGAATAGATTGCCTAACTTGCGCATGCCTGCAATCCCAATTGAACTCTCATGAAGTTTAATTCAAGTCGGTGAACGAAGTTAGTGACGCAAAACAGTGTTAGTGATTCTGTCGACAACTGCCGAATTCTTAAATAAAAACGGCATGACTCGATGAGCCATGCCGTTTCGTACGAAGATCAAGTTCCAGTAAGTCTAAACGGATACTGGCAAGCCAATATCAGACCATTAAAGCGCTACTAGAACTGGTGCTCAGTCAGCATGCTGTTATTAACCCGGTCACGCAATTCTTTGCCGGGTTTAAAATGCGGTACGTACTTGCCACTCAGCGCGACGGGTGTGCCGGTCTTCGGATTGCGCCCGATTCTTGGCACTCTGTAGTGCAAAGAGAAACTGCCGAAACCACGAATCTCTATTCGCCCACCATCGGCCAGTACTTGAGACATATACTCGAGGACAGCCTTGACTGCCAGCTCTACATCCTTGGATGAAAGCTGTGTCTGCTTGCTTGCAATACGGTCGATCAGTTCAGACTTTGTCATTTTTATCCCCTGTCTTTCTTAATACCGCTGCTTTTTACTGCTTGTGCTGCTGCATTGAATCAGGTTGCCGCCCCGGAGGACGGCTTCCTCGATTCAGCCACTTTTACCAATTGGCAAAGAATCTCTGCCGTGGCTGCTCAGGCTTATTCGATAGCCCGGGTAGGCTATCATAAACCTTTGATTTATTAAAAGAATTAACTTTTTTCCATCTGGGCCTTGATGAGGTCACCGATAGTGCCCGGAGACACGTCGCTGGCATCCTGATTCTTGTGTTCCTGGATAGCCGCTTTCTCATCGTCGATTTCGATCGCCTTCACAGACAGGCTCAACACCCGGTTCTTGCGATCAACACTGACGATCTTGACCTCGATCTCATCGCCCTCTTTCAGCGCGTTACGGGCATCTTCTACCTTGTCACGGCTGATTTCAGAGGCACGCAGTACACCTTCAATACCTTCGCCAAGTACCACGGTAGCGGACTTGGCATCGACGGCTGAAACGGTACCTTTCACGATGCTGCCTTTCTCGAATTCGGAGGCATAGTTCATGAATGGATCGTCTTCGAGCTGCTTGATACCGAGGGAAATGCGCTCGCGCTCTGGATCGATTGACAGGATAACGGTTTCGATCTCGTCACCCTTCTTGTAGTTGCGAACCGCGTCTTCACCCGCTTCATCCCAGGAGATGTCGGACAGGTGAACCAGGCCATCGATGTTGCCATCGAGTCCAATAAAGATTCCGAAGTCAGTGATGGACTTGATACTGCCACTGATCTTGTCACCCTTGTTGAAGTTCTCGGCGAAGCCATCCCAGGGATTCTGGAAGCACTGCTTGATACCGAGAGAAATGCGACGACGCTCTTCATCGATATCGAGAATCATCACATCTACTTCATCACCCAGGTTCACAACCTTGGATGGGTGGATATTCTTGTTGGTCCAGTCCATTTCAGACACGTGAACCAGACCTTCGACACCCTCTTCCAATTCGGCGAAGCAACCGTAGTCGGTAAGATTGGTCACTACAGCCTTGACGCGGGTGTTCTCTGGATATCGCTGCTTGATCGCAACCCAGGGATCTTCACCCAGTTGCTTGAGACCAAGGGATACACGATTACGATCGCGGTCGTACTTGAGAACCTTCACGTCGATCTCGTCGCCAACATTGACGATCTCACTTGGGTGCTTGATGCGCTTCCAGGACATATCAGTGATATGCAGCAGGCCATCGACACCACCCAGATCCACGAAAGCACCGTAGTCGGTCAGGTTCTTCACGATACCCTTCACGGAAATACCTTCCTGCAGCCTTTCCAGCAGCGCATCGCGCTCTTCGGTGCTCACTGATTCCAGAACTGCACGACGGGAAACAACCACGTTGTTGCGCTTGCGATCCAGTTTGATCAGGCGGAATTCCAGCTCCTGGCCTTCCAGGTGCACGGTATCGCGTACCGGGCGCACATCTACCAGGGAGCCCGGCAGGAACGCACGAATATTGTTCAGATCTACGGTAAAACCACCCTTCACCTTGCCATTGATCACACCGGTGACGATGTCGTTCTTCTCGTAGGCCGCTTCCAGTTCCATCCAGGACTCGGCGCGCTTGGCCTTCTCACGGGAGAGGCGGGTTTCGCCGAAACCGTCTTCCACGGTTTCCAGCGCGACTTTAACTTCATCGCCAATTGCCAGTGGCAGATTGCCCTGGTCATCGAGGAATTGGTTGCGGGGGATGACACCTTCAGATTTGAGGCCGGCGTGTACCGTTACCCAGTCAGAATCGATGTCAATTACAGTGCCAGTGACGATGGCACCAGGGGTCATATCGATCTCGTTCAAACTCTGTTCGAACAGATCTGCAAAACTTTCACTCATTTAATAATCCAATAAAAACAGATACTTACAATCGTTAATTAAACTAATTGCAAATATTGTTGCGATCCAGCAGTCGCGGGGGTAATTGCTTTACATTCAACACTTGCCGAGGCTGGGAGAGTCAAGTGAGAACACCGATTTCCTTTGCGGGGCTGATCGAGAATCAGGCTTAAGCGAGTACTTTGGAGACCATCTCCATGACCCGATCCATCACCTGTTTCTCTGACAGTGTAGTGGTATCGAGGACGAAAGCATCAGCGGCCGGTTTCAAAGGAGAGATGCTGCGCTCACTATCGCGGGCGTCACGCTCCTTCAGGTCCTGCAAAAGGGCGGGCAGCTTAACATCCATTCCCTTATCTATCAACTGCTTATATCGCCTTTTAGCCCTCTCATCGGCACTCGCCGTGAGGTAAATTTTGAGCACGGAATCGGGAAACACGACCGTGCCCATATCCCGCCCGTCCGCCACCAGACCCGGGGGTTTTCGGAACGCGAGTTGGCGTTGCAACAGCGCTTCCCTGGCTTCCGGAATCGCGCCTACCCGGGAAGCCATATCGCTGCCCTGGTCGGTACGGATTTCCAGGCTCACATCGTCGCCGTTCAGGAGGATGGTGCCGGGGCCGAGGGCACCGAATTGCAGGTCCAGATCCCGGGCCAGGGCAGCGACCGCAGCGACATCGTCGAGGTCTATGCCCTGTTTAAGCACGGCAATGCCCAATACGCGGTACAACGCACCACTATCCAGCAGGTGAAATCCGAGGGATTTCGCCACATGATCAGCCACAGTGCCCTTGCCCGTGCCTGAGGGACCGTCGATAGAGATCACCGGCACGTCATCTGGGTGTGGATTCGATGCTTCTGCGGCCATCATTCCCTGCTCACGCTAAGTGCCAGACCCGCTGTCTGCGCCAATTCGGCAAAACCCGGGAATGAAGTAGCGACGTTCTGGCAATTCCTGATCGTAATCGCGGCATTGGCACGCAGTGCAGCAACGGCAAAGGCCATCGCGATTCGGTGGTCACCGTGACTGTCGATGGTGGCACCGCCAAGGTCGCCACCCTGAATACGTATACCGTCCGGATAAGTTTCCAGGTTCACACCCAGTGACAGCAATCCCTGGGCCATGGCTTCCAGCCTGTCACTTTCCTTGACCCGCAGCTCTTCGGCGCCCCGCAACAGCGTTTCACCTTCAGCGCAGGCAGCGGCTACGAAAAGCACAGGAAATTCGTCAATCGCCAGGGGCACCAGCGCCCTGTCGATCTCGATGCCTTGCAGGGTGGCATGTTGAACCCGAATATCTGCCACTGGCTCACCACCCACCACCCGTTCGTTAAGCAGGCTGATATTGGCGCCCATCTGCTGCAGAATCGTGATGATACCGGTGCGCGTGGGATTGATACCCACATGCTCCAGAGTCAGGTCGGCTCCCTCGGCAATGGAAGCAGCCACCAGGAAAAAAGCCGCCGAGGAAATATCGGCAGGAACTTCGATGTTGGTGGCAGTGAGTTTCTGTCCGGGTTTGAGCTCTACAGCAGGATCAGGGTAACCACCCTCCACTGCCACGCCGAAGCCACGTAACATGCGCTCCGTATGGTCCCGGCACACAGCCGGCTCCGTGATGCGGGTCACGCCGTCGGCGTAGAGACCCGCCAGCAGCAGACAGGACTTAACCTGGGCGCTGGCGACTGGCATATCGTAGTCAATGGCCTTCAACTGACTGCCCTTGATGCGCAAGGGTGGCGTACCGCCCTCGGCAGTTTCGATTGTTGCACCCATCGTGCGCAGCGGGTCCGCAACGCGCCCCATGGGACGGCCACTCAACGACTCATCGCCGCTCAATTCACTGTCAAAGTCCTGTGCCGCCAGCAATCCCGTCATAAGCCGCATCGCTGTTCCGGAATTGCCCATGTAAAGAGGTTTACGTGGCGCCTGTAACCCGTATTTGCCTACGCCATGAATTGTTAGCCGCCCCTGCTCGGGCCCAACGATAGTCACACCCATTTCCCTGAACGCGGCCACGGTGTTAAGCGCATCTTCGCCCTCGAGAAAACCTGAAACTTCGGTAGTACCCTCGGCGAGGGCTCCAAATATAACCGACCTGTGGGAAATGGATTTGTCTCCCGGTACGCGTAAACTCCCTCGCACTGAACCTCCTGGCGCAACGTGATACACGATTTCTTGGGAAGGGCTATCCATAGTCTTTTTTCCGGTGTTGTAGTGCTTCTTAATAAAATTATCGCGAGTCTGCTTGGCCCTTTCGAAAATTTCCATCATGCCCTCCCGATCACGATTCTGAATGCGCTGCTTCAGAGACTCGAGGTTGGCAATGTAATCTTCAAGAACTTCCACTGTCGCCTCACTATTGGCGACAAAGATGTCGGACCACATGCGGGCATTACTGGAGGCCACCCTGCTGAAATCAGCAAAGCCACCTGCGGCGTAGCGAAAGATGTCATCGCTATCATCCGTTTGCAGCAGCATATCCACGATGGCGTAGGCCAACAGGTGCGGAAGATGGCTGGTAGCCGCGAGAACACGATCATGACGGTCGGGTGACATACCCAGCACATCGGCACCGGCTTTTCGCCACATTGCGTTTACGGCAGCAATCGCCGAATTTGCAGTGTGCTCCTGAGGCGTGAGAATGACCTTGCGCTGCGAGAACAAGTCAGGGTTTGCTGCAGCAAAACCGCTTTGCTCCGAACCAGCAATGGGGTGTCCGGGCACGAACCTCGCGCTAAAATCAGGACCTATCCTGTTTACAGCTTTTATGATGTGTGACTTGACGCTTCCTACATCGGTAAGCACACAAGTAGCAGAAACCTTACTGGCAATATGCTCCATTAGCTCTGCTATCGCCAGCGGCGGCAGCGCCAGCACAAGCAAGTCTGCTCGAGGAAGGAACTGACCCAGTTCCCCGCCTTCGTTGATAATGCCTGCATCGATAGCCGCGGCAACCGACGCCTGATTACTGTCCGCCCCCAGCAAAATACAATCGGGGGCATTCCTGCGTAACGCGGATGCAAGACTTCCGCCTATCAGCCCTAACCCTGCAATGACTATGTTCTGCCCGTTCAATTGACTGGTCCCGGATGCTTATTGCTTCGCGTTTTTAACAAACGCCGGGTAGGAACCCAGCACTTTGATCTCTTCTGCTCGATTTCCAATCCGCGCAAACAGTTCCTGCACTTCGGTATCCGCCTCGTGGCCTTCGAAGTCGATAAAAAACACATATTCCCAGGCTTGTCGTTTCGATGGCCTGGAGTCGATCTTGGTCAAGCTGATCTGCAGATTGTCGAATGGCTCCAGCACGCGAAAAAGCGCACCCGGCTTATTAGCCGTGTAAACAAGCACGCTGGTTTTGTCGTGACCGGTAGCTGCCACCGGTTCGGAACCGAGAATCAGGAAACGTGTACTGTTGTGATTCTGGTCCTGAATTGCCCGGTTCCTGATATGCAGATTATAGGTCTCGGCGGCCAGGTCTCCGGCTATCGCCGCCGTGCCGCTCTCGCTGTTCACCGAAGCTGCAGCCTCGGCATTACTCAGGCTTTCTACCAACTCCACATTCGGGAAATTCTTCTGCAACCATCCCCGGCATTGCGCAAGCGATTGCTGATGGGACGCAATCCGCTTTATGGGCATATCAGGCTTACCAGCATCCACCAGAAGGTGGTGGTGAATGGGAATGACTTCTTCTCCACAGATTTTAACCTGGCTATCGATCAAGCAATCCTGGGTATTGTTTACAATACCCTCTGTGGAATTTTCGACTGGCACCACGCCGAAATCCACCTCGCCTGTCGCGACCCGGGAGAACACGTCTCCGATGTTGACGCAGGGTTTCAGCTCGGCGGAATCGCCGAAATGATTAATGGCTGCAGCCTGGGTAAAGGTTCCTGCGGGACCCAGATAGGCGACTGTGGACTTGGCTTTCAATGTGAATCCTGGCCAGCCTGAGAGGCTGGCTTTATTTAGCGCTTTAGTGTGCGGGCCGGCACCTAGTCTTCTGTTTCGGAATTATCCGCATCACCGGAGTTGGAGACAGCATCCCCGTCAGCTCCGTTTTCAGGTGAGCCCTCAGCCGACGCATCTGTTGCCGCTACGGCTTCTTCAACATCATCTTCGCCAGGCTCTTCCACTCGTTCCAGACCTACCAGTGCTTCACCTTCCTTCAGCTTGATGAGTCTTACACCCTGGGTGTTCCTGCCCTGTACAGAGACTTCACTAACCCGGGTACGCACCAATGTACCCTTGTTTGAAATCAGCATGATCTCTTCGTTGTCGGTAACCTGTACCGCACCGACCACGGCACCATTACGGGTACTGGCTTGCATGGCTATAACACCCTGCCCCCCGCGACCGTATTGCGGGAATTCTTCGGTGTTCGTGCGCTTGCCATAACCGTTTTCACTCACGGTAAGAATTTGCTTGCCTTCGGCCGGAATAATGAGTGCGATCATATTGAAGCCTTCCGCCATGCGTATACCGCGCACACCGCGTGCGGTTCTGCCCATGGGCCGCACATCGCTTTCGGCGAAACGTATTGCCTTGCCACTGCTGCTAACCAGCATCACGTCTTTATCACCGTCGGTGATAGCGGTACCCACCAGTTCATCGCCTTCGTCCAGCTCGATTGCGCGCAGGCCAACACTGCGTTGGCGGGCGAAATTGTCCAGTGCCGTCTTCTTCACTGTGCCATTTGCCGTGGCCATGAAGACGAAATGGTTCTCGGTGTACTCACTCACCGGCAACATACTGGTGATGCGCTCGTTTTCCTCCAGCGGAAGAATATTGACGATGGGCTTACCCCGGGAGGTGCGGCTGGCTACCGGAATCTGGTAGACCTTCAGCCAGTAAACCTTACCCACACTACTGAAGCACAACAGAGTGTCATGGGTATTGGCGATCAGGAGATGCTCAACGAAATCCTCGTCTTTTACCGTGGCGGCGGCTTTCCCCATGCCTCCGCGGCGCTGTGCGGAGTAGTCAGCCAGCGGCTGGGATTTGGCATAACCGCCCTGGGAAATGGTCACCACGCGGTCCTCTTCGGAAATCAGGTCTTCTGCCGTCAGATCCTGCTGTGAACCCACAATTTCGGTGCGGCGCTCGTCACCGTATTCATTCAGCAATTCTTGCATCTCTTCCCGGACTACCGAGATGAGCCTGGCCTTGTTTTCCAGGATATCGATATAGTCTGCAATCTGGACCAGCAATTCCTTGTAGTCGTTGATCAGCTTTTCATGTTCGAGGCCGGTGAGGCGATGCAGTCGCAATTCGAGAATAGCCTGTGCCTGTTCCGGAGACAGGAAATACTCAGACTCCTTGAGGCCATATTGCTCCGGCAGATTTTGCGGTCGACAGGCATCGGCTCCGACTTCCCCCAGCATTGCCAGCACGCTGTCTGACTTCCAGGAGCGGGCCAGCAACTTTTCTTTCGCTTCTGCCGAGGAAGGAGAAGTCTTGATCAGTTCAATGACGGCATCGATATTCGCCAGCGCTACGGCCAGACCTTCCAGTACGTGTCCACGCTCTCGCGCCTTGCGCAGCAAATAGATGGTGCGCCGCGAGACAACTTCCCGTCGATGGCGCAGAAAGGCGTCGAGCATTTCCTTGAGGTTGAGCAGACGTGGCTGACCATCCACCAATGCCACCATGTTAATGCCAAACACGGATTGCATTTGGGTCTGGGAATACAGGTTATTCAGGACAACCTCGCCCATTTCACCCTTACGCAGTTCGATCACTATGCGCAAGCCATCCTTGTCGGACTCGTCACGAAGTTCAGTGATACCTTCCAGCTTCTTGTCTTTAACAAGCTCAGCGATGCGCTCAATCAGGCGCGCTTTATTCAGCTGATAGGGAATTTCGGTAACGATGATGGTCTGCTTACCGCTCTTCTCGCTATCAATAATCTCTGCCTTGGCTCGCACATAAATCCTGCCCCTGCCCGTGCGATATGCCTGCACGATACCCGCCTTGCCGTTGATGATACCGGCTGTCGGGAAATCCGGCCCCTGGATGTATTCCATCAGGGCATCTACATCCAAATCGGGGTCGTCGAGCAACGCGATAGCGCCATGTATCACTTCACTCAGGTTATGAGGCGGGATATTGGTCGCCATCCCCACGGCAATACCAGAAGAGCCGTTGACCAGCAGCGCTGGTACCCGGGTCGGCAGCACATCGGGAATCAGTTCCGTGCCGTCGTAGTTTTCTGTGAAATCGACGGTTTCCTTATCAAGATCCGCCAGCAGGTCGTGGGCGATCTTTGCCATGCGAATCTCGGTATATCGCATGGCCGCAGCGGCGTCCCCGTCGATAGAGCCGAAGTTGCCCTGCCCATCTACCAGCGGATAGCGCAGGGAAAAATTCTGCGCCATACGCACGATGGTATCGTAAACAGCCGAATCACCGTGGGGGTGATATTTACCAATCACATCACCAACAACACGCGCCGATTTTTTGTAGGGCTTGTTGTAATCGTTGGAGAGCACGTTCATTGCAAACAGCACGCGCCGGTGAACGGGTTTCAGGCCATCACGAACGTCTGGCAGCGCCCTTCCCACGATCACACTCATGGCGTAAGCGAGGTAGGACTCGCGCATTTCACTTTCTAATGCAACAGGCAAAACCTGCTTGGCAAATTCAGACATAGATCAGTTCGTTCCTAAACTTCGGCAGGTTTCGAGAGGGAATCGCTCAACTGGACAGACAGCTGGATTAGCGAGAGGGCAAGAGACTGGGCTAAAAGACGTTGCATTAAATAACGTAGCAGCAATTGCGTAACCATCGTGTCAGCTATCGATTTTGGGTTGCTTGTTAGTATTGTTATCGGTTTTCCGATGCGATTTTTTACCGGGCCGAGGGAGCAATAACACACCCATTCAGCAGCGCATCTCACAGGGCTTTAGCACCCCTCTCCGACGCCCTTCCAGAGCCCTGTTTCAAGGCCCAAAGTCTACCATATTTCGCCCTCTGAATGACACTTAATCGGCCCAAAAATTACAGAATTTTCCTTATTAAATTCAGCTACTTGCGAATCACGCTCTGACTCACACACAGGGGCGCACTTTGTGACCAAAATGGGTATAATCGCCGCCCTCAAATCACTCCCTTGCGGGAGGATTTCCAGGGTATCCGGAAGCGCTCAGGCAGGCGCTGCCGAAACAGCTAGCAGCGGAGAGCAAGCGCTTGAACCAGTCAGAGAAAACCACCGTCGATTTATTGATTAGCAGTGCCTGGACCATTCCTGTCGTACCCCGGGAAACCATCCTCGAAAACCACAGCGTGGTCATCAAGGACAAAAAGATCCTTGCGATCGGGCCTACACAGGAAATGCAGCAAAAATACCAGGCGGCTGAAACCGTATCGCTGCCTGACCATGTATTGATGCCGGGCATGGTGAACGCTCACGGCCATTCCGCTATGGCCTTGTTCCGGGGTATCGCCGACGACATACCACTCAAACAATGGCTGGAAGACCGGATCTGGCCACTGGAAGGCAACTACGTCAGCGCAGAATTCGTCCACGAAGGCGCGTTACTGGCCATGGCAGAGATGATTGCAGGAGGTACAACATGCTTTGCTGATATGTACTTCTTCCCTGACGAGGTCGCGCGCGCCGCTTCCGATGCCCAGATGCGAGTGCAACTCGCCAGCCCAGTCCTGGATTTCCCTACCGCCTGGGCGCAGGATGCAGACGAATACATCAGTAAGGCAACCCAGTTACACGACGACTACCGAAGCAGTGAATTCATCTATAGCGCCTTTGGTCCTCATGCTCCCTACACAGTATCTGATGAGCCCCTGCAAAAAATTGCAGTATTGGCGGAAGAACTGGATGTGCCCATCCATATTCATATGCATGAAACGGCACAGGAAGTAGCCGACGCGCTGGCGAGCGACAAACGCCGCCCGCTGCAACGCATGGCTGATCTTGGTCTCATTAGTCCACGGCTGGTCTGTGTTCACGCGACCCAACTCACTGATCATGAAAGGCAGGTGCTTGCTGAGTTTGGGGCCAGTGTTATTCACTGCCCTTCCTCAAACCTCAAGCTCGCCAGTGGTTTCTGCGAAGTAGAGAAATTGCGCAACAGCGAGGTTAACGTGGGCCTCGGTACAGACGGCGCAGCCAGCAATAACGACCTGGATATGATCGGTGAAATGCAGCTCGCTGCCATGCTTGCGAAAGCAGTCGCCGGCGATGCATCCGCCGTACCTGCCAGCTACGCCCTGGAGATGGCGACCATCAATAGCGCCCGCGCCATGGGGCTGGATTCGCTGCTGGGCAGTATCGAGCCAGGCAAGTACGCCGACCTGGCCGCCGTATCCATGCAACCCCTGCATACCACACCGGTAAACAACCCCCTGTCCCATCTGGTGTATGCCAGCGGCGCTCATCAGGTCTCCCATGTCTGGTGTTCCGGTAAGGCACTGCTCGTCGAGGGTGAACTGAAGACTCTGGACGAGTCGTTTATTCGGGAACGGGCAGCCTACTGGCAGAAAAAATTTGCAAGCGAGAACCAGCACTGATGGAAAACGTCGATCACTCAGAAATTCGAAAATTCGAGGCACTGGCAGCGCGCTGGTGGGACCCAAACAGCGAGTTCAAACCGCTGCACGAAATTAACCCCCTGCGGATGAATTACATCAGTCGCCACATCAATCTTGCCGGCAAGTCTGTACTCGATGTCGGCTGCGGTGGAGGAATACTCTCCGAAGCCATGGCCCACCATGGCGCGAATGTCACCGCTATCGATATGGCGGAGGCGTCGCTGTCTGTGGCGCGACTGCATTTATTGGAAAGCAAACTCGATATCGACTACCGCAAATGCGCGGCAGAACAACTGGCCGCAGAGCAGCCCGAACAATTCGATGTCGTCACCTGCCTGGAAATGCTGGAACACGTACCCGACCCATCGGCCGTTGTTAAAGCCTGCCATACCCTGGTGAAGCCGGGAGGACTGGTCTTCTTCTCAACCATCAACCGTAATCCCAAATCCTATCTGTTTGCCATCGTCGGTGCGGAGTACGTGTTAAAGCTGCTTCCCAAAGGTACCCACGACTATGAAAAATTCATCCGTCCTTCGGAACTTGCAGCCTGGTCGAGGGAGCACGGGCTCACATTACAAGACCAGATCGGTATGACCTACAACCCATTCAGCAAACGCTATTCGCTGGCACCGGATCTCGATGTGAACTACCTGACCTGTTATCGAAAAGAGGACGCGTAGTCGTGGCGCTGGATACTTCCATTGAATGTGTACTGTTCGATCTTGATGGCAGCCTTATAGATACAGCGCAGGACTTCAAGCGTGTAGTCGACAAATTAACAGCCGAGAATAATCGCGACACAGTCAGTACAGAACGCATCTACCAGACCGTGTCGGATGGCGCCCGGGCACTGACCAAACTGGCATTCAGCATCGATGAAAATCACGAGACTTTTGAACCGCTCAATCAAAGACTCCTCGATCTGTATTATGAAGAACTGGAAAATACCCAGGCCGTGCTGTACCCGGGCCTGAAAGATTTACTCGCCGAGATGGAAGCCAGCAATATACCCTGGGGTATCGTAACCAATAAGCCTGAGAAATATACCCTGCGCCTGCTGGAAAACATGCAACTGCTGCATCGCTGTGGGGCACTGGTCTGTCCTGACCATGTCGAGAACAGGAAACCCCATCCAGAACCCATTTTAAAAGCCTGTGAAACGCTCTCGGCAAACACAGAGCGCACCGTGTACGTTGGAGACCACGTACGCGACATCCAGGCAGCAAAGAACGCCGACGTTATAGCCATTGCTGCCGCCTACGGTTACCTGGGGCCAGACGTAAAAGCCGAGGAA
This sequence comes from uncultured Pseudohongiella sp., assembly GCA_965227635.1. GTDB lineage: Bacteria > Pseudomonadota > Gammaproteobacteria > Pseudomonadales > Pseudohongiellaceae > UBA9145. The sequence continues at coordinate 3,281,307 of OZ245763.1, read as the reverse complement.
TGGTATGCAGATTTCATTGTGCAGGAGTCCACGCAAATCGCTGGACTGCTGAACATGCTGAAATTTGCCTGATCCCAGGCTGCCGAACCCTGGCCTACTTTTCACTTACTAACGAATCACCTTATCCATGTTTGAATACAACGCGCCACAAGATTTACTGAAAGATAAAGTCATTATGATTACCGGCGCCAGCGATGGAATCGGTAAAGTCTGCGCCATAACATTTGCCGATTACGGCGCTACGGTAATCTGCCTTGGGCGATCCCAGGAAAAACTGGAAGCCTTATACGACGAGATTGAAGACAAACACCCGGGTAAAGTGATAATCCATCCCATGGATTTCGCGACCGCGAGTCCAGACGACTACAAGCTTCTGGCCGAGTCGCTCAATGAACAGTTCCCGGCCCTTGATGGCTTGCTGCACAACGCCGCCCTGCTGGGTGCGCGCAGCCCTATTGAGTATTACCCCGAAAGCGACTGGGATGCCTTGATGAAAGTGAACGTGAACGCCGCTTTCATGCTTACCCGCGTGTTGTTACCCGCGCTGCAAAACGCCAGTAGTGGTCGCATCCTGTTTACCTCATCCAGTGTCGGCCGCAAGGGCCGCGCCTATTGGGGTGCCTATGCGGTGAGCAAGTTCGCCGTGGAAGGCCTCATGCAGACCCTGGCCGACGAACTGGCGACGACCAGCAAGATCCGGGTTAATAGCCTCAACCCCGGGGGTACCCGTACCGCCATGCGACAGGCCGCTTACCCGGCAGAGAAACCCGATACCCAGCCTGCTCCTGAGTCCCTCATGCCCGTTTACCTGTATCTGTTCGGCCCAGAGGCAGAAGAACTCCACGGCAGGACACTGGATGCTCGGGGATTTGACGGCAGTTGATTGCCGCTTTTCGGCCTCTGGCGGGGAATGATTGCCGCTCATCACGCTCAACACCCCCTCTGCATTCCAGTATCAACCCAGCTATGTGTCTGTAAATACGGCACTTTTAGCATTCCCTTTCCAAGTTGGCACGTCCCTCGCTATTAAGCTCTAAGCGAGAATTGCTTGCGGGCAGGAACTAGCTGCCAGCAAGCATTCGACGACCGCCGGGACGCCTTGGCGTTCGCCCTGCAATCTGAACGCGGGGTCGTGCGGATATCAGCTAGAGCCAGGAGGGAAACATGGCCACAGCAATGACTAGCTCAAATACTATCGAATTCGATAGCGCCAGGCGCATGATGTTGCTTAATCGGGAATTGGAAGCCGAACCCGATGAACAACTCTTAAAACTAAAACTGAGTACCGTTCTGCAATCCAGTCTGGATCTCGAACTGGTGCTACAGATCTTTCATGATGAGCTCAAAGGCATTATCGAGTTGAGCGGCTTGAGCTATATCTACGAGAGTGTGGGCATCAACGTGAGCCACGGCAGACGAGCCACTCACAGTTGCGGCTACCGCTTGTCGACTCAGAAAGACTTTCTGGGTGAGATCACTTTTTACCGCAGCAAACGCTTCACCGAATTCGATCTCGAATTGATCGAAGGTCTGCTGGGAACACTGGTCTGCCCGCTGAAGAATTCACTTCGCTATCGCGAGGCGGTAATAGCTTCCCTCACCGATCCGCTGACCGGTTGCAGCAATCGCATTGCCCTGGACAGCACCTTGCAAAGGGAATTGGAGTTAGCCAAGCGACACAAATCTCCCCTCTCCTTGCTGATGATCGATGTCGATGATTTCAAGCAGATAAATGACCGCCATGGCCACAAGAACGGTGACCTCGTGCTGAAGGAAACCGTCCAGGCCCTGAACGAAGTCAATCGACAGACCGATCAGATATTCCGTTACGGTGGCGAGGAGTTCGTTGTCATACTCAATGAAACCGACCTACCCGGCGCTCTCGTCATCGCAGAGCGTATTCGTGAGTCCATTGAGGCACGGAACATCGAACTGAGCAGCAGTGAATCGCTGCAGCTTACCGTCAGTATCGGTGCCACAAGTATGAAGCCGTCCGATAGTCGCGACAGTATTTTTCAGCGCGCCGACAAAGCACTCTACCAGGCCAAGGACAATGGCAAGAACCAGGTAGTAGGAATCTAACACTATTCGCAGGCAGGATATTTTTTATGGTTGCATCAATTCAATCACTAGAAAGCAGTTCAGAGCATAACAAGCAGGCCATCGATATTGATGCCGGCAGTCAGGACGGTTCCGAATTCGATAAATACCAGTTGGTTCGCCTGCTGCAGTCTTCACTGGATCTGGAAACCATCATCGATCAGTTTCTGGGCGGCGTGAACACCCTGATCAAAGTCGATGGCCTGACCTATGTGGAAGAAGACAGGGATCTGTCTCTGCGCTTCGGCAAGGCCAGTGCCCATAGCTGCGGTTACCGACTGGTAAGTGGCAACGATTCATTTGGGGAAGTCACATTCCATCGATCCAGAAGGTTCAGCGATAATGAATTGGAACAGATTGAAGGCCTGTTGGTGCTATTGCTGGTACCAATAAGCAACGCCCTGAAATACGGGGACGCCGTTCGCGACGCCATTCAGGAGCCGTTGCTTACTATCACTGACCGCAAGAAGCTCGAGCGCCAGCTTACCCGCGAGATTGAATTGGCGAAGCGTCACAATCACCCGCTCTCATTGATGCTGATTCGCGCTGAATCGACTACACAGAGAAAAACCACCAAGCTGCCCGCCAGGCTGGTGACCGAGTTAACGGCCCTGATTCAGGAAGCTTGCCGCAACACAGACATGCTGCAGAGAATTGGGGGCAAAGATTTTCAATTGATTCTGCACAATGATGCCAGGGGAACCGCCTCTATCGCCCGGCGCATTGAACGAACGGTAACCGCGCATTTCAAGAAGCATCACGAGCATCAGCTTAATCTGCTGTTCGGCTGCGCTTCGCTTACCGGCACCGATTCGGCCCGCAGTCTCAGTGGAAGAGCCAGGAATCAGCTACTCTGATCTGGCTCCGCGGCCTGTCGGAGCTTGTCGATTTCCTGCAGGTTAAGCTCGATGAAATTTCCGCGCTTGACGTGACTCGGGATAAAGATTGGCCCGAATCGGACCCGTTTGAGGCGACTCACTTTGAGCCCTTGTGATTCCCACAGCTTACGCACTTCGCGATTACGGCCTTCCATAATCACCACGTGATACCACTGGTTGATGCCTGTACCCGCGAAATACTGTACGTCGGTGAAGCGGCACAGGTGACCCTCTATCACTACACCTTTATGCATGGCCTGCACCATTTCAGGGGTCACGTCGCCCATGACACGTACCGCATACTCCCTCTCGATCTGGGAACTGGGGTGAGTCAACTTATTGGCCAGTTCACCGTCGGTAGTGAACAGCAGCAAGCCGCTGGTATTAATGTCCAGCCTGCCAATGGAGACCCAACGGCCATGACGGATAGGCGGCAACCTGTCAAAAACGGTTGGCCTGCCCTGGGGATCTTTGCGGGTGCAAATTTCATCTTCGGGCTTGTTGTACAACAATACCCGGGCCTCTTCCCGATTCTTGTTCTGGGACGCTAGCTTCTTGCCGTCCACGAGGATCTTGTCATCCTCGCTTACCCGCTCACCAATAACCGCAACTTTGCCATTGACCTTTACCCTGCCGGCGGCAATCCATTCTTCGATTTCCCGGCGAGAACCGAAGCCAGCTCGCGCAAGTACTTTCTGTAATTTCTCAGTGTTCGGATTCATGGGTATCAGTGGTCAGGGCAAGCGGTCGCAGTGAGACCACATTTTCAAGGTTCAAATGCTCAGAAATCGCGGTCGTCTTCGGCTTCTTCGGTGGAGAATACCATTACGGACGCGTCGGTGGCTGGCTTGCTGCTCTCGTCTTCTTCAGTCCCGGTAACAGCATCTGCTTTATCATCGGCGATAGCGGTGTCGTCATCGGCGCTTATCTCTTGGAAATCACTCTCATCAGATCCACTCTCGTCAGATCCACTCTCGTCACCTGATTCATCGTACGAAGCTTCGTCAGCCGGGAAGCTGGCTGGCTGATCATCGCCGTCACTGTCCCCGGATTGAAAATCCTCTGCTGGCGTGTCCTGCAACGCATCGTCTGCCGCCGTTTCATACGGCTCACCACCCCGCCGGGAGTCCTGATAATTTGCTTCCACCAAGTCATTAATCGCATCAATAGCGTGCTTGTCGGCGGAGTCCTCTTCGTCGATGTCTTCATCATCGAAATCATCATCGTCGTCAGAGTCTTCATTGCCGGAGTCTTCGTCATCGGAATCTTCATCGCCGAAGTCTTCGTCATCGGAATCCTCATCATCAGAGTCTTCGTAGCTGGAATCGTCATCATCTGATTCATAGTCATCATCCGCATCGAGGTCTTCTCCATCGGAATCCCGATCCTCGTCGAAATCTACATCTGAATCTTCGTCGAATTCTTCGTTGCCTTCCGCGTCACTCCCCTCATCGGAATCGTCATCCGTGGTGGACTCTGCCGTGTGAGCGTCGTCGTCCTCGCCTGACTCGTCCTGTTCTTCCTCTGCATCTTCTTCGTAAGGGCCCATGCTGAGAATTTCATCGAGTGGTTTTTTCGCCAGCTCGACCGCCTCTTCCTCTGCCAGCAGTTCCGCCATCTCCTGCTCGTTTTGCTGTAGAGCCTCATCAGACTCTTCATCTGGCAGATCGATGACACGCTGTTTTGCCAACTCTTCGGCGAGATCGATTTCCGGTTCGGTTTGTGCGAGTTCCTTGATTTCAGACAGCGGCGGTAATTCCTGCAAACTCTTGATATTGAAATAGTCGAGGAACTGCTTGGTAGTGGCAAACAAGGCCGGCCTGCCAGGCACATCTCGGTGTCCCACCACTCTCACCCATTCGCGATCGAGCAAGGTGCGAATAATACTGGGACTGACGGCCACGCCCCTGATCTCCTCGATATCACCCCGGGTGATTGGTTGCCGGTAGGCAATCAACGCGAGGGTTTCCAACAAGGCACGGGTATAGCGTGGAGGTCGCTCCTCCCATAGCTTGGCAACCCACTCCCCAATTTCCTGCTTCACCTGGAAGCGAAAACCGGAGGCCACTTCTTTCAACTCGAAACCACGGTCATTACAGTCTGCCGCAATGGCATCCATGACTGCTTTCAGTTCTTTTTTGTCCGGACGTTCCGATTTCGAAAACACCTGAGCGATATTGTCCAGGGACAAGGGCTTTCCAGCCGCCAATAACAGCCCCTCAACAATCATCTTTACTTTATTGTCTATATCACTCATTGCTTTTCGACTACTTCCTTACTGAATCAGCTACCGTGGTTGCTTTTCAAAAATTAATTAATGCTTCGCACAGTCGCGGTCTGTTCCCGGGATTTCACATGAATAGGCGCAAACGGTTCCGACTGAACAATTTCAACCATGGAGTCTTTGATAAGCTCCATGATTGCCAGAAATGTCACCACTACACCCAGGCGGCCCTCTTCCTTGATCAGCAGGGAAACCAGTGGAACAAATTTTTGTACCGAGAGCCTGGCCAGGATTTCCGACATCTTTTCCCGGGTAGACAGTGTCTCGAACTGAATGTGGTGATTGGTAAACATATCTGCCCGGGTCAAGACACGGGACAAGGCGAGCAATATCTCGTCCAGCTTCACTTCCGGATCCGGGGTCACCCGCTCCATTACCGGCAGGTCTGCGCTCACCAGTTGGATATCCCGGTACAACCTTGGCATTTCGTCGATATCTTCTGCAGCCTGCTTGTAGCGCTCGTACTCTTGCAGACGTCGAATGAGTTCCATGCGCGGATCGTCTTCGTCGGACTCTTCCTCTTCCTGGCGCGGCAGGATCATGCGGGATTTAATTTCCGCCAGGGTCGCCGCCATGACCAGGTACTCGGCCGCCAATTCGAACTGGCTGGCCTGCATCAGATCCACATAGGCCATGTACTGGTCGGTGATATCCGCCACGTTAATATTGAGGATATCGATGTTCTGGCGCTTGATGAGGTACAACAGAAGATCGAGAGGGCCTTCGAACGCCTCCAGGAAAATTTCCAGTGCATCCGGTGGAATGTAGAGATCCTTGGGGACGTCATTAAATGCTTCCCCACCAACTATCGCCAGTGGCAGCTCCTGCTGACTGGGGGTGTCGGTTTGGGATTCTTCAGGGGAAGCGGGAGCGCCTGCCGATTCGAGGTTCTCCGTGTCTGCTTCAGTTCCTGTGTTGGTCAATCTCTTGTTCTGCCGAGGCCTGTCTCAGGCCATTCTATGTTAAAACCGGTTAAATTGCTTGTAGCCAGGGGAAGCCCGGAATGCCCGGATACCTCTTTGCCACAACGCGGATTATCTCATTTACGGGGTATTTACCAAGCCCCTGTTACCAACTTCCCAAACCCATGGCAGAGCGCACCTCGGCCAGGGTTTCTCTCGCGGTTTCCCGGGCCCGCTCACTACCCTCAACCAGGATAGAGCGCACCAGATCGCGATCCTTCTCATACTGGGCGGCTTCCGCCTGAATGGGTTCCAATTCCGCAACTACTGCATCTATCACGGGCTTCTTGCATTCCAGGCAGCCAATGCCCGCGCTCTTGCAGCCCTGTACCACCCATTCGCGGGTCGAGTCGTCTGAATAAGTCTGATGTAGCTGCCAAACCGGGCATTTTTCCGGATCACCGGGGTCGCTCAACCGCACCCGGGCCGGGTCGGTAGGCATGGTGCTGATCTTCTTGCTGACCTGCTCCAGGTCTTCACGAAGACTAATAGTATTATCGTAAGATTTGGACATCTTTTGACCATCAAGGCCCGGCATTTTCGAAGCTGGTGTCAGCAGCGATTGAGGTTCGGCCAGAATCATCTTGCCGCTCCCTTCGAGATAGCCAAACAGGCGCTCCCGGTCGCCGATGGAGATATTCTGCTGCTCTCGCAGCAAGGCCTGAGCCTTTTCGAGAGCGGCATGGTCGCCCTGCTCCTGGAAGGCCTTGCGCAACTCCGAGTAGAGCTTGGCCGCTTTCTTGCCCATCTTCTTGATGGCAGCCTCGGCGTTATCCTCGAAACCCGGTTCGCGACCGTAAATGTGATTGAAGCGCCGCGCCACTTCCCGCGTCAGCTCCACGTGAGCCACCTGGTCTGCACCCACCGGGACGAAGCCGGCGCGATAGATAAGAATGTCGGCAGCCTGCAGCAACGGATAGCCGAGGAATCCATAGGTATCCAGATCCTTTTCCTGCAACTTTTCCTGCTGATCCTTGTAGCTGGGCACTCGCTCCAGCCAGCTCACCGGCGTGGTCATGGAGAGCAGCAGATGCAACTCCGCATGTTCGGGAATTCGTGATTGCACGAAGAATGCCGCTGAACCCGGGTTAACGCCCACCGCCAGCCAGTCGATGACCATTTCCAGTACGTTTTCGTCAAACAGATTCTGCTCACCATAGTGGGTAGTGAGCGCATGCCAGTCGGCGACGAAGAAGAAGCATTCATATTCATGTTGTAGCTTCACCCAGTTCTTGAGTACCCCATGAAGATGGCCCAGGTGCAATTTCCCTGTTGGCCTCATGCCAGACAATACTCGTTTTTGTGAATCTACCGTAGACAAACCTGCTTCCTCGTTCTCTTGTTCTGATCTAAAAAATGCCAGTCAGGCCATGGCTCCTGGTACCCGGGAACCACTCTTTTCTCGCTCTGCGCCTTATCCGACAGCAGGCGTCATTATACTGTTATCGCTGGCCTCGTTCAGGGGTGTTTTTCCTGAAACCCGGCGGTTATCAATCGTAAAAATCTTATTCAAAGGGTTCCGTATCGCCCTTGCCGGCCCGCATCACTTCCGGCACCCCTTCCACCAGGTCGATCATGGTAGTGGGCTCCAGCCCGCAGGCTCCGCCATCGATTATCAGATCCACTACTTTGCCGATCCTGAGTCGCATCTCATAGGGGTCGTAAAGCTGCTCATCGTCGCCGGGCAATATCAGGCTTGTGCTCATGATCGGCTCTCCCAGACTGCCGATTATCGCCTGCGCCACCTCGTTATCCGGAACCCGAATACCAATCGTCTTGCGCTTCGGATGCATCAGTCTTCGCGGCACTTCGGGCGTGGCCTTGAGGATGAACGTGTAGGGGCCGGGTGTGTACGCCTTGAGAATTCTGTAGGCACTATTGTGGACTTTAGCGTAGGTGGCCAGCGAGGACAGGTCGGCACACATCAGGGTGAAATTATGCTTGTCACTGAGTTGCCGAATCCGGCGAATGCGGTCCAGCGCCGATTTGTCGCCGATATGGCAACCCAGGGCATAGGTAGAATCGGTCGGATAGACAATCACTCCCCCTTTCAGCAAGCATTGCACCGCTTGCTTGATAACCCTGGGCTCAGGATTCTGGGGATGTATCTGTAAATAGTCACCCATTGCTGTGTCAGGACCTTGTTTCCGGTAGCGTCACCGCTGGCCAGGAGCTCGCTCAAAAAGAGGCTGATTCTATTACATGGGTCGGCAAAAGCAGACACCTTTTTGCAAATGCTTTAACATGCTGCCTACTTTTGAGACTGAAGGGATAGCGAGCCTGTCCGCAGGACTATGAAGCAATTTATTGATTACATTCCGCTGCTTGTCTTTTTCACCGTGTGGGCGATTGATGAACGCAGCATTACGATATTGGGATTCGAACACAGTATCGGCGGCATATTCAGTGCTGCCGAGTTTCTGTTAATTGCTTCGGTTCTGGTCTACGGCAGCCTGTTCGCCTACCAGAAGCGCCTCGATAAATTTCAATGGATCACACTGGGCGCTGTCGTGCTCTTCTGCATCCCTACCATTATTTTTCGCGACGTTGATTTCCTTAAATGGAAAGCACCCATCGTTAACTGGATTTTCGCCACCATCTTCTTCGCTTCGCGCTACTTTGGCGACAAGCCAGCGATCGAACACATGATGGGTCACGCCATCGACGCACCCAAAGAACTCTGGACCCGCCTCAACACGATCTGGATTTTCTACTTTATTATTCTGGGCGCCATCAATCTTGCCGTGGCGTTCACGTTGAGTGAAGCCCTGTGGATTCAATTCAAGGTCTTCGGCAACCTGATCATCACATTCGTCTTCATCATTGGCCAGATGCCAATGCTCGCAAAATACATCGAAGTTGAAGAAGAGCCGGACGCCAACGCTGCAGGCAAAGAAGCGGGCAATGGCTTAAGGGAGCAGTAAGCACACATGCACTACGCAATAATGAGCAAGGATGTGGAAGACAGTCTGAGCAAGCGGCAGTCCGCACGACCAGCACATCTTAAAAGACTGAACCAACTGGCGGAACAGGGCCGACTGTTACTCGCTGGCCCCCACCCCGCTGTCGACAGTGATGATCCCGGCGAAGCAGGCTTCACTGGCAGTTTGGTCATCGCAGAATTCGATAGCCTGCAGCAGGCACAAGCCTGGGCAGATGCGGATCCTTACGTGGCTGCCGGCGTCTACGCCGAAGTAGTCGTAAAACCTTTCAAGAAAGTACTTTAAAGAAACTACTACAGTTCTGCTGGCACGAAAGCCGGTTTCAGATCCGGGTAGTTTTCATCCAGTATGGCGTTCCACTGCGCCAGTTGCTGAGACCGCCTGCGAAACAGCTCACTCGGGTCACCTTCGATAGTGATGCTGTTAATCACATCCCGACGCCTGATCTGCATGATCACACCCTGCCCTTGCACAACGCGCCCAAACACAGAATGCAAACCGTCAAGATGTGGCGTTGCCAGATGAGTGATAAAAAACTGGCTACCGTCTGTTCCCGGTCCAGAGTTCGCCATGGAGAGTACACCCTGGCGGTTGTGTTTCAGCAGTAATTCACCACTGAATCGATAACCGGGCCCACCGGTACCATTGCCCAGTGGATCACCACCCTGCGCCATGAAATTTCTTTCGACCCGGTGAAACGTGAGCCCATCGTAGAAACCACGCATCGCCAGGTTTACGAAATTCGCCACGGTCGTCGGCGCTGCGCGCTCATTCAACTCGGCGCGCATGACTCCCTTGCTGGTATCGATGACGGCGACCAGGGATTGCGCGAATGTCATCTGGGCCGACAGCAACAGGCACAGGCTGATCACACAGCGGACGAGCGTGCCGCGCAATTTCAAAACTCTATAACTCATAATCAATAATTACCGGTGCATGATCGGAAAAATTTTCTGCTGTATAAATTTCAGCAGAACGAACCTTGTCTTTCAACGCCGGGGTAACCACGTGGTAATCCAGGCGCCAGCCCACATTCTTTGCCCGGGCCTGTCCCCGGTTTGACCACCAGGAATACTGGTCGGGCTCCTGGTTCACGACGCGAAAGGCATCGACATAACCCACTTCATCGTAGAGCACATCTAGCCACTGACGCTCCTCTGGAAGAAAGCCCGAGTTCTTTTGATTCGCCCGCCAGTTTTTCAGGTCGATTTCCTTGTGACATATATTCCAGTCCGCACAAATAACAAACTCCCGGCGCTTTCGTCGCAGGGCTTTCATGTGGGCCATGAAGTCATCCATGAAACTCATTTTGCGTTCCTGCCGCTCGGGACCAGAGGAGCCGGAAGGCAGATAAAGCGAGGCTACACTGATATTGCTGAAGTCAGCCTGAATATAGCGCCCTTCCGTGTCAGCCATTGGGAAGCCCAGCCCTGTTGAAACCTTGCCTGGTTTCTCTTTGCTATACAGCGCAGTGCCTGCGTAACCCTTCTTCTCGGCGTCGAAGTAAGTGCAGTGATATCCCTCCGGGTGGAATACCGGATCAGAGAGCTGGTCGACCTGGGCTTTGGTTTCCTGCAGGCAGATGACGTCGGCGTTGGCTTTAGGCAGCCAGTCGAAAAACCCCTTTCGCGCGGCTGCGCGAATGCCATTGCAGTTGAAAGTCATTATGCGCATGAAGAACCCGATTGCCCCTGTCAGTTTTATGGTCAGGGCGCAATTCTACCTGCCATGTCAGGCAAATTGCAGTCGAGAGGCGTGCGCGGGCGGGTTTTCCGCTAAAAGAAGGAAAAAAAAGAAGGAGATAGAGAAGAGAATAATACAGTGGCGAGGACAGTTTCAGGGACCGAAGGCCAGCCGTATTGCGACCAGCAGGCTGAGAAGCACCAACAGTCGCAGGCTCTGGCAGACCCGACAGGGTTTGTGCCTTGATTTGCTGGGTGTCGCAGTCCGTGCGCCCATTATCCTGACCCTCATTCACAGAATTCGCCCTCCCCGGCCTCAGTAGCCAAACCGACCACAGATGGCACGGAAGAAGGACTCTTTCAGTGTAGTCGGGAGACTGGCATTCTGCATATGTTACCCAGCGTAACACATGTGACTGAGGTCACATTCTGGGAGTTTTGCCGTTTAGTTATTAACTTTCAGCCGCTTATAAGCCTTACTTCAGGCAGGCTTTTTGACAGGTGCATTACAACCGGAGGAATGTATCTTATTGTTTTAAATGAGTATTTTTTAAATATACAGAAATACTTAACAGAATTTGTTACTTTCTATGACAAATGCGCTTTTTTACCCAAAAGTGTTACCTTTCTGCCCGTCCTGTGTTACTATACGCGCCGTGTTGTGGAGATCACATCCGAAATCAACTTTTAACCCATCACTCGTTTAATCAAGGAGAAACAAATGAGTAAGGCAATCTACAAGGCACGGCCTGTAGTTGAAGCCATTGTGGTTAGCGTTGCACTCGTCGTAGTCGCACTCGCTGTCCCTGCTGCTATCGTCTACGCCGCCGTCTAAAACCTAAAAAACCAAGGAGGCTGTATGCTTAGCCTTTCTGAAGTAAATAACGGTATGTAAAACGCCAGCCTGATCCAATCAAGCTGGCGTTTTTGCTTTTCGGGAACTCCCTTTCCGCGAAGTTCCTCCCTTCCCCAATCGCAAATATCCTCAAAAAACATCCAATCTGATCTATTCTGTGAATTGGAACCAGCAATAAACTGGCCTCCATCACATAGGATTAGCGGTACCTATTCCATCAAAGACAAGCAGTGGAGTAGAAACATGCAGATCAACACCCAGCCCGGCATTCAGACGTATAAAGTGAGCCGCAAGAGGCAGAACAGCAAGTCCAGCGCCGACCCGGGATTCGAGCTCATCATCAAATCGAACAGCGAACGGGATCAAAAGCGGCACAAGCAGAAAGACCAAAAGAAAGCAGACCCTGATCATCACATCGATGTGGAGGCCTGACAGCGGCTCAACAGGCGGAGCGAATAGCTAGTCGATGCGTAACTTGTCGACGAAATTGCAGGGCTTGTGCGAGCTATCGAGTTGCTCGGCGATCACGCCGTCCCAGGCGGTCTTGCAGGCGCCGGGTGAGCCTGGCACACAGAATACGATGCAGCCGTTTGCCATACCCGCGAATGCCCGGGACTGAATTGTGGAGGTGCCAATCTCGGCATAGGAGAGCTGCCTGAATAGTTCACCGAAGCCTTCTATGTGAACATCCAGCAAGGGCTGAATGGCCCGCATGGTGTTGTCACGGGCAGTGAAACCCGTCCCGCCGGTCATGAGGACACCATGGACATCGGCATCGGCGATTAACTGGGAGGCTACCGAACGTAGCTGGTAAACATCGTCGCGCACGATCTGCTTGCTATGCAAATTGTGTCCTGCTTCTTGCAGGCATTCCACAAGGACTCTGCCCGACTTGTCGGTTTCTTCGGTGCGGGTATCGGACACGGTAACAACCGCGAGATTGAGGGACGTTGCTGCAGTCATTGATGGTCTAGCCGCCTGTCATATTCATCAGGCGCACAGGTTGTGCGTGGTCTCGATCGTAAAAATAGTGACGCTCGGGCTTTATATCCATGGCTGCGACGATGGCGGCCTTCAGATCATAATCATCCTTGCTCTCGTCTCGCAGTATGCTTCGCAAGTCCACGGAATGCTCATTGCCGAGGCACAACAGCAACCTGCCCTCGACAGTAATACGCACACGATTACAGTCTGCACAGAAATTATGGGTTACCGGAGAAATAAACCCGACCCTGCTGTCATGGCCTACAATCTGCGAATAACGCGATGGACCTGCCGTTTTGGATGTGCTGTTCAGTAACTGATACTTCTTCTCGATCTCTGCCCTGACCCAGTCGTTACTGCAAGTTGTTTGCCGACGATCATGATCGGATGCTTCGCCAAGTGGCATTTCCTCGATAAACGCGATGTCGATGCCCTTGCCGATGGCGTAATCGGTGAGTGCCAGCACCTCGTCTTCGTTGTAACCCCGCATGATGACCGAATTCAATCGAATGCGATCAAACCCCGCTGCCACGGCTGCGTCGATACCCGCGAGTACTTTATCCAGCTTACCGACTCGCGAGATATTCTTGAAGCGTACTGCATCAAGACTATCGATACTGATATTGATGCGATTTACGCCAGCCGCTTTGAGTGGTTCAGCGTATTTATCCAGTTGGGCGCCATTGGTGGTTAGCAGGAGTTCTTCAAGCCCCGGCAAGGCGCCAAGATTCTCAATCAGGGACATCACGTTACTGCGCACCATGGGCTCACCACCCGTGAGCCTGATTTTTTTGACACCGAGCTCGGTAAACGCACGGGCTACCCGGTGCAGTTCTTCCAGGGACAGTATTTGCTTGCGGGGAAGGAAGGTCATGTCCTCCGTCATGCAATAAACACAACGGAAATCGCAGCGATCGGTAACCGACAGGCGGATGTAGTCCACGCGTCGGTTGAATTTATCGATCAGTTCTGTGGGTAATTCGGGTCGGGACATAGTGTTCTCCACCTGTGACTATACCGCAGAATGGCGCCTCGGCGAAGTGATGCATTGGCTTCCTCAACGCACCAACGCAATCTGTACGGCCAGGCCAATGAGAAGTACCCCCATGCCCCGCTCAAACCAAACGCCGGCTTTCAGCATGAACTGGCGCACTCCCGGCCGTCCCAGGATTGAGGACAGCATGGCAAACCACAGGAAGGTGGCGACGGCTAAATAGAGGCCGTAGAAAACCTGAAACCTAAGCGCTGTATCCGGGTCGATTACGACGGTGAACAAGGCCAGAAAAAACAGTGTTGCCTTGGGGTTTAGGCCGTTGGTGAGAAATCCCGACCAGAACGCCTGCTTCGGTTCCACGGTTACCTGGATATTCGCCCCATCGTTGTTGGCCGCTCGTAGGGATTCTCGAATGGATTGCACGCCCAGGTAGAACAGGTAGGCTGCCGCAATGAGTTTCATCACACTGAATAAGGTGGGTGATTGGGAAAGCAGCAGCGCCACACCCAAAATGCAATAACTGACGTGTACCAGTATGCCGGCGCCCACACCGAAGCTGGTCCAGAGTCCAATGCGGGTACCGGCTGTCACACTTTGCCGGGTTACGATAGCAAAGTCCGGCCCCGGCGAAGCCACCGCCAGCAGATGGGCAATGGCTATGGTGAGAAATTCTGTCCAGTCCACGGCGGGTTTGCGCTAAGGCAGTCGATCACTGATCGTTAATTCGACATCGAGAGGTTCATCCCCGAGCACGAGCACACTGGATTCTACCCGGTAGTCGCCACTGGTCGGTGTTGCGACTCCGGCGTAAGAAACCAGTGCAGTGATGTAAATTTCATCGGCCGATGACAGGTTAAACGGGCCTACTGCAGCGGTGTTATCGAGACGTATGGTGGTGGGCAACTGGCCGACCGTCGTGTCAATTGCCGCCAATGGCGGCAGCCCTTCCTGGCTGGCATTGCGAGCGGCAATGAATACGCGCAGGTTGTCATCAAGTCGCAATTCCTCGGCGAGCGCCAGACGCACGTTCACCACCGGGCCAACATCCCCGCCCTGCTCTGCGGCGATGAGTGACTGCGCTACCGGAATGCGTGCACGGAGTTGTTGTGCCATCTCGGAATTTGGGCTGGCCTGAATCAACAGGCGCCAGTAAGAGATAGCAGACTCCCAGTCTTCGTTGTTTTCGGCATCAGCAGCGAGCAATTGCAGAATTGCCATATCGTTCGGATTCAGTTCCCTCGCTTCGTCGACAACAGCCTGAATCTCAGGTGTCAGCTCCAGGCCCGAAGTGATGTACATGGCGGTGGCAACTCTTGCCAACACCAGGGCCTTCTCAGCGTTGGGCTCCATTAAAGACGCAGCCCGCTGATAAGAGATGCGCGCTTCTTCGAACATGCCGAGGCTGGCAAAATTCTCGGCCAGGAAATAGAACGGCCAGGGCATTTCCGGATGATCCTGGGCATATTCACCGATGGCAACGATCAACCTGCGCGCTTCTTCCGGATCACCGCCAGCATTGATGGTGGCCTGAAACAGATCCATGACTTCCACGTCATCGATAAATCCCCACTGCTGATAGAGCGGATAGGACAGGACGGGAACCAGCAGAACCAGTATCAGGGGTAGCGCCAGTGTCAGTTTTGAGGATTCCGCTGCGGGGGAATCTGGCTTTTTCTGCCGCGAGTCCTCAGGACCAACGTCTGAGAGCAGATTTCGCTGCAGTTCCAGCAATAATTTATCGAATTCTTCCTGATCGATATTGCCTGTCGAAAGCTCAGCTTCCAGTTCGTCATTGCGTTCCTGAAACAGGGCAATATTCGCATCCCTTCGCAATTGTTCCGACTGGTCGGCCTCTGCCCTTGTCTTGCGCCATAGGGGAAAGACGACGAATAGAACGGCGAGAGCGGACAGAATTGCTGTATATATCCAGAACAAGATTAACTACCGGGAAATCAGGAACGGCTTTCGCTGTTTTTTAACAACTTATCCAGTTGCTGTTGTTGTTGGGAATCCAAGGCAGTGTCGCTGGAGTCCGATTGCCGTGCCCGGCGACTG
The DNA here is from genome assembly GCA_965227635.1 of uncultured Pseudohongiella sp. Taxonomy (GTDB): domain Bacteria; phylum Pseudomonadota; class Gammaproteobacteria; order Pseudomonadales; family Pseudohongiellaceae; genus UBA9145. Next base: position 3,265,570 of record OZ245763.1, on the reverse strand, counting down.
ATGGTCCAGGCCACCATGCCACCAATACCAAGAAAGATTAATGGACCAAACCAGAGTAAAACGGTTTCGCTGCGCAGCCTTGGACGGTAGAAAATAAAATCGCCGTAGCGTTCGAACATGAACTGTTCGATTTCGGCATTGCTCATGCCCTCCATGATCATGCGATGAATTTCCCTGCGCAGATCTTCCGCCACACCACCACTGGAACCTGACAGATTGGCGTTCTGGCATTGCGGGCAGCGCAGTTCATTGGAGAGCTGTCGAAAGCGTCGCTGCTGCTCGTCAGTTTCAAATTCGAAGGTATCGACCTGCGCCAGTGCAGCCTGGCCTGATAACAGCCCTACCACAATAGTCAGCAGGCAAATGCCCATACCGAGCATTCTATTCATAGTGTTGGCATGTGTTCTCAAGGTGAGGATTCAGCGTTCAATTCGGCGATGGCAGGCTCGAAGACTTCCTGCCAGACCTGTTCATCGAGAACGGCAACATGGCGATAACGAATCACACCGTTGGCATCCACCAGGTAGGTTTCCGGGGCACCGTAAACCCCAAGGTCGATGCCAAGCCGCCCCATGTCATCGTAGATACTGAACTCGAACGGGTTGCCATTGGTATCCAGCCAATCGAGAGCCAGTTCCTTGCGGTCTTTGTAATTCACACCAACCACGGGGATTTCACCCTCTTCTGCCAGTCGCATCAGCGTCGGATGTTCCACCAGACAAGGAAGACAATAGCTGCCCCAGACATTCAACAGAAACATCTCATCGGGCAGATCACCATTGCTGATAGAGTCATCTTCCACAGTAGTCATGGCGAATTCGGGCAGCGGCTTGTCGATAAGCATCGAAGGCAGCTCTTGCGGATTCAGGTATAGCCCACGCCACAGCAGCAGTGCCAGACCAAAAAAGGCTATAACAGGAATAAAGAATTTCAGTTTATTCATAATATGCAGTACTCATGCGGCAAGTATCCGAAATTCAGGTCGCCGCTTGCATTGCCTCGCCGGATTGTGACCCTGAGGTTTGTGTCTTCTTCACCCGCAATCGTCTATAACGCTTGTCACCGGCTGCAACACAGGCGCCGAACGCCATGAAAATTGCGCCTAGCCATATCCACCGTACAAATGGCTTCACATAGATAGTCAATGTCCAGGCACCGGACTCACGCTGTTCACCCAGGGTCACAAACAAGTCGCGGAAAAATCCCGCATCGATTGCCATCTCGGTGGAGGGTGTACCGCTGGCCACATACAGGCGGCGTTCCGGATAAAGCGTCCTGAATACTTCTCCATTGCGACTCACGGTCATTTCAACCTGCTCACCAAAGTAGTTCGGGCCTTCGATCCGGCGGCTGTTCACCAGGTCAAATTCGTAACCACCCAGCTCCACGTTGCCGCCGATGTCCAGCAACACACTGCGCTCACTACTGAAATAGCTGGTCAGTGCTACCCCTATCAGCATCACTGCAATACCGAAATGGGCCAGCTGCATGCCGTAGTAACTCCAGGACAATGATCGCAGACCCGCCGTCAGGGTCTTCTTGTTAGCTGTCTTGTCGGCCACATCCCGGGCTATGGAAAACACGATCCACAAAGCCAGCAGTAGCGTGATGGAAGCCGCCAGAGAAAACTCAAGCAACACCAGCAATGGAACCAGGACGCCGAGGACCAGGCTGGCAATAGCCACTTTCGATAACTGGCCAACAAGATAAGCTGGTGAAGTGCGCTTCCAGCGACTGAGCGGCCCAATACCGAGGAAGACCACCAACAGCATCATCAACGGCACGAAGATGGCGTTGAAGTAAGGCGGGCCAATAGATATCAGATCATCAGTAATCGCCTGATACACCATCGGAAACAGTGTACCCAGAAAAACGGACGCGGCGGCAACCACCAGAATCACATTGTTCGCCAGCAGGAACATTTCCCTGGACACCAATTCGAAACCGGCATCCGCTTTCATCAATGGCGCACGCAGGGCATACAGCAACAGCGAACCGCCGATGGCGATACCAAGGATGCCGAGAATGAAGAATCCGCGATCGGGATCGCTGGCGAAAGCGTGGACAGACGTCAGCAAACCGGAACGGGTGATAAAGGTTCCGAGCAGGCTGCCGGAAAAGGCCAGTATGGCCAGCAGGATAGTCCAGCTCTTGAACACGCCGCGCTTCTCGGTCACGGCCAGTGAATGCACCAGTGCCGTACCGAACAGCCAGGTGATGAGAGGCGGGTTTTCAACCGGGTCCCAGGCCCACCAGCCGCCCCAACCCAATTCGTAATAGGCCCACCAGCTTCCAAGTGCAATACCAATGGTCAGGATGGCCCAGGCAACATTGGCCCAGGGTCTTGACCAGCGCGCCCAGGCGGCATCCATGCGGCCACTGATCAGTGCCGCTATGGCAAAGGCAAATACTACTGAGAAACCCACATAACCCATGTACAGTGTGGGCGGGTGCAGAATGAACCCGATGTCTTGCAGCGCAGAGTTCAGGTCCGCCCCATCGGCCGGCGGAAGTGGCACGACGCGGTCGAAGGGATTGGAAGTGGCCAGCATGAACAGGATGTAAGAAAAAGTAATCAAGCCAAGAATTGCCAGAACTCGCGCTACGAAATCGATCGGCATGCTCTTGCTGAAGACTCCGACTGCGAACATCCAGCCTGCCAGCATGAATGTCCAGAGCAGGAAGGAACCTTCATGGCCACCCCAGGCGGCTGTGAACTTGTAGCGCATAGGTAGCAAGGTATTGGAATGCTGGGCAACGAAGGATACGGAGAAATCGTCCGTCAGGAACGCGTAAACAAGAATCGAAAAACCGATGCCGAGAAATACAAAGACACCTGCTGCCAATGGCCGTGCCAGATTCATCCAGAGCTGGTTTCCGGTATGGGCGCCAGCCAGGGGCAAACTGCCCAGAATGCCACACAGGCACAGGGCCAGAATCAGAGAAAATGAGCCAAGCTCGGGAAGCATCAGGTTTCCGGTTGCATTGAATGGTTTTCAGGTGAAGCACCCGCCGCATCCAGTGCGGCTTTTACTTCGGGCGACATATAATTTTCATCGTGCTTCGCCAGCACCTTCGAGGCCCGGAACACGCCTTCGCTGTCTATCTGCCCTTCTGCCACAACGCCCTGCCCTTCGCGGAACAGGTCTGGCAGGATGCCTTCATAGTGGACGGGGACATCACTGGCGTAGTCGGTGGTAACGAAGCTCACCTGGAGGCTGTTCTGGTCTTCCTGAATCGTTCCGGCTTTGACCATACCACCAATTCTGAATTGCACGCCTGAAGTGACTTCTCCCGCCGCGACCTGGGTCGGCGTGTAGAACATATTGATGTTCTGGCGTAATGCGAACAGGGTCAGGCCAACGGCAACGCTAAGGCCTGCCGCGATAAACAAAATGATTCCCAACCTTTTCTGCCGATGAGGTTTCATCACTTCGCTCCTGTAGTAGCTTTGTCTTTCATTGACTGAGTCATCGATTAGCGGCTTTGCTCATTAACAACCGCTCTGCGTTTAAGATCGCGCACGATGCGTTTACGTTTCATCACCGGTGATATCAGGTTAGCTGCCACGAAAACAGTGAACAGCCCATACACGGACCAGACATTGAACCCGTAGCCGCCCATGTCCAGAAACTCACTGAAACTGGCAAATTGGATTGCTTCTATCATGCTTCGTTTACCAATTCCTGCACCCAGGCTGCCTTGCGTTCCCGCTGCAATATTTCGTTGCGCGTTGCCAGAATCAGGCTAACCGCAAAAAACAGATAGACAGCGACTATCATCACGACAGTAGGGACCCAGAATTCCGGACCATTGGCACTCTCACCTGACATGGAAAGAGGGCTGGCGGGTTGGTGGAGAACATTCCACCATTCCACGGAATACTTGATGACCACCACATTGATACAACCCACGATGGACAGCAGAGCACAGGCTCGCGCCGCCGTATCGTTGTCTTCCAGGGCTGAGCGAAGCGCGACCACACCCACTAGCAGGAAGAACTGGAATAGCATGGACACCAACCGGGCATCACTCCATTCCCACCAGGTGCCCCACATGACACTGCCCCACAGGGAGCCAGTAGCCAGGGTAATAAAGGAAAACCATGCACCCAGAGGTGCGGCATTCTTCGCCACCATGTCGGCCAGCTTCATACGCCATACCAGGGTTATCGTGCCTGCCACTGCCATGAGTGGGAAAAATGCCAGGGAGGTGCCGGCCACGGCGACATGAACCACAAGGATACGGGTGGTATAGCTCTGCTGATAATCCGGCGGAATATAGAGCAGTGCCCACACCACGCCGACAGCGAGAAAAATCACCATGGCACCTATCAGCCACGGTAACCACTTGCTGGTCAGCTCGTAAAACCACTTGGGCGAGCCTAATTTATGAAACCAGGTCCAGTTCAAGGCATTCCTACTTCTATTATTAGATGGCGACTATCCAGTTGGGTTCAAGACCACTTCTCTCAGTTCAGGACTGTCTTTTACCGGCAGTTCAGGACTGATTTGCAAGCAGTTCAAGACTGTTTTTTAAGCAGTTCAAGACTGTTTCTGCTCGCTGAGCATCCGCTGCTGCGAGCCTGCTAGATGACGCCAAAATCACTATAGCATGGGGGCTAAACACCCCGGTGTTACGTATTGTAACTCATTGTAATTACGTGAATAAACGACATTTGGACTAATTGACCCTGGTTATCGCCGATTAGTTGACGCTGATGCGCAGCGCAGCAGCAGACGCCAGCGGGGCCAGAGTCAGCGCCGTCAGTAACATGGCTCCCATTATCGCCAGATAGGCGAGTAATGGCGCCCCATTCAGTGTTTGCTGCACTGCCAGCGTTCCCGCAATCAGGACGGGCACGCTCATAGGCAAGGTGATTACAGCCAATATCAGCCCTCGGCTGCCGAGCCCTACCGTCAGGGCAACTCCGATGGAACCCAGCAGACTGAGCACCGGGGTGCCCATTAGCAGGGTCAGGAACAGGGTCCAGTAGGCCTCCTCCGGCAGATTCAGCATATAGGCAATCAACGGCGAGACCAGTACGACGGGCAGTCCGCTTACCAGCCAATGGGCCAGGTTCTTTGCCAGAACCAGGAAATACAGGGGATAGGGACAGAGCAATAGCTGCTCCAGCGAACCATCTTCATAATCCGAGCGGTACAAATTATCCATCGCCAACAGCGACGCCAATAATGCCGAGATCCACAACACGCCCGCAGAGATCTCCCCGAGTCGCTCCGGATCAGGGGAGATGCCGATTGGAAATAGAGTCGCCACGATTAGGAAGAACATGAAGGGGTTGAGCAGATCGTTCTTCCTTTTATAGGCAATCAGCAAATCCCGCTTCAGCGTTGAAAAGAAGGCATGACTCGTCGATGGGGAGGCTGGCCTGCTCATTGCCGTTCCTCCCGGTTATCGTCCAGGTTGAGGACCCGCAGGTCGGGAACCGAGAGTGTATGGTGGGTGGTGACCAGAACCGCACCGCCTTTGTTCGCGTGGTCTGCAAGCATGGACTCCAACAACGCCACACCCGAAACATCCAGGGTCGTGAAGGGTTCGTCCAACACCCAGAGCCGGGCATCGCTCACCAGCAGGCGCGCCAGTGACACCCTTTGCTGCTGACCGGCCGAGAGTGAAAAACACTGGGAATATTCAAAGCCGCGCAGTCCAACCTGGGACAGTGCAGCCAGCAGATCCTCATCGGACGCATCCCGCTGCAGGCTGGCACTCCAGCGCAGGTTTTCCAGCGGGGTTAGTACCTTGTTCACCCCTACCCTGTGTCCTATATAGAGGAGAGACCCGAGAAACTGCTCCGCTTGTTTATCCCGTGGATGGCCATACCAGAGGATATCTCCCTCATAGGAGTCGTTAATTCCACACAGGATGCGCAGCAAGGTTGTCTTGCCGGAGCCATTGCTGCCCTTAATCTGCAACACCTGCCCCTCTTCCAGGCGCAGTTGCAGGTTGGCAAAAAGCACGCGATCGTCCCGCTCGCAGAACAACTCTGCCGCTGTCAGCATAGTCCCTTCACCCGGGGCGTTGCCGTAATTGTCTGTGCTGGTTTCGCTCACGGGCGCAAGATTACCTTAAGGAACCTCTGAATTATCTGCTTGGGCTCCAAGCAAAGCGGCGATTATAGCGAATTCGGGCCCGGGGCGCCCTTCCCGCTCATTCATTCCATTTCCCCACAACCGGTTACTGCCAAATCCACGGCACTGTAATCGGCATGCTCATGAAGCAAATTTAGCTGCATCCTCCCTGAGGCAATCCTATCTACTATGCTTAGTAGTGACATAAACCACCTGTACCCAGGACAAAGCTGCAATCATGGCCGAAGAGGAAAAAAAGGAAGAAACCGAAGAGCAGGAAGGCGATCCGATTGAGATCCTTGCCGCCCGCACGACGTGGCAGTGGCGACTGATATTCGGCTCTGTTCTAAGTTCGGTGATTTTTATGGCCTGCGTGGCATTTACCTACGCAAATCTCAACGGCCGCATTCTCACACTGACGAGTGAGCCACTGATGGAGATGACCAATCTCTCCGGTGCGGTAAGCGAAGAATATGAAAACCTGAACCTGGCGGTGGAGTTTCACAATCATCTGCTGGAATCCATGCAGGAACAATTAGACGCAATCAATCCTGCGGTGGACCAGGCCCAATTCGCCAGTTTGCAGCAGGTAATGGTGAGCCAGGAACAGGACTTCCAGTCGTTCCTGGAATCCGTCAAGTTTGCCGTGAATGGCCTTTCCGAAATGATGAGTGGCTCGCGCAGTTGGCGGGATGATTTTTACAACAAGGTCGACGCCGCTATCGCCACCAGCAAACAAAGGGAGTTGGACTTCTCCAATCCCTCAGTCGGTGAATCGGCGTCGACTGCAACTACTACTGATTCCTCGGAGCCGTAACGCGATGACCAGCGCCAAAGATCTGCAAATCGCCAACCTGGATGCCCGCGCCCGCCTGTCGGCCTGGCTGGGAATTTCCATCATTGCGATCAATTGCCTAGGTATCGCTGTCACCCTCTATGTGCTGTTCAGCCTGAACAGTGTCATGGACCAGCGGTCGGGCGCGGAGATGTTGGAGGCCGTACGCAGAGACTACGCGAGCTTCGAAGAGATGGAAACGGCGGCCCGGGAAAGTATGCAGCAATCACGCAGCCTGGAAGATCAGTTGGTTCTGGACGACGTGGAAAACCAGATCATGGCACTAAGCCAGACCCTGACTGAGAACGAAAAGACTTACCAGGTATTTTTTCGGCTCCTGAAAGTGAATATCTATCACCTCACCAACTTTATACCGGGTTCGAACTCCTGGTATGAGATCTGGAGCCCGGAAATCGACAGCGCCATAGAGCGCAGCCGACTCCGTCAGCGCCAGTTGCTTGAAATCCAGCGCTTCTACGAAATGGGAAATTACTGATCCATCTTGCTTCACCAGTGGCTAGCAAACGCAATTCGCGAGCAAGCAATGCAATTGATCAGCAGCGAACCCGGGCAATCAAGCCGCCTGATGTTCTCCGGCCTGTTGCTCATGCACGAGGCTCATCAAGCGTGCCTCTGCCTGCGACAAACCAAGACCCTGTGCCAGTTGGCGAGCATCAACGCCCAGATCCAGCAATTTGCTGGCCTGACTGACGTTGGATTCCGGGGACGAATTGGGTTTTTGACGTGTGGTCCGGGGTTGAGTGTTGCCAAGTTGCTTTTCAACCAGACCGAGACGTTTTATCAGCGCCTGTTGGTTGCGGGACAACTTGCCAGTCTCTTGTTGCATCTGCGACTGTAGCGCAAGCACTGCCCTCTGCAGTTTTTTAACCCTGCCCATCAGGAGCAGGCATACTATCGAGACGTTAATCGCAATCAGTAAGAGAAATGTCGTGTCATTAAAAAGTTCAATAGCCATTTGTCGCTCCCTGACAATGGCTTCCTTCTACCCTGAAGAAAGCCTGTATTCCGTTCTGAAAATCAATTCCATTCTGATAACCGAGCCCTGAGTCGCATCGCAGCCTGACTGTGAATCTGGCTTACCCTGGACTCACTCACTCCGATTACCTCGCCGATTTCTTTCAAATTCAGTTCTTCGTCGTAATATAGCGCCAGAACTAACTTTTCTCGTTCCGGCAAGCCATTGATCGCCCTGGAAAGGTGTTCCTTGAACGTATCCCGGGTCAGACCATCACAAGGTCCTGGCAATTCACCTGCAGCCAGTTCGATAGCCGAGTCATCACCTTCCATGATGTCGTCAAAGCTGAACAGGCGGCTGCCACTGGCGTCTTGCAGAATTGCATAGTAGGCATCCAGGTCAATCTCCAATTCTGCAGCGATCTCTTTATCCTTCGCATCCTGGCCTGTACGGGCCTCAATCGCCTTGATAGCTTCAGCTACCTTGCGGGATTTTCGGTGCACTGATCGGGGCGCCCAATCACCTTTTCGCACCTCATCCAACATCGATCCGCGAATGCGAATGCCGGCGTAAGTTTCAAAACTTGCGCCTTTCGATACATCGTACTTCTTCGCTGCCTCCAACAAACCGATCATGCCCGACTGAATCAAGTCATCGATTTGTACGCTGGCAGGCATGCGCAACAATAAATGGTGCGCAATTCGTTTTACCAATGGTGCGTATCTGTCGACTACTTCGTTCAAGTCTTCATCTTTCATGGTCTCTTTCGTTTGACCATCGGTCTGAACGTTGTCGTATACGGAAGCCCCTGTTGCTGAACTCATTTCAGTCATCCCGTTGTTTCAAATTTGGCATCCAACCCGCATCGCTTCTACGCCGCAGGACTGGATACTAATCGCTCCACAAAAAACTCAAGATGTCCGCGAGGCTGGTCCGCTATGGGCCAGTCCACGACACTTTCTGCGAGTTTCTCGAAAGCTATGGAAGATTTACTTCCAGGGAATGCTTCGATCGCGGCTTTTTGTTTTTTCACTGCCTTTCGTACCGAATCATCGAATGGAATTTCACCCGCGTATTGCAGGCTTACATCCAAAAATCGATCCGTTACATGAAGCAGCTTGGCGAACAGGTGTTGGCCTTCCGTTTCCGACCTGGTCATATTTGCCACTACCCTGAATCGATCTATCCCGTAATCTCGATTCAGTATTTTTATCAATGCATAAGCATCGGTAATTGAAGACGGTTCATCGCACACCACCAGCAGGATTTCCTGCGCGGCTCGAACAAAGCTGATCACTGAGTCCGAAATCCCCGCAGCCGTATCTATGACCAGTACATCCAGGTCATCGACCAGGCCCGCAAAGGCGTTGATCAATCCTGCATGTTCCTGTGGCCCCAGATTTGCCAGTTCCTGTGTGCCCGACGAAGCCGGTATCACCTTTATGCCCCCAGAAGCGTCTATTAAGATGTCTTTAAGGTCGCAATCGCCCGCCAGTACATCCGAAATATTTTTATTCGCTTTTACTCCTAAAAAGAGATCGACATTTGCCAATCCCAGATCTGCATCAAGCAGTACTACTCTTTTTCCAAGCTTGGCCAGAGCCAGACTCAGATTTACTGAAAGATTGGTTTTACCAACCCCTCCTTTACCTCCTGTAACAGCGATTACCTGAATAGGTTGCCCGGTACTCATCCTTGTACCTCTCCTTGCTACTATGCTCTTCCTTTTGTCGAATGACTGTTTGCCTCCGGCAAAATCAATCAGGCGACCAATTTATTTCCAGACCGCGCATCGCCAGCCTGCATGCCTAAAATTTCCTGTGCGGCGGTACCGTTTAGTCCCGAGCGATTGAAACCTGCAACCAGATCCTCATCGGCCGCACTGCGGCGTCGGGAGATAAGCACTGCCGTGTTAACAAGGTGCTGAGGATTTGCTACCGCGATGTCTTCTGGAATCGCCTGCCCGTGACAGGTGTAAGCGATCGGCAAGCCAGCTTCGAGGATTGCATCGAGACTGCCACCAAGGTTGCTGGTTTCATCCAGCTTGGTAATGATGGCCGCCGCTGGTTGAAATTCAGAGTAGGCCACTATTTCTGCTCGCTGCACCTGGCGCTGGCTGGTTGCTGCCAGAACCAGCAGGGTACGACAACGATCACTTGCCTGTTGCAGGATACATTGCTGCTCCCTGAATTGACGACTGGCTGGATTCAGACCGGCGCAATCGATAAGCACCAGGTGCTTGTCATCCAGGTCATCCAGCACGGAATCCAGTGAATTTTCTTCGTCCACCGTGTACATGTTCACGTGCAGGATCTTGCTCAAGGTACGCAGCTGTTCATGTGCCGCTATGCGGTAGTGATCAGTTGTCACCAGCGCTACTGAATCACGGCCGTGCTCGAGCACTGCCCGCGTGGCCAGCTTGCCAAGCGTCGTAGTCTTGCCAACACCACTGGCGCCGAGCAAGGCGAACACACCGCCCTGCGCAACAATATCTTCGTCTGTCGTTGGCAGCCGGGAACACAACTCGGTCAGACTCTGGTACCAGGCTGACTTTAAATCCGTGGACGTATCCACGAGCCGCAGGAGACTGCCGATTTGATCGGCTTCAAGGCCAAATTTACGATAGCGCTCCCAGAGTTTTGCATGGGTAGGAGAACGGGTGGCGTAGGAACGGTAGCCCTGGTCGTCCATCCAGTGCTGCAGAAGTGCCCGGATATTTCCCAGCTCGGTATAAATTCCGGTGTCTTCTTCGTCCACTTCCTGAAGCGGCCGTTGACGCCATTCGCGTTTTTTCAGTGAGGCGGCGTATTCCGAGGCAAAAGAATCGGCGGTCATCTCGGCGTCGGTGGAATCCGCAGACGCACTCACCTCGACTCCATCGGCGTGTGGCCGCGAGCCCAGAATCACCGCATCGTCCCCAAGTTGGTGGCGAATCGCGCTTAATGCTGTATGCATGTCTGCTGCGTAAAACTTTTTCACTGCCATGCTTCTAGCCTGCTCCCTGTTTTTAACTACCCAAAATCCGTTTTGTGTTTTGTTGTAAAGCGCCGCTTCTACGGCACTCGATTAAATTCCGTTTTATCGTCCGAATCCTTTGCTAAACAAAATCAGAATTCTGACGATTAACTGCATAGCCGAAGTACTTGCCTGAAAAAAATTGGGACAAAAACTTCTAAACCCTACTAACTATCCGTCTTGTCCGCCGACACTTGCGACAACAGTTACCTGCTTGTTGTCTGGCACTTCCTGATACGAAAGCACCTTCAACCCATCGATCGTGTAACGCGCGAACCGGCTCAACATGGGTCGCAGTGGTGCCGCTACCAACAACACTGCAGGGTCCCCACCCATTTCCTGTTTCTGCGCTGCAGCGACCAAAGATTTCTGCAATGACTCCGCCAGTTTGGGCTCGATGGTCATGCTGGATTCCTGGTCCATGCCACTCTGGACGGACTGCTGCATAGACTTAAGCAAAATCTGTTCCAAATCAGTGTTTAAGGTGAGAACTGGTAGCTCAGCCCTTTCACCATAGATGCTTTGGACGATTACGCGATTGAGGGCAACTCTGACGGCAGCCGTCAAAGCGCCAGAATCTTGACTCTTTTCACCCTGGGCCGCCAAAGTTTCAGCGATTGAACGGATATCGCGTATCGGTACCTGCTCAGCCAACAAATTCTGCAAAACCTTGAGAACGATATTGCTGTTCACGATTTCCGGCAGCTCTTCCGCCAGTTTTGGCGACTGCTTCGACAACAGCGTCAGCAATTGCTGAACCTCTTCATGACCGAGAATCTCGTGGGCATGGGACTGCAGAATGCTATTGAGATGAGTCGCGATGACCGTGCTGCTGTCCACCACGGTATAACCCAATGATTCGGCCTGCTCCTTTTGCGAACGCTCTATCCAGAGCGCATCCAAACCAAATGCCGGGTCTTTCGTTTCTATGCCCTGAATTTTTCCGTAGACCTGGCCTGGGTTGATGGCCATATCCCTATCCGGATAGACATCCGCTGATCCGACATTTACACCAGACAAGCTGATCTTGTATTCATTGGGAGGCAGGTCGAGGTTGTCCCTGATATGCACAGAGGGCACGAGGAAACCCAGTTCCTGAGACAGTTTTTTCCGGATGCCCTTAATACGGGCCAGCAGTTCACCACCCTGGGTTTTGTCTACCAGGGGAATCAACCGATAACCAACTTCCAGCCCGATGGCATCCACTGGCGTGACATCCTGCCAGTCCAGCTCGGCGAGTGGCGCATCGGCGGCAACATCGGACTCTGCCATCTCCGCCGGTTGCGTTTCAGCCACTTCAGTTTCTGCCGGTTGCTGATATCGATGGATGAACCAGGCACCAGCAGCAGCAACCAGAGCGAGACCAAGAAATGCCAGATGCGGCATACCCGGTACGATACCCATCACAAACAGAACCAGTGCCGCGATACCCAGGGCTCTTGGCCCTGCAAACATCTGGCGCATGACCTGCTGCCCCATCATCTCGGAACTGTTATTGCGGGTCACCATGATCGCCGCCGAGGTTGACAGTACCAGCGCTGGAATCTGGGCGACCAGACCGTCACCAATGGTCAACAACGCATAGCGTTCAACCGCTGCGTTGATATCCAGTTCATACTGCATCATGCCAATGGCGAGTCCACCGACCAGGTTGATCAGCAGTATGAGAATACCTGCGATGGCATCACCCTTGACGAACTTGCTGGCACCATCCATCGCGCCGTAGAAATCCGCCTCCTGGGTAATCTCCAGCCGCCGGTCCCTGGCCTGTTCCTGGTCAATTACCCCGGCGTTGAGGTCGGCATCCACAGCCATCTGTTTGCCGGGCATGGCGTCGAGGGTAAAACGCGCACTCACCTCGGCGATACGTCCAGCACCTTTGGTGACCACAACAAAGTTAATGATGATAAGGATAATGAATACGATCAGACCCACGGCGTAGTTACCGCCGATAACCACCTCGCCGAAAGATTCGATTACCTTGCCCGCCGCACTGCCACCCTCGTGGCCTTTTAATAGTACGACGCGGGTTGATGCCACATTGAGAGCCAGCCTCAACAGAGTCGCTACCAGCAGGATTGTGGGGAAAACAGCAAAGTCCAGCGGCCGCATGGAGTACACCGCAACGCAAAGTACTACCAACGCAATGGTAATGTTGAATGTGAACAACATATCCAACAGGAACGGCGGCATGGGGAGTGTCATCATCGCCAGGATGATGAGAAGCAGAATCGGAATACCTAAGTTGCCCCGGGCCAAACCCCGGGCATTTTCCATCAGGTTGCCATTATCCAGACTACCGCTGTAATTCATGTTCGCTTCCTTGCTTGTTGCTCTGCGAGTCTTCCTGACTCAGAATTTGAGGCCTCGTGACAGACTAGTCGCGCCTCAACTCCGGTGGTATTTCCGGATTCTTGTTCAACTTCGGCCGCTTGGCTTTGCCTTTGGCAAATTGCCTCAATTGATAGATATAGGCCAAAACCTGGGCTACCGCCACATACAAACCGGCGGGTATCTCATCCCCGATGGGTGTATTAAAGTAAATAGCCCGCGCCAATGGTGGTGAACTGACGATGGGTATACCGTTTTCTTCCGCCACTTCCTTGATCCTGAATGCCAGGTGATCCACACCTTTCGCTAACAGACGTGGCGCACCTTCCTGATGCTGGTCGTAGCGCAGTGCAACGGCGTAGTGATCGGGGTTGGTTATCACGACGTCTGCCAGAGGCAGATCCTGCATCATGCGATTACTGGCCATCTGTTGTTGCAACTGACGAATCTTTTGCTTCACTTCCGGGCGACCGTCGGTCTCCTTCATTTCGTCTTTGACCTGTTGCAGGGTCATGCGCAACTTCTCAAGGTGCTGGGTAACCTGGATAGGTACGTCAATCGCCGTGATGATCAACATCGCAGACGCCATCATCAGAAACCCCCAGCCAATAATTTGCAGCGAATGAATCATGGCCGGTAAAGTGGCCTGGTCCTGCAAGCTCAACAAATCATCGGTGTTGGTGTACACAACCAATGCTGCGATTGAACCCACAACCAATACTTTGGCCACGGCTTTCGCTAATTCGAGTAGCGCCTTGGGACCAAACATCCTGGCAAGACCGGACATCGGATTCATCCTGCTGGCTTTGGGAGAAATTGCTTTGAAGCTGAAATTGAAACCACCCAGCATGGTGGGCCCGATAATGGCCGCTATCAGCAATATCAGGAACAGCGGTACCAGCCCCAGCAGCGCCTGCATGATTGACTGGTTCAGGTGATCCAGGAGCAATCCATCATCGGCGATACGCGCAGGAATGGCGAAATTAAAACTCATGATGTTGCTCAGGTTGAGCGCGATGTAGGGACCAAAGCCCAGCAGCCCGACTGCCCCGGTTATCAAAATGGCAGCCGTGTTGAGCTCCCGCGATCGGGCAATATTGCCATCCTCACGGGCCTTTTCCAGACGTTTCGGGGTGGGTTCCTCCGACTTGTCTGCTGAGCTGTCGCTGTCTTCTGCCATCTAAAAGTTCTGTTTTCTAGAAATTGATGAGGCCACTCATGAACTGAAACCCCTCTTCGAATAACTCACCACTCAGGCGCGTGAAGGTGGGGAAGGTTAACCAAATCAGAAACAAACCAAACATCAGCGCCACGGGAAAACCCAGCGCAAATATGTTCAGCTGGGGCGCGGCGCGGGTCACAATGCCAAAGGCGAAATTGGAGATCAGTAGCGCCGTAATTGCCGGCAGGGCCAGCACCAGCGCACTGGAAAATACCCAGCCAAGGGCATTCACGATAGGAAACAGCGAGTTATTGATGAAACTGAAATCCACCGCCATTGGCACCGTGTAAAAACTCTCCACCAGCACCCGTATCATTTGCAAATGTCCATCGAAAGCGACAAACAGCACTGTTACAAACATCAGGTAAAAGCTACTGACGACAGTAACGTTAACACCGTTGGTTGGATCCATCATCGAGGCGAAACCGAGACCCATCTGCATAGCGATCATCTGACCGGCGAGCACCATGATCTGGAATACCAACTGCAGGAAGAACCCCAGGGCAGCACCGATTAACAGTTGTTGCACTACCATGGCCAGCGCGGATAGAGACAAGGGAGCCACTTCGGGCACAGGTGGCAACAGCGGCGTGACTACGAGCGTTACCGCCAGCGCAATGATCAGCTTGATGCGCATGGGCACCAGTTGTGAACCCAGTACCGGCGCCGCCATCATGAAGCCAGCAATGCGAAACAGGGGCCAGAAGAAACTGCCCAGGTAAGCCGCCAGTTGTCCTTCATTAAACTGGATCAGTTCCACGCTAGAAAACCATAAAGGGGATGTTGGTGATGAGGTTCTGGGTATAGTCCAGAAGCACCTGCAATAGATAAGGGCCAGCAATCATGATCGCAAACAAGGTGGTGAGCAGGCGCGGCAGGAAACTGAGCGTTTGTTCATTGATCTGCGTTGCAGCCTGAAAAGTACTCACAATCAGGCCCACCACAAGACTCGGCAAAATAATAATGACTACCAGCATGACAATCAGGTAGAGGGCTTCCTGCCAGACTGTTGCAACGTCAATAGGGTTCATGCACAGACTCCAACAATCAGGTGGCGAAACTGGCAGCTACGGTGCCTATCACCATGGCCCAGCCATCCACCAGCACAAACAACATGATCTTGAATGGCAAGGAAATGATGATGGGTGACAACATCATCATACCCATGGCCATCAGCACACTGGCGACAACCAGATCGATCACAAGAAATGGAATGAATAACATGAAGCCGATCTGGAAAGCCGTCTTCAGTTCACTTGTTACATAGGCAGGTACCAGTACACTGAAAGGAACATCGTCCTCGGTGCCAACCTCCCCTGCATCGGACAAATCCAGAAACAGAGCCAGGTCAGATTCCCGGGTCTGGGCGAACATGAACTGTCGAAATGGCAATTCGGCTTGTGCCAGCGCATCCTGGGCGCCGATTTCTTCGCTCAGGTAAGGTTGCACTGCCACGCGATTCACTTCCTGAAACACTGGCATCATGATGAATATAGAGAGGAAAAGTGCCAGACCTAACAGAATCTGATTCGAGGGCGTTTGCTGCAAACCCATGGCCTGGCGCAGAATGGCAAAAACTACGATCACTCGCGTAAAAGAGGTCATCATCATGAGCAGGGCTGGCAAAAGAGTCAGCGCCGTCATGATGGCAAGAATTTGTATCGTCACCGAATAGTTCTGGCTGCCATCTGCCGCCGTGGTGACTGACATCGCAGGAATACCGAGTCCGGACCCTACTGCATTCAGTTCGCCCAGTGCCGGTAATTCCTGCGCCATCGCCGGCGACATCATTGACAGGAAACACAATGCAATCGCGACTAACGCATAGGAAAGCCTGGTAATTGATAGTCTGGTCATCACGGCTTGTTCCCGGAAAGTATGGATTGCAGTTTGCTGGCGAAGTCATGTTCAGTCGTCTCCCTGCCAACAGCCAGATCAACTGGCTCATCGAATACATGCAGGGTGGCGATTCGTCCCGGAGAAATGCCGATCAGCATCTGCTTCTCGCCCACCTCTATCAGCGCAATACGATCCCGATTGCCCAGGGACATGGCCGCGAGGATCTTGATGGCGCTGCTGAGGCCAAAACTGTTCGTGCCCATTCGCTTGAAAAGCCAGGCCAGCGCAAAAATTAGCAGCACCACAAAAATCAGGCCGCTGGTCATTTCCACGATCCCGGAACTAGTAATCGGTCCGCTGGCTGACAGGCTTGAAACTGATTCTTCCATGAGGTGCATCGCTCCTAGTTGAGTTTCTTGATACGTTCCGAAGGACTAATCACATCGGTCATGCGAATCCCCAGCTTGTCGTTGACTACCACCACCTCGCCCTGGGCGATGAGCGTGCCATTAACAAGAACGTCAAGGGGTTCACCGGCAAGTCGGTCCAGTTCAATCACCGAGCCCTGGTTGAGCTGCAATAGATTACGAATGGTGATGGAGGTCTTACCCACTTCCATGGCAATCTCAACGGGAATGTCGAGAATGACATCGAGGTCCGGGTTATCCAGCTTTCCCTGTTGGGCAGGTGGGCTGGCTGCGGCAGCCTTTTGCTGTTCCGCCTCCATTTCTGCCGCCATGGCAGCGGCCATATCGTCAGCTTCTGTACCTGAACCGTTTTCGCTTGTTTCTTCTGCCATTTAAATTCTCCTTACAAAAGCAGCGCTATTCTGCCTGCTGATAGATATCTTCAACTTTCAGTGCCAGGTTGCCATTGGAAGTGGCCAACTTGGTTTTAAACAGGGGTATGCCATTGGCTTTCAGGATCACGTGTTCGGCCATCTCCACGGGTATGATGTCACCAGGTTCCAGGTCAACCACATCCCGCAAGCTGATTTCACGTTCAAAAATGCTGCAACCGAAATCGACACTGGCATCAAGGATGTCGCGCTTGAGCGCCTTGTTCCAACGGTCATCGCCAGAGTCGAAGTCCATCTTGCCCCCGGCATCAAGCAATTCCTTGATGGGTTCGATCATGGAATAAGGCACCGCGATCTGGAATTCACCACCACCGCCATCCAGTTCTATATTAAAAGTGCTCACCACCAACACTTCGTTGGGACTGACCATATTGTTTGCGAGCGAAGGATTGACTTCGGCACTGACGAATTCAAACTCCAGCTGGTACACGTTCTTCCAGGCCTCGGACAGGTCCACGAAAGCCTGCTCAAGCACCATCTGCACCACACGTAATTCTGCCGGGGTAAATTCCCGGCCCTCGATCTTGGTGTGCCTGCCATCGCCACCGAAGAAATTGTCCACGAGTTTGAACACGAGCTTGGCGTCCAGCACGATGATCCCGCTACCACGCAGCGGTTTGAATTTCACAATATTGAGACTGGTAGGCACGTAAAGACTGTGCAGGTACTCCTCAAATTTCGTAACCTGAATACCTTCAACCGTGACGTCACCATTCTTGCGCAGCAAATTGAACAGGCTGATGCGCGTGTATCGCGCAAAGCGCTCATTGATGAGCTCGAGAATAGGCATCCTGCCGCGCACGATACGCTGCTGGTTCGCGAGGTCGTAGGATTTGACACCCTCTGTGGCAACATCGGTTTCTGTTTCGACATCGCCCTCATCGACACCATGAAGCAACGCATCGATTTCGTCTTGGGACAATAAGTCTTGCATCGTCTTGATCTGTTCCTATTGCATGACAAAGCTGGTGAAGAGGACGTCTTCAATCGCTTCTCCACCCAACTCTTCAGAAAGAATTTTGTTTATCTGGTCGGTTGCTTCCCGTCGCACCTGTTCAATACCACCCGGTGTCTGAATCGAAGACACGGTTTGTGCACTGAGAATATTGCTCAGGTTGTGGCGCACGGCAGGCAAGTGTTGTTCGACTTTAAGAATGGATTCTCTGTTACGACTGCGCACTGTGATGGTTGCCTGCAAAAAACGCTGTCGTCCACGATCGGGGAGACTGACAACGAAAGGCGGGTCCAGCTCCAGGTAAACAGCTTCAGCAGGAGGCGGCTCCTCCTCTTCCGCTGCGGCGAGCTCATCGGATTCCGGATCAGATCCCAGAAACAGGTAGGCACCCGCACCACCGCCAATGAGCAGCAGTGCGGCAGCAGCAATCATGATCAGTTTTTTGCGGGATTTTCCGGAGCCTTCGGATTCCTCTTCCTGGCCGTCGGCGTCCAGTTCGAGTTCCTTCTCCTGTTGTTCGGCGTTGTCTTCAGCCATACCCTGTATCAACCTCCATGTGATTCAGGCATCGACTAGATTGCACCAGTCGAGCCCCGGCAATCCTTGCCTGGGTTACGAACGCGAGCATTCGTTGCTCTCAATTCGCAGATTCAATTCACTGGATAATTGGTGCAAGGCATGTGCCAACCCGTGGAGACATTGGCACAATTATCAGATTTCAGGTCACTTTGTTGACATTCAGGGTGTCTTTTCTGGTTTTAATAACGGAGGCGATTAATAGCGTTTTCCTTAGTTCGATTCTGATCTATGGGGAACAGGAAAGGGCAGCGATTCCCTAGATGAAATAGTCAATTTTCCCGTCACTGTTCAATCGACTGACGACAGGCGTCAAATTTTCATCACTTTCTGCACCCTGTTCAGTGGCGAGTTCGGCTCCCCCTTCTTGCCCTTCGTTGGTGGACTCCCTGTTTGACTCACCGTCAGACACGTCCACGCTCACCAACTCAAGGCCCTCTTCGCTGAATAATTCCTGTAATCGCGAGAGAGACTGGTCCACCGCATCGCGCACCATGCCATGCTGCGATTGTATCTGCAGCGCTACCTGATCCTGCTGCATATGAATGCGAACCTGAAGCGGCCCCAGCTCCGGTGGGTCCAACTGAATTTGTGCGGAATCCATATTCCGCGATACCAGAAATCCAAGCTGTTTGCCCAGTTGCTCACTCCAGTCCTTGCGCGAGAACGGCACCGCAAGACGAATATCAACAGACTTGCTTTCCGCCATCGCCGGTTTCGACTGCTCAAGACTGGCCATGGAAGTATCGTTGCGGGTTGCCTGAGGAATTTCGGATGTCGGCTGATTAACCTGCTGTGACGACAGCGGTACAGTAGCCTGCTCTCGAGCAGTGTTCGCCCTGCCCATCTCTTCGCCTTCTACGAGTCCGGATTGTGCCAGTTGCGCAGCGAATTGCTGGCGATTGCTCTCCGCGGTTGGTTTATCAGTGCGGCTGCCCAGTGCGTCCCGGAAACGGCTGGCGCTATCTTGCTCACCCTTCTCCAGTGCCCTGCTCTGCCGATTCTCTGCAGACGCTTCGATCTCCGCCGCTGGTAATTTGTTCTCTACCAGAAGATCTGCATCGGCGTTAATCAGGTCACTTTCTGCCACTTCAGCTGCCGCCGCTTCTCCCGTTGCCGCTGTGGCAGCAATCTGGCCTGAACCGGACAATGGCGTCTGCTTGACGTCTGTACCCGCGGCCGCCGCCGATTGCAACGCAGGGCTTGCTACCGGACCTTTTTCAGGAAGGAATGCGAGGTCTTCGAAGATGTCGCTGGTGGATTCTGCACTACCACCTGTAGCGGGAGTTACGTCAGCCATCGCACTGCCATCCTTACTTGAACCAGGCGTGCTGCCGTCACTGCGGGACTGGGTAAATCCGACTGTGGCTTGCGGCAGAGTTGACCCGGGGGGAAGCTCCTCCCGCAGGGAATGGCGTTGGGGGACTGCAATCTCACCAGGTCTCTGCATCGCGACTGGGATTTGCATGCCGGACGCTGAATCAGCAACCGGCACGGGCTTACCGCTCTCTGGCCAGGGCCCGCCTTCCCGCGGCAACACGGCGCCGCCCTCGGTACTCAGTTGATACTTGCCTAAAGGAGTCGCTGTGAGCGGCTCACCCGAGAAAAACAGGGATGGCGTTGCTCCCTCTTCACCAAGTACCTGTGGCGTCAACGGGAAATCTCTTGGCTGCACACTATCCAGTTGCGAATCAAACAGACTCGCGAACGCATGCTGGCCACTGCCGTCTTCGGCTCTCTCCCCCGCCCTGTGGCGCTGAACCAGCGCACCCTGCCCGGCTTCTACTGCCTGCAAGCCGGCAGACTCCCTGGAATTGAAGTGGCTGGATTGCGACGCAAACGGATCAGTATTATTGAATGCAAACAGACCCTTTCCCGGCGAGGAAAGGTTGAGGAGATTAGCCATAGGTCATCCTTGTCACACAGTTACCCGAGGTAGCGCTTCCGTGCCCACCTTTTGCATCGGGGTTTAAACGAGTAACAAGTGGTTGCAAGATTGTTGCCAGAATCAGATCTGGGCGCGCAGAAACTCCTGGGCTCTTGCCAATTCCTTCTCAATTGCTGGCAATAGCTCACTCGCCCCCGCAAGCTCGCCGGACTTACCCAGGGTTTCCAGTCTGGCAAACAATTCTCCCAGCGGATTGACTCCGAGGTTTCGGGAGGAGCCTTTGAGGGCATGGGCCTCAGCCTTGACCTCTGCAGGGTCGGCAGCGCCAATGGCGTTACGCAACCGCGCCATGCGCTGGTCAACGTCCTGAATATAGGTGTTCACCAATAGCGGAAACTCATCATCCAGAATGTCTTTCAATTCATTCAGGGTAGCGGATTCGACAGGTGCAATCGTGGTATCAATCATATTGCCAGACGTAGCTTACTTCTACGCATCTTCCTTCGTCTGAGTAGCTGAGAGAATCACAGAGACTCCGCACCAGCGGTACGCCTCTTCCCTCATACTTGTTACGGGTCATTTTGCTGTCTACTGTAGCAGCGTGGTCAAATCCAGAGCCACTGTCTTTGACCTTGATAATCAGCACCCCACCCACTTCTGTAGGTACATGTTTAACATTGAACCTGACGAAGCCCTCGGTCAACTTTTCAAGAAGCTGTGTCCGGGACTCGTAGTATTCCATGAATCCAGTGGCCGTGGACTTCATGGAAGAACTGAGGCCGAGCACACCATGCTCCAGCGCATTGGAAAACAACTCGGCGAGAATCGTATACACCTGCCCACTGTAGGAACGCAGACCGGGCACTTCCATGATTATTTGCAACATAAGTGGCAAGGGATTGAAATCCCTGAGCGTTCTCGGACCCAGCTCGTATTCCAGCGACCAATCCTGGGGACCTGTCTGGGCTGCGTTGATAAAACTGTGGTCGGTGTTCTGAATTTCAAAATCACCAATCATCTTGAACTCAAGCAAGGTGACGTCGTCGGTATGGTCGGAACTGCCGAGAAAGTCGGCGACTGATTTTTCTATCGTGTCAAAAATCGCTTCGTCGTTTTTCGCGCTCTCAATCGCATTCATCAGGCGTTGTTCACCATACATCTCGCCTGCTTCGTTTGCACTCTCCAGGATACCGTCACTGCACACGATAAATCGGTCGCCTTTGGTCATTTCGAAAACCTGGAAATCGGAGCTGAATTCGTCAGCGGAACGAATTCCCAAAGGCAGGTGCTGCGACTTGATCACTTCCAGGGTACCGGTCTGCTTTCGATAGAGATATTGATCGGGAACCCCGCCGGACCAAACCCTGGCGATCTGCTTCTCGAAACTGAAATCCGCAATACAGGCGCAGCAGAAAACACCCACGGGCAACACCGATTTCAATTTCAGGTTGATCTCGGCAACGATGTCCGGAAGCGCGTAGCCCTTGGTGGTCATGAAATAGAATACTTCCGCCATGGGCATGGCGCCGATTGCGGCGGGTAAGCCGTGGCCAGTGAAATCGCCCAACATAACGTGCATACCCCCCGACGGCTTCTGGGCCGCCAGCAGGACATCTCCATTGAACATCGCCAGTGGCGAAAGCAGGTATTTGATATTGGGCAGGTCGAGAGCGCCGGAATGGGCGACATTGTCGAATACCGCCTTGGCGACTTTCTGCTCCTGCAACAAATGCTCGTTGTGCTGGCTGATCTTGAGATGCTGCTCTTGCAGTGTGGCATGCATACTGCGCATGCGCAGATAGGCGTTGAGCTTCGCTTGCAGGATTACCTTGCTATAGGGTTTGCTAAGAAAATCATCCCCACCAGCATCCAGGCATTCGGCGAGATCTTTAGCATCTGACAGAGAAGTGAGGAACAGTACAGGGATGAAATCTTCACCGGCCGCTTTCTTGATGTGGCGCGCCGCCTCTTTACCATCCATGCGCGGCATCATGGCATCGAGAAGCACGATATGCGGCCGCTCTTTTTCGAAGACCTCTACGGCTTCCCAGCCATCCGTGGCAGTGACAACCTTGTGCCCCTGCCCGGAGATAATAGATGACAGAATGAGACGATCGGTATCGCTATCATCGGCAACCAGAACCTTGATCGTAGCTTCGGAAGCTTGTGGCACTTCCCGCGCCTGAATAGTCATTATTCTATCCTTGACCCGCAGCGATATTTCTCTGGCCGATGCCAGGACAAAGACTTATTGAATCTTGAAGAGCTGTTCGAAATTGGAAATAGTGAGGATCTTCTTCACATCCTGATTGCAGTTCACAATCTTTATCTCTGCGCTGTCTCCACCGGCGTGATCCCTGAGCAGCAGCAGCATGCCAAGCGCCGAACTGTCCAGATAGGTTGTGCGGTTGAGGTCCACTACGTAGGAATTGGGTTCTTTGGAAACCCGCTCATAGGAATCACGAAATTCCTGGTGTGCGCTGAAATCGAAACGCCCTTCAATACTGATAACGAGTTCTTGCCCGTCGCCATTAGGGATGGCTTCAATAGACATGCTTCACCTCTAGATCTGTTGATGCCATCGCTGGCTATGTTACGTCCTTGCAGGCTCCTGCCTGTACCTAATCAAGAATAGACCAATTCCGGAGAATCGCAGGAGGAAATAGAGGGATTTTAAGCAGCCAATTCAGGAGTTCTGGCCGCGCAGCAGGGCGTGTAGCTGCTCGCTGTTTTTTTGCTCCAGACGCGAGTCAGCAGCCTGCTCCTGGGCCTGAATTCGCTGCTGGGTTTTCTCCAGGCTCTTGCTGCGGGCATCCAGCTTCTGCCAATGATGGCGAACCTGGCTTACCTGTCCTTCCACCGTCTGGATCTGCCGCTTTTGCTGCTCGATCGCCTGCTCCACATTGTGTTTGAACTGCCGGAATGATTGTAAAGTATGCGCGCTAACAGGTTGATTTGAAAAAGATTCCTTGTCGCACTTGTAGTCAGATTTGCAGCGCTCCAACTGCTCCAGCCGACCCTGCTCTTCTGCCAGTTTGAGCTGTACATAGGCCAGCGCCTGAAGGCCGTCTTTGGACCGTTTACGGGCCACAGCCAACACAGGTTCGAGTCTTCGAGAACGTTTCATTGCTTATACCGCCTTTGCAGCCTGCCGTACTGGCAGCAGTACCTTGTCCAGCCCTGCCCGGGCGCTATTGAGATCCACCTGGTCGTTCAGCCCCTGACGCAGGTACTGGCTAAAGAAGGGGCGCCGTTCGATAGCCTGATCGATTTCTGCATCGGCACCTGATACATAGGCACCCACACTGATCAGATCCCGGTTTTGTTCATAACAGGAATAGATTTTACGAAAGGTATTCGCCGCATCTAATTGTTTTTCTTCAACTATTGCTGGCATAACCCTGCTGACCGATGCCTCGATATCCACCGCCGGATAGTGACCCTCTTCGGCCAGACGGCGAGAGAGAACGATATGCCCATCCAGGATGGCACGCGCCGAATCGGCGATTGGGTCCTGCTGATCGTCACCTTCCGTGAGCACGGTAAAGAACGCTGTAATGGAACCGGAACCCTGCTCTGAGTTTCCCGCACGTTCCACCAGATGTGGCAGCTTGGCAAATACCGAGGGCGGGTAGCCTTTGGTGGCCGGAGGCTCGCCAATGGCCAGGCCGATTTCCCGCTGTGCCTGGGCATAGCGGGTGAGTGAATCCATGAGTAGCAGGACATCCTTGCCCTTGGCGCGGAAGTCCTCAGCGATGCGCATCGCCAGATTGGACGCCCGCATGCGCAGCAGTGGCGATTCATCCGCTGGAGACGCCACCACCACAGACCGTTCCAGCCCTTTCCCGGCAAGGATCTCCTCGATGAATTCCTTCACCTCCCTGCCCCGTTCACCAATCAGGCCCACCACGATAACGTCGGCACTGGTGGCCCGGGTCATCATGCCCAGCAGCACACTCTTGCCCACGCCACTGCCGGCAAACAGGCCAATGCGCTGGCCTTTGCCCACGGTGCACAGGGCGTTGATGCTGGTGATGCCGACATCCAGCGCCGAATCGATTCGGGCGCGTTTCATGGGATTGATGGCGTCGCTGTCCAGCCCCACAAAACGTTCACATTTCAGCGGACCCTTATCGTCGATAGCCTGACCAAGACCATTCAGCACGCGCCCCAGCAGCTTATCACCCACCGGCACCAGCGAATTGGTAATTACCGGAACAACCCTGGCCCCGGGCTGGAATGCCGCCACCGGTGCCAACGGCATAAGATAGATTTTGGGGCCATCGAAACCAACGACTTCCGCTTCCACTTCTTTTTTCTGTTTATCCGTCACCAGGCAACGGTCACCCAGGGAAACCAGGCAACCCACCGCTTCCAGGGTGAGCCCCACCACGCGTGTGAGCTTGCCCTGCACTGCCGGTGCTACGGTGAGTTTTTCTCTCGGTATATAACGGGCGAGCTTTTGCGCCAGGCTCTGGCGTTTCGCGAGTGCCATGCCTGATCAGCCTCCCGTCTCTTCATTGGCAGAAGGCGCTTCAGGGTTATCCACTGCAGCTGCGTCGGCTGGCGCTTCCGCATCCGCCACAGGCTGGGAACCTGGAACTCTGGCCGAGACTGCGGGCTCCGGCGCTTCTTCGTAATCGGGGTCTCCCGGTTTGGGGCAGGTCGCCTGTTGTTCCTCTAACTGCTCCAGCACCGAGGCCAAACGATCCTCAATAGAAAAATCAGCCGTACTCTGCTCGGTTTCGATCACACAGCCGCCGCTGGCAATCGCGTCATCGGCAATGGCATGCCAATTCTCGCCGCCTTCTTTGATTGCCTCGTCAGCCAGTGCCTTATCTGCGGGATTGAGCCGGATACGTACGTGATCGCGATTGGGGGGCAGAGCCGATAGCGTGTCCCGAATCACCTGCATAATCTTACCGGGATCAGTCTTGAGCTCATGACCGATCACCGCTTCTGCAATTTGCTTCACCAGCGTAAACAGGGTCTGCTCAAGCTTGTAGTCTTCTTCGTTGAGGCTATGGCTTAGCGTCGTCAGCAGATTGTTTAACTCCTGCAGTCGCGGCTGCAACTGAGCCTGCATCTGCTGTTGCGCCTGTTGCTGTGCCTGCTGCGTGCCTTCCTGTTTTCCCTGGGCGAGGCCTTCCTGGTAGCCCCGCTCTTTTGCCTGGTCGAATTGCTCCTGCACAGCCGCCGTGGTTTCATCGGCTTTGTTGGCAGCATCACCACCACCCAGCTTTTGAGCTGGCCGCGTTTCTGCATGCACCAGGTTCCCTGCCGCATTAACGATAGGAGGCTGCCAGAGAGCCAATTCCATGGCAGCAGCTTCTTCGGAGGACACTCGGGATTTCGTATCAAAAATGTGTTTTTCGACTTGCATGATTTATCAGACCATTTCTTCGCCGCCGGAACCTAGTTGAATTTCTCCGTCCTCAGCCATCTTGCGTGCTGTCGCGAGAATTTCTTTCTGCGCACTTTCCACATCACTAAGCCGTACCGGACCTTTCGCTTCCAGGTCATCACGCAGCAATTCCGCCGCACGTTTCGACATATTGCCGAAAATCTTTTCCTGCAACTCGTCGTCTGCGCCTTTGAGCGCCAGGATAAGCAGTTCGGAAGAAATCTCCCTGAGCAGCGCCTGAATTCCACGGTCATCCACATCCTTGAGATTATCGAAGACGAACATCAGATCCTGGATCTGCTCGCCCAGGTCTTCATCCACTTCCTTGATGGATTCCATCAATTCCGCCTCCACACTGGACTCGAGATTGTTCATGATCTCGGCAGCTTTCTTGGTACCGCCGAGATTGGTACCGGGATTAACCCCTTTACCGGAAAACTGTTTTTCCAAAATTGCATTCAGCTCCCGCAACGCGTCAGGTTGCACACTTCGCAGGCTTGCTATGCGCATGATAATGTCCAGCCGGACTTTCTCTGGGAAATTGACAAGAATGCTGGCTGACCTGTCCGGGTCCAGATAGCTGAGTACCACGGCCTGAATCTGAGGATGCTCGTTCTGGATGGCATTTGCCACCGAGCGCGGATCCATCCACTTGAGGCTGTCGATACCACTGGTTGAACCATCCACCAGTATGCGATCCAGGATACCGGACGCTTTTTCCTCTCCCAGTGCCTGCACCAGCATATTGCGGATATAGTCCTCTGTGCCGAGACCAAGGCCCGTCTGGGTACCAAAATTGTCGAGGAAATCTTCCAGCACGAGTTCCACATCCTTGCGTGAAACGTTGTCGATGGAAGACATCGCCGTACCCACCCGCTGAACTTCTTTCGGCCCCATGAACCGCAGCACGTTGGCCGCGTCCTGTTCGCCCAGTGTCATCAGGAGAATTGCGGCGCGGTTTGCCGGGTCCTGCAGCAATCCATCGGCCAGCGCAGTTGCATTATTCGGCATCGGAGGTCACCCACTGTTTTACTACCTGCGCCACGCGACCAGGATCTTCCGCGACCATTCCCCTTACGGTATTGAGTTGCCGCTCATAGCCCACGGCGGGGCCAGATAAAGACGCTTCAGCGCCACCAGGAAGTCGCATGTCGTCATCAAGCATAGCCTGTTCTGCCAGCGCGATATCGTTAAAGTCACCGTGGGTCGCGGCAACTGCCAACTGGCGGCTTTGGGTACCCGCCTTGGCCAGGTTTTGCAGTACCGGACGCAGAATGCCGAAGACCACCAGCAGGATAAACAGGCCCGCCAACACCTGACGTATCAGTGTGTGTAACCAGGCTTGCTCGAGTAGCGGTACGGCTTCGATAGTCAATGGGGCTGGCCGGGTGAAAGTGTTATTGATCACGGTGACACTGTCGCCCCGATTCGCGTCGAAGCCCACGGCATCCTGCACCAGGGTTCTGATCTGGGCAATTTCGCCCTCGGTCCAGGCTAATGGCTCTGATTCCGGGTCTGCGGGAGCCTTGTTGTCCAGCACTACCGCTACCGAAATGCGATTGACGGCAACCGGGTCATGATTTGTGTAGCTGATCTGGCGTCCAAGCTCGTAGTTGCGGGTTGCCTGCTGGCGGCGGTTGCCCGTGCCGCCATCATTCAACTGATCAGCACCTGCGGGGTCAGCCACGGCACCGTTTACCGGTGGCTGATTTGCCAGGGCGCCAGGTGCACCACCTACGGCCTGGCCAGTGGCCGACGATTCATCCAGAGTCTGCTCGCTTACCAGTACTCTGGCGTTCGGGTCGAAACTTTCGGCAGCCTGCTCCACATGCGTGAAATCAATATCCGCAGTTACCTGGGCCTGGAATCCATCGAAGCCGACGATGGGCCGCAGAATACTGGCCACCCTGTCATTCAGGGACTCTTCGAACTTGCGTGTATATTGAAACTGTTGATCGGCCATCTCCAGACCGGGATTCGTTTCCCGGCGCGACAGCAGGTTGCCACGCTGATCGACGATGGTGACATCCTCGGCTGCAAGTTCCGGCACGCTGGAAGCAACGAGATTAGCGATGGCGTCAATCTGGGTATCACTCAGACCACCGCCTGAATTAAGGGTAATAAAGACCGAAGCCGTCGGGCGCCGATTGCTGCGCACGAACACAGATCGCTCGGGAATCGCAATATGTACCCTCGCAGCCTGCACATTACGAAAGCTGGTGATTGTCCGCTGTAGCTCACCTTCCTGGCTGCGTTTGATTCTATTGGCTTCCATGAACTGGCTGGTACCCAGCGCCTGTTCCTGATCCAGTAATTCATAGCCGGTGCCGTCGTAGCGGGTAATTCCAGCCGCCGCAAGCCGCAGGCGAATGGCAGCGATGTCGTTCGCTGGTACGAGAATTACACCGGAATTGGGGTCGATACGATAGTCCACCGCTTCCGCATCCAGCGCTTCCATGATGGCGTTTGGATCATAGCCCTGCATATTGCCGTAGACGGGCTGGAAGCGATCGCTCTGGGACCAGAGCACGACAGCAAACCCAATCGCTACGCTAGCCATCAGGCCCAGCATAAGACCGATCTGCCGAAACAGATCCAGTTGGCCGAAGCCGGAAAAGAAATCTCCACCACTGGTGGAGAGTTCAGTATCTCCGCCAGCCGACGATGGTGCGCCTTCCACTTTCGCATCAGTGGTTGCAGGTAAACTTGCCATTGATAATCATCCCTCTTAATGACATGGCCTGCCCCAGTTTCCAGGCCGACCCGTTTACAATTCGTTCGAACTCCCTTCGAACGAAAATTATGTGAATTCGATTTTGCCTAGATAGGCATGTTCATAATGTCCTGATACGCTGCAACCAGTCGGTTGCGCACCTGCGTCATGGCCTCGAATGAAACGCTGGCTTTCTGCATCTGGATCATGACTTCGGTCAGGTCGACACCCTCTTCGCCCAATTCATAGGCACGTTGCAACTCAGCCGACTTCATCTGTGTTTCATTCACCGAGTCGACAGCAGACTTCAGCATCTGGCCAAAGCTACCGGACTCCGTATCCGACACATTGGGTAGTTGATCGATCTGTTGCGGAATACTGTCCTGACGGATTCTGGAGGCCGCGTTATCCTGCATTTGCGACTGCATATCACGCATCTGCATGAGTATGCGATTGATATCCGCACGATCACCGATAGTATTCATATCCTGTTACCTCAATAAACCTGAAACTGATACCACTACACCCTAAGCTTCGATCATCGCATCCACATCGATGCCTGAATCACGCATTCGCGCAAGCTTGTAACGCAAAGTGCGCGCGCTGATACCGAGGACTTCAGCCGTCTGTTTACGCTTGCCGCGGTGCTGTCGCAGCGTGGTCAGGATAACTTCGAATTCCCGTTGTTTGAGGTCACTGTCGAGCATGCCATCGCATATCTCGACGGTCTGGGAACCCTCGGCGGTGGGTGCCGCAGTTGATGAGTTGCTGCCAAGCCCGCTGGCGAATTGACTGTCCAGGCCCAGATGGCGAGATTCAATGACGCCGTCGTCCTGCATCACTAGTGCACGCTGAATCGTGTTATCCAGCTCACGCACGTTGCCCGGCCAGTTATAATCCTGAAGCGCCCGCTGGGCATCAGCCTGCAGCCGCGCGGGACTCCTGCCCATCTTCCTGCAGTGTTCGATTACCAGTCGTTCGGCAATCGGCAGGATATCCGCCCTGCGTTCCCGCAGCGGCAACCATTGCATGGGTACGACACTCAGGCGGTAGTACAAATCTTCACGGAAGGTGCCATCCTGCACACATTGGCGCAGGTCGCGGTTACTGGTGGCAATTACCCGCACATCCAGCGTAAGGGTCTGTTTGCTGCCGAGGCGTTCGACCTCCCTTTCCTGCAACACACGCAGTAATTTCGCTTGCAGGCCGGCATCCATCTCGGAAATTTCATCCAGCAGGATTGTCCCACCATCAGCCAGTTCGAATTTGCCCTCGCGGCTCATATGAGCGCCGGTAAAGGCACCTTTCTCATAACCGAACAAGGTTGCTTCCAGCATGTTTTCGGGTATAGCCGCGCAGTTAATCGCAATGAACGGCTTGTTATGCCGTGTGGATTGCTGATGGATGTATCGCGCCAGCACTTCCTTACCGCTGCCGCTCTCCCCGGTAATCAACACGGTGACTTCCGACGCGGCAACTCGCCTGGCTATCTGCAATAGTTCTCTCGAGCTCTGTTCCACAGCCACGGGACCTTCATCCCGGGATTTCCCCTTGGCGCAACTGTGCTTGTCGATCAGCTCCAGCAGCAAGTCTGACCTGAATGGTTTAACCAGGTAGTCCACCGCACCCTGATGCATAGCGCGCACGGAATGTTCAACCGAACCGTAGGCCGTCATCAGAATCACCGGCAAACCCGGGTACTCCTGTTGAATTCGCTCCAGTAACTGCATGCCATTCATCCCTGGCATATTCACGTCGGAACACACCAGATCGACATTGTGAATGGCCAGTTCCCGCAGAGCCGCCTCACCCGATTCCGCTTCGAACACCGTATAGGAAGCCCCCTGCACCGTATCCACCAGCGCTTCTCGCAGCTCCTGGTCGTCTTCAACAATGAGAATGCTGCGACAGCTCATGAGGCACCTCCAATCGTCTGCACGGGAAGTGAGATTTCGGCACGTGTTCCGCCACCATCCCTGGGTGACAAATCAAAACTCGCGCCGTGAATTCCAGCCACCAATCGCACGACGGCAAGGCCCAGGCCAGTGCCGTTGGATTTGGTAGTGACAAAGCCTTCCTGAAGGCGCTGCATGAGTTCAGGTGCAATTCCGCAGCCGCGATCGTCGATGCAAAGCTTGAGACTGTGAGTGCTACCCGTATCCGGTGCTGCCGTCAAAGCCAGCGAAATATCCACTCGCTGTTTTTCAGCACTGGCTTGCAATGCGTTGTTCAGCAGATTCGACACGGCCCCAAAGAGTGCATCGTTATGACAACTTATTTCTCCTGCGGCGTAGTGGAGCGCGGGACTGATAGACCAGACCACCTGCTCCATGGCAGAGGGGTTGGTGGCTTCCAACTCATCCTGCAGGCGCTCCGCGAAAGCAGACACCGGGATGCGCGCATTGAGTTCGGCGTCGCCGCGCACAAAAAACAGCATGTCCCTGATTTGTCTCTCGATGTTCTGCAAGCGAGAAAGCATCTTGTCGGTGTATTTGCTGACACCGGGAATCTGAGCGAAGTTGGCTGCCAGGTTGTCGGTATACAGCATTGCCGCTGACAGAGGCGTACGAATCTGATGCGCCAGGGAAGAAATCATCTTGCCCATATCTGAAAGCCGTTGATGCCGGGCCAGTTGCTGCTGCAGCATTCGGGTTTCAGTAAGGTCATTGAGCACGATCAACTGACCTGGCTGATCTTCAAGTGACCGGGTAAGGAGACTGATGCGCTTCCCGTTGCGTAGCGAGATTTCGTGCCCATCATCACTGCGAGGCTGAAAATTACGGGTAATGACTTCGCGCCAGGAACAGCCTTTCAACTCTCCCCGCAACAGGTCGGTGGCGGCAGTATTACAATCCGCAACGACGCCGCGGCTATCGAGCAACACCACGCCGGTGGGTAATAACTGCAGGATATTGTCCAACTGCAGGGCTGAACCGCGAACTTCCGGCAGGCCGAACGGAATCGGCTCTCTGTGAGGTGAGCAACCGTTCTGGGCAGAGGGCACAGATTTGGGATAACCAAGCGCCGCAAGCGTGGCGGTCTCCTGGCCAAAATGAGTTGGGTTAGGGGTGGACTCCAGTCGAGTCGCAACTGACGTTTCCATTTTTCGCTTCCTGCGTTTTGCCGTGGCAAGCAAATCCTGCTGCCTCAACAATTTCCATTTGTTGTTTCCAGCCTGGAATTCCGGGATGGCCAACCATTGCAGCCAACCGGCAATTCATTTCCTCAGTTCATAGCAGAGCAAACACCGTGCCAATGTGCATTAGTCTGTGAAATCAAGGAGTTACACTGAAGACTCAGTGCGAGGTCAATAAATTGACTCGGTCTGAAGCAATCGCTGTGCGCAAGTTTGACGTCCCTGGCGCATCAACGACATAAGCAGCGGAGTGCTTATAAGCAAAACAACTAAGCGGAAGCGAGGTTCCCTAGGCTTTCGGCGGTGTGACTCCAGTTTGCCCCATGTATTTGCCGCCTCGGTCTTTGTAAGTGGTCTCACACTGCTCATCAGATTGGTAAAACAACATCTGAGCCACGCCTTCATTGGCATAAATTTTCGCGGGCAAGGGAGTGGTGTTAGAAAATTCCAGCGTGACGTGGCCTTCCCACTCGGGTTCCAGCGGCGTTACATTCACAATGATGCCACAGCGAGCATAGGTGGACTTACCCAGACAGACGGTCAGCACATCACTGGGGATTCGAAAATATTCCACGGTCCGCGCCAACGCGAAGGAGTTTGGCGGGATGACACAAACAGGCTCGTCGATACTGACGAAACTGCCTTCGTCAAAATTCTTGGGATCTACCACATTCGTGGTGTGGACGTTGGTGAAGATTTTGAACTCGCTGGCACAGCGCACATCGTAACCATAGCTGGATGTGCCAAAGGATATAACTTTCTCGCCCCCTACCTCTCTTACCTGTCTTGCCTCGAAAGGCTCGATCATGCCCTGTTCCTGGACCATCTTGCGGATCCATTTATCTGATTTAATAGACACGAGCTGGTGGAGCCTCCCTAGGATATTGACGATTATTGACCTGCGCTACCTCACTCTTCCTGAGACGCCTGATCGTGGGCAGCGAATTACGAAGCGCAGATGATAAAGCCTATCGGACAGCGATTCATCTGTTTATTCCCACAGCGCAGATACGGCTAACGAAGCGTCCCTCACATGGCATTTCAGGGACATCTTTAGTATGATGCGCAGCCTCGATAGACGCCCTGAACCGCTATCCTCGCACCGACTTTTTGCCCTGAAATGGGGCTGGCTGGATGCAAGTTATCCACCTGAGTCAACGCACACTTCCAGGCATGCTCATAACAGGTTTTTTCGTTACCTTGCTTGCCTGTGCGGGATAGAATCGGCACATGGCATCAGTTTAGTAATCGGAGGATACACCGTTGAAGAAGTGGCAATGCATGGTCTGCGGCTTTGTATATGATGAAGAGTCAGGCCTGCCGGAAGAAGGCATCTCACCCGGAACTCCCTGGGAGAATATTCCAGACGACTGGATGTGTCCTGACTGTGGAGTAGGCAAAGAAGATTTCGA
Source organism: uncultured Pseudohongiella sp. (assembly GCA_965227635.1). Lineage (GTDB taxonomy): Bacteria > Pseudomonadota > Gammaproteobacteria > Pseudomonadales > Pseudohongiellaceae > UBA9145. Next base: position 3,232,317 of record OZ245763.1, on the reverse strand, counting down.
GATGGTCGAAATCTGATCGGCTACCGCCCAAGCTCCAGAATTTAAATTCAAGAACTCCCCGGTTTCAGGACCCTGTTTTGAACAAGCGCAAGATTCTCGTTACCAGTGCACTCCCCTATGCCAATGGTGATATTCACCTTGGTCATCTTATGGAGGTTATCCAGACTGACATCTGGGTGCGCCTGCAAAAACTGCAGGGTCATGATTGTATCTACGTCTGTGCCGATGATGCCCACGGCACGGCGATCATGCTTAGCGCTGAGGCTCAGGGCATCACACCTCAGGAGCTTATCGACCGCGTTAATGCGCTGCACCAGAAAGATTTCGCCGATTTTCTGATTAGTTTCGACAACTACTACTCTACCCATTCGGAAGAGAACCGCGTGCTGTCGGAGAACATCTACAAAGCGATGGACGCCAACGGGCACATCGAACGGCGTTCCATTCGCCAGATGTTCGATCCCGAGAAAAACCTGTTTCTTGCCGATCGCTACATCGTCGGCACTTGCCCCAAGTGCAAGTCGGACGACCAATACGGGGATAACTGTGAAGTCTGCGGTTCCACCTACAGCCCGGCCGAATTGATCGAGCCTCGCTCCGCCATATCCGGGGCAACACCAGTGGAAAAAGAGTCAGAGCATTTTTTCTTCGATCTGCCAGCCTTCCGCGACATGCTCAAGCAATGGACACGTAGCGGCACCTTGCAGGACCAGGTGGCTAACAAAGTCAGCGAGTGGCTTGATACCGATCTGCAGCAATGGGACATCAGCCGGGACGCACCCTATTTTGGTTTCGAGATACCAGGCGCACCGGGCAAATACTTCTATGTGTGGGTAGATGCCCCTATCGGCTATATGGCCAGTTTCCAGAAATACTGCGAGACCACTGGCCTCGATTTCGATGAATACTGGAAGCCCGGATCAGAGTGTGAGGTCTACCACTTTATTGGCAAGGACATCGTCAACTTTCACACCCTGTTCTGGCCAGCCGTCCTGACCAGCGCCGGGTACCGCACGCCCACTGCCGTCTACGTTCACGGATTCCTCACGGTGGACGGTACCAAGATGTCCAAGTCACGTGGCACCTTCGTGAATGCCCGCACGTACCTCGACCATCTGAACCCGGAATACCTCCGCTATTACCTCGCGGCGAAACTGTCTGGCGGTATCGACGATCTGGATCTCAATCTCGAAGACTTCGCACAACGAGTAAATTCAGACCTCGTTGGCAAGGTAGTGAATATCGCCAGTCGCTGTGCCGGTTTTATTGGCAAGGGTTTCGACGGCATGCTGGCGGCACAACCGGATAACCCCGAATTGCTGGCTGACATTCAATCCATCGCCGGGGAAGTGGCACAACTCTATGAGAAACGCGAATACGGTAAAGCCATTCGTCTTATCATGACCAGGGCTGATGCCGCTAATCAGTACATCAATGACAAAGAACCGTGGGTGATTGCGAAGAGTGACAAACAATCTCCGGAACTGCAGGCTATATGCAGCACCGGCATCAATGCGTTCCGTTTGCTGGTGTGTTACCTGAAACCAGTGCTGCCAGGCATAGCAGCGAAGGCGGAAGAATTTCTCGCCATCGAACCCCTGTTATGGAAACACAGCACTGAAATACTGAGCGATCACAGGATCAATAAATTCAAACCGCTGATCACCCGTGTGGAAACCGACAAGATACAGGCGATGATCGACGCCACTCAACGCGATTACGAGGCACAACAGGCAGTAAAGATGAGCGAACCAGAACAGCAAGCTGAAACAGCACCAGAGGACAGCACCGGGTTCGAAGCCGAAATCGAATTTGATGACTTCGCCAAAGTCGATCTGCGCATCGCCAGAATCAGCAATGCCCAGCATGTGGAAGGTGCCGACAAACTTCTGCAACTAAGCCTGGATCTCGGCCTGGACAAGAACGGCAACCCTATCGAACGCAATGTTTTCTCAGGCATCAAGTCCGCCTATACCCCGGAAGAACTGGTAGGAAAACTCACCGTGGTAGTCGCCAATCTCAAACCAAGGAAGATGAAGTTCGGCCTGTCTGAGGGCATGGTGCTGGCTGCAGGGCCCGGCGGTAAAGACATCTTCCTGCTGGAACCCCACGCGGGTGCCGAACCCGGCATGCGCGTCATCTGACACCCCGCACTTTTCGTGAAAACCACCTGTGACCGCAAGGTTCGGGTGGCTATTCTGCGCCTGCACATTTACTGGATATCTCAACTCTGGTGCTGCTGCAGTGAAAGTAATAAGCTTCAACAGGAAAGCTGGTTCAATTCCGGCGACAATCTCTGCTAAAACAGGCGCTTATGATTAATTACTTCAAGACCCTATTGGCTGTTCCAGCTCTAGCTACCGACTCAACTGCTGCAGAACGACTCTCCCGCAGACGCACTTTTTCAAAAAGCGGCCCCATGCTGGTAGCCCTGCTGTCAGTCATGGGCGGAATGGCATCGGCCCAGACCACCCAGATAGAAGAACTGCGCAGCATTGAAGACTCGGTCATCAAGATTTACACCACGCAGGCAGCGCCAGACTATTTCACTCCCTGGCGGTTGCTGACACCACGACAGAGCAGTGGCTCCGGCGCGGTGATTTCTGGCAATCGAATCCTCACCAACGCCCACGTGGTAGCTGACGCCAGCTATGTGCAAGCCCAGAAACACAATGACCCGCAACGTTACCTGGCACGAGTCTCCTTCGTGTCCCACGAGGCGGATCTGGCACTGATTACCGTAGACGAGCCCGGCTTTTTCAGTGACCTCAAGCCCCTGCCTATCGGAGACCTGCCTGATCCGCTGCAGGAAGTCTCTGTGTACGGTTACCCCATCGGCGGCAAAACACTGTCCATCACCAAGGGCATTCTGTCCCGAGTGGAACAGCAGGTGTATGCCCATGCCGGTGCCTTCCTGCTGGCGGGTCAGATCGATGCCGCCATCAATCCAGGAAACAGCGGAGGACCGGTTATCGTCGACAACGAAATCGTCGGCGTGGTGATGCAGGCGAATAGTGGAGGCCGGGCGGAGAATCTCGGTTACTTCGTTCCGCCTAGTGTTGTACGACACGTATTAAAGGATAGTGACGACGGGCAACTCGACGGGTTTCCCGACCTGGGCTTCCGCACCCAGACCCTGTACAGCCCCGCCGCCAAGCGCGCCTATGGCCTGGAAAAGGATGACGATGGCGTCCTCATCATCAAGGTATTCGAAGGCTCACCTGCCCACGGCATCCTGCAGGAAAACGATGTTATCCAGAAGATTGACGACTACGCGATCGCCGACGACGGTACCATCAAGCTCTCCGATGACCTGTTAACCGACTACAAACATGCCATCGACATGCATCATATCGGCGAGGAGATTGAGATAACTTATTCCCGCGATGGTAGACAGACTACCGCGAAACTTAACGCCGATCGCGCCATGACCAACTACAGCCTGGTGCGTGGCGAAACTTTCGACCAGATCCCCGAATACTATATCTATGGCGGAGTCCTGTTCGTCCCGCTGAACATGAACCTCATCAAGCGTTGGGGTAATGACTGGAGTCGCAGCGCACCAGTCAGCCTGCTGCAGGCTCGAAATGAATGGACATCGCCGGACCGCAAGGAATTAGTGGTGGCTCTGCAGGTTCTCGCGGCAGACGTTAACCTGGGCTATCACGACTGGCGCAACTGGGTCGTGAACTATGTGAACGGTGAACCAATCAGGGACTTCAAGCATTTTGCCGAGCTGATCCGCCAAAATGATGCGGAGAATGTGGTTTTTGAAAACGATAACGGCTACCAGATGGTCATCAATCACGACGATGCCCTCTCTTCGCAACAGGCCATCCTCCAACAGTACCGGGTACCCAGCGCCTACTCCCAGGGACTGTTTAGCGAAGGCTAATACGGAGCCGGACCGGCAACGCTCTCCAGACTGAAGTCTGCCAGTGGAGCATGATAGAATCCGCCCCTGTTCTATCGTGATTAATCCCACCCGCTGGCAGAAAGGATCTGGCTGTTCTTGGCTACACTCTTTAGCACCATCATCGCGGCCGCCCTGGTAAATAACCTGGCCCTCGTTCAACTGCTGGGCGTTTCGACTTTCTTCAGTTTCAGTCGCCAATTTTCGGCTGCCGTTGAACTAGCGCTGCTGAGCTTCCTGGTGCTCTTCCCGGCAGCCTGCATAAATTTACTCCTGCAGACTCTGATACTTGAGCCACTGGACCTGCAGTTCCTGCAGCTTTTCCTGTTCGTCGCCACCAGCGCTGGCATCACGGCCGTGATCGGACACCAGTTAGTGAAGGTGTTTCCCCTGTTAGCCCGACGCCATCTTCGAGCCGTACTGTTAATGTGCAGCAACAGTGCCGTTATAGGGCTGTCCTTCCTGCAGAGCACAAGTCTCAACAGCCTTCCCGTAAAAATGCTTTACAGTTTCGGTGCCGCCGCCGGATTCTCATTGTCACTGTTACTCTTCGCTGCATTGCGACAAAGAGTGGACCAGGGTGATAGCCCCGAAGCGTTCAAGGGGATACCGCTGTACCTGATCAGTGCCGGGATTGCCAGTATGGCGCTATTGGGTTTCGCCGGGTTGGTCTGAGTATGCTTCCCCTCGCCGACAATCTCATTTTCCAGATACTCGCCGGTAGTCTCATTCTTGGCCGTCTGCTGGTTTTCATGGTTCGGGGAACGACTGCTGTTAGAAAAAGCAGGCAGGAACAACGCTTCCTCGTTGACCGCATCAATAACATTTTGCCCCAGACACAATGTGGCCGCTGCGGACACCCTGGCTGCCGACCATATGCACGGGCAATCGCCACCGGTGAAGCCATCAATCGCTGCCCACCGGGAGGCGATACCACAATACGTCGCCTCGCCCTGCTATTGAACGAAGCAAGAGTGCCACTTGACCCTGCGCACGGAGAACTTGAAGCAGCAAAAGTTGCCGTTATTCGGGAGGCGGAATGCATTGGCTGCACCAAGTGCATTGTCGCCTGCCCTGTGGATGCCATCATTGGTGCACCCAAACGTATGCATACGATTATCGAAAGTGAGTGCACTGGTTGCGATCTATGCATCGAGCCATGCCCGGTCGATTGTATTGACCTGATACCTCGAGCGGAGACGCCGCGGGTTTGGAATTTTCCTAACAAGCCTACTACTGAAACACCACAACTCACTGGAGAGCCCTGCCATGATTAGGCTTGCGCTCAGCAATGTTATCGAACGCTTGGGCAGCACGACGCGCAGGGGCATTCGCCCCGCGACCATGCGGGAATCCTCCTTGCGATCGAGAATCATGCCAACTCCAATGCCCGAGGAGCTAGTTCTCCCTTTACAACACTACCCTATGGAGGCAAACAGCCCCTCGAACCAGCTCCAGCCCTGCGTGGATGAAGGTGAATGGGTAGCCAAGTATCAATTGCTAGCCAAAAGCACCGGTACTCACCCTATGCGGCTGCACGCACCCACTTCCGGAACCGTAGTAGCAATCGAAGTCTTACCGCCAACGACCGGAAGCCAGCGTTCCCAGCGCGCAATTCGGTTGTGCACGGATGTAGAGGAAAGGGCATTGCCACTGCAAGCGGTGGCCGACTATCGCGCTCTGGCGCCAGATCGACTGATTCAACTAATCGAGGATGCAGGCATCTGCGGTATGGGTGGCGCTGGATTCCCTGCTGCCACAAAGATTCGCCACGCCGTGGACAAGGGCACAAGAACCCTGATTATAAATGGCGTCGAATGTGAACCCTATATCAGTTGTGATGAAGCGCTGATACGGGAGCGCGCCAACCTCGCTGTGCAAGGGGCCGAGCTTCTACAGGCGGCGTGCCTCGCCGACGAGTGCATTATCGTTATCGATAATACGATGACCACTGCTCGCAATGCCTTGACTGACGAATTACAGGGCTCATCAATCCAGCTCAAAGTGGTGCCGCGTCGCTATCCCGCAGGTGATGAGCGCCAATTGGCCAAGGCAATAACCCGGCGCGAAGTACCGTCCAATTGCCATCCCACAGACATTGGCATCCTGGTGCAGAATATAGCCACAGCAGTAGCCTGCTATGAGGCAATCGCACTAGCGCGTCCCTGCATTAGCCGAATCGTCACCCTCACCGGAAATGCCCTGCTGACACCAAAGAACTTCGACGCACCAATTGGCACACCTGTGCAACATCTATTGAATCTCTGCGGCGTCAACAAAGAACAGCATGAGTTCACCATTCGTGGCGGACCCATGATGGGGCAATACCTGTTGGACAACGTCACTCCTATCGATAAAACAACCAACTGCATCATCGCGACAAGTGCGGAAGAATTTCCAGAGCAGGAACAGGAACAGGCATGCATTCGCTGCAGTTACTGTGAACAGTCCTGCCCTGCCCATCTGCAACCGCAAAGACTGCTAGCCAGTATCCGCGGTGAAGAGTGGCAAGAGACTGCATCCCTTGGCCTCTCCGACTGCATTGAGTGTGGCGCCTGTGCCGTGGTCTGCCCCAGCCGTATACCTCTTGTTAGTTACTATCGGGCAGCCAAGGAATTTCTCGGCGAAGAGCGGCGCACTCAACAGCACAGCCAGCATTGGCAGGAACGCTTTCAGTATCATCAGTATCGCAACAAGAAAAACCAGGAGAAACAACGGCCAACTACGACAGCAAAAACCGCAACTTCAGTAGAGCCAGTCTTCTCCCGTGACAAGGCCCGCATGGAAATCAGCGCTGCCGTCGAAAGAGTCAGGCGGCGTCGCCAGTCCCGCATCGAAACCGATACTCCGACGCAGGATGAATCGTAATGAACACGCGCACCGGCATCGGCTCGCCCATGCAGTTTTTCTCACTGCAAACATCCCAGATTATGCTGCTTGTGTTACTCGCTACGCTGCCAGCAATTCTGGTGTCCACCTGGTTCTTCGGCTATGGCGTAATCATCAACATTCTGTTTGCCGCACTGGTCGGTGTACTGTGCGAAGGGGCAATCAGTTGGCTTCGCAGTCGCGATCCGCGCGCATCCCTCGCCGACAATAGCTGCCTGGTCACTGCCGTTCTGTTTGGATTGACCATACCACCGGGCACAAGCTGGTGGCTTATCGTGCTGGGCATGGTGTTCGCCATCGGCCTCGTTAAACATGCCTATGGGGGACTCGGACAGAATATGTTCAACCCGGCCATGGCGGGATACCTGTTCTTGTTGCTGGCTTATCCGTTGGATATGACGAGTTGGCATTTACCCGTCGCTGCCACTGATTTCGGAGCGACCTATTCGCCTCTGGGCTGGCAGGGCTTTATACAGAGTCTCACCTTTTTGTTTCCATTCCTGCCTTTGCTTCCAGATGGGTTGACCGTAGACGGCATGGCCATGGCTACCCCACTCATCGAGTCGAAGCTTGCAGGTGGTAATGCTCTCGCCGCGGCGATTGAGGAAGGGAATGGTATTTTCCTACGCAGCTCGGAAACCGGCTGGGAACTCATTAATTTCTCCTATCTGGTCGGGGGCCTGTTTCTGTTGGCAAGCCGAATCATTAGCTGGCACATTCCGGTGAGCATACTCGCCTCCCTGCTCTTGATGTCCCTGCTCTACTATTCACCGGCAGCCGCCGCCGTACTGGGAACACCTTATTTGCACCTGTTTGGCAGTGCCACCATGCTGGGGGCCTTCTTCATCGCCACCGATCCGGTCAGTGCTGCCACCGGCAGCAGGGCCAAACTTGCCTACGGCGTCATCATTGGCGTTAGCATCTATAGCATTCGGGTGTGGGGGAGCTACCTGGATGCGGTGGCAATCGCCGTATTGTTCGGCAATTTCTGCGCGCCCTTGCTGGATCGCCTGTTGGCTCCACGCAAATACGGTCACCCGGGGTTTTTCACCCGATTACTCGGCGACATCAGTAAGAGGAAGACCAGCCCATGAGCCACCTGGACAGTCAGGCAGATCAGGCATCCTCACTCTGGGCCAACAATCCGGTGCTGGTCAACCTGCTGGGGATAAGCCCGGTACTTGCCCTCAGTGATCGTAGCTCTTCCGCATTGGCGATTGGACTCTGTATCCTGTTGGTTGGAATCAGCAGTTCATTGAGCGTGTTCGGGCTAAGGGGAAAACTTGATGTGAATCTCCGCTACCCGGCTTATGCATTAATCATGGCGTTTTATACGAGCCTGCTTGCGCTCGTGGTGGAATTGAATTTCTATCCGCTCTGGCGTGAATTGGGAATTTACCTGTATCTCGTCGCGGCGAACTTTGCCTTGTTGCTCAAGATGGATGTGTACTACCAGGCTGAGAAAACCGTTTGGGTGCTCAAGGACGCCAGCAGGCTGTGCCTCGGATTTCTTGTAGCCATCCTATTGCTGGCCCTGATCCGGGAAACCTTGATGACCGGAACGGTTTTCAGTGATTGGTACATCCTGCTGCCCGGCAGCGAGTCACTCGACCCCATGCTACGGCAACAGCAGGGCGAACTATTTCGATTCGCCGACCTGCCACCCGCCGTGTTTATACTACTGGGACTGCTGATCGCCGCACTGCGTCAGGCTGGCTTGCTTGGCGCACCGAGATTTGAATCGCGGAATAAAGACACGGTAAAACGGGAACGGGTTACGGGCCGGCTGAAACGAAAAAGCTGAACCGACACCAGACATTACAGAGATCGAAGGCATCACGCACAATCCAGCACCATGAACAAGATCAAGCGAATAGAAATTTTCTCCCGCTGGCGGGAGGCCAACCCGAACCCCACCACAGAACTGAAATTCACCAGTGATTTCGAATTGTTGATCTCGGTAATCCTGTCGGCACAGGCAACCGATGTAAGCGTGAACAAGGCAACAGAAAAACTCTACGCCGTGGCCAATACCCCCGAGTCCATACTCAAACTCGGGCTCAAAGGCCTGAAGCAATACATCAAGACCATCGGCCTGTTCAACACCAAGGCTGAAAACGTTATCAAGACCTGTCGCATACTCGTTGAACAGTATGATTCACAGGTTCCCCGTAGCCGGGAGGAATTGGAATCACTGCCCGGAGTCGGCAGGAAGACTGCCAATGTCGTACTCAATACGGCCTATCGCCAGCCCGCCATGGCCGTGGACACACACATCTTTCGGGTGTCCAATCGCACGGGCATCGCGCCCGGCAAGAATGTGCTGGAAGTTGAGAAACGCCTGCTTCGCCTGGTGCCTGCTGAATTCCTACTCGACGCCCATCACTGGCTGATTCTGCATGGCCGTTACGTCTGTATTGCGCGCAAACCCCGCTGCGGCGCCTGCATCATAGAAGACTTGTGTGAATTCAAACAGAAGACAGAGATTGAATAGCAGAACCAGCTGTCGCACTAACCCGGGAATACTAGCCGCTCTCGGTAAGGAGGTAGGCTGGAATCTCATCCGCGCCAAATTCCTTTTCAAACAGGGCTCCGGTGTCACAACCCAGTTTACGTAGCAAGGCGATCTGGTCACCTCGAGTCACTTCTGCTGCGGACACCTCGGCGCCATACTGGTGAGCAATGTCGATAACACTCTTCAGCACGATATCGCAGCGTGGGGTCGACATGGTCGAACGCAGGAAATCCCCGCCCAGTTTAACCCCCTGGAAATTTACTTCATCGAGGGTGGCCAGCGTCAGATAATTGGAGCCGAAGTCATCGAGAATGATGCGCACGCCGCGGTTGTTCAACACCTTGAACGCAACGATAAAGGCCGCCAGGTTTTGTCGACTTAGCTGCCCCTCTGATACTTCTATCTCCAGCGCTTCAGGTGCGATGCCGTAATCCCCAAGAATCTCATCGAGTGATTTTTCGAACCCCCGGTACAACAGGTGAACGAGAGACAGTTTGACCCGCAGCCTGAATAATTCTGTGGGCTTATCTTCCGTGCCAGCCACACCCCATTGCTGCCAGTTCTGGCAAGCTTCCCGCAGGGCCCACTCACCGATTACCGGCATCATGCCTGACTCCTCGGCGATTTCCTCAAACTCCTCCAGCGCCAGGGTGCCGTATTCGGGGTGGCGCCAGTAAAGCCGTGCTTCCATTCCCCGGACCCGGGTGGAATTGAGATTGATGATCGGCTTGTAGGAGACATAGAGCTGTTTGCGCGTCAGCACCTGGTTAAGTTCCGCAGACATCTCGAAACTGGCCACATTGGCGATTGCCATGGCGCTGTTATACACCTCAACGCGACCGCGTCCCGCTGCCTTCGCTTTCTTCAGGGATCGATCAGCATTCCGCATCAGCCGCTCGACGTTGGTGCCTGATTCAGGCGCTGTCACCATGCCGGTACTGGCGCTGACGAAGATTTCGTTCCCCCCCACGAGGAAAGGTGCCTTGAAAACAGTTTGCAGGGCGTGCGCGGTGGTAATCGCCGCCTGGGTATTGACCAGGCCAGGCATCAGCAGCGCAAATTCGTCACCCCCGATTCGGGCCAGGGTAGAACTGGGTGGTATGCAGTTACCAAGACGCTCCGCGATCGACTTGATCAGTTGATCGCCCACATCATGGCCCAGGCTTTCGTTGATGTAATCGAAGTGGTCCATATTCCATAACATCAGCGCTATGGTCTCACCAGAATGCATGGAATGGATGGCGACCTGGCACATCTCTTCGAAGCTGGCGCGATTGACCAGCCTGGTCAGAGGGTCGAAGTTGACCAGATCTGACAACTTCTCGTCGGCATATTGCTGGTTTTCGATCTCGCTGAATACGATCAGTATATCGGCGCTGGAAATGGACCTGGCACCCGGAGCGATGGGATAGGCAACGAAGCTGACAATCAGCTTGTGACCGTCGCCACACCATAAAATCGTGTGTTCTACCTTGGTGGTCTGCTCATTCTTGCAGGCCTGGAACAGCACACTGTTCTGCCAGTTGGAGACAACTTCGTGGTGGGAGCGCTCCAACAGTGTTTCGAAATAAAGACCCAGCAGGCGCGGCAAGGTCGTACGCAGTAACGCCACCGCAGTGGGGCTGGCGTATTCGATAGTACCTTCACTGCTGAGAGCCAGCATGCCTTCCGGGCCCTGGCCTTCGCTGCGAATCTTCTCCTGATAGTACTCACTGAGAAAACCGAACTGGCTCTGCATATCGAGGTAGGTCTTCACCCTCTCCAACAGGACCCGCTTGTTGATCGGCTTGTGGATATAGTCGACGGGACGCAGAAGTTTGCTGTGATTCGCATCCTGCACATTGGCAAGATTGGGCGACATGAACAACACAGGAATTTCGGAGGTTTTGGGGTTGCCGGCGAGCTGATTGAGCACCTGGAACCCATCCATGTCGGGCATCTCCACATCCAGTATGATGAGAGAGAACTCATGCAGGGAAAGAAACTCCAGTGCTTCCTTGCCGCTTTCGGCGATGATGGGGACGACATCAAGTTCCTGCAGCATGTCCATCAGCAGGAACAGGTTAAGCTCATTGTCGTCAACCAGAAGAATCCTGGCTTGTTCGCCCTTCATTGACTACTTCCATGTAAAAGAGACCAGTAACAGGCACCTGCCAACTGCCGTTCAGCAACCGACCCGAATGAGTTAGCAGCGCCTGTCATTAGCTCTTACCAGTATAGTCCGCATTTCCCGTTCCACTAGGAGAATTTCCCGGGTACCTGCAATTTTAGGGGACGATGGACTACTCCGCCGGCGTCCGCCTTATTTGCGGCCTTTCTGGGCGGCGATTCGCAGACGCAAGGCATTGAGCTTGATGAAGCCCCCTGCATCGGCTTGATCGTAAGCGCCGGCATCGTCTTCGAACGTGGCGATATCTTCATCGAAGAGCGAATCGGCTGATTCACGGCCCACGACAATGACATTCCCCTTGTAGAGCTTCAGACGGACCCGGCCATTCACGTACAACTGTGAATAATCCACAAGTTGCTGCAGGGCCTGGCGCTCCGGTGACCACCAGTAGCCGTTATAGACCAGGGACGCATAGCGAGGCATCAATTCATCCTTCAGATGGGCGAGTTCGCGGTCCAGGGTGAGGGATTCGATAGCCCGGTGGGCTTTGAGCATGATGGTGCCTCCGGGCGTTTCATAACAGCCCCGGGACTTCATGCCGACATAGCGGTTCTCCACGATATCGGCACGACCAATACCATTAGCACCAGCAATCTTGTTCAACTGCGTCAGCACCTGGGCCGGACTCAGGCTCTCACCATCGATGGCAACAATGTCGCCTTTCACGTAGTCCAGTTCAATATAAGTTGGCTGGTCCGGGGCTTCCTCCGGCGATACCGACCACAACCACATGGGTTCTTCCGGCTCCGCTGCCGGATCTTCCAGGTTGTCGCCTTCATAGGAAATGTGCAGCAGGTTGGCATCCATCGAGTAAGGCGACTTATTGCCCTTCTTCTTCTCGACTGAGATACCGTGCTCATCACAGTAAGCCAGCAGTTTGTCGCGGGAATTCAGGTCCCACTCCCGCCAGGGCGCGATGACCTTGATACCCGGGCTGAGTGCATAAGCACCCAGTTCAAAGCGAACCTGGTCGTTGCCTTTGCCGGTTGCACCGTGAGAAATGGCATCGGCACCAGTTTCGGCTGCAATTTCCACCAATCGCTTGGCAATCAGGGGGCGGGCGATAGACGTACCCAGCAGGTATTCACCTTCATACAGGGCATTGGCGCGAAACATGGGATTGACATAGTCCCGCACGAAATCCTCGCGCAGGTCTTCGATGAAAATCTCCTTGATTCCCATCGCCTCGGCCTTGGCACGAGCTGGCTCCACCTCTTCCCCCTGACCGATATCGGCGGTGAAGGTCACGACTTCGCAACCATAGGTTTCTTGCAACCAGCGCGCAATTACAGATGTGTCCAGACCACCCGAATAGGCCAGGACGACTTTATTGATACCCGACATGAACGTACTCCAGAATCCAGCGCCTCTACCCCACGATCAGGGCTTATCCGGCAGGAAAAAGGCGCCTATTCTAGCATCAACGGAGGTAATGAGAAGCGTAGCGACTGATCGGGGAGCGTAGCTAAAGTTAGGTTCATCGATCTTTTCCGGGAACTGTTGGCAGGCGCTGATTCTGCCATCTGTTCAGTTGGGGCTTCTGTAAACTGTGGCCGGCACTCTGAGCGCTGGTAGGTATTACGTTACTTTTTGGCTGTATTTCCCTGCGATTGAGGGTGAGGTGTATCGAAGAGTACTCCGATATCTTCGGAATCACTGCTCAAGCGGCTGCGAGGAGGCACTCACCTAATTGACCATGAACGCCAAATAGATGCGATTCCCCGCTTATCCGCGATGCACCCAAAGTTAGCGCCGCACCATGACCACATTGACCCGTCGGTTACGATCGCGGTCAGCGGCGGTGCGCTCGGGATTTACCACGAGAAACTCTTCCCGCTCACCATGGGCACGTGTGGCGATTGTCTCGGGATCAACGCCCTGGCTGATCAGGTAGTTGGTCACCAGAAAAGCCCGCTCTTCTGACAGCAACAGGTTGTCCCGCTGCTCTCCCGCGGTGTCGGTGAAACTGTCTATCTCGAAGCCCACAACCCGTTCGTCGGCACGGCTATAGAGCACGATATTGTCCAGCAGGTCTTTAGCGTCATCGCTGAGCTGACGGGACCCACTCGGCCAATACAAGGTGGAACGACCGACCTGGTCGTAGTTCACCGGCAGCAGGTCACTGGCACAATGCTGGTAGTTGTTATAGGCGGACTTAAAGCGCAGCGGTGACAGACCGATGCTGATCTCCTGATCACTGGCATAGCTGGCACTGCCAGACAGGGTAGGCACCATTCCCACCAACATTTCAGAAATAAGCCTGCGCGCCATCATCGCATCCAGGGTGACTGTTGCAGGATTCGGCATGGTGCCCAGTTCGGCGAGCACGGTAACTTGCTTCTTGAAGTTCCATGGCGGTGGCTCGGAGCGAAGCACCAGATCTGAGCCTTCAACGACATCGCTGTAAGAGTCGAACCGCAGCTCGAGATCTTCGCCAGCCTCATGCACAAACTCGGCTTCACCAAACCCGGGAATACTCTGAAACAGGCGGCACTCGAATACCGAAGCGCTAAGCTGCCAGTCTGCTTCGTGAAGAGAAGCCTGGAAGCGGTAGGTCTCGGCCGAAAGTGATACTGGGTAAGACAGGCCAAGCACTACACTGCACAGCAATGCAGTGACAGTAGTCGCTCGAATTCCCTGGTAAGCGCTCATAGAACATCCTGTTCCACTTGGTTCTGGTGATTAGTAACTGAACAATCCTGGTTCAGCCTGCCGGCATAGATTCATGGATTAAGAATAGCTGATATCAACGCGGGCACGGGCAGCAAAACCCGGTTTGGCCATTATAAATAAGATCGGCAAACCTGCATGCGACTTAATTTGCTACAATAGACCGATTCTCTCTAAGCAAGCCGCAGTAATGAGCCCTGACAGCATAAGTATCCGCAAGCCAGATGACTGGCACTTACATTTACGCGACGGCGAGGCTCTCTCTACAACTGTAGCGCATACTGCCCGCGCATTCGGTCGTGCCATCATCATGCCCAACCTGGTTCCACCTGTCACAACGGTGGACGCAGCCCTTGCCTATCGCCAGCGTATCCTGGCGGCAGTACCAGAAGGCAGCAGTTTCGATCCTCTGATGACCTTGTACCTCACTGACAATCTCGCAACAGAAGAAATCGAAAAAGCTGCCGTCAGCGAGGAAGTGAAAGCCGTCAAATATTACCCTGCCGGAGCCACCACCAATTCTGAAAACGGTGTGACCCATATCGAGAAGGTCTATGGCGTTCTCGAGAAGATGGCGGAACTGGGAGTACCACTTCTGCTGCACGGCGAAATGACCAGCAACGACATCGATATTTTCGATCGTGAGCACAGGTTTATTGAGAGCACACTGGCTCCGCTACGACAGCGTATCCCGGAATTGAAAATCGTGCTGGAGCATATTACGACGAGGCAGGCAGTAGAGTTTGTCGAGAGCCAGCCGGAAAACGTCGCCGCAACCATTACCATCCACCATCTTCTGTACAACCGCAATGATTTGCTTGCAGGAGGGGTCAGGCCACACTTTTATTGCCTGCCAATACTGAAACGCAACAGTCACCAGCAGGCGTTGCTGGCCGCCGCCACCAGCGGCAGCCCCAAATTCTTCCTCGGCACCGACTCCGCACCCCATGCAAGAGAGAGCAAGGAAACAAGTTGTGGTTGCGCCGGCATTTACACATCACCCGCAGCAATGGAGCTCTATGCTGAGGTATTCGAGGAACAGGGCGCCCTCGACAAACTGGAAACCTTCAGCAGCCTTTCAGGCCCGGCATTTTATGGCCTGCCACCCAACGAAGAGCGCATCACCCTGCGCCGGCAGCAATGGACTATGCCCGACAGCTTCCCCTTTGCCGATTCCCTTGTGGTACCGGTACGTGCAACTGAAACTATTTACTGGAAACTGGAAAGCGAATCGTGAGCGACCTTGATGAAGAACCCACCATCAACAATTTGATGGCGGAACGTTTTCGCACCTATCTTCCAGTCGTGGTCGATGTGGAGACTGGTGGTTTTAATTCTGCCACGGATGCCATACTGGAAGTGGCCGCGGTGATCCCGGAAATGAATGACGATGGCATCATGGAGATCGAGCAAACCTTCTTTCAGCGCATCATTCCGTTCGAAGGTGCCAACATCGAAGAAGCGGCGCTGAAATTTACCGGCATTGACCCTTTCCATCCCCTGCGCATCGCGCGACCGGAACGCGACGTGTTCCAGTCGATGTTCAAGGTGATCAGGGACTCAATGAAAGCCAAAGGTTGCAAGCGCGCCATCCTGGTGGGGCACAACGCCCACTTCGACCATGGCTTCATCCGTGCCGCCAGTGAGCGCCATAACCTCAAGCGCAACCCCTTCCACCCTTTTTCCAGCTTCGACACAGCCAGCCTGGCTGGGTTGGCTTACGGGCAAACCGTCCTGTCCCGGGCCTGCGACGCTGCCCGTATAGAATTCGACGACAAGGAAGCCCACTCGGCGCGCTACGACGCCGAGAAGACAGCAGAATTATTCTGCAAGATAGTTAATCGCTGGAAAGAAATGGGCGGCTGGAACTCTAACGGCTAACCTTCAGGAAACTATTCAGTAGCTTCTTCGCCACCAGCGCCATCAATAATCGGCTGCAACTCACCCTTCTCGAACATCTCGGTAACGATGTCACAACCGCCAATCAATTCACCATCGACGAAGAGTTGAGGGAAAGTGGGCCAATTAGACACCTTAGGCAAAGTCGCACGAATTTCAGGGTTACTCAAAATATCCACATAAGCAAAGCGCTTACCACAGGCCATCAACACCTGTGTCGCCTGGGCAGAAAAACCACACATCGGCTGCTCTGGATTCCCTTTCATATACAACAGAATGGAATTGCTGCTGATTTGATCTTTGATGGTTTGTTCGACGTTTTCTTCTGCGCTCATGGATTACCTCGACCGTTAAGGCCATTCGTTCTCAAGACGGGATGCGAATTTTACATCATGACAGCAACCCACTTCCAGATTGCTCAATTTGTGATAGAGCCAAACAGGAAACTGGAAGTTTGGGTGGCCGCTAGCTCGCGCCGTAGCCCCCACCACCCGGCGTTCGAACCAATAATCGGTCCCCAGCCTTAACCGCCAACGAACATTTCCCCGACAATTCCTCACCATTGAGCAAATTGCACCCTGCCGCCCCGGCTTCACCACCGGCAAGCCCCCAGGGCAAGGTAGCCCGGCGTTCGGTGAGCAGGCTCAACTGTGCCGGCTCGAGAAACTCATATTCTCGCACGACACCATCGCCGCCGCGCTGCGTGCCAGCTCCTCCGCTACCACGTCGCACGGCATATTGCCGAACCCGCAGGGGGTAGTGCATCTCCAGGCTTTCCACGGGCGTGTTCAGGGTATTGGTCATATGACTATGGACACAATCCAGCCCCGCAAAATGGGGACCGCCGCCACAGCCCCCTGCAAGTGTCTCGTAATAATCCCAGCGCTCACCCGTGGCATCGTCGATTCGGCCCATGGCGATATTATTCATGGTGCCCTGGCTGGCTGCCGGAATCTGCTCAGGCAGCGCCTGGGCGAGAGCACCGAATACCAGGTCAACCAGCCGCGTAGAAGTTTCCACATTGCCGGCCGCCACGGCCGCTGGCCGACGCGCATTCAGAATTGACCCAGCTCGCGTCTTCAGCTTGATGCGACGAAACAACCCTTCACAGGCTGGCGCCTCATCAGGCATCAGGCAGCGAAAACAGTAGTAAGCAGCAGCGGCAACAACTGATTCAGGGCAATTAAGGTTACCTGGCACCATATCCGATGACTCCGAAAAATCCAGCACCACCGTGTTCGGCTTTATCGTGAGCTGCACCGACAAGGGTATCTGTGCATCACTGAAACCATCACCGTCGAGAAAATCCTGAAATGAATAACTGCCTCGCTGCAGCTTGCCCAAAGTCGCCGCACTGATGCGATCCGCATATTCATTCAGTTCCTGCATGCCATCCAGGTACTGCTTGACTCCAGTCTTCAGCATCAATGCCGTTAGCCGGTCCACACCCACCTGGTTGGCACCCACCTGCGCCGCAAAATCACCGCTGATACTCGCCCCCTCTATTCGCAGCAAATTGAGACAATCACGCTGCAGACTTCCCGCACGGTAGAGGAACGTAGGCGGAATAATGATGCCCTCCTCGTCCAGGCGCTGGGATACAGGCATGGAACCGGGTGTGTCGCAGCCGATGTTGGCATGGTGAGCCCGGTTGGCAACAAAACCTGCCAGAAAATCAGTGCCAACCTCCTCATCATCAACGAATACCGGTGCAATCAGGGTGACGTCAGGCAGGTGGGTACCACCCAGGTACGGGTCGTTTACCACCAGCATGTCGCCACGCTGCCACTGTTGACCCTGTACCAGGTTGCCCATGGCGAATGCCATACTTCCCAGGTGCACAGGAATATGCGCCGCCTGGGCAAACAATTCACCCCTCGGGCCAAACAGCGCACAGGAAAAATCCAGGCGATCCTTGATATTGGGAGAGAAAGCCGTGCGTTTCAGCACCAGCCCCATTTCGTCGCAGATAGCAGAGACGCGGCTGGAAAACAGCTTGAGTTCAATCGGATTCATGGGCCGAAAAGACTAACCAAAAGGCCGTGGCAAGACAATTGCCGCCACGGAAATTAGTGGCTACAATGGCGCGTTTTCAGAGGGTAGCGCGAGCTGCCCTTTTTATTTTCTTATTTTTGGCACCCTCAACACACCGCTTGCGGGATCCAAATAAGGTGAAAACAATGGCAGTAAAACACTTCCTCACACTGAAAGACCTACCCGCCAGTGACGTGCTGGCCATCGTGCAGCGCGCGATGGAACTGAAGCAGGATCCCGACAAGGCGATCAGCCAGGCTCGCAAGACGCTGGGATTGGTGTTTGAGAAATCTTCTACCCGCACCCGGGTCGCCTTCGAAGTAGCCATGAACCAGATGGACGGTAGTTCCATCTTCCTGACTTCGGACGCCTCCCAGATTGGCCGCGGCGAGCCCATTGAAGACACGGCCCGCGTCCTGTCCCGGATGATGGACTGCATTGCCATTCGTACCTTCGCCCACAGCACCCTGGAAAAATTCGCAGAACTATCGCGGGTTCCGGTCATTAACGCCCTGAGTGATGATTTCCACCCCTGCCAGCTACTGGCGGATGTTCAGACGTTCATGGAACATCGTGGCGACATCAAGGGCGCCAGGGTGGCGTGGATCGGTGACGGTAACAACATGTGCCATTCCTATATCAACGCCGCTGAAGTGTTCGATTTCCAGCTCACCGTCGCCTGCCCTGCCGACTACGAGCCCTCCGCTGAATTGGTGGAAGCAAGCAAGGCTCGGGTCTCGATCGTACGCGACCCGGTGCAAGCCGCAAAAGGCGCGGACCTGGTGGTCACCGATGTCTACGCGTCCATGGGTCAGGAAGAAGAGCAACTGGACCGGCTCCAGGCTTTCGATGGTTTTCAGGTGAACCCCGAGTTAATGAGCCATGCTGCAGACAACGCGCTGGTGATGCACTGCCTGCCCGCACATCGGGGCGAAGAAATCACTCTGGAGTATCTGGATGGCGAAGGCAGCGTAGTGTGGGATGAGGCTGAGAACCGCATGCATTCGCAGAAAGCGCTTCTGGAATATTTGCTCGGCAACTAGATAACACCCCTGCCATCCTGCTTTTCCTGTGCTTTTTACCCGCTACTTTCGTGGCCATGGTGGACAATCCTTAAACACAAGATATAGTATTGCCCTTCTTATCGATCCAGCCCTTTAAGCGGCGGTTGAAGAGCCCCTGTTGTTAACGCGGGGCAAGCTCAACCAGGCAGGCACAGCTGCACAGAATCAGTGCTCCAGCGCGTTTCCACAGCTTATTCACGGCTTGTTCCAGTGCATGCTTTTGCCCACAAATTGCCCACAATTAACTCACAAGAAAAACTCTTGCAAAGCAGCTATAACCGCATTATCTTGTGTCGGTGATTTATAGCTTGTCTATATGTTGTATTAGCTGAGCTTAAATCAAGGGCTAGTCTTAGTGCATTTTTAGCCAGATCGGCAAGGGGCAAGCCGGTTTCATTCACCGACAAACCGGCCATATAAGAAGAACAGCACTTGATGGAAACTGACAGCAACCGGGTCGGAGTCACCGGTTTGCAGGACTGGGTTT
Source organism: uncultured Pseudohongiella sp. (assembly GCA_965227635.1). GTDB lineage: Bacteria > Pseudomonadota > Gammaproteobacteria > Pseudomonadales > Pseudohongiellaceae > UBA9145. The sequence continues at coordinate 3,212,676 of OZ245763.1, read as the reverse complement.
TCGGTATTTCGGCTTTTCCTGGCCACACCGAAAAAAAAGTTAAAGTCCAGCCGCAAAAACACAATATATAGTATATGGCTTGAACGCTGCCTGGCAGTTGGCCTCCGGTTCCAGGGAACAGGACTGGGCGCTGGACACCGCCAGACGGGGTTTGATTTGTCGGAAAAACCCAGGAATTGCGCGAAATACTGCGTAATTCGACCGGAAGGAAAGGCATCGATGCTCGATTGAGGGCACAGCCTCCCCCGGAATCTGGAACCGGGACACCTGGAAATCAAAAACAGGGAACCGGCAATTAAGTAACAGGTATTAATTAAAACGACAAACCACCTCACTCGGAAGCAAGGCAAACGCTCCCCTGATTCATGCAGGGAATCATCTGCCCACTTTCCGAGATAGCACCGGCTGTCGCCATCGCAGACCAAAGGGCCTGACTGATAGCGAGAGCGCCCGATTGCACTAATGCATCGAGCGCAAAACGAGCCGGCAACAGCGCAAGCCAGACTCGAACAGGGGCACTAATCCGATACCTGAGGGCAAGAACTCGAGGCCCGGAATATCTGCCACCGAGTCGGCACAAGACGACCCCGGGCCAAGCCCGGCTGGATACAAAGAAAGGATCTTTGTAAGCACAAACAGATCTCTAGCTCAGCTAGACACCAAAACAATAAATAGGCCCAGGGGCCTGTAGTAAAGACCAAATTCGGAGTAAATATGCAGACTGATGTTCAACCAACAGGTGACTCCCATCGCACCGCCACTTCCAGTAATGATGAATCTCCTTCCGTAAACTCCACTGCACCGGGTCAGTTACGAGTCATCAAACGTAACGGCAAAGTGGTTTCCTATGACGAATCCAAGATTTCTGTCGCAATCACCAAGGCCTACCTCGCGGTAGAAGGTGGCAATGCAGCGGCCTCTTCAAGGATTCATGAATCTGTAGCGCAGCTCTCATCCCAGATCACTGAGATTTTCCGTCGCCGCATGCCATCGGGTGGAACTATCCATATCGAAGATATCCAGGACCAGGTGGAGCTGGCGCTGATGCGTACCGGCGAGCACAAGATCGCCCGCAGCTATGTAATCTATCGTGCAGAACGCTCCCGGGTACGCCAGCAGAAACTGGAAACAGAGCGCCCGAACGAACCTGAAATCACCGTTACCCTGGATGACGGCCAGCAGGCGAAGCTGGACACCCAGCGACTGCGCACCGTCATCGAAGAAGCCTGTGAAGGACTCACCGATGTCTCCAGCGATGCCATCTATAACGAGACACTGAAGAATCTCTATCCAGGCGTAAAGATGGAGGATGTGCGCACTTCCCTCGTGATGACTGCGCGCACTCTGGTGGAGAAGGATCCCAATTACTCCTACGTCACAGCCCGCCTGTTGATGGACACACTGCGTTCCGAGGCGCTCAGCTTCCTTGGAATTACGGATGCCGCAACGCAATCCGAAATGCATTACCGCTACGCGGCAACCCTCAAGCCCTATATCGAGAAAGGCGTCGAGCTGGGACTACTGTCCGATCATCTATTGGAATACGACATGGAAGTGCTGGGCCAGGCACTGAAGGCCGAGCGCGACCAGCAGTTCACCTATCTTGGTCTGCAAACCCTGTACGACCGCTATCTGATTCACAGCGAAGGTGTTCGCTTCGAGCTGCCCCAGGTTTTCTTCATGCGTGTCGCCATGGGTCTGGCCGCGGAAGAAGATAATAAAGAAGCAAGAGCGATCGAGTTCTACGACCTGATCTCCAGCTTCGACTACATGACTTCCACACCGCAGCTATTTAATTCCGGTACCCTGCGGCCACAACTGTCATCCTGCTTCCTGACTACCGTGCCCGACGACCTGTTCGGCATCTACAGTGCGATCCGTGACAACGCCATGCTGTCCAAGTGGGCTGGCGGACTGGGCAACGACTGGACTCCTGTACGCGCACTCGGTGCACACATCAAGGGCACTAATGGCAAATCACAGGGTGTTGTCCCCTTCCTCAAAGTGGTCAATGACACCGCCGTAGCCGTCAATCAGGGCGGCAAACGAAAAGGTGCCGTGTGTTCCTATCTGGAATCCTGGCATCTGGACATCGAGGAATTCCTCGAACTGAGAAAGAACACCGGTGACGATCGTCGTCGCGCCCACGACATGAATACTGCAAACTGGATTCCCGACCTGTTCATGAAGCGCGTCTTCAAAGATCAGGAGTGGACCCTGTTCTCTCCCAACACAGTCCCTGATTTGCACGATCTTCACGGCGAACCTTTCGAACGTGCTTATGAAGAATATGAGCGCCGCGCAGCGGCCGGCGAGATCAGGCCCTACAAGACCGTAAGAGCCGCCGACCTGTGGCGCAAGATGCTGTCCATGCTGTTCGAGACAGGCCACCCCTGGATCACGTTTAAAGATAGCTGCAACGTCCGTTCACCACAGCAGCACGTGGGCACGATCCACTCTTCCAACCTGTGTACCGAGATCACGCTCAATACCAGCGCAGAAGAAGTGGCCGTGTGTAACCTGGGCTCCGTGAACCTGGTTAACCACGTCGACGAAAATGGCCTGAACCGCGAGAAACTGGAGAAGACTATCAAGACCGCTATCCGCATGCTGGATAACGTCATTGATATCAATTACTACTCAGTGCCCCAGGCTGAAAACTCAAACATGAAACACCGGCCAGTTGGCATGGGCATCATGGGCTTTCAAGATGCGCTGTATAAGCAACGCATCGCCTACTCTTCCGAGCAAGCGGTGGAATTCGCCGATATCTCCATGGAGATGATCAGCTACTTCGCCATCAGCGCCTCCAATGAATTGGCTCGGGAACGTGGTCGCTATGAAACTTTCGAAGGTTCCTTGTGGGATCAGGGCATACTGCCAATCGATTCCCTGAAGAAATTGAAAGAAGCACGAGGCGATGACTATCTGGATGTAAACTTCGACCAGCGTCTCGATTGGGACAGCCTGCGTGCTCGCATCAAGGAGCACGGCATGCGCAATTCCAATTGCCTTGCCATCGCACCGACAGCGACTATCGCCAATATCTGCGGTATATCCCAGTCCATAGAACCGACTTATCAAAACCTCTATGTGAAATCCAACCTCTCTGGCGAATTCACCGTGGTAAACCCCTATCTGGTTCAGGATCTGAAGAAACTGAATTTGTGGGACAGCGTCATGGTCAACGACCTCAAGTACTACGAGGGCAGCGTACAGCGCATCGACCGTGTTCCTGATGACATCAAGCATGTCTACGCTACCGCATTCGAGGTTGAACCTCGCTGGCTGGTAGACGCGGCAAGCCGTCGACAGAAATGGATTGACCAGGCCCAGTCGCTGAACCTGTATGTTGCAGGCGCCAGCGGCAAGAAACTGGACGTGACCTATCGCATGGCCTGGCTGCGCGGATTGAAGACCACTTATTACTTGCGCGCACTGGCAGCCACAACAACCGAGAAATCCACGGTGGAGAACAACAGCCTGAACAAGGTCTCCGCGTCGGCCGAACCCGCCGCAGTGCCACAGGCATGTTCACTGGATGATCCGGATTGCGAGGCATGCCAGTAACGAAAAGTCCGTGCCACCTCCGGTGGCACGGCAGTTAAAGGCAAAACAATAGACAGAGCCAGCCATTAAGCACATACAGAATTAAAGAGGTAAAACCCTATGTTGTCATGGGATGAATTTGATAAGGAAGAGACACCTGGCGCCACGTCGAAGTCGGCACCTGTCACACCACAGCAGATGCAGGAAGCACCGGCTTCCCCGGTCGAGACTGCTGTTGCTGCGGTAGAAGCGGTAAAGCAGGCAGCTCCGCAAGCTCAAGCTCCTAAGCAAGCAAGCAATCTCGACGCGGCAGATGAGAAAAACAACAACAATGCCCTGCAGCAGGCGATAGAAGACCTGGAAGAACTGGATGTCAGTGCCGGCCTGGAAGAACTGGAAGGCACCGCTGCCCGGGTAGCGGTAGATGACAAGCGCATGATCAACTGCCGCGCTGATTTAAATCAACTGGTGCCTTTCAAATACGACTGGGCATGGCAAAAATACCTGGACGGTTGCGCCAATCACTGGATGCCCCAGGAAATCAACATGAATGCGGACATCGCATTGTGGAAGAGTCCGGGTGGTCTGACCGAAGACGAGCGTCTTATCGTCAAGCGCAACCTGGGCTTCTTCTCCACTGCCGATTCCCTGGTGGCGAATAACCTGGTGCTGGCAATCTATCGCCTGATTACCAATCCCGAGTGCCGTCAGTACATTCTGCGCCAGGCATTCGAAGAAGCAATCCACACGCATGCCTACCAATACTGCATCGAATCACTGGGCATGGATGAAGGTGAAATCTTCAACATGTACCACGAGGTTCCATCGGTTGCGAAGAAAGCATCCTGGGGACTGAAGTACACCCAGTCTCTCAGCGATCCGAACTTCCGCACCGGCACCCAGGAAACTGACCAGGACCTGCTCAAGAACCTGATCGCTTTCTACTGCTGCCTCGAAGGTATCTTCTTCTATTGTGGCTTCACCCAGATTCTTTCCATGGGTCGCCGCAACAAGATGACCGGCACGTCGGAGCAGTTCCAGTACATCCTGCGCGATGAGTCGATGCACCTGAATTTTGGTATCGATATGATCAACCAGATCAAACTGGAGAATCCTCACCTGTGGAATGACACCATGAAGGAAGAGGCGACCCAGATGATTCTTCAGGCCACGCAGCTGGAAATCGAATATGCCCGGGACACCATGCCCCGCGGTGTATTGGGTATGAATGCCGCCATGATGGAAGAGTATCTGCAGTTCATCGCCAATCGCCGCCTGGTTCAGATCGGCCTGCCAGAGCAATTCAAAGGCGTGACTAACCCCTTTCCATGGATGTCTGAAATCATGGATCTGCGCAAAGAGAAAAATTTCTTCGAGACCCGCGTGATCGAGTACCAAACTGGAGGCGCCTTATCCTGGGATTGATGTTGATGTTAGACACAGTAGTTTTCAGCAGGCGAAAGGACAGACCAGGTATGGATGGAGAGGCAGTAGTAAAAGGAGAGAGTGCAGAGCAATGAGTGAAGAAAAACAAATAGACAACGACCCAGAGCGCACCTTGCTCACACTCGATCAACTTAGCCAGACGATTGAGGTCATGACTAACGTGGTCAACCGCCTGCGGCAGCACCTGAGCGAGCAACTTCGCGCTCAGGCTGAAGCGGCAGCGCTGGCCCGGGAAGCAGAAAAAACCGCAGCGGCTGACGCAGAACGGGAGCAACAAAAAGTTGCTGCCAAGGCCGCAAGCCAATCTGCTGAGCAACAAGCAGCAGGCAAGGCGGAGAATAAAGACAGCTTTGTCGTGGAGATTAAGCAGCAGGATTCTGATCCTGACCGCAAAAACTCCAAGACATTGCACTAATCGTCGCACCAGCTCCTGCTCGGGCAGCAGGACTGACTTGCAAGGAATAGGCGCTATTTACACAGCGCCGGTATGAAAAGGCTGACGTCTACTTCGACGTCAGCCAACAACGACAATAACAACAGCAACAGCAAAAACAACAACTAAAACAGAAGCCAGTCGATAAATACTCTCGACGGACACGAAAGCAGTAATTGCCATGGGTAAACGCGTTGGAGCCCTCATTCTTGCCGCCGGTTTCAGCAACCGATTCGGCAGCCTCAAGCTATTGGCAAAACTGGAAAACGGACTCACCGTTTTCGAACAAACCCAGCAACGACTGGCGGCAGCAGTTCCTGAACATTGTGTTATCACCCGCCCGGAACTCAGCGATGCCCTCTCGCCCTATTGCGATAATCTGCAGGTATTTGACGAAGCCGAACGCGGCATGGGCGCGACACTTGCCTTTGGCATGGGTTTTACCCAGTCCTGGGATACCTGCCTGATTTGCCTGGCTGATATGCCGATGATCCCCAGCACGGTGTATCAGCAGATCGCCGAGGCCTCTGCAGCCGACAAGATTGTGGTACCTAACTTTGCTGGGCAAGCAGGCAACCCGGTTGCCTTTGGAAGTGCATTCTACGGGGAACTGGCCACCCTCACCGGTGATGCCGGTGGCAGACCCGTACTGCGCCAGCATCCCGATGAGGTGATCACACTACCCATTGACAACGAAGCTGTCCTGCAAGATATCGACACACCACTCGATCTGGCCCGGCTACAACGGTAAGCCCGGAAGCTGACCTGTCCGGCCAGTTGCACGCCCTCCCCGCTGGCTCTAGAATTTCACGATTAAACGAAAACACGAAACACATTAGCGGACCCGCGTCTTGAACTGTAATAGAAACAAGCCAGCACCAAAAAACCGGCACCTGTGCACCCTCCTTGCCTTGCTGCTGCTTCTGCCCGCATCGCAGATCAACGCCGATCAACGCAGCGCAAGACAGGCAATGGAAAATCAGGACAATCCGCTGCTACTGCTAAGCAGTTCTCAAGGGCCCATTTATATCGAGCTACTACCCGCTGAAGCACCTCAAAACGTGCAACGTTTCCTCGACCTGGCAGCCGGTGACGTGGAGTTCACTGACCCCGTGGCCAATACCAGTTTCACGCCACGCTATTACGACGGGATGCGATTCCATCGAGTGCTGCCCGGTCTCGTGATACAGGCTGGCTCGCCCCACTATCACCCATTGGGTAGTCCGGATGAAATGCTGGAAGACGAAATCAATGCCTTCTCTCTTGGTTTGGACCGTTTACCCATTCTTGCCGAAGATGGCTCGGTAAACCCTGTGCTCAATGTGGGAAGTCAGGCAGATTTCGCAGAGCGGGTCCTCTCCCACGTCTATTCAGACATGAATATTGATGATGTGGAGGAACTGGAGAGTCGACAATCCGAAGTGGTGCAACACCTGCGCGGCCTCACAGTCATGCGGCTGTATGAGCAGGAAGGCTATGGCTACCAGAACGAGTTTCCAACACGGGGCATTTCCCGCGGCATCGTCGCGCTGGCTAACGACGGTCCTGACCGCAATGGCCCGGAGTTCTTCATATCACTGGATGACGCAGCATGGTTGAGTGGTCGTTACACGGTAATAGGCCGGGTGGTGGAAGGCATGGATGTCGCTGACCAGATTGGCAACACAGCCATAGATGCAGAAGCGTTCGATCCGCAAAGCACCCTGATATATTCGATGCGGCGTCTCAATTGATCGCGCATGACGGTTAACAACTGCAGGTAATCCACAAGGGGGACCGCCTGCTCAACAAGACTTTCACTTTGCCTGAAGAGCGAAGGACCAATCACGATGTCCAGGAACAAAAAGAAAAAACAAAGCAAACAAGGCACATTCGCACTCTGCATTACCGCCGGTTTGATCGTCGGCCTGGGACTCGGACCTGCCTTTGATAACGTACTGCTCAGCACCGGAATCGGCGCAGTGCTGGGCGTGGTTGCTGCGCTGCTGTTAACGAAAAAGTAGCAAGCGACCTTATTCCAAACTGTACTATTGAATTAACTTTCACTGATAGCTATTGCTTTTCTCACTGCCGTTTTTTGCTCCCACAAATGACCTCCCCCGCGAGCAACTCTTGCGGCTTATTGCCGTAAAACCCTCCCATTCACTTTTTTTCATTGTTCACAAATAGTCTATATACCCTTGTTATACCGAGTATTTTTACAGGCTTGAATTGCACCACGCGCCCTTGCAAGCTCGAAAAACCAGATCACACGAAATCACCCCAGCAAAATTTTTAACCACTGCTATAGTTTAATTAAATGTTCTCCACAGCTCGGAAACAGGCACCTCCATCAGGGAATTGCATCCCGGATAACAGTAGAAGTAAGAAGTAAAAGGACGTAGTAATGAGCAAAATGGAATTGGCACGCAAACTGGCTGAAATGACTCGCAGCATGGAACAGGCAAGAGCCGCACGAAATGCCAAGGTCAAAAAAATCTATCACCAAACCGATGCCCAGGCCTGGGAAGAACTCAAGTCTGTCCTCGGTTATGTCGAACCTTCCTATGAGGAAGACGCCTGAAGCACCGGATCTTTAACGACAGACTATGATTGCTCGCGGCATCCTGGTGAGGTCTATGACTGGCATTATGCGCCTGGCCTCCCCAGCCAATCACCCGTCACTGCACACCGTGTTGCTGCTGTTGTTATGGATCGCACTTTGCGTCTTCGCAACACCCGGTCATGCTGCTGAAGGTGAAGCTGGGAATGAACCAGAACTCTGGTTACCGATGCGACTCGAAGAGTCGTTGTCGATCCACCTGGAAGCTATCATCGAACATGCTGGTACGCGCCGGGCCTGCGCCACCATCCTCGAAGCGAAAGTCAGTGACAGCAGTAGCGAACTAAATCCCAAGTTCATCGTAACCTGCGAATCCGAGGAATACGGATCCACCAATCTTGTCTATTGGAAAAGCGATGTCGATCAGGGTTTCGCGAACGTAAGGTACGAGGCCAAGGATGACCCCATTGCAGACGCGGAGAAAATAGACGAGGTGGACCTCGCCTTCACTGAATCTGAACAACTCGCCATGCTTGATTCCTGTCAGCAGTCCTTCAGCGACAGCTACCGGGAGAATCTCTCCAGCCTCGGCGAAGCAGTAATCAAAATGAAGCTTAGAGCGAACAACGTGTTAGCCATCTTCATGGACTACCCCATCAGCACTTCAGCGGCAGGTTCGACACTAACCGCTACCTGTCTTGTTTCTCCCGGGACACCCGCACGCCTCAATGTGTTCAGCCACTAGATAAGCTCACCGGCTGTATCGGCCCGACTCCCACGAAAGCCGGCTCAGGAAATTTCCTCAACAAAAATCTCGCGCCGATAAGGCGGCAACGATTCCAGTATCTGCTTGCCATAGCGTTTGCTGACCACGCGTTCATCGAACAGGGTTATGCGCCCGGAATCTGTCTCACTGCGCAGCAAACGTCCACTGGCCTGAACCAGCTTGAATGCCGCGTCGGGAACAGCCAGGGTGATAAACGCATTCTTCCCCTGCTGCTCTACCCATTCCGAGAGAGTGGTTTCGATGGGATCGTTGGGCACAGCAAAGGGAATCTTGGCGATGAGGACATGGGTGCAATACTTTCCGGGCAGATCAACGCCTTCGGCAAAACTGGCAAGACCGAAGATCAGGCTACCCTTCCCTTCATCGACTCGCTGCCTGTGGTATTTGATTAGCTGTGCTTTCTGATAGTCGTCCTGGCAAAGCACCTTGTCATGCAATTCATCCGGCAGACTCTGCATCACATCAAGCATCTGCCGCCGACTGGAAAACAACATCAAGGCAGCGATGGGCTCCTGTAATAACTTCGGTAAGGCTTTGACGATAAGCGCCGTATGCTTTTCATTGTCGGATGGTTCGCAGTTCATACGCGGCACAGCCAGGGTGGCGGCATTGGCAAAATCGAAGGGGCTGGGAATACTCAGATACCGGGTGCGTTCAGGTAATCCGGCTCGCATGGCCAGCACTTCGAAGCTGCCAAGCGCCGACAGGGTTGCCGACGTCAGTACCGCGCCCGCACAACGCTCCCACAAATGTTCCTGCAGATTGTCCGCCGCCAGCACCGGACTCGCGGCAAGACCGATATCAGCCAGGGAGTCATCCTGGTTGAAGCTTAGCCAGCGCGCGGTTGGCGCCTTCCCTTCTGCATCGGCATAGGCATAGCTGGCCCATAAACCAAGTGCAGCGGCAGCCCGCTTACCCATGCTGCCAATCAGCGGAAACCAGTGCTCGGCTTGCTCCTTGCGCTCCAATTCCACACCAGAATCCATCTCGTCTTTAAGCTCGTCAGCCAGAGAACCGAGAAACGCAGACAGTTGCTGAAAATGGTTTAGCAACTTGCCCGCAGCCAACTGAATTGGCTCTGGCACCTGCCCCATGCTGAACGATACCTGTGCTCGATTGCCGTAGCTGTCGATTTCAGGTTCAGCATCCACTACTTGCTGCAGCAGACTGCCCAATTCATCAAGTGAGATATCGCACTGCTCCTTTAATTCTTCCAGAGACACCAGATCATTTGCTGCCAGAAAATCCTCTTCCACTAATCGCCTGCCGGCATCCTGTACCCGATCCAACCAACCGCGGGTCGCACCGATTCGGGCAAAGCTTGAAAAGTGGTTGTTGCTTTTCAACGGCAGGTGATGCGCCTCATCGAACACATAGAAACAGGACTCGGGCTCCGGCAGTATCACCCCACCCCCAAGAGCCAGGTCAGACAGCACCAGGTCGTGGTTACTGACAATGACATCCGCCTTATCGAGGCTGTCCCGGGCGCGGAAAAAACAGCATTGCCGGAAATGGCTGCAGCGACTTCCGAGGCACTGGGCATTGTCCACCGTCAAAGGCATCCACTGGGCGTCGCTCAAAGGTGTCTTCCAGTCATCCCGGTCTCCCTGCCATTCGCCCTGGCTGAGTGTTTCCAGCATGTCCTGGTACAGGCCATTGTGTTCGCTCTCCGCATCCTGCAAATCGTCGCCATACAAATCCATCATGGCCTGCAGGCTGTCACTGGGAGCGAGCCTATTGTCGAGTTGCGCCAGACACAGGTAGCGCCCCCGGCCTTTGGCCAGCGCGAGATTGAATTCGAGATCCGATCCCTGCAGAACTTCAGGGATGTCTTTCAGCATAACCTGTTCCTGCAAGGCCACCGTTGCAGTGGCCACGACCACCTTGAGGTTCAGCCGCTGGGCCAGGGGAATCACGGCCAGCAGGTAAGCCAGGGTCTTGCCCGTGCCCGTCCCTGCTTCCACGACACACACCGGCCCGGGTTCGTCTTCCACATGAGCGGACAGGCAACGTGCGATTTCAGCAATCATCAGGCGCTGCCCATGTCGGGGTTTGAGTTCTCGCGAGTCCAGTAGCTGGCGATAGGCTGCCTGAATTTGGTCCTTTACTTCATCTTCCAGCATCAAACGGCCCGGACATAGTGGATATGCTTCTCTGAATGTGATTCTTTGGTGTGCTTGCGTTGTTGCGTCATTATACCTGCAATGCAGGACTGATTACCGGGACACTCACGAGAGAGAGCCGATGGCGAAACCCAGGACCTGCAGCCCCCAACCCAAATGGCCACAGAAAAGGCCTTTAGAAAGAAGTTCTGATAAAATCCTGTCTCATCAATGACATCATTCATTCCACCAGGGGCAAGCAATAGCCCGCGGCTGAATGGTAAAACCCAATTCCGCTTGGCAGTGTAGTGAATGACATCGACAAGTACCAAAGAAAGCACGGAAATCGCTGATTCTGTAGAAGAGCCTTCAGCGCAATCGGACCAGCCTTCAGCGCAATTAGAGCAGCCCTTAGCGCAATCAGAGCAGTCCTCAGCTCCAGCAAAGCAGCCTACTGCGGAAGCAGAAGAGTCTGCCGCGACGACTGAACTCCCGGCATCCGAACAAGCGGCAAAAAACCCAGAGCCTGTTCCCGCTGAACAGGAACAGGCTGGGGAGTCCCTAGGCAACGCTCAACAGGTTCCACCGACAGAAGCTGCGGCACAGGACACTCCTCCAGCTGAACCCACAGAAGAACCACAGACTGCTGCCAGCGACTCCGCGCAGCAAAGCAGTGCTGCAAGTCCTGCCGAAATAACAGCGGACGCTGAAGCATCTTCACCTGATGGAGCAGCTGCAACCGATAACGAAATCCCCAAGCAACAGCCAAAGCCAATTCCCGACATTAGCGTGGCCGACGAACTGGACAAGCTTGTCGCCGACCTGGCCACCATTGGCCACAAGAACACCGCCAAACTGGTTACCGTTGATAACCTGCTCAATCGTTTCCGCAAGTTCATCGATCAGGAAGAGGCCGCTTTGTTGGCCAAAGCGGAGAGTATTCGCGAATCGCTCAACAGCAAATTCGCCGAGAACGCGACCCATCAGCTCAGCCTGCAAAAAGCCACCGACGAATTACTCGACAAGCTGGAAAGCGCACTCGCCGAGGGACAGTCCATTGATGCCTTGCCGACCTGGGATCGCATACAGGGCAATATCAGCAACACTAACGGCGAGATCAGGCAGCTACTGCAAGCGAGAGCCAATCCCTTCAAGCCCAAAATACTGGAACTGAGGGACTGGAAAATTTTCGCGGCCACCGAGAAGAAAAAAGAACTCATCCAGCAGATGGAACACCTGTGTGAATCGAAGATGCACGCTGCCGACAGGAGCAAACACATCACTCGCCTGCACAAGGAATGGAAGGAACTGGGTCGCTCCAATCAAAACGAGGAACTGTGGCAACAATTCAAGCAATTTTCTGACCGCGCCTATGAACCCTGCGCCGAGCACTTCAAGCAGCGCAAACAACAAATGGCGGCCAACCTCAAGGCTCGGCGCGAACTGTGCGATCAGCTTGAACAACAGATTGAGGCAATCACCAAAGACGAAGAAGGTGAATTGAAGGTTACCGCGCTCAACAAGTTGATAAAGGATGCGGAAGAAGACTGGAAAAAACACGCACCAGTCGAGCAGTCCCGTATTCGCTCTCTTCAGAAGCGTTTCTACAACAACATCAATGTCTTACGCAAAAAACGTAAAGCGATTCTCAAGGCCAATGCCACGGCCAAACGCGTCCTGATCGAACAGGCTAATGGGTTAGCGGAACTGGAAGATCGAAACCAGGCGATGTCTGAAGCCAAGCGCTTGCAGAAAGAGTGGAAAGAAATTGGCCCCACCTCTTTCAAAGAAGACAAGGAGCATTGGGACAATTTCCGGGCGGCCTGTGACAAACTCTTCGATTCGCGCAAGGATTCAAAAAGAGGCGAAAGGCCGCAACGGACAGCCGCACGCCAGGGCAACGACAAGGAAATCCAGGGCAAACTTACCGCTCTGGAGAAGATTCTCGAACTGTCGGAAGACGAATTACGTAATTCCCGCGGTGAATACCAGGACCTGGCACAGGGCTTCTCATCCGCACTCGACGGACTGGACAAGCGCCAGCGCAGCAAGTTTCTCGACAAGTTCAATGCCATCAAGCGCAAGGTCGATAATCGCCTTAAAGCCTTACCGGACAAGAAGACCCTCGCGCTCATGGAGCAGTTGCAGCCAGCGATCGCCTACCTGCAAAACCTGGAGCCGGGTTTACTGGCGGCGGAATCGGCCAACTTCGAAGCGGAGCAACAGAAATTTACCAAAGACGACTGGCAGTCCCTGGATAAAGTGAAGTCTGATCCCCTGTTGGCCCTTCTGGAATCCCGCGCCAGCGCAATTCTGGACTCGGGAAATCCCACCGACTATGCACGCCACGTTACCGAGGCCACAGAGGTTGCGCGCGAGATATGCATTCAGGTGGAAATCCGGGCAGGCAACGATTCTCCGGAAGCGGATCAGGCCAAGCGCATGCAAATTCAACTGGGGCAATTACAGAAAGGGCTCGGGCAGGCGCGGCATACCAGCAAGGAAAATATGCAATTTATCCAGGAGGCCCGACTGCAATTGATTTGCCTCGGGCCACTGCATGATGCCGACCGGGATGCCTTCAGGCAGCGCGTGGAGGATAGCTCAAAACGCCTCCTCTGAGTGTTCTGATAGCCCCTCGTTAGCCTGCTCCACTTGCAGCTTGCCCATCACCGGATTGGCATAGCTGAACAGCCAGTGTTTCAGCAATTTGGGGTCCACAGCCTTCATCCGTTTTTCGAATCTCTTGCGAGATTCCCGGCTGATGTCATCGCCGTCGGGCAAGCCGCGCACTTTATGCAGGGGAATCATACCATCCTGCTTGAGTCGCTCCAGCGCCAGGTAGTTCATATCCCGCAGGCGGTAATTCGCCAGAATCTGGTCATCAATCTGGCCAGCAATCACGTCCGGGTCATCGCTGGTAATTGACAGCTCCTCACCAAAGGCCACATGCACCTTGCCCTTATAGCCCACCATACCGGTTACGATGCTCTTGATATCGGTCTCATCGGTTTTGGTATAGCTGCCGGTAGTTTCGATCTGGTATAGCTCGTCTGCCTTCATCACATCGCAGGCATCGTATTCGTAGGAAATAGAAATCGGCAATATGTGCAGTTGACGCAGGGCTGCCGACAGCGGCAGATCGCGTTTGCTCATGGCCAGCATTTTCAGCAAGGTGGGGTCGGTGCGATCAACCCCATCCTTGGCTCGCCCTTCGCGCTGTGCAATCCAGACGTTTTCACCGTTTTCCACGCAGTAGTGGATGTATTCGGAAAGCTGCACCATGGACTGCAACATTTCTCGCCCCTTCTGCGAGCGCTTGACGATAAAACTCTTGTTCAACCGCATGAGGTCGGTGACAAAAGGCTTCTTCAGCAGATTGTCGCCAATGGCAATCTGCAAGGTGCCATGGCCGGCATGGTAGAGCTTGTAGTTCACAAAGGCCGGGTCCATGGAGATGTCCCGGTGATTGCAGATAAACAGGTAGTTTCGCCCCGGCCGCAGGTTATCCATGCCGGAATGGCTTAATTCCGTGGTGGTCTCGCCAATCATCTTGTCCATATAGATGGCGATCACGTCCTGCATGGTTTTGACGTCTTTGACGGCTTTTACCTGCCCGCGCAGCTTGTTCTTCGCCAATCGCATAACCAGCCCCGGAAACAGACTGGTGAGGCGGGGATAATAAAAGCGGGCGATGCTGTCCAGGAATTCCTTGTCATTGATCAGCCTGTCCAGGACCGGCCTGATCTCATGATCCTGATACGGGCGAATATCCTCAAATTTATCCAAAAATAAATTCCTTTAATTTCATGCAGATACCAGCATTATTTAATCTTATTATTAAGCCGATGTTGGGGCACGCGAATTGTATCTTCTCTCTGCACGATTGTGTACCGCCCCCACCGATAGCCGGGCAAACTCAAAGGGCAGATGTGACACAGTTTCGCTCGTCTCAATACAACGGCTGCAGGCGCACCGCTTCTTTGGCGTCCCTGACCCCTCCCAGCCCGGTGGATAAGAGTTTCGACCGCGGATGTGGGCATAAATTCAGCCGATTAGCGCCTATTTTCCGGCGTCAGCGATGCCCGGGAACCCCGCAGTGTGCTGAACTGCTGAAGCCAGAATTCAGGCGACAGTCGGAGAAGACGGCAATGCTGCCGGAAACCAACATAAGAAATTTTCTGGATAAATTACATAACTATTTGTTTTTAATATTTATTCAAAAAATTCTCATAAGACTAAGCAGTCTTACCAACCATAGTCAACGCGCGAATCTGTCAGCACTTAGCCCCACGATCGAGGCCTCTCAGGCCCAAACTTTACCGCATGAAAAACTGGTGAGATTCACTGAATTCGAGTGGCGGAACAGCTATTTAGCTACCATACTTTCTCAATATAACCAGCAATTGGCAAAATAGTAGCTTTCATAGCCAAATGGCCAAACCGCCGGCATTTCCTGGCGCGTCAATCCTGTTGATTGTGACTTTTAACTTACAAGGAGAGTAAGTGCGTGAACCAGCCCACTTCACTGGTCAAATTCACTGACCCGGAAGCAGGTATCCGTATCCTGTCAGATTCCCGATTGCGCTGGAGTTCCCCGGCTCTGTTCGAAGACCCGTTCGAGCTAAGCCACCTGTCCACCTTGAATTTTGACTCACGCAAACTGCTCGCCTCCTGCGTCAAATCAACCATGGGCCTGATCTTCTCGCGGGACGACCCGCTTGGCACATCCCCCCTGATCAAGGCTATCCGGCGCTGGCGCACGGAAGAGCGCTTTGACAATGAGGAAGAGGCCCAGGAAGTGCTAAGTGAACTACTGACTTCCATGGTGCAGCATCGTGAGCCGGAAATGCTCCGCCTGATGAAAGACTGGCGCGACTACACCCGCCGACTGCGCATCCTCTGCCTGACCGAAAAGCACGAGGAGAATGCACTGTGGCGGCGCTATGCTGACAATCACAAGGGGCTGGCTATCCGATTCGCCTGCGGCGATGAAACCTCTCTTCCCAAACCCCAGGCCGTTCGCTATACAGATACCAAGCCTGAAATCACACCACTCGCGGAGCAAATGGATATTCTCATGAACGGCACCAACGTGGAGGTTCAGGAGAGCTTTCCTGAAAAGTTCCTGAGTAAATCCAAGGCAGATATAAAGGAACGTGAATGGCGCGTACTCAGGCACGTTGAAGGATGCGACTTGCCAGAACAGGAATCACACTGGTACGAAGAAGTGCCTTTCCAGCAAAGCGAGGTCCGGGCTATCTATTTTGGTGTGGCAATGGATAGCAAGCTCAAGCAGGACGTGTGCAATGTGGCGAAGCGCCGTTATCCCAAAGCCAAGCTGTTCCAGGCCCGTACCCAGAATTCCAATTTCGCACTGGAGTTCGATCGCATCGACAGCAACGGTGAATTAGTTCAGCAGTAGTTGCCCTGCTACAAATTCGGTTCAATCTTGAAAAGCCTGCAGTCGACTCCCTATTCTGTTTTCACCTTCCTCTGCCTCCATTCTCCTCTGCCTCCATACTCCTCTGCCTCCATTCTCCTCTGCCTCCATTCTTCCTGCATCCACCCTCACCGCAACATTACCGCCTGCAACAAAACTTTAATATAAGTTTCAAGGTTCGGTAATAAAAATCGTCCAGGCTACGCCGACACAATCCATAATCTGGAGGGCTTCACTAGCCATAACCTGGAGGGCTTCACTAGAGTTATGCCAACAGCCAAGCCGATACGCGTTCGAAGTGTGTGGATCTCAGATGTACATCTGGGCTTCAAGGGTTGCCAGGCAGAAGTATTGCTGGATTTCCTTCACTCTGTAGAAACCGACTACCTGTTCCTGGTGGGCGACATCGTCGACTTTTGGAGCATCAAGAAAGCTCCCTATTGGCCCCAGTCCCACACCAATGTTATCCGCTCCATTCTCGGCAAAGCGAAGCACAATACCAAAGTTGTCTATGTGCCTGGCAACCATGACGAACAAATGCGCGACTGTGTTGGACACAAATTCGGCAACCTGGAAATCCATCGCGACTACGTTCACACAACGGCAGACGGCAGAAAACTGTTAATCATGCACGGCGATGAATTTGACCTTATTGTCAAAAACAGTCGTTGGCTCGCCAACCTGGGCAGTTGGGCCTACGAGTTACTGCTGGACATGAATCACCATGTAAACCGCATTCGCAAGCTATTCAACTATTCCTATTGGTCACTTGCTGCCTACCTTAAGCATAAAGTGAAGAATGCGGTGAGTTACATCGGCTGCTTCGAAGATGCCCTGGCCCATTTCGCCAAAGAGCGAGAGGTAGATGGCATCGTGTGTGGACATATTCATCATGCCGAGATTCGCAAGATCGATGACATCCTCTATTGTAACGACGGTGACTGGGTAGAAAGCTGCACAGCCATGTTCGAGCATCCTGACGGAAAACTGGAGCTGGTACATTGGGCAAAACAATACGAACGTAATATGGCACGGGATCAGCAACTGCTGCTGGAAGATGACTCACTCAAGCCTGACCAAAAAGCAGCCTGAACAATTCAGCCATGCATTCGACATCATAGCACCGGTTTCTTGCACCGCCCTGTTTCCACTCCCAGAAAAATCAACCAAAGAACCCCAACCGTTCTCATAGAGTAAAGCCCATGCGTATCCTGATGGTCTCCGATGTCTATTTTCCGCGCATCAATGGCGTGTCAACTTCCATTCAGACTTTCAAGCAGGAGTTTGAAAAACAGGGTCACGACGTTGTCCTGATCGCACCGGATTATCCGCAAGAGTATCCGGCAGACAAAACGATTATCCGCATTCGCTCCCGGGGCGTGCTATTCGATCCCGAGGACCGCATGATGCACTACCGCAGTATCCTCGCACTTACACCCAGACTGCTGGACAAGGGATTTGATCTCGTTCATATACATACACCCTTTGTCGCCCACTATGCCGGCGTGAAACTTGCAGACGCACTTTCTATTCCCTGTGTCGTGACCTACCACACCCTTTTTGAGGAATACCTTTTTCACTATATCCCTTTCCTGCCCAAGTCACTGCTACGGGCATTCGCGCGGCACTTCTCGCGCACACAATGCAATCAGGTGGATAGCGTCGTGGCACCCTCCTCGGTGATCGTCGACTTGTTACATCGGTACGGTGTCCAGCAAGCCATAGATATCATCCCCACGGGTATCCGGTCCGGCAGTTTCAGCGATGGAGATGGCAGTAACTTTCGCCAACAATTCGGTATCCCCCAGGACAGGATAGTACTACTCAATGTAAGCCGGGTGGCGCATGAGAAAAACCTCGGCCTGCTACTGAACATGTTGAAACTGGCGGTTTGTAAAAATCCGAACCTGTGCCTTGTGATTGCCGGTGAAGGACCCGCACGCAAAGCCTGCATGGAGCAGGCCCAACTACTGGGCCTTAACGATCATATTTATTTCGTCGGCTACCTGGATCGCAGCACACAACTCATCGATTGCTACCATAGCGCCGATTTTTTCGTGTTCTCTTCGAAAACCGAGACTCAGGGTCTGGTGCTGCTGGAGGCAATGGCTGCAGGCACGCCAGTAGTATCCGTGGCAGCAATGGGAACACGCGACATACTGATCGATTGCCCAGCAGCACAAATCGTGGAAGACGATGCCCAGGTGTTTGCCGACACACTACTAGAAATCGTGAATGATCCGCAGAGATTGAAAACTCTGCAGGACAATTGTGCAAGCGCTGTGCAGGCCTGGGACTCTACCACCATGGCCAGCAAAATGCTGGGATTCTATCGGGGAGTACTCGATTCCCAGGATACCGAAGCCACCCAGATTCCCAGTGAGACCTGATCCTTCACCTGAATGCCCTCTGTCTGATATGGGTTTCTAGTACTACACCGCTCTTTGGTATTGGGTAGCTTGAGCCTTCATTCAATTTTCTACGCATCTTGCGGCTTAAGATTCAGATCGAATGAATTGCATTATAGAGCCCTGTTCCGCCCCTGGCCGTGGTAGCTGGTTACTCAGAATTTGGCTCCCCTCCGGTCCGCCGTAGTGACCCTTCCCAACCAACTACCCCGGCCAGGGGCTTCATTCAGTGTGGACTGAAATAACGAAGCACGTTTCACGCAAGACAAATTGCGCCGCAGGGTTTGGGCTTAATTATCGAAACTACCAGCATGGAATTTTCACTGATCAGAAGCCAGACGTGGGTAACGAGTTCGCGAACAGTTAAATCGTCCGCAGGATGATTGTGAGCGAATCGTTAACGACGGCTGGCGTATCGAAGAAACCAGATTTGAGATCGAGATAGTATCTAGGTGAAGTATCTAGCGGGACAAACAATAAGCGACTTTGCACGAAGTCTCGAATTGCTTTTGCTAGGGCAAAAAAAAGCGCCAACCTATAGAGGCTGGCGCATACTGAGTCGAGGGAACTCCCACCGAAAGATTTCCTGGCCAGGAAAGCGAGCGTGCACGGAGCGCAAAAATGCTGTTGCTGAATAAAAAAGAGCGCTAACCCAGAGAGTTAGCGCAGAATCCTAAAAGGGGACATCATTAAACAGTTCAGACACAGCTTAACCGTCAATGATGACGTCATAATTACAGTTTGTTGTACTTTTTATGAATGACTTCGGAACGGCTCAATCGAAGGCCAGTTCACGCCGAATCAGCGTCTCCCCATCTTCACCCTTCACCATAAGCGTCATGGCTGGCATCCTGCCACTCCAGTCGAATTCGATCAGGCCGTAATTCGGTACCGCAAAAGCCTCTCCCACGCGATGCCTGTTAGGGCTGATCGCTTCCCAGGTTTCGGTAAGTCCCGATGAGGTCAGCTCAATCAGCGGCCAATCGTTTGGCGTACTCTCAATTTCGGTGAACTCGGCCCAGTGCACATCGCCAGAGATGATGAGTATGGGCTCTGACTGATAACGCTCCAACAACTGAATGAAACGCAGCCTGTCCTGTGGATAGTTGGCCCAGGTTTCCCAGCCAGTAAATTCAGCGAGTAGCTGGATACTGGACCCTACTATGCGCACGTCTGCCTCTACCTGCAGTTGTTCTTCCAGCCAACTCCATTGTGCTTCTCCAAGCAGCGTGGCATTGGCAGACAGGGAAGCGTCGTAGGGTCCGCGGTTCTGCCGCTCCCGCTCAGCCAATCTCGAGGGGTCACGCAATTCGACTAGCTCCGAGCGATTCCAGCGCAGATCCAGCAGGATTATCTGTACCCTTTGGCCAGGATTTCCATACAAATAGGACGTATAGATGCCATCGGGTCTCGAGCGTCTTTCCGACTCCATTGGCTCATTGAAGAAATCCAGCATGATACGCCGCGATGCATCCTTGGACGTGTAATCGGCCCCAATATCGTTCTGGCCATAGTCATGATCGTCCCAGGTGGCAATGACTTCAGTAGTAGCAAAAAGCGTTTGCCAGGCTGGTCTTGCTATCTGTTGCTGGTACTTGGCTTGAAGAACTTGCGGATCATCGCTGTCGCCGTAGATGTTGTCGCCGAGGAATATAAACACATCAGGTTCGTCGGCGAGCACATGAGTCCAGATAGGCTGTGGTGAGTCCTGGTCGACGCAGGAACCAAATGCGATGCGTTGGATCGATTCTGGCTGGGCGTAAATTGAAACGCTGAGCAGGAGCAACAGGAATGCCCCCTGCAGCCTCATCAGCAAGCCCGGAATGGGAAAGTAACAACGAGTGGAAAGGTCTAACACGCGAATCTCTCAGGAAACCCAAGGAAACAAAATCCTGCCCTGTGTTTATGCTTGCAGGGCAGGACTTTAACGTATCGGGAAGATGATACGGCATTCCCTTGCCGCATCACTATTCCAGATCAGGACTTTCGTTCTCAGGCTGCGATCTTACAGGTCAACAGTCGCAGTAAAGGCCGCAGTACGGGGCGCACCGATCCAGGCGCCACCACCGGAGATACCGCCGAGATAGGACTCGTCAAACAGATTGTTCACCACGATGCCGAAATCGAAACCCTGCAAGTAATCGGAAATTTCCTCGCCACGTACACTCAGGTAGAAGTCCGTTGCGGTGTAGTTACCAGCTTCCCAGGTGTTGGCTCGATCGACATAACGATCGCCAACATACTTGGCCGACAGGCCTGCGAAGTAGTTGCCACGGTTCCAGTCCAGAGACAGCACCCACATGGAATCGGGAGTATTGACCACCTGACGACCGGGGAAAATCCCCAGTGCAGTGTCAGCCTCAGCGCCGAGTCCCGTACCAATATATGTGGCATCGGTGTCGGTATAGGAGGCATAAATATCCCAGTTCTCATTGATATTGATATTGGCAGCCAACTCGAAACCATTGGACTCCACGCCGCCCACATTGTCGTAGCGACCTGAGGTCCCGATAGTGTAATTGGGGATACCGCTGGCAGCGGCCGCTTGATCGAAGAATTCGAGACGATTATTGAATTCATTGTCAAACAGTACCGCAGAGGCCGTCAGGCGTTGACCCACATAACGCAGACCCAGCTCCATGTTCTCGGCAGTCTCGGGCTCGATTACATCGGTGATTTCCCGCTCCAGCACCAGATCCAGTGTTGGCTTCACGTTCTCAGAGTAGCCTACGAACAGTTCCAGACCATCCACGGGTAGCGTATAGGTAGCACCGCCACTCAGCAGAACATCGGAATCCGAAGTGAATGAGATGTTATTGGCTGAATCGAACAGATCGATACGCTGGTTGTCCACAGAGAAATCGCGAATACCGAAGCTGAAAGTCAGGGCATCGATTTCGATCTGGTCTTGCAGGTACCACATAGTGGTTTCACGGGGGAACACACGATCGTATTGAATCCAGTAAGGAATGTTATTGAAGTCGATACCAACGCGAGCATCTTCGAGTTTGTGCCAGTCACGCCACTCATGACGCTCTGAGTCTTCATACCAAAAACCGCCACTCACGGTGTTCGTCACCTCACCAAACCTGGTTTCCCAATCGAAGTCGGCAGTGATGCCGTCCCGTAATCTTGAGTAGTGTGTGTGACGGAAAGACTGTACAGGAATGGCATTCGCCGGATAGCAGGCGGGGTCGTAATTGGCTCCGGCACCACCATAGGGAAACGTAATTGAAGACTCACAATTGGGATCGGGCGACAGGGCCGCACCGCTGGCGTCAACAAAATTGATGATCCCGGAGTTGGAACCGGCTAGCACGGGCAGGTTGCCCGCGATCTCGTATTCAGGGCCACCCGCATCGTCAGTGACGTTGGCGATGTAAGGGGGAATCCAGTCACCACGGCCATCCATTTCGTGATGATAGACACCAAACTCGGCAGACAGCTCGTCGGTGAAGTCCGCATCCAGCTTCAGGTAACCGAAGTTGTTCTCCCGATTCGTCGACCATCCGCGACGGTAAACCTGATTGACATAGGGAATATCCGTCCATTCACCAATCAGGCGATCCCAATCCGGGTCTGTGGCGAATTCATTGGCAGAGAATAGCCGCTGGTAGTTGTCCTCATGGATATCGTCCCATGCGTAATAGCCAGTCAAGGTGTAGTTGTCGAACTCACTGATGAACTTGGCCGCGAAATGATCGCGCTCATTCTGAGCCGAGTTTTCCATCCAGTCCGTGGCTTCGTTGTGATTAAAGGAGAACCACGCACGAGTGGAATCATTGAGGATTCGACCTGTGTCATAGCGACCGTAGTAGCGTCGGGAATCAAAGTCACCCTGGGACAGTTGAACACGCATTCGCTGCGCTTCGACAGGGTCATCCGTGGTGAAGTTCAGGGTACCGCCCAGGGATTCAGTAGTGCGGGTATCAATAGACGCAATCCCCTGGTTCACTTCCACACCGCCAGAGTTCATGCTGTCGATGTAACGGTTGGCTTTGGCGCCACCGCCATAGTTGGAATCCCCGTTAGGGAAACCATCGATGGTTGTACCAACCTGCTGATCGGACAGGCTCGTCTGGTAACCGCGCAGGTTAACCGTAGTAGACCAGTCATCGAAACCAAAGTTATCACCTTCGGTCACGTTTACTCCTGGCAGGTTGTCGATAGTCGCCAGAACGGAAGTAATTGGATTTTGTTGATCCTGCATGGATTGAGTCGTGGACAATGCAGAGTAGGTACGCGCAGCACCTGTAATTACGATTTCCTCGATACGACCCTCTTCCTGGGCAAAAGTGCTGGACGCACTCAGCACAACCATTGGAATCGCACAAGGCCAATAGCGTCGAAACAGTAGCTTCATTTTTATTCTCTCCTAATGGAATAAAATGCACCGGCGAAACAGGACTGTTCGCCGGAGTAGTTGACTGCTGTCAAACAAGGTCCAGTTGTTTTTGCGAAGCGTTTATGGGGAGCAATCGCCTGACAACAATCGGCGTAGCATAGTCAGGTGACGTGACAGTCGTATTAAGAAATGATTGAAAATTTGTGACAGCCGTTAAGCGACGGAAAACATGACAATACTTGTCATGGAATTTTCACCGTCAGGAAACCCGGGTGTCACATTTAAAGCATTATTTTTCAGAACTGAAAAATTGGCAGTCTAATCCAGGGTGGACTTGAGGGACTCAATGTACTCTTCCAGTTGGGCCAGCACCTTGGCTCCTTTGGCATCAGCGCGTTCTTCCGCCTCTGCCAACTCTTCCTCAAACAACTTGAGAGTTTCCGGTTGTGCCAACCGCTGACGACGGAATTCCTTCCAGGCCTGCTGCTCTTCCTCTCGCAGTGTTTCTGGATAATTTCGTGCCCGGTAGCGGAACAGCATTTCCGCCAATCTGCCGTCATTGAACGGCAGATCCAACCGAGGCAGGTCCTCCGGCTGGGTATTACGCACTAACTGCATGAGTTGCTTGTCATTCTCGGAAAAAAAACCTCCGGAATAAATCATGTAATCCGGATCAGTTTCTCCCGGATGCTGTTCCTGCCGGTAAATATTGGCGATCCGACGCGGAAGCTGCGGCATGGCGTTGAGCTTTTCCCAGTGTTCGCGACAGGCATCGAGATTCACGCCAAAGTGTTCTGCCCTGTTAGGAGGCAGTACTGCCGGCGACGCCACGATGGGCGACCGGTTGTAGTGAATAGTCTTCAGGGGAATACGCTCTACTCCCTCCTCCAGCTCTGCACTGGGAGTAAACAGCCGCTGACGGATCTCATCATCGCTGAGTGACACCCAGCTCTGGGGATCTACCCGCAAGTCGTAGACGATAACCCCATTACTGTTGCCGGGATGCGCACAGATGGGCATCACCAGAGCCAGGCAACCCTTACTGGACGGATACATGACTGAAACATGCAGCACGGGCTTACGTGTCTGCAGATCTATTTCTGCCTGCACTTTCTGTTTGTAACGAAGTTGATAGGCATACTCGAACAACTTGGGTTGCTTGTCCTTGATCAGTTTGGCCATGGCGATGGTCGCCAACACATCTGACAAGGCATCGTGCGCATCGGCATGCTCAATCCCATTGGCCACCGTCAACTCTTCCAGTCGAAAACTGTTACTGCCATCCACTTTTTTAGGCCATTCGATTCCTTCTGGCCGGGTCGCCGCACACAGGCGCACCATATCGATTATGTCCCAGCGGGAATTGCCATTTTTCCATTCCCGTTCGTAAGGGTCATAAAAATTGCGATACAGCAACTGACGCGTTACCTCATCATCGAAGCGTATGCTGTTATAACCCGTCACGCAGGTTCCGGGTTGCGCGAACTCGGCATGAATCCTGGCAATAAATTCTGCTTCTCGGAGGCCTTCGGCTTTCGCCTTTTGGGGGGTAATGCCAGTGATCAGGCTGGACATTGGGCTGGGAATGAAATCATCAGCAGGCTGGCAGTACATCACCAACGGTTCGCCGATGATGTTCAGCTCCTCGTCAGTACGAATACCTGCAAACTGACTGGCACGATCCCTGCGCGGATCCCTGCCAAAGGTCTCAAAGTCGTACCAGTAAATACTCTTGTCAGCCAATTTCATTCCCTGCCTTTACTACTCTCGCCATCATAGCACGGTCGTCAATTATCGCCTCCGCTAACCCTTAGTAGGTCTATGTGCAGACAGCTATCCTCTTTGAATGTTCCTCTAAACTAATATGCTTGGTGCCAAACGGTCCGAGAACCAGAGGGTCCAAATGGAGACACGCCATGAACCCATCCATGGGGGCTCCAGAGCCCTCATGGATGAGTTCATGGCGTGTCGCGTTAGCGCCCCACCCAGCCTCAAGCCGATCTGCACGATCTCAATAATTTCAGAAACTAATTACAACACGCAGCCATTCGTCTGCCCCCGGCAATTGGTGTAAACTCATTGAGTTTGCTCGGGTTTCTCCAATTGACCGAAATTGAAATCAACCCGAAGGCAAGAACAAGAAAAGGCAAAACCAGCTAAACCCCAGGACAAAAAATATGGAATTTCGCGGCGCTCATATCCTCAGTGTTACCCAGTTTGAGCGCGATGATGTCGAGCAGGTATTCCAGGTAGCCGATAGCATGGAACCCTATGCTCATCGACTCCGCATCAGCAAGGCGCTGGACGGCGCCATTCTCGGCAGCATGTTCTTCGAACCCAGCACCCGTACCCGGGTCAGCTTTGGCTGTGCGTTCAACCTGCTGGGCGGTCACGTGCGGGAAACCACGGATATCAAGTCTTCCTCCATTACCAAGGGTGAATCACTTTACGACACGGCGCGGGTCATCAGCGGCTATTCCGATGTGGTGGTGATGCGCCACCCCCAGCCCGGATCGGTGGCTGAGTTTGCCAAGGCCAGCCGGGTACCGGTGATCAATGGCGGTGACGGCCCTAATGAGCACCCTTCCCAGGCCCTGTTGGACCTCTACACCATCAAGAAAGAGCTGCAATCCAAACAACGCGCTATCGATGGCATGCATATCGCCATGGTGGGCGACCTCAAACATGGACGTACGGTGCATAGCCTGTCCCAGCTCTTGCTTCTATATAAGAACATCACATTCAGCCTCATCTCCCCTAAAGAACTCAGCATGCCGGAATCTATCGTCGCAGATCTGCGAAATGCGGGCCACGAGGTGGTGGAGACTGAAGACATGGAGAGCGGCCTGAAGGACAACGATACGGTCTACCTGACCCGCATTCAGGAAGAACGCTTCGAGAACAAGCTGGAAGCCGACATTTATCGTGGACGCTTTCGCATGAACCAGGCCATCTACACGCGCCACTGCCAGCCCAACACGGTCATCATGCACCCCCTGCCCCGGGATTCTCGGGAAGAAGCCAATGAGTTGGACAATGATTTGAACCAGCACCCAAATCTGGCTATTTTTCGTCAGACTGACAACGGCGTACTAGTGCGCATGGCGCTGTTCGCGCTTATACTGGATGTCACCGATAAGGTTGATGAGAATGCCACCGATGTTGGCTGGTACACCGAAAGCCGTTTCGACTAACCTTGAATCAGTGAATTAGCACGACTCGTCCCACGCAAAAAAGACGCGCCGGGCGCAACACAAACAGTACAGAAAAAACAGGTAAGACTTATGGGATTTAATGACCTACTCAGAATGATGATCGAAAAGGATGGCTCTGACCTGTTCCTGACTACTGGCGCGCCACCCAGCATGAAAGCCTTTGGCAAGCTGGTACCCCTTATCGACAAGAAGTTGCCCGAGGGAATGGTCAAGAAGATCGCCTACCAGATCATGAATGACGAGCAGATCAAGGAGTTCGAGAAGAGCCCGGAAATGAACCTCGCCGTGGCAGACCCGGAAATCGGTCGTTTCCGTGTCAATATCTTCCAGCAACGTGGCGAAATTGGCATCGTTGCCCGTAATATCAAGACTGAGATTCCCTCGGCCGAATCGCTCGGACTGCCTCCGGTGCTGTCCGAACTGATCATGAGCAAGCGCGGCATCATCCTCTTCGTTGGCGGTACCGGCTCCGGTAAATCCACTTCCCTCGCCGCACTAATCGACTACCGCAACAAGAACAGCGATGGCCACATTATTACTATCGAAGACCCGGTGGAATTCGTGCACCCCCACCAGGGCTGTATAGTAAACCAGCGGGAAGTCGGCGTAGACACAAACTCCTACGAAGACGCCCTGAAAAATACGCTTAGACAAGCGCCAGATGTCATTCTTATCGGTGAGATTCGAAGCCAGGAAACCATGGAACATGCCCTGGCATTTGCCGAAACCGGTCACCTGTGTCTATCCACACTGCACGCCAACAACGCGAACCAGGCCCTGGACCGTATCATTAACTTCTTCCCCGATGAGCGACACAAGCAACTGTTTCTCGATCTTTCACTGAACCTGGTGGCTTTCGTATCCCAGCGTCTGATTCCCACGGTGGACGGTAAACGTGCGGCCGCTATCGAGATCCTGATCGGGACGCCCCGTGTGGCCGACCTGATCAAGGGCGGCAAGGTCATGGAAATCAAGGAAGTGATGGAGAAGTCCGAACAACAAGGCATGAAGACTTTCGACTCCGCCCTATTCGACCTCTACAAGTCTGGCAAAATCAGCTATGAAGAAGCTCTCAAGAACGCCGACTCCAAGAACAACCTGCGCCTGAAGATTCAACTGGCGGAAGGCAAGGCAGGTGAAGAAGATGAAGACCTCGATGACGAGGATGAAAGCGGCGGCCTGTCCCTGGTGGGCAAAGACGACGACAATCCCATGAGCTTCTAAGCAAGCTCCTGCCATGATTACTCAGCAGGACTACCTCGCCATGGATGCCACCGCCATGGCGGAAGGTATCAAAAACAGACAATTCACGGCCCGTGAGCTGGTGGATTGCGCTATCGAACAGGCGCAGAAACTAAACCCTCAACTCAATGCGATAAACACTCCCTGCTACGAACAGGCCTATGCCCTGCTTGATGCACTGCCAGCGGACACAGCCATGGGTGGCCTGCCTTTTCTGATCAAGGACCTTAGCGACCTCAGAGGCACACCAACCCACAAGGGCAGTGCACTATTCCAGGATTTTATTGCCACCGAGAGTGCCGCGATTGTGAGCGCTTTCGCTCAAGCCGGCATGATTCCGATTGGCAAAAGCAACACACCCGAGTTCGGTCTCACCATAACGACCGAACCTGTCGCTACAGGACCAACCCGTAATCCATGGAATCTGGAGTACTCGACGGGGGGCTCCAGCGGAGGGTCGGCGGCTGCCGTGGCCGCTGGAATTGTACCCGCCGCCCATGCCACAGATGGGGGAGGATCGATCCGCATACCCGCCAACTGTTGCGGGCTGCTGGGGCTCAAACCCAGCCGCGGCCTGACCAGTATCGAACCCGGTCTCGCCGAGTCCTGGAGTGGCATGAGTGTGGGCCATGTACTAAGTCGCACAGTGCGGGACAGCGCACGATTTCTGGAATTCATAGCTCTGAACCAACCCCTGCTCTACCCGATGCCACGGGGCCCACGCAATTTCACGGAGCGGCTCGATAGCGGACCGGGTGCGCTGAAAATCGCCATTCAGACCTCACACCCTTTCGGCGAGCCAGTCGACGCTGCCTGTGTCGACGCGGTAAACACCGCTGCCAGTCTCTGCGAGACCTTGGGACATGACGTCACTGAGCTCGATACAGAACCCGACTACCGCGCAGCAGCCAAGGCCATGAACAGCCTCATCGGCCTACACACTTACCAGGCCGTGAACAGACGTGTTCATGAATTGGCACAGGATCTGAAATCCGCCCCCATGGAGTCCTCGACCCGGCAGATGACCCTGTATGGTGCCAGCCTCGGTATCGATGATTACACGACCGCGATGGAAACACTGCTGCGAATCGCACGAGAGATGGAAGACCTGCACAAGCGCTACGATATTGTGCTGTCACCGGTTTTGGCGAAAACCACTGCCGCGCTGGGTTGGCTGAATATGAATAGCGAAGACGCAACAGAGTATGTGAATCGCTACAAGTCCTACGGCGGCTTCACTGCGCTGCACAATGGCACCGGCCAGCCCGCCATCTCCGTGCCGATGTCTCAAACTGACCATGGCCTGCCGGTGGGCGTAATGTTTTCCGCTGCCTGGGGCAATGACCTCACCCTGCTGCAACTCGCTGCCCAGATCGAATCAGCCAGGCCCTGGCCGGTGTTGGCACCCCTGGCTGGTGCCGTGTAAAACCTGTCAGGCGTATAGAGCGATTACTCGACGCGGTGACTATTTGGCACAGGCTCAATCTGTCTCAAACTCCACGAAATGCGTACAATACGGCTAGATGATCAATGCTATAGCTGGAGAAAAACAATGAAAATCAACACCCTGGTAGCCGCCATAGGCACCTGCAGCGTTCTGGCATGTACCCAATCAATGGCTCAGGACGGCGGTATCCCGCGCACCGAATGGGGCGTCCCCGACTTTCAGGGCTACTGGCGCAACAATACCGTTATGCCTTTCCAGCGTGCCCGCGAGTTGGGTAACCAGCAGGCTTTCACCGTCGAAGAAGCCCAGCGCCTGGAGCGCGCGGCGCAGGAAGCCGTAGAACAGGACAACGAACCACTTGATCCGAATCGCCCCGCCCCTGAGCAGGAAGCCCTGCCTCCGGTTGGCAACTATGACCTGTTCTGGACCGATCGCGGCATGTTCCTGCCAACGATCGACGGCGAGTATCGAACGTCTGCCATCATCGACCCACCCAATGGACGCATCCCCGAGCGGGTTGAGGGCTTCTCGCCGACATTTAACCGCAGTAACGATGGCCCCGAGGGTCGCAGCCTTGGCGAGCGCTGCCTGCTCTCCTTCGGCAACTCTTCCGGCCCAGTCATGTCGCCGGTTATGTATAACAGCCACTTCCAGATTAACCAGGCACCTGGCTACGTGGTGATCACCGTGGAAATGATCCACGATGCCCGCATCATTCCCATCACCAATGACCGTGACGAAATGAAGTCCGCCGTTCAACAGAAGTGGATGGGGGATTCCATCGGCCGCTGGGAAGGCGACACCCTGATCGTGGAAACGAGGAATTACAATCCCTCCATGAGCTACATGGGTGCCAGCACCGAAAACCTGACGGTCATCGAAACCTTCCGCTTCGAAGGCAATGACAAGCTCATCTATGGCTTTACCGTGGATGACCCCACCGTCTACTCCGCACAATGGAGCGGTGAAATGCCCATCACGCGCATGGACGAACCCGTATTCGAATACGCCTGCCACGAAGGCAACTACGGCATCATCGGAATCCTCGCCGGTGCCCGTCGCATCGAAGTGATGGATGAACTCGGAATCGAGCGCGATATCGAACAATAGTCTTCACGGCAATCTGCCAGCGCACTATTGAACGTATGAAAAAGGACAGACTCGCTGTCCTTTTTCATTTCTGACTTCTGTCTCTAAAATTCGCCTGGCTCTATTCGTGCAATTTCGAGAGTCTGTTGATAAGCGATACACCGGACAAAACAATCCAAAAGAGCGCGCCATGATCACACTACACCACCTGGAATATTCCCAATCCTTTCGCATCCTCTGGTTGCTCGAAGAACTGGACGTCGAGTACGAACTCAAACTCTACGAACGCGACAAGGAAACACACCTCGCTCCCCCGGAATACAAGGAACTGTCACCACTGGGTTCCGCTCCGGTAATCACCGACGGCGAGCTGGTGTTGGCTGAATCGAGTGCCATCGTGGACTACATACTCGACCAGCATCCCAATGAGCAACTACGCCCCTCACCCAGCAATCCCGACCGTACCCGCTACCTGTTCTGGTTCCATGCTTCCCAGGGCTCAATGATGTCCCTGATGCTCATGGAAGCCGTTTTCCAGATCCTCATCACCCGCGTTCCTTTCTGGATGCGAGGACTGATTCGCGGCGTGTTGAACGAAGCTTCCAACCGCCTCATCAAACCGCGCATGGAAAAACTCCTCGCCCTCGCCGAGCAAGACCTGGGCGAGAAACCCTGGTTTGGCGGTGACGAGTTAAGCGCCGCTGACATCATGCTCTGCTATCCCATGGAGTCAGCCAAGTCGCGCGGCTACATCACCCCCAAACACGACAACTGCAACGACTGGCTGGATCGCGCCTTTCATCATCCCAGCTATCAAGCCGCTCGCGAGAAAGATGGCAAGGACAGCATTGTTCTCAAAGTTTGATTTTCCGACTTGCAACTTTGATGCTATGGGCGGCTCCGACACGCCAGCCGTGGGTAACGATTCGCTCACAATTCCATTCCTTCCAGGAATGAAATTTTGACTGTTCGCGAACTCGTCACCCACGTCTGGCTCCGTATCAGGACCTTTCAGGCTAAGATGCTTCGATGACTGCTCTCCTCCTCAGTTTCAAAAAATTCTGCGATCCAAAGATAGATGCTTAGATCCACCGGGCAAGCGCCTTACCAAGCCCCTGGCCGTGGTGACTGGTTAGGAAGGGTCAAATTTGGCGGACCGGAGGGGAGCCAAATTCTGAGTAACTAGTTACCGCGGCCAGGGGCGGAACAAGACTCCAGCCTCTCAATTCGGAAACAAGAAACAAAAGCAAACAAATCAAATTCAAAGGCAAAATAAAAGAGAGGCCGAAGCCTCTCTTTCTCAACTGTCTAAAGCGTTGTGGCTTTAGAAAGTGTAACGCACGCCCATTCCGTAGGTAGTGCCGTACTCATCGTACTGGGACAGGCGATTGCGATTGCCGAAGTAGTAATACTCAGGCTCGTCGTTCAGGTTAATCGCCTCCGCTGTAAACATGAGGTTCTCACTAAACTCGTATCGCGCTGTCAGGTCCACCTGGAAGAAATCGTCGGTGTAACGATCACCCAGGGGATCATCACCCACCTCATCCAGGAAGCTGCTGCGGTAATTGCCCGCGAGGCGCACATCCCATGGACCCAGGTCATAGCCAACTGCGATGTTGCCGGTGTGCTTGGCCTGCTTGAAGAAAGGAATCGTACGCTGGCCGTACACAGAGGCTGCTGGCAGGTCAGTCTCGCCATCAGTCATGGTGTAGTTGGCAACGAACAGGAACCCGTTATCGAATGCAGTCTGAAAAGACACTTCGAAACCAGTGATATCGGCATCGTCAGTGTTGATGAAAGTACCTGCCACATCCCACACCTGACCACGGAAGGAAACGTCTTCGGCTTCTACCTCAACGATGGCATCGTCGATTTGCTTATAGAACAAGCCTGCGCCGAAGAATGTCGCATTGCCGAAATAGTGCTCATAGGTCAGGTCGAAGTTCCAGGCAGTGGTGGCATCAAGAGCTGGATTTCCACCGGAAATCTCGTTGTCTTCTGTATCGACAATCGCACCCGCATTGGATTCCTGGAAGCCAGGGCGCACCAGCGAGCGGAACAGTCCAACTCGAACGACTTGTTCGTCGGACACATCAAACTTCACGTTCAGGGAAGGTGCCCAGAAGCCGTAGTTGTTTTCGAATCGGGTAGCACCGGTGAAGGTATCACCATCGTAACCCTTTCCGTTGTAAGTCGCGTCTGTGTCCTCGTAGCGCAGACCATAAACCCATGTCGCGTTGCCCGCGCGGGTCGTGGCCATCGCATAGGCCGAGAATACATCTTCCTCGGTAACCCAGTCGGCTGGAATGGATTCTTCTTCCTCGTCACCACTGAACTCAAATGCGGCACCCGGATTGGTACAGGCATTGGTGCCGTCAGAGAGGGCGAGGCTGCCGCTTCCCAACGAACCGGTGAACGCCTTGGCCTGACCGAATGTTGCCGTCGGACCGGAGTTGGTATTCAGGAAGCTACTGGTAAAGGTGAAATCACCAGAGGCCAGGGTGATGTCATCAATGGGTTCATAGCCACAGAAGTCATACAGGTTTACCTTCTCGCGCTGGCGAATTTTCGCACCGTACTGCAGTTCGGTATTCGCACTCAGCTCAAAGTAAACATCAACCTTACCACCGATGTCTTCGTCAGTATTCAGGGTGAATTCACGCTCCCAGGCATTCAGAGTGAAGATATTGGGATCATACAATCCAGAGGGGAACGAAACGAAAGGACGTTCAGCTACTGAGCTGTCGTAAACAATTGGCTCATCCAGCTCCTCACTGCGGTAAATTACTGCCTGACGATCACGGTCGTCCTGCTCTGCTTCTGACGTAAAGAACTCAAATTCAGCACGATTGCGATCATTGATCCGCAATTCCGCGCCAAGACGAAGTGATGTGATTTCGCGAATCTCGGTGCGGTTACGGCTTTCAGAATCGGCACGAGCCGTTGCGTAACTGTACACATTGCCATTGATCTCGGCATCATTGTCTTCCATGCTATCTCGTACTTCCCACTTGGCGCGCCACTCTGTGTCTGAGTACTCGTTATGGAAGACGTGAGCAAAATAACGGTTGCCAGAATCGCTCATGTAATCCAGAGCCAGCACTATACCTTCCCTGTCCCGGGTCAAGTCATAGTAGCGGGTCTCGAAATCATCATTGGGTGCCACGTCGCTCCAGCCGCCGTTTTCATTGTTGTGGGCGATGA
This sequence comes from uncultured Pseudohongiella sp., assembly GCA_965227635.1. Classification (GTDB taxonomy): domain Bacteria; phylum Pseudomonadota; class Gammaproteobacteria; order Pseudomonadales; family Pseudohongiellaceae; genus UBA9145. Next base: position 3,179,424 of record OZ245763.1, on the reverse strand, counting down.
TGCGACGGGACTGGTCACTCAACACGAGGGCCACACCGAACTCGCCCTCACCCATGCGCCAGCGATTAGTAAAAGTCGCGGCCAGCTTGGGATTGTCGGCGTCATTGGTAAGCTCATTGAATGAGGATTCAGCTTTCAGGCGTACGAACATATCGTCGTAGGAGAACGCTGTGATGGTTTCCAGATCGATGGCACCACCGATGGTGTCGGCATCCAGATTAGGCGTCAGCGTCTTGTAGACAGTCATGCTGTCCAGCAGGTCGGAAGGTACACCATCGAGGATGATACCGCGACGATCTTCCGGTGCAGCTGTGCTCACACCATTAATGGTCATGGCATTGAGGTCGGTATTCATACCGCGAACTGTTACGTAGCGACCCTCACCCTGGTCATTCTCAACCATGATGCCGGAAATACGACGCAGGGATTCAGCCACGTTGATGTCGGCGAAGTTACCCAGTGCGTCGGAATCAACCACACCGGCCACCTTGTCGGAGTCACGTTGTTTCTGGATCGCGCTTTGCAGGGTTGCGCGACTACCACGAACGACGATTTCGTCGATCGCTTCCTGGGCGAGTGCGGGCGTCGCGCAGGCTATGCCAACGGCCACGGCGAGTGTCTTACGAGGTAAATAATTCTTCATTGTGCTTCCCTTGATAGCAATAGAATTTGCGGTGACACAATACAAGGGAGCTATGACTGTTTAATTACATTTACAAGTCAGAAATTTTACAATTCGGACAACAAGGGTCAGTTGTCTCTATTTATGACAGAACTGTCGCATTACAAAATTGACGCGAAATTGTCGTAAAGTCTGACTCATAATCCGAGCGCATCAGCCACTTCCGTCCACGAGACGTACTTGAAGTTCTGGGTATCATCGGGGAGCGTATTGAAACCATCCTGAACTACCAGCAATCCCTGTCCGAACCGGCTACCCAGCGCCGTGCTGTTGACGGCAAGACCATCGGTTTCCTGTGAACCATCCACGGTTCCATCTGCCCTATCCGATACCATGAAGCTGCCACGATAATCGAACGGTGGCAGTCGGTCGAACACAGCGTAGCTGAAGTTACCCTGACTGGAGACCACAAGGTAACCGCCGTTTCCTGCCTCATAAAGACTCATGCCTTCAACATCCGCCGCCAGGACATTGTTGTCTATTTCCATCACAGTAGTCTGGATGGCTGGCTCAGTATGGTCCGCTGGAAACGCATAGATGCCTTCGTTCTCCACACCAACGAACAGGCGCTGCTGCGCATCATCCGCCACACAGCCTTCGGGTTGGCTGGACACGGCGAATTCACGTACCAGGCTTGCCTGCACAGACAAGGGGTCGGCACTATTGCCACCGGACGCAGTCTGCAGCAACCACTGCTGGTATCGACCATCGGTGTCGTTAACAAACAGCTGCAGTCCGGCCTCGTTCCTGAACATGCACAAGCCGTAAGGTTCGGTAAGGCCTGTGTCAATCTCGCTGTTTCGCAACCAGGTAAGCTGCCCTGCCCGATCGATAGCAAACAGACTGACGGTATTGTTGCTGCGATTGCTGGCTGCGGCGATAGCTGACCAGGCGGTACCGCCAAAATCGCTGCGCGTGAGATAGCGCAGATCCACATTGTTGGTCAGGCCGGCCCGAATGAATTGCTGGCGACGACCCTGCAGGTCATACACATCGAGTCCTGCCTGCTTGTCAGTACCCAGCACCAGGCTGCGGGCGACGTCCGTTGGATGAATCCAGATCGCTGGATCATCTGCCGCATCGTCGCCGCTGGCGACGGGGACTGTTTCGAGCACTGGATAGACGATGGCCGCATTCGGTGGTGGCGGCGCTGGCTGCTCTGTCGCGCAATTAGTTAGGAACACAGTGACAACAAGAAAAGGAAGAAGGCGTACTACAGAAAACATCGACATCCCCGGAGCTGGTTTCAGACCTGCGCCATCATAGGGCGATCGTGTTTCAGTTTCGCGACAATTTCGCCTTAATTTAAAAGGCTCATCGCGCTTTAGCATGAACTGTTGGCAGACCCTGATTCTGTTACCTGATTAGTTGCGGCTTGCCGGGGTCTTGGCAGTCCCGGAGAACAGATTTTGCCAGTTCCGCTGAAAACAGACCCAGATCGGCCGTGCTGGACACTCCTCCCGAATCAGCTGAAATGTGTTTACGCACTTCCAGATTGGCGCCTGTGATGCGGGTGGGGAGCGCCTATCTCTTCAGTCACAGCTTGGCAACTTTTTTCTCCAGAACCAGGCAGCTTTCCAGATCAATTTTCTACCCCTCACTGCGAATCAGGATGCTCGATATAAACCTGGGTAAGCGTCACCGCAACCGCGCCGGATATAGCCGTGTTGTCACCGGTCTCTGAATCAGGATACCCATCAGCCAACCGCTTCAGCGCAGCGTACTCTGAAGCCGAGGAACTCTGGCCATAATTCTGATGATGCATTGCCCAGTTAGTTCTGAAGCGGTGATTGAATTGCTCTACATCAACATATCCCGCCATCAGGCCTTGCGCGACTTGCGATGTTAGCGTGAGCTGCAAGCGGAGATCCTTGAAGATGTGGTAGCCATCACTCGGACCGGGCTGTGACCAGGGAAATTTTAGCTGGGCAATCGGCTCTGTGGTTAGCACACCATCTACGATCTTGCCCTTGGTTTCTTCCATGAAGCTTTGGCCCCAACGGGCATCGACCCGCTGTGTGCCACCTGCGATAAAACCCTCGCCAGTTGCATCAGTGAAAAGTCTATCGAGACCTCGATAAGTAGTGACAGTTACGTCGTCGTCATTGACGAGATCATCCACACCCGACAGCTCGATCATCCAGCGGTTGTAACCATTGTTAATCATGAAATCGTTTTCGAAAAACCAGTACGGGCCATCTTTGCGGTAGCCCGCAATACAACCGAGCGCACGGAATAACTGGTTGTCTATGCCCTCTTCACCTGCCGGATTTGTGAAATCATCAGCGCTGACTTCACCATCGAGATTCATTCCGTAAGACACATTCCCCTGCGGCTCGTAAAACGGCAAGGAATCATAAATGTCTGTCGCCGCCGCACTATTGTGATACTGATAGCCCTCGATCATGAGTCGGGTATCAGCGACGGTATACTCTCCTTCATCCTGCTCCGGGAACAGTTCTGCGAACAGGTCGCGGGAGCCCCGGCTGTTCATGCCTTGAGGACAATCTGCTGTTGCCTCAGTTTCATAGATTGCCCAATGCCTTTCAGTCAGCACGTAGCCTATCCGACCCTCTTTTCGAAACGTTTCGAAGCTTTGAGCTGTCACTGCGTTAGTGGCTGCGAGGGTGGTGAATAACAGTGCGAGAGTACAACCTTGGCGTGCTTTGATATCAGTCCGAGTTTGTGACATGAATGTTGTTCCCATCGCGGATTGCAGTTTTCCGCTCTTATCGCCGAAACTGGCTATTCTGAAAAACGTCTCTTAATACGAAAGCTTTATAACCATTGCGGCGGCCCAAATACTCGCCGAACGAATCGCCTCTGGTTTCGCCAGGTTCCAGATCACCACTGTAGGTGTATACCGGCCTTTGTCGGTAAGCCCAGACAGAAATTGCGCCTTCGTCACCTTCCGCTGCGCGCCTCCCTGTGTTCGGATTGATCAACATCACGCTCCAAAGACTACTCTCGCTCCTGGCATTGGCTTCCGCGGCAACATAGGGAAAGGTTTCCCGGCACAGCCCAGGGTCACCATTTCCGCAAATCGCCAGGCGATAGTCCTGGGCGGCGTCCGGATGATCGCAGGCAAGCTGTGCCTGGGAGTCGTCATGACAGCTATACAGGTAAATTGTTTTGCCATGACTGTCCGCCAGTACCTGCCCACCGAAAGCCCCGTCTTGCACAGTGAACTCAGCAGGTGGGGTTACTGCGCGCTGCGTGTAAACATTATGCCAACCCGGCACATCGCTGCCGTCGAAGCTGCGGCTTCGAGTGTCGCTGTTATGGGTATAAAGCGGTTTTGATCTGAAGGCCCATTGGTTGACTCCGGAAGGATGTTTGATGATTGTCCACTCTTCGCTGTCCGCCGCCATCTGCGGTGCGCGGACGGGAGTCCAACTGTTCAAACATTCTCCAACACAATTCGAGACATTGGGTTCATCTCCGTCCCAACTGTAGACTGAGTACTCATCTTCATGCACGAGCAGTCGCCCGGTGCTACTCGTCAGCACCTGAAATCCTGTCGGGATATCAGGAAGAGGCCCCAAGGGTACACGTGTGACGCCGCCGTCACCGCCCGAACTTATTTTTGTGCCGCCCAATACGTTCCCTGCCTTCTTGTCCAGGTGAGAGGTATACAGGGGAAAGCCATCGTAGGCCCATTGCTTCGAACCATCTGCGCGTTCGTTGAGGCTCCATTTGCCCACCTCCACCGCATCGTCCGATGCAAGCAGCGGCGGCCACACTTGCGAACAGCTCACGCCCTGTTCGGCATAGGGCAAAACCAGACCGGCCGGGTATGGACTCATAAAGCCAACTGCGGTGCGCAGCACCTCGTCGGTACAATTGGAAGGTCCATCTTTCCTGTCTCCAGTTGAACCGTTGCGCAGCGCTCTCAGAGGCCATTGATACAAAGTGCGCCCCTCGGCATCGGCGTACACGGGACCATCCAGAGCAGTCGCTACCACCTGAATACCTGGCGGTATTTCCTCTTCAAACCAGGATTCCTGTGCGCCACTGGTCGCTGATTGCCAATACATGGTTTCGCCAGGCGTGTCGGCGGCAGCGGTTGCTGTAGTCGCGATAGACGCCAGGGTCACATTGGCAGCGACAATAAGAGTATTTTTTAGCTGCATACTGATGAGAGCTCTATTCAGCACGACTAGGATAGCACGTCGCTTATGACTTCAGAGGACTCGTTGCTCAAGGTGCCCCACGAAGGCGTGTCCACGCCCATGGTTCTCAATGCGGTATAACCCACCTGGGCAACCGAGCCGCCGTTCAAATCTACATGGTGGCCGGTCTTAACCTTGCCACCCGCGCCACCGGCCAGGAATACCGACATGCCATCAATCGCATGAGTCCGGGCGTAACCCACGTCCGTGGTTCCAAGAATCAGGACATTATCCAGCAGCGTACCATCTCCTTCAGGAATGTTTTTGAACACCTCCACAAAATCCACCCACGACTCCATGGCGCGCCGGGTGAAATAGGAAGCGTTCTCCTGGTAACCAAGCTCTTCGTGCACGGGCTCTTCGTGGGTGCAGGTATGGTGCGGCTTGTCATAGCCAGGCCTGATTGTGGAAGCAAACGCCGCCGAATAGGTCATGTTGAACACTCGGGTTTGATCACAGGCAACAGCCATGGCCATCAACTCGGCCATTATTTGATGGCGTAGCTTGACCGATTCTGTAGACTGATCCATGGGCACCGCACCGGGCGCCTGGTCCGGAGGGACGCAACTGGCAATGGGTTCGGGTTTGGTGAGACGTTGGTCAAACTGCCGCTCCAGCTGGCGTAAACCCGTGAAATACTGATCGAGACGCTGCCGGTCCTCTGCGCCCACCGTCTGCATCAACGAGCGTTCTACATCCATGATGCCGGACAGCACACTGCGCCGGGCAATAACTTGCGGGTCCCTCTCGAATTCGTCTGCATTAGGATTCTGAAAGTCGGCCCCAAACAATCGATGGTAAAGCGACAAGGGTGACCACTCCGGGGCATTGGGTGTAGAAGCGTTGTAGTAGCTGTAGGTGTCGCGCGCATCGGCCGTCGCCGTGGCGGTCAGGTTATTAAAACGCGTGGCGCCACCAATCTTCCTGGCCACTGTTAAATCGATGGTCTCTGACGGTCCGGAACCGGCCGCTGGTGCAATGCCAGTTCTCGACACCACCCAGCCTGTGTAGTGGTTTCGGTTTGGCGAAGCGTCCGGAAAGGCATGGACATTGGTGAACAGATTGACGTCATCTTGAATGGGTGCCCAGGAGGCAAGTTCTTCGGGCAATTCGTAACCACGCCCTGTCTGCTGAGGTACAAACAATTTGCCGGTGCCGCCAAGACCATAGCCCCAAGTGCCGAAGCGCACGGGCATCGGTGCCCCCTGCGCCAAGGCAGTGCCATTGTCATCTAGAAAGTAGTCAAGCAAAGGGAGTGCTATGGTCACTCCCACGCCTTTCACCATTCCCTTCAGTACTCGTCTTCTATTCCACTTACTCACGACGATTCTCCTGCCTGTGTCTTTCTTTCACTTAGGGGTCACACTTAAGGGGTCAGAGTAAAAATACAGTACTGTATTTTTACTCTGACCCCTTTTATCGCTTTTATCTTGTCGGATTGGTTTTAATCTGCGAGAACGGTTTGCTCAGCGCGATTGTTCGTAGCAAATTGCGCAGGCGATAACCCTGAGCAGCAAATTCCTCATTAAAGTAACTCAAAGCGGGGCGGGCATCGTTATCGGGCGGCCCACCGGTGGCGTAGCTGTAAACGCGCCGCACAAGACAGCGTGGCAATTCTGGGTTCTGGCTAAGCGCTTCACCCAGTCCAATGGCCCCATCGAACTCAAATCCATCCAGAGAGCCGGTGGCATCTATTATTGCCCCATTTTCGGTAAGCCGAAATCCACCCGCTCCGTCGAATTGCTCTAACGATAATCCAATAGTGTCGGTAATCCTATGGCAGCCGGCACAAGAAGGCGTTTCTAGGTGCACGGCGACCCGCTCACGCTGGGTCGGGTAGTCCGCATCGGGATTGGTGAGCACAGAAAAATCAATTCCCGGCGGTGGTTCGGGTACCGTCTGGCACAAAAAACGCTCCCGCAGAGCCATACCCCGCAGCGTGACAGAACTGCGACCGGGATGGGAAGTTAACGCCAGAAAGCTCACATGGGTAAGCAGTCCTGCACGCGGGCTTTCTTCGGCAAAGGTGTAAGGGGCCCAGCCAGGTTGGGCAGGCACACCATATAAAATTGCCAGGGCTGGCGACATGAAGGTTGAACGCGATGTAAACAGATCAAGATAGTCCTTGTTCTGATTGAGTGTGTGATCGATGATCGTGCGCAGGGTTTGCTCCCGTGCATCCTGTGCGGTCACACTGGTGAACTCTGGATAAATAGTGGGGTCCTTGGCCAGTGTCTTAATCTCGTCGAAGACCAACATGTCATCGAAGAAGGCCCTCATTCCATCGACCAGGCGCGAGCTTTCCAGCATCCTGTCAACAGCGCGCTCAATACCACCTGAGGACTGTAAGTCGCCGCTTTCGGCTGCCGCCAGCAGCTCATCATCAGGAGCAGCATTCCAAAGGAAGAAGCTTAGCCTTGAGGCGAGCGAATAAGCATCAAGACGCAGTTGCTCAGGGTTGTTGGGGTCGGGCTCGGCGCGCTCTATTACGAACAGTACCTCTGGGTGTAGCAACAGCCCTTCCAGTACAACTTTGAGGCCGGCGTAAAAACCGTCAAGCTCCTCTCCTGCTGACTCCTTGCCATTTAACTGCTGGGCAGCAATATTGGCTTGCTCGACGTAGCTGGCGATTTCGTCATCAGTTAACGCACGCCTGAATAAAAAGCGGCCTACCTTTGAGATAAACTGCGTCGCACAAGCCGGATCCGGCCCATCAATCAATTCAGGCCGGCAACCAATGAGGTATTGTCGATTCTCCACATCCACAACCTGACTGGCGACGCTGGCGGCCACGCTCTGGATAGTCTGCACCTGACCGCCGCTCACACCGGCGGTGGCCAAGCTGTTCGCGAGCAACCCTTCGTTGCGCGCAACCGGGGCAAATTGCACTTGCGCGTCAATGCCAGGGCCAAAAATGTAGGCCAGCGTGTTGCTGTACTGTTCAGCCGTGATCAGCTTGGTGAGGGCATGGGTTCCCACGCTTTCGGGCTCAGGATTGGGATCGGACGGAGAACAGGCGACAAGCGCACATAGTGCCAACAAAACTGTCACCAACACACGGTATGCGCCGCCTGAACACTGTTCATATCTTTGCACTAAAAGTCCCATAACCATCTAAATTGCGCTACATCCTCGCCAAAACCCTGAATTTACCATGAACCAGTTGGAGATAGAGTACGCAATAAAAGGGGTCAGAGTAAAAATACAGTACTGTATTTTTACTCTGACCCCTTTTATTGCTGATTAGCGCTGTGCCGCAACCTGTTCCGGAGTGACGGCTTCCGCCGCATGTCCCCAGCTCGCGCGTATGAAGCTTAAAAGAGCCGCCACTTGCTCATCATCCAATAGTGTGTCGTATGCGTCCATCCGTATCCAGGCTCTCGACGCCCATTCTTCAGATGGAGAAATTTGTGGAGTCTGAGCTCCGTATAAAGTGATATTAATCAGCGATGCTGGATTCGCATCCAGCACCACGGGACTGCCAATCAATGGCGGGCCCTGCTCTGGCGATCCTTCGCCAGTCGGTAAATGACAGCTACCACAATGAATATCGTACTGTATGGAACCAGCCCGAAAGACTTCGTCTGACGCTGGTTCTCCGCTGTCCTGGGAATTTGCCGGCAAGCTCTTCAGGTACACGGCCATCGCTCGCACGTCTTCTCTCGACAGATGTCGGGTGCTATTCACGACCACTTCGTTCATAGGCCCGAACACGCCGGCACGATGGCCAACACCCAGATTCAGATAATCCGTAATATCGTCCACCGTCCACATCGCCAGGCCGCTTGCGGCCGCCGTGAGATTAGGCGCTGACCAGGCCGACAGCTTTCCCTCGACACGAGTCATGTAAGTGCTCCCAGTCATTGCCAGATCGTTATCGTTTGCACCCAGAAAATTTCGCGGTGTATGGCACATGCTGCAGTGGCCCAGTCCTTCCACCAGATAGGCGCCGCGATTCCACTCCTCCGATTGCTCTGGTTGGGGTTCAAAGTTGCTATCGTCGTGGTACAACGATTTCCAGAGACTCAAGGTCCAGCGTTGGTTGTAGGGGAAGCCAAGCTCATTTTCCGGTGGTGTATAGGCTACAGGTTCGATCGTCCTGAGGTAGGCATAGATGGCTGCGACATCCTCGTTACTGACTGCCGCAAACGAGGTATATGGAAAAACAGGATAGTAGTTGCTACCGTCCGGTGCTTCGCCGTGTCTCATGGCGGTGGCAAAGTCTGCAAGACTCCACTGGCCGATGCCGGTCACTGGATCGGAAGTGATGTTGGTGGAATAGATTGTGCCAAAAGGCGTTTCAAATTCGAGCCCGCCCGCAAATGGGCTCTCGTCGCCATTGGTATGACAGCTCATGCAGTTGCCCGCCGCTGCCAGGTATTCACCTCTTTCTTCTAATTCTCTTTGCTCTTCCTCGGATAAGCCAACGTCACTCACGAATGAGCGGGTCTCGTTGGCGGGGTCTGAAAACTGCACCACGACTACAGCAATACCCGCCATAAGGAGCAAGCCAAGGACTAGGCGAAATCTGGAGGTACCTGCGGATTGTTTTGGCCCGCTGCGGCTAAATGGAATCGGCATTATTTTTTAGCGACCTGCTGCAACTCTGCCCAATCGTATCACTTCATTCGCCTCAGGACCGTAGACCAGCAGTCCAAGAAAGCCTTGCTCCACACGACGCACTACCGATTCGGTATTGGCGGTAATCATGTCTGCCATACCTGCACGCTGACTGTGGGCCAGGACTTCAAGGTTCATTTCCTCTGCTGCTTCGCGGTCACCCCCCAGAGCGCCGGTCAGGCTGCCGATTCCGCAGGCCAGGGCGCTGTAATTTGGAATTTTGGCAATTTCCTCAAGCTCAGAAAATACATCGGGGGTTTCGAGCATGAGCATGACCACGATGTCACCTTCAGGGTTCGCAGGGGACCAAACGTTTGCGTCTTCGAAAAACGACACTGCCGTACGTGCCTCTTCGGCACTGCGCACATGGGGGAAAACCACGCCAGCCGCTCCCATGGCAAGGAGTTCATTGACTCGCTGCCGTGAAGTTTCCACGCCGGCTTCAGACATGGGCGGAATGCGAACCAGCAAGTCCATCGCGGAGCCTTCCGCACCACGCCTGAGCCCCTCCGCCAGATCAAGAGCCGAATTTAGATTGTATTCCTGTTCCAGGTTTAGAAAGGCATAGTCCAATAATGGGTTCGCGGCGAGATCTCTGCCTGTCTCAACTGTATAGGGTACTCCAGTCACATATTGGCCAAAGGCAGTTTGTCCCGATTCCCATAGCTCGATTAACCCTTTCTTGGAATCTGCTGACCCGGTTTGCGCCTCAACTACAAAACGGTCCACAGCTTGAGTGCCCACAACTAAAAGGATGACAGCGAGGGCAGCGTCAATCAACACCCGATAAACGGATGAACTTGCAATGTGGAATTTCTTCAACTGTTTGCCCATTCTGGCTGCCTGCATTTTTCGACTTATTTAGCTGATGAAAGAGTTTAGCATGGGCGGTAGGGAACACTCACAACATAACAACCAATTTCGCCAGGTTTTGGCTCCATACCCGGCCATTGTGTACGTTGTAGCCATACCAGCGATGGGACGCATACCGATCCCGGGCGGCCGCTGCCAGCTAAACGAACACGGCTTTGAGCGCCGCTCAGTTTTTGAGGATGGGGCGGACAGACTGGAATTCCCTGAGATTCTGGTCGCTGAATCAGCAGGCGCCAAAGTTGCTGTTTCTGATCCCTTCTAAATCTACTATCTCTACCATCTCAAATATCTCTACCATCTCTACTGCGACTACTCCTATTCTCAATTTTTCTTTCCCTCTCCCACCACCGAGGCAGCGTTCGTTCTTCGAAATTCTGTTCTCGCTAGTGATCGAGGCAGGTACCAAGACCATGAGTTCGGTTTGGGTGGTGATCAATGCGCCTGGCCTGCGAACTCCTAAAGCAACTTGATCCAATGACGCCGAAACTGCCGTAGAAAGGTTGGTAAAAAAGTTGCCGATTGCGAGCGCTTCAAATCTTTCAATCCATCCAGACTTGTGACATGCTCAAAAATAGCACTATGGGTCAGGCCCGCTTTTTCTGCGTTCGTAACAGAAATTGTTTCGCCGAGATAGCGAGATCGTTGGATCCGCCAACAATTCTTCTGAATCAAAAATTCGAGCTTCACGTCATGCGTAAGTCGCTGCACGTACTGCTACTCCTTCTTTTCGCCAACTCATTGGCATTGGCACAGGATCAGGTGCAAGAAAACCTGGCCGCAATCGCGGCGCTGGATCGGGCTCGCGCACTACTTGAAGAATCTGAAACGGAACTGGGACGCTATTCTCAGGAATTAATCGAGCCCATTGAACAGCTCGCTAATCAGCTCATGGCGCTAAACCAGTTCCAGGAAGCTGACAACATGCTGGACCGTGCGGTCCAGATTACCCGCATAAACAATGGATTGCATACACCCGCACAACTGAATCTCATCAGAAAACGCATCGATAATTTCACCAATCGAGGCGATTGGGACGAAGCCCGCGAACAGATGGAGTATTTGTTTACCTATTACCTCCGCGTTCCAATCCTGCTGAATGAATCCCTCCTGGGCGATTTTTCCTCCCTGGCTGATCAGCATATTCGGGGAGCGACCGCTGATTCCGAGATAGAACAGGGAAGACATCTCTCGCGGGTATATCAGCTCAATTGGGCAATGATCTCAACGGCACGCAAGTTGTATGGTGACAAGAGCCCGGAGCTGGTTCCTTACTTATACCGCCAGGTGCAACTCCTCTACACGTTCAAGAAAGGTCGTGACGACGGAGGCCGGGCGCGAACCAATGCGAACTACTATTACACCCTGGATGGAAGAACATTCGGCTGGCCGAGGATCACCACCAAGAACCGGTTCTATCAGCAGGGCCTGGAATTGCTGGCCGAGATACGGGACATTTATAGCACGCAAAATGAAAGTGAATCTGAGCGTCTTGCGATGAGTGCGCTATATATTGGTGACTGGTTCATGCTGTTTGATCATGCCGACCTTGCGGTAGAAAGCTACGAGAGTGTGTATTCCAGCCTGCTGACTTCCGGAGTGGATCAATCCCGGGCGAATGCTTTCTTCAGTGTTCCGCGAATTCTTCCGCTTCAGCGATTCTATACGAGTGTAGTTGAGGCCCTGCAAGAGATGGATTTCGTGGATGAATCAGAGTTGGCGGCATCTGAAGAAGATGTCTCTCTTCGCCATGCACTGAATCTGGATGAGTGGTCGGAAGACTATCCAACCCTTAGCAGCCCTACTGGGACACTTAATCCATCGTCCGAAGCGGGCAGCGTTGCCCACTATTCCTTTGAGCTTTTGGCTGAGAACGAATCCACGTTTCTGTATAGCAACAGATTCAGGCAATCCGTAGGCATTCCGGTAGACGTGGAATTAGTAGAAGGCTTCCAGGGTATGCTGGCGGGTGACGAGATCGCGCTGGACAGATTCGATCAGTTGCGCTTTCGCCCAAGATTGGTAGATGGCGAAGTCGTGCGGAGCAGAAATACGTTGATCTATCGCATCAGGGAAGGTGCGGATAATTAGTTAGCTGTTGTTCGGTCGTGCAACCAGTGGGGAGCAAGGCGACTATGACAACAAGAGGAGGAAGAAGAAGGCGTACCACAGAAAGCATCGACATTCCCGAAACTAGTTTCAGACCTGCGCCTTGATAGGGGGCTGTATTTCAGTTTCGCGGTAACTTCGCCTGAAATTGTCATTGAAAGCTGGCTCAGCGCCTAGTTCCGATTGAGGTAGATGCCATTCCGGTTAAAAAATGAAACATGAAAGCGCAGGCTATATAGAATCCGACTGGCAAAGTATTGGTCATCGTGACGACCGCCAGGAACGGCATGATATTCGTAGTTGTGATCTAACCTGTCTAACTGAGCTTTGAACTGCTGTGCCACCTCATGGAATCCGAATTCATCACTCATGCCACTATCAAAGTACAGGTTTAACTCACCTGGCAAATATTTCTCAACAAGCGTGTAGGGATCTACCGCTTTCCATCCTGCAATATCGAGACCTAACAGTAACTCCCACTCTTCGAATCCTGGCCGCTGGTTTACCTCCTGCAACTGTGTTTCCGCCACTGGATCGAACAAAATAGAAACCCAGCCTGAATGCGAAGCTAGAGAACCAAATAGCTCAGGATTTCTTAGCCCTAGATGCATGGCCGCAAACCCACCCGCAGATTCTCCAATCAGAGCCCTGCCCTCAGGGCTGGATACAGTTCGAAAGCTTGAATCGACAAGCGGAACAATTTCTTCGAGAAAATAGCTTTCATAGGAGTTCAGGAAAGCGGATCGGTCTCCATCCGGCAGAACAATTAGTGCGTTCAGTCCGATTTCATCAGCCTTGGCCTGCAAACCCAAATCGGTTACCCAGGTCGGCTCGCTGGCTCCAAAACCGTGAAGCAAATAAATAACTGGAAAGTGCAATTCTGATTGCTCATAGCTTTCAGGGACATAGACGAGCAGGTTCTTTGTGGTTCCGAGAAAACGAGAATTCAAGGTGAGCGATTGGATATTGCTGCCGAGCGCGGCGGGAATCGTTAGCACCGATGTAGTAAGTGCTGCCAGCAAAAAATGCAACGTACTGAATGAGATAAATTTACAAAGCATCGTGCCGCTTGGCCGTGACCTCCGCCATAATGGCAATGGCAATTTCGGCGGGAGTCTTACTACCAATCTGGAAACCTATGGGAGCATGCAGGATATCGATTTCATCCCTGGTCAGTCCCAGTTCCGGCAGTCGCTCACGGCGCGAGGCCGAAGTGCGTTCGCTTCCCATGGCACCGACATAGAAGGCATCGGTCTTCAAGGCTTCCATCAACGCCATATCATCCACTCTCGGGTCATGGGCTAGCGCTATCACACCACTGTAGGGATTGCTAAACCGCTCCCGCACCACATCGTCGGGCAACCGCGAAGTCACCTCTACGCCGTCCACTTCCCAATTGTCGAGATAGTTAGGCCGCGGATCGCAGAGGGTTACATGGTATTCGAGCGCCAGCGCCAGTTCCGCTACATAGCGAGCCACATCCCCTGCCCCCAGCAATAACAGGCGATACATTGGGCTAAGACTGTGGATCATTACCCCGTTTTCGATAATGACTGATTTTTCAGAGCAGCTATCGGAGGCAGTGATCTCGCCATTGTCGAGATTCAGGTGACGGCTAACCTGCTTGTGGTTTTCGAGGTCGGAATTGAGGCGATTGAATACCGCTTTGTTGGAGGCCGTTGGTTCAATGTATTCCAGCAACACATGCAGTTGACCACCACAGGGTAATTTCAATCGCGCCTGTTCTTCCGCAGTCTCACCGTACCTGACACGGAAAGGCTTGCCACCCTCCTCGTCGAACTGCTGCTTGAGACTCCCATCCCGGAGCTGCTCGAGAAAATCCTCCTCGATACAACCACCTGAGATGGAACCCATGAGTTCGCCATCCAGCGTGCAAGCCATCATCGCCCCGATAGGCCGGGGCGAGGAGCCCCAGGTCTTGAGGATGGTACAGAGCCAGACCGGGCGGTCCGACTCCAACCATTGTGAGACGTGGTAGATGATCTGTTGTTGGCTGCTTAACATGGAAACTCCGTAGGTCTGTATCGCCTATTTTACTCCAAATTGCCGCCTTACACCGTTCGGGTCTTCCACTTTCCGCGGCGGAAAACCACCACCCCAACGACGCAGCTCAGCATGTCCGCCGTAAACACCGACCAGAACACCCCCGCGGGGCCAATGCCCAGGGAAATGGCCAATATATACGCCATGGGTACCTGCACTACCCAGAAACAGAACACATTGATCCAGGTGGGTGTCATGGTATCGCCAGCGCCGTTAAAGGCCTGGATTACCGCCATCCCAAACCCCCAACCCACATAGCCATAGGCAAAGATGTGCAGGCATTGGATCGCATAGTCCAGCACCACAGCTTCCTCGCTGAAGAAACCGGCAATGGGTCGGGTGAAGATCAACATGGCAACCGCCGCGATAGCCATATAGGCCCCGTTGTACTGGGCCACCTTCCAGGTAGTGAGCTCAGCCCGGTCGGGCAGTCCCGCGCCCAGATTCTGGCCCACCAGTGTAGCCGTGGCGTTACTCAGGCCCCAGGCTGGCAGGATGCTGAACATCACGATTCGCACCGCAATGGTGTAGCCCGCCACCGCTTCGCTCCCAAAACCGGAAACGATCTGCATCAGGAATACCCAGCTTGCCGTCGCGACCAGGAACTGCGCGATACCCCCCAGGGAAATCCGCACCAGTGACCAGATGATATTCAGGCGCAGTCCCAGCTCTCGCCAGTGCAACTGAATACGGCCGCGACTGGTGAGCAGGAAATACAAACCGTAGATCATGCCCACGCTGCGACCGATGTTTGTCGCCACCGCTGCGCCTGTCACGCCCAATTCTGGAAACGGTCCGTAACCATAAATCAGGCAGGGATCGAGGATGATATTGATCCCGTTTGCCAGGGTAAGTGCACGCATGGCGATGGACGCATCACCGGCACCCCGAAAGATCGCGTTAATAAGAAACAGGAACACGATGCTGAAGCAGGCACCGAACATGATACGGGTATAGGTTTCACCGGTAGCGATCACGGCATCGTCTGCACCCATGATGCGCAGAATATTCTCGGCAAAGAAAATCCCGATCAATCCCACGACCACCGATACAAATACGCCGATCCAGATCACCTGCCCCGCTGCAATCGCCGCCGCCTCGGGATCTTTCTCACCGATGCGCCGCGCCACCATCGCGGTCGCCCCCATGGAGAGACCGATCGCGATGGCATAGAGCAGCGTGATGACCGCCTCGGTTAAACCGACCGTGGCCACGGCATCCGTTCCCAGCCCGGACACGAAGAAAATATCCACGATGGCGAACACCGACTCCATGGCCATCTCGAGAATCATGGGCACCGCCAGCAGAAAGGTCACACGACCTATAGAGCCAGTGGTGTAATCCAGTTCGCTGTCGCCCGCCAGCGCCTGTTTGAATAATTGCCAGAAGTCTTTGATTTTTGCTGTTGTCATAACTTGATTTCCTTGTCGTACACCTCTTCTGGAGTGCACACATCAATACTGCTTTGCATGAATACGAACGACCCGGTCAGGATCTGTGAGCAATAGGGGAAGCAGCCTGTTCTGGGAGACAGACAACAGCGTTCGGGCGGGGAATTTCCAATAAAAGGACGCAGGTCGCCCAGCTAGGTGGAAATCAGGATAAAAGAGTAAAGTCTTTTGAGGATTGCTGTATCAATTAGGAAGAAACAGCAAAGCGCGAGAACCGCTGACTATCTCAGGCTGCTACGCCGGTGGTCAGGTAGCCTGCCAGGAATCGTAGCTTTACGTGACTCGTGAGAATCATTGGCCTTACCTCGTGGAAGAAATCGCGGGCATTATAGTGTGCATTTGCAGCACAAGCCAAGCAGTATTCCCGTTTTGTTGACGATCAGCGCGGCGCAACCCGGCGTTGCGCGTTCCTTTTCGACTGGGTTTCAACCCAGGGATTACCCAATACATCCCGCGCGATCTTAGCCGCATCGCTCTTGTCCGTCATCATTTCGATGTTCTCCAGTGCACGATTCCCGGCATTGGTATTGTGGGAAATGCCTGCTTCCACCTCTTCCATCAGGTAGTCACTCAAGCCCTCGGGTATGTTGATATCCTGCAAGCGACCAGCCAGTGCTGAAGAATTTTCGGTAATAGTAGGTAGCGTCCGCTGGCTGCGACTCAATACACGCACCGGATTCAAACTGCGGTAGGTGCTGTTCTCGCGTACCCGGTCATAGTTCGGTGTTGCCTGGTCGTCACACCGAATCAGATCTGACTCCTGTTGCTGTGCATTGCAATCGTAAGCCCACAGCCTCGACGTGTTCTCTGCCTCAACGGATCGAATGGACCGGGTGACGATATCCCTGGAAGGAATGACGACGATGGGTGGCTCTGCGACAGGAGGCGAATCCGGGGAATCCGATTCAGGGTTAGCCTCCTCTGCCCGTGAAAGCTCAGTTTCAATGGCTGGCTCGGCAATCGGATTAATTTCTTCAACTGGTTCAGGAATACTTTCCTCGGCAAGCAACTCAACTCCTTCTTCAGGGATGGGTTCTTCTATCGCCTCTATTTCCACTAACTCCTCTAACTCCTCTAACTCCTCTAACTCCTCTAACTCCCCTATCGCCGATTCCTCCACAGACAACTGCTCAGGCTCAAGCATCTCCTCCAGCAACGGATTTGCTGGCAATAAGCGGATCGCCACAACATCCGGTGTGGTAGTTTCGTGCACAGGGGGTTCAAAGGAAGCCAGTGCACCACCGAGAGCAACATGCAAAGTCAGACTAAGAGCGAGTCCTGCCAATAGCAGGCGGTGTTCCCTGGTACGGGAATCGGCGGGTTTGGCGTCTTCGTGGAAGTTTTGCCCGGCCTCGTCGCTGGGATTCAGAAGCAGCGTTGGAGAAGAAGAATCGTCCCTTTCCCCATACTCATCGTTTCCAGCTTCCCAATTACCCAGCGCAGCGTCAGACAGCAAGTCCGCGCCGGTGAAAAAATCTCCCGCGTCGACAATGCCCAGCTCGGGGAGCACCTCCCCCTCTGACTCTGTATCGAACCCCATGCTCGCTGCTTCTACCCCGCTCTGTGCTTTCCGAAGAGCAGTCTCTGTTGTTGGCAGTGTATAAGATGCGACAACGGCTGGGTATGAAGGTTCCGGCTCACTAGCCGGTCGACGAGACGCCCCGTCGACTCAGGCGAATTTCAAGCCCGGCGAGCGCGTCTCGGATTCCAGGTTCAGCAGAAACGATTTCGTCTCAAGCCCGCCACCGAATCCCGTGAGCTTGCCGTTGCTGCCGATCACCCGGTGACAGGGAATGATCACCGGAATGGGATTGATGCCATTAGCCGCTCCCACCGCACGGGACGCCTTCGGCTTGCCAATGTGCTGGGCAAGCTGCCCATAGCTCCAGGTCTCACCGTAGGGAATTTCGGTCAACGCCTGCCATACCGATTGCTGAAACTCGGTACCCTCGGGCGCCAGATCCAGATCGAAGACCCGCCGCTTGCCCGCGAAATACTCATCGAGTTGTTTGATCACCTTTTTGAACTGGGCCTTATCTTCCACCCAGCCCTGCTCATGCCGCCGCGCCATGGAACCACCTGGAAAACCCAGCAGGCTCAAGGCTAAGGTATCCCCCGCCAGCAAGAGCTTGCCAATGGGTGAATCGTAGTAGTGATAAAAAGTAGTCATCTCGGTAGTCCTGTTTGAAAGGGACAGACCCGGAGGGTCCGTCCCTGTGAAATTTGAAACCTGCGCCAGGGACTGACCCTCCGGGTCCGTCCCTGAAAAATTCGAAACCTGCGCCAGGGACTGACCCTCCGGGTCCGTCCCTATGAAATTCGAAGCCTGCGTCAGGGACTGACCCTCCGGGTCTGTCCCTGAAAAATTCGAAGCCTGCGTCAGGAACCGACCCTCCGGGTCCGTCCCTGAAAAATTCGAAGCCTGCGCCAGGGACTGACCCTCTGGGTCTGTCCCTTTTAAATTCGAAGCCTGGAAAGGTAATAGGGGCAGGTTATAGGGACAGACCCGTAGGGTCAGTCCCTATAACCTGCCCCTATTACCCTTCTGCTTCCGCCACCCATGATTCCGCCAAAGCAAAATCACAGAGTAAGCCCGCCAGGGCTGCCAGGGCTCTGCCCGTTCTTTCAGTTGTTTCGGCGTTAGCGTCTCGCCCTCTGGCGCCGCCGCTCGCCGCAGTATCAGATCCGAATAGGGAAAAGCGTTCGGATCATTCAAGGCTCGCATCGCAATATAGTGTGCCGTCCATTCGCCAATACCCTTGATCTCGCAGATAGATTTAATAAAAACCTCGGTATCCACACTGCAATCAATTTTCAGTGAACCTTCAACCACGCGCCGCGCCAGTGACTGAATTGCCTGAATCCGCGCACCAACTATGCCAAGCTCATTTAAATCAGCGTCCTGCAACACATCCGCCGACGGAAACGTGTGAGTCAATCCCTCAACTGAACCCTCATACCTCGCCCCGTGGCGATGCACGATTCGTGAGACCAGGGTAGAAGCCGCCTTCACCGTCACCTGCTGGCCAAGAATCGCCCGCACGGCCACTTCAAGACCATCCCAGCAACCCGGCACCCGCGAGCCCGGAAAGCGTTTCACCATGGGTCGCAATAATTTGTCCCGGGCCAGGTGTTCAGCAATCTGTTCGCTGTCTGCCCGCAGGTCGAAGATCGATTTGATACGATCAATGATGTGGTACAAGTGGCGCGATTCCGAATAGTTGATCGTCACCTCAATCACGTTGCGGTCATCGACAAACTCGGCCTGAAAATCGCCCTGTACCCCATCGAGCACAAAACTGCGGCTATAGCTGTTGTCTGTCACCGCCTCCACACCCGGAATCGCGCGGTAGGCAAGAAATGCCAGCACGGCTTTCCAGTCATAAGGTGGCCGGTAACTGAGCGCTATGCGAATGCCTTCCGAGTTTTCCCTGCGCTTCGAGCCCTTCTCCCGCAGCTGCTTCGGCGAACGCCCATAGGTGTTGTTGAACACCGCATTGAAACGCCGCACGCTGCCGAACCCGGAGGCAAAGCAAATCTCGGTCAGGGTCATCTGTGTCTCATCCAGCAGCTTTTTCGCAAAATGCAGACGCCGTGTCTGCGCCACCTCGACGGGCGAAGCGCCCAGGTGTTGCTGAAACAAGCGACTCAACTGCCGCGACCCAATATCCAGTTGCTCCGCCAGCTCTTCCACCGAGCCATCATCGAGAAAACCCTGATCGATCATCTGCAGCGCCCGGCTCACCTTCCAGGAGGATCCACTCCACGCCGGAGTCCCCGGCGATGACTCTGGCCGACAGCGCAGGCAGGGCCGGAACCCAGCCGCCGCGGCCGCCGCAGCCGAACGATAGAGCTGCACATTCTCCTTCTTGGGCACTCGCACCGGGCACACCGGCCGGCAGTAAATTCCTGTCGTCAGCACCCCCACGAAGAAGCGCCCGTCAAACCGCGCATCCCGGGTCTGGCGTGCTTCTTCATATTCATCAGGATCGAGCAAATTAGCGGAGTTCATGGTCCTTTCCTTTCATGGGCACCATCATACTCCCATTCCCCTTCTTGATTGGCCGTTTTCGGACACTATCCCCCGAAAAAATGCATCCCTGCATTTTTTCTTATTCGCCACAATTGCGCTGGCGCAGAAGTGCGATTCTGCTGGCGAAATTGCGGCTCGCATTTGCTTCGCAAATGGCCGCTCTTGGACGTCCTGTCCTTCGCGGCACCCAGCACATCCTGTGCCTTGTCGGCATCCCTGCCTCACTTCGTGCCACCTGATCTTCTTGTGCACAAAAAAACGCGTAGAATTTAGCTCCACTCCGTTCCGCCATAGTGACCCTTCCCAACTACCCACCCCGGCCAGGCGCTCACTAGCGTGACAAACGGGAAGCCTGGTGACCCTTTTCGCTCACCGACCCAAAAATTGAGGCCACTTCCCATTCCCGCGCTCTCCGATTCAATCGCCAGGCGTGGGGAATCGAAGCCCCGAACGTAGAATCCAAAATGAACAAAGCCTAAAAACCTGAAAGCGCCTGCGTTCTAGGCGAATAGAACCCGACTGAGTTATAGTAGCGCCCTCCGCGCCACCCCCAACAACAAGAAAAAAGCGCCCAAAACTAACCTCAAGTAAAACCTGAAGAAATAACGGAAATCGCATGACTGACAAGGACTTACGTAAACATTCCAAGATAATGGTTGATGGCGTAGAGCAAGCCCCAAGCCGGGCCATGCTCCGAGCCGTGGGCTTCGAAGACGCCGATTTCGCGAAACCCCAGATTGGCATTTGCTCCACCTGGTCCATGGTGACCCCCTGCAATATGCACATCAACAAGCTGGCAGACGACGTCAAAAAAGGCACCGATCCGGCGGGCGGCAAGGGCATTATCTACAACGTGTTGACGATCTCCGACGGGATTTCCATGGGAACTGAAGGGATGAAGTACTCCCTGGTTTCCAGAGAGGTCATAGCCGATAGCGTAGAGACTGTATCCGGCTGCATGGGTCATGACGCCATCATTGCCATCGGTGGCTGCGACAAGAACATGCCCGGCCTGATGATGGGCATGGCGCGACTGAATCGCCCTTCTATCTTCATCTACGGTGGCACCATCCAGCCTGGCCCGAACCACACGAACGTAGTCTCAGTATTCGAGGCCGTGGGTGGCCACGCAGCCGGCAAAGTCTCCGATATCGAACTGAAGGAAATCGAAGATACCGCGATTCCTGGCCCCGGTTCCTGCGGTGGCATGTACACCGCCAACACCATGGCGTCCGCCATCGAAGCTATGGGCATGAGCCTGCCCAATAGTTCGGCCCAGGATGCCATCAGCGCCGAGAAGGAAAACGACTGCGTCAGCGCTGGCGAGGCCATCATGCACCTGCTGGAACACGACATAAAACCCAGCGACATCATGACCCGGGCGGCCTTCGAGAACGCTATCAAGGTTACTATCGCCCTCGGCGGTTCCACCAATGCGGTGCTGCACCTGCTGGCCATGGCCCACACCATCGGCGTACCGCTGGAACTGGATGACTTCAATGAGATCGGCAAGACCATTCCCATGCTGGCGGACCTCAAGCCCAGCGGCAAATACCTGATGTCCGAACTGATCAAGATCGGCGGCATCCAGCCCCTGATGAAGATGATGCTGGACGCTGGCATGCTGGATGGTTCCTGCATGACCGTCACCGGCAAGACCCTGGCGGAGAATCTGGAAAACGTGGCCCCTTACCCCGAAGGCCAGGACATCATCCGCGCCCTGGACAACCCCATCAAGAAAGACAGCCACCTGCGCGTGCTGCGCGGTAACCTCGCACCTACTGGCGCCGTGGCCAAGATCACCGGCAAGGAAGGCCTGTCTTTCACCGGCAATGCCCGCGTGTTCGAATCGGAAGAAGACTGCCTCAAGGGCATTCTCGACGGCACCGTGGTGAAAGACGACGTACTGGTAATCCGCTACGAAGGGCCGAAAGGCGCTCCCGGCATGCGAGAAATGCTTTCGCCTACCGCCGCCATCATGGGCAAAGGGCTGGGTGAAGACGTGGCGCTGATCACCGACGGACGCTTCAGCGGCGGCAGCCACGGCTTCGTCGTGGGACACGTGACGCCAGAAGCGATCGAAGGCGGCCCCATCGCCATCGTACAAACCGGCGACAGGATCTCCATCGATGCCGAGGCCAACACGGTAAGCATCGAACTCAGCGACGAAGAAATCGAGGCCCGAATGGCCAAATGGCAGAAACCAGCGCCCCGCTACACCCGCGGCGTGCTGGCGAAGTTCGCCGCCTCGGTGGCTTCAGCCTCGGAAGGCGCGGTGACAGACAAGTATCTCTAGCCACGCCAGACACTTTTCGGCAGCACAGCCGATAACAGGGTAAACATAAGAATAAGAATATGCCCGACTTCTTCACCAACTTCGGTACCCTGCTGACAGACTCGTTTCTGCAGCAGGGCGCGCTGTGGGCGCTAACCAACATCCCCAACTTCCCGCCTATCATCCAGACCGTGCACATTCTCGGCATCGCGGTGATCATGGGCACGGCGGTATTGCTCGGACTCAGGGTCCTTGGACTGGCAATCCCCTCCCAACCAGTTAGCGAACTCACCACCCGGGTCATGCCCTGGTTCTGGATCGCCCTGGCCACGAATATTTTCTCCGGCGCCTTCTTCGTGTTCGGCCGCCCCATGCGCTATTTCAATAACCCGGTGTTCGCTACCAAGATGGCTTGCCTGCTGCCTGCATTGCTGCTGCTCGCGTTCTTCTATTACATGCACAAACGAGACACGAGCTACTGGGAACAACAGAGTCACAAACTGGCAGCCAAATTCACCGCCCTGCTCTGGATACTGCTCTTGCTCGCGGTCTCAACCGCGGGACGCTGGATCGCCTACCGGGAGTATCTGGATTACCCACTGTGGTACATGGAGCCCTACTTCGACGGTTCGGAGTTTACCTTCTGGGTTGGCGTGGAGAATTGGGGCCTATCGCAGATTATCGCAGCCACGAATTGGTTCCCCACATTGGAGACCATCCATGTGATCGCCGCGGCCATGGTGGTGGGATCGATTCTCTGGGTGGACCTGCGACTCATCGGAGTCGCGGCAACCCGCTATCCCATCACAACGCTCAATAAAGAACTCATACCCTGGACCTGGGGCGCGTTCGTCATCGCACTGATCACCGGCCTTGGCATGTTCATCACACGGGCTGCGGGGCATCTGGATAATCCAGCCTTCCAATCGAAGCTGGTATTACTGGTGCTGGCGGGACTGAACATGACTTATTTTCATTTCAAGGTGTATAGGGATATAGAGCAATGGAATGAAGCTGCAGATACACCGACTAAGGTGAAGGCTGCGGGAATCCTTTCGCTTATTCTCTGGTCGGGCGTCATGCTAGCTGGACGGTGGGTTGGGCATATCGTTTAGACCGGACAGTCCGAAATCCCCTTTACTACAGCGTATGGCTCGATAGTTCGAGCTATACAGATTCTTTTTTCTCATTCTATTCCTTTAATTCACTTTTTAATTAAATGAGCATCAGTTTCCCTGCGTTACGAGAAATCTCAGCAACATATACTGATCCGCAGTTCTCCATCACACCGTGACCCTTTTGGTACGTATGCAGATAGTAACTTCCGCGTTTCGACTATTGTTCCATTTCAAGTTATTGAGGCATACACTACAGTTCCATCCCACTGATAAAGTGGAGTTATTTTAACAACAAGCCAGTCAACGAGAATCAAGCAACAGAGGTATAGGATGGTTACGAGGCTAGCCTCATGTTCCTGCGGACAATTGAGCATTGAGGTTAAAGGCGAGCCTCTCGGGGTAGGTTTATGTCATTGTTTCGAGTGCCAGAAGCGAACTGGAAGTGTATTCGCATCTCTTGCCACATTCGTCGCGCCGTTCAAAGTTTCAGGAAAATATAGTGAATATGTGCGAGTTGGAGATCAGGGAGCGGTTTTTTCGTTCAGGTTCTGTCCGGTATGCGGCACAAATCTGTTCCATACTGAAAAAGGCGATGAGCAATCCGTAGTCATCGCAGTTGGCGCCTTTACCAATCCGAAGTTTCCGAAGCCAGAAGTGTCCGTCTATGAATGTCGCAAGCACGCTTGGGTAGTTTCGCCGCCTGACGCGGTACCATTCGAAAGAGATCCGCCGCGAAAATGACTTGTTCAGTAATCCAAGCGCATGATCAGAAAAATAGCGAAAAATAGGGACAGATTTATTTTTTTTCTAAAAATAAATCTGTCCCTATTTTTCGTCCCTATTTTTCTGTTACGCCTATTAACAAGATCGGTATGCATATCTGGAAAATATGAAGAGCGACCGTTTGTGGATCAATACTTGGAAGGATCAACTATCCGGTAGATCAGTGCTCGAACTCGGCTGCGGAGAGGGCATTGATACAGTTCGAATCTGCGAACACGCCAAATCAGTAGTTGCTAGCGATATCAATCCGAGGGTCATTGCGGGGAGTAATTTATCAGTCAGAGCCCTTGACCACAGTAAGCCACTACCATTTGAAGAAGATGAATTTGATGTAGTGGTAGGAAGTTTATGTCTACATTATTTTCATTGGAAGAAAACGGTTGAAGTCGTTGGAGAAATATCAAGGATCCTGGGTAGTAAAGGAACTTTTCTTGGTAGATTCAATTCAATAGATGACACTAATTATGGCGCCGTTGGATATACACCAATCGAAGAAGGATTCTACGATGTGAAAGGCACATTCAAACGTTTCTTTGAAGAAGGGGATATTCGAGCGCTTTTTGGCAATGGATGGAAAATCACTTTTTTAGAACACAAAATCATTGATCGCTACAGTTACCCTAAAGCAGTGTGGGAAATCTGTGCATTAAATACAAAACAAATTAATTCGGACACTGCGAAACGCGTCTATTGACCAAGGCTTAATACTTTCAGTATCGAGGCACCTACGAGCTTATTGAGAAATGGCTTATCCATACTTAAGTGACATATTTAACGCTTGGTTTGGAACCGAATGGCACATTCCGATCGCCATGTTTGGAACTTTCGTAGCCCTGGCTATAGTTGTCGCCTCTTATATTTTAAGACTGGAATTTTCTCGATTTGAGAAAATCGGGTTGTTGCCAAGATCTATATGCGCTCCCGATGGCTCTAAAGCCCCACATGAATTAGTTTCAGATCTTGTAGTTACTTGTGCTATTTGGGGGCTAATAGGCGCTCGCCTATTCCATATTTTAGATTATCCCAGTGAGTTCCTATCCGATCCTCTGGGCATGATACTCATGCGATCAGGTTTCTCTATATATGGGGGATTGATACTTGGGGTATTTGCTGGAATAAGCTTTCTCAAGAAGCGCTCTGTCCCGATCACAACAAGCCTGGATGCTGCCGCTCCAGCCATGATTCTCGGATACGGAATAGGAAGGCTCGGATGTCAAATTTCCGGTGATGGTGACTGGGGTATCGCTTCGAATATGTCGCTTAAGCCAACTTGGCTACCGGACTGGCTATGGGCTCAAACTTATCAAAACAATATTTTAGGTGTTTCCATACCTGAACCTGGAGTTTACCCAACTCCAATCTATGAGTTTGGAGTGGCGTTATTAATATTTTTAGTATTGTGGTCCGTCAGGGTTCGAATACGAAATCCCGGAGCTCTATTTTCACTTTATTTGATTCTAAGTGGGTTCGAGCGCTTATTAATTGAGAAAATTCGTATCAACAAAGAGTTGATAGTTTTCGAGTTCAGCTTTACTCAAGCCGAAATTATATCAATATTACTAATTATCGCTGGTTTGGCTGGAGTGTTGACAACTAGCAGTTCGAAATTGATTGCAAAGCTTGGACTCTCGTTTGTTGTAGTAGGCGCGCTTACCGCTTGTGCAAGTATATGAGCAGTATCCAGGGACGCTCATAACTAAACAGTTCTATAAATCTTAAATTGAAAGTTTTTCGAGACACTGGCAACCTGACGTACAGTTATTCCGTTACTCGCCCCAAAACACACAAGCCAGCAGGAATAAATATGAATAAACCCATAGTTCTTGCCCTCTTCCTCATACTCAGCCTGGGTCATTCCTCCGCACAGGAACCCAGCCTCGAAACTGTCGCCCAGCACATTATTACCGAAGTAGCCAAGGTCCAACCGGGCGAAGTAGTGCTGATTCGAGGCGCTGCCGAGGCTCTCGGAATCATGGAAGAGTTGGTTGCTGCGACGTTTATTGCCGGCGCGCACGCCATACCCACCATCGACTTTCCCGCAGCAAGAATGAAAATCGCCAATGAGTCATCCATGGAATTCCTGCTGCAGGAACGGAAGGCTGACCTGGCACTGCTGGATTCTCTGGACGTCATAATCGATGCCACACCCGGCTTCACTTCCGCCGTCCTCTCAATCGATGTACCCATGGAACGCAGAATTGCGGCGATGGATGGTCGCAACAGCTATTTCGAAGCCGTTGAAGCCAGTTCTCATCGTCAAGTCTATCTAGGTCAGTACAGCGGCATCCCCTCTCTCGCTTTTGCCCAGGATGTGGACGCTGATCTTGAAGCATTCGAGGAGGTTTTCTGGCGAGCGGTAACGGTCACAACCGAAGAACTTGAACTGATCAGCGATAGCCTAGCCGATGCCATGACACCCAGTACCGAGATTCATCTGACGGGACCTGATGGCACCGACCTCACCTTCACACTCTCCGATGAACCACTATGGATAAATATTGGCCGCATACCAAAGAGTACAGAGAGCGGGCCGACGGAGTACATTGTGCCCGCGGGAGAATTCGCGGCCTGCGTGGATCCATCCAGTGCAAATGGCGTCGTCCATGTTCCACACTATCGATGGCGGTTTCAGGACGTGACAGATATGACACTTCATTTTCAGGATGGCGTCGTTACCGAAATGTCGGCTGCAAGCGGCGGTGAAGAACTACAGGCATTCCTTGCAACACTGGACGAAGCCTCTCGAAGCCTGTCGCTGATCAACATCGGTCTCAACAACGAAAGCAAGCCTATACCTGGTTCGAGTTACCGCTCATGGGAAATGGGTGGCGTGGTCACAGTCTTTATGGGTGACAACACGCAATCCGGATGTGGCCATGTTGCCGATTTCCGATTGCATCCTCATATAGAAGGCCTCACGCTAACAGCCGATGATAAGCCTCTGGTCATAGAAGGTTCGTTAGAGTTCGATCGCAATTAAGTGATTTTCTCAAAACCCTGGCGAAGTCTGTTAACCTGTGCTGACTCCCAATCTTACTTTCCCTGAACAGGAATCGACGAATGAGCAACCTAAGCAGCAGAAACACCGTCCTGTCATTTTTTGAAGCGGCCAATCAAGGCGACATGGAGACTTGCACACAGCTTTTTTCCGAAGACCTGGTCTGGACAGATATTGGCGCCACCCGATTCGCCGGGCGCTACGAAGGCAAAGCCAATGTACTTGAGAACCTGATTGGCCCACTTTTCTCACAGCTAGAAGCTGGAATTTATTCCACGATCAAGAATGTGATTTGTGAAGAGGATCAGGTCGTAGTGCAATCTGTTGGTAGCGCGAAAACTGTTGATGGCACTCCCTACGAAAATGACTATTGCCAGATTTTTACGGTGAAGGACGGAAAAATCGTTGAGGTCGTTGAGTATTGCGATACTGCTCTGGTAAACGAGGTTTTTGGGAAATAACTGGCTGCAAAAATAGCGGCTAAAATAGGGACAGATTTATTTTTTTTTCCAAAAAATAAATCTGTCCCTATTTTAGTCCCACCATAATTGCCGGGTTGTGAGCATCACCACGTTTTTTATCAGATATCGTGAGAGTATAACCAACCGCGAGATCTAACATTGGAACAGCGGAGAACTACGGTGAAATGCCCAAAATGCCCAGGCGAGCTTGAAACCATCAATCACGCGCATATCGAAGCGGAAGGCTGCACAAGTTGTAGAGGTTTATTGCTGAAGCCGGAGAGTGTCGATGATGTGATGCTGTACTCCATGATCGAGACCTACCTTGATATCGGTAATCCCGAGGTGGGCAAGCAGTTTGATCGGATCGGAGACATCCAGTGTCCCCACTGCAAGCTCGATATGATCAAGCAGGAAGACCCGGAACAAATTCATATCTGGACGGAAAAATGCCCCGGTTGCGGGCGCATCTTTTTCGATGCCGGCGAACTGACCGACCTGAAATACAATACCTTCTCTGATTTCCTGATGGCCCTGATCAAAGGCCACAGGGACACAGACTAATCAGGTTTGGCCAGATGCGAGGGATAGGTCACGTCGGGGATGGACGCAGATGCAACTCAGGCAATCCAGAAAAGTTTCGCTTGCTTCGATGAGGTTTCGTTTCTCGTTCTGGAATTCCTGCAGGATTGATGACTACAGATTGAGATAAAGCGATCAATGCATATGCTGTTTGAAGGACAACAACAGCTTACGGCAGCTATCAGGGTCATTGGTAAATTCAGCACTGAGCATGGAAGAATTCAGGAAGTCATTGTAGCCGGGCAAACTTTCCAAGCCGGCATCATTCAGATTTCCGAAGCCCATAGACCAGTCTGGAAAGCTTCGCTCACTCACTGGCTCTCTCAACAGCGTGATCATGCCTTTATGCCGCCGATCGCCGCTAATTTTTAGCAGGGTTGAGTTTATAACTCGCTCCTCTCCTTCAAGGACCTGCATGAAATTTCCATCCTTGTACAACAGAATCCCGGTGATATCGTTGACCAGATTGTTGCTGCGGCTTTCAATCAGGAGCTCTTTCAGTTCCTGATTTGAAAAGGTCACATTTGCTGAACTGACGTAGATAAGTTGTATCATGCTAAAATTATAGCAATGAATGTCTCAAATTCTCGTTGCTTGCAGAACCATCTCTAAAAAAAGAGTCTGAGCACAAGACTCAATTCAGGGAAGCAAATTTTCCAAGATTCATTAATTTGCATCCTTTCATTTCCTTTTAGGTTGTCGTTATTACACTGTCATTTCGTGTCAGTTGCTGGTGCTCATGTCAGAAAAATTGTCGCGACGCCCCACGAATTGTCAGAGAAATTTACAGATTCATTACCCGCCGATTTGTAACCCGCTGTTTTTAGGAGAATTTATTCATGGTATGGACCTTGCTTCCTAAACATACGATAAACCTGTTGGGTGGCATTGAGGGTCCGATCATGCAAGGAAAGATAAATAAAATTCTCCTGTCAGTTATCACGCTTTCTGTGCTGGGCTTGTCCAGTGCGGAAGCTGGCACTATTTACAGTTTCGACGTTTCAGACACTTCCTGGGCAACGGTTGTGAATGGTGATTTCACGGGATCGACTTTCTTTTTTGAGTTCGATGACGGCGCAGATTTAAACAATCTAAACAGTTCAGATTTGCTCAGCATGGGATTTAATTCCGCGACAGGCAATGCAACGTTTCAACAAAGCTCCATCTATGCCAGCAACATTAATGATTTTTTCAGCATCTCGGGCGGCATAGTTTCCCTGACAGTAGGCGGACCAGGTTCAGCGGCCATTTGGTGCTCTACTGGTTGCGGCGGATACAGCATGCAGGTTGGGCAAGGCGGTGCCACTTCGCTAGTGCAAGAAACACCATTGCTTTATTCTTATGCCTTCGGCAATACCATCAGCAAGACTTTCACAGCAGAAGCGTCTGTTCCAGAGCCAGGCATGTGGTTCCTACTAACAATGAGCTTATTCACATTAATCACCCAAAGAGCCGGTCAGCGCAATTTACACCGAAGGTCGTGAACGTAGTGGACCAACACCGATCCTGACTTCGCTTAACCAATCTTTGTTCGGATGACTAGTGAGCAGCGCATTTACGAGTAGGTGAATACCCAGATCAGTTAGCCCGCTTCAACCACATCAATCGATCAAAGTATCAAGAGTACTTTGGTTGCCTCCCTTCCTTTTGAGCAAGTGCGCACCCACCGCTTCGATCTACAGCGTTCAATCCCCTGCAACAACATCGATAACCACATTGCCAAACTTACTGTCAGAGTCGACGTAACGGTGTGCTTCAACGATGTCATCCAGGCTAAAATGGCGATCGATCGGAATCTGTAACTGCCCTTCTGAAACCTGGTCTACCAGGGCCTGCAATGCCTGCCGATCATAGCCTGCCATACCAACGATCACCTTCTTTCCCGTCCGGCCTTCCACGCCAATCTTACGTAGCAGTTGACCAAGATAGGTGTTCATCAACAACAGGCGGCCACCCTTACGGGTGAGGCGTAGCCCTTCGCTGTAACTGGCATACTTGTGAATATTGAAGACCACATCGAAGAATTGCTGGAGCTCCGCAAGTGGTGACACCTTGAAATCGATGCAATGATCGGCGCCGAGTTCTCTGAGTTTGTCCAGCTTTTCGCCAGTATCAACCACGCTGACTCGCGCACCCGCCTGTTTGGCGAGTTGCAGAGAAATAGTACCTATGCTGCCCCCAGCACCTACCAGCAGCACGTCCTGACCTGCCTTAATTTCGGCCAGCTTGTGAAAATGACTGGCGTTAAGTCCCCCGACACACAACGCGGCCGCTTCACCGAAACTTACCTGCTGCGGCTTCCGGGCAATCGGCCCACTGGCATCAAGCACGATGTAGTCGGCGTAGGCCCCCAGACTGACACTGGTAGGCGCCAGAATTTCATCACCGAGACTGAAGGCGGTCACACTCTCACCCACAGAAACAACGGTACCCGCCAGCTCCTGCCCCAGGACCTTGCCGCGCCTTGGCTTGATCAACCCAATCATTAGCCGCACAGGCAACCAAAATAGCGGGAGAATATCGCTACGCCGCATTTCACAATCCCCGGCAAATACTGTTGTCGCATGAATGCGCACCAGAATCTGCCCGGGACCCGGCTCTGGTCGTTCCGCTTCAGCAATACCCAGCACTTCAGGGCCACCGTAGCCATTCCATGACACTACCCGCATAGTCTTCCTCAACACTTTTCAAACAACAGGGACTTCATCCACGCCGCCACCATACCTTCACTTTGAGCGGGATTGAACTGTTTAATCCAGAGAGTCATTAGCCCACTTTTACTTACTACTTTCTGCCCTTTTTTCATTGTGATCTATACTTAACGTTGCACTAGTTTCTGCACGATCCCTGCTCAATGAAGTTGTCGACGGTTTTTCAAGTACCCCGATCCCGATGAACGAAGAAGATAAGCATGCTGGGCAATCTACTGAAGCCACCAGACTGGCGGCATTGTATCGGCTAAAAATTCTTGATACTCCCCCGGATGAGAGATTCGATCGGATCGCTCGTCTTGCGGCGAATCATTTTGCAGCCCCCGTGGCTAAAATTTCCTTCCTTGACGAGGACCGAACCTGGTTTAAATCCTCGGTGGGCATGCAAGATACCCAAGCTTCCAGACAGGTGTCTTTCTGTTCAACGACCATAGAAAACCCCGGAGTATTGGTCGTACCCGATCTGACCAAGGATCCACGGTTCAATGAACGCCCCCAGGTCAAGGGTGGCCAAAAGTTTCGTTTCTATGCGGGAGCACCCATCGGCCCCAATGACGGCAACCACGTTGGCACGCTCTGCATCATGGATCATGTGCCACGTCTCTCTTTTTCTGAAGAGGACGCCTGCTTTCTGGCAGACCTGGCACAAATACTGAACGATGAGTTGGCTAACAGAGCCTCTCTCATGAAACGTGCAGAAGAACTCAACGCGCAGGAAGAAAGGTTCACCCGCGCCATGCAGAGCGCTAACGAAGGGCTATGGGACTGGGATCTGGTTACCAACGAGGTTTACTATTCACCGCGCTGGTGCAGCATGCTGGGCTATGACGATGCCGAGATCATTCCATCGCTCGAAGGCGGCTGGGCCAGTCTCGTCGATGCCGAGCACCGGGACCGGGTGCTAGGTCTCGTTGACCAATACATGGCTGGCGAAATAGCTGAATTTGAAACCGAGTTTCCCATGCGGCACAAGGACGGTCACTGGGTCTGGATTCGATCACGCGCCTTCCTCATGGAAGAAAATGGCAGGCCCGTGCGGCTGATTGGAACCCATGTGGATGTAACCGAACACAAGCGTCTCGAAGAAACCCTGCGCCAGGCCCAGAAGATGGAAGCCGTAGGCCAGTTAACCGGTGGTGTGGCTCACGACTTTAACAACCTGCTCGGCGTGATCGTCGGCAATGCAGAAATTCTTAAACTGGAATTTGGCGACAACGAGTACGTGGACACAATCCTCAAGTCCGCCGACCGGGGCAAAGACCTCACCGGACGATTGCTGTCCTTCTCCCGCAAACAACCATTGAATCCGAAATCCACCGATTTGCAGGCGCTAGTGACAGGCATGGTAGATTTGCTTTCGCGTTCACTCGGGGAACCCTTCGATGTCTCCTGCGAGTTTGAGCCCGGACTAAGTAACGTCCATGTAGATGCCAGCCAGATGGAAAACGCCATTGTCAATCTGGCAGTCAATGCCCGTGATGCGATGCCCACGGGTGGGACTTTGCAAATAAGCGTACGAAACCTGGATGTAACCACCACGCAGCAAATCGGCGCCCAGCAACTGCTGCAGGGTAGCTATGTCGAGGTGGCGATTACCGATGAAGGAAGCGGCATGAACGAAGCCGTTGTCGCCCAGGCATTCGAGCCCTTTTTCACCACCAAGGGGGTCGGCAAAGGCAGCGGACTTGGCCTTTCAATGGTTTACGGTTTCGCGCAACAGTCCGGTGGAGCCGTCACCATTGAAAGTATGGAAGGAAAAGGCACAACAGTCAGGTTACTTTTGCCGACGACTGAAAATCCTGTGGAGAATGCACCCGAAGAAAAGATTCCGATGCCACATGACGGTCGCGGCCAACGCGTGCTCGTCCTGGAAGATGATTCAGATATTCGCTCGATGTGTGAACACAGCCTCCAAAACCTTGGCTATGAACCTGTAGTGGCAGGCAGCCTCGCCGATGCTGAGCAGGCATTCAATGCGCATAACGACATCAGGATTGTCTTGTCTGACGTTGTGCTTGCTGATGGCACCACAGGCCCGGAGTATCTGGCGAACAAGCTCCAGTCCCACCCCGACCTGAAAATTGTTTTCATGTCCGGCTATCCGGATATCAAAGACGAATACATGAAAGGGCCATTGCGACCCAACCTGCTCAATGTGCTATCCAAACCTTTTCGGCGTTCAGATCTGGCAGCTGCACTGGAAGGGATTGATAGCTAAGCTGTTCCCACAAAAACCCATACTTATAGCAAGCTCTGAAGTCACGAATATGCTCTAATCACAGCGAATCCCTGTAGGCCAGTGGGTCGTTTTCTGCTTCGATGATGATCTATTGAAGGGGTTGAATACGTAACCTTGAATGTCTATCCAGCAGTGCTGTGAAACCGGCTTCCGAACCATGCTCCTAAATGATTGATATCGCGGCTACATTTATTACTTTTTTCGCTGTTATCGACCCCATCGGTACTGTACCGGTTTTCATCGCTGTCACGAGCCAATATGATGATCTTGCCAGGCGCAAAATCGCGTTGGTTGCCACGGTTGCGGCTGGGTTTATTCTCTTGTTTTTTGTTGTGGCGGGGGAAATTATCCTGTTGGCGATGTCTATACCGCTCTCTGCCTTTCAAATTGCCGGTGGCATCGTACTCTTTCTATTCGCATTAACCATGATCTTTGGTGAAAGCAAACCCGATAGTGAACTTCAGCTTGCAAAGAATCATAATGAGACGGCCATATACCCGCTAGCGGTGCCTTCCATTGCAAGTCCTGGCGCAATGTTGGCGGCGGTAATTCTCACGGAAAATGATCGCTTCAGCGTGGCCCAACAGGCGCAAACATTTTTCGTGCTACTCGGCGTACTGGCTCTGTGCTATGTCTTGATGTTGTTGTCTACTTCGATCACTCGAATCATCGGAACAAGTGGTGCCATCGTCATCAGTCGAGTGATGGGGCTCATACTGGCGTCAGTGGCAATGACCAATTTATTGGATGGTATTACAACTTATTTTGAGCTCGGCTAGCGATCCAGCGCAATAACTCCAGAATGAGCCGTACGATTCTTTGCCGGAGAACATTCGCATTGCGCGTTACGGCAGCTTCACATCCGGGAAATATTTCCTCGCACAATCCGGGCAAATGCCGTGGGTAAACGTGACCTCTGATCGGCGACTGATGTAACGCTCGATTTCATTCCAGTACCCATCATCATCTCGAATGTCTTTGCAGTGGGCGCAAATAGGAATCAGACCACTCAATTGCTTCACGTCTGCCAGCGCCTGTTCCAGTTCCGCGGTGCGATCTCTTAAAACGCTTTCAGTTCTGGCAATTGCAGTGAGCAACTTCCCGTAATAAAGAATGATGGGAGGCGCAACGAGCGAAGGAATGATGAACGCCGCAATGACATTTCGAAAAATAAGTTCGATCTCGAACAGATCAAGCAGGAAGATTGCGAGAAGCACTGAAACAACTACAGCAACGACCGAGAAGATAATCGTTGAGGGGATCAGCCCCAATTTAAGGATGATGTTCTGATTCATGTAGCTAACCACGAAGAGACACTGTGAAAGGGATCAATGTAGCGGGAGCAGCCAGGGACAGGCACCACCACCTGTCCCTGCCCTCTTTCCCTTACGGCTAGTCCAGATATGAACAGCAGTAGTCGGTAACCTCAGTTACCTTGATATCAAACGCCGAATCCGCTGGCACATTGAAACTCTCACCACCTGAAACGGTTTCCCATTCCTCGCTTCCCGGCAGCAGCACAGATACGGAGCCCGCCTGAATTTCCATCAACTCTTTCTTGGCCGTATCGAATCGGTACTCGCCGGGCATCATGATGCCCAGGGTTTTCTTCTCACCCGACGGAAATATCACAGTACGGCTGGTTACCTTGCCATCAAAATACATATTGGCAAGACGTTCGATGCTGACGTTCTCAAAACTGCTCATAGATCTCGTATTCCTGTTGTTGCTGCCAATACCCGGACATTCCGGGTAGTGGATTTTGTTGAAGGTCCAAAAGTCCGGCGCAATTTTACGCGAACAACTGTCGAGTAGAAGGAACTATGGGCGGAATGTTGCAAACAGTGACAAAGAATGCCCATTTTTTCTGGCCTGTAGAGGCGTGTTCCTTTCGTACTTTGGGCCAGAAATTGCTATATTTCGATTATTCCAACTGCTATCTAGATATACCCAACGATGAAAAAATCTGTGTTTAAAGTATTACTCCCTGTTTCCCTTGTTGCTGCTTTTTCGCTGACGGCGGTGTCCTCTGCGCAAGAAAAAGCGACCGTTAACGATGGCGTCTTTACGGCGGCGCAGGCAGAGTCCGGCAAGGCTATCTACGACAACTCCTGCTCTGGCTGCCACAATCAACGGTTCTACGAGCAGGCCTGGCCCGGATGGGCGACCCGCACCGTGGAACAATTCTGGTTTTACATCGTGAGCGATATGCCCCAGGACAATCCCGGCTCCCTGTACGATGATGAGTACACCGATGTCGCGGCCTACATTTTCTCACTGATGGGCTATCCTGCTGGCGACGAGCCGATGGATCCAACCGGTGCTCACATCGATGTGCTGATCGGCTCACCTGAATAGCGTTCCGTTGTCGACGACCACGCTATTGATACCGCGTAAGCTCAGCATATGACCTCACCTGATTTACAGCCTGTCCTGACTGGACCGACCGTGACGATTCGCCCCATCATCGAATCTGATTGGGACGGGCTGTATGCCGTGGCATCAGATCCCGAGGTCTGGGCCCTGCATCCGGCTACTGATCGCTATCAGGAAGACGTTTTTCGCAAGTTTTTCGAGGATGCCATTGCCTGTGGCAGTGGCTTCACCTTTGTAGACAATGCCAGCGGCAAACTCATTGGTTCCAGTCGCTACAACGGGTTTGATCCTGAAACCAGCGAAATCGAGATCGGCTGGACCTTTCTCGGCAGGGATTACTGGGGCGGTGCCTACAACGGCGAAATCAAGAGACTGATGATGAATCACGCCTTTGGCTTTGTGGACAAAGTGCTGTTCTGGGTTGGCGACACCAATTGGCGATCCCGCAGGGCCGTGGAGAAGATCGGCGGCCAACTTCGGGATGGCATCTTCCACCGCAACCCGGAGCAAGACGACCCGCCCCATGTGATTTATGAAATCACGGCGGCCACTTCCAAAGTCTGACAGTGCAACTGAGGGCCATGCCGATTGCCAGGTTTGGCAGCTCGTGCACACCCGCCGCCCTCTTCGTATACCACGGCCCCAGCAGCCTCTAAAAACTCACCCTCGCCTGCTGGGGTAAAACGTCATATCCCCAACCCGTATGCTGCAGGGGAATGGCCCGGAACAGGACTTTCCATGCCGTTCGGCCGAGGCTAGTTTGACTGTTCCGATAAAGCCAGAGTAATAAGAATAATGATCAGTGGCTTATTTCCCTGATTCCGCCCTGAATTCGACCCAATTTTCCAACCAGCCATCCGATTCACTGTCGCTGGAGTCATCACCGCAGGTGCGGGTGATCGTATCGCCCGGGCGTTTTCCTGTCGGCGATTGTCCGATACGGAACTCTCTCCCGGTGGCGGTGTGATGTGGGTGTTTGCCCTGGCTTCCGGATTCTTCTCTGATGCCTGTTTCTGCCAGCCGATTGCAACACTGCAAGCTGGTGATACACTAGCCCCTCCCTCGCTCTCCAATAAAAGAACAACAGAGGTATGAGCATGCGAAAAAACCTTGCCCCCATTCGGTATCATCGCTATTGGGTCCGACCCGCTGCCGCCGTAGCCACGTTGGCCGGATTGCTGACTGCAGGGCTTTTCACCTTACCCGAGGTGGCAGCCGAAGACGCCGGTAACCTATATAACACCGCAGTGGATATTCGCATGGGCCAGCGCTATTTCGAGCGACAGTGCTCACGTTGTCATGGCTTCGATGCCAAGGGCAACGACGAGGCTGGCGCGCCGGATCTCACGGGCAGCCTGCGCAATGCCAGCACCGATGCTGGAATATTCAACGTGATTCGCGAAGGTGTCCCGGGAACGGCCATGCTACCTGTGGCAACCGATGTCCCCGACCCCACGGTCTGGCAACTGGTGGCTTTCATTAATTCGCTACGCTACGACCCGAACTCTGTGACTCTCGATGGGGACGCCGGTCGAGGATCAGCCCTGTTCAACGGAGCCGCCGAGTGTAATAGCTGTCATATGGTTGACGGCCGCGGCGGCCGTCTGGGCCCTGACCTGTCGCGCATCGGAGAAGACCACACGCCAGAAGACCTGCTGCTGTCCATGACCAACCCCCACGAAGAAGTCGCGCCACGCTGGTGGACTCTACGGGTTACCGGGACTGACGGCGTGCAACGCCAGGGCTATCGCATGGGTGAAGACAGCTTCTCCCTTCGCATCATGGATGATGACGAGAACCTGTGGTCCTACCGCAAAAGCGAAATCGAATCCTATGAACGTATCGAAGAATCCACCATGCCCAGCTATGAGGGTCAACTGAGTGACGACGAACTGGATGATCTCGTCGCCTACCTGTTTTCCCTGCGCCGTGAGGTACCCCCACAATGAATACAATGAAAAGAACAAGCATCGCAGTACTCGCCACGCTCTCCACCTGCGCCCTGTCGCTTAACGCCGCCTTCGCGCAGGAAGATCAGTTTTCCACGGTCATTACCCCCGCGTTCTCTCCCATCACCTGGGAGCGCCTCGTTGATGCCCGCAATGAGCCAGAGAACTGGCTCATGTATTCCGGCACCCTGGACAGCCAGCGCTACAGCCTGCTGGACCAGATCAACGTGGATAACGTGGATCAACTGGAAATGAAATGGGCGTACCAGATTCCGGTAATCGATCGTGCCGAAACAGTGCCGCTGGTAGTTGATGGCATCATGTTCATCACCGAGGCACCCAGCAATGTGGTCGCCGTCGATGCGCGCACTGGCCGTGAGTACTGGCGTTATGATCACGAGATGCCCGATGACCTGCGCATCTGTTGTGGTCGTAACAACCGTGGCGTGGCAATTCTTGGTGAGACCCTGTTCATGTCCACCCTCGATGCCCACCTTGTTGCGATCGATGCCCGCACCGGCAACCTGCTGTGGGATAAGGAAGTTGCACGCCATGATGCGGGCTATTCGAAAACCGCCGCACCACTGATCGTGAAAGATAAAGTCGTCACAGGCATTGCCGGTGGTGAATTTGGTATTCGCGGATTTATCGACGCCTACGATCCCGAAACCGGCGATCTGGAATGGCGTACTTATGTGATACCTGGCCCCGGTGAGCCGGGCAATGAAACCTGGGCGGGCGATTCCTGGCGCACTGGTGGCGCCGCAACCTGGATCACGGGCTCCTATGACCCTGACCTGAACCAGATCTACTGGGGTACAGGAAACCCGGGGCCTGACTGGAACGGCGACGTTCGCCTGGGCGATAACCTGTACTCCGACTCAGTGCTGGCATTGAATGGTGACACTGGTGAAATCGAGTGGCATTTCCAATTCACACCACACGACGTGCATGACTATGACGCCATCCAGATTCCGATCCTGGCCGATCTGGAAATCGACGGTGAAGAAGTACCTGCCATGATGTGGGCCAACCGCAACGGTTTCTATTACACGCTGAATCGCGCCACTGGCCAGTTTCTGTTCGGAAAACCCTTCGCCAGCGTAACCTGGGCAGAGGGTCTCGACCCGGTGACCGGTCGTCCCATTCGTGTCGCTGGCATGGCCCCCACCTACGAGGGCATCATGGTGTCACCCCCGATCGTAGGCGCAACGAACTGGTATTCGCCCGGTTACAGCCAGGACACGGAATTGTTCTACGTCACATCCTTCGATGGCGAGCAGGAATTCTTCAAGCGTGATGAAGATTACGAGGAAGGGGAACGCTTCACCGGGGGCGGTGGCCGCTACACCCAGCCTATGGACGCGTTTCATAGTGCAATTCGTGCTATCAATCCGAAGACCGCGGAGATCGAATGGGAATTTCCCATCATGCCCCGCTCTTCCGCTGGCATAAGCACGACTGCAGGTGGACTGGTATTCACCGGCAGTGCCGATGGTTACTTCTTTGCTCTGGATGCTGCAACGGGTCGCGAACTTTGGAATGTATCACTGGGTGCCCGCGTTCATGCTGCGCCAATGACTTTCGCGGTAGACGGTGAACAGTTCGTGACCATTGCCTCAGGCAATGTTGTCTACACCTTCGGTCTGCGCGACTGAGACTAAAACAAAGGAGTCGGAGAGATTTGATATTGGTCGACATTGACCAGGATTGAATCGCTCCGACCCCGTTTCTTCTTTACGCTTCCGGCTTGAAGTAGGGCGCTACCAACTGCTCGCTGACATCCCACAGCCGGGTCGCCGCCTCATCCGTTGCAAACTCGGCCGTGCGTGCGCGGCGGCAGTCGAAAAAGTAGCCTCCCTCAGCATTCTTTACCTCTTCGTCTTCCGAACTGGCCAACCAGATAAACGTTTCGGAGCCCTTTTCTACTGACCACATGAAGGGATACATCACCAGCCCAAGGATCGTGGCGACCAGACCACCCTTCCCCCAGATAGCGGTGCGCACCGCGCCTGGGTGAAAGGAGCTGCAAATCAGATTCTGTTCACCATAACGCTTGTGCAATTCTTTCGCGGTTAGCAGGTTCATCAGCTTGCTGCGCCCGTAAGCCTTCAGCGTGCTGTAGCCCTTGATCAAATTCAGGTCTTCGAAATCCAGGGGACTGTTCTTGTGCCCCAATGAACTCGTGAATACCACTCTCGCGGAGCCGGACTCGGCGCACTTGAGCAGTGCAGGCAACAAGTGTTTGGCGAGCAGGAATCCGCTGAGATGATTGGTTGCGAAAGTGGTTTCGAAACCTTCATCGGTGGTTGTGCGTGAACCATTGGCACCACCGGCGTTGTTACACAACACATCGATCCTGTCGTAGCGTTCCGCCAGTTTCACGCCCAAGTTGTTCACCGATTCCAGGGATGAAAAGTCGGCAATCTCGATACGCACCGATTCGTTGCCTGTGCTGGCTACGATCTTCTGTCGCGCCGCTGTGGCTTTGGCCAGGCTGCGACAAACCAATACCACCTCCGCGCCGCGATCGGCGAAATCTTTGGCGGCCTCGAAACCGATACCACTGTTACCGCCGGTGACTATGAATACTTTTCCCGTAAGGTCTGACATAACTTTCCTCTTTGTTCAGGTGGTTATTCTGAGCCAAGCCACCCTATCCCACAACCCGCCACTAAGTTATATTGGATGGTTATATTGCGAAGTTAATTTGCCTCATTGCTGTGGCTGACTGCGGCGAGAAAGAGGCCAAAAAGTACAGAAGGACACCCTATGGTTATCGTCATCGGAAATGTCACTATCCAGGAAGACGCCCTCGAACAAGCTCTCACACTGGCTCGGGAACATGTCGAGCGATCACGCACCGAACCCGGCTGCCTGAGCCATGCAGTCCACATAGATACGGAGAATGCCAACCATCTGGTTTTCCTGGAGCAGTGGCAAGACATGGATGCCCTACAACAGCATTTCCGCGTGCCGGAATCGGCCTCCTTCGTCAGTGTCCTCGGCGAACTCGCCGTTGATGCGCCAACCCTGAAGATTTACACCGCCGATGAAGTCCCACGGCACTGAGCAGCCGGTGACGCGAAGCACAGGACACTACCATGCCAACTGACCTCATCAGCCTGTTCCCCAGCCCCGAGCTGAATGATTTGGACGACGATATTCGCCAGCGAATACTGGCCGTGCAGGAAAAATCCGGATTCGTGCCCAATATCTTTCTCGCCCTTGCCTACAAACCCGATGAATTCCGGGCATTTTTCGCCTATCACGATGCCCTGATGGACAGGGAAAGTGGGCTTAGCAAGGGCGAAAAAGAGATGATCGTGGTGGCCACTTCCGCGTTGAACCGCTGCATCTACTGTGTGGTTGCCCACGGGGCAATCCTCCGAATCCGGGAAAAAAATCCCCGTATTTCAGAGCAACTCGCCAGCAATCACCGCAAATCAACCATCACACCCAGACAACGGGCCATGCTGGACTACGCGGTGAAAGTGTCACAGGAATCCCACAAGGTTGAGGAGGTAGACCATAAGGCCCTGGCGCAGGCAGGTTTCTCCCAGGATGATGTCTGGGAAATTGGTGCAATTGCGGCATTCTTCGCGATGTCCAACCGTCTCGCCAACATGGCTAGCATCGCGCCCAATGCCGAATTCTATGACCTTGGACGCCAGTTTTAGGGGTTCTCTAAACTGAAATCTGCCAGAAATCAGTATTTATCATCTCCAGACTGGGGTGAAACCGGAGGGGCCTGGGGCCGCTTGGACTTGTCCCCACCTTCTACCCACAAAAAACTTCCCCTTGATCTCCCGAGTGGGTAGTCTAGATTTAACTCCAGCGGCGGCTTTTAGCCGAAGTGGAATAAATTAAGAAAAATAACTCAAATCCCGAGATGGCCATTAAGCATCCTGAATTCCCTGCTAGTGCCTACGTCGGAAACGCCACCCTGATACAGCCGTGTCTGGGTGCTCGTTTGTATGAAGACGACTATGGCAGCATCCTGTTCGGCGCCCCACCTGAGGTGCTGAAGGGACTACTCCTGCACGGAATTGGCAATTTCGACACCGTGGTGCTCCCCGATGTAAGGGAGAAAGGTGGCTCTCTCACCAATAGCCTTGAATTTCCCCTGTATTTCTTCCTGTTTGTCAGCAAGGGGCTGGAGCAGGGACGCAAGCTCAATCTGGTTGGCAACGAAGATGCCCTGAGCCAGACCCTGCGCCTGCTACGAATTACCTTGCTGGGCCCAACCCGGGAAGAATTATCCAACTGGCGCACCGAGCCGGAACTGATCGATGAATGGCTGGCTGCCAGTGATGAACTGGCCCTAAAGGACAAGGCCGGCGAAATTCTTCAGGTGCAGGATTTCTTTAATCTTTGCCTCTTCAAGGATGGTACGGCCAAAGTAGGTGGTCACCTGATTACGCGGCAGGCCACTGACGTATTCGAGATCGACGCCAAAGGTTCTATTACGACAATCGATCTGAATGAAGACGCAGCCCTCGTCCCACCCTACCAGGTCCAACCCGACTACGTCCCCGGCGGACTTACGAAGATGGGTATTGAAGTACTGGGTGGCGCCTCCGGCTTTACCCCATCCGAGCCCTGTACCGGTCTGGCACTGTGTTACAACGGTGAGTACATTCTCATCGACTGCATCCCGTTCCTCGACGAGCACTTGTTTGCCCGGGGTATCTCCAAGAACCAGATCGCGGCAGTCTTCCTGACACACCTGCACGACGATCATTCTTCCCTGTTCCCCCTAATGATGATGCCGCAACGGGTAGACATCATTACCTCCAGGGAAATATTCAATATGGCCATGGACAAGCTGGCCTGTGGCATCGGCTGGAAGCCCGAAGCCATCCGTGAGCATTTCAGACTGGTTGAAGCCCGTCCAGGCAAACGCCTGAACTATTACGGACTCACCATCGAACCCCATCTCACCGTACACAGCATCCCCACTATCGGTGCCACCTTCTCTACTGTGCATCGCGGCATCGAACGCGAAGTCTGCGTCGTGGGCGACAATCATACGATGAGCGCCATCCGGGAAATGACAGATCGGGGCCTGATTCGAGAGAGCACCACCGAGAACCTGGAGCAGCTATACAGTGAACGCTTTTCCTTGCTGGTGGCCGACGGTGGTGCGGGTGCCATTCATGGTGATCCGGCAGACGCCTTGCATTCGAGCGCCGACCGGGTGGTGTTTGTACACGTGGAGAAACTCACTAACGAATTTGATACCACTTTTTCGCTGGCGACCTCAGGCAAGCGCTACACCATTCTGGAAGGTGACCCTGCCATCTACACCTCGCAGATAAATCACTACCTTACTGTCTGGTTAGGAAGGCCTTTCCCCAATCGCTGGATGCGCAGCCTGTTGGCCGAAGAAGAAATTCGCCGCTACAACACCGATGATGTGA
This sequence comes from uncultured Pseudohongiella sp., assembly GCA_965227635.1. GTDB lineage: Bacteria > Pseudomonadota > Gammaproteobacteria > Pseudomonadales > Pseudohongiellaceae > UBA9145. The sequence continues at coordinate 3,136,508 of OZ245763.1, read as the reverse complement.
TTCTGGTGCAGGATTCTTCGACCCGCGGCTATGTGTACCTGATCCTGACCGGCTACTGCGAAGTGGTTCGTCACGACGGTGAGAAACTGCATCACGAAGCCAACCTGCAGGCAGGCGACATACTCGGCGAAATGGCAGTCATTACCGGCACCGGCACACGCAATGCCAGTGTTGTAGCAAGGACACCTGTCACCCTTTGCGTATTCTCTGAGGAAACCTTCAAATCGTTCATCGTCGCCGAAGGATTCCAGGAACGTCTGCTGGTGCAGTGGGCAATGCGCCCCGCCATTGCCAGGCAGCCTCAACTCAAGACCCTGAGCTCGATCGTGCTGGAAAAACTCAGCCGCATTGGTGAGCTGAAGGAACTGGGTCCGGGCGACAGCCTGGAACTGACTTCCGATTGCTGGTGTCTGCTCTCCGAAGGCGAAGCCAAGATCAACGGCAATAGTATGTTCATTGATGAGGACTATGGTTCGCGCCCGTTTGCACCGGAGATTTCCGGCCCGATATCCACTCGGGATGGATGTAAGCTTCTGTTGTTCAGTAAAAAGAGCCTGGAGAAGCTACGACTGGAAACGCCACAGCTTAACTATGAGCTTCGCAAGATGCGCATGCACAGCCCCAACCAATTGGTGGACTGGCGCCTCGGTAAAGTCGATATCCTGAAGTAATCATTGGCTTTTCAGTTTTCCGGAGCCCAATTCGCCCTGCTCCGCAGCCGACTATGAACGCAAAAATCTCTACGCTGCAAATCCTCGCCCTGAATGACGCGGAAGAATCCGAGAACCGCATTCACAGTGACGATATTGCAGCGAAATACGGTTTCAAAGGCGCGCTGGTAAGCGGCGTAAATGTGTTCGGTTACCTCACCCAACCACTGGTGCGTATCTATGGCGAACAGTGGCTGGAGAAAGGCATGCTTGATGTCCTCTTCATGAAACCCGCCTACCAGGACGACCTGCTCACCATCAGTACGGAAAATCTTGACGACACTTCGGACCAGCGCAGCCATCTCACCAGCGCACACAATGAAGCAGGCCAACTTCTTGCCCGGCTAGAATCCTGGCTGCCAACAAACATGCCGAAATTGAATGAGCTGGCCCTCAGCGACGGTGGTAAAGCGATCAAAAGGCGCAAGAAAATCAGCTGGGACGCTATCGCGCTTAACGAGCCTGCACCACTTCACCTCTGGCGTCCCAGCGCCGAAGAAAATCAGGCCCACGTACAGGTACAACGCGACCAATCGTCCCTGTATCAGGGAGAAGGCCAATACGTTCACCCCTATTTCCTGCTGGACGCCTGCAATAAAGCACTCATGCGCATGTTCATCCTGCCGGCCTGGGTACATACCGGCAGTAAGCTGGTGCTAAGGGAAGGTATTCGCGTGGGCGACTCGCTGGAGGTGCTGACAATCCCGATTGAGAAATGGGAGCGCAAGGGTCACCAGTTTATAAAACTCTATATCGCCATGCGCAAAGGCAACGATGTGGCACTGGAAGTTGAGCACACGGCGATTTTTCGTCTTGCCGAGGCATGAATTGTTGCAAACCACACTCGCCCTGGGGTGGTCGAGACTCTGTTGAAGCTGATGGGGTTGGGATTGCTTTCATTGGGGTTCAGCCAGTGTGACCCAGCTCAAGAAATTCAGCGGCTCGGGCTCCACAGAGGGTTTCAAGCGGACCGACTATTGAGTATATTGCTGACGCTACCGGAGTGAATACCGGACCCAGCCACAAGGAGTGACACAATGCCTCTCGATATCACATTCACCCTCAGCGATCGCGACCTCGAACGCTTCAAGTCCATCGTCGGTAATGCGCGTAATACGAGCTCCGACAACCTGAGTACGGTGGAAATTGAAAAATCGGCCTATAAGATCGTCGACGTGGCAATGAACTCCGACCTCCCCGATTTCATCGCCGACCGCCTTCTGCAGTTAAAGGTATTGCTCGATATGATGAATGATGCCGATTGGGGCATGGAACTGAATGACAAGAATCGCATCCTGTCCGCCATGGCTTACTTTGCCGATCCTATCGACCTGATCCCCGATCATATTCCCGGTATTGGCTTCCTCGACGACGCCATGTTTGTCGAAATAGTCATCCGTGAACTCAGCAATGAAATCGAAGCCTACAACGAGTTCTGCGACTTCCGAAATGCCGAAGAAGAGCGCCTTGCAAATGAAGGTACTGACACCAGTCAGAACCGCGATCGCTGGCTTGGCGACAAGCGAGACGAACTGCATGGTCGCATCCGGGAAGCCAAGGAATCCGCCGACGACGACTTTACGTTCCATATACTCTAGTCGTACTTGATCTACAGTCGTATCTGCCGTGTTAGCCCTTTAGCGCAGCCTTCGGCTGCAATGTCGCATTCGCTAGATCAAGCAGGAGGCGTCACCGCGCTTGCTGTCGCCCTCGCCCGACGCCATCAGGTCGTTTTTAATCCAGGTTAAACCGGAAAGCTGAATCTAGCGGCCGCTTATCCGGCGTCGTATCGCTTCCCTGTCTACCTGCTGGCCATCGAGATAGACACTGTCGATGCGCCTGGTATTGCGGATGTCCTGCAATGGATCGCCATCGAGCACAATGAGATCCGCCTGATATCCGGTACGCAACAGCCCCTGGTCTTCAAGGCCCAGAAAGCGCGCCGCGTTTCCCGTTGCTGCCTGCAGGGCCACCATCGGTGGCACCCCCAGTCGCACATAGATCTCTAACTCGCGATGGCCGGTGTAACCGAATGGGTGATCAGGCACCGCACCTGCATCTGTTCCCAATACCAGCTGCCCTCCCGCAGCAAGAAAACGTGCGAGACCAGAAGCCACTGCTCCCTCATCACCCGCGAGGCGCAACGGGTTGAGGGAACGCAGCGCATTCTCACCCAAACGGGCGCTTGCCTCATCATTGAGGAAAGGCACCAGAAACTCATCGGCGCCTATCGCCTCCCTGCGCAATTCACCCAGACCGAGATTGGGCACAATAAACACATCGGCAGCAGCGGCCTGGCTGGACAAGGCTGCCGTGAAGTCATCGCCAACCCGGCCATGGAGAAAACCATTCACACCGGCCGCGATAAGATCTGTCATGTCCTGCGCTGTTTGTTGATGCACGAATACCTGCAAACCCAGTTGCTTCGCTTCATCCGCCACAGCCCGATAGATTTCCGGCGCCAATTTCTGCTGAGTGCCACCTCGATCGTCTACCCATATCTTGATGAAACCGATACCCAACTCGGCCACTTCACGAACCTGCGCCCGTGCCTGCTCCGGGTCACTTAGGCCCCGCAGGATCGTCATTCCTGTACTCTCTTCTACCTGCGCAGTCTGCACCAGAAACTGATTGTTAGGGCCCTGCCCCGGCGGCGCCATTCCTGCCGCAAATAAAAATTCCGCAGAGGTCTGGTTAGCAGCAGACTGTTGCAACTGGAAATTCAGGCTCAGCAAATCAGGATCACTACCCGCCGAAAATACAGCCGAAAAACCGTAATAGGCATACTGTTCCAAATTTGCCCGAAGATTCTCTTCACTATAAAACTCAGCACCCCATCCCGAGTATGACTGATAGCCAAGATGTGCATGCCCATCGATCAGTGCAGGCATCAGTGTCTTACCCGACAAGTCGACGACCGTATCTGCGGTCACGCCATCCAGGTTGCCAACGCCCTGAATGACACCATCCCCAATCAACACATCCACCGAGGACAATTGTGACCCATCTCCTACAATGACCTGCGCGTTCTCGAACAGCACGGAGCCATTCGATTGGGCCATAGCTACTCCCGTTCCCAGGATCACGAACAGACAGGACACAAGCTGAGTGGCCTTTAGCATCACAGTTACTCCATCGGGTTGCGGACTCTTGAAGCAGTTTAGCAAGAGAGAATCAATAATCGAAAGCGCAACAACACCCGGGGCTCCCTCGGAAGAATGCCCTGTCGTCCCATGCGCCACGGACAGGTATGGCTCCTGCAGGCAGCCAAGCAAAGCCAAATTGAATTCGTGGCCTACCGGGCGCATGTGCACTGATATCCCGCGACAAAACCCATCGGCAGCCAGCCAAATTCCAACGAAAACACTCAATTTTTGCTCAACAGGCTGTTATTCTGCCCTCTGATTGCATTGAATCAGGAACCCCCGAGTGTCGATACCCTCCTCCAAGGGCCTAAACCAACAACAAGCTCTGGCACTGGCAACGAATACAAACACCAGAGAACTGGTGGCAATGGCCGGCGCCCTGCGGGATGCCAGCCACGGCAAGCTGATTACCTATTCAAAAAAGGTATTTATCCCTCTCACCAAATTGTGCCGTGACGTCTGCCATTACTGCACCTTTGCCCAGACCCCGCGCCATATCCCACAGGCCTACATGCCGATCGCCGAAGTTCTGGAGCTTTGCCATGCCGGCGCGGAAATGGGTTGCCAGGAAGCGTTGTTCACGCTGGGCGAAAAACCGGAACTGCGTTACAAGGCGGCGCGGGAGGCCCTGGCTGAACTGGGTTATGACAGTACCCTGCACTATGTTGCCGCTGCCGCGGAAGCGGTGCTGAAAGAAACCGGCCTGCTGCCCCATATCAATGCCGGCAACATGACCAGGGATGAGTTGGACATGCTGCGACCAGTGAGCGCATCCATGGGCATAATGCTGGAGTCCGCATCGCCACGCCTGTGCGAAAAAGGCATGCCGCACTACGGTTCTCCGGACAAGGCCCCGGAAGTTCGGCTTGAAACGCTGGCTCTTGCGGGCGAAGCGAGCGTGCCTTTTACCACAGGCATACTGATTGGCATTGGCGAAACGCGCACCGAACGCATCGAATCGCTGTTAAAGATCAAGGAACTGCATGAACGGTATGGGCACATACAGGAAGTCATCGTGCAAAACTTCCGCGCCAAGCCCCAAACCAAAATGTCTCAGGCTCCGGAACCCGATCTCGATGATCTGCTGTGGACGCTGGCTGTCACTCGCCTGATTTTCGGCGAACACATGAATATTCAGGCGCCTCCGAACCTGAGTCCTGGCGTACTGCCAAAACTGGCCGCAGCCGGCATTAACGACTGGGGTGGCGTGTCTCCCCTGACTCCGGATCACGTCAATCCTGAAGCGCCCTGGCCACACCTTGACCAGCTTGCCCAGGAAACAGCCAGCGCGGGTAAATTTCTGGAACAACGACTCACGATCTATCCTGAATACGTGCGCGACAGCGAACGCTGGCTACACCCAGAGATACGCACTGCGGTCCTAAAACAGGCTGACGGACAAGGCTTGGCAAAAAGGGACACCTGGATCTCAGGCGTAGAGAAGCAGTGCCCGGCTTTGGAGAAACGACTCGTCACCACTCGAAGCAATTCAGCCTCCAGCGATATCAAACGGGCGATAGACCAGTGCCGATCCGGGCAATTACCCAACGAATCCGCTATCGCAAGACTGTTCACTGCCCGAGGCGAAGATTTTTCTTACGTCGTCGCTGCCGCCAATGAATTACGCGCACAAAGTAACGGCGATGTAGTGAGCTATGTGGTTAACCGCAATATCAACTACACCAACGTCTGCTACTTCAAGTGTCAGTTCTGCGCCTTTTCCAAAGGCAAGCAGAGTGAAAACCTGCGAGGAAAACCCTATGACCTGTCGGCCGGGGAACTGGCGCGCCGTTGCGAAGAAGCCTGGGCGCGGGGCGCTACAGAGGTGTGTATGCAAGGTGGCATTCACCCGGATTACACTGGCCAGACCTACCTCGATATCGTTACCACAGTAAAACAGGCTGTACCGGACATGCATGTGCACGCTTTCTCGCCACTGGAAGTATGGCAAGGAGCGGCAACCCTCGGTATTCCCATCCGGGAGTTTCTAGCCCGCTTGAAAGACGCAGGATTGAATACACTACCGGGCACAGCAGCGGAAGTGCTCCACGACGAGGTCCGGCAAAGTATCTGCAGCGACAAGCTGAATACCAAGCAGTGGCTGGAAGTCATGGCCACGGCCCATGAACTGGGTTTCAACACCACGGCTACAATTATGTTCGGCCATGTGGACAACTATGGACACTGGGCCGCCCACCTAAGCGCGATCCGCAAGTTACAGGATCAAACCGGAGGGTTCACCGAATTCGTTCCCCTTCCCTACGTTCCCATGGAAGCACCCATGTATTTGAAGGGGAATTCGCGGCGCGGCCCGAGTTTCCGGGAAGCGCTATTGATGCATGCCGTTCCGCGGCTCACCTTGCATGGCGCCATCTCCAACATCCAGACATCCTGGGTAAAGATGGGCAAGCAGGGAGCGCTGCTGGCTCTCGACTGCGGTGCCAATGATCTTGGCGGTTCATTGATGAACGAAAGTATCACCCGGGCTGCTGGTGCCGAACATGGACAGGAATGGCCACCTTCCGAGATAGAACGGGCTATATGTTCAATTAATCGCCAGCCCCGCATGCGTACCACGCTCTATGGCAATGCGCCGGAAAGCCAGCGCAGCCGGGCCTTTCAGGCAGAAGCGCTGGCGGCAATCAATAATGACATGGCAGGCAAGCACCAGCGCAGCAAGCGACTGGAAGTCGAAACCCATTTAGCTTGAGCGACTCGAGTGTTGCCGTGCCAAGGCGATAATCCTGCTGTAACCTCCTCTTATCGGTTACAATTCTGCGCTAACTCCATTACCGCCTCGACCGGCGAATACAACAGAACTAGACAATGAAGATATGCATTACGGGCGCCAATAGCAGCGTCGGCCAGAACCTTCTCAATCATCTGGCCAGCACAGACGGCGCCGAAGTGATCGCCGGTGTGCGCTCCGAGAAGGCGTTCGCTGATTTGCCACAGGCAGCGAACATCAGTCCCACCCTAATCAGTTACCAGGACAGTGAGAGTCTGAACAAGGCGATGGCCGGTGCCGATTGCGTCATTCACCTGGCGGGAATCCTGATTGAAAACAAACACTCCAACTACGCCAGCGCCAATGTTGCGGCAACGGCCGCCGTGGTGGCCGCTGCCAAGTCCCAGGCAGTGAAGCACATCATCTTCATCAGCGTGGTGGGCGCCAGTCCCAGCTCAAACAATGCCTATTTCCGCTCCAAGGGCGCGGCCGAGCAAATCGTTGCCGAGTCGGGTATCGCCGCGACGATTATTCGAACACCCATATTATTGGGACCCGGAACCGCCGGCGCCTGGTCGCTGCTGTCCGCCGCCAATAACCCAAATTGTAAAGTCCTGGGTGGAGGGCACTACTGTATGCGCCCGCTGGATACCGATGACCTGAGTAGTGCTCTGACCACATTGAGCATGAACCCGGCTACCGGCATTGTGACCCATGAACTGGTTGGGCCCGAAAGCATTCCCTACCGTGACCTGATCAAAAAGACTGCGAAAATGCTGGGCAAAGAAGTTGAGGTGGGTAGCGTCCCCATACTCATGGCCAAGATTGGTGCAGCACTGACCAGCACAGTGAAAGGTGGCGGCATTACCCCAACCGTCATCGATGTTATTACCAGCGACGAAGTCGTATCACAGAACGCTGACAGTGCGCTTGGCCTGCAACTGAGTTCGCTGGATGAAACCCTGCAAAGAATAATAAAGGCAGCCTGAGAGCATTAACGAGATCCATAACATGAGCGAAGAAGCCCAAAACGAGCCTACAGAGATCCCATCCACCGAAACGGGTACTCCTACCGAAGAAACACCGGCTCCGCGCAAGCAAGGACTTGCCGGCCGCCTCGTCTTTCTCGTCATTACCGCTGCCTGTTTCGCCTACCTCTACTACCGGCTCAATGGTGCGGCCATGCGCGAGGGCCTGTCTCTTGTGGACTACATGACCCAGGTGTTTTCCAACGTCCAGTGGATACCCTGGCTGGCGCTGATGATGTGTTATTCCCTGTTCTACTTCATTATCGACACGCTGGTGGTCACTCGTGCCCTGAACTGGTTCCTGGCTGACATCAAATACAAGGACATTCTGCCCATCCGCGCCTGCGCTTATATCATTTCGATATTCAATGAACAGATTGGTAAAGGCGCCATGGCGTACTATTTGAACAAGCGTGACAAGATCCCCGGCTGGGAAGTAGGGTCGGTGATGCTGTTCATCATGTTCTGTGAAATCTTCTACCTGCTGATCTGGGCCACGGTGGGATACCTGTCCTCCGGTGGCGGGCTGCCCGATGTATTCCAGATTATGCCGCTCATTAGTGGTGGCGCTGCGGTGTTTCTTGTTGTCTGGCTGCTGTATTTCAATGGCAAGATCTTGCCCAACAATCAGTTCCGGGAAAAACGCATCCTGCATGCCTTTCGCAAGGCTCAACCCATGCACTACCTGAAATTCTTCCTGCTGCGCTCACCGGCACTGTTGGCGGCTGTAGTGGTCTACACCACTGCCCTGAACCTGTTCGGTGTCGAAGCATCGTTTCTCGAGTTGCTGCCCTTCCTGCCGGTAATTTTCTTCGCAGCGGCAGTGCCTACGCCGATGCGTGCCGCGGCCATCACTTTCTGGGTCATTCTGTTTCCGGAGAATGAAGGCCAGATGGCTGCTTTTGGATTCGTGCAGCACAACTTCTTTATTCTGTTCAACGCCATCATCGGCCTGATCTTCTGGCGCCGCGCCCAGCGCGAACTGTTCGCCTGATATGGCCAACCTGCTAACCGGAATCCGCCTGCTATTGCTGGTTCCGGTAGCATGGGCCCTGGCGCAGCCATCACTGTTACCACCCGCCCTGGTGCTGGCGCTGATCATCATCGCCATACTCAGCGATTACTTCGACGGCAAAGTGGCGCGCGCTCTGGGCACAGCCTCGCCCCGCGGCATGTTGTTCGATCACGGCACCGACTTTCTGTTCGTCACCTCCTGCCTCGCCGCCATGGCCTGGACTGGATTGTTGCCTGCCATATTGCCTCTGCTCATAGTCATTGCATTCAGCCAGTACGTGCTGGACTCTTACTTCCTGTTTCGCCAGAAGCAGCTACGCATGAGTATGCTGGGTCGATGGAATGGAGTGTTCTATTTCGTACCCACGGTACTGATTGCCAGCGGTCGGTTATTTCCGGACACTGGGTTTGAGGAACTGTTACAGATTTCCGCCCGCACTCTCTGTTTCCTGTTAATCGGCACTACGCTGGCCTCGATCGTGGATCGCGGCATAGCACCGTGGCGCAATACGGCCTAGCTTCTCTGTGGGTTGTAGTATTTCTGTAATCTCTGGTTCCTAAACTTAACTGTCTGGTATGCGCTGACTGATGTCTCTGAATTAACGAGGATCGATTCTAGAATCCATGCCGCAATGAAAGCTAAGAGGATTACAGTATGATGAGATTAAAGATCAAACTGCTTGCAGTATTGGCTAGTTGGGCGCTAATGCCAGCAAGTCACTCGGCCCAGAATTGCCACACAGGTGATAGTCTCGAAGGTCCATGCGCTATTGATTCCTCCTCCCTGAAAATGAATGACCTGCAGGCATTGGGCTCACACAACAGTTACAAACTTTTCATCCCGAAACCCGAACTGGCACGCATTCGCGCATACAATGAAAACTCTGCGCTTACCCTGGATTACAATCACCTGCCACTAACTGATCAACTGGATCTAGGCATGCGCCAGATTGAATTGGATATAGTCTATGACCCGGAGGGTGGCCGCTTTGCTGACCCATTGCTACCAAGGCAGGTTGCTGGAACTCCAGGTGCCGTACCTTTCGATAGTAGCGAGCTACTGCAGCCAGGGTTCAAGGTGCTGCACTCACAGGATATCGATGTGCGATCGAATTGCATGACCTGGATTTCATGCCTGGAAGAAATAAAAATCTGGTCCCAGGCCAATCCTCAGCACGTACCGATCCTCATCATGTTCAACGCCAAAGAAGGCGGTTCAGCCTATCCCGGCGTTGAACCGGCATTGGATTTTACCGCAGCGGCTTACGATGACCTCGATGCGGAGATTCTCTCGGTGTTCAGCCATGATGAGTTGATCACTCCGGATCAGGTAAGGGGTGAACACTCAAGCCTGCGCGAAGGTGCGCTGAATGGCGGCTGGCCCAGCCTTGAAGAAGTCAGGGGCAAAGTGTTTTTCGCGATCGATGAAGGACCGGCAAAAATTGAAGTCTACATGCGCGGAAAGGAATCGCTTCAGGGTTTGCCTGTTTTTGTGAATTCTGCTGACGAGAGTGCGGATCATGCCGCTTACTTCACCATCAACGACCCTGTCGATTCTTTTGCGCGAATCCAGGCAGCCGTTGAAGCAGGCTTCATAGTGCGCACTCGCGCAGATGCCAACACCATGGAAGCCAGAGAAAATTCTACTGAGCGCCGCGATACCGCATTCGCTACAGGCGCTCACTATATTTCCACTGACTATTATCTCCCACGCATCGAATGGAGTGACTACCAGGTTGTGCTACCCGGTGGTGCAGCCGCCAGATGCAATCCTGTGCGCAGAGAAGACTGTCAATAGCCACAAGCCGCGGTTATTTTCACATACGGGCCCATAGCGGGGTCAATGTAGTACACTGCCCTCACTAATCCAGACTATTCCTGTCTGCAGGCCAGAATTTTCTGTCCAGGACGATTTCCAATACCCTGGCAAGTCGAACAAACTTATGTATGTTATCTTTATTCACGGTCCTGCCGCTGCAGGCAAGTACACTATCGGCTCGCTGTTAAGCCAGCAAATGGGTGTACCACTTTTTCATAACCACCTTACTGTGGATCTGGTCAGCACGCTGTTTGCATTTGGTACTGCTGAATTCTGCCAGTTACGGGAAAGCATCTGGTTACAGAGCTTCGCAGCGGCCAGTGCTGCGGGACAGTCTTTTATCTTCACCTTTCACCCCGAGGCGAGCGTTGCGCCGGACCTGGTATCAAGGCTGCAAGCCTGTGTTGAAGAAAACGGCGGACAGGTGCAGTATATTGAACTCGATTGCGGAACCGAGACACTACTGAACCGTCTGGGGAATGAGGATCGGCAGAAATTCGGTAAACTGAATGACCGGGCGTTGTTCAGCAGCCTGCAGGAACAGGGGAGCTTCAACTACCCTTCCTTACCAGCGCCGCTATTGAAGATTCAGACTGATCAAGTTTCGGCGGAAACCGCAGCCAGTCAGATCATGGCGGCAGTTAAAGTGCAAAGAATGACCTAATCGATAACAACAAGCTTAAGTACCAATAGAGATTATTCATGTCATTCGATATCACCATCACCCTCAGCGAAGAAGACATCCAGCGATTCCAGGAAAGTATCGACAAGGGTCGGCACGTGGTAGCCGATCCAGAGGCTGCCGAAAAAATTGAGGAGATGGCGGCGGAACTTATCGACAAGGTACGGGAAATCGAGCTCCCCTCCTTTATTTCTGACCGGCTACTCAAGCTGCAGATCCTCATCAATATGATCCGGGACCAGGAGTGGCAGTTGAATGAAGAAGATCGCACCGTCATCCGCAGCGTGTTGTACTACTTCATCAATCCCGACGATGTCATTCCGGACAATGTACCCGGGCTGGGCTTCCTCGATGATGCCCTGTACGCTGAGATAGTGATCCAGGAACTGAAAAACGAAATACGGAGCTATCAGGAATTCTGCCAATTTCGCATAGCCGAGGAGACAAGGCTTAGCAAACTCGGCAAGGACACCCGAATTGGGCGCGAAGACTGGCTGGCCAGCAAACGAGCAGCCTTGCACGCCAGAATGCGTGAAAGACAAAAACTGGCCAAAGGAGGTCGTGGCCTCCGTATGCGGATGCTTTAGCCCGCGCCACGGCTTTCTCAGCATCCGGGTATGCAGTCAATTCTGCATGCTTACCCCCAGAAACTCACACAGGAGAAAATGCCATGCAGCCAATTCTTCTCGCGGCAACTGCACAAGCCGACAAGAGCCGTCAATTCTACGAAAGTCTATTGGGACTGGAGTTTGTTTCCGACCAGCCCCATGCGCTGGTCTTCGATGTAGCGGGTGTGGAGTTCAGGATTCAAAAAGTAGAACAGGTAGTCTCTGTTCACTACACGACCGTGGGATTCAAGACCGAAGATATCCACACTGAAGTTATCGCGCTGCGGGATAAGGGCCTGGTCTTCGAAACTTACGCCTTTTTGGAGCAGGATGAGTTGGGAATCTGGACTACGCCGGATGGCGCGCAGATCGCCTGGTGCAGAGACCCTGATGGCAACGTGGTTTCTCTTACACAGCACCCCACTCAAGGCCAGCACCAGGAGTGAAACCAGATTCTGGCCAAAGCGCACTGCTACAGCATCTTCTTGCACTCGAGCAGGAGATGCATCGAACTGAAGTGCGACGCAATCGCGAGAGAATGGAGGAGTTACTCCATCCCGAATTCGAAGAATTTGGTCGCAGCGGCAGGGTTTATTCTCGTGAAGAGATTCTGGCGGAGTTTTTCAATGAAGGAAGTTTGCCGAAAATCGCTGCAAGCGACATTGAACTGAAGCAGCTCTCAGATGATTTTGCGCTATTGAGCTACGTTTCCTGCCATCAATCCACCTCCGATCCGAGACGCACCCGGCGCAGTTCGCTCTGGCAAAAGAATGGCGAACGCTGGCAGGTTCGCTTTCATCAAGGGACAGCAATCGAGGACGCTGGCTGATCCAGGCTCGCGTCTTATTGCAGCGTGCTTGATGGTGGCCTACCCGCAGCTGCCGCAATCAGCCCCCAGTTGGTTCTGCCAATGATGCGTTCAACCACTTCAAAAATTGAATTGAACAATTCCACGGTAACACCAATGGTGACGCCCTTGTCTTCCGCTCCGTAGAAACTCAGGGCATGAACCCCCTCACCCTTGCCATTGGGTTGCAGGTTGAGTTTCTCGACCAGCAGTCCTGCTTCGCCGAGGGGAAAACTCGAGCCTGGCTTGAATTTGGTGGTGAAGTCCTGGCTCTGGGCCGCGGCTTGCTGTTCGAAATCAGCCTGCATCACCGTTTCCGCTCCAGCTTTGGCACTCTGGGTATGGGGCTTTGACGCATCCCTGGTTACCCGGTAAGCGCTGGTCTTGGTCTTGAAGTCGGTCAACAGAGAAGCGCACAGGCGGCGCGTAAGCCAGAGCCGATACTCTTCTCCATCGGTGTTGGTAATACGCAACAGGATGCGGTCTTGCTGCAGATCGTAACCTGCATCGAATTGGGCAAAGGCACTCATGAACTATAGGGAATCGCGGTTGGCTCTGAAACTCAGAGGATATAGTTGATAGAGACGGTAGAAGTCCCGCAGATTGAAATTGCTCAGCACTTTCTGGCTGTAGCCGCGCTTTCGATTGCGATAGAGGTCGAAGTCTTTGTAACGCAGTGTGTGAAGACAGTTTTTGCATACCACGAAGCCGTGGTTAACCAATTCCATGTCGCCACCGGGTCGCAGCTTCATGAGCTCATAATCGTCCGACAATCGTGTCGTCACCATGACTTCCTGTTCTGGATGCTCGCGTTTCAATTCCTCCAACTCAGAACACATCGCAACATGGTAGGCCGGGTATTCACGCCGATCACGGAACCAGTTTTCACTGGGCACAAAAGCGAGGACCCGGCTGTTCTTGATGGCCAGCGTCTTGTCTGGTAATACCTTCATCGCTGCGGGCTTCATCAGCACGCCTGGGCTCTCCAACTGTGAGCGTTCCTGTCCGGTAAGATGGATGGCCGGATCGAATAGCTCAAAATAACCAAGCCTGTCCGTCCCCATTTTTTTACGCAGGGTATTGAAGGCTTCAAATTCGGTAAAATCCTGCAGCTCCATGGACTAGCGAATCTCCTGCAGGATGGTAGACAGGCGGGTCTCGGCGTCGGTAACCACGACAAACTCGACCCGTCGCGAGCGATCTTCGTCCTCACTGCCATCGCCACGGGTAATCAGTTGCGAAGACGACAGGCCATTGGCTGTTAGCCGCTGCCGCAGCCACTGCTTCTCATGACTCACTGCCTCCAGATCGATGATGTAACCCAGCGCGGACCGGGTGCGGGCCTGGGAAAGGGCCATGTTTCGCATATAGGCCTCATCGCTATCCTCGGCCTGGGACCAGGCGCTGGAGGTATGCCCTTCTATGCGCACTTCCTGGATTTCATCCCGGTATTGGTCCGACGTGAGAATAGCCAGGTAGCGTGGAAAAAAGTCGTCGATGATGGCGGCAAACTCATTGCGTAAACTGGACTCACCCAATTCGAATAACAGATCGGTGTTGGTGAATCGCAATCGCAAGTCTTCATTCAGTTGCGCACCCCAGCGCGGCAAGTCCTGCTCGAATTCAGCATACAAGTCTTTATACAGTTCTTCTCGAAGATCTTCATAGAGTACGACGACGCGCTCGATCTCTTCGTTCTTCTGTTCAACAATCACCAGGTACATGACAGAGATCAACAGGAACACAATCATGAGCCCGCTCATAAGATCGCTTACCGCAATCCAGTGCTCTTCGTTTTCCTGTTCGACTTCGGTACTAAACATGGATTGGCATCAACTCTGCTAGGAAAATTCCTTCTCCGCGAGAGTTAACACCTCCCGCAGGCGATCGGTAAGTGGCATGTAGTCGTTCACAAATTTTTCTGACAGTGCAGTGAGCTGGTAGCCGAATGTCTGCAAGGCCTGGGTAAGTTCCTTCTCCATGGACTCGTCTAGCATCTGCATATGGGCATTGGTTTTTTCGGTCATCGCCTCGACGTGTTGAGCAAGACCACTGTGGGCATCCTTCACTGACTGCGCCAGACCCAGGTTAACCTGCTCAACAGTCTGGGTAATATCCTGGGCTGCCTGGGTAAGCACCTGGGTGAGGCTGCGATTGTTTTCCTCGATGCTGTCCTTGAGTTTGACCGTGAGTTCCGACACATAGTCGCTCAAGGCAGGCAAGCCTTCCGAAGCCTGACCCACGAGACCAGACAAGCCAGAGAGATAACCTTCGAGGTTACTGGTCTGCTGCTCAAGCCCTCCCAGCAATTCTCCCAGGGAAGCTGCCACTTTGTTGAATTCACGGGAATGGGCGATCATCTCCTCATAGGATCGGCTGGCATGCTGAATGACATCCTTGCTGGACTCCTGCGCCTTCAACATATCTTCCAGTTGCACAGAATAATTTTGCTGCCATTCCAGTAGGCGACCGAGTGACTCATTGAACTTGTGGAAGTTTTCACCGTACTGTACTTCGATGCGAGAGTTGAATTCAGTCATCACCGTGGATATGGCATCGGTCAGCGCAGAAGCATTGGCATCCACCATTTGAGATTGATAACTGCGCTGGGATTCCAGCATGCTGGCACTGTTTTCCCGGTTCTCGTGGCGCAGTTCATTGAGGTTTTCGTTCAATGCGACGATTGCGCTATTGAGGTCTGCGACAGTGACTTGTTCCTCATTCGCGGTCGAAGCACTGCGGATTGTCTGCAGCGCGTGACGCAAGCGAATACTGATAGCGCCAAGTATCCCCACTACCGATGACCATACCGCTACCCCGAGGCCGTCGATCATAAGCGGCACGCTGGCTTCGATAGTGGAGCTATCAAAGCTCATCAGGCCGAAGGCTATACCCAGAAACGTACCAAAAATGCCGAAGCTGGTCAGCAGCGAGGGAGCGGTACGTACAGTCTGGACGGAATAACTCGGACCATGAAAGTAGGCAACGAGCACCAGCATGAGACCGATCAGGCCCCAGGTGATTGTTGTCAGGTCATTCAGGATGTCCATGTGGCGCTATCCCCGGCTCAATTCGAATGCAGGCTCTAGCCGCAGCGCGGCAGAAAAACTTCAATAAAGTCAGGTTTATACCACAATTAGGCGGCTCGAAACGACCGCCCGGATAGGTGGCTGATCCCGTGCCGGGACCAGCCTTGGAAGGGAACTATCAATGAACTACCAGGGAACTGGCTATTCCTCACCTGATTGCTTGCGCAGATGACCGTAGAGCAGCTCTTCGGTGAACTCGACGCACTTGAATTCAAGCAGCTGCATATTTTCATCTAGCCGCCGGTACAGCGGAAACCGCACCGTCCAGGGCTCAGTGTAGACATTCGGGTCTTCCAGAGTCGCTTCATACATCAACACATTAGGCCCCATGAAACTGTAGCGTTCCGTTACTCGAAGGGCATCTGTATGGTGATTACCGGCATGGTCAAACCAGGTATCAGGCATCTGGTCGGTGACCTCGATTACCAAGGTGTCGCCTTCGAAATGAGCCAGGTTATGCCCCATCCACGACAGGATCGGAGCCTCATAGTCTGGCTGGTCGACATAGACGATACGGCTGGCACTGGCGAATTCATAAGCCATGATGATGTGATCGGTAGACTGAATAATCTGGAACGGCCAGGGCAGATAGTTAGCCCTCGGGACGCCTGGCATATAGCACTTCACCAGCGGATCATTTGCCAGCCAGTCTGCCTTGTTGGCCTGCTGCTGGGCTCGTGCCTCTGCTGTATAGGGTATCTCACCACCCACGACAATGCCTAAACCGGCGCGGATGGCACCGATGGCTCCCATCTCGACGACAGGACTGAAATCAGCGGCATGGGGTTCGATATTGAAATTGGCCGTGTTTATGGCCTGCCAGATTCCATTGAAATCGGGCTTTCCTTCAGCCGTACGCGGTATCGCGGAACTCTGTGCGTGGGCAGAGAAGGTGACGAATGCGGACAGGACTATGGCTAACAGGGTGCACTGCTTGAGCTTGGAAAGGTCGGCCATTGCTTACTCCCTCTGGGATTCTTGTTGTTATGTTATGCTCGGACCAGAAGCACAAAAATACTAGCACATCACCAGAACCTGCGACATTGCGCGCAGTACCTGGATTACAGGCCTGAATTCTGAATACGCTCGCCAGACTCGAAGAGACCGGGCTAAGTATCTTCCTCCGGGAATCCGGTTTCGCGTTCTTCAGCTCACTTACCCTACACTCGCTGGCCATGGCCTTTGTCGTGGGGATAAACATTGCTATTAGCCTGCGCCTTCTCGGCGTTGGCAGGCTACAGCCACTCCCGGCATTCAGATTGTTTCTGCCGCTGCACTGGGTAGCCTGTGCCGTGATCGTGGTTTCGGGAATGGCGTTGCTGCTGGCCTATCCTGCCAAAGCGCTGACCAACCCGGTTTTCTACCTCAAACTGGCGGCTCTTGGCGTAGGCCTGACCATTACCGCGCGACTGCATCGAAACTGGATTGGCGATCACGAGATCACCCGGCCCCGCACGCTTGCCATCATTGCCTTGACCTGCTGGTTCCTGACCCTGGGCGCCGGGCGCTTTCTCGCCTATACCCATAGCGTTCTGCTGGCATCGAGGTTCTTCTAGTGGAACAGGCCTTTCTTGATTTTGCCCACGCCACGGGCATCTATGCGTTCATGAACTCGGCGTGGGGCTGGCCAGTGATTGAGTCTCTGCATTTCATGGGCCTGAGCCTGCTGATAGGCACCGTTGGCGTGTTCGATTTGCGCATGCTGGGAATAGCACGGGGAGTCTCTTATCAGGCACTGCATCGACTCGTTCCGTTCGGCGTGGCTGGCTACTGCTTAAATGTTATAACTGGCGCTATGTTTCTCAGCAGCGCCCCCGACCAATATCTGTACAACCCCGCAGTCCAGTCGAAATTCATGCTCATGTTGATTGCAGGCGCCAATATGGCGATCTTTTACTGGACCTCCGCTGCCGCTGTAAAAACAGCGAGCCCGGATGCAATACTGGGACGCCGAGCCCGTGTCATGGCGGCAGTCTCGCTCTTGTGTTGGTGCGGCGTTATTATTTGCGGAAGGCTCATTACCTACTACCGCCCGCCCTATCACTGGTGTGTCTGGTGCTAATGCCAGATTGCAAAGCGCCCTTGAATCCAGCGCGGCGCTGATTTAGGCTCTCGGGCCGAATTAACCCGCTCAACCCGACTAATCTGGACACCATGGCCCTGCAGACTGAATTAACCGCTGGCAGCTTTCATATTCGCATCAACTGGTTGATCGCGGCTTGCGTCACCATTACCGCGCTGGGCTTGTGCCGCCTGGGCTTATGGCAACTGGACCGGGCAGCCGAGAAAGTGGCGGAGCAACAGGAGTTACGCGCGGAACAGGAAGCGAATGCCGACCCTATCGAATCCATTCCAGATGGTCACCTGCATCGGGCAAACCCGGAATTACAGAATCGCCACGTCTCCCTGCAGGGTGAATACCTCAATGACCGCACCATTCTGCTGCTCGCGGAATTCTTCGACGACCAGATTGGCTATGGCGTGGTGACACCGCTGAGGCTGCAGAGCAATGGGCAACTGGTCCTGGTGCATCGGGGCTGGACCACAGGAATCCTGCCTGCAGGCATGGAACCGATCACCCGGCCTGTGGAAGGCTTTGTGGACGTCAAGGCGCAGATCTATGTGCCCCCCGAGGATGTGCAGTCATACGATTTCCAGGTCGATCCCAACCAGTGGCCGCTGCGTCTCAGGACCCTGGACTTCGACATTATTGAAGAAATTCTCGGCGAAGAGGTCTTTCCCTACCAGGTAAGGCTAACCGAAGAACAGGCCGGGGTGCTGGTTAGACACTGGCCCGCCGTGGTCGCCGACGTTAACCAGCACCTGTTCTATGCCGTTCAGTGGTTCAGCTTCGGCCTGATCGTCATTTTCGTCGCCCTCCTGGCCAGTAGCAATCTCTGGCAACTGATGAAAGGACCAGATCCCAGTATTGCTGACTCTGCCAACCCTGAATAAGCCATTTTCCATTAATTTCAAATAGTTAAAGATCTAACCTCTCACTGAATCTCATGGCTACCCTGGCAGCAGCCCAGGCCTTTCATTTCAGGTGGCCGAATCGACCGAGCAAACGTTCAAAATTCTGGTCTAAAGTGCTATGTTGCGCCATTGGATTTCACAATCCCTGCCTACTAAAAATCTGAGGAGTAGCGAATCATGCGCAGCTTTTCCCTTCCCAAACTCTTGTTTGCCTGTTCTACCCTGACTGCCGCATTGGCCATGCCTGCGATGGCAGCAGCTCAATCAGAACAGGTCACCTTTCACAAAGACATCGAACCCATCCTGCAGCGTAGCTGCCAAAACTGCCACCGGACTGGTGGTGCGGGCCCAATGTCCCTGGTGACATACGAGGAAGTGGCGCCATTCGCCGGCCTCATAGAGTACAAGACCGGGTTGCGCGACCGCGCCGGTGCCATGCCTCCGTGGTATATGGAGAAAGACATTGGCATTCAGGAATACAAAGATGACCCATCCCTGAGCGATGCTGAAATCGCTGCGATCTCCAGCTGGGCACGAACAGGCGCACCCAAAGGCGATCCTGCCGACGCCCCCGATCCCCTGGTATTCGACGACTCGGTTAAATGGCGCGCTGGCGAACCTGACCTGATCGTGGTCATGGACGATGTTGAAAAACTGGCTGGCACCCCGGACTGGTGGGGTGAGATTCCTTCTGCGCCCACGGGCCTGACCGAAGATCGCTACGTGAAATCTGTAGAAATCGTCGAAGTTAACGACGTCCCACAGGCCGGCAGCGGCCGTGACACGGTTGGCGGACGCTACATTTTCCACCACATGATCTGGGCCACGGCGCAGATGGACGAAAACGGTGAGCGCGTACCCGGCCTGGCAATTCCCTGGCCTGTACACGAAGTCGGTCGCAACGCAGACATCTTCGACGAAGATGCAGGCCGATTGCTGCGTGCCGGCTCCTGGATCGTTTCTGACTCCGTTCACCTGCATTCCAATGGCCGCGACACAGTTGGTCACCTGGAAGTCGGGTTTCGTTTCCACGAACCCGATTACCAACCCAAGTACCAGAATGCGTTCATTGGTCTCGGTAACGGCGTCGACATCAGTATCCAGGGCAACCAGGCTGACCAGGAATTACACGCCTATACCGTACTTGACCAACACACCAAGGTGATCACCTTCGAGCCTCACCTGCATGCTCCCGGCGAGCGCATGTGCCTGGAAGCAATCTGGGGTTACACCATAGAGACCCTGTCCTGCGTTGGCTACGACCACAACTGGGTGCGCGGCTATCCCTACGCCGATCATGCAGCTCCATTGCTGCCCAAAGGCACGATCCTGCATATCACCGGTTACATGAACAACACGGAAACCAATCCGAACGTACCCGACCCCCGCAACTGGCAGGGTTCAGGCAACCGTTCAGTGACCAATATGTTTATTGACCTCGGCATTCGCGTCACCATGACAGAGGAACAATTCTTCGACGCCATGGAAGAACGTCGCCAGGTACTGAATCTGGGTCCAAACGATCACGTGATCGGTTGCCCGTTGTGCGGGGCGCCTTTGGTAGCGCCGATTGCAGAATCTGAAGAAAGCTCAACCAGCAGCGCGAGCGACGATTAGGGAACAACATGAACAAAAATAACAACACTGCAGGGCGCGTATGGTTTGTGCGCGCCATGACTCTGCTGGTTTTGCTGGCTCCTGCCCTGACCAGCGCCCAGACCTATCGCAAGGGTCAGCACGTGGAACCAGCTTACGAAGGATGGCGCCCTAACCCGGATGGCACTTTCAGTTTCATGTTCGGTTACATGAACGAGAACTGGGAAGAAGAACCCAATGTACCCATCGGCGAGAATAACTTCTTCTCCCCCGGGGATGCCGATCGCGGCCAGCCCACCCATTTCTTGCCGCGACGCAATCGCTTCAATTTCGAAGTCGTCGTGCCGGCAGACTGGGGTGACCGTGAACTGGTATGGACACTCAACGTGAATGGCGTTGAACGCAAAGCCTACGCCACCTTGCGCCAGGACTACCTGGTCGACAATATGGTTATCGCTTCAGAAACCGGCTCCCTTGGCGCTGGCACCAGCAGCCCTGAATCCCGCGCCAACGTACCACCGGTAGTGACCGTGCAAGGCGATCGTGTGCGCTCGGCCCGCGTTGGTGAACCTATCGTGATTGAGACCCATGTCTGGGACGACGGCCTGCCCGAAGCCCGCAGAGGATCGACAAACACCGAGGAAGAATTGACCAGTCGCATGTTGCGTCCACCTTCCCGGGTCACAGTAGGTAAGGTGAATGGCCTGTTCCTTTCCTGGAACATCTATCGCGGAGAGGGCGAGGTCACGTTTGACCCACCACTTCCCAAGCCCTGGGAAGATACCCGTACTTCAGCCAATTCTCCCTGGTCAGCTCTGTGGCTGCCGCCCGAAGTGCCTGAAGACGGCATTTATCGCGTAGAAGCCACGTTCGATGAACCCGGCACCTATGTACTCTGGGCCCGTGCCGATGACGGCGGCCTCTACCATGACGGCTATGTCACGGTACACGTAAGCGAGTAGAGGTTAGCGAGAATAGCTGAATAAACAGATTGGTTTGCGAATTAAATAAAGGGGGCCAGAGCCCCCTTTTTATTTGAGCCAGTTGCGCCTGATCATCAATTGTCAGGATTACCAGCCCCATCCAACTGGATTGTGAAGGGTGGGTCAAAGCGCGGCGGATCGCGATCAATAATGATAGTGGTTGGAGGGGGTTGCACATAACGAATATCCGGATCACCGTAACGCTGTTGCAAAAGCGCCTCCTCCGCAGCCCGGTAGACAGAAGGTGATTTCGCTTCGGGACCGAATGCAAAACTGAAACTGCCGCGGATCAATTGATCGTTGTCCCCAAGAATAGCCCAGTCGGCGATGTAGTAATCTGCTTCGGCCAACTCAGGAAGGTGCCAGGTATAATTCGCAGCAGGCCGTGGATTGTAGCGAAACTCGATATCCACCCAGTCACGAAGTTGATTGCGCAGGGTCAGTTTCACCAACCTCACCGGAAGCGGAAATCTCAGGTCGATCTGATTTGGAGCATTGCTCAGCACAGCATCATCTGCGGGGAGGGTTTCCGTCTGCTGGAGAATGGTATTGCTGCTGCCTACTGCGCGATAGACAGGCGTAGTCAGAGGCTGAGCCGGAGAATGGGCAGATAGAAGCAGCGCTGCACACAAGGTAAGCGGAACGATTGGGAACTGGAAAGGTTTGTCGATCACGGCAATCTTCTGTACTACATACTCTAGCTGGAAAACAAGGCTATTCAGGACTCCAAGGATAGCATAGACAAAGGAATTCATGCCCACTACGGGTTGCACGGTACACACTATGATCACATCTGATTTGCCAGAAATACTCGGCGCCCTGCGCGACGACGCCAGCAACGAGACACGCTTCTCGGAAACCTGGACGCAAGGCCGGTCTGCCTATGGGGGGCTCTCGGCGGCCCTGGCCACCACTGCGATGGCGAAGGGCCTGGATCTTCCCATGCGCTCGCTGATGGTGTCATTCATCGCCCCTATTCCGGCTGGGGAAGTCTCGGTAAATGTGCGCCCACAACGCCAGGGAAAGAACGTTGCCCAACTCGGCGCTGAGGTCATCGCCGATGGCAATCTGTGCCTGCAGGCTATGGGCGTTTTTGGCAAGGCCAGGGATGCCATAAGCGTGGCTCCCGCTGATCGATTCGAACCATTACCGCGGGATCAGGGCATCTCCATCGACAAGGCCAGGCGCCTGCCCGCCTTTCTGCAATACTTTGATGGAAGCTGGGCTGGTGGCGGCATACCGTTTTCCGGCAAACCGGATCGTAAATTACACCTGTGGGCGAAACATCGCTGTGATATGAATGAATTTCCGGCTGAAAAGATCGTGGCAATCGCCGACATTCCACCGCCAGTGGTACTTTCTCATTTTTCTGAACCACCCGTTCCCGCCAGTTCACTCACCTGGTCGCTGGAGTTTCTCGTTCCTCCGGCTGAAATTGAAAGCGATTGGTTTTACCTTGAGTTCACACTGGAAGCGGCAGCCGAGGGGTATACACAACAGTCCGGCAGAATCTTTACCGAAGACGGTGTATTGTGCGCACTTTCCAGACAGTGCATGGTGTACTTCGGACCAGCCGCAACGAACTAACACCTGCCACGAGGAAGGGAATGACAAAATCGGGTAGACTTGGTTGTGAAACCTGTACAATTTGCAGCACAAAGTCCGGGCCAATGCACTATGAAGAAAATCCTTAGCGCTGCAGCAGCCACTGTATTACTGCTAATAGCTGCCCCAACCTCCGCCCAGCACAGCCACGGTGTGCTGACCCCGGGCGTCACCTTTCCCCAGGATGATGCTGTGCTGACAGATGCGCCACGCATGATCACAATGAGTTTTAGGGTGGATGTACGCCTGCTCAAACTGGCGCTGTATACCGCCGACGACCAGTGGATCAATATTGGGTTTCTGTATGAACCTGATCGAGCAGATAGAAGCTTTGTCTATCCACTGCCCGAGGAACTGCCTGAATCGGACTATTATATTGCGCGCTGGTCGGTGACCGATGGAGTGCGCGGATTACTGAACGGTGAGTTCAAATTTGCCTTCGGCCCAGGAGCGATACCTCCATCGGAAACCATTGAAAGCACGATCGGAACACGGGAAGAAAGGCTGCCTGCAACTGGATCCTACCGTCGGGAATCGCTGCAGTAGCTTTAGCGGACCCTGCCCAAACCCCGACTCGCCCCTGCAGTCGCTATTTAAATTTAAACCCCTTGCCTGCAAGGAAGTCACGCATGTGAGGTCGTGATTTCTCGGAGAGCAGAGTTGCAACCTGCTCTGACCAGCTTATACCATGCCCGCCACCGGTACGCGTTCGGTAGTACTCACGAATGTGCTCGTCGTACTCTTCGATGATTTCTGCGTCACCGTCTTCGTTGTAGACCTCTTGCTTCACTATTACAGAGAGTGGCAAGCGCGGCTTCAGTTCCGGATCCTGATCTGGATAGCCGAGGCACAAGCCAAAAACCGGATACACCCCGTTCGGCAACTCAAGGAGATCCGACACCGGGCCAGGATTGTTGCGTATACCACCTATGTAGCAGATCCCAATACCCTCAGACTCGGCAGCCGTCACCAGGCTTTGCGCCATTAGCGCTGCATCGACGGTGGCAATGATGAAGTGCTCTGTGAAGTCTCCCTCGAAAGGCTTCTCGTATTTCGCGCAATAATTTCCGGCACGTTTCAGGTCTGCGCAGAACACGAGAAATTCCGCCGCAGTTTCGACATATCGCTGGTTACCAGCCAGTTCGGCAAGCTGCGCGCGAGTCTCGGGTCTGGTCACCCGAATTATTGTCGAACCCTGCAGGAAACTGGAGGTAGCGGCGCCCTGCCCGGCCCTGAATAGTTCATCGAGCAATTCTGGATCAATTGGGCGATCGGTAAATTTACGAATACTGCGGTGCGACTTCAGTAAGTCGATTACTGAGTTCATAGGTAATTCCTGATTGGTTTCTGTCTGGTGATCAGTTTGCGTCGAGCAAATGACCAAAGAATTCCGGTACGACTTCATTGGCGGCATTTGATTCGGCATTGAACATCAACACCATACCAATGTTGGCATCGGGAGAGAATGCCATCTCTGAGCGATAACCGCGAACGCCGCCGCCATGGTGAATGACCCGCAATCCTTTGAAGTCGAACACCCGCCAGCCAATGCCGTAGTAGGCTTTTTCCAGCCCCGACCAGCGGTTGAAGTAGTTCCCGTACGGTGTAGGGATAACTGGCTCATGCAACTGCGCAAGAAAATCAGCACCGAACACTTCCGGGAATGCGCCCAGGTTGGCCCGGAGCCACATGCTCATATCAAACACACTGGCGTTGATACCCGACGCGGGTGCCGTGGTGTAGTAAGCCGGATTGGTGGTAGTCGTACGCCACTTACCCCGCACCAGGCGATGAGGATGGGTCGACTGGGGGTTGTTTATATAAGGCTCGTAGCCGATGCTCGCCGACTCCATACCGAGCGGTTTGAAGATGTGCTCTTCTATGTACTTCTCGTAACTTTCCCCAGTCGTTTCTTCCACCACATCGGCAATCATGGAGAACACCACGTTCTGGTAACCGTAGCAATTTCCCGGAGCACACACGGTGGGAATCTGCTCGAATCTGTTCTTGATGCGATCATAGGCCACACCATCATCCAGCAAATTGGAATAGGAATGGGGCATCAGGCCCGTGGAATGACTCGCCACGTGCAACAAGGTAATGTTTTGGGAACTGGATTTGTTGCCAATCTTGAGGCTGGGGAACAACTCATTCAGCGGCGTGTCCCAGGACTGCCCCTCCTGATCCACCATCAGGGTCGCAGCCGCACCGGCAAACGTTTTCGACATGGAGGCGATACGAAATATGGAATCGGTCGTTACCGGGAACGTTTCGTTGACATTCCGCACCCCCCAGGTCTGCAGGTGCATGATCCCTTCCCGTGACACGATGGCCAAAGCCGCGCCGGGAATTTTCTTTTCCATGATCAGGGCATCCAACCACTCAACGTACTCGGTGAAATCGTAGTCATAGGGAAGTGGATCGGCGCCTGCATCCGGTTGCGCCATAGCAGCCTGCACTGGCAGAAGACACAACAGACCCAGAAGTGAATAAATGTTTAGAAAGCGCACGGGAGATCTAGTCAGCGATGTAGTGGGATTGAGAATATCCTGGTTTGAAAGAATCCAATTTGCGTAGACCCGGTTTTTTGTTTCCTATTGCGCCTTTCCGCCTGCGTATATAGGAAATGCCTGCCTAGTATAAGTTCCCCTATCAGGCAAAAAAAGGCCGACTCAACTCTTGTTAAGTCGGCCAACAGGGGGCACTTTTTAGTGCGTTGAGGAGTCTAAATACAAATATCAGGGAACCAACAGCAGCACTTGTCGATCGTCCCGAATGACGGTTAATGCGGCGAAGCGGCCACCGTCCTGAATAATCTCGTTAAATTCACTCACATTGCTGACTTCACGGCGGTTGACCCCGACGATGAGGTCACCGTCCCGCAGCCCTGCCCCGTAGGCTCGGCCCTGGGGATTTACAAACTCGACGAACACACCAGGTTCGAGATCGGCGTTCACGTCTGCCGAGTTTCTCAGTTGGGCTCCGCGGAACTGGCCAGCATCGACACGCCCGCCACCGGCTACAGACAAGCCTTCGCCGTCACCGATGATCGCTGTAACGGAGAGAGTCTCATCACCGCGCAGCAGCTTTATTTCTACCTCTACATCTCTGCCGAGCAAGCCAACCATATTGCGGAGTTCACGGCTGCCCGTCACCGACTCACCATTGAATTCTGTGATGACGTCAGAGACCTGGATACCTGCTCTTTCCGCAGCGCTGTTTTCCATCACGCTGGTCACCAGGGCACCCTGCTCCACTTCCACACCCAGGGCTTCCCGGGTATCGGGAGTCAGGGAAGCGATAGTTACACCAAGAACGCCACGACGGACTTCACCATCGCGCTCAAGGTGTGTCATGACGGCTTTCATCATGTCCACGGGGACTGCGAAGCCGATGCCGTTATTGCCGCCATTACCGCTGATGATCGCGGTGTTGATACCTATCAAGCGTCCTTCGAGATCAACCAGGGCACCTCCGGAATTGCCCACATTGATGGCAGCATCTGTCTGAATGAAGTCTTCATAATTGTTGTTGTTCAATCCGGTGCGACCCAGGGCGCTAACGATGCCCGAGGTCACGGTCTGGCCGATGCCAAACGGATTGCCAATCGCAACCACGTAGTCACCCACTTGCACGGTATCGATATCAGCCATTTCGATATCGGTTAAGTCATCGGCGACGATCTGAATCAGCGCCACATCGGTACTTTCGTCACTACCAATAAGCTCGGCTTCCATAGT
This sequence comes from uncultured Pseudohongiella sp., assembly GCA_965227635.1. Classification (GTDB taxonomy): domain Bacteria; phylum Pseudomonadota; class Gammaproteobacteria; order Pseudomonadales; family Pseudohongiellaceae; genus UBA9145. Next base: position 3,109,937 of record OZ245763.1, on the reverse strand, counting down.
GCGCCCGTCATGAAGCTGCACATTAATACTTGCTGCACCTTCTACTACATGGTGGTTGGTGATGATAAAACCTTGCCCGGCGTCCACGATAACACCAGAACCTGCTCCTACCGCATAGGGCTGACTTCCAGGCTGACGCTGATTCATGCCGTCGGGGAAGAACCGGCGCAATTGCTCGGGGAGTTCTTCACCCTGGAAGAAATACCGGGAGGAGGAAGCTGTGGGGATAGCCTTGCTAACCCGGATATTCACCACCGCTGGGGTTACCTGTTCCAACATAGGTGCCAGAGAAGGAATCCCACGGGCCAGAGCTTCTGCACTCACCGCCAGGCTGGTATTGGCTGCCGCCAACAACGCCCCGGCAAACAGCGAAATCAAAGAAAATTGTCGTAATGAGAGTTTCATCGCTAGCTCCTGTCATTTCACTCGTGTTCCCTGGAATGAGGCCCAAAGAACTGTCACAGCGTGGAATCTAGGGGTGAAGAGGCGGAATAACCTGAAAAACCTGTGAACTTAATGTCCAGAAAAGCTGCCAGGCGTGGTGAGGCGTTAAGTTGAGCCGAAATATCGACTAAACTACGATCTCAAACGCTTGAAATGAAACAAATTGGCCCTAATTGCAGTCTAATTAAGGTAAGCAAAGCGCATTCGACATTTTGCGCAACGCGGCGGCCACTGGGCTGCCCACATCAAAACAAGGCATCAGGCGCTAACGAAACAGTATTTGGGGGTAACAATGCAGATTACGGCTGAAGTGAATGCTGAACAACAGAATGCAGATTCCCGGGATCTAGATCCGATGCAGGATCAGTTTTGTATCGGTGACTGGCTGGTCAAACCCCAGATCAACCAACTCCAGCACCTTTCTTCCGGAGAAACCAGACACCTCGAGCCACGCCTGGCTAAATTACTTTGCTTTCTCGCTTCCAATGCCCAGCAAGTGGTGGACAGGGATACTCTGGTCTCCGTGTTGTGGCCCAAAGTAATTGTTAACGAAAATTCCCTCACCCGGGCGGTGTCTGAACTGCGCAAGCAACTGGCGTGGCAGGGCGACAAAACGATCTACATCGAGACAATTCCAAAGCGTGGCTATCGTCTGCTGCAAACTGTTGAAGCACGCGGCGCCGAAGACTCCGCTGAGACAACCGTGCTTCCCGGCTGGATCAAGCAGGTTTATCAGCCCGCCCGCCAGTCAGGCGTTCTTGCCTTTGGTCTTGCTGTAGTACTGGCCGGCTGGCTTGGCCTTGGACAGACCCTGGGCCCGCAGCAAGTGCCTGTGTTGAGCGACGAATTAGTGCCCTCAGCCAACGGTCTCCTAGGCGCTTCAGTAACCCTGAGCAAGAGCGAAACCAAGGAGCTGGAGATTGACGGTGCTGCCAAGCCCATTTTCGCCGGCGACCAGGAACGCTTTGCCTATATCCAGTACGGGCATACTGGCTCAACAATTTACCTTGGTGAAATCGCCAGTGAATACGAACCGGTTCCAGTCTTCAATAGCCAGGACATCCTCTACAACCTGACCTGGTCACCTCTGGGCAACTCACTGCTGTTTGCCAGCAAACCCGTCATGACCACCACCGCCTTGTTTGAGTCACAACCCGAGGCAACGCTGTACGCGCTGAATCTGGATTCACTGGAATTGAATGAGCTCGTAGAACAGGCTCCTTCGCGCAAGGATGGCGGGCCAATGGACCTCAGTCTCACCTGAGCCAAGGCGAATCCGGTCAATACAATCCCAGCCCGCACCAGTTAGCGCGGGGTGAACAGCGACACGGTTGGCTAATGGGCCATTGCCGGTCCGACCAATGTGGACATCCAGGAAGTAGCCATCAAGAGCGTGGCCGCAACGCCCAGTTCAAGTTGCAGGGATTTCTGAAAGTTTCTCACCCCCGAATTTTCCAGCAGAGCTGGCACAAGCTTTAGCTTGTTGACTGCCGCAATGCCCATAATCGCGGCAACCAGCAATAACTTGAACGACAACGCTCTTCCGTAAGGAGTTTCAATAAGGTCAGCCACAGAGTGCAGCACATTCCAGGCGAGCCAGAGACCCACTACCAACAACACACCCACAAACACCAGTGCATGATCACCGAAGCGACGCAGGGTGATCTGCAAACTGCTAATGTCCTCGCTTGTGGAAGCCACCAGCAATGGATACAGACAGCCAATCCAGATAGCGAAGCCAGTAAAATGCACGGCCAGGGCCAGTTGCACATTCGTGGCAAGCACCGAGACGTGGCCACCGTGACGAAAGCTGATCAGCAGGAGAATGAAGCCAAGGCCTACCGCGGTAAACGCCTGCCGGTAAAAACGCAGCGAGGGAGACGTAGTAATACTGGCGAGGCGACGCAGGAAATAAACACTGTTAGCGATGACGAGGGCAAACCCGGCGAGGCGCAGGATACTCAAGTCACCCAACGGCGTGTCCAGGAGTATCTCTGCCATGAACCAGTCGAATGCCCCGCCAATTCCTGCATTATTGACCAGCCCAACCTGCACCAGGAAATTGACCAATACCGCCTGAAAACCAATGAAGCCACCGATTAGCTGATAGAACATGAGCCGCTGCACAGTTGCGCGTCGGCCATCGTTGTAAAGGCACAGGGCAACGGCGCTGCCCAGGGAGGCGGCAGCACCCATATAAAACAGGAATTTGCAGATCAGGCTCGCAAGTTCCCAGGAGTTGGGAACCTGGGTCATTTCCATAGCAGAAGTCAGGCCCTCACCAGATCAGCGAGGGCCGGTCTGTCGTGTGGCTCAGGGCGCAGTACCCGCAGCCGGATCGACGATAAAGCTGAACGAATTGGAAACGGTGTGCCCGTCAGCACCGATGGCTGCCCAATTAACCGTGTAGCTGCCTGGCATCATGCCCGGTGTGTCGATGGCGAAGCTTGCTACCGCTTCTGCTGAAGGTGCAAACTTTGTTGGAACAGCCTGACCACCAGCAAGCACCTCAAGTTTGATGAGCCGCACCGGGCCGTTGAACACCAGATTGATCTGGGCTGGCGATTCCGTGACAGTGGCATCCGCCGCAGGAGTAGACTCCCTCAACGCTGTATGGGCGCTGGCCATGCTCGATACGAACAGGCACAGAACCAATAAGGCGCCGCGCACTCTGTAGGAGATATTTTGTATGTTCATTGCTTGCCTCGTGTGTAAGCTGGGGTTCAGGCGGGAAACCCGAAACATGACCTGCGCCCATTATCTCAGCCCCGCTGGCCGATTCCCAGATAATGAGACGCCTGCAAGTGCGACATTTCGTCACAGCTAGTGAACGCAGAGACGCAGCGCCAAGCCCTTATTCGCCCCGCTTCTGCCAGACCTTATTCATGGGCGACAGGTTAATTTCATCGATCACCGTGCCAACCCTGGCATTCAGCATAGCGAGCACTGCCTGCGCTACATCCAGTGGCTCGATCGCGTTGTCTTGCCCTGGCCCGGGCTCGAAATGGAGTTTGTCGAAGAAAGGCGTGCGAACCGCACCCGGATTAATGATGCCGACACGCACGGCGGATTTACCGCATTCTTCCCGCAGGGCCTGCGCAAAACCGCGCAAGGCGAATTTGCTGGCGCAATAAATACTGCCCTGGCGCTCGCCACGGAGGGCTGATTCGGACCCGATAAAGACCAGATCAGAAATCGCGCCCCCCCGTTTCAGCAAAGGCAACACCAACTTCGACAGGATTGCATGGGAGACGAAGTTCGTATCCATGGTTTGCTGGATGTCGGCCACGGACAGTTGTTCGAGGTAACCCATACGACCCATACCCGCATTGAGCACAACACCACGAAGTGATTCCTGCACGGTCGCCAGTACCGGCTTCAGTTTGGCTTCCAGATTGTCGGTGTCGGACAAGTCTGTTTCAATGGACTGGAAATTCTTATGCGCTATTGAACAGCGGGTGAAATCGCGCGCCAACCCTAACACGCGATATTCGTTCTCCAGCAGCATTCGTGAAATAGCTTCACCGATTCCAGAAGAGGCACCCGTTACGATAATCAGATTCTTTTCACTGGAGTTCATATACATCCCCGCCAAGGGCCCTGTCGCCAACTGCCACTAAGCGCAGCGGTAGTAAATTTGTGGATTAATGTGGGCCATGAGGCTGGTTTCCAAAACCTGCAATAACTCGCCGCCCGAATCCCGCAAGGAAACCATACCATCACTCATCACTACATCTCGAGCCAGCAGCGCGTCGTCCGGGTAGAGTTTTACCATGCGCTTGTAAAAATCCTGGGGCAAGCGGTACTCCCCCAAACTGCATGAGTGTAGAGCATTCGCGTTAATACGGGAAAATACCTGGGTAAACAAGGTCTCGTAGTCGGCCTCAGTGGTTTCTGTAGCGATTACGGGCTCAAAGCGCAGGGCCACAGGCCAACCAGCTTCCTGCAAGCGGGCCAGAGCGTCGATACGTTTTTCCAGTGCCGGGACCCGCTGCTCCCAACGCTCGGCTATTTGAGCCGGCGCGAAGCTCATTGCTACTACACAATTCGCCATCGGCTCCTGCTGTAAGAGTTTACGCACTTGCGTGCTCTTGCTGCGCAATTCCAGCGTTGCAGCGGGGTTGTCCCGGAATAGCGGCAGAATAAACTCACAGAATTCACTCACCGGTTCCAGTGCCAGACTGTCGCAATCATAACCGCTATAAAATACTGGAGACTCCTGCACTTCCTGTAGGGTTGTCATGATCTCTTCAGCAAAGTCTTCATAATTAACAAACAGCACATAGTTTGCAGAGCGGTACATGCCTTGCAAGAAACAGTAGCGACAGTCATACACGCAATTCATCATGTGTGAGAAATAGTAGCCATTGCCTCTGCTTGCGGGTAATCGATTTTGAGGAGCCTCAAAACCGTAGCCGGGTGGTGTCGGCAAAACCTTGCGCCCATGTTTTTCTGCGAGGATCAGGGCAGGCGCCTGTTTCTGGATGCGGAAGTTTTGGCCACTGCGGTTAAATACTTCTCCATAGCGTTCTATTTCACTATGTGGGACGACAGCATTTCGCGTGAGTATGCGCCGCACCCGCTCGTGATCGCGAATTGCTTTTTCGATGTAGATAGCAGAGAACATCACGCGGCCATCTTCTCGCGTTTGCCTTGCATCATTTGCTTTTTACCGTTTCCCATTCAATGCAGCCTCGAGCTGGCTAATCAGCGCCCGCGAATCTGTGTGCCTGTTTTTGACGATTTCCTCGAGTTCCTTGCCCAGATCGAGCGCATGCAGTCGTTGCAGCAATCGTTCAAGTTGAATTTTCTGGGTACTACTCAGGTGCACCGACTCTTGCAACTCGATCTGCTGCTCAAGAAAAGGCACTGGATTCGGGAGCTGCGATAAAAGAGCCAGCATGGCCTCGGCAAGGCCGAGAAAGTCTTCCCTTGCGGACTCGATGATTTCCAGAATGCGTCCCTTGTTCAGTAATTCGTGACTGTGCTCCCGGTTGTCGGAAACGACTTTCAAGCATTGCACCAGTTCCAGGGTGCTTTGTTTGCTTGCAGCTTGCCAAAAAGCCGAACCTTCCATGTCATAGGCGGCAACTTCCGGATAGTTGAACTCGGGCTCATCGACGGTGACCAGCAATCCCCTGTTTGTGGCTGGAAAAACTGGCGCCGGATAGCAGGTTTCACGGCTTGCCGCTTCTTCAATGCGGTCAGGCACCAGACTCTGTCCGAGTGCCAGACTTTGATGGCCAGCTATACCAAAATTGAGCCAGGCTGCCGAGGTTTTGCTGCGATGGGACTGGCCGAGATAATTCACCGCGGCGGCAGCGCATTGTCGACCCTGACCAGCAACAACCAGTCGAATCCCTTTGCCATCACTGTAAATTCGGGGATCGCTGTTTACTTGCTGCAGACCCAACCACTGTATGGGTAGACGTGCTTCCAGGTCATGGGCCACGACAATATTCAGCATGGCCAGCGGTTCTTTCAATTCAGCCCTTCTAGTCGACAAGATCGACGACTCCACAATCGAGCAAAATCGCTTCACACTCTGCGATGAGATCACCATTGTTGCGCTTCTGTGCGCCACCAATCAGCACCCGGCACTTGTGTTTCAGGGTCTGTAGCGCTTTTGATCGCTGGGACGCATTGAGCGGATAGCGCAGAATTAACTTGCGTAGTGACCGCACCCGGAATCGATCCATACCCCAATACTTCTGTGAAAGCTGATCCTCGTGCCCGGCGTATCGGGTAAGCAGTGCCTCTTCGATGTACTCGACGTCATGTTGACTGCATATCCGCAACCACAGGTCATAGTCTTCACATGCCGGCAATCCTTCGTCAAACCCGCCGACTGCCTCAAACAGCGTTCGCTTGAGCATGACTGCCGAGGGAGAAATAGCACACAGCCCGAGACTCTGGTCGAAGATATCACCACCTTGTTTCTGGTGCTTCTGCATCGGGTTAACTCGCCGACCATTCCTTATCCATACTTCATCGCAATGAATGAGTGAAGCATCTTCATTTTCGATGGCATGTTCGCACTGCACTTCAAGCTTGTCGGGATGCCATGCGTCATCTGAATCCAGAAATGCCAGCCAGGGTGCATCACTGGAGGCAACCCCCAGATTGCGCGCCGCACTCACTCCCTGGTTGTCCTGATAGTGGTACTGAGCGTCGGGGAACTGCTCCCTCACTATTTGCCGCGTCGCATCATCTGAACCATCATCTACTACACATACTTCTGCCGCTGGCAATGACTGGGAGAATACCGATTCCAGGGCGCGCGGCAGCAATTCCGCACGATTGAAGGTGGGGATGATGACTGCCACAGGTGCATAGTTTGTCATGTTGACGACTACCGGGGGCAAAAAAATGGGAACCGAAGTTCCCATTTTTCTTGCGTTGGTTTTTGCATACAGGCCACGGCGAGAACCTACTGATGCTTGGCCAGTTCCTTGCGGGCGATTACGCGGCGATGCACTTCGTCCGGACCATCTGCCAATCGCAGGGTACGCTGGCTTGTCCACAGGGACGCCAGGGGAAAGTCCTGAGACACACCGGCTGCTCCGTGCATCTGAATCGCCCTGTCGATAACTCGAAGCGCCATGTTCGGCACGGCAACCTTGATTTGAGATATCGCATCCCGGGCTGCTTTATTGCCGATAGTGTCCATCAACCAGGCAGCCTTCAGCACCAGCAATCGACACATCTCGATCTCTATGCGACTGTCCGCAATGACATCGTAGTTACCGCCCAGCTCGGCCAGGGGCTTGCCGAATGCTTCACGGCTGGTAGCCCGCTTACACATGAGATCAAGTGCTTTTTCAGCGGCACCGATCGAACGCATGCAATGATGAATGCGACCTGGCCCTAAGCGTCCCTGGGAGATTTCGAAACCTCTTCCCCTTCCCAGAATAATATTGCTCTCGGGTACTCTCACATTGTGAAACTTGATATGCATATGGCCGTGGGGAGCATCATCTTTTCCGAAGACGTGCATGGGCCGCACCACTTCGACACCTTCTGCGTCCATTGGCACCAGAATCTGGGACTGCCTGTTATGTTTTGGTGCGTCGGGGTCGGTAACCACCATTGTGATCATAATCTTGCAGCGCGCATCACCGGCACCCGAGATATAAAATTTCTCACCGCTGATTACCCACTCATCACCCTCCAACACCGCGCTGGTCGCGATATTCGTCGCGTCCGATGACGCCACTCCAGGCTCAGTCATGGCGAAAGCCGACCTGATTTCTCCTGCAAGCAGCGGTTCCAGCCACTGCTTCTTCTGTTCTTCCGAACCATAGCGCTCCAGCACTTCCATGTTGCCTGTATCAGGCGCGCTGCAATTCATAGCTTCTGACGCCAGCCTGCTGCGGCCCATGATTTCCGCGAGGTGTGCGTATTCCAGATTGGTAATTCCAGCGCCACCCTGGCTCTTGGGCAGGAAAAAGTTCCACATGCCCATCTCCCGGGCATCGGCCTTCAGACTATTGAGGATTTCATCCTGACGTGGTGTGTGCGACCAACGATCACCCACACCCACTTCTTCGTAATATTCTGCCTCTACGGGCTCGACTTTGTTTTCAACGAAATCCCGAATCTTTTCACGGATTTCTACCATCTCCTCAGAAAGGCCAAGGTTCATCATGCAATCTGCTTCCTTCTACTGTGCTTACAAATATTTTTTTGCGAATTAGTGATCATCCGATTAACTAGCTGGCGATTGTACCACCACCATCAATCACCAGAGTTTGACCTGTGGTAAAACTTCCGGCTTTTGATGCCAGCATGACCGCCGCGCCAGCAATCTCGTCCGGCTCCCCGATACGTCGCAGGGGGTATTTGGATACGGTCGCCTTGTAGATGTCCGGATTCTCCCACAGGGCCTTGGCAAAATCCGTCCTGATCAAACCTGGTGCAATGCAGTTCACGCGAACGTTTTTAGGCCCCCACTCCACCGCCAGGTTGCGGGCTATTTGCATGTCTGCAGCTTTGGAGATGGCGTAGGCACCAAGACTGTCAGTACCCTTCAGCCCACCAATTGAAGAAACTATGATCACTGCGCCTCCACCCACTTCGGCCATGCCGGGAATCACTAACTGGCAGAGTTTGTGAACACTCCCAATATTGGCATGCATTACCTTGTCGAAGGCCTCATCAGAAATATCTTGCGAGGGACCAAAGTAAGGATTCAACGCAGCGTTACATACCAGTGTATTAATCGTTCCGAAGGCTTCCTGACTCTTCGCTACAAGGTTTTCCAATTGTTCCTTGTAGTTGATATTGCAGGCCACGGCGATTGCCTCACCACCCTGCTCTTTGATCTCACCGGCTACCTCATCACAAGCGTCCTGGTTGCGGCTGGAAATGATAACTTTGGCACCCTGCTCGGCCATTCGCGTGGCTATGGCCTTACCAATTCCCTTGGTGGAGCCGGTGATGAGGGCGACATTGTTTTCTAGACTGAATAGACTCATTTAGTTCTCACTGCGTTGTACGTTCGATTAATCTGTGAAGCAACAGGACATCAGATTTCTTCGTCAGCAACTTTAACGAGTTGCTTGCCGAAGTTTTTGCCTTTCAGCATCTCGCGAAAATAGCGCGGTGCATTCTCGAGACCTTCTCCGATGCTCTCACGATACTTGATGCGACCTTCAGCCACCCAATCACCCAGAAGACGGGTTGCTTCGACCCAGCGATCATGCCACTCGGTCACCACGAAGAAACGATGCTCTGGAACCGGATCTAACCTGGACAGGATGTGTGCGGGTAACTCGGCACTGGCTATGTCTTCATCGTTGTAGTTAGAGATGTATCCGCAAATGGGCACCCTGGCACCTTCGTTTAGCAAGGGCGCCACGGCGCGGGTCACATCGCCACCCACATTCTCAAAATAGATATCAATGCCATCGGGACAGGCCGCTGCCAATTCATTGGCAAGATTGCCCGCCTTATAGTCGATGCAGGCATCAAAGTGGAGTTCTTCTTTTACATAGCGGCATTTGTCCGGCCCGCCGGCGATACCCACAACGCGCAGACCTTTGATGCGGGCAATCTGACCGACCACGGAACCCACTGCACCAGATGCTGCTGCCACCACCAGGGTTTCACCCGGCTGCGGCTTTCCTACTTCGGTGAGGCCGAAGTAGGCAGTTCTGCCAGGCATACCCACTACACCCAAGTGGGCAGCGAGCGTGCCATTTGCCAGATCGATTTTCATTAATCGTGGGTCATCGGCATTGGCAACGATATAACTCTGCCAACCCATATGGGCAGCGACTCTGTCGCCCACGGCGTAGTCATCGGATGTTGACTGAATCACGATTCCGGCTGACTCTCCTACCATGACATCGCCAATCTCCATCGGAGCAGCGTAGGACTTCACGTCATGCATACGCCCGCGCATGTAAGGGTCCAGTGACAGCCAGCACACCTTGATGAGAATCTGGTTTTCCTCGAGTGGCGCGACAGGAGTTTCTTCCACTCGATAACAATCATCGCCCGGCTCTCCCGCCGGACGCTTGGCAAAAATTATTTTCTTGTTTTTGATCACGGCCAATTCCTGCTAGTAAGCGAGAAATCCTGACCAGGCATGTGTCGCCGTTGCCAGCAGTCTTGCCAGCCTTGCGTGCCGGCTGGAATGCATGGCCTGGCTTGCTGAAAATTCAGCAGAGTTGGGTTCAACTGGATACCGCTAAAGCAGTGGCTGTCTCCCCCCGGGGACGAAACAAGATCGGTCAGATTTTCCCTTGTTGTTTTTGATTTTAGGCGAGGCAGTCTAACCCAAATCCGCCACTATCGACAGCCGCGCCAACGCTGCAAAAATGACTAGCTGCGCCGTTTCTCCAGCACCGTATCTGATTGCAGCAGTTCTTCAACCTCGGCGGAAGAGAATCCAAACTCCGCCAGGATTTCCCGGGTTTGTTCACCGTACTTGGGAGGAAGGTGGCGGATACCACCGGGTGTGCGGGAAAGCTTGATCGGGGTGCCGGTCATCTTGTACCAGTCCTGTTCCACAGTCATCTTTCGATGGTGGGTATGCGGGTGATCGACAACCTGCTGGGTATTGTGAATAGGCCCAGCGGCAAGGCCAGCTTGCGCCAGTACAGGCCCGATTTCCTCTCCCTTGAATGCCGCCAGGCTGGTTTCCAGTTCCTGCTTTAACGCATCCCTGTTGTTGACCCGGTCGATATTGTTGATGAAACGTTCATCTTCGATGAGTTCTGGTCTATCCAGTGCATTACAGAGCTTTCCAAAAGCGCGATTGTTGCCAGCGCCGATGAAGATATCTATGGAACCCGTCTTAAAGGTGTCATAGGGACTTATATTGGGATGGGCATTACCCGTGGGGCCCGGAACCTTGCCGCTGTAGTTGTAATTTGGAATATGGGGGTGCATCAGGGAGACGGCGCAATCATAGAGCGTCATGTCCAGGTATTGCCCCTGTCCCGAGCGCTCGCGCTCCAGCAGGGCCATAAGAATAGCGATGACACTATAGAGCCCCGTACCCATGTCCACCGCAGCCAATCCGAGTCGCGTAGGCTCACTCCCCGCCTCTCCGTTGACACTGAACCATCCAGCCATGGCCTGAATGATGGCGTCGTAACCGGGAAAGCCACCCCAGGGACCGTCGCTACCAAATCCACTGATTCGGCAATGCACGAGACGCGGGAATTTCTCCTTCAGTACTTCCTCGTAACCCAGCCCCCAGGACTCCATGGTTCCGGGCTTGTAGTTCTCCAGTAACACGTCCGCATTTTCCAGCAGGCGCAATAACACTTCCCGCCCTTCTGGCCGGGACAGATCCAGCCCCATGGAGCGCTTGTTCCGGTTCACTCCGATGTAGTAAGCGGAATCACCCTCGTGAAAGGGAGGGCCCCAATCCCTGGTTTCATCTCCCCGAGGCGGTTCGATCTTGATGATTTCGGCGCCGTGGTCGCCCAGAATTTGCGTGCAATAAGGCCCGCCAAGGACACGACTCAGATCGATAACGAGTTTGCCGCTAAGCGCAGCGAGAGGACTATCAGGCATAATGAAATTCTTCGGCCATTACTGGCATGAAAGACCCGGTTTACAGGAGTCTTCGGATGATTATTGAAAGCAGACAGGGAGCATCGCGCTACCCTGAAAATGGGCCACGAGAATAAAGCAGGCGGAAGATGGGTTCAAGGTCAGGCTAGCGCGCTTCTAACTTTGACAGGACAAGTCCGGGGCCTCACATACAAAAACGGCGATGTTCCTGCTGGAAACATCGCCGTTAAACCTCATGCCAGTACAGTGTAAGCCGCTGGTTTAGCTGAACTCACAAAGTACATCACGGGCGACGCCTTCTCGCCCCATAATAATCTTGAGGCGCTTGAGCGCTTCGATCTGAATCTGCCGCACGCGTTCGCGGGTGAGGCCGATTTCCTTACCGACATTCTCCAGCGTATCACTATCGAAACCATTAAGGCCAAAGCGTCGGGAAAGCACTTCATTCTGCTTGTCTGTCAGTTCGTGCATCCAGCGACCAATAGAATCCTGTAATTCGGTGCTCTGGAACATTTCACCAGGACCCTGAGCTTTGTCGTCAGCGATTCCATCCACAATGGGGCGGTCGGAATCTGCGGCCATGGGCGCATCTGCCGAGGCCACTTTCTCATTTAGGGCCATGACTTTTTTAACATCGGCAACCGGCTTCTCAACCAGCGCGGCAATGTCTTCCACTGTGGGTTCTTTAGAGAGCTTGTTAGCCAGCTCTCGCTCAGCCCGTAGATAAGTATTCAGTTCTTTAACAACGTGAACCGGAAGTCGAATAGTACGAGCCTGATTCATTAATCCACGTTCGATGTTCTGGCGAATCCACCAGGTTGCATAAGTTGAAAATCGAAACCCTTTTTCAGGATCAAATTTTTCCACTGCGTGGATCAAACCCAGGTTGCCTTCCTCGATCAGGTCCAGCAAGGACAGTCCCCGGTTGATATAACGACGTGCGATTTTCACCACCAGGCGCAAGTTACTTTCGATCATGCGCTTGCGACTGGCCTCATCACCCTTGAGGGCGCGACGAGCGAAGTAAACTTCTTCCTCGGCACTCAGCAGAGGCGAATAGCCTATTTCCTTCAGATAAAGCTGTGTCGCATCGATCGTTGCATCCAGTGAATTCGCTCGTGAGGAGTTTCGACCCGGGCTGGCCGCACTCATCAATGCAGCGGAGTTTGGTGGCTTGGGTTGTGACACTGCAGATGCAGAGTCATTCCCCTTTACTTCACTACCCTCTACAACGGAGGAGAGTCTGAATTCTTTTGTAGCGGATTCTTTAGCAGACAGCGTTCGATCTTCTATCACAATGAGTACCCCAATAATTCCTCAACCTGACCGTTGGCAGTAGCATTCAGTTATCTTCTGAGTTACTGCGAGCGGCACCGCTTTCCGTACGCTTCACAATGTTCCCGTTTTGCTGCTCTGATACCGCTGACTGTATTCGCCTGCCGATCGGCGCAACGCTGCGATGAAACCCTGAGTACTTATCCTTGTTATTCTTTGACAGAACCTGCCTGATTGCCAACCTGGGTTGTTCTGATCTGACTGTTGTTCTGATCTTACAGAGTGTGTCATGTACTCAGTTGCAAGACTCGTCTTTTTTAATTACTCAGACTTATCCTACTAGCCAATCCGTGGCTCATCGCGATGTGTTATAAGCAATTTATTTTTTTGCTCACTGAATCACATCTCTTAAAAATTAGTATAGAAGCTTCTGACGAAAAATACAGAATAGCGAACAAAAAATTGGCGCTTTTTTTGTAGTTAAAAATACTACATTCGCCTGTCGAAGCAGATGCAAACGAATCATCTAAATCTAGTGTCAGAATTCCTGTCTTGCACCTAGAGAATGAACAAAAATTAGTCAGCCCCTATTTGTGTCAGCGCCACACTGAATGGAAAGGTCTGCATAAAGAATTCCGCGACCATAATAGGTTTGTTATATAGACTAAAAAGGCTTCGTCGCCCCCAAATATTTCCCAGAGTTTTCACCAGTTCCAGGTTCATCCTAAGCAAATCCGGGTTTTGAAAAAGAAACTCGCCGAGCGGCTTATTACTCAGTTCCATGACTTCTTTTAAAGGACTAAAAGCGGCGTGTTCCGGTAACAGACTGTGGGCCATGACCCAGGGCTCTCCTCTCCCGCGCAGTATGACATGCCGAGACCAGAAACGATGATCGGGAGCAACCGGACCAAACGCCGAAAGCAAGGCTGTATTCTCAAGTTGAATCCAACCCTCCTGTACCACTTCCACAGCAAAGTCGCCGCCGCTTAATTGCTTCAGTCGCGCAGTCAGCGATGACTCATCGCACAATACGGTAAGCCGGTTTTGATCGATGGTTTGCACATGCGCGGGGGATTGCCACAGGAGAGAGGCATCATCAAGACCAGGTGCCTGTGACTTGAAACTCATAGTAAAAAGCAAAAGAGAAAGTCTGGAGAGACTATTAGAAAAGGTCGCTGCCCCAACCTCAGGCTGGAGCAGCGACGCTGTATTAACGTGGCTGGTAGTTTTGCAGCGTCTTGATAATGACAGTAATTACCCGACGGTTTTGCGCACGACCTTCAGCTGTTGAGTTGCTGGCCGTGGGCTGGGATTCACCGAATCCGCGAGCAGTGATGCGGCTGGCCTGTACATTAAAGCGATTAATCATCACATCACGCACAGAATTTGCGCGGCGCTCAGACAGCCCCTGATTGTACTGATCAGTGCCAACACTATCGGTATGCCCTTCCAGTTCAACAACGACATCAGGATACTGTTCCATGAAGTCAGCCACTTCTTCGATTTCATCAAAGAACTGGGGTCGCACTTCATCGCGGTCGAATTCAAAAGTCACCAGCAATTCTACCCGGGCAACTTCTTCCACCGGGATTGGGCAACCCCGTTCATCAACAGCATAGTTACGCGGCGTGTCGGGACAAGCGTCACCGGAATCCGGCACACCATCCTGATCTTCATCCGCCACGGGAGGTTCGCGACGCGGTTCAGTCTGGGCAGGAGTAGACGGACGCGCAGGCGTTGACGCGGTGCGCGGCGCACTGTCACGTGAGCCCAGGTAAATCAGGAAACCCGTATCAATGCCCAGATCCGCATCTTCAAAATCCCGGCCCAGATAACTGAAATGACGAATCGCTGTGCGCCACTCGACTCTGTCAGATATCTTCAGGCGCAAACCGGCACCCAGATTCATCAGGGTATCGTTATCATGACCAAACTCAGTGTTGCCCAGGCCGCCCACAACGAATGGTTGCCAGTTGCCAGCACCCTGGCCAATGTCGTACAGCATATCGACGCGGTAGTGGTCCAGATCTACCTCACCGGCAGCGGAATCGGCATCCATATCGAAGGTGCTTAATTCGGCTCGCAGTTTTTCAGTCAGTTGAAAACCCAGTCCTGCAGAGAAGCCCCAGTCATTTTCCAATCCGATTTCCTCATCGAATTCCATCCACTGAACACCGGGAACCAGGTAGAACTCTCCAGGCTCGGCAAGAGCAGCGGCAGATGTGACCAGAGTCGAAATTAATGCAAACGTGCGAAAAACGGTTTTCATTTGTGTTACTTGTTTCCTCATAGGACGAATTAGTAGCTGCTCGCGCAGTCCGCTAATTATACGAATTCCTCATAAACAATAATATGTCTATCATCGGCTCGGCTTGTCACACTGTGTGACAGTTCCGGTTTTCAGTAGCCCCTTGAGGTCTTACAATAGACATATCGCCTGGGCCAATGCTCTGGCGACTACCGGGAACAATAGGGCCTAACAATTGCAGACCTGGCGCTCAGAAGTTAAAAGGCAGCTAATAGCCCTGGCCTTGGTGTCATTGATCGGCTATGTCACCGGTACGCTGCTCTGGAGCTTGTTGCTCTTCTTTCTGGTCTACTCCGCGTTCAATTTCTATCAACTCCGCAGACTGTACCGCTGGCTCGCCCAGGACCACACCAGCAGCCGCTCCGCCCCACCTGAGAGCTTTGGCCTGTGGGGAGGCGTTTTCGACGGTATCTACCGTTTGCAAAAGCAGGAGCGTCGGGCCAGCGCCCACCTCGAGAGTATCGTCAATAAGGCACAGGACGCCTCGGCGGCATTGGAAATGGCGGTCATCATGATCGACCACCAGAATAACCTGGATTTCTGGAACCTGGCCGGGGAAACCCTGCTGGGTCTGCGCTATCCACAGGACAGGCGACAGCCCGTTACCAACCTGATCCGAGACCCGCGGTTCGCTGATTACTTCGAGAAGAAAGACTACGACGAACCCCTGAAGCTGAATGCACCCGGTGACAGCAGCAAGATCCTGGAATACCAGATCGCCCTGTTTGGCGAAAATGAACGCCTGATGATTGTGCGGGATATTACCCAGCTCCACCGACTGGAACTTATGCGAAAAGATTTCGTGGGCAACGTGTCCCATGAACTGGGCACGCCGATTACCGTGATCAAAGGCTATCTGGAAGCCATCATGGACAATATGCAGGATCTGGATGCCAAATGGCAGAAACCCATCCGGCAAATGCACCAGCAATCCACGCGCATGGAGAATATCGTGCGAGACCTGCTCATGCTTTCCTCGCTGGAGACCAAGCAGCGTCCGCGTCAGCTGGAGTCATTCCGGCTAGGGCGCTTGCTGTCGGAGATACAGAATGACACGCAGCAGATTTATCGAAAGAAATCGCAGCGGTTTACCGTCGAATGCCCGGACAACGTCGAGTTTATCGGCGACCGTGGAGAAATGTATTCTGCCTTCTCCAACCTCATGGCGAACGCCGCCAAGTACACACCTGCAGAAGGCACAATTGCCACCCGCGTCCGCGTGGAGGAGCAATCGCTGGTCGTGGAAGTTGAAGACAACGGCATCGGCATCGACACCCAGCACATTGCCCGGCTCACCGAACGCTTCTACCGCGTCGACGTCAGCCGCTCTTCCGAGACCGGCGGCACCGGTCTGGGGCTGGCCATCGTCAAACATATTGTGAGCCGCCATGACGGACAGCTGAACATCACCAGCACGGTGGGTAGCGGAAGCTGCTTCTCCTGCAAATTCCCCGGCAGCAGACTGCGCCTGATCGAATCCGAGCCCGCAACCGAAGCAGGCTCGCTGTCAAAATCCCCTTCGAAATCAAAAGCAAAAGTTGCTGCAACTGACTGATTCTCCGCAATATTACATTTTTACTACAATTTAAAAATCGTCGACGGGGTGTTATCCTCCGTCTCCCCCTTCTGAAACTGATTTCGCCTGGTCGAAGCAGTTTAGCAAGAGGGAAATCCCGGTTGCCATAACCGCATGATGCGCCTTCGAGGGGCATTATGCAGTGCACCGACGCCTCTGAATTCTTTGACTGAAGCCCATGCCAAATCCAGCAACAGACAATCTTCCGACTCCTGGGACCACAGCAACCGCGATGGAAATGGTGCCGAGAAATGGTGCTCCCGATAGCGAAACCGCCGTCAGCATTCCGCTGGATCTGGAGAGCCACGAACTTTACGAGAACCGCGAGCTTTCCCATCTCAAGTTCAATCTGCGGGTGCTGAGCCAGGCCAAGAACCCGGCACACCCACTGCTGGAACGATTGATGTTCCTGCTGATCTTTTCATCCAACCTGGATGAGTTTTTCGAAATTCGGGTATCCGGACTCAAGAAACAACTGGATTTTGGCCGCCAGCGGCCCGGGCCAGATGGCAAATACCCGGAACAGGTACTCAAAATCATTCACGAACAGGTACGTACCGCCCTTACCGAGCAATACCGTATTCTCAACGAGGAACTGTTTCCTTCACTGGCCAACGAGAATATCCGCTTCCTGCACCGCCACGAATGGAGCGAGAAGCTGAAGAAATGGGCCAAAGCCTATTTCAATGACGAGGTACTGCCGGTAGTCAGCCCCCTCGGACTCGATCCCGCCCACCCTTTTCCACGACTCGTTAACAAGAGCCTGAATTTCATCCTGTCCCTGGATGGCAAGGACGCATTCGGCAGGGAAAGCGGACTGGCGATCGTGCCCGCCCCGCGCAGCCTGCCTCGCCTGATCAAGGTACCCGACGAGATACAGTCTGGGGGAGACAATTTTGTGTTCCTTTCTTCCATTATTCACGCCCATGTGGATGAATTCTTCCCGGGCATGAAGGTCACGGAGTGTCATCAATTCCGCGTAACACGCAATTCCGACCTGGAAATGTCCAACGTGGAAGTAGAAGACGTGGCCAGCGCCCTGCAGGGCGAACTGCATTCCAGACGTTTCGGTGCAGCCACCAAGCTGGAAGTCAGCCATGATTGCCCCCAGGAACTCAGCGACTTCCTGCTAGAGCGATTCAACCTTTCCGAGGCTGAGCTATTCCGACTCGACGGGCCCGTAAACCTGCAACGCCTGACAGCCGTGTTGCAAATGGTGGACCGCCCCGACCTGTGCTTCCCGAAATTCAGCCCCGGCACGCCCGCGGCACTGGATGAAAACAGCGATATCTTTGCGGCCGTAGACAAAGAAGACTACCTGCTACTACATCCCTACGAATCGTTTATCCCCATCATCGATTGGGTCCGCCAGGCCGCAAAAGACCCCACTGTGCTGTCAATCAAACAAACTCTGTATCGCACCAATGAATCATCAGAACTGGTAGAAGCGCTTGCCGACGCTGCACGCAATGGCAAGGAAGTTACCGTGGTGATCGAACTGCGAGCCCGCTTCGACGAAGAAGAAAATATCCATTTCGCCAGCATCCTGCAGGAAGCCGGTGTGGTGGTGGTTTACGGGGTAATGGGCTACAAGACCCACGCGAAGATGCTGTTGTTCGTGCGCCGGGTTGGCAACAAACTCAAGCGCTACGCCCACCTGGGCACTGGCAATTACCACCGCAAAACGTCGCTGGTATACACGGACTACAGCCTGCTTACTGCCGATAAATCGCTGTGCAGCGATGTGCACAAGGTGTTCCAGCAGATCACGGGTATGGGCAAGAAGATTCACCCCAAACTGCTGATTCATGCACCATTCAACCTGCGCAAATCCACTATCAAGATGATCGAGACGGAAGCCGAAGCGGCCCGCAGCGGAAAACAGGGGCGTATCGTTGCCAAGATGAATGCGCTGACTGACCCGACTGTCATCAAGGCGCTGTATGAAGCCTCTCAGGCCGGTGTAAAGATCGATCTGATCGTGCGCGGTATCTGCTGCCTGAAACCCGGCATTCCCGGTGTCAGCGACAACATCCGGGTGATTTCGGTGGTAGGTCGATTCCTGGAACATTCCCGGGTCTACTATTTCGAGAACAATAGCTACCAGGTGTATTGCGCCAGCGCTGACTGGATGGAGCGAAACCTTTCACACCGCATCGAAGTGTGCTTTCCCATCCTGAAGAAGAAACATGTGAATCGCATCATCAGTGAACTGGAAGCGTACCTCAGCGATGAGTCACAGAGCTGGGAGCTGCTACCGGATGGCGAGTACCGGGAAAACATCCCTACTGCTGAAGACGCCATCCCGGTGCAATCCGCCTTCCTGAAATCCCTGGCGCGAATCTACTAAGCTGGAACACGAACCCGGGGCAGCTTCTTTCTTGTGTGGAGGCAGTCTAGTGCTTGGCGAAACTCACGCCGGGCAGGTCGCTCTGGGTCATCACATTGAGCGTTTTCTCGTTCTTCACCATGAAATCGAGCATGCCTTCCCGCAGCGCCGTGGCGCTGAAGCGCAGGCTTTCGATGCCATAGGCCTGCATCAGGCCACTTAAAACCGCCCAGCCGGGTAATAACAGGTCCCGGCGGGTTTCCTTCAAACCCGGCAGGATCTTCTCTTTCGCGATAGTCTTCACCAGAAGCGGCTTGAGTTCCTGCAGGTGCTGCAAGGCAATCATACCTTGCTCGCCACCCTGACCTTCGCAGATCGCCTTGAGCATTTTAATGGTGCCTGAGGAAGCGTGGGCCTCCTCCCAACCGGCACGGTTCACTCCGGGTGCAACCTTCTCGAACACCTCGCGGGCGGCATGCTGGGCGCTGTCCATGGCGGCAGACAGCTCCTTTTTAGCGGTGCCGGAACTGGCAAAGAAGCGGTCACGCCAGGCCACGCTGCCAATAGCCAGGCTCTCGGTAAGCAGGCGGTTGTGATGGCGGCCGATTATCAGCTCCGTGCTACCACCACCAATATCAATGATCAATCGATGGGTGTCGCTAACAGGCAAATCGCTAATGACACCTGCGTAGATGAGCACGGCTTCCTGAACGCCGGTAATAATGGAGATGTCGATGCCGATTTCGCCGGCAGCGGCGATGAATTCCTCGGCATTGTCCGTGACCCGAAATGTATTTGTGCCAAGGGCCCAGTATTGTTCGAGGGGGTATTGCCGCATCAGCAATTTAAAGCGCCGCAGGCAATTAATGCCACGTTCGAAGGCCTGCGGGGAAATATGGCCGGTGCTGCGGACGTTTTCGCCCAACTGCACTTTTTCACTAAGCCTTTCTACGATACGAATCTGGCCAGATTCCCATTCCCCTATTAGCAGGTGGAAGCTGTTGGAACCCAGGTCGATACAAGCGTGCATAAATACCAGCAGTCGATTAATAGCCTTCAACAGCGGGTCATTGGAGCATGTGCCCGCCGTAATTGGAACTCTTAAAAGCTTATCGACAAGGTGTAAACGAATATGAGGACCCGCCGAAATGCCGGGCCCTCATCGGGATAGTCTTGAATGTCGCCTCGAACAGGGTACTCGGGTGAGACCCTGGCTGCGGGCTAGATCATGGATTGCTGATAGTTTTCCAATCCAATTCGGTCGATCAGGGAGAGCTGGGTCTCCAGCCAATCGATATGCTCTTCTTCGCTATCCAGAATCCCGGTCAGCAGGTCCCGGCTCACATAGTCACCCACCGACTCGCAGTAGGCGATACCCTCTTTGAGATCCGGGCAGGCGATCATTTCAAGTTTCAGGTCGCATTCCAGCATCTCTTTGGTGTTTTCGCCAATCAGCAGCTTGCCCAGATTCTGGAGATTAGGCAGGCCCTCCAGAAAGAGTATGCGCTCGGTAAGCTGATCAGCATGCTTCATCTCATCAATAGATTCTTCATATTCTTTATCAGCCAGCTTATGCAGACCCCAGTCCTTATACATACGGGAGTGGAGAAAATACTGGTTTATGGCGATGAGTTCGTTGGCCAGCGCCTTGTTCAGGTGCTTAATGACGGTCGCATCAGATTGCATAGATAATTCCTCAAGAACAGGTTTGTGCAAGCTTCCTTGTTTAGCCTGCATTTGTCAAGAATAAACACGTGTAAGCTACTGATATATAAAGAAAAGTTAATGATAAGCAATCCCATTTTCATCATCATCCACGCGGCCGGTTCTGATGCAGCACAATGAGTTATTCAGGGTGTGGAATAGCGATTAAACCAAAACCTGAGTTACACCTTAAAAAATGACTGTAACCTATTGATATAGAGTATGAATATCGACTTTAAAGTGGGATGGTACTGGCAGGTAGTGGCGAGCAGTGCTGTGGGGGCCGCGGCTTGCAGGATGTGCCGGACCCGAGGGAAAAGGCAGGCGAGATACCCTAGCCTGCCGCGTTTACGAAAGGCGTTGACCGGGCGAACTCTTTGACAATTGTCTGTGCGAGTTTTCCGCACTTGCCGCATTCGCTGGCGACGCCTAATTTGGACCGCAGGTCGGTCATGGTACTTACACCATCGCGGCACAGATCGCGAATCTGGTTGTCGGTTATTTGGCGGCAGATGCAAACGTACATGTATAATTTCTCCAAGATGTTATTAATTTAAATCTAAATGAGAATGATTGTCAACAAGATTGCTATCTGATACTGTAATTTTTTTCGCGAGTATTCCCCTCCGTTCGTCAGTCTGCTGATCTATTGAAACTTTTCTGATATGAGCACAAGTCCACTGGCCCAGGCCAAACCTGGTGATCGCTGCGTAGTACTTGAAATCGCCCCGGAACCGCCTGAAATGAAGAGCCGCCTCTACTCATTGGGCATAATCCCCGGTTCTGCCCTGCAGATTCTGCGGTTTGCCCCACTGGGAGACCCCATGCAGGTGAAGGTAGGTAGCAGCTTTATCAGCATCCGCCGGGCAGAAGCCGAAATCATCAAGGTAGATATCCAGTAAGCCCATGACAAAGATTGCCCTCATCGGAAACCCCAACTGCGGGAAGACCACCCTTTTCAATATTCTGACCGGATCGCGCCAGAAGGTAGGCAATTGGCCCGGTGTTACGGTGGAGAAGAAGTTTGGCTACTTCCGGCTGGATGGCCAGGAAGTTGAACTGGTGGATTTGCCGGGGATCTATTCGCTGGAGCAGGACTACAAGGGCCTGGATGAACAGATTGCCCACGATTACCTGATCAGGGGCGAAATCGATCTCATCATCAACATTATCGATGCCAGCAACCTCGAGCGCAGCCTTGTACTCAGCCAGCAGCTACAGGAAATGCCCATCCCCATGATCGTGGTTCTCAATATGCTGGATGTGGCTGAACAGTCTGGCATCACGCTCGCCCCGGCTAAATTGCAGGAAAACCTCGGAGCGACAGTGATATCCATGGTGGCATCCCGCAAGCAGGGTATCGAGGAATTGAAGCTGGCCATGACAGCGGCAATCTCCGGAGCAGCCTTCTCCGAAACCGCCTCAGTCCCGGGTGAAAATGCGAGTACTAATTCGGCAGACCGCCCAATCGCTGAAGAATCCGATCCCATTCTCAAGCGCTACCACAAGTCGCGCCAGCTGAGTTCCGGAGTAGTAGAAGTCATACCGACACAGCATAGCCTGTCGGAGCGACTGGACGCTGTGGTGCTGAATCGCTGGCTGGGAATTCCTATATTCCTGCTGATGATCTATCTCATGTTCACCGTGGCTGTGAACGTGGGCGCCGTGTTCATCGACTTTTTCGACATCCTGTTTGCCGCCATACTGGTGGATGGCATGACCTGGCTACTGGAGCAAATCTCGGCGCCCGCAATACTGGTTACCCTGCTCGCCCAGGGGGTCGGCGGTGGCATTACCCTGGTGGCCACTTTTATTCCTGTTATCGGCTTCCTCTACCTCTGCCTTTCGGTGCTGGAAGATTCCGGCTACATGTCCCGTGCTGCCTTTGTCATCGATAGACTAATGAGTGGAATCGGACTGCCAGGCAATGCCTTCGTGCCGCTTATCGTTGGCTTCGGCTGCAATGTGCCCTCCGTGATGGCAACCCGCACCCTGGGGCGCGATAGCGACCGACTGATGACCATTGCCATGGCGCCGTTTATGAGTTGCGGTGCCCGGTTGACTGTTTACGCTCTGTTCGCCGCTGCCTTCTTTCAGGAGAACGGGCAAAACATTGTGTTTGGCTTGTATCTGCTAGGAATCGCGTTGGCAATCTTCACAGGCTGGGTATTTCGGCGTCAGTTATTCACAGGCGAAATCACCCCGTCATTCCAGGAGATGCCCGCCTACCACGTGCCGATTGCACGCAACATCCTGCTAACCACCTGGTTCCGGCTAAAAGGATTCATTTTTCGTGCGGGAAAGACCATCGTCGTGGTTGTCATCGCGCTGAGCTTCCTGAATTCCATTGGCACCGATGGCAGTTTCGGTAATGAGGACAGCGAAGAATCTGTGCTCAGCGCCATCGGAAAGACGATCACGCCTGCGTTCGCGCCACTGGGCATACAGGAAGAGAACTGGCCAGCAACAGTAGGACTATTCACGGGCATGTTCGCCAAGGAAGCGATTGTTGGAACCCTCGATGCACTCTACAGCGAACCCGCAGACCTCGGTGACGATGCAGGCGCGCCAGATCTGATAGCAGCCTTCAGTGAAGCCGTTGGTACCATCGGCACCGAACTTCTTGCCCTGGGTGAAACACTCGGGGACCCTCTGGGCATCTCTATCGGTGATGTCAGCGACCTCGATGCGGTTGCAGAGGAACAGGAAGTCCAGGGCAGCACCCTGACCAATATGGCGTCACTTTTTGTTTCCCCGTTTGCTGCTTTTTGCTATCTCGTGTTTATCCTTCTCTATGCACCCTGCGTCGCCGTACTGGGAGCAGTAAACAAGGAAGCCGGCCCGCAGTGGACTCTGCTGGTCTTTAGCTGGAGTACCGGTCTCGCCTACATCACCGCGACTGTGTGTTACCAAGTGGGAACATTCTCCGAACATCCCCTCTTCTCTTCGTTATGGATTATCGCCATGCTGACGATACTGGTAGTATTCATCAACAGCCTGAAACGATTGTCCACGAAGATGGTGCCGAAAAATCTCATCGAGGTGGTGCAAATTTAGGGAACCTTAGGAGAGATCCTGGTGGAGAATCCCACGCATCAAACCAGCCCACTCACGGGATGGTTCGCCATAGCCTTTATCCTCGTCTTGCTACTGAAGATTTACCTGGCAGCGATACTCGACCTCTACAGCGACGAAATTTTTTACTGGCTTGCATCCACCAGACTTTCCCTCGCTTACAGCGACCTGCCTTTCATGACAGCCCTGCTGGCGGGAATGGGCAACATGCTCGATCCCGGCAACTCATTGGCAGTCAGGTTCTTGTTCCTGCTAATGGGCAGCAGCCTGCCACTGCTTGTGTACTGGTTGGCACTCCCCTTCAGTAATCGACAACAGGCTTTGGAATCGGCTTTACTCACGTTGTGCCTGCCGCTGGGCGGCTTTCTTGGACTGCTGGCGGTTCCAGATGTCCCATTAATATTTTTTGGCGTGCTCGCCATCGGCTTCTTTCACCGTGCGCTTACCGATGACAAATTAAAAGACTGGCTCGCTACCGGGTTGTTTGTTGCTCTCGGCCTCTGTACTCACTACCGCTTCTTTCTCTATCCGCTGGCGGCTGTCTGCTTTCTGATATTGTGTCGCGAAGCACACAGCCAATGGTGCAACCCACGACTGTGGCTGGCCATGGTTATCGCCAGCCTCGGACTCATTCCGATCCTGTGGTTCAATCTAAGCAACCAGCTCAGCAGCGCCAGTTTCTATCTCGTTGAACGCCATCCCTGGGAATTTCAGCCTGGCGGTCTTTTGCACCTGTTTAAACAGGCCGGGCTCGTTACACCTCCTTTGTATTTGCTGTTCCTGTTCTGCCTCTGGCAGCTGTTAAAGAAGGCTCGCGAGGGGCACAGGGATTCGTTACTTTTGCTTTGCTTTGCGGTTACCAACCTCAGTGTCTACCTCGTGCTGGCACCCTGGACCGATGCGGACAGCACTTCGATTCATTGGCCATTATCCGGCTATTTTCCGCTTCTGGTTGTGGCACCAACCGGCCTGCGCCAGGTGTATTCATGGGCCTCGAACAAATGGCCGCAGCGCTCAGCAAAGAAAGTCACCTTGTCGATTCCAATACTGGGATTTGCAGGAACCCTGGTGGCGCTCATGGGGGTCGGATCCCAGGCGTTTCAGGCGCCACTGCAAACCGTATTGGGTACTGGCGTGCTGTCAAACAAGATGGCAGGCTGGCGGGAATTCGCTGACTACACTGCACCTCTTGTCGCGGAACAATTCAGTGATGCATCTCCAGTCGTCATCACAGACAACTATTACACGGCCGCCCAGATGAAGTTTGCAGGAATCAGTGATCGGGTGTTTACACTCGATCGCGACAAAGCTGTGCGTGATGGTCGCATCGTGCAGTTGCAACTCTGGGAAATGCATGAATCGGCGCTGCCGCAATTGGCTGGCAATGCCGCCCTTTATATCAATGAAGACAGCACCCTGATACTGGAAGACAAAATAGATTTGATGACCACTCTGTGTGGCTACAGCACGGCCATAGAGCCTCTGTCGACACTGTCCCTGTTTGCCGGGGATAAGGCCTTCTCCTTCTACAAGGTCAACACCTTGCAATCACCCGATATATCACCTTCTCCAAAATCTGCCTTTCCCTGCCCTTACCCGATACAGGCGTGGATTGACCGACCAGAAGAAGGCGCCACGATTGCGGGTGAGTTGGAGATCGCGGGCTGGGCTTACAACGAAGATGTCGGTATCGCAGACATTGAACTGCTGGTCGATGGACAACCAGTCGCAACGATTGAGTATGGTATTGAGCGTAGCGATGTGGTTTCTGTCAGAAATGTGAGAACTGACCCTAACTCGCCTAATCTGGGTTTCGGCTTGCGCCTGGACTCACGTACGCTGCCCGATGGAAAACACAGCCTGGCGGTATTGATACATAACAATCAGGGTACCGAATTAGTCTACGGTGAACGCACTATCAACATCGCCAATGGCAACTGAGGCGCCATTAATTCGGAACCGGCCTCAGCACTTCCACGGCGATGCGCCACTCGTTGCTGGTATTCAGTCGCCACAGGCGCAAATAGTGGCTGCGAAAACCTGTCTGCACTTCTTCCGGGTTTGTGGTGATAACGCCGTAGGTAAACCCCATCTCCTTCGATTCACTCAGATAGCCACCAATATGGTTCAGATTCACCGGCGTGGTGGTTTGCAATTGATCATCCAGGAAGGCGCCGTACACTGAACTCGCGATATCGGCACCAACCGCTGGCCCGATTCCGGGTAGATACACACGTACGTTCTCAAGCCCATAGCGCAGCATGGCCCGCTCACCACCTCGTATGTTGATCGAGCGACCAAACAGGTTATCTGCATCCACCAGGCTCTGCATGGTGTTCTCGTCGGTCATGGCGACGACCTGGTGCGCCGTTTCCTCCAGCACAGGGCGGGTGTCTTCAAAGCTGGGCTCAACCGCAAGACTGAGATAACCCGGAATAAAGGTGAACATATCTGCCGCCAACTTCCAGTCCCCATCCTGTTTCTTCCAGATGGATATCAGGTGACCAAAAGAATTGTTGCCATCGGAATCGGCGGGGCCGGCGATGGACGTCATGGGACCGGCTGTGAGCCCCAGGTCCCCTGCCCGGGATACGTCAGCGTAATGTGCTTCCCAGGTGAGGTCATTACCCTGAAAATCCGGGGACAGGTACAGGGAACGCGCATCCACAGGCCCCTCATCCCGGAACACGACGGAGCCTTCCCCGAGGAATTCCAGAAATGACTGATTGCGCCCGATTTCCAGGTTGCGGTCAGCGTAGCGCTGGTCAGCGGCCGTCAGATCCAGCCAATACTGGTATTGACTGCGCTCCTGAGCCTGGACAGCAAACGGCAGGCACAACCAGCCAAACATGGAAAGCAGCAGGGCCAGTAAGCTGGCGGAAAAGCGTCTTCGATTACCCATGGTCGAATCTTAATTGGAATTGAGGTCAGAGTGTAGCGGGAGCGGGTTTCCCGATTGCCAGGGCATCGATCAATTAAGTTTCTTAAATTTGTCGACTATCTAATTGATATTTCGCATATTATTGGTATAAAAAGGCCGTTTTTAGATTGTTCTGACTGGGTCAAAACTATAAAATCCCTGTCCATCCTGACTTTATTCCGAATAGTCGTTGGCTGACCTGCTTCGGCGTATCTGTCCGACAACAGCCCTACACCCCAATGCGGTAAACAACAGTGAGCATACAAGGCAGTCTATTTTCCACACTTGCCAGGCGCCTGATGGCGACCGCCTTGCTGCTGCTTGCTGCGCCAGGATTCGCGCAGACTCTTACGCTGGATCCGAATGCTGGCCAGATCGCTGTTGCGGAATTCGTCGAATACTACGAGGACAGCTCGGAATCCCTCACCATCGCCGAGGTGACCGCGGCCAACTTCAATGTCAATTTCATTCCCCACAACCGCGACATCCTGCATTTTGGCATCAGCAGCTCTGCGTATTGGATCAGGGTGAATCTGGACTG
Organism: uncultured Pseudohongiella sp.; assembly: GCA_965227635.1. Lineage (GTDB taxonomy): Bacteria > Pseudomonadota > Gammaproteobacteria > Pseudomonadales > Pseudohongiellaceae > UBA9145. The sequence continues at coordinate 3,082,734 of OZ245763.1, read as the reverse complement.
GTCTCGCATGCCAGAAGGCACCGAAAGAGTATTGGAGTTCGGCCCGCCTAAATTCGTGGCCGGCGTGGTGCGAGGAGGCATCCAACTCTATTCCATTGGTGAACAGGGTCAGGTCGAATACAACTATGCCCTGGGCACGATGCTGGACGAGCGGGAATTTAAAACCCTGAGCCGGGGTTTCGCCATGACCATCGACGAGAGTATTGGCGATACGCTCTACATCCGCGTAACTGGCGCCCGCCCCATTCGCTTGCCAATTACCCTTTGGGACCCGATCAGCTTCCAGCAGCAGTCTATCGTTTCTGACACCTTGCTGGGACTGCAGTACGGCATCCTGCTGGCGATGATCTTTTACAACCTGTTCCTGTTCTTCACTATTCGTGAACCCAGCTATATCTACTATGTTGCCGCTATAGCAAGCCAGGTACTGTTCATCTTCCTCGATTCCAAGCACCTTCGTTATGCGATCGATCAGCTCTACCAGAGCTCCTATGCTGTCGACATGGCCGAGCGCCTCATCTATCCGCTGCTGGTAATAACAGCGCTCTTGTTCCAGCGTTCCCTGTTACGTATCTGGGAAAACAACATCAAACTGGACAACCTGGTAAAGGGTTTTATTGCAGCTTTTTCGCTGGTAATCGCTTTGGCTTTCGTGCCCAACGAAAAGGTTTTCCAGTACCTGTTTATCTTTCTCGTTACGCTGGGTATTCCGCTCGGCTTCTACAATAACGTCGATGCCATTCGTCGTGGCAACGTGACTGCCGTTGTGCACATGGCGGCGATTGGCGTGTTCTTAAGCGGCACAATCATTCTGATGCTATTGCAACTATGGCCAGGATTCCCCAGCAACGGCTTCACCGAGAATGCCTACGATGTCGGCCTGGTTATTCAGGCGTTACTGTTATCAATCAGCCTGTCCTATCGCTACAACCAGATCAAACAGGAAAAAGAAGACGCCCAACTGCAGGCCATTAACAACCTGGTGCGTTCCGAGCAGATTAAAGACGACCTGCTGGCAAATGTTTCCCATGAGTTGAGAACGCCGCTGTACGGTATCAATGGATTGGCCGAGACGGCCATCGCCGAGATAGAAAGAGACGACAAGAACCCTGAACTCGTCGTACAGAATCTTGAATTGATCCGAGCCAGCGGTGACCGGCTAACAAAACTGGTGAATGATTTGCTGGACTTCTCCGCGGCAAAGGAAGAAGCCACCTATGTGAAGTTCAGGCCAGTGGATCTCAATAGCCTGGTCACGCTGGTGATTGCCGTGTGCCGACCCATAATTGGGGACAAAAATGTGGAATTGCGATCTGAAGTGGATCCCGATCTGCCCCTGGTCGCTGGCGATGAAGACCGGTTGCAACAGATATTGGTAAACCTCACATCCAATGCCATCAAGTTCACCTATAGCGGTGAAGTAGTAATCGCCGCGGAACTCACATCAGACTACAACGTTACCGTTTCCGTCCGCGACACAGGGATCGGCATACACAAGACTGACCATGACACTATTTTCAAGACATTCGAGAAACTGCCTTCTCAACAAATGAATGCCAGCGGTATCGGTCTCGGTTTACCGCTGGCCAAGCGCATGGTTGAAATGCACCGCAGCAAACTGAAGCTGCAAAGTGAACTGGATGTGGGTTCAAAATTCAGTTTCGACCTGCGGGTATCACTGGACCAGACTCGAGCGATCAAGTCACCCAACATCCACAAGCAGATGATCCGACGCGCAGACTACCTCGAACAGGCGAACAAGGTTGAGGATATTCCAAAACTACGCAGTGAGCAGGAAGTCACCATACTGGTTGTTGACGACGATGAGATCAACCGCGTGGTGATGGGCCAGCAACTCGAAGAATACAATGTCATTAAGTGCTCCAACGGCCTCGACGCGCTAAATGCAATCGAAGAAAGCAAACCCGATCTGGTACTGCTGGACCTGATGATGCCCGGGCTGAATGGCTACGAGGTATGCCAGAAGCTGAGGCAAAAGTATAACCATATCGAGCTTCCTATCATCCTTGTTACTGCCAAGAATCACCTGGAAGACCTGACCCAGGGATTTCGCACCGGTGCCAACGACTACCTCGCCAAGCCATTCCACAATGAAGAATTGAAGTCGAGAGTTGAGAACCAGCTAAGACTAAGCATGCTGCATCGTGTCAATGAAGATAATCTGCGCTTGCGTACCCAGATAGAAAACTACGCGCAGGCTGACGCCGAGTTACGCAGCTCCCGGCTACGCCTGCAACAGGTCCTGGAAACAATACAGGCTGGCTTTATTGCCTTCGAACTACCGGGCCGCATCTTCAGTGCCAATCTGCGAGCTGCCGAGTTGCTGGACACAGACCGCAGAAGCCTGCTGGAAAAAGATATCAGCTCCATACTCTCCGACAGCGAAGTCAATTTAAATGTCAGGCAGACTCTGAATCAATGGGAGAGCGGTGAAGATGAATACGGCGACATCGATGAGGAGGCGAACTTCGCCAGCCAGTCGGTGGCGATAGAGCTTGTTGTGCCATATAACAGCGCCGGCAGACCCTCCAGCGGCACGGTTACACTGAACAGCAAACTGTGTCTGTTCGGAAACGATGATGGCGTGGGCGTTTTGTTTCTGGAAGACACGGAGCCCCTGAAGAAAATCTCGAATTCCACTGTGGCAAAAGACACCGTGGAGCTGGTGAGTTTTCTGGGACAGGCCCAACAGAACATTCGACGCATCGGCACCCGCCTCAGTGTACTGACCCCGGATGAAATGTCGGAAAATCCGGAACTGCTGGACAAACTTTCTGGTATCGAAGAGCTGGTTGACTATATCGATGACCGCCTGCCTGCGGTTAGCAGCGAAAGCGAATACCGGCAACAACTCGTGACCCTCATGCGCTCTGCCTTGCATACCTGGGAAGTGACAACCCAGAAGTCCAAGATTGAGTTGGCGGAGGAGAGCAATATCTGGGCGGTTAGCATCGACGACGGTCGCTTGCGCACGAGGACATTTGATCGTTACCTTCGTCTCGAACAGTTGCCCAAAGTACCACGCTGGAGAGAAGTGGTACGCACGGCCTATTTCGTGCTTTCTAATCCGGCAATCGAACCCGAAACCCGCGCATTGCTGGAAAAAGAACTGGAAAAAACCAAGACCATCCTGAAAAAAGCGGCAATCAACTGATCACCTTTCCCCTGGCGTTGTCGAGAGCATGTTCATGAAATTTTACACCTGTAGCCCGGTCTGTTCCTAAGCAACCCATTGGCTTTCATATCATGTATCTTGAGCACTTTGGTCTGGCACAATATCCTTTCTCGCTAACGCCTAACACTCGTTACTTCCTGAAGCTGCCCAGCCATTTACAAATTTTCGAAGCGGTAGTTGGGTCCCTCGACCAACCCGGACAGTTTTGCAAAATTATCGGAGAAGTCGGCACAGGTAAAACCATGCTGTGCCGGAAAATGCTCAATGCGCTGGAGTTTCACAAGGACAAGTTTGCCACTGCGTTCATTCCTCACCCCATTCTCAGTGAAGACGCTCTGCTGGCTGCGCTCGCCGATGAACTTGGCCTTGAGGATTGTGCAGATAAAAAATTTCGCGAACTACTCAAAGACATCACTGCGGAAATTCTGCAGCTCGCCAGTACAGGACGACGCCTGGTGCTGTTTGTCGATGAATCGCAAGCGATGCCTGAGGAATCACTCAATACAATCTATCTGTTAACCCAGGCACAATCGGGTAGCGACCTTCCCATGCAAGTCATTCTCTTTGGCCAGCCGGAGTTGGATGAACTGCTGGACCGCCCTGCCCTGCGCCAACTGTGCAATGAAATAGAAGTTGCTTATACCCTACCGGCGCTGGATGCAGAAGGCGTAAAGGCTTATGTACAGCATCGGCTCGCCAAGGCTGGATATAGCGGCAGCCACATGTTCAGCAAGGGGGCGCTGCAGTTGCTAATCGAAAGCAGCGGCGGAATTCCACGACTGATTAATGTTCTCTGCCACAAAGCACTACTGGTCGCATTCGGTAAGGGAGAACGAGTCGTCGAAGAGGCACACATTCGCCGTGCCGTTGAAGATACAGAATCGTTGCAGAAAAAGAGTTCCTGGAGTGATCGGTTCTTCAATTGACAGGCGTATCAGGCAATTCGATTCAGAATAACCGTTGTATCGAGATGTCTGCTCCGTATAATTCCCTATCCCCGCCTAAGGAAGTGCATCATGGCCCCGGAAATCTGGCAACAACTCCGCAAAGAAGCTGAACAGATGATCAGGAGAGAACCGCTCCTGGCCAGCTATGTTTACGCCTGCGTATTAAATCATGACAGCCTGGCGTCTTCGCTTAGCTTCATCCTTGCCAACAAAATGTCAGACGATGTAATGCCCGCAGTAACCGTGAGGGAACTATTCGACGACGCTTTTGAAAGCTGCCCGGAATGCATAGAGCGCGCCGCTGCCGACATCGTCGCCGTTTATGAACGCGATGCTGCTATAAGCACTTATTTGCCGGTCATCCTGTACCTGAAAGGCTTCCAGTCGATTCAGGTGCATAGACTTGCGCATTATCTTTGGCAGAAGGATCGCAAGGAGTTGGCGCTTTTTATCCAGAGTCGAAATTCAGAAGTTTTCGGCGTCGACATACACCCTGCCTGTGTCATGGGCAAGGGAATCATGTTTGACCACGCAACCGGTATCGTTATTGGAGAAACCTCGGTGATCGAGGACAACGTGTCTATCCTGCAACAGGTCACGCTGGGAGGCACGGGCAACGAGAAAGGCGATCGCCATCCCAAGATACGCTCAGGCGTATTGATCTCCGCCGGTGCGAAAGTTCTGGGAAATATCGTGATCGGCGAGAGTGCGAAGATCGGTGCAGGCAGCGTGGTACTCGATGACGTACCACCTAATACGACGGTGGTTGGGGTGCCTGCTAAAGCGGTCGGTAAACCCTGCAAGGACTCTCCCGCCAAGACCATGAACCAGAGTTTCCAGTCTGACTAGCGAATCTTTTACTTACTCCTCCAGGTAACAGTAGTGCGCTCCGATTGAGAGCGCACTACGTTATTCAGAGGTTCCCTAGAGATTTTCTTCTGCAAAAGCGGCGAGTACAGAACGTGGTACTCCCTGTAGCAACACATTACCGCCGTATTCAAATCCCTTGAAGCGTTCAGTGAGGTAAGTCAGCCCGGAACTAATCGGCGTCAGATAGGGTGTATCGATTTGCGCCAGATTCCCAAGACAGATCACCTTCGAACCATTACCTGCACGCGTCACAATCGTTTTGATTTGGTGCGGCGTCAGGTTTTGTGATTCGTCGATAATAATCAGGCTACTCTGAAATGACCGGCCCCGAATGTAGTTGAGGGATTTAAACATCAAAGGCACTTTGTTCAGCACGTACTCCACGCTGCTCGTACAATTTTCATCTTCCCAGTGCAGGGCTTCCAGGTTATCGGTAATCGCTCCCAGCCAGGGCTCCATCTTCTCCTCTTCAGTACCCGGCAGGAATCCAATGTCTTCATCCAGCGCCTGGGTGCTGCGGGTTACAATGATGCGCCGGTATAACTTGTTTGCGACAGTCTGCTCTATTGCAGTGGCCAGGGCCAGGATGGTTTTGCCTGAACCCGCCGAACCAGTCAGGTTGACCAGATGAATTTCGGGGTCCATGAGGAGATTTAACGCCATCGCCTGAAAGGTGTCCCGTGGCTTAAGCCCCCAGGCTTCAGTTTCCATCAGCGTATTAAGATTCAAATGCAGCAAGGTGACATCGGATGCCGTGGTAGAAAGTATACGGGCAACAAACCCTTCCTCATCGAATATAAACTGGTTCGGGTAGACATCCTGCCCAAATACATCTCGGCTCAGAGTATGCAGGGTTTGCCCCTGATCCTGAATTGTTTCTACCTCGTCAACCAATTCCCAAAAGGAACCCGGAAACTCGATATACCCTTTGTTGAGGTGCTCAATATCATTCAACTGCAAGTCGCTGTGATAGTCCTGGGATTCAATTCCGCAGCCCCTGGCTTTGAGCCGGACATTGATATCCTTGGTTACCAGCACCACACGCTGATCTGGAAAACGCTGCTTCAGGTAACCCACATCATTCAAAATTTTATTGTCATTCAAATGCGTAGGAAGCATGACAAGGTTTTCTGGCGTCTCAATCATCATGACTGAGAGTATGCCCCCTTTGTCCAAACCATCCGGACGCTGAATTGCTACGCCTGACTCCACTTCTGTTGGAGACGCTCTTCCGAGTTGTTTATCTAGTTCTCTGATAGCCTGACGGCAATCTGCGGCGATGGCGTGGCGGCCGCTTTTGAGTGAGTCCAGTTCTTCAAGAACTGTGATTGGGATGACTACGTGATGTTCGTCGAAATTGAGTATTGAGGTGGGATCGTGAATTAGTACATTGGTATCTAGTACATAGAAAACCGGGTTAGAGGAGGTACTGCTGTCAACTGAGCTTTTGACAAGTTTCACTTCGCTCATAATTATTCGAACCCCTTTCGAATGCTGATTGTGAGATTTTGAATTGCTTGGCCAAAGCCGAAGAGAACCTCCCTTGGTGATAGTGAATTGACGTGTCTATTAATAGCTTCGGCCATAAAGTGCCAAAGCTTTAGAGAACCTTTGATCAATCGTGTTTCAAGTCAAATGTTTCGCCTTACCAGCAGGCTCGGCAAACGGGATCGACAGACGCGCCTGATCTAATAACCCCCAAGCTACTAGATGGAAATTACATCGCTGTGACAATATGAATTCAAATTGCGCTGGCAAAACGCACTTCCCTCACACGCGGGCGGAGGATCAATAGACGAATAATCCGGTCGCTTTGCGGCGACTAATTCAAAGTCAATGCCGGTTGGTAGAGCAGTGTTGCTTCCGTTTCGATTGGCAAACCATTTTCGAGACGCGGACGGAAATGCAATCGTTCCAACCGCCGCCTCAACTCGGCTTCCATAGTTGGTGACGAAGGCACATCGGGTTTTAGCAGAGTCACATCCAGCAGCTCACCAAAACTCTGCACAGTATCGGGATTCAGCCAGCGGCTGATTTCGGTCACACCAGACAGGTTCAGTGAGAACAGGGCAAAATTGGAATCGAGTTGTTGAGTATGCTGCTGGTAAGGTGCCCTCACATTGGGAAATGTCGGGCTCCATTCAGCAAAATACAAAGCGGCCTGCGCGTTATCCAGGTGGTCGAGCTCCCATGCCACATCAGGCGCCCTTGCCTGTTCCGCTTCTTGCAGACTCGCATAAAATACCTTTTCGGGTAGCAGGCTGGGTGAGGCGAAAAAGCGCTCCCTCTGCAATTCGTCGACATCCGCCATAGCGAGATTACGATAGGCTACATCGTAGGATAGAAGCGCGCGTTCCGGATTGTCGAACACGACTTCCCAATCTGCGAGGTAGAGATTCGCCATGGCAACGCCTTCGAGATTCACGGGCTGCGCTTCGGCATAGATTTCTCGAATCTGACTCAGAAGGCGTCGGCCAGTTTCATAGAACAAGGTGCGCATGACACTGCGCTCTCTCACCAGATCCGAACCGGGAATTATCTGCCTGAGCTGATAGCTTGTGCGGCCACCCATGGCGATCGCCTCGGCCTGCAGATGGTGCTGTTTGACCAATTCATACAGAACCGGCACCAATCTGGTGTCCAGACTGCCCCAAAGTCGCTCACCGGCGGCCAGCGCGAGCCAGTTGGCTGTTGAAGCACGGCGAAAATGAAAGGCCTGAAACTCGAGAGAGTCTTCGCTGATGCCACGTTGGTGCAATCGCGACAGCGCCATGAAGTCTTCTATCAGATCGCTAGTGATATAGCGGGTCTTGGATCGGTGCAGCCACAACAAATGCTCCTGCAAGGTCCGGGCATCATCCCATTGTTGCCAGTCTGCGTAATTGTCTATCTTTTCCTGAATGTAGGGAATCTGGGCCCCCGTATACAGGCCCTCATTCATGCGAATTATCTGCTGCCCGCGGTCCAGGGCCGCATGGGCATCGGCGTAGCGCCCACTATCACGAAATTCGCGGGCTACTTGAAACAGCGGCTCGGCGAGACGTGGATCGGTATTGCTGACTTCAGTTTCGAGGCTTTGCAGGTCTCGCAAGGCCAGGGCAAGTGTGTCATTGGGGTCGATGGTAACCTGGGCATAAAGTGAGCTGTACCCACCCAGCCCAGCGAGTAAAAGGAGAGATTTGAACAGCGAAAAAGGCTTCTTCATGATCGAATACTATAAGCTCATCTGGTTAACCTAGCACTAAATACGTACAACTTGCTACTGCAGATTCCATGCCACAACTTCCGCCCTGATATGCAGCAGGGCCGTGTTCGCCTTTGTGGCAGGCCTTGATTATACTGACCGTCCAACTTCCCTTCCCTTTGCAGGAGACCGCTGTGCGAAATCTAATCAGGAAATCCATTGTCCCCCTTCTCGCTTTAACCGTGGGTTTCGGCTCGGGTTTAGCTTCCCAGTTCTCGGCCCAGGGCCAGAAAGTATTTGAGCTGCGCACCTATACCGCGACGCCAGGCAATCTCGACAATCTCCATGCCCGATTCCGCGATCACACAACACGCATCTTCAATAAGCATGGCATGGAAGTGGTGGGCTACTGGACGCCCACAGACCCGGAAAAAGCGGACGACACGCTCATCTATATTCTCGAGCACGCAAGCCAGGAAGCAGCCGACGCATCATGGCAGGCATTTATCGCTGACCCGGAATGGCAGCAGGTGTCGGAAGCATCCAACGCCAACGGCCAGATACTCGGAGGGATACAACGGGAATATATGCTTGCGACCGATTACTCGCCCATGAATTAAACTGGGTTGCGTATTACTTCAGCCTTCAAACGCAAAGAGCCGGGCATTGCCCGGCTCTTTTTTGCCTGTTAAATGGGTGGTTTGCTACCCGTAGGCCAGCTCCAGCAGCTCCCGGACGGACTCGATTTGCAGGAACCAGTAGATGGCGGAAAAAATTATGAAGCTCTGGGCCACCAACAAGGCTGCCGTTTCGTCATCTTTTTGCTTGGTATTTTCTTCTCTTGTGTCATTCATCGCCGATTCTCCCTTTATCCGCTAAACCCGATCCAGCGACCCGTGGCCGCCACCATGAACCAAACCAGAATGGAGGCAATAGCTACCATCTTCGTGACTACCGGGTTCAGTTGCGAAAGGTCATGTCCTAACAATGGCTTGCGGATGTAAAAATGGAACAACATGCCTGCGCCCAGCGCCAACATCTTGTACCAGTACACTGGCAGATAGTAAATCTTGGTTGCCACACCGCAGGCCATAAATACGCCAGTGGCCAACAGAGCAACCAGGGCCCATACAAACACCTTGTGAGTTCTGTCGAACACGGTCTGGGCAGGCACGTCTGTTAGTACCAGGTTGAGCAAACGCCCATCGCTGGCAATCACGCAGCCGCCGAGGACAGCCAGCCCTATCAGGTGGATGGCTTCTACGAAGGCAAAGGCCGCGCCCCAGGTCTTGCCGATATATCCGAATGGTGTCGTTTCCAGCCATTCGAAAACACCCAGCAAGCTAGGGTATATGCTGTCTATCCAGCCGCCGTAGGTAGCGAGAAGTAGCAGCAGTATGGCTGCGGCTGCGCTCGCGGTTCTTGAGTATGCTGTTATAAATGTGGGCATCGTTTGTCGCCTCAATCTGTTCTTATATTACTTATTCGTTTTTTATCGCCGGGTCTTCATTGCTGATTCAAACGGCCTAGAATCTGGTCTGGCCATCCACACAGCCCGCCAGCGTACTCATCAATGGTCCGGGGAAAGTATCGCAATCGAACCAGTCATAGGCGATAAAGCGCCCACACACAACGATGATCGACCAGAAACCCAGGGACAACATCGCTCCCATACGAATTCTCGACGGTGCCTTGCTGTCAGTATCCCAACTCGATACTGATTCATTCATACGCTTGTGAAACAGGTAGGCATTAACCGCACAGGCCACGAGCAACACCATCTTGATCCTGAACCAGATGCTCTGGGACGTGCGCACGGGAACGGCATAAAACAATAAGACACCGGTGATAAACATCACGCTGAATCCGATAAGCATCGGCACATTCAATCGGTGGGCTATCTTGCTTGCAGGTACATCAGGCAAGGCTAGACCAAGCATGCGAAGGTCAATCAGGAACAGCATGCCCAGACTAACCATCAGGGTAAGCACATGGGTCGACTCAACCCAGTTATACATATAGTAGGATTCGTGCAGCAGAGTACTCCATTGCTGGTCATCGAACCACACTGCGATGTTGTAAACGAGCTCATTCAAAATGTGTAACCTCCCCGCTGTGTTCGGGTTTTTATTTTTGTAGAAACCCCGATTTTAAAGCCTGTATCGGCATGCAGTGTACGTTTTAACTGTTATTCAACATTGAGGTCGATCAATAACAGCTCAACTCTGCATGGCACCGGTTCGCGGTTCTTGTTCTGATCTAAAGCGAATCCGGCTGCGTCCGTTCAAGTAAGTTCTAATTAATCCGGCGCGGGCGCAAGAATAACGCATCGCTCCCTGCGGAATCCAGCGTCCAGCGGTCAGGTGCCGGATATTGCGTCAGGCGAGATGTTGCTTGCGGTATTCGGATGGCGTCACGCCCTTAATCTGGCGAAACGCATTGTTAAAAGGCGTTATCGACTGGTACCCCACTGACAACGCGATGGTCAGCACTGGCAGATTCTGGTTCTCCCGATCTGACAGGGCCTGGCTCGCATCCTCGATTCGGTATTCATGCAACATTGCGTTGAAATTACGGAAGCCCAGTTGCTTGTGGATAAAAGCGCGAAGTCGATACTCGGGAACATTGAGTTTCTTTGCCAGCATGGAAATTGTGAGACCTGCTTCTCGATAAAGCTCACCGTCTTTGAAAGCCCGGTTAAATGAGTCTACATCGAAGGTCTGGCTGCCTTCGAATTCAGACTCTTCCGCAGGCTCGGTTACCTTCCTGATAGCCTGGCTCAGGGAAACAAAGTCGAAGCGCATGGCGGCGAGCAACATACCCAGGGTCAGGATGGCAATGGTTGAAACGATAATAGTCTGCAATGTCGCATTACTGGACGACCCGCCGGGTATGAGGAAGTTCTCCAGGAACACTACAAGGAATATGAGCCCACCCTGCACACCGATTATGAACCAGCGAAAAATCCGCCGGTCTTCCACCAGATCCGAGCGCCAACCCTTAAGTGTCCAGTAGATTGCAAAACCGACGAACACAAGCTGCAGAAAATCCATGCTGGTGGCGAGCAAGGCCGATCCACCACTGAGTCCGTCATCACCACTGAGATTGAGTAGAAACAGGACCAGGTCGAGGGATATCTGCAAGGCGAATGCCGCACCGAGGGTTATGGGGAAACGCTGCTGTTCCTGAAAGATCAGAAAACAGTAGATCATGAACAGGCCGCAGATGGCGCTGGTAGTAACGGCAATGATTAAGGAGATGTTACTGAGGTCGATGCGAAATTCTGGCGCGATGTTGCCATTGGTCATGCCATTGAGAAGATAGAAAACCACAAAGACGGCCATGAGCCCAAAGACACGGGCACTGGCGGCGCGGGGATCGGTCTTCAGGTATCCGGTGGCCAATAACAGCACCGACATGATCGCCACGATCTGTGCAGTGAATAAAAACAGCGGGTTGGGCACGAGCTACTTCCTGAAGGTCGATCTGAACACCGTTTTCCACATTACCGGAACCGCAGGAATAATACAAAAAGCCCTGTGATCCCGTCATTGAGTCAGCAAGTGACAATCGCGTCAGGGTCCTCCTGATCTGCGCTCATCGGCAGTTTGCCTGGTCAGGCTTTTAACTCTACCTGAGCTCTGAATACTTAAAAATAGCTGATATTTCAGCAACTTGTGGGGCTTCCCTTGCTTCGATAACGCCTGATTAACTACGCTCGCATCGTTGAGCGAACTTCATGCTCATTGATATACCAGAATGACTAGCGGCGCAGTTTTTCCTCCACATCGCGCAGCATGCCATCAATTGAGTCCTTTCCCTGGCTCGCTGGATCATGTTGCTCGAACAGATTAATGATGCGTTCCGTCCGTCTGCCAAGTGCGAGCACTTTTTCAAAGTAGCTGTCTTCCCCATGCTGCTGAAACAACAGGTCAATCACGAAGGCGAAAAATGACAGGGCACTAAGCAGGAGGTCGCGAAATGCATCGACATAGAGTTTGACCTGAAATGCGACGAAGCGTTTTATAGGCGTCCAAAGATTTACCGAGCGCGCCGGCTTGACTTTAACTGCCGGACTTGAGGGTTCCTGTTCCATGGTTTGATAATTCAGCATAGTTAGCAATGAGCAGATAGTAATGCGTAGTACCCGGCGTTTCGAGCAAAAAAGGGTTCGACTGCGGACCCCGGGGATGAGGCCCGCAGTCGAAACCAAGCGCAAACCCGGCACATGAAAACGCGCAGCAAAGGCGCTTTCGGGGTTTCAATTAATAGACGCGGTCCCTACCCTATTGGTTACACTCCAGAGAACAAATTCAGCGTTGGTTTCAGCTGTAAAGTATTCACAGAGCATGCCAACTTGTAACACCCTGATTTTTCGGTATTTTATATTGAGCAAACTCGATGCCGGCAGAAATGGCGGCCATTATTGCGAACTATTGGTGGAATAGTTCACTCATTTGCAAATCGCCAGAGCCCATCGCGAAACACCTGATGCGCGCACTTCGATAGTAGAATCAGTTTTCAGCCAGGCAGGAAATCCTGGCCGCAATCGACCGTCGACTCCGGGGATCGGGACAGCGAGCGCTATCCCGGATACAGCTGAAAAATCAGCGGGGAGGTTCCAATTATTTACTGGCTGAATTGCACGTTATTGCTCTGGGGAGCCATTACCGGAGTCAGCTGAATCGACCACAGTTAACTCACCGGAGTCTGCGGCCTGAAGCTCCAGCACCTCAAAGCCCAGACCAGCGTGAGAGTGCAATCTCTGCATGAGCCCCTCACCGAACACAGATGCGGGCGTCCAGAACCCACCCCCGATAGCGTGCTTATCCACATCCCGGTGCAGACTAATTGCCGCCTGGGACAGCATCTTGGCGGTGGAGCCATAGCCTGGGTCTCTGTCGCCAGTCACCTTGACCATTATGGTATCGCCATTGTCGGTTCGGCCATGCATGCGAATGTCAAAGAAGCCGTTTCGCTGCTCCTCCGGGCTGGGTCCCTCGCCCGGTTTAGGCAGGAAGAATTTCCTGGCGAGCCACAACAGCGGAGGTATAGCGAGCACTGCGCCGGCTAACGCGGTGCCCATGCCCACTCGTTTGGCATTTTTCTTCCCTTCATTGCCATCTTTCGTGAGTACAGCTTCGTCGTAAACAAATTCGCTGGCATAAGGCTCTTCACGTAGTGCGTTGCTTCGCAACACAACACGTGTATTGATAGCCGCCATTATGAATGGCCCTACCCAGGATTTGAAATCCTCATCGTACTCCACTTCGACCAGGCGTTGTGTCGCACTATTGTTGAGAGGTCGTGGACAGATCGAATACCAGTCCCGCATCTGGGCTGCAATTTCGGGATCACTGGCTGCTTCTTTACGGGCATTGATACCACTGGCTATCGTGCCGCCAGACGCGCCACCCCTGGTAGCCTTTACCCGCATCTTGATCTGGCTGCAGTAGCTTCCAAATTCCTGCAGCGCCTGTTCCTGGAGAAATTTCACACCCAGGTCCGAAGGTATGGAATCAAAACCACAACAGTTCACGATGCGCGCGCCGCTGGCACGCGCATTCTCCTCGTAGCGATCGATCATGCGCCTGACCCACTGCACTTCCCCGGTTAGATCACAATAGTCGGTTCCGGATTCCGCACAGGCTTTCACCAGGCTTTCTCCATACAGCGCATAGGGGCCTACAGTGGAGATAATGACTTCAGCTCGCTGGCAAAGACCGCGCATAGCTTCCTCATCACCTGAATCGGCGACGATCATTGGAATGTCTTTTGACTTCTCACCCAATTCCGCCTTCAAGGCATTCAGTTTGTCCGCAGATCGCGCAGCCATGACCCAGGTAAAATTGGGTTCGGTGTATTCATTCACCAGATAGCGACAGAGAATCTGACCGACGAAACTGGTAGCTCCGAACACGATCATGTCGAACTCTTTATTGCTTCGTGGTTTGCTTTCCATGGAGACTCCTGATGGACCAGGTGAACGGCTGGGTGAATGACAAAGGCAAATGATTAACGCTGCAGTATGCAGGATAGCTTCGGGCGGAGCGGCAGATAGCGTATGCAGCCAGACTAAATGACCGCTTGCTCTCGACCATGCTGTGCTGGATTTCCTGCTGCAGGGGATGAGCCACCGTCGCTCACCAGTCCCCCATCGCGAGCGTGTCGATAGCTCATCCAGATCAAAAATTGCAGACCGAACAGCAATGTGGCCGCCAGCAAATGCATTGGCTGCACCAGGGCGGGCATGCCAAGGTGTCCCAGAGTCGCACCGGAAGTCACGGCGACACCGATGACAATAATCATGCCCAGAGTCAGGCGAGTCAGCGTGTGCATCCAGCCAAGAGAGTTAATCAACAGGCGAGCAAGCCAGAGATTGGCGAATAGCACCAGCGCCGAGAAGCTGCGATGCACATAGAAGAACCACGGCATGGCTTCGATCCAGGCCGAACGCAGCGCTTCCCCCTGTGACTCGCGAATAATATCCGTCATCTCCCGCACCTGTGTACCCATGGTGACTTGAAGAATAGTCATACCGAGCACGATATAGAGCCATTTCTCAAACCGTGGATCGATGCTGGTCACCGGTTGCGCCACCATCAATTGCCGCCGGGACTGCGCTAGCGCGTAGAGAAGGGTTCCCACAATCGCCAGGGCCATCAGCATGTGCAGGGTAATCATGCCCGGCTGCAAATTGGAACTGACTACTTTTGCGCCCAGCCAGCCCTGAAAACCAACCATCAGGAATGTGGCAATGGAAGCAATGGTTATTCGCCGATTCAGGCGCCGCAGTGACCAGGAGAAAATGGCCGTCGCAAAGATCAGAAAGCCTATGGTCACCCCTACCAACCTGTTCATGTATTCCGTCCAGGTTTTTACGACATTGAAGCGAGTATCGGCATAGCCGAGTTCCGCGTAGATTTCCTGGTAGTTAGCGGGAAGTTGGGACTCATGTGTCGGCGGAATCCAGCTACCGAAACAGGTGGGCCAGTCGGGGCACCCCATACCTGCGCCTGATGCGCGAACGCTGGCGCCCACCAGGATCAAAAAATAGACGGCAAGCAAGGTAATTGTCGCCAGACGCCTGAAACGAGGAAGCGCCGAGTCCGCTGATCTAGAAATTGCCATGAATCGCTGCTGAAAGCTGAAAGTTAATCGAATTAGTAAATTAAGACTGTTGGAAGCAGAGAGCTGCCATTATACCCCTAGTTGCTGCTGCGCAGGGCCGCCAAAAGCTGACCGGACGCGTAGCCATCCATGGGCAGCCCGGCATTGTCCTGGTAAGCCCTGATCGCGGCTCTTGTCATTCTGCCCACGCGGCCGTCCGGGGTACCGGAGTCAAAGCCGCGCGCGTTTAACAATTCCTGCAATTCCCGTACTTCGGCAACGCTCAAGGCCTGCTCGTTCTCCGGCATATGCTGGATAGCAGCGCCACCGGCAAAGCGGTCTGCCAAATGGCCCACCGTCAGGGCATAAAAAGTAGACGGATTATAGGCCATGGTAGCCCGAAAATTACTGTAGCCCAGAAACGCTGGACCACTGGCGCCCGCAGGCAGTACCACTGACGCTTCCATACCAGCCACCACGGGTATCGGGTTGCCGTCGAGGGTTCTGACTCCCATGTCACGCCACTCACTCAATGGTTTTCTGACTCCAGTACCGGATTGCCTGTAATCGAAATCCGCTGGCAGCACTACTTCCCTGCCCCAGCGTTGATCACCACGCCAGCCAGATTCAGATAAAAAATTAGCCGCTGAATGGAATACGTCAGGAAGACTATTCCAGATGTCTATACGCCCGTCTCCATCACCATCCACCCCATAGCGGTCGAAAACACTGGGCAGGAATTGCAGTTGCCCCATGGCTCCCGCCCAGGATCCACTCATGCGTTCTGGCGCGATATGTCCGTCATCGATGATACGCAATGCCGTCAGTAGTTCGCGGCGAAAGAACTCTGCCCGGCGCGGATCGTAGGCCAGCGTAGCCAGCGCCTCCAATACGGAGAAACCACCGGTTGCCCTTCCGAAGTTACTTTCGATCGCCCAGAACGCAGCAAGGTATTGTGGCTGGACGCCATAGCGCTGTCGCACTTCATCCAGCAATACACCATGCTGCTGCAGCAGCTGTTGACCACGACTGACCTGCCCGGAGGTTACCCGCAAATCTATATAACGGGTGAAAGTCTGGACGAATTCGGGTTGGCTATTGTCCAGCTCCAATACCCGTTCCAGTGGCGTGATATTATCGAGCGCAGAAAGCGTTGAATCGGAAATGCCAAGCAAGCTCGCTTCAGCGCGCAAGTCCGCCAGCCATTCATCGAAAGATTGTTCCTGCGCCGTGAGGGGGGATACTGCGAACAACAGTACCAAAAGCAAAGTTCTGATAGCCATGCCGCCAATGATAATCCATCGACGGCAAGATGAGAATCTGTAAGGAGTTGAGCTGCGGTAGGCAGCGCCTGGGGTCGAGCACTAGGCCGCGGCCGAATGTTCGATGTAGTCACTCACTCTTGCTTCATCATTCTTTGACAGAGTGACAAAATTCAAGCCCAGATGATAGTTGTCCTGACTCAGGCGACGGCAGTAAGACACATTGCAGACAGACTTGATCATCTCCTTACCCGTATTCGGCATACTGAACTCGAGCTCGAAATGGGGATACAGGCCCGCCTCGGATTTAAATTGAGACAACTGTTCAATTAACTGATGTTTACATTCGATCTGAATTCCCGATGGCGAAATATTCATGAGATGACCATTGCGCACCACATCAGACAGGAACAGGCTCACATCGCCATCAAGGGAAACTCGCGGGAATTTTCTTCTCTCGTTGCTCATGACCCCTCCAGAACTACTCCACTTATTAATTAAATCTAATCGGACACCATGATTTTCTCATCAATTTTCAGGGTTTTTTTGATCTACTGCACAGTTTGGTCAAAAACGGATTCGCTTAGATAACAATAAGTTAGAACTGGCTCTCACTTTAGGCAAAGAGGTTATATCGTCACCACTGAGAGCGCTGGATATACGCCTTGAAGGAACCCTCAACAGGCGCTAAAGAATAAGCAGTTTTTACTGACTTTTCTTACATTGATTTAATACTCCGGTGGTGGCGTCAATACTGAAGCCACTGCAGACCAGCGATTGGCTACGCCGTCACCGGACTAGGCAAACAGGCTCAATGTGTCGGCAGCTATTCCGAACCGGGTCTCAAGCTGCGGTTCGATGCCTGCCATGCGCCGCAAGGCAACATGGATATGCTCCGGTGTCAGGGTAATCCCGCCAGCTTGGGGCAGCAGGCTCTGGGGATTGACTGTTAGCGCTTCAACATGATCGTCAGTACCGCCGATCACTCGATTACCCCTGACCCCGGCTCCCATGGCCATGAGGCTGGTCACGTTCCAGTGGTCCTTGCCCCTGCCATCATTGTAAAAAGGTGTGCGTCCGAAATCTGAGCCGATTACCACGGTAACCTTATCCTGCAATCCGTTGCGTTCTATTTCATCCCAGAGTCGATCAACTCCCGCGAGTAACTGCGTAAGTCTATTGGCATGATTCTGGTCATGATTGCCATGGGTATCGAAACCACCCATGTGCAGATTGGCACTGACTGCGATACCACTGGCAAAGGCTGCCACCGCAACCTCAGCTTGCCCTTCCAGGCCATTGGAGACATTGTCGGGTAGCAAGGCCACGAGTCGATTGAGATTGTTGTCGCCAGTTCGTGCCATCGCCAGTTCATTGAGCTGTTGCTGTCCCAGTGGCAACCGGCTAGTTGCGAGCAGGCGCTGCAGGCGAGCATTTCTGGCCTGTTCGATTTCCCCGTAAATAGACTCCGGGAAATAGGGCGAGCGGCGATCCTCATCCTCCCAGGGACGCGCCGCATTGGGGTAAGCCAATAGCTGAAACACATCCCCATCGCCTATACGAGCGGGAGCCACGAGGGATGCTGTGTTGTCATAGCCCCCATTGGAGATGTAGGCCAGCGGCTCCGTAGGTGCCGATGTTGCCGCCGCGAGTGCGGCAAAACTTGGGTAACCCGATTCGATCTTGCCGCTCCAGATGAAGCGGGAACCCGCATCGTGATTATTGGTCTGGGTATCGATTCCATTCACCACCAACAGGCGACTGGCATGCCTGGGAAAGAAGTTGGCGAAGTGTCCCGGCGAATTGGCATCGGGAGGATCGATATTTGTCGGATAGGAAGCAGGGAAAGCGATATTGCCTGCGCTGGTGATTGCATTCACCGAATAGTTGTTTACCGGCCCCCTGCCATCGAGCCGGTTGCGATCACCCTTGGGGTCGATGAAATAGGTAGGGTCCCAGCCACCGCCAGCGTTTACCATGACCCAGAAGCGATCGGGAGCTGCCGCATCCGCTGGGCCAGCCAAGGGCACAACGAGCCCGAGACCACTACCAGCGATATATTTTAGAAACTGCCTTCTGATCATCAGCTAATCCTCCCGCTGAATCTTTGACTAACTATGCTGCATCTCTGCGGAGACCGGATTGGGCTACAAGTCAGCGATGCAACATGATTGATTGATGACTTCCTAGCTGTAGAGAAACTTGTAGTCAGCCAGCAGATAGGCAACCACCGCCATCCACGCCCTGATAACAAACTGTTTGTCATACACCAAACGCAGGTCCTCTCCATTGACGTCTTTAAGGTCATTGCCCTGAAAATCCCGCGTCCGGTCACAACTATCAGGCAACCGGATCGCCCACCATTCTCCGCTGTTACTGAGGATGTATTGACGCCCCCGGTTTAGGACGTTCATGAAAAGCTCGAAAGTGAATTGCACCTCTGGTGAATCGACAGTCAGGTTTTCACCCAACAAGTATTCGTGGAGGAAGCGAATGTTTTGCCGGATGAGTTCCATGGCAGACTCGTTCAGCAAGCCCGATTCGCTATAGGGATTAGTGCCTTGGTCAACAAACAGGAACAGGCGCCTTTCATTGGCCGACAACCAGAAGTCATGAGGCACCGCATAACAGGACAACTCATTCGCCATGCGCAACTGCATTGCACCCATCATGCCGTTGGGGGAACGCAGCCTTGTAGTGATACTGTCGGAATCGATACCCCCGTAGATCTGGTGAAAAGTTCGCCCCAACCTGGACGCCCAGTATTTCTCCCGGTCCTTGTAGTACTGATCGAGAGAATTTCGCCAATCGAAACCCAGTAAAACTTCGATCTTGCGATCCAACTGCTCCGGACTTAACAGATAGCTTGAACCCACGTTGGCATAAGCACCGGAATCCGCCGCCGTGATGGCCGATGCGCGCCAGTACGGACTCAACATGATTTCCCGAACCAGGGTCTTGAGATTGTAGTTGTCATCGACAAACCGTTGCTGAATTTCATTGAGCACGGTGCGCTCCGCCACATAGGCCTCCAGCTCGGATTGACTGGCCTGGGCATCAGCCGGCGCTGTTAAAGGTTCCTTTCCCGTGAGCCCATTCACCATGATGCGGGTGACCGCTCTTGGAAACTTGGGGTCGCTCGCCATGCGCGCTGCCAACCACTGCACCGAGCTATCCACGTTCCCTGCAAGGGGCATGACTTCTCCATTGAATCCCCTCGCTTCCATGTCCGCATACCATCCATACTTGCTGAGACGCGCAGGCCTATAGCGCCCCTTGTGGTCCCAATTCTGAAAAATGGATGCCACCGGATCGAGCACCGTATGGCATTTGGAACATTGAGGATTGTTGATGGTCGGGATGGGTGTTGTGATATCGACGGCACTGCCTGGTCGCACGCCTTCGATTGAGAGGATATCGGTATCCAGAAACAGATCGAACACGACCCGCGCCCTGCCGCGGTTTCTGTTGGTGGACGTGGTGGGATAGCGATTGAGAAACATGGGCGAGGTCAGGATGCCGGCGTGAGGCACGTCCGGTAAGCGCCCCGGTTTGAACTCTTCCGGATCGTTCGGATTAGCGAAAGCGATATCGGTGACGCCATAACTGCGGGCCGAGTAAGGCGTCATCATCATGTAGTCAGCGGTGAGGATTTCTGTAAAAGGCAGATCATTGGCCACCACATGACTAATCAGCGCCAGGGGTTCTCTGGCAACACCATCGTTGGTTTGTACGCGCAGAAGATTGTAAGCATCGCCCCGCTTGTCTTTCCCGGGATCAAACCAGCGCCTGTCTGGAAAGTCGTCGTTGCTTAGCAAGCTGATCGCAGCTTCCGATCCATTGCGTGAGTGATACTTATCAGTAAGCAAGTAGTCGTTGAAAATTTCCTGGAGGCGATCATGAAAGGCATCTTCTTCCATCATGCCGGCGATTGCCGCAACAAGCCCTGCGCTGCCATTGGCGGCCACGAGCTGAAATTCTTCCAGCGTTGGCAATCGAGAAACAAGTTGCTCCGAGGCCTTGCGCAAGGTCTCCCCGTTCCCAAGTTGCTCTATGAATCCTACGGTCTGGTTGCTGACAGCCTCATTACTACTGTTGAATGCTACCTGTATATAGCTCGCCAACTGGGCGGCACAGGCTTCGTTGCAGCTCGCCGCTTGGCCGAGTGGCATGGTGTCGCGTATTTCAGTCAACAGGGTTTCGTAGCTGCTGCAAGAGGCACAAGCGATCAAGGCAGGCGCAATGCCGGTGCCCTCCCCTTGCACTCCATGACAATGACTACACTGTTGTTCAAACAGTTGAGTCGCAGAAGCCGACACTTCATGAGGAGGCTGCGGTGCGGGAGCGGTTTGCGGTCCATTGAGCAGGATGGCACTGGCGACCGCGAATATGGCGTGCGGTTCTGACTGCAATTGCATCAATTCGACGGCATACCGCTCACCACTTTCCAGCTCCACCTCATCGAGCGAAAAACTCACGGTTTCCGGATCCCATATCCCTGAATTTGGCACGCCGTCAATGGTTTCCAGCGCCTGCTCAAGTATCAAACGGTAGTCACCATCGAAAACTATCCGAAAGCCAAGCTCCATGGGGCCATAGCCATCGATATCGATGCGCGGAACCCGCAGGAAGCCGTCTTCAATGAACGCGCTGTCGGCAAGGGATGACTGTAAGACAGATGCTGCGACAAGCAGGAATACTGTCGCGATCTTCTGAGTACAACTTCGCATTACAACTTCCCTCCCTGCTTCTGAAGGACATGGAGGCACTTTCGCCGATTGGCTCGAGTTACCTGGGAAGTTAGTCTAGAAGTTTAGCGAACAGGAATTGCCTAACTGAGTCACAGTTCGATTTACTGTCTCAACGCGAAAGGTTAACGGGTTCACAGCTATGAAGAGCGGACTACAAAAGCAGCCTATTGGTTTCAAATTGTGAACCAGCGCAGTGAAATCTTGCGTACGCCGAAAACCGTGACGCGCTGATCGGCAATGCACGACCATCAGTAATTCTCTACACGGGGAGAAGTTTTTAAGGTTACTGGCGCGAGCTGTCTGGTGTGAATTGCCATTGATATTCAGTGACATCCGGCACCACTTTCACACCGGAACTGAATTTCAGGGGTTCGTCGATACCACTGGGATAATGCATCTCTAGGTAATAGGCAGTGAAACCAGATTCCGGTGGTTCGATTTTTGCTTGGTAAACTCCAGGCGCAACTTCTTGCAGAGGGCTACTTTCGTAGGCCCGCCCTATGACGGCCTGGGTGAAGTTTCTGGACTGGGGATTGTGAGCTTGCCACAGCAAGACTTCCAGAGGTTCCGTGAGGCTATGTACCGTAATCGTGCCATCCTCGGCCACATCCCAGGAATACCGGGGCATGCGGACGTTGTGAACGATTGCGTGATACCAGGCATCAACGCTTTCCACTACATCTGTGCCGCCCATGCCATGATTGGAATTGGGTACATAGCGCAAGTGGTTCTCACCCACCAGATCATCCCAATAAAACTGCCAGCTATCCGGCAGGAAGAATTCATCACCAGTGGAATTTAGCAGGTACTTGGGCAAATTCAATCGATCCCGGTATTCATAGGGCTCAACGATATCCATCAGGTTGTCCCACTCGGAAGTACCAATCCAGTTCACCGAACGATTGCTGACATAGTCGAATACGGCGAGTGAATAGGATCCATAGACCGAAAAATGGTGTTTGAATGATTCTCCCAGATTCAGCAGATCTATGACGATTGGCATAATTGCCACTACACGCTTGTCCACGATAGCCGTCGTCCAGGTGGTCCAGCCACGTTTCGATCCACCTGCGACAACAAACTTGTTTACTTCAATTGCACCTCGCTCTGGGTTTGCCATGAGATCGGTCACGGTATCCATCGCCCTGACGGCCGCCTTGGTCATAGGCAGCCTCAGCGGCCATTTGTCATCGGCGGTACGAAAGTATTTATCCCAGGTATAGGCAATAATCGAGTCTTCGCTGCGAGACACGCCATCTTCTTTAAAAACGAGGGGTTGATTAGGCACCATATACAGAGTAGTCACCACCGTATTGGTCCGCAGCGCCCTGCGAACATCCGCGGCTTCCGCCTGCTCTGGTGCAGCATTGTTTTTGCTGCCACCGGTGATATAAAGAAAGCCAATATCACTCACAACTTCATCGGGCACGGTGACAGACATGTAGTGCTCCCACAGCGGCAGGTTTACTTCTTCCTCGGTGAGCCAGGATTGAGACACCATCTCGAGGATATAACTGCGATAGCCCTCGCCTTCTACAGTAGAAAGCACTGAATATCGATAGGCAGGATCTGGACTGGCGACGTAACGATCGAGCGCGGTCAGGCCGAGACCGTTACCCGCGGATTGGGCACTAGCGATAGTTGAAAGTGCGGCCGGCAGAAGGAATAGCAGGCCCAGCAATACGCGACTCGTTTTACTCATTCTTTTTCGCTCACTGTTTACGACCCATCGACCTGACCGGCAGCCGATTTGTCTATTAGTTGCCACTGCTACGCAGTTTGCCGATTACCGTTTCCATGGCGCGATCAATAAGTGGCGCCTCGCTGATTATTTTCACTGTGCCCGCTTTCATTTCCCGCGCCAGGCCCATACGCGATTTTTCAATCACCTTGACGCCCTGGGCGTTAACGAAGACAAACTTGTCGATAGTGTCGATCTTGGCAGCAAGTGTACAGCGGATAGTCTGCTCACCGTCGGCCTGGAATTCCATCCAGAGCCCAATAGGCAATCGTTCCACCTCTTTCAGGTGCTCATCATCATCGGCCAGTTCCAGCAGAGATTTGGCAGAAGACGGTTTGGCGTCCGCCATCCACTCATCGAAACCAAGGCTCGATTCATCCACTTCGTCTTCAACTTTGGGCTTCACTGCGAATGCAGCTTCCTGGACTTTCTGAAGGCCCATTAGCGCTTCATCAATCTGGGTTTTTTCAAAACCCGCCACATCCAGCGCCTTGCGCAGATTGATCAACAGCCGTGGCTTCAATTTATTAAAGCGCGCCTTGTCTTCAGGCACCCGTTCCGACTGAACCGTCCACAGCAGCACATCGATGGTCGTCATCACGGGACGCCAACTCACACCCCCCGGACCTTCCCTCAGCAGGATTTGCACGAGAAATTTTTGGAACATATTTTCCAGAAAATTCATCACAAATTCCGGCAGGTTAGGATCCAGAATCCGTTCCCCTATCTTCCGCCTGGCATATTGCCTGATTTCGTCGAGTCGCTCTTCCCTGTCGTCCGCCTCCAGTAGCCGATTCTCCACTTCCTGCCCAGCCAGCAACTGGTGTCGCTTAAAGTATCGAAACTCTTCCAGTAGCGGCTCGATGTAAGAAGCACTACCGTCAAATCCACTAATCAGTTTATTGACCGTACTGCGCATCTGGGCATACATCTTGTCATCTGCCAGATTGTCGGCTTCGGTCCAACTGATCCCGGCTGTCGCCAACTCATTGATCAGTACCCGCATGGGGTGTGAATCGCTGTCAAAAAAATCAGGCTCAGCCAGGGCAATTTTCAGAGCAGTAATCTGAGTGCGACCAATAAGCTCTTTAATGGGAATTGGAACGGTACTGTCGTCCCAGATGGCCTCATACAGCAGATTGATCAGGTTTATAACATCGGCGGATTGGGCATCTATCGCCTGCATAACGCCCTTACCGCTCATCTGCTCCAGCTGCTCGGCAATCGATGCAGTCAGGTTGTCGGCCGCAGAAATTCCCTGTCCGATTTCATTGGCATTCAGCTTGTCCAACACGCCAAGCAACTTATCCGCAGCCAGCACCTGCAGGCGCTTGCCGCCGACCATCATGCCCGACTGGGCAGATCCAGACATTGCCAGATTATTGGAGAGGGGGCCCGCCGCTTGATTGTTTGACGATGCCTGCGAGCCCGCGCCATGCAATAAACCTTGCATCATCGAAAACAGCTCAGACGACGAACCGCCCCGCTGCCCGAATGTCCCATCACCTTTTCCGAAGGCACGCTCATCAGGATCCGTTCGATTTCGCGGCGCGGAACGCTTGTTCTTGTGCTGCTCGCGGTTTCTCGCCGATATATCGAGATCCGGCATCACGCCTCGGGCGATGAGCATCTCATTGGCTTTCTCTAATACCGATTCGAGGCGATGAAAAACCGAGATATTGAACTGACGGTATGCCATTAATAAGGAAGCCGGTTTTAGCCCCAGAGGCTGAAGGGCATCTTTGAACGCATCACCAATCTGTTCAGGATCCATCGGATTGTTGGATTCATCAATCGGGGTGCTCACGAATAGTGAGCCGAACCGGGTGCTGAAGCAGATGTACTGATGAATATCTGTATTGCGGGCATGCGCGATCATGCCCTCCATGGCAATCATGGCTTCCAAATCTTCTTCTTCAACCAATTTGAGGTTGCCATAGTCGAAAACTGAAGCCGTTTTCTCTTTGAACTCTACGAGGCAATCGAAACAATCATTAAGCAGAATGGTGAAGCGATCCAGCACACCATCAACTCCCTCAAGAACGGTAGTGCCGTCCATGGCGGTTGCAGTGTGGTTACGCATGGATTTACCGGCATCATGCAATGACTCGGCGATAAGAGGACGCAACTCTTTGTTCATGGCGTCTCTTATGCTGCGAACAATTTCTTTGACTTCAGACAAGTGATCTACTCGTATACTACTTAAGGGGTTTGCGAAAAACTCTCCGGTACAGGCAGTTTACTCTGCTACAGGTGCATCACTGCATCCTCTTATTTCATTGACACAACTGATGTCAGGCACAGTTTCACCACTGATCAGGTCTTCGACCCATTCAACGAATCCTACACCTTCGACTTCGTACTCATAGAAAACAGGAAAGCCCAGAATCGTGTGGAAATCACCACCGGCTGTATACGAGTAAAATTCACTTACTTCATTTTCGATCTGTAAATAATTATTCAGGATTCGTTCCGGAAGTTTAAAGCTTGCTGGTGCGTCTCCCAGCAGATAAGTGAAATTCTTCTGCACACTGTCTTCCGCGGTGTTGTATTGCGCGATAGTCAGGTTGGCGTTGTGCAAAGCGCTGGCAATGTAGAAATCCTCAAAGGTCAGGCTCTGGTTTGTCTGCCCGGCATATTCTGGCCACGGCGGAAGAATGTCACTCACATTCCATGCCTCAAATACCCGGTGCAGGTTTGCTGAGCTGTAACCACCAGCACCATCAGCCAACAAAACCACCGGCGTCTGTGAATAGTGCTCGGCCACCAGCCCCGCATAGAAAGATGCCCCAATAGCTCCTGCACTGCTGCCGCTCACGACAACCCTGGAGGGTGCCGGGTAATTCTCATAAACCCATTGCAAAGCGGCCTGACTGTTGCGATAGCCATCATGATGGGTCGTCACTGTCACATCCACACCCTCCCTATTGCGATATTCGTAATCGCGAGGACCCGACCCTATATGCACATCCCCATTGCAGTAGGAAACAAACACCATGCTGTAACCGGCAAAGGGATTCCGTGGATTCTCAAGATCGAAGATGCCGTCCGCCATGGCAGGGTTGTTGGCATCGATATGAGCCATGGGAGTATGCACGTTGGGTTGCGAATTCAGGTCGCAGGCCTGCCCAAACCAACAGGCGCCACCACCGTTAAAAAAGAGCAATAATTTCTCGCCATCGGCATTTTCAGCCGAAGTATTTACATAGAACTGGTAAGGTGTTCCAGCGGAGCAGACACCATCGGTGGCCATGGCATTCCAACCCTCGCCAAGCGAATCGAGGCCGGGTAATTCTGGCTGTGCCGTTGCCACTCCCGACAACATAACAAGCGAAACCAATAAAACGAACCTGGACATGATATTCCCCCTGAGTAGATGCAAATGCTACCCATTTACTGCTGGCATGTCGAATGAACGAGTCAGTAAATCTTCTTGAAGAGACTGAATTTACTGGTTTTTATGCCAGGTTGGCAGAGTCATGTTGCCGCTTTATCATGACGCTTGTGCAGTTCCCTAAAGAATAACAAGAGCAATTCTTTCGACATGAAAACATCTCCCGTCTTCACCTCTATCGTCATTGGCCTTGCCTCACTGAGTTCAATGCAAATCGTCGCCCAGGCTAACGTGGGTGATCGCCAGACCCAGGCCCGGAGCGTCGATGGTCAGTACATCAGTTGGCGTGAGCATATTATCGATGACCCCGAGCGCGCTGGCTTTGCACTGAGTGGCAGTGACGGACTGGTCATAGCTGATCTGGACCTGGATGGTTTCGAAGACGTTATCTCGGTACACGAATCCGATTCCGAATATGATTCCGCGCAATATGACCCCGATTTCATACCTCCTCCTGAAGGTCACGTCAGAATAGCCTTTGCATCGGCAGATCCTGACCAATGGCTCAACATCACTGTTGCCGAGGGTGAAGATTCCCCGGCACCGGAAGATGTAGCCGCGGCAGACATCAATGGAGATGGTTATCCTGACCTGGTCGTCGCAGCCGAACTCTCTCACCTCATCTATCTGCAGAACCCGGGCAATACAGCCCGCAGCGACCACTGGCCAAGGCTGATACTTCCCATGACCCGCGCCAGGGGTTCCTATATCAGAGTCTTTATCGCAGATATTTTTGGCGATTCCAGGCCCGAGATTCTGGCACCCAACAAAGGTGCGCAGAGACCAGGCCCCGCGGATTTCGCCCGCTCCACCCCGGTGTCCGTATTCTCCTTTTCCGGTGACCCGCTGGCAGAAGACTCCTGGCAAGAAACCATAATTGGCAACTATTCCATTCCGCAGAACAGCGAGCCAGTGGACCTCGACAGTGATGGTGATATGGACATTGTAGTGGGCACGCGTGGGGAGAGCCGTCTGGCGTGGTTTGAAAATATGAGTGGCGACTCTCTGCAACTACGGGAGCATGCCATAGGTATCGTCGGCGCCCCTATGGCCGGGTTTAACCTGGAGTACACAGACCTCAACGGGGATGGCCGGCTCGATATTATTGGTGCAGCGGGAAGCGGTATTGGCTGGATAGAGCAACCCGCCGACAAAGACGATGCCTGGAACGGATTCGAGATCGGTACGTTTCAACCGGACAGAACGACAGGGATGGAAATTGCTGATATCGACGGCGACGGGGATATGGACGTCATCGCCGGCAGCTATAGCCTGGGCCCACGAACCGGTGATGGTGACGTAGATATGCATGATGCACTGGGCAGAATTGGCTGGTATGAAAATCCCGGTGATGCCAAAGCTGGCTGGACCCGTCATGACATTTCCCGGCGCAAGCGCGGTATGTTCGACAAATTCATCGCGAGAGATTTGGATGGGGACGGCGACATGGATTTTCTTGGCACCCGGGGTAATAGCGCCCCCTTCGATGGCGTCTTCTGGCTGGAGCAGGTTCGCAGCAGCGAACCCAGGCCCAGTTTCCAGGCTGCAAGAAGCAACGAAAGCCCGGAAATGCCATTACCCTGATCAATGCAGGCATCATGCCCTGCAATGCAGGATGCAAGCACCCAGTTTCCCAGGCTTTAGTCGGTTGCCCTTAGTCTCAGCGTTGCGCCCGGGAACCCTGCTTTGGACTTCGTGGCGCTATGGATTCGTATGAGACATGAAGAGAACGTCGAGGCTGGCCTCGTGAGTGAAATGATGGGCGTTCGCGGGGAAGCGGATGCAGATCCGAAATAATGCTCAGGGAAGCGCAGAGGAGTTAGGCGGTACCACCCTGACAATTGTGTGATGGCGCGGCGACTACAGAGTATTTACGGCGGTGATAGGCAATGGAATGGGTATTCCAGTCAGCAAATCCCTGATCATATAAACAGATAGACCGGGCGCAGCGGAAGCCTGCATGAACGCGGTTTAACCGCGCAATAAACAGGCCTCCATTGAACCCCGATTGCTGATCTTTCGGTCTCGCCGAAAGAATCCACAAAATTTAGTGGGTTGACATAGAACCTTCAGCATTCCTCGGGTTAGTACGCACCTTGTGTGTAGCGTAGCTGATAGCTTCCGAAATTTGCTGCTCCATCTTTTTCTGCTCATCAGAAGTCGTGTAGAAGCTCAAATCGATGCTGTGGCGATAATACTTCGCTGGCAACATGTTTAACGCGATGCAGATAATGTCAGACACTTCATCATCGTCAAATTCCGCCCGTATATGGTGCAGTTCGCCTATGTATTTAGCAACCTGTTGCTCGTAAAAATTGTGTATACCTTCCATTTCCTGATCTCCACTGACAGTCTGTCTCGACTTGCCTCCGTTCACTAGTAAAAACTGTTACTGGCCCATATTGGCAAAGCGCTCGAATAGTGCGGTAATTTGTTCATCTGAGAGCCCCAGCGCCTGCAACTCTAAATGCCCGGATTCTCTATCGATAACGCCGTTCTCTACTAGAGTATAGACTTCGCTGGTCTCGTTTGCCCTCTCGAGGACCAAAGCCAAAGGGTGCTTGTCCTCGGCAATACAGCCTATCTCCTGCATTTGCTGCATGGTGTCGAAATCCTGCAGGGCGTCAATGATCGCTTTGGGCAGTTTCCATTCTTTTGCAATATGCGCCGACAACCAACTGGTTTGCTCTTCGAGCAATATCTTCAATACCCGGTTGCCATCGAGATTATTACAATCGGTGTTCGGTAGCTGGCTCACATAGCAACTAAAGATTGCCACTGCACCTACGTCGTGCACCAGACCAAGGAGATAAGCCGTAAAGGCATCTTCTCCTTCATAGATAATGCGGCAGGCCTCCGCGCACTCCAGACAATGCCGCCATAGGGTTTCCCCGATTTCCTGCAGTTCCTTGGATTTGATCTTTAATACTTGTTTCATCATCAATGATGAAGCGATCAGGTTCACGCCATCCAGTCCCAGCATAGAGATGGCCTTGCCGATAGATTCTATCTCCACCACTGAGCGTCGATACAGGGGGCTGTTGGCAACGCGAATGGTCTCACCGGCCAGACTCATGTCGCTTTCGACAATCTCGCGAACCTTGTCGAAATCAGTATTTTCCTTCGCTATCTCTTCAAGAAATGCTGCCAATTGCCTTGGCAACACAGGTACAAATGCCGATACCTCTGTGCTGGATTCCAGTGCTTCGGTGACGTTGTCGTAGAGCGCCTTCTCATACTCATTGAGCGGGTCGGTGATATCGCCGCTGTCCCTGAACAACTGGTTCTTGAACGCGCGAGGAATATCGATAGCGCTGTTATTGGATGGTTCAGATTGTGGTTGTGCCTGGGATAGATCGTTCATTAGAAAAGCTCCACATCGCCGCCAACAGGCTCTGTCTTGATCTCTGAAATAAACTGCTTTTCACGACGAGCGATATCTTCACTGTACAAGGAACGTAGCTTCTTGACACGAACCTTGCCTGATTCCGGATAGTAATTTACCTTGCGCGGGAAACGGTCCCCCACATCCTCGGACACGATCTGCAGGTTTTCGGCTAGCAGGTATTCCTTGGCGAAATCGATATTGCGCTTGCCAATATCTGTCATGGCCTCGAGTATTTTGCCGCCACCAAATATTTTTACTTGCAGTCGAGATTTCTGGCCGCCAAGTTTGAGAATGTCATTGATCAGGCTCTCCATGGCGAAGTTACCGTAGCGATGGGTAGCATCGGCGACGGTGTTACCCCAGCGGGAATCGCCACCTTCTGACTCCGGCAGCATAAAATGATTCATGCCGCCTATCTTCGCTGCCGGATCACAGATACAGGCTGAAATACAGGAACCCAGAACCGTCGTTATGACTTCGTCCTCGGTTGTCACGTAGTACTCACCAGGCAATATTCGGGCAACCACTCGCTGACCTTCCTTGGCCTGGAATTTCTTGATATGGGAAAATTTTCCGAGTACTGCTGCTCTTGTCATCTCAGTTTGTCCGGCGGGAAACCCTTCCCGCCATTGATTTCTTCACTCTAAAATAATTCCATGCTGTCATCAGTTGCTGCCGCGTCGGTGAGAGCGCATTGCTCCAATAACTGATTTCGGCTAACCCCTGTTTGCAGGAGTTCGTGCAATGTATTCTCGTGCTCCATCGAGTAAGTGGACTTGATAAGGTCCAGTTGCTCAGGCTGTGGCGACTTCGCATTATCAGCAATCAGGTGCAGGCTTTGCTGCACATGACGAAGACGCTGCTCCACTCTGTCAAATGACTGGAACTCCAGTATCGAACGACTTGCATCCTTTCTGAGCCCCATCAACTTCTGCAGTATTTCTGATTGATTAACTTCATCGCCCAGCAATTCGTGTAGCTCAGTCTGTATTTTCTCCAGTTCGCATACCACGTCGTTAAAAAAAGTAGTAATAATGCGCTGGGGATTTTCCAGATCAAGCAATGCTGACTTGATATGCGCGCTTAATAAATCCAGTGCCGCATTTTCCCCGAGTGCAGTATCGTTTGGCGTGGAGTCCCGGGTGGTGTCCTGTTTATTCACTATGCCACCTGCCCCTTCGATTTAATTAACGACCCTGGAAACCAGCTTGAGCAGTTTGTCCGGGTCGAATGGCTTCACAATCCACCCCGTTGCACCAGCGGCTTTGCCCTGAGCCTTCTTCTCGTCACTGCTTTCGGTAGTGAGAACCAGCAAAGGCGTGTATCTATAGCTAGCCAGATTGCGAATTTCTTTTACCAGAGTTAGACCGTCCATATTGGGCATGTTCACGTCAGTAATCACCAGGTCGAACGCTCCTTCTCGAGCTCGCTCCAGCCCCTGCACACCATCCTCGGCTACCGTGACGTTGTAATTCGCTTCTGTCAGGGTGAGCGATACCATATGCCTCATGGACAATGAATCATCTACAACCAGAATGTCTGTCATCTGCTTTTACACTCCATATACTGTTAAATTCTGAGCCAGGGAATCTCTGAACAACTCTGTTGCCTCTCAAGCGACGCGAGTGGAGCGCTTGGGGGAACAACTAAGTTTCATAATCTGTTCTGCCACTTTGTCCAGCGGGCACACATAGTCGGCCGCTCCCAGCTTCACCGCTTCCCCAGGCATTCCCCACACCACACTGCTGGTTTCGTCCTGGGCAATGGTCTGCGAACCAACCTGCTGCATCCGTTTCATACCCATAGCGCCATCCTTGCCCATGCCTGTGAGCAGCACACAGAGAGTGTCACTGCCGATTTCCTTGGCAACAGAATCGAACAGCACATCAACAGAGGGGCGATGCCGATTTACCGGTTCATTGAGATCCAGTCGACAGCGCATGCGGCTGGGTCCATAGCGCTCAATCGTCAAGTGATGACTGCCAGGGGCAATGTACACATGCCCCGGCTTGATTAGATCGCCATCCTCGGCTTCCTTGACCTCCATGGCCGAAATACTGTCCATGCGTTTGGCAAATGGACCACTGAATTCCTTGGGAATATGCTGCGCGATCACGATCGGGGGCGCATATTCAGGTAATCGAAACAACACCTCTCTTATTGCTTCCGTGCCACCTGTCGAGGCGCCAAGCGCAATTAGCCGCAGATCCGCCCTGATTCTGTCGGCGGAGAATTTCGCATTAAGGCCGGACCCTTTACTAAAGCTTAGATCGGATTTCACGCGGTGTTTAACATTCGCCTTGGACGCAGTCTTGACCTTTTCGATGAGCTCGGCTGCGCATTTGTCCAATCCCTCCCCGCTACCGGTGGGCTTGAACACGAAATCCAGCGCGCCGACACTTAATGCCTCCAGGGTTATATCAGCCCCCTTCTGGGTGAGCGTAGAAAGCATAACCACTGGCATGGGACGCAGTCGCATGAGGTTCTTGAGAAAGGTAATGCCATCCATTTTGGGCATTTCCACATCAAGAGTAATGACGTCGGGATTCAGTGCCTTGATTTTATCTCGGGCGATGAAAGCATTGGCCGCGCTACCCACAACTTCAATTTCCGGATCGCTGTCCAGAATCTCGGTTACCAGTTTCCGTATGACCGCAGAATCATCAACTACCACTACCTTGATTGTGCTCATACTGACCCTCGTCTTAATTCCGTTCGTAGATGGTATGACCGATCAGCTTGTAGTCTGAAGTTATCAAACCAATATTCTCGGAATGCCCGATTATCAATAGGTCGCCTTTTTTCTGGTGCTGGGAGAATCCCTTTACCAGCTTTGCCTGGGTGGGCTTATCGAAATAGATCATGACATTGCGACAGAATATGATGTCGAACTGCCCTTTGAAGGGCCATTCATTCATCAGATTCAAATGATTGAAGCGGATCAGGGACTTGAGTTCCTCATTGGCTGTCGCGGTTACCAGATCGGGATTGCGCTTGTCCAACTTGAACCATTTCTTGAGACGTGACTCGGATACACCTTCAATCGTCTTCTGCGGATACAGGCCTGACCGCGCTCGCTCAAGACAGTTAGTATCCAGGTCCGTTGCCAGAATTTTCGCATCCCATCGACTCACTTCAGGAAACGATTCCCGTAGAGTCATAGCGATACTGTAGGGCTCCTCGCCGGTTGAACAACCCGCCGACCAGATACGTACGCGCTTGCTCGGCGCATTACGCTGTTTGAGCTTCGGCAGAAAGTCCTTTGCAAGGTATTCGAAGTGGTGATTCTCGCGAAAGAATGACGTCAGGTTGGTGGTAATGAGATTGGAAAATTCCAGCAACTCATTCGCATCCCCCTTCTGAATTTCGCTGCAATACTCGGAAAAATTACTAAGGCCCAACTTTTTAATTCGTGGCGCGAAGCGCCGGTAGACCATGTCCACCTTCCCCTCGGAAAGGTTGATTCCTGTATGCTGCGCAACAAGACCACAAAATTTGCTGAAGTCCCTATCGAGAAATTCCTGTTTGGTTTGAAATCCTGATTCCATCCCTGTTTCCAGATCCCTGCTTCCAGAATAGTGCACACTTAAGTGTGCTGGCGTGTCCTTACGCTAAAAAGATCTGGCCGAAGCCAGATCTTCTTATTGAGTATAGTTGGGGATTAGAATTCTTCCCATTCCCCTCCAGACGCTGCTGCTTTGGGCGCCGGTGCGCTTGGCGCTGACGCCTTCGGTTCTGGTTTTCTCCACTCGACAACTTTGCTGTCCCTGGGAGCTGACTGGGCATATTCCGCTTTATTGGCAGCATCCTCAGCGGAAAGAGTGAAGAAATTCATCTGATTCTTCAGGTCTGCCGCCTGGTCACCCATTGCCTCACTGGCCGCTGCAGCCTGCTCAACCAGAGCCGCATTTTGCTGCGTCATCTCATCCATCAGCGTAATGGCCTTGTTAACCTCCTCAATGCCAGCAGCCTGCTCTACGCTAGCGCCACTGATCTCACCGACGATATTGGTTACCTTCTGTACGGCTGCGATAATTTCTTCCAGAGTCTTACCTGACTCATCAACCAGTTTGGAACCTTGCTCGACCTTGCCGACGCTGTCTTCGATTAACTCCTTGATCTCCTTGGCGGCTGTTGCACTGCGACCAGCGAGGTTCCGCACTTCACTTGCAACTACCGCGAAGCCGCGACCCTGTTCGCCAGCTCTGGCTGCTTCCACCGACGCGTTCAAGGCCAGCAAATTGGTCTGAAAAGCAATCTCATCGATAACACTGATAATGTCAGCAATGCGCTTGCTGGCACCATTGATCTCGGTCATCGCCGTTACCGCCTTACCGACTACGCCTCCACCGTGCTCAGCCTTCTCTTTAGCGCCCTGGGCAAGCTTGTCAGCCTCCCTGGCATTCTCAGCATTGGCCTGCACCGTGGACGTCATTTCCTCCATACTGGAGGCTGTTTGCTCAAGACTGGAAGCTTGTTCTTCTGTGCGCTGGCTCAGATTTGCATTGCCTTGGCAGATCTCATCGGCACCAGTTGCCACAGAATCCGAAACATCCTTGATCTGCTTGACCACCTCGATCAATTTCTCAACGGTTGCATTGATGTAAGTCTTGAGATTACCGAAGAAGCCTTCGTACTCCCCTTCTATAAACTCGGAAAGGTCACCATTCGCGATATTGGATAGGACTTTCTGAACTTCGTCTTCCACAGCAAGCTCTTCAGTTCGGTCCTGCCACTCAACAACGGTGCCAAGCCTTACGCCGTCTGCTCCGAGGAGCGGATTGGCTACCACTTCAAATGTCAGACCGGCCACTTTCGCCTCGCCTGTATAGGTACTGGACAATCCATTCACCATGCCCTGCTGATGGGCTGGATTCTTGTGGAAGCTGTCCATGTTCTTGCCAATCAGGTTTTCGGCGGAGAAACCAGGCAGACTTTCCCTGATCTTTGCCTCGGTCTTGCGGAACATGTTAATGACTGTTTCATTCATGTAGATAATATTGTTGCCCGCGTCAGCCAGCATGATATTGGAAGTCGCAGAATCCAGAGCCTGTCGAATGCGTGCATTCTCGGAGGCGATACGATGCTCTTCTTCCTGCTTCGCCAGCGCTTCAGTAATATCGTTCCACTCAACTACCGTGCCAGCCCGATTTCCATGTTCATCAAAAATCGGCGTGGCTATCAAGTCGAAGGTCAGGCCCGCAACGGGTAATCTGGTTTCATAGGCTTCTTTGAGGTTCTTTACCATGTCTCGCTGATGCGAAGGCTTGACATGGAAGTCATCCACACAGGTACCGACCAGGCTATTCACGTTGAAACCCGGGATCGCGTCCTTCAGTTCGTCTTCACGAGCACGTAGCATGTCTTTGACAGAATCATTTGCATAGATAATATTCATGTCATTGTCAGCCACCATGACATTGGCCTGACAAACTGTCAGCGCAGACTTCAGATTGGCCGCCAGTTTTTGCTCTGTGATATCTGTCGCGAACTTCACAACTTTGTAAGGCTTGCCATCTGCGTCCAGAATTGGGTTGTAGGAAGCATTAATCCAGATCTCGTTGCCATCCTTGGTGATTCGCTTGAAGTCACCAGATTCAAATTGACCGCGCGCAAGTTGCTGCCAGAACTGCGAATAAGCAGGGCTGTTTGCATAATCCTTTTCACAGAACATGCGATGGTGCTGGCCTTCAATCTCGTCCAGTGTATAGCCCAGCGCATTGCAGAAATTATCGTTGGCAGTGATGATTGTTCCGTCTAGTTCAAACTCAATCACAGCCTGTACTTTGTGTAGGGCATCGATAATTCCTTGTTGTTCAGAAACGCAGGAATCAGCTCCACCATTGCTTGCCTCAGTCATTGTCTGTCTCCTTTGACGACTGTCTTTAGTTCCATTTTTTTCATAAGCGCCCAGCATCTGTTCAGCGACACTGCTCAGCACTGCATCCCATGCACCTTTCAACTCATCGGTCCACGCCGATCCGGCAGCCTCTCCCATCACATCGAGCAATGTTTCCTTCACTGCTGCATAGTGTTCGGGCTCGGCCCCATAATCCTTATGGCGTTGGCCCAGCTCTGCCAACACCTTCTTCAGTTTCTCTGGTTCCTCCAGAGACTTAACAAGCAGGCCGAGTGCAGCAGCCAGTTTTTTCGCCTGCTCTTTCTCACTGGCACCACCGAACAGCGGCTTGACCGCTGGGTGCCGTGCAAAAAGCTCATCGTAGAAGCGCTTGGTCAGCTTCTCAGCATCGGTTTCCAGTAGCTTGAAGCTACTCTTTATCAAATCGATATCCATATCGTTCTCGCTCTCTTACCAGTTTATTTTCGCGCCAATGCGCGTAAAACTATTCAGTCACCTCGTCATTGGAACTTTCGACCGCATCCATCACACCGCTGTTGATCAAGTGATCGATATTCAGCAGTATCAACATGCGCTCATTGATTGTCGCCAGGGCCTCGATATAGGCAGAGTTGGCACTCTTGCCGAAATCTGGCGCCGGCTTCAGGTCTTCTTCAGCCACGTCATGGACTTCAGATACTGCATCGACCACGAGGCCAACGGTGCGATCCTTGCCATTAGCAACCACTTTCACCACGATGACCACCGTGGTAGGACTGATCGCTATCTCTTCCATGCCAAATCGACAGCGGAGATCCACGATAGGCACGATGGCTCCACGCAAATTTACGACTCCGCGTATGTATTTTGGAGTCCTGGGCAAGGGCGTTACTTTTCCGTAACCCTGAATGCCCTGCACTTTCAGAATGTCTACGCCATACTCTTCGCCGTCGAGCATGAACGTGAGGTACTGGGAAGTGTTGATCTTGTTCTCACCATCAAAATGGGAGTCTGATTGAGCGAGTTCCATCTCTTTTCCTCTCAAGTCTTGTTAATCGATTACGCCGCGACCATCTCTCGCAACGCCGAGCTTTCTTCCCCACCAAAGCAGGTCTCTATGAGGCCGGGAATGTCGATGATCAGCGACACGGTGCCGTCACCGAGTATGGTTGCACCGGCCATGCCCTGAATTTGCTGGTAGTTGGCGTCTAGGCTCTTCAGTACCACTTGCTGTTGATCCAGCAGATCGTCAACAACCAGCCCAACCAATTTGCCGCCAGATTCCACAATCATCAGCAACTTGCCTACTATCTCCCTGACCTGATCATCGCCCACACTCTGTTTGCGGTCATTCAGGACATGCACCATATTG
Organism: uncultured Pseudohongiella sp.; assembly: GCA_965227635.1. GTDB lineage: Bacteria > Pseudomonadota > Gammaproteobacteria > Pseudomonadales > Pseudohongiellaceae > UBA9145. The sequence continues at coordinate 3,045,680 of OZ245763.1, read as the reverse complement.
ATGATTGGTATGTATTCATTTCGCAGGCTGTAGACAGGGGATTCTGCCGCCATGATGTTCAGGCGTGCCTCGTCTACCACCACGGTTTCGATGATAGACAAGAGCGGGATCACATAGGTGCTGTCGTGGATTCTCACCAACTGACCATCGAGGATGGCGAGCGTTAGTGGCAAGCGAATCGTAAAAGCACTGCCCTTACCCACTTCAGTCTTCACTTCAACACGACCACCAAGGTCCTGGATGTTCCGCTTTACTACATCCATGCCCACTCCCCGGCCAGACACGTCACTCACTTCCTGCGCTGTCGAAAACCCGGGATGAAAAATCAGGTAGGGAATAGCTTCAGCCGCCATCTTCTCATCGGGACCAACCACACCTTTTTCTTTAGCCTTGGCCAGCAGCTTTTCGCTGCAGATACCGGCGCCGTCGTCGGAAACCTCAATGATGATATTTCCAGCTTCATGACAGGCACTTAAGGTCAGCACGCCAGTCTCAGGCTTGCCTGCAGCGAGTCGGTTTTCCGGGGTCTCAATACCATGATCCAGGGCATTCCTGACCAGATGCACCAATGGGTCACCGATCTTTTCCAGAACTGTCTTGTCCAATTCTGTGTGCTCACCAACAATTTTCAATTCAATTTTCTTGCTCAGTTGCAATGACAGGTCATGCACCAGGCGAGGGAATCGGGAGAAGGTAGTCTTGATAGGCAACATGCGCATCTTCATGGCCACGTCTTGCAGTTCCCTGGCATTGGTTTCCAATTGCGAGAGACCGTCGCGCAAATCACTGACCTGGCTATCACCCGACTCAATCATTTCTTCTGAAGAGCAACGGTTAAGCATTGACTGGGTAATAACCAACTCACCAACGAGATTAAGCAAACTGTCTATCTTGTCGATACCGACCCGGATGGAACCGCCATCTCGCTTGGCAACAGGTGCCTTGTTGCGGTTGTTGTCTGCTGTTTGGGATTTGCCGGAAACAGGCGCAACCGGGGCAGCCGTTTCGACGGGCTTCAGTGGGGGGCTGGGATCAGCGTTTTGAGGCATTGGATCTTTCTGTTCAACTTTCGGCGTTTCTTCCTCTATTTGAGCCTCTATTTGAGCCTCTACTTGAGCCTCGGCTTGAACCTGAGATACGGGTGGCTTGATCTCGAGCTTGCACTCATCGACCACCCAATCGAACACTTCTTCAATCTGGGCCTGCTCGATAGCTTCCTCACAATCGAGAGTGAGAACCCATGAGACGTAACAGGCCTCGGGGTCCATCTCTTCCAGCACTGGCAAGGCAGAATAATCTGCTTCTACAGTCAGGTGTCCGAGCTCACCCAACTCCCTGAATAGTCGTCCGGGGTCATTGCCACCACGTAGCATATCGGGTTCGGGAATGAAGGAAATCTTCCAGGTGCCTCCCTGGCTGGCAGTTTCATTGGCAGCCCCTTCAGAACCGGCTTGCGCAGGTGAAGAGGTCGCAGGAGCAGTACGTGGTGAACCCGGCTTGTTGGCCAGTATTTCTTCCAACAACTTACTGACTTCCCGGGCCCGGCCGCTATCTTCCTGGCGATCTGCCTTGATCGCTTCCATCATCTCACGCAAAACATCGACGGATTCCAGCAATACCTGGATGCCATCCGGTGTTACCGGGCGCGATTCATCCCGCATCTCATCGAGCAAGGTCTCCATGAGATGGGTAAATTCCGATATCTGATTAAAGCCAAAAGTAGCACTTCCCCCTTTTATGGAGTGTGCCGCGCGAAAAATATCGTTGATAAGCTCGACCGCGCATTCGCCGTCGTTCAACTCGAGAAGCCCGGACTCCATTATGTCCAGCCCTTCATCGGCCTCTTCGATAAAGATCTGCTTTATCTCGGAAAAACTGTCGTCATCAATCATTGGCTAGTCGTGACCTCATCCCTGGGTTGATTAGCAGAAAAAGCTCAAGACTGGGGATCAACTAAAATCGTTGCAATCCATGCACCCTCGCCTGAAGAAGCTGTTCCGCCTCTTTATTTAACTTAGGGTAATAATGCGCATCCCAACTAAGGAAAAATACCACTTTAGATTGGGAGTTTTTCCCAACCGTTGCTACTGCGATTTTTTACTCTTCTCGGTGAATATTTTTGTAGGAATTGAATCAATACTTTTCAGCAGCTCCCATCCGTTGTGCTATACCTTTTGAGTAGGTGCCTTTTTCTTACAGAAGGTTGGGCATCTTCGCTCCCGGCATGGGGCTACACTTAATTCACCTTCGACGGAATTGAAAAGAAATGGAAATCAATAAAGACATGAATATCCTGGTCGTCGATGACCACGAGAGTATGCGCCGCATCGTCAAACAGGCTCTAAATGACCTGGGCTTCAAGAACGTGGAGATGGCCGATGACGGTTCAACAGCACTTCCCATGTTAAAGGACGGCAGTTTCGACTTCCTCGTTTCCGACTGGAATATGCCGGGCATGCAAGGAATTGACTTGCTAAAGGCAGTCCGCGCGGACAGCAAGCTTTCCGATATACCCGTCTTGATGATTACGGCAGAAGCCAAGAAAGAGCAGATAATCGAAGCTGCAAAATCTGGCGTTAATGATTACGTGATCAAGCCGTTCAACAGAGAGACACTGAATACAAAAATCGAAAACGTATTCGCAAAACTCTAATCAATAAACACAAATAAAACCATCGGGAGTCTAAGTGCGCCATGCCAACGAATGAACCCTCTGGAGAAACGTACCCAACTCACTCTTCTGCAGCAGAGGCAGCAATACTCAACAAATTTAGTGACATCAAACAATTCTACGAAGGCATAGGCACCATGACCCGCATGGTGCATTCAGCCACCCACAATCTCGATGAACTACGCCGGAATGGTCAGGACAAGAAGATTGCGATAGACAAACAGCCCAATGCGAACTTTCTCGGTTATGTGCGAGAGATCACCTCAGACTCCGCGTCCAAGGTACTGGACAAACTCGAACAATCCTCCCCCGTCATTGATCGCCTGCAGCAGGAAAACAACAAATATTCAGAAGAAATCGCGGATTACCTCGCAGAGCATTGCTCGAAGCTGGGAGAGTCTGATCTTCGAGTACTGTTACTGCGTGTGCAATCCCACCTGAAGGCCAACCAGAGACTGGTAGGCGAGTTGGCTGGCTTTCACAGCGACATCCTCACCTTGCAGTCTTATCAGGATCTGACAAGCCAGGCGATCACCAAGGCAGAGAAACTGCTGGGCAATATCGAATCAACAATGGCGAATCTGTTGATGTCTTTTTCCCACATCGACGGTTTCGAGTTACTGAACACGGAAGTCAAAGTCAGCCATAGCACCCAGACAGCAAACACACAAAACGATGCCAATCTTCGAGCCGAACAGGACAATCATGAGGCCGCAGGAGAGTCGGAGAACCAGCAACTAGGACAGGATGATGTTGATGCCCTGCTGTCTGAACTGGGCTTCTAGTTTCAATAAACAACTCAAGTAAGCATGCCCAATTATTTATTCAAAATGAAAAGGACTGGACAATGGTCGGTGGCACAGATTCAATAAATTTAAAGCTCAACAATGTCATGACGCTCGCGCATGCGAAGGCTTTTCACGAAGAGGCATTGGCAGCCTTGGACGACCCGGCTTCCGACACGGTATGGATCGATGCCGTTGCGAATGAGGCTATCGAACTGCCTATTTTGCAGATTTTGGTGGCGGTGGTGAATCGGGCGAAAGAAAAAGGATTGAAAGTGGTGTGGGACAACCCTTCCATTGCACTGTTTGAGCGATCCGTAGAACTGGGATTGGATGAAGCGCTGAAAATCTGAGCAGGTTTTCGCGACCAAATAGACGAAGCAAACTGCTTCCCTTCCATCGCAGCACAAACTACGCCGAAGTCGCGTATTCCACGAATCCTTCCTTGATGGCGATTTCCAATAGGCCTGCATTGGTTTTTGCCCGCAATTTCTTCTTTATATTGCTGACGTAGTTCGCCACGGTTTTTTCTGCCAGGAACAACTCCTTCGCCACCAGCTTCACAGGCTTGTCCTTGATGATCTTGAGGAATATATCAAATTCCCTCGGCGAGAGCGCATCCAGCAGATAGTCGTCTCCACGAATCTTGTGCAGTGCCAGCTCCTGGGATATTGCGGCCTCTGTATAGAGTCTGCCTGACAACAGCATGGCTACGGCCGTACCCAACTCTTCTCCAGAGACCCGGGTAGTCACGTAACCATGAGCGCCACTCTGTATGCATTTCTCGACCACCAGTAGCGCGCCTTCATTAGCGCACACCAGAATGCGGGTTGAGCGTGAATAGGCGGAAATCCTGTTAATCAACTCGATTGCGCCCATTTTGGGCAGCACAAAGCTGGTAATCAGCAGGTCGACATCACGGGATTTAACCAGGGATATGGCGTCTTCCGCGTTGTCGCAGCTATGGAGAGTGTATTGGCCTAATCCCTCGAGGATATGGGCGATTCCCTCCCTCACCAGAGAGCACTCATGAGCTATCAGTATGTTCGAATTCATGGCCGTTTAGTTCTGCGGGCAAGTCATTGTTGGCCTGAGCACCACATCCCTTACTTCCTTCCCGTCCTGTATTCAGGCGTGAATAGGGCTGAGTGCTGGACTCAGGCTAAGCCTAAGCTTAAGCATAGACCCGATTGAGAATTATTCTAGGGAAACTCTGAACAACTATGTTAGCGCACAAAAGGCAATACGAAGTGTGGGAAGGGATATGGTCTGAATGCGGACCAGGCCGGATTCGACAAACTATGAGCGTTTTGGCTCAAGCGGGCAACAGGTTCTTTACCATGCCAATAAGTTCTTCCGAACGGAAAGGTTTGGACAGGGTCTCGTTGGCGCCCAGTGATTTAGCAATACTCAGGTAGTCCATCGGAGACGTACGCCCACCTCCCGATATCATGAGTAGCTTCAGGTCAGGAAACTCTTTTCTGATTATGCTGAGGGTTTCGATACCTTCCTGATCGGGCATCACTACATCCAGAATGACGAGCCCAATATCGTCATGCGCACGCAATTGAGCCACACACTCCAATCCATTCGAGGCTTCGTAAAACTCGTAGTTTGCGATCTCGAGGAATCTGCCGATGACATGCCGGAGGTCAGCATCGTCGTCGGTTACGAGGACTTTAGTCTGTTTACCACTCATTGATTCAAGAAAATTGCAGCGGGTCCAAATCCATTTGAATACAAGACGTTAATTGCTCTTTGGCTGCAGCGAGTAGCGCTTGATCCAACAGCACCCGAATTTTGTAATTTTTGGCCTGAGACAAAGGAGCACTGTAAGCAGCAAATTTAACTACTGGCCCCAATTTTTGAGGCCCATACCTTACCCAGACGCAGGACTATCGAAAACTAGGGAAATCCACAGGGGTGCCAATCGAAAAAACAGCAGGGAAACCAATAGCGCAATGCAGCCCTGAACACAGGTGTACACCTATTAGCTTAGCAGTGAAGCCGCTACTTCGCTTACTCTGCCTTAGCTTCAGAATCAGAAGCGCAATTCGCTTTTTTACCATCATGCAGACAGATTCAGCCGGGAACCCTCGGTTGCCGGGCTATCCAGCATTTACTTGAACCAGGTCACAGTTTCCGGAAATTGCTGCCGCAAGATCGCAAGTTCGCGAGCTGGTTCGCAGAATTATGTAGGAATTTTCCCTAAGCTACATCGTAATTGAGGAGCGATCCCAGGAATCGGTCCCGCTTAATAAAATCTGTCATCAGGTCTGCATATGATTCCGACCGTGCTGTCGGTGGACGACGATCCTTCCAGCCATATTCTGATGCGCGCTTTCCTCGAGGATGAGGAATTCTGCGATCATTTCATCAGCGCTACCAGCCCAAGTCAGGGTCTGGAAATACTCCAACGGTTGGAAGCAGACCCGCATTCCTCCCTTCCCTCTCTTATTATCTGTGATGTGCATATGCCAGAAATGAGTGGCTGGGAGTTTATTTCCCGGGCAACACCGCTAATTACCCATTCGAAAAGCAATAAGGATGGCAAGCAAGTGCTGGTCATCATGTTGACGGCCACCGCCACTTCTGAGGATGAGGTGCTCGCCGCTCAGAATCCACTAATTAGTGGATTGTTCAAGAAGCCCTTGAATCTGAAGCTCCTGGATCAGATACGCGCTATGGAAGGTGTCAAAGAGTACTTCAAGTCTCCAGCGCGGCAACCCTGTTCCTAGCCTGCGCTAGGCCACTGCCTGATTTCGATAGCGCTCAACAAAGCGCTTGAGGATGAGACGTGCCTCTGGCGTATCTTCTCCGCGAATCCTGTCAGACAATTCTGCTGCCTCATGTGCAGGAAAATAGCCGTGGTGCTTGTAGGCTTCGATACGCACGATAAAACCAGCAGCATCTCCTTCCGGATGAAACTGGGTAGCGTAGATGTTACGCCTGAGGCGAAACATCTGTACCGGGCAGGCGTCACCTGTTAGCAACAATACGGCAGCGTCCGGCACTGCATCGCAGGCTTCCTTGTGTCCGAGCATGACCCGGATACGGTCCGGAAACCCTTGCAATAATGGATCCTGTCGTCCTTCTTCGGTGAGGGAGATATCCACCCCACCGACTGGCTCCCCATACTTCGTCGATATCGTGACTCCGCAATAGTTGCCGAGCAGACCGTTTCCCGAACAGCATCCCAGGAAGGGAAAGTCCCTCTCCAGGATCGCGTCGAACAGCCGATTAAAGCCCGACTCAATCTGCTGCTGTATGGCAGTCTTCTCGGCGGGGGGTGTGGAGATATCAAAAGGACTGCCACCAACAATAATCGCGCTGTAACGGTCCAGATCCAGATCAGGAAGCCCGTTACTCTCTATGCGCAGCCGCTCGACTTCGCCATCGCCAAGACCTCCGTACTGCTTGATCTTGGCGAATTCATTGTCTGATGTAACGTCTTCAGGGCGAAGCTGAATAATTAGAAAGGGTTTACTCACAGTCGACTACTCTTGCTTCCTTGCTTGCTACCATGCTCCCGGCAGCCCCCTATCAAACCATTCAGTTGGGCAGACGATAGGCAACCAGTGCTCCGGGAAAGTCCGTTCGGGAACTTCCGATCTGAACCACGATGTATTGGCGGCCATTATGCATGTAGGTCATCATGCCATACTGCCCTGGAGCTGGCAGGGGAACCTGGCCCACTATCTCGCCGGTAAACTTGTCCCGTGCATTGAGCGTCAAAGGGGCGTCCGGCTCCATCTGCGCCATACCTTCGCTGAGTGCTCGGGTCTGTACCAACAGGTCCCCTGCCACCATCTGGATAGACCAGCCGACTCCGCCACTGTTCGGAATTTCCACCCCCTGCAAGCGAGGATTATTCCTGATCTGCTCCAGAGTCTCCCCCACGGGGAGAGACCATACCTTTTCTCCACCGTTCATCTGATAAGCAGAGAGTTGGTTATTCATGGGCTTGTATACAGGCAAACCGTCAATAGTAGGCAAGCCGCCACCGCCTCCGGGCAACCAGGCAGCGACCGTGGTGCCTGTCGTTGGCGTGCTGTTCGGCGTCGCTCCTCCTTCACCCGGCTCGGGGTAGTTTGGATTGTCGCGGTCGACCCCATTAGTGGGCCTCATGAATCCGGGTGCAAAACAGTTACGCCGGTGAGAATTGAACATCAGGCCAGAACTGGGATCGGCGACTGGTGGATGGGGAATGATATTACCCCCACCAAGACAACCGACATTGTTGATGTAATCCCCTTCATAGGTATTTGGCAGAGCAGGAACATAGAGACCACCAAGGCGATAACCATTGAGAATGGTCAGCGCCTCTTCCTTCAGCTCTGGCGTGTAGTCGAGGACAAATTCTTCTGTGATGCCATCGATCACTATCGGGTCAACCGGTTCCGGCCAGGTTGGATAGGGCTGGGTTGGGCTGGTGTAGTTACCGGGGACTTCCGTCTGGATAACTGGTCGGTCCTCTATGGGCCAGATTGGCTCGCCGGTTTCCCGGTTAAAGGCGAAGATCAAACCCTGTTTGGTGTTCTGTATGACGGCGGGAATAGTCTGCCCATTCACGATCAGATCCATGAGCATTGGCGGAGTGGGCAAATCATAGTTCCATTGATCGCTGCGGTGAATCTGGAAATGCCAGCGCCGCTCCCCGGTCTCCACGTCCAGCGCTAGCAAGCTACCGCCGAACAGATTGTCGCCGGGCCTGTGACCTGCATAGGCCTGCACCGTTGAGGCATTGGTGACAAGGTAAACCAGGCCCAGTTCCGGATCTGCAGATGCCGGAGCCCAGGTGGACATATCCCCCGAGAAACGCCAGGCATCGTTGTGCCAGGTTTCGTGCCCTACTTCACCGGGCCGCGGGATGACATGGAACTTCCACAAGCGTTCTCCGGTTTCCGCATCGAAACCCATAATGTCACCGGGTACATTTTCGATGCGGGTTTGCCCGTAACTCGGTTGATGACCCACCAGTACGACAACCACACCATTCACCACGATAGGCGGTGCTGAGGCGGTAACCATTCCCAGTTCACGGGGAATACCGTAGTCCGGGTCGTAGTCTCCACCGGCAACAACATAATCTTCCCACGGGCCCCAATTTTCAACGAGGTGGGGTATCAGATCGATTGATCCGGTTTCCGGGAAGCCGCCCACAGGGAATGCACCTCCCCAGTTTTCCAGGGGCCTGCCCGTTTTGGCATCCAGCGCCCAGAGGAAGAACCCGGGCGTTGTAATATAGATAACACCTCGGCCATTCACTTCGGCGTAGGCGACACCTTTGCCGTAGGCCTGACGCGGAGAGCGCTGGTGGCGAATGGTTTCTGGCTCACGAAACGTCCACAGGTTTTCTCCGGTCGCCGGGTCAATGGCAACGACCTGGCGCCTTGGTGTGGCGACGGTGTAAAGCACACCATCGACATAGATTGGCGTGGATCGGGAGAAATAATCCAGGTTGGGACCAAAATTATCACTGCGCCATACCCATGCCTGTTCAAGCTCGGAGAAGTTTTCAGCGTTGATCTGGTTAAGCGGAGAATAACGGGTATGCCCGGCATCGCCGCCCAGGTAGCGCCATTCTCCATTCTCTGTACCCGGCAGGACTTGGGCCTGGACAACACCAGCGACAGTGACTGCAAGCAGCACGCCTAAGCGAGCCCAGCCAAAATTACGTAACGAGCGTGATTGCCGAATGGAATGAATCATGACACTGCTTCCTGTTTTATTCTCTTGTTGTCGGGAAGTGCTGCCTGCACATGCTGCCAACCGATATCTGGCGATGAACATCATCGACACGCGGTTACTGTGAGCAGAAATTATGAGAAGTAGAGTAAAAGGGATTTGCCCTGAAGTCCATCCAGCCGCTATCCCTGGCGGGGTGTTAGCCTCAGCTCAATGGGTTCGCTGGGGAGTAGCGTGACCTGGGCATTGGGAATGATGGTTTTGTCTGCAAATTGACTGATGGTAAAGCGCTGCCCGATGCAGGCCAGAATCAGCGTTGCCTCCAGAATGGAAAAACGATTCCCTATACAAACATGCTTGCCGAGACCAAAGGGGATAAAGCCTTCCTCTGATGAGCCCCGCCGAAACCGGCCAGGATCAAAGCATTCGGGAGAGTCAAAATACTGCTCCGAATGCTGAATACCGTAGATGGACAGGGCTAACGATGCACCTGCCGGAATACGCAAGCCATTGATCTCCATTTCTTCCACACTGGTACGAGTTAGCGCATAGGCTGGCGGATAGAGTCGCAGGCCTTCCTTGACGATAGATTCGGTAACGGGCAGGTTTTTCATGTCTTCCCACACTGGCACTCTGCCGCCGAGCTGTTGATCCAGTTCCTGGTGCCACTCCTTACTGACTTCCGGGTGCCGGGCGATCAGGTAAAGGGTCCAGGCCAGGGATGTTGCCGTGGTTTCGAATCCCGCCACCAACAAGGTTCTGATCTCGTCGTAAATCTGGACGCGACTCATTTCTCCCTGCGCTTCCTGTTCCAGAAAATGATCCACGATGTCCTGACTCTGTCTCGAGCTATCCGCTTCCTTGTTCGCCAGGCATTCATCGATGAATTTGTTCATCGTAATCCGTGTCTCGGCGATGGCGCGATTCAGCGGCGTCGGTATCCAGTCCGGCAAACCTAACAGGGAAGTGTGACGCTTAAACATGTAGTGGTTAGCGTTAATAATGGCCTGGTACAGCTTCTCATTCCTGGCCAGGTCGATATCGATGGAAAACAGGGCTCGCACGATCACTGAGAGGGTAACGCGGCGCATCTCCTCGACAGCATCAACCGCTTCACCAGAACCGATGCGTGGCTCCCAACTCTGCAACAGGTCGCTCACCAGCCGCCCGTTCTGGTCCAGGGAATATTGCAGGAAATCCTGCCGGAACGCCTGCGCGACTACGCGGCGCTGATGCTTCCACAGCTTCCCCTCCTGGGTAATCAATCCCAGGCCCAGCACGGACTGCAAGGCCTTTCGCTGGGCACCCCGGGGGAAATTTTGACTGTGGGTTTTAAATATCTCGGTGGCAGCAGGAATGTCCGTAATGACGAACATCGGCTTGTGAAATAAACGGAACTGCACGAGGCCCTGCCCCGGTACGGCAATGGAGCGAATGAACTCATGAGGGGCGCGCTTGAATTCCAGCAGACTGCCTAGCAACCAGTGGCCCGCAACCGAGGGTACCTCGCTGGCTTTCATGTTGTTTTCGATTTGTTTGCTGGCGGTTGACATGGTGACCAACCTTATAACGATTCGCGTGGGGATGTAAAACGCATATCTGATAAAAGAAATCGTGACCTGCCACAGTATGTGCGCAATTAAGAAACTGGCGAAGGGATTTATTACAATCGTCAATCTATTTGAGCCAGGGCTTCTTTGACTCAATGTCTTCATAGGAAAAATCATTTCTGACTATGTCACCAAATTGCAGCCAGGCCATGACGTTCAAATAAATCAGAATAGCAATACCCGTAATTGAGAACGCCATCGCTATATTTCTTAGCGTACGCCTTACCCTCATATACTCTTCGAATCGGTATTCCTTCACTATTTCTGAATCTATGGAGATATTTCTGGCCTCTTCCCAGCTATGGACAATTGGAAATGGATGGAGATATAGCCACCATTTTTGCCAATGCACGGTGACATCTGAACCGATTGAGAGGAGTATCGTATCAATAACTCGATAGTCGTTTCCCACGGTAAACTTGATGTTACTACCATTCTCTTGTTCTACCACCATACGCCATGTAGTTCTGCGTCCCCTATAACCTACACTCTCTTCCGCGATCGAAACAATTTTTCCACGCGTCTCGCTCAACTCGCTTAATGGACGGAAGGGTTCAAATGCATATTGGGCGCTCAATGTCGCAAATATCAATCCTGCAAGAAGTAGCCCCATTCTTCTGGCAGATACCCATAAATCTCGCTCGCAGTAGCCAGTCAAATACAAATTCAAGACCAGCAAATGGCCGCGCATGTATTGGTAAATCTTCATCATTACCGGGAATTGACTAGCTTCGACTCTGGCGCCATATGCAATGACTGGCGACTGAGCTCGCATGGTGTGCTTGACCACTTGTTTGAAATAATCATTGAATTATGCAGCAGGATATGGATTCTATAGACAACCGGGTACATGAATCTGAACGCTATTAAGTAGACAGTAGTACGCAGCCAAACGCAGACTGCCAACGCAGGCCCCTGTATCATGTATTGGTCAAATGGACATTGGAGCATAGTTCTCCATCCCAATAAATGCGTGATATCCAGAATTTGTCTCTTGCTGGATCTGCACCAACTTGCACAAACATATAAAAAGAATTAACCGGAGATTGTAATGCGCCCCTTCCCTGACACTGGCTCTCTGAGCAATTATGCCTCACGATTAATCACCCTGACTCTGCTGGTAACCCTGGCAGCCTGTTCCCCACCCCAACAAACTCAAACTCCGGTTGTCAGCGAGACGCCGCCGCAGCCCAGTGCCGCACTGGAAATGGCCAGCCCGGAATCGGTGGGAATGGATAGCGAGCGACTGAAGCGCATCACAGGAGCCATGCAGGGCTACGTGGATGATGGGTTGCTGGCGGGAGTCGTCACCATGGCAGCCCGGGACAACAAGATTGTGCACAGTGAAGCGGTAGGGTTTCGCGACCTGGAAGCCCAGGCTCCTATGAGTACTGATGCCATTTTCCGCATCTACTCTATGAGCAAGCCGGTAACCGGCGTTGCCCTGATGATGCTCTACGAGGAAGGCAAGTTCCGCTTGTCTGATCCCGTGGAAATGTATATCCCGCAGATGAAGGATCTGCAGGTCTATGCCGGTATGGATGCCGATGGCAACATGATCACCGAGGCCCAGAACCATAAAATGACCATCCGGGAGTTAATGAGCCATACCGGTGGCCTGAGCTATGGCATCTTTGCGCAGTCACCTGTGGATGAAATGTATGTGCAGGCTGGGCTTCTCGGTACCGGAGATACCCTCGAAGAGTTTGCTGACAAGCTTGGCCAGATTCCGCTCAAGCATCAGCCGGGCTCGCGCTGGGAATACAGCGTGTCCGTGGATGTGCAAGGCTATCTCGTGGAAAAATTGTCAGGCCAGTCATTCGGTGAATTTCTGGAGGAGCGCATTTTCGATCCTCTGGGTATGACCGACACCGATTTTCATGTACCTGAGGAAAAAGCCTCCCGCTTTGCGCAAGTCTATGGCTATACGGAGTCCGGTGAGCTGATTGCCCAGGAAGGATTTCCCGATGCCAATTTTCTCATCGATCCGGTATTCGAATCCGGTGGCGGCGGACTCGTTTCCACCGCGATGGACTATATGCGATTCAGCCAGATGTTACTCAATGGCGGCGAGCTTGATGGCGTCCGCATCCTCGCACCACTCACTGTTGACTTGATGCACCGCGACCAGACTCCGGACGGCATGGCTGGCTCGGTATTAGGGGCACGTGGCACCTCGTTTGGTCTCGACTTTGCAATCATTGATGATCCGGTGGAAGCGGAAGGCTATTCCCAGGGTGAATACTATTGGGGCGGCGCCGCAGGTACCTGGTTCTGGATAGACCCGGTGGAAAATCTCGTTTTCGTAGGCATGATTCAGCAATTCGGCAGCCAGCTTCCCAATGTCAGGGCCGCGTCCAAGCGTTTGCTGTATCAATCCATCATGGACCCCTACGGTATCTAGAACATAAGGGAGCAATAGCATGAAAAACAAATCCCTACTCCCATCCCTGTTCCTGCCCTTCCTGATACTGTGCGCCCCAGCGATTCAGGCACAGACCGAGGGAGCGCCTGCGGCGATCTATATGACCGACGCCGAGATCATGCAATCCCTGGACGAAGCTGCCCGAAGCTCAAACTCAGCAGCCGGCGTTTCAGTAACCGTATCACCGGGGATTTCTGTACGCCGCCGCATGAGTGGCGTACTGCAATATGCCGTCCTGCATCCCTATAGCGTCGAGATCTATCGCATACTGGCGGGCAGCGGCACCCTGGTGACAGGCGGCATGCTCAACCTGCCTCTCGCCGACTCCCCCAGCGATGATGTAGTCCGCACAGAACACGGAGTAAGAGGCGGTCTGGCACGACAGGTTAAAGCGGGAGACGTGCTCGTACTGCAACCGGGGACACCCCACTGGTTCAGCAACATCGACGGTGAATCCATTACTTATATGGAATCCCGGGTGCGCATTTCCACCGCGCCGATTCGATTTCAATAGTTAAGAACTAAAAAAGGTTCATCGCGCTTTTCCGGGAACTGTTGGCAGGCTCTGCTTCAGCTATCTGTTTAGTTGGGGCTTCTTTGAACTGTGGCCGTGCCGGACAGAAGAGGCTTGTCGCCAACGCTCTGCGCCCGTCCCGGGTTCCTTCTCTTCGAAAAAAGCCCTGCGGTCTTTTTTCTCCGTTCAGCGCTAGCGCTTAACTGTTGGCGACAAGCCTCTTCTGCCCGGCACTCTGAGCGCTGCCAGGTATTGCGTTACTTTTTGGCTGAGCTTCCCTGCGATTGAGAGTAAGGTGTATCGAAGAATACTTCGATATCTCGGGTATCACTGCACAAGCGGCTGCGGGGAGGCAGGGTTCCCAACCCGCCAGTCAAGGCCGGCGCTGAACGGAAGAAAAAGACCACAGGGCTTTTTCTGGAGTGAGGGAACCCAGGATGGGCGCCGAGCCGGCGGGTTGGGCACTCTGCCTCCTCGCAGCCGCGTTCGAAGGCGCTCACCTAATCGTCCATGAACACCAAATAGATGCAATCCCCCGCTTATCCGCGATTAACCTAAAAAAAGCCCGGGCATCGTTCGATGCCCGGGCTTTTTATTGCTCCTGTAGGCTTACCGAATAACCTTACTGTATTTTGTCAGCGATTCCCTGCAAGGTGCTGGCCAAAGCCAACAGGCGCTTACCGTGCTGGCCACTGCTGCTGGCACCCTCTTCAGCAAACCCTTCCGCCAGTTCCCGCAGGTCCCTGGCAGTATTGGGATTACTGTCTTCTCTATCCAGTAACTGCTGTGCGCGATCCAGTACACGTGTTAACTCTGTTGAATCGCCGTTAGCCAAGCGGTTCTCTCGCAGCAATTGATCCTGATAGGCTCGCGCCACTACCGGCACATCGGGCCAGACAACTCGCTCCTGGGTCTGGGCATTCACCGTGCCTTTCAACTCAGGCAAGGACGCTGCCGCGATTTCATTCTCAGTCATGTAATCGCTGGTTTGCATTTCGAACACATCGAGGCCACGGGAAATTTCTGTGCCGTAGATGCGACCGTTGTACCAGTAGGTTGACCAATAACCACCCGTTATCAGTTCCTCGGTATCGATCGGCCCGCGATCGAAGTAGGCAATCTCGACCGGGTTGGAGGAATCGGTGAAATCAACAACGGATATGCCGCCCTGATACCAGGCCTGCACAAACAGATCCCGACCAGGCACCGGAATCAGCGATCCATTGTGCGCGACACAATTCTCCGTGTCTGTTTGCGGCGCAGACATCTTGTAGTGGCTGCGAAATTGCAGCCTGCCATCCACGATGTCATAGAAGGCATCGGCACCCCAGGTCAGTGGATCCTGTGCACGGCAACGTGGCCGTCCACCACCGCCCCATTCGTCGGTAAAGATAACCTTGGTGCCATCATTATTGAATGTGGCCGAATGCCAGTAGGCAAAGCCAGGATCAATGACCTGGTCGAGGCGCTGCGGATTGGACGGGTCAGAGATATCCATCAGGATGCCATTGCCTGAGCATGCACCAGCCGCCAGCCCGATTTCGGGATAGGTGGTGATGTCATGGCACTGGTTGGTCTGACTCGTTGTCTGGGTACCCTCACCGTGATCACCCCCGTCCCACAATCCAGCCAGGGTACCTGAATCGGGATCGGAGAAGATAAAGGGACGATTAACAATTTGCGCTGAGGCGGGATCATCCCGGGGTATTTCGATAATTTCGATGCGGAATAAAGCCGAGTTGGGATCTTCAAAGGGCGAATCATTTGAACATCCGTCCAGTTCCTCGTCATCCCGAACACGGCTGGTGCCGGAGACATAGACATAGATATTGTCTTCGGTGGCCATGTTCTGGGCGACCGTATGGGTGTGGGAACCGCGGCAGGTTTGTACTGCAGCCACCTGCAGCGGGTTGCGAATATCGCTCACATCAAAGATGCGAATACCCTGCACACGTTCATTGCTGACCGGATCGGGAACACCCTGCAGGCCGCAATCCAGACGTCCGCGCACTTCCTGTACCGACATGATCAAAAGATCGTCCACCAGAGAGACATCGCCCTGCCCGCCTGGGCACACAACAGAACTCACGTGCACCGGATAGGATGGGTCGCTGATGTCGTAGGTATTAAAGCCGTGATAGTTACCCACCACCACATAGTCATCGGCAAACAACAGGTCAGTGTTGGAGAAGCTCAATAGTGCAGGACGAGGATCTGCATTCTCATCCTCTTCTTCATCTTCCGTGGGTGTTTCTGGAGCATTACCCGCGGCGGCGGCCGCTTCTGCTTCCAGCTCCTGGAGTCGTTTTGCCGACAGCCCGGAAGGGCGATCGGGGTCGAAGAAACCCGCGGGTTTCGGCAGTGACGATACCAGTGTCATATTTAACGCAGCTTCACCCGCATCTCGGAATCCCGCCGCCAGCCCAACCCGGGGGTCAGGATTGAGACTGGCGAGCACGGCATCCATACGCTCAATTTCAGAAGTCTGGTCCGAGGTGACATCGGAAGTGAATTCATAGAGCTGTGGATCCTGAGCCGAACCACGCTGATCCAGCAAGTTCTCCACCATATCCAGGGCACCCTGGTGGTGGTCGATCATGAATTCCAGGTACAGGCGGTCGAATTCTGGACCACTGGACGCAGCGAGCTGGGCCATGTCTTCTTCTGAAAGCATGCCTGGCATTAGCATGAATCCATCACCATGGTGGGCCATTTCTGACGTGACTTCCAGCCCACGATCTTCCAGCCAGCCCTGCATCATGGCGATTTCATCATCCTGGGACAAAGTAATGCGCGCTGCCACGGCCAGCACGGCATCGTTGTTGGTACGACCTTCTGCCAGCGCCGACATTTCTTTGGCCTGGGCATGATGTGGAATCATTCCCTGCAGGAATCGAATATCCCCGAGGGAATATTCCATGTTCGCGAGATCGGCGGCTTCTTCCGCGCTTATAACACGGCTCTGCTGGCCCGGTGCGCCAGGTTGCACGATTGGCACCTGGGCTAGCGTGCTGCTACTAACAAACAGCGCCACTGCGGCTAGCGCAGACGGTCTGCTGAGAAAACGGACGATAGACAGGTAATTCATTGAGATACTCCGAGAGACGGATAATGCGTGAATACCGCCTCATTGTACCCATTGCAGCGGGTTTGTGAACGCCTCAGTGCTATGAATTCGCGCCTGGCGCTATCTGTGCACCAATATTGGTATAATTCGCCCAGTTGGCTGTATTCAGTGCAGGCTATTCTGTTACCTGGCACTTACAGCCATGACTTTGAGCTATAGGCTCTTGTATGGAGCTGAGGGCTCTTGTATGGAGCTGAGGGCTCTTACCTGGAGCTGAAGGCTCTTATCTAGAGCTGAAGGCTCTTATCTAGAGCTGAAGGCTCTTATCTGAATGGAATCACAAATTGACCTTGACTGTACCCACCAAAATCGACCGTAACAACCTGCGCCCGGTGCGCTCTCTGAATCTGTTGTCCTATCGTGAGATACAGGCAATCATGTCTTCTCAGGATCAGGTGTACAAACTGTTTCGGCAATGCGCGCTCGCCGTGCTCAATGCCGGCAGTCACCACGATGACGTTACCACCCTGATGGAAGCCTACGCCGATTTTGAGATCAAGGTGATCCCACAATCCCGAGGCCCAATCCTGTCGGTCAAAAACGCCCCCGCTTCGGCATTTGTTGATGGCAATATGATTCGCGGTGTGCAGGAACATCTTTTTTCCGTCCTGCGCGATATTGTATTCGTTAATCACGCCCTGACCGGCACCTATGACCTGGACAGCCGACGCGGCATTACCGATGCGGTATTCGATATTTTGCGGAACGCCGATATCGTCCGACCGAACCTGCGTCCGGACCTGGTGGTATGCTGGGGCGGACACTCCATTAGCCGTGAAGAGTACGACTTTACCAAACTGGTCGGATACCAACTGGGCTTGCGCGGATTAAATATCGGCACGGGTTGCGGGCCCGGCGCCATGAAAGGGCCAATGAAAGGTGCCGCCATCGGCCATGCGAAGCAACTGCATGAACTAAGACGCTATATCGGGATCACTGAACCAGGCATCATCGCTGCAGAAGCTCCCAACCCCATCGTCAATGAGCTGGTGATCCTGCCTGATATCGAGAAGCGCCTCGAAGCATTCGTTCGCCTATCACACTGCATTATCGTGTTTCCGGGCGGTGCGGGTACTGCTGAAGAACTGCTCTACATCCTCAGCATCCTGCTTCATGAACGAAACCAGGGACATCCTTTTGGTTTGGTACTGGCCGCAGCCGAAGAGAACAGGGATTACTTCGAGGCGTTTGATAAATTCTTGCGTGCCATTC
Source organism: uncultured Pseudohongiella sp. (assembly GCA_965227635.1). GTDB lineage: Bacteria > Pseudomonadota > Gammaproteobacteria > Pseudomonadales > Pseudohongiellaceae > UBA9145. Next base: position 3,027,648 of record OZ245763.1, on the reverse strand, counting down.
TGGGTGATGAAGCAGCCGGGCTTTACGAGATCGTTATAGGTGACGCCGAGGAAGTGGCGCGCCGTGCCAAGCAACACGTTATTCACAGCCGCAAGCATCGCATGGGTTCAGGCGCATCCTATGGCTTTAACTGGGAGCTCTATATCCCCTCAGACTTACAGTACCCATTTGAACCAACCCATGAAAACATGTCGGCTCTCGAACTCACCCGGACTTTGCCACCTCACCAGCTCGCCTCCAATTTGCGCAAGGCTTTTTCAGGTATTGTAGCTGGCAATGTTAAATCATTTGGTATCGAGCAAATAAAGCAACATGGCCCCTTTCTCATGCAGGGAGATCCGGACATTATGGATAAACTGCAGACCTTGCTGGATGATTTTGTCGAGCAGCGACGCATGAAGATCGATTACGAGAACTATCAACCTTGCTGGAAAATCAAGTAGTGGCATCAGCAGGTTTTCCGAATAGGGGTGCAAGCGTTCGTCATAACTAAACTGCATTTAAAAATTATCTGTTATATCCCGAAATCCGGCAGCTCTGACAACGGGTAGTAACTGGCCGTACTACAGTTAATAGAGTCACTCGAATTTCGGAGCCCTTCAGGGATGACCTTTTGGCGGCTAGCCAGCCCAGAACATTTCACCGATCCCGCACTCAGCTCGCATCATATTGTGTGGCTGTGCCTGCTTGCTTTTCTTATTGCGAGCTTTTCGTCTTCAGTCTTGCTGACAGTCATGCAGCGCTATCAGCAGACTACGGGCAAGGCGAGAACCTGTTGGCTAGCCACAGGCAGCATCGTAATGGGTACCGGTATCTGGGCGATGCACTTTACTGGCATGCTGGCATTTTCTCTGCCGGTGCCTGTCAGCTATAGCTGGATTTTCACTCTTGCCTCGGTAGTACCACCCATACTGGTATCCACCGCTTTTCAGATCCTCTATAGACCCGACAATATGAGCCGCAGCAGAATGCTCAGTATTGCCCTGATCTTTGCAGCCGGCGTCGGCGGCATGCATTACATCGGCATGGAAGCAGTTGTTGTCGCCGCGGACATGCACTACGAGCCCAGGCTATTCGCGCTCTCGTTACTGGCAGCGGTTGTACTCGCCTATTGTGCTATTTACGCGCAGAGCAGAATGGCTGTGCAGACCCAATTCTCCAGCACTCAAATCAGAGTGGTTGGCAGCATGACGCTGGGGCTTGCAGTCACGCTCATGCACTTCATCGCAATGAGTGCTACCTATTTCCAGCCCAATGAATTTACCGTTTTGGGCCTGCCTACAAGCGCGCCAATTGGACTTGCCATCCAGGTTTTCGGCGTTGCGGCAGTCCTCCTGCTGATTGCTGGCATATCGATTTTGGTCGACCATCGCATGGAAGAAATTTCTGCGCGCCTGGATTTCAGTGAAGCACGGTTTCAGCGACTCGCCGAATCAACGAAAACGGCGATCTTCACCCTTTCGGAAGAACGCATCTCCTATGCCAATCCTGCCTTTTGTCAGATGACTGGACTGGGGCTTGAGGAGTTGTGCAATCGGCCACTGGCAGAAGTCTTCGACAGCGCATTCGAACAGGACATCGTCAGGCTCATTGAGGGCAAATTGGGAGAGGACGGGGTAGCTCACCAGGAAATAAAGCTCCAGAATTCGGAAGGCAATACTCTCTGGCTTTTTTGTAGCCTCACCCTGCAGGAAGACGATGAGAATACGTTAGTACTGGCCAGTGCCTTCGATATCACCGAACAGAAAAAAGCCGCAATCGAGGTACAGAATCTCGCCTACGAAGACCACCTGACGAAGCTGAGCAACCGCATATTATTCATCGACAGATTGCAGCACTATCTCAATTCCACCGAACGGCATGAATCCAATCGCTCTGCCTGCGTAATGATTCTCGACCTCGACGGCTTTAAACAAATCAACGACAGCCTGGGGCACCTCGCTGGCGACATGCTGCTTATCACTGTCGCCGAGCGCCTGCAGAATCTGGCGCGCAAATCTGACACCATCTCCCGCTTTGGCGGCGATGAATTTGTACTGCTATTCGAACAGGCGGGCAAGCCGTTGAATATAGGTGCCATTGCCGAGCGGATTCAAAAGACCCTGTCTGAAACTGTCCTGCTCGATGAGCGCGAAATTGAAATCGTTTCGAGCATAGGGATCGTAGCGGTTACCAGGCACTACAAATCTCCAGATGAAGTGTTACATGATGCAGACGTTGCCCTGTATCGCGCGAAAGACATCGGTGAAGGTGGCTGGGTACTCTTCAATGAGGAGTTGGATGCGGCGGCAAAACGCGAGCGCCAATTGTTACCGGAACTCAAACACGCCATCGAAGAGGGGCTTCTGGACATGTTTTTCCAGCCCATCTGCCGCTCCGCCGATGGCGCGGTTTGTGGCTTCGAGGCTCTTGCACGCTGGACGCGGGATAATGGCGAGTGTATAGGCCCGGATGAATTTATACCGCTGGCAGAAGAATCAGGCCTTATCCATGACATCGGGCTCTGGTCACTGGAATGCGCCGCCATGCAAATTCAGCAGCTTAACCGCCTCGACGGAGACGTAAATTACTATGTGAGCGTCAATCTGGATGCCAACACCCTGGATGACTCGCGCTTCTTGGGCAAGGTCGTATCAGTATTCAGGGACTGCGAGCTTCGCCCAGGCCAAATTAAAATCGAACTCACCGAACGTGGTCTCATCAAGGACACCGCTGCCATCATTCCTAAAATGCATGAACTGATCGCAGAAGGATGTGAGTTCATGATCGATGATTTTGGTACGGGCTATTCATCCCTGTCGTACCTGCATAAGCTACCCATTCACACACTCAAGATCGATCGCAGTTTTGTAACCAGCCTTGAGGAAAGTGGAAATTCCGTAGCCGTTGTAAAAACCATCATCACCCTGGCAGAAAGTCTCGGCTTGAACGTCGTCGCCGAAGGCGTCGAGACCGTTCAGAACGTGGTGCAGCTTGCGAGTCTTGATTGCCATCAGCTACAGGGCTATTTCTTCTCACGCCCCATGCCAGCGAGTGAAGTTGTAAGTTTTCTTGAAGACTCCAGACTCCTGATCAGCACCCTCTTTCAGCAGGCGCTCAAGTTTCCCGAAAGAAACCACCAGCCTCTCAACTGATCAAGCCTGCACCGATTCTATCCAGCGATCGACCTTGGCTTCCAGGGCTTCCAGCGTGAGCGCACCCGAACCCAGCACGGTGTCGTGAAACGCCTTGATGTCGAACCTCTCTCCGAGTGCCGCCTCCGCTTTGCGCCGGTACTCGATAATTTTTAGCATGCCAATCTTGTAGGCGGTGGCCTGCCCCGGATTATTAAAATAGCGCCTGACTTCGGAACGCACTGACGGCTCAGGGCGCGGTGAATTTTCGAGTGCGTACTGCACCGCTTCATCTTCGGTCCAACCGAATGCGTGAATGCCGCTGTCCACAACCAGCCTCACGGCGCGCCAGATTTCACCGGACAATCGACCCATGTCTGCATAAGGATCGTTGTAGCCTCCCATTTCCTTACCCAGCAGTTCCGCATAGAGACCCCAGCCCTCGCTGTAGGCGGTATAGCCAGTATTGGCGCGGAACCGCGGAATGTTTTCCAACTCCTGTTGAATTGAAATCTGCATATGATGCCCGGGGACTCCTTCGTGATAGGAAAGATTCTCCAGACGATTCACAGCTGCTGCCCGCATATCGATCAGATGCGCATAGAATGTACCCGGACGTGAACCATCAGCCGTCCCCCTGGCATAGTGCGCGGCCCCACCTGCAACTTCACGAAACGGTTCGACTCGCTTGACCTGTAGTCCGGCCTTGGGGAGGATTCCGAAAAAATCAGGCAGGCGCGTGTACATTTCATCCAGAATTTCGGTGGCCAGGGCCAGGTATTGCGCCCTTCCCTCATCGGTATTGGGGAAATAAAACTGATCGTCTTCCCGCAGGAAATTAAAGAACTCCTGCAAACTTCCCTGAAAACCAACCTGCAAGCGAATACCCTGCATTTCCTCCTGGATTCGTGCCACTTCGGACAGACCCAGTTCATGAATTTCCCGTGCAGTCATGGGCAAGGTCGTCATCGCCTGCAGGCGCTGCGCGTAATAGGCATCGCCATCAGGCAACTCACTGGCTCCCGTTGCCTCATCCGGAACGTTGACACGGTCTTCCTGCAGCCAGGCTAGCACCTCGTCGTAGGCAGGCTTGAAGTTTTCCAGCAACGCTTCCCTCGCCTGCGCTTCCAGAGCGTCTGCTTGCTCAGTAGTCGCCACTCCTTCCTGCACCAGGCTTTCGATCTTGCCCGTGATGTCTTCCCAAATAGCAGACATGCCCTCCTCTGAAAACGGAGCGCCAGATGTCACCCTTTGAATTTCACTGATGGCCCTGTCGTAGTCAAAATACGGTGCACGAATACCATCTGCTACTGAGAGTTTCGCTCGTTCGAGATACTGCAACATATAGCGATTCGATTGATTGAGGCGGGATATGTAGTCTTCCATATCCGTGATGATTTCTACGTTGTGATAATTGATCAATCCGTTGGGGAGTCCTGTCTGCGGGCCATTACGGCCAAATAGGTAACGATGACGGCGAAATGGCAGTGCTCGCTCCTCGGATGCCAATCGGTATTCCCACAGATCCCAACTCAGCTTGCCCTCATCATCCAGAGCCGCATAGTCGAATTCGGCCTGCATTCGCGCCACGCTGTCTCGACGCCATGCCAGTTCGCGGTCCAGTGCCGCCTCCGACACATCGTCCAGTTCACCATGGTCACTCTTGTCACCGAGCCGCGTCTTGGTGAGAGGACTGAAATCCAGTTCCGTGGCGAATTCCTGATCCAGCCAGGCGGTAAGGCGCTGCGACTCGGTTTGCGCCGGCTCACTCTCAATCGCGGCAGTTTCAGTGGTATTAGGCGTGCTTTCACTGCAGGAAATGAGCAATAAAGCGAGGGCCAACAGTAGTGAGTTTTTCATACAGATCCCGAAAGTAATCTAAGATTTAGGGTAGTTTAGCAATATCTGGGGGCTGGAAGCGCAAACCCACTAGCCCCTGGGCGAATTCACGCCTTCCGAGAAACTTGTCTGCGGAGGCTAGATGCGTATAATACGCCGCCTTGACTGGATCTAAGGTCAAATTTCCGATTTTTTCGGGTCTGTAGCTCAGTTGGTTAGAGCGCACCCCCGAATAGTCGGTAAAGAGCAGGGTGAGGTCGCCACGACCGGTCCAGCTCCTTATAACGGCACGATACAGATTGGGACTGTGGCTCAGATGGTTAGAGCGCACCCCAGATCACGGGTAAAGAGCAGGGTGAGGTCGCCACGACCGGTCCAGCTCCTTGTAACGGCACGATACAGATTGGGTCTGTGGCTCAGATGGTTAGAGCGCACCCCAGATCACGGGTAAAGAGCAGGGTGAGGTCGCCACGACCGGTCCAGCTCCTTATAACGGCACGATACAGATTGGGTCTGTAGCTCAGTTGGTTAGAGCGCACCCCTGATAAGGGTGAGGTCGGTGGTTCAAATCCACCCAGACCCACCAATACCTTCTCAAGGTATTGGTGCTTTCAACTTCTTAATCTTACTCAAGTACTGATTTTTGACCGGTGCTTCACCACACGATATCCCAGCAAAATCGCCACAATCGAGCCATAGACCACCGCCTCTCCCACGTCTGTCCGCAGAATCCAGAGCAAGTGGATAACCCCCAGTACGGCTGCCACGTAGATCAAACGATGCAGCTTCTTCCAGTTCTTGCCGAGCTTACGCACCATGAACCGGGGCGAAGTAATACCTAACGCGACGAGAATCACAAACGCGGCGAAACCTACAGTAATGAATGGTCGTTGTACCAGCTCCTCGCCGATTGCCACCCAGCGGAACGCCAGCAGGAAGCTCATCCAGGCCAGGAAATGCACGGTGGCATAGAACAGGGCAAACAGGCCTACCATGCGGCGAATGCGCACGAAATCGGGTTTGCCTGTGAGCTGACGCAAGGGTGTCAGGGTCAGGGTGAGCAGCAGGAAACGCAGGCTCCACTCGCCGGTTTCCTTGGCTAGCTCCTGGGCAGGGTCCGGCCCCAGGTCATTCTGGATAACCCGGAAAACCAGGACGAAAAAAGGAATCAGGGCGGTGATAAACACCGCCGGTTTGATCATCTTCTGCATGGGGACTGTACTGGCTTGAGCCGGGCTCTAGTAGTAAACCGAGAGGTCCATGTCTTTATACAGGTGAGCTACCTGATCCGCGTAGCCATTAAACAGGCGGGTTGGAATGTACTGGCGACTGAACAGGGTCTGTGGCAATCGCCGTTCCATGTCCTGACGCCAGCGAGGGTGGTGCACTTCAGGATTCACATTGGCATAGAAACCATATTCCTGAGCCTGCAGATCATTCCAGGTTGTATTGGGCTGAGTTTCGCGGAAATTGATGCGCACGATGGACTTGATGCTCTTGAAACCATATTTCCAGGGCACAACCAGTCGCAAGGGCGCGCCATTCTGGGCTGGCAGGTAGTTACCGTAGAGCCCGACGGCAATGAATGTAAGCGGGTTCATGGCCTCATCCATGCGCAGGCCTTCCCGGTAGGGCCAGTCTACGATGGCAAATCGAGACGTGACCGCTGGCATCATGTCCGGGTCTACCAGGGTTTCAAATTCCACATATTTCGCCTTGGAAGTAGGCTCGAAGCGACTGATCAGGTCGGCCAGGGGAAACCCTACCCAGGGAATCACCATGGACCAGGCTTCCACACAACGCAGGCGATAGATGCGTTCTTCCAGATCCAGGGGCTTCATAATGTCTTCCAGATGGTAAGTACCGGGCTTGGCCACTTCTCCGGAAATCTCAACCGACCAAGGGTCGGCCTGGAATTCATCCGACCGGCTTGAAGGGTCGGACTTGTCCATACCGAATTCATAGAAGTTGTTGTAGGTGGTGACATCCCGATAGGGAGTCAGGGACTCGCCGGTGAAATAGGGCTCGCTGTCGGGCGCGGGTTTGATACTGGCAAACTTGTTTTCCCACCATGCCGCGGGTGCAGAACGACGCATGTCAGCGGGAGCCCTGGCCTTCAGCGCATCACCATCCTGGGCGAAGGCGCTCATCGGCAGCGCAGATGCGGCGGCTGTTCCAGCGACCAGCGATGCACTGTCTTTCATAAACTGCCGCCGATTGCGGTAAACAGATTCGGGGGTAATCTCTGAGGGTTTTATGTCTGCAGGTTTTTTAATCAGCATAAAGTGTGTCTCTTTTCTGCTCGCATAGAGCGTTTAATCGTTAGCTGGATTTAGCGAATGCATAACACTAAAGACAGGGCTGCCCGCGCATATCTTTCTGAATTTATCGGCTTTTTTTATGAAAGCTAACTGGTATACGCCGGTCTTACGGTTTTCGATTTTCCGTGGCAGGCTTTGGCTTGAATTGCCGCCGATAGACCCAATTCACAGGCCCGGATGCCGCATAGATTATGCAAATAGTCAGCAATACTTCGTGCGGGTTCTGGGCGATGATTACCAACAATACTACCGTAAACAGAAACACCATATAAGGAACGGTGCCTTTGAACTGAAGCTCCTTGAAGCTGTAATACTTGTAATTGGAGACCATCAGGAGGCCAGTGAACACAGTCAGGGCTGCCGCCAGCCAACTGATCAAGGGCGTAACTTCAACCTGGTAGCGGAATGCCACCCAGGGCACGAAAGTAACCAGTCCCGCCGCCAGCGGGCTGGCCAGTCCGACGAAAAAGCGTTTGTCCACGGTGCCCAGTTGCACGTTGAATCGCGCCAGACGCAGCGCCGCGCAAGACATGTAGATGAAGCTGGCCGCCCAGCCCACATTTCCCAGTGAATCGAAGGCCCAGCTGAACATGATTAGCGCCGGAGCGACCCCAAATGACACCATGTCGGAAAGGCTGTCGAATTGCGCACCAAAGGCGCTCTGGGTATTGGTAAGTCGTGCGATGCGCCCATCGAGACCATCACACACACCCGCAATCAGGATCGCCCAGCCCGCCTCATTGAAATTTCCGGACATGCCCGCGATGACCGCATAGAAGCCGGCAAACAAGGCACTGAGGGTAAACAGGTTGGGCAGCAGGTAGATTCCGCGGCGGCGGATCTGCCGTCCACCCTCGTCCACGAGTTCTTCGTGCTCGTCGATAGGAAGCAGGGAATCCTCTATTTCATCCGCTTCTTCCATTTCCGGGTCTGTATCGAGATCTTTAACGTCCATTAATTTCAGAATATTTGAGAGCTTTCAGCCGTAAGTAGCCATTATACAGGGCATTTTCCGTCTCGTGGCCCTATTTGGAAAGATTTTACCAGGATACCCGAATGCTTTATGATGCGCGCCTCCGCGGAGAATTGAACCCTTTGGCCCCGGCCACCCCTAATGACTGAGCGATCTGGAGCGACTCGATGAACTACTTTAATACCCTGCCTTTGCGACTGCAGTTGGATCAACTGGGCAAATGCCGATTCATGGACCGTAGCGAATTTGCCGACGGTGTGGAGAAGCTGAAAGGCAAGAAAGTGGTCATTGTGGGCTGTGGTGCCCAGGGCCTCAACCAGGGCCTGAACATGCGCGACAGCGGCCTGGACGTGTCCTATGCCCTGCGCGAGGAAGCGATTAGCGAGAAGCGTCCTTCTTTCAAGAATGCCACCGAAAACGGGTTTACCGTGGGCACTTACCAGGAATTGCTTCCCGATGCGGATCTGGTGCTTAACCTGACCCCTGACAAGCAGCACACACCGGTTGTCGAGCAGGTCATGCCTCTCATGAAGAAAGGTGCCTGCCTGGCCTATTCCCACGGTTTCAATATCGTGGAAGAAGGCATGCAGATTCGAGACGACCTGACTGTCGTCATGGTGGCACCGAAGAGCCCAGGCTCCGAAGTGCGCGAAGAATACAAGCGTGGCTTTGGTGTACCCACACTGATCGCTGTTCACGCCGAGAACGATCCCAATGGCGACGGCCTTGAAATTGCCAAGGCCTACGCTGCCGGTACCGGTGGTCATCGTGCAGGCGTCCTGGAATCCTCCTTCATTGCCGAGGTGAAATCCGACCTCATGGGCGAGCAGACCATTCTCTGCGGCATGTTGCAGACTGGCTCAATTCTTTGCTATGACAAGATGATCGAGAAAGGCATCGATTCCGGCTATGCCTCCAAGCTGATCCAGCACGGTTGGGAAGTGGTCGCCGAAGGTCTCAAGCACGGCGGCATCACCAATATGATGGACCGCCTGTCCAATCCGGCCAAAATCGTTTGTAACGAACTGTCAGAAGAGCTGAAAGAGCTGATGGCGCCGCTGTACCAAAAGCACATGGACGACATCATCACCGGCGCCTTCTCTTCCGGCATGATGGAAGACTGGGCCAATGACGACGCCCTCCTCCTCGGCTGGCGTGAAGCCACTGCCGAAACCTCTTTCGAAAAATCCGCAGCCGGTGACATGGAGATTCCCGAGCAGGAATACTACGACAACGGCATCTTGATGGTCGCCATGGTTAAAGCTGGCGTGGAACTGGCTTTCGAAACCATGACCGACAGCGGCATCATCGAAGAATCCGCCTATTACGAATCACTGCACGAAGTACCGCTCATCGCCAACCTGATTGGCCGCAAGAAGCTGTACGAAATGAACAAGGTGATTTCCGATACCGCCGAGTACGGTTGCTACCTGTTCTCCCATGCCTGCGTTCCGCTGCTGGAAGACTTCATGAAGAAGATCGATGTGGACGTGATTGGCAAGGGACTGCAGCTTGCTGACAACAATGTGGATAACGCCGAGTTAATCGCTGTGAATGACAGCATTCGGTCCCATCCTATTGAGGTTGTGGGCAAGAAGTTGCGCAGCTATATGACTGCGATGAAGAAGGTAATTTAATCCTTTAGAGCCTCTTTGCCGGCGTGGAGCGCGAATCTATCTGTTCGCGCTCCACGCCCGCATCCTGCATCCCGCAAGTTTTGAGAATCAATCTCTCAGACTAACCCTCAAATTTATTTTCTTGTCCGGGCATACACGCTTTCAACGATGCCTTTCCTGGCATTTACTCATCCCTGCTGAGCTTTTCTACCACGTAGGGCATGATGCCACCCGCCTGGAAGTACGCCACCTCTAACGCGGTATCCAATCGCGAAAGCAGCGTGCAGGTCTTGTTACTCCCGTCGGGATAGCTCACTTCCATCACGACCTCCATCCCGGCAGTGACCGCTTCAAGCCCGCTTAGGGTGATCGATTCGTCTCCGGTAAGCTTCAGTGACTTGCGATCAGTACCTTCCGGGAATTGCAGTGGCAGCACTCCCATGCCAGCCAGGTTGGAGCGATGAATACGTTCAAAACTTTCAGCGATGACGGCCCGCACACCCAACAGCCTTGATCCCTTTGCTGCCCAGTCACGACTGGAGCCGGTGCCGTATTCTTTGCCGGCTATGACCACGAGCGGTGTATTTTGCTGTTGATAGTGCATGGCCGCATCGAACACGCTGATCGCTTTACCCTCGCCTGCAATTCGCGTGAATCCGCCTTCGATGCCACCGAGCATTTCGTTGCGGATGCGCACGTTGGCAAAAGTTCCGCGCATCATGACCTCATGATTGCCGCGGCGTGAACCATAGGAATTAAAATCACTTTTTGCAATACCGTGTTCTTTCAGATAGACACCCGCTGGAGTTGCTTCGCCGATGCTGCCAGCAGGTGAGATGTGATCGGTAGTTACCGAGTCGCCAAGTAACAGGAGTATTTTGGCGCCTTCTATATTGCCGGCTGGTTTTTCCAGGTCGACGAAGTCTGGTTTGCGAATATAGGTTGACGCCTCATCCCACCCGTAAGTTGCACCGCTACCCGCCGGCAGGTTCTTCCAGTCGGCATCGCCTTCGAACACCTCGGCATAGTTTTTAAGAAACATGTCTCTTTCAACGAGACTCACTGCCTTCGCGATTTCGTCGTTGCTGGGCCAGATATCCTTAAGGTAAACGGGGTTTCCATCGTTATCGGACCCCAGCGCATCCTTACTCAAATCGATATTGATCGTACCCGCCAAGGCATAGGCAACCACCAGGGGTGGCGATGCCAGCCAGTTCGCTTTAACCCTGGCGTGAATACGGCCTTCAAAATTGCGATTCCCTGACAGCACCGAGCACACGGTGAGATCACCTTCATTGACGGCGGCTTCGATGGCTGGCGGCAGTGGACCCGAGTTGCCGATACAGGTTGTGCAACCATAACCAACCAGATTAAACCCAAGTTGATCCAGGCTCTCCTGCAGTCCTGCGGAGGCAAGATAATCTGATACCACCTTGGAGCCGGGAGCCAACGATGATTTTACCCAGGGCTTACGTGCCAACCCCAAAGCAAGTGCCTTTTGCGAGACCAGTCCCGCCGCCATCATCACCGCCGGGTTCGATGTATTGGTGCAGGATGTTATCGCCGCGATCACCACGTCACCGTCACGCAGCCCATGATCGGCATTTGCCACACTCACTTCTTTGGGGTTACTGCCGTCGAGCAGTTTTTCAAAGCTCTGCTGAAGCTGGTCGACGGGTACACGGTCCTGTGGTCGTTTCGGTCCTGCCAGCGAAGGCACTACGGTATCCAGCGCCAGCGCCAATGAACTGCTGTAATTCACGCTCTCGTCTTCCTTTCGCCACAGTCCCTGTGCTTTGCTGTAGGCTTCTACCAGGGCGACGGTGTCTTCATCCCTGCCCGAGAATCGCAGGTAGTCCAGCGTTTTATCATCCACAGAGAAATAACAACAGGTAGCGCCATATTCCGGACTCATATTGGCGAGCGTGGCGCGATCAGCAACCGTGAGAGATTCCAGCCCTTCGCCATAAAACTCAACGAACTTACCAACCACACCATGTTCTCGCAGCATCTGTGCGCAGGTGAGTACGAGATCCGTTGCAGTGACGCCTTCCGGCAAGGAGCCGGTAATCTTGAAACCTACAACTTCTGGAATATTAATCGAAATTGGTTGCCCCAGCATGGCAGCTTCAGCTTCGATGCCACCCACACCCCACCCGAGTATCGCGAGCGCATTGATCATAGTGGTGTGACTGTCTGTTCCCACCAAGGTATCCGGATACGCGAAAAGCTCGCCATCTTGCTCTGAATGCCAAACAGACTTACCCAGGTATTCGAGGTTTACCTGGTGGCATATGCCGGTGCCAGGTGGCACAACATGGAAATTCTGGAAGGCCTGCTGCCCCCAACGCAGGAATTGATAGCGTTCCTTGTTGCGCTCCATCTCGATACGGACATTTTTCGCATAGGCCTGGGCATTGGCGAATTCATCGACCGTCACGGAGTGGTCAATGACGAGGTCGACCCGATTAACCGGATTGATAACTTGGGGATCTTTACTACGGGCGGCTACGGCATCGCGCATGGCAGCCAGGTCCACCACCGCAGGCACACCGGTGAAGTCCTGCATGAGAACGCGCACCGGGGTAAACATGATTTCAGTATTCTGATACTGGCTCTCTTGCCAATTGATCAGGTCATTGACATGCCGTTCATTGACCGCCACCCCGTCGCAGTGGCGCAATTGATTTTCCAGAAGAACCTTGATCGAGGCCGGCAACTCAAGCACCTGGCTGTTCCCGCTTTCTGCCAGTGCCTGCAGACTGAAATAGCTGTAGGTCCTGCCATTAACTTCCAGACTGCGTTTAACTTGCTGACTTAGCTCACTTATCGCCATCGGCCGAACCCCTCTAACTCGCTGCGCAGGTTTATTCACAAATTCGCTTAAAGAGTATAGGAAGTGAGGGGGTATAACCAAGGCTGAATACGGAGTATTCACGAATATTCGAAAAGTTTGGATGATTTAAAAAAAATCCGGTAGGCGCAAGAAGGGCGAAAGAGCAAGTCTGTCGGTATGAACAGAGAGCGAGCCAGAATGCTCTTGATTCGGTGCTATTGCATCAATACCTGTTGATTGGCCCTGAGGCCACGGCTACGGGTCCATGGTCGGCCGGCGGCAGCAATTCCTTCTCGCCGGTATCGAATATCTGCCCTGCCATCGGTATCGGCGCAGGTTTCTATGTCAACGCCCTCCGATGCGCGCAAGCGAACGTCCCGGAGACCGCGACTACAAACCAGATCATACAGTTCAAAAGTCACGGTATCCGACCAGCCATTCATCACATAGAGCGATACCATTGACTGGTTTGGGTCTATCGGTGAGGCACAGCCATAAAGCAGGCTGATCAGAGGTAAAGCTAACATACTGATTTTTTTTGAGAGCATACCAGAGTCATTTATCTCAGGATCTGTCTATTGAAAGCCGCGCAACAGGTAAATCCGAGTGATGGTAGAGACATTTCAACCTCTTGCAGGCACCTAAAGACGCATAGCAACTATTTCAATGTACCAAAATAGTAGCACTATCAGACACAAACCTAGAATATCTTGCGCATGAACACTTTCTTCAGCACTATGACTCAGTTTTGAGCACATTGCAGTCGATGTCTCGACGTCAAGAAACGCGCTTAAAATCAGACTTGGCAGAATCGGCACTACCAGTAATAGATTTTGTCACATAATGCAGACCAGTAGGCTCTCGCACCACTGTACCTGATGAACAAGAGCAATCCATACATTGATCACCCACAACACCGGTAAACACAAAACTAGCGCAATGCAAATTGGTTTCCGTTTTCAAGGCGCGACCTTTCAGCTTATACTCAGGCCATCAGCTAAACATTTATATCAAACAAGCGCATAACTCAATCATAAAAGCCACAACAAATAACACGATGTCTCTAGAAAAAGACTTCATAGTCCACATAGGTGCCGAATTACCATCAAACCAACCTGAAGGTGATGAGTATTCGCTGCGGATTACTGATGACGTATCCGTGCTTCATAACAATTGCCCATTAATTGAAACCCATGAACACCCTCAGTTTTTCTTACTAATATATGGCGAGATACATGCGAATAAAGATATTCTAATTGACGTTTCGTCGAAAATTTCTTCAGATGGCAGTTTAAAACATGCCGAAAACCTGATTGAAGTCGAGGGCAACTATGTCCTTGTAATAATTGCAAAGAATTCAAATTCAGTATATTTAGCCCGTGACAAACAGGGCAGCAAAACAGGCTTCTACTGCTTCCATCAAGGCCGCATAACTATATCATCTAATATTTACTGGCTACCGCAAGACGGCAAATATGATTCACTGGGTTTATTCGAAGCGGTAAATTTTCGGTGGCATACAGGTAGCCACTCGCTAATCAAAGGCATAAGTCAGATTCCAGCCGCGTCGATTACGAAGCTAGACCCTACAAATAAAACAGATCATCACAGATTTCTCTCCATCGCTGAATGCCACCATCCGCTCTACAACAATATTGAACAACTGGCTGAAGAAATAGAATCGGCTCTGGATCAGTATTTCGAAGAAGTAGTAACCGAAAAAGAGCTCTGTATTCCACTAGGGGGAGGCGTCGATTCAGCCATCCTCGCGATACTAGCAAAACGGCACGGTATCAAAGCCCACCTTTTGTCGTTGGAAATGCAAGGCTGGCATAATCCGGAACTGGAACAGGCAAAAAGATATGCAGAATTTTTGCAACTTTCCCATGAGGTAATACCATTTACAACTGAGGATGTGTCTGACTATTTCGAGCGCTGTTGCCGGGATATCATGATGTTTCCTAGACAATTTAGCGCCCTGCCTTTCGCCAAACTACTGGAAATTGCCAACGCAAAATCGCCTGCGATTCTCTATGGTGAATCTGCCGATGGGTTTTTTGGATGGGGGCCTGCTGTTGACACAACCTATCGCCTCAGAAAGAAGTTTTCGATAGACAAATTTCCACGTCCACTATTGGCTATAGCCAGTAGCTTACCCTTGAATATATCCAAAAAGCTTAAGCAACTTACTATCACCAGCACGATTGAGTTAGCCTTCGAAAACATCAGGATTCATAACCAGTTTCTGCCAGAAGTGATTTTTAATGCTATTGCCAGCACCAATCTGGAAGACCTGGAAATCAGCAGTGAATTGAGGCTTCAATACGAACAGGAGTTTGCAACTAAATCTGATCTTGAAATCCTAGCCATAGTGAAGCAACTGGTACTAATGTCGGATGTTGCTAACCATTTCGAGACAATCGAGCGCATTTCTCATCACTCACTTAAAATCTATCCTCCGTTTTATTGCGCGAGACTAGTGGCGCTCTCAACCCACCTCTCTTTAGAAGATTACCGCCAAGGCAACATTGCCAAGCCTGCTCTGAAATTTCTTGCCGCGAAGTATTATCCTTCAGAATGGGTGCATATAAAGAAGTGGGGATTTCCCGCCCCCGCAGACAAGTGGTTGACCGGACCGCTCAACAATAAAGTCAAGGAATTACTTAACGATCCGGAATTTAATAAAGACGGTAAACTTAACCAAATAGATGTAGCAGAAAATTTCGAACTGTTCTGGATGCTAATTAGCATGCGTGAATTCAATCGCAATACCAAAGAAGCAAGAGCAACCCGTTAGTTAGTTTCTACCAGCACCCGCAAGCAAGCGCCCGAACTTAGCGTGCGACTTGAAATGCTGTTCTCTAATCGAGACTACCAAGCACTGATCTTAGTTCGCTTTTAAAACACTGCGCTAACTGCGTGCGAGACCAGATGAATAAATAATCGTTAATTAATCCAGAGCATGCTAAACCGATAGAGTCGCACATCAAACTCTGTCACTCACCTTCGATCTCAATATTGAATACTCTCGATCTACGGGCGCTCTTGATCACGCCGCCTTTCAATTGGGCTAAAGAGCCAGGGTCTTTTCACCACGCGCGATGCCCGATACACCAGTTCGGGCTACTTCCAGCACCACGTTTTCACCCAGGGCGGTAATAAACGCATCGAGTTTCTCAACTGTGCCGGTAAGTTGGATGGTGAACACGTTGGGCGTGATGTCCACGACCTGGCCGCGAAAAATATCGACGGTTCGCTTTATCTCGGCCCGCTGGGCACCAATAGCCCGCACCTTGATCAGCATCAGCTCGCGTTCGATGTGGGCACCTTCGGTGAGGTCCACCAGCTTTACCACATCGACAAGCTTGTTCAGGTGCTTGGTGATCTGTTCTATGCGTGCATCGTCACCACTTGTGGTGAGTGTAAGTCGGGACAGGGAATTGTCTTCAGTAGGCGCTACCGTCAGCGTATCGATGTTGTAGTTACGCTGGGAGAACAGGCCGACTACACGTGACAGAGCGCCCGGTTCATTTTCCATCAGAACTGAAATAATGTGTCTCATGAGTGTCTTCCTCCCTGAATAGTTTGTATTTCAGCGCACTCACCAGGCTGTCTGGTAAGGCGCGATTCCGCCGGTAATATCGAGAATATTGCCAAGGAGCGCAACGCAGCCAGACAGCCTGGTGAGTGCGCCCTTCGGGAGCTTCGAACGCACGCCATCTCTTCGTTATCCAGCTTGGTAATATGGCCAATATTACCGGCGCTGAATGCCTTGAGCTGGCGCACGTTCGCAGCTCTGAAATGCAAACTATTCAGGGAGGAAGACACTATGTTCGCTCCGTCTTGCTTAACACCATGTCTTTCATCGCCCCACCCTTGATCGCCATCGGGTAAACGTGCTCCGAGGGATCCACCAGCACGTCGACGAAAACGAGCTTGTCTTTCATGGCGAAGGCTTTTTCCAAACCGCTCTCCAGGTCTTCGAATTTCTCGATGCGCATACCCACATGCCCGTGGGCCTCGGCTAGCTTGATGAAATCCGGTAGCGACTCGGCATAGGTGCTATGGGAATGACGCCCACCGTACTGCATGTCCTGCCATTGCTTAACCATACCCAGGGCCTGGTTGTTGAGGCAGACAATCTTGATAGGCAAGCCATATTGCAAACAGGTAGTGAGTTCCTGCTGGTTCATCATAAAGCTGCCTTCACCGGTAACGCACACCGAGATCGCATCGGGAAAGGCAAGCTGCACACCCATAGCGGCAGGAAAACCAAAACCCATGGTTCCCAGGCCACCGGAGTTTATCCAGCGGCGCGGCTTGTCAAATCCATAGTATTGGGCTGCAAACATCTGGTGCTGGCCTACGTCAGAGGAAACATAGGCGTCGCCGTTGGTCACCTTGTGTATGGCCTTGACCACCTGCTGTGGCTTGATGATGCCATCGTCGGAGGCTTTCACTGCCAGGCATTGCTTGGCGCGCCATTGTTCAATCTGTTTCCACCAGGTTTCCAGCGCTGCTTTATCGACGTTTTTAAATTCTTTCTTCACCAGATCCAGCATTTCCTGCAGCACGGGTTTCACCGGACCTACGATAGGCACATCGGCTGTAACCGTCTTGGAAATGGACGCTGGGTCCACATCGATATGCAGAATTGTGGCATCCGGGCAGAACTTACTGGTATCGGAGTTGGTCACCCTGTCATCGAAGCGGGCACCAACCGCCAAAAGCACATCACAGTAGTGCATGGCCATGTTGGCTTCATAGGTACCGTGCATACCCAGCATACCGAGGAATTGTTTATCGGACGCAGGATAAGCGCCGAGTCCCATCAAGGTATTGGTGATCGGGTAGCCCAATTTCTGTGTCAGTTTGGTGAGTTCCTCGGAACCCTCGCCCTGTATCACTCCACCTCCGGCATAGATCATCGGTCGTTTAGCCGCGACCAGCGCTTCCACTGCCTTTTTGATCTGCCCTGAATGGCCTTTACTTGGTACCTGGTAAGAGCGCAGCTTGATCTCCTTCGGATACTCATAGGGATGCTTGATCTTGGGATCGGTGGCATCTTTCGGAATGTCGATCACAACAGGGCCAGGTCGCCCGGTTTTTGCGATATGAAACGCCTTCTTGACCACCATGGGAATTTCCGCAGCATCCTGCACCATGAAGCTGTGTTTCACCACAGGACGGGAAACACCCACCATGTCAGTTTCCTGAAAAGCGTCAGAGCCAATCATGCGGTTTTCCACCTGACCGGAAATAACCACCATGGGGATAGAGTCCATATAGGCGGTAGCAATGCCGGTAATGGCATTGGTCGCACCGGGACCGGAAGTGACGAGTACCACACCGGGCTTACCCGTCGCCCGTGCATAGCCATCAGCCGCATGGGTAGCCGCCTGTTCGTGCCGGACGAGAATATGTTCAACCTTGTCCTGACGAAAGATCGCGTCGTAGATGTGCAGCACAGCACCGCCGGGATACCCAAACAGTATGTCTACACCCTCATCGTGCAAAGCACGGATGAGCATTTCTCCACCCGATAATTCTTCCACTTTTCCTGCCTCTGATAAGTTCTCTGTTCATGTCCTGGCATCAAATATCTGTACCTTATGCCAGATATCATAGTCAAAAAGCCCGCGCCTCGCCGAGGTCGCCAGCTAAAAAATCGATTATTTTGAATTTTGCGTGACACTTCGCCCGAGACCTGAATCCAATCAGTCTCTTGCTTCATGTCGGCCCTGTTTGCGATAGCGTGATAGCGAGTCGCAATGACATATAAAGGCCATGGCTGGATGTTGTCCTACACCTGGGCAGCAGTCCTTGAGTGGGCCAGGTCTTGGCCGTCAGAATCATCACCCCGGCCAGATTGTGGGGCTGTCGCTCTGTAGACTGCGGGCGGGGCTAGCGGGATTGACCTTCTGGCCCTGCACAAACAGCGCGATTCTCCCACTTTCATGAGGAAAGTCAAGCTGTTAAGAGAAATGCAGGGCCGCAAGCGGCGGGCGGTCAGGCGACCGCCTGTGCTTCGGGAGTCGCATTCTTGCTGAATCTCAACTCCTGCTCGTCGTTCATGTCCACGGTGATCACGTCGCCAGGTCCATAGTCACCCTGCAGAACATGCTGGGCCAGAGGATTCTCAATCCAGTTCTGGATCGCCCGCTTGAGTGGGCGCGCACCGTAGACCGGGTCGTAGCCAATGCCGGCGATATGGTCGAGTACTGCTTCGCTGCACTCGATCGCAAGCTCGCTGTGGGCCAGTCGACGGTTGAGCAAGGCGATCTGAATCTCGGCAATGCCCCGGATCTGCTCCTTCATCAATGGGTGGAATACCACTGTCTCATCGATACGATTCACGAATTCAGGAGAAAAGTGCTTGACCACGGTATCCAGAACCACGTTTTTCACCTGCTCGTAGTTATCGCCGCTTAGATTGTCCGCATTCATCATTTCCTGGATACGGTCCGAGCCAAGATTGGACGTCATCACGATAACCGTATTCCGGAAATCCACCGTACGGCCATGGCCATCGGTGAGACGACCGTCGTCCATCACCTGCAACAGGATGTTGAACACATCAGGATGCGCTTTCTCAACTTCATCCAGTAACAAGACTGAATAAGGTTTACGGCGGACGGCTTCCGTCAGGTAGCCGCCTTCCTCGTAACCTACGTAACCGGGAGGCGCACCGATAAGCCGGGCCACGGAATGCTGCTCCATAAACTCGGACATATCGATTCGCACCATGGCTTCTTCCGTGTCGAACAGAAATTCTGCCAGGGCTTTGCATAGCTCCGTTTTACCGACACCCGTTGGACCGAGGAACAGGAAGGAACCGTTGGGCCGATTCGGATCCGACAGCCCTGAGCGGGAGCGACGCACGGCATTGGATACAGCCGTTATCGCCTCATGCTGACCAATAACGCGCTTGTGCAAGGCGTCTTCCATTTCCAGTAATCGTTGGCGATCGCCCTGCAGCATCTTGCTCACAGGAATGCCGGTAGCACGAGATACCACATCGGCAATCTCTTCTTCGGTTACCCGGTTACGCAGCAATTTCTTTTCGGCTGCCTCGGCTTCGGCCGCCTGTTCCAGTTTCTGTTCGAGCCCGGGTATGACACCGTATTGAATTTCCGACATGCGAGCCAGATCACCGGCACGCCTTGCGGCTTCCATATCGTTGCGTGCTTTCTCGAGGCTGCTCTTGATCGTGGCAGTACCCTGCAACGAGGCCTTCTCTGCTTTCCAGATTTCCTCGAGGTCGGCAAACTCCTTCTCGAGATCGGCAATGTCTTCCTTCAGCTTCTCCTTGCGTTTCTGGGTAGCGGCATCGTCATCTTTCTTCAGCGCTTCCTGCTCGATCTTCAATTGAATCAGGCGACGCTCGAGCCTATCCATCTCCTCCGGCTTGGAATCGATTTCCATACGAATGAGGCTGGCGGCTTCATCCACCAGATCGATCGCCTTGTCCGGCAATTGACGATCGGTAATGTAGCGCTGCGACAGCCTGGTCGCTGCGATAATGGCCGAATCTGAGATGTCTACACCGTGGTGCACTTCGTAGCGCTCCTTCAGACCACGCAGAATGGCAATGGTGTCTTCCTCGGTAGGCTCATCAACCAACACCTTTTGGAACCGGCGTTCAAGCGCCGCATCTTTTTCGATGTATTGGCGGTACTCATCAAGGGTTGTGGCGCCAACGCAATGCAATTCTCCTCTCGCCAATGCAGGCTTGAGCATATTGCCCGCATCCATGGCGCCTTCTGCTTTACCCGCGCCCACCATGGTATGTAATTCGTCAATAAAGAGAATGATGGAACCTTCCTGCTTGGAAAGTTCGTTGAGAACTGCTTTGAGACGCTCCTCAAATTCACCGCGAAATTTTGCACCGGCGATCAGGGCGCCCATATCAAGAGCGAGAATCTTCTTGTCTTTCAATCCTTCGGGCACTTCACCGTTTACGATGCGTTGGGCGAGACCTTCAACGATGGCTGTCTTGCCCACGCCGGGTTCACCGATAAGCACGGGATTATTCTTGGTACGACGTTGCAGCACCTGAATGGTTCGACGGATTTCACCATCGCGACCGATTACCGGGTCCAGTTCGCTGTTCTCTGCCCGCTCAGTCAGATCGACACAGTACTTGCTCAGCGCCTGCCAGGAATCCTCTGCTTCAGGGTTGTCGACATTCTCACCGCCCCGCAAGTTGTTGATAGCATTCTCCAGCGCCTGGGTAGAAACGCCGAAGCTATTGAGAATCTTACCGGCGCTGCCCTTGTCCTGCATCGCAGCCAGCAAAACGGTTTCGCTGGAGATGAAACTGTCACCTTTCTGCTGCGCAAGTTTGTCTGCCTGGTTGAGCAACTTGCCCAACTCGGGGGAGCCGGACACATTTCCGTCGTTGTCGGGCATCTGGGGCAAGTCATCAATCGACTGCTGTAATTGTTTGCGCAGTTCGCCAATATTAAACCCGGTCTGCGACAGCAAGGGCCGGACGGAACCCCCCTTTTGGTCCAGCAGGGCCAATAATAAATGAACCGGCTGAATCAGGTTGTGATCCTTGCCTACCGCTAGAGACTGGGCATCCGAGAAAGCCGACTGGAGCTTGCTTGTAAGTTTGTCGAATCGCATATTCAAAGACCTGTCGCCCCGGACGCCTGCAACGGATTTCCGGGTACAAAGAATTATTCACTGCCTCCAGTTATTGGGTTGGATGCGGTCTATTTCAAGCATTTGAAGCGTTTGATCAGGAAAGCTGGAACAAAGCTTGATCCAGCTCAAACTGGCACTCGATGGCGTTATGCGGCGCTTCCAGACCGAGTCAGCTGTTAGCGAATATACATGGCGTTCAACATGCGGCCTGTCTGGCCATCCCGCCGATAGGAATAGAAGCTGTCCGCATCGCGGAATGTGCAGTGAGAGCCACCGCTCACGCGGGTGACTCCGGCAGCTGCCAGCAGCAATCGAGAAATGCCGTATAGGTCAGCATAAAATTTAGCACCTGCAGGCCGGAACTGCTGCTCCATCTCAGCACTGTCCTGCAATGCCAGAAACGCTGCCTGGACTTCGGGGCCCACCTCAAAATGGTCCGGCCCAATCGCCGGCCCGAGATAGGCAGACAAAGTAGCGGGCTCGTTGTCCATGGCCTGGATGGTGTTTTTTACGATGCCTGCTGCAAGCCCCCTCCAGCCGCCGTGAACGATGGCTATCTCATCACCTGAGTTGGAAGCGAGAAACAGCGGCAAGCAGTCTGCCGTCATGACGCAGCAGGCCAAACCTTTTTCCCGCGTAACGAGCGCATCGCCTTGCAAGTCCGGGCCTGCTTCAGTAACCACATGCACCGAATTACCGTGAACCTGATCCAGCCACTGCCAGCGAGTTGCGTCCGGAAACGCTTCCCGCACGATGGCCCGGTTTCTGTCAACACTCGCGGGAATGTCGCCTACATGATGGGCAACATTCAGTGAAGCAAACTCATTCTTGCTGACGCCGCCGGCTCTCCCGGTGACAAAGGCTGCTACCTGTGGAGGCAGGTCCCAGTCTGGTTTAAAGAGTTGGAGTTCTTGCATGCCTATAAATGCTCTTCCGCCTGGTCGTCACGCAGAGCCAGCAACAGGTTTGAGAAATCATTCGGCACAGGCACTTCCCATGAACTTTGCTCACCGCTCAGCGGATGCTTGAGGGTCAAACGCCGGGCATGGAGAGCCTGTCTGCGAAAGTTCTGCAGTACCCAGGTCAGCTCAGGAGAAGCCGCCCGTGGCACCTGCATACGACCTCCGTAAAGCGGATCGCCTACCAGAGGATAATTGATATGTGCCATATGCACCCTGATCTGGTGTGTGCGCCCGGTTTCCAGGTTGACCTGCACATGGGTATGAGCGCGAAATCTTTCCAACACACGGTAGTGGCTGATAGCTTCCTTGCCACTGGCCTGTACTGACCGCTTCTTACGATTAACCGGATGCCGGTCGAGAGGCGCATCAACCGTTCCACCGCCGGTAAGCACGCCTTTAACAACGGCTTCGTATTGGCGGCTCACACTGCGCTCTTGCAATTGATCTACCAATGACTTGTGAGCAAGCAAGGTTTTCGCCACTACCATCAGGCCTGTCGTGTCCTTATCCAGTCGGTGAACAATACCTGCCCTGGGTAGGGTCTCGAGTTCAGGGCAGTGTTGCAGCAGGCCGTTAAGCAGCGTGCCATCACGATGACCTGCCGCCGGATGGACCACTACATTGCTGGCCTTGTTTAGCACCAGCAGATGCTCGTCTTCATAGACGATGTCCAATGGCAGGGCTTCTGCGGTCCAGGTATCAACCGCCTGCATTGCGGCGTTTATCTCCAACTGCAGACCGGCAGCCACTGGATCCCGTGGCCGCTTTTTGGCACCGTCGACAGTAAGACTGCCCTCTTTTATCCATTCCTGTAGCCGGGAACGGGAATAATCCGGAAATAATCTGGCCGCTATCTGGTCAAGACGGTTCCCGGCGAGTTCTTCCGGGACCGTTGCGCTTAGCTGAATTGATTGGCTGCTATCTGACACAGGCGCATGATACTTGATTCCCGACCCCGCCGTGTATTGCCAACTGCAGGCGGCTACAGGGCTGCATTGTGAACTGTAGTCGGGTGGTGTATGGGTTTAGCCCCGAGGCTATGGTTTAATAACGGTTTTAGGCCACAAGGCCCGGAACTTCGGCGTCCGATCGTACTCCAAAGCACAGCAAACCATGGAACGGCCCAGACAACACAGCATGAAAAACACGACAGGCAAAACACTGATCCTAATGACACTATTGGCTGCGCTAGGTGGCTGCGGCCTGTTTGGTGGGGATGAAGACGAATTTGCCGGTCTCAGCACGGAAGAGCAGTTCTACACGCGGGCACTGGACCAACTGGAGAGCCAGAATTTCCGGGGCGCCATAGCCACCTACCAGGCCCTGGAAGCGCGTTTCCCTTTCGGTCGCTTCGCCGCCCAGGCCCAGATCGAGCTGGTGTATGCCTACTACCGGAATGGTGATAGCGAGGCCGCCCGGGCAGCAGCTGACCGCTTTATCAGGCTGCACCCGGATGATGACAACGTCGACTATGCCTATTATATGAAGGGGCTTGCCTCATTTACCGATGACGGCGGATTCTTCAATCGCTTCCTGCCTATCGACAGCACCAAGCGGGATCCTGGCCAGGCCCGGGAATCCTTCAGTGACTTCTCAACCCTGCTGGCCCTCTATCCTGACAGCGCCTATGCAGCCGACGCGCGGGCCCGCATGGTGTACCTGCGCAACAATCTGGCGGCATACGAAGTCCATGTTGCAAACTACTACATGGAACGCCGTGCCTACATCGCTGCCCTGCGTCGCGGCCAGTATGTGGTGGAAAATTTCCAGGGAACGCCGGCAGTAGCGGATGGCGTGGCGATCATGGTCGAGTGCTACCTGCGACTGGGCCTGAATGACCTCGCCGACACCTCCCTCGCCCTGTTGAAGGAAAACTACCCGGAACACCCAGCCATCGATGATGACGGCGATTTCGTTGTTCGCACGGAGATTTCTGATCCATCCCTGTTGTACACCGTCAGTTTCGGATTGCTTGGCGACAACAGGGGAAATCCGCCTCTGGCTCCTACCCAACGCCCTATTAATTCAGGCAGCCAACAAATCATCGAAGATCAGGTCGCTCCGGAAGACGAAGGCCGCTCCATCTTTGATGTCATCACTTTCGGCATTTTCAACTAGTCGACGCGGCCACTAGCCTCACAACTCGACCCCTGCTCACCATTTATTGTTCAATTTCAGCCTCTTAGGCGGGTAAAAAAACCCGCGATCCGGGTAAACCAACGGGCTAGCAGCGCGTTTATTAGTGAAACAGGCTAAAAAACCCTGCTTCCGGCGCAGAAAATTCCCATCCGGGCCTGCACAAGATTGGGATTTGGTCGCCGACTAATTGACTGTAAGCTGTCTTGAACAATGACTCTCTCCGCCAGCCCGAAAGCGAATGCGCAAGGGATACCAGTCGTGGACAACGCAACTCTGCTCGACCAGTTCCTCAAATCGGTGCAAAACCGCGCTTTTCGCATTGCCCAGATTGCGACCCGCAATCCGGAAGATGCACTGGACCTGGTACAGGATGCCATGTTCAAGCTGGTGGAAAAGTATGCGCAACGGCCGGCAGAAGAATGGACTCCTCTGTTCTATCGCATTCTCAGCAGCCGCATAAACGACTGGCATCGACGTAACACCGTCAGGAACCGTCACCGTAGTTGGCTCAGTCATGATGAAGAGAGCAATGAAGACCCTATTCAGATCGCGGAAGATCGGTTCGGACAACAACCCCACAAGGATTCAGAAATCGACCAGGGTATGGGCACACTGCAACGGGCACTGGAGAAGCTACCCCAACGCCAGCAGCAGGCGTTCCTGCTGCGAGCCTGGGAGGGGCTGGATGTTAAACAAACGGCTGCTGCCATGTCCTGCGCGGAAGGCAGCGTGAAAACCCATTATTCGAGAGCCATACACTTTCTACGGGCAGAACTGGGAGAGCATTGGCCATGAACAAGTTAAGTGAAGATCAACTCGTCGCCGCAATTTGCCAGCGACTCGACAAAAGCATTGCGCATTTGGAGCCAACTCTCGCTGTAAGGCTGGATGCTGCCCGGGAATCAGCTCTCAGCCTCAACCACACTCCGCAAAGTCAGGTTGCAGCTGACGAGGACCCTCTGCTGATCGGAGGTGTGCTTAACACCCTGAATGACAACTCGGAATTGTCGCCAGAGATCGAACATCGACTTGACCAGATTCGGCATCAGGCCATGCAACGACTCTCCCAGAAAAAGTCGTCTGACAGAGTAGATCAACCCATTTTGGGATGGCTGAAGGATTTTCGGGAATTCCTGCATAACAGGGTGAGTTATCCACTGGGCATGGTTGCCACCGCCTGCCTCACAGTGACAGTTGTCTCTCTTTTTTATTTGGGCTCAATCGATGAGACTTCGGTCGGCGCTGGCGCAGAGGAAGAAATACTGCTCCTCGCCTCGGCAACTGAAATCGAACTGTATGAAAATCTCGATTTTTACCTCTGGCTGGAAGAAATTGAGCAAGCGAATTAACAGACACAAAACGCTGTGCCACATCCACTTGGCTTATGCACGGGACAAGTGGTCCCCTGCTCTTGCCGTGATGCTCCTAATGAACATCACAACGTACTGTGTGGCGCAGGACAGTGAGATTTCCGAGCCGGACCTCGCACTACTGGAGTTTCTCGGCTCGTTTGAAACAGACAATGGAGAATGGATAGCGCCTGACAGTCTACTGGATAGTAATTTTCAGCAACTACTGAACATGGCGGCCCGGATGGACGAAGTGTCCGGCAACGCAGGCAACACGGGAACCGAATTGGAAATCGACGATGAAAGCGGTAATGAACAGAAACCAGACGAACCGCAGGATACAGGAAACCCCTGACATGCTTAAACTCGCACTGACATACCTCATGCTGGCCAGCCTGTTCCTCGCCGTGCCAGTGCATGCCCAGAACAAGGTTCCCTGGACAGCACTCTCGCTGGAGGAGAGGCAAATTCTGCGCAGTGTGGAGGATCAGTGGGACGAGATGTCCGGGGAACGCCAACAAAGACTGCGCCGTGGTGCAAATCGTTGGGAGCAGATGCGTCCAGCGGAGCGTAGAGAGGCGATTTCTCAACAACGCCGTTTCCTTAATCTAAGTCAGCAACAACGCCAGCAAATCAATGACCGGTTTCGCCGTTTCAATAGCCTGAGCTCGGAACAGCAACGTCGTGTGCGCAATATCCAGCGTCGGTTTCGCGATCTGCCACAAGCGCAGCAGGAAGAATTGCGACGACGCTATCAGCAGCAGATTGACGCACTACAGCGAGAAAACCAGGTTCAACGGGAAGCTGCGCAGGAAATTCGCGAATCTCAGCGCCGCGCTAGACAAATACTCAGGCAGAACAACCAGACTAACCAGACAAGCCCTGATTAATCAGGCATCCCCGGCTATTCTCCCAGCGGCCAGGCATTGGTGATGGGATAACGCCGATCACGACCGAAGCCACGCCGGGTTAGCCTCACCCCTACCGGACTCTGGCGGCGCTTGTATTCGTTAAGGTCCACGAGCCGCAGCACGCGATACACATCCTGCTCATTGAATCCCTGATCAATGATCTCGTGGGCACTGGCATCTTTTTCTACATAAAGCTCCAGTATCCTGTCCAGCGTGTCATAGTCCGGCAATGAATCCTGATCAACCTGACCCGGCGCGAGTTCTGCCGAGGGAGGACGCTCAATAACGTCGACGGGAATCACTTCACGGGGCGGCGTTTCAGTGTTGAATTTATTACCCGTGTTGCGGTACCGGGCGAGCCTGTACACGAGGGTCTTGGATACGTCCTTGAGCGCATCGAACCCGCCTGCCATGTCACCGTAGAGTGTTGAATACCCCACGGCGATTTCGCTCTTGTTGCCGGTAGTAAGTACCAGGAGCCCCTTTTTATTGGAGATACCCATCAGCAATACTCCCCGGGCACGGGCCTGAATATTCTGTTCACTGATACCCGGTTCCGTGCCGGCGAACTCATCCGCCAGGGCATCCATGAAACTGGCATAGATTTCATTGATGGCAATCTGCTGATAATTGACCCCCAGTACTTCGGCCTGGCGGGCGGCGCAATCGAGGCTGAGCTGAGACGTATATTCGAAAGGCATCATCACTGCTTCCACCCGGTCGCTGCCCAGGGCATCAACTGCGAGGGCAAGCGTCAGCGCCGAATCAATTCCCCCGGACAAGCCGAGCACGACTCCCTTGAAACCATTCTTGTTAACGTAGTCCCGTACCCCCATGACCAGTGCTAAATACACCTGAGCTTCAACGCTTAGTTCTTCGTAAAGCTGACGGGATTCAACTTCACAATTCCCATCCTTATCAATACTCAATTCGAGAGGGTACAGCCCTTCTTCGAATCCGGGTGCCAGGTAGCGACACTCGCCGGAATGGGTCATGACCATGGAACCACCATCAAAAACCAGCTCGTCCTGGCCACCAACAAGGTTTACGTAAATAATCGGAAACCCGCCCTCGCTGCAACGTGTTTGCAACAACTGCTTACGCTCTGCCAGCTTATTGATATGAAACGGAGAGGCATTGATGTTGACCATCAACTGGGCACCTTCATCACGCGCCTGGGCCACGGGCCCGGCTTCCCACATATCTTCGCAGACTGTAAACGCAACCCGGGTCCCGGCTATCTCCAGCACGCAAGGTGAAGAGCCCGCCTCGAAATAGCGACGTTCGTCAAATACCTGGTAATTGGGCAGGCATTGCTTGTGATACCTCGCCAGGATTTCTCCCTTCTGAATAACAGCCAGCGTATTGAAAAGCTTTCCTTCCACGAATTCCGGAAATCCCAGCACACACACTATGTCCAAGCGGGCATCCAGAATTTTCTGTAGCGCCTTTGCCACCCTTAGCCCCATGCTGGGCCGCAGCAACAAATCTTCGGGCGGATAGCCGGTAAGGGTTAACTCGGGAAAGACGATCATCCCGGCCTGGTGATCCTGAATGGCAGCACTGGCACTCTCGAGCACTCTGTTTGTATTGCCGTCGATATCCCCGACCAGGAGATTCAACTGTGCCATAATGATCTTGAATTTAGTCATCGTATCCGGTTTCTACTGTGGGTCGTGTTACTGCAGATTGTTCCATGCTCACAGGACTGCGAGTTAGCCCTCTCACTGGCGAGCCCTGCTATTCTTGAATGCGTCTATTGTTCCTGACGGGAATTCGCACTTAATCACAAAGGAACAGCAGGCTATTACTCAGCCGACCCGACTATTGTACGATAAATTAGGTAGAAAGGCGGACTCGTCCGACAATACTGTGCTGGCTGGCTCGCACCTCCGAACTGACTGCACACCTGGAACGATATTCGGTTGTTGAATTATGGTAGATAAAACCGCGGAATACAGGGAACAGATATCGAATGTATCCGTTGTCTATAATATTTATCGCATAGTCCTCCCACTGGTTCTGCTGGTAACCTACATCACCAGCCCCGAGACCTCACTGCTGGGGGTTCTCGAACCCACACTTTTCGTCCAGGTAAATACTGCCTACGCAATTTATGCAGTGGTAGTAACTTTCATCGCCCCTTCCGCTCGCCGGGTCCTGCAGAACCAGTCCGTAATCATCGGTATGCAGCTGCTGGATATACTGGTCATTACACTCCTGATATATACCAGCGGCGGCGTAGACAGCGGGTTGGGGCTGTTTATGATCGTCACGATCGCGTCCAGCAGCATCATCATTCGGAGCAGGATCAGCACTTTTCTAGCGGCAGTGGCTGCACTGGCCCTGATATATACGGAATTCTACCTCGCTCTCGCTTACGAAAGCGTCTCGGCGCAATTCCTGCAAACCGGCATCCTCGGCATCATCCTGTTTGCGACTTCGCTCTACATCCAGTACCTTGCGGATCGCATCTACAAGGCAGCTCAGCTTGCAGACAAGCAAGCCAGTGACATCGTCGATCTGGAAAAACTGAATGATGAAATTCTGCAAAGAATGCGAACTGGCGTAATCGTGGTTAACCCCGCTTCAAGAATAATCAGTCTGAACAGTGCTGCCCGCTCTCACCTTCTGCCATTCAATATTGAGATACCGGAAGAAATCGGGACTGCGGACTTATCGCTACCAGAAGCTATTGCAGATCAACTCTCATTGTGGAAAGTGAACCCGAAACGTCAACCACAACCGATTGTTATCCCCAACACCAATAAACAGATTCAACTCAACTTTGCCTTTCTGAACCCAGAGTCAGATTCGGATATCCTTATATTCCTCGAAGACAATCGCCAGATCGTGCAACGAATCAGGCAAATGAAGCTGGCATCACTGGGTCGGTTGACTGCGAGCATCGCCCATGAGGTGCGCAATCCCTTAGGTGCTATAAGTCACGCCAGCCAGCTGCTAAAGGAATCCCAGGCGCTGGAAACCGATGACAAGCGTATGATCGAAATCATTCTGCAGCATTGCAATCGGATTAATATGATTATCGAGGACGTGTTGGATGCTTCCCGGCACGACGATACGTCTGCGTCCCGTATGGTTCTCAACGAATGGCTTGCGAGGTTTATCGAGAACTATCGCGCCACCCACGAGGTCTGCGACAAGGTGGAATTGCAGGAACTGCATCCAGATGTGCAGGTAAGTGTTATCTCAGGGCAACTTGAACAGGTTCTCAATAACCTGTTTGACAACGGCCTGCGTTACAGCAAAAAACAGACCGGAGTAGCTAGCCTGACTATCGAGCTTGGGATGGACGAGAACAGTGGCGATCCCCTGCCTTATGTCCGCATTATTGATGATGGTCCGGGCATAGACGAGGAAGCGGAATCAAGATTATTTGAACCTTTTCACACTACAGAAGCCTCTGGAACCGGGCTCGGCCTTTATATCTCCAAGGAACTGTGCGAAGCTAATCAGTCCCAACTCGTGTACAACCGAACTCCCCAGGGCAAGAGCTGCTTCAGCATTTATTTCAGCCATCCCGACCGTAGTGTTGCCTGACGCCTAACCACAATGACAGCCAAAGTACTAATCGTTGACGACGAACCGGATATCCGTGAATTGCTGGAAATTACACTGGGCCGAATGTCTCTCGATACTGTCAGTGTCGCCGATCTGCAGGAAGCGCGTGACGCGCTCAATAAAAACCACTTCAATCTCTGCCTGACCGATATGCGCCTGCCTGATGGAGACGGCATCGAACTGGTTGAATACATCAACAGTGATTTCGATGAAATCCCGGTTGCCGTAATCACGGCGCATGGCAGCACAGAGACAGCCATCAAAGCCCTTAAAGCGGGTGCTTTCGATTTCGTATCCAAACCAGTCGATCTGCAAAAACTGCGCGACCTGGTGCAATCTGCCCTGCGGCTCAGCAAAGCCGAAGAGGCCAAGCCCACCGCTTCTGAAGAGCCCGGCGGCGAAGCCATCAGTACCATCACCGGGCAATCGCCCAAGATCCGCGCCCTGAGGGAGCAGATCAGCAAATTGGCAAGAAGCCAGGCCCCCATTTATATAAGCGGTGAATCC
The DNA here is from genome assembly GCA_965227635.1 of uncultured Pseudohongiella sp. Classification (GTDB taxonomy): domain Bacteria; phylum Pseudomonadota; class Gammaproteobacteria; order Pseudomonadales; family Pseudohongiellaceae; genus UBA9145. The sequence continues at coordinate 2,996,848 of OZ245763.1, read as the reverse complement.
GGTGCCGGCAAGGAATTGGCCGCCAAGGCAATACACCAGATGAGCTCGCGCCGCGAAGGACCTTTCGTCGCGGTGAACTGCGGTGCCATTCCATCGGAACTGATGGAGAGCGAACTGTTTGGACACCTCAAGGGCAGTTTCACCGGAGCCGACCACGACAAACAGGGACTGTTCCAGGCAGCGAGTGGAGGCACCCTGTTCCTTGATGAAGTGGCAGACCTGCCCTTGCATACCCAGGTAAAGCTGTTGCGCGTAATACAGGAAAAATCTGTTCGACCCGTGGGCTCCCAGAGCGAGATAGCGGTGGACGTGAGATTACTGAGCGCTACCCATAAGAACCTGGCAAAAGAAGTGGAACAGGGACGCTTGCGACAAGACCTTTATTTTCGCATCAATGTAATTGAACTGGCAGTCCCTGCGCTCCGGGATCGCAAGGAAGATCTTCCAGCCCTGACCAGCGCCCTGCTGGAAAAAATCGCTTTGGAAAACGGCAGTGAAGAATGCAGTGTCGGCGAAGGCGCATTGCAGGCACTGGCTGCCTACACGTTTCCAGGAAACGTCAGGGAGCTGGAAAATATTTTACAACGAGCGGCAACCCTGTGTGAGAACAATACTATCGAGCGCGAGAATCTCGAATTTATTTCCACACCAGGTGCTGGTCATGCAAACCTGCAACCGGAGGCTCCAGAGCCCGCAGTAGTCGACGAACAAACAGTCACCAGCGACTCGTCAACCGAATTGGAAATGGATGAAGATTTCTCTCTTGAGAAGCATCTGGAAGCCATCGAAATCGAAGCCATTGAAAAGGCCCTTGAAGAGACTCGCTGGAACAAAACTGCAGCGGCAAAAAAGCTCGGTATGTCCTTCCGCTCCCTCCGCTACCGGCTTAAGAAGCTGGGCCTGGAATAATTGCAGCCCCAAGGCGTTTAGACGGCGGTATTTCTCGCTAACGGTTGATAGGGTCGGGGATCAACCAGAGGCTCACGCGCCAATAGCAAATCCGCCAGAAGCCTGGCAGAAGCCGGCGCCAGCACCAGGCCGTTCCTGAACTGACCTGCATTGATATAGAGATTTTCCCAAGGAGGGACCTGCCCGATATAAGGAATTCCGTCTTTGGTTCCAGGTCGCAATCCAGACCATTGCGCCACAGGATCCATCTTAGCAAGCACCGGCAGTATTTTAGCAGCGGAATCACTGAGACTTAATTTCGCCTCCTCGGTCAGGGATTTGTCGAAACCAGAATACTCCAGTGTACTTCCCACCAACAAATGACCATCACGGCGAGGTATCAAGTAACGGCCGTTATGTAGCAAAATTGATTTAACGGGCGGGCGATCGAATTTGTATAGCAGCATCTGGCCTTTGACAGGTTCAACCTGTATTTCGCAGCCTGCTTCGAATTCCAGCAGCAAGCCCCTGCTCCACGCGCCTGCACACAACACCACTGTGTCGGGATTGAAAGTCTGCTGGTTCCCCCCTTCTCCCGCCAAAACTGCAGTGACTCTACCGCTCTGGGTCTGTATCTCAGTTACGGGCAGGTTTTCACTTAGCTGGACACGAGAGTTTAGCGCCAGGCTTTCCTTCAACGCTCGGCAGAGTCGCGGATTTCTCACGTGACCCACACCTGGCATCCAAAGCCCCTCATCGAAACCCGGTCGCAAATTTTCTTCTTGTTGGTAGCAGCCGGCCGTAGTTAACACTGACATTTCTTGCCCATACCGCGCCGCCCAGGCCAGCGCCTGGTCCTGGTCGGCCGCATCCAGCATCAACAGCCCATCACGTTGATACTGGGCATCAATGCCCGTTTCAGCTTCCAGATCCTCCACGAGATTCGGGTAAAACTTCTGTGCCCAGGCCACGAGCGCCGTTACGGGCTCACTGTAGCGCCAGGGATAAAGGGGGGAAACGATACCGCCACCGGCCCATGACGCCTCCCGCCCTACTTCACCCGCATCGAGAAGTCGAACTTCGGCACCCGCATCCGCCAGTTCACGACTCAGCAGAAGACCGTTTATTCCGGCTCCAATTATCAGAACATCACTCATTTTCTCGAAAACTTTGCGTAATTCACCTGGGTAACTAGACTCAGCGCGCACTCTAACCTGTAACACAAGGAGGTGAAAGGATGGAGTGGAGACTCTCTGTCAAACATGAAGCAAACTGGACAGGATTCACCCTACTGGAACTCCTGTTTACGCTTTTCACTATATCAATCTTGCTTGGTCTGGCCTTGCCCGGATTCCAGCAACTACATCGCAATACTGAAATGGATATTCATGCGCGGGGACTGGCGCAACTGCTGCAGCTTGCCCGGGTCGCCGCGATTACTCGCAACAGTCTGGTCACCTTGTGTCGCTCAGTGGATGGAGAAGGATGTTCAGGACAGTGGGAAGATGGGATTCTGGTCTTCGTTGACTACGATGGCGATAGAAAAATCGACAGCAACGATGAAGTAGTCCGATATCACCAGTTTTTTGGATTCGATGGCGAGATCGATTGGCGCGCCTTCCAGAACCGACAATACCTGCAGATCACTTCTACTGGATTCACCCGCTATCAGAACGGCAATTTCACACTCTGTCCCGCCGATGGCAATCTTGCCTACGCACGCCAACTAATTGTAAACCGCAGCGCAAGGGTACGCTTTGCACAGGATAGCAATGCGGATGGAATCAGGGAGGATAGCCAAGGTAGGCCTTTGAGATGCAGTTAAGTTATTGCGTTCGAGCGGCGCTTAGCGGCCCCAGCATTCATCAACAGTGCCGCCAGTAGCACCACGAACTCCCGTGCTGCTTATGGTCAGGGTTGTGCAGGTGTCATTTGTCTGGTCACCCTGTGGAGTCGCAGTGGCCAGAAAACTGGTAGTGATGGCACCAGTCGCGCCAGCGGCTACGGTGATGTCGTAGAACCCGTTTTCAGTAGTGCGGGTCGTGAGATTGACTGGCGTTTCTGTGACCAGTGGAGTGGCATCCGTGCTGTAGGAATTATTGCTGGAGAAGAAACGTTCCTGCTCTCCTGCAACGATCAATAGCTCGCCCTTGGCCTCAGCCCGGTTAGATCTCCACACACTTTCCTGGTAGGCAGGCAATGCGATACTGGCGAGCACTCCAAGAATCGCTACCACGATCAGTATCTCGATCAGCGTAAATCCGTTTGCAGTTTTCATAATTCCATGTGAGTAGTTCATATCGAAATCTCTGTTTCGCTTAATTCGGATAGCCGTTACTTTTTGCGGCAAAAGTTCAAGTCCTGGTAAGCAGTTACAGCATTGTCTTATCTGACGAATTCCGTGGAGCAAAGTGCTTGGCACTCCATCCTGCGCCAGGAAAGGGTAGGCTAATCCAGTATGCCCTGCTCATCCAAACCTTCAATGAGGTTGTTTGGCCCTAACACCTCAATTTGCTGCAGAATACCATCACGGACGGTAAAACGCACAACCATACCCAGCTCAAGTTCACCGTCAGAAATTGGTCTGCCACGCAAAGTAAACTGCGTGACGTCAAGGTCATAGCGATAGAGAGTCCCGGAAATCACGAGTTCTCCAGGTCCATTCCCAACCATATCTTGAATTACACCAGTCTGCCGCGGCCCCAATATATCCTGCCCGTTTGCAGAGAGAGATATACCCAGGAACAACAACATACCTATTAGCAACTTTTTCATTGCAGTCACTCCACCGTTCGATGCCAAACTACTATCAGCCATCAGTGCCTACTTCCCAACGATTTACAACCTATTCTAACTGTCGCCAGGACTGACGGCCGTATGACTGATCGCCTACGCTAATCTGGATCACGTCAATATCACCGCTGGCGCCTGAACCGAAAGCCACATCCTGAGAATCGTCTGCCAGGATACTTACTGTGGGCATAATGCCTACATCCGATGCCCGCCCCGCTGCCAGAGTGTCATCCGCATCATATTCGCCATCGCCATTCAGGTCGAAGGCTGGAAACTCGAGCGCACCACCAGCGCGGAAATCCAGTTCCATCAGGAAACTGGTACCACCAAACTCACATTCAACTTCCGAGGGAATCAGTGTAGTAAAAATAACCCGACCGTTACGGACAATAGCGTTACTTACCTGTCGTTCGCCATAGTTATCCACATTTGCCACACCTTCGATTTTCTCTGGCACCAGGTCTATATACCAGCCCTGATGGGTCGACCATTCGATCTCGTTGTCAGACACATCCCGCAAGAGATAAGTCTCGTCATCTACGCTATCACCATTGGTGTCGAAATCCTGTGAGTACTGGTTCTCGATAGTTTGTTCCAACAAGTCACCACGGGTGATATTCGGCACCGACGGGGTGTTCTCATCCCAGATGCCATAGAACGTCTGGTCAGATTGCCCTGTACCCAGGTTGTCATCTTCTTCCAGATAGGCTCCTGTGCCGAAGAAAATCATGAAGCCATCAAGATTGTCCGGGTGGAAGGTTGCCTGAGGCTGTGAAGTAATCTCCTGGCCTGCTGGTGCACTGAATAGCGGTGCAGGAGCGCCTCCTGAAGACCATGCCACGTCCCAGTTAGCAGTATTGCTACTGGTCACATCGAATTTCCACATATTACCTTCGAAGTCGCCGGCGTATATGTAGTCCGCGATCTGATCCGCGTCCTGATCGATGAGCAGTGGCGTAGCAAGACCATTAGGCGTGCCGGTGGTCCCAACTTCAGTGTCTATTTTCTTGATCAGGTCGCCGGTTTCAATATCAACAATATAAAGCACCGCATGGCCAGTTGAGCTTGCGGCGCCATCAGCCTCTGTATTGTTGTAACCATTACCAAATACTGCAGCCCAGGTGCCGTCATTCATTTTGGCCATCTGTACCTTGCCATAGGTGTAGCCAAGGTCAGCATCGGTATCATCGGTGAATTCCCAGAGTACAATGTTGTTCGCATTGGCTTCATCGAATGCGGTTGGATCGGTGACGTCCAGCGCGTAAATTCCCTGGCCACCACCATTCAATCCACCTGCGAGAACTGTTCGCCACAAGCCATCTACTGCACTATCAGGGTCATCCATGTTGGGAAGGAATACGTCGATCACGTTGGGACCGCCGTCAACGAAATAGCGGTGAACATAGTCCCCTTCTGCCAGCTCGGCAATATTTTCATATACCGGTGTAGGCACATAGGCAATCATTTCCGAACCGTCGTCTGCGTTAAAGCCATGCAGCATGCCGTCATTGGCTCCTACATAGACAACGCCTTGTCGCGACGTGTGCTCAGTTACAAAATCGCTATAGGGCTTACCTTCCATACCATTGTCGTAGCCAAAATGCGGGACATCCACAAAGTTGGGGTCGCTATTGACAATATCTCCCAGCACGCTATTGCGCAGGCGAAAATTTTGCCCCGACAATTCATTGGTTTCATCACCACGGAAGTAGTTGACGATATCTGTACCGTAAGTCTGGTTTGAATTAATTTCCCCGGCGTCACCTGTTGCAAGGCTATAAGGGGCATTGGCCATGAGTCCGGTGATCGCATCATCGTTGATCTCGGAATCAGTGGGATTTGTGTAGTCAGCCGGGAACCTGAATGGGACACCTGCGCCCTCCACATCACCGCCTACTGGATAGTCCACATCAGGGTTGAATGTGATGATCTCACGACCAGTATCATAGTTCTGGTCATTGATCGCATCACCTGCATCCCAGGATGGATCGGGCTCGATAGTACCATCAAGATTGATTTCGTAGGCAAGCAACTGGCCCTTCCAATCCGAGCTATCGAATCTCGCCTGGAACAGTTTACTGCCAGCATTCAAAGAACCGGTATTGGTAGCGACCGATGCTGCCGAACCTACCCGGTCTGCGATTTCCAGCAATGCCTCACCAATCGCCGAGGCCACCTCAGAAGGAGACTGCGCGGAGACAAAGTAGCCTTTGCTATTGAAGGCCGCATGCCACAGATCATCAATTTTCTCGGGATCGGAGTTCACGGAACCGTTGGTCCAGGCGCCGCTTTCTGTGAGTTCCGGATTGGGGTAGCCATCATCATCAGTATCGACCAGATATCCCTCCACACCAAAAGCTACGGTGAACGTGACCATGTGCTGATGCTCTGCTGGATCGATTGGGGTTGTTGGAACCTCGTCATTGAGGGGGCTTAGGTCTTCTGTATAGAAGTAATGGGCCACATCGGCGAGTGTATCGGAAACTCCATCACCATCTTCATCACTGATTGCAGAGGTGTAAGGATTGGAGCCCCCCCAATAGCCATCAGTAAATAATACCGTGTAGGCCTGCTGACACTCTGAAACGAATGGGTCGGCAAAACTGCCGTAGTAGTTGTCGTAGTAGCGTCCCGCTACTTCCAGGCCGCGCCGCAGAGGGGTACCCTGGCCTTCCCACTCCCAACTGGCCATCTCGTCTACCAGGGCTGCATTGTGTGCAACGTAATCATCCAGCAGGATGCTTGGAACTTCTACAAATACATCGTCCCAGTCATTGATTTGAGCATAGCCGAAGCGAAAGCTCGGGTTGGAATTTACGACCAGGGCGACCGCTCCTTTGGATACAAAGGAGCGTCGACGCGAATACTGATACCAGTTCGCAACATTCTGCTGTTCCTGCGACAGGGTACGACCGAACTCGTTTAGAGTGGAACCACTAATTGAAGTAACAGACTTGGTTGTATCAAAACAGTCCTTGTAAGGGGGGTCGTCATCCACATCACTATCGTTGCAATTTCCATTATCGAATCCAGAGCCACCAGAAGCACCAGGGTCAGGGTTATTGCGTTCCTCTCGCACAAAAGAACTGGAGTTAACAGTGTACTCAACAAATGAATCCCATAGATCGATTACCCCATTGGCTCCGTATCGCGCATCAGAAGGCCCATCTGGCCCACCCCCCGCATAGCCATGAGTATCATTCCAAACGGTGTAGCGAAATCCACTCAGGTTTCTGAAGTCCGTATAACCATCCGTATCGTCGTCGGGATTACTACGCACATTGGAAAAGTTGGCAGCAGGATATCCGATCCAGGGACTGTAGGTGACGTTTGGATCATAGTACATAATATTGAATTCTGAAGAACCCACACGCCAGTCATTGTCAAAAGCCTCAGGCTGGTCTTCTATTGCTTCATAGCTACAAGTGGTGTCGTATGTATTATCTGGATTACTGAAGATGTAATAATGAGTTCGCGTACCCGTGCAAGAACCGACACTCGATCGAGTCCGCAAGTTTCCATCTCTGCGGACCGCGGAAGATGAGTTTTGCGTGTACGCATCAAATGCCACGTAGTCGATAGTCAGAATCTCCCAGTCCATGGAACCAGAGTCATCCATCATAAAGAAAACGTTAGGGTCTATCTGTGTACCCAGGAAGAGGGGGCTATCCGCCAGCGCCAATTCAGCCGCACTCGCGGACGAACCAAAAGCCAGGGCGAATACCGAGCCCAGCCAGCTTAAGAAGAGACGAACTTGCAGTTTGAATGTCATTTCCTGCCTCCAGGGTTTATACCCGGAACAATAAAACTCAGTGAATTAGTTGTCGTAAGTTTGCACGAAGGTTGCCTGCACCATGGCGCGCGTGGTGTTGGCAATACCCCAGCCGCGTGCTGTGATGCGGTGGAAAATTCGTGGCGTGGTAGTTTCACCACCGCCAATCGCGATTGATTGACCGGTATCCACCGTCTTGTATTCTTCTATGAGATACCGGGGCTGCACCGAAACTCCGGGCACATTCCCTGGCGCGAGACCGTTGTTGGTCCACCAGTTTGCGTTCATGTCGCCGTGATCCCACCAATACTGCCCGTCATCGTTGCCCGCGCCGAGGGGAGTGGGGTCCATCGAATCCTCGGCCCATACCGTAGTGGAGCCATCACTGCTGGTAATCGGCTGGGTGTTCTGCAGGATCAGCCAGGCTTCACCCGCCTGCAACGCCGACTCGGCGGCGTTGAATGCCGTCTCGTTGTCGACCATATTGGCAGACATACGTTCCTCGAGGGTTGTGGATTCCATACCGGAAACACCCATCATGGTGAGCACAGCAAGAAAAACCAGGGCGAACACCAGAATGGCACCGCGCTGGCGCTGCATTCCGCGCTTGAACTGTAAGCCGCGGATTCTTTTGGTTCCAAGAGTCTTCATCTGCATTCTAATTTAGGTAAATGGCAACAAAATTCCGTGATCTGATTCTAACTATTCGGCGAATCCCACGAGCTACTTAGGTGCCCAGAGAGCGATTGCGCAAGGTTAGCGTGGTCTGGAAAATGCGACGCACTCGCTCATCCTGAGGCAAGTTCCCATTGCCAACATCGCCATCGTAGTCCACACCATTGAAGGTATAAGCCTGGGGTTCTGGCACAGTGCCACCTTCTACCGACTGCATCAGTAGATTGATCCGAATCGCGATAACTTCATCCCAATCGAATACGTCTTCCGCTGTAACCCAGGCATCCACGGTGGCGCGAACGTCCTGATCTACATTTACGCCATAGAGAAGCTGCATGGATTCCACGCCCTCAACCATTTCCTGAGGTGCCGCTATGGTGCCGTCGGTATCCAGGGTGGCGCGAAACAGGGAAGGAGGATTGTTGGCATCATCGTCGCGCTTGCCAACATAAAACAGAGAGCCCTGTAGACGAATCAATTCGGCAGGTGCTGTGGAAGTAACAAAGGCGGATGCCACATTACCCATCGGACAGCCTGTAGTAAGCGTGATCGTCGTAACGACGCCTGCATTCACAACATCGCAAGCTTGCACAAAATCGACCTGCTCGCAGTCGCTCACAATCAGAAAATCATTAACAGCCACACCAGCATCTGTGGTGGTGGTAATTACCGGATCCGTCCCGGAATTATCAATGTTGCTGACGACGCTGGCATTACCTACTCCACCCCAGAGACGCAAGATGTCGGAATTGGGAACCGCCTGCACAGTCGGGATATTGAAGCCAGCGAATGCATTGGCAGTCCATTCGGCATTAGTCGATGCGATGGTAGCGACGTTATTGACACTGTTAGCAATCTCGCCCGGAGCCGTACCATCGGCTTCCCAACCCTGTACACCAAAGCCGGGCTGCATGGTGGAATTCACTGGATGATCGAGTGTGTCGTTGGCTGCATTACCTTCCATTGAACCGAGACAACCCAGGTAACCAGCCATGCGTATTTCATTGGCCAGAAAATTTAACGCAAAGCGTCCATTCTCCTGGATATGAAGCCGCGCCATCTGGCTGCGTTCTGTGGTGGAGGTACCGACATAGATTTGCACCACGCCGGTGGCCAATGTGAGGCCCAAAACCATCGCGATAAGTAGCTCGATAAGACTCAGCCCTGCCATAGAAGACGGCATGGTTTGTCTGTTTCGCTGGGTGTTGGTGGCGAATCTTTGCATTGTTCTGTTCATCACCGAAGTCATTACAGGGGCCGCCAATTGGTAGTCAGTCGTTGATTGGCATCGCCGTCACGATTGTCGTCCCAGAAAACCTTGACCACGTAAATAGTCCCCGCCCCGTCACAAGCTGGAACCGTAGCTGTGCCATCGTTACCGGTTGAATCGAGGCACACAATGCCTACACCCCCAGGCAAGGCAGCGGCCAAATCAGCGTCCCAATCGAATATGTCCTGCGCTGCCATCTGGTTAGGGGTGCAACCGGCTGCGGTAAAACACGCGGCGGTTTCGCCTCCCGCGGCATCATCGTAAGCGTCATTGTCCACACCGATCTTGTTGGCGCGCATGCGCTCGATGATTTCCGAGGTCAGCATGGTGGCCTGAGTACGGTAATAAGCCGCCTGATTATTGCGCAGGCTGACTGATTGCACGCCGGCAATTCCCAGCATGCCCCCGGAGAGGACCAGCAGGGATACGAGTACTTCGATCAGGGAAGAACCCAACTGTAAATAGAGAGTAGATTTGCTCTGCTTCATTCTCATGGGCAAACAATTCCAGTTTCAATAAGCCTGCCTCTTCCCGATGGGAGTATTTCAAGAGACCGGGCATTGTTGGCATTATTGCTGTCGGGGCAAATTTTGAAAGTCTGGGTGCCACCTGTGGCGCTGAATCCCATGCTGTTATAAGTCAGCAAGCCCACCGTCATTGTGATATTGCTGGAGGAACCTGCCGCGTTGTAGGCGCGAATAACCTCATCACCCGCGTCGATAGTGCCGGCAGCGCCATTGGCATCGCCGTTATTGTCCACGAATATGATGTAGCCGTTACTCCAGTTGTTCAGATCACAATCCAGGCCGTCATCACTTGCGCAGATCGACACATTGCCCCCACGCTTGATGGCCTCGGATCGGGCCAGATTAAGCATAGTATTGATGCGCCTGAATTCAGACATGGCAGCCTGAGATTCGATTGTGTCACTGAAACTGGGTAGCGCCAGCGCCGTTAAAATCCCCAGAATAGACACCACCACCAAAATCTCAATTAGTGTGAAGCCTTTGATATTGTTCGCTTTTTTATCCATTCTAATGATCGCCGGAAGTTCTGCAGCCTATTCTGGTTACCCTGCAGCCGGTAGTCCGCCAATTCCTAAGCTTCTGATTTCTTTCTATTTACTACTGTGTCGGGTGCAAACAGCAGGAATTCAACGCTATTTTCTTTTCCAGCAATGCCAACTCTAGCCGTTTTCTGTCCAGAGAACGTGAAACAGCACGAATATCGGGAAATTCAATAGAACCGGATGCCTGGAGTGTGATGAGATTCACATCGATTCAGGCAAAAATTCATCTCTCAACAAAATCCGACCCGAACAGATAAATATTAGCTATAACAAAGGCTTTGGGAAAGATATTGAGGCCATTAATGGGGCAAATACGAGGCTAAACACGCATGGAACTGGACCTGATGGCCATATTGCTGCTCGGCGGCACCGGTTTTGTGGCCGGAATCATCAATACGCTGGCTGGTGGCGGCTCCAATCTCACCCTGCCAGCGCTGATGATGCTGGGACTTCCTGCAGACGTGGCCAATGGCACGAACCGGGTAGCCGTGCTCATGCAATGCGTAGTGGCGGTCGCCGGGTTCGACAAACACAATAGCCTTGACCGGCCAGCGGTGGCTCCGATACTTGTTCCCACTATTATCGGGGGCATAACCGGCGCGTTGGCGGCAGCACTACTCCCCAATCTCTATCTCAAGCCGGTCTTGCTACTCACGATTCTCACTATGTCGGCGGTAATACTCCTGCGACCTTCGATTATCGCACCGGAGCCCGGCTCCTCGGCACTGAGTCCGAAAGACAACAAGGCAGCCTGGTGGGGCTTGTTCGGTGCCGGGATCTATGGAGGCTTCGTGCAGGCGGGCGTGGGATTTATTCTTCTGGCAGCGCTGGCAGGCGGGCTGCGCTACGACCTGGTGCGGGCTAACGCTCTGAAGATGACCTGCACCCTCACATTTACAGTGGTATCCGTGTTGGTCTTTATCTACTTCGATCAGATTCGCTGGCTACCGGGCGTCATCCTGGCCCTTGGCACCATGGTGGGAGCTCACATCGCTGTGAAATTTGCCGTGAAGGCCTCACCCAACACAATAAAATGGTTCCTGTTTGTGATGACGCTCTTCGCCGTGGCCGGTGGATTCTTTCTGTAGCCAGCACCCCATCAAGGCAAGCGAATACGTACCAGGGCTCCGCCCAGTTCGCTGACTTCAATACTGATTTCACCACTATAGCTATGAATAATATCCGAGACTACTGCCAGACCGATTCCCTGCCCCTGAGCTAAAGTATCAGCCCTGGCACCTCTTTGCAGTACGAACTCCAGCTTCTCCCGCGGCACTCCCGCGCCATCGTCCTCTACGATGATCTCGGCGGACTGCGCCTTGTTCGACCGGCGCACTGAAACCCTGATCCTTGAACTTCCATATTTGAACGCGTTATCCAGAACATTGCCAAGCACTTCCAGCAAATCCCTTTCGTCGCCCGTGAATTGCACCGAGTCATCCATGGCACTTTGTACGTGCATGGCTTTTTCGGCGTACACTTTCTGCAGTGCTCCCAGGACCTTATTGATGGTAGCGGCTATATCTACGTGCCTGGCGAGGGACCCGGCCGCATTGGATTGCACCGCACGCTGCAACTGATAGGACACAATCTGGCTCATACGCTCCAATTGCTCATTAACAGTATCGAGGCGTTCACTACGCTCGGTGCTTCCCTTCCCATCCTGCTCGTCTCGAAGCTGTGGCAGCAATCCGGAAATGACGGCCAGTGGCGTCTTGAGGCTGTGGGCCAGGTCACCGAGAGTGGTACGATAGCGCTGCTGCTGTCGTCGCTCGCTTTCGATTAGCATATTCAGGTTGGTGGCTACGCCTTGCAGCTCCCGAGGGTAATTTTCGGCCAGCTTGTCAGCCTCTCCCCTTTCGATGCGAATCAGGTCAGCGGCCATGCGAATGAGGGGTGACAAGCCCCAGCGCAAGAGCAGCAATTGCATAACCAGGAGCAATACCACCGCTCCACCGAGCCAGGACCACAAACTGCGGCGAAAATTGCTTATTTCGGAATAGTAAGGCGCGGCATCTTCGATCACCGTAAAGCTGTATTCCCGGATACCGTCTTCCCAAAGAATGCCATAGCTCAGGCGAAAGAAGGTATCCATTTCCCCTTCCATCACTTCGAAGAGCGTTTCGCCCACTGGCACGGATTCTCGGAGAAAAGCAGTATCGGGAGGTGTATAGGTACGAGCCGAGTCGCTGCGCCAGAGCTCTCCCGAACTGACGTTGCTGATATAACCGTACAATCCGGAATTTAACTGATTGAATAAGGGTTCCTGAAGGTTCTGCAGGAAATAGAACTCACCATCCTGCTCTTCAACGTTGGCGAGCAGAAGGTAAATCTGAACCTGCAAGCGGTCCGCCGCCCCTGCCTCAATACTGGTGCGAAACGCACGGTCCAGAACCACCCCGGTGAGCCCGAGAAACAGAAACAGCATGAGACTCAATACAAGCAGGAGCCTGGATTGTAAGGAATACCCTGAGCCGCTGGCGCTCATGATGCTTACCCGCTAACGGGATTAGCCTTCAGCCAGAGAGAATCGATAGCCCTGTCCCCGCACCGTCTCAATGGGCTTAAGGGATTGCTCCGGATCCAGCTTCTGCCTCAGTCGCCTGACAAAAACCTCGAGCACATTGCTGTCCCTGTCATAGTCCTGGGCATAGAGATGTTCGGTAAGCTCAGTTTTGGAGATAACCTGCCCCGGATGCAGCATCAAGTACTCAAGTAATTTGTACTCGTAGGCGGTAAGGTCCACTGCACTGCCCTCGACGGTGAGTCGCTTGGCGGTAAGATCCAGATTGAGTGGTCCGAATTCCAGTTTGGGCTTGGCGAATCCTGCGGCCCTTCGCAACAAGGCATTGAGCCGGGCCAGAATTTCTTCCATCTGAAATGGCTTTACCACGTAGTCATCGGCGCCTGCATCAAGGCCAGCCACCTTATCCTGCCAGTCGCCTCTGGCGGTAAGAATCAAGATGGGGAATTCCTTGTCAGCAGCACGAATCTGCTGAATGAGAGAGATACCATCGATCTCCGGCAGTCCCAGATCCACGATGGCCGCATCGTAGTCGTATTCGGTACCGTAATAGAGGCCCGCCTTGCCATCTTCTGCCGCGTCTACTACATAACCTTGCTTGGTCAGGCCCTGTTCGAGTTGCTGCCGCAACAGGCTTTCGTCTTCGACGACCAGTAATCGCATCGCACTAACCTATTCTTTCATTAATGATGTTCTTCAGGGCAATCAAACTGATGCTCTGCAGAAGGATTAATTGCCGCCAGTCACTTCACCGCTTACCGCGTGGACAAATACAGTGAACACCTTGCCCGCGTTTTCCATGCGAATCTGGTAACGCTGGTTTGGTGGCTCGCCGATGAGAGTAACCCGGAGAATATTGCCGGCAAATTTCTGGCGCGCCAGATTCACTGCCTGGCGATCGGTGATCCTGCCATTGGCCTGGGGATTATTGCGTATTTCACGCAAGGGATTGCTGCGATCAAGCTGATTCTGGTCCACCTGAAAAGGCGACAATTGAGCCTGGCTTTGCGCAGCCAGGCTCAACAGGGAAAGTCCTACCAAAATCACTGAAATGTGCTTTTTCAAATCTCACCTCAACCCAGCCCTACAGAATTAACCGGAGAACTGAATCTTACAGTACGGGCTGTATGTCTACTCGTAACCGAATTCTGTCACCGGGGTCGGTGTCAGTTCTTACCGAGTATTCTTCACCCTGATAAAGATAAGTAACCTGATAACCCAGCAGGCGCTCTTCTTCATGTTGCTCGTATGCTGTTTCACAACGTTGGACTACTTCGTATTCGCGCACAGCAGACCTGCTATTGCTGCGCACTATATCACGACCGATTGAGTGCCCCAAAATAGAACCAACCACCGCTCCCACGCGCTTGTTGCTCTTGCCGTGCCCAACCGCGTTGCCGATGGCCCCACCGATAATGGTGCTCACGACCACCGGTGTATTCGAACCGCTGCGACGCGGATATCGGTCGATAGCGACTTCCTCTTCCCAACACTGCTCTACAGGCGTCTGCACTTCAACGACCTGATAGATGGGACGGGATTCCAGCACCTGACCGTAGTCGTAGCTGGTTTCGGCGGCTGCCGAACCGGCGACTAATGATCCGACGGTAAAGAATATAGCGGCTGACTTGTTCATGATCTGATCTTCTCCTACAGCTAGACTAAGAGCCGTGAACTCATCACTGTAAAATATCCAGTGAAAAACCCAAGCCCGGTTCCATTCGACGATGTTAAGGTAACAAAGCCAAGCTGAATCGAAACTTAAGCCAGAACATGGTTTTACGGCAGACTCTGGGCCGTCGGCCGCCCTTTGTGCAGAGCGATGATTGATATGAAGCTTAGTAGTGAGGCGGAGGCTCATCGGCTGACGCTTCACCACCGATGGAGACCTGTGACTGCAGTTCAGTGATGCGCTCATACATTAGCTGCAGCCTGCTTTCCAGCAGGTCTATCTGCCGACCCTGATTTGCCACGATATCATTCAATTGTTGCAGCAGGTCTTCCTGGTGACTGTATCGACTCTCCAGATCAACCAGTTTTTCTTCCATACTCATTTAAATCTCCTGCCCTGCCGGGTTTTGTCTTTTCGGCGATTGATCTGGGTTATTGGTCGCAACAATACCCAGTTAAGGATTTCTGACTTTCGTACTATACTGTCCTTGAGAGAATTGTATGCGGGTTCGCAGCTTCCCACCAGAATCGGGATGGGTGCAAGCGAACTGCGAAAACTGGAACAGGTTGGCAGATTGTTAGTCAGTCCAGAGGGGGAAGACAAGTATGGAAAGAAGCAGTAACGAGGATCATTCGGCTATCCAGGATAGTCGAAATCGTGGAAGCAGAGCAGAATCTGCAGAACATGCCCCCATCAATTGGACCAATATGGTCCTCTTCACCGCGACGCCTGTCCTGGCGCTCACGCTGGTCCCTCTCTACGGTTTCTTCTACGGCTACGATCTGTTCGAATGGCTTTTCTTCGTATTTATGATGGGGTTCTGCGGGTTGTCAATCACCGCAGGCTACCACCGTATGTGGTCCCACAAAACTTACCAGGCCCATCCTGTACTGCGCTTCCTTTTCGCCCTTGGCGGGGCCTGCGCCTTGCAAAATGATGTGTTGCACTGGGCTTCCGATCACCGCCGGCATCACCAGTTCGTTGATAACAACGATCATGACCCCTACTCGGCGAGCAGAGGATTCTGGTTTTCGCACATAGGCTGGATTCTTCGAAACTACCCCAGTGGCAAACGTGATTTTTCCAATGTAAAGGATTTGCAGCGTGATCCAATTGTTGTCTGGCAGCACAAACACTACCTGGCCCTGCTATTGGTGATGAACATCGGACTACCTGCCTTTGTAGGTTTTTTGCACGGAGACGTTATCGCGTCCCTGCTACTGGCCGGACTCCTGCGCCTGGTGCTGAGCCAGCATGTCACCTGGCTCATCAACTCAATTGCCCATATGTGGGGCAAGCAAACCTATAGCGATGCCAGCTCGGCCCGCGATAATCCAGTTCTCGCCCTGATCACTTACGGCGAGGGGTACCACAATTTCCACCATACTTTTCAGTGGGACTATCGCAACGGTGTTAAATGGTGGCACTTCGATCCGACCAAGTGGCTCATCCGGTCACTCTCCTGGGTCGGCATTACTTCGAACCTCAAGCGTACGCCCCAGGCGAAGATCGAGGCGGCCCGGCTGAGGATGCAGTACCAGCATGCCACTGCCCGCTGTGATCTGTTGCAGAAACCAGAGCAATGGCGTAATGCGCTTGAAGCAGAGTATGAGCAGTTCCTGCAATTACTGCAGCAATTCAATGAACAGCGCCAGGCCTGGTACGAACTCAAGAGCCAACGTTTCCATGAGACGCTTTGCCAACTGGAGCGCTGGGAGCAGTTACAGGTGCGGGATCGTTACCGGGAGCTGCAATTCAGGGTAAAAGTACAGAAGCGTCGCTGGCATGAAATGCTCCGCAATATCGGTAATCCGACGCCACTCCCGGCCTGATCGTCGCAAGACTGGTTCCTGTAATCGGTTCGTATGGACGGACCGAAATTCACTGCGTTATAGTGTGATCTGTTCGCGCAGCGCTACCGTATCGTTGCGGGTATGAGTCACCAAGCGCTCAGAAACTGCACTTCCAATGCAAGGAAAATCCAGCATGAAAATCAATTCTGCCCTGTTCACTGGTGCTGCCCTTTTATTAGGCTCGCTGGCATCCACGTCATTTGCCGTAGAAGAAGGTGAACCCGCACCGGCGTTTGACCTGCCTTCAATCTACGAAGGCCAGCCCAATATCTCCCTGCAGAGTCTGGCTGGTAAAACGATCTATGTGGATTTCTGGGCTTCCTGGTGTGCACCTTGCCTGCAATCCCTGCCCCTCTACAATGAGATGTACAACAAGTACAAGGACCGGGGTCTGGAAGTAGTTGCCATTACCGTGGACAACCCCATCGAGGATGGTCTCGATTTTCTCGAAGACACACCGCTGGATTTCCTGATTCCTGTCGATCCTGAAGGGGATGCCGCCGAATTGTTTGGTGTGATCGGTATGCCCTCTTCCTACCTCATTGCACCGGATGGCGAAGTAAAATTAGTACACATGGGATTCCGCAGCGGCGACATGGAAATGATTGAAGCGGCTATTCTGGAGCACTTGCCTGAATAGTGCGGACGGGTAAATGCTTCGATAGGCCGACGCATGCCTTCAAACCGGCGCCTTGATAACGAGTTCGGCTGGCGGCCAGAGATGAAACGTAATTCATCAGTGGCTCCCTAATTTAATAGCTCCAGCGTTGGCTCATCGAGTGCCGCCATTTGTTCCCGCAATTCCAATACATGCTCTGACCAATAGCGCTGTGTATTGAACCAGGGAAAGCTCAGGGGAAATGCCGGGTCACTCCAGCGTCTGGCCAGCCAAGCGGCATAATGCATCAGCCGCATCGTGCGCAGCGACTCGATAAGCGCCAGCTCTCTCACTTTAAAATCATGAAATTCATTATACCCTTCCACCAGCTCCAGCAGTTGTGCCTGTCTCTGGTTACGATCTCCTGACAACATCATCCACAAATCCTGAATCGCTGGACCGGTGACAGCATCATCGAAGTCCACAAAGGTTGGCACTTCGTCGCGCCACAGAACATTGCCGGGATGACAGTCGCCATGAATGCGAAGTGTCTGCAGATTATCCACAGCCGAATACTGCTGCTGGACCTTCGCTACCAGTTCAGCACTGAGTGTTTCATAGGCTGGAACCAATTCCCTGGGCAGGAAATCATTGCTCAGCAGAAATTCCCTGCTTTCGACACAAAAGCGCTCAACGCTTATAGATTGCCTGGCGTGAAAATCACCCTGCTCTCCGGCGGCATGGATTCGCCCAATATAGCGCCCCATGATGAGCAGGTTATCCAATGAGTCCAGTTCAGGTGGACGTCCGATGAATTGGGGAAATACGGCAACGAAAAATTCTCGAAACTGGAGCAGGCTGCCTTTCCCTTCAAATTCCATAGGGGGCACCACGGGAATTTCCAGTTCGGCCAACTCCCGCAAGAAGCTGTGCTCTTCCTCAATCTGTTCACGACCCCAGCGACCGGGTCGGTAGAATTTCACAATCAGGAAATAGCTGTCGCTCACACCTACCTGGTAGACACGATTTTCGTAGCTGTTAAGGGCAAATATCCGGGCGTCAGTCTCGAACCCCAATTCCTCCACAGCATCGAGTACTGCGTCGGGGGTCAGGGATGTATAGGGGTGATCGCTGGAACTCAAATGAACGGGGGCCGGCTAGCTATCCTGGCTGTCCAGCTTGTTACCACTGACTAGGGATACCGGGAATGGGGTGATATTGTCCCCGTTGCTTATTTTGGCCACGCCGGATTTCTCCACTTCATCGATGCGGATGATCGCCTGCATGGGGATAAAGCTGCGGCGTACATCCGCGAACTCGGTCTTTAGCTTCTCTTCGCTGGGGTCCACAACCACCTGGGTACGGTTATCGAACACGAATTCCTCGATCTCGATAAAGCCGTACAGGTCACTCTGGTAAACCTGCTTTACAAATACTTCGTAGACCTTGCCCTTGTTGAGGAAGGTTATTTTGTAGATTTCCGAGGAATTAGTCATTAATTTCAATACCTTACGAAATGAGCTGACTTCTTGGGGTTGCCATCGTCCTGATTGGCGCTGGATTCCATAAGCCTAACCTTAATATTTGGATTATGCGATGGATTTCAAGTATCTGAATACTTCAGCATTTTGTTGTTTGGATTTCTGCGCAACTAAACCGGTGCGGAGGATGGGAGTGGCTTACGGGACACGCCGTGAACCCATCCATGGGGGCTCGGTCGCGGCATCCTTGCCGCGAACGGTCCCGTAAGCCACTCCCATCCTCCACCCCTGCACCCTGCCAAATTATGGAACTATGGCTTGTATCACTCCATTTAGAATCTCATTCCCTGGTTTTCGACTGCCCCCCTCTAATCCAGAAAGAAAATTCCCTACAATCAACGAGTATCGGCCTATCCAAACTTAGCTGCTATAATCCGCATCCTTTTTTCAGGGCGCCTGTTTTTTGGGCCCAAATGGAAGCCAGAAGTAGTTTGATGAGCACAGAGACGATTCCAGCAAAAGAAGTCACCGAGGCAGAAAATCGGCGGGTTCGTCGTGTCTTTATCAAGACCCATGGCTGCCAGATGAATGAATATGACTCATCGAGGATGCTGGATCTGCTGAAGGATTCCGAGGGTGCAGTGCTGACCGACTCTCCGGAAGACGCAGATATTCTTCTGCTTAATACCTGCTCTATTCGAGAGAAAGCCCAGGAGAAGGTGTTTCATCAGTTGGGTCGCTGGCGCAGCCTGAAAGAACAGAATCCTCAACTGAAGATTGCGGTTGGTGGTTGTGTTGCCAGCCAGGAAGGTGAAGCCATCGGGAAGCGGGCGCCCTATGTGGATGTGGTGTTTGGTCCGCAGACTTTGCACAAATTGCCGGAGATGCTGAATGCCGAGAAAGGCAGTAGCCCGGTAGTCGATATCAGTTTTCCTGAAATCGAGAAGTTCGATCGCTTGCCGGAGCCGAAAGTGGATTCCTGCCAGGCATTCCTGACTATCATGGAAGGCTGTAGCAAATACTGCAGTTTCTGTGTCGTGCCCTATACCCGAGGCGAAGAAGTCAGTCGCCCTCTTGATGATGTGTTGGCTGAAGCGGTGCATCTAGCTGATCAAGGTGTGCGGGAGATCAATCTGCTGGGCCAGAACGTAAACGCCTACCGGGGATTGAGCCATGAAGGCAAAATCGTCGACCTGGCGCTTCTTATTAAATACATCGCCAGCATTGAAGGTATAGACCGAATTCGTTTCACCACTTCACATCCTGTGGAGTTCAGCCCCAGCCTGGTCGAAGTCTATGATGAGATTCCCGAGCTGGTTTCTCACTTACATTTGCCAGTACAGAGCGGTTCCGATCGAATTCTTGCCGCCATGAAGCGTGGCCATACTGCCATCGAATACAAGTCGCTGATTCGCAAGATCAAGAGTAAGCGCCCGGGCATAAGCCTGTCTTCGGATTTCATTATAGGTTTTCCCGGAGAAACCAATGCTGATTTCGAAGACACTATGAATCTGATTATCGAAATTGGATTCGATACCTCATTCAGCTTCATTTACAGTGCGCGCCCGGGAACTCCAGCAGCGGACCTCAAGGATGGGACACCGGAGCAGGAAAAGAAACATCGGCTGGCCACATTGCAATCACAGATTACCAGCCAGGCTGCGGCAATCAGCGAAGCGATGGTGGGAACCGATGAAGTCATCCTGGTGACTGGCGTTTCCCGTAAAGATCCGGGTGCCTTACAGGGGCGCACCGAAAATAACCGCGTGGTGAATTTTCGCTGTGATGATCATTCCCTCATCGGTCGCTTTTCCACAGTGCGTGTAACTGAAGCCCTGCCAAATTCCCTGTTGGGAACTCTCTGATTCAGGCTGCTATACTGCCTGCAACTGCTCCCTAATACTGATTTTCAAAGGATATGACCCTGCCTTATGGCAACTAATCTCAACCTTACCCTGCTGCCTGACAATGCGCAGCGTCTGGCCAATCTTTGTGGCCGCCTCAATGAACACATTCAACAGATTGAAAAAGGGCTGGCAGTCAAAATTCGCCAGCGCGGCAATCTGTTTCAATTGACTGGTAATGAAGAGGCGGTAGCAGAAGGTGGACGCCTGCTGGAATCCCTGTACCAAGCAACCCAGGCTGGCGAGGCCCTGAGCCCCAACCAGATACACCTGGCATTGCAGGAAATCCAGGGGAGTGAAGACAACTCGGATGAAGCGACAGAACCTGGAATCGAATCCCTCCTGAAGACACCCAAGGGGACTATCAAGCCACGTAGCAGGCACCAGCGACAATACGTTCACAGTATCCTGCGCCACGACATTAATTTTGGCATCGGCCCGGCTGGCACAGGCAAGACTTACCTGGCAGTGGCTTGCGCAGTGGAGGCGTTGGTAAAAGAGCAAGTGCAGCGAGTGCTGCTGGTGCGGCCTGCTGTTGAAGCTGGAGAAAAATTGGGGTTTCTTCCCGGGGACCTGACCCAGAAAATTGACCCCTATTTACGCCCTCTCTACGACGCACTCTATGAGATGTTGGGATTTGAAAAAGTCGGGCGCCTGATTGAACGCAATGTGATCGAAGTTGCGCCGCTGGCCTATATGCGCGGCCGTACACTGAACAACGCATTCATCATTCTCGATGAGAGCCAGAATACAACGACTGCCCAGATGAAGATGTTTCTGACCCGCATTGGTTTTGGCTCAACTGCGGTAATTACCGGGGACGTCACACAGATCGATCTCCCCAAAGGCGAACGCTCCGGACTGGTACATGTGAGCAAGGTTCTCAAAGATGTCGACGGAATCGGATTCACCTATTTCAATGCCAAAGATGTAGTCCGCCATCGTCTGGTTCAGCGCATCGTTGAAGCCTACGACGCCTATGATCGCCAGACCGTCACCAGCATTTCTCCCGGGAGCAACAAGTCTGCCGATGAAGATAGCGATTGAACTCATCGACGACGCAGTAGAACACTGGAGCCCGGCTGAAGCCCAATGTCAGCTTTGGGCAGAAATGGCCTTGTCTGTCATGGATCATTCTGACCAGGAACAACCCTGTGAAATCAGCCTGAGGTTGGTAGATGAACCAGAAATGACACGGCTCAACGGGGACTACCGTGGCAAGAATTCCCCGACCAATGTGTTGTCATTTCCCAGTCACATTCCAGCCAATATGCTAGCGGCGCTGGAGTACCGGCACCTGGGAGACATAGCGATTTGCCCGGCTGTGCTGGAGAAAGAGGCTGCTGAGCAGACAAAAACCCTGGAAGCCCATTGGGCCCACCTTCTGGTTCATGGGTTACTGCATCTGCTGGGACACGATCACGACTCAGATGAACAGGCTGAGGTGATGGAAAATCTTGAAATTCAAGCGCTTAAAAAGCTTGGATTCCCTAATCCTTATTTGGTAGGGTAAAAGCTGTTTATAGCCGATGGAGGCCGGAAGAAGCCAGGTCATGACCGACGACCAATCTACGATCGATCCAAGGGCGAAGTCCTGGATCGATAAAATTGCACAAGTCTTTTCTGACGAACCCACCGATACAAAAAGCCTGCTTGAATTGTTGCGTAATGCGGAACAGGATCAGGTACTCGACGCTGACACACTCGGCATTATCGAAGGCGCTCTCCAAGTTTCGAGCATGCAGGTGCGCGATATTATGATCCCGCGGTCGCAGGTAGTAACCGTAGCTGCAGATCTTAGCCTGAACGAAATCCTGGACTCTGTATCCAAAGCATCGCATTCCCGCTTCCCGGTTGTCGGCGAAAACGTGGACAATGTGATGGGGATTCTGCTTGCCAAGGATCTCCTGCCTCTTGTCCTGAACGGCAACCAGGAAAAATTCAATATCAAAGATATTGTGCGACCCGCCACCTTTGTTCCCGAAAGCAAAAGACTGAACATCCTGTTAAAAGAATTTCGCGAAACACGACAGCACATGGCAATTGTCATAGACGAATATGGCAGCGTATGCGGCGTGGTAACGATCGAAGATGTATTGGAACAGATTGTCGGAGAAATCGAGGATGAATTCGATGTTGATGACGATAGCTACATCAAAAAGTTTGATGAGCAGAATTACATCGTCAAGGCATTAACTCCTGTCGATGAATTCAACGAATATTTTGAAACGGATTTCAGCGATCAGGAATTCACCACTATCGGCGGTCTGGTATTGCAAGAATTCGGGCATATTCCTGAACGCGGCGAAATGATCATGATCGGAGACTTCAGTGTCATCATCCTTAATGCCGATAGCCGCCAAATCAAACTGCTGAAAGTGACCCTGCCTGAGGTTTCATAATCCCGACAACTCTGAATAGACGATGCATTCCGAAATCACGGAATGCATCGTTGCAATGCTGTGGTGATCTACCAAGAGCTAGTTTGCAGCATCTGCCTCGAGAGCATTAACAAAATCTATCCAATTGTTCAGGTTGGCGCTGCCCTGTGTTAAACGCACACCACCACCATGAGCTATTGTGCCCTGAGGCTTACCTATAAGGAGATTTGCCCCGTTGGCTGCCGATTGCACGAAGTCCAGCAAGGTATTGTAGTTATTCGTGGCAGAAGTTTGCGAAGTTCCACTCTGATAGACCAGCCGTGTCGCACCCGCTACACCACCGGAAACATGGCACTGCCGGCAATTACTCTGAATAATTTGCTGATGGATGTTCGCATTAAACAAAGTGATGCTCTGAGGCTCAGAAGGCTCAACCGCCGCTTCGGTAATCGCTACTACCAATGGTGAACCACTGTAGTATAGCTCCCCGGGTACCGCTGTAGTGTCATAGGCGAAGAATATACTGAGCGTGACTCCAGAGACACCTGCCTGCCCCAGGGGCACGTCATCGACAATGGTCAGGGCTTCCACGGTATCCAAATTGGTGTTCACTGTTGTTGGTTGCAACGTGGACACATCATTTATATCCCAGGGTAGATACGCTCCATTCACGTCCCGGTACAGCAATTGCTCTCCAACTTGCGCTACCAGATAGAGATTGCCCGTCGTGCCTACATGGCCCTGTTCGACGCGAATCTCACCATTGATATCGAGCGCCTGATCGGGCGAGAAGCTGTTGCCAAAGTTGAATCCGTTGTCTGCTGAGGCGCCACCAAAGAACTGCGCCGAAGTGGAGTTTCCGCTCGCGGTCAACGGTGTGCCCAATGCCGGAAGTTGTCCGGCTGCGGTCGAAGCCACAAAAATCAGTGTCAGCGGCAGGAATGTATTGAGTCGCCATAAGTTCATGCAGATTTACTCCGATTATTATTAATAGTCCAGGGGTCTCACGCTACGTATGAAACCAGACCCAGTCTCTGAAGATTCTCATTCAATTTAGCTTGCTAACGCACTAATAGCGTTTGACGTTGACAGACGGCCACCATACTCCCCTCTCAGGCTGAATAGGGTGAATCGGATCACAGCTTGCACCACTTAAGCTTCCTGGTTCCCAGCCTCCTGTTCGGAGCGGAAAACCGCAAAAACTCAAACCTGTGGTTCACCGCGAGCAGGCACTACGCGGCAATTATAAATCCAGAGCTTCAGCAATTCTCCAGTTGCCGCCAACAGCCAAGAATGGAGATAGGCCAGAATCATCGTGCTGTAGCTACCACTCGTCAAGTTCCCCGACGTTAAGAAAAGGTTAAGATTCCGGACCTTACACTTATCGTAGGGATCGCTCAATGAACGAAACATGAATGGGGCGAATGTTGAACAGGCTCGCGTTTTTATTCACATTATCCTGCCGATAAATCTGAACAATGAGTACAATGCATTCGACGATCAGTTCGGTAGTCGATTCCCTTCTAACTGCGTTTTAATAATAAATTCACATCCAGGAAGCCGGTATGCCCAGACTAAGCTTTATACCTTCATCAATCATTGGTGCACAGATCGCAGTATGCCTGCTTTCAAGCACCCCCGTACTCGCCCAGTCTACAATCGGCACCTATGAAGACGTGCGCTTCGAAAGTCCCGAGGGCTGGGCGATGGCCTACATGACTGCCTCGTCGCTCAATCTGGGCCAGAATCCGCCCCGGAGTACAGAATTTGGACGGGTGAGTTTCGCCGCCGAATTAGGTTCCATTCCGTCGCTGAACGAGGATCAGCAGAAAGTAGGTTTTGGCGGATTCAAGGACGAAGACCTGAACAAGTCACCGGTGTTTGGCCGTGCCCGAGGCAGTCTGGGGCTAATTTGGGACTGGACCGCAGAAGTATCCTGGACTCCTCCTCTGGAAATTGATGGCGCCAAGCCCGATGGTCTTTGGGGTTTTGCGCTCTCCCGCCCCTTGATCGATGCCGGAGGTTGGGGCCTTGGTGTGAGACTGTTTGCCCAGGAAGGCGACGTTCGCGCGCCAGTCACCTGTAGTGCAGAAGTGGCCGCTCAACCTCCCGCGACAGAAGGCAATCCTTTCGGTTGTGTGGCCGCATCCAATGACCGCCTGGTTATGGATCACTATGGTGCAGAACTGACTGTTTCCTTATTCGAGTTGCCTCTCGGTATCCAGCCCTGGATGTCCGTCGCATTAACGCGCATGGACCCCATGGTGCAACTGGAGGCACCGTTGGTAGGCTCACTGAATAATTCGATAATCAACAGCCGGGGCAATACCGAAACAATCAGTGCAGGACTGAGCTACCAACTAAGCGATAGTTGGCGGGTCAATCTTGCCACGTCCTATACTCCGCTTGACGTCGAGCGGCTTCCTGATAACCCCGGTGGCCAGGACAACTACTGGAATCTGAGACTGGGTCTCGTGTGGGACCTTTGAGCGTAAGTCAGAATTTCAGCGACTAGACTACCGGGAGTATCTCCCTTTTCGGGTACTCCCGGTGTGACTGCGGCCACTTCAGCCTGCGCCAGCGTACTACCTGTCAATGCCCGTCTGCGGTATGATTGCCAGCTTTCGTAACGCTGCCAGTCCCCGGTAATACAGGGCTGCAGCCCACCACCAACACCAACCTTCGAATACCAGGCAGAAAAGCACCGCCATGCAGGACGATACAGAGCAATACAACCCGCAAACACTGGAAGCCGAGGTTCAGGCTTACTGGCAAG
This sequence comes from uncultured Pseudohongiella sp., assembly GCA_965227635.1. GTDB lineage: Bacteria > Pseudomonadota > Gammaproteobacteria > Pseudomonadales > Pseudohongiellaceae > UBA9145. The sequence goes on along the minus strand of OZ245763.1, from coordinate 2,971,192 downwards.
CCAACAACAGCTTTCGAGTTGAAGAAGACCACAGCAAGGAAAAATTTTACTGCCTGTCGATGCTGCCCTACCCCAGCGGCCACCTGCACATGGGCCACGTGCGTAACTACAGCATCGGTGATGCCATCACGCGTTTCCATCGCATGCAGGGCAAGAACGTGTTGCAACCTATGGGCTGGGACGCGTTTGGCTTGCCCGCCGAAAACGCCGCAATGCAAAACAAGGTACCACCCGCCCAGTGGACCTACAGCAATATCGACTACATGCGGGAACAATTGCAAAAGCTGGGATATGCCTACGACTGGTCGAGGGAAGTAGCTACCTGCCACCCTGACTACTACCGCTGGGAACAGTGGTTTTTTATCAAGCTGTTTGAAAAAGGCCTGGTCTACAAGAAAGAAGCGGAAGTGAACTGGGACCCAGTTGACCAGACTGTGCTGGCCAATGAGCAAGTGGTCGACGGCAAGGGTTGGCGCTCCGGAGCGCCAGTAGAGCGCCGCAGTATCCCGCAATGGTTTTTCAAGATCACCCACTACGCCCAGGAATTACTGGATGATTTGGATACCCTCGAAGGATGGCCAGAGAAAGTACGCACCATGCAGCGCAACTGGATTGGCCGCTCCGAAGGTGTGAACCTGGATTTCACAGTGGCGGGCGAATCCGACCCCGATCTGCAACGCCTGCCTGTCTATACCACGCGCCCTGACACCCTGATGGGTGTCACTTATGTGGCAGTAGCAGTCCAGCACCCGCTGGCTGCCAAGGCAGCAAAGGACAATCCCGAGCTTGCCGCCTTTATCGAACAACAGAACAAACTCAAGGTGGCAGAAGCGGATATGGCTACCATGGAGAAACTGGGAATGGATACCGGGCTTAAAGCCATTCATCCTGTTTCCGGTAACGAGGTCCCGGTCTTTGTCGCCAACTTCGTGCTGATGAGCTATGGAGCTGGCGCAGTGATGGCCGTGCCCGGCCATGACCAGCGGGACTGGGAGTTTGCCACCAAATATGGCATCGATATCAAACAGGTCATCGAACCCGTCGATGCTGATCAGCCTTGTGACCTGAGCAAGGAGGCCTTCGTGGAAAAAGGACGCCTCATTAATTCTGGCGAATTCGATGGGCTCGAGTTCGACCAGGCGTTCGAGGCGATCGCTAACCATCTCCAACAGCAGGGCAAGGGTGAGAAGACCGTCAATTTCCGCCTCCGTGACTGGGGCGTATCACGGCAACGCTACTGGGGCGCACCTATCCCAATGATCAATTGCGATGCTTGTGGCTCGGTGCCCGTACCTGAGAGCGACCTCCCGGTTCTGTTGCCTGAAGACGTTGAATTTACCGATTCTGGTTCGCCTCTGCCGAAGATGGATGAGTTCGTCAATGTGAACTGTCCGCAATGCAGCAAGCCCGCTCGAAGAGAAACGGACACCTTCGATACGTTTATGGAGTCTTCCTGGTACTACGCACGTTACACCTGCAAAGACCAGGGCAATGCCATGCTGGACGAGCGCGCCAACTATTGGCTGCCTGTCGACCAGTATATCGGCGGAATCGAACACGCCATTCTTCACCTGCTGTACGCACGCTTCTACCACAAGCTGATGCGCGATGCTGGCCTGGTGAAAAGTGATGAGCCTTTTACCAGCCTCCTCACCCAGGGCATGGTGCTCAAAGACGGCGCCAAGATGTCCAAGTCCAAAGGCAATACGGTGGACCCAATGTCACTCATCGAAGAGTTTGGCGCAGACACGGTACGCATGTTCACCATGTTTGCCTCTGCCCCTGACCAGTCCCTCGACTGGTCGGAGAGCGGCGTCGAAGGGAGTTATCGTTTCCTCAAGCGTTTGTGGAAAATAGTCCACAGTCACGCACCAACCACATTGCCTGATTTCTCCACGCTCGAGCTCAATGACGAGCAAAAGAAATTACGCCTGAAGACTCACCAGACGCTGGAAAAAGTCGGTGATGATTTCGAACGCCGCCTCATGTTCAACACCGCCATTGCTGCGGTCATGGAATTGCTCAACGCCGTGAGCAAGTTCGCTGATGAAAACGGCACAGAGCAGGACAGGCAGGTTGTTCAGGAAGCCCTGGAAATCAGCGTCCTGATGCTGGCACCAATCGTACCCCATTTCTGTCATGGCGCCTGGCAACACTTCGGACACGAAGAGCCGGTATTGGATGCAAGCTGGCCCGCCGTCGACAAATCTGCATTGCAAGTGGATTCCATGCTTATTGTGCTGCAGGTAAACGGTAAACTGCGGAGCAAAGTGGAAGTCGCCAAGGACATCGCGAAAGATGAACTTGAAAAGTTGGCCCTGGCTGACGAAGCAGTGCAGCGCTTTATCGAAGGCAGTACGGTCCGGAAGGTAATCGTCGTTCCCGGCCGGCTGGTAAACATCGTCGCGAACTAGCGTTGTTTAATATGCCTATGGCCTTAATTCATAATGGTGCTACTACAATCAGGGCGACGCTCATCATGTCGCTCTCGCTTGCGCTGGCATCCTGCGGCTTCGCCTTACGGGGCAGCGATGCCGTTTCGGCAAACTTCAGTGTGCTGGCGCTCAATCTGGAACAGCCCAATAGCAATCTAAGCCGGCTACTGCAGCGTAGCCTGGAATCTGCCGGCGTAGACATTAACCCCGCGATGACATCTGCGACCCCGACGCTTTCTGTCGGCAGCGAACAGGTAATATCGAGACCCGTCACTATTAATCCCCGGGCGCGCGCCGCACAATACGAGATTCGGCTGTCCGTTCCCGTGAGCCTCGCACGCGGTGATGATTTACTGATCCCCCAGCAAAACCTGATGGTAGAGCGCCGCCATTTCGAAGACATTGCCAATATCGCCGGCAACCGCGAAGAAGTTGAAATCATCACGGCAGAAATGCGCCGCGATCTTGTCAATCAGCTAATGCGTCGTCTGGAGGCGGCAGGTAGCTGAATATGGTTCTGCAGCTCATCAGCAGTGGCAACAGCTTATGAAAATCAAAGCCGAACAACTTACACGCAGCCTGAAGAGCAACAACCCTCCCCTCGTCTGGTTGAGTGGCGATGAACCCCTGCTTATGCAAGAGGCCGCTGACCTGGCGCGTGCTCATTTTCGTGACCAGGGCTTCAGTGAGCGCGACATCTTCACTATTGATCGCGGATTCGACTGGCAGCTCTTCAATCAAGCCATTGGCAACCTTTCACTCTTCGCCGAAAGAAAATTGCTCGACCTGCGCCTGAGCGGAAAGCTGGACGACGATGGCAAATCAGCATTACAGGATTTTATCGACGACGGGAATCCGGATTTTGCCGTCTTGCTCAGCGGCCCACGTCTTGAAGCCCCTACCCTGAAAACGAAATGGTTCAAGGCCCTGGTAGCCCATGCTGTGGTGGTTCAGATATGGCCTATCAACAAGGACGGCCTGCCTGCGTGGCTCGAACAACGACTGCTGCGGGCGGGCATACAGGCTGAGCCGGAAGCCTTGCAGCTTCTTATTGATCGCATAGAAGGGAATCTGCTGGCTGCGGTGCAGGAAATTGAGAAGCTCAGGCTGCTGGCTAACAGTGCAGAAGGCGATACGATACGTCTGGATGCCAGAACTGTTATGCAGGTGGTCGCCGACAGCTCACGTTACAACGCCTTCCAGCTTGTGGATGCAGCACTGTCAGGTGATGCAGTTCGGGTTGAAAAAATTCTTCAGGGACTACGCGCAGAAGACGTATTCCCCTTGGTCATTCTGGGCGCCATTACCCGCGAGCTACGCTCTTTGCTGCCCATGGTAGAGAAAAAAGAAGCCGGGCAAGGCGTCAATTCCATACTGCAGTCACATCACGTCTGGTTCAATCGCAAACAGGCAGTAGGTACAGCGATTGCTCGCTTACGCAGCAAAGATGTCTGGGCAATGCTCGACCATTCCCGCCTGATAGACCACAGCATCAAGGGTCTGTCCGCTGCTAACCCCTGGGATGAACTGAGTCAGTTGCTACTGCGCCTCGCGGGAACCCATCTGGCGACGGTACGAGGTCCGGTCTGGGAAACTAATTAAGTCCCCGGCGGGTAAGCAGCGGAGCAATTTCTGCATCCCGTCCGCGAAACTCCCGATACATTTGCATGGCATCGATGCTGCCGCCTCGAGAAAGCAAGGTGCGCCGGAAGTGATCCCCATTTTCACGCCGTAGGCCGCCATTCTCTTTAAACCACTCAACGGTATCCGCATCCAGTACTTCACTCCAGATATAGGAGTAGTAACCCGCCGAATAGCCGCCCATGATGTGGGAGAAGTAGGTGGCACGGTAGCGCGGAGGCACTTCATCCAGCGCGATGCCCGCAGCCTCCAGCGCCTCCGCTTCGAAATCCATGATTGTTTCGGCCGAGGGCACTTCTTCCGGTGTCAATTGGTGCAGCGCTTGATCCACGATTGATGCCGCCAGGTATTCGCTGGTGGCAAACCCCTGGTTAAAGGTTTGTGTGGACAACACCTTATCAAGCAACTCCCGGGGCATTGGTTCGCCTGTTTCATAATGCACTGCATAATTCTCCAATACCTCGGGCCAGGTCACCCACATTTCATTTACCTGGCTCGGGTATTCGACAAAATCTCGCGGTACGCTGGTGCCGGCAAAATAGGGGTACTCAACACTGGAGAACATACCATGCAACGCATGCCCGAACTCATGAAACATGGTGGTTACTTCACTGAACGTGAGCAGGGTTGGCTCCCCTTCCGGCGGCTTGGTGATGTTAAGGTGATTGGCAACTACAGGCTGCGTATTCATCAGGTCACTCTGGGAAACATAGGAATTCATCCAGGCCCCACCGCGTTTGCTGGGTCGTGCATAAAAATCGGCTATAAACAATGCCAGCGTAGTGCCTGTCGCATCAAAAACCTCGAATACACGTACATCTTCCTGATAGACAGGCAAATCGAAGCGCTCTTCAAAACTAATGCCATAGAGTTGCTCCGCAGCAAAGAACAAGCCACGCTGCAAGACATTGTCCAGCTCAAGATAGGGGCGTAATTGGCTGGCGTCGAAGTCATACCTCGCCGCCCGCAGTTTCTCTGTATAGAAACTCCAATCCCAGGCCGCCAATTGAAAATCCTCTTCCGCGTCATACACCATCTGCTGCAAATCAGCCGCCTCACGCCGGGCATTGGCTGCGGCCGGAGCCGTCAACTCCTGCAACCGCTGGTTGACCGCATCCACGGTCTGTGCAGTCTGGTTTTCCAGAATGAACTGGGCATGATTATCGTATCCGAGTAGCTGTGCCCTCTCCGCCCGCAGGCGCAGGACAGAGGAAAGTACTTCCCGGTTGTCATACTCACCACCTCGACTGCCCCGGGACAGGGACGTTTTGTGAATACGCTCCCGCAGAGCGCGATTTTGCAGGCTACTTAATGATGGCTGACCACTGGTGTTCAATAGCGGAATAACGAATTTACCGGGCAAGCCTCGCTCTTCGGCTTCGACTCTGGCGGCTTCAATCATGGACTCGTTCAGGCCAGTAAGCTCTTCCCGTGAATCAACCACAATAGCTTGCTCATTGACTTCGCTCAGCACGTTCTGGGAAAACTCTGTCTGCAATACAGCGATTTCTGCATTTAGCGACCGCATCTGATCCTGTTGCTCCGGCGTCAAGGCCGCACCAGCACGAATAAAATCGGTGTGATAGCGCTCAACAAGTCGTATGGATTCTTCATCGAGCTCCACCTCTTCCCGCGCCTGGTACAAGCTATCTACCCGGGCAAACAATTCCCGGTTGAGCAGGATGGCATCCTGATGGGCAGACAATTCCGGCGCCAGTTCCTGTTGCAATGCCCGGATTTCATCATTGGTATGCGCGCTGGCCATGCTGAAGAAAACCCGGGAAACCCGGTTTAACAACTGACCTGACAACTCCAGGGCCGCGATTGTGTTGTCAAAGCTGGGTTCGGCCGCCTGCCCGGTAATCACTGCAATCTCTGTCAATTGCTCAGTCATTCCCTGGCGGAATGCGGGCAGATAATGCTCCTCACGAACCAGGTCAAACTGAGGGTAGTTCAGGTACAGCGGGCTTTCAGTCAGGAAAGGGTTAACGATTTGTTCAGCTGGCGAATCATTCATGGATTGACTTTCTGTCTCTGGATTGGAAGTTGGCATGGTATTGCTGCTCGCCGAATCCCCTGATTCTGAACAGCCCAGTAGCGATACGGCAAGGAGCACAAACAACGAAAATCGGCTAGTCATAGTTAACCCCGAATAAGGTGAGAGAAGAAATTTCACACGTGGGCCAGAAACTGTCAACTTCGCCGGGTTTTTGCCCGGAAATGCCCGGATCATTGCAGAATTCCGGGTCTGCTAGCCGTTATAATAGCCAAAACAACAATCGAGACCAGCCATCTACCTGGACGCTCCGGCTCCAGGCGCCAATTAGAAGCAGCCTGCCCTTCGCCAATACGTTTAGAACACAATGCCCAGATTAGCCCGACATCTCAGTCGACTCATTTCAGTTTTAGTATTGCTTGGCGTCACTGGACTTGGGCAAGCGGCAGAGCTGAACGTTTCCAGCAATCAGTTGCCTGTAAATCTTGGCCCGTACCTGGACTATGTTCCGGACCCTGATGGCAGCATGACAATCGAGGACATCGTTGGCCCGGGAATCAACTGGCAACGCTCAACCCAGTCTGTACCTACCCTGGGGATGTCTATACCCACCTACTGGTTCTCTCTTGTCCTGACGAGTGAAGACCTGGCCGGGGCCGAATTACTATTGGCGCTAAATGCGGCAAGCCTGGATCGGGTGGAATTCTACATAGCGGTTGATGGGGTCATCGTGCGACGTGAGATCATGGGCGACTCCGTGCTCACGAATTCACTCTCCCACCCTTATCGGATCCCAATCATGCCGTTCACCATGGCGTCTGAAAGCGGTGAGACACATATCTATTTCCGCGCCCAATCCAAGATCGGCATCGAAATCCCACTACTGCTGACGACTGGTGAACTGTTGGCGGAGGACAGCCAGCTCCTGCTGCCTTTTCTAGGCGGATTCTTTACGTTCTTTCTGTTCTGCTTCCTGTTATGCACCACGCTACTGGCGGTGATGAGAGAGCGGCAGTTTATCGGCTTCTCTCTATTCTTTGGCACCGCCTTACTTTTTTTCCTGGCCCAGACCGGCATGGGCAGAGTCTGGCTGTGGGGCAATATCCTGGAAATGAACAACCGCATCTCCTTGCTTTCGGGAACAGGACTGATCGCCAGTTTCTGCCTCATAGGGCAATCACTCAATCTGGAGCACAAGTACAGAGACCAGGCAGTTGTCGTGTTGCGCTTTCTGGCCCTGGTCATGATTCCAGCGGCACTGTATTTCCTGTTCGCCCCCTTCGAACAAGTCTCGCCCGGCAGTATTAGGACGCTTATGGGTATAGGCATGCTGGTGGCGTTGACTGTGCTTGCCATGACTATTTTCGCCGCATTGCAGGGTTCCCGGTCTGCGCTTTACCTGGTCGGCTCCTGGATTCTCATTGTGCTGGCCTACACCTCCTTCCTGTTTTCGAAGTTCGAGATCATGGAACGCAGCGAGCTCTCATCCCTGGTGGCCGAAAGTATGGTCGTACTCGCCGCTCTCATGGTGCTGTTTTCACTCACCGAGTTCGTGCGTTCAAAAAACGAAGAATTTGTACAGGCGCGACTGGAAACCAAGGCCAAGGGGGATTTCCTGCGCAACGTGTCCCGTGAATTCCTGACTCCCGTGCATCTGATTCTGGCGAACTCGAAAAGACTGATGGCGGCCCAGTCCCGCAACCTGGATGAAGGAACGCGCCAACATATGACAACTGTGATCAAGCAGAGTGATCACCTGCACAATTTGATTAATGACTTGCTGGAAATGGCGGAGCTGGAGTCGGAGAGCTTCGAGCCCGAGTTTGAGTTGGTGGAGATGACTCACTTCCTGAATGAAGTACGAGACATGATGCTGCCTTCTGCGATGGAAAAAGGGCTGGAGTTAACCACCGATTTCGCATCCGCGAACCTCCTGGTACAAACCGACAAATCGCGCTTGCAACATGCCCTGGTAAACATCATTACCAACGCCATCAAATTTACCGAGAAAGGCAATATCCTGCTGGGCTACAAAGCCGTCTATTTCAAACGCAAGCTGGGTATTGAAATATTCATTCGTGACACCGGCAAGGGCATGAGCGAGGAATTCCAGAAGCGCATGTTTCAGGAATTTGCCAAGGAAGACCCGGGCTCGGAAAAAGATCCGCAGGGAACAGGATTGGGAATGGTCATCGTACAGCGGATGATTGAAAAACTCGGCGGTGAGATCAGTTTCGAATCCGTCAAGAATCAGGGAAGTGAATTCTTTATCCGCCTCCCCTTGCGCGAAAGCCTGAGTTAAGAAACACAAAGAACCTTAGTTCTTGGGTGGAAATTTCTCCAATTCGTAAATCAGTTCGCCTATTTCCTGGGTCTTTTTCTCCATCGCTACCAGCGCATCCGCAAGCCCCTGGTTGTAATAGAAACAGGCAATCTGTTCGGTAAAGAAATCCAACAGGAACTGCGCTTCAAATCCACCCAGTTCCCGATCGAGGTTTTCAAGGAAATACGCTTGCAACTTTTCCGCTATTTCCGCTCGAGTGCTTTCCTCCAGTTTGATTGTCACTCAAGCTCCCAGCTGGCGCGCCAGATCCAAAAAGTCTTCCGCCGTGTAATCAAATTCACCGTCCGGGTTGCGGTCGACAGGCCTGCCAGGGCCGCGTTCCAGGGGGCGAATGACATAGGCTGTACGTAATCCAGTGCGCGCCGCCGCACGCAAATCGCCGGGATGGGCCGCTACCATCAAGACTTGCTGCGGCTGCAGGCTGAGCAGGTCCGCAGCTTTGAGATAGGCTTCGGGATCGGGTTTGTAGTGCCCCGCCAGTTCCGCTGACAGCACGGCGTCCCAGGGCAAGCCCGCATTCTTCGCCATATTCGTCAACAGGGAAACGTTTCCATTGGAAAGTGTGGTGATGATGTATTTGGTCTTTAAACGATTGAGCCCCGCCACCGTATCTGGCCAGGGACTCAGCCGATGCCAGGCGCGATTAAAATGATCCAGTTCGGCTTCGGTCATGTCAGTAAGACCAAACTCAAGCACCAGTTCGTCGAGTATCATGCGATGAAGATCATCGATCTTGGTCCAGGGCAATTCGCCAGTCCGAACCTTGTTCATGGCCGGGCCATAACCCGAACGCCAACGATCCGCAAACTCGCCCCAATCAATCTCATAGCCTTTGCTTGCCGCAAGCAACTGCCCTTCCCTGATGATCGATGCGCGCCAGTCTACCACCGTACCAAACACATCAAACACCAGTGCCTGCACTGAATCAGCGACCGAGGGTTGCGCATTGGCCAGCTGAGACACACCGGCGAGCATTGGAGCGGTAGAGGCGAATAAGGCGATGTGCTTCAGAAAGCTTCTGCGATTTTGGTGTTCACACGCGATACTACCCTGCGCTTTCTGGCATGGGATATCCGGGAGACTGGCGAGGGAGTACGAAGTGCGTTGATTCATGATCCCATCCTCTGGTTTTATGTTTATTGAGGCTGTCTGGCACCCTAGCATAGCTGTGGGTTAATATCATCCACCACCAGATTATCAGCAACACGCATTCCGATTGGCAAATTCGACTCGTTTCCAGCGTCCATTGCCAGAACCCGACAAGGTAGCTTCCATGCCCAATCCCCCAGCCATCGACCTGGCAAAAGTCAGAGCCGATACACCGCATTGCGAACAATTGATCCATTTCAATAATGCCGGGGCTGCCCTGAGTCCTGACAGTGTTACGCAGACCCAGATTGCTCACTTGCAATTGGAACAGGAGATAGGCGGCTATGAGGCAGCGGATCGAGCCGGGGCGCAGATAGCACGCTTCTATTCCGCATTCGCGGAGTTATTAAATTGCCAGGCGAGTGAGATAGCGTTCATGGAAAATGCCACCCGGGCCTGGCATGCCGCCTTTCATGCCATCGACCTGAAGGCAGGCGATCACATTATTACGGCGGATATGGAATACGCCAGTAACTACCTGGATCTATTGCACAGCGCCACGCGGAAGCAGCTTGAGATAACAACCATCGCCAGCGACCAGCAAGGCCTGGTCGACCTCGACGCGGTTCGTGCGGCGATTCGCCCCACGACACGACTGCTTTGCCTGACCTATGTACCGAGCCAGCGAGGCGACATACAACCCGCCAGGGAGTTCGGCGCTATCGCCAGAGAGCACGGGTTGTGGTACCTGCTTGACGCTTGTCAGGCGGCTGGTCAATTGAATCTCGATGTCGACGCAATCGGCTGTGATTTTCTCTGCGGAACAGGTCGCAAGTATTTGCGAGGACCGCGCGGTACAGGTTTTCTCTATGCACGTCAGTCGAGACTCGCAGAACTAGTACCTTCAGTAGTCGATCTGCATTCAGCGCAGTGGAAATCTGCCATGGAGTACGACCTTAAACCGGACGCTACCCGCTTTGAAAACTGGGAGCGTGATATCGCGGCCATGATTGGTTTGGCAGCAGCGGTGGACTACGCACTGAATACAGGAATTGAGTCAATAGAACAGAGGGTGCAATACCTGGCACGGCGACTCCATGACAGCCTCGCGGCTTGCAGCAATATTGTCGTCCACGAACGCTCGCCCTTCCTGTCTGGAATCGTCACCTTTAATCGAAAAGACCTGGATGCGATCAGCACCAAAAAACTGTTGAATGACGCAGGGATCAATACTTCGGTATCAAGAGCTATGAATGCGCAACTCGATCTGGGCAAGAAGGGACTGGATATAAACCGGGCATCGATTCACTACTACAACACCGAAGAAGAGATCGAACGCTTTGTTGAAGTACTAAGCGCTTAATGCATGAACGACATGCGTCACGGCTATTGAAAATAGACGACGAGGATGGCTACCGGGCAAATAAATTTCACGTAGAAAGGCCATACTTTCCAGAATAACCCAGACTCCACATCAGGACTGCCCTGCTTGATCTCCTCAAGGATATCGTTGCGCCGCCAGATCCAGGCGACAAAGATGCAAAAGGCAAAACCCAGAAGTGGCTGGCTCACCTCTGTGGTATAGGTGACAACCAGATCGAACAGGGGGTCAAAATTAAAAACAATAATCAATGAGATTACTGTAATGACTGAGCCAATCGCTATTGCGGCCTTGGGCCGGTCGATTCCATGGTGCTCAACACCATAGGCCACCGGCACCTCCAGCATGGAAATGGATGAGGTCAGCGAGGCGATTGTCATCAGGGCGAAGAAAGCGAAAGCCACCAGCACACCAATGGAACCCATGGTTTCAAACAGGGCAGGAAGCACAGATACGATCAGGCCAGGCCCGGCGATCAGCCCCCCCGCTTCATCATAGATTTGCACGCCGTTATTAAGGGCCACATACATAGCGGGCAGGATTAACATGCCAGCGAGCACGGCGATACCCACGTCAAGCAAAGCAACCAGGCTGCCGATCGTAGGCAAATTCTCTTTTTTGCTGATATACGAGCCGTACACCAGCATGGTGCCAACACCCAGCGATAATGAGAAGAAGGCCTGACCCATGGCACTCACCAACAAGGCCGGATCTGCGATTCTGCTGAAATCAGGAATCAGATAAGCCCGCAGACCATCCAGTGCGCCGGGGAGGGTGAGCACATAGACGATCAACAATAATAAAATGATGATCAGGGAGGGCATTAAGCGCGACGCCCATTTTTCGATGCCGTCCTTTACGCCGGCGCTGATAATGAACACCGTCAGCACCATAAATACCACGACAAAGATGCTGTTTCGCACTACCGCATCGGTAGTTAACCAACTCGCCAGCCCTTCCATGCCCAGCAGTCGTGCCACTGGATCAAAGAAAAATGCAATCATCCAACCGCTTACTATGGCATAGAAACTCAGAATAAAACTGACCGTTACAATGCCAATGAAACCGACGGTCACTGCAGCCATTCGGGTCTTTTCGCCAAGCGAAATGGATTTCAATGCGGTCACAGCGTTAGCCCGTGCGTGCCGGCCGATAATGAGCTCAGCCATCAGCGCGGGATAGGCAAGTGCGAAGGCGAGAATAAGGTAGGTGAAGAGAAATGCGGCACCACCATTCGACGCTGCATTGGTGGGGAAGCCCCAGATATTGCCCAATCCCACAGCGGAACCAGAGGCGGCCATTAAAAATCCGAATCTCGAAGAAAATTCACCGCGGGGGGCAGCCATATTGTTCTTGTCCTGCTCGCTGGAGTGGTAAGCGGGTCGCTCTACCGCGTACCCGTTGTTGGCAAGATTAACCTAACAACACCTTGCGGTAAATCTTGCCCTGCGTCTATTGGTTATTGATCGTAGGATTCCAGAGTAAACTGGGAAAGCTCTGTATTACTCAGGACAAACACCACATTGCTAAGCAGGAAGACATTCCCGTTCTGGTTTATTTCCAGACTGGGAATGCGCAAGCGATTGTCCGTCGTTGAATAAGTCGCTATATCCGGGAAGGATTCCTTGCGGGGAATTATGCTCTTTGTGTTTGCCTGCAGTATGACTTCAGGGTCGGACGAGAGTGTATCGAAATTGAGGCTTATCAATTCGGCACCACCGTCTACACTGACAGTGGTAATCAGTTTGCCTGTGTTTGTCTCATAGACGTGAGGGGCTTCGCTGAATCGCTCTACGACCTCTGCGTTCATGTAAACGAAATCCAGGCCATTTTCGAATGATTCAGTCCAATAAGGTGCACTTGATGCCTTTGCTCCCAGCGACACCACGGGAAGATCATCAATTGCATCAAGAATGATCATGCCATTGCCGAGCACTGTTCCGAATACGGTAAATCCACCGTTTGTGCTATCCAGGCTGGTGTTGTCAGCCAGATTGACAAACCATTGGTTGGTTGCGCTGTCAGGCTGTCCGTCCAGTTTCGCCATGGCGACCGTACCACGCACATTGGAAGCGCCAAACTCGTTGACCACTGGGGCACCCTGAGGCACATCAACAGGTCCTACGAATAATTGAAATCCATAGCCACCGCCCTGCACAACGAAGTCATTCACAACACGGTGCAGATAGGTGCCATTGTAGTCATTGCGGTTCACATAACCGAGGAAGTTCTGAACGGTTTGCGGAGCGGATTCGTCCAAAAGCTCTATGGTGTAATCACCAATGGTTGTGCTGACACGTACCAGCGTGCCAGCTACTGCTGGGGAACTCGCGAGTACAATGAACGACACAAATGCCGCGATAAAAGCGCGATTCGGCGGCAATTTGCCTATTAACATGGGAACCTCTTGCAAGCTGTGGAGACTACTGTTACTACGTCTGAATCAGACCGGACGAGGATAGGTTAAGTTCCCGAAAACTTCAACCGCGGCAGGCGTTTAGCCTCGTTGTGGTGTGAAGCTTGTTGTAGAATGGCCGCCGTTTGCAGTACATGGCATAACCGTAGCAGCCATGTCCGGATATTAAAAACAGGGCTACAATTTACACCCCGAAACCAGGATCACTACCTGGCGCAAGAAATACAGGCAGCAAGGACATTGCAAGAGCAAAATTCCAACAATTCAGCCCCACGCGTGGGGATAGGCATCGACTTCGGCACCAGCAATAGCGTGGCAGCGGTCTACGATGGATCGGCAGTACACCTGGTACAACTCGAGGAACATTCCCCGGTCATGCCATCGGCAACCTACGTCGACAGCGACTTTCAGATCGAAACTGGCCAGGCGGCCATTGAATGCTATATCAAGAGCAATACTGGCCGTAAAGTCGAACTGAGCGCAGAAGTATTGGGAGAAGGCCGCACCTCAACGGGTCAAATTGGCGATAAAGGTCTGCCGGAGGAAGCATCCACCGAAATGATCTATGGGCAGTCTTTTGTAGACGCTGGCCAGACCGGCAGATTGTTCCGGGGAATCAAACGCTTGCTGGGCCGAAGCGATGCTCCCAGGCTGATGGTATTTGATCGTCCGTTTCGACTGGTGGCACTGGTGACGCCGCTACTGGTGCGCATCAAGAAATGCGTACTTGCGCTGTTTGCAAGCAGAGGCCTGAACGCCAGCGACTCCAATCATGCCTGCATCGGGCACCCGGTTAACTTTGAGGGTTCCGAGGGCGGCCGCAACGACAAGGCCCTGGGCCTGCTGTCAGAGGCTTACGGTTACGCTGATTTCACTGACCAGAGCTTTTATCCCGAACCCATTGCTGCCGCGCTGAGCTATCTACATGGCCACCCCACCGCCACCGGGGAATACCTGCTCGCCGTTGATTTCGGAGGCGGAACGCTCGACCTGTGTATTTTGCACAAGCAACAGGATGATTTCGAAGTCATCTCCACTCACGGCATCGGTCTCGGCGGAGACCACATCGACCAACTCTTGTTCCGGGAGCTGTTGTTCCCCTTACTGGGCAAGGGTGAGCGCTGGCGCCGGGCGGGCGAGGACCGGGAAATAGAGACTGCCTTTCCCTTCGAGGACTATGAAGATTTACTACTGAACTGGGCTATCAGCTACATGCTTAACCAGAATCGTTACACCACACCACTGATGCAACGAATAGAATTTGGAGACGAAGCCGCAGTCAAATTCCAGCGCCTGTACGACCTGATAAAAAACAATTACAGCTACCTGGTATTTCAGTGCCTCAAGGATTTAAAAGCGACGCTATCCAGCGAATCCGTTGCAAGACTCGACATACCTGAACTCGACATCGAAATAGATGTAGGCCGTGCGCAGTTCGAAGCCATGATCGCGGGGGTCCTCAAGCAACTGGACCAGGCTATCGATGACGTACTCTGCAAAGCCCGAATGGAGCGCTCGCAGATACAATTGGTGATACGCACCGGCGGATCATCATTGATTCCCGCGGTTAAACAACTGCTGGATAGCAAGTTCCCCGGGAAGGTCATTGAGCATGACCCGTTCACGTCAGTCGCTGCAGGACTCGCCATCGCTGAATTTCAGGGCCTCAGCACCCGTCAGTATGAGGGACCGATTACAGCGAGCTGACGCTGTCTTGTGAAAAACAGTGTAGAATTTCTGTCATGGACCTGATCCTCTACGCCATACCCTTCTTCTTCCTGCTGATGTTGCTCGAATTCGCCTATGGAATCATGCGGGGGCGCAATACCTATCGTATCAACGACACCATTAACAGCCTCTCCATGGGTAGTCTGAGCAGGCTGCAGGCGCTGGTGATACTCGGGTTTTCCGGAAGCATCTATGAATGGGTAGTCGCCCACTACCAATTACAGCAACTGCCCGATGATGAGCCCTGGGTATGGATCAGCTGTTTCGTCCTCTACGATTTCGCCTACTACTGGAAACACCGGTTCGGACATGAGGTCGCGCTATTTTGGGGATCACACGTGGCTCATCATCAGAGCGAAGATTTCAATCTGGGGACGGCGCTGCGCCAGACCAGCATTGATTTCTATGGATTCCTCTTTTACTTGCCCTTCTTCGCCCTTGGCTACCCGGCTGAAATCCTGTTCACCGTAGTGAGCCTTAACCTGATCTATCAGTTCTGGGTTCATACCGAGCATGTTCCCAAGTTAGGACCCATCGAATGGATAATGGTGACCCCTTCCAATCATCGGGTACACCACGGCCGCAACAGGATCTACGTGGACAAAAACTATGGCGGCGTGTTTATCATCTGGGATCGTCTGTTCGGTAGCTTTCAGGATGAATTGGATACAGAGCCGGTTTACTTTGGGCTCCGCAAGCCCCTCAATAGCTGGAATCCCTTGTGGGCCAACGTACATGTGTACTGGCGCTTGATACTGGATACACTCCACGCCCCGGGCCTGTTGAACAAGCTGCGACTACCGTTCATGCCTCCTGGCTGGCGCGCGAACGGAAGTTCCACGCAGTGTAAACAGAAAGCGCTGCAAGATGATCTGAGCAGGAAATTCGACCCGGTGGTTAGCGGTTTTGCCAGGGCCTACACCTTCACCCAGTTCGTGATCACCGTGGCTTGCAGTCTCTACATCCTGATAAACGCAGCCACACTCAGCTACCCGGTGCTGACCTGCGCCGTATTGTTTTTGACTTACTCGTTGTTTGTACAGGGTCGATGGATGGAAGGCAGGGAAGATGGACTCTACTTTGAGGTGCTCCGCCTGTTGCTGTTGCTGGCAGGCTTGCAGCTTATAACGACAGCATTGACTGCTTACCTGATTGCCGGTACTTACACCGTTTGCTCCCTGGCGCTTCTGTTCTGGTCTCGTCAATTCAGCAAGCCAGAGATGCAACACAGCTGATCAGCAATTGCCCGGCGCTTCTCAGCTCAAATGCGGTTCAGGGGGAAGACCTGCACCAGTGAGCCATCGAGGGGATCCCGCAGTTCGAACTGTGCCTGGTAGGCGTAACCCAGCGCATCGATAAAACTGGTGCCGTCCTGTAAATTGCTGATAATAAACACGGGGCGCCCCTGAATCTCTTTTCCAGGTGGCAAGGCAACTGGATTGAGCAAATACTCACCATTGCGACTCAGCATCCCCTGCACACTGGCTTCCACACTCAGGCTCGAGCCAGGCACCTGACCCCTGACTCCCCTGAATAATGTCTCCCCACCATTGGCGTCGATTATGCGCAGAAAAATATTGAGCTGACGGGTGTACAGTGACTGGCTGCGTATACTCACAGTCGGCGTGTAAATTGGGTAGGCGAAACCGACTTCCACGATCCCGTTACTGGAGCCGTCGGTAATGAGGTCGCTGCGTAACTGCGACGCAATGATTTCATCCGACGCTTGCTGGGGAAGCAGAAACGCGAAGTAGAATAGCGCAGGCAACATGGCGGGCAGGCAGACAACCAGTCCATAAGCACCAGGTCGGTCACGGAATAAGGGATACAACGGGAACGCGGCAATCAATGCGGAAAGAATAGCCAGATCGAGAATAAGAGCCCGAACTATGGGGGCCAGTTCTCCCACTAAAACCGGATTGCGGGTAAAGCCAATTACGGTAGCGATTGCTACCACCAGGGAAACTATGCTGACGAGAAGTTGTTTAAGGTTTATCTTCATGCAGCAGAAACTCAGGAAACATTTTCTCCGTGAGCCTGCTTGTCTGCATGATAGGAAGATCGAACCAGGGGGCCGCTGGCAACCTGTGAAAAGCCCAGCGCTTCTGCATAATCTTTCAATTCTTCAAATTCAGATGGATGCACGAATCGCTCTACCTTCAAGTGATCCTTACTCGGCTGCAGATACTGTCCAAGGGTAATCATATCCACGTCGTGAGCTTTAAGATCACGCAGCACTTCCTTGACTTCATCATTCGTTTCACCAAGTCCGAGCATAAGCCCTGACTTGGTCACCACGCCTGGCTGCTTCGCCTTATAGGCTTTCAACAAATCCAGCGACCATTGATAGTCTGCACCGGGACGTGCCTGCTTATACAGACGCGGAACAGTTTCCAGATTGTGATTAAACACATCGGGCGGCGTTTCTTTAAGAATATCCAGTGCGATGTCCATACGACCACGAAAATCAGGCACCAGCACCTCAACCTTGATACCGGGGTTGTACTTATAGGTTTCACTGATGCAGTTAGCGAAGTGCTGGGCACCGCTGTCTTTGAGATCATCCCGGTCCACCGAAGTGATTACCACATAGCTGAGACCCATTTCGGCAATGGCCTGTGCCAACTCACGCGGTTCATCTTCGGCCAGTGGTTTGGGTTTACCATGAGCCACATCGCAGAATGGGCAACGCCTGGTGCAGATATCCCCCATGATCATGAAGGTCGCCGTACCATTGCTGAAGCACTCACCCAGATTGGGGCAGGAAGCTTCCTCACAGACTGAAGCGAGTCTGTGCTCCCGAAGTTTCTGCTTGATGTGACTGATCTTGGGTGAAGCAGGTATCTTGACCCGAATCCAGTCGGGCTTCGTTGGCAATTCAGTCGTAGGAATCACCTTGACTGGAATGCGACGTAGCTTGTCAGCTCCGCGAAGCTTCTCGCCTTCTACCAATACATTGCGTCTTTTTCGTTCTGCCATGATATGCCGTTTAATCAGTCGCTATAGGGAGCGATATATCCCAGATTTTCCAGAAGTCTGTTGGTAAGACGTCTGCTCACTTCCTGCAGTAGCAAATCCTTCGTCGCCAATTCGGGAACGAGATCGGAAATCTGCGTAACCTCCAGTTTCTCGAAACCGCAGGGGTTAATTCCATGAAATGGCGTCAGATCCATCTTCACATTGAGGCTCAGGCCGTGGTAACTCCAGCCGTTCTTCACTCTAAGCCCGAGGGCACCTATTTTAGCATCTTTGACATAGACACCGGGAGCGCCAGCTCTGGCCTCTGCAGTAATACGATATTCGGCAAGGGTTTCGATCATGGAAAGTTCCAGAAGATCGACCAGCCCCCGTACCCCAAGCTTCCGGCGACGTACATCGAGCAGGAGATAAGCCACCAGTTGGCCGGGGCCGTGGTAAGTCACCTGACCACCACGATCGACCTGAACCACGGGAATTTTGCCAGGATTGAGAATATGCTCCGCCAATCCCGCCTGCCCCTGGGTGAAAACCGGCTTGTGACTTAGCAGCCAGATTTCGTCAGCCCTGTCCTTGCGGGGGTGCTCGGCAAGATAGCGCATGGATTTGAAAATCGGCTCGTAGTCCTGCAAGCCCAATCGACGCACGATCAGGGGAGGCAGGCTCGGGCCGTCATCAGGCGCAGAGGCCTGTATCCATTTGTAGTTGGATAGCCGCAATCGGGAACCTCTGATTAACTAGAGAACCAGCCTGACGCTTTCGAGGGCTTTCAGATCTTCGAACAGGTTTCGCAGCTGCTCCTCTCCAGTGGCGGCAATAGTAACCCGCACAGAAAGGTAGTTGTTTTGCCCGCTCGCCTTGATGTCGATAAGACTGGCATCGAGGTCTCCAGTGTGCCGCTCAACGATCTCAATCACCGTCGTCTGGAAACCTTCCACGGACTCGCCAATAATCTTGATTGGATACAGGCAGGGAAATTCTATTTTTGGAGCTTCTTCCACTCCATCGCCGGATTCAGTCATGCTCTCGATTAACCGGCAGCATCGTTGAACATGAGCGTAATCCAGTCCATGAATCGCTTCAGGGCACCACCCTCTTCCACGGCGCGCATGGCCACAACTTCCCCGTTGTAGATGAGTTCGTCACCCAGCATCACGTTTACCGTGCCCATGGTTTGTCGCTCCTGAATCGGGGCACGGATAATTTCATCAACATCTACTGTCGCGGTCATGGCCTCAGCCTGACCGCGAGGAATAGTGACATACACCTCTTCCTCTATACCCAGTTCAACAGCACTCTCGGCACCGGAATATACCGGCACTGTAGTCAGAATCTGATCGGCGTCGTAGAGCTTGTGCGTCTCGTAATAGCGAAACCCATATGTCAGTAGTTTTTGCGTCTCAATGGCCCGCGCCTCTTCACTGGCAGTACCGGTCACCACCGAGATCAGGCGCATGCCGTCTCGCTCGGCAGAGGCTACCAGGCAATAGCCCGCCGCATCTGTCCAGCCGGTTTTCAATCCATCGACGTTGCGGTCCCGGAACAGGAGACTATTGCGATTGGACTGTCGAATATTGTTGTAGGTAAATTCGCGCTCCGCGTAGATGGGGTAGAAATCGCGATGTCTGTCCACCGTCGCCTGGGCGAGAATTGCCAGATCTCGAGCTGACATGGTGTTGTAGTACAACTCCGTATCGAGCCCACTTGAGTTCATGAAGAAACTATTCTGCAATCCAAGTACTTCCGCATATTGATTCATCATGTCGGCAAATGCTTCTTCACTACCGGCGATATGCTCGGCGATGGCGACACTGGCGTCGTTACCGGACTGAATGATGATGCCCCGCAGCAAGTCTTCTACGGAGACTTGCGTGTTTACCTCAACAAACATCTTGGAGCCTTCCATGCGCCACGCTTTCTCGCTGATATGCACCATGTCATTGAGCGAGAGGTTGCCGGTGAGGATTTCCTCAATAGCAATATAGGATGTCATGATTTTGGTGAGACTGGCTGGGGGCAACGGCTCATCCGGGTTCTCCTCCACGAGAACCTGACCGGTCTTGGCATCGATAAGAATATAACTGGTGGCCGCAATATCCGGCGCACGGGGAATAATGGCTTGCGCCTGAGCCAGGCTGCCCAGCAACATCGATACCAGAGCCAAAAATGAAGTAGTCAGTAGAAATTGTTTACGCCTGAGGAGCATAGAATCATCCATCAAAATCAATTTAGTGTATTGCCAAGCAGTGCGGGGGGCCGATCGGGAGACCCCGATCTGCAAGACCACCGATCACAATAACCGGGGGTCCGGGGTTTCGACAGAACCTGTCATTCGGTAACAGTGTAAGGTCTACCCAGATTCGCGGCAACTACGCGTCTGCTCAGAGTTTGAATCTCACCATCGTTCTCTATGGGGCCGATACGCACGCGATGCAAGACCCCATTGTCCTGGCTGTTGATAGACCGGATAAACACGGGTCTGTCCGTGAGTGTATCCAGTTCGCGGGACAGTTCCCTCGCCGTATCCAGACTGGAAAAAGCCCCAACCTGAAGATATTTCGCTCCGGCAACGGGGTCGACTACTCTATTAGACCGCGAATTGGCCGCCAGAGTTCGCCTTCCCACGTCAGAATTAACCACGATGGCTTCCAACTGCACCCGCGCCGTTCCTCGGTCTGCATAGCCCAGCTTCAACGCCGCAGCGTAGGAAAGATCGATGATGCGATCCCCGTGAAACGGTCCGCGATCATTCACCCGCACCACAATACTGCGGTTGTTATCCAGGTTTGTTACCCGCAGGTAACTGGGAATCGGCAGTGACTTGTGGGCGGCTGACACCTTGTACATGTCAAATATCTCGCCGTTAGAGGTCTGGTGCCCATGAAATTTCTCTCCATACCATGAAGCGACTCCCCGTTCCCGGTACCCCTCCTCGGTTGGCAGCACCGTGTAGGTCTTGCCCAGCACTGTATACGGGCTCATATTCCCCGCCCGGGTCCGATTCACAGGCTCGGGGACCACATCGGGAATGGACGCGATATCGACTTGTCTGGAAGGGGCCCGGTCCTGCTTGATGCTGTAACGTCCGCTATTGCTGGACTCGACAGGACCCGGGGTGGATCCGCACGCGACCAGCACCGATACCAGTGACAGCGGCAGCACCCGGCGGACTAGCGGCTGAAGAACTGAATACATAAAACCCCACTCCCGGGAAAATCGAATTAATTGAACTACTTAGCGTCCGTTTCCAGAATTATTTTAACAATTGAGGGCCAGCATCAAAGGTGAGGAAGGGCACAATGCGGGTAATACCGGCCACCAGCGCATTTACTAGGATATAAAACCTTAACTATCAGATACTTACGATTGACCTCTAAGTCCATGGGTATGAATGGACATGAGCAGTCCAAATCCGACAAACAGGGTAATGACGGAAGTACCGCCGCGGCTTATCAACGGCAGGGGCAATCCGATCACCGGCAACAATCCCGATACCATGGCCATGTTGACGAATACATAAAAGAAGAATGTAAGCGTGATGCTACCCGCCAATAGCCGGCTGAACATGTCCTTCGACGCGTAGGCTATGTAAAAACCTCGAACCAGTACAAACAGATAGAGGCAGATCAGGAACAGTATCCCCAGCAAGCCGAATTCTTCGGCCAGCACAGCCATGATGAAATCTGTATTACTCTCAGGAATAAAATCCAGGTGCGACTGGGCACCGTTGCCATAACCCTTGCCATAGATGCCACCTGAACCGATGGCGATCTGGGATTGAATGATATTGTAGCCAGCGCCAGTGGGGTCTCGATACGGGTCGAAGAAGGTAAGAATCCGGTTCTTCTGGTGTTCCTGTGCCAGAAACAGGTACCAGGCCGGGGACACCAGCATTAGCGCGACAAAACCAGCAATCACGATGCGCCATCTGAGACCCGCAAGAAGCACCACAAATACCCCTGACATAAACACCATGATCGCGGTGCCAGTATCATTCTGCAGAACGATCAATGCCGCTGGAATCAGGATCATAATCGCAGCCCAGAACAGGTGCTTGAACCGGGGAGGCAAGGGTCGACTCGCCAGATACCAGGCTAGCAGCATGGGTACGACGAACTTCATCAATTCAGAAGGCTGAAAACTGGGCAAACCGGGCAGGTTCAGCCAACTCTTGGCACCGTTCTCCACCGTACCCATGGCCAGTACGAGCCCCAGCAAGCCGAGACCGCCTGCGTACATGGATGGCGACCAGCGGCGATAGAAATGCACATTGAACTGGGCAACGGCAAACATCACCAACAAACCAACCCCCATCAACAGCCCCTGGCGTCTCACCATGTTGGTGTCGCCATCGCTCGCGCTGTACAAGACGATCAATCCAAAACTGCCGAGCAGAATCAGCCCGATTACCAAGGGCGGGTCAGTATGCAGTTTACGCCAGAAATTGCTGCCGCCTTTCCGCGACTGATAAAAGCCTGTGGATTGACGAACGAAATCCTGATTAATCATCGGCCGCCTGGGAAATAAGCTGGTTCCTGGACTCCGCTTCCGCATCCAGCACATCGAAATCCAGCTCTAAAATATCCAGCAGGTATTTGTCAGTAATTGCCTTGGCGATGGGGCCGGCAACACTGCTGCCATGCTCACCGTTTTCAACGAATACGGCGATGGCAATCTGTGGTTTGATCGCCTCGTGCAAGGCGGGTGCGAAGGAAATAAACAAGGCGTGATCCTTATTAAGATCGGAAACCTCGATATCTGTACTGGAGAGAACGTCCTGACTGATACCCACCACCTGGGCAGTGCCTGATTTGCCTGCCATCTTGTAGGGCATTTCCCTGTCAGCCATGGCAATGGCCTCAAACGCAGTACCATAGTCTCGGAACACATCGGAATACGGACGGTGCACAACCATGGTCATGGATTCGTGGATATAGCGCCAGTAATCCTCATCGTGGCTCATCACGTCAGGCACCGGGTTGTTGTTTGCAGGCTCCATGGGCTGACCATCTACAGCTTTAAGCATGCGCGGCTGCACAACCTTGCCCTTGTTGGCCATGATGGCAGCGGCCGTGGCCAGCTGCAGCGGCGTCGCCCACATATAGCCTTGACCGATGGAAGAGTTAATAGTGTCTCCCGGATACCAGGGTTCGCCTCGGGTCTCCCGCTTCCAGTCACGCGATGGCAAAACGCCAGTGCGGGCGTAACTGATATCGAGGGCGAAATTATCGCCGAAACCAAACTGGGACAGGAATCCATGCATGGTATCGATTCCCATACGGTTGCCCAGATCGTAAAAGAATGTATCACAGGATTGGTAAATCGCTTTCTGCAGATTGGTTGGGCCATGGCCGCCACCAATTGCTGTTCGCAGCGTGTAATCACCCCATCGATAGGAAACCCCAGGCAGGCGGAAATAGCCAGGGTCCTGGATGGTGAAATCGTAATCCACGAATTCATGTTGCAAACCGGCCATCCCGATAAAGGGCTTGAGAGTGGACCCTGGCGGATAAGGATTGGTGGTGCGGTCGAACAGTGGCGTGTTTACTTTGTCATTGATCAGCACAGAGTAATCACTGTTGCTGATGCCCGTGACGAACAGGTTGGGGTCAAATCCCGGCTTGCTTACCATGGCGAGTATGCCGCCTGTATTGGGATCGATAGCTACCACCGCACCGCGAAAGTCCCCAAGCGCTTCCTCGGCAGCAATCTGCAGCTCGGCATCCATATGCAGCGTCAGGTTCCTGCCCGCAACCGGATCGGTGCGATCCAGTCGCCGCATCACCTGGCCGCGGTTATTCTTCTCGACAATTTCGTATCCTACGGTGCCGTGGAGTAAATCTTCGTAGGTGCGCTCAATACCCGACTTGCCAATGTGGTTGGTACCACCGTAGTTCTCACGTTCTTCTTCGCTTAACCGGTCCAGTTCGTCCCGATTGATTTCTGACACATAGCCAATGGCATGGGCCGTCAGGTCAGCGAGAGGATAGCGGCGAACAAACTGTGGCTCGATGGCAACGCCAGGCAGCTGATGACTGTTAACCGCGATGCGGGATTTCTCTTCATCACTCAACACATAGCGCAGAGGCACAGAAGAATAAGGCACACGATTTCGGCGCATGCGATTTTCGAATTGTTCGATATCGTCTTCAGTGAGACTGATCATGCCTGACAAGCGTTCAAGCATGGCATCCATATCCCCGACCTGCTCCTTTACTACGGTCAGGTTAAAAATAGGCTGGTTATCCGCCAGCAGATCACCCTTTCGATCGAAGATCAGCCCTCTGGCGGGCGGCACATATTGGGAATGGAGGCGATTGCCATCGGCACGGGCACTGAAGTACTCGTATTGCTGAACCTGCAAATTGACCAGCTTGGCAATCAGGGCTGCAAACAACAGGGCAATCACCACCGCAGCGGCAGTCAGGCGGCCATTAAAGAGCTGCCGCTCAGCTTCGTGATCCTTGAGTTGCCACTTGCCATTCATAATGTAGGAGATTTCTGCCCGAAAACTGATCGTCAGATTTAGTTAAATAAGTCGGCTGCCGGGAGGTCCGCTTGATCGCCGAATGGCGTGCTTTCCCTGTGTACCCTGAATGTACTGCTGACAGGGATTTTAGACCGTAAATTCCGGCAAAAGTTTACTGCTCTATAAGGTCAAGTTTAACTGATTTTTATAGATTTTTAATGCTATCTGACCCCTGCTGGCTGGTTTGATGCCCGTGGCAGGGGTGAAAAACCCGGAATCAAGGCTGTTTAGACTGATGTGCCGACTGAAAGCGGGATCAGGGCAGACTGAAAGCCTGATAGCTCGATCCCGAGGGAGTGCCCAGCTTGCCTCCCCCAGCCGCAATCACGACATACTGCTTCCCGTTCACGGCATAAACTGCCGGCGTAGCAAAGCCCCCGGCGGGAAGCGTTGTTTCCCAGAGGAGTTCCCCAGTTGCTGCGGAAAACGCGCGAAACTTTCGATCCGGGGTCGCTGCGATAAAAACCAGGCCAGCGGCTGTCACCACGGGGCCACCATAGTTCTCAGCACCGAAATTCAGATGCTCAAAACCGGGATAGTTTCCAAGGGGAATTTGCCAATCGATAACACCGGTAGCGAGATCGAGGGATGACAGCGTACCCCAGGGAGGAGAGTTTCCTGGCAAGCCATCATGATCGAGGACACGCTGATAGCCCGCGAAGGCAATATTGAAATTTTCTGCTGTTACCTGCTCTGAATCATCCGGCTCCACAAGGTGCTGCACGATACTCGATTTTTCCACGTCGCTGAGCGTTGCGAACGAAGGCATACGCCCTCTTCCGGCTTCCATGATCCCTCTTACGTCATCTCCTGCCTTGCTGTCCGCGTAAGTCTGCAACGTGGGGCCGACCGATGTTCCTTCCCGGCCTGTTCCATGACAGGCAGCACAATGTTCAATATACAAATTGCGCCGAACGGACGCACCCGATATCGGAACCAGTTGCAATATACCGCCCAACTCTTGTGAGTTAATGATGAGCTTGTTGCCTTCCGGATTGTAAGCTGCACCACCCCAGTTAGCCCCACCGTCGAATGAGGGATAAAGTAACGACCCACCCAGGCTCGGAGGCGCCCAGCGCCGGCGATCAAGATTGGCGATTCGCTCTTCGACAAATTCTGCCGCCGCGGGTGAGCGGCTTGTCAGCTCGAACACCTGACGGGTAAACGAGACACTGGACACTGATTGAGTTGCTGCGGGTCGCTCGTCGGGAAATTCACTGGGCAGCGCCGCGCTTTCTATAACGTCGTATAACGGACTACCCGTGACGCGATCAAAAAGATACAGGTGACCCGATTTTGTGGTCTGGGCCACGGCATCAGTACTGGTTCCATCGTGTTCGACACGAACCAGGGTCGGCGGCGCCGGCAGGTCCCGATCCCAGAGATCGTGTCGTACAGTTTGAAAGTGCCAGCGGTATTCACCCGTTCTGGCATCAATCGCAATCAGGCTATTGGCGAACAGGTTATCACCGGGGCGCGTGGCACCGTAGAAATCAGGAGTGGCAGACCCCGTGGGTACAAACAGCAAGCCCCGCCCTTCATCCAAAGTCATGCCTGCCCAGTTGTTGGCACCTCCAGTCAATGCCAACGATTGTGGCAGCCAACTCTCGGCAGCAACGTCGCCGGGCTGCGGTAAGGAATTGAATCGCCAAAGCTCCCGCCCCGTTAGCACATCAAAGGCGCGAATCGCTCCGGGCAGGGCAGTCGCACTTTCACTGGTAGAAAACCCGAGGATCACTGAGTCCCCATAGACAATTCCAGGCACGGTAACGGTCATGGGACCCGAACGCTCGGTCAGCGCCAGGTTAAGCCTCCCGTTTTCAGCGAAGCCCGGAACAGGCGTGCCGGTTTCTGCGTCGAGCGCGATCAGTGTGGCATCGGCTACATAGAGAACGCGTTGGTCGCTCCCTTGCTGCCACCACATTAACCCTCGTTGCTCGGCCACGGTTGGGCCGGGATCAAACCGCCAGAGTTCGGTGCCGGTTGCCGCGTCCAATGCAAACGCGTGCAATTGGGGAGAAAGTCCATACAGCACGCCATCCACTATTAACGGGCTGGTATGCAGTGTGGACTCGCCCGCACGTAATTCTCCAGACTCATACTCCCAGGCGAGACTGAGCTGGGAAACATTATTGGGCGTTATTTGCGTAAGAGGAGAATAGTGACTACGACCATAGTCTCCCATATAGGCCGACCAGTTGTCGGGAGACGATTCATTAACTGGCTGCGTTGAATCGGTGGCGACATCCGAATCTGGCCCGCAACTGACGAAGCAGAGCGCTGCTAACAATAAAATCAAAACTCTCATTGTCAAAGCATAGCCGCCTGCCAAAGCGGAATAAAGTCTCGGTGCCGAATGGAGGCACGGGAGCGCACTCGGACACGCACCCGCGATCTGAAAACACGGTGATTGAATATTGCCGTCATGTGGTAATCGCCAGCCTTCAGTCCGTTAGGTGAATCCGGCCGCAGAAGTGTCAATGGCGACGGATGACTTTCTGCCTATTCACGATGATAGGGATGCCCCTGAGACAAACTGTGGGCACGATAAAGCTGTTCAGTGATTAACACCCTGACTAAAGGGTGCGGCAGCGTGAGTGCCGAGAGAGACCATTTCTCATCGGCGCGCTGCAAACACCGAGGGTCCAGGCCATCTGGCCCGCCTATGAGGAGACAGAGATTGCGCCCTTCATCTCGCAGGTACTGCAGGCGGTCCGCCAGTTTGGGCGTATCCAGTGTCTTGCCCTGCACGTCCAGGGCAATCACATACTCGTCACGCTCAATTTTGGCCAGCATGGCATCACCTTCTCTGGCCATGGCCTTCGCCACTGTGGAAGTCTTGCTGCGTTTGGCTAGAGGAACTTCAAGCAGAGAGAATCCGAGTTCATTCTGGATACGCTTGGCATACTCCGCCGTGCCCTGCTCGACCCAGGCTGGCATTCGGGTGCCCACCGACATCAACCGGATTTTCATGGGTAAAGGAAACTGCTCCAGTTGGACGGATTAAGACTTGCCCGACTTCTTGGTGTCATTGCTCTCGTCCTGTTGAAAGCTCCAGAGATCTTCCAGGTTGTAGAGCGCTCGCACCGGCGCCATCATGATGTGCACAACAACATCGCCCACATCGACCAGCACCCACTCCGATTGCATCTTCCCTTCTACACCCACCACGTCGACACCGGCTTCTTTTACTTTCGTCGTCACCGCATCAGACAGTGCTTTTACGTGAGTACTGGATCGCCCTGTCGCAATGACCATGTAGTCGGTAATTTCCGTGAGTTTTTTTACATTGATGCAACTGATTGCCTCGCCCTTCATATCGTCAAGTGCGTCCACAACCAACTGCGATAATCGTTTACTATCCAATGCTGATACCTTCAGTTCCTTATCCCGCATAACTCATGAAGTCCCGCAATCGCTCAGGAGCAATACAAGCCATGCTGCTTAATATAGTCGGCTACCCTGTCTTCCAGCAGCGCATCTACAGGACCACCCTCAGCGAGTAATTGGCGCACCGCTGACGACGATCCATCAAAATCGAAATCCTGCGCAAAGTAGATGCGACCACTTTGCTCTGCAAACAAGTCTGCTGGCGTGGTCACCATCCGTTGTAGCAAGCCAATTGCCTCTCCTGTCTGCGGGGCAATCTGTTCCTGTTCCCTGCCCATGACAAGGAAGTGGCAATAGTCAAACATCTCTTGCCAACGATGCCACATTGGCAAGGCATTTATAGCATCGACACCGAGAATAAAAACGATCTGAGTATCAGCTTGCTGCCGGCTAAAGTGCTGCACCGTATCAAAAGAATAGGACACTCCGCCGCGAGTTAACTCCAACGGATCAGCTTCGATCTTCGATTCTGCTTCGAGCGCCAATTCCAGCATAGCCAGTCTGTGATCAGCAGATGCGGTACTGGTCTCGCGGTGATTCGGTTGGTTGCAGGGTAGCATCTTTACACAATCGAGATGCAGCAACTCCAGCGCAAATCGCGCAGCCCCCACGTGCGCCTTGTGAACCGGGTCGAACATGCCACCCAGAAGACCCAAGCGAGAAATCATTGGCGGATGTGACCATCCCCCAACACGATGTATTTCTGGGAAGTCAGGCCTTCCAGACCAACCGGACCCCTTGCATGCAGTTTGTCTGTGGAGATGCCTATTTCCGCTCCCAGTCCGTACTCGAAACCGTCGGCGAACCGGGTTGAGGCATTTACCATGACCGAACTGGAATCTACCTCTCTCAGGAATCGTTGTGCGCGACTTATATCGGTCGTCATGATGGATTCAGTATGCTGGGAACTGTAGCGATTAATATGCTCTATGGCTTCATCCAGTCCCGGCACAACTTTGATGGAGATAATAGGCGCCAGGTATTCCATTTCCCAATCCTCTTCTGTCGCCGCAACAGCGCCGGACACCAGAGCCAGGGTTTTCTCGCAACCGCGCATCTCTACTTTGTGAGATTCGAGCGCTTTGGCCAGTGGCGGTAATACCTCTGCAGCCACCTCTTCAGCCACCACAAGTGATTCCAGAGTACAGCATGTGCCGTAGCGCTGAGTCTTGGCATTCACTACCACCTTGATTGATTTTTCCAGGTCAGCTTTGTCATCTATATAGACATGACAGTTGCCATCCAGATGCTTGATAACGGGTACACGCGCATCTTTGCTAATACGCTCAATCAATCCCTTGCCCCCACGGGGCACGATCACATCCACATACTCTGGCATGGTGATGAGCTTGCCGACAGCATCGCGGTCTGTGCGATCAAGAATCTGCACTGCATGGGGATTCAAGTCAGCCGCCAGCAATCCGGCCTCGATGCAGCGTGCGATAGCCTGATTGGAATTGATCGCCTCGGAACCACCGCGCAGAATCGTCGCATTACCAGACTTGAGGCACAGACTCGCGGCCTCGCAAGTCACGTTAGGACGCGACTCATAGATGATGCCAATGACACCAAGCGGAACGCGCATGCGGCCAACCTGGATGCCGCTTGGGCGAAACTTGAGATCGCTAATCTCACCAACAGGATCCGGCAGCGCGGCAACCTGCCGCAGGCCTTCGATCATGGTATCGATGCGGGCGGGTGTTAGCTCAAGGCGGTCCATCAATGCTGAATCCAAACCTTTGGCCTTGCCAGCCTCGAGATCCAGGGCGTTGGCAGCCATCAGTTCATCACGACTCTTGTCGAGCGCCTCGCCGATGGCCAGCAGTGCCGCATTCTTGTTGGCGGTTGGTGCCTTGTTGATGTCTGCAGCAGCCGCCCGTGCCTGAGCACCAAGTTTGAGCATATAGGCTTCAATATCGGTCAATTGTGTTTCCGGACTGTTCATGGTGCCCTGACTCCAACCTGATCACTGCGATTAAGCGGCAAATACCTGAAAAGAAGAGAATTATAACCCATGTGGCATTAGACACGCAGCCGACAATGCCTATATGCTTTGTTGATCGTCTCGGTTACATCATGAAGCGAAAAAGCGCACGACACAGGGCTGCGAGCAGGCCTGAACAGTCGGTAACAGTTCAATCCCAGCTAACAGGCAGCCCTGATGGATGACAGCCCAATAGTATTCCCCGAATCACCAGTTAGCCCTTCGATCCTGCAAGCCCTGATTCCGGTTGCAGTGCTGATCAGCCTGCTGTCCTTTTCAGTTTACCTGTTCGGCGAAGATGCCAGCTATGGCCCAAACCAGATTGCACTGTGCGTTGGCGCGGCGGTCGCGGCACTCATTGGCTGGAACAATGGCCAAAGCTGGGAGGAAATCGAGCACAGCATCGTCTCCGGGATTTCGGTTGCGCTCAAACCCTGCCTTATCCTGTTCAGTGTTGGCTTGCTGATCGGAACCTGGATCATGTCTGGCACCGTGCCCACGATGATTTACTACAGCCTGCTGATACTGGATCCATCAATCTTCTATGCAGCAAGCTGCGTCATTTGCGCCTTGATCGCATTGAGCATTGGATCTTCATGGACCGTAGCAGGCACGGTGGGCATCGCATTGATCGGCGCCTCTGCAGGCCTGGGCCTGTCACCGGAAATTACTGCCGGCGCCATCATCTCCGGCGCCTACTTTGGGGACAAGATGTCTCCGCTATCAGAGACAACGAATCTGGCACCCGCAGTAGCCGGCACCGATCTCTTCACCCATATTGGCCACATGGTATGGACTACCATACCCAGCATTGTGCTAGCGTTGATCCTGTTTGTGATAATTGGCCTGAATATCGACACCGATGCCACCGCCAGTGACCTCGCCGTCACCCTGCAACTGATCAATGACAACTTCACCATTAACCTGTTCATGCTATTACCGGTTGTGGTCCTGCTGGTGATGGCCAACAAAAAGTTTCCCCCTATTCCCACGATCTTGAGTGGCGCCATGCTGGCTGTGCTGCTGGCACTGGCCTTTCAGCGGCCAGCTATCTTCGCCCTGGCAGGTGAAGCACCCAATGCTGCATTGGCCTTGTTCAAGGGGACCTGGCAAACCCTGTTCGACGGTTTCGCCCTCAGCAGCGGTAATGCGACCCTCGATGACCTGATGACCCGTGGTGGCATGAGCTCCATGCTCAACACCGTATGGCTCATTCTCTGCGCCATGGTGTTCGGGGCTGTTATGGATCACACGGGACTGCTGCGCTGCCTGGTGAACTATGCCCTCTCTTTTGTGCACTCAACCGGCAGCCTGATTGCCACCACCATCGCCACCTGTATTGGTGCCAATATCATTACATCGGACCAGTATATTTCTGTGGTGCTACCCGGGCGCATGTACAAACTGGAGTACCAGAACAGAAATCTGGACATGAAGAATCTGAGTCGCACGCTGGAAGATGCAGGAACGATTACATCCCCTCTTGTTCCATGGAATACTTGCGGCGCCTATATGGCGGGCACTCTCGGCGTAGCAACCTTTGCCTACCTGCCCTACTGTTTCTTTAACCTGATTAATCCTGTGGTTGCAATAATCTACGGATTTCTGGGCTTCAAGATTGCGCCGGCGAGCGAGAGTGAGAAACCTGAACTCTCGCCAGGGACATCTACTGCCTGATCAATTTTCTGGAAACAGATTGCGCACCTGAGGAACTGGCTATGAAAGTGAACTACGTTACGCTGGGCACCAATAACCGGCAGCAGGCTGAGCAGTTTTACGATCGCCTGTTTGCCGATACCGCATTCCAGAAAATATACAGTGAAGACCGTATGACTATGTGGGTCAACGATGGCTTTATGTTCGCGCTGGCCGAACCCTACGATGGCAATGACGCCACTCTCGGTAACGGCTCGATGGTCGGCTTCCAGATGAGCAGTGATACCGAAGTCAACCGAATCTATGACCTGGCTATCTCACTGGGAGCCAAAGATGAAGGGGAGCCTCGAGTGCGCAGCGAACATCAATCTGCTTACTTTCGGGATCTCGATGGCAACAAAGTATGCCTGTTTGCTTGATAGACTGAGCCTGCTGCAAAATTAATACTTTTGGCAGCAGCGTGGCTGAAACCAAATTACAGGATCTCGCATCGGGTCATTGGTATTGAGCTGATTTGAGCTCTGTCAGGTAGAAGTGCAATTCCCGGAACCTGGGATTATTCTCCAGAGCCTCATTCATCGCCACCGTTAATGCATTGAAATTGTCCCGATTGGACGAATTCAACGTATTAGTCGAAGCCTGCATTACAAGCGGAGGAATAGGCTCTCTCGCTACGTGGTAGTAGGCATTGCTGCGAGCATCAATCAGGAACCTTGGTTCGCAATAGCGATTAGTCAGAAATGTTCCCGTAGGCCGATATTTACCACAGACAATGTGAAGCGACTTATCTTGCTCCCCGGCATTAAATTCCTTGTAGTACTCATTTTCAGTCTTCGCGATCGCATTTCGAAGCTCGGCTGCTGTCAGGCTTTTTAGCGACGCCGGGCCTTCCTTTCCTTGCGTCTCGATCGCCAGCTCTACTGTAGGGTCGTCGCTCTCAATCTGAAAGCCACTGCTTAAGGCCTGCAAATTCTCGTGCGAAAAAATAGCCAAACCAAATTCTTGATTCAGAATTAACTTCTCTTGGGGATAGTTAGACAGGGGCGGACTGGATAGTCGCTCTCTTGCCGCCAAGTCTTCCGACTCCGACATTCCCCTGGAAAGCCGCTCGTATTCGGGAAAGCTCAAGGGCTCCGGTTTGTTTGCCAGCGATAAATCGAATTCAGAATTTCCTGATAGTGAGCCAGTCATGTTTTTCAGAAAATTCGACTGCGAAAATGTTGCCAATCCTCTTGTAGTGATTTCTATCCCTGCAGCACTCAATAACTTTCCTGCGCTCAGAACAGTCAAGGTTGGCAGCGTGAGAAAAACCAGGCCAGTGAATATGAATTTTAGGTAGCCAGAAGGATTCAATCGGTTTTCCAGCAGAATAGCGATTCGGAACTTGAGCATGGATGTTGACACAATATGTTGCGCCAGCATTGCTCGCCCAGTTTGGGACTTGCAGCTTCGGGTTATGAACAGTAGATCCTCTGCGTATGAGCTCCCTGCAACGCCGAATCTTAATACTCCTAAATCACAGGAAACTTCGGAAGTCGCCTCAAGCTTTCCTAGCGCATACCATGAGAATGGGTTGAACCACATCACAGAGCAACAGAGGTAAGCAGCAGCACTGGCCAACCAATCTAGTCTGGCGATGTGATATAGCTCATGACGCATGGCATTGACAAAAGTGCTGTGTCCCCAGCATTTTGCACAATCAGGGAAAAGAATAGTCGGCCGAAAAAGACCGAATGAAACAGGTGCGGTAATTTCACCAGAAAATTTCAAACTTACCCATCTGGAAATTCCCAGATCCTTTCGAATCTGATTGCATTCTCTAAGCAATGGGATTTCTGTTGCTGTCTCGGCTCTTCTGCTAACTCTGTGTACTCTTACCGCAGCAAGCACAAATTTTAAAAGGAAGTAGGTGCAAATAAGCAAGTAACCGATAAGCAAGACATTGGAAAGACTGAATACACTAGCCCCAATTGCACCAGTGTTTTCTACTAATGAACCACTGTTCGAGACTGGCACTGCAAGAGTTATGAGATCGAAAGCAATTGGAGTTGTTGGCGCTGCGGAGTCGGAGAACACGAAAAACGGGAGAACTGGTATTAGCGCTGTGCAAACCAGTGCATTCAACCAAAGGAGATGCTGATGCCCCGGGCTCAATCTTCGCCCCAGTAAAACAATGAAAAGTGAGGTCACGACGACAAGCAGGCCAGACTTGAGCAGAAGGTCAAGAGCCGGAGCCCACAAGATCGTGAGCTCTGAAAGCCATTGGGGCGAAGCTGTCGTGAAGTCAAATTGCATGGGAATTCGAATCCTGAGCGCCTGAAGTATCGCCTCTTAGTTCCTGGTTCGGTGGGTCCTGATCAACTCTTCCAGTTCTTCCAACTCGTCGTCTGTAATTTCATGCAGGTTACCGCTCAGAAGCTGGTTAACCGCGAGCGCAGGGTTTCCTTTGAAAAAAGTCTCAACGACATCTTCGAGCGCCGAATTCGATACATCCTCAATATCATCCGCAGGAGAATAGATGTATTTGAAATCTCGTTCCTTCATTCGTGCGAACCCTTTGTCCACCAGGTTTCGCAAATGCGTCCGGACAGAAGAATTCCCGGGCGAATTGACCATTTCAGCCTGAATATCTTTCGCACTGGCTTCGCCCAGTTTAAGCAGCACTTCCAGAATTTCTTTCTCACGGCGGCTTAGCTTCTTAAGTCGTGACATCAGTCCAGCTACTTCCTTTGCAGTCTTTGCAGTAATAAACCAGGCATGCGAATTTTTTCGCGATCTGCTACATTTTTGACAGACTCATGTGAGATGTCAACATCAAAACTCCAACCCCAGATGCAAAAGAGCCCTCACGAGCCCCGGATTCAGGATTTCTGATCCTTGACGACAATGCACTGCACCGCAAATCCAATGCTTGCACAGCTACAGCGATCTGCTCCTATGAGAGTAATCTATTGTAATTTCAGCGTTTTATGTGGCTTCTGAACCAGCCCAATGCGGCTTTTACGCTAAATTTCTAAACTCGGGCTGTCGCCTGCACTGTGACGGCGCTGTATACCCGGTTTCTCAAAAACCGTTGACAAGAGACCCCTAAATGTTATTTTACTCGCACGGTGCGATTTTTATCGCATCATGCGACTAAGAGGCAGAGCTCCCCAATCTCAACTGGAGTACCAATTGCAGGAGAAGCAACCATGATGGCTCGATTCAGCACTACGGTGATTGCCGCCACTCTCTTCCTTTCCACTTCTGCGCAAGCGCAGCAGGACGAATTGGCTAGAGAGGGACACACCGCAGAAAAGCCATATGAAATTATCATCACCCCAACTTTAAGCAGAGCGAACCTGCGTTCTCTTATTTCTGACGTGGAAGAAGATTTCTACGAGAAATTCAATGAAATCAATATTGACGACGACTACGACATCTTTTGCTACAAGCAGAAACCCACCATGTCGCATATCTCACGACGTATTTGTGAACCGCTTTTCATGTACAAAGCCCGCGGTGATATGTCGTCCGAAGTCACCTTTTTCCTCTCATCCGGAAATCCTGGAGCGCAGGCAATGGGTATGGCGATGCTTAAAAGTGATCGCCAATTGGTTTCCGAGAAACATAGAGAATTTGACAAGCTGTTGGAGCTTTTGGAAGAGCACACCCGCTCGAATCCTGAATTTCGACAGATCGGCAACGTGCTCGCTGAGCTGAAATATCGGTTGGAAACCTACGGAGAAAATTAACTTCAACCCAGACAGTTGGGAGAAACTCAAGTGAAAATTCAATCAGCAACAAAGGCTGCTCTGTTTCTTGTCATGGCTTCTTCAGCAGGCGGCTCTTGGGCTCAGCAAGAGACAGAATCAAAGAGTTTAAAAAGCGAAGCAGGCGAACCTTATGAGGTTGTTGTCTCCGGGAGACCAACGCGTGCTCGCTACCAGGAACTTATTGAGGATGTGGAAGAAGACTTTTTTGCCAAATTCAACGAACTCAATATTGATGATGAATATGACATGTACTGTTACGAGTACACGCCAACGATGTCGCATATCAAGAGACGAGCCTGTGAACCATTGTTCATGATCGCACGTCGCGCAAAAAATGCCTCAGATGCCGTGTTTATGATATCTGCTGGAGGGAATTCCGCACCACTGGCCAGCAAACTAGGAGGAGTCTATTTGGAATCTCCTGATGAAATGGTTAAGTACGAGAAGCGCAACTATGAAGTCCTGGTAAAAAAGATGGAAGAACTCACCGCTTCCAATCGGGAGCTAGGTGAAATCGCGAGCGTTATGGAGCAGTTAAAGTTCCAATTGGAGAACTACCGGGCTGACTAGTTTCTCTGCATAACCGCAAGGGAAGCCTGAGCATGAACAATTTTATCCAATCACTATATTCAGGTACCGCACTCTGTCTTTCATCGAGCGCCCTCACACAAGACCAACAAACGAAGCAAGAGAACCAGGTATCCGAAGACAAACCTTATAAAGTAGTGACTACCGGCCAACCAACCCGGGCCTACTACCGAGTGTTAAAAATTGATCTGAGACCCGACAACGCGGAGAGGCACAGATGAGAACCAAAGCGTTAGTAAAGGCTACTTTATTGCTTGCCATAGCGACCTCAGCGGTCAGCTCACAGGCGCAAAAAGAAGCAGAATCAGCAAGTTCGGATATTGAATCTGACAAGCCCTATGAGATTGTTATTTCCGGGAGACCTACACGGGCGCACTATCGACAACTCATTCAGGACGTAGAAGACGACTTCTTTGAAAGGTTTAACGACCTGAATATTGATGATGAATACGACATGTATTGCTACGAATACACGCCAACCATGTCCCACATCAAGCGGCGAGCCTGTGAACCGATGTTTATGCTTGCTCGCCGGGCTAAAAATAGTTCCGATACACTTTTTATGATTGGTGGCGGCGGTGGAGGGGATGCCAATTCTGTCGGCATGAAACTATTCGGAACATATCTTGAATCTCCTGCAGAAATGGTCAAGTACGAAAAAGGGAATTACGAAATTCTTGTCAGAAAAATGGAAGAACTTACGCAAACAGACCGTGAGTTAGGAGAGATGGCAGATGTGATGGAGCAATTGAAATTTCGCCTGGAAAATTACATAACTGATTAGATACAAGTCGTGACTTTAGGAGATACCAAAGAATGAATAATCAGCTAAAAGCAATGCTGCTGATCGCCACACTCTTATTTTCAGCTGGCTCACTGGCACAACAACAGAGCAGCCAAGAGCAGCCGGAAACTGCGAATAAACCCTATCAGGTCGTTATAACGGGCAAACCTACAAGGGCGTACTATCGAGAGTTAATTCAAGATGTTGAAGACGACTATTTTGAAAAGTTCAATGAACTCAACGATGATGATACATATGATGTGTACTGCTACGAGTACACGCCAACAATGTCGCACATCAGGAAACGTGCCTGTGAACCACTTTTTATGATTCGGCAAAGAGCGGATGAAGGTGCTGCGATGGCATTTGCGTTCGGAACAGCTGGTGTAAACAATTCTGTTGCTAAAGTTGCCAATGGCGCAATTGGCGGACTCTACAATGAGACAGAAGCTACCCGGCGAAGTATTCACAAGAGTGACTACGAAACGCTGGTTGAAAAATTAGAGGAGCTAACAGGAAGCAACAAGGAACTCGCTGAAATTGCCAATGTAATGGAACAGCTAAAATATCGACTGGAAAATTATGAAAACTGATGATTCCTGAATCAGATTCCCCCGAAATCAGGAGGCACCACTAATTCAGCTTTCTGCCTTTAGTTGGAGAGGTCATTTACACTAAATAGCTGAATTACTTATGCCGCCTGATATTCGCCGTAGTTTACTGAGCCTTGGCTCTCAAATTAATTCGTCACACTCGCACGCCGTGCAAGACCATCCAACACGCGCACATAGTGTATTTCTGTGCCGAAACCGCAGTGACCATGGTTCGGTAACCAGTTGAATTCAACAACCGCACCGGGCGCTTCCATCTCACTAAACGCCTGTTCAAGATTACGCAGCCCGTTATTGAGATAGTAGTTGTCCATATCGCCCATCCAGAAATGCAGTTTGCCGTTCAGGCTTGGTCCAATTTCCGACCAGTTTTCCCGGACGTAGTATTCCAGGTCCCAGGGCACCCACCCCGCTGCAGCATCTGCATCGATTTCACCAGTCTCCTGATCCCAGATTGGAATAGGATTTCCATTCTCATCAGGCTGACCATAGACAGCATTCCATGCGCCCCACTGCATCCCGGAAGTGACAAAGCTGTCGCCACGACCTATGGCTGCTTCCATGCGCACTTCATCGGCAATGCTGAACCGGGGGTCTCCATCATCATCCCGGGAACTCGGACGCATCATACCGGTGGGACTTTTGAAGGCGTTGCTGTCGTTATAGATATCAACCAATTGAAAAGCCCGGAAGCTTGGCGAGTCCGGGCTTAATGACCAGGCTCCATTGAAATAATCGGGATAGAGGATTTGTAGCGCCATGGATACCCAGCCACCGGTTGAGCATCCTGTAACGAAGCGGTTGGCCGGTTGATCGGCAATGGGAAAGTTTTGCGCCAGATAGGGAAACAACTCAGTAAAGTTGGCATCGGCATACGGGCCGCTCACCGCGCTGTTTACCTGATAGGAATCACCAAAGGGGGACTCGCCATCCAGAAACACCATGACTGCCTGGGTGCTGTTTCTGTTTTCCCAGTATTCCAGAAATTCCTCATTATCCAGCAACCTGCTCGCTCGCGTGTAACGGCCATTCATGCCGGCCACGTTGTACAGCACCGGATAACGTCTGCTCGACCCTTCGCTATAACTGCTTGGCAGCAACACCGAGGCCCGGAGAAACACATCCGTGCCATAAAATGCAGACAACAGCTCTGAACGTATTTTCACAAACTTCAGCAACGCCGTATCTTCAGGCAAAGTCTCGGCGGGCAGTTGCTGATCGAGCTGTAACTCCAGTTCAGTATTGGTGCCCTCTATGAGCACAGGAGTCACCGCGGAATAAAATGCACCAGGAGAGTTCACTTCCGAGAGAATGGCATCAGTATCGTACACAGCCTGCGCATACCACTGCCCCGCTTCCAGCTCACTGAATGCATCAAATGGATAGCCCGCACTGGGAATAAAATCGAAAGCTGATCCATCCCAGTCATTAACATCAAGGGCAAAAAACGGCGTGGCTGACGTCGGCACAACGTCATCCCCTATGGCCAGACGCGGTTCCTCTTCATTGCTGCGTGAAAACGCCACGTACAAGCGACCCGTGTGGATCTCTTCGCTAGCGGGTAGCTGAATTTGCACCGACTCGATGCTGGCAAAAGTGGCGCTGCTTATAAGGAATACAATGAAGGCATTGAGCGTCTTCGGGGAAAATATAGTTTTCATGTTGACCTGCTGGCGTGCATCAAATGTCGTTGTGGATCACGGACACTGACTTGCCCGCGAATCGTTTAATGCACTATTCAGGCCAAATCCCAGGGCATGCGTTTCAGGAAAGAAAGCTGCCAAACCCCCGAGACCAATTTGGCAGCACTCGCATCTGGTTCAAGGCAAGGACGCAGTGCCGACCACTGCGGCCAACATAAAACCTGCCGCGGCCGCCTCCTTCCTGAGGCATTCCAGGCCTCCCGCGGGACAGGAAGAGAAGGCTAACTTAATGTCCACTATATGGAACTTTATCTCGGTATTTTCATATAATGTTCCATTTATAGAACTTTATAAATATTTATCTTCAATTATCATAATGGTAATATTCAAGGACTTTATAAGGCTAAAACCCTTTTATTTTCCCAAAATAGACCATTATGGATATTGAAAATAGCTCTCCTTCAGCTATTGCTGAAGAACTGGGCAGGCGGCTGAAACAGGCCCGCCTGAACAATAACCTTACGCAATCTGACATCGCAGATCAGGCTGGCATTTCGCGCAAATCGGTAATCAACGCCGAGAAAGGCAAAGCGCAGCTTGAGGTCTTTGTCGCCATCCTTGCGGCTCTCAAGCTGACCGCCCAATTGACCAATTTTCTGCCCGAACAGGGAATCTCTCCCGTACAGCTTTCAAAACTGCATCGCAAGAAACGTCAAAGGGCATCCGGGCAGCGCGTGAAAGATGAGCAAGAGGACCATTCCGAATGGTGAGGGAAGTCATCGACGTCAACTACGGCGGCAACAAGGTTGGCGCCGTCAGCTTCAACACAGAGACAGGCCTCGGTGAGTTCGAATACTACCCGGAGTTCATTGCGTTGAACGTTGAACTGTCCCCAATCAAGATGCCGCTGGACAGGAAGATCTACTCCTTCCCCGAACTTGAATTTGAAACATTCAGAGGATTGCCCGGACTGGTTGCCGATTCACTGCCTGACGATTTTGGTAACGCCGTACTGAATTCCTGGGTAGCCAGTCAAGGCAAAGACCCGGAAAGCATTACCCCTCTGCAACGATTGCAATATATCGGCAAGCGAGGGATGGGCGCACTGGAATTCTCCCCTCCCACAAGGTTGAAAAACCTCAATGCCACACAAAAAGTTGAGATCGAATCGCTGGTGAAGATCGCCCAGGACGTGCTGGATGAGCGCAACGACCTGACCGTCGGGCTCAGTCACAATGAGCAAGAAGACGAAGGCGCGATGAAGTTACTGTTGTCTGTGGGAACCAGCGCGGGAGGAGCCCGTCCGAAGGCAGTCCTTGCCTTTGATGAAGACTTCACTGAAGTCCGGTCAGGGCAGGTTGACGTGCCGGAAACATTCACCCACTACTTGATGAAATTCGATGGTGTGAGTGAGCACAACAAGAATCAGCAGACCTTCGGTGACCCCCAGGGTTACGGCGTCATGGAGTATGTCTATCACAAGATTGCCCAGCAATGCGGGATCGACATGATGCCATGCAGGTTATTGCAGGAAGGCAAAAGAAGGCATTTCATCACCAGGCGATTTGACCGCTCCGGCAACAGAAAGATTCATATTCAGACACTGAACGGCTTGGCTCACGTGGACTACAAGAAGCCAGGGTCTTTTTCCTACGCAGAGCTTTTTGGCGTGGCAAGAAAACTGAAACTACCAGCCAGCGCAGCCGAGCAGTTGTTTCGCCGACTGGTATTCAATATCGTCGCCAGAAACCATGATGACCACGCCAAAAATTTCGCCTTCCTGCTGGACAAAGGCAAATGGTCTTTAGCGCCAGCCTACGATGTCGTGTACAGCTTCAAACCCGGCAATAAATGGATCGATAAGCACTGGATGTCGCTGAACGGCAAGCGGGATGATTTTTCCCGCGAAGATTTCTACTCACTGGAATCCGTAAGCCCATTGTTCTCACGCAGCAAGATCGACAAGATCATCGACGAAACCACAGAGCATGTGTCGCAATGGGAAGCGT
Organism: uncultured Pseudohongiella sp.; assembly: GCA_965227635.1. Classification (GTDB taxonomy): domain Bacteria; phylum Pseudomonadota; class Gammaproteobacteria; order Pseudomonadales; family Pseudohongiellaceae; genus UBA9145. The sequence continues at coordinate 2,930,237 of OZ245763.1, read as the reverse complement.
TGGCCCGGGAAGAAGGCTTGCCCCGGCAATTCATTGCAAAAGTGCAAGAGAATTTGCGGCTCGACCTGTGATCTTCATCTAGTATTCACGCCCCTGAGCAAGCCCACCACACTCCTTTAGAAACCCACTGAGATTTCCCCAAACTCTTTTAATTTCCCGCAGGGCAAGAGTACTATCAGAGCTAGCACCCAAGACACAGTGGAGACAATATGAGCAGCCGAAAAGTATACGAAGCAAAAGTAAAAGCCAAAATGGCGGAGCTGGAAGCTGAAGTTGAGCGACTACAGTTGCACATTAAACAGACCGAGGAAGAACTCCTGCCAGAGCACCACGAGAAAATGGATGAGATAAAGGAATTGGCAAGTAAGGCGCGGGGCAAACTGGAAGAACTCGCGGCAGCCAGCGAAGATTCCTGGGAGCACCTGCAGGAAGTTCTTGAGCAGTACTGGAATGCCCTGGGGAATGAGCTTAAAGCGTATGAGAAGATTTAGGGGACACTAATAACTTTATAACTTAAGTAAACAATTCGGGACAACCAGCATCTCGATCAATTTCTCTCCCCTTAGATATCCATCTCGATACTGCTGGTTGACTGATCCGCAATCGCGTCGCGATTTCACTGGAATTCAGTCCTAGCTTCTCGACCCCCATAAAACAAATAGCAGCCTTCGCTTTAGATACAGAATCCTTGCGCGATCTATCAAATAGACTTGAATAACTGATTTCGTAAAACTGGCAAACGCTTTCAACCAACTTGTCCAGGTTCCATCCATCTTGAGCAAGTCGAGACTTTAACTCTATGGCAAGCTCATCGGCTTTCAGTACGCGCTCAACGAAACGAGAATCACCCAGAATCCTTTCATCACCGATACAGAAGATGTGCTCTTTGCGAAGTTGACTTATTTGCTCCCAGCCGCCGTAACTCCGAACAAGCCCGCCCCCAGACAGCACTGCCCTATTGGATGTCGATATACCCGCCTGCAGAAAAGTAACGTACCGCTCCCGTGCCCGACGTCTATTAGCCCCAAAGTGCAGCAATACTTCATCTACGAGGTGCCATTTCTGTTTGTGTCTCCCAAGAATTCCCGCATGCCCGGTCCAGGGATATTTTTTGAGCCCCGTAAGGCTATCGATCATTCTCGCCCGCACTGGATTAAGATGAATATACCGAACCAATTCCAGCAAATAGCGCTCCTCATCACACAAAATGGAGCTGAATCGATTTTGAAACACATAGCCGCTCCGGCTGTGGCGCCGGTTGTAGTTTCCAGCAAAGCCCCCAAGCACCGGGGCCATCAGTTTTCCCAGTGGTCGCGTGCCTGCCCGAATAAGAAAGTGGTAGTGATTGGACATCAATGCCCATGCCAGGCACTGCGCATCGTTGCGACGGAGACTATCGCCAAAGCGAGAAAGAAAGTCTCTTTTGTCATCCGCATCTTCAAAAATGAAGCGACGCTCAAGGCCGCGCCCGATGACGTGATAACACCCTCCTGGTATGTGAAGTCGGCCTCTCCTTGGCATGACTGGTAGAATAGTTGAGAATCCAGAAATCCCCAAACTTTGCTAAGTTATAAAGTTATTAGTGTCCCCCTCTTAAGCCCGGGGCAGGTTCATAGTGTCCCCTAGTTTTTATCTGTTTTAGCTAACTTAAAAGCCACAAAAGCAAAGCCCAACGATAAGGAAGCTCCGAATACCAATCTCGCATCAATATACTGGCCGTCTAATAGATCTCCCAATCCTTCGCCATACCTAGTAAAGAATGCGATCGCACTAAAAAGCTGCAATCCCGCCAATAACGCATATATAACTACTCCCAATCGGTAAGCCAGCTCCCGATTAAATTTCAGTATCACAAGTTCTCCAAAGCTTACAACGATAACCGTGATCAGCACGATGGTCATAAATGACTCAGAAGAATCTAACTGAATCAACATATAGTTCAAATTCCACAACATTCCCAATGGAAGAATTGAATTTAGGAATAGATAGATCATTGAAACAACAAACGTGTATCGCAAGATCGTTACCAATTTCTCTTTTGTAAATTGATCTACCATATTGTTCGTTATCTTCATCGCTTAGAAGAGCCAGGCCTTTTGGCGGATTGTAGTTTGCACAAGTAATCTGAAGAGAATCTTAGAGGTCTTTTTCGCTCAGCTCTAAGCCTGAATTCTAGTTCTTCTGACAACCTATCCTTGTACCTTTCCTCAGCTTCATCCATGCATTCGTATTTATCTTTAGGGCAAGGCTCTAGATTACATTGAGCCATATCATTTTGAAACGCATCACTATGCTGCTTCAGATTGTTGGCGAATACTGCCTGCGCATTTGAAGTATATATATCATTTATCGCATTACTCCAAGCGCAACCGGCTTCACGCGCTACTGTTAATGCACTAAGTCCAACCGGATCAATAAGCGAAAGTGGGTTTAAAGTAGCATAAGCATATGTGTTCAGTCCGCCGTACAAACCAATCGGATCACTCTCAACATACCTCCCCAATCCCGGATCATAATCCCGAAAGTAATTGTAATACAGCCCACTCTCCGAATCAGAATACTGCCCAGGAAACCGAACATTATTCTCAATATCTGCAACAGTCTCCACAACCTCCCCAAACGGCTCATAGCTTCCACTCCAAACAACCGCCTGAGCTTCATCCGTTATCTTCTGCGGAGTATTCAAATGATCGCTATGAACAAAATAAGTAGCCTCTTCAGGCGTCCCTGTATCATCCACCAACGCAACCTGCATACCATTCACATATACATACTCACGCAAGGTCTGCCCAGTAGACGCATCAATCTCCGCAATTACCTGCCCAGCCTGATCATAAATAAAGTGAATCGCAGTAGACGGGTCCCCGTTCACAGTTTTCACTGCACGCTGCCCCATCGCATTGTGCAGATTCTGCACTGGCTGTGAAACTACGCCTCCACCAGTGTTACAGGGCACAGGCCTGCTAACCACACCAGCCCCCAAAGCCAAATCCAGACCGTCCAGATCCGAGCATAAAATCTGGTCATTTCCAGTCAAATCCAGGCTGGTGAGATTCGCGAGAGACTGCAACGGCGCAACGTCAGAAATCGCGTTGTCACTGAGATTCAGAGAAGTAAGATCAGAAAGCGCTTCAATACCAGTCAGATCAGTAATTCCGGCAGCGGCACAATCCAAGGAAGTCACTTCATCTACAGTCGCCCAGCCATTACCAGCAGCCTCACCAAGTACGCAACTCTGCAGATTGGCATCATTGAATAACTGCTCATTGAGCAGATCAAGAGCAGAACCGTTCGTGACACTAGAGAACAAGTGCAGTGACCCAAATCCACCATCAGCACCGAAGGCGCCTACAGCGATCTGCCCAACTGGCGTCACATCCAGTCCTTGCCCAAAATTGAAGTTGGCTCCAGGCGTTGGATTCTCAATCACCTGAATAAGATCACCAACGAGCCCATCGAATACAAACACCGTGCCGGAATTGATCGCACCGGTGTCATCATTGGCAGAGCCCACCACAACATGACCCTGCGGAGTACCCGCTAATGCAGAACCAAACAAACCTTCTGCATCGGCTAGCGGATTGGCAATAGACCACAATACATTCCCCGTCACACCGTCGAGCACGAACACACTGCCATCATTATTGGCAAAATTGTCCACGAAGCGTGCGCTCACGATGATATCGCCACCGTTTACCACAGCTACGGCGCTACCAAAGTCATCATTGACCTGCGGATTAGGATTATCGACTTGCAGAAGTGGTGCGCCACCTGTTTCTGGATACACATAGACTACACCCGCATCAGTAACAGATGAACCATTTACGACATCCTGTTTCGGTGCACCAATCACCACATCACCAGAAAAATTCGATGATAATGATTTGCCGAACTCCGCGTTGCTATCACCGCTAGCATTGAATATGGATTGCTGAAGAACACCTGACCCATCATAGAGATAAACAGCACCCCCACCCGCTTCCTTATAAGCACCAATGACAATCGTGCCATTGGCTGTTGCTGCCACTTCGTAACCAAATCGATCATCTGCATCGGGATTTGGATTGGCTATGGTTTGCAGCAACGTGCCATCCGCGCCACTGAATACATAGACTGCGCCCGCGGGAACCCCGCCCACGTCGTCCTGCCAGGCACCCACGACTATATCACCGCCAGGCATGGCGGCCACCGACCACCCAAAATAGTCACTGCCGCTAGGACTTGGATTCTGTAACTCAAGCAATGCACTACCGTTAGTGCCATCGATCAAATAAACACGACCATCGAAGGAGCTGGTCAAAGGATTGTAAGTAATAGCACTGCTGACCAAGTCTCCGAAAAGCGTGGAAGCCACATCAAAACCGAATTGGTTTGTGTCTACCGGGTTAGGGTTAGCCACACTAAAAACAAGCTCACCTTCTCCGAGACAAGAACCTGGTTGGGTGATTACCCCAGCTCCCAGCGTAGCGCCCAAACTGCTTAGCTGACTGCACTCAAGTTGGGTTACTCCCGATAAATCAAGATTGGTTAGTGAAGTTAGTGAATTCAGAGGACCCAGCAGCGTAATGGGATTGTTCACCAACGACAGGGAAGTGAGACTCGAGAAATTTTCGATACCTGAAAGATTGGTGATGCCCTGGGCATTACAATTCAATACATCGACATCACCTGGGAGGTTCCAGCCAGCGGAGTTCGCGGCGCTATCTAGACAAGCACCTAACGCAGGATCAGTTACATAGCTCGAGAAGATCACTGGTACGCTTATAGTTGCTGCAGAGCATCCTGGTGTCGAACAATGGTTTGCTGGTTGTGAAAAATAGCTGGTCCCGCCATGGAAAGTTCTAAAGCGCCAATCCCCGGGGGGCGCCGGAATGAGCGCCACGCCAGAGGCGTCGGTGCTGGCATTGTATTGAGTCCACGTAAAATAATCGTATAGTATGACGTTGTGCCCGGCTTGGGGAGTTCCCTGAGTATCAGCAACTGTCACCGCAACCGGTTGAGGAAATTCATAACTTGTTACTGAGCACCCTGGAAACGAGCAAGAAGGCGTCGAATAATAGAATCCGTTCTTCGAAATTCTGAATTGGTAATCCCCAGGCTCCAATGGAAAAACCACTTCGCCGTTACTGTCAGTAGTCCCGCTAAACGCTGTCCAGACAGTGCCATTCAAGTAAGCCCGAACGTGGAGCCCGGGCTCGGGAATGGCTGACTCAGAAGTCACGGCCAAACTAGCCAGCTGAATTTCATAGTTGACGGTACTGCAACTAGACGTGTCGCAAATAGGCGAATCCAAATACGAACCTGACTTGACCATTCGAAGTGAGTAGGATCCGGGCTCCACAGGGAACGTCACAATGCCATTGGCGTCAGTAGTCCCACCAAAAGGCGTCCAGGTGGTCCCATTCTCGCGCGCAACAACTGAATGTTAGGCTCAACCTGCCCCAGGTTGTTAGTCAAATTTAGGGTAATTAGCCCAATCTCATAATCGATACTGCTGCAACTTGCCGTATCACAAAGCGGAGTTTCCAATTGGAATCCGGATTTCGAGATTCTCAGACTATATATCCCGTCTGGTATTGGAAAGGTGACCGCGCCATTGCTGTCGGTCGTGCCACCATATTCTGTCCATTGACTACCATTTTTATAGGCCACTACCGGCAAGCCCGATTCCATTCCGCCCAGGTTATTCGTCACGTTCAAAGTAACGTACTTCACCTCATAGTCCACTGAAGTACAGCTGGGAGTAGAACAATGATTGACCGAATCGGTAAAAATCTTTTCACCATTGACTAATATGCGAAATCGATAGTCGCCTGGGTCCAGGCTGAGGGTCACTTGACCGTTACTGTCGGTCGTGCCGCTAACACTTGTTTTTACGGTGCCTTGATATGCATCAACTGTACGGCCCACCTCCACACCGCCCAGGTTGTTAGTGAAAGTGAGCGTCACGTCGGATTGAGCGGCCGCGTTAACCGAGAAGTGCAGAAAAATGCAGAGAGCGACTATTTTGTTCATGGCTGGCTCCCTGCTGGAGTCACATTCAACAAACGGTTCTGATCGTTATATTCCAGAGTAAAGCCCTGCTCTGCCCCGCGATCGTCGCTTACAATGTTTCCTGCCGCATCATACTGGAGAGTCCGGACCACGCCATCTGTGTCTACAGAAAGCAATCGATTGCTATTTGCATCGTAACTGTACACTTCTGTAGAGGTCTCACCACTCACTACCCTGGTCAGACTTAAACGATTGCCCACACCATCATAGGAAAACGACTGATTGCCATAGTCTCCGGAAGCGTTTTCTAATCGATTGAGCAGGTCATAAACAAAAGATTGTGACTCGTTGGCATTCACACTGTCGGAGATGGCCGTGATGTTGTCCACGGCATTCTGTGTGTAGGCTAGCCCCAGAATATCAGGATTCTGACCAGCCGAGTCGGTTACAGATATCCCAGTGACTCGATAGTCAAGGTCATTGCTGATGACCAGATCAAGCCCATTACCATAGTCCAGAGATGTCATTGGCCCAAAAGGCAGATAACTAATGCCATTGGCCAGCACCTCTGCACTTGCCCCAGCTTGAGCGAGAGTTGTAACGCCCTGAGAGCGGCCCAATACATCAAGCTGATGGTTAACAATGCGTCCACTCGGATAGGTTGTTTGTATCAGGTTATCCGCCAGGTCGTAGGCAAACTGGGTAGCGTAGCTGCTACCTTGTATGGATACCGTGGAAGCAAGCTGATTGCCTCTGAAGTCGTAAACCAGCGCGGTGCTACCGGTTTGGTCGGTGATTCCAGTAAGTCGACCAATACCATGTACGGCTGCTGGCTCGTCATAGGTATAGACTATGTTCTCCGTTGGGCTTGCCGGGTAACTAACCGATGTAAGCCGGTTCAATGCATCGAAAGTATTGATTGTAACAATACCCCTGGAGTCAGTTTTACCAATCTGGTTGCCAGCATCATCATAGGTATACACCGTGGCACCAGTATCAGGGCTGTTTAGCTGAATCAAATTATTCAAGCCATCGTAGACATAGGTTGTTGTGAGACCACGCTGATCGGTTACGCTAATCAGGTTATCCCTGGCATCATAGGAGAAACCACTATTGTTACTCAGCGCATCGGTCACTGTCTTAAGCCGATTCAACGCATCAAACGCCTGCAGAGTGCTTTGATTGATACCTGATGGATCGAGGACGATGGATGTCTCATTGCCGTTGTCGTCATAGCTCATCTGGCTGTGTTGATTTGCCCCGCCAGTTACCTGAAATATTCGACTTAGCTCATCGTAAATGCGACTTTGCGTGCGCGTAATCGAGCCTCCAGCGTTTTTAGTAACTTCTGCGGTAATATTGCCGGCATCATCGAGTGTAAATTCCTGTCTTTCACCGAGGTTGTTGCTGATCGCCGTCAGTCTGTGAGCGGCATCGTACTCGTAGTTCAGGTAAGCGCCATTGGGCAGCGTTACTCGAACAAGTTGACCAACCTCATCGTAGTCATTTGTCGTCAAAGCATTATTGCCTGAACCGGATGGATCAATTACCGAGGAGGTGAGCAGCCAGCCCCGTGGGTGATATGTCATCAATGTAACAACCCCGTTACTGTCCGTCATGGCAAGTGGTTGTCCACGGGAATTGTAGCTTGTGACTTGAGTGACTTGATTGAGCGCATTTGTCACCGTAGCGATGAATCCCTCGGCAGTGTAGGTGTACGAAGAAACATCGCTGATGTCAGTGCGTGGCCCATCCACAGTTGCCACCATGAATTGTCCGTTGGCGCCTTCTGGATGATAGGTATAGGTTGTTGTCCTTGTTCGTCCGTTTGTGCTGTAGGGAATACTTTGTGAAGTGGTATCCGTTTCAGTTCTGCTCAGCACATTGCCTAAAGCATCGTAGACAAAATCTGTGGTTTTGCCAGGTTCCACGATTTGAATTGGCAACCGAAATACAGGATGCCAAGTGGTTGTTATTGTGCGCTCTTCAAGCGTACCAACAGCTTCAGTACGGCTGGATTCCAGTCCCCGGGAATCGTGCACAAAATTAGTGACATTTCCGCTCCAGTCGGTAGTGCTGCTACGAAACCCAAGATTGTCATAAGTCGTTGTCTGCGATGCGGATGGAAAATAACCGTTAGGCGATGCCTGCCTGGTAGCTGAAGCGATCAGACCTTCATTGTTAAAAGTGTAGAGAGTTTGAAGCCCCAGATCATTGACTTCAGTGCGTGTATTGCCAACCATGTCATAGGTGAGATCGAAATGGGATACGCCGCCACCAAGTTCGGTGGAAACACCGCGGCCAAATTCATCATATGTATAGTGAACCATGAGATCGCCGTTTTCATCGACGATGTCTGTCATACCATCCGGAAAACGTAGATCATTGTACTGATAGATGCGCTCAGGATTGTCATTTGGATCTGATGGCGTGAGATCAGGATAAATGACCGAAGCAATCATTCCTCTCGCGGTATAGGTGTAACGATATTCATGCCCGTCAGGGTCTACTATTCGGGTAAGTAGTGTTGGATCGCTTAAGTCTTCATAGAAAAATTGCAAGCTGTGCCCAAAATCATCATTGACTTGAGCTAGTTGGGCAGTATTTACAGCGTCGTAGCTCAAATAATGAGACATGCCGCTTGGCGAGGTGATCTGTAGCAACCTACCTGCAAGGTCGTAATACTCGATTTCGTTATTTTCCTTTACTACTTGCCAACCGGGTGCCAGTGAGTGAGATGCATCGAGTCGCGTGACTTTGCTCTTGTAGGAGTTTTCTGGAAGGTAGTCACTCCCATCAAAACGATAGCGCTCTTGCTTACCGTCAAATCGGTAGATATTAATAACCTCTGGTGTGTCCAGAGGATCGATACCTGATTCTTCAAAACTTGCAAGAAGGTATCTGTCATAGTATTGCCGCCATTTATTGGCAATATTCCCGTTGTAGTTGGTGAGTCTATCCTGAATTTCTGTGTAGATTTCTGCTTCATAACGCCTGAAACCGTTTCTTGAAGAGGCTGCGGGGATCGTAGTAGTTCCACTAGGAGGAATCTCCTGTACCGGGAAATCTGGATCAGGAATCAAACCCGCGCTCGATCGAATCTTGTTTCCGAGACTATTGTAAAAACGCTCTATTCTCAGTGGAAAGGTTCCCGATCCTATGTAGTCTACCTCGCTCCGAAATTTATGGCCGGTATTGAAATTGATAGGGTTTCGACCACATTCATCGCAGCCATCACCATCACGAGGTTCTGGACAGGCTTCACTACCTTGCTCACAAGGCAGGTCACAACTTGCCCCGGGTGCTGACCCTGAAAGCGACTCATCTCTGAATTTTGCTGGCTTCTCACATTCTTGAGGAATTCCCTTTGCGATAGCAACGCTTGTTGGAGACCAAGGGGTGATTTGGTTGTTGTCGCAGTACTGGAAAGCAGGTTCATAGGAACAGACGTATACTTCACGATTAGTTATGCTTGTGTTTTGAACAACACCTGCTAACTCCATAAACTTCCTTCCATCCGGGCAATACGCTGCAACTTGGTTGCCCAGCATCTGTTCACATGCGTTTGATGCCCCCCCAGCATATGAAATAGGAGCTCCATTGAACGCCAAGCCCCATAAGTTGCCGCTGTGTTGAGCAAAAACCTGGGGAGAAAGAAGGGACGTGAACAGCAAGACAAGGAGAAAACGAGCCACTATTTATTCCTCTTATTTTTAAATATTCGAATATACGCACCTAACACTCTCTGGATATCACTAATTTCGTTATATGTAAAGTGACGGGACCGCTACCATGCAGCCACATCTCAGGCAGCACGAAGAGCACCCCCTCGATATAGACAAATACAAGAAGCCAATCCCCGTTTTCAGTCCGAGGTCGCATCACACGGAGAACCGCATGGCCTCTTGCAAAGTTACTGGCTCGAATTCAGCCTGCGCGCACCGACTATTCACTATCGGTCAAGTGTGAGGTAGTGGACGACAGGTTGACCGGGTGATGTCAGGCACGAATGGCGGGCGCCAAGTGGTCGCCGGAATATGCCTAAAATGGAGACAAATCAATGGCCTAAGAAGACAGGCATCACGTTGGTGTTGACTGCACAAGGATTTGCGGGAAAGCACCGACCCGGATATCGCGCAGACCGCAAGAGCAGGAAGTCAGGTATGACTTAAATTGTCTATGGCGGTGATTAAAGAATGGATAGAGGAGAAACTGAAATAGAAACAAGACACCCGCTGATTACAATACTACAGAAACGCTATTTAGCGGCAAACTTGAGCTCAATAACATTCTGTTCCGGGTCTTCGATATACAGTGACCTTCCATGACCCTGAGCACCATAGCGATCCGCAAATTCTTCCAAGGCTATACCAAATCCCTTCAGGTGATCCAGCAACTCTGCTTCACCAACCCGCTCGATACGCAGACATAAATGATCCATGTTGCGCCCATCTTGTTCGGGCGCTTTACCACCCAGCTTGCCTAGTTCCGAATCAACCGGCACGATGTCAATCAACGCGTTACCCGCGCGTAATTGAATCAAACCAATATCCTCCAGCTCGCGCTCGACCGGGCAGTTGAGCACATCGCAATAAAAGCACAGCATAGCATCCCGATCCGTAGTTCGGAGCACGATATGGTCAATGGCCTGCACAACTATCATGGGCTAAATCGTATTCTGCAAACAGAGTTCAGCGGGGTAAGGGTTCATATACCAGGAGTTGGAAATGTACTCGTCGGGATGCTTGCGAAAGAAATGGTTCAGCAGGGTAATCGGCACGATCAGGGGCAACTGTCCGAGTCGGTAGTTCTCTATGGTCTGCCTCAGTTCCTGTTTGTCATCTTTGTCCAGATAGTTCTTCAAATAACCCTGGATGTGCTGCAACACATTCACATGATTCTTTCGCGTGGCGCGGATCTTCAACGCGTCCATCAACTGCAATAGATAGTGCCGTGTATTCTCATCCAGGTTTTCTTTCGTCGTGCCGGCAACGAGCCGGCCAAGCTCCCGGTATTTATCCTGATGACGGCTCATGATGATGAGTTTATGTCGAGCATGGAAATTCACGAGGGAGCCGACGCTGATGCCCTCTTCTTCCATGCGGTACCAGCGTCGTAATACAAACACGCGCTGGATGAAGTTTTCCCGAAGCACGGCATCGCCCAGTCGGCCTTCTTCTTCGACGGGCAAGTACGGAAAGTTCTTCATCATCTGGTCAGCGTAAATACCTACCCCTTCCCGGATTGGCATCACCTCGTCCCAGATTTTTACCCGCTCCATGCCGCAACTGGGCGAGTCCTTTTTCAGGATGTAACCGCAGAGTTTGCTTTGCCAGGCTTTTTGCTCATCTGCGCAATCGCGCAGCTTGGCCGTGTAGTCTTTACTCCGGTCATCTATCTCGACACAGATGACATCCTTGCTGGCATTGCGGGTCAGGCGAATAGGTTTACGGGGAATGCCAAGACCGATTTTGAGTTCTGGACAAAACGGATAAAACTCAAAGTATTCGCCGAGGGTTCGGGTGATATAGGAATGGCCTTTGTGCCCACCATCATAGCGGACACGTTCTCCCATCAGGCAACTGCTCACCCCCACTGGAATCTTGTCGATACGAACCTGTTCAGATTCTTCTTCCTCTATCTGGTCAGATACTTTATTCATCTACTTTCTATCCAACTATTCTCTTCAACTAATCTTTTCAACTTTTCTAATCAGGCAATTCTTCAACTACGGCTTGCTCGAGTATTACTGGAAACAGTTGCTCCAGCGAAACGACACCTCTAACCAGCGCTTCTTTCTGCGATTTTTCCAACTGCTTGATTCTATACTCCAATTTCTGGGCAATGGATCGGTTTTCCGCTGGTTGTTTGAATACCAGGTGCAGGCCTTTTTTACCCCGGAAATATTTCGCCCCCTTGTTGTTCGGTTTCGCACCCGCCTGGCGATGTTCTTCGAGTCGCCGTTCGGGATCAGTGGTCACACCTGTATACAAGCGATCGTCGGCACTACGCACCATGTAAACATACCAGGATGCCGGCTCGATCATGGGAGCACGCGCCATCTCTCGGCGGACTGTCCTGCTCTGCCGTCTTTTTCCAATTTAAGCAGATGTGCCAACAGGGTCTTCTTCGCCCAGGGAATCAAATGCGCAGCAATATCGTCGTACACTACCTGCACCAGTTCATCGAGATTCGCTTCCTGCAATTGTTGCAGGCCAGCCACGATTTTCGCCTCCCGCCGCAAGCGGTGCTGCAGCAGCTGTTCGATTTCTTGCAGCGGATTGTCCATTAACCCGCCATGTCCTGGAGCCAGGTATTTCACTCTCATAGATTGCACGAGCCTGAGGGAAGCGAAATAGTCCGCCATATCGCCGTCGGGAGGCAGTATCACCGGCGTAGTGCCCTGCAGAACATGATCACCCGTAAACAAAAGCGATTCTTCCCGCAGCAGGTAGCAAAAATGATTGGAGACATGTCCGGGCGTGTGCACGCACTGCAGGCTGTACTCGTCCAGTTCAACAATGTCTCCGTGCTGCCACTGCCGCGAGGGCTCGAAACTGTGATCCTGGCCTATGGCATCCGGCGCTTTCAATCCCACCAGACTGGCCCCGGTTTTATCAGCCAGAGGCATGGCAGCCGGTGAGTGATCACCGTGAGTGTGGGTACACAGAATATAGTGCAGCTGACGGCCCGCAAGGGCCGCAATAAAACTGTCGATCTGCTCCGGGTTCATAGGGCCCGGATCTATCAAGCTTAGCTGACTGTCACCTACGAGGTAGCTATTGGTGCCAGGGCCCGTCATCGGCCCCGGATTACGCCCCAGGATACGCTGTACCGGGACTTTGAAAGTTCCCTCACCGAGAGCCACTGGAATACCGGCCTGTTCAAGCATTTTTTTGTGTGTTCAAGCAGTTAAAAAGCCCATCATAACCCGAGCCCGGCAAGGTCTGAACCCGGACGCCGCCAAGCCCAACTTTCGTCTGGAGTTTCAGCAGAATTCGGGACATAATTGCCCGCCTGAAATTCAATGCCCGCACCGGGGAGCTGTTCAGCGAACCCGGTATCAAGACAGAGAAACCCGTATTGCAAGCCATTAACCGACATTGCGACTCCAAGGCCGCGACTGTGCGCTATTGGTCATTTCCGGCCGCAGGGTGAATCTAAAACCACAAAACCAAGAACAAGACTTCAAGGTAATACCACTATGTACAGGATTCAGACATTTAACGCCATTTCAGACAAGGGATTGAGCCGGTTTTCCAGTGACCATTACGAGGTCGGACCGGATGTGAGTGACGCCGATGCAATCCTGTTACGCAGTCATAAACTGGAGGCCTCCGCCATACCGGCAGGACTGAAGGCCGTGGCACGAGCAGGGGCTGGTGTGAACAATGTTCCAGTTGCCGAATGCACCGAACAGGGCGTGGTTGTCTTCAATACACCCGGCGCCAATGCCAATGCCGTGAAAGAACTGGTGCTTTGTGGTCTGCTGCTTGCCTCCCGGGGCATTATCGAGGGCATTAATTTTGCCAATACCCAGGACCAGATTTCCGATTACGCGGAACTGTCCAAACTGATGGAAGCGGAGAAGAAGCGGTTTAAGGGCAGTGAAATTGCGGGCAAGACCCTTGGGGTCGTAGGTCTCGGCGCCATTGGTTCCCTGGTTGCAGAAATGGCCATAGGCCTCGGCATGAATGTTCAGGGATTTGACCCTGCCCTGTCGGTCGATGCCGCCTGGAGACTACCTAGCCAGGTGAAACGCATAGAGAACCTCAGCGCCCTTATAGCCAGCTCGGATTTCATTACGCTGCACCTGCCAGTACTGGACGCCACCCGCAATCTCATCGATGCAGCCATGTTCGCCGCGATGGGTGATGGCACTTGCCTGCTGAATTTTGCCAGGGACGAAATTGTCGATTCCGAGGCACTAGCCAATGCCCTCGAATCCGGAAAACTGGCCAAGTACGTCTGCGATTTTCCCCGTCCGGAACTCATGGGCAAGGCGAATGTCATCGCCATGCCGCATATCGGTGCCAGCACAGCAGAGGCCGAGGAAAACTGCGCGGTCATGGCGGCAGATCAATTGATGGACTTCCTGGAAAACGGCAACATCAAGAATTCAGTAAATTTTCCGGCACTGTACCTTGATCGCGCTGTCGGCGCCGAAAAAGGCACTCGTCTCGCTATTACCAATAAGAATGTTCCCAAGATGCTGGGGCAGATTCTGTCTGTGCTTGCCGACCAGAACATCAACGTCATCGACATGCTGAACAAGAGTCGCGATGACGTTGCCTACAACCTGATCGATCTGGAAAGCACACCTTCGGATGCAGCGATCGAAGCCATCGCGAATATCGCCGATGTGATCAAGGTAACTGTGCTCTAAATCGACGCCGAACCATTCAACCCCGAATAAATTTTCATCTACTCTCAGGAATCAAGCATGAAGCGTGTATACAATTTTGGAGCTGGCCCAGCCATGTTGCCCACCGAGGTCATGGAAAAAGCGCAGGCCGAATTTCTCGATTATCAGAACATGGGTGCCGGTGTTATCGAAATCAGCCACCGATCCAAGGAATTCGATGCGATTATCAATCGCGCCGATGAGTTGTTAATCGAACTGGCCAACATCCCGGACAACTACAAGATTCTGTACGTCCACGGTGGAGCGCAGATGCAGTTTTCTGCTGTGCCGCTTAACCTGATCAATCGACTTCCTGCGCGCAAGGCCAGTTTTGTGCTCACAGGAAACTGGGCGGTCAAGGCCAGCGAGGAAGCCGCACGCTATGGTACTTCACTGAATATCGCCAGCAGCAAAGATCAGAACTTCAACTATATTCCTGATTTTGCGGTGTCGGATATCGACCCGGAGAGTTCTTACCTGCATATCACCAGCAACAATACCCTGTTCGGCACTCGCTGGCATGAGTTCCCCAAGACCGGTGACATTCCGCTGGTTGCCGACATGACTTCCGAATTTCTCTCGCGCAAACTCAACATCAATGACTTCGGGGTGATTTTCGCTGGCCTGCAGAAGAACCTGGGTCCCGCTGGCCTGGCATTGGTACTGATTCGAGAAGATCTGCTGGACCATGCCCTGCCGGAGACGCCGGGGCTACTTAACTACAAGACCTATGCCGATCAACACTCGCTGGCCAACACCAACAACACCTTCGCCATCTATATGATGAAGTTGGTTCTCGAGTGGCTGAAAGAACAAGGCGGCGTTGAGAAGATGGAGGCGCAAAACGAAGCCAAGGCTAAACTCTTGTATGACTGCATCGATGCCAGTGACTTCTACCTGGGTACGGCGCAGTCGGCACACCGCTCCATCATGAATGTCACTTTCACTCTCGCCAAAGACGAGTTGCTGGACGACTTCGTGAAACAGGCTGAACAGGCCGGATTGTATGCATTGAAAGGTCACCGTGCCGTCGGTGGTGCCCGTGCATCTATCTATAACGCTATGCCGCTAGCTGGCTGCCAGGCGCTTGTAGACTTCATGCAGGAGTTTGAGAAGTCCAACGCCTAGGAAGCTAGAGTTTTCCCGTTTCTTTTGTTTCCTCTTCATTGATCACCCCCGGCCTGCGAAATCTTTCAGGTCGGGGTTACAATTGGGGCCATGTCAGCCCAGCGCAAAATTATCCACTGTGATTGTGATTGTTTCTACGCGTCCATTGAGATGCGGGACAATCCACAATTGCTCTGCAAACCTGTTGCTGTAGGCGGCTCCCCACAAAGGCGCGGCGTTGTCGCCACCTGCAACTACGAAGCCAGAAAATTCGGCATCCATTCCGCCATGGCATCGGCCACGGCCCGCAAGCGCTGTCCGCAGCTAATCATTATTCGACCGGACATGGAGAAGTACCGACTCGCATCCCAGCAGATCCATGAAATTTTCGCGCGCTATACAGAGATCATCGAACCGCTTTCCCTGGACGAAGCCTACCTGGATGTCAGCGACTGCGACGCCTTTCAGGGCAGTGCCACCCGCATTGCCAGCGCGATCAGGGATGAAGTAAGAGAAAAAGTGGGAATCACCATCTCGGCGGGCATCGCTCCTAATAAATTCCTGGCCAAGGTGGCGAGCGACTGGAACAAGCCCGATGGGCAGTTCGCCGTGTTGCCTGAAGAAGTAGATGCCTTTGTGTCGGCACTTCCAGTTAAAAAACTGCATGGGGTTGGCAAGGTCACGGCAAAGAAAATGCAGCGTCTTGGCATAGTCACCTGCAGCGACCTCAGAACGCTCTCTGAAGATGAGCTTGTAAAACACTTCGGCAGTTTTGGTGAAAGGCTGCGAAACCTGAGCGCAGGTATCGATGAGCGGCCGGTGCAGACGCAGCGCATTCGAAAATCGGTGTCGGTTGAAAACACCTACGCCGAAGACTTGCTCGATCTGCAAAGCTGCCTCGGACAACTTCCCTCCCTCGAACAACAACTACAGCGAAGGCTCGACAAAGTAAAAAATGACTATCGTATCCAGAAGCAATTCGTGAAAATAAAATTTCATGACTTTATGCAGACAACAGTAGAAATGATATCCCAATCGATTGAGCCGGAAAATTTCTACAAACTCTGCACAGACGGATTTGCCCGCGGCAATAAACCTGTGCGCCTGCTGGGACTGGGAGTTAAAGTGTTGCCGGCATCGGAAACGGCAGCAGAAATCGCGGAAGATGAGCAACTCACTTTTTTCGAGGGCGATACCCTGCCATGAGTCGATACCGCCCACCCTCACCGCCCAGCGCGAAGTACATTACGCCTGAAGGCGAGAAAGCGCTCAAGGAAGAACTGCGTTATCTGTGGAAAGAAGAACGACCGCGCATCACGCAATCTGTGTCGGAGGCCGCGGCACTGGGAGATCGATCCGAGAACGCGGAGTATATCTACGGCAAGAAACGCCTGCGGGAAATCGATCGCCGCGTCCGTTACCTGGACAAACGACTCGAGGAATTGACGGTGGTTTCCACCATTCCTGAGAACCAGCACAAGGTCTATTTCGGCGCCTATGTGTGCGTCGAAAATGAAGAAGGTGAGCGCTTCAATTACCGCCTGGTAGGACCCGATGAAATCGACCCCAAAAAGGGCTATATCAGCATAGACTCTCCCATGGCGCGTGCGTTACTGGGTAAAGAAGTCGATCAGGAAATCGTTATTCAAACGCCATCCGCCGAGACGTTCTACACGATCTACTCCGTGCGCTACCAATCCCCAGATTCACAAGCCACAGATTCAGCATGAAGCAAATATCAATCGTAGTGGTGCCGCGCGCCCTGGGCTCAGCGATCACAATTCCTCTGGAAATGCTGAGTGCGGCAAACGACGTGGCCAAAGCGAGCAAACGCGCAGACCTCGTGTGTAAGCTGGAACTGGTTGCCGAAGAAGAACTGCTGTGCACACTCGCCGGCGGCATGGAAATGCACTGCCAGAAAACTATAGCGCACCAGAGACAATACGATCTCATCTTTGTACCCGGCGTCTGGCGCAAACCGAAACTCGCCGTGGCAAAACACCCCAGGCTGGTTAGCTGGATCAGGACACAGTATGAGCAAGGCGCAACACTCTGTGCCGCCGCCAACGGTGCCTACTTCGTTGCCGAGTCCGGATTACTGGAAAGCAGGTCGGCGACCACCCACTGGCGCTACTTCGATGACTTCGAGAAAACCTATCCCACTGTGAATTTACAGCGCAAACGCTTCACGACGAGTTCGGACAACATCTACTGCACCGGTTCAGTCAATGCCATACGCGATATAAGCCTGCATTTTATCGAAACGCTCTTCGATGCCGCGATTGCCACGGAAGTGGCACGCCACTTCACGCATGAGTTGAGACGCTCCCTGGAATCCCGCGCACTGGATAACAACCCCCAGAGCAGCCACCACGACGAACTTATCATTGCTGCCCAGGAATGGTTGCAACAACATTACAACAAACCTGTCCAGATCGCCGACATGGCCAGACAGTTCGGCCTCAGCGTTCGCTCATTGAACAGGCGCTTCAAGTCCGCCACGAATACAACGCCTGTGCAGTTTCTACAAACGCTTCGCCTGGAACAGGCCAAGGAGTTGCTCAAACAGAGCAATCTGGTTATTTCTGAAATTGCCGATACCGTGGGATACCAGGACAGCAGTTATTTCACTGAATTATTCAAGAAGTCGAACGCGATGACACCGAATGAATATCGGCAACTGGTGAGAAACAAACTCTTCAGCACAGAGAGCGATTGAAAATCAGAAGAGGCGCGAGCGCCGCGAGTATTAACTCGCCGCGCCCTTCTCCTCAAATTTTTGCAATTGTTCGGGTGTAGCTTCCTGCTGGTACTTCGCTTTCCACTCGACGTAGGGCATACCGTAGACGATTTCCCTGGCCTGTTCGTAATCGATCTCCAATCCCCTGGATTCAGCTTCTGCTCTATACCATTTGGATAAACAGTTGCGGCAGAAGCTGGCCAGGTTCATTAGATCAATATTCTGTACATCTTTGTGATTATCAAGATGGTTAAGCAAGCGCCTGAAGGTCGCTGCTTCAATCTCCAGGCGCTGTTGATCATTACTACTCATAATTTCGATTCTAGGCTCTCGAAGCCTCTTACTTTTAGTGTTACTGAAGCGGCTCGCCTTCGAATTCAGTTGCCAGTTTTGCTGGTTTCTGTGCGCGATGCTTCTTCTCGATAGATTTTAGCTGACGTTCAGCAGCATTGAAGGCGTCGCGAATTGCGACATAAAGGTCTTCGTGGGCATGGTTGTCATGCTGGTCCTGATTGACCCTGACCTCTTTGGATGGAGTATGTATTTCCAGACCGACGGAATAAACTTTTCCCTTGTGGTGATTATTATGTGGAGAATCCAGCACAACCCGGCCAGTAATAATTTGATCGCAGTATCTTTCCAGTTTCTCGATGCGCTTGTGAACAGCGTCTGCGATAGCGTTTGATTGGTCGATGTTGTGAAAAACTACTTGGAATTCATTTGTCATAAATTACTTTCTCCTTATTTAAGTAAGCTATTACCAATAGTTTGAATGCCTGTTATGTCCTCCTCATCAGGGTTGTAGTTTGTGCATTAAAATCAGTTGTCGATCTAAGTATAGTCGACACAGGGGAGCCCTCTCTGCAGACACAAAGACGCAGAGGCGACCAAAAAATTCGGACAGTTGAAATTCAGGTATTTTAGGATTGAGTCTATTTAAGACCCTGGGAAGAATTCCCGGATTGAAAAGATTTAGCTGTATCGCCCCGTGTGGGGTCAAGGTGTCTGTCAGGTTCTGAGACAGTATCTCAGTCAGACTACGCAATGCTGGCATTGCCCCTCCTTTTCGAGATTGAACCTAGATTACCCCTTTCCGGCAGTTTTGTCTAAGAAACTGATCAGCTTCTTGATCCAGGACATAATGTGCTTATTCAGACCCTCCGTCCGCTTTAAAACACCAGTGCCAGGGTTCGTAGCTGATGCCTAGCGGGTTGTCTTTCGGATAGCTCATGACAAAGCCATACTCCCCTGCATTTGCAGATAGCCACTTAAATGCCGGGGTTTTCTCGAATTCAGTTTCCAACGCCGGACAGTTTTCAGTGCCCAGATCCACGGCGCGGCCTGTGTGATGCTCGCTGTAGCCCGGTGCTGCGTTAACTTGCAGGATGGACGCCAACTGCAGACCTGCATCCAGCTTTCGCTTGAATATCTGGCACTGGTAATCAATGTCCCGGTAGGCAGAAATCAGGTGGACTACCACCCCGTCCCCCGCTGCCGCAGCCTTCATTTCAGTCCATGCTGAAAATGCCTCCGGGCACAGCTGTTGCGGCCGCCCGTAATAATCGAGCTCCGTAGCTACCAGCCGATCTGGCGGGCGACACAATGGCAAGGCGCATTCATCGCGAAAACTGGCTGGAATGCCCAGTAAGGCATGAACTTCGGAGATCTGGCTGAGGTAGCTGTCGGTCAAGTGCGAGAGTATCTGTGCTAAGTAATTTGGTAATTAGTAACTTGGTAAGAGGGAGGCACCCAAGGTACCTAACTGGCCCCATGCTAAGTACAGCCCCGGCTCAATGCAAGATCACAGCAGCCCAAGCTGTGCCAACTTGAGTCTCCCGTAGGTCAAACAGCCCACTTCAGCACACAGTCAGCCCCATGGCTTGCGGCTTCTAGCCGCTCTCATTCTGGTAATATGCGAGACGCAAGGTGGCCAGATAACCATATTTAATGACCATTTAGCCCTATCCCGAAATGCCTCTATCCGCTTTAATAGCTTTCCCATCCCACGATTTCAGGCAGACTACAGACGGGAGCAGCAGGCATGCGCAGTTTTCCAGTAATTACCGGTTTCGGCGGCATTAACCCGGCAGGCAGAAGCTCGGGATTCCATGGCTACCGCCGTCTCGTGTTCGATGCCCTGTCGACTGAAAAGCAGCAGAGAACCCTGCAAAACCTCGCCGGACTGTGCAATACAAACGCTTCAGACGCAGATAAATTGCTGGCCGCAACTCTGATCCGGCGCCTGGAAGACAGCTACTTTGATGTGGACGCGGTGCCCTACCATCAGCAGGCGGCGCTGCAAGGCGACGAACGCGAGGGCCTTGTTTTCACCATGCGCCGGAAACATCTCCCCGATCCCATCCCAGAGTCCTGGGAACTGACACCGGGCGAAGGCGATTCTATGCAAGTGAAGGTAACGGATAAACTGGATGTGATGCTGGGGGCGCTGCGCGTCAGCGAAGTACAGGCCGCTGGACAACTCCCCGGCGGGTTCGATCCAGCCAGTACCTACAACTCCCGGAATCATCCCCGCGCCCTGCAGATGACTGTATTCGGCGCATCCGATGCTATTCAGTCCCTGGGCATGGACTGGGACACGCTGCAGCAACTGGTTCCTGCCGACCAGATCAGTGTTTATGCCGGTAGCTGTCTTTCACAACTGGATTACAACGGTAACGGTGGCATGTTGCAGGCCCGCTTGCTCGGCAAAAAGGTTACCTCCAAGCAGTTGGCACTGGGCCTGAATGAAATGCCCGCAGATTTTATCAATGCCTATCTGCTGGGAAACCTGGGTACCACAGGACACAGTAACGGCGCTTGCGCCACATTCCTCTACAATCTTCGCAACGGCATCAGGGACATACGCAACGGTCAGGCACGCATCGCGATTGTGGGCACCAGTGAAGCCGGCCTCGTACCCGAAGTCTTCGACGCCTTCGCCACCATGGGCGCGCTGGCGACCGATGCCTCGCTGCGCAAACTGGACGGACTGTCCGCCGCTGACATGCCAGATTACGCGCGGGCTTGCCGCCCATTCAGTGACAACTCCGGCTTTACCATTGCCGAGTCCGCACAATTCATTGTGCTCATGGATGACAAGCTGGCATTGGAGACAGGTGCCACAATTTATGGTGGCGTCAATGATGTGTTCGTGAATGCCGATGGCTACAAGAAATCCATTACCGGTCCCGGACTCGGAAACTACATCACCCTGTCCAAAGCAGCGGCAGCCACAGCCAATATCATCGGTGAAAAGCGTCTCTCCGAGGCCAGCTTTGTGCAGGCACACGGTACCGGCACACCTCAGAACCGGGTCACTGAATCGGAAATCCTGAGTACTGTGGCAAAAGCATTTGGTATCGAGAGTTGGCCAGTCGCGGCCATTAAATCCTATGTCGGTCATTCAGTCGCGTCCGCCGCCGGCGATCAACTCATGGCCTGCCTCGGTGTCTGGAATGAAGGAATACTGCCCGGCATTCTCACCATCGAAGGGCTCGCCGACGATGTGGAACGCGCACATCTGGATTATTTACTGGCACACCGGGAATTGAAAAACACGGACATGGATGCGGCGATCATCAACTCGAAAGGATTTGGCGGCAATAACGCCAGCGCCTCTATCATCGCGCCCCATATAGTAAGTGCCATGCTGGAGAAGCGCCACGGCAAGAGTGCCTTTACCGAGCACAGGAAACGCAATGAGAAAGTTGCTGAGGCTGCCGCAGAGTATGACGACGCCACCTGCAGGGGTGAACATCGCACAATCTACCGTTTCGATCACAACGTGCTGGGCAGTGAAGCACTTGAAGTGTCCCGCACCGGCATGAAAGTGAATGGCTATGCAAACACCATCAGCCTGCAGGTACCGGACTACTACGCAGATATGCTCGAAGACCCGGGCAGTTCAGAATAAGCGGCGAAGCTCTGAGTTACTTCACTTCGATCGCGTGCTGTTCGGCGATTTTTTGCTTCCACAGGGCAGGACCAGTCTGGTGCACTGAGGTGCCATTCACATCCACGGCCACTGTCACCGGCATTTCGTCCACTACAAATTCGTGGATGGCTTCCATACCGAGGTCTTCGAAGGCTACGACTCTCGATTCGCGGATCGCCTTGGACACCAGGTAAGCAGCGCCACCTACCGCCATCAGATAAACCGCTTTGTGTTTCTTGATAGCGTCGATACCCGCAGGACCTCTTTCCGCCTTGCCTATCATGCCCATCAATCCGGTATGCTCCAGCAGAGCATCGGTGAATTTGTCCATGCGAGTCGCGGTAGTAGGTCCCGCTGGCCCAATCACTTCGTCGCGCACCGCATCCACGGGACCCACGTAATAGATAAACTTGTTGTCCAGATTAACCGGCAGCTTCTCGCCTTTCTCCAGCATGCCAAGCATGCGCTTGTGGGCCGCATCGCGCCCAGTCAGCATGGTTCCGGACAGTAATAGCGTATCACCGGGCTGCCATTCAGCGATTTCTTCCCTGGTAACTGTATCCAGATTCACCTTGCGCGCACGGGGACCCGCATCCCAGGTAATCTGTGGCCAGTCCTGCAGCCGGGGCGGGGTTAATTTGGCCACGCCACTGCCATCCAGAGTGAAATGGGCATGGCGGGTAGCAGCGCAATTGGGAATCATCGCGACCGGCAAAGACGCGGCATGGGTTGGATAATCGAGTATTTTGACATCCAGCACAGTAGTCAGGCCGCCAAGACCCTGGGCGCCTATACCCAGATCATTCGCCCGGTCCATGATTTCCAGTCTTAATTCTTCGACCCGGTTGGACGGCCCCCTGGCCCTCAGTTCATGGATATCGATAGGGTCCATGAGCGACTCCTTCGCCAACACGGTCGCTTTTTCCGCCGTGCCACCTATCCCGATACCCAACATACCCGGTGGGCACCAACCCGCACCCATGGTAGGCAATGTCGCTACTACCCAATCCACGATACTGTCGCTGGGATTGAGCATGACCATCTTGGCCTTGTTTTCTGATCCGCCGCCTTTCGCAGCCAATTTCACGTCGATGGTGTCGCCCGGGACCAACTCCATATGAATTACAGCGGGCGTGTTGTCGCCAGTATTCTTTCTTGCGCCGGCGGGATCATTCAGAATCGAAGCACGCAGAACATTGTCCGGTAGCTGATAGGCGCGCCTGACACCCTCGTTTACCATGTCATTGACTGCCATGCCTCCTTCCCATTGCACGTTCATTCCAACTTTCAGGAAGACGGTGACGATTCCCGTGTCCTGGCAAATTGGCCGCTTCCCTTCGGCACACAGGCGCGAGTTGATGAGAATCTGCGCCATCGCATCTCTCGCCGCCGGTGATTCCTCTTTCTCATAAGCTTCGTGCACCGCCTTAACAAAATCCAGCGGATGATAGTAGGAAATGTATTGCAGAGCGTCGGCGACACTCTGGATAAAATCTTCGTTCTTGATAAGCGCCATGGTCAATTCGTTTAACAGGTGAGGTTGATAATCATACAGTAAAGCAACAGATAGCTAATGTTAGCACTCACCGAAAGCTGGCGCTCCCTCAATAGCGCCCTACTTCCGAAGCAGGAAATCCTTCGCCTGGTTTATCTTCTTGGCCAGGTAATCCGAGCCTCCCCGGTCAGGATGCATGCGCTGCATAAGCGTACGATGGGCCCTGGTGATTTCTTCTGGATCGGGCTCTCCTTTGAGCCCGAGAATTTCCAGCGCCAACTCCCGCGTCATTATCGATTCGTCAATGACGGATTCGTTTCCGGACCCGGAACGGTTTCCACTATTTTCTTCTCGCCATGCGTCGTGATTTCGATCCAGGTAAGCCTCCAGTATCTGCAAGGAATCGGAATCCGAACGACACTCGGTATGCAATGATCGCAGATCGGTCAGGGACAGCTTACTGAGTGTAGCGCCCTCGAAGTTTCCCAGAAGCACTACACCATCGATATCACCGCTATCATGATCCAATTCCATAGCAAGATACCGGGTACGAATAGTTGATGTCTGCCCTCCCTTACTGGAACCCGCAGATGCTGTCCTGCTTCGAAACATCTGCCAGAAAGGCAACAGTCGCAACAGGGTTGGCAGAAATCGAAGCAGAAACGCGCCTGCGGCGCCTAAAGGAGCGATTATGAAATGCACCGGCAGGCGTCCCATCACGATCAGAATCCCTACTATGAGAAGAGCCGCGACGATTAAAAACAGAATCTGGGTTTGACGGGAACTGAGGTTAAACTTCTGACGCGCCGATCGCACCAGGTAATAGGCAATAATCGGTAGCAGGATCAGGGCCAGCAAGCGAAATATCATAGTAGATTGGCTCGGCTTGGATCAGGACTTGATTTGTCGTTCCAGCAATTTTACCGCCTCACCCGAGCTTTTGCTGTAGTCCTTGAGCGCTTTTAGCCCACCCGCCGCGTAGACTGCCACCGCCTGCAAGAGTTCACGGAGTTGTGCCGCACTGGATGCATCGAACTGCGAATAGGCGCCTCCGGACAGTCGGCTAAGTTCGGTAAACGTACGCCGTGCAACCGGATCGCCATGCTCCTGAAACATGAACAAGGGCACATTCAATAAACCCATCTTGCCAGCCAGTTGATTAAGTCTATCCGGCATTTCTTCCATGGCATCACCAATGAAAACAACACCCTTGATTTTCTTCTTCTCGTTTTCTCCCATGGCGTGGGACAACAGGCGCCCCAACTGGGTAGCACCCGCCTGACACTGAATCCCTAGCATTTTTTGCAACAACTCATCTCCACTGCTGTGCCAATTGCTGTGAAAGAAGTCACCCAGTCCTCGAAAATAGCAGAGCTGAATTTGCAAACCACCAAGGGATTGCGCAACCTGAAACATTTCCGCTTGCAACTGTGTCGCCATATCCCAGGTCGGCTGTCGACTGGCGGTTGCATCCAACGCGAAAATAAGGCGAGCATCACCTCCCCCTTGGGGAATCGTGGCCAGCTTTCCCAGAAAATCAGCCACGTCTTTCTTGCTGGCTACGGGTAGTTGATCCGTATTCTTCGGCAACTTCGTGTCTTTGCTCATTTCAGAGGCTATCCGGGGTAATCTGGTCATTAAATACAGAAGGCCAAAAGGCAGCTTAGCCCAGGCAAATACCATCAGGCAACCGTACCCGGCGAGGCTGGTTTTACAGGAAAATTGGGCGAAGGGTATTGCGGAATTGCTTGATGGATCAATCGCTGGATGGATTCATGACAGCCTGGCGCAAACCAGGCAGTTTCCCATCGCGATTAGGATAGTCGATAGTGGAATGATCCCAGAGATTGTTCTCCACGATAAACCTGTTTTCGGCATAAGCTTCAGCCGACTTGGCACTGAGTTCGACTCCTGTGACAGGAGTCATTTCTCTCAAACCTTCCATGAGCCGTCGTTGCCACCTTAACCCCAGGCCAAGCTCATCCAGCAACTCCTGATACCTCGGGTCTTCAATTATTCTGGCAGGGAAATACATCTCAACCTTGTGCGCCATCATCGAAAGGCGTCGTGTATCCACCGGGCTCAGGGTTTTCCAATACTCAGTACCCCCTTCAATATCACCACGAATAAAACGCTTAACACCCAGCCCCAGACTAAAGTCCGGATTGTAGCGATTAGCCACCTCGAAGAGTTCTCCGGCTTCGGTGGACGACCCCCACAATCCACTGATAATCGATTGGCTAAGCATGGTGAAGGGACCTTCTTCATCAATCTCCATCTGCCGCTGCAAATAGAAATTGGCTTGCCGGTAATCGCCGTTAAATGCGAGGCCACGAATCAGCGCGGAAAGGACGCCAATATGATCCGGTTGCTCAAGCAGGATAGCTTTTTGAGCGTCGATAAGACTATCGGGGAGTTCGAAGAATGTCTGGTACAACCAGGTGGCACGCATGGGTATCTCGAAAGGCTCATCTTCACCCAACAAGTCCAGAAACTGCGAGGCTTCATCGTACAGGCGGGCTTCAGCCAGCAGTACGCCATAGGCAGAAAATGAGAAGTCATCGGCACCACCTTCCAGTATTGATCGACGCAGTGTTTCCTCAACCAATTCCGAACTGTCGCCCTGTAATCGCAATAAATGTACCCGGAGTTCAGTCAACGACTCGTGGTGGGGGTCTATGCGCGAGACTTCCCGGATAGAGTCCGAAACAATATCAATCAATCCAGTGTTTCTTGCCTCATGGCTATAGCTACCCAGGCTATTCGCGGCCCTGACCAGACCGATGTACGCGTTTACAAACGCGGGGTCTTCTTCTGCAGCCGCATGGTAGTGCTCAATCGCCATTTCGAGATCGGTATGGTTTGAGTTCGCCGCGTAAAAACCACCTTCGAGAAAATGGCTATATGCCGCGGGGTTGTTGGTTCCCCAATCACGCATCTCCTCAGACTGCTCTTCATCAAGATAAATACTAAACGCCGAGACAATGTTTTTACCAATCTGATCCTGCACGGCAAACACCTGGGCAGAAGAGATGTCGAACTGATTGGAAACAACCACCGAACTGTCTCTCGCATCCATCAGGTTCACCTGCAACCTGAGAGAAGAATTCGCCTGCTGAACATTACCTCCAAGCACATAGTCAATTTCATGCTGCAGGTTGTCCTGCACATAAGCCTCCGCTCCCGGATCACCAAAATCACTGATGACGATAGTGCCAGGAAGAGTAGACAATCTGGTCACCAGACTGGCAGGCAACTGGTCCGCCCAAAACCTGTTCTCGACGTCCACATTGAGATTGTCCAGACGGCGCACCAACAAGACTGTTGGATCCTGATTCAAAGACTGCAGGTTGAGTGCAAGGCCAACCATGACAAGCAACACCAGAGCGGCAATGGCGAATCGACCATAGCGGCCCATTTTCTCAATAAGAAAAGGCCAGAGGGGAGGAGTTGATAAAGGCTTGAGCGCAGACTTGTCATTCAGAGTTTCGGGCTCGACCAGCAACGAGTACCCGCGCTTTGGATAGGTCTTTATATATCGCGGACTGCTGGCATTGTCACCGAGCGCACCGCGAAGTTCTGCGATCGCATTGTGGACAGCATGATCGGAGCTTACCGACTTACTCCAATGCCTATCCAATAATTCGGAACTTGAAACCACTTCCCCGCTAATCTCTATTAGATGCACCAGTACATCCATAGCTCTGGGGGACAATTTCACTTCTTCACTCGTGTCAATATTTTCCAGTGTGCAAGTCTTGGGAAAAACTTTCCAGTCGACTAACTTGAACATGAAGGAATCCTGTCAGAACTCACGAATTGAAAACTCATCAGAACTGAAACAATTATTGAGCAAGCAAAAAATAATTTCGGGATCGAAATTATTGAAACAAGAATCGAACAATTTAGCAGCTATTAAATTTTGTTCCCATTTCTGTTCTGTTACTTATTGTGTCCGCGCTTTAATTTTCCGCAAAATCAACAACGAACAGCGCCTTAAAGACTTCATTAGAAAAATTGGAGGTGAATAGGAGAGAGAATCGAGGACACGGAGCCCGTTTTTTCGAGACAATCCGCGCTATTCGGGGACGGGACCGAGTGATGTTGACGCTATCTCATAGACCTCATAGACGCCTCTTACCTCGTATCGTACCCAAAAAATTAGAAGTGTAACGATGGCTCGCTGCTCATTGATAAAAGACAAGCATTCGAAAAACAATCAACCCGATACAGATCCCCACGGATTGCAATGGAACAAGTCATAGTAGCTTGAATAGTAGTATCGCAATTAAATAACTGGAATTCGTTTCATGGATAGCAGAACAACTACCAAACAAGGTCATATCTTTCATATGACAGCACAGGTTCATCCAATTTTTCCCGAAGCCATTGTTGAGTTTGGCAACACCGGTATCGACCAGAAAAGACTGCTGCGACTCTATGAAAGTCAGGAATGGGGGGACACCAACGCCGACGATGATCCAGAGAGATTTCTCAAAATTTCGAGAAATCTGAAAGTGCTCAAAGACGCGCCAGAAATAAAGAATCGTTTCGTGGCAATCGTCAACGAATACGCGTCCGAAGTAATGCGCTACACAAACGAATTTCATATGACCACGTCCTGGTTTGTAAAGACCGAAACAAACAAAATCTCGGTATTACATAACCATGGCAACGCCATGTTGTGTGCGGTTTACTATTTCGGCCAGACTGGCAACAACAAATCCAGAATATGCTTTGAAAAGCCCTTCGTCTCCCAGTTCGATATCAAACCAACCGCATACAACGTCTTCAATGGACCTTCGCATAATTTCGAAATGGGGAACGACACAGTGCTTGTGTTCCCAGCCTATCTGAAACACAAAGTGTTACGCCATGATCATGCCGAGACCAGAAAATCACTGGCGATGAACTTTATGCCGAGCGGACTCATTGGGTCAGGTGCGACCGAGATTCATCTCGGCAAACCTGAAGACTGAGAACCCTTCCGAGGCTAGCGAAGTCGCATCCTGGCAGGTCTGCATGAATGGAGGCCTGACACTTACAAGAAAGAGCAAGTCTTGTAGCACAATTGGATTGGACTCCTCGGCCAGCATCGGCAATCCCCCTTCAATTCCATAAGTCGGAAATTTCACTGGACAGGGCCCTCCCTGCGCGCCGTGACGGGGAAACTGCCCTCTTATTATGGCTTCGCTGTGCCTTTCAAAAGTGCTGGGTTCCGGTATAATACGCGGCCTCTCAGGGGGCAATACCCTCCCCTTTTGGCGGACGTGGTGGAATTGGTAGACACGCTAGATTTAGGTTCTAGTGCCGCAAGGTGTGAGAGTTCAAGTCTCTCCGTCCGCACCAACTCAATCAGCTTACGTGCACGATTCCCACGTGCTGGCCAAACTCCCACGAGCAAGAAAATCTCTTGCGAACGCCAAAGCAAAGCCAAAATCTACTAGCTCCAGCAACCCTAATGCGGTAACCCCATCGAAGGCACGAAAACCCTGCTTGCCGGCCAAACTCCTCAGACCAAGCGAATCTCTTGCTAATTATCAATCAGGGCCAGAAGCATCGAGCCATATTGACCCATCTGCGGTTGCCCCACAGCCCGCCAAGGCTATACTTGTGCCTCTCTCGTTCCAAACAAGAAGGATAGCTTCATGTCCCATCTAGATGTCTCCGTTAAAGACGGAATCGCCACACTCACCATGAATCGACCCGAGGCACGTAATGCACTGAGCATGGAAATGCGGGCAATGCTGGCAGATACCCTGCACGATATTGAGCATGATGACACCATACGCTGTGTGGTACTGACCGGTGCAGGTGACCATTTCATGGCTGGCGGCGACGTCAAAGGCATGGGGGATTCGATCAAGAAAACACCGGACGAGATACGCAAGGAATTCGTGCTGAGAATCCACGATCTCCACCCTATCATGTTCGCCATGCGCCGCATGCCGAAGCCCATTATCGCCAGTTGCCGCGGAGCAGCCGCCGGAGCAGGTGTCAGTATGGCCCTCGCCTGCGACTTGATAATTGCATCCGATGATGCCTTCTTCACCCTCGCCTACTGCCGAATTGGCACCAGTCCGGATGGTTCCGCCTCATTCCATTTGCCTCGCGCAGTTGGCATCAAGAAAGCCATGGAGATCGCCCTGCTGGGTGACCGATTCGACGCGGAGGAAGCGAAAGCCATCGGCATGATCAATTACGTGGTGCCCGCGGCTGAACTGGAGAGCGAAACCCAAAAACTGGCGACCCGCCTAGCGAATGGGCCAACACATGTCTATGGCAATACCAAAGCCCTGCTCTATCGATCGCTGGAGAGTGAATTTGAATCGCAATTGCAGGCAGAAGCGGAATCATTCGCCGACTGTGCATCACGCAAAGACTTTCACGAAGGCGTAACAGCTTTTATTGAAAAGCGCGATCCGGTATTTACTGGCGAGTAGTCACCAGGGCAGCTCGCGTGGCAGCCCGGGAATCCGGTCAGGGACCGGGAGGCGATCCGCCCACACTGCGTTGAACAGATTCGATATTTTCCTGCAAGCGAAACAGGCTTTCGTTAATCTGCAGGCGGTGTGCATTGACCGACTCTAGGCTCTGCTCCAGATATTCGATGCGTCCCACCAGGCCAAGCACTGTGCTGTCACCGCTGTTTAGCGCTTCACGAATCGACTGGAGATCGCCGCGCATGGCGGCCAGTTCTCCCATTTCATTGTCGAGAGACACCATACTGGCATTAAGCTGACCGAAGTCATCGTTGAGCGCATTGAGTTGGGCTTGCGCTGTCTGCAAAACCTGATTGGTCGTCGCTATCTGCTGGGCATTGTTGTTGGTGATTTCATCCTGCCCTTCATTGGCCAGTTTCAGACGCGCAATTTCCCCCTGAATCTCTTCGAAGGTTCGATTGTTGTTGCGCCAGTTCGCCCATAGCAAATCGTACTGTTCGATAGTTTGCTCGATATTCTGCATTAAGGTGTTATCGGATTCAGTGGCACTCTCATCAACGAGGGCCAGACGTAACTCCAGGTCGCTAATGCGCAAGTTGGTTTGCCGCAGATTGGTCTGGTAGAGATCATAGAAGTAATAGGAACCGTAGCCTCCCACTCCAGCCGCCACAGTCAGAAGGAATACCATTATTCGCATGGGCCAACTGCTGACTTTCACCTTCTCGGTGGTAAAGCCTGGACGTACGATCTCCTGGCCCTGGGCCCTGCGATTACTCTGGTGCGTTACCAGATCGTC
Organism: uncultured Pseudohongiella sp.; assembly: GCA_965227635.1. GTDB lineage: Bacteria > Pseudomonadota > Gammaproteobacteria > Pseudomonadales > Pseudohongiellaceae > UBA9145. The sequence continues at coordinate 2,899,324 of OZ245763.1, read as the reverse complement.
CCGGTCCGGTACCAGTGGTGGTATGTCTCTTAGCTCGTCGCGATCTTTCATGGGGCAGTATTATCCTAGATACAGAGTGGTTCCGCTATCCCCGAAAATCTGACATTTTCGGCATTTTTTGGTCTCCAGATGCAATTGTTCGACAGGATCACAGGACACATGCGCTGACAGGGAGATCGAAGCCGCTTGGCCCGGTAAGGTGGGTGCAGAAACCCGCATTTCCGCCCCCTCAGGCACGGGAACCCGGCTCTGGCCTTTGACTGCCACAAATATCTGTTAAACTACCCGGATTCGCAGCAAGCATCCCCGCACCTGCTAAAACCCTTGTAAATACAGGGATATGCGTGATTTGTTGCCGACATCATCCCATACGCGTAGTCCATGAAGAGGATATTATGAAGTTAGAACTACCCGAACTCCCTTTCGCCAAAGATTCACTGGCACCCCACATGTCATCCGAAACCCTGGATTTCCACCACGGCAAACACCACAACGCCTATGTTGTAAAAGGTAACGAGCTTCTCGAAGAAGCCGGCGTCGATGCTGACTCTCTCGAAGAGTTGGTCAAAAGATGCGCCGAGAAAGGTGGCCCGTTATTCAACAATGTCGGCCAATGCTATAACCACACTTTTTTCTGGAACAGCATCAGCCCCAACGGTGGCGGCGCACCCAGTGGCGATATTGCCGCTGCAATCGATGCCAGTTTTGGCAGCTTCGATAAATTCAAAGATGAATTCGTGGCCGGTGGCGTTGGTCAATTCGGAAGTGGTTGGGTTTGGTTAGTGGCTGACGGCGATGCATTGAAAATCGTCAAAACAGCCAATGCCGAGACACCACTGACCGACGGCCTGAAACCAATTCTGGTGTGCGACGTTTGGGAACACGCCTACTACCTCGATTTTCAGAATCGTCGGCCTGACTTCCTTGGCTCATTTATCGATAACCTGGCTAACTGGGATTTCGCGAACGCGAATCTTGCCGGTTAAACTGCGGTGGCTTCACGCTAAACCTAAGCGAGCCCCGATGGGTAGCCAGCGGTCTGTCAACTGACCGCTGGCCACTCATCTTTCCACACTACTGCAAATCCCCTGATTCCAGCGACTCTCGCAATTCCTGAAGTTGCGGGCGTTCTCCATATCGCGCGATAAGATCGCCAAGTGTTGCCTTCGCCTGATCAAGGTCTTGCTGGGCTTGCGCCTGAACCAGGAGCAAACCCGCCTCATAGTGTTGCGGCATGTTGCCAGGCACGGCGGCCAGAAAACCAATGGCGCTGGTCACGTCTCCGCGCATGAGATCCAACATACCCCGACTGAGCTGAACATCAGCCAGATCCGGCTGCAATCGTTGTGCGTTTTCGATGTAGGCCCCCGCCTGCTGCAGATCCCCCGCCAATAGAAAGGCTTTGCCTGCGCGACTCTGCAGGCCCGCACTATCAGGATTAGCCTCCACACCAGCCGCCAGTGTGTTGAGGGCCGCATCAGACTCGCCAAGAAAATCGTACATCGAGGCAAGATTCAAATAGGCCATCAGGCCCTGCGGGTTTACGGCGATTGATCGCTCATAGTAATCGAGCGCCAGCTGATACTCGCCAGCTTGTGACAAACTGTTCGCCAGGTTATCCAGCGGAGTGGCCGCCACGTCAGGATAGGAATCCACAACAGTTGACCAAAATACGAGATCATTGCGCCAAACGCCTTTATACGCATAGGACTGCAAGCCCAGAAAGATCACTAGCAAACATAAGGGAGCCAACACCATCACCAGTCGACTGACCCTGAAAGCAAGCCAGGCGAGACACCATCCCGCGATCAAATAGAACCCGATAGTAGGTAGATAGCTGTAACGATCGGCGAATGCCTGTTCACCAACCTTTACGATGCCAATCACAGGTGCAACAGCCACCAGGTAAAACAGTAAAGCGAGCAGCAGGAGCGGAAAGCTCCACGACTCACGACACTTGTAAAAAACAAAGGCCGTGCCGCCAGCAAAGATCAGTAACGGCAGGTAACCAATCATGCCGGAATACACCAGCTCCTGCGGGTAGAATGGCGAAAACCCAACCGGGAGAAGAAATTTCAAGGGGTAGTGCTGAAGGCCCGCCAAGACCGTGAACAACTTTTCATCAAGTGCAACTGGCTGTAAGCGTCCCGGTGTTTGGGATATTACTGTGAGCAACATGGCGCCAAACATCAGCAAAAAGTACGGCAGTTTTTGTATGACCAGCGTCGAGAATGCGAAAGCAGCATCTTTCTCCCGAAGCAGTCTCTGATGATGCAATAAGAAAACATCCAGAAGCACGAGCGCCAGAGGCAGGCTAACAGCCATGGACTTGGACATGAGCGCCAGAATAAACAGCGTTAGCACAGCCCCATTACGGCGCCAGTAACTCCACTCATAACCACGGCAATACACAATCAAAGCGGATAGGTAGAACAATCCACACAAAAGCTCTTTCCGCTCCGCCACCCAGGTTACTGCTTCAACATGCTGTGGGTGGGCAAGAAAAAGCAATGACGATAGCAACCCGACCCATTGTGAAAAACTCAACCCTGCCCGGGAAGACCGTATTAACTGGAGCGTCGCTGCGGGCAGTTCGAGTCGTAGTTCGACGAGCCCGAGCAGCACGATAACAAACACACCAAGCAGAAATGCGTTAATCCCATGCAGGATCGCATTGGTCAGCTTGTAGCATAGAGCTCCGTCTCCACATATCGCATATTCTGGAACGAAACTGAGCCAGGTCAGGGGATGCCAGTTTCCCATCCTGACTTCGGTGAACATGGACAGGAGGTTTTGGAAAGTTGGGTTTGTTACCCAGGGATTGGCGACTGTATAGCTACGGTCGTCCCAGTTCAGCAACTCATGATCACCCACACCAGCATAGATGAGCAGGCTGATCAGGATTAAAGAAGCGGACCCGAGAAAGTAAAATCGACGGCTAGCGGGAGGCACGCCTTTGCTCCCGGGCAAAGCGTTCACTCTTTCTCAGGCCGAGCTGGCTGAACTTGTATTCGAGAGTAGTTAGCAATACACCGAGTCCGTATTTGATAGATCGGGCCAGACTGATTGATGAAGAGTCTTTCATATAACGTGTTGGACAACTCACCTCTCCCATGGAGAATCCGTGGGCCACTACCTGCACCAGCATCTGGTTATCGAAGATGAAATCGTCCGAATTTCGATCCAGTGGTAAATTTTCGAGCACAGTGCGGGAAAATGCCCGATAGCCACTGTGGTACTCCGACAGTTTGAACGGAATCAAAAAATTCTGATAGGCGGTCAGCAAACGATTCGCTATGTACTTGTACAGCGGCATACCGCCGGCCAGCGCGCCAGTTCCAAGAATACGCGAAGCGATCACAGCATCGTAGACACCCTGGGCAATCATTGATGCCATGGCAGTAACCAGCCGGGGTTCATACTGGTAGTCGGGATGCACCATAACCACCACATCTCCTCCTAACTCCAGCGCTTTCCTGTAACAGGTTTTCTGGTTCGCACCATAACCTTTGTTGCTGCTGTGCCGGATCACATGCACACCCTCGAGTCTCTTCGCGACTTCCTCTGTGTGATCGTCGCTTGCATCATCAACCACGATGACGTGGTCGATCACCTCGTGTGGTAGCGCGTTGAAAGTCTTTTCCAGGGTCTGCTCGGCATTATATGCCGGCATTACTACCACGATGGTTTGACCATTGATCATGCTGTTACTCCGGGTTCAGGACGCGCATGTACCGTTAAGACTGCTCCCCGGCCAGCAGCGCTACCGAGGAAAGTATCCAGCAATGCCGGTATCGCGATTACGGCGACGAGAGGCATATAAAGCAGAATGGCAATTAAGGTAACAATTGAAGGCTTGCTTCTCAACAGATTGTAGAGATGATTAAAGGGAGCGAAAGGCAAGTAATTGAGCGCACTTTGCAAAAAGCCATAGAGATTCTGATCGAATGAAAAAGTTCCGACAGACTCTACCGAGAAGCCTGCCTTGTTAAGAATTAACAGAAGTGATGCCGGCGTGAAATGAAACAGGTGTCTGGGAAGATCCAGGTGAAACCAGCGTGCCCTGAATAACTTTGCCTGCAAACTGCCGAAGTTGGGTACTTCGATAAACAGGCTGCCACCATCAGCCAGAAGCTGACGACACTTTACAAGACTATCCTGTGGTTCGTGGAGATGCTCCAATACGTGCCAGATCACTATTACGTCAAATGTGCGACCTGACGCCACAAGATCATCAAGGGACAATGCCTCGATACCCTGAATCTCCTCAAAGCCAGCACCACCACGTTCGATACCCAGCGCCTCGACCCCTTCTTCAAGGAAGCCGTGCAGCAGCACGCCGCGACCGCAACCAACATCCAGAACGCGAAGTCCAGCAGAGCTTCTTCCGTGCCGGCGCAAGAGTGCACGTGCCCGCTTCCGACCGCTATAACGAGTCCACGCTTCAATGAGCGGATTAAACTTCGCCTCAGTTGAACTGTAATACTCTGCCGAATAAGCCTTGGCCAATTCCGCTTCCCCCGGCATGGGAGCATCCCAAACCAGCCCACAACCATCACATCGCTGCAGCTCATAGCCACTCCCCCCCTCCGCCGTCACCGGCAGGAGCGAAGAAACAACAGGGTTTGAGCACTGACAATAAGCTTTAGTCACAACATTCAGGAACGTTCAGGACCACAAGTACCCATTATATCGGCACGAATCCAGATCAATCCCCTACCCAGTTCTCACTAATTAGCCCATTTATCCGTATTTACGGGCTACCAGAGAAGAAACCCCGGTTTACCAAGCGCAGCGTAGACAGACAATTATGAAATTTTTAAACCGGGCTGACCCAGAACAGAGCCTGGATTCTTCGGGCTTTAAATCGCGTGGCTGGGAGATTTTAGACGTCCCTGGACGAGAAAGGCCCCTCTTTTCGAGCGCAGTGTATACGAACATACATGAGCATCGAAAAAACCGAGCTGACCCAGAACAGAGCCTGGATTCTTCGGGCTTTAAATCGCGTGGCTGGGAGATTTTAGACGTCCCTGGACGAGAAAGGCCCCTCTTTTCGAGCGCAGTGTATACAAACATACATGAGCATCGAAAAGAGGGGCCTTAAACGGAGTCTGGGTCCTCCAGACTTTAAATCGCGTGCCTGGGAGAATTTAGACACCCCCAGACGAGAAAGCCCGGTTTTTTCGAGCGCAGTGTATACAGACATACATGAGCATCGAAAAAACCGGGCTGACGAAGTATGGGGGTGTCTAAAACTCCCAGGCGCGCGATTTTACATCATGCCGCCCATGCCGCCCATGCCTCCCATGTCTGGCATACCACCACCAGCACCTTTCTCTTCAGGCAGCTCAGAAACCATAGCCTCGGTAGTAATCATCAAACCCGCTACAGAGCCAGCCGCCTGCAGTGCAGTACGAGTAACCTTCGCTGGATCGATAATTCCCATTTCGAGCATGTCACCATACTCACCAGTGGCTGCGTTAAAACCGTAATTACCTTCACCGGCTTTAACTTTATCCAATACTACGGAGCCTTCTTCACCGGCATTTTCTACAATCTGACGCAGTGGCGCAGTTACCGCCTTGAGCAGCAGTCCAATACCGACATTCTGGTCTTCGTTATCACCTTTCAGACCTTCAACCTTCTGCAGGGCACGAACCAGGGCAACACCACCACCAGGCACAACGCCTTCTTCGTTGGCAGCACGAGTAGAATGTAATGCGTCTTCGACGCGGGCCTTCTTCTCTTTCATTTCGATTTCAGTTCCGGCGCCAACCTTGATTACCGCAACACCACCTGCCAGTTTGGCAACGCGCTCTTGCAGTTTCTCACGATCGTAGTCAGAAGAAGTTTCTTCGATCTGGGCACGAATCTGATTAACCCGGCCTTCAATCTTCTTGGCATCACCATCACCGTCGATAATGGTGGTGTTTTCCTTGCTCACCTGAACACGCTTCGCGCTACCCAGATCTTCGATGGTGGCACCTTCCAGGCTCAGACCCACTTCTTCTGAAATCACAGTACCGCCTGTCAGGACAGCGATATCTTCCAGCATCGCTTTGCGACGATCGCCGAAACCTGGTGCTTTAACCGCGGCCACCTTAACAATACCGCGCATATTGTTTACAACCAGAGTCGCCAGCGCTTCGCCTTCAACATCTTCAGCGATTACCAGCAGAGGACGACCCGCTTTGGCCACGTTTTCCAGCAATGGCAGCAGGTCACGGATATTGGAAACCTTCTTGTCGTATAGCAGAACGAAAGGATTCTCGAGATCTGCCATCATATTGTCCTGGTTGTTGATGAAGTAGGCAGACAGGTAGCCACGGTCGAATTGCATGCCTTCTACAACGTCCAGCTCGTTTTCCAGACCAGAACCATCTTCAACGGTGATTACACCTTCTTTACCAACCTTGTCCATGGCGTCTGCAATGATCTGACCCACTTCGCTGTCAGAGTTGGCAGAGATAGTACCTACCTGGGCGATGGACTTGGAATCCTTACAGGGAGTCGACAGCGCTTTCACTTCTTCAACCATCGCTGCAACAGCCTTGTCGATGCCGCGCTTGAGGTCCATTGGGTTCATGCCCGCCGCAACAGACTTCAGACCTTCGTTCAGAATAGACTGGGCCAGAACAGTTGCAGTGGTAGTACCGTCACCGGCAACGTCGGAAGTCTGGGAAGCAACTTCCTTGACCATCTGGGCGCCCATGTTTTCGAACTTGTCTTCCAGTTCAATTTCTTTCGCTACGGACACACCGTCTTTAGTGACTGTGGGAGCACCGAAGGACTTATCGAGAACCACGTTTCGTCCCTTTGGCCCCAGGGTCACTTTTACAGCATCGGCCAGGACGTTAACGCCTGACAGTAGTTTCTGGCGTGCTGAATCGCCGAATTTCACTTCTTTAGCCATTTCTAATATTCCTGTTTCAATAAATTCTGTTTACCAATCTTGCGATTTTTTAGCGGACTTTGGGGGTCGTCCGATCAAGACTCGATCACGCCAAAAATTTCGCTCTCGTTCAGAATCAGCAATTCCTCGTCACCGATTTTCACGGTGTTGCTGGAGTACTTTCCAAACACAACAGTGTCACCCACTTTGAGATCCACAGGCTGGGTGTCGCCATTTTCCAGGCGCTTGCCCGGACCCACTGCGATTACTTCGCCCTGGGCAGGTTTTTCGGTGGCGGAACCCGGCAATACGATTCCTCCAGCGCTGGTTGTTTCTTCTTCCGTGCGGCGTACGACAACACGGTCTTGTAAAGGCCGGATATTCATTCAAATCACTCCTGAACAATAGATTTGATAAAAAGAACTTGGGAGCGAGCGACCCAGGGGGCCACGCACTCCGGATTTCCAATTTTTTGCCTACAGGGCACGGAATTCGGCGTCCCGAGGCGATTAATGGTTGTCTCCCTCAATGGGGATCAATGCTGAAAATTCAATGGCAAAAGCAAAGCTGGAAAGGGTTTTTTTATTCGAAAAAGCAGCCCCTTCTCTATCTCATTGATTTTATTATATTTTAATTTTTATCGTTTTCAGTATCGCGATTCGGGTCATCAATTTTAGGGGCATCAGGTCGTGAATATTCCCCTTCATAGACATTCCCCGATTGTCCTGGCCTGTGCCGGGTTTCGTAGCTGAAACCACGGCAGGAACCCGACCCAAAGGTATGTACGACCCCCGCTTTTATCACTCGCTGGGCGAGGGGACGACGCAGCGGCCCGGTGAGCAGAATGAAACCAAGGGTATCTGTAATGAAGCCCGGTGTGAGCAACAGGGCTCCCGCTCCAGCCAGCATCATGCCCTCGACGATTTCCTGCGCCGGCAATTGCCCGGATTCCAGTCTTTCATTGGCGCGCAGCAACGTGGAAAATCCCTGCTGCTTCAATATCTGCACACCAATTACTGCTGTGAGCACCACCAGACCAAGGGTGGTCATGCCACCTATTTCTTCAGCCACTTCGAAGAGCAATAGCATCTCGACAAGTGGAACCGCGATGAAGACAAGAAATAGGAAGCGCACTTTTGACTCCTGTAAATTAATTGCACGACAGCCTATCATGGCCGGCAAAAACAAGTCGCCGTCTGCATGAATAATCAGGAAAAAATTTGGCAAGTGGTTGCCCAGATTCCCAAAGGGAAAGTAGCCACCTATGGCCAGGTAGCGAAGTTGGCTGAACTTCCAGGCTATGCGCGCTACGTGGGATACACTATGAAGAACCTGCCCTCGGGCACCAAATTACCCTGGTTCAGGGTTGTTAACTCTCAGGGGCGCCTGTCGTTCCCTCGAGACAGCTCCCAATATCAACTCCAAAAATCGACATTGGAATCTGAAGGAATTGTGTTTATTGAAGGCAAATTCCCACTCAGGAAATATCAGTGGCAGCCTGGTCAGTAGGCTTGCCAGCAGTCGCTGCTGACTTCGAATCGAAGGATGATGCGCCCAGAGAAACATCTGCCAGACCAGAGCGGATCATGAACCAGAAGAGAAAGACTCCCGGGATAGCCAACAGGGTAGTCAACAGGTAAAAATTCACATAGCCCAGCGCTTCGATTAACCCACCCGCTGTGGTACCGGTGAGAAACCGCCCAGCGATACTTGCCAGGGCAGAAAGCAATGCGTATTGCGTGGCCGTGAATCGCAGATTACAGAGAGCTGACAAATAGGCGACGACGGTCACTCCTCCAATACCACTGGCGAAGTTCTCAAAACCCACCGCAGCCGCCATCCCGATATTGCTGTGTCCAACGAGAGCCAGAGCAGCAAAGCTGAAATTTGATACGGCCATCAATATCAGACTAATCAGCACGGAGTGCTTAAGCCCCATGCGCGCAAACAAAATGCCGCCGATGAATATACCCAGCAGGAAGGCGATAAAACCAAAACCCACATCGTAAAAGGCAATTTCTTCGTTGCTGAAACCCAGGTCATCAAACAATAGGCGCAGGGTAAGATTGGCTAGCGTGTCTCCAATTTTGTGAATCAATACGAAGAACAGGACTAACCAGGCTCCTTGCCGTCGAACAAATTCCAACAAGGGGCTAAAGTAGTCGACCAACGCTTCCCACAAGCCTTTCGGTTGAGCCGGTTCAATATGCCGAGGCGGCTCCCCCATAAATAGTCCAACAAAAATCGCGGGTAAAGTGAACACAGCACAGGAAATATAGGCAACAGTCCAGCCGTAGTTGCTTGCGACTAGCAGCGCCATTGCACCGGTAGTCGCGCTGCCAATTCTCCAGCCATATTGGGACATACCCGACCCCGTGCCCAATTGGTAAGGTTCCAGAAGTTCGATCCGATAGGCATCAATTATGATGTCGAGGGTTGCACCCAGTGCGCCGAGAGTGATCGCCGCTACGGCTACGGTCATTATTGATTTCGCCGGATCAGCCACGCCAAGGAATATCACTGCCAAGATAACAAGCAAGCAAATAGTCCAGAGCCAGGAACGCCGCTGGCCTACCTCTGCGATTACAGGCAGACGAATATTGTCGACGATAGGTGCCCACAGAAATTTGAAATTGTAGGCGAGGAAAGTAAGCGCGAACGCTGTGACCGCACTTTTGGTGATTCCGTCCTGTGCCAGGCGCGTCGTAAGGGTTGCGCCGATTAATGCATACGGAAATCCGGAAGTAATACCGAGAAAGAATGCCGCAAGGGGTGCGGCCTCAACATACGGGCGGGCGCTCTGAGGTATATGGCTGCGCCAATCGGTCATATTTTTTCCATCGACAACTGAAATTTGTGCTTTAGCATCTGGTGGCTGGCCAGTATATCGACTTAGTCCCGAAAATTATTGTACTGCAGGGGAATATCCAACTTAGCCTCTTTCAGCATGGCAATTACGCCTTGCAGGTCATCCCGTTTTTTACCGGTTACTCGCAGCTTCTCACCCTGGATCGCTGTCTGAACTTTTATCTTGGTCTCCTTGACCATTTTGACGATCTTGCGCGCCAGGTCAGTCTCAATTCCTTGTTGCACCGTTACCTGCAAATTTGCTCTTTGGCCACTCTTTTCTACATTACCTGCTTTCAAGACGTTGGCATCTATTCCACGTTTGGCCATTTTTCCTCTTAAAATATCCAGCATCTGCTGCAGCTGAAATTCACCCTCGGCTGACAGCAAGATATTTGATGCATCATTCAAGCTGAATTTGGCATCGACTCCTTTAAAGTCAAATCGAGTACCGATTTCCCTGTTGGCCTGATCAATTGCATTATTCACTTCATGCATATCGACCTCAGAAACGACATCAAAAGAAGGCATTGTTGATATTTCTCCCGTTTTTACTTCGACTCAGCGAAACTGGTATGAGCTTACTATTATTAAAATTGCTGGCAGTCCGCCACATTTATGGCAATATTCCGGGACTGGTTCTCAAAAAAAGATTCAAGACAGCAAAAAAGAAGCAGTCTACCACCAGCCTGTGATTTACTTAACCGAAACCTGAAGTCCGATAACCCGACAGCGAAATAGCCCGACATTAAGCAAGCATGTGCTCGACCTCCTATACTAGTTTAATAGCATCTACATTCGACAATCTGGACGTCAGACAAGGGCTACGGAACAGGCTCACAGCATGAATATCCAGCAATTTTTCTCCAACATCATCGAATCAATGCCCTCCGCCTTGATCACTGTAGATGCGGAGTTACACGTAAAGCACATCAATACAAACGCCCTGCGAATCAGCAATGTGGATGCAGACACCGTGACAGATGCGCCGGTAGAAAATGCTTTTCCCATGCTCGAAAGCTTTCGCGACGATATCAGGATCGCGCTTGCGCAACGCACAATCGTGACCCTGGACAGAATCGAATATGTTCATGACGACCAGAAGAGCTACTACCAGATCACCTGCTACCCACTGGACGCATTCGAAGACATCACAGTCATCCAGATAGACGACATAACAAGCAGGGAGATACTCGAACAGCGTGTATTGCAAACAGAGAAAATGCACTCACTGGATGGCCTTGCCGCCGGAATAGCACACGAGGTTAACAATCCCCTCAGCGCTATCATTAATGGCATTCAAAACATCAAACGCAGGCTGGAAGTCGATCGGCCAGCCAATACCAGCGTTGCTGACGAGCTGAACCTGAACCTCGAAACGGTAAATGACTACCTGCACCGGAGAGAAATCAGCTTTTTCCTGGATTCCATTGAGGAAGGCGCATTCAGGGCATCCAATATCGTCAGCAATATGCTGAAATTCAGCAAACCCAGCGGTTACTCAAGAGAGCCCTGCGACATCAATCAACTGCTGGAGCAATCCATCAATTTCGCGATCAAGGATTTTGAGTTGCACGATGATGGCAGTTTTAAAACCACCGCTATTGAAGCGAATCTTGCGAAGAACCTACCCCGGGTTAAAGCCCTTCCAGTTGAATTACAACAGGTGTTTGTCAATCTTCTGCAGAATGCTCAGCAGGCGATCGTTGCCAGGAAAGTAACCGAGGACGAATCCTACACGGGAAAGATTACACTGGAAACCCGACTGGAGGGTGAAAAGGTAGTGGTGTGTATAGGTGACAATGGCATCGGCATGAGCGACGAGGTTGCGCGCAAGGCATTCGACCCCTATTTCACGACCAGGCTGCACTCGGGCGGAACGGGGCTAGGCCTCTCCACCGTGTACCGCATAATCAACACATTGCTTGGTGGAGAAGTCGAAATCCGCAGTACAGAAAATCACGGCACCCAGTTTCTCATTACCCTGAAACAGTAGTCACATTCGCTATGGCGACGACTTGCCACAGCGAATGCTTCGAAACTCGAGGTACCTTTCGGGAAACTATCTTACAGAATCAGCTGTCGGATATCTGAAAGCAATCTGGACAGATAATCGGCAAACATACCGCCATCGAGGCCGTTCACGGCCTTGTGATCATAACAGAGCGTAAATGGCATGATCTTTCTGGGCTTGAACTCCCCATCGATAAACACTGGCTTGATCTCAGTCTTGGACACACCCAGTATGGCCACTTCCGGTGCGTTGATGATGGGTATGAACCCGGTGCCGCCAAGCGCACCAAGGCTGGAAATCGTGAAGCACGCACCCTGCATTTCTTCGAGACTCAGCTTGCGATCGCGGGCCTTGTTACTTAACTCGATTATTTCCTCAGACAGCTCCCATATGGATTTCTTATCCACATCCCTGATCACAGGAACCACCAGACCAGCAGGCGTAGCGACTGCCATACCTATGTGGTAGTACTTCTTCTGAATTACATACTCACCGGATGAATGCAGGGAAACATTGAACTGCGGGTACTCCGCCAGCGCCTTGGCGCAGGCTTTCAACAAGAATGGCACTGGCGTCAATTTGGTGCCGCGCTTGTCCGCTTCGGACTTGAGCTGCGCACGAAAATCTTCCAGGTCCGTAACGTCGGCTTCATTGAATTGCGCAACGTGCGGTACGGAAGACCAGTTACGCTGCATATTCGCAGCGGTCACTTTCTGCAATTTACTGCGCTGAACCTGCTCGATTTCCCCAAACTGCGAAAAATCAATGTCGGGCACAGCAGAGACCTGTACGCCACCACCAGCAGGTGCATTGATTCGAGACTTCACATACTCATGCACGTCTTCTTTGACGATACGTGACCGCGCACCACTGCCCTGTACCTGGGTCAGGTCGACACCCAACTCACGTGCGAGTTTGCGCACTGCGGGGCCCGCATACACTTTGCCACTGGTTGAACCTGTTGACTCCAAAGAGGACACTGCTACAGCAGACTGCGCTTGAGTTGCTGGCACCGGAGCAGCCTTGTCAGATGACGGAGCAGGCTCGCTTGCTTCTTTTGTCTCCGTAGCTTTCTCTTCTGCCGCTGGCTTGGCGGTCGCGCCAGAAGTTGTTTTCAACTTCAGAATTTCTGCACCGGTTTTTACTTTATCGCCGACCGCAACGAGCATTTCCTCGACTGTTCCTGCGGCGGTTGCCGGTACTTCCATGGCCGCCTTGTCCGACTCCAGGGTAAGCAATGCATCGTCAGTTGAGATTGAGTCACCCGCGGCGACGTGAATCTCGATAATTTCAACTTCGTCTTCAGTGCCAAGATCGGGAACGGTGACTGTTACGATTGATTCAGTGGCGCCGGACGATTCATCTCTCGCAGCAGGCTGTTCTGCAGTCTCACTCCCGGATTCTTCCCCGGCTTCCGCCTGCTCATCATCTTGCCTGGCTTCCTGTCCAGCTTCCTGCTTCGCTTCCGCAGGCTCGTCAGCTGCACCTTCTTCTGAGGCCGAAGAATCGCTACCACCCACTTCCAGAGTCATCATGGGGCCACCACTGGACACCTGATCTCCGAGATTGACCTCAATGCTTTTCACTACACCGGCCATAGGAGCAGGGATTTCCATAGCTGCCTTGTCACTTTCCAGGACCAGCAAGGAATCGTTTTCCTCTACCTTGTCACCAACGGCTACAAGCAACTCGATGACCTCAACCTCACTGGCATCACCAAGGTCAGGTACGGTTATCTTTTCAGTCGCCAATTTCTAAACTCCTTATCAATGCCTGATCGTTTCCCTGGAATCGATTTGACTACCCGATTGTTCCAGCTGTACTCGGCCTAATCGTTCAGCCACTCGCTCCTGCCCTTACCGGGTCAGGGGGTTTGGCTTGTCCTTATCGATACCTGTCTTCTTCATGAACGCAGTGATGTCTTTGGCGGCAATCAGGTCCAGTTCTTTCAACTCTACCAGTGCGGCCAGTACGACAAATTTGGTGTCGACTTCGAAGAAGTGCCTCAATTGTTCACGGCTGTCGCTGCGCCCAAAACCATCAGTGCCCAGCACTCTGAATGTATCAGGTACAAACTCCCGAATCTGGTCAGAGTAAATTTTCATGTAGTCTGTCGTAGAAATAACCGGTCCCTTCTGTTTGGCCAACTGCTCCGTGACATAGGGAACCTTTGCCGCCTTCGTAGAATTCAGCATATTTTCACGGCTCACACTAAGCGCATCCCGTCGCAATTCGTTGTAGCTGGTAACACTCCAAACATCGACGGATACCGAATAGTCCTCTCGCAGAATTTTTGCTGCTTCCCGGACTTCCCGCAGAATAGTCCCGCTACCAAGCAGGCGAATTCGGATATCCTTGGAGACTGGCTTGGCAACCTTGTACTCCTTGGCTCCGCCGTCTTCCAGAAGATACATGCCCTTGATGATGCCTTCTTCACAACCTTTCGGCATCTCGGGTTGCTGGTAGTTTTCGTTCATTGTGGTGATGTAGTAATACACAGACTCCATCTCCTCGTACATGCGACGCAATCCGTCCTGTACGATGACTGCCAACTCATAGGCATAGGTGGGGTCATAAGTCACACAATTAGGAACAGTGGAAGCCAACAGGTGGCTGTGGCCATCCTGATGCTGCAAACCTTCACCATTCAATGTGGTTCGGCCTGCTGTCGCACCAATCAGGAAACCGCGCGCCTGTGAATCACCAGCCGCCCAGCACAGATCCCCCACACGCTGAAAGCCAAACATCGAGTAGTAGATGTAGAACGGTACCAGTGGATAGTTATTTACGCTGTAAGACGTTGCCGCCGCAAGCCAGGCAGAGAATGCACCGGATTCTGTAATGCCTTCTTCCAGCATCTGTCCGCTCTTGTCTTCCCGGTAAAACATTACCTGATTGGAATCGGAGGGATCATAGAGTTGGCCAACCGCCGAATAAATACCGACCTGGCGGAACATGCCCTCCATACCAAATGTGCGGGCCTCATCTGGAACGATAGGCACAATGCGCTGACCAATTTCCTTGTCTTTCACCAACACACTCAGCAGACGTACGAAAGCCATCGTGGTAGAAACTTCGCGGTCCCCACTACTCTTCAACTGGCTGTCGAAAGCATCCAGCTTCGGCACTTTCAACGGCTCTGCCTGTGCGCGACGGTGGGGTAGCGGCGCACCAAGAGATTCCCGCATCTTGCGCATGTAACGGAGTTCCAGACTGTCTTCGCTGGGTCTGTAATACGGCACCTCTTCGAGCTTGCCATCTTCGATGGGTATACCGAATCTGTCCCGGAATTTCTTCAGGGCATCTATGTCCAGTTTCTTCACAGAGTGAGTCGCGTTCTGCGCCTCGGCACCACCACCGAAGGCATAACCCTTCACGGTTTTGGCAAGAATAACTGTCGGTTTGCCATTGGCTTTTACTGCTTTGGCATAGGCCGCATAGACTTTGTAAGGATCGTGGCCACCACGATTGAGCGCCATGATGTCCTTGTCAGAGAGATGTTCTACCATCTTCAGCAGCTCAGGAGACGCCCCGAAGAAATGCTCTCGGGTATAGGCTCCACCCCGGCTAGCATAGTTCTGATACTCACCGTCGACCACTTCATCCATGCGTCGCTGTAATTCGCCATCATCATCAGCCTGGAACAAAGGATCCCAATGGCGGCCCCAGACGACCTTAATGACATTCCAGCCTGCGCCCCGGAAAACGCCTTCCAGTTCCTGAATGATCTTGCCGTTACCGCGCACTGGTCCGTCGAGTCGCTGCAAGTTGCAATTGATGACGAAAATCAGGTTATCCAGTTGCTCGCGACCCGCCTTGGAAATGGCGCCCAGAGACTCGGGCTCATCCATCTCACCGTCACCGAGGAAAGCCCATATCTTGCGGTCGGTGTTGTCCATCAACCCACGATTCGTCAGATACTTCATCAGGTGGGCCTGATAGATTGCCTGGATTGGCCCAAGCCCCATGGAAACAGTTGGGAACTGCCAGTAATCCGGCATGAGCCATGGATGTGGGTAGGAAGAAAGGCCATTACCATTGACTTCCGACCGGAAATTGTCCAACTGCTCTTCAGAAATCCGGCCCTCTACATAAGAGCGGGCGTAGATACCGGGGGATGAGTGGCCCTGGTAATAAATCAGATCGCCTTCATTCTCGTCGTTGGGACCGCGGAAAAAATAATTGAACCCAACATCATATAAAGTCGCCGAAGATGCGAACGTTGAGATATGGCCGCCGATGCTCGGGTCACGCTTATTGGCCCGCATCACCATCGCCAGGGCATTCCAGCGAATGATGCCGCGAATCTGGCGCTCCATGAACATATCGCCAGGCATGCGCTCTTCGTCTAATGGAGAAATTGTGTTGCTGTAGGGGGTAACTACCGTTGTGATAGGAACGTAGCGCCCGGTTCGAACCGCCTTGTCATTAAGTTGGTCTATGAGGAAATGGGCGCGTTCAATACCCTCCTCATCAATTACCGACTCAAGAGCGTCCAGCCACTCTTTGGTTTCTTCGGGGTTCGCATCGTTAAGCTTTGACATATTGACTTCCCATCTGCCACCAGGATCTCTGGCTTGGTCCATGCTTTGCGTAATGTGTTGTTTAGCGTAAGCGGTTGTGTAAATTAATTACAAATCGGCGCGCATTTTACGCCATATTAGGCGATTTTTCCACGTGGCAATTAAAATATATGTAGTATTACTACATAAACCAAAATTCCTAAATTTCGGAACTCATGCAATTTAATGCTTATTATTCAATGAGTTAAAGTCTCATTTGGGATCTGGAATCGGAAACCAGTAAGCCACGGGAGCTTAATCACACCGCAAAACTACAAAATTATTATTCAAGGCCTGCCCGGAGGCTAGCTAATTTGTAAACCAAATATAGTAATAAGTGCCAGCACTGCCAACCAGATTGCCTGACTGCGCTCCAGCAAGGCCTGTAATGACTCGATTTGCCGCGCCTCTGCCTGTCTGTAGGCACTGGCTGAACCGTCTCCCTCGATACCGCTCACAGAATCGGCTTCCCCATCGTCAGACTCGCCGGGAGTGAGGCCACTCATGGCGCATCCTGCATAGCTGTACAGCATGGCGGCAGAGTCAGCTTCCGGATCGAACTCCCACAGGGAGCGCTTGAAACTTTCAAAGCAGTACACGAAATTACCGGCCAATGAAAAAGTCACTGCCAGTAATCGAAGGGGGATCCACTCCAAAGCATAGATAATGGTATCTACGAATTTGACCTGATTGCCGGGCTGATCTGCAGCATGGCTATCACGGAGCTGATAACTGATGTAGTTAAACATGACACCGAGTGGCCCGGTGAGCATGTACCAGAAAAACATGACGAACATTTTTTCAAAGCAACGGTAGGTTAATTGCTTCTTGAAATACTCGGCAACTTCCTCCTCGCCACTGCAATTCACTTCTTCGTCGGTGGCGAGTTCTTCCTGCAAATAAAGCACGCAGGCTTCAAGGTCCCCTGCGCGCCAATGCCGCAGGAATTCCGATGCGAGCTTGAGTGGCTGAGTGCGATCGAAAGCCACTAGCAACACCAGCAAGTGAACGATCATTGTTGGTAAGCCGAAGCCGCGTTCAGCCACAAACCAGAGCAGCGAGAAAACGGTCAGAATCGGTACTGCATAAATCACCAGAAGTGGCAGGTACCCGTTTTGATCCGACCTGCTGCCGTCGTCACCGGATGCCGCATCGCCAGGCTCATCGAAATCGTCATTTTCCAAATTGGCCTCTGACTCCTCATCAAGCGGCGCACCGCCTCCGGAACCTGCTGCAAAGCCTTCTTCTATTCGACGTCTAAGCCTGAAGAACCAGGCGTCATCAAACCGATCGAGATCTTTCAACCACAGATAATTGATGGTGAGGCCCAATAAAATGACGAGAAATTTCATATCTGTTGTTCATCACAGGAAACGGTTACCTGCAGATGTCCTTTCGGTTGCTCCGATGAAGAGAGTGGTTTTGCGATCACGCCTGCGGGGTTGCAAGCATCAGGCTTGCAGCGCACCGAGGAATCGCTCCCAATCGAAAAAAGGGCCTGGGTCGGTTTTGCGACCCGGAGCAATATCACTATGACCCACGATGCGATCAGGAGTCAAACCATTGTATTTAGTCAGTAACAACTGGGTTACTTCGGTGAGCCTCTCATATTGATCAGCGGTAAACGCCTCAAAGTCCGTGCCCTCTAATTCGATACCGATTGAAAATTCGTTGCAGTTCTTTCGCCCCTCAAATTCTGACTCACCCGCATGCCAGGCTTTCATATTGAAGGGCACGAATTGGGTGATCTCTCCATTTCGTTTGATCAACAGGTGGGCTGATACCTTGAGCTCACGCAGGGAATCAAAATACGGATGGGCGTCGCAATCCAGTTGATTGCAAAACAATTGCTCAATGCATTCCGTACCGAACTTGCCAGGAGGCAAGCTGATGTTGTGGATCACCAGCAAGGATATCAATTCATTATCAGGACGCGCGCTGCAATTCGGCGATTTCTGATAATGCACATTCTGCAGGACGTGATTGGCTAGAGACAGCATGGGCTAGAGCAAGCTTGAATAATTTGGCGGCAGGAAATCGTCAGACCTCCTTTTACGCCACGGGAAGTCTACCACAGCACAGGTTCGAGAGAACTCACGCGCCACGCACGGGGGCCATATCACCTACTACATAGGACGTAGTGGCAAGCCGCGCAGATCAGTTGCGATTTAGTGCCTGGTAAGGCTACCAGCTTGAATGATGGTGCGTGCGCCACCCAGCTTTGAGGGATTAATGCTGGGTATTTTCAAGTCCCCGTCCTGCAATGCAATGGCCAACCCGAGGCGCGAACGGTTGATGCAGAAATTCGTATTGCGATTGTTGATGGTATACAGCTCTGGATTGGCAAGGCTGCGGCAGAGGATACAGTCCTCAAACACACCATTGATATTGTATTGCACAGCCGCGTGCTCTCCCAGGGCGTCGATTTGCGGCAGCAATTCGGCGAGGTTCCGCTTCACATTGCTCTTGAAGCCTTCCTCTTCCCCGTTGCCTAGCAGTTGTGCCAGATCATCAAGATCTTCCTGATCCAGCACCTGTTCTCCTGAAGGGCTGATAGAGGCATCACTGCCGGATTTCCTGCGCCCGGTAATTGCGGAAGCAACCAATTCGGTCTCATCGGCCCCAGCGCTACCCGAGACCAGCATTCCTTCACCGGTCGCGAGCTGCAAATGTTGCTGGAGTTCGAGCAGAAACTCTTCCTGCTCCTGCTTGTTCAATTGAATCAGCACAAATCCCTGGCGTAACTGCTCAACCATGGCTTTCCACTCTTCTCTTGATAAGGACAAACTGTCGCTCAAACAGGAAGCCAGCAGAGACGCTGTGTGTCGCGCCTCGTTCCACTGCACGCTGTTGCTGCCGCGGTTCAGCCCTATAATGAACATCACCGCCCGCCAGCGTGTTCGCAGCATGCGTTCTGCAAATCCAGGCAGCTCACGATTGGCACAGAGCGTACTGATGAACTGATCTACAGTCGCCTCAGTGGAGTTCGCCTTTTGAGCACCCTGGCCAGCGAGCTTGTTGCGATTCTTGCTCAAGCGGGAGACATGCTCCGAACGCTTGGATATTTTCGTACGGAACGCTGAGGAAGAGGTATAGAGTTTTTCGACGAAGCGATCATCCGACAAATTGTTGATGATGCTGATCATATCGAGGAACAGCTTCTCCATCTTCAGCAGAAAGTGTTGCTCGAACAATTTCAGGAAGACAAGGCGAATTTCCAGAGGAATGGCAAACACGTGATGGGCGCGGGTAAACGCATCGAGTGTCGCATCGACCAACACTTCACCCTCAATGACTTTTTCTGACGCGGGATAGGAACTCTTGTTTTGAATTGCATCAATCTGCTTGATGAAAGGCGCATACACCTTGCTGGCTTTCCGGGACATGGCCTGCAGGGCCAGGTCGATCTCTACCTGTTCGAGCGCCGCATCCAGTTCTGCCGATGGACCTTCATCAAATTCATCGGCAGTGTGAGAATTCTTGCCGTAGGACGCCTTGATTTCCCGAATTACTGAATCCAGGAATTTTTCTTCAAAGAGGTTTTGCTTGGCTCGCAACTCCCGCATGGAGTTGATGTAGTTTGCACTCTCGCTAAATTGGCCTTGCTGACCACCGGAGAACAGAAAATCGTCGACAGCATCGAAGAAATCGCCATTCAGCAATTGCATCTGCTTTCGCAGGCGCTGCCTGAGCGACCATCGAACCTTTTCGAGCAGAACTGTATCTTCTGACTCGAAAGCTTTTATTTTCTGTATTTCCGAAGCGAAATCCATGACCAATATTTGCTGCTGTTTACCACTACTAGTGGCTTGTTCAATTCCAACACAACCCTTATATCATCGGCTATAGCGCCGAATGTTGACCTGGTTCACAGCTTCGGAGAAATTGGTATTTTTCCTTTAAATACAAAAGCTTGTACGAGCTTCTCAGGAATAAGAAGTTATAAGAAGCAGACCGCTGGCAACTTTCTATTCACCCATGCATAGGACATAATTTCCCGTATGACAGGCTCAGGCTCAGACAACAGCGGAAAATCCATGGGTCAAGGCATGCTGGTTGTCAGTTTTGCCCTCGGTCTGGGGCTGCTGACCCTGTTTTTTGACGGGGTGCTGGATCAACAGTCAAACCCGAATCGCGACCCTCAATACCGCTACACGGACACCGGAGTCCGGGAGGTCGTACTCGAAAGAAATCGGCAGGGCCATTATGTAGCGAATGGCGAAATAAATGGTGTACCTGTCACTTTTCTGCTGGATACTGGCGCAACCGATGTAGCGATACCCGACAACATCGCGCGCGAGGCTGGACTGCGGGCGGGATACTCGGGTCAGGCGTCAACGGCGAATGGTGTCGTCACCGTCTACTCCACAACAGTGAACGAACTTGTACTGGGAAATATTACGCTGCACGACGTAGAAGCAAGCATTACTCCGAGCATGGGTGGCGACACCATATTGCTCGGCATGAGCGCCCTGGGTCGAGTAGAATTCATGCAACAGGGGTCTACACTGACCCTGCGCCAACAATAATCAATCCACAGAGATACTGCTCTTCAGGTCGACACTCCTCGAACCACCCTGACAAACCATGCCTACCCTCCCCCCTATTGAAATAATTCGGCAAAATGTAAATTCTGCACTTCAGGAAGACGTTGGCGATGGCGACATCACGGCTGAATTGATTCCACAGAGCAAAGCGGTTGCAGCCAGACTCCTCAGCAAGGATGTGGGTATTCTTTGCGGTGCAGAATGGGCAGCGGAAGTGTTTCGCCAATTGTCACCCGATATCGCTATCGAGTGGGCTTTTACTGATGGCGACTCCCTTGATAAGGGCGATATCGTGGCTACCCTAACCGGTCCAGCGCGACCCATCATGACCGGAGAACGTAGCGCACTCAATTTTCTGCAGACTCTTTCTTCAACTGCCACCCTCACCAGAAAACTGGTGGACTCCGTCAACCATACCTCAGTGACGCTGCTGGATACACGGAAGACCCTCCCCGGCCTGCGCTTTGCCCAGAAGTACGCCGTGACCGTTGGCGGCGGCAGCAACCACCGCATGGGCCTGTTCGACGCTTTCCTGATCAAGGAAAACCATATCGCCGCCTGTGGTGGAATTGCTGCGGCCATAACCACCGCTAAACAGCTGCATGGCGACAAACCTATAGAAGTCGAGGTCCAAAACCTGGATGAGCTGCAACAAGCCCTCGATGCCGGCGCAGATATCGTGATGCTGGACAATTTCCAGTTGCCTGAAATCGAACGCGCCGTTACGCAAAGCAGAGGGCACTGCAAACTGGAAGCATCCGGTGGTATTGAGGGAGATCGACTGGTCAAGATTGCCGAAACTGGCGTAGACTATATTTCAATCGGAGCCTTGACCAAACACTGCAAAGCATTCGATTTTTCCTTGCTAATTGATTGAAATCATAGGGTTTTTAGCATAGCCGACCTGCCAGGCACTGAATTTGTCCAGCCGGTCTTCATGCAGGAAAGCCCAGAGAGAATCCGAAATGCCTAATTCGACCAGCAAGATCCAGCACCTCAGCAAATCACGCACCCTGTCGTCGCTTGCTGCCATCGCCAGTACCGTTGCATTGGCATTGCTCAGTGCTCCAGCCTCCGCACACCCCGGCAGCCTGGATATCAACGGCGGCCACTATTACGGGCCTTCCTATCACTGTCATCTCAGTGGCTGCGAAATGCCTGACAGTTTCAGTATCGGGAGATCGAGAAGAGACAGCCTGTTAACTGACTACCGGGATCGTGAGAAATTTTTCAACGCAGACGATTGGCCATTCGAAGAAGACTTCGACGGCGACTGCCAGTCCACCAGACAGGAAATGCTCATCCTCACCAGCCGCGTGGAGGTCAGATACACGAATCCACGCAACTGTGTTGTGAGAACTGGCGAGTGGCTTGATGAGTATACGGGCAAAATTTTCGAAGTCGCCGTACAGATTGATGTCGATCATGTGATCCCCTTGATGTATGCCCATACCCACGGCGGGGACCGCTGGATGCCGGACAAGAAAGTCGCCTTCGCCAACGATCCACTCAACATCTTGTTGGTGGAAAAGAGGGAGATTCGACGCAAGAATAATCGCGGGCCCAGCCGCTATCTGCCCAGAGATGAGTTTCAATGTGAATACGCTCAACTTTGGGATGTGATTTCTGACAAATATGATTTGCAACTGAGCACTACCGACACTTCAGAAATCCGCAAGATACTGGAAGACTGTCCAGCCGAGGCGCTTGATTCCAGCCTGATACAGTAACTGTCTGAACTTTTTCCAGCGCAAACAGTATCGGAAATTTTATTCAGCCAAGATCAAGCAATAAAGTGGACATAAAAAAGGTTCATGGCGCTTTTCCGGGAACTATCGGCTGGCTCTGATTCAGTTACTTGTTTAGTTGGGGCTTCTTTGAACTCTGTCCGGTACTCTGAGCGCTGCTAGGCGTTACGATGCTTTTTAACTACATTTATTTCCCTCGATTGCGGATACTGTCTGTCGTAGAGTACTCCGATATCTTCGGAATCACTGCACAAGCGGCTGCGAGGAGGCAGGGTGCCCAACCCGCCAGTCAAGGCCGGCGCTGAACGGAAGAAAAAGACCGCAGGGCTTTTTCTGGAGTGAAGGGACCTGGGGAGCCTCTGACCAATTATGTTCCTTCTCTGCGGAGTCTGTCGCATCTGCCTGCAAGACGCCGTACGCCGGCAATGGCCGTAGCCCTTAGCAAGTGCGGCAACGCAGCAGGCAGATGCGACAGGCCCGCCCTTCGGGGCTTTCAGCCGAACCCGCTCTCCGCGTTGCCGATTTTCGACAGGCCGACGCATGCCTTCAAACCGGCGCCTTGATAGCGGGTTCGGCTGAAAGCCAGAGATGAAACATAATTGGTCAGAGGCTCCCTTGGGCGCCGAGCCGGCGGGTTGGGCACCCTGCCTCCTCGCAGCCGCGTTCGAAGTCACTGACCTAATTGTCCATGCACACTAAATAGATTCGTTTCCCGCATATTCACGTTGAGCCAAAAAAAGCCGGGCTTAGCCCGGCTTTTTTGTTACTCGCGAATCGTTTAGAGATCAGGGTGACACGATCTTGATCTTGTCCATACCGTTGTCAGGATCCAGGGTAGCCTCACCCGCCGGGAAACCATTTTCATGAAGAATGTAGGCAATAACATCGGTATATTCTTCATACATCAGGGAACCAGGATTGTCAGCGGGCATGGTACCCATGATGTTCTCCCACAGATAAAGCAGCGGCTGATTGCTCCAGGAGCGCAGTGTATCTCTGTAGAAACGCATATTGTGGCAATTCTTGCATTGCGAATCGTAAACCGCCTGACCAGCACTGACCTGGCCCTCGGTGAATACGCCGTCATTCACGGTTTTGTCTTGCGCCATCGCTGAAGGCCCAAATGACATCCCCGCCAGCATTCCGGTCAGCAGTAAAGCCTTGCTCACCGATATCACTGATTTTTTCATGACTTTTCTCCTCTGTCGCTACCAGGAACCTGACTGTGCGGCCCTAATCAAATCGGGCGTTACAGTAAACCAGCCTTGCTCCATTATCAAGCCCGAGCCACTCTTCGTGAGCTGCAAACGGCTTGTTTTTCCTCATTTATTTCAATTAGTTACAAATCGGCTATCAGTGTAGTGTTCTGCACATGAACGCTTGCTTAATCACCGCGCAACTACCGCAGAAGTGAATCTTCCTGTCGCCTTCATCCCTATCGTTAGTCCTGCCGATATGGCATAAAAGCTTTTTTACAAATTTGATACATCGAGCTCTCACAATGGCATTGGATGAAAAAACAGCTTCTCCGGAAGAACTTTGGGATTACTACATGGGGAAATACCGCAATCAAAACCCCATCGCCAAGAGACTTACCCAGGGCTTTTTTCATTGCATAGAAAGACTGATCAAAGACTTGCCTGCCGACTACAGGATATTGGAAGTTGGTTGCGGGCCCGGTGAATCTACCCGCCGAATACTCGACATGCTTCAGGGGCAATATTTTGAGGCCTCGGAATTCGAACAACGCCTGATCGACATGCACGAAAAAGTCGGTTTCCCCGTGCCTCTGTCCCAGGAATCCGTGTATGAGATGCACAGGCAGGATAATGAATTCGATTGTGTGTTATTGCTCGAAGTCCTGGAACATCTTGAAGATTATGAGACAGCTCTCAATGAAATATTCCGGGTAGCGAGTAAAACCGTAATCATCAGCGTCCCGAACGAACCCTTGTGGCGCTTTCTGAATTTCGCTCGAGGAAAATACTGGGGTGATTGGGGTAATACGCCCGGGCATATCAATCATTGGTCCAGTGCTGCCCTCATCAAACTTTTACAACCCCATGGCAGAATCGTTTCTGTCCAAAACCCTGTTCCCTGGACCATCGTACAAGTAGAAGTCGAACCCAACTCCAGTCATGACTGAACAACTATCAGGCAACGGAACGAAGCTTCTGCTGCGAGGCGGTTTAGCGGGAGTCATTCTCCTCTGTGTTTGTCTGGCCTTATTGGCGTTACTAAATACCGACACACAGTTTGATATAAACGATTTCCTGGCAGGTCCCTATTTCTGGCAAGCTGTATTGCTGCAATGTCTCGCACTAGCGCTCTTCGTCCTTAGCTGGTATGTGCTGCTCTATTTTGGCAACAATGCGCGGATCAGCTACGTCGAAGCGGCCGCCCACATCGGGGTAACGCTGGTGGGCAAATACCTTCCCGGAAAAGTCTGGGGGCTGCTGGGCAGGACCTACCTGCTGAAACAGCGCAGCTATCGCAGCGGTGCCGCCATCGAGTTATTGATTGCTGACCAGTTCCTCACTTTCTACACTGGCATTGCGATCGGCGGACTCGCTTTGCTCGCAATCTATGACAGGACCCTGTTCTCGCTGGCGTGCGTACTTGTCTTGCTGCTCAGTATTTGCGTAGTACTTCTCTATGCGCGCCTGATCGCATGGCTCAAGCAGAGCGCGAAGTCGGTCTTTAGGCGCCTGACCGAACTCGGGAACGATGAACCCAACTCCCTCAACAGAGACTCGGCGGCCGTGAGCAGCGCTGGCTTAATGGCTGGTATGCTGGTCTATTTTGTCCATTGGTTAGCCATTTCGCTAGTCTTGTGGCTGCTGTATTTCCCTGCCCTGCAGGCCAACCCATCATTGAATGCCATGCTCCTGCTCGCCGCAATTCCCCTGGCCATGTTGTCGGGTTTTGTGGCGGTTTGGGCGCCAGGAGGAATTGGAGTCAGGGAGGGAGTGATAATCGCAATACTGGCAATTAACCTGCCGCTGGAACTGGCTGCCTCAATCGCTGTGACCTATCGCCTGATCTGTGTGATTAACGACCTGGTGTCAGGCTCTATCGCGTTTGCCTACTATGGCAGTGCAGGATTGCAGCTACTCAGAATCCAGCAGTCCTGATCGCTGCGACCGCCGGGATCGCTATTACTTGCTGTCCTTGTACATAAGTGCAGTGACCTGTTCGGACACGAGACCGATCAGGAAGACGATCATGGCCGTCATGAACAACACGGCGCTCATATTCGTGAATCTTCCCTGTGTCAAAAATGTGTACAGGTAGTAGCCACAACCCGTGAAGAAAAAGCCTGCTGCAGTGGGTAGAAAAATCTTCAGCGGTGAATACAAAGTACCCACTTTAAAGATAATGATCAGAAAACGAATACCGTCTTTAAGTAGATTGATGTGGCTCTTGCCCAATCGCTTCTCTGTTTGTATAGGCACATAACCAACTGAATAGCCTGCCCGAAAGAAAGCCATTGTGGAGGTGGTTGGATAGGAAAACCCATTGGGTAATAAATAAAGGAACTCGCGAAACTTGTCTGCTTTCACGGCGCGAAATCCTGAAGTCAGATCCAGAATTTTGTGTCCGGTGATGTTGGAAGACAGCGAGTTGTAAATCGCATTTGCCATGGCCCGCGCCGAGTCTGCTTGCGATTCCCGGTCTCGCGCACCCACCACCATATCGAATCCCTTGTTCAACTCCTCAAGCAATCTCGGTATGTCTTCTGGTTTGTGTTGTCCATCACCATCGAGGAAAACCAGAATTTCTCCGCTCGCAGCCCTTGCTCCCGACTTGATGGCAGCGCCATTGCCTTTGCTGTAAGGGTGCGATACCACCGTGACTCCGTGCCGCTCACAAATAGCCGCAGTTTCATCGGTGGAACCGTCATTGACCACGATACACTCGACGTCCGCACCGACGACCTCACGCAGGCGTGGCAGAAAGGTTTCCAGGTTCTGCGCCTCGTTCTTGGCGGGGATTACTATGGAAAGCTTGGAATCAGTCATTTTTCAGGCTTCTATTTTCAGGCGTCAATCGGGTAATTCATACTCTATCAATTGCAGAGGCGATGATATTTAAAACGAGGCACAGTTTCGATACAGATGCCCGATCTTTGCCACAGTCTTCCCGTTTTAGCGCCCATCAGCAGGCAACCGGGAACGAAAATCCTGTTCAAGCCTGTCGATCTCAGCGGCCATGGAAGGCTGCAGAGGGTTATTGTTCTGGTCGGCCACTTTGGCTCGCTCCAGGAATACCAGCGCATCAGAGAAATTACCGGCCGATGCCGACAGGATGGCCTGTCGAATTGGCAATTGCGGTACGGGACGATATTCAAACGCCCGACTAATATTGATCAGGGCATTGTCCAGCATGCCATGGAATATGTAGAGGTCGGCAAAATAGGTATAAAAGGGTGATCGTCGGCTTTCTGGTATAGAGAGCAAGCCTATACGCTGGAATAGTTGTTCAAGGATTGCCAATTCAGGATATTCACAGCGGGCAGCATACAGGTTTTCCAGCAACACTCTGAGTTGCTGATTCACATCATTAACGTAAAACTCAAGGTCCGGATTGCTCGCAATTTCTGCAAGACTGACAGGACTGACAATCCCGAACTCACAGGCATGATTCCACATATGCAGAAGAACCGAGACTTCGTTGGGGTAGTGCGAGCGCGCTAATTGTAATCGCTCCATGGCGACTTCCGGGAGGTCAACTGCTGCCAGGTATTCGGCAAACGTTGCCTGCGCCCGAACAGACCTGGGCCGATCTTCCGCCCACTGTGCATGTAAGCCGAAGGTGTCCCCCCAGACCCGACTGTTTTTCCAGACGAGGCCGGTATTGACGAGTAACAACGCGGCAAGTCCCGACACCACAAATCTTTGCAGCGCTGGTTTCCAGGATTCGCGCATGTACTTTAGGAGGTACCAGAAAACGGCGAACAGTACGCCAACCATGGGCAGGTAGTTTCGGTGTTCGAAATACAGCTCCAGCGGAAGGTATGTCGATTCCAGCAGATGCAGACCAAAAAACCAGGCTACTGCGAAACTGTAAACCGGCTGGCGCCGACGAAAATACCATGCAGTCGCCACTAGACCGACAACCAGAAAGCTAGCAAATAGCGTTGTAACAGGAGACAACAAACTTCGCGACACAACATAGTCATCGAAGAAAAGCGTATTGGGAGATAACCCCGGAACAACTATATGCCAGAGGTAGTCCAGCAAGACGCGGCTCTCAGTCATCAAGCGGTCCAGCAGGCCAAAGCGTCTGCCCTCATAAAGAAGCAGATTATCAGGTAGGGTAAACAGCAGATAAGCGAACAGGACCAATAGTGGTGCGACTACCCCCAGCCAAAACCAAAAACGAAAGAATGGCGTTGTGCTCTTGTCCGTAAAAAGAAGACGTTCCAGGGCTACGATAAGTAGAAGTAACAACGCCCCGTTCTCCTTGGATAACACCGACAGCAAGCCAAACGGGAACAGACACAGAATAAGCAACAAGGCTCCCCGGCCTGGCCTGTCATCCATGCATTCCCTGGCAGCGAGAAAGCAAATAAGTGACGCCAGCGCGAATAGCGCCATGAGCTGGGTCATGCGCTGCACCACGTAGAGTGTGGTGCTGAGGTTAAAGGGGTGCAGTAACCAGAATGCCGCCACCAGCAAGCCGAGCAAGGCACATTGCTGGCGTGGTAAGCGCGTAATTCGGGCGAGCATCACGGAGAACCAGCACACGAGGACCCCGGTTAACAGATGCAGCAAGAGATTCGTGTGTTTCAGTGCCGCCACATTGGGGGGCCAGTCCTGGCTATCCATGACGAAGGAAAGCATGGCAACAGGCCTGCCGGTGGGGCCTGACACGTTGCCAAACACAAAACTGCGCAGCGCATCCAGGGAGCTAATGCCTCCTCCTTCTCCCAGCGGGCGCAGGTTCCAGAAATCGTCCAGTAGCAGCGGCCCAGCCAAACCTGGCCGGTAGACAAGGTAGGTGAGGAGCAGCAAACCAAACAGGGTCAGGCAAAACCCGTTTGCCGTACCCAGCCGGTGCTTGATTGTTGCTGTGGAAATCATCTCTAGAAATAACGGCTGCAGGCCCGGAATCAGTACCTGTACCATGCTATCACTGGTGTTACGGACCAAAAGTGACACATTAGGCGGGATTCGAAACCGGCACTGACAATAATTGTCACTATGTGACCGTGCGAGCTGCGAGAAACTTTAGCCCTGATTTCAAAGACTGATGACTAAAAACTAGTAAAGCCTTCCATTTCAATCACTTATAATTATTTTTCAAAGTTGGCACGGTCCATGAATGTATTATCGCAACCGTTGATCAAAGAGCGGATACGACTGACTAAAGATCAGAATTTGCAATACGACTGACGACTCAAATTTAGACACGTTTTTGACACACTAGACTGGAGATAGAAATGAAAAAGACTCAAGGTTTTACCCTTATCGAATTGATGATCGTGGTAGCGATCATCGGAATTCTGGCTGCGGTAGCACTGCCTGCGTACCAGAACTACTCAAACCGCGCTGCGTTCTCTGAGCTGGTACTTGCTGTTACTCCTCGCAAGACTGCTGTAGAACTGGCTATTCAGACCCGTTGTAACGGTTGTGCGCTGACTGACCTGGACGCCGGTGCTTTCGGTATCCCAGCTGACGTAGCTGTGGCTGCAACTACACACGGTGCCGCCGTTGCTAATGGCGTTGTTACCATGACCTGGCAGACAGATACTTCTGCGATGGACGGTGTAACTTACACCCTGACTGCAGGTGGTGTTACTCCTCCTGTTCAGTGGACTGAAAGCGGTACTTGCCTGGCCAACGGCCTTTGCTAAGAACCCTTCAGTATAGGCTGACTAACTGTTCCATTAGTTAGCAGCAAAAAGAGCACAGGCAGCACCCTTGCCCCTCCGCTGGGTGTTGCCTTTCCTCTTCAACCGGGTAGGCAGACAGCTTTTCGCCCAACCCAAAAATAGATTCCCTTTCCAATTTTCCCTTTTATACTCAGATGTACCAGCAGCGGCCAGGACGCCACTGCCAATAGCAAGACTCAGCCTGATGATGCGGTATTACATAGAGACAATTAAAAGCCATGAACAAGCAACAATCACAAAAAGGCTTCACGCTGATAGAACTGATGATTGTGACAGCCATAATCGGCATTCTGGTATCTGTCGCTCTTCCTGCTTACGACCTCTACCGTAACCGGGCCCGTTTCTCGGAAGCTATCCTCGCCATCGGTTACTACCGGGCCGCTATTATTACCCAGGCCCATTCAGACCGTTTCGGTGCACTCACCGACGCCGACGCCGGCACCAATGGTATCCCCGGCACCCAGGCTCAAACTGCAAATACTCATGGGATCGACGTGGTTGATGGTGTAATCACTGTGACCTGGCGCGCCGATGGGTCAGATCTGGCGGGCATTACCTACACACTGGCGGCTCAGGGCGTAACGCCTCCGATACAATGGGTCTCCGGCGGCACCTGCGTTGTAGGCGGTTACTGCTAGTTACACAACTCTCGAAGTACCTTCCCTGACTGACACTAGTCTTCAGATACCTGCCTCGAGGTATCGATCTTCACACATCCAATCCAGGTACTTCTTCGGTCTGAAGAGCAAGGTCTAATTCATAGAAGCTCTCCAGCTTCATGGATTCTGGATTGAAGCACACCAGCCCCGCGGTAATTGAAGATACGAATCGGCTTAGCAGGCAATTCTCCGGTAGTTGCGATTTAAGCTCCTCACTGATTTGGGCTCTCACATTACTCTCCCTTCGAAAGACAGCCGCCGTATCTGTTTCCGGGATCGCCCGATAACGTTCAGTCTGTATATACAGCGGGTCGCCAATAAACTCGCTACGAATAGCGACGATATCTGCCTGGATATAGTTTTCCGGCAACTCGGTATGCAGCAACTTTGGCCAGCCGCCTGCGAAGTCGCCCAGAAATGCGGTGTCTTTCTCGTAGGTTTCAAATTCATCCCGGGACAAGCTGTAAAAAGTGTCGTAAGCCAACACCAGAGCTACTGGCCGCTCATCGTAGACAATCCACATGCCAGCTGCCATGCAGACCAGTTGAAAGATGGCGATGCAACTCAGGTCAAACTTGAGTCCCGGTTTGCCTGCCTTGAAAACCACCAGTGTTAGCAGTGGTCCAAGCACCAGATCCACTCCGATCACGATGCGCAGGCCGGTCCACCCTCCGTCCACACTGAATAACAGGCCGGGATACCACAGCAGCAGTATGATGGTCAGCATCGCCAGCAACAGCAGCGTACTAATAGCCAGGTGAATGCCAAAAGCCTGCCATCTACTCATCGCCTGCCCCATGCCAAAACCTCCGAAAAATGCTTAATTTCCAACAATTTAAGCTACAAACAAAATGATAATCTATAATTAGTCGGCACGCATTGTTACACGCTTTAAACGGACCCTAAAGCCGCAATGTCTATACACATGGGGGGGCTGGCCAGAAGGCTGGTCTCCGACAAGCTTATTGACGAAGCACAGGCACTTGCCGCCATGGAATCCGCAGCGGAAGCCAAAGTGGCTTTCGTTTCCCAATTGCTTAGCAGTCATGATCTTGACAGCTACGCTATCGCGTTGGCTGCCTCTGAGGAATTCGGCGCCCCCCTGCTTGACCTCGACGCCTTCGATTTTCAGCACACACCTGCCAACCTGGTCGATGCCCGCTTAATCCGCAAGCACAATGTGCTGCCCCTGCTGAAACGTCCTAACCGTCTTTACCTCGCCGTTTCCGATCCCGCAAACATCGAAGCATTTGATGAAATCAAATTCGCAGCCGGTGTCAGCGTTGAAGCGATCGTCGTCGAAGAAGACAAACTCGCCCGGGCTATCGGCGACTATCTCGATAAAGAAGAAGAAAGCGGTGCCGCGCTGGGAGACCTGGACGATATTGCCCTCGATGATCTCGACATCGTGGATCCACAACAGGAAGAAGAACCGGAAGAGAGTAGCAGCGATGAGACCCCCATCGTCCGTTTCGTGAACAAGGTATTACTGGACGCGATCCGCACCGGAGCGTCTGATATTCATGTGGAGCCCTATGAGAAATCTTACCGCGTGCGATTCCGCACCGATGGAATACTGCATGAAGTAACCCGGCCGCCAATAAATATTGCAAGCCGTATCGCCTCCCGCATCAAGATCATGTCGCAGATGGACATCTCGGAGAAGCGGGTGCCCCAGGACGGACGCATCAAGATGAAGGTCTCGAAAACCCGGGCGATCGATTTTCGGGTCAATACCCTCCCCACCCTGTGGGGAGAGAAGATCGTACTCCGTATTCTGGACCCTTCCAGTGCCCAGATGGGTATCGATGCGCTGGGTTATGAGGACGGACAGAAAGCGCTCTACATGCAGGCCCTGCACCAGCATCAGGGGCTGATCCTGGTAACTGGCCCGACCGGTTCAGGCAAGACGGTTTCCCTCTATACCGGCCTGAATATCCTTAACACCCCTGAGCGCAATATTTCCACGGCGGAAGACCCGGTGGAAATCAATCTGGAAGGAATAAACCAGGTTCCCGTGAATGCCAAAAAAGGGCTGGATTTTGCCGCCGCGCTGAGAGCATTCCTGCGTCAGGACCCGGATGTGGTCATGGTGGGGGAAATCCGGGATCTGGAAACCGCCGAGATAGCGATCAAGGCGGCCCAGACTGGCCATATGGTGCTTTCAACCCTGCACACCAACAGCGCTCCAGAGACGCTCACTCGTCTCAGAAACATGGGTATTCCTGCCTTTAATCTCGCCACCTCGGTGAGCCTTATCATCGCCCAGCGCCTCGCCAGGCGGCTCTGCGCAAACTGTAAAGAAAGCATCGAAATTCCCGAAAAAGTACTTATAGAAGAAGGGTTTAAGAAAGAACAACTCGAGGATCTGCAGCTCT
This sequence comes from uncultured Pseudohongiella sp., assembly GCA_965227635.1. Taxonomy (GTDB): domain Bacteria; phylum Pseudomonadota; class Gammaproteobacteria; order Pseudomonadales; family Pseudohongiellaceae; genus UBA9145. The sequence continues at coordinate 2,866,779 of OZ245763.1, read as the reverse complement.
TCAAGGCGGTGGGTTGCGATAGCTGCAAAGAAGGCTATAAAGGCCGTGTTGGAATCTATGAAGTGGTTCAAATTAACGATGCCATGTCCCGCATTATCATGGACGATGGTAATTCCATCGAGATCGCCGACCAGGCCCAGAAGGAAGGCTTCAATAACCTGCGGCAATCGGCATTAATGAAGGTAGCACAAGGGCTTACGAGCCTCGAAGAGGCTAACAGACTTACCTGATTACTCGCCCCCTATGGTATAGTTGGGCGGAAATTCCGCAGGATCCTGATCCACTGACGCGAGCCGCGCTGGTCGAGGTGATTGGACATGGTGATAGAGGTGACTTATGGCGACTGAAGCCGTTCAGAATATTTACGTTTGGCAGGGTACCGACAAAGCTGGCAACAAGACCAAAGGCGAGATCCAGGGCTCCAGCCAGGCATTGGTCAAGGCGCAGCTCCGCAAGCAGGGAGTAAACCCCACCAAGGTTAAACGTAAGCCCAAGGAAATCTTCGGCGCCAAGAAGCAGAAGATCAAACCTGCTGATATCGCTGTCTTCACCCGTCAGCTCGCCACCATGATGAAATCAGGTATTCCACTGGTGCAATCATTCGAGATTGTTGGTGAGAGCCTTGAAAACCCCTCCATGCGCGAATTGGTCCTGCTGATCCGGGACGATGTCGCTGCAGGTAATAACTTCGCCGACTGTATCCGCAAACACCCACGCTACTTCGATGACCTGTTCTGTAATCTGGTTGATGCCGGTGAGCAATCCGGTGCCCTGGAAACCATGCTGGACAGGCTGGCGACCTATAAAGAAAAGTCAGAAGCCCTCAAAGCCAAGATCAAGAAAGCCATGAACTACCCCATCGCGGTGGTTGCAGTGGCCGTGGTTGTAACTGGCTTGCTGTTGGTGAAGGTGGTACCTCAGTTCGCAGAAACCTTCTCCAGTTTCGGTGCCGAATTGCCGGCCTTTACACAGTTTGTTCTCACGCTGTCTGATTTCGCCATCGCACACTGGTGGAAGGCCTGTATTGGCGCAGCAATAGGCGCGGTAGTGTTCAAGGAAGCGAAAGTACGCTCCGAAGCTTTCCGAAACTTCCTGGATAGGCTGTCGCTGAAGATGCCCATCGTTGGGCCAATCATGAATTCTTCCTGCTATGCCCGTTTCACCCGCACACTGGCAACGACATTCTCTGCCGGTGTACCGCTGGTGGATGCACTGGATTCGGTGGCAGGAGCGACTGGTAACGTGGTGTACGCCACGGCGACGAAGAAAATCAAGGATGATGTGACGACTGGTCAGCAATTGAACTTCGCGATTAAGAACACCACCCTGTTCCCGGTGATGATCACGCAGATGGTTGGCATCGGCGAGGAGTCAGGTGCACTGGATTCCATGCTGGATAAATGCGCCGTCTACTATGAAGCAGAAGTGGACAACGCCGTAGACGGACTCACCGCCCTGATGGAACCTATGATCATGGCCGTACTGGGTATTCTGGTGGGTGGCCTGATGATCGCGATGTACCTGCCTATCTTCCAACTCGGCGCAGTAATGTAAGACCAGAATCTGGATGGCGATAGTCGAGCTTCTACAGGCAAGTCCTGGCTTCCTGATCGCCGTATGTGTGATTCTGGGGATGTTGGTAGGCAGCTTCCTCAATGTGGTGGTCTATCGCCTGCCCATTATGATGCAGCGAGATTGGCATCAGCAGTGTTGTGAATTCCTGGAACTCAAAGACAAGCCAGCCATCACGGCTGAAGCCCGTGTTGATTTCGACACCTTTAATCTCGCCAAGCCCGAATCCCATTGCCCACTGTGTAAACACCAGATCAAGCCCTGGGAAAACATTCCCGTCGTCAGCTACGCCTTTCTCGGGGGCAAGTGTTCTAGCTGCAAGGAGAAAATTTCACTGCGCTATCCTTCGGTCGAATTTGTAACGGGCGTACTCTCTGGCCTGGTTGCCTACAGCTTTGGTGCCACGTGGCTCACTCTGGCACTCCTGTTATTCACCTGGTGTCTCGTGACACTCACCCTCATCGATTACGACCATCAACTACTACCTGACGACATTACCATCCCCCTGCTCTGGGCTGGCCTGCTGGTGAATACCATCGATCTCGGCTTTGGTGTCAGCCCCGCTGATGCAGTCATTGGTGCTATCGCGGGCTACTTGTCACTCTGGACCTTCTACTGGGCCTTTAAGCTACTTACCGGCAAGGAGGGCATGGGCTATGGTGATTTCAAACTCCTGGCCGCCATCGGCGCCTGGATGGGTTGGCAGAGCCTCCTGCCAGTCATTATTCTGTCGTCCCTGGTAGGCGCAGTATTCGGCATTCTAATGATCATACTGGTGGGGAGAGATCGCTCAGCTCCCATGCCCTTCGGCCCATTCCTCGCAGGAGCTGGATTCATCATGCTAATCTGGGGACCACAACTCAGTAGTGTCTACCTGAGCACAATGTCAGGAGCCGGTCTCTAAGCACTCGGCGGCAATAACACACAGGAAACAACAATGTACGTGGTAGGCCTGACAGGAGGCATAGGCAGCGGCAAGAGTACGGTATCCGCTGCTTTTTCCAAACTGGGAGTCGAGGTGATCGATGTCGACCAACTCTCCCGGGAAGCCGTCCTGCCGGGCTCATCTGCTCTGGAAAACATCGCATCACACTTCGGAGAATCTATCCTTAATAGTGATGGCACGCTCAACCGCAGAGCGTTGCGGGAAATTGTCTTTGCCGACGAAGACGAGAGGCTCTGGTTGGAACGACTGCTGCATCCTGTCATCGGCGACCTTCTGAAGCAACGACTGCACGAGAGCACTTCACCCTACACGATTCTTGAATCCCCACTCCTCCTTGAAACGGGCCAGAAAGAACTCGTTGACCGAATCCTTGTAATCGATGTTTCGGAACAAACACAACTGCAAAGAGCCATGCTCCGCGATGGCAGCAATGAAGACACTATCCGCGGCATCATAGCCTCGCAGATGGCCCGCGAAAAGAGACTGGCTGCAGCGGATGACGTACTGCGCAACGATGGAACTATCGAAGAGATTACAAAAAAGGTAAACGAGCTACATGCACGTTACCTGGGGATGGCTGAAGCCGATGACTAAGGAAAACAAAAAGACGGTGAACTGCCCCGGCTGCCAAAAACCAGTGGTCTGGAGCGAAGAGAATAAATTTCGCCCCTTCTGCAGCGAACGCTGCCAATTAATCGATTTTGGCGAATGGGCTACTGAAAAACACAGTATTGCCGGCGAGTCATTCTATCCCACGGAGGATGATGACCCGAGCCCACTGCAATAGGGCAAGCGTGCTGTTCTTTCAGGCCGATGGGCTAGAGTGGCGTACCTGAAATTGCTGGCATGGGCATCCAGTAGAATTTGCTGTTGTCTGCTCGGTTTGGATTGTTCAGGAAGATATAAATCAGGTTTCCATCAGCAGATAGCCTGATCTTGCGAATGGTTTCCCCGTCGATCAGACCAAGTTCAAAATCTTCGAGAATCAAGTGAGTTTTCACGTCGAATACATAGAGTTTCTCGTTGTCTGTCCCTATCAGCAGAGTCCCGTCCGCGTTAAATGTCGCGCTGATTGGTGAGGTACCGAAATACCAGGCACCATCATTGTTGTAATAAGCTTCAGGATCCATATCCGCAATGCTGAAATCCTCTTCGGCATAATTCCCCATCGGGCAGGCATATGCCAGCCTCGCTCCATCAGGCGAAATATCAAAATCAGTACAACCAGATCCGACCGGTACATCGGTGCCACTGACCGGGACAACTTCATTAGTTGCGGGATTAAAATTGAGCGTTGCAAGATTTGATTCTGTCGCAAGAAAGACATGATCCTGAACTGGGTCATACTCAATGCGAATAGGTTCTATCAGGGGTATGCTCTCAATCAGGAACTCACCATTTGTATTCATCAACCCCATCCAAAGGCCATTTTCAGCAAATGGGATTTGGTTCTCTGGATCTCTGCGCACGCCGTCAAATAACAGAGCAAAAATGTTTCCGTTTTCCCCCAGCGCCACATCACGAAGGGCAAAGCCGTAGGTATAGCTGAAATCAAGCAGTTCGTTTGTGAACGTTTGGGTTAACCTGGCTGAAGTAATATTACCGCTGACAAGATCAAGCTTGTAGAGCCGTTCTGATTCCGGAAATACAGTCATGTATACCAGGTTATTTTCTTTATCCAGCGTAAATTGGTCGGGCGCAGTATTAAAGGTATAAGTGGCGCCAGTCTCACCACTGATAATATTTCTTTCCACCACCCTGTGACGAACAAAATCCCCCACCAGCACCCATCCATGGCAGAGTGATACAAAGTCCTGCCCAGGCTCCAGCAACAAGCCGCCTCGTAACGCGGACTCAGTCACACCTGAGGGCCCTGATTGCACAGAATCGAGCGATAAGGTCTCGAAAAGTGGTGGATTGGAACCATCGATCAATTCCAGCCGCACATTGAGTTGATCACCAAACAGGTCCACACTCGGCGCATCCAGAATACCGGAATTCGTGGAATAACTTGCTGCACCGGCCACCACGCCTGTTATAACGGGAGGCGCGAAAGCCGAGCAGTTGAACAATTCTGCACCGGAAATTGCAGGTGCACTGCCAGAGTCTTCATTGATGATGACATTGGTCAGCTCAAAGGTCAGGTTTTCTGGATCGATTAACCTGAATTCAGCCGTAGCCTCACCGATACTGGGAATTTTAATTTCTGGCACAACGAGGGTGTGCACATCGAATGCGGCAGTATCGAGGGGTAACGACGGTGGCGCACCCGGAACAAATTCCAAAACTGGATCTGTGGTAAATCTGACGCCGGTGTAAGGTGGAAACAGCGTTTCATCGACAAGGCTCGGTTCGATGCCGGAGCGAATTCGAAAACCGATGAATCGGCTCACGTTCAGGGCACTGTTTATCGCCCCCGCCACATTGACTTCCAGGACACTCGATGTTGCCAGATCGATTTCCGATATTGGCGTATTAAACCCGTTGGTGTAATCCGTAAACTCAATCACACCATTGTCGGAAAAAAAGGTGATTTCTACTGGCAACTTCCCATTTTGTGGAAAAGATTCGCGAATCGGTATACGCAAGGTCGCGGCGGTAACAGATGCCGTCTCACCCATATCGAAAACATAGGTTGCCGCATCGATAAAATTTTCGCTGGTAACAGCCCACCCTGGAGAACTCAAATAGGAAGCATTGGTTTGAGAACCCACTTCGGGCTGCGGAATTGGGTCATCATCGTCTGATACAACCTGCTCTTCCGGATTGGTTTCAACCAGTGTGGCCTGCTGAATCAGAACCGCCACATCGGCCTGCAACTGAACTGGTAACCACGCCAGAAGTAAAAGCAGCAGTTTGCCTGACTTGAAGACTGTTTCCATTGTCAAAACCGATCGCAACATAATTTGCTCTAAAACTTCGCTGTTAAAGGGGTACTGCAGTTTGCTACCAGGCTGACCACCAGATTGAGGAGGCCTTTAAAACAAGCCGATTATCGACCCAGAAAACCCCTAGTTTCAACAAGTTAGCGTAATTCTCAGTGATCTTGGTCACAGAACGCGCAACAGGTTGATAACGGGCATTCCAAACTGCTGTATCTGCTTGTTAGCGGAATACTTTATCACAATCTGCCCGAAATTAGCCTTTTCTTGACCCATTTAACTCTTTTTAATTCAGTAGCTTGCTGGCCATTCCGAAGGCCAAGTATAAGATAGGCCGCTATCGTCTTATAGAATAGGCGATTTTTCAATTACCTGCCGTCTTGTTGAACATGCCAATGCCCGCTATGCCGGCCGCACCGTGGGCCCGTGCCGTGGCGAGATCATCGAGACTCATGCCTCCCAGTGCGTATACCGGAAGACTCACTTGCCCAGCCAGTTCTGCGAAGTTCTGCCAGCCAAGCAGTTGCTCAGGGCTGTATTTTGCCGTTGCAGCCAGCGGGGATAAAAACACGAAATCCAGCCCAAGTTGCTCTGCTCGACGTAACTCAGTGAGATCATGACAGGACGCACTCCGTAGCGGGTGGTCAACGCCTTCTTGCGCTGTCAGCCCCATAAGCTCCGAGGCAGAATAGTGTATTGGCCAGCCTGAATAGTTGCCGCTTCGTTCGTAAGGAATATTTGCCGCCAATTGCAGCCCGAACTTGTTGCAGACCTGGGCGGCTTGTCGAAACCAATCGTCATAGACATCAGCGGACAAGTGCTTTTGCCTCAATTGCAACAGACCGACGTCATGTCTGGCACATTGCTCTATAAAGGGTTCAATGTCGGTGATCGCCTGAAAAGCCGGGGTGATCGCGATGCGACCCGGTAGCTTGAGCAACTCGATAATTGGGCTATTAGCGCGGGGGAAATGGCTGGCCTCCAGATTCGCCAGCGGCTGCCATTTTATCTGTTGGCCTTCCCGGCCTCTCGCCTGGCCGCTGAATTCTGTGATGCGCCAGACATCGAGAAGGACCTTCTTGTCTGGATACGCATGATAGATTTTGCGCATGGGGAATGCGCTTGTCACGGCAATGCCCAGCTCTTCCTGGAATTCCCGGTCGAGGGCATGAAAGACAGATTCGTCCTGCTCTACCTTGCCGCCGGGAAATTCCCACAGTCCACCCTGGTGACTATCTGGATGGCGAAGGGATATCAGCACCTCATCGTCTGAGTTTACGATGAGCCCAACAGCGACATGGACAAGCTCATTCCCAGGCAATTTCAGCTTCGGTATTCGGCGTTGATTCGGATGTAATCGTGGGACAGGTCGGAGGTCCAAACAGTCTCGGAAACCTCTCCGCGTCCAAGCGAAATGGTAAGTGAGATTTCGTCCTTGTCCATCTCAAGCTGACCCAGCTCTTCACGGTAACTGCCGGCCACCTCGCCACCAGTAACAAGTAATACCTCCCCGAGCCGGATTTCGACAGCTGAGATGTCCAGATTATCAAGCCCTGCACGCCCCACTGCTGCCAGTACGCGACCCCAGTTTGGGTCGGAAGCGAAGATGGCCGTTTTCACCAATGGCGACTCTGCAACCGCGTAAGCCACAGCCAGGCATTCTTCAGTACTGCCTCCCTGCGCTACATGTACCGTAACAAATTTGCTGGCACCTTCTGCATCCTTGATAAGCGCAACCGCCAGTTCCTGAAAAACTTCCACGAGAGCCGATTCGACGTCAGGATCCACCGGGACCTCAGACTTACCGGTGGCCACCAGCATGCAACAGTCATTGGTCGACGTGTCACCATCTACGGTAATTCGATTGAAACTCCTGTCACTGGCGCGCCGCACTATATCCTGCACTTGTTGCTGAGGAATTGCCGCATCGGTAAACACATAGGCAAGCATGGTGGCCATATTCGGCTTGAGCATGCCTGCCCCTTTGGCCATGCCAGTAATCGATACCGTCTTGCCTTCTACCGTGAGCTTGCGCGATACCAGCTTGGGGCGGGTATCAGTAGTCATGATGCCTTTCGCGGCGTTGTGCCAGGCTGATTCATCGAGCGAGGTGAAGGCGTCAGGTATCCCTGCGACGATCTTTTCTACTGGCAGTCGCTCACCGATGACACCCGTAGAAAAAGGCAACACTTCACGGACATCCACGCGCGCAATGTCTGCCAGGGACTGGCAACAGCGCAGTGCATCCAGCAAACCCTGTTCTCCAGTACCAGCATTGGCGTTGCCGGTATTGATGAGAAAATAGCGGCTTGCCTTCGAATGAAGATTCTCGCGCGCCACGCTCACCGGAGCAGCGCAAAACGCATTTTGGGTGAAAACTCCCGCCACGCTGGCACCCGCTTCAATTTCAATTAGCACCAGATCCAGCCGGTTCTGGTAGCGTATGCCACTCTCTACCGCGGCCAGCCTGACGCCAGCAACCGGATGTACTTCGCCAGTAAATCCTTCACCCACAGCCATGGTTACGCGATCTTCCCGCAACAGGCTTTGTATTTCTTGCCTGATCCGCAGGGGCATGGCTCATTTCGCCCGACCTTGGGTACGTTCCTGACAAACGGTGCCTGCGATTGTTGCCCGGCCTGCTGGTTGCCTGCTGCCTGCCCTGCTGGCGGGGCTTCTGCTTCACCCTGGCTAAGTGCGGATACTTCCTGATGCTGAAAGCTCATCCGCTCCCTGGCTTGTTGTTCCTGCCTTTGTCGTTCAATAGCATCCGCCTGATCTTCCTGACGAATCTGAACATGGCTTAGCACCTTGATCGCCTCGCGCTGCAAGTTGTCCAACAACTCGGTAAACAGGCCAAAGGCTTCCCGTTTGTATTCCTGACGGGGGTTTTTACCGCCGTAGCTGCGCAGGAAAATACCCTGGCGCAAATGGTCCATGGTGGCCAGGTGCTCTTTCCACAGGCTATCGAGTATCTGCAGAGTTATCTGCTTCTCAAACAGGCGCATCTTGTCGCCCACTATGGCGCTCTTCTCTTCGTATTCCTTCTCTATATTTTCCACCAGACGCTGCTTTAGCTGCTCTTCATAAAGCTGGTCATCTTCGTCTAGCCACTGCTGAATAGGTTGCTTGCTGGAAAACTCCGTGGAGATAGCTTCTTCCAGGCCAGGAATATCCCATTGCTCGGGGACACTCTGAGGTGGAATATAGTCATCCACAATCTGGCCCACGACCTCTTCGCGCATCTCCTTGACCAGATCAGAGATATCATCTGTGGCCATCAACTCATTACGCTGACGATAGATGATTGTCCGCTGGTCGTTGGCGACATTGTCGTATTCCAGTAGCTGCTTGCGTATATCGAAGTTTCTACCTTCTACTTTGCGCTGGGCTTTTTCGATCTGATTAGTCACCATGCGGTGTTCGATCGCTTCGCCTCTTTCCATACCGAGTTTGCGCATGAAGTTTCGCACGCCTTCGCTCATGAATATTCGCAGAAGATTGTCTTCCGTGGACAGGTAAAAGCGAGAGTACCCCGGGTCACCCTGACGACCAGCGCGGCCACGTAACTGGTTGTCGATACGTCGGGATTCATGCCGTTCGGTACCAATAATGTGCAAGCCACCAGCCTGCAGTACTTGCTCGTGTCGCTTCTTCCACGCTTCCTTGATTTCGTTAATCTGCGCTTCGGTGGGATTGGAAAGCGCCTCTACTTCCGACTCCCATTTACCACCGAGCACGATATCGGTTCCGCGACCTGCCATGTTTGTGGCGATAGTCACAGCACCCGGTCGTCCAGCCTGAGCGATAATTTCCGCTTCCTTGGCATGGAATTTTGCATTGAGCACTTCGTGCTTGATTTTCTTCTTGGTGAGATAGTTCGACAGGATTTCTGATGTATCAATAGACGCAGTGCCGACCAGAACCGGGGCACCTGCATCCCTGATTTCGATAATGTCCTTCAAGATTGCCTCAAACTTCTCTTCCATGGTGAGGAAAATCAGATCGTTGGCATCATCCCTGATCATGGGCATATTGGTGGGGATGACAACCACATCGAGCCCATAAATCTGGCTGAATTCGAATGCTTCGGTATCCGCCGTACCAGTCATACCCGCCAGTTTATTATAGAGCCGGAAATAGTTCTGGAACGTCGTAGAGGCCAGGGTCTGGCTCTCACTCTGGATCTCGAGACCTTCCTTCGCTTCCAGCGCCTGGTGCAGACCTTCCGACAAGCGACGGCCTTCCATCGTGCGGCCGGTATGCTCATCGATAAGCACTACCCGATTGTTCTGTACTATGTATTCAACATCCTTGCGGAATAAGTGATGGGCACGCAAAGCAGCCTGAACGTGGTGCAACAGGGAGAGATTGGTCGCAGCGTAGAGGGACTCACCTTCTTTCAACAAACCCTGCCTGATCAGCAAGTCCTCGACAAATTCATGCCCGGCTTCAGTCATCTCCACTTGTCGCGCTTTCTCATCTACCGAGAAGTGACCTGTGTCCTCAGGCACAAAATTCTTGTCCATCATCTCCATCTTGGAGCGTTCCTGCTTCTCACCCTTTTCCAGCTTGGGGATCAGCTTATTGATGGCTATATAGAGTTCAGAACTGTCTTCCGCAGCGCCGGATATAATGAGCGGGGTTCGCGCTTCGTCGATCAGAATCGAGTCGACTTCATCGACGATCGCAAAATTGAGTACCTGCTGCATCTTGTCTTCAAGACGGAAGGCCATATTGTCGCGGAGGTAATCGAATCCGAACTCATTGTTCGTTCCATAGGTAATAGAGGACTGATAAGCCTCCCGCTTCTCTGCCGGACTTTGGCCTGACTTGATAACACCTACTGACAAACCGAGAAATTCATAAACCGGGCGCATCCAGTTCGCGTCACGTTCGGCGAGATACTCGTTCACAGTCACGATGTGTACGCCGTCACCCGAGAGTGAATTCAGGTAAGCCGGTAGAGTGGCTACCAGCGTTTTACCCTCACCAGTTCGCATTTCGGCGATACTACCCTGATTCAAGACCATGCCACCGATAAGTTGTACATCGAAGTGGCGCATTTGCATTGTCCGCACCGCTGCTTCACGCACCGCCGCGAATGCCTCTGGCAACAAAGCGTCCAGGGACTCGCCGTCGCTTACTCGTTGTCGGAACTCATCTGTTTTGGCAAGCAGTTGTTCATCACTCAAAGCCTGAAATTCTGGTTCCAGACCATTGATGACAGCAACAGTCTTCTGCATCTTCTTTAATTTTCTGGAGTTACTGCTGCCGAATATTTTGCTGAGAATACTCATGCTGATTTGTTCATTCCTGATTAAATAAATTTATGCCCGCCACGACCAAAAGCAGCAAGCCGGATCGAGGCGAGAGAGAATTGAAGTAGCTTGGGAGGGGATTATCTTGCTGTGCGATGGATATAGGCGGCGGGATCCACTACACGGCCATTCTTGTACACTTCAAAGTGCACATGGGGCCCGGTAGACCGGCCAGTGGAACCAACGAGGGCGATATTCTGGCCCTTCTTGACCACATCCCCCACTTCCACCAATAATTTTTCTGAGTGTGCGTAGCGGGTAGTGAATCCGTTGCCATGATTGACTTCAACCATCAACCCATATCCGGAACGGGGACCGGACCAGGTCACGACACCTGCAGCAACTGTATTGATTTCCGCGCCTGATCGTCCTGTCGTAAAGTCGAGTCCAGCATGGAAACTCATGCGTCCCGTAAAAGGATCAGGGCGCTGCCCAAAACGTGAGGCGATCCAGCCGCCATCGAGGGGGCGACCTGCAATAAACACATCGGACTGGATCTTTCGATCCACCATCAGGTTTTCAAGAATCTCGAGTTGCTGCTGACGATCCTCTAGTTGGCGTTCTAACTGATCAACTGCAGCCAGGACATCGGTTGAGTTGTAATTCCTGGTATAGGTGGTGAAGTCATTGCTTGGGCCACCCAGTGGAACAGGCTGGCTGAAATCAAATTCGTCGGTATCGAGATCCGCGATATCAGTGATCCGTTCACCCACTGCATCGAGACGGACGAGGCGCGCCTGCAGCATGCCGAGGCGCAAGGTTAGTGCGTCTAACTGCTGCTCTGAGTCCTGCTTGATCTCTTCGAGCTGCTCAGACTGAACCTGCAGCTGCCGTTGCCAGCTTTCTGCGGTTTCTTCGCTGAAAAACAAGGAATTCTGGGAAATGGCGAGCTGATAGCCGAAATAGCCAAGAGCGACAGGTGCCCCTAATAAGCAAAGAGACAGTAGCCCCTTGACCCATCCTTTAAGGACAATCGTCTTGGTATGACCGTGGCGTTGATCGACAAGTATGACTTTCATGTCGGGCTGTTTATTCAGCTACCCTTTTTACTACAACACTTGGGGTTTAGCCTGAGAAACTACAACGCCCAACCATTCTCTGACAGGAATCACATCACAAAATGATTCAAACCTGAGAAAAGCCAACAAATACAGCGGGTTAGGAGTATATTGGGAGCTAGGCTGCCAATACAGGTTTCATATAGGAAATAGGTACGTTCGAATCTTCGTCGAAACTGACAATTTCCCAAGCGTCTTCATTAACTTCGAGCATTCTTAATAAAGCATTATTGAGAGCATGTCCAGATTTATATCCCTTGAACTCCCCAATGAGACTATTGCCGAGAAGGTATAAATCTCCAATGGAATCAAGGATTTTGTGTTTCACGAATTCATCTTCGTAGCGCAGTCCATCCTCGTTCAGCACTTTGTAATCACCCACGGCGATGGCGTTGTCCATGCTGGCACCAAGCGCCAAATTGCGATTACGGAGTTCTTCGAACTCATGCATAAAACCGAATGTACGCGCCCTGCTCACTTCTTTAACAAAGGAAGTGCTGGAAAAATCGATAGTGGCGCTCTTGGTGTGTTTCTTGTACACCGGATGATCATAGAGAAGCGTATAGCTGACCTTGAAACCATCGAATGGCTCCAGGCTCACAGACTTATCTCCCTGATCGAGACGAATCGGCTGCTTTATCTTGATGAATTTCTTCAATTCAGACTGTTCTTCGATGCCAGCAGACTGAATAAGGAATACAAATGGCCCCGCGCTACCATCCATTATCGGGACTTCTGCGGCGCTGACATCGACATAGCAATTATCGATCCCAAGGCCAGACATGGCGGACATCAAATGCTCAATGGTAGATATTCTGACGTTGTCTTTAACCAGCGTCGTCGACAGCGTTGTGTCGCCCACATTGCAAGCCCGGGCTTCAATCTGTACGGCTGGGTCAAGATCGATGCGAGTGAATACGATTCCAGTGTTTACTGGAGCCGGTCGCAGCGTCAAATAGACTTTTTCACCCGTGTGTAATCCCACTCCTGTGGCACGGATGACATTCTTGAGGGTTCTTTGCTTTAACATAGGTCTTATGTGGGCCTTTGCAGATCAGACTGCATGAATGCCTCAGAGTTCCCCGGATTATACGATCCGGGGAAAATATCCATTCAATGCTGAAGCCGATACTGTTATGTCGACCCTATTTCCCAGAACTCAAGTTCCGGAAAACGAGGCTCCGAATTTTGGAGCTAAATTGCCTCGCAGCCAGCCGAATATTTCATGCCTATTCGAGGCTGGTTGGCATTAATTCTTCCCCAATGTGCCATCGTCGAGGTGTAAACCCGAACAGTAAGCCCCACAGCCGAAATTCGCAGCAAATGACTTGCATCGAGTGGAGCGATATTCCACGCCCGGGCGCGCTGGCACAAACCGGAGCGAAGTGTATCAGATTAGGGCACGCTACCCAATAAATCGGTCGAATTCGAAGAATAATCAGCTAAAGACCTTCAGCCCACTATTTTCGTGGCCGAATGCAGGTGGTGTGCAATTCTTTCTTCTATATATAGGAAGAAATAGCGGGGAGGGAATCAAATGACTGAAGCAGAACCCGGCTCACTGAGCCGGGGTTGCTAGCGCTTCAATCTTGTTGCCCCGGAAGGTCCGGGGCTCTCTGTCTGCGTCTAATCTGCCTGCCGTCGCAAGAATGCTGGAATATCGAGGTAGTCCATATCGGTTTCAGCTCCGACCGCTTGCGCCATGGCTGCACCTCGCCCCGTAGTTGGACGATTGCGCATTACAGCTGGACGGTCCAGTTTGCTGTAGTCGGTATGCGCTTCGGTATTGTCCACAACTTTCTTGGGCTTCATCTGCATACCGCCAAGACCCGTAGCGACCACTGTTACTCGCATTTCGTCTTCCAGGCTTGGATCGATAACAGTACCAACAACAACCGTGGCGTCATCTGAAGCAAATTCTTCTACAGTATCACCCACTTCGGAGAACTCACCGAGAGACAGATTCTCACCTGCAGTAATATTCACCAGAATACCGCGAGCACCTTGCAGATTAATGTCTTCCAGCAGCGGGCTTCGAACCGCGGCTTCGGCTGCTTCGCGCGCGCGATCTTCGCCACGGGCTGTTCCGCTACCCATCATTGCCATGCCCATTTCAGACATAACCGTTTTCACATCAGCAAAATCCACATTAATCATGCCAGGACGCATGATCAGGTCGGCGATGCCTTTTACCGCACCGAGCAACACATCATTTGCTGCCTTGAATGCATCGAGCAGAGACGCATCTTTGCCGAGTACGTCCAGAAGTTTCTCATTCGGAATCGTAATCAGCGAGTCAACGCTTTCCTGCAATTGCTGAATACCCTGTTCAGCAATAGAAGAACGCTTCTTGCCCTCGAACGGGAATGGGCGAGTCACAACTGCAACGGTGAGAATGCCTAATTCCCGCGCCACTTCCGCGACGATAGGCGCAGCACCTGTACCGGTACCACCACCCATACCGGCAGTGATGAAAACCATGTCAGCACCGCTGAGAATTTCGGCGATTTCATCGCGATCTTCCAGTGCAGCTTGTCGACCAATGTCCGGATTGGCACCAGCGCCAAGTCCCTTGGTAATGTTGCTGCCCATCTGCAATACGGTTTTCGCTCGCAGATTATTAAGTGCCTGCGCATCGGTGTTGGCGCAGATAAAATCCACACCGTCCACCTGATTGGAGATCATGTGATGAACGGCATTACCGCCACCACCGCCCACACCGATGACTTTGATCACCGCGTTTTGTGGAATGTTGTCGACTAACTCAAACATATAGCCCCCTTGTTATTAAAATCGTTCAATCTGTGTTGATAAGTTTGCGTGAATTAAAAATGTCCCTGGAACCAGTTCTTCACCCGGTCCACTAAATGAATTTGTGGTTCCCGCCGTGGATCCACCCCTTCCTGTTCCTGGTGTTGCTTCAGGCCATAGAGCAATAGCCCAACACCTGTTGAATAAATTGGATTGCGTACGATGTCTGACAAGCCGTTAACGTTGTAAGGCGAGCCTATTCGCACCGGCGCATGAAAAATTTCTTCTGCCAGCTCGACAACACCTTCCATCTTGCTGGTACCACCTGTAAGCACCACACCTGCCGCCAGCAGATTCTCAAACCCGCTACGCTGAAGCTCAGCCTGCACCAGTGTGAACAATTCGTCATATCTGGGTTCGACCACTTCAGCCAATGCCTGTCTGGAGAGTTCTCTAGCCGGCCTGTCACCTACGCTAGGAACCTTGATGGTGTCATCGCCGCTGGCGAGCTGCGTGAGCGCGCAGGCGTACTTGATTTTGATCTCTTCAGCGTTCTCCGTAGGCGTGCGCAATGCCATGGCGATGTCGTTTGTTACCTGATCACCAGCAATCGGTATAACTCCCGTGTGTCGAATCGCACCTTCAGTAAAAATAGCGATGTCTGTTGTGCCGCCACCTATGTCGACCAGGCAGACTCCCAGTTCCCGCTCATCTTCAGTTAGAACCGAATAACTGGAAGCCAGCTGCTCCAGAATAATTTCGTCGGTTTCCAGACCACAGCGCTTGATGCACTTCTCAATATTTTGCACGGCGTTGATGGCGCAAGTGACCAGATGAACCTTCGCCTCCAGCCTGACACCTGACATACCCAGTGGCTCTTTCACGCCTTCCTGGGAATCGATAATGTATTCCTGGGGCAGGATATGTAGCACTTTCTGGTCGGCTGGGATGGCAACGGCCTGCGCTGCGTCTATCACCCGCTCAATATCCGGCTTCATAACCTCGCCATCACGAATCGCCACGATGCCGTGGGAATTCATGCTACGAATATGACTGCCAGCTATCCCCGCGTAGACAGAATGTATCTGGCAACCCGCCATTAGCTCTGCTTCTTCGATTGCGCGCTGGATCGACTCCACTGTCGATTCAATATTCACGACAGTACCTTTCTTCAATCCGCGCGAACGGTGGCTACCGATACCAACGATATCGAGGCCTCCATCTTCCTTGATGTCGCCTACGATGGCGACCACCTTGGAAGTACCGATGTCGAGTCCAACAATCATGTTTTCACCGACCACTTCATTCATTTGCCAATTTCTCCTGCGAGAGTTCTACCCCTGTGGCTTCCAGTAACTGAACGTCTCTACTCGTGTCCCGAGTCCGACCAATCATCTTGCTGCAACTCCGGACAAGTCCTCATTTATTTTTCTGACGGCGAAGCCGTTGTCATACCGCAGATCCACGCCAACCAGTGTCGTCGCCGACTCCGCTGGCTGATCGTTATAAAATTCCAGGAAGCGTGAAAGACGCTCCATCACATCCCCACGACCTGCTGTCACAGCGATGCGATCATTCAATTGCAGGCTCCAATTGCCACGTTCACTCAATCGCAGTTCCGTAACCCGGAGCCCCGCCGGGAAGAACAATTGGTTCACGGCTCGAAATTGCTCCATGACCTTCATCTGGCTGTCGTCTGGGCCTGATAAACGTGGCAGATTCAATCCGTGTCGCTGGCCGGGTCGAAATACTTCACCGTATTGGTTAATCAACCCATCCTCATTCCAGCGGGCGATCCCTACTTCTTCAACCAGAGTTAGTGCGATCGAGTCGGGCCATTGCTTCTTCACGGTTGCCTGTCGAATCCAGGGGTGTTGCTCCAGTCTGGCCTTTACGCCGGTAACATCAAATTCAAAGAACCCTGCTCCCATAAACGACTCGAGCACCTGTCCTACTTCGGCTTCCGCAACGTTCTGCCATTGGTTGTCCATGCGCACTTTGGTGATGGGCTGTCCAATTCTTTCAGCAACCAACTCTGAATTCTGAAAAACCAGCACCGCCAGGCCAAGCACGAACAGCACCAGTACTGCGGACTTTCGCAGGAGCGCGGCGTGCAGGTTCAGCGGCTGGTTTCCGGGAGCCATCTTCTTGCGTGTTCCCGCACCTGCTGATTTCGCCCTTGTGTTAGTAGTCTTTCTCATCGTTTGCTTGCTGGTTAATGTCCGTTCCTAATCGCCAAGTTCCGCTTCGAGGATACGCAGTACCAGTTCCTCAAAACTGATACCTACCTTCGATGCTGCCGTGGGCACAAAACTGTGGGAAGTCATACCCGGCACAGTATTTAATTCCAGCAGAAAAAATGCCCCCGCTTCGTCTTGCATAACATCCACTCGCGCCAGCCCCTTACATCCGAGACAGCTATAGGCTTCTCGCACCAGGTTCTCCAGCCTCGCCAGGGCCTCACTTTCCATCTCGACCGGGCAGATGATGCGTGTCGCCGAATCAAAGTACTTCGCTTCGTAGTCGAAGAATTGCCGGTCAGTTTCAAGGAGTATCGTAGGAAACAATTCCTCTCCTATGACTCCGGTCGAGTACTCCGGTCCCTTGATATAGCGCTCCGCCATTACATGCTGATCAAACTTGCGCGCGGTGGCGAATTCAGTCTGCAATGCGCTGGCGTTATCCACGATGGATATGCCCAGACTCGAACCGCCACTCACAGGCTTCACCACTACTCTGCCAAATTGGTTAATCACGGATTCCCAATCTGTATTTTCCTGCAGCAATACGAAATCTGCCGTGTTTAAACCTGCTTGCCGCCAGAGTAGCTTGCTCTTGACCTTATCCATGGCCAGTGCCGACGCCAGCACACCGCTACCGGTGTAAGGGATGCCAAGCATTTCCAGCATTCCCTGTATAACGCCGTCTTCACCACCCTGACCATGCAACATGTTTAGCGCGATGTCGGGATTAAGCTCCCGCAGCCTTTCAACTACATCTTTGCCAACGTCAAGCGCATCAAAACGTACGCCCAGCTTCTCCAGGCTTTCACAGACTGCCTTGCCACTCAGGAGTGATATTTCACGCTCAGGTGAGTCACCCCCCATCAGCACGACCACATGGCCTGCTTTCGCTAATATCCGTTCTCTATTTATCGTTCTCATGGGCATATTTCTTAACCTGAAACTTGGAAAATCTTCCAAAAAATCAATAAATTACCCGACCTTGAAGCCTTTTTGAGCCAATTCCTTGGCAAGACCACCAACGCTACCCGCACCCTGGGTCAAAACAATATCCCCAGGGGCCAGAATGTCATTTAAAACCGAATGCACATCGGACTCATTTTGTACGTATACAGGGTCGACCTTGCCCCGTAGACGAATACTTCTACTGAGGCTGCGAGAATCCGCACCCGCGATTTTTTTCTCACCTGCCGAATAGACTTCCAACAGCAACAGCACATCCACTTCTGACAAAACATCCACAAAATCGTCGTAGAGATCCGCGGTACGACTAAAGCGGTGCGGCTGAAAGATCATGACCAATCGCCGACGCGGCCAGGCCGCGCGCATGGCCTTCACGGTGGCTGCCACTTCCGAAGGATGATGGCCATAGTCATCAATCAAGGTGACCTTGCCTTCGCTTCTGGATTTTCCCTTGTAACCCTTGCTGCTGAATGGAAAGTCCCCCTGCACATCGAAACGGCGTCCAACGCCGGAGAAATTCTTGATTCCTCGCTTGATGGCGCTGTCACTAATCCCCTCATCGGTAGCGACGGCGATAGCAGCGGTAGCATTCAGGGCGTTGTGCCGACCGGGCATGTTCAGTTGCACCTTTAACGGGTTCTTCCGATCAGGGCGCACCACCTCAAAATGCGTACTTAATCCATTCTGACTCAGATTCGTAATGCGGAAATCTGCCTTCCTGGAAAACCCATAGGTCAATTTCGGCCTGGATATGCGCGGCAGGATACTTCGAACGGTTGAATCATCGACGCAAAGTACCGCCAATCCATAAAAAGGCAGGTTGTGAAGAAAATCCACGAAATAGGTTTTCAGCCTTTCAAAATCACCACCGTAGGTGCCCATGTGATCAGCCTCGATATTGGTGATCACCGCGACCATGGGCTGCAGATGCATGAAAGAGGCGTCACTTTCGTCCGCTTCCGCAACCAGGTACCGGGATTCCCCCAGACGGGCATTACTCCCTGCACTATTGAGCAAGCCACCAATGACGAAGGTTGGATCAAACCCGCCTTCACCCAAGACGTTGGCTAATATACTGGTAGTGGTGGTCTTGCCGTGGGTACCGGCAATGGCAATGGCATGTCGGTAGCGCATCAGCTCAGCCAACATCTCAGCCCGTGGAATCAAGGGCTTACCCTGATCAATTGCCGCCTTGATCTCCGGATTCTTGCGATTGATCGCGCTTGAATACACGACCACATCGGCGGTACTGATGTTCTTAGCTACATGCCCGATCTGAATCTTCGCACCCATCTTGCGCAAACGTTCGGTATTGGCTGACTTCTTGAGGTCCGAACCAGTAATTCGGTAGCCCTGGTTGCGCAGCACTTCCGCGATACCACACATGCCCGCGCCACCGATTCCCACAAAGTGAATCGTTCTTATGCGGCGCATCTCTGGCACATCGTGAAGAATGGATTTACTTGCCATTGGCCACCTCTTTGCAAAGTTCGGCAATTCGAGAATCGGCATCATAGATGGCGAGTGCACGCCCCTTCTCTCCAGCACTACGAAGCTTCTCGCGATCATTCGCAAAGGATTCGATTCGGGCCAGCAGTTCGGAGTCTGTCAGTTCACGTTGCTGCAAAATTTCGGCAGCACCAGCTTCACTTAACCAGGAAGCATTCAGGGTTTGCTGCCTATCTTTATGATAGGGATAGGGAATGAATATGGCTGGCAACCCTGCCGCCGCAACCTCGCTGACTGTGCTTGCCCCGGAGCGGCAAACGACCAGATCCGCCCAGGCATAGGCTTCTGCCATATCCTCGATAAACGGTTCTACCCGAAATGTGGAACCCAGTTCCAATCCAAGTCCCTCGTAGAATTTTCGGGTTGCTTCAAGTTGTGCACCGCCGGTCTGATGCAGGCACTGTACACTCATTTTTTGCTCAAGCCTGTGTAGTACCTGGGGGAGAATCTGATTGATAGCTTGCGCACCCTGGCTACCACCAAGCACCAACAACCTGAATGAGCCAGCATCATTGGGCTTACTGCCCACTTTCTGCGCCAGGCTGGCGATCTCTTTACGCACAGGGTTTCCAGTGAAGACGAGTTTTGCACTGGCCTTGAATGTACCCGGAAACGCTTCGCAAACTTTATTTGCCAGCGGACTAAGCAAACGATTCGTGAGCCCCGCTACAGCGTTCTGCTCGTGAATCAGCAAAGGAATGCCCAGCACTTTGCTGGCCACGCCTGCCGGGCCACACACGAAACCACCCATACCAATAACGCAATCCGGTTTTAATTTCTTGATGATGGCGAGCGACTGCAAGAAGGCCTGAATGATCATAAATGGCGCCAGTACGAGTCTTTTCCAGCCAGCACCGCGCAAGCCTTTGACCGCAACCCGATGCAAAGGAATATTCGTCGCTGCCAGCAGTCTGTTCTCCATACCATGAGGTGTTCCCAGCCATTGCACATCAGCACCTTGTGCCAGTAAGGCACTGGCGATGGACAATGCCGGAAACACGTGACCACCCGTTCCTGCTGCCATGATCAACACGCTTAGTCTCCCTGTTTCCATGGCCAGATACTCTGTGCCGAGTCGGCATCTGCAAACTCGGTCTCATATTGGATTCGGATCAGGATCGCAGCCATAAAACAGCACACAATCAGACTGGCCCCTCCCTGACTAAGGAAAGGCAAGGTTAGCCCTTTGGTGGGTAACAAGCCGATATTCACGCCGATATTGATCAACGCCTGGCCTGCAAAGAGCAGAGATATTCCGTAGGCAACAAAGCTGTTGTAAACCTGACCCTGTAGTTCTGCTTTACGCGCGATGGAAAATCCCAGCCACACCAGCAGAACGAACAGCGCCACCACGAGGCTCACACCGACCAAACCCAATTCTTCACCGATGATTGCCAATACAAAATCATTGTGCGCCTCAGGAAGGAAATAAAGTTTCTGGATACTGTTCCCCAACCCTACGCCAAACCATTCTCCACGACCGAAAGCAATCAGGGCCTGGGTAAGTTGATAACCTCCGCCGTAGACATTCTCCGCCGCCCAGGGATTCAGGTAGGAAGAAAATCGCTCGATAACGTAGGGCTTCATCACGGCGATATAGGTCACAGCACCAATGCACAGTACCAGCATCAATGCGAAGCGATAGAACTTTGCCCCGGCGAGGAAGATTAAACAGAAAGCGGTCAGCAGAAGTATGACCATAGCACCATGATCGGGCTCGAAATGCAGCAATACAACAGCCGCGCCTATTACCAGCATCGGCTTTAGAAAGCCGGACCATTGCTCCCTGACTTCTGTCATATGCCGCTCGAGGTAGGCGGCGAGGTACATCACGATAAATACCTTTGCCAATTCTGAGGGTTGAAGATTAAAGAAGCCGAGGTCTATCCATCGCATGCTGCCATTTACCACCTTACCTATTCCTGGCACGAGTACCAGAAGCAATAAAGCGTAAGAAACCATCAACAGGAACCAGCTCAGACTGCGCCATAGATGCATCGGGAGGTGCAAGGTGATCAACATGCCCACGACACCGATAAAGGCGAATATGATCTGGCGCTTGAAATGATAGAACGGATCGCCGTACTGACTACTGGCAATCTCGACCGATGCCGACGTCATCATCAGCAGGCCGATTGTCACCAGCAGACTTACCACCAGCAGTAGCAAGTTGAATTTTTGCTCGCGTCGAATTCCTCCCGGAATCTGGTGAGTAATAGACGCCATACTCATTGCAGGCGCTCCACCGATTGCACGAACACCTGTCCGCGATGCTGGTAATTATCGAACATATCGAAACTGGCACAGGCAGGTGATAACAAAACGGCGTCACCCTCAGCGGCATGCTCAAGGGCCACCGACACTGCGTCCTGCATGTCCTTGGCAAAGTAAGTTTGCACATCGGAACCCAGTGTAGTCGCCAGTTCCATTCCATCGCGGCCGATTAAAATCACTTCCTTGACCCAACGATTTACCACCGGTGCCAGCGGTCGAAAATCGGCTCCTTTGGAGACTCCCCCCGCGATAAGCAGAATATGCCCTGCAATCCGCTGCCCCAGACCTTCCACGGCAGCGACGGTGGCGCCAACATTGGTGCCCTTTGAATCATTGTAAAAATCGACGCCTCGAATAGACGCAATCCATTGACAACGGTGGGGCAGCCCTTTGAATTCTTTAATCGCCCGACGAATCGAATCGAGATCAATACCCACAGTTAACGCCAGCGCGATTGCCGCAAGCAGGTTGGCAATATTGTGCTGGCCTACGATTTTTAATTCACTGACGGAAACAATTTTTTCAAACTGGTAGGCAAGGTACTGGTCACCATCCTCTTCGAGCAGGCCAAGACCGTTTACACCCGGCTTCGAAAATCCAAAGTCCATGGAAGGAACTGAAACCGAATCCGGCGGTCTGCTGGCTGGATCATCGCGATTCACCACCACATGACGGCAACCATTGAAGATGCGCTGTTTTGCAATTCTGTAGTCATTAAGATTCGCGTAACGGTCCAGATGATCCTCACTTACATTCAGAATGGTCGCTACCTCAGCAGCCAGGTTTTCAGTTGTTTCAAGCTGAAAGCTGGATAATTCCAGCACGTAGAGATCAGCGAGCGGTTCCGTCAACAGATCAAGCGCCGGTTTAAAATTCGCACCGTCGAGGTTTCCGCCCAACGCAAAATTGACTTTGGCAGATTTGAGAATTGCAGCGAGAATCTCCACCACAGTGCTCTTGCCGTTCGAACCAGTAACAGCAATTATGGGACTTGAGACGGCTTTGGAAAAAATATCTATATCCCCGGTAACAGGTACTCCATTTTCGCGGGCAGCAGCTATGGCCGGTGTATTCAAACCAACTCCGGGGCTCACTATCAGCTGTTCTGCATTCACAAAAGTCTGCACTCTAAAGTCACCAAGTTCACATTCAATCCCGGGAAACAGGGCCTGAAATTCTGCCAGTGCCGGCGGATTCGGCCGGCTATCTACTACTTTGAAATTCTCTCCCACGCTTGCGAGATAACGCGCACAAGACATACCGGTTGCACCCAGCCCTACTACAAGCTTGTAAGCACCTGACTCAGCAGCCATAGCACCAGCCCCGCAACTGCCGCGCCAGCATACTCACCGCAACTTCAATGTTGCCAGGCCAAACAGGACCAGCATTACGGTGATTATCCAAAAACGGACGATAACCCTGGGCTCCGGCCAACCCTTGAGTTCAAAATGATGGTGCAGTGGCGCCATGCGGAAGATTCGCTTTCCGGTCAATTTGTACGAGGCTACCTGCAACACCACAGAGGCGGTTTCCATTACGAACACACCACCCATAATGAAGAGCACGATCTCATGTCTCGACACGATAGCCATGACTCCAAGCGCCGCTCCAAGAGCGAGCGCCCCCACATCTCCCATAAAAATCTGGGCCGGATAGGTGTTGAACCAGAGAAACCCCATGCCCGCACCAACCAGCGCGCCGGCGAAAATGACGACTTCGCCTGAGCCTACGACGTTAGGGATATTGAGATAGGCGGAAAATTCAGCGTGACCAGCAAGATAGGCAATAACACCCAAAGCGCCGCCCACCATCACCGTTGGCAGAATAGCCAGGCCATCGAGACCGTCTGTCAGATTTACCGCATTGCTGAAGCCAACAATCATCAGCGAACTGATTGCAATGTAGAGAAACCCGGTATCAATCGCGACGTCCTTGAAGAACGGCACGATGTAGTCCGTTTCGATTTCGCTGAGGGCAGTTTCGTAAAGCACTACCGCCGCCGTGATACCAATTATGAACTGCCAGAAAAGCTTCCATCTGGCAGACAATCCAGCGGGGTTTTGCTCGAATACTTTTCGATAGTCATCAACCCAACCGATGGCACCGTAGAGCATGGTCACCAGAAGCACGATCCACACATAGTGATTATTGAGATCTGACCAGAGCAAGGTACTGATGGCGATGCTTACCAGGATCAAAGCCCCACCCATAGTGGGCGTGCCTGCCTTGCTGAAGTGCGACTCTGGTCCGTCTTCACGCACAACCTGACCGATCTGATGATAATTGAGCCTTCTGATCATGTAAGGACCAATCACGAGAGACACACCGAGCGCAGTAAGAATGCTA
Source organism: uncultured Pseudohongiella sp. (assembly GCA_965227635.1). Classification (GTDB taxonomy): domain Bacteria; phylum Pseudomonadota; class Gammaproteobacteria; order Pseudomonadales; family Pseudohongiellaceae; genus UBA9145. The sequence continues at coordinate 2,842,914 of OZ245763.1, read as the reverse complement.
AAGATGCCGCGCACAGTAATGTACTGAAGCACAGCGAAATTGCTGTCAAACTGGATCAAAAAATCAGACATCCAAACCAGCATCAGGCTTCTCCCCTCTGCTTTAATTCGTCCAATACAACTTCCATATGCGCGCCTCTTGACCCCTTCACCAGGAATACAAAATCGCTATCGGCTTGCGCCACGCAGTGGTTTTTCAAGGATTCCTGATCCGGGAACACCATGGCAGTGCCACCAAATCCCGCCGCCGTCTTTTCTGCATATTCCCCGGTGACCCATAGTTCGGCGATACCCGCTTTGCGCGCATACTCTCCAACGGCGAAATGCGATGAATCAGCCTCACTGCCCAACTCTTTCATGTCACCGACAACCAACACCTGTCGACCTGGCAGCCACTTGAGGACATCAATCGCCGCAAAGAAGGAACCAGGACTGGCATTGTAGGTGTCGTCTATCAACAGCGAATTCTGCAACCCTGGCATGCTGACCAATCGACCAGGGACCGGCTCAAGCGCAGCAAGACCAGCACGAACATTTTCAAGGCTGGCTCCAGCTTCAAGCGCAACGGCAGCTGCCGCCAGTGCATTGGTAACATTATGAACTCCAAGCAATCGAAGCGAGATGCGTGCCTCACCCAATGGCCCGGACAATACAAAAGACACCTGCCCCTTATCATTCAGGCTGATATCCCTGGCATGATAGGTCATAGCCTTGTTTCCACTTGCGGAGAACAAGATCTGGCGACAATGGGCAGAACGGGCAATCCATTGATCCACATTGGGATCGTCCGCATTGAGAACGGCGGTGCCTTCCACCGACAGACTGTCCAGAATCTCACCTTTCGCTTCGACGATCCCTTGCAGGCTACCAAAGCCCTCCACGTGCGCGGCGCTGGCATTGGTTATCAACGCGATATCAGGGCTTGCCACGCGCGAACTGAATTCGATCTCACCGGCACAGTTCGCACCCATTTCAATCACCGCAAACTCATGCTCGCTACCCAGACACAGTAGAGTCAGGGGAACGCCAATGGTGTTATTCAGGTTAGCTGGCGTCGCTAGTGTGCTTGCCTTGTCACTCAATATCGCAGCCAACATCTCCTTGACGGTCGTTTTGCCCTGACTTCCGGTGAGCGCAATGATTGTGGCCTTGCCACGTAATCTGTTGAGGCGGGCAATTTCACCAAGGGCTTTGTGAGTATTGGGAACCACAAGTTGCGGCAATTCAGCATCAACTTTGCGCGAAACGATGGCTGCCCCCGCCCCGGCTTCTTGCGCTGCCTTAACGAAATCATGACCATCGAAACGTTCTCCCTCGAGCGCCAGGTAAGCATCTCCAGCCTGCAAGGAACGCGAATCTGTGGACAGGCGCGAGAATTCAGCATCGCCACCTGTAAAGGTGCCGTTGAGTTTTGCTGCCAGTTTCTGAATCGTCATACTTCCTATCACGTTGTTACTACCCAAGTTGATTGCGTTTCTACTTTTCTCTTCTACTTTCCGTTTCTCGATTTCAAAGCCAGGCGCACCTGGTTGGCATCACTGAACAGCACTCTGTGACCCCCAGACTCCTGGTAATTTTCATGTCCTTTACCAGCAACCAGCACCACGTCGCCGGCAACCGCATGACTGATAGCAAAATTAATAGCCTCTGCGCGATCCCTTATTGCCATCACAGATTCCGGTCGAGTGATACCACTGACAATATGCTGAATGATGCGACTACCCTCTTCATTGCGCGGATTGTCATCTGTAAGAATCAGGTGGTCTGCATATTGTTCTGCAATCTCTCCCATAAGGGGCCGCTTGCCTTTGTCGCGATTTCCACCACAACCGAATACGCACCAGATTTTGCCGCTGAAATGTTGGCGCAGCGCCTCAAGGGCACTTCGCAAGCCATCGGGCGTGTGGGCGTAATCAACCATGGCGGTAATGTCGTCAGTCTCACCGACAATTTCCATGCGTCCATCTACTGGCTTGAGACTGGATAGCTGCTGACAGATCGCTGAGAGATCGACGTCGGCACGTTTGCCGAGATAGGCCACGAGACTCGCCAACACCGCCAGCACATTGCTGAAATTAAAATAGCCAATCAGGCGGCCACTTATCTCACCAGTGCCCAATGGCGTGTTCACCACTGCGCGATACCCTTTGCTGGTGAGTTCATATGACTCGGCATGCACGGTGGCGATTTTGTTTTGCGTACTGTAGGTGAATATCTCCACATCGCTGGAGATGGCGTTAATCATGCTCAGGGCATAGGAATCATCAAGGTTGACAACCGCTCGCTTGAGACCAGGCATGGTAAATAGAATGCGCTTGTTCGCCGCATAGGATTCCATGTTGTTGTGGTAGTCCAGATGATCGCGGCTCAGATTGGTAAACACCGCTGTATCAAATTTAACCGCCGCTACTCTTTTTTGGTGCAACCCAACCGAGGATACTTCCATTGCCACCGGATCAATCTTCTCTGCACACATCTCTGCCAGGGCCATTTGTGTGAATACTGCATCGGGCGTGGTGAGTGAGGTCTCTTTGAGTGAGCCTGGAATACCGTATCCCAGGGTTCCCATCACGCCGCAGTTATTTCCCATCGCAGTGAGCGCCTGTGCAATAAACAGGCTACAACTGGTTTTACCATTGGTACCTGTAATTCCAAATACGGTCAGTTTTTCACTGGGGTGACCATAAAATCGCGCGGCAATTTCACTAATCCTGGCCCCTAATTCATCAACGGCGATGATTGCACGTCCATCTTTCTCGACGATTCCTTGCCAGCTACCACCGGATTCCGCCAGGACCGCATTCACCCCCAGTGACAATGCTTCATCGATATAGTCGCGGGCATCGTGATTGCGCCCGAAGCAGGCAATAAAAAGATCACCGGGTTTGAGCAGGCGGCTATCCATCTGGATGCCGGTAATAGTCACGCCAAGGCAATCCAGGTTCGTATTGGGTAAATTCACCAGACCCTGTATCAACTCAAGCAGGGATGAGTGAGGCTGTAGCTTCTCCGCTGTATTCATAGTCTAGTTAGCCCCGTTCAATGCCAGTTCCGGTTCAGGAATTTTATCTGGCGTGACATTGAGCACACGCATGGCGCCAGCTGCGATTTCGGCAAATACAGGCGCTGCGACTTGCCCACCATAGTGTTCTTCACCCTTGGGCTCATTGATAACAATGACCACTACAATTTCCGGATCTGATGCGGGAACCATGCCCACAAACAATGAATTGTGCAGGTTTTCTTCGTAGCCCATTTCCCCGACCACGTGCGCAGTGCCGGTTTTACCAGCGACCTTGTAAAAGGGAATGTTTGCATCGATTGCAGAACCACCCCGACTACGATCGACGACAGTCTCTAACATTCCCCGGACACGGCGCGCAGTCGCGGGTTCTATAACCTGCTCTCGGGGAAGACGAGCCAGTTCTTCTTCACTCAGCTTGAGCAGGGAAACCGGTTTGCGAACGCCGTCATCAGCGATTACCGAATAGGCGCGCGCCAATTGCAATGCAGATGCTGAAAGACCGTAGCCATAGGAAAGTGTTGCGGTCTCGATGCGACTCCAGCGGCGTGGATTAGGCAGTACACCACCTCGCTCGCCAGGAAATCCCGTCCCGGTGACCTCTCCAAAACCGACTCGTTGCAAGACATCACGAATGGGTTCGGGGCCGATTTCAAAGGCGATTTTACTGGTGCCGATGTTGCTGGACTTGGTGATCACTTTTTCCAGAGTCAGCGTGCCATAGTTGGCAATGTCGCGCACCTCATACGGCCCAACCATCATCCAGCCAGGGCCGGTTTCGACTATGGTTTCGGGCGTGTAGAGGCCAGACTCGAGGGCAGCGGTAATCGTGAAAGCCTTGACCGTGGAACCGGGTTCAAATATGTCCGTAATCGCCCGGTTTCGAAGCACACTGAAGTCGGTCATGTTTGCTTTGTTGTGCGGGTTATAGGAAGGCTGGTTGACCATTGCCAACACTTCACCGGTATCGACATCAAGAATCACCGCCGATGCACCCTTCGCTCTGCGAGTAATAAACTCAGCTTTGAGCGCACGGTAAGCAAGATTCTGGAGCCGGAAATCCATCGCTAGCGTGAGGTTGTTTCCGGGTTCCGCCGTTTCGATGGTATTGAGTTCTTCGATGATGTGGCCGCGACGGTCCTTCATCACCTGGCGTCGACCAGACGACCCACTCAACCAGTCATCATAGGTAAGCTCAAGACCTTCCTGGCCAATATCGTCCACATTGCTGAAACCAACCAGATGCGCGGTGACTTCACCCTGAGGGTAGAAGCGCTGGTATTCCTGCTGGGCATAGACATGGTCGATATCCAGCGCAAGAACAGCCTCTGCATCGGCGGGAGCCAGTCTGCGTTTCACGTACAGGAATTCACGACTGGCATTGTTGGTGATACTGGTAAGCAATACCTCGGGATTTAACTCCAGCGCCAGCGCAAGATTTCGGATAGCCACAGGATCCTGAATCAACTCGCCAGGATTAACCCAGATAGACTGCACTGGTGTGCTTACCGCCAGCGGTTCTCCATTGCGGTCGGTGATCAAACCGCGATTGGCTACCAGAGGTATCGTCCGAATAGTTCGGGCATCCCCTTGCCCCTGCAGGAAATCTCTCTGCATGATGTGAAGCGCACTCAGCTTCCATCCGATGGCGACCACGCACAGTGACAGGCCAAGCAACACAAGCATACGTCGCCATTGACTGAACAATCCGCCTAGTTTCGATTCAGTCATGCTTCACCATCACGATGTCATCAATGTCCGGCACTTGCATTTGTAGTTGCTCAACGGCTTTTTGTTCAATGCGACCATCGAGGCCGAAGGTGCTCTGCTCCAGCAGTAACTGCCCCCATTGCACGTCCAGCCTGTTAGCCTCGTCCTTCAGTTGTTGTAACTCATTGAAGGTGAATCTATTGGCGTGGGTGGTGCGCACGACCGAAAGCCCGGAGCTCAACACGATCGCGAGAACGACGTAGAGCAGCACTGCCCTCGCATTCGACAGCCCCAACCAGCCCAGAACGGAATTTTCGTTGCCAGAGGGCTGAGCGTCGGCGACTCGCTTCTTTCGTGTTCCGGTTGCTTTCTTGTCACGCGTCACGGGATTCACCCTGTTCGGTTTTCTCTGCCACTCGAAGCACTGCAGAGCGCGCTCTTGGATTCATTTCAATTTCTGCTTTTGCGGGCTTCAATGCCTTTCCGATCTTGCGCAATACAGGCTTGAGTTGATCAGCGGGTATCGGAAGCCCACGGGGATAGCGATCTCCACTCGCCTGCTCAGCGATGTAGCGCTTAACGATCCGGTCTTCCAGGGAATGAAAGCTGATGGCAACCAGACGCCCGCCACTTGCCAATACATCCACAGCCTGCTGCAGGGCAGACCGAATCTCATCCAGCTCTTCGTTAATAAAAATTCGGATACCCTGGAAAGCACGAGTCGCAGGATGCTTGTCGCGCTCCCACGCTGGATTCGCTTCCTTGATAATCTCCGCCAATTGCGCGGTGGTGGTAATAGGCGCCTCTTCTCTGGCTTTCACCACTGCTCGCGCCATACGGCGGGAATGCCTCTCTTCCCCGTAGTGATAAAGTACGTCAGCAATTTCGGTTTCAGTAGCTTTGCTGATCCATTGCGCCGCTGTAATCCCACTCTCTGTGTTCATACGCATATCCAACGGGCCGTCGCGCATAAAACTGAAGCCACGCACTGGATCATCCAGTTGCGGTGAAGACACACCGAGGTCAAACAACACACCGTTGACCTTACCTGCCAGATCATAGTGCTGGCAGATTTCTGACAATCGGCTAAATGGTGTGTGAGCGTAGATCACTCGTTTATCCTTTTCTGCCAATCGCGCCGCTTCTGCGATGGCTTCAAGATCCTTATCCAACACAAGCAAGCGGCCATTCGAATTCAATTGCGCCAGGATCGACCGGGAATGACCGCCACGTCCAAACGTGGCATCGACATAGATTCCATCGGGGATTATTGCCAGCGCCGACACTGCCTCCTCTTGTAGAACAGTTTTATGCGGCGCTTGCTCGCTCATCCTTTACGGCCACCTAGAGTGCAAGCGTTCTCAGCTTCTCAGGTAGCTCCCCCTCGGTCGAAGATTCAGTCAGCCAGTGATCACGTTGCTGGTTCCAGCTTTCCTGATCCCAGATTTCCAGCTTCTTACCTTGTCCAATCAGGCAGACGTGTTTTTCCAGTTGCGCATACTGCCGAAGCTCCTGCGGCAACAAAATCCTGCCATTGCTGTCTAATTCAAGGTCGTTCGCGTGACCGATGAGGAGATGTTTGACCCGCTGCGACATAGGGTCGAAACTAGAGAGCGACTCAATCTGTCGTTCTATCTGTTCCCACTCCGCCAGCGGGTAAAGCAGCAGACAGCGATGATTGGTATCAATGGTGACAACGAGATGTCCGGAACAATTTTGCATCAATTGCTCGCGATAGCGTGCTGGCATAGCCATACGCCCTTTAGCATCCAGGTTGATTGTGTTGATGCCGCGAAACACGTGTCGTCCCCATTCATGACCTTGGGAATTCTTGTTAGGGAGAGAAAATCATGAAATTCGACTAGGCCGAACCACGATTCCCCACAATTAAACAATAAATTCCACTTTTCTCCACAAAGTCACACTATAGGAGTGCATCGGCATCTGCGCAAGACAATTTATGTATTTTTTTCAAGAATTTACGGGAACATGCCGCTAAATGTAGGGAAGATGCTGTGATCTTGCGAGCTTTCTGAAGACAGAAATACAATAAATACAACGCAATACTGCGCTTAATTAAAGTAATTTCTTAAGTTTGGATCGAGCCTGTCGAGGGTATTCTTTGCTCTGCGATCCAGAACAACTGCGGAAATTCAGAAAACCAGAAAGAAATTAAAAAGAAAAGAGTTGAGCCAGCCTGTAAGCCGGGTTCTGTCGAGGACAATTATTCATCTGCAACCTGTGTCACCACAGGCTTGTAGCGGCCTACCCGAATCCAATGCGAGCAACACTGACGGATTCCTATTTGGCCTTGCTCCGGGTGGGGTTTACCTTGCCACGAGCTGTTACCAGTCGTGCGGTGCGCTCTTACCGCACCATTTCACCCTTACCTGACTACCTTGCGGCAACCGGGCGGTATACTTTCTGTTGCACTTGCCGTAGGCTCGCGCCCCCCAGGCGTTACCTGGCACCCTGCTCTATGGAGCCCGGACTTTCCTCTACCAGTTCAGAAGAGCTGGCAGCAATTGCCCGGCTGACTCAGCGGCAGACTATCGGCAATCCCGACCTGACGCAATAGCAGACTTACTGGCGTGCGGCGAATTTTGTGACACTACATTTTGCCGTCTTTCGAGGCTTCCGCAGCGAGGGCCCGTTCGTAGAGTTCGTTTTTTCTCACACCGCAGTATTCCGCAGCAATGGCCACTGCGCGCTTTAGGGACAGATCCTCCCGAAGCAGGGAAAAGAGTCGCATTGCACTGGCCAGGTTTTCGTCTGTCTCATCCAGAACCGCCTGCCCGGCGACAACCAGAACCAGTTCTCCCCGTTCAGCATTCTCATTACTCTCAAGCCAGTCCAGGCTCTGCTCAAGGTCGCCGCAAAAATGCTCTTCGAATCTTTTCGTCATTTCCCGTGCAATAAATATGCGGCGCGTCGCACCGAACTCATCGTGCAGTGATTGCAGGCTTTGTTTCAGACGGTGGGGAGTCTCATAGAAAATCAAGGTACGGGCTTCGTCTTTAAGCGCCTTTAATTGCTTGTTCCGAGCAACCTCTTTTGCGGGCAAGAACCCTTCAAATGCGAATCGATCAGTCGGCAAACCGGCCACACTGATCGCCGCCAGCAGCGCACTGGGGCCGGGAACCGGCAGCACCTCAAAGCCAGCTTGTCTGGCAGCGAGAACCAGACGATAGCCCGGGTCTGCAATTAACGGCGTCCCCGCATCGGATATCAGTGCGATAGACTTGCCGGAACCCAGTAAGCCCAGCAAGTATTTTTCAGCTCCTGCATCACTGAAATCGTGATAGGCCTTAAGCATCGTTGTGACACCAAGGTGTTTCAATAACTTGCCGCTGTGGCGCGTGTCCTCGGCCGCGACCAGATCGACGCTCGCAAGCACTTCCAGCGCTCGCGCAGAAATATCGCCCGTATTGCCAATGGGAGTGGCGACTATGTAGAGAATTCCCTTATCCAATACTGATTCCTGCAAAAAATTGCCCGGCCTCCAATCTTGTATTAGTCTGTTTTAGTACATGCCGCACGCGAATATCTCGCGGAAAGCTTAGGCATGAATCACAATGCAAGGGCTGGTCATTTAATCAGGTTCTGAAAAATCCCTGACCCTTACCCGGAAGAAATTGAGTAAAATCCACGCTCCATGAAGCACTTTTTTTCAGATCAGCATGTAGCCGAGACATCCCGTGCTGCAAAGCTACTTCATCAGCTCAGGTTCGCGGGAACCGTGCTGGTTATACCGGTCTTACTGGCAGCCTGCGGCAGCACCCCCGGTAATGACTCACCTGCCACGGCAGATCCGGAGTCTACCGCAGTCAGTGTAGATCAGCTATTGATCGAGTCCGAGTCGCTACCCGCGGTACAAGGTAACGACTTACTGTTGCAGGGGGCCGAAGCGTTGATTGCAGATTCGGACTTGCGCGGCGCGAACACGATTCTGGAGTCCTTAGGCCAGCCAAGCCGCTTGTTACCTCAGCAACAATTGCGGTACGCGCTCTTGCAAGCCGATCTGGCCCAGTCACAATCCAATAGTACTGCCGCACTGCGCTGGCTCGAAGGGTCACTGACAAATGCAGCCGACCCGAGGACTGAACTCGGGGCAAGATACTTTTATACCCGCGGCCGAATTAATGAGCAGCGAAACCAGTTGGCGGAGGCTGTCTCTGCCTACGCTGAAGGTTCTGTGTATTTCGTCGACTATGCCGACAGCGACATCTTCGACAGAATCTGGCAGGCGCTTCAAAATTTAAGCACCGACACCCTGAACCAACTCGCTGCGGATGCCAGCAGTTATGCGCTGCGAGGCTGGATCGAACTGGAAAGAGTGTACAGAGATGATGAGTACAGCCTGAGCAGCCAGTTGGATGCAATCGCTCGTTGGCAAACCATTTGGTCCAGTCACCCCGCAACACGGCGACTCCCCTCCTCCCTGGCAGAGTTGAGGCAGATATGGGAGCAGCGCCCTCGCCACATCGCATTGATACTACCCTTATCCCAGGCGACCGGAGTTGCCATCCAGGAAGGTTTTCTTAGCGCCTACTATCAGGCACTGGCTGAAAACCGCGACCAGCCTCAAGTCTCGGTTTTGGACAGTTCCGGCATAGATGATGTGCAGGACCTTTATGGACAGGCAGCGGATCTCGGTGCCGACCTGGTGATCGGCCCTCTCAGCAAGTTTCTGGTCAACCAACTGCAAGGGATGGACCGACTACCCATAACCACCCTTGCACTCAATTATCTCGACAATCCGGGTCAACTTCCCCGCAATCTGTACCAGTTTGGTTTGGCGCCCGAAGACGAAATTGATCAAGCGGCGCAATTTGCATGGGCTGAAGGCCATCGCAAAGTCGCCCTCGTCACACCCGGGTCACAGGATTATTTGAGACTGCAAACTGTGTTCCAGTCATCATGGGAATCGCTCGGCGGCAGCGTGGTTTCTGCAGCCAGTTACGGCGAAACTAACGATTATTCGGCGGTGGTGAAACGCCTGATGGCTATCGACTCCAGTGAGGCAAGAGCAGAACGCCTTCTGGACCTGCTCCCGCGCACCACGATGGAGTTTACTCCCCGCCGACGCCAGGATATTGATTTCATTTTTCTCATCGCAAACCCCCGACAAGGGCGACTCATAAAACCAACTCTTGCCTTCTATTTTGCGGAAGACCTGCCTGTATTCGCCTTGCCTTCTATTTATGATGGTCAGCAAAGCACCAATGACAACCGGGACCTAAACGGCATCTGGTTTACTGCTGAACCGTGGTTGTTGAGTACTGACGATGAGCTAAAGGCATCGATCAATCAAAACCTGCGCACCACACTTGCCCCGCTTCAGAGACTTCGCGCACTGGGTATTGACAGCTTTGGCCTCTATGCCAGGCTCGGCATGCTGTCTTCGGGGCGACTGGCCAGCATTTCTGGCACGACCGGCAGGTTGACAATAGAACAAGCTGGTCGCATACACCGCGGCCTGCAGATGGCCAGATTCGTCAACGGCAGAGCGGTTGCCCAACCCGACAACGTCACTTCCAGCGACGACTGATTGTCGCGAAAATCCAGTTTCAGTCCCGTTCCTGCTTTCATTCTCACCAGTCCGATTTGTGCTGCTGTGACCCCATCCCTGAGTTGGTCCAAATTCACGTCCCTGCATAGCCGCGCCAGAGGCTGGCAGCTGGAATCCCGCGCCCTGACGTATCTTCGCAAGCAAGGGTTTACGCTGCTGGAGAGGAATTTTTGCAGCCGTTTTGGAGAAATTGATTTGATCATGAAACGAGACCCAAACTTGCTCGTCTTCGTGGAGGTTCGATACCGGGCTTCAGAAAAATTTGGCAGCGCAGCCGCGACCGTTACCAGCTCAAAACAACAGAAGCTCAGGCTGACTGCCAGCGCCTGGTTGCAGGCCAATACTCACTACCAGAATCGAAACTGTCGATTCGATGTGGTAGCCATGGCAGGTTCTTCTCCTCGCGACCTGAGAATCAACTGGATCGAAAATGCCTTCCAGTGAAACTTATTGAGCGCAATACCTGTCTACAGAGAAGAGTCGATACACTGCGAAATTCTAGGTAACACTCGCCAGATTGCTGCCGATATAAGCTAATACTGAAAAAGGTAGTACATATGGATTTGCAAGAAAGAATTCTCGGTCACTTCCTGGAAAGCATCGAAGTCAAACAGCGCTCTGCCGGCGATCTGGTTGAATATGTGCACCGGGCGGGTGACCTGATGGTAGATTGCCTCCTTAAGGAGGGAAAAATACTCAGCTGTGGTAATGGTGGGTCGGCTGGTGATGCACAGCATTTTTCTGCCGAATTGCTGAATCGCTTTGAGAAAGAGCGCCCCGGGCTCCCTGCCATCGCGATTACCACAGACAGTTCCACGTTGACGGCTATTGCCAACGACTACGACTACAACGAGATATTTTCCAAGCAGGTGACCGCTTTGGGAAACGATAGAGATGTCCTGCTGGCGATCTCTACCAGTGGCAATTCGCCCAATGTGATCACAGCAATAAAAGCGGCACATGACCGGGGCATGGCAGTGGTTGCACTTACTGGCCGCGATGGTGGCGACATAGCCGCAATGCTCAATGAACAGGACGTGGAAATCCGCGTGCCATCGGAACGTACTGCACGCATACAGGAAGTGCACCTGATCGTTATTCACTGCCTTTGTGATTTTATTGATACAAGATTATTTGGAGGAGATGAATCATGATTTCCCGAAAAATTCTCGCACTACTCATGTTATTAACCCTGTCTTCCTGTACTACCATCCTTGTAGAAACTACAGGTGAGCAAGGCTTACAGGAAGATCCTACCGAGCGCACAACAGGTGCTCGCGTAGAAGATGAAGCGATCGAGACAAAAGTTCTGGTGAATATGAAATCACAGGAACCCGGCTTGAAAAACGCCCACATCGACGCGGTTAGTTATAACGGAGTTGTCTTGCTGGTGGGCCAGGTGGAGTCCGAGGCATTAAAAGCCAGAGCCACTGAAATCGCGAGTCAGGCCAGCGCCAAGATCAAACGCATCCACAATGAGATGGAAGTCGCCGGCAAGACCAGCCTGCTCTCACGCAGCAATGACACGTGGATCGCCACCAAGGTCAGAACACGCATGATGGCAAATCGGGATGTGCCATCTGATCAGGTCAAGATCGTCGCTGAGAACGGGACCGTTTACCTGATGGGACTGATTAGCGAGATGGAAGGCGACAACGCGGCTAATGTTGCCCGCAATGTTTCCGGCGTATCTCGCGTGGTTAAGGTATTCGAGTATATAAACTAGGAGCCTGAAACCGGGCTTTATTTTGGTTCATCGCGAATATGCGGGGAATCGCAATTGTTTAATGTGCATGGACAATTAGGTAAGTGACTTCGAACGCGGCTGCGGGGAGGCAGGGTTCCCCGAGATATCGAAGTATTCTTCGACACTCCTTACTCTCAATCGCAGGGAAGTTCAGCCAAAAAGTAACGCAATACCTGGAAGCGCTCAGAGTGTCGGGCAGAAGGGGCTTGTCGCCAACAGTTAAGCGATAGCGCTGAACGGAGAAAAAAGACCGTAGGGCTTTTTTCGGAGTGAAGGAACCCGGGACTGGCGCAGAGCGTTGGCGACAAGCCCCTTCTGTCCGGCACGGCCACAGTTCAAGAAAGCCCCAACTAAACAGGTAACTGAATCAGAGCCAGCTAACAGTTCACGGAAAAGCGCGATGAACCTTTATTTTACCAGTCGCAAGGGAGGCTTTTTGTCTCCCTTTTTTTCGGCTGGCTTTTCACTGACAGGTTTACTGGCTGGAGGCTGGTCACTACCCGTGGGTGGCGGCTCAGGAATCGGCGCTTCGGGCTCAAAGATCATGCCCTGCCCGTTCTCTTTGGCATAGATGCCGAGTACAGCGTGCATGGGCACAATGACTCGTTTGGGAATACCCGCAAAGCGGCCTTCGAAATCGACAAACTCATCGCCGATATTCAGATCCTGAATAGCAATAGGTGAAATGTTGAGGATTATCTGGCCGTCTTTAACGTGCTCTTGCGGCACTTCGACTCCATCCTCGTAAGCGTTCACCAGGATGTAGGGCGTGCAATCGTTTTCAACTATCCATTCGTATAAGGCGCGAACCAGATACGGGCGACTGGACGTCATTGTCATAACACGCACTCCATCGGCCCGAAGGCGCAGGAAAGCACTACACCATTTCTTTTTCTTGCTCGGAAAAGCTGGCTACTATGGAATCTCTTTCGAACAGTCGGTCACGATATTCGAGCATGGGTTTAACCGCCTTGGATTTACCAAGATCAACACCCATGAATGGCAATCGCCAAAGGATAGGAGCGACACAACAATCCACGATCGTGAATTCGTCGCTCATAAAGAAAGGTTTTTCGCCAAAGATTGGCGCTATGGAGATGAGACTTTCTCTCAATTCCTTGCGTTTCTTGTCCAACTGCGAAGGAGTTCCGTCTTTAGCCATCAAGTCATCGACCAGGTCACACCAGTCTTGCTTGATACGGTAAATCCAGAGTCGGCTCTGTGCACGAGCCACCGGATACACAGGGAACAGAGGCGGATGAGGAAATCGCTCATCCAGATACTCCATCATGATGTCTGCTTCATACAGAACCAGATCCCTGTCCACTAGCGTGGGCAGCGTGTTGTAAGGGTTCAGCGTGGCCAGGTCTTCGGGCTTGTTATTCGGATCGACATCGATGGTCTCAACCGTGACACCTTTTTCAGCCAGAACAATTCGAACTCGATGGCTGTAGTGACTGGTTCCATCCGAATAAAAAGTCATTGAAGAACGTTTTGCGACCACGCCCATAGGTAAACCTCTAAGTGTTTATTATTTTGCTAATTTTGATACAAGTGTGAATTCAGACTAGTGATAGTCCTTTGAATACTCCCGGCCAACGAGCGCCGTCAGCACATAGAGCACTGCGAGAAAAGCCAGAACCCATATACCGATTTGCTGACGTCGGTCACGAACCGGCTCACCGATGTAGTACATAAAATTAACAAGGTCGGCAATCATGGCATCGAATTCAGCGGAGCTGAGTTCGCCAGTACCTTCCACGTGATGCAACTCACACTGTGTAGGATCTCCCGACCCGTGATCATCACAGGTCACGTCGCCCTGCAGTCCGTGCAGCACATTCGGCATGGCGACATTTGGGAAGATCTTGTTGTTGGCGCCGAAGATTCTCGACTCATCGTTGTAAAACGATTTCAGGTACGTGTAGAGCCAATCAGGACTATGCACCCGGCCTGCCAGAGTCAGGTCTGGAGGCGCAGCACCAAACCAGTTCTCAGCATCTTCTTTTGCCATGGAATTCTCGATCAGATCGCCGATTAGCGAGCCATCCCAAACAAGATTGGCGAGAACCATGTCGTGAGGAATATCCAGGTCATTGGCAGTACGCTCATAGCGTGCGTAACCAAGTTCATGGCAGGAGACGCAGTAATTCATATACGTACGAAAACCGCGCTGTAATGAATCCTTGTCCTCAAAATCAGTCTCTACATGCTCCAGATCCAGATTACCGGAAGAAGCCGCTTCAGCACTTCCTGACACCAGCATCAATGGCACTATCACGAGGAAGAGAATCAGTAACAAGCTGCCCAGTAGTTGCGGAATACTAATAAATCGACCCGTCACCCTTTCCGGAGGCTGGGAAGTTTGTTCCGCACGCGTATACCAGGGCATAGCAATGAAGTAACCGAAGTAAACCACAGTCATAATCTGTGCCAGCAGGGTTTTAGCCGGGCTTACAGCCTGGGTACCAAGCACACCAAGTATGATGAAGCTCACTACGAACAGCAGAAGCGCGATGCGGCTATACCAACCTTTATAGCGCATCGATTTCACCGGGCTCTTATCAAGCCAGGGTAATACGAAGAGGATAGCAATCGCGCCGAACATGACCAGCATGCCCCAGAACTTGGAATCAATTCCAAACAGCGGCACGGTAACGGCACGCAGCATGGAATAGAACGGTGTGTAATACCAGACTGGAGGTACGTGCTCAGGTGTCTTCAGGGAATCCGCTTCAATGAAGTTGGCAACCTCGAGGAAGTACCCACCCATTTCAGGCACGAAGAAAACAATCGCACAGAATACAAACAGGAACAGCACCACACCCGGCAGATCATGGAATATGGTGTAGTAAGGGTGGAATGGTACACCGTCAACAGGGATACCATCAGGGCCTTTGTTCTTCTTGATTTCGATACCATCAGGATTATTGGAACCGACTTCGTGCAAGGCCAGGATATGAACCACAACCAGGGCCAACAGAACGATAGGCAAGGCAACAACATGAAGCGCGAAGAAGCGGTTCAGGGTTGCGCCTGAAATCAGGTAGTCGCCACGAATCCATACCAGCAGGTCTTCACCAATCACAGGAATGGAACCGAACAGGGATACGATTACGTTGGCACCCCAATAAGACATCTGGCCCCAAGGCAGTACATAGCCCATGAAACCTTCTGCCATCAATACCAGGTAGATACACATACCCAGCACCCATAACAGCTCTCTCGGCTTTTGATAGGAACCATACATCAGGCCGCGGAACATGTGGATGTACACCACAAAAAAGAACGCCGATGCGCCGGTGGAATGCAGGTATCTGAGCAGCCAGCCATACTCCACATCACGCATGATGTATTCAATGGAAGCAAAGGCTGCTTCTGCACTCGGTGTGTAGTTCATTGTCAGCCAGACACCGGTAAGCAATTGCATTACCAATACCAGCAGGGACAGAACTCCAAAGAAGTACCAGAAGTTAAAATTCTTCGGCGCGTAGTACTCGCTCATGTGCTGCTTCCACGCAGCCACTATTGGCAATCGGGCATCTACCCAGTCAACGAGCCCGGTTACCGCAGTCATCATGCGACCGGATTGCTTACCGCTATCGGAATTGCTGATATCTGTCATGCCGCATTCTCCTCATCGATACCGATCACCAGAACATTGTCATCCTCGAATGAATATGGAGGAACCTGCATATTTCTGGATGCGGGAGAACCACTGTACACGCGGCCAGCCAGGTCGAAACGTGAACCGTGGCAGGGGCAGAAAAAACCACCACGCCATTCACTGTCGAAAGGCTGGGGACGTAATTCAATATGCGGAGTCGGAGAGCAGAATAAGTGCGGGCAAAGGCCAACCAGCACTAAAACCTCCGGGTCCCGAGAACGCGTTTCGTTCTGGGCATAAGCCGGTTGCTCGGGATCTTCGGAGTTCGGATCTGTTAACCGACCTGGATCTTCGTTCAACACAGCAAGCGCTTCCTCGCTGCGACGAATAACGAAAATCGGTCGACCGCGCCAGGCGGGAATAGGACCCAGCATTTCACCCGGCTGCAAGCGACTGATGTCCAGTCGAACCGGAGCACCTGCGGCACGCGCTTTCGCGCTTGGGTTCCAGGATCCTACAAATGGGACGGCTGCTCCAACTACACCGGCTGCACCTACTACCGATGTGGAGCCCACCAAGAAACGCCTACGGCCAGCGTTAGTACTGTCGTCAGTCACCGTAAAATTCTCCTTGAGAGCACGCTACTATAAAAGTATTCGCAGCTTTTAAACTGCCTGGAATACTGTTCTGAATTGGCTACCAGGTCCGGAAATATACTGCGCATTCTGCGTGCGCCTGGCTTGCATACTCTAATGGGAGAGTCGACTGCCGGACTGAGGCTGGAAACCGCATGAATTCTAGTCAATTTCGCGATTTTTAGCAAGTGGGCAAAGCTCTAATATCGCATTCAAACCATTGATTTTTATGTGAAATTTACTTTTTTCGGGGCCAAAAAAAACGCCGGATTGAAAATAAAAATCCGACGTTTTTTAATTTTATGCTGCGGTTTAACGCTTGGAGAATTGTGGCCGCTTGCGCGCCTTCCGCAAACCTACTTTCTTACGCTCAACCTCACGGGCGTCACGGGTAACAAAGCCCGCTTTACGCAGTGTTGGGCGCAGCTCGCTGTCATATTCCATCAGCGCACGGGTAATGCCGTGGCGAATCGCTCCGGCCTGGCCAAAGCTGCCACCACCGCGAACGGTGACGTTGATGTCGAACTTCTCGGTCATCTCAACCAGTTCCAGAGGCTGGCGCACGATCATACGTGCCACCTCACGGCCAAAATAGCCATCCAGCGGACGACGATTTACCGTGATATTGCCATTACCACTAGTTAGATAGACTCTGGCTGTAGAGGTCTTGCGACGACCGGTACCGTAGTATTGTGTAGCTGCCATGACTGGATTTAAATCCTTTACAGTTGCAGAGCTTGAGGTTGCTGGGCGCTATGGGGATGATCGGTACCCGCATAGACCTTGAGCTTCTTGTACATCGCCCGGCCCAGAGGTGTGCGTGGAAGCATACCCTTAACCGCAAGCTTGATGGCGCGCTCAGGCGCATGCTCTTGCAACTTCTCAAATGAAATGGATTTCAAGCCACCTGGAAAACCAGAGTGGGAGTGATACATCTTGTCAGTGGCCTTGTTACCTGTAACAGCAACCTTGTCCGCATTGATGACTACCACGTAATCGCCGGTATCCACGTGCGGGGTGTATTCAGGCTTGTGCTTGCCGCGCAGACGAGTCGCAATGGCAGCAGCCATACGGCCCAGGGTCTGGCCTTCAGCATCGATAAGAAGCCACTGTTTGGGGACTTCGTTGGGTTTTGCGCTATAAGTCTTCATCGCACGTTCTGGGGCTTAATTCAAAAGAGCGCGAATACTACAGGACGGAGTAGCAAGATTCAAGGGGTTTTCTTGGCCGAAACGCCTGATTTCTGGTGCCTGTAGCGGCATTCTGGCGCAGGCACCAGCATTCCTGCGCCCGCAGGCTGAGTGGCGCTGTAAACCTGACCAAAATCAGGCTCTGTGCTCACGCCCAAGATAGTCATGGGACTGCATTTCCACCAGTCGGGAACGGGTGCGTTCGAATTCAAAAGAGAGCCTGGAGCCGCCATACAAGCGGTCCAACGGACAGGCTGCGGCCAGAATCAGCTTTACCTTCCGGTCATAGAGTTCATCTATCAGATTGATAAAGCGCCGTGCCTGATCATTGCTGTCGTCGTCCAGGTGTGGGACCTCACTGAGTATCAAGGCATGGTACAGACGGGCAATTTCGACATAATCGAACGCGCTACGGGGGCTGTCACAGAGTGCTGCGAAGGTGAACCACACCACGTCGTCTGCAGAATACCTGGCGGGAATGTCCCGCTCCAGGATGCGGATCATGGGGGCCTCCTGAATCTCTCGCACATCCGGAGCCAGATCCCTGAAACAATCGAGCAGCCTCGCATCGGTGCTGTCATCGACCGGATGCAGGTACAGCTCCGTGTTACTCAAGCGTTGCAGGCGGTAGTCGGAGCCGGGGCGGATTTCCACCACCTCGGTATGCTGCTGCAACAGTGCTATTGCAGGCAGGAACCGTTCACGCTGCAACCCGTTCTCATAAAGTCGCCTGGGCTCAACATTGGAGGTAGCGACTAACACTACCGACCGTGAAAAAAGCGCATCCAGCAGCCCCGCCAGTATCATGGCATCACCGATATCCGAGACAAAGAACTCATCGAAACACAGGACCCGGGTTTCATCGGCAATACTGGCAGCGATCTCCTGTAGCGGGTTCGCCTCACCTTGCAAGCGGGTGAGCTGCTGGTGGATCTCCTGCATAAACCGGTGGAAGTGCGTTCGTCGCTTCGCGACTATGGGGAGGCATTCATAGAACAGATCCATTAGATAGGTCTTGCCCCGACCTACGCCACCCCACAGATACAATCCGTTTGGGTTTAACTGACGCTCACCCTGCCCCGGTAGCTTCTGTTTTAGTCTTGACCAGATACTCTGCTGCTGGCTTTCGGCGGCGACTAACTCACGGTGCAGGCGATCGAACAACTGTACGATTCTGAGTTGCTCATCGTCCGGGGTGATTTCACCTCGATCTAGATCCTGCCTGTAGCGCTGTAGTGGTTCCATTTTCCTTACTGAATTTCCAAAGCAGCCGCATTCTAGGCGGCTTTGCTTCCTGAGACTAGCGACGCGCTTTCTGCCCCAAATTAGTTCACCTCCTCGAGGTCACGGTGACGAACTGTATCGGCAGGTAAATGCGCCCGCCAGGCATCGCCAATTTTGCTGACAACATCCCTATTTCGCTGACGCCACTGACCTTGTGAGGTATACTCGGCCCTCGCAGTATTTGAGAAGTTTCAACTTATTTTCCGTTTTCGAGGTAATTACGAGTGGTTTGGCTTGTCGGAATTGGCGCTCTCGCAGTAGGCATGGTAATCGGTGTACTCATAGCCGGCCGTCTCAATGCCAGCCCGTCCCGAATTCAACAACTGGAAAATGAGATCAGGAAACTCAAAGACAGCCACAGCGAGTACCGAAGCAGCGTCAGTGACCATTTCAGCATGACCGCTGAACTGGTGCAGCATATGACAGAGAGTTATCGTGATGTTTATCAGCATCTGGCAAGCGGTGCACAGGACCTGTGTTCCTCGGACGTAGCCAACAAGCTCCTGCCCACTGACACCGATGCTGTGTTTGAGCCGCAAACCACCGAAGATGAGAGTCCTCTCGCCCCACCACGAGATTATGCAGCGAAGCAGAGTCCCGATCAAAAAGGCGCGCTGTCCGAGGACTTCGGCATTGACAAGTCCAAGCCGGTAAACGACGAAGAAATCCCAATCCAGCAAACCAAATAGTCCAGGCAGGTCTAACAAAGCTTCAGGATGAAGCAAATACTCCTGAGAACTTCAGTTCGAAGCTGCCTTATCAGCAAGTAATTACTCATGGCCGAATATAATCTAACCCACCTCAAACAGCTTGAAGCGGAAAGCATTCATATCATCCGCGAGGTCGCTGCCGAATTTGACAAGCCAGTCATGCTTTATTCCATCGGCAAAGACTCGGCTGTCATGCTGCACCTCGCACTAAAAGCTTTTTACCCGGGTAAGCCACCTTTCCCGCTGATGCATGTAGACACTACGTGGAAATTCCGGGAAATGATCGAGTTTCGCGACGACCTGGCCAGCAGACTCGGGCTCGACCTGATCGTCCACACCAATGAAGAAGGTGTTAAGGCGGGAGTTGGACCATTCACCCATGGCAGTGAAAAACACACGGATATCATGAAGACTCAGGCCCTTAAGCAGGCGCTTGATCACTACCGTTTTGATGCCGCATTTGGCGGAGCGCGCAGAGATGAAGAGAAGTCCCGGGCCAAGGAACGGGTTTTTTCATTCCGCGACAAGAACCATGTCTGGGATCCGAAGAATCAGCGTCCTGAGCTGTGGAATCTGTATAACGGCAAGATCAATAAAGGCGAAAGCATCCGCGTCTTTCCCCTGTCCAATTGGACGGAGCTGGATATCTGGCAGTACATCTACTTGAACAAGATCGATATCGTTCCACTCTATTTCGCTAAACCGCGCCCCGTGGTTCGAATCGATGGCGTCGACATTCTTGTCGACGATGATCGCATGCCAGAGGAATACCGAAACAAGGCACAAACCAAAACAGTCCGATTCAGAACCCTGGGATGCTATCCACTGACAGGTGCTGTGGAATCAACTGCCACGACTCTCCCTGAGATTATCCAGGAAATGCTGCTCACTACGAGCTCTGAGCGTCAGGGCCGCCTTATCGATTCAGACAAGGCTGGATCCATGGAAGAGAAGAAACGCAAAGGATATTTCTGAACCATCATGTCTCATCAATCAGAATTAATCAGTACTGACATCAAGGCATACCTGGCTCAGCATGAGCGTAAGGAATTGCTGCGCTTACTCACCTGCGGCAGCGTTGACGATGGCAAGAGCACCCTCATCGGTCGCCTGCTCCACGATTCCAAAATGATTTACGAAGATCAGCTTGCTGCAATCGAAGCTGACAGCGTGAAGTCTGGAACGACCGGGGGCCTGGATCTGGCGCTGCTGGTGGACGGCCTGCAGGCCGAGCGTGAGCAAGGCATCACCATCGACGTCGCCTACCGCTACTTTTCGACGGCAAAGCGCAAGTTCATCATTGCGGACACGCCGGGGCATGAGCAGTACACCCGCAACATGGCCACCGGTGCCTCAACCTGCGATCTGGCAATCATCCTGATCGATGCCCGTCATGGCGTTCAGGTACAAACAAGGCGTCATAGTTTCATTGCCTCCTTGCTGGGCATAAAACAGATTATCGTCGCCATCAACAAGATGGACCTCGTCGACTTCAGCGAAGAGACCTACAAACAGATCGAGCAAGACTACCTGGCATTTTCGGAAAAGCTGGCACCTGCCAATTACCATTTCATTCCAATTTCTGCGCTGAATGGCGACAACGTGGTAAACGTGAGTGAATCCATGCCATGGTACGAAGGTGAACCACTCATGCAAATTCTGGAAACTGTGGAAATCGCAGCGGACAAGAATTTCGATGACTTCCGATTACCCGTCCAATATGTGAATCGACCGAATCTGAACTTCCGTGGCTTCTGCGGGACTGTCGCCTCTGGTGTAGTCCATAAGGGTGATGAGATTACGGTTCTCCCCTCCAGAAAAACCAGCCGCGTCAAATCCATCGTGACCTACGACGAAGAACTGGAACTCGCTCATGCCGATATGGCAGTGACGCTCACGCTGGAGGATGAGATTGATATCAGCCGTGGCGATGTCATCGCGCACGCGGACAACGTACCAAACAGCGGCGACAACTTCGAAGCAACAGTTGTCTGGATGACAGATGCACCACTACTTCCTGGCAAGCAATACGATTTCAAACTGGGAACAAAAACGCTCACCGGCAAAGTGAAATCCATTCGTCATCGTATCGACGTCAACACCCTGCAGCAAAGCCCTGCACCCGGGCTGGAACTCAATGAAATCGGCGTAGCAGAAATCAGCCTCGATGGAACGGCCTGTTTTGATAGCTACAACAACAACCGGGCAACCGGCAGCCTGATATTCATTGACCGAATGAGCAACGTTACCGTTGGTGCTGGCATGATTAGCTGTGATCCACAGCCGGTTAAGAAAACCACGGATCATCAGAATATTCACGTCACCAAGGATGAGCGCGCCGCCCGCTACGGTCAGAAACCCGCCACTATCATGTTCATCGGTGTTTCCGGTTCTGGTAAATCCACACTGGCCCATGGACTGGAGCGGCGACTGTTTGATCAGGGACGGGTTTGCACAGTTCTCGACGGCAAGACCATGCGACTTGGAATTTCCCGCGACCTGCCACATGACTCGGAAGGGCGCGCTGAAAACCTGCGCCGCAGTGCACACGTCGCACGCTTCCTCAATGATTCCGGCGTCATTTGCTGTGCTTCTTTCGTGGCACCCAATGCCGACTCAAGAGAGCACGCCCTCAGCGTGATAGGCAAAGACAACTGCTTCATTGTTTATCTGAATCCGCCCATGGAGGTCTGCATTCAACGCGACCCCAGCGGTCTCTATGCAGCCGCCGACAGTGGTGATTCAGGTGATGTGCCTGGCCTGTCGTTCCCCTACTCTCCGCCCGAACTGGCACATCTGGAACTGGATACCGCCGCACTGGAAATCGACGATTGCCTGGATCAGGTCATTTCCCTGATGAAGGAGCAGGGAATAATTTAGGGATCATCGCGGATAAGCGGGGAATTGCATCTATTTGGTGTTCATGGACGACTAGGTGAGTGCCTTCGAACGCGACTGCGGGGAGGCAGGGTTCCCCGCAGCCGCTTGCACAGTGATGCCCGACATATCGAAGTATTCTTCGACACACCTTAATCTCAATCGCAGGGAAACTCAGCCCAAAAGTAGCGTAATACTTAGCAGCGCTCAGAGTGCCGGGAAGAAGAGGCTTGTCGCCAACAGTTAAGCGATAGCGCTGAACGGAGAAAAAAGACCGCAGGGCTTTTTTCGGAGTGAAGGAACCTGGGAGGCTCTGATTGATTATGTTTCTTCTCTGGCTTTCAGCCGAGCCCGCTATCAAGGCGCCGGTTTGAAGGCATGCGTCGGCCTGTCGAAAACCGGCAACGCGGAGAGCGGGTTCGGCTGGAAGACCCGAAGGGCGGTCTTGTCGCAGAGGAGGAACATTATTGATCAGAGACTCCCCAACGGGCGCAGAGCGTTGGCGACAAGCCTCTTCTGCCCGGCACGGCCACAGTTCAAAGAAGCCCCAACTAAACAGATGGCAGAATCAGAGCCTGCCAACAGTTCCCGGAAAAATGCGATGGACCATAATTTAAGGCAGCCCTGAATAGCTATGCGGGATTGTCGATATCGACGAATTCATGGTTGATACCGAATTTGCCCGCAAGGTATTCGCCCACGGCCTGCACGCCATAGCGTTCAGTGGCGTGATGCCCGGCTGAAAAGAAATGCACGCCCGACTCCCGGGCGATATGTGCGCTGGGTTCGGAAATCTCACCTGTTATGTAAGCGTCTGCTTCGGCAGCAACGGCAAGATCGAAATAATTCTGGGCAGCGCCCGTGCACCAAGCAACACGTCGAATCTTCGGCACCCGCCCTTCCACTGCCACAACCTGACGATTTAATTTCCCGCTTACAAGAGCAGACAATTGTTGAAAATCACAGGGGGTTGTTAGCTCACCAATCGCTACCAGCGGCAATTCACCTGGTCGGCCGACTGTTTCTTTCCAGCTCAGACCCAACAGCTTCCCCAGTTGGGCATTGTTTCCCAGGTCCGCATGCGCATCCAGTGGCAAATGATAGGCAAACAGGTTGATATTGTTGGACAGGAGAGCTTGAACTCGCTTCTTCTTCATACCAACAATTGTCTGATCTTCACCTCGCCAGAAATACCCGTGGTGAACCAGAAGCGCGTCGGCATGTCTTTCGATTGCCGCGTCTATCAGCGCCTGGCTTGCTGTAACGCCGCTCACAATTGTCTTTACCGAGCCTGTGCCTTCCAGTTGCAAGCCATTGGGACAATAGTCCTTGAACCTCTCGGGTTGCAGCAAATCGGTTAGTTCGTGATTAAGCTCTTTAAGGCTTACGGCCATTGGAATCCACCCAGACAACGCTGTATATTGAGAACGCACCGCCATAATAGCATAGCAGTACGGTCTCACCCGCGAATTCAGCCACTATGGATCGACTCTTCAAAACAATTCAGTTTCTAAGCTGGCCAGTGATGACCGGGCTACTGCTGGCAGTTGTCATACTTCAGTACCAGCAGCTGGAGCAGATAAATTCACGGCTCGAACAACCCGCTCCCGTGGTGGTTGTTGATACCCCTCCCAGCTTTGCCGAGGTTATTGCCGCTGCTGCCCCCTCTGTTGTTGCGATCAATGCCACAAGCTTCAATATTGAATCAGTAGAACGAGCATCAGAAGACCGTCTCAATTTTATTCTCGGTGAAAGTGCGAGCCTGGGTTCCGGCGTAATAGTCAGCGAACAAGGCTTTATTCTTACCAACCTGCACGTTGTCGACACCCTGCTCGACATGTTCGACACTCAGGTAACCCTGGCCGATGGCCGAAGCACACCTGCCACCGTGGTTGCCTGGGATCAGGAAAACGACCTTGCAGTCCTGCATATTAATATGGACAACCTGACGCCTATTGAAGTGGGTGATGAAAGCAAACTGGAAGTCGGCAATGTCGCTTTCGCAATCGGATACCCTCGCAATATTGGCCAAAGCGTCTCTCAGGGCATTATCAGCGCCATCAGCGTAAATTCCGATAATGGCGTGGCTATGATTCAGACCGATGCGGCAATCAACCCGGGTAACTCGGGTGGCGCTTTGATTAACCGCGAAGGAAAGCTGGTCGGCATCAATTCCTCCATATTCTCCGAGTCCGGCAATTTTGAAGGAATCGGCTTTGCCACACCCGCCAGCGTGGCAATAAACGCCATGGAAGAAATGGTCAAGGATGCGATAGCTGCCAACTCGGGCTACCTCGGTGTTCTGACCGGGGAAGCTCTTGACGAACAATCAAGCCAGCTATTTTTTGGCGTCGACAATATCCGGGGCATGCTGGTGGAAAGCGTGGATTCCGGTGGAGCGGCAGCAAGGGCAGGCATTCAGCCAGGCGATGTTATTACCCGGGTCGGAGACTCAGAAGTAATCGATGGCCAGAACATCATGATGGAAATCCGCAATAAAAAGCCCGGTGACACGATTAACATCCAGGTCTATCGCAATGGCCAGCTATTTAATTTCCCAACCACGCTTGGGTTTGGTCAGGCCATCATCATCGAACCGCAGGATTTGTAATCCCTGCAAATCATGTTGCGACGCGGAACCCGTGTTGCGACTCTGCATTCCATCGCTATTTTTCCAATTGCGGATTTTTCCGGTATTCAGCAGACAAGGCATGGGCCTGCAGGTGTTCGTTGCGAGCCAGGGTTGCCGCGGTGCCAGCTAACCGCGCAGCGCCCGTTTCTGAACAATTGATAATCGACGAGCGCTTCTGAAAATCATACACACCCAGGGCCGAGAAAAACCTTGCCGTGCCCGAAGTGGGCAAGACGTGGCTCGGTCCGGCGCAATAATCACCCAGCGCTTCCGCAGCAAAACGCCCCATGAAAATAGCGCCGGCGTTTTCAATATGATCAAGTACCGCATCTGGATCCTGCACCGAAATTTCCAAATGCTCTGGCGCAATGCGATTACTTACGGCTGCAGCCATTTCCAGCGTTTCTACCTGAATCAGAATTCCCCGGTCACGCAGGGAAGCTTCGATGATTGCTCGACGTTCCATCTGCGGCAACAACTTGTCGATACTGTCTTTTACTCGTTGCACAAAATTGGCGTCGTCGGTGATAAGGATGGATTGAGCCTGCTCATCGTGTTCCGCCTGGGAAAACAGGTCCATAGCCACCCAGTCAGGGTCAGTCTTGCCGTCGCAAATCACCGTTAGCTCCGAAGGACCGGCGATCATATCGATCCCCACTTCTCCAAAGACCTGTTTTTTGGCCACGGTCACGTAAATATTTCCAGGCCCTGTAATCTTGTCGACTTTGGGGACAGATTCAGTGCCATAGGCCAGCGCAGCAATCGCCTGGGCGCCACCGACTGTATAAACCCGGGTAACACCTGCGAGCGCTGCCGCAGCAAACACCAGGTTGCCGTCATCGGCATAGCGTGTGGGTACCGTAGCGACGATTTCCTTGACCCCTGCCACCTGTGCAGGTATCGCCAGCATTAACACCGAAGAGGGGTAGTTGGCCTTACCACCAGGCACATAGATTCCAACCCGCTCCAGCGGACTGATTTTCTGCCCATAGACAGAACCGTCAGTCTCTTCGTAATGCCAGGAATTCTGTTTCTGCTTCTCGTGGTAGCGGCGAATTCGTTCGGCGGCGTGTGTTAACGCCTGACGCTCTTCTTCGCCCAGACGATCCAGGGCCGCCTGCAGTTGCTCCTGCCCAATGGTGAGGTCATCCATGGAAGTGGCTGCGAAACCATCGAAGCGATTGGTACAGTCGATGAGCGCCTTGTCACCCTCTTTGCGCACCGCCAACAGGATCTCGGCGACCGCTGACGACACCTTGTCTTCAACCAGCATCTCACGGTGCAGGAGTTCATCAAGACGTTGATTGAAGTCGGCGTCAGATGAATTCAGTACATTAATACCGCTAGCGAAGGATGTCATGGTGAGTCCGGGTTTAATCTATAGGAAATGACTGCGTGACAATACGCAGCAGCCTGGCCTTTGGTTTCAGGAATCCCTGGCTTCCACCGCCAGGCGGAGCTTGGCAAGGATATCGTTAATTCGGTCATTCTTCATTTTCATGGCCGCCTTGTTGACGATAATTCGCGAAGAAATATGGGCGATAACTTCCTGTGCTTCCAGCCCATTGGCTTTCAAGGTATTACCAGTGTCCACAATATCTACAATGGCATCGGCCAGCCCCATGGAAGGCGCCAACTCCAGGGCACCGTTGAGCTTGATCAGTTCTATCTGTTGACCCTGCTCAGCAAAGTAGCGCTTCGCGGAGTTGGTAAATTTAGTGGCGACTCGCAGTCGATCAGTGGGTGGCGGCGCATTCACTGGTCGCGCTGTCATCAACCGGCATTTCGCAATACCCAGATCAAGTGGCTCGTAAAACGCTTCGGTTCCATACTCCAGAATCAGGTCCCTGCCAGCGACACCCATATCTGCGCTGCCGAACTCTACATAGGTAGGAACATCGGAACCGCGCATTACCATCAGCTTGACTCCAGGCACATTGCTCTCGAACAGGAGTTTTCGGCTTTTCGCTATATCCTCAATGGGCTCGATCCCGGCAGCAGCAAACAGCGGCAAGGTCTCTTCAAGGATTCTGCCCTTGGTAAGGGCGATGATTAAGTCTGAGGTACTCATGTGATGTGTCTTGCGGAGAACTAATTAATCAGGAAGGCACTCGTCGAATCTTGGCGCCCAGCAATTGCAGCTTTTCTTCGATACATTCATAGCCGCGATCGATGTGATAGATTCTGTCGACGCTAGTCTCGTTTTCAGAGACCAGCCCCGCGATGATCAGACTGGCGGAAGCACGCAGATCTGTTGCCATAACAGGTGCCCCTTTCAGCGCCTTGACGCCTTCCACAATGACTGTATTGCCCTCGACCTGAATAGACGCACCCATGCGATTCATTTCATGGACGTGCATGAACCGATTTTCAAAAACCGTTTCCGTAATTGAGCCAGTGCCAGAGGCTACCGTATTCAAGGCCGTGAATTGGGCCTGCATATCGGTTGGGAAGGCTGGATAGGGTGCCGTGCGCAGTGAAACAGAATTTGGTCGCTTGCCGTGCATGTCGAGTTCAATCCAGTTTTCGCCGACTTTAATTTCAGCGCCAACCTGTTCCAGTTTGCTCAGCACGGATTCGAGAATATCCGGACGCGTGTCCTTGACCTTGATATGCCCGCGGGTGGCGGCGGCGGCAATCAGGTAAGTACCCGTCTCGATTCGATCTGGCATGACTGAATAACTGGTGCCGTGCAGCTCTTTCACACCTTCGACAACTATCGTATCGGTGCCCTGCCCCCGGATTTTTGCTCCCATGGCAACGAGGCAGTTCGCCAGGTCCACCACTTCCGGTTCCCGGGCAGCATTTTCTATAACAGTTTCACCCTCTGCCAGTGTGGCTGCCATCATGACATTTTCGGTACCAGTTACCGTGACAAGGTCCATAAAAATATGTGCACCCTTGAGCCGGCCATCGACGGTGGCCTTGATGTAACCATCTTCAACTTCGATCTGAGCACCCATGGATTGCAGTGCACTGATGTGCAAATTCACTGGCCGACTGCCGATGGCACAACCACCCGGTAGCGCAACCTCGGCTTGCCCATAGCGAGCCAGTAGCGGGCCAAGCACCAGGATGGAAGCACGCATGGTCTTGACCAATTCGTAGGGCGCACTGAAATGCTGAATTGAACTGCTGTTCACCTCCACATTCAGCTTCTCATCGATGACTGGTTGCACGCCCATACACCCGAGCAACTCAATCATGGTAGTGATGTCGTACAAATGCGGCAGATTACAGACCTGCACCGTATCGTGCGTTAGCAGTGTTGCTGCCAGAATTGGTAAAGCTGAATTCTTGGCTCCCGCGATGCGAATCTCACCGTCGAGACTCACGCCTCCGTTTATCAATAGTTTGTCCATAGGATCAGCTAGCCTGGGAAGCTTCTATTTCTGCCTGGGTCAGTAGGCGCATTGTTACGGCGTGAATAGCGCCACTGGCGATATGCTCGTTGATTACTGCATAGACAGCCTGTTGGCGCTTGACCGCATTCAGTCCTTCGAATGCGGGACCAACCGCCGTCACGAGAAACTTGCCTTCGCCGCCTTCAACAGAGACTTCACAATCGGGAAATGCAGCCTTGATCAGCTGCTGAATTTGAGAATGATCCAATCTTGCGCTCCGGTTTATTGCCAGTTATCCAGAACCGCATCGATGTCATTGTTGTGCTGCCCCATGAGCGCAGCAAACTGAGTGTAGTACTGACGCCCCAGGTTGATTCCTGCGAGGCTGAGGTTCTTCAACTTCCACTCGTCGTTCTCATTAAGAAACATTTGATACTGCAATCGCAGTGAAGTGTCGCCGCGTAATTCCATGCCTACTACAGTGTCTGCACGAGGATCTGCATCGGGGTTTCGAGGCGGCAGGAACACAAGTTCTTCTCCGTTATAGGAAACCAGAGATGCACCGTAGAACCGGGTAAGCGTGGACTTCAGGATATCGGCAAAACGCTGTAGCTGCGCGTCTGTTGCATTGCTTGCATAGCGCGACATGACGACCTCGGCTACCGCATTAAAGTCGACGAACGTGTTCAGCACCGCTTCAATATTCCGGAAATATTGATCGCGATTGCTCAAAAACAGGTCCTTCGATTCGGCCACGGTCTCCAGGAGCGTGTTTACACCCAATTCTGCCGTTTCCACGGCGGTCATCTGTTGAGCCTGGGCTGTGCCTCCGAGCACGGCTAACATACTCACGACAGCAAACACTTTTCTCAATGATTTCATTTGCTTAACTCCCTATACTCCCAAACTATGGTGCCGATCTGTAGTCCCAGCCGGTGGTTTTCACATGCCCCGATTTGCATGGGGCCTGGCTGCAGCAGGGAATATAAATGACGGTCTGTTGAGGTCAAATTCCGGTCACACCTTCGATGTGAGTAAACAACGCATTCAATTCGAACAAGCCCGAATCCGGTTCATCCTGCGAATCCAGTGGCTTTCAGGCAGCATCCAGACTACTGAAATTGACCTTAATGAGGACTTAATCCTGACAGGAAACCAGATTTTACATGAAACCAGTGGGGCATTAGAAGGTGTATAGGCCGACACACCAGCGGCACCTTCAAATTAGTACTTGCAAAGCACTACAAAGACCCTTCTAATTGTCCGCTTTATCAGCAGCGCCCCAAAATTCCGCCTTTTATTTATGCTCCTAGACTCGGTAATTGTCGTCCTCGGTTTTATTGGATTGATCTGGGGCGCGGATAAATTCGTCTTCGGAGCATCCGGGCTAGCCCGCAATATGGGGGTCTCGCCCCTCATGATCGGCCTCACCATCGTCGCGTTCGGGACTTCAGCCCCGGAAATATTTTCCTCTGCCGTTTCTGCTTATGAAGGCAAGCCAGAATTGGCCATCGGTAACGCGCTGGGCTCTAATCTCTTTAATGTTGGCGTCGCATTGGGCATTGCTGCCCTGATCAGCCCGATGAAACCACCCGATTCCCTGATAGCCAAGGAACTACCCGCACTATTGCTGGTTACCGTGGCGACAGGCGCGCTATTGTTGGATCTGTACCTCGGCGCATTCGACGCCTTCGTGCTCATCGGCATAACCGCCTATTTTGGCTACCGCCTGTTTCGAGCCCGGGTTGCTCGCAGCGATGCTGTCGACCTGGACGAAGATGAAATTGCCGATCTCAACAGCCTGCAAGCGATCGCCTATTTGTTCCTTGGCCTGGCACTACTGGTCCTTAGCGCAGAGGCGCTGGTTCAGGCAGCCTCTTCGATCGCAACATCCCTGGGTGTTTCCACGGCAATCATCGGATTGACCATCGTTGCCCTGGGCACCAGCCTGCCTGAATTGGCCGCCTCCGTGACCTGTGTACTGCGTGGACACGACGATCTCGCAATAGGCAATATAGTGGGTTCCAACATTCTAAACCTGCTGGTGGTATTGCCCTTCCCTGGCCTGTTAAGTGCCGGGGCAATTGAAGCCCCCTTGTTTTATCGCGACTACGTGGTAGTCCTCATCCTCACCCTGTTGCTGGCCTATTTCTGTTACCGGGGAATCAAACGACAACAACGCATCGGCCGCCTCAATGGTGTTATCTTCTTGTCTATTTATTGTGGCTGGTTTACGTTTATGTTTTCCCAGATCAACTGAACCCCGAAACTCAGTCCCTTCCTGAATCCGACAGCGTGCAATGACTAAAGAAATTTCTCTGGCAGAAAGTGCGCTTCGCACCATCGAAATTGAATTGGCTGCCGTAGCAGCACTAAAAGAAAGAATCGGTCCGGTTTTCGAGGCAGCCTGCCAAACCATTTTGCAATGCGATGGCCGGGTCGTGGTGTTGGGCATGGGCAAGTCCGGACACATCGGGAAGAAAATTGCCGCTACTCTGGCAAGCACAGGTACACCCGCGCTATTTGTCCATCCTGCTGAAGCTAGCCATGGTGATTTTGGCATGATCACAGAAGGCGACCTGGTACTGGCCATCTCCAACTCGGGTAATACGGACGAGATCACCACACTGTTGCCACTACTCAAGCGCAAGAACATCCCCATTATCGGCATGAGCGGCAATGCCGCATCAGCGCTGGCAGAAGCCTCCGACCACTATCTCGATGTTAGCGTGGCAGAAGAGGCCTGCCCGTTGGGGCTCGCCCCCACCTCAAGCACCACGGCAACCCTGGTGCTGGGGGATGCGCTGGCGATGGCCTTGCTGGAAGCCAGGGGATTTACCCATACGGACTTTGCCAGCTCGCACCCGGGAGGAGCGCTGGGCCGCCGACTGCTGGTGAAAGTCGAGGATGTCATGCACAGTGGAGACGAGATTCCACTGGTGAGAGAAGGCACCCTCGTTGCCGAAGCGCTTATTGAAATGGGCAGCAAAGGTTTTGGCCTGACCACGGTCTGCAATGCAGACAACGTAGTCATCGGCGTCTTCACTGATGGCGACCTTCGCCGCACGCTCGACAGTGGTAAAGACATCAGATCCCTGACTGTCGAAGAGGTCATGTCGCGTGAATTCAAACACATTGAAGCCCGGGCTCTGGCAGCAGAAGCGGCCAGGGTGATGCAGGAATCCAATGTCTATGTACTGCTGATTATAAATGCCGACTCACAAATCGATGGCATTGTAAAAATGCATGACTTGTTACAAGCGAATGTAGTCTAGCCAACCACGCGTCTCTCAAAACTATCGCACTAATCAGCTGAGCCAAAACCGCACATCATGCTATTTAATATCGATCCGACTGAAGCCCAGGAAAGAGCGAGCAAGGTCAAATTGCTTTTACTCGATGTAGACGGTGTCCTGACTGACGGCAAACTGTACTACAGCAACTCCGGCGAAGAGATGAAAGCGTTCAACACCCTCGATGGCCACGGAATCAAGATGCTGATTGAGAACGGCGTAGAGGTCGGCATCATCACTGGCCGCAGCTCCGAATTGCTAGCCAGGCGAGCCGCCGAGCTGGGCATCAAACTTCTCTATCAGGGCCAACCCCACAAGATGGATGCAATGCGTGATGCACTGGAACGCAGCAACTGCACCCCGGACCAGGTCGCCTATGTCGGTGACGATTTTCCGGATTTACCCGTGATGCGAATTGCTGGTCTTGGCATTGCAGTAGCCAATGCTCACCCGGATCTGGCCGCCAGAGCCGAGATGACGACGGAGCGCGCTGGCGGAAACGGCGCAGTTCGCGAAACTACCGACTACCTGCTCAGCGCCATAGGCAAGTATTCCAGCTATCTGGATTAACCTCCTTATGCGGTAGCTCGACTGCTTGAGCGCTACCGCGCTTATCTCGCCATAGCTAATTCGTGATAAGCTTTCCCCGCTTGTCAGGATCATTCTATCGGTATGCAGAAACTCACGTTCTTCATCATCAGCTCGGTAACTGCTCTACTCCTGTATTTCGGGTTGGACAGCATCAGCTCTATTAGCGAGGAAGAGATCGCCACGAACGCGGGCGAACTACTCGAATACGATGCCATCAGCGATGGTATCAATTCCGTGCTGTATGACGACAGCGGTGCCATTAGCTACACACTACAAGCTAGCCGGCAATACCATTTCAAGGACCAGACTTCTGAACTGCGGGAACCCTATATCCGGTTGTTTCGTGAAGGCGAGTCGCACTGGAATATCGTTGCCGAACGTGGCTTTATCCAGCCAAAAGATGGGAACAGCAATCTGCAGGAAGGGACTATTGAATTGAGCGGTGCTGTAGAAATCTATAGCCTGGATGCATTCGGCAATCGGACCGTTCTTTCCACTGAGTTCCTGCAAATCGACCCGACGAATGAAACAATGCAAACGGATCAACCCGTGGCCATGCAAACTACCAATATCCAGCAACGCGCCATCGGAATGTTTGCACAGCTCAACTCAGACGAAATACTCTTTATCAGGAATGGCGAAGGTCGCTATGAAATCAACCCAACTCCCTAAACTTCTGGCACTCGCTGTCGGGCTAACTGTCTCCGCCACCACGCTTGCGGCAGAGTCAGAAGAGGCTGCACCGGTTAGCTGGAATCATGATGGCGAATTTCGCGTTTCTATCGAAAACGGATTACGAATCGTCGACATGGAAGACAATGTAATCGTCGTTCAGGGAGACATTGAGGTGAGAGGCAACCAGGCTCGTTTTGAATATACCCTCGAGACAGATGAGTTGCTTCGGGTGACAGTCACCGGTACACCGGTGAGTTATCAACAGAATGGCGACGCTGTCGAGGAAACGGTGACAGGTACCAGCGCTACGCTGATTATGTACAACGATGAAACTTCCCAACAAACCATTGTGGAACTCGTGGGTGAAGCGTTCCTGGAAACTCCCGATTCAACCATGCGTTGTGCCAAAATCATCCACCAGACGGAACTGGATCTGGTGAGCGGGACTGGACCTTGCCAGGGCTCACTTAGCTCGGCTACCAACTAGTCGATAACTGTCTTTATGCTCAGCGCCAAAAACCTAGCCAAGTCCTACAAAGGCAGAGTAGTTGTCAGGGATGTTTCCCTTTCGATTGCGCGCGGAGAAGTGGTCGGCCTGCTGGGTCCCAACGGGGCCGGAAAGACCACCTGCTTCTATATGATCGTTGGCTTGGTACGTGCCGACAGTGGCGAAGTAAAACTGGATGATACCGATGTCACACGACAGCCCATTCATGAACGCGCTCGCCACGGCCTCTCTTACTTGCCCCAGGACTCCTCGATTTTTCGGACGCTGACGGTAGAAGAAAATATCCTCGCCATTCTGGAAACCCGCAAGGATCTTGGT
This sequence comes from uncultured Pseudohongiella sp., assembly GCA_965227635.1. Classification (GTDB taxonomy): domain Bacteria; phylum Pseudomonadota; class Gammaproteobacteria; order Pseudomonadales; family Pseudohongiellaceae; genus UBA9145. Next base: position 2,809,200 of record OZ245763.1, on the reverse strand, counting down.
AGCGAGGAGAAGCGGGCTAAACTGGAGACACTGCTGTCTGAATTCAATATTGCGCATATTCGTGCAAACAAGGGAATGAGCCTTTCCGGTGGCGAACGCCGCCGAACAGAGATCGCCCGTACCCTGGCCACAGACCCGAAATTCATATTGCTGGATGAACCATTCGCCGGCGTCGACCCGATTTCAGTGAGTGACATCAAACAGATCATCGAGCAGCTGCGATCGCGCAACATCGGTGTGTTGCTTACCGACCACAACGTGCGAGAAACCCTCGACATTTGTGAGAAGGCTTATATAGTCAGCGAGGGCCAGATAATAGCCGAAGGCAATGCCGAAGCTATTCTGGGTAATGAAAAAGTGCGGCAAGTCTACCTTGGCGAACAGTTTAAGATATAACCAGAGCCTTTCTAACTGTTACTCCCCGAGCATTTTGTAGCCCTACTACAACGGCCAACGCGGTGTATACTTGCGCCATCTTTAACACTCATTGCAGCGCCTCAACCTGCCCCGCGACCTGCCTCACAACCCACCCCACAATGACTGTCAAATACACCTGCAAAGGCTGTATGATTTATGCATACACGGCATGATTTTTGCTATACTGCCCCCAACGATGCGCAAGGGAAGAACTCGCTCATTTGATGTGCGGTGGCAATAGGGTTTGCCATCTACTATTAATCCTGTAACCAGACAGCACTCGGTAAGTAGTACAGTCCATGAAATTATCGCTTCAGCTAAAGCTAGGTCAGCAACTGACCATGACACCACAGCTGCAGCAAGCGATTCGGCTCCTGCAACTTTCTACACTCGATCTGCAACAGGAGATTCATCAGGCTCTCGAGTCCAACCCCATGCTCGACCTGGAAGAGTCCAGTGACGACGATCGCTCCCCGGATGATGAGTCCAGCCCCAACGAATCCACCGAGAACCAGAATCTAAACAACGATGAATCTAGCTGGGAAGATCAGATACCCAATGATCTGTCCGTTGACAGCAACTGGGACGATATCTATCCCACCGCTTCATCCAATTATTCCTCAGACAACGACAGTTATGATTTTGAGTCTCGTAACACCGCTGAGGAAACCCTGCAGGATCATTTAATGTGGCAACTTAATCTGACCCCAATGTCAGATCGGGACGAAGCGATAGCAATGGCGATCATCGACGCTATTGATGCCAACGGCATGCTCACCGTGGACCTGGAGTCTATCCATGCGGGTTTTGATCCAGGCCTTGAGTTGGAACTGGAAGAAGTACTGGCGGTGCTGCATCGAATTCAGCAATTCGACCCGGTAGGTGTCGGTTACCGGAATCTCGCTGAATGCCTGTTAATTCAACTTAACCAACTGGAAAACGAAGCACGCCCGGAACTCATCAGCAATGCCAAACTGATAATTCGTGAACATCTGGAGTTGCTGGGGCATCGCGACTATGCGCAGTTAATGCGCCGCACTAAACTCAAAGAAGCGGAACTGAGAGACACAATTGCAGTCATCGAAGGCCTGGACCCCAGACCGGGTTCGGCTATTTCGCCCCCGTCTACCTCCTATATCGTGCCCGATGTAATCGTCACCAAGCAGCCTGATACTGGAAAGTGGAGGGTTGAACTCAATCCGGACACTGCACCGAAAATTCGCATTAATGACAGCTATGCCTCTCTGGTCAAACGCGCGGATACCAGTGATGACAACAACTATATGCGAGACAAGCTGCAGGAAGCGCGCTGGTTTATCAAAAGCCTGCAAAGCCGCAACGAAACTCTCATGAAAGTTGCGACACGTATCGTTGAACATCAGAAAGGATTCCTCGAATACGGCGATGAAGCCATGAAGCCACTGGTACTGCACGATATTGCCGAAGCGGTCAGCATGCACGAATCCACTATTTCGCGTGTTACCACGCAGAAATACATGCATACCCCACGGGGAATTTTTGAACTCAAGTATTTCTTTTCCAGCCACGTTTCCACCAAAGGTGGCGGCGAATGCTCATCGACCGCAATTCGCGCCATCATCAAGAAACTGATCGCTGCTGAAAATGCACGCAAACCACTAAGCGATAGCAAGATCACGCAATTACTCGAAGAAAAAGGCATCAATGTAGCGCGCCGGACAATCGCCAAATACCGGGAATCCTTATCGATCCCACCTTCGAATGAGCGCAAACGCCTTGTGGACTAAACGCTCCATCATTATCCAACAACACACTGAATCACTTTAGACAATGCAACTGGAAGACATATTGATCGCAGAACGTTGTTTCTGCCGCATGGACTGGGGAAGCAAGAAGCGAATCCTCACCAGCATAGGAGAGCAACTCGCCGAACAGGATAGCGAGCTGAATGCCAAAGACATATACCACGCTCTGTTAGGAAGGGAGCAACTTGGCTCTACTGGACTGGGTAAAGGCATTGCCATCCCGCATTGCAGAGTGGCCAAGTGTGGCCAGATTACTGGCGCACTGATTACCCTGGCCGAGCCCGTCGATTACGACTCCATCGACGGCAAGCCGGTGGACATTCTGTTTGCGCTTATCGTGCCCGAACAGAAAACAGATGAACACGTAAAGGCACTGGCGAGCGTTGCCGAATTGTTGAGCGATGAAGACTTTTGCTTCACCTTGCGCAACACCTTTGACAGCGATGACCTGTTCAATATAGCGATTATGCACGGCTAACCATTACAGGGAGCCACAACGCATCGAACTCGATCGACCGAATATGAAACTAATCATCATCAGCGGCCGTTCAGGCTCAGGAAAGAGTACGGTTTTGCACGAGTTGGAAGACCGGGGTGGCTATTACTGTATCGATAACCTGCCCGCCAGCCTTCTCCTCTCCCTTGCTGACCGACTCTCAATGGATACCGAGGACTCGCCCCGGATAGCAGTCAGTATTGACGCCAGAAACCTGTCTGCCGACCTCGAGCAGGTGCCCAACATTATCGAAGACCTGAAGCAGAGAAACCTGACCACGGAAGTGGTTTTTCTCGATGCCAACAGCCAAACCCTGCTCAAGCGCTTCAATGAGAGTCGCCGCAAGCACCCACTCTCCTCTGAGAACATTGGGCTGAAAGAGGCCATCGACAAAGAATCCGATCTGCTTGAGCCAATCGCGGCACTTGCCAGCCTGTCTATCGACACCAGCAACATGGCGCTGCAGACTTTGAGGGATACCGTAAAATCCCGGATTCTTGATGATCAGAAGTCTGGTATGGCGCTGCTGTTTGAGTCTTTTGGCTTTAAAAATGGCGTGCCTGTGGATGCCGACCTTGTCTATGATGTGCGCTGTCTGCCAAACCCGTTCTGGGATGCAAAATTACGATCGCTCACTGGTCTCGACCCTGAAGTAATCAAGTTCATGAGTGATGAAGAAGACGCATTGGAAATGATCGCGGATATACAGAAATTCCTCGATAAATGGCTGCCCAGTTATGAGAGCAATAATCGCAGCTATATAACTATCGCTGTCGGATGCACGGGCGGTCAGCATCGTTCGGTATTTATATGTGAAAGACTCAAGGAAATCTTTTCCAAGAAAGTTTCCAATGTTCAGGTCCGGCATCGTGAGTTCGGCAGATGGTCCGAACATTTGGGGTAGCAATGATTGAGCAGGAAGTTGAAGTAATCAACAAGGCGGGTCTACACGCCAGGGCTGCATCGAAACTGGCTGAACTGGCTGCCGGTTTTGGCAGCGAAATCAAGGTTGGCCACTCAAAGATGGTGGATGGGAAAAGTATCCTGTCCCTGATGATGCTCGCCGCGACCAAGGGAACGATGCTGAAAGTTACAGTCGATGGTGAAGACGAAGAGCAAGCCATGGCTGCTATACTCGAGCTTATCAATGACCGATTTCGGGAATCCGAATAGCGCCTCTATCGAACTTTCGTTAAGCGCAAGCCCTGCTCCCACCCTATCTGGCAATTTATCTGCCACCCAAAACCCGTTAGAATTGCCCAAGCCGCACCTGTAGCCCTGAACGCTGCGGGTTCTCATGTCTTACCTCAACTAACTCTGACTATCGCTACCTAAATAGTGTAAGCGAAGCGACACATTGCCATGTCCCAGGCCAAGGAATCACAATTTCAGAAGGACCATGTCTTCGAGCTTAGCCAGGCGATAGACAGCGGTTCTCTGTACCAGGTCAGGCAGATGATCAAGACTCTGCCCACGGCTGGCATTGCGCATTTACTTGAGTCATCCCCTCCCAAGACCCGTAGCGTTCTCTGGCAATTAATCGACAAGGATTCCGAGGGTGAGGTTCTGCAGTACCTCAACGTAGACCTGCAGAATGACATCCTCAGCGAACTCAATGCCGAAGAAGTCATCGAACTCACCGAAGGCCTCGAAACGGATGACATGGCGGACATTCTGCAACAGCTTCCCCAGCAGGTTGCTGGTGAAGTTCTGCAAGCCATGGACCAGCAGGATCGGCATCGCATTGAATCCATCCTCAATTATGCCGAGGATACGGCTGGCGGCCTGATGAATACCGATACCATTACGGTGAGGAGAAACCATACCGTAGAGTTGGTGTTACGCTATCTCCGCCGTCACGAATCCCTCCCGGAAATGACCGACAATATTCTCGTGGTCAACCGCAACGACAGATTCCTTGGAATCCTGCCGCTGCGCAAACTCCTCGTCTCCGATCCCAATACACCAGTACGGGATGTGATGCTGGAAGACGTGGAAGCCATTCCGGTAGATATGGAATCCATGCAGGTGGCGCAACTCTTTGAGCAACACGATTGGGTTTCGGCGCCAGTAGTCGATGGCGATGGCAAGCTGGTAGGGCGTATCACAATCGATGACATCGTGGACGTGATTCGGGACAGCACCGAGCACTCCCTCATGAGTATGGCTGGCCTCGATGAAGAGGACGATACTTTTGCTCCCGTATTCAAGACGGCCAAACGTCGCGCTGTATGGCTGGGAGTCAATCTGTTGACTGCTGTCTTCGCATCAATGGTGATCTATCTCTTTCAGGATACCCTCGATCAGGTTGTTTATCTCGCCGTGCTAATGCCCATTGTGGCCAATATGGGCGGCGTAGCAGGCACTCAGACCCTGACACTCGTCATACGAAGTCTGGCGTTGGGACATATAAGCCCGTCCAACAGTCGCTGGTTGCTGATACGGGAACTGGGCGTGGCGGGACTCAATGGCGCATTGTGGGCATTCATTATTTTTCTTGTTGCCCTGTTCTGGTACGGCGATATCCAGCTCGGCTACATCATCGCGGCCGCCATGATGATTAATCTCGTCACGGCGGCGCTCGCCGGAGCTTATCTTCCGATGTTCCTGAAAAAGATCAACATCGACCCTGCCCTTGCCGGTTCAGTTGCGCTAACCACGGTTACCGATTCCGTTGGATTCTTTGCCTTCCTCGGCCTTGCCCAGGCGTTCTACCTCTAACTACCTCTCAGCCCTTACCTGCTATGGACGAATATCAATCAGACGAACAGGAAGTCTCAAAATCCCAACGCAAGCGGGAAGCACATGCGTTACAGGATCTCGGCGCCCAGCTTACTGAATTTAGTGAAACACAACTGAAAGCCCTGCCCCTTACCGACGCGGTAATAACTGCCATCAAGGAATACCAAAACCTGCCAAATAGTCACGGCGCGAAAAAACGGCAACTGCAATACATAGGTCGGGTCATGCGCGAATGCGACTTCGACGCCGTGCAAACGGCGATAAACAAATTGCTTTCCCCTAACCGCTATTCTGCCAGGCCCAAAAGCGTGAAACCGGCCACCAGATGGTCAATGAAACTGACAGAGGAAGGTGACAACGCCATTAACGAGCTGATAGAAATCCAGCCCCAATTGGAACGTCAGTCATTAAGGCAGCTAGTGCGTAACATTCAAAAAGCGTCAGAGTCTACACGCGCAAAACAACAGTCAAAACTCGAAGAATACCTGGGACGCTTTGAACTCGATTAACCTGCTTCGTCGAATTCGATTGCCTGACCAGAATTAATGTCTCGTTCCGCAGCAGGCTAATACCACCCAATTCCCACGACCTATTTCCCGCTACCCATTTCCTCCGCCAGCTTGCTTGCTATACCCCCAAAATATTAAGTGATACCATCCAAACGCTAGTGGCTCGGGCTCGGCACAAGCCCATCACGCAGAATTGATTCTGCTACGCCTCGAGCCGAGTCGACTCTTACCACGATACTTAATCCGGTACTTAAACCGGTCCTTAAACCGATCCTTACAAATAACAATAAACCTGGGGGAGAGCATGTCGGACAAGAACGCCTACGCTTACTGGAAATCGAATATCAGGATAGTACTCTCACTCCTGAGTGTCTGGTTCTTCATTTCTTTTGTTTGCGGAATACTTCTGGTCGACGTGCTGGACAACATCCGCATAGGCGGATTTAAACTGGGCTTCTGGATAGCTCAGCAAGGTTCCATACTAGTCTTTGTTGTCCTGATCTATGTGTACATCTATCTCATGGATAAGCTGGACGACAGGTATCAATCCCAACAGGATGCTTCTTCGAACACTTCGGAGGAGCAATCATGAGCGTTCAGATCTGGACTTTTATATTCGTCGCCCTCACTTTCGGCCTCTACATTGGTATTGCCGTATGGTCCCGCGCCGGCTCCACGAGTGACTTTTATGTCGCCGGCGGTGGTGTGCCGCCACTGGCCAACGGCATGGCTACGGCTGCCGACTGGATGTCCGCCGCCTCGTTTATCTCAATGGCCGGCTTAATCTCCTTCCTCGGCAGGGATGGCACCTTCTACCTCATGGGTTGGACCGGGGGTTATGTCCTGCTGGCGCTGCTACTGGCTCCCTATCTGCGAAAGTTTGGCAAATTTACTGTGCCTGATTTCATCGGAGATCGCTACTATTCACGCACTGCCAGGCTCATAGCCGTATTCTGCGCAATCGCGATTTCATTCGTCTATGTCTGCGGACAAATGCAAGGTGCCGGTATTGTGTTCTCGCGCTTCCTCGAGGTCGATATCACCACTGGTGTAATTATTGGCATGGCGATCGTGTTCTTCTACGCGGTGATGGGCGGCATGAAAGGCATTACCTATACGCAGGTTGCACAGTACTGCGTGCTCATTTTCGCCTTCATGGTGCCGGCGATATTTATTTCCATTCTGATGACAGGTGTCCCCATTCCCCAGCTTGGTTTCGGCGCAGAGCTTACCGAGGCGTTTGGCGGTGGCTATCTGCTGGATCGACTGGACGGCATGAGTGAAGAACTGGGTTTCGCCACTTACACCGAAGGCCAGCGTAGCACTCAGGATGTCTTCTTCATCACCGCAGCGCTGATGTTTGGCACGGCCGGCCTGCCCCACGTGATCATACGATTCTTCACCGTGCCGAATGTCCGCGATGCGCGACGATCTGCGGGCTTCGCACTTATCTTTATCGCGATACTCTACACCACGGCGCCTGCTGTCGCTGCCTTCGCTCGCACCAACCTGATCAATACAGTGAATAACGCCGAATACAGCGCCATGCCGGAGTGGTTCAGCAAATGGGAAACCACCAACCTGATTGCTTTCGACGACAAGAATAATGATGGCAGGATTCAGTATGTGGCCGATCCCGAGGTGAATGAACTCACTGTAAATCGTGACATCATGGTTCTGGCCAACCCGGAAATCGCCGGACTGCCAAACTGGGTTGTTGCGCTGGTCGCCGCCGGTGCACTGGCTGCTGCCCTATCGACTGCGGCCGGATTATTGCTGGTCATCTCGACGGCGGTTGCTCACGATTTATTAAAGCGCAGTTTCATGCCCGACATTTCGGAGAAGAAGGAACTGCTCTACGCGCGCATTGCGATTTTTATTGCGGTACTAGTCGCTGGTTATGTCGGGATCAATCCGCCTGCCTATGTGGCCCAGGTGGTGGCCTATGCCTTCGGATTGGCCGCGGCATCGTTTTTCCCAGCCATCGTACTGGGAATTTTTCAGAAGCGCATGAACAAGGAAGGTGCTATCGCCGGCATGATCGCGGGATTCATTTTCACCGCAGGCTATATCGTTTATTTCAAGACGATCAATCCCGCCATGGACAATGCAGATGGCTGGCTGTTGGGCATATCACCCGAGGGCATTGGCACTATGGGCACCCTGGTCAATCTGTGCTTCTCCCTGGCCGTCGCCCGGTTTTCACCGGATCCACCAGCCGAGGTGCAGGAAATCGTAGAAGACATCAGGCTACCCGGCGAAGTCACCGCACCAGTCGCTCACTGATTCCAGCAAATTAAGGGACAAGAAGCTAGCACGCCCTGAAGCACTATCAGGCGACGTGTTTGCCGTGATCAGTCTTTTCCCAATACTCTGACACCGTGGACTTCATTTCCTTGTGCATGAGCAATATGCCGACCAGGTTGGGCACGGTCATTAACACGATTGTTATCAAGGACACATTCCAGACAATGGTCGTGTCGGCCAGCGCGGCGTAGAAAAATCCGAGGACGTAGACAATACGGTAAGGCAGGACGGACTTGGGGCCTAACAAATAAGTCATGGCCCGGTCCCCGTAGTAGGACCAGGCGATAGCCGTGGAGAAGGCAAACAGCATCAGCCCGACGGATACGATATATTGCCCGAAGTTCCCGAACAGACCACGAGTATAGGCCTGCGTGGTTAATGGTACAGAATGGAGCAGCGATTCTCCGGTGACGGTAATTGTCGGATCATCCAACTGGCCGTCTGTGACCTGCACTGTCCCGGTGATTGGCACCCCTTCCAGCGTATACACCGCATTCTCAGCGAGGGATCGGGCGGCAATCAACGTAAAATCGGAAGTATTCTGGGGAACCCCCTCATTGAGCACCACCGGACCACTGTATTCAACCGCACCCGCATCATTTCCTGTCAGATAGGCAAACAGCGATTCCACATCTTCGGCATTGCTTTCTTCATAGGTACCAGCAACAAAGCTCATGTCTGCGCGCTGGAATTCGTTCTCGAATTTCTCGACCCACACACCCGAGGAAAGAATCACCAGGCCAGTGATCGTGCAGATGACGATTGTGTCGATGAAGGGCTCGAGGATCGACACCATGCCTTCGTCTGCAGGTTCATCTGTCCGGGCCGCCGCGTGGGCGATAGGAGCGGAGCCCTGTCCGGCTTCATTCGAATAAAGCCCGCGATTCACGCCGCGATCGAATGCGTAGGCAAAGGTTGCGCCGAGAAATCCACCGGTGGCGGCTGAGCCACTGAAAGCATTGCTGAGAATCGCGACAAAGGAAGGAATGATGTTGCCAATGTTGGGAATAATTACCGCAAAAGCACCTATCAGGTAAATCAATGCCATGGTAGGTACGATTGCCGCAGCCACCCTGGCGATACGGGTGATGCCGCCAATTATGACCAGGGCCAGCAAGATAGACAGCACGCTGGCGGTGATCAGCGGGTCAAGGGAGAACGTGCTCTCAAGCCCTGACGCTATGCTGTTAATCTGGGGTAAGTTACCGGTACCGAATGAGCTGAGCACGGTGGCGATGGCAAAGATAATCGCCAGCCATTTCATATTCAGGCCTTTCTCCATGTAATACATGGGGCCACCTGCGATAGTACCGTCTTCGGTTTCCTGGCGGTATTTGTGGGACAGGGTGACCTCGACAAACTTGCTGGTCATCCCGAAGAAGGCGGTCATCCACATCCAGAATAATGCTGCCGGCCCGCCGAGATGCAGGGCCAATGCCACGCCACCGATATTGCCCGTTCCCACTGTTCCGGAGAGCGCCGTTGAGAGCGCCTGGAAGTGCGTTGTATCCCCTTTCGCGCCATCCTTGTCAAACTTGCCCGTGGTTACCCCAATAGCGTGCTTGAAATAGCGAATTTGGGGGAAGCCAAGATACAGGGTAAAGAACACTCCTACCGCGAGGAGAAACGTGGGAAACCAGATGGCACTACCCAAAAACCCATCGATATAAATCAGAAAATCATTTACTGCGTCCAAGACCTTCCCCTTGTGGAATCTCTATTTATTCTTGTGTCGGCACCGTTGATCTGGAATCCGCAATCCGGACTACACGCTACTACGCTCAACTCAGTAGTTTTCGATGAATTCAGTGCCGACTGACAGGCAGCGGCTGCCGCATCATGTTCCAGACTAATCGTTGCTAACCGATATTATTGGGCCTGCTGGTTTTCCTGCCGATTCTTGTCCAATTTTTTGGTGCACCTTGAGAGCAAGCTCCCGGTATGCTTTCGCGGCAGACGAATCTGGGTCTGATGCTACCACAGGTTTACCGCTGTCCGTTCTTTCTCTTATCTGACTATCCAGCGGCAGGCGACCAATTACTTCAACGCCGTATTCAGCAGCCAGCAGGTCGCCTCCTCCGGTCCCGAACACCGCTTCCTCATGACCACAATTGGAGCAACGATGCATCGCCATGTTCTCCACCACACCCAGAATAGGTACTCCCACCTTGTTGAACATCTCTATTCCCTTGCGAGCGTCCAGCAGTGCAACATCCTGGGGCGTGGTAACGATGACCGCGCCGCTGAGTTGAACAGACTGCGCCAGGGACAACTGAATGTCACCAGTCCCGGGAGGCATGTCCACCACCAGGTAATCCAGGTCAGACCATGCCGTGTCGCTAAGTATTTGGTTGAAGGCAGAAATGATCATGGGTGCGCGCCACACCATGGCCGTCCTCGGATCGACCAGAAACCCCATGGAGTTGCACTCTATACCATGGGCGCTAATGGGCACCATGAGGCGCTGATCCCTGATCTCTGGCTTGGTGCCCGGAGCCACACCCATCATGAGAGGGATACTGGGCCCATAGATATCTGCATCCAGCAACCCCACCTTGCAACCCTCGGCTGCCAGCGCAGACGCCAGGTTGACTGCCGTGGTGGATTTCCCCACACCACCCTTACCCGATGCGACGCAAATAATGTGCTTGATTTGTGCGAGTTTACTCAATGCGTTTTCCTTGTTCGGTACTGACTAAGACGCTTTCCTTCGAATGTCTTAGGGGCTGGATTAAGGCGTACTGGAATCCTGTGTAGCCCCACCTGCTGAGGGCAAAGTCACCGCTACAGCTACCCCGAGATCACTATGGCTGAAGAGTACCATTTATCCATTTTGAAAATAAAATGCCCCTCAACCATGACAGCAATCCGCCAAGACCGCTAGAATTAAGTGATGATGAAACTCTCCACACCTGCCCTGTTCCTCATTGCCCTGGCAGCGGGTAATACCTTCGCGGCTAGCGAGCTACAGGAAGAAAGTGACGTTCGATTCGCTTTCTACTCTTCCTCCTGGGGCGGGAACACGGTGGACAATATCCGGCTGCTTGCCTTTAACTCCACTTCGGCCGAAGTCAATCTGGACTCGGTTACCTTCCTCAAGGGTGGCGAAAGCGATGATGACATTCACCTGCAATTGGGCCTGCCAGTGCCTGCGGGCGGCTACGCCGAACTGGAACTGCCCTACATCGACCTGTTGGGTAATAATGAATGCATAGAGCGAACCATGGCAGAGAATTGGCGCCTTGCAGAGATATCAAATTACACATTAAACCCTTCCGTGAGAAACCTGATAATTCAGGACACGTCTTCTTTTCGAATCTACCAATGTGTCGAAACCATTCGCACCCGTATTAGTGGTTCGGTTGACGGCGACTATACCGAGAAAGAGGAGTGGGTTTTGTACCACTTTGAAAGCAGGCTGGATTTCTAGGGAAAGGCTATTAAATAAGCATAAAACACAATACATAAAAAAGGTTCATCGCGCTTTTCCGGGAACTGTTGGCAGGCTCTTCTTCTGCCATCTGTTTAGTTGGGGCTTCTTTGAACTGTGGCCGTGCCGGACATAAGGGGCTTGTCGCCAACGCTCTGCGCCCGTTGGGGAGCCTCTGTTTGATTATGTTCCTCCTCTGCGACATGACCGCCCTCCGGGTCTTCCAGCCGAACCCGCTCTCCGCGTTGCCGGTTTTCGACAGGCCGACGCATGCCTTCAAACCGGCGCCTTGATAGCGGGCTCGGCTGAAAGCCAGAGAAGAAACATAATCAATCAGAGCCTCCCAGGTTCCTTCACTCCAAAAAAAGCCCTACGGTCTTTTTTCTCCGTTCAGCGCTATCGCTTAATTGTTGGCGACAAGCCCCTTCTGTCCGGCACTCTGAGCGCTGGCAGGTATTACGTTACTTTTTGGCTGTATTTCCCTGCGATTGAGGAAGAGGTGTATCCAAGAGTACTCCGATATCTTCGGAATCACTGCACAAGCGGCTGCGAGGAGGCAGGGTTCCCAACCCGCCAGTCAAGGCCGGCGCTGAACGGAAGAAAAAGACCGCAGGGCTTTTTCTGTAGTGAAGGGACCCGGGGGAGCCTCTGACCAATTATGTTCCTTCTCTGCGGTGTCTGTCGCATCTGCCTGCAAGACGCCGTACGCCGGCAATGGCCGTAGCCCTTGGCAAGTGCGGCAACGCAGCAGGCAGATGCGACAGGCCCGCCCTTCGGGGCTTTCAGCCGAACCCGCTCTCCGCGTTGCCGATTTTCGACAGGCCGACGCATGCCTTCAAACCGGCGCCTTGATAGCGGGTTCGGCTGAAAGCCAGAGATGAAACATAATTGGTCAGAGGCTCCCTTGGGCGCCGAGCCGGCGGGTTGGGAACCCTGCCTCCTCGCAGTCGCGTTCGAAGGCACTCACCTAATCGTCTATGAACACCAAATAGATGCGATTCCCCGCTTATCCGCGATGAACCTAAAAAAAAGGGGGCATATGCCCCCTTTTTGGTTCTATTATCGACCTGTCTCTTAGCCCAGGAAGATACCACCATATTCAACAAAGAATGGTGCGAATACCAGGCTGAGAATTGCAGACAGCTTGATAAGGATATTCAGCGAAGGACCGGAAGTATCTTTCAGCGGGTCGCCAACGGTGTCACCAACAACCGCAGCCTTGTGCTCTTCGGAGCCCTTGCCACCGAAATTACCAGCCTCAATGTACTTCTTCGCATTGTCCCAGGCACCGCCACTGTTGGATGAGGAAATAGCCATAACGCCACCACATACCAAAGAACCTGCCAGGACCCCTGCTACTGCTTCCACACCAAACAGGAAGCCAACTACCAGGGGAGTACCCATAATCAGTACGCCCGGAGCAATCATTTCTTTCAGAGCCGCCTGGGTAGAAATCGCCACACACTGTGCATAGTCAGGCGTACCTGTGCCTTCCATAATGCCCGGGATTTCCTTGAACTGACGGCGTACTTCTTCAATCATCTCGAAGGCCGCGTCGCCCACCGAGCGCATGGTCATCGCCATGAACAGGAATGGCAGAACTGCACCGACGAACAGGCTGGTGTATACCAGAGGATCGAGCAGGCTCATGGAGATCGGCTCACCACGCAGGTTTTCTGCGGCAGTAATGAACGCCGCAAACAAGGCGAGTGAAGTGAGAATGGCTGCGCCAATGGCGAAACCTTTACCGATTGCTGCCGTGGTGTTACCCGCGCTGTCCAGGATATCAGTGCGCTCACGCACTTCTTTTTCCAGACCAACCATCTCGGCGATACCGCCCGCGTTGTCTGCAACCGGACCGTAGGCATCGATCATAAGGGCAATTACCAGCGTACCCAGCATACCCAGTGAAGCGATAGCCACACCGTACATGCCTGCCAGACCCCAGGAAATGAAGATGCTGGCCGCGATACACAGATAAGGGTACACCGTGCTCTTGTAGCCCAGAGACAGACCAAAAATGATGTTGGTAGCCACACCCGTTTCACAGGATGCCGCGACTTCCTGCACTGGCTTGTACTTGTCGGAGGTATAGTAGTCTGTGAGAAGACCAACCGCCAGACCCGCTATCAGACCGGACAGGAAACACCAGTAAACACCCATATTGGTGTACTGCTCACCATTCAGTTCGAAGAATTCTGGAATAAGCGCCATGGTGAAGAAGAACATGACAATCGCCATGATCACACTGGAGATGATCAGCAGCTTGCGCAGTGCAGGCGCTACATCGTCTTCAGTTTTCACGCCGATCAGCAACTTGGTGATCAGGGCTACAGGAATACCCACCGCGCTAATCAGGATCGGATAGAGCAAAGCGTTTGGATCGGCAGCGAATACCACGGCACTGATTACCATGGCCGCACAGGTCGATTCTGCACAGGAACCAAACAGGTCGGCACCCATACCGGCCACGTCGCCCACGTTATCGCCCACGTTGTCAGCGATTACTGCCGGGTTACGGGGATCGTCTTCGGGAATGCCCTTCTCGACCTTACCTACAAGGTCTGCACCCACATCGGCTGCCTTGGTGAAGATACCGCCGCCTACACGGGCGAACAGCGCGATGGTGGAACCGCCCAGACCGAAGCCAGCGATGACTTCCATCAGGATGTGGTTGTTCTCGGGACCCAGATCAGCGAGCAACGCCTTCATGACCACATAAATGACCACCAGACCCAATGCCGCCAGACCTACCAGCGCAAAGCCCATTACGGCGCCCGCATTGATCGCCATGTCGAAAGCACTGGAAATGTCTTTCTTGGCAGCGACTGTAGTACGGGCATTGCCCTGAGTGGCCACCATCATGCCAATATAGCCTGAAGCGATAGAAATGGCCGCGCCAAACAGGAACGCTATCGCAGTGTAAATACCTTCCCGAATATCTGGAGTGTGAGAATCATCGATAAGGATCGCGATGATGGCAGCAAAAACTACCATGAAAATGGTTAGAACTTTGTACTCTTGCTTGAGGAACGCCATGGCTCCATCTGCAATTGCACCGTGGATGAATTTCAGACGCTCACTGTCTTTTGCTTCCAGCCCCTGGTCAACTGGTACGCCAGTTACTTTCTTCATGTAGAAGAAGGCAATTCCCAGCCCCAGCAAGGACAGTACCGTCGATACTATTATTGTGATCCCCGACATCTAAATGTCACTCCCCGCTTTATGTAGCCAAAACGGCTACGTGGTTAAAAATAAAGGCGCGCACTTTACCACAACAGGAATGACAAACAAAGGAGGGAAGCCGCCTGAAGCTACCGTAAATTCAGGCTCTCTGGAACAATCGGGAGTTTGGGAATGCTAAGCCTAAAACTGGCCTGTGAACTACTTTTTCTTCTTGTTGCGGCGCTTGCTTTTGCCGCCTCCAGCGCTATCGGTCTCTCCACGAGCCTTACGGAAAGCACTCTTCAGCGCCTCAACTTTCGCCTCGCGGCGACGGTGAAGATGTGCCTCCCTTCTCTGCTCGAAATCGATGACCTTATCTGACATCGCGAACAGCAGGCTATTGTGCCCGGGCCTGCTCTACCAGGCTGTCTTTCCTGGCCTGCAGCTCTGCAATCACGTCTTTGGCGAGCGGATCCACTGTATTGCCCGCCGCATCGGTGTTTTCATACTTGACCTGCTCGGCGGAGAGAGCCTCAAGCAGATCTTCAGCTGCCAGAATGGCCTGCTGAAGTACCAGAGTTCGCTCCTCATCAGAGACTGTGCGGGCTTCCGCGGCTGCGATTTGTGACTCGAGCTGGGAGATGCGCTCCAGTTTTTGCTGGCGTTCGGCCTCTGCAGCCGCAATCGCCGCTAGCCGCTCTCTTTCACGCCGTTCTGCTGCTTCTCGCTCCTGGCGCTCTGCTTCCGCCCTGGCGCGCGCCTCGGCTTCGGCCTGCTCGCGCTGGGCCTGCAATCGTGCTCGCTCAGCGGCCTGCGCTTCCTGCTGACGCCGCGCCGCTTCAACGCGTTGGCGTTCCTGTTCAGCCGCAGCCCGCGCGGATTCTTGCTCTGCGGCAACCCGGGCGGCTTCCTGTTGGGCGATCTCTGCATCCCTGGCGGCCTGGGATGTACAGGCGGCGAGTGATACCAGCATCGTGGTCAGGAGCGCGGTCCTGGTCCAGCTTTGATGGAAGCTCATGATTGTCTCCTCGCAATTTACAGCGTTTTATAGCTTGTGCATTTTCAATATTGTAATGCCAAGCCCTTGATTATATGAGAAATTTGCTGCGGATATAATCAAAAACGTGGATTCTGTCATACTTTATAGCGCGAAATCGAATATTTGCCAGTAAAATCGTGCCCTAAATCAGGGAACGGCCGCACTGAGACGGTTATCGGCAACCCCGGGCATTCAGCCAAGGGAAATCCAAAAGCCTGAGTAAATCCCCTGAACCTGGCCCTAAATGCCCCTATCCAGACTCATCAAACTCCTGCTCCGCTCGCTGCTGGCGCTGCTGATCAGCTCTCCCTTTGTGGTACTCCTGCTGGCCCTGCAATCCGAGCGCCTGGTTCCGGCAAATGCCCCACTGAGTGCAATGGAACTCAATGAAGTCGAGCAACTGTTGCTGGAGTCCGCTCCCCAATCAACCCTGACCGCCAGTAGCCGGGAACTGCAGTTGAGCAGCGAAGAATTGAATCTTCTGCAAAGGTACGGATTTCAGGTAATGGGCCTGCTCCCGCAATGGTCCGGGGAACTGGATCTGCAACAGGACCTTGTCAGCGCCTTGCTCAGCATCCAGATCGACATTGGCCCGCTACCGATATTTTTGAATATGCAGGGCAACTTCACCAATGATGATACGGGCATCCATTTGCGTGACTTGCGATTGGGGAATCTGCAATTGCCAAATCCGGTTATGGATTATGCCGTGAGCCGAATTCAGAACAATCTGCTGACTGCAGACGTAGGTTTCGATGATTTTCTCGAACTGCTCGACAACGTCGAAGCCGTGCAGCTGACACCGGGTCAGGTCGCCCTGACTATGTTGTGGGAGCCTCGACTCATGGATCGTCTGGCCTACCGCGCGCAACAGATATTCGTCCCCCTGGAAGACCGGGAACGTATTCTGGACTACTATCAGGTCACCAAAGATATAGTGAGCACGATACCCGTCGATTTGCCCGCGGTGTCGCTCAATACATTTCTCGTCGCCATGTTCAACGAGGCACGTGACCGCAGCAGTATCAGCGGGGACCCGGTCGCTGAAAACCGGGCAGCACTGCAGGCCCTGTCTGTTTACGTGAATAACGAAGATATCGCCCAACTGGTTGGCCAGGAACTGGCCGCCAATGTCGAACCAGCCCCTTTCATTGAAGTCCGGTTGAGGCGCAGGCAGGATCTGGCTCAGCACCTGGTCTCCATTGCAGCAATTACCGCCTCTGCGGGTGCCGGATTTGCCCAGATGCTTTCCAATACCAAGGAAGCCTACGATGCTCGCTATCGTACGGGTTTCAGCTTTTCCGATATGACTGCCAATACCGTGGGGGTATTACTGGCATCCCATGCAACCCGAAACCCTGCGTCCGCGGCCGAGTTGCAGGCCCGCATTACCAATATGGAATCGGAATCAGATTTCATGCCGGAGGTGGGAAACAGTCGGGACGGCATTTCCGAGGCGGACTTCGGGGTGATCTACCGCGATCGAAACAGTACTGAATACGCCGCGCGCATGACCGAAATCAGAAACCTCATCGAAGGGCTTCCCTTGTTTCAGGGGCTGGAACCTCTCGCGATCGACCAGTAAGCCAATGTCAGAACTGAACCCGCAACAACTCCAGGAACTGCAAGCGATTTTGCTGCGCCTGCATTCAGACTTGCAGGAACAACTCCAGCTCAGCAAAGCTGCAACGGCTGCAGTTACCCTCGACCAGACCCTGGTCGGGCGGGTATCGCGCATGGACGCCATGCAACAGCAAAGCGTAGCCCTCTCCACGAAGGAAAAAGCCCAGACTCGTCTGCGAAAAGTGACTATCGCGCTATCGGCTATCGAGTCGGGTGACTACGGCTATTGCGCACGCTGTGACGAAGGTATTGGCTATGGCCGGCTCAAAGCACAACCCGAAGCCAGGCTCTGTATCGCCTGTCAGGACAGCGTGGACAAACAATAGCGCGGCTTCCAAAACTACTGATGCTGGTGTATAAACCCAGCCTCACCGCAGTTCCTCCTGCAAGATTCACGAATAGCGCACACCCAATCGAGTAGCCCAATGGCCAAGAAAGGCTTCAATACAACTAATCTGCACTCAGACAGACGTGGCAACCCTGAACACGGCGTGCTGCACAAACCCGTGCATCCATCTGTCGCGTATGGCTACAGCGACGCCCGCCATCTCGCAGAAGTTTTCCAGGGCAAACGCGCCGGTTACAACTATGGCCGGCAAATGAATCCCACGGTTACGGCCCTGCAGGACCGAATTACCGCCATGGAAGACGGCCTGGCGACTATCGCATTCGCCACAGGCATGGCCGGAATTGCCGCAACCATGCTCACCTTGCTGAGACAAGGCGATCACATGATTGCCAGCGCCTTTTTATTTGGTAACACCAACAGTTTTTTTGGCACGCTGCAAAGTTTTGGCATTGAAGTCACCTTCGTCGATGCCACTTCGGTCAGTGAGGTTGAATCCGCCATCAAGAGCAATACGAGACTGGTGTTTGCAGAAACCATTGCGAATCCTGTCACCCAGGTAGCAGACCTCGACAATATCGGAAAGCTTTGCCAGCAACATGGCCTCGTGTACTGCGTAGACAACACCATGACTTCTCCACACCTGTTCAATCCGAAATCGGTCGGGGCCAGCCTGGTAGTGAATTCATTGACCAAATACATCGGTGGACACGGCAATGCTCTCGGCGGCTCCATAACCGATACCGGTCTTTTCAACTGGGAAACCTACGACAATATTCTCGATACTTATCGCAGGGGCGACAGTGCGATGTGGGGCATCACCCAGATCAGGAAGAAAGGTCTGCGGGATATGGGTGCATCATTGGGCCCCGAAGCCGCTCATCACCTGGCGGTGGGATCCGAGACTCTCTCCATGCGCATGGACAAGGCCTGCCACAACGCAATGGCATTGGCGGAATTTTGCGCGAGTCATCCCGGCGTGAAGCACGTGTATTACCCGGGTCTGAGCAGCCACCCACAGCATGAACTGGCGAAATCCCTGTTCTGCAACTTTGGCGCAATTTTCAGCCTCGATCTGGACGACAATAGCGACTGTTTTGACTTTCTCAACAAACTGGACGTGGTCATCGCTTCAAGCAACCTCGGGGATACGCGAACACTGGCGATTCCGGTGGCACATACTATTTATTATGAAATGGGGCCCGAACGCAGGGCATCCATGGGTATCGCTGACTCCATGATCCGCTTCTCAGTGGGCATCGAAGACACCGAAGACTTGTTGGATGATTTCAAGCAGGCACTGGCCTGAAGCGCAGCGCACATGATTGCAGTTATAACCCGCGAAGAAATAGAAGAAGGAACTTCGAAAGGCATCGAGATTGCCAATACGTTTCTGTTCGCCGTCAAGAAAGACGATCAGATATTCCTGTATCGGAACCGATGCCCTCATCTGGGCACACCGCTGGAATGGCAGGAAGACAAGTTCCTGGATGCCGATGGCGCATTGATCCAGTGTTCCACCCACGGCGCCTTGTTTCAGATTGAAGACGGTTATTGTTTGCAGGGGCCCTGCAAAGGAAAGTCTCTACAGTCGATTCCCTACACGGAAGACAATGGTGTGATCATGGTGGACGAAGCGAAAATCGCCCCACCACCGGTGCTTTAGTCGCGCACTGCAATTCAATCCAGCTTCACTTCAACACGCTTGCCCAAGGCTATGCTGTCTTCAGCAAGCCTGAATGCTGCGCCGTAGGCCATGACTTCCACACCGCTGGCAACGGCTTCCCGCAATAGCCGCCCATAGGCGGGATCGATCGCGTCCGCAGGGCGCACAACATCAATCCCCTCATGTTGGACGCAAAAGAACAGCACTGCGCGATCACCAGTGCTTTTGATATGCATTAGCTCTTGCAGATGTTTCTGACCCCGGGTAGTGACCGCATCGGGGAATTCCCCCAGGCCATCACCGAGTCCAAGGCTGACGTTCTTGACTTCGATATAGCAACGAGGCGCATCGGATTCCTGGTTTTCCAGCAGCAGATCAATCCTGCTGCGCTGCTCACCATAGGGAACTTCACGGCGAATCGTGGTGTACCCTTGTAGCTCGGACACACAGCCACTTTCGATGCCTTCGGCAACCAGCCCATTGGAAAGCCCGGTATTGATACCCACCAGAAATTTGCCATCCACTTCGACTATTTGCCAGGTACAGGGGTATTTTCGCTTTGCGTTTCCAGAATCCGTAAACCACACCCGGCTGCGAGGCTGCTGGCAATTCTTCATGGAGCCCGTATTGGGGCAGTGTATTGTGATGACGTCTCCAGAAGGTAACTCGACGTCGGCAAGGAATCGTTTGTAGCGCTTTAGCAATATCCCTTCTTGCAGGGGAGCCGGAAACTTCATGATCAACTGGGAATAGTTATTCGGAATAAATAATCGGAAAGGTGCCTGATAGTTTGTAGCTGTTGCTTAGTAACTGTTGACTCATAACTTCTTGAATCAGGCTTCACTACACCGACGCCAACCCACTCAGCGAGACACTGCCTTGGCGAGGCGTGTCACACCCAGTTCCAGGTCTTCCATGCTGGTGGTAAAGGCCAGCCGCACAAATTCATTGCTGCGATATTCACCAAAATCGGTTCCAGGGGTAATCGCCACCCCATGCTCTTCCAGCACCATCTTGCAGAATGCTTCCGCATCATCGGAAAACCGGGAAATATTGGCATAGATGTAGAAAGCGCCTTGAATGTTATCGGAAATCACAAACCCGAGATCTTTTAGCGCTGCAGCGAGAAAATCCCTGCGCTGCCTGAACGCGGCACGTCGCGTTTCCAGAATTTCTTCTGCCTCATCGGTGAAAGCAGCCAGTGCAGCCTTCTGGGCGATAGACGAGGCTGATATGTAAAGATTCTGGGCAAGAATATTGGCCATACCTATATAGGCGTCAGGCACCACGATCCAGCCAAGACGCCAACCTGTCATACCAAAATACTTGGAAAAACTGTTCACCACGAATGCCGACTGATCCAATTCAAGTATGCTGGGCAGGTCGTCAACGTAGTGCAGGCCATGATAAATCTCATCCACAAGCAGGTGGCATTCTCGCTGCTGCGCCCATTCGCTGATTGCCTTCAGTTGGTCTCTTTCCAGAATAGTGCCAGTTGGATTCGATGGGGACGCCAACCAGACGCCTCTGCTCGCTTCGGTGCTGTATTCGTTAAGCTTGTTCACCGTCGGTTGAAAGTTTTCTTCCAGCCCAACCGGCATCAATTGCGGTTGGGCGCCCAACAGATGAATAAAATTGCGAACACAGGGATAGGCAGGATCACTCAAGAGGATACCGTCTCCCTGATCCACCAGCAGATTAGCCAGCAGGGTCAGTCCGCCACTGGCACCGGGGGTTATCAGAATTCGCTGCGGATCCAGATCGACTCGATGGCGCTTCCTGTAGTGAAGCGCCAGCTTCTCCCGCAACTCGATGATTCCTGGAGCAGCGGTGTACTGCGTGAAGCCGTCATCCAGGGCCTTTTTCGCAGCATCGATAACAGGTTGCGCTGTCGTGAAATCCGGCTCACCCACTTCCATGTGCACAATCTTTCTACCCTGTTTTTCGAGATCGGCAGCCCGATGCATGACTGTCATGACACGAAATGGGTTAACCCGATCAAGCACGGGGCGCTGAAATGCGTTCTTCTGATCCATTGAGCCTTCCTGCGGCTGTGCAGCCAGGACGATTGCCGAGCTTTCCGTTACGCCGCTTCCTTCACGATTTAGTCACAAACGACGGGCATTATAGGCAAGGCCCGGTTCGGATAGCCAGAATCGGGAAAGGCGCTAAAACTGGAGCCGAGGCAGCATTCACAGGAGTTCAAATTTTCTAGCATCCCCCGTGAGAATCTGGTAGCTTACCCAGCTTTCAAAATTCCGGGTGCCATTTTTGGTCACTTATAGCACTGTTTTTCAGGTGCGAAACGACCCCAAAAAAGGCGCGATAATCGTTCTGATACTGAGGCCTCAGTGGCTGGTTTGGTGCAAAGCCAGCAACATAAGCAGAGACCAAAGGTAGTGAAGAGGCATAGGAAATATGGCCGCTACACAAAGCACTGAATCGAATCCAGTTCTAAAAAACTTCGTTCCGTACAAGCCGAAGAAAGGCGAAGAGTACATGAACGAAAAACAGCGCGAACACTTCAAGAAGATTTTGCTCGACTGGCGGAATCAACTCATGGAAGAAGTGGATCGTACTGTGCATCACATGCAAGATGATGCTGCGAACTATCCCGACCCAGCGGACCGTGCAACCCAAGAGGAAGAATTCAGCCTTGAGTTGCGTACCCGTGATCGTGAGCGCAAACTTATCAAGAAGATCGATAGCACTATTGAGGCAATTGCCCAGGACGACTATGGCTTCTGCGAATCCTGTGGAATCGAAATAGGAATTCGTCGCCTCGAAGCACGTCCAACTGCGAACAAGTGCATCGACTGCAAGACTCTCGACGAGATCAAAGAGAAGCAACTGGGCAGCTAGCATTCTGGCTCTTGGCCAGTTTCGTCTCGATCTACAGACAATCTTCCCGGGATCGCATTAGCAGGCTATTGCGGTCCCGACAGGAAACCAGTCTACCCAACCACGCAGTAGCGCCCAGGCTAGTCAATGGCAGAAGCAATTTTTCCAGCCAACGATAACAGCAGCAATTACACCGGCCGATTCGCTCCCTCCCCAACCGGCCCACTTCATTTTGGATCCCTGCTGGCAGCCCTCGCCAGTTTTCTTG
The DNA here is from genome assembly GCA_965227635.1 of uncultured Pseudohongiella sp. GTDB lineage: Bacteria > Pseudomonadota > Gammaproteobacteria > Pseudomonadales > Pseudohongiellaceae > UBA9145. The sequence goes on along the minus strand of OZ245763.1, from coordinate 2,786,567 downwards.
ATGCCCGCGCCAATAACGGCAAGTGGCTGCTACGGATGGAAGACCTTGATCCACCCAGGGAACCTCCCGGCACCGATGAAATTATCCTCAACCAATTACAGGAGCTGGGTTTCGACTGGGACGGTGAAGTGCTTTATCAAAGCACCAGACTCGACGCCTACGAAGCGGCGCTCGATCAATTAAACAGTAAGAATCTGTGTTTTCGCTGCGACTGCACCCGGCCGAGAATAAAAGCGCTGGGCTCGGTGTATGACGGGCACTGCCGAGAGAGAAATCTCGATGGGACAACGAAAAGCGCCATCCGCCTCAGGGTCGACAATAGCCTCATTCAGTTTGAAGACCAGATACAGGGGCACTATTCACAACAATTGAATGACGATGTTGGGGACTTCATCCTGCGGCGGAAAGATGGTTTGTTCGCCTATCAACTCGCCGTGGTCGTGGATGATGCCTTTCAGGACATCAATTGTATTGTGCGCGGCTATGACCTGCTGGATTCCACGCCACGTCAAATCTACATCCAACGGCTACTGGAATTTCCAACACCGCGCTACGCGCATATTCCGGTGGTGACCAACGACCTGGGCCAGAAGCTCAGCAAACAACACTTCGCTGAAGCCGTAGATACCAGCAGCGCAAGTGAACAACTGCTATTGGCCCTGCAGTTTCTGAAACAGGACCCACCGGCCAGCCTCAAGGGCGGCAGCCTGCATACGATTCTCGAATGGGCAGTAGAGGCCTGGGATATACAGGCCGTACCCAAGTTGGCTAATATGCCCTTCTGCTCCGGGCATTAGGACGCATCCTTGTATATTCCACGTTCCATTCTGATTCTTCTCGTCATCGTCTACCTTCTGTTCCTCGTGAGTGCAGACTGGATAAACGCGGCAGAGGGTGCCTGGTATCGCCCTTTCCTGGTTGGGCTAATCGTGGTTGCCGTGGCTAGCTGGACTCACCGGGAGCGAGATTCTGATGAGCTTTGAGCTCACAACACTATTCATTATCGGCAGCATCTACCTGGTGTTGTTGTTTGGTATCGCCTACATCACTGACAGGGGATATATTCCAAGTAAGGTAGTCCGCCACCCTATCGTTTACGTGTTATCGCTTGGCGTATTTGCCAGTGTCTGGGCCTACTACACGTCGATTGGCAACGCACAGCGCGAAGGCTACGGGTACCTGGCAAACTCCATTGGCATTTCGATGGCGTTTCTTTTTTCGCCATTGCTCCTGAAGCCATTGCTGGAACTGACCCGCACCTATCAGTTGAGCTCGCTTGCAGACCTCATGGCGTTTCGCTACCGCTCTCCCTGGGCAGGTACCGCAACAACAATGGTCATTCTTATTGGTGTCATTCCCCTGGTTGCCCTGCAGATACGGGCCGTTGCTGACACAGCCAACATGCTGTCTGCGGAGTCGAGCCAGGGTCTGGTAGCTGTGGGCTTTTGCCTGCTTATCACTCTGTTTGCCATCTTGTTTGGCACATCCAATCGTGCCGGCCGTACCCGTCATGACGGACTGGTCATGGCAATCGCTTTCGAGTCACTGGTAAAGCTCGTGGCCTTTGCCGCTGTGGGTTTGTTTTCAATCTATGGCGTGTTTGGCGGACTAAGCGAGATGGATGCATGGCTTGCCACGCAACCGGAACTGATCCAAAGCCTCAAGGACACTGACTACTTCAGTTCATTTCATGTGATGGCGTTACTGTTTTTCACCGCCGCTGTAACCATGCCCCATATGTTTTACGTGACATTTAACGAGAGCAGTGGCCAGTCATCACTTTCCTTCGCCAGTTGGACTCTCCCTGCCTATTTCCTGATCATTAGCCTGCCTGTTCTACCTATACTGTGGGCTGGCCTGTATTCAGGAACGGAGTTTCAGGTAGAGTATTTCCCGGTCGCTATCGGTATCGCCTATGAGGTGCCATTTCTAACTTTATTGGCCTACCTGGGAGGCTTGTCCGCCGCGAGCAGCCTGATCATTGTGATCACCCTCGCCCTCTCCAATATGTGCCTGAATCATCTGATTCTTCCGCTCTATCAACCATCAGCAAAGCACGATATCTACCGCTGGCTCTTATGGCATCGAAGAATCCTGATTACCGCCTTGATCTGGGCTGGCTTCCTCTTTCACTACCTGCCAGAGGCACAGACCAGCATTCAGACAATTGGCACCGTGGCCTTCACGGCATGCATGCAGTTTCTGCCCGGCCTCGTAGCCATTCTCTATTGGCCCCAGGGCAACAAAACGGGATTTCTGTGTGGGCTGATGGCCGGCGTCGTTATCTGGTTCCTGTTTCTGCTGTTACCGCTTTTTACCAATACTGACGCGCTCACGCTGGTTGCCATTAACTGGCGAGAAATGGCGGCGCTGTCCTTGATCGTCAACGCGATTCTGTTTGTCGGTGTATCCCTCGTTTCTCCCACGACCGATGAAGAACGCAGCTCTGCGGACATTTGCACCCTGGATACGATCAGGCGCCGCAAACGCAGCGGACTGGTGGCCAAATCTCCAGAAGAATTTGTCCGCAGTCTCAGCAAACCACTGGGTGAAAAAGCGGCGCGCCGGGAAGCTACCCAGGCACTGCAGGATCTGAAGTTCGATATGAGCGATCGCCGCCCGTCTTCTCTGCGCTCCCTGCGCGGCCGGCTGGAAGCCAATCTCTCCGGGTTACTCGGACCTTCCATCGCGCGGGAAATCATCGACGGTTACCTGCCCTACAGCGTGGTCTCCGAACATGGCACCACTGACCTGAATGTTATTGAGAATCGAATCGAGACCTATCGCAGCAATCTCACAGGGCTGGCTGCAGATCTCGACAACCTGCGCCGCTATCATCGCCAGGTCTTGTTGGACTTGCCACTGGGCGTCTGCTCGCTCAGTGACGACAATGAAGTCGTAATGTGGAACCGTGCCCTGGCGGAGTTTACCGGCATCGACTCCAGTGAAATTGTTGGCTCACCACTCGAAGACATAGAGCAGCCCTGGCAATCCCTTCTGGAAAATTTCCTGGCAGAACATACGAACCATTCCTACAAACAAACATTCCTGCTGGATGCGCAGAGCAAGACGGTTAACCTGCACAAGGCAAATATCGAGAAACCCGGTGCAGGCACCAGCAGCAGGGAAGGCGTAATCATATTAATAGAAGACATCACGGAAACTGAGATTCTCGAAGCCGGCCTTACTCACAGCGAACGGCTGGCGTCCATCGGTCGCCTGGCAGCGGGCGTAGCCCATGAGATAGGCAACCCGATCACCGGTATCGCGTGCCTCGCCCAGACTATCCGCGATGAATACCCGGAAGGGGAATTGGCCACGCTGTCAGCGCAGATCATCGAACAAACCGACCGCACCTCAAAAATCCTGCAATCGCTGGTCAATTTCGCCCATGCCGGCAATCAGCAGCAGAGAGTGGAACATTCACCGGTGGCGCTCAGGCAATGTATCGAAGAGTCCATTACCCTGGTCTCTCTGGACAAGAAGGCAAAAGACATCGATATCCAGTGCATCTGCGACGATACCTTGAAAATCATGGGTGATGAGCAGCGACTCCTGCAAGTCCTCATCAATCTGTTAAACAATGCCAGGGATGCCAGCCAGAACGGCGGCAGCGTTATAATAGAGGCCTATAGCCGAGGCAACAGGACTTTCATAGCGGTAACAGACCAGGGAATTGGCATCTCTGCTTCCATCAGAGACCGCGTATTTGACCCGTTTTTCACCACAAAAGAGCCTGGAGAAGGCACAGGACTGGGACTTTCACTCGTCTTCAGCATAATTGAGGATATAGAAGGAGATATTGATATAATCAGCCCTGTTGATAAGACTCAGGGGACGGGTACCAGGGTACTCTTGAGTTTCCCCTATTATCATGATGATTCGGACACAGAAATCGAACGCCATGAGCCTGAGGATCAGCTCAAGCAATCTGGACGGTCTGGATAATCTGAACAAATATTTGTATGACAGCTCTAAATCAAATTCTGGTAGTAGAAGACGAAGCAGTTATTCGAGGGGCGCTGAAGCGTCTCCTGGAAAGACACAACTTTGCCGTTAGCGAAGCTGGCACTGTAAAAGAATCTCTCGAAAAGTATGACATGGACGACTTCGATGTCATCATCAGCGACCTTCGCCTGCCTGGTGCACCTGGCACTGATCTCATCAAGGCCACCTCCACCCCGGTCGTAATCATGACCAGCTATTCAAGTATCCGCTCGGCTATCGATTCTATCCAGATGGGTGCCGTCGACTACATCGCCAAACCCTTCGAGCACAGCGAAATCATAGAAACAATTAACAGAATTATTCAGGAGCACTCCAAAGCCGAACGTGTCGAACGAAACTTCCCGGATGACGACATCGAACCTCCCGTAGAAGGAATGATAGGCAGTTGCCCACAGATGATGGAACTGTTTCGGCGCATAAGGAAGGTGGCCCTCACCAGTTCCACGGTGCTGATTAATGGCGAATCCGGAACCGGTAAGGAACTGGTTGCCAGGGGAATCCACCGGCTCAGTACCCGCAAAGACAACGAGATGATTTCGGTGAATTGTGCTGCCATCCCGGAAAACCTCATCGAATCAGAACTCTTTGGGCACGAGAAAGGCGCCTTTACTGGTGCGACGGCCACGCGCACCGGTCTGGTGGAAGCGGCCAATGGCAGCACCTTGTTTCTGGATGAAATAGGCGAATTACCGTTGGAAGCGCAGGCCCGACTCCTGCGAGTCCTGCAGGAAAACGAAATCCGTAAGGTAGGTTCCGTACAATCGCGCAAGGTGGATGTGCGCCTCGTGGTGGCAACCCATCGGGATCTCAAGCAACTCGTTACCGATGGCCATTTTCGTGAAGACCTCTATTACCGCATTAACGTAATGACCTTGCTGATTCCTCCGTTGCGGGAAAGAGGCAATGACATTCTCAAGTTGGCGGATGCGATTCTGCAGCGCACCTGCAAGCGTCTGAAGACCCCGATGATGAGTTTTGCCGATGCCGCGAGCCGGGTCATTTCGACTTATTCCTGGCCTGGCAATGTTCGGGAACTGGAAAATGCCATCGAACGCGCCGTGGTGCTTGCGGAAACCGACGAAATCGGTGAAGACTTGCTCGCGATCGATCTCCACGGCAGGCAAGACACCACCGACCCGGATCACGACGCAATCCCACTTACCGCCGCACCGGCCTCCGAGCCTGTAGAAGAACTCTCTCTGGAAGACTACTTCCAGCGCTTTGTGCTGGAGCACCAGGACAGCATGAACGAAACCCAGCTCGCCAAGAAACTGGGTATCAGTCGAAAATGCCTGTGGGAACGTCGCCAGCGTTTTGGGATCCCCCGCAAGAAGAAAGCAGGCTGACCAGCCGTTTTCAGCGCGGCAAACTCCCCCTCGATAGCTTTTCCGCACAAGTTTCGCCTGCAGGGCGTACGCAAAACCGTCGAAACCCCCGGCATTCGGGGGATTCAGTGAATTATGGCAGCACTGTCATATTTGTTACCGCTACTCAACTACCCACTAAAAGGGGAATTTCGGTAACAGAAAGTGGGGTTTCAAGAATTGAAAACTGATAAGTGAAATTCTATCTTATTGTATTTATTGATTATTCTATAGTTGGCACAGTAAATGCTCTATATAAATAAAATAACAATAAATAATAATAATAAGCTCCAATAAAAAGAAAAATAGCATTACTGAGTGTTTCACGAAGGATAGTGCATCAATAATAAAAAGGTCGGGTTTGTGGCCTGTAGGTGACGGTTTGTTGCTCAGCCTCAAGTACACCCCCTCTTGCTTATGCGGCGCCGCTATTGGCTCCCAGAATAAAAACAATAGTTAAGTAACTAACAGCAATAACAATAATATTTACTTCCATTAGGGGGGTGATTATCACCCCCCTAGCATTACCCTCCCCCTCCTCTGTCAGACCAAGCCAGCTATTCGTCCCCAACTGCAAAAGCGGTGTATCATTGCGCGCATCGATTTAATTCACCCCGATACATGATTCGGGAAAGGTTTCCTTGAAAGATTTGATCTTCGCAATGCTGCCGGCAATCTCCTGCCTGTTCCCGCTCCGCTCGCAGCAATCCAGCTACCCGTTGTCACTCATTAGCAGGACTCGAAAATCCGATGGCTGATTTGGACAATTTGCCAGGGCTGGAGAACGCCACCATCGTTCCCAGGGATGAACACAATATTTCGCGCAAGGATATTTCTCCCAATGCGCTCAAAGTGCTGGGCCGCCTCAACAGCGCTGATTTCTATGCCTTCCTGGTGGGCGGCGGTGTTCGGGACCTGCTGCTTGGCAACAAGCCCAAAGATTTCGACATCGCCACCAATGCTACGCCGGAAGAAATCCGCTCCCTGTTCAGAAACTCACGCATCATCGGGCGCCGATTCAAGATCGTCCATATCCGATTCGGCCGGGAGATTATTGAGGTCACCACGTTTCGCGCACCCCATGAAGTAGAGAACGAAATCGAAAGGGGAACGCCACGCAAACAGATTCGCGACCTGGATTCGGCCCACAGCAGCGAAGGCATGATTTTGCGCGACAATGTCTACGGCGATATAGATGAAGATGCTCTGCGCAGAGACTTCACAGTCAACGCCCTCTACTACACAACCGATGGTTTCAGATTGCTGGATTTCAGCAGCGGCGTCGAAGACCTTGAGGGCAGACAATTACGCATGATTGGAGACCCCGGCACCCGCTACAAGGAAGACCCGGTGCGAATGCTGCGAGCACTACGCTTCTCTGCCAAACTGGGCTTCGCACTTGAAGCGGCGACCGCCGAACCTATCGACAAGCTTGCCCATCTTCTGGCGTCAATTTCTCCCGCACGCCTGTTTGACGAAACCTTAAAACTTTTTACCACAGGTCATGCCACTGAAACTTTCCGTCTGCTGGAAAGCAGCCCCCTCGGAGACTATGTCATTGGACCGACACTCGATGCGCTCGAGACCTGTGAAGACTCGGCAGCCAATCTGGTAGACCTGGCGCTTGAAAATACTGACCGGCGATTGCAGGACGGCAAGTCCGTCACACCCTATTTCCTGTTCGCCGCGCTGTTATGGCCGGTGCTCCGGGTAATAGAAAAGCAATTCAGGGACCAGGAAGAATTTGATACCAACAAGGCAGCCAATCAGGCTATCGCCGAGCAACTGGAATTAATCGCCATCCCCAAACGTATCACGTATGCCAGCAAGGAAATCTGGGAGATGCAGGACAGGCTCCTGAAGCGTACGCGACGGAATATTCATGGCACCCTTAACCACCCCAGGTTCCGGGCAGCCTATGATTTCCTGTTACTGCGTGACGAGGCCGGCGAGGATCTCTCCGAATGCGCCCAGTGGTGGACGACCTTCCAAAACGGTGATACAAAAATACAAAACGAAATGCGAGAAGCGCTGCCGGGTAACCGTCGGCGAAAGCGCCGTCGTCGCGGCTCTTCGAGCGGTGGAGCCTCCAGGAAATCTGCCAATAAATCTACCAACGACTCCACCCAAAACTCCACCCACAACAAGGGCTCTTGATAGCAGGTAGTAAGTGAGCGACGCAGGCACCATTGAAACCAGTAAGGGCAAGCCACCCCGCTTTATCGCCGTGGAAGGTCCTATCGGTGTTGGCAAGACCAGCCTGACAAGGCGCCTTGCCGATACATTTAACTACGAAGTCCTGCTGGAAAAGGCAGAGGAAAATCCGTTTCTCGACCGTTTCTACCAGAACCCGCGTCAGCACGCTCTCTCAACCCAGTTATTCTTTCTGTTTCAGCGCACGCAGCAAATGCAGGAACTACGACAGGACGACCTGTTTGAACCGGTACGGGTCTCGGATTTCCTGATCGACAAGGATCGACTGTTTGCAGAAATGAACCTGGACGCCGACGAGTACGAGTTATACCTGAAAGTGTTTGGGCACCTGACTATCGATGCACCCAAGCCAGACCTGGTCATCTATCTGCAGGCGCCAACCGATGTGCTCCTGCAGAGAATTCAAAAACGGGGCATCGCCGCGGAACAACTCATCGAAAGAACCTACCTGGAAAACCTGAATGCGGCCTATACTGAGTTCTTTCACTACTACGATCGGTCAAGACTACTCATAGTCAACAGCGCCGACCTCGATCTGGTCGGGAATGACGACGACTATAATCGGCTGGTAGACTATATCCTCGCGCTGCCGAGCGGTACGCACTATTTCAACCCTGGCCCTACACTGCTCTGAAGTCGTTTTACGCCAGATTACAGACTCCAGCAGACTCCGCACAACGCATCAGCATCCAGAGAAACAGTTTCCATGAGCTCTCAAAGCAAATCAGGCAATGTCACCCTGACCACACTCCAGCAACTCAAGGCACGGGACGAGAAATTCACCTGTCTCACCGCCTATGATGCCTGCTTCGCCAGGATTCTCAGCGAAGCCGGTGTGGAAGTTCTATTGGTGGGTGATTCCCTGGGCATGGTTCTGCAAGGTCACGACAGCACTTTACCGGTAACCATGGAGGACATGATCTATCACACTGCCTGCGTCAAACGGGGCAACCGGGGCTCGCTGCTCATGGCTGATCTCCCCTTTATGAGTTACGCCTCGGAAACACAGACGCTTGAAAATGCGGCGGCGCTGATGCGGGCCGGGGCTCATATCGTCAAGCTGGAAGGGGGCGCCTGGATAGAAAATACGACACGCCTGCTGACGGAACGAGGCATTCCGGTTTGTGCGCACATGGGTCTGACTCCACAATCAGTTAACCGCATCGGTGGCTTTCATGTGCAGGGCCGTGACACGGACCAGGCCCAACTGATCATAGACGAAGCACAACTCTTGCAAGCCGCCGGCGCAAATATCCTGTTACTGGAATGTGTGCCCTCGGAACTCGCTAAAACCATTACCGATTCGCTGGAGATTCCGGTCATCGGGATTGGCGCCGGGCCAGAAACCAGCGGGCAGATCATGGTGTTGCATGATGTCCTTGGCGTCTCACCCATCACACCAAAATTCGTTAAGAACTTTCTGCCCGAAGCCGGTGATATTCCCGGCGCCATTGCGGCCTATGTGAAAGCAGTCAAAGCGAAACAGTTCCCGGGCAAGGAACATAGCTTCTCCTGACCGAAGCTGAGTCACGCCGTGGAAATCTTTGACAAAGCAAACGCGCTACGCGAAAAGCTGCGCACTCTCAGGCGCCAGGACAAGCGCATAGCACTCGTCCCCACCATGGGCAACCTGCACCAGGGTCACTTGAGCCTTGTCGAGTTAGCCCTGCAAAACAGCGATGTCGTTGTCGCCACCATTTTTGTAAATCCCCTGCAATTTGGTCCCACCGAAGATCTCGACTCATACCCCCGCACCTTGGAACAAGATCTCGAATTACTCGCGACACGCGGCTGTGACATGGTATTCGCTCCCGCGTTGGAAGAAATTTATGGTGATTCTCTCGATGCACAGACTGTGGTATCAGTGCCCGGGGTTAGTGAAGGCTACTGTGGCAGCAGCCGCCCCGGTCACTTCGACGGCGTCGCGACGGTGGTCACCAAGCTCCTCAATATCGCGCAACCCGATGTGGCTGTGTTTGGTTTAAAAGACTATCAACAGTTCCTGGTCATCAAGAAGCTCGTGCGCGATCTGCAAATACCCGTTGAGATCATTGGCGGGGAAATCGTACGGGAGAAAAACGGGCTCGCACTCAGCTCTCGCAACGGTTACCTAAGCAGTGCCCAACGCGAGCAAGCAGCGGCTATCCAGGGGAGCTTGCAGTCAGTCGCAATAGAATTGCATGGGGGAAATCGTAATTTCAATGCGCTGGAGTCCATGGGTCGACAACTCATCGAAGCTGCCGGCCTGCGTCCAGACTACTATGCGATCTGCAATGCCGAAACGCTGAAGCCCGCCGGGGAACAGGAGTTGAATCTCGTCATCCTGGCCGCGGCCTATCTGCGTAATACCCGCCTGATCGATAACATCCGACTCACGCTCACCGTTCCCGTCTAGTCCGAACAGGGTATCTCCCTGTCCGGGCCGTCTTGTTGAGACACCCTAACCTTTAAGGCATACTGATCCGCGCTGTCGGCTTCGCCGGTTCAATGCCGCGCCCGGCCAGGGGATCAAAAGCCTCCGCAGTTCATTTCCAAATCAACTCACGGGATCATCAGTAATCACCATGTCAGAAGAGAAAGTCTATCCAGTTAATGCCCAGGCGGCTGAGCGCAGTCATTTGAGTAAGGAACGCTTCGCAGAAATGTATGAGCAATCCATAAGCTCGCCCGAAGAATTTTGGGCCGAACAGGCAGGAGAATTTTTATACTGGCACCAACCCTGGAAGTCGGTCGTCAAGAGTGATTTCAAGACTGCCAGCACAAGCTGGTTCGAAGGCGCGAAACTCAATGTCGCCTATAACTGCATCGATCGCCACCTTGAAAAACGGGCTGAGCAGGTCGCGATCATCTGGGAAGGCGACGAGCCCGATCAGGACGACCGTATTACCTACCGGGAACTGCATGAAAAAGTGTGCAGATTTTCCAACGCACTGAAAAGCCGTGGCGTTAAGAAAGGCGACAGGGTCTGCATCTACATGCCCATGATTCCGGAAGCTGCCTATGCCATGCTGGCCTGTGCACGCATTGGCGCAGTCCATTCCGTAGTATTCGGTGGATTCTCTCCAGAATCCATCAAAGACCGCATCCTCGATTCCGACTGCCAAACGGTGATCACCGCTGACGAAGGGATCAGGGGTGGCCGCACCATTCCATTAAAGGCCAATGTGGATGCGGCCCTGGAATCCTGCCCGAATGTGCATTCGGTGTTCGTGGTACGCCGCACCCATGCCAAAGTTCCCTGGAATGAACAGCGTGATGTCTGCTATCACACGGCAACCGAGAAAGCGTCCACTGTGTGCGACGTCGAACTCATGGATGCGGAAGACCCTTCATTCATACTCTATACCTCAGGCTCAACCGGCAAACCCAAAGGCGTCCTGCATACGACCGCAGGCTACTTGTTAGGCGCGGCTATCACTCACAAGTACGTCTTTGATTATCATGAAGGTGATATTTACTGGTGCACTGCGGACGTTGGCTGGGTCACCGGTCACTCCTACATCGTCTATGGCCCGCTTGCGAACGGTGCCATCACGCTCATGTTCGAAGGGGTACCCACCTATCCGGATGCTTCCCGGTTCTGGCAGGTTATCGACAAGCACCAGGTCAATATTTTTTATACCGCACCCACTGCCATCAGGGCACTGATGTCAGGGGGAGACGCGCCGGTCACGAAGACATCGCGATCATCCTTAAGACTGCTGGGTTCAGTAGGAGAGCCTATCAATCCCGAAGCCTGGGAGTGGTATTACCATGTGGTGGGCGAAGCCCGGTGTCCTATTGTGGATACCTGGTGGCAGACTGAAACCGGCGCCATCATGATCACGCCGCTTCCGGGAGTCACTGACCTGAAACCCGGTTCTGCCAGCACCCCATTCTTCGGTGTGCGCCCTGCCCTGCTGGACGCCGAAGGCAATGAGCTGGACGGAGCCACTACGGGCAATCTCGTCATCAGCCAAAGCTGGCCGAGCCAGATACGCACGGTGTACGGCGACCACCAGCGCTGCATCGACACCTATTTTTCCATGTATCCCGGCTACTATCTCACCGGCGACAGTGCGCGGCGCGATGCAGACGGCTACTACTGGGTAACAGGCAGGGTCGACGACGTCATCAACGTCTCGGGTCACAGGTTGGGCACAGCAGAAATCGAAAGTGCTCTCGTGCTGCATGATGCGGTAGCCGAGGCCGCCGTGGTGGGTTACCCCCATGACATCAAAGGCCAGGGCATTTATGCCTACGTAACCCTGATGACCGGAACACCCGATTCCGAGGAATTACGTGCAGAATTGATCAAATTTGTTGCCAAAGAAATCGGTGCCTTTGCCAAACCCGAGATCATCCAGTTTGCGCCCGGTCTTCCGAAAACCCGCTCGGGAAAAATCATGCGCCGCATCCTGCGCAAGATCGCCGCCAATGAGCTGGAAAACCTCGGCGACACCACCACCCTGGCCGATCCTGCTGTCGTTGATCAATTGATTGCCAACCGGGCCAACACCTGACCTTCCATGTCTGAATACCTGGCCACCGTTCACTGGACGCGCAATACCGAGGAAGATTTTCTTTCCAACAACTATTCTCGCGTCCATGAATGGACTTTTGATGGCGGGCTCACCGTTCCCGCCTCGCCGTCTCCCCATATAGTGAACGCGCCCTGGTCCGATACGGCAAACGTCGATCCCGAAGAAGCCTTCGTGGCATCACTGTCCTCCTGCCATATGCTGTTCTTCCTCGCGTTCGCGGCGAAAGAAGGCATACTGGTGAATTCCTACCGGGACGAAGCCATCGGGGTACTCGCGCGCAATTCAGCAGGCAAGATGGCCATGACTGAAGTCAGGCTGCGCCCAACAATCGAATTTGACCCCAGCACCCAGCCTGCCCCCGAGGAAGTCGACAATCTGCACCACAGGGCCCATGAGCACTGCTATATCGCCAATTCCGTCACCACCCAGATCACCATTGAAAAGCAGTAATCCGGAAAATATCCATTTCCGCTGAATAATCGACAGAATTGGTTTTCCACCGCCGAATCGCATTGTTAGGCGCCTTCATGCGTGCCACAATAACCGTCTATTTTCGTAATAATTTCAGATAGTTATTCAGAGGTTCCCCGGTTCATACACCGGACCCATGCAGAATCAACTCTACAAATCCCTGGTAAAGGCCCTGCGCAGCCTGGCAGGCCTGTTTCCGCTGACTACCCAGGGCACGATCACGCTGCTGGCCACGGCCACCGCCCTGTCGGTATTCGGCTACGGCAGCATGGACCTCGTTGTGTTCGCCCTCACTATCTGTGCCCTGGCGATACTGGTTTTCTGCCTGTTCTGTACCGTGATTTTTGGCGTGGTGATGCAGCGGCGAATCAGGAAGGAACAGGAGAAGCAAACGGCCAGCGCTTCATCCATCAGCAGGGACATCAAAGTCGAGGCTGGCTATCCCAACGAGACTGGATTCAAGCTCAGGGGCACCAGTTTCCTGCCACTGGTGAGAGTTGACTGGAAAATTGTCTATCCCGATGCCATCGAAACCAGAACTCGCTTCGATCGCTCCGGTTTCCTGGTGGAAGAAATTATTCCGTCCCGGCGCTGTCTGAGTGACAAGCTGGTGCGCCAGTTCACGATTTCCGACGTGCTGGGATTCTGCCGCTTTTCCTGGCGACTGGAGCAGCAGGTACAATGCATGGCCCTGCCCAAAATCAGCGCGGTAAAAACCCTGCCGCTGCTGCGTTCGCTGACCGCCGAGGACGGCATCCCCAATCATGCGGGCCAGCCTGAAGGCGACCGCATGGAGATACGACCCTACGCGCCAGGGGATTCGGTCAAGAACATCATGTGGAAGGTTTATGCCCGGACCCGGCAGCTCAACGTACGGCTACCAGAGAAAAGCGTGTTCCACAGCAAGCGAACCGTGGCCTATCTTCTGAGTAGCCCGAATGATGAAGCCGCGTCGGCAGTCGCCAGAGTTGCGCTGCAATCCGCCGCCTTCGGAGAAGACTGGTCGTTCGGAGCCGACGGCACGGAGACCCCTTGTGACGACCTTGCCACAGCCCTCAGGGCGGTAGCCAAATCGCGGGCCCTGGATGCACCCTACAGCTACGGATTGGACAGGTTTCTCGGAAGGGCCGCCGGGCATTCCATGGCACACTGCATCGTGTTTGCAGCGGCCGAGCGTGCAGGCTGGGAGGCGGAACTCAAAGCCACCATTCGCAAGTACCAGGGGCAAATCACCCTGGTACTGGCCACTGACGGCATGGAGGAGCGTGAAGTCCAGAGTTTCTGGCAGCGGCTCCTCCTGCGCCGGGAACCGGCGACTGGCGCTGTAAGCCAGGCCACAGGAAGCCGGTCTGGTGTATTGGATTTATTGACCGACTTTGGCCAGCTAGTAGAATCGACCTTAATCGTGGATCGCAAGACTGGCCTCAGTTTCGACCAGCATTTACGCAAGGTCTGATGCCTTCGATACAGCAGATTAGCCGAATTTCAGCGCTGGAACTGTGAAGAACCTGATCAAGAGAATAGTGACAGAATCAACATGACGATACGCGCAGCACATATGACCCGGCAGTTTTTGCCCACCAGCCTCAGGGCCTTGATCATCGCCTCTGCCTTCTGGGTACTGAGCCTGAGCCTGACTGTGTTTGCGGGATCAGTAGCAGCTGTAGCCGGTTGCCTCTTCGCCTGTTACCTCATTGACCTGCAAATTCACCGGGCACCGCTCAGCTACCTGCGCACGACCAGTATCATGGGCATAAGCCTGTTACTGGCCCTGCTGGGTTACTTGCTGGGCAGTGCCATGGCCGGAAGTTCCACATTGGCTGCGCTGTTGTCTCCCATTACCGCTTTTAATTTGTCGGAAGCGACACAATGGATGCTGGTGTGCACTGCCATTGTGGTCAGCCTGCGAACCCTGGCCCACCGCACCAGTTATGGTGCCGTTGTGGAAATACTTTTCGTCGCCACGGCATTCATTGTCACCCTGGCCGCGCACCGCAATGGCATGATCCATCGACCATTCTTCATTGGTGACTTTGCCCTGATCCGGGGTATCGATCCGGCCACAATCCTGATGGCATTCGGTTGCGGCGCGGTTCTCGCGCTGTCCGCTTTGCTCATGATGGAAAGCAACCAGAAGCGCCTCCCCTATCACTTTGCGATTCTCGGCCTGCTCTGTCTGTCACTGGTGGGCTATGTGCGCCTGTTCGGATTGCCCACTCCCGCCATGACCGATGACATGGGATTAACCGGCCAGGAACAGGGCGGCGGCAGCAGGCAAAATGAAAACCCCTTCCGGGACGGTGAAAACACAGCAGAAGATAAGGAAGCACCGGTCGCCGTAGTGGTCTTCAGGGATGACTATGAACCTTTAAATGGCAGCTACTATTTTCGCGAGTCAGCCTACTCCCAATTCAATGGCACCATGCTGGACTACACGACGCGGGACGACATGGACCGTGACCTCATCGAGCAATTCACCAACACCGAAATCCAGGCTGAAGTACTCCCCGGTGCCGAAGACCAGCGCAAGCGGGTTCGAACGACCATTGGCCTGCTGGTAGCCCACAGAAATCCCTTCGGACTGGTGAGCCCGGTTTCCTATGAGAACACGGCCAACCCCAACAACCTGAGATTCAAGCGCGCCTATGACACCTATTCCCTGGCGCCGGAATATGACTTCGAGTACCTGCTGGGCCGGGAACTCGGCAGACCCGAATGGTCAGATGAAGTGATGCAGGAATACCTGGAACTTCCCGATGACCCCCGTTACGGCGAACTCGCCCGTTCCCTTATCGGCAATCTGCGACCGCAATACGCCGATGACCCCTACGCCAAAGCCTGGGCCATCAAGTCCTACCTGGATGAAAACGGTATCTATAGCCTGAAGAATGAACATGCCTACGAAACCGATCCGGCAGCCTCCTTCCTGTTCGGAGACCTCACGGGTTATTGCATGCACTTTGCCTTCGCGGCGACCTACATGTATCGCAGCATTGGCATTCCTGCACGGGTCGGCATTGGTTATTCAGTGCCCGCCAGCAACCGGGCCGGTGGCTCGGCCTTGCTGATCCAGGCTGTTCACGGTCACGCCTGGCCGGAAATCTATCTGCGGGATATCGGCTGGGTGATTGTCGATCCGGCACCCCAGCAAACACTGGTGGACATGACGACCGATCCCCAGAATGAACTGCAGCAACTGCTGGGCGATATGTTGCGCGACGACGCATCTTTTGAAGAGTTTCTCGATTCCCAGCAGTCCGGCCTCATCAGCTTGCAGGACGTCCTGAATACCGTTTACGCCCTGCTTGCCCTGGCCATTTGCGTCGGCTACCTGATCAAGTGGTATCGCATTGTGATTCCCCAGCTAGCCACCGACTCGCAACAATACCGCTTGAGCTATCGCCGGATGCTGGACAGCCTTGCCGCGGTGGGCCTGAGCAGACAGTACGGTGAAGCACGGGAAAGCTTTGCCCATCGCGTTCAACACAATGTGCCCAGCCTGCAAATCGCCACGCGGGCTCATCTTGCCTCGAGTCTCGGCAAAGAAGAAGCGCAGACCATGACGCCTGAGCAGTGGGCGGAGTTGCGCAAAGCCGTCAGCCAGGAAGTCAACAAATCCACGGTTCCCTGGCTTCGCATTCTGGCCGCTCTCAACCCCTATTCCTGGATAACTTCCCGGTAATTGAAGCGGCTCTCAAACTTGATCCATTATTCTGGAGTACCCAATGTCATCTGAAACCCTGGCTGAAGCAGCCGCTGATAATCTTGTCGAACCTGCCATCGCCGAGGACGACAAGCCAGAGCTGGCCCGGGCAATTAGCCTGCTAAACGGTCTCAAGAATGTTGTATGCCAGCAGGTACTTGGGCGCGACGATGTCATCGAACTCGCCATCATTGCCCTGATGGCCGATGGTCATGTGCTGCTGGAAGATTTTCCAGGCTCGGGAAAAACGACTCTCGCCAAGGCACTGGGTGAAGCAATCGTGTCAGGTTCGTCGGCCGACGAAGGGGACTCCGGAATCCTGCCGTTTCGACGTATCCAGTTCACGCCTGACCTGTTACCGTCGGATGTCACCGGTGTACCGGTGTTCGACAGCGCCAGCAATGCCTTTCATTTTCGCCATGGCCCCCTCTTCGCCCATGTGGTGTTGGCGGACGAGATCAACCGCACCTCTCCCAAGGTACAGGCGGCCATGCTGGAAGCTATGGGAGAGAAGCAAGTCACGGTGGATAACGTAACCTATCCGCTCGATGACCTGTTCTTCGTAATCGCCACCCAGAACCCGCTGGATCTCGTCGGCACGTATCCGCTGCCCACGCCACAGCTCGATCGCTTCCTGTTCAAGATCAGCATGGAACATATCGACCGCCAATCCGAACTGGACGTGCTGGATACCTACAAGGATCGCCGGGACCGCACACTGGAACTCGCCACCGTATCCCGAGACGAGATTCTCGAAGCGAGACGAATCATCGACCGGGAAGTCACCATCAGCCCACAGGTGAAGGAGACACTGGTAGACATCTCCCGCAGCCTGCGCGAGGACGACCGCGTACTGCAAGGCAACTCTACCCGCAGCATGGTGCTGCTTTTACCGGCACTGCAGGTGGCCGCAGCGCTGCGCGGACGGGATTTCGTCAGTGCAGAAGACATCGAATTATTACTGCCCAGAGTGCTGGGGCATCGTATCGAACTCGCGCCCGGGGTCACGGATATCGACCGCGTGCTTGCCGACAATATGCGTGACGCCATGGAGAGGCTGGCCAGAAGTACCCTCGAGTAGCCAGGTGGCACATTCTGCATGAATTCATCAAGGCCAAACACAGGGCCCACCAAACAATCCATGAAAAGGCTGCTTGTCGCCACAGCAACCCTGCTCTGGTTTGTCTCCCCTGTTGCCCTGAGCCAGTCCGATTCAGACCAGGGGCTCGACGATATTGTCATCCCCCGCCAGAGCCTGCCGCTGTGTTTCGGTTTTAGCGACGTGCAGGACGCGCGGGCGCTTGCCGTTTGCGATGCACTGAATCTCAGGGAAAACGTAAAAGCGCGGGAACTCAGCGAGCAATGGGTACGGGAAGAGCCAGACTCACCGGCGGCCCAGTTCGCCCTGTCGGAAGTGCTGCTCTCTATTGAGGGCAATATGCCACGGGCGCTGTTCCACCTGAATCGCGCCGAAGAGTTGATGCCCTATACCACCATGAGTGAGGCCTTCGACTCCGGCGAAGTGCAGTGGCATTACCTGACCATTTCCCAGCTCAGCTATATTCATCAACTGATGGGTGACCAGTACCAGTCGCTGGCCTACCTCGACAAACTGGAAGAAATCTACGGCCAGGATGTGGAATCCTTCCGCGGCTGGCCGCTCATCAAGCTCAAAGAGTATGAACTGGCACGGGAGAGTGCCAATCTGGTGCTGCAAAACAGCGATGATGAACGGGAACGCGCCCGGGCCTGGAATACCTTGTGCGCTGTGGAACTGGCAAGCCTGGCGCCTATCGAATCAACCAGCGCCTGCGACAAGGCCATTGATGAAGACGAAGACATCGCCAATGGCAGCAACGATGCTGACACGGTATACCTGACTAATGCCTCTGAAGTGGCACTGAGCCTGCTGGAAATCGACAAGGCTGAATCCTATATCGATCGCGCCAGCCGCATACTGAATCCGGATAGTGTGGCCGACCCCTGGATCTACAAGTTATACCTGACCCTTAACCAGGGTCGCTTCGACGAGGCACGAACCGCCCTCGACCGCATGATGATCTGGCATGAGCAACAGGAACCGTTGGTGAGCGTAATGAACCGGGCCGAGCACCATCTGGTAAGCGCAGCCTTCCTGCTGGTGGCAGGGTACGCCGAAGACGCGAGTAAACTTTCCCTCACCGCGCTCAACCAACCGGACCGAAATGGCTCTTACAGTGCGGACGATGCCCAGAAGGATGCACTGGCCGCGTTGATCAACATGATGGCGAACCGCACCGAGTTGCAGATTCAACTGGAGCTACGCGCCACCATGGGATTGCAGGAATCCATGCAAAACAGAATAAAAACCATGTCACTCGGACTGCAGGCGTGGCGAGCAGAACGCCGGGCCGCTGCCTTGTTCGCCGATTTCGAAGTCCTGCAAAATCGACTGCGCCCCTACGCCCCACTCGAAGTACATATCCCTGAATGGATCGAACCGGAGCTTGTCGAACTGATTGGCACTGGCGTCGTGTCAACGATTCTCGAGCAGGCCCGCGCCAATGGCGCATTCCAGCTCAATGAAGGCTACTACCATGCCTATCGTGCGGAAATCGCTGCTCTGGACAGTGACAGAGAAGCGGCCCTGCAATCGGGACTGACTGCCCTTGCCGAACTGCCCCAGCAGGAAGTCATGCTGCGGGCGCGCATCGAAGCACGTCTGGCCGATATCTACTGGCGTCAGCGAAACTACGAGCAGGCACTGCTCTATTACCAGCAGGCTTATCAGCACGACCCGAGCATCGTGCGCAGGCTGGGCCTGCAATTACCGGTTGAGATGCAAAGCGACAACAGCCAGTTTGCCAATCTGGCACTGGAGTATCTGCAAAATTCACCCCGTTTCGAACAATCCCCCAACGGCTTGTTGCTAAGCGCCAGCGCCGCTCCCGAACAATCTGTCTGCCTTCGCACGCGGGCGGGTGAAGCGCTTTCGTGCTATACTGCTTCGACAGCAGAGAACCTGAACAGTAGTGAAAATGCACGGGCCCTGGTCGACGGATTTCATATCGATACCTTTGGCCTGGGTTTCGACATCAGCAAAGCGCAACGTTCTGTCCTGCTGGGTTCTAGTGTAATCCTGAGTTCCCAGAACAACCCAAACCTGCAACGTAGCCGCGAAGCATTCCTGAATCGCTAGGCGAACCTGCTCACCCGGGTCACCGAATGACGGGGACGCCACTAGCTAAACTAACCCGTAGTTCCTCACTACACTGACCGGATCGGAATCTGTGTCGCGTCTCGACCTGTTGTCAAAAAAACTTATAGTGCTGCTTGCGGCGTCCTCTGCACTGGGACCCGCTGCCATGCAGATACTGTTGCCGGCCCTGCCAACCATCAAGGATGATTTCGCCGTCAGCAACGATGTGGCGCAACTGACCCTGAGCCTGTCCATGCTCGCCATTGCGTTGGGCACCCTGTGCTATGGCCCGCTGTCCGACAAATACGGCCGCAAGCCCGTCATGTTGTTAGGGCTCAGCATCACGTTCATTGGTTCACTCTTCTGCCTGCTCGCCGATACCATCACCTTGCTCATCATGGGCAGGTTCGTGCAGGCCTTCGGTGGTGCGGTTGGCCTGGTGCTGGCACGCGCCATCGTGCGCGATGTCTATGGCGCCAGCGAAGCGGCGCGCGTCATCGCCACCCTGGTGATGGTCATGGTGGTGGTGCCCATGTTGTCACCGGCCCTGGGTGGCGAACTCATGGCCCGCTTCGGCTGGCAATCGGTGTTCGTCGTTATTGCCGTGGGCAGTGGCATCATGTTCGCCCTGCTGCAGTTCTCCCTGCCGGAAACCTTGCAGGAGTCCGTGCCTTTCGAGGGCATTGGCTCCATGCTGAAGACATTCCTGATGCTGCTGTCTTCCAGCGCCTTTCGCGGTTACGCCTTCTGCGTGGCCTTCGTGTCCGTCGTATTCTTCAGTTTTATTTCGGCGGCACCGGAGATCATGGTGTCGGTGCTTGGCAGACCAGCCACGGAATACGGCTACTATTTTGTGATGATCCCGGCGGGCTTCATGGCCGGCAACTATGTGGCGCGCCATGCCGGGTCCAGCCGGGATATCGATGAACTCATCAACTTCGGTGGCGCCATCGCGCTGGTGGGAATCGGGGCCGCCCTACTGTTACAACTGGCAGGGTTTCACCACCCGCTGGCCCTGTTCGTACCCATCGCGGTGGCCGTATTCGGCAACGGCATCACCCTGCCCAATGCACAGGCTGCGGCGATCAACGAATTTCCAAAACTCGCGGGCAGTGCGTCGGGGCTCACGGGGTTCCTGCAGATGTTTCTCTCGGCCATTGCGGCACAGGGGGTTGCACTGATATTCAACGGCACGGTGTACCCGTTATTGATACTGATGGGAGTGGCCTCGCTGCTTTCCTTCTCCTTGTTTCGCCTGGCAATGGCGACCAAAAAGTCCACCAGACAGGCCAGCGACATGGCCGCACAACAGTCAGAAGTTTAGTTCGGCCAACTGCTCAATGAATCCGGCCTCATCACGCAGGCAGCGCAGGTCCAGATACAACACCCCATCATGGATTCGCCCGATAACCGGTTTGGGCAGCTTTCGAAACGCCATGGAAAGGGCTTGCAGGCTCGCATCCCGCTGTCCTTGTTCGGCCAGGGGTTTGATGGCCAGGCCATAGCTATCCAGCAAATCAGTCGGCAAGGCGCCACTGCCAATCTGACTCTTGCAGGCCACCACGTCGACAGTGGCAAGGCCATCCAGACGTCGCGCCACTTCAGGCAATAAGCGCTGGCACGCTTTCTCTATGTCTTCAAGCTCACGACCGAGGTCTGCCAGTGTGGGCAGCTTTTCCCGCAGCGCGGCTGGATCCCGATACAGGCTCAGCACCTGCAGCAGCGCTGCCAGGGTGACCTTGTCGATCCTGAGCGCCCGCTTCAGTGGGTTACGATTCACCGCGGCGATCAGCGCCGCGTCACCCACGATCAGGCCAGCCTGTGGACCACCGAGCAGTTTATCGCCACTGAACGTGACCAGCTTCGCGCCCGCCTGCAGTTCATCCTGCACGGTTGTCTCGTAGGGCAATCCGAACGCCCTCAGATCAACCAGGGTGCCGCTGCCGAGGTCGGAGACAAAGGGTATGTTGTGAGTGGCGGCGATGTCCGCCAGCTCAGCCGCTGGAACCGATTTAGTGAAACCGCGAATCTCGTAGTTGCTGGTGTGTACCTGCATGACCAGACCGGTGTTGTCCGTAATCGCCGCCGTGAAATCCTTGCTGTGGGTGCGGTTGGTGGTGCCCACTTCCCGCAGCTTGCAACCGGCGCTCTCCATCACATCGGGTATGCGGAAGCTGCCGCCGATTTCCACCAGCTCACCCCGGGAAATCAGCACTTCCTTCCCCTTGGCGAAGGTACTCAATACCAGCAGCACGGCCGCCGCGTTGTTATTCACAACGGTGGCCGCCTCCGCACCGGTTAGCTCGCAGATGATTGCTTCCAGGTGACTGTCGCGGTCTCCCCGCGCCCCTTTCTCAATATCGAATTCAAGATTGTTCGCTTCCAGCGCAACCAACTCCATTGCCGTGACAGCTTCCCTGGGCAATCGCGCCCGGCCGAGGTTGGTGTGAATGACGGTGCCACTGAGATTGAACACAGGGATAAGCGACGCATTGCGCTGCACCTGAACTGCCTGCACAACCGCCGCGACGATCTCCCCAAACAGGTCGCCGCCCTGAATCAGCGCAAGCAGCGCCTGGTCGTCCTGCTGAATGGCCCGCCGGTAGTCGTCCTGAATCCTGCGAATGGCTGCGACTACCAGACTGCGTCCGGACTGGTCGCTCAGTTGGGTAATGGCGGGATAGGCAAGCAGGCTATCGACGGAAGGCAGGGCGCGAAACAGGGCGGATTTGTCGGTCAAGAGTCTCTCCCCACTCCCCGGGCCGTGGCCCATAGGGTGTGGTCGCAGTGAAAAGCCGAAGTGAAAAGTCACTGTGAAAAGTCACAGTGAAAAAGCGTGTCAAGATTTTACACGCTAACTAGCGGATTCCAAGGCATTTACCCGGTGCGCCCGGCACATTTAACCCGGCGCCGGGACAGCACTACACTCCCCTGCTAAACTGGCAGCCACGAGTAGCCCGCGAGCACAGCGACTGCATTGAGGGGCGCAACCAGAATCACCCGCAGGAGCAAGGACAGAACAAACATGGATACTGCAAAGGACATCGTGCTGATCGCCAACGAGTTTCATCCGGAGACCGTTGCCCTGCTGGATGAGCAATACACCACCCATCACCTGTGGGAGCTCGCCCCCGCCGCACAAAAGGATCTGATTCGCTCACTCGATGGCCAGTGCCGGGCTGTCGCCAGCGCCTCCTGGAACTGCGACCCGCTCATCTATGAGCTGAAGTCCCTCGAAATCATTTCCGCCTTTGGCGTGGGCGTGGATGGCATCGATTTCGATGCCACCGCTGCGCTCAACTGCAAGGTAAGCAACACCCCCGACGTGTTGAATGACGCCGTGGCGGACCTGGCCATAGCACTCATACTGGCCACCACCCGCAACCTCGTTAACGCGGACCGGTTCGTGCGCAACGGACAATGGACCGGCGGCCCCTTTCCCTTCGGCAGCAGCCTCGAAGGCAAGACCCTGGGCATCATCGGCCTCGGCCGCATCGGCGAAGCCATTGCATCGAGGGCGCTACCCTTTCACCTGCAGGTGGCCTACCACAACCGCCAGCAGAAGCCTGAATTACCCTATGCCTACTACGACTCCATTGAAGCACTCGCCGCCGCATCGGACATCCTGCTGTGCATGCTGCCCGGTGGTCAGGCCACCACCAACCTGATTAACGCCGACGTGTTCGCGAAGCTGGGCCCGGATGGCGTGTTCATCAATGTGGGACGGGGCAACAGCGTGGATGAAGCAGCGTTGTGCAAGGCGCTACAGGACGGCACCATCAAGGCCGCCGGACTCGACGTGTACAAGAACGAGCCCCAGGTACCCGATTGCCTGCTGCAACTGGACAACGTGGTGTTGCTGCCCCACATCGGCAGCGCCACCGTGGAAACCCGGCGCGCCATGGGCCAGCTCGTGATCGACAACCTGGCGGCATTCTTCGCCAACAAACCGCTGCTGACGGAAGTCACCTGAGATGCTCACTGAAGAACAGGTTGAGGCATCCTGCCCCTACTGCGGTGAGCCCATACAACTCCTGATCGACTGGTCTGTGGAACAACAGGAATACATCGAGGATTGCCAGGTGTGTTGCCGGCCGATTGTTATTGCGACCAGCGTATCCGAGGGTAGTGAGCCGCAGGTGTGGCTAAGAACCGAGAATGAATAGCAATCAGCCTTTACGCCAGGATGTGGAAGTAAATATAGCGGGCATCGTTGTCGTACATCATCTGGAAATCACCGATCATTTCCTTGTCGGTCAAATCGATCTCCGAGAACAATTCCCTATATGCGGGTGAGAGGGAGTTATAAACCACTTCCTGCACGATTAGAATATTGAAGTCATCGAAGCCCCGCTCTTTGGCATGGGCACAGAAGATCCTCCAGAGTTGCGGCTGCTTGCGAAGTTCCTCGTACTTGGAGGCCTGTATCAACGCTTCACCGAACAGGTCATAGGATCGAATACCACCACTCTGAAACGTACCCTGCACCGAATTGTAGGCCAGTCCCATTGCTCCCTTGATCGGGCGCGAATAGTTGAATCGTTCTACTTCTTTATTAAAGGCATCGAACATAGACAATGCCGTTGCCACCGCTGAATCCGCAAGTGAACGTGAATCCACCGGTAAAAACGGATAGCCCACCGAACTGATAAAACCATCACCAGTTTCCTTCAATCGAAATGCCTGGGAGCGCAGCGGATTATGCTCATAGCCCTTCATACAAATCTGCAAAAACGCCTGGAACAGATTCATAAAGAATTCGGCGGTACGCTCATGACGAATTTCAGACGAACGCTGAACATCGAACACGTTGATGATCGCTTTGCCTTCCTTGAGGGGCATGGTGTTTTCCAGCTCGTCGCCTAGCTTGATTCGCTCCAGTTGATGGGGGTACACAAGCTTGGAAAGCTGGTTGTAAAGATGCTGGCGGATATCAGCATCTGTTGACTTCAAGTAAAATCTCGCTCTCATACCGTCTAGAAAAACCCAATTTATGATTAGTCCCAAAAACGCACCTTCTAGAACTGATACTCCATTCAGCAAGAAAAACTCTCTAGACACGAAAAACAGCGAAAATGACACGAGCAAGGTGAAGATGAAGTTTCTTATTAAAGTTATTACATATGACGAATGAAAAGAGAAAGCGGTTCCGAGTGCGATAACGAAGGCTACTTGTCCTTGCAGATACCTAAAATTATCAGCTAATAATTGCTCAGAATTGACACTTCCTAAAATAGTCCAAATAACCAAACAAAACCCAATCATTCCGAAGAGGCAAAGGGCATCAATCACAAGGGGGCTGTACCTCTGGATTGAAGGGAAAATCAAGGTAGTAAACGGATATAATAACACCACCATAATCGCGGGAAGGTAAGTTAGTAGCGACAGCGGCGCATTTTCATTCCCGATTAAATTCTGATAATAAAAAGTAATCCCAGAAGCGATTATCAATAATGTCACAGCAGAACGAGCCGGCCAGCTGATCAAAGCTTGGTTGGCATCCTCGCGCAATTGCTGCACGAACTCCTGAATATGCGCCCCGCAATAGTCCGCGTAGTTTTCTTTCTCGTGTATACTATTCATTAGCTAATCGAGCTATATACCAACCTACCGATGTAATCGACATAATTGAGCTTTTGTTTACTAAATTCACAATTTGTATTAGTTAAACATTGCAGCTTTAAGATTAGTTTTTATTCCCAGTGACCACACCAGAAATTATATTTGTCGGGCATCAGCTGCAGTTCACGACTAGCGTAGTGATACTAATATGGGCAAGGTATAAGTTTTTTGGCGCTACATCTAAAGCTGAACTTCAATCATCACGGGTCTACGATCCCATAGCCACTGCACATCTTGCACTAGCCATTTGGTGTATTTTCCATCCATCAAATTTCAATGCTAATGCTTTACCTTTCGCTCTAGTTTTAAATGCCACAGGAGCTTCTTTATTTATATGGAGCATGCTTACCGCAGACTCTCTTAAATTCGCGGCGACAGACTCCAACAATTTTCTACTTACAACCGGGCCATTTAAGATCGTTCGCCACCCTCTATACTCGGCATACTTGCTAATTTGGACCAGCAATACACTGCTATTCAATTCAATTACCTTGTGGATTACACTAACTTTGATGTTAGCGTTTTATATATTCTCCGCGAAGAGAGAAGAAGAGATGCTAGTCAACGGAATATGCTCGCGAGAGTATGATTTATATCGAAGTAATGTAGGTATGTTCTTTCCGAGGTTAACACAATGGAAAAATTGGATTTTAGGGTAATAAAAGATAAAAAAACCAAGAAGCAAGTCTTATCAAAGATTCACAATTACACTGGCGTTATGCTCCCAAATGAATATTTGGAACAAAGCAAAACTGTAGGAGTATTCTTACACGATCAATTGGTTGCAGGATACATATTAGTGACAAGGCCAGATTTTCGAAGCCTCTTATTTGTGCCGGACAAGCTAAAAGAAGAGAGTCGCATTTTTTCCAACAACCAATATGATTGCATGGAAATAAATGGCCTTTGGATTAGTCCAGCTCTCAAAACCCCAATTTTACAAATGAAAGTCTGGTTTAAATTAGTCTGGGATATTTTTACTTGCAAAAAACAGTACGTGCTTTTGATGCGCAATTTAAACAACAAGAGTATGGCGAGATTCATGACCATGGCCAATCCCATTGATATCTACTCGGGCGAGCCATTCGTAATGGCAGGGCAAGAAACTCATGAGCAGATTCATGTAAGCTACACTACCCGATGGAAGTTGATTACTAATTCATATAAATATTTCTTTGAACTATTGCGCCGGAATTCCAAAGCAATCAATTTCTCTAGACAAAGTGGTGTTGTCAAATATTTGAAGCAGTCTTATCCAAACATAAACTGAAATCTCAATCTCTCAGGTGTTAAACGCTATGCCTAACGGGCTAACAGCCAGTTAGGTAGTAGCGTGCCTCGCCCTAGATTTTGCGCGACAAGTGCATTATCCTCACCCACCGCAGCGAGTGGGAAGACAATCCTTCAAATTGGATGTAACTAGTTCTTGAGGCAATTAGCCTCGGGCTCTTATGCCGCTGTCAGATTGAGCGAAATACCAGATTGAGCAGAGGCTTTATGTCAGCAGCTAAAAGAAAGAAATCCTCGATAAAAAAACCGAAAATTAGCAACAAAAAACACGTATACGCCTTCGGCCGCAAAACCGACGGCAATGCCAAAATGCGTGAGCTTCTCGGCGGAAAAGGCGCCAATCTGGCTGAAATGGCCTCTATTGGCCTGCCTGTGCCTCCTGGTTTCACTATCAGCACCGAGGTTTGTACTTATTTCTACGATCACGAGCGCCAGTATCCCAAATCACTGACCAAGGACGTGCGAGACGCGATCAAGCAGATCGAGTCGCAACTGGACAAGAAATTCGGTGCCCGCACCAATCCCCTGCTGGTTTCCGTTCGCTCCGGAGCCCGGGATTCCATGCCGGGCATGATGGATACCATTCTTAACCTGGGTCTCAACGATGACACCGTGGAAGGCCTGGCCGAGGTGTCCGGCAATCCCCGCTTTGCCTGGGACTGCTACCGCCGCTTCATCCAGATGTACGGCGATGTGGTAATGGGCGTGCAGGCCCGCAGCGAGGAAGAGGACGATCCCTTCCACCAGGTGCTGGATCGCCTGAAAGACAGCGTTGGTATACAGAATGACTCCGAATTGACCGTGGGCGACCTGCGCGAGCTGGTGAAGCGCTACAAGGCCCTGATTCAGCGTCGCACGAAGTCCTCATTCCCGCAGGACGTGATGGAGCAACTATGGGGCGCGATCAGCGCCGTGTTTGGCTCCTGGAAGAACGAGCGCGCCATCCTCTACCGCCAGCAATACGGCATCCCCGCCGAATGGGGTACCGCCGTCAATATCCAGGCCATGGTATTCGGTAATGCCGGCGACACCAGCGCCACCGGCGTGGCCTTTACCCGCGATCCGGCCAATGGCGAGAAGGTGTTCTATGGCGAATACCTGATCAACGCCCAGGGTGAAGATGTGGTGGCCGGGGTGCGTACACCCCACCCTATCGCCCATATGAAGAAATCCATGCCCAAGAGCTTCAAGGACCTGGAGACTGTCCGCGTCAAGCTGGAGGGACATTTCAAGGACATGCAGGATTTCGAGTTCACTATTGAGAACAACCGCCTGTTCATCCTGCAGACACGCAACGGCAAGCGCACCGGTCTGGCCGCGGTCAGAATCGCGGTGGAGATGCAGAAAGAACGCCTGATGAACCAGGAAACCGCCCTGCTGAAGATTCCGGCGGAATCCATCGATTCACTGCTGGTACCGGTATTCGATCCTAAGGCCCTGAAAGCGGCCACGGTTATCGCCAAGGGCTTGCCCGCCGGTCCCGGTGCCGCCACCGGGCGCATCGCCTTCACCGCGGCAGCCGCCGAGGCGGAAACCCGCAAGGGCAACAAAGTCGTGCTGTGCCGCACAGAGACTTCCCCGGACGATCTCAAGGGCATGCTGCACTCACAGGGTATTCTCACCTCCCGCGGGGGTGTCTCATCCCACGCCGCGCTGGTGGCCCGGCAATTGGGCAAGGTCTGTGTGTGTGGTGCCGGTGATATCAATATCAATTACGAGAAGCGTACCCTCACCGCAGGCAAGGTGGTGCTGAATGAAGGGGACTACATCTCCATCGACGGCAGCACCGGTGCCATCTACAAGGGCATGATCGAGAGTGCCGACTCCGAGGTGAAGCGGGTGCTCGAAGGCAGCCTCAAGCCGAAGAGCAGCTATACCTACGAATTGTTCCAGACCGTTATGCGCTGGGCCGATAAACACCGTTCACTGAAGATCCGCACCAATGCGGATACACCCTCCATGGCCAAGCAGGCCGTGGCCTTCGGTGCCGAGGGTATCGGCCTGTGCCGTACCGAACACATGTTCTTCGATGGCGATCGCATCGATTACATGCGGCAGATGATTCTGGCCGTGGATGAAGTGCAGCGCCGTGCGGCACTGAAGAAACTTCTCCCGTTCCAGCGCAAGGATTTTGTCGGCCTGTTCAAGGCCATGGACGGCAGGCCGGTCACCATTCGCCTGCTGGATCCACCGCTGCACGAATTCCTGCCCCACGATGACGTGGTGCGTCGCCAACTGGCTGAGAAGCTGGGCGTGCCCTTCGATTTCGTGATCGAGCGCATCAAGGCACTGCATGAAGAGAACCCCATGCTGGGTTGTCGCGGCTGCCGCCTCGGTATCCTCTACCCCGAGATCACCGAGATGCAGACCCGCGCCATCTTCGAGGCCGCGGCCCAGGTGCTCAAGGCCAAGGGCAAGCGCAAGATCAAGGTGAACCCGGAAATCATGATTCCCCTGGTGGGATTCCGGGAAGAGCTGGCGGATCAGTTACGCACTGTGCACCGCATCGCCGACGAAGTGATGAAGGCGAAGAAGGTCAAGATCAAGTACATCGTCGGCACCATGGTGGAAGTACCGCGGGCTGCGATCACTGCCGATGAGATTGCCAAGGAAGCGGATTTCTTCAGCTTCGGCACCAACGACCTGACCCAGACCACCCTCGGCCTCAGCCGTGATGACATGGGCCTGTTCTACGACGAGTACCAGCGTAAGGAAATCTACAGCAAGAACCCCTTCGCCAGCCTCGACCAGACCGGCGTCGGCAAACTCATGGAATTCGCCGTGGCCAATGGCCGCCAGAGCCGCCCCGACCTGAAACTGGGGATCTGTGGTGAGCACGCGGGTGACCCGGCTTCCATCGATTTCTGTCACCGGGTTGGCCTGAACTACGTGAGTTGCTCACCGCCCAGGGTTCCCGTCGCACGCCTGGCCGCTGCACAGGCGGCCCTGCGCAACTAACGATTCTAAAAGTGGACGCGCCCTAGCGCGTCCACTTTTAATTTATTGGTCACCTTCTACAATCACAAATCTTGAATAGTCGATACGAAGGTCAGTATTGCCAAAACTACCGAAAATGTAATAACTCTTAAGACAATGAGTGGTCGATTCAAAAACTCATTCTTTACTCGATGAAATAGTGTTTCACCTCGTGAGCTAATATATTCATCAATTTCTCTGCCCAACCTAATTTTCAACTCATTTTGATTTAGCTCAGAAACGCTTGCTAGATTTGAATAGGGCTCTAAAGCAGCACGGTTTTGTAGGCTATTCCTAACTGGAGCCATATTTTCAATATAGAATCGATTTAGAAAATCCCTTCTTTCATTGAGTGTTGAGATTGCCTGATCAATCAAATCTCCTGGCACTTTTCTTGGTTTGTTGAAGTATAAGTTTTCAGTATAAGTAGTTACGATAGTTTCACGACTGACCTCAAACTCGGCTACTAGAGCTTCATGTCCGCGCTTTATCGTAGTACCTGAATTCAATACACCTCTCGCAGCCATCTCACTCTTGATGGCTGTAAGCTCGTCCTGGAATGCACCGTTCCTTGCATCAAATCTTAGTCTTAAGATCTCAACCATTTGCCTAATTTCTTATAAAAACCAATGGGTTACTTATGCGCTTTCTCGCTGGTGCTTTAATGGGGAGCCAGCAACGGCGGCATCGGACAATCGATGCTGGCCGCCACGGCACGCAGCAACTCCACTTCGATAGCCTGAACCTCGCCATCCGCCCGGATGGCGGCGGCACAGGCTTTTAACAGGGCCGGTTTCTGCAGCGGCTTCACCTCGGCTAACTCATCGATCGCCTTGCCAAGGGCTTCGAAATTCAGCTCCGCCACGGCGATAAAGCCGGGCTCGAAATCCAGTGTCGCCACCCCTTCCTGAAACCACTGTCGTGCCTGTTTTTCATCCCGGGTGGTGGACTGGGAAATGATACTCAGCAGTATGGATACCGACTGCTTGCACTTCGCCAGTTCCTTGCGGCCGAGTCGCGCGGGTTGTCGCCTGGAAAAGACCGCATCGAGATGATGCAGCACCAGTTTGTGCAATGACCATTCCAGCAAGTTGATCTTGTTGTCGATCCTGATCATCTCACCGAAGTTTTCCCTGAACAACTTGTATTGCTCCGCACTCAACTGGCGCAGGCTGGCGAGACAGATTTCCACCAGGGGCAGGCGCTGCTCGGCCGCAATGCTTTCCCCCGATTCCAGCAACTGCATCACTTCCCGGTACACGCCCTTGTCTGCTGCGTGCTCAAGCAAATTGAGCTGGCGCCTGCGCACCGGATCGGTTTCCTGCAGCACCAGCAAATAAACGACTGCACGGGCCCCGGACAGGTCCCGCGCTGCTTCCAGCCAGCGCCCAGGCAAGCCGGCTATAATTTTCTCTGCGGCCCCAATCTGATCCAGACCGGGATTGCCAGCCGCCTGCACCATGGCCTCTCCCAGGATTGCACCGGCGGCGATGGTGGCAGCTCTGCGCTTCTGGTCCGTTGCGCCCTCACTACTCTGTTTCGCGCCGGAAGTATCAGGTGTCTCACTCTGCGCCCTCTCCTTCACTGCGACATCGTATTTTCCATTCCAATTGGGAAGAATGGCCGAGATACGCTCTTCCAGCGGCGGGTGAGTTGCGTACAAGCCGCCCAGCATGGAATGGGCCTGCCCCTCTTCGAACAGGGCATGGCTGATTTCATTGCTGCCGGGGTGGTTCAGGAATGAACGCTCCTGATGGGTGGCGATTAGCATCAAGGCACCCGCGATGCCGTCCGGGTTGCGGGTGTATTGAACCGCCGAGGCATCGGCCAGGTATTCCCGCTGCCGGCTGACAGCGGCTTTGATCAGGTTGCCAAAGAAAGTGCCGGTGTAGCCCACGATGAGCAGGCCAAGCCCCAACAGCACGATGCCGCCGGAGTCTTTGGAACGCCTACTATAAGACCCGCCGCGCATCAGGTGATAGCCGATGATGCCCAGGATCAGGATGCCGTGCAGCACACCGATCAATCGAATATTGATGCGCATGTCGCCATGCAGAATATGGGAGAACTCGTGGGCAATGACGCCCTGCAGCTGATCCCTGTCGAGGGTTTTGATCGCCCCCCGGGTTACCCCGATGACGGCATCCGAGGGGGAGTAACCGGCGGCGAAGGCATTGATGCCTTCTTCTTCCATGATGTACACAGGCGGAACCGGTGTACCCGAGGCGATCGCCATTTCCTCCACCACGTTCAGCAGCCGTTGTTCCTGGATATCATCGGTGCCTGAGATGACCAGCTTGCCGTTCATCATCTCGGCGACACGGGCACCCCCGCCTGACAGGGTCGCAATCTTGTAGAGGCTGCCAAACAGAATGACGGCGGCCACACCGAGCCCCACGTAGAGAAAGAGTTGCCAGTTCATGGCCGGCGCATTCATTGCGGCCATACTGGTCATCTCCGAACCCGCGAACCCGAGCAGGACCATGATCAGCAGATTGGTGATCAGGATGAGGGAGATCACCGCGAGCCCAAACAACAGGATCAACTTCGACGTGTTGCGTTTGGCAGCGTCTTGAGATTTAAAAAAGTCCACGGTCAGTAGATCACCCTGTGATTCGAATCAGCAATCGCGGCAAGCGCCCGGCGTGAATCACCCCTGGCCAGCTCGCGAACAAACCTTCGCTTTCCTGGTCTTATTCCGGTCTCGCACTGGCATGCCAGGCCAGCCCCAATGGAAGGACCGTTCCTGAAATACCGGGCAACACTAGAAAGAGACTTTAGGGGCTTCCTGGATTTGTGCGCTGTCTTCGAATTCCAGCAGACTGGCATCCTGGCCATGACCGAAC
This sequence comes from uncultured Pseudohongiella sp., assembly GCA_965227635.1. GTDB lineage: Bacteria > Pseudomonadota > Gammaproteobacteria > Pseudomonadales > Pseudohongiellaceae > UBA9145. Next base: position 2,754,372 of record OZ245763.1, on the reverse strand, counting down.
ACACCGGCAACGGCCACCGGCGGAAAGCTCTGGCGGTAGGTGTTGTAACTCATCACCTGATCGTTGAATGCCTGGCGGGCAAAGGCGACTTTGTTCTCGGTAGAAGTGAGTTCCTCACTGAGTTGCATCATGTTCTGGTTCGCCTTCAAATCCGGATAGGCTTCCATCACGACATTCAGGCGTCCGAGGGCACCAGCCAGCGCCCCTTCCTGCCCGGCCAGTTCGGCGATAGCTGCCGCATTGCCCGGATCGGCCGCAGCCGCTTTAAGCCCGGCGGCAGCCGCGTTCCTGGCCGAGATAACCGCTTCCAGGGTTTCACGCTCATGATCCAGATACCCCTTGGCCGTTTCAACCAGGTTGGGAATAAGGTCATAGCGTCGCTTCAGTTGCACTTCAATCTGGGCAAAGGCGTTCTGGTAGCGGTTTTTCAGGCTGACCAGCTGGTTGTAGATACCAACCAGATAGAACACGAGAACCGCAACGATAACCAGCAACACGATAGTTGATATTTCCATATTCTTGCCTCGGCTATTTCAGAGAATTTCCGCCCAAGTGGCTTACCATTGGCTAACAGACCTCATTATCTCACTAATAGGCTGGATTTGCCTCGCCAATTCCCCGGCCTGTTTCGCGGGCGTTGTCGCAGTTGTTTTCAGGAGAGAGCGCCACGAACTTTAGCTTGTTTTGACTGGGCTTATCTTAACTGGGCTTATCTGCTAAGCTGGCTCGGCACTCGATGGCCAACCCGTGTCAGGATGCCAGACGAGTAGCTGATAACAAACAACAAGAAAAACCAGAATAAGAAGAATAAGCATTATGAGCATCGGTGTTCTTGCCCTCCTCTCCCTGCTGCCGATTATTTCTGTAGCCGTCTTTCTCGTTCTACTGCGCTGGCCTGCCAGTCGCGCCATGCCTATTGCCTACATCGTCGCTGCCGGTTTGGCACTGGGCGTGTGGCAAGTGCCGCTGCCGAAAATTCTGGCCGCCAGTGTGAACGGACTGATCGTCGCTGGCACGCTGATCTACATTATCTTTGGCGCAATCCTGCTGCTTAACACGCTGCAACAGAGTGGCGCCATCCGCACGATCCGCCAGGGCTTTTCTGATATCACACCGGATCGCCGTATCCAGGTGATTATTATCGCATGGCTATTCGGCTCGTTCATTGAAGGCTCTGCGGGTTTTGGCACACCCGCCGCGGTAGCCGTTCCACTGATGGTTGGGCTGGGTTTTCCTGCCATGGCGGCGGTAGTTGCCGGCATGATTATCCAGAGTACACCTGTCTCCTTCGGTGCCATGGGTACCCCTATTCTCGTCGGCGTGAATACCGGGCTCTCCGCCGATCCCGAGATGGCTGCCTATGCCTTGCAGCGGGGTTACGCGGAATGGGATCTGTTCCTCCAGTTCATTGCAACCAAAGTGGCATTCATCCATGCACTGGCCGGTACGTTTATACCGCTGCTGGTCACCGCCATCATGACTCGTTTCTTTGGCGCCAATCGATCCTTCGCCGATGGATTCAAGGTGTGGAAGTTCGCGCTGTTCGCCGCCTTCTCCATGACCATTCCCTATTTCCTCGTCGCCGCCTTGCTGGGACCGGAGTTCCCGTCCATGTTCGGCGGCCTGATCGGCCTGGCCATCGTGGTCACGGCGGCTCGCAAAGGATTCCTCATGCCTAAGGATTCCGAGCTGTGGGATTTTGACACGCCGGAGAACTGGGAAGATGAATGGACTGGCGCATTGCAGCCTGATCCAAATGACTCCGCGCCTGCCACCATGTCACTGGTGCGTGCCTGGTCTCCCTATTTGTTCGTGGCTGGCCTGCTGGTACTGACCCGCCTTCCTTACCTGAATATGGAAGCCTTCCTGCGGGCTTCCAATCCTTTGATCACCTGGAGCTGGCCGCAGATTTTTAGCAGTGATATTTCCGCCTCGTTTCAGCCGCTGTGGTCGCCGGGCACCATTTTTATCATCGTTTCCCTCATCACCATCTTCGTGCATGGCATCAGTGGCAAGCAGTACAAGGCGGGATTCTCTTCTTCACTAAAGACTTTGCTACCGGCATCGACAGCACTCGTCTTCACCGTGCCTATGGTACAGGTGTTCATCAATTCCAGTGGCGGCGCGGCGGGATACGAACAGATGCCTATCGCACTGGCCGAAGGCGTGGCTGATCTCGCGGGCGGCGCCTGGCCATTCTTCTCTACCTTCATCGGTGGTCTCGGCGCATTCGTTGCAGGCAGCAACACCGTGAGCAACATGATGTTCTCACTGTTCCAGTTTGGCGTGGGAGAACGCATCCTCGCAGACCCTACCTGGATCGTCGCCCTGCAGGCCGTGGGTGGCGCCAGTGGCAATATCATCTGTGTACACAACGTGGTTGCCGCTTCTGCCGTGGCAGGACTGGTCGGCAAGGAAGGTGCGGTGATTCGCAAGACGCTGCTACCTTTCTTCTACTATGCCCTGATGACGGGCAGCATCGGCTATGGCATCGTCAATCTCAGCAATGGCGTGTTCAACCTGGGCTTTGGAATTGCCCTGTGTATCATCGCCGTGATGATCTACCACATCGTGAAGTTCAATCGAGCGCCATCACCAACGGGCTAGCCTGTTCGCTGCACTGCTGTGCTAGACTCAATGCCTTCAGCGTCGCTCTGAAGCACTATGCCTGATATTTCGAGTAGCAATTCCCGACAGCTTATCATCGCCACCGCTGGCCATGTGGACCACGGCAAGACGTCCCTGGTTGGGCTTCTTACCGGCGTAGATACAGACACCCTGGCCGAAGAGAAAACCAGGGGGCTGTCCATCAACCTGGGCTATGCCTACCACCACTTCGAGGACCCGCAATCCAGCAGTGCTTTATGTCTTGGATTTGTCGACGTGCCGGGTCATATCGATTTTATCCAGAACATGCTGGCTGGCGTGGGCGGAGTAAAGCATGCCCTGCTGGTTGTGGCGGTGGATGACGGAATCATGCCGCAAACCATCGAACACCTGGCCATTCTCGACTTGCTCGGCATTCACCAGATCACCGTTGCCCTCACTAAAATAGATCGCGTTGGCGAAGCGCGCACAGAGGAAGTGAAAAGCAGCCTGCAGTCGCTGCTAAGTGAACGCGGTCTCTCGGGACAATTCTTCCCGGTGAGCAACATTGCTGGCGATGGCATCGACGCATTACGTGACCACCTGGAAACCCTGCTCAGCAATGCGGCGGGAGATGCCAGTAAAGCGGAACAGCAGCATACCCGATTCCTGATTGATCGCAGCTTTTCAGTCAAAGGCATCGGCACAGTGGTAACCGGCACGGTACGCTCGGGCAGACTCGCCATTGATGACAAGCTGATACTCTCATCAACAGGCGCAGAAGCGCGCATACGAGGAATGCGACTGGACCAGACAGAAGTTGCCAATGCCGAGTCCGGGCAGCGTGCCGCCCTCAACATCACACTGGCAGAAGGCGACATCAAACGTGGCGACTGGCTATTAGGCAACACACGATGGTTTACCAGACAGAGACTTGATGTAGAACTCCATTTGTCCAACCCCGGCGATACACCCAAAGCCAGCGCCCAATACCACCTCTACCTGGGCGCCTCACATCACATCGTCAATGTTCGCGCATTGGATGCAAAGCGAAATCTCTATCAACTGCGCAGCGATGACAACTTGTTCGCCGTCAATGGCGATCGTTTCATCCTGCGCGACCCGGCCGCTCGCCAGACCATCGGCGGAGGCAGGGTTCTGGATATCAATGTTCCCCGACGGGGTCGCGGCTCGGCTTTGAGACTGGATATCCTCGACGCAATGAAATCCCCTATTGATGACGCGCTACCAACACTCATCGCTCATGCGCCCTTCGGAATTGATCCCGATGCCCTGGCCGACAACTACAATCTGAAACAGGAAGCGCTTGACGCCCGCCTCGATAAAACCAATTGCGTCGTCCTGCCAATTGCCGAAAACAAATCGCGACTCATGCTGGGAAATGACTTTTACCAGCAATACAGGCAATCAATCATCAGGCATCTGGATTCAAGCCATCAGCGACTGCCCCATTTAAGAGGACTCAGCGAACCCACACTAAGCAAGGAACTTGATTTCCCGGGGTCGCACCTACTGTTCCATAGCCTGTTAAACAATCTGGTGGAAGACGGCAGCATCAAGCGCTCTGGCACTTTGTTACACCTGCCGAATCATCAGGCAGCTTTGAGCGAGGAAGAGAAGACCTTTCTGGAAACGATTCGACCAATACTCAAGGAGTCAGGCAAGATTCCACCCCGCACCCGCGAGCTGGTAGAAATGACCGGCATTCCCCTGCGCCCTCTCGAGAGAATTCTCAAACAAACAACCCAATCCGGAAACCTGATCAAGGTGGCGGACAATCGCTACTTTTTACCCGAGACAATAATGGAGCTGGCCGAATTTACCGAAGCGCTGGCCGCTGAGGAACAGGAAGGTTCAGGATTCTCCGTAATTCAATTCCGCGACGCCTCCGGGATAGGACGCAATCTTTGCATCGAAATCCTGGAGTACTTCGACAAAATTGGCTTCACCCGGCGCGATGACAACACGCGGTTCCTGCGTACCAGTAAGGAAAATATATTCAAGTAAGCCCCTGAGGCACCAGGGACACTCACAACTACGCAACTTAGAGGATCAAAGGGGTCAGAGTACTTTGATCAAGAGAAAACCGGGAATATCAAACTACTCTGACCCCTTTGATTGCACATAGCCACCTTGCTATATAGCATTACAGGCAACCAATGAAGAAGGCTTATCCAGAAGTTCAATGACTTTTCGCTCTGTTAGTACTCTCATCCCAAGCCGTTGATCAGACACCCCTTCTTGCAGTTTGTAGTCAAATTGCAGGGTATCCTCGGATTCTTCCGCTTCGAAGTAGCAGCGCTTGATCCTAGAGTCCACATCAAAAAGCTCATCAAGCTCGATCAAGTGAGAAGACACAAGAAACAGGCAATTGGCCTTGGTCTGCAGGCGGCTTAGCACTGCAAATGAAGCTTCCAGCGCGTCTTTAACATTCGTCCCCTTAAATGGCTCGTCCATTATGGCGAGGACTTTCGCCCCCTTATCGATAGCCAATGCAATCTCGCGCACATTGTTTACTTCTGCATGAAAGTAGCTGGTACCAGAGTGAATATCATCGGCTACGCTAATCGAGCAGAACAGGCATTCCAAGGGCGTGAAGCTGAATCTCCTGGCCGGCACTCCCATACCCAGTTGCGCAAAGTAGAGCGCAATGGCTACGCTGCGCAGGTAGGTTGTCTTTCCTGCCATGTTGGGACCTGTCAGGAAGAGCAGTCTGGATTGCTGGTCTATCTCTATATCATTGGGTACTGCATTTTCGATTTGAGGATGGAAGATACCAACTGCTTCTATTTGGGTTGGCCCACCAAGCAGGTCTGGAAGGCAAAACTCATTGATTCGCGTCGTATCAGCCAGCGCGAGCAGAGAATCAATCTGATACACCATCTCAAGCAATTCAAGGTAGGAATCCTTTTCATAGATTCTAAAAGCCTGGTCCAACCTGAGAATTCTGAAGAAGCTCAGTGACTTCAATGAACTTCCCGGTATCTCAGAGAGTGTTGTCTCCTCCAATATGTCGCGGATTCGGTCACAATAATGTACGACCTCACCTCCCAGCTTCGTTGTCTCTACCAATGCCAGAAATTCCCGCATCCCCTCGACAAACAGTGCCGTATATTCAACGCCTCTATAGATCTGTCTGTATTGGTGACCGTCAAACAGCTTTAAGGCTACTGCACCAATGGTGAACTCAAACCAGTTCTTGTGAGTCACAAAAATAATTGGATCTTTCTGGTATCTCTCAAGCCTGGACATGAGGTAAAACCTTATTTTCGTGAACACCTCTCTGTTGCAGTTAATAGAAGCGATGGCGAGTTGTGTTTGACGAATTCTCTCGGCTTTCGCATAGGGATTCTTCATTCGCCATACCAGCTTCTGTTTACCCCCGAATGTATTAGTCTGGTCGCACAATTCAAACAGACTCTTGCCCTCGCTACTGGATTCAAATATTTCGAGGTCAGTTTCGGTGGATTTCGGGACTCTTAGTCTTGATTCATCCGCCAACGGGCTATCTCCCGAGATGGCAAACAGCCGTCGAGACTTGCTCTTAGAACCCACCGTGCTCCTGGTAAGGGTGCGAAATCCTGTGAAATAGCCGACTTTCATTGCTTTTAGCTCTCCAGAGAGCCGACAGGCTCAAGAAACACGGACCTTCGGACTTCATAGCGTTTCAGCATGCGCTGCCGCCGCAATCACCCTGTCGAATCCGGTTTACAATCAGAATTACTACTGTTATAAATGTGACATAGTGTTATATATATAACACCTTGATTCAGATTATGGAAGCGTAAACTGTGACCCCATTAAGCCGCAGAGAAAGTGAAATACTTGATTGTGTTTACAAACTTGGCCAACCAACAGCCAAGGAAGTTCAAAAGGCGCTGGATGATGGCGCCAGCTATTCAACAGTCAGAACACTGCTTAGAAACATCATGGAAAAAGGATGGCTAACTCGCAAAGCGCAAGGCTTGCGCTATATCTATTTGCCCACAGTCAAGCCAGAAAAAGCAGCCAATCAGGCGATCAGAAAACTGGTTTCAACATTCTTCGATAATTCAACAGCGTCTGCTGTAAGTTCATTACTTGAGATGGAGAATGGAAGTTTCTCCTCCGAAGAGATAGATCAGCTTGAAAGACTACTTGAACTAAAACGCAGGCAGTCAGAAGACTCAGCAGAGTGATCAAAAATGGACTGGTTGATTGAAGTTGCAACTGAATTGGAACTTGATGACGTAAGTACAGCAGTTGCCCTGATCGACATCCTGATTCGCTCATCTGTTCTGTACGTTCTCGCCTGCTTTATCAATGAAAAACTTGCGACTCACGCGACCTCAAACGCCAGGTATAGATTCCTGGCCGCAATACTACTGCTCATCGGATTGTCGCCTGCCCTGCCCTCATTGCTGGGAATTGTGTTTGGGCAGACAACATCCTTCGCATTCGTAGTACTGCTGTTTGCGGACAATTCGGCAAATTCTTCCGGCAGCGAAAGTCAGGCATTCATGTTCAATAGCGTACTGACTACAGGGTACTGCCTCGGCGCTCTCTTTTGTCTCTCCAGACTACTGGTCGCTTTGATTGGTCTGCGTGAACTCAGGGCATCGGCAGATTTTCACATTGAGGAGGAAGACCAGGCTCTCCTCAAGAGAGTCCAGTCAGAAATCAACCTGCATCTTAAAATCGGGCTCGCAAAATCCTCTCGTCTTCAATCTCCTGTGACATTTGGCGTCGCGCATCCGCTCGTCTTGATCCCCAGGGAATGGGATTCCTGGTCCAAGGCGGAAAAACTTGCTGTGTTGCGCCATGAACTCGCTCATATAAAGCGTTGGGACTGGCCGATCAATATCCTAATTGGCGTACTGGTGAGCCTGAACTGGTTTAACCCTTTCATTTGGCTACTAAGAAACAAAGTTCACAACGAATCTGAATATGACTGCGATGCCACGGTACTCAATCTCGGATCTTCAAAGTACGCCTATGCCGGGCAGCTCTTAACTCTTGCTCGCACAAGCAAGAGCAAACCCCAGCTAATACAGGGTACAGCTTCCATGATAGAAGTTGGAGAGTTAACGGATCGGCTGGACGCAATCCTTAACTATCAGACGAGACAAGCTGATTCAACGAGTTGGTTTATCAAGAGTTTTCTGGTGGCAACCCTGGCGTTTGCGAGCTCTATATCTTTTGCCAAGGCGATATCGGTGGAGAACACGGTACTGTTCAGGGACGCGCAACTAACCCACACAGAACAGCCGATTTACAATTCTCCGAATATTTTCAATGGCCTGGAGGCACGAACACGGTTGAGATTCGACGTCGATGAGCAAGGCAGAGTCATTGCTGAAAGCATCGAAGTGCTTAGATCTTCATCTCCAGATGTCATGGTGCTGCCAGTGATTGAAGCGTTAAAGCGGTTCAGATTTGAACCTCGAATAGAGCATGGTCAGCCAGTGATAGCGGCTGATATGGAGTATGAATTTACTGTGGGTGGCTACGAATCGAGCTTCAGCAGGCAGTAGTAAAAAACGAACTGCATTTAGTGAGGATGTTGACGTGATTGCGAAAAGATTTTTGTTTGTGAGCGGAATTTTAGTCTCTCAGCTTGGATTTGCTGCGGAAAATTCGAGCGCATGGGAAATAGATACCCGACTGGTTCCGGCACCAGCCGGTGCCAGTGAAATATTGAGAAACTCAATCGCTGGCACACCCCAACCGAGTGTCGCAGACAGTAGCTCTAGCCCGGATACTGATGAAGGATGGTTAGCGCTAATCGAAAGCGCCACCATCCCGATACCACTTGGCCTCCTTGAACAGGCGATGGGCGTCACGATTAATCGCACTGAAATGGCTGGCGTTGGCGTCTACGAAGTGACTCCCAGTGCGATTGCCGCTGAGCACGAGCAAGATGTATTTCTCTATCTGCATGGAGGCGCGTATGTCTTCAATGCAGGTGACAATGCAGTAAGCGAAGCAGCGCTTATTGCCTCGATGGCAGGTATGCGTGCCATCGCAGTCGATTACAGAATGCCTCCTGCCGACCCCTTTCCTGCTGCGGTGGACGATGCGGTAAGCGTTTACTCTCAACTACTCGAATCCTACCAGCCGGGTAATATCGCCATTGGCGGTTCCTCTGCAGGCGCAGGGCTATCAATGGCAACGTTGCACAAACTCAAACAGCTGGGAGAACCGCTGCCTGGATTATTATACGCCGGGTCGCCCTGGTCTGACCTGACCAAGACCGGTGATTCTCTCTATACCAATGAAGGGTTGGATCGAATATTGGTTACCTATGATGGCTACCTCAAAGGTGCTGCCGAACTCTATGCTTCCGGTCAGAGCCTGACTGATCCGCTGCTGTCACCAATCTATGGTGACTTCGAGGGATTCCCGCCAACTATATTAGTGAGTGGCACCAGAGACCTGTTTCTGAGTGATACCGTCAGGACACATCGCAAACTACGCGCGGCTGGAGTAAGAGCTGATTTGCATATTTATGAAGCCATGTCCCATACCGGGTATGGGTTTATGTACCAGGCACAAGCACCAGAAGCACTGGACTTCTACCGCGAACTCATGGACTTCATCAACGAGCATTTGTGAAATCTGTGCGGCACTAGGGATACTCACAACTTAAGAAAGGAAATAGGGACAGATTTATTTTCCAAGGAAAATAAATCTGTCCCTATTTCCTTGTCCCGCCAACCCTTGTTCACTCCACTCTTCCGATTTCTCTTGATTTGCATCAACAGAAACCCGGTATTCATTTGTGTAAATCAAGTCTCGGGCGCAAACTGAAAGGCAACTCAATGGAAAAGGTGCCCCACAGTGAACACATCAAGACCTTCCCAGATCTTCAAGTTACTCGGTGTTGCCAGCATCTTGTTTGGCATCGCGAGTTGCGCGCCAGATGCCGAAGAAGCAGAGGAGTTTCGCTTACCCATCAGCATCAATGAAGTGATGGCGTCCCTGATCAACCATTCCGCTGATCCTATCTGGGTGGCCGCGTGGCGTAACCCGCAAACCGAAGAGGACTGGCGCGAGTTGGAACACCTGGCGCGTCAACTGCAGCTAGGTGGATCGCTCATTACCATTCCTGGCACTGGCCCGGTGGATACCATGTGGACCGGTCGGGAGCAGTGGCATGAATACTCCCTTGCTCTGGCGGAGACCGCTGGCAGAGCCATCAATGCTGCCCGCAGCAGAGATGTGGAACTCATCTCCCGCGCCGGTGATGAAATCGTGGAAATCTGCGAAAGCTGCCACCGTGATTTCAAGCCTGACCTTCCCACCATGAACATCTATGGCGAGCTCTCTCCTACTGCGGATGATCTCTAACACCTGAGCTTTGCCCGTGTTCCCCATTGCTGATAATCTTGCAGCTATTGTTTGGGCGCGGGCAAAGCCATGGGACAGAAGATAGACCACACGAATTTTTCACCGGAAGATTACACCCGGTTTCGTGAAAAACTGCAGGGCAATTTACGCGCACTTAACAAGCTGCTTTCCAAACCGGGATTCGGTGAAGGCGATTTGTCTTTTGGCGCGGAACTCGAACTCTACATCATCGACAGCGAGGGGCGCCCGCTCCACAAGAACCTGGAAATCATCAAGCAACTCGACGACCCCCAACTAACGCTCGAGCTTAATCGATACAACCTCGAATACAATTTCAGTCCCTCTCTAGTAAAAGACAGCTGCTTCAGTCGTACCCAGTCCGAAGCCCTGGCTGCCATGGAGCGCATCAACCAGTGCGCAGCACAATGGCAGGGAAGCGTCGTACCAATCGGTATTCTGCCCACCCTGCAGCAATCGGACACTGGCTACCACGCCATGACGCCTCTGGACCGGTTCGAAGCCCTCACCAATGAATTGACTGATCTAAGAGGCGGGCCTTTCACCATTGCTATAGAAGGCGAAGACACCATTCAACTGGCCATGGACGATGTGACACTGGAAGGTGCCAACACCTCGTTTCAGGTACACCTGCGCGTGCCTCCCGAAGAGTTCGGCGACTTTTACAACGCGGTGCAATTGGTTACACCTCTGGTGGTCGCCATGGCCTCCAATTCGCCGACCTTGTTCGGGCATCGCCTGTGGCGCGAAACACGCATCCCCCTGTTCAAGCAATCCATCGATTGCCGACCGCGGGACTCACTCAACCCGATCCCGGCGCGGGTTAATTTTGGCAATAACTGGGTAACCCGAGGCGCCTTTGAATTGTTTGCCGAGGCCGCCCTGCTCTACCGGCCGATTTTGCCCGACTGCGGTGACGAAGACCCTGAAGCCGTTGTAGCCGCAGGGGGCACACCGCAACTGCACGAGCTGCGCCTGCATCAGGGCTCAATCTGGTTATGGAATCGCCCGGTATACGACCCAGCGGCAGGTGGTCATCTGCGCGTGGAATTGCGGGCTTTTCCCGCCGGACCGAGTATTGTGGATATGCTGGCGAATGCTGCACTGGCTATTGGACTCGCCAAACTCATGCAGAAACGCATACGCGACCTGTTGCCGGCCATACCGTTTACTTACTGCGTCGCCAACTTCTATCGAGCGGCCCAGAAAGGTCTGGATGCCGAATTGTTCTGGCCCTCGCTGGAACAGTCGCAGCCCGAATACTTTTCGGTGGCCAGCATACTCGGCAAGCTACTGCCCGATGTGCCGGAACAACTGCACAGCATGGGTTTTGTCGAAGCCGACTACCAGCCTTTGCTGGATATCGTGAACGAGCGACTGCAAACACGGCAGACTGGTGCCGAGTGGCAGCTTAAAAAACTGGCAGCCCTGCGCAAAGACCTGCACAAGCGGGAAGCCTTGCTGGAAATGCTCAAGCAATACCAGCGCAATAGCGCTGCCAATATTCCCGTCTCCCAGTGGCAATAACTTGATGCCGCCCTGGGAATCGCCTGAATCAGGCCAGTTCTATTACTGGCCAAATCCTCAGCCAACGGATATCGGAGGCTCTGCCTACGATTTCCTGAAGCTACTCCCCGGCCCCATGCATATTTACTTGCCGGGTGCCGACAGCTCCCGCAGTCGCGTCATCACCACCCTGTTACACGGCAACGAACCTTCCGGCTTGCACGGGCTCTTCTCCCTGCTCAAGCAGGGTGTGCGACCTCAAGTAGATATCCATGTCCTGATTCCTTCAGTGGATGCCGCCAAACAGGCCCCCGGATTTATCTACCGCATGTTGCCCCATCACAAGGACCTTAATCGTTGCTTCAAGCAACCTTTCGAAGATTCGGAGCAAGGTCGACTCGCCCGCGAAATAGTAGAACTCATCTACGCGGCCGATCCCGAGTGTGTCATCGATGTGCACAACACCTCGGGCTCCAGTCCGTCCTTTGGCGTGACCACCTACATGAACCAGCAGCATGATGCATTGGTCTCCCTGTTCACTCATCGCATGATCGTCACGGACATCAAGCTTGGCGCGCTAATGGAATTGAGTACGGAAGAGCGTCCCATGATCACCATCGAATGCGGAGGTGCCCAGGACGAGGAGTCACACCTGCTGGCCGCGGAAGGCCTCAAACGTTTTATGGAACTGGAGAATGTGTTGTCTGTGCAACATAGCGATATGTCTCTCGAGTTTTTTCACAACCCCATGCGACTCGAGCTCACGGAAGGCAGTGACATCGCTTACGGCGATCATAGCCTGCTGCAGGATGGCGTGACCTTGCTGCCAGACATCGAGAATCATAACTTTGGCTATGTGGACCCTGATGTCAAACTGGGATTCGTAGCGGGCAATTTGGCGGACCAACTGAAGATCAATAACCCGCTGGGGGAAGAGAACATTAGCGACTATTTCAGGTTGGAAGATGGCGCACTCTACCCAAGCCGCCGCCTCAAACTGTTTATGGTGACAGGCATTCCCGAAATCGCCCGCAAGGATTGTCTCTGCTACCTGGTGACAACCTAGAAACCCATCGGCCGCCACGCTTCAGCCTGCGAAGGACTAGTGGGAATGCAGCTTAACCGGCAGGTGAGTAAAGCCTTTCACGAAACTCGAATAAACCCGCTGTGGTTCGCCCACCACTTCAACGAAATGAAATCGCGTCATGATTTCTTCCCATAGAATGCGCAACTGCATTTCCGCCAGGCGATTACCCATGCAGCGGTGAATACCAAAACCGAAGGACAGGTGCTGACGCGCTTTGTCCCTGTCGATAATAAATTCACTGGCGCGCTCAATCGCTTCTTCATCGCGATTGCCTGAGATATACCACATGATCACTTTTTCGCCCGTCTTTATCTGCTTACCGCCCAACTCCGTGTCGACGAGTGCGGTGCGCCGCATATAGGCCAGCGGAGTCTGCCAGCGAATAATCTCCGATACCATGTTCGGGATAACCGAGGTATCGCTGCGCAGCTTCGCATACTGTTCCGGGTATTCATTTAATGCCAACACGCCCCCGCTGATCGAATTACGCGTTGTGTCATTTCCGCCAACGATTAACAGCAGAACGTTCCCGAGAAATTCCATGGGCGGCATATTGCGCGTCTCTTCACCATGGGCCAGCATCGAGAGCAAATCGCTGCCCGGCTCCTTGTTTACTCGCTCATTCCACAACCGGGTAAAATACTGCAAGCATTCCTGCATGGCTTCCCAGCGTTCTTCGTAGCTGTCGACGACCCCGGCACCGGGAATCGCCGTCGCCACATCAGACCAGTAAGTCAGTTTATAGCGATCTTCAAAGGGGAAATCGAACAGGGTCGCCAGCATCTGTGTGGTCAGTTCGATGGACACGGATTCTACCCAGTCGAACTCCTCACCCACCGGCAGACCATCCAGGATTCGACACACTCGCTCCCTGATCAGCTTCTCGAGAATCTTCAGGTTGGCCGGGGCGACCACGGGCTGTACCACCCGGCGCTGGACATCATGCTTCGGCGGATCCATGGCAATAAACATGGGCAGGGTGAATTCACTGAACTGGTCGACGATGCCGACGGTAGGCTCCGACGAGTAAAGGTGTGGCGAGGTATCCACTTCCATGATGTCCTTGTACTTCAGGACAGACCAGTAGGGGCCGACCGCCGAATCGGCACAGTAATGCACCGGGTCCTCATTGCGCAGTCGCTCGAGAAAAGGCAGGTACTCGTTCGCCTGCCAGATGCCGGGGTGCGAGAGGTCGATCTGCTCGAGTGGCATCTGGTACGGGTCTTTGCCCACCATGCTCCACTTTGATTGATCGGATGCCGACTTTACGCGGGCCTTCGGCTGAGGACTATTTGGATCGGCCATCTTCACATACCTAGTATTGAAATTCGGGGGTTTGCACTTCCAGCCCGTCCAGGTTCTCGTTGACTTCGATCTGGCAGGACAGACGAGAATTTTCCTTGCGATCAGAACTCAGGCTCAGCATGGCCTCTTCCATCGGCGTAATTTCATCAAGCTTTTCCAGCCATTCTCCCTGGACATACACATGGCAGGTTGCGCAGGAGCAGGCACCTCCGCAGTCTGCATCTATTCCAGGTACGCCGTTGGTTACGGCGGCAAGCATAACTGACGCTCCTTCCTTGGCATCGACTACATGCTCGGTTCCATCATGTTCCTTGAAAACTATTTTTACCATTAATTCAATCCCCAACCGGATCAGCAAAATGCGACACGATAGCAGGATGTCGCGCGTAGAAAAAGTCATCGCCTCATGAGCATACAGCACTGCAGCCCCACCGAATGTCGATGACATCAATATGACAGTGACTACTATTTCGCCAGCGACCCTGCAGCAAAAATACTAGTTTAGGCAAAATATTACATAGCTGTAATAAATCCCCGAAGTATTTACAAAAATTGGCAATAAGGGTCTAGCCCTTCATATCCCGGAATGATTTAATACGCCGCGATAAGAGCAAGGAATACAGGCAGTGATTGTTACCACTTGCCCATCGATAGCAGACTCAATCTATCAACCAGTAGAAAGGCCGATTGCCGAATTGCGTGTCTCTGCAGACACTGCTGTAACGCTTTCGTGTCTACAGCGCATGGACCTGTGTCTACAACCCATGAACGTGCATCACCAACGTGCGAATGCAAGTTTCTAACGGCTGATTCAGAACGACGGACTATCGAGTAGAATTCCATGTCAGATATCATCTCCCAATATGGCTTTCTGCTATTGGTCATGGCCTGCGTATTCGGCTTCTTCATGGCCTACGGGGTTGGCGCCAACGATGTGGCCAACGCCATGGGAACCTCCGTCGGGGCCAGAGCGGTCACCATCAAGCAGGCGATCATTATCGCCATGGTGTTCGAATTCGCGGGTGCCTATCTTGCTGGTGGTGAAGTCACCTCCACTATTCGCAGCGGCATAATCGATGTAGAAACCGCGGGATTCGAACAGAATCCGGAGTTGCTGGTTTACGGCATGCTGTCGTCGTTACTGGCGGCGGGAACCTGGCTGCTCCTCGCCTCCTGGAGAGGCTGGCCGGTTTCCACTACCCACTCAATCATCGGCGCCATCATCGGGTTCGCCGTAGTGGGCATTTCCGTCGAATCGGTCATGTGGGGCCAGGTGGGCTCTATCGTGGCAAGCTGGGTTATTTCCCCCCTCTTCTCCGGCACCATTGCCTTCTTCCTGTTCCTCAGTGTCCAGCACCTCGTTCTGGACACCGATGATCCGTTTGCCAATGCCAAGAAGTACATTCCCGGCTATATCTTCCTCGTAGGCTTCATGATTTCCATGGTGACCCTGGTTAAGGGTCTCAGCCACGTGGGCCTGGAAGTGAGTTTCGCTGAGAGCGCGGTCTATGCAACCGGCGTGGGAATCCTCACCATGTTCGCGGGCTACTTCCTGATTCGCAATATAAAGGATGACGAAGGAGTCACCGATGACAGGGGATACAACAGTCTCGAGAGGCTGTTTGGTGTTCTCATGATCTTCACTGCCTGTTCCATGGCCTTCGCCCATGGCTCGAACGACGTGGCTAACGCCATTGGGCCACTGGCGGCTATCAACGGGGTAATCGCCAGCGGCGGCGTGTTTGAATCCCAATCCAGCCTGCCCGTTTGGATCCTGCTACTGGGCGGGGGCGGTATCGTCGTCGGCCTGGCCACCCTGGGCTACAAGGTAATCGCCACGATTGGCCGCAATATCACCGAGCTTACACCAAGCCGTGGTTTTGCCGCAGAGATTGCTGCAGCCACCACGGTGGTGATCGCCTCCGGAACCGGCATACCCGTCTCTACTACCCATACGCTGGTAGGTGCTGTGCTGGGTGTGGGTATGGCGCGGGGCATTGGCGCGCTGAATCTGGGCGTAATAGGCAAGATCTTCGTCTCCTGGATTGTCACACTTCCTGTGGGTGCAGTCCTGTCAGTAATATTCTTCTATATTTTCCGCGCCATCTTCGGCTAAGCTAGTTCTCTCGCTCATTTTTAATTGATTTAGCTAGCGCCAGCGTTCACCTGAACGCGCTGCCTCGTATTCTGTGTCTGATTCCACTGCCTCAAACAAGGCTTACTTGCCCGTCCTGTTAAGCGCATGCCTGCTGCTCATGTTGTCCTTCGGATACCGGGCTGGCTTCGGCCTGTTCATGGTGCCCATGACAGAGGCCAACGAGTGGGGCCGGGATGTACTGGCCCTGGCACTGGCCGTGCAGAACCTGGCCTGGGGAGTCTGCGCCATCATCGCCGGCGGACTGGCGGATCGTTATGGCAACATAAAGGTATTGATTGGAGGCGCCAGTTGCTACGCCATCGGCATGATGGCCATGTCGGTATCCTCCACTGAATTTCAGATCGTCAGTACCGCCGGCCTCCTGGTGGGAGCAGGTATCGCAGGCACCTCATTCGGCATCGTATTACCCTCCATCGCCCGCGCCGTTCCGGAAGAAAAGCGCGGCTGGGCCATGGGAATCGGAACGGCAGCCGGCAGCTTCGGCCAGTTTCTGGTGGTTCCAATCGTGCAGGGTGTGGTTTCACTCGTGGGCTGGCAACTGGCACTCGTTGTACTGGGACTCTCCGGTTTCATGATGGCGGTGTTTGCCCTGCCCCTGGCTAAATATGGCAGCGTCGCAGCGAACGACGACAATGGGCCACAACTCAGCCTGTTTCGCATAGCGAGTCTGGCGCTGAGTGTGCGCTCCTATCAACTGCTGATTTTTGGCTTCTTTGTCTGCGGCTTCCATCTCGCCTTCATCACGGTGCATATGCCCGGCTACCTGATCGACCTGGGCTTCTCCTCGCAAGTTGGCGCCTGGAGCATCAGCCTCATTGGCCTGTGCAATGTTTTCGGCGCTTACTACTCCGGCGTACTTAGCGGTAAACGCTCCATGCGCAAACTGCTCACCTGGATCTACATTGGCAGGGCGATTGCCATTACCCTGTTCCTGATTTCACCGATCACTATCGTGAGCATCCTGGCATTCAGTGCAGCGATGGGGATTCTGTGGCTGGCGACAGTGCCGCCCACATCGGGTCTGGTCGCACTCTTTTTTGGAACACGCTATATGTCATTCCTGTATGGCATCGTTTTCCTCAGCCATCAGTTGGGGAGCTTTACGGGAGTCTGGCTCGGCGGATGGATCTATGAGCAATACGGAAACTATGACGGTATGTGGCTGGCGGGCATCACCCTGGGAATAATCGCCGCGTTGTTGCACTGGCCAATAGAAGAAAAGAATTACTCAGCCAAACTGCAACTCTCTACCGCAACGCCTTAGGCACACGCTCGCGGGGGAGACAGCCTTCAGCTTTCGATCGTGAGCCCACATAGCGCTGGCTGGTTCTGGCAGCATTCCTTCACCAGATAGGCAATCAGCTCCCGCACCACCTCCTGATTCACGGTGTAAATCAGTTTCTGCTGATCGCGGCGGGAAGCAAGCAAGCCAACCTGTTGCAGGTTTTTCAGATGGGAAGACAAGGTAGAGGCCGGCACATCAAGCTCAGCCGCAATCTGCCCCGCAGGAATGCCCTGATCACCGCAGGCAATCACCAGCCTGAACACATCGAGTCTCAGCGCATTGCCGAGTGCAGCAAATCTCTGGGCCTCCAGCATCTTCCTTCTCCGCAGAATAATGGATAAAGAGTACCGGAAGGATATGACAGGAATATTTCCTGAATTCCCAAATAAACGAGTGTTATCAATGGGATAAAGGCAGCGACAGAACCGGGAGCTACTGTCACTATCGGAAACTGGAGGTGGTTGTGGCGGAAGAGGCAGGAGTCTTTTTTGACGTTTAAACTATTAATATATATCGATATTTTTTGTTTTTTTCGTACGTGTTGCCAATTGTGTTACAAAAAAAATTATGTCTTAACTCATAAGATCATCGATCAAGTAATCGCATTGACTAAGCGGCACCAAGTAAAAAAGTGTTGGGGCCCACCACAAAAGCTGTTATACGATGAAGTTTTGGGGATAGTCTAATTTTAGCTTCTAGGCCCTGGAATAGATTCATTCTTAGAATGAGTAATTATTGCCCAACAATCTCAAAGGAGCTCGCTAGGTCATGAGAATCTTTAAACCAAGACTCATATTGATATTCCTTATACCTTTTTTAGGGAATCTAGCGAACGGAGCTGATTCCAACAACTCTATTCCGAGACTGTTTTTAATAGATGGAAATTGTCCAGACAATGCAAGAGCGTTACCGCAAGCATTTACTGATTTACTCTCAGGAGTAATAGTACCTGCTGTTATCGACCCGTTAGTTCACGCTAGCGCAAAAGCACTTTCCCGAACCATTAGAGAGTTATCCGGTGAAAACAATAATATTGATACCGCTTCGGCAATAACCACCGGACACCTATTCGGACCGTATGATGACACCACGAACTCAGTACCTCCGATGCGGAAATGTTTATGGTTTTCAGTGGGCAATCTACGTGAAGGTGACCCATCGAACCCACTAGATCTTCGAGATCCCACACTGCTAACACACGATGTGCAAATTCAACTTCAATGGGATTCGAGCGGCAAACTATTCTACTTGGCTCCAGTGAGTATCAACTACTCAAAGCCTTTAGCATCCAACCCAAATAGAGCACCTCGAGACAGAGATGTTTCTATTGAGATAGAGATGACTTCGGCATTTGATACTGAGCCGTTCATGTCAACTTTAATTCCTATCCGTGAAGATATTAATATGGAGGAACCTTTGGGACCTCTAGAATTGTTCGGTATTCAAAGTCCATGGATCAATAGACCGGAAGGTACCGATGTTGATGTTGTGAAAGCTGCTTTGACGGGGTCACTCGCTAAAGTAACTACTGCGAGAGCGAGAGTGTCTGAATCGAAAATGAAAGTAATAGCTGATACAGACGCTGGCGAAATTGCGAGGGTTGCTCAATGTGAGCTTACTCTTCTGAACAGGTCCGTCCATTCCAGCTCTGAATGGGAACTTTATGGAACAGAATACGTAGTCGACTTAGGGACGTACTGTGAACATGAGGCTATTGCTCGGAAACAGCTTCGGTTAGTAGCAATCGAGGAGCGAGCGCAGAGGGAAGCAACGTTAGAATCATCCATCTCGGCACATGAAAGCTTTAAGGAAGGGTTAGCAAACATTGATGGATATTTGCCAGTAAGTATCAAAGTTACAATCATAGAAACTAAGGACACTCGACAATTTTTTGTTGATTTGGCAAATAGAATAGACGCTAATTTAGATCAGATTCAGACTGCTGCCGTTCAATCACTGGATCCGGCCGCACGCATTGAAGCTAAAGCTCTCGATATAGAACAGACTGGAGAATTCTGCTCACTTTTAGCAGTGAGTGATGCAGCTAATACAGAACTTAACAATGTAATTAGTGAGTTAGATGAGATTGCTACAAAACTAAGAATTACTGATGGCTCAGTAACCGATGAGGAAATGGCTGAGCTGGCTAAAAGGAAGACTGAACTAGAGACAGAAAGCCCTTTAGTTAGAAAAAACAGATTAGACTCACTCATAGCAACACTCGCTTTCGGGACGAGAAACAGTCTCAGTCCTAGCGACTGCGAACAGTTTACATTGCTTAACTAGAGTACGTGTGAAACTGGGTCATCATCAGGTTTATTTTTATGTGATAACTAAGCACGACAGCACGTACCTGGAGAGATTCGAACTCCCGACCAACTGGTTCGAAGCCAATCCAATAAAATATATATCAGCTGGTTGCAGGCCTTCTAATTACGGAACTAGCGTCTTACGGAACTATAAGAATCAAATAATTAGCTGCTGTATTTACGTAAATCTATTGTCAATTACCCCGCACTTAACTCATTGTTTTTATTGATAGTAAGTCACGCTTAGCTTTACCAATACTTACCTAGGAAACAATGAAACATATCTAGAATTCGTGGAAAATTGACTTGAGTCCCACGTAATCGGTGACATAATAAATCGGCCAATACGAATCAAGCAGCTGGTGGAGCGGAGGTTTTCATTGTCGCCCAGGCCATCAGACGATTTGCCCGTAAATAACTAATGCCGGCAGTAGAAACATGTGGTTTTCTACAGTATGAAATGTACTAAGCAAGAAATTTCGTTTAAAAGATAACTTAGGAGAGTCCAAACAAATAGATTGAAGCTCTATTCTTGGATGCCAAAGGATTATCACTCTACGCTTTCGCGAGCCTTTTTGATTTTTTAAAAATAGCCCCGCACAAATCTGGAACGATTTACAAAAATCAAACAATGATTATAGGCAATTTCAAGCTATGAATGAAATAGAAAAGATACTAAGCAAAGCGATTTCTATTAAAACTCCAATTTCACTAATATCTCTAGTGGTTGTTATATTTTTTCTAACAATTAGAAGTATTATCGAGTTAGATATCTTTACGGAGTTATCAAGTAGCGACACTTTCCAACTCTTAAGTACAATCTTGCAGTATGTATTTTGGCTTGCGGTAATATCATTATTCATAGGTATTTTGTTATTTGCCATCCCTTATATATTCCCTCGATACAAGTCATCCAACGTACGGATAGTGAGCGCAAGCCTCAATTCAAATCTCTCATCTACTCCAAGTGAAGATTTTTCTGTTAGTAAACACACTGAAAAAGAATAAACCAATATGAATGACTTCGCCCTTAAACTGCCGAACAAATACGATGTAGATGATCGCCATCCATTTCCAGTCATAGACTTTAAATTCCAAAATACTGGTACTGCTACTGCGTTTTTGACGGAATTCCTAATTGAAGTCAATTCCGCGGAAGTAGATGTCACCCCAGCACTAAGATTTGACTGGCAATTCGTTAATTCAAATTCCGAAATGGAATTGAGTAATAATCAAGAATTTCAAGCGACTGGTTACTCTGAAATTTTTTCAAGCTTTATTATATCGGCGTCGAACTTCGGATGGGGGGCTGCGAAAAATCTCCAGATCAACCTTTGTGAAGGCCCTCTAAGACAGTTATTTCCATCCTTAACGCAACGCACTACTGAAATAGTCGACGATAGAAGCAGCACTATCTACGAATTTTCTAGTACCGATATGGATAAAGGAGCATTTAGATCACTCTCTGAAGCATACAAAGAAATAGCAGAGGTCTCGCAGAAAGATTTTGCAGCACAAAAGCAATTAACGGAAAAAATCAAAGCAGAAGCCACTTCTGAGCAAGAGTTGCAGCTAATTAGTAAAATTCATGGCGCAAATGACTTTCTTGAAGAAAAAATCAGATATTTTGAATTATCTATGCTGGAGGATGAGAAATATTTCGCACGAATATCACCTCCAGCGTTTAACTGGCATTGCTGCGATGAGGCTGGATTTCAATACCAAGGATACCATCATCTAAATTGGGGGCATGGGAATAGCAGTAATATTGCAGTCTATATTTCCGAAGAAGGATTCCATCTTATTTCGGGAGATAACGCCGCAGGTGGCGCCGGAGGGCCGGGACCTACATACTGTGCATTAGTTGATCCAGACGCTGGCACTCAGATCAAAAAATATAGCATTTCCCGGAAAATAGAGTCAGGAGACGTAGAGCGCTTCCACATTCTTATTGGCGCGACTAAATCATGCTATTTAAATCTTAAGATTGGATTCGGCATAGACGGAAAGTCAATTGTCTATTCAAATAATTTCGAAGTCAGAATAAGAAACCTTCGCTGCGATAGATTTCACATGATGTATCGAGATGGACAAGAAATTCTGGAAGAAGTAACGAGCAAATTGGAAGAGGAAGAGAGATCGAGACTGAGCCGCTCTCTTTCTAATTTCACCACCTACTGAATGCACAGTGGTGAACCAAAGGGGCCAATGAAAATTAAACTAAAGGAGAGTATGCAGGGAAGGTAGGGACACTCACAACTTAACAACTTATGGAGAGCTGTTCGAAGTTCTGAGCGTCCCTACCTGGGGTCCCTTCTTCAGTTCCCAAGAGTTCTGCCAATTCTCAAATTCGGTCGGGCGAACCTGGTATCTTGCAAAATTCCCTTCATGCAATCCCAGCAATTCCTCTTCGGCCATTTCGCGAAACTTTTCTCTGTCATCTTCTGCTATGTGATTACTCGCCCAGGTAGCGATGCGCTTATAGGCTGCTTTTTTGTCGAGCGCCTCCAGAATTACTGCTTGTACGATGATCTTCAGTTCAGCCATAAATTTCAATCTGAACGGGTCAGGCTCCCCAAGCGATTGCCGCACAGCTTTATACCGGCTGGCTGATCGTTCGTAGGCCCACATAAAAATGTCTTTAATCAGGCTAATATCGTTTAGTTCATATACAGCCAGGATTGCCTCTGTATAGTATTTATTCGGCAAATCGTAGAATGACAAAGGCGTCAGATTAGCTTTGATTAGAGGTATATTTGCCGCTAGCCGAGATACCTGCTTATTCACATCATCAAATGGCTGCAAATAGGGTAGCTGCACCATCACGAATAGCGCTTGCTCATATGGGTTATTTATAGCGCTCGCCGTTGCCAGGATCTGCTCAAAGCACTCTTCAATAAGCTGGGGTATCCCTGGCGGATGAAACGCAGATTTCTCTATCCCAACTTCAATTTGTCTCAACCTTCCTGTTGCACCTGGATCGTCCAGTAGATTGTTCGCTAACAATCCGTGAAGGTTCAGTATTGTGTACCGGTTAAATCCAATGTCTTCTGCTGAATTGACCAGAAATTCGATAGCGTCCTTGTGATTTAGAATCATCTGAGCTTCAAGAGGTTGTTTTCCTTCCGCCTCTTCGTCAAAATTTATGAGCCTTTTTGTGTCCAACAAAGAATAGGTATTCCCTTCCAGCCTGCTAGAGCTCCATGACAGATCTATCAGCAATCGAGTCAGTATTTTTTTTGCATAAGTTCCCGCTGCTTGTTGTTCATGCGTTGCCGACCCCCATTCTTGAAGTTTCGCCAACTCTTCCTCTGAGAGGTAGCTCGTTTCGTTAGGCCTGTATTGATCGAGGAATTTTCGCTCGTAGCCTTTTGGCTCTCGTTCAGCTACTGGTTTTCGAACATAAGATCGGGCTTGCATTGCCTGCTCAGAAAGCGAAAAATCAATCTCATCATTCGCCCCCTTTTCATCTTTCGCCGGTTTATCCTCGGTTTTTTGGGTGGGTAGTTTGTAAGTCGTCCAGCGACTCTCCCCCTCCTTTACCAGCCTCCCCCCTTTTACAAGATAGTTAAGTCTGTACTGCAATGTCCTTCGAGATACTTGATCGCTGAGCTCTTTCAGAATTTGCCCTATACCAACACCATCAGGATGGCCTGAAACGATTAGTTCTATGGCCTCCAGATGTTGCTCGGGTATTGGTTTTGCCATGTTTCTCTACCTGTTCTGATGCTCTGCTTCGCTACGCAATTATCGACATATGCGCAATATGATCACTTCTTTTGCGCAACTATTGCCTATATGCGCAATTAAATCATCCATATGCGCAACTATCAAGCCTATAGGCAACTAAAATGGCGCGTAGATGATGATAGGCTACAGATGATAGAAACGCCTGTTTTTGGTTAATTAATCTTTATTTATCAACAGATTAAGAAAAAAGAAAACACGAAGACCAAACCTGGCAGACGTCAGCGCAAACGGAAAGATGCCCATAAACCGAATTACCATGATGGCAACCAGCATGGGCACCCTGGCACTGGTTCCGGTAGCGGAAATCAGCCAGGTCGCATAGCAACACACCATGGCAACCATGGTGCCGATTAAATAGTCAGGAAACTACGAACAAGTAGAGGCCATAGCTTCACTGCCGCTGAAGCAAAACGAATTCAAAAGTGAATCCGTTTGAGAATTTTGATGAGACTGGCTGGACAGTGAATTGGCGGAAGAGGCAGGAGTCGAACCCACCAAGCCTGTATTAACAGACTTCACCGGGTTTGAAGTCCGGGCACCCCACCGGGGATGATACTCTTCCGCCGTCGAGTCTATCACAGTGAAATGGGCTCAGATCAAGGAGGCCGTCGGGTATTCAGTACCGGGAAAATACAGTATCCTTTTGCGATTAAAACCAGAAAGCGACCATCGGATTCAACTCGCACGTCACCTCTTGATTGCAAGCTCACCCGCTGCACGACAATAACGAGAAAAGCCTGATCATCGCTGTCCAAGCCGACGGAGAGAGACTGGATGCTGTATGCGGATATCACGGGCTGGGGTAAATGCGTCCCCCCTGCTGTACTGAGTAACGAAGACCTGACCACGTTCATGGATACATCCGATGAATGGATCGCGTCTCGCACTGGCATCCGGGAACGTCGAATCTGCCATTGCAACTTCTCCGACATGGCCATCGTCGCCGCCAGTCGCGCACTGGCCGCCGCGGATCTGGACCCTTCCGAACTCGACCTCATCCTGCTCGGCAGTCTTACCATGGACACCCTGTGCCCCAACACCGCATCGCTGGTGGCGGATGCACTGGGAGCACGCAACGCGGCCGCACTGGATATCAATTCCGCCTGCACCGGCTTTCTCTATGGTCTGCACATCGGCACCAACCTGATCAAAACCGGCGCCCACAAAAAAGTGCTGGTCATCGGTGGAGAGTTTATTTCCCACTACATGAACTGGAGTCGGCGTGATGTGGCCGTGCTATTTGGTGATGCCTGCGGCGCGGTAGTACTGGAAGCCACTGACAAACCTGTTGGATTGCTGTCCGCCAGGATCGGCTGTGAAGCAGATGCCAAGTATGCGATCCAGATTACCAACCTGGGCTCTGCCTATTCACGGCTGTCGGAGGAGTTTCTGTATATCGGTTGGAATTTCGAGGGTCAGGAAGTCTTCAAGCGCGCGGTGAAGAGTATGGCCCAGGCCTGTGAAGATGTATTGAAAGAGGCCGGTCTCTCTGTAGATGAAGTTAATCTGGTGGTCCCACACCAGGCGAATAAGCGTATTCTCGATGCGCTGGCCAAACGCATCGGCATCGAGGAGGATCGGGTTTTCGTCAATGTGCATAAATACGGCAACACTTCGGCTGGCACCATTCCGGTGGCCCTGGCGGAATCGTTGGAAGAAGGCCGCATCAAGCCCGGAGATCATGTGCTCTCTGCCACCTTTGGCGCTGGCCTCACCTGGGGTGCCGCCCTCATTCGCTGGGGTGAGCGGGTAACACCACTTAAAGAATCCGACGCCGATCTGCCACCCTGCGACAAAACAGCGCTGGAGATTCTGGAACCTCATATCAAACGTTATTCGGCTCACTCTCAAGCCTGAACACCCAAACTCTGAACCTATAGAGGCCACTACACTCTCTTGCTCACTCTTGAAGCTTTAGCCTGGATTACGTTCCTGGTCGCACTGTTTAGCTTCTGGTGGCACAGCGACCGCATCAAATCCCTGGCCATGCAGCGGGTCTACCAGGTCTGCAAGGAACAGCAACTGCAGCTGCTGGACCAGACCATGGTGCTGAAGGGAATCTCTTTGAAACGAAACGAGTCTGGCATAGTGGGCATCCAGCGCCGCTACGAGTTTGAGTTCACCACTACAGGCGAAAAAAGGCACCGGGGCAGCGTCAAATTGCTTGGCAATCACTTGCTATCGCTGGAACTCGAGGCTTACATCATCCCTGAATCTAACCACACGCTGCACTAGTCTCGTCGTCGAACCGGTTGAGTAGCGACGGGAAGTAAATCAGCAGCGCGGCCGCCCTCGCCAGCACGTAGATGATCATGGCCCACCAAAGGCCGAAGACAGCGAACTCACCAACCAGCCACCAGCAAGCAATCAAAAATACCGCTAACGAATAGATGGCACCCTGCCGCATCTGCCGGGTGTAGGAAACACCGATATAGATACCATCCAACTGGAAAGCGGGGAACGAACAGATGATGTATATTGCCGCCAACCAACTCAGCCCCGCCGCCATCACCCGCACTTCAGCGATATCCGTGAGCGCACCAACTACACTGTCTGCCACCAATAACAAACCGGCACCCAGCACCAATGCAGTGATGGCCGCGAGGATCGTGGCGTTTTTAACAGCCCGCAAAAACGCCACCCGATTCCTGCCGCCCAGGGCCTTGCCCGCTTCAGCTTCTGTGACGAAGGCAAAGCCATCGAGGAAGAACGCCGCAAACGAAATGAGCTGGAGCAGGATATGGTTCGCCGCCAACACGTCATCACCGAATCGTGCGCTCTGATTGGTAAAAAAGGCAAAGGAAAATACCAGCAGCAGTGTGCGCAGCATGATGTCTAAATTCGACGACAGCATACGCAGTATCTGTTCACGATTAAAAATGGCATCCTTCGGCCAGAACGGCTCGCGCTCCCCGCAACTCGCTCGTAACTGTGCAACCACCACATAGCCAGCGATGATCGCCGTCAGCCATTCGGCGACGACCGTGCCAATGGCGATACCTGTCGCCCCAAGACCAAGAAAGCCGGCGAACCAGATATCCAGCAGCATGTTCATGCCATTCAAGAAAAGCTGGAACAATAACAACTGGCGGCTTTTCCCCATTCCTATGAGTAGCCCCATCAAGACAAAATTGGAAAGCGTCGCCGGTGCACCCCAGATACGCACAGTGAAGTAAGCACGGGCCGCACTCTCCACTGCCTCACTGCCGCTCAACAGCAGAAAGGCAAGCCACTGAATAACGACTTGCAGCGCGATCAGCAATACCCCAAGCAACAGCGCCAATAGCCATGCCCTGCCCAGTACTGCACGTACGTCAACCGGCTTGCCAGCACCAACAGCTTGAGCGACAAACCCGGTGGTGCTCATGCGCAGAAATCCAAAACTCCAGTAGACAAAGGAGAAGATCAACGCCCCCAGGGCTATGGCACCCAGATGCGCGATATTGCCAACGTTACCAATTACCGCGGTATCCACGAGGCCGAGCAAGGGCACGGCGGCATTGGCGATAATAATCGGCCAGGCAAGTTTGAGTATGCGCGGGAAGGAAGGATTACTGTCGTTCGTCATGCGGCAAGTGTATCAGGTGCCAGCATTTGAAACGTGGCGGCAAAAACAAAACCGGCCCATAGGGGCCGGTTTGATTCACCTGGAAGTTAGTGGCGCTTGAGCAAGAACTAGTTATTTGTGCTCACAATATGGATGTCGCTGTTAACCGTCTCAAGGTAGATTCGGTCGCCGCCGCCATTGATGTCTCCCCGACCGATGATGTTGCCACTGTCATCCTCATTGATGGTCAGCGGAAAATCCGTGTAGATTCGATAGTCGCCCCTGCCGCGGCGGGAGACTTCGAGATCGGCCACGATGCTCGCATTGTGGCTATCTGGAATACGCACGGTGACATCACCACCGGCAGTCTCGAGTTCGACGGTGGCATCTCGCGAACCGGTAAAAGCCGCCAGCTCTGCGTCGATACGACCACCTGCAGTATCCGCGCGAATGGGACCCACTGCCTGGCGTATGGTAATACTGCCGCCGGAGGTATCGGCAATCACAGCTCCACCGCTGCGTTCGATCTCGATGTTGCCGCCGGACGTATCCGCTTCAACACTGGTCTCACTGCCTTCAAGATAGATATTGCCCCCGGACGTATCGGCAACCACCGGACCAAGTGCCCAGGCTGCGCGGATAGTACCGCCAGAGGTGTCCAGTTCTACACGACCAGAACCTCGACCCACGGAAATATTGCCGCCGGATGTATCGGCCAGCATATCGCCACCGACATCACCTATCGTAATGCGACCACCAGATGTATCTGCACTCACATCACCTGTCACATTGCCAATCTCGATATTGCCGCCGGACGTATCCGCGGTTACATCACCATCCACATCGCCAATATTGATGCGTCCACCGGAAGTATCGGCAACCACTTCACCGGTCACGTTGCCAATTTCAATTCTGCCGCCGCTGGTATCCGCAGTGACGTCACCGGTAATGTCCTCCACTGAGATCATGCCCCCACCCGTATCGAGGTTGACGTTGTAGATTGCTGGCACTTCCACATCGAACTCGATACTGGATCGTCCAAAGCCAAAAATGCCTACGCGGCGATCAGCGTCTGCGACGACAATAACATCGTCACCGCGCTGCTCGAAACTCACCTCGAAATCTTCGGCGCCACGAATGCGTACCCTGACAGTTGCCTCGTCCCAGGTTCGAACACTAATCGGGCCCGAGTCGCTACGCAGCATCAAGGTACCACCGGAATCGACATTGAATTCCTCGTCGTAGCTGTCAGCCTGCGCAAAACTGAGATTGCTGACACCCAGTGTCAAAAGCAGCGTTGCGCCAGCCAGTAGTGTGGATTTTAAAGTTGTCATGGTTCTATCCTCTGACTCAATACTTAAAAACAAAATAGGGTGCCGGGTTACAGCAACTGCTGCGTGCTATCTACGGTATCAACTTCCTCAACGATCATTCGCGCCTGGGCACGGATGTATTCGTTGCTGTCTGCTTCCATCTTTTGGCGGAATACATCCAGTGTTTCTTCATCGCGGTATGAGGCAAGCGCGTTGAATGCCTCCACTCGTACGCCAGGATTCACATCTTCACTCAGTGCGTAGCGCAGTGCGTCCCGCACCCGCTCCTGATCCGATAGCGCTACCAGCGACTGTACTGCCTGATAGCGCACACCGGGATTCTGGTCGTTGGTAAGCACATAGATCAGGGCCTCATAGACCTGATCGCCCGAGACTACCGGCTGCAGTGCGTTAATGGTGTCCAGACGAGAAGCGCTGTCTATATCGTTCTGCAGGGCCACGGCCATAAGCTGGTGTACGGACTGGTCAGCTACATTGCCCCGCAGTCGCGTTTCAGACGCAAGAGCGAAGGTAATATCGATTTCACCTGAAGCGGCGTCATAGCTGTTCACCGTCATCTGGTAAATTTCATAGTCATCTTCATTCACCAGCGACAGTGGAGTTGCCGCCGCAACCGAATTATCAGGCTGGGACAGAGCAGGAACGGCCTGCTCGCTGCCCGTACCGGCAACCATTACCCCAAGAACAAATGTCATGGCCATGGCTGCACCCTGGAAAGCAACGCTCAGCGGGCGCTCCATCAAGCCCTGTAACCAGTTTCGCACTGAGAAGCCGGGACGGGCCGCTTTCAGGAGATTCTGTCGCAGCAACCAGCGATTCCCCTGCACTCGCTCTTCATCAATGCGTGGCTGCATACCCACGGGAAACGCACTATTGAAACCCTGCTCCTCTTCGAGCATCGCCTGCAGTACCGGGTCAGAAGCCAATAATTGCTCGAACTGTGCACGCGCATCAGCATCCATCTCTCCGTAGAGATACTGAATCATCTTGTACTCAAGCTGCTCTTTATCAACTGCTGTAGTCATCACGTCTTCCTCAGGCAATGGAATATTCTAGGAATGATATTCCGCCAACTGTTCTTTCAACTTCTTTCGGGCCCGGAACAAAATTACTTTTACCGAATTCTCCGAGCAACTCATTACTTCTGCGGCCTCCCGCAATTTGAATCCCTGCTGATGGCAAAGCACGAATGCTATGCGTTCGCTGTCAGTGAGCCGTTTCATCGCGCGATTGATCTGTGCGCTCAGCTCACCATCCAGTACTGTGGATTCAGGTGAGTGGTCCACCACGTACTGTTCCTGATGTTCGTATTCCGCCTGCACCGCCGTCATCTTCTGCCAGGTGCGTTTCAGCTTGCGGCGATTCGACAGGGCGGTGTTCACCACAATCTTGTGCATCCAGGTGCTGAACCGGCTCTCCAGCTTGAAGTTCGGCAGCGCCTTGTAGGCAGCCAGCATGGCATCCTGGAAGATGTCATTGGCATCATCGGGGGTATGGGCGAACCCGGCCGCCACCGCCAGCATTTGTCGCTCGAGCGACATCACCAGTCGCTCGAAGGCAGCAATATTGCCGGTCTGGGCTGAACGCACCAGCTGTTCTTCTGTTTCCTGTAGCACCTGCTTCCCCGCCAGCAATGTCGCTTAACATCAAGAATGCTGCCAATTTACAACATTAGAGGTTACGCGAGGGGAAATGGTTAACAAGAATTACGGGGCCAGAGCGGCCCCAGGGGCGAGAATTTACGGGTTGGAGCGAAGATAGACAGCCATTGCGGGTCAATGGCGGCCCTATTTAAATAATTGCTTATTTATTAACAGCTTAAAGAGAAATGCGTCCGCATGAGGCCCTTCAGGCGCCAGCCTGGGGACAGCGACATGGCTTACCCGCGCGCTGTTGCCGCTGTCTTACCTGAGCCTGTCCCTTCCTGCGCTCGCGCAGCGCTGCCCGCTCATCTTCGGTGAGATTTTCGAGGCGACTCTGGATCCCACTGCGTCGGCTCTGGCGCAGTTGCCGCTGCTCGGCTCTCAACTGCTCCTGCAATTGCCGGACACGGGTTTCCTGCTCGACTATGCCCACGTTAAGGTAAAAAGGGGACACTGATAACTTAGTAACTTATCGAAGGTGTCAATTCTTAGCTCCTTAAGTTTCTGAGTTATCAGTGTCCCCAATTGTTTCCTAGCTACTTGAAAAAAGCCGGGCCATTGACCCGACTTTTTTGTATGCTGAACTAAAGAGCAGGTGCGGAATCTTGGGCTTTTTAAGCTGATGTGCTCTGATTGCAGTAGTAGAATTACCTAACACCGCCAAATTATTCATTCTACGGGAGGGCGATTTCTGTGTTGAACCGACTCCTTTTCATGCTTGGTATTTTGCTGTCTGGCGTATGTCACAGCGCTGAAATTCGTGCGGCCGCTGGCGGAGATCGATTTGATCCAGGTTGTGCGCTAGATAATTATGTAGTCCCCGAAAACCTGAAAGTCTATGCAGCAGGTGGCTACAAAGGCGAGCCATTGGATTTCCAGATTGATGAAAGCAATCAAAGAACAGGATTATATAAGGTCGAAGTGTATAGCCGTGACAATCCTGTGGCGTTGTTGCTTGGTTCATATGAACCTGCAATCTGGGAAATAAGCTGGTCTCCGGGAACAGTCATAAGTTCAGTGATTGTAACTGGATATTATGCACAAGCAGTGGCGGGTTTGGACAACAATGTGCCCGTACTAAACAGCGTACGCGAAAATGGTGCGCCTTGTAGTGTTTTCTATATGCGAAACGGGTCGCATGAAATACTGAATCCTCTATCCCAGCATTTGTTTGATCGTCCAGTTGAGCTGGTAATTCCAATGGATGATGAATTTAAATTCACCATAGGCGACCCTGCTTCAACCCGTGCTCGAATGCGTACGTTCAAGTCAACGTCGGTGGAATCGTTCCGGGATAGGAGTTCACAGCTTACGGGAACTACCGGCATCGAAGCCGCGATCGCCAAGCGGATCATTCGTCCCGCGACAGCTGTCGATGCACAGCGGTGGGTAAGAGAATTAATTAGACAGGGCAAGGCTCCTGATTTACCTAGAGTTCGAGGCCAGGAACGCAATATTGAAAGGCCGCCCACAGACAATGCCTTTGTGGTCATGAAAGAATTCGAAATACCGCTAGGCAGCAACAGCAATCAGGCGAGCTATTTCGTTCTTGAAGGCGTTCCGCTGCCGCTTCGTAGAGACCGATACTCTACGGTCTACGTTTTCGATTCAATGTTATGCACCGGCCCCAGGTGCTAACAACCAAGAGGAAAACAGAGTCAAGGCCAGTCGAACATCAGGGGACACTGATAACTTAGTAACTTAAATTGATGAGTTTAGGCAGTCTCGCTAAATTGCTAAGTTATCAACGCTCTTGCTCCAGTTTTGATAGTTTTATTTCTGTCTCCTGAGCCAAATTCAATCAAAGGGGTCAGAGTAATTTGATATTCCCGATTTTCTCTTGATCAAAGTACTCTGACCCTTTTGATCTCAATAGCTCCAACTATAGCGACTGCCAAACCAGCGAGTATTCCTGCTAAGAACGGTACCCCATTTCGAAATCCATGACTTGCACCTGTGGCTGCTAATGCTAACGGCGCTGGCCCTGGCGACCCTAACAGCAGCAACGTGGTAGCAATTAGAGTTGAAATTGCTTCAATCATCGAATGTGAATCCCAATTGGCGTTCGTATTCCTGAAAATAACTTGATAATCAGTAGACGCTAGTGTCCATACTTTTAGCCTGCGGCAGATCGGAACGCGGAAAGACTATAGAACCATACTGGAGTATTTCCGAGCACCCGCATCGTGCCAGAAGCCGTCGTCCGTCTTTACTGCATGAAATATAAAGACCTGTTTGAGATTAAGGAAGCAGCACACGCATACTAACGTTCCGAATACGCCGCCAGCGCCTGTCAATGTATGCTGGTCTGAAATTCAGCGCCTCTACAGCAGCCCTTCCAGAATTTCGAACAGCAGCCTCATCTGGTCTTGATTCAATTAGTCTTGCAGATTTCGCTCTCCCAACTGAGTCAACGGTAAAGTACAGTAGCACCGAATCCTGTTGAGCAGTGAATGAATCCATCAGCTCGGGTGTGACACTGATCTGTGCTTTCGGAAGATACGCGGTGAAAGCGAAATCACCGACATGAAATCCATTGGGGTCGCCTCCACGACCGGCCGATTCCGGATCAAAACCATCCAGGGTTCTTTGTTCAAGGGCTTCTCTCAATGAGAAGTGATACTGAGATGCAGGCAATGGCATTGGTCTGGCGAAAAACTCATCTATTTCCGATTGTTCGACCCCTGCCTCGAGTAGCATTTCCATGGCGCTCTGGTAAGTCTGATCAGCACTACCCCTGCGATTGGCAAAAACTCGCCCACCAGTTAGTGAGCGGTTTGCAGCACGATGGAGCAACTCAAAATCTGCGCGATAGATCATAGCCATTGCCTGGCCTTCGAGGCTGGCAGTTGATCGCGCAATCTCTTCAATATCGCTTATCAGGCCAAGTGTGATTTCGCGCCGCATAGAGTTGTCAGCGGTCAGCGTGCGCAATCGTTCTGATTGAAGATAGTTAATAATCCGATAAGGTTCGCTGGCAATACTATAAAGCCAGGGAATTAGTTGTTCATTGTTTGCTCCGTAGCGCTGTATCGCTAACTCATAAATTCTTTCCTGCACTGTCCTAGCCTGATCAATGTGTACATCTCGCATATCCGGTATATCGAGGTACATGGCGAGCAAATACCAGGCATGTATATCATTCAGACTATTTAGCAATACTTCAGTTTCGGTTCCGGGGTTTTGTGAATGAATGGAATAAATTGACTCGAAATAATCTGAAACAGATTCCAGATCTCCACGCTGAAATGCATTACGTATTTGGTCCGCGATGATTGGAATCTGACTGGCAGTTGTCGGCCCCTCTTCTATGCGCAGAAGTTGCCGCCTACGATTGAGCACTCCCTCAATCGCTTCAGAATCGCCTTCCTGTTTGAGTAAATCGGAAAGTGAAGTCAGGGGCTCCAATAGCCTAAAGTCCAGAGGACCATATTCTGATTCGAGATTAATGATTTGTTGTTCGTATTGAGTTTCTTGTTGTTCGAACTGAACGCTGGCTTCCAATGCAGATGGCTCAGTATTGGATTGCGGGTAAGACTGGGCATTCGCAAGACTCGCCTGCAAAAGCAGCGATAGAGCGAATAATAATTTAGCAGCTCGAGATTGAATCACGGTTTTATCATCCTGATTGAATCAGCCGACTGCACTGACATGAGGAGGATGGTTTCACTATACACTTGTTTCAAAGTCG
Organism: uncultured Pseudohongiella sp.; assembly: GCA_965227635.1. Classification (GTDB taxonomy): domain Bacteria; phylum Pseudomonadota; class Gammaproteobacteria; order Pseudomonadales; family Pseudohongiellaceae; genus UBA9145. The sequence continues at coordinate 2,720,803 of OZ245763.1, read as the reverse complement.
TTAGCCAGAAATAAGACTGAATTTTGCAGTTGAGCTCGTATCTGGCGCACTCATAGGAGCCAAGAGCCTGCAAACGCATCAGGGCGCGTAGTGGCTACTTTCTGTCTGATTTCTGTCGTTTTTCCCTGTGCAAAGGTGTTCTATACTCTCCTAAATTACGAAGCAGGTTATGGCATGCAGGTAAAGTTGCTCAGGAAACAGAATGGCTGGTCGCAAAAGACATTGGCAGATTTGTCCGGTGTCAGCACCAGAACTATTCAGAGAATTGAAAATGGCGAGCCTCCCGGACTGGACACTGCTGCTGCATTAGCCTCGATTTTCGAGATCAGCATTCCTGAGTTATTTCCCGAGCTTGGAAGAACAGACGACCTTCTGGCTAAAAAAAAATTGAAGTCGACACAGCCGAGTCTTGCACTTGAATTTATGACACAAAACTGGCGCAGTTCGCTAGCGTCTGTATTCTTTTTTGGGCTCTTGGCAGGCGCTATATTTCATCATTTTCTTATTAACAGCTCCAACACATCGGTTGAACTGGGCGAAAGTGCAGAAAACGAATTGCTGGAGATTCAGCATGCCCTGGCGAATCTGCTAAATGAGCAATCGCAGCTGTTGTCAAACTTTGACGATCTCAATTCTCTTATCGAAGAGTTTCAGCTCGCATCCATTGACAGTGGCCAATCAGATGACTTTCAACAGTCTGGCTCAAGCGAGTCTAGTAGGCTTAACCAATTTGAAGATGCGAGAGAATTAATGTGGATGGTAGATTGCAGCTCAGGCATCGGTGACACTAACAGTGAAAGAGATTGTTACCAACGTGCAATGAACCTGAATACAGGACTCTAGATACTATTTTTCGTTTACTGCAGGTAGGGAATCCGATGGATAATCCGAACAGCAGCTCTCAATTTTTGACCTTGTCCAGAGCACTATTTTCGAGTTTTGCTCTGTTTTCAGTTTGCCTGCCTGCACTGGGCAAAGACGTCTTCTCCGCAAGCCAACTTGGACCTTATCAATTTCAATCGTCCATTACTTCAATCGAAGTGGTAGGTGGGAATATCTCTGAAGTGGGCGGCTTCGAGACGGCAGCCGAACTGAGCGATCCAGTTGTTGCTGGCGTGCAGGTACAGGGATTGGTTTCAACTGACGCTAAAATGACCCCAAATGGTCCCGCCACCTGGGTTCAGGTCGAGCTGCGTACAGGTGATCCCCAATTCATAAAATATGGAAGTCTTCAAGTTGTATCCGAGGTGAGCTATGAATTGGCTATACTGGGATCGGTTTCGGAGGCTGAACTTGTGGTGGCCCCCAGAGCGAAGCGCAATGGACTAGGAAATCTGACAGGCTTGCTCTCAAGAGCCCGCATCACAGCCCAGGCTGATATCAAGATTTACGAAACCGACGTACTCGGAAACCGAGCGTCCATCTTCCACTCCTGGCGTCCTGAGAACATCAATTCACCAACTCCCGGTCTTTCTAATGAAAATTTTTCCGATGTTGTCGTCCCCTTCTATGATCGGGCTGACAGAATAACGGTCGCCACGAACCAGGTTTACGAAGTTCTGGTGACGTCTACCTCGCTCATTGAATTTCGCGACATTACTGCATTCGATCTCTCTGCTTTTGCATACATAGAGTCATCATTCACCACTCAGACACCCGACACAGAGTTGGCAGTCTCTGCATTCGGAGCGTCAGATGTGACGCAGGAATCTCCTCCAATCAGATCGACCTCCAGCACTGATGGAGAAAGCACTGATGCGGTAATTGCTGCCGGGGCGCGGCTGGTTGGAGTAAATGAATATGCTGAGAATTTTCGATCGGGTGACACCATTGAACTCATTGCCACGATTGATCCTCAATCTGAGGATATAGGTGAAGCAGCCGACCTTTTCCTTATAGTTCGCACAGAGAACGGACTGTTTCAGGTCAGCTCCAATGCCTTTATTGATTTCGACGGAGGTGAAGAGGATCTCATCCCCTTATCAAAGGTCTCCCTGCGAGCGGTTACCGAAATCGATCTGGCCGAAGCATTGGGCGGCATCACCTTCAAGGATTCAGACACAGGCAGCTACGAACTCTTCTTGGGTTATGCAACAGAAGGCTCAACTGTCACGTTCACGGAAGAGCCCGTAGTGATAGAGGTTCAACCCTAGTCATATGGGGAAGCAGGGTCACTCACAACTTAGGGTTCAATAGCGGACGTTCAAACTAGTCTCAGTAGGCGCATCTAGTGGCTAAGTTGTGCCAGAAGCGGACATTTTGCGTAGCTTCGCTAATGCACTTACTGTAGACTCGCGGTCCCCAAATTAGAGGTTTTCATGAATGTACTGGAGGGTCTTCTCTAAGACCCCTTTCCTAGTGGATTTTTAGACGCGACAGTTTTTCCTGGCGCGCAGCATCTTATTGCTTTAAGAAATTGACAAAGGATTAACCAGTATGAACATTAGAAAACCAACCTCATTTGATTTATCGAACATCAAACTCATCCTCGTAGACACAAACCTCTTCCCTGTTGAAATGCTAGAAGACATGATCGAGCCTTTTCTCCAAGGAATTGAGCAGCAGGAACGATGGCTAGTCTGCGATACAGAAGCTGACGGTGTCATTGGCTTCAGCTATACACGAGCAGAAGCACTCACCGATGGTGTATGGAACCTCTTAGCAATCGGGTTTCGCGCTCAATATCAAGGAAATGGTTTCGGAACCAAGCTGATAGAGAACGTGGAACAATCTCTGAAGGGAGAGCGCATCCTGATCGTCGAAACATCCAGCTTGGAAAATTTCGACAAGACACGCGATTTCTATAGAAGTCGTGGCTACGATGAGGAGGCCGTCATTCGAGATTATTGGGCCGACGGGGATGACAAAGTCATTTATAGAAAGCGCCTGAGTTCTTAATTGGACCAATGAGCCACACATGGACGTGTGGCTTGTATTGAATTCGTTTGTGACTGTCACCTAAGGGTCGACCTTGGACAGTTTGCTCAAAAGCTTACGAAGGTCCGCTTTCAGAGTGCTGACAATGCGTCTCAGAAAAGATGCCGACTGTTACAACTTGGTACCTGTCTACTAATCCTGCTTCTCGTCATACGCTTCCTGCTCTTCCTCTCCAGCGCCGGAATCGCCAGTCACGGACGAACGCTTGAGCCTCCCCGCCTTTACCAGGCTTTCCCGCAATACGAACTCGATCTGCGCATTGACACTGCGCAGATCGTCGTTCGCCCACCGCTGCATGGCGGTGAGAATTTCCGGGTTAATCCGTAAGGGATAAGTCTTTCGTTTCATATCTTAGGTATACAGGCTACCCGTATTCACCACTGGTGTTGCTGCACTCTCACCGCACAGCACAACCAGCAAGTTACTCACCATCGCCGCCTTGCGCTCCTCATCCAGCGAAACCACTTTTTTCTCAGCAAGGGATTCGAGAGCCAGATCGACCATGCCTACCGCACCCTCCACAATTTTCTTGCGGGCGGCAACGATAGCTGAGGCCTGTTGTCTCTGCAGCATGGCGTTGGCGATTTCCGGCGCGTAAGCAAGATGACTTAATCGGGCCTCGATTACTTCTACGCCCGCCTTGCTCAGTCGGTCCTGTACTTCTTTTTTGAGTAACTCGGCGACTTCTTCGGGATTACTGCGCAGACAGAAGTCTGCCCCGTCATCATCGTAGCTGTCATAGGGGTGAGTAGTCGCCAGATTGCGCAGCGCCGCCTCACTCTGGATTTGTACGTAATTCTCGTAATCATCCACCTCGAAAAGTGCTTCCGCTGTGTCCACCACCTTCCAGACAACCACCGCCGCAATATCGATGGGATTGCCGCTGCTGTCGTTCACTTTCAGGGTACCGGATTCGAAATTGCGCACCCGCAAGGAAACCTTGGCTTTCATATAAAGGGGGTTCGCCCAGCGCAATCCTTCCGTGCGCTCGCTGCCCACGTACTTGCCAAACAGTTGCAGCACCCTGCCCTGGTTTGGAGCCACCATAAAGAAGCCAAACCAGCAGATCGCTACGATTATTTCTGACAGGATTGCCAGTATTTTCAACGCCGCTGGCAGAATGACTATGCCAGCGAACAGCAGAATTGTGAGTGCAAACAGCACCAGTATCGACCAATAGCCGTTGTAGGTTTTTGCCTTTCTTTCTTCAATCATAGAATTTCTCCTCTGCAGACCCCGAGAATCCTCACACCGGCTCGGGGTTTCCATGATGTGTAGCAATTTGACATCATTTTGATATCACTCGCAAGAAAAATTCACGCTAGCCACGATATAAGCGGGATAAACCGGCACCACAGCCTGCGCCACCTCCTCCAGAGGCCGCGTATTCAGGGGCAAGTGCGGTATTACTGCACAGGGGCGAAAAACAGGGTGCTGGCGCGGGCTCCCCGCATTCAGGTGCTTTGAGTCAGAGGGGGATAGATCTCGAGTCGACGAATCCACAACGAGCGAAGGATCAGGTAACTACCCAGTCCCACCGGTCCCAGTGCGAAGGTGAGCAACAGGCAGGGTACTACCAGCCAGTGGGGAATGCCGTGCATCTGGGAATCTCGCAATTCCCAGCTACCAATAAACAGGTCAAAGGCGATGTAGTGAATCCAGCCCGCTGCAAGCACATAGGGATTGCCGAATGCGATCAGCACTGCCTCAAGGGTCCCTATTCCGCCACCTTCCGGCATATTCGGAAGCTGGGAGAACATCAGCGGCGCGTAGACCAATGCCAGGACCAGGGGAATCACTGCCGGGCAGATGACGGCCAGTGTCCACTTCCAGCGCGGTGCAACGATCAACAACAGCCAGGCTGGCAAGACCAGGCTATTGCTCAGCAAATAAATCAGTTCGGCGGACATGATCCCTTCCCTCCAGTACAGTCAGATTATCTACCAGTACGTGAGATAGGAAGGTGGGGATTTGTTTGTGGCTAGTTGAGGAATTTCGACAAGGTACGCTCGGTAATGACGGTAATGTTTACGCCTTTACGCTTGAGCAGGAGGGCTTTCTCGATTTTTCTGCCGTGGCTGGTATACAACCAGTCCCGGCTGGCCAGCGTACCGATGACCAGATAGTCGACATCCTTGCTGATGTTCGGGGATGTTTCTGCCCCCATGAGCCGCAGATTGGTGTCGACGGTATTGCGGTCTCCACTGACAAAATCGCCGGACAGACAGAATGTTGAACCGGCTATTTGTAATTCGTCGATAGCGTCTTCCCAGACTTCCGTCGAGGCCTCGTAAGCGGCATCGGCGGGTTCGGGATTAGCCCCCGTAATCTGGCTAACAGTCTTCATCAGGTCCTGCCGCTCTTCTTCGGTAATCACGCCATCTTCCAGCACGACATTCATCCGATAGAGAATGGCACTGGCGGGCCACTTGTCCCGAATGGATTCATTGCGATTCAGCCAGTCAGACAAGGCGGCGACTTCCTGATCGTTCAGCACACCGTCTGACGCGACGCCGGTGAGAAAGCCTACCAGTTCATCGGCACGACCGATTCCCTCCACTGGCTCGTCTTTACCGGCTTCAACCAGGGCTTCGATCCGCGCCTGCATATCCGACAACTCGTCGGTGGTGATTTCCCCATCCTTGAGCACTTCCCCCACCTGGGCGAGGATATCCAGTACGTCGTCGTGATCGCGGAGCGCTTCCTGGGATTGCAGCCAGGCATCCAGGAACAATAATTCCCTCTCGTTGAGCCTTTCGTCGGCTACTACGCCCGCAAGAATGCCTTTTAAGCCGTAGAGGGCTTTTTCTTTTGCTCTTGTGAAACTGAAAGCCTGGGAGAGGGATTGGCTGTCTATGTCTTTGGTCAGTGGCAAGATTCGGGGCCTGTAAGGTTTAGCGGTAGCAGATTAGGGCAATCATAAATCTTTCCAACTATTCTGTCGAAATCTGCATCAATTTCGCTGTACTGGTTCGCAATTCACTCCAATAAAGACAAATTGGGGAAGCTTGCCGGATTCCCACCACATTAGTGATAATGAAGGATTCCACCGTATCGTATTTTCTTCGTTCTACTGTGACCCGCTGTGGGGTAAAATTAAACGGTAATTGAGGAATCGGCATGACAGAAGCACATAACGCAATCGAAACCCCCGCCATCGACAATCGCTCCTTCATGGCGAAGCTGCTCGCGGGTGACTATGGTCTTGCAGTCACGTATTGGGCTCTGTATTTCGCAGGCGCAGCCGTATTCTTCTTCACCGGCTCCAAGGCTGTTGATGAAGAGAATTGGGTGACTTTCCTGATCATCGTGGCAACCATGTTCGGCTACACCCTGCTGCTGGTCATCGGCATCCGGGCCGCCTATCACGGACCACAGCTCTGGAAAGTGGTGTCGCGAACCTCCTCTATCTTTATGATCATTAATATCATGGTCGGAATCTGCACACTGGGCTTCATCTACTAGTCTCTTGAGTTCTAATAGCAACCATACCTACTCCCTGGTAGTTAAAAAATCCTGCCCTACCTGTGAATTGATCCAGCCGGCAATCCAGCAACTCGCCCAACAATTAAACCTGCAAGTAGTTGTTCAGGATGACCCCGACTTTCTTGGAAGCCTGGGAACGCTGGACAAGCTCGATGATTCCACGCTCGAATATTCCTTCCACAACAAAATCGAGATTGTACCGACCCTCATACGCTGGGATGACCAACGTGAATCCGGGCGCATCGTGGGATGGGATCGTCAGCAATGGCGTGAATTTTCCGGCATAGCTGACCTGGGAGAGGAACTGATTCCGTTCAAGCCCGGCTGTGGATCCATGACCGAAGATCCCGGCATGGCAGAAGTTCTCGCCGCCCGCTTCGCTGCTGACGCGCTCGCCGCCAGACGGGTCGACCTGGCTGATGCGGAAGACGCCATGGAAGCCTGCTATGAACGTGGCTGGACGGATGGCTTGCCTGTTGTCCCACCGACTCCAGTGCGAGTACTGCGTATGCTGGCAGCAAGCGATCGGGCAGCATCGGAAATCATCGGGCGGGTACCGCCGGATAACGTCGAGTGCAGTGTGGAGAAAGTCGCCATCAATGCAGTGCTGGCTGGCTGCAAGCCAGACTACTTCCCTACGGTTCTCACCGTGGTTGAAGCCGCCCTCAAAGACGAATTCTGTATGCACGGGCTACTTTGCACGACCTACTTCTCCTCCCCGGTTGTGATCGTCAATGGTCCCGTGGTGAAGCGCATCGGCATGAACTCCGGCGGCAATGCCCTGGGCCAGGGAAATCGAGCCAATGCCACTATCGGGCGGGCGCTTCAACTCCTGATTCGCAATGTGGGAGGAGGAAAACCCGGCGGTATCGACCGCGCCACGTTGGGTAATCCTGGGAAATATACCTTCTGTTTCGCCGAGGATGAATCGGATGCTGACTGGCCATCCCTGGCCATGGACAGAGGATTCAATCGGGATGACTCGGTGGTGAGCTTGTTCGCGGGCGATGGTGTACAGCCCGTCCTCGACCAGCTATCCCGAGAGCCGGAATCACTGGCCAGAAGCATGGCGGCAAGTTTGCGCTCTGTAGCGCATGTGAAGAAGTTCGGCATGGCGGATGCTGTCCTTGTAGTCTGCCCCGAGCATCGCCGGGTCTTCAGGGAAGGCGGTTGGGACAAAGAGCGCCTGCGCCAGGCGCTGTACGATCATTTAATGACACCTGGCGCCGAGCTGATGAGCGGCGTCGACGGCATAGCCGAAGGCATGCCAGAAAGACTGAAGGATAAGCTACTCAGTAAATTTCGTGATGATGGCCTGCACATCGTCACCGCTGGTGGTACCGCAGGGATGTTCTCTGCCATTATCAGCGGCTGGGTTGCCTCAGGTGAAAAAGGCAGCCAATTGGTTTCACAGGTAGTTAGTTAAGCAAAGATGGAGAGCGCAATGAGTAATCTCACCATGCTGGACCCAACCAGCGAACTGAATCCGGCGGAGCGGCAAATCCTGCCTCGCCTGGAACAATTGGCTGGGGCAACTATAGGGCTATTGGATATTTCCAAACCTCGCGGAAAAGAGTTTCTCGATGAAGTTGAGCGGCAATTGCTGGAACTCGGTGCAACCGTGAAGCGTTACAGCAAACCCACTTTCGCACGCGTGGCTCCTCGTGAGCTGAACCAGAAGATTAGCGTTGAATGTGATGCCGTAATCGAAGGGTTAGCCGACTGAGGCTCATGTACCTCGTGCAGTTTGCATGACATCATGGACCTTGAGAGCCGGGGACTGCCTTCCGGTTTTATAGCCTCTACGGAATTTATCGATGCTGCCGAGGCGCAGGGCAGATCGCTGGGCATCAAACCAGCCAGTGTATTTGTGCCCCACCCTATTCAGGATCGCAGCGACGCTGAAATGGCCGAACTGGCCCAAACCGCCATTGAGTCAATAATCTCATTGGTAGCGAAAGCAAATAATTAGAGAAGTATCTGGAGAAGTAGATGACTAAAGAAGCCGTAATCGTTTCCACCGCCCGCACGCCCATAGGCCGAGCCTATCGCGGCGCATTCAATGACACTGACGCACCGACACTCGGCGGCCATGTGATCGCCGAGGCGGTCCGCCGCGCAGGCATTGAAGCCGCAGAAGTGGACGATGTCGTGATGGGTTGTGCCATGCAGCAAGGTACCTCCGGCTTCAATATTGGTCGCACTGCCGGTGTCGCGGCAGGTTTACCCAGCAGCGTTTCCGGCATGAGCATGGATCGCCAGTGCGCCTCCGGCATGATGGCCATCTGCACAGCAGCGAAGCAGGTGGTACAGGACAATATGCCAATTGTGATCGGCGGCGGCCTGGAATCCATCAGCCTGGTTCAGAATGAACACCGCAATGGCTATCGTGCCGTATCTGAATCAGTCACCTCACGCTCGCAGCACGCGTATATGTCCATGCTGGAAACAGCAGAAATCGTCGCGAAGCGCTACAACATCAGCCGCGAGCAGCAGGACGAATACGCACTGCAGAGCCAGCAGCGCACGGCGGCGGCCCAGCAGGCAGGCGCCTTCGATGATGAAATCGCTCCCCTGGCTTCGAAAATGCTGTTTGTGGATAAGGAAACCAAAGAACAGAGTGTACATGACGTCACGCTCGACAAGGATGAGGGTAATCGCCCCTCAACAACCCTGGAAGGACTGAATGGTCTGAAGACTGTCTTCGAAGGTGGCGTGATTACTGCAGGCAATGCCAGTCAACTCTCGGATGGCGCATCGGCATCGGTGGTAATGGACAGCACTCTGGCAGAAAAGAAAGGCCTGCAACCTCTGGGTGCCTATCGCGGTATGGCTGTGGCCGGTGTGGAACCGGATGAAATGGGCATTGGTCCAGTTAAAGCTGTGCCGAAACTATTGCAACGATTCAATCTGAGCATGGACGATATTGGTCTGTGGGAACTGAACGAAGCTTTCGCCGTGCAGGTGATCTACTGCCGCGACATCCTGGGCATTCCCAATGAGTTACTGAACGTGAATGGCGGCGCTATCTCAATCGGCCACCCTTATGGCATGAGCGGTGCCCGCATGGTCGGACATGCCCTGATTGAAGGCAAGCGACGTGGTGCCAAATACGTAGTTTGCACCATGTGTGTGGGCGGCGGCATGGGCGCCGCAGGCCTGTTCGAAGTGTACTGAGATCAGGGCTGGCTGCTTGTCAGCAAGCACTTTCCTGGCGCCATGTCGGCCATACGACAGGCGCCGGGCACAGGACGACCATAAACATTGATTCGCCCTGTCCCCTAGGTTAATGTCTTTATCCCGGCACAGGAAACATGCTGCAAGCCATTGTAATCCGGACTTTTTATACACCAGTTATAAATCAGACTCATAAACCAGACGCAAACAGCTAAAACACACACCTGTGGGCATGAATGCGTAATCGGCGAAGCGAAATAAGCACAGATCAATCGCAAGCGCAGTCAGGCGACGCTTCATCACGGCATCGGCGATCAATAAAAATTAAAAACTTCAACGCGAAGAAAAGAAGAGAAGAAGAAAACACGTATGAAACGACTATTCGGCACAGCCAGCCTTAAATTACTTCTCCTGAGCCTGCTGATTCAGTGCTCTTCCCTCGCCAGCGCCCAGGAACCCATCCGCATTGCATTCATCGACCCGCTGTCCGGTACTTTCGCTTCTGTAGGTAATAGTGGCCTCAAGCAATTACAGTACGCCGCTGACGAGCTTTTTAATTCCAAAGGCGGCATTCTCGGTGGACGCATGATCGAGATCGTTCCTCTGGACAACAAGCAAAGTCCCACGGAAACCCAGATTCAGTTTCGCCGTGCAGTGAGCGAAGGTATTCGCATTATTTTCCAGGGCAATAGCTCAGCTGTGGCCAACACCCTGAACTCAACCATCTCACGTCACAATCGACGTAATCCGGGTGAGGAAATCCTGCAGATTAATTACTCCGCAGTGGATCCAATTCTCACCAACGAAGAATGCAGCTTCTGGCATTTCCGTTTCGATGCCCATGCCATTATGAAATTGCATGTGCTGACGGACTACATCGCCATGAATCCAGACATCAAGAAGATGTATATCATCGGCCAGGATTATTCCTTTGGGCAGGTGGTCGCCGATACGTCTATTGAACTTCTCAGGGAGAAGCGTCCGGACATCGAAATCGTTGGCAATGAATTTCATCCCATCGGGCAGGTGAAGGATTTCACGCCGTACGTCACCAAGATTGTTTCTTCCGGTGCAGACGCGGTAATCACCGGTAATTTTGGCGCTGACATGGTGTCTCTCGCCCGCTCTATCATCGACAGTGGCCTGGAAATTCCGATTTACACCTTTTATGCAGCCTATGACGGCATTACTGCAACTCTGGGTACCGATGGCGTGGACAAGATTCGCCTGATTCACAACGATGCAGGTAATCCCATCCCAACCCAGGAGCGCCTGGAATACATCCAGAAATTCAAACGCCTGAATCCTGACAACGACATGACACAGTTCCGCATCACCAATGCGCTGCAAATGTTGGTGAAAGCGATGGAAGACAGCCAGAGCACAGATCCCTATGACATCGCCCTGGCATTGGAGGACATGCGCTTCATGAACATGAGTGGTGAAGAGTTGTGGATGCGTGCGGATGATCACCAGATCATTCAATCACTGCACGTCTCAGTGCATACTGACCAGGATATCGTAGTGGACGCAGACAACTCCGGTTTCGGCCTGCTCCGTGAGTTCTCCGTGCCAGCCGAAGACACTATCGTTGATCATAGCTGCCGCATGCGTCGGCCAAGACGCTAAGCACCGTCATCTACCTAAGATAGTTTCTGTTCAATGCTGGAAGTATTCATTTTTTCTACCCTGAACGGCCTTGTTACGGGGCTGCTTCTGTTCATGCTGGCCAGCGGCCTGACTCTCATCTTCAGCATGATGGGAGTCCTCAACTTCGCCCATGCCAGCTTCTATATGTTGGGCGCCTACTTCGCCTATTCCATCTCCTTGCATCTTGGCTTCTGGGCAGGACTGATCTTCGCTCCCCTGATCGTCGGTTTGCTGGGTGCTCTGGTAGAACGCTACGCCTTGCGGCGAGTCCACGCCCACGGTCACGTGGCGGAGCTTGTTTTCACTTTCGGCCTCGCGTTCCTGATTGAAGAGTCAGTGCAATTTTTCTGGGGACCGGATACCAAGAATTACCAATCGCCGGATATTCTCGACTTCCCCCTGTTCACGCTTTTTGGCCAGGAATTCTCAGCCTACCGCGGGTTCATGATTGCTATCTCTGTAGGCATATTCGTCAGCCTCTACTATGTGCTAACGCGCAGCCGGATCGGCATTATCATCCAGGCTGCCATAACTCATCCGCACACCGTGGCCAACCTCGGTCACAACGTTCCGCTAATTTTCATGGGTGTGTTTGGCGTGGGTACAGCGCTGGCAGGTGTGGCGGGAGTGATTGCTGGACCGGTACTGACCACGTTCCCGGGCATGGCGGTGGTGCTGGGAAGCATTGTATTTGTCATCGTGGTCATCGGCGGCCTCGGCTCCCTTGGCGGCGCCTTTATCGCGTCCTTGATGATTGGCCTGCTACAGAGCTATGCCATAGCATCCAATGTAGGTATGCCGGACCTGTTGAACCTGCTCGGCCTCGAGTTCTCTCGTGATCATCCCCTAACTGATCTCTGGACCCTGACCTTGCCTCAGGTGGCACCTATCCTGCCTTTCCTGTTACTGGTTCTGGTGTTGATATTTAGACCCACGGGTATCGCCGGGAAGCGGGAACAATGAAGGCGCTGGCGCAGAAGTCTGTAATCTGGATTGCCTATCTGGGGGTGCTGCTGGCACTGCCCCTTTTCTTCGACTCTATACTGGCAATTACGATCTTTAACCAGATGGCCATCGCCATCGTGTTCGCCCTTAGCTACAACATGCTGCTGGGACAGGGTGGCATGCTTTCATTCGGGCATGCAGTTTATTTCGGTCTCGGCGGTTTTATGGCCGTACATGCCCTGGTTATGATCGAGTTCGAAACAGTCTATTTCTCAATTATTTACATTCCCCTGATTGGTGGATTGATTGGTCTACTGGCGGCCGTATTCATTGGCAGTTTCTCAACCCACAAGGCCGGAACTGTATTCGCCATGATTTCACTGGGTATCGGCGAACTGGTAGCCGCATCATCGCTTATCTTCGTGAGTTTCTTCGGCGGCGAGGCCGGGGTTAATGCGGATCGAACCTACGGCCCACCCTTCTTTGGCATCGAGTTTTTCCAGGACATCGAGATCTACTATCTCGCCGCTGCCTGGGTATTCATCGCCACCCTGTTTATGTATTTGTTCACGCAGACACCAGCGGGACGCATGGCCAACGCTGTTCGGGATAACCCGGAGCGTGCAGAATTCATAGGTTACAGTGCACGTCGTGTGCGCTTCATCTCATTCTGTGCCTCAGGTTTCTTTGCGGGTATTGCCGGCGGCCTGTTTGCGCTGAACTACGAATTCATTACCGAGGAAAACCTCAACGCCATTACGTCAGGCCGCGTGTTACTCATGGCCTATATTGGCGGCCTGGGTTATTTCATCGGACCTATCATCGGCGCCGTAATACTGACGCTCATGAATTCCCTGCTCAGTAATTACACCGAATTATGGATGTTGTACCTCGGCATCATGTTCGTGCTCACGGTGCTGTTTCTTCCCCGCGGTTTTGCTGGTTTCATCATGATGCATCGCACCGCCTGGATACAGGGAAGACTCGGCAGCCTTGTTCTCCCTTACCTGATCACCGGCCTTCCCGCCCTGGTCTTCGCCACTGCCAGTGTTGCCATGATTGAGATGTTGCATCATGAGGAAGAGGCTATGCATTTTCTGGGCATGTCCCTGGATTCAGGGAATGTTGTGCACTGGCTACTTTGTGCGATAGTGGCCGCAGCTGCCTACTTCGGCTGCAAACGTTCACTCCCGCAACTGCAAAACGCCTGGGAATCGGCCAATGCCATCGAAAGCGGCAACAATGAAGGCGACGCACAATGAGCATGCTGTCCCTGCAAAATGTGTGCAAGCAATTCGGTGAAACCAGAATCATCCGGGATGTAAGCCTGGATATCACGCCAGGCGAGCGCCATGCCATCATCGGGCCGAACGGTGCGGGCAAATCCACACTGTTCCATCTTATCAGTGGCAAGTACAAACCAACTGCCGGAAAAATACTTTTCCGCGATCAGGAAATTCAGGGTCGTACGCCTTTCGATATCGCGAGGCTGGGGTTGGCTCGAAGCTTTCAGGTTACCAACATTTTTCCAAGGCTGAGCGTGTTTGAAAATATTCGTTGTGGCTTGTTGTGGAAAGAAGGGTTTGGATATTCCTTCTGGCATCTGCTTGGCAGGCAAAAAGACCTTAATGACAAGGCCTATGAGCTACTCGGCGAAATCGGCCTCAGCGACCGCGCAGAATATCCCGCAGGCGAGTTGGCTTATGCCCAGCAGAGAGCACTGGAGCTTGGAATCTCCATTGCCAGCGGCGCAGAACTGATTATGCTCGACGAACCTGTGGCTGGCATGAGCCACAGCGAAGCAGAAAGCGCAGTGGCGCTTATCCGCAAGATCACAGAAGGCAAGACGCTGGTCATGGTCGAGCACGACATGAATATCGTCTTCGATGTAGCGGACAGAATTTCCGTGCTGGTGTACGGGGAAATCATTGCCAGCGATACACCAGAAGCGATTCGTGCCAATCCTAAAGTACAGGAAGCCTATCTTGGTGACGTAGCCGTGGAGACCGTGGACGATGCTTGAGGTTAAGAATCTTCATGCCTACTACGGTAAGAGCCATATTCTGCAGGGCGTAGACTTTAGTGTAGGCGAAGGCGAAATTGTCAGCCTGCTGGGCAGGAACGGCGTGGGTCGCTCCACCACGGTAAAAGCCATCATGGGCGAGGTGGCACCCCAGGGATCAATCCTGTTCAAGGGAGAGGAGATCGCCGGCAAGCCCAGCTTCGACATTGCCCATCGCGGATTGGGTTATGTACCGGAGAATCGGGATATATTTCCCACCCTTACAGTACGGCAAAACCTGTTACTGGGAGTCAAGAGTGGTCAGGCAAAAGGTCGTTGGACAATAGAAGAAATGTTCGACATGTTCCCCAACCTCGCCGAGAGAGCCGATGTCCATGGCGGCGTGCTCAGTGGCGGCGAACAGCAAATGCTCTGCATGTGCCGTACGCTAATGGGCGACCCCGATATGATCATGATTGACGAACCCACCGAGGGCCTGGCACCCAAAATCGTGGAGCAGGTAGGTGATTTGCTGGAAACGATAGCCTCACGAGGCGTGGCCATCCTGCTGGTTGAACAGAAACTCTCTGTCGCATTGCGCATTTCCCATCGCCTGTTCGTGATGGGACATGGGCGCATCGTCTATGAAGGCACTCCAGAAAGCCTTTTGCAGTCCGATGATATTCGGGCTGAATGGCTTGAAGTCTAATTCCCACTTTAATACTGTTTTGCAATAATAATTTAATATTCAAGTGGGAGGATTAGAGAAACTTTGAATGCATCTGCTTTTCCTATGATTACTCACACTATCCGAAATACCCTGCTCGCCACTTTGTTGATACTGAGCACTTCCTCAGCCTTTGCCTGGGACTCGGTGGGTCACCGCATCAGCGCTGCCGTCGCACTCGAATTTATCAGCCCGGAATTACGCTCAGAGTTACTGGAGATTCTTGCGGCTCATCCCAGGTACCAGCAAGACTTCCTGGACGCCGTCCCTCGCATGGTCGACAGGAACGATGAAGCACAATTCAGTCAGTGGCTACTGGGCCAGGCAGCCTATTGGCCGGATATAGCCCGGGGACTACCGGAGCCGGACCGAAGAACCTACAACAAACCTAACTGGCACTACACTGACGGCGCCTGGGTCCGTGGATCGGCTGCGTTCCAGGGCAACGTGTACATAGACCTCGAACCCTTTGCTGATATCCCGGGCATTTCCTCCGAGGAAATCCGTGAGGAAGCCCAGGTAAGCAATGTGTCAACTGCCATAGACTTCAATACAGCAATCCTGATTGATGAAAACGCCTCCGCAGCAGATCGGGCAGTCGCCCTGTGCTGGGTACTCCATCTGATGGGCGATATCCATCAGCCCCTGCATGCGGGTTCCATGTTCTCCGCAGAATTGTTTGATCGAGGCGACCGGGGCGGAAATGCCGTCTCAATCGGCGAGAGCAATCTCCACAGCGTCTGGGACAGGGCCCTGACCGAAAACGGATTACAGTCGGAACTCACCGAGATCATGCAGCTCCTCACAGGCTTTTCGAGACCGCAGGTCGAAGGCATCGAGTCGGACTGGGACCAGTGGTTGAATGAGAGCCGAATGTCCCTGCAGAATCTGGTGTATTCACCCGCAATCAAGTCTGCGATTCGCAATGCAGAGGCGACAGGGCAAGAACTTGAAACCCTCAGCCTCGATCAAGCCTACATCGACTCCATGCAGCAGGTTGCCAGACAACGGCTGGGGCTGGCTGGACTGCGAATCGCCATCTTTCTAACGAACGAGTTGCCCTGATTCCTTACTCTCATCCGCGAATTCCGAACTGCGTTCGGCAATAGCGGTGAGAAAATTGTGAATCAATCTGTGACCCATGGAACCTTCCAGGCTCATGATCGATTCCGGATGAAACTGCACCGCATGTATTGGCAAGCTGCGGTGCTCGATCGCCATGACACAGTTATCCTCAGTTCGCGCCGTGACGTGCAAACAGTCAGGCACTTGATCAGCTACCAGGGAATGGTATCTGCCCGCATCGAATTGCGGATTTATCCCGGCAAATAATCTCCCACCCGAGTGGCGCACCATCGAAGACTTCCCGTGCATCGGCTGCCCGAGGACTTTCAGGGTGCCACCGAAGTATTCCACCAGGCCCTGCAGTCCGAGACAGACGCCGAAAACCGGCAGGCCTACCTCCAATGCCTTATCAATAGTGGCAGACATGTTGAACTTCGCCGGCTCGGACGGTCCCGGTGAGAGAATGACAAAATCGATGGCTTCATTTGCAATAGCATCCCGGGCCGCCTCTGGCCTTAGCGTTATCACATCGACCCCAAACTCCCGGAAATAGGCAGCCAGGTTGTGCACGAAGGAATCCTGATGGTCGACCATCAAGGCTTTCAGACCGCGACCTACTGGTAGCAGGTCAGCCTTGTCGGCTTGCAGTTGGGCAGGTTTCGATTTGCCACGCACCGCATCCAGCAGGGCGGAAGCCTTGAGTCGGGTCTCCTCTTCTTCTGCAACAGGGTCTGAATCTGCGAGCAGGGTCGCGCCAGCACGTATTTCTGCAACACCATCCTTGATGCGCAACGTGCGCAAGGTGAGCCCCGTATTCATATTGCCATTAAAGCCAACAAAGCCGAGGGCCCCGCCGTACCAGCGCCGAGGCGACTTCTCGAATTCTTCAATGTACTGCATGGCTGCCAGTTTCGGCGCTCCCGTCACGGTTACCGCCCAGGTGTGGGCCAGAAAGCCATCCAGTGCGTCGTATTCCGGCTTGAGTTGCCCCTTCACATGATCGACGGTATGAATCAACCGTGAATACATTTCGATCTGCCGCCTGCCGATGACCCGTACCGAGCCCGGCTCGCACACCCGCGCCTTGTCATTACGATCAACGTCGGTGCACATCGATAGTTCAGATTTGTCTTTCTCGGAATTCAATAGCGCCAGAATTTGCCGTGCATCTTCGATAGCGTCTCCACCGCGCTTGATTGTTCCCGAGATGGGACAGGTTTCGATCTGACGTCCATCGACGCGAACGAACATCTCGGGGGAAGCTGCTACCAGATACTCCTGTTCGCCGAGATTCATCAACGCGCCATAGGGCGCCGGGTTGTTCTTCTTCAAGCGCAGAAACACATCGGCAGGTGAGTCTTTACAGGGTTCAAAGAAACACTGCCCGGGAACAACCTCGAAAAGATCACCCCGCCTGAAGTATTGCAATGCCCTGCTGACATTGTCGGCATATTCTCCTGCGGCATGGTCGCTGGATTTGTCGACGCGTATCGCTGGCGCAAACGCAAGTGACTCGCCCTGCCTCCGGAATCCTCCTGTGGTTTCACGGCGCTTTTCCGATTCCCAATCCCGGCACTGAAATTCATAGTTATAACAAACTGTCTGTTCGGCACGATGATCGGCTACCGTGATTTGATCAGGCAAGTACAGGACCAGATCACGTTGCTCTGCATCCCGCTTCTGAAATCGCTCGATGTCCTCAAACTGAAACGTGAGGTCATAACCAAAAGCACCATAGAGTCCGAGATAGCTATCCTCATCACTGAAAAAACAGTGGATCACTTCCCGCAATACGGAGAACACACTGAGTCGCCGACTGCGACTCTCCTCCGAGCCACTGAACCTTTCCTGTTTGACCTCGAGCTTCAGGCACTGCTCACTGGACTCCAGCGAGGAGATTGAAGCACTGTCCTTGAGAGCGAAATACAGTTCAGGCAACAGGATCTCACCACGTTTATTCAAGGCAGTAATTTCCATGGACGTGCTTCTGGCGATGATCTCCAGCGGCGGATTGATGAACCCGATATCCAGCCGCGTGTAGCGCCCCGGATACTCAAAGCTGGATGCCAGCAACACACCACGGTTGGCATTTAAAGCCAACGCCAATTCTTCCGTGGCTGTTTTGTAATTCAAAGGCTGGGCGCTGCGCCGGACCTGGATGCCGCTGGCACATTGATACTGGATTTGACGAAGGGCTTGCATTGCCACTCTCCTGTGTTGCCCGGATATCACGTTAGGGATTAACCGGCTAATCAGGACCGCTAAGAGCTATGGCGAGGAATGAATACTTTTTAGGAGCAATAGACCGCCATAACCTTCGGCGGCCAAAGATGAATCAGAACTTGTTCACCTGGCAGCCTGAGCGATCAAACCACCAGAAATAGAATTGTGTATTCATAGGGCGGCGATAATGCGCTACCACCGAACCGAAGTCAACCTGCCATGTCCACGAATGCCACGTCATTAGTGGCCACTGAGCCATACGGCAGGAAAATTAGTGTCTAAACTAAATACTGAGAGTGCGGAAATGCCGTGATCATGCATGAAAATTCGGTTTTTCTAACTATTTCATAGGGATAGAAAAAGAAGAGGACTACGTCCTGACCAGGCTTCTGTCGGCCCAGCTCGTGTTTCTGGGCCGGATTTGACCGCAAGGCGAGAGAAATTGGTTATCCGGGACAGAAACCAGATGAATCCAAAACCAAGTACGAGGCTGCTTATTACAGCAGCGGCGATTCTGATGCTGGCTGCCTTTCTCGTCGCCAACTCGCTGTGGATCTGGCAGCGCGAACAATCCCGCCTGATGGAGAACCAGAATTCGCTACTCGCAGGCTCGCTGCGCCTGGCAGAGTCGCGCGTGGAAAATTCGGGACTACCTGTCGACACCGATTTTCACCGCAGTCTAATCCAGGATATGAGTAGTCAGGCTCATATAAGCAAAGCGCATATCATTAGCGCTGCGGGACTGATACTGGACAGTTCCCTGGAAGCCGAAATCGGACAAACATTCTTTGAACAAGCCCCGGATTCTGCAGCCACAGGCGTTGGCAATGATTCGTCCCGATTCCAGACTTTTTTCAACAGTGCAGCGAATCTGGCAGGCAGGCTGCCCCTGTGCCCCGCCTCTTCAGCAACTGCTGTAAACTGCGAAATGCTCTACCTGGAAACCGCATCGAAGCAAATCCTTGACGAAGCCAGATCAGAACTCCTAACAACCCAGCTATGGCTATTCTGCACTGCCATTGTGATCTGCCTTTTCGCACTCCTTGCCATTCTCGAACGCGGAGTATTTCAGCCAGCCCGTCAAACCATGGCCAAACTCGATGCTTTTGCCGCTGGTGACCACAACCTGCGATGCTCTCCTCACGGGGTGTGGGAACTGAAGTCACTTATTGAAAGCGTGAATAACCTCTTCGATAAAATCCAGCAAGGTGAGAAGCAACTGCTGGAAAAGCAAACCATGTATGCCGCCTTGCTGGAAACCATGGGTGATGGCCTCATTACCATGCAGCCCAATGGCAATATCCAGACGATAAACAGGGCAGCTGAAAGACTGCTGGGCTACCAGCGCAAAGAGCTTGTAAATCAGAAATTCAACCGGCTGTTCGCCGACGAGAAGATTTACCAGTCAACTGAGTTTTCCTTACCGGAATACATTCAAAGCAACTGCCCGGACAATAGCGACTCACACTGGGAAGTCTGCATGCAGACAAAAGCGGGCAGCCACGTGCCGGCTCGAATCTCCATACGCAACATGATCATCGACAATGAGAATACCTACATCTGCGTGCTTAGCGACATCGCCGATATAAAGGAGATGGAGCAAGAGCTATTGCAGCTCAACGAGCAACTCTCCCATACCAACGAGCAACTCGAACAATCGGCCATTACCGATAGCCTGACCGGTCTCTATAACAGGCGACATTTTGACGCTACGTTTAGCAAGGAACTGGCGCGCTCTACCCGTCAGGCCGCGTGCCTGTCCCTGCTAATCGTGGACATTGATTTCTTCAAGGAATACAACGATCGCTACGGGCATCTTCTGGGCGATGACTGTCTGTCCCGGGTTGGTGAGTGCATGAACACGATCTTCAAGCGCAGCGGTGACCTTCCTGCACGCTATGGCGGCGAAGAATTCGCCGTGGTACTTCCGGGTTGTGATGGACTCGACCTGCAAGAACGAGCCGAGACGCTGCGAATAGAAATCGAAAATTTACGCATGCCGCATGCTGGCTCCAGCGTCAGCGAAGTAGTTACCGTGAGTATCGGTGCTGTGACCTACAGACCACAGGGTGATGTTGTTGTGACACCAAAACCCCGCGAGCTATTCAAGGAAGCGGACAGGGCGCTCTATCGCGCCAAAAACAGAGGGAGGAATCGCGTTGAATTCGCAGGAATCTATGAAGCCAGTTCGCTAACACTGGAAAGCCAGATTGCCGAATCACTACTCACGCGCCGCATACCGATTAATTCTATCCCGGAATAACGCTCGTCAATAAGCCAGTACCCGGCCTCTCCCCCAGGGCCTGTCAGCGCCGTTATCCCCGCACCAGAAAATTACCAATCTGCGTTGTGTTTCAGCGGCAAACAGGGATAGTCTTGTTAAGGAAACTCCGAATAACAGAATAAAAACAGGATGCCGAAATGCCCAACTCTCCTCGACGCCTCCCTCGCCGCCTCCCTCAATACTCATTCAGGCAAGCGCTAGCCCTGCTGCTACTGCTCTCTGTCTGGACCACTAGTTTTGCAGCCGAATTTTCCCGTGTCCGCCCGGAAAGAGTCGGCATGTCGTCTGCGCGCCTGGAGCGACTGGATGCCGTGCTAGACGCTTACGTTGACGAAGGGCTGGTGGCAGGACAGGTTGCCCTCGTTCTGCGCAAGGGGCGTATCGCCTACTCCGCCGCCAAAGGCATGCGGAACAGGGAATCTGGCGCTACCATGACGGAAGACACCATATTTCGCATCGCTTCCCAGACCAAGGCCATTGTCAGCACGGGCATCATGATCCTGCATGAGCGCGGCGACCTCGACATCAGCCATCCTCTAAGTCGATATATTCCGGAATGGTCGGATATGCAGGTGGCTGTTCCTCGGGATAACGGGGGTTACTCATTGGAAGACGCCCGCAGGCCAGTCACCATCCGCCAGCTGCTCACTCACACTGGGGGTATGAGCTACGGTAGCGGCCCCGCCCAAAAAGAATGGGAAGAAGCCGGATTCCAGGGCTGGTATTTTGCCAATAAACGCGAACCTATACTCGAATCGATAAAACGCATGGGTTCCCTGCCCCTCGACCAACATCCGGGCGAAGAATGGATCTATGGATACAACACCGACATTCTCGGGGCGGTAATCGAAGTAGCCAGCGGCAAAGACCTGAGCAGTTTTCTGCAACAGGAAATATTCGATCCGCTGGGCATGGAAGACACCCACTTCTATCTCCCCCAGAGCAAGGCAGACCGGCTCGCCGTGGTTTATCGGCCTGGCGATAATGGCGTAGAAGCCATACCAGTTCAGGATGGTATGCAGAGCCAGGGCCTCTATGTTCAGGGCAGCGGCCCCAACATGAGCTACTCCGGAGGCGCGGGCCTGCTTTCAACTGCCCACGACTATGCCCGATTCCTGCAAATGACCCTCAATGGTGGTGAGTTGGACGGCACCCGGATTCTGTCCCGTAAGACAATCGAGTTGATGACCACCGATCACCTCGAAGGCAAACCGTTCCGTCCGGGTCAGGGTTTCGGTCTGGGCTTTTTCGTAGTTACCGATCTCGGCGCCCGAGGCATTCTGGGTTCTGAAGGAGAATACGGCTGGGGAGGCGCCTATCACAGCACATACTGGGTCGATCCTGAGGAGGAACTGGTCGTTGTCTATATGACTCAGCTCATCCCGGCCAGCGGTGTGGATGACTACAGCAAGCTTCGCAGCGGTATCTACCAGGCGATCATCGATTAATTCGGCAGGAGCAGGCTATGAAAAGGCTGGCGTTTTTAATTCTCTTATTCGTACCCTTGCATGCAGGTCATGCCCAGTTGGCGACCCCCAACGAAAATGGCATCCGCTTTGGCCATGTACACTTGAATGTACCGGACGCCGAACAACATGCGGCTTTATGGGAAGAACACTTCGGTGGAGTTCGCACCATGCTCGGTTCGCAGATCGCCATCAGGTTTCCCAATATGCTGCTGGTTCTCCGCGAGCAGGAACCCACCATGGGTTCGCAATTGACCGTGATGGATCATTTCGGATTTAAAGTCCGGAACATCAAATCTTTCATTGATAAGTGGGAAGCAGCTGGTCTGGAGATGGGCCGGGTATTTGTTGGCGCCGAGCGGCAAACCAATGCCTACCTCACATTTCCGGGCGGTACTTACGTGGAATTACAGGAGGATCAGGGTCTGCATGAGGAAGTGACGGCCTACCATATCCACTTCTTCACCGCAGGCCATGAAGATCTA
Organism: uncultured Pseudohongiella sp.; assembly: GCA_965227635.1. GTDB lineage: Bacteria > Pseudomonadota > Gammaproteobacteria > Pseudomonadales > Pseudohongiellaceae > UBA9145. The sequence goes on along the minus strand of OZ245763.1, from coordinate 2,698,356 downwards.
TTGAACTGGTACGCCGAGACGTTTGAACTGGAAATCCGAACCCGTGGCAGTATCGGAACCACGACAAACGTGCCGGGCATGAATATCAGCTTCGGCAACTCGAATACCGACCGCGCCGCAACCGAGGGCACTGCGATCGATCACTTCGGCTTTGAAATAGACAACCTGGAAGCATTCTGCAAACAGCTTGAAGCCCGCGGCGTGGTTTTCGACAGGCCCTATAGCTATAACGAGTCAATCGATCTCGGAACCGCGTTTTTTACCGACCCCAAAGGCATGAAAGTCGAACTGACTGAAGGACTCGGTAAATTTTTCTAATCGCTTTCTGAATGGCGGGGGAAAAGTCGTTTGTACAATTCCCCCGGCGTCATGACTTTCTGGTGTTTCGCCAGTTCCACACCTAACCAGTAGCCAAGGTAGGCCACCAACACCCAGGCAATCGTTGATTCTGCTGGCCAGTAACTAAACCAGACAAACGCCTGTATGACATTGCCCAACTGATCGAGAAAGAAAGCCACAATCCATTCGATTATTCCCCGCGCCGGAATATCCTGATCCAAAACAGGGTGCATGATTAGGGAAATTACTTCATTGATCTCGATGACCAGAAGAGTCCAGAACCCGGCTAACCCGTAGAAGCCACTCCCGAACCACATCCACTTGTCATACAAAAGATTCTTCTTACCGCCCGGTCTTTTGCGCAGTTTCTTGTCCAGCTTGCGTAGCGCTTTCAGCTTTTGGGTGATGGCCTGATGACTGTCCTGCAATTCAATATCGCCGGCATCCACCATCCAGGAGAAGAGCAGCCAGCTAAGCACTACCATGGGTAGCCCCAGCATGGCTATAGCGGTTGCGATATCGAGAGGTTCCAGCAATTCCAGACTCCCTATTCGAAGCGTGCTTCCTGTGGCATCAAGGCTGCCCGAATAGCCGAACCCCAGATCAGGTTACCCATATCATTCAGATGCAGGTTGTCTTCAACAAAGATGTCGGTCATCACCTTACCATTCGCTTGCAGGAATGGCGTCGCCACATCCACGTAATAGACCAGCGGATCTTTGGCTGCAATGGCCTTGAATTCGGCACTCACGCTCTGCGCGACAGGCCAGATCTCTTCCCTTAGCACGCTTGGCTTCACTGACAGCACGTAGATGCGCGTCTCGGGTAATTCCTCATGTACGCGCGAAATAATCTGATTTAATTGGCCGACGATTGTCTCCTTGGGTATTCCAAAAGCCGTATCATTGTCCCCTTCATAGATCAGGATCGCTCTCGGCTTGTAACGCAGGGCTACGCGATCAAGATGGTGCAATACATCTCCCATAATACTGCCACCAAATCCTCTGGGTATGACTGTCAGCGGGGCGAGCGCCTTTACCGATTGCGCATTCCACCGCGCAATACTGGAACTTCCAGTCAACACGATGGCCCCTTCTGGGGGCGGATTCATTTTGTCCTGCTCATCAAAGCGCGCCATCGTATCTTCCCAACGCGCCGGATCTGTATTGCGCTGTGCTGCTGCAGGCAAGGACAGCGCAATACACAAGACGGTGATGATGCCAGTGAATATTGTTTTGTAGTTTTTCATGGAACACCTCATTGTTTTTATTTGTTTATGTTCTTGCTTGGAAGCCGGGTTTCATCATTCGCGTTGGCAAAAAATGTGATGACTCACATCTGAACAATGAATTCTGATTCAGTTAATATCGATTGCGTATGCCTTGAGCTGGTCGAGGGACACAATTTCCAGAGCACGCTTATGGGTTCTTGCCAGATAAACCCGTGGCGCCCGGTCATGTTCCAGAGCCTCAAGCCAACGGGCAGCACACAGGCACCAGGTATCCCCCGGCTGCAATCCGGGGAAGCCAAATTCGGGCACTGGCGTGCTGAGATCGTTACCCCGAAACCTGGAAAACTCGAGAAACTGCTGATTCACTTCAACACAGACGGTATGGGATCCAAAGTCATCGTCGCTGGTATTGCAGCATCCGTCTCGATAGAAGCCCGTTAGTGGATCTTCTCCACAGGGAACAAGCGGCTCCAGAAATACATTCAGCGATTCGTCCATGTCAGTCAATTGTCGGTCCCCGCTCTCTGCTTTCTCGTTAGCTACCTGACTCACTCTCAGCGCCAGCATCAAGGTCCACCCATTTCTGCTTGTCCGGCGGAGTATACTCCTCAAACCGGTCCAACAAGCAGGCGGCGTCATCCTCAATCATGATCATCGCTCTGTGCACCGGGCGAATGAATTTCTGCTCAGTCGCATGATCCAGAAACTGAATGAGATGATCATAATAACCATTAACGTTCAGAATACCACAGGGCTTTCTGTGGATTGCCAATTGCGCCCAGGTCAGTATTTCGAAAAGTTCCTCGACCGTTCCCAGCCCACCGGGCATTGCGATGAAGCCATCGGAGAGGTCGGCCATTGTCGACTTGCGTTCATGCATGGACTCGACATAGATCATGCGGGTAAGGGCGTCGTGGGGTACTTCCTGGCGAAAGAGGTTCCGCGGCATGACGCCGGTGACGGAACCGCCATTGGCCATCACAGTATTCGCGGTTTCTGCCATCAGTCCTATTCTGGCACCGCCGTAGACGAGGTCCAGTCCTCGGCTACAAAGTTCCCGTCCCAGACTCCTGGCGGCCACGAGATAGGCATCGCCTTCCCCGCTTGCCGAGCCACAATACACACAGATCGATCTCAAAGTGAATTCCTCTCAAGCTTAGCGACGTAACAACATAAACCAGCGGCCGATGTGCAGAATGTTTGCCAACGCCGCCGCAAAATAGGTAAGCGCGGCCGCTTGCAACACTCTCCGGACAGCGGGCAGTTGCCTGGCATCCACATACTCACCCTCGATAAGAATCGGCAGCGCCTTGTTGAAACTGGCGTCCCACTCCTCGGGCAAAATGATGAGATAGGCCATGGCACCGGCCAATTGCAGAAGCAGGCTTATCGCGACGACCAATCCAATGGCGAACGGAGCCCGCAGCAGCACGGCGATAAGTGGTAATGCCCACATGATCGCAATTCCTGCCTGGGCGAGAAAATGCGCTGTGGGCAGATACCGGCTACGTAGTTCAAAAATTTTTTCATTGCGGTGAAACTGGATGGCATGTCCCACCTCATGGGCGGCAACCGCAACCGCTGTGAGTGACTTGCCATTAAAATTGGCCGGGCTCAGACGCACCATTTTATTGTGCGGGTCGAAATGATCCCTGAACGGGTCTGTTTCCTCTACGTGAATGCCATCGAGTTGGAAACGCTTTATTAGATGCTCCGCCAATTCGCCTCCGGTACCCGGCAGATCCGGTAATTCCCGACTATTGGCACGCATGACTCGCTTCACCCAAAAAGAAGGCAAATAGATCAAAAGCGCCACAATCAGGGCGATAACTGCGAAGATCACTAAATGACTTTGCCGTAGCTGGGGGATTCGGGCTTGTTTTTCTTGCGAGTCGGAACGGAGCCACTGGTTTGATATTCCCTTTCCCGGAACCAGAAGTTACAAGCCCACTTCTCTCCGCTGACAACCGGGAGGCCGCCATGGAGAGAGTCCGGATGGCGAACCGTACTGCCCGCGTGGCAATTGTGGAACAGAAGCATGCGCCCTTTCTTCGCCCTGACTTCCATATCCAGCTTGGGAAACGCCGTGCCACCGCCCTCTTCAGGTTCATTGAGATAGAGCAGGCAGGTGACGAGTCTCTGCCCTCCCTTCAGCATGCAGCGCCGCCCACGCTCAGTCGCCGCGTCCCACGCATCGTAATGAGGTGCATACTCCTGCCCTTCCGCGTAGTAAACCACCTGCAACGACTCCGCATACTCGAGCCCGATTCCCACGACCTCTGCGACTCGCAAGGAAAGTTCTTCAATGACGGGGTTGTAGGCATGGGGTATCCAGCAATTGCTGCCGGTTCTACCTGAACTCTCAACTCCGGATTTATCCGAGCTAACCAGCGCCTGCTTCAGTTTCGGGCGTGCTGCGTGGAGCAACTCTTCAATTTCTTCCGCAGACAGAAAATCCTCGAACACACAAACGAGAGGGTCCTCGTTTACGGGATTACCCGTTTCGTAAAATTTGCGAGGTTTAGCGGTCATGTTTAGCGACCTGTGTTAGCAAGTATTTGAGCTGACAGCAAAGAAACAAAGGCCAGCGCTTCCAGAGTCTATGTAATTTCTACAAGCCTGTGAAGGCACTCAGAAATGATTTAACGAGGCATAGCGATCCCGGTGATAGAGCGCATCACCCAGAAACTGCTGGGCAACTCTGGCCCGCTTCAGGTAAAAACCGATATCGAATTCATCGGTCATGCCAATACCACCATGCATCTGAATACCTTCATTGCTCACCAATTCGAATACTTCCGACAGCTTGGCTTTGGCGAGGCTGGCAAATTGCGCGCGGTCAGCCACTGAACAATCCGGGTCATCCAGCGAACTCACCGCGGCCCGAATCACCGAGCGACAGAGTTCAATCTCGCTGTACATGATCGCCGCACGATGTTGCAGGGCCTGAAACGAACCAATAAGCACACCGAACTGTTCCCGTTGTTTCAGGTATTCCAGAATGGACGCAAATACTGCCTCAATACTGCCCAGCATTTCTGCCGCCACTCCGATGCGGGCAATATCCAGCACTTGCTCAAGCACGGCATAGCCCTGACCTTCCTCACCGAGCAAGTCCTCGGCAGCCACATGGACGTCCGAAAATACGAGCTTGGCGCTGTTGCGGCTATCAACCATGACAGTACGGGTAGTGCTGACCCCCGCACTCTGCGCATCAACCAGAAAAAGACTAATACCTTCTTTATCGGTTTGTTGACCTGATGTGCGTGCGACAACAATGAATGTGTTCGCGATATGGCCATCAAGCACGAAGGTCTTTTCACCATTGATGAGATAGCCATCGGCTTCCTTCCGAGCAGTGCTGGCGATGTTGTGGGGCTGATGTTGCACTCGTTCATCCACGGCGAGACTCATCAGCAGCTCTCCCGCAACCAGAGCTGGTAGCAGTTTCGCTTTTTGCTCTTCACACCCTGCCAGGTTTACAAGAGAAGTAGACAACAGCGTGGACGCAATCAATGGCGAGCTGACAAGCGTTCGGCCCGTCTCTTCCAGAACGATGCCGAGGCCGGCATAGCCGAAATCGAATCCGCCATAGGCTTCGGGTACAGCCATACCTGTCCAGCCCAACTCCAGCATCTGCTTCCAGATAGCCTCATCGTAGCCGCGAGGATTCTTCTCATCACGCAGCTTGCGCAGGGATGCCACTGGAGAGTTCTGCTGGCAAAAGTTTCTTGCCGCGTCTTTTAGGAGTTGCTGATCTTCACTGAGCACAAGTGACATTTTATTTTATGCTTCCTTTACTTCGTTTTGCGTGTGTCTTGATTAGCTGGTGACCTGTGGATACCAATCACTTCTTCTGCACCATGCTCAGCATGTCGGGCAGACCGAGCACTCTTTTCGCGACGATATTCAACTGCACTTCCGAGGTACCACCTTCGATCGAGTTAGCTTTGGAGCGCAGCCATTCCCGGGTAACTTGCAACTCATCGTCTTCAAATCCTTCACCTTCCCAGCCCAGGCTTTGGCTACCCATGGCCTGCAGGAGAAGTTCGTAACGGCGCTTGTTCAATTCGCAGCCATAATATTTGAGCATTGACGAAGTCGCGTTGGGCCCCTGAGACAGCTTGGATTCCTCAACTGACCTCTGAGAGGTCAGCGCGAAGGCTTCGCTATCAACCTTGAATTGCGCGATCTGGTCCCGTAGCACCGGATCTGACAAGCGCTCAGTATCACCGCGATAGTGCATTGCTGCGCCTTCCACACTGGAAACGGTAGAGGTTGTGCCGCCGCGATCCGATTGCCCACTGGCAAGCCCGAAACTGGAAATCATGGTTCGCTCATGCTGGAGCAAGCGCTTGGCGATGGTCCAGCCATCATTTAACTGGCCTACAAGGTTAGAAGCCGGTACGCGAACATCGTCGAAAAACGTTTCACAGAATGGCGATGAGCCACTGATCAGCTGAATAGGTTTGGTGCTGACACCTTCGGTAGCCATATCAAACAGGATGAAACTAATCCCGGCATGCTTGGGCACTTCGAAATCGGTACGCACGAGACAGAAAATCCAGTCGGCTTTATCTGCATAGGATGTCCAGACTTTGGAACCATTAAGTACATAATGATCGCCCACCAGTTCCGCCTTCGTTTTGAGGCTGGCCAGGTCTGAACCCGACCCGGGTTCCGAATAACCCTGGCACCAGCGTATTTCACCGCGCACGATCTTCGGAATATGCTCCATCTTCTGCTCGTGGGAGCCGTATTCAAGCAACACAGGTCCCAACATGCTAATCCCGAAGCTGGTCAGGGCAGGTCGCGCATTGAGTCGCGCGAGTTCCTGACTCAGAATGATCGCTTCGTCTTTCGATAGACCGCCGCCACCGTATTCAGCGGGCCAGGTTGGACAGGTCCAGCCTTTCTCAGCCATCCGTTCCAGCCACAGCTTGCTTTCCGGATTGACGAACTGGGCGTTGCGGCCGCCCCATACGATCTCCTCGGGAACCATGGCGGTTCGCATGGATGGCGGGCAGTTTTCTTCCAGCCACGCACGGGTGCTTTCACGAAATTCCTGCAATGCGCTCACTATTCCTCAGCCCTCACTAAATTGTCTTACGGTGACAAGCAGGTGCTTGCTTCTCACCCTGTTGTTGCGGGGCAGCACTAGCTGCCACTCCTCTCCTGATCCCACTGTGCGAACGTCTTGCCTTCATTGGCCAGCTTCTCCAACAGGGGCGCAGGCTGCCAATAGTCGGCACCGTAGCGATCCCGGAATTCACAGATCTTGTCGTATACGTTTTTCAATCCCACCTGATCGGCATAAAACATGGGACCACCTTTAGCCACTGGAAATGCGTAGCCGAACACGTAGACCACATCGATATCGGAAGGACGCTGGGCGATTCCTTCCTCGAGAATCTTGGCGCCCTCATTGATGAGTGGGTAAAAGCAGCGCGCCAGGATTTCTTCCTTGCTGATATCTCGCTGCTCGACTTCCAGCTTGGCCGCCTCTTCCTTGATCAGGGCTTCCACTTCTGGATCGGACTCACGGCGACGGGTTTCCGGATCGTATTTATAAAAACCGGAACCGGTCTTCTGACCATGGCGGCCCATTTCCACCAGCAGGGTTCCCATTCGATACAGCCTGGGATCATCGGGCAAGTCAGTGCGCGCCTGTCGGGCTTTATAGCCCACATCGAGACCCGCCAGGTCACCCATGGCCAGTGGCCCCATGGCCATACCAAACTCTTCCAGAGTGGAATCCACCTGTTCTGGCGTGCAACCGTCGAGCAGCAGCATCTGTGCTTCCCGGCCATAGCCGCCGAGCATGCGATTGCCGATGAATCCGTAACAAACGCGGGAGAGTGCACACACCTTGCCAATTTTCTTGCCTATTGCCATGCTGGTAGCCAGCACGTCATCCGCAGTCTTTTCACCACGCACGACTTCCAGAAGCTTCATCACATTCGCTGGGCTGAAGAAGTGCAGGCCCAGAACATCTTCTGGACGCTTGGTAGCGGCAGCGATTGCATCCACGTCCTGATAAGAAGTGTTAGTAGCGAGAATCGCACCCGCTTTACAGACACCGTCGAGCTTGGCGAAAATTTCTTTTTTCAGTTCGAGGTTTTCGAACACGGCTTCGATAACCAGATCGACATCACTAATCTCGGCGTAGTCTGTCGATCCCTGGATCAGCTTGATGCGCTGTTCCATCTGCTCTTCCGACATCTTTCCTTTTTGCACGGTGATGTTGTAATTCTTGCGAATAATGCCCATGCCGCGCTGCAAGGCTTCATCGTTAACCTCAAGCAGGATTACTGGAATACCGACATTGGCAAAGCACATGGCGATACCACCGCCCATCGTTCCACCACCGATAATCGCCACACTATTAACATCCCGAAGCGGCGTGTCTTTTGGTAAATCCTTGATCTTGGCCGCCTGACGCTCGGCAAAGAATATGTGACGCATGGCGGCCGACTCTGGCGACTTCACCAATTCCTGAAACAGCTCACGTTCCCTGGCCAGCCCTTCATCCATCGGCAGGTTTACTGCAGCTTCGATGCAGCTCACGATGCGATCCTGCGCAATCTGCCCTCTTGCCCGTTTTGCCAACTGCTTGCGGGCATTGTCAAAGAAACCGGGTTCGATCGTCTGTTTGTCGATGGTGATGTCCCGTATCCTTTTCAGTGGCGCACCCGAGGCAATCAAGTCTTTGGCATAACTGACCGCACCGCTCGCCAGATCGTCACCGTCAATTATCTCATCGACGAGACCCATGTCTTTTGCCTTGGGAGCCGCAACGGGATTACCACTGGTAATCATATCCAGTGCTGCTTTCACACCGGCGACGCGCGGCACACGCTGGGTACCACCGGCTCCGGGTAGCAGGCCGAGTTTCACCTCCGGCAGCCCTACTTTCGCCGACGCCACGGCGCATCGATAGTGGCAGGCCAGCGCGACTTCGAAGCCACCGCCCAGTGCCGTGCCGTGTATGGCCGCAATAACCGGCTTCTTGGAGTTCTCTATAGCCACCAACACTTCTGGCAACCAGGGGTCGAGTGGTGGCTTACCAAATTCCGTGATGTCAGCTCCCGCTATGAAAGTGCGTCCTTCGCAGCGAATGACGATGGCATCGGAGTCGTCTGCTTGTGCCGCTTTTATTCCCTCGAGAATTCCCTGTCTTACGGCTTGCGAAAGTGCATTTACGGGAGGGCTGTTAACCGAGATGACACCAATGTTTTCCTGTAGCTGGTAGCTCACAACGTCGGACATGTTCTTTCCTTATCAATTTCTTAATGTATTCGGATTCGTTTTATACGTAATGGATTCGGTCGGGAACCACAGCAAGTCTCTTAGTCGAGACGTTCGATGATAGCTGCCAATCCCTGACCAATACCGATGCAAAGGCTCACTGCCGCATAGCGACCCCCGCTGCGTTCCAGTTGCCGAAGCGTGGTGAGCGCAATTCGAGCGCCGGAGGCGCCCAGCGGATGCCCTACGGCGATCGCACCACCATTGGGATTAACCCGGCTGTCGGCAAAATCGATATCGAGAAGCTTCAGGCAACCCAGTACCTGGGTCGCGAACGCCTCATTGATTTCGATAATGTCTATGTCATCCAGCGTAAGATTTGCCCGAGCCAGTGCTTTCTGGATTGCATAGACGGGGCCCAGGCCCATGACGCGCGGTGGGACGCCCGCAGCGGCACCTGCAATGATGCGTGCTCTGGGTTTCACCCCATATTTCTCGCCAATTGCACGACTACCCACTATTAACGCAGCAGCACCATCATTAATCCCTGATGCGTTACCTGCCGTGACCACACCACCTTCGAACAGGTTACGCAGACCAGCAAGCGCCGCGAGATCGGTCTGGGGGCGCGGGTGTTCGTCGGCATCGACCGTCAATGGTGGTTTTTTACGGCCCTGTGGTACCTCAATCGGAATAATCTCGCCCTGGAAAAACCCGTCAGCACGCGCTGCCTCATACTTGGCTTGAGAACCGGCAGCAAACACATCGCTGTCTTCACGACTGATGCCATGATCAGCGGCAATATTGTCAGCCGTCTGGGGCATGGTGTCATGACCGAAGGCATCGCCGTAGCGAGGATTGGTGAAGCGAGCACCCAGCGTGGTATCGGCAATCTGTTGGCCGCGATCGAAGGCAGCATTGGCTTTGGATAGAACCAGCGGTGCGCGACTCATGGATTCCACACCACCGGCGACGAATAAATCCCCTTCTCCAATCTTCACAGAATTGGCTGCGCTGAGTGTGGCTGCCAGGCCGGATGCACACAGCCTGTTCACCGTTAAGCCGCCAACTTCCACTGGCATACCAGCCAACAGGGAAGCAAAGCGCGCCACGTTGCGGCAGTCTTCTCCGGCCTGGTTGGTATTTCCAGCAATCACATCTTCGTAGGCTTCTTTGGGGAAATCGTTCCGTTCCACTACCGTCTTGATGGTGTGGGCCAGAAGATCGTCAGGACGAATTGGAGACAGGGCGCCGGCGTGTCGGCCAAATGCCGTCCGCCCCCCATCATAGATAAATGCTTCGAGTAGCGGGCTATCAGACATTGCCTTCTCTTTTGATTTATTGAGTAAATTTGAGGAGATTCCGGCTCAATCCCTTATCGTTCCGGAACCTTGATTCTGGGCCAATCTGCAGGCTTATTCCCTGCATCAAAGCGGGTTTCAGGCATCGCCCAAATTCCACCCCACTGCCACAGGGGCGGCCATTCTAGCATAGGGCCCTGCTACGGGAAATCGCGCTACAAGTCGCATAAAACGGGCGCCTATGGTAGTTTAGCCGGTCTTTAGAGAGGGGTCTGAAATGATCAGAGATCAGGAAACTATCAAGCAGCTAGTCGACCTAATCGAGCGCTTTGTTCGGGATCGGCTGGTACCCGCCGAGAATAAAATGGCTGAAGAAGCCTGCCTGCCAGATGACATCCTGCAGGAGATGAAGGAACTGGGCCTTTTTGGCCTCACCATCCCCGAGGAGTACGGCGGCCTGGGTCTCACCATGGAGGAAGAAATCCTGGTTTCTATCGCCCTCGGTCGCACCTCACCGGCATTTCGTTCCATCATGGGCACCAATAACGGCATAGGTTCCGCGGCCATCGTCTTCAACGGCACAGAAGCGCAAAAACAGAAATACCTTCCAAAGTACGCAACGGGTGAATGGGTAAGTTGTTTCTGCCTGACCGAACCCGATGCAGGTTCCGATGCAGCATCACTGAAAACCACTGCAGTACGGGATGGCGATCACTACGTGATAAACGGTACCAAGCGCTACATTACCAACGCCAAAGTTGCCCACACATTCAATGTTATGGCGAGGACGGATCCCGATAACAAAGGTGCTCGCGGCATCTCCTCTTTTATCGTCGAGAAAGACACGCCTGGAATTACCCTGGGCCCTATTGACAAGAAAATGGGCCAGGCTGGATCACTGACCTGTGACGTGATCTTCGAAGACTGCAGGGTGCCTGCGGAAAACATCATTGGCGAAGAAGGCGAAGGATTCGTCACGGCCATGAAGGTGTTGGACCGGGGCCGCTTGCATATCGCGGGTGTATCCGTTGGCGTGGCGGAACGACTCATTGCAGATGCCCTTGATTACGCTATCCAGCGCAAGCAATTTGGCAAACCACTCGCTGAGCAACAGCTTATTCAGGCGATGCTGGCCGACTCCCAGACCGAAGCCTATGCGGCGAAGTGCATGGTGCTGGAAACTGCCCGTAAACGGGACAACGGCGAGAACGTGAGCACCGAGTCTTCGGCAAGCAAATATTTTGCAACAGAAATGGTGGGCCGGGTTGCCGACAGAGCGGTGCAGATTCACGGTGGCGCAGGCTACATGTCGGAATATGCAGTGGAACGTTTCTACCGGGACGTGAGACTGTTCAGGCTCTACGAAGGCACCAGCCAGATCCAGCAACTCATTATTGCCCGCAATATGATAAAAGCGGCCAACTGATGATTTAATCCAGTTGACCGCTTTGGTTTGAGTACTTCTTGGTGGCCGCTACTAAGGGTTGATTTCGCAATTCGGAAATCGAAGCAGCATTATGAATCTGATGGCTTGATAATCAGAATATCGATTTTCACATAATCAAGAACAGATTCTGCTGTGCTGCCAACAAGCGCTTCAGCAAACCGTGATCGGGAAATGGCACCCATTACCACCACGTCAGCACCAAGCGTCTTCTCCATGCTGTGAATGGCGTCAACCGGATCATCATCCACCAGATGACACTGTTCTGCAGGAATGTCGAAGTCACTCATCAACTCTTTGAAAGCCGATTCATGCTCTTCTTTAATCTGCCCTGCAGGTGCAAACGGGCGAGCGGATTCAGCGTAAGCATGTATCACGTGACACTTGCCCCCCATATTCCGCGCAAAAGTGTCTGCTGAAGTAATCAGTTTATGATCCAGTCGCAAGGGCTTGTTATGGCTATGCACAGGGTCTACCGCCACCATGACAGTGAGCGGATCGAACCAGTCAGCGTCTTTCACCAGCAACAGGGGAAGCGGGCAATGTTTCACCAGGTTCCAGCTCTCATGGGTAAGCTGGTCGTTTTTAAGTTTGGCGAATGCGCGACAATGTTGAATAAGCAGATCGGCGCCAAATTCCTCAGCCATTTTAACAATGGCCTCATAACGTGGATGCGCCCACGCTACTTCACAGGAAATGCTGTACCCGTCCGCCGACAGCTTTTTAACCATCTCATCCATGGCATTTTTCAAGCGGGTGACATATTCCTGTCGCAATTTTGTGTAGTCGTAGCCAATGCTGCGAAAGCTATGGGATAAATAACGCTCATAACCGACACTGATCAACTTAAGCTCGGTCTGGCTCTTGTCCTGAACAAGCTGTAGGGCCTTACGCAGCTCAATTGGGAGCCCATCCGGTGCATTCGAATAGTCTTCGTTTGCATCGATTACAACCATTATTTTTTGCAGGTTTTCCATTGGCTTCTCTCCTTCCCCAGATCCTGGTACTGATCTATTCCTAAAACCCCTTTGTTAAGGAACCTTTGATTAATAATAGAAAAATATACCGCAGCTTGAAATAATGATCGATGACGTAAATCAACTATTCTTATAGCGCTAGCGTATGGTCAATTTCCGGATTTTGACGCTGAACATCCATAAGGGGTTCTCTATCGGTAACCGCCGTTATACGCTGGAATCTATTCGCAGTAAACTCAGGGAGTCTACACCAAACCTGGTCTTTCTGCAGGAAGTAATCGGCGAAAATCATCGCCATAGAGCAAAGATTCCGGGCTGGCCGGAAGGCAACCAATTCGAATTTTTGGCCGATTCAGTCTGGAATCACTTCGCCTACGGCAAGAATGCCATTTACCAGCATGGCCATCATGGCAATGCCATCCTGTCCGAATTGCCATTTAGCGAGACCAATAATATCGATGTTTCTACGCTACGCTTCTCCCAGCGCGGCATATTGCATGGTGTATTGGAAAATGGCATTCACCTGCTTTGTATCCACTTTGGATTGTTTGAGAACGAAAGGAAAGCCCAGCTCCAAAGCCTCATCAAGCATATCGAGTCGTCCGTGCCCAGCGATGCACCGCTTATTCTTGCCGGGGACTTTAATGACTGGCGCAAGACACTGCACAAGGAACTCACCCAGGGTTATGGCCTGATCGACGCCCATGAACTGGTCAAGGCGCGGACTGCGGCAACCTACCCTGCTGCGTTTCCGATGCTGCCTATGGATCGCATCTATCTCCGGGGCTTCGAGGTCAGGGAAGTCGAAGTACTGAGCAGCAAGTCATGGCGGGATCTTTCCGACCACTGTGCCTTGCTGGCGGAAGTGACACTTGCCGACAAAAGTGTCGCGTCATGACTCTCCCCTTGCTCTCCCTCGATGGCTGGATAGATTTGACGATTGCCCTGTTGACGGTGATCGCCAGTATATGGGGTGCCCTCCATGCCCTATTGACCAAGAACGACAGCAGATCGGCACTGGCCTGGGTAGCATTCTGCCTGGTGCTGCCGATTATCGGACCGATTACCTACCTGGTATTGGGCATTAATCGCACCCGCCAGCAAGCCCAGGGCAGCTACCAACCAGCCGAATTAAAAGGTTCCGGCAAGAGCATCAAGGAACCCGAAGGAACCAACTTCAGGCCCTACTCGCTCATCGGGGAAACGGTAACCGGCTACGGGCTGCATTCCTGCGATGAACTAACCATTCTCGAAAACGGCGAAGCCTTTTACCCAGCCCTGATCGAATCCATTGAAGCGGCCAGCGACAGGGTTTTTCTCTCCACCTATATTTTTCAGGACGGGGAGTCAGGAAGTCAGGTCGTAGACTCCCTGACCGAAGCGAAGGCACGGGGCGTTGATGTAAGAATTATTCTGGATGGCCTTGGGGGTATAGCCTACCCGCCGGGAATTTCCCGCAAATTGCGCAAAGCCGGGATTGCATTTGAGTTCTTCAATCCAATTCAACTACTGCCTCCATCCCTGCACGTAAATATGCGCAACCATCGCAAGATTGTTGTGGTCGATTCACACACAACCTTTATTGGGGGACAAAACATCAGCGATCGCCACCTGGTTACGCGTGGCGACAATCCCAAATGCGCAAAGGACCTGCATTTCAGGATGCGTGGAAAAATCGTAGATGATCTGGAAAGAGCTTTCCTGCGGGACTGGAATCACTGCACCGGCGACAATTCCGACTCCTGTTTTCACCCCGGCAACAAGAACAAGACGCAATCAGATTTCTGGACACGATTGATTCTCGATGGACCAAACGAGGATCTGGACAAATTGGTGGAAGTGATGCTGGGCGTATTTTCCGTGGCAAAATCACGTATCTGGATTGCCACACCTTACTTCCTGCCCGGCCCCGAGATCATAGCTGCGCTGCAGGGGGCGGCACTGCGCGGTGTTGATGTCAAAATCCTCTTGCCCGAGCGCACCAACATCCATCTCGCGCACTACGCAGCACAACACAACCTCCGTTACATTGTTGAGAGGGACTTGAATGTCTATGCCTTACCCGCGCCATTTATCCATACCAAGGCGATTCTGGTTGATGACAACTACAGCCTGATCGGTTCGGCGAATATGGACCCACGGAGTCTGCGCTTGAATTTTGAACTCGGCGTGGAAGTTTTCAGCCAGCAATTCGCCGCACAGATTGCCGAGTATTTTGAAAAAAACCTGGCCGAAGCACATCACGTTGATGGAAAAATGCTAGGCAAGGAATTCCTGCCAATCCGCATACGCAACGCGGTATCCTGGCTGTTCTCGCCCTATCTCTGAACAACTTGTCCTGCTTGACATAAATCAAGCGGCTATTTCACTATTGCTAGCACAATAAAAACTACGGCAGTCCCATTCGCCGCAAATCCATTTACAGGAGCAAGCCAATGTACAACACAGTCCTGGTAGCTGTTGATCTCTCAGCAGACTCGAAAAAAGTCATAGATACGGCCGTGCGGTTGGCAGGCGATACCAAGAAGCTGCACCTTGTTCATGTAGTGGAACCCGTTGCCGCTGCTTACAGCATGGATATATACGCGGTGAACATCAGCGAGTTGCAGCAGGAAGCAATCAACTTTGCCGAGCAGAAACTAGGCAAACTCGCCGATGAAATTTCGGTAGATGCGGATAGAGTGCACACCCTGCTGGGCGCGCCAGCGCCCGAAGTCAGAAACCTGGCCACCGAGATCAATGCCGATGCGATTGTCATCGGCAGCCACGGGCATTCCGGATGGAAAATCCTCTTGGGCTCGACCGCTATCAAGGTGCTGCACGGCGCAACCTGCGACGTAATGACCGTTCACGTGGGCAAAGAAGAATCCTGACCTAGCGCCATCCACATGCGCGCAATTGACAGTGCTGTTAGTTAGTCGCGCTACACGAGAATAGTACTCAGGCTGGGCATTTCGTCCGGCTTGAGTATCAGCACATCGCAATCAACTGAATCGATGATTTTCTCGGCAGTACTGCCCAGAAGAAATCGATCCAGCTTCGAACGGGAGACAGCTCCCATAACGAGGATATTCACTCCAAGCGCTTCCACAGCGTCCGGCAAAGACTCTTCCACCCTGTCCAGGGACCAGTGGACATTGTCTCCGTCTACACCATTGGCTGCCGCCATATCATGCAATACCTGTTCTTCTTTTTGCACGTTGGGAGCCAATGGGTAGGAGCCCGCCAGGGGCGATACCCAGGCCGAATGGAACAGGTGTACCTCACCATCGGTTTCATTGGCAAAGGCATTGGCGGCAGTGATCATCTTGTTTTCGAGCGCCGCTGGTTTGTCATTGATGTGATATGGGTCCACTGCTACCAGAATTTTCGGTGATTCTTCCCAGTGCTTTTCTTTCACCAGCAGCAATGGCACCGGCGAATAGCGCACCAGTTCCCAATCCTCATGGGACAGAAACATTCTCGACACCTTGCTGTGATGCCGGGTGGTCTTCAGCACCATGGACGGTTGAAGCTGTTTGATGCGCGACAGGGTTTCCATGTAGGGTGGATTACCCCAGGCTACCGAGCAACTGACTTCGAGCCCCTGTTCCCGCAGTGGCTGTGCCAGCGCTTCCAGTTCGGCCATGCGCCGGTCAGCAAGGTCATAACGCATCTGCTTCGCCTGCTCTGGATCGAAGAAAAAGCCGTCCTCCAGATAGGTGGTGAACTCAGTAAGCAGTAACTCAATTTCACAATCAGCCAGCCTGGCCAGTGATTTGGCTTTTTCGAGTGCAGGCTGGGTTTCTGAGTCTGGCTCAATGAGCACCAGTAGTTTAGTTAGCTCCATGGATTCGTCCCTCGCTGACCACAGTTATAATTTCAGTGTATGACCCACTATGACACATCGAATTAATCTACATCAATATTGCTGCTCTACTATGACAATGGCTGCGAACAAAGGGGCAACAGGGTTGTCTGCCTAATGAAGCGATATCTACCACAGCAAGCAATCCGGGTCCTTGAATATCTTTCACGGTCAATCACTCAAAATCTCCAAAATACAACCGAACTCGAAGAAAAAAGCCGCCTGTTTCGAAAATTGTACAGCGAGGAAATTAGTGGCAAACTAACGGATTCTGCTTGAGAGAATCCCTATGAACGCGACTGGAATTCCCGGGAATGGCGCCCTCATCGGCGGCAAAACAGACCCCAAACTCACAATTGGGACAGATGCTGACGCCAGCAAAATCTGCCCGCACAACCCCAATGTATCCTGCGCGAGCTGTCGCCTTAACGAGCTGTGTCTGCCGATCGCCTTGAATAAGTCCGAGATTCACCAACTGGACGAGATTGTGGAGCGGAATCGTCCACTCAAGAAGGGTGAACACCTCTATCGCCAGAATGATGCCTTTAAATCCGTATACGCTGTACGAAGCGGCAGCTTCAAGTCTTATGTTTTGAGTGACTCTGGCCAGGGGCGGGTAACCGGCTTCTACTTACCTGGGGAAATCATTGGGATGGATGGTATTGCAAGCAAGCACTATTCAAACTCAACCCAGTCTCTCGAGCATTCATCGATCTGCGAAATTCCATTCTCTCAATTGGAAAAACTCAGCCATGAACTGCCCAATCTGCAACATCATTTCTTTGCCATCATGGGCAATGAAATCGCGAAAGACCAACAGATTCACACCTTGCTGAGCAGTTATAGCGCGGAAGAGAGAACCGCCTCTTTCCTGCTGGGCTTGTCTTCCCGGTATGCGCGAGTATCACTTTCCCCTACTCGTTTTCTGTTACCTATGACCCGGGGTGACATCGGCGAGTACCTGGGGCTTACGGTAGAGACCGTCAGCCGTATCCTCACGTCCCTGCAGAAGAAAGGTTTTATCGAAGTAAACAACAGGGAAATAGAGCTCAAGGATATCGACGGCCTGCGCGCAATCGTCGCCAACTGCAGCAGTTCCTGACAGCCCTGATGCCGGCCATGGAAGTTGTCCGCAGTTTACTCGCCGATGGCTCATTAATATATTCTTAGAGAGCCAATCGCGCAGCAGAAGCAATCCATGAGCCCCATCGCGAAACCCTTTCCTCACCTACTCGAACCCCTGGATCTTGGATTTACCCAGATCCGAAACCGCCTGCTTATGGGTTCGATGCACACCGGCCTTGAAGACATACCCGGTAGCCACGAACGCATGGCGGCATTCTATGCAGAACGAGCCAGGGGCGGTGTTGGACTCATCGTTACTGGCGGATTCATGCCCAGCCAGTACTGCCTGCCTCCGGGAGTGAAACCGGTATACCAGCAGGATGGGCAAGTAGAGAATCATCGAAAGATTACTGATGCCGTACACAAGGAAGACGGCAAAATCTGTTTGCAGATACTGCATACGGGGCGTTATTCGCGTACAGAAAACCTTATTGCGCCCTCGCCAATCAAAGCCCCCATCAATCGCTTCGTTCCCCATGAAGCGACCCACGAACAAATCGTGGGCGAGATCGAAGCATTCGTGGATTTCGCTTCGTTTTGTAAGGATGCTGGCTACGACGGCGTGGAGATCATGGGCTCTGAAGGCTACTTCATCAATGAATTCATTGTCGCCCGCACCAACCAGCGTAAAGACCAGTGGGGCGGCAGTTATGAGAATCGTATTCGCCTGCCTCTGGAGATCGTACGCAAAGTTCGGGAAAGAACAGGTCCTGATTTCATCATCATATTCCGCCTTTCCATGCTCGATCTAGTCGAAGGCGGCAGCAGTTTCGAAGAAGTGGTGCAACTAGGCCAGGCATTGGCAGAACACGGTGTCAGCATAATCAACACTGGCATAGGCTGGCATGAGGCGACAATTCCGACAATTGCCACCAAAGTACCCCGCGCCGCATTCACCTGGGTAACTGCGCAATTCCGGCAACACTTTTCTGTACCGGTAATCACCTCGAATCGCATCAATACCCCGGAAGTCGCCGAGGAAGTTCTGGCGCGGGGCGATGCCGACATGGTTTCCCTTGCCAGACCCCTGCTTGCGGATGCCGACTTCATTAACAAAGCGGCGGCCAATAAATCGGAAGAGATCAATACCTGCATCGGTTGCAACCAGGCCTGCCTGGATCACATCTTTTCGGGCCAGCTCAGTAGCTGCCTGGTGAATCCGCGGGCCTGCCATGAACAGGAAATCGTGATCACGCCTGCGGAAAACAGGAAATCTATCGCGGTGATCGGCGCAGGCCCTGCAGGTCTCGCAGCAGCGGTAACCGCAGCACAAAGAGGCCACAACGTAAGCCTCTTTGAGAAGTCCGAAGTGATCGGCGGCCAGTTTAATTTAGCGAAGCGAATTCCTGGCAAGGAAGAATTTGAAGAGACCCTGCGCTATTACTCGGTACAACTGGAACGGCACGGCGTGAACGTCAGATTGGGAAGGCCAGTCGATAGCGAGTTCCTCAATAGCGCTGACATTGATGAAGTGATTCTCGCCACGGGCATCAAACCCCGAGTTCCCGTTATTGAAGGCATTGACCACGCCATGGTCGCTCGCTATATCGACGTTATCAACGGCAATGTCCCGGCCGGGGATCGTGTGGCCATTATTGGTGCCGGGGGAATCGGATTCGATGTGGCTGAATTGCTGTCCCATAGCGGCCCTGCACCAAGCCAGCATATCCCGACCTTTATGCAAGACTGGGGCGTGGATATGAGCCTGCAGGCCAGGGGTGGCATCGAAGGCATCAAGGCAGAAACCCCACCCTCACCGCGCGAAATATTCCTGTGCCAACGCAAGGTAGAAGGCCTTGGCAAGAACCTGGGTAAGACCACTGGCTGGATCCATCGCCTGGGTCTTATCAAGCGCGGTGTGCAAATGCTGGCTGGATGCGACTATGTGCGAATTGACGACGAGGGCCTACATCTACTTGTCGATAAACAGCCGAGGTTGCTGGCCGTAGATCAGGTAATCATCTGCGCTGGACAGGAGCCTCTGCGGGATCTCGTGGAAGGCCTGGAAAAACCCTACCACTTGATAGGGGGTGCGGATGTGGCCGCCGAGTTAGATGCGAAGCGCGCTATCGACCAGGGTACCCGGCTG
Source organism: uncultured Pseudohongiella sp. (assembly GCA_965227635.1). Lineage (GTDB taxonomy): Bacteria > Pseudomonadota > Gammaproteobacteria > Pseudomonadales > Pseudohongiellaceae > UBA9145. The sequence goes on along the minus strand of OZ245763.1, from coordinate 2,678,755 downwards.
GCAGCCACACTCTAAACCACTAATGTCAGGCGACGCACCGCTAATCAAGCAGGTGCTTTTTGAACCAGTCTACCGACGCATTCCAGGCAGTCTCTGCATCATCTCCACGAAAGCCATGTCCAGCTCCCGGAATCGTGATGAAGTCGGAAACCACTCCCTGCTTCCTGAACTCTGCCTGCATAATTTCCGAATTGGAAATCGGCACCAGAGTATCGGCATCGCCATGAATTAACAACGTGGGAGGATCTGCCCGGTCAGCAAAAAGAATCGGAGAAATTGCGGCTGACTTATCTGACGAGAAATCCAGTGCCGGAAAGCGCTCGTTCGGGCCTGTCAGCGGACGCAGATCCACCGGGGGATAATAAGCAACCACTGCCGCGACATGGTTGTCCTGCTTCAGCACAACTTCATCGGCCCGCTCATCACCCGCATCCGAATTCAGCCCCAGCATCAAGGACAAGTGTCCACCGGCGCTGCCTCCCATGACACCAATACGATCGGCATCCACACCGTAATCATTCGCCTTAAGCTTGATATGCCGCAGGGCAAGGCTCACATCATTGTAGGCGTCAGGCACCTTGTAACGCGGCGCACTGCCGTGGTGAACAGCAAAGACAGTAAAGCCGGCATCCAACAGCGCGGCAAACTGACCTACTCGTGCCTCGGGTGGCGACCAGCGAGAGAACCAGCCACCGCTAATCATATAGGCGACGCCTGCGCCATTGGCGTTGTCCGGCTTGAGCACATCATAAACCAGCCCCATGCCATCCTTATGACCGTAGATGACGTCGGCAACAATATCGACATCGGCCCGGCTGGGAACTGAGAGAACAAGAAGAAGAGTAACTGTGAAACTGTTTATCAGGGTTTTTGTAAGACTTGTGAGGCGCACGGCTTTCCCCCATCTGGCTCATCATGCCAGTTTGTTATCGTTAATTTTCCCGCAATAGATTTCCGGGCGAATACTGGTCAGTCAATTCACGCCGGCTCATATCCCAATCGACTCGCGTGGATAAACGTCGGGGATAGTCATTCAATGGAACATCATATTTGCGCATGCGATCGGCAAGGTCTGCCGCCCGGCTTACCAGTTCACCTCGCGGTGGCAGCGGCTCCAATTGGGTGATGATGATGCGATTGCCGGAAGTCGGCAGTTTGAAATTGAAGAACTCACCGAACACCCGCTGATAGGTCACAGATTCATGGTCATAGAGGCGACTGGTTGAAAACGTATTGGCTACAAGGACAGATTGCGGACTCATGATTGACTTTACTTCTTGTAAAAACTCCATAGTCAGCATGTGCTCGGGAATATAGTCTCCGCTAAAAGCGTCCAGAACGATATAGTCATAGGTTTGGCCACGCAGCCCTGCTCGTTTGATGAATGGCCGACCGTCATCGACATAGACCTGCATGTTCTCGCTTTCTTCGAAGTAGAAAAATTCCCTGGCGACACGTACTACCGCGTCATCAATTTCCACCACATCGATATGGGCAGACGGATACAAGTCTGCAAATGTCATGGGGATTGAACCACCACCGAGCCCGATCACCAGAATCCTCGAAGGTTCCGGATTAAGCAACAAGCCGGCGAAGCTCATCTTCGTATAATCGAATACGAGGCGGTCACGATCATTCACCATTACGCATGTCTGGTTGCGGTCTCCCCTGTGCACATTGAACAGCAGGCAGCGGCGCTCCCCCACCTGGGTCACGGTGATGTCGCGGTATCGCGAGCGCTCCTCGTGAATGGCATCGGCCGCACCCGCAGTGCCAGCCTGCAGCAGCGCGAGACTTAAAAGCAAGCTGGTGAGAAAACTACGCATTTTTCGCTTGTCGCCCCTGGTTTTTTTGAGACTGCGGATTCATGGCCGAATGAGTTACGAGAATAATACAGCCACAGAGTATCAAGGCAGCCACCGTTCCCCAAAGAATCTGATCCACTTCCCACCACAGCACGAAATAGAAACTCGTACCCAGAGTTCCAACAGCACTTCCCAGTGTTGAAACGAAATAGAGTAAGCCGGCCATGTGACCGCTGTGCTCTTCGCTTTCCACCATCAAGCGAACTGCGTAAGGGGATATCATGCCGAGGATGGTAGTCGGTATAAAGAACAGGAAGATGGCGGCAAACAAGGAACCATAGCGAGGATCTTCCATGACCATGAAGATAGGCTCCATAATCTGGTCGGCCAGAAAAATAACGGGCAAGGAGAACACCGCTGCACTAATGTAGAAAATAGCAAAAGTGACCGCATTGGGATTACGGGTCGATAAACGCCCGCCAAAAAGATAACCCATGGCCAGCGCGAGCATGAAAATTGTAATGATGCTGCCCCATACCGAGAGGCTGCCACCAAAATAAGGCGAAAGAATACGCGCTCCCAGCATTTCGATAGTCATAATGCAGGCGCCACTGGCAAAGGCCATGGAAGCGATGACGCCACGTGGAATCGTTTTGTGAATTGTATTGTGAGTTGTACTGTGAGTTGCTTTGCTCAATGGTCTCTCTCGATGATCGCTTTCACTACCCATTTTCAGCGAGCAGATGGCTGCGCAGGGGAACTAAAAGTATCACCTGCATTGGGAGAATGAAACGATATAAGGCGAATCAGTCCTGCCGCGAGCCGAGGTGACGGCCACCATCCAGGGCAATGACCTGCCCGGTCAGGTAGCGGGTTGCGGGGGCCGCCAGATAAAGGGCCAGCCCCGCCATGTCTTCCGGGTTTCCAATGCGCCCCAGCGGGTTTTCTGACTCGATTTTGTCCCGGTATTTTTCGAGCATAAAGTCCATCATTTTGCTCTCAAACGGCCCCGGCGCAATGGCGTTCACCGTCAGCCCTTGCGGGGCAAGCCGCACGGCGAGGTTTTTGGTGAGAAAATGTACCGCAGCTTTGCTGGCACCGTAGGCAAAGTTGTCCGTCGTGGATACTCGCAGGCCATCTATAGAGCCAATATTAATGACGCGGGACGGCTCCTGGGTAGAGGCGTTTTTGCTTAACAATGGCAGCAAATCACGGGTCAGCATGAAGATGGCTTTCACATTGATATCCATGACTTTGTCGTAACCTTCTTCAGGGTATTCGGCGAAAGGCGCACCCCAGGCCGCACCGGCGTTGTTGACCAGAATATCCAGACTGTCCAGCTCGGCGTTGATCCTGGTAACGAAACTTTCGCGCCCTTCTCTGCTGGACAGGTCCGCTGGGAAAGCAATACAGGTGCCCTTGGTAGACAATTCTTCCGCAGTCTGCTGACAGGCTTCTTCTTTGCGGGCGGTGATGTAGGTTTTGACACCGTTCTCCACATAGGCTTCCGCTATCATGCGGCCAATACCCCGTGAGCCGCCAGTCACAATGGCTGTCTTGCCCGCTACATTGAACAGATCCTGCGCTTTAAGAGACATAATTTTTCCTGCTTGAAATTCTTGGCTGGATGTTTCGCACCAGCTTCTTGTCAGGTGCTACTCAGTAATTTCACCGCGAATGATGAGGTCACACATTTGCTGCAATACGTATGCCTTCTTCAGGAATCCTGCGAAGCGTTCATCCTTCGTATGGCCATGGTAGTAGCGATAGTATATCTGCTGACCGATCACACACAGCCGAAACAGGCCGAAGCACAGATAGAAGGGAAAATTATCCACTGACAATCCGGTTCTATCCTGAAAGCGCTGCACGATCTCTCCCCTCAGTGGAGCCCCCTCGATATCGGAAGGCATAGTGCGTGCTTCCCGATAGAAATCGGGGTCAGACGTCTGCACCCAATAGCCCAGGGTACAGCCCAGGTCCATAAGCGGATCACCTACTGTGGCCATCTCCCAGTCCAATACCCCGATAACCTGTAACGGGTCTTCGGCGCTGAAGATGACATTATCCAGCTTGTAATCATTGTGAATGACACTGGCCTTTTCGCTTTCGGCTGGCATGTTGTCCTGCAGCCACTGCATGGTGGCATCGACATTCACCGTATCTGGAGTAACCGCATCACCCCAGCGTCGGCACCAGCCGTCTACTTGCCGCTGCACATAACCTTCGGGCCTGCCAAACGTATCGAGCCCCGCCTCTACTAAATCCACCGAGTGGAGTTCACTCAGCACATCGAAGAAATTAAGCAGTTGCTGGCGAATCTGCGACGGGCTTAAACCGAGATGAGTAGGATAGTCCCGACGAATCACCAGTCCCTGGATATAGTTCATCAGGTAAAAATCACAGCCGATGACGTCGTGATCTTCGCAAAAATGAATTGGCACGGGGCCGTAGGGAAACACATCCTTCAATGCCGACAGAATTCGATATTCCCGTGACATATCGTGTGCAGACTTCACCTTGCTTCCGAAGGGTGGACGTCGAAGCACCCAGGTCTCGTCACCACTGCTGAGCAGGTAGGTGAGATTCGAATGTCCACCGGGAAACTGTTTAACTTCCAAAGCTTGCGCCTGGGAGCCGATCACCGGCTCCAGATGAGCGCGCAAACGATCCATGTCCAGCTCTTCGCCTTCTCGTATGGCGCCGGCGCGATCGATTAGGTCTTCTGATGACACTGCTTGATCCTTGTCTTGATTCTTATTGGTATTGACTGGCTGTGGCCAGAGCTCGATTCATCAATCTGGTATGACACGGGCTACAACTCGCTCATCTCATCAGTGACTAACGGTAGGTAATCATGTGCTGCAGTTCACTGCGCTCCAGATGAGGCAAACTATTGAACTGAGTCAGGGAAACCTTGCCATTTCCGTATCGAATTTTCGTGACAGAGCTATTGTGCACCATCCAGTTAGTGGCGATTACCTGCTGATCCGGGAAATCTAACACACGTTGCAGAGCCATGGCGATTACTCCGCCGGAGGTCGACAGTAAAATACGACGACCGCCAGTATGCTGCTCCATGAGCTGGTTTAAACCGGAATGAACGCGCTCCTGGAACGCCTCCCAATACTCAAAGCCCGTATCCTGAGCATCTGGCACGAGTTCGCCAGCGATCCATTTGGCCGTGGCCGCCTCAAACACTTTTTGGAATAGACGAGAATCCCTGATGGGCCAATCCACGTTGGCAAATCCTTCCGACGCAGCGTGAGTCCGCAAGTAGATTTGCATCAACGGATCACCATTGTATTCGTTGAACGATGGATGAATTTCAGGGCTGGCGGGAGTACCCGCCACAAGAGGGAGCAATTCAGCCGCAGTTTCGCGCTGTCGTAACAATTGGCCACTGACGATATGGTCAAACCTGTCGCCGGTGGCTTGCCAATGCCTGGCCAACTCGCGGACCTGCTCTACACCGAGTTCGCTGAGCTTGTCATAGGATTCGGCGCCAAAAGACGCCTGCCCGTGACGGACCAGGATAATCTCACTCATGGGTCGGGATCTGGCTTACAGGGAGGCAAAACGCTGCAGATGAAATTCTTCATCGCCGTACAGGACATCCAGCGCCGTCACCCTCTTGAACAGATGTCCAACATCAAGCTCTTCGGTCATACCGATACCACCATGTATCTGAATCGCTTCCTGACCGACCAGTTTGATAGCCTTGCCAACTCTGCTCTTGGCCGCTGATACGGCTTTGGTCTTCTGCTGATCAGAGTCGCCACTGTCGAGGGACATGGCGGCCATGATGACTATAGAACGTGCCAGTTGGCACTGTACAAACATGTCGGCCATTCGATGCTGGAGCGCCTGGAAAGTACCAATAGCCGTACCAAATTGCTTTCGGGTTTTGCTGTATTCCACAGTCTTCTGCAGCAGCGCTTCAAGTGCACCCACTGCCTCAGCGCTCACTGCAAGCGTCGCCCTGTCCACAGCGCTTTGCAGGGCAGGCAGTGCCTCACCAGCAGCGCCCAAGCGCGCGCTGGCCGAAACCACCACGTTGTCGAAACTTACTTCGGCGGCGCGTTTGCCATCGACCGTGGCATAGCTTCGCAGAGTGACACCCGCAGTCGAGGCATCCACCAGGATAGCGGATATCCCCTGCGGATCGAACCGTTCCCCAGACTCGCGCGCAATCACCACGAACTTGTCTGCATTGGGAGCGTTCTCAACCGTTGTCTTTACACCATTGAGCGTGATGTCATCACCGGCGCTTGTGGCGGTAGTCGTTACGGACGCCAGATTGAATCTGCTTCCCGGTTCTGCAAATGCACAGGCGAGTAGCGATTCCCCTCCGATCAATTCTGCAAGCAACGCTTCCTTGCGGTCACCTTCGGCGAGCTGGGCCACAAGACTGCCACTCAACACCGCAGAAGCGACATAGGGTTCGACGAGGTTGGCCTTACCAAACTCTTCCATGATTACCATGAGGTCGACCGCGGAACCACCAAGACCACCGTCTTCTTCGGTGAAGGGCACGGCGAGCCAACCTAATTCGGCAAACAACTGCCAGTGCTCTGCACTGTATCCTTTTTCACTCGCCACGATGGCGTTACGTGAGTCGAAGTCGTAACTTTTTTGTACAAACTTTTGAACCTGATCCTGCAACATTTGTTGCACTTCGGTATATGAAAAATCCACCTGCTAGTACTCCACCTAAATTCTTTTTCCAGATCTCAATCTTTCAATAAAGCGCGTTGATTACAGTCCCAGCACAGCCTTGCTGATGATGTTGCGCTGAATCTCATTGGATCCACCGAAAATGGACAGCTTGCGATTATTAAAATAAGTCAGCGCTGCTGCATTCGTGGAACCGGGACCAAGGCGTTCACCTTCGAACTCACCTTCAAACTGTTCGGGTACAAAAGGCAAGCTGGAATATGCGGACAACTCCAGGTACATCTCGTCCATGGATTGAGCCAGCTCGGTGCCTACAATTTTCAGGATCGAGGATTCAGGACCAGGCGCCTTGCCAACACTCAGCGCCGCGAGTGTGCGCAGCTCTGAATACTCCAATGCCTGCAATTCAATTTCCATCTCGGCAAGTCGTTGTTGCAGGGATGGATTGTCAGCCATGGTCTTGCCGAAGCCGTCTTCTGTTTCCGCTGCCAGTTTTTTCAGTGCGTCCAGTTTGCGCTTGCTTCTTGGCACACCAGCGATGTTGGTGCGCTCATGAGTAAGCAACACCTTGGCGTAAGTCCAACCCTTGTTCTCTTCGCCAATCAGGTTTTCAGCAGGAACCCGTACGTCATCAAAGAACACCTCATTCACTTCGGCAAACCCGTCCAGCAATACGATGGGTTTCACTGTGATGCCTGGAGTATTCATATCGATCAGCAGAAAGCTGATGCCTTCCTGCTTCTTCACGGTGTTATCCGTGCGCACGAGACAGAAGATCCAGTCGGCATACTGACCGAGCGTGTTCCAGGTCTTGCTGCCGTTGACCACGTAGTGATCACCGTCGCGCACCGCGCTGGTCTTAAGGCTGGCGAGATCAGAACCTGCATTGGGCTCGGAATAACCCTGACACCACCACACATTGCTGGCGAGAATATCGGGCAAGAAACGTTGCTTCTGTTCCTCGGAACCGTAGGCCATGATCACCGGCGCCACCATTTTCATACCAAATGGAATCGGTTCGGGTGCGCCGTGCAGGCCCATTTCGGTGGCGAAGATGTGGCGCTGAGTATGTGTCCAGCCCGTGCCTCCGTATTCCTCCGGCCAGGACGGTGCTGCCCAGCCTTTTTCGAAGAGAATTTTCTGCCAACGGACCATGTCTTCCTTGGTGAGGCGGATATTGTTGTCGACTTTGTCTTTAAGATCCGCCGGAAATTCGTTGTTGAGGAACTCCCTGACTTCTTGCTGGAAGGCCAGTTCCTCGGAAGTAAAATCAGCGTTCACTGGGTGACTCCTGGATAAATTATGCTGCGTTCCGGCACAGGAATTGATAACTGCTTGATTTCCTGAGCATTACCTGAAAGGCAGGCTAAACTGGAACGATAAGGAGAGCGAAGAGTACCATTGATTCCGGGATCAGATAAACCGGAATCGAGCAAGCGTTCGGTAAGCGGCAGGCAATTCTCGAATCGAACCAATCTCCAGTGAATTAGAGGCCTGCAGCGCGATTAATTCTGACAAAAACTCATGCTATAAATGCGAGGTCTGCATGGATTTGCAACATCAAATGCGTTATGCTTCGCACTCTTTTTTAAGGCATTGTTTTTTCGCGCAATTTTTAACATTTAGCACCACATTTTCAGGAGTTGCCATGAAAATAAACCAACTTACAAAATTGGCCCTAATACTCGTCGCCATGAGCGGCGTAGTTGCCTGTAGCTCAACCAGCGAAGAAGCTGCCGGAGAGGTAGTTCAGACTGAGTCTGGAATCGACGCTACTACCCGCCGCGCCCAGGAAGAAGCTGAGGCAGCCGCCCGCCGCGCTGCTGCAGCCGAAGAACGTATGCGTCGCTCTGCGCTGGCAACTCGCGTGTTCTACTTTGATTTCGACATCTCGGAATTCCGACCTGCCGATCGCGATGTCCTGACCTATCACGCCCAGGATCTTGCAGCCAATCCAAGCAAGCGGATTCGACTGGAAGGCCATGCAGACGAGCGCGGCACCAGAGAGTACAACCTGGCACTTGGTGAGCGTCGTGCGAATGGCATACTGAACTACCTGATTGTGAACGGTGCTGCACGCAACCAGATCGAAACGGTTAGCTACGGCGAGGAACGCCCTGCCGACCGAGGCACCACAGAAGCTGCTTATCAGCGCAATCGTCGCGTAGAGATCATCGATCCCTAAACGTCAGTTTGCAAACAAAGCTTTTGGAAGAACTAGCCGAACCTTTGGGTTCGGCTTTTTTTCGCCTGCAATTTGAGGATAAGGACGGAGGCCAAGCCATCAAGGCGTGAGTGCGTTTCGCAACTCTTCGCCTGTTCTTTGCAGGGCGTGCTCACCCGCTTCAATACCGCCAGCGAATGAAATAAAGGCATGAATCATGTCGGTATAACAATCATGCTTTACCGGAATGCCGAATTCAGCCAGACGATCGACGTAGGCCTGCCCCTCATCCCGCAGCGGATCGAAACCCGCGGTAATGACATAGGCTGGCGGTAGGCCAGACAGGTCTTTCTCAAGAAAAGCCAGACCTGCGTCCTGCGCCTGCTCGGGCGATTCGAGGTAGTGACTTCGAAACCAGAGCATTCCCTTCTTCGTCAGAAAATAGCCAGTGGCAAATTCTTCGATTGAAGGAAACCCCATCGTCAAATCCACAGAGGGATAGAGCAATACCTGAAATGCTGCCTGGGGAAAGTTATTCTGCTTGCAGGCATGGGTAATAGCGACAGTCAGGTTTCCACCCGCGCTATCGCCACCGATAGCGATTCTCTCTGGATCAATGCGCAATTCACTGGCGTGGTTCCGCACCCATTGGTAAACCTCGAATCCATCCTGGTGAATAGAAAGAATTTTGTTGGCAGGAGCTAACTCATAATCCACGGACAGTACTTTGCATTGCCCGTATAGTGCCAGCCGCTGCGCCACGGTGTCGTAGTCCTCTACAGTGGAGAGAACGTAACCTCCACCGTGGTAGAAAATGAGACTGGGTAGATTCTCAGATTCAAGGCCCTCTGGCAGATACGAGCGCATCCGCACCGCCCCCCTTGAAAGTGGCACCTCGATATCTTCAATCTCTGCCAGACTCACCGCTTGCGGCGCGAACGGATTACCTCGCTCGGCCCGCATCGCGCGCACTTGCTCCGGTGTACCCTCTTCAATCTGCGGTAATCGGCTGGCAGACACCGCCACCTTTTCGGCCATGGCTTCTGGCCGCTCTGCACGCGTTGCTCTGTTACTTATGGAGAATTGGCTCATCTAGAAAAACATGTTCTTGGGCTTGGCAGGCTGAAATCCGACAGCCCAGATCAAAATAGTGAATAAAAGAAATCCGGGAACCACATAGAAAGCCAGACGATCGATCACCTGCGGCGCGAATCCAAAAACCGCGATCCCCACATAGACCAGCATGGCAACCACATGGGCCAGCAGATAGTAATTAATAAAGGGAGCCGTGTTGTGATCAGTGGGCCAGGGTTTACAGAACAGCAACCAGCGCAGCCCTACCAATACACCCAGAATATCAGTAGGCCAAAATAACAGTAGATTGATATTGTGATGGGTATCCAGATGGTCCGATACAAACCAACTACCCAACATCAGCGAACCATACACGCCACTGAATACCGCCGTTATCAATCCCATCACTCCCAGAATGCGGAAGTTGAGCCCTTCCAACTTGAACCCAATACGCGAGTGAGTGGCAAAATAAGACATGGGGATACGCTTGAGCATGAGCAACAGAAATAGTACAGGCGCAATGAGCCCAACGGATGCTATCTGGTAGGGATCTGTCTCTACAGTAGGGGGTGGGAAATCCATAATTACCTGGTAATCTGAAAGCAATGGCAATTGCTTTCCATCTTCCGCCACATCGGACATGACGCCCGACAGGTTTTCCCGTAGCCGCAGCGGCAGGTACATTTCTTCCCATTGGGTCACAGGACGGTCGATGTTGCCATTCATCAAAATTTCGAGTGAGAAAGCGATGATGGCCGTGGAAGCATAGTGGGATTGCACCTGGTCACGATAGGTTTCGTCTGTCTCAGCCTGAAAGCGCGCGGAGAGCCTGCCGTCAAGCGCCTCGTCCAGGTAGTCCCTCACCCGCGTCGTGCAGTTGTCATCGAAATACTGGTAAGCGTACTCCCGGTTCTGGGGTTCCAGATTCCACATCAATCGGCGATAGAGAATTTCCTTCTGGGGATTCGTGAGGTTGATGCGTTCCTGCCAGACCGTGCGCTGCTGGGTACGGTACATATCGAACTCCAAAGACGGAGCCGAAGCTTGCAACTGGTAATTCATCATGCCTTTGAAGAAGTTCCAGGCGAAGGGCACCACACCGCCGCTGACATCGAATACACCCCAATTGAAAATCAGGTCGGTCGCGCTGCTCTCGTCGTACATGCGCAAGGCGGTATGACCGAAGTTGTCCCAGACGTTATCACCAACATCCACTGTGACGAGATAGAAATGCACACCGCTCATATCCGGCGGCAGCGGATAGGCCTGCGGGTCGATATCCGGAAGCTGGGCGATACCCGAGGGGGTTGCAAAGAGAAACAGGCAAGCGATTACCAGCGAGACACGGCGCGCCAGGCAGGCTGCCCCATGCAGGGTTTTCCCCTTCTCTGTCATGCGCTTCCCTTTACGTTACGGCAGAGAACCTGCCACAAACTAAAAAACGAATCCTATCAAAGATTTAGAATTGATCAAGGAGGCGTCGAGCGCTCGTTTGCCAATTGCCGAAGCAAACAGGCGGTGGAATCCGGCACTTTCCTGCAGGCATAAAAAATCCCCACTCCCTATCCGCCATATAGATGAGTGGGGACACACGGAATTTGGCTAGAACAGACCATCTAATGTGGGTTCTGCGAGGAATGACAGCCTGTGCCCATCCGCTTGCATGAGAAAGTAGCAATATCTGCCTGAACGGAATCTGAACGATTAGCTGAACAAGGAGCGATTGCTGTTCGTTGGCTGACATCTCTGCAGGCAAAAAAAGTTCTTCTCGAACATGCGAGGAATTGCATCTATTTGGTGTTCATGGACGGTTAGGTGAGTGCCTTCGAACGCGGCTGCGAGGAGGCAGGGTTCCCAACCCGCCGGCTCGGCGCCCATCCTGGGTCCCTTCACTACAGAAAAAGCCCTGCGGTCTTTTTCTTCCGTTCAGCGCCGGCCTTGACTGGCGGGTTGGGAACCCTGCCTCCTCGCAGCCGCTTGTGCAGTGATACCCGAGATATCGAAGTATTCTTCGACACACCTTACTCTCAATCGCAGGGAAGCTCAGCCAAAAAGTAACGTAATAACTAGCAGCGCTCAGAGTGCCGGACAGAAGGGGCTTGTCGCCAACAGTTAAGCGATAGCGCTGAACGGAGAAAAAAGACCGTAGGGCTTTTTCGGAGTGAAGGAACCTGGGAGGCTCTGATCAATTATGTTTCTTCTCTGGCTTTCAGCCGAGCCCGCTATCAAGGCGCCGGTTTGAAGGCATGCGTCGGCCTGTCGAAAACCGGCGCCTTGATAGCGGGTTCGGCTGGAAGACCCGAAGGGCGGTCTTGTTGCAGAGGAGGAACATAATCAAACAGAGGCTCCCCAACGGGCGCAGAGCGTTGGCGACAAGCCCATTCTGTCCGGCACGGCCACAGTTCAAAGAAGCCCCAACTAAACAGATAGCAGAATCAGAGCCTGCCAACGGTTCCCGGAAAAGCGCGATGAACCTAAAAAAGCCAGCGATTGCTGGCTTTTTTAATGCGCCTATCCTGACTACTGAGAGTCTTCTGTGCCCCGGGCTTCAGCCATTCGTTCGCCGCGCAGAATATTGACCATGCCGTAGTTACCCTCGTGGCAGGCATACTCGTAGAGCTGACCATCCACCTTTGACATGACTGTCATTACCACAATCTTGTCGGTAAAGGTGGAAGGATCTTCCACCGTGTACTCATACTCCATGGTATAGGGACCGGTGCGGGTGAAACGTTCGGTAAGGAATTTGTTTTCCGCCGTACCGTAGACACTGAAGCTCTGGGTCAGGCTGTTGAAGTTACGCGTTTCGACAACGAGCGTATCGCCATCCCAGTAACCCCGGGAGTCGCCAGTCCACAGACGAATATCTTCGTCTAACGGGGGGCGATCATCCAGCGGTACGATGCGGGCATCATGAATCATTTCAGTCATGATTACTGCCGTATCCTTGTTCTGAATAACCTGAATATTGTTGTTGTAGAGGTTGGGCTCGAAGGGCGGGCCCGAGTTAAATCCAACGATGCAGCGCTCTGACAGGCCGCGATCTTCCGGACCATTTTTGGCGATCCCACCAACCACCATACGGACTGGTCTTTCACCGGGCTCATCGGGACCAAGACCACCTACCTGCACCGGAACACCTTCCACTGCTTCGGGTAACTGACCGTTCTCGGGGTACATGATGCGCGCAGTGCGATTGTCTTCGCCGGTGCCCATCTCGGTCCAGAACGTGTTGTAGCCGCCTACACCCTGATTGTTAATGGCTTGCAATCCCAACTCAGTCTGAGCAGAGAATGCCGCGATCTCCTCATCGGTCAGGGTTTGTTTGTCGCCGAAAAAAGCCGGCCGCTGCAAAGGGATAACCGAACTGAAGTTCCACACACCCTGAAGATCCGGTTGCCCCCACTGGGTTTGCGGCACCGAATAATCTTCCTGGGCGATAGCTGTACCGGAGGTCAAGAGACAGGCTACGGCCAGGCCAAATACACGAGTTTTCATTTTTTCCCCCAAAAAAAAGCGTAATTCCAATGACTGCGGCAGTGTAACCGATTTAATTTGTCGACGCAGAAAATTGTGAACCGGGCATCCGGCATCAGCATTGACGGAATACGGAAATGCGCTATAAATGAAATCAATATATTCAATATTTTCAGCAAGTTACGCTATCTGCAAATTAGTCAATTCACATTTCCGAGACCGAACCCCGACTGCGCCGGCAGTGGACGGACCAGCGCGTTGCTGGGCTCACCAGCGTCAGCAGCCAACATTACTTCCGTTTGGGCTTCTTCTTGCGCGCTGCAGCGCGCAGGGCAACTTCGAACGCGGGCGCCGCCCAGTCGCGCATCATGTCGAGATCTTCCATGGCCTCCTCTGGGGCCTGGTAATAATTCAGGCTTGCGGTGCTCTCCTTCTTTGCATAGGTAAACGGCTGTAGCCCCTGCGCCTCAAAATCAGGACGGGTTTCCTCGTCTACTTTCAGGTAAAGGGAGTTGTCGGCGATCAAGCCAAACATGAGACCATCGAGAAAAATTCCATGGCCACCAAACATACGCTTCGAGTACACGGGCCCAATCACCTGCATCAGGTCTACAACATAGGATGCGAATTGTTTCTTGTCTTCATCGATAGCCAACGCGAAACCTCTTCCCAGGTGCTATGATATCTGCCCTTCCGGATGCCATTAAATGCAGTTGGCACCAATCGAGTAACGTTAAACCAGAATAAACTGACAAACCAGCAAGCAGGACGGCCATATGAGCAATGCAGAGGAATCCAATACCAGCACTATGAACGGCGCAACGGCCCTGATCAATACCCTGGCCGACTGTGGTGTGGAATATTGTATTGCCAACCCGGGAACATCCGAAATGCACCTGGTACAGGCGCTGGATGCGGTACCCAGAATCAAATCTGTACTGGCACTATTTGAAGGCGTGTGTACGGGAGCCGCCGACGGCATCGGGCGCATGACAGGAAAGCCCGCCGCCACACTGCTGCACCTTGGCCCAGGCATGGCCAATGGTATTGCCAATCTGCATAACGCACGACGGGGAAATGCGCCGATGATTAATATCATCGGCAACCATCCAGAGTTTCACGTCGGCTTTGATGCACCACTCACGTCGGATATCGATACCCTGGCGTGTAATTTTTCAAGCTGGATCAAATCCTGTTCAACTTCCGAGACACTTGCTCAAGACGGTGCAGATGCCTTCACCGCAACTCTCCGGCAGAGTCCCGGCTCCATGGGCCAGATCGCAACATTGATCATGGGAGCGGACGCTGCCTGGGGTCCCTCGCGAGGTGCTGCAATTCCTAACCCGGTGCCGCAGCGAGCCTGCGTTGAAGACAACACCATCGAAAGCATCGCTTCCATCCTCAGCAAGGGAGGCAAGACTGCCCTGTTGCTCGAACACCATGCGACAGATCAGGCTGCGCTGGAAGCGGCCAGTAAAATTGCCAGCAAGACAGGTTGCCGCCTGCTAAACGGCACTTTCCCTGCCCGGGTAGACGGCGGTCCCGGTCGCGTCCAGGTAGAAAGACTACCCTACTTCCCCGAGCAGTTGCTGGCTGCACTGGAAGGGACAGACAACCTGATACTGGTGGGTGGCGAAATCCCCGCCAGCTTCTTCGCCTATCGCGGCATACCCGGACAATTGATTCCGGAAAAGTGCCAGGTATCACGACTTGCTTTCATTGAAGAAGATTGCATCGACGCTCTGCAACGATTGGCAGAAAGACTTGGCGCCGGGCAGGAAACGGTCACCCGCTTCGAGAAAAAAGAAGCTGTCAGGCCATCGGGCGAGTTAAACAACAAGAACATTATTCAGGCCATCGCAGCCACCATGCCCGACGAGACGATCGTCTGCACGGATTCCGGAGGCGGAAACGCCGCGTATCCATTCTGCCAGAATACGGCAACGAATAGCTGGCTAACACTCACTGGTGGTGCGATCGGGCAAGGCGGCCCCTGCGCGACTGGTGCGGCACTGGCCTGTCCTGATCGCCAGGTGCTCGCCCTGCTTGGTGACGGTGGCGCAGCCTATACGATTCAATATCTGTGGACAGCGGCGCGGGAAGGACTAAACATCACATCAGTGATATTCGCCAACAATAGCTACAACATTCTCAACGTCGAGTATGCACGACTGGGTGTGGAGAATCCCGGGGACATCGCAAGGAGCCTGTTCGATATCGGCAATCCGGAAATAGACTGGGTGGCAATCGCCAAGGGATTCGGAGTGCCCGCTGCCCGAGCCGATACTGCAGATGAACTGTGCAAACTACTTGAAGCCAGCTATCGCGAGCCGGGACCGTTTCTTATCCAGGCCAGTGGTCAACTCCAGCGATAGAAATAGCAAAAGCCGTGGCAGGGACACATAGGCCCTGCCCTGCTTTTCTCTATCACACTTATGCCCAGCTAAAGTTTTTCTGAATACGTCCCAGGCGCTTATAGAAGGTAGACGCCAGTTCATCGTCTCCATCCTTCGCCGGAACCAGCAAGCTCACCACCGGAATAACAACCAGCGGCAACATTAAGGTGAGGAAAGACGGGTCACGCCATTCGCCAAGCCAGGTAATCAATTCATACCACCACTGTGCAAATCCTCCCGCCGTGGCATTTTCAGCACCATCGTACAGGGTATTGAACAGCCACATGATGAGTCCGCCTGCAAATCCGGTGGCCATACCCCAGAAAACCGCCAACTCGGTGGTACGCCGCCAGTAGAACACATAGCCAACGGCAATTGCTGGTGGCACCACCATGGCGAATCCCAGCAGTAATAGCTGTAGCACGGATGAAATATTGCCAAGCCAGGCAATGATCGCGGCGGCGGAACCATAAATGACAGTCACTATCTTGTAGGCCCGCAGTTTCTTGTCGCTGTCGAAACTTTTCACACCAGGCACCCAGTCATTCACAAACATGGTGGCACTGGCCAGCAGAATCGGGGCACCGGAAGAAATCACGGCGGCCAGCACCGCAGCCAATGCAATGCCTCCGAGGACAGGCCCGGTATCAATGGCCAGTTGCGCAATATTCAGATAACTGCTCAATCCACTTTCCGCCCCGTAAGCGGCAAGGGTGAGGATGCCGATAAATCCGGCAACCAGCGGCATGAGTGCAGCGACGACACCGGCCAGGAAAAAGCCGGGTATCAGGTATTCCTCTTTGGCTGAAGAACTGGCGTAGTTTGCATAAACGGAAGCCGCTGGTGTATGGATAGTCGCGGAGATAAACAGGGCGATAATCGTGGCCCATCCGATCCCGGTGAAGCTCCACCAACTGGCGCTGTCCTTGCTGGACTCCGACAGGCGTTCGCTGGTGGTGTTAACAACCTGATCCCAGCCTCCGAGGTTGTTCATGGCAATATAGCCCACTATCAATAACCCAAGAATAATCACGGTACAGTGCACGATATTCGCCACCGCCGTGCCTTTTAAACCGCCGGTGACCGTGAAGGTAACGATCAACACACCACCAATCACTACGCCCACAACGAAAGGAAGCCCGGTAACACCTGAGATGATGGACCCAATAACATAGGGTTCGATGATATTGATAACCAGATATTCTGCCTGCACACAGAGACTGGTTAGCCACTGACAACGAGCAGAATTGAAGCGATGGTCGAAAACCTGCCCGACACTGACCACTTTGAGTCGGCGATAGGGAATCGCGAAGAAGAGCCCAACCAGAAACAGTGCCGCGAATGAGTTGACCGCATACCAAAGGTGGCCGAGTCCCTCGTTAATAACGTCGCCGGCAACCCCGTAAGTGCCCGCACCACCGATGCGTGTACCTGCCACACCAGCGGCGAGCATGAAGATACCCAGGCTGCCGCCACCGATCGCCCAGTCATTGGCGCTGCTATTGCTTCGATTGAGGTAGATACCAAAGCCAATAAAAAATCCGAGATAGGCGATGATGACCAGGGCAGTGACATTCATGGGCGACTCCAGCTCTTACTTCTTATTGTTTTAGAAATTTCGATGTTAGTTGCAATGATGCTCGATCAGTTCAACAGCCCGGCCCAGGGGCACGACATTGCTGACATAAATCAACATCAAGTTCGTTGGCATACTACACCAAGGCAGGCATCGGTTACACTAAGCCATCAATCTGCGAAGGGCATAACATGGCCGAACCGATACCTGGCAGCGATGAATGGCTGCAGCTCGTAAGGGAAGAGATAGTCGACCCGGACCGTCCCATCATTGATCCCCACCACCATCTGTGGATGAAGCGTTTTGGCAGGGACTACCTGCTGCCGGAATTGTGGTCTGATACCGGCAGTGGGCACCGTGTGCTCAAGACCCTGTTCATGGAATGTCGCGCCTTCTACCTTCGCGAAGGCCCGGAACATTTGCGACCCTCTGGTGAGACACGCTTCATCTCCGATCTGGCCCGGGAAAGCGAGAATGCGGAGGGCAAGGCCACCGTTGCCGGCATTATCGCTCATGCGGACCTGACCCTCGCCGGGGAGCACAAGGACAAATTACTCGAAGTGCTGGATCTGCATCAGGAAATCTGTGGCGGACGTTTTCGAGGCATCAGGCATGCCGGTGCAAGAGACAAACGACCCGAAGATCTATTCATACCCGGACCCGCTCCCGCCTACCTCTATGGAAAGGAATCGTTCCGCACCGGTCTGCGTATGCTGGCCGAAAAAGGCCTGACCTATGATACCTGGCACTATCATCACCAGAACCTGGATTTCATTGACCTGGCCCAGGCCGTGCCGGAATGCACCATGATCCTCGATCACTTCGGCACGCCACTTGGTGTCGGCGTTTATCGCTATTGTCGCGATGAAATCTACCTGGAATGGAAACAGGAGATGGCCGAACTGGCGAAACTTCCCAACGTCTACGTCAAACTGGGAGGGCTGGCAATGCCAGACAATGGCTTCGGCTGGGACAAGGCATCACGCCCACCCGACTCGGATGAGTTTATTGCGAAGCAAAAGAAATACTACCTGCACATGATCGATTGTTTCGGCCCGGAGCGCTGCATGTTCGAAAGCAACTTTCCGGTGGATAGACTCTCTATCAGTTATCACGTACTCTGGAATGGCTTCAAGAAAATGGTAGAAGATTTCTCCGACGCGGAGAAACACGCCTTGTTTTATGGCACGGCAGAATCTGTTTATCGGCTAGAGGATTCATAAAGGACTCACTGCCAGCATGGCGAAATACTCCACCCTGATTTTTGATCTGGACGGCACACTGACCGACCCCGCTCTTGGGGTAGTGCGCTGCATGAATTACGCTCTGACCAGCTTCGACTATTCGCCGCTACCCGACCACCAGATTTCAAAACACATCGGACCACCTCTCGAAGACACCCTGGCATTGCTGACAGGTAGCGATGACAAGTCCCATGTCGATGCCCTGGCGGCCGCCTACAGAGAGCGCTATGGCGAGATAGGCTTCAAGGAAAACACCGTCTACGACGGTGTAGTGGACATGTTGCAAGCCCTGAAGAGCAACGGCACAAGCATGATGGTGTGCACTTCAAAACTGGAAATCAACGCCATCCGGGTGCTGAACGAATTCAATCTCCTCGACTATTTTGACCACATCAACGGCAGCACAGAATCCGGCCCCAAGAGCATGCAACTGGCCAAACTTCTCGATGAAGGCAAAATAGATACCGAAGCGCTGATGATAGGAGATCGGCACGTAGACCTGCGTGCCGCCACTGCTAACGGACTCGCCGGTGCCGGTGTGCTCTGGGGATATGGCAGCGAAGAGGAGCTTGAGGCAGAGGCTCCTGCTCTGTTATTTTCCAATCCGCGAGACTTGGCAGAAAAGCTGGCTCCCAAACTATAAGTTCTGAGATGGGAGCGGACTTCAAAAAGACCATACAGCCTCCCCATCAGAAATGCGCAATATCGAGTTAGCTCCAAATCGGAAAGTTCTGTTTTCAGCAGGATCTGTCTCTAAATCCAATCGAACTTCAGTTATCCGGCTCATTGCATTAGGGATTGACGTAATTCTTAGCTCAAAATCGCTGCCTTTCAAAACGTCATATCCTTCCTCCGTTGCGGAAACAAATCCCAGCGATCCAAAGAACCGCAACAGTGCGCTGCGCTCCGTAGGCGTGACTGATACGGTGATGCCCACAACATCGTTGAGAATTCGGTCCTCCTGCGATTCACCCAAAATGGATGCGTATCGAGTCAGCACCTCTTCACGGCTGACCCCATGTGATCCAGGCTCTTCCATTGGGTAATACTCGGATAGATACGAGGGGTGGTATTCCATAATGCCGACACCAAATTCCCTACGTTCTGGATATCCTAAATTTCCCGCAATAAAGAACCACGGGACTTGTCGACCTTCAAATTCTCGAGTGATGGGCGTTGTTCCAACATACAACTGTGGTATCTGGCTGCCCTTGACTCGCTCCATTGCACCTTCAGCATCTCCACTCAAGATAATCGCGCTTTCCCATGGGTTTAGACTTTCGGTGAGAAACTCAAAATAGGTATTTCTTCCGTACATGTAATAGCCGGAATAAGAGGCATCATTTCTCTCAGTTACTCTCTCTTCTGTTACTGAGAAAACATCCCTCAAATAGTCACTAGCCTGAATAGCTTCGTAGGTAGGTTCATCCACTACTATGAAGAAGTGGTTCAGGAATACAATCTGGTCGCCGTTTGATACCTGGGCTGAAGCAACTGTAGCCAGTCCGAACCATAAAGCAAAAATTGGCAAGAATTGCGGCATGATTGTTCCAACTTACAAATAGTCTTCAGCAGAGCTGGGGACACTGACAACGTAGCAACTTTAGAAATGCGTGCCGTTAAGTTGCTAAGTTGTCAGTGTCCCTACTTATGATTGTGTCCCTACTTAACCCACATATCCCTTCCTCCAAATACTATTCTTTGATAACAAAAATCTGATCTTCAAAACTGTATTCGAATCCATCGACACCATTACATGTCAGACTCGACTGTTCACCAAGAGGCAAAGAAGGACCTCCTCTTCTGCCGAAACTAACAAATTCTCCCAGGACTTCACCGTCTGAACTATCTATTGCCTGTGTAGTCATACGTATAACTGTGGGGCTCCCACTTTTTATTTCTTCAGAAATGCGATTACTGTAAAACCGTAATTCTCCGGAACTAGGGCGTCGCTGGGAACGCAATTCCAATCGTCCAGATTTCATAAGGCCAAACTCGATAGCTTCGGACTCCGACAGCTCCATCTGCTTGTAAACAGTTGTACCACCTTGCTCAAGACAGAGCTGTGTCACCCTGCTATCCCAATACAAGAGATATGAAATGGAAGCAACGAAATAGAAAGCATAGGCTCCAATTGCTGAGACAATTAGTGTAAAGATGCGGTTGGTCTTCCGAATACCCATAGGCAATTAGCTCGAATTGATAGCCAATATTATTGGCATGATTAGTTTGCTTTATTTGATAACTTAGAAGATGAAGACGTACTCTTTTGGCTCTCAATCCAGGACTACTGTTAAATAACGAAATATTCTCTCAAACGAGTCAGAATCATTATGCAAAACTGGGGACGCTGACAACGTAGCAACTTTAGAAATGCGTGCCGTTAAGTTGCTAAGTTGTCAGTGTCCCTACTTAAGAGCTTAACCTCACTTTCTATTCTGTATTCGCTTGATCACCGCACTGCTGGTGAGAATCACCCGCTCCTCAACACGCAGAATACAGCGCACAAACACGATTGATCGCCCGCGCCGGATGGTTTCCGCCTCCCCCAACACCAATTCTCCCTGATAGGCAGGGGCGACAAATTCATTATTGCAGGTCACGGTGGCGACACTCTCACTGGTTCCCCCGTTCGCACCGAGGCAGAGTGTGTAGTCGGCGAAGCTCATCAGCACTCCCCCGTGTACAGAATTGTGGGCATTGCAATTGTGTTCCTGAATGCGAAATGCGGTACGCGGGTGATCTCCCTCCATGTAGTAGAAGAACGGCCCGATATAGTCCTCGGCACGATCACCTTCCCAATGCCGATAGTTTGCTGGTACCCCAAAATCTTCCGCTTTAATACTCATGTTCTGGTTCCAGATCGCATCCTGTTAATCATTTTCGTCATCCTCATCGGGCACGACCACATCCACCGCGGCACCAGCCACTTTGAACGGCACTTTTGCAACTTCGATTGTGGTATCCACTGCCGCACCAACTACCGTAGCCACACAAGATGTCAGGCCCAGGCCAGCAAGCAGGAGCAACGTGGCAGTTTTAACCCGCCAATAGTTTCTTGAGATTGTTGCGTTTATTAAACTGAAGATTCGCTTCACAGCATCAATTGCCAATAACCCACGTTTAAGTAGTTATCGAACTTTTTGCCAACTTCTTCAAACTCGCCCACTTTCCTGTACCCAAGTTTTTCATGAAGCGCGATACTCGCCTCGTTGGGAAGTGCAATTCCTGCAATGAGAGTATGCACATCGGTCTGTCGCAAAGCATCAATCAGGTGTTGGTAGAGCGCAATGCCAAAGCCCTTGCCATGCAGCGCAGGTTGCAGGTAGATACTGCTTTCCCTGGCATAGCGATAGGCTGAACGATCTTTCCAGCGCACAGCGCAGGCGTATCCGAGGATAGCCAATCTGCCACCCTCTTCGGTGGAGTCCATCTGCCCAGGCAATTCATCCCCTTCGTCGGCCACCAGCACAAACCAGGGCCGGGTGTTATCGGTGACGGCAATACGCTGAGCCATATCGCCGGCGCTCACCCGCTGCTCTTCGAAAGTGATGGTGGTGTTGTCTATATACCAGTTATAGATCTCAGCGATCGCCCTGCTGTCTTCCATGGTGGCCAGTCGAATATGAGTCATGCTGTTCCCTTCTACCTGTCTCTTGTTGAATCAGTACCTTTCGGAAACCGATGTTAAAAGTGTTGCTTGATTCACCCACTCACCGGCGCAATTCCTCGAGCGGCCTTAGTAGCTGTGCTGAAACGGGGTTTGCCACAATGTCTTTGAATTCAGTTGCCAGCGCTTTACTTTGCTCCAGCACGGTGCGCCAGTTATGGAGTCGTTCTTCCACCGGGAAATTCGCAAAATCATTCCGGTCCGGTATCTTGCCATGGGGAAGTGAGCTCACAAATTCTGCGGATGGGACTAAAAACAACACATTGCTGAAATTATCGAGATTTATCTTCCGCCATGGCAGAAACTTGTCAAACCAGCCGGGGATTACAGCGGGGCTAAAATGTGGATAGAGCACCAGGCTGTCATCGGCGGCAAACCTGAAATCGAAGTGATAGTCGGTAATTCCGCCATCCAAATATAGACCGGAATCTGCTCCATGAATATCCCGAACTCCATCCAGCACGAAAGGTATAGAGCCACTGGACAACATCGCATCAAGCGCATTGTCCTCCGACAGGGCCACTACCTTGGTATCCAGCTGGTCCGGGGCATGCCACGGACAGTCTTCGCCAAGATTGGAAAATATCGTACGCTGGAAAAACCACGACATGGTGCTGCGTGAGAAAACATTGGCCAAGGCGCTGCTTCCGAGAAACAGTTTTTGCCATCCTTCGGCGGAAGCATTTCCTATGCCCTTACAGCGATCCGCTACTATATGGGTGCGGATCACCGGGTTGTTTACCATTTCAGCGAAGCCATCCGTCCCCATCACATCGCTCAGCATATTGCGCATTTTGCCCGTGATTTCAGCGGTAGTGGGTTCGTCTGAATAGGATTCTTCACTGTAGCGAACAGCCAACTGGTCGATGGCTGACACGGGGTCTCCCGTCGCGAGACAACTGAGGCGCCAGGCTCCGGCCGACGAGCCGAGAGTCAACAATGGCGCTATTCGCCCCTTGAAGAAATCACCGAACAGATAGCGATCCAGTCCATAGAGAACAAACCATTTGGGACCACCTGACGCCCCCACCAGCACCTGGAAGTGCTCAGACTGGATACCTTCCTTGAGAATTCGCTTCCGGGCAACGGGCCCGGCATAAAGAGTGAGGGCAGACATGGGACGAAATGATATAATCGCAACCCACACCCTGCCAGTGTGAAATCTCGCTGCATGCTGCGCTTTTTTGTCGAAACTGCGCACTCTCCGGTCAACTGAACAACGACACCAGGCTCACTATGCCCACGATAGATTTGCAAAATCGCAAGACCCTGCTCTATTTGCTGGCCATAGGCAATACCATCGCCTTTGCGACATGGCAGGTCATGCTCAATAATTTCGCCGTTGAACAAGCCGGATTCACCGGTGAAGAAATTGGCATACTGCAAAGCTTACGGGAAGTACCCGGCTTTCTGGCGTTCACAGCGATTCTTCTGATGCTATTCATTCGCCAGCAGAATTTCGCCATCCTGTCCCTGGTTACGCTTGGTGTTGGCACAGCTATCACGGCATTCTATCCGAGCGCGTTGTGGCTGTACTTCACCACAGTAGTCATGTCTATCGGCTTCCACTACCTGGAAACCCTGCACAACTCCCTTAGTCTGCAATGGCTGAAAAAAGAGGAAGCCCCTGAAGTCCTCGGCAAACTACTCAGCACCCGCGCCATCAGTAATTTCATCGTACTGGGTGCAATTTATATTTACCTGTTGGTATTCGCGCCAAACTTCATGCTCATCTACCTGATAGCAGGTGGTATCACTGTGGCGATTGGCCTGTTCTGCTGGCTTGCCATACCTCATTTCGAAGATCAGGTCGTGCAGAAAAAATCCCTGTTCCTTCGCAAGCAGTACTGGCTTTACTACCTGTTAACTTTCCTTGCAGGCGCCCGACGCCAGATCTTTGTGGTGTTTGCCGGATTCCTGCTGGTGGAGAAGTTTGGTTTCCCCGTAGAAAATGTGGTCCTGCTGACTCTCGTAAATGCGGTTCTTACTTTCTGGCTGGCTCCCAGGATCGGCGCACTGATCAGCATCGTTGGCGAACGCCGGGCACTAACGCTGGAATACATTGGCCTGATAATCGTGTTCGTCAGCTATGCGTTTGTTGATTCCGTTGCCGTAGCGATTGCACTCTACCTGCTGGACCATTTGTTCTTCGCCATGGCTATCGCCATCAAGACCTACTTCCAGAAGATCGCAGATCCTGCTGACATCGCGGCCACCTCTTCGATCAGCTTTACCATTAACCACATTGCCGCTGTGGTACTGCCTGCGCTACTCGGACTGGTTTGGGTCATCAACCACAGTGCCGTATTCCTGATCGGTGCCGGTATCGCTGCCTGTTCGCTGCTGCTGACACAATTGATTCCCGATCATCCGGGCCAGGGGCAGGAAACGAGGCTAACCGCAGCCACCAACATGCCCGCCACCGAATAGCCGACACCCACTTCGCTCAGGACATGAATTTCACCACACCCACAGTTAAGCATCTCGTCCTTGTTGGTGGTGGGCACAGCCATTTGTCTGTATTGCGCAGCTTTGGCATGAAACCGATGCCCGGGCTAGCGATCACGCTGATCAGCCGGGACATCGTCACTCCCTATTCGGGTGCGATGCCAGCCTACCTAGCCCAACAGATCGAGCAGCGCGACATGCATATCGATCTACGGCCGCTGGCTCAGTTCGCCTCGGTCCGGCTGATTCAGGCAGAAGTAAGCAGTATTGATCTGGAGCGCAAGCTGATATCGGTGAAAGATCGACCCGATATACCCTTCGATATCATTTCCCTGAATATTGGTTCGCGTCCGGATGCCGAATTGATTAAAGGTGCCGGCCGCCATGCACTT
Organism: uncultured Pseudohongiella sp.; assembly: GCA_965227635.1. Classification (GTDB taxonomy): domain Bacteria; phylum Pseudomonadota; class Gammaproteobacteria; order Pseudomonadales; family Pseudohongiellaceae; genus UBA9145. The sequence goes on along the minus strand of OZ245763.1, from coordinate 2,653,832 downwards.
GCAGTCAAACCCATAGACGAGTTTCTGACTGGCTGGAACAAACTGCGAAAACGCGCGCAGCGCAAGCTCCAGAATGATGAACATTTCAAATTGGCAATCATTGGTGGCGGTCCTGCCAGCGTAGAACTCGCTTTCGCCACCCAGGCGCGTCTCGCTAGCGAACTGGAAACTTCAGTTTCCGATTTGAAAAACCTCGAAATCCAATTATTCACCGCCGATTCCTGCTTGTTGAAATCACACAACTCAAAAACACGAGAATTCACCGTTTCGGAGCTGGCCAGGCGAAATATCGAAACAAAATCCGATTGCCGAATTGTTGAAATAAAGCCTGGCGCACTGATCACCCAGGATGGCGAAAGCGTCGTGTTCGATGAGGCGATATTCGCCACGGGTGCCAGCATCCCGGAATGGCCATTCGAATGCGGCTTGCAACGCAGCAAGGATGGATTTATCGAAGTCAAAACCACGTTGCAGAGCAGCAATTTTGAGTTCGTCTTCGCAACCGGTGATGCAGCCACTGTTCGCGGTGAAGAGCGCCCGAAGTCCGGGGTTTATGCGGTTCGCCAAGGCAAGGTGTTGGCCGATAATCTGCGGCGCTATGCAACCGGCCGTCCACTGCGAAATTATTTCCCTCAGCGCAAGGCCCTGGCATTGATGAATCTATGTGATGGCAGAGCTATCGCAACAAGAGGCGACCTCTTCTTCGAAGGGCGTAGTATGTGGCGGCTCAAGCACTGGATCGATTCCCGCTTCGTTGAGAAATTCAGCAAGCTGCCGGAAATGCCGGCAAAACTCCCTCTCGAGCCCGGTCTGGCAGACAAGGACACCGAGCAAAAGCTGCGCGCTCATGCGATGCGTTGTGCGGGCTGCGGTGCGAAAGTAGCCGGTAATTTACTCGCTGAAGTGTTGGACGAATTGAATACCTACAACCGCCCGGAAGTGCTCGCCACTGAAAATAGGATTGAAGATGCCTCCCAGATTAAGCTAGAAGATGGTCGCCTCCTGTTACAAAGCATCGACTACCTGAAGGCGTTCATCAATGATCCCTGGCTGTTCACCCGTATCGCAGTCAATCACTGCCTGAGCGATATCTACGCCATGGGATGTTATCCCCACTCTGCACTGGCCGTGGTTGGCCTTCCCCATGCCGAGAAGCGCTACGCAAGACAACAACTCAAAGAACTCATGACAGCGTGCAGCGAAACCTTGTTCGAAGAAGAATGCACACTGCTTGGCGGGCATACCAGCGAAGCGTCGGTGCTGGAGTTTGGCCTCTGCGTAAATGCCTTCGCCACTACGGATGGTGTGCTGAAAAAATCAGGCGCCAGTGTCGGACAGTCACTGATTCTTACCAAGGCCCTGGGAACAGGCACCTTGCTTGCAGCCGACATGCGCGGGCTAGCAAGGCATGAATGGATAGATCACGCGCTACAGCAGATGCTGATTTCGAACCGCGCCGCCGTCTCCATAATTGTGACACATGGCGCCACGTCATGTACCGATATCACTGGCTTTGGTTTTGCAGGCCACTTATTAGAGTGCCTCGAAGCCTCCGCCTGTGATGCAGAAGTAAGCTTTCATGAGCTGAAGGCCCTGCCTGGAGCGGTTGAAACACTTGGAAAAGGCATTACCAGTTCACTACATGAAGACAACCGCTCGGTGGAAGCCTCGATTCGAAATGCCGAACAACTTGCTGGCCAGGCAATCTATCCTCTTTTGTTCGATCCTCAAACTGCCGGAGGTCTCTTGTTCTCGCTCCCAACTGAAGAGGCCCAGGCTTGCTTGCAAGCGCTGCATGACGCGGGCTATACCGATGCCAGCATCGTCGGCAAGATTACCGACAGAAGCCAGGAAAAAAGCAGCATCACCCTTATATAGGTTTGTTCGCGGATTTCTGGCGCAGCGCTGTATCTTATTGCATATACCCTGTAGATCAGTGGCCCCGAACGCGGCTGCGGAGTGGCAGGGTTGCCGACCCGCCGGCTCGACGCCCCTCCGGGGTGCCTTCACTCCAGAAAAAGCCTGCGGTCTTTTTCTTGCGCTCAGCGCCGGCCTTGACTGGCGGGTCGGCAACCCTGCCACCCCACAACCGCTTGAGCAGTGACAGCCGAAACTTTGAAGTCTTCTTCGTGCCTCCGCGTATCCTCAATACCGATCAGAGAGGAAATATGTCACTAGGTAACGCAACACCCATCAGCGCTCAGAGCCCCTCCTGCCCGGCACGCCCAAACCCTGTAGAAAGGCGCAATATACAATTTAACAATCAAGGCGGGAGCCTTGATCCATTTGGCAGGAAGCGCACCGCTGCGTTATAGTCGTGCTTCGACTACAACAGTCACTGCACTAATCAATCCCAGGCGCCAAAAAAACAGGTGAGACTGAAGTAAATGTTTAAAAGCCCAACCAAAATTCATTCCCTCCCAAGGGCTCATCAGCCTGGTGGTACAAGGGCATTTTTACTTTGTTGCCTGGTGGCCATTTGCAGCAATGCGGGCTTCGCCCAGGATAGTTCTTCCAGTTCGGTACTGGATCGTTATGGCAATCTGGAACTCACCCGTGAAGGTCCGACCATAGATGCCGATCTGGCGCGAAAGATGTTCCGGCGTGGCAATACCTATAGTACTCTCGAACGACATGAAGAAGCGATTGAGGAATATCGCAGGGCGATCAGCGCCGATCCCAATTTCAGCGACGCGATCCGCAGCCTCGCCAATACCTATTATTTTCTGGAACGTTACGACGAAGCGAAACCCTTGCTGGCGCGATTTATCGAACTGGAAACTACGCCCTCAGCATCGCTGATTGCTGCTGTGCAGACACTGGGTCAACTGGAACGCCAGGACGGCAATTTCGATACCGCCATAGAGTATGATATTCGCGCTATAGAACTCGTACCCAATGACGATTCCCAGGTACACATCATGGCGAACACTTATAACAACAATGGTGAGTCCGACAAAGCAATCAGGATTTATCGAGCGGCCGTTGCGGTCATGCCTCAGAACGCGTTTTTCAACCGCAGCCTGGGCAGGATACTCGAACAGGAAGGCAGGTATGAGGAAGCACTGGCCGCCTATCGTGATGCCGCAACGAAAGATCCGGATTCAGACTTCTATGCCGACCTGGTGGCCAACCTGGAGCGAAGGCTGGGTTACTAGCCGGGCTATTACCCTATTCAACCAAGTCTCTGCTGGCGATAGATCGCTGAGCGGCTGCGTTAACTTATTTCAGTTTCGCCAATTCTTCGGCCCTGTCTGAGTCCGTCAACTCCATAAGCTGCTTCACGGCCAGGTAGAATGCCTCCATGTCCCCATTGTGAAGATTGATTAATGCAGTGAACTCTGGCACGAGATCGTTGTATGAACCCACGGTAGAGAGTTGGGCATTGTTGAGAGGCTGGGCAAACCAGTTATCGTATCCGGCATACCCTCCCCAGCTCGCTTTCAATTCACGGTAGGCTTCGCGAAAATCGTCCTGCAATGCGCTTTTTTCCTCACGCATCTGGCCAGGAGACAGCGTCTGTCGATACAGGTTTGTAAACCTGTCGCGCCAGGCGATCACTAGCTCGGCGAATTCCTGTTGACGCTTCAGGCCAAGCTCGGCGTCGGCTTGAAGCTCCGGCCGTTGAGAGTGTTCCAGCCAACGACGAATTCCTTCTCGCTCAACAGCCGTGGCGAAGCTCTCGTTAAAGGTTGTGTCACCCGGCAGATACAGCACCTGGTGCGCCAACTCGTGAAAAATGAGCCCCGCCAGTTGGTGGTCGGAACGATCAATCACCGTGCTCAGCAAGGAATCCTCGAACCAACCCAGCGTTGAATAAGCATCAACACCCCCGGTATAAACATCGAATCCCTGTTCTTGCAGACCGAGTGCATAACGGTGTGCTGCATCCTCGGAAAAATACCCGCGATAGGTCACACAACCCGCGATGGGATAACACCACTCCATAGCCCTGGTTGAAAATTCTTCTGCCGCAAAAACGTTCCAGACCACATGTTCTCTATCGAGGTCTACATAAGTGGCGTAATTGTCAGCAACATCCAGTGCCAGTTCTGATTCGGCAAATTGCCGAATGGCGAGAACGGTCTCCAGTTTTTGCCTGAGCTCGGGCGATAGTTCTTCATCGCGCAATAGCGCTTCGATATCTTCCCTGCCAAACACGATTTCCATTTGGCCACGGGCAGCCTGGCTGTAGTAGCGAACAGATTCGCAGGACAACAGAGCCACTGAGAGTATGGAAAGAAAGAGAAACCTGATTAGGGGCGTCGAGACGAAGCGATTGCGCATCAGCATAGGTTCAGTATCCGCCCTTATTCGTCACCTTGCAAAGTAACGAGTAATGTTCTGCTACCACCGCTGTTCCGATGTTCACCCAGGTATAAGCCCTGCCACGTACCCAGGGCCAGGCGGCCTTCGCTGATTGGCAAGGTTACTTCACAACCGAGCAAGCCTGATTTGATATGGGCAGGCATATCGTCTGGCCCTTCATAGGTATGCTCGTAATAAGGAGCATTTTCCGGTGCCAACTCGTTGAAATGCGCTTCCATGTCGCGGCGCACCGAGCTGTCGGCGTTTTCATTGATACTTAACGATGCAGAAGTATGTTGCAGGAAGAAGTGTGCGAGACCTGCGGTAATGCGATTGATCTCGGGTAATTGCGCCAGCACTTCATCGGTAATGAGATGGAATCCGCGAGCCTTGGGCGTCAGGCTGAGTCGCTTCTGCAGCCACATGAGTAATTAACGCTGGGTTAGCTCGATTTCGAAGAGATGGGCCCAGTGTTTGCCGGTAACAAACAATCGCTGGGTGTCGCCATCCCAGGCGATGCCGTTTAAAACGGCTTCTGCACTGCCGAGTTGGGTCATACCGGACAGGCCTGTTAAGTCGACGATGCTATTGACGTTTCCTGTCGCCGGGTCGATGCGCAATATGTAGTCGGTCTGCCAGACATTGGCCCATACCTCGCCGTTGATGTATTCCAGTTCATTCAGATTCACAATCGGGTTGCCATTGAGCGTAACCTGAACCTTGCGGCTGGGCGCGAAGCTTTCCGGGTCGAGAAACTGCAACTCGTGGCTGCCATCGCTGAGAATCAACTGCTCTCCATCGTAGGCCAGTCCCCAGCCCTCGGTGGCGTTGTAGTGCGTGCCAATCTGTTCAAAACTCTCCTTGTCATAGACGAACACCATGTGGGACTGCCAGGTGAGCTGGTAGATTTTGTCGCCTACCAGCTCAATCCCCTCACCAAAATAACGCTGGCCTAGCGGCTTGTTCATAATGGCGCTGCCATCATCAAGGTTCACTTTGCTCAAACGTGACTGGCCGCGCTTGCCGGTTCCCTCATAGAGGTATCCCTCGTGATAGAACAGGCCCTGGGTAAACGCGGTGATGTCGTGGGGATAGGTATTGACCACACGAAAGCCATAACGCACCGGCTCTTCCTGGGCCATGCCGTTCAGCGGCAGGAAAAGCGTTAGCAAGCAGGCAATTAGCCTATATGGGGATCGGATGTTCACAGCTTTTGAGTCTGGGTTAGAATGGTTTTCCGGTCAACCGACATGCACCGAAAATGCCGTAAGGAGAAACCAATGTCAGATGATTGTCTATTCTGCAAAATTATCGCAGGGGAACTGCCCTCTAACAAGGTATACGAGGATGACGATGTATTCGCATTCGAGGATATAAACCCCAGCGCCCCGGTGCACTTACTGGTAGTCCCCAAAAAACACATCAGCGACATGCTGGCAGCAACTCCGGAAGATGAAACCTTGTTGGGGCGACTATTGCTCAGGGCCAATGACATCGCGCGGACACTTGGAGTCGACAAGACCGGATTCCGCTATGTCCTGAATACCGGAGAAGACAGCCGGCGCACCATCTTTCACATTCACCTGCATATTCTCGGTGGCAGGCAGATGGAACTCTCTATGGGCTGAAACGCCCCCTACGCCTGTCGATTTTTCATCAGCGCGGCGATGGATTCGGCATTCGCCTCACAAACACCGATTTCCGTGATCAAAGCCGACACGAGTCGCGCCGGCGTCACATCGAATCCATAATTACTTGCCTGCGTTCCTGACGGCGCGATACGCACACAAGTTGCGCTTGCCGGATTACCTTCCTCGGTGACTCCGGGCACCCAGAGAATTTCGTCAGCGTCCCGTTCTTCTATTGGAATCTCACGCAAGCCATCCTGCAGCGAAAGGTCAAATGTAGAGACCGGGAAGGCCACGTAGAAAGGGATGTTATTGTCCTGGGCTGCCAGAGCCTTGAGGTAGGTGCCAATCTTGTTGCACACATCACCGGTCGCTGTGGTGCGATCTGCTCCTACCAAGACCGCATCAACCTTGCCGTGCTGCATCAGATGACCGCCAGCGTTATCCACGATAAGCGTATGGGGTATCCCCTGCTGAGCCAGCTCCCAGCAAGTAATAGAAGCACCCTGGTTTCTGGGCCGGGTCTCGTCTACCCACACATGTACCGGTATGCCACGCTCCGCGGCCTTGTAGATGACGGCCAGAGCCGTTCCCCAGTCAACCGTGGCGAGCGAACCTGCATTGCAGTGGGTGAGCACATTGAGCCTGTCCTGGCCTCCCTGCTTTTTATCCCATAGTGCTGCCAGTAACGCCGCACCTTGCTCGCCTATCCCTTCGCATACAGCGATATCTTCCTTCTCGAGAAGCTGGGCAAATTCCAATGCTTTCAGTACGCGCTCGACCCCATTGAATGCACTCAACTGCTGCTGGCAACGGTTCAGGGCCCAGGCCAGGTTAACCGCTGTGGGCCGGGTCGCGGCAAGTTGACCAATGATCCAATCGAGTTCCCCGGCATCTTCCCGTAAGCCCAGGTAAACACCGTAAGCTGCAGTAACCCCGATCAGCGGCGCACCGCGCACCTGCATGGTGGATATCGCGGCGCATGCATCTTCAAGGGACAGGAGATCGACTATCTCAAACCCATGGGGCAGCCGGGTCTGATCAACTATTTTTACGGCATCAAGTTCGTGGTCGTACCAGATGCTCTGAGTGTGTTGACCCTCTATTCGCATGGCTTGAGAACCTCTGAAAAACTAGAGAACCTAGATTACGCGGTCGTTGCCACCATCGATGGCGATTTGCTCACCCGTCGTCTTGGCGAACTCATCACCAAGCAAGGCAACAATGGTTTTTGCAACATCGGCAGAACACAGCTCGGTTCCCAGCACATTGGATCGTCGATAGTCTTCTACTGTCTTGCCATAGTGAGCCGCTCGCTGCGCCAGCACCGCATCGCTCCAGATCCCGGTGTCATAGACTGCGTTGGGATGCACTGTATTCACCCGAATGCCAGCCGCACCAGCTTCCAGGGCTGCAACTCGGGCGAGCTGGGTCAATCCGGCTTTCGCTGCCGAATACGCCGCGGCGCCGGGACCCGGGGCCGGCACATTCTTGGACCCTACTATAACCACGGACGGTCTAATGCCCTGTTCGAGAAAGGGCAAACAGGCCCTTAGCAATTTCATATGGGAACTCAGATTGAGGTCCAGCGATTGCTGCCAACTGTCATCATCCATCCGCCCAAGCGGGGCACTGGCAGGAAAGTTACCAGCATTCGACACCAGCAGATCGATACCGCCAAAGTGGCTCACCACACGCGCCACGGCGCTGTTGATCGCCTCGGTATTGGTGACATCGCAGCGCAAAGGGATCAGGGCTGGATTGTCAGGGATGTTTTCAACATCGGGCGAGATATCCAACAGCGCCACAACGGCACCCTGAGCCAACAGCGCATCCACGCAAGCCCTGCCGATCCCGGAAGCGGCACCGCTCACAAGCGCAACCTGACCCTCGAATTTGCCCCGCTTGTTCCCGGATTTAAGTTTCGCCTGTTCCAGCTCCCAATATTCCACCTCGAACAGGTCGGCATGGGGCAGCGCCTGCCACCCACCCAGCAACTCCGCCTGCTGAATCGCTTTCACCGTGTGCTGAGTGATGTCTTCCACAATCTGCAGCCGCTTGTGGTTGCCAGCGAAATACAGCATTCCCTTGCCAGCCCATACGGCATAGCGCGGCATCGTATCCAGGCACTGATGATCGGAAGTGCTGAATTGCTGGAAATAGTCGTCATAAATTTGCGCAAACTTTTCGAGATCCTGAACTGGATCAGCATCCAGCACTGCGGCAAAGGCCTTGCAATGAATCGTGTGGTCCGGGGTAAGCGGACCGCGAACAGCCAACTCACCGGCGTTGCTGCGCGCAGCAAATCCTGCCGACTCCTCACTCTGATCAAATCGCACCAGCACCGGGCCACCAAACTGGGCGCTTGCCGCTTTGCGCAAGCTAGCGAGGGTATGCAAATCATCCTGGCCCCAAGGCGATTCGGCGCTTGCTATCGCTCCCGACGTTTGTTTCTCAAGGAATTGTTCTGCCCTGTCCACCAGCTCGATCATGGTGTCATAGCTGGTTTTAGCGTCTTCATCGAAGGTAAATATCCCGTGGTGAAGCAGCACAATACCCCGGATTGTTGACCAATCCAGTCCCGATGTGGCAGCTGCCACCTGCTTTGCCAGGATAAACCCGGGCATGATGTAGGGAAGAATCAACACTTCCTCCCCATACAGATCCTTGAGCTGCTGCTCGCCATCCGGCGAATTGGAGATTGTTACTACCGCGTCGGCATGAGTATGGTCGACATACTTATGGGGAATGAGGGCATGCAGGATCGCTTCCACGGAAGGGGTAGGGCCCGTCGGGTCGAGCAACGCCAGCCGCAGTTGCCGCATCATCTCACTGTCACTCAGGGAATCCAGCTCTCCAAGCCGCTGCAGGTAGTCGAGGCGAACTGGCGGGAAGCCAGGTGCTTCTATTGTTCGCAAATCCCAACCGGACCCTTTAACAAATAGCACTCGCTGGGTTTGCCCGAAAACGTCCTGCAACTCTCCCTTGACGGATGTATTACCTCCGCCATGCAATACCAGGTCAGGATCGGCTCCCAGCAGGTTTGAGCTATACACCCGGAGCCCCAATTCAGATTCCGCGGCAAATTTCTTTGCCAGTTCAGTATCCCAACGATTTTTCATAGGTCTGTAAACTAATCCCGGGGCTTGAATGGGTATATTGCAGGTATAAAAAAACGCACCACCTTACGATGATGCGTTTTCAGGAATTGCTATCAGTGGCTTTTAGTTTGGCTCAACGATCGAGATATTCTGCATGCCAGCCTGACGCGCTGCATCCATGATCATAACCAGGGTTGCTACATCAGAATCGTCATCCGGCTGGATGATGACAGATGCGGCAGGGTTTTCTGCCTTCAACTGGTCGATATTGGATCGAATCTGGGTTTCGATGATTGGGCGAGGATTACCGTTGAGGATAATTTCATTATTTGGCCCAATTTCGAACAGGATATTTTTCTTGTCCGTGTCTTCCGGCGGGGTTTCATTATTGTTGTTGTCGCTACTGGCGGCATTGATTGCCGTCTCAGACAGAAATGTTGCGGTCACAACGAAGAAGATAAGGAGAATAAAAACCACGTCCAACATGGGAGTCAGGTCGATTTTTGCGTCATCCGCCTTATGCTTACCGGAGATTTTTTTCATGTTCTTGTCCTGGTAACAGAATACTACTGAGGGCCAGAGTATATCAGCGCCACGGCAGGAAACAAATGCCCAACCGGACTCTGGTGAAGAATCCGTCGCCAGCCGCAGCCGAGGCAAGCCACGCACGAAAAAGGAGGCCTTGGCCTCCTTTAGTGGCGGGCCGAATAAACCCCAACCTATTGATATTTAGAGATATTTATCTCATCCCTTACTTTTTCAGGGAATTGATCGTGAATTTGATCAGATCCTTCAACTGGCGTGCGTTCTTGCCATCCCGGGAGTTGACGCGCAGGCCGTGGAGCATGTTCATCAGGATATCCGCGGCAGATTCCACGCCCACACCCTTCTTCAACTTGCCCTTTTTCTGGGCCTCGCTCAGTCGGGCCACGAGAGGCTTGCGGATAGCAGCCAGTGAGGCGCGAACAACCCGCTTCATATCCTTGTCATAGTTGATGCTTTCGCACAGGGAATTCACCAGCAGGCAGCCCATGCCCCGTTGCTTGTTGCTGAGCGAGAGTACTGCTTGCTCAAAATACTCATTGATCGCATCCCAGGGACCAAGCTTTTCGTTTTTCAGGGACGCTTCGATATAGACCGCCATATTGGCATTGTATTGATCAACACATGACTTGAAGAAGGTATCTTTATCGCCAAATGAATTGTAGAGAGTGCCCCTGTTGATACCGGTGCAGTCCAGGAGTTTCTGTACCGAGCTTGCCTCGTACCCTTCTTTCCAAAACTGCTCCATGGCGTTAGCCAAAACTGTTGCTTCATCGAACTCGACCGGTCGTGCCATTGTAGATAATTTCCTTCTTGTTGCGTGTGTATCTTTGCGCCGCTATTTTGAATTATTGCGGCGCTCTGAAATCGAAAGCGCGGTATTGTAGTACAGCGGAATTTTATTTACACCAGTCACACGGGAAAAAATGGGAGCAAGCCAACATTTTTCTGTATTTTTGAATGGAACGTCTATCAAACACGAAGAGAGAAGAAGATCGAAATAGAATGGAGAGTCAAGTAAAACTTGCACAACAGAGGCAAAGACTGGTGGCTAAAAATTGATCACCTGCCTGAAATGACTCACAATTGCGTCAGGAAAGTCGCAGACAAGCCTATCAAGCCGCCGAAAGCGCAGCCCCACACCACTAACCAGCCGAGATGTTTGCGTATCATGGTCTGGACGATTTCCTTGACCATCGCTGGCGTCATCTCATTGAGACGCTTGTCAATAAGCTGCGTGAGCTTGGCACGAATTGCGTCTTCATCCAACGCGCCCTGCAACGCTTCCTGAATCCTGGCTTGAAATACCGGATCGGCAAACTGTTTATTCAGGAACTCCTCCATCTTTGCGACAAATGGCTCCTTAAGCGCAGTCAATGCATCGCGGCCACCAATCATGCCCAGCATGCCTGAGAATGAAGATGCCATGATCACATCGAGGAGTGAATCGAATGCCTGCTCGAGATCCAGAGCCGCAATTCCCTGCTTCAGCTTTTCACTGAGTTTTGCACCGGTATCGCCGGAACCATGGAAGAAACTTTCCAGATCGCTGTGATTGAAGAACTGATCCATCACCAGTTCACGAATTCCGAGTTTGAAATCCTCAAAGCGCAGTTGAATGACACCGGAACCGTACAGACCAGGCACACGCTCGAACAGCATATGCACTGCCAGCCAATTGGTGATACCCCCGGACAATGCAAACAAGCCCGTATTGAGCACATACAGCTGATAAGGCCCTGTTATGAGCAGACCCGCTACTACGATCGCGGCTGCCAACAGATTGCTGATCAGGCTCTTGTTAATAACTGCTTCTCCGGTTAGTGCTGCGGACGCGCATCATAATGGAAGCGTCGTGACATGGGCAAGTTTTGGGGATGAACCAACTCGCCTGGGTTTTAAAGTTTCCGCTGTTGAGTGATGGGCATTCGTTTGCGAACGCTGGCGACGAATTCCAGGTCTATCTCAGCGATAGCAATGCCCTCACCCTGATCGATCTCATCCAGCACAGTACCCCAGGGATCAATAATCATGGAGTGACCCCAGGTTTCCCGCTTCTCATTATGCTTGCCACCCTGTCCCGCGGCGATCATATAGCATTGATTTTCAATGGCTCGGGCACGTAACAGGGTTTCCCAGTGCGCTTCGCCGGTAACTTTGGTGAACGCCGCTGGCACAGTGACAAGATCGGCCTGGCGGGAAAACAGTTCCCGGTACAGTTCCGGAAACCGCAGGTCGTAGCACACACTGAGACCGAGTCTGCCCATTGCCGTGTCCACCGCAACAATCTCATTGCCCGCTTCGTAGCTACGTGATTCGGAATAGCTTGCCTGCTTGTCCGCAACGACCACATCAAACAGATGAATCTTGTCATAACGCGCTATCTGTGCACCGTGGCTGTCATAGACGAGGCTGCTGGGTCGAACCCGCTCATTGTCGACAAAATAGTCAGGATCACTGGAGGTTTTACCCGGCCGGGTAATCAGGGGGATCGTACCGCCCACCAGGATAATGCCGTGTTGACGCGCCTGCCCGGACAGGAATTCCTGGATAGGACCGGAACCTTCTTCCTCGCCGAATGGGCGCATGGGCCCGCCTTCCAGGACTGCAAACACTTCCGGCAACAGGATCAACCCGGCACCCGCTGCTGTAGCTTCCGCAATTAGTCTTGCTGCTGTTTGCAGATTTTCATCCAGATTCGCCGTGCTCACCATTTGCACGGCAGCGACCTTATTAGCCATGGGAATTTATTATCCTGTTACTTCTCTCTATCATGGTTGTGCAGCTTAACCCGAAAACCACCCAAGCGACTAACTTACAGTTGCCAGGATCAAGCAAGGATCACGCATTGCTGGAAACAGACTACCTGATAATTGGAGCTGGCACCCTGGGCCTGGGATTTGCCGACCAACTCTTTACCGAGACCAATGACTCACTGCTTATAGTGGACAAGCACCATGCACCCGGCGGGCACTGGAACGATGCCTACCCCTTCGTGCGCCTGCACCAACCGTCTGCATTCTATGGTGTCGGTTCCCGGGATCTGGGGTCAAACCGAATCGACGAATCCGGAATCAACAAGGGCTATTACGAACTCGCTTCCGGCGCGGAAGTACAAACCTATTTCGAGCGCCTGGTCAGGGAACGGTTCCTGCCCTCGGGCCGGGTTCAGTACATGCCGCTCAGCGAATATCGGTCTGACGGTACAGTCCTTTCCCTTGCTTCCGGCAAGGTACAGGAAATCAAAGTAAGAAAGAAAATAGTGGATGGCACATTCTTCAATACCGCCGTGCCCTCGGTGTGCCCTCCAGCTTATGAAGTTGACTCGGCATGCCGGGTCATTCCCCCAAACGATTTACCCAGAGCGATTCAGGACTTTCCGCATTTCACAATTGTGGGAGGCGGCAAGACGGGTATGGATGTGGGTGTCTGGTTATTGGTGAATGGCGTCGATCCGAACAGCATTCGATGGATTGTGCCGAGAGACTCCTGGCTGATTAATCGCGAGACAACGCAACCGGGCGACCGGTTTTACCCCAGGTTTTTAGGCGCGAAAGCGACCCAACTGGAGTGCTGTGCAAAGGCAGAATCCATAGAACAATTGTTTGAACTATTAGAGCAGGAGGAACAGCTGTTAAGAATCGACAAGTCTGTTCAACCCTCCATGTACCACAATGCCACCATCGCGCGGGCAGAGGTTGATTTGCTATCCACCATCAGGGATGTGATTCGACTGGGAAGAGTAGAGCGAATTGGCACCTCAGAGATCGAACTACAGCAAGGCACGATACCCGCCGTAGAAGGTTCTCTCTACATTGATTGCAGTTCCAGCGCCATCTCCCGCCGCGCCACGCAAAACGTTTTTGAGGGCAACACGATTACTATCCAGATGATTCGAGCTGGACTGTTCAGCCTGAGCGCCAGTGTTATCGCCCATGTTGAAGCGAACTATGATTCAGAGGAGGCAAAGAACCGCCTCTGCATGCCCTTAATGATGCCGAATGCCGACACCGACTGGCTCGTGCTGAATCGCGCTGAAGGAGAGATTCTGCAACGCTGGAGTGCAGACAAATCCCTGCGAAGTTGGATGGCATCCCAACGCCTGACTGGCGCGAACTTGCGCTCGCCCGCAATCGAGCAGAGTGCTGAGATAAAGGCCATCAAGGCGCGAATACGCAGCGCCAGTGGCGCCGCCGCCGCAAATCTGGATCGCTTGCTGGACTCACTTCACTCTACTTGATTGCCAGCCATCACTTATTGCGGTGCGGGCGGTGCCTGATTGGCCTCTGCCGGCGACCCAAAAGCCTGCTTGAATTCCGGCTCCAGCCCCTCGAACGGGCCGCTTAAGGTGTACACGGCGCTGGACAGGCTATCCACCTGATCGCCGAAAATCTGGTCAAACAGGTAGGCACCCACTGCCAGGGGGATGTTGGCTGTGAGCAGACCGATCCATGGGAGGTTATTACTTACTGGCAGGGTCACATACATTTCGCCCTCGATGGTTTCGGAGGCGAGATCCACTTCTCCCGTAATCTGGTACAAGCTACTGGGACCAGAAATCACCAGCCGGTCCTCGATAGTCATCAGTCCTTTGTCCAGGCTGAAGCTGCCCGTGATCTCGTCATAGGCAAGACCGCGACGCAACAAGTCGTCGCTGAAGCGCAAGCGCTGAAACACCGCTGTCAGGTTGATAAAGCTGACCAGTCGAAGCGCTCCCTGACCGCTGGAATTGCGGTTGAAGCGCCCTTCTTCCACCAGCAGATCGATATGGCCACTCAGAGTGGAGCCAGCAAAAAACGCAGGGGTCCCCGGCCACTGCGCCTCGGTCACGAAAATCGCGCGGTTGCTGGCCATACTCGGGGCGTAGCCATTGGCAGCCAACACCTCACCAATATCATCGGCAACCAGAACCCCGGTCAATTCACTGCGATGTTGACCATTGTCGTAGTACCAACTGAAGTGTGGTTCCAAGGATTCGATTTCAGCATCAAGTTCATCGCGCCCAAGACGCAGGCCGCGAAAATCAAAATTAATGTCGTTAAATTCGGCGCCGAGCGCTGTGGGTATCAATGTGAATTCCCAGCTTCCGTACTGTCGACTGCCGATCGCGAATTCAGCGGTACTGAATTGCATGAGCGGCAAATCCCGCGGATCGAGATTGGCTAGAGGATCAATGCGCTCCGCTGTCTCCTCTTCCTCTTCCTCCACGCCCTCCACAGCTGGCTCTTCTGCACTGGCTAATTGGTCCCCATTGACTGGTTCAGACTCCACCGCAGTTCCTGAATCACCAGCAGTCGCCTCTGGCTCAATCGGTTCAGCTTCTTCATCCCCCGGCAGCCGCAGATAGTCCAGGTCTACCCGTAAGTAGTCTTCTGAATCGTAGGGGATGACCACATCCCCTTGCACCGAATCACTACTCAGCGAGGTCAGCCACCCGGACACCTCTGGATTGGGCTCAATGCGAAAATTCACTTCGGGAAGTTCTTGATCATAGAGAAAGAAACTATCGGTATTGATATCAACAAAGGCAATGTTTTGTTCCAGTTCCGAACTGGATTCACCGACGGTCCCCATGCTGGCAATAAAGTCAGTCCAGGGCTGCAAATCAAATCGCTCTATTTCACCGAGGACAATCAATCCCTCATCGCCCGACCCACTCAGCAAGTCAGCCTCTGGCATCTCGCGACCGAGCAGGACAAGACCTGAAGTGATAACACCGTCTTCCAGCCCCAACTCATATTGAAGTGATTCGCCGAGAGTGCCTGATACCTGTTGTGCCCCTTCTGTGAAGTCCAGCTCGACATGCAATGGCATCTCTTCTTCTGCCCCCTTATTAAAGGGAAAAGGCAGTGCAAGCTCAGCACCTGCGAGACTGGTATCAATAATCAAGCGATTGTTCTGACTGGCGCTGCTACTCTGATCGATCAGCATGGATGCCTGGTAGGCGAACTCTCCTGACATGTGAGCCAGCAAGTCACGAATAAAAGTACTCTGCCTCGGCCAGGCAATCATCTCTTCTGGTGTTGTCCGGCCCGAGGCGTCAATTGTAATGGTTTGAATTTCTCCGGCTTCGGCTACGGACGACAAGTTGATTTCTACAGCATCCCCAAAGGCAGTACCCACAAGTCGACTAGGTTCCAGTCCGGAACGCGTATCAAAAATAATCGGGCCGGTCAGGGCGGACACGTCAAGGTCATAATCCGGCACTATCAAATGATTGTTTGCGACCGCCATGTCTAGCCGAATATCCGCAGCAGCATTCCCCTGATTGAATGGAACAAGCACTTCGATTTCCGCAGAGAAATCGCCTTCGGCTTGCCAATTGGCAAAGGTAGCCTTCAGGCTTTCCTCTAGTGGGGCCGCCTGCATATAGGCCAGACCTTCACTGGTTTGCCCCGCCGCCTGCCCGGTTACTAACAGTGATGACAGCCCATCCTCGTCCCGGCGAACTCGACCCGTCGCAGCACCCATGGCGAGACCGAGGCTTTCTCCCCGTAATACCTCGATATCAATATTGTTGTCATCGGTAAGCACCAAGCCGGTTAGTTGTTCCAGGGGCGGCCACTCCTCGCTAAAGCTAAAGTCTCCCTCTTCCAGTACCCAGTAACTCTGGAATGTTTTTTCAACCGGCAAGGACTCGCTAATCGTCGAACCTCTAAAAATAATGCCACTGTTAACGATATCCCCACCCAGAATTCCCCGATCCAGAAATTCCATGCTGCTTCTGAGCTCCGGCGTCACATTAGGACCATCCGGGAGGTACAACGACTTCCTTTCTGCTTCGACACGGGTGGCACCAACCAACAACTCCAGATCCGCCGTGCGTTCTCCGTCAGGATATCGATGCACGAGTGATTTGAATTTGGCCCTGCCATCAATGGCTTCCGACTCGGCCACGATTACGCTGCTGCTGAGTTCAACCCTTTCGCCCTGACTCAGGTCAACATCGATACCGAGACGACCATTCACGTAGTCGTAGTCCCACACGCTGGTAAATGTGTTGGGTATATTCATGCTGAAATCTTCTGACTCGACTTCTGCCAGTCCGGTCACATGATTACCCAGGGTGTCATAGCTGATTTCCAGGTAGCCGTCGATGCCCCACATATTCGGTGAGCCGCGCACTGAACCCAGCTCGACTCCCTGCAGGTTTGTGGAAAGCGATAACAGTTCAGCGCTTGCTTCCTGCAGAGGCATTGAAAAATTCAGGTTCAGTAGCTCGCCATCGGGGTTGTAAGCTGCCAGTTGTTCGCGAGCCGACTCATCCAGCAAGCCACTGTCGAGGGCGATGCGCGCCAACAAACCTATATCAACCTTGTCTGCCCTGGCGCGAAGCAATTGCTGGGGCTCAAAGTAAAGAAAGGCGTTAAAGTCATTCCAGAACTGGTCACCGTACTCAACATCCATCCCGGCAACAGCCACTTCCCAGCGATCGAGGGCAAGACCCCGGGAAAGCGTTGCCCGACCTGCAAGGCCCTGCAGATCCAGTGCCGGCCCTTCGTTCAGGGCAAGGGAAATATCATCGATCTCCCACCTCGCATTTGCCGCAGCGATTTCACCACCAGTAAGGCTGATCCAAAACTCACCGCCTCCATTAATTCGGGAAATACCTGCTAGCCCCATATCCTGACCGTTGAACAGTCCCGAATAATTGGCCGCCGGTATGTTCAGGTGTAGCTCGCCCGAAATGGCATCAAGCTGGTTGCCTCTTACTTCCAGGGAAGCGGCCAACTGTTGCGGGTTGCCTTCAAGATTGGTGTTAATGTGCAGGAAAAAATCGTCGTTACTGTTCTGAATTGTTGCCAGTCCATTGGTGAAGCTGAACTGTTCACCGGAACGTGTACGCACATTGATAACCACATTGCGAAGATCGAGGCGGCTGAAGCGTTGAAAAGTCTGGAACAGGTCATTGGGGTCGAGTGGAGATTCGCCAGCAGGCGTAACTCCACTCAATTGCCAGGCGCCAGTTTCCGATTGCTCGATATCCAACTCGAGGCTGTCGATCACAAACTCTTCCAGCACCCATTGCCGCTGCCAAATACTGCGCGGAATGTCGACTACGATAGTGGCCCGCTCGAAGTCCAGTGCGTTGTTCGGTTCTTCTCCCTCCTGCTGGTCAACTTCAACTGCGAGGGAAAGACCATTCACCTGAATGACCGGATTAAACCCAGTGAAGCTCCCGGTGAGCGAATTCACGCTTACGCCAATGCCTGTTGCCTCGAAAATCTGGTTCTCGAGAAATTCTGCGTAACGGGAGATGGCAGGCATGAATTGGCGACCAGCACTTACATAGGCGGCCAGAAGCACCAGGGCCACAACGAACAGCAGGAGTAGTTGCCGAATTATTTTCTGAAGAATGCTGCCTATCATACTGGCCATACTGGCATTGATTACTGGCTATGCCGCCATCGACGTGTGTTCGGGTCGAAATCACCGACTCTGCTGGTCTTTTTAGCCTGATCTGCCTGAATAGAAACTGAAATGATAGGCCTGGAGAACCACTAACCAGCAAGGAAACCTCTGGATACCCATGTTACCTCTCTGACCTTCAGGTTTTCCCTAGTAGAGAACGACGTCAAACTGCTCTTGAGTATACATAGGTTCAACCTCGAATTTCACAGTCTTGGCGATTAATTCCTCCAATCCGGCGAGTAAGTCCGATTCCTCGTCCAGCAAGCGATCTACCACCACCTGGGACGCGGTAACAAGCAGCACATCGTTTTCGTAAGTGCGCGCCACATTGAGCAGCTCCCGGAAGATCTCGTAACAGACTGTTTCTGCCGATTTCAGGGTTCCTCTACCAGCACAGGTGGGGCAGTGGCTATTCACGGTTTGTCCCAGGCTTTCCCGCGTCCGCTTGCGGGTCATCTCAATCAGGCCCAGTTGGGAGATTCCGGTAATGGAAGTTTTGGCATGGTCTTTTTCCAATGCCTTGGTAAAAGTTCTCTGTACCTGTCGCTGATGTTCAGGGTCGATCATATCGATGAAGTCGATGATGATTATCCCGCCGAGGTTGCGTACCCGTAACTGACGGGCGATAGCAGTGGCTGCTTCCAGGTTAGTCTTCAGGATCGTTTCAGCGTGATTGCGACTGCCCAGGTAGGCCCCTGTGTTGACATCAATTGTCGTCATGGCCTCAGTCTGATCGATGATCAGGTCTCCACCGGATTTCAACTTCACACTGCGGCCCAGCGCCTTATCGATTTCATCTTCGAGCCCATACAAGTCGAAGATCGGTCTGTTGCCTTCGTAGAGTTCTACCTGGGTGTCCAACTCGGGCACGAAGTCATTCAGGAACTGGCAGATTTGCTCAAACGTTTCCTGATTGTCCACGCGAATTTTTTCCACATTGGAACGGATGAGATCCCTTACCGTACGCATATAGAGCGGGACCTCCTGATACACGGCCTTGATGCCTTCCTTGCGACCAATGCGTTCTTCCACTTTGCGCCAGAGTCGGCGCAGGAATCGCACGTCCTCTGCCAGCTCCTCCGCACTGGCGCCTTCCGCTGCCGTGCGGATGATAAAGCCTCCAATGCCTTCCCAGCCCTCATCCTCGAGCACAGTCTGTAGCAACGCCATCAACCGGTCACGTTCTGCCTCGTCTTCCAGTCTCTGGGATATCCCCAGATGCCGGCTTCGCGGCATATAAACCAGATTCCTCGAGGGCAGTGTCAAATGAGTAGTGAGACGTGCCCCCTTGCTGCTAATTGCATCTTTAGCAACTTGCACCACAATATCCTGGCCTTCGCGTATGGATTCATGAATGGGCTTGGGTAATTCATCGCGCAGTTCAAACCCATCGCTATCGATCATTACGATGTCCGAATTGTGGATAAAAGCTGCCCGCTCCAATCCAATATCGACGAATGCAGCTTCCATGCCCGGCATCACTCGAGCAACTTTTCCCCGAAAAATATCACCCACATGGCCACGTTTGTTATGGCGTTCGATAAAGACTTCCTGCAGCAAACCGTTCTCGATAAGCGCTACGCGGGTCTCCATCAGGGTGACATTGATAAGGATTTCTTCACTCATTATTTCTTATCCAAATGTTGCCAACAGGGAATATCAAACGCCTGCAATAACGCGGCAGTCTCAAATAAGGGCAATCCCATTACGCCGCTGTAGCTTCCCACTATCTCCTTCACAAACACGGCGGCATAACCTTGTATACCGTATCCACCGGCCTTGCCTTTTGGCTCTCCTGTGTCCCAATAACCTTCCGCTTCTGCAGGTTGAATTTCACGAAAGCTCACCCGGGTGCGTGAGAGCCTGCTCAGACCCCTGCCGGAATCCGCTACGTGTACGGCGGTCAGCACCTCGTGGGTTTTCGCAGACAGGCGCAGCAGCATGGAGATCGCCTCTGCCTTGTCGGCAGGTTGTCCCAGTATTTCGCCATCGCAGACCACCACGGTATCAGAACCCAGCACTACACGCCCGTCGTTCACGGTAGATTGCGCGGCCTGGGCCTTTTCCTGCGCCAGTCTTAACACATATTGTTCAGGTTGCTCATCAGGCAAGGGGGTTTCATCGATGTCTTGCGCCGCGACTTCGCAACTCACGCCGATTTGCCAGAGCAACTGCTGCCTCCGTGGCGAAGCGGAAGCGAGTAATAGAATAGGGGAATTTTCTAGCACGGTATCAATGCAGCATGTCCACTAATTAGTGGACATCAAAACTACGCCGGACATGACGCATAAGCTGGAACAGGGATGGCCAGATAATAGCGCTGGTTAACGCCGCCATGAGGAACATAAGCCCGGAGGCCACAGTCTGCCCGGTAACAATTTGCAGCCACTGGCTTAACACCAGATTGATCCCCAGCAGGGCAAGCAACAGACCGGCTTGTTGCAGGGAGGAGAACATACGCAGGCGCAGGTGCAGACTCAGTGTGACATAGGCGATAACGACCAGGCCCAGTGCATTGAGCCCCAGCACTGAGCCTTCAAGCACATCAAGCGTGATACCCGCCACCCAGGCCGAACCAATACCTACACGGTACGGCAATGCCATCACCCAATAGATAAGCACCATCGGTACCCACTCGGGTCGGTAGTTCATCGCCCAATCCGGAAAAGGTACGATGGCCAGAAGATAGGCAATGAAGAAGCTTAAGAAGATTACCCAGGTTGAATGTGCTCGTTGCTGCATCGCAATCCCGCCCGTTAGTTCACTGGCTCGGCAGCAGAGTCTGCCACCGGCTCAGTCTCTTCAACTGAATCCGCCGCGGGAGATTCTGCTGCGCCTTGCTCGGTTTCTGTCGCTGGCGCCTCTTCGAGCGGGGCATCGGTAGCATCGGGATATTCAAGCTCGGGAATGAAAGTTGCCTCATTGCTGAATACCAGCATCACGTGTCGAGTGCTGGCCATTTCGGCCAGAGGCTGGGCTTTCACCGTGGCGAACTCCTGGCCCGGATCGGCGAAGACGCTGGTGATGCGTGCAACCGGATAGTTCTTGGGATAGACCTGCCCCATGCCCGAACTCACCAGAAGATCACCCGCCAGCATGTCCTGGGTCTGGGTTACAAATTCCAGCTCAAGTTCAGAAGAGTTGTTCCTGCTCCCTCTTGCCAAAGCACGCTCGCCGTTGCGATTCACTTCGACGGGGGTGACATGATGCCAGTCCGTAATCAGCAGCACCCAACTGGTAAAAGGCAGGACTTCATCCACCTGCCCCATCAGGCCATTGGCATCCAGCAGGGCCTGACCGACAAATACACCGTCATTGGATCCTTTGTTTATCAGCACTCGCTTCGAGTACGGATCAGGTGACACATTAATAATTTCCGCAGGCATCACCTCACCCTGCACGACCTGGGTTGCCTCCCTCAGGTCCAGCAAGCGACTGTTTTCACTGGCCAGGGATTCGAGCAGTTGCAGCTCCCGCTGAGCCACCAGTAACTCGCTGCGCAGGCTTTCATTCTCTTCCAGCAAGTCAGTTCTCGAGACGAACACATCGTCGATCCAGAAGGACACCCGGGTTGGAATATCCGCCACCCAGTAGACAGGCGTGGTGACGTAGCCAAGGCCGAAACGCACTTTTTCGAGGTAACTGAAACGGGTGTCGGCGAACATGATGCACACTGACAACAGCAGGAAGGCGAGCGCCCTGTATTCCAGGGCGACTCCTTTGATAAACAGGGTCTTGTCGATGGTTACGAAACCTCGCAGGTTAGCGGCAAATTATAGCCATCTGACCCGAAAGACGAAACTGAGCCCGAATAGCCCGCAGGCCGCGGCTTGAGCCTAATCCAGGGTAACCAGATCGATATCGTGGGCGTCCATCAACTCCATAGCCTTGCCACCGCCGCGAGCCACGCAGGACAGGGGGTCTTCTGCCACGATTACCGGCAAGCCGGTCTCTTCGGAAAGCAGTTTATCCAGATCCTTGAGCAAGGCCCCGCCACCTGTGAGTACCAGGCCGCTCTCAGCGATATCTGACGCCAGTTCGGGAGGTGATTGTTCCAGGGCACTTTTAACCGCCTGCACGATAGCCGTCAGGGGTTCCTGTAATGCTTCCAGGATCTCATCGCTGTTGAGGGTGAAGCTGCGTGGCACACCTTCTGCCAGATTGCGGCCCCGCACGTCGATCTCCCGAATTTCCGAGGAAGAACCCACATAGGCACAACCGATCTCTTTCTTGATGCGTTCCGCTGTCGCATCACCGATCAGACTGCCGTAGTTACGGCGCACATGGGTAGTAATGGCTTCGTCGAAGCGATCGCCTCCGACCCGCACCGACTCTGAGTACACCACACCGTTGAGCGAGATAATGGCAATTTCAGTGGTACCACCTCCGATATCCACCACCATGGAGCCACTGGCCTGCTCTACCGGCAGACCAGCACCGATAGCTGCCGCCATGGGTTCTTCAATCAGGCGTACATCCCGGGCGCCAGCACTGGCCACCGATTCACGGATAGCGCGCCGTTCCACCTGGGTCGATTTACAGGGTACACAGACCAGTACGCGGGGACTGGGCGGGAAGAAGCTGTTTTCATGCACCTTGTTGATGAAATGCTGAAGCATCTTCTCGGTTACCTGGAAGTCGGCAATTACGCCATCTTTCAGGGGCCGGATTGCCGTGATATTGCCCGGCGTACGGCCCAGCATGCGCTTGGCATCAGAACCGACAGCGGTAACCGTCTTCTGGCCATTATGGGTCCGTATAGCTACCACGGAAGGCTCGTTGAGCACGATGCCCTCATCGCGGACATAGATTAAGGTGTTCGCCGTGCCCAGGTCGATAGACAGGTCATTGGAGAACATTCCCCGAATTTTTTTAAACATGAATACTCGTATTCCTCGAAAAGATAGGACCAATCCCTGCGGTTCTTCTTATTCCATATTTTGACGGCAAATCAGCCTAATGATTTAGGGGGCCAATGAATAAAGAGGCCTCTGGCAGAGCTGCGGGTCAATCGCCTGGTATGGGATTGGAAATGACTAACGGAATCTCCTGGAGCTGACTGACGAATTATACTCTTAATTTCCTGGCAAATTTATCTTTTGAATTGCCCGCCACATTGACCTAAGTCACCGATTTTCAAGTATAATCTCGCCTTCTCGCGAATCAGGACGCACTCTAGCAACCGCGAAGGTCTAGAGCAAGTGGCAGAATTCAAATTGTTGATCCACTCTACAGGCAGGGTCCCATAAACGATTCCCTGGCCTCTGGACCCCATATTTCTGGAGTAAAGCTATGGCTTTTGACAAGTCGGAAGTCGAAAAAGTTGCACAGCTGGCACGGCTGCACATGAGTGATGCCGAAGCTGATGAAGTGGCTTCACGAATCACCGATATCCTCGCCCTTATCGATCAGATGCAATCAATCGATACCAACGGGATTGAGCCACTCGCCCACCCCCTTGACGTTACCCAGCCCCTCCGCGAGGACAAGGTGACCGAAGATGATCGACGCGATGAACTGCAGACCCTTGCCCCGGAAACTGAAGATGGTTTGTATCTGGTTCCCAAGGTGATCGAGTAAAAATCAACTTCCCTGAGTACCACCATATCCACTGATCCGAAACAGATTGATCGAAAGAACCACCTCCCGGCAGGAAACCTGACAACCATGATTGAAAAAACGGCTGCTGAACTTTCCGCGTCGCTGGCCGCGAAAGAAGTCTCCAGCGAAGAACTAACCCGAGCCTACCTGGATCGCATCGGCTCTCTTAATGGGCAATTAAATGCCTATATCACTGTGTGTGAAGAAAGCGCCCTGCAACAGGCCAGGGCTGCTGATGAAAAACGCGCTGGCGGAGACAAATCTCCCCTGCTCGGTGTTCCTATTGCCCACAAAGATATTTTCTGCACGAATGGTGTAACTACCACCTGCGGCTCGCGCATGCTGCACAAATTCATTGCCCCCTATGACGCCACCGTGGTGGAAAATTTCAACAAGGCTGGCGCTGTCCTGCTGGGCAAGACCAATATGGATGAGTTTGCTATGGGCTCTTCCAATGAAACCAGCTTCTTTGGGCCAGTGCGTAATCCCTGGGACACCAAAAGAGTGCCAGGTGGCTCCTCTGGCGGTTCGGCGGCTGCCGTAGCTGCAGACCTCTGCGCCATGGCAACCGGCACTGACACCGGAGGCTCCATTCGACAGCCCGCGGCTTTTTCCGGGATTACCGGTTTCAAACCCAGTTATGGCCGAGTGTCGCGTTGGGGCATGATCGCCTTCGCTTCCAGCCTCGACCAGGCAGGCCCAATCTGCAAAAGTGCCGAAGACGCGGCGCTCATGATGAATGTCATGGCTGGCCACGACCCAAAAGACAGCACCTGCGCGAACAGACCCGCTGACGACTACACGGCAGACCTTGGAAATTCCTTGCAGGGCCTGCGCATCGGCATACCCCGACAGCACTTTGCAGAAGGCCTGTCGGCTGACGTAGAACAATCCATTCGGGATGCCCTGTCAGAATTCGAAAAGCTCGGTGCAACCATCAAGGAAATCGATCTTCCCAATAACCACCTTTCGGTAAGCGCCTATTACGTGGTTGCTCCCGCCGAAGCATCAGCAAATCTGTCGCGCTATGATGGCGTGCGCTACGGCTATCGCTGCGAGAACCCGGTGGACCTGGAAGACATGTACAAGCGCACCCGCAGCGAAGGCTTTGGTGACGAGGTGAAACGCCGCATCATGGTTGGCACCTATGCATTATCCGCGGGCTTTTACGATGCCTATTATCGCAAGGCCCAAAGAGTACGCCGCCTGATCAAGAACGATTTCGATACCGCCTTCAAGGAAGTGGATGTAGTACTCGGACCAACGTCTCCCCATACTGCATTTGAACTTGGCGCCAAATCCGATCCGGTAGCCATGTACCTGGAAGACATCTATACCATCGCCGTTAACCTGGCTGGCTTACCGGGCATCTCCATTCCGGTGGCGCCTGTCAATGGATTACCCGTGGGTATGCATATCGTTGGTGACGTATTCGCCGAATCCAAAGTGCTGAACGTTGCCCACCAGTTCCAGAAACACACTGACTGGCACAGACAGAAGCCAGCAATCACTACCGGGGAGGCCGAATAACATGGAATGGGAAACTGTTATTGGGCTGGAAGTGCACGTTCAGCTCTCCACCGAATCCAAATTGTTTTCCGGCTCTGCCACCGCGTTTGGCGCAGAACCGAACACCCAGGCCAATATCTATGACCTGGCCCTACCCGGCGTGCTACCGGTTCTCAACAAGGAAGCGGTGAAACGGGCAGTGAAGTTCGGCCTCGCCATAGATGCCGAAATCGGCAAGCATTCGGTATTCGATCGCAAAAACTATTTCTATCCTGACCTGCCCAAGGGCTACCAGGTGAGCCAGTTGGATTTCCCCACGGTAGGCAAGGGTTCCCTCACTATCACTCTGGAAGACGGTTCAGAAAAAGTGATAGGGGTTACCCGGGCTCATATGGAAGAAGATGCAGGAAAATCACTGCACGAAGACTTCCATGGCATGAGCGGCATTGACCTCAATCGAGCTGGCACCCCGCTTCTGGAAATCGTTTCCGAGCCGGACCTGCGCAGTGCGAAGGAGGCGGTTGCCTACCTGAAGAAGCTGCACTCTATTATCCGTTATCTGGATATTTCCGATGCCATCATGGCTCAGGGCTCCATGCGCTGTGACGCCAACGTATCGATTCGACCCAAGGGTCAGGTGGAGTTCGGGACCCGCACCGAGATCAAGAACATTAACTCCTTCCGTTTTGTGGAAAGGGCAATCAACTACGAGGTTCAGCGGCAACAGGATGTCATCGAAGACGGTGGCGAAATCGTGCAGGAAACCCGCCTCTATGATGCCGACAAGGACGAAACCCGATCCATGCGCAGCAAGGAAGTGGCTAACGATTACCGTTACTTCCCGGAGCCAGACTTGCTGCCCATTGAGCTTGACGATGCGTTCATCGAAGCTGTGCGCGCCGAGCTTCCGGAACTACCCGACGCCCGCAGGGAACGCTTCATCAATGACTACGAACTAAGCGAGTACGATGCCGGCGTCCTCACCAGCGAGCGCGAAATGGCCGATTTCTTCGAGGCCGTGGCGAAACAGAGCGGCGACGCCAAGCTGGCGGCGAACTGGGTTACCGGCGACCTGCAGGCATTACTGAACAAAAACAACCTGGAAATCGCTAACTCGCCAATCGATGCAGAGCGCCTTGGCACGCTGATAGCCCGCATCAAAGACGACACGATTTCTGGCAAGATTGCCAAGACGGTGTTCGAAGCCATGATCGAAGACGCCAGTGGCGTCGATGAGATCATCGAAAGCAAGGGGCTCAAGCAAGTCACCGACAGCGGCGAAATCGAAGAATTGGTGGATCAGGTCATAGCCAACAATCCCGATCAGGTACAACAGTTCAAGGATGGTAAGGAACAGGTTCTGGGCTTCCTGGTAGGCCAGGCAATGAAACTGTCACAGGGCAAGGCTAATCCTGCCATCGTCAACGAATTGCTCCGCAATAAGATGAGCTAACAGGCTAAACAGCAAAATAGAATTTAGCTGCCAACCAATACAGCACGAGAATTCACAAAGGGAATCACGCAATGAGTTCTGAGAAAGAAGGCAAAAAGCGCGGCGCCGAACGGACGCAGATCGCCACGCGCAACGAAGAATGGTCAGATGACAGGCTCAAGTCATTTCTCGACCTTGAGCCACCTGCCAGCCTGCCGGCAGACTACAACGTACTGCTGAAGGCTTATCGCGGCATGACTGCCGAACTGTTCAGCCGCTTCCTGCCGCTCTATGTGGAGAGTGGCCGCGACATTAACTGCAAACTGGAAGACGGTAGTACGTTTCTCGACCTGGTTATGGAACATCGCAAGTCAACAGACTACGCTGAGGCACTGAAAGACAACGGTGGCGTTGCTGGTCACTAAGATCAGCAACAACCACCATTGTCACCTGGCGAACGCAGTTGCTCTGTACCTGAGTCAATCCCGCACGTCCCAATTCCTGCCCCACTACTCTCGATTCCGAGCTGCCTCGGATTTTTTTGAGACCAGAAGCGCTACCCCGTCGTTAGTTGCTTTGCTCCTGCCACGTGAGTCTTGAATTTCGCAGCAGCCTCATGCACTCTGGTCTGCGGTTTACCTGGAGTTTTTACATGCAGCACGAACTCATCAACCTGTTCGCAGTCCCGGTCTACAAGGCCTCATTGGGAAGGAATTTCGAACAAACAGAACTGGATTACATCAACGCGCAGTTGCAGGTTCCGGTACAGGCGATCTCAAACTATTCCTCTCAGAACAAATCTGTATTGAATGATCCGGCGATGAACGCTCTCCGGCAATTCGCGGAAACCCATCTCAACAACTATTTCGCGACTGTCTACGATACCGAAAACGACGCGAGGCTCGTCATCACGCAATCCTGGCTTTCCCTGACCGGCAAGGGTGGTGCCCACCATACCCATTCCCACCCCAACAGCATCGCCAGCGGCGTCATCTACATCAATCTGGCCGCTAATGACGGTATCAACTTCTATCGTGACGAAGACCGGCAATGGTTCGAGCTTAAACCACGGCAACGGAACTACTACAATGCCTACAGCTATTTCGTTGAAGCATCCATTGGGGACATCATTATCTTTCCTTCCCATATCAAGCATGGCGTGCGGACTGTGGAGTCTGACATCCATCGGGTCAGCCTCGCCTTTAATACGTTTATAAGCGGTGAAATTGGGGAGGAAGGCTTTTCCAATCAGCTGCGGATCGAAGTTAAACCCTGATTGAAAGCGGTTCGCTCATACTCCGCAGCGAAATCGTCCATCGTTTACTGATACGCCAGCCATAAAAAAAGGCGACGCTTGCGCGTCGCCTTTTTTGAGTTCAGCCTGATCGACTGCCTACTGGAACTGCCACAACACTCGGGCATACCAGCGACGACCACGACCATCGAAGACCACTGAATCGTAATCCAGTGTGCCTTCTCTGTAGAATGTCAGGTCCTCATTGAACGCATCCAGTACACCCACTGTGAAGCGGGTAGTGCCCAGATTGTCGTTAGCCCACGTGTGCGCGTAGTTGTACTGAAAATCGAATGTGGTGTAGCTATCAATTTTACGAGTAAGCAGTCCGCGTACCGTGTCATTCGCTTCCTGGAAGGAGTTGTCATAGTTCAGGTTCTGATAGGAACCGATATGACGGTTAATGATGGCCGCACTGTGGCTACCATTATTCCAACCAAAGGTGATGTTACCCTTGTTGTCGGGCAACGAACGAACCAGGTTGTTGTCACCGGTAGTACCTGCCGCATCGTAAACACCCGTATCGACCAGACCACGTTCCAGACCAGGAACGTCAATCAGCTCGTAGGTTCTTACGTGGGTGTAATCCGCACTAACACTCCAGTTACCCAGATCGTTGTTCCAGCGATAGGCAGCCTGCAGGTCCACACCATCTGCTTCGATTCGACCTGCGTTGATCGCTCCGAGAGTTAGCGTAATCAAGTTCGCTGTAGTCACGCCAAATGCTCTCTGAATCCCAACTGCAGTGTATGCCCGGGGGTCGACAACACAATTCAGACGCTCATCTGAATCACGGCCAAACTGGGCTTCAAGTGCGGCAGGGTCACAAGCCGTATAAGGCTGTGGGGAGTCGGCCGGAATTGAGTCATTCAGGACGTAGTTGGATGGATCCGCTGCGGCCGCGACAAAGGCATCGATTTCAGGCTGCAAGGCGCGAATCGGTGGCTCTGGCAGTACCCGGTCATCCACTTCGAATCGCCAGTAGTCGGCTTGCAGGCTGAAGCCATCAAGCGCGCCTTCTGGTGTCCACTGGAAACCGAGGCCAAAGGTATCGGCGTATTCGTTGCCCACATTGGGAGCCGGGCCACCCAGCGTATAGGTGAATTCTGGCTCTGCAAATTCATCCGTTGGCGGTACCAGCCCAGCTCGTACTGCCTGATTGGAAATCGGATCGCGGAATGTAACCGAGGAAGACTCCAGACCTTCCTGGATGATGCCGATGTTTGGCGCTCGGAAAGACTGCGAGAAGGAACCACGCAGCAGCAAGCTTTCGATTGGACGCCAGCTAAGGGCGATCTTGGGTGAAAGCTCGTCTCCGATCTGACCTCCGTAATCTTCCCAGCGAACCGCGATCTGGCTCTCTACGTTTTCCCAAAAGGGCAGTGACAACTCGGCAAACAGCGCCGTAGTGGTTCGTTCGTGATCATAAGTGAATGAACACAGAGAACACTCGAAGTTGTTACTCACGTAGTGGAAGTCGTTAGGCACGCCATTGGCGTCGTAACCCAGAATACGATCCTGCAACCCAGGCACGTTCAGCTCATTAGCGATAGACTTGGCATTACGTACACGATGCTGGCCGCCTACGGCGAATTGAGCGGTACCACCGCGCATGTCAAACATCTCACCGGCCACAACTGCATCAAATACGCTCAACTTGTTGCGCTTGTCGGTACGCAGAACAGTCGGGTTCATCCAGTCCATCAGCTCGCGGCTGTTGGCCAGACTGGCATCTGTCACCGAGGTCAGGAAGGGATTGTAAAACTGACACCCACCCTGCCCATGATTATTACTGGTCAATGCATAGGACAGCGACTCACGAGTAGTGAATACAAAGCCCGGGAAAAAGGTTTGCACGAGTCCTGGAGAGTAAAAATCCCAGGCTTGAGGCACAGCACCACCGAAGGGGCCTGGCTGGCCAGCGAAGTCAAAGTCCGGCACACCATTCGGAGTACAGTTAGGACCGCCTAATCCGTTGGCTGCCATCTCGGCACGTTCGCGATTAAAAGTCTTGTATTGAGCTTCCAGACTGGATTCGCTAAACGAATAGCTAACATCGTAGTTGAAAGCGCGCTCGCCCACCTCGAAGTCACCACGCAATCCCAACTGTACACTGGAAGAATTGGTCCAGGTCACGTTGTTTTCAGCCAGGCTACGAGGATAGCCGTCGTTTAAGCCCTGATAGGATGCAACGTTCGGACCGCCATTCGCTGCGGATGAGGGCGCATTAGGAATGTCTGCCTCTGTAGGTCGGGTCAGACCAATTTCAGGTGCGAAGAATCCCAACTCCAGGGTCTGGCCAATAGCATTGCCGCCGAACTGCGGGTTACGTAGATAGGCACCCGGTTGCGCCAGGAACACTGTTGGCCCGCGGGAATTATTGAAGCCATCATCTGCACGTACTGTTGTGGAATCAGACCAGTGAGTGAAAGAATAAAATTCGGCACTTTCGCTGAAGGAATGGCCGAAAGACGCGGCCAGGCTGTTGCGCTCGGTCCTGTTCGCAAGGAAGGAATACTGTGAAGTGTCTTCACGACATACACCACTGCGCTCGCCGCGCTGCTCACCAATGGTTCCAATCTGCAAAGGACTGCCATCCGGTTGCGTCACGGTAAAACAACCCGGGTCCGTATAGACCGGATCAGGATCGCCACCCTGTGAGATGTTGTAGTCAACAACGTCCTGATTTAGCCACCCTGGGCTTAGGTTACCGCCGAACGCTGGTGACTCGATTAGCGTACCTGCGGAGCCAACTTGGCCGAGAAATTCGGAGTGAGGACCGAAAAAATTACCCGCTGTCACACTCACCGGATCACGCTCGAAGCGCTCTCCGGAAATAACGAAGTTGGTGCGACCATCGTCACTTTCCCAACCCCAGATGCCGCTGGCAGTTGCATCGTATTTGCCGCTGGCATTGTCGACGCCCTGCAAGTCACCGTAGAGTTCAAGACCGACGAAATCGGTACGCATGATCACGTTAACCACACCGGCTACCGCGTCCGCACCATAGAGTGCTGATCCACCATCGGTCAGCACTTCCACCCGGTCGGTCATAACCAGTGGAATGGAGTTGATATCGACGAACTCACCGCCAGAGCGCGTTGTGGCACCGGCCGGCGCCATGCGCTTACCGTTAATCAGGGTCAGCGTTGAGTTCTCACCCAGGTTACGCAGGTTGACCATAGCCGTGCCTTCCAACTGGCTGTATTCACCAGTCGTTGCGCCACCTTCTGAACCAGGATTGGCTAGTGAGCCTGAGTTAATTTCCAGGTTTTTGATTACATCCCAGATCTGGGCTGCACCTTGCGCCTCGATGCTGGCACGGTCTACGACAGTTACCGGAGACGGTGCATCAAGAGGCGTACCTCGAATGTAGGAGCCGGTTACGACTACTTCTTCGACGGTTTGATCATCTTGCGCGGAAGCTTGAAAGGAGATACCTGCCATTACGGCTAGTGTGATTGCGCGACGGGTACCAGGGAATTTCTTGTACATTTCTGTCTCCCTTACTGTGGGTTTTATTGTTATTCCTTACGCTGTGTCTACAGGTAGTTATCAATTCGTAGTCAGCGCAGGACCAGAGCCGTGGTTCGATTCATAGTAACCAGATTCTGCAATGCGAGAGTATATCGAACAATCACTCGCTTTGGCTACCTCTTTAACCACCTTGATTTCAGCGATTTTGACTATTTCCGAAATGGGGCGAATTGAGCGTTTAGAAGCCTAAAGTCCACCGTCTATTTATCGCTCGATGTGGCTTTCGGGTAGAGGACCCGCTCATATTGCCGTAATCCTGGCCCTCGCGCCTGATTATGCGGCTTGTCACCCTCTATAAAGCGCTGGCTCAACAAATTTGAAGCCGTTATTATCCGCGCCTGTGTTCCTTTTCGTAACATCGGGCTCCGAGCTCCATCGCAAACCGCGATCCGACATTTCTTGATTGATTTAGTTATTTCACCAAAATGCCACATATAACCCTCTACAGCCGGAAATTCTGCGGCTACTGCACCGCCGCCAAGAGCCTGCTCAGCGAGGCAGGTTACGAGTTTGAAGAGATAAACCTGGATGCTGACCCGGAAAAAGCCGCCAAGATCATGGGCATCTCCGGCATGCGCACTGTGCCGATCATCATGATTGGAGAACGAACGCTGGGCGGATTCAGGGAATTGTATTCGGCGATGAACCGAGGCGAATTCGCCGACATGATGTCGGAGGAAAGCAGTGTGGAAGGCAATCAGGACGGAGCAGCTAGCAAGAGCTGACGCCCCCTGCTGACTTGAGCTCGACTCAAATCAACAATGGATAAGAAGAGCCCGGTTTCAGCGGCGCGGACGGCGTGAGCCACCCCTCCCCTTGCTATCCCTTTCTTTCGCCTTAAATCGAGAGCCGCGCTCGAATGCAGGTGCTTTGACCAACAACGCCTCATCAGGATGGGTACAGGGCAATTTCTGCCCCAGTTTTTCTTCGATCGCTGGCAGCAGGAAGGAATCTTCCTCGCAGGCGAAACTGATGGAAGTCCCGATAGCGCCGGCGCGCCCGGTTCGACCAATGCGGTGGACATAATCCTCTGCCTCTTCCGGCAAACTGTAATTGATGACATGAGACACATCATCGATATGCAGGCCGCGGCCCGCCACATCGGTTGCTACCAGCACCTTTAGCTTCCCAGTCTTGAAGTCATCCAGCGTCCGGATGCGTTTGTTCTGCGCAATCTCACCGGACAACAGGCCACAATCAACACCATTTCTGTAAAGGTTGTCAGCCAGTCTTCGCACCTGGTCGCGGCGATTGCTGAATACCATGACCTTTTCGACTTCTTCTTTGGTAATGATGTTGTACAGGAGATTGTATTTGTCGTCGGTAGTGACCAGATAGACAATCTGGTTAACAGCGTCAGCTGCCACTTTTTCTGGTTCCACCTCCACCATGATGGGGTCCATGGCCCAGCGTGCCGCGAGTTCGTTAATTTCCGGTGTAAAAGTCGCGCTGAACAACAATGTTTGGCGGCAATCTTTTTTCGGCGTTCGAGCGACAACCTGTCGAACCTGGGGAATGAATCCCATATCCAGCATTCGATCTGCCTCATCCAGCACCAGGATCTCCACCAGGCCGAGATAGAGGTTATTGTTACTCACAAAATCCAGCAGGCGACCCGGAGTCGCCACCAGAATATCGACGGGCTTGGCTTCCAGTGCGCGATTCTGTTTCTGGTAATCCTCACCGCCGACCAGGGTCACGGTGTGCAAATCACAACAGGTAGTCAGTTTTGCTGCATCGCTGGCAATCTGTATTGCCAACTCCCGGGTCGGCGCCACGATCAGTGCCCGTGGCTCTGCCAGGAAACGTTCGTCTTCAATCGGATTGGACAAAAGGTCGTTGATGATCGTGATCAGAAAGGCAGCCGTCTTTCCGGTTCCAGTTTGCGCCCGCCCGGTAACATCATGACCTTCCAGTGTGAAACGCAGACTTTGCGCCTGAATAGGCGTGCAGTGCTCAAATCCAAGCTGACGGATCGCCTCCCGGAGAGGCTCTTCGAGGGAAAAGCTGTCAAAGGAAGTTGGGGCTTCTGTGCTGCTGGTATCCATGAACTACTGCTTATAGGTGACTTAATAAGTGATTTGTAAGTGAATCGGTGACTGGACTGTTGCTTCAATAACAGTTTCGACAATGCCAGATGGCTGAAATGGGCTGGCATGATAGCCACAAGCCGGTTGGGAAGCAACGCAGCTTCCTAATCAGGACGAGGCAGGCCGCTTGGCGCAAGCAGCGCATTGTGGGTCACGGGGAAGCTTCATTTCACGCCACTGCATGGACCTGGCATCTAACAGCAGCAGTTTTCCTGTTAGCGGTGTGCCTACTCCGGAAATGAGCTTGATTGCCTCCATGGCCTGCACCGATCCGATAATCCCTACCAGGGGCGCCATCACCCCATTGGTACTGCAGGAGGTATCCAGATCATCGCCTTCCTGGTAGAGGCACTGGTAGCAGGGTGAATCATCTCTGCGGCTATCAAAAACAGCCACCTGACCCTCCATACGAATCGCAGCACCGGAAACGAGCGGTCTGGCGTATTTAATACAGGCCCGGTTAATGGCAAAGCGGGTTGTAAAGTTGTCACAGGCATCAAGGACAAGATCCGCTCTCGCAACTGCCTGCTCCAGCGCCTCACCTTCGAGACGTAGGTCCAGCAATTCCAGGGACACATCAGGATTCAGGCCTCGCAGAGTTTGCGCCGCCGAATTCACCTTTGATTCACCGAGACTGCCGTGGCTGTGAGCAATCTGCCGCTGCAGGTTGGTGAGTTCCACCTTGTCATCATCTGCCAGAATAAGTTTGCCGATGCCTGCCGCTGCAAGATACATTGCTGCAGGACAACCCAGTCCACCCACACCCACAATCAGGACGCAGGCATCCACCAGTTTCTGCTGGCCGGCCACATCCATGTCCGGCAACATTATCTGTCGGCTATAGCGCAGCAGTGCTTCGTCTTTCATTCTGTTCCTGCTTCTACAAATTTAACGATGGCTAGCTAGCCTTCCTGATGCTTAAGTACTGCCCAGTGTATCACCGGGTATATCTAACTCGCCCATCCAGCGCGCCAGGGTGACGCGCTCATGGCCAGCCAGATCCTTTTTCACTTCCACATCCTTATACCCGGCAGAAACCAGTTTTTCAGCCAATCTGGCATGCTGTTCATAACCGTGCTCCAGCAAAAGCCATCCACCGTCTTTAAGTACGTCTGCAGCGGCATCGATAATCCTGAATAGATCAGCATAGCCATCATCTTCAGAAACCAGTGCAATTTGCGGCTCGAAGCGAAGGTCACCCTGCTGCAGATGCTCATCGTCGCCAGCCACGTAAGGTGGATTCGAAACCACAATATCGAAGCTGTTTGACTCCAGATGCGCGCACCAGTCACCCCTGGTGAAACCTATATTCTCGAGTGCCAACGCCTTCGCGTTGCGGTTGGCTACATTAACGGCCCCTTCGCTGATATCCACCCCAAGTACTTGCCACTGACTCCGACTCTTGGCCAGAGCCAGGGCAATAACACCACTGCCGGTACCCAGATCCAGAACGGACATCGAACTATCGCTATCAGGCAATTCCAGTGCCGCTTCCACCAGCAATTCGGTTTCCGGGCGCGGAATAAGCACGTCACGGTTTACCTCGACGCTGATATCCCAGAACTCCCGGAAACCTAGCAGATAAGCCACGGGCTCGCCTGTCTGGCGACGGCCAATAAGGGACCGGAACCCGGCTTCGACTGCTGGATCGAGCAAGGCCTCTGGATGCGTTCGCAGGTATTCCCGGGTTTTCCGCAATGAATGGGCCAACAGCAACTCGGCATCAAGTTGCGGGCTGTCACTGCCAGTCAGGCCACTCTTCGCAGTAAGCAGGGCTTCCCTGATCGTGCTACCCAAGACCACTCAGTCCTCGGCTGCCAGCCCCGCCAAGAGGTCAGCCTGGTATTCATTGATAAGCGGCTGGATCACTGAACCCAGGTCACCTGCCATTATTTCCGACAGATTGTAGAGCGTGAGTTTGATGCGATGGTCAGTCACCCTGCCCTGGGGATAATTGTAAGTACGAATCTTTTCGGAACGGTCGCCGCTGCCTACCAGCTTGCGGCGAGTATCAGACTCTTCCTGTTGCTGTTCTGCCTGGGCCTGATCCAGCAATTTTGCCTGTAGCAGGGACATGGCCCGCGCCTTGTTCTTGTGCTGGGATCGTTCGTCCTGGCATTCAACCACGATTCCCGATGGCAGGTGAGTGAGTCGAATCGCCGAGTCTGTCTTGTTCACGTGTTGTCCGCCGGCGCCGCTGGCACGAAAAGTATCGATACGCAGGTCGTTTTTGTTGATATCGATTTCGTCCACTTCTTCCAACTCCGGCATCACGGCAACCGTGCAGGCAGAAGTATGGATGCGCCCCTGGGTTTCGGTTTCCGGCACCCGTTGCACGCGATGGGCACCGGATTCGAATTTCAATTTTTCGTATACATCCTTGCCTTCGATGCGGCTTATTAGTTCTTTATAGCCACCATGCTCACCGGGGCGTTCAGTAATCGTTTCCAGTTTCCAACCCTGGGATTCAGCGAAGCGGGAATACATACGGAACAGGTCGCCGGAGAAAATTGCTGCCTCGTCGCCACCGGTACCGGCGCGAATTTCCAGAAACACATTACAGCTGTCTTTTGAATCCTTCGGCAGCAAGAGTTTCTGCAGTTCAACCTCAAGTTCTTCCAGTTCGCTTTCACTGGTGGTGATTTCCTCTTCCGCCATAGCACGGATTTCCGGATCATCATCTTTCTGCATTTCCTTTGCTTGCTGCAGGTTGTCCGTCACTTCCTGAAAATGCAGAAAACTTTTTACAACATTTTCCAGCTCGGCATATTCCTTGGACAAGTCCCGGAAACGATTCTGGTCAGAGATGATTTCAGCATCGCTGAGCAATGCTTCCAGTTCATCGAACCGGTCTTTCAGGTTTTCCAGTTTGATACGAATCGACTGCTTCATTTAATGTGTTCTACAACTTTCTCGAAAAAATTTGGGGGTGCGCGTTTCTCTTACTTACCAATAAATGTTCAGAGTGTCGCTATTCCGAATCTACGTCCAATCCATACAGTTCCTGAATCAGGGTCAGGATATCATCGCGCCCTTCAGCACTGGCCTCTTTCATTTGCACACTGGGCGAATGGATCAGTTTGTTGGTAAGACCGCGCGCCAGACTCTCCAGCACAACTCCCGGGTCTTCGCCTTTTTCCAGTGCCTTTGCTGCTCTCTGCAATTCCAGTTCCCTGATTTCATCGGCCTTGCCTCGAAACGCGCGCAAGGTAGCGACTGCATTGAGTGAACGCACTTTCTTGCGATACTCCTCAACACCGCGCTCAATAATGGAATGGGCCTGGGCTGCCGCTTCCTCACGACTCTTCTGGCTGTCCTCAATAACCCCACTGATATCGTCAATGCTGTACAGGTAGGCATCAGCGACCTGCGCCACTTCCTGTTCGATATCCCTGGGTACAGCAAGATCTACCAGCAACATGGGTTTGTGTCGTCGCTGGCGAAGAGCTCGTTCCACAGCACCCTTGCCTAACAAGGGTAGTTGGCTGTTGGTAGAAGATACGACGATATCGGCATCCACCAACAACTCTGGAATCTCAGATAACAAGGCACCGTGAGCAGAAAATCGCCTGGCGATTTCCAATGCATTATCCAGGGTCCGGTTAGCCACGACGATTTTCGTCACCCCCTTGTCCACCAGATGGCGAGCCACCAACTCGATAGTGCGACCAGCCCCAATGAGCAACACACTTAAACTGGGTAGCTTGCTGAAAATTCGTTCCGCAAGGCTGACGGCAGCATAGGCAACCGACACCGGGTTCTCACCAATAGCCGTGTCAGTTCTCACTTCTTTTGCAATCGAGAATGACTCTTCAAAAGCATTACCCAGCTCCGAACTCACCACGCCAAGATCTCTGGACACCGCGTAGGCCGACTTGATCTGCCCAAGAATCTGAGGCTCACCAAGAATCATGGAATCGAGACCGCAAGACACCTTCATCAGATGCCGGATTACATCATCCCCTTCGAACGAGTAAAGGCAACGGGCCAGATCTTCGGCATCCAGTTGGTGGTAGTGGGACAACCACTGCATTAGCGCTTGATCAGCGCTCGCCGCTTCGGCAGGTGACTGCGAGTCGTCCCCGTCAGCTTTTGAAAAACTGGTATAGATTTCAGTTCGGTTGCAGGTCGACAGAATCACCGCTTCGGACACGGATTCAAGCCCCTGTAGCTTCTGCAAGGCGTCGGCGACGATTTCGGGCGGAAACGCGACTTTTTCCCGCAACTCGATACCGGCGGTGTTGTGGTTGATACCCACGAGGTGGAGCGCCATGAATTTACCGTGACTGAACTAAGAAGGCCGATCAGGAGGCCCAACAAAAAAGGCCCGCTATAGTACTAAATTACTGTCTCCGTTCCCATTGGCATAGGACTTTGGCACTACTGCAGAGGATTTCCCCGGGGAACCCTTTTCCCCCGAACACAAGTGGCCCCGGGGCCGGTCTACTCACCAGGCCAGTGGCGAACACAGGAAATGCTGCCATATTCCCTTCTGTCATCCCGGATTCACGACCTGTTACAATAAAGACAGGTAAATACGGGTTCATCGGGTGATCTACCCCGGATGGCCAACGTAGTACTATTTAGATGTACTTATAAATCAGGCCTACTTTTGAAGAATCCTTTTAAAGCACATTTTGGATTACGAAGCCCTGCGAACCGAAGCTATTCGTTAGCAATACAAACCAGAATTATTGAGAATCAACATACCCAGACGATGAACGAACCTCTACGACGACACCCGCGACTCTCTCTGCAGCTGGTTCTGCTATTCGCGGTTCTCTCCGCCTGTTCCACCACGAGTACCAGGCAGGCAACAGACGCCCCGGGTATCGAAGATGCGCCGGCCGCAGTGGAACCCGCCACGGCCACTGCAGCAGCATCACAAGCGCCTGTGGCACAGGAAGAAGTCATCGAATACGGCAGCTTCACTGAGGAGCAACTCTACCAGGCAATCATCAGCGAACTCGGCGCCCAGCGCGGCGATCTCGGCGAAGCCGGAAACAACTATCTCGATCTGGCCATCCAGACCCGGGACCTTGGCATCATTGAGCGCGCCGTGCAGTTTGCCTCGGTCAATAACGATGTGAACGCCTTGATGCAGTTAGGACTCTTGTGGGCTGATGTTGACCCAACCGCCGCCCGTCCTCATCTGTTGCTCAGCTTTCAATTCCTTGAGTCCGGTAACTTCCAGCAAGCCCTGTCACACATGGCAAGGGTCATTGAACTGGGAGGAGACATCGATTTTTCTGCCCTCGCCGCGCGTACGGGTCAACTGGACAGCCGAACTCGCGGTGTTCTTATAGACAACCTTAGACTATTGGTGAATGAATTCACCGACCAGGTTTCTATTCGCATCGCGCTGGTGCAACTGCTGGCTCAAAACGGTGAATTCGATGCAGCCCTGGCCGAATTCCAGGCACTGGAGGATCTGTCACAGGCCAACGCCCGCATGGTCATGCTGCATTCCCAGATTCTGCAACGCTCAGGCGATGAAGACGGCGCATTGCGCGTCATGCGGGAAGGTGTGGAATTATTCGATGAAGACAAAACGCTTCGTCTCAGCTATGCCCGCATGCTGATCCAACTCGGTGAATACCGCGCGGCGCAACAGCAGTTTGGCCGACTACTGGAACAGGATCCCCAGGACTGGGAAACACTCTACTCCATGGCGCTTCTGGACATGGAAATGGAATCATTCGAAGCAGCCGCGGAACGCTTCCAGAGACTGGCTAATGTGGACGAACGAGCCGACGAGAGTAACTACTATCTCGGCTTTATTTACGTGCAACTGGACGAGCCCGAGCAGGCGATCTCCCATTATCGACAAGTTCGCATTGGCACCCAGAACTTTTTAGCTGC
This sequence comes from uncultured Pseudohongiella sp., assembly GCA_965227635.1. Classification (GTDB taxonomy): domain Bacteria; phylum Pseudomonadota; class Gammaproteobacteria; order Pseudomonadales; family Pseudohongiellaceae; genus UBA9145. Next base: position 2,614,515 of record OZ245763.1, on the reverse strand, counting down.
CCAGCAACAGGCCACTTTCCTGTCTATTCAACTAGGCAATCTTGAGGAAGCCCATGCCCACCTGAGCAGACTGTCACGTGGACAACCGCGGCTGGAGATATTGTTCAACACAGTGGAATCTTCCGCATTGATTCAGGCCGGCATGCCGGACAAGGCTGAAGAACTGCTGAATCGGGCGCTGAACAAATACCCGAATGAGACTGACCTCCTGTTTGCCCGGGTGTTGCTTGCTGACAGCAAGGGCGACATGGAGAGTTCGGAGCGGGACCTGCGCCAGATCATCCTGATGAAGCCCGATGACTCACGGGCGCTGAACCACCTGGGTTATATGCTTGCCAACGAGACAGAGCGCTATGAAGAGGCGCTGCAATTGCTGGAACGCGCCATCGCCGTCTCTCCAGATGACCCTGCAATTATCGACAGCCTGGGTTGGGCCCAATACAAGCTCGGGCGTTATGAGGAAGCACTGGCGAACTTACGCCGAGCCTATGCAGCATTTCCCGATGATGAAGTGGCCTCCCATGTCGGCGAGGTCCTGTGGGTGATGGGCCGCGAGGAAGAAGCCATCGCCGTGTGGAGGAATGCTCTGGAGTCGGAACCCGGTAGCGAGCTGATCAGGGAAGCGATGGATCGGCTGCAGGCGGAGAGTTAACTGCTCGCCTGTTAAACACTCTCTTATTTCAGTACTTTCTTATTTCATTTTATACAGGCTAACAAAACCTGACCCACCCAGGACTGTTCTCTTGCAATTCGGCAAACTTCTCAGCGCACTGAGCATACTCATCTTCCTCGAACAGTGTTCCTCGGTGGCACCCCCCGCAACGGAGAACGTAGTGTGGAGTGCCCAGCGTCAGCAGTTGGAATCCCTGGACAACTGGCAGCTGCGAGGCAGGGTCAATGTCCTGTACGACAATGAATCCTATACACCACGCATAATCTGGGAGCAGCAGCGCAACGACTACTACATCCGGTTGTGGGGCACCTTCAATGCAGGAATGACGGAAATCAACGGTCGCCCCGGATCCGTCACCATGGAGCAGGACGGCAACACCTACACAGCGAGCTCTCCGGAAGAACTTATACTGCAGCAACTGGGCTACGAGTTGCCGGTTTCTTTTCTTGAATACTGGATAAGAGGCCTGCCCGCCCCCTATTCCAGCGCCGACCTCAGTTTTAACGAATTAAATCAGCTTCAGGGCCTCGAGCAGGAAGGCTGGACTGTGGATTACCCTGATCCACGCCAATACGGTGAATTGACCCTGCCCCGCCGGGTCAATGTAACCCGCCCCCTGGATGATGTCCGCTTGCGCTTCGTGGGACTGAACTGGACCCTGGACCAGGTTGCAAACTGATGCAGAGCAGGACGCTTCACCGCTTGGCGCCAGCCAAACTCAATCTGTTCCTGCATATCACCGGACGACGCAGTGACGGCTACCACCAGTTACAAACGGTGTTCCAATTGCTGGATTTCGGTGACGACCTGCTATTTACGGCGAATAGCGAACAGCAGGTACGCCTGATCCTGAGCGACGATGCGCAAATTGCCAGTGTGCCGCTGGAACGCAACCTGATACTGGATGCCGCAGAAGCGCTCAAACAGCACTGCAAGCGTCTCGATCTCGGGGCCGAGATTCAGCTCAACAAGCATATACCCATGGGTGCCGGCCTCGGCGGGGGCAGTAGCGATGCCGCGACAACCTTGTTGGCACTGAATGAGCTCTGGGAGCTGAATGTTAGCCTCCCCGCTCTCATGGAAATCGGACTGAGCCTGGGAGCTGATGTCCCCGTGTTTTTGCAGGGCCGTTCGGCCTGGGCCGAGGGTGTTGGCGAGGAACTTCAACCTCTCACTATTCCCCAACGGTGGTATCTGGTAGTGACTCCCCACTGTGAAGTGTCCACAGCGCTGATTTTTGGGCATGAAAATTTGACACGAAACTCTCCAGCCATCAAAATTGCCGACTTTCTCGCGGGGGGGTCCCGAAATGACTGTGAATCAGTCACTTGCGCACTCTACCCCGAGGTCGAAAAGGCACTGAACTGGCTCAGTCAGTATGCAGAAAGCCGTATGACCGGAACAGGTTCCAGTGTGTTTGCCAGCTTCCCTGACGCTGCAGGCGCCAAGGCAGCATTGGCAGAATTGCCTGCGGACTGGACGGGATTCGTCGCCAAAGGCGTGAATTCGCTGGAAGACCTGAGCGCTGCGACCTAAAATAAGCGTTTGAGAGAAATAGAGTTTCTTGGGGTGTCGCCAAGTGGTAAGGCACAAGGTTTTGATCCTTGCATGCGTTGGTTCGAATCCAGCCACCCCAGCCATATTTATTGAAGGGGTCAGAGTAAAAATACAGTAGTTTTATCCCCGGCATCCGGTCAATGTTTAAAAAACTACTGTATTTTTACTCTGACCCCTTTACTGGCCCCTTTAGTTTTTAGTTAGCAGCACCCATAGGACGGTATCGTGGCAACCAATTTGATGGTCTTTTCCGGTAATGCGAATCCTGCATTAGCGGACGCTATTGCCCGATACATCGGTGTCCCGCTGGGTTACGCCAGCATCAGCAAGTTTAGTGACGGCGAAGTCACCGTTGAACTGAATGAAAACGTCCGCGGCAAGGACGTGTTCGTGATTCAGCCCACCTGTGCGCCCACGAACGACAGCATCATGGAATTACTGCTGATGGCTGATGCGCTGCATCGTGCGTCGGCGAATCGAATCACAGCGGTGATTCCTTATTACGGGTACGCACGACAGGATCGTCGCGTTCGTTCCGCCCGGGTTGCAATCAGCGCCAAGGTGGTCGCGGATATGATTAGCACCGTGGGCGTCAACCGCGTATTAACCGTCGACCTGCATGCCGAGCAAATACAGGGTTTCTTCAGCATCCCGGTGGACAACGTGTACGGCTCACCAGTTCTGACTGACGATATCGAACGCCAGAAATACAAAAATCTGCTGGTGGTATCTCCAGACGTAGGTGGTGTAGTAAGGGCCAGAGCCGTAGCGAAACAATTGAATGTGGACCTCGCCATTATCGACAAGCGACGTCCCACCGCCAATGAGGCACAAGTCATGCACATCATCGGTGATGTTGCAGACCGTTGCTGCCTCATCGTTGATGACATGGTAGATACCGCAGGAACCCTGTGCAAGGCGGCGGCCGCACTGAAAGAACACGGTGCCAGGAAAGTTGTAGCCTATGCCACACACCCGGTGCTCTCGGGTCCTGCTATTGAGAATATTGAAGGTTCGGCGTTGGATTCCCTGGTGGTAACCGACACGATCCCCTTGAGCGACGCCGCGAAAAAATGCACACGTATCCGTCAGCTTTCCATGGCGCGATTGCTGGCTGAATCGATTCGCCGCGTAAGCAACGAAGAATCCATTAGCGCGATGTTCGACAACACCTGATACAGGTAAGTCTAACAACTAGCGGATAAACCGGGACATGCTCACCAGAGTCTGTCCTTTTTTTAACCCTTCTGGAATCGGTCGCAGATTTCGAGAAGACTAATCTGAACTGGAGTTTACTATGTCAGATGCATTCGAACTGAACTGTAGCGTTCGAACGGAGCAGGGAAAAGGTGCGAGCCGCCGCCTGCGTCGTTTGAACAACGAAATACCTGCAATCCTTTATGGTGGCGGCGCAGACCCTGTCTCCCTGACTATCAATCACGATGATATTTTTCACGCGACTGAGAACGAGGCTTTCTTCGCTCACATCATCACACTGAATATCGATAGCAAGAAAGAAAAGGCCGTTATCAAGGATCTGCAGCGACATCCTGCCAAGCCTTTTATTGTTCATGCCGACTTCCTCAGGGTGAATGAAAACGAGGCAATCGTGGTGAATGTACCCATACACTTCATCAACGAAGAGAAGTGTGTTGGTGTTAAGTTGAACGGCGGCAACATCCTCAAGACGCTTAACGAAATTGAGATTTCCTGTCTGCCTAAAGACCTGCCCGAGTACATCGAGGTGGATATGCTGAATGTAGACGTAGGCGATTCTGTCCACTTGTCAGACATCGCTTTGCCTGAAGGTGTTACCAGTATTGCCCTGTCGCACGGCACCGAAGACAGCGACCTCTCAGTTGCTATCGTGCAGCAGCCTCGCTCTGCTGTCGAAGAAGATGCAGACGATGCCGCTGATGCTGATGAAGCCAAGGCTGCTGATGAAGGTGAAGGCAAGTCTTCTGACGACGACTAACTTTTCATTCGGAAGCCAACTGCTAACCACTAACCGTCAATCGTTAGATACGCCAGGTTAAGACTATGCCAGGCGACTCCCTGAAATTGATTGTGGGCCTGGGTAATCCAGGCCCACAACATGATTCCAATCGCCACAACGCAGGCGTCATATTCCTACATCATCTCTGCAAGAGTTATGGTGGAACCCTGCGTGGTGAAAGCAAATTCTTCGGGGAATTCACCTCCATCAACATTGACGGCAATGACGTCAAGCTACTCTTCCCGACGACCTTCATGAACCACAGCGGCAAGGCAGTGGCCGCGGTGTGCAAGTTCTACAAAATCGAACCGGAAAACATGCTGGTCGCCTACGATGAAATCGATTTCGATGTCGGCGTGACCCGATTCAAGGAAGGCGGAGGCCACGGAGGCCACAATGGAATCCGGGACATCATCAATGCCCTCGGCGGTGTTAAAGACTTTTACCGGCTACGCATTGGCGTCGGACACCCGGGTCACAAATCCATGGTGGCAAATTATGTGCTGAGTGACCCCTCGCGTTCAGAGGCGGATGTCATCATGTCGAATATCGAAGACGCAATTCGCGTCTTGCCCATAGCCGTGCGCGGCGAATGGGAAGACGCCATGAAAAAGCTCCACACCCAATAGCCAGTTAACAACAGGAACACAAAGAAGATGTCAGTGAAATGCGGTATCGTGGGCTTGCCCAATGTTGGTAAATCGACTCTGTTCAACGCCCTGACCAAGGCTGGCATCGCTGCGGAGAATTTTCCCTTCTGCACCATTGAGCCAAATTCCGGCATCGTGTCCATTCCCGACCAGAGGCTGGACAAGCTGTCCGAAATCGTTAAACCACAAAAAGTCATTCCAACCACAGTCGAGTTCACCGATATCGCCGGGCTGGTAGCAGGCGCCTCCAAGGGTGAAGGTCTGGGCAACCAGTTCCTGGCCAATATCCGTGAGTGCGATGCAATCGCCCACGTTGTGCGATGTTTTGAAGACGAAAACGTGACCCACGTGGCGAACACGATTAATCCCGCTGCTGACATCGAAACCATCAACACCGAACTCGCTCTTGCCGACCTGGAAACCATTGACAAGAGTATCGATCGCGTCAGTCGCGTGGCCAAGAGCGGCGACAAGGATGCTCAACGCCAGGTGCAACTACTGGAAAGGGTAAAAGCCCATCTGGACAATGCTCAACCCGTGCGCACCCTGCAACTGCACAAAGAAGAACAGGCCGATCTGTACTCTCTGCACCTGCTCACGGCCAAGCCCGTCATGTACATCGCCAACGTGGATGAAGACGGCTTCGACAACAACCCCTTTCTGGACAAGGTCAACGAGATCGCCACTGCCGAAGAATCGGAAGTGGTAGTGATCTGCAACAAACTCGAAGCGGAGATTGCTGAACTGGAAGACGACGAGAAGCTGGAGTTTCTGCAGGAACTGGGCATGGTCGAGCCCGGACTCGACCGGGTCATCAGGGCCGGCTATCAATTGCTTGGCTTACAGACCTACTTCACCGCAGGTGAAAAAGAAGTCCGCGCCTGGACCGTGCGCAAAGGGGCCACCGCACCGGCCGCCGCTGGCGTGATTCATACGGATTTCGAGAAGGGCTTTATCCGCGCCGAGATCGTCTCCTACGACGACTACGTCAACAACAATGGCGAGAGCGGTGCCAAGGATGCGGGTAAATGGCGTCTCGAAGGCAAGGACTACATCGTGCAGGACGGCGACGTGATCCATTTTCGCTTTAACGTCTAGGGAGCCTCTGATCAATTCGGTTTGATCTCTGGCATCTACCAACATCCTCATTTGCCAGTCTCCCTTCTTCTCATACTCGAATCCACCAGTTGGCACAACGATGCTATGATGGTCACCGTTGCACAACCCTATTCAAAGCAGGAGAAGTATCGTGAATGTCGCACGTGATCGGTCAAGAGCTATTTTCGCCTTCCTGGCACTAGTCGTTTCCATTCCGTCTGCCGCCCAGACTATGGAAGACGAAGCAGTAAGTTTGCTGCAACAATACATACAGATCGACACGATCAATCCACCGGGTAATGAATCCCGCGCCGTAGATTTTCTGGCAGCGATCTTCGAAGCCGAGGGTATCGAGTACGAAACAGCCGAGAGCGCACCAGGCCGGGGCAACATCTGGGCGCGACTGGAAGGCGGCGATGAGCCTGGCCTGATCCTGCTTCAGCATACCGATGTGGTACCAGCCAATGAAGAATTCTGGACCATTCCCGTGCTGTCAGGCGCCATTCGGGACGGTTACATCCTGGGCCGTGGTGCCCGAGACATGAAGGGCCTCGGCACATTACAACTGGCCGCATTCCTGGCACTGCATCGCTCGGGCGTGGAGCTGAACCGAGATGTGGTATTCCTGGCGACAGCCGATGAAGAAGCCGGTGGATTCTTCGGTGTAGGCTGGCTAACCGAGAATCGCCCGGAAATTTTTGATGGCATCGGCATCCTGCTCAATGAAGGCGGTGGCGGCAGCCGCAGTGAAGAAGGCGAAGTGGTATTCGGGGTAGAAGTCACCCAGAAGGTTCCCGTATGGCTGCGCCTTAATGCTATCGACACGCCCGGCCACGGCTCATCCCCGCGCACCACCAGTTCCGTTACCCGCATCGTACAAGCCCTGAACACCTTACTCGAAAACCCGTTTCCTCCAAGGGTAATCGGCCCGGTAAATGAGTATTTCTCTGCCCTTTCCGTGGATATGGGCGAAGAATGGGCTGGCTCCTACGCCGACATCAGCAGCGCCATCCAGGACCCGGCCTTCATACAGCGCCTGCACGAAGCGCGACCGGGCCACAATTCACTGCTCAGGGACACCTGCTCCATGACCCGCATGAGCGGCTCCAGCAAGATCAACGTGATTCCCCCGGAAGCCTGGGCCGAACTGGACTGCCGTATCCTGCCAGATAAGCCTTCGGAGCAGTTCATCGCCGAGTTGGAAGAATTGATTGGCTATACGGGAGTAGAGATTGAGACCATCATGGCCTTCACCCCCGCCATCTCAGAAACCAACACCCGCCTGTTCCGGGCCATCGAAAGCGTCACCCAGGAACTGCACCCAGGCTCCCGCGTGCTACCCAGCGTCAGCACCGGCTTCACCGACAGCCATTTCACCCGCGATTTGGGCATCGTCAGCTACGGCTTCAACCCCCTGATCACGGATTCCGGGGAACACACAGGCGTCCACGGCAACGACGAACAGGTGGGCGAAGCCGCCTTCCGCGAGGCTGTGGGTGACTATTACGCCGTTATCAGGAACGTGGTAATCGACTGATTCGGCTTGACTTATTTAGCCGAAATGGCCAAAATTCGCGGCCTTTTCGAGGGATTCGCCCCTCTGAAATTGCCGGAATCGACGGAATTTGAAAGTATAGTAATTTCGTCACGAGGGTTTCGAGGGTGCTTTAGCTTGGAATTTTATGTTGGATTTTTCCGCAGGCGTACTCAAAGTACGTCGAGGACTAAAATTCAAAATAAAATTTTCAGAAGCCCGTCCCGTTAGCAGGGTCAGAGCAAGCGAAAAGAGAACTTCGGTGCGGGTAGCAGAGCAATACGCTTAACGATTGGCTACCAGCATCTAGACACTACGATGGCTATGTAGCTCAGCTGGTTAGAGCACAGCATTCATAATGCTGGGGTCGGTGGTTCAAGTCCACCCATAGCTACCATCTCAAAAAGCCCGCATTGCAGACAATGCGGGCTTTTTTATTTCAAGTGCTTACCCACTTCCAGCAACATCCTTTTCTGTTACGCTACTCCACCATGGACACCACCTCAATAGTCGCCCTGAGCAGCCTGCTGCTGCTCGTCCTGGCAGTAATCTTCTACAACATCTACTGGCCCAGCATCCGCCTCAAGCGCATTGAACACCAACCCTTCCCAACAGAATGGCTAGGCATCGTTGAACGGCGCCTACCCTTCTACAAAAAGCTCCCGGATGAGCAACAACTACGATTGCAAAACCTCATCAAACGTTTCCTTGCCGATCACAATTTCGTCGGCTGTGCGGGTCTTGAAATCACAGACGAGATTCGCATCACTATCGCCGCGCAGGCGTGTCTGTTGATACTCAACAAAAAAGGCTATGCCTACCGTGGCCTGCAATCGGTGCTGGTTTATCCGACCACCTTTATCGCGACGCGCGAAGTGCGTGACGATCTCGGCCTGGTCTCTACCAGCCATACAGCCCTGCTCGGTGAATCCTGGGATCAGGGCAAGGTCGTACTGGCCTGGGATAATGTCGAGCAAGGCGTGTGTAATCTGGAAGACGGCAGGAACGTGGTGCTGCATGAATTTGCCCATCAATTGGACAGCGAATCCGGCGCGGTGAATGGCGCACCGGTTTTACAGACCCGGGGCGCCTACAAGAGCTGGGCCCATGTCTTCCATAAAGAGTATGAGCACCTCAACTTTCGCAAGCTGCATAACTATAAAAGCCTGATGGATGACTATGGTGCCACTAATCCCGCCGAGTTTTTTGCCGTGGCGACGGAAACTTTTTTTGAAAGACCGAAAGAGATGGCTGTCCACCATGAGGCGCTTTATCGGGAGTTGAGTGCTTTCTACAATGTCCATCCGGAGCAATGGCAGGACGCGTAACACGATCAAAATCATTAATAGATGATTCGACTGAGACCCGAGGCGGGAATGAAATAATTGCAGCGTTGCGTGAAGACAGAACTAGTAACCCAGCGCATTCACAATAAATTGCGCGATCACCCCATTGGCCCTGTTGTTGAGATGATCATCGTCTGAGTACAACGGTCCCATTCCGTCCTGCAATATACAGCGCTCTGGCAACAGGTTATTGCAGAATATCGCCTGGGGCATGATATGAATCAGGTTCGGTGATGCCGGTAGCCGTTGCAAAGCATCCAGAAACACATCATGCCGCTCCTGATAACGAGCATAGCTGGTGGAAAGAAATTCATCCCGATTGATGCCGAGCTGAATCTCACGTGCAAGATAAGCAGGCACATCCCAACCCGCTTCAGGGACGGGGTGAACCAGTACCACCCGTTTGCCCATTTCCATCAGCGCCAATACCTGCTCTACATAGAGATCCGCAATACGCTGCTTCCTGAGTTCTGAGTCGAGTTCGAGGTCTTGCGCATTGGCAGGCACCGCATACACACCACTGATTGATTCCACTCCTCCCTCACCATTGTCAAAAGCCGTGCCCTCCAGATAGAGTGACCAACGGGAAAGCAACACGACAGCGTCGATAGCGGGGTTTTGTCCAAGCCAGGATACGACTTCTTCATTGAACTCATGGCATGCATCCTGACGCCCCGGTCTTAACAGACCCGTTGCTGGCGGACAGGCATTGTGTGCATGCTCGATCAAGCCCCTGCCCACACCGGCCAACACATCGCCAAGCCCAAACGCCAATGCATCCGCGTGGCTATCGCCCCAAACAGCCACAGTGATGTTTTCTGAATTTCCATACACGCAGCGTTCTCTGAGGGGCACAATCCCCGGCCCCGAGTTGCATTCGCCTTGTCTGGGATTAACGGCGAACGATTGCGCCAGCATCGCAGTATAGGACTCTGGCAAACGTGAGGGGTAACCCTCATTACTATCCAATGTGATGCCAACCCCCAGCAACCCTATTGCCGCATAGGTTACGGTGCGCATGGCTTGCGTTCTGGATATCTGCTGCCTGTTTCGAAAGGGTGTCTCGACAAACCGCCAACTCAACCAGGCAAGCAACAGTGATACAACAATCAGCACCAGGTACAGCTCTGCTCCAGGTGCGTCGAAGCTGCGTAGCCTGGCAAACACGAACAAGGGCTGGTGCCAAAGGTAGGCGCTGTAGCTAATCAGCCCAATGAAAACCAGAGGGCGGAGTCGCAACAGACTGTTCACCCAAGTTTGTGCTTGCGCAAACAGGACAATCAGTACTGTACCAACAACAGGTATAAGGGCAGCCCAGCCAGGGAATACGGTAATGCTGTCGAATGTGAGCACCGCATAAACAATTAGCGCCAGGCCGATGGATGAAACTAGATTATTCAACCACAAGGGGCGAGCTGACTCAGGATTGGTGGCCAGGTAGATTCCGGCCAAAGCGCCGAAAAATAATTCCCAGGCCCTCGCAGGGAGCAAATAAAAGCTGAAGTCGGGCATACTGGCGGAAAAGAAACCCGATAGACATAGACTGAGAATCGTAATGAAAACCAGCAAACTGGCGATACTGGCTATCCCGAATCTGTAGAGCATGATCAGCAACAAAGGATAAAGCAGGTAGAACTGCTCCTCGACTGCGAGACTCCAGGTGTGGATCAGAGGGACAAGTTCCACATTGGATCCAAAATAACCAGCTCCCTGGAAAAACAGGAAATTGGACAGGAACATGACTACGCCTAGAACCGATTGCCCGAATTCCTGCAACTCAATGGGCAGCATCCACATCCACGCAACAGGTAAACAACATAGTATGACGAGAAATAGTGCTGGCAGAATTCGGCGAGCACGCCTCTCATAGAACGATGCGAGCGTAAACTCACCGCGAGACATCTCAGCGAGGATTATGCTGGTGATCAAATAGCCGCTTATTACAAAAAAGACATCTACACCAACAAATCCACCACTAAAACCAGCTATTCCTCCATGGAATAACATTACCGGCAGAACCGCGAGCGCGCGAAGCCCATCAATTTCCGGTCGATAGTCCAGATGCATTTCGATTGCTGCCTTTTGTCAAAGATTCAGAGGTCTATTCAGTGCGGAGTTTAATCACTTAATCAATTTAGCGGCTAATTCCAATCCAAAATTACCTGAATTGCAGAGCTAGTACTGATATTCATGGAATAGCAGGCATTTAGCACGTGAAAGAAACCAATCGCTCGAGCAGCATTGATGGTCAGGTCAGGGGTTTGCCTAGGATTTCACCATAATGTTGCGCCAAAGACTCCCAGCCATAGTCCATAGCCCGCTCAGCTAACACTGGTCCTATGGCAAAGCCATCCATGAGTATCTCTGCGAAATCGAGACACATATGCCATCCTGCAGCTGAAGGTGTAATCCAGCGTTCGTCATCAACGGTATGACGAAGAGTCAGGCGGGTTCCGTTGGCATTGCCTTGCAACTCCCAGCGCAGGGTATTTTCGGGACCCCAACTGTAAACAAGCAGCTTGCCAGAATCTATTTCCAGCACTGCACTCTCGTAGTTTTCTGGCGTACTGCCATCGATCATTTTCAATGTTACCGCCCCCAGGGAATCCAGGTTTCGATCTGGTTCATAGGGCGCCCACTTGCGAATCTTCGCGGCGTCTGTCATTGCCGACCAGACTTTCTCCGGTGAGTGTCGAATCTGGCGCACGAATACCAGTGTTGCTTTGCCGGACTCGGTTACACAGTCCACGTCGGCAGGCGGTGAGGGTTTGTAGTCTTCAAGTCGCATTAGTCGTCCTCTTCATCCAGAAAAGTCTCCAGGCTGTCGAGATGCCCTTCCCACATCGATCGATAGGACTGCAGCCAGGCATCAAGTTGCTGAAACGGCTCCTGCTGCAAATGATAAATCCGCCGCTGTGCCCGGGTTTCGCAGCGCACGACACCCACATCTCGCAAAACCTTCAGATGCTTGGATACCGTGGGTTGGCTGGTACGCAGGGCCGCTACCAATTCGTTGACAGATTTCGGCTCAGAAAGCAGTGCTTCTATGATTTGCAGCCGTTTGGGTTCACCCAGGGTAGTCAGAAGTTCAGCATTCATGGAGCGTATATAACCTTATTAGCATATACCTGTCAAAGCATATTAAGACTGAATTCACCACAGTGACCGAATTCCGGCCGAACAGCGAATCACAACAAAAATAAATAACACTGCAGTGCATCCAAACCGCACCGATGAGTATCTGGATAAGTGAGACCTGAATTATCTGGAGACCACGATGGAAAATATTGGTATGGGTGCAGGGCTGGTAGCCCTTAGCTTCTGGTTATTTGTCGCCGCCGTGTCTGTGGCAGGCATCTGGGATGGCGCCAAAAAACGGGAACAGAAACACGAGACTTTCAGACGCATTATCGAGAGCAATAAGGAGCTGGATGAAGAAACCCTGAGCAAGCTCATGTCACTGGTTGGCGGTAGTTCGCGGCCAGACAGAGATTTCAAGGTAGCCGCCATGTGGATACTTCCGATTGCACCGGGCTTTGCGCTTTTCGCCTACTTCATCGGCCGCATCGCTGCAGATGCCTTCTACCCTCTCATTGGCGTTTCCTGTGTACTGTTGTTCATGGGTATTGGATTCTGGGTGGCTGGAATGATTTCTGAACGCTGGTACCAGCAAGACTAGTCACTCTGATTATCCCGAAGGGACTATTTTGAATCGAGCCAAGGACTATTACCCCGACTGCCCGGAGGCACTTATTGTGAATCTGGCGCGCAGCGGTGACCGCAACGCATTCGCGGAACTCGTGCGGCGCCACCAGTCTGCAGTCCGTAACCTGATGCGTCGATTCAGCAGGGATCATAGCCTGGCTGACGACCTGGCCCAGCAGACCTTCCTGAAGGTTTGGACCAGTATCCGCAGTCTGAAAGAAGCCAAGGCATTTAGCGGTTGGTTGAAGAAGATTGCCGTATCGGTCTGGTTACAGCATCTGCGCAAGAACGACGCTCTTAATTTTGGTGATGAACTCACCGATGACACATGGAGCGTCAGGGAAACACCGGGCCTGGCGATGGACCTCGATGAAGCACTCACCACCCTGCCAGAACAGGTACGCCTCTGTCTCGTCCTGGCATATCAGGAAGGTATGAGTCATGGCGAAATCAGTGCCGCAACCGAACTCGCACTCGGTACAGTAAAATCACATATCAAACGCGGCTCAGACAGGCTCAAGACCCTCTTGTCTGCCTACCGTGACAAAGAACACAACGAATCGAAAGAGAAGTCATCATGACAGACGACAGAGACCCTTATTTGCAAACACTGTTTGCTGAAGATCAGCCGTCACTACCCGCTGAGGATTTCGTCGACGCCGTAATGGCGCGAACCTATCGACTCAAGCGTAATCTGTATGTGACGTTTGGCACCCTGGTCGCTGCGTTCTTTGCGACAGCCTGGTTCGCTGGCTGGCCTCTGCTGAGCATAATCAGTTCACTAGGTGGCATACTGGGCATGGAGCTAGTGAGCTTCGGCGATTCTACGATTGGCTGGGTATTGCTTCCGGTCAACAATCTGGCAACTATCCTGGCGCTGATCTGGCGCTTGGTGCTGATGGCCTGGAATAGAGCGGAATCCGCTTCCTACGTTAGCTAGCACTACTGGCGACAGGTGCGCTGCCTGCTCAAGATGCTGCTTTAGCCAGCATATTGTGAATCAGCCCGGGCAAATTCTCCGTGTCATAGGGCTTGGCCACGAATGACACATTGCTCAAAGGCAACAGTTTGTCCTTCAATGATTTTTCAGTGTAAGCAGTAGCCAGCAGGATAGGCAGTTGCGGCCTGGTTTCGTTCAATCTCTCCGCCAGATCGATTCCCGAAATACCTCCAGGCATGATGATGTCAGAGAAGATGACTTGCAGATCCGAATGCTCGTGGACGCATTTCAAGGCGGCCTCACCATCGCTGACGGAAAGCACTTCATAACCCGCCTCGGTGAGTGTGCGAACAGCAACTTCCCTGACGTTGCTGTCATCTTCCACTACCAAGACTTTCCCCGAGTAACTTTGTTGTACCGGAAAGCGCTCCGCTTTCTCTGTTTTGGGCGCTGGAATCGCCACCCCTTTCGCCACCGGGAAAAATAGCTTGAAAGTCGTCCATTCGCCCTTGCGACTATTCACAGTGATATTGCCGCCGGTCTGGCGCATGAATCCATAGACAGTGGCCAAGCCCAGCCCCGTGCCCTTCTCTTTGTCTTTCGTAGTGAAGAATGGCTCGAAAATTCGTTCCTGTATTTCCGGATCAATTCCGCAGCCGAAATCCGTAATTCTTACCTCGATGTAGTCCGCCTCTCCCGTGCTATCGTCCTGGCGCACGAACGATTTTTTCATGCGCTGTTTTGATGTCGTAATTTCCAGCACCCCACCCTCCGGCATGGCATCCTTGGCATTGACACCCAGATTCAGGATGGCGTTCTCGAGTTGGGTGCGGTTACTGTGGGCGGCCAGAGACTCTGCTCCAAGTTCTACTTTGAGTTGCACGTTGTCGCCCAGCAGCCTGTCGAGGAAATACTCCATATCATGAATGACACTGTCGACCTCGACTAACTCTGTATCAATTTCCTGTTCCCGGGAAAAACTGAGCAGGCGGTTATTTAATTCCGCGCCACTTCGAGCCGCTTGAATTGTCTTGTCCAAAAATCCCTGCAAACGCTCATCATCGGGCAACTGCTTCCTGAGAAACTGCAGGTTACCCATGATAACGGTGAGCAAATTATTGAAGTCATGGGCTACGCCACCTGTCAGGCGACCAATAGCCTCCATTTTTTGCGACTGCAATAACATGGCTTCCATTTCCTTTTGCTTGGCCACGTCGATAAAACTCACCACCGCGCCATTGACTTCACCATTCTTGATTATGGGTGCGCAGGAAAAGCGAACGGGAATCTCGAATCCATCCTTGCCAAGCATCTGGCATTCCATGTTTTCAATGGGTTTCGAATTTTGCAGGCAACGGTTGATTGCCACGAAGGCCTCCACATTGGCAGCAGAAGCTGCTCCGGTGGAACTTATAAGCTGCAAGGCACTGCGACCGATAGTGGCCTGTTCATCCAGTTTGAGCATGCGCAAAGCTGACGAATTGATAAATGAAATATTGCCTCTGGCATCCAGCCCGAAAATTCCCTCTCCTACGGTATCCAACAGCAAGAGCCGCTCTTCAGCCGCGGTCTTCAGCTTTTCATCTGCTGCAACTTTTTCCTGCTGCAGCAATTGGTACTGTGCCTTTTCCTTGCTCAATTCTTCCATGCTGTGCTGCAACCGCATTTCTTCCCTCTGCAGGGATTCTCGCAATTCGGCATTGCTGATTTGCAAATCCAACAGACGGGAAAAACCCCCACCACTGCGCAGTGCAATTGGAACAATAAAGGCGAGGTACATCACATAGCCAGCCGCCAGTAGCAGACTACTCTCTACTGGCGTATAAACCAGGAAACCGAGAAACAGGACAGACTGGGGAATAGTAAACGCCAGGTAGACCCGTCGAATCACGACCATGGTTGCGGAAGTTCCAGCCTGAATCCCGGCCATCCAGACGCTAAGGATCACCACATCGAAAAGATCAGGATTCGGCGGGAGCAAAAGCCAGGCACTACCCCACATGCAACCAGCGAATGCTGCCCCCCACACCAGAAACTGCCAGCGCATGGGCATATCCGCATCGGCGACCCGGTGAGTCGTGTGGGTGCGAGCAACAAATGCCCGGCCCGCCGTGGTCACGGTAATAACCGCATACCAGGCAATGGCAGAGTAATGCGTAATGTCCTCGAAAAGGACCAGGAAGAGGAAACCCCCAGCGACCACATCCGACAAATACATGAGCGGCAATTGCCGGTACAACATGCGTATCTGCTCACGCCGATACGCCAGTTCCCGGTCAAGCATTCTCGGAGTACTTTCTTCCGTCATGTAGCCTCGTGCTTTTTGTAAGCGGTATTCCTACAATGCCAGGAGAACAGCAAGATTCACCTAAAACCAGTTTTATTTCCCGATGAAACGTGCAACAGTCCTGACTAGCCTGATTATCCTCCAATAGTCGCCTCATTCAACCAGAATCAGGGAAAATCGGGTTGTCAGGCACACTACAATAATCGTTAACTGATTTTGCAAGTCTGGAGTGGCTCTTTGTTACCAAACACCCCGGCTTTGGGGTTCTGATATCGGGGCCGACAGCAAGAAATTCTTCCTTATGAACCGCTAACCATATACAGCCATCCATGAATAACTACTCATGAACAGTGAAAATAACAGTCACAGCATTCTGGTCGTAGAAGACAATGCAGGCGTAATGGACCTTGCAGTCAATATCTTTGAATATGCAGGGTTCAAAGTATTTACAGCAAAGGACGCAGCCAGCGGCGTGGAATGTTTCAGGCAGAATCCTGGGATTGACCTCATTTTCTCTGACTTGATTCTGCCTGGCGGAGTCACTGGCATTGAAATGGCCAAGACAATATTGAAGGAAAAACCCGGCACACTTTTCCTGTTAGTGACCGGGTATTCCGACAAGGGCAAGGCGTTAATGGCAAAGATCAAGAACATGGACAACGTGGAATTTCTCGCCAAGCCCTACGATGTGGATGAAGTGACAGACAAAGTCACGTCCATGATTTCGCAGAGAAGACCAAGCAGTACTATTGCCTAGTTCCTGGCAACAGGTTTCCCTACGCATCGCAATGAAGCAAACCGGCTACGCGCTAATCGGTTACCGATCGAATCGACCGTCTCCACACCCTTCCTCTGGTCGCCCGCACACGGGAGAGTGTGTTAGCTTAGGAATGTCATTCACCGGGCTCAACTCTTACGGGCTTGGTAGAATGACGGTAATTCGACACAGGACATCAAGCGCAACCCAAAGGGACAGGACATGGAAAAATTTGGTATTGGGCAGGCCGTTACACGGGTAGAAGATCAACGCCTTACTCGCGGCGAGGGCTGTTATATCGACGATGTGAATCTGGATGGCCAGGTCTGGGCCGCCTTCGTTCGATCCCCTCATGCCAATGCCCGCATCCTGGAAATCGAATGCGAATCGGCACGCGAGCTACCGGGCGTACTCGGCATTTACACCGCCGAGGACCTGGAGTCCGACGGTGTAGGCCATGTGCCTTGCGGTGCCGATGCACCCAATATCGATGGCTCCCCCTGTATCAAGCCACCTCGTCCAGCCCTGGCTCAGGGGCAAGTTCGTCATGTTGGGGATGCGGTTGTTCTGGTCGTGGCGGAATCACGAATTGCCGCCGTTGATGCCGCGGAGCAGGTCTGGATTGACTACAAAATTCTCGATGCTGTTGTGGAAACCGACGCGGCCCTCGAAGAGGGCGTACCCCAGGTTTGGGACTCGGCGCCAAACAACCGCTGCTTCCATTGGCAGGATGGCGATCCCGAGGCCACGCAATCCGCCCTGCAGAATGCGAAACAAATCATCGAACTGGAATTGGTGAATAACCGGGTTATCCCCAGCTCCATGGAGACCCGCGGCGCCATAGCCGAGTTCGAAAACGACAGATTGAGCCTGCATGTGTCATGCCAGGGGGTGCACTATCTCCGCGGTCGACTGGCAGAGATTTTTGACTGTCAGACCGAAGACATACGAGTACGCTGCTATGACGTTGGCGGCGGCTTCGGTATGAAAATTTTTCTGTTCCCGGAATATGTGGCCATACTGTTCGCTGCGCGCAAATTGAAGCGGCCCGTAAAATGGATAGCCGAACGAAGCGAAGCCTTTGTATCCGATACGCACGGTCGCGACCATGTAACTCGCCTGCGCCTCGGCGTTGACGTTGAAGCAAGAATCCTGGGACTGAAAGTCGATACCGTGGCCAATCTTGGCGCTTACCTGTCCAATGCAGCACCCTTCGTGGCAACTGCCGCCGGAGTGGCTATGCTGGTGGGTTGTTACGACATTCCCTGCGCCCATGTCGAGGTGCAGGGTGTGTTTACCAATACCGCTCCGGTAGATGCCTATCGCGGTGCCGGGCGTCCCGAAGCCATCTATGCCATCGAGCGTCTGCTTGACGCAGCAGCCCGAGAGCTGGGCATAGGGCCCGATGAACTGCGTAGAAGAAATTTCATCCCCGCCTCTGCCATGCCATACAAGACCGCGTTTGGTATTACCTATGACTCGGGAGAGTTTGGCCGCAACATGGAAGATGCACTGGAGCTGGCAGACTGGAAAGGCTTTCCAGCGCGTCGTGCCGCAGCCACTTCCCGCGGCAAACTCCGGGGTATAGGGCTGGCCTGTTATATCGAACGCTGCGCTGGTGGTGCGCCAGAGCAGGCACGACTCAAAGTCGACTCGGAGGGCCGAGTTACCTTGTATATTGGCACGCAATCAAATGGCCAGGGACACGAAACAGCATTCCGGCAGATACTGGCGGAGCGACTGTCAGTTGCTTTCGAAGATGTAAGCATCGTGCAGGGTGATTCAGACCTGATCGAGTCGGGCGGCGGCACCATGGGTTCCCGCTCCGTACCAGTCGGTGGCTCTGCTATTGGCGCAGCGGCAGACAAGATAATCGAACAGGCGACAAAACAGGCAGCCGAGTTACTGGAAACCGCAGAGGCGGACATTGAGTTCAGTAATGGCGAGTTCCGCATCGTGGGCACGGATCGCTATGAAACTTTCAAGAGCGTTGCCAAATCCTGCGCCGATGCCGATGGCACCAGCTTCGATGAAAAAGACAGCTTCGCTCCCGGTGAAGCAACCTATCCCAATGGCACCCACATCTGCGAACTGGAGATAGATGTGGCAACTGGCACGCTTGAAGTAGTCGACTACACGGTTGTCGATGACTTTGGTCACGTAATCAATCCATTGTTGCTCGAAGGCCAGGTGCATGGTGGCATTGGCCAGGGTTTGGGCCAGGCATTACTGGAGAACTGCGCCTACGAAACCGGGTCTGGACAGCTACTGTCTGCCAGCTTTATGGACTACACCATGCCGCGGGCCGACGACTTGCCCATGATCCGCTTCAAGCGCAACGAAGTCCCCTGCCTCACCAATCCTCTCGGGATAAAAGGCGCTGGTGAAGCAGGCGCTATCGGCGCACCCCCCGCTATCGTCAACGCGGTTGTGGATGCATTGAGTGACTACGATATACGACACGTAGAGATGCCGGTAACACCAGCTCGCTTGTGGCGGCTGCTTCATCCTGAGGCAGCGTGATATTTCGGGTCGCACTATTTAGGTGCATATCCGCAAAACTCCGAACACTTACCACCAGACTGGGACCCGGAAACGCCGCGATCCCGGCCACCGAAGATTGGCTGATCAGCTCTTTTTCTCTCATTATTTCAATAAGTTGAAAAGTTTTTCCCTGAGCTGTGCGATAATTCGCTGACAACTGCCAAAGCTGGCTCGGTTCTTGTAACCTTAAACAGAAGTAGTCGCAGGTAACGACCCAATAGGTCGCAATAGCAATGAAATTGTTGGTGTTTACAGATCTCGATGGCACCCTGATGGAACATGAGTCCTATTCAGTGGAACCGGCCCGCGGAGCGCTCGAAGCGCTTGCCCGTCTCGGCGTATCCCCGATCATCAATTCCAGCAAAACCCGACCCGAAATCACGGCAATCCAGAATCGCCTGCAACTCGATGCGCCTTTTATTTCTGAAAATGGCGCGGCGCTCTACAACTACAAAGCGAGTTCGGGCGAAAAATCAGCAGAGCGGTCAGGAGTTAAGTCAGGGGGATGTTTCGGAGAAAGTTCTGGAGAAAATTTCGGAGAAAGTACCGGAAAAAATATCGACAAGGTATTTGGATTGAGCCGCGATTCCTGGCTTCAGGAACTGCACCAGCTTCGGGAGCAAATGTCATTCAAATTCGAAGGTTTTTCAGACTGGGAGCCTCAACAACTCGCCGAGATAACAGGCTTAAGTCGCGCTGAAGCCGAATTGGCCAAGGACCGGGAATTCAGCGAACCCATACTCTGGCGCGACACAGCCAAGGCATTTGCTCAATTTACTGCCACGCTGGAAGCGATGGGCCTGCAACTAATCGAAGGCGGCCGATTCTTCAGCATCCAGGGCAAACATGACAAAGCCACCGCCATGGATTGGCTGCGGGAAACGACAAATGATTCGAGCGTTACAACCATTGCCCTGGGAGACAGTCCAAATGACAGCGCCATGCTTGAGGCAGCGGATATCGCGGTCATTATCAAATCCGGCAAGTCTGAACGCATTCAACTGCAGAAACCAGGCCGGATTATCCGAACCAGCAGGCCCGGGCCTGCCGGCTGGCATGATGCCATGATGGAAATACTGGAACGACCTAACGCAATAAACCAGAGAGGAAGCAACGATGGGTGATTTTCACCAAAATGGGGTTATTACGACTCTTCACAATCTGGGCCAACGTCCCGTGAAAGAGATGGAAGAAGAACTTACTCGCTACAGTAAGAACCGCCCCATGGGACTGGTATTGCCTTCCCTGTTTTCTGAGCTTGAGGGGCCAGCACTGTCGGGAATTATCGACGAACTCGTGGAGGTCCCCTATCTGGATGAAATTGTAATCGGCCTCGATCGTGCCGATCTCGACCAATATAAATACGCATTGGAGTATTTCGGCAGGCTCCCTCAACACCATCGAATCCTGTGGAATGACGGACCACGCCTGCTGGCGATTGATGCTCAGCTAAAAGAACTGGGACTGGCGCCCACCCATTTAGGCAAGGGGCGCAATGTCTGGTATTGCTATGGCTATATTCTCGCGTCTGGCAGAGCCGATGCTGTCGCGCTCCATGATTGCGACATCCTCACTTATGACCGCAGCCTCCTTGCCCGACTGATCTATCCGGTAGCCAATCCGAATTTCAGTTATGCCTTCTGCAAGGGCTATTACTCCCGGGTGGCAGGCAATCGTATTGGCGGCCGGGTCATGCGCCTTTTTGTTACCCCAATGATTCGCACACTAAAACGGGTTTGCGGCCACAGCGATTTTCTCGATTACATGGATGGCTTTCGCTACCCGCTGGCTGGCGAGTTTTCCATGCGCGCGTCAGTAATCAATGACCTGCGCATTCCAAGTGACTGGGGGCTTGAAGTAGGTGTCCTCTCCGAGATGAAGCGCAACTACGCAACCAACCGGATTTGCCAGGTGGACATCGCCGACATCTATGACCACAAGCATCAGGACCTGTCACTGGAAGACCGTGAGAAGGGGCTGTCCAAGATGAGCGTGGATATCGCCAAGGCGCTGTTTCGTAAGCTGGCGACCAATGGAGAAGTCTTTTCACCGGAAATTTTCCGCAGTATCAAAGCCACCTACTATCGAATCGCCCTGGATTTCATCGATTCCTATCACAACGATGCTATGATCAATGGACTTAGCTTCGACCGCCACGTAGAAGAAAAGTCTGTCGAATTGTTTGCCAGCAACATCATGGTTGCCGGCGATCATTTCCTGGAAAAACCCATGGACACACCTTTTATTCCGAGCTGGAACCGGGTCGTCAGTGCGATTCCCGATATTCTGGAACAGATTAAAGAGGCTGTGGAAGAAGATCACAGAGAGTACGGCCTGAAGTAGAAGCATCCGCACTATGTCCGAACAACAAGAAGACCTGTCGAAAGAACTCAAGCGTCGCATAAAAGAACATCTGGCCATCATCTACCCTGACTTGGCCAGTGGCGCTCTCGCCCGGGAATTGATGGCAGAGATGAGCATGGGCCGAAACGTCCAGCAGCCCATTCCGTTTCACAATAACTGGGACCAGAGCGACACAATACTGATCACCTATGGCAACACCATTCAGGAACCGGGCGAACTGCCCTTGCATAGCCTGCGTCGCTTTCTGAACAAGCATCTCAGGGAATACATCAGCGCCGTACATATTCTTCCCTTCTTCCCCTTTAGCTCCGATGACGGTTTTGCGGTGATGGATTATCTGTCCGTCAATCCGGCGCTGGGTGAATGGGAAGACATCGAAGCCATCAGCAAGGACTATAAGCTAATGGCAGACCTGGTGATAAACCACATGTCCAGCAGAAGCCTGTGGTTCGACAACTTCCTGAAACGACAGAATCCGGGCAAAGACTATTTTGTGGAAGGTGATCCGTCACATGACTATAGCGCAGTCGTGCGCCCGCGAAATTCTCCTTTGCTATCTGCAGTGGAAACAGCCGATGGTACTCGTCATGTATGGTGCACGTTCAGCGAAGACCAGGTGGATCTCAATTTCCAGAATCCGCGCGTGCTGGTTGAATTCGTGCGTATTATCCGTGACTACCTCAATCACGGCGTCTCGCTGTTCCGCATGGATGCCGTACCGTTTCTATGGAAACAGCAAGGCACATCCTGCGTTCACCTGCAGCAGACTCACGAGATCATTAAACTGCTGCGCACCCTGATTGAGTATCACGCACCTGACGCCGTGATCATCTGCGAAAACAATGTACCCAACAGGGAGAATCTCACCTATTTCGGCAACGCCAATGAAGCCCATGTAATCTACAACTTCTCCCTGCCGCCGCTTCTCGTCTACACGCTGCTGTCTGGCGATTGCCGGCATTTGAAAACCTGGATGATGAGCATGCCCCCAGCGCAGGCGGGCACCGCCTACCTGAACTTTATTGCATCCCACGACGGCATTGGCCTGCGGCCTCTGGATGGCCTGCTAAGCGATGAAGAGAGGAACAGGTTGGTTCAGGCTGCCGTGGACTTCGGCGGACGGGTTACCCTGCGCCGTGCTCGGGAAGGCTATGACAAACCCTATGAATTGAATATCGCTTTGTTCGACCTGCTGAAAGGCACTTTGCACAGTGGCGAAGATAGCCTGGGGTTCGAGCGGTTCATTTGTGCACATACCATCATGCTTGCCCTTGAAGGCATACCCGCTATTTATATTCAGAGCTTCTTCGGTTCCCGCAATGACTACAGACGCCTGGAACATACCGGCCGCAATCGATCCATTAATCGGCAAATCTGGCAGCAGGAAGAAATCGAGGAAACCCTGGCAGACGCAGATTCGGTGCAAGGAAGAATCTTCAATGAACTAAGGCGCCTGATTGCGATTCGCCATAGTCATGCCGCATTTCACCCAAACGCCACCCAATTCACACTGCATCTGGGCACCGAGGTCTTTGCATTCTGGCGGCAAAGCATCAATCGCGACCAGAGCATATTCTGTCTCAGCAACATCACCAGCGAACCACAGACCGTCAACCTGGCAGATATCAATCTTATCAGCACGGATGACTGGAGCGATCTGATCACCGGTCACGAATACACTGACCTGAATCAGCAACTACAGTTGCAACCGTACCAGACCGTCTGGATATCGAACGTCAGCACTCAGCAATAGCTGGCGCAGTGAACGACGCCAATCGGGAAATCGAGATACCGCAATTTCCCCCGGGTAGACCCCTGGCGATCCTACTTTCGTATACCCCCCCAACTGTGCTCCTGTACTCTGGAAAACTGGCATTCCTGGCGCCGCACCCGCAATTCCAGCCTTGAATCGACGCACATACCTCTTCTAAAAAAGTGTAACCCTTTGCTCGAAACCTGCGTCAAACAGGAAACTCATCTACGACGAAGTGAGCCGCCCCTTGTTTAGCAATTACCTTGTTACTTCCCTCAGGATTCTGTGGAAACAGAAGGCATTCTCGGCAATCAACATATTTGGCCTTGCCCTGGGCCTGGCCGCCAGCATGCTGATACTCATCTATGTGCAGTACGAGCGTGGCTATGACTCACATAATGAAAAACTGGACAGAATCTACCGGGTATCCCTGATTGCCTCGCTGGGAGGCAATGACGTGGCGGTCGCGGCAACCCCCTACCCCATGGCCGCAACTCTGGTGAATGAGTTCCCGGAAGTGGAAACCGCAGCGAGATTCAGGCGTTTCTTCTCAGAGACACTGGTGAGCAAGGATGAAATCGCGTACCAGGAATCGGAAATATTTCATGCCGACCCGCAATTTTTCGATATCTTCACCTTTGATTTCCTGGCTGGAGATCCAACGACCGCTCTGAGCGAACCCAATTCCATCGTTGTCACTCGTGAAATAGCCGAAAAATACTTCGGTAATGACAACGCACTTGGCGAAATCTTGCGCTTTGACAACAGCAGGGACTACGAAATTACCGGCATCGTCGAAGAAGTACCCCCCAACGCCCATTTTCACCCCGATATTATGGTGTCGTTTACTTCAGACTCACAGCATGACCTTCAAGTCTGGGTGATGAACAATATCAATACTTACCTGTTGCTGAGATCAGGCATTGACCCGCAGCAAGTCGCACCCAAGCTGAGTGAACTGGTGCCAAAGTATGTTGCGCCCCAGATTCAGGAGGGCATCGGGGTGACTTATGAAGATTTCCTGGCGAGTGGTGGTTACTGGAATTATGAATTGATGCCTGTATCGGACATTCACCTGGCTTCAACCCTGGAAGATGAAATCGAACCTCCAGGCAGTGCGGCCTATGTTTACACATTTCAGGCCGTGGCTTTCTTCATCCTTATTCTCGCCTGCGTCAATTTCATGAACCTGTCGATCGCACGCTCCGCCAACAGGGCAAAGGAAATTGGTATTCGCAAAACCGTTGGCGCGACACAGTTTCAATTGATCTGCCAGTTCCTTATTGAATCCCTGATGATAAGTTGCATATCGCTGATTTTAGCGCTGCCTGTTGTAGCCGCACTCTTGCCAGTACTCAACGCCATAACCGACCGCAGCATGAGTCTTGCAACACTTGCAGATCCTGCATTCCTCGGCATGCTTGTCGGCATGGTGGTACTGGTTGGCATATTTTCAGGAAGTTATCCGGCGCTGTTTCTCTCACGCTTCCAGCCACGAGAAGTCCTCAAAGGAAACCTGGCTCGCGGTGGTGGCAATGTCTGGATTCGAGGATCCCTTGTGGTATTCCAGTTCACGATCTCCGTCGCACTGATTACTGCAACACTGGTGGTCCATGATCAGCTTGAGTTTCTACGCAACAAACCCCTGGGCTTCAACAAGGAGCAAGTCATCATTGTCGAACGCGCTGCAGCGCTGGATGAGCAACTGGAGACTTTCAAATCCCGTATCGCTACGCATCCCGGCGTCACCAGTATATCCTCTGCGGCCCATCTCCCCGGCACCGGAGGCGACCAGAATGGTTTTCAGATCAGCGGTCGCCCGGCATCGGAAACCGAGGTCCTGCACAGACTCACAGTGAGTTACGACTACCTGGAAACCCTCGGCATAGAGTTAGTCCTCGGCCGCACCTTTTCCAGGGATTTCGGGGGCAGCCATCCGGGATACATCCTCAATGAAACGGCGGTAAGACAGTTTGAACTCGATAACCCGCTGGAGAACAGCCTTTCCGAGCCCAGTGAAGATGGCCTCGAGGTGGGCCCGGTAATAGGTGTCGTAAGCGACTTCCACTTCCTTTCCCTTCACCAGTCGATCGAGCCGATGGTGCTGCGGGTTGCAGACCAGACCCGGTATGTCATAGTCAGGGTAGCTCCCGGCCAGATTGAATCCACTGTGGAGGAATTGCGCAATGTCTGGCGGGAGATGACTGGAGGTGAACCATTCTCCTACAGTTTTCTCGATGAGGAGTTCGACGCCCTGCATCAGGGAGAGCAGAAAGTCGGCGAACTCTTTATTGGTTTCTCGGTACTGGCCGTGGTGATCGCGAGTCTGGGCCTTTATGGACTGACTTCGTACTCCACACAACAACGCACGAAGGAAATTGGTATACGCAAGACTCTGGGAGCAAAGGCCAGCAGTATCATCTTGCTACTGAACAGGGAATTTCTTGGGTTCGTGACAACGGGCATTATTTTCGCGGCACCTCTCACCTACCTTGCGATGTCACAGTGGCTGGAGTTATTCGCTTACCGGACCAGCATCAATCCCCTGGCATTTCTGGTCTCGGCCCTGGTAGCAATCAGCATTGCATTCCTGACTGTCAGCATCCAGTCGCTGTCCGCAGCCCGAGTCAGTCCCAGCCTGTCGTTGCGAACCGAATAGTCAGGTTTTTACAGCCGATCCGTGGTATTTTTCCAATGCCACCTGTGCAATCGACTGTCAGAGCTAACGATGCAAGTATTAATTGGCACACCCGCCTATGGCGGCATGGTGCATCTCGATTACCTAAAGAGCGTGCTGGAATACCAAAGACACGGGCTCCCTTTCAGTCTCGCGTCATTCGGAAACGAAAGCCTGATCACCCGGGCACGCAATTCCATCATTTCCTATTTCTATCACCAAACCGGGTTTACTCACCTGCTGTTTCTCGATGCGGACATCAGACTACCGGCTGCGGACCTGAAGAAGCTGATGGACTACAACGTAGACGTGATTGCGGCAGCAGTGCCAGCAAAAGCTTATGACAAAGACGGCAAAGTCAGGCTAAACAGCTCCGAATTAACGGACGAGGTCAGCAAGAATCTGTATCGTGTCCGCTATGCGAGTACCGCCGCACTGTTGCTCTCAAGGAAAGCTGTAGTAGACGTTGTGGACAAGGTTCAAGCCGAGGGGCGAATCTACGAATTCCCGGAAGGATTGGACACCACAACAAGCCTGACCGGAATGACCATGTACGATGTGTTTCAGGTTGGTGTGGTTGACGGCGAATACCTGTCAGAGGACTTCTGGCTGTGCAAGGAACTGGGTGAGCTTGGGTATGATATCTACATCAGCGATGCCGTGACGGTTACTCATCACGGCATGCACGGATTCAAAGCGTCCACCTGAAGACAGTTGTCACTGCCCAGTGGGGTTCTGTGAATATCAGAAGTTTCCGCTTATTCTAAACGTGTAGACGGCGCCCGTTGTCGAGCAGCGGTTTTCCAATTCTTCCAGGATTCCGTCTCTCACATGACCCACGTAGCGAAACCGCTCGCGACAGAAAGTCGAGTCAGCCAGATTGCGCACGTCGAGGCGGAAGGTTGTATTGCCAAACCCTATCCACTGAGCGAAAGCCGTCACAAACGGCTCGCGGAAATCGGACTCCACATCTTCGATGTCATAGCGCATCTGGTCACCGTCGAAGCGGTCCATCAAGGACATACCGTAATTGAAACGCCAGCTTGGCACATCATGGCGGAATCCGATGTTCACGCTACCCCGGTGAAAATTGTCGAAGCTTCTATCGATATCCTGGAATGGGTCTCGAACCTCAGAATGCCGTAACGAAAACCCGGAGGTTATCAACAGATTGGGCATGTTGATCATCTTCATGCGGATATCACTTTTGACATCCAGCACGTACATATCACCATTCCCGATATTGCCCACGGCGGACAGAATCTGGTCTTCGGTTGAAACATCGATTCGCTGTTTGAAGTCCTTGTGCCGGTGGTGATAGGCATTGGCACTGACGACACCTACATCATCGGGCAGCCGGTATTCGGCGAGAACGTTGTAATTCCACCAGTAGTCGGGGCGCAAATTGCGGTTTCCTGACAGCGTGTTCGAATCCTCATCGGACGTGTCAGTCACAGCCACAAAATCCACGAAGTTAATCTGGCGAACCGACTTCTCAACCATCAGTCGCAGCTGTAACTGGGGAGTGATATCGAAGCGGTAATCAAATTTTGGCTTGAAGAAGGAGAAATCCCTGGTCTGGTTGAAATCACCACTCTGCTCGATTTCGGAAAATTCATAGACCAGCGAGGTTTCCAGAGACATGCGAGGATTAATGCGCCAATTGTGTATGGCAAATGGCTCGAAGCGAATTTCTTCAACGGTCGTGTTGGCATTGGGTACATCCACCGGTACCAGACCACCATGGCTATCCGATGGCGTGCCCGTGGAAGAATTAATCCCTAGCAACAAATCAGAATCGAGGATCGTTTGCGCGCCTTCAACACCGAACTCCACACTCTGGGTTTCGAACAAGTCGGTCGTGTAGGACGTACGTAAAATCCGCTCGGTGATGACGTTGGAGTTGTCCAGGAAAAGCGTCTTGGTTTCGTTGCCGCCACCCAGAACATCAAATCGCTCCCGGGTATTGGAGGTGTCATTCTCATTGGCAATCAGCAGCGCTTTGAAGCGATCCCCGTTGTTGAAGCGGTGCTCAAGATCGGTGCCGATTTCCCAGTTGAATTGCTCTCCAGGAATCACTTCACGCTGAAACGTCGGGTCATAGGCACCATTGCGGATATCGATGGTCGCCCGGTCTACCGTCGTGGGGTTGTCGTTCTGTGAATAGAGCGCATTAAATCGGGCACTGGTGTTGGCACCGATCTCGTAATCCAGATTTGTAGACAGCGTGTATCTGGTCTGATCGCGAATTCTGTCTTCGACCACAATGTCATTGGGAGCGAAATCCCCCAGGATACTGTCTTCGTAGCTTTCCTGGTGATCGTATTGCGGTTCGGCCTGCACGTTGAACAGGTAATCCAGCCGACCCGCCTGCCCGCCATAGGTCAGACGACCACCCGGCAAGGATTTGTCATCGGCATAATAGTCGGCATTGAGCTCGTAAGAGAAAGACGAGGCATTCAGCTCTTCAAAGAGCACGATATTGGCAATCTGGGTACTGCCGCGCACATCGAGGTCGCCGCCGGTACCACGAATGATTTCGATATGGGCAACCTGGCCGGCTGTGATACGCGCGAGTTGGTCCTGGGTATTATTGTTCTTGCCCGCGGTGCGCTTACCATTGATCAGGATTTCGATCCCGCCGCCGCCCCCACCGAGGCCACGACCACCGCGACTGGCATTTTGCGGCCCACCGCCGCCACCACCTCCACCGACATTTACGCCGGGAATGCGATTAACCATATCGAGGGCAGTAACCGGCGCGAACTCCTGAAAATACTCCGCGGAGTACAATACCGTGGAATCATCACCAATATTGTCCTGAGCGACAGTATTGCTGCCTGCAATGGCCACGAAAATGGCGGCCGAAAGAATGGATAATGACCTGACAGGTCGATTGGATAGCCTCACCGCGGTTCCCCCTGTTGATATTGTTATCGCGCTGAAGATCTTCTTCGAGATCAAGGCAAATTATAGGGCGAGGCGAACAACAGGGTTGTCACAAATTGTCAGTGAATTCGGGCGTTTAGGTATGACAGCGGGGTGATTGCCAGGAAGCACGAGCGAGACAATGACCTCGCTGCATTCAGAAATATTTCTTCAATATCAGAAGCTTGAAGCTCTAGTCGGTTTGCTGTGCAGCCCGATCGTGGCGCATATTGCAGGCTGTGACCTCGGGCATATAGGCGATATATTTGATCATCATGGCGCCTTTGATGTCCTGCTTCTCCAGGAAACTGGTGTCGTCATCCACATAAAAGACCCGGGAAGTAGTGGCAACCAGATTGTCATCCATGACCTGGGCGCAGCGGTGTACGGCCATATTACCGCGATACCTTTCCTGCACCCCTTCCCGGAACATGAAAATCTCTTCCGAGTCAGTGAAATACACGAAATCCACTATTCCGTCCCTGTTCTGATCCCGTGCGCACATGTCGTACATCAGATACTTGTCACAATACAGCGCATTGCTTGGTCGTTCCCCATCGGGCAAGGAGCCGCAACTGACCAGTAGCAGGAAGAGAATGAGGCTAACGCCGAGCCGGGATTTAGCTTGAAACAACATAACCAGAATTCAAAGGTATCAATTAAGCTAATTATAGCGGCTCATTAGCGCGCAACCGATAGGATACTGTGGAAAAAATGGGAACAAGCTTTCAAAAATTAACCTGCCAATACGCGTAATGTGGCATGCAGGCGATATCTGTGACAGTGAGATTGCAGGGAAAAGACAGGTTCCCGGCGGTCACACCGGTTCGCGTGGAATGCCTATATGACTCGAATGTGGCTACGCCGGGACCTGAGGTGCTGAATGGTGAGCCCGACAAACCCCAGCAGAAAGACCAGGCCAGCCAGACCGAACACCGAGGTCAGTGCCTGGGGTGGCAATACTTCTCCCGTCTCCCGCAACGCGGTCAGCAAATCCATAACCTTGGCAACGATCACACCCCAACGACCAATGATGAAGACGCTGAACAATGAATACAGGGCAATCAATACGCTGTTGATAGTTCGGGTAATGCGTTCAGGGTGGAAAAGAATGAGCAGGTTGAGCAGCAACGTCACCGCCAACCAGATTACCAGCAGCAGATCGGCCGCCTCTATTGCAGCAAACAGCAGCAGGTAGGTTTCTGAAACCGACACGGTAAATCAACTTCCAGGAAAAGCGTAACGGGTCTTCTCACTGACCTTGTCTGCGGGCCAGCGTTGGGTCATGGTTTTGCGCCGGGTATAAAATCGCACTGCATCCGGACCATAGACGTAGAGATCACCGAACAGGGAACGCTTCCAGCCCCCAAAACTTTGACTGGCTACCGGTACGGGAAGTGCCACGTTTATCCCCACCATGCCCACTTCTATGTTGTCGGTGAAAAACCGCGCCATTTCCCCGTCGCGGGTGAACAGGCACGTGCCGTTGCCATATTCATGCGCATTGATCAGTTCCATTGCCTGCTGCAAGTTATCGACGCGCATAACACAGAGTACCGGGCCAAAAATTTCGTCCTTGTAGACAGACATGTCGGGGGTCACCTGGTCAAACAGGCAGGGACCCAGGAAAAACCCTTGCTCGAATCCTTCGACTACCAGATCTCGCCCATCAACTACCAGTTCTGCACCCTGTTTCTGCCCTTCATCCAGATAGTGTTTCACCCGCTGCAAGGCGGCATCAGTAATCAGCGGCCCCATATCGTTATTGGCATTGATACCGGGGCCCACTTGCATGTGGCTGATCCGCTCTTCAAGCCTGGCGACCAGGGCATCTGCCAACTCGTTGCCAACGCATACTGCCACGGAGATAGCCATGCAGCGCTCACCGCAAGAGCCATAGGCTGCTCCCATGAGTGCGCTCACCGCGTTATCAAGGTCGGCATCGGGCATAATCACAGCATGATTCTTGGCACCGCCAAGCGCTTGCACTCGTTTGCCATTGGACGTGCCGCGCTGGTAAATGGATTCGGCGACAGGAGTCGAACCAACGAAGCTCACAGCCTGAATGCGAGCATCATCCAGCATTAACTGGACAGTATCCGCATCCCCGTTGACCACATTAAACACCCCGTCAGGCAACCCGGCTTCGGTGAACAATTCAGCAATGCGCATCGATGCGCTAGGGTCGCGTTCCGATGGCTTTAGTATAAACGTGTTGCCGCAGGCTATTGCCATGGGAAACATCCACATCGGTACCATTGCTGGAAAGTTAAACGGGGTTATACCCGCCACTATTCCCAGCGGCTGAAATTCAGACCAGCTGTCGATATCGGGGCCAGCATTCTTTGAAAACTCGCCCTTGAGCAGTTCAGATATTCCGCAGGCATACTCAACGACTTCGATCCCGCGGCCGAGTTCACCATGGGCATCATCTATTACCTTGCCGTGCTCTACGGAAATCAGCGTGCAGATTTCCTCTGCATGCAGTTCCAGGAGTTGCTTGAACCGAAACAGGATCTGGGCTCGTTTCTGAGGGGGCATCTGTCGCCAGGCGGGATAGGCTTTTTGCGCAGCAAGTATCGCGCTTTCCAACGTTGCGGCATCGGCCAGGGAAACCCGGCGTGATACTGCGCCGGTCGCCGGATTAAAAACCTCCGCCGTGCGCATGCCCCCGGTCACAACCTCGCCATCAATATAGTGGCCGAGTGTCACAATTTCCGGTTCTGTAGAAGTTTGCGTTTCAAGCGAGCTCATGTAGCGCCTCTCCGACTCCGTTTACCAGGCTGTCTATTTCAGCTTCAGTCGTTATGAAGGGTGGTGCCAATTGTATGGTGTCGGCACCCCAACGCACATAAAACCCTTTCTCAAAACATTTCACACCCAACTCGAATGGCCGGCGAAGTGGCTCTCCGGGATAGTGTTCAATACTGAGACCTGCGGCAAAGCCGTAATTGCGTATATCTGTAACGAAGGGGCTACCCCTGAGACTGTGCACGGCTTCTTCGAATTTGCGGGAGAGCGATTTTACCCGTTGTGGCAATTCTTCTTTGAGCAACAGGTCCAGTGCAGCCAGACCCGCAGCACAGGCAACCGGGTGGGCTGAATAGGTATACCCATGGGGAAACTCCACCATGTAGTCCGGGCCACCCTGATCCATAAACGCTTCGTAGATCATGGGACGTGTTACCACGGCACCCAGCGGTTGCGTACCATTGGTTATCTGCTTGGCCATGGTCATGATGTCTGGCGTCACACCAAATTCCTCGGCACCAGTCAGCGACCCCATGCGTCCGAAACCGGTAATCACTTCATCGAAAATAAGCAGCAGATCGTGCTTGTCACAAATTTCCCGAAGCCGATTCAGATACCCTTTCGGGGGCGGCAATACCCCCGCGGTTCCAGACAGGGGCTCAACAACCACCGCCGCAATATTGGATGCGTCATGCAGTAACACGAGTTCTTCAAGTTCGTTGGCCAGATGCGCGCCGTTTTCAGGCATACCGCGACTGAAACCATTCTCGGGCAGCACAGTGTGGGGAATATGGTCGGCATCCACAGATTGCCCGAACAGCTTGCGATTGAAGCCGATCCCACCTACCCCAACACCACCGTAATTGACTCCGTGGTAGCCCTTCACGCGACCGATGAATTTGGCCTTACCTGGCTTGCCCTTGCTGCGCCAATAACCACGAGCCATTTTCAGCGCGGTATCGATGGATTCAGAACCACTATCTGTAAAAAAAACATGTTCCAGACCTGGAGGGGTCAATTGAATTACTTTATGTGCGAGCTTGAAGCTCAAGGGGTGGCCGTACTGGAAGCCGGGAGAATAATCCAGTTCTGCCATCTGCTTGCTCACAGCAGTGGTGATCTCCTCCCGACAATGGCCCAGACCACAAGTCCACAAGCCCGAGAGGCCATCGAACACCTGCCGACCATCGGCAGCCGTGTAGTAGGCTCCCCTGGCAGCTACCATGAGGCGAGGATCGCGCTTGAACTGGCGATTGCCGGTAAAAGGCATCCAGTGCGCTTTGAGTTCTTCCTCTGAAAGCACGTGGTTCAAACCGGGAGCAGTGTCATCCAATGTATCTGGCATAGCTACAACATACCCGACCGATGGCGTGAAAGGGAAGTAGGAAGAGGCAGAGAAACGGAGAAAAAGTGCTGTGTATGCACCAATACATAGGCATTTTGAACCGAACCCAAATACAGTGTGCTACTACCCCTGTTTTTACCGGTTGCTAGAGCCAGGCCTCCATCTGGATATTGCACCGAGCATAAGGCGTCGGTTCCGCGGGCATACGCTTGAAACCCAGCTTGCGGTAAAGATTGATAGCAGCCGTAAGTGCGGTGTTGCTATCCAGGAATACCCGCTTGGCCCCCATGGCCCGGGCTCGATCGAGCGCCGCGATACCGAGCAAATAACCGAGTCCCTTGCCCTTGTAGGCGTCATCTACAGCCATCTTGGCCAATTCACAGGTCTCCTCACTGGTTCGCATCAAAGCACAGGTTCCCGCAACCTTTCCCTCATAGCGAATCATGAGAATAGCGCCCCCTTTGTCCAGGATGTATTCCTGCGGCGCATCCAATGCCACACGATCGCTTTCCTCGACCTCGAAATAGCGTTTAATCCAGTCATAGTTCAATTTACTGAATGCGGGTAGCTCATCAATATGGGCATCACCAATCTCTATCTTTTTCTCTTCCCTGCCGGCAAAACGTTGCTTCACCCTGCTGAAGAAATCTTCCTCTTGCAGGCGTTGCTCAAATTCTTCGAGTGCCTGCCAGAGATTGTTGTCACAGGATTGCAGGAGCGTTTCCACCACGATTTCTACGTCTTCGTTTTGCTTTTCGAAGGCATCTAGCCTGGATCTTCCTTCGTCGCTCAGACGCACCTGGTTGATGCGGCCATCACCCGGAACCTTCTCACTTATTATCAGGCCTGCCCGGGTCATCTCCTTGACTATCTTGCTTACGGAAGCATGGGAGTGGCCAATAGCCTCGGCCAGTGAGGAAATTGAAAGGCAATCACCATTGCGTAACATGAAAAAAACCGGAAACCACTTGGTATCGATGCCCAATTGATAAAGTTGATGCACTTTGCCTGATTGCTCAGCCAGGGCTTCACCCAACTGACGAAGGCGGCTGCCCAGGGCCAGAGGCCCCGTCTGACGGTAGATCTCCAGCATAACGTCACCAGATACGTAATTAGTTACGAATCTGATTCTAAATCTTCATTTTTGACCATGCAAGGGTTTTTTCCTTTGCTGCGTCTGCCTCCGCAGCAGCACAGCGCTGACAGGGGGCGCGAATTTCTCTTGACATAAACTACATTTGTAGCCATTCTGAACTACATCTGTAGCCAAGAAGCCCAACGCAACTGAGGAGCGAGACTATGTGGCCTTCATTTGAATTCAACGACATCGCGTTGAACTTTCTGCTGCTGAACCTGGGTATTCAACTCAGCGTTTTCCTGCTGCTGGTTTTAGCTGCCGGTAAGTTGCTGCGCAAAAATCCAAGCATGCGTTACTCGATGCTCTATTCCGGATTGGTGGCAACCCTGGTGCTCTGCGGTATCTCATTGGCATTGCAAGGCTCAGGCAACGCCTTGCTAAATTTCGAACTCTCCTCCACTCAGCAAACGGCAACAGCACCAGCAAGGCTTCAGTCGGGGATCGAAGCAATCCAGTTCGACGAATCGTTACTTTTGGATTCAGTTAGTGATTCAGGCGCGCAACCTTTAACTGAACTTACCGACACTGTCATCACGAACACTGCTCAGGCTCAGAATATTTCGATAGCGAAGCTCGTCATCGCCTTTTGGCTGGCAGGATTCCTGATGAAAGTCACTGGCCTGTTACGCGGGCTCTACCAGATAAACAGACTCGCATCACACTCCCATGAACCTTCCTCGCAACAATCCCATTCGCTCAACGCGATAAATGGAGAGCTGGGCAACGAGGGCCAGATGCCTGTCCGGATTTCCAATAGAGTGCCGGGCCCCGTACTGGCAGGAATCCGCAAGCCCATGCTACTGCTTCCCGCTTCACTCTTTTCAGTACTGAGCAAACATCAGCTCCGGGATGTATTGATCCATGAACTCGCCCATGTGGAACGCCATGACAGCCAGGCAAATTTTATTCAGAAAATGATTCTGGCCCTGTTCTGGTTTCATCCTCTGGCGTATTTGCTTGATCGGGGAATAGATCGCGCACGAGAAGAAGTCTGCGACAACCATGTCCTGCAAAGTTCAAAACCCTGCGGCTACGGGGAAACCCTGCTGGCCGTGCAGTCCCTCAACAGAGCCGCCAGCCCTATCGGCGCACAAAACAACGGTCATCCCATGACGCTCGGAATCAGTTCCCTGCACTGGAAACTGGAAAAACGTATCGAAGAACTCTTGGATTCTTCAAGGAGCCACTCTGTGAAACTTACTACCAGAACACACAGCCTCATACTCGCAGCCACCGGTATGGCGTCCCTGTTGCTGGCTGGATGCCAGCTTCAGGCCGCAGAAGATCAATCACCAGAACAGCGCATCGCCGAGCTGGAACAACAGGCACAGCAACTAAGCCAGGCGCGCGCGGAACTCGAGCAGCAAACCCGGGAACTGGAGGAACAGCTTCGCCGGAGTGCCGAGGAACAGAGCAGCAATGCGAATTATCGGTACAGGCGCCAAGTGTTGCGCAGTATTAATGAAATCCGGTCACTTCTGCAAACAGGCGATCAGGACAATCAATTTGAAGATGTGTCTCAACTTGCCCAACGTGTACTGGAAGAGATATCAACAGCAACCCAGGCCCAGGGCGCGATTAATTTGAGTGCTGAGGCGCAAGACACCCTTCATGAGCTAATAGTCGCCCTTGATGCCGACAGATTGAACCGCGAACAACTCTTGGCCGAAATTACCAATTTTGGCAGCTTGTTGGATATCACATCGAGGACAGGCAGCGTACCCGAACCATCCGAGCCCCGCCCAACCCCAAGAGCACGCGACCGGGAAATCCTTAGTCGGGAAGTGATGCAAAGAATCGTACAAATTCAGGAACTCATGTCCCCTGAAGATGATCGTCAGGAACCGAATCTGGTTGCAGCCAAGCAACGGCTGGATCTCCTAATGGAATCCAGCTTTGAAAACATGAATGCGTTTGAGAAGACCACTACGCTCAATTTCTATACTAACTACTGGCTTGCATCTCAAAACTATACTGAAGCTATAAATGTCTTTGAGCGCATCCTGGAAATTGAAGATCAACGAACCAGCGTTAAACTCAGAACCTTACGCTCGCTAGGCCAGCTCTATGCCGCCGAAGAGCACTGGCAACTGTCCATCGACAATTACATCGCGTGGAATGAATTGTCAGATAATGAAGACTCGGTGGTGTTGCGCGGACTCTCTTATGGCAATTATCAACTGGAGAATTATCGGGTAGCGCTAGACTACTGGGAACAATACATGACTCATAGCCGAGTCAACGGTGAGTCGCTAGACAGGGAGAAGTACGCTTACTTGAATGGACTCTACTACCAACTTGAAATGTATGAAGAGGCATTGGACAACACCAAGGAAATGGTCGTCCTGTTCAATGATGCAACCGACTGGCGCAATCTACGTACACTCTATGCTGAATTGGGAATGCTTGACGCAACGGAGTTCGATGATGCCGAAATTGACAATATAGCTGCAGACCTCAACATTCCGGTTAGCATTGACTATACGCCATTCATCACCCCCCTTGATGGAGAATATCTCCCACTGGTAGCGGTTGCTCCCCAGTATCCCACTACCGCTGCGCAGAACAGCATCGAAGGTTGGGTGCTAGTGTCATTCACAGTAGACGAAGCAGGTGATGTGATCGAAGACTCCATAGATGTGGTGGACGCCGACCCCCCACGAATTTTCAATCGCAGCTCAATGCGAGCTGCCGCCAGATTCAAGTTTCAGCCTCGGGTGACCGATGGTGTGGGGGTACCGGTATCCGGTGTTCAATATCTTTTTCGCTACCGGTTGAGAGACGATGCCTAAATCAAAATTACAGGAACTACCACCACTGTCCCGCGCCCAGCGTGAACTCATGGAACTGGTTTGGGACCAGGGAGAACTGGGAGTACAGGACGCAACGAGCTTGCTGAATGAAACGCGACCTGTTGCTCGCAACACCGTACGCACGCTGATGGAACGCATGCGGGAAAAAGGCTGGCTCAAACATCGAGTGGATGGCCGTAGCTATCTTTACTCGGCAACCGTGCCCCGGGAAGAAAGCCTCGGCCAGCGCGTCATGGACATAGTCGACAAAGCCTGTGGCGGAAACCCGGACAAGCTTATGATGGCGCTTCTAGACTACCGCGGCCTCAGCGACGAAGAAGCCCAGCGCATTCGCAAGATGCTGGATGCAGCGAAGAAATCTTCCTGATCCGTCAAAAAAAAGTAACAGACAGACAAAACGCTAAACTGATAACATCTTCGCTCCTGCGTAATCCGGCCGCTACGGCTCGAAGGTTTTATCATGTCGTCTATTCTCGACTCATTGCTCGCCAAGTCTCCTGTCAAACCTTTACAGGAACATATGGCCCTTTGTTTTAACTGCATAGAGCAACTCGATGACTACATACAAGCCAGCAACAAGGCAGACTGGAATCTTGGCGAGTCAATTCACGACGCGATCATAGAAAACGAAAAAAAAGCAGACCAGACCAAGAATACAATCCGCACCAACCTGCCCTCTTCATTGCTGCTTCCATTTGCGCGCTCGGACGTTATTGCCCTGCTAACCATGCAGGACAAACTCGCCAATCGCTCCAAGGAAATCGCAGTCCTGATGCTTGGCAGAAAACTCATGATTCCAGATGCCATTCAGGGTGTATTCCACGACTATTTCAGAGCCTGCAAGAACGCTGCAAGTGCAGCCAAACGAGCCATCGACGAACTGGACGACATCGTACAATCAGGCTTTGGCAAAACCGAATACAAGATTCTGCTGCAACTGATCGAAAAACTCGACGTACTCGAGGAAGAGTGCAACCAGATGCAGGTTAACCTGCGAGCTCAAATCATGCCCCTGGAATCGGAACTACCACCGGTCGATGCCATGTTTCTGTATAAAGTGGTTGATCTGGTGGGCGAGATTTCCAATGTGGCAGAGCGCATCGGTAACCGGCTGCTGATTTTGGTCTCGAAGTAAACTGGAGACGCCAAACCAGGGGTACCAGTCGGCGTCTACTCCAACCTACTTCACCTGCCGAAGCTTTCCAGCTTCTTCATCGAGCCAGAGCCTGCCTACCGGCGCCGCATCGGGCAACCGTTTTCCAGCCACCAGGTCGAACAGGTCTCCATTGCGCCCTACCAACTGCTGAGGAACACCGCACTCTGCCGCAAGCCTTGCGTTGACAGTCATATGCCGATCTTCGCCGTGCACGGGCACGGCGATAGTCGGCTTTAACCATTCATACATAAGCTTCAACTCATCGGCACAGGGATGCCCGGATGCGTGCAGCAAGACGTCTGACTCATCGGCATGAGTCACTTCGATGCCACGCTCCCTGAAGGCATGAACCAGGCGCTCTACTTCCTTTTCATTGCCCGGAATGGTTTTGGCACTGAAGATGACATGATCGCCCGCGGCAAGATTTACATCCGGATGAGTGTCCGCCACCAGTCGATGCAGCGCTGCATTC
The DNA here is from genome assembly GCA_965227635.1 of uncultured Pseudohongiella sp. Taxonomy (GTDB): domain Bacteria; phylum Pseudomonadota; class Gammaproteobacteria; order Pseudomonadales; family Pseudohongiellaceae; genus UBA9145. The sequence continues at coordinate 2,576,031 of OZ245763.1, read as the reverse complement.
ATTTCACCCTGACTCCCGGTGGCGAGCAGCAGAAGCTCTTCGGGTAGCAGGTAACCCAGGTCAAAATTATCCACCACGTTGAAGTTTTCCTTCAGGTAGCCCGCCGCCCGCGCACTGGCAACCATTCGGTGCAGGGAGCGCCCCAATATTCCGAGATGCCTCCCTGCCACATGGGCCACATTCCCAAGAGTTTGTAACCGGGCGATATTGGAGGCAAAGCAGGCAACCACAACTCTGCCCTTCGACGCCTTTACAGCTTTAAGCAAGCCCTCAAATAACTCCGATTCGGAGGTTGAATGCCCGGACACGGTAGCGTTGGTGGAATCACAAATCACCGCATCGATGCCAAGTCTGCCAGCCCGCTGATAGCGCGCAGGATCGAAGGCGGCACCCACGATAGGCGCCGAATCCAGTTTCCAGTCAGCTGTGTGCAAGACCCTCGCTACTGGCGTTTCAATTAGCAAGGCATGGGTCTCAGGCGTGCTATGGGTAATCGGCAGCCAGCTAAGCTGAAATGGGCCGAGTTGCATCGTCTCGTTGTCGCTGACAGTAATCACTGGCGCATCGATACGCTTCTCCCGCAATTTGCGCAGGATGACATTGCGGGTAAACGGGGTTGTGTAAATGGGACAGGAAAACTGTTCCCAGAGATGCGCAATGGCGCCGATATGATCCTCGTGAGCATGGGTTGCAATAATGCCCAGCAGCGACTCAGATCGATTTGCGATGAAAGCAGGGTCGGGCATCTCTACCCTGTTGCGCCCATCCGCCCTGGCGGGGTCGCGCTCGAACGTGACACCACAATCGACCATCAGCCAGCTTCCCGCATGCGCGAAGAGATTGAGATTCATACCAATCTCACCACAACCGCCCAAGGGCAAAAACCAGAAATCTTTGTGAGTGGCTTGCATTACAGGATCAGGTTAAGCCACAGAAACCGATCTCCGATGTCGATCCACAGCGGAATAGTGAAAAAGGCGAGGATGGTTTGCAGAGTGATGATGTTTGCCATCAGGCTCACGTTGCCGCCCAATTGCCTGGCTAGAATATAGGCTGACGGGGGCGCGGGCAGGCAAGTCAGCAACAGCAGAACCGCAGAAAGCCCCGGGTTTACCTGAAACAGCAATGTGCCAACTACCACCAGCGCCGGGAAAGCCAGTAATTTACAGAATGCCGCCACCGCCAGTTGCCAGGTCTGGTTGCCCAGAGCGACGAAGTGAATTCCTGCTCCCACCGCCAGCAGGCCCAACGGCAAAGCTGGCTGGCTCAACACATCGACCACTTCCCAGGCCAGATCCGGTACATCAGGATTCCACAGGCTCAATGCAAGACCACCCAGGCAAGCCAGCACTAATGGATTGGTGAGTATGCTGCCAACTGCAATGACTGCTCGATTGCCACCACCAGAGGCGGTCAAAGAGACAACGCTTAATATATTCACGGCTGGTATGAACACTACCAGACACAAGGCAGCAAGGGTGAGGCCGTTGTCACCATAGAGTGCCTCAATACAGGCAAGCCCTATGTAGGTATTAAACCTGATGCTGCCCTGATACACCGAACTCAGCGAGCCCTGATCGCCGGCGATAAAGGCTCTGAGCCCGGTAAACAAGATAGTGAAGACGAAAAGCGAAAAGGCCAGCACATAGCCTATATCCAATAGCTCATCGAGGTCGAAATTGGTTTCAGATAAGCGCCCAAGCAGTAATGCAGGAAAGAAAAGGTAATAGGTTAGTCGCTCAAGACCTTCCCATATTTGTGGACTTGAAATGGGCGTCCTGCTGATGAGAAAGCCGAGCAGGATAATCGCAAATATTGGGAATAGAGCTTCCAGAATCATGGGGCGCCATCATAGCTTGACTGCTGATTCTGTTCCATGAATACTTACGCCCTCGCAATGTGCTGCGTTCCCAATGCCCCGGCTTTCGCCAATGCGAATACGGATAGCCATCCCCGGCCAGGGCTTTATCAAACCCGCTTGTATAGCCTGTGCTCCGCCTGAACCTCTCAATGTGGTTGCACAAACACTACCCGTCCTATGGAATATCTGGCGATAATATTCTTTGCCGTGGTCACTTGTGTGACACCTGGCCCTAACAACACGATGATTATGACGTCGGGGCTAAACTATGGCGTAAGAAGGAGCCTGCCTCACTTTCTGGGCATCGTACTGGGATTCCCTGCCATGGTGACGGCGGTGGGGCTGGGTCTGGCAACTGTTTTCGAACAATACCCGCTACTTCACACAGTGTTGAAGCTTGTTGGCGCAGCCTACCTGAGTTACCTGGCCTATAAAATCGCCTCAGCGCCAGTTTCCAAACTGAGCGAAACCAGGGGAAAACCTTTCTCCTTCCTGCAGGCTGCGGCATTTCAATGGGTAAATCCCAAAGCCTGGGTACTGGCCGTTGGCGCCACCGCAACCTATACCGTTGTGGGGCAAAGCTATGCATTGCAGGTGCTCACAATAGCACTGATTTTCCTGGTATTTGGAGCGCCCTGCATTCTACTGTGGCTCTGGTTTGGCGCTTCCCTCAAGAACCTGTTACAAGAGCCGCAGTCGGTGAGAATCTTCAACTACGCCATGGCAACACTGCTCATGCTGTCCCTGCTGCCAGTATTCATTGAACTTTTCGAGCAATATGGTGCAAGCTAGCAATTCACGCGAGGTATCGAAAATGCAATTCCTGATTACTGCCTATGATGGTTCGGATGACAATGCACAAGAACGACGGGCAGCCGCTCGTCCTGCCCATATCGATGGCGCACAGGTTCTCAAAGACAGCGGCAGACTGTTGATCGGCGGCGCTATTCTCGACGAGAGTGGCCAGATGATCGGCTCGTCGCTGATTGTGGAATTCGATGACAGAGAAGCGCTGGATGAGTGGCTAAACAATGACCCCTATGTAACAGGCAACGTTTGGCAGGACATCTCGGTGCTTCCCTTCAGGGTCGCCGTCAAGTCCTGACTGGCGGCCGATTCGGTTCATCTGTTCCGATTCTGGCCAGTAGGCAATAAGCCCGGCTGTTAAGCTATCTTCCATGGCACCAAGCTTTCCGAACATACAGGTTGGACCTGAGGCGCTGGCTTGTGAACTTGACGAGTCAGGCTACGCCATCATTCCTGGCCTGCTGACTGCAGCTCAATGTTCAGACCTCTCTGCCACTTACGATTCCGGTGCCACTCAATTTCGCAGTCGAATCGACATGGCTCGCTATAACTTTGGGCGAGGCGAATACAAATACTTCAATTACCCCTTACCCGGGCTCGTAGAAGAACTGAGAGCCGCGCTTTATTCTCTGCTCTTCCCAATCGGGAATAGCTGGAATGAACGACTGGAGCTGGGTCATCGTTGGCCAGCAACACTCCCTTCATTCCTGAAGGAATGCCACAGCGCGGGACAGACCCGACCTACACCACTACTGCTCAAGTATACTGCCGGCGACTACAACTGCCTGCACCAGGATCTCTATGGTGAAATCTATTTCCCGTTACAGGTAATCGTGCAACTGAGCGATCCCGGTGTAGATTTTGAAGGCGGCGAACTTATGCTGGTAGAACAAAGGCCAAGAATGCAATCCCGGGGCATGGTCATAAACACGAAGCAAGGTGACGCGGCAATCATTCCGGTACGGGAAAGACCCCGCCAAGGCAGCCGAGGATTTCACAGAGTAGCGGTGCGTCATGGTGTAAGTAGCGTTACTGCTGGCCAGAGACTTACACTAGGAATTATTTTTCACGACGCCAAGTAATCAGCCAGCGTCAGCTATTCCCCTGCCAACTACGTTTCCAACAATTTGCCCCACACAGCGTAAAAATCTCGAGTCGCGGTTTAAAAATAGTTCATCTCGGATAAGCGGTGAATCGCATCTATTTGGTGTTCATGGACGATTGGGTGAGTGCCTTCGAACGCGTCTGCGAGGAGGCAGGGTTCCCAACCCGCCGGCTCGGCGCCCATCCTGGGTCCCTTCACTACAGAAAAAGCCCTGCGGTCTTTTTCTTCCGTTCAGCGCCGGCCTTGACTGGCGAGTTAGGAACCCTGCCTCCTCGCAGCCGCTTGTGCAGTGATACCCGAGATATCGGAGTACTCTTCGACACACCTTACCCTCAATCGAAGGGGAACAAATGTAATCAAAAAGTATCGTAACGCCTGGCAGCGTTCAGAGTGTCGGACAGAAGGGACTACAGTTCAAGGAAGTCCCAACTAAACAGGTAACTGAATCAGAGCCAGCCAACAGTTCCCGGAGAAGCGCGATGAACCTTAAAAATCAGCCTGTAACATTTCCCAGCTCCCTGCGTTAGTTATTACAACGACCTCATTATTCGGAACTGAGCAGCTGAGAAGAGATATGAGCCTGAGAAAACGCACTTTGCCCTGTTTGATGTTGGTTGCCGCATTCGCTGCCTATCTGGGAACTGCTGCGGCAGAGCCAGTGTCCACCTACACCAGCCCCAGAACCTGGCATGGCCAGCCTGATCTGCAGGGAGTTTGGTATTTTGGCAGTACCACTCCCTTTACCCGCCCTGCGGACCTGGGAGAGCAGTCGGTCTACACACTGGAGGAAGTGCGCAGCATCGAAGCAAAGACCCTGGCATCAAACCAGGCCGAGGATGCGCCACTCAACCCGGATCGCCCACCTCCAGAGCGCGGTGCGTTCGTGGGTTTTGAAGCGGATTTCAATTTCGCCCTCAAGCGCCATGAAATCAAGCCTGTGCTGGGGGAATATCGAACCTCTTTGGTAGTTCAACCGGCGAATGGGCAGCTACCATCAAGGGAAGGCTTCAAGGATTTTCATGCCAGACGTCGCGAGGCGGGTATCAATGCCTATGATGGACCAGAGGCGCAAGATGCTGGAGAACGCTGCCTCACTGGCGGCATGCCTGTGCCTTCGCTCTATCCGACACCCTGGAATGCCAATCTGCAGATCGTACAAAACCAGGACTATGTAATGATTCAGACTGAGATGATCCACGACGCGCGGATCATCAAGTTGTCTGGAGATCATTTGGGTGATCACATGACTTATTGGTATGGCGATGCCATTGGCTACTTCGAAGATGACACGCTGGTTGTGCACAGCAAGAATTTCCGCGCCGAGCATTCGAATTTTCTAATGCGCTCTTCTGAACAACTTGAAATCACGGAACGTTTCAAGCGCGTCGCAGAGGATGAAATCCTCTACCATGTAACCGTCGATGACCCACTGGCCTACACGGAACCCTTCGTAGTGGAACGCACCATAACCCGCAGGCCTGCAAATGAACCTATCTATGAGTTTGCCTGCCACGAAGGCAACCATTCCATGAAGTGGGTACTAACCGGCGCACGTCGCGCGGAAGTCGATAGCCTGGCGGAAACCAGCGAATAGCTGACTAACTTCAAACTCAGCGATCCGGCGCCGATAGAACAGGCATGTCGGGAAGATTTCCCAGCATCGAGCCGGGCGTGTCGATTTACCTATACTTGGTTGTATACAGTAAATTCAGGATAAATCGGCGCCGGGCAGACAGGGAGACGCTTCATGAGTTGGCAACTACTATTGGCATCCGCCACAACAATACCAGCACTGCTCATCGCAGGCGGACTCATGCTCTGCATGTTTTATCGGCGCTACCGGGTATTTCAATTCCAGCGCCAGCAATACCTGGCAGGGCCTCGGCACATCGATCATTCGCGATGTCGCTGCCATTTCTGCGAGCAGGCACGAACACAGCAGCCCTGAATCTGCGTCATCAACTGCTTAGTTTGGTTTCTCGAAAACCAGTACGAAGCGGTCGGTCTTTCCCTGTAAATCCTCATCGAAAACGATGCGCAAGCGATCATCATTCGGATTGCGTAATGCCGGCTCCGCGTGAAGAAATCGAAAACCATTGTTCTCAATATCTGACTGGAGAAACGTTTCGCCAATGCGATGCAAATCCGTGGTCGCCTCCAAGCCCATACCTGGCTCACCGGCATGATCCACTACCACGAAGCGGCCTCCCGGTTTAAGAGCAGTGAGTAGTTGCTCATAGAACATTGCCACATCCGCCGCGGCACCCACGGCAACATATTTTTCACCATCATAGCGCTTGGGAATCACATAGAGATCATGCAGCGCCATCACAATCAGCGCCGCATCGATTGATGCAGGTAGCAATTCGAGATTGATCCCGGAACTTCGCAGCATCCTCACGTTCGCCGGCAATCCATTATCAAAGCGATCCTGCAAAATCGTAGAGCCCCACTGTTCAAAACCTTCATTGTTGTGAAGAATCGCTTCCCCTTCCTCACCAACTACTCTTGCCAGTAGATCGCTGTAGTAACCACCGGAACCGAAGATGTCCAGTACACGATCTCCACGCTGTAGATCCAGCTGCGGGATGATGCGTTGGGGCTTGCTGCGCAGGTCTCTTTCATAGTCGGCAGCGAGCCTGGTCCTGTCTTCCATGGCCGCCAGGACCTCGGCTTCTGCGATAGTCTGGGCGACAGACTGCGGGACGCTCCAGGCAAGCATAAGGATGGCTGACAGCCCTGGTTTTGCAACGCATCGCATCAAGGAAGCTTTCATTACTCTCAATAGCCTTTGGTAAAATCGACCAGATAGTTCAAGGTCTGTCCGGCCACGAAACGCCGGTAGTTTTCGATAAATACCCGGGCAATATCTGTTGGACGACTAACCGCCGCCACATGGCCGGTAATTGTCAGCCCGGGCACATCCCACAATGGACTCGGGTCCGGCAATGGCTCTTCCCGAAACACGTCGAGAACGGCACCTGCGATTTCACCTTCGCGTAAAGCAACGCAAAGATCATCGTCGACAACAACATTACCGCGCCCCACATTGACCAAAATCGCAGACGATTTCATGGCTGCAAATGCGGCTCGATCCAGCAAATTGTCCGTGGCGGGAACCGCAGGCAAGATACTGACAACGTGGTCGCACTCGGCAAGGAACGCCAGTAGCTCCGCTGCGGGATAGACTTTACTGAATGGGGTAACAGCCGCTCCACTGGTATTGAGCCCAAAGCATTCCATGCCGAATTGCTTCGCCACCTTGGCGACATGGGCTCCGATAGAACCAGTGCCCAGCACTCCCATCACCTTGCCTCGCAGTTCACCACTGAACTGATCATCCCAGCGTTGCTGCTGCTGATTTATAAATCTGCGACCTATGCCGAGTTCGTGCGCTAACAAATAGCCGAACACATACTCTGCCATTTGCGGCCCGAAGATGCCTTTTAATCCTGTAAGCTGGTATCCATGGTTGGCATGCTCGATCAGGGGCGTTACGCCAGCCCAGGTTGATTGCAACCAGGACAGTGAGGGACTGCTATCCAGAATCTCGACAGCATAGTCAGGACGCGCCAGAACAACGGACTGACCTGAATAATTAGCGGTTACCTCTTCAAGAGTCTGAGCTATGGAAATTTCCACAGTGCAATCGAGACCCTGGCGAAGCAAGTGCGCATAGTCGTCTGCATTCTGTGTCGCAATATAAACTGCCGGATAATCCACTTTCACTGAATGGGGAGCCCTATTCTCCCGGCTCCAGATGCTCCATCATCAAACCGACTGCGGTACCGGCACTGAAACCTTTCCAATAATTGTGATCTTCATTAGGCTGCCCGTTACGCATCGAGTAAACGGCATTGGCACCATCTTCAACCAGATCGAAGTAGTCCAGCTTCGACTCGTCACCTTTCAAGTGATAGTCGAAATACGCAGTCACGAAATGATCCATGATGTTATTCATGCGCACGTTGTCCCAAACCGGATCCGTATAGTGACCGGCCCCAATCTGCTCCGCACTGTCTCTCACTTCCACGGGCAGTGGTATCGGGGCGCCCGCATTATGCCCCGCATTTTTGAACGTGAGCAGATAGCGATCGCTATTCACCGCAGCCTCGAAAATAGACCGCGTTCCATTCTCATAACCCGACACAGAGTCGGCACTTCCCGCTATGTAGAATGTAGGGACATTGATGCCCGCCAGATCTTCAGCGCGCCAGAAATTGGTGTTCTTGCCCCATGGACCCACGGCTACACCGGCCTTGATTCTCGAATCAAGATTGTCCCGGAATTCAGGATTGCCGCTGGTATGTTCTGCCAGCAATCCATTGGGCGGTGCCATGAAATTTTCGATGAGTTCATCGTTGAAGCCACCACCCAGGTTGTTCACCAGGCCGTAGCCACCCATCGAATACCCAATCACGCCGACATTGTCGCCATCTATCATGTCGCCGAACTGGGCATCGTTGTCTTCCAGGTCTGCCAGCGTATTAATCACAAAGCGCTGATCGAGTGGCCGGTGGTAAAGAGTGGATTGAAAGTTTTGTACCGAGTCGTAGGTGCTGTCGGTGTGATCGATAGAAGCCACCACATATCCCTTGCTGGCAAGACTCTCTGCAGTGTGGCTCATGAGAAAACGGTTCCCCGGGTGGCCATGGGAAATAATTACCAGTGGATACGGTCCATCATCCGCATAGGGTTGCGCCTTGCGCACGGCCCTCCCATGCAAAGTGGCAGTGATTTCCGGATTTCGGGTAATGGCCTGGTAGGTACCGCCCGGCTCATTTCCACCCAGATCTGCCGGATACCAGAGTTCGACGGTTAGCAAACGATCATAAACAATGTTCTCCCCGCCTCGCTTAGTATCCACCACATCGATTCGATCCCGCGCGATCATCTCGATGGTGTTAACGCCGATATCGTAGATGCCAAAGCTCGCCAACTCCGGCGCATCGGCTCTGACGATATCTATGCGATTTTCCTGGGCTTGCGCCGTCAGTGCGGCCAGCCCCACTATCAATAATCCGATTCTTCCCAGCATCTTCTCCCCCTCAGTTCCTGCAAAAACCATCGCCTTCCCATTTCGTGGGTTTGAAGCGTTGCAAGAAAAATAACACAGATTCAGCCACCTGATTTCGATCCTGAATTAACAGCCTCCAATCTACAGCAAAGTTTCCTCTCATCAAATACGATTTCTTGAATTGCTCCTGACCTGGCGAGAGGAGAGTTCTTTTCCTACCCTGATTTTTGATAGCGGAGTTCTTTTCCTATCCTGATTGAAGATAGCGGAGTTCTTTTCCTACCCAAATTGAAGATAGCGGAGTTCTTTTCCGCCCCTGACCGGGATGGGTAGTTACTCAGAATTTGGCTCCACTCCGTTCCGCCAAATTTGACCCTTCCTAACTACCCATCCCGGCCAGGGGCTCAAGGCAGAGATAGTCGACAGATTCACCGCATCTATAAAGTGGCACCCAATCGAAGCCGGACACTCAGCGAGCGCCACCATTCAGAGCCAGACGTGGATAACGAGTTCGCGAACAGTCAAAATCGTCCGCAGGACGATTGTGAGCGAATCGTTATCGACGGCTGGCGGGTCGAAGGGATAGGGAGACTAGCAGGAAGAGGAAGAGGAATAGGAATAGGGATAGAAACAGAATGAATGGAGCCGGATCAAAATCCGACTCCATTCAGAGAGAAGAGCTAGTGCTGGTAAGCCAGAGCACGCTCTTCGGCAGTATCGGTGTGGCCGATGAAGTCGTGCAGAACCAGATACAGGCTGGGCACCAGGAAAAGAGTAATCACGGTTGCGAACAACACACCGAAAGCCAGGGAAATGGCCATCGGAATGATAAAGAAAGTCGCAGGATTCGCGGTGGCCATCAGCGGCACCAGTCCTATAAACGTGGTAATGGAAGTCAGGATGATGGGACGGAATCGCAAGGCCCCGGCGCGTGACACCGCTTCTACCATACCCATGCCATCTTCTCGCAGGCGGTTGATAGTCACCACTAGTACGAGACTGGCATTCACTACCACACCACTGAGCGCGATGATGCCCAACAGTGAGAAGAAAACCAGGTCAGCCCCCATGATGAAGTGCCCGCAGATGGCACCGATGGCGCCGAAAGGAATCACGCTCATAATCACCAGCGGTTGCACATAGGATTTCAGCGGAATGGCCAACAGAGCGAAAATCACCATCATCGCCAGCGGGAACGTGGAAAACAGCGCTGATAGTGAGCGCACCTGCTGCTCAGCTTCCCCGCCCATGGCAAGTTCCACATCCAGTTCACGGTCCCATTGCTCCTGATACTTGGCGACGATTTCGCGTCGAATTTCATCAGGCTTGACCATGGTGCGATCGATATCGCCACGCACGTTGATAATCCGTCGACCATTCTGACGATTGATACTGGAGTAGCTATTGCCGAGCGAGTACTCCGCCACACTCAGAAACGGCACTTCGGCACCAGAGGGTGTCCTGATCAATAAATCTTCCAGGTTTCCAAGGGACTGTCGCTCATCCTCCGGGTAGCGCACCATGACCCGCACGTCATCAGTACCGCGCTGAATGCGCTGTGATTCTGCACCGTAGAAGGCCTGACGAACCTGGGTCGCGATATCGTTCAGGGTGAGACCAAGCGTCTTGCCTTGATCGAGAATCTGTATCTGTACTTCCTGCTTGCCCGCGCGGAACGAATCGGTGATATCGAATACGCCCGGATAGCGAGCCAGTTCACCCCGAAGCTGTGCCGAGGCGATCTTCAGGTTTTCTTCATTGCGACCTTCCAGGCGATAGGATATGGCCTCACCCGCTGAAAACGCATCGGAAACGAAGGTCAATTCCAGGGCATCGGGAATCGTGCCAACCTTGTCCCGCCAGCGGTCACGAATCATGGCCGAGCTAATCTCACCACGGTCGAAGAAAGGTGTCAGGTACAACACGACCTCAGCCACTTCGCTACTGCCAGAACTACCTTGACCAGAACCTCCTGGCCCGCCTCGAGGCGCCCGACCTCCAATAATGGTCAAGATACTGTCTACAACGGACGCTGAATCAGCCGGAGCCTGTCCGTTCGCCTGCAATTGCTCGAATTCAGCTTGCAATTCCGCCGCCAGTTCAATGGCAGCTGATTCAAGAATTTCCACAGCGCCTTCAGTGACTTCCCCTGGCACACCAGCGGGCATTTGCAGAGAACCATAAACCACATCGCCTTCCACCGAAGGCATGAACTGAAATATCACTCGCCCTGACAGCAAAAGGGCAAAGGTAATGATGATGACACCTGTCGCCGTAGACCATGCTGCGTATCGATACTTCAACACTTTCTTCAAGGCGCGCTGATAACCGTGTTCCGCAAAGTACTCCATGCTGCTGGCGATCTTGCCCTGCAAGTTCTGCCAGGTTTTGACCACGGCACTACCTTCACCGAAGTATCCCTCAGTCTTACGATGAGCGATATGCCCGGGCAGAATGAGTTGCGATTCCACCAGGGAGGCGATCAGGCACAGCACAACTACCCCACCGATGGCATTGAAGAACGAACCCATTTGACCGTCGAGTAACAAGATTGGCAGGAACGCGGCAATCGTCGTCAATACGCCGAAGATAACCGGTACTGACACCTCCACGGCACCTTCGATAGCCGCATCCTCCTTGCTGTAACCCTTTCGCTCGAAGGAGTGGATACGTTCCCCAACCACGATGGCATCATCGACAATGATGCCGAGCACCAGGATAAAGCCCATTACGGTGAGTGAACTGATGGTAAGGTCTTGAGATGGAAACAGTGACAGGGCTCCCGCTACGGCGATAGGTATACCGGCAGCAACCCAGATAGCCAGTTTGAATCGTAGAAACAGCGCCAGAATCACTAGCACCAGTACCAGACCAGTGTAGGCATTCTGCGCCACGGTTCCGATTCGCTCCTGGGTCGCTACCGCTGAATCTGTCACCACCCTGAGAGTCATTCCTTCGGGCAGATCCAGCATGGCTGTATCCAGCCAGCGCCTGACTGCACGTGCCGAGCTGACGATATCCTCATCACCCACTCGCAATATATCGATTATGGCCGCGTTCTGACCGTTCAGGCGGGCATCCAGATAGCCTTCCTGAAACCCATCCTTGATCGTGGCGATATCAGCCAGTCGTAGCTGCGTACCATCGGGAAAGGACCTGACCACGATATTGGCGTATTCAGTACCATCGTAGACCTGCCCCTTGGTCCGAAGCAGGATTTCCCCGGAGTCGGTGCGAAGGGTACCGCCGGGCATATCCAGGGAAGCACTATCGATGGCGCGGGATATTTCATTGAGCGTCATGCCGTACTGACGCAGCTGGTACTCTGAAACTTCGATTGAAATCTCAAATGGTCGCAGGTACTCAATATTCACCGTGGAGATGCCATCGAGGTCCAGAATGTCATTGCGTATATCTTCGGCTACGGTATTCAGGCTACGGTCATCCGTCTCTCCGGCCAGCGCCAGCGTCATCACGTTGCCGGAGGCGCTGAATGCCCTGACGATTGGCCGCTCCGTTTCCGTCGGGAACGTCGTGATCGCATCGACTTTGCCTTTCACATCATTCAATACCCGGTTGAGGTCGGCACCACCAGTGAGTTGCAGCGTTGCATCACAACCACCCTCGCGGGCGGTGCTGGTCATACGCTCGATGTTTTCCGCGCCTTCAAGCGCCTCTTCAATGCGCAGGCAAATCGCAGACTCGGCCTCAGCCGGGGTGGCGCCGAGATAGGAAACGCTTACCTGAATCATGCCGAAATCAATATCAGGAAATTCTTCCTGATTCAGGTTCAGATAGGAGATGACACCACCGGCGAGAAAAATCCACATCATCAGGTTGGTGGCAACTGGGTTCCTGACAAACCAGGCAATTGGAGTGCGCATAATCTACTCTCTACCGCGGCCAGGCTCTACAGGGAAGCCTGCGCTGACAGATCGGAAGCAACAAGGCCGCCAAGGGCTTCCCGGATGGGTTGTACTGACATGCCATCAACGACGGCCTGAATCGGCGATGTGCAGATCAATTCACCAGGAAGCAGCCCGGAACTGATAAGCACCCTGTCTTCTTCGAGGCGAAATATTTCGACATCGCGGTAAAACATCTTGTTCTCGGCATCGACCACCAGCACCTGGTTATTGTTACGCACCACGGAACGCGGCAACGCAATTAAATCGTCGACCTGTTTACCATTGATCTCAGCCCTGACAAATAAACCAATGGGCAATGGCACCTGAGACTTGCCCCAGGGTGAGTCGTAGGTGGAACCCGGTTGATCCACGCGAATAATCGTCTGAACCGTGTTGCTGTTCGGGTCGATAACGGCTTCTGTGCGAACCAGCCGCCCTTGCCACTGCAACTCTTGCCCACCGTAGAATCCGGTTAGCGTGACCTCCGGAGCCAGCTCTTCGGTAAGCTCACCACGGAAGCCAAGCGGGATGTCCAGATAACCCAATTGACGAATAGCCAGCGGCACCCTGACTTCAACGATATCCGCGTCGTGCAATACGGCAACGGCCGCGGCGCGATTCACATACTGTCCTAACTCAACATCCCGGCTCTCGACCACTGCATTGAAAGGAGCCCTGATCTGGGTTCGCTCAAAATCCAGTTCGGCCTGCCTGAAGCTTGCCTGCGCATCGGCCAGGCGAGCGGCATTGACTTCAACGCCGCGCTGGGCGCTCTGCAACTCGGCCTCACTGGCCAGTCGCCGCTCTGCCAATTCCTGAACCCGCTGCAGATCGTTTTTCGCCAGCTCAGATTCTGCCTGTGCCTGCTGCAGAGAGGCCCTGCTTCTGGCAAGCGCAGTTTCAAAATCGCTGGAATCGAGACGCAACAGCACCTGACCTGCTTCAACATAGCCACCCGCCTCAAGCGAAGGGTTGATCCAGTCTACAGGGCCCGCGACCGGAGCCGACAGACTCACCGTCCTTGCCGCCTGCACTTTACCCTGGGATTCCACATACAGCTGCACGGAGTCCAGTTCCACCTCGGTCACCCGAACGGCTACCGGAATAATCTCCGGCGAAGACTCTTCCAGCACGGTTGGCGTGCGTAGCAAGGCCACTGCAACCATGATGCATCCTGCCAGGATGCCTATGGGGACTAATACACGCTTCATGCAACTACTCCTGAAAAATCCATTGTCTGCTTCCGTTCCGTTCCGCTGTTAAATTGATAGAGTTGATAGTTAATCTACGTATGTTATACGTTTATGTTTCGCCGAACCGTCCTGCTCAGCCTGCTTCCTGTCGCAATTCCGGGTGCATCTGACCTAATGCCTCCACCATGGACAGGCTCAATTCTTCGAAATAGAGCCGAATAGCCGCACCGGCCTGTGCAGGGTCCTTCTGGTTCAGGCTTTGCTTGAGCAGAGTCAGCACATTACCCAGCGCACGCTTGCGAATCTGGGGCTGGACTTCGAGACGCACTACCTGATCGACGAACTGGGCTTTCAGGTCATTTCCAATGAGCTGCACCACGAGATTGTCGGCGACCTCACTGCTGAAGATGAAAAACTCACGCCACTTTTCCTGCATGGACGCAAAGTCTTCGCTAAGCCTCCCCAGCTCTACGACGTGGGTATGCAGTCGGTTCAATTGCTCCTGATCAGCACGGGACACAGCCTGCTCGATAGTAAGCGCTGCCAATGCCCCAAAGGTTTGCAAGAACTGATCCACCAGCAACGGATCCGGCGACTCTCCCAGCTTCAGAAGCGGCCCCAGCACGGCAATCCGAGCTTCCTTGATCGACTTGACCCTGGCACCACCTAACTGGATATCGATCAGGCCCAACTGCTCCAGTTGCGAAAGTGCCTCACGCACAGCGCCACGACTGGCACCGAAACGGGACGCCAGGCCTCGTTCCGAGGCAAGTCGGTCACCTTCACGGTAGTGAGCCGTGAGAATTTCACGACGCAGCTCCGCTGCAATCTCGTTGCTGAGCGTATTGTTGGCTGACATAGGGGAATCTGCTGCTAATTTGGTCTGACCAAATTGGTCTGACCAAATATAGGGCAATTTGGCCGTGATTCAAGGGGTGGGCGGCGAATGGAAGCGAATTCTCGCCCAATCGAGCCCCGGGCACCCCCGAAAAACAGCAATCCCGACTCTGCAGGAGACTGCGACCCGCGACTGGAACCAGGGCTCTGGAAGCACGTCAAAACAGTAAATTGGCGAATGCTTACCCGGAAATACCCCCCGGAGGCATCAGAACTGATGTTTTGTCCTCAATTTATCCCTTTAGAGGATTTCATATAGAGGAAGCGTGGCTATAATGCAGCGACTACAATCTACAGTAGTTGCACCAACGCTAACCAGGAATCGGGGCCACAAATGGAAGCATTAAAACAATATCTTGTAGACAACTTCGAAGGCGTTTTCATTCTTGTCATCCTGACCTTCGTCAGCGCCATAGTCTGGTTCGTTGATGCCAAACTCTCTTTCCTGAATTTCTTCTATCTGCCTGTGCTACTCAGTTCCTATTACCTGGGTATTCGGTCCGGCGTACTGGGCGCGTTTTTCACGTTCCTGGTAATCGTAATCTTCGCCAGCATCTACCCCGGCCGCTTTATGGTAGAAATCGACCTCTTCGGCCTCTGGGCGTTTATCCTGACCTGGGCCGGATTCCTGATCCTGACCGCCGTAATCGTCGGTTTCACACACCGTGAATTGCAGGAAAAAATGACCGAGGCCCTGCGTGCCAAGGCCGAAGCTTCCGGTAACGCGGAATTGCTGGAACAAACCATGACAACTATCCGGGAATTTGAATCCGAGCTGGATTTCAAGGTGGAAGAGCGCACCCGGGCACTCGAAGAGAAAACCAAGTCCATCCGTGCCCATAAGGAGAAAGTGGAAGAAGCCCTCTACTCCACTATGGACCCCGCGGTGGTGAAGCTGATGATCGAAAACCGCATCCGTACCGAGAATCGCCGCATCAGTGTCATGTTCTCGGATCTGAAAGGGTTCACCCAGTATTCTGAGGAACACTCCGCCGAGGTGGTGATTACCGAACTGAACAAATACTTGGCGGATATGGAGAACATCCTGCTCACCTACAACGCCCATATCGACAAGTATATGGGTGACGGCATTATGTCGGAATTCGGTGCGCCAATTCGCTATGAGAAGCATGCCTTGCTGGCGGTAGCTGCCGCATGGAAGATGCAGGAGCGTATGCGCAAGGCTAACTACCCCTTCAAACTGCGTATTGGTATATCCACCGGCGTCGCGACAACCGGCATCATCGGCGCCAAGCGCCAGTCGTTTACTGCATTTGGCGACACGGTCAATCTGGCGTCCCGCATCGAGGGTATGTGCGAACCGGGTTCGGTCACTGTCGATGAAGCCACTTACAAGGAATGCAACGATACGTTTGAATTTCGCCCTGTGTCCGGCCTCGCCTCTTACACACAGTTTGATAACGCCAAGGTCGTTGAAGAGATCAACGCCTTGATGACCGAAATTGAGGCTAACCCGAAGGACGTAGAACTGCGCATTTCTATCGCCAAGCTGCTGCGTCAGGCCAATGACCCGGAACAGGCCCAATTGCAGCTCAAGGCGGCCATGGGCATGGAGCCCGAGAATGCTGACGTGAAAGTAGCCTACGCGGAAAATACCATGGCTCTGGAACAACAGCGCGACCTGACGGTTCGCGGTCGTCGCAGCACAGTGCACCTGTATGAAGTTGTGAAGTTCAAAAACCCGCTCGAGAAAAACGTCCAGATTCCCAAGCAGTTGCTGGAGGATCTGGAGCCCAAACTCCACAAGCTGGTAACCTATCCGGAAGACCTGATACTGCCCGTGGAATGTATCGACGGCTCAGTGGGCTTCTCTCGCCTCGTCGGCATCATTGCCTACCTGATCGGCGACCGCATGGGCATGGTGGATCAGGAGAAGCACGATCTCCTGGAAGCTGGCTATCTTGGCCAGATCGGCAAGACCATCGTCCCCGAGAACATTCTTAATCGCAATGGCGGCCTGACAGAAGACGATTTCACGCACATCCACATGCACCCCCGCGAAGGTGTAAGGAAGCTGCGCAATGCGGGTTATGAAAATGAGCGCATGTTGGAGCTGATTGAGTGCTCTCATGAAAACTATGACGGTTCTGGCTATCCTGCCGGCATCAAGGGGGACAATATTCCTCTCGGTGCGCGCATTCTCGCTGTATCAGAGGCCTATGTAAGCCTCACCTCCAAACGCCCCTACCGCGATCCATGGGAAGGTAATGCGGCCTTCAATGAGATCGGAAAGTACGTTCGGTCTGGTAAGTTTGATCCTGCGGTTGTCGATGTCCTGGGTGACATAGTAAGCCAGCTCTGACTTCAAAAGCATTTGCGCTGAGCTGGTCTTACCTTGAAGCTAGCCAGTGCTTTATGCGATTGATTGGGTTCATCAGTCGCGCGATTCCTTCCTTGAACAGAAGGGGTGCGTCCGTGACGAAAAGGCAGATACAGCCACCTTTTGTAACCTGGCCATGAAAATCTTTCTGGCCAAGCAGCACGAAGTCCCCAACGGCGTATTCCCCCAATCGGTCTGAGATATCTCCATCCAGTACCAACATCACCTCTCTGCCTAGATGTGTGTGCATGGGCACTCTTGAGCCGGGATCCATACAAATAAATTCGAACTTTGTATTCGGGTCCAAATTTACCAAGCCCTGATAAATTCCCTTCGCCACCTCTTTCCATTTCAAGTCTGCTGTCAGCTCTGCCAGCAAACCGGGCATTTCGATCCGACGATCGCGAATTCGTACGGCGCTCGCAGTTGCCGTCTTCTTACTATCGATGTCCGGGGCCTCTTCACTCTCAACGATCGCATCAATCACTCCGGAGAAGTCCATGTCCCAATCCTGGCTGATATTCTCATACCAGTCAGTTGACACTTTCTCGGTCATTCCTGAGACCGCCTCCCGGCACTGTTCACAGCTCTCCAGATGAGCAGAAACTGCAACACTAAACCCCATCAGCAATGTGCCATCGAGAAATGCCAGCAGCATTTCTTCGTTAGGGTGATTATTGGGGAAATCAGTCATGTCAGTTTTCGACCATCTCTTTTAGCTTTATCATTCCGAGACGGACTCGCGATTTCAACGTCCCCAGGGGTATTGACAGCTTTATCGCCGCTTCTTCGTGTGTATTATCTTCCACATAGATCAGTGCTATAGCTTCGCGCTGGGGAAGTGGTAGCTTCTGACACAGATTCTCGAGACGCTTGATATCCGAATATGCCAACACGGCATTCTCTGTTGTCTCAGACAATAACTGTTGTCGAACAGATTCGTTGTCCAGTAATTCTTCAGACCACACATCATTCGCCAACAAGGGAACCTGCGCACGATTCGCTTTGCGTAGCAAATCGATGCATTTGTTTCTGGCCATCGCAAATATCCAGCTCTGTGCCGCACCTCTATCCAAATCGTAGGACGCGGCATTTTGCCAAACAGTCAGCATCACATCCTGGACCAGATCTTTTGAAATTTGCTCATTTGCTGACAACTTCATCCCCAACCCAAATATTCTCTTGCTAAATCGCGTAAAGATTTCCTCGAACGCGCGACGATCTCTGAAATTACCGATGAGCACGAGCAGACTCTCATTGTCTTGAGTACATACTTCGTTTTCGAAGTCAGAAACCGATGACTTTACGACATCATCTCTGCGCTCTTCGTTCACGGCCATAAGTGTATGAGTCCGGTGAAATTTTGCCCATCAGGGCAAGCCAATGTGATTTTCCAAAATGAACCAGACCTGAAATTTGCCCGCCGCCGTTCATCGCTATCCTGAAAGCGCTGGATGATAACTTGTCAGACTGCGGGTTGATTCACAATTTTTTCGCCTGAACGCGATTTTTTTTAATCCGTTTTCCCATTCGAATCGAAGTGCCTCTATCGATGCTGGAAAACGGCCTGCTTTTGCGCGCAGCCCAACCGGTTTCGCCTGACTCAGACTTTCGCCATTTGGAGGCAATTCATGACCATAGAAATTCCGTTTAAGGGGTTCGTATGCAGCAGTTTGTTCACAGCCATAACTATTGCCGGGGGATCTACGCTGGCTTCGAGTCATCGTGAAGCGCCCATGATAGCTGGGCTCCCGCGCCTCGATGCGAGCGATCTGTATGCATTCCGCAGCTATGAGGCTGGCCGGGAAGACACGATCACCATCCTCGCAAACTACTTTCCGTTACAAGACCCCTATGGCGGACCGAACTACTTCGATCTCGATGACAACGCCCTCTATGAGATACACATCGACAATGATGGCGATTCCATTGAAGACATAACCTACAGCTTTAGCTTCGAGACCATTCTGGCTGGAGTTAGCGTGCCAGTAGGTGAGGCTATGACGCCTATTCCCCTTGTCATTGCAGGAGGCGTAGGCCCCAGCGCTGACGACATAAGCAATGTCAATTCCAGGCAAGAATTCACACTTAATCACATTACTGGTGACCGCCGCACAGGTCAGGTAGCGGCTGTCACCGATGCCGCAACAGGCAGCAACACTTTCAGAAAGCCTCTAGATTATATTGGCAGCAAATCAATTCCAGATTATCCAGCTTATGCCAACGATCATATCTACTCAGTCAGCCTACCTGGATGTAGCTCTATGGGACGAGTCTTCGTCGGACAACGGCAAGAGGGGTTTGCCGTCAACCTCGGCCCGGTATTTGATCTCGTGAACCTGAACCCGCTCGGGTCTGAAGATGCAGTGCCCAGCCAGATTGCAAATAGCAATGTCACCACGCTGGCACTCGAAATCCCCACCGAATGTCTCGCGGCTGACGATCCAGTTATCGGCGTGTGGACAACATCCAGCATGAATTTTGCCGGAAGCGATCCAATGCAGGTGTCCAGATTGGGATTTCCCCTGATCAATGAACTGGTGATTGGAGTGCCAGACAAGGACGCATTCAATCAGAGCGAACCAAAAAATGACGGCCAATTTGCACAATACGTTACCAACCCGTCTTTGCCATTCCTGCTTGAACTACTGTTCAGCGATGCTGGAGCAGTAGCTCCGACAAACATACCAAGAGAAGATCTGGTTGCAGCCATCGGGGGTGTGCCTGGTCTAAACCTGCCTGAAAACGTTGCGAACGGCATGTTCGCAAGATCGGAGATGTTGCGACTCAACACCAGCATCGAACCCATAGCCGCACCCATGCAGGAAAGGCTTGGTGTTCTCGCGGGCGACACAGCTGGATTTCCCAATGGCCGCCGTCCCGGAGACGATATCGTTGACATTATTTTGCGAGTCGTTATGGGCGCATTAATTTCCGACTCCACAGTGGCACCTAACAACAGTGCACCCTTTACAGATCAATCAAGCGTTAGCTCAGCTGAGTTCGGGGTAACGTTCCCTTACCTCAATAATCCACTGCCAGGAAACGCTGGCAGTTGAAAACCCTGATCGGGTGCACTTCGCACCCGACTCATACCAATGCCGGATGACAAGGAGAGTCTCCGGCATCAACCCCACGAGCCAAGGAATAAACGCGTTGAGCAAGACAAATCCGATTAGCCACAGAATTGCTGCGATCTGCACATGCCTGATGCTTACAAGCGCTTTGCGAGCTGCCGAGCCCTACATTCCGGCGAGCGATAGTGAATTAATTGAAGTACTGGAGCCAACCGTGATTGCACTAGCGAGAACTGCACGATTGAATGATATTCATCGACGCCCCCAATTGCTGAGTGAGAACGACAAGCTTCAGTACATCCGAAAAATTCTTGATTCTTACAATCTCGCTGTGCGGGAAGAGAGTTCCAGAGCCTACGGGTATACCCAGGCGCTACTCGAAAGTTGGCCAGACAGCCTTGAACAACCACCACTGCTGCGGATTATTCACGCAGCGCTCCTGCAGCGCAGTCATGACTTCGATGACGCGAAGGCAGAGCTTGAAATCGCGCTGGCAATTGACCCGGATAACCACCAAGCCCAGCTAATGCTGGCACAGATTAATTTGGTGACGGGGAACTACGCCGGTGCCAGGCGCAGCTGTCAACAGCTGTTTCAGCGGCCATATATGGTATTGGCACTGAACTGTCAGGCGCAGCTAGACAGCTTGACGGGGAACTCAGAAATCGCACTTGATGCAGTGAAATCGGCCCTGCAGCTGGAAGCATTGTCGCGGCCAGATGCACTGGAATTGCACACCACCGCTGCAACTATCGCCCATCGTACCGGTCTTGATAGGGAAGCCGAGTTGCATTACCTACACGCCCTGGAAATCGCCCCGGAAAACACCTACCTGCTCGTGAACTACGCCGATTGGCTACTGGAAAACGGCAGGCCTGCAGACGCGGCGAATCTCCTCTCGCCGTTTACAACCAGGGAAGAGCGATTCGAACTGAAAGTTATCTACCTGCTGGCGCTTAAACTCGCCTATCACGATGTTGTCTCCACTTCGCTGGATACCCTTCTGAACGATCAGATCAAGCGTATGCAACAACGCCAGGACGACAGCCCCCACAAAGTGCTTGCCCGCTATGCACTTGATATAGAGGGCGATGCCGTTAGCGCCCTGGAGCATGCGGCACGCAATTGGGAGCAGCAGAAAGAACCTGGCGACGCCTTGCTTCTGGCTAGGGCAGCATCGCAAGCAGACAGCACTGAACATCTCCAGACGATTCGCAGATGGCTGCTGGACACTAAGCTGCAAGATGTTCGAATCGGGAAACTGATCGGTGAAAATAATCGCTAGAGCCATGACAAAAACCGCCAGCATACTACTCGCTCTGTTTGCCTTACTCCCTGAATCAGCCTGGAGTCACAGCCTGAACGACAGTTTCATCGAACTGAATCTGGTGGACCGCGCAATTTCTGGATCTGTGCAGCTAGCGATAAAAGATCTTGAAATAGCGGTTGGCCTGGATGCCAATGCCGACTCCGAAGTCCATTGGGGCGAAGTAATTGGAGCAAGTAAGCGAATCGAACAATATGTCGCGAACAGACTTCGCGTCAGCACCGACGCAGAACCTTGCCATATTGACACCACCGACTACCGGATCAGGCCAATGACCAGCGGCGCATATCTCGTTCTTGGACTATCCGGATTCTGCCCAAATACTCCGACAACGTTGGATATCTACTTCGCTCCAATGTTTGATATGGATAGCTCACATCGTGGGATCGCGAATATTAGCTGGCAAAACCTTACTCTAAGCCATGTTTTTAGCCCTGGGAATGATTCATTGGAGCTGGAACAGTCTTCGCCGGTTAGGCTCCGAGTTTTACTCTCCTATATCAATGAAGGTATATGGCACATTTGGATCGGCATCGACCATATTCTGTTTTTACTGGCAATGATGCTGGGCGTGTTCGTTTATCAGCGCAAGCAAAACAAGGGGGAGTTAAGCACGCGGGCATGTGCGTTGGAGATAATCAGGCTAGTGACCGCCTTTACCATTGCTCACTCAATCACCTTGGTAGCAGCAACTATGGGGCTGGTCAGCCTGCCTGCAGCGTTAGTCGAGTCAGCCATAGCGCTTACTGTCGTGATTGGTGGGGCCAATGTCCTCTACCCGATTTTTGGCAACAGACATTGGCAATTTGCCCTGGGTTTCGGGTTGATACATGGCTTTGGATTCGCCAACGTACTAGCGGAGCTCAGCCTGTCAAAGGGGCTCTTCTTTACAAGCCTGTTCGGATTTAACCTGGGCGTCGAACTTGGTCAACTAGCGATTGTAGTTGCCCTGACACCACTATTGATACTGGCTACCCATGGAGAGAAACTTTCGAAATACGCAACCACGTTATCTGGACTGCTACTCTGCCAGTTTGGACTTTTCTGGTTGGTCGAACGAAGTCTATGATTCAAAAACAAAGTGCGGGCGAACCCACACCTCGTACAAATAAAACAAATTTTAACTTTGGATTAGAGAAAAGAATTCCCGCAATCGGGCAGCGTTCTTCCCTACATCGCTACGCCCAACACGGGACTTCGACCGTGCCTGCAGAATCGTGTTGACACGGTCGGTGGAGATATCAATCACGATGTCGTCCTTAAACCGAAACCAGAAAGTCGTATCGGTGGCCTCGATGCGTCCTTCGTTGACATCCGCGAATACGATCTCCCAGCCCATCTGCTCTGCCGCAGCCATGGAGCGATCAAATACTTCCTCTGGAGAGACATTGAAAGTTAATGGCTTGATATCCGGATAGGCTTCCAACTGCAAATCAATGTGCTGTCGCACCGTCATACCTTCCATGACACCATATTCCAGGGGATTTGGAGCATCCGCCCGTAACGGCGCGATGGCAACAAAATCCAGCGGACGATAGGGATCCGTGGCGATGTCGTGGATAGCGGGCGTGCCTTCAGGTGGCCGAAACGTCTCGGGAATCACGTAGGCCAATCCAGCCGCCACAGCGCCGATCATGGCGAAAACGGATAACTTGATACCGCCCTCAACCTTGAATAGGACACTAAGCACGATTATCCCGATGGCGATAATCGCGGTGCCCCCAGCAATCCACAAAGCCCAGGCATTCACAAACTGCAGCAAGCCGAACCCAAACCGAAAATCAGAGATCCCCAGCCATACCGCGAGCGGCCCAGTCAGGGCGACAATACCAACGCCCAACCCTGCCAACAGGCAGATGACAGCATCCGCTGTCAAAATCATGCGCATGGTCTTGGGTGAAATTTTCTGAGCTTGCGCTGCCACTTCCTGTTCTGACATGTTTAATCCTTATGAATCTGCTTATTGATTGCCGTTCATGTTTTGGTTAACTACCTGCTTCAAACCATCGGAAGACAGGCCCCAACGCTCACCAACTGCCATCGCCGCATCTGCATTCTGACCATCGGCGAATGCTGACAGCGCCATCAGGGCACCGACCCGGTTACTGCTGGCACAATGAACAAGAATGGGCTCGTCGCCGTATCGATCCAGAAGCTGCTGCAGGGAGGCGGCGTTTTCAGGGGTGACTCCGGCGCCTCCTGACACGGGAATGGAATGGAATTCCATGCCGAGCGCTTGCACAACTGAAGATTCATCAAAACCCACTTCTTCACCCGGAGCACGCAGGCTGATCACGTGTTTCACGCCGGCTCTGGACGCAACACTGAGTTGGGACTCAGTAGGCTGGCCGCTGGCAACCACACTTCCACCCGGCGCCCTGAAATTAAAAATTTCAGCCTGCTCCATGGCGGCCACATTGAGGCCGTTGTTTGACGCACAGGCTGCGAGCAGCGAAGTCAGGATCAGGGTACTCAGGAATCGGGACATCTGTATTGCTTTCATTGTTGTTCCTCAATAGTTGCTTGTATGCGTATAGCGAGTGTTAACGATGGCTAAAGAACGTCTAACTAGTCTTCTTCCATCAGAATCCGGTAGCGCAATTGTACATGGCGACGGGTTCGAGTGCGCTCTCCGAACAAAGCAGGCCGAAAATTCAATTCCCGGGCCGCCCTGACAGTCCGGGAACGAACCCGGCGCGGCACTCCTTCGGCATCCAGCACATCGACTCCGGACACGGCGCCGTTGCCATTTACCCGAAATGCCAGGTCCACCTGATCATAGGGCAGTTCGAGCGCAAGCAAGGCATCAACCGGTGTGGGTTTCGCAGTGCTGCGCAGACCTTCCTCCCATGCGGTAAACACTCCCACGTGTACAGGTTCGTCCCAGGGATCTTCGATATCTTCTTCGTCGATGCCTTCCGGATTCAATGGTCCGGTCATTGATTCCTGATAGGCTTCGAGGTCAGCGAAGCGTGTAAAAAATGTCTCCAATGGAATTGGCACCGGTTTATTGAAAAATCGTTCTACCCGGTCTGCATCGAAACCCAGTTCCAGCAATTTTTCTTTGGCGTCAATATAGTCCCTGCGACCGATATTCCGGTTCTGTAAAATTGAGTAGTCCCCATGATAGATCGACGCCATTGCCCAGGTCTCCCAATCTCTCTGGGCTTCTGTGATTTCACGAATTTCATTAATAAAGCCGTTTGCCTGACGCAGATAAGCCACACCAACAGGTTCTCCCCTGTTCGTTACTGGCACTCTGTTGGTTACGGAAAATGCAGGATAGATTCCACCCCGTGACGTAGTCATCAATCGACCGGGGCCGTCCCTGCTGATGGTTTCATCAACCGTGTCAGTTGTCACACTACTACCCGCGTTTAATAACTCCACATGCTGCTGAATACTGTAAGCGCGCTTGTGTAACCAGGGAATCAATTCGACAGATTCTTCACCATAGATATCCTCAGCGAGATCCAGTATGTCATCGTAAAGATCTCTGGAGTCCAGCATGTTCTCAGCCCTGTTTCCGTTACGGTCGAGAAACACCATGGATTGCAGCCAGGATGCCTGCCTGTCCATAGCGACGAGTAGTTCTGGCGATTCGCCGCCATAGTTACTGGCGACAAGCGTCCTGATATGTTCCAGGTGATCTCCAACCGCTTCCCAATTGCCCAACTCCTGTTCGGTGGCGATTATTTCCTCGAGCACTGGAATGGAATCGAGGTTTTCCAATCCTTCTGCTGTTCGCAACAACTGAAGCCTTCGAAGCTGCAATTCCCGAACTTCCTCGAAATTACCCAGCTCGCGGTGAACCGACTCAATACTCAGCAGGGTTTCACTCAGGCGAGGGTCAAAGGGGCCGTATTCAAATTCCAGCTCAGCCAGTGCGTCTTCGTAGCGCTGGAGATCAGATAAGGCAGTGTTGCTTTGCTGCAAAACAGGCTGGGCATGGGCTGTACTGTGCAGCAGCACAAGCAGCAGGGGCACAAGGAAACTGTAGGCTCTAGTTGCTGTCATTTTGTCGTGTGGGTACCAGAGTTTCTCGACAATAGCTTGATCTCACAGGCTTGTCGATACAAACTAGGGCAGACCCCAAATAGCGGGACCTTGAGGTCTTCCTGCGCGAAACCTGCACGGACTCCCGGATACCAAAATTATGTCTCTGCCTGGAAAACTCATAGCAAGTTTGATCATGGTGGCCTGCAGCCTGCAGTCAACCCATGCTCAACAAGACCTGCCAGATTTGCATGATATTGCAGGCGAGTTTGCCTTCGTACGCATTCAATATGACAGTTACTACGGAGGCGGCTTCTATGGCGGGCCCTGGCTTACAGATTTTCCTGCCTCTGACGAGAATTTTCTGCGCGGGGTCGCCCGCCTGACCAATGTGCGCGTCATGAGCGAGCCCATTGTCCTGCGCTTCGACGACGAGGAAATTTTTGACTATCCCTTCCTGTATGCCCTGGAAATGGGACGCAACGGTGGACTCAGCCTGTCGCCAGCCGAATTGGAGAACCTCAGGGAGTACCTGCTACGGGGCGGATTCCTGCTGATCGATGACTTCTGGGGTGAGCAACAGTGGGACGCTTTCTACCGCGATTTCTCCCGCATATTCCCGGACCGGGAAATGATTGAACTGCATTCCGACCATGAGATTTATCATACCTTCTACGATATAGACGGCCCGCAGATGATACCCGGCCGCGGTGGTCGACGCGGCTTCGGGCAGGCTGGTATTGATGTCGCCAGCAACCATGCCATCCTCGATGACGACGGCCGGGTTATGGTCCTGATCAATTGGAACTCGGACATGGGAGATGGCTGGGAACATACCTATGATCAGTGGTATCCAACACAGTATGCCAATTCTGCCTATCAACTGGGTATCAACTATCTCATCTACTCCCTGACTCACTAGAGCCGGACAAGTTCGAAACTACAGGCATACCGTACTATCATTACACAATGGTTCTTTCGTTTTTCTTAATCACCTTTCTGGTAGCGGCCGCTGTAGGTATCCACTACGAAATCCTCCACCTGCTATCCATCCTGATTCCCAAGCTCAAAATCAAACATCGCCTGCGCGTGATAGTCGGGGTCTTTGGCACTATCTGCGCCCATGTGATTGAAATATGGCTATTTGGAATTGGCTTCTACTACCTCGGCAGCCTGGGTGATATCGGATCCCTCTCCGGAAACTTTGACGGCAGTCTCGTAGACTGCGTCTATTTTTCCTTCACCAACTACACCACTGTCGGTTACGGTGACATAGAACCCCACGGCCAGCTACGCTTTCTGGCGGGCATGGAAGGCCTCACCGGACTCGCGCTGATTACCTGGTCCGCGTCATTCATGTTTATGGAAATGACGCAGTTCTGGGAAGACGACAAGAAGCGCTAGGCGACCTTCGACAATCGCTCCTGAT
This sequence comes from uncultured Pseudohongiella sp., assembly GCA_965227635.1. Lineage (GTDB taxonomy): Bacteria > Pseudomonadota > Gammaproteobacteria > Pseudomonadales > Pseudohongiellaceae > UBA9145. The sequence continues at coordinate 2,549,073 of OZ245763.1, read as the reverse complement.
TGCCAAGCACAGCAAGACAAGCCTGGGCGGCTTCAATGCCCTTTATCCTGAAGTGATCAAAGAAAAACTCACGGTGCTGGTCAGTATCCTGAAAATGGTGTGGCGTGAGCACCACAGAAAGAATCGGCACATTGCAATCCAATTGCACACGCATCATGCCATCGAGCACGGATTGGGCAACGAAATCATGGCGATAGATACCGCCATCGACCACCAGGCCCGCCGCAACAATTAGTTGATAGCCACCGCTGTTTGCAAGTTGCTGTGCTTGCAACGGAATCTCCAGACTGCCGGGCACATCATAAATGTCAACGCTGGCCGTCGGCACTTTCTCATTCAGTGTGGTTACAAACCCTTCATGAGCCTGGTTTACGATATCGGCGTGCCAGTTGGCGCGGATAAAAGCGATCTTGATTGAACTTTTCTGATTCATAGCGAATTCTCTTAACGAACTAGGAATCAGGGCGCACGGGAGAATCTACACAGAGCTGTGTAGATCTGGACCGTTCTCTATCATCCGGACTATACCGTCGGCTTCGGATTCGCACCGAATCTGCTGTCCCTGCTCAAGAGCAGGCGCTCGCGGGCTTAACTCAACTGATTACCATCAAGTTTCACCGCCGGTGGGGAATTTCACCCCGCCCCGAGAACTTGCAGACTGCGGAGTCTGCAGGTCAGTATGATGCATGAATGCGCGCTATTCAGGCAAGGCATAAAAAAAGGTTCATCGCGCATTTCCAAGAACTATTGGCAGGCTCTGATTCTGCCACCTGTTTAGTTGGGGCTTTTTTTAACTGTGGCCGTGCCGGACAGAAGGGGCTTGTCGCCAACGCTCTGCGCCCGTCCCGGGTTCCTTCACTCCGAAAAAAGCCCTACGGTCTTTTTTCTCCGTTCAGCGCTATCGCTTAATTGTTGGCGACAAGCCCCTTCTGTCCGACACTCTGAACGCTGCCAAGCGTTACGATACTTTTTGGTTACATTTGTTCCCCTTCGATTGAGGGTAATGTGTGTCGAAGAGTACTCCGATATCTCCGGCATCACTGCACAAGCGGCTGCGGGGAGGCAGGGTTCCCAACCCGCCAGTCAAGGCCGGCGCTGAACGGAAGAAAAAGACCGCAGGGCATTTTCTGGAGTGAAGGGACCTGAGGAGCCTCTGACCAATTATGTTTCATCTCTGGCTTTCAGCCGAACCCGCTATCAAGGCGCCGGTTTGAAGGCATGCGTCGGCCTGTCGAAAATCGGCAACGCGGAGAGCGGGCTCGGCTGAATGCCCCGAAGGGCGGGCCTGTCGCATCTGCCTGCTGCGTTGCCGCACTTGCCAAGGGCTACGGCCATTGCCAGCGTACGGCGTCTTGCAGGCAGATGCGACAGACACCGCAGAGAAGGAACATAATTGGTCAGCGGCTCCCTTGAATGGGCGCCGAGCCGGCGGGTTGGGAACCCTGCCTCCTCGCAGCCGCGTTCGACGGCACTCACCTGAATGACCATGCACACAAAATCGATGCTATTCCTCGGATTTCCGCGAGGAGCCTAAAAAACCCGGCTTTAATTCCCTTTTCTCACAGGAATTCAAACCGGGTTATCTTGACCGATCTTAAAGGCGCGTACGGCACTTAATCTGAAGAAGGTTGTACTTCCTCGCGCCTGGCACCAGCCAGAATACCTACCAGACCGTAGTTTCCTTCATGGCAGGCGTATTCATAGGGCTGGGTATCCGTGGAGTTGAACACCATCTCGCCACGCCAGTCTTCTGTGTAATAAACCGGATCGCTGACTTCAAAGGTGTAGAGCACCTCGGTATCAGAGACACGTGAGAAACGTTCGATTACCCGTCCATCTTTACTGAGCGGCGCCACATTGCGAACTGCCTGCTGAGGATGCAGGTTGACCGTTTCAACCACCAGCGTATCACCATCCCAGTACCCTACCGAGTCACCCAGCCATTGTTCCAACTCATCCGGGCGACGCTCACCATCGATTGGGATAATACGGGTATCGTGCACCATCTCTATCAGAATCATCAGGTAATCATCAGTCTGCACGATCTGGTACATATTATTGTAGAGCACGTTATTCATTGGCGGACCACCGGTGCTACCAAAACCGATAATGCACCGCTCACCAAGGGAGCGGCCTTCCGGGCCATCGTTGCGTGAGCGAGTGAACGCGGCACGGCGCAATTGCTGTCCTTCTTCGGAAAATGGAATACGCCCGTCGGTGGGATACGTGATCCAGGAAGTGCGTGCTTCGCCATTCACCATACCGAAGCGCGAGCCGGGATCCACCCAGAAGGCGTTATAACCACGGCCCTGGGCGAGATCCTCACCCGTAGGGAGCTCACCCTGCACCTGATTGTCATCGGTGGCAGCACGGACATTTTGGTGGTTGTTGGCCGTGTATTCGGAGAGCTGGTCGGGAGGAATGACCAGGCCAACGTCAGCGAGACTGGAAGATCTCTGCATTGTGGTTATGGATGCATTAGTCCAGAAGCCCTGCAGGTCTGGCTTGCCGGATGCCGTGCGTGGCGGCTCGTAGTCCTGGGCGATGACACTGCCGGAAACCAGCGCCAACAGCAGTGGAGCTAAGCGATTCATGGATACTCTCCTCTCTTATTATTGATTCTCAGGACAAATTCACACTTCCTTCGCGTTTAGTGAGACAAGGCAAAGGCAGGCTGTCCGGAAATCTCGCAACCCCATGATAGGCGAGCCAGCGAGGTCTCGCAATTCCGGCCAATCAGGGGCACACTGAAAATTGAACCATCTAGGCCATTGCAGCGACCTGATGGTTGAAAGGAATTGAAATGCCCAATCAGACCGACACCAAGGGGCTTGCTGCTAGCCACCGCCAACGGGAGAAAACGCGAGCACTCAGCGAATGGCTGGTGATGCGCTGCCAGCAGGGGAATCGAGAGGCCCGAGAGGCACTGCTGGAGCTATGGCAGGAGCGCTTCTATCTCTACGCGCTAAGACGATTGGGAAGCAGCGAAGTTGCCCGGGATGTGACGCAGGAGGCCCTGCTCTCGATTTGCCGAAACCTGGCCAGATTGAAAGACCCGGTGGCATTCCCTTCCTGGAGCTACCGGATCGTTGAGAGGCGCTGTGTGGACTGTTTGCGGAAGACCCTGCGGGAAAGAGAAGTAATCGATACCGGCAAAGAATTGCCGGACGTTGCCGCACCGGAAAGCCAGGAATCGGATGCTGAGGTCACCAGCATTCTCGCCACACTTGAACCCGAGATTCGTTCGCTTTTACAGCTCTACTATCTGGATGAACTCTCTGTGGCAGAGATTGCCTCGATTCTCGACATACCAGCAGGAACGGTTAAATCCCGATTGTTTTATGCCAGGAAACTCCTGGCCGACAAAGTTGACTCGACTAGCGGAGATCAAAAATGAGCACCATCGATGACAAGATCAGACAGGCACTAAGCGATGAGGATGAAGCCGCCATCGCCAAACTCAACGAACAGGCGGGCCTGTTCGAAATGATTGGCATGAGCCTTCACGGCAAGCAGGCCTGGATGACTTACTACATGTGGACACTGGGCTTTGCAGCTTTCGCATTCAGCGTCTATGCCTTCCTCCAGTTTCTGGCCGCTGAGGAAACTGCGAACCAGTTGCTTTGGGTGCTGGCGATACAGGTTTGCCTCACTATAACCATCATTGTGAAGGTGGTGGGCTTTATTCAGATGGGTAAGCTGGAAACTCTAAGAGCAATCAAACGATTGGAAATACGGCTATTGTCACAGGACTGAATACGCGATTGCCAGCCAGGATATTGCGCTCAGAATTCACGAGACTTCGATTCGTCAGCCGCCGATAACGATTGCGACAGCCCGCGAATTCGCTATCCACGTCTGGCTTGCGCAATTCTACTGACCCCATGCAAGCTCTATACTGACAGCCGAAGCCTAATGCAAGCTGCATTAAAAAGAGGAAGCCATTACCGACAGTGACGAATAGCCAGCTTGGTTCAATCTGAGCGTATTTCTAGTAAAGTCGGTTCACGGGTGACGGACCAAACGAACTCCAAACTCCCTGGTGTTGCGCACCGGTTTGATCAACCTGAGACCAATCGCACACACCTTCCGGAAACACCTGCTCCAATTCCAGCAACTGTTCCGCCGTTAATGCCTCGGCATAATCTTCCCTGCTTACTGGCCGCAAGCGACAACTCACAATGTCATTAGCCAGCGGGGCACCTGCCACCTGTCTGGGAGTTGGATAAGCCGGGTACAGCGTGTTGCAGGTGCTGTTTCCGGCGAAGGTCTGACGCTCCGTTATTTTCTCCCGTGCTTCGACTGAGGTAGAGTCGCCGCTGTATTCCCAACAGGCATCAACCAGATCAACAGGCTTGTTACGCACCACTTTCTCCGCTGGAGTAGCTTCGCTGGTATCGCTTCTCAGGGCCATCAACCAACTGTCCATCTGGCGGAACAAGTCGCCAAGGTCGGGAGCGTCTTCGGTGTAACCCCACAGTCCGCCAACCTGCATCACCTGGTTGTCGGCATGGCCATTAGCCTGAACCAGGCGCTGGCGGGTCGAAAACTGGTGCACAATCATATGAATATCACCGCCTTCGCGATGATCCATGTATTGCCGGTAATCGATAATCGGGGTTTGCGCCAGACCAGCCCCACCAAACAGGATGCGCCCCGATTCGATGGCCCGCTTGTTGGCTTCAGCATCACTGCGGTGACGCACCGGCTCATGGTTCAGGTCTCGATCGAAACCGCCAATGTCACGATTCAGGTTTGCAAATTGCTCGAAGCTGATGATTCCGGCATTGAACGCGCCGAGTCCATATTGAACTCCCACGTTGTCCAGTGGGCGCCGGGCGATTGAAGTCCCGGGTACGCTGCCATAGACATTGACCGTGTGATCATAAACCGTTGCCCTGACACCATTAAGATTGGTTGAGTCATAACGCAGCGCTTCAAGCTCCGGGACGGACACTTCACCTCCCTGCTGCTCAAGCTCCGCATTGGGATCATGGATGGGATCCAGACGAGCAGCGCCTCGCGCAAGATTGGGTATCGATTCCCGCACTCCAAAACCAGATACCGCCTGTTGTTGTTCTGGCGAGAATTGGTCTGCTGCAATTTCGCTGAAGTAGTGATCGAGCAAACGGGCATCGGCCAAGGTAAAAATGGTCGCTGACGTGACATCGGGAAAACTCAAACCCACGATGATTCCATCGAATACACCGGGATAATTGTCGGCAGTCTGATGTGACTGATAGGAGCCACCGGAGACGCCTGTGGCAACCGTATAGACAGGCTCACCATAGTGTTCGATGAATCTTTCCTTCACCATAATGTGAGTTTCAGACGCCAGCAGATCATTACAGTTCTGGCCGAATACATTCAGGGTAGAAGAAGTTACCGCATAGCCTTCGGCGAGCAATCCGTTACGCAACACCCCTCCGGTAGCAGATCCTTGTTGATACCAGCCACTCCGGCAACCACCACCGTGTGTATAGACGAGCTTGCCGTTCCATTGCGGGCTCAATTGCCAGGGAGTCGGCTCCGGATCTGCAGGATTATGCAGCATAGCAATTTCGTAAATGGCACGATTCACCACCCCGGTCTCCACGCGCACGATAAATGGCGCTGGTTCGCCCCGGTGATCGATCACCTCCGCGATATCGGTGGGCGGCAAACTGCCAAATGCCATCACATAGGGCTTGAATGCTTCGTCTTCACCAGACCAGTACACATAATCTACCCGCGTGGTTTTGAAACAGTTGCCGTCTTCTGCTGGGCCGTAGAGTTCTCCATTGGCCAGCTCAAACTCATCACTCTGACAGTAATAAGGCGATTCGTGGGGCCCTGAAATGATGGGCCCGCTTATCGGATAATTGGTGAGCGCCAGGCTGGCTTCTTCATCATCCAGGCGGGCAACCAGGGTATTGTCGCCTTCTGGCAAGTCGGTCAGCAGGGCCTGGAGCCGGGTACTGCCCAGACGTACAAGTTGACTGCTGACATCGGTGCCATTCAGCTCCAGACTCGGCAGGGTCGGAGAAACGCTATTTCCTACACTTACCTCGATAAGTACATCGCCTCCTGTGACCAGCCAGGGTTTGGTCGAAACCGCTCTGAGGGCGAGTTCAGAATTGCCATCTGAGCCCAGGTCAGCACCGGACGTACTTACAGTTTCTTCTGTGGAACAGGCCGATATTCCCAGCGCAAGACTTAAGATGAGTGGGGCAAGCCGCTTGTGATTATTATTGTTTGAGTTCCAGACCACCATGGAGGCACCTCGATTGCGCATTTCCAGCTCATTTTGCGGACATGGCCAGTGCTTGTAAAGTGGGCTTCCAGAAACCCGCAAGCACTTGTTTCGCATCACTGTATGTTTGCATTCATTCTGAAATACAGGCTTGCTAGAATGCCAACTTCTTCTCTGATACGTCTGGATGATGTCAGGGTAGCAAGGTTTTGAATTACGCAGTCAGTGGTGCGGGAAATGAACGCCAAGAACAAGATCAAAATTAAGGAAGTCAGCAGTGCTGGCAGTGTTTCAATCGACAAGAAATGCTCCAGATGCAAGCAATCGATTTGCTGTAATTCCATTAACCAGCCCATTCCCACGCCCAAGACTCGCAAAGACTTCGACCATTTGATCTGGCAGGTGTCTCACGAGAATATTAATATCTTCAAAGACGCGGATGGCTGGTTCCTGCACGTAGATACCAACTGCATGCACCTTCTCCCTGGGGGAATCTGCGGTATCTACGAAACACGTCCCTGGGTATGCAGGGAATACACCAACGATTTCTGTGAATACGACGAGACCATCCCGCAAGCCAGCGAATACTTTTTCACAACGTCCGAGCAACTCGAGAAATACTGCCGCAAGCGATTCAAACAATGGGATCGACGCTTTGAACTTTATGAGTAGTAACCGCTATCGCTGTAAGCTCTCGTCATTGTCGCTGAGTTCAATGGCGCTCATCCTCTCTTGCCTGATTCCCGTCTCGACGGTTTCCGCCCAGGCAAATACAACAGCCTCTGAACTGGCCACGCATATCGATGCCGTCAAAACATTATTTCAGGAACTGGACCGCGCCGCCCGTAACTGTGTAGAGGGCGCCGCTGAAGATAGTTGCGAGACCTTTGCCAGCACCCTGGACGATGCCTTTATCCCGGCCTATTTAAGCCACTGTAAATTCATCTCTGAATGGCGCGAACAACTCGTTGCCAGAGAGGAGTCTGACGAACAGGACGATGAACTGAACGGTGATCTTGCGCGCCTGCTCATCGACGCGGAATTCACCTGTGGTGAAGATGCTCTGGCGAAACGTACTGAATTTACCGTCCTTGCATTCCAGACGTGGCAGGAGGCACATGCAGATACATCCCTCTTGGCCCCGCAATACGATCGCAACACGTCTGCTCGTTCCAGCCCCGTGCCCGAGGCTTTGCAGAGTCAGCAATCCCGGCTTAATCAGGAAATCGATCGCCAGTGGCAGAGAGTGGAACTGGACAATATCCGGCAGCAGCTCAGGAAGCCTGTCGGCTACGGCGACTACAACTTTCCAAACTGAGACTTACCAAACCAAAGCCAGCCAAACCAAGACCTGCCAAACTGGGCGTGCTAGCAGATTCATGGCAGGCACCAGAGCCTAAGCACTCAAAGCGACAGGTGACTAGTAGAGTACCAGGAAATCCCCATTCGGCAGGCTGGCTGCGGCGGGAAAACTGTAGTCCCTGATTTGAATCTCTTCTGCCAGTCGGTAGTTGGCGGGTTCACCATCGGCATCGAACAGGCGCATATTCAAGCGCCCTCCCCGACTGTTGCTAATGGCCTCTCCCCAAACCACCAGGTAAGCACCTTGCTGGTCAATCGCCACGGCGGGATTTCGCTGCCTGGTCTCAGTAAACGGTTCGGCTACCTGAAGCGCAGATTCGGGCTTGTTGATATCCATGACCACAATTCTGCTCTCGGTTTCGAAAACCACGAGATTCTTTTCGCCGACATTGAGTTCCATGTCATTGGTGCTGAGGGGACAGAATGACGCTTCCCACTCCTGCAGTGGCTGCAGCGGCAGATAGTCTGTGGACACCGACTCCCCATGGAAACCAGTAACGGAAACCAACTGCATATGCCTGCCGATGCCGTCAATGGCCGAACGGTAGGCCAGGTAGGCTAAATTTTCCGAGTCGAAGGCCACGGCCAGTGAGCAACAGGCGCAGGCACCGAGTTCGGGATTGGCAATCATGACTTCTTCGCCGAACGAAGCGCCATTATCACTGGAAAATCGCGCGTACATACTCCGTTCATCTTCATGTGAAAGGTCACCTGCTCCCCAGACAATCGCCACTTGATCACCAAATGCTGCTACGTCTCCCCCAGCGTCAATGCCTTCCACAAACTCGGAGACCATCGATTGCTGGGTTTCGAAGCGAATGCGATCAGTATCAGACCTGCTGTAGTAAAAAGCAGATTCACTGGGCAGATACCACATGACGTGCACACGGCCATCACCACCGACCGCCATTGCCGCGCGGGCCAGAGCAAAAGTCATCATATTGAAGGCCTGGCTCGATACCCGCACTGCTGATCCAAAGCGGCCAGACGCGGGATTATACTGGGCGTAATAGAGATGACCTTCGCGGGCAGCCGGTGTATTGATTCGCTTCTTGAAATACAGCAGGTGGATGTTGCCGCCCCCGTCCTGCACCAGCCTGGGCTGTACGCCTTGATCAGGTGTTGGCATCAACAGCACTTCCGCCGCTGCCTGACCAACCATACCCAGCAGAAAAAAGGATAAAACCGAACAGCAGGCCAGTTTTGCCAGTGTGTTTGCAACTGTTTTTAACATGGTAATACTCTCGCTCTGGCGGGCGGCTGTAGATTACAGCGCCATTTTAGGGCAGACTTTACTCGCTCTCACTGAATGTACAATCATAGCAGTATGCGGGAATGCCGGGCTATTCCGGGCACCATTCTTTGGCCGCTTCTGATTCGGGTTGATTGCTGCACAGGCGAGCTGAACAGTCATTTAACGGTAGATAATCATGAAACAAAAGCCGGGAAGAATACTCAGCGCCTCACTACTGCTATCAGCTCTGCTGGCGGCTTGCTCCGCGCCTGAAGAAAGCACACAGGTCCCCAGTTCAGACGGTGATTTCAACTACAACACCGAATTGAATGTACAGGAAATCATGGCACTTGTACTGGAACCCGCCTCCGACATTCTCTGGGATTCAGGTGGCTGGGTGATGGATGCTTCCGGTTATGAAGAGCTCTACCCTACGACCGATGATGGTTGGGCATACGTAAGAGCCCAGGCGGCAGTTGTTGTCGAAACCGGAAATATGCTGGCGATTCCTGGCCGAGCGGAAGACAACGATGCCTGGATGATCTATTCCGAAGGCCTTAGCGAAGCCGGTGTGCTCGCCATGGAAGCTGCCGCCGCCCAGGACAAAGAGGCATTTTTTCAGGCTGGGGCACAACTCTATAGCGTTTGTACCGCTTGCCATCAGGCATACAACCCCGAGATCAACAATCGCTTCGATGATAATCCGGCTGATTAGTCGTCATGCTGGCATTTTTCATCACGGCTAGGGAGAACAGGATCGGTATCGCCAGATTCCTCCTGATCATGCTGGCTGCGCTGCTCCCCGGCATCGCAATGGGACACACCATCGAAGGTTCTGACGCCAATTTCGTGCAGGCTATCGATGGTCCGGCCATCGGTCCGTTCATCTACCTGGGCGCCAAGCATATGGTGACAGGCTATGATCACCTGCTGTTTCTCGTCGGCGTTATTTTTTTCCTTTATCGTCCCAAGCATGTTGTGGAATACGTGACCCTGTTTGCCATCGGCCACAGTATTACCCTGTTGCTGGGTGTACTGGCAAATTTGCAGGTCAATGCGTACCTGATCGATGCCATTATTGGCCTATCGATCGTTTATAAAGCGTTTGAAAATATCGATGGCTTCAAACGGGTATTCGGTGTTGAACCAAACACGCGGGCAGCGGTCTTTATCTTCGGACTTTTTCATGGGCTTGGCCTCGCGACCAAGCTGCAGGAATTCACACTTTCCAATAACGGACTCGTCACCAATATTGTCAGCTTCAATGTTGGCGTTGAGATAGGCCAGATACTGGCGCTGTCTGCAGTTTTTATCGTGCTCAGCATCTGGCGCAGCAATCAGAGCTATCTTCGACATGCCTTCGCCACCAATACTGTTCTAATGACAGGCGGCTTCCTGCTGGCTGGCTATCAGTTAAGCGCCTTCATGCTGCAAGCGCCGTATTAAAGCCAATAACACACACCCGGAATTCTATGACTACTCCCGATACAATTGAAACGCCAACTCCCCGCAAGATACTCATCGCTTCCGGTGGCGCCCTTGCGGTCGGTGTAGTGGTACTGCTGGTGGCAATCTTGCCCGCAGAATTTGGAGTTGACCCACTGGGCACAGGACGATTGTTGGGACTGACCGCTCTCTCTGCCGAATCGAATCCCTTCGAAGAGAGCCTCGAGTTACACCGCAACGACTATGTAGAATTCGAACTGGGGCCCTTCGAATCGGTAGAGTACAAATACACTATGGACCTCGATGCCCCGATGGTTTTCAGTTGGGTCGCTGACGGCGAAGTCTACTATGACATGCATGCGGAACCTGCCGGGCTGGGCGAAGACTACGCAGAAAGCTTCGAACAAGGTAACAGCGAAAGTCGGTCAGGCAGCTTCCATGCGCCGTTCGCCGGCATCCATGGCTGGTTCTGGGAAAATCGCGGTTCCAGACTGGTGACCGTTCGCCTCAATGCGTCAGGGTACTTTGTTGATTCAACTGTATTCCGTGATGGCGGTGACTATTCGAGGGAAATCGAGCCGGTCATGTAGGCAATGCCCGATTCTGCGGGACAACTATAGAATCAAAAGTTGCTGCAGCCCGGAATACGGCACCATCGCTTACCTTCATCTAACAGTAATTCTATAATCGAAACTATCAATTAATTCTCAGACCAGGGAGAAACAACCATGACAGTAGACGTTTGGCTTCTTTATGTGGGCACTATACTCCTCTTCATGAGCACTCCCGGCCCCAGCCACCTCTTGATGATTTCCGTAAGCATGGGTAACGGCTTCAGGAGATCCCTGGCTACTGCGGCTGGAGACTTGTCAGCAAACGCTATTCAGATTGTATTGGCGGGTTTTGGCTTAGCCGCCATCGTGATGTCCTCAAGATACGGATTCGAAATTATTAAATGGCTGGGTGTTGCCTATTTAGTGTGGATAGCCTGCAAAACCATACTCGCATCATTCAAGGATCAGGCAAAAGCACAGACCACGGCTAAAGCCTCTCTCAGCACTTTATGGCTGCGCGGCTTCATTACCTCCGCAGCCAACCCGAAAGCTGTAGTATTTTTTGCCGCGCTTTTCCCGCAATTTATTGACCCTGGGAAACCTGTATTGGTTCAGATTTTCATTCTTGGCACCACCTACATTGTCGTTGATGGATTGTTTCTGGCCACCTATGGGAAAGCTGCGAGCTGGATTGCGGCAAAAGTCAGCGATCACTTTAAAAGGTGGATCGATCGTGTCTCCGGTGTGGGGCTAATTCTGACTGCGGTTCTCCTGGGCTTGAGGAGCAATTCACAGAATTGAAAAAACCGGGATCGACAAGATGTGAACTTACCCAAATCGACAAGTAAGGCAAATATGAACCAGGGGTGGCTTCGAACACAGACAATATGACATTACCCAAACCCGATTCAGAGTCGTTGGCCATGCAACAGCAATGGGAGCGTGATGGCTACCTCATCCTCAAGAATCATTTCTCAAAGCCACAGTGTGAGAATCTGAATGACTTTGCCGGGAATATTTGGCAATCACGTCGCGAGTTAGCATCCCGGACGACGATAGACATATATCTCGACAGGCCCGAAAACAAACGAGTACTCCTGACGCAGGCACCAGACGAAGCCTATGACTACTCATTCAAGATAAACGACCTCTATCTCGATGAACCTGTAGTACGAGACTACGTTCTGGACCACAGACTTTGCCAAACTCTGAACAGATTGCTTGATGGTGATGCCCTGGCGTTCAATACTCTACTATTCAGGTGGGGCTCCCAGCAACGGGAACACACTGACACCCTGTACATGCCCCCACGAAAAACCAACAAGCTGGTGGTTTCATGGATCGCACTGGATGAGGCAAGCGCTGAAAACGGTGCCGTAACCCTCTATCCAGGCAGCCATCTAATCCCGCCACACCGGTTCAGTACCGGCAGAGTGAATGCTGTTGCGGCAGAGATGGATGACTATTACAAGCATGTCGAGGCAGAGCTTCGGGCCCGGGACATCGAGCCGCTCTATTTCAATGCCGAGCCGGGCGATGTCCTCATCTGGCATGCCCAGCTCCTCCACGGTGGCAGTACCATCCAGAATTGGCAGAAAACCCGCCGCTCACTGGTTACCCATTATTACCGCAAACAGGAATACCTCCACCAATTCTGGCGACTACGAAAACACGGCGGTGGTTACTACCTGAAACGCCCCCACCCAAACCCAGACTGATTTCTAACAGCTATCTCCATAGAGAGCGCAAGAAACCAAGCCCTGCGGAATCAGCGAACGCCTTCAATCTCGATAGGTGTTACACTCCTGTTTCTTTGTGACGAAGTAACTTCAAGAGACCACCATGACTTCAATCACTTGCCCCTTCGCTGGCCGCGTTCGCTAGTCGACCATTCTGCGTGACAAAGATCACGCCGCAACCCATCTTCAGATTCAGTTTCAAATACTTGCATAAGCAATCACTGCCTGTGCGTGACAATCTATGGGACTTACCATGAATATTCGCGAGTACAAAGAAAGCGACAGACCAGTAATCACTGACATTACATTGCGAGCCTGGAAATCAGTGTTCGAAGGACTTGAAAAAAGCATGGACCCTGCCATTTACCAGGTCTTCGTCCCGGACTGGCAAGCTGAGCAAATGCGGTCTCTAAAAACAGTGTGTGAAAGTGATGACATCAAAAAAATAGTGGCCGAAGTCGACCACACACTGGTGGGCTTTTCCGCCATCTCCTTCCATCCCGAAGACTTCCTCGGCCAGGTCTACATGATCGGCGTAGACCCCGACCACCAGAAGCATGGAATAGGTATTGCATTGATGGAGGAAAGTCTCAGGATAATCAAAGAGGCTGGCTTTCAATTAGCCATGGTAGAAACGGGCGGCGATCCTGGTCATGAATCGGCGAGAAGGACCTATGAGAAGATGGGTTTTCAACGCTACGAAGTGGCCAGATACCTGAAACGCATCTGAGCCTTCACGCTTCGGCTGTGTTTATTCAGGCACAAAAAAGCCCGGCATTGCCGGGCTTTTTTGAACGTTGAACGATCCTGATTACTAGTTGTTCTCAGTAGGATCAGAACCGTCACGAGGAGCACCAGTACCGGAGCTACCCATAAACAACTTACGACCATCCGGGAAAGTAATGTCACGGCCATTAGCGCGGCAAGTAGGCTCGCACAGTCGGTCTTTACTCTGGTAGCCAGTTACCACGATATCGGTACCCAACTGCAGCGAGTTGCGGTTAATGCCACGACGCAGCAAGGTGTTTGGCGTACCACCTTCTACCATCCAGGGACCTGGGTCACGGGTGGATTCAGGATCGTTGTTATCCAGGTGAATCCAGGTGTGCGGGTTAATCCACTCAACACGAGTAATTGGGCCACCCAGACGAACCGGCAGGTTAGCGTCAAATTCAGCAGAGAATGCATGGTGAGCAGTTGCTGGTTGCTTGATAGCAATAACGCCTACTGCAGTCACTGCTGCAAGTGCCAAAAGTTTAATTTTCATAGATTTACCCCTTAAATTTTCCAATTTCCAACCGCCACTGGTGGCAGATGAATAGAAACCTTGCCCAACTTCTAACTTAATTCGGTGCCTTAATTCAATAACTTACACGACTTTCCGGGCTGCTGAAAGCCGTTTGCGCCCGATATCCGGGCATTCTATCGAAACCCGGCGAAAATGCCAAAATATGGGGCATCCCGCCGGTTTGTATGTTTCTAAGCTCAGTTGTTCCGGGTTTAGTTGCTCTGGGCTTCTTCCAGCATCTCCTGACGCAGACGCTGCTCGAATTCACCGCCTTTGCGGTACTGGCCATACATCAACTCTTCCACGAATTCGACGCACTTGAACTGGGGCAATTCGAAGCCCTCTTCGAGACGGCGATAAAGTGGCATGCTGATTGTCCAGGGACGCTCGAAGATGTCAGGGTCTTCCATGGTCGCGGAGTACATGATGACGTTCTCGCTAACCATGTCATAACGCTCGGTCACTTTGAGCTGGTAAGTGTGATAGTTGCCAGCGCGGTCGAACCAGGTGCGATCATCAAGCCCCGTTACTTCCACTACCCAGGTATCACCGTCCCAATAGCCAAAGGATTGACCCATCCAGGAATCCAGTGGAGCCGGACCCGGGTCTTCCAGAAACACGTTCCGAACAGCACCAGCGAACGAGTAGGCAATAAAGAAGGCACTCTCACTCTGGAAAATCTGGAACGGATGAGGCATGTAAGTTGCCCTTGGCACACCCGGCATGTAGCACTTGATCTCAGGATCGCTGGTCAGCCAGTTGGCTCGATTCTCATCCCGGCGCGCGAGAGCCTCGGGCTTGTAGGGTATGGTGCCCCCTTCAACGACACCGAAACTTGCCGGTACTGAAGCAACAGCACCCATTGCCACGATGTCTGGATGAGGCACTGGTACGAAGTCGCCCGGTACCAATTGATAGGCTGCTTGTGGTGGAGCAGGCTCAAGGTTGTCATTGGCGTTCATTAGAACTTGCCAGATACCATTCAGGTCGGGCTTGCCACTGGGCGTTCGTGGAATATCACTGGTCGCTTCCGCAGCCGCAGCAACTTGTGCTGGCTGGGAACTGGAGCCTGAATCTGAAGGAGAACAACCGACGCACAGCACGCCGACAGCGATGAGAAACGCTAGATTCTTCATAATCCTACCTTTTTGCTTTTATTGGGATTACTCCCCCGAAGGACTGCGATATAAACATTCAGGAATCGAGGTGTCAAGCCAAAGCAGGGCTCACGCCTAGTATCTACGCGGGCTAGCGGGAAGTCAGGCCTTACCCAGAGAGTCCAGTTGGTGACGCTTGACGACGGGAACAAAGATCAGCAGGCAGAGTATGCTGAGCAAGGCAGCCGCGAAAAATGAAATCCCCGGGAAATACACCACTGCCTGTTCCGCGGTAAAGGCTGCAAATAGCTGAGTCATCAACAGCGGGCCCAATATTGAAGTGACACTGTTGATACTGCTAAGGGCTCCCTGTAGCTCACCCTGGGCATTGGCTGGAATCTGGCTGGTCATAATGGACTGAAAGGCTGGCGAGACAAAACCTGAAATAGAAGCCAGCGCGAGCCACGGATAGAGCTGCCAGCCGGTAGCCGCAAAGGCATATCCGAGGAAGCCAATGATAATGGCGAGCATCCCGATCACTCCCGCCTTGAAGGCGCCCAGCGCTGGAATCGCCCACCGGATCAGGAAAGCCTGCACCAGAATCATGAACACGCCGGCAAACCCAAGGGACAGGCCAATCTGGCTTTCAGTCCAGGCGAATTTTTCCATGGTGTAGTAGGTCCAGGTACTGGGAAGTGAAAGGTGACCCAGCATATAAAGAAAATAGGCAAAGGCCAGGCCGAGAACCACAGGATACTTGCGGAGCTGCAACATCGCTCCGACAGGATTGGCCCGTTTCAACTCGAAGGGTCGGCGGTCGTCTTCACCCAGCGATTCACCGAGCACGAAATACCCATAAACGAGATTAGTCAGTCCCAGCGCGGCTGCCGCATAGAACGGATAGCGCGGACCGAACTCACCAAGAAAACCGCCAATCACTGGCCCCAAAATGAAGCCTCCGCCAAAGGCTGCGCCGATCATGCCAAATCTCTGTGCCCGTTTCTCCACCGGTGTAATATCCGTGACATAGGCATAGGAGAGGGAAAAAGTGGAACTGGCCACGCCAGCGATCATTCGCGCGGCAAACAACCACAGGAGGGTTGGCGCCGCCGCCATCAGTATATAGTCGAGGCTCAAGGCAGCCAGGGTAAACAACAGCACAGGGCGACGCCCATAGCGATCGCCCAGGTTGCCAAGAATGGGGGCGGCAAAAAACTGCAGAGCCGCGTAGGTGAACATGAGATATCCACCAATGCGGGACGCTTCTGATAGCGTGACATCGGACAGGCTCATGATCAGTTGCGGCATGACGGGGAGCACAATACCAAAGCTGATGGCATCGATGAGTACAACGGCAACAATAAAGGCGAGCGCATGCCTGTGCTGGGTTACGTCAACCAGGCTCATTGAATCACTCCGGGCAATCCTCTGAAATTATTCTTGTTCGGTCAGCCAGGCTTCTACAAGATTGAGGAAATCCTCGTACTTGCCGCTGGTGCTGCGCGGAATTTGCGCATGGTAGGTTATTTCGACGCGAAAAGGGAACTCAAGATACTGTCTCAGAATATTCTCGAGTTGCTGTTCCTTATCAATCGGCAGCGGCTCGGAAACAACCAGCTTGAGTTCCAGTTGATCGTAGGTGTGTTGCACCACCTGGAATTGCTGGATATCAGCGACTTTCATCATGGCGCGAAACCCCAGGTTTGGCCACTTGCGGCTTCCATCCGGTAGAGACACCATATTTCGGGAGCGACCCAGTATCTGTTTTAGCACCGGCAGCCCCCTGCCCCCGACTACCGTCTCACCCAGAATGGCCCGATCACCGATATCATAACGAATAAGCGGTGTAGCATAGTTGTGGAGGCTGGTTAACAGCACCCTGCCGACTTGTCCGGGTGGACAGGGTATGCCTGCGTCGTCCACCACTTCCATCACTACCGAATCGCTGAGGATATGATAGTGCGCCGCACCGGGGCTCTGAAGTGCCACATATCCCACTTCCTGGGAACTATAGAAGTCGATTAGATCCAACCCCAGCACCGCCCGCGCCAATACCCTGAGATCAGGCGAAACTGACTCACCCACTGTGCGTACCTGCTTAAGAAAAGGTAATTCATCACCCGACCTGACCAGTTCCTGTAACAGGCTCTGGAGGTTCGACGGATGAGTGATCAGGTAATCCGGTTTGCAACCATGCAACCACTGCAATTGATCCGGTACAGTTGAGGCAGAATTCAGGAAATACCCTTTGCCCGTTTTGTAGAACAGCGAATGGGGCTCACCCCAGTCCTGACTTTCCAATCCGTCCGGTGCCATGCCCAGGTTGTCAGCGTGCCATCGAATGGCGGCCATTCTTGCTGCCGGATCGCGGTTATGCCAGAGGTGATCGCGCAATGCATTGGCAAACCAGACTGCAGCAACTCGCTGCGTCACTCGCACCTTTACCGGGGAGCCAGTAGATCCGGAAGTCATGGTCTCACTCACCACGCCATGGGAAGCTGGCGCGGGCTGACAGTCGAGCCCGCTTCCCTGCTGTCGGATCGTTTCGCGGGAGAGTGTTGGCAGGTCAGTAAACTGCTGCCAATCCAGATTGGAAAAATCCAGGCCAGCGAATTGGGCACTATAGTAGGGCGAGTAGTGCTGCGCATACTGCAACAGGCGCTGAACGCGCCGCAATTGCTCCTTCCGAATACGGGAAGCACTGCGCCATTGCATCAATTCAGCATTAGCGCACAGGCTGTGGATCAACCTTGTGGAAGAATTTTTGATAAGTGGTTCAGGGAGAACTGAACTGGAAAAAGGCATAACTGTTCAGGCGCTGTTCGAATCGGCCTGGATAGGTGAATCCGTTGAAATCACTACCAGAAGTGCCGGACCTTGCCCCGGCACTCCCAGTAAAAATATCAGGGTACGATCAGCTCGACAATGTTGGACAGAATCGGCAAAGACCCATTGTCGTTGTAGGGCTCGATAGCAACATAGAACGCTGCTCCCGAAGGCAGTTCTCCACCGATAGTCAATTGCGCCCCCATGTCGATAGTGCTAATCGGGTCGGCACTGGGTATAGGCGCATAGTAGAGTCGATAACCCGTGGCTTCCGCCAGTGAGGTCCAGTAGATCAGGACGTCGTTACCTGCGACTTCGACGGCCAATTCGATTGAGGGCTCGCTAGTGGTATCCGAGTCATCTCCGCTGTCACCCGAACCCGAGTCACTGCCACCGGAGTTTCCGGAATCGACACCGGGCGAGGAGATATCCGGATCAATAAAATCTGCATCGGTTGCATGACTGGCAATGAAATCTGCCAGTGCAGATACATTGCTGTAGACGCCGGGTGCATCTGGATCGCCGCAGGAAGGACCGGTATCGGTGCCACCAAAACTCACGACACCCACCTGCACAAAGCCAACAATAGTGTTTACCACCATGGGCCCACCACTGTCACCCTGACAAGTGTCTGTTGTTCCTCCGGCCTCTACCGAGCCAGCGCACAACATGAATTCGGTAATGCCACCGCCGTAGACGAAATCGCAATCCGTGTTTCCTACGATTTTCTGGGTGGCCTGCAGCAAGGAACTCGCGGGATCGATAGATTCACCCTCGTCATTGATGGCTGTTGTTCCCCACCCCATAATGACCGTCTCCGTGCCGGCAGTCAGGGCAGCCGCGCTTCCGCTCAACAGAGGTATTGGCTGCACATCCACGGCCGCCGTTAACTCCACCAGCGCGATGTCATAGTTGTCTTTGTTCGCGCTGGTCTCGACGTTGGGGTCGTAGTTGGGGTGAACAATAATCTGCCCTATCTGACCGACAACAGCCTCGTCGGCGAAAGGAAATGAAGTATCCGAATTGAGCACAACCATTGAGTTGGCGCCGGTCGCGATATCGACGGCGTCACCGTCGGCATTCAGGAAGCAATGGGCTGCTGTCAGCACCCAGGTGGGGGAAATCAGGCTCGCCCCGCAGTACTGTTCTTCGAATTCATCAGCCAGGAATGCGATAAAAGGATAGGCACTTACAGACGCCGCTGTGCCATCGATAATGGCCGAAACGTCGCTCTGCGCGGACTGCTCATCGCCAGTCTTTGCCTGCAGTGACGTCGCCGGCATTGCAATAATCACCAACGCCCATGTAACAGATGTGAGAACAGATGTAAGTATGCGAGGCATTTTCATAATTCTTTCCTTACAGAGAATCGATCGCTATCTTGACCATTGAAGTAGCGCAAGTATAGCCGTAACCGGATAAGCGCTGCACAATTATGTTGTAACCTGAACTTGCCCGGGCAATCAATCAGGGGAGCGTTGCCAACCACTCATCATCAGAATCTTCCGAAATATCGGCGAACAATGGCGAAGAAAGGTAGCGCTCTCCCGTGTCCGGAAGCATAACGACGTAAGTCGAGTTAGGAGGCGCTTCAGCAGCCAGGTTTAGTGCGGCTGCCATCGTACCCCCTGCCGAGATTCCGCAGAATATTCCCTCTTCCCTGGCGAGCCGTTTGGCGGTGGCTATCGCTTCTTCGTCACTGACGCGCAGGATCTCGCAGGCTACAGTTTTGTCCAGTACAGCCGGAATGAAATCGGGAGTCCATCCCTGAATTTTGTGAGGAGTCCACTCATCACCGGATAGCAGTGCCGCATTCTCCGGCTCAACAGCGATGACTTTTACATCTGGTCTGGCTAATCTGATCATCTGGCCTGCTCCAGTGAGGGTGCCGCCGGTGCCCCAACCAGACACAAAGTAGTCGAGATTCCTGCCAGCAAAATCTCTAAGAATTTCCGGCCCTGTGGTGCTGCGGTGATACGCAGGATTCGCCCGGTTCTCGAATTGGCGCGCCAGAAACCAGCCATGCTTCTCTGCTAATTCCTCCGCCCGGCGCACCATGCCGGACCCTTTTTCCGCTGCCGGTGTCAGAATCACCTTCGCTCCCAGGGCCTTCATAATCTTGCGCCGCTCGACTGAGAAGGTCTCCACCATAGTAGCCACAAATGGATAGCCTTTGGCCGCACAGACCATTGCCAGGGCAATACCAGTATTTCCGGATGTTGCCTCAATCACCGTCTGCCCTGGCTCAAGCATGCCGGATGCTTCGGCGTCCTCAATGATAGCTATCGCAAGTCGGTCTTTTACCGAGCCCAGGGGATTGAAAGATTCCAGCTTGGCATAGATGTGCTGCTCGGCAGGCGCAATGTTATTTAACTTGACGATCGGTGTGTTACCGATGGTCTCGAGAATGCTGTCGTATATCATGCCCCTAGTCCTCCAGGTAACTTCCGTGCAGACATTCAGGCTGCCATCAAGCAGCCGCCGGATACGGTTCGGATCACATGAATCTATACAATAGCAGAAAAGCGGAAAGACAGCTTTCAGGAATCGTGCTAGGCGAGGCTTATCTCGTAGGTGATTCCGCCGGATCCTTCACCAGTAAACCCGTTTTGCGAGCTGAAATAAAGCCTCTGGGAGGAAGGATCGAAGGCTGGGCCACAAATCTCGGATTCATCCTGCCCAAGGATTTGCAGTAACGGTAAAGGTTCATAATCGGGTGTTATAACGACGATCTGCATATTGCCACCATCTTCAGCAACCAGCACATCACCCGCGGACGATATGACAACATTATCCACGCCGGTAAGAATCGGATTGCTGCTGATCGCCGCATCATAGATTACTTCAATACTTTGATCCGTGGTGTCATAGCACCACACTCGATTATCACCTTTGGTGACGAAGAATAGTCTGTTCTCGTGCAGCGCAATACCTTCACCACCATCGAAGTGAGCCGCTCCTTGCACCTGATGCCGCGTGGCATCTTTGCTGGCCAACGGGTCTGGCACTTCCAGCCATTCGATCGTATCGACACCAGATACACTGACAACACTGGCAATTTCCAGTCTGCCTTCCGAGAGATCCGGTAAACCTCTCGCAGAGACGAAACGATAGAGACCTCCATCACGGACGTCTTCGGTCAGATACGCGCAGTTATTGTCCAGATCGATTGCCACCGCCTCATGCTCGAATGTGCCAAGTGCTGGCCTGACTACTGCCTGGTCATTGCCCGTGGGGTCGCATTCAAAAACCTGTCCCCGATCGAATTCCTCACAGGAGAGCCAGGTACCCCATGGGGTCGCCCCGCCCGCACAATTGCGCGACGTGTTTTGCAGGATTGGATAGGCATCAACGACATCCCCCACAGCATTGAAGCGCAGTGCGCCGACGCCACCCTGTCCGCTGTTCTCCTCACTATTGGACACATAAATCCAGCCACCATCAGAGGTAGCGAAACACGCGCCACCGTCCGGGGAAGCATGCCAGCGATAGCTTGAGTTCACGACGGGTCTTTCACTACTGCGAGCAACCACCCGGGACTTGAAACCCGCTGGCAGCATAATGCCATTGTGGTCGGCAGGCTGCAGGGGCCCAATCTGTGACAATGAGAAGAACGCTGCCTGTTCGGCAGCGTGGGTATAGCGACCCAGGCCGCCAGCTAGAAAATAGCCCAGACCCGCTGCACCCATCTGCAGGAATCGTCGGCGCTTATCGGATACTTTATTCATAACCGCAGTGTAGTCGAGCTACATTGCAGAAGTTTGACAGCAAGGAGTCAGCTTAAGAGGCTATTCGACGGTCCAGGTGTGACCGCTATGAAGCAGCGATTCCAGCGATGCCGCCTTGTCTCGCGCCAGACCTAACTGATTCATGGAATCATCGATAAAGCTGGGCTTGATCTCCCTGTAGATCACACCAACGGCTACCGGAAAATCTGGACCATTCATGGCTGCCAATAGTTGCGCAAGCACCTTGTTGTGCTGGTCGTGCACAAGAATCTGGTCTTCGTTGCCGGCAACATCGATTACCTTGAGGCGCAGGGAATTGCGATCCAATGAAATAGCCTTCTCCTGTTCTTTACCAAAGATAATTGGCTGCCCATGCTCGATTTCGACCCTGAAATCCGCGGCCAACTTCTTGTCTTTGACCTGCTCAAACACGCCGTCGTTGTAGATAGGGCAATTCTGCAAAATTTCGACGAAGGCGGCACCATTATGAGCATGACTATCCGCGACTACTGCAGAAAGATGTTTAGCTTCCGTATCGATGGAGCGGGCAATAAATGTGGCACCTGCCCCCAGCGCAACCAGGCAGGGAACCAATGGTGCATCAACTGAGCCCATGGGAGAAGAGGGAGAACGAGTACCGGTCTGGGAAGTTGGAGAATACTGACCCTTGGTTAAGCCATAGATTTCGTTATTAAACAGCAAAATCTGTAAACCCACATTGCGACGCAGCACGTGCAGCATATGATTACCGCCGATACTGAATCCGTCACCATCCCCGGTGATTACCCAGACATCCAATTCAGGGTTGGCGAGCTTCACACCAGTAGCAATAGCTGGAGCACGCCCATGAATCGTGTGAAAACCGAAGGTATTCATATAGTAGGGAAAGCGAGACGAGCAGCCTATTCCTGAAACGAAGACCTGGTTTTCCCGCGGCCTGTCCAGTTCCGGCATGAGCTTCTGCAAGGTCTTCAGGATTGCGTAGTCTCCGC
The DNA here is from genome assembly GCA_965227635.1 of uncultured Pseudohongiella sp. Lineage (GTDB taxonomy): Bacteria > Pseudomonadota > Gammaproteobacteria > Pseudomonadales > Pseudohongiellaceae > UBA9145. The sequence continues at coordinate 2,526,575 of OZ245763.1, read as the reverse complement.
AACCGGGGCACCAGCGAACCTCCTGGTCAGAGGCAAAATCTTTCAATGTCAGTTTCGGCAGCGGCTTATTCATGACTCACTCTTTACTTCGATTGCAACTCGGCAAATTTTTCGTGTATTGCGGCCATCACCTCACCGATCTTGAAAGGTTGGCCTGCCACTTTGTTTAGTCCATCGGCAGCGATCAAAAACTCTGCTCGCAGCACATTAACCAGTTGCCCGGTGTTCATCTCAGGCACGAGAACGGCATCGAAGCTACTCAATAATTCGCCCAGATTCGATGGAAAAGGCGCCAGGTAACGAATGTGGATGTGAGAAACATCCAGCCCTTCGTCGCGACAGCGTTTGACAGCCTGATGAATTGCTCCAAATGTAGAACCCCAACCTACCACGGCGAGTTTGCCTGAAGTGTTGCCGAGGCAGACTTCCTGCAGGGGAATATCCTTCGCGATACCGTCGACCTTGTCTTTGCGCAGGTCCGTCATCTTCTGATGGTTTGCTGGATCGTAGGAAATATCGCCGGTTTCGAAGCTGCGCTCAATACCACCAATACGATGCTCAAGCCCTGCTGTACCGGGCCTGGGCCATACCCGCGCCAAAGTCTCACTATTTCTTAGTGATGGTTTGAATCCTTCAACTTCCGAGTGATGGTGAACTGGAAATGGTTTCATGGAAGCCACATCGGGGATCTGCCACGGCTCGGCCGCATTGGCGAGGTATCCGTCGGATAACAGCATAACCGGTGTCATGTATTTGGTCGCCAGCCGCACCGCCTCGATTGCCACGTCGAAGCAATCTGTGGAAGTCGCCGAGGCAATTACCGGAATCGGTGTATCCCCGTGGCGACCAAACAGGGCCATATTGAGGTCGGACTGTTCAGTCTTGGTAGGCAGACCGGTTGAAGGTCCACCACGTTGGGTATTGACGACAACCAACGGCAGTTCGGCGGCCGCTGCCAGGGCAATCCCTTCAGCCTTCAGTGCAATACCCGGCCCAGCGCTGGACGTGACACCGAGAGTACCGGCAAAGGACGCACCTATAGCGGCGCAGACTGCCGCAATTTCATCTTCTGCCTGAAAGGTATTGATTCGAAACTCACGCCTGCCAGATAACTCATGCAAGAGATTGGACGCTGGTGTAATCGGGTAGGACGCAAACAGGATATCGATTTCAGCTAACTCGGAACCCGCTATCAAACCCCAGGCCAAGGCCGTCGTGCCGGTAATATTTCGATAGGTGCCAGGTGCAACTTTCGCTTTAGGCACCTTGTAAACGTGAATACCGGCAGGCAGCTCCGCAGTCTCACCGTAGGCGTGGCCAGCATTCAGTGCAGCGATATTGGCATTAGCGATTTCAGGCTTGCCGGAAAACTTCGCCTTCAGGCTTTCGATGGTGGGCTGCCTGTCCCTGTCAAATAGCCACATCACCAGTCCCAGGGTCCACATATTCTTGCAGCGCAAGGCGTCCTTGTGCCCCAGGCCAAAAGGTTCGACAGCATTCAGCACCTGTTGTGAAATATCGATATTAAGCACCCGATAGCCAGCCAGGGATTCGTCTTCCAGCGGGTTGCTCTCGTATTTTGCCTTGGCCAGGTTCTTCGCAGTGAAGGCACCGCTGTCGACGATAATCAAGCCACCCTCAACAAGATTGGCGATATTGGTTACCAGTGCCGCGGGATTCATGGCCACCAGCACATCCAGCGCATCACCGGCGGTGGTGACATCTTCGGCACCGAAATAGATCTGGAAAGCCGATACACCAAAGGTAGCGCCTACTGGTGCACGAATCTCGGCAGGGAAATCAGGAAAAGTTGAGAGGTCATTACCATACAGCGCAGTAGCCTGGGTGAAATTTGCACCCGTAAGCTGCATACCGTCACCAGAGTCCCCGGCGAAACGCACAACCACATCGACGACTTTATTTTCGTCCAGGTGGTGTTCGTTCAACTCTTCTTCAGCTAGATCCATGTTTGTAACCGATAGTACGCAATTAGTCGTGAGCAAAAAGATTTCCGATTTCCCGGCAGCGCCGGAAAAGGAGGCAGGATTCTAACAGAATCCCGAGGCGGGGTCTTTCGCAGTATTGGAGCAATCACGCACTGCCAGGAAGCCCGGGAAGCGGGGTTTCAGGCAATTAGAACCAGGGCCGAAGGAAATTACCATCAACGTCGTATAACTCTCTGCAAGCATTCATATTCAGGAGAGTAGCATGCAAAAACTAAATTTATTTTTTGGACTGGGCGCCCTCGCCCTCACCAACGCAGCGCTGGCCGCTGATACGGAACATCAGGGTGGACCCCTGGCCAACCTCGACACCAATAGCGATGGTTTTGTGGACTTCGTGGAATTTCAGGAGAACTCCAGGGATCCTGTGGCACGCCTGGACAGTGATGCCGATGGCGAATTGACGCTGGATGAATTCCTTTCAGGACGACCCGGACCCGGGCAGGGAAGAGGCGGATTTGGCGGTCGTCGCGGCGGCCCTGGTGGTCTCAGCGAAGAGCAGATCGCAGAATTTGAAGAGATGATGCTGGAACGTGCCACCACCCAGTTTACGGAGATGGATCTCGACGGCAACGGACTGGTATCCACGCTGGAGTTTCAGGAAGCGACGTTCCTTCGCATGGACGACGACAATGACGGCGTACTCAGCGCAGCAGAACTGCGACGACGCGGACCCGGTGGACCCGGCCGCGGTGGACGTGGTGAACGTGGTGAGCGAGGAGGCCAGCGTGGTGGACCTGGACCTTATTCGCAAGGACAATCAGGTCAGCAATAGAACAAGCTCCTTAAGCAAGAGGGTAACCTGAGCGCGTAATGACCAGTGACGACACGGATGAAGAGTTGATGCTCGCGGTATGTGACGGAGATCAATCCGCCTACCAGATACTCGTCAAAAGGCACCTCACCGCCATCAGTCATTACGCGTTCCGTTTACTTGGCAACCAAAGAGACACGGAAGATATAAGCCAGGAAGTGTTTTTACGGCTATGGACGCATGCCGCTAAATGGCAGCCAAAAAAAGCCAAACTCAGCACCTGGCTGCACAGGATCGCCCACAACCTGTGTGTCGATTTCATGCGCAAGCATGGCAGAACCATTCTCGATGAGGAGCCAACCGAACTGGAGAAGAACGATGAGGATTACGATAGCAACGAACCGGAGCTGGACGCGAATGACCGGGCACAAAGTCTGAATAGTGCCTTGAACAGTCTCCCGGAAAGCCAGCGCAGCGCACTGATGCTCTGTCACTACGCAGGTTTTTCCAACAAGGAAGCCGCTGCTATCATGAACGTGTCTGTCAAGGCACTGGAATCCAATATTGCAAGAGCCCGGCGCAAGCTGAGGGATTTGCTGGAAGAAAATCAAACTATGCGAGGAGAAACCGAATCTATCGGTTAAATAGCCATGACACTTGACGACTTCAAACATGTGCTGGACACCTACGGTAGCAACAGAAACTGCTGGCCACAGGAGATGCAGGAAAACTGTGCCAGGTTATTGGCGGACGATGCCCGGGCCAGGGCGCTGCTGCAAAGCCAGCATCAACTCGATGCCGCTCTGGACGCACTCACGGTGCCAGACTTTCCTGGCCTGGAAGCCCGCGTGCTTAACCAGCCATTGCCAGCGCGGGATAGCACGCTGGTAGATCGACTGGTTGAATGGCTGCTACCCGATCCCAGGTCCCTGGGTGAACTCTGGCGCCCCGCAATGGCTGCCTGCGTTCCCCTGGTATTTGGCATAGTGCTGGGCAATTACTTCAGCTTCGGCGTAGTGGACAACAGCAGCGGATTCGACAATTGGGATGATGAGCTATTAATGATTTCTTTCACCGATGTCGACCAGGGTCAATTGGAATTATGATCAAGCGCAATCTGCTCATTCTCATCCTGATGCTATCTGTCGGCATTAACATACTGCTGCTGGGTGGCATAGCCGTGCGTATTTCCCACGCCCCGGATTTCAGTGAAGCGCGCCCACTGCCGCCCAATATAGGCTGGATAGTCCGTGACTTGAGCGACGAACGCAGAACCGAGTTGCTGGAAATCATGCGCCCTCTTGGAGAGCAGGTCAGGCCACTACGCCGCGCGGTATTCGAAGCGCAACGCACGGTAAACGAATTGATGGCAGCAGAAGATTTCGACGAAGCAGCCCTCTCCGATGCGCTCTCAGTACTGCGCGAGGCTACCGAGGCCTACGCTTCCCTGACCCACCAGCAGACCACGCTTTTACTGGGTGAACTCACAGAACAAGAGCGGCAAACTGCCATGGAATTTGTTGAGCGCCGTGGCCCCCGCGATGGTCGTGACAACTTCCTGCGTCCGAGATCCGGTGGCTCGGGAGGCGCTGGTGGTCCTGATGACCCGGATAGGCGCAGACCACCAGGCCCGGGTTTCCCACCACCGCCACGGGATGTCGACCAATGATTCAGGAACTGCCCGCCAAAGGCCGTTATCGGCATTACAAAGGTGGCGAATATGAGGTGATTGATATCGCCCGCCACAGCGAAACCGAGGAACTGATGGTGGTCTACAGGCCGCTATACGGCGAACGCGACCTGTGGGTAAGGCCGCTGACCATGTTCCTCGAATCAGTTGAGATTGACGGCAAGCCCATCTCCCGCTTCCAGCACATTGCAGACCAGGAATCCTGAGCCCGGCCTGACTCCCACATTGGAAGTGTGAAACTGGTCTCATTTCTCCACTATCCTGCCACCTCACCTGCCACCTCAAGTAAACCACGATACAGCAACCGCGTTACTCTGCTGAAAGGCCAGCAAAGTCAATTGCTCTGGCATCAACAATAAACCCTGATTTTCACCAGAGGGCTCGCCCCATGCCAGGTTTACGCAGGTTCTATTGCACACTCTTCAGCATCTTGCTCGCGGGCATGGCGACACTCGCCCATGCGCAATCCGGAAGCTCCATCCCCACTTTTGAAAGCGGCGTGCTCACTGTTCCGCGGATTGACGTGGAAGGCTATGGGTCACTGCAACTGGAGCTCAGCCTGCTCAGCGAAAGCGACCTGACTTTTAGCCTGACTTCGGCAGAGCCCGCAGAACCCAGCCTCACTCCAGGAGCAACCTACAGCCTCGACTCCTCAATACTCAGCATCCCCCTGCTACAGGCCGGAACTGAATTCTATGAACTGCAACTGCAACTCACTCCCGAAGAACTTTTCCAGGTCATAGCCGCAGAAGTGACGAGCCTGGCCGGGCAGGATGATTACAACAACCAGTGCGCGAGTTGCCATGGCGTCGATGGTCAGGGCGGACTGGTCGCCGTATCCCTCGTCAATTGTGCGAATTGCGGAAACAGCAATACATTAATCAACTACATAGCGAATGTTATGCCACTCGGTGCACCCGACAATTGCACAGGTCAGTGCGCTGAAGATGTCGCCGATTATTTGCTCACCCTGTTCCAGGTTGACGATAGCCCGCTAATTTCCCAGACCGTATCGGCTTTACAGCTAATGCCCCTGGAAGACACCCTGCGCAAGGCATCCCTGCAACTCGCCAGCAGGCTGCCAACTGATGCCGAACTCAGTCTGGTCTCCAGCCAGGGTGAAGCTGGACTGAGCAGCGTACTGGACAGCCTAATGACTGAAGAGGCTTTCTATGAGCGCATCATGGAGATGTTCAATGACCTGATCCTCACGGATCGCTACCTCACCGGGAATGGCATGCCTGCCGAAGCCCTGAACCTGATGCGCATCTTTCCTGACGCGTTCTGGTTTGGCGACCCGCAATCGGCGGAAAGAACCGATGACTACTTCAGCACCCTCGTGACAACCAATGACAGCGTTGCCCGGGAGCCCCTGCAACTGATCCGCTTTGTGGTGGAGAACAACCTGCCAATGACAGAAATACTCACGGCCAACTATTTCATGGTGAACCCCTATTCCGCCAAAAGTTATGGCGTCTTCGATGAATTGGCCTTCCAGGATGAATATGACGCCAACGAATGGTTACCAGCACAGCTCAATGCCCTGGAAATTTCCACTCGACAGGGATCTTTTCTGGTAGGTGATATCCCTCATGCGGGACTGCTCACCAGCCTTATGTTCCTGAATCGTTATCCCACCTCCGAGACTAACCGCAATCGCGGTCGCTCCCGGGTTGTTTATGACCTGTTCCTGGATGTAGATATCCTTGCCCTCGAAGGCACCAGGCCTGATGGCGAAGCTGTCGACATCAGCAGCCAAGCGCCGACCCTGGACAACGACGACTGCGTGGTCTGTCATGGACTGCTGGACCCGGTGGCCTCGTCATTTGAAAACTGGAATGACCGCGGCTTCTATCTGCCCAATCTGCCTTGGTACGATGACATGTTCCAGGCAGGCTTCGCTGGTATAGATCGTCCGCCGGAGCAGGAACCTACTTCCCTGCAATGGCTGGCCAGCCAGCTCGCGATAGACCCCCGATTCGACGATGCCATGGTGCGTATCACCTACAACGGACTGGTTGGGCGCGAGCCGCTCGACCCGCCGGGTGAAGACGGCACCGAAGCAGAATGGAATGCCTACAATGCAGAATCCGTCCATCTGGATGAACTGAAAGACAGCTATGTTGCCAGCAACCAGAATCTGAAAACCCTGATCAAGGAAATCATACTCAGTCCGTACTGGCGTGCTGAGGGCCTGGACAATGAATCCTTTGCCGTTGTCCATGAAGAAACCGGTGCCGCGCGTCTGCTTTCACCGGAAATGCTGCATCGAAAGATAAACGCACTGCTAGGTTTCGAATGGCGTTCAATGCTGGACTTCTACTCCATCACCAAAGAAATAAATGCCCAGGCCCGGCTACTCGATGACAACCAGTTCTATCAGCAAATTTATGGCGGTATTGATTCGTTCGTTGTTACCGAACGGCTCACTGAACCGAACGGGCTCATGGTGGCCGTGCAGGAACGCATGGCGAATGAACTCGCCTGCTACGCCGTGCCCAACGATTTTCTCTCATCTGCCAGTGATCGCCTGTTGATGCCCCACGTTGAGATTGGGATGCAACCCGCGAACGCCAGCAATGTGGCGGCAATCAAAAATAATATTCAGCATCTTCATGCGCATTTACTGGGCGAACAACTCGCCATCGACGACGCCGAGATTGAAGCAAGCTATGCACTGTTCACTGCTGTTTTGGCAAACGGACAGTCGGCTATTGGAAATGGCGAGACTGCCAACCTGCCTCCTCTGTGCAGACGCACACGGGATTTACTGACTGGCGAAAATCTGGCCCAGCCTCTGACTGCCGACTCCGACTATACGATCCGCGCCTGGATGGCGGTCGCCGCCTACCTCATGTCTGATTACCGATTCGTTTACGAATAAGCCACAGGAAAAGAGACTTATGAAACGCAGAAATTTTCTCAAGACCCTCACTGGCTTCGGCATGGCAGGCATACTGCCCATGACCCTGGTGAAGCCGGCTTTCGGCGCTTCCGCAGATCGCTTTCTTATCACCATCAGTGCCACTGGCGGTTGGGACCCTACGAGCCTGATCGATCCCAAGGGGAATGCACCGCGTAGCGACGGCCTTGGGCCCGTGAACAACTATGCCGCCAGTGAGATAAAGAGCGCGGGCAATATTCTGTATGCGCCGTATTCCAATCTCGTCGAAGGACCTGCCGCCGATTCCAGCGGTCACTTCGATAATTTCTTTGCCAAACACTATCAGCGCTTACTGGTAATCAATGGCATTGATACCCAAACCAATGGTCATGACAGTGGCCGTCGCTTCGTGTGGAGCGGAAAACTGGAAGAAGGCTATCCAACCATTGCCGCGCTGGCTGCGGCACCTTTCGCGGACCAGCCCATGGCTTTCATTTCCAATGGGGGATATGACTTCACCGCCTCGCTGGTCGCTCCCGTGCGCACCTCCGGCGCCAGCACGTTCACACAACTGGCATTTCCTAACAGCCAGTTTCCGAGCGACGAAGCGCTACAGGATATCGGTTTCTTTAGCGCCGCTTCATACGACGCGATTCAACAGGCAAGAGAACAAAGGCTCACCCGTTTGCGCATTGCTGAAACCCTGCCCAGACGCCAGCAACAGATGGACCAGTTACAAACCGTGCGCAATACCGAGGTGGAATTGCAGACCCTGCTCAATTATTTGCCGGATGAAGTATCAACTGGTTTGCAGGGTCAGGCAGAAGTCGCCGTGGCAGCCTTTGCTTCCGGCCTCGCGGTCAGTGCCAACCTGAACGCCGGTGGCTTCGACACCCATGGCGATCATGACACGGACCATACCGACAGCCTCACCCAGCTTTTGGCAGGCATAGACCACTTGTGGGAGCAGATTGAAGCCCAAGGTTTGCAAGACAAGGTTACGGTAGTCATCGGCTCGGACTTTGGTCGCACGCCTTTCTATAACGAGGGTGATGGCAAGGACCACTGGAACATCACTTCCATCATGGCCATGGGGGCGGGCATCACAGGCAATCGGGTGATTGGCGCAACCGATGAGAATTTCGAAGCGCTGACTCTCAACCCAGCAACCCTGCAACTGGATGACTCCGGTATTTTAATTACGCCACAGCATATCCATCGTTCCCTGCGGGATTTCCTCGGCGTCAATAACGAGTTGGACACTCTGTTTCCCATTGGTGCGGAGAAGCTGGATTTGTTTGCCTGATGCTGGCGTGAAACCAGCGAAACTGGACTGCCAATCGCCAAGCCGTGTAATCTTTCTCTGCATTAGACCTATTTGCCGAGGAAGCCATGTTTGCCAGATGCACCGCCTTCGGGATACTCGCTGCCGCCTTGCTTACCGCCTGTAGCGAATCCGACAATCAACCAACCATCCCTTCATCCACAGACACACAGAGCGCACAAGCGCCAGCCATCCGCTCCGATCTGGAAGCGATGTTGCATGAACACGTGGCCATCCTGGCATCTGACGAATACGAAGGTCGCGCACCCGCTACACCCGGCGAACAGAAAACCATCAGCTACTTGCGAACACAGTTCGAGGACCTGGATATTGGTCCGGGCAATGGCGACTCCTATTTCCAATCGGTAGAAGTCACCGAGATCACCACCCGGGGCGAACCTGCTCTTTCGATACAGGGCAGCGATTACCAGGCGACTTTTGCCTACGGCGACCAACAGGTCGTTGGCACCACCCAGCAGATTCCGTTCGTGACGGTGCAGGGTAGCGAAATGGTATTTGTTGGCTACGGTATCGTGGCCCCGGAGCGTGGATGGAACGACTACGCCGGTATCGATGTAACCGACAAGACCGTGGTGATCCTGGTGAACGACCCGGGATATGCAACTCAGGACCCCGACCTGTTCAATGGCAATGCCATGACCTATTACGGGCGCTGGACCTACAAATATGAAGAAGCTGCTCGCCAGGGTGCTGCGGCCGCGATCATCGTTCATGAAACTGGCCCGGCAGGTTATGGCTGGGAGGTCGTCGACAATAGCTGGACTGGCCCACAGATTGGGCTCACAGCGGCAAACCTCAACGGCGACCGCGCCGAAATCGAAGGCTGGGTCACCCTGGACAGCGCACTGGATATTTTCGATGGTGCCGGACTCGACTATTTCCAATTGAAGGAGGCGGCCGCCCAACCCGGATTTACCGCGGTGCCCATGTCAGACCTGCGGATTAATGTGTCAGTGGAAAACTCGGTGCGCACATCCACGTCACAAAACGTTGTCGCCATGATCCCTGGTACAGAACGTCCAGAAGAAACCATCATCTACACGGCACATTGGGATCACCTCGGTGTGGTACCTGAATTGGAAGGCGACCAGATCTACAATGGCGCGGTGGACAACGCCACTGGTACCGCGGCCTTACTCGCACTCGCCAAATTGCACTCCGAAGTGCCGGCACCGCAGCGCAGCATCGTCTTTCTGGCCGTCACCGCCGAGGAATCCGGGTTACTGGGTTCACAATGGTATGCAGAGCACCCTCTGTTCCCTGTCGAAAAAACCGTGGCCAACATCAACATGGACGCCATGAACACCAGCGGCCGCACCCGCGACATCATCGTCGTTGGTGCAGGTAGTAGTGAACTGGAGGATTACCTCGAAGTGGCCGCCACCAGCCAGGGTCGTTATCTGCGAGACGAAGCCACACCGGAGCGAGGCTTCTACTACCGTTCCGATCACTTTAATTTTGCCAAAGTAGGTATACCCGCGCTTTACGCCGAATCCGGTATCGATCACGTGGAGTTTGGCCAGGAGTACGGCGCAGCCCAGGGCCAGGACTACACCGACAATCACTACCATCAGCCCAGTGACGAATACGACGCTGGCTGGGATCTCAGTGGCGCTGTGGAAGATATACAGCTCTACTTTGAAATTGCCTCAAGGTTGGCCAATGAAGAAACCTTTCCCAATTGGTATGAAGGCAATGAGTTCAAGTCGATTCGTGATGCCAGTGCCGATCAGCGCCGGTAACCGTACCAATTGAGACCGACATGTAACAGGCGCGTCGCATTCCAGGTTTATACTGCGATCCCCGCCCATCATCGGTAGCAACACTACACTTACTCAACCAGGCAAATGCAATTGTTCATAACCCGCAAGCACGCACGTCGACTGATACAACTCGCCGCCATGAGCTTAGCTTTAGGCGGCTGCCTGCACGCCACTGATTCGGACAGCGTTCGTGAAGTCACGGTGCTGTACACCAATGACGAACATGGCTGGATGGAAGGCATGGAGGAGAATCAGAGCGCAGCCAATGTTTTCGCACTGTGGCAGGAAAGAGAAGGTTTCACCGAAGACGGACCGTTCCTGGTATTGAGTGGCGGCGACAATTGGACCGGGCCTGCAATTTCCACCTGGACAGAAGGCGAAAGCATGGTGGAGATCATGAACGCCATGGACTATGACGCATCTGCTGTCGGGAATCACGAATTCGATTTCGGCCTGCCTGCATTTGCGAGGCGCGCCGCCGAAGCCAATTACCCCTACCTGAGTGCCAATACACGGTGGCGGGAAAACAATAACGTCCCGTCGGACATCGGCATACTGCCTTACACTGTTAAAACAATTAATGAAATCAGGTTTGGCATTATCGGCCTGACCACCCGGGACACCCCCACCTCGACCCACCCGGCGAATGTGGCGAGGCTCAACTTCATCGACTACGAACGAGCTCTGCGGGAAACAATCCCTGAGGTGAGAAACGATAATGTGGATCTACTGTTGGTGATCGCCCACGTCTGCATCGAAGAACTCGAACCCCTGATTCGGGCGACCCAGGATCTCGACATCGCCATGATGGGAGCTGGCCACTGTAATGAACTGGAAGCGCGCCGCATTGGTGAAACAGTGCTCTTGAGCGGCGGGTTCCACTTCACTGCCTACGCGAAAGCTTCCTTCACTTACGATATAGCTTCGAATGATCTGCTGCGCACTCGCTTTTCGACCAACGATTCTGCCTATGACACGGAATCAGCCTCGATTGCAGGCATAGTTGACAAATGGTCTTCACAAACAGAAGAGATACTGTCCCAACCAGTGGCCTACCTGGCCAGCCCGATAGAGCGACGAAGTGAGGAACTGCGACAGGCTGTCGTAAATTCGTGGCTACTGCAAGACGAGACCGCAGATGTCGCTATCACCAACGCGGGCGGCATACGCATCGACCTGCCAGCGGGTGAAATAACAGTGGGTACCGTGGTCGCACTCATGCCTTTCGACAACACCATTATTGCCATCAACATCAGCGGAGCTGTACTGCGGGACGCTCTGGAAAATGGTTCGCGCCCCATCGTCGGCGGGTTGCAAAAAAGAGGAAATGACTGGCTGGTGACTCGCAGCGGCCAACCACTGGACGACGAAACAAACTACCGGGTACTGGTCAACAGCTTCATGTACGCAGGGGGCGATGGTTACACCATGCTCCCTGCAGCCGACCCCAATGGTTTCGATACCGGCACCAATTACCGGCAGCCATTTCAGGATTGGTTGGAGAGCCAGAAGAGCACGGCCTCAAACCCGCTGGAGCTTTAGCCCTGCATTAGAACATAGGTAGCACGAAAAGCTGGTTGCCAACTTGCGCCTCCATCGTCCGACTTTTCCACCAGAAAAGTTCTTCTGGGACTAGCCAACTTCAGGGTTAACCTGAAATTTCTCCAGACTCCCGTTGCAACCGGAAAAGTGGTACCAGATCGAAGATTGGTAAACACAATTGAATCGCCCTCAAGATGTCCATCGTAGATATCCATTATCCCCCAGACATCGTCAACGGCAATTTTCCTGTATTCCTCACGATACTGATCGTAGGTGATATAGGTTTCCATATGGAATGCTGGCGAAGACAGGTCCGCAGGTATCTCGGCAAGCATCAGGCCTTTCTGCCGAAAAGAGATATCCACGATCTCAGGAGGGAGTTGTTGCCAGTTCTCTCCGGCTTCATCAGCTACTTCCATAGTCATTTCCCAACGCCCTGCTACCACCTCAAGCGCTTTCATCATGCGCAGCGGTGTTTCGGATTCTGCTGGTACGGATTGAGCCAGTACTGAACTGTTCGCAAGCAAAGTGACTGCAATACCGGCAACAACATTCAAAGTCTTCCTAAAACTCATGCTCACTCCATCTATCCTGAATGTGTAATTTCTTGTAGCTGTGGGGCACCCACTAGCGGAGCCCTCTCGCCGTCCTGTCTTCCAGAGCAGGCGCAGGTGTCATGCGCGGTGGCGCATCTTCAAGCATCTCCATAAGCTGGCTCACTAATTCTTCAATCTGGGGATCTCGTCCGCTGGCCAGCACGGTTGGGTCATCCCAGATTTCTGTATCGGGGCTGACGCCTTCGCCCTCCCAGAACCAGTGTCCGTCGTTGTCATAGAGGCGCGCACCTGGCACAGTGATTCCACCGCCATCAATCAGGGTGTGACCGGTAGCGGGGCCTACCAGAATTCCCATGGTGTTCTCACCCACAATTGGACCCGCTTCCAATTCCTGGAATGCCCAGGGCAAGCCATCTCCGCCTGAGGCGGCCCAACCATTGATCAGCATACCCAGTACTGGGGAACCCGGCTTGGGCGGTTGGGTTTGGTCTTTGCCATGGCGCCAGTGCAGGTTATAGACGACGGGGCGTTGCATTAGCTCCAGGAAGCGATCTGCCAGTTGGCCGCCACCATTGAAGCGCTCATCGATGACGAAGCCTTCTTTATCCAGCTGGCCATAAAACATCCGCACCAATTCGAGCTGTCCCCTGGCCGCTGTGTTGCTCATGTACACATAGCCCAGGCGACCGTCGGAGAGTTCTTCCACCAATTTGCGGTTGCTCTCGATCCATTCCAGGTTGCGCAGCAGATTTTCCTCGCTGCGAGTCAGAGCCTCTACAGTCACCGACCGCGCATCTTCCTGTTCTCCGCTGCTGCTTACCAACAGGGAAACAGTTTCACCGGACAGCCCTTCGAAAGGCGCATAGGGATCTTTCGCCGTATCCAGACGCATGCCGTTGACGGCGAGGATATAGTCACCTTCACTCACATCCATGCCCGTCACATCAAACGGAGAACGCACCTCGGTATCCCAGGATGCGGGACGCACAATACGCCCGATGCGGTACAGATTGCCATCCTGTTCCCAGTCAATGCCGAGATAGCCGGTTTCCCGGGTATCCACTTCCTCAACATCGCCCTGGCTCACATAGGTGTGTCCGGCGCTGGTTTCGCCGAGGAGATGAAACTGGATGTTTTGCACATCCCAACGGGTGCGGGCATCTGCCAGCAAGTCGCCATACTGGGTATACAGAGCGTCCCAGTCCAGACCATGCATATTGGGATCGTAGAAAAAATCCCGATAACGGCGCCAGGTGTCATCATAAATCTGCTGCCACTCTTCGCGAGGCACCAGATTCATTACCAGGCCGTCGGTGGGCACGGCGTCTTCCAGACGCTGCTCAGGGTTGGGCTCGAGGATGCCATAGCGATTATTGCTGCGCACCAACAGTGCCTTGCCATCGGCAGTCTGCACCGCGGATTGCACATTCTCCATGATGCTTTTTTCTTCCTGCTCCTCGATGTCATAGAAAACGAGCTGCGGATCACCGCCACCCGACCCAGCGTTGGCATAGCGGACATAGGCAAGTTTGCCGTCAAACGGCATCAGACGGCCGAGGTTGCCAGGGGCTGGCGGAAGTAATTGCAGACGGGATTCCATATCATTGAAATCAATCTCCACGGCAGCCACACCATCTTCAGTGTCTGCTTCATCATCTCCAGTTTCTGCGCCCCCGTCCTCAGCGCTATCTTCAGAACCTTCTCCAGTACCTTCTTCGGTGCTGAACTCATCATTGGCAACAGGCAGCAAGCTGGGCGCATCGGTGGTCAGACTAATTGCCGCAATCTTTGTTGAATTGGGATAGGTCCAGGTCTGGTCCAGGTCGGAATACACCGCAATCATGCTGCGGTCACTGTGGAAGAACAGGTATTTGCCGTCGGCACTAAAGGTTGGATTCTCATCGGAATAGTAACCACTGGTGACACGGTGAGTTTCATCCTCCAACGAGTCATAGATAAAGATGGCGAAGTTGGCGTTATCCTGTCCCAGCTCAAACGCCAGCCAGCGAGAATCGGGCGACCAACTCATCACATAGCCATAGCGCGAACCGTGACCAAGATTCCACAGGGTATTGCCTGCTTCAGACACGGCTCCAGTTTCCACATCCACCACATAAACCGTATTGGTTTCATCGATAAAAGCCAGCTTGCTGCTATCGGGCGACCAGAACAGGCGGTAGCCAAAACCGCCGCCGCGATTGGTCAGTTGTCTGCCGCTGGCGTTGCCATCTGGCGACTGCAAATAAATTTCATACTCTCCTCCCTTGTCACTCCAATAGGCGAGCAATTTTCCATCCGGGGACCAGGCCGGGCTGTGATCGAGCGCGCCACTGCTCTGGGTCAGGTTTATGGTGTAACCCTCCTGTGCTGGCACATTAAACAATTCACCCCGGGCTTCGAACACAACGCGCTTACCTTCTGGCGAAGCGGTCATACTGGCAATCCGGCGACTCACATCTTCGGCATGAGGTATTTCCGCAGCCAGATCACTCACAACCGAAACCTGCACGGGTCGTGGATCAAGATTTTCCGCATCCATTAGATAGAGTTCACCGCCCGCCTCAAACACCAGCTCATCATCGCTGGCACCGAGATAGGAAATGTCGAAGTCTGCAAACTCCGTTACCTGTGAGCTGGACCCTTCCTCGATGTCGTAGGACCAGATATTGAGCCGCATATTGGCGTCCTGGTCAGACAGATAGAAAATCTTGTCGCCCAACCAGATGGGCTTGGCGTCGATGGCATTGCTGTCGGTAATATTAATGGCTGTATTCGACTCCAGATCGAAGACATAAATATCGGACGAGTAGCCACCGCGATAGCGCTTGAAGGGACGATCTTCCGCAAGCCGGGTCACGTAAGCCAGTTGATTGCCATCGGGAGAGAAGCTTCCCATCTCGCCATAGGGCACTGTGAGCATTTCCGGCAAGCCACCCGTTTTGTCCACCAGAAACAACCTGCGAACGCGCTGGGTGCCACTAGCCCGCGGTGAAGCAAACAGGATGTGCTGACCATCGGGATGCCAGGCTACCATGCGATCAGGGTGGGACTGATAGGTAACCCTCACTGGCACACCACCAGACACCGGCACCACGTAGATGTCTTCATTGCCATTGTAGCTGGCGGTATAGGCGATCTCGGTACCGTCAGGCGAAAAGCGCGGATAGGATTCTTCCCCCGGAGAATCGGTTAGCTGCACCGCTGTACCGCCTTCTTTCGGCACCAGCCACACATCACCGCCATACACGAAAGTAATTTGATCGGTAGAGACATCCATATAGCGCATCAGGCGCGCATTAATCTGGGCGTCAGCCAACATGGGGAGTATCAATAGACAGAGAACTACTCCAAACTTCCTCATAGGGTCACCTTTCTTGACTAATTCTTTGCGAGTAATCTTGCGTATTCGAGCCGAAGCCCCAAGGTATTACAATCACCCCCAGACTAAAAGGATGTTCGAGGCGAGCTCTAATCGATGCTATTGACCAGCAGAACCAAACCACCCTATTTTCCAGAACATGAGCAGACCACCATCCTGCGTCTCGGCCTTCACCCATTGCAACACAAAGACTGGCTGGTAGTGGATGAAGATTTTCTCCAGTTTCAGAACCACAAGCTGCAAATGGGCCAACTGCACCCTGACAAGGTCTTCCGGGCACTACCCGCTTCGCGGGCAGCGCAGATGGAGTTCAGTGACTACCTGCTGAATCACCTGAAGCGACACCACGCGCACGAGTACCTGATTAGCGAAGATGAGTTGATTCATAAAAATAGCGCTACCCACCACCCCATTGTTAGCGGTGATCTCTGGCAGAGCAGTCTGTGGATTCAGGAGGATATTTGCCTGCTGGAGGCGAGCGATTCTGGTTATATTCTCTCTGCAGCCAGCCTGTGCTCTCCCTCCAACTGGAAGCTGGAAGAGAAGATTGGGAAGACAGTGGATCACATTCACGACCCGGTGCCGGGCTATCAGCAGGAACTCGCCGAACGGGTAAATCGCCTGCTTAAGAGAATCAGACCTCCCAAGCCCCTACTCAGGTATAACTGGTCATTGCAGGCAAGCAGTGAGCTTTGTTGGCGAGAAGATATAGAGCAGCCTTTGGACAGCCTGCATTGGCGAGTGGAGCGGCAGACTTTCTTGCGCCTGCCACAAACTGGAGCCATTGTTTTTGGAATTCGGCTCTTCATTCACAGCATCGAGACCATGACCACACAGGGCGAATTTGCTGCAGCCCTGCGGGCCATCGTGGCCAGATTGCCGGAAGATATACTTGTCTATAAGGGCTTGGACAAACTACTGGGCAGGTTCCGCATTACTGAGAGTAAACAGTAGCTGCTCTGCATTGCTGAGTTGCAGTTCAAGGTTGCGATAGGCCACCGAACCATTGATCGCCAACTCAGGAATCAAAAGCGTCTCTGTTGCCGGATCGAAACTACCGAAAACGGGTTGAGTGTATTTCAGTGGTATAACTGTTTCAGGGAGAGCCCTGATGACAACCGCAGGCTCCTGGGACTCAATCACAAAAGACAGGCCAATCAACCCGAGCGGGCCCGCGTCCACTTTAAAATTGAGGCGTCCTCTGGATTCGTTATACGTGTTTGGATGGTAGGGCTGAGTAATGGCTGCCTCAATACTGACGAAATTTGAAGCCTGCAGGCTTCCTCCCCCATAGTTGATCAGCGGTACGTTGAAACTCAGCCCATTGATGACAGGTTGCGCTGGCAGATTCGCGATCTGGTCGACGACCGTCATGCCATCGCCGAGGACGAAACCGAACACGGTAAAACCGCCATTACTGCCATTAAGCGATGTGTTGTCATCCAGATTGATAAACCACTGGCTAGTGGCGCTATTCGGGTTGCCATCCACCTTGGCCATGGCTACCGTGCCGCGCGTATTAGAGAACAAAGGCTCATTGAGGATTGCGTTGTCGGGAGTAAGCGGTACGACAGTATTCCCTTCCTCGCTATAACTTAACCATCCACCCTGGATCACAAACCCCGGCTCGGTGCGATGGATAAAGGTGCCATTGTAGCGGCCGTCAACAACGTGATTCAGGAAATTTGCGACCGTTATAGGCGTTGATTCATCGAGCAGTTGTATAGAGAAATCACCTACCGGCGTGGTGATGGTGACCACAGTCTGGGCATGGACTGCCGTTGCCGTACAACAGGAAACCAGGAGCAATAAACCAAGCAGCGCCTTCATCGCTCTATTTCGGAATTTTCCCAGCTTCAACATCGGCTTCAATAACATCACTTTCAGCAACAACCTCTACATTTCATCCTGTGGTTAAAAACAAAAGAAGGTGTCAGGCACAAGCACCCGACACCTTCAGTATCAACAATTCCTTAATTCGGGAAGTTGAGTCGTTCCTCAATCAGGGAATCAGTCGCGGCACAAACCGGGTCATGCCCTGGATCG
The DNA here is from genome assembly GCA_965227635.1 of uncultured Pseudohongiella sp. Classification (GTDB taxonomy): domain Bacteria; phylum Pseudomonadota; class Gammaproteobacteria; order Pseudomonadales; family Pseudohongiellaceae; genus UBA9145. The sequence goes on along the minus strand of OZ245763.1, from coordinate 2,508,612 downwards.
GGCCGACTTCTCCCGCATAGACATTGCCAGCGCTGTCCACGGTAACCCCTTCGCCCATGGAACCAACGCCGCCCATGCCTGAAGAACGCTCCGGTGACACGTGTTCGGGCACGAAATACCAGACTTCACCGGTGCGGGCGCTGCCTACACGGAGACCCTTTCTCCAACCACCCGGGTTGTAATTGGGATCAGATTCGGAATCGATTGCATACAACCAGTCATTGCTCTTGTCGATGAAGATGCCGCTGTTACGACTGAACTGGTACCAGGTATCAATATGCTCGCCATCCTGGGTAAAAATCTGAATGCGATTGTTACCGCGGTCGGCAACAAACAAGCGGCCCTGGGAATCCATGGCCAGGGAGTGAGGCGCACGGAACTGCCCGTCTTCCTGACCCCACTCTCCAAATGAACCTATATAGGTGCCATCCGGTTCCCACATTGTGATGCGACTCTTGGAATCAGGGCCGGGGGAGTCCTGGAATTGAGCACCGTGGGTCTCGCCAATATAGATGCGGCCATTCGGTGCGACCAACACATCATTAGGCTCGGTCAGGTGAGTGGGCGGGTCGCCCATTTCGCCTGGCGTGCCTATAACCATGAGCAGTTCACCGTCCGGGCTGAATTTCAGCACCGCACTGCCATGGTTGCGTGCCTCTGGGTTGGCCTGGATTTCCCGCTCATTGGCCAGGCGTGCATCAGCAACCCAAATATTGCCTTCCGCATCTACGTCCATACCGTGGGGCCAGATAATCTGGCCAGCACCCAGGGATGCGACCACTCGTCCGGTTGGATCAAGCTTCACCATAGGGTCAACGTCTGATGTTGCGCAGGAGTTGCTGCCACAACGATCACCCGCCCAGATGTGAACGCCATCCACGTCTACGTTGACAGCACTCACCGAGCCCCAGTTTCTGCCATCGGGCAAAGTGCCGAAATCGCGCTGTGTTTCATAGGGGTTGGGCAAATGGTTTACTGGCTCCTGACCCGCATGGGCTGCTGGGGAAATTGCACCACGTTGTGCAACTGCTCCGCTTGCCAATGTGCTTAGCAGTATCCCTGCCAGGCCCGCCTTCAGGATGCGCTGGCCTTGACCACCAATCCTGCTGTTTATTCTTCTATTCATAGTCACCTTCCATACCTTCTTGATTACTCGACGATTACTGCTCTACCCAGAGCCCGGTGCGGCCTTCTCTCCAATCGAACGCGTCATTGTCTACTCTTTAGCCGTCTAACGATCCCGATAGGCTGCGCATAGAGTAAACGGGTTCCCGCCACTCAGGACATTTGAGCCACAGAGGTACAGGAAAATGACCTTTCACCGGAATCTTGTCAAGCGAAGTCCGATTCCGCGGTGATTCCCACTACGTCTGGTCAAAATCATTGCAATTAGGGTCACTCGCGGACCTGAAACGACTTTTGGGCGACTTTTCCTAGACTCCCAGTGGGTGGCTGTTTATTCTCTGCCCGCAATCTGGTGTTTAGCCCTGATGTAACGGGCATTGGCGATGCTTTCAAACAACCAGAGAAACCAATCTTCAATGATGGCAGGAGTAATTTGTGCTGCGCAGCATTATTCACTGGATATTTGCCATTTGTGCATTAATGGGCCTCATCCTGCTGGCAATCGCCCTGATAGAACCAACCCCCAATGCCGGAGGCGTACCCCATCCCGTATTCCCCGGCATGGTCATTGGCGGTGATGGCGAGGCACGCATGGCGGACATCGGCACCCTGGCGTTCCTGTTCCAGAGCCTGCTACTGCTGTTGATCGTCTGCCTATCCATCCTTGGCGTGAATGAAGAGCGCCGCAGCCCCAAATTCATGGCCTTCATGGTTGCCAGCTATATCTTCATGCTTTTTATCTGGTGGCAAATGTACAGCAGTCACCAGCACTTCCTTGCGACGGGTGAAACCGGCTACTTCCTCGGTTTCCCTACTGCCACTGCCTGGCAAGTGTATGGGACATGGCTATGTGCCATACCATTGATCATTTTGTATAGCGTCGGCTTCCGTCAATTCGTCTTCAGTGAGGAAGATGAAGCCAAATTTCAGGCTCTGCTCGAGGAAACCAGGAAAGAATCCTAATTAGTCGCCATCATGGAAGCTTATCGTCAGGAAATAATCGTCGGCGCTGTACTCGTCTATATGCTGTTCTGCGTAGCAACAGGACTCTGGGCGATGCGGCGTACGCACAGCTCCAGCGACTTCTTCGTCGCCGGCCGCGGTCTCGGCCCGATAGTGGTAGCCCTGGCACTATTCTCCAGCACACTCAGCGGCTTTGGTTTCGTGGGCGGTCCCGGGCTGGTTTATTCCATCGGGGTCAGTTCATTCTGGATGGTAGTCATCTCATCCACAGGATACGCCGTCGGCTTTTTCCTGGTGGCAAAGCGAATACGAATGATTGCCGAATTGCGGGACTGCCTGTCACTGCCTGATGTAGTCGCGGCACGTTATGGCAGCGAAGCGGTTCGTTTCCTTATTGCCATAACAATTGTATTAGGCGTCATGGGGTATCTGGCGACGCAGATTCTGGCCATGGCCGTTGTTATGCAAGCCATTCTTTCAGGCACCGAAACGTTCGCTGATATCGGCCTCGTGGCCTGCGTGGTGATTTCCTCGGCCGTGCTGATCTTCTACTGTGTAACAGGTGGCATCATCGCCTCCGTGTACACAGACGTCGTCCAGGGAGGCATCATGATGGTTGCCGGCCTGTTAATCCTGCTTACGGCAAGCTCCGTTTTCGATGGCGGACTGCAGGAAGCCAGCTCCATTATTCTCGCTGACGACAGCGAAGCCATCATGCCCTTTGGTGCAGCAGGAGTCATGGCATCGCTAGGCTGGTTCTTTGTATTTGGATTAGGTCTTGCCGGGCAACCGCACCTGATAACCAAAATGATGATGAATCGGAACATGGCAGACAATCGTCACATCCTTCCCATGTCTCTATTCGGTTACGTGATGGCGGCACTGCTATGGATATCCATCGGCATAGTCATGCGCGCTGCGGTAATTGAGGGTGTGGTGCCACCGTTGGCCCTGCCCGATGATGCAGCATCAACCTTTCTGTCGGTGTTCACAAATCCCTTGTTAGCCGGCATCGTATTTGCCGGTTTATTTGCCGCGATTATGTCCACCTCTGATGCCTTCCTGAACATTGGCACCGCAGCCATCATTCACGACATCCCCAAGGCGATCCGTGGACACAGCGTTAAAAACGAATTGTTCTGGGCGCGGGTAGTCACGGTAATACTGGCTGCAGTTGCCGCCGGATTCGCGCTCTATTCTCACTTCCAGGACGCAACGCTGGTAGCCTTGTTGGGCGCCTTTGGCTGGGGCACATTCGCTGCATCCATCTTTCCTGTCGTCGCCGTGGGCCTGAACTGGCGCGGAGCGACGGTACCCGGCGCAGTGACCGCCGTGGTGGCCGCACTCTCCATCAATTTCTTCGTGCAGTTGGCAGGCATCGTCCCGCCCTGGGGCATAAGCGGCCCGCTCATTGCCTTTGTCAGTTCGATGATTCTCTTTATCGGTATTTCCCTGTTCACCAAAAAGCCGGATTTGCCCGACGATATCGAACGCTTGCTGGATATCTGACTACGGCACAAAAAAAAGGTTCATCGCGGATAAGCGCGGAATCGCAACTGTTTGGTGTTCATGGACGATTAGGTGAGTGCCTTCGAACGCGGCTGCGAGGAGGCAGGGTTCCCCGCAGCCGCTTGTGCAGTGATACCCGAGATATCGAAGTATTCTTCGACACACTTTTCTCTCAATCGCAGGGAAACTCAGCCAAAAAGTAACGTAATACCTAGAAGCGCTCAGAGTGCCGGACAGAAGGGGCTTGTCGCCAACAGTTAAGCGATAGCGCTGAACGGAGAAAAAAGGCCGTAGGGCTTTTTTCGGAGTGAAGGAACCTGGGAGGCTCTGATCAATTATGTTTCTTCTCTGGCTTTCAGCCGACCCCGATAGCAAGGCGCCGATTTGAAGGCATGCGTCGGCCTGTCGAAAACCGGCAACGCGGAGAGCGGATTCGGCTGGCAGACCCGAAGGGCGGTCTTGTCGCAGAGGAGGAACATAGTTGATCTGAGTCTCCCCAACGGACGCAGTGCGTTGGCCACATGCCCCTTCTGTCCGGCACGGTCACAGTTCAAAGACCCCCCAACCAAACAGGGAACAGTATCAGAGCCACTAACCGTTTCCGGAATTGCGCGATGAACAAAAAACGCCCGACTGCCTTGCTGGCAAGCGGGCGTTCTGTTTCCCGAAAGGAAGAATCTGCTTAGTTAATCTTAACCAGACCAACCTGATTCGTGCTGCTCTGATGGATCAGCAGATTGCCATCTTCCGTTACCCAGGTGTTGCGAATGATTCCCACCCCGGAAGGTATGGCCCAGCTTTGAAACGATTCCGTCTGCGGATTGAAGCGCACCAGCGCATCGGGACGCATGCCGGACTCGTTGTACCAGATCACGTCGTCGATAACTGCCATGGAATAAGGATGGGAGTTGGGACCACTGGGAGAATTCCACTGGGTAATCTCCCCTGTTGCCGGATCCAGGCGCCCGATCTTGCCCATCGTTGAATTCACATACCAGACGATGTCGTTGCTATCGAGATCCAGACGACGAATGCGGGAGCTTTCATCAGGCACTTCGTAATAGCGCACTTCCATGGAGTCAGGATCCATGGCACCGATCTTGTTCGTACCGTTAAAAGCCACCCACACCGTACCTTTGCTGTCTACCTTAATACCGTAGGGCCGGGGTTCCACATTGATCTCTTTCAGATCACCGGTTTCAGGATTAAGACGTCCCAGCATCGCGGCGCCCTGAGCCGTGAAATAGAGATTGCCGTTGGGGTGAAACACGGCGGAATGGGGATCGCGTGCCTCGGTTTTGTATTCAGTCACGATGCCCGTCTTTGGATCCAGCATGCCTACACTGGCGTTGCTGTTGCCCGTATACCAGATATTGCCTTTGTCATCGGGAACGATGGTGTGGGGGCGGGAAGCAGGCGGCAACTGATACTCCTCCATCATGCCGGTTTCCGGGTCGAGGCGACCGGTCAGGCTCGCCCACATACCAGTCCACCAGATAGAACCATCGGGGGCTTCCACCGGATCCCGTGAGCGCTGGCCGAGGGTCGGCACAGTCCACTCGATAATTTCGATATCCGTATCGCCAGCAATGAGATTGGGGCGACGTGATGTGTCCTCGGGGAAATGCTCAGCCAAATAGCTTGCAATCGTGTTGGCCTGGGCATCGTTCAGTTCGATCATGGTAGAGAACACCTGCCGCCACTCCGCCGCACTGCTGTAACCGGCGCTGCGGGTGATGTTGGCTGTACTGTGACAGGTAGTGCACAGGTTCACTACCAGGTCCTTTCCGGGACCATCAGGCAATGCGGGTGGTGCACCTCGCTGTGCCCAGCCAGCCTGGGAGAGCGTCAGCAGGGTCAAGGTGGCAAGGAGCGGAAAATTATTGGTCTTCATTAAATTACCCTCCGGAGGAGTAGCATGCAGGGACACGCTTTTTCAGTGCCCGACAGCTTCATGGGCAATCGGGCTTCTGAATGGATTCTAAGTCAATTCTCTCGCGGTAACGACTCGTCTCGACCTTATTTACCCGCTTTTCATGCCATATCCAGCAGGCGAGTGATTCAGGCTCAGTGATTCCCGACGCCATTACAAGCACTGGCAAATCACGTATATTGCGGATTGCGCCACAATAACTACCCATAATAAAGCCTCAAACAACATCAGGGACCTTCCGTGAGATCATCCACATTCTTTCGTATCAGCAGCTTGCTTCCCGTCCTCGCCATGCTCTCGTTTTGCAGCGAGCCCGATAGCGTGCCCACAAGCAATACAGAGACCGGCACAAGCATCACAAACACCGGTGCTATCGAAGCCAGCGAATGGCCGTACTACCGGGGTGATCTCGCCGGTACTGGTTTCTCCGGTCTTACCCAAATCGATGCACAGAATGTAGAGCGCCTTGAAGTCGCCTGGCGACACTCGCTGAGGGACGACGCAGCCACCGATTCCCGCAATCCGAATTCACAGGCCACCCCTATTGTTGTCGCGGGCACCATGTTTTTACCCACGGTCAACAGCATCATTGCACTAGACCCAGCTACCGGCGCCCTGCTTTGGGAGCATGCAGTGGAATCCGGCCGCCCGTCCCGGCGCGGAGTTTCCTATTGGCCCGGCACCACAGTTGAGGCGCCACGTCTCTTTTTTACAACCGGCATGGAGCTTCACGCCCTGGATGCCAGTACTGGTGAACTCGTTAGTAGCTTTGGCGCTGCAGGTAGTGTGGACCTCATCACGCCCTACCTCTCCGTTCCCCTGGTGCACAATAACATTGTAGTCGTAGGCGCCAATACTCCACCGGGAGCCGAAGGTGGAATCGGAAACCCACGGGCATATAGCGCCATTAGTGGAGAAAAACTCTGGGAATTCAGTTCCGTCCCACAAGCAGGCGTCGCTGGTAGTGAGACGTGGGGGGATAGTGGCTGGCAGAACAGACTGGGTGCCAATGCCTGGCCATTTTATTTCACCGTGGATACCGAAAGAGACTTACTGTACTTGCCCCTCGCATCACCTATTCCCTTTGCCTATGGAGGAGACCGCCCCGGAGACAACCTCTACGCCAACAGCATCGTTGCCGTGGATCTTGAATCCGGAGACTATGTATGGCATTTCCAAACCATTCACCATGACATCTGGGATCACGACCCACCGGCTCCACCCACGCTCTTCGACATGTCAGTCAATGGGGAGGGCACTCCCGCCCTCGCCGTAACCACAAAGTCGGGCTATCTGTTCATTCTAAACAGGGAGACCGGGGAAGCACTGGTGGATGTTGAAGAACGCAGTGTTGCCCAGAGCAGTGTTCCTGGCGAGTTTACATCACCCACCCAACCCATCCCGACTGTCACGCCACCCATGGCCCGGGTCAGTTTCTCAATGGAAGAATTAGCGACAGCTGCGAATACTTCCGCCGAACATGTTGCTGCCTGCCAGCAGTTACTGACCGACACGGGAGAATTCATCAACCAGGGACCTTATACGCCCTGGAGCTACAAGGAAGCGGGAACTGATTCGCCAACCACGCTGCTGTTTCCGGGCTTGGCCGGTGGGCCCAACTGGGGCGGCGTTGCCTTTGACCCCAATTCACAATACCTGTTCGTTTTCGCCGCCGACATCGGCACCTTCGGCTGGCTCGAAGCGACGGATGACGAAACGGAATTCCCTTACGTACGCCGCGGTCCGCGCCCGGGCAGCTTTGCAGCCAACATCGGAGGCATGTCGCTGCCTTGCCAGGAGCCACCCTGGAGCCACCTTACCGCCGTGGATTCACAGACTGGTGAAATTGCGTGGCGTATTCCACTGGGAGTCACTGAGACCCTGCCTGCGGAAAACCAGAATACCGGGAGACCTGGCCGTGCATCAGCCCTGATTACGGAAACAGACTTGTTGTTTATCGCAGCCACGGACGACAACCGCATTCGGGCGCTGCGCGCCAGTACCGGTGAACAACTCTGGGAAAGCCGCTTACCTAATCGGGGCAATGCCAATCCGATGACCTACGCAGGAGCCAACGGCAAACAATTTTTGGCCATTGCAGCCACGGATGAATTGCTTGTCTATGCTCTGCCGGACTGACGGTGGTATTAAAAAGCTCTTCTAGGTGTCCGCGATAGAACAGAGTTTTGCCATCTGGATGATCATGCTGGATAGTGGCTTCGAGCGCGGCTGCGGGGAGGCAGGGTTCCCAACCCGCCGGCTCGGCGCCCCTCTGGGGTACCTTCTCTACAGAAAAAGCCCTGAAGAGCGGTCTTTTTCTTCCGTTCAGCGCCGGCCTTGACTGGCGGGTCGGGAACCCTGCCTCCCCGCACCCGCTTGGTCAGTGAATGCTGATATATCGAAATTCTCTTTACTGAACCTTACCATCGATAGTAGGGAAACGAAGCCAGCAAGTAGCGTAACACCCACCAGCGCTCAGAGTGTTGGGCAGGAGGGGCTTGTCGCCAACGGTAAAGCGATAGCGCTGAACGGAGAAAAAAGACCGTCAGGGCTTTTTTCGGAGAGAAGGAACCCGGGACGGGCGCGGAGCGTTGGAGACAAGTCCCTCCTGTCCAACACGACCAGACCCTGCAGATGCGCACAGGAAACACCCAAATTTCGGAGAATGATCTCAACCAGCGGTTATCGGCGAATAGCCTGATTCAGGGAAAGACCGTGAAGGAAAGGCTACATGCCCGGCTCCGAAGCCACCTGTCCTTCAAGCTCTACGACATAGACGAAAATCGGCCCAAGCACCTCACTTAACTGTGAGTCCATCATGCCGCGCACCTCAGCCCAGTCCAGGCCAAAGTCACCGGAAGCGATTTTGGGCATCGCCATTGATTTAATGCGTTCGTCCGCAACCTTTTTTGCCAATCTACGCAAGCAGCGATTGACAGCGATCTTGTCAGGGCGACGCTGGCGAGTAGGATCATCGTCTCCTTCATGGGTAATGAGGTTGATTATCTGGCTCTTGTCCGTTGCCTCCCATAACCAGATTTCACCCGGTTCCGGGTTTGTGGACTCACACCATTCACGGAATGCTTCCACCATGGCTGGATAGCGTTCATTTAACTTGCGTGCCAGTCCCCGCGTCATGGGGTCGCCTATTGCGACACTCTGCACAGTGACCTGCGCCCGGGTCAGCATGATGTCGCCTTCCACTTCGTAAATCACCTAAACCTCCTGATTTCTCGCAGTTTCACTGCAGCATACGAAACAAGGAATGTCATCGCAAATCCGGGCAAATCGCCAAAAGCCGTCTATACTGAATGCGACCTTTGGAGAACTGGGCAAACCTGAATAACAATTATGCCGCGTTTAACGCCTCGATTGACCTGCCTGAAGCTGCTCGTTTGCTGCCTGCTTGCCATATCCGCCAGCACATCCCTGCTGGCTCAAACGGACCATCAATATCTCCGCGTCCTGATTCTCCATGGTGTGTGGAAAAACAATTTCTGGGAAAAAGAGTTCGATGACTCATTCATTGGGTTTTCCGAGGAGGTCTTCGACTATGAAGTGCAAACTTCTTCCCAATATCTTGGCCTCAATCAATCCCTTACTCCACAGATGCGGCAACGTCTGCAGGAAAATGTCGAATGGATTATTGAACAACAATCGGTAGACGTTGTGGTGGCAGTACTCCCGGCTGCAATTGAATTTTTTCAGGAAATGCCGGCCTCATCGAATGTGCCATCAGTTCTGGTGCTGCCAAGCCTGGGTCAACTAGCCGTTTCCACGCCGTCGCAGGCGGCTGTCTTGTCTGGCTCTCAACAGGCCATGGAGAAAACCCTCGAGCAGATCAGCGTCATGCTGCCGGAAGTGGATACCATCGAGGTTTTTGCCGGAAACAGTGAGAATGATGCGATCTATCTAGAGCGGTTTCAGGAAATTGCCCCAGCTTTTTCAGGACGATTTCAATTCAATTACAGCATCGGTCAACCGCGGGGTCCATTTTCCGAAAAAGCCAGCGCATTTCCCGATTCAACTGTTATTTTCAGTTTACCCTATGAGTCCTTTGGCGAATCGCGCCAGGCCTCTGAATCCAATTCTCTGGGCCGACTCACTGAAGTCTCAGCGGTGCCTGTGTTTGGTACCTATGATTCTCTGCTGCCCCATGGCATCACTGGCGGCAACCTCACCTCCGTAGAAGGAACAGCAAGAGCGGCAATCGAGCAAACGAGGAACATTATTGAAGGGTTAGGCAGCGAGGATATCTATCAAAGCACTGCCTCCATTTACAACTGGGACGCCATTCAGAAATGGAACATCCAGGTAAACAGGCTAGATGAACCCTTTACCCTGATTGGTGAGCCAAATAATCTGTTTAATGACTACCCGATGCTAAGCAGCCTCGGCATCAATGCAATATTACTGCTCACCGTGGGACTCATCGGACAAGGAATCCTCTATCGACGCTCCATGCTAGCCAAGGCGCGTATCAAATCCAGCGAACTGGCTGCGCGAGAGAGCGAAGAAAAATATCGCCTGCTGGCCAACAATGTCGCCGATGTCATCTGGGTTATGGAGGAAGGCGAAACTCACCTGAAATACTGCAGCCCGTCGGTAGAAACCATGACGGGTTACAGTGCTGACGAATTCATGGCGGTTCCCGTTCAGGAAATGATGTCCAGTTTCGACCTGCGGGAACTTATCCGCGCGATTAATGCCGATTCTGAATACCCGGTGACTTCCGAATTGCTCCTGAAACGCAAAGATGGCAGCAGCGTCTGGGTTGAAATGGTTGTACGCATGTCGCGCATGTTGTCCGATGGTCGCGCCGAGTGGGTGGGCGTGACTCGTGACATATCCAAGCGCAAAGAAAACGAAGAAGAGAAGGACAATCTGGAGCAGCAGATCAGGCAATCCCAAAAATTTGAATCGCTGGGCACGCTGGCGGGCGGTATTGCTCACGATTTTAACAATATTCTTACCGTAATTTTCGGTGTCACCGAAATGCTGAGAATGCAGCAGCCAAAAGTTCCGGGTACCGATCGGCTGCTGGACCGCCTGAGCAATGCATCTGAAAAAGCCCGCTCCCTGGTGCAACAAATACTGACATTCAGTCGCCAATCAAAAGGCGAAAAAGAATTGGTCAACGTGCAGAGTGTAGTCAGCGACTGTTTCGACCTGTTTCATTCCGGCAAGTCGGTGGATGTAAAATTCGATCTCAAGACTTCCGGCGAGGAATATCTGGTTCTGGCCAACAAGAATCAACTGGAGCAAACCTTTCTCAACCTGCTTACCAATGCCCTGGATGCTGTGTCGGATGAATCGGGCGAGATATCCATGGCGATAGATCTTGTTACTAACGAATTTCAGATGAAATTGCTGCACGGCGAACTGATGCCAGGCACCTATGTTCGCGTCAAAGTTCAGGACAATGGTTGCGGAATCAGCGATGCTGAACAGGCGAAAATATTCGACCCGTTCTTCACCAGCAAGGAACTTGGCAATGGCATGGGCCTCGCCATCGTTCATGGCATCATCATGGATCAGGGAGGTGCTATAGACGTGAGATCCACTCTCGGCGCAGGCACCGCTATCTCCTTGTATCTCCCACTGGCTGACAAGGCTTTCATACCCGATGAATTAAACGTCACGACTCTTCAAGCAGACCATGAGCGGAAACGAGTGATGGTAGTAGATGACAAAGTAGAAATATTACAGGTAGCGGAAGAGATGCTGCATCGGCTGGGGCACGATTGCATTACATTCAACGATGGCTTTCAGGCCAGAGCTTATATGGAACAAAAACCGGAAGACATCGACCTCCTGATAACTGACTTCTCCATGCCTGGAATGAATGGAGTTGAACTAATGCGGTACTGTCACGACAATTGGCCAGACATGCCCGTGATTATCAGTTCAGGCTATGGCGACCAACAAACCCGCCTTTCGGCGGAAAAGGATTGTAATTTCGGTGTACTGGACAAGCCCTACAGTATCCGGCAGTTGAAAAGCGTTCTGGAAACCTACCGCGGCAATGCGGCTCGGCACTAAGCCACCCGTCTGGCTTGTTCTCCCCCAAGCACCGCAATGAACTGATGCAGGCTATTGATATTGTGCCCTGCGAGGAAGCTGTCCACGTAAGGAAGCATGGATTTGATTCCCCGGGCTTTAGGCTCGAATGCTTCATACCGCAGTAACGGGTTCAGCCAGATCACGTGCCTGGATGATTTATGCAGGCGATCCATCTCCTGACGAAGACCTTCACCACCATCCCTGTCCAGCCCATCCGATATGATAAGAGTGATCGCCCCCTGCCCCAATACACGACGCGACCAGACCCGATTGAAATCCTTGAGACAGGCACCGATACGCGTTCCGCCTGACCAGTCCTGTACCGCACCGGCAGTGGCAGCCAGCGCCTGATCGACATCGCGATATCGCAGTTGTCGGGAGATATTGGTCAGCCTGGTGCCGAACACGAAACTGTGCACCCGGTCCCGGTCGTTGGACACGGCATACATGAAATGCAGGAACATCCGGGAGTACTGACTCATGGATCCGGAGATATCACACAGCACGACCAGCGCAGGAGCACGACTGCGCCTCCGCTTGAAACGCAGGGGGATTATGTCCCGGTTTACTGGCGAGGCCCGCAGTGTTTGCCGCATGTCCAGTTGCGAGCCACGCTGGTCGCTGCTGAAGCGCCGGGTTGGAATATCGAGTACAGGCAGTCGCAGGCGGGCGATTTCCTGTTTGGCCGCTGCCAGCTCCGCTGCCGACATCTGCTCGAAGTCTTTCTCCTGCAGTATCTCGCGATCGGAGCAAGTCAGGCTGGCATCGAATTCGATATTTTTTTCACCACGTTCAGGAGTTGGGCTGTCGGTATTTCCTGCCAGCGCCTCTCCTACCCGACGCATGACCTCGTCGGACTCCTGCTCGGGCACCTCGACCGTTGGTAACATGGCTGCCAGCAAGCGTTCGCGAAAGCCCGGGTTTCTCCAGAATATATGAAATGCCTGATCGAAAACCTCCCGTTGCTCGATTCGATTCACGAATACAGCAAACAGGCACTGGTAGAAATCATCCCGTGACTCCAGTCCCAGGAACGACACGGCGCGCTCGGCATCCAGCACACTGCCAGGTCCTACGGGAAGCCCCGCGGCTCGCAACAGCCGGGCAAATACGAGAATGTTTTCAGACAGTCGGCCGACGCTGATGGCTGGCTCAGGCATTGACGGCCTTGTTGGTGGCTAGTTCCAGCTTTACTTTTTCCAGCAGTCGGGCCGCCTCGGAGCCGCGAATACGGGCGATATCGTCCTGGTATTTCAATAAAGCGCCAAGTGTATTATCAACCGCCTCGGAATCCAGCGAAATCTGGCCCAATTGCACCAGCGCATCCGCCCAGTCCAGTGTTTCGGCGATACCTGGCAACTTGAACAAATCTTGCTCACGCAATTTCTGCACAAAAGCAACCAGTTGGACCTGAAGTTCCTTTTCAATAGCCGGGAGTTTCTGCCTGACGATTGCCAATTCGCGCCGGGCATCGGGAAAATCCACCCAGTGATAGAGACATCGCCGCTTAAGCGCATCGTGGATCTCGCGGGTACGATTGGAAGTAATAATAACCAGCGGCGGTCGCTCCGCACGTATGGTGCCGATTTCCGGAATGCTAATCTGGAAATCCGAGAGTATTTCCAGCAGGAAAGCCTCGAAAGGTTCATCGGTGCGATCCAGTTCATCGATCAGCAATACCGGCGGACCACGCTCATCGTCACGCAGGGATTCCAGCAAAGGGCGTTCTATCAGGAAATCCTCACTGAATAGATTGCCTGCCAGTGCGCCCTTTTCAACCTTACCAGCGGCCTCGGCGAGACGTATCTCGATCATCTGTCTGGAATAATTCCATTCATAGACGGCAGAGGATACATCCAGCCCCTCATAGCACTGTAGACGGATCAGCTTGCGACCCAGACCGGCAGCAAGCACTTTGGCAATCTCCGTTTTCCCTACTCCGGCTTCGCCTTCGAGAAAGAGAGGCCGGCCCATATTGAGAGAGAGAAACAGGGTAGTGGCCAACGGGCGGTCAGCAACGTAGTTACCCCTGGCGAGTAACGCCTCTGTCTCTTCGATAGTCTGGGGAATGGCAATCATGGACTACAACTACTGCATTGATTCCTGTTAACTACTAGCGGCAGGCATCAACGGCGCGCTTCGCCATCACTTTTACCAGGTGCGCCCGGTACTCCGCACTGGCGTGGATATCGCTGTTCATCTTGTCCACGGGAAGTGCCACGCTATCCAGCGCGGCCGAATCCAGTTTACCCGCTAGCGCCTCTTCCAGACGCATGCCACGATGGGCACAAGGCGTCGCGCCGGTGACGCCGATGCGAATACCCTCACCGGTATCCGCGACAAAAACTCCCACGATGGCATAGCGGGACGCCGGATTCTCAAACTTCATGTAAGCCGCGGCCCTGGGTACTGGAAACGACACCGAGACGATAATCTCGTCTTCTTCCAGCGCCGTCTCAAACATGCCTGTAAAAAACTCATCGCCCGCGATCTCGCGGCGATCGGTTTTCACCGTGGCCCCCAGCGCAATGACCGCCGCCGGATAATCGGCCGCTGGATCATTGTTGGCGATGGAGCCACCGAGTGTGCCGCGATTGCGCACGGCCGGGTCACCTATATTACCAGCAAGCCCCGCCAGTGCCGGAATAGCTTTCTGCACCTCCGGCGATGCAGCCACTTCACCATGGGTAGTCATAGCGCCAATTGTCACAGTATCAGCATTGACGTTAATACCTGCCAGTTCGGCAATGCCAGAAAGATCGATCACATCCGAAGGACTGGCAAGCCTGTGCTTCATGGTGGGCAGCATGGTCTGCCCGCCCGCCAGGATCTTGCCATCATCGGCATTCTTCAATGCCTCTACGGCGGCAGAGACACTGTCGACTTTCTGATAATTGAATTCGTACATCACTTATTCTCCTGTTCTGTCTCTACCGTCTCAAGCCTGCGCTGCCTGAGCGGCTCGCCAGACGTTCTCTGGGGTCGCAGGCATATCCAGGTGTTTTATATCCAACGCATTCACAATGGCGTTGATTACCGCTGGCGGAGCGCCAATGGCACCGGCCTCACCACAGCCTTTCACGCCAAGCGGATTGTCTGGCGGATTGGTAGGGGCATAACCCACTTCGAAACTGGGCAGATTGTCGGCACGGGGCATGGCGTAATCCATAAAGGAAGCAGTGAGTAACTGGCCATCTCCCTCGTAACGGCAAACTTCCAGCATCGCCTGACCAACACCGTGGGCTATTCCGCCGTGTACCTGCCCTTCCACGATCATGGGGTTGATGAGACGACCGAAGTCATCCACTGCTGAATACTTAACAATCTCCACCACACCAGTATCGGGATCCACTTCCACTTCGCAGATGTGCGTACCCGCCGGGAATGAGAAGTTGGTCGGGTCGAAGAATGCATTTTCATCGAAACCCGGTTCCACACCCTCCGGATAGGAATGAGGAACATAAGCGTTGAATGCCACCTCCCCTATAGTCATGGCCTTGTCAGTACCCGCAACAGAAAAGCTGCCATCGGCGAACTCGATATCACCTTCAGCCGCCTCCAGTGCGTGGGCGGCAATTTTCTTGCCCTTGGCGATGAGTTTATCGCAGGCCCGGGCGATCGCCACCCCACCAACAGCCAGCGAACGCGAACCGTAAGTTCCCATGCCAAACTGCGTCCTGGCGGTATCACCATGAATGACTTCTATATTCTCCAGAGGCACACCCAGTTGGTCACACACCAGTTGCGCGAAGGTTGTCTCATGACCCTGACCATGGGAATGGGTGCCGGTAAACACCTGCACATTACCCGTGGGATTAAAACGCACCTGGGCACTCTCCCACAGCCCCACGCCTCCGCCGAGCTGACCTACCGCTGCCGACGGTGCGATCCCGCAGGCTTCCACATAGGACGATATGCCGATGCCGCGTCGCCTGCCACGGGCTTTGGCCTCCTCAGCTCGCGCGCCGAATCCGGCGTAGTCAGCCAGTTCCAGAGCCTGCTCAAGAGCAGCATTGTAGTCGCCGCTGTCGTAGCACTGCACTACGGGTGTCTGATACGGGAAGGCGTCCACGGGAATGAAGTTACGGCGCCTGATCTCGGCGGGATCCAGTTGCATATCCTGAGCACAGACATCCACCAGTCGCTCCAGCAAGTAAGTTGCCTCTGGGCGCCCCGCTCCCCTGCTGGCATCGACGGGCGCTGTGTTGGTAAATACCGCTTTCACTTCGGAATAAATTAACGGGGTTGCATACTGCCCTGCCAACAGGAATGCGTAGAGATAGCTGGGCACCATGGTGCCAAAGGTAGACAGGTAGGCACCGAGGTTGGCTTTCGTGTGTACGCGCATGGCGAGGAACTTGCCGTTCTCGTCCATGGCCATTTCAGCGGTAGAAACATGATCCCGACCGTGCGCATCGGCCAGGAATGCCTCGGTGCGGTCCGCCGTCCATTTCACCGGGCGGTTTACCTTGCGGCAGGCCCAGCCCACCACCAACTCTTCTGCGTAGACAAAGATCTTGGCACCGAAGCCACCGCCTACGTCGGGACCGACCACCCGCAATTTGTGTTCTGGCGCCAGTTGATTGAACGCGGACAACACGAGGCGATGCACATGCGGGTTCTGAGTGGTCAGATGCAAGGTTATTTCGTCGGTACCGGAATTGAATTCACCCAGGGCCGCGCGGGGCTCCATGGGATTGGTGACCATGCGGTTGTTGACCAGGTCGAGGCGCGACACTTTATGCGCCGAGGCAAACACTTCCTCGACCCCCGCCTTGTCGCCGAAGGGCCAGTTGAAGCACACATTATTGGGAGCCACCTCATGAATCTGCTGCTGACCTTCATCGGCGGCGGCAGCAGTGCTGGTTACCGCGGGCAGGACATCGTAGTCGACTTCGATTAGCTCGGCGGCATCCCGGGCCTGTTCCACCGTTTCGGCGATCACCACGGCGACGTGATCACCTACATAATTCACTTTACCGTGGGCCAGCGCCGGATGGGCCGGCGCCCGATGGGGCTCGCCATCATCACTGGTCACGGTAACGCCACAGATAAGTGGTCCAATGCCATCCGCTGCCAGGTCTTCCCCAGTAAAAACCGCAATCACACCTGGCGCAGCCATTGCTGCGCTGCTGTCGATACTCTTAATGGAGGCATGTGCATGGGGAGAGCGCAGAAACACTGCATGGGTGAGACCAGCGGCATCAATGTCGTCGGTATAACGGCCCTTGCCCAACAGAAAGCGCCGATCTTCTTTACGGCGCACGCTGGCACCGATACCTGTTGCTTTCATCTCAGGACCCTCCATCCATAGCCTTGGCACCGGCCTGCACTGCCTTGACGATGTTGTGATAACCGGTACAGCGACAGATGTTGCCTTCCAACTCCTTGCGCACCGTGGTTTCGTCAAGGTCATTGCCGTTTCGATTGACGATATCGAGGGCACTCATGATCATGCCCGGGGTGCAGAAGCCACACTGCAGTCCGTGGTTGTCCATGAAGGCCTGCTGCATAGGATGTAACTCGCTGCCATTGGCGAGCCCTTCGATAGTGGTCAGTTCTGCGCCATCGGCCTGTACGGCGAGCATGGTGCAGGACTTCACTGACTTGCCATTCACATGCACAACGCACGCACCGCACTGGCTGGTATCGCAGCCCACATGGGTGCCGGTGAGGCGCAAGTTTTCACGCAGGAAATGTACCAGCAGGGTTCGGCTCTCCACCTCGCCACTGACTGGCTTTCCGTTGATGGTCATGTTGACGGTTTGTTTTTCAGCAGCCATGAAATGATCTCCCCCTAAGCTGGCGTTCTTGTTATTTCCGAATCGGATTCTCTGCCCCCCGAAACGGCTCAATTGCCTACGGGGGTGGACGTCTCTTCTGCCCCCATATTCCCAGATGAGATAGCAGATGAAAAGAACATCCTCCTGCTTCCGGTCTGGCTGGATCAGGGAGGTTGCGAGCATACAGTCACTGCGCTATCCCGGCAGACGGTGTAGACTCTGCAGCCAGCCATTTGCTACAAACAGGAATCGCCAGACTTGTCCCAGGACCCCACATTTCCGCCCGAGCAGACACTGGATGTGGAGCAGGCCATAGCCACCGCTATGGAGCACCACTCTGCCGGTCAATATGCCCAGGCAGAGCAACTCTACCGACGAGTATTGGAAGACATTCCCAACCACCCCGTGGCATTGCAGCTACTCGGTGTGCTGGCACACATGGCAGGACAGAGTGAGACCGGCCTGCAACTTATTCGGGCTGCTATTACAGTAGCGCCCGACTATGTCGCGGCCCACAACAACCTTGGCAACGTCTTGCGGGAACTGGGGCAACTATCAGAAGCAGCAGACGCCTACCGTCACGCCCTGAATCTTAAACCAGATTATGCGGAGGCACTGGGCAACCTTGGACTCACCCAGCAAGGCCTCGGCGAATTAGCGGAAGCCATCAAAAGCTACCGTGCCGCCCTGGCACTCAAACCAAATCTCGTGGATACCTTGAACAATCTGGGCAATGCCCTCTGCGAGACAGGTGATCTGCAAGGGGCACTGGAATACTTTGAGAATGCGCTGGCTCTACAGCCAGACTATGCCGAAGTTCATTTCAACCTGGGCTGCATGTTGAAACAGCAAGGCAAAATTGATGAAGCAATCTCGAGGCTGTCGAAGGCCACTCAACTGCGCCCGGACTACGCTGCCGCCCACAATAGCCTTGGGGTGATTTTGCAGAGATCGGGCAGGCTTGATGAGGCAGCCGTCAGCTACCAGCAGGCGCTCAGGATTCAGCAGGACAAGGCAGACTATCACTTCAACCTGGCCAATGTGCTGGAACTGCAAGGGCAACTGAAGGCGGCGCTCGCCGGGTATAGAAAGGCACTCGAATTAGATTCACAATTCGCAGAAGCGGCGGGTTCCATCGGCTCTGTGCTGCTGGCACTGGGAGAACCGGAAGAAGGATTGGCAAAGGAGCGTGAAGGTTTCGGAGTCGTCAGCTTCGATGTGGAAAAAGGCCTCGGCTTCAATTAAAAACAAAAACAGTCATTCGCAATCTCCAGGAAACTACTGAAGAACAGTTACAAGGACGTACAACACACCATGCCCGACACAAGCAACATCGATATCTCCAGGGAGACTCTGGAAGCAAATTCCGCAATGCCTCACTTCATTGGCAGCTGGACTCTGGAGCCTCAATCATTATGTGATGATCTCGTCGACTTTTTCGAAACTCATCCAGACAACCAGGCCCAGGGCAAAACCGCGGGCGGACTCAACCTCGAATCCAAGAATTCTGTCGATCTGACCATCCGCCCACGGGAATTACGGCAGAACGACCACGCCGCCGTGCGGCGCTACCTGGAAGCCTTGTTTGCCTGCCACAAGGACTATCTTGAGCAATGGCCCTTCCTGCAAAGCGTGTTGCCCCGTGCGGAAGTCAGTTCCTTCAATATCCAGCGCTATGCACCAGGCGGGCACTTCCAGAAAGTGCACTCCGAACGCACCACCCTGGCTACCTCGCACCGGGTGCTGGCGTGGATGACTTACCTCAACGACGTCGAAGACGGTGGCACGACCCATTTCGTCCATCAGCAACTCGAACTCAAACCACGCAAGGGGCTTACCCTGATCTGGCCTGCGGAGTGGACCCACGCCCACAAAGCCAACGTCCTCAATTCGGGAGTCAAATACATCATCACTGGCTGGATGCATTTCCCTCCCCGTAACGGGGACTAGCCAGTATATTCGTTCGACCACTGATCTGATGGCCTGCCCCGGCACTCTCTCGCTGCCTTCCTGATTGCCTCACCACCTCACAGCCTCACTCCGCAACGGACTGAAAGCCTTTAACACGCTATTAACAAACCTTTAACAAACCAGAAGCTGCATTGCCCAGTCCCATGCCCTATGACTGGTTCATCGCGGCACGAGACACCGGCGAATTCGTGACAATTCTTTTCTAATTAATGTTTCGAGATGCAAACATTATTCATTGATCTAATTAAGGTATTGCTGGCCTCATTCACCAAAATCGAGCGTTTGCTCAATATTTATAAGGGATAACAGAGGGATAGGAAAACAACGGTTATTTAGTCTCCAAATTATTATCAATTAGAAAAGAAATAAATTTTGGCTTGTGTGACATCTTGTTACAGTCTATTCTCGCACGGTGGCGATCTTGCACGCCCAGCGCTTTCGGCTGGATAAATAGGGATAAGTGCTTGATTTCCATAAAAAAGAAGCTTCTAAACTAAAAAAAATACGGAGAGATAGTATGCAGTTCAAAATTCCACATAAGCGCAGTCTGCTATGTACGGCAATTTCCATGTCGCTACTCCCCCTATCTGGTACTTCCCTTGCACAGGATGACGCCCAGGTAGAGGAAGTAATCGTCACTGGTTCTTTTATCCGACGTAGTGAAGGCTTTACCAACGCCTCCCAGACCACTCAGCTCAATGCTGCGGATCTGGAAGCGCAAGGTACTCTCAACCTCGGTGAGGTTGTCCAAAACCTGACATTCGTAAACGGTGCCGCCTCCTCGGTAACCAATACGATTCAGGGTACTGACTCCCGCTCTACCTCCATCGACCTGCGTGGTCTTGGAGCGCGCTCCACCCTGACACTTCTGGACGGTAAGCGTCTGGTAAACGAAAACGTCAACATGCTGGTTCCTACCATCGCGATTCAGCGCATGGACATCGTAGCGGACGGTGCTGCGGCACTGTACGGTAACGAGGCTGTGGCCGGTGTTGTTAACTTCGTACCTTATAAGTCCTATGACGGCTTCAAGATCGATACCTATGCTGAACAGGATGCCCGTGGCGATTACGACGAGCACTCAGTACAGATGATGTGGGGCGGCAATATTGGCGACCTCGACGTTGTTGTAGCCGGTCAGTTCCGTTCAAACAGCCGTCTGGGTTGGGACGAACGTGACCTGCTGGCTAACTCCGGTCTGACGATCTCGTCTAACGCACCAGGTAACTGGTATCGACCCACTCGAGACGAAAATGGCCAGTACACCGGTGATCGCGTGAGCACAACTGATCCAGCCTGTGCCGCAGCTTCTGCCCGCACCAGCTACACACCAGATCAAGTTGCCAATCCAACTGGTAACCGTCTGGGCTCCAACTGCTTTTTCGATTTCGGTGACAACCGCTCTTATCGTGAGCCAACGCAAACCACTCAGTTCTACGCGAATGCGACCTGGGAAGTTAATGACGACCTGACTCTGTCAGCGCAAGCGTTCCGCACACGACTTTACGAGCTCACCTACACGTCGACTTCCAACCCAGGAAACTCCCGTATTGGCGAACTGCCAGCGATTCGCGGCGAGATTCCAGGCAACCCGTTCTTTGCTGTGGACGCCAACGGCAACCAGCTCTACGGTGTTGATGCGGATGGCAACGGCATTCCCGATCGTAACCCAGGTGTTGACCTGAACAACGATGGCTGGGATGACTATATCGTTGCAGGTACCGTGAACAACGGTATACCTCTGCACGAAGACGTTCAGGCACGTACTCTGCGTCCGATCAACAAGACGCATACTACGTCCAGCGGCCACTCTCCAGACAAAGACAACCTGGGTGATAGCACCGACATCCTGAGTCGATTCAGCCTCCAGGCTGACTTTACTGTTCCATTCCTGGATGGCTGGGAAGGCATGGCGGCGTACACGCGTAACGAGCGTGATTTCAACTTCATGTCCAACCAGAACTACGACATCACTGCGATGATTCAGGGCGTGAACTGTGACGTGGCCAATGACCGCGACGCGTGCTACAACCCCTTCTTCGTCACCGACCCATCAAACAACAACTCCATCCATGTGATGAATGACATCGCTGCTCGTGATTTCGAGCGTACCCTGGATACGCTGGACACCATCGATATCGTACTGAACGGTGAAGTGCCTTTGGGTGGATTCGAACTGCCTGGCGGACCGATTGGTGCCGCTGTCGGTTATCAATGGCGTGACGATTCCTACACCAACGTTCCTTCTCTGGTAGAAATTGCTGGCGACACCTGGATTGGTAGTGCAGATAAAGAAGTCCTCACTTCTGGCAGCCGGGAAGTGGACGCCTATTTTGCGGAATTCTCGTTCCCAATTTTGTCCACTCTGGAACTTTCCGCCGCGGTTCGCCGTGAGGAATTCTCCACAGGCCAGGAATCCACGGATCCCAAGTATGGTGTTACCTGGCAGGCAACTGACTGGTTGACTCTGCGTGCCACTCAGGGTGATGCGTTTATTGCACCAACACTTGAGCAGCTCCTGAACCCAATCACTTGTGGCCTGTCTACAGTAACCGACCGTTTCGGTCCACACGATGCCTTTACCACAGCTTGTTCCGGTGGTAATCCAAACCTGGAAAATGAGAATTCATCTTCCAAGCAGTTTGGCTTTGACATCAACATCGGTGATTTTGATTTGGCGGTTACCTGGAATAACACCGAGTTTAACAACCGAATCATTAACACTAGCGGTCAGGACATCATGAACTTTGACTTCCTGGCGTTCCAGCAAGCCACCGGCTTCTCTGGCAATGGTATTGGTGCCGCGAACCAGCCCAGCGTCGAGCAACTGGTTGCATGGATCAATAACCCACTGTCAAACAAAGACATCATCCGCGACCCCACCTCCCCAACCACGATCCTGCAGGTGAATGGACTGGGCGCAGGTAACGCAGAAACCGTAGAAGTAACCGCCTTCGATGTTCAGGCGAACTATCGCTTCAGCTTGAACAACTGGGGTGACTTCCGCATCGGCCTGCAGGCAACTTATATTGATGAGTTCCTGTATCAGTCCAAGCCTGACGATCCTGTATCTGACGGTGCCGGAGGCTACAACGATTCAACAGGTGCCGCGCCTGAGTTGCCACAACTCAAGGCCAACCTGCAGATCGGTTGGACCATGGGCAACCACTCCATCAACACTATCACCCGATATGTTGATGACATGGGTCCCTATGATGGTCCTCTGTTCACCCACCTGGACTTCTTCGGTGGCTTCTTCCGTCCAGCAGGTATCCGTGACACAGGCATCAAGGCCTGGACTCAGTTGGATGCCAACTACACTTACCGCGGAGTTGAAGTGTTCGACGGAGAACTTAGCTTCACGGTTGGTGGACGTAACTTGACGGACAGGGAACCACAGCGTTCGCCGGAATTTGCGGGGGTACTTGGTGCTCTGCAGGATCCGATGAATCGGGTGTTCTATGCCAGAGCCGTCTACGACTTTTAAAGTCTTGCACTTTAGAGGTTGAAACACGAAAAGGGGTCCTTCGGGACCCCTTTTCTTTTGGGTGCTTGGGACGCAACGGCTGCGAAACGCCAGCACTTCGTTTATGTCCATGGATGGACGGTATACCGACAATGCAGGAGCAATTGTCGGTAAAGGCAGATTTTTGGTTGGGTCACAAAATCGCCCGGAGCGATTTTGCACAGCGCTTGCGCTGCCCGCAGGGTGAAGGACAGGACGTCCTTCATGATTTACGGTTTGTAAACTCCCCAACCAAAATTTTACTTCGCCTCGTTCTGACGTCTCTTATGTCCATGGATGGACGGTATGCCGGCAATGCAGGAGCAATTGCCGGCCGCTCGCTGCTCATCATCTCACCTCGCTGATAGCTTGGTTTTCTTTATTTAATTATGTGGGAACTTTGCAGGATTTGAGGGTGGCTGCCGGGAGCGGGCGTGCCCACGATAAAAGGCCAGCGCCGCACGGAGGAAAAAGACCGCAGGGCTTTTTCTGGAGTAAGGGCACCCCGGAGGGGCGCGGACTGTGGGGGCGACTGCTCTCGGCAGGCGCCCGGAACGCATCTCTAACGATTGGGCATGTCAAACCACACAATCGCTTCAGTTATTTTGAAATTGACTGCTTAGCGGGCTTTGGTACTGAGTTTGATGCGGGAGTGATTGAAGACTTTTTACTGTTTGAACATCCACTGGCAACGGATTGGCGCTGCGCTTGTAAAGCACTCTATTGTGAGGGTCTTGCCGAGCTAGGCTTCAGCGCTATCGCGGAGGTTTTGGCGGACCCGGTAGAGGAGTTCGTTGAGTTCGTCTACCTGGCCGGGCTCGAGGCCAGCGAGGGCTTCCGCTCTTGCTTCGAGTCGGGCACGATTGTAGATATCCATTAGCTCTTCGGCTTTGCGGGTAAGTTTTACAATCTTGGAGCGGCGGTCTTTCTTGTCGTCCTTTCTCTTGACCCACTTGTTTTCTTCGAGGACGTCTAATTGCCGAGTCACAGCGAGCGGGGTCATATCCGCGAGCCTGGCCAGCTCACGCTGGCTTATGTTGTTGCGTCGCGACAGATTGGAAATGAGTAACCACTGATCGCCTGTTAGACCAGCTTCGCTCGCCAGCCTCCTGAACCGGGAACGCAGCATGGTTGAAATATCGTGAATCAAGAAGCCAAAAGCCCGATCTATTTCCTCATTCATCTTGCAGAAACCTAAACCAGCAACGCACGGTTGCCGCCTTGTTATCAATACCCTGCCGATTGGCTAGTGTAAATATCTCAAAAATTACGAACTCGTTACATTCGGAAACGATAGAACTCATACTGACCTCGACAAATCTTCGCCCATAAGCGGCCAAGACCCGTCATCCGGGAGCAATTGTCGCAAATTTGATTGTTACATATTGCAACATTGGAGCAGGTGTTCGGTGACACAATGAAATTATTTCATTGGGTTCTAAAAACCGGAATGCGGGATGAATTCACAACCCTAAGATACTGATATTTATCGAGCGAATTGCCTCTAGGGGTAAAATTGCCCGAAATCAAAAAATTTAAGAAGCCGAAAGAAATTGCCTTCCACAGCCGCTGCAGCGTGACATTCTGTATACCTGTTTCCATTGCAAAGTACCGAAAAATCATAGATATATACGCCATCAGGTCGTTACATTAAGTACTCGTTAACTTCTCCGATTATTAAGAGGTAAATCGATGGAATCACTGACGGAAGCAGTGCTAGTTTCAATTCGCAAGATTATTCGCCACTCAGATCTTCATTCACACCAACTGAGACGTGATTCTGGCTTAACATCTCCGCAGCTCATGTTGCTGACCGAGATCGCCAAGAACCCGCAGGCGACCATCGGCGAACTCGCCGAACTGATCTGCTTGAGCCAGGCCACAGCAACAACTGTACTGGACCGCCTTGAAAAAGACGGTCTGGCGGTGCGCTTTCGGTCGGAAGAGGACAAGCGAAAGGTTCA
This sequence comes from uncultured Pseudohongiella sp., assembly GCA_965227635.1. Taxonomy (GTDB): domain Bacteria; phylum Pseudomonadota; class Gammaproteobacteria; order Pseudomonadales; family Pseudohongiellaceae; genus UBA9145. Next base: position 2,483,796 of record OZ245763.1, on the reverse strand, counting down.
CGCGCGTCTCACCGAGAAAGGCGTTATGGCTTTGAGAGAAGCCCCGAAGCCAATGAACTCGCATTTCATCGAACAGTTTGAAAATCTCAAACCCCATGAACGCTCGTCGATTCTGGCTGCGTTGCAGCACGTGGGTGACATGATGGATTCGCCCAAGAACGACTCGGGCAAGCTGGAAGATTTACCCCCTCTTTCCAACGCAAGTTAGAGTGAAAAATCGAGCAATTGCCCGATAATACGCGGCTGGCTTTGTTTAAATTTGTCACTTTTTGCGGAGCCAAAGCGAAAAACTTTTTATTTAGGGTTGTAATTTTGTCTCCACCTCAGGCGGAGACAAAATCAATTAGGTTCTAAATACTTTTCAACACGCCCCATTACCAACCCTCCACCAACCGAATGGTTTTAAGGCTTTACGAGCCTGCGCACCAGTTTGCGGCAACAAAATAATTAACAACTCTAAATATACGCTGCTACCCAGCTATTTAAGAATCAAAATATTCAATAATTTCAATAAGATATGAGATTATTGTGCTTTACATCACTGTCATTTTCTTTACTATCAATCTCCCAACGCCACAGGCTCATTGAGGTTTTCGCAATTTTGACGGGAACAGCAGTGGGCTTTTTCGGCGTTAGAACTGCCAATTCTGATCGTTCCCTCCTGAACAGATTGGCAGAAGAAAAAAAGAAGCTTCTTAAATAAAAGAAATATGGAGAGATTGTATGCAGTTCAAAATCCCACATAAGCGTAGTTTGCTTTGTACGGCAATTTCCATGTCCCTACTTCCCCTCGCTGGCACTTCGCTTGCACAAGACAGCCAAGTCGAGGAAGTTGTAGTAACTGGTTCCTTTATTCGCCGTAGTGAAGGCTTTACCCAGGCCTCCCAGACCACCCAGCTCAATGCTGCGGACCTGGAAGCTCAGGGTACTCTCAACCTGGGTGAGGTTGTGCAAAACCTGACCTTCGTTAACGGTGCATCCTCTGCGGTCACCAATACTATTCAGGGTACTTCATCTACCAGCCAGACCATCGACCTTCGCGGTCTTGGCCCACGATCCACCTTGACTCTGCTGGACGGTAAGCGTCTGGTAAACGAAAACGTACAGCTCATGATTCCTACGATCGCGATTCAGCGTATGGACATCGTGGCTGACGGTGCTGCGGCACTGTACGGTAACGAGGCAGTGGCCGGTGTGGTCAACTTCGTTCCTTACAAGTCCTATGACGGCTTCAAGATCGATACTTATGCCGAACAGGATTCCCGCGGCGACTACGACGAGCACTCCGTTCAGATGATGTGGGGCGGCAATATTGGCGATCTGGACGTAGTCCTGGCCGGCCAATTCCGTCAAAACAGCCGTCTCGGTTGGGATGAGCGTAATCTGCTCGCCAACTCCGGTCTGACCATCTCCTCTAACGCACCCGGTAACTGGTATGTGCCTACTCGTGATGAAAATGGTCAATACACTGGCGCTCGAAGCAACGCTGTAGACCCAGCCTGTGCTCCACGCGATCAGCGCACTGGCTACACGCCTGGTGTGGCTAACAACCCAACCGGTAACGTCCTGGGTTCTAACTGCTATTTCGACTTCGGTGACAACCGCTCCTATCGTGAGCCTACCGAGAACACCCAGTTCTATGCGAATGCTACCTGGGAAATGAATGACGACCTGACTCTGTCTTTCCAGGGCTTCCGTACTCGTCAAGCAATTCGAACCTATACTTCTACCTCTAACCCAGGTAACTCCCGTATCGGTGAGCTGCCAGCGATTCGTGGTGAAATTCCTGGAAACCCCTTCTGGGCCGAAGATTCCAATGGCAACCAGCTCTACGGTGTAGATGCGAATGGCGACGGTGTACCTGATCGTAACCCCGGTGTTGACCTGAACAATGACGGCTGGGACGACTACATCGTGTCCGGTATCGTGAACAACGGTATTCCGCTGCATGAAGACGTGCAGGCCCGTACCCTGCGTCCGATCAACAAGACGCACACGATCTCCGATGGTCATTCCCCCGATGGCGACAACATCTCGGACCAGACAGATATCCTGACCCGTTTCAGCTTCCAGGCGGACTTCACTGTGCCATTTATCGATGGCTGGGAAGGCATGGCGGCTTACACGCGCAACGAGCGTGACTACAACTTCATGTCCAACCAGAACTACGACATCACAGCGATGATCCAGGGCGTGAACTGTGACGTGGTCAACGACCGTGACGCGTGTTACAACCCATTCTTCGTGACTGATCCGGCGAACAACAACTCCATCCACGTGATGAACGACATCGCTGCGCGTGACGTCGAGCGTGTCCTGGATACCCTGGATACAATCGATATCGTACTTAACGGTGAAATTCCTCTGGGTGGATTTGAATTACCTGGCGGCCCAATCGGTGCGGCTATCGGTTATCAGTGGCGTGACGATTCCTACACCAACGTCCCTTCGCTGGTTGAAATCGCTGGTGATACCTGGATTGGTAGCGCAGACAAAGAGGTCCTCACGTCAGGTGACCGTGAAGTCGACGCCTTCTTTGCCGAGTTCTCCATTCCAATTCTGTCCACTCTGGAACTTTCCGCTGCGGTTCGCCGTGAGGAATTCTCCACTGGTCAAGAATCCACAGATCCCAAATACGGTCTGACCTGGCAAGCGACTGACTGGTTGACTCTGCGTGCCACTCAAGGTGATGCGTTCATCGCACCAACACTTGAGCAGCTCCTGAACCCAATCACTTGTGGCCTGTCTACAGTGACTGACCGCTTCGGGCCTCACGATGCGTTCACCACAGCCTGTTCTGGTGGTAACCCGAACCTGGAAAATGAGCAGTCCAGCTCCCAGCAGTTCGGTTTCGACATCAATGTTGGCGACTTCGACTTCTCTCTGACCTGGAACAATACAGAGTTCGAGAATCGGATCATCAACACCACTGGTCAGGACATCATGAACATCGATTTCTTCAACTTCCAGCAAGCCACTGGCTTCTCTGGCAACGGAATCGGTGGGGCCAACCAGCCTAGCGTGGATCAACTGGTAGCGTGGATCAACAACCCGGCGTCCAACAAGGACATTATCCGTGATCCAAGTTCACCAACCACGATCCTGCAGGTGAACGGCCTGGGTGCCTCCAACGCTGAAACCGTGGAAGTAACCGCTTTCGACCTTCAGGTAAACTACCGTTTCAGCCTGAACAACTGGGGTGACTTCCGCATCGGCCTGCAAGGTACTTACATCGATGAGTTCCTGTATCAGTCCAAGCCGGATGATCCAGTAACAGATGGTGCCGGCAAATACAACGACCAGACTGGTGCTGCACCGGAGCTGCCACAACTCAAGGCCAACCTGCAACTGGGTTGGACCATGGGCAACCACTCCATCAACACCATCACTCGTTATATTGACGACATGAACTACGATGGTCCTCTGTTCACTCACCTGGATTTCTTCACGAACTTTTTCCGCCCAGCGGGAATCGCCCAGACTGGTGTGAAGGCATGGACCCAGCTTGACGCTAACTACACCTATCGTGGCATTGATGTCTTCGATGGTCAGTTGAGCTTCACAGTTGGCGGACGTAACTTGACAGATCGTGAGCCACAGCGTTCGCCGGAGTTTGCTGGTGTACTTGGTGGCCTGCATGACCCACTAAACAGGGTGTTCTACGCAAGAGCCGTCTACGACTTTTAACTCTTAGTTATCAGTCTTGCACACGAAAAGGGGTCCTTCGGGACCCCTTTTCTTTTGCGTGCTCGGGACGCAACGGCTGCGAAACGCCAGCACTTCGTTGAAGCAAAATTTTGGTTGGGTCATTTACGATTTGTAAACTCCCCAACCAAAATTTTCCTTCGCCTCGTTCTGACGCTTCTCGCTCGCCGCTCATCATCTCACCGCTCTGCATATCCATCACTTTGAATTTGCAATGTTTGTAGCGTTTCACTTCGCTAAAGATCTATATACATTGACCAATGTCCACCGGACGACGTTCATCCATACTGCACAATTGTTTCTTTAGTTTCTTATCAGCTTCCTAAATCTCAACTCCGAATACTCTCTATTCGTATTCGAGCTTACGTGTTTTTAATAAGAGGCTTGCAGGGTTGGAGGGTGGCTGACGTGAGCGGAAGCGCCCACAGTTCAGGTCCAGCGCCGCACGGAAGAAAAAGACCGCAGGGCTTTTTCTGGAGTAAGGGCACCCCGGAGGGGCGCGGACCGTGGGCGCTTCTGCTCACATCAGGCGCCCGGGAAAGAATCACTCTAGTAAATTCATCGGCGTCCAACTTCAGATTTGTGCAGAAGCCTCGGGAGGAGGAATTTCACGAAGATGCGTCTCGACGCGGCCCACATAGAAGCTCTCAAGCTAGAATCATCTTTGTCGAGATCATGCCGGGTAACTCATATAGCCAGATTGCACGGGGCTATCAATGCGCCAAGCATGACGCCTGAAGAATTTTAAATCCTGACAGCCTGAATCAGGGTGTAGAAAAAGACTGCAAGGTGAAGAACAGACTCTCTACGTTCGTCAGGAGGAAAACCAGGTTGGTGTAGGTTACCTGGCCATCTATTACCAATTCGGGGATGGTGAGGTTGCCGGTGGCGGCGTCGAAGGTTGCCATGCCTTCTACCGGCGCCGTCAATGAGCTCACGGTTTCTGGTAGAGCCTGAACTATGATTGATGGTTCGGTGGCTTGTAGCTGCAAGGAGAGGGCCAGCAGGCCGTCTGCGCCGGCGTTTACCTTGATATTCAGCAGACTGGTGTCATTGTCGAACACGTTTGCGGGTTCTGCTGTGACCGGAGGCTCATCAGGCAAAATTTCCATGGCGACCTTCAACACATTGTCCGCAGTGAATAGACCACATTGAACAACAGGAATGCCGTCGTAGTTTAAAGTCGGCACTGAGCCACTGATATCCATTGGCACTCGCCATAAATCAATTACAGCATCGGCGATCTGTAAGCCTTCCACTACTTCGCCAAATACTACCGGTGTGAGGCTAGGCTCGAAAATTCCTTCATTATTGGCCAGATTGATAATCCACTGACCGCTCAGCGTAGAGGGATTGCTGGAATTGGGAATCATCGCAATGGTTCCCAAATCGTTTGTCAATCCTGTGGACTCGAGCGGGCTGGAAGGCGGCGTTGGAGCCAGAACTGGGCCTTGCCCACAGGTATTGTAAAAATATAGTCCTCCCGCGAAAAACACATTGCTCACCGCGTGAATCATGGAGAAGTGATAGGTTCCGGCCTCGATATTGGCCAGGAATTGCGCCACCGTGGCTGGCGCCTGCTCATCATAGAGTTCCAGCGTGTAAGCACCGAGATTGGATTGTACCCTTACTTTCGTACCTGCCAGGGCTGAACCTGAAGCCAGGCTCAATGAGGCCAAAAACACAGAAATACTCAAGGCTAGTGCTTTTTTGTTGCTTTGCATAAATCAACTCTCGATCTGGTTCTCTCTACGATTTTATACGAGACCGTACAACGGACCCTTCGCATTCAACAGCTGGATTTTATTCGAATGTGGCGTCCGAGCCTAATTGGCGCTGTATGCCGAGCAAGCGCAGATACCTGACAGCGTTATTTGAGGAAGTATTCCTGTTTGGACTTGTACCAACCAAACAAGCTGTAACGGGAATCTGAGGCATAGGGCTTAACCTGGGTCACCAGGTGTAGACGAGGTACCTTGAACATCACCAGAGTGTTGAACTGAGGAGGCACCTTGTGCACGGGTTTGCCCTTGCTATTACAGAAGGCGAAATTGCCCTCCCATTCTTTCTTCCAGTCTTTGCTAAGCCCGAGTACATGGGCAGCAATGCGTCCCTGCCCGGGACTCTCATCCATGTGGACAGAGAGGTGGTGGTGCCGGTCGTAGCGAGACGCCCAGTTGCTCACTTCTCGACCGCTATCGTCTCCGGTGATCTCGGCTAATATGCCCAGGTACTCGGGCGTATTAAAGTACCGGTAAATCTCGGTGAGGATGCGTGTTTCCTCAGTAGCCTCTTCCAGTTTAGTTGGAATGGTGTAGCGGCAGTAGGCGAAGGAAAAATCATTGTCCTTGAGCGTCGCCATCTTCGGCACCAGCCTCTGCACGTCCTTGTCGTCCATGCTGGCATAGTGCTCAGGGTCGAGGATTCCTACTTTCCCGCCGCTCTTGAGTGCGCGGTAATGAAATTCCCATGGCACCTTGTTCTTGAGACTATCGTAGGCAGCCTCAGCAACCTCATCCGTCAGCAGGTTGCGGATAATCACGTAGCCGGTATCCAGGTATTCCTGATGCAGCGCTTTCGTATCGAGTTGATTAATGATTTGCATGACTTCGAGCGGGTCTGGCCATAGTGTCAGGAGTCCTATCGACTGCTGCTCCTGCGACTACCGGCTCTGTTAGTATTTACTCAAATTGAGCTGACTCAATTAAAAAAAAGGGTGGCATCTCTGCCTACCCTTTTAAATTCCTGAACCTGTCTGTCTGACGATGGCGCACTCCAACTACCGGATTAGCTCGTCTCGTCTGGCACGCAGCTGGGTGAGGATGCTGGCTATTTGTGCAAACTCTGGTACTTCCCGGGTCATCTGCTCCATCATTTCCTGCAAGCGGTCGTATTCGTGCTCCACGCTGGCGAGAATGGCCTTGTCCGGCACCACGACCCCGGCATTGAATCCGAAGGTATTGGCATTGTCGGCACGGGCTCGAATCATGAAAGCGGGCTCACACATCCGAACCGGGATATTGGAACCGGTTGGCGCTTCCCGCCGGCAGGTGATCTTGTAGTCATCGTCATCGATGTTGGCATTGAAGATCGCATAGAACTGATCCTCAGCCTCTTCGATAAACTGGGTAACTTCTGCGCGGCTCAATTCAGAAATCACGATAACCTCACCTTCGTCGTTCTGGGCGAGTGCCAGGTGGGCAGGGACCATCAGTAGTGCGGCTATTAGCAGTTTAGTGTATTTCATGGGCTTACTCTCCCTGGAGAAAACCGTTCAATTCTACCCTGCCCGCAGGGCTTCCGCTAAGACATTTGACGGGTTAAAAGGCGCTTCTGTCGAGAGTAATGTCAGTACCTATGCAGCGAATTGGCCACTTTGGACGTAGCGCCAAAGTGCACCAACTCTCCGGTAGAACCCGCTTTAGGCGCCGGAACCTGCCACCTTGTCTATCTCGTACTGTTTGGCTGAGATACGACGCAACTGCTGCAGTGAAGAAAGATGCGCATAAATCAGGGCAACCATGCCCTGCTTGCGAAGCTCCAGGAATTCCTCATCGGACAGGGCATTGAATTTCTCTTCGTCGACAGTGTAGATGCCCTCAATATTGTAGCGCTGACCATCCGGGCGGTGCTGTAGTTGCACCTGGTGTGTCATCAGCAGCCCCTTGTCCTTCAGTAGTTTACAAATCTGGACAGTCTGCTCACGCTGCTGTGCGGCCTGCACGAGACCTTGCACCCGGGCTTCCATGTAGTCTGTTTTCTCGCCATCTTCCTTGAACAGCGCCTGCCCTTCTGTCTCATTCAATAACTCGCTGTCTTCATCAATCAGCACAACAAATTGCTCGCGAGACTCGTTGGTGGCTGCAATGGCAAAAGGCGCATTACCGAAACCCACAGGGATAACCATGGCTGGATAGGGTACTTCCTGGCAGTACAGGTTTTGCCCTTCACGCAGCCCCATCACAGCCACTGCCATGAAGTCTTCGGTATCCGGGTTGGTTACGAATACCAGGGGGAATTCGGCGGCCAGTGTGAAGAAGTCCCTGCCCACCACAGGAATCAGGTTCTGTTGGGCGAACCGGGTGTAATCACCGGTCTCCTTCACTTTCAGATTGGCGTGCTTTTCTTTGTCCAGAGGTACGTGATTCGTCATGTTGGTCTTGCCTTGTTAATGCTTGGTTTTTGGAATGCTGCGCATGTTACCCCATGGAGTCTTAAAAACAACGCCGGAAAGGGGTTGAATCGGCCTTTGAGGCCGAATACGGCGGGAAGAAATGCTAACTGGCGGGTTCTTCTGGGTCACCGGACACTATTTCGACAAAATTTCCAAAGAATTCGTCGGCCATTTTCTTTGCCGTGCCATCAATGAGCCGGGCACCTAATTGGGCAAGTTTGCCCCCTACATTCGCCTTCACGCTGTAGCCCAGCAGTGTTCCATCACCGTCCTCCGAGAGTTCTACAGAAGCGCTACCTTTGGCAAATCCGGCCACTCCTCCCTGCCCCTCTCCGTTGATGGTGTACCCCTTCGGCGGGTCTATGTCAGTAAGGCTGACATTAAATTTGAATTTCGCCTTTACCGGCCCAACTTTCGCGGTGATTCTGGCCCTGAATTCATTGTCACCCACGGCTTCGAATTCATCACAACCGGGCATGGAGGCTTTCAGTATTTCTGTGTTGTTAAGCGCCTCCCACACCTTCTCTCGCGGTGCCGGTATATGTTGCTCTGCCTGCATTTCCATAAATGTACTTTACTCCTGTCTTCCTTGCTCGCAATCAGCTTTAGTTTACCAGCCCACGGCCTGGCCATCTTTGCGGTGGTCTGATCCCGCTCTATAGATACCGTTCACGGGTAAATCCTGCACGATGCTTTCCTGTGAATACGCTGGCGCTGCAAGTGATGGATCCCGCGAAAACAAGATTCCCTGGTAGCCGCCAACGCGGCTGCCATTGACAGACCGCACATCGTGTCCTTTCGCTTCGAGTGAACGGCCCACCAGACTATACAATTCATGTTCCAGCGAAAGGATATTGCTGTTCTGACTGTGAGTAAAACGCGCAGCATCAGTTGTCATCTGCACATTCATGCCGTGATCAATCACGTTCACCATGTGCTGGGCATGAGTTTCCGGCTGAACCGAACCACCCATATTACCAAAGGTCATCAAAGGCTCTCCATCCTGCATCACCATACCCGCGATGATGGAATGAAATGGCCTCTTCCTGGGAGCTACAACGTTGGGATGCTCTTCATCCAGAGTGAAAGCAACTCCTCGATTGTGCAGAATCATCCCATAGGGCGGAATAGTGATACCTGACCCGTAAACCGAGAAAATACTATGAATAAAACTCACCATATTGCCCCAGCGATCCGCTGTAGTAAGGTAGATGGTTCCTCCATCCAGACCGCCTTCTACCGACGGCTCCGACGCCAGGTCCATATCAATACGTCCACACAGTCCGCCGGCATATTCTTTGGACAGAAGCTCACCCAGAGGCACATCTGAAAACAAGGGATCGGCGTTGTAGGCCTGCAAATCGGAGTAGGCTAACTTCTTGGCTTCTACCATAAAATGCCAGTAGTCAGGATTCGACGGACCGAGCGCCGCGAGATCCAGCCCATGCACCGGTGCACACACTTCCAGTATGTTGAGCATTTCCAGTGCTGCCCATCCCTGTCCGGGCGGAGGTAGCTGAAATACGTCGTAACCATGGTAGTTAGTAGAGATTGGCTCAACCCATTCCGATTCAAACGCGGCCAGGTCTTCATGGGTCATGACACCGCCTTCAGATTGAATCTTGGCCACCAGTGCATCGGCAATATCCCCACGATAAAACGCGTCGCGGCCTTCCTTTTGAATCAGTCGCAGGGCATCGGCGAGCCCGGGATTGCGGATAATGCTGTACAGCGGTGGCACCTCACCATCGTTCAGAAACACCGCTGCGGAATCGGGATCGTCCAGCAACTTATCCTGTTGACTCATGAGATCCATGTGCCGACGCTCAGCCTGGCCCCAGCCTTCCTCAGCAATACGGGCGGCTCGCTCAAAGGTTTCTTCGAACCCCATGGTGCCGAAGCGGGTTAGCAGGGCATCGTAGCCAGAAACGGCCCCGGGTACCGTCGCCGCATTCACTCCCTGCCCGGGGATACGTTCCAGACCCAGTTCCTCCCTGAAAAACTCGGGAGTCCATCCAGCCGGTGCGAAACCCGCGGAATTCAATGCATAGAGACGCTGGTCTCGGGCACTCCAAACCAGAGCAAACAGGTCGCCGGCCAGGCCCGTGTCATTCTGGGAGGTGACATCCAGCACCGCCGCAGCGGCAACAGCCGCGTCGATAGCATTTCCACCCTGCTGCAGTATCTCCAGCCCAGCCTGCGCCGCTAATGGATCACTGGTAGCAACCATGCCATGGCGGGCTATTACCTCGGACCGGCCCTGCCCTAGCCAACCCTGGCCGCGGGAGCCTGGCGCGGCGACCACATTAGCTGCCGGATTGCTTACTTTTTCCGAAGGGATACCGAAGGCATTATCAGACTGGGCATTAACCAGTGATACAAGCGATGCCGACAGCGCCAGGCTTAGTCCGAGTATTTTCATCGTGCCTCCTGTTTTCCAATATTGTTTCAATATATTAGTGGGGTACATTTTCAAGGTGTTGCGCCAACAAATCCTTGCCGTAGTCGTTCCCGTTAGGCGTGCGAATTATGGTATGGATATGATCTCTTGTTGGGACACCTGGCGCGTTAATCATGGTGGTTCCCACGGGATTCTGATGATCAAACTCGATCATTACTACCGGGCTATGGACTCGGTAGTAAAACACGGCATCATCATCTGCGGTACCGATCCAGGCAAACCAGGTGTCGTCCAGATGCTCGCCGATTTCATCCATGGTCACTGCGGCATGGGGGTCCCGCAGGTTACCAACATAGGCTTCGATCAGGTTCAATAGCGCGAGTCGTTGGGTGCTGCTCATTTCGGATGCTTGCAAGCCCTCATAGTCGAGGACCTTGTTGTCCTCGTTGGCCGCAGCCATGGGGAAGTTTCTTGTCTTTTCACGGGTCAGGATTGCGGTGGCCTGCTGCTCGCTATCCAGGGCTTGCATCAAAGCAAGACCGAGATTCTGTTCCGGCTGCATGATGGTATTCCCTTCGTACATTCCGGCGGCAGCGACGACGGGCTCCCCACCCCAGAACGCCGGGGTCATCACTACCTGATCTCCCAACACGAAGAAGTTGATCACCAGGTGATGCCCATCCAGTTGCCAACCCCAGGGACCATCCGCCGAAGGCATTCCCATCATGGTGAGATAGTATTTCTCTTCACCATAACGAATGGGCTCACCGTTAAGCTCGAACAGCGTTTGTTCCGTGCGCATGATGGCGCGCGTTTGTTCAATCCCCTTGGCACTGAGAGAGACTTCCAGCAGGCTCCAGGCTGCACTCTTCTGTTCCTCTGACATTTCTTCGAGACTGATACCACGCCGGGGGAAGATTCCCACATCCACATTGGACCAATCGCGCCATTCAGGGTCGTCAATGGCGAAATGGGTACGGCTGAGATCGATAGTTGAAAGCGTGGAAAGAAAAGCGTTGGCGGCATTCATGATCGGGGCAGTGGATACACCGGTTGCGCGCAGTGGGAACAGCCCCTCCTGCTTCCCATCCGATGTGGTGAGACCCACGAAGGGCTCACCGATGGCCCGAGCTGCGCCGCGTGAGAAACTGCCCTTCTGATTTAATAGATTCTCAGGATACTGCGACTGGGATACGGCGGTTGTGGCTGCCAGGGTGGCGACTGTCAGGAGCACAGCCGCGCCGTATGTTGCTATTTTATTTATAGTTTTTTTCATAGCAGTCTCATTAAAACCCGTAACAAAGGTTTGCTGAAGTTAACTGCTATTACCCATAGCTGCAAGGGCAGGCAACACTATTCCGCCATCACCATTTCCAGCTTGTCGGCCTCACGCCAGCGACTGCTGCGTAGTCGCCACACAAACACCACGGCGATAGAGAAAATGAATACACAGAAGGCCACCCAGGCGATCCTCGGACCCAGTGCTGCTACTCGAATGATGTAATACTCAGCCACCAGCATGACCCAGTGCAGGGTGACTGACGCCCACATCAGCCAGCGCGTATCCCCCGCACCACGCAGGACTCCGCCACAAACCTGGATCGTGGCATCCGCCATGGCGTAACAGGAAAGGCCGATCATCATGAAGGTCGCCAAATCCCGGATCTCGGAAAAGTCCCCCTGCGGCGGAGCGAAGAATTCCACCAGCGGGAAACGGAAACTGATATAGAGCACGGCGAGAGTCGCCGAATAGCAGAATGCGATGATAAAACCTGCCGCAATCACTTCCGATGTGCGAGCCATATCCCGGGCACCTACAAAGCGACCGATCATGCTGATCATGGCGATGTTCAAGCCAACCATGGGAATAAAGGACAGCATGTCCCAGTTGAAGACGATGGCCGCCGCTGCGCCGTGGGCAACACCGTAGGACTGGAACATCAGCAGAAACAGGTTAAACGCCGCCACGTTGAGAAACAGCTCCAGTCCGGATGGAAATCCCAGGCGCAGAAAGCGTCGCAGAATCGGTCCGTCATAGCGAAACGATTCCATAACCCGAAAACTCTCCCTGTGTTCCTTGCTGAAATAGAAGAGCAGGAACAGGATCAAGCCGAAAACATTGGCGACGCCTGTACTGATTCCAGCTCCTACGATACCGAATTCAGGAAAGCCCAGCTTTCCAAAAATCATCACATAGGCAAGAGGTGCATTCAGGAACAGACAAGACACATCACAGACCATGACCACGCGGGTCCGACCGATGCCAACGAAGTAGGAAGAAATACAAACCTTGGCCAGCGCGGCAACAATACCCAGCATGAGAATCTGGTAATACACACGCTCCAGCTCTACCTGACGTGGGTCATGTTCCATCAAATCGAAGAAGCTGGAACCTAACCAGGTGATCAGCGCCAATAGTGGAAGACTATAGAGCACCATTATCCAGCCCTGGGTCACAACCTTTGGTCCCTTGTGGGCTTCCCCCGCGCCGAGATATTGCGCCGCCATGGCGTTGGCATAAGAAAACAGGCCGGAGAAAAAGCAATAGGAGAAGAATGTGGCTACCCCTCCACCCAGAGCTGCGGCCATATGGGTCGGGTCTATCTGCGACATGAAATAACGATCGGTAAAAATCATGAGCGCAAAGGTGCCCTGGGATACCACCATGGGTAGGGCGATCCTGAAGAGCTCACGCAGCGTGGCCAGATTGATATGCAGACGCTCTAGCATATTGAGTCCGTCGAATTCACGCAGTCGGGCTACCGTGCGGCAAGCGCAGCGCGAGTTTAAAAAGAAGATTTATTGTCTGCCAATGGTCCCGGTTGAGTGTTTAAACCCAGGGGACGGCGGCAGTGCTGGCGCTCGGAATACGGCAGGAATGCGATTAAAACGGCAGCCAAAGACGGCGCGTATGGTACGCCATTCGGAATCTGGAAGGCAAGGAGAAGGGCTGGCGTGGGGCGCCCGGACTAGCTGCTCTGCAACCGCAAGCCCTGCTGCTGACCATAGGTCAGGCTGCGCCATAACCACTCGGCTGGGCCGAATCGATAGTACTTGAGCCATAGCGGGCTGGCGACAATCTGGAACAACCAGATGCCGAACACCACGTAGTAAATCTCCAGTCGCTCGAGCTGGCCAGCCAGGCCGAGGCCCCAACCCATGAAAATAAAATTACAAATCAGGGAATGAGACAGGTAGTTGGTCAGTGCCATCTGCCCTACCCTGGCCATGAGAAAGCGCCACCATGCCAATACACCGAGCTTGCAAATAACCATGATCACACCGATATAGCCGATTGCCAGAAGCATGCGCCCAAGGTGGTAGGTTGGACGCATGAAGTCCGTCCAATGCACGGCATAACCACTGGCAACGAAACTCAGCGTTTCCCAGGTGTTGAGGGGCAGTCCAAGGCCAAGACCTGCTAGCGCCATAAGCCCATATGTCTTCAGGCTTCTGGAGGCATCGAGCAATCCCCATTTCAGAAATGCCATACCCAGCAACATCATGGCCAACGCATCCCAGAAGGCATTGCCGATGAAGCCAATCGTCTGCAGGATTACATTCACAGGTGCGGCAAAAATGAAATTTGACCAATAGCCGGACTGCATCACATCCAATTGCTGCTGCGCCAGTTCAGGCGCAATAAACTGCTGCTCCAGTAGTGCCGAATAATCGTCCAGTGCGGCCTGCTGCTCCTCCGATAGCTCGGTCCCAGCAGGCAGGGTTTGCACTTCTGCTGCCGCCTCGCCGAGAGACCGGGCATTCACGTGGTTAATGCTGTTCAGCAACGTTAGCAGCACCAGTATCCCGGCACTGCAGAGCAATAGTTTCTTCGGTGCCATATCCCGGAAGTAGTACAGAACCAGGCCCGTCATGCCATAAGCATAGAGAATATCGCCGAGCCAGAGTAGAACATAGGCATTGAACAGACCAAAGCACACCAGCAACAGCGTGCGCCGAAAGTAGAGCCCTTTTACTACCTCCGGATCTGTATTGGGTTTATTAAGAAAGATCAGCATGCCAGCACCAAACAACATGGAGAAGACCGCGCGCATGGACCCTTCGAAGAAGATATCGACCGTCATGAAGGTCGCCATGTTGCTGCCGCTGGTGGCGCCATCGATAGTGGGCAGGAGATAGGCAGCAAAAGGATTGGCGAAGGCGATGATATTCATCAGCAGGATGCCCAGCAGGGCCACCCCACGCAATGTATCAATGGACTGTATCCGCGCTTTGCCGGCAACCGGCGCTGCCGCAGTCAGGTTTGCAGTCTCGTTATCGATCTGGTCAGCAGAGATTGACGAATCAGCCATAGCCCAGCAGCATAGTGCTATTGCAATCGGTTGGCAATGTCCCCACATTCCTGCAATGGGCACGGAAGCGCTGACTCCAGACATGCAGCGGTACTTGACCTTAAAGCCACTCTAACAGCGAAAATTCCACACTGCGTAAATTCATTTATAATGACATCCAGTGACCAAACGAACCCGGAGGTCTCAATGATCCAGGATATTCTCAAGGCTAGATTACTCATGCGTCGCCGCTTCTTTGCATCTCTGCTGGGCCTGCTGGCCTGGCTGCTGTCACCTTCACTGGGTGCCCAGTCTATCGACGACATCACACTCAACGTCTACAAAGACCCCAGTTGTGGGTGCTGCGTAGGCTGGATCGAACACATGGATGAAAACGGCTATTCGTCCAATGTCCATCACCCTGCGAATCTGAATGCGGTGAAGGCGGAGTTGGGCCTGAAACCGGAATGGGTGTCTTGTCATACCGCGGTCACTGCCGAAGGTTTTGTGTTCGAGGGCCACATACCGGAGAAATTCATCGACCAGTTCCTGGCCGACCCTCCTGAAGGTGCACTCGGCCTGGCGGTACCTGGCATGCCTATTGGCGGACCGGGTATGGAAATGGGCGATCAATTTACGCCCTACGACATCTTGCTGATTAACAAGGACGGCAGTGCGTCAGTTTTCGCCAGCATCGAGAACATGGAAGAACAGCATTAGGCCGATTCAAAGCAGATAGCAATTCGGCCCTAATCAAATCTGGTAGCTCTGCATACAGGCGGTTGCCTGTATGCAGCCAACCCACAATCAGGTTGCTTAGCCTGTTTGCAGAAGCGTGCCACGCGTTGGCGAATCAACCCCCTTCCCTTTTCGACTACCCTTTTTAAACCATCCATTTCCAGGCAGGCAGCTATGTACAAACATCTATTGTTTGATTGGGGTAATACCCTGATGGTGGATAAGCCAGAATGCCTGGGTCCCATGTACCTTTGGCCCAGCGTCGACTTGTGTGACGGGGCGGCAGAGACGCTCGCTATGCTCTGTCCGCACTACAAATGCCATTTGGCAAGTAATGCTGCAGATTCCACGGAAGAAGAAATTCGAATGGCATTGCAGCGTGGCGGCATTGATTCCTTTATCAGTGAAGTCTTCTGTTATCGCTCACTGGGATTTGAAAAACCATCCAAAGCCTACTTCTCCGCAATCCTTGCCAGACTCAATTGTGAGAGAGAAGAAGTCCTGATGATCGGTGATTCCTGGGAAAAGGACATCATCGGCGCGCAGTCGTCCGGCATTGATGCGGTGTGGATAACACCCAGTGAAACGTCAAGATCTGACGCGGCGAAGGTCATTCACCGACTTAGCGATCTGCCCGGCGTGCTAACGCCCCAGGGAAACTCCGAATAATTAAGGAGCCTGTGTACGCAGTCGTAACCTGGCTGTTCAGAAGTACCTTAGATCTCGTTTCTCTGTGCGGCCTGATTAATATAATCCGCTGCCCTGAACGCCAGCGCCATAATGGTCATGGTGGGCTGCCCTCTTCCGGATGTGACAAGGGAACTGCCGTCGCACAAAAACAGATTTGGCACATCATGCGTTCTGTGGAAAGGATCGATCACAGAAGCATTGGGGTCAGCTCCCATGCGGCACGTTCCCAGCAGATGCACATTGCCTTCCTGGCCGTTTTCCGGATAGAAACCCACGACATTTTCAGCACCAGCCGCTTCCATGAGTTCTGTGGTCTTGTTGAGGAACCATTGCATGGTTGATAGATCGTCAGGGTGATCCATGTATGTGCAACGAATAACCGGCCTGCCCCACACATCCTGAACATTGTCATCCAGTGTGATGTTGTTGGAGTCCACGGGCAATGAGGTGGTATGACCGTCGAAAGCAGCCACATGGGAGAACTGGTAAGCCAGATTGCGCTTATAGTCACTGCCCCAGGCTGGCCCGCCAAATGCCGCTCCGCTCATGAGGGCAAAGCCCATGGGTGTACCTCGAGAGGGGTGACGCGCATCGATACCGCCTCCCCCATAAAATCCCAGCTCCGGATCCAGTTCATAGAAGTCATGAACCACACGGGTGGCCGGGATACTCTTGTATCCATTCACTGGCTCATCAAATAACCCCATTACCGAGGTATAACCATTGAACATCAGGTTTCTACCTACGAAGCCGGATGAATTGGCCAACCCATCGGGAAATCTGCCTGATTCAGACAGCAATAGAAGACGCGGTGTCTCCGCCCCATTTGCGCATAACACCACCGCCTTCGTGCGTTGTGATTGCTCGTTGCCATCAGCGTCGTAGTACAGCACTTCCGACGCCCTGCCCTGCTCATTGGTTTCAATACGGAAAACTGTGGCATGGGTGCGTAACTCACAGTTACCAGACGCCAACGCCAGCGGTATCATTGTCACCAGCGATGATGACTTGGCATTCACCTCACAGCCGAAACCATTACAGAACCCGCAATGAATACAGCCCGGCCTGCCATTATGCGGTTGTGAAAGAATGGCCACAGGAGCAGGATAAGGGGTCAGACCCATTTCTTTAGCTGCACGCTCCAGAAGCACATCCGGGCCCTTGATCGGCATGGGTGGACAGGGATACTCACGGGATCGGGGCGGGTCCCAGGGACCTTGCAAGCCAGAGACTCCTATCTCCCAATCTACCTTCGTGTAATAGGGTTCCAGGTCTTCGTAGCTGATTGGCCAGTCACTAAAATTGGTACCAGCAACGGTTCCCCTGACCGATGCCTCCATGAAATCGATAGGTCGGAAGCGCCAGAAATTGCCCGAAAAGTGCATGCTGCTGCCGCCCACATTGTGTGCATAGCCGCAAACCATGTCTCTCTCTTCAGCTTCATCCTGAGCAGTCTTGCGAAAGGTTTGCGGGTGACCCTGGGGCTTGCCCCACATTAATTCGAAATTGTGATCGTAGGCCCATTCATCGTGCTTGAAATCTGCAGCCTGTAAATGTGGTCCCTGTTCCAGAACCACAACGGAATGACCTGCCGTGGAGAGCTCTTTCGCCATGATGCCACCGGCTGCGCCTGAGCCAATGACCACAAAATCGACTTCTTCTCTGGTAGGAAAACTTGCCTCAGCCATGATTATTCCCCCCGCTCCATGTAGTCCGCATCATAATAGCCAAATGGCGGTGACCAGCTCGGGTGATTTTCATAGCCGATGATATTGTATCCAATGTTTTCGCGATTTCCGCCATACTCGGGCAAGGAGAAAGTACCGGCAATCGTTAGATAGCGCATCGTATTGAAGAACGCCGTCGTTTCATTTTGACTCAGCAGTGCATCTTGCTGTGCCTCATCAAGTTCAGCAAAGAAACCTAGACCATGCTCAGTCGCGACCTGATACTGCAACTCCCTCAACCCATCACGTAACGCTTCCAGCGCGGACTGACGATTGGGATCGCCCACCACATTATCTATAAAATAGATAACACCAGCCTCGGTGGCACCCGGCGTTTCATCACTGGGAATAATGCGCGCTGCGATAGCTGAATATTCGGCTGCCTCATCTGCATTCAGATTGACGAAGGCTGCTTCCGCCATTCGCGACTCATTCGCCTCGCGGCAGGCCGTAACAATTGCCGGCACGCTAAGCACAATAAGAGACCCTTTCGCCAGGGAAGCAGAGGAAGAGAGAAAATGACGACGACTGATTCTGGAATGGGACAAAGCAACCCCCCGGTTGAATTTCTACTGCGTTGATCCGTTTGATCAGAAAGACCCCGAGTCTAGCACGGTTTTCCGGACCCCCACAGGTCACAGGGAATTGTAATCACCAACGCCTGTTGTGAGTGCTTTTTTGCTATATTCCCTGTAATTACACGCTATGATTTCGCTCGCTTCTGGCGAAACACCAAACCAGCATGAAATGTCAGTATCACCCCAGTGCCCCTGCTTCTGCCAACTGCGCGAAATGCGAGATTCCCCTTTGCGGATTTTGCAGCAATGTGGTGGCTGGCGAAGTGTACTGCGAGCGCTGTGGTGATGATGCGCAACTGGAATCCTTCGTGGCGCAACGATCATCCGCAAAGCAGGAAAAGGTTGGCGCACTCCTCGCGGAAGCTGAACAGGCTGTGCCCCAGACTGCCACGATTCAACGTGACACCCATAGCCGAACCGGCACGAAGGAGATGCTGCATATTGGAATTGCACTGGTCTGCTGTGCGGCCATCGCGTTTCAGCTTTTCAGCGCATTTGGTGGTCAGGGTGCTCTCACACCACAGCAGATCATTGCCGAGGATCGCACACGCAACCAGATCGAAGCCTGTATGCTGATTTTCTGGGAAATCGCTGAAGTCTTGAGCGCAGGCAGAACGCCCAGTGAAAACCTGCGCTGCGCCGAAACCGGACTACCCATGATTGTGGCTAACGTCGATGGCGACTTGCGAATCAGCCATCCCCGCCCTGACCTACTCGGCCTCACGGACATCTATGTGACCCGCAGCAACCCTGTGCCGATTGTGATTGAGTGATGATGACTTGCCATAAAAATTCACTCTGTTCTCGCAATCGGGGATTTACCCTGATCGAACTGTTGTCTACCACGGCAATTCTGGGACTCTTACTCAGTATCGCGGTTCCCTACATGCAAGCCTATACCGTCAGGGCGCAGGTATCCGAAGGACTATTGCTGCTTGGCGAATTGCGGCGCAGAGTTGAAACGGAATTCTACGAACGAGGTCAACTCACCAACAATATCCCGGGCGCCCCCAACCCCAATGGACAGGCCCATGGCGGACCCTGGTATTCCTATGAGAATTTGTTCGGCCAACCCCACTACATGTGGGACCGTATCGAGTTTCAACCTAAAGGGCCCAATAAAGTCATTGCCCTCCGAGCCTATCGGCGCCCCGAATGGGGCAATTCTGATATCGGCTTGCACATGCAGATTAGAGTGGAAAGCGATGGGTCGATATCCTACCGCTGCACCGTGAACAACACACAGGATCGAATCCAGTTTGTGCCATCGACTTGTCAGGACGGCAATGTGAATGACTGGACGAGTTGGTAGTTTGCGATCGGGCATTAAAAAGGTTCATCGCGCTTTTCCGAGAACTGTTGTCAGGCGCTGATTCTGCCATTTGTTTAGTTGGGGCTTCCTTGAACTGTGGCCGTGCCGGACAGAAGGGGCTTGTCGCCAACGCTCTGCGCCCGTCCCGGGTTCCTTCACTCCGAAAAAAGCCCTGCGGTCTTTTTTCTCCGTTCAGCGCTATCGCTTAATTGTTGGCGACAAGCCCCTTCTGCCCGACACTCTGAGCGCTGCTAGGTATTACGTTACTTTTTGGCTGAGTTTCCCTGCGATTGAGAATAAGGTGTGTCGAAGAATACTTCGATATCTCGGGTATCACTGCACAAGCGGCTGCGGGGAGGCAGGGTTCCCAACCCGCCAGTCAAGGCCGGCGCTGAACGGAAGAAAAAGACCGCAGGGCTTTTTCTGTAGTGAAGGGACCAGGGGAGCCTCTGACCAATTATGTTCCTTCTCTGCGGAGTCTGTCGCATCTGCCTGCAAGACGCCGTACGCCGGCAATGGCCGTAGCCCTTGGCAAGTGCGGCAACGCAGCAGGCAGATGCGACAGGCCCGCCCTTCGGGGCTTTCAGCCGAACCCGCTCTCCGCGTTGCCGGTTTTC
This sequence comes from uncultured Pseudohongiella sp., assembly GCA_965227635.1. Taxonomy (GTDB): domain Bacteria; phylum Pseudomonadota; class Gammaproteobacteria; order Pseudomonadales; family Pseudohongiellaceae; genus UBA9145. The sequence goes on along the minus strand of OZ245763.1, from coordinate 2,463,562 downwards.
GACAGGCCGACGCATGCCTTCAAACCGGCGCCTTGATAGCGGGTTCGGCTGAAAGCCAGAGATGAAACATAATTGGTCAGAGGCTCCCTTGGGCGCCGAGCCGGCGGGTTGGGAACCCTGCCTCCTCGCAGCCGCGTTCGAAGGCTCTCACCTAATCGTCCATGAACACCAAATAGATGCGATTCCCCACTTATCCGCGATGAACCATAAAAAAGGCTGGCCCCGGGTTCCGGGACCAGCCTCACAAAATGCAACCTGGGCGGTTGCTAGGGAAGCTTCACAACTAACTCAATATCCAACTCAATAACTAATTCACTAACTAAATTACTCAGATACTAAAACCGAACATCGTCCGGCCTTTCTTCAATCTGTTCAGGCGGTCTGCCGCAGCATGTCACCTTCAAGCGCTTTCTTACCCGGCACATAGTCATAGCCAAGCGCTTCCGCCACCGCCTCATTGCAAACCATGCCATTGTGAACGTTCAAACCATTCAACAAGTGCGCATCACCAAGCAGTGCCCCATGCACACCCTTGTCGACCAGTTTTAGCAGGTACGGCAAAGTGGCATTGGTCAGCGCCAGAGTCGATGTACGCGCCACGGCACCTGGCATGTTAGCTACACAGTAGTGCACGATTCCATCTACCAGGTAAATGGGGTCCCGGTGGGTAGTCGGGCGACTACTTTCGAAACATCCACCCTGATCGATCGCCACATCGACCAACACCGAACCGGTTTTCATCAGTGACAACATGTCGCGACTAATGAGTTTCGGCGCTGCTGCTCCTGGCACCAGTACGGCACCGATTACGGCATCCACTAGCGGCAATTGCTCCGCGATAGCCTGCTGCGTTGAATACAGGGTCTTGATCTGGCCATCGAACAGCTCATCAATCTCCTGCAAACGACTGAGAGATCGATCTGCAATGGTGACGTCTGCTCCCATGCCCATCGCAATGCGCGCGGCATTGAGACCAACGACGCCGCCTCCAATAACCAGCACCCGGGCTCCTGGGACACCTGGCACTCCAGCCATCAGCACGCCGCTGCCACCCTGGGCTTTTTCCAGGCAATGAGCAACTTCCTGCGCTGCCATTCGCCCTGCAACTTCACTCATAGGTGTCAGCAGAGGCAAACCGCCGTCATCGTCTGTTACCGTTTCATAGGCAATACAACAGGCTCCAGACTCCAGCAGCAAACGCGTCTGTCCGGGGTCAGGCGCCAGATGCAAATAGGTGAAAAGTGTCTGGCCAGAGCGCAGCATCTTGCATTCCTCGGGCTGGGGTTCCTTCACCTTAACGATAAGATCAGCGCGGGCAAAAATGTCCTCCGCGCCAATGGCAATCTCGGCACCGGCCTCACGGTAATCATCATCAGAAAAGCCAATACCGACACCACCATTATGTTGCACGATCACCTGGTGACCGCGCGAAACGAGTTCTGCCGCACCAGCCGGTGTCAGGCCTATGCGGTACTCATGATTCTTAATTTCCTTTGGAACCCCGATCAGCATCTTTTTGCACCTGTTGAATGGTTCGCGACGGTGCAGATTATAGTGGGGAGCGAGCAGCATTTTTTATGCTTATTGTTGTATATTTACAAAATATCAGTAATTTATGCTGTTATAATCAATTTACTCTATATTTTTTACTGGTTATTTTTAGATGGGCAGAAAATACGACCTGAGCAAAATCGACCGCAAGATACTGCGAGAGCTTCAGCATGAGGGGCGGATTACCTTTTCAGAACTGGCCAACCGGGTGGGCCTGTCCACCAGTCCCTGCCTTGAGCGCGTCCGACGAATGGAGCGGGACGGCATTATCCAGGGCTATACCACGCTGGTGGACCCCCATGCCCTGGATGCCGATTTGATTGTGTTCGTGCAAATCAAACTCACTCGCACTTCCCAGGATACCTTCGAGCGCTTTAAGGCGGCTGCGGCCAAACTGGAAGAGGTTCAGGAGTGCTACCTGATCTCGGGAAATTTTGACTACCTGATCAAGGCACGCCTGTCCGATATGGACTCCTATCGGAAATTTCTGGGCACCACCATACTGTCACTACCGGACGTACTGGAGAGTACAAGCTACTTCGTGATGGAACTGGTTAAAGAAACCCTGAATATCGCGGTACCAGAGTGAACCTGAGCAGCACTAATCGATACCCAGGCTGGACCTGACTTCTGACAGGCGCGCACCGCGCAGCATGTTGAGAAGGGCGTAGTTGCCCTCGTGACAGGCAAACTCATAGATAGGTTCACTCAGTCTGGAGAAGTGCGTGATGGCAGTTATACGATCTACAAAGGTACTGGGGTCTGTCAGCGTGAACTCATAAACCATGGCGTTGTCAGCCACCCTGGTGAAGCGCTCTTGCAGTACCATGTTTTCAGCACTGCCGTAGGCTGCAGTGCGAGTGAATACAGCCGCCATCTTCGCATTGAAATGCCGGGTTTCGACCACCAGGGTTTCCCCCTCCCAGCGCCCACGAGAACTACCGGTCCAGGTTTCAATTCGTGGGTCGAGAAATGGCCTCCCATCCAGCGCTACGATTCTTGGGTCATTACCAAGTTCCGTATACAGCATGACATGATCTGCCGTCTGCACAATCTGGATATTGTTGTTGTAGGAATTGGCCTTGATATAGGGACCGGTTGTTTGCGGGAACAACAGACAGCGTGAAGCCAGCCCAAAATCTTCAGGGCGGTCGCAGGAAATTGCGGCAAAGGAAATGCGAACCGGACGGTCGGCAATTACAGCCAGGCCATCATTGCAGGGATTCGATGGCGGCGGGGATCGTTGGGTAATGACGCCGTTCAGCGTTGTCGGGATGCGCCCGTCTTCAGGATAGACGATAAGCGAAGTCCGATTGTTGGGAAAGGGTTCGTCGAAATAGGACCAGAAAATATTGTAAGCACCGGTGTCGTCAGTCGGCACTTCCATAACACGTTCCGCGATATTCTGTTCGCGCTGTTCGCGACGCGCGGTACCCGACTGCAGGCGCGCATATTTGGCATCCAATTCATCTTCTGTGAGGAATTCCCGGCTGCCGAGTGATTGTGCACGCTCGAGGGGCGTCGAATCGTTGAAATTCCAGACTCCCTGCAAATCGGGCTGCCCGTATTCCGTGCGCGGTGCATGATAGTCTTGAGCGGAAGCTGTGAGCGACCAAAAGCCCAGCAGGACAAACGCCAATAAAGACCCGGCGCAATCCTCATTTAAGCGGATTTTCGGGAGCGCCGCTTGCCTAGACACTTTGTAATTGCGGGCGCTGCTGCAAGTGATCGGTAATCGCCTCATAGGCGAGGCCGAACTCCAGCACCCTCTGGTCGTCGCCAAACCGACCCATAATCTGCATTCCCATTGGTCGTCCCTGGTCGTCGAAACCAACAGGCACATTGAGCACAGGCAGACCGCCAAGAGAACCAGGAATTACCACCTCCATCCAGCGATGATAGGTATCCATTTCGCGGCCATTTATCTGTGTCGGCCAGTGCTGATTCTTGTCATAGGGAAACACCTGGGCTGTCGGCAGCACCAGGAAGTCGTACTGATCGAATAATCTGTCCAGTTCCCGGTACCAGGCCTGGCGAATTCGATTCGCGTTCGATTCATCCCCCGCTGTGAGCACCAATGAATGCTCGATCTCGTATATCAATTCCGGCTTCAATAGTGCGCGAGTTTCTGGCAGATCGTAGTATCGCCGCGAGCTACGCCCTCGTCCTGAGTGGCGCAGAGTAGTCCAGCACAACCAGAGATCGCTCAGAGTGAACAGGGGTAGGGTACTCTCCACCTCGGCTCCCGCTTCCGCGACAACGCGCAGGCTCGCTTCGCATAGATCTGTGATGCCTGGTTCCATGGCGAGATAACCATCAAGATCACCGAACCACGCCAGCTTCACTGAACCAAGATCCAGTGGATTGAAATCGCGACTGAGTCGTGTCGCGGCAATGGTATTCAACAAGGCGATTGTGTCGGCCGTGTTGCGGCCCATTGGCCCCGAAGTGGACAAGGCTCGCGGACGGGAATCGGACCCGCTCATGACATTAACACTGGGACGAAAGCCAATCACATTATTGAACGCACCCGGATTTCGCAACGAACCCATCATGTCGCTGCCATCTGCTACTGGCAGCATGCGCGTACCCAGGCCACTGGCCGCTCCACCGCTGCTTCCACCAGAGGTAAGGGCCGGGTTCCAGGCGCTGCCGGTTGCACCATAGACTGGATTGTAGGATTGCGAACCAAGGCCAAATTCTGGCACGTTCGTTTTTCCGATAAACAGTGCGCCGGCAGCGCGCAGCTTGGAAGCAAGAACACTGTCCTGGTTTGCTGTTCGCTCGGCGAACATGGCAGAGCCACTGGTAAACCGGAGTCCAGCCACAGCCTGCAAGTCTTTAACGGCATGGGGAAGGCCGTGCATCCATCCTTTATTGTCACCACTGGCAAGGGCTGCGTCAGCTTCCCGTGCTTGCGCCCGCAACAAATCGTCTTCGGGCATGCCAACAATGGCATTGTAGACAGGGTTATGGCGATGGATATGGGTCAGGTAGGCATCCATGACTTCCGCGCAAGAGGTCTGTCTGTCCTGTATAGCGCGGGACAAGGCAAGCGCATCGAGGTCGATGATGTCGGCAGGCATTGAGGCCGCGAAGGCACCCGGACTCAGGCTAAACGGCGTTGTGACCGCCGCACCCAGCAGCAGGCTGCGCTCAATGAATTGGCGTCTGTCCATGGTTTCCTCCCGCGCCCTGCTCAGGGGACTGGTTGAAGGACAGATTCATTATTCATCAATCGGGATTAAAGTCCAAGAAATACAACTTACCCAGGGTGGTACCAGCCCTTAAAAGCCAGAAAAACAAATCAGAGTCTTTCCCGGGCGGCGTATTCTATAGCCTCCCAGACGGTTCGTATTCGAGGCGAGAATCGAAGATCAGGATGGGTTAGTAACCATAGCTGCCCCATGTGGTCAGGCAGGCGAAAAAGCCGCGATACGCCAGATTCAAGCAGGTCAGCAGGCAATATTGAAATACCAATGCCCTCTTTAGTGAGGGCAGACATCGTCGCAAGGTCATTGGCGCGTGCCACGATGCCGGACTGAAAGTTGTCTTCCAGCCACTGAAATACCGGTAATCGCAACAGCGCGAAATCGGCACCTATGAGCGGGAGTCGTGCCAGCTGCTTTAGGTTGCCTGGTTTGTTAGACAGACGAGTACTGCTGCATACCCACCAGTCCAGCTCCCTGAGTTGCTTACCTACCAGGTTTTCAGGTGGATTGCGTGTTGCACGCAGTGCGATATCTGCTTCACGACGAGTCAGGTCATAGTCGTTATCCCCAACCGCTATCTCTATCGCGATGGCGGGATGACTTTTGCGCAGCTTCTTCACTGCCGCGGGCAAGATCGTTCGGGCAAGACTCGGCGCCGTCGTTACCCGCACCTTGCCTGCAGCGGTCAATTCCCTGCCCGCAAGCTCAAGCTGAATCTTGTGAATCGCGGTCTCCGCCTCACGGGCAAGTTGCAATGCTCGCTCCCCTGCGGTTGTGAGTAAATAGCCAGTAGGCAGGCGCTCAAACAGGCGGGTGTTCAGGCTTCCCTCTAACTCCCCTAGCCGGCGAAAGACCGTGGAATGGTTATTGCCGAGGATTCGCGCGGCACCACTAAGAGACCCCGAATCTGCTATCGCCAGAAATACCCGCAAATCGTTCCAATGCATATCAATCCTCACAAGTCGCAAAATCAAGTTTGCATTTTTGCAAATTACATTTGCCTATTTTGCTAGTTTCTTTGCATTTTCACAAACATTAAAGTAGCAGCCAATTTCAACCCTGTTGAGGAGACAATGCAATGAATACTACCGAAGCCTATGGAGCCACCCTTCTGCGAGTGAGCCTGGGTATAATCTTTTTGGCTCACAGCGCCTACCTGAAAGTTGTCGTCTTCACGGTGCCCGGCACTGTGGCGTTCTTCGAGTCTCTCGGATTGCCCGGGATCACGGCCTATGGCGTCATCGCCGCCGAAATTGTTGGTGGTGCACTGCTGATTCTGGGAATACGGGTCAGGGAAACAGCACTGCTGCTGGCCATTGTTTCGCTTGGCGCAACGTGGGCACACTGGGGCGCAGGCTGGACTTTCAACAACGAAGGCGGCGGCTGGGAATACCCACTTTTTCTGACTGTAAGCTGTCTTGTGCAGGCCCTGTTAGGACCGGGAGAATTGCGGGTTGCCCTACCCACCCTTCGCCCCCAGCATGCCTGATAGAGAGCCAAAGAAACCCGAGATGGGAGAAACCCGAGATAGAAGAAACCGCAGTGGCGAAAAAGCTAAAGCCACTGCGGTTTTTCGCCACGATTATCAAGCTCTTCTTAGCACTAGTTCTTAAATATCAACAACATAGCTTCTGGCACAGTCCCTGCATCCTTTTAAATCGAGAGGCTCGCCCCCATATTTCAAGCACAAAGGAGAGGAAGCGATGAAACTCTACGAAGAACGGGAAGATAAGCCAGTTGTAGTCAAAGTAGCCGTGCTGGCTATAGTCGCGTTGTTTGCGCTTATTGGCTTGCTGGGGCTGATTCTGCCAGTGATTCCTGGCGTACTGTTTCTCGGACTGGCGGCCCTGATGTTGAGCAAGGTTTCCCGACGCTTCTCGGATTTTCTGGACCAGCAACCCCATTGGCAGAGAGTCAGGAGCCAACTGCACTCTTCGCGCTTTCTGACGCTGGCAGAACGCATGAAGCTCGCCTTGCTGTGGACCGCAAGAGGAATCGTTGAAGGTATTTCGAGGCTCGCGGGACTCATTGGCCGCAGAGCCAGATAAGCCAGATTAATGCGCAGGCTTCAAATGACTATGCAATACGATGTAGCCCAGCAATCCGGATGCGACAGATCCAGCGATGATTCCAAGACGTTCATCGAACAGTAAATCCACCCCGGTTTGTTCGAATGCCAGCGACCCAATAAACAGACTCATGGTGAATCCCACACCGCACAGGACCGATGTTCCATAGAGGGCGGTCAGGCTCATCTCTTCAGGCAATTTGGTCAGCCCGGTTTTCACAGCCAACAAACACATGCCGAAAATTCCCAATTGCTTGCCAATGAACAAACCCAGGGCAATACCAATGGGAACTGCATGAAAGACTTGTTCGCTGCTGATACCACGCATATCGATGCCCGCATTCACAAAGGCGAATACCGGCAAGACGAAAAATGCCACGACGCCATGTAAATCGTGCTCGAGTTCTTTCAGTGGCGAATGCTCAACATCATTCCTGTCTTTGAGTGGAATGAAAAAGGCCATGATGACTCCCGCCAGCGTGGCATGTACCCCAGACTTGAGCATGGCCACCCACATGATTACCCCAATCAGTATGTAGGGACTGTAGTCCACCACATTGCGCCGGTTAAGCCACCAGGCTACCGGCAGACAAGCAAGCAATACCAACAACGCCTGCACCGAAAGTTTCGCTGTGTAGAAGATGGCAATGATGACGATCGCACCGATGTCATCAATAATGGCAAGAGACGTGAGAAACACTTTGATTGCGGTGGGTACCCTCGACCCAAGCAGCGCGAGAATGCCAAGGGCAAATGCTATATCGGTAGCGGCCGGAATGGCCCAACCCTGCAAGGCAACAGATTCACCCCGATTAAACCAGACGTAGATGAGAGCCGGCACTAACATGCCTCCTATGGCACCAACACCGGGCAAAATCAGTTTTCGGGGGTCCGAAAGTTCGCCCTCGACCAGCTCGCGCTTGAGTTCCAACCCAACCAGAAAGAAGAAGATGGCCATCAGGCCATCGTTTATCCAAAGTAGAAGTGGCTTTGCAATTTCCAGACTGCCCACCCTGACTTCAACAGGCACGTTGAGCAGCGCCTGATATGAACCCGCCAATGGTGTATTGGCGAACACTATCGCCAGCGCGGCAGCAGCAATAAGTAATATGCCACCCGCGGATTCCAGGCGCAGAAAATCAGCAATAAAATTATTATTGAGCTCGTTCCTGTTCATGGTTCACTTCTGGTCATTTCTGAATGGGGAATCTCAACTATCCGTTTGCCGTTCCTGTTCGGATAGCAATAAAACCTTGTCGCGGCCAGGCGTAGACCACTCATGGTACACGTCCGCCAAATAAGTCAGCAGCTCCGATTCATCCAGTTCGGCCGGAATACTCAGGTCATCGGCCAGTCGCTTTTTGCCTTCATTGCCGAGGTAAAATGCCAGCCACTGCCCATCCCGGCGCACTACTTCCATTTCGATGCCAAAAACATTTAACTTCATAATTAAGCTCACAATAATGCGCCAGGTTTGGCTTCCGGCTTTATACTTTTACTTTTCTGTTGCCGTTCAGTCACTTAGAATCCGGCTTCATACAAACACTCGGGGATCATGACGGCAACCCCGGAACAGTCAGCCCATGGTTAGCAAGCACAAACAAACTGGATTTACTCTGCTGGAATTGCTCACAGTCACAGCAATTCTGGGCACACTGGCGTCTATCGCCGTCCCCGCTTATCAACAATATAGCCTGCGGGCCCGCTTTTCCGAGGCGATCCTGGCGACGACCCCCTACAAGAACGCCATCGAAGTGGCAGCCTTTCGAGGAGCAGTAGCCAATCCTGGTCAGTTTAATTCTGGGCAAAACGGCATTCCCGCCATGATAATTCCAGGATTCGGCGACAATCAGGGCCAACTGGTTGGTGTGTTTGGGGGAATTATTATCGTGCTCTGGTGGTTCGACGGTTCGGAGTTAGCCGGGCAAACCTACACCATGCAGGCCATGAATGTGGACCCACCGATACGCTGGCAGATCGCCGGTAGCTGCTTCAATCAGGGCTGGTGTTAAGCACGAAGAAGGACTGCTTCTCCCAAGCAATTTGCCCGCCTGCCAGAAACCGGCACCAATTACGGGCTCTTGCCGTTTCTACACCTCGTTACCGCACCAATCTATCCTAACTCCATGAACCAATATAGAGTTAAGAAAACCACCGCTTTTAGTGCATTTTTACCGATTTTCAGGCGTTTCTACTGTCTTTTCCCGGAATATGTCGAATGTGGTGCGCCTTGACCCTGTATCGGTGCCAAAAATTATGTCCAGATTAAGTCTGAAACGCCCAATTTATGGGCATATCCAGTGGACTTTTACAGTATTGACTTTTATGCTAGCGACAAGGCTTTACGTAATAAGTTCCCTTGATTTCTTTTCTGAAATCATGAATTTAAGACGTCGGGCTCCGATTAGAGCTTACTTGGCTTGAAAAAAATCAATACTTTAAAGGGGAAGTAAATGAAACAACGACCAAATCTGGCTCGTAGGGTTCTCCCTACTGCCATCGCGTTCGGTCTGTTGGCCCCAGCAGGTTTTACACCTGTTGCCTATGGTCAACAAACTGACGGCCTCGTTGAAGAAATTATCACTATCGGTTCCCGCCGTGCTGAGCGCAGCGCCACCGATTCCTCCGTACCTGTCGACGTCATCAGCGGTGATGATTTTGTCAACATGGGTTATGCGGATCTGGATGAAATGCTGCGTACTACGGTGCCTTCATACAACGTTGGCCGGTTTGCCATCTCTGACGCTGCTACGTTAGTGCGACCCGCTAACCTGCGCGGCCTGCCACCGGACAACATCCTGGTGCTGGTAAACGGCAAGCGTCGTCACCGTTCAGGCGTAATTGCTGAATTAGGAGGCTCTCTGGCCGCCGGTTCTCAAGGCGCTGACATCTCAGCAATTCCTCCCCTGGCCTTTCGCCAGACTGAAATCTTACGGGATGGTGCCGCGGCACAGTACGGTTCTGACGCCATTGCAGGTGTAATGAATTTCGTATTGAAAGACGACCCCGATGGTTTCACATTCGAAGCCCGTACCGGTGAGTTCGCCGAAGGCGACGGCAATTTGACCCAGTTTGCGACCAACTTTGGCCTGCCTCTGGGTGACGATGGCTTTGCCAACATTACTGCACAATGGATGGAGCAGGACCCAACAAGCCGTTCTACCCAGCGTACTGATGCGGCAACCCTGATCGCTTCCGGCAATGCCGCTCAGCGTAGCAGCATCCGCCAGCCCTATGCCCAGATCGCTGGTGGTCCCGAATATCGGGACAACTGGAACATCTTCATTAATACCGGTATCCGCGTGAGTGACACTCAGGAAGTTTACGCACACGGTAACTTCGGCATGCGTGAAACAGAAGGTGGCTTCTTCTATCGTAACCCCAACAGTCGCGGTGGCGTTTATACAAACGGCAATGTTCGCGCAGTGGTAGACACTAACCTGCGTGGTGGTGAGTCCGGTTACACCTCTAACTGTCCTGCATTGATCAGCCCGGGTTCCGGTGGCAGCGGTGTGTTGCTTGATCCAGCTGCAGTTGCAGCAGATGAAGCGGCGCTGAATTCACTACCTGGCAACTGCTTCGTAATGAACCAGGTTGTTCCAGGAGGCTATACTCCTCAGTTCGGCGGTGGATTAAAAGACTCCAGCATCGTGATGGGTGTACGAGGCGATATCAATCCTAACTTGACCTATGACCTGTCCGGTGGTTTCGGGCGCAATAAGGTGTCATTCTTCTTGAATAACACTTGGAACCCCTCCCTGGGTCCGGACGGTTTCGTCAATGGCGCGCTGCAGCGCGACTTCGATCTCGGCTCCTATGTTCAGTCCGAAGTTAACCTGAACGCGGACTTCGTCTACACAATGCCTGTTGATGGCCTGGCCTCAGACCTGACTATCGCATTCGGTGCAGAGTGGCGTGATGAGATCTTCGAAACGCTGATCGGTGAGCAGAATAGCTGGGATGCCGGTCGTTTTGCGTTCCAGAACAACGACGGCACCAACACCTATAGCGACGGTGTTACGCCTCTGCCAAACCTGAGCATCGGCGCTCACGGTTTCGCCGGTTTCAGCCCACAACAGGCTGGCCTGTGGGGACGTAACAACTATGCGTTGTACACCGAACTGGAAGCTGACCTGACAGACCGACTGACTGGTGGCCTCGCTGTACGTTTCGAGGACTTCGAAACTTTCGGCACAACCACCAACTACAAGCTGGCCGGTCGTTTCCGCTTAACTGACGATGTGTCTTTGCGTGCCTCCTACAACACAGGTTTCCGCGCACCGACTCCTGGACAGGAAAACGTAACCAAGGTTTCTACAACCACTATTGATGGTGAACTCCAGCAACGTGGCCAGATTCCTCCCAACAACCCGATTGCCCAGTTCCTGGGTGGACAGACTCTGAAGCCAGAGGATTCCAATAACTTCTCTCTCGGTGTTGTCTGGGACGTAACGCCTGACATCAACATCACGGTTGACTACTTCAACATCGAACTGGAAGACCGTATCGCCCAAACTGGTACTATCGAGATCGGTGGTCGTCCAGTGCCTGATGGCGTTAACTGTCCACTGGCCCGTGCCAACCCAGCCGGTAACCTGGCTGTCTGTTTGCAAGAGCTGGGTGTACCTGGTGCAGCTGACCTGAACTCTGTGTCCTTCTACACCAACGACTTCGCCACCACCACAGAAGGTATCGATGTCGTTGCAACCTGGAACATGGACTGGGGTGATGCCGGCAGCGGCAGCCTTGTAGCTTCCTGGAACAACACGCAGACAGAAGTAGACAACGCTGGCTCCGAGGTTAACCGTAACCGTGTAGTGGACCTGGAAAACTTCAACCCGGAAAACCGGGGTGTATTCTCCTACAACCACTTCATCGGCGACCTGCGCCTGCTGGCCCGTGCCAGCTTCTATGACGATTGGGTGAGCTCTGACTACAGTGGCGACCCTACTCCTCGTGGAGCTGATGGTACTGGCTACACTATCGTGTGTGCTAACCCAGCGGCAGGCAACTTCGAAGATAACTGCTACGATGGCGAATGGATCTTCGACCTCGAAGCAGCCTATACCTTCAATGATTCTTACACCCTCGTAGTAGGTGCCAACAACGCATTCGACCAGGATGCACCGCTGGACATCGACAACCTGGATGGAACCATTGGTTCGGGTAATACTTTCACAGGCTCCAGCCCTTGGGGTTTTGAAGGTGCGTTCTACTACGCGAGATTCCGTGTAGACTTCTAAGCCGTTCGTGAGTGCTGCTCCCTCGGGGCAGCACTCCTGGCCAGAAACGATCACCTCTATCAAAAGAACGTGATCGATAGTTGCAACAAAGATAGTTGAAACAAAAACGGGGAGCACAATGTGCTCCCCGTTTTTTATGCGTGTCAGATTTTGTTCGCCGTTATCCAGCTAAAAATAGCTCCCGGCGGGAAAGATAGTCGCTTGTCCCAGCAGCCTAGTCGCCGCCGCGAATCGCGGAATAATGTCGCACATTCATCGTATCAAGCGCCATCAGCGCTCGATTATTGTGCTCAACCCAATCTTCTACTGTACGACACCAGGTCTTTCGAATATGCGAGCCAGTCCGCCTCTCTTCTGTACAGTGAACCTGCTTCAGCACCGGCCTGCCATCGTTATAAGCTTGTAATTCCGAAACCGACATGGAGGCGAAATTGGTTGGCTGCGTCGCGCAGGATGCCAGCAATAATGCGGCTATTGGGGCTATCAGAATACGTTTCATCATGATCACCTGTTTACTAAGGAAATTTCGAGTATTCCCTTTGATCTTTGCAATTCCTATACCACTTACAGTAAGGGTAGATCAGTAAATACGCCCTTGGCAAGACAATCCGGGAGAATGAACACCGCGGGATCAGGCAATTACTCTGTATGCCCCGCAATGCAAGTGCGCGTCCGGCCCTTTGAATAGATCCCAAGCAAGGGACCGGACTGATGCGCAGAGGCAAATCTGAGGGCGGAATGCACCAAAGCAGGGAGAAACACTAAATTCCGACGCAAACCGGCGCAACTAACCTGTACGTTGACGGCGTATTTGTGGAACCTTGGCGCAGCGAATCGCGACAATACCCGATAGTGGAGAACGACCAGGCCTGACAGTTTTTCAGGCTTCCGCCTTGTCCTTCTTGCGTTTACCTTTGAGCAGACTCTTGAACTTGTCGGAGAAAGTTTCGTGCTTCAGGTCTGTTAACTCGCCCGCATCAAGAAAAACCCGGTTACAGCTTGGACAGGATTCCATCCAGATATGGGTCTGCACTGGGTCTTCAATTTTATCCATGGCAACGTTGCAGATTGGACAGGCAATATCGTCTATTTTGTCGTATTTCTTGCCGAGGGAAGTCGCACCAACATCGAGAAAAGTCTCAGCCATCCACTCTGCAAAAGTCTCATTAAGCATGTGCGGCTCGAGAAGCATACCGTAGCACCTGTTGCATCGCTCAACGCGAATATGCTGATGCTCTTTGGTTTCCAGATCACCCTTACATTTTGGACACTGCATGGTTTACTCCTCGCAGATCAGGCCAAAAAATACTACCTCATCAAATTGAAATAGCAAGCCTCCCAGATCACACTTTGAAGACTAGCCGAACCTGGAGCCCCCAGGAGTCATGGCCTGGAGACCAGAGGACTGGCCAGTGTCCGCGCTATCGTATCTATTCGTGAAAACGTAGACTGTGTAACTGCAGTCGAGCGGTCAGGGCTTTATTACCGATCGGTCACAATTACAACGCAAATTTTATAATCAGGCTGGGATGCCAGCAGGTAATTTCAATTTGTCTGCATCTCGATGCGCATCCCTGTTCTCCATCAACCATCGGTTGGCGTCGATAAGACTTTCGAAGACATCGAGATTAGACTGGGTTTCAGTGATGCGACAATACTGTTGCAGAAAGGGTCTAAGATCCTTTTTCACGGGAGTTGGAAACACGAAAGCCTTGCGATCTCCTTTACGGGAATAGCGGTCCGGACGATTGAAAACCTGCCGTGGTGGTTCGGGCTCTGTTCCCTCTAAATCGGCATCGCTGAAATCGAAGAGCACGAGATTGCTGCGATTTCCCTTGTAGTAATAATCGATGCTCCTGATCAGGTCTATTGATGAGACCTGGCCATATAGCGTGATAACGGTGAGCCCGAGGGAGGAGTCGAAGAATGATTCTATCCTTGGCATCGAAGCAGGGATTCCATTTCATTGAAGCCCGTGATCATATCAGACACACTACCTAGGGATGTCCCTAGTTTATTGAATTTTATGGATTTTTCCGATTGAACGCTGTTCTTCTGCGACAAGGAAAATACCATCGAAACTGGACCAGGCCCTCGACTCAAAAGAAGCTGGATTCACCACATTTCTCATAAGGGAAAATTCCTACTTGCCGGGGATTAATCCGGGACATGAAAGGCAATGCATGGAAGACTGCAAATCCAAAGACTTGCATGCCGCTCACTTGTAGCCTGCCGAACTCCTTAGTGAGTTGCCCGACGAATTTTAATGCCAGCATGGTGAGACAGCTTTGAAGGATACAGCAGTCAGGATTTATCGAAGGGTGTCACGATCATGAACGTGGCATTCGAACGCGCCACCAGTTTTTCAGCAGAAAAGACTTCAACCTCGACCCGGTAAAGCTGCCTGCCAGCATGAAGTACCTTTGCCTTGGCCAGCAATTCAGCCCCTTTGGGTGGGCGAATGAAAGAAATTCCAAGATCGGTAGTCGCCGTTAGCTTGCCTTCTGGACGAATAGACCTGACAGCCACCCCAGCGGCCGTATCCGCCAGGGAAGTTAAAACACCGCCATGCACGCGGCCACCGGTATTCAGGTGATGGGGTTGTAGTTCGATGGAGCATTCAGCGAGCCCGTCACCATAGCTCAGCATACGAATTCCAAGAAAGTCGCCATAAGGGCTGGAGGCCAATTCCTTGCTCACTAAATAATGCTCCCTGTTTACCAAGAGTCATAACGAGGTATTGATTGAAGCGAGACTATACAACAGTAGCAGGCCAGAGGTCATAGACCTTGCTACACAGCCTCTGACTCCTATTTGTTGACGGCCCGCTGCCGATCCTTGAATTTCAGTTTTTGGCGGCGACGTTGTTCGATGGTCTGCTGCATGGATTGACCAATATGTGATTCACCTCTTCGCCGCGCCAACTCCATCTGTCGTTCGCGCTCGGCATAACGCTTGACCTGTTTCGGGTCGTGCTTGTCATAGCAATGAGGGCAACTCACGCCCTGCTGATAGTGCTCGCTCTGCTTGTCTTCCTCGGTAATCGGCATACGGCAGGCATGGCATTGATCGTAATGCCCCCGTTCGAGGCGATGATTCACCGTTACACGGTTATCAAAAACAAAACATTCGCCCTGCCATTTGGTCTGTGCCTCGGGAACGTCTTCCAGGTACTTGAGAATGCCGCCTTTGAGATGATAAACCTCTTCGAAGCCTTGTTGCTTCAGATACGCTGTGGATTTCTCACAGCGAATGCCACCCGTACAGAACATCGCAACCTTTTTGTGTTTTCCGGGATTCAGGTTTTCCTGAACATAGTCGGGAAACTGGCGAAACGAATCCGTCTCTGGATTGACAGCACCTTCAAACGTCCCTATTTCGTATTCGTATTTGTTACGGGTATCCACCAGCAGTACGTCCGGATCAGAGATGAGTTCATTCCACTCCTTCGGCTCAACATAGGTACCGACAATGTGGTTCGGGTCGATATCTTCGACCCCCATGGTGACAATCTCTTTCTTCAGCTTCACCTTGCTGCGATAGAAGGGATTCTCGTCCACATAGGACTCTTTGGTTTCCAACGCTGCAAAGCGTTCGTCCGCTCGCAACCAGGCTATAACTGCGTCGATGCCTTCGCGGCTGCCTGCAATGGTGCCGTTAATGCCTTCAGCGGCCAGCAATAATGTGCCGCGCACCTGATGCTGTAACATGAGATCCAGCAGCGGCTGGCGAAAAGCTGTGTAATCGGGGAATCGCGCGAAGCGGTAAAGCGCGGATACCACCACGCCCTGAGGGGTGTCAGTAGATTCTTGCATGTCTTGTCCTCTTTGCTGTCCGGAACGTAAAACCGGAGCAAGCGCCTATTTTAGCAGAACCCGGCAATACATTCGATTGCACAGGAAATTGTGTTCCATGTGCCTTGGCAACCGAATGTGATTAAATGCCATGAACTGGAATACAGAAGAGGAATTTCCTGTGGAATACTTTGATGGCTATGTCCTCGCAGTACCGAAGGCGAAAAAAGACGAATACCTGAAAATGGCCGAACTCTCGGCAATGGTTTTCAAGGATCATGGTGCCTTGCGAGTCGTGGAGACCTGGGCTGATGACGTACCGGAAGGAAAACAGACTTCCTTCCCAATGGCCGTGCAATGCAAGGAAGATGAGGTTGTCGTCTTCTCCTGGGTTGCCTGGCCGTCTAAAGAAGCCCGCGAAATCGGCAACCAGAAAGTCATGGAAGATCCCCGATTCAAATGGGAAGAAATGGAGCCTGTGTTCGACGGCAAGCGAATGATCTATGGTGGCTTCCAGGCCATTGTTGATGCATAAAGTATCAACTTTTCATGGCCGGTTGAGCTAGCGCGCCTGTTAGCAATCACTATCTAAATTCGCCTGCCACATCGGTCACCGAATCATGCCGGCTGTGTTGTCTCAGGCATGGTCGCGTTGAGGTTGCGCAACACAGGCAGTTTGCTGCGATTCAAATAAATCAGTGCCAGGCAACTCAACCAGACACCGCAGGCCAGGATGAATAGAATTCCACCATCGGTATTGCCTGAGGCATCAATGACGCGATTCACTCCAAGAGGCGTAAACAGGTGGAAGAAAATCGCACCCGACATCACGCACCAACCCAGAATCGCCCCTATCACTCTGGTCAGGGGCACCAGAATCAGGGTGCTGGCAATGAGTTCTGCGGTACCGATTACTATACCGCCATGCTGTGCGAATCCATTCGAAAACCAGACGGGTAGACCAATGCCATCCATCCATTGGCCGATGGTTGAGAATATGATAACTGTCTCCTCTGACCCCGTGAACTTGAAGGCGAGGGATTGCAGGAATACGAAAGCGATATAAACTGAAAGCAACAAGGGCAAATGCTGTCGCAGGAATGTCATGATGTTCTCCTTTTGAATTAATAACCTGCCCTATTGATGAGCAGGCCTTCAAAAGGTTACAAAACTATTTTTCCTGAACGGCGAGTATTGCGTTAATCAATGAGGTTGGAACTTCGATATCTTCCCCAACCTCACTATCTTCGCGTGTCTGCTTTACCAGGCTGACAGTTGACCGGTAACTTTCGAGGTAAGCGACACAATCAGGGCATACTTCGATATGTGCATCGAATTTTTCCCGCTCTTCCTGAGAAAGATTACCGTCATAGTAATCGATCAGAAAATCGATAAATTCCTTACAAGTCACCAGCTTCCTCCAGCATCAATGGCTCCAGCAATTCCCTGAGCGCTTGACGCGCCCGGTGCAGCCGCACCTTGACTGCAGCCAGAGAGATACCCAGGGTTTCTGCTGCCTCTTTTCCACTAAACCCTTCTATATCCCTGAGCATGATTACCAATCGGTAGTCTTCGGGAAGTTTCATAAGATTTTCCTGAACCTGATTGCACCTTTGCTCGCGAGTGAGCACTGTATCGTAGTTGTCTGGCCAGGCTGGCTGAGGGTTCACTCGATGGCCATCTTCCAGATAGCTGGGGAGGTATTCATCGATTGAGGTTTCATGTCGATTTTTCTGCTTTCGAAGACGCATCAGGCATTCATTGATCAGAATTCTCTGCAACCAGGTCAAAAGAGACGAGTCACCGCGAAACTTCTCGATAGAAGACATTAATTTTAGATAAGTATCCTGGACCGCATCCCGGGCATCGTCTTCATTCAAATAACGTCTGGCGACAACCAACAGCTTTCCAATTGTGGATTCGACAACTTCCCGATAGGAGTCAGAATCGCCTGCGCGCAACCCTTCAACCCAGGAGCTTTCCTTTTCCGCGCTCACTGACTAACCCTCAATGAAAGCAATGATCAGCGGCCATTTTGGTATAGATGCGATGCAATGTAAAAGGTTACAGCAATCGCAAGAAGAAAAAGTCTCTGCTCAAGAATAACCCGGATTGTTTGGGTCAATGCCTTGAAATCGTAACCTTTCACTGGGTATTGCATCAAAGTCGCAATCAATAGCAATTCAAATTACATGTAAATCATGAGTTATTGGATTATCAGCATGATTTGAACTCAGCCTTGTGCTGGAAAAACAGGCGCCTGTAGCGTCGCCCTGCCTGAGCTGTCTGTTGGTTAAGTGGCGAAGTCAAAAGTAAAAATATTGGGCGCGCTTGCCCTAACTGAGAAAAGTCTCAACACGAATAGAGAGAGTCAATTCATGAACGAACTAATGACAAGCATCCCAATTCAGTTTCTTGAAATAGCTACATCGCTGTTTATTTTTATTCTAGGCCTCTTCGTGCTCGCAGTGATCTGGCTGTACGTTGTGGATCGCAACCATCCAAGCAACGCTATACAGAGAAACTATCCAGTGATTGGGCGCTTCCGGTATTTGTTTCAGCATCTGGGTGAATTCTTCCGCCAGTATTTTTTTGCCATGGACCGTGAAGAACTCCCATTTAACAGAGCGCAACGCAACTGGGTTAACCGGGCCGCATCGAATCTTGATAACACGGTCGCATTCGGTTCGACACGAAACCTGAACGAGACAGGCTCAGTTGTTTTTGTTAACTGCCCGTTTCCCACGCTGGAGCGGGATTCAGTAGAAGCTGACCCCGTCCAATTCGGCCCCTATACACAACATCCATACAGTACATCATCGTTCTTTAACATTTCTGGCATGAGCTACGGCGCACTTTCAAAACCCGCCGTACTTGCTCTTTCCAATGGTGCGCGTGAGGCCGGGTGCTGGATGAATACAGGTGAAGGCGGACTATCTCCCTATCACCTGGAAGGGGGCGCAGACATTGTATTTCAAATCGGAACCGCCAAATACGGTGTCAGGGATGAACAAGGAAACCTTAGCGAAGAGAAACTACGTGAGCTCGCCCAAATCGAGCAGATCAAAATGTTTGAAATCAAGCTCAGCCAGGGGGCCAAACCAGGCAAAGGAGGCATTCTGCCTGGCAACAAGGTTACTGCGGAAATTGCTGCCATTCGAGGTATTCCCGCAGGCGAGGACTCTATAAGTCCGAATAGGCATTTGGAGGTCAACAGTGTGCCTGAACTGCTAGACCTCATCGAAAAAGTCCGGCTGATAACGGGTAAGCCGACCGGATTCAAATCGGTGATCGGCGCGTATGGCTGGTTAGAAAGTCTTTGCGCGGAGGTACACAAACGGGGAATCAAATCAGCACCTGATTTCATTACCGTCGACAGTGGAGATGGCGGGACGGGAGCTGCACCCATGTCACTGATGGATGACGTAGGCTTGCCTATCCGTGAAAGTCTGCCACTGGTCGTCGACATTCTTAACAAAGCCGGCCTGGTACCAAGAATTCGCGTCATTGCCTCTGGCAAACTTGTTACTCCTTCGGATGTAGCCTGGGCACTCTGTATCGGTGCCGATGCAGTTGTGTCTGCCCGCGGATTCATGTTTTCTCTGGGCTGCATTCAGGCGCTCAAATGTAATAAGAATACTTGTCCAACGGGCATCACGACTCACAATAAGAGACTTCAGCGGGGTCTGGTACCAATAGAGAAAGCTGCCCGGGTCCGGCACTACCAGCACAATATGCTGCATGATGTAGGCACCATTGCCCACTCTTGTGGAGTCCGCAATCCAAGAGAGTTAAGGCGATATCATGCTCGCAAGGTTATGGAAAACGGTAATACCGTCGCCCTTAATGATCTCTATCCCGATACTGCAGTCCCGCTAGAACTCAAAGTGGCAGGCAACTAATGGCGACCGGAAAGCAATCGCAAGCCCGAGCTGCCGGCTATTTTGAGAACGTTGCGGATGCAACGACCGCCTGCCTGTTCGCAATGACACAAGGAAACTTGCTCGCCACGAGTCTCAGCCATTTAATTGTGGCAGCCCAGACCGGCGTGTTAGCGGGAATAATTGGCGGCATAGCCCTACTGCTAATCCGCGTGAGAAAGCGCTGGCTCCTGTTGGCAAATCTCGCGATAGCCACGATGGTCGCTGACTACTTCATTCACTCCTCAGCTTCGGAAGGATTTCAGCTCGAGGCCGTCTTAACTGGTATCACGGCCGCTGCGTTGTCGTGGGTTATTGGGGAGTTACTGGTGTTTCAGAAACCGTTGAAGCTGCCAGGGTTTCGAATTAGTGCAATCTTTCATCGTAGGGTTCGGTAGCGCCTCCGGACGCTTTGCAGACTGGTCGTATAGTGCACCAGTTGGTCGGTTTGTGTTTAATTGCGGTCACTAAGCCTGGAATTCGGCTCAGCTTCGATTTGGATCTCGTTACTGGAAGGTTCAGGCGGAGAAGACGATTAGTGCAGTGCGCGTTAGGGAGCCTTGCAACAGATACTAGCGGGCAGTAGTGCTAGCCAGCAAACTAGGTCTCGACCGGTAAGTGGGATGGAGCTCCCCATTCAGCCCAACTACCATCGTAGACTACCAGGTTGCGGTAACCCACCTCCCAGGCGGCCAGGGTGAGCACGCAGGCGGTAATACCTGAGCCACAACTCGTGATGACAGTCTGCTCTCTGCTGGCAAGTGGTGCCAATATACGCTCCAGTTCTGCGGCATTCTTTAGCGTAATTCCATCCAGCACTTCGGGAAATGGCAGGTTCTTTGATGAGGGCATATGCCCTCCCCTGACTCCGGGCCTTGGCTCAGGGGCTGTACCGTTGAATCGCCCGGCCGACCGGGCATCCAATACCTGTGACCGATCATCGTCCAATGAATCCAGTACGAAGGGTGCGTCGCAGAATCTGGCAGCACCTTCAGCTGCCATGAAGTTTCCACTGTTAGCTGTAGCGGCATGGCCTGCCACGACATCCTGACCGGCCTCCATCCAGGCTCGCAAACCACCATTGAGAATCCAGACTCTTTCATGCCCCATGGCACGAAACATCCACCAGGCACGGGGACTCGCGTAAAGGCCCACATCATCGTAGACCACGATATCACTCTCATTGTTGATACCCAGCGCCTGCACTTTTTCCTGAAACAACTCCCGCGAAGGCATCATATGCGGCAGGCTGCAGTTCGGCTTACACACTTCCTTGTCGTAATCGAAGCGACGCGCACCGGGAATCACAGCTATATTGTTTTCGTTATTAACCGATTCGAATCCTGGAACCACGGGCGGAACGGAGGCATCAAGAACAATGAGGTTACCGGTGCCAAGATTGGCGGCCAGCCATGTCACGTCGACGAGTGCGGAGCCATTGGGGTCAGGTGTAGTCATTTAACGCTTCGATACTAATTTGCAGGAACCAGACTCTAGAGACGCTCAAGAAATTCACGCAGCTTGGCTTTCAGCTTCTCGGTATTCTCCGGCCCAAGGCGGATCAGTTGTTTGTGTACTTCCTGCAGGTTCTCAATAGAGGCATCGGCATAAAGGTACATTACGGAGGGCTTAACCAGCTGGTAAGGGCCTTCGATTTCGGTGGTCCGAAGAACATTATTGATAGCAGTCCGCAGCGTGCTATCGAAATTTGAATCCCGGAACCCGATCTCGGCATAGGCTTGTTGAAACAGCGGCGACATCAATCGATACAATGCCATGGCGGCATCGGCATCGAGGGAGACAAAAGTTTCCACAACCTGATCGAAACGCTGGTGAGCCGTTGTTTCCATTACAAACAGGTTTTCGTCCACATTGCGAACTGGCATCTCCACACCAATAGGCTTGTAAGGCAGCCCTGTTTGCGGAAATTCGCCTCGGCTGATGTTCTCTACAAACACGACAAATTTGCGAACGATCTGGTCTTCCGCCAGCAGTCGAACCACGGCCGCGCCGTTTTGCAGGCCACGAAGTTCGGTGAACACAAAATTGTCGCTGCTATTCAGGGAAGGTAATTGGATAGTCGGCGTCGCAGAATTGCTGACTGCGGGGGTTTCGGGTTCCTCAACAGCTACTTCGACGGGCAAGTCCTCTACCACTGGCTCGGCAGCCGGAGCGGCAGACTGACTCTGAGGCTGAATACGAATCTGGGGCAACGGGCTGGTGGCCGCAGGGCGCGCTTCAGGCGTGTTCACTGACGACTCTTCAGGTTCCGCTTGCACCGGGTTGGACAACACCACCGTTGTCGTTCCCTGAGGCGCCTCGTAGGTAAATGCCAGATACACCAGACCCAAAAGGGTCACAACGGCTACTGCAGCAATGATAAGAAAACCAGATTTCGAAGGCATAGAACTATCCCGGGTTACGTGAAGTCAATTTTGGCACAGTGATCATGGGGGCTCAATAAATGTCGGGAGATGGCAAGAAACCGATACATATCAATTCATTAGACGCTCTTGGGGCACAAAAGTTTTACCAGGTCTGCTAGTAAGCAATAAAATGATCATCTAGCACTAAAGAGTTTGGTGACGAGCTTCCAATAGTTGAGCAATGGTTTAGCCTGTTTGGTGAAAGCATCTCTTGACTACGGGCGCACTAGACTGGAAGGGTGAACAAAACCTCGATGTCTCGACTGCCACTGACCAAGCGGCTGCGGGGAGGCAGGGTTCCCATGAAAATCAGAATCAAATCTGTGAAAACCTAAAAAAAAATGTTCATCGCGCTTTTCCGGGAACTGTTGGCAGGCGCTGATTCTTCCATCTGTTTAGTTGGGGCTTCTTTTAACTGTGGCCGTGCCGGACAGAAGGGGCTTGTCGCCAACGCTCTGCGCCCGTTGGGGAGCCTCTGATCAATTATGTTCCTCCTCTGCGACAAGACCGCCCTTCGGGTCTTCCAGCCGAACCCGCTCTCCGCGTTGCCGGTTTTCGACAGGCCGACGCATGCCTTCAAACCGGCGCCTTGATAGCGGGTTCGGCTGAAAGCCAGAGAAGAAACATAATCAATCAGAGCCTCCCAGGTTCCTTCACTCCGAAAAAAGCCCTGCGGTCTTTTTTCTCCGTTCAGCGCTATCGCTTAACTGTTGGCGACAAGCCCCTTCTGCCCGACACTCTGAGCGCTGCTAGGTATTACGTTATTTTTTGGCTGAGCTTCCCTGCGATTGAGGGTGAGGTGTATCGAAGAGTACTCCGATATCTCGGGTATCACTGCACAAGCGGCTGCGAGGAGGCAGGGTTCCCAACCCGCCAGTCAAGGCCGGCGCTGAACGGAAGAAAAAGACCGCAGGGCTTTTTCTGGAGTGAAGGCACCTGGGGAGCCTCTGACCAATTATGTTCCTTCTCTGCGGTGTCTGTCGCATCTGCCTGCAAGACGCCGTACGCCGGCAATGGCAGTAGCCCTTGGCAAGTGCGGCAACGCAGCAGGCAGATGCGACAGGCCCGCCCTTCGGGGCGTTCAGCCGAACCCGCTCTCCGCGTTGCCGCTTTTCGACAGGCCGACGCATGCCTTCAAACCGGCGCCTTGATAGCGGGTTCGGCTGAAAGCCAGAGATGAAACATAATTGGTCAGAGGCTCCCTTGGGCGCCGAGCCGGCGGGTTGGAAACCCTGCCTCCTCGCAGCCGCGTTCGAAGGCACTCACCTAATCGCCCATGAACACCAATTAGATGCGATTCCCCGCTTATCCGCGATGAACCAAAAAAAAAGCCTGACCACATCAGTAGCCAGGCTTTTTACCAGATCGCTTGAAATCTAGTTCTTGGGGAACCCCAGTTCTTCCATAGTACGAACCAGGTCCCTACCCGCCGTTGCCGGATTGGTTTCCTTGTCGATTTTGAGGATGGTGCCGTCTGAGCCTATGTAAAAGGTCCAGCGATTGGCAAAACCCGATCCCCCGAGTACACCGTAAGCATCTGGCATTTCCTTGCTTGGGTCCGCAAGGATGGGAAAACCCGCCTGGTGCTCGTCGGCGAATGCTGTATTGTCTTCCAGCGTATCGACACTGGCCATAAAGTATGCAACGTCGAAATTTTGAATTTCTCTGGCACTGTCACGCAGCGCTTTACATTGCATAGTTCAGCCGCCGGTAAAGGCTTTTGGGAAGAAGGCAATCACTACCGGCTTGTCCCCAGCGAACTGGGACAGCGAATAAGTGCTGCCATCAGAAGCAGGCAATGAGAAATCAGGCGCTTTATCCCCGACTTCCAGAGCTGCCGCAATTTGCCCTCCCAGCGCTACTGTAGCCAGGATGGCAGTCAGTACCCACTGTGAGAAGCGTTTGGCAAGGTGAGACATAAGTCCTCCATTGGTTGTCTGCCTGACAATATCATTGTCAGGCCACTGTTTTTTACCCCGTAGGGGAGAAAATTGCCAGTAAAACTGGTCTACAGGCCCGAATAGAGCCTCGTTCACAAGGACTTACGCTGGATGGAAAGGGCCGGATCAGAACCTGGAGCGGCGGCGGGAATCGCGGTAAACCGTGTCGGACTGGGTCTTGAGATTGGCAATCTGGGTTTCCAGATTTTGCCGCTCTGTCGCGCTGAGATTGCCGGTGTCCCGAATAGATTCCATGCGCTCAATCACCAGGCTAATCTGCCGCATTGAGCGGTTCACGGCGAAACGTTTGGCATCGATCTGGGATTGTCGGTAGCGTGGATTTTCTACCTGAACATTGAAGCACTGCCTGACTAACTGACCATTCGGCCCGGCGGTGTTTCGGCACCGGGTCTGGGTAATATAGCGCGTTACTGTTCCCTGGAAATAGCTATAGGGGGTATTGGCGATGGAGCGTGCGAGGGTCATGTCAGCCTGCGATTTTCCATAGAGCAGGGTAATCAAATCTTCGGGCGCTACGTCTTCCGACAATTCGATGCTGGTCATTAACCTGCCGTAGAATTCGCTGAGATCATCCGCCTCGTCGTACAAACCATTATTGGATAACTGCAGTAAATTTTCCCGCAGTAAGCGCAACTTCCACTTGCCGTAATCATCGGCCGCCGCCAGATACTCCTGGTCAGTCATTTCAAAGACCCGGGATGCTATATGATGATCGAGATGCACAAGGTCATCCACTCGCTGCCAATCCTGTGCCCGGGTACGACTGGCTATGAGGTCGTCCAATATGGGTAACTGCTGTTCGCTGTATAGCCCATTGTTGATGCGAGCGATCTGCAAAGCATCGTTGAGTGTGTTCGCTGCACTGTCGAAGTCTTCCAGTTCCAGGTAAACAGCGGCCAGGTCCGAATAGTTCTCGATCAGGCTCGGATGATAGATACCCACTTCACTTTGCAGATCCTCGATTGCCGACTGCCGCTGAGCCAGCTCAGCGGAAAGCTCGCGCATGCGAGCCTGCCGGGCAAGCGCTGCCGCTTGTTCTTCCGGGGAAAGCTCCCGCTCATCACCGGTTTCATCATCCACTGCATCAGCAGTAAGATCCCCCGGCAAGGATTCTTCGTCTTGTGCATACAGCGGAAAACCCAGGCACATCAAAGCCAGGCAGGTCGTCAGGAATCGGGAATTAGCTACAAACAGTTTCACAAGACTATGGGTTTTCTGGCTCTCGGACATTCCTTTATAAGCCGCCCGATATGAATTAATACTGAATAAGATACCAGACCCTAAGCACCCAGGAATACATTCTTGAAATTTCTCCAACCCACTGAATGTATTGCTGTTTTTTTGACCGAACACTGCGACAAGGCATTTACTTGAGGTTAGCAGCCGTAAATACCCTGCGTGAGCCAGGGATGGCGACGGCGGCAACGCCGCCGCAAGCGCTCGAATCACAAGCAAAACCGCGCTTTTGCGGTAGGGATTCGAGCGCGTCGAAGGCGTCAGCGCAGGGATGCGCTGACGCTGATAGCTCAGAAAAGTACTCGAAGTGAGCCAGGGATGGCGACGGCGGCAACGCCGCCGCAAGCGCTCGAATCACAAGCAAAACCGCGCTTTTGCGGTAGGGATTCGAGCGCGTCGAAGGCGTCAGCGCAGGGATGCGCTGACGCTGATAGCTCAGAAAAGTACTCGAAGTGAGCCAGGGATGGCGACGGCGGCAACGCCGCCGCAAGCGCTCGAATCACAAGCAAAACCACGCTTTTGCGGTAGGGATTCGAGCGCGTCGAAGGCGTCAGCGCAAGGATGCGCTGACGCCGTTAACAACGAAGCAAGCCTACGCTAAAGCCCGTTATCCATATCCAGCGTAAACTCGGTTTCCACACCGTTTACGTTCACAACATAGGTGCCAGCTTCCAGACCCCGAACATCAAGGCTCACTGATGTAGAAAAGGGTTCAAGCACGGCAATACAGGTTTCGGCTGGCCCCAATACAGTTTCCGCCAATACCACTGTAAACGTGTTTTCTTTTCTGCCGACAGCAGCGGGCAACAATTCAACACAGGGTACGGAAAGATTGCCGCTGACGCTGAGACTGACCTGAACCGGAAACGATTCCATTATCACTACTTCAACGCTGTCCACGTACACGAGGTTTTGTTGCTCACCTCCAACGACAGACAGCGTGCCGTCGCCATTGTCAGTAAGCTGTACATCCCGGTAGTAGACCGGGTTGTCCGAATCTATCAGCGCAGCCTGAGGAATAGTGAGCATGGACTCTTCGAAAGTGGCTGGTTGAGCCAGGGCTTGTTGCATAGCAAGCGAGACTACAAATAACACGACTATTTTCTTCACTTGAAATTTCCTTCTGGGTTTTTGATGCATACGATAATTTGGGCGTACGACTCAGGCAGCAGGGTTACGAACCTGACTTTCGATCATCACTGCCCAAATTGCGATTGCCCTAATTTAGGTAATTGGCCCACGCCTTTCCAGAGGCAACACGACAATCAGGTGATTTCGATCACAGGGGTGCTGGAATACTTACCCACGAATTTAAAGATTTTCCCTGCCTGACTGTTAGTTCGACGGTTACCCATATTAATTCGTTGAATCCTGCCGTGGCGAAGCCAGCCAAGCACCCCAGGAACAGGCAATCCCGCGCCCGGCAGACCATGACAAACGCTGACAGCTAAGGTACCCTCGAGCGAATAACAACCCCGTCAGTCCCCGGACAGGCGCCAGCAAGCACCCCGCTCGAGAGGAACCCATAATGATAAGAATCCTGAGCCCTCGTTCTCTTAACTCCCTGCCAGGCACATTGCTTGGTGCACTCCTGCTCTTCTGTGGATTTTCCAGCCTCACCTACTCCCAGAATATTGAATGGACCACGTTAGGCAATGATTTTGCCCACACGCGATCCACATCGGCAGACCAGATTACCCCGGAGAATTTTGCCGATCTGGAGGTCGCCTGGACCTGGGATGGGGCCAGTTTCGAAGCGCAAAGCGGACGCTCCACGCCCAGCTACATTAGTGGTCGTCTCTATACCGTTGCCGGCGCCAGACGTCATGTCGTCGCCATCGACCCCCAGACTGGCACCACCATCTGGTCATATCGGGAACCGGATACTGATCGCTGGGAATATTCCATGCGTGCCGATTACGGCAAAGGAGTTGGTTACGCCAATATTGATGGGCGGGACATCATCTATACCATTTCTCCTGGCTTTTTCCTTACTGCATTGGATGCGGAGACAGGGCGCCCTCTGGAAGGGTTCGGTGAACCTGTCCCCATCGAAGGCTTCCCACAGACCGGGGTCGTGGATTTGTTAAAAGATCTTGGCCATCCCTATGACCCCTTTGAAGGAATACCCCTGGAGCGCGGCTATATCACTTCGTCCTCTCCACCGATTATCGTGAATGACACAATCGTCGTAGGCAATTCTGCCGAACAGGGTTATCACCAGTCACGCATAGAAAACGTGCCAGGTGACATTCTTGGATACGATGCTCGTACCGGCGCTTTCAAATGGAAATTCAATGTCATTCCCCAACCCGGTGAGTTTGGTCATGAAACCTGGGAAAACGATGCCTGGCAGTACACCGGCGATATTTCTTCCTGGGCCCCAATTTCCGCCGACCCGGAACTGGACCTGGTCTATATCCCGACCAATGGGGTCACTATTGACTACTACGGCGGCCATCACCCCGGTGACAATCTCTACGGCACTAGCCTGATTGCGTTAAACGCATCCACCGGGGAGCGGGCATGGCATTTCCAGATGGTTCATCATGATATCTGGAACTATGACACGCCGACGGCACCAATCCTGCTGGATGTCACAACTGATCAGGGTGATGTACCAATCGTCGCTCAGGCAACGAAGCAGGGTTATACCTATGTCTTTAACAGGGAAACAGGCGAACCGCTTTGGCCTATCGAAGAAACGCCTATGCCCCCCTCTACTGTTCCCGGCGAAAAACTGTCACCTACCCAACCCATCCCTACCAAGCCTGCGCCATTCGAATATGTGGGCTCCAGTGAAGATCTGCTGGCTGATTTCACTCCGGAGATCAAACAACAGTCCCTGGCGGCAGTAGCCGATTACATCATGGGGCCGGTATTCAACCCCCCTATTCAGCGTGGGCATGAGTCTGGCAAAACAGCGGCACTGATGTGCCCTTCTGGCTCAGTGAATATCACCCACCCACCGGTAGCCGATCCGGACAGCGGAGTGATGTACATTATGTCCCGCTATGGCTGTGGCAGCCGCGTGCTGGTTAGCGGTGAAGAAGCGGACACTTACTATGAAGCACCGACCGGTATCACGCTGTCTCGCTATGCTGCCGCCAGTTCCAGTCGCCCACCGCGGCACCCGGCAGGCATACCCGTGTTCAAGCCGCCGTATAGCCGGATTACGGCAATCGACATGAACACCGGTGAACACCTGTGGTGGATTCCTGCCGGTTACACACCGGATCGCATCAAGAACCTGCCGGCCCTGCAGGGAGTCGATATCGGAAATACCGGATCTGGCGCAGTCGGCCAGATGGTAGTCACCGATACCATGCTGATTTACAGCAACCTGGAGAGCGACGGAACGCCTTTCCTTTTCGCACTGGACAAGACAACCGGTGAAGAATTGGCGCGGGTCGAGGCACCTGCCGCTGCCCGTTACGGCATGAGTTCCTGGATGCACGATGGCAAGCAGTATGTGATTCTGCAAACTGGAAGCACACTGACCGCCATGGCGTTGCCAAACTAGTATCGTTAGCGAAAGCCCTGAATAGACAGACAAACAAATAACTAGAACAAAAGAGGACTGAATCGATGAAAAAAGCTGTGTTGTTTACTTCTGCTGCAGTTATTACTGCCGCCGCCACGTTCACGACAGTAAATTCACAACAGAATGAGATGAGTTTCTTCATCACCAGCGTGGGCTCCGGCGATGGTGCGAACCTCGGTGGCTTAGCCGGTGCCGATGCCCACTGCCAGCAACTGGCAGAAGCTGCGGGCTCCCGCGGCAAGACCTGGCACGCTTACTTGAGCGCCCACGCCAGTGTCAATTCGCCGGCAGTGGATGCTCGCAACCGAATCGGCTTTGGCCCCTGGTACAACGCCAATGGCGTGGAAGTGGCGACAAGCATCAACAACCTGCACAGTGCCAGCAATAACCTCAATAAGCAGACAGCACTCACCGAGAACGGCGCAACTGTCAATGGTCGAGGTGACAATCCAAACCAGCACGACATACTCACTGGCTCAACTCTGGATGGACGTGAAGTGGAAGATGGCAGCAACCACACCTGCAGTAACTGGACCAGCAATGGGTCAGGCACGGCAAATGTAGGGCATTTTGATCGTACCGGCGGTGGCCAGAATCCAACCTCCTGGAATGCCGCCCATGGTTCCCGCGGTTGCTCACAGTCCGATCTGGTGGGCACTGGCGGTAATGGATACTTCTACTGCTTCGCAATCGACTAGGCAGAATCGCGGCCTGATGGCGGAGTAATTTTCAACATCAGTGGTAAAAAATAATAGAATGGCGTGGTCGATTCATCGGCCACGCCATTGTTGTTACTGGAGGTTGTAAAGCAAATGAAACTGTATGGTTTTGGGCAATCACGCTCGTTCCGCTGCCTGTGGGCTTTGGAAGAGGCCAGCATTCCCTACGAGTATGTCAGCACCAAGCTCCGCACAGAAGCGGAAGACCCTGAAAGTGCCAAGCACCCTTCGTATCTGGAACTAAACGTGCAGGGTAAAGTGCCAACCCTGGTAAATGGCGACCTGGTGTTGACCGAATCACTGGCGATCCTCTACTACATCGCACGATCCGCGCCGGAGTCGGGATTGCTGCCCAATGACAGCATGAATGCCTATGCGCGAATCGACGAACTCAATAGCTTCGTGTTGGCTGAACTGGAGCAACCACTTTGGAGCAAAGGCAAGCACTGGTTCGCCTTGCCGGAGGAGCACCGTATCCCACAGATGTTCGAAACAGCAAAATTTGAATTCCAGAAGGCGGTCAACACACTAGATCACTTGTTAGGCGACAATGTTGGTGACTACGCCATCGGCAAGCAATTCACTGTAGTGGATATCATGTTGGCACAGACATTCAACTGGGCGATCCGTTTCGAATTCGATGTGCCCGATCACTACCGGGCCCTGCGCGACAGGCACTACGAGAGACCAGCGGCACAGAGAGCATTGGCACTAGTAAGCTAGGGAGTGCTGTGCTGGCCAAGGGCTACGGCCATTGGCTGCCTACAGCGCCTGCCAGAAAAACGCGGCAGACTCCGCAGAGACGTAACTTAGTTATTCAGAGGCTCCCTGGTATGAGAATCAAGCTGATTGCAGTAGTTGTCGGAGTGGTAAGCCAGGGATTGCTGGCCGCCGCATCGGCCCAAAGTCTGGACATCCACCTGGAACAGGCATTCGCTGAGCGGCGGGTAGAGGAACGGCAGGCCATTCGCCATATCGGTATTCAGGGACAGCAGATCGAAGAAGGATTTCTGGTAAGCGCCGTGCTTGAGTCCTACCCTGCTCATCGCGCCGGACTTCGGCGTGGTGATGTCATTACCCAGGCTGAGGGTGCAGACTTCGATCCAATCGAAAGTTTTAATTCAGACACAGACTCACAGGTACAGAGTTCCTACTTGCTGCAGGTTAATCGTGGAGAACAGGAACTGGAGCTGAGCGTGTCGCCTATTGAGGAAAACCTCTATAACAGTTTCCGCAATGCCACACTCAACAGCGTGCTGGAATTCAGCAGAGGCAACAAGGTTATCGGCTATGTCCGACTCTGGGGGCTGTCCCGAAATACCTCAGACTTGTTGAGCTATGCACAGATCATCGACGGACTGGATCATTGCGACGGCATAATTCTCGATTTACGAGATAGCTACGGCTATGAAGACCCGAGTCTGCGATCACTCTTTATTCCGGAATCCCTGGCCGCAGATGCCTATCGCAAACCATTGGCAATCCTTATCAACGGTCAAACGCGCAATGGCGGCGAGTCGCTAACTGCGGCATTGGACCATCTGGAACGGATAATAAGTATCGGAGAGCCTACGGCTGGCGCTAGCGCCACACTGGACTATGAGGCCCACGAGCCGGAATATTCCCTACCCTTCCCTACCACAGAATCGCGACGCGATGATCCCCAGTTCGAAACAGCTGTCGACATCCTGATGGGTATAATTTGACTACGTACCCGGATCTTCGATCCAGTTGAAACCATGGTAGTCAAATCCATGCTCCAGGGTGGGCTTGACCACCTGAAAATAAGGGGACAGATCAAAATCCCTTGGCGTAAAGTGGGTGAAGTGGCGCCTGTAATAGATAGGCACTTCTCCATCCTTGCCAGACTCAGGACCCAATCTGGGTAGAATGGGATAATTGATGGACTGAAAAGATTCGGCTATCAGGGTAGAACAAATTGCCTTGGTCGGCTCGCCACTTCCCAGACCAATCATGGAACGGCGATAACGCGTGGGTACCGCCGGTCGCTGTATCAGGTAGCGAATAAGATCTACGACATTCTTCAGATCGTACTGATGCCCCAATTTGGATTTGCCGAACTCGATAAGGCTCGCTATTTCTTCCGCTTCCAGTCCCACTGGCCGGCATATTCGCAAATTACAATCACGGTAGTGCTCTAGCGGCACGACTCGGACACCTTCTCGCAAATCCGCCTCCAGCAAACCATACTTGCAAGCACCATCATCCGTGGCACCAATATAGAGACTGGAATGAGACCAGGATGACTGGGTGAGATATTTAATGGCTATACTGATACGAGTATTGCCTTCCACCAGTATCACATCACCCGGTCGCAGCACCGCCGCGATCCCATCGACCCCGATAGTGTCGATTCGCTGATAGCCGGGTAAGGATTTGCTGAGGAAGCGGGCAAGACCTTCCCCGAAAAATCTTTTTATTGCATTAATCATCGTTCTTGTACTGGTTTTCCACCTGTTCTGCATCCCGGCTCCAGAGAATGCCAATCTCCCTGGCGTGCACTTCTTAGACTATTGGAATCTGGGTATACTACCGGGCCTCTACAAAGAATTCTTCGGCTGCAGCCAGGTTTTGTGAATCGGTTCAGCCTTCGATTTTTCAATCTATTGAATCCACCAGCCCAGCAACAGGAGCAGTCAATGACCACGGCGTATAACAAATTCTACATCAATGGTGAATGGGTCGAGCAAGACCGCAGTCTTCTGGATGTCGTCAATCCGGCTACCGAAGAAGTGTTTGCCACAATTGCCATGGGAACGGCTGAAGACGTCGATGCCGCTGCAAAGGCAGCGAGAGCGGCATTTCCCGCATGGTCAGAGACCAGTGTCGAGCAACGCAAGGAAGTACTCAGCAATATCATCGCCGGCATGAAAGCCCGCAGCGACGAGATCGCCCAGGCAATATCCCATGAAATGGGTGCCCCGATGGGCTTGTCCAGGACCGCACAATTTGGCAGCGGACTGGGGCATTTCATGACGGCGTTGAAAATTCTGGAGAACTATCAGTTTGAAGAAATCCGCGGCACCACCCGCATCGTCAAGGAGCCGGCCGGTGTTTGCGGATTCATTACGCCCTGGAATTGGCCATTAAACCAGATTGCCTGCAAGGTGGCGCCGGCTTTGGCCGCAGGATGTACCATCGTCCTGAAACCCAGCGAGCTGGCACCGGTTAGTGCTTATATCCTGGCAGAAATTATTACCGAATCTGGACTTCCCGCCGGCGTTTTCAATCTGGTCAACGGCGATGGCCCCAATGTAGGCGCCGCCATCTCTGCGCATCCGGAAATTGACCTCGTCTCCTTTACTGGCTCGACACGCGCCGGTCGCGAAGTAGCAAAGGCTGCTGCGGATGGCATAAAGCGAGTCACTCAGGAATTGGGGGGCAAGTCAGCGAACATCATTCTCGATGATGCTCCAGACTTCGCCAAGGCTGTAGCCGGTGGCGTAGCAGGCTGCTTCGGTAATAGCGGCCAATCCTGCAACGCCCCCACACGCATGCTGGTGCCCGCATCGCGAATGGCTGAAGCCATTGAAGTAGCCAAAGCAGCCGCTGCGAAAGCAACTGTTGGCGACCCGGCAGACGAAACCACCAGACTTGGCCCCGTTGTCAGCGAAGCGCAATACAACAAGATTCAGGGACTCATCGAGAAAGGCATTGAAGAAGGTGCTGAACTCATCGCCGGTGGCCCGGGCAAACCCGAAGGACTTGAGAGGGGTTACTTCGTGAAACCCACCGTCTTCGCCAATGTAACGAATGATATGACTATCGCCCGGGAGGAAATTTTTGGTCCGGTGTTGAGCATCATCGCGTATGCAGACGACGAAGACGCCGTGCGCATCGCCAACGATACAGAATACGGGCTTTCCGGCTACGTATCCGGGGAGCCGGAACATGCCCAGGCGATCGCCCGCCGTCTGCGAACTGGCAATGTCCACTTGAATGGCGCTGGTCCCGATTTCACGGCGCCATTCGGCGGCTACAAGAAATCTGGCAACGGCCGTGAATGGGGCGTGGAAGGTTTCGAGGAATTTCTCGAAGTAAAAGCCATGATGGGCGCTGCCTGATAGCCCGCTATCTGCAGACTGCACGGAGATTATCTTATGGAAATTCAGAAAGCGGCTATTGACCTTGGCATCGTCACCAATAACCTCGAGGCGATGCTCGAGTTTTACGGTGACAAACTGGGCCTGGGCTTCGAAGCCACCATTCCCATGCCAGGTGGCGGTGTCATGCATCGTTACCGGGTAGGCGACAGCGTGGTGAAAATCGTTGAAACCGAGCCTCGCCCTCCAGCCGAAGCCGCCCCAGGCGGCATCCGCGCGGCAACGGGATATCGGTACTGGACCATTCACGTACCCGATATCAACGGTCTGGTTCAGAAACTGGAAAGTCAGGGAGTCGACATAGCGGTACCGGTGAAAACGATTCGGCCCGGTGTCGCCATTGCTATGGTGGTCGATCCCGATGGCAATTGGGTTGAACTGCTGGAAAATAGTTAGGGAGAAACCGGTAGTTGCTGCTACTCAAGCCGAATTGTGAGCTGTGTGATAAAGACTTGCCTGCCCAGTCCACCGACGCGTGCATCTGCAGTTACGAGTGCACCTTCTGTCGCGATTGCGTAGACAAGGTGTTGAACAACGTCTGCCCGAATTGCGGCGGCGGGTTCAGTAGCAGACCGATCCGTCCTTCGAAGGAATACAGGCCTGGCGTCTCTCTGGAGAAGCAGGTTGCCTCCAGCGAGCGTGTGCTTAGCAAGTATTCTGAATCCGAGATTCGCGCTTTTGCCGCCAACATCGCCCATTTAAAGCCGGAATCGCGCTGAAGCAGTAAATCAGACAGCATAAAAAACCCGGCTAAGGCCGGGTTTTTTTTTGTAGATTATCAAGCTATCGACTTACCACAGGGAGCGGGCCTTGAGCGGCAAATCCGCCACACTACCATCGGGGCGACCGACGTGGATGATAAAAGTCTCCGCATCGGGATGACTATAGCCCAGAGAAGACATACCACCTTCTGTTACAGCCCGGAACTTCACGCTATTGGCGGTGATCTCTTCCAGTTCCATGGTCTGCGGGACTTCAGTGCGCGGTTTGAAACCAGGATCCCATTGCTGGATATTCAAGACCAGTGAACCATCGACTTCTTCGATAGTAATCATTTCGAACATGCTGGTGGATCCGTTGCCTGTCATGCGCACCATGGCGGCTATGGAACCGCCTTCGGTAGCAATCCAGTTTTCTTCCAATTGGTTTGGTCCAAGTTGACCGGCCCAGTTGCCTGTCATCCAGCCCAATTGATCAATAGTTGCTGCCGGACCTGCCGCTGAAACAATCGACGTAAAAAATGAAGCAACCACTACGCCCGCTGCCAGAACTCTTGTTTTTCTATTCATAACTATCTCCTGTTAATTCTACATACCACGGGATGCTTTCGTTTTCTCCAGCCACGGATCCAGCGACTCCCAATTCATCCGAAACATATGTGGTGCACTATCCAGTATCGCTGCGTCCAATTCCACACCGGCTTCGATGAGCGCAGCCACTGTATCGTCGAAACGATCTTCCCAGCCCAATTCGTCTTCACCACCGATTCTCAGATAGACTGGAAAGCCTTTGAGAGCCCGGTTGTCGTAGGCCGATGTAGCGAGGGCAGGTACAGCGACGACACCCATGTAGGCATCGGGATTACGCCGGGCGACCTCCAGGGCAGACATACCACCATTCGAAATTCCGGCCAGCATCACTCGTCCTTCCGCAATATCTTCCCGTTGCTGCAATACGTTGGCGAGGTCAGCAACTTTCAGGTTGTTTTCATAGCCGCGAAAGGCGCGATTGTTCGGTGAAACCGGTACCGCCACCATCCAGCCTCGTTCCGCAAAACCGCTGCCCAGCCAGATTGATGTATCACGGGAGATCGATGCGTTTCCCGGGCCTCCACCCATCAGGATCAACAAAGGACTCGGTTCGCTGGAGGACTGGGCAGGGCGCACCATGAACACAGTCAACTGCGAACCATCGCTCAACTGGATACGTTCCTGACCGAAAGCGCCAGGCGCCACCAGCAGCATCATAATTACTGATTGCATCGCCAGGGCCTTGTGCCACGGCATTCGCCTCTGTAATTCGGATCTCATTGTTGCTCTCATTATCCGCCGATTGAAATTGCCTGATGTTCTACTTCTTGACCCTGGCTTTATAGCTTTCTGCGAAGCGCTCCTGCAAGCGCCGCATGCCTTTAAGCCAGCGGTCGTAGTCACCCGCTTTGCGTTGCATATACGTTAACACTTCCGGATGAGGGAGCACCAGAAAGCGCTCTTCGGCTAGGGTTTCGATGACAGTATCAGCCAACTGGTCCGGCTCGAGCATGCCATCGAGTCCAGCTACTCCGCCTTCCTCACTGTCGGCTGTCATGGCCGTCCTTACTGCCTGCGGGCACAGGGCCGATACTTTAATTCCGCGATCACCATAGGTGATAGATAGCCACTCGGCAAACCCGATAGCTGCATGCTTGGTAACCGCGTAAGGAGCCGACCCAACCTGGTTCAGCAAACCCGCAGCGGAAGAAGTGTTCAGCAGATAGCCTTCACCGCGCTCCAGCATAGACGGCAACACGGCCCGGGCCGCGAATACATGGGCCATCACGTTGATATCCCAGATCTGTTGCCAGGCCTCGGTACTCACATTTTCGTCACCCGGAGTGAAGATGCCGGCATTCGAGCAAAACAGGTCAATATGATCGAAGCGCGACAGCGTCTCCTGCACCAGCTTATTGACCGCTTCCTCGTTACCCACATCACAGGGAATGCCTATTGCTTCAGTGTCACCCGCTATACGTCCAACAGTTTCGGCGATACCTACTTCGTTAACATCGGAGACGACGATAGCTGCCGCGTTTTCTTTTGCAAATCGCTCACAGAGCGCACGGCCTATGCCGGAGGCTGCGCCAGTTACCACGATGACTTTATCTTTAACCTGCATAGCTGTTACCTGCGATTCAAGCTGATACGATCTGGGCCAGGCGCTGCTGGATGATGTCTTCTGCGTCAGCCACGATGCGCTCGATCAGCTCTTTGCAGCTGGGTATATCATCGATTAGCCCGACTACCATTCCCGCCGACCAGATGCCATGGTCCAGATCGCCATCTTCGAACAGCTCCCTGCCCTTTGCGCCCTGCACCAGCGGCCGAATGTCTTCAAAATCTGTTTGCCCCGGTTGGGATTCAATTTCTACAACTTTTTCCGCGATACTGTTCTTGAACACGCGGGCGGTGTTGCGAAGACTGCGATAAATCAACGCCGTATCGAGTTCGCTGGCCTCAACCATGGCCCTCTTAACGTTCTCATGGATAGGCGCTTCCTGAGTCACCATGAAGCGAGTGCCCATATTAATGCCATCTGCCCCCATTGCCAGGGCTGCGGCAAGCCCCCTGCCATCACCAAAACCACCCGAGGCGATAAAAGGGATCTTGAGCCGACGCGCAGCGAGGGGCAGGAGAATCAAATTGGTTACATCGTCTTCACCGGGATGACCGGCACACTCAAAACCATCCACACTAACCATATCGCAGCCGATCTTCTCAGCCTTGAGACTGTGACGAATCGATGTGCATTTGTGAATCACCTTGATGCCTGCACCCTTGAAAAGCGGCAGGAACGGCTCAGGATTGCGCCCCGCGGTTTCTACAATCTTGATGCCAGAATCGACGATAGCCTGGGCATATTCTTCGTAGGGAACGGGTTTGATAGTGGGCAAGATGGTGAGATTGACTCCGAAGGGTTTGTCAGTCATCTGCCGGCAACGGTCAATCTCCTTCCCCAATGCCTCAGGAGTTGGCTGCGTAAGGCCAGTGAGTATCCCCAGGCCTCCGGCATTGGATACCGCAGAAGCCATTTCTGCGACACCTACCCATTGCATGCCTCCCTGCACCACCGGGTGCTGTATGCCCAACATTTCCGTTAACCTGGTCTTCATTCCCTGTACTTCTCCTCTTAGCCTTTGTTGTTATCGCTGCGACGGCAATTGGCTTGTATACCCTATGTATTTCGCCGGAGCCTATCGCTTTTGGCTACCCGGATCTGGGCACTCCAAATTTTTGCTTGCTACTGGCCGCTAAGCCCCCCAAATACTCTCCAACCCTCCGTGAGTCGACAGTTCCAGCCGCCGATCCGGTGTCGGATGGCTAGTGTACGTGGTCTCCCTGAAGCCTGCAAAGGTAGGGTATTTCCGGTTATTTCATGCTATATTCCCGACCCGTTTACCTATCCGCCAGATAATAAACGAGGCCCTGTTCCCTAACGGCCAAACGCAAGCATACTGGTAGATCAAAACCCCACGCCCGTCGTGATATCGCCAATCAAAGCAATAAAAATAATTTCGGCGATCGCTCTACCACCCACACAATGGAGAGTCTAACCATGATTCGTAAATTTCTGGTTACCAGCATTGCGGCAGGAGTTGCCGCGGCTTCGACTGGTGCCTCGGCGCAATCCACCGCAGGCGCCCAGGTCATCGATGAGATTGAAGTTATTTCCACAACGCGCAGATCGGAAGGGTTAGCGGATTTAAACGCTGCGGTGTCAGTTATCGGGCTCGAAGAACTAAGCCTGGTGCAACATACTCACTATCAGGAAGCACTCAATCGTTTACCCGGTGTGAACATCAATCGCAATAATGGTCAGGAAAGCCTGGCATCCATCCGTTCACCCGTGCTTACCGGCTCCGGTGCCTGTGGTGCCTTCCTGGTAGCCGAGAATGGTATCCCACTGCGCTCCAATGGTTTTTGTAACGTTAATGAGATGTTCGATGCCCACTCTGAAGTAGCTCAGCGAATCGAAGTGGTCCGCGGACCCGGCAGCGCTTTCTGGGGTTCAAACGCCGTACATGGACTCATCAACGTCGTTCTGCCTGAGCCTGGTGACGCTGGAAATCTCAGACTTGAATCAGGTCCACGGGGATCGTACCGCGCGAAAGGTGCCATTGGTGCGGACTATGGTAACTTCAAGCACACACTTTTTGTGAGCGGCGTCAATGAAGAGGGCTTTCGCGAGAACTCCTACGTCCACCAGCAGAAGGCATCCTGGCTCTACAATTACACCACAGCTAACGGCACAGAACTGGATGGCGGATTCACTTTCAGCAATCTGAATCAGGAAACCGCCGGTTACGTAGTAGGCCCTGAAGCGTATGCCGATGATTCCCTGCGCCGCAGCAATCCAAACCCGGAAGCTTATCGAGACAGTGTCAGCTCCCGCGTGTGGACATCTGTGACCCAGGAAGTGGATGACTGGGAAATCGTGATCACGCCATACTGGCGCGAAGTAAATATGAATTTCATCCAACACTTCCTGCCCGGGCAACCCATTGAGGATTTTGAACATCGCAGCCTCGGCGTGCAAACCGCTGGCTATCATACGCTGCCCAATGGTGGAGAATTAGCACTGGGAATAGATCTGGAAGACACCAACGCTTCCTTGCAGCAAACCCAGCCAAACCCTACCGAGGGTTCTTTTTTCCTGCGCTCCACCATCCCACAGGGCAAGCACTATGACTATGAAGTTGAAGCCAGGCAGATTGCCGGGTTTATCAACTACGAAAAGTCTTATGACAGCGGTTGGGACTTGTCTCTCGGACTGCGCCTGGAAAGCATCAAGTATCACTACGACAACCTGATGATCGATGGCCGTACGGACCAGTTCGGCGTACCTTGTAACCTCGGCGGTTGTCGCTACAGCCGACCAGCAGACCGTTCAGACGGGTTCACGAATGTGTCTCCCAAGCTGGGCCTGAGCTATGCGCTGAATGACAATGCCAACCTGCAATTCCGCGTTCAACGAGGCTTCCGGGCACCTCAGGCCACTGAGCTCTATCGTCTGCAGAATGACCAGACTGTTGCCGATCTGGATTCAGTGGAACTGGACAGCTACGAGATGGCTATCAATGGCGCGGGGGAAGGTTGGGACTACAGTGCCAGCCTGTATTATATGGACAAGGAAAACGAGATTATCACCAATAGTTCGAGGATCAATCTCAACGGCAGCCACACCAAACACCGTGGATTCGAACTGGTAGTGGGTCGCGATCTGACAGAGACCATCTCGCTTCGCGTGGTAGGTAACTTCGCCAAGCATACCTATGAAAATTCCCCGGATGCCGGTGCCACCGATATCACAGGCAACGATGTGGACACTTCTCCGAATGTGTTTGGTACAGCGCGCCTGTCATGGCAGCCTACAGACAGGATCTCGGGAGAGCTGGAATGGGTGAATATGGGCGACTACTTCACCAATCCCGAGAACACTGCGAAGTACGGTGGTCACGACTTGTTTAACGTCAGGGCGCGAGCCGACATCAACGATGATCTCACCCTGTCTGTAAACGTGATGAATATTTTCGACAAGAAATACGCAGAGCGGGCAGACTGGACGACATTCACCGGTGATCGATATTTCCCAGGAGAAAATGCCCGGGTATTCGTTGCGCTCAACTGGGATTTTCGATAACCGGAGCCCATACCTGAATAGGGCAGCAAAATTTGCTGGAGAATTCAGCATTGATGATGCAGTATTCAAGGTTCTCAATAAAAAGAGCAGAAAAATGCCGGCTTACAGTCGGCATTTTTTTTGCGCAGTGAATACCTAAGACTGAACACAATTGAGCAAAGGATCACTGGAAAATTCAGACTCTATGATTTCTTCAATGTCATCCAATAAACGCTATCAACGCCTACTGGAATTCTTCGACGGAGTCGTGGGCGATGAGCCCCCTATCCCCCATCCCGATAGTGATCTCAACAGGACAGCGCAGCGAGACAGGGAAAGTTATCGCAGCGCGGCCGTCCTCATCCCCATCACCCGACTCTGTCCCAACAATGAGAGTCACATCGTACTCACGGTTCGCTCCGAGAATTTGCGCAGCCACGCTGGACAGATCAGTCTGCCAGGAGGCACTACGGAGCCGGAAGACAGCGATGAAATCCATACAGCCCTAAGGGAGAGTAATGAAGAAATAGGTCTCATACCTCAGCGAGTGGAAGTATTGGGGAAACTGGGTGAGTTAGCCCTGCCGTCAGGGTTTCGTGTCACCCCGGTTGTGGGGCTGATAGACAATAATCTGTCCTACACAGCCAACCCGGCTGAGGTCGCGGATATATTCCAGGTACCACTGGATATCGCTTTGAATCCGGAGGCTTACATGCCATCAACCATGGAGTTTGGTAATCGGCAAAGGATGATTCTGGAATTGCACTACGAGGATTATCGAATCTGGGGAGCAACCGCCGCTATCCTGCATCACCTGGCAAAGCGCATTAGCACTGAATAGGAGCTATCGGGTCACTCGCCTGCTGAATCGAAGCCGCTGAGCAGCGCTTCTTTTTCGTCACCACTGATGCCGTCGTCATTCTCGAAGGGAGGGTGACAGACCCGGTTCCTACCTTCCTGTTTCGCCTTGTAGAGAAAGCCGTCAACCTGTTCCACGAATTCTCTCTCGGAAAGATGGTCGCCACGATCATAGATGTCGACTCCGAAACTCGCCTCAATACCCAGCAACAAGTTTCCAGTTTTCACCGGTGAATTCTCGATAACCAGGCGCAGACGATTGGCGAAGCGCACACCCTGGCGCAATTCAGTATCGGGGAGGATCAACGCAAATTCTTCACCACCATAGCGGCAGGGAATATCCAGTCGTCGAATGGTCTTTCTGATCAGTTTTGATACGTGGGCCAGCACCTGATTACCAACCTCGTGACCATGAACATCATTGATGTCCTTGAAATGATCCAGATCACACATGATCAGGCAGGTAGGTTGACCGGAACGGCGGGTACGTTCCATTTCCAGCCCCAGGGCCTGGGAGAAATAACGAAAGTTGAACAGGCCTGTGAGTTCGTCGGTACGAACAAGGGCGGCGAGTTGCTTTATCTCCTCCCGCAGTCGCTCGACTTCGGAAAGATTCGGGCAATTATCATCACCAGCGGGACAGGGTTCGCTCGGCAAATCTTCAATTATTGGGTGGTCATTCATACTGCGATTTTCGTGGATTGGGCCGCATCCATACAGCCAGTTTCCGGATTATTTTCTCATTATTGCGCGATTTACTGTCCTGTCACGCTTATTTGACCCGGAATTACCCACGCCAGGAGCCCCGTTGTTAGTGGGAATTGGCCCCAAACATTAGCACAAAGCCGGATTCGCCTGAATACCCAGATTCACAAAATGAGAGCCACGTCGGCCCTTGGATTGAGCGGGATCAAGGCATTGCCCAGGCCGGAAAACCATCCAGCACACCAAAAGCCAGATGACCCAGGGTGTACACAAAGAAGGTCAGCAGCAATACAGACAATACGTCCAGCCAGATCCCTGCCACCACCATTTTCATGATCGGTACCCTACCAGAGCCATAGACGATGGCGTTAGGTGGCGTGGATACAGGCAACATGAAGGCACAGGAAGCGGCCAGAGTCGTGGGTATCAACAATAGTAACGGGTGTGCTTCGATAGCCTGGGACAAACTTCCCATGATAGGCAGCGCCAGGGATATGGTCGCGGTATTGGACGCCACTTCGGTAAGCCCGGTGATAATACCCACGGTGCTCATCACGATTACGAGTGGACTGGCATCACCCAACAGCACCTGCAATTGATTGGCCACGTAGTCCGAAAGGCCCGAAGTACTGAATCCCTTGGCGATAGCGAGGCCTCCTCCGAAGAGCAGCAAGATCCCCCACGGAATCTTCTTGGCATCGTCCCAGTCCAGCAGCCGGCCCCCGATTTCCTTGCTGGCCGGAATCATAAACAGCGTGAGCGCCATGGCAATTGAAACGGTGCCATCATCGATCAGATAACCTACCGGGTTACTTCCCATGGATTCCAGCAGGCGATCGAGAAAATAGCTCCAGCCGAACAGGTCGATTTCAGGACCGAACAGACGCTCCTTTCGCGTCATCCACAAAATGGCCACGGAGACGAATATGACGGAGACCCGCCTTTCTTCCACCGACATGGGGCCCAGTTTTTTCAATTCTGTCTTGATAAATTCCCTGCCGCTAAAGGGTGTTGAGGCGGGCAAAGGAAAAACGAATCTGGTCAGCAGTAGCCAGGCCAGCACCATATACACCGCACTCATGGGCAATGCGAAAACCATCCATGTCGCAAATGTGATATCTGGCGCTTCGGGAAATAACTGTGGCAATTGAGTTAACAATACTCCATTCGGCGGCGTACCTATCAGCGTGGCAAAACCTCCTATTGATGCTGAATAGGCAATACCCAGCAACAAGTTCAATGAGAAGTTTGGCGCCCTGACGTCTGGCTTCTGGCCACTGGTCGCCAGATCCTTGTTCAACTCTTCATACAGGAGGATTAAAGACATGCCCATGGGCATCATCATCATGGCTGTCGCTGTATTGGAAAGCCACATGGAAAGAAAGCCTGTTGCCAACATAAATCCCAGCACCAGCCTGTGAGGCTGTCCGCCGACAATATTGAGAATATGCAGGGCAATACGCTTGTGCAGGTTCCATTTTTCCACCGCCACCGCGATGATGAAGCCGCCCATAA
Organism: uncultured Pseudohongiella sp.; assembly: GCA_965227635.1. GTDB lineage: Bacteria > Pseudomonadota > Gammaproteobacteria > Pseudomonadales > Pseudohongiellaceae > UBA9145. Next base: position 2,420,311 of record OZ245763.1, on the reverse strand, counting down.
ACAGCAAGATAATCCAGTCCATGTACTGGTTGGCGACACTTGGGAAAATGATATCGATGTCCGAGGGCCTGAGACCCTCGGCTAGAGCGCCATTACTCAGGTCGACCTGGCCGCCCGCAGAGACTTCCCGGCCACGCATGATTCCCAGCAATGGAAATAGCACGATAGGCAGTAAGGCAGTTGCGGCCAGGGGTATGGCTTCAGTAATCCACCAGATGGCCATCAGGAGAATGATGGCAGCCATCCGCGTTACCTGGGGATTGCCCGGGTCGAGATCCACGAATAAAAGCATGAACAGGAAAACCGCCGGCCCCAACCACAGACCTATACGGCTGCGTAGGGACGAGCCTTCCTTTTCACTATTTTCGTCGCTGGCATCGCCAGTTCCAGCGACTGCGTTTGCATGCTCTGAAGTCATAATCTAGTCCGGAAAACGGTGGGGGTCATGAAGCCCGACGCAAAACTACCGGCAAAGCCTAAAACAGCTCTTCCAGGAAATTCGCGAGGGTTTGATACGTGCGCTTCTCCGCCACTTCGCTGTAGACAGTGCCAAAGTCCGGATTATTTGCTGCAGGATTGGTGAAGGCATGCATGGTGCCGCCATAGGCATGCAGTTGCCAGTCAACACCAGCTTCAGTCATTTCCGTTTCGAATGCGAGGACCTGCTCCGGGGGCACCATGGGGTCATCGTGGCCATGGAGACACAATACTTTGGCCTTGATGGCCTCATTGTCGGTGCCACCTGCTGCCAGGATGCCATGGATGCTAACCACACCCAATACATCTGCACCGGAACGTGCCAATTCCAACACACACATGCCGCCGAAACAGTAACCGATAGCAGCAACCCGTTTGGCGTCGACCTGGGGAATATTGCGTCCAGCCGTGAGTGCGGCAGTGATCCTCTGCCGAAGCAGATTCCTGTCTTCGGCAAATGGTGCCATTAGCGCCGCATTCTTCTCGGTATCACCATCGCCCCCAAACACGCCCTTGCCGTACATATCGAGGGCTAGCCCAACGTACCCCATTTCTGCGATACGTTCTGCGGCCTTGCAGGCAAAGTCGCGGCGGCCGGACCAGTCATGGGAAACCAGTACCAGGGGTTTCTGCAATTCCGTTTCCTGATAGGCAAGGTAGCCTTCCAGTGCGATATCACCGTCTGAATAGTCGAGAGTCTGGGTAATCATGGTTTTATTCTTCTTATAAGTGGATTGGCAAACTGAATAATAGGCAGGGGCGCCGGGTTAACCCTCTATATAAAATAATAAACCTGGCGCCTTTCTGAATTCGAATACTGCCTACAACTGTTCCAGCATGGTTTCTGCAGAGCTGGCCTTGATTTCTCCCGGCTCTTCTATACCAATATAGGTTACCGTGCCATCCTCCACGATCATGCCAAATCGCTTACAGCGAGTTCCCATGCCGAAGCCACTTGCATCCATTTCCATACCAATGGCTTTAGTGAATTCAGCATTGCCATCTGCCAGCATGAGAATTTCCTCTGCGTTTTGCGCTTGCCCCCAACTCCCCATTACAAAGGCATCATTCACCGCCATGCAGGCGATGGTATCGACCCCTTTCGCTTTGATAGCATCAGCACTAACGACAAACCCTGGCAGGTGCGTCATGGAGCATCCGGGAGTAAAAGCACCGGGTACTGCGAAAAATACAACTTTCTTTCCGCCGAAGACTTCATCGGAAGTCATATCCTGGGGGCCTTCGGCTCCCATTACCTTGAAAGTTGCGGCTGGAATTTTGTCGCCTACCTGAATTGCCATTACCTGACTCCTGTTTTATCTGGATTAATCTCTCAATGCCTACCGAAACGGTAAACTCGCTGGATATTAGCAAATTCATACCGAGTTTCTAAGCTCTAGGGAGCCTCAAGCAGAGATTCCCTGATTTGCCCTGTTGTGAGGCGCAGTACTGGGATAGCATCTGCATCTCAGAAACCACCCTGCCCTGACCGGTCAGCCATTCTATGGAAAACGTCTTCTTCCTGGCATCCAAAATTATCTGGGCTCTCATTTCTCCAGACAGCCTGCTGGTCATTCTTGGAGTGAGCGCCTGGATCAGCCTGCTGTTCGGTTGGCAACAGGTCTCCCGAAACCTGCTCGCTTTGCTCGCCCTGCTCTTGCTGCTGATTGGTAGTGTGCCAGTGGGAGAATGGCTCATATCGCCTCTGGAAACCCGCTTTCGGGCTAATTCTGCCCTTCCTGCCACGGCTGACGGCATCATTGTGTTGGGAGGCGCGATTAATCCGCAATTATCCGACACCTGGGGCCAGACTGAGCTGGATTCCGCAGCAGACAGGCTCACCGCCTTCACCTACCTGGCCAGCCTCTACCCCCAGGCCCAACTCATCTACACGGGTGGCAGCGCGTCGATAACAACGCAGGAACTTAAGGAAGCGGACTATGTGGGATTCCTGCTCAACCAGATGGGCTTAGAGCAGGCCGCCATCATCTATGAAAGCGCATCCCGCAATACCGCGGAGAATGTCAGCAACAGCAAACCCCTGGTCAACCCACAGGCTGGCGAGAACTGGATTCTGGTGACTTCGGCGTACCATATGCCGCGGGCAATTGGCGTATTCTGCGAACAGCAATGGCCTGTGCATGCCTACCCGGTTGACCACTACTCACAACCCGGGAATCTATGGAGACTGCAGTTCGAATTTTCCGCGAATCTCAGTGTGCTGCGCAAAGCCATGCGCGAGTGGGCTGGACTGGTCGCCTATCGGGTCAGCGGGCGCAGCGACAGGTTACTGGCAGGTGACAACAATCAGTGTCTGGGAGCCGATGGCACGGCGGCGACTACCGGTGAATTCGGCGCAGACGGGCAAGACCTGGTGAACTGATCGCTTTCCACCCACTGACGGGATCGCGCGAGCGAAAGCGCTACTGATTGCTGTCCAATAGCCCCCGCAGTCGATTGCCAACTTCTTCAACCGCATTCTCAACTTCCTGCACACCATCCTGCAGTCGGTTTTCCACGTTTTCCTGAATCATGTCCAGCACAGGAAGGTCCGAGTTGAGAATCGAAGTGCTGATGGCTCGCAATATTTGTCTTGTGGCGTCTGCCACGGTGGCCGCATTACTCTCCTCGCCGATATTGTTCAGCACAATATCTGGCAGTGGAACAGGAGCCTGCAGGGAGGCGGCAACGAGGTTTAACTGGGGCTCAAGCATGCGAAATTCACGAATAATGACCCGGCGGGTCGAAGCCGATGCACCCGAATCCGTGTCGCTACCCCCGCCGCCAGAGCTGATGTTTTGTATCAAGGCCCTGATATTGTCTGTAGTTAACCGCCGCTCATAGGTAATTTGCGGCCGGGTAATTACCACAGATTCGATCTCCACCACATCTGTCATAACTGTGCTGGCATTCAGGTTTACAGCAATCTCATCCATCTCGAAAATATACTGCGCATCGAATCCCTCAGGATTATTGATTTGCAGCCCGCTTATGGAACCGGAGCCTGACAGGGGAGAGATGAGCGTCGAGCCGACCGTAACCCGGGTACCCAGCACACGACTGCCAGCGACCTCGATGCCGTTCTGCACGATGCTGTCAAAATAATAGAAAACACCGCCGCCAATGATCAGCAGGAACAGGACGAGAGAAATCAGAATTTTTTTGATCATGTTCAGACCTTTTGTTGGTGAGCCAGTGGTCAGCTACCGTAGGGTGGTTTGCTGCCTATCACTGTTTCAATCCATTCAAGATGCCGGGAGACCCGCTCATATATTGCAATAGCGCCATATTTACCCTGGGTCTCTTCAGAAAAGTCGCTACCCTTGATCTCACCCACCGCAATGCCGGCCAATGAGAGTCCGCTCGCATTTTCTATGAAGGCCGGACCTCCACTGTCACCCAGGCCCGGCACGCCTTCCAGGGACAGGGATTCCACATCACCGTTTCTTGGGTCATCGAATTCAAATCGCAGGTAGCGTTCGGCGACCGTGATTCGATTGTTTGCCCGCCGCATCCTGCCATCGGCGTACTGGCGACCCAGGGTTCCGATGCCGAAATAACCCCAACCCACCAGCGTCACAACTTCACCCAGTTCGCTATTGGAGGTTTGCAGAGGCACTGCCGTGGGGGTTGGTGAAGGATTGCGAAAACGAAGCAATGCCAGGTCAATGTCGGTCGCTGATTCCTGATCATATTCCGGATGCTTGATCACCAGATCGATTTCCCGGGCCCGATTTGCCACATCGACAGCGAAACGCCTGCCTGCCGCCACGGTGTCATCCAATAGTGTCTCTTCCGCGCAGTGGGCGGCGGTGAGCGCCCATTGTGGATGAATAACGGTTGCCACACAGACCTTGCCACTGCCTTGCCGCTCCAGAAAAAACACGGAGGGATAGTCAATGGAACGCACCTCATAATCACTGGACGCCACATCGTGCCTGACGATGATTGCCTGGCTCACAGGAAACAGCGCAAGACCCAGCAGGATGACAAACAGTCGGTAAGCGTTCATGGGGAAATCAGGCTTCAGCGTCGACGCCGTAAGGGGCGCAAGTTGGGTTTATAGTGTTGTCGTTTCGACATTCTGACTATTTTTACCATTCGCCACAACACGACAATCACGGTCACGCCGATGAAGGCGAGAATACTGACGGCCAGCCATTGTTCATGGGTCCAGCCGGTTGTGTCAAAAATCTCAGCTAACATAGACCTTTACCGGTTCAGGCCTCGTTCGCCATATCAGCCACCAGTTTTTCAATAGAACGAATGCGCTCCCATGGATCATCCAGTTCGAGCAATTCCTGCTTCTGCTCCACTTCCATGGGTATCAATTCACTCAGGCGCCACCCCAGATCCCACAGATTGTCGTAATTGATTGTTAGCTTGCGTTTCTCGATCAAGGGATGGCTTTCGAGGCTCTGCAGCAGATCAACCAGCGCACTGTAGTCGTCGTCCAAAGGTATGGCATCTTCATTGCTGGTGCTATCGCCATTGGTGTATTCCACCTTTGCCTCCAGCACGCCGCTATCGGCTTGCCAGCAATCCTTAATGCGAAACTTGGCTTTTCCCTCCACAGTAATTCCCAACAACCCATTGTCCAGTTGATTCCAGTCGATGATCTTGCTGTAGGTTCCGGTGCGGTGAATCGTCTGCCTGGAGGCATCGCGAACCACTTCCTCACCCTCGCGCAGGAGACAAACCCCGAATCCAACATCGTTACGCATGCAATGACTGACCAAATCCAGGTAGCGGCGTTCGAAGATTTGCAGATCAACTTTGCCGCCCGGGAACATCACTACCCGTAGTGGAAACAAGGCTATTTCATGCTGGTCAGTCATACCGGGAATTGCTGCTGTTAAATTTGACGAAAGAGCTTGGCGCTTGAATCTTCTGCTGGCATTGGTGCACTGCCTCACGCGAAGTGAGTACAAGACGTGCTGTTCAGGCGATCAAAGACTATCTGGACCGTAGCTCAGGGCCTTCAGAAGTTTCTGGTGAATGCCGCCAAATCCACCATTGCTCATAATCACGATATGATCCCCGGCGACGCTGGACTCTTCCAGAAAAGTGACGATCCCATCGACGTCATCGAAGGCATAGGCGGGCGTATCGCTGGTCTCCAGCAGTTTCTGGAAATTGATACTGGAGCCCTGAGGTTTAAACCATACCACCATATCCGCCGCCTGGCAGGCTTTGTTCAATTGTTCCTGATGAACTCCCATCTTCATGGTATTGGAGCGCGGCTCAATCACGGCGATCAGGCGCTTGTTCCCGCCCTCTTCCCTGATCTTCGCGGCTGCGCCAGCCAGGGTGCTCTCAATGGCGGTTGGATGATGAGCAAAATCATCGAAGACTTTAATACCCTCGACTGTGCCCAGCAGCTCCATACGTCTTTTTACACCCTTGAACTCTCTGAGTGCTCGCGCAGAGGAGCTGACATCAATACCCACATGCTGCGCCGCCGCGACGGCTGCAACCGCGTTTTTCACGTTGTGCAGGCCACTCATCCCCCACTCAACATGGGAACGGGCCATCACTTCTCCTGTGGAGCCCTGCCCGTATTTCACCAGTTCGAAACTGTTGCCGTGGGCGCTTTCCACTTCGGCATTCCAAAAGACACCCCCATTGGTAGCGAGAAGCTTGCAGACTTCCTCGGGTAGATTGGCACCAAATTGCTGCCTCGGCGTCCAACATCCCTTGGCCAGAACCGCATCCATATTGGAATCGTTGTGCGCGGAAATAATCAGGCCATTTTGGGGAATGGTACGAACGAGGTGATGAAACTGTTTCTCGATTGCATCCAGATCGTCAAAGATATCTGCATGATCGAATTCGAGGTTGTTCAGGATCGCAGTGCGAGGTGAGTAATGGATGAACTTGGAACGTTTGTCGAAGAAAGCCGTATCGTACTCATCTGCTTCAACCACAAACAAGGAGGACTCCCCGATCGAAGCAGATTGCGCAAAGTTTTTCGTCACACCGCCAATCAGGTAGCCGGGATGGGCACCCGCATGTTCCAGTATCCAGGTCAACATGGCACTGGTTGTCGTTTTACCATGGGTACCAGCGACTCCCAGAACCCATTTGTTGTGCAGCACAAACTGGGAGAGCCACTGCGGCCCTGAGGTATAGGTCAGGCCCTCATTGAGTACGTATTCAACGGCCGGATTGCCCCGCGACAGGGCATTACCAATAATGACCAGGTCGGGGGCCGGTTGCAGGTTCTCGTATCGATAGCCTTCCTTCAACTCAATGCCAAGGCTTTCCAACTGCGTGCTCATGGGCGGGTAAACATTCAAGTCACTGCCGCTGACACGATAGCCCAATTGCTTTGCGATCACCGCAAGGCTTCCCATAAAGGTTCCGCAAATGCCCAATATATGAATATGCATACGCTGATCAGCTACTCAAAAATTGCTACCATCACTAAAAATTGAGAGCAAAACCTTCACCCTCGGACTCCCTTCTATTTATTATCGGCTTAATTGGCAGAGACAGTTGATGATTTGCCACAATATTAATAGAAGTTGGTTGAAATATTCACCGGATTCTCCACTTGCAGAACATCTATAAGCAATCCGCATTTTGGGACTATTCTATAGCACTCTACGCTGTGGAGGATGTTGCACCAGCCTGTCTTAGTTTACAGGATCGCTATGGATTTGATGTGAACCTGGTTCTATTTTGCCTGTGGTATGGCAGCCGAAAGGGAAGAGTTCCCAGGAAAACTCTGGCAGAAGCGCTGAAACTCTCCTCACACTGGTCGAAAATGGCCGTGCTCCCCCTGAGAAATGTTAGGACGGCGATTAAAAAAGACTCCCAGCAGGGTGTCATACCAGAGGCGGAAGACATTGCCCGTTTCCGGGATCAGGTTAAAAAACTGGAACTCAAGGCCGAGAAAATACAGCAGCATTTGCTCGAGCGCCTCGCGTTGAAGGATGAGGCAAGTGACATCGGGTCGGAAGATTCCGGACAGACTTCAGATGATGCTGGGGATACGCTAGATTATGGTGAAGCCAACCTGTCACTGCTGGTGGCTGCCATGAATCTGGAGCTGAACTGTAAGACACAGCCCCAGATGCAAGTTATCCTGTCTGCTCGCGAACGAATGGAGCAGCCAGGTTAGTCAGAGGCCTCTCCGGCAGCCTGACTGGAACCGGCATTTTTTCCCATGGCCGTGGCAGAAACAGCAAACGCCGCCGCACCTGCAAGCCAGAGGAAGCCTCGGAGAGTCGCGTTATCGCCTCCCCCGGTGAATGATAAAACGGCCAAAGCGGCCCAAATCACGGCAACGATCCAGCACAAGGTTCTGGAATATCTGGCGAAGCCCGTACTTTTGCTCAGCATATGTTCCTCGCTTTTATATTTTCTCTAAATCTAAAGTAGTTCAGGGAACGATTTTCTCTTCCCTGTAGCACACCATTGACGGCGGGAAGCGTCAAGATGAAATACGCACAAAAACGTGACATTGGCCTAAATCTACCTGATTTATTCCCGATTCGCCCGAGCGTGACACAGCATGCAGGCGTCGATTGCTAGTCATTCCGTGTACTGGGCCAACGCTTCACCAGACCGGGGTCCAGGGAAAACAGATCCAGAATGCGACCGACATGATGGTTGACGATATCGTCCACCGATTGCGGCTTGATGTAGTGTGCTGGCATGGGCGGCGCGATAATGGCCCCGATCTGGCTGGCCTTCAACAGTAATTCGCAGTGACCGGTGTGGAGGGGGGTCTCCCGGGGCACAAGCACCAGGCGACGGCGCTCCTTCAGAATCACATCCGCGGCCCGTACGATCAGGGAGTCGGCATAGGAGTTAGCTATAGCCGACAGTGTCTTGATCGCACAGGGAGCGATGATCATTCCATCAGTCCTGAATGAGCCACTGGCGATACTGGCAGCGATATCCTTGTTGGAATGGACAACATCGGCGAGTTCCTTCACATCATTGGCGCTCCAGTCCGTTTCAATCTGGATATTCATCTTGGCGGAAGCCGACATCACGAGGTGGGTTTCAACGTCTTCCACCTGGCGCAGGACTTCCAGCAGTCGAATGCCATAGATCACTCCGCTTGCTCCGGACATGCCGATTACCAGACGCATGATGCTAGTCTCACTTTTATCGCTACTTAAAAACGTCAGGAATTGTTGCATCTGGCCCGAGCGCTGGCAAGGGAACTCACCACCGAGTACCATTGCTCCCTCTAATTAACCAATCCAGACTGTTGAATTTATGGCCAAGGCAAATTTGTTCTATGCTCAATCCGGGGGCGTCACCTCAGTAATTAACGCCAGTGCTTGCGGAGTTATCGAAACGGCGCGCCAGCATCGTGACAAGATCGGCAAGGTCTATGCTGGATTAAACGGCATCGTGGGTGCACTGAACGAGAATCTCATCGACACCAACAAGGAATCCGCTTCGACAATTGCGTCGCTGCGTTCAACACCCGCAGGTGCATTCGGTTCCTGTCGATACAAGCTGAAATCTTTTGAGGAGAACCAGCGGGAATACGAACGCCTGATGGAGGTGTTCAAGGCACACAATATTCGCTACTTCCTGTACAACGGTGGCGGCGATTCCCAGGACACTGCCAACAAGGTTTCCCGTCTGAGCCTGGAAATGGGGTTCCCCATCACCTGTATTGGCATTCCCAAGACTGTGGATAACGACCTGCCAATTACTGACAACTGCCCGGGCTTTGGATCGGTTGCCAAGTACGTGGCGGTTTCGATCCGTGAAGCAGGTCTCGACGTGGCTTCGATGTGCGAAAGCTCAACCAAGATATTCGTCATGGAGGTCATGGGTCGACACGCAGGCTGGATCGCAGGAGCTGCAGGGCTGGCTTCTGAACAGGAAGGTGATGCTCCCCATATCATCCTGTTTCCCGAGATCCCATTCGAGAAGGAGAAATTCCTGAAGAAGGTCAGTAACTGCGTGAAAAAGTATGGCTATTGCGCCATCGTGGTTTCAGAAGGTGCAAAATACAAAGACGGGCGCTTCCTCGCCGACGCGGGTGGAAAAGACGCCTTTGGCCATGTCCAATTGGGAGGCGTGGCACCTTTTGTGGCCAATATGGTAAAGGATGAACTAGGCCACAAGTATCACTGGGCCGTTGCCGACTACCTGCAACGCTCCGCGCGTCACATAGCATCGGCAACCGACGTGGATCAGGCCTATGCCATGGGCAAGGCGGCGGTAGAGTTCGCGCTGAAAGGCAAGAATGCTGTTATGCCCATCATCGTGCGCGGGAAAGGCAAGAAATATAGCTGGAAAGTAGGCGAAGCGAAGTTATCTGACGTCGCCAACGTAGAGAAGATGATGCCTCGCAGCTACATAAGCCGTGACGGTTTTCATATCACCGACAAGGCCAGGGAATATTTCCAACCCTTAATTGCTGGCGAAGACTATCCCGTGTTCAAAAACGGCCTGCCCCAGTATGCGCGATTGAAGCGCGTATTGGAGAAGAAGAAGCTGAAAAAATGGAAATAACGGAAGTCGTCGGCATTGGCCGGCCTTCCCGGTAACCCTGCACTGGCTCCGCAATCCTTACGGAGCCAGACGTTCAATCTTCCAGTTCTGCCCTGTTCCCTGCCCATCGTCTTCCCGCGTATAGCGAAAGCGATCATGCAGCCTGTTCTCGCCACCCTGCCAGAATTCAATTTCGGAGGGTGTGACCCGGTATCCGCCCCAGAAATCCGGAAACGGAATTTCACCTTCACGGAATTTTTGTTTCAGGGACTCGAATTGATTCATCAGTATCGTGCGCGAACTGAGCACCGTGCTCTGGCGTGAAGCTATCGCAGCAAGCTGGCTATCTCGCGGGCGCGACAGAAAATACTTCAACGACTCTGAGGTCGGCACTTTTTCGGCGACTCCACAGACTTTCACCTGCCGATCAGCGGTGTGCCAGGGAAAATGCAGACTGATTTTGGGATTGGCGGCCAGTTCTCTCGCCTTGCGACTGGAGTAGTTCGTAAAGAACACGAACCCACGACTATCTACATGCTTCAGCAACACGATGCGCTGACTGGGCTGGCCTTCGCTGTCTACCGTGGCCACAGTCATCGCTGTAGGATCAACGATGCCGATATCCAGTACCTGCTGCATCCAGTCCTCAAACTGCAGGATAGGATCGTCCGCCAGATCTTCCCGGCGCAATCCACCCTTGTACTCGCGACGAAGCGACTCGAGATCCATAGTTGACTAGCTCACTTATATTGAACAGTAGAAGAGTGACCCGCTGGATGTTTTCCGGGGCCGTTTAAAACTTCAGCCTAGCGGATGAAATCTCCATAGTTCCACCATTGCTGTCTGGCGGTACCTGTCTTGGCGTAGTAGTAAGTGCCGGCTCCGTGTTTTTCGCCAGCAAAAAAACCACCTTCAAAACGATTGCCTTCAGGCCAACGGTAGACACCCTGCCCATGAAAATGGTCGTTCACAAATTCACCAGTGTAATTCTCAGTATTTTCCTTCAACCAGAACTCGGTATGCTGGTTCTCGCGCCATTCCGGGAGATTAAAGAAATAGGAACCCCGACCATTACGCTTGTTGTCTCGCCACTCACCGATGTAAAGGTTGCCTTTGCCATTCCAGTGCTTGCCGCGACCTTCCCGGATCCCCATGTTCCATTCGCCGACGTAGATTTCTTTTTGTAACCAGGAGATGGGTATTTCGAGGCGACCGTAGCCATGGAACTCTCCGTCAACGAAGTTGCCCACATAGCGGCCCTTGCCAAAAGGTGTGCTTAGCTCCAGCGTGCCTTCGCCGGTCACGCATTCACCACGTACACATTCCTCGGCGGATACACTGTCCAGGGATTGCGCCACAAGGCCCTGGGCGAACAGACTGACCAGCACAGCCATGCCTAACTGGAGGCTTTGCCTGCGAATAATACTGTTGTTCATAGTGTCGTTCCTCAATCAGGAGAACCGTTAACTCATTGACTGGGGATTATAACCTCTATTTCAAGTAGACTGCAGGCATGCCCCGGACTCCCGAAAACTGGCTGCACGATAACGGCTATGGTGAAATCCAGCAGCACCGAATACTGGCTGGCGGCTGTATCAACGAAGTGAGCCGCCTGCATACGGCCAGGGGCACAGTGATCCTGAAGCAGAATTCGGCAGCACCCATGGACATGTTTGCCGCCGAAGCATCGGGACTGAATGCACTCGCGGCGACCGACACGATTCAAACCCCCGGAGTATTGCATCATGAGGCGAACTACCTGCTTCTGGAAGATCTGGGGCAGTCCTCGACCAATGACGAGTATTGGCACAAGCTCGGCGAACAACTCGCCCAACTCCACAGCAGACCGCAGTCCCAATTCGGGTTTACCGAGGACAACTATTGCGGAGCCACCGCGCAGCTAAACACGCCAACTGAAAATGGTTATGGCTTCTTCGCCGAATGCCGCCTTCTGGCTCTCGGTCACCACGCCTTCGATGCGTCGCTTCTGGGAACCGGGGAGATGCGGCAGCTGGAATTCGTCGCAAGCCATCTCGACACCTGGATACCACAGCAAGCCCCATCACTAATCCACGGCGATCTCTGGTCGGGAAACATTCATTGTGACGAGGCGGGTCAACCTGCCTTGATCGATCCGGCTTGCTATTGGGGATGGGCTGAAGCGGAAATGGCAATGACCTGTTTGTTCGGCGGGTTTGCACCTGCCTTCTATGATGCCTACGCCGCCTCCAGCCAGATGGATGACAACTGGCAGGAGCGTGCCAGTCTTTACAACCTCTACCACCTGCTCAATCACCTGCTGCTTTTTGGTGGCAGCTACTTGCAATCGATCAGGTCTATCCTGAACCGCTACGGTGACTAGCTGTTTATGCTGCCCGGCGCAACACGGTCAGCGGACTGATACGAACCACGCCGCGGGTCGTTGCCAGCCCCAACCCACCGATGATGACCATGCCTAGCAGCGGTCCCAGCGGCCACACCCAGTAGTGGAAACCGAATTCCTGCTCGAAAATCTGTTCCTGCAAATAGTACAAACTGGACTCGGCACCGATGGTGGCAATGATGCCGGCGATCAGGCCGATGAACGCAAACTCGATTAACAGGCTGCTGAGTATCAGTTTCTGTCCGGCACCGAGGGTGCGCAGAATAGCATTTTCCTTGAAGCGTTCATCCAATGTGGCGTTCACACAGGACAGCAGCACCAGAGCCCCGCACACGAGCACCAGTATGGAAATTAATTCGATGGCAGAGGTGACCTGGGAAATTATGGTTTGAATCTGCTCGATCAATGCGTCGATCTCGATAACGACCATAGTAGGAAATAGCCGTATCAGGTCATTCAACAGGATCTTCTGCTCACTCTCCATCAGTGCGGTGGACAGATAGGTACCACCCAGATGATCGATGGTGCCCGGCGAGAAGATGATAAAGAAATTCGGCTGCATGTTATCCCAGCGTACGCTACGGAAACTGCTGACCTCGGCGGTGATAAGCTGCTGGTTCACTTCAAACTCGAGTCGGTCCCCCAGTTCCAGCCCCAGCCAATCCGCATACTCTTCCTCGATTGAGACATAGCCAGCTTCCGGATTAGTACCCCACCATGAGCCCGCAGTGATCAGGTTGTCAGGTGGCACATCTTCGGCCCAGGTGACCTGCCGCCGGCTAAGTCGACCACGTACCCGTGTACCACTTTCTTCGGCACTGGCTGCGGTCTGCTCTGTGCCATCAAGGGCAGCTTCCACCTCTGCATCCATGTCGACATCGTCCAGCGTGGCATTCTCGGTCAGGCTGTTCCCTGCATCCCCTCCACTTTCTTCATCGTCATCCATGTCACCCCGGACATCGGGCAGATCGCCATTAATTCGGGTAACCCGCGCGCTGATGAGAGGATAGAAGGCGTTTGCCTCAATACCATTGTCGGCAAAGAAACTTTCAATACCATCGATCTGGTCGCGGCTGATATTCATCATGAAATGGTTCGGCGTGTCTTGCGGCAGCTGCGCCTGCCATTCATCGATGAGATCGGTACGTAAAAGGGTGAGGATCAGCAAGGACATGATCGTTATGGAGAACACCATCACCTGCAATACATTCTCGCGCCGCCGCCGACGTGCGGCTGTCATCGCGAGCTTCCACGCACTGCCTGCCCGCATCCCCATGGAACCGCTGGACTGCAGGAACACATAAGAAATAAAGGACAGAAAAACCGCAATGGCAGCCACAGCCAACACCAGCACCGTGGTGAGCTGGAAGTCCTGACTGTACCAGTACACCAGCAACACGGTGCCGGCAATACCAAAAACATAAGGCACCTGGTCACTGATCTTTTGTTGGCTGACATCCTTGCGCAACACACGAAGTGGTGGTGTTTCCCGCAGCGCCAAAAGCGGCGGCAGCGCGAATGCCAGCAGACAGATCAAGGCGGTAAGGGCGCCTATCACGAAGGGCTCAAAACTGGGCTGAGGTAGCTCCACCATCATAATGCTCTGCAGCATCTGCAGGATACCCTGATGCACCAGCCAACCCAGCATGCTGCCGACCAGTATAGCTATTGCAGCTAACGCCAATTGTATGGTCAGGTAGATGGATGTTATCTGCCCGGACGTACATCCAAGTGTCTTGAGGATAGCCACGTAGTCAAAATGCCTTTCACTGTAGCGTTTCGCTGTCAATGCGATTGCCACGCCCGCCAGTATCACTGCGAACAGCGATCCCAGCAGCAGGAAACTCTCGGCGCGATCCAGTGCGTCACTTACTTCCTGACTCTCATCCCGCACATCACGAATATAGAACTGACCTCGCCAGGCCTCATTGGAACGAAACCAGGCTTCGAATTCATCCAGTTGCGAAAGATCGTCGTCAGCAAAAAGGTAGCGGTAACTGACACGGCTTCCAAGCTGAACCACATTGGTTGCCTCCACGTCTTCCATGCTTAACATCAAACGCGGGCCAGCATTGTCCAGCATGCTGCCACCGGCCCGGTCGGGTTCGGTGATGATAATTTTACCGACACGCAGCTCTGCCTCTCCGACATAGACGGTGTCTCCAACGTCGATATCAAGGGCAGGTAGCGCCCGCGCTTCCAGCCAGACCTCTCCCGTTGGAGGGCCGTTCTGCACCGGCGTTCCTCGCACGAAAGCCTGGTCGGCAATAATCACATCGCCACGCAAGGGATAGTTTTCACTGACCGCCTTGGCAGCCACCAGCAGGTTTCCCGAATCGGAAAACGCCATGGAGGTAAAAGACAGAGTCTCGGCGGTGCGCAGTCCCCGCGCCTGCCCCTCAAGCAATACTTCTTCCGGTAATTCTCCCCTGCCACTGACAATACGATCGGCAGCCAGCATATTGGCCGACTCCAGAAGCAAGGCTTTTTCCAGTCGATCGGTGAACAGGGCGATCCCGCTCACGGACGTTACAGCCATGACCAGGGCGATAAAAAGCAGCTTTAATTCACCACCCTGCCAATCCCGCCACAACATGCGCAGGGAGAGTGCGAGCAAACTCCGCAAAGGTTTGCGATCCTGCAAGGTGCTGGTCGCTGACTCAGACACTGGCACTTTCTCCCGCATGTGAGTTCATTGAATCTTCCGCGACCTCACCCGCGACCAGCTTGATGATACGGTCGCATCGCTTCGCCAGCCGTTCATCATGAGTCACCAATACCAGAGTTGTAGAAAATTCCCGATTCAGGTCAAACAGGAGATCGATGACCTTGGCGCCAGTGGCGGTATCCAGGTTGCCAGTGGGTTCATCGGCAAACAGTATTCGCGCCTCGGTGGCGAATGCCCGGGCAATAGCAACGCGCTGCTGCTCACCTCCGGATAGTTGATTCGGATAGTGATGCCAGCGCTCGCTGAGACCAACGCGCTCAAGTAATCCGCGAGCTTTTTCCCGTGCAGCCACATCGCCTTTGAGTTCGATGGGCAGCATTACATTTTCCAGTGCAGTCAGGCTGGGCAGAAGTTGAAACGATTGAAATACGAAACCAACCAGTTGGCCACGCAGGATCGCCCGCTGTTCCTCGTCCATGGCACTCAGTGACTGCCCGTTGAGTTTTACATCGCCCGATGTGGCACCGTCGAGGCCTGCCATAAGACCCAGCAAGGTGGACTTCCCTGATCCAGACGCGCCAACGATGGCAACGACCTCGCCCTCACGAATACTCAGGTCGATGCCTTTGAGGATAGTGAGAAGGCCTTCACTGGTTTCAACACTTTTCACCAGTTGGCTTATTTCGATCATGGGGTGCGCTCCTTGCGGCAAACGGTCTGGATTATAGACGATTGACACGCTCGCGGTTCAACGGCCAGAGAGATTATCGAGTGCCAGCCGTGTCTGCTATAGTCGTAGTTTAACTAACGCCACACGGGACTGTACGGTTTACTACCCAGTGATACGATGAAATCCCTGAATATCCGACTATTAGCAGTATTTCTATTGCTATTTCCGCTCGCTGGTTTCGCCCAATCGAAACCCAGCCAGGATCAGCAAACCCTGATGGTGTTCGGCGACAGCCTGAGTGCCGCCTATGGCATCGACGAGGAACAGGGTTGGGTTAATTTGCTGCAAGCGAAGCTCACTCAGGAGCAATACGATTTTCGAGTCATCAATGCCAGTGTAAGTGGTGAAACCAGTACCGGTGGTCTGGCGCGACTTCCAGCCATGCTGGATACCCACCAACCCGATCTTGTGATTCTGGAACTGGGAGGCAATGATGGATTGCGCGGGCTGCCTCTGAACACGCTGAAAACCAACCTGCAGGAAATGATTGCGCTGATACAGGCTTCTGGTGCCAGAATTCTGTTGGCGGGAATACAGATTCCCCCTAACTACGGCCCCCGCTACACGGTACCTTTCTTTGAATTATTTGGTGAGTTGGCGACAGAAAATGACCTGCCTATCGTGCCCTTTCTGATCGATGGAATTCCACAGCAACCTGAGCTCATGCAGAACGATGGCATTCACCCCCGCGCAGAGGCCCAATGGATAATTGTGGAAAACGTGTGGCCCCATCTGAAACCAATGCTGGATTCCTGAGCCTCAAACAAGACCACTTGCCTGCCTGGCTCCAGCCTGGAACAGGATGCGACAACGGGATAGGGATGGGAAAACTAAAGGGTTAGCCGATTGTCAGGCTGATATTGTCCGCTTCGTCCAAATCAAAACCCCTGGCTTTATACCAGCGACGAAGAATCTCGGTATCACCCTTGGCCTCACCGACGAGACTGGTGACCCGCTCATCTTTGCAGAATGCAATCACTTCGTTTAGCAATGCGGAACCGATTCCCTTGTTACGATAATTCTGTGAGACCTCGATGAGCTTAAGACAATAGCTTACGCCCGGAGTCTGGCTTTCTACAGTATCAGGATTTACTCGCTTGTGGGGAAGTCGATCGCGCTTGACTGCACGCGAACTCAGTTGCGCCATGCCAACTGGCTGGTGACCGCAATAGGCCTTAAAGAATAAACGTGGCGCCAAACCACTGGGTTTGGTGAGTCGAATATCCGACAAGTCGGATTGGATGGCCAGAGCCTGCAGACCTTTCATGTTTGTGCCCATTGGCGCATTACGCGCTCAAGTCATCGCGATCGTGTCGCGTCAGAGTTGCCACCGTGTCGGTGAACATCTCCCTGGGCATCCTTCCCAAAGGGGAATCACTAATGATGCCATTCTCATCGATAATCTCAACCCGGGATGAAGGGAGAGAGCGAATCGAACACCTTATTTTCAATCGACCAAACTGAATCATGAAGACCCAGCCTGCAGGCATGGTGACATACATCACATTTCCCTGCATTTATTTCGCCTCAAGTCTCGATATTCGTGGGAGTCAGGTCCCTACTACTGAAATTCGTGACAGAAGAATCCCTGAGCTGGTACAGCATGATCGCGGAGAAAACATTGCATAGCGCGATCACCAGCAGGGCAAGGTTGTAGTTTCCCGCTACATCGTAATACCAGGCAACCAGAATTGGCCCCAGTGCCGACATGCCAAAGGTGAAAGGCATGGCCATGGATCGCACCGAACCTAGATAGCGGCGACCAAAGAATGATGCCCAAATGACTTCCTGCAATGGCAGCAAGCCGCCCCAGCCCAGCCCCATCAGCAGGAACCCCGTATAGACCAGCCAGTCGATACGGAGAGAAACGCTGAACACGATCAGCATGACTGATCCGCCCGTCACGGCCGCTCCCAGGGCAGCGAGCTTTCGCGGATTGTAAAGATCGATCATCACACCCCACAGCGGCTTGCTTAAAAACGCAGGAACCGATGCCAGGGAGATCATGGTAGACGCTACCAGCCGTGAAAAATTGGCATCCGTCATCAATGGAATGGTCTGGGTAAGCATGACGGTAATTGATATCTGGAACAGACCGAAGGCCAACACAAGTAGGTAAAAGCTGAGGGTGCGCATGGCCTGGGCACGGGTCATGGAGCGGGCGAAATCGAGACGTGCCGCCTCTCCCAGTCCGGCGGATACTTCTTCAGCCGTACGCCCATCTGGATGCAGATGGTAATCCTCCGGGCTGCGGCGTACGAGGCAGGCCGCAGGGAGTGTGATTAGCAACGCGGCGGCGCCCAGGATTCTCCATGCTTCACGCCAGCCGAAATTATCGACGAGAAACGTGGTGATAGGTGGAAGAACAATCCCCGCCAGGGAAATTCCCATTCCCGCCAGTGCAACCGCCTTGCCGCGTCTCTCCACGAACCACTTTCCGAGGGAAACATTGACCACCAGATTGCCAATCATGGCAGCCCCAATGGTGAGCAAAAGCCCATTCACCAGCCACCACTCTGTAAGCGTCTGAATCGTTGACAGATAGAACATGGCTGCGGATAGCAGAAATCCACCAACAATCATGAATGGTCGGCCGCCAAGACGATCGATATGGGAGCCGATCAGAAAACCCGTCGCTGCAAAAACCAGCTGTCCAATGCTGCGAGACGCAGTAAACTCTGCCCGGCTCCAGGCAAACTCTTCAGTCATCGGAATCATAAAAGACCCGACAACGTAGTTGGCCATGCCAACAGCGACAAACTGGGTCACGAATCCGGCAACGACAATCCAATAGCCGTAGTAAAAACTGCGCATGTGATATGGGGCGAAGCGGTGGTGAATATCGGGAAAACCCGAGTTGAGAGAATTTTAGTTTATCGCCGCCCTGTAGTATACCCAGAGCATATAGGCTCCCCAGGCCAGAGCGATTAGAATGAGACCTGACCCTATAGTGTCAGCTATGGAAGCGATGCGGATATCCTCGTTGAGCATGCCCAGTGGGCGCAGCAGGTTTGCCCAGTCATGAGTACCCGGATTGTCGGCTCCCGTGCCGCCACCCAGCAATGGCAGGCGCAAGGACCTTGCATCTGCGATATAGGGAGCAACATCTTTCATGGACTGACCCGCCCACCACAGACAGGCGGAGCCAGCAAAGCCGTCTTTATTCATGACCAGAAAAGCAATCATCAATCCAAGCGGCAGCAACACCTGAAAGGCACTGCCGCCGAGAAACATCATCCACCGTCCCAACGGGCTGAAGATAACGTGCCCGGCTTCATGAAAAATCAGGTCTACATTGTGGAACCAGTGGTTCATGATTTCTGCTGATTTGAAATCCATGGCCAGGAAATCCAGCCCCCACCACAACAGGAGCAACCAGATCAGGCCATAGCCAAATACTTCTCCACGATTCACGTTGGGTTTTTCGCGCAGGAACAGTCGACCAAGAACTGCAGAAACCGCTAAACGACCTCCAGCACCCGTCGCTTCTACGCTTTTTTCACTGTATTCGGGATCGCTGGCGAGTGTCTTCAACCACTTGCTATAGATGAGGCCGCAACTCGGGCATCGCTCAGGCGGAGCTTTACTCTCGCCCGACTCATAACCGCACTTGGGACAGGTTTTATACATGAATCGATCAGGACAGGTGAAGCCAGGAAGCGTATCGGAGATTCAAAGGTCAGGGAAGCTGATAACGAATACCACGGGAGGCATCGCGGCTACCAGAAATTCTGCCGCCGCGGTCAGAATGTCTTGAGCCAAGCCTGCCCAATTGATCGCGCTCGTATTGCCGCTGCACTTGCCTCTCCTCCACAGCACTGCGATGACTGTATCGGTCTGGAATCACCACAGTTACACGGTCACGGCCGGACCCTACTCCCCTTTCTGCTTCCCGCTTGTTGGCAGGAAGTGAGGGGCTGACGCTTCGACCACTATAAGCCGGCGGCAATCGATGGCGAGTAACAACTGGTGGGACATAATAGAAAACCTGCGGCGCAGGTTCGACATAGTTTGTGTAATAGAATTCGCTATTCAGACCGCTGAACAGATTACTGATCAAACCAACCTGACTGTACACATAGCGATTATGTTCGCGCCCGGAGCGGAGGAATGCCTCTTCGAGCTCTCTATAGTGACGCGCTACATCCTGAAATTCAGAACGCAGGAATGATTCACTGCGGTTGCGGCGAATAGCACTTACCAGATCATCCGCGGCACGACTTAGTCGATCAGCCGAGAAACGCACACTGCCATAACCGCGACTGTTCTTTAGCTCATCCGCGAGGGCAGCGCTTACCTGGTTGAGTTCAGTGGCTAAGCGCGATACTTCGAATTGGGTTGCCATTGCAGCAGAGGGCGTGACAAGCACGAACAACAGTAGTGTCCGGACTAGTGTGCTGCCGAATAGAAAATGCCAGATAAGAGGCTTGGCGACTGTGGACCAGCTAGATTCGTTCATATCGCTCACTCCGATTGAAGGAGGCTCTTTAATTCAGTGTATCAGGGAATCACAGAACTGGCTAAGGCTCATTCGAGCCCAAGTATGGCCCACTGACATGAACTTTCCCTGAATTTTCACTGTCTAAACTTTTCAGCCCCACGGAATACCCCATGTTCAATGAACTTCCAAAATAGCCAATGCACATAGAAGACTGGATAAGATGGCTGATCGTCATCGTCACACTACTACTGATTGCCAGCGCACTCGCCAGCTGCAGAAACAACAAGAGAGTCAAGCTGTCGCTTGTCTTGTCGATTGCTGCGACTGGGCTCTTTATTCTTGGTGTATACACCATGGGACTTGAAATAGGCGATGAACCTGCGGGATTCGCTGAGGGAAAGTTTGTTGGGCTTGCCCTGGCAATGTATGCGCTATGTTGCTCATTGATTGTGGCAACGGCTTTTGGACTCGGTATCTATGCCTTGTTCAAGGACAACACTGCGAATGCGGAGGCGGTTTCGGCAATTGCAATTTCATTGATATCTCTTGGCGTGATTGTCATACCAATCTTGCTCGCATTTGCCCCACCCACTCTGCAGATGCTCGGATTCTTCATCCGAAACATCAACTGGCTTTCCGCCGTCTATTCAATAGCTGACTGGAGCCGGGCGGCAGATTCGCTAATCAACCGATAGCATCTGTGCAGCGCAGCAGGCAGATGCGACAGACACCGCAGAGATGAAGCAGAATTGACCAAAGGCTCCCTAGTAGTAATGCGTCTCGCTGTCCTCACCGGACACAATGGCAAGATACTGCTCCACCACTGCCTCCATCCCCTGCAGTATGCATTCCACCACCAGGGCATGCCCAATCGAAACTTCCTGAATATCGGGAATCTGCAAGAAACGACGCAGGTTTTTCAGGTCGAGGTCATGACCCGCGTTCACACCCAACCCCGCTTCATTCGCCGCTTGCGCTGTTGCCGCATATTTCTCGAACACCGGATGCTCAGATTCCAGCCCGAAACTCTGGGCATAGCGTTCGGTGTACAACTCGATACGGTCAGCACCCGCAGATTTGACATCGGCCACCAGTTCAGGCTGTGGGTCCAGAAAAAGGCTGCTGCGTATACCAGCATCTGACAATTGTTGCAGGGCGGGTTCAAGCACCGCCTTACTGTCAGCAACCACCCAACCATGATCCGACGTAAGCTGACCGGGGTCGTCAGGCACCAGGGTACATTGCGCGGGTTTGACCTCGCACACCAATGCGAGAAACTCGGGAGACGGATAGCCCTCGATATTGAACTCAACGTCGGGATACAGTGCCAGGAACTCCGCCAGGTCATAAACGTCTTGCCGGGTAACGTGCCGCTCATCCGGACGCGGGTGCACGGTGATCCCCTTCACTCCCAGGTTGATAAAGTGCTGTGCGAAATTCTCCAGATTGGGAAAATCACGGCCCCGGGAATTTCTGATCAGGGCGATCTTGTTCAGATTGACGCTTAGCATGGTCATGTCTACTTCTCCTGTCCCGATGTGTCAGAGTTTGCCAGAAAATCCCGCAGAATTTTCTGCACCGCCTGGGGTTTTTCGGCATGTACCCAATGCCCCGTTTCCATTATCACTTTTACTCTTGCCCGGGGAAACAACTCCAGGGTTTCCCGTTCATGCTCGGCCTGGATATAGTTGGACAAGGCTCCTTTTATAAACAAGGTTGGTTTGTCGAAGGGCTTTCCAGGACCTGGTTTTTCCCGCAAGCGATCGTAGTTCGCCGTTATGGCTTCAAGGTTCAATCGCCAGTGATAGCGATTGCCTTCCCCGTGACCTCCATCCTTTCCGCTTGCTTTGCCCGTTTCCTTTCCTGCTCCTTCCCCTCTCGCGAGGTTAGTCAGCACAAACTGCCGTGTTTCCTCATCCTTAATGTAGTCACGCAAGAATAACTCGGCGTCTCGGCGTGAATTCACTTGCTCAAAATTGAGCTTCGCCATGCCATCCAGTACGGCGAGGTGGCCATCGGCACTGCTGGCATATTGCACGGGCGCAATATCCACGACGGCCAATTTGTCGAGTAAGCCGGGTTCGGTAAGAGCAAGCTGCATTGCCACTTTTCCGCCCATGGAGTGACCGATCATGGCGCAGGAAGCAATACCCAGATCGCCAAGCAAGCCAGCCACATCTCGCGCCATCAATGGGTAGTTCATATCGGGTGCATGGGGCGAATCCCCATGATTCCGCAGATCCACACCATAGACTGCGTAACTGTCCGCCAGTTGCTTACTGTGCCATCCCCAATTCGACAGGCTGCCAAACAGGCCGTGGAGAATAAGCAGCGGCGGACCCGAATCCGAATACTGCCGATAGTTCAGTTTCACCGCCATGGATTCAGTCAAGAGATTTCACTATCTCCAACACATCGTCATGGTGAGACTTGGTTTTAACCTTGTCCATGATGTGCACCAGCTTGCCCTGCTTGTTGATGATAAAGGTGGTTCGGAGTATTCCCATGAATTCCCGCCCCATGAATTTCTTCAGCCCCCACACACCATATTTCTCAGCAACGGCATGATCCTCATCGGAGAGCAAAGTAAAATTCAGGGATTCTTTGTCTTCAAATTTTTTCAACCTGGCTACGGGGTCAGGACTAATACCCAGGGCAACTGTCTGGTATCGGCTCAATGATCTCTTGCTGTCTCGCAGCCCACAGGCCTGCACAGTACATCCTGGCGTCATTGCCTTGGGATAAAAATAGAGAACTACATTTTTCTCGCCCTTGAAATCCTTGAGACTGACCTTGTTGCCTGACTGATCCAGCAGGGTAAAGGCGGGAGCCTGCTTACCAATAGAGAGATTTGCCATAACGATTAACTTCTCCTTTGCGATTAGCCGGTTGAGGATTGATAACATCGACACGATAGAAACTACGCCATCATGCCAGAAGCGTTGTTTATTATACCGGCCCAAACAGCCTATTTGACATCCAGGTATGGAAGGCCCGAATGGCAAGGCGTGCTCCGGACCACCTCAGATCATATCGATTGAATAATAGCTGTGAAACTGCGCTACAATAGGCGGTTTCGCCTCCCCATAATGGGGGAGCCAATACTCACAGCTACTCAATAAAAAGATCGAAATCGGTGCACATAGGTATAGTCGGTGGCGGACAACTTGCAGCCATGCTGGTGAAGGCTAATCAAAAAGCCGGAGCTACAAACGAAATCCACGTCCTTGACCCCAAACCAGACTGCCCTGCCGCCCTGGCAGGAGGCATTCACGTGCCCGGCAAGACCGCCACGGGTGAGGGTTATGAAGCACTGGCGGCGGTGAGTGATGTGCTAACAATAGATGTGGAAAACGTTGCCGTCCACAGTCTGGCTGCACTCGAGAACGAACAGCGCAAAATAATACCCGCTCCCTCCCTGCTACAACGGATGACTGACAAGCTCTCCCAAAAGCAATGGCTTCAGGAATTGGGCATACCCACCGCGGCCTTCCAGCCCCATGACGGTGAGGAACTGATCGCCGCGTCGCCATTTGGCTTTCCTGTTGTCCAGAAAGCCGCCCGCGGTGGCTATGACGGCAGGGGCGTGTTTGTACTTCGTAGCACCGAAGACAATCCGTCTCGATTGCGGGTTAGGGGCTACCTGGAACAATACATCGAACGCAAGATGGAGGTTTCTGTGATGGTCGCGGCCGATGACTCCGGCGATGTGCGCGCCTATCAGGCTGTGGAGATGGTATTTCACGAAGGAGGCAATGTGCTGGATTATCTGGTGGCCCCGGCGAGACTTCCTGCTCAGCAATTGCAGGCAGCCCAGGAGCTCGCCGTCAGGACCATCAGTGCCATGGGAGGAACAGGTATATTTGGCATTGAAATGTTTCTCACCATGGATGACCAGCTTCTGATCAACGAAATATCGCCACGAACCCATAACAGCGGCCACTATACCACCGAGGCTTGTGTCAGTTCGCAGTTCGATCAGCAACTGCGTATCCTTACCGGACAGGCCTTGGGCGATACCACCCAGCTTGTTCCGGCCGTAATGTTCAATATACTGGGCGCACAGGGCTTCGACGGTGAGACGGTAGTTGAGATCGATCCCTCACTGGAAAGCGATGATCAAATTGCCATCCATATCTATGGCAAGACTCACTGTTTTCCCGGTCGTAAGATGGGGCATGTTACGGTAACCGCCGAGTCCGCACAGGATGCGCTGCAAAAAATGCAAGACTGCAGGGAAAGAGTAACCATTAGAGGAGCCAAACAACTTGTCTGATTCAAAGAATGCACTGGTTGGAATCATCATGGGAAGTGATAGCGACCTGCGTGTTATGCAGGCTGCGGCAGATACCCTCGACAATCTGGATATTCCCTATGAATTAACGGTGGTTTCTGCACACCGCACGCCAGAGCGGATGTTCGACTATGCGCGCAGTGCAGAAGAACGCGGCCTCAAGGTGATCGTCGCTGGCGCAGGGGGTGCCGCCCATCTACCGGGCATGGTAGCGTCGCTCACGGTGCTGCCGGTTATCGGCGTCCCGGTTGCCATCACAGCCCTGCAGGGACAGGATTCCCTGCTATCCATCGTGCAAATGCCGAAGGGTATTCCGGTGGCTACCGTCGCCATCGACAATGCCACCAACGCGGGACTCCTGGCAGCGCAAATTATCGGTAGTAGCGATCTCGGGGTACGCGAGAAACTGCAGGAATTCCGCAGAGCCCAAACCCAGACCGTGCTCGACAAGGTTGCCAAGCTGGAAAGCTAGGAAAACCCCAGCATAGCTTCGGCCCCAGGCTCCCGTCATGGATTCACTTCCTACTTCCATCGTTGTACTCACCGGCGCAGGTATTTCCGCCGAATCCGGAATTGAAACGTTTCGCGCTGCAGATGGACTATGGGCCAATCACCCCGTGGAAGATGTTGCGACGCCGGAGGGCTTCGCGGCGAACCCGCAATTGGTATACGAGTTCTACAACCAGCGCCGGCGCCAACTACTCTCTCCAGCTACCAAACCTAATGCCGCCCACAGCGCACTGGCCAAATTTGAACACGAGTTCGATGGCGAGTTTCTCCTGGTAACCCAGAACGTTGACAACCTCCATGAACGTGCCGGATCCAGCAAACTCCTGCACATGCATGGAGAATTGCTGAAAATGCGCTGCCTTAATTCCCGGCTGGTGTACGATATTACCGAAGACTTCGACTTCGATTCGGAATGCAAGTGCTGTCGCTCTCCCGGCAATTTGCGCCCACACATTGTCTGGTTTGGCGAAATGCCATTTCACATGAACCAGATCAACATGGCACTGGAGGCTTGCGACCTGTTTATCGCCATAGGCACTTCAGGTAATGTTTACCCCGCTTCCGGTTTCTATCAAACGGCAAAAATTCGCAAGGCCCACACGGTGGAGTTGAATCTGGAACGGACTGGTTCGAGCTTCGACCAACACCACTACGGGCCCGCCACGGAAATCGTCCCGGCTTTCCTCGATAGTATTCTGCAATTACAGCGCTAGCGCGCCTGCCCGTAACAATACGATCCCTCTCGATGCCCGTAAGCGGTAACAATCTGCTCAGCGATAGTGAGACGATTGGAAAGGCGCGAGCTGAACTCATGGCGCTATTCATTCACAATGGACGAATAATTAGCCACTGCTGGGCGACCACCCACTACGTAGATAACTTATAATGCCCGGCTACAAGGCACGAGATCGGATTAGTACGCCACCAACAGGCTCTCAGGGGAACAACATGCTGAAAAAAATCCTCAAGTACAGCGCAGGCATTCTTGTCCTGGTAATCGTGTTGGGCCTGGTTGCCTACATCGCAACCGGGCCTCAGGGTCCTGACCCCGATTCCCGCAGCCTTGAATGGCTTGCACCTGGCCCCTATACGGTAGCCGTGGTCGACTTGGCACTGACGGACACCTCAAGACCTACCTCAGAGAATCGAGGCGTGCCCGGTAAGCCGGAGCGTAATTTGCCCAGCACCCTGTGGTACCCAGAGAACTTCGATGGCCCCTACCCATTGGTGGTACATAGCCACGGCATCGTCTCCAATCGCAGGGAACTGGCTTACCTGGCCGAAGCGCTGGCCAGTCGCGGCTATGTGGTGATTGCCGCCGATTACCCACTGACCAATGGCGCAACTGAGGGTGGCGCCAATGCGGACGACGTGGTCAATCAGCCCGCCGACATCAGCTTTCTCATCGACTCAGTGATCAATCTCATCGGGGAAGGGAAACCGTTTTCCGGTGTTATTGACCAGAGCCGAATCGGGTTAACAGGTTTTTCCCTGGGAGGCTTAACGACCTATCTAACTGCCTACCATGCACGATGGCGTGACCCCAGAATTGCTGCAGCGGTCGCCATCGCAGGACCGTCGGCCATCTTTGCCCCGGATTATTTCCGGACCACAAACATTCCACTACTCGCTATCGCGGGCACCGCCGATGCATTGATCGAGCATCGTCGCCACGCAGCCAACATACCCGCACGTGCCAGCAACGCGTCATTGCTCACTATCGAAGGAGGCTCTCACCTTGGATTCGTGGGCATGGCGGATCCCATGTTTCGCTTCAGTGACAATCCGGACACCCTGGGATGCGCCGCCGTGATGGCTGTCCTGGGAGAGGATCCCAATGCCACCTTCCTGACGCTGGGCAGCCGGGAGGAAGGCGTCGATCCGCAGCGTGACCTGCCAGGTATTTGTGACTACGGCTACCCCGAGACAGTGCATCCAGGCCGCCAACACATGATTACGCAGATTGGTGTTGTGAGTTTTTTGGAGTCGGTATTCAATACCGATGCGGATGCGCGCGCTTCGGCTCGCGAACAATTACAAAGCACACTCAGCGCTGACTTCGCAGAAGCCAGCTATTCTCGGTAGTGGCTGCTGCGGCAGCAAACATTCTTCACAACAGGTAGTCGAGTTGGCCCGGCAACAGGCATTGCCTGTCATCACACAATTGATAGTGGAGGCGGAAGCGCAGGGGTGACAACGCCTGCGAACCACGTCTCGCTGTGAATCCAAGCGTAAACTCTCCGGAACAAATAGGAATTGATCCCCCTGCTGATTCAATAGTGTCAGTAGGAGAAGGATACTGAATAGCGAGCAATTCCCAACCTTCATTACCCAGCAATGAGAGAGACAAGGGTGAGTAGTCAGCCTGCGTAGCTTCAGCCGCCGTAAGATGCCAATCTGCGTCGATTTTGCAGTGTATAGTGACTTGTACCTCTGCAACTCCGGTAACTGAAGCCCTCGCTTCAGCCACCAATTCAGATCTCCGAGCATGGGCCCGCAACAATCCACCATTGGCGTACTGAACCGCTTGTCGGCTTCCCGTATCTGCCAGGGATTGCACACGAAGAATGCTGCAATGGTTCAGGGGATTGTCATCAATCACCGACTGCAATTTACTCAGTGCCAGATTACGAACTGACTGGTAGTCCACTATTTCCTCTTTGCCTGCCAGATGTTTCCGCTGCTCCAGCATCCACAGGCATTCCAGCGCCGTGGCGACCGCTGAAAGCTCGGCGCCATCACCTGCACTGCGGGATCGCACCAACACGGGACCCTGCTGCTGGGCCGGCCCCAGATAGAAACAGCCCTCCTCCTGATCCCAGTAATCCCGGATTACCACAGCCATCAACTCTTGTGCGCGCTGCAGGTAGTCATTGGATTCCGTATAGTCAAATAACAACAACAGCGCCTGAATAAGATTTACATAGTCCTCCAACTGGGCTGCGATGGAGGTTTCACCTTCAAGGTAGATACGGGTCAGCTCTCCCTCTTTGCTCACATTGCTGGCCACGATGTGGTCAATTGCCTTGCGCGCCGACTCCAGCCAGCGCGCCACATCAAACACTGCACTGGCCTGGATCAGCGAACTGGCCATGGCTGCACACCAGGCAACGATGCGTTTGTCATCGCGGATCGGGTGAATACGCTGCTCACGAACCTCATACAGTGTCGCGAGTGCCCGATCCAGGTTCTCGAGAAAGCCCGCACCGTATTTCTCCTGCAACTGGTCCAGCGATTCCGACAAGTGCAGAATGTTCGACCCTTCAAAATTTCCGGTTCTGGACACTGAAAACACATCGGTGATAAGTGTTGCCTGATCGGATGGCAGAATTGTCTCAAGTTCTGCAAGCGACCAGAGAAAAAAAGTCCCTTCGGCGCCTTCGCTGTCTGCATCGGTGGCCGAATAGTAGCCACCTTCCGGCAATTCCATATCCCGCAACACATAGCCCAGGGTCTGCCGGCAGATACGGGCGAAGAATGGCTCTCTGGTCATTTGCCAGGCTCGCAGGTAAACCAGACTTAACTGAGACTGGTTGTAGAGCATCTTTTCAAAATGCGGAACCAGCCATTCTTCATCCACACTGTAACGATGAAAACCGCCCGCCACCTGGTCGTAGATGCCACCCTGCCCCATGCCACGCAAGGCCCTGCGTACAAAACCCAGTGCGATATCACAATGTTCTTTCGCAGCATATTCAAGCAGGTAAAGCAGTATGGGTTCCTGGGGAAATTTTGGAGCACCACTAAGACCACCTCTCTGGGTGTCCTCACGCTGCCCCAACGCCTCCACCAACTGCTTTGCACTAATAACCTTTGCCTCGCCTGAAGGCCTGTTGCCGAGAATGCCCTGCACCGCACTGTGTACCGACGTGGCACTCTTCTGCAATTCCTCGAAACGCTCGACCCAGGCACTGCGTATCTGATCAAGAAGATGGAGAAAATTCTCTGGAGGAAAATAGGTCGCTGCGAAAAAAGGCTTGCCGTCCGGCAACAGGAAATTGGACATCGGCCAACCGCCATGGCCTGATATGAGTTGCACCGCAGTCATGTAAATTTCATCGATGTCGGGGTATTGCTCCCTGTCCATCTTGATACTGACGAAATGCTCATTCAGTACTTTCGCAACCTCAACATTGTCGAAGCTCTCTACCTCCATGACATGACACCAGTGACAGGTGGAGTAGCCTATGGACAGAAACACCGGTTTGTTTTCCCGGGTGGCTACAGCGAAGGCTTCCTCTCCCCACGGATACCAGTTGACCGGGTTGTGGGCATGCTGCAAGAGATAAGGTGAGTCTTCCAGCACCAACCTGTTGATAAACAGCGCCTTGCCAGCTTCACCGATATGCTCGGTGCGCTTGTCATAGGTCCCTGCCTTGGCGCTTTCGGCGGCTCTCAACCGCTGCTCGAGGTTGCTGTTTTCCGGGTCTTTCATGACTAAACCTTTATGCTAAACTCCAATGGATTGTACAGCTCAACGTGGAAGTTGCAGCCCTCATGGATATTGAAAACACGCTTTCCGAAGATGGAAGCACATTGACTCTGGCCCTGTTTGGCAAGTTCGATTATACCTGCCAGCAGATGTTTCAATCCGCCTACCAGGAAGTTACGCCAACACCGGCCAGATTTATTCTCGACGCGCTCGAATTGCAGTCAATGGACAGCTCCGCGCTTGGCATGCTGCTCCTGCTTCGTAATTACGCCGGGGGTGACGAATCGGATGTTGCCATCGTTAACGCGAAGCCTGACATCATCAAACTGCTGGAAACCTGCAAATTCAACGAGTTATTCAAGGTCTCCGCCCTGGCCTGATCAGAAACATTCATCTGTGGTGAAAGAATTTCCGCCACAATCCGCTCTTCTTTATTAAGCCGCTCATTCATGCGCGAGCGGTTCTCATTTGCCCTTTCAATACCCCTGCTCCCCGCAGGGGTTTTTTTTTGGTTCATCGCGAATATGCGGGGAATCCAGTGTGCGTGGACAATCAGGTGATTGCCTTCGAACGCGGCTGCGAGGAGGCCGGGTTCCCAACCCGCCGGCTCGGCGCCCATCCTGGGTCCCTTCACTCCAGAAAAAGCCCTGCGGTCTTTTCCTTCCGTTCAGCGCCGGCCTTGACTGGCGGGTTGGGAACCCGGCCTCCTCGCAGCCGCTTGTGCAGTGATTCCGAAGATATCTAAGTACTCTTCGACAGAACGTATCCTCAATCGCAGGGAAATTAATGTAGCTAAAAAGTATCGTAACGCCAAGCAGCGCTCAGAGTGTCGGACAGAAGGGGCTTGTCGCCAACAGTAAAGCGATAGCGCTGAACGGAGAAAAAAGACCGTAGGGCTTTTTTCGGAGTGAAGGAACCCGGGACGGGCGCAGAGCGTTGGCGACAAGCCCCTTCTGTCCGGCACGACCACAGTTCAAGGAAGCCCCAACTAAACAGGTAACTGAATCAGAGCCAGCCAACAGTTCCCGGAAAAGCGCGATGAACCTTTTTTGCCTGCCTACACCCTTGCTTACAACAACGCGGAGAGCTGGTCCGGGAAATAGGGGCGATTGCGTTCATTGACAGCGGTTGTCATTATGCTGGCCTTGAGCACCAATTCATCATTGTCTCGCAACCTGATTTCCTGTTCGAAGACGAGCCTGACCCTGGACGGCTGCTGCACGCTAACCAGCACCTTGAATTCGTCACCAGCCTTGAGCGGCTTTCGATATTCCAGCTCCGCTTTGGCCACGACAATAATGACACCTGCTGCAGTAAGCTCGGCGAAACTCAGCCCTTTACTTTGCAGGAATTCATGGCGCGCATGTTCCAGGTAGTGCTGGTAGATAGCGTTATTAACTATGCCCTGCATATCGCATTCATAGTCTCTCACCTTCATTTCCAAACCGAATGGCATGTCAACCAACTTTCTTATGCAACAGAATTTGATTGTAGAGCCTAGCCGAAATTTTAGCGCGTCGATAGTTGGCGATGCCGAAAACCTGTTCCTATACTTTATTCAGAAGCAAGGATGCTTCGCAGCAGCAATGGAATGCTGCTTCAGGGATGGTTTCACTGCAGGGAAGCAGAGACATGAGTATCAGAGGGAATTTCCACCTTGGACAGGTGGTTCAACATCGGCTCTACGGATATCGGGGCGTGATTATCGATGTAGACCCAGAGTTCCAACTCAGCGAAGACTGGTACAACCAGGTTGCCAAGAGCAAACCTCCCCGCCACAAGCCCTGGTTTAGAATCCTGGTGCACAATACAGCCTACGAAACCTATGAGGCGCAGGAAAACCTGGTGGCCGAAAACGAACCGGACAAGATCAATCATCCAGACCTGCGTCAGCATTTCTGCGGGTACTCGAAGGGCCGCTACGTGCCTTCCATTCAAATCAACTAGGCCGCCTCAATGGGCGAACCAGCCTCGAGTCAACCCACCCCAGCCATGCTGAATTCAGGGTGCCAATGCAAGCAAGTCCCGCTGATGCTGAAGGGCTTCGGAATAGAGTTCGGCAGCCTGGTTCTGAACCCAGAGACCAACATTTCGGTGCGGTAATAGCCCCACTCCATCCGATCTGTAATCCAGGCCAGACAACACTTCGGCGTAGGGTCCAAATCCTTGCACCCGATAGGGTATAACCATCACGTCGAAATCCCTTCTCCTGGCGTTTTCAATATAGAGACGGATAGCCTCCTCCGCGCCTTCCCGCTTTTCCTCCCAGTCTTCCCGGAGGGTAAACACTTTCACATCAGCCAGCCCAAGGGAATCTTTTGCCAATTGCGTTCGCTCGCTGATTTTTGCTACCCACCTGGCATCTTCAAGGTCGTCGGCGGGGCCATGAGCCAATACCAATGCGACTTCTTTGGATGGATCACGGCTTAGCGCCTCTATACGGTGCTTGAGCACCTCATCCATTTCTTCCGCATCCGCAAGCCCATCGGCAGACAGGTGAAAATTAAGTGCGGTATCAATTTCCCAGAAGCCCATGGGCATACCCCCATGTCGCCGTGTTGCTGCACCCGCTTCCCAGACATCCCGCGTTGGCGCTCCGTCCTGCAGGCCGAGAATCTGCTGCGTGCGGTCGAACCAACTCTCTCCTGAGATAAACAGTCTCACCACACCCACATGCTCAACACCAGCGGCTTCGAGCTTCCTAACCGCCTGCTCGAGACTTCCCGCATCAGCCATACCGAACGCCACTTCAACAGGATACTCTTCACGTAGTGTGAGTACTGCATCCATCACAGATTCGTTCCAGTTTGGACCGCCACCATGAGCCATGATGAGTACACCATAATTCGTGTCAGCCATCGGTTCATCCGGTGCTCCCGGAGTTGCACAAGCAACCAACAAAATGGAAAGCACCAGTGCGCTTAACCCGTGGCGGAGAACATTCCTGTCAAGCCTAGAATTCATAATTGAAAGCCACCCTGAAGTTAGTACCCGGTTGTTGTGCATTCTGAATAGCGCTCAGCGCCGTCGCATCGAGGCCCTGTATATTCGACCAGCGCGCATATTCTTCATCGAACAGATTGAACACACCCACGCGTACTGTACTGGCATCGGACAAGCTCAAATGACCCATTAGATCCACTACCGCGTAGCCATCGGCGGTAACTGCATCGATGCTGGAAACTCTGTCTTTCTCAGCGACTGCAGTAACAAGCAGTTGTGCTCCCCATGAACCATTGTTCGCCGAATAGTTTGCACCCAATACCGTCGTCAATGGCTCAATGAAATCCAGGGCTGTATTCGCGACCTCATTGTCGCCGCGGGCATAGGCAATGGAACTGCGCAGGCTCCACTGCGGATTCAGGTAAACATTTGCCAGTAACTCTGCGCCGCGGATACTCGCTTCGCCCACATTGCCATCCTGGAACAGGCTGATGTTGCCTTGCATGCCGACGAAACTGCTTTCGATAAAATCTTCATAGTCATTGTTGAACAGGGCAATACTGACAAAGGCGTTCTCATAGTCAGCACGCAGACCGAGTTCCACACCCTCTGATGATTCGGCCTGCAGCAGGGGATTGGGTACTGTGGCATAGCCGAAACCAAGATTTACAAAAGCCTGGTTTGCCTCGTCAAAGTTCGGCGGTCGATAACCTTCTGCATACTGTGCGAACAGGGAATAGGTGTCGTCGATGTTATAGATAGCACCGAGGCTCAGGGATACCTCACTTGAATCCACAGCGACCACGGAATAGTTGCCGAATTCTTCGATGTCTCCGACCCCGGTCAAATTGTCGTTCAGGTCAGGCTGCATCTCGTACTGATCGTAGCGAATGCCAGGAATCAGGGTGAGACCGGACTCACCGAGCGTTATCTCATCCTGAAGGTACACACCGAGACGGGTTGTTTCTGTATCCGGGAAAGTCTTGTTCGGAAACACCTCCGGTGGAGCAAATGGATAGGCTGCTATGGCACAACTTTGATCACCTGTTGCCAGTTCCGTATCGCAGCGGTTGCGTGGTCGTTCGGTATCGGTCTGATCGAAGTTCAGACCATAAGCGAATGCGTGTGTCGCACCCGGCATTTGCACAGTCTTGCGCAGGTTAAGATTCAAAGCACGAGTCTGCTGGTTGAATTCGAAATCCGTACTCCGGCGCACCTGCGTGCCACCGTAGGTCATTGGGTTGGCGGGATTTATGAATGAGTAGCTGACACGCTCCTGCACCGTGTTCTGCAAGCCATCCGTAGTCTGGACGTTCACAATGAACTGCAGGTCATCCAACAGCGCCAGATTCGCCTGCCACTCATATTGCACACCCACGCGTTGCCGTTCCGTCCTGTCACGACCAAGAGAACTGAATACTGAGGCGCCCAGATCCGATTGCAGTTGCAGCAGGATGTCTTCCTGATAGGTTTCGTAACTCGCCGTAAGCTGCTGACTGTCTGAAAGGTTCCAAAAACCCTGCAAAAGCAGGTTTTCGGAATCGCCATCCTGGGGATTCAGGCTTCCCGGCCCGTTAACGTCCTGTTCCTCAAATTCCCGATGCGTCAACTGCAGCATCAATCCAAGGTCACCGGATTGAAATGCAGCCGTTGCACCAATTTTTCCCTGGGAATCAGCGTCGGCAGCCAGCGCTCTCACATTAAAGTAGGTGCCCGCATCTCCGACCACGTAGTCTTCGGCACGCTTGCTGCGGAGAATGACAGCCCCACCCATGGCGTCAGCACCATACAAAACAGATGCCGGACCCCGGATGATTTCCACCGAACGCAGGTTATCAATTTCGAAACTGTCCTTGCCATAGGACGAAGGACCTGCGGCGTAGATATCATTGCTGCGCACGCCATCGATGACGGTCAGCACGCGGTTGCCACCAATACCGCGAATGGAAAAGCCCTGGTTGCCACCTCGATTGGCGGTATCCAGGGTGACTCCTGGCTGGAATCGAACCAGGTCATCGAGGTCGTTGGCCAATTCACGCTCGATAGTCTCAGCCGAAATAACAGAAACTGTGCCGGCGATATTCTCAATCGTGCGTGGTAGACGGGTTGCTGAGATTGTCAGCTCTTCTATGCGGTCGCTTTCCTGCGCGAATGCGAAATTGCTGATGCTCGCAATTGTTGCGGTCAGCAATAGTTTGGTAGGCAATCCGCGGGATAAGGTGAACGCTGCGTTGTTGCAGGGCATGGTCAGATCTCCAGTGGTTCAGAGTTTCTGGCTCGCTGCCTTGCTATTTTCTAGCGGGTGGCTGGCTGAACTCGTTTCCCGAGATGGTCGGGATAAGGTGTTTGCTTGGAATTTACTTGGTCAGTATTAACTTGTTATTCGCCGTGATCCGCAGTGTGTAACGCTCACCATTGTGCTCAATAATCATCTGGCCCGCTGGCCCCAGCAACTCCGCACTGGAAACCACAGTGCGTTGTTGTGCGCTGGATGACTCTCCTGTATTCGCTGGCTTCATGGTTCGCTACTGATCCACATCACACGTCAAAACTGGCCGGCTGCGACAATCTGCCGCAGTCAGCAAGGAGAAGTCTAAGAGCCTTTCTTCT
The DNA here is from genome assembly GCA_965227635.1 of uncultured Pseudohongiella sp. Taxonomy (GTDB): domain Bacteria; phylum Pseudomonadota; class Gammaproteobacteria; order Pseudomonadales; family Pseudohongiellaceae; genus UBA9145. Next base: position 2,385,352 of record OZ245763.1, on the reverse strand, counting down.
TTATTGCAAATGATAATTGTTTTTATTTGCAATAAATCTACCTCCTAATGAAAGGATTTGGGTAGCAAGGGCCAGATTATTCATGCCAGAATTCGTGTTCGCCCGAAACGACGACCCTGCATATTGAGGAAAATATGATTGTTAACGCATTAAGAAGAACCCTCGTTCCCGCCATTCTGCTGTTGATTGGCTGGCAACCCAGTCTTGCCGATCACCACGGCGAAGAAATGACCCTGCAAAGCCTGATTGTTGGCGACCACCGCAGTGAGGCAAATATCGCCCGCAATTCATTCAGGCATCCGATTGAGACCCTGGAATTTTTCGGGCTTCGCCCGGACATGACAGTAATCGAGATTCTGCCGTCCACCGGCTGGTTCGCAGAGATCATCGCACCCTATCTGCGGGACAACGGCAAATACTACGCCGCTCATTTCTCTCCTAACGCATCGCTGGCCTATATGCCGCGCATTCTCGGCGTGTTCGAAGAGAAAATAAGCAATGAACCAGAGCTCTATGGCCGGGTCACAGTGCGTCATCTCAACCCGCCCCACGAAGTGGTTATCGCGCCACCCGAGAGCGCAGACATGGCCCTCACCTTCCGCAACGTACACAACTGGATAATGGCCGGGCAGGAGGACGAATTCTTCGCCTCTTTCTACGCCGCCCTCAAGCCAGGTGGCATTCTGGGAGTCGTCGAACACCGCGCTCGGCCTGGATCTTCCATGGAAGTCATGGAAACTTCAGGTTACGTGACGGAGGCCTATGTTAAGGAAGTGGCTGCGGCAGCGGGATTTGAATTCGTCGAGTCCTCCGAGATCAATGCCAACCCGAAAGATACTACGGACTATCCCGAAGGAGTGTGGACCTTGCCACCAACCTACCAAATGGGAGAGCAGGATCGCGCGCGATTTACAGAGATCGGCGAAAGCGACCGCATGACCCTGAAGTTCATCAAACCGGCAAACTAACGACAATCTCCGGCCTCTATGGGGCCACTCACCCTGGCTAAAAAGGCTTCAACGGCGAGTGGTCTCATGGGGAATCTGGTGAAGCTGCAGCCGCGCCAACCAGGCAACTGGCAACTACTCCACCCTGTCAAAGAAACGAACCAGTTCGATTGGCTCGCGAAAGGAATCTGGCTGAATAAGCATTTCGATGCGCAGCCGCGCACCATTGTTTTCCAGTGTGTATGTTTCGATGGTGAACCCACCATCCCGCGGTCGCGCCTCCACTACCAGGCTATTGTTTTCCAGCAAACCTGAGGACCAATCCTCTCCGCCTTCGGAGTAGAAGTCATTGGCCGATGCCCGCCGTCGCCGACCATCGGTATGGAAAATTCGCCGATAACCATCCTCGTAGGTAAACCGGAATTCCGGCGCTTCAAACTCAATCTGCATGACGTCGTCGTACGAGATCCGATCATAAAGCTCGTGTTCCGGCGGTCCACCGCGATAGAAATCTTCCTGGCGATTGAACAGGCCGCGACCGCCTTTGCCGCCACCGGCTTCAATCGCTTCCTCGACCTGGTCATCGGTGTTGTCACTGAGATCATCGTTGATTACCCAGCTTCCTTGCAGCTCCGCTCCGAAGGGCGAAGTCTGGGCTGTAACCACAAACGAAGCGCAGACCAGGCCCAACAAACCCAGTTGCCTGAAAAATCTGACGTATGGAAGGAAGCTGCTTGAGAACATCTCTATGATTCAACCTGCTTTTAAAGCGTAATTCAAGTTTACTGCCGTTCTCGCTCAGTGTGCCTTGTCTTTCCTCCGGGCGCTTGAAAAAATACTGCACACTGCTTTATCGTCAAGCGCGCAGCAATGACGATGACAATAAACAGCAGCAGGAAGTAGACAGGGAATACCGCCAACGACTCTACAAAGACCTGCTCCTGTAACTCGGCCTCAGGCATTGTGGCACCGCGGGATTCCCGCAGCGAAGCGACCAGCCCCGTATAGAGCAAACTTGCAAATCCCAGGCCCAGATTCAGCGCCAGACCTTTGAAACTCAACACAGTAGCCCGAATACTGGAATCGGCTTCCCGGTTCAGGTAGTAACTGGCTTGAAATTGAACCATGCCCATCATGGCGAAGGCACCTGCGGCGAAGATCACACCGTAGAGAGGTACCGCAAAGGCGATTCCAGTCAATCCGAGCACGAGAATCACCGAAAGCACCAGAAAATTGAACAGCGGGGAGTGATTGCTGACCAGATAGCGGGAGAAACGGGCGTTGATGATTCCCAGAAGTGACATACCCGCCCCCACAAAACCAAACCAGGAAACCGGAATATCAATGATTCGGTAGTACTCGCTGGACAGGACGACAAACTGGCGGCCAACCGAGTCCAGCGCCAAGGCTGCAAGTATCACGAATAACACGAAACGATGACCAACAGTCCACTGACCTGCCGAATAAATCTGGCGAAATGGTGCGATTAGCGACTTGAGACCTTCGCTTTCCCGCGACTCGTCACTCTTCTCTGTGTCTGCATCCAACTCGTACAGTCCCAGCGTCACCACAAACAATGTACAGGCCGTTAACAGAGTCAGGATGACCGGCAAACGGATGACCAGAGAATCCGGCATGCTCCAGGATTCGCTGAACAGCCCTAATACTCGGTTCACGATCGATGGATCGTAAGCGAACGCACCGAGGATCATGGTGGTGAAAAAACCAATAGACACCACGAAGGTGGTGCGTTCTAGCAGTGCCGCCCAGTCGTCTTCTCGCCCCAGTGCCTTTAATGAATCGTAGGCCAGTGCCTCATCGGCACCACTGGCCGCCGCCTCCGAAAGCCCAGAGCACACCCGGTTGCCGAGAAACATCCAGAACAGCAGCGATGACGCGCCTATGGGCGCAAATACGATAAGGGCCATTTCTACTACCATCAGCCCGGATGCGAATATCAACAGCGCCTTTTTACCGACAATATCTGCCATAGCACCCGACGGCACTTCAGCCAGCACGATGCTGACCGCCCACACCATATTGAGAACAGCGAATTGCTCCAGGCTGAGGCCGTAGTCCAGAAACAGAATCGTAAATACGGGGTAATAAAAGCGTGCCGAGTACAGTAGCCTGAACAGGACAAAGCGCCGCAGATTGCCGCGCAGCTTGCGCTCCAGATGATCATCCATAGGGAGTCAGACTAGCACGCTATGGACTTGCGCCATTCAGCAATTGCCTGACCAATTTCATCCGGTGAGTCTTCTTGCAAAAAGTGATTGCCGGTCACGGTCACTTCCTGCTGATTCGGCCACCTGCGACAGAAGTCTCGCGGCGGCCCAACAAGGATCGCGCCCGGCTCTGCATTGATAAACAGCTTGGGCACATCACTTTCTGCAAGCCACTCAGAATAGGCCTGCACGATGTTAACCACATCGGCCGGTTCACCATCGATAGGAATCTGTCGCGGCCAGCTCAGTGTGGGTCGCCGGTCTTCTCCTGCGTTTGCGAATGGACGGCGATAGACTGCCATCTCTTCATCACTCAGCTCTCGCAATATGGAACCCGGCAAGACTCGCTCTACGAAGGTATTCTTCTCCAGCACCATCTCCTCTCCCGCCGACGAGCGAAACCCCTGAAACACACCCCGCGCCGCCTCTGGCCACTCCTCCCAACTAACCGGGCGCACAATGCCTTCCATGTAGGCAATCCCCAACACGGCATCCCGATGCCGATTCGCCCAATCAAACCCCAGCGCAGACCCCCAGTCATGAATGACCCAGGTTACGCGCTCTTCAATACCAAGTGCCGCAAGCGCTCCATCCAGATATTCCCGGTGCTCGACAAACGAATAGGATTCCGGCCCCGGGTCATCCAGCTTCTCGGAATCCCCCATACCAATCAGGTCCAAAGCAATGCATCGCCCCTGATTCTGTAGATGTGGCATGACGTTGCGCCACAAGTACGAAGAAGTAGGATTTCCATGCTGAAACACGATGGGATCTCCTTCCCCCATCTCCACGTAGGCCATCTTCTTGCCTTTCACTTTTATAAATTTCTTGGGATGTTCTTTGGTGCTAATCATGATTCCCCCTTGGCTTTTCGGATCTGAGGATATCTTCCCAGTGGTGACGATTCAAACAGATCACTACTAAAGCACCTTGCCCGAGTGGACAAGGGATGCTGGCTCTCTCCATGGGGACACGGAATGAGCGCTACGAGCCGAAGTTCAATAGCCAGCCTCTCACAGCCTACAAAGTTTTCTCGTCATTTTGATCAGATCAGGCTCTGCGTTGAATATCGCAACCATTCTCAGCTATTCTCCACTTCCGCATATACAGCAACCGGAAACAAGAATTACGGGGGATAACCTGGGATGACTATGCAAAATACACCACTTCTGATGTCCAGAATTCTGGGTCGGGGCGCGCTATTGGACCCGGAAGTCGAAGTGGTCACGGCGCAAGCCAACGGCAGCCACAGACAAACACTGAAGCAGACCTGGGATCGCGCCCAGCAACTGGCCAACGCACTCAATGCCCACGGCATCAAAGTGGGTGATCGCATTGCGAGCTTCATGTGGAATAACTACAGGCACCTTGAGCTCTATCAGGGCGTGCCCAGCATGGGCTGCGTGATTCATACGCTGAATATTCGGCTTTCACCCACTGATCTGGAATACATCATCAATCATGCCGGCGACCGCATCATTTTCGCCGATGAGGATTTGCTGCCATTGCTGGAACCCCTCTGGGGCAAGATCCCTTGTGTGGAGTTACTGGTTATTTGCCGCCACGGCGAAGGGGGTGAAAGCAGTTTCGAGAACCAGATCGATTACGAGGATTTTATTGCCGGGCACGAACCCTCCTATGACTGGCCGGATATCCCGGAAACCTCTCCGATGGGCCTGTGCTATACATCGGGTACCACTGGCAAACCCAAGGGAGTGATGTACACAAACCGCTCCACGTACCTGCATACACTCACCGAATCCCTCACGGACACTATTGGTTTATCGGCGCTGGATTCTCTCCTGGGCATTGTTCCCATGTTTCATGCCATGGGCTGGGGCTTACCCTATGCCGCATCGATGTTGGGCACCAAACAGGTGATGCCTCACCGCTTTATGACACCGGACACGTTCCTGCGCCTTATGGTGGAGGAAAAAGTCACTATTTCGGCGGGCGTCCCGACTATCTGGCAAGGGGTCAGGGCCGCTCTCACGGCCGAGCCGGATAAATATGACCTGTCGAAGCTGGCGCGCCTGACCTGTGGTGGTTCTGCGCCACCCGTGGAGATGATGCGCTGGTACTGGGATAGTCACAAAATCGAGATGCTGCAGGGCTGGGGCATGACGGAAACCAATCCGCTGGGCACACTGTCCCGCAAAGTCGCGAAACGCTCCCAGGTGGGCATTGCAGAGGACAAGCAGTTCGAGAATATCGCCAAGGCGGGTCTCGCTATGCCAGGGCTTGAAATCGAAATCTTCGACGAGGATTGGAATCCGTTGCCACACGACGGAGAGGCCGTGGGCGAACTCTGTATTCGCGGCCCCTGGATCGCGTCCGAGTATTACAACGATCCCCAGCCAGAAAAGTTTCATGATGGCTGGCTGGTTACCGGCGATGTCGCAAAGATTGACCCCGAACAGTACGTGATGATCTCCGACCGCTCGAAAGACCTGATCAAGTCAGGAGGTGAATGGATTTCATCGGTGGATCTCGAGAATCACATCGTCGCCCTGCCGGAAATCGCCATGGCAGCGGTGGTGGCCCAGCCCCATCCGAAATGGGATGAGCGCCCTGTGGCACTGGTTGTGCTTACCGAAGGTGCCGAACTGGATGCAGCGAAAGTCATTGAGCATTGCGGTACTGTGTTTGCCAAATGGCAGTTACCCGATGAAGTGATTGCAAAAGAAGCCCTGCCTCTGGGGCCAACTGGCAAGATCGACAAGAAGACTATTCGCGCCAATCTTGAATCAGAAGGATACAAGCTACCTGACCTGCGCTGAGCAATCAGCAGGCCAGAACGCAAAAAAGGGAGCCATGGCTCCCTTTTTTATGGTTCATCGCGCTTTTCCGGGAATTGTTGGCAGGCGCTGATTCTGTCATCTGTTTAGTTGGGGCTTCTTTGAACTGTGGCCGTGCCGGACAGAAGGGGCTTGTCGCCAACGCTCTGCGCCCGTCCCGGGTTCCTTCACTCCGAAAAAAGCCCTGCGGTCTTTTTTCTCCGTTCAGCGCTATCGCTTAATTGTTGGCGACAAGCCCCTTCTGCCCGACACTCTGAGCGCTGCTAGGTATTACGTTACTCTTGGGCTGAGTTTCCCTGCGATTGAGGGTAAGGTGTGTCGAAGAATACTTCGATATCTCGGGTATCACTGCACAAGCGGATGCGGGGAGGCAGGGTTCCCAACCCGCCAGCCAAGGCCGGCGCTGAACGGAAGAAAAAGACCGCAGGGCTTTTTCTGTAGTGAAGGGACCGGGGGAGCCTCTGACCAATTATGTTTCATCTCTGGCTTTCAGCCGAACCCGCTATCAAGGCGCCAGTTTGAAGGCATGCGTCGGCCTGTCGAAAACCGGCAACGCGGAGAGCGGGTTCGGCTGAAAGCCCCGAAGGGCGGGCCTGTCGCAACTGCCTGCTGCGTTGCCGTACTTGCCAAGGGCTACGGCCATTGCCGGCGTACGGCGTCTTGCAGGCAGATGCGACAGACACCGCAGAGAAGGAACATAATTGGTCAGAGGCTCCCTTGGGCGCCGAGCCGGCGGGTTGGGAACCCTGCCTCCTCGCAGCCGCGTTCGAAGGCACTCACCTAATCGTCCATGAACACCAAATAGATGCGATTCCCCGCTTATCCGCGATGAACCTTTTCTATTAACGCCCCAACTTACAGACGCGTTATTCAGATTTGGTACCTATTGACCGGGATCCGTTGGCGCGTAGTCCACACCTTCGGCGTCTGCTACCCGGGCGCCAGCAAGGATGCCGGGTAAGGCATAGTTCCCTTCATGACAGGCGTATTCGAAGAGGTGATCGTCGCTGAGATTCATTGGCAGCTCACCACTCCAGGGCTGCGTGTAATTCTTCGGGTCCTCTACGGTGAACTGATAGAGGATCGTGTCTTCACTCACCCGGGTAAAGCGCTCGGTGACTTTCATGTCAGGTGATCCGAAGAAGCGATGCTCCAGTGACGAACGCAGGCTTTGCTGGTGATGAAAATTCGTGGTTTCCACGACCAGCGTGTCATCTTCGTAGTAGCCTATCGAATCCCCCATCCAGTAATTCATGGGCGGATCCTGGAAATCCGAATTAAGCCGCACGACCCTTGCATCGTGATTCATCTCTGCCAGCAACACGACGTAGTCTTCGGTCTGCACTATCTCGGTCATGTTGTTGTACAGCACCGGCAGTTTGGGCGGTCCGCCGGATGAACCGAATCCCACCACACATCGTTCACCCAGCGGCCGTACTTCCGGGCCATCATAGGACTGCCGCCGTTGCATCGCGGCCGCATAGTTGGCCCTGCCCTGCTCACTGTACGGCAACTGCCCATCCGCCGGGTCCACCAGGATCGACGTACGGATTTCACCATTGACCACCGCCAGCCTTTCACCGGGATCCATCCAGAATGTGTTATAACCGCCCACATTGCGTCCGGCACTGGGTGCTTCCCGGTCAGGATCGCTGGGTTGGTTGCTGGCCTCCGTGCGATTGCGCACCATGGTTTCAATGCGTATCGCCTCTTCTTCGGAGATTACGAGGTTGCCATTGAATCGCTCTGCCCGCTCCAGGTTGGTCTGGGTGGCAATGGACCAGGTGCCCTGCAGGTCGGGGTGGCCGTATTCGGTGCGCGGTGTGATGTATCCGGTCTCCGCCGCATTTGTCACTCGCGCAATCAACAGTAGCAATGCAGCGAGGATAAAAGCATTTTTCTGGAACATAGTGATCTCCTGGCGACTCCTGTATTGAATAGGCAGTTTAAGGTAACAGGGACTGGCTAACCAGACTGCAAAAGTCTGGATGCTGGATTCGGCGACAAACTGCAGGCGCATTCCTGAATCAAGGCCAGGCCTGGACCACCGCACGCAGTATTGGGAGATTTAGTGTGCGCCTTTTTTTAAATCCCATGCTTTCATCATCAGGTGACCACTGCCCTGACCGTGTAGCTGGAATTTTTGCGCTGCATTTACCCGTTAAATTTCCCTGGCGATTAACAGCTTCATGATTTCGTTGGCGCCACCGTAAATCTTTTGCACGCGGGCATCGGCATACATCTTGGCAATAGGGTATTCCATCATATAGCCATAGCCGCCGAAAAATTGCAGGCAAGTGTCGACTATCTGGCATTGCTTTTCGGTGGTCCACCACTTCGCCATGGAAGCCGTAGCCGAGTCGAGCTTGCCCTGATCGAGTTTCAATACGCAGTCGTCCACGAATACCCGGGCAATCTTCGCTTCGGTATAGCACTCTGCCAATTTGAACTGGGTATTCTGAAAATCAAGGATGCGTTTACCAAAGGCCTTACGCTCTTTCACATAATCAGATGTGAGCCTGAGTGCAGTTTCCATCGCCGCGCAGGCACCAGCGGCAATTATCAGGCGTTCCTGGGGCAACTGCTCCATCAACTGCACGAAGCCTTTGCCTTCCGTGGTCCCCAGCAGATTGCTTGCCGGAACCCGCACGTCATCGAAAAACAACTCGGCGGTGTCCTGGGCCTTGAGTCCGAGTTTTTCCAGATTCCTGCCGCGTTTGAATCCGCCTTCACCTTCCACGGCTTCAGTTTCAACCATGATCAGGGAAATTCCTTTGGCACCTTCACCCGGGTCTGTCTTCGCGACGACGCAGATCAACTCGGCTGTCATGCCGTTGGTGATAAACGTCTTCTGGCCATTGATGACATAGTCATCGCCGTCCTTGACGGCCGTGGTGGCAACCGCCTGCAAGTCGGACCCTGTGCCTGGCTCTGACATGGCGATGGCCGCCACCAACTCACCTCGCGCCATGGCTGGCAGCCATTTTTGTTTTTGTTCTTCGGTGCCATAGTTGTTGATGTAGTGCGCCACGATACCTGAATGCACACCATTGCCAAAGCCGGTAACGTTGGCCGAATTCAGCTCTTCCAGCAGGATCATCTCGTGCTTGAAATTACCACCGCCGCCTCCCCACTGTTCCGGAATGGAGGCACACAGCAGACCAGCTTCACCAGCCTTCAACCAGGCGTCCCGGTCTACGAAACCCTGCTTGTCCCAGGTTGACGCGCGCGGGGCAAACTCACGCTCTATGAACTTGCGCACCGCGTCGCGCATTATGCTGAGTTCTTCATCCATCCATGGGGATTGGTAATTTTCCAACATCGGGTTTACCTGCTCTTACTTTGCTTCTGTGACTCTTCGTAATTCTGGTACTTCATTCGCTATAAGCCCGGGGAGTGGTTCAGGATTCCACTGCATCCATGCGCTCGATGATCATGGCATTGGCGGTACCACCGCCTTCGCAGATAGCGATAAGCCCGTAACGGCCTTTGCGCCGCTCCAACTCATGCACCAGAGTCGTCATCAGCTTGGCACCTGTGCCGCCTAACGGATGACCCAGCGCTTGTGCGCCACCGTTCACGTTCAGTTTTTCAGGATCGGCTCCGATAGCTTTGGCCCAGGCCAGTGGTACCGAACCAAACGCTTCATTCACTTCATATAAATCGATGTCATCGATGGTCAGGCCCGCCTTCTCCAGTACTTTCTGGGTTGCCGGAATTGGCCCTTCCAGCATGATAACGGGATCGGATCCCACCACAGCGAGGCTATGTATTTTGGCCCTGACAGGTAAGTTGAATTTTTTAACCGCCTCTTCGTTGGCGACCATAATGGCCGCCGAGCCATCACTGATCTGACTTGCTGTACCGGCAGTGATAACACCATCTTCCCGCAGGGGATTCAGGCCCTGCAAACCTTCCAGTGTTGCTTCGAACCGGATACCTTCATCGATCAGGTGAGTGTCGCCACTGCCGTCTTCCAGCGTGATGGGCACAGGAACGATTTCATCTTTAAAGTAACCCTTGTTGGTTGCAGCCGCCGCCCGCTGGTGACTCAACAAGCCGAACGCATCAAGCTCTTCCCGGGTTATAACGTATTTTTCCGCCAGCAATTCTGCACCATCGAACTGGCTGAATTGAATTCCCGGATACTGCGCCTCGAGTCTTTCACCCTTGGGCTTGCCGCGGCCTTTCTCCAGGCCGTCGCGCACATTGGACCCTATTTCAACGGTGCTCATGGCTTCAACGCCGCCGCAAATCACCACATCCTGAGTACCTGACATGACCGCCTGGGCGCCGAACTGAATAGCCTGCAAGGACGAACCACATTGCCGGTCCACCGTGGTGCCCGGAACTTCCAGTGCTAATTTGGAACTCATGGAAACGTTGCGGCCGAGGTTACTTGCCTGGGCACCTATCTGCATCACCACACCAAAGATCACATCATCAACCTTGTTAACCGGTATGCCGGTGCGATCCACCAACTCATCGACGACTATTGCGCCGAGGTCAATGGGATGAATCTTGCTTAAACGACCATTCTTGCGTCCCGTTGCGGTACGAACTGCACCGGTAATGTATGCATCTGCCATTATAGAATTCCTGTCTTTAATTTTTTGTTTTGCTTGTCGATGGACTGTTGCGCCGATTCGTTTTGCGTTTCACTGCTGAATTTTGGAAATAGCACTAAACCGCGAAACTGTAATGCCTGGTTAGAGCGCAGGCATTCGAATTCCCGCATCGAGTCTGATTGTTTCGCCATTGAAATAGCCACAGCTCACGATGTGGGCAGCTTCTTCTGCGAATTCTTCCGGATTGCCCAAACGTTTGGGAAATTGGGTGATTGCAATCAGCGGCTCTCTCACTTCATCCGGCGCAGCCGCCAGCAAGGGCGTTTCAAATACACCCGGAGCGATTGTATTAATGCGAATACCGCGCTTGGCCAGGTCGCGGGCAATGGGGAGAGTCATGGATACTATGCCGCCCTTGCTGGCCGCATAGCCTGCTTGTCCGGTCTGTCCGTCGAACGCAGCAATGGAAGCCACATTGATGATGACGCCCCGCTCACCATCTTCGGTCGCGGGTTCATTTAGTTGCATGACTTCGGCACACAGGCGCAGCACATTGAAAGTGCCAATGAGATTTACCCGAACGATATGTTCGAATTTCGCCAGCGGCATGGCGCCTTCACGGCCAACGGTGCGTGCCGCACCTCCTATACCAGCTGAATTGACATTGATGTGTATCGTACCGAAGCGTTGTTGGGCGATTGCGATAGCTTCTTTTACCGCAGTCTCATCCGCCACATCACCGTGATGACAGGCAGCAGCATCGCCAAATTCTGCAGCGGCTGCTGCAACGCCATCGGCATTCAGATCGAAAAGCAACACACGTGCGCCGCCTTGTACAAACTTCCGAGCCGTGGCCAGACCGAGACCCGACGCGCCGCCAGTGATGAAAGCGGTTTTCCCTTCCAGATTCATGCTTGTATTTCCCCCTGTTTCTTGTCGGGCAAGCATAATCCATCACTGCTGAAAATCAAACGGCACCCCGCCAGCAGCCCGGAATCCTATATTTTGCAATGCGTATCCCCTATCATGCAGAGCCTCTCCGGTCTGATACTCAGGGAAACGCTATGGGACCTCTAACAGGGCTAAAGGTTGTGGAGATGGCGGGCATCGGTCCCGGGCCATTCACAGCCATGATGTTGTCTGACATGGGTGCGGAAGTGATTCGCATTGATCGCAGCAGCCAGAAAGGTACAGGACACAGGGCAAACGTGCTCAATCGCGGCCGCAAATCCATCGCGCTCGACCTTAAAAACAGCAAAGGTGTGGAGGCTGCCCTCCGCTTGATCGGGCAGGCCGATGTGGTCATAGAGGGTTTTCGTCCCGGAGTAATGGAACGACTGGGACTGGGTCCCGAAGTGTGCCTGGAGCAAAATCCACGTCTTGTGTACGGCCGCATGACAGGCTGGGGGCAGAGCGGGCCACTTTCCCAGGCCGCGGGCCATGACATCAATTACATCTCTATTGGCGGTGCATTGGGCGCCATGGGATACGCTGACCGACCACCCGCCCCGCCACTCAATCTGGTCGGCGATTTCGGCGGTGGCGCGATGTATCTGGTGACCGGAATCCTGGCAGCCTTGGTTGAACGCAATCAGTCCGGCAAGGGTCAGGTGGTGGATGCCGCCATGACCGATGGCACGGCTAATTTGCTCACCCCCTTCTATGGGTTGATGGCCATGGGCATGTGGACCACAGACCGATTCAGCAATCGCCTGGATGGCGGCGCATTCTATTACGGAAGCTATGAATGCAGTGACGGTAAATACATTTCCATAGGCTCCTTGGAACCACAGTTCTATGCTCTGCTTCTAGAAAAAACAGGCATTGAAGACCCGGATTTCCAGGACCAACTGGATCAGGCAAGCTGGCCCCGCAAGCGAGAAAAACTCATAGAGATATTCAAGAGCAAAACACAGCAACAGTGGTGTGAAATCATGGAGGGCACTGATGTGTGTTTCGCACCGGTATTGAACCTGGCAGAAGCGCCAGATCACCCACACAACAAGGCCAGAAATACATTCGTTGAATTTGAAGGCATCACACAGCCGGCCCCGGCACCCCGCTTTAGCCGCACACAGGGCGAGATCCAGCGCAGTGCCGCCATGGCCGGCGAACATACCGAAGAAGTACTCCGGGAATGGGGGTATAATCCCGGGGAAATCGAAGCACTCAAAGCCGCAAACGCACTCTAAGTTTTAGCACAAAAGCGCCGTAAACCCTGTATGGAGAATGAAACTCTCACCATTGCGCTCACACTGGTCTCAATCGTGTCCAGTGTTGCGTTGTTTTTAAACTGGGCTGGCAATCGCCATATCCCGGGATTACTGACTATTGCCGTCGGCTTCCTCATTACCAGTGTAGGCATTCTCCTGCTTACGACCCAGGGTGATGTCTCCCCGCTTGTCTCCATTGTTCTCGCAAACACGCTTATTCTGGGGGGGCGCTTGCCGGTAATTATTGGATTGGCCGCCTTCTGGAATCAGGAAAAATCCAGGCTACCCCTGATTTGCGGTGGTCTGCTTCTCATCTGCATAGGCGCCATCACCTACTCTACACTGGTAAATGAAAACACCATGTGGCAGATCCGCGCCTATACCGCAATGATGGTGTTCTTCGCCCTGTGCAATATCTTCATCATCGTCAATGGCCTGCGGATCGAGCGAAAACTGCGCCCGGTGATGACCATGAGCACGAACTTCGGTGCTTTTCTGGCATTGATGCTGTTCAGCTTCAATGCGGTGACCGAATTCATCTTGATGCTGGTGCGTGCCGGGGCCTATCTGGATTCCCCCGACCAGGGCACCTCTTTCATGTTGCTGGGCTCCATTTTCACAATGGTGGTATTCGCTTTCGCCATCATCATCATGACCATGGAAGAGCTGACCGTAGAGCACAAGGAAAACGCAATCTACGACCCCATCACCACAATTCTCAACCACCGCACTTTTCTCGAAGTAGGCCAACGCATCATGGGAGTCGCTCTGCGCTACCAGAAACCTGTGTCCCTGCTCACCATCGAAGTCGAAAACATGGATGACATCGTGCGCCAGCATGGCTACAAGGTGGGTAATGAAATGCTGCGTCATTTCTCACTGATGGCCAGTGATCGCCGCCGCCACGAAGATGTGCTTGCCCGATCCAGCTTCAAGGAATTTCGTATGTTGTTGCCGGGTGTCGATGAAGAAGGCTCCAAAGTCGTCATCAGCAAGATTCTCAATGCACTGCAGGGAGAAGATTACGTTTATCGCGGCAACAAATTGGAAGTCAATGTGAATGTGGCCTGCGTCACCCGACGCGAAGAAGACCTGAACCTGCAGCAGATGTTACAGGAAGGTGAAGTGGAATTATTTCGGGTAAAGCAGAACAAAATGGATTCCGCCGCCACAGAGCCAGCGTAGCGCTGCACAAATTCCACCTTTCGTATTATCTCGATCCTGCATCGAGCCTTTTCAAGCAAACACCCATCTCCCGAGGAGACAACTGTGTCTTTCAACACTATCCGCTATGAAGTTTCTGATCAGATTCTGACGATTACCCTGAACCGACCCGAACAACTCAACTCATTTACTGTAGAAATGGCAGAGGAACTCACCACCGCGTTCAATCAGGCCAGCGATGATGATGAGGTGAGCGCTATCGTTGTCACCGGAGAAGGCAAGGCGTTTTGCGCAGGTATGGACCTTTCATCTGACGGTAATGTGTTTGGTCTGGATGAGAGCCAGCACCCGACACTACAGGATATGCGGGAACGCCTGCACGACCCGGTAATTGAAGCGGGAGTTCGCGATACAGGCGGTCAACTGACCCTGGCAATTTTCGAATGCAAGAAGCCAGTGATCGCTGCCATCAATGGCGCAGCGATGGGTATCGGCGCTACCATGACCTGCGCCATGGATATCCGGCTCGTCTCAGACAGAGCCCGGGTGGGCTTTGTTTTCAACAAGATCGGCATCACACCGGAGGCCTGCTCATCGTGGTTCCTGCCTCGCATTGTGAACATGGGAACCGCGCTGGAATGGATCTACAGCGGCGATTTAATTGCGGCGGAAGAACTCAAAGAACGAGGTTTTGCCAACCATATAACGTCGCCGGAAGACCTGCTGGAGAAAGCCTACGGCATCGCCAGGCGCATCAGCCAGCACAGCCAGGTAGCGATCGCCCTGTCCCGGCAATTGCTGTATCGCAACGCAACTGCAGCGCATCCTCTGGTCGCGCACGAGGTCGATTCCCTGGCGATTTTTTATGCAAGCCAGTCGAGTGGGAAGGAAGGCGTGAGTGCATTTTTGGAAAAACGCAGTCCAGATTTCACGGATCGGGCCTCATCAGATATGCCCGGTTTTTATCCATGGTGGTGATTTTCGAAAGCTATGTCATTGAATTTGAATAATAAATTCAAATTATGGCAATTTGTACCGACGTGCTGAATTTAGTGACAGAGTCCGTATAATAGAAATCGAGTATAAGGAGATCATTTTTTATGATCGTGGTTCAAACCACATTTCAGCTGGTTCCCGATTCCCGGGACGAAGTGCTATGCCTGATGAAGAATATGGTACGCCTGTGTCGCCAGGAGCACGGCTGCCTGAGTTATGAGTATTTTCAGGGAATCAGTGATCCGAACCAGATCGTGCTGCTGCAGGAATGGGAGGATGCCGACTGTCTGCAAGGGCATTACCAGACGGACCACATGGAAGATTTTCTGGCCAGACTGGGCGAGTTCCTGGAGACTCCCGTGGCCACCCGCAGCTATGTTTCAGAAGACGATAACACCGTTTCCGCGTATACCACTGAAGAAGCTGAACTCGCGACTTCAGAACAAACCATCCACTAAGCCTATCCACTAAGCCTATCCAATAAGCTGCCCCACCAGGCACTCCCTGCTCACTTTCTTTGAAGTCCTACTGACTGGCTTCCCAGGCCTTTATTTCGTCCGTGAATTTCCGGGACAGCGCGTTCGGGATGGGAAAGGTCAGATGGTATTGGGATATCTTCCAGCCATCTGAGGTGCGAATCAGCACACCCGTACCACGACTGGTGCCGTAGCTGGCGCTGTCCAGCACTTCATCGAACCAGGCCGTGTTGCCGTCAGGAGTGAAGTTAACATTGCGTTCCCTTGGCGTGTACAACCAACCGCTGCGACCTGCCGCGTAGCTGCGAAACACTTCCTTAGGCCAGCGCTCTCCGACATCCGTACCGAGAAACACACCGTCGTCGCTCATCAGATCGAAATAGACGTTCCAGTTACCTTCCGCTGCGGCTGCGTGGTATTGGTCCAGGACGAGATTCACTGCAGTGGCTTCGTTATCCTGAGCGATGAGCAGTGAACTTGCGATAAACGCTATCAGGCCAGCGAGTAGTTTGGTCATGATCAATTCCCGTTATGAATTTTCTACTGCAGCACTGGCAGTGTCATTGTCCTGCATTTCACCTGCGAATTCTCCAGCATCCAACCGACGAAAATAATCCCTGGCCATAACCCGTACCTTGGGCGCCAGCAAAAAAGTCGAAATCATGGTGGGTATGGCCATGGTGGCATAAGCTCCATCGAACAGGCTGATCACCGCATCAAGTGAAGCGATCGCACCAACCGTAACAAGCGCCATGTATCCCCATAAGTAATACTTCTCGGCGGCTGTTCCAAACAGGAAGCCCATGCACTTGCTACCGTAATAGGAATAAGTCAACACCGTGGTAGTCCCCAGGACAACAACCATGGCAAGCACCAGATATGCACCAAAGCCAGGGAATGCCTGCTCATAGGCAAGGGACGTCAGGGTGACACCCACCGCATCGCCCTCCCAGACACCCGTTACGAGAATGGCAAGGGCCGTACAGGTACAGACGATCAGGGTATCGATGATTGGCCCCAGCATGGCAACCAGTCCCTCCCGCGCAGGTTCGTTAGTCTTGGCTGCACCATGGGCAAGAGATTCCGTACCGAGGCCTGCTTCGTTGGAGAACACCCCGCGTTGCACACCGATCAGTATTACTCCGCCTAGTGTGCCACCAGCAGCAGCGGCACCGGTGAATGCGTCCCGAAAGATCAGACTGAACATCGCTGGAATTTCAGCGGCATTGACCAGCAACAGGTAGGCGGTAATAACGAAATAAAACACCACCATGCCAGGCACCAGTTTGCTGGCGACAGCGGATACGCGCTTCACCTTCCCGGCCGCGATGGAAAACAGGGCTACGGAAAGAATCAGCCCCATAATCAGGTCGAAATTAAAGTGATCGTCGGCTGTTGCCAGCCCTGCGGGAACGGCCAGCACGTCTCGAAGAATCTGCACTAGCTGGTTTATCTGGAACACAGGCAAGGTGCCGATCATGCCTGCTATGGCAAACATCCAGGCCAACGGCAGCCATTTTTGACCCAACCCCTCGCGAATCACATACATGGGGCCGCCCTGCAACTTGCCACTGTCGTCCTTGCCACGATACATGATGGCGAGGGATGCCGTGTAAAACTTGGTGGAAGAACCCACCAATGCGGTGACCCACATCCAGAATACGGCCCCTGGGCCGCCTACGGTTATCGCCACAGCCACGCCGGAAATATTGCCCACTCCGATGGTGCCTGCGAGCGCCGTGGCGAGGGCACGGAAGTGACTGATATCGCCGGCAACGCTGTCGTCGCCCGAATTGTACTTTCCTCGCAGCAAGTCGAGGCTGTGTCCAACATAGCGAAAGTGCTGCAAGCGTGAATGCACCATGAAGAACAGGCCGCCCCCTACCAGCAAGACGACCAGTTGCGGCCCCCACATGAAGTTTGCGAACGCTGCCAGCGCTTCTTCTATCTCAGTCATAAACCCTGCAGTCATAAAACCCTGTTTGGTGGTTGAAGGGTAGCCGGAGAATTACCTTGAGCAGCAGCAATTCTCGCGAACCAGCTTAATGCACCTGCTTCCGGCATTGCAAGGAAGCCGCCGGAAGCCATTAAAAACAGAAGTATCCAACCTCGATCAATCGATGTTTTCGCCGAAGCGGAAATCAGCGGGAGGCTCCGCACCAATGAGGTGACGCACAAAATAATCCCAACGCCGCTTCATAAAATATCGGCTGTTGGCGAAGCCGTGACGGGAGTCGGGCAGCATCACCAGATCGAAGTCTTTCTCGGCCTCAATCAACGCCTGCACCATGAGCAGGG
The DNA here is from genome assembly GCA_965227635.1 of uncultured Pseudohongiella sp. GTDB lineage: Bacteria > Pseudomonadota > Gammaproteobacteria > Pseudomonadales > Pseudohongiellaceae > UBA9145. The sequence continues at coordinate 2,367,664 of OZ245763.1, read as the reverse complement.
TGCTACTTGGATGGACGTTGTCATCCATTAACCCGTGGGCCAGTAGCAATTTGCCCTGCAGGTTTTCAACCAGCAGTTGATTGGCCTGATTGTCGTAGTTAGTGGCAGGCGCATCGGGATCATCGGGGCTCGTCTCGGGATAAGTTTCCAGAAGACCCTGCCATTTCTCACCCCAGTCATCTTCGTAGTTGCGGTTGTCATGATTGCCCGCACTGGAAACAGCTACTTTATAGAAATCGGGATAACGCAGGATGCCCGCCGTCGAAGCGAAGCCACCTCCCGAATGCCCCCAGATGCCAACGCGATCCAGATCCATATAAGTGCGTTCGGCGGCTAGCTGTCTTATGGCCGCTATCTGGTCTGGCAGACCGTTGTCACCCATATTGCCGTAGTAGGCATCATGGAATGACTTGGAGCGACCGGGCGTACCCATGGCATCCACTTCAACCACGACGAAGCCTAGTTCAGCAACGGCCTGTTTATCACCTCGCGCCGGAGAGAAAGACCGACTTCCAACACTGCCACTCTGCGGGCCCGGGTAGAGATAGTTCAGCACCGGATAGGATTGCATTGGGTCGAAATTACTGGGTTTGTAGAGCAGACCATGAAGATCAGTCTGTTGGTCACGCGCCTTGACGACAAAAGGTTCTGGTGCAACCCATCCCGACGCCAGCAATTCATTAATGTCAGTTTCGCCCAATTGCTGAAGTACGTTGCCATCACGGTCCCTGAGTACACTAATCCGGGGCTCGGTAGGTGTGGAATAGGTATCTGTGAAATAGTCTCCATCCTCAGACCAGCTAATGACGTGATGTGCCGCTTCGGGTGTCAACAGCGTCAGCCCGCTACCGTCCATGTTGACTCTGTAGAGGTAATGGAAATAGGGATCTCCGGCCTCCCGATTGGAGCCAGTGAAATAGATCTGTTCGTTTTCCAGATCCACCTGTTGCACCTGCAACACGACCCAGTTGCCCGACGTCAGTTGTCGCTTCATCTCACCTGACGTGAGGTCATGGAGGTAGAGATGGCCCCAGTTGTCCTGCTCTGAAAACCACAGGAATTCATTTCGCTCAACGAAAACCCGCCAGTTTTCTGTGGATGCTCCGGACTCGTAATAGGTATCAACGGTCTCGTTGTAGATATCACGCACGTCGCCGGTATCAGGATTGCTAAGGCGCAACGTGGCGGATTTGTGATCTCTGGATGAGGAGACGAACGCCAGAAATGCGCTGTCTTCACTCCACTCCACATCCAGGAATCGCCCGCTGAAACTGGCGATGTGATCCGCAGTTGTCGATCTGTGGGGGTCAGGTGGCATTCTCAAGGGTACGATTCTGGGCTCCTCTTCCAGATGCACCACGATTCGCTCGATCATGAAAATATGCTCATCGCCGGGCAAGGGGTATTTCCACGCATCCAGCTCCACGTGGCCAACCCGGGTGTCGTAAAGATACATCTCACCCACGTTGCGACCATCGTGACGGAATGTGGCGATACTGCGGGAATCGGGCGACCACAACAGCACGGGAGCATCATCCCTGAGCCAACCAGCATTGTTGGTGGCGTAGCCATAGTCCTCCGCACCATCGAAAGTAAGCTGGGTTAACTCATTACTGGCCGTGTCCCTGACCCACAGATTGTAATCCTCAATAAAGGCAGCCTTACTGCCATCGGGAGAAAGGATTTCATCGCTGGGTGTGTCCGCTTCTTGTTGCAGGCTCATCGAGGCCTGGTTGAGTTGATAGTTGTTACCGTCGTAGCGAAAGCGCAGGGTCTGCTGCGCGGAATCCAGTTCGACTCGCGACAGTGTGAGGTCCGAGGCATCCACTTCCTCCTCGGTAACATCAGCCAGCAATGCCGCGAGCGCGTCGGTATCGAAAAGCACAGAACTGGTACCAGCGGCAGGATCTGCCAACAGCAGCTCCCAGCCAGCACCGGTCGAACGACGATAAACAAGTTGTCCGTCTTCCTGCCAATACTGGGCGAGGATGTTGCCCGAGATCAGGTCATTAACGTTGGCAGCGAGGAAGCTCTCCGCGCGCTGATAGTCCGCCTCGGTGATTGACACCACGGCTGCCTCTGGCACTGCAGAGACAGGTGTATCCTGTCCACAGGCAAATAACAGGGCCGCAAGCGGCAACAGGCTGACTGGTCGATATTGGAAACGCTGACGGACGCGCATGGTTTACTCCAGAATCAGGAAACACTTCGGTTGGCAATGAGCGTAGCGCAACTGACAACGGGGGTCGAGGGAAGTGGCGAGCCTGATCACCTGTGGCCTGTGTTCTCGGCCAGTGTGACTAGGGCGCGGCACTGGAAACAGGATTCGTTGCTACAGCAGGCTATCAAGAATCAGATTGGTGGATTCCACGATACGCTCATCCCGCGGACGCAGATCCGGGGAAAATTCCACCCCAGTAAGGTGCTGCAGTCCCATGATATAACGCACCGCGATCTCATTGGCCTGCTCTTCGGTGAACTGCTGGTCTCTTTCCGTCACCATGCCCCGGGCAAATTCCTTGGAGAATGAAACCGGCTTGCCATCGCGGGTGAGCAGTTCACCCTTGTCATCCAGCTTCCAGAAGCGGGATGAATCCATGGTGTAAAGCTCATCGGCAGCAACAATCTGGCCACGGGAATTGATACCGTGTTCAGTCTTGGTATCCACCAACACCATGCCTCGTTGCAGCAAGTGCTGAGAGACAATACCGAATGCCATCACCGATGAATTACGAATCTGCGCATACTGCTGCTGCGTGCAAACCCCATCGGCGATCAGGGATTGTGCATCGGCAGTCCGGTCTTCCTTGGCTTTGGTGCTGGGAGTGTCCAGCAAATACGGCAACAGGCCATTGGGGGTCAATTCGTCGACCAGCAACTGATGACCTGCATAAGTCATTACCTCTAATCCTTCTTCCTTTGCTGCCAACCAATGCTGATACAAGGAAGTGGAAGTCGAACTCTCGGCGTTATAAAGACGCAACACATTCTCCAGCATTACAAGCTCGAGATTCTCCGCCGGGATAACGGTGGAGCTGGGCAACAAGCCTTCCACCTCAAACTGGGAAGACCCCAACACCCGGCTTACCAGCTTCAGCATATGATCATGATTGAAGGCCAGCACCTGATCCTTGAACGGAATCGCCCCACGATTCACGTCGTGAGTGGAAATACGGTTGTTGCGAAACATCAGGCGAATCGATTGGCCATCCCCGGTCTTGAGAGAATCGGAGAACACGGAATCGGACACCTTCCCTTCCAGCACCGTGGCACCCGTGAGCCTGGTCAAGTCACCATCATCGATAAGTTGTTTGATGGACCTACCAACATTGACGGTTGGGCCGTGATCGGAGACCAGATCGCGTATTTCCTGTTCGCTAAGCATGCTCGTTGGGTACTTTCGATTGTGTGAATGGGAAAAGAAACGAAGCATAGTCAAAAGGCTTGGGGGGAACAAGGCGCGGTATAAGAAGGGCAAGTGCGCCACGGCGCTCCTCTGCTGTTCAGTTGTTGGGCTTCCCCTCTCCATTATCTATGTATTTGGAGGTGGAAAATGATCAATTCTGTCGCAATCGTGGCAATTAGTCGGGCCGCATTGACGCCAATCCTCCCTGCTCTTAAGCTCAATATAATCCGTAGGAACTCAACCGGCAGCACCAAGACTGCGAGGTTCCAGCATGCAACATCTTTCCCCAGCCAATTACCGCGCTCTGCTCCTCGCCACAATGTTGGCACTGCCTTTCCATGCTTCCGCGCAATCAGCATCGACAGCATTTCCCGGGATTGGGAAATACGGCTGTCAGTTTCATGCCAATGCGGCGTCGCTTCCTGTTGGCGGCAGTTTCGAGGATTCCGAATATCAGATGCTGGTATCGACAGCCGCGGAATTACAACAGCAACTTATTCAACTGGACATCGACAGCGGCATCTGGACCGAAGAGAGAGCCAGCCTTCTCATAGAGATGGCAAGCACCAATCGCGCTATTGGCAACAATGAAGCAGCAAGACAACAGTACGAAGATGCACTCCACACTATGCGCGTGAACGAGGGCCTGTATTCCCTCGACCCTCTTCCCGTTATTCTCGATCTCATGGCCTGGTCTATGGCAGAGGACCCGGAATTTATCGACCGCATGGGCGACAGAGCCGCCTTCCTGCTGGAGAGACACTATGAGGACGAGCAACAAATTCCTGAACTGGTGATGTGGTATGGCAAACTGCTGCACTTGCGCCAGCAAGCCGTGGCTGCAAACGGACCTGACCTGGACGCAGAGCCAGACAAATCACTGGCGCTGGCGCAAAGAATATTCTCACTTGTTGAGCGTCTCCTCAATTCCGACAACACCATTCTGCGAAACCGGCTTAGGGGAGATGTCAACTATTACGCTGGTTACGATGCTTTCGGCAACCAACTCGCGCAACCACCTACCGATGTCACGCAGATCAGTTTTACAACCGGTGTTGTGCTTGAATCGGTCCAATCGCTATTGCAACCTCCCTTTGACGATTCTCAGGCCGACCTGAATCGCGCCAAAGATCTCCTGGATGATCTGCAGACACGCTACGCCTCCTTACCCGATTGGGATAAATCTGCACTGTGGGATTTTTATGCCAGTTACTACCTCACTATCGGAGATAATTCCTCGGCAATCACGGCCTATAGTCAAATGTTGGAAGTCCCGACATTGCGCCCCGATTACCAATTGAGGGCACTGCGAGCAATCGGCCAGCTCTACGAGCAAGAGGAGTCATGGGATGCATCGGTGGCCGCCTACTCCTGCTGGAACGAACTATCTCAAGATCGGGATCCGCGAGTTTCACTGGGGCTGGGAAATGCCCAGTACCAGCTTGGAGACTATGTTGCAGCAATCGGCAACTTGAATTCCTACATTGAACTGCTGGAAACGCGGGAAGAAACCCCGGCGGAGGAGGTGTATCTGCTGCTAAAGGAGCTGTACTACGAGACGGATGATTTTGATGCGGCGGAGGATGTGACGAGAACTATGGTGAGGTTGTTTGGCGAGGGGAGAAATTAAAGATTCCCCACGGTTGACGGAGCCAGCCTTATAATTTCTTGATTTATTCCAATATCACCGTCATATTTTAGGGAAAATTACAAATATTAATCTTGAGATTTTTGTGGATCCAGGTTCGCTTACTACTTCCTTAGCTTTCGGGTTCCTCAGTAATGTTGCGTCCGATAGCATTTCCGAGGAATTTTCCAGCTTAATTCGAAAGCGTGTGGCCAACTATCTTGTTCGACGTCGCCGAGGTCAGAAACCTCCGAATGCAGACATTGAGCGGGCCGTCCGTAAATCCGGACTTTTGGCTGCTTATGACTTGTTATCACAAGTACAGGAGGTCTACCTAAGAGGCAAGGAGCACTCGAATCGAGCTGGATATCTAGTGCGATTTTCAAAAGCTGAAGAGTATCTCAATTCACAACTAAATCTTTTGGAAGAGGAGAACTGGGAGCAACGGTTACCCAGTCACGTGGAGCTCGCCTTCGGCTCTAGAGACATACTTCGTGCCGTCAATTGTTACTCGGAAACAGTTGCCGAATTTAACGAAGACGAAGAACAATTTTCGGAAAGCGAATCCGCCGATCTCACTGACAAGGCACTAGAAAAAACCATAAGAGAACTAGATAACTATGATAGCGCCATGACCGCAGCCTACATTCATGAAATTGAATGTGGCGCTGATTGGAGAAACCACAATTACTGGTTCAGCCTGGAAGAGTTTCGCGGATTCGTAGATCCGGTTTTTAACGATTCACAGGCAGGTTGGCCGTATCTTTTTCGCTTCTACCTCGCAGAAGAAATTAAAGACAACAATCGTTTTCGGCATATAGCTACCGCACTGCAGCTCAGCGAAATCGGACAAAAATTCGACAGCATGTCGGCAGCAGCTACTATGCGCGAACAAATGACTCAATCACTTTTAACAAACATTGACAGTCAGTTGATCGACCTGTGGACTAACATCAATGGCAAGTTTAAAGAGCTTAATTCTAAGCAGGATGAACAGTGGCAGAACTTGTTAAAACGTCTCGATAGCTGTGTTCGCAAAGATTTACCCGCCAATGACTTCGGTGATTGGGTCAGAGAATTTGAATCCACGAATACCAATGATGCAGCCGGAATTCATTTTACCAACCGCAGTGATGCGTTCCTGGGACGGGAGGATGAGCTAAAAAAAATCTGTTCTGCGTTGTTAAAAAAGAATAGCGGGAGGCCATGTTTCCGTTGGCTTGCAGTCTGTGGAGACGCAGGTGTCGGGAAAAGCCGATTTGCCTTAGAGTTCCTTCGTGAATTCGGCGAGAAATCGCAATGGTATTATGTCGGCTCACTCCGCTCTCCAAGCAAGAACGACGACCTCGAAAACATCGCCTTACGGGGACCTGCACTTATTGTTGCCGACTACGCAGGCAGCATAGACCGATTGCCCGATCTATTTCGTGAATTTGCGGACCGCGATGCTCGGGGACAGCTATATCATGATATTCGAGTACTGGTTTTGGAACGTCGCACCAATGACCAGATTTTTTATCGCTTAAACGGAGGAATAGGTGCTAAAGACCGGGGCGCAGAACTCGTATCAAAATCGGAAATAATGCTGCCACCAGAAGGCAGTTCAAATAGGGTAGCCCGATTAACTCTCTCTGCGATTGAAGAGGATTTGTTGCTACAGTTGATGAATCAGCGGATTGAAAGAGCGAGAGAAATAGCCCCTTCGTTTTCGCCACGACAGGAATTCGATAAAAAAACTCTACTTGAGAGATTGGACTATTTCGACAAGGATAGGCGAATTCTATTTGCATTGATAACCGCAGAGGTTCTTCAATCTGGAACACTCTGTTCCGACAAAGTCACATCAATAAATGGCGACACTCCTGAATCCAGGCGGATCGAACTCGCTCTTCACTTTCTAAACAAAGAGCAAGGAACTCTGCACAATGTTGCTGAGCAAATTGGTATCAATAAAGAACTTGAGCGCAGATTCAGGAATTTGGCTTTTCTCGCTACCATAACCCAAGGCCTACCAGGATCATTTCTGCAGAATGACGACATACCTAATGAGGTTAAAGTGTTGCTGCCTAGTTATGGTGAATTCTCAGAATTCGACGAATTTTACATGCGCATGTCTCTTCAAACTAGCGTCACAAGTAGACGCACTATTTCAGAGGAAAATATCACCTTTCAATCCCCCTCCACGATTGCTGGGGTTCAACCCGACTTCCTTGGAGAGTGGTTCGTACTTAGCAGCCTTCTTGAAGCTAGAGAATCTCCAGTTGATGAAGCAGCGTTGTTATCTTTAGTGAATTACGCCTGGGAACTAAATCCACTTAAAATTGCCGCATTTGCAAAAATCTGCTTCGACGAATTCCCCACACGCTTGAGAGCCTGTCAATATTTGAGATACAAACGCAGAGCTAACACCAGAGCAGAACAAGAAGCTGTTGTTGTGCAAATGGCTGGCATTGTCTTATCTCTCTTGAAGGCTGTTTACACAGGCACTCCAAACTTGGAACAGGTTCAATGTGCATTCGATATTCTGGATCAGATTGATGCGCCATTATTGGAACTTGTGGAATGCGATCAGGATGGAGATATTGCTGACGCCGTTGAAACAACAGTACTTCAAGCATCCAATCTCATCAATCGAACAATAAACCCATTTACGAGCAGATCAATAGAGCCAGAGAATAGAAAGCTCTCGATTATCGTCGAGAAACAGGAATTGGGAGATCAAGCTAATCGAGAACCAAAACCTGGCGAGATCAAAACTCAATTCGGCAGAGAATTTGGAGTTTCATTGACTGAATTGCTGGAACCACTTGGCCTTCGCGAGAACGATTTGAAAGGCATTGTGATGTTTCGAGTTAAAAATCTCACTCCGGAACAAGAGAGACAGGCATTCGCAAAAATCGAAAGCCGAATAATTTCACAACGCATAAATATTGACGAAATTCCGTTGGAATTTCGGCTTGAGGAACTTGAGAAAATAGTCAATGAGCTATTCACGGAATAGTAACAATGCCTGATAAGAGCGAAGCAGCCGAATACTCAATTCTTCAACTGGAAAGCGGATTCATCGATGATTTCCGGCTTCGTTTTCCGATAAATAGTCACAGTGCTTCAATCAATAAAATCTACGAATTGATTGGCGCCATGGAAGGCACCTATAAATGGAGCTGGCGAGGCAGAACAGACTATAAAAAGTCACTATCAGGCGTGCCAGAGGCATCTAATTCTGTTAAAGATCAATCAGCGAGAGAATTAGAAGAAATTTATAAGCGACTGGAGTCGAGTCAGGTTGCAACCTTGGAAACTGTAACAGACTTGTCTCAATTAGATATTCTAGCCTATGCATGCCTGAGCCCGCCCCAAGACTTAGCAGAGGAGCTTAATAGTAATTTGGTAAAGAGAGCCCTACTTTCACTGCGAAGGGTGTCAGACCTACTATCTAATAGCGGCAATGAAATCGATTATAAAATTGCCATTAAGGCAGTTCGTTGTTTAAACAGTTTATGTTACTCAATCCGTCTATTGGATAAGCATGATGATTTTTTGGTGACGGTGTTAGAGATTTTATCAAACGTTGCAGAGCTACTAAATCGGCAGTCAGATTTACCGCTCTGGCACAGCAGAGCATCAAAAGCATTTGTAAATTCGATGCCACAGATCCTTATACTGTTTCGAAGCCATTCCTCAAAATTTTCAAGTCAAAATATCAAAAGCATACACTCAATCTTCCAAAGCTACGTAGCGAACGAAGATGAGATTCCGTATGACGTGATTCTCAACTTATTGGGATTACATTATGTAACAACCAACCAGAAAGACCTGAATAAGCACATGGAGCTATTGCGGCTAATTTTATACAAAAAGCGAATAGTTAACGTGTGGGTTCGCGAAGACACGAACTATGGCTATTCAAACTATCTGCTATTTCGCTCATATGTAGGAAATGCAAATTTTGACTATAAAACGCTGCATAAACTCGTAAGCCTTGATAGCTCTCTCACGGATGAAGAAATAGATAACCACATTGCATCACAACTGCGATTAACTCTGCTCTGGCCTGAATTGGAAATATGTAACGTTAGCAGAATTCTGCAGCCACCACTTTTAGAGCGATTCCTCAGAAATAGTTACTTAGGAAGCTCTCTAAATAATCTCGTGGGGAACCTGGCCATCAATGGAAATTACGACCAAATTTCCGAATTATTCTCCACACTGGAAAAGCCTGAGAATGACATACAAGTTGCTCGAAACTTGGCCCATCAGATCAACGCTTTGAAGGCCCTTAATTACTTTTGTAATGACCCCGCGGTGATTCAGAAAATTGCTCATAAGGTTGACGCACAGTTTGCTATTGTCGAAGAGAAGCGGCCCGAAATTGAAGAGCATGAGTGGTTAAAGCTTTTGGAACTTCTAAAAATTAACGAGAGATCTGAAATAGACTATTCCTTAAGCGACTTTAGCGCTGATGGAACTAGGTTTCATTTAGATGACCTGAAAAAGCAGCTAGATGCCGGAATCGATATCAACCCACATCAACTCTCTCGCTGGCATCACTATGTTCAGCGACGACAATCCGATGAAGAAGCTTTGAGTGTTAAGTTAAGTATTGAGAAACATTGCCAGCGTCATAATCTGGCATTAGCAACATTCAGGCCAAGAAAACTCGAGATGCCGAATCTTGAGAATCTTCTAAATAACTTGAGACGCGGAATCGCACAAAGACAAAGCGAACTCGCTGCAGGGCGCGTCTTACCATCAAAATACACAGCGAGCTTCGGGAAAGCATTGCTTCAATTGGCCAATAAAACCCGTGTAACCCCCAGCTACAACGCCAAGCATGGCTGGGCGCTGATGCGCCCATTGGTGGAAAAGCGAATTGCCGAAGACAGTGACAGGGAGGGCGCTTGGCAGGTTGTACCTGATGAGCTTGCGGCAGGTATATCCGAACTCATAAATCCAATCGACGGAAAGCGCAAGATAGAACTTCTAAATACAGGATTCAGAATTGCGTCTTTACCATGGTACGACGATATCGCTCTACTACAAATTCACAATCCTGCATGGTTGGATGGGCTGTTATTTGCCTACTATCTAGTTAACTCTGACGGACAGCTGTTTCGCTTAAACGGCTCATCCCCGCCCATACACGAAGCCAATAAGTCGGCGCCCATAAAACTTTCCAGCGAACTCGTCTGCGCGTATCTCGACTTTTTCTGTTTCTTTGTGCGCGGGGAAGAAGGTCCGTTTTTGGTTCTTCATTCAACGGAGCAACAGAAGCAAATTAAATTGGCTGGCATTGATGTTGTCACATCAATAAAGAACGTCATCTCCCCACAAGAGTACAAAGGCCTCTCTGAAGATGGTGACTACAACGCATCAGCTTCTATTCTGTACTCGAACGCTATTTTTACCGCTAATTTTGCCATTACACCATCCGGAAACGTAGAAATGCTTAATGATGAACCACTACTTGCTGATTTACCTTTCCGGTTGAGCTTCCCCATATCCTGAAAGTACCGTTTTTTCATTCCAACGAAATGTCGCACTGATTAAACTGCAGCTACGCTATGTTTACCTTCGCTTGCCTCTCAAATCATTAATGGATTTGAAGCATAAAGGGCTGCACTCAGTTAGGTTTCTGTATACAAATCAGTAGGTTGGCAGCTTTAATAAGAGGGGGCTAATTATAAATTGAGTCGGACCAGCGCAGAGAACGGTTGCGGGTATTGAGGAAAAAGTGGTGCCGCCACCAAGATACATAATAAACACTTAATATATTGAATTTATTATATATTATTAATAATTAGTCAATTCAGTGTAACTATTGGTGTTACTACAAAGTGATCTGTGAGGCTTGGGTTGCATGCAACTCCTCAAATCAGGACATCACCAAGAGATACTTTGCGCCAGATTGCGTTGCTAAGGTAACCTGCTGCCATACTGATTTCATTGAGAAGTGTCCGTGGAAGTCTTCAACGTATATTGCGACGAGTCTTGTCACCTTGAAAATGACAAAGAGCCAGCCATGGTTCTTGGGGCGATTTGGTGCCCTCTCGATAAAACCCGTGAGATTTCAAAAAGGCTCAGGGAAATAAAAAACAAACACAACTTGCCCAGTAATTTCGAAATCAAATGGTCGAAAGTTTCCCCAGGCAAGCTAGATTTTTATCTGGATGCAATCGATTACTTCTTCGATGATGATGATCTCCATTTCCGCGCGCTGATAATCCCAGACAAGACAAAACTGAATCATGCCGCATTTGACGATCAGGACCATGACACCTGGTACTACAAAATGTACTTTGACATGCTCAAGGTGATATTCGACCCCGAGGAAAGATATCGTATTTACTTGGATATCAAAGACACCCAAGGGTCAAGGAAGGTAAGGAAGTTACACGAGATATTGAGTGGCAGCATGTACGACTTTTCTCAAACTGTAATTGAGAGAATGCAGCTAGTTCACTCCCACGAAGTTGAGCAGCTTCAACTCGCAGACCTACTAATCGGAGCTGTGGGCTACGTTAATAGGAATCTCCAAGGAAGCAATGCAAAGCTCGAATTGATTAATCGAATAAAGGAGAGATCAAACTACACGCTCTCAAAGACCACATTCCTGAAGGAAAATAAAATGAATATCTTCGTTTGGAGAGCGACGGAGATCCAAGGATGAGCAACAACGCGGCGCCCCCAAATTGGCTGCCACCACTATTGAAACTAGCTGATTTCGGCGGAGTCTGGATCACTTATCTCGACGCCTTATATGACATATTCAGAGCAGACTTCCTGGATGAACCTGCGGTTTATTCAGGCAGAAGAATTGGCATTAAGCGTCACCCGTTATCGAGAGACAAGGAAGCTACTTTTTGGCACCTAATAACTGAAGGTGATGATGAACAGCATCGAAATCCTGATCCAAGCAGATGTGAGCGAATTCGCTGGATTAAGCCTATCATCGAACGAGATGGAAATGATGCAGACATACTTTCTTGGACAACAGTGAAGAAAGGCGAGAATAGGATACATCTATGGTTCAAGAATCAAGACTACGTAGTAGTTCTATCAGAACGTAAGGGATACTTGATATTGTGGACAGCGTTTGTAGTTAAGTATGGGCACAAACGAAGGAAGCTCCAAAATGAATTTGAGCGGTATCAAAAACAAATTGGCGGGTCCGGAAAGGCTGAAGCCGCCCCATAGGGACGGCTTCGTAACTCCTTCTACACATGGCAGATGAGCTACGCGTATTATCGGGTCATGGCCCTGAAAACTCAAGCGCGATAAGGGGCGTTTTTAGTTAACCATCTGATAATAATAGAGTTTATTATTCATATTCTTACTAAAAACGCCGATTTTAAGCCCAAAGCTCTGATAGAGGCGATCCTACGCGAATATTGAGCGAATTTAATTGCTAAGCCCAATTTTCCTACCTGTAGCAGCACGAAATCCACTAATTTCTTGCTAACAATCGCCTAGCTTGGACCCACTGAGGACCGACATAGACATATACTCATGTAATTTTTAACGAATTACTGGAAAAGCTCTTTCGTCATGCCTGCTCGCTTTAAGAATAACATCAATCGTCAGCCAGCTATTTCAAAGCTGAATTCTGTGGCAAGCTCAGATGGCAACTCGGTCCAATTCAAGAGCCATGCCTGGTTTGACATCAAGCCTCTGTTTTATTCACTGATCGAACTCCCATCCGGAATCACGAATACAGACCGTAAGGGAATTATTAGTCGTGGGATTCACAACGCCATCAAGGTTACTAAAGGTAATGTTGATGAGCCGGCTCTTTTAAAGCAAACAAATTTGGAGCTTGCCAAGTTTAATCGGCAACGAGAGAAGAAATACTACTTATTCACGGGTATCAATATAAGGAATACTGTTGATTTACCAGTATTGAGGCTAGCCGGATGTACCATAAAATTCATAACTTACATGCCTCACAAAGTAAGATCGGAAATTCAAAAAGAAGTGCGAAAAAAATATCCATTGATTCCACATGGCTACTACACAGTAAGAGTTCATACTTCAGGCAAATCCATTTGGAGTGCCGCCGAGCGGGCCTTAGATTCACTATGCTTGTTTCGCGGAATTCTTAACTTGGGCTTGAATCCAACCTCTAAAATGTCCTCGGGCGAGCCCAGACCTGTAAATGAAATCAGATTGAGCAAATATCAAACTCTACACAACCTTGACCTGACCAACGCTATAGAGAATTCTTGGTGGTTTGAACCAGACTATGTTGATACTGGCACAAAATCATTTAGCAAAGAAGAAACCAAGAGGTTGCTCGAATACTACAAACATTCAATCGAGCAGCTAAAGAGATCGAAATATAGAAAAGAGCTTGAAAACATAATTCGTAGGTATGCAACGACCCTAGATTTAACCAGCAAAAACTCTGCATTTCTCGGTTTGTTTAGCCTTCTTGAGCATCTGACCTACACCAAGCGCAAGAGCTACGATACAACGATAAATAGGGCCGCTTTCCTATTTGTAGATCAGGACTACCAAAAAGCAATCCTTGAAGGTCTGCGAGCTAATAGAAATAGTTTCGTTCATGAGGGAAATACGGATGAAGATATCGAGCCAGACCTATACAACCTCAAGCATGTAGTTGAAGTATTGATTAGATTTCATCTGTTTTCAGAAGATAGATTTAATAATATTGAGGAGTTTGCTGAATTCCTGGACATGCCGCGGGATAGGAGCCAACTTAGAACAATTCAAAGGAAGGTTGAATTCGCTAGAAAACACTTGGATAGCGCCAATAGAATCCGAAGGAAGCGGAACCAGTCCCAGAACTAACCTATATCAATTGAACCATCAACCCTTCAGCACTAACCTGAAGGTATCCCTGTTTTCTGTAGTAACGGCGGAGCGAGTAATTTGCCCGCTCTTGGTCCCTTTCGAATTCCGACATTAACATCATCTTCTCCCAGTCCGATTGGTTCTCAGGATCAAAACCAGCCTCCAATTGGAGCGGAAAGGCTTTAAACGCATAGAGACAAGCCCTTGCGCCAAATAGGCGTACCACCTCATCATGGACTGCCCCTGGTATCCCCTTTCCTCGAAACTTTGGAAGCACTTCCAGCCTGTCTGCTACCAGCAAATTCATTGACCAAATATAGTCCTCTCCAACGACCCTCAGCACTTCTTTTGTAAATTCCCAAGTATCTAGGTCATAGAGCTCGATAAACGGAGCAGTGGCTGCCTGGCAGTCCAATACATCAACTAGGAAGTCACCCTCACTACCGGCAGACTCTAAATCGACGTAGTAGTGCTTAGTTTTAGCCGCCAGCTCGCCGTCTTCGGCTTCTTCAGAGTAAGCCATCACCTTCCCTGAGATCTCTGATACATACCGGTCTGGCTCTTCTGTGGAGATACAAGTGGATATTTCGAAATCTATCGCCAAGAAAAGGTCGTCTGCGAGGGGGATCTTTTCATCGGGGAGAATTGGGTCTGTCTTCTCTCTCATTTTTCGGTTCCGGCAAGGAAGGAAGCAACTCGCAAAATCAAGCATCAAGGAGTAAATTAACGGAATTGACGGGTATTTAGAACTACTAAGATTGCATGGTAGATACATCCAAAGTAGCAGCAGAATCACTGGCCGAGTAGGAAACCATTGCTTATCAGCAGTTTAGGTAGGGTAGCCTGAATCCAAAGCAGAATTCGAACGCTGTTCTGGGAATTGATCAGAACAATATCCTGAGTTACCAGATTGAGAATTACCAACTCGCTCTGCTTAACATGCCACTTACTTTTCAACCCTCACTTTCAAGTCATAAAGCGCTTTGGAGCCATCTCGGTGATCACTTAATACAATAGCTCGCAGGGAGTCAGGAATTTCATCATCATCCACTCCTTGAAAGCGCTTGGCTTTCTTAGACAAGGCTGAGAAATCTGGAATTTCGCACTCCCAGCTTACTACCCAAACTCTACTTTGGTTTGGCAACTCATATGTTCCTACTAGGTCGCTTTTCATTGATTTTTTTGCTGGCCAGCTAGTAATCATACTAGTCGGAACTGACAGAAAAATTCCTACTTCTACCGCTCTATCCTCTACTGGAGGCTTGATAATGTGTAACTTCGAAAGTGATTCGAAAACTGAGGCAACAGAACTGTGAGGCGTTAGTATTCTTATCGCAAATGTAACCCCAGGAAAATTCTCAGATGGTCTGATCCACTTCAGTGCAAATCTGTCTGAATGACCAACGAAATCTTTCGGAATTTTCTCATCATAGAATTTCTGATCGTAGCCTAAGTGCCAAAAACCTGATTCGTGCAAGCTTACTTTTATCGCACCACCAAGTTCCCTACAAGCAACGTAAACGTCGTTTTTGCCCTTTGGACTCCATACTTTCCAACTGGCTGCGCGCAGCTTTCTATCTTCGTCTGCAATACAAAATCTGACGCTAGATTCCGGCATATGTACACAAGATTCCCTTAGTGTGGGCAAAATGGAAACCACTGGTGCCTTGAATATGTTGTGGACTATACATCAGCTTCTTAGTGATCACAGGAACTCACAATCACGCGCCTTACTTCCGTAATAATGGGGTCGCTGTCTTGGTAGGAAATGTCCTTTGGGAGAATTTTACCTAACAATACGCAAAAAGTTCTTGGATCGTCTTCGGCAACTTTTACTAAGTACTTTTCTCCCCCTACTTCTTCAAAAGCGTTAAGAACAGCGTCCTTTAGAGACGCAGTAACTCTGTTTGGAGTGCCTTTTTCTCTGCCTCCAGTTTTCTTTCCAGTAGCCATCTATTTACCTCTACTTTAGAAGAATAATTACTTCAACTGACCGTTAGTTAACCTGCGTATGAGAATCGTCGTCATTCAGGTTATCCAGCCAATCTTCATGGCTCATATCCGCCTCAGTTGATACCGCTACTGACTGTGCTGGCTTTCCGTCAATGCGATCGGCAATCTCCTTAATTGCTTGGAGATTTCCATCTTCTGCCATGTCGAATAGCCGCTTGATGATAAGTTCCCGCTTGTCCGGGTTCTGAGTTAGATACCGCCGTATGGCATCTGCCCATGGCTTATTCTTTGTAGCATTGTTGTTACCTTTTGGTGCTCCACCTGGCATAGTTGATTCAACTCCTAACTTTGTGATTTCTATTGATTTACTGCGCAAACCCACATAACTGATAATTTAAAAAACTTATAAGCTGTTTGTATTGCAATCACCTCTTGGCGGTCCCCATGAGATGATTTTCAAGCGCTTGTAGCTGCTCAGTTGAAAGTGCGCTCAAATCTACCTGCTCAAACTGATCTGCTGGCAAGTTTGCAATCTGCTGCAAGTCCTGGCCTACGTTTGCCATTAATCCGGCTCTGTTGTCTTCCTGAGCAATATCGTCAACTGTTTGTACTTGAACCGAACTTAATTTTGCCAACAGCTCTTCTACATCCTTTCTGAACTGAGGCTCACTCCTTCGTCTGTCTAGCGCTCCACTCGCCAAGCTTTTCAATAGCTGAATATCTGATTCAGAGAGAACACCTGACATTAGGTCCAGGTTTTCTGCGGTAAGTATGTTTTGAGCCTCTTCAATATCTGCGATTAGATCTGTTTCTTGTTGGTCAAATGCGTGGAGAATTCCTAGGCCCCAGGCACTCGATCCTTCAATCGGGCCTGTGATGTCGTCCAGCTCATCGCTACTCAAGATTCTACCGAGCAAATCAACAGCTCTTTCTTGGAACCCTTTAGCCTTTAGTAGTCTCCGCTGCTCTGCTCTTATATCACTGGCAATCTTGAGACCTGTTTCAACATCGTTCGCTCCATCTACTGCTGCTCTTAGCTGAGCCATTTCTGCTTCAGATGCTTGCGGGTAACTTGCTTTCAACATGCTCGGAACTTTTTCGCGCACAGATGCGTTTTTACCTCTCGCGACTACATCATTCAGCGCACCAATACCAACAGAACCACCTCCAGCAGTTTCAAAAGCCGCTGTGGCTTGGGGGATTAAATCTGAGGGAACTCCAGCCAATAATGCTGGGGGGACTTGTATAGCCGGTTCAGATACAGATTCAATAACTGTGGCGCCGGTATCTGGGTTCACCAATCTTTCATTTTCTGAAACAGCTACCAATTGTGGCTGCTCTCTCTTGGGAAGAATTCCCTCATCAACGGCAGCATTGTCGATAATGTCCAGATACTTCAATGCTTCCTGCTCATTACCAGATGAAATCAAAGAGCGGATTTCCTGCGTAGTCACCGCATCGAAATCGGGCAGCAACATCCCCACTTTTTCCCGGTTGTTCAGTTGGGTAATGGCGAGATCCTTTAATCCCGCGCGCAGCTTTTCTCCTATTTCGCGCATGTCCTGAGCCATAGCGTGTTTGCGTTCAACAGATAGTTCCTTATTGCGTTGCTGTTTCTGTTGTTGGTCGATCAGTGCTTTTTGATCTTGCTGGGCCATGAATTGGGGGAGAGTGCCTTGAACCCCTGAGCTAAAGCCCTGTAGAGCGAGAGCAATTTTTTGAATATCCATGTTGTTTCCTTCAATGTTTGGGTATTAAGAAAATAAGCGCTGATTCAAGCTCAAGTTCTGAACCTGGGCATGTTGTCAGCATCAGATCGGAGATGTTCTTTTCCGCACTGGTATCAGCCGTGTTCTCGATTTCATTGTTTTCATCTTCTTTGCTTTCACGATGAAAGCACTCGCTCTCGTTATTGGTCTGCTGCGACGACATTAAAATTCTCCTTGTTGACATGGCCCGCAAGGCAGGGGTTAAGCTACCCTGCGGGAGTAGAAACACCAGTTGATATTTGAGCCTACTTGAAACCATGCGCTCAAATTCTGTTTTCACCACACTGAAATACCTGATGACAAAGTAGCTATAACTACAACTCCAACTGTTGCTGTAACTACAACACCGCTATAGCTGGTTTTAAGCCAGTCCCTGAATCTGAATAATTTCACTGTAACGGTCTTCTTTGCTGTGCTTTTTCTGTTTTTCATTGCGGTCTACAGTTTTCACGACCACGTTCCAAAGCTTCCCTTTGAACGCATTCAACGAGAACGAATTGCCTGGAGGACCAATATGCTGCTTGTAGTCCTTGTAGCAATTAGATCGCTTTCCCATCTGGAACCGTCCATTTCGACCGAATGGCTTGAATATCGCCTTGGCGTTATACGGCAAGAAAATCATCGTTTTCTCACCGGGTGGCAATCCGCTGTTCCCATAAGGATCTAACTCGAACCAGCAAAAGACTTTTCCACCCGTATGAACATCAACATTGTCAGTCTTCTTGCTGAATCTGGGATTGGTCTCGTAGTGAGAAAACACTGCCTCATACTCGCCTGGCGGAACCAGCGGATACTCATGGCCTGTTAATTCACACTCCCCCTTGAGCTTCTGAGTGGGAAAAGCGGCAATTTTCTCAGCGGCACTCATAACCCACCCCCGTGAGTACTCGAAATCCGGCCAATTTGGCCGTTTTCTCGATTTCTAAGCCCGTTTAAGGGCTTATGAAGGGGTTGGGTAAGGGTAACGGGTCGAACGTCGAATAGAGGGCAAGAATAGGCCGTACATGACTCTACCTGTGATCTCCAGGAACCCGGCCCGGCAGAGTCAAAAACACATTCCTTGCATTTAGTATCGATAGCTTTTCGGAGACTGGCCACTACGCTGCCTCCTTGACGCCAATTATTTGGCGTACGCGGTCTAGGTCTTCCCCTTCCAACCAGTAAAGGCAAACGGATGTTTCAGAGCCAAACCTATTGGGAACCCGAACGCGCTTCCTGGCGAATTGAATTCCATATTTGGATTGAAGGGAGCTAACTGTAGTGTGTAGGCAATGGTCCCCTACTCGCTCTGCGGAGAATCTATGGAGTTTCGCTCCATTTCCAAATCGAAGGAGCATTCCATCAAGTTTTCCAATTGTGTTACTCTTCTTGGCGCTATTTATTTGAGAAGGGCTGCTCTGTGCGGGGGCAGCCTTTTTTGTTTGAATCATGACTACCTCCTATGCCGCTCTAGCTATTCTTGACTCAATCCATTCGTTTATTGAGTCTTCGGTCCAAGCGACAGCACGCTCGCCCAGCGGAATAGGCTTGGGAAAGCGATCCAAGGCAATCAATCTATAAATTTCACTGCGGGAAAGCCTTACAACTTCAATTACATCTTTGAGGCGCAATAATCTTTTCATGTCCAGTTCCTGAGAAATCTAGTTAATTCGAATCGGAACCCGTGAATTCCAATTGCTGGACAGATTATTTCGATAGCTGATGGGGAGTAAGTGACAAACTCTTGCGATTTTTTACAAGTTTGTCCCTATCGTAGATTGCGATGCCGCTTGAACCAGGTGGAATTGAGGACGAGCTTATATATTTTTTCAAGAGATTCCTCTTGAAGTACTATCGCGATGAATTTAATGAATTTACTATCCGTAGACACGCTAATTTTCTCGCCAACGGGATAGGCTGTAACCATTCCATCAAGGAACCACTCAAAATAACTATTCCCGTAATTTTTAGCTAAATCCATTGCCGTTAATTCAGCTTCTTCAGCTATCATCTGGGCTATTTCTAGTGAAGAAATGGGCGGAAATCCGACAGCCGGTTCATTGGAAATTAAAATATCTTCATAGGTCTTGGAAGGTCCAAACTCCATACCTAGATGCCCATCAATTGAATCAAGAAAAAAATCATCTAATTTTGAAAGCTTCCCCTTCAGTACCCTAGCAGCTGCCTCAATTTCCTTAAGTTTCTTAATCTCTCTTTTAAGCAAAACAGTACGTGAACCTTTTGGCGGCAAAAACGTATTCTCAAGCATTTCCTCTAAATTTAAATAAAATTCGGAATCAAATTTCTTGTTGAATAGTTCTTGAATAGCTAACTTCTGTTCTTGAGAAAGCTTTTGCTCCATTGCTTACCCTGGCGCCCTATCGAAACCAAGCCAGGGCAGTGGGTTACTGCCTTTTCGCTCCGTCGAGCTAGGCTTGGGTGTGGCTGGATTTTAAGCAGCTAAAAGCTGTTGTTCTGCAAACTTGGAAACATTCCAAACTTTTTCTACATCAGCAAGGAACGCGGTCTTATCTTTCAATGGCTGATGATTCTCCATCACTGCTGTAATTTCTTCGTTCGTCTCTGGGTCGGCCAATAAATATATGGCTCTCGTCATTGCTATTCTGCCGTCTTCAGGAAGGGTTCTGAGCGCCAAAACAATCTCATGATCTGAGCAAAGCCCAGTTGCTAACCACTCCGCTTTAACATCCAGTTTCGCACCAAGCTCTATGACCCGATCGTATTTTCTAGGCATTGTGCCATTTAGATATCTATCAATTGACTTTGCATTGATACCCAATTGCTTGCCAATTTGGTAACTATTACCTGAAATACGTTTATCCGCGAGGGCTTCTTTAAATCGAGTACTAAACCCTACCCCCCTATTAGTTCTGAGTTCACTGGAATTAGCTTCGGCGGAATGTTTCTTTCTGCTATGATTTTTATTAGTCATATCAATTACCTATGTTGGTTGATGTGATTAGGCGCTTGGGAGTGTTCGTAGCACTCCCTTGTGCCGACTTTTACACTACTTTCAAGTGCTTCTTACCTTGCTTTTTCGTGTTCTTTGTTGGTCCATGCTCGATGTAGTCACTCCACCACTGCATCATTACACGGCGTTGTTCTAAATACTCGGCTCGGTTGTAGATGTTCCTTACGGCATCCTTACCTACACGAGACTGAGCGACTTCAATAATATCTTCCGGAAATTGTTGTTCGTTTAACACAGTAGAAGCAAGCGCTCTCATTCCATGTGCCACGAATACACCCTGGTACCCCATTCGCTTTAACGCTGTATTCGGAGTTTCGCTGTTCATAGCCTCACGAGGATTGCTCCGTGAAGGGAACACATGAACCCGGTGCTGACTGAGTGGCTTCATAATCTCAAGAATCTGCAGCGTTTGGTCAGTGAGGGGAACGACATGCTCCCGGCGCTTCTTCATGCGCTGCGGATCGATACGCCAGAGTTTGTTCTCGAAGTCGATTTCATCCCAGCGAGTACCGGCGCCTTCTGCTGGCCGGGCCATTGTATGAAGCAGCCAGAGAATCAGGCATTTGGTAATGACCGTGTTACCAGACTGCTCCAGCGCCTTCAGGAAGTCAGGTAGCTCATTTGGCTTGATAGAGGGCCTGTTTTCGACTTTAGGGGCTTTGAAGGCTTTAGCTATGCCTGCAAGCCGATTCGCGTCCACAAGTCCTGTATTGGTCGCAAATACCATGATTTCATTGATCCAGCGGCACAGTTTGCGGACAGTCTCCAGTGCCTGGCGGTCAGCTAAAGGTTCGAGGATCTTGATAGTGTCCGGAGCGTTGATTTTGGAAATTGGAAGAGGACCAAGTGCCGGGATGATATGCAACTCAATCGCCTGGGTGAGTCGTTTTCGATAAGACTCTGACCAGGAATCCTCTTTCGTCTTCAACCACTTCCGGTAAACAACGTTGAAAGTATTCTGGTGTGCTTCTTTGCCAATGAGTTCTTTCTCTCGGCGATAGTCTCTCGGGTCAATGTTCTGAGCTACTAAGTCGCGGAACAGGTCACGCTCCTTTCTGGCTGCAGCGAGGGTGAGCCCTTCCTTGGTCCGTGAGTAAGGTCCGAGGCCGATGTTAGTGCGAGTCTTGGTGAAAGGTTTGTAGTAGTTGAATATCCAGTTCTTGGAGCCATTCGTTTTGACTCGCAAGCCCAAACCATCCCCATCCCAGAGCGTGTACTCTGATTGCTTGGGTTTTGCCTGTTTGATCTGAGTATCACTCAGCGGCTTGGTCTGCCTTGGCATAGTAACACTGGCTCACTGTTTGGCGATTGGTGTTACTACGCATGTTACCAAGGTATCTGGATGGCGCAAGACATTTCGGAACGCAATTGGACAGAAAAACCCTGTTTTTTTAGGCTTTTCTCTGTAGCGTTGGATGTTACTGGACAGTGCTGGAAGGGAGTATGGTGCCGCCACCAAGAGTCGAACTCGGGACCTGCTGATTACAAGTCAGCTGCTCTACCACGGCTGAGCTATAGCGGCACATTGAAACTTATTTATGGAGGCCAGTTTCTTGCCTTCGATGCCGCTGACCGTGTCAGCTGCTGCACTTTACCTCAACGGCTGAGCTATAGCGGCACATTGAAACTTATTTATGGAGGCCAGTTTCCTGCCTTCGATGCCGCTGACCGTGTCAGCTGCTGCACTTTACCTCAACGGCTGAGCTATAGCGGCACATTGAAACTTATTTATGGAGGCCAGTTTCCTGCCTTGCGAATCAGAAGAAGTTAATACTAACCCAACCTTGCTACTTCTGACCCTTCTGCAAGCACCGATCGGCACTTCCAGCCTTTTCGATCAGACTTAATTCTAGCCCAAACGATCAGGCGGCGCATACTACCCAATATCCTCCCCCGATTCAATACAGCAAGTGCACCGATTTCCGCGGATTTGCTATCCTTCCCCCTCGAATTAACAGCAATGGACCGCCCATGCCCTCCCTTTCAAGCTCTCCTGCCTGGCAAGCGCTGCAGGCACACGCTGCAGACCTCAAAAACAGTGGTTTTCGCATCGCCGAACAATTTCAGGACCCTGAGCGGTTTTCCCTCTTCTCCCTCCGGCAGGGGGAACTGCTGCTGGATTATTCAAAAAACTATTGTTCTGCGAAAACCCTGGAATTGTTGCTCGGCCTGGCCCAGCAGCAAAGGGTGAGTGCGGCCATCGCAGCCATGTTTGCCGGGGAGCATATCAATGTCTCGGAAGACCGGGCGGCGTTACACACCGCCCTGCGGATACCTGCCGCCAGCAACCCTCATCCGGAGGTGGTTGCCTGTCTGAATAAAATGAATGATTTCGTCACTGCGGTGCATTCGGGTAGCTGGACCGGGTTTGATGGGCAGGCGATCACAGACGTGGTCAATATCGGCATCGGTGGCTCGGACCTCGGACCGGCGATGGTAAGCGATGCTCTAACCGACTTTGCGACGGGACAGGTGAAAGTGCATTTCGTTTCCAATATCGATCCGCAGCATGTGCAGTCCACGCTCGCCGCACTTAATCCGGCGACCACGCTGTTTATCATTGCCTCCAAATCCTTCCGCACCCAGGAGACCCATGCCAACGCCCAGCAGGCCCGGCGATGGTTCCTCTCGCACTGCGCCGATGAGTCGCAAATCGCCCGGCACTTCGTGGCCATCAGCACCAATCTTGAAGCTGCACAGGCTTTTGGTATTGACCCGGAGAACCTGTTTCCCATGTGGGATTGGGTGGGTGGTCGATACTCACTGTGGTCTGCCATTGGACTGTCGATTGCACTGGCCATCGGCGTGAATAATTTCCGGGCCATGCTGGATGGCGCCCATGCCATGGATGAACATTTCCGCACCGCCCCCCTGGCCGAGAATATGCCGGTACTGCTGGCGCTACTGGCTGTGTGGTACGGCGGTTTCCTTAATGCGCGCAGTAATGCAGTCGTTCCCTATTCTCATCCTCTTCGGGAGTTCGCCCTGTTCCTGCAACAGCTCTCCATGGAGAGTCTGGGCAAGTCGGTGACCAGTGGAGGTGAAGATCTGGATGTGGCCACCGGGGAAGTCATCTGGGGTGCCGAAGGCAGCAACGGCCAACACTCTTTCTTCCAATTGCTGCACCAGGGCAGCGACTTGATTCCAGTAGACTTTATTGCCCTCGCTAAAGGCAACACAGACGCAGACCCGGAACAACACCAGAAGCTTTTGGCGAACTGCCTCAGCCAGAGCATGGCGTTGATGCAGGGTCGTGAGAATAAAGAAGAACCGCACCGCCATTATCCAGGCAATAATCCCAGCAATACGCTGTTGCTGGCACAGTTGAACCCTTTCAATCTGGGATCACTGATCGCCTTGTATGAACACAAAGTCTATGTACAGAGTGTGCTGTGGAGTATCAATGCCTTCGACCAGTGGGGAGTAGAGTTAGGCAAGGAGCTTTCCGACTCCGTCCTGCAGGCATTCACCAATGAGGAATCCAGGCAAGCACTCGATACCTCCAGCAAGGGCTTGATGGCACAGATCGACGAATGGCGCTAGATAATCTCGCCCTATAGGCGGGCAATGCAATCCAGGACACGCACCGGCAAACGTAACAATGGACAGTAGTATCCTCACCATAAGGCGCGGCGAAAACAGCGATGCAGCCTGGCTGTTCCAACTCTTCAAGAAAACCATGCAGGACCAGATCGATGCTGCCTGGGGTTGGGAGGAATTACTGCAAAAAGAGGGATTCACAACTACCTTGCCTGCCCGTGGTTTTACGATCCTCGAACTCGGCAAGCAACCTATCGCCAGCCTGCATTTGAGCAAGAAACCTGATCACTACATTCTGGATATGATTCTCGTAGAACCCGCCCTGCAAAGGCGCGGCTTCGGCAGCAAGCTATTTACACTAGCCAGTGAGCAGGCAAGAAACGCTGGCCTGCCCATACAACTCAGTGTTTTAAAAACCAATCCCGCCGTAGGCTTTCACCGGCACCTCGGATTCGCCGTCATCGACGAGGACAGGCACAGCTTCAAAATGCGACTGGGGAACCTGTAAATTATCGCGACAAGCTAATCCCCCAGACGCACCGGCAGGTAGTGATGTACCTCGGGAAAGGGATCATAGAAATGATGCAGCAAGGCTTTCCATTCTGCATATTGCGCTGAACCACGAAAGCCTTCCGTGTGAGCCTCAACCGACTCCCACTGCACCAACAGAATATAGCGATTCTCGACTTCAAGACAGCTACGCAGCTCATGGGACAAGTATCCCGGCATGCTACTGATGATGTGCTGGGCCTGCGTGAATGCCACTTCAAATTCGGCACTGCGGCCGGGCACGATGTCGAGGATAGCGACTTCAAGAATCACAGGGTGTTCCTCCGGTATCGACGCTAGCCAAGTCGCGCACCATTGTGCACTACTTTATCGGGTACAGCCAAAACCACGGCACCGTCTTCCCGATAGAATCCGGTGACCAGGCACTCTGACATGATTGGCCCAATCTGCTTGGGTGGAAAATTCACCACCCCCATGACCTGTTTGCCGATGAGGTCCTCTGCCGCATACAGGTCAGTGATCTGGGCGCTGGATTTGCGCACACCAATCTCGTCGCCGAAATCCACTTGCAGTTTCCAGGCGGGTCTTCTCGCTTCCGGAAATTCTTCTACGGCGATAATTGTACCGGCGCGCAATTGCACACGTTGAAATTCGTCCCAGGTCAGGTCAGACACGTTGCTTCCTCAGTATTGTAGTCATTGATTGCACCGGGATTCCCGGCGCATTCTGGTTCTTGCTTCTGTTTAATCGCTAATGATGTAGACGTTGGCCATAAACTGCGAA
Source organism: uncultured Pseudohongiella sp. (assembly GCA_965227635.1). Classification (GTDB taxonomy): domain Bacteria; phylum Pseudomonadota; class Gammaproteobacteria; order Pseudomonadales; family Pseudohongiellaceae; genus UBA9145. The sequence continues at coordinate 2,342,291 of OZ245763.1, read as the reverse complement.
TCATCTTCAAGCATTACCAGCGCTTGAGCGCGGCGATAATCGCTACCCTCGAACTCATCCAGTTCAGGCCAGAACTGCTCCAGGGCAGGTGAGAAAAAAAGCAATCCGCTTACCTTGTCCGGGCCATCGCCAAGACGCAAGCCAGGAAATCCATGGGTGGCACCCCAACCTTCCGGGTGAACGCTTCCAAATACGGTTGCCGGCTCCCAACTGCCCCCGAGAGGCGCCAGAATATGCGCATTCTCTTCGCCCGGTGCCAGCGTACCGTAGACGAATAACAGATGTTCAGGTGAACAGGCCCTGTTTCCGCTCATTGACTCTTTATCATCTCCAGTAGCTCCCCGGTCTTCTCCTGCATCAGCGCAGCGTTTTGCCGGGACTCTACATTGAGCCTCACCACAGGCTCTGTGTTAGACATGCGCAGGTTAAAACGCCAATCGGCAAACTCCACCGACAGGCCATCGGTGTGATCGACATCTTCTGCATCAGCGCTGTAGCGAGCCTCCACCGCACTGATCAACGCGGCCGGATCTTCGATGGTGCTATTAATTTCGCCACTGGCCGGGAATGCCGCCATGCGTTCGTCCACTAATTCAGAGAGCGGCTTGCCTGTTCTGGATATCAACTCCACTACCAGCAACCAGGGCACCATGCCACTGTCGCAATAGAAAAATTCCTTGAAGTAATGGTGTGCACTCATCTCGCCACCGTATACGGCATCCTCCGCCCGCATGCGCTCTTTGATAAAGGCATGGCCCGTCTTGCAGCGAATGGCCTCACCACCCAGCTTTTCCGCAATCTCGATCGTATTCCAGGTTAATCGTGGATCGTGCACGACTTTGGCACCCGGATGCTTTTCCAGAAAAGCCTGAGCCAACAGCCCCACAATGTAGTAGCCCTCGATAAACCGGCCGGTTTCATCGAAGAAAAAACAACGATCGAAATCCCCATCCCAGGCGATTCCCAGATTCGCGTTATTGGCTTTGATTGCGTCGATAGTTGGTGCGCGGTTTTCTTCCAGCAAGGGGTTGGGCACGCCATTGGGAAAGTTGCCGTCTGCCTCATGATGCACCTTGATGAATTCGAATGGCAGATGGGACTCCAGCAGATCGATAATGGGACCTGCTCCGCCATTGCCAGCATTGCAGACTATTTTCAGCGGGGTAAGTGCGTCTTTCTCGACATAGCCTAACAAATGCTCTATGTAAGCCTGCTTGGTATCCACCAACTCAACTGAACCCTTACTCTGGGGGTCGGTGAACTTGCCACTCTCCGCCAGTTGCCGGATATCAGTGAGGCCGGTATCACCGCTGATAGGCTTGGAATTGTCCCGCACCAGCTTCATGCCGTTGTAGTCTTTGGGGTTGTGGCTGGCGGTAACCACGATGCCGCCATCGGCCTGCAGGTGGGAGGTGGCGAAATACACTTCCTCGGTTCCACACTGACCAATGTTGAGGACATTGGCACCGGCATCGGTAAGCCCCCGGGAGAGCGCGTCGCACAGCGCTTCACTGGTCAGGCGAATGTCGTAGCCCACCACCACCGTTTTCGGCGCAAGGTATTCCACGAAGGCACGGCCAATGCGATAGGCGATTTCTTCGTTGAGCTGGTCAGGTACGCGGCCGCGGATGTCGTAGGCCTTGAAACAGCTAATATCGATTTTCATCCCTGTTCCTGTTCCTTTTGATAGGTGTAGTTCGTTGCCTCAATAAATCCGGCGACGCTACCGCAGTCAAAGCGGCGACCCTTGAATTTGTAGCCAATCACCTTGCCTTGTTTGGCCTGGGCTAGCAGCGCGTCGGTAATCTGCATCTCGCCATTTTTACCGGGTGGCGTGTCTTCGATAATCTGGAAGATATCGGGAGTGAGAATGTAGCGACCAATGATGGCAAGATTGCTGGGCGCATCTTCCGGAGCAGGTTTTTCAACCATATTGCTCAGGCGGAAAATACCTTCGGCCTCTTCCGTCCCTTCGATCACGCCATACTTATAGGTTTCATCTTTCGGTACTTCTTCGATGGCCACGATGCTGCACTGATACTGTTCATAAAGCTTCACCATCTGGGTGAGCACTGCATCACCTTCCTCGGTGACGCAGTAGTCATCGGCCAGAATCACGGCAAAAGGCTCGGGACCAATCAGCCGGCCACCAACCAGGATCGCATGGCCGAGGCCTTTCATCTCCACTTGCCGGGTGTAGGAGAAATTACATTGATCCATCACTTCACGGGTGCCGCTGAGCAACCCCTCCTTGTCGGAGCCTGCAATCTCACGCTCAAGCTCGTAGCTGATATCAAAATGGTCTTCCAGGGCGCGTTTGCCACGACCGGTCACAATGGCCATATCGGTAATACCGGCTTCCATGGCTTCTTCGACGCCATACTGGATCAGCGGCTTGGTAACGATGGGGAGCATCTCCTTGGGCATGGCCTTGGTGGCTGGGAGGAAGCGGGTTCCATAACCCGCCGCCGGGAAGAGGCATTTCTTGATTGCAGTCATAAAATTTCCAATTTGCTTAGTTGAATTTTAATGCGAGTTTAGCTGTTAGCGCCCGTAACGATCTTCGAAGCGCTCAATATCGTCTTCACCCAGATAGCCCCCCACCTGCACTTCGACGATTTCCACCGGCTCTGATCCATCATTGCTCAGCCTGTGTTTACTGCCCTGGGGAATGTAAGTGGATTGATTCACTTCAAGGTAGAACTCCTTACCGTCGCAATGAATCAAGGCCCTGCCCCGGATCACAGTCCAGTGCTCAGACCGATGTTGGTGGCGTTGCAGTGAAATGGCCTGCCCGGGATGAACCACAATGTGTTTTACCTGATAGCCGTCTCCAACACCCAGCGATTCGAAGCTGCCCCAGGGACGTTGCACCAGCACCGGGTGTTCTATTTCCTTGCGCTGCTGCGCCACCAGCTCGTCCACCAGTTTTTTGACGTCCTGGCTATGAGCCTTGTCCGCCACCAGCACGGCATCGCCACTCTCGACGATGATCACATCTTTTAGCCCGAGCGCTGTTACCAGCCGCGTCTTTGCCACGATGTAGCTGTCGTTCACCGCATAGGTCATCACATCGCCGCTGATCACATTGCCCTGTTCATCGCCGGATTGGGCTTGCCACAGGGCTTCCCAGGACCCCAGATCACTCCAGCCAGCATCCAGCGGGATCAGGGCAGCGGAGTCGGTCTTTTCCATCACAGCGTAATCGATTGACTCGCTGCGACAGGCGGAAAATTCCTCAGCCGGAATGGAAACAAAATCTTCACCAGTTTTCAGTTGGGCATGAGCCAGACAACAGCTTGCATAAATATCGGGCGCATACTTCTCCAGTTCAGCAAGATAATGGTCGGCCCGGAACAGGAACATGCCGCTATTCCAGTAGTAGTCTCCCGCATCGAGATAGGATTGCGCAGTCGCCAAATCGGGCTTCTCCACGAAGCGCCCGACCCGATAGCCTGCTGCATCTGCCACTTCATCACCGCGCTTGATGTAGCCATAGCCAGTTTCTGGGACATCTGGCACTATTCCAAAAGTGACGAGCAATTTGTCTGCAGCCAGCCTGGAACCAGCATTCACAGCATCAAGAAAAGCACTAGGGTTAGCGATCAGGTGATCTGCTGGCAGAACCAGCAAACTGGCGTCGGCATCGGCCTCCCGTATCGCGAGGGCAGCGATTGCGATTGCTGGAGCCGTATTGCGGCCACAGGGTTCAAGCATAATGCGCGCATCGTCCTTACCTGCCAGTCGCAGTTGTTCAGCCACCAGGTAGCGATGACCTTCGTTGCAAACGACGGTGGGGTCGGCGCATTCTGTCAGCCCCTGCAGGCGATCGAGAGTAGCCTGAAACAGGGAACCCTGTTCTGGAAATAGATCAATAAATTGCTTGGGGAGCGTCGCCCGGGACAGTGGCCACAATCGCGTTCCCACGCCTCCGGCCAGAATGAGCGGATAGAGCATATACAACACCAGCTAAATAGAGCGACCATAGTACCAAATATTCTGTGACAGGAATAAAGAAGCCCCGTATTTCGGCCTTCTCAGCTTGTCCCGTGACCTAACCAACAGTCCAATTTCGGTCGATTATTTGCTTGTAGCACGATAAACTCCCTGCCCTTGTAGAGACGACCTGATTCAGGTCCTGCAGGACGCTATAAAAATGAAAGAACGGAATGACTTTTTCACACCGAAGGGCTCATATGAGCTCGACGAGCTCGTAGAGTGTGGTTACGGCAGATTGTTCGGCCCCGGCAATGCCAAGCTGCCCATAGACAATATGCTGATGCTGGACCGCATCACCGAGATAACACTCGATGGCGGAGAATATGGCCGGGGCAAGGTTATCGCCGAGCTCGATATCAAACCCGATCTGTGGTTTTTCGCCTGTCACTTCCCCGGCGATCCGGTAATGCCCGGTTGTCTTGGCCTGGATGCCCTCTGGCAACTGGTAGGATTTTTTCTTGGCTGGAGCGGATTTCCCGGCAAGGGTCGCGCCCTTGGTTCAGGGGAAGTGAAGTTCACTGGCGAGATTCTCCCCGACGCTAAAAAAGTGGTTTATGAGCTGGATATCAGCCGGGTAATCGATCGCAAGCTGGTCATGGGCATCGCCGATGGTACAGTTGCCGTGGATGGTCGTGTAATCTACACCACGAAAGCGCTAAAGGTTGGCTTGTTCACACCTGAGCAAAAGTTTTAGTCCACAATATACGCTCGCAAAATTCTAACGCTGAGAAAACTATGAAACGGGTTGTAGTCACAGGAATAGGAATCGTTTCCTGCCTTGGGAACAATACCAGCGAAGTCCTTGATTCCCTCAAGCAGGGTCGGAGTGGCATTCGCTTCAACCAGTCCTATGCCGATATCGGCATGCGCAGCCACATCAGCGGCTCAGTCCAGATAGACACCCATGAGCTGATCGATCGCAAGATTCATCGCTTCATGGGCGAGGCGTCAGCCTATGCCTATCTGTCCATGAAAGAAGCAATAGAGGATGCAGGGCTGGGTTTGGATGAGATTTCCAATGAGCGCATCGGCCTCGTGGCAGGTTCAGGTGGCGGCTCGCCCCAGGACCAGATGGAAGCCAACGACATTATGCGCGAGAAAGGTTTGCGCCGGGTTGGCCCCTACCGCGTACCCCGCACCATGAGCAGTTCAGTCTCGGCCTGCCTGAGCACCGCCTTCAAAATCAAGGGCGTGAATTACTCTATCTCCTCTGCCTGCGCCACCAGTGCACACTGTATTGGTAATGCGGCCGAATTGATTCAGCTGGGCAAGCAGGACATCGTTTTCGCCGGTGGTGGCGAATCCGAACACTGGACCATGTCCCATTTATTCGATGCCATGGGTGCACTGTCCACCAAGTACAATGATACGCCCGAGAGAGCCTCCAGAGCGTTCGATGCTGATCGTGACGGCTTCGTCATTGCCGGTGGCGGTGGCATGCTGGTGATTGAGTCACTGGAGCATGCCCAGGCACGAGGCGCAAGAATCTACGCCGAAATTACCGGTTACGCTGCCACCTCTGATGGCTACGACATGGTCGCCCCCTCGGGTGAAGGTGGTGCTCGCGCCATGCGCATAGCAAAAGGTGATCTTCCCGGCCGGGTCGACTATATCAATACCCACGGCACCAGCACACCAGCCGGTGATATGTCGGAATTGAAAGCGATACGGGAAGTGTTTGGCGACGACATTCCTACCATTAATTCCACCAAGTCACTGACCGGCCATTCACTCGGCGCGGCGGGCGCCCAGGAAGCGATCTATGCCCTGCTGATGATGGACAACGATTTCATCGCAGCCTCTGCCAACATCGAAAATCTCGATGAAGAAGCCGCGGGCATGCCAATTGCCCTCGAGCGCCAGGACAATGTGACCCTGAACCGCATCATGTCCAACAGCTTTGGGTTCGGCGGCACCAACGCGTGCCTGGTTATGGATCGCTGGCAAGACTAGCGGCGGCGGAAACTTTTTCTGGTCACCGACGGTCGCATTAGTATGAGCGCCTCAACGACTTTATCCAGACTGACAGGATTCTCTCGGTGCGTCCGAGCGATGTTCGCCCCTGGTGGGCGACGAGCCGGTCCAGTACTCCTCATGGTGTTGCTGGGTCAGCCAGGCATTGCCCAACCTCCCTCATTCTCAAGCCTGGCAAATCCCAATGCTCAGCCGGTGCCCCTTTCACTGGAAGAGGCTTTCCCATACTTCGTGAGCACCTCCAGCCCGGGGCAGTACCGAATTACCTGGAATCTCGCTCCCGGCCACTATCTATACCGTCATGCATTCAGCTTCTCTCTCCAGCAACGCGAAGGCGGGGAACTACTCGAAGCGGATGTCACTCTGCCCGATGGCCTCAAGAAAACCGACCAGTTCTTTGGCGACATAGAAGCCTACTATGAGCGGGTGAGTGCAGATCTGACCTTACCCACTGTACCCACTCCCCAGGCCACCCTGGTCTTCGAATACCAGGGTTGCGCCGATTGGGGCTTCTGCTACCCCCCGCAGCGGGTTAGCTACCCCCTGACACCCTGAGAGTCACAATTTTGTCCCGAAAACGGGTGAAATGTCGGTTATATTCTGAGAAAATGCCGGCAAAATTTGCCATTGACCGATAACTGGCTCAATTGCATAGTTGCTTTTCCTCTCAGGAAAAACCCGGGCAGGAATCATCCAGACCATAGCGTTCCGGTTTCGCACCGGACTCAGCAACAAGGCACAGGATTTACAGCATGGCGAGCATACTGGCATTACACGGTCCCAACCTGAACCTGCTGGGGCACCGTGAACCTCACATCTACGGGTCGGATACGCTGGCGGATATCAATCAGCGCCTGGCAGACCAATGTGCGGCAGCCGGACACGAATTTGATTCCCTGCAAAGCAATAGTGAGAGCGAGCTTATCGATCGCCTGCATCAGGCCCGTACCGATGGTACAGCCTTCATGCTGGTGAATTTCGGTGGCTTCACTCACACCAGCATTGCTATCAGGGACGCAATCCTCGCGGCGGAAATTCCTTTTATCGAGGTGCACCTTTCCAATCTCCACAAACGAGAAGAATTTCGGCACAAGTCCTACTTTGCCGATATCGCTATCGGCAGCATTGTTGGTCTGGGTGCACAAGGTTATGAACTGGCGCTTCAAGCCGCCTTTAAGCAGTTGCAGAAATAACAGTCAACTAACGGAAATCCCATGGACATCAGAAAAGTTAAAAAACTCATTGAGCTACTGGAAGCCTCGGATATTGCCGAGATCGAAATCAAGGAAGGCGAGGAAGCTGTGCGTATCAGTCGTGCATCCAGCTCCGCACCGGCCGTTTACAGCGCGCCAGTGGCTGCTGCGCCCGCCCCAGTGGCGGCGCCTGTGCCAGCTGCCGCCGCAGCCGACGACAAACCTGCCGCGCCGGCAACGACAGGCCATGTAGTTAGCTCCCCCATGGTTGGCACGTTCTACCGCTCTCCTTCACCCTCTTCCCCGCCCTTTGTTGAAGTGGGAACCCATGTGAAAGTGGGCGATGTCGTGTGCATCGTGGAAGCAATGAAGATGATGAACCAGATCGAGGCAGACCATGCTGGTGTGGTGGAAGCCATCTTGATTGAGGACGGCGAACCCGTTGAGTTCGATCAACCTCTCATCACAATCGTTTAATTCGCGCACGGCTGGTACTTCAAACATGCTTGATAAGGTTCTCATAGCCAATCGTGGCGAAATCGCGCTTCGTGTTCTGCGCGCGTGTAAGGAACTGGGAATAAAAACTGTCGCTGTGCATTCGGTGGCGGACCGCGACCTGATGCACGTTCGACTCTCTGATGAGTCAGTGTGCGTGGGGCCGCCCAGTCCCAGCGAGAGTTATCTCGACATTCCCTCCATCATCAGCGCCATGGAGGTGACGGATGCAGATGCCGTTCACCCTGGCTACGGTTTTCTCTCGGAAAATTCCGACTTCGCTGAACAGGTAGAAAACAGCGGCTTTATTTTCATTGGCCCTTCCGCCGAAACCATTCGCCTGATGGGCGACAAGGTTTCGGCAATTGAGGTCATGCGAGAAGCAGGCGTACCCACCGTACCCGGCTCCAACGGCCCGCTAGACGACAACAAAGACCGCACGCTGTCTTTGGCCAAGGAAATCGGCTATCCGGTTATTATCAAGGCAGCCGCCGGTGGTGGCGGCCGTGGCATGCGGGTGGTACACAACGAAGCCGCTCTGCTCAAGGCGATCTATGTAACCCAGACCGAGGCCAAATCTTTCTTCGGTGATGGCACGGTGTACCTTGAGAAATACCTGGAAAATCCCCGACACGTGGAAATACAGGTGATCGGCGATGGCAAAGGCAACGCCATTTGCCTCGGTGACCGGGATTGTTCCTTACAGCGCCGACACCAGAAGGTCATCGAAGAGGCGCCCGCGCCAGACATCCCCGATGCGATTCGCCAGGAAGTAGCCGACACCTGTATCAAGGCCTGCCAGAACATGAACTACCGGGGTGCTGGCACCCTGGAATTTCTCTATGAAGACGAACGCTTCTACTTCATTGAGATGAATACCCGGGTTCAGGTAGAGCACCCAGTGACCGAAATGGTCACTGGCGTTGATATCGTCAAGGAACAATTGCTGATAGCGGGAGGCCATCCTCTATCAATCAAGCAGGAAGACATCAGGATTACTGGTCACGCCTTCGAGTGCCGCATAAATGCCGAAGACCCCAACACCTTTCTGCCCAGTCCGGGTATGGTGAAGATGTTCCATGCCCCCGGCGGACCAGGCATACGCGTAGACTCCCATCTCTACAGCGGCTACTCGGTGCCCCCTTACTACGATTCACTGATCGCCAAGCTGATTAGCTACGGCATGGACCGTGAGCAGGCCCTGATGCGCATGCAGATTGCCCTGGATGAGATGCTCATCGATGGCATACGCAGCAATATCGCCCTGCACAAAGACCTTGTCCGTGACACGGAATTTCAGAAGGGCGGCGTCAACATTCACTACCTGGAGCAGAAGCTGAAACTTTGATTCAGTGACGTCAGCGTCTGAACCCAGTTCAATCCTGTTAGTTCTAACTGAGTTAGCTCTAGCTGAGTTAGTTCTAACAGTTATTGATTCAACACTCGAGTTGTAAAACCAATGTGGAAGCAAATAGCTATTCAGACCCGGTCTGAGGATTGCGCTGATCTTGAATCCTTGCTTCTGGATCGTGGCGCTGTCTCAATTACGTTTCTGGACGACCAGGATCAACCCATCTTCCAGAAGGAGCCAGGTACAACTCCATTATGGGACAGCGTCAAGCTGGTATCCCTGTTTCCTGAAGAACTGGACCTGGATCCTCTCGTTGCCCTGCTGCAATTCCAACCGGCAGTCCTCAATCGCGACGCAATCTGCATCGAAGACGTGGCCGAGCAGGACTGGGAGCGGAGCTGGATGGATAGCTTCGAGGCGATGCAATTTGGCCCGAACCTGTGGATATGCCCTAGCTGGCAGGACCCTCCTGAGCCTGAAGCCATTAATATCATGCTCGACCCGGGGTTGGCTTTCGGTAGCGGGACCCATGCCACAACCGCACTCTGTCTGCGCTGGCTCGGTTCCCAACCGATGCCGGACAAGGAAGTCATCGATTATGGCTGTGGTTCCGGCGTGCTCGGCATAGCCGCCGCACTTTTGGGTGCTCGCCGTGTCCACGCGGTGGACAATGATTCACAGGCCATTGCCGCCACGGTAGACAATAGTCATCGCAATCATATTGGTAGCGGCCAGCTCACTGCTTACCTCCCCGATGCCCTGCCAGCGGTAAAGGCAGACATACTGCTCGCCAATATTCTCGCAGAACCACTGCATGAACTGGCGGATCATCTTGCCAACCTGGTCAAGCCGGGAGGCAAACTGGTACTGTCAGGCATCCTTAGAGACCAGTCCGAGGCTCTCGTCGCCAGTTATGGCCGATGGTTCGACATGGATGAGGAGGTCACCGAAGGAGACTGGGTACGGCTTAGCGGGACTCGCCGCGACTAGCCTGCACCTTGTTACTGGGCACGAATACTGGACTGGTGAGCCAGCACTATCAACCTCTTCCCATCTCACCTACAATCTCAGCATCGTAGAACCCAAGCGCGGAACCTTCTCTCAAGCTACCTACCATGGCATTTCAGGTCACTCAATGCCCTCGCTGTGAATCCACCTTCAATATCGATCCTCGCGTGCTGGATCTGGCAGCGGGCAAGGTTCGCTGCGGCGCCTGTCTCTCTGTGTTCCAGGCTGAGGAAAATTTTGTAGCGGAAGAGCGGGAGGATGAGGCTGAACACGAATCCGTCTTCGTGGGAAATGCCCCGGAAGATTTCTTCGATCCCACTGTGTTCCTGACTCGCAGCGCACTGCAGGAAAATACGGAAATCCAGATACCGGATACCCAGGCCCCGCATTTTCCTCCAGCCAATGAGCAGCCAGCAGCGGACACACCCGCTACTGAACTCGAGGCGCCCACTGCAGAAGAAGCACCCGCTAGCTCAGGTAGCGATCCTCAGGCGGCAGACGCTGCCGATCCCGTGCAACAAGACTCTTCTGACGAACCGCCATACTTTGAGCCAGCACAGTCCGAACCTCTGTCGGTCAATCCGGTGGAAGAAACCTTTACTGTCCACAGTGTTATCGAAACAGCGAATGCTGACACCGAGCGGGAGATACCAGAGCAGCACGAATCCCAGGAGACTGAAAGGGAGACTGAAAGGAAGACTGAAAGAGAGATCGAAAGCAGCCACCTGGAATTCTTCGCCGCGGTCAATGAAAGCCTGGATGACGTGCAGGAATTCGATGGCATCGAAGACCTGCAAACCATTGCCGAACTCAATGCGATGGACAATCCCAACGCCGACATGTTCATTTCGAACTGGGAACAGCACATCGCAGAAGAAGATGCCAGCGAAGACGAAATGGAAGCGGTGTTGGCAGGCGAGCTGGATGATGAAATAGAGCCTGCGGAGGCACAAGCCGCCGAAGAAGGCGAATCAGAAAGCGAAGCCCCAGATGACAGTGACGAGGCAATCGATACGCAACCCGTCGAGTTGGATGCCATTCGCCCTGAATCCACCCCCAGGCCTGAAGAGATATCGCTCTCCGTATCCTTCGCTGTAGAACCACGCCGGATAGAACCGGACCCCGCAGAACCCCAATCCGGCATTAGTGAGGAGCCTCAGCGTGGCGTCGATGAAAAGCCTCAGCTTGGCGTCAATGAGGAGCCTCAGCCAGGTGTTGTTGAGGAGCCTCAGCGTGGCGTTATTGAGGAGCCTCAGCCTGGCATTAATGAAAAGCCTCAGCGTGATGATCGCGATGAAGAACCCCACCCGGACGTGAACACAGCTCCTCCGCACGAATCCAGTGCGGAGCCAGCCGCCCAACTGCAGCCAATACCTGATGAAAAACCCCAGCACACAATCATCGAACAGTCACAGGACGCGCAAGGCGATGATTCCCTGCGGGAACACAACCCGAAACTCTCTGATGTAATCGAGCCCGCTTTCTCCCATGAACTGGAAGAACCACCACCGGCTATTCCACCCGAAGAAGAATTCGCAGAACCCATTGCAGAAGAATTCAATGAGGCCATCGCGGAAGACGAGTTCATCGAGAGCGTTGAGATTGGATCGGAAGCCGGATCTGACGAAGAATCCATCGACATGGAAATCGGCGAACCCGATGAGGAAGATCTGGAACAGGAATCCTCAGCGACCGCTGTTCCTGTCTATAGCGAAACCGACACCGAAAACGACACCGAAAACGGCACAGTGATCGCACCCCCGATGGAGGCCGCAAGCGAACTCCTCGAGGACGAACAAATCACCTCCGAGGAAGCACTGGGGCCTCTGATAGACGACGATTCGGATGCCGATACCGACGACGCGGTTGATACGTCTACCGAGGCCATCCGGGCCAGGGCCAGAGCAGCCCAGTATCAGGACGATGATGCGCTGGAAGCGATCCCACAGGAGAATCTGCGCTCCCTGGGCACCATCACGCCGCCGGTGGAACTCATCGCTGGCATGCCTAAATCCTGGGGCAAAAATATTGTACTGGCCATTCTATGCCTGCTCCTCGGTGCTGCTCTGGCAGGGCAATACGCATGGCAGGAACTGGATCGTTACGCACAGGAACCTGTAGCGCGCACAGTATTTGAATGGCTGTGCTCAGAACTCGGCTGTACGATTCCTGCCTATTCCAATATCGACGCAATTGCCAGTAACAACTTGACCGTGCGCAGTCACCCGGAGCGGGACGATGCGCTGGTAGTGGCGGTGGAGATGAGGAACACAGCACCGTTTCCACAGGCGTTTCCGATCATGGTGCTGAGTTTTAACTCGTCCAGTAATCAACTCATCGCGCTTCGGGAATTTTACCCGGAAGAGTATCTCGACCCGGGACTCAGGGAAGTCACGATGATGCCAGTGATGTCGCCCGTCCAGGTGAGTCTTGAGATCATTGATCCCGGCGGTGACGCGGTGAACTACACCATGGCCTTCCGGCTTCCCTGACTGCTTCCGTCTCTCGTAATCCCCTGATTCCGACCACCGGTGAGATTCTGGAACAAGCTGGCAACATTTACGGGTTCAACTTGCAACCCGAATTCGCACAGCTTGTGAATTTTGTCACTTTTCAACTCACTTCCATTGCTCAATTCTGCATTCCGTGAGAGACGCCATAGCATTTCTCTCACTCGTTCAAAAAAACTTGCAGCTCTCTGCATGTCAAGTCTTTAACTACACAAAGCTCCCCGCTATTATTAGCGGCCCTGAAAAATAACTGGCAACCAGCAATGCAACGGATCGGTCCGTACGAACTTAAAAACAATTTGTTCCTCGCGCCGATGGTTGGAGTCAGTGACACACCCTTTCGCGAAATCTGCAGTCAACAAGGTGCCGGTCTGACCATCGGAGAGATGCTCACCTGCAACGTGGACCTGTGGCAAAACAAGCGCAACCGCCTCAAGCAAGTGCGACCCAATATCAGTGGCCCGCAGGTGGTGCAGATCGCTGGCTCTGATCCCCGGATGATGAGTGAGGCCGCCCAGCTCAACGTGGCGCTCGGTGCAGATGCAATCGACATCAATATGGGATGCCCTGCGAAGAAAGTCCTGAAGAAAGCCGCTGGTTCCGCATTGCTGAAAGACACCCGCCTGGTGCAACAAATACTCGAAGCAGTCGTTGGCAGTGTCGACGTACCTGTCACGCTCAAGATCCGGACTGGTTGGAGTCCCGATACACGCAATGGCGTGGAAGTCGCGCGCATCGCTGAAAATGAAGGCGTTCAGTTACTGACTGTCCATGGCCGCACCCGTGCCTGCCGCTTCAAGGGCGAGGCAGAATACGACACCATCGCCGACATCAAACAGAGTGTCGGCATACCCGTGGTTGCCAACGGCGATATCGACTCGCCCCGTAAAGCGGCCCATGTCCTGGCCCATACAGGGGCCGACGGCCTCATGATCGGCCGCGCTGCCCAGGGACGGCCCTGGATTTTCCAGGAAATCGAGCATTTCCTGGCCACTGGCCAACCACCAGCCGAAACATCCCTGCCTGTGCGCAGCACAGTAATTCAATCACACCTGGAAAAATTGCATCACTTCTACAGAGATACGAAGGATGGCGATTTGAAAGGTGTGTGGCATGCCCGTAAGCACGTTGTGGGTTATGTGAAGAACCTGCCAGGAGCACGAGAGTTCCTGGCGACATTCAACTCGATTGAATGTGCTACCAAACAAATACAACAAATACGACAGTACTTTGATTATTTGCATACTCAAAGTGAGGGAGCCATCGCCGCATGAACAAGCTGGACCACGCCACAGACTTTTCCAGTGTTTCCCTGATGGAACAACGGGAAACTCTGCCACAACAAGAAAGCACGCTACGCAGTGCCGTTGAAAAATCACTACGACGATATTTCCAGAACCTGGAAGATGAACCAGTTACCGATTTACATCAGATGGTAATGTCAGAGGTAGAAGCACCACTGCTGGAAGCAGTGATGCGCTACACTGGAAACAACCAGAGCAAGGCGTCCATCATGCTTGGCCTGAACCGTGGCACCTTGCGTACCAAATTAAAACAGTACGGCATGTTGTAAGGATCGATCCCGCCAACCGCCATATCCACCAGTAATCAGTTACACAGCAGGAAACTATGAGCTCAGGTAATTCTGTTGCCGTCACTCGGGCGCTGATCAGCGTATCCGACAAGACCGGCATTGCTGCATTCGCCAAATCCCTTCATGAACTTAATATCGAGATACTCTCCACTGGCGGCACCTATCGCCTGCTAAAAGACGAAGGCATACCAGCCATCGAGATATCCGACTACACCGGCTTCCCTGAAATGATGGATGGTCGGGTAAAAACTCTGCATCCAAAAGTTCACGGCGGCATTCTGGCCCGCCGGGACATCGATCAGGCCGTTATGGAAGAACATGGCATTCCGCCTATAGATCTGGTGGTGGTAAATCTCTACCCTTTCGAGGCTACCGTTGCCAAACCGGACTGTGACCTGCCAACCGCCATTGAGAATATCGATATCGGCGGGCCTACCATGCTGCGCGCAGCCGCCAAGAACAATCGCTTCGTGGGTGTAGTAGTTAACCCTGCTGACTATGACGTCATCATCGAACAACTCAAGAGCAACAATGGCAGTCTGGACCAGGCCACACGCTTTGACCTGGCAGTAAAGACCTACGAACACACGGCGGCCTACGATGGCGCCATCGCCAACTACCTGGGTGCGAGACTGGATCAGGACGAAGGCAAAGTGGATGACTTTTCCCGCACCTTCAATACTCAGTTCATCAAGCAACAGGACATGCGCTACGGGGAAAACCCTCATCAGCAGGCAGCCTTCTACGTGGAGAAAAGCTGCACCGAGGCGTCGATCAGCACGGCCGTGCAGCATCAGGGCAAGGAATTGTCCTACAACAATATCGCCGACACCGATGCGGCCCTCGAATGTGTGAAATGCTTCAGTGAACCGGCCTGTGTCATCGTCAAACATGCCAATCCCTGCGGTGTCGCTATCGCAGCGTCAATCAAGGAAGCCTACGAACGGGCCTTCCAGACCGACCCCACTTCAGCCTTTGGCGGCATCATCGCCTTCAACCGTGAACTGGATGCGGAAACAGCCAAAGCAATCACGGACAAGCAGTTTTCTGAAGTCATTATCGCGCCATCTGTCTCCCCGGAGGCACTGGCCATCACGGCCGAAAAGAAAAACGTGCGCGTGCTGAGCTGCGGCCAGTGGCCAGAGCAACGCGAAGCTGCGCTGGACTACAAGCGAGTCAATGGCGGTCTACTGGTGCAGGACCGTGACATTCACGAGATTTCAGCGGCCGACCTCAAGGTGGTCACCAAGCGCCCTCCTACCGAAGACGAGATACGCGACCTGCTGTTTGCCTGGAACGTGTGCCAGTACGTGAAGTCCAATGCCATCGTCTATTGCAAGGACAACCAGACTATCGGGATCGGCGCAGGACAGATGAGCCGGGTTTATAGCGCGAAAATTGCTGGTATCAAGGCCGCCGACGAGAATCTGCAGGTTGCGGGTTCGGTGATGGCTTCGGATGCGTTTTTCCCATTCCGGGACGGGATCGATGCGGCAGCAGAGGCTGGGATTACTGCTGTTATTGAGCCTGGTGGGTCTATGCGGGATGATGAAGTGATAGAAGCAGCGGATGAAGCCAATATGGCCATGGTCTTCACTGGCGTCCGTCATTTTAGGCACTAGATCGCCCTACTTCACCAAGCTCTTCGTTGCAGCCGTACTCGATTTATCGCGTACTGGCGTGTACGCTCAAAATCTGCGTGCGACTGCGCCTCGATCTTGGCGAACTATGACGATCTTCATGTGACCGATTAATCCAGGCTTCTTTCGTGGCTGTGAAATCTTTTTGAGTGTGAATTTTTGATGAAAGTTTTGATTATTGGTGGTGGTGGGCGCGAGCATGCGCTGGCCTGGCGGTGTGCGCAGGCGGATTCGGTGGAGAAGGTTTTTGTTGCGCCGGGGAATGCCGGTACGGCGATGGAGCCCAAGCTGGAGAACGTGGCCATCGGAGTTGATGAATTTGCGGCGCTGGCGGAGCTTGCCCAGTCTGAAGGTGTGGCGCTTACTATAGTGGGACCTGAGGCGCCTCTTGTAGGTGGCGTGGTAGATTATTTCAAGGAACGCGGGCTTGCCTGTTTTGGACCATCCAAAGGTGCGGCTCAGCTGGAAGGATCCAAGGCGTTTACCAAGGACTTTCTGGCAAAGCACAATATTCCCACTGCCGCTTACCAGACTTTTACCGGGGTTGCGCCCGCCGTCGAATATATCAAGTCGAATGGCGCACCGATTGTTATCAAGGCCGATGGTCTTGCAGCGGGTAAAGGTGTAATTGTTGCCCAGACTGAGGCGGAAGCCATCGCGGCCGTGGAAGACATGCTGTCCGGCAACAAGTTTGGCGAAGCCGGGCACCGTGTTGTGATTGAAGAATTCCTCGTCGGCGAGGAAGCCAGCTTTATCGCCATGGTGGATGGCAAGAATATCCTGCCCATGGCCACTTCTCAGGATCACAAGGCCCGGGATGATGGCGACACCGGGCCTAACACGGGTGGTATGGGTGCATATTCCCCCGCTCCAGTAGTCACCGATGCTGTATACCAGCGGATCATGGAGCAGGTTATCGAACCCACTGTGGCCGGCATGGCCAGCGATGGCTATCCCTATACCGGGTTTCTCTATGCCGGACTGATGATATCTCCCGACGGGCAGCCCTCGGTGGTGGAATTCAACTGCCGCTTCGGAGATCCGGAAGCGCAACCTGTGATGCTGAGACTGCATTCAGACCTGGCAGAGCTCTGTCTGGCGGCCGTAGCAGGAAAACTCGATACGGTCACAGCCCAGTGGGACGACCGCCCCTCGGTAGGTGTCGTACTGGCAGCCGGTGGCTATCCCGGCAGTTATGAGAAAGGTACGCCCATTTCCGGCCTGGAGGACACGCTGTCCGATGAAGGCAAGATTTTCCACGCGGGCACCCATATTGTCGGTGGCCATGTCGTCACCAATGGTGGCCGGGTTCTTTGTGCGACGGCGATGGGTGAATCCGTTTCTGAGGCGCAAGCTGCTGCCTATGGGCTTGTCAGCAAGATTAGCTGGGATGGTATGTATTTCCGAAAGGATATTGCTCACCGCGCCATCTCGCGGGAAAATAGCTGAATGAGCCGCTCGCCGCTTACATTCATCGACCAGTGCCTGTTGCAATTCGACCAGGCCCTGCGCACCTGTGTGCCCGGAGCATCCCACGGAGACCGGGAGACCCCGGCCCGCGGCATTGACGAGCAGGAATTGAGCAAGGAAGAGAAGCGGCATGCCGCTGGCCTGATGCGCATCAACCACACTGGTGAAGTCTGCGCCCAGGCCCTGTACGCGGGACAGGCGAGCACGGCCAAGCTGGATGAAGTACGGGAGTCCATGGAACACGCTGCCGCCGAGGAAGTCGATCACCTGGCCTGGTGTGAGCAGCGCCTCGAGGAACTGGACAGTCGCCCCAGCGTCCTGAATCCAGTTTGGTACGGCCTGTCTTTCGGCATGGGCGCTTTAGCCGGCCTCGCAGGGGACAAATGGAGCCTGGGCTTTGTCGCGGAAACTGAGCGTCAGGTGTGTGACCACCTGGAACAGCATATGACGCGGCTTCCTGAGCAAGACGAGAAGAGTAAGGCGGTGCTGGCGCAGATGATTATCGATGAACGACAACACGGCGAAACTGCCGCTGCTGCCGGTGGTGTCGATCTTCCCGCCCCTTTCAAGCACGCCATGAGCACCCTGTCACAGGTCATGAAGAAGACCACCTACCACATCTGACTCGATACCAGCGCGGCTTACACCAGCCTGATCGAATCGTAGTAGTAATTTCCTCCCTCACCACTGAATTCGGCCTTTAACTCAAATCCACTCCGCCGCAGAGCAGCGCGGTAGTTGTCCGTACCGAGCGAAAATGAGGGTTGACCGCTGGTGAGATCCTGCCACTGGCAGGCCTGCCTGGGGGCGGAGAACAGGAATGCACCGCCGGCTCTGGTTGCGTCGGCAATGCGAGGAAAACAGGCTAGCTGTTCGGCCTCCGGCATGAGGAACATGAGACCCCAGGCCAGCACTGCGTCAAATTTACGGTCGAAAAACCCGGACTCCAGAATCGCATTGCATTCGACCTGACTGCCAGCCACTTCTTTCCGATAGTGCTCAAGTAGTGTGGGCGAGACATCGATGCCGAACAGTCGATGTCCCTGCCCGGCCAGCATGGCCGCAAGAGGCTGCCCATGACCGCAGCCCAGGTCGAGGATAGCGCTGTGCGGATCAAGGGACTCCCCCCATACCCGGACGTCTGCCACTCCGATGTCGCTACGGTAGCAAATATAGTCATCGGCGTAAGGTTCGTAGCTGGTAAGCACTGTGCAGCGCCCGCTAATACAGACTGTGCAAAATCAGTCGGCGATTATCTCGAAGTCGTGGGTGATCTTCACGCCAGCATTTTTCAGCATGATTGAGGCAGAACAGTACTTGTCCGCAGACAGCTCAATGGCCCGTTCGACCTGCTTCTCGCTCAGGTCCTTGCCCGCCACCTTGAAATGCAGGTGAATCGATTCGAACACTGCGGGTGTAGCATCAACACGGGTGGCGTCGATTTCAGCCTCGCAGCTTGTCACTTCCTGCCGTGCCTTTTTCAGGATGGTAACCACATCATAGGATGAGCAACTGCCCACGCCGAGGGCAACCAGCTCCATCGGGCGCATACCCAGATTCTTGCCACCACTCTCTGGCGCACCATCCAGCACGATGCCATGGCCCGTGCCCGATTCCGCGACAAACATGACGTTCTCTACCCACTTGATTCTTCCTTTCATAGCGCCAAATCGCCCTCTAATACCTGCATAAATAAACCAGTTTTCTCGCGCCAGCGCTTCGACTTCTTGCTTCAGTGATTTTGAGCTTGGGTTGAAGGGCGCGCGGGTGAGCTAAATTAGCATATTTACACTCGCTCAACATGGTTCACTTGTTTGAATTAAACTCCGAGAAAGTATCACGTCTGGGGTAATTGGATATTGCACTATGTCGATTCGTGGCTTCGGGCGCGACTGCGGGGAGGCAGGGTTCCCAACCCGCCGGCTCGGCGCCCACAGGGAGACTCTGACCAATGATGTTCCATCTCTGCGATGTCTGTCGCTTCTGCCTGCAAGGCGCCGTACGCCGGCAATGGCCGTAGCCCTTGGCAAGTACGGCAACGCAGCAGGCAGAAGCGACAGGCTCGCCCTTCGGGGCTATCAGCCGAGCCCGCTCTCCGCGTTGCCGGTTTTCGACAGGCCGACGCATTCCTTCAAACCGGCGCCTTGATAGCGGGCTCGGCTGAAAGCCAGAGATTGAACATCATTGGTCAGAGTCTCCCCCAGGTGCCTTCACTCCAGAAAAAGCCCTGCAGTCTTTTTCCTCCGTTCAGCGCCAGCCTTGACTGGCGGGTTGGGAACCCTGCCTCCCCGCAGCCGCTTGCTCAGTGCTAGCCGAAAGATCAAGAGCTCTTGGCAGCTCCACACTTTCTATCGAGGGTAAGTAAAGCCAACAAGTATCGTATCACCCACCAGCGCTCAGAGTGCCGGGGAGGAGGGGCTTGTCGCCAACGATAAAGCGACAGCGCAGAGCGTTGGCGACAAGCCCCTCCTGTCCGGCGCGACCAAACTCCCAGGAGCGCACATCAAAAAAGCCTCAAGAAAATTCCCGGATTTGAGGAGAGAACCTAAAATTGACACGGCAATTAGCCTCGACGCCCCAAAAATGGCGACTTGCCCGGCGATTTAAGTGTGACAGGCATCTCACAATCCACCCAAAAATGTGATATACATTTCACTGATGGAATGAAGGAGCTACACCCATGGCGCTCATGGCAATCACGCCACACATTGAAGATCTGGATAATTTTCTATCGCACTGCCATAGAAAACGTTATCCGAACCGCGCCACTATCATCTACGAAGGTGATCAGTGCGATACGCTGTACTACATAATAAAAGGATCTGTGTCGGTAATCCTGGAAGACGACGATGGCAAGGAAGTGGTTATTGCCTATCTGAATCCGGGTGATTTTTTCGGCGAGATGGGCCTGTTCGAGCAATCGGAAGAACGCAGTGCCTGGTGCCGCGCACGCACCGCCTGCGAGATCGCCGAGATCAGCTACGCCAACTTCAATACCTATATCCGCTCACACCCCGAGATCGTATTCACCATCGGTCAACAGATGGCGAGCCGCCTGCGCAATACAACGCGCAAAGTGGGAGACCTTGCATTCTATGATGTGACCGGTCGAATCGCTCGCACCCTAATCGACCTCAGCAAACAACCCGACGCCATGACCCACCCTGACGGCATGCAAATCAAGATCACCCGCCAGGAAATCGGTCGTATCGTGAACTGCTCAAGAGAAATGGCAGGCAGGGTACTAAAGACGCTGGAAGAACAGGAACTGATTTCAGTGTCCGGCAAGACGATAGTCGTCTACGGCACGCGATAGGATTCTCCATACTCGGCTTCATGCAGAGTTGTCACTGAAGCCAAGCTATCGGATAGCAAACTATCTTTCCCTATCAAATAGAGCTTCCGCGATCGCGGAAGCTTTCCAATTTTAAAAATCACATTTCAAAAAGAACTTCGAAGCGAGGGTGTTCCAGAGTGCGCCTCGGAAATTTTCCCGACTGGAGAGGCGCAGGTGTACACGCCAGTACATCGAGCACTCGCAGGGAGGGAAGAATTTTCGAGGCGTGCTCTGGGGCAGCCGCAGCGTTCCTTCAGGCTACACAAATCGAGCGCTCGGAGGGAGGGACAATTTTCGAGGCGTGCTCTGGGGCAGCCGCAGCGTTCTAAAAGGATGGCAGAAGGAGCATTGCCCAAATGAATATGACGAGCCCCAGGGAGATGAATACGGCGGCAGACCCAATATCCTTCGCCACTCTAGACAACTCGTGATAGTCCCCACCAAAACGATCCACCACTGCCTCTACAGCAGTGTTGAGCAGTTCCACAACGATTACGAAAACCAGGCAGCTCACCAGCAATACTTTTTCTATAGCGCCGTCGCCTAACCACAATCCGAGGGGGGCCATCACAATGAATGCCGCTATTTCCATGCGCACGGCTTCTTCACTTTTGAAAGCGGCACGAATACCCGCAGCCGAGTAACCTGCTGCTGCAATCAAGCGCGCCAGGCCCTTCTTGGCGGGAGGGGGTTTGAGTGTTTCCGTGGAGTCTTCAGCGTCTATCATGGTTGGCGAACAATTCCTCAAGCTTGGCACCGGGTTCCGGGGCACGCATAAAGGATTCGCCTACCAGAAAACCGAATATATTGTTGTCCATCATTAACTGCACATCTTCCGCGGTATGGATTCCGCTCTCGGTAATAATCAGTTTATCAGCAGGTGCAATCTTCGCCAGTTCCAGGGTTGTTTCCAGACTGGTTTCGAATGTATGCAGATTCCTGTTATTTACACCGATTAGTTCAGTATCCAGCTCCAGAGCCACTTCCAGCTCTTCACGGTTATGAACTTCAACAAGTATATCGATTGATATCGCTTTCGCATAAGCCGCAAGCTCTTTTAATTGCGAATGTTGCAATGCTGCAACAATTAATAGAACACAATCAGCACCAAGCACGCGCGACTCGGCTATTTGGTAAGGGTCAATCATGAAATCCTTACGGATCACCGGCAGTTTACAGGCCGCGCGACCCTCCTGCAGATACAGATTGGCACCACGGAAATATTTCACATCTGTCAAAATAGAAAGACAGGTGGCACCATGAGCGGCGTAATCCGCAGCATGGGTAGCAGGATCGAAATCTTCCCTGATTAAACCTTTGGATGGCGACGCTTTCTTGATCTCGGCGATCACGGCGGGCTGCCGCTCGGCTATGCGCCGTTTCAGTGCATCGACAAATCCCCGCACGGGATCGGCACCTGGCAACATCGCTTCCAGCTCAGCAAAAGAACGCTCCGCTTTGGCTTCCGCTACTTCCGTGGCCTTGTGGGTAATTATTTCATCAAGCACTGAAGCAGACATGAATCAGCTTCCAAATTGGGACGTGTAGCGGACCAGTTCATCCAGCTTGGCCAACGCACTGCCATTCTTGAGAAGCACTTGCGCTTTGCTTACGCCGTCTTCGAGGGTCGCCGCCAGACCAGAGACGTAGATGGCGGCGCCCGCGTTGAGTGCAACGATATCCATTGCCGCCTGATGCTCACCCGCCAGCGCCTGCTTTAGCAATGCCAGACTGGCCTCAGCAGAGTCGATCTGCAGACTACTGAAATCGGCGTGTTGCTGAACTCCCAGTTGTTCCGGGCTTACGCTGTACTGGCTGATCTGGCCATCTTTCAACTCGCCAACCGTCGTCGGTGCCGCGATGCTGATTTCATCGAGACCATCTTCTGCTGCAACCACGAGTACATGCTGGCTGCCCAGCGCGTTCAGCACTTCCAGAATCCTGGGAATCCAGACGGCGTCAAACACCCCCATGATCTGGTTCGGCGCGCGGGCAGGATTAGTCAATGGCCCGAGCAGGTTAAACACCGTTCGTACACCAATCTCCTTACGCGCCGTGATGACATGCTTCATGGCACTATGGTGAGCAGGCGCGAACATAAAACCCACGCCCACTGCGTCGATAGTCTGGCCCACCTGTTCCGGGCTCAATCCAAGGTTTACCCCTGCCGCTTCGAGCACATCGGCACTACCGCTCTTACTGGTGGCACCACGGTTGCCGTGCTTGGCCACCTTTGCACCGGCCGCCGCCGCCACGATGGCTGACGCCGTGGAAACGTTGAATTTATTGGAACCGCTGCCACCTGTTCCGCAGGTGTCCACCAGATTGGGGGATGGCGAGACAGTGACAGGCGTTGCCAACTCGCGCATAACCGTGGCCCCACCCAGCAATTCGGGTGTCTTGACCCCTTTCATCTGAAGACCCACGAGGAAGGCCGCATTTTGCGCATCGGTGGTTTCGCCGGTCATGATACTGCGCATGACGGCGGTCATTTCTTCGCTGTCCAGATCCTGTCCGCTGGTGACTCGCTTGATTGCACTCACGATATCCACAGAAATTCTCCTATGTGTCGGCTAGCCTACCCGGGCACCCGCTCAGGCATTTTGTTCCAGAAAATTAGTCAGAAGGCGATGACCCTGCTCGCTGAGAATGGATTCGGGATGAAACTGTACGCCCTCAACAGCAAGCTCCTTATGGCGTATACCCATGATTTCTTCCACCTCACCGTTTTCGGTTTCGGTCCAGGCAGTCACCTCGAGGCAATCTGGTAACGACGCTTTTTCTATCACCAGGGAGTGATAGCGGGTCGCCGTGAATGGGCCTTCGATATTCCTGAACACGCCCCCACCCTTATGCTTGATAGTAGACAGCTTGCCATGCATCACCTTGCCTGCCCTGACAATTTTGCCACCGAAGGCCTGACCGATGCTCTGGTGACCAAGACAGATGCCCAGCAGTGGAATCTTCCCGGAGAAATGCCTCACCGCGTCCAGTGAGATACCCGCTTCATTAGGCGTGCAAGGGCCCGGCGACAAGACCAGGTGACTGGGTGCCAGCGCTTCAATCTCCTGCACGCTAATGGCATCGTTTCGATACACTTGCACATCAGCACCCAATTCACCGAGGTATTGCACCACGTTGTAGGTGAAGGAGTCGTAGTTGTCGATCATGAGCAGCATGGCTGGCTCCAGGTGCCGAAAAGCCGCCAATTCTAGCAGTCTCGCCAGTTCCTGTCTGTACGGCGGCGGGCCCGGCATTTGAACTTTTTTACCCTCAGGAGCGTACATGCCGGCTAAGGAAACCTACAAGGAAGTCATCGCACTATGAGCAAAGTTATTAGCCTGCTGTGGTTCAGGCAGGACCTGAGATTGCAGGACAATCCCGCACTGCGGGCTGCCGCCCAGGATGGCAGTATCCTCCCTGTCTATATACTCGATGACAGCAACCCAGGCGACTGGGTCATGGGCGCCGCCAGCCGCTGGTGGTTGCACCATTCCCTGATCAGCCTCGACACGCAGCTAGACAACAAGCTCACTGTACTAGCGGGCGATCCATTGAAGATCATTCCTGACCTGATGGCTGAACACGACATCCAGGCAGTCTATTGGAACCGTTGCTATGAGCCCTGGTGCATTCATCGCGACACAAAATTGAAGAAGCAGCTAGAGAACAGTGGAAAACAGGTTCACAGCAGCAACGGTTCAATGCTCTGGGAACCCTGGACGCGCCTCAAACAGGATGGCGAACCCTATAAGGTCTTCACCCCGTTCTATAAAAACGCCATCGCGAAAGGTGTCGAACTGGACTCGATCCTTGGAGAAGAGCCCAGGCTGGAACTCTTCAAATCGCAACAGCCCAAATCCCAAATCGACGATCTGGCTCTTGTGCCCGATATCAAATGGTATGAAGGCTTCGAAGACGTCTTCACCCCGGGCGAAGCAGGCGCCTGGGAGAAAATGGAGAAGTTTATCGAAGCAGGCATCTACAACTACAAGAAAGGCCGGGACTTTCCGGCCATGGAAAATGTATCCCGCATCTCGCCCCATCTGCACTTCGGCGAAATAGCCCCCCATCGCGTCTGGCAACTGGCAGAAGCGGCCGGGCAAAGCAACGGCTGTGAATCACAGGCCGAGCATTTTCAGCGGGAACTGGCGTGGCGGGAATTCTCCTATTCCCTGCTCTACCATTTTCCAACGCTCACCGCGGAAAACATGAACCCGCGCTTCGATGATTTCCCCTGGCTCGAAGACAAGGAATTACTGGGCAAGTGGCAACGGGGCATGACGGGTTATCCGCTGGTGGATGCCGGTATGCGGGAACTGTGGACCACTGGCTATATGCACAACCGTGTGCGCATGGTGGTGGGCTCCTTCCTGGTGAAGAACCTCATGCAACACTGGATTCATGGCGCACGCTGGTTCTGGGACTGCCTGCTGGACGCAGACCTGCCCAATAATACCTGTAGCTGGCAATGGGTCGCTGGATGCGGTGCCGACGCGGCTCCCTACTTCCGCGTTTTCAACCCGATCACCCAGTCACAGAAATTTGAGGCCGAAGCCTATATTCGTCGCCACGTGCCAGAGCTTGCCAAACTACCCGACAAATACATTCATGAACCCTATGCGGCACCGGACTCCGAGCTAGCCGCTGCCGGCATTAAACTGGGTGAAGACTATCCGGAACCCATCGTGGACCTGAAAGCCTCGCGGGAGCGAGCGCTGGATGCTTACAAGTCGCTGAAAGAAGCGGAGTAGGTAGATTTCAGAATGAAAAGGAAAAGTAAGAAAAATCAGAACAGAAAGCTCTGCGATGAAGCGCTAGTCGATATCCAGCGAATCATTTGCTAACTGCACGGCGCGCACGATAGCCCTGGCCTTGTTCTGGGTTTCTTCCCACTCAGACTCGGGCACGGAGTCGGCCACGATTCCGGCACCGGCCTGCACATACAATTTGCCGTCCTTGATTACCGCGGTACGGATAGCAATTGCCATGTCCATGTTGTCGTTCCAGGCCAGATAGCCCATGGCTCCGCCATAGATTCCCCGCTTTTCCGGTTCCAACTCGTCGATGATCTCCATGGCACGCACCTTGGGAGCACCGCTGAGGGTTCCAACCGGCAGCGTGGCTTTCAATACATCCAGCGCGGTCTTGTCGTCACGCATCTCGCTTTCCACAATGGAAGCGATATGCATCACGTGGGAGTAGCGCTCCACAAACATTTTTCGCGGCACCGTTACCGAGCCTATCTTTGACACGCGTCCCGAGTCATTGCGGCTTAGGTCGATGAGCATCAAGTGCTCGGCAATCTCCTTCTCATCCGCCAACAACTCTTCTTCAAGCGCCTGGTCTTCTGCCTCTGTTGCGCCACGCTTGCGGGTACCCGCCAGGGGCCGCACAGTAATCTTGCCGCTTTCTACTCGCGCCAGTATCTCCGGCGAGGCGCTTACCACATGGTGATCCCCCATATCGAAGAACACCATATAAGGAGAGGGATTCAGGTAACGCAGGGCACGATAGACCTGGATCGGATCGCCATCGAAGTCCACCGACATGCGTTGGGCTAACACCACCTGCATTACATCACCGGCAACGATGTATTCCTTAATGCGATCGACTGCTTTCTGGAAATCTTCCTGCCCGAAATGCAATCGGAAATCATCCAGTGAAACCTTGCTCGCCTCGGCATGGGCAGGTATCTGCACGGGCTCATTGAGCCGCGCGGTAAGTTCATCCAGTCGCCGCCAGGCATTTTCCAACGCGTTTTCGGCACTGGTGTCGGCATTGATAACCAGGGAAATGGTTCCCCGAAGATTATCGAAGACAATCACTTCTTCCGACACCATCAACAGGATATCCGGTGTCTGGATTACGTCGGTGCCCTTCGCCTCGCCAATACTGGTCTCAACATAGCGCACGGTGTCGTAGGCAAAATAACCAACCAGCCCTCCCGCAAAGCGCTGACCTGCCGGTAATGGCGCCACGTTGTGACGCGCCTTGAATTCATTCACGAACTCGAATGGGTCATCCGTTTCCAGCTCTTCAACGACCTCACTATCCTGCTCCAACTGGACCTTGCTACCGATTGCCCGAATCACGGTCTTGCAAGGTAAGCCAATAATAGAATACCGGCCCCACTTCTCGCCGCCCTGTACCGACTCGAAGAAGTAGCTGTGTTTGCCCTTACCGAGTTTGAGATAGGTGCTCAGCGGTGTTTCCGTATCGGCCAACACTTCCCGAATCACCGGGATACGGTTATAGCCAGAATCGGTCAGTTGCTTAAACTGTTCGGGAGTCATGAGAAGAGAATTCGTCCAGCGCCTGTTCTAGTGCGTTTCCTGCGCAGGCTGCCCGAGGGCTTCGCGCATGGCCGCAATGGTCTTTGCGTAGTCATCGCTATTGAAGATCGCAGACCCGGCCACAAACATATCGGCTCCGGCATCGGCAATCTCCCGGATATTGTTCACACCAACTCCACCGTCCACTTCAAGGCGAATACGGTGACCGCTGTTATCGATCATTTTCCGTACCTGCTGCAGTTTCTTCAGGGTAGAAGGAATAAACTTCTGCCCGCCAAAGCCGGGATTCACCGACATCAACAGGATCACATCCACTTTGTCCATCAGGTATTCAAGGCAGTGCAGCGGCGTGCCCGGATTAAATACCAGCCCGGACTTGCAGCCCTGATCCCGGACCAGTTGCAGAGAACGATCGATATGCTGGGTGGCCTCCGGGTGAAAGCTGATATAGCTGGCCCCCGCCTTCGCGAAATCCAGGATCAGCTGATCCACAGGTGTAACCATCAGGTGCACATCGATCGGCGCGGTGATTTTATGGTTACGCAGGGCCTGGCAGACCATGGGTCCGATCGTCAGGTTCGGTACATAGTGATTGTCCATCACATCGAAGTGGACAACGTCGGCGCCAGCGTCCAGTACCGCATTCACTTCTTCCCCCAGACGCGCAAAATCGGCCGAGAGAATGGATGGTGCAATCAGATAGTCTTTCATGTGGGGCCCCGTGAAAATCTGGTCGCTATTCTACCGATTCTGGGGCGGTGTGTCGCGAAGTAGGGTCTTATTTGGTTTTGGCGTTGTCGGAAGGAGTCACCCATTGCAGCGGGTGAGAAATTGGCGGATCGCAGCTTGTTCTGCGTGACAGGGCGCTGCGGAACTCAACCTCCGCGCTTCGCGCTCCGGTTTCAAACAGTCCTCGCGCTTATCCTGTCACGCAGAACAAGCTAATCACGATCTGACTCGCCAATTTCTCACCCGCTGCAATGGGCGACCGAGTTCTTTTCGATTTCAGAGGCTATTCACCGATTACGAGACCAATCTTCTCGCAGCTCCAAGCTGATACGAAAGAACCAAGCTCATCGAAGGAATAGATTGAAAAGGACACTATCTACAAGGATATGGAAGCCGCCCTGGCGTGGCCTGACGCTTTCGCCGGTAAAGAGCGCGTTTTGATTGCCATTCGCTGCAGGAAAAAGCGCGAGGACTGTTTGAAACCGTAGCGCGAAGCGCGTAGGTTGAGTTCCGCAGCGCCCTGCAGCGAATGGCAATCAGCGCTCCGGCGAAAGCGTCAGGCCACGCCAGGGCGGCTGGACTCTAAAAGGACTCAAATAGAATCAAGCGCGAATCTTACGAAACCCACAAACAGTCTCATAAGCCGAACGAATAGCCGTAGACTTTTCCTGAGCCAACTTCAACGACTCTTCGGAAAGATTTTCGCGAACGAGTTTGTCAGGATGATACCGAGACATTAATCGCAAATAGGCGCGTCGGATCTCACCGTCCTCAACATCCGGCTCCAACTGCAATATCTGATAGGCATTGTCGAGGAAACCCCGCGCACGCATCTGCTTCTTGTCCACGTGGCACTGCATCTCGGAACAGATTTCCAGGAACTCGGTCTTGTTAAAGCCCAGCTGCTCACCGATGTCGCGAAGCAACAGCTTTTCCTTGAGGCGTATATCGCCTTTCACGAAAGCCAGGCGACATTGAATCTTGAGGAAGAGGTAGGCCAGGGCACTGCGGCGACCGATGAAGGATGTCAACTCGCGAACATAACCGGAGACATCGGTATCAACCTGTTTGCCCAGATCAAAATAATCAATCGCCACCTGCCGCTCCAGAGAGTCGAGCCCCAGCAATTGCATAATAGTGGAAGCGTATTTCACTTCGCCGGTAGTCACACGGCCATCGAGCTTGGCTATCTTGCCCATTACTACAAACATGGCACGATTGAATAATCGCTCAGTCTTGCCTCCGTCAGGCACGACAACGCTCGGGGTCGTGCCGTTGAGGCGCCCGGTAATCGCTCGCTTATATGCGCGGTTTTGTAGAAGACCTAACACCTGTTCTTGTCCTTTTCTTTTAGTGTCTTGTTAGTGCAATCTAATTCTTCAATTTTACTCGTCTGTTACAGGGACTACCTGCTCACCCGCAACGAGACGGTTTACTTCTTCCAGTCTTTCCGGCGTGCCGACATCGACCCACACGCCTTTATAGACTTCCCCAGTCACTTTATCGGCCTTCATGGCCTCTTGCAGGAGGGGCACGAATGACCTCGGCTGGATGGGCAAACCCGCGAACAGATTCTTGTGCATGACGCTGATGCCAGCGAACGTCAGGCGCTGGCCTTCCTCGTCAGGGTTCTCGTGAACCCGGCCATTGCTATCGATGTAAAAATCGCCCTGGGGGTTATGCTCAGCGTTCTCCACCAGAACCAGGTGTGCCAGGCAGTCCTTGCCATCCACAGGCTCAAGCTGGGAAAAGTCGAAATCAGTCCAGACATCGGCATTCACCACGATAAAGCTGTCATCCTTAAGTTTAGGCAAAGATTTAATAATGCCACCAGCAGTTTCAAGCCGGATAGGCTCCCGCGAGTAGCTCAGCTCCAGCCCGTAGGCTTTGCCGTCTCTGAGGGCTTCCTCGATCATGCCACCAAGGTAAAAATGGTTGATGACGGCACCGGTGACGCCGCCGGCCACCAAACGCTCTATCTGGTGCTCAATAAGGCTTCTGTTCCCTACTTTCAGCAGGGGTTTGGGGAGGTTGGCGGTGAGGGGCTGCATGCGCTTGCCCAGCCCTGCCGCCAATATCATCGCGCGCATAGCTCAATTCGTCATACTTCAAGTGTAAATCGTTCCCGGGCCCTGGGTAGCACTTCACCACGAAACCAGGTCAGGAAGGCATCCAATTCCGGATACCTTTGGCCAACATCCAGAAAGTACTGGATTACCAAAGGGATATCGGCCAGATAGCCGGATTTCTTATCTCTCAGATAGAGACGGCAGAAGATCCCCAGCACTTTCAGATGGCGTTGCAGACCCATAAGGTCGAGATCACGAGTAAATTGTGCCGGTGTGACATTGGCGACGATGCCGGTCTCCAGCGCACCGTTTAAATAGTACTGTGCCCATTCATCGATCCGGGATTGCGGCCAGGCGATATAGCAGTCCCGGAGCAGCGAGATCAGGTCGTAGGTGTAGGCGCCACTGACCGCATCCTGGAAATCGATCACCCCGGGACCCTTACCTGACTGCAGGATCAGCAGATTGCGACTGTGGTAATCCCTGTGCACCGCCACCTGTGTCTGAGCCAGCGCCACCTCTTCCAGGAAAGCGAAAGCTCTATCGATAAACGCTCTTGCAGAAGCATCCAGGGTGATTCCCAGGAATTTTTCGCACATCCATTCGGGAAACAGATCCATTTCACGGCGCAGCTCTTTTCGATCAAAGGGGCCAAGCCTCTCTTTATCGGCGCCTTTCTGCAGCAGTAACAATGCATCGATCGCTTCGGTGTACAAACGGGTGTACGTTGCCGCGTCCTGCGCCGACTGCGCCTTCAATAACGTTGGCAGGTAAGTTTCATCACCGAAGTCTTCCAGCAACATGAATCCGTGCTGGAGATCGTTGGCAAATACCTTCGGGACATGCACCCCGGCTTTGGAGAAAAGCTCATCAACATGAATAAACCTGGCACTGTCTTCGTGAGTCGGAGGCGCATCCACGGCGATGAAAGTCTTACTACCGGAACCGATGCGGAAGTATCGCCGAAAACTGGCATCGCCACTCACCATCGAGAAACGCAATTCGCCGCTTTCGCCATCCACGAGTTTTTGCTCGAGCACGACCCGCGCCGCCCAGTCCATAAGCTGGGCCTCCCTGGTTCTGAGTTGTTCGGAGGCAGGTGTTTCGGGCTCTTGCGTCATGTGCTCGCTTTCCAATCTACGGGCAATCAATTATTATCCAGTGCAGAGTGTATCAGGCGTCGGATCCTGTACACCCAGTCTCTTTAAGTCGGTTTCTCGTTCAAATTGTTTATTATTTCAGCCCTCGCCCGTGTCCAAACTCCCGGCCTGCAAAGCAATGTGGTTTAGGCTGAGATTCCCATCCCTGCCGGGCAGCCGAGTCACCGAAGTCTGTCTGCCATTGCTGCTCCTGCTGGTGGCAAGCCTGAATCCCCAACCGGGGTTCACCCAGTTAGGCCAATACAGTTGCCGACCTAACGCCGCCGGTGATGGATGGATATGCGAATCTTCGGATTCTTCTGCCCCCAATACGGCTTCCGGCGTCAATCAGTACAATAGCCCCAATGCGGTGCTCGACCCAGGCTCGGTACCACCAGCGCCTGCTGCGACTACTCCACAAGTCACCAATGAGCCTGAAACCGAGCCATCGACGACACTCTCGACTATCGAACTGTTGCAGCCCACAGTAAACGTCGCCGCACAGACAGATACTCCGCGCTCAACGGCACAAACAATCGTGTCGGCACCCGTGTCACGCTATCCACTGGACTGGGTGCCGCGGGAAGCCATGACGGCGGAGCAACGGGCCGAACTCGCCGAAAATTGTTGCGGTGGCTTTATCGACCCGCTCGCAGGAATGCCAATC
The DNA here is from genome assembly GCA_965227635.1 of uncultured Pseudohongiella sp. Classification (GTDB taxonomy): domain Bacteria; phylum Pseudomonadota; class Gammaproteobacteria; order Pseudomonadales; family Pseudohongiellaceae; genus UBA9145. The sequence continues at coordinate 2,310,820 of OZ245763.1, read as the reverse complement.
GGCACGATCGATCCCGATGAGGCTGAGACCCGCCTCCAGACGGAAGCCGGATTCAACCAGATCTCCCAGAATTTGCTGTCCATAGACGGTAACGTGGTGGTGCAGCAGGGTTACCGTACCATCGAAAATGACCAGACAACCGATATCAACCGCAGCGAAAACACGGTGTTGATGGAAGGCAATGTTGTATTCCGCGAACCGTCCCTGCTGATTCTGGGCAACTCGGCCTTTATCGACTCCGAGTCCAATAACAGTCGCATCGAATCCGCACAGTATGTAATCCACGACTACGGCGCCCACGGCGACGCCAGCAGTGTGGTGTACAGCAGCGACACCGGCATGGTGAGTATCGACAACGGCATGTTCAGCCGCTGCGAGCCCGGTAATGAAACCTGGACACTAAGTGCGGAAAGCATATTGCTGGATCAGGAGAACAATCGAGGCTATGCCCGCAAGGCCAGTATACGGCTGGGTAATGTGCCCATCTTCTATTATCCCTTTACCCTGCCCTTCCCGTTGGGTGACGCCAGGGTATCAGGGTTCTTGCCGCCCAGCGCTGGGTCCACCCGCACTGGCGGCTTCGATTTCGAACTGCCCTATTACCTCAATCTGGCACCTCACTATGATGCTACCATCGCACCCCGGCTACTTTCAGACCGCGGCGTAATGCTGGGTACCGAACTGCGCTATCTGGCTGGTTGGTCCATGAACACTCTGAACACCTCGTTCCTCGCCGATGACAAGCTGTTCGATCCGGCGACCAAAGACATCATTGGTTCCGAATCTCCCCCCACCGAAAATCGCTGGTTTCTGGGCTTCGAACACTACGGGGCACTGGGTCGCAACTGGTCAACCTTTGTTGACTACAACGCGGTGAGCGATGAAAACTATTTCTATGATTTCGGTGGCAGCGGCCTCAATGTCACGAGCCAAACTCACCTCAACCGGCAGGGTCGACTCGCGTTTAATTCCAGCCTGCTTCGGGCTGATCTTAATATGCAGCGTATTCAGCTGATCGACCCGTTCCTCGCCGCATCGAACATCTATACACCCTACGACCGCCTGCCACAGCTAAACTTTGAAACAGACACCGACCTGCCTGCCGGATTTCGCGTTGCACTTAGGGGCCAGGTCACTTCCTTTGATCGCAGCCTCAATGAAAACTTCCTCACAGTTGAGCAGATTGAAAATGGCGCGCTGGTAACTGGCGAACGAATCAACCTGGAACCGAGCCTCGGTTGGTCGATGGAAGCACCTGGGTATTTCGTACGTGCCAATGCCAGCTACAAACAGACCAGCTACAGCCTGGAAAACCAGGCATCAAACACGCTGGCGGATCCCGATTTCGGCGCCGCTGTATACAGTGTCGATAGCGGCCTGATCTTCGAGCGCAACAGTCGCAGCGGCACCACTACACTTGAACCGAGGGTCTTCTACTTGTTCAGCGACTATGTCGACCAGAGCGATATTCCCCTCTTCGATACGTCTGAACTCAATTTCAGCTTCAATCAATTGTTTCGGGAAGACCGCTTCTCCGGCGGCGACCGTATCACGGACGCGGACCAGGTGACCGTGGCTCTCACCAGCCGCTTCCTCGACGACAGCGGCAAGGAACGGGGCCGCGTGAGCGTCGGGCAGATCCAGTACTTCGAAGACCGGCGGGTCAGCCTGAATAATCCCTTGCAGAACTGGATACCTCGCTACTCACAACTGGACGAGCAATCGGCGCTGGCAGCGGAATTCGCCCTCACCCTTGGCAACAATTGGCAGCTGAACAGCGATGTACAGTGGAACGAGGAAACCGAGGAAATTAACGAGGGCAGCTTTCAACTGCGCTACCAGCGAGACAGCGACCACCTGTTCAATATCGCCTATCGCTATCGCACCCTGTTCGATTCTCCGGCCTTTATCCTGCCACCGGGCATCGACCCCCGCATCAAGCAAACCGATGTCTCAGGCATCTGGCCCATCACCAGCAACTGGAAGCTTTTGGGGCGCTGGAATTACGATCACAGCAATTCAAGGAACCTTGAGAGTTTCGCCGGTGTCGAATGGAGTAATTGCTGCGCCACGATCCGGGTCGTCGGGCGCGAGTGGGTCGACCAGAACGAGGCTTTTGTCCCCAATATCGAACCAAATCGCGGCGTTTTCCTGCAGGTTACCCTGAATGGTCTGGGCAATCTGACCGGTGGCGGAATCAGCAACCTGCTGCAGGACGGTATCTGGGGCTTTCGCGATACCAGCACCCCCTGATACCCGGGCATAATGCCCTCAGCGATCCCTCCACACATTATCTGGAGGCTGCAAACCCTGCACTCAGCCCAATAAACAGTTAAAATCCGCAATTCGAGTGAAATGAATACAGACAAGCTCAGCACTAATCTCATGATGAATACGCAAAGAATTCTCAAGCAGGGCATCGTTGCCACATTGGCCACCCTGCTGCTCGCCCAACCCCTGTTCGCCCAGCAACGCGTGTTGCTGGACAAGGTCATCGCCATCGTCGACAGCGACGTGGTGTTGCAAAGTGAATTACTGGACCGACTCAACGAAGTCCGGGCCAACGCAGCCCAGAGCGACAGACCCCTGCCGCCAGAGAATCAACTGCGCGAAGAAATTCTGGAATCCCTGATCATCGAGAACATTCAATTGCAGTTTGCCGAACGCAACAGTATCCGTTTCGATGACGACACCATTAACCGCGTTCTCACCAGTATGGCTGCAGACAACGGCATGCAGTTCCAGGACTATGTGACCGCACTGGAGTCCCAGGGCGTCTACCTGCGTACCCGGGAGCAGGTACGGAAACAGCTCACTATGCAGGAGTTGCAACGTGGCGCAGTGAATTCCCGCATCCACATTACGGAGCAGGAAATCGACAACTTCCTGAATTCGGAAATGGGACAGACCATAATGTCCCCGGACTACCTGATTGATCACATCCTGGTGCCGGTTGAGCCAACCGATTCTCAGGAGATCAGAGCCGCCAAGCTCGCTTTTGCCTCCGACATGGTGGCCAAGCTGGAAGAAGGCGTTAGCGTTGCCCAAACGCGGAGCGAAGCCCTGCAAGCCAGGACATTCCCAATCGACGGCACTAACTTCGCCTGGCGCAAGCTGGATCAGCTACCTTCCCTCTTTGCCAGTGCGGTTGAACCTCTGGCGACCAAGGAAGTCGCTGGCCCCATCGAGGCTGGCAATGGTTACCACATCATTCAGTTGCGGGATAAGCGCGGCGGTGGCGAACAACTGGTTAACCAGACCAATGTGCGACACATCCTGTTGACGCCCAACGAGATTCGGGACGAGGAACAAACTGAAGACTTGATTCACGAATTGCACCGGCGCATCACTGAAGACGGCGAAGATTTCGCATCTATCGCCAGACAGAATTCCGATGATGCCGGCTCCGTAGTCGCCGGTGGCGATCTGGATTGGGTTTCCGAAGGCGGCATGCCTGTGGAAATGGAAGCCGTCATCGACCGACTCGAAATCGGCGAGCTAAGCGAGCCTTTCCGTTCCCAGTCCGGATGGCACATCGCCGAAGTGCTGGACCGTCGCCAGACTGACCTGAGTCGTCAATACACCCGCAGCCAGGCCTATAACACCCTGCGTAACCGCAAGTTCGACCTGGAATTGCAGAACTGGTTGATTGAGATTCGAGAAGAAGCCTTCGTCGAATTCATCGACTAGGCAGACCGGAAAACGGCCGTGGTCAATCGCATCGCCATTACCCCCGGCGAGCCTGCCGGCATCGGCCCTGATCTCTGTGTGAAGCTGGCGCAGAATCCGCCCGCCAATACCCAACTCGTGGTGGTCGCCAATGCATCGCTCTTACAGCAGCGGGCAATGGAACTCGGGTTTCCCCTGAATCTCAAGGTTTTCGACGACAACGCCGCCGCTTCTCCACGGCGCGAATTGTCGGTGCTGAATGTCGATCTCGCGGAACCCGTAGTCACTGGGCAACTTAATCCGGCTAATGCGAGTTATGTGTTGGAGACTCTGCGCAAGGCAACCGACCTTATCAAGGCGGGCACACTCGATGCACTGGTAACCGGCCCCGTACACAAGGCCATCATTAACGAAGCGGGTTTCAGCTTCTCCGGCCACACCGAATTTCTTGCCGAGTACTGCGACACAGACTTGACCGTCATGATGCTGGCCACCGAAGGTCTCAGAGTCGCCCTCGCCACCACCCACCTGCCGCTAATAAAGGTGCCAGGTGCCATTACAAAAGAATTGCTGGAGCATATACTCCGGATTCTGAACAAGGACCTCATCGCCAAGTTCGGCATCGCTGAACCACGTATTCTGGTGTGCGGACTGAACCCCCATGCCGGGGAAGGTGGTCACCTGGGCCGTGAAGAGATAGAGGTGATCGAACCTGTGCTGGCGCAACTGCGTGACGAAGGCATGAACCTGCAAGGCCCACTGCCTGCCGACACGCTTTTTACAGCCAAGTATCTCGATAACTGCGATGCCGTGTTGTCCATGTACCACGACCAGGGCCTGCCCGTTCTGAAATTCAAGGGTTTCGGCAAGGCCAGCAATATCACCCTTGGGCTGCCAATCATTCGGACCTCAGTCGATCATGGCACCGCACTGGATCTGGCGGGCACCGGCAAGGCAGATACCGGCAGCCTCTATAATGCGATCGAAACCGCCCTGTTCATGAGCGAACATTTCAAGACAGCGAGCAAATCATGAAGCCTGCCGTACCCATGACCAATGGCCGGCCACACCAGGCCCGCAAACGCTTCGGCCAGAATTTTCTCCATGACCAGGGCGTCATCCAGCGCATCATCGATGCCATCAATCCGCAGCGCGACGATCACCTGCTGGAAATCGGTCCGGGCCAGGCTGCCCTGACCAGACCGTTGGCAGATTCGGGTGCCCGCCTCGATTGCGTTGAACTGGATCGGGACCTGGCTGACTTCCTGCAGAAACAATTCAACAATCGCGACAACGTCACAATCATCCAACAGGATATCCTCAAGTTCGACCTGGCTACCCTGACCGATGGCGAGAGTCGCACATTACGGGTCATCGGCAACCTGCCCTACAATATCTCCACGCCAGTGATGTTCCACCTGCTGAAGCGTCACCCCCTGATCCGGGATATGGTTTTCATGCTGCAACTGGAAGTTGTACAACGACTGGCAGCGAAGCCCGGTGACAAGAACTATGGCAGGCTGGGGCTGATGACCCAGTATTACTGCGACGTACAGCATCTTTTCAATGTCCCCAGCGCTGCCTTTACGCCGAAACCCAAGGTGAGTTCGGCAATCGTACGCCTGATACCGCACCAGCAGTTCCCGGTTTCCGCCCGAGACGTGGATTGTCTGCAGACGGTGATTCGTACGGCCTTTAACCAGCGCCGCAAGACCTTGAAAAACAGTTTGAAAGCCATCATCTCTGAAGACAGGTTAAAGACTCTTCCCCTGGAAATGAGTCAGCGACCAGAAAACCTTTCTTTGGAAGATTACGTATTAATTAGTGATGCGCTAAGCGATGAACTGGCAGATCAAAGCAATGACAGCAACTCCTGATACGATTCAGATTGAAGTAGATACCCACTACCTGGAAGAACAGTCCGACCCGGTGAAGGGGCGCTGGGCTTTTGCCTACACCATCGGCATCACCAACCGCGGTGACGAATCCGTCAAACTGCTCAACCGGCACTGGCGAATCACCGACGACAACAACCGGGTTGAAGAAGTCATAGGCGAAGGTGTGATTGGCCAACAACCGGAAATCCTTCCTGGCCAGTCTTTCCGTTACACCAGTGGCGCAGTCATCGGTACCGAGACTGGTACCATGCAAGGCAGTTACGAGATGCTTGCCGCCGACGGCAACAAATTCAAGACACCGATTCCGGCTTTTCTGCTGGCGCCTCCGCGTCTCGTGCACTAAGCGCTCACCACAACCCAATCGTTACTCCGCAAACTGAACGGCAGCTCTTTCCCAGCGGCCCGAAAACTTAATGCCCGGATGTTATACTTCGATTTTCACGCGGCATCTTGCGTCGCAATAGACCAGCAGTAGCGGATAGAAATACGGATAGCGATGAGTACCTACGCCATCGGCGACATACAGGGTTGTTACAAGGCACTGAAGAAAGTGCTGAAAAAAGCCAGATTCTCTCCTGCCACGGATAAGCTGTGGAGCGTGGGTGATCTCATCAACCGCGGACCGAAATCCCTCGATACGCTGCGTTTTCTTCGCGACATGGACGACTCGCTGGAAGTCGTACTGGGTAATCACGACCTCCACTTCATCGCCATGCATGAAGGCTGTGCTCCTTCCAAGACCAAGGACACATTGAAGGAATTGCTGGAAGCACCCGATTGCCAGGAGCTGAGCGACTGGTTACGCCACAAGCCACTGGCCTTTCATGACACCATACCCACCAAGAATGGGCTGGAAGATTTCCTGATGATCCATGCCGGCATCGCACCACGCTGGGGGTTGCAGGAGACGCTGGATCGCGCCGCGGAAGTGGAACATGCCCTGCAACATGGCGACTACAAGGAATACCTGCGCAATATGTACGGCGACGAACCTATTCGCTGGTATGACAAGATGGAAGGCCAGGCGCGCCTGCGCACCATCACCAATTACCTGACCCGGGTGCGATTCTGCGACGACATCGGTAGCCTGCGGCTGGATATCAAGGAGGGCCTGTGCGCCGCTCCGGCTGGATTCAAACCGTGGTTTGAATATGAAAAAATCACCCCAGCTACTACAATACTCTTCGGCCACTGGGCTGCCCTCGAAGGCTATACCGGCAAGCCCCACGTCTATGCGCTGGATACTGGTTATATCTGGGGTCGCGACCTGACCCTGATGCGCCTTGAAGACAAGAAGCTTTTCGTTGTCTCTTATAACAAGTAACACCAGCACGCTACTAACAGCCCAATAGCAACGCACAGGAAGTGTCAGCACATGGAAACCTATCTGGTCGGCGGTGCCGTCCGCGATAAATTAATGGGGCTCCCGGTCAAGGATCGCGACTGGGTGGTGGTTGGTGCCACCGTGGAAGAGATGCTCGCCCTCAACTACAAGCAAGTAGGCAAGGATTTCCCTGTCTTCCTGCACCCGGAAACCAAGGAAGAATATGCCCTCGCCCGCACCGAGCGCAAAATAGCTCCGGGTCATACCGGTTTTAAAATATGCAGCGACCCCACGGTCACCCTGCGAGAAGACCTCGAACGTCGAGATCTCACCATCAATGCCATTGCTGAAACTCCGGACGGTGAAATCATCGATCCGCTTGGCGGCCGCAACGATTTACACGATCGCATCCTGCGCCATGTCTCTGAAGCCTTCGTCGAAGACCCATTTAGAGTTTTGCGCGTTGCTCGTTTTGCCTCGCGCTTTCAGCGTATGGGATTCACCGTAGCGGAACGCACCCGCCGTTACATGCGAAGCATCGTAAAATCCGGCGAATTGGACACGCTGGTACCGGAACGCATCTGGAAAGAGTTAGACCTGTCGCTAAAGACCTACGGCCCATTCCGTTTCCTTGAGGTGCTGCGGGACTGCAACGCCCTGCAGGTTATTCTCCCCGAGGTAGACAGGCTTTTTGGAATACCACAACCCGAAAAATACCACCCGGAAATCGACACAGGGAAGCACATCATCCTTAGCATGAAAGAAGCACGCAAACTCACCGACGACCCCGCGGTGCTCTATGCCACGCTAGTACATGATGTGGGTAAGGGCCTGACGCCAGAGGAAGAATGGCCTCGCCACATCGGTCATGAACAGCGCGGGCTGGACGCCTTGAAAGCAATTGAGAAGCGGCTGCCGGTTCCCAAGGAATATGCGAGCCTGGCGCGGCTGGTATGCGAACACCACACCAAACTGCACCAGGTACAGGAACTGCGCCCACAGACCTTGCTCAAACTACTGGAATCCCTCGATGCGTTTCGACGCCCTGAGCGGGTCGACAAGTTCCTGCTGGCTTGCGAAGCCGATGCCCGGGGGCGCACCGGACTCGAAGAGAGAGAATATCCGCAGAGCGCCTATTTCAAAACAGTGCATACGGCGGTTCTCGCTATCGACAACGGCGCCCTGCTTGCTGACTCCCCGGGTGCCAGCCCACAGGACATCATCGCCCACAAGCGCCTGGAAGTGATCAAGCAAACAGTAGCGACTTTGCGTGGCAGTGCTAATGGTTAGCGCCAATAAATAGTGCTAATGGATAGCGCCAATAACTAGTGCCAATAGATAACACCGATGGATAGTATCGATGAATAACCCCTCACCCGAGCAACCTGTAGCCCTGATTACCGGAGGCGCGCACCGCATCGGTGCCGCGATCGCACGGCGCTTTAATCAGGCTGGATGCCAGGTCGTGATCCACTATAACCAGTCTGGCGAAGAAGCGGACGACCTGGCACTGGAACTCAATGGGGAAACCGTGCAAGCCGACCTCACCCGGCAAGCCGAGGTGGAGAAACTGGCCCAGAGCAGCCTGGACTGCTTTGGTCGTATCGACTACCTGATCAACAACGCCTCGTCTTACTATCCCACGCCATTACCTGAAGCATCGCAGGCGCAATGGGACGACCTCGTCGACAGCAACCTGCGAGCGGCCTTCTTCCTCACTAGAGACTTGCAAGAGGAACTGGTCAAGCGCCGCGGTTCGGTGGTGAATATCATCGACGCCATGTGCGAAAGAGGTATGGAAAAGCACTCAATCTACAGCATCGCCAAATCGGGACTGGCTACCATGACCCGATCCCTGGCCCGGGAACTGGGACCAACAGTCCGGGTTAATGGCGTGTCCCCCGGCGCCATACTCTGGCCCGAATCGCTGGACGACCCGGCCCTGGCAGAATCAGACAACCCCCAGGAAATTGAAACGATCCGAAAATCTGTGCTTGCGCAGATTCCGCTGGGAAAACTCGGCACACCGGAAGCTATTGCGGATGCCGCTTACTTTCTTGCCGTAGAAGCAACCTATATGACCGGCAGCATACTGAAGGTGGATGGCGGGAGATCCCTGGGCTAGGGAACCTCGGGAGTGATCTGCAGCGAATTAATGCGAGGTGGTTAGGCGCTACCAGTGCGAAGAAGGCCAGCAGCGCGAAGGGAGCCTCCAGCGCACAGAAAGTCCCTCATCCGGGTTTACGCCTTATTCATCCTGCCAATCGAAATCAATAGGCCAGAGCTTTTGTTCAGGCCTGTCGAAGTTCTGCCAGAGTTCGGCATAGCACTTGCCGGCAACGGGGTGAACCTTATCAGGCAACAATTCCGCGAGAGGTTGCAGCACGAAAGCATGTTCGAGTATTTCTCCCCTGGGCAGTTCGACTCCCCCGTGGCAACCACAGAGTTCACCATAAGTGAGAATATCGATATCCATGGTTCGACCGGAAAAGCGTGGCGCACTGCGATCGCGCCCCGTGTCATCTTCCAACTCTTTCAGGTAGGCGGTGATGTCCTCGATACTGTCGCTGGTTTCGGTCGCCAGCACGAGATTGAGAAAATTATCCCCATCGAAGCCAACCGCCTCACTCTCATACACGGATGAACAACGAATCTGCTTGAAGTGGGCACGCAGAATCTTCACCACCAGCAGGATATTCTCCCGGGGCTGCACATTGCTTCCGATGCTTAATGTGAGAAGTGGCACTCGTTTACCTATAACAGGATTTTAGTCAGGCTTTACGCCGCGCTCAATTACGACACCCACGTCGCGGGAACCTGTCACTGCACCCGGCTTGCCCAGTCGCAGCTTTAGCCAGGGCACAGAAAATTCAGTGAGCACGATCTCGGCAATCCGTTCCGCCAGAGTCTCCACCAGGAAAAATTCAGAGCCTTCCACGTAGGCGATAATGCGCTTGGCCACCGCCTTGTAGTCCAGCGCTTGTTCAATGCTGTCGGTAGCCGCAGCAAGGGCGATGTCCGAAGCCATCTCAAGGTCCATGCTGACTACTTGCTGCTGTTCCCGCTCCCAATCATAGATGCCGATAATGGTGCGAACTTCCAACTCTCGAATATAAACAATATCCATTACAGTTCTCTTAAAAGGGGGCGGAAAGAATATTTCTTAGCCTGTTGCTGTGCAAAAAAATAATCTCTGCGACCCTTTAATCGGTTGATTGAATTTAATCTCTGCAACCCCTCATTCGTCAGGCGATGGCGGGGAGGCTCTCCAGGTTCCAGCGCGGCTGGGCTGTGATGGGCAGGTCTTCTGTCTGGCCCGCCAATAAACGCTGGCAGCCGGCATAGGCGATCATGGCGCCGTTGTCGGTACACAGACTTGGCTTGGCGTAAAACAGGCGGCCGTTCACCTTGCGCAGGTTGCTTTCCAGTACTTCACGCAAGCGTTGGTTAGCACTCACTCCGCCAGCAATGATGAGTGATTGCAGGCCGGTGTGCTCCAGGGCCCGGCGACATTTGATCGCCAGCGTGGATACGACCGCATCTTCGAAAGCCCAGGCGATATCGGCACGGGTCTGCTCATCGAGACCACCCTCTTCGCTGTGTTCGGCGATGGTGTTGCGCACGAAAGTCTTGAGCCCACTGAAACTGAAATCCAGGCCGGGGCGATTGGTCATGGGGCGGGGAAACTTGAAACGGCCCTTTGTACCCTGTAAGGCGAGCTTTGCCACGTGCGGCCCGCCCGGATAAGGCAGGTCCAGCATCTTGCCGACCTTGTCGAAGGCTTCACCGGCAGCGTCATCCAATGACTCACCCAGTAATTCGTAACGGCCAATGCCCTCGACCCGCACCAATTGAGTATGGCCACCGGATACCAGCAAAGCAACGAAGGGAAACTCCGGTGGTTCCTCTTCCAGCATAGGTGCCAGCAGATGACCTTCCATATGGTGCACGCCGATGGCCGGCACATCCCAACCCATGGCGAGACTGCGGCCAATGGACGCGCCCACCAGCAAGGCACCGATAAGGCCGGGTCCTGCGGTGTAGGCCACGCCTTCGATATCACTCGCTTCGATTCCCGCATCGGCGATCACTTGTTTAAGCAGCGGCAGGGTCTTGCGGATATGGTCCCGGGATGCCAGTTCGGGAATCACGCCGCCGTATTGAGCGTGAATATCCACCTGGCTATACACACTGTCAGCCAGCAAGCCACGCTCACTGTCATAGAGCGCGATGCCCGTTTCGTCGCAGGAAGTTTCAATACCAAGGACTATCATGATTGACTCTGGAAGGTGAAAAGACGGAGCTAACTGGGCTAGCTCTCATCGAAATACGCATCATGTACGGTCACGCCATCGGGGAGCAGCACCACTCGAAGGGTGCGATTATCCCTGTCGGGCACGGGGCCGCACAACCGGATTCTCCCATCGTTCTGCACGAATCTGGACTCGGGATTCAGGATTACTTGGCTGATCCAGGCATCCTTTATCGCGCGTCGATCGGGAGTGTTGCGAATTCTATCGAAATATTTCGTTGTCTTCATCGCCAGCTTCCGTGCCAGCCTTCCAGAAATTGCAGAAAAATCAATCAGTTCACTATGTATAGCTGATTTTGGCCCAGTCAGGGCCAAAATGCCGAAAATCCCCCCAAATCAGGCCCAATTCTTTGCATTTCAGGCGCTTAATCTATAAGATACGCTCCCTCTTGGGCCGGGTGCGGCAGAAATTCAGCACTGGTCTAGACTGAACAACGCTAAGATTTAAGACATTCACATAATATTTGGTAGGTGATTTAGTTCATGCCACAGGTAAAACTGAAAGAGAACGAGCCCTTTGATGTGGCCCTGCGCCGCTTCAAGCGTTCCTGCGAGAAGGCCGGTATCCTGGCCGAAGTGCGTCGTCGCGAGTTCTACGAGAAGCCCACTTCCGTACGCAAGCGCAAAGCTGCGGCGGCAGTTAAGCGTCATCTGAAGAAGCTGCAACGCGAAAATCGCAAGACCCAGCGTCTCTACTAAACAGCACAAGCACGCTGTCTGGTTTTAACCGGGCGCAGTTAGGCAGTAAGATCAGGGACAGATTTCCAAGCGAGTCTGTCCCTTTTTCGTTTAGGCAAAAATTTTTCCGTTTAGGGACAGATTTTTTTCCTAAAAGGAAATAAATCTGTCCCTAAACACCTGCACGGATAATAAATCCGCCCCCATAACCCCTATAACCCACAAAAGGCCCAACCCATGTCCGAGAGCCCACTCAAGATCGCCATCACCGAAGCCATGAAAAACGCCATGCGCGCCAAGGACAAAGAGCGCCTGGGCACCGTGCGCCTGATTCTGGCCGAGATCAAGAAAGTGGAAGTAGACGAGCGCATCAACCCTGACGACAGCCGCATCATCTCCATCATGGACAAAATGGTTAAGCAGCGCCGCGAGTCCATCAAGCAATACGTCGATGGCGGCCGTCAGGAACTGGCGGACAAAGAGCAGGCAGAGATCGACATCATCCAGGAATTCCTGCCCCAACCCCTGACCGATGAAGAGATCGACACCATCATCGCCGAAGCCATAACCAGCACCGGCGCATCCTCTATGCAGGACATGGGCAAGGTGATGGGGACCATCAAGGGCCAGTTGACCGGCCGTGCTGACATGGGCGCTGTGAGCCAGAAGATAAAAACCGCACTTGGCTAGAAAAATAGGAAAGAAAAATAGGGACAGATTTATTTTCCCAAAGGGAAAATAAATCTGTCCCTATTTTTCTTAACCCCAAATGAAGCTATCAGGAATCGACCATATACAAATCGCGATTCCGATCGGCGGCGAAGAGATAGGCCGGGATTTCTACGGTGCAGTACTCGGACTGAACGAAATCCCAAAACCTGAGTCATTGGCAGGCAGAGGTGGCGCATGGTTCGAGCTTGGCAAAATTGGCCTGCATCTCGGCGCAGATCCCGATTTTCATCCAGCCACCAAAGCCCATCCTTGTTTCATTGTGGACGACCTGGATGGCCTCAGCAGAATTCTGAAAGAGGCAGGTAACTCGATCACGGAAGCTGAACCTGTAGGCGGTAAACGACGTTTCTTTACCGTCGATCCGTTCGGTAATCGGTTGGAGTTTATGGCTTAAATAGGGACAGATTTATTTTCCTGTAAGGAAAATAAATCTGTCCCTATTTAAGCCCTACCAGGAGACCCGTTCGTCTCCCATGTAAAAATAAGGAAATGCAAAGCGCAGTCGCGGCGGATCGCAGGGTTGATAATCCGGATCGGCTGACCTACTCATTACCTCGCGATACAAGCGCCCAATTGTCTCGACTTCTCCATACTCTATCAGGCTGTCTCTCCAGAAAACGGCCAGGCTCTGGTCATAGGTGGTCAGCCCTACGAAAGAACCACTGAACCTGCGCTGATAGTTCTGCTGCGCTTCAGTCGCAGCTTGCATGCGTGCGATTTGTACCGCATCACCTGTCGCAACGTACACCACCTCCTGTATAGCTATCCCAAGCAGCTTACCTAGCAAACTGGCACTGTCATCGAAGACACGCTCGCCATAGGCGATACAAACATCTGCCACCACTGGGTTATCCGCAGAGTTCAGCGAGCAAAATCGCGTTATAAGCTGTGCGCTTGAAACGCCAATGGTGTAGTCGGCATAGCGGAAGAACCGGAATATCGAACCTACTGCGAGTGGGTCGCTATCCGGCGCGGCAGCATCAATCACCCGGAGTTGTGTTGAGAAATAATCATCAAAACTGGAAGCCTGCGCGCCTTGCTCTAAAGCAAAGATTGCAGCTTCAATGTCTTCTCGCTCGATAAGCAACAGCGCAATCGAACCCCAGATCGCCCCATTGTCCGCGTGCACCTGAACCACGTTTTCAACAGTGCCCGGACTGCACTCGACGTGTGAGATGTCCTTGCTGCAAGCGTTGAGGTATTGCGCTGCCGCGAGCCCCGAATCGGGAAACTGCTGAGACAGGCTAGCTAGCGCAGGGATTTTGTCGGCGGAAACTCGTCCGTTATTGTCAGCAAGCAGATTCATCACTTGCGACTCAGGATCAGTGGCACTGGAGAGATTTATTCTGAATTGCGCGTCCGCAAGCTCTGCCTCTTCTTCAGCAGTCTCTTCGTTGTAGTAGACAGGGTTGTACTCCGGATAGCAGAGCGGATAGTCCGATTCGGGCGGTTCGAGACTGTAGAGGTAGAAAACGCTTGGCGTGAATAAGGCAACTACCAGCACCCAGAGTGCCAGGGCGATTTTACTGCGGTGACGCGTCCAGAACATCGAACCTCCAATATTTAAATAGGGACGGATTTATTTTCCTACGGAAAATAAATCCGTCCCTATTTAAATTAATCCGTCCCTATTTAAATTGCTAATCAATGATATTCTAACCACCCTATGGCTGGCCTCATTCCCCAAACCTTTATCGACGATCTGCTCCACCGGGTAGACATCGTCGAGGTCGTGGATAAACGGGTCGGTCTCAAGCGCTCTGGCAAGAACTACCAGGCCTGCTGCCCATTCCACAACGAAAAGACCCCCTCATTCAGCGTACAACCGGAGCGCCAGTTTTACTACTGCTTCGGCTGCGGTGCTGGCGGCAATGCCATCGGCTTTGTGATGAACTTCGATCACGTGGATTTCCCCCAGGCAGTGGAAACACTTGCCCGGGATGCCGGGGTGGAAGTGCCACGGGAAGAATCCAGGGCCGATGTCCGGCGCCAGTCGGAGAACACCAAACTGCTGGAGATTCTGGAAACCGCCAGCAAGTATTATCAGCAACAACTGAGGTTACATCCACGCAAGCAAGTCGCGGTGGACTACCTGAAATCCCGCGGCCTTAGCGGAGAAATCGCCCGGGACTTTGCCCTGGGATTCGCGCCTCCGGGTTGGGACAACCTGCTTAACACGGCAGGTACCGATGACGAGAAGACCCAGTCCCTGCTCAAAGCGGGCATGATCATCGAGCGTGATTCCGATAAGCAGAAAGAGGGCAATGCCAGGAAAGATCAGCGCCCCTACTACGACCGCTTCCGCGACCGCATCATGTTCCCCATCCGCGACAGCCGCGGCCGCACCGTGGCCTTCGGAGGCCGCGTACTGGGTGACGACAAACCCAAGTACCTGAACTCACCAGAGACCCCGGTGTTCCACAAGAGCGCCGAACTCTACGGCCTCTATGAGGCCCGCCGCTCCGGTGAAAAGTTCAAACGCCTGCTGCTGGTAGAAGGCTATATGGACGTCATCGCCCTCGCCCAGATGGGCATACGCAACGCCGTAGCCACACTGGGCACTGCCACCAGCGCGAGGCACTTGCAGAGAATGTTCAGAAGCGTCTCTGAGGTCGTGTTCTGCTTCGACGGCGACGAAGCCGGTCGCACCGCTGCCTGGCGCGCACTGGAAACCACCCTGCCGCTGATGGAAGACGGGCGCCAGGTGCGGTTCCTGTTCCTGCCCGAGGGCGCCGACCCCGATACGTTTGTAAGGGAACACGGCAAGGAGGGGTTCGAGAAAGCGCTAAACGAAGCCGACCCGCTGGAAGACTTTTTCTTCGACAAGCTCAGCGCCGATCTCGACGCCAAGTCCATCGAAGGCCGGGCACGCCTGAGCAATCTGGCAAAGCCACTGATTCGCAAGCTCCCCAAAGGCATCTACGCCCAGCTCATGCTGAACCGCCTGTCGGACACCCTGGGCGTCTCCACAGAATCCCTGGATGAACTGCTGGCCACGGAACCCGATGTGCCACCACCCAGCGAAGCACCTCCTCCCTATATGGACGACTCAGCGCCGCCAGATTCTGATTACTACCCAGAGCCAGGTCCTGCCACAGGCCAGGATCGGAGCAACCGAGGCAGCAGATCCGGTTACCCCCGGCGCGCCCAGGAAAGCGCCATCAGCCGCTACCGCAAACCCGCGGCCCTCAAGGCCATTGAGTTGCTGCTGCGCAACCCGGAAATCGCCCTGGAGATCGATCGTGATCTCGAACTCCTGCGTACCGCCGAGGATGCCAACCGCCAGGTACTGCTGGCCCTTATTGAAAAAGTGAAGGCCAACCCCGATATAGATAGCTCAGAGCTGATCGGATACGCCTTCGGGCGCATCCGTGGTCAGTTAACCGAGCTGCTCAAGGATGAGAAGATCACGCCCCAGGAAGGCATTGAGGAAGAGTTCAAGCAGATTATTGACAATATATTGTCGGATATAGAGAAGAAGCTGCTAATTCTTCACCTCAAGGAGAAGGGAAATTCCGCAATTTCACGGAATGGTTCGCAGGGCTCGCGGGGGACAGAATGAATCGCAGGGGTCAGAGGAATTGCAGGGGTCAGAGGAATTGCAGGGGTCAGAGGAATTGCAGGGGTCAGAGGAATTGCAGGGGTCAGAGGAATTGCAGGGGTCAGAGGAATTGCAGGGGTCAGAGTAAAAATACAGTACTGAAAGTACTGTATTTTTACTCTGACCCCACCCCTGGTCTCTCTCCCCGCCTCTGCTGACCCCACCCCTGCCCTCTCTCCCCGCCTCTGCTGACCCCACCCCAACCCCTTCCCTGGCGAGATGAAAAGGCGAATTCGGCGATTTCAGCGACAAAACCCCAAAACTCTGGCGGCCCGGATGCTGTCTAATTAGGGAAGATTGTCGATATACATAGTCACAGGTCGCCGCTATAATGCCCGGCTCACTTTTTTCCACGCACCGTAATGTTCCGTGCACACACGCACGGGAAGACGAGAGTTCATGGCCGATTTAATCGCACCACAATCAAGCCTGAAAGCACTGATCGCAAAGGGTAAAGAACAAACCTACCTGACCTACGCCGAGGTGAATGACCACCTGCCGGAGAACATCTCCGATCCTGACCAGGTAGAAGACATTATCCAGATGATCAATGACATGGGTATCAAGGTGTTCGAGGCAGCCCCCGACGCCGATGCCCTGCTGCTCAATGAAGACAGCGATTCCGGCGCCGACGAAGTCGCCGCCGCCGAAGCGGCTGCCGCCCTGGCTGCCGTTGAAAACGAGGCCGGTCGTACCACCGACCCCGTGCGCATGTACATGCGCGAAATGGGTACAGTAGAACTACTGACTCGCGAAGGCGAAATCGTGATCGCCAAGCGTATCGAAGAAGGCCTGCGGGAACTGATGAAGGCAATGGCCCTGTTCCCCGGCACTGTGGAGCACATCCTCAACGAATACGCCCTGATCGACACCGAAGAACGTCGCCTCAGCGACCTGATCACCGGTTACCTGGACACCACCGACGACGATATCCCGCCGCCGGCCAGCCAGCAGGCTGATAGTGACAATTCCGACGATTCCGACTCCGATTCTGATTCCGACGATGACGACGACATGGACGATTCGGACGATGAAGATGATGCTGCTACTGGTCCAGATCCAGAAGAAGCGAAGATCCGCTTCACCGAGCTGAAGAAGCAGTACGAAAAGACCAGTAAGAGCGTCAACCGCAACGGTCGCGACCACGCGCGGGCGATCGCCGAGCTGGAGAAACTGGGCGAGCTGTTCAAGTCATTCAAACTGACCCCACGCCAGTTCGACCCACTGCTGCAACACGTACGCGCGGTACTGACCCGCCTGCGTCGCCACGAGAAGTCTGTGATGAGCCTGTGTGTGCGCAGCGCCAAGATGCCACGCAAGACCTTCATCGAGTCTTTCCCCGGCAACGAGACCAACGAGAAGTGGATCGACAAGCACATCCGTGCCAAGAAGCCCTACTCCGAACTGCTGGTCAACGTGAAGACCGAAGTGCTTCGCGCCCAGAAGAAGATCAAGCTGCTCGAGGAAGAGACTGGCCTGACCGTCACCGAGATCAAGGACATCAACCGCCAGATGAGCATCGGCGAGGCCAAGAGCCGCCGTGCCAAGAAAGAAATGGTGGAAGCCAACCTGCGTCTGGTGATCTCCATCGCCAAGAAATACACCAACCGCGGCCTGCAGTTCCTGGACCTGATCCAGGAGGGCAACATCGGCCTCATGAAGGCGGTGGACAAGTTCGAATACCGCCGTGGTTACAAGTTCTCAACTTACGCCACATGGTGGATTCGCCAGGCGATCACCCGATCCATCGCCGACCAGGCCAGAACCATCCGTATCCCGGTCCACATGATCGAAACCATCAACAAGCTGAACCGCATCAGCCGCCAGATGGTTCACGAAAAAGGCCGCGAGCCCACGCCGGAAGAACTGGGCGAGCGTATGGATATGTCGGAAGACAAGGTCCGCAGAGTCCTCAAGATCGCTAAAGAGCCAATCTCCATGGAGACGCCTATCGGTGACGATGAAGATTCGCATCTGGGTGATTTCATTGAGGATGCTACTGTGGATTCACCGGTGGATAGCTCCATCGACGAGGGTCTGCGGGAAGCTACCAAGTCTGTGCTGGGTTCACTCACTGCACGCGAAGCCAAGGTGCTCAGAATGCGCTTTGGTATCGATATGAATACTGACCATACTCTTGAAGAGGTCGGCAAGCAGTTTGATGTGACCCGTGAGCGGATTCGTCAGATTGAGGCCAAGGCGCTGCGCAAACTGCGGCATCCAACCCGGTCGGATCACCTCCGGTCGTTCCTGGACGAGTAAGTCAGAAAGGAAATTGGCAAGAATCGAAGGGGTGCATATAATGCACCCCTTCTCTTTTCTGCAATGGGAAAGAGAACCCCTCGAGGGGCTTTGGGTTTGTTGGAAGTCCTTAATCGAGGCGCAGTACTTTCCGAGTGAGGGAGCGTACATTAGTACGTGACCGAGTGAGGAGAAGTGCTGCAACGAAGAGTAAGGGCTTCTAACGAAGCCAAAGAGGGCCTATAACTCAGTTGGTTAGAGTAGCGGACTCATAATCCGTTTGTCCCAGGTTCGAGTCCTGGTGGGCCCACCAATCTTTCTTAGATCCCAACAGCCAACAGCGTAGCTCTCAAAGCTTCTAGCATTTAAATCTTTGAAACAATCAACTCCATAAAGAAATAGGGACAGATTTATTTTTAAAAAATAAATCTGTCCCTATTTTACAATACCTCGATTAGATCTGGCCGCAATGTAACTCCGAGGCCTGGACCCTGAGGCACTTTAATCATGCCGTCCGCTTCTAGGGCCGGCGGATTCTCGAACACCTGCCAACCCTCGAAAATATCCGCGTGTGGTGGTTCATGGATAAACTCTGTTATTGGGCCGTTAGGCATGGATGCGATCAGATGAATGCCGCAGATATTGACCAGTCGCCGCTCGAATGGTGCGGAATGCGGCGATACTTGCCTGTTGTAGGCTGCGGCGAGAGTACCGACAGTGCGGGACATCAGGGGGCCTATGTCGCCTATCTCCGGCATCAGGACGTCGAAACAGCCTTGCTCTAGCAGCCACCTGAATTCATGAATACCCCAGTTTGCCTCGGCACCAGCCATCGGCATAGCCAACAGCCGATTGAGCTCTGCCAAGCGCTCGTAGTCATACCGGGGCAGTGGCTCCTCGAGCCAGTAGACGTTGAGCCGCTGGTACTCCATTGCCGTGTCATAGGCCCGCTTGAAGTTCCATAGTGTGGGATCTTCCCCGTTGGCGTCTGCGTCGCCGGGTGCCTTGTTGCCGTCACACAGGATATGGAAATCATCACCCAGCGCATCCCGAACCAGTTCAACGACGCGTACGTCCTCCTCCATGGTTCTGAAACCCGACCGCAGCTTGATGGCGCGCCAGCCGTCCTCTTTGAGCCCGATAGCGATTTCGACACGGTCTTCCACAGTGCCGATGCCCCACATGGCCGCGTAAGGCAGGACGCGATCGCGCCCTCCTCCCCACAGCTTGTAGAGAGGCAGGTCCGTCGCTTTGCCAAGCAGATCCCAAAGCGCGATCTCTACCGAGGCGCCCCATCTGCGATGGGGCGCGTATAGTGCCGCGGCATGCGCATTAATATCGAATGGATCTTTACCGACCAGCATCCGTTTCACGGTTTCAAGATTCTCAGGAGGGATCCCGGGGCCAATGCCCACCAGACCTTGATCCGTATGTACCTCTGTCACGGTGAAATTCCCGATCTGCACGTGCAGGCCTCCACGAGGCGTGTCGACGCGTCGAGCAAGAATACCCTTGTCTTCGACCAGCTTAATCCTGATCAAGCGAATATCGGTGATCTTCAAGCGTGCGGACTGTGCCGCCTGCGCCGCCGCTGGCAACATCAATGGCATCGTTGCGAGTGGCAGCTTGGTCAAGAATTCTCGTCTTCGCATGGTGGCTTCCTGTCTGTAGTCAAATGAATGAATTCACTAAGGGCTTTATTGCGGCTCTGATCAACTCCTCGCGCATAGTCGACGTATACATGTTACTTGCTTTACTTCTTTGCAGCTTTCGATGCCGCTGTCTTTGCGGGTTTCTTTGCGGGTTTCTTTGTGGGTTTCTTTGTGGGTTTCTTTGCAACTACCGGCTTTGATTGGGGCAACCCCATCATCTTGGCAATCTTGCCAGTCGCCGACATGCCCGGCACCAGCCCGAGAAAATCTGCCTTGCCCACCGGCACACCGTTGTGGCGCAGGATGTTGTAGGCAGTAGTGAAGTGGAAATAAAAATTGGGATAAGCCCAACCTTTCACGTAGTCCTCGGCGCTGAAGTACAGCACACCGATAGGCACCTTCATTTCGATGGGGCTGTCTGCGCTGGTGGTGAACTGGGATTTCTTGAGTCCTTTGATGAACTTGATTGTTGCAGCGATACGCTGCTGTAACTGCGTGAAATCGTCGTTGCCATCTTCGAATACCGGCGCCTGGGTGCCAGTCAGGCGGGCGCAGCAGCCCTTGGCGTTGTCTGTGACTATTTGCACCTGGCGCACCAGGGAAAACATGTCGGGCGCGAGCCGGCCATTGAGCAGGACATCGGGTTCGATGCCCCTGTCCTTTGCAGACTTTTCAGCCTTTTTCAGAATGGCGGACAGGTTTTTCAGGTTGTGGACAAAAACAGGTGCGGTTAACTGGTACAGCTCAACGCTCATGGAAAGAACTCCTGATAGGACTACTGGAACTTGATGGTTGGATGTAGGTGATTCTGGCGAGTCGTGAGACAGTTGTCTACATTCGCAGAGGTGATGGGTAGAGAGCCGCTGAATCAATAGTGGCGTTGCGGCAGTATCTACAGACAATCTTTGCTGCTCGTCTCCAATTCATCTCGATTGGTACAGGAATTATCTCCGGGTTTAGATGACAAGGCATAGCAATGCTCCTGCACTGACTTCTCTGGCACTAACCCCTGTTATCAGGTGACCCGGCTAATCCAGACTGGGCGTCTATTGGATATCGGAATTATGAACCATTCCGCGATGATGAGATTGGGCACCCAGCAGAACCAGCTAATTGCCTGATAGCTCGGCTCGAAATCCAAACCGGCAATCTGGGTAATCGGGAGATAAATGCGCAAAGTCAGGGCAGCCAGGGTCAGTGCATAACTGCGTATCATCCAGTCCTGGTGCAATCGCACAGCGCCGCCACGAATGTGTTTATAGGCCATGCTGGTAGCGATAATCCAGCACACCGCCAGAGAGCCGAACCCCCAATGCGTAACCGTGCCTCCAAATGAGAAGAAGGCCATATACAAACCAGCGAAGCCACCGAGGAGACAACCTGCAACATAGAGCTTGCCCAGCGTTCTGTGCAGTGAAATATGTCGATTGCGCAGGCTCTGGTTAAACTGCAATGCGCCCAGAATTATCACCATACCGCCAGCGGTGAAATGCAATATTGCTCCTGCTGTACTGGTCTCCAGCATGGCGACTACGAACTCGCCTCGGGAAGCAGGTACGAGCGCATTGGCCAGGGCGTATAGACCTATGCCCAGTGCACCCAACGCCATCACTGTCCAGCTAACTGACTTCATTGCGGGGGACCAGTCAAAAGAGATCAGGGTACTTTGGTCTGGGCAATCTTGCCATAGTCACGAACCACTTCAAACGCTGTGGATTGCCAGAATTGGAGATCAGAATGAAGTCTGAAGGGCCAGAGAACTGTGATAGAGACCCCCGGATATCTCTCGAACAATCCTTGTATCCTGGTCATCCTGGTGTTTCATAAGTGTCTCCAGACCTGCTATCGTTCCCCCATCGATCACAATCAAGGAACTCCTCATGAATGGAAAGAGCCTGCTCCCGGTTCTGGCTTTCACTTTGATGATTTCCGCGGTGCAGGCCGCTTCGGTTGGCACCCTGGTGGAACTTCCCAGCCTGCACCCAAACCCATACCCCAATGCAAACGGACTGGCTATCAGTGGCAACGGAACTGTTGCTGTCGGCTACTCAACTGCCAGCAACCGGGAAATTCATGCTGTGGCCTGGATCTCCAGTGACTGGACTAACCCAGGTTCTGTGCAACTGGTTGACCTTCATCCAGGACCGGATTGGGAACAAAGCAACGCGCTCGATGTCAGCGCAGACGGCAAAATCATTATCGGCACAATTCGGGAAAGAAACGGCCCGGTATCACCTGTCGTCTGGGTAGTGGGTGACTGGAATGATCCTTCAAGCATCCAACGCAGCGACTTGCGCAATGTGATTGGAACGCAGTCATTCATCAAGGCACTCAGCCCGGACGGTACCGCGATTGCGGGCAATCCCAATAATACGAGTCCGGCATTTGTGCTGCGAAGCGATGACTGGCTGGATCACAATGCCATCACAGTGGAAAACATTGCTACCCTCGGCGGCCCGTCCATCGAAGCAGAAGCGGTGACCGACGCGGGAAATGCTGTGGTGGGCTACTCAGACATCTTGCCGGGCAACTACACAGACTCTATCGGCTTCGTCTATCAAAACGGATCACTCCGGGGATTGGGAGTCAACGGGCCTGCCAGTGTTACTCAGGTTGCGGATGTCAATTGGAATGGGAAACTGATCGTGGGCGGGGCTGGCAGCACGACCGGCACCAGGGTCGTGCTGTGGCGAAATGGCTTGCCAACTGAGCTTGAGCATGGACCTGCCGCCAGTGCATTTCCCTTCGCCGTGAATAGCTGTGGAAACATCATGGCGGGCCGCAGAAATGGGCCGGGAGAGGCCGAAGCGGTGTACTGGCATGGATCACAACACGAGGTAGTACACCCCTCAGGCTGGTTCCATTCCCGGCTTCAGGATGTGTCGGATCAGGGTATCGCCATTGGTACCGGGCAGAAAAATGCCGGGCAGGACAGCGTGGCATTTGTTGTTGTGACCGGCAATGGTTTCAATCCGGCTCCATTGGCCTTTGCCGAGGTTGAAGGTCGGGCCAGTACTGGCCATTCACTTCTGTTAGGCAGCGGCGAGTCCTGCGACGAAACTGATCCTGGCTGGCGATTAAAGTACAGGTGGTCGATCACAGACAAACCCACTGGCAGTCAGGCTTTAGTAGACCAGCCAACCTCTCCCAGCACACAGTTCATTCCGGACATCGCTGGCGTCTACGTGATCTCGCTTCAGGTTACAGACAGCGCGGGCAACACCAGCACGCACGACTATCCGCTGCAGGTAACTCAATAGAGAAACCGGATGACACTCACAACTTAACAACTTAATTTTATGTATGCTGGAAAGTGCCCGACACGTTCCAGTCTCATGCCCTCTATCTAGAGAGTCGAAATGTTTTGTCTATCTGGGATATGTTGTTATACAGTGAGTGTCCTCACCAGTCCTGGCAACTATTAGGCACTAAACAATTAGTATCCCCCTCACCCCCTGAGCTCAGGGATTGCCAGCACCAGCTACCCCTTTCATGATGACCACACAGGTATGGTCTTCTCCCGAGAGATCAAACAGGCGCACTCTGATGGCTCGCACATTCAGATTACGCTCTGTACATCACTCTTAAACTAAGGATTCGTGCCCCAGCATCACCACGAATCCAATTTACCAAATAATGTTCCAAACAGGGTCACCAAAATGACACCAACAGCATTCCGCGTTTCAAAACCCACTACCGCCCTGATGCTGAGCCTGCTTCTAAGCCCAGAAGCGCTCGCCGAGACGTACAGCTATGACACCGTAGGCCGCCTTGTGAGCGTTGTTTATGATGACGGCAGCTCAATCAGCTACAGCTACGACGCAAACGGCAACCTCCTCCAATCTGTGGCAACCCCTGTCGCCTCTTCAACAAACGTCGCCCCAACAGTCACCATCGTCGGTGGCAACCGAACCATCCCCGACTCAGACGGCGCTGCCGGAGAGCTAGTGAACTTCTCTGCCACTGCAACAGACAGCGATGGCACGATCGAGTCCACACAATGGCTGGTTAACAATGCCTTAAAGGCAACGGGGCTTTCTGCAAGCATTGCCCTATCGGGCGGCAACACGGTTGTCACTTTCAGAGCTACCGATGATGACGGTGCAACATCCGATGATGCCGTCACTATCACAGTGACCGACCCGCCCAACGTACTTCCATCCCGGGTTACGCTGGCTAGCGATGGTAGCACCACGAGTGCGCAGATTAATGGCGGCGTATCTTCCGATAGCGGAGGCACTTTCAAATCTGACTTCGTCGTTGGCGATGCCATTCAGATACTTATCGTTCTGGAACCGGAATCGGAAGACATTGGCTTTAATAGCGATGTGTTCGTAATTGCCGCATTGGGGTCGAATTTCGTATTGGTGACTCCTGGCGGCCTCTCTCCCTGGGATGGCAACGTGGCCAATCTGATTCCCTTCGACAACATCGAGTTAGACACCCGCAATGAATTCAACATCCTCGACCTGTTCGGCGGTCAATTTACTTTGAGTGCCGCGGAATTGGGCAACTACCAGTTCTTTATTGGGTACACAAGTCGTGATGGCGCAATCATCTATACGCAAGAAGCTGTTCCACTGAACGTGCTCGAGTAAGTAACAGAGCAGAGATAAAAGCGTCGGCCAGAAACAATGGCTTACCCATACAGGATTGGAAAAAAGGCCTTGAGCGAATGAAACAGTTTAAAACCACACAAAACAAAGTAACACGCGTTGTTCCAACTCCAGGCTGCCATCCGCATTCAGGAACCCAAAGCAAAATGAAATCGCACCTATTCGCCACAGGTCTGGCGCTTGCATTGTTTCTCCCGGGAAAACTGCTAGCGAGTGATCGCGCACTCAACTGTTCCGTGGACTCAACAAACGTCGATAAAGGGGGACGGATTGAAGTAACTGTCGAACTCGACAACTCAAGTACCGCGTTTGGCGGGCCCTTTGACTCATCGAACATAACGGTCAATTACAACTATTCCGCGGGATTCGAGTTCTTTGCCGCAGGCCCTCCTCCGGGAATCACGGTCTCGGATAATATTGGTTCTAACTCCCTAACCATTACTTATGACGCAGTGGCTGCAGGTGCTTCCAAATCGGTTGATTTTGAATTGAGAGCACTGACCACAGTCGGGTCCTGGCCTTCTAACGGCAATATTACGGGCGGCGCTCCCGGAGACCCTGATTCGTCTAACAATACTTGCGAACTTTTCGTCAACATCATCGACCCGATTGCACCGGGCTCCGCAGGCAATCTCAATAATGATGGCTCTGTCCGCGACCCCATAAGCACCTTCAATGGCGAATTCTACAACCAGTTCGATGCGGATCTGGATCTGGGCGGGCCAATGGGCCTCTCCTTTAGTCGTTACTACGGCTCCATGATGTCAGCAGACGGAATTTCCAATGGCGTACTGGGTGATAACTGGCGTCACAATTTCGAATGGTCACTAAATAAGAGCGACACTACGGCAACCATCATTTCCAGCAATGGCGCAAGAATAGAGTTTGCCTTCAGCAATGGGTCCTGGAACCAAACCAGTTCCGCCAGTAAAAAGTATCAATTCGTTGAAGACAGCGGCACTGGCGCTCTTGCACTGCTGGATGTACAAGAGCAGCGCTTCTATGTATTCAACGCCGACGGCCTGTTAACCAGCGTCCTGGACGGACGTGGCAATCAACATGGTTTGAGCTATAACGGCAGCAATCAGTTAACGCAAGTGACTGATGGTGTTGGCAGGACGCTGACTTTTTCCTATACGGACAACAAACTGAGCACCGTTTCTGACGGCACGCGGACAGTGAGTTTCTCGTATACCGCTAATAACCTGACAAGCTCAAGCTCGGCGCTGGGACACACCACGACCTATGCCTACGCGGCTGGCGGCTTGATGACCTCTTCTACCAGACCTGCAGGAAATACCATCGTTTCGCAAGTCTATGACAGCAGTGGCAAGGTCACGAGCCAGGATGATGGTGAATCCAATACCACTACGTTGAGCTACGGCAATGGGAACGTAACGACCATAACTGATGCCCTCGGCGCCAGTACGGTTCATACCCACACGGGAACTGGCGAACTTTCACGAGTTGAAGACGCGAATGGCAACACCATAGACATCACGTCAAATAACGATGGCTTAAGAGCTTCGATTACCGACAGACTGGGGGCCGTAACAAACCTCACCTACCACTCCCCCAGCAATGATCTCGCGTCAATTGTCGATGCTAACGGCAATACAACGAGCTATACCTATTCCAGCAGAAGTATTTCGGGGCTCACGCTTTTTGACAGGACAGGCATAAACCACGCAGATGGCTCCACAGAAAGCATGACCTATGATGGATTAGGCAATTTGACCAGCCGCACCGATCAGCTCGGCAATTCCTTTTCCTACACTTACAACAGTACAGGCCAGCAGCTAAGCAGCACCTTCCCGAGCGGAGGAACCACTACCAATTCCTACAATGCAGACGGCACGCTGGCATCGGTCACAGGCCCCATGGGAAATAGCACGAACTTTTCTTATGATGCGCTCAAGCGACCGAATGTAACAACGTTCGCTGATGGCAGTACCCGGAAGTTCAACTACGATCACGCGAACCGGGTGACCAGCTTTACCGATGAAAACAACAACACGACGTCGTTCGTCTACGACAACAATGACAATTTACAATCGCTTAGCACACCGCTGGGCGAGACTTTCAGCTACACTTATGACGGGAATGATCAGCCTGTAAGTTTCACCGATCCCCTGGGCGCTGTTGTAAACATAAGCTACGACGCATTGGGCCGCATAGCCACGGTCTCGGATGCCGGCGGCAACGTCACAACAAACGGCTATGATGCTTTAGGCCAATTAACTTCGGTAACCGATCCGCTGGGAAATATTTGGTCGACGTCTTACAACCTGGAAGGCGAGGTCGCCTCCAGAACCAACCCCCTGGGCAATCGCACGACATTCCAGTCTGATAATCTCGGGCGTGTAACACAAGTCACTTCACCCCTGGGTAATGCAAGCAAGATAAGCTACAACCCGATTGGGCTGATCACATCCACAACCGACCCATTGGGTAACGTAACCAGCTACAGCCGCGACGCAGTTGGCAGTGTGACAGGTATCGCCCTGGATGATGGAGCCGTTGCCACAACCTACACGCGCAACGCACTTGGACAACTCTTGACAGCCAGGGACCCCGGCGGAAATAACTGGAATACTGCCTATGACGCGGGCGGCCGACTCACTTCCCAATCCGATCCTCTTGGCAATACCTCCACGCTTACCTACAACAATCGCAATATGATTTCTGTTGTGAGCTATCCAGGCAATCTGGGCACCATGACACTGGGGTATGACGCTGCCAATAACATGACCAGCCGCAGCTACACAGACGGCACAAGCTTAAGTTATACCTATGATGCGAATAATCGTATGCTCACGGCTGACGGTATCAGCACTGCTTACGATGCCAACGGTCGCATCATCAACAGCAATGGCATCCTCTCTGCGTACGACGCCCAGGGACGTATGGTCAGTATGACCCTCGCTGCAGGCAAGGAAGTAGCCTACGCCTATGACGCCAATGACCGGCTCGTCAGTGTCACGGATTGGGCGGGCGGGGTTACCACATTCACCTATGATGCCGCAGGTAACCTGCTGACGGTTAAGCGCCCCAATTCTGTCAACCGAAGCAATAGCTTTGACGCAGATTCGAGATTAATCGCCATTACTGAGGGTGCCGATGTCTCCATTTCATTAACACGCGATGCCAATGACCAGATCGTAAGCGCTGATCGCACAGCACCAAGCCTGGCCACCGCGAAAAGCGCCAATGATTTTACGGGTTCGTTCGATGCGGCTTCGCAAGTCGCCAGCTACAGCTACGATGCTCTGGGCCGGGTTACCCAGGCTGGCAGCGACAGCTACACCTGGAATCTGGCTTCGCGATTAAGTTCATACACAAGAAATGGCGTTACCACGACTGCCACTTATGATGGGCTCGGCAACCGACTTTCCCGCACTGTGGGAAACACTACCAGTAACTACGTATGGAACTATGCGCTAGCCATTCCTTCGATCCTGATTGAGAAGCAAGGTGCGAGTGATCTTCGGTATTTCATCCGAACGCCTGAAGGCAACCTGCTTTACAGTATTGACGCATCAAGCAACGCCCGACTCTTTTATCACTTTGATGAAATGGGCAATACCATGTTTGTCAGCAACGATGCGGGCACCACAGTCAAGAGCTACGCCTACTCCCCATTTGGCGCGCTGAGTGCCTCGTCGGGAGAACTGGACAATCCTTTCACCTGGCAAGGAGAACTTGGTGCCATGGATGAAGGCGATGGCTTCTACTACCTGCGAGCGCGCTACTATGACGCAAATTCAGCACGGTTTATTTCACGAGACACAATTCAAAACCCTGACCCAAGAACGATCAATCCCTATCAATACGCTCTGAACAACCCTCTCCTCTACACTGACGATACGGGCAGAGCACCCAAAAAGGTTAAACCTGTAAGTCAACGTGAGGTGAACGACGCTGGCCGAGACCTGGTGGTCGCAATTTCGGGCAACACGCCATTAAGCGCATTCAGCAATGGCTATACCGTTGGCAGAGGCATTGCTGAGGGTAACACCGACGATATCGTTTCCGGCGGAGCCGGTTTAGCCGTTGATGCCGGTACAGTCTACCTTACCGGCGCCGCCGCGACTGCGGAAGCCGGCGCATTGACCGGCGCGTCAATCGCGGGACCAGTGGTGATAGTTTACGCCGGAGCCAAACTAGGCATTGTCTACTATGAAGCAGTCTGGGATCTCAGAGCTGCCAGACAGCGGCTGGAGGCCACCATATTTGCAGGCGAACTGGAAAGAAAGAAAGCTGCGCGAATACAAGCGGAAAGACAGGCACGCATCCTGGAAGAACGACGACTCGCGCACGAGAAGAGCGAGCAAAGAGAACAGAAATTCCGCGATGAGAACAAAGCCCGGGAAGAAGCCGAAGCTAGAGAGGCGGATACCAGCGAAACGGGTAAGGCGGCGAAATTTTTGTTTAACTAAAACTTGGGGACACTACTAGCCCTGTTTGCCCGGATATCGTTTAATACGTCTTCAACGGCGTATGAATCAGGCTTCATGCGATATCAGCGGAGTAAACATGAACATAAAAGCATTGGTATTTTTCTGTGTCAGCATGCTGATCAGTAGCCTTGCCTATAGTGCTGAGAGCGATTCACAACCGATTGCTATTAATCTGGATGAAGTACAGTGGGGCCCGCCGGGCGGAGGAAACGGAGTCCCTTTGGGCACTCGCACTGCCCAACAAAGAGTCGATGACAAGACCGGCGGAATCACTTACTACGCATTGTTTCCTGCAAGCACGCATTTCGACCTGCACTGGCACACACATGACGAATTCGTTTCCGTGATGTCCGGCGCCGTCACGCTCGTGCTAGGTGATAAATCCTACGATCTGCAAGCAGGTGCCTATGTGGTGATCCCGGGCGGTATGAATCACTCATGGGATGTTCCTGACGATGGTGACGTCGTTATTCTTGTGAGTAGAGC
The DNA here is from genome assembly GCA_965227635.1 of uncultured Pseudohongiella sp. Lineage (GTDB taxonomy): Bacteria > Pseudomonadota > Gammaproteobacteria > Pseudomonadales > Pseudohongiellaceae > UBA9145. Next base: position 2,281,151 of record OZ245763.1, on the reverse strand, counting down.
AGGTCCAGCGGATTTCCATTTTATTGAGCAATAAAAGATGGAAATTCTGAGGCTCAGGGAGTGTGCGTACCTGGGTTAATCACAGATCAAGCCGTAACCACCCGAATCAAATCAGTCCCGCCCATATCAGGCCGCGTGCCATGGGTAACCACCACAATATCCCCCACATCCAGATACCCCAGCTCCAATGCGCGCTTGCAACCAAATTCCGCAACAGCCTCATCGGTCGGGCTAGCTTCCAGATAGCATAACAAGGGAATGACACCCCAATTCAGGGCTAGTCTCCGTGCGACACGTTTGTCACTGGTCACCGCAATAATTATCGATTCCGGCCGATGCTTTGAGATCAGTCGCGCCGTAAAGCCGCTGTCGGTCAGCGAGATGATCGCCCCCGCCTGCAACTGTTCCGCCAGTCTTGCTGCGGCCTGACCGATTGCCTCGGCGACCTTGTTGGTTGCAGATGGACGAATCGCCTGCAGGTAACCGTACTCTCGCAATGACGCCTCTGCACGCAGGGCGATCTCGGCCATGGTCTCTATGGCCTTCACCGGGTATTTCCCCACCGCAGTCTCCCCCGACAACATTACCGCCGAAGTACCATCCAAAATCGCATTAGCCACATCGCTGGCTTCCGCCCGGGTCGGCTTGGGATTGGTCTCCATGCTGGCCAGCATCTGGGTGGCGGTGATCACCGGCTTGCCATTGCTCACGGTGTTTCGAATCAGCTTTTTCTGTGTGCTGGGAATTTCTGCCAGTGGTAATTCCACCCCCAGATCACCACGGGCGACCATGATGCCATCGGCAGCGGCGACAATCGCGTCCAGATTTAACACACCAGCACGGTTCTCGATCTTGGCGATGATGGGAACCTCACGCCCGCCTTTATTCAGCAATTCACGAATATGCTCCACTTCTTCGCCAGATTGCACGAAAGACGCTGCCAGATAGTCCACCTCATGTGTGATGGCAAACTCGACCTCTGCCTGGAGATTGTGAAGGTACTCAGGACTCAGGGCACTAATAGAGAGCTGTACATCAGGCACATTGACACTCTTTCGCTCACCCAACATTCCGCCATGGACGACCTCACAATGAATGACCTCGCCATCGACCTCGGTAACCTGTAGCTCGATCGCCGCATCGTCCAACAGAATTGTGGTTCCCGCTTTGACTTCGGCAGACAGTTTCTTATAACTGATGCCCACGCCTTCACTATTGCCTGGATGTTCCTTGCCGAAGAGAAAGAATTTTTGCCCGGAGCTCAATTGCACGGGTCCATCTGCCAGGGTGCCAGTGCGAATCTCGATGCCCTTGGTATCAACCATAATGGCAATGTGGGATTCGGTTAATTCTGCCGCTTCACGAATACGTTGCACGCGCTCAGCGTGTTCAGCATAGCTGCCATGAGAAAGATTAAGTCGCACCACGCTTAGCCCAGCGCGAATCATTTTCTGCAGTGTCTCAACGGAGTCGCAGGCAGGGCCAACGGTGGCGATAATCTTGGTCTTGCGGAGGGGGTTAGAGGTAGACATCCTTCATCGTTTTTTCGGAAATGTACCATCACAGGATAGGAAGATGCGCCGAGTCACGCAATCCTCTTTACTGGAAATATCTTACGATGCATAAAATATATCTAACTTGGAACCAGAGATAATCACTCTGAATCCGATAAAGGTGCTGCTACTAACAAGTCTTAATAAATTGAGCGGCGGATGATAATTGCAACGAATCAAGAAACTACTCCAACGTCCATCACTGCTGCTTCCCACAAGAATAGGCCTAAAACCTAACCCATACTACGGAATCAAAAATTAAAAATAGGATACGAATACTTGCGTCTTCTGATAGGTAGTTGTTTACAACTACTCCCCTAGTTCACTTCTGGCAATTACAATAAACTCATCGCTATTACAATCGACTTTCAAGTCGCGATCTGGATTTAGCAAAATTTCATGCGATCCGTCCATGTGATTGCGCTTGATACCTATGACAAGACCCTTTCTTCGCACAGGGTCCATGGAATTTAAGTAGCTCGTTGCTGCATGGGAAAAAGGCTTATCATCGTAATCAGCTTTGGGCCTATCAAAATATACTTCATTGGTTTCGTCACTAGTGCCCACTAATCTTGTAAACACATCGCTTATACCTCTTCGAGTTGCGGCTTGCGCGAGAATTTCGGACCCAAAAGACTGCACACAAACAACCTCGTCAGCACCCGCCTGAACTGCTAGCTCTCTATTCCTCTCCCGGAGAACCTCTGCTATTACATATGGGCCAGCTGAATCTGCTTTCTTCGCACTATATTCCTTTATTCGTTTGATCACATGGTAAACCCACAGATCAACATCTTCATCTTCTTTGTGAGACGCTCGAGCACGGTCTGCCAAAATTATAATTGCAGCCGCATGGGGCCAATCCGGATCTCTGAAAAGCTCTTCGAGATCTTCTATCCTGTTGTAGTCGGGTCTACACTGCTCTTCTATCGATTTTTCATCCAGAAATCCAAATATTTTTATGCCTCGATTCTGTTGTTCCAAATCTGTTACGACTCGCTTACCGTGCGCGTTCCACCCGACAATAACCACATGATTCATATTTATATCCTTGGTAAGCCACTCGAATACTTGTGAACCCGCTTGAACCGTTACAAGTACGCCTGTAACAGCCCAGCCAGCTTTCAATGTTCCCACCCAAAAAAGCGACATTGGAGAATAGAAGTTAATTTCTCCGTTTACAGTTGCAACGAAGCTAGCCACCCATACGATCGCGTTGGGAATTCCGGCGGATACGAATGCAGGATCAACAAGCAGTGCTTCTGAGTTTAGCTCCGCTAGCCAGATCAAAATCGCTACAACTACATGGAAAACCCCAAAGACAATTACAGGAATAGTCCATCTTCTGATGGATGAGAAAACCTGATTTCTCCCGGCCACCATACTGGACAAGGCCCCTATTCTATTCATCTTTGCAAAATGGTGGACGAACCCACTGGATACCGGGATCAAAATAAATCCAGATAACAACAAGTACATTACCCCTTGCGCCCAGCTTATATTCAAGTCCGCGAACCACCTTGAAATTGGATCTAATTCTAACAGGGTAACCGTCGCATGTTTCGCTATTGGAAGGCCGCCGAACCGAGAATTCCCTTGCACATTTTGATTCTGAACCCCTCCGAATTCAGGAGTCTCAAAATCACAGAATAAAGTTGAACTTTTGATAGAGTTCGATAGAGAAGCTAATTCTGTTTCGTCATATTCAATTCGTCGTCCGAGAACGCTTACCGGCGGCACACCATTTGGCTGGCAAATCCATATTTCAAGTGAGCGAACTATATCAATAACGGCTCTAACAACAATCGGATCTGTAGATTGATTCGCTATCCAAACACCATCTACCGAAACGGTAGTCCTATTCGAATTCTCCATATATTCTGTCTGAGTGTTTGCGCCTTGCGTTCTACTATTGAATTTCGCGATCAGCGTACTATTTTCGATAGGTTTATATATACCAGGATATGCCCTTGCTAGTATTCGAGAAAGCGAATCAGAAAGCCCAACAACTATCTCATTATCATCTATTGGCCTTCTAGGCGGCGACCACACTCCTATTCTGAAATCGTAGTTATCACTTATTTCACCGAACGGCGTACGACATGCGTATAAATTGGAATCCACGCCTCCTACTACTCTCATTAGGTTCATTGCAGAGATCAGATGACCCGATCCAAGGGAGGCGCCATCACCTTCCCCAACACATATCTCACCAAATCGACCAATAGGCTCAACAGGTGAAAGCGCTTCAATACTTTCTACCTTGCCTTGCTTAGCATATACATGAATCCATTCGCTAAATGCGCGCTCTATAGACCTAATACTGGATGCTGAACGTCCTGTTACAAGTTGAGGGTGCCCTCCTCGTATGTAATGGTAAAGAACATCAGATTGCGCAATTCCAATTCCAACCTTGCTAGACGCATTACCTCTGTTACCACGCCCATTCAATGAGCCAAATTCTTCAATCAAGGAAAGAGTGTCTAATGAGCCGCCGCTTTCAGGTCTTGAATCTATACGTATTGATCTGTTTCCTATAGCTATAATGCCTTCTGGGAATGATTCCTGCCATGAGACAAGCATAGTATGAAGATAGTCATTGATCACCCTGTATGGGCTATCACTATTTCTAGCCGTCAACACATGTACTGATTGAACGGTATTGCGCTCGCTGTCAGAAATCAGCAATAGCCGACCTCCCAACATCGCAAAACCCACCCCAGCCATAATGAGAATTAGCAATGATGTAACCGTCACCACAGGGTCTACTTTTCTTCTAAGCACTCGAAGTGCCGAAGACATTGCAGTAAGAAGCTTAAGTATTTTTAGTGGCGTCATCTCTTTAAGATATTTTTGAATCAAACTAGCTTAGAACGTTTCTATTTTTCCTCGCAGCAAGGCCTACACCATCGCTGACATACATCCTTTGCGTTGTCCCAAAAATTCATGCAATTACTTTTCGCACGCAGTTGAAGAACAATTACCTAAATGAAGCCTTGATAATCCCGTGATCACTCTTCAACTTGTTATGTTCATCAATAAAATCTGCCCAGATCTTCAGTCCATCCAGCTTCCATTTCCGCCCTGTCGCTCCGGCAAGAAATTCCTTGGATACGAGGATATGGTCCAGCGCGTCCTTCCTTTCGCGGAACTCGTGGGTATAGTAAATATCACGGAATGACTCCAACTGCTTAAGTTGAAGCGCGCTGTATAAAGAGGTATCGCCGCCTCGCGCTCCCGGGGACATGTTTGGTTCTTCGGTCAATATCGAGAGAGTATTGCTGCGCGGGTCGTCGTTAAGATCTCCGATCACCACAGTGGGCGTGTTATCCCGCTTCATTTGATCAGTGAGGATCCAGCGCAGTGCTGCAGCTTCGGCGGTGCGGCGTATGGTAGAGACTGCCGAACCCACGCCGTTCTGGTGCTTACCCGGAACCTGGTACACCTTGGTAGGCAGCTTGGCTTTTAGATGGGCACCGTACACAAGAATTTCCGGCGTGCTGGCTGAAGTCGTATGCTCCAAGCGTAGCCGCAGGATGCTGCGAGAGAAACGCTTGATGTCTATTGTGTAGTCATCGTCTTCGCCGTCACCAGCATCGATCTTGGTGAGATTGGAGAAAGGGAAGTCTTTGATGACTTGCTTGTGTTTTACCCGCCATGGCGTACGAACTACTGCTGCGACGGCTATGTTGTACCAGTTATCTTTCAGATAAACAGCTTTGTAAGCGGCCAGCTCAGGCACGTTGAGCACATCATCAAGGCAGCTCTTCGCCCATAGTTCCTGGAAGAAAATGATGTCGGCATCGAGCTCAATTACCCGGCCTCTGATCCAGTCCCGTTTCTTGTCATAGTCCGCCTGGGTAACTGGATCACCCCGATGAACACTCTCGCCGACCTTCTGGAAATTAAGCAAATTAAACGAAGCAAAGCTGATTCTTGCTGCCATCGCAGTCTCCTGAACTGTCCACAACAAACTGAACCAGAGTACTTTGATGCAAGATTATTTGCCACTATTTTAGCGGGTATCAGAATTGCAGAAATTGTGACAAAGACTGAGTGATCGTCAGCGCCAGACTCTGTTCGAGTATTTACAGTTCGACACCCTGAACAAATCCGGAAATCACTCAAACGGGAAAGGAGCTGGCCTGGCCGTGCACCAACTTCGAAACCAGCAATATCTGGGCACCCTCTACATCGAATTACAGACATTGCTCGGAATAAATCGATGGCGGAAGAACATCCAGTCGGAAATAGACTTATTTACTTCAATCACGTGCTATTGCAAATCCACGTTCTCTAGCGGCGACAACGCATTGGCCTTCTCTTCTGGCACCTATTCACTGTACCCGAGCGCCAGCTATGCTGTAATCGCCACGGTTCAACGGGCCTGGACCTGCTGCACCGATGGCTATGTTATCGGCAATCTGGAGAACGACTGATCGCGGGTCGGCTCATTCAACTATTTCGACGACCTCAGCCTGTGGCAGGCCACGTCTGCAGATGGCACCGACCTATCCCTCAGCATGAACCTCGGACAGAGAGTGAGATTTGATCTGGCAATATCTAATTCAGTGCTAGAACCGGAAACCTTGCCCTTGATGGTGTTGGGTGTGACTGTACTGCTTGGAACACGGGATCTGAGTGCATAAACTGCTTTGATCGTTGAGAGGTTGAGTTACTGCGGTCCAATTTTGAAACCTTTATTCACACACTGGATGAGTCAAGCGATCGATAGAAGAACTTTTGGAACGCCCTCTATTAGCATTACCAAGAGGCAGGGATCAATAGCTCACTTCAGTTTCTGACTAGCAGGAACTTTGAGCGGATCAAAGTACTCTGACCCCTTTGATCCTGCTATCTTGATTCTTGGTTGTTAATTCGCCGAACTCGGTTAAACCGGCGGAACAGAATCGCTACGCCCATAGCCAGCAATACACCACCTGTTGGTTCGGGGACTGAAGATGAAGATAGAGCAAATGGACCGGTATCAGAAACGATGCTCCACCACTGCGTTCCGTGATAGAGAATACTTGTGGTGAGTTGGCCACCAAATGTTCCGCCGTAGCCCAATGTGGTAACTCCGAAAGTGGTATATCCCCACAAGGCGGAGTAGACACCATCGAGATATCTGGCGGTAAATAACGAAGGACTGTTGTATGTCCTGATTCCCTGCGCCCAGGCCTCATCGCCTGATATATCGAAAGTGATGGAATCCAGCGCAATAAATTCCTCTCCAATACCGGTCAGCGAGCTGTCATCGTAGGTTGCAGTGACTGAAGCGTAGTTATTTGCGTAGTAACTATAGGAGTAGCCAAATCCTTCCCAGTATTGATCCACTTGCACAGGACCGGCCAGGCTTTTGCTGCTGAATAGCAGGAAAACTGCGAGTAGAGCGAGACGATTATTCATGGTGGTTGCACCGACGCTGATTGATTCCAATAGACCAATGAATATCGTGCAATTCCCACACCAGATATTTTTTCCTTTGAATAACAATTGGTTAAAAATCCGGCGGGCTCAGAACTGTAAAGATTTTTGACAAAACCCTTTCAAAACTTTTACACCGGGTTAAATAGGGACAGATTTATTTTTTTCTAAAAAATAAATCTGTCCCTATTTAACCCCCCATGCACTTATCCGTACAACTTCTTATAAGTCTCCACGAAATACCGCATCTCCTCAGGCTTCGCCATACTCAGACGCATCCAGTTCCTGAAAGGCGGAAACGGCCTGCCGACCCGAATATTGTGCTCCATAAACCGCGCCTGCACTTCGGTGATATCATGGCCGGTCTCAACGAACGTGAAGTTGGCATTGGAGTTTATGTGGCGAATTCCAGCTTCCCGGAAGTAGCCTTGAGTGATTGCCAGTGATTCCTTGTTCTTGCGGAGCACAAAGTTGGCGTGTTCCTGATCGCGGTAACTGGCCAGTGCTGCACGCATACCCATGATGTTGAGTGTGCCGGTCATGCGTCTGTTGATCTCGGCGGCGAGGTCGGGATGGGTAAAACTGAATCCCACGCGCAATCCAGCAAGACCATGAATCTTGGACGCGGTTCTTGCGATGATGATATTGCGACGACCCTCGCGCACCAGATCCATCATGGTGCTGTAGTCAGGGTTGTCGACGAACTCGTGGTAGGCCTCATCAACAAACACCAGGCGGTCTCTTGATATCTCCAGAATAAAGTCCCTGAGAGCGTTCTTCTCCACGATTGTGGGAATGGGGTTATTGGGATTACAGATATAGACCAGCTTAGTGTCGCGGCGGATGGCGCTAGCCATGGCTTCGAGGTCGGTTTCCATCTTGTCGTTGACCCGGACCCGGATCACCTCAGAGCCATTGTCGCCAGCATAGCGTGGCAGGTCTTCAAACGTGGGGTCTGCCACCACGATGGAACCCTCATCCATGCTAGCCAGCAGGCCACCCATCTTGAGCAGTTCGGCGGAGCCAGCCCCTACACTGATGTGATCAGGGGAAATATCGTTCAGGCCGCCGATCAGTTCGGACATTTCTCCCGCCAGGAAATAGGTGTAGAGATTGGCCTCTTCGATGGCCGCATTAATGGCGCGCAATGCTGCCCTCGAAGGGCCCCAGGGATTCTCATTGGAATTCATGCGGATCACGTAGTCCGGCATGGCCGTACTCCCCTGCCCCAGCGCACTCTTCATGAGGTTGATGGGTGGCGAGAATGGCGTGCCTGGAATGCCCTGCATGGCACCGGCGGCAACAACAGCAGAGCTGCCGAGAAGGAAATTGCGTCTACTTATTCTTGTTTTCACGGTAGAGCCTCCGTTGAGAATTCTTGTTTTTTCTGGGCTTTTTGATCCGGGCCGCCCGTTTATTATCCCTCTGATGATGCTTCGATCTGGATACGAAGGTTAACGTACATGAGAAAGCCAAAGCCTGCAGCATAATTTACGCCGAAATCGGCACGATCGAAGCTACCAACTGCATCTGCACCGCACAACTCGCCGCCACCACGCGCCGGGCCGCAGCGCAACTGGTTGATTTGCAGGTCAACTGGCAAGGTCACGCCATGCAAGGTCAGTTCGCCATCCACCATGGTAGGCAGGCCATCTTCCCAATTTTTCAGTTGCCCGGTATAGCTCGCCGTTGGAAAGGTAGACACATTCAACATACCTTCGTCATCGGCCATGGCATGTTCACTCATGTCGTCAAAACCGAAGTCGATTGAAGTAACATCGATTTCAATGTCCACGGAGCCGGTCATGGCTTGCTTATCCATCACAACGGTGCCACTGGTGCGGTTAAATTTTCCACGCCATACCGATAGCCCACCGCGGTGGTCGACTTCAAAACTCGGATAAGTGTGACTGGAGTCTATCGTGTATGTCACGGGCTCCGCCTGGCTCGTGATGCCGAAAACTGCGGCACCCACCAATACCAGAGAGGCACCTGCGTTTCTACTGATTGCTATCCCTTTCATTGCGATATATCTCCAATTGCAAGCGGACGCGGCCGCGCAGGGGTTTGAGAATGAGATTCAGCCCCATCATAACCCGTGGCGCAGAAAAATAGGGACAGATTTATTCTTCGGAAAAATAAATCTGTCCCTATTTTTCAGTTAAGATTGCGCCCCTGATTCTTACACGACCCGATCCACACAACTATGCCTCTCCTAAAACTCGACAATGTCAGCCTCAACTTCGGTACCCACGTCTTATTGGATGAGGTGGACTTCCAGATCGACAAGGGCGAGCGCATCGGCCTGTTGGGTCGGAATGGTGCGGGCAAGACCACCCTGATGAAGATCGTTGCCGGTGCCGAGAATCCCGAAAGCGGCGAACGCTGGCTGCGCCCCAATACCCGCCTGGCCTGGCTGGAGCAGTCTCTGCCCGAGGGCGATAGCAAGACCGTTTACGACCTGGTAGCCGAAGGACTGGCAGAAGCGGGCGAGCTATTGAGTCGCTATCACCATCTGCTGGCTGACTACGAAAACGCGGACAGTGCCGAACTGGAAAGGATTCAGAACGCCCTGGATGCCAAAGACGGCTGGACGCTGGGCAACAAGGTCGACACGGTGATCAGCCAGCTCGACCTAACCGCCGATTCCAAACTTTCTGAGCTATCAGGGGGCTGGCGCAAGCGGGTGGCGCTCGCCCGGGCCCTGGTACGTGAACCGGAACTGCTTTTGCTGGACGAGCCTACCAACCACCTGGATATTGTCGCTATTGAATGGCTGGAAAAGCAATTGCAGGACTACAACGGCGCCTTGCTACTGGTCACGCACGACCGAAGCTTTCTGGAACGGGTTGCCAACAAGATCGTGGAGATCGACCGGGGCCACCTGCGCGAGTTCGAGGGCAGCTACCAAAGGTTCCTGCGATTCCGCGAAGAACAGCTCGCCGCCGAAGAAACCGCCAACAAGCTATTCGATAAGAAGCTGGCTGAAGAGGAAGTCTGGATTCGCCAGGGCATCAAGGCTCGGCGCACGCGCAACGAAGGCCGGGTACGCGCGCTTGAAGACATGCGCCGGGAACGGAGTCAACGCCGCGAACGTCAGGGCAAAGCCAGTTTCGCCGCCAGCCAGGGGGAACGCTCTGGCAAGCTGGTCGCCGAATTAACCGACATTACCCAGCGTTTCGATGACAACGTGGTGATACGAAATTTCTCCACGACTGTCATGCGTGGCGATCGCATCGGACTGGTGGGCGTTAACGGCTCCGGCAAAACTACCCTGCTCCGCATCCTGCTAGGAGACCTCACTCCTTCTGAAGGCAAGGTCAAGTTAGGCACCAATCTGCAAGTCGCCTACTTCGATCAACTGCGCGCTCACCTGAACCCGGAGAAAAACCTCATAGACAACATCTGCGGTGGTCAGGACTTCATCGAGATCAATGGTAAACGCAAGCATGCCATCACCTATCTGGGCGACTTCCTGTTTACACCGGACCGGGTGCGCACACCGGCCAAGGCGCTGTCGGGCGGAGAGCAGAACCGGGCTATCCTGGCGAAAGTGTTCAGCAAGCCAGCCAATATCCTGGTACTTGACGAACCGACCAACGATCTCGATATCGAGACACTGGAGCTACTGGAAGAGATTCTGCTGCAATTTGAAGGCACGGTGTTGTTGGTGAGCCATGATCGACAGTTCATGGATAACGTTGTCACAAACCTGATGATCTTTGAAGGCAATGGCAAAATAGATGAGTTTGTGGGCAGCTACAGTGACTGGCAACGCAGTGGTGGCAGCCTGGCGGCACTAGAAGAGAAATCGTCAGCGACAGTTGCGTCCAAGACTAAATCCAAAGCCACTACAGCGCCCGATACAAAAGCTGAAGTAGCAGGCTCTGCCAAATCTACCAACAAAGAGAGCCATCAAGCTGCGCGCGAACGCAAAAAGGCGTTGGACAAGCAAATGAAAGTGATCGAACGCCTGGAAAACCGCCAGAAGGAACTGGAAGCGATCATGGGCGATGCCGACTTCTATGAGAAAGAGCAGGCGGATATAGATGCCGTAATTAATGAAACAGGGGAATTGCAGAAAAAGCTTGAGCAGGCCTACGAAGACTGGGAAGCCCTGGAGCAGTGACAACAAGATAAATAAGAGGGGTGAAAAAAGGGGTCAGAGTAAAAATACAGTACTGTATTTTTACTCTGACCCCTTTTTTTTGCCCTTCTTTACTGCAACTCTCGCAGCCGTTCCGCCCTGAACAAATCGTCCGCCGCCTGTAGAATCTTCAACCGCAGCGGTCTGTTGTAGTCCGGCCTTTCCGCCAGAAAATTGCGCACGGTGGCGGCGGCCGAGGCGGAGTTGTAATTGCGGAGACTCGATTCCAGCCATCGCGCTGGGAAGAAAATATCGCCCGTTACTTGAATCTCTTGCAGCAATTCGAGACTCGGTAGCAGGTACTTTTCAGACACATCCCGACGTAGTGGATGATGCAATGCGCCAAGTGCTCCCAGCACCCAGGATTCGATTGCCCGGTTGCTCTCGTCCTCCAGTGACAGGAAAAATTCATCCCGGACCTGCTGTTGAGCAGAAAGCGCCGGACTTATCCATTCGAAGCGACGGCGACGGTCTTCACTCTCTATTCGTTCCAGTTGTTCAGCGACGATCTGCTCGGCTCTCGCCGGGAGCTTGATGGCGAGGTTCGTTGCCAACCCTATATAGTCATTCTCAGATAGAGAAAGGCCTTCGATCTGCAGATCATCCTGCCAGACGCTTACTAACCTCGCCAATGCTTCAGCGGAAAGCGCGAAATCCCGGTACGCATCAAAATAGATTTTTTTTCGAGCCCCATCATCCGCATCGAGCATGGCTTGCCAGAGTAATTGCTCAAGCCGGTCGCCGTGCAGGTCTCTATCGACGTCGGACAGGAGAGACCAGAAGATAAAATTCATTTGCCTGAGCGACAGATTGATCAGGAGCTGATTGTCTTCTTGTTCCAGAATAGTCATTAGCTCCAGCAGGTAATCCTCCGCACGGACCGAACGACCTTCAAGCAGGTTTTCATAAAGTGAAATCAGCAGGCTTCCCTTCTGCACTTCATTCAGGGTTACCCAATCTGCCAATGTACTTGAATCAACCGGGAAGAGACCGTAACCGTAGCCATCGGCGTTAAATAGCAGATTGGATCTCACGCTATTTGAATTGCTATTGGAGTCAGCCTCGAATTCCGTCTCTCCCTCGCGACTGTAAATCGTTACTGCTCCCCACCCTGCTTCATTGTTGCTGGCCACTGCAAAACTCTGCGGCCACACCCTGTTCTGTCCAGCAGGATCATCCTGTCGAATACTGGGAACTGCTGTCATTGACGTCGCATTGAAATGGGGGCGGCCCGCCGTGTTGACCCACACCTCACTCCAGGACGTGAGATCGGTTTCGGTTTTCTGGTCGAGAATTGCTATCAGTTCGGGCCAGGTGGCATTGGAGAATGCGAATTCCCCGAGATATTCCTGCATGCCTTCCTGGAAGGCAGTCTCGCCAATGAGCAACTCCAGTTGCCGCATCATGATGGGCGCCTTGTTATAGATGATATTGCCGTAGAGTGTTCCCGCTTCATTGAGGTTGGGCAACGGCTGACGAATTGCATTGGCACCTTCGGTGCGGTCCACCGCGTAGGCACTGGGATAGTGGCGGATCAGGAAACTGAGATCATGATCGATCTCGGGAAAACTCGGGTTCACCATCTTCGCCGCCATGAAGTTAGCGAAGACTTCCTTGGTCCACACATCATTGAACCAGTCCATGGTGACTAGGTCACCGAACCACATATGGGCTGTCTCATGGGAGATCAGGCTGGCTCGCCCCAATAGCTGGGTTTGGTTTGGAGACTCATCCAGGAACAGGCTATCGGCGCGGTATTGAATAGCACCCACATGTTCCATGCCGCCGTACTGAAAGCTCGGAATCAGGGCGAAGTCGAATTTCTGGAAGGGATAGTCGATCGCCGTATAGTTTTCGAGCCACTCAAGCGCCGCGCGGTGCAGATCAAAGATCGCATCCACATTGCGTGCAACTTTTTCTGCATCGCTTTCCCTGTGCAGCATGCTCACAGGTCTTCCATTGATGTTGCGAGTGATACGTTCGAACTCTCCTGCGACAAATGAAAACAGATAGGAACTGATTGCATCGGAACGCTCGAATCTTAGTTGTTTGCGGCCACCTTGTTCCACCATTTCAGCGAGAGCCCCATTCGAAATCGCATCCCAGTGACCCGGCAGAGAAAGGGACAGATCGTAGGTGGCTTTGAGATTGGGTTGGTCGAACAAGGGAAATGCGGTGCGGGCACGATCAGGGACAAACAAGGTGTAGAGAAACTCAGGGTTTCGATTTAGCGAACTGTCACCGGCGATGAAGGCAATGGAGACGCTGTTCGCACCCACCGCCAACTCGGAACCCGGGATGATGAGGTGCTCTTCTGCAAACTCATAGCTGGATGCCTGTCCATTGACCCGCACGGACAACACCTTGTCCGGCGATTCCCGGAAATCCAGTACCAGTGGCTGGCTGGTATCGGAGAGGTCAAACGAAACGGCGTTGTTGCCAGTGATGGGTTCTGATTGTTCTACTGGCAGGCTCAGCTCAAGCCGATAGTTGATGTTGCTGAGTACGGCTTTACGCTGCTGTGCCAGCGCCCTGGAAACGCCAGGCTCTATTTCGGGGAGCAGGCTGGACTGACTCAATGCAGGCGGCGCCATTAAGCAAAGACTGAGTAGCAGGAATTGGCGGAAATAGGCCATAACGCAGGTAGTGTACCGTTTTGTTTCGCCAGTGCGAATATTCGTCAATGTCCTGCGCTAACGATCGAGTACTGTGATATCCGCAATCCTCTGAATTACGGCGCTGCCTTCTGCAGGGCCTTCCAGAACGCGTCGTTAAAACTGCTGCGCGGCCTGCTGCCGGTAAAACCCAAGCGGGCAATGACCAGATTCAGACCAGGCACAAGATACAATTTTCGATCTCCCGCTCCCTGCATGGCAACAAGATCATGCGGCGCATCGGGTATAAGCATGCCTTCATTGCGATTCGCATCCCCGCTGGCATCGAGTGCAAAGTCCTGGCCATTCAGCCACCACAGGTAGCCATAAGCGGGATTCAGGGATTGGGATGGGGTCAACATCTCTTGCAGAAAATTTGTATCCGCGATGACCACTTCTCCATCCCACGTGCCGCCTGCCTGAATCATCAGCCCAAAGCGCGCGAGGTCTCGTGCCGTGGTGGATAAGCCCACGGCGATATCCGCATCGGCCCACGGCCGAGGTGTCCAGGACGTGTGCTTCGCGCCAATCAGTTCGCTGATCCATTCAACGGTGAGGTCATTGCGCTCCATGCCGGTTGCCGCCATAAGAACCCGCATGGTGGTGTGGTAAACAGGCGTGTTGTAGAGCCACTGGGTTTCAGGCTCGCTACTGAAGGTGAAATCTGTCGCGAGCCCGCTGGTCATGCTGAGCAGATGGCGGATGGTAATGTTCTTCTCCTGTGCAGCACTTGCTTTCGACCAACCGTCGCCCAGGAAACTGGACACGGAATCTTCCAGATCAAGATAACCCCGTTCCTGCGCCATGCCCGTGAGAATCGCCACGACGCTTTTTTGCGCCGAGGCCACATCTTCGATGGCGTTCCCTTCCGCATCTGCACCGGTTACGAAACGCTGATACACCGCGTTATCGGGTCCATCCCAATAGCGTTCGGCCAACAGCCGACCACCATAGAGTATGACGACTCCAGAGGAATTGCGCTCACCAGCGACATCCAGCGCCTGTGAAAGCAATGCTGCATCCCACCCAACACTTTCCGGCGCCACCCGTTCCCATTCGCCTTCATGGGGCGGGAAATAGAGTTCTGCGGCTGACAGCGGAAGAGCAAAGAGCGTCAAGAGTAAACTACAAAAAACCCAGCTTCCTGATTTCATATCAACATTCGATCCTCATCAAAGGGGCCCATCAAAGGGGTCAGAGTACTTTGATCTCCAACAGTTTGTCACTTTCTGCTGCAATGACCTAGTCTGTTGGCTGACATCCGTAGAATTGGGAAAGGATTCCCTCATGCCACGACAACCACGCGCATTTCTTAAAAATATGCCTGTTCACCTGATCCAGCGCGGTAACAACCGCCAAGCTTGCTTCTTCACTGAAAGAGACTACATCGTTTATCTAGATAAGCTCCGAGAAGCAAGTCTGGCGAATGGAGTTGCTATTCACAGCTTCGTTTTGATGACCAATCATGTCCACATACTGTGCACCCCAACCAATGTAGATAGCATAAGCCGCATGATGCAAGGAATAGGCAGATATTATGTGCGTTATGTGAATTCTACGTATGAGCGTAGCGGGACACTCTGGGAAGGCCGATTCAGGGCATCGCTGGTTCATTCGGAGAGGTACCTCCTTACCGTTAGTCGATACATCGAAATGAACCCGGTTCGCGCATTTTTGGTTGATCACCCAGAGGAATATCAATGGACAAGTTATCACGCAAATGGATTGGGAACGAAGATCAAGCTATTGACTCCCCATCCCGTTTACTTGCGATTGGGTAGATCTGATTCTGAACGACTCGAAAATTATCGCGCCCTGTTCGAATCGGAGATTTCAGACCTCACAATGCAGAAAATTCGGGTTGCCGTGAATAAGTCATGGGCTTTGGGTGATGACAAATTCAAGAAGTATATCGAAAAGCAACTTGGGCGAGTGATGCCTCCATTGCCTCGAGGCGGAGATCGAAAGTCGCACAGAAAACCAGACCGCCAGCCATGACAACTGGATCAAAGTACTCTGACCCCTTTGATTTCCTTTGATTTCGTTATGTTGCGTTTTCCATTTCTATGTAGATATCCAGGTGCTTGCCTGATTTGTCTTCCAGATTAACCAGGGTGTCAATGACGCGCTCTTGCAGAATTGCCCCCCTGTGCAGCAGCAATGTGCCAGCTTCGGTGGTGAGGTCACGTGCCAATCTCATTCCGGGCTGTAGCATGTGAGTTTCGAGTTTCTTCTCTACCAGATTGACGTCTATCGACTCGACCGTAGGCAAAACCTTGAGAAACACGGAGACGATGTCGGGGTCATACTGCCTGCCAGAGCGGTCTTCGATGTCTTGTAGCGCCTCTTTGGAATTCAGTGGTTCTACGAGCAAGCGACCGTGCAGGGAGTCGTAATAGTCCCTCGCTACAGCGATAATTTTTGATGCAGTAGGTATGGTCTCCTTGGTCTTGCCGTCCGGAACGCCAGTTCCATCAAACCATTCGGTCTGGGACCGGATGATAGCCCCCACCGATCGGAGTTCGGGAATACCAAGCAGTACTGCCTCGCCATAGAGCGAGTGCTTTCTGAACTCCCTCAGCTCTTCATGGGTAAATTCAACCTTGGGTTTATCAGTCAGCCCAGGAGGAAGGGCTGCCCAACCGATCCGGTGCAGCCGGGTTGCACGCCTGAGATCAATCAGTTCATGCTCTTCGAAATTGAGTTCTTCCCCCATTGCCATGGCCAGTGCGATTTTCTTGCCGGTGGACATGCTCTCGGCACCTGGCATGGCTGCCAGGTTGGCGCTGAGGTCGACCATGGCCTCATAGTTGGACTTGAGTTCATCCATGGATTTCTGCAATGCAGCGTGTGCCACGTCGACTTCTGCGCTGCACTCTGCTACTTGTTTTTCAAGATCGGCGATGTGCTCATTGAGCTGCGCATTTTCTTCTTTGCTTTCTTCCAGAAGCCAGACATTCTCTCGATACATAGTGGCCAGTTGGAGAGCTTCACTAACCAGATTAACCAATTGATCGTTGGCGCAAGGCTTGGAAATGAAGCCGGCGATGCCACCTTCATTGATTGCAGATACTAAAGTTTCCAGTTCAGTGGAATCGGTGAGCAATAGTCTTTGGGTCTGCGGTTGTAGCTCCCTGGCTCTTCTGAGGAACTCTACCGCGCTGATATCAGGTAGTTGCAATTCAGTGATTACAACATCAATTGCCGTCTGCTCCAGAACACCGAGGGCTTTGTCTCCGGAATTCGTAGCCAATACTTTCACGCCCAGACTCTTCAGGGCGCGCTTGATTGAATTGGTGACCTTGGCATCGCTGTCTATTGACAACACGGTCTGTTGATTTCGATCAGACATAGTTTCAACCTGATACCGGGGTCAAGTTGACTTGACTTGAAGTAATCCGGCTTGGCCTTGGCGGCGATTCCAGATTGCATCCACTGGCCAACTGAACTTCACATTCATAAACCGGGAAGATTGCAGGCCTGGTGTGATATCTGGCGCCTATTTCTGGCACCTATTTCCGGCACCTATTTCCGGCACCTATTTCCGGCACCTATTTCCGGCACCTATTTCCGGCACCTATTGGTGACACGTGTCATCACTAATAGCTACTTATTCCAATAAGTATAGCCCTATTTACGCAACTGGCATGAAATTCAGGCTGCAGGTGAAACCAGTTCAAAGACCTGTTTATAGCATTCGCATCGATTTTCCGACCCAACCCGTGAACGCACCAATCAGGAAAATTACCAGATAGATAATTACCCTCGACGCTTCTACGCTCCAGATAAGGAAATCCACTTCGACAACTTCCATATTCTGGAACACGAAAATCCCCATTAGTGACAGCGATAGCAGGCTAATAAATAATTTAAAATTCATGGTGTCGGATTCTCTTTAAGAACTTTCATTCAAGCAGTGCAGTACCAATGTTATTGCAGAGTACTTTGGCTGTTTCGTCATCGTATGGCTCCGATGGAACACATCCCCATACAGGCTTTGGCCATGCCGGATCTCTCTCTTTCCTTACGATGTGATGTACGTGCAACTGGGGAACCATATTTCCAAGCGCCGCCACGTTCATTTTTTCTCCCTTGAACAAGCTCATCATCGTACGGGATAACTGCGCCGATTCTCTTGCGAGTAGCTGTTGATCCTGTTCGCTGAGTTCAAAGATTTCCCTGACGTCGTTGATTTTCGGAACCAGTATGCACCAGGGATAGTGGCGATCATTCATTAACAGGACACGGCACAACTCGAGTTCGCAGACTGTGAAGCAATCTGTCTCGAGCTGAGGGTGCAACACGAATTCACTCATAGTGATATTTTCAACACTCTCGATTGAGCTTTAGTGGCAGGTGCAGGTTTAAGTGGTTCTGCATCAGGTTGTGTTGGTTCTGATTCCTCTTTCACTCTCACCATGCCTGGCTACAGCAGCTACGATCATATCGGCTGTTACTGGTGCTCGATTAAAGTAATGTCCGCCCAGGGCATCCGAGATTGCGCAAAGCAAGGCGGACGCCGCGCAACCCTGTAGTGGCTCGCCGACGCCTTTCGCACCAATGGGATTCTGGGGATCGGGCATGTCAACCGCTGCCGAGAGATGTTCCACGCCTACATCAAGGTAGGTAGGAACTTTGGCTTGATGCAGGCCGGTTGCCGCGGGCAGACCATTCTGCGGGTCATACACATGACGCTCGAATCCCGCCATACCAAAACCCATGATTGCCCCACCGCGGATCTGGTTCTCCAGACCTCTTGGATGAATGACTGTCCCACAGTCGGCGACGCCCAGATAATCCAGAATCTCGAATTTGCCGGTTTCAGTATCCAGCTCAATCTGAATAAAACCGGTTGCCAACGCGGGCACGGTTCCTTCCTTTTCCAGGTTGTCCTTAGCCACACCGATCAGGCCACTGCCTGCCAATGCAGCCACAGAATCCCTCGTCATGGTGTTGATGTCTTCAGGTGCCAGTGAGCCATCGTAGTGACCACCCATTTCGATGGCCTTCTGGGCGGCTTCGGCATAGCTCAGCCCGATGTCCGGATCGGCTTTGCTAAATACTCGCTCGTTGCCAATATCATAATCTTCAGGTGATCCACCGAGTTCGCTGGCAGCGATTTCCAATAGTTTCTGCAGGCAGTCTGTCGCCGCCACGTAGTTGGTACGTGTCATGGTAAAGGACGTATTCGAACCAAATTGACCCAGGTTCCAGGGCAGATGCTTGCGGCTATCGCCCCGCTCCACGACGCAGTTGTTCCAGTCCATTTTCAATACTTCGGCGGCCACGCGAGAGGTAGCTGTGTGGGAGTAAGTACCGAGATTACCCACACCAGTATGTATGTGGAGCTTGCCATCTGGCGTAATGCGTACCAGCCCATCGAAGCCATTGCTCCCCGCGGAGTGATAGGCCTGACCAATACCCACGCCGATCACTTTACTGCCGTTGCGCCGGCCACTGGTGGCGAGTTTCTCTGCCCAGTTAAATTGCTCGGCACCCATCGCTAGCGCTTCCGGCATGTAAGAGCTGGTGATACTGCTCTGGTAACTACCGTAGCCAGCGTCATGACCCGGGGCATTGATGCGGCGAATTTCGAGGCGATCCAGGTTCAGCTGTTTTGCAGCCTTGTCCATCAAGGGCTCGATGGCCACTGCCAACTGGTTCTGGCCTGGCCCTCTTTGGGCGCCTCTCAAGGGGGTATTGGTAAACACCGGCACTCCCCGGTAACGCATGTTAGGTGGCGTATATACCAGGGTCATCGCATCGCCTGCGGACAACCAGTCGGAGAAGCCAGCATTTGCGCCGTTGTCCTGCACCAGCATCAAGTCCACGGCGGTAATTCGGCCGTCGTTTCGGAAGCCCATCTTCACGCGGCCCTGAAAACCGTGCCGGGCCGATCCGATAAAATATTCTTCCTCGCGGCTGACCCGCAACATTACAGGACGACCGGTGAGGCGCGACATGTGTGCAGGAATAGACATGGCGGGGTAAGCGGAACCCTTGGAGCCAAAGCCACCACCGCAGAATTCCGCAATGAACACCAGGTTCTCAGGCTCGATGCCTATATAGGCAGCAAGATTGGGAACCGGAAAACTCTGGCTCTGGCTGGAGCCGTACACAAAGCACTTGCCGTTTTCCCAGTAAGACAGCACCGAACGCGGTTCCATGGAATGGTGTGAATGGCTGGCGGTGACAAAGCTCTCGTCAATGACGTAGTCTGCCTCCCGGAAACCAGCTTCCGGGTCACCAACTACCCAGTCTCGCACGAATCCTGCTTCCGGCAATCGATTGTCAGTCAGTGCGGCGGCTTCGTCGTCGCTCCAGTGAATTGAACTGACTTCCTCGAGTGTGGCATTGCCCACATTGCCCTGGGTCCTGGCCTCGGCGCCACCGGGGCGCAGACTATCAAGGGGGTCAGTGACGAAGGGCAGGCGCTCGAATTCCAGATCTATTGCCTGAATGGCGTCTTCTGCCGTCTTTTCGTCAACAGCGGCTACAACCAGAATTGGATCGCCCACATAGGCAGGCTCATTGGTGAGGATTGGATTGCTGAGCCCGGCCTGGGGCGGCACGTCATCGGCAGTCATGATGGCCACAACCCCTTCCATGCGCAGCGCCCGGCTGGCATCGATGCCACGGATGCGGGCATGAGGAATGGGACTGGTGAGCAAACGCGCATAGAGCATGCCGTCTACCTTGAAGTCTTCCGCGTACTTCGCGCTACCGGTGACTTTGGCGTGGATGTCAGGTGGCGTAAAGTCCTTGCCGATCAGGGAGTAGGCCATCGAGTACTCCTTAAGTAGTTGTTTTCCAACAGCCTAGCATCTCTGGCACCGCGAATTAAGAGTAATCGGCGCATTCAGAGCCTATTCTGACCGTTCGGAGCCGAGGTTCGTGTCTCTTCCTATGCCGTCTTACCAAGGCAATAGTTCGGCCTCAAAATAATTTGCCCTTGAAACTTGATGGCCACTTGATGAGTCTAATAGGTGACTCCATATTAACCGCGCCTGCAATGCACTCCTGAAAGGCAGGAGATGCCTCTACGGTCTACTCCACACATTCTTCAATAGGTTCCAAACCTGTCCATGAAAAAAATTCTCATCTCTATCGCCGGCCTCGTACTGCTGGCACTTGTCGCAGTCTTTGTCTTTATTGCGACCTTTGACCCCAACAACTACAAGGACCGTATTATCGCCGAGGTGCGCGAACGCACCGGACACAGCCTGCGTCTGAATGGCGATCTGAATATGGAACTCTATCCCTGGTTCAGCCTCAGTGTGGACGATGTCGCCATCGAAAACCCCGCCGGTTTCGGCGCTGAGCCACTGGTCAGCATCGAACATGCAGCCTTCCGGGCTCGCCTGCTGCCGATGCTGAGGCGCAATTTCGAGATCGACTCGGTCGTGTTGCAAGGCGTTGATGCTGGACTTGTCACCGACGAAAACGGTCGTAGCAACTGGGCGGGCTTCACCGAGGGCTCAGAAAGCGCCCCCGCCGCTGATGTAGCCTCCGCCGGCATGCCGTTTAATGATCTGCGCCTTGGCGGCGTCAGTATCGAACGGGTAAATATCCGTTATGACGACCGCAGCACTGGAACCCGCGCCACCGTTTCTGAATTCCGATTCAGCACAGGTGAACTCGTGTACGGCGAACCCATCAACGTTGATCTCGGTTTCAGCCTCTCTGCCAACAATCCCGAACTGGATGCGGATGTCAGCATTGTCGGCGTCGTAAATTACGACCTGGATAACGATCGATACGACATCGCACCCATGCAACTCTCTAGTGAGTTGCGCGGCGGCAACGTGCCGAACGGTCGCGCTTCCATCAGTATCGATACCGAGCTGCATTTCGACCTCGATGCAGACAGCCTGCGCGTGGAGCCCATTCGGCTGCTGGCACCGTCAACAGAACTCAATGCCAACGTCTCGATAAGCGGCCTGCAAAGTGATGCGCCGCAGATTGACACCGACATCCAGATGACGGGCGAGGACCTGCCCATGCTGTTCAGAATGGCTGGCGTCACCGACCTCGCCTCGAGACTCGGTCAGTTGAGCGATCGCAGTTTCACGCTGCAAAGTACGGTGTCCGCACAGCCTGCCAGTGGCCAGCTTAACCTGTCCAACCTGCAGGTGAATCTGCTAGGCACTGCAGTCACCGGCACTGTTGAGGCAGGCAATCTGAATACCGATGCACCGCTGCTGCGCGGCGAACTGGATGCCCAGGGTCCTAACCTGCCTTCTGTGCTGGAAGTCGTTGGTCAGGTTACCGGTGGCAACAATTCGAAACTGGCCGAAGGCGGTCGGCTGATGCAACAGGTTCCCGATAAGGCATTCGCTGTCAATGCCAGTTTCGATGCCGACCTGCAACGCGGCACGGTGACGGTTCCAAGACTGGCTATGCGCGTCCTGGGCGCCACCATAAACGGCGACGTAAATGCTGCTGCGATCAATTCGGATGAGCCCAATGCCCGGGGACAATTTCAGGCTAGTGGTCCGGATCTGCCCCTGCTGATGCAGATCGGTGGCTGGTTCTATGGAGGCGAGTCATCGCCTGTCTTCGTCTATGGCAGCCAGCTTGGTGGCCTGCAAAACAAATCCTTCTCCCTGAATACGTCGTTCAGTGCTGACCTGCGCAGTGGCGCAATCGATATACCGACGCTTAACGCGAACGCAATTGGTCTCGAAGTGGGTGGCAATTTCAATGCGGCGAACATCAATAGCAACAATGGCAATGTATCCGGCGCGTTGTCACTGTCAGGGAACAACCTGCAAAGACTACTGGCCGTTTTGGAATATCCCGACATCGCGGAAGTTACGAGATCAATCTCTATCAGCCTGCAATTCAGCGGCACCAGCAACAACCTGTCGGTAAATCCAGCGCGTGTAGAGCTGGTTTTAGCTGGCAATCGCATTCCAAACTCATCCGCCACAATTGCTCTCAACGCCGCTAGCCGCATCGATGTGCCGAGGGAAAGTCTGGAAGTTGAACAGTTCACGCTGTCGGGACTCAATCTCAATACACAAGGCACTATTTCGGTCGATGAACTCTTCAGTACGCCTTCTGTAAGTGGCAATGTGGCAGTGGCCAACTTCAACCTGAGGCGCTTGTTGCAACAACTCAACCAGCCTGTGCCGGAAACGTCGGACGATACCGTACTACAATCCGTTGGTCTGACGAGTGATTTCAGGGTGACTCCTGACAGTTTCAGCCTGGAGAACTTTGGCCTGCAACTGGATGACACTCACACCACCGGCAACCTTTCTCTAACAACAGGAGCAGTGCAGGAATGGATTGTTGATGTCGACGTCAGCGCTATCAATGTGGATCGCTATCTGGCAGAACCACAACCTGCTGCGACCCAAAATACTGACGATGCGTCCTACCCCATTCCGGTTGAATCCCTGCGAAACCTGACGGTACGCGGTCGCCTGAATATTGGTCAGCTACAGGTTGCTGGCGTCGCTCTCTCTGAAGTGTCTGCCACATTGGAGGCGCAGGACGGACGCATCAATCTGTCACCTCTCAGCAGCAACCTTTACCAGGGCAGTTTCAATGGCGGTATAGCACTTGATGTTGCCGACGCCCTGCCAACTGCAACTGCCAATATGAACCTGCAGCAGGTCGCTATGGAGCCATTGCTTCAGGATATGATGGATAGCACCTATGTGAGTGGGCGCGGCAGCCTGCTACTGGACCTGCGCACCAGCGGACCCGACACACTGGCGCTGCGACAGGGACTCAACGGCACCGGAAGCATCAATCTGCAAGACGGCGTGTTGCGAGGCGTTGATGTGGCCAGCGTACTGACTCAACTGGAAACCATGATTCGAAGCCGCAGACCCGGCGACCTTAGTCGCGGCCAGCAAACGGCGTTTGAAAGTTTTGCAGCAAACCTTTTATTCGAAAACGGTGTAGTGAACAGCAATGACCTGCTGATCAAGTCGCCCGGTTTCCAGGTTACCGGCCGCGGCACCCTGCTCAATCTGCATGACGATTCAATTGCCTACAATCTGCGCACCACTGTGGACGCGACTACCGCTACCCGAGGCGACCAGGAATACGATATCGGGGGATACGGGGTTCCTATCGCTTGCAGCGGTACACTGTCAGCGCCTCGCTGCCTGCCTGACGGGCGCGAGATTCTTTCGAATCTGTTGCAAAATGAATTGCGGGATCGTGTTGGAGATTTACTGAACAGGTTGCAAAACTAGCAACAGAGAAAAAATGGAAGCAGAGCGAAATCACCTACAGTGATTTCGCTCTGCCTATTCGCAATTGACCGGCCTCTCTCGTCAGCGAATTTGGCGAGCGCTCTCGTCAGCGCCACCCTCTATAACTGTTAACGACAGGAACGTTAGGCAGGCGCTCATGCCTGCCTCCTGCCCGCTATCAGGGTCGCAAGACTCTTCCGTTCAGCCCATCTTGCAGCTCGCCCCCGACATAGGCAATCTCACCGTTGACAATCACATAATCAAAACCCGTGGCTAACTGCATTGGCTCCGGGTAGCTAGCCGTTGCGTGAACGTTTTCCGGGTCGAATACAATAATATCTGCCGCCTTGCCCACTTCGATTGATCCCCGGTCCTCGACGCCGAGGGTCTGAGCAGCAAACGACGTCATTTTCCTGACCGCTTCACCAAGGCCAATGGCTTGCCGGTTAACTACATATTCCTCGATGATCTTGGCGAAGGTGCCGTGTCCGCGGGGATGGAAACCTGTGGGACTGCCATCGGAAGACACACCCACGAAGGGATCTTCCAACAAGCGCGATTGCAGTTCATCGTTCATTACGAAGTAGGCACCCGACGCGCCTTGTGGGCCAATGACATCAATCAGGATATCCTCGAAAGGCATTTCCAGCTCCTGTTCCATATCTGCCAGTGTCTTGCCGGTATAGGGTTCGGTGCCAAGCAGCGTGGCCTCAGGCCCATTACGCAGCGTAACCCGATTGCGCAAATATTCTGCCAGTTCCTCACGCCGGTCAGGCAGGGCAGCGTCGAATTGTTCCTGGGTCTTTGCCCACACAGGAAACAAAATGCCAATACCAGTATAACTGGCGTTATAAGGGTAAACGTCTGCCGTAATCTGGTAGCCCCGGTCGCGGGCTTCCTGCATCAGGACCAGCAGTTCCTCAGCACGGGCTTCGCCGCGACCGTAAACCGATTTCATATGGGCGATGTGGACGCGGGCGTATTCCCCCTGGGCGATTAACTCCGCCATGGAAGCCTCTATCTGATCGTCATCTTCGTTGCGCATATGACTCATGATGACCCGCTCCCGGTTTCCCACGACCTGCGCGAGAGCAATAAGTTCTTCGGCACTGGCATTCAGACCCGGGTTGTATTCCAACCCTGTGCTCAGACCAAAACTCACATCGAGGTTGCTGTCCAACAGCTCCAGCATGCGCTGCATACGTTCCGCATCGGGCTCTGGGTCGCGACCAATACCCGCCAGGTTGCGTAGTGTGCCATGGCCGACGAACATCGCCAGATTGACACCAATGCCCTGCGCTTGTACCTGCGCCATCCAGTCGGCGAGGCTCTCCGTTTCCGGACTGTCTCCGTCCTGACCCAACGTGATAGTGGTGACGCCCTGGGCAAGAAAGTTTTCGAAGGCAGGCGTTTGCAATGGATCTCCGTGTGAATGCACATCGATAAACCCCGGCGCCACGATACGGCCTGCGGCATCGATACGCTGATCGGCTTGCACCGCGTTGTTCCGGGACAGCGCATCAAGATCGTCGATCAACACAATCTCGCCATCGCGGACAAACACGTCAGCTTCGAATGCAGCGCCGCCCAGCCCATCCAGCACTCTTCCGTTCTCGATCACAACATCAAATTGCAGCGGCTCTTGCGGCTGGCTCTCACTGCAGGCATCGAGAAAGATGCCAAGCATCAACAGGGTAATCAGGTTTCTGGTCAAAACAGTCTCCGTTGTGGATTTACGTGCCAATCAAACTACAAATGAATAAAACTCAAAGTGTGCAGCTATGATCTACCTGTTACAGCAGAAGCCCAGCTTACTAACTTCCCAGAACCCAGAGTAGTGCCAATAAGCCAATGAACCAAACGAATAGCACGACACTGCGCTTTTTCCAGTCTACGGTGGCCTCGGTAGCCAGATATTCCTGTACGCTGGATTCCTGGGTGCTCGATTGTATGGCGCCTGCTGAACGCCCGGAAGCAGTGATGACGCTGATACACCACCCCATCACAAAAGTCACAAAAAAACCCATCACGTTCCACCACAGCCATGACACCGATGGCACGTATAACCAGAAGCTGGCATTCACGGCGATGCCCGCTAGCAAGCCGGTAATTGCGCCCGTACCGCTGGTGCGCGTGGTCAACAATCCCAACGCGAAGACGGCCAGAATTGAGCCATTGGCCAGAGAACCAATCTGGTTGATGGCCTCCAGTACCGTGTCAGCAATATCCCCGACATAGAACGCCATGATCAGGGTTACCAAACCCCAGGCCGCGGTGATGCTGCGGGAATACAACAATTCCTGCCGCTCACTCCAGCCACTGCCATGGTAGCGCCGCACGAAGTCTTCCATGGTGGTGGCGCTTAGGGAATTGATAACTGAATCCAGTGATGACATCGCCGCTGCGAACAATGCCACCATGGATAGTCCCACGAGCCCTGCCGGAAGACTGTTAATCATGTACAGCGGCACGGCAAGGTTAAATTCCGGACTGCCTCCGTTTTGGGGCAGGCTGCCTATAAATTCTGGATTCGCTGTTGCGTAGCCGGCAATTCCCACCCCCACCAGGCAGTAGAGCAGAACCAGGGGAAAGCGCAGCAGGCCATTTAGAAACAGGGCCTGATTGCTGCCATCGATGTTTTCCGTGCTGAGGGTACGTTGCACCTGGCTCTGGTCGCAGCCGTAATACGAAAGGTAGAGGAAGAACCCGCCAAACAACATGGGCCAGAAAGCGAAGGTCTCACCATCACCCAGACCATGGGCAGAAAAGTTCAGGGTCCGCCGACGATCAGAATCCAGGCTGTCCAACATCGAGACCAGTCCACCATTGCTGTCCATCAACATAAAAAACAGCAGCAGCAATACGAACACCAGAATGACCAACTGCATTACATCGCTGTAAATGACGCCACGGATGCCACCGAGCACATCGTAGATCACGGTAAAGGCGCCCAATAGCAGCACCGACCAGAAAAAACCCAACCCGGTAATCAGGTCGATTACGATAGCGATGCTGTACACCGTCACCGAAGTCGCAAATGCACGCACGAACAGGAACAAGCCACTAAGCGTAAGCCGGGTCGCCAGATCAAATCGCCGCTCGAGGTAGGCGTATACAGAAACAAGGCGCAGGTGTCGAAACAGGGGCATCATGAAAAGCATGAGACCAATCATCGCCAGGGGCACCGCAAGTTCATACTGCAGCCAGACCAGGCCACCGCCAGCGGCGAACGCCACAAACGCGGGCGCCCCCAAAATGCTGTTGGTAGAGCACTGGGTGGCCATGATAGAGAGAGCCACCGGCCAGGCACCGACTTTGCGCCCACCCACATAGTAGTCTTCCCTGCTCTCCTGGCGCCTGGATAGCCACCAGGCGAATGCGATCAGGAACAACAGGTAGCCAATGATGACCAACCAGTCTATCGAGGATAATTCTTGGGTCATTTAAAACGTCGGATTTATTTCGGTAAGGAGAATATCAAACGAGCGAGTGCGAATTACTCTCCAAGCAAACCTTTACACTAAAGTTTGAATCCCAGTAACGCTCCAGAATACCCTGACCCACTCACTGCCACCACCAAGAATTGAACGCCCTCGATCTCATAAGTCATAGGTGATCCAGATTGGGGCGCTGGCAGACGCAAGGCACCCACTTCTGTGCCATTCTCTTTGTCGTAGGCACGCAGGAATGCTCTTCGTTCGCCATCCTCTCCCGTCGTCATCTGTGCTTCACCTGCTATCAACAAGGTCTTTGTCACCAGGGTGCCTATCGATGCACCTTGACCGGTACGGGGAATATCCAGTCCCTGCAACGCGGGATGGTTGGCAATCCTGTCCGGTGTCTGTCCGTGGGCAATCTGCCATGCCAGTGTGCCGTCGCTGAGATCAATCGCGCTGATTTTCCCATAGGGAGGTTTTTGCAAAGGCAAACCATCCACCAGCAAAGATCTCGGTGGCGTTCCACGGCTTGACTGTGGCACCTGGCGCTGTGCAGCCTCAAACTCGGTACGGCCTCCACCTGCAGATGAACCAGCACCACCGGATGTGCGAGGGCCCGTTGCCGCATTGCCCTGGATATAGGCCATATCCGACTGCCCTGGGTAAGGGGGAACCAGGCCTAATGCCCCCATGGAGCTATTGCTGGAAACGTAGAGCATGCTCGTCTCGGGATCGAAGGATCCCCCTGGCCAGTTGGTGCCGCCACCCGTGGTCGGTGACATCAAAATACCGAGAGGGCCATCAATATTGCTGACCACAGGGGGCGTAAACAGTGGACCCAACTTGTACCAGCTAGCAATCTCAACTGCTTTTTCCCTGAGTTCAGGAGTGAAGTCGATGAGATCATCTATTGTCACACCCTGCCTGTCATAGGCCGGCGGCTTACTGGGAAAGGGTTGTGTAGGCGAGTACCATTCACCGGGCACATCACCAGGCTCTACCGGCCTTTCCTCAATGGGCCAGATGGGTTCACCACTTATGCGATCGAAGACATAGAGAAAGGCTTGCTTGGTGGGCTGGGCAATGATTTTTCGCAGACGACCATCGATGGTCACATCAGCCAGTATAGGTGCGGCGGGAATGTCCTGATCCCAGATACCGTGATGCACTAACTGAAAATGCCACTTGCGCTCCCCTGTATGCAAATCCACCGCTACCAGTGATTCGGCAAACAGGTTGTCGCCGGGTCGGTAGGCTCCATAATAGTCGCCTGTCGCCGCTTCCACTGGCAGATACACCGTATTCAATTCAGGATCGACAGATATCTGGGCCCAAACGCCGGTATTACCTGTGTAACTGCTGGAATCCCCTTCCCAGGATTCGTATCCATATTCACCACGTTGTGGAATGGTATGAAATATCCACAGCCGCTCACCGGTGCGCACATCGAATCCACGGACGAAGCCTTTTACATTTTCCCGGCTTCTGGGATTACCACCAGTGCGATGGGCGGCGCCGACTATAACGACATCTTTCGCCACAATGGGCGTGGCGTGCAGACCGATATCAGCCGTGTCGATATCTACGCTCTGGTCGAGATTCTGTTTCAGGTCGACCACGCCGTTGTCACCAAAGTCGATGACCGGATCTCCGGTTGTCGCATCAAGGGCAATCAGCTGGTATCCCGGCGTAACGAACAGCACTCTTGCCTCATTTCCGTCTTTCCAATACGAGAGACCGCGACCAGAAAGCTGCCGGGGAGCATTGTCTGCACGAGCCCCTTCCTCAAAACGAAAGGTCCACAGGATTTCGCCTGTGGCTGCATCCAGCGCCACCACGCTGCGCCTTGATCCTGCCGTTGTATAAAGTACCCCTCCGACCATTAAAGGAGTGGATTGAAAGCGATACTCAGGTGAAGGGCCAAAGTTGTCGGTTTTAAATTGCCAGGCCAACTCCAGATCGGAAAAGTTCGAGGCATCAATCTGGTCAAGGGCCGCGTAACGAGTATGCCCCAGATCACCGCCATAGCTTGGCCATTCCCCGGAGGGAGCTCCCTGTTGCGCAAAGGCCCACAACGGCAGGCAAAAAAGAATCGTGGGACCCATCAGACTGGTTTTCGACACTTGGGACATGGCAGCATTCCTGTGTTCTTGTTCTTGAATCGGGTCAAGCATAGCAACTGGACAATAGCGAAGCACGCGACACACCGGGGGATATTTTGTACTATCCAGACAATAAGAGTGTATCCAAACACCGAGTGGCACGCCGATTCCCATGACCACATCATTTAAAAAATTAATAAAAAACCCAATAGAATTAGGCAGGTATCTTCTGAACGGCAACTGTTTGCAGATAAATGCCGGCCTGTTAATACTGCTCGCAGCCTCATCCTCCGTGTCCGCCCAGGCAATTGGCCTGCGCAATCAGATCTGGTCTGCCGAAGTAATTCGGAGCCATGGTCAGCCTGTTATCCCCCTGTTCGATGGCTGGTATCCGAATGACGATGGCAGCAGCACGATCTGCTTCGGGTTCTTCAATATGAATACCGAGCAGGCTCTCGATATACCAGCGGGTGATGCCAATTACCTGACTACCGACTACCCTGGCCTCGATCTCAGTGACGCCTTGTTGCCGACTCACTTTGACCCCCTGCCACCAGCCTATCGACATGTGTTTTGTGCTTTCAGTCTCAATGTGCCAGCAGGATTCAATAGCAGCCACCGAATAACCTGGCACTTAACAGCAAATGGCCAGAACCTCGAAGTGCCAGGCAAGGTCATTCCTTCCTATGTACTGGACGAACCGCGGTCCAATGGCCGCGGCGATGTTGCACCACTGGTTAGCCTCAGGGAGAACGGGATGGCGGTGCGCGGTCGCACGGGCATTCACTACCCGGAAGTGATTGCAACCCGGGTGAATCAGGCACTGACACTTGCTGCCACTATTGAGCATAGCGATGCCAGCGTGTGGGTAGGCTGGGCTCACCACAGCGGTCCGGGACAGGTCGAATTCGACAAGAAAGAATATGAAACAGAAAGCGGCTCAGCCACCCAGGTAGAAGCTCGCTTTAGTGAGCCGGGTGAGTATGTAGTAAGAATGCAGACCATTGATGATATCGCTGCCTTCGAATTTTACTGTTGCCATACCAACGCCTATTTCCACATCACTGTAGACGACTAGAACGATACGCGTACTTCCCCTGGAGTCAGCATCATGTACAAGTCAATTCGATTCAATGCACCATTCTCTTTTGCACTCCTCGCTGGCAGCCTCCTTTGCAGCGCCACTATGGCACAGGAATCCCCGACTTATTCCCGCGACGTGGCTCCGATCCTGCAGGAGAAATGTGCGACCTGCCACAATCCCGAAGGTATTGGTCCCATGCCTTTACTCAACTACTCGCAGGTAAGGCCCTTCGCAGCGCTCATCAAGGACCGAACCAGTAAGCGCATCATGCCGCCGTGGCATCTCGATCCAACGGTAGGTATTCAGCAATTCAAAAACGACGCCTCACTCTCCGATGCGCAGATTGCCACCATAGCCGCCTGGACCGATGCTGGTGCACCGGAAGGTGATCCGGCTGACCTGCCACCACCAGTCGAATTTCTCTCGGGAGCGGAGTGGCAATTAGCCGATGAACTCGGTCCGCCGGATATGATTATTCGCTCCACACCCTATGACGTCATTGCTAACGGCCAGGACCAGTGGTGGACACCGAACGTCCCTTTCGAAGGTCTGGATGAAGAACGCTGGTTGAGAGCCGCCGAGTTCAAACCTTCCTATCCACTGGGCAAGAAGGTCGTGCATCACGGCCACGCGGTACTGGTGCCGGATAATCCCGGTGAGAACGGCCGACGCCAGGTGGCGCTGGCGCGCTACGGTGTGGGCAAATCCTGGGAAATCTATCCCGAAGGCACCGGCATGCGGGTGCCAACCAGCGGTCAGATTGCCTGGAATCTGCACTATTTTCCTGTGGGCGCGGAAGGCCCCGGCGATGTCGTCGAAGTGGGTCTGTGGTTTTATCCGGAAGGCGAAGAACCGGAACTGGAAACTGTCGGTGAAGCGATGTTTCGCGTAGATGGCCTCGATGGCATGGCGCGCGGGCAGGACATCGTGATCCCTCCCCATGGCTACCAGGTACTACAGGGTACCCATGTGTTGCAATCTCCCGCAGTGATCCACAGCTACCGCCCGCATCTACATATGCGCGGAAGGGTCATGACCATGGAAGCGATCCTGCCCGACGGCCGCAAGGAAGTATTGAGCCAGGTGGATAAGTACAACCACAACTGGCAGGTTTCCTACATCTACGCAGATGAAACCAAGCCAATCCTTCCCACAGGTACAGTGCTGCAATTCACGTCGGTATTCGACAATACGGAAGACAACCCCATCAATCCTGATCCGGAACAGTGGGTGGTATTTGGCCGACGCGGGGTGGATGAAATGAGCCATGCCTGGCTAGGCATTACTTATTTGAATGAAGAACAGTACGAGCAGGCCATAGCCGAGCGACGGGCCAGCCAGGAAACTCTGCAAGTCGGGCAATAATGATGAAACGAGCTGCAGCAGGATTGGGTCTGGCACTGACGCTGGCAAGTACTTGCAGTGTCTCCCAGGAATTGCAGCAGGCGGCATACACTGAGGTACAGGCTGAGCGCGGGCAGTCGCTCTATCAACAAAACTGTGCGGCCTGCCACCTTGCAGACCTGACTGGCTCCTTCGAAGCGCCCAATCTTGCCGACTCCTCCTTTCGCAGCAACTGGACCAATCGTAGCGTCGTCGAATTTACTGACCTGCTGCGGCGTACAATGCCACCGCAGGCACCCGGATCATTAACCGAAACTCAGTATCTCGATGTTGCGGCATTTCTTTTGCGTGCCAATGCAATTGGTGCTTCAGGTAATTCCCTGGCAGCAACAACCAATACTGTCATGTTCCGTGACGCCAGCAATCAACGCGCAAACCTTGTGCAACGCACGCCGGTGCCGGGGCGCGCGGGGACGGTGCCTTCGCCGGACACGCGCAATTCCGTGCCGGATATTGCCACTGTCTACCAGAGCGAACGTGCTCGAACACGAAACTTCGAAATCGCCGACCGCTATCGCAATGTCAGCACCGAAGAACTGGCCAATCCGGCCGAAGGTGACTGGACATACTGGCGGCGCACTCCCCAGAGCCAGGGCTATTCACCACTGGACCAGATCAATACCAGCAATGTGCGCGAACTTTCCCTTGCCTGGGTCTGGGGGATGGAACCAGGCCGCAGTCAGCCGGCGCCCCTGGTGCGCGATGGCATCATTTTTATACCTAACTTTGGTAATGTGGTGCAGGCACTCGATGGCCGGGATGGCACCTTGCTGTGGGAATATCACCGCCAATTCCCTGAAGAAGGCCGCAGCGGCGGATTGTTGCGTACCCTGGCATTGTGGGAAGACCTGATTTTCGTAGCGACCACGGACGCTCACCTCGTCGCACTGGATGCGCGCACCGGTGCCGCTCGCTGGGACTCAGAGATTGCCGATGAAGCTCTGGGATATTCCAACACCAGCGGACCCATTGTTGCCGATGGCGTAGTAATCAACGGCATCAGCGGTTGTGGCCGCTTCTTTGAACAAAGTTGCTTTATTACCGGTCACGACGCGCAATCCGGAGAAGAATTGTGGCGCACCTACACCGTCGCTCGTCCCGGTGAACCCGGCGGCGATACCTGGGGCGATCTGCCACTGGAGTTCCGTGGTGGCGCAGATGTGTGGATGACTGGTAGCTGGGACCCGGAATTGAATCTTGTGTTCTTCGGTGTCGCCCAGGCCAAACCGTGGATGGCGGCAAGTCGCGGCATGTCAGCAGACGATGCTGCACTCTACTCCAATTCCACTCTCGCTCTGGATCCGCACGATGGAAGAATTGTGTGGTATCGCCAGCACGTGCCTGGCGAATCACTGGATATGGATGAAGCCTTCGAACAGGTACTCATCGATATCGTGGACGAACCTTACCTGTTCACCATCGGCAAGAGCGGCATCCTCTGGAAACTGGATCGCAGAACCGGTGAATTTCAGGGACTGAAAGAAACCACATACCAGAATGTGTTTTCAGATATCAATCTCGAGACTGGCGAAGTGCGCTACCGGGAAGACATTCGAAACATGCAGATTGGTGAATGGCTGTCGGTATGTCCATCCACCGCTGGCGGTCACAACTGGCAATCGACCGGCTACTATCCGCCAAGCCGCAAGCTTGTCATTCCACTGAGCCAGTCCTGCATGGAAATGTCGCCACGGGAGATCACATTTGAAGTTGGTTCCGGTGGCAACCAGGGTGATCGCCGGTGGATGCCAATGCCTGGTACAGAGGAACGCTTCGGCAAACTGGCTGCCTATGATGTGGAAACCATGGAAGAAACTTGGAGCATTGAGCAGCGCGCGCCTTTTCTGACTGCGGCGCTTACCACGGCTGGTGGACTGGTTTTTATTGGTGACTACGATCGTTACGTGCATGCCTTCGATGTGGAAACTGGGGAAGAGCTCTGGCGTACCCGACTCGCCACATCGGCCCAGGGGTTCCCCGTCAGTTTCGCCATCGATGGCGAGCAATACATAGCCATCCCTTCGGGTCGCGAAGGCGGCAGTCCCTGGCGAATAGGCAATTTCCTGGCTCCCGAATTGCAAAGCCCCGACAACCACAACGCGCTCTACGTGTTTAAACTCAATCCATGATGCGAACCACCATCCGCCTCCTCGGCACAGCGTTTGCCTGCCTGTCTGCCACCCTGACTCAGGCGGCCACTACAATAGACGGTGCCGAAGGTCCAATTACTATCACACCCCTGGTCCATTCCAGTGTTCAGATCGAATACCAGGGGCTGGTGATTCAGGTTGATCCCTGGAGCGCCATAAGCCGCAGCAATTACAAAACAGCCGACATCATTCTGGTCACCGACAATCCGGGCCATCACCTGGATCCCAGGGCAATACGCGCCTTGAGTCATGCCGATACGACGGTTCTGGCGCCGCCCAACAGCGAAGCACAATTGCAAAATCCCCTCATCATGAAAAATGGCGAAAGCCTGCGCGTACAAGGTGTAGACATCGAAGCCTTGCCGGCCTATGACATTATTCCAGGCGCGCCGGCTCATCCCAGGGGCGATGCCAACGGCTATTTGCTCACACTTGGTGGACGACGCATCTTCCTGGCGGGCGTCACCGAATGCGTGGACGAAATCAGGAGCCTGCAGAATATTGATGTCGCATTCATGACCCTGAATATTCCACCAGCTCGCATGACGCCTGCCGATTCCGCGGACTGCACCCGCCAGATTAATCCGTCGCTTGTGTACACCTATCACTATGATCAGGATTACGCCCGCAGGGTGACCAGTCCGGATTATGCTGGCAGCACACTCCCCGGCGGGATCAGTGTTGCCGAAAGTATCGCTCTGTTTGCCGAGGCGCTGGAAGGCAGCGGCATCGAATATGTGCAGGCCCACTGGTACCCACCCCGATTCGAACTGGACAGGGACTTCCCATCCCTGCCGCTTGGTCGACGCTGGCTCACTGGCGGCCTTGGCGGCATGTGCATCGGAGGCGATGACCGCATCATCCTGTTGAACAGGCAGAATGTGGTAGACGGCGATCTGGACGGAGCCGTGCTGGCTCCGCCTGTGATCGAACTGGACATAGAAGGCAATACCGTTAGAGGCTGGGGTGATAGCAGTAGATTCGGTGGCAGGCTTCACGACTGCCACGTGAATGAGGACGGCTCACTGTGGATCGTGCCGGCAGCGACCGGTTATATCCAACGCTGGTCTGCGGACGGCGAATTACTCGCGCAAATAGGCCAGCGGGGTGCATTCGATTCCAGCGATGGCAGTCGTAGCGGCGAGCCCCTGAATTCCGATTCCCCGCAGTTTTTCCTGCCTGCCTCAGTGGACGTTGATGAAAGCACCGGTGACATCTATGTTGCTGACGGCGAACTCCCCGGTGGCAACAGCCGCATTGCCGTATTCAATGAAAATGGCGAGTACAAGCACCAATGGCGCCTGCACCGTGATGAAAACGATGGCCGAATAGAACTTCCCCATTGCCTGCGAATTTCCAATGACGGCTTAATCTATGTCTGCGACCGACGCGCGGACCGTATTCAGGTTTTCGATAAACAGGGCGAACTGCAACAGATCATCACCGCTCCCCATACCCCGCTGTCGGACACTGCGAACCGCGAAGCCGGAATCAGGGGCGACGCTGTGGTATTGGATTTCTCGGCGGATGCCCAACAACGGTATTTATACGTGGTCAATCAGAATTCAGTCACTGTG
The DNA here is from genome assembly GCA_965227635.1 of uncultured Pseudohongiella sp. GTDB lineage: Bacteria > Pseudomonadota > Gammaproteobacteria > Pseudomonadales > Pseudohongiellaceae > UBA9145. The sequence continues at coordinate 2,245,402 of OZ245763.1, read as the reverse complement.
GAAGTACTGGACCGCATCAGCGGTGAATGGATCACCCGCTTTGGGGAAGGCCCAGGACGCTACCCCGGTCAGTTCGAATTACCCCACGGTATCGGGGTAGACAGCGATGGCAATGTGTATATCGCCGAACAGGAGGGTCGCCGCGTACAGCGGTTCCTTCTGCGAAGCAACACGCCCTAGCAAATATCAGGTAGTGGCATTCTTCTGCTGTTAGCAAAATTAATTCAGCTCCCTGCACAAATGTCACGGGCTCGACACTCTATAGAGCATATCTGAGGAGTTTCGAGTGACACACAACACCCTTCTGAGTGAACTGACCGCACTTTTCCAGGCCAAAAAACATCAGCTCTATGTCAGCGCGATAGCGATCACCCGTGACAGAGCAGCGGCCGAAGATGCAGTGGCGGATGCTCTACTGGCAATTTCGCAACTGCAACAGCCACCTGATGATTTAGCGGCCTATTTCTTTCGTACTGTCAGAAACAAGGCAATGCATTCATCGAAAGCGAGGTCGAGGTTTTGCGATGAGACAGAGATAGACAGCTTTGTAGATGTCCACTCGCAATCTCCACAGCAAAAGATTTTCGTGAAGGAAGTACTTATGCAGCTGGAAGAACTTCCAGCGGAGCAGCAACAAGTTCTGATCATGAAATTATTCGGCGATCTGACTTTCAAAGAGATCGCACTCATCACTGCCAGCAATTCCAACACAGTCGCCTCCTGGTATCGCCGGGGGCTGGCCAGCCTGAAGGAGAAGATTCATGAACCAGCACTATGATCACGCCGGCGAGGAAAATCTGGACGAATTCGAGCAGCAACTCGCATCGGTCTCCCTGGTGGCACCCAGCGCAAGCTACCACCGTATTGCAGACAATCTGGTCGATGCAGAGTCTCCGCATGCAGAAGGGGAAAAGCAGGTCTGGCCCTGGTTCGCAATCCCCGCTCTCACTTGTGTCCTGGCACTGGGAATCTATTCCTTCATGCAAAGCCAGCAGGAAGCGATTCCGATTGATTCTGGTATTGCAGAAAGTGGTAGCAGCGCAGCGACTACAAGTTCGACAGGCAATGATGCTTTGCTGGCTAGCACTACGGAACAAGCTTTTACAGAAGGTACTCACTATTTCGAATTGGCGAACCCCTTGGACATGTCAGACAGCGCTTCTACGGAAGTCGTCGCATTCTTCTGGTACCCCTGCTGGCCATGCAACGAGTTCGAGGAGCCGCTGGCTGACTGGGCAGCCAACTTGCCTGAGGGTGTCACCCTGATTCGCATACCCACGATCTGGTCAGAGGAAATGCGTTTCCCTGCCCAGGCTTATTACACCGCCCAGGTTCTGGGCGTGCTGGATCAGGCTCACCGCCAGTTCTATCTGGAATTCGAGAAGGATGAGCCCAGCATTCGCAATGAATTCGATCTGCAGTTGTTCTTCGCCGAATTGGGAATATCGGCGGCCCGTTTCGACGAAGTGTTCAATTCCACCGAGATTCAGGATTTGGTGGAAAGCGCAGTACAGAGCAACCTCGACTATGAAATACGGGCCACCCCAACACTGTTTATACATGGGCAATTCAGGGTCAATACCGCGGCTGGCAGCCACGAAGAGATGCTGGAAGTTGCAGACTATCTGATCGACAGGGTGCAGAACGCAGCCGCACGGTAAAAACCAGTGAAGCAGGACGGCATTAGTTCGAAAGGTTCACCATCCAACCTACCCGAACTTGATGGGCTACGTATTCTCGTCGGAGTATTCCAGCTTCGAGTCACGCGAGTAGAACACCACGCCCCGGCCTTTCAGGAACTCCAGTTGCCCGGCAACTTCTCGCAGCTCTATCCAGTTCTCTTCGGCTTGATATGCGTCGACTTCTTCGATGGCATCAAGCTCATCGAGGAAAGAATCATCGAGAAAATCCAGTTCCGCCTTCAATGAATCCCGTTCAGAACTGGCGGTTTCTTTGGGTTCTGCAGCGCTCTGTTTCTGCGAAATGTCCACATAGGCTCGTTGCCAGTTGGGCACGTCCGATTGCCAGACTTTCATGCCATTGATGTCGGTTTCCTTCATCTGGATACGGGCGAAGCTTGCGCTCATACCGCGGGCGTCCATGGCGGTGAGCTTGGCGCGCTCGAATTGTCCCTCATTGGCGTTGGCACCATATAACACCATACCTATGGCCTTGGCCCTGGTGAAAATTATTTCACTGAGATCCGAGAAACAGGCAATCATGAAGTCCAGGTGGGCGCCGCTGAAATTGGCGCGACCAGAGATATCGGTGCCTACCACGTGAGCACCGCGCAGGTCTGCACGTTCGTCCTTCTGGTGGTTTATATCCCGATCACGATCGGTGCTTGTCCGTTGGTCATCGCCTGAATTCAGATTCAGACCCCGCAGGTCGAGACGGGAAAGGTTCAGGGAATGATAGATGCCGACATCGTCAAACCAGGAAAAGTGCCGGTTGAGCGTGTTGTCTTCCAGAACGTCTCGCAGCTCCTGGGGGATGCCCAGCACCTCATCATATTCGAGCTTCTTCTTTATGGCATCCAGTTCTTCGACCTTTCTGTTGAAGCTCGCAATCGCGTTCTTCTTTTTACCCCTGCCTGGAAGTATTGGCGCATTGCCTCCTTCGGGACGCAAAGTGGCGAGACTCTTTGCCGCGGATACGAGCACGTCATGGGCCTGCTTACTGAGCGCTGCGGAATTGTCCGTGTATTTGAACGTAACAGGTCGCTGGGAGAAGGTGCCCGCGTGTTCTATTCTTCGTACCCACCGGTCTGCGCGGCTGCCGCCAGCGAAATCATGGAGCACATCCACGAACAGGCTGCGAGCCAATTGCAGTCGGGTACGCTCGTCGTGGTACATCTTCGACTCCTTCTGGTAGTCCGGCGTCTGTACCACGAACTCGATAAACGAGTACAAACCTTCAATGGTTCCCAGCCCCTCTTCCTTGATGTTGTCGATGAGTTCCAATTCCGTACTGTACAGCCGCTTGCCCCTGGAGTCGGTTTCGTCCAGCAGTTTGTACAACTGCTTTAATGCTTTTCTTTTTTCCGGGGTCATCGCGAAGTAGGCTTTCGCCTCTTCGATCATGGCCCTGATTTCCGACTTGATATTGGGCTGCATGGTATCTTCCTGCATGCGCTGGTGTATTTCGCTCGCTTCATGCACCAACGTCAGGTAGATAAAATCCTCCACCGACTCCCTGCCCCGCCCGCCTTTGGCATAGAGCACTTCCAAAATCTTGCGTTGAAAGCGCGGATTTTCTCCGCGTTCCTCTTCACCATCCCTTAGATGCAGGACAACTTCATCGCCACCGTTCTTGCGTTTGATGCGGGTGACTCCAGCGGCAGTAATCATGTTTTTTGACCAGACTACCCGATAGCGCTGGTTGGCGGCATCAAACAGGTGTTGCTTCAGCAGGGCATTCAGGTCATGGCGGGAATGGGTGTGTTGAGTAGCAGCCAATCGCTCCATGACAGCCGATATCATGGTCGGGTTCACCCAGGCTTTGGGGGTTGGAGGCGTTGATTTAAGGTCTTCGACCGTTCCCGTGGCCCCTTTTCGGGAACCCGCGAAATTACAGTCATTATTGGGGGTATAGCGTGTGGTGCTGAGCATGGGGGCTGGAATCCTACTGACGCCCCTGAAATTTCGGAGAGGCGGGCTTTCTGTTATGCAAGCGTGACATTAGTTTGGGAGCGCTTAAAAAACCAGTCAGAATGAGGCAAAACTTCCCGCTTTTTCCCTGAATCGGGCACGCTTACCCGTTTCGACCCGGCTTTTGGGATAAAGGCACCGCCTGAATGCCCCCGCATGCCTGAAACCTGAACTTCGCAGCAGATTCTCAAGCCTGTGCAGAATATTCAATTTTTTTTCGTTAGAGTAGCGGGAAAAGCAAGCAATTGGCGCGCAACTGACGTAACCGCCAATCCGGAAAAGACCTAGACTCAAGCCTGCATAGGGAGAAAGCCATGTCCATCAAGAAGCTGCGTCAGAAGAAAAACCTTTCCCAGGAAGAGTTGGCTGAGACTACTGGCCTGAGCCTGCGCACGATCCAACGGGTGGAAAGCGGTGAGAGTGTCAGCACCACGTCCTGGAAAACGCTGGCTTCTTATTTCGGAATGAGCATTGAGGCATTGCAGGAAAAGAATCTGATAGTGGACCCCGCCGCCGATCAGGGGCTAAGCCAGCAGAGACTCGCCCATCACCGGGCCGCACAGCTTATCATTTTTATCGTGGTTTTCTTCGTTGCTGTCAGCCAGTGGCTGGCTTACTACGCCAGCCTCAGCCCGGGAAACAGCCCGGCTGATCTATGGACCATTCTCTCCTATGTATCGCAAATTGCGATTGCTGCAGCGGTGTTTGCGTACCTGTTTCACCACGCCAAAATCACCTTCGTCTGGAGTTACTACACAACCACCGCTGCTTTTTTTATCGTGGCGATCGGCATCGATATCTGGACCGACCCCTTTTCCGACTCCGCGTCCTACCAACTGATCTACCCCGTCTACTACACCCTGTTTTTGATAGCGTTGTTGCTAATTCATGTATTGCAGATGGCTCTGTCACTGAAAGGTGAGTCAGCCATTCTATTGCAGCGATGAGTTCAGGGTACTGGCCTGGAGATCGAAAACTGGCCCTGGAAATCAACCAACACCCCCGGCTTGTGGCCTGGTGAGGCATTATTGACCACATTTACCTCCACAGGGCTGTTAAGGCGAAAGTTTTTGACCATTGCAATTGTTACAGGATTTTTACTTCAACACAGAAAAAATCCCCCAAAATTCATTGACTAAGGGATTATTAGCCTATAATCTGCTAACAGCTTGAAGCTAAGCGCCCTATTTAATGCCCCTCGTTCGAAGTATTTGTATCACCTCGTCACGTCGTCTTTAAGTACTGCCTTATCATTTTCACGCATCAAACCGGTTAACCTGAGAAGGTATCGGGTGTATTTTTTATTTTTACCAGGATAGTTTTTTATGTCAGACAAAATTACTGGAACCGTAAAATGGTTCAACGAAGACAAAGGCTTCGGTTTTATTCAACGCGAAGGTGGCCCCGATGTATTCGCCCACTACACAGCGATCACTGGCGAAGGCTACAAGTCTTTGGCTGAAGGTCAGAGCGTTGAGTTCGAAGTTGTCGACGGTCAGAAAGGCCCTCAAGCAGCCAATATCGTAGCTGTTTAAGCGCTTTTATTCGCTCGCACATAGAGCGCATTCGCGAATAGCGAATGGCTGACAGCAAGAAAGCAAAAAAGAAAGGCCCGCACAGCAATGTGCGGGCCTTTCTTTTGGTTCATCGCGTATATACGGGGAATCGCATCTAATTGGTGTTCATGGACGATTAGGTGCGTGCCTTCGAACGCGGCTGCGGGGAGGCTGGGTTCCCAACCCGCCGGCTCGGCGCCCATCCTGGGTCCCTTCACTACAGAAAAAGCCCTACGGTCTTTTTCTTCCGTTCAGCGCCGGCCTTGACTGGCGGGTTGGGAACCCAGCCTCCCCGCAGCCGCTTGTGCAGTGATACCCGAGATATCGAAGTATTCTTCGACACACCTTACGCTCAATCGCAGGGAAGCTCAGCCAAAAAGTACCGTAATACCTAGCAGTGCTCAGAGTGTCGGGCAGAAGGGGCTTGTCGCCAACAGTTAAGCGATAGCGCTGAACGGAGAAAAAAGACCGCAGGGCTTTTTTCGGAGTGAAGGAACCCGGGACGGGCGCAGAGCGTTGGCGACAAGCCCCTTCTGTCCGGCACGGCCACAGTTCAAGGAAGCCCCAACTAAACAGGCAACTGAATCAGAGCCAGCCAACAATTCCAGGAAAAGCGCGATGAACCTTTCTTTTTGGGGACTATAAGGTATTTTTCGTCACCCTTAGTCGTTCGGATAGAAGCGTACTTCAAGGTAGGTCACGGATTCATCCACCTGGCTGTACCAATGGGGCGTACCGTCTGGCACCAGCACAAAATCCCCCTCGCTTACCACCTGGGCCTTGCCACCATCCACGGTACGCAGCCCGTTCTGATCGGTCACCACGACACCACCAGTGACGAAAGTGCCTTCCCCGCCCGTAATATAGTGAATCTCGGTTCCCTGCTCATGCACAATTGGCGTCGCCGCCGCCGTGCGATGAATCATGTTGATTCGCCAGTCATCAGTGGTAGTGATTCTCCCCACACCCATATTGGGTCTATCGCCCAGGGTTTCCTGGATACCTTGCGCGATGTCTGATGCACTCATATAGAATGCAGGAGCCATAGGGCTCTGGGCAGTTGAGGACAGGCCTATGGCAAGAATGCCGCAAGAGGCAAAGCCCAACAAAAACGCTTTTATCATTATTATTCTCCTTGCTCTGGTGTTTCCAGATATTCGAGCATAAAAGGGCGTAAAGCAAAAATACAGATCAAGGCGTAAATTTCGCCTAGCCGCGACACCCACGCTACACCACGATCTGGCTATTCTGCGGCGACCTCCACCATCTCTGAACCAGTCTCGGAGGACAACAGCAGTGTGGATTCCATTTGCGCCAACGCTGGACCGCGATATTTTGCCAGCAACGCCCACAACAAAGCGGCTGTCTCAACATCCACGAAACCGGAGTAATTCGCCGGGCGGAAATGGAGTTGAAATGCCCGCACGGCAAACTGCGTCTGCTTGTCGTATTCACCGGTGACTTCCACCAGGTAGCCCAGATTCAATAACCCGGTTTGCAAAGACTCTACTGTCGGGAAATCCCCGCTGAATCGTTGTTGATAGGCCATCACCGTTTCACTGTCGGGCCAGGCTCCGATGCCTTCTTCATACAGCCTGTGCCAGGGAAACACGGGGCCGGGGTCTGACTTTCGCATGATTGCGATGTCGGAATGGGCAACCACATCGACAGGGTCGATACCCGGATAACGTGACAGAATATCCTTGATTAGCGTGATTAGCAGAGTTATCTGTTCGTCGGAGAAGCTGGGGAAAACGCATTCGACAGTAGCGAGGTCGATCTCGGATACGGGCATTTCCGTGCCGGAACACTTGAACTCATTGACTACTTCGATGCCGATGGAGCGATCGTTCAGGTTTTCTTCTCCCGCCCAATAGCTCACCCCTGCATGCCAGGCCCGGCGCAACTCATCCACGAGGGAATAGACGCGCAGCGAGTGGTGAGGATAAGTCGGGTCATTAATTTCAGGTACAAGGTAGTGGGAACTGACCGGATTATCCGTAGGCGTTGAGAGTAAGCGCAAAGACTCGCCAAAGTTTTCAGAGGTACTGTGAATGACCAGGTAATCAACCCGACTGCTTTGGTTAGTAGACTCCACATGGGTCATAGGAATCGACGAGCAAGCGCTCAGTATACTCAGGGCTACCAATACACTTGCTTTTGCGCCTTTCGTCATTTCTCTTGCGACCATTGCATTGCCGATTCGCCAATTTTGATTCATCATAGCCCATTGTTTAAAGGGTGTCCGGGCTCTTTTTTAGCCCAGACTGGCTGGCCAGATTATTTTTTTCGAAACCCGGCTGCTTTGTTTTAAGAAAGTGGAACAGACCAATAAAACCCCGGATGCTCTAGCTGAAATGAATAATCAGCATTGCCCAAGACCAATAACTATTAAACCACACGCCATCAATAATAAGTGATCCACGCTATGATCCAGAAGCAAGCAAAACTTTTTCCCCTGCTGTTACTTGGCACAAGCCTGAGCACACTGCTTATGGCACAGGACAACGACTCCCTGCGTACCGAATGGGGACACCCCGATCTGCAGGGTGTCTGGAATTTCTCCAGCGAGATTCCTTTCGAGCGGCCGGAGCAGTTTGGCACGCGGGAATTTTTGACTGATCAGGAAATCGCCGACATCAAGGCGCGACTGGAAACTGAAGCCGAGGAAGGTAGTGTAGTGGAGGCTGACGCCGATGTTGCCAATCGCAGTGCGCCTGACACAGACGAGCGCTTCGTTTATGGCTACGATCATTTCTGGTACGAAATGGCTTCGATCGCGGATACGGTCAGGACATCCCAGATCATCTATCCTGAAAATGGCAGAATGCCCGCCCTGGTAGAGGGTGCCCCTGTCGGGGTCAGCGGTTTCCTCGAAGATGCGCCCGGTGCACGACCAGTTCGCACTGGCAGCGGCGGCATTGGCAAGGATGGCCCGGAGGATCGTGGTCTGCCCGAGCGCTGCATCATTGGCTTGAACGCATTGCCTCCTTATCGCCCCAGCCGCTATAACAACAATCTGCAGATCATCCAGAATCGCGATCATGTGGTCATCGTTTCAGAGATGATTCACAACGCCCGCATGATTCCCCTGTACGAGAAGCCTAACCTGCCCGAACACATCGAACAGTGGACCGGCGACTCCAGGGGCTACTGGGATGGCGATACACTTGTCGTCGAAACCCGCAACTTCAGTTTCTACACGGCCAGTTTGCGATCTTACGGCACCGGGAAAGAGAAGTTCCTTATCGAGCGATTTACTCGCAGCGACTACGATACGCTGGATTATGAATGGACGCTGGAAGATCCCGCCACCTTTACCGACAAAATCACGGCCGTCTTGCCCATGGCGAAAGTTGCCGGACAACTGTATGAGTATGCCTGTCAGGAAGGTAACTACGGTCTGATGAATATCCTGCGCGGCGCACGGGAAGAAGAAAGACGAGCCGCCATACAACGCTGAAACACTCCGCTCTGCAAATTACACCAGAGCAGGTGTCATGCAATTTACCAAAAAGCTAAGAGAACGAATTCGTAGCGGAGAAATCAGCAAAACCGTTCGTATCTGGAAAAGCCCTCGAGTAAAGGTCGGTAACGCTTACCGTCTAAGTCCTGGCTATGTGGTTGTCGATACGATTCATCAAATCGCGATCGGAGACATTAGTGGCAGCCTCGCTCGCGAAACAGGGTTCAGCGGCATAGCGGAACTGCTGAAAATCGCAAAACATGGCAGTGGGGAAAACGTCTACCTGATTTCGTTTCACTATGTTGAGGAGCTTTAGCGCAGACCGCAATCGCCTCGAACTTACTCCTCGAATTCCCATCGCGACAATCTTTCCCGGTCACTCGCTGGCATCGAACCAAATACAGCGGATCGGTATTCTTCCTCTCCATCCATAAACAGCTTTAGCCAGGCAACTGCCATGCTACCAACCAGATCGTGAACATCGATGTTGGGATTCAAACCATCGTTTTCCGTTACAGAATTAGCGATAAAATGGTTGCCGCCCTTGATCTCCATGTACATGCGCGGTGTTGCGCTCACTAGACTCTCGTAATGCGGCCAGGCATGGTCTGCCACTGCGGCAATCCGGTCTACTTCGCCTGCCAGCACCAAGGTAGGCACACTGACCTCACCGAAATCCCCTTCTGGTAGCCAGGGCGTAAACGGGATTGCTGCTTTGAGCGCATCGCTGTTTTCATTGGCCGCGAGCAAGGTGCCACCACCACCCATGGAGTGCCCCATTACAGCCATACGGTCCGGCAGGATTTTGCCCCGAATAGCACTACCCATGCGGGTATTCTCTGCTATCAGTAAACGCACACCTGCCATCAGCGCTTCAGCCCTGATCTGTGGATTATCGCGGGGCTCATTGGTGTCAATGGTAAGTACCGCCCAGCCATAGGATGCGAGATGGTTACCCCACCAGGCGATGTTTTCCTGCCGCTCTATAAACCCTGGCGCGACCACGATACCGCCGAAATCCCCACCCTTGTTTGCGGGAAAATACAGCGTGGCTGCAGAGAACTCTGCCTGGGGAGGAAGCTGTGAGTAGTACGCGACCTGATACGGGCCGGGTCGACCCAGCGCTTCACGATCCGGCGTTTGCGCGGAGGCTTGTATGACCAGTAGCGACAGGCAGGCAGCAAGCAGACACCTGAAAGGAATGCGATTGGTACGGATGTGTGTGCGCAGGGCCCTCATGGTTGTTTCCTTTTTATTCCCGGGTAATTTGTAGAACTACGATAAACGGGGTAAGTTCTAAAATACAGTTAAAAATCGCTTTTCCTTTCTATCGGGGTTCTCTTGCCCACAGGGACTCTCGTTGCAGGCAGATATTATGCAAAGTAGTACCCACACTCGTGCTCAATCATTTTCATCACCAATTGCCCTGTTTGGCCTGGTCACCCTGCTGCAAGCGTGCTCCCCCGCACAGGACTCCAACCTGTCATTGGTCGAGGCCAGCATAGCAGAAATTCAACAGGCGATTCGTGCTGGCGAGACCAACTGCCAGAACGTGGTCAGTGCGTATATCGAACGCATCGAATACTACGACCAGAGTACCGGACTCAACGCCATTACCGAAATTAACCCCAATGCGCTGGCATACGCTGCAGCAATCGACCAGGCATTGGCGAACGGCGAAAGCGTAGGAGAACTGTTCTGCGCGCCCATTCTGGTGAAAGACAATTTCGATACCTTCGACATGGTGACTACCGGAGGCTCTCTCGCCTTGCGCGACAGCATACCACCGGATGACGCCTTCATGATTGCAAGGCTGCGCGAAGCCGACGCCATCGTGCTGGCCAAAACCAATATGGCCGAGTGGGCTTTCAGCCCAAGAGAAACGATTTCTTCATCCTACGGCCGAACGGCCAATGCCTATGACCTTAACCACGTTCCCGCAGGCTCGTCAGGTGGTACCGCATCAGGCGTGGCCGCCAACTTTGGCGTCGCTGGAATGGGCAGTGATACCGGCAACTCCATCCGCGGTCCCTCCTCTCATCTGGCCTTGTTCGGAATTCGATCCACATTGGGATTAACCAGTCGCGATGGCGTTATTCCATTGGTGTTTGATCGCGATATCGCCGGCCCCATGGCACGCTCCGTGGAAGACGGGGTGCGTTTGTTTAACGTCGTGGCTGGCTACGACCCTGCTGATCCGCTCACCGAGCCTGACAAACGAGAAGACAATTATCTCGATTTTCTCGACGCGGACGGACTACAGGGAAAACGGGTAGGCGTGTTTCGTTCACTGGTTGATCACGATGACGCCGACCCGGAAATCAAGGCCCTGTTTATGGCGGCGTTGGATGAACTGCGGGCAGCAGGTGCCGAGATTGTCGACCCTTTTGCCATAACTGATTTCGAAGCTATCAGTGAAGCTATTCCTTTTTGCGGGCGTTTTCGATACGACGTTGGACAGTATTTCCAGACTCTGGAAAACCCACCGTTACTGGATGTAAATGACGTATTGGAAACCGGAGAAATTGCAGACGCGACACGAGACTCATTTGGCTTCTACGCCAGTAATCCGCTGGATGTTGTACCAGACGAGTGGGAAGAACCCTGTCCGACCTGGCCAAATCATCCCGAGCGCAATCAATTGCTGAGCAATGCCATCGCTGCCATGGATGCGGCAAACGTGGATGCCATCGCATTCCCTACCTGGTCCAATCCACCCGCGCATATCGACCGTGCGGCGGAGGAATACCGGGGTGACAACAATCAACAATTAGCCCCGGATGCGGGCCTGCCCGCGGTCACTGTCCCTATGGGGTTCTGGCAAGATCGGCTACCGGCGGGCCTGCAGTTCGTGGGTCGCCCTTATGCGGAAGGGACACTGATCGAATTGGCGTATGCCTTTGAGCATCGCACTCATCACCGCCGCCCACCACCGGGTTTTGCAGAGCTACAATAGAGCAGTGTTCAATTAAACTTGTTATTCCAGTATGAAGTGATGCAGCAACATGCCTGCGATCATGGCCGCGAAAAACATGAGCACGGTGGTATTCAGCGACACCAAAGCGACGATAGCAGGTCCGGGGCAAAAACCAGCGATTCCCCATCCCAACCCAAACAGCACGGCACCTGCTAACAGCTTTTTATCCACGGTCTTTGAAGTTGGCAGGAAAAATTTCTCTTCAAACAAGGGCTGCGGATTCTTCAGCACAAAGTGAAATGCGGGAACGGTTACCAGTAACCCACCCCCCATGACGAGTATGAGACTGGGATCCCAGTTCCCTGCCAGATCCAGAAACCCGACAACCTTGCCAGGATTGGCCATGCCGGAAACGACCAGTCCGAGCCCGAACAGGAATCCCGCCAGGAAAATCGAAAGGCGGCCAGCATTGGAATTCATCTTCATCGCGAGCCTCCCAAGAGGTGTCGAATGACATACACCGTCACGACAGCTGTTACCATGAAGAGCAACGTTGCGGTAAATGAACGTCTTGAAAATCGCGCAAGCCCGCAGATGCCATGACCACTGGTGCAACCGCTACCCAGGCGCGTTCCAAATCCGACCAATAGTCCGGCGATGATCGCTCCCACTGGCCCGACCTGTAACTCAAGGGCCGTCGGTTCACCCCGCAGCAGAGGGTAGGCAATCGCTCCCGCCAACATGCCCAAAACAAAGAGTACTCGCCAGACTCGATCGCTGCTGTTGGGCACGATCACCCCTGACAGGATGCCGCTAATGCCAGCAATGCGCCCATTAGCCCATAGGGTAAGCGTAGCGGCGCCGCCGATTAACAAGCCGCCAAGTAGTGCGGTAATAGGGGTAAAGTTTTCCACGGTGTTTTCCTGAATTGCCCTGATACGATGGTAATTTCTTTATGACCCGGTTCCAAGTATGGACTGGCGATCCGCACTACTTTTTTAGTAGGCTAACTATTGGTGTAGTCCAGTACTGGCGTAACTCTCGGATAAACTGTTCACATGCTACCTCGATACCTTTTCAAACTGGCAAGTACCGCGATTGCGGCTTTCCTGAATATGGCGTTAGTGAGTTCCGGCCTTGCCCAGGACAGTCTGGAAAACAGTTCCTGGCAATTAGTGGCAATCCATTCTTTCAATGATTCGGAGTTCACGCCGGACACACCCGAGAATTACCTGTTACGGTTCCGTCTGGAGAATCGGTTGCAGATCGAAGCCGACTGCAATCAGGCAGGTGCCACCTGGACACTCGATGGCGATACTCTGGTTATCACCGGGTTGGTTACGACGCGCAAACTGTGTAATGCACCGAGCCTGTTCAACCGCTATATCATGACCCTGCAACAGACTGAGTCAGTTACCAGGGAAGCAGACACCCTGATTCTGCGTTCCGCTAATGGGGTGGAATGGATGCAATTCGAGCCCTACGTTTTTACTCCATCATTCTAAAAATCAATGCAGGGTCGGCGGAGAAAGACTCATGCCCGGCCGCGCCGGGCATGAATCCAGTACTCCCTTGGGAGTAAAATCATAAGAGAGTAGCTTCCAGAACCGATCAGGAATTGATGCGGTGACAATTCAGGCAGGCACCGGACACCCTGCCCGCCTGGTAATAGCGAGGAGGATTGGCTTCTGCACCCATTCGCGCAGTGCGTACGGTAAGGATGAAGTTTTCCATATCGTCACGCAGGAACACGTGGCGCATACTCATGTCACCGTCACGCAGCAGCCCACCGATGCGCTCGATATTCTCGAGGGAGTCCACAACCTGATCCTGGGTCACGGCACCACCGCTTGCCTCGAGCATCAAAGTAGTATCGAGTCTTTGCAGCTCGAATGCCAACTGATGCATGCGAGACCGGAGTTCCTCTCCGTCTGCATAATCAAAAGGCGGTGGATTGGCAATCTGGGGAAAACCACCACTGCCATTGCTGCTACAGGCAACCAGTACCGAACCGGCCACAACTGCGGCAATTGAATAAAAAACTGAGCGAAACGCAGGGAATTTCATAGGTTTGCAACCTCCATATTTGTTGACTCCCGGTTAGCCGATTATACGTAACCGACTCCCAATACCACTCTATCAATACCGTTATCGGCCAGCTTGATACAAATCAAGCAGTCCCGCATCATGTCCAATCATTGCAACACTGAATGGGTACAGTGTTGTCAAATCGGCGGTAAAAAGCCGCGCCAAAGCACCTTGGAGCCCATTATGACTAAACGCTGTTTCGGTACACTTCTACTCTGCCTGTTATGCAGTTGTCCGAGCCTCGCTCAACGCCTCGAGCTACCCGAGTATGAAGCTTTACCCATACAAGCCCTGAACGCCCAGCAGGTAGCCAGCTATCCCGCCGTGGAAGCTGGCCAGGGTGCGGCTGCCGACGCCGATCACTTCTTTGCCATTGTAAACAGTGCCATCGGCAAGTATCGGAAACAGGATGGGGAACTGGTGAAACGCTGGGCCCGCTCGCGCAGCGGCCTCATTAGACATCTAAACAGTTGCTATGCTGAAGACGGTTTACTCTACTGCGCCAATTCCAATTTCCCTGAAGTGCCCATGGCGAGTTCAATTGAACTATTTAATGCGGACACGATGGAACACCAGCGTAGTTTTAGTCTGGGCATCCTGGAAGAAGGTTCTCTCACCTGGTTCGAGCGTCTCGGTGATGGCTGGATCGCTGGATTCGCGCACTATGATGAGGACGGTGGCCTGGATTACAAGGATCACTCTTTCTCTTCCATCGTGCGTTATGACGATCAGTGGCGTCGTATTGGCGGCTGGATGATTCCGGATTCAGTGATCGCCCGCATGCAGCCCTATGCCGCTTCTGGTGGCGCCCTGGGAGCAGATGGATTGCTTTACCTTACTGGCCACGATCGCCCCGAGATGTATGTGCTGGCGGCTCCTTCGATGGGACCGAAACTGATTCATGTTGCAACCATCGCCATCAACGTTGAAGGCCAGGCATTCGCCTGGGACAAATCCAGCGATGAACGCATAGTGTATGGAATCAGCCGTCCCAACCGGGAGGTCCGTGCGTTTCGCGTTCCCCCGGTCGAATTACCTGCTGGCGTGTTCAGACTGAGTGATGCAGCAGCGGGAATCTAGGTGTCTAGGTGTCTACCTGTCGCCCTGATCGCTTCAAAAGCCGCCCTTTGATCTAGCGCAGAGATAGACTGATTTGTTGAGTGTTGTGCTTATTGTTTACCTCCTGCCAGCGCTAGAATGAACCTATTGGGTAATCGTAATACCTGACAATTAATCCTGGAGGAGCTGTGCCGTGAATACTTTCTCTCAATTGAAACTCTCTACTTGCCTGCTCGCTGCAAGCTTGTTGTTCCCGGCCGCTGTCTTTGGCCAACAGGATCACAGCGGGGGTGACCATGGATCTCAACACACAATGTCACAACAGGGGTCCGGCGATGGTCATGGGTCCGGAACTGGTCAAGGCGCGGGCATGAATCATGGATCAGGTAATGGGCAAGGCTCAGGCATGAATCATGGTTCAGGCAATGGGCAAGGCTCTGGCATGAGCCATGAGTCCGGCATGGGCCAGGGGGACCACCATGAGCAAATGATGCAGCGCATGCAGCAGAGAATGGGCGGCCAAAATTCTCAAGCTGGCGGTGACTCGGTATTCAGTCAGATTCAGAATAAGGTTCGCGCCTTGCAGGAAGACCCCGACACAGACTGGTCCCAGGTCAATCTTGCTGCCCTGCAACAACACCTGGTCGACATGGAACACCTGTCACTCTTCGCCGAGGTCTCGACGCAGTACCTTTCCAATGGACTGCGCTACACCGTGACTGGCGAAGGTCGTACCCTCGAAGCAATCCAGCGCATGGTACCGACTCATGCCAGCCAGATAGCAATGGAACTGGGCATGCAAGTCGAAGCTGAAGCCACGGCGGACGGCGCATGGATCAGCGTGGTCACTTCGGATGACAACGAACGAGCCATGTATCAGGCCATCGGTTTCCTTGGGTTGATGACTCTGGGCGAGCATCACGAAGCCCATCACCAGGACATGGCTGGAGGCAGTTCGGGCCATGCGGGCCACTAGCTGATCGCGGCAGTCTTTTTAGGTCAGGCGAGTACAGCTTACTCGCCTGACTAATTTGACGTCCCCTTAATGCTGCCCAGGCAATTCTGCTCCTACTTCGGCTCGTTCTCTACTACTCCGCTATTTCAATCAATTTCCTTACCGACTCTACGATCAATTCAATCTCTTATTCCTACTCAGGTCTGACACTGACCCGGGTTCCAGCCGCGATGAAGCTGCCAAAGCGAGCGTTCACGGCCCTCACGCGCGCCCGCGATACGTATCAAAACTGCAACAGCGATACGTAACTGTTACGTCTTTGTTACATAAAAACATCTCCTCTTATAACCCCAAAATTATCTAAGCCGCTGTTATATAAGAACTATTGGATATTGGCACGGGCGCTGCAATTACTAACGCGAACATGTTGTTCAGGGTTCATCAGATTTTGAACTTAACTTTTAACTTTTAGATTTTTAATGAGGAATTGAAAATGATTAACCGTAAACTTCTCTCTGCAATCGCTCTCGCTGGTTCCATGGTAGCCGCTCCGGCTTTCGCCGATCTGGACCGAGACACTGCAACCGTCAGCATGAACGTTGGTTTGTTCGCAGCCCTGACTGGTCTCGATAACTTCACCCTGACTACTACTGACCCTGACGGTTCTGCCGGCGCGGTTTACAACGGTAGCGATGACTTCAACCTGGAGTCTAACGGTCAGGTTCGCGTAGCGCTGACTGGTGGCAACCTGAAGTCTGGTGACGACAGCGTAGAAACTGAGTACAGCCTGGACGGCGGTAGCAAGACTTTCGACACCGCTACCAAGTCCGTACACAACGCCAAGCACACTGTAGCAGCTGCAGCGACTCTGGGAGAAATTTCATCTCAGCAAGCTGGCGCCTACTCCAGTGTTATCACGCTGACTGTTTCAGCAATCTAAGTTTGTGCCCTGGAAATGGGGAGTGAAATCCCGAGTAGCTCCCCAGATCCAATGGCTAGAACAAACACCCATTTGTCTCCACTTTTTCAACTCAGCTACTAGCATCACTTACTAACATCCCACTCAACTACTTTACGAGGGCACACGAAAATGACGTTGAGCAAATACATCCGAACAATGACGGCACTAGCCGGATTGTTTTTCAGTCAACTGGCTGCTGCGGCGGACTTTGCCGTTTCCCCGATGATGATCGAGATGGAAGCTGTCCCCCGGGCCACACAAGATTTCAGCTTCACGATTTTTGGACGCACTGACGCCGATATCAAACTCTCGCTGTTCGACATGAACCAGCTCGAAACGGGCTACATGGGTTTCCAGCAGGCCAACTTCGACAGTGAAAATTCAATGTCCAGTTGGGTGTCACTGGATGACGACCGTTTCCGTGTCCGCGAAGGCGAGACCAGGGAAGTAACTGGAAGCATAAATGTTCCCGCACGGGCTGCAGGTACCTACCTGTTAGGCATCATGGTTGAGGAAGACATCGATGAAGACGAGCAGTCTGGTATCGCGCTGCGGGTTCGTTATGCCGTTGTATTGAACATGCGTGTCGAAGGTTCACGAAGCCGGCGCATACAGACAAGTTTCGAAGAGTTGGCGGTGGTAGAGCAGGAAGACGGTACTTACCTGCATGGAACCTTTACCAACGACTCTTCAATTGATGAATGGCTGTTGTCCCAGGTACAGATTCGTAGCGACGAAAACCGACTGCTGGAACGGGTCGAGATGAAGACCGAGTCTGCCTGGCAACGCGGCGACGACGCCTCGCGGGTTTTTCCAGGTGCCAAAGTAACGGTATTTGGCAAGCTTTCAAAGGCCATGGCCACTGGCAACTACAACGCGCTGGTGCGCAATCGTTTCGCCGACAAATCACAGCCCGTCTACCGAGACACCCTGCGCTTTGAGCGTGAAGAACAGGAAGGTGCTGAGGCGATGGCCGGGGAATCAGGCGACGCAGCAGACGAGACAGAACAAGTCGCTGTGGAAGTGAGTCCGGCTGTCGTTCCAATAGACATCCGCAACAATGGCACGTCTTTCTCAAGCTTCTTTATCGTGAACAACGGTAGCGAGGAAATCGCCATCGACCTGCCTGCCCAGATCGACAATATGGAATCCCAGGGAATAGCAGACTTCCAGTTCTACCCCAACACGCTGGTCGTACAACCTAATCAGCGCTCCCGAGTAGTCCTGAAGCAGACACACCTGGCCGACGCCAACTATGCCAACACGGTGTTCCAGGCCGCACTGACCGCCAATGGCAGCACCGAACAGATCGAAATCAAGACCCAGGGAGGATCATAAGCCATGAAGCGCTTCATTCGATTGTCCTCCCTGGCTTTGTTTGCCGCGCTGTCTATCGGCTGCTCTGCAACCGCTACCCAGCCTAAGTCAGATGCAGACCAGGCAAGACTCGTCTGGGAAGGCATGCCAGAACCGATAACCCAGCGCTACCCTGCTTTGCAACAGCGCGGTCTCAATGGGGTGGCAATCGCTGAAGCGGAGCCCAAGGCCGTGGCCGACTATTTCGATTGCACCGATGTAGAGGTTTCCAGCATTACAGACGAACTGCCTCTACTGGATGTTTCCTTCATCGAAGCTGACATCATCGACGCACTGCTGGAACTAAGCCTGTTAACCGGCATTTCCATCATCACCGATGACAGCATCCAGGGCATGGTTTCAGTGAATTTCGTTGGCAAGTCCCTGGAAGAAGTACTGGCGGCAATCATCGCGCCAGGCAACTTCGGCTATAAGAAGTATGACTCATTCATCTACGTCGGCAGCCAGAGTCCCGCATCGCCATCGTTCCACTTGCTGTCGGAGACCTGCATGTACAAGCCGGTGTTCCTTCATCCAAAACAGATCGTGGAATTGCTGACGCCGTTCTATCAGCAGTATGTGAATTACTTCGAAGGCCACGACCATATTTCCATCGTTGCCCCGCGCACGATTCAGGATCGCATCCAGCATGATATCCGCGTGTTCGACCAGTCTCCCCAACAGATTTTACTGGAGATGAGCATCGTCGAAGTGAGTGAGGAAGCGCTGGACCTGTTGGGTGTTAACTGGCGCCAGGCTGCAGATTCGAGAGAGTTGTTGATGCGCGAGGGCCGCGGCGGGGGCAGTGTATTCAGTTACTACGACCCGACTACTTCCGCGAGCCCAGTTGCCCAGGCCTTTATTGATTCTGTGAGTGCGCTGAATACCGATGAAGAAGTCCAGGTACGCGCCATGCCCAGCATGGTGACCCTAAATGGCCGCGAAGCCAATTTCAGCTCCACTCAGACAGCCTGGCTGCCCGTGTTAAACGTGAACAATAACAGCGGCAACAACGCCGTCAGCTACGGTGTCGATCTGCGTATCGTGCCCTATATCTCGCAGGACGAGCAGGTGCGCCTGGAAATTCTGCAGGCCTCGGTGAGCGACCTGAGTGAGACTCTTGAAGATGTGCCGAGGCTGATAAGCCATGCGATTTCTACTTCGGTGCTAATGCAAAACGGAGAAACACTGGTGCTGGGTGGCTTATTGCAAAAGAAAGTACGCAATCAGAAAGGCCGCGTTCCTGGCGCATCCAGTGCACCGTTGATCGGCAACCTGTTCAAGAACAAGGAAGCCGAATCGGTGACTACTGAGGTTCTGATCGTAATTCGTCCGCGTATTCTG
The DNA here is from genome assembly GCA_965227635.1 of uncultured Pseudohongiella sp. Lineage (GTDB taxonomy): Bacteria > Pseudomonadota > Gammaproteobacteria > Pseudomonadales > Pseudohongiellaceae > UBA9145. The sequence continues at coordinate 2,226,050 of OZ245763.1, read as the reverse complement.
CAGGGTTAGCGCAATGCAGCAGCGGATTCGAATCTTTCTGCTAGCTATGTTGGCCCTGAGTATAGTGTCCCTGGTGAGCCCATCTGAAGCACAGGTACTGGAACAGGATACAGCCACCGTATGCATGAGCGTAGACGTGCGAGCCAGCATTACTGGATTGGATGACATCACGCTCAGCGCACAAGGAAAAGACGGCGATGCAGGAACGCTTTATGTGGGCAGCGACGAATTCACACTGGAATCCAACGCGCCAGTACAGATCGAAGTCACCGGGATTCAACTGAGTAATGGCCCAAGCGTTTTGAACACTAATTTCAAAATCGATGGTGGGCAGGCCTCACTGATCACTGGCGACAGCGGTACTTATGTAGGCACTCACACGATCACGGCCAGCGCCCGATTGGGCGCCATCTCCGAACAGCTTGCCGGTGACTACAGCGCTACCGTGGTGGTAACCGTTATCCCGCTGGTAAGCGAGATTCAAGTGTGTGAAGAAGTCGTTGATGAGCAATCTATAGAGACAAAAAACACCGAACAACAATTGGCAGAGGACTCGAATGAATCGGATACAACTGGCGGTGACGGAAGCACGAACTACCTCGTCGACCATATCGACAGCACGATTCCCCCCGAACTCTGGCAACTGATCAACTCGGGCAGGAATCTGGATCGTTACCCTTACCTGCAGGAGTTCCTACGGTGGCGGGAGCAGGCCAACCGACCACTCAGCAGCGAAGCACGCTACTGGTGGATGTTCCAGAATCGGCACCAGTAGTCATTTACCAGAGAATCGTTAAGAAACAAGGCAATGAACAGGCAAAAACCGGAAGACGAGAAAATGAAATTACTACCCATAGGCAGTGTATTTATAGGTGGGCTGGGCGTGGTGTTTTCCAATCCAGGCTACGGTGCCAGCTTTGGTGACCCCGCCGATGACCCGCTGCAAAGTTCTGCGACCATCTGCATGGCAGTGGGAGCACGAGCGGCTTTAACCGGCTTCGACAATTTCAGGCTGGAGCCAGTGAACACCGACGGTCCCGCCGGCTCCCTCTATGCCGGAAGTGACTCTTTTGAACTCGACAGCAATGCGCCGGTTAGGGTGATCATTGAAGGGGAGTATCTGAACAACGGGGAACACGAAATCGATTCCTGGTTTAGCATCGACGGCAATCGCAACCATTTTGATACCAGCAGCGAAGGAGCCCACAAGGGTGTTCACACTTTTTCAGCACGCGCTCAGCTAGGCCGCATATCTGAACAGGCTGCGGGCGACTACTCTTCCGTGGTGACCCTGACTGTAACTCCGCAAATGGGGGGCATGGGTGGCTGTGGCGAATTCAGCAAACAATTCAACACCGTGGATGGTTGGGCAACTCTCGCCTTTGAAGACCTGTATCCCCATGTAGGTGACGGAGACTACAACGACATGGTTGTGCGCTACCACGTGCAGGAAAATTACAACGACCAGAACGAGCTTGAAAACGTAAGTCTTGAGTTCGAACCCCTGGCCCGCGGCGCTGGCTATATTCATTCGTTCAATCTCAGCCTGGACGGCCAATTGGACAAAACCCGCAACGCCACAGCGATTACTCCACAGGCCTTCAATGGCGATGCCTTGATCAGTGTTACCTATACCAATGCCAATGGCGCATCGCGCAAGATTAATGGCCTCGACAAGGAAGACGACATCACCATCTTCAATAACACACGCTCGGCACTGGATGGATTCGCCAATGTGTATGACAACAAGGAATGGGTTACACCGAAGATGACTGCCCGAGTCGACATTACCCTCGCGAATCCGGAACTCAATCTCTACTCAGACCGGGGTAAAGACAGCCTGTTCTGGTATCGCCCATTCCTCTCAGTGAACAATACAAACAAGGATATCGATCTTGCTGTGGTCAATCCTGACAATGGCATGATTGACAATAACGGCAATCCTTTCGGGCTGTTCGTGCCTGTGACCTGGGAATGGCCCCTGGAGAGATCCAATATCTTCGATGCCTACCCACATTTCGGAGAGTATACGGCATTTCTGAATGGCGAAATCTCAACCCTGAGTACGCAAGCGGAAGAGTGGTACAACTACCCCTCAGACGCCGCCAAGGTAATCAATCTCGACAACGCAGAGTTGAGCAGCGATGAGTAATCACGTGAACAAGCGGATGGATACTGGATCCTCCGATTCACTGCAGTGCCGGGGCCGGGTATTTCTGGATGAAGTGTTTGCCACTGAGGCAGGCGAGATTGATGAGCGGCACTGTTTCGACTTCAGGGTACTGCATCATCCGCAATACCTTCAGCAATTACTGGACGAAGCAGTATACAGTCTCGTAAATGCAGAAGATCCCGCCGAAATGAGTGCAAGCAGTCTTCGCAATGAAGTGAACTATCTGCGCGGACTACTGGCTCAGCAGGATTTTTACCTGAGGCACTTGCTTAAGCAACGTGAAGGTGCCCAATAAGTCCTGACCACCTGTAAGCTATCGCTCGATTCCGCGCATACTTTCTGGCAGTCGAATTCTGAAACAGGCACCACCAGCCGGGGCATTTTCCACACTGATCTCACCACTGTGCTTGGTGATGATCCCATGGCAGATATACAGCCCCAGCCCGGTACCTGCTCCGACCTGCTTGGTAGTAAAAAACGGATCAAACAGGCGAGAAAGGTTTTCCTGATCTACTCCGGGCCCGTTGTCGGTCACCTGCGCGAGCACTCCGTCTTCATTCCGTGATGTTTTAAACAGGAGTTCGCCGCTGCCATCCATGGCCTGAACCGCATTCACCAACAGATTCAGGAACACCTGTTTGAGTTGGCCGCGGCAGGCATAGATCTCCGGCAAATCCTCAAATTCTCGAGAAATCTTCACCTTGTGTTTGAGCTCCTGATTCGCTAGCCCAATCGCGTCCTCGATCACTTCATTCAAATCGATCAGCTCCCGGGTTTCCTGGTCACCCACGGTGAACTCGCGAAGATTGCGAATAATGTCTTCCACACGTCGCGTACCCTCGACACAATCGCTAATGGAATCAAGACTGTCCCGGATCACAAAATCCAGGTCGTTTTCCCTTGCCAGAATGAGCAGCTTCACTAATGCTTCGCGGTAGTTAACCTCCTCTGGTGCGTCATCGATTGCGGCGCCTACCGCCTTGAAAGGCACAAACAGCTCATTGAGAAGCTTGATGTAGTCCGTGAGGGTTTCCAGATTGCTCTTAATAAACGCGATCGGATTGTTGATCTCGTGAGCAATGCCGCTGGCTAACAAACCGATTGAAGCCAGCTTTTCCTGCTGCACCATGCGGTCTTTTTGTGAGTCCAGTTTCTGGACGGCTTTCTCCAGGGACGAGTTCGACTCGTAGAGTTCTCGTGAGCGCTTCTCAAGAATATCTTCCGCTCGCTCCCTCGCTTTTTTCTGCCGCTCGTATGCTTTCTTGTAATCAGTGCTATCCACCGGTCCTACATCCTGCGTATTTCAAAGGTACAGGCGTCTGCTCCCTCATGCATGCAGGGGCCATGGTCGAATTCTATTTCCGTATCGTAATACGCCGCCGCGCCTTCAATGAGACCAACGGCCAGGTAACACAGTTTTCTGGGAGAGGTATAACTCAGAATAAGCAAATCAGGATCATCCTGCTGCCAGTCCATTTTCGGAAGGTTGGGATTGGTATAGAGTTTGTTGACTTCCTTGTGAATGACGCCATCGATGCTTTTCAGGAACTCAAAGTAATCCGGTTCGTTGTCGACGAAAACCGGATGGCGGGAAATTAAAACGCTGAAAAGATACCTACCGAAAACCTGTAACAGATCGGTCTGTGTGATCTCCGTTTTCTCGGACAATGCCGCCACCATGGCAAATAACTCGTCATCGGAGAAATCCTCGACAGAGGTGTAGATACCACCCGATTCGGGGTGCACCTGGTCAAGTATGCTCTCCCACATTTCCATTCCAAATTGCGCTTCCACAAGGTCGTTGAGCGCAGTAAAAACTATGCCTTTCATGCTTTCACTAAATCCCCAAAATCTGAATCAGGTCACGTTTGCTGGTTAGGCACAACGAGCCAGCGGACGTTATAATACCGCTGATAAGTTAATCACTAATCAGGTAAAAAACGCTGGCTTAGCCGCAACTTTTCCAATGACTGTGCATTCTATACTCATAATAGACGATGACGAAGCGGTCCTGAAATCGTTCAAGCGCGTATTCCGTAATGAGGATTACGCATTGAGTTTTTTTGGTGATCCTCAGGAAGCGCTTATTCAGAGCACCATGCGTCCATTCGATCTAGTACTCTGCGATCAGCGTATGCCTGAGATGCTGGGTACTGAGTTTTTTGCCCAGTTCTGCCAGCTCTATCCTGAGAGTCGACGCATACTCATCAGCGGCTACAGCGACTTCAACGACGTAACTGATGCGTTCAATGAGGGCACCATCCACAAGTTTGTGCTGAAGCCCTGGACCAACAGCAAACTGCGCGAGTTAGTGGCCGAGCAGTTAGAGATGCTCGACGAATCCGGTGAAGGGAAGCCTGAAAAGTCAGCAAAGCGCGAAAAGAGTCGTCGCGAGAAACACACTCTACCAGGCAATCCAGGTAGCTTTCATGGCATTCTGACCCAGGATGCCAGCGTGCAGGCACAGCTCAAACTGATTCGCAAAACTGCCAGTAGCGATGCCCCGTTCTTCATTCACGGAGAAACCGGAACCGGCAAGGAACTGATCGCCAAAGCGATCCATCTGGAAAGCGAGAGGGCTGACGGGCCATTCGTGGCATTAAACTGTGCCAATCTCACTGAAACCCTGCTCGAATCCCAGCTCTTTGGTCATCGCAAGGGTGCTTTTACTGGAGCCGACCGTGATCAAACGGGGCTGCTGGCGACCGCCGAAGGCGGCTCCCTGTTTCTCGATGAGGTAACGGAAATTCCTTTCGCTTTACAGGCAAAATTATTGCGGGTACTGCAGGAGCGGGAGTTCACTCCGATAGGCGAAACCACTCCCATCAAATTCGATGTCAAAGTCATTTCAGCTTCATCCCTGAGTCTCGAGCAGGCTGTAAGCAAGGGTATATTCCGTGAAGATTTACGTTACAGGCTGGAGGTCATGCCAATCAACTTGCCGCCCTTGCGCGCCAGAGGCGAGGACATCCGCCTGTTGTTCGATGCCTTCACCGCAAACCAACTGGAAAAGCATGGCCACTCCGCGCTCGACATATCGCCGGAGGTGTATAGCGCTATCGAGAACTATGATTGGCCCGGAAATATTCGCGAACTCGTTAACGTCTGCACTTACATAGCCGCACTGGCCGGCGACGATGACAAGGTCATCGGTATGGATCTATTACCCCCAGTCATTCAGAGAACTCCGATGTCACGCATTGATTTAGCACGTAGTAATGAACCTGTCGTCGACGATACGCTGAGAACAGCGGCTCTCCCATCCCGCTTGATCAGCAAAGAAGAATTGCAGACTGCTATAGACAACTTTAAGGGTCACCGGGATTCCATAGCCCGTAACTTTGGCATCAGCCGCATGACCCTCTGGCGCAAGATGAAAGAATTCGAACTGAGCTAATCAGCTTCCAGAAATCTGCTCTAGCGCTGGCTTCTACCCTGCCAGCCGCTATCCCCCCGCCCCGAATTTTGCTATTAATTAGCTTCATCAAGCATTTACGGGGTTTTTCATGGGTGTGTATAAACGACTCTTCCTTCTAATTTTCCTGCTGCCGTCCCAGGCATTTACCGCCGACGCATTGAAAGAGCGAATTCTCCCTTTGAGAGAGCGAGCAGCGATTGAAGACCGCATTCTGGCCGAACGGCTGGATACAGTGGTACCAATGCTAATGCACCGCGAAGGGATTGACGCCTGGATTCTAATCGCGCGGGAATACAATGAAGATCCCGTGTTGAAAACCATGCTGCCGGCAACCTGGCTCAATGCAAGGCGTCGCACCGTTTTGATGTTCATTAACCATGGCGACAGCCGGGGCGTGGAGCGCATGGCCGTGGCACGCTATGCCGTGGGGGATATGTTCCCGGGTGTCTGGAACCCGGAAGAACAACCGGACCAATGGCAACGGATCGCCGACATTCTTAACGAGGCCGACCCGGCTCGCATCGCGCTGAATTTTTCTGAGGACTACGCACTGGCCGATGGTCTTACCTACACCGAGCAGCGCGCACTCCATGACGCACTACCCGCGCGATTGCAGGACCGACTGCAATCGGCCGAAGCGCTGGCAGTGGGCTGGCTCGAAACTCGTACCGAATCCGAGATGGAGATTTACCGCAACGTGATGTCGATCGCCCACGACATTATCAAAGAGGGGTTCTCCGCCGATGTGATCAAGCCCGGAGTAACCAGCACCGACGATCTGGTGTGGTGGTATCGTCAACGGGTTCTGGATCTGGGCCTTGGCACATGGTTTCATCCCAGCATCGAAACGGAACGCTCACAACGTTCACTGGATGAAATAGCCAGCAACGATCTCGACCCAGACTTGCTTTACAAGGGAGATCATATCCACATCGACTTTGGAATCAGCTACCTCAACCTGCAAACCGACACCCAGCAGAATGCCTATATTCTTCGTGACGATGAAAGTGATGTTCCTGAGTATATGAAAGTCGCCATGCGGGAAGGCAACCGTTTGCAGGATATTCTTACCGGCAACTTTCAGGTGGGCCGCAGTGGCAATGAAATTCTCGCTATGAGCCTGCAACAAGCTCGAGAAGAAGGATTGAACCCGATCATTTACACCCACCCGATTGGCCTGCATGGCCATGCCGCGGGCACAACCATCGGCATGTGGGACCAGCAGGATGGCGTCGCGGGCACAGGTGATTACCTGATGCAGCCCAACACCGCGTATTCCATCGAACTAAATGCGCTGGTCGATGTTCCGCAGTGGGGCGAAGCGCCACTTCCCATGAAGCTGGAAGAAGACGGCTTTTTTACCGGAGACAGCTTCTACTATATCCAGCCTCGCCAGACGCAATACCATGTAATCGACCCTACGCCGTAGGGTCGATTAGCTTCCGTTGCTGACCTATCGGTAACGATCTATTTAAACGGGTAGCCGCTGGTGTGGGCTGCATGTTCAACCCAGCCATCTTCACGTAACCTTTCAGCCAGCTTTGCCATAACCAGGCGCAAGCGTTTGGCGGTGATCTCGTCTTGCATCAAGCCCTGTTTCACATCGAAAACCTCGTGGAATTTGGGTACCGACAGACTGTCGACTACCTCAGCCCCGAAAAAGGGAGCCGATTCCAAGGCTGCTGCCAGTACACTGCGCGCGCCACCCGGGCCAGGAGATGTCGATAGATACACAGCAGGCTTGTTCTGGAATACCTTGCCATCGATACGGGAGGCCCAATCGAACAGATTCTTGTAGGCCGCGGTGTAGCTGCCATTATGCTCGGCAAAGGCTATTACCAGTGCATCTGCCGCACCAATCTTCTCAAAGAACTTTCGTGCCTGCAGTGGTTGACCGAAATGTCGTTCTCGCTCATCGCTGAACAGCGGCATTTCATAGTCGTGGATATCCAGCACTTCCACTTCCGCACCATCCACGAGACTTGCCGCATAGTGTGCCAGGGTACGGTTAATTGAATTGCGATTGTTGCTTGTGCCAATTGCCAGTATTTTCATGATTACTCTCCTCTGGATTCAGCGACTCAGGTTGCGTTCTGCGGGGACATCGCTGAGATATTCAACGAATTCCACTTCGAAACCGGCTGGATCGATAAAATAGACATTTTTTCGGAACGGCTCGTCCGCACCTTCCTTGGCAACGGAATAGCCAGCCTCACTGAGCCGGTTCGTCACTGCACTGATGTTGTCAGTGACAAAGGCAAAGTGAGCAAGGCCGATCTGGTGGCCATCAAGATCGCGATTTTCTCCCTCTCCATCATCGCTAAGGGCGAGGTATTGAAAGTCGTCGCCAAAATGCAGCCAGTTACGCGGTTTTCCATTCCATTCGCCACTGCCTTTGCTGCGCACTCTCCAATGTGGAAAGGCGGCCTGGTAAAAGTTCAACATGGCGGGTACATCCGCCACACTCAGGTTGATGTGTTCTAAATGCAACATGGTTCTCTCCCAAAAAATGTTGTTTCCCATCAAAGTGACACCATCCTAATACCTCAAGTTAACTTGAGGTAAAGCATTTTTTTCGCTAATCTCGATTTTTTTCTGGAGAGAGAAAGAGAGAGGACAATTGAAAAGAAAATCGGCAGAGGCAAACTGGACAGTGGGCAAGGTGGGGGCACGCTGTGGTGTACGAGTCAGCACCCTGCATTTCTATGAAGAAAAAGGATTGATCAAGAGTTCCCGCAATACGGGAAATCAGCGCCGCTACCGGGCCGACGTTATTCGACGGGTTTCAGTGATCAAGGCAGCACAAAAAATGGGTGTGAGCCTGGCTTCGATCAAGGCTGCGTTTGCAACACTCCCCGACGAACGCACACCGACCCAGCGGGACTGGCAGAAGCTTTCTACCGTGTGGAAGCAGGAACTCAATGAACGCATCGGCTACCTGGAAAGGTTGCGTGATTCGCTGACTGGCTGCATTGGCTGTGGCTGTCTGTCGATGAAAAACTGCCCCATCTACAATGCCGAAGACAAACTGGGCGCCAATCGCAGCGGGCCTGTGATTCTGGACGAACCCAACCCGAAACGCCGCCTGTGAAACCCTGTCAGGAGATAAAGTTAAGGGTTAGACAAAGAGGTATAAGGTGCCAGGAGCTAGGGAGTTACTGTAAAAGTCGCGGGCGAACCACTGTAGACCAATTGCTGTTCTTCATTCTCATAGGCAACGTATATCTGAAATTGCCCTGAAACATCCGTCAGCCCTTCAGCAATAGAGACCACTTCGGTGCTGGCAAGTGTGCGCGTATCCATCGCCGGTAAACCGGATTCATTGCCGTCCCAGGGCAGGAACGTGCCGTCTTCGGTGCGGGCGAACGGGCTGCCGTTGTAAAAAACCACACAGAATAAACGCGCTTCATTCCCGACATCCGCAGGATCAACGTCGATGTTCACGGCGATCGTCAACGAATCCGTTCTACTAAAGCTATTACTCCCCTGCCCTGCACTGTCGACGATGGAGATACGAAAACTGGCAGTAGTCTCAGCGCCAGATGAATTGGTACCCGCAATGGAAACGGGACCCGCTGCAGAATCAGCTTCCGATGCCAGGGTAGGCCGATCAAAGGGAAAACTCTCGCTCGCGACGCGCGGATCGGTGAGGCCATTGTTGAGAAAATCCAGAAACTGGGCTCGGTCATTATCGTCTGCCGAAAAAATATCCAATGCGTTGATGTCCAGCGGATTACCCGGTATGCCATCCTGGTGTTCAAGAAATTGCCGGTGCCCGGTGTCCGACGTGCCAGCATTGTAAAAGTTCAAGGCGTCTTCCGTATCACTCACCCAGCCTACATGCATCAGGGACTTTCGAAGTCCCACATTGCGCAGTGACGGCGTCCTGAAGTCGCCGCGCTGATTGTTCTGGCCAGTTACTTCGAATAGACCGAGGTCTTCGAAGATCGGGCGCAAGCCGATATTGTGAAAATTGTCATCGCTAAACAGTGGCGGCTCGTGGCAGTTGGCACAGGGCGACTCAGCAAACGATTCCCAACCCGCGATCTGGCTGGTAGTCATCGCTGCATCATTACCCGCTATATACAAATCCCAGGGAGTTTCGTTTGGCACCAGAGTTCGCTCGTAGGTGGCGATTGCAAGGCCGATTCGAGCAGGTGTAATGCCGTCATCACCAAAAGCCTGTTGGAACAGATCACCATAGCGCTGGTCTCCCGCCAGGGCATCCACCATGTCGGGCGGGACATTGCTTGCCAGCGCCAGTGGCTGGACCGATTCGAGCTTGCTCATCACATCCGACCACTCGCGACCTTCCTGAGCCATTTCGACGGTACTCAGGATAGGTACGATTGCCTGGCTTTCCAGTGCACCACCGCTTGCGACCACAACGGAATTTGTATCCAACGGATCAACAAATTCATCCAGGGCTCGCCCATCCCAAAAATTGCTGTCGGCGAACATGGAGGTAAAAAACGAAGGCGATGCCCTGCTTGTTACCTGGGCTTCGAGCCCAAATAGAGGATTCACTATGGGCTGACCTTCGCTATCCAGTTGCTTGATACCGGGGGAGCCAATCGTGTCATCAGCCGTACCGTAAATCTGGTCGAAACCTGGATGCCTGGCAAGTCGCAGGTCCGACCCACCCGCTGCTGGTTGGTGACAGGTACCACATGCCACTGTGTTGTCACTGGAGAGCTGTTCATCCCAAAACAATATCTTGCCTAATACCCGCTTGGCTTCGGTGATGGGATTTTCTACGGGCACCGGTGCATCTCCCAGTGGTTGGAACTGGTCTTGCTGATTTCCAGCACCCGGCCCCGGCGGTTGCGCATACACAGCACCGGTAGCGATCAGCGAAAATACAAGAAAAAATATCGAGTTACTTTTATTCATTTATTCATTTTCTGCTCTGTGTTCATTCCCAAGCGTTAGTTTGTACGCCCAAGAGAGAGTAGCACTGCATGAAATTGTAGAGTGAACGCCGCAACTGTGAAAGCGGTCACAAGTCAGCGCTGGAAGGGCGGAAAGTCCCAGGTTACAGCCTACCGGAGTCACACCCGTAGCGGGAACTCGAATAGTTTAGACGCAGCAACCGCCACATGCCCGTGCCTAACCTACCCTGATTGATCGAGGCTCGCAGGCGCAGTACTTGATCCTGGTCAAATCGCCGCGTCACAAAGGCTCTACTATGGTCGTATGATCCAAACAATCAGAGAGCAGCACTATGCCCACTATTAGCAAAATTTTCGCGGTTATCGACCCGACTACAGACAATCAGATAGCGCTCGTAAGGGCAGGCAAGATCGCCGGCCGCAATGAGAATATCGCCGTCCACGTCTACGAGGCCCTGTATGCCAATCAGGACAATTCGGACCCTGATGCGCTCCGCCGTGTGGAGACAGCACGCCACCAGGCCTGGCTGGAGTCGCTTGTCGCACCGCTTCGAGAAGCCGGCATTAAAGTAGACATCGAGATCGAGTGGACCAGTGATTGGAGGGACGCGCTAGCGCCCGCCGCGTTAAGGGCTGGCGCCGATCTCATCATCAAGGCAGCAAACGCGCGAAGCGGGGCCGAGAGACGACTTCTGAAGACCTCGGACTGGTCATTATTACGTAACGCGCCCTGCCCTGTGTACCAAATCAAGAAAGATGATATTTCCCAGAATATCAAAGTGCTGATGGCTATCGACATGTCTCGACAAGACGATCTGCATAGCAAGCTCAATGAACTGGTTATGGAGTATGGCAATAGCCTGCTCGTAGGAGCCGAAGGAGCGAGCCTGTTTGTTGTGAACGCCTACCCCAATTCCGAGAAATTTATCTACAAGGAAGATCTGGCAAAAAGAACCGGCGTCGATCCCGCCAATGCCTACACGGTCGAAGGTTTGCCAGAAAAAGTGATCCCGGAAGTTGCCGAACAGGTACAGGCCGATATAGTTATCGTCGGCACGGCCGCTCGCGAAGGTCTAAAAGCTGCCGTAATTGGCAATACTGCCGAGAAATTGTTGGATGCTATTAGCACCAACATCCTTACAGTTAACGCCAACTAAAAAATGAAGAAGGCAGAGTGGATAATCCGCTCTGCCTTTTTTTGTGTCCGTGAGTAGGAAAACAAACTCAGTCAGGGCAGATTGAGCCATGGCCAGCGCCCTGAATTACCGCTACAGCCCGAGTTCAGCCTCAACGTCAGCGCGGCGTGCTGCTCTCAGTATTCCTGGCAGCGAGTAGTTGCCCTCGTGGCAGGCATATTCATAGACAAATTCACCTGTCGCATTTCGGGTAATGATGCGTTCTCCACTTATGGCCTGCTTATAGGCCTGCGGATCTCTGGCGGTAAACGCATAGTGGATTTCATTGCCGCCAACCAGGGTGTAGCGCTCTACGATTTCCAGCTCTTCCGAAAAAGGCAGGAACATGCGAGACGCGCTTTGCTCCGGCCGAAAATTTTTCGAATGAACAACCAGGGTATCTCCCTCCCAGTGTCCGACTGAATCTCCCATCCAACGCGGAAAGCCACTTTCGAAATGTTCGCCATTGAGGCGAATAATGCGGGCATCGTGAATCATCTCGGAAAGAATCACCACATAGTCACTAGTTTGGTAGATCTCCATGTACGGATTCATCATCAAAGGCGTGAGGTTGGGCATGACCGCGCCAAACATCAGGCAACGACCGGACAGAGGTTGCCCTTCTGGCCCGTCTGTTTCTGTTAACCCGGCAGCCGAAACTTTGGCGTGGAAATCCATGAACCCTTCCTTGAGAGGAATGCGTCCGTTGGGCGGATCGACGATGACCGAAGTACGATACTCACCATTAACCGGAATCAATTCAGGTTTTTGCCAATGCCCCAGAAACGCGTCGTCAGCCTCCTGCCCAATACGCGCGCCTTGTTCTGGCGCACCACGGTCGGGATCGACAGGTGCTGCCTGCTGATCGAGCTGGCGTCGAATGCGCGCTTCCACCTCTGCCGCTTCACTTTCTGAATAGGATTGCTGCTCACCAAGCTGGGCAGGTCGTTGCAGCGGCGTTCTTGATCCAAACCACCAGGTACCCTGCAGGTCCGGGTGTCCATACTCCGTTCTCGGCATTTGCCATTCGGGATCGATAGGTCTGGGTTCAGAAAGCATATGTAAGCTTTCATTTTGCGCCATGGAGAAAAGCGGGAATAAAAAGGTGAGTTTGATTAAGGACAGTCTTGTAAGGCGATTCATAGAAGTACCTGGAGAGCTAGAGGAGCCGAAGCCATTATAGACACTGGTACGTTCGATAAAACGTGACGTTTTGTCGCAGCAAGCACAGCAATTCGCTGTCCAGATTCTCGAAGAAACAGGTTCAACGGAATTGGCTCTTAAGGTAGCATCGAGAAAACTGGTTAAAAATGGTGCATCCCCATGAGTTCAGCATCCAAATTCACTTACCCCGCAATGGGCCTGTTTTCGCTTCTTTGTTTCACAATCGACGGGCAGGCACAAACTGCCATAGCAGAGCGTTTCGCTGTCATGGAGCCTCAGTCTCGATACGCCGAGGCGATTCACCTTGGACGCCTGGAAATCAACAAACTCATGGATACAGGAGCACCCGGAGTCTCCGTCGCCGTTGGTGTCAATGGTGAACTGGTCTGGGCGGAAGGATTCGGCTTTGCTAACGTTGAGCACCAGTTGCCTGTCACGCCGCTAACAAAGTTCCGCATAGGCAGCGTCTCAAAATCCATGACTTCGATCGCTATGGCCCAACTGTATGAAGAAGGCGTCATCGATCTCGATGCCCCTATTCAGCAATACTTGCCTGAATTTCCAGTAAAGGAAAAAGGAACGGTCACGCTGCGCTTGCTGGCTTCGCACCGGGCCGGTATACGACACTATCTGCCAGATGGTTCCGACAATCTGGTGAAGGAACACTATGACGATGTGGTGGATGCATTGGAAATTTTTGCCAATGATCCTCTGATTGCTATTCCGGGAGACCGCTACTCTTACTCAAGCCATGGATACAATCTGATTAGCGCCGTGCTGCAAGAAGCCAGCGGCGTGGAATTCCTTGCTCTAATGCGCAATCGGGTTTGGGCCCCACTGGATCTCATTGACACGCTCGCTGATCACACCGATTTCGTAATCGGCAATCGTGCCGCTCCCTATATACGTCGCGATGGCAAGTTGATTAATGCACCCTTCGTAGACAATAGCTACAAATGGGCAGGTGGCGGATTCATCTCCACTCCGTCCGATCTCGTCAAATTTGGCTTTGGCGTATTCAATGGCGATCTAATCGAAGACAGTACGCTCGAGCTATTGCTGAGCCCTCCGCTACTTACTTTCAATGGCCAATTGGCAGACCAAAATTACGGACTAGGCTGGATGACTTTCGGAGGCGAAGATCAGTGGTATGGTCACACTGGCGGATCCGTAGGAGGCACCACACTTTTTATGGTGCATCCTGAGGCGAATGTTGTGCTCGGACTGGTTTGTAATCTTACTGGCTGCTTCGGTAATGAGGTAGATCTTCTGGGAATTGGGGAAAACTTTCTCCCTTAAGAAACAATTGCAACCTGCGCCTACTCTTTAACATGGGCTTTTACTCGGCTTGCTACAGAGATGTGCATAAACACCTCATTCACTAGCAAACATGTTCGCGTGTGAAGCTACCAAAATCGGGCGTTACTTGCCTACGCAAGGTCTTTAAAAGTCAGACATTGCAAATGAGAAAGGGCCTGATCTTTCAAGCCCTTTCCTCATTGGGAATTGCAAATTGCCATGAATCTCATCTATCTAAATCACATTGACTCCCGGCTACCTCCTCGTTGCAGGACGAGCTAAGCGGCCGGGACTCCAGTGCTATCATTTAATTCCTTCTGAAGAAATGCTATTAAAATGAAACTTGCAGACTAAGCCAGAAGTTTCTTGCCGCATCTTTCACGTTGTAGTCATCAGTAAAAATGACTTCGCTGGTTGCACCGCGACCTGTAGCCAGGGTGTAAATACCGTCCCCGTTAAGGTCGATGAAATCAGTCTGATACGACGTAAAATCCTCATCCAACAGATTGTTTACCCTTCCAAACACAGTGATGTTTTCACTTATTTCGTACCGGACACCAAGGTTAAACACGTCGTAGTTCTGGTAATACAGAGCACGATCCAGAGTGGTATCCCAACCCCGGTAGCGGTCCGAACGCAATTCGGGTTGCAGAGATAAGGTCAGATCAGGCAACACATTCCAATCGAGGGTTGCATTGGCCATATGTTCAGCTGTATTTGTCAGCGGTCTACCAGCCTGTGGACCACTCAATTGCTCGCTATCGGTCCATGTGTAGTTAACATTCAGGGAGAAGCCATCGCTCAGCAGGAAACGGCCAGCAACTTCGACACCCTGAATTTCCACTTCATCGATATTGATTTTTTGGCTGTAAGTGTCATATCCGAGCGCATCGTAGGAACCCAGATTCACACAGGGTCGTGCGCCGCCGGTAGTCGCACAGCTGCTGATCGTGTCACCGCGTGCGATTTTGTCCTCGAAATTCGTAGAGAAATAGGTCAGGTTCAAGTTGTGACCGTCATCGCTATTCCAATACAGGGCGATTTCAGAATTGACACTAGTCTCCGGCTCAAGATCCGGGTTACCAGCGAATGGCGAGGTTCCCTGGCCACCGAATCCGGTAATACCATCATACAAATCAGTTGTCTGAGGAGTTTTATAGCCGGTGCTTACACCCCCTTTAAGAGTCCAGTTGTCGTTAAAGGCATACACACCATAGAGTCGTGGTGATACCTGACTTCCGAACACCTCATGTTCGTCGAACCGAACGCCAGTTGTCACTGTGAGCCCTTCGATAAGGGTCCAGTTATCTTCCGCAAACAGGGAGAACATTTCCTGATCCTGCACTCCTCCCGGCGAGTTACTCTCCAGGCCGAAAACACCATCTTCTAATTCTCCATCGATGACCTGACCACCCAGTGCCACTATATGGCTACCAGCCGCTTCAAAAGGAATGTCAATTCGTGCATCCAGCGTGTATTGGCTGCTATTCAGTGGTCGATTGGGGCGTGGCAGAAACGTGGTTTCGGCCAGCGATCTACGCTCATCTTCTGTCATGCCTGCAAATTCGCCAGCACCGTCGTACATCTCTTGAAGCAGCAGACGTTCCGGCACGCTTAATGGCAGCGTGCGGCCATTGTTCGCGGTGTCTACGTAGGCCAGAGACAAATAACTCGAACCGAAATCCCAATCGCCTTGATGGGTCAACGACCACCAATCACGATCAAATTCCTGATCGGCTGCATAGCCGGCTCGAGGATTTACTACTCCGCCCCTGTCTTGCCAGAGCGCGGCGATATTGTCTTTGGTGCCTAGCGGATAACTGATAGTCCCGCTATCGGCATCAGTAATCGGTGTATTGTCATACACCTGACTGGACTGGTCGTAGTCGAATGTAATTCTGTTATTCGCATCTGGCGTCCAGGTAAGCGAGAGTCCGTAAGATTGCGTTTCACTTTCCACGGTACGACCACCGCCGCCAAAACCAATGGCTCGCGTGTGAATTGTACCGTTGGGATCTACCGCAGGTTCAAACTGGGGTGAGGAGGCTTCCGTATCATAGAAGCTGGCGCGCAATCCGACTGACAGGATGTTCTGAATGATCGGTCCAGTAATTGAAAAGTCACCTTTCATGTCATTCCCGAACTGATCATTTTCCTGAAACGTGCCACTTGTATTTATCGTGCCATACCAGGAATCGGCGTTTCTTTTTGTAATGACGTTGATCACGCCACCTAACGCGTCTGCACCGTAAAGCGTCGAAGCCGGTCCACGAATTACTTCGATGCGCTCAATAGCTTCTGTAGGCGGCAAATGGCCGAAGGCATTACCACCGAAATTATTTGGATAAATGTCGCCATGATTGTTCTGGCGTTTTCCATCGATCAGCAACAGCGTGTACTCACCGGTGAGGCCGCGCATGCTGACACTACCCTGACCAGTTTTGTCGCGAGTGGTTCCTATATCGATGCCTTCCTGATATTTCAGCATATCGAGGAGATTCACATTGGGGCGGGTGAGAATTTCTTCCTGAGAAATCACCGAAATACTGGCCGGAGCATCCGTGATTTTCTGCTCGAAGCCGGAGGCTGTAACAACGATTTCTTCAACATCGCCTTCTGCGGCTGTCGCACTATTGGCTACCACTAGCGATACTGCCAAAGCGAGACATGATTGCCCGCGGCCTGGATGAGTGAACTTCAACTTATTCTCCTTAACTGCTTAGCGCCCTAAATACTAATGCGAATAATAATAGTTCTTATTTGCATAAATCTCAACTACAGATTGAACCCACTCTGGAAACGTGGCGAATTTGGCCATTGGCATTGAAGCTGCTACCAGTACAGCAACATCCGGGACGTCGACCGGATATGGGAAGCAGTCATGAGGATAAGTGTGAGATAGAAACGTTACACCCTATCGGCACCGATTATCGCTGCTGAGCCAGCTAATCAGTTTCAAAGGGATTGTGCCGTGAGCGTCAGGCAAACCAGCATGGTGTGTAGCCAGCCAGCGACGCGTGCACACATCGTTCGGGCCGCCACCGCCCAGCGAAAGCGTCAATCCGGAGAGTTAATCAACGCTGAGATATTCCGTGAATTCATAGTGCATTTCTTGGCATCTGAATAGTAGGCATCAATGCTTCGTCTCTGGCACACTGGAAGCCAAACGAAACCTACACCCTGCGATAAATCCATGCTGCCGCTCTGAATAGAGGCCAGACTTGTCCTGACTTGTTGTTAAGCGATCGGAGGGCTGGATTGCGCAGCCAGATTCCCCAGCGAATCTTCAGCCGATGGCTCATTGTCCTTCCTGGAAAGTCGCAGGCTTATATAGCCAATCAGTATCGCAGCAAGAAACAGAGTCACGTCAACTGCAACAACAGCACCGTGACCGTTGGCTATTGCCGCCTCCAACGCATCACTGAAGAAAAGCACATCGACAAGTGCGATTAACAAGCACAACGCGCAGGTTGCCTGTAGCAGGCGTATCAGAACGATTCGCCGGTCTTTGGCAAACCAGATGTAAACCGAGGACAGCAATAGCGCGGCTACAAAGCAATTCACCATCGCTCCCGCGCGGTCAGCCAGACCCAAAGGGAGAAGCCGTTCTGCTAAAAACGCCACGCCGGTGGCAACCGCCAGACCAGCACTGCAGGCCAGGGTAAATCGACCTATGAACGCTACCTTGGCACTGCTTAAGGCTTTCTCTCGCTGTCCCACCCACAGGAGATTACCAGTGACTATCAGCGCACAAACGCCGACACCTAACAGGAAGTAGAGTATGCGCAGATCCAATCCGGCGAAATTCCCGAAATGCAGTGCAGTAACTACCCCAATACCCTGAGTCACAGCGTTGGGGTCTTGCCCCGGTTGCTCGAAATTCGTGCTGCCGTCAGCAAGATTGTAAGACACACCCCAGGTACTGTTGAGACCTTCTTCCATAGGTCCATACATTTCCATCGTTGCGCTGGCATCACCCCAGTGATTGACTCTGACCAGGTTGGGAACAGTCCCCCACTTCTCTACCTCCGCTTCATAGAGTCGATCAATTGGCGGGTTTAGCCAGGGCTGGTTTTGCCATTCGTTATGTGCTTCGACAATACCGGCATCTTCAAGCAGGGCTTCTGTATTGCCTTGATAGAGTATGACGGCAAAAGCGATCTGGTAGATGATCACCAGATTAAATATCAAACCAGTAACGGCAAACATCAGCGCATAAGGCAGGGAAATGACGCCAACAATATTGTGGAAATCAAGAAGCTGGCTACGCTTTCTGCCATCGGATCGATAACGAAAAAACCCTTTGACCATATCCTTGGCATGTATTAACACACCAGAAAAAATCGTAAACAGGAAGAACAGTGTGACGAAGCCAATGAGGTAACCGCCATAAGGGAGGTTCAGGCTGTAGTGCAGGATGTACATGAAATCCGCAAGAAAGAAATCATCTGCATCCCCAAGAACTTCGCCAGTTGTTGGCTCGATAATAAGGTAGTCCGTTTCGTGGCCTGCGACAGTTTCGTCCAGATAGACGTAGGCACGATAGAAAGGCTCTTCATCAGTGGGCGGATAAATTATTTGCGGCTCGTCCGGATCTATAGCCCGGCCCGCAAGTGCCGCGTCGAACGCCTCGCTGGGGGACACGTAATTTTCAGGTGTGTATGCCTCGGCATGGTAATGCCCCAGCAGCGACCACATCTCTATATCGTGACGAAAGAAGCTGATAGAACCGGTAAAGAACACTACAAACAACAAGGCTGAAATGATCAAACCCAGCCAGCCATGTGCTTCGGTATTGCGTTGTATGATTTCCTTGTTCATTACCCAGCCCCCCGTTTTAGTTAATCGAGCTTGCCACGATCTATGAAAATGCAGTTCAAGCCTGTGTGAAAAACAGCCCAATATTCAGGACTGCAGTCAACAGCAACAAACCCCCACAACGCTTCCAGGCTTGAAACCCGGTTGCGCTGGCATAGCTCCAGACCATTACGGCAGCCCAAACGACCCAGCCCAAAATCACACCAAGCATAATGCGGCCATCGGCTTCGAGCGGTACGATGTAGTACATCGCCGTTAGCACCGAAATTGAGATGAACAATCCGCCAATAAAACCGGCTGAAGTTTTAGCCCACATCACAATGACCCCAGATAAAAAATGACAAGAGAAACAACTGCACCTCCGGTGCCAAATTGCCAAAGTCGAATCGAATAATGACCGAGCACAAACACCGTGGTAATCCAAGCTGCCATCACGTAGGTCAAGGCAAGGAAGATTGCTGCCAGCGGTGAATATTCGCCTAGCAGAAACAACCAGCCGAAAAACAGCAGGACGGAAAACATACCCCATCCCACTAATTTGCTTAGTGGTTTATCAAGGAGTTTTTGTTGTTTAGAACTCAGGAAAACTGCCAGCGAAGCTAGCCACAGCAGTATCACGGCAATTGCCATTGGACCCCCCACCCAATACATGTCACGGCTGAAATATCTTGAATAGACTCACGCAAGCGTAAGCAACAGCATGATATCCCGGGCTTTAGAGTATGGCAAATCGCAATCATTCGCATTTACTCGGCTCAATAGCTCATAGCAGAATCCGCTGAGCGATCCCGACTCTTCGCAACGTTCGAAATACAAAATTCAAGAGAAACTAAACTCTGAAAGACGCGGGGTGCTGGCCGTGCGCTAATCCAACTAGCCAAAAAAATGATCTGCTGCGGGCCTGGCCCTTGCGAGCGCAGCATCCCAACTACCCTGCCAGGACCGCAGCAGAAAGCTCAAAATTCAAGCTTCGAAGATTGCCTGATTGCTCTTTGGCCGGGTTCCGCACGAATCACAAGAGCCCTGCCTCGAGTTGTGAATTCCGGATTTTGAAGATCCGGAATTTACAACCAACCAGCGCAATGAGGGTATAAGCAACTTAATGCTTGATTTGAATGCTAATGCGAATTATTCTTATTTGCAACATTTTTTTAAACCCACTACAAACACTACACAGAGAGCATCTCGTGGCATTGGACAAAACCGCTTTTCCAGAACCTCCAAATATCGAATTTCTGATGGCGACATTGCTGTATCTAATGAGTCGCCATGCGCAATCTCCAGACGCATCCATCAGTCAATCCGTGATCGATCATCTGGGCATGCTGGAATCACATACGGACTGCAATTCCGCAGAGCTCAACAAAGCCGCAACGCGCTTGCAGAAACACTGGCTCACCGTATTGCGCGCCCAATTGTACGCCAAGCACGGTAACAAGATTCACCCGGAAGTTTCCAACCTTGCAGACGTTCACTAGGTTGCAATCACCAAGACACTCCACACCCATCGGGAAACTATTGAATGAAAGACGAAAACACCTGTGAATGCGAACTGGTTGCCCAGGGCAAGTATGGCTCGATTACCGTTTGCCACAAATGCAGCCTCTACCACCTACATATAGGTCCCATATCCTTTCGCCTGGAAAGAGAAATGTTCGATGATGTCTGCGAAATGATCATGTGTGCGTTTCTCAGGCGAGACTCGAAGCTTGAACGTTGTTCAACGCTTACCCAAAAACACTAATCCCAACTAACACTAGATCTGATACACGAGGAAATTGAAACATGGCAGCAGCAGTATGCGCAGAAGCTCCGGATTTTACAGCAACAGCAGTAATGGCCGATGGCAGCATGAACGAGAACTTCAAACTCTCTGACTACCGCGGAAAATACGTCGTTCTGTTTTTCTATCCCCTGGATTTTACCTTTGTCTGCCCTTCTGAAATCATCGCCCACGACAAGCGCGTGGCTCAATTGATGGAACGGGATGTGCAACTTATTGGCGTTTCTATTGACTCCCAATTCAGTCACTACGCATGGCGCAATACTGCTATCGAGGCTGGCGGCATCGGACAGGTAGGCTTCCCTCTTGTAGCCGACATTACCCGGGATATTATCGATGCCTACGGCGTGCGCCACCCGGATGGCGTGGCACTGCGTGCCTCTTTCCTGATTGACCGCGATGGCATCGTCCAACACATCACAATCAATAATCTGCCCCTGGGTCGGAATGTCGATGAAATGATCCGTCTGGTAGATGCTCTGCAATTCACTGAAAAGCATGGCGAAGTTTGCCCTGCTGGTTGGCAGAAAGGCGATAAGGGTATGAAGCCGACCACTGAAGGTGTAGCAGATTACCTCAGCAAGAATGCCGAGAGTTTGTGATATCGAACAATAACTGCAGGTATAAGGGAGGCAGCTTATGAGGTTGATCGCACATGGAAATTGAATTCATGCTATTTGGAGTTATTTGTGTGCTATGCGGCATCGGCTGCCTCTATCTCTCGTGGAAGTCTCGCGTACAACTGCGGGACACATTCACGATGGTGGGATGCATAATGATAGCTACGGCCGGGTTTAACTGGTTAGCTTACAGCATATCGCTCCAGCCATAGATTTACTTGACGCTTCAGATTCCACAGCCACGCAACTGGAATTTGAACTACGAATCGCACGATCAATGTCTCCTTGGCTGCTTTGGGCCAATAGCAATTCTGTCAACAAGTCAATCGCTAGACATTGGGCACGATCAGTGGTGCTTGGTCACCAGGAGCTGCCAAAATTTGCACGTCCACACCGTATAATTTTTTCACCAATTCTGCACTAACTACGTCTTCTGCAGTTCCTTGGGCGACCACTTCACCCTCTTGCATCGCGATAAGATAGTCACCAAAGCGTGCCGCACTGAATAAGTCATGCAACACAAGCAGAAAAGACTTGCCGCTCGCCGCCAGAGCCCGAACCAACTTGAGCACTTCCACCTGATGACCCAGATCCAGCGCACTGGTTGGCTCATCAAGCAGCACCAACGGGGTATCCTGTGCGAGGCACATGGCTAGCCAGGCACGCTGCCGCTGCCCGCCAGACAGATGTTCGAGTCGTTCGTGTCGTATGGCTTGTAGTTGCGTTTCGTCCAGCGCCTGTTCCAGGTATTCATAGTCCGTCTGGGACCATTGCCGCAACAAACCCTGATGTGGATGGCGTCCATAGCGGACCAGATCTTCCACGGTGATCCCTTCCGGGGCAATGGGTTGCTGAGGAAGCAATGATAGATGTTGGGCTACCTCTGAAGGTCTAGCCCCCCACACATCAATCTCATCCAATAAGACGCGACCTGCAGTGGGCTTAACCAGTCTGCCGATCGCCTTGAGCAAAGTAGTTTTACCGCAGCCGTTAGGGCCGATAATCACAGACACTTGACCTGGTTGCACAATGAAATCGACACCGCGCACTACGGTTCGGTCGCCATATCCGGCATGGAGATTTTCAACACTTAGCTTCATTGCGTTAATTCTTCTCGGAAAACAATACCCACAACAGGAAAGGCCCGCCTAACAAGCTGCTCAAAACACCCGCAGGAATCTCACCCGGACTCGCCAGTGTACGCCCTGCCGTATCAGCTAGCAGCACCAATGCCGCACCAACCAGTGCTGAGCACAATACCGGCACAGTATTGGGCCCAGACAAGCGACTGGCCAGTATGGGCGCCGCAAGCGCAATAAACGGAATCGGGCCGCCGATGCCTACACCGAGGCTGGCCAGAAAGATAGCCAAAAAGAATACCAGTGTTCGGGCACGTTCGTTATTCAGACCCAGGCTCGCCGAGACGTTTTCTGAAAACTGCATTAACGCGAGCTGTCTCCCGGACACTAGCACAAATGGCAACAGAACTAGCAAGGCAATACTTGCGGGTAACGTGATGCCGAGGTCCTGGCCATTGAAACTCCCCAGAGTCCAGTTGTAGATAACACTAAGGTGCTGGACATTGGTAGTCGACATCAACAGTTCTGTCAGGGACCGCATCAACGCTGCCAGACCGATGCCAACGATCAATACCCGGTAGCCATTCATACCAATTCCACCGGCAAGCAGGAGCAGCAAGCCCCCAACAAGCACGGCACCGATACTCGCCAGCCACCACGGACCTAATTGCTGAGTGCTGGCGACGATTATGTACACTGTCATTATCAGAGCGGCGCCGGAATCCTGACCGAGGGATTCCGGGGTCGCCAACCGGTTGCGGGCAAGTGTCTGCACCAGGCAACCTGCTCCGCCCAGCGCTGCTCCGCAAAACAACGTTGCCAATGCGCGTGGTAATCTCAGGCGCGTTACAATCAATTGTTCCTGAGCAGCACCCTCCCCCATGAGCACAGCAATGACACCTGCAGGAGAGACGATGCTAGAGCCGTAGGCCATTGCCACCACAATCAATGCGAACAACAGAATCGCCAGTCCACAAAACACGAGGACGCTGCGCTTGTGCAACAGAATGGAGAACTGGCCAAGAGTGACTAGCCAGCGTCCACTGGGACTCAAGGTATTCACGACGCCGTCCTCGTCAGCACTTTGCCCTGACGTACTATCCAGATGAGAACTGGAGCACCCAGCACCGCTATTACCACGCTGACAGGCGTCTCATACGGCTGCGCTATCAGGCGTGCGAGTATGTCAGCCAACAATAGCAAGATTGAACCAATTAGAGCCGAGAAGAACATTAGTGGGAGTAATCGGGGACCTGCAATAGAACGGGCAAAATGAGGCGCCATGAGTCCCAGAAAAGAAATTGGCCCGGTCAAGGCGACGGCCGACCCAGCACACAGAGTTACCGTAAAAGCCACAAGGACTCGGGTGAGCCCGGGCCGATGCCCCAGACTCTTTGCCACATCATCTCCGAGCATCAGCGCAGAGAGCGGCCTGGCTATTGCAATCACGAGAATCAGGGCGACGATCAAGGCTGGTACTACATCGGTCGCGAGTTGCAAGGAGACCCCGGACAATGAACCCAATACCCAGTAACGATACTGATCGAGACTCAAAGGATTCTGCATCAGAATGAGGCCGATCATGCCTTGAAAGCTCGCCTGTATGGCGATGCCTGCCAGTATGAGCTTGAGCGGAGTCACTACGCTGGAGCGCAACTGTGCAGCAGACACGATTAACAGGTTTGTAATGAGAGCGCCGGCGAAAGCCCAGATTAAATAGGACGCACCAGTTTCCGCATTCGCATAGGTAATACCAATGACTACACCCAGCGCAGCACCGGCATTCACACCCAGAAGCCCGGGCTCAGCCAAGCCGTTACGGGTAACTGTTTGCAGCAAACACCCTGCAAGTCCGAGCACGGCCCCAACGAGAATCGCAACAACCATACGCGGAAAACGCAGTTCCAGCATCACCATACTGACCTGAGAGTCGCCGCGAATGGATTCATCACCCAACATGAAGGCAAGACTTGTGGCTGCATCCTGGTAACCCGCACCTGCCAGCATGCTGGACAGTGCAAGCAACAGCAACACACACAAGAGACTGAAAGTAGCCGTGCGATTTAAAAACACTTTGGAAACTGAAGAACTAGCAGTGGGCCCCATGGTCTGGGCAATCTCTGACTTCGAAAAAACGCTAATCTAGCAGATTTTCTTCGACGATATCGAGAATCCGCATGGCGCCCAGAGGACCGCCCATACTGGTGAACAGGGAACCATCCACCTGCAACACATTGCCTTGTTGTACCGCATTGAGTTGTCGATACGGTGCGGAGTTAATGCCAGCCGTCATGGCTTCGAAGGCTTCACCTTCGGAAGACAGTGTGCCGAAAAATATGAAGTCACCATCTATCAGGTGCAGCGCTTCAAGACTTAATACTTCAGAATGCGCCGCTCCCGAGCCGACCTGACCCACTGGTCGCTCAAGACCCAGATCGGTAAGAATTTTATTGGCAAAGGAATCTGGCATCATGTACACGGGTCCATTGGGATTCCAGCGCACGACACTAACGACTCTAACATCCTGTGCCGCAAGCCGTGGCCTGAGTTCTGCTATACGCGCATCGTAATCTGCCATGAATTTCGCATGTTCTGCTTCCTTCTCCAGCATCGTGGCGATCTTGCGAAAACTGGTCTTCCAGTCGTCAGCAATATCGTAAGTGATGAGTGTAGGAGCGATTTCAGGCAACAGCTCCAGCATGGGAGGAATAGGAAAACCGCCGGCGAGAATCAAATCTGGCTGCAGTTGCAGAAGCATTTCGATATTGGGTTGAAAAAACTCTCCCACAATGGCGACTTCCTGCACTTCATCCAGCAGGTACTGGGTAGGTGCACTCTGACCGCGGCCGTTTAGCGTACCTGCTGGAGTGATTCCCAGCGCTAGCAGCGCATCCAGATCCACTTCGCTGATGGCGACGATACGCTGCGGATCAACCGGCACACTCACCACCTGACCTTTATCGTCAGTAACGGACCTGACGCTCTGTGCGATACCGGATTGCCAGATCACTCCAAGGCACAGGGCCAACACAAAACCGGCAACATTTTTGCCTGCTCGAACAGTATTCAAGGTCATTTTAGTATTCCTCATCCATTACCGAATGCCGATCGGCATGGTATTGCTCTTCCGTATCGCCGCGCCGCCAGTAAGGCACGGCATACAATTCTTTCTTGGTTAAACCAAATGCGCTGCGCAGGTAGTCACGCACACAAATCACCGCGCCATTTTCACCTGCGACCCAGGCGGAAAAATCGATTGAATCCGGAATCTGGCATTGCTTGACCGCATTGAGCAGTGGTGTTTCGCGATTAAAGTCGCTGTTCACCAACCAGTTAATCTTAAGGTTTGCGGGGTTCTCAAGTTCGTGAATCTGCTCGGCATCCACAACCTCAATAAACACTGCACCTGCAACGTTCCTGAGGCTTTCCAGGATTGCCGAGATGGCGGGCACTGCACTCAGGTCACCCGTAATAAGATGAAAATCAGCTGGCGCAATCAGAGGCTGCGGCCCGCCCGGACCTGCGATGCCCAGGTTATCGCCGACCTGCGCGTTGCTTGCCCAATCAGAGGCATGACTCTTGTGTCCATGCATCACGAAATCAATGGACAGTTCATTCGCGACGGGGTCGTAGTAACGCACACTGTACGTCCGGGTAATGGGCCTGAGTTCAGCAGGCGGCCATACCGGGCCTTTCTCGGTAAGGGTAGGCATGTGGATATCGTCTTGCCCTGGCCGCGGCAGAAACACTTTGATGTGCGCGCCTGGCCAATCGGCTGGAAAACCCAGCAACTGTTCCCCACCCAGCACAACACGTCGCAATAGCGGCGTGACTTGCTCAATTGATTGCACTTCCAGCATACGCGGGATGCTGCGATAGGATTTTTTCTCTACGGGAGTTGCTTGCATGTTTTTCTTCGATGTCGTTTCGTTCAGAAATTTCCAGTGAGGATCAAGGATGCCTTAAATTCTTGAATTCCTTGAATCCCGTTGCCCGGCATTTACATCCATCGCCAAATAACAATCGCCGAAAGCCTTTATAGTCAGCTTTCAGCGATTGTATCAAGGGACTGATTGTCTGGCTTAGAACTCTGCCGAGACTGTCAGCTTCACATTGCGGCCGGGTTCGTAATCTTGCAGATACAACTGGCCAAATCGCGGGTGAAAGCTCACACCGGTTCGCGATGACTGCGAGGCATAGTATTCATCGAACAGGTTGTCCACACCCAGGGTCATGGACACGCCGTTCAGCATCTCGGGCGACCAAAGCGCTGATACGTTGTGCACGGTAAATCCGTCTTTGGCGTTGTTCAGCGTCGCGCCATCCAGATCGAGACCACTGCTCACGCCATCCACATCAAGCACATCCCAATGCAGCAAGAGATTGATCGAAGGCACGGCATAGTCAAGATTGAAGCTGATGGTGTCACCCTGCTGCCGATCGAGTCGGGCACCTTGCAATGCCGCATACTCGGCGAAAGCATCCAGGTCGCTTTCCGCCACAGAGTAGGTAAACATCGCACTCAGTTCACCGACATCGTAGCCTACGTAGGCTTCATAGCCATCGATAGACATATCACCGATATTGTCTTTCCAGGATCGGCCGCCTACTGAAGGGGGAGGTGTCGCGTAGTCGTAGATGTAGTCATCGAGTTCGGTGTTGAAGAAAGTAACACCGGCGGCGAAGCGATCTGCACCCAGAACAGCGTCTTCGAAGGCAAATGCCAATTCAGTATTGGTGCCGGTTTCTTCTGTAATTCCCTGATTGGCGATATCGAACAGACCTGCTCCGATAAATACTTCGCCAATTTCCGGACCTTTGAACAACTGTGTGGTGCTCAACTTGGCCAGGAAGTTATCCGTCATCTGTAACTCGCCCGCCAACGCTACCGTGAAATCACTGAACTCGTTGTCGACGACTGCGGAGTCGATGTCATAGCGCGTATAGCGTGCGCCGGGAATCAGAGCGAAGCGGTCGCTGATCTGGATTCGATCCTGCAGGAAGATAGCGGAACTGGTTGCTTCTTCACTGCCGGTATCAGTAGATGCTGTATAGACCGCACGGTAGTCGGTATCGTAGTTGATAATCTCAACGCCGTAAGTCAGCGTATGAATATCGAGCAGCGATTCCGCCAACACGTTTAAGCCTGTATTGCGCGCCTCACCAAAAACAAAACCGGCGGAAGCCGCAAAAGGCGGGCTTGCCGCCCATCCTCTCTCATCACGCTGCAGTTCGCTGTCGTTGCGGAACAAGGCCGCACGCACGCTGGAGTTACCGCCCCACTGCGCATCGTAATTCAGGGTATAGGTATCGCGGCTGAATTCAGTCGGCCACAATAGCGGAACGCCGAGTGAATTGGTGATGGCCAGGTCTGTTGCCAGCCCCATGTCGGGACGGAAACTGTAATCTCCCTGGTCGTTATAGGTTTCATAGCCGAATTCCAGTCGCTGGTCGGCAGTGATATCCCAGCCAAACTTGATCAGCAAATCTTCCAGATCACCTTCGAGCCCGCGTACCTCTCCATCCGTGCCAGGAATCAGCACACCGTTGGCGTCCTTGATTTCGCCGCCGCCGACTTCATAGTTATCGCGACTTATGTCGTTGTAGTACAGCAACACGTCCAATTCATCGCCGATCTCACCGTAACCAGTCAGGGCATAGCTGCTGCCATAGTTGTCGCTTCCCATGCCTTGCAGTCGAAAACCAAATTGCTCGCCATCGCGCAGCAACTGGTTAGCCTGTTTCGTTTCGAAGCGCACTTCACCGCCGAGGCCGCCATTGACAACCGAGTTGGTACCGATCTCCACATCCACCGATTGCAGAATGTCTGCGTGAATCTGTAGATTTCCCATATGGTGGTACATGTAGGTGTTCTGGTTAGCACCGTCGATGCTAATTCGCAGATCCTTGTCGTCCATGCTGCGGATAGTAATTCGCTGGTTCAGGGAGTGGGCCCCACCAACGTCCACCCCTGGAATCGTGCGCAACAGATCCGAGACGTGGTCAGCCTGTTTGATAGCCAGGGTGTCAGCTTCCAGCCGAATCGAGGATGCCCGTACTTCCGTGCCCCAGATGGTAATCTCCTCAATCATCTCGTTGTTGGACTGGGCCAGTGCCGTTAATGGCAAGGCCAGTGCCGATGCTACCAGTACCGGAGCTACTCTCCGGAAATCTCTTTGTTCCTTCATTTCTACCTCTATTCAGAAACGAGTATCTATCTCCGCTTTATCAATAAGCGAAATAGATGTAAATGCAAATAGTTCTCATTAATGTTATCTTTTCTTTTAGCTCATTGAGAGGCTAAAATATTGACCAATCGTCAATTCATTTTGCGAAATCGTCATTTGGGCAGTTTTCAAGCAAATCAGCTGTATTGCAGGGAGTAGACGGTGGGACAGGTACTACAGATAAACGAGTCGCGGCTCTACGCGCTAACCAATAGCCAGGGTAGTTTGCACCGGATAAAACAGGACTGCCCTGGCGGGAACCTGATGACCGGTAGCTTCGTACTGTCACAACAGTACTCCGGCATATGGTTGCATGCATCGCGGGTTCAGGAATTGCAGAATGCCTACAGTACTTTCGAGCGACCAGCGGGACTCTCCTTCACCTATATGCTGGAAGGAGAACTTGAGTTCTCCATTGCTGGTAAAAGCTATCGTTTTGCTTCTCGTGGGCGTGACCGAGCAACACGCTGTTCAACGATATGCCTCAGTCGCAAGGAATTGATGACACGAAAAATCCGCAGTGGCGCCTACGTCGACAAAATCAACATTAGCGTGGACAAGACCTGGCTGGAGTCGCGATTGGCAAACAAGTCAGACCGATCGACGTTTAATCTACTGTTCCGTAATCAATTACGTTTACTGGAATGGGAGTCAAACCCAACAGTTGATCGACTGATCCACAAGCTCCGCTCATTGTTGCCAAAGAAAGATCTGTTGTCAGGCTTGGAAATGGAAACGCTGGTCACCGAGCTATTACATCGTTCGCTGGAACAGCTTATAGAAGTTAGCAAAAACGTGGAACGCAGGGCACAACTCACACTTGAACCCGAATTCCCGCCCACCGGTAAGCATCAGTTACGGGCTGAGATAAATTCGACACAGTCAGCGCCATTGCGAAATCGAATTGACACTGCGATCGAAAAGCACAATCACTCGCTCGCGAGTTTGGCCTTCAAGCTCAACATGAGTGTGAGTACGCTACAGAGGCGATTCAAAACTGCCTATGGTATGACGGTAATCGAATACATACGGTCTTCACGACTGGAGCGAGCGAAAAGTCGATTGCTGCTGGAAGAGATAAGTATCAGTGAGGCGGCACAGGATGCTGGATATGAACATACGGCAAACTTCGTCACCGCGTTCCGCAAGGCTTTCGGCATGACACCCGGGGTTTATCTGAAACAGGTCAGGGGTTAGACGCTTGACTCAGGCAAATAAATTACCAAACACAATTATCTTGTATATTCCCCATCCAAACCCGGTAAGTACGATAACAATCGAGGTTTGCTTCCACCATCCCATGAAGGAATGCGGCAAGCCTTTTCCTTTTAAGCGCTCATTTCGCCGTAGCCACATCCAGGCACCTGTTACAGACATAGCAAGAGTGGCCAACCCAAAACAAAAGTAGAGCAACTTCGTAGGCAAACCGCCGAAACTTCCAAAATGCAAGGGATCCATCAAGGAGTTAATGCGGCGACCAATCGGTGCTTCACTGGCACGATGGACCAGCGTAACTTCCCCGGTAACAGGATGAACCTGTACCTGGTCGGCATCTGCCCTTGCCAGTAAAGCCGTTGCTTTCCCAGAGACTGAGTAGGGTGTCAAAGTTTCACCGCGAATCGCAGGCAAGAAGACGTATTTCACATCCAGCCCTGGAATCGCTTCCCGGGCAATCGCCACTGCCGCATCGGCTCCGATAAAATCCTGCTCGGTAGCAAGCCCATCGTTGGTAATAATGACGCGAGGTAAAGGCTCTACCAGATCATGCCCAGCATCACGCGCCATACGTTCGGCGAAGTACCACACGCTGGTCACAGCGATAATTATGAGAAACCACAGCGACCAGACTCCCAACAAGCGATGCAAATCTCCGAAGAAAATTCTTTTGCCCTTGTCGAGTCGCAGTTTGAAGAAGCCACGCCACCACTTCTTGTAGACATACAGCGCAGAGATCACTGAAGCCAGCAGAACAAAACCAAAAAAGCTGACAAGATAGGCACCGAGAGAAATCGGGAAGAAGAGGAATCGGTGCAGATCTCGCAACACACGTTGCGTGCTTGCCGCCCACGGCAGTACGCCGGTTATCTCACCGGTATACTGATCGAAGAATACCCTGTGTAGATTGCCTTCGGCATCAGTCAGTGAACCGATAGCCGCGTAGTTGCGGTAGAGGGGACCGTCTATGTAACTGAGCGTGGCATCTGGAAATGCCTCTGCCGCGCTCTCGATCATGGCCGACCATTGGTAGGGCCCTTCCTGAACATCTATACGCAGCATGGGATTCACCAGCCAGTCCAATTCGTTGGACACCGTTGCCAGGGTGCCGGTGAGGCAAATGATAAACATCAGAATACTGAGTTTGTAGCCTACCCAGGCATGCCATGTAAACCAGGGCAGGCCAGACGATGGCCGTTGGGTGCCAGCTATATCTCTACTTCCCAGTGAAGGAGAGTTCACTATGGAATTATCTATGGCACTTTCACTATTCATGACTGGAGTGATTTACAGTACATTGAGCTTGGATGCAGAAACCTCGCAGGAAGTCAGATGGTAGGCGGCACGGCGATATTTTGCAAATGAGAATTATTCGCAATATTATAAGCTGGATCTTTCGACTTCTCGGCCATGACTGACCAAAGCACCGCGGCACACAGGATCGCGCGCCAACACCTCGGTATCATCCTGCTGGCATACGCCCTGCTCTGCCTTGGGCTGGTGGTACCAGTCGCCAGCGTTACCCAGTTATTTCTCAACGAAGACTCGTACTCCGTTCTGGGCGGTCTGATCAATCTCATTGATCAGGGTTCCTTCTTCATGGCCTTCCTCGTGTTTGCATTCTCAGTAGCTTTTCCTCTGGGTAAGCTCACCGTTTTGCTTTTGCTGTACTTTAAAGTAGAACTTCAGACTTCTCCCGGTCGCACACTGAAGGTGCTGGAGATTCTTGGGAAATGGTCCATGTTCGACCTGTTTGTAATTGCTGCCACGTTCAGTGCAGCAAACCTTGAGATTATCAATGAAATCGAAATTCGCTGGGGTATCTATGTCTACGGGCTGAGTATCGTGTTATCCATGGTCGCTACCCTTCTCATCTCGTGGAAACTGACCGACCCACCGACGGAGATCATTGCGGATTTCCGCCGTTCTGCCCTGATCAAACTCGCCCATGGTCTTTCCTTAGTACTCTTTGTCATCGGTATTTCCATACCGTTGGCCGAAGTGGAGAAGTGGTTGTTCTGGCAGCAAGCCTACAGCTTGCTGGGCGCCTTACCCGCCTTCGTGAACGAAGGCGAATGGGTGATGCCGCTGGTTCTGTTGGTGTTCGTTATTATCCTGCCGGTTATTCGTTTCGGCAGCCTTGCTCTGTGCCAATGGCAACGCGCCCCTTCAGAAGCAATGGTTATCTTTGCGCAGTTCATCGATAAATGGGCCATGTTCGATGTGTATATACTGGCGATGCTAATTGTCCTGATCAAACTCAACGACAGCGCCGAAGTATATATACAGGCTGGATTCTGGTGCCTTCTCATGGCGGCGATGCTAAGCTGGTTCGTCAGTGCACGCTTCCACCAGCATCTCAAGCATTGACCAAAGACTGGTATCGCAGCAGCCAATTTTAATAACAATTCAAAACACTGGCACAGACCAGCAACTTTCCAGGAGGAGTCATGGGCAAGGCAAGAGTGAGACTGTTAGTTGGCACGCGCAAGGGTGCATTCATTCTGACTTCAGATGAAGCACGGAAAAACTGGGATATCGACGGGCCTCACTTCGCCGGCTGGGAGGTTTACCACATCAAAGGTTCAAGCGTTGATCCCAATCGGCTCTATGCCTCCCAGACTTCAGACTGGTTCGGCCAAATCATCCAACGCTCCGATGATGGTGGCAAGACCTGGCAGCAGCCCGGCACCCCCGTCGGTGCTCCCAGTACCGATGAGCAGGGTATGCCTCTCGCCGAAAGCAACAAGTTTGTTTACGACACATCGGAAGAAACCGGGAAGCCACTGACGACACACCAGTGGTACGATGGCACTCCCCATCCCTGGGAATTCAAACGCGTCTGGCATCTGGAACCTTCACTGGATGACGCAGACACTGTGTACGCCGGTGTTGAAGACGCCGCTCTCTTTAAAAGTACCGATGGTGGACAAAACTGGCAAGAAATGCCCGGCTTGCGCGGCCACGGTCGGGGCGATGAGTGGATGCCTGGCGCCGGCGGCATGTGTTTGCACACCATCCTGCTGGACCCGACGAACCCACAACGCATGTACGTGGCCATCTCCGCTGCCGGCGCGTTCCGTTCAGATGACAGCGGAGAAACCTGGCATCCGATTAACAAAGGACTGGTATCCGAATTCATCCCTGAACCAACGGCCGAGATAGGCCATTGTGTGCATCGCATCGACATGCACCCCAGTAACCCTAACATCCTCTACATGCAGAAACACTGGGACGTTATGCGGAGTGAAGACCACGGTGACAGCTGGACCGAAGTCAGTGGCAACCTCCCTTCTGATTTCGGCTTCCCCATTGCCGTACATGCTCACGAACCGGATACAATCTATGTGATTCCAATCCTCAGTGACTCACTTCACTATCCTCCGGAAGGCAAGCTCCGTGTGTACCGCAGCCGCGGCGGAGGCGAGGAGTGGGAGGCGCTAACCAATGGCCTGCCACAGGAAAACTGTTATGTGAATATACTGCGGGATGCCATGTGCGTGGACAAACTGGATTCCTGCGGGATTTATTTTGGCACAACTGGCGGCCAGGTCTATTGTTCGGCAGACAGCGGCGACAACTGGGTAGCATTGGCGAATCACTTGCCACCAGTGTTATCGGTTGAAGTGCAGACCCTGGATTAGCATGACTGCAACAGTACGTGTGATACTGCCTTTCCATCTCCAGACTCTGGCAGGCTGTGCACCCGAAGTTAAAGTGGAGGTGGATGGGTCTGTTTCCGTACTTTCCACAGTACGTGCGCTGGAGCAGAAATACCCTACTCTGCGGGGCGCTATTATCGATCTGTATACGGGAGAACGTCGGCCCAAGGTGCGGTTTTTCGCCTGCGCCGAGGATGTCTCCCTGCTGCCATTGAATAGCGAACTTCCTCAAGAAATTGGACTAGGCAAGGAACCCCTCATGGTGGTTGGGGCAATTTCCGGTGGGTAATACTCACAAGACAGGGGCGGAGAAAGTAATTCTGAACAATCCGGTGAATCGGTCAACTTTGAATTTCTCCAGTCCCATTAATCGCGAAAACAATCAGGAGTGAAGCATGAAGAAGCGTGACAACAGGCAATCAGGGCTGGATCGCCGACAATTTTTGGCGGCTGCCGGTACCGTTATTGGTAGCGGTCTCGCTCCCGGTGCTTCCCTGTTTGCACAAAATCCCGCGAATGCGGCCAATGCGGTGATCTTTGCCAATGCTACTCTGGTCACCAATGATCTCGAACGCCGCACTTTGCGCAATACCGCGCTGGCAGTCAGCGGCAACCGCATCGCTGCAATCGGCGATACCGCAGAACTGACTTCCCAATACTCCGGCGCTGAAGTCATCGACTGTAGCCGCAAGGCGATCCTGCCTGGGCTGGTCAATTGCCATGCGCATCTGGATGCCACCATTGCCAAGGGCTTTAACGAGGATTTTGGCTTTCCCAATTCGCTGCAATTACCGGAAAGTCCCGGCAACCTGCTCTCTTCTGAGGAGCGCACCCTCATGTCGGTATTGGCCGCAGTCGAAGGCTTGCGCGCTGGCACAACAACCATGGTACAGAACGTGGGCGGTATCGCACGTGACGCGGCCAGTCTGGTGCAAACGGGTCAACGCTGGGTTTTCGCCGAGTCGGTCAGGGACATCACTACCGTGGATGGCCCCATGTCGCCACCACGTCTTGCCAATAGCGTGCCGCCACAGTTTTCTGATCAACTCCGTGAAGAAGGGATGCAACGGATCAGTGATCTATATGAACAATGGCATGGTTTCGATGAGGGGCGCGTGAGTGTATTTCCTGCCGCGGCATTGGCTGAATTGTCCTCGCCGCAGCTACTGCGGGATGTAAGGGAGTTTGCCGATGCACGCAACCTCGGATACACCATTCACATGACTCAATCTATCGCGGAAGTGGAATTCATGTTGCGCTACCACGGCGTGCGTCCGGCTATATTCCTCGATCGTCACGGCTTCCTTGGGCCACGGTTGTTTGCCGCCCATGCGCGCTACTGCGACGCAATAGAGATTGATGCACTGGGTTCCCAGAACACCATAATCACCCATCAGGCGGCGATGGCCGCCAATCGTGGAGTCAGCCCACCAATCACAGCGCTACGCGAAGCAGGATGCAGGATTGCCCTGGGTACGGACAACAACAATACCGATATGCTGCACGTCATGAAGACCGCCATTTCGCTCGAACGCATCCAGCGCAATGATGAGATACCTGGCACCTTACCACAGCCCGAGGACATGTTAGCTGACGCCTGCACTGGCGGATCGGAAGCGGTAAACCAGGCTGACGACATTGGCTCTCTCGAAGTAGGTAAAAAGGCTGACTTGCTGGTACTGGATATGATGAAGCCCCACCTCATCCCTTCGGGACGCATTCTGTCGGCATGGATTCACAATGGCCAACCATCGGATATCGAATCAGTCATGGTAGACGGTCGATTCGTCATTCGGGACAATGAGCTACTGACACTCAACGAAGAAGAATTACTGGAAGAGTCCTACAGGATTGGTAAACGGGTCTGGTCTCGCATTCTTCAAAACGGCGAGTTACCACTGCCTCGACTATAGCGGCGCAGAGTCAGGCAATGGCTGCAATTAGCCAACACCGTGTTCGGCTACTTTACAGCGGTTGCTTTGCAGTCGGCCGCCTTGAGTAAAGCTGCGCTGAACCTCGCTCACTTTAAATCAGTTACTCTCGAATAGCGTCTTGAATGGAATATGTGTCCGATCCATTCGGGGCACCTCGCGGCTGGGAACTTTCACAAAGGGTATACTGAGAGAAATTCGCGGCCCCTGCTCATTCCTGACCCTATGAAACACACCGGGTGGCATATAGAAAACATCGCCTGAATTCATGGTGAAGTCCTGAACCAACTCGAGCTTGTCGGCTTCTTGCTCCTTCGGCACCGCAGTCACTTCTTGTGGCAAAGGCTGCTTTGGCTTGAAGATTTGCCAGTGTGTGCTTCCCACTGCCTGCAGGAAAAGTTTGTGCTGGGGAAAATCGCGGTGGGCGTCATAACCAGAAGCCTCTGCAACCGTGGAAACATAGAGGTGCATGTCGGCTCGCACATTGTCATCGGCAAACGCCTCCTCGATCATATTCACCAGGGCGGAAATCCGAGGATTAATCTGTGACATATTCATCATCATGAAACTGTCGCCCTGTTCGAGCCGCTCGAGTACTTCCGCCTTGCGCACCGCATAACGGGCCCAGGGTATTTTTTCGTCCACCAGGGCACGGCGCTTGCCCCCGCCTATCATCTGCACTGGCACCTGCACATTGCAGCCATCGTTGAGGCGCAGCTCTATTTCTTCCAGCGAAACCAGATTGGCGAAACGATTGGCTGCACCCTTGATATGGCAGCAACCACCCTGCCGGTAGACTTCTCGGAATCGAGATTCTTCCAATGGACTGATGAGATCGGCGAATTCCATAAGCGAGCCAGAAAATAACGGGAAAGTGAGCCACAGGAGATAGAACGCCAATCGTAGACTAAGCGTGCGCTCGGTGCTAATTTCTTGGCTACTCGTACCTAAAGCCCGCCAAAAATGTACAACAAGAGGCAATTCGAATGAATCCTACCGCCCGACTGCTCTGCCTGGCTTGCCTGACTGGTCTGATTTGCCAACCGCTATTGGCCCAAAATAGTGGCAATCCGCTCGACTCTTACTCCCCGGTCAGTGATCCCATGCTGCAATCTCCCGACCCGGATGACTGGCTGATGTGGCGTCGCACCTATGACTTGAGTGGTCATACTCCTCTTGATCAGATCAATCGCAACAATGTGTCGGACCTGGCACTGGCCTGGAGTGTTCCCCTTGCCGATGGCGGCAATATGACCACACCTCTGGTGCACGATGGCGTAATGTTTATAGCTGATACCAACAACATCCTGCGCGCACTTGATGCGCGCAATGGCAATCAGCTGTGGCAATACCAGCATCAATCAGAAATTCTGGATGGCCGCCGCATCGGTATCGCGCTTCACGGCAATAGGGTTATCGTGCCCCACAACGACATGGACATTGTGGCGCTGGATGCTAAAACCGGAACCGTGCTCTGGGAACATGCTGTTGAGACACCAGCCAACCCGGGCGGTCCCGGCTACCACTCGCTGCGAGGAGCACCCATGGTTGCCAATGGCATGATTATCCAGGGAGTGGGCGCAACCATGACTCCGGAAGGAGGTTTTATCATTGGATTGGATCTGGAAACCGGCACGGAACAATGGCGCTTTCATACGGTAGCCCGACCTGGAGAGCCTGGGGGTAACACCTGGAACAACCTGCCACTCCAAGCCCGTAGCGGTGGCTCGGCGTGGATACCCGGTAGCTATGATCCGGAACTGAACCTGGTTTACTTTGGCACCGCCCCTACCTACGACACTGGTCCCCTACTCGAAGACCTCGGCATCGACGGTGTAAGCAATGATGCGCTTTACACGAACTCGACCCTGGCCCTGAATCCGTTGACAGGCGAGCTTGCTTGGCATTTCCAGCATGTCGCTAATGGGCAGTGGGATCTGGACTGGGTTTACGAACGGCAACTGGACGAGCTGGAAATCAACGGCCAGTCGCGCAAAGTGGTGTTTACTGCCGGTAAGATGGCGCTTTACGACATAGTCGATGCAAGGACGGGGCAATATCTGGATTCGCTGGATACCGGCATCCAGAATATGATCACAGCGATAGATCCTGTCACTGGCGATAAAACTTTTCACCCCAATACGATTCCCAATGCGGAGCAGGGACACCTGCTATGCCCATTCTTTCTTGGCGGCAGAAACTGGCAATCTGGCGCGCACAACCCGAAAACCAACATGGTCTACCTGCCCCTGTCCGAATTATGCATGATGTTCGGACCCATTGGAGGTGGCACATTGCTGAGCACCGGCGTTATCTCTGATGTAGCGAGGCGCGCGGACTATGATGGCAACTTTGGTCGCTACCAGGCAATCAATATGAAAACCATGGAACTGGCCTGGCGCCATCGCGAAACAGCACCGCCCACCACGGCGGCGCTCTCCACCGGTGGCGATCTCGTGTTCGGCGGCTTTCTCGATCAAACATTCAAGGCTTTCGATGCAGAGACCGGTGAAGTGCTCTGGCAAACAGACATGGAGCACTTACCCTCTTCCTTTCCAATCAGCTTCGCTGTGGATGGCACGCAATATGTGGCCATGGTCCGCGGGCAACCCAGCCGATTTATCGGTACGCTTTTTGGCGCCGTATCCGGTTTTCTGGCGGAAGAAGGCCGCAGCCTGCCCACTCCTTCAAGCAATCCCGCTTTAATGGTCTATGCATTGGAATAAACAACAACCTGAGGTTCGCGTTAGCCCTCGCATAAGCGGCGGCTGAGCTAGTACAGTTTGCTCTGAGCCTCATGGGATATCACCTGACGCCATCTTTTGCACACTGTCAGAGCAGCGATACAGGCAATGCGGCATAGCTGAAAGGCGTTGAGCACCGCTTCCTGAGACCCACAATTAGCCGCATATAATTAAAACCATCCATTTTCAACCGCTCGATATAGAACAGGGTTATAAGCACCCCGGCATAGAACCGCCCAAAAAACCATGAACCAAACTTACAGGATTTTTCTGTTCTCACGTAGACTGCTACTTGTGCGAACCCATCCCAACTTGCTGTAGGAATCTCTGCTATAGTTTATAGAGCATTCCATAACTACTTGTGTACTAGAATAGGCAGGCGAAGCCGATGGACTCTTCGAACCGAGAAGCTGGTCAACCCGATCGGCTGCGCGACGCCCCAGAATCTTCCGTGCGCTTTATCAATATAATCGATCAAGTTAAGCACAACAGCATCGAACTGGATTCCGGCACAATCGTTCAGGATGTATTGGTTATCGTGGAAGACGACCCGGAAGATGCATTTCTGTACAGGCAATACATCGAAAATTCGTCCCATGAATTCAGGGAAGTAATTCACTTCGAAAACCTCAAGACGGCGTACTCTTATCTCAGGACGAACACGCCCCGCTGTTGCATCCTGGACCACAGGCTACCCGATGGCAATGCTGTCGAATTGCTGCGCAAACTTCTGGATAGCAGCGGCTATATACCCTTCCCCATCATCGTGAGCACGAGTCAGGGCAGTGAAAAAACTGCTGTGGAGCTAATGAAGCTGGGGGTACAGGATTACATCGTCAAACGCGACCTTTCCACCGAGACCTTCGATGAGTGCATTGCGCTGGCGACACAGCGCCATGACAACCAAACTGAACTTTTGTATCAGGCAACCCACGATCCTCTCACCGGGCTGCTCAATCGTCAGGCATTTCTGAACAAGCTAAATCACATATTCAAGGAAGCCAGGCGTTACAACCGCGCATTTGAGTTGTGCTTCATTGATGTCGATAATTTCAAGGAGATCAATGACACCTACGGGCATGGTGTTGGAGATGAGGTACTGAAATATATAGCCGACCTCTTACAAAGCAACCTGCGGGAAACCGACGTAATTACCCGGATGGGTGGGGATGAATTTGTATTGATTATTCAGGAGTCGACTCCGGCTGAAAGCAAGCAGATCGCGCAGAAACTGCAGAAATCCCTGACCCTGCCGCTGCAATTTAACGGCCACTCTTTCAAGCTAAGTCTGAGCATCGGTATTGCCAGCTATGACGAGACCTGCGAGTCTACCGCCAAATTGACCGATAGAGCCGACCGGGCTTTATATCGGACAAAAGAGAAAGGACGTGGCCACTACACACACTACAAAGATGGGCTTTTTTCGTAGGCCTTCGCAATTCTGAACAGCCTTCTCCCAACAACTCCTGATAACGCTGCTATTGACTTAGGAACTCACCCACCTGCCGTGAAAGCGCCGAGGGTGATAGTGGCTTCTGCAGAAACATCGCTCCATTGCGCGTAATTTCCTGGGTACTAAGGTCAAGCTCTGTATAGCCGGACATAAACATCACCTTGAATTTCGGCTGCATTTCCCAGACACGTTGCGCAAGCTCCTTGCCATCCATCCGCGGCATGACGATATCGGTGATCAACAAATCTATGTCATCCGGGCTCTTCCCTATCAGCGCTAATGCTGCTTCACCATCTTCTGCTTCTACGACTTCGTAACCACTCAGACTCAACGCATCCACAATAACTTCGCGTACAATATCCAGATCTTCGACGACCAGTATTCGCCCGCCACCGTGTTCAATTCGCGCAGGCATTATCACTCTTTCATTAGGCTCGATCCCTGCGTGCCTTGGCAAATAGACGGTGAACACTGCGCCACTGCCAGGCTCGCTCTTGACACGAATATCGCCGCCGCATTGTTCAACAATGCCATGCACAGTAGCCAGCCCGAGCCCCGTTCCTTTTTCAGCGCCTTTGGTCGTAAAGAATGGTTCAAAAATGCGCTTTCTGGT
The DNA here is from genome assembly GCA_965227635.1 of uncultured Pseudohongiella sp. Lineage (GTDB taxonomy): Bacteria > Pseudomonadota > Gammaproteobacteria > Pseudomonadales > Pseudohongiellaceae > UBA9145. The sequence goes on along the minus strand of OZ245763.1, from coordinate 2,185,784 downwards.
TTCCTTATCGATACCGTTGCCATTATCGGAAACAGTGAGCTGTACATAGTGGCCCGCTTCCAGATCGAAGTGATCCGGCACATAGTGTTCGTCCAGCATGGCATTGCAGGCCTGTATTCCCAGATGTCCACCGTTGGGCATGGCGTCTTCGGCATTGACGATCAGATTCATCAGAATCTGGTCCAATTGAACTGGATCGATAAACAGCTTATCGAGATTTTCATCCGCCTTTATTTCCAATTCGATATTGCTCTTTATCAATCTGGAAAAAAGCCCAGCCGTTTCTTCGATGTGGGCTTTCAGGTCTAGCACCTCGGGTTTGAAATTCTGCTTACGGCTCAGAGACAACAATTGGGAAGTCAGGCCAGCCGATTTACTAGCAGCAATAGAGATTCTGTCGAAAGCCTTGTTCACAGTCGCCGTATCATCCGGATTCTGGTAACTTTTACCCATCTCGGCGTAGCCCAGAATCGTGGTCAGATGATTATTGAAATCGTGTGCCACAGCGCCAGCGAGACTTCCAACGGCCTCCATCTTGCGGGATTGGAGTAGCTGCTCCTCGAGTTTTTTACGCTCCGAAATGTCTCTGAGGATGATAACGGATCCGGTGCGTTCGCCAATCGTAAAATTGGAGGAGCGCATTTCTACGCAGTGCTTCTTTTCTCTGCGGGGCTCAAACAGATCAATTTCGCCATCACCCGCGGGAAAGCCGAATTCACATCCCACGAGCTGGCTCCTGTAAGCCGAGAAAAACCCCTCCGCCGTTGAGTTCAGGTACTCGATTCTCGAGTCGGCATCAAGCACCACGATACCGTCTGAGCAATGATTAAAAATGTCCTGGGACAGGAGATTCTCATGCTGCAATCGCAGCATTTCAGCATGCTGGTCGCGGAGTTCCCGTTGATAGGAGCGACGCACTACCGCATGCCGGATTACATTAACCAATTGAATACCAGACAGATACTTCTTGTTCAGAAAATCTTCAGCCCCCAAACTGAGGAACCTGTGCGTAGTGTTGACGTCGTCGAATGCGCTTAACATGATGACTGGAGGGAGCTCCTGACTCTGGTTCAGAAACTCTATCAAAGATTCTGGCCCTCTGTAGTCAGGCAGCAGTAAATCCAGCAGGATCAGGTCATAGGTTTTCGTTTCAAGACGCGAACGCGCCTCTGAATACGACCCAACAACTTCGAGGTCGGCAACCAGTCCAGCCTCTTCCTCAAGGAGGTGCCTTGTAAGCAACGCATCTGTCGGATTATCCTCGAGATAGAGAATCGTCAGCTCCGTGACGCTCTTGTCGATCTCCAGAATATTGAGATCGCCGTTATTCAGCGCACTCCGCAATTTTTCCCTTACTTTTCTCAACATCGGTTAATTACTCATCATTGGCCTTTGCCGCTTCGGCTATCTGGTGCATCAATTCCCCGGGCTTCATAAGCGGACGGACTAGCCCTCTGGCTGTTTGCGATTCACCATAGCTCGGCGATTAGCGATTCAAGGGCAGCATCAATTCGAGCCCTTCCAGTACTTTTTTTGCGTCCGATAAATCACCCACTATGCGCCGGACTGGTGGCGGCGAATACCTGATCAAGGTAGGCGTTGCCAGAATGTGTTCTTCCTCTGCCAACTGTGGCTTTTCCAGAACATCCATTACCTCAAGGCTGTAGCGTCCATGCAGTTTCTCTTCACACAGCTTTTGCAGATTTCGAATCGCTTGTTCAGCTCTCTGGGTGCGCCCGCTGATATAGAGTCTGAGCATCGTTACTGTTTCGGTATCCATTTATGTCCTTTGTTTCACTGTTTGCTGCTATTTGGCCTCATCTATTGAGTGAAGCGCTGCGGGCGGATCCAGTAGAATGATGACTACGCGCAGATCTACAGCGCTAACCAACAAGATAAATCTCGAACCATCGCACTCAATGCACGTGAATTTTCGGTCAGATCGTTAAGGTTGGATAGAAGTGGTTTGCCGACAGTTTGTCAGGAACTCGCTTACAGAGCGGTAAGCTATCAGATTAAGGCTGCAGTCCTGCCGTAGGAAAGCGTGGAACACCAACAACAGAATATTGAGCAGAAGATACGATCAATAACTGGATGCGACTGGTAGATTTCTTAGCGAGCACTAAAGTCATCGAGTAATGAGAGTACCTTATGCAGGCCCTCTCGCTTGCTGACCACATGATCGGCACCGGCTTTTTTACAGGCCTCAATGGTAGTGCTTGAGGGTTCCAGAGAGAGGACTATGATGAGAACCAGCCTTTCCTGGCCTTCAGAAGACACTTGCTGCTCAAAATGCCGGATACCTTTGAGCACCTGAATACCGCTGAGGTCGGGCAGGCTGAGGTCGACAAAGGCGATGTCCGGCAAGCGAACACGAATCATTTCGAGAGCGTCGCTGCCATTGTCCGCAGAGTCCACTGTTGCTACTCGCCCGTCTTCCAGCAGCGCCTCAGTCAACCGCCAGACGATGTCCGGAGTATCATCAACAATCAAAGCAGAGAATTTTGAAGGTCGGGTATCCACGTCGACAGTCTAGAGGCGTGTCGGGGCCATGAATGTCGGTAGATGCCCTTCGAGTTGTAAGGAAATTGACTACAAGTCAATCCACCAGTTGATGCTCCAGGGCGTACCTGGCGAAATCGACGAAATTGCTGAGACCCGTTTTATCCCGAATTCGAGCGACGTAGGTTGAGACAGTTTTGTCGCTTACTCCGATATCGAAAGCCGTCTGTTTAACAGTTCGCCCCTTGGCGAGCAAGCAGAACACTTCGAGTTCCCGGGCAGAGAGTTGTTCATGGACCGGTGCTTCATCTTTAGTCTGCACCGACTTGGCCAGCGCCTCAACGGCTTCCGCACTCAGGTAGGTGCCACCTTCAAGCACCTTCTTTACCGCCTTCGCCAGTTCGTCCGTGGCATTTTGTTTGGTGATGAAACCATTCGCGCCACAGCTGATAGCCCGGACTGCGTATTCTATTTCTGTGACTGCAGTGAGCATCAATACTTTGACTTCCGCGTCTGATTCGCGAATTTTATTGAGGGCATCAATACCGTTCAGACCTGGAATAACGATATCCAACAGTATCAGATCCCACTCGCCATTCTCGATTTGCGAGTAGATCTCTTCTTTGGTCTGGGCAACCCCATAATCGATATCCTGAAACTCTTCGTTAAGAAGATCTTTGAGCCCGCGAATCACGATATCGTGGTCATCGGCTATGAGCACTTTTAACATAGTCTAGCTTCCATCAACCCTTGTGAGGCACACTTACTGTGATGCGGGTACCTTCGCCAGGCTGGCTGTCGTAGTGAATATCACCATCCAGAGACTTGATTCGTTCGTGCATACCGAGGATGCCCAGTGAGCTATCCAACTCGAGCGAAGGCGGGGCCATGCCTACGCCATTGTCAGCAACCTTCATAATCAGATTCGCCCCATCAATCGCAAGCGAGACAGTAACTTCACTTGCCTTGGCATGACGCGCTACATTGGTCAGCAATTCCTGGTAGATACGGAATAAGGCCGTTTCCGCTTCTGGATTGTGCGAGTCAATATCTTCTTCAAGATCAAGCTGAAAGCTTACATCAAGTCTCCCTTCAAATCTCCGGGTTTCGTCCCTTATCGCATCGGCAATTCCCAGATGGTCAAGCACTGCCGGCCGGAGCTCGATGGCAATATCGCGAACCAGCCCGATGGTCTCGTTGACGAGGACTTCCGAGTCTCGCATCCGCCCGGCCATATCGTCCCTGACACTGGATTCGGGCAACTTGTGCAATTGCTTCGAAAGCCAGTCGATGTCCATCTTCAGGGCAGTTAACCTCTGGCCCATGCCGTCGTGTATTTCCCTGGAAAACCGTTTGCGTTCGTCTTCTCGAACATGCTCCAAACGGGTAGTAAGCTTGCGAAGTCTCTCCGTTGTTCTGCGCAGGTCGAGATTCAATCGCTGCCTTTCGAGGGCAAATTGTATGGAACGATGCAGGTAGGCGGACGATATCTCGTTTTTCAGCAGATAGTCCTGGGCTCCTCCGCGCAGCGTACTCAAGCTGGCATCAAGGTTATTCAGTCCAGTCATCACCAGAATTAGCTGCTCGGGAAATTTTTCACTTAGCTTTGTATACGATCCCACACCTCTGGAATCTGGCAATCCCAAATCCAGAATCACCACATCGACCAACCCCTCGGAGAGTCGTTCGATACCACGCTCAAGCGTAATTGAATTCTCAAATTCGTATTCACACTGCTCGACGGCATTGAAAGCCTCCCGAATAAGCAGCACATCGGTAGGATTGTCTTCGATCAAAAGTACCGAAAGTGATTGGCTGATCGCGTTCATTGATATTCCGGCAGCAATGCCACGTTAAGCCAGAATTTCTTGATCTCTGATACCACCTCAATGAAGTTGTACAGGTCCCTGGGCTTGGTGATATAGCAGTTGGCGTTACCTGAATAGGCCATGTAGACATCTTTTGGGTCTTTGGAAGTCGACAACACGATGACTGGTATACTTTTCAAGCGCTCATCAGCTTTGATTTCTGCAAGCACCTCCCGGCCACTTCTTTTGGGCAGATTCAGATCAAGGAGAATCAATCCGGGGGCGTTGTCCCTGTGCAAATCCAAAATTCTCAGGGCTTCATCGCCATCTTCAGCCACCTCCAGCGGGTTGGTAATTTCCAACTGGGAAAATGCCTCCATGGTAAACATCACATCGGCTGGATTATCTTCGACCAATAAAATCGTAAAACTGGAGTCACTACTTTCAACCATGATTACATCCTTCGAGTATCGCTTTAACTATTTCTCGCTAATGGGTAGTGTGAAAATGAAGGTCGCCCCCTTACCCTCTTCAGACTCGACCCAGATTTTTCCCTTGTGCTGAGTGATCAGTTTCTTGCATAGCGCCAAGCCAATGCCGGTGCCCTCATACGCGGCAATGGAATGAAGCCTTTGAAAGACTTCGAAAATTCGCTGTCCATACTCCGGAGCTATGCCAATACCATTGTCCGCGAACTGAAAGCGCCAGTAATCACCTTCACGTTCGGCACTGATTCTTATTCTGGGCTTGGCGCTTCTGAACTTGATTGCGTTGCCTACCAGATTCTGGAAAACCATGGTGATCTTGGTTGGAACCACATACACTTCGGGCAATTCGCCTATCTCAATCTGGATTCCGGATTCTTCGATACTGACCTGCAGGTTGTCCAACGCACGATCCAGTAGCAACCTGCTTTGCACCTTCACTTTGTCTTCGTTCAGGCTGCCAATTCTGGAATATTTAAGCAGATCATCGATCAGGTTTTGCATCCGCTTCGTGCCATTCACGGTATGGCTGATGAACTCTACAGCTTTATCATCCAATGTTCCTTTGCAATGCGCTTCGAGCAACTGGACACAACCGGACACCGCTCTTAATGGTTCCTGCAAATCATGTGAAGCAATGTATGCGAATTCCTCGAGTTCTCTATTTGATCTTTCGAGTTCTTCTGTTTTCGCTTTTAGCTCCAATTCGGCCTTTTTTCGTGAGTCGATATCAGCCACTGATGCCAACACGAAGTTCCCCTCGGGTGTGGTGAGTGGCGCGATACCAATTTCCAAATAGAACTCTGTTCCATCGCTTCTTAATCCTTTGAGATCCCGACCCTCTCCCATGAGTCGCGCCTCGGGAGCTGAGAAGAATTGATTCCGCATTCCGGGATGAGCAGACTTGTATCGCGTGGGCAGGAGCACCTCAACTTTCTGGCCTAGCAACTTATCCCGCGAGTAGTTGAACATGGACTCGGTACGCTTGTTGACCATTACGATTTCGCCAGAGCTATCGATCATGACCTTCGCCACCACGGATGATTCCAAGATCAATTGTAGATGAGATTCAGCACGGTTGAGTTCGAACGTGGAGAGCAGCAGCAGTGCACTGAGGAATAACACGGCGCCGAGGCTACCCACCGCAAATCCAAACTCCAGGCTGTAATAGCCATATTCGAATCCCTTATAAGAGAGCCACCCCAATATAACCGGAATGATGAATACCAGTGGAAGCAGTATGCGCGCGATGCGACCACCGACATAGCGCCTGCTAAATAACCTCGCCAGACCCTGAGGATTGTCGAATAGCACTGCCGCGGCGAGCAACATCATCAGCAGCGAAGTATGAATCGCCATCGTGGACAAGAACTGAAACTGAAAGTCTGTCAGTCCATAGATGTAGCCGATGATTGCCGCTGCGCTCACAATCAGGGTGAAAGCGGCAAGGATTTGATCCCATATCCAGCGCAATTGAATAGCCGCATGCTGGAACAGAGAGGCAGAACCAAGCAGCAGAAAACCGCTGGCAGTAGCTCGGGACATTCGACCTGGAAAAGAGCCTGTAGGGGTATCTGAATCCGAGACAAAAAGCTCATCAAGCCCCAGACTAAAAGAGAAAAAATACTGTGCCAGGGTAGCCGCTGCTATAAAAAGTACGAGGGACTTGACGATCTTGACGAACAGGACCATCTTGGCATTACTGGCAGGTTCCAAGGGAAATAGCACCCCCAGGCCCAGAAACAAAAAGCACAACGCCGTGTTGAACTTCATGCTCGGATAGTCAGGCAAAACAGTTTTCAATGCCGGGATGTCGGCAATCCAACCAAACAAAACGAGTAGACCGATACCTGCAGACAGCCCACCACTCAGTGCGCGAAATATAGAAATTGAAAATGCTTCGCCCACATCAGGCCGCGCGTGATCGAGCTGCCAGTGTTTACTCATTTTTATTTAGCCTGGTGCAAATATCTGATTCGTCCTGTTGCGATCAAGAAGCGCCTACTCTATTTTGATCGAGAGTACTTTCGAAAATTCTATCGAGACCTCTCCCAAACTATGCGGCCTCAGTAAGCGCTGTTGATCAACTAATTAGTGTCTCCATTCTCTTTTATGATGCTTCTACCCTCCCACTGCATACATATACCCAGGAGTTGCTGCTTAGAAAGAGTTAAGCCGGATGATAACGCTCGATACTGGGCAAAACCAGAAAAATCGGGGGAGAAAATTGCTACTTGAATCTCAAATACAGACCAGCAATCTGATATCCGTTCGTCGCCGGATTTTGCGTAGCTTGAAGATGATTGCTTAAAGTAGCGCCAGCCTCAAAGCAAAGACGACAGGCTTCATTTACTCGAGGTCAGTGCGAGCCTGATACAGGCGTTCGACCACCCGATACTGCTGTTAGAGCGACAGCTCTATCCATACACCTGAATACCCACAATTTAAGTACGGTTAAGATTGCACCCAGCGCCCGCAGTGCGAGGAATTCCCCGAAGGGGTTTACTGAAGATTGTTAATCAGGCGAAGTTCTGAGATTTACCGGACTTAAAGATGGGGACACTCATAAATTAATAAATTAAGGAAAATACTGCTCGATAACCAAACACTCTCTATCGCAGTACCTTTTCCCCTGCTTAACCCAGTAGGAAACACCAGGTTGAGATATCTTTAAAGCATCAGCAATTTCACGATAACTCAGACCTAAGTTCTCAACACCCCAAAAGCAAATAAGCGCCTTGGCTTTGGAGATTTCATTTCTTCGCGCCCTCCGCCTTAGATCACGTGGTTCAATACTTGCCTTTGCACAGACAGCGTCGATGAGCTTGTGCAAAGTCCAACCAGACCTTTCCAGTTGGCTCTTGAGATCGCACGCCAATTCATCATGGGCCAAAGCGCTCTTCACGAACGCCGCATCACCAAGAATTCGCTCGTCGCCTATACAGGATATGTGTTCCTTTCGAAGCCTCGACAGGGATTCCCATCCGGAATAGCTACGCACCAGACCACCACCCGACAAATTTTTGTGCGCGTCAGCATCTTTTGCTGCAAGTAAAAATCTTTTGTAGGCGGCTCTCGCACTTCTGCGAGTTGACCCAAACAGAGCAAGGATTTCGTCAAATGTATGCCAGGGCTGAAGAAATTTGCCGAGCACACCGGCATGTCCGGTCCAAGGAAAGGTGTCGAGCGAATCGACATCTTCAACTAGTCCTGCTCGCAGTGGATTGAGATGGATGTAGCGAACAAGCTCCAGCAAATAAGCGTCCGCATCGCATAGAATTGAATGGAAACGGTTTTGGAAGACATATCCCGTGCGATCATGCTGCTTGTTGTAGTATCCAGCGTAGCCAGTCAGAAGCGGAGACATAAGTTTCGCTAGTGGCTCGATATCAACTCGAATCAGTAGGTGATAGTGGTTGGGCATGATCGCCCACGCCAAACATTGAGCATTGGAACGGGAAAGATTGAATCCCAGCCTAAATAGAAACTCCGATTTGTCTTTGTTTCGCTTAAAGATAGCCCGCCGTTCCAGCCCGCGGCCTATAACGTGGTAATACCCACCCGGAATGTGCAGTCGACCTCTCCTTGGCATAGGCACAATATAGGCTAAGCGTATTGAATCTCCAGTTTAGGGCTAATTTATTATTTTATGAGTGTCCCCGAGCACCTGACTAAAAACTGCTGCTGAGTGTAACTCGCGCATGCAACGGCCTGCCAACAGTTACCTGATGCGTGCTATGTGCATTGGGAAAGTACAGCTCATCGCTGGCATTCTCTATATTGAGCTGGATTCGCGTTCGGGATGAAATGTCATAGAACGCGGCTGCATCCACCCGCGTATAGCTGGGCAGCCTGGCTGTATTCGCGTTATTGATAAAACTGTCATCCTGATGGGTGACTCCCAATCCAAGCCCAAATTGCGGACTGATCTGCAAAGTGTTCCAGAATGAAAACATCTGCTCCGGTAACTCGATAGGGCGTAATCCAGTAGGACCTGTGCGGTCGACTTGTTCACCATCCAGCTTGCTGTAACCTGCGGCAATGTACCAGTTGTCGGTAAGCTGTCCTTGTAACTGGGCTTCGAATCCGGTGATTTCAGAATCAATTACATCGAGCGTTTCCGGGTTGTTGTCAGCCACCTGCGGTGAACTCTGCTCAATCTCAAAAATTGCTGCCGTCAGGCTTAGCCCCTGACTGAAGTCCCACTTCACACCTGCTTCACGATTAGAGAAAGTGTTGGGGTCTAGTTGATTGTTACTACCGTTAATATTTGCGAATTGTTCACCACTGCGTGGCAGGAAAGATTCACTGTAGCTGGCATAGAGTGAGAGGTTCTCAACTGGCTTGAAGACCAGGCCTGCCCGGGGAGTCACTTTGCTGTCCTCTCGGTTGCGGCGGTCATTCGCGACAACATTTAACACATCAATGTCGAAACTGTCGTAGCGGGCTCCCACTATGACATCTAATTTCTCGGAAATTTCTATTTCGTCCTGTGCGTAGAGCGAACGTACATCGATTGCCACGCGAGTATCGTCGTTAATGTCAGCACTGTAGTCATTGCGGGTTATCACACCTGCTGCATTGGTACCTACGCCACCATTGAGGATCAAGGGTCGGGTGATAGCAAAGGATTCGTTGTCGTCTGCACTGGTATTCCAGAACGCGTTGTAGCGGTCCTGATCCGAAGACGTATCGATATATTCGCCGCCGGCGATTATTGTGTGATTCACGCTGCCGCCTTGGACTTCCCAGATAAAGTTTCCAGAAAGAATGAGGTTATCGCGGCGAGTAGTATCGATGTATCCATCCAGGGTGGCTTCCAGTGGCGATGTCTCCTGGTCGTAGGAAGACACATAGAAATTCTGGTAGAGCTTGTCATAGTCCCCATAAAAGGCATTGAAGTTTGCCTTCAAGTTGGGCGTGAACTCATGCTGCAGGTTTGCCCTGAGCAAGTGAGCCTGTAGTTCGTTGGCATTCAGTTCCGGATCCCCAAATACGATGTCCGCAAATGCTTCCACGGGCCGCCCATCGCTACCAGTGGGAATTCCCCTGTCGATAAAGCGCTCGTGATCTGCGTATTCATAGGACAGGTCCAATGTTGTCGCCGAACCTAGCTGGAAGCGGGCAGTTGGATTGATTCCGAATCGCTCACCGTCAAAGAAATCCCGGTGATTTTCCAACCCTTCGTAAAAAGCATTAATGCGGAATGCCGTGCTGTTTCCAGCATCTGCATTGTGATCCACCTGAATCGAGTGCTCACCGAATGAGTTCACACCAGCTTGATAGTTGGTGAAATTTTCTCCAATTACGCCTTTTTTGGTGACGCGGTTGAGTACGCCTCCAGTACCCCCTCGACCAAACAGCAAAGCATTTGGTCCCCGCAGGATTTCAACCTGCTCCAGATTATACAGAGGGCGGTAATACTGCACGTCGTCACGAGCACCATCGATAAAAAAGTCGGCTGTGGATCGCACTCCTCTGAATACCACAGCATCCCGGTGACCTTCCCCTTGAGACGTGTTAACACCCGGTGTGTAGTTGATGATGTCACCGACGCTGGTGAAACCCTGTTGGGTAATTTGCTCGGCCGTGATAATTGTAAGGCTCTGTGGCACATCAATAATCGGAGTGGGTGTACGCAGGGCATTCACACGATCGCTATAGAGAACCTGACCTCTAACCACGATTTCCTCTACTTCTTCACCGCCAGATTGCGCGTACGCAGCGGTGGCTGCAAGTGTCAGCGATACGGCACTAATTCTGCCTAGCCACAGGGTATTTCGAACCATCTTGATAACGTCTCAGTTTGTTGGGAGCGGGCGAGTCTAAAGTAAACGATAATAGTTATCAATACGATTAATATTTGGTTTACAATTAACGGGGAAACCGATAAATTAGCGCCTCCTGTTTGGTATTGCGAATCATTATCAATTACGCATCAAATAGGAATTCCCCAGCATTTGTTTTCCGGGCCGCAGAATCCCGTACTATCAAGGCTAAACCATGTTCCGCAAGACGCTGTTTTGGATGCATTTAACCGCTGGCTCAGTCGCCGGATTGGTCATTCTTATGATGTCCGTCACCGGGGTTATCCTGACCTATGAACGACAGATGCAGGTATGGGAAGACGGCCCCTACTATGCCGATCCTGAGCCCGGGCAGCAGCGCCTGACAGTGGATGAATTGCTGACAGCGGCGAATGAAACGGAAGGATTCTCCGCTTCAGCCCTGGTAGTGAGTTCCAGGCCAGACGCACCATTTGTGGCGAGAATGGGCCGTTCACGCACTCTGCATATGAATCCGTATACTGCGGAGATCTATCAACCCCATAGCGATGCTCTGAGTGGCTTCTTTTCAGATGTCCGCAGTCTGCATCGTTGGTTCCTCGTGTCTGGTGAGGGGCGCTCTACTGCACGTAATATCACTGGTGCAGCAAACCTGCTCTTTCTGTTCCTGCTAGTTAGCGGTACTTACTTGTGGCTGCCCAAAGTCATTAATTGGGCGACACTGAAAACTCGCATCTGGTTTAATGCGCAAGTTAACAATGCACAAGCCAGGGACTTTAACTGGCATCACGTATTCGCTTTCTGGGCAGCAATTCCGTTGCTGGTAGTTATTCCCACTGCATCAGTCTTTAATTACGGCTGGGCCAATGATCTCGTTTATACACTAGCGGGTGATACGCCGCCCCAACGGTCCGCTTCTGTGACTCCTGACCCCCAGGACGAACCAATACAGACACAATCACTTGAATCTCTTTTGGCAACCGCTGCAAGCTACAAGGCTGAGTGGCAGACCATTAGCTACGCTTTACCCGAAGCCGGCGCTGAGACCATTACTCTGACAATCGATGAAGGGGACGGTGGTCAACCACAGCTGAGGCACAGCCTGGACCTGAACAGAGTCACTGGCGCAGAAGCCAGTTGGGTGCCATTTACTGACCAGGCGCCTGGCGTGCAAGCAAGGCGCTGGGTGCGTTTCCTGCATACCGGTGAAGCGCTGGGCCTGACAGGCCAAACAATTGCAGGAATTGCTTCAGCGGCAGGGGCAATTCTGGTGTGGACTGGATTGGCTCTGGCCTTACGCCGATTCTTTCGTTGGCGAGCGCGCAGCAGGAATTCGGCGACCCGAACGGGTAATGCAAAAGAATTGGTCACCTAGATTTCAGAGAAGCTCTAACAAGTCGGACTTCAAATAGATCCAGTCGCTTTGACTGTGTACCCGCACCACGAAGACCAGAGGGATCTTAATCCTGACCCGACCCCACATGCCCGAGGCGATAATTAATTGCAGTGGTAGCGGTGCATGACCAAAAAAGGCACATCCGAACCCTTTTCGACTGATCAATTCAATTCTCGTTTGATCGACGACCTAGTCGAAAACCACCGTGAATGAAACGGGTACAGCACGACTGATGCTGGTAAGTCTGGCAACTTAGCGTAGGGCTTCAGCCCCAGTAACGACAACAGAAGATGGGGACACTCATAAAATAGTAAAATAACCACGGATAGTAAAATCTGAAGATGGCTCCCACAAACCGACACCTTGGTGGCAGGTTCGCTATTTTATTATTTTATGAGTGTCCCCTCCCCCCAAAAAGGATCGATTTCCGTTTGATAATGACTGCATTTTTTTGACCGAACCGTCTACGTGTATGCATAGATTTTCTACCCAGTAGGTAATAACTCCAAAGCTTCCAAAATTGCGATGATTGCAACGAATGTCGACAGCAAGTGCTTGTGCGATGCAAATAGAAAATTCCTTATTGATAGATTTGATCAGAACTTCGAGCACAAAAAAGGGCTCTGTTGAGCCCTTGCCTATCAGGTTTTGAGCTATTGCTCAGTGGGCGTGCTCCTGGGTGAAAAGCACAGTGAACGAAACAGGCACTGCACGACTGATACTGGGCAAACCTGCTACTTCGCGCAGAGCCTCCACACCGGTAACCAGATCAAACTCTTCTGCATTAACGATAACTGGCTTCAGGGTGCTGGCCAGAATGCCACCTTCCAGTCGGGTAACCAGCACTTCTGCCGTATAGGAACGGGAAGCCTCCCGCATATTCAGGCTGAAGTTGAGCTGGATAGATTCACTGCTGCCCGGCGACATTTCAGCAATTTCTTCTATATCAATATCGGCGTTGATAGTTGCTCTTGGATACAAGTTAGACTCGAACAACATGGCTTGCATGCGCTCGTTGCGAATGGGGATCAAGGTGTTCACACTGCGAAACTCAATATTGATATGGACGCTGCCATCTTCTCCGATATCGCCTGACAGTTCATCGAAGGTATGCACTTCGGCCACGTGTTCAGCCTTGACGGTAACGAAGCTCAGGGTTGAGCCATCATTGTCCAGCGTCCAGTGTGCACTGGCCATACTGGAAAACATGCTTGCCGCTAATAAAGCGCTTGCGCTTGCCAGGAATCGGGTAATCTTCATCGGTGTTCTCCGCAGCAGGTAAATAATCAGAATACTGGGCGTATGTTACAGGATTAAGGATCGTAGTCTATACGACTGGCGAAGACTTCAGAACGCGATAGGTTACCTTCATCTTCATGCCGATTCGCGGTCACATCGTTCCAGGTGCTATACAGGGACCTCTCCAATACGTCGATCGAAGGAATGAAAGAGTCTGCCTCACCTTGGCTGATCTGCTGACGCACCCTGGGTGACGAGCCAGCCACCTCGACTAAAACCTGGTAGCGTCCTCCCACATGCTCACTCCACGCAACAAGTAGGAGATCGTCCAGCCATGCCAAATAGGCGCCTATAGAGTCCCCGCCGGACTCGGTCAATCGCGCGCCCCGCTGTTCAAGAATCTCAAGCGCAGATTGCTGAGAAAATTCAGCTTGCCTGCCTGTCGCAAAAAACACGTCATTGTTACCTGCTGAATTGTCAAACCACGTAATGCCCACCATATCGCCGCTCACTGCTACATCGGGATATTTTGAAGCGAAACCATCGTCTGCAGTGAGCCTTCTTCCGGTTGCCAACTCACCTACGACTTCGAGCAAATAAATTTCACTAGCCCTGGTTTCATATTCGGCATCGTAGACTACCAGCATCGCGGGGCCATCATTAACTTCTGCGACTGCGAGATTGATATTCCATGTTGTGGGGCTAGCAAGCCCGATCCGAAATGCGCTTGCCACATCAGGTTGCTCTGGGTCGAGCCACATGCCCATCAGGTCTTTGCTGGCAACTGTTTCATTGTTGGTCGCTTGCAGCGACGATTGCAACCAACTCAAAAACAATTTGTCTCCAACGGATTCAACCACAGGAATCCTGGCATCAATACCGGCTTCCGAAATAGTTCGTTCCCAAAGCCGACTACCGCTCCTGTCCCAAAGTCCAAGCCGCACGGACGCCGCACCATTTTTTGCAACTTCATACCAGGCAACTGCAAACAAATCTTCATAGCCGACAATATCAGCCTCAAAGGAATCAGTCTCGGAACTAGTAAGCCGAAATTCCGACGAGACGGGAACGAGATTCGTGTCTAACAGGCGCACATAAATCTCGGCCTGATCATGGCGGGTGTCATACCAGGCCACAGCGACAGTAGCAGAATCCAGAATCGCAAGATCCGCCTCAAAGGCACCAAAACCGCTATCGCTAACCTGCACAATGTTGTGGCTACAAGCTGCAAGAAAAATCGATGAGCCTATAACTAAACCTAAGGACTTGGGGACACTCATAAAATAATAAAATAGCGATTTTTCATCATGATGTCAGTTTGTGGGAAACAACTTCGGATTTTAAAATCTACGGCTAATTTATTATTTTATGAGTGTCCCCGTCTTCTGAGTATGAGTGTCCCCGACTTCTGTCCCCGTCTTCGAAGCTGGCGGCTACTGCTTTCGTTCAGCGGTAAAATTGCCCATGGCGGCACCATCCGCGAATGACACTGTGCCTTTGATAGAAGTGCCTTCCAGCTTGCCGCTGTAATCTGCGGAGACGCCGTAGTCAGGTAGTTGATGGCTAAAAGTCACTGCGTCATCTTCAATCTTACCAGTGACATTGGCCCGACCGGTATCTCCATCGACACTACCTTTCAGCTCTTCGCCTTCCTGTTCTAGCACGAGTTCCATGCTACCGCCGCCCTGGCTGGTGTTAAATGTCACGGTCCAGTTTCCATTTACATCGGCTGCGAGTGCTGGCATGGCCAGTATTAAAAACATCGCAGAAGCGGCGAACGACTTTGACAGAAATCGAGAAATTTTTGTCATGTTGCTTACCTCATTATTTTTCTAGTGTATTTATTGCGTAGCGGTTTCTGAATCCATGCGCTCTTGCACCCGTGCTCCGCGCAATATATTTACCATCCCGTAGTTACCCTCATGGCAGCCATACTCATAGAGTTGCCCGCCAACCTTTGTGAGTGGCTGAATAGCAGTGAATTTATCGGTGAACGTGGACGGATCATCTAGCGTCCATTCATAGTCGATAGTATAGGGCCCGGTTCGAGTGAATTTCTCAATCAGGGTTTTGTCCTCAGCATCACCGTAGCGGCTAAAGCTGGGCACATAGCGAGAAAAGTTTTTGGTCTCTACGACCAGGGTATCGCCATCCCAATGCCCTCTAGAGTCCCCAGACCACTGGCGAATACTGTCATTCAGTTCTGGTCTCTCAGTAAGTGGAATGATGCGCGCATCGTGGACCATTTCGGTCAACACCACCACGTGATCCTGGTTCTGAAAAATTTGCACATTGGCATTGTAGCCGCCGCCGGAAAATGGAGGACCTGCGTTGTAACCAATCAGGCAACGCTCGGAGAGACCGCGATCTTCCGGGCCATCCTTACCGATCCCACCAAACACACCAAGTACAGGACGCTCACCTGGCACATCGGGACCAAGGCTCGTCATATGCACTGCCGATCCTTCCACGCGCGCAGGTAGCCTGCCATTTTCTGGATAGATCAATAACGAGGTTCGACGGTTTTCTCCGATGCTGGCTGTCTCATACCAGAAGTTGTTATAGCCGCCAGTGCTGTCAGCCACGGGCGGTGCATCGGGATCTACATTGAGTTCAGCTTCTGCTGCGTCTGCTGCAGCGCGGGCTTGCGCCTGTCGAGCACGCTGCTCGGTAAGCTCCTCATCCGTCAGAAACTCACGGGTGCCGTATTTCTCCGGGCGCTGCATGGGCGTGCTGGATACCCAGTTCCATACACCCTGCAGGTCCGGGTGACCCCATTCGGTGCGCGGGGTTTCAAATTCATCCGACTGTGCTGTGGCAATGCCCAGGGGTATTCCGACGCAAGCGGTAGCGAGAAGTATTTTTATTTTCATGTGATTCACCGGAAAAAATTTTCGTGAATCCTAGGAGACTCCCTGCTTCAGGTAAATAGAGGAGCACTACCTATGCCCAAAAACGGGAGTAACCGCCAGTTTTTGTAGACGAACAGGTAGAGAGAGCGACCTTACCCATATAAAAAGAACCCAATACAGATGCTGGACCACAAAGGCCAATCATGCGGATATGGCTTCTCTCTTCTGTTTACGTGTTTCTTGTATTTCGAATCATTTCGTCAGGTTTTTTTACAAATTTTGATCTCCCTCGCCAATGCCCATTCCCTATCTTCCTGTTTTGTATACCTATTCCCGGATGGGCTTAAAACTTGCTTGTTTTTTAAGGAAATTTTGGTCTGTAAACACGAACAAATACGAGAAAGGCGAAGGCAACTTTCCAGCCAGGACGGCGCTTTATCCATGGTGGGTTAGGTCGAGTTCTCGAGGAATATCAACAATGAAAAAACTGATTAGCTGTCTCTCCTCTATTCTGCTTCTGGCAGTAAGCAACAGCAGTCTGGCTGGCCCTGTGCTGGACATTGATTTCAATGGCAATCAACTTTTATTGGGCACATTTGAAAGCGCGCAATCTGGTGCAGCTTTCTACAAATACGGTTCCCCAAATGGCTCATCCGCGAATCCTGTCTACCCGGGAACGAGCACCCCTATAGAACTGGTGTCGGATGCAGCGCAGATTTTTGCGCATGTGAACACGCTAACCAACGAACTGAGCTTTGGCCTGATTCTGGAGAAGGCCAATGGCAGCGGTGGCGGAACCTTTGCTGCCGATGTGGCCTGGTCCGCACCTGCTACTCTCACATTGTCGGATGATACCGGTGACAATCCCGGAGCCGTGGGAACACCTGCAAGCGCGAGCCCAATTCATCTCTCATTTGCCTGGATTGACTGCTGCACCGATGGATTTGTGCTTTCAGGGTTCGACCCCAGCGACCTGTTTATTGATTTAACCAACGTAACTGGCAGCGACCTGACTCAGGTGATCTTCCTGAGCCCCGACGGCCCCAGTCAGAATCTGGCCTTCGAATTTCCAGACGACCAATTCAATATCAGCATCGCTGCTTGTGATCCACAAACCGATCCAAACGGATGCGTGGTGCCAACTGTGCCGGAACCAGCCCCATTTGTATTGCTGGGTTTGGCTTTGACCATGCTCGGCTGGTCCCGCAGGAAGCAGTATACGTAAGCCCTCCCTGAGATTGTTTGCGCGACAATCGAGCCCGCCTTTTGGCGGGCTTTTTGTGCTTCTTGGGCCGCTCCCCAGAATTAGTCAGTAATTTTTACACTTTTCGGGTTTTTAGAAAGTTGAGAGCCAGCTAACCTTTTGATAAATATGGATTTACACTTAGTGGCACTGGTTTTGCAGCATCTAGACTAGTTAACGCGCCTGAACTAATGGCACACATACAGACTTTCGCCTCTATTTTGAGGCTAAATCAGGAGTGCAGGAAATGCTGCTGCGACTATCTACTCTGGTAATCGCTCTATTTTTGTCAGCAACTGCGAGTGCCGGGATCATCTTCGAAGATGATTTCGATGCGGACACAATCGGTATCCCCCAGGGAACCTTGCTCAACTGGAACATTAACTCTGGTACGGTCGATGTGGTTGGGAGTTCCAGCTTCGGGTATCTCTGTAATAACAATACCGCTGGCTATTGCCTCGACCTGGATGGTACCCCGGGCAACGCAACCATTGTCACCAAAAGCGCATTCAATCTGGCGGCGGGCGACTACGAATTCTCCTTCGACTACGGCAATAATTTCGGCACAGGCAATGTGCTCTATTGGGGTATAGGTACTGTCGCCTCGGGATATGCGAATGCAGCCCTTGGCAGTGTAGTCAGTGATGCAGTCCCAAATGATATCTACTGGGGTTCAACCAACGGCTTCACGCTGGGATCGGCACTCAACAGTGTCTATATCACTTTTATCCAGAATGGCCCACAAGATAATGGCGGCACGGTACTGGATAACGTGGTACTTAATTACCTTGGCACTGGCACTGTGCCAGAACCTGGCAGCCTGGCACTACTTTGTTTGGGATTGCTGGGCCTTTCAGCAAGGCGACGTCAGATTCAATCAAATTAGCATTCCGCGCTGCATAGATGGCTTTTACTCTTGTCGTGTAACATTAGACAGACATACCGCGTGCGCCTGAGATACATAGCTTAAACATGCTCCAGGAAAAGCGGCGTTTTATACTGAAGCAATAACTCGCATCCACCCTTCAGTAGACAACGAATTCAGTCCGTCAGGGTTCTTCTTTTGAGCAATATATGAACCGCTTCACCAAAACCTGCATAAATTTAAGCGATAATGCGTTGCCATGAATGAGACGTTTCGCAGATTTAAGACTCGCCTGGGACTGATGAGCCTGTCCCTCGCTATTGCCTTGCCCGCATCGGCCGGTGTGATAACCGAGCCTTTTGCCGGTGCCAATAACTTCAGTCTCATTGTTGCGGGTGATGCCGACCTGGGCTGGGGTGTCCATGTTCACGGTGGCGGCTACATTGGCGGCAATCTGAATATCAAAGGAAGTAACGGTGGTTTCGGCAACGCGCTGCCACCGGAGTACTCGCTTGGCATGTATGTTGGGGGCAATATCACTTCACCTGGCTCGGGCACCCAACAGATAGCGCTGTTTAACAATGACTACTACGTCGGTGGGTCGAACAGCGGCGCGCATTTTCAAAATCCAGGCAGCCAGTTGGTTGCGGACCCTCTTGCTCCGCAGACCCCGGGCTCAATTGGCAGTGCATTGAGTGCTAAATCCTCGGAGATGGCTGCGCTCACGGATACAGGTGCCACTGTCGACGCTTCAGACAGCAATAATATCAAGATCAACCTGACTTCAAACGAGCTCAATGTATTAAACCTGAATAGCAGTAATGCCTCATTTTTGAGCAACCAAAACTCGAATATCCTGTTCAATAATTTCACCGACGCCACGCAACTTATTATTAACTATGCAATGGATGGCGCCCTGGATTTCCGGGCCAAGAATCAGAATCTGGGTAATAGCTTGTTTGATAACGTTATCTGGAATTTCGTTGGCGGAAATGATCTGACGTTTGCCAACTCGGTGTCGACTTTCAAGGGATCCATATTCGCGGCAGACAGCCATGTGGAGTGGAATGCCAATGATATCGACGGACAGCTAGTGGCCAACTCACTGCAATGGTCCAATACCAGTCAGAGCCACTACTATGTGCCATGGGGCGAATATGAAGAGCCCAGCAGTGTTCCCGAGCCATCTATGTTCGGATTGCTAATGCTGTCCCTATTAAGCCTGAAGTTGCGGGGCAGAGCAGGCAACAGTTGAGCGAATCCTCAAAACTGATTAACCCGCAACATGAGACAGGCCTTCAACAAGCCCCTGGCCACAAAGGCATTTACATACTCTTTTTGCCCTTCTGAGCCTCTCTTCTCACTTGAGCAACCTCGATCAGCAATCCGGCACTCAAACCTCTTTTCCCACAGTCTCTCGGATCGCCTCTTATGGCTACCCCCCCGCCAATCGGCATCTCTCAACAAATGCTGCGCTTTCAGCCTGGACACGCCTGGAGTCAGTAGCCCAGAATCCAAACCAATAAAAAAGGCACTGGCCGAAATCAACCAGTGCCCTTTTGTTTATTGCGGTGTCTTACTGAGTTAAGCGTCTAACTTCCTAACTTCTTCGCTGACTGTAGCGAAGGCCCATCAAGCCGGTGAGCAGCAAGATCAGGAAAGAAGGCTCTGGGACTTCTACAGGGTTAGTCACAGTTTCCTCAATCTTCGCTGCAAAGAAGTTATCAACGAAATCGGAGTCGTTAGCCCCTGTCACGTTAAAGGTTCGGGCAATTAACCCAGCTTCCAAAACCTGAGTCTGCAAGCTGTTGTTCGTTACACTGTCTGCCTGCAAATTCGCGAGCGTTGCTGCCGCATCGAAATTCAGCAAGTCCGAATCTGCGACATCATGTATATAGTCGCCGTATTGGTAACGAGTGGGCGATTCGAACCGGTTAATCAGCATGTTGAGAAATGCATCGTTGTCGATTACAGCCTGTGCTGTTGCATCGATTTCTGCCTGCCATCCTCCCCAGTTGGAATTACCTTCACCGTTAGATGGAGGTTCGTTCCCAGATTGCCCTGTAAAGCGGTTAGCCGTGTAAAACGAATTATCGGAGTCTTCATCTGTCACGAAGATAATATTCTTACGCGCATCAGATCTGTAATTCAGGATACCTGAGTGAGCTGTACCCAAATTGTTCGTTGCCAGAGTGCTATTGGGCGCTTCATTCAGAACCATTCTGATCGCTTCCAGGCCAGCTTCAGGATTTACGTTGTGATTATTCTGAAATCCTGATACCGCCCCGCTGGTGCTAATCTGGCTGAAGGCAGTCGATGCAACGCTGGCATCATCAGTAAAATCCAGCACTAATTCTGGCGCTCCACCGAAAAGCACTATTGAAAACCGTGCTTCAACATCAGCGGCGTTCAGGCCAGAAACAAAGTTTGAAAAGCCATTGCGAACGCCGGCAATCTCCCCAGCCATGGATCCAGTGGCGTCGATTACGAAGACGAAGTCTGCTTTAGTTTGCGCGAAGGACGAAGAGGTGAAACTTGTGATAATTGCTGCTGCAGCTATAACGGCAAGACGGCGGTAAAATTTCATTGTTGCAGACCCAGTTTTTAGTTGAGTTTATGTGTCAGGCTAGACCTGAGCTTGGTATTTTTTCCTATTTACAAGCAAGAATTATTCCTCAATTTTATAAGCAATTAAATCAATGACTTAGAGGGGCAGTGGAAAAGCAGATCGTCCGATATGTAAAAAACATCGACACCTGGTACACAGCGAGGCAATCTGGTGTAAAGATTATTTGAAGCTGGAAATTGAACGGCGTGGCGGGACGTCCAGGCCGATGAGACAGTTCAAGCCGACCTAGTTTGAGAATTCACGCCAGTACTCAACCGTTTCCTGGTCGATCTCGACGCCGTATCGGCCCTGTGAATAGATTAGCATCATGAGTTCCCGTGCTGCATCGCTGCCACCGCGGGCTGACCGTTCCAGTAATTCCAGTCCGAGCGCGATGTCGGTACTTACCCCAGCTCCCCGCAAGTAAAGGGCCGCCAGCATGCGCCAGGCCTCGTTATTACCCGCTTCCGCTTCGCGTGTGTACAGCGCTTCGAGAAATGAACCTGACTCCCGGTCTCCCTGTTGTGCGGCCTGCATGAACCAGTTCAGCGCGGCAGAAGTGTCTTGCTCGATACCCCTGCCTTCCATCAATAAGGCAGCGTAAGTCCTCTGCGCTTCAGCAACCCCTGCGGCCGCTGCTGTCGCATACAAGCCAACCGCTGTATCCAGGTTAGCATCCACTCCCCTGCCATCAAGATACATGCTGCCAAGATTGGTAGCCGCCAGAAAGTTTCCCTTTACAGCCGATCGTTGGTAGTAGTCAGCAGCCAACAATAAATCTTGCTCAACTCCAAGGCCATTGTCATACAACACACCCAGTCTGTACTCCGCGTCGAGGTCTCCATAATCCGCCAATGGCAGCAATAGTTCATGTGCAGATGCGTACTCTTGAGCCGCATACGCAGCTACTGCCAATTGCATCTTCTGCGGATAACCCGCGAAAAAATTAGACACGGAAATATTGAAGCGCTCAAGCACTTCGGAATAACTCAACCCATTCTCTCCAGCATGGGCGCCACTCATTAGCAGCACGACGTTATCGGTAAGATAGTACTCGGTCTGCAATCGGGTGATACCTTCGCCTTCTACTGCATATTGATACGACAAGTATGGCAACTCTTCACTTGATTCGTATGTGCAATCCCGGATTTCCAGGCTCGCTTCCAAAAACTCCGGTAAATCGGTTTCCACCTGTTGGCAGAGTCGAGTCTCCACATCACCGAACTGTACGGAACTTCTCGGTACCAACTGCAAATTCACGAAATCCGCAAACTCGTTTCCTGCCCCTTGCCGGTCAAAGAAATAATGAAAGCGGCCATCGGAGATACCCGCTAAAGCACGATCTGCTGCCTCGGCATCAGAGAAGCTGCCCGCAACACCCAGTGAAGCCAGATTTTCACCCGGGTAGTTTTCTTCGAGGGTTTGCCGTGATAGTTGAATCCAGGAGTCGGGCAAGTCGACGGTAAAACCGAAAGCCGTAGTATGCGGTTCTGCTTGCGAGGCAGTACAAAAAAAGCTGCCTATTCCACCTACTACTAGCGCAGCTAATATGTGACGTCGAATGTGAACAAAGGGCATGTGAGGATATACTTTAGAGAGCATAGTAGATTTTTGAGGCCCGATTGCGATCGTGGATTCAGGCCTCAAAAGAGAATAATAAGCTGGACGTAGATTAAAATACACCCACAAATTCCAAGCAGAGTTTGGAGTAGCATAGCAACGGCCTACTAGTCTCCGTAAATTTCCTCTAATTTTCAAACTACGCCAAGCCCTAATTTGATTTACTCTCGAAGGTTTTCAGTTCAACTGCCCCGATGTGGCAGCAAAGTCAAAGCTGACTACTGTGATACAACTAGTGAGTCAGCAGTGGCATAGTTTCATAGATTTATTTGCAGATTAATCCTCTAACCAAGCCGCTGAATTCTGATTCGCGAAAGTCCTTTCCTGGTTAGTTTTAACGCTTTCTCACAAGGGTGAGACTCTCTCAAGAATCACAGAACCCACAATTCCTGATACGTTTGGCTCAACTTCTTTGCACAAAGTCAGCATCTACTTCGAGCTTGTGATTTGCACCTGCCGTTTGACAAGATGCGATCCATGATAACTCCGCTCTAGCCTACCAGCCTTTAAAGTCGAGGAAGTTGCTAATCCACTAAGCAAAATTTGTGGCAGATTGACATAGAGACAAGTACACTTTCTTTTCGAAAAAAGTACTATGCGCAGAAAATTGACAAGTATTTCGTGGCCGCGCTGGATCCATCCCAAATCTAACTAAAGAATAAGAATTTTGTCCTCCTCAATTCAATACAGGCCTGAAATAGACGGACTAAGAAGCGTCGCTGTTCTAGCAGTAATTGCATTCCATATCAGCGAATCACTACTCCCGGGCGGTTACCTTGGAGTCGACGTATTCTTTGTGATATCCGGCTACTTGATAACTTCAATTGTAGTGAAAGAATTAAAAAATGGTGATTTCTCACTATTACGATTTTGGGATCGCAGAATTAGAAGAATCCTTCCTGCCGCATCGGTAGTGTTACTGGTAGTATCGCTATTTCAATACTCGCTATTTTTTCGTCCCGACCTGCAACAGTTCGTACCACAGAAAATATCTGCACTGTTTTCTTTCGCAAATATTCATTTCTGGAGCTCGACCGTAGATTATTGGGGTTCTGAAGCGGACAATTCTCCGTTTTTGCACTACTGGTCGCTTTCTTTAGAAGAACAATATTATTTGCTTTTTCCGCCAGCTCTTATTTTGTTGTTTAAGTTTCAAAGGCAAGCCCTTTTAGCTTTAATTCTAGTCATGGTTCTGGTCAGCTTCGCAGCTTTTTCTTTCGGAGCACACAGTTATCCCGAAGCAACTTTCTACTTACTTCCAACCCGCATGTGGCAGTTAGGTATAGGTTGCTTTTTGGCAATAGCTACTTCAGATAAGGTGCCAAAAGAAAATTCTTTGGGAACATTCGCTGGAATCGCGATAATTGGTTTTGTTTGTTTGTTTCCCGCGAATCGATCTGGCATTGGTTATGAATCTCTCGCCGCCGTACTGGGTTCATGTCTTGTTATTGTTTCTGGAAGCAATAGCGTATCTTCCGCACTTCTTCAGAATCGCTTGTCTGTATTTATCGGACAAATTTCTTACTCACTGTATCTCTGGCATTGGCCCATACTGTTTAGCCTGAAAGCTGTTAGAAATTATGGCTATGTGGCATCTGATTTACTATTGGGTATTTTGGGAATTGCTTCCCTCATAGCATTGAGTTTGATTAGCTATTTTTGCGTAGAACGTCCGTTTCGGAAATCCAGCTATGGCGCGCCAATCGCCCTTTGTATCGTTGCTTTTCTCGGTGTCTATTTTATAGCAGTCGAGCCGAGACTTATCGAAAGACACTATGAAAGCAACTACGACACGCCCACCTGGTATGGTAAATACTACGACTTATCGCCAGCAGGCACGAGGCAGGATCTGGACAATATTATTGGGCCAATCCAAACACCTGAGCGCCAAGCGAGCCCCTCAGCTTACAAGGAGGGAGGAATCATTAGATTGCGATCGAGTGAGAAACCAAGAATTGTGCTACTTGGAGATTCTCATGGGGTTATGTGGAGCAAAATGGTTGACGAAGTGACCGAGGAGCTAGATTTGTCGGTATCTCTTTGGTCGATGATTGGCGAACCTGTGTATATGTCTACTCCACCAGTTGAACAGCCTGGGCGATTTCTGAATGAAATTGAACGTTTCGAATACGATGATGGGAGACAGCTTTTCTTAAGGGAGTGGAACCCTGATATTGTAATTGTAGCAACCCGATGGGAATACCTGGATTATGACTTGGCCACAGATCTTTTCCGCTTTCTTGAACAACATGCTAAAAACGTGATCCTATTAGAATCCCCACCAGTACTGGAAAATGTTGGCAATAGAAACCTATACCAGTATCTAAGCTTCCTAGGGCTTGAGCCCCCTGACTCTCCCACAGAAAGCCAGATTTGGGAGAGTGTAGATTTCGAAGATTCGAAAGCAAGCAGGGAAAAGATATTAAGGACCGCTAACAGCCATCTTAATTTTTATTTCTTACCGACAGCAGACCTTTTCGCAACTGATCAGGGTGTAGTCGTAAGTAAAGGGCGCCAAATTTTATATCTGGATGATGACCACTTGATAGACGATGGTGCATTCTTGGCAGAAGAAAGGTTAAAAGCAGCGATTCAACTTGTATTAAATGGTGATACCGATCAGTTTCCTTTGGTATCGATACGAGGAAACAATGCCGAAGAGACACTACGACAGGTTGAGCTGCCAAACGACTAGAACATCGATTATGAATATCTTTTCTAGAACAACTCGATTCGGTTAAGGATTCCTCACCACACTAGAATCGGTGCATTTGAGATTCACCTGTTCTCAACTCTTCACTCTGACAACCAAAACGCGATACTTCCCTAGCATCACCCAAAACTGCCGCATCGCTTCCTTGAGTCGGAATACAGGTACTATCGATCTGGAATTTCCGAATCCACAATCGTATTAGAATTGAGCGCCTTGGCGGGAGTAGCTCAGGGTTAGGTAGTTTGTTGCGTTTCCAGAATTCAAATCGCATGGCGCCTACCCCACGCTCTCTGGTAAAAATTGATTTTTGCGAACACGCAATTACACGATTGAACATATGGTGGCTACTCTTCCATGTGACCGCCAAACAAAGCATGCTCCGATAGAAAGAGCATCTGTGTTTCAGTCTGACCCTGCAATTTGCACATTGTCTCATTGCCGATTGTATAAAACTTCAGTTGAACGGTACCTGCTCCGACTGCCTGATTAAAAGCTTCGCCTTTGAATTCAGGGAAGAGTGATCCGATGCTATTGTGGTTGTCTCCAAGAGTCAGATTAAACTTTTAAAGTCAAGACATCGCGAAACATCTTTTCTAAATTGTAATAGAGGTGTATGAGTGTGTTATTTCAACATTGAGAATTAGCAGCAATTTGTTTATGTATCCTGACCAGTAACGTAGTTGTTCGATGAATCTTTCGCACTCATAAGTAAACCCTTTATATCGCTTTTTCCAAGTATTCAGTTATCTCTCCGTATCCCCGACTCCGCACAATGCTGCAATTTCTCAAAAACGTATACTGGAAATGGCAAGCTTGATATAAAATACTGGTTACTCGGGCGAACGCAGAGCTACAGCAATGAAAGTCAGCAAATCTACAGCATGGTGGGAAAAAGAAGCTTCAAACCATGGCTTATTAATGATCGACAGGATGGCATTTCGGGACGATGCAAGCTGGAAGGCAGTCCTCAATAGCGGCCGCGAAGAAATCGACAATTTGATGCGACTGTTTACTCTGCCGCAGGGTCCGGAATTGAGCCTACTGGAAATCGGATGTGGTATCGGCCGATTGACGTTTAATCTCGCTGATAAGTACGGCAACATTTGCGGATTAGATGTTTCAAATGAGTTTCTTCGTATTGCCAATTCGAATAATACGTTTGCTAATGTGCAGTTCATCAAGATTGAAAATGAACGATTGCTGACTTCTCAAGCTAGCGCATACGATATTGTTTTTTCGATGGAAGTCTTTCACTACCTGGAGCTGGAAGTACTTAAGAATTACATCGCTGATGCCTACCGCCTGCTAAAGCCGGGTGGAATATTCGTTTTTCAGATCAATACTCAAAATTTTAAATTGCGAACTCGGCTCAGTTTGGGTTTTAGAGCTTTTTTGAATTCCATAGGCATTAAATACTGGCGTGATTCTCCAACTTCGCTAGACGCCAATCGTAAATATTTCACAGTGCCATTTATAAAGGACCTGTTGATCAAAAGTAGATTCGAAGATATTGAAGTGATAAGCCCAGATAGCGCCGGGACGTGGTTTAAGGCGAGCAAGCCTGACTAGTATTTACTATAACCAGCCTCATTCTGCTTTTCACAATATCGTCGAAGTGCAAGAACAACTCACGCCTGTGCCTTTAACAATGGCTACATAATAAAAAAGTAGTTACAAGAGCGTTGTAACTACAATCAACAATCCAGAATCCAGATGACTAATTGAAATTGAGCTGAGATGTGCAGGCTTCGTAATATGAGTCATGGAACCGCACATACAATTACCCAACTGGAAGTTTCATTGTTGTTTTCTGTGAGGGCAGACTATTACTGATTTGACATGGCTAATGCGAGCATCAGGAAGAATAGAGAAAAAACACCAGCAAGACTGCAATCACAGAAACAACTTTGGTTTGTATAACGGCATAGTCCTCAATAAGACAAGGAACTTCGCGCAATCGGCTAGCCAGATTTTATTACCCTAGTGAAATAAGAGGACAGAAATTAGAGGGTTGTATTCAAATCGGAAGATGTCAATCAAGTTGACATTGCACCGACATTTATTGAGGGCATTTGTTGAGTAAGTCGAACGACCTGCCCCGACATTGAGCAGTTAAGTGCAGCGCATGGTAGCGATACTATCGAATTGCCTGATAAGTATTGCCCTCGGGTTGTAGTGAAATTAGCCGATTCCAGAAGTGACGAGTAACACTCCTATTCAGACGTGCAACCAGGCTAGATTCAGGTGCGCATTGAGCGCGGCGCAGATCGTCTTGTCATCAGTGTCTGACCCAGCATTCCCGTCAATATCAACAATGCTATACCCGGCTCGGGAACACTTGGGATATTCTCGCAACCCTGCATATTTGGATTGGAGGAACAATCCTCGATCACTTCAGTGGCGCTACCCTGAACGCCGACCGTAAATCCGTTCCAGTATTCATTGCTCAGGCTACGCCAGTTCAGTTCGTCGAAGGTTCCGCTGAAACGGAGAGTGCCGTGAGGTTCACCAGTGCCAACTAACCAATATTCGTAATTGCCACCGCCGAGGTCTACAACTGTTTTCGCAGAAGTACCGCATCCCCAATAGCCACAAGCATTGCCATCGGCGCCGCCGGCGCTGAGAATCTCGAAATCCTGGTCGAAAGCATAGCCATTCAGATTCAGGCTTACGAAGGAAAAGACTGGATTGGCGATTGCTTCAGAAAACGTGAGAGTCTGGTTGCCCGCATACTGTAAGGCAATAATGTCTGAGCCCGGAGGTGCATTGTCAACCAGACTGCTGGTATAGGGTGATATGGAATCATCCCTGCTACCGTTGCCAGATACACCTGCTGCACCACCGTGCGACCAGTAATCTGTGCCGCCATTGATTTGGGCAAATCCAACCCCGTTTGGATTGAAGTAGGTAACACCAATGCTGGAACCACTGGTATTGATCGTACCAGTGGCGGTGAAACCACCTACTGCAGAAGTAGTTTCCCAATCTGTCCAATAAAACGGCTCCGCAGTGGCAGCGGATGCAGCCAGCAAGAGAGTGGCTGCCAATGCGCGGGAAAACAGGCTATTTATCAACGACTTGTTAGGCATTGCAGGTTACCTTGAGAAATGTCCAGTATTGTTGACGTAATGCTGCAAATTCCGGGCCTGAATTTTAAATTATTGATATATAAGACTTTTTCTAAAATCGGGGGCAAGAAAGCTTGTTAAACTGTAAAGATAACTGACGCACAGCCACCGGTTAGGGAGAGATTTTCAGCGAAAGCATAACGCGTCGGCAATCACCCCTTTCTACCTTCCGACAGCAGGGGTGATGTCACCTTTTGGAATTTGCCAAGCAGGCCTAGCCAGGTGAGCCTGTCGAATGTTGGGAATTATTCAACAGTCACAGATTTCGCGAGGTTACGAGGCTGATCCACATCCGTACCCTTAACAATTGCCACATGGTAGGAAAGCATCTGCAAGGGAATTGTGAATACAATCGGGTCAAGAATATCAGGCGATGCTGGCACATGGATCACCTTGCAATTGGCATCCCCCTTGTAGCCAACACTCTCGTCAGCAAACACGTGCAGCTTGCCACCTCTTGCACTCACTTCGGCAAGATTCGCCCGCAGCTTCTCCAGCAAATCATCATTGGGTGCTACTGCGATGACCGGCATGTCTTCATCGACAAGGGCCAGCGGTCCGTGTTTCAGCTCACCTGAGGGATAGGCTTCGGCGTGTATATAGGAAATTTCCTTCAGCTTCAGAGCGCCTTCTTTGGCGATAGGGTATTGGATTCCTCGGCCCAGAAACAGACTGTGATGCTTGTCTGCGAATTGTCGGGACAACTTCTTGATTGGATTGTTCAGTTTCAGCGTGCGCTCGATCAGCTCCGGCAATCGATTTAATTCTTTCACCAGCTTCGCTTCGTTTCTGGCTGATAGTCCGTTGCGACGTGCCAGCGCGATTGTAAGCACCAGCAACAGGGTGAGCTGCGTGGTAAATGCCTTGGTGGAAGCCACACCGATTTCCTGTCCGGCCTTGGTGAGTATCGTGAATTCAGACTCCCGCACAAGGGAACTGGTCGCCACGTTGCAGATCGCCAGATAGGACAGGTACGGAAGATCCTTGGCGTAACGTAACGCAGCAAGCGTATCCGCTGTTTCACCGGACTGGGATACAGTGACAAACAACGATCCCTCGGGAACCATGATATCCCGATAGCGATAGTCGCTGGCGATATCGACAGAACAATGCATCCGTGCCACCGATTCCAGCCAGTATTTAGCCACGTGACATGCGTGATAGGAAGTGCCACATGCAACAAATTGAACATGCCTCACTTTGTCAAAAATTTCTGGCGCTTTGACCCCGAATGCGTTTTCGAGGACTTTCGTTGCAGATATTCTGCCGTCCAGAGTGTCGCGAATAACCTGGGGCTGCTCATAAATCTCTTTGAGCATATAGTGCTTGTACTTGCCTTTTTCTGCGTCATCTCCTCGATTGGACACAGTGCTAGTCGGCCTTTTTACTCGGCTATTCCCGTGCCAGATTTCAACGTCATTCAATGTGACCCTGGCGATATCTCCTTCTTCAAGATAGATAAAGCGGTCAGTTACTTGCCCAATGGCCAATGGATCGGATGCCACAAAATTCTCACCAATACCAATCCCAATCACCAGGGGACTGCCAGATCTGGCAACAATTAGCTCATCGGGTGAATTGACATCAGCAACACAAATCCCGTAGGCGCCGTGCAATTGCTTGACAGTTTTCTTGACTGCGGCCAGCAAGGATACTTTGCCGCCTTTTCTCTCCTGGTGAATAAGATGCGCGATAGTTTCACTGTCAGTCTGGGTGACAAACTTGTACCCGGCTTTGCTGAGCTTCTCTCGTAACTCCTCGTAGTTTTCAATGATTCCATTGTGAACAATGGCAATCTCCGAGTTGGAGGCATGTGGGTGGGCGTTGACGTTTGTTGGTTTTCCGTGAGTTGCCCAGCGCGTGTGAGCGATGCCCACGGTACCAGTGACAGACTTTTTACCTACTGCCGTAATCAGTGAATTGACCTTCCCTGCAGACTTGACGATTTTGAGCTTGCTGCCTCGATCATCTATCAGGGCTACGCCGGCTGAATCATATCCTCGATACTCCAGTCGCTTTAGACCTTCGAGAAGTATTCTAGTCACATCGCGCTCAGCGATGGCGCCAACTATTCCGCACATGTTTGGTATCCTTAAGGGTTAAGAGCATTGCTGCCATTTCCGAACTATTATCTATGAGAACGAGAAGTGCCTCAATCTAACGGAGCCCACATTTGCCATCAGGTAACGAATCTTTTTTTCTGGGATTGGGTGTTGGTTCTACAGTATAGAGTCACAGCTTAGGCATTTTTTCGCGGCATCGCCAACTGATGTACCCCCTAATTGACCCGGGATTGCGCTTGAATTCGACTTGTCATGCGGGTGTAATACGCCCTCTGCCCAGAGCTTTAGAAGCATGAAATTTCTCAAGAGATTGTTCTTATTGTTGCTGATCGTCATTTTGGTCGGCACTGCAACCAGCGTGTTCCTGATGGTTGAAAACACTCCCCTCGCCGGCACCTCAGGGTCTTTCTCCACTGAAGACCTGAGCCAGGCGGAAGTATTTGTCCAAAATAGCGATCCAAGAAATCTGGAACCGGGAGAAGTCTCCGCCTTTACTGTTAGTGAGAGCGATCTTGAACTGGTTATAGGGTATACACTCTCCCAGCTTAATGGTGGTGGCGCCATGGTCAGTCTGCACAACGGTCTGGCTGAATTGGGCATCAGCGCTCGCCTGCCTGACAATGTGCTAGGTGAATACCTCAATGTTCAGTTGGCAGTCTCCCAATCGGGCCCCGACCTGGCGATAGAAAGCATGAAGATCGGGGGCGTCGCCGTACCCGGCGCCCTGGCTGATCCGATCGCGCAATTTGCCCATGAAAGACTGCAACAGATACCAGAATATGTAGCTGCACTCGAAGCCATCAACGGCTACAGCATCTCACCCGGTCAACTCAATATCGTCTATCAATGGCAGCCTGACCTGATTGAACAAATTTCCAACCGCGGCCGCGATATGCTGATTTCACCGGAAGATCAGGAACGCTTACTGGCCCATGCCACGAACCTGGCCTCCATCACCAACGATTCCAGATTTGGCAGAGAAGTTTCCGTGGCGGAGTTTCTTAGCCCAATGATGCTCTTCGCTAAAGTGCGGGGAGGAGACCCCGTTGAAGAAAACCGGGCTGCCATTCTGGCTTTATCCATGTATGTGATGGGAATCAGCATGCCACGCGTGCTGGGCTTACCAAGGGATAGCGTCCCTCCCATGGGGCGTCATCATTTAATGCTTACAGAACGCCATGACTTCGCCCAACATTTCCTGGTCTCTGCTGCCCTCACTGTAAGTTCCGGCACAGGAGTGGCGGATTCAATCGGCTTACTGAAAGAACTTGACGACTCCCAGGGTGGCAGTGGTTTCAGCTTCACGGATATCGGGGCTGACCGCACTGGTGTGCGCTTTGCTGAATTGGCTGTCCGGGATACACCGACAGCCCGTGCCGTACAGGACAAGTTCTCTTATGGGTTACCAGAATCAGATTTAATGGCTGAGTTCAGGGATCTTCCAGAATTTCTTGATGGGCCAACGTTCCGCCGAATCTATGGTGGCGTTGGAACGCCGGCCTATAATCAGGTAATAGAAGATATAGAAAATCGAATTTCCCGCACCAGTTTCTTCAGCGAACTCGATCGCTAGTTAGCATTGCCCGCGATCATAGTTCAATCATAGTGCGACCATCGTATTACTCCCAAGTTCGTACAACCCAGACAATACCTTTATGGTGAGACGACTATAGTATTACGACCATATTGTCACAAGCTGGCAATACTATTTACGGTAACGATTCCCTGCGGATTCAAGTAGAATTCCGACTCTGGGAAAGCTGACTATTCCCAGTCAGAAAACCGGGCATCTGGACAATTGTGCCAGGCCCGTGCAAAGGATACAGAGCAAGTGAAAATTCTTATCACCGGCACCGCCGGATTTATCGGTCATGCTTTGGCTTTACGCCTGCTGGAACGCGGAGACGAGATCATCGGCATTGATAATCTGAATGATTATTATGACGTCAACCTCAAGAAAGACCGCCTCTCACATTTAACCGCAAATGACGGGTTCACTGACGTCAGGCTTGATCTTGAGAACAACGACGGGATCGCCGCCGCCTTTGCCGAGCATAAGCCCCAGCGCGTGGTGAATCTGGCAGCGCAGGCCGGCGTACGCTATTCATTGGAAAATCCTCACGCCTACACCAGCGCAAACATCACTGGCTTTTTGAATATTCTGGAAGGCTGCAGGCACAATGACGTGGAACACCTTGTCTACGCCTCATCAAGTTCTGTTTACGGCGCCAGCACCTGTATGCCTTTTTCTGTGCATGACAACGTGGACCACCCTGTCAGTCTCTACGCGGCCAGCAAGAAAGCCAATGAATTGATGGCACACACTTATAGCCATCTCTTTCGCTTGCCCACGACGGGATTACGATTCTTCACCGTATACGGACCCTGGGGCCGGCCGGACATGTCCTTGTTCCTGTTCACGAAGAATATTCTTGCTGGCAATCCCATCGATGTATTCAATCATGGAAAACACGAACGGGATTTCACCTTTGTTGACGACATAGTTGAGGGCGTCATCCGCACCCTGGACAATGTGGCGACCCCAAATGCCGACTGGTCGGGAGATACACCCGATCCCGGCACCAGCCTGGCGCCATACAGGATTTACAATATTGGCAGTAACAATCCAGTCCAGTTAATGCGCTATATTGAGATACTGGAAGAATGCCTTGGCAAACAGGCCATCAAGAACATGTTGCCGCTGCAACCCGGTGATGTGCCTGCGACCTATGCGAATGTTGACGACCTGATTAGAGATGTCGACTACAAGCCCGCCACGCCAATCGAAGATGGCATCGCCCGCTTCGTTGAATGGTACCGCGACTATTACCAGGTTTAGCCTTGCTGACTGAGTGGTATTGATCTGGATAAACCTATCAGCCCATTCGCAACCGCCGTTTAAGCCAGGAAACGCCACCGGCCAGGCGATAGTCGTCTATCGTATGCATCGGGCAGTTCCTGTCACCGCGGCGCTTGATCTTCTTGAGCGCCCTCTCCAATAAGCGCCTATCTCAGTTCACCAATCAATCCCCAACATTACTCTTGGTGCGACTTCGAACCTTCGTATTTGACCATCTAGCTGCATCACAAAAAACTGGTAAACTCCAAGACCACGATCTCGTGCAAAGGAAAAAATGCACGGAAACCAGCTAATTATTAAAGACAATTCGATCAGAAGCGGCACATTCAAGGTTTTCAGTGACTGAGATTCAACTCCTAAATCCTTTCAAGCAAAAAGCCAAAATTCGAGATATTTGGATCGAGCTTCAACAATATGGCTCTCAAAGCTATTTCACTTCCTGGGGCTGGGTCGAAACCTGGTTGACATTACTACCCGTTAATACTCCACTATGCTGTGTCGTTGAATTTCAAGACAAGAAACCGCTGAGCGCTTTTTTCCTGGCACGCCGAAGAATCCTACAATATGGCTTCCTACCAAAAAATGTCGGCTATTTTAATGAAGTCGGAGACCTGGAAATAGATGACCTTACTATCGAATACAATTCACCTGTCGGTGGGAACGCAAAATCTCTACTAGACTCTTTGTTCAATCATCCCGCCATAAGCAGGCTTGATGAGATTCGAATGTCTGCACTGGATCATCAGACTTTCGATCAACTCGAAGCGCCTTCTGCAGTCTATGCTACTTCATATCAACAATTTCCCAGCTATTATGTAGATCTCCAGTTGGTCCGCGAAAGCGGCCGCTCTTATCTCCAGCACCTGAGCGCAAATACCCGGAGTAAGATCGGTCGTTCTTTGCGCGAGTATGAAAATTCAGGAGATATTTACATAAGAGAGGCTGAATCTATAGATGAAGCCTTAGCGATGCTTTCGGAATTGAGGCAGTTGCACCAACTGAGATGGAACCAACGAGGCAAACCAGGCTCGTTTGCCACAGAGTTTTTCAATTCGTTTCATCAGCAACTAATTCAAGCGAGATTTGATAATCAAGAAATCCAGCTATTGGAGATTGGAAACAATTCTGGCGCTATCGGTTATATATACAATTTCGTCCACAACAATAGAGTAAACTACTATCAGTCCGGCTTTAACTATGGCAACTCGAATAGTGAACGCCCAGGATTGGTTTGCCACTTTCATGCAATCAATCTGAATCTCGAAGAGGGTCGTGATATCTACGATTTTCTAGGCGGTGATAGCCGATACAAACGCAGTCTATCTACAGATCACGAATCTCTATTTCATGTAAAAATTTCGCGAAAAAATTCGAAATGGAAGCTTGAGCAGTTTCTCAGGCTCGTTTTGGGCAAAAGCCGCTGATACAAATGTTTAGCAAGGAGCAAGCTAGCTAATTAGCAATCTGAATGACAGTACTGCATTATTGTCTGTGACTGACCTTACAAGCAATTAAACAACCACTGCCTCGGCCACAATCGTCTACCCTTTCCATACTCCGGCCATCTTCTACCAAGGGCACGCTCGAGATATTGCCGCGACGCAGCAAATTGTATTGCAAAAATGGCGCCTACTAAATTAGAATTCCGATGTCCGCACCCTATGAAGCACCCTGCATAGCAACCAAGAGTCAGGTTAGATTAGCAATCTATACCACGTTAATCGCTGAACATAATGAGTGCTGAGCTCAATCGGTGTGCCGAGACTACCATATAAACCACTACTTATTAGAAATGTGTTTCCTCCGAGCTAACGACCAAATCGTCAGCCCACATTTTGAGGAAACTGCTGAGCTAGCTCGACAATGATATTTTCTACTTTTGGTTTTATCTGCGTATTTTTACCAATCGTATTCTCAGCTTACTCAATCTGCCTCAAATTTGACCAAATTAAATTAGCCAAAATAATTCTAATTCTGGCATCGTTTTACTTTTACGCTTATGGCAGCGGCGACTTTTTTCCATTTTTCGTTTTAAGCGTATTCCTCAATTACTTCATCGGAATATATTTAGCCAAAGACCACAGCAAAACATACAAACGAATTATTTTAGTCGTAGGCTTACTGTTTAATTTGGCTCTATTGAGCTACTACAAGTACCTCGACTTTTTTATTCAAAATTGGAACTATTTTGCTTCGGAACCTATCCCCTATCAAAACATTGTTTTACCAATAGGAATCTCGTTTTTTACGTTCCAACTAATCGCATTTTTAGCTGATTCATACAAAGGAGAAACAAAAGGTTACGCCATATTAGACTACCTGATGTTCATTACATTCTTTCCGCAGCTAATCGTCGGCCCTATTGTCCACCACAAAGATGTTGTGCCCCAATATCGCACCATGGACAACTCAATCATTAGTTCAAAACTCATCGCCCCAGGTGTATTCCTGTTCTCATTGGGTTGCGCCAAAAAGCTTGCCCTGGCAGATCCTATGACTATTTGGGCACAGAGAGCATTCGATAGCGCACTCGAACTCAATATGCTCGAATCTTGGACCGCATCTCTAACATACACCTTGTCATATTATTTCGACTTGTCGGGTTATGCAGATATGGCTATTGGGCTGGGCATGATATTTGGCATAAAACTACCAACGAACTTCAATTCTCCCTACAAAGCCAGAAACTTTGCAGATTATTGGCGTCGCTGGCATATGACATTGTCTCAGTTCTTAGGGGATTACATCTTCCGCAATGTTTATAACAGAGAAAAAGGGACTTCAAATTTCTTTTTAGCTTTATTTATTACATTTTTGGTTTCTGGCTTTTGGCATGGAGCTGGCTGGACGTTTGTAGTTTGGGGTGTAGTTAATGGGATTTTCGTCATTTCTTCGCACGCTATGCGAATCATGGGCCTTCAGCTACCCTTCCTGCTAGCCTGGCTTTTGACATTTGTTGGCGTAATAGGAACACGAACATTGTTCGTTGCAGATGACTTTACAGACGCTTATTACGTACTGTCGCAATTCGTCAATTTTCATGGCTTCAGTTTCACTGGAAATGAGTTTATCGCAACGAGACAACCGATCTATATTCTGTCAGGACTCATTCTGGTACTGGCATTCCCGAACAGTAATCAACTGGTAGAGAACTTTAGGCTCAACAATAAATATCTCTTTGCTACGGCAATACTCATGTTGATAGGGCTTCTCAACATGGCTTACGTACGCGGTTTCCTTTACTTCCAATTTTAGGTCGTGTTATGCATAGAAAATGGTTATTTAAGCTGTTTGCGACTTTTTCGATCCTGCTGCTGCTAGCTACTGTTTTCTACAAACTTGTAGTTGTTGATCGTGTTTATTCAAATCTAGATTACACGATCTCTGAAAGCACGGAAAATCTGTTTATTGGCGCATCACACTTCGCTGTAGGCATCAATACAGACCTTCTGCCAAATTCCGAAAATCTATCTGTTTCTGGAATGCCTTACTATTTCACCTATCCAAAAGCAAAGAGAATACTCCAGAATAATCCAGGAGTAGAGAATCTATTCATCAGCCTATCTGTTATCCATGTGGGGCCCTATGGAGATTCCATACTAATGACTGATGAAGGCCCTTCTAGAGAAAATGCGTTCACATTCTTCCCAACTTTGGAAAGTTACGCAGATTTGAATGAAAGAATATACAGCTTGGATTTTATTTTAGCTTATATGAAGTACGAGTTTGGCGTACCCTTTAATTACATGGACGATGCAAAATTAGCGTTAACTTCATTCCGAAGAAAGCTGAATATTTACGATTTTGATTTGGCCGGTAGCTTTTCCTCCCTATCGTTACCGGGAGAAAGATTAATCACCGAGGAAGAAGTAAGAGAGAAAGCTCAGTTCTACTTTGGTCAATTTCCAACAAGATCTGAAATTTCTATTAGTTCCGTCCGATCTATTGCAAAGATGACGGAGGAAATGGGAATTAATTTATACATTGTTAATATGCCAGCTAATGAAACGTTTAGAAACCTGGTCCCGCAAGATCATTTGCAAACCTACGACCAATTAATTACAGACGTACTAAACAACTATCCCCATGTAAAATATTTAAATTATTACGAGCTCTCCCTGGATCAATTTGACTATCTGGATGGGGATCATGTGAATAGCGCAGGAGCGGTAAAAGTCACGGAAAGACTAGCCGCTGAAGTGTTTTCTTTGTAGATGCTTCAATAAAGAATTATTTTTGGAAAAAACACCATGAGCAAACACGCTTTGATTAGAAATGCGCTTCTTTTCCTCGTATTTTTTAATTTGCTTTTGTGTGCAGTTTTTTTGTCCAACAGGCTTGTTGCTAAATTTACAACAAATAGCCCACCTACCGAGCATCGCTATCTATACGGCCATCTAAATCGCTTAGCACGATCTATTGACAACGATACTGTAGTATTTTTGGGCAGCTCAAGTATTCAGGCCCTTCATGTGAGTAAAATTGCTCCTGGCGCTATGAATTTGGGGGTAGGCGGCGAACAACTGGGGCCAATGGCAAAGCGTATTCAAAACTACCAATATTTGTCCGACGCGGAAGCCGCGGTCATTATGGCCGGCCTGAATGACATTTGCGATGGGCCTGAAAGCGCGTTCATACGCTATGAGGCGTTTATGGAAAAAATGCCCGTAGATTTGCCGGTAGTAGTAATAGGACTACAGCCTGCTACCACTAAATCACTTTGCAGTGATTTACCTGCCTATTTGTCACAATACAATGCCAAGCTGGAGCAGTTCTGCAATCAGCTCCAACATTGCATCTATGCTGACTTGGCTGAACATTTAAATGATGCGCAGATGCAGAGCAATACTTCGATATCCCACTTTTTTGAGGCTGATGGAATCCACCTGAACCGCAGTGGGTATGAAGAGCTAAACACTTTAATAATCGGTAAACTAGATAAGTTACTTAGATAATATCCAACAGCGGACGAGACTAATCAACTAAACAGACTTGTAGCATTGTGAGCCCGAATATGGCTCCACTTGATTGTTCGAAGGAAATCTATTGAAATTCGTCACAAAAGGAAGGTGTCAAAGTCTTGCAACAGTAAGCCATCAGTTCCCGTTTAATTCGGAAACAGTAACTCTATACTTGCCTGAAGGAGTTAGCGGAATTTCATTAACATATTCAAATTCGATCTGCATATCATCTCCCGTCACTTTCCTTATCTCAGTTTGACAGAAATTCTTTCTTGGTTCTGCCAACGGTGCTGAAGAGACCAGTTTAATCAATAAAAGTTTCCGGTCTTTTTGAATCACTTGGAATTTCTCTACTTCAGGGAGTTCTTTCATCAGATGCGGAAAGAAGACACCAGTCAATGCTTTACCATTAGTAGCCAAGATTTGGTCTAACCGTCTTCCATCAATGTCCTTGATCAACGGTAGTCCCCGACCACATTCACACTGTCGGTCTTCGAGTGTCACTAAGTCTCCATTGCGGTACCGAATAAACGGCATACCATAATTATGTAAGTCGGTAATTACTATATCACCACTCTCACCAGGCGACGCGGGCGCATTTCCTGCCATCACTTCAACAAATAGATTATCTATAGACAGATGCAAACCATTGTGTTGCTCACACTCTGCCGCGATCAACATGAATTCGCGACAACCGTAGGTGTTGAAAACACGCGTCCTAAACACCCTCTCAATGAGCTCTCTTTGGTGCTCATATAGTTTTTCTGCACCGGTAATCACTGACTTCACAGGCCGAACATCGATGCCGTTCTCAGAGATGTAAGTGGCCAGATCATAAATAGCAGTAGTGTAAGCAACGATACCTCTGGGTCTAGTTCTATTGATATAGCTTACACATCGGTTCATTTCGGACTGCGTGAGGTCAAAGAGGTTAAACATCTTGCGGTTAAAGAATCTATGGTAAAGATTAGTTTTAAACTCACTTAAGAAAGACGGGTTCCCAACATCTACACTCCATAAATATAGAGTATGCTGTCCTGCCTCACAGTTTGCCCAGGAATAACCTCGCTGAGTTAAGGCAGTCCGCCATTCATAGCTATCTCTATCCAGCCCAAACTGGACAGGGACTCCCGTTGAACCTCCAGTGCCTTTACGCATGATCGAACTTCGATAATTGTCAGCGATCATTCGCTCATGGTGTTTCGCCACATCTTCTCTCGAGCACACGGGTATTTGCCGAAAATCGTCATATGTCCTTATGTCCGCTGGATGAAGATGAAGCTCATCGAAAAGCTCCCTATAGTAAGAAGAATTCTGATAAGCATGCTTCAGCAATTTCTCTAGTTCTTTCCATTGATTGGCAAGCAATTCATCTTTCGACAGCCATTGATTTCTTTCAAAGATTTTCTTGTACCGAAGTGTATTTCTGCGGCGTAAGCCACTTTCATAGATCGGATAGAGAATGTTTTGGAATAGAGCTCGATACATTGGACTACAGTTGGCTCAAAGTGAAAGCTTGCTAATAGAATACTGAAATAGAGAGCAGCGCAATGCCTCAGATCCCGGCGTAAATGCGCTAAACTTGTACCTCAATCATGTCTTGAACACTGAACTTAATTGGCACTGTCATCCAGCAATTTCTTTTCCCATGCCAGGGAGGTTTCGACTATGCGATCCAGGTCGTCCAGTGACGGCTCCCACCCCAGAGCAGATCTGATTGCACTGGCATTGGCAATCAGCTTGGGAGAATCCCCTGCCCTGCGCGGCGACTCACTCACCGCGATCTTTGCTCCATGGACTCTCTCCACGGAATCGATTACCTCTCGCACGCTGAAACCATGCCCGTAGCCACAGTTCAGCACAGTCGAATCACCACCTTTGCGTAAGTAATCGAGCGCGGCCAGGTGAGCCGCAGCTAGGTCTTCAACGTGAATATAGTCGCGTATCCCCGTTCCGTCTGGAGTGGCGTAGTCGGTGCCGTAAACAAATAATTGCTCGCGCTTTCCAACTGCCACTTCGCAAGCGACTTTAATCAGCAAGGTGGCGTTCGCAGTAGACTGCCCGATTTTCCCTTCCGGGTCGCTACCTGCAACATTGAAATAGCGCAAGATTACTGAAGACAGATCAGATGCTGCACAGAGATCTTTCAACATCCATTCGCTCATCAGCTTGGATCGACCGTACGGATTGATCGGTGCGGTAGCAGTCGATTCACTGGCTACCCCACCTTCGAGTTCACCATACACGGCGGCGGTAGAAGAAAATATAAAGTGTTTCACGCCCGCACGAGTGCAGGCTTCAAGCAAATTGCGCGTAGAGCAAGTGTTATTGCCATAATACTTGAGAGGATCGCTGACTGACTCAGGCACTATAGTATGTGCAGCAAAATGCATTACTGTTTCCACTTGCCTGTCTTTCAGTAACTGCTCGACCCTCTCGATATTCCCGGTTTCTCCAACCACCAACTCACCATAGAGCACGGCGTCAGCAAATCCGGTGCTCAGGTTGTCGAGTACGACGATATCTTCGCCGCGTTGGCCCAGCTGCTTGACGACATGGCTGCCGATATATCCGGCTCCGCCGGTTACTAAAATGCAATCAGACATTCAGGTTCTCACTCCATGAGGGGGTATCCAGCGAACTGGGCATCATCTCAATACTACAAGCGGAACACATCGGGGTGCGTATCCAGGGAGTATTTGACATCAAATACAACACAATCTTTCTTGCCATAGGATCTGATGGTTTCCGTGCCCAATTCCTTGAATGAGTTGTGAGCTACCGCGACGATAACTGCATCGTAGGCTCCTATGTTCGGCTCATCAATCAGAGTAACGCCATATTCTTCAAACGCTTCCTCTTTATCCACCCACGGATCATATATTTCAACTTCCGAATTAAATTCCTGGAGGCTCTGAATGACGTCGACCACCCGGGTATTGCGTAGGTCAGGGCAGTTTTCCTTGAAACTAATTCCCATAACCAGAATTTTGGAGCCCACGATATGAATCCTTCTGCGGGTGAGCAATTTAATAACACGTTCCGCGATGTAGGAGCCCATGCCATCGTTGATTCGGCGCCCAGCCAAAATCACTTCCGGGTGATATCCGATTTCTTCAGCTTTGTGGGTCAGGTAGTACGGATCCACGCTGATGCAGTGGCCTCCCACAAGCCCTGGACGGAAAGGAAGAAAATTCCATTTGGTTCCGGCCGCCAGCAACACTTCTTCAGAATCAATGCCTAGCTTTTCAAAGATGATGGCTAGCTCATTGATCAAAGCGATATTGAGATCACGCTGTGTATTCTCAATAACCTTTGCAGCTTCAGCCACCTTGATACTACTTACCAAATGAGTTCCTGCGGTCACTATCGAGCCATACAACGCATTCACAAACTCGGCAACTTCAGGCGTCGAGCCGGAGGTGACTTTCACAATCGAATCGATGCGATGGGTTTTGTCGCCGGGATTAATTCTCTCGGGGCTGTATCCAGCGAAAAAGTCCTCGTTAAATTTCAGCTTGGACCCAGCTTCGAGGATCGGCACACAGACCTCTTCAGTAGCGCCTGGATAGACCGTTGATTCATAGATCACAATATCGCCACTGGAAAGCAAAGGCGCTATTGTCGTACTGGCTCTCCTCAACGGGCCCATATCCGGTCTTTTCTGGGAATCGATTGGAGTAGGTACTGTGACGATATAGACATTGCAATCGGCAATATCAGCGGTGTCCGATGTATAAATCACGTCAACCGCAGAGAGTTCAGCCTCGCTCATTTCGTTGGTTACATCGATTCCTTTCTGCAACTGGCTGATCCGTTGCTGATGGATGTCGAATCCAACGCTCTTAAATTTCTTGCCAAACGCAACCAGCAGCGGCAGCCCCACATATCCAAGTCCAACGACTGCGACTTTGCAGTTTTCCAGGCTAAAACTCATTTCCGTTCTCAGTGAATGTAGAAAAGTTAATAATAGATCAGGTTAAGGAGGGAGCGATGAGGCATGTAATTGCTAGCGCGCACCTTTACCAAACAATACCACTTCCAGGGTTTGCAGCAAGATGAAGAAATCCATCACTGGATTCGCGTTCTTGATGTAGTAGAGGTCATATTGCAATTTTTCGTAGGCGTCTTCTTCCGTAGCACCATAAGGATATTTAAGCTGAGCCCAACCCGCCAGACCAGGTTTCACGGAATGGCGCTGTGAATACATACTAATCGATTGACTTAATTTGCTAACAAATTCAGGTCGTTCGGGCCTAGGCCCCACTAACCGCATGTCGCCTTTTAATATGTTGAGAATCTGAGGCAGTTCATCAATTCTTACTTTGCGAATGAACTTCCCTATCCTTGTTACTCGAGCATCATTCTGCGCCGCCCACTGTGCGCCATTGGCTTCGGCATTTACCCGCATACTTCGAAACTTCAACAGCTCGAATGTTTGTCCGTTTTTTCCTACACGTTCCTGACGGTAAAAAATCGGCTCTCGAAAACCGCCTTCAAGCGCAATAAGGAATGCAGTTACCAACAGTATCGGTGCTGTAAGAGTAAGAATTATGAGGCTGGCGGCGATATCAAAAAATCTCGACAACGTGCTCTTAATAAACGAAACAGTAAAGCCATCGCTGAAAATTACCCAGGAAGGGTTGAGGTGAGCGAGGTTTACTTTACCCAGTTCTCTTTCGAA
Source organism: uncultured Pseudohongiella sp. (assembly GCA_965227635.1). Lineage (GTDB taxonomy): Bacteria > Pseudomonadota > Gammaproteobacteria > Pseudomonadales > Pseudohongiellaceae > UBA9145. The sequence continues at coordinate 2,142,971 of OZ245763.1, read as the reverse complement.
GAACGAAACCGGATCAGTGATCTTGATGCCACTTAGCTTGCATTCCAAAAGTTGCTGTACGGGGTATCCAATACGTCGATCATCCAGGGCCACGATTATTTCATTCACTCCCCGTTCTTTTGCGATGGCCAGTAGGGAATCTCCCATTTCAGTTACCTGATCAGGAGGCACGACGCAGCTCTGTTCCGGCGTCGAAACAAAGCCTTTCATTTTGTAATTTTTGGCGGCTTGCTTGTCTTTCTCACCAAACAAACTGGCAGCAGTATTGCCTACGCCCAGCACCAGAACCCGAGTTGCAAACGCATCGCCATCAGCGTTCACCGCCAAATAGAAGATACGCCTGGCTATAAGAATGCCAAATACACAAACAAAGAAGCCGATGGCAATCACTCCCCTGCCTACCTGGAGCGAAGGAATGATGTAGAAAATGACCATCAGAGCGATTGAGGCGAGAAAAAGGCTTACCAGAAACCTTGAAACCATCTGCAAAAATCCGTTTCTGCCTTTGAACTGGTCTGCCTGATACAGTCCTAGTGCAACCATCGCCAGCATGTGCAGGACCATAAAGATGAAGGCGCTGACATGTACGTTACCGATGCTCTGGAGAACTTCTGTAGAGGATAGATCGAACGTTCTAAAACGGATTGCTATAGCCAGCAGCAGAGCGCAATAAACTATTATCGATTCACAAACTGCCAGAATGGCGAAGCTTGTTCGAATATGATTATTAAAGAGCCTTAATGTGCTCATTTTCCCGCGCTAAACCCTTACCGCCCTTTCCTGGCCACATTGTTCTTTATTCTTGTGGCCTTTTATGAAGCCAGTACTCTAGCTGACTCCGCTTTTGGAAAGCGTGCTCTATGCCGAACAGCTCTTCCTGGTATTCCTGATACTCTGGTTCTTGCTCTCTAGATTTTGTTAAGTGCAATTTGCAGACAGACAACAAATCCCTGTCTGCCAACCAGTCAATTGGAATCTCTTAAACAGTCAATGTGAAACATTCCAGATTCGTTCTTAATACAGCTTGAGCAGGATCCACACCCCGAAGAATCTGCTGCAGTGAAACCTATTATTTTCAAGCGTCTGCATAAAGCTTATGCGAAATATTCTACATAAAACGCCCGTTACGTCCACGTTAATCCTTAGTTAATTCAAGCAAATTCGGGAGGAACTTTCCTGAGCGAAACTGAGCAGAAAAGCCATTTCTGAGGGTAGCCCAAGAATATTGCAGAAATGTGGATCGGAAAATCACTACTCATCGACGAAAGCACACTATATGGTAGCGAAAAATCCATTAGGAAACTATATACAGCCAAGGTAAATGTCCCGACTTCGGCAAGCAGGGAACCTCTTACACCACCTACATCATTTGCAAAAGCCGGGCCACTTGTTTTGCAATATGACCCAGTTATCTGAGCCGCAAACTGGAGATATAAAATTCTGCGTATTCGCCCTCAAATTCGTGATAGATGAAGAGAGTTCTGACATCGTCAGGGCCGTTTGTCTGGCCTTGCAGTGCTGCAATCGGGATTTCCACGCTATTTTCACCTGGCGCTAGCTGGATGGAGTAGATGTAAGCCAAGCCGCGATCGGAGAAAGTTTCAAGACGAATATCCAGATCCAGAGGGATCTCTCCCGGCAGATAGCCGTCAAATAGCAGATACTGGTAGTCGGACCAGTCCGCCAGCGGTTCTCGCAGCGTCAGTCCGGGGTAGCGTGATTGCCTCGTTATGGAGATGTGAGCGACCTGACGTCCCTCCAACCCATCCCATGCGGGGACTCCGGATACACGTTGCCAGGACCCCCGCACTGTGCGCAGGATGCGATCTGTCGAATTGCTGAAATCCACAAGAACCGGGGCTTGAGCCTGTTGTTGAGCTCGCAGCCACAGGATGTCAGCGACTCCCCTGAATCCCGAGAGAATGACCAGCAGGGACAAGACTGCCAGAGTGAGCGCCTCTGTAGTCTTCGCTCGAAGCCAGTAGCTTCTGGCCCAAAGCAGCAGCGTAGCGGCCGTAGCACCGCCCAAATTAGCCAAAACATCAGTCCAGCTAGCTTGTCGCGGGGTAAGTAATTGCACTGCTTCCGTTGCGAGAGCCAGCCCCAGGGCGATCAGCAAAAAAACCTTAACACGCTGATTTATATTGATTTTTTTAACATACCCCAAGGCGAACCAGAGCAACAAAGAGAGCAGGAAAAACCACGGGGTATGAGCTGCATTATGTAAAGCCCTCCCCATTCTCGTCTGCTGCTCAGGCGTTGGATATTGTTGGAAAATGAGCAATAACAAGAAAATGATGGCAGCAATCATGAACAGTGCCCGGTCGCGTCGGATCAAGCCAGTAGTCTGGTCCTGCTGCGGAGCCTGTATTCCTGAAATAGTCACTTGCGTAGCTTGTCCCGCATTTCCTGCATTGGCGATTTTCCCCCTGCAAACCTGACGCCAGAAAATTTGCAGCTAAACCCATCAAATTGCGGCTGGCATGACCCAGACATTAACAATCTTGGCATTCTGACGGGGATTGTCACAACAATCGTCGAAGACTCTGGTTAATCTACCTTTTTTTACCGCAGATATCCCGATTCTGAGACCCACTTCATGTTAAATTGTACTCCAGACGCTATACTAACTATGGTTAATTTCCCCATTATTTGACGGGGCATTATGCACCTGACTCAGTCAGCCACTGAGCAGAGCAAGATGGATAAAAGCTGCGGTTTTCTGGCGTGCTCGCACAGCATTGGCGATCGCCAAAATTCGCTAAAAAAAGAATTACTATTGTTAACGAACACTAGGTCTGCAAATGAGGCTGCTAACAATTGTCTGCCTGACAGCTTTGGCTACCGCCTGCACTTCCTGGCCTTTGGGACAGGAAGAAGGCGATCCTGCGTAAGCACCAGTCAATACAGCGGACACAGAAATTTACACCATTGGCGCGGGAGATGTCCTCTCGGTAAGTGTGTGGGGCAACGCTGAATTGTCCCTGACAGTGCCCGTGCGTCCAGATGGTTATATCTCGCTGCCATTGGTGGGAGACATTCTCGCTGCCAATCTGAATGCCGAGACCCTCGCAGATTCAATCTCCGAAGCTCTGGAATCGCAGCTCCGCAACCCTCAGGTAACGGTCATAGTCTCCGCTGTTAACAGTGTGCAATATACCCAACGGGTCAGAATTACTGGCGCCGTTAGAGCCCCGAGATCCCTCCCCTACGCCAGGGGTATGAGTGTACTGGATGCGGTTCTCGAAGCCGGGGGCATCAATGAGGTCGCTTCCGCTAACAGAGCAAAACTCTATAGAAGAGTGGATGGCCAACTGAAAGAATATGAACTCCGTCTCGATGATATTTTGCTGCGAGGCGAACTGGATACAAATTATCAAATGCAGCCAGGCGATGTTATTACCGTGCCTGAACGATTATTCTAGAAACAATAGCTGATAAGCTGACAAGCCGATCATGAGCATTAATGTAGAAGATGTCGTTAACGCCTACCTCAGAGAGCTCTCTCAGAGGAGGGCTCTTGTCGCGATCATTATTTTTGTGGTCGCTCTAGTTACATTGTCACTGGCAATTACCTGGCCAAAAAGCTATACGGCATCATCATCGATTTACCCCGACAATAGCAATATTTTGCAACCTCTCATGGAAGGCAACGCAGTTGCCACTGGCATCGTAGATCAAGCCAGATTAGCACGTGACATCCTTTTCACCAGGGAGTTCACTGACCCAATCCTTGAAGCCGGTGGCTGGAATGTCAGTACTCTTACACCGCAAAGGAAGGAAGAGTTAATTAGAGGAATTCAAGCACGCACAAACATCGCAAATATTGCGCGCAATCCAGCTACGCTTATCCGCATAGCGCACACCGATCAGGATCCAATCAGGGCTTTCAGCATCACCCAGCGCTACACTTCCATGTTCCTGGAGCAAAGTGTTATCGCAAAGCAACAGGAGAGTCGTTCAGCCTTTGAATTTATCGAAAACCAGGTAGAGTCATATCAGGCAAAGTTGCAGGCATCGGAGAACCGATTAAGCCAGTTCAAGTCAGAGAACAATTTTGGCACGCTCGCCAACTCAAACAACAGGATTGCTTCATATCAGGCAGAAATGGAACGTCTGGAATTAGACCTGGTTCAATTAGATACTCAAATCTCATCTGTCGAGTCACAGATTGCAGGAGAAACCGAAGTTTCAAAAGACTTATCGCAGATCAATACAGTTCGCGCACGGATAAACGAGCAGCAAATGCTGCTGGATAGTCTTCGGTCTCGCTACCACGATTCCTACCCTGATGTGATCGCTGTCCGGAATCAGATCGCTGACCTGCAAGACATGCTGGCGACAGGAAAAATATCTGTCGAGGCCATTGAACTGAATGATTCAAATGAAGGATCAGTCAATCCACTTTGGCAACAGCTACGAAGTCAGTTAGCAGCTCTCAAGACCACCAAGGAAGCCAAGATCAGTCAGCATAGTGGATTAGAAAGCCTTCTTGTAGCTGAAGAAGAAAGAGCTAAATTGATCAACGAAAAAGAAGCCGAGCTAGCTGAACTGACACGGGATTATAACGTTACTCGAGATTTCTATAACGAAATGCTCCGCAGGCTTGAAAATGCAAGGGTTTCTATGCACCTCGACGAAGAGCAGCAGGGTGTCACATTTAAAGTTCAGGAATCTGCCGTTATCCCGACCCAGCCAGATGGATTTACTCTCCCCCAGCTAATGGCGGGCAGCATACTACTCGCACTCGCTACCCCAGTAGGATTATTGGTTGTATTAATGGAGCTGGACACGCGCATTCGGTCCGAAGCACGTTGGTCAGATGAGTGGCCAGCGTTAGTAGCGGTCATACCGCCGATGAAAGAGGCGAAAAAACGGAAATTTTCCGATGGGCTATTTGTTGCACTCGTCGCACTTCTGTTAGCTGGCCTCTACGGGTCCGTGGGCGGCGCCTATTATCTGGGCTACATCTAAAACCGGACAATATCATGGCTAAACTTAAAGAAAGCTTTAACCAGAACATCACCAAACTCCCCTGGGTAAAGCCCCTGGATCCTCCCGCTGTACCTGTGGAGAGTGGGCGGCCTGTGTCCAACGAGAGTGGGCGGCCAGAGAAGTTTTCCAAAGAAGAGTTTCTTGCGAGGAGGATCATTCATCCCGGCATGAAAGATATCGAAGTCCTAAACGCATTCAGGGAACTACGCACATCAATACTGCCCAAAATTGATAAATTCAATTCAGTTTTGCAGGTTAGCGCGATCAAAGCAGGAGGCGGTGCCAGCTTCAATGCACTCAATTTGGCAGTTTCCTGCACCTTCGACCAGCACAGGAATGCGCTTCTTGTGGACTGTAATTTTCACAAGCCATCTCTCGCCAACACTTTAGGTATTGAGCCAGAGTTTGGTCTGTTTGATTTCTTAACGAATCGTGTCAATGATATTGGCGAGATTATCTTTCCTACCAGCATTCCACGACTAAGCCTGGTTCCCAGCGGAAATGCAGAGAACGAAGAGCATATCGAATTTTTTACTGGCGAAAACATGCGCATATTTCTGGAAGATGTCAGAAATCGCTACGAAGATCGAATCATTATTATAGATGCACCGCCCCTGCTAGAGTCGGCTGATGCAAAAATATTGGCAGAAGTTGTAGACTATGCGCTATTGATAATTCCTTACAAAGGTTCAAGCTCAGGTTCAATAAACAAAATGATCAAGGCGATTGGTAAAGACAAAGTCGTCGGCATGGTCATAAACAATTAGAAACTACGTCGTTGCCCGGTATATGCGAACAGAGAAAGGTTTGGTTGTTTAGCCAAAGGCACTGATTGGTAAACAAATGAAATTGCGCTTTTCCTGTTGGTCTGCTTATTTTACGCTCGTGTTCGGAATTGTTGCTCTCCCGCAATTCGCAATCGCGCAATTCGGATTTACCGCTGCTTCATCAATTGAATATATTGAGAATCCTCAACGTTTAGGCTCTTCCTATGAGTCTGAACTTCTTTCTTCCACAACCCTTAGTGCCGCCCTGCTTCGCCAGACCAAGTATTTCGATACCAATCTGAATTACAGTGCAAATCGCCAGGAATATCAGGAGGATTTGCTCAATGACCAAAGCCGGGTTGAAGGAAATGGATCTATCACATGGAAAGCGATTCCCGACCTGTTTTCATGGCAATTTTCCAATATGCGCTCCAATCAGCTTGTCGATGCTTCTCAACCTGACATCTCAGACAACAGGCAGATTATTGACTACACATCTACCGGGCCAGTCATTTTCTTACCACTAGGAAATTCAACTTTTGTAAACATTGCTGCAGATTTTGGCACAGTAGGGTATGAACAATCGCGCGGTCTTGAACAAAACCGAAATTCGTATTCTCTGAATGTTACTCGCGCCTTGACCCAACGTCTAACTGGGTCCTTAAGCTCTTCTTATACGACTGTAGATTACAATAACCCTTTTTTATCCGCTTACACTTTCTTAAATTTTGCGGCGAATTTGCAATTTTCAGGTGAAGATTACAGCCTCTCTGCAGATATAGGCGAATCCCAATCTAAAGTCCTCGGCCGAAGCTCAAGGCATCCGATGTTCATCCTGTCAGCGCTTTACCGTGTTAATTCACAACTTGAATTGTCGGGCAACTATTCTATCCGAGTAGATGACCTGATCAGCAATTTGGGCGCCCCCAGCATTGTGGACCAGTTCTTCCAGGACTCGAGCCCCGAACTGGGAGACACTTTTGGAAACTCTAATATTTCAAATTCATATGAGCGGGAAAGCCATAGCATCGGAGCAACTTATACGATCGAGTCAATGTTTAGTGTGAACCTGAGATACACTAACAACCAACGCGCTTCCATTGGTGCAGCCGGTGAAGAGAACGATGAAAGATTATCGGTAAATTTAATACTCCCATTTCCGCAACAACCAAGACTAACGATCAATTCATCAGTTCAACTTTCTAAGAGAAATTTTTCCGCAGCTCGCGGAATTCAAGATCGCACAAACTTAAGAGTTGGGGCAAACTATAAGCTAACAAATAAACTTAACCTTACTTTTTCAACTTCAAATGTTGAACAAAGTGGCAGCTTCCCCTCTGAAAACTTTGAAGGTCAGAACATTTCACTAGGGTTGACCTTCACACGTTAACTTCAAGAGGGAACCCCTGGCTCACCTAAAACTATAGTAGGATTCCAAATAATTCGTCACGATTCTGGAGCACAAGCAAAAGTTGAGCTTTTGGGGGATGCGCTTATACGAACCGGAGAATACAGATCAAACTTCAGATTATCACTAACCTCTACCCGCTACCTTGGGAGCCAAATCGTGCTGCCTTTAACAGACAGCAGTTCCACTATCTCGCCAAGCATTGCGCCATACGAATTACGGTTCTGATCGGGTGGCTAGCGGCCAGGGGCAAGTCCAAAGAGCTTTTGGCAGATTTGGAAAGCAATCCCGAAGTTGACTACCTAAGCTATTTTTATCTTCCTCTAGTCGGCCGCTTTACTCATGCGATCACGCTGGCGATTGGACTATTTCGGAAACGTACAATCTTTAAGCGCTTCCAGCCTGACTGTCTACTTGTGAGCTGGGCCTTTCCTGATGGTGTTGCAAGTGTAGTATTGGCGAAATCATTGGGAGTACCCGTTGTTGTCAAAGTGCACGGCAGCGATATAAACATGCACTTGCTACACTCGCTTCGAGCCCAACAGATACGTTGGGCAATGAGAAATGCGGCAGCCGTAGTAACTGTCAGCAATGCGTTGGCACAAAAGTTAATCCAACTAGGCATTCCCGAAACAAAAATAACTACCATTTACAATGGTATAGACCACTCAGTATTTTTCCCTCAGGATCAAACTGCTGCCAGGGAAAAGCTGGGGCTTGACGCTAAACGCAAGGTGATCTTATTTATTGGCAATCTCAAACTTGAGAAAGGCTGTGTGGATTTGGTCAGCTCTTTTGTGACTATCAAGGACGAAATTGACAATGCCGACCTCTACTATATTGGCACTGGAAAAGAGGCAAGCAAAATCGCGACAATCGCGACAGAGCACGGGTCGACCCACAGGGTCCATTTGCTTGGAGGCATGCCACACAAGGAACTATGCCGTTGGATCACCGCCAGCAATCTGGTCGCACTACCCAGCCACAATGAAGGTGTTCCGAATGTATTGCTCGAGGCCATGGCCAGTGGTAAGCCTGTCGTTGCAAGCCGTGTTGGCGGTATTCCTGAGGTTGTTAAGTCCATTGCTGGTATACTTGTCCCTCCGAGAGACGGACGGGCACTGGAAAGAGCATTGGTTCAGGCAATTCAGAGGGAATGGGATAGCGACGCAATAAGCAAGTCTGTGGAAGGCTACAATTGGGATAAAAACGCTCAACAACTATACGACTTGCTGAATACTGTTTGTCGAGAACATAACTAACTGGCAGGAAGCAACTCTAGAATCTCATACATGCAAAATTTAATACCCTACATCCTTACAGGTGGATTCCTGCTTTTTGTGTTCCTTTTGGCATTGGAAATCAAAAAGAAAAATATGCACATTTGGTTATGGTCTTACATGACTACCCGTAATGCCAAACCGCAGAAAGACCAACCGGTTCATATCATGTTTGCATTTTGTGATCATTTTGAACCTCGATGGGGTGACGCAACCCCGGAGGAAGAAGACTTCAGAGTAGATCGCTGGTGCAATGAATATCCTTTGGTTGCTTCCAAGCACCAAGATGCAGACGGCTGTTATCCAAAGCACAGCTTTTTCTACCCCGAAGAAGAGTATAGCCCACGACACCTGGAAAAAATTGCCAACCTTTGTACCGATGGTTTTGGTGAAATTGAGATTCATATCCACCATGACAACGATACTGCAGAAGGACTGACAACTACTCTCAGCAAGTTCCTCAAAATACTCGACAGCAACCATGGGGCCGTCCCTAAAGACAAGGAAACTGGTGAATATCGCTTCGCATTCATTCATGGGAATTGGGCACTGGACAATTCAAGAAGAGATGGTCTCAAGTGTGGAGTAAACAATGAATTTAAGGTGTTGCGGGAGCTTGGCTGCTATGCTGATTACACTCTGCCGTCTGCCCCATCTGATACGCAAACTGCGAAGATAAACAGTATTTATTACGCGACCGGAAGAGATGGCAAGTCCAAGTCCCACAATACCGGTGTCGACGTACAGGTTGGCAGACAACCAAGCGGTGATCTAATGATTATTCAAGGTCCGCTGCGATTAAACTGGAGAAACCGCAAATTCGGTTTATTCCCGAGAATCGAAAACTCAGACATCCGCCGAAGCTCACCTCCAACGAAGGACAGAGTAAATCTCTGGATCAAATCAGCAATTCAAGTAAAAGATCAGCCGAATTGGATATTCATCAAGATTCATACCCATGGCACCCAGGAAGGCGACATGGATACATTGCTGGGAGAACCACTTGATGAAATGTTTTCCTATCTTGAGTCTCAGTATAATGACGGTGAGAAGTACATCCTGCACTACGTTTCTGCCCGGGAAATGTACAATATCGCCAAAGCAGCAGAGGCAGGGAGATCAGGATCTCCCAACGACTTCCGGGATTATGTCATTCCTCAACCTCCACTTATGAGTAACTCAGGGAACACCAGCAGTGACTGAGCATAAAAGAAACCTCCTTATTGTAGAAGACGATCCAGGCCTTCAGAGTCAGCTCAAGTGGAGCTTTGAAGAATTTAACCCAACTATAGTAGGTGAACGAGAATCAGCCCTGCAGTTCATCCGCCAGGAGAGGCCCGCAGTAGTCATAACTGACCTTGGCTTGCCACCCGATCCAGGCGGCAATACAGAAGGGTTTTTAATTCTCGAAGAGGCGCTGGCGATTGATCCCAAGATCAAGGTGATCGTTGTTACTGGTCGGGAAGAAAAAGAGAATGCTCTACGCTCTGTGGGAACTGGTGCTTATGATTTCTACGAAAAACCAATCGATGCAGACACGCTAAAGTTCGTCATCGAGCGAGCCTATAGACTCAAGGAACTTGAGGATGAAAACCAGCGGCTTTTGGAGGCTCAAGCTGCTGACGACAGCCGTGGAATGATTGGTTCCTGCCCAACCATGCTCGAAATTCTGGATACAGTTGAAAAGGTTGCGTCCACCTCTGTAACAGTTCTGGTGTTGGGCGAGACTGGAACCGGAAAAGGTGAGTTGGCGCGCACGCTCCATAATTGCAGCGATCGCAAAGACCAACACTTAGTCACAATTAATTGTACGTCAATTCCTGATTCGCTGCTGGAAAGCGAATTGTTCGGCCACGAAAAAGGCGCATTCACGGGAGCGGTATCACGCAAGATTGGCAAAATAGAGTATGCCAATGGAGGGACTCTGTTCCTGGACGAGATAGGTGACATGCCAATGCCTTTGCAGGCCAAAATTCTCCATGTAATACAGGAGAAAACCATCGTGCGCCTGGGTGGAAATCAGGAAATCCCGCTCGATGTCAGGATCATTTGCGCCACCCACCAAAACCTGGAAGCGCGCATAAAGGAAGGTTTGTTTCGAGAGGATTTGTTCTATCGGATCAGCGAGATCGTGGTTGAAGTGCCACCGCTGCGCGAACGCGGAGAGGATATTACTCTTCTGGCACAAAGTTTCCTGCGCAAGTTCGCAGAGCAGAACAACAGAAACGTAACGGGTTTTAGCAAGGATGCCCTTGCAAGGATGCAGTCGTCCAGCTGGCCGGGCAATATTCGGGAGCTTGAAAACCGAATCAAACGCGCAGTAGTCATGACTGACAAGCCCATCATTGATGCTAAAGACTTGCAACTAACTGATTCTAATACAGATTTTGAACCCCAGTTGCTTCGGGATGTGAGGACGAAGGCTGAAAGCGAAGCCATTGTTAGTGCATTGATCAATTTCAAGAGCGTCAGTGATGCCGCCAAGAGTCTTGGTGTGACTCGCCCAACACTTTACAACCTGGTCGGAAAATACGGGTTGGAAACCTATCTGGCAGGAAATCAGGACAAGACTTCCTAGTCAGCCCAGCTGTCAACCGCCTACTCCAGAGCAAAAAGTAATGGCTTTCGATCTCGGCACAATTACTTACAGCCTGGCATCCGTGTTTTTCTTGATGCTGGCTTTCGCTCAGATTCGAGTCTGGAATCAGGGAAACTCCAGCATGGTGCTCCTTGTGGCTACCATGGTTACGTTCTTATGGAGTTCTGTGCTCGCTCTTCGGTCGAATATCCCGGTTAACCAGTTCTACTTAATTGAGTCCCTGGAGATTCTGAAGAACATCGCCTGGATTACCCTGCTCCTTAGCGTGCTTGGCATAAGGCGTGCGGTTTTTGCCATGTACCGCGGGGAAGAATATCCCCAGAACCTAGTTGTGATCGCCGGAGTTGCTCTTGGCATTCCAGGTATCTTGCTGCTCTCTATCCTTTACTACCGCCTGGTGGAAGGCACTATATTCTTTTACCCAGCCTTCGGCGGTAGATCGATTTTAGCCGGTTTTCTATTGGTCGCTATTTGCGGACTTGCGCTGTTGGAGCAAGTTATAAGAAACATCCGGTTTCACCAGGTGTGGCATCTGAAATTTCTCTGCCTCAGTCTGGGCATTCTGTTTTCCTATGATATCTACCTGTATTCAGAAGCTTTGCTGTTCAATCGCATTGAGGATCAGCTCTGGCAAGCCCGGGGTGGTGTAACGGCCCTCGCCACTCCCCTGATAGCGATCAGCGTACTACGCTCCCGACAACAACCCATCCAGGTCAATATCTCCCGGCAATTGGTTTTCCATACTGGTGTACTGGTTGCTGCAGGTATCTATCTCTTGCTGATGGGAATGACTGGGTACTACATTAGAAACTTTACTGGCGAATGGGGACTGATCCTACAAGCGATGTTTCTGGTCGCTTCTCTGACTTTTCTCGTAGTTCTGGTTTATTCGGGCAGACTTCGCAGCTTTCTCAAGCTTTATATTAATCGTCACCTTTTCAGCTCGAAGTACGACTACAGGGATGAATGGATGCGCATCAGTGAGACCTTATCCGAGACGAGTGTAGATAACTCATTACAGGAAAGAGTCATACATGCTTTAGCAGACATCGTCGACAGCCCTAGTGGTGCTCTCTGGCTGACAGTTGATGATAGTCACTATGACCAGGTGGCGCATCTGGAATTGGGCTGGGTTGAAGACAGCCATCTCACTAGTGAAGACTTTCTTATAAAACACTTACAATCAAAAGGTGAGCTGATTGATTTAAGCGATCCGGAAAACGACTATGCTCCTGCAGTAATGCCAGCCTGGTTGGGTAACGTCAAAAAAGCCTGGCTGCTAGTGCCACTCTCTTTGCAAGGCAAGTTAATCGGGTTTGTATTGCTGAAAGAATCCAGAGTTGATTTTGATCTCAACTGGGAAGATTACGAACTTATGAAGGCCGCAGGACAGCAAGCGGCAAGCTACCTTGCCCAGATGATCGCATCCGATGCGCTTTCTGAAGTACGGCAGTTTTCCGCATTTAACCAGGTCTCGGCCTTCGTGGTACATGACATCAAGACTCTCAACTCGCAACTCTCATTGCTGGTTAAGAACGCGGAGAAACATAAGGATAACCCTTCTTTTATCGATGACATGATCAAAACAACCGATCACGCAGTCAACAAAATGTCTTTTCTGTTGAAGCATTTCGATAGCGGACGAGAAGTCAGTGACGGGCAATTGGAACGCCTTGATTTGACCAGGCTTGTACAGGAAGTTGTGCAGAATCAGAAAAAACTCAAACCCATTCCCAATTTTCACTGCACACAATCCGATATCTCAATCGTCGGTAACGAGGCTGAGTTAAAGTCCAGCGTTGGCCATATCATACAGAATGCCCAGGAAGCGACTCCGGATGATCGCTCGGTTGACGTGTCACTTTCCTGCCAGGATGGAATGATAGAGTTGGTAATCAGGGATACAGGCAGTGGCATGAGCCAGGAATTTATCAACAAGCACCTGTTCAAACCATTTCAGAGCACCAAGGGTGTTGCTGGCATGGGTATGGGGGTTTTTCAGAGCAGAGCAACCATCCGAAAACTGGGTGGTGACGTGAAAGTGCAGAGCACTCTCGGAGAAGGCAGCACTTTCACTATCACTCTACCCCAGCACCAGCCAGACGAAGGCCCCAGCCAAAACTGACTATCGGGCGACTCCAGACCTACTGCCTGGCGGCGTCCAGATGTTCAGCTATGGCTTCGGAATCGGGAGCGATTTCCAGTGCTCTTTCCAACACGGCCACGGCTTCGTCTTGCCTGTTCAATTTATGCAAAATCCAACCATGGGTATCGAGGACGTCAGCATTGTCAGGGAACAAATCAGCCGCAGTGGATGACAATTCCAGCGCTCGCTCCGGATTGGAATCCTGATACAACCAGGCCAGATTGTTAAGTACTACGATATTGTCAGGCTGTCGCTCTATCGCAACTTCATAGTGACTTACGGCATCGGCTTCGTTATTTTGTTCCTGATAGCGCATCCCGATGATCATATTTGCGATGGGATCCCCTGGCAGTCGTTCATCCCACTCAAGCAGGAAATCGAAGGCTTCGTCAGGTTGTTCAAGGTCAGAGTACGTTCGGTGAATCTTCGCTCCCAGTCCTGAGTTCACACTCAAGGCCCAAGCCTGTAGATAGACTTCGAGAGCCTCCTCAAATTGATTCTGGATATACAGGAAATCCCCCTCCGCTTCCACACCAACCAGGGAGTCCTCCGGCCTGACCTCTTTGAGCTTGTCAAGATGAGCACGTGCGGCCGCAAAATTTTCGTCTTCAGTTTCAACTCCCGCAGCCAGAACTAAAGCCTGCAGATTTTCAGGTTGAATTTCCAGGGCATAACTAATGGATTCCCTGGCGCTGGGTACAGATTGCTGCTGAAGGGCAACGGCAGTCTGTCGCATGAGAACAGTTACCAACACGTTCTCGGTGAAAGGATTTACATTGCGTGCATAAGCTAGCTGAGCGTTACTAAGTGCACTCTCTACATCCCCGAGATTCAGGTGGTACTGGGCTAAAACCAATGCCGGCGCAAACTCCTCCGGCTGCTCTTCAATGAACTGCTGAACCCTCGCTATTTGCTGCGCTTGCTGACCATTAAGATCCCCAAGAGCTAACACACCGCTTAAAGCACTCAAATTAGCAGGATCATTTTCCAATACTGTTAACAGATGGCTTTCAGCTTCGGAGTAGTTATTCTCTGAGACATCGATAGTGGCCAAAAACAGCCGAGCATCTGCATTGCCGGAGTCTGTAGCTAGAGTGTTGGCGAAATACTGCCGCGCTTCTTCAATACTCCCCTGACGATATGCCACGCGCCCGGCAAGGTTATTGTTCTCGATAGATGCACTATCCTGTTCCAGCCAGTCTGCCGTTAGAGAAGACGCAGTGTCAGAATTGTCTTGACCAAGGTATAGATCCACCAATGCAGACTTCGCGGGTGTATAGTTGCTGTCAATCTCAATCGCCCTGTTCAACTGTGCAACGGCTGCCTCAACATCCTGAGCCTGAATGTAGCTACCTGCCATGGCAAAATGCAGATCTGCCGAATCTGTCTGCAATTCCAATGCTCGGTTGAATGTTTCAATAGATTCGTCAATATCACCCAGACTCTGCTGACTTATTCCCATCAACGCAACAAGTGAACCATCTTCCGGGTAAATAGCAGAAGCTTCTTGCAAAACTGACAGCGCCCTCTCTGGTTGGTTGAGCCGCAAATGGGTCGCGGCAAGGATTTTTAGAACATCAGGCGAAGAAGTTTCCGCATTCACTAGTCCTGACAGACTTTCCTGGGCTCCCTGAAAGTTACCCCTGGCATACTGCATGATGCCCATAAGCGTGTTGCTACCGGCATGATCAGGAGCGACAGCGAGAACCTCATTGATAATGGACTCAGCCTGTTCCAGATTCCCTTCCTGAAACATAGAAATAGCACTGTTAAATGTATTCTGTAGTTGTCCCTGAGGTGATTCTGCGATGATCTGGGAGTATTGCAGAGCCTGGTCGTTCTTTTGCTGCATCTGTAATGGAACGATAATCGCTCTGAGCGCCGACAGACGCTTTGGAGTCATGGTGTCATATTCACCCATGATCTGTAGCGCTTCGGAAAACGCCTCTTCAGATTCTAGATACTCCTCTCTAAGCAAGGCGAACTGGCCCCGCCACATCCACAGATCCAGGTTTTCCGGGTCCGCTGCCACGGCTTGATCGATATATTCCTGGGCCCCAAATTCATTGCCTCCCTGGAATTCCAGCATAGACAATCCGACCATCGCATCTACATTGGTCGAGTCGAACTCCAGCGCTGCTTGCATTGCCTCGTAAGCCGCTGTTGAATTGTTATTACGTGCGTAGACACTTCCCAACAGCCAATTCTTTACCGTAGCGTACTCATCAGAACTAGTATCAATGCTTTCCAGTAATTCCATCGCCTGATTCTGCTCCCCTGAACCTAGATAGGTTTCAGCGAGCATCAACGCTGCTTCGATATCCGACGGACTTTCCGCAAGTAACCCATCTAACATTTCCTGTGCCTGTGCCAGATTGCCAAGATCGATATACAGGCGAGCAACAAATCGGCGGGTATCAGCATGCCCGGGCATAACCTGCATGGCGTTCTGCGCTTCAATTACCGCCGCCCGGAACTGGCCCTGGGCGTAATAAAGCTCGGCGACATCTAAATAGGCATTGGCCTGCAGTTGATCAGAATTTTCGCTCTCGTCCTGACTACATGCTGCCAAGCTAAACATGAGCAACAGGGCGAAACTAAACGTAGGTATACGGCGCTGAACAGGCATTACTGTGCTCCACATATAAGTTACATAAGCTTGAAACATTGATGTAGAATTCTCTTAAAACACAATTGATTGCAAGCAGTTAACAGTAGGATTTCTCGATATTTGAGGATTGTATGCTAATCAAAAGAGCAGCGAAACGCCGTTTGTCGAATCGTTCGCGGGTGGTAGAGCGCTGATTTCAGCCCGAACTCAGAGTTTTCAGCCACACAGACCAGCCAGCAACATTTTTAGTACCCATGACCCAATTCGTCTTACCCGCAACTTGCCGCACCTCCTTCTATTACCCAAGACGCAGATTCCGACACCTTGAACGAGCACCCATCGGTTAGCATCATCATGCCCGCCTATAACGCGGCGCGTTATATCGACTCAGCTATCGCCACTGTGCGGGATCAAACCTTCACAAACTGGGAATTGTTGATCGTAGATGACGCCTCCAGCGACGAGACTTACAGTCTCGCAGAGAGCTGGGCCTCCCAGGATGAGCGCATTCAGGCGCTTAAGCAGTCCAGGAATGGTGGCGTGGCAAAAGCGCGCAATCTGGCCCTGGAGCATGCCTCAGGCAAATTCATAGCGTTTCTGGATAGCGATGATCTGTGGGAACCGGACAAGCTGCAACAGCAGGTTGGCTTCATGGAGCGGGAAAACTGCCTCATCTGCTATTCCCACTACAGACGTATTGATGAGCAAGGTGGGCCACTGGGTGTAGTCAAACCCCCCAATTCAGTGACTTACAAAAAGCTTCTGCAAAGCAATTTTATCGGCAATTTGACGGGAATATATAATCAGGAAATCTTGGGTAAGGAATATCTTACAGACTTCCGCCACGAAGACTATGTAGCATGGTTGGAACTGGTAAAGAGAGCCGGCGAAGCCCGGGGAATTCCCGAGGTATTGGCCAGTTACCGGGTATACAGCGGGTCTACATCGTCCAACAAACTGCGCACAATCCTCTGGCAATGGAAGATATACCGCTACTCCCAGTCCATTGGCATTATTAGAAGTAGCTGGTTAATGGTGCTCTACGCACTCAATGCCTTGAAAAAACGCTCCGGCTAGACTTAACTGAAGTGAGAACCACATCACGGATGATAAATACCCAAACTTGGTACAAGTATGGTGTCAAAATTGCATAGAACTCCTGATTGGTCAAAAAAAGCTGTTTTCTAGGTAAATCGCCCCCTGGATTCGGCTCAAGAGAGACTAAGGATTTGCCGACAAGCAGAACATGGCTAGAGGAACGTAGGTAATTACGAGCACCACAACAATGATGGATTTACTGAACAAACTGAAGCTAATGAGCCTCAATCCGAAGTCGAGTGAGAACCTTATTGAGGTGATCGATATACTCAATACGCTTCGCGCTTCGGGTTCAGATATTGCTGTTCAGGTTGAAGGTGTCGATGAGAAATTCAACAGCGTAGTTCGCGGACTCAGCCCCAAACACCGAGTCATGGTGATCGATGCTGCACCTCCTGAAATCGTCTTGCCAGAGCTCCGCCGCAACAAACAAATGACCCTTTCTACTTCTCTGAGTGGAAGGGAGATCAGTTTTCGTACACGCTTTCTCGAACCATTTTTACCCGATATCAAGATGGGCTATCAGGTTGAAATTCCTGGATTTTTAGGCACAACGCAACCTCGAGGAGCATTCAGGGTATTGCTTGACGAGATGCGGGAAAAGGTATCAATTACTCTGCGAGACACGAAAAACCACACAATCGATGGAGTGGTTAAAAATATTTCTCGCTCAGGAGTTGGAATGAAAACAGATACCGAATTTGCTGGAGTTTTGCAGGAAGCGACTGGGTATCTGGATTGTCAAATCGCCTTGCAAGACTCTCACGAAATCTCCTGCAAGATGGAAATTAAGAACATCAGGCAGCGAGGAAATGGGGTGTCTGAAACATTTGTTGGAGGCCGCGTAGTAGAGATCAGTCGCCAGGATTCTAACCGGTTATTGGATTTCATAGAGCAGATCCAGAACATGCGCCTAAAAGCCTTAATCGCCTGAAAGCAAATTACAAACACGTTCACCGACCACTGCCAGATCAAAGGCTGAGATCGTTGTGTGTCAGTTTTTTTTACAAGTAGAAAATCTACCCAAATCTGCCAAAGCCGAGGCGCCGTCTGGGCTGTGAACCACCGAGCATTACTATTCTGTCATTTTGTGTCAGGATTTTTATTTCCACAGCAGTCTCTAGTCGCCACATCTGTCAATAAATTTCTACAATTCGCTCGATGCAAACCTTACGGAACTTTCAATCGACGCTGCTCAGTGTTAATCAGGATTGTAGTCTGGCAAAGCGCTTCGAAAATGGCGCAATGAAAACCTTCTGAACATTGCTAGGGCTTGGTATCAGGGTGAGATAAAATATTCTGTACTTAGCTAATCAAGCCGATGTTGGACTGATAATCGATTAGCATCTTCAGATCAGAATGTCTGCTCAATGAACTCACAATTAGAGCTCAATTCTCGTAAAACGGCATTGTCGGCTCTTTCAATACTGCTGCTTGTATTCGCTGTTGCCTACTTGGAGTCCTTGAATGTCCTGTTCAATATTTGGGCAGGAATTGAGCAGACTATCCATAACTATGGATTCCTGGTACTCGCCTGTGTGCTCTATCTGCTCTATCTGAAAATTGATCAGTTTCGTAAGCTTGCGGTGCATCCGAATTTCTGGGCATTACTGCCTGCAGTTGCTTCAAGTGTCACTTGGTTTGTAGCCACCATTGCGGATGTGCAGACCGTGCAACTTGCTGTGTTGCCATTAATATTGCT
The DNA here is from genome assembly GCA_965227635.1 of uncultured Pseudohongiella sp. Taxonomy (GTDB): domain Bacteria; phylum Pseudomonadota; class Gammaproteobacteria; order Pseudomonadales; family Pseudohongiellaceae; genus UBA9145. The sequence goes on along the minus strand of OZ245763.1, from coordinate 2,124,365 downwards.
TTCCGCCATTGCCGCCATTTTGGGCACGAGTTATCTGAAACTCTCGTTGGTTCCAGTCGCTTTGCTGCTCTTCGCTATGCCTATTTGGTGGCCGTTGCTTCCCTATTTGAAAGATGCAACAACATTAGTGACGGAAGTGTTCCTCAGACTAATTGATAGGCCAGTTTTCAGGGAAGGCTACTATCTCCACCTCCCAGGTGGCTCTTTCTTTGTGGATGATGGCTGTGCTGGACTGCGCTTCTTTCTGGTTACTCTAATTCTCATATTCATGAGTATAGACATGCACGGGCTATCTGTTCGTAAAGGCATTACCTTGCTAGCTTCAGGCATAGGACTCGCTCTGCTAGCCAATTGGATTCGGGTAATTATCATCGTCCTCGTCGGCGATGCAACACAGATGGAGAATCGCCTGGTACACGACCACAATGACCTTGGTTGGCTGGTATACTCAATTGTAGTACTGATACCTTTCTTTATATTGATAAGACGCTTTTCATTTCCTGACATGCCCGTTGTGCAGATAGCTAAAAGTGCGACGGCGAGTTCCTACATAACTCCCCACCAAATGGCTATCGTAGCCTTAGCTGTAATTGCGCTCGCAACAGGTCCGTTATTGACTATGCAATTGCGTAGTCAAGTTTATGCTGACCGAAACGTTTCGCCACCAGCAAACAGCGGAGGTTGGTCAGTTCTTGAAACAGATACCGAAGCGACATCAAGCTCTTGGAGACCCAACTATTCCAATGAAACCCGGTTATTGGCTGACTCCTACGTGAAATCCAATGAAAAAGTAACTCTACATATTGTGAACTATGCCGACCAACAGGCTGGGGCGGAAGTTGTGAATGTAGACAATACTCTCGTTGATGACGAGCAATGGAGTGTCGTTGCGGATTCAGACATGCCAATAAGCGTGAATACTACCAATGGAACATCTCTTGAATTGCAAACAGTTCAAATTCAGGGGCCCGGAAATAGTCGGAGACTTGTGTGGTATTGGTATGAGATAGGGCGATTCAGCACGAACAATATGTATGCCGCCAAGATATTTCAGATTGTTTCACTTCTTGAACAACGGCGAGATGGCAACTTGATCACTGTTTCTGCTGAATGCCAATTAGATTGCATGGGGGCAGAAAACTCCCTTAGTAATTTCGTGGCTTCCATGTATTCAGGTATCAAGAGTGGACTCTAGCAAGATGATAGCCGAACCTACCGATGTAGTACTCGATACTCTCCTTACCAGAGACCTATCCACTAGTCGCGTCTGCTTCGACTTTCTGGATTTAAGCCCTCTAAGCTCTTATTATCCAAACTATTGATCATTAAGCAGTATTCATCGTGAACAAATACAAGATAAAGCGCTTTTTGTCCTCCGCCACGGGAGTGCTTAACAGTCGATGGAAATCGCTCCCACCTGGTCTATACGTTTTTAACTACCACCGTATTGGTGACGCCAATCTGACGAAGTTTGATCCGAATGTGTTTTCAAGTGACGTAAGGCACTTCGAAGCCCAAGTGAATTTGATAGCATCAAGGTTTAGAGTAATTAACGCTGAAGAACTGATTAAGGTAATCAACCAGGGAAATGCATTCAACGAACCTGTAGCGATGATTACCTTTGACGATGGTTACGCAGATAATTATCTCAATGCTTTTCCAGTTCTCAAGAAAAGGAATGTTTCAGCTATCTTTTTCTTGCCCACGAATTTTATCGGAACCGATGCTATCCCCTGGTGGGACGAAGTCGCTTGGCTAGTGAGAAATACTGGTGAAGAAAAAATAGTTCTACCTGGAACAGCAGAACAAGTGATCATTGATACCGATAATGTGGCACAAACGATTCGAACTGTATTACGTTACTTTAAAGACCATACAAATATGCCTCTTGAGGAAAAACTCGCGCATCTCCGGGACTCCTGTGGCTGCCAACTTAGCAGCAATGACAGTGCAGAACTTTTCATGTCCTGGCAGCAAGCCAAGACAATGTTGGCTGAAGGGATGGATATTGGCTCCCATACACAGTCTCACAGAATTCTCTCTCACTTGGACAAAGACTCTCAACGTGATGAACTAGGTAAATCCAGAGAGATACTCATGGGTCAAACTGGTTTCAACATCAGTACACTGGCATATCCCGTTGGAGGACTAAATTCCTACACCAAGGATACCATTGAAATTGCTCGTCAGTGTGGCTATCAAGCAGCATTCAATTTCGTGCGCAAACGCAATCTGAATCCCTCCGATAACCCTTATGATCTCGGTCGGATCCCGGTGGATGGCCAGGCTGATCCAATTGACATTAAGTATTCGGCAGCCTTTACGCTGCATAGCTAACTCTAGATATTCTTCTATTAGATGAACAACAACTACTCCGCAATCGTATTGGGCATCGGGGCCACTGGGCTTGGTGCAATAAGAGGTCTTGGCAGGGAGAAAATTCCTACCTGCCTGATCGCCTATAGTGACAAAGAGATCGCTTTAAAATCTCGCTACCCTGCCAAGAAGATTGCACTTAAAAGCACAAACCAGGATGACAAGCGGAAGGAATTGTTCGAAGTATTGGATGGGTTGAATGCCAACCTGACTGTACTTCCAACTTCGGACTGGTTTGTCTCAGCATTCACGGAATATCAGGAATCGCGCAACAACCGATTTAGAAGTTGCATGCCTGATAGATCGATTACCGAAGGCCTAATAGATAAAGCACTTGAAACTCGAATGCTGGAAGGAGTCCTTAGCCTCCCGAAGACAGTGCAGGAACTACCTGAAGACGTTTCGATTCTCCAAAATAATTTAAGACTACCCATCATTTTCAAACCCAGATCTCATTTGCATTTCGTTCTCGGCAGAAAAAATATAAGGGTAGAGGACGAATCACAGCTTGTAAGTTTCTATAAAAAATTTGGTTCAGTGCTTCACCATATCATTGCACAAGAAGTCATACCCGGAGACGACAGTGCGCTCTGGGTATGTAATTGCACTTTTGATCGCGAGAGTAACATCGTAGGGGCTTTTGTATTTCGGCGCCTTAGTCTTTCTCCTCCTCACTTTGGAGTAACAAGTTACGCAATTAGTGAATACAACCAGACCATCGTTGACAAATGCCAGACTCTCGGCAAATCCTTGAATTATCAGGGGACGGCAATGATTGAGTTCAAATTTGACCATCGCGACAATGACTATAAGTATATTGAACTAAACCCTCGACTTGGGCTTTGCAATTATTTTGACACCCGCTGCGGCATTAACAATGTGCTGTATACCTACTTGCTGGCCAGTCAGGATGAGAATATGCTGCACAAGCTCCCCGCACAACAACCGAGACAAAGAAATAATGTAATTTTCGCTAGCGTATTCGAAGATTTCTACTCAAGAAAACAGGATGGCCAGAGCCTGTCATCAATCCTCCGCACTTATATGGCCGATGCGGCAAAGCCCCATGTTTATATTTACTTTGCGCTCGAAGACGCAGTTCCCGGGATTGTCATGGTCAGTAGAGACTTGTCCAGAATTTTGACTTCATTGTTTAAAAAGCTGTTTCGTATCAAGTAGAACTCCGAAGAATCGAGTTTTCACTTTTCTAGTGAGACATATCTGGCTCCACGAGCCAGAAAAACCAGTATAATTGTCATCGAAACTTGAGATCAGTAGCCCGAGAACACGGTGCTGGTAGCAAGGCATCCAGGCGGAAGAATCGGTTAACTGCTACATTCGCTTGTGCACAAATGAATTTACAATGCAGTGGCACTCTGCATTGCCTCTCCAACCTATAACAGAGTTCCCCCAATGGGTCTGAAATCCCAGGTGATCGAATCAGTACGCTGGCTGGCCATGGCACAGTTGGTGTCTCAACTAGTAAGGATCGTTGTTTCAATTTATGTGATCCGACAGCTAGAAAACGAACAAATGGCATATGTGGCACTTGCCGATACTTTGTTGGGTTTTCTGGATATGTTCGCAACACTTGGTTTAGGCGCGGTTATCATTAGTAAGAAAGATCTAACAGAGAGGGAAATTTCAAATATTGCCGGTGTGCTGCTAATTATCAATTTTTCCATTACGCTTCTGGTCATATTGCTAGCTGCACCGGTGGCGAGTTTTTATAGAATTGTCGAGTTGGAAGATATACTCAAAGTTGTATGCCTCGGTTTTTTACTAACCGGAGTATCTGCTCCCTGTGCTGCGCTGTTGTCAAGAAATATGCGCTTCAAAGAACAAAGCATTATCCAGTTCGCAGCCAGTGTCGTTGGCGCACTCACTTCGTTCATCCTGGTAAATGTCGGCTTTGAGTACTGGTCTATCGTGCTTGGAGGATTGGCATATCATCTAGTGAAGGCAATTGCGGTAATTCATCTGAATGGAGGCATGGTTGTACCTCGTTTTGCCATTCGCGAGTCATCCCGCCACATTAGCTTTGGCGGTTTCGTGATGATCTCTGGTGTCATTTGGTACATCTACACTTATGCGGATGTTGCTATAGCCGGTCGCAACTGGACGCCAGAACTTCTCGGCATTTACGCAGTGGCCATTCAACTCACGGTAATGCCTCTAAATCGACTACTACCACTATTGAAGCGAGTTGCCCTTCCAGCATTCTCCCAAACCATGGCCAGTGACAAAGAAAAGTTGCAGCACTACATGGTTAAAGCCCAGCGAACCGCCATGGCCATTTGCATGTCTTTTTATCTGGGGATTTCGGCGATCGCGGAACTATTGGTTCCGATTATTCTCGGCCCTCAGTGGGCTGCATCATCTTTGCCACTTATGTGCCTCTGTTTTGCCGCACCTTTTCGAGTTTATTTGGAACTGTTTGAACCAGCCATCATCGCATTCGGCAAGCCTCAATACCTGGCTTTGAATTCATCCTTGATCGCTGTAGTAATGATAACTTTTTTTACTCTGGCCAGTTCCTTGACCGAATCCACATTAGTCCTGGCTTCCGTCTGGATGCTGGTGTTCCCGATTTTGAGCTTGGCGGTAAGCAGAAACTATTGCAAAGTCATGGAAATTCGATTTACCGCAATCGTGGCTACGCTGATCAAACCCCTGATCTTTAGCCTGCTTATGTGGGCTACTGTCAGAGGCGTTATCGCACTGCTCAAGGGAAATCTGCCCGATGTGGTTCTGCTGGCCACTGCGATAGCCACCGGAGTGCTCATTTTCGGAAGTATTTGTTTTCTTTTCGACCGGAAACTTCTAAGTGAATTACTAGAGTTGGTGAAGTCTCGAAAGCGTATCGGTGGCGAATAATTCACCACAAACGGGATGCTTGTTCCCAGACCTTGGTTGTGTTCTCGCAAGGTGTGTGACACGGAGCTAACGGCCCGATAATATCCTTCTATTACAATAGGTTAGAATTCTCAGCGCTTTTCGAGCAGCTTCTGACAAATTTGTAGACTGCATCACAACACCCCGGACAATTCACAGGTCTGCGAGAACTGCATCACTCATGGCTCGGTCATATTTCTCTAGAGTCAATTGTGATAATCTGCTCTCAGCATCTAGACCAGTAGCAACTGCTCCTAGCGACTCTAAACAACATTGAGGATCTCTTCAAATGACAATCTTGGATGATTTCCAGGGCTCGATTAAAGGCAAGGCCACGCAAGTCTTCATTGGGGTTGTATTTGCAATAACGGCACATGGAGCCTCGGCGCAGGGATTAAGCTCTGGCGATATCTCTATAATTCCTAATACCGCTAATACTGATTACTCACCCTCAGCGACCGAACTGGTGACATTTGGGATTCCATTTGCTCCTTGCACAATCACTGGTGCATCAGAGACACGCAATAATGTTTTCAAACTGAAAGACGAATCTGGAATCGAGGTCCCTGTATTTGTTAAAGAAACTCTCACCTGGCCTTCGCGAGGCCCTTGCAATGAGGAATCCACACGAGCTCTAAAGGTTCAATTCTCTTATGACGCTCTCAACGATGGAATGCAAACTTATTCGTGGGATTTAACTACTCGAAATGTAGTAAATGATTTGTCAGATGAAGCTGCGATTTCTGAGATAGAGTCTGATATGGACGAAAAGTCCATGCCTACGAACACTGCTGCCACCATTATATTGCATGAACCCAGAGTATTCGTGATTCATGACAACGACTACCTTGTGCAATCAGAAATCATTCCACCTACAGTATCAATGACTGGTGATCTCTATGACACAGATTACTTTCGACGCCAATGGGAACTCAAAGCCAGAGATTTTGACTACTCCACCAGCACTCGTGGAAATTGGCTGTATGACAGAGTATCTACGCTCTACCGACAAGCACTTCGCCGAGAGGAAGTTGAACACTACCGGGAGGCCTATCTTTCACATGAATTCATGATAGATCATATCGACGACAATACAGTTCCAGACCCTGGGCAAACGGCTGGAAACAATTGTGTAGGGTGTTTTGCCTATGGAGATGCAGCGGGGGGCGGCACAAGTATCGGTGATGCCAAATATGTTTACACGGAATATATTCGTCTGCATTTAGCTCTCACTGGAGACGATAGCTGGGAGCCTGACCCAAACACCTATGCTAATACGCGTGAAGAAATGTGGAAGCAGATGGCTCGAATTCAGGTCGATGGAGACACGCGCAGTCCCTCGACGCTCGGCAATGTCAGTTCGGCCGGTTTCGACCTGGCCTATTCAGACGTCGAGTTTCCATATACCGAACGGAATGCGGGTATAGGATTGGCGGCTGTGATTAATTCTTGCCAAATGCTACCCGATGACCTAGAGCTTTGTGGCTGGGCCGATACCATCATCGATGTGGTGTATGACCATCAAAACAGCAATCCAGATGGCTTGGGCGACCTGGGCTATCTTGGCCATTCCTGGGTTGAACATGACTACGGCGGATTTCCAGGAGCTTGGGTTGGGTTGTTGCAACAAAACAACGGTACAACAATCCGTGTAGAAGGAGCTATCGGTAATTCGTCAAAATTGGAAACTGGTGATGTTATTCGCGTAAACGATAATACTGCTTCGAATAGCAATAACTACACTTTGGCTTCCCCAGCCAATGATTTAGGCGGAGGCGTATGGGAAATCACATTAACAGAGTCAGTTACGGGAGATATCGGTACCCAGGTATCCGCGCCAGAGCATGATACGGATGGAGACCGCGCCTACAGCACATGGATGAGCGCTCAAATGGCAGATGCAGTATGGCAGTATTATCACTGGACTCAGGACGCTACAAGAAAACAGAAAGCTGCGGAAATACTCCATGGTCTCGGCACTGCAACTGCTAAATATTCCTTTATCGATATCGGACGAGGGGATAGTTCCCGCGGGGATTTACCTAACCCAACTTTCGCCCAAATAGAGTCCGCTTTCTCGGGAGATGGAGGTGAAGTACTCGACATCTACCGAATAGTAGCTCCAACTGAAAGAGAATTTTTCGAAACTGGCTGCGATATGACAGTTGCCCCATTCCCACTCTACGCATCATCAGCATTCGTCAATAGAATCGGAGGTGATGCATCGCCCGCAACCGATTTTTGGGTGCGCACGTATTTGGGTGACAATGGCGATTTCATGGATCAGCATATCCCGGACCTTATGTTCCTCTTGGCCACTGGTCTTTGGTTCGAAACTGATCCGGATAGAAGAGCCGCATTCCAACAGCTAATTGAAGATTCAGTAGAGTGGATCGATTCTTGGGCATGTACAGCAAGCAGAGGCCCGCTGCGGGCACTCGGCTGGCAAAATAAAACTGACCCGTATGGCACTTACAAGTGGGTTGAGAGTTTTAAAATTACATTTAGCGATGACACGTTCGATGAAGACTTGACTAACGATGGATCTGTGTCTGAAGTCATTACGCTCAACCTAGGTGGCGCTAAATTCAAAAACAAGGCTTTTGTGGAAGGTGTGGATTTTGACGTAATGAATCTACCTGCAGGATTTACCGGTGCTACTCTTACCTTCGTTGATTCAGCTACAGCACAGCTAACTCTGGATGGGAGCGCAACTGCAAACCAACCAGCCGATAGTGTTTCTAACGTCACCTTCGAACTCAATGATGTTGCTTTCGTGGATGATTTCGATGCTGACCGTATAACTAATTCCACAAAATCGGACTTAACTATCGAGTACATCAACCCCACGGTCACCTATTCTGCAACCACGTTTACGGAAGTCACTGACAACGATGGATCAACGACTACGGAGATCACACTCGACCTGACCGGTGACACTTTCACCACGGCTGCAGGCGCATTCCCCGGAGGTCATTTCACCGTAGGCAGCCTGCCAGCAGGCACTCTGGTCGGCGGTCTCACTGCCAACTCCAACACCCAAGCGGTTCTGACCCTGACTGGAAACGCTACTTCACACGGCAATGGGGCGGATACTGCAGGCATCACGTTCCAGTTCAATGACGGTGCCTTTACCAACACAGCCACCGCCAGCGATGTCACCGATTTCAGCAACACTTTTTCATTCGATTTTTTCGAACCCGCTCTGGCCTTCGGGGGCACAACCTTTACTGAGAATACCAGCACTAACGATGGCGCCATTTCGAATTCCCTGAGCATTACCCTGACCGATGACACATTCGTCGTAACCGATGGAGTTATGACGGAGTCGACGCACTATACCGTGGCCAATGTTCCCAGCGGACTCGCTGTGGTCGTTACTGGCACAAGCGACACCACGGCGACTGTAAGCCTCACAGGTACAGCGGACACACACGCCGTAGATATCAATGACCTGACCCTGAATTTCTTGCCCGCCGCACTGACCACGACTACCAACGTCACCAACGTGGCCGGAGCGAGCACAACCAATCTCAACATTGACTATGTGGCGCCGGGTATCAGTTATGGTGCGACAGCATTCAATGAAAACGCAGCGACTAACAATGGGGCCATCAACAACACGCTGGCAATCACCCTGAGTGATGAAACGTTTACCGTGCCCGGCGGGGCGATGACGCTCAACACGCATTTCACGGTATCGAATTTGCCCGCCGGACTGACCCCCGTGGTCACTGGCACCAGTGCAACTACCGCTACCTTTGGATTGAGCGGCAACGCAAGCAGTCATACCAATGCCGATGAGATTAGCAATCTGGGGCTTTCTTTCCTGCCCGCGGCATTTACCAACAGTAATAGCACGGCCAATATCAGTAATGCCTCGCGGTCCGATCTGAGCATCGCTTACGTCGAGCCCGGACTTTCATTCAGCGGCATGGTCTTCAATGAAGTCGCTGCATCCAACGATGGATCGATAGACCCCACTGGACTGGTACTGACGCTCGCCGAAGACTCCTTCCAATGCAGCACATGCACTCTTGTTGAGGGCGTCGACTACGATGTGAACAACTTGCCCACTGGCTTGGGGGTCAATATTGATATCGATGCTTCTGGTCAAGTCGCGACCGTTACACTGACAGGCAACGCTGCAACGCATACCAATGCCGACGATATCAGCAACTTCGAACTGAATTTTACAGACAATGCTTTTTTAACTTCGCCGGCAGCCAGCATTCTAGACGCCATGAAAATGGATATAGTCATCAATTTCTTCCAGAACGGTATTGAGTATGATTTCAATACCTTCGTTGAAAACAACAATGATGGCTCGACATCCACCGTTCTCAATCTCACCTTGCTCGGTGACAGCTTCAATATCAATGGCGGAGCAATGACAGAAAGCACTCACTATGAGGTTGCCAATGTACCAGCAGGTTTGACGGCGGTTGTCACTGGCACCGCGGACGGTTCCGCAACGCTTGCGCTAACAGGCAATGCGACTAGCCATGCCGATGGTGACGATGTGAGTGACCTCACACTGACTTTTCTCGATGCCGCATTTTTCGGCGGGGATGCCAGCCTGGTTGACAATTCGTCCAAGACAGATCTGGCCATAGAATTTGTAGACGGCAACCTGAGCTTTAGTGGCACAGTATTCAATGAAGCAATCAGCAATGACGGTGCCATCGATAACACGATCGGTATCACACTGACAGGAGACAGCTTCGTTGCTGGGCCATTGTCATCACCCACACACTTCACCACGAACGCACCGGCCAGCCTGACCGCGGTGGTGATGAGAAACAGCGCCAGTTCAGCGACCTTCTCACTGACAGGCACCGCAGATGACAGCGACAATGCCGACGATATCTCGAACCTGACCCTGACATTCACCGACGCCGCCTTTGGCAGTGGTGATGCAACCGGCGTGAACGGAACGCCCAAGTCAGATTTCCAGATCGATTTCGTTGATTCAGCATTAAGTTTCTCATCCAGCACTTTCGAAGAAGCGGGCAGCAATGATGGAGCGATAAGCACCACTCTGAATCTGTCACTCACCGGAGATACCTTCGTAATCAATGGAGGCGCGATGGTTGGCGGAGGTACGCACTATAGCGCCTCGAATGTGCCCGACGGCCTCAACCTGGTTGTAACCGGCACCAGCAGCAGTAGTGCGACCGTAGCTCTCACTGGGACAGCCACCAGCCATGCCGATGCAGACGGGATTAACAACCTGACCCTGACCTTCCAGAATGCAGCGTTCGGCAATGGCAATGCATCTGCAGTAAGCAATTCCAATCGCTCAGATCTGGTAGTCGATTTCACTGATCCCGCCAGTGGCGGCAGCGGTGGAAGTGGCGGTAGCGGTGGAAGTGGCGGCAGCGGTGGAAGTGACGACAGCGGCGACACTGGCGGAGACAGCGGTGGAACCAGCGGCGGTGGCAGCGGCGTAGGTGGCGGCGGAACCTCGGTTAATGAGGGTACGACGAGCGGCACCGATATCCCCTCAGGCGCAACAACCGTCAACACTGGCACGCTAAGCAACTTCAGTAATAGCGGGACGGTTATTGGCGGAACAGTCAGCAATTTCAGCAATAACGGTACAGTCCTCAATGGAACCGTTAGCGATTTCAGCAATAACGGCACCGTAATCGGAGGCACAATTGGTGGGCAGGTTACCAACTCGGCAACCGGCACACTGCAAGATGTGTCCCTCGTTGCAGGGTCCATGGTAAGTGGCGGAACCCTGTCTGGAACGCTAGGTGGCGAAGGCACGGTTACCAATACCTTGCTGAATGTAAGCGCTGTTGGTTCCGGCATTAAGGTTGGTGCGGGAACTAAAGTCACGAGAAGCACCGTAAGCAGTGTGCCCGGGCTTAATCTGACGGGCGCACTGGATGACGGCGCAGGCAATGTGGATCTGAGCAAACCAATTCTGGTGAATTCAGATTCCACTGAATTGACTGCCCTGGATCTGGCCAGGAATGCCGTGAATGGTTTATTGGGTAACGGAACCAATATTGGCGGCAATTCAGGCGCTGCGACCACTATTGAGAACCCACAGATCACTAACGCGATGGTGGTCGTTAAGCCGCGCAGCGTTGTTACCACCAACGAACCAGACGGCGTTAGCCTGGATTCGAAAGGAGAGCTGCATATCGTAAGCGATGGACTCAAGATTACCCTGACTCCAAGTGCTTCCGATGCCCCGGCCTTCCAGGATGCGCTTGCTGCCAGTGGCGCCTCCAGTAGCGAACTGGGTAATGGCCTCACGTTTGTGGAATTCAGTGGTAGCTCGTTTGCATTCCACTTTAGTTACCTTGCCAGGCAAGCAGGCGATGCCAGTACGCTGAATCGCGCGGCGAACCAGTCAGCGACCACGATTACAGAAATCGGCAATATTAGCGATCCTGCCAGTTACCGTATCGTCGCCAATTTTGCCAATGGAGTTAGCCAGGAATTGATACCAGCAGTACATGATGTGGATGCGTTCGAAAGCTGGATTCAAGACAACGCGCATAGCTTCATGATCGACGGCCTGACCGGCTTCATTGAGATCAGTAGTGGCAACACGGTAGTCTTCAAAGGAATTCCATCCTACCTTCTGGATTCACCAGTGTTGTCCGATGGCAGTCTGGATTTCACCAGTGCGACCGATTTGAATGGCGATGGTATCGTAGACATCTTTTTCGATACCAATAATTATCGTCAGGTAATCTATGGTATACCACTGCAGTAAGTAGAACTTCCAAGGCTGTACACAATTTGAGTTTGTCGATATTGCATGTCCTTCCTAGTCTCGCACTAGGAGGGGCAGAGCGCTTTACTGCTGACCTTGCCTCTCTACAACGAGAAGATGGCTACGATGCCGAGATATTATCTTTGGGTTCGGACGATGATTTCCTGGTCCCGAAAATCAAAGATCTTGGCATACCGATCCATATCATCGGGCCTGAACACACTCGCCTACAGAGATATCGATTGATATATACCCTTGCCAGGCAATTTGATGTTCTGCACATACACAGCCCCAGGGGGCTTCGCTATATTTCTCCTTTAGTGCCGCTCTGGAAAGGGAAAACCATAGTTTATACACGTCACGGCCTCGAACCATTGGACACGTTGAAGTGGCGAGTTGTTCACGCTGTCACAATTCCATTTATCAAGCATATTACCTTTGTCACTCAATTCGCTTTTGACGTATTTGCGCAAAGCTATAGAAATTGCTCAGACAAAATGCGAGTCATCACGAATGGCGCTTATGTGCCTGACGAATTCAATAAGACACCCTCCGAAGTTTTGCGTTTCGGCTCAGTCGGGAGAATGGTAACGTTAAAAGGCCAAACGATTCTGCTGGAGGCAATCTCGATTCTTACAGAACTATCGGAAGAAGTAGCACAACAAGCTATTCAACTGAAATTTTTTGGCGCTGGGCCAATTGAAAAAGATCTACGAAAACAAGCTAGCAAACTTCCACAGGGCATCGTTGAATTCTGTGGCGAAGTAGATGACATTGAGTTGATTTATAAGAATATTGACGTGCTTGTAGTCGCCTCTCAGAGCGAAGGATTGTCTATGGTAATTATCGAAGCCATGGCGAGAAAGATACCAGCAATAGCTACGGAAGTTGGCGGAAATCCAACACTTGTTCGTCCTGGAGACACAGGTGCACTCGTCCCTTACGGCGACCCGCAACTACTTGCGGAAACGATGCTCGAATTTTTGGAAAATGAACACATAATTGGTGAATATGGCAATGCTGCTCGCAGGTTAATCCAAGACCAGTTTTCACTCACTAAAACACATCAAGCATATCTTGAGTGCTATAGAAACATACCAAAAAGCAATTAGATTGCACCAGTATTTACCGTATCCGTTTCCTCGAGAAGCCAAAATTGCTCCCACGATATCGACCTAGCTATCCTCAATGCCAGTGTACAACGGCCTGGCGGCGATTCGCCTTTATACAATCAATTGCATTCTTCAGTTAAAGCAGACAAATCCATGAACGATGCTTCTTACAGAACATTGTTTGAGTAGTGCCAATCACGAGCAGACCCAAACCAGGTGTGCATTCTACATACTGCGAAAGGTTTACAATTCAGAGAATACACTGAGGGATACATTGGAACGCCAAAAACAGGTTCCCACAATCGGTTCTCAAATATTAGTACAAGAACCAATCGTTATTAGCACGAACATTGCCTTGAAAATTACACATAATATCTACTCACATTCGGAATTATGTTGAACAAGGACCTAACTGGCCGAAAATAGATTTAATTTATTTCACCCAACCAACTAAGCAGCTCTCTCCTGTGCACTCATGAGTTACAGAAATACCTGTAGGCCCAACCAAATCACAAATATTCCACCAACGGTAATAAATAGGCTAATTTTCAATACTTCTTTTGTATCGAAAAATTCTTGCGGTTTAAGTTTTGGAAATTCTTGCATTACCCTTCCATAACAAGCGGCGCACATCCCGAGGTATATATAAAGAAGGGGAATGTAGGTTCGACTCAAGAAAAACCCTGCAGTTGCTGCAGCTATCATGCTATAACACAGCGCAGTAGCAACATATGACTCCCCCTTTGCCAGTTCATATTTATTATCTGACTCAGAAATTGATTGAGGCAGGTATGACATATTCATAATTTTCCACAAAATTACTGCAGTAAATACAAATAGCGAGACCCAGACAAAACATCCGGCAATCCCCAGTTCGGCGAAAGCCAGAACAAAAGAGTTGTGCGCAGTAAGTCCGTTGTTCTCAAAAGTAAACGCACCTCCGCCAATTCCGAAGACTGGAAATTGCTGGAACAACTCTAGCCCAGTAGCCCATGCATCCAGACGTCCCTGAGCGCTCTCCTCTTCCGAACTAATTTCGCGAAAACTGGACATCACGACAAGCAGTACTGGACTTGCCAGCATTCCTGCGAATGCCGTTTTAGCAAAACCGTTCTTCCTTAAGTACCAAAACAGGATCAGAGAAAAAGTTGCCAGAAGCGTGCCACGAGAATTAGTGAGGAAAATGCCGTACAGTATTGCAAGGATGAAAACACCAATTGGCAACTTAAATAAACTTGATGACATTTTCAGAAACAGAAATAGTATCGGAAGAGTCATTACAAAAAACATACCGAGATCATTTGGATCAGCCATCATCCCAAGGTAAGTAATCCTGGCTTCGCCGCCCTCTCCGTAAATAGGATTTCCCACTAATCCAAGTCCAAGTTCATTGTTGATTTGATAATACCCATTCAGAACCATAAGTAACGAAGCCCCTGATATGACTCCGAATAGAATATACTGCTTTTTGAGACTATCAACTAAACCACTGATTAGCGCATAAGGGACAAAGATATTTCGAAATTGCGTGTCTATCCTTTCAAAAGCACCGGCAATTTCCCCGTCCATTGCCAATGATAAGAAATTTGCTATCAAAAACAGAATCATCATCGTGAATTGCGGGGCACCCATATTCCGGTTCGACCTCAACACGTAAAATACCAGGCAAAACAGAAGGGAGTCGCGAATTATCGTCGAATCTTCATTGTAGACAGCACCCCATTCATGTGGGCGAACTAGCACAACAGTGAAGTATACAAGTAGAGATAGGTAAGCCACCTGAGAGTCTCTCCAATACCAATAAAACGCTAAAACTATTTGAGTCCAAGTTCCGCTTTTTGGGAAAGTGCGCGGGGTTATTTCTCAAATTCTCTGGTAGCTACTAGTTCCTGGTAGCCGCCCTGCTATCCGACCAGCGATTAAGTATGCTCAACTCGTTCTATGAGGATCCCAATCAGTAGTTAGTTGTCGGCATCTATCAGATATACCTTTTAGAACCCCATTGTTGATAAAAATTCGTTAGACCAAACCTGATCCAGTAAATTCACAACCAAAACCACCTCTAGAACCGCCGCATATCGCTCCGCGAAAAACATCAATTCTAAACGAGGGATTGGACAACGCGAGAAAGAGACATGAACGCGAAGTTATTGACTCGTTTTGCTTCTCTCGGATACATATTAGAAGTGAATAGAGAGCGAAGTGGCTCGACGTATGCGTATAAATTAAGAGTTAAATACCTGAAGTAACCAAAGCTCAAATCACAACTGACCTATCAAGCCTTCCATCGCCTTACATTGCCACACTTACACACTCGGCAGCGACATGAGCGTCGGAAGATAGATTCACAGTTGAGTGTCCTGGGACTCTATTCGAAAAAGAAACTCCGCAATGCCACATGTTAATATCGCGCCGAATTACCCTGACCCTGCATTATGGACAGTTTTCCACATTGGTAATGTCAATCCCGAACTAGCATTCGAAGAAATATTTGGGTTTATGTGAACTTCACAATAGCCCATTACCCTTCATTGGCACTTTGTTACCCTATTCGGATCTTTGGCATTGTTATGCAGCAAGCCAAAGCAAGATGCCGCATATCATCGCTACAATTTGGCTATTCCGATCTTTTATAACAAACACTATAGGATCATCATCCAGTTTACCCCGGTGAGCTATCAACCAGATTCTGCTGATCAAGTAAAGCAATAAAGGGCAGATTAACCACAATATCTCGGGAATCGCATACATTTCCCGTGTTTGCTCATCGTTAATGTAGAGCGAAAACACCAATACGGAAATAATCCCGCTCACACTTCCCATAGCGGAGAGTATTGGAAAATCTCCCGCAACATAGCCACGACCTTTTGCTTCGCTGGAACTTTCGCGACTCAATTTACCCAATTCAGTAACACGCTTGACTATCGCAAGACTGAAGAATAAAAACATGCTGAAAGCTAACAGCCAAAATGTCGGTTGTAGCAGAGATAGAGCTGCGCCAGCGATTATTCGAATAGTAAAAAGCCCAGCAAGAACCAGCACGTCAATTATTATCAGTGATTTCAGTTTGAAGCTGTATAACACGGTACTAATATAATACAGAGACATAACAGCAAGAAAATATGAGTTCGTTTGCCAGGCCAAAAGGTACGCCAATAGCAAGAGCGCAGGACTTCCAATCAACCCATAGGACAGAGGAAGAATTCCTTTAGCGAACGGACGCTTGCATTTGGTGGGGTGTTGCCGATCATTTTCGAGATCCAGCAGGTCGTTCAATAGATACACGCTAGAAGCGCACAGCCCGAAAGCGACGAATCCCGTCAGCGTAATTGCTACCAACTCGATCTTGAAAATTTGATGCGAAAGTACCAGGGGTACAAATAACAAACCATTCTTAACCCATTGGTGCACCCTGATAGCTTTAATGAAAACAAGAAACCTGTTTTCGACTTGATCGAATTCGGCCTCAACTGTTGTGAGGTTTAATGCTTCTTTCTTTAAATTTCTCCCACCATTCACGATAATAGCGCTAGCCGCATCCGACCAAATCTTCAAGTCAGCACTTTCGTTACCCGCATAGGAGAATTCTTCCTCTCCGCATAACTCGCGAATTTTTTTAAGTTTGTTCGAGCCTTTAAGATTACAGCTTTGAGAACTACCAATCGAATTTTCAAATATGCCAAGATGTTGTGCAATCTGATTGACATATTTTTGATTTGACGCTGATATAAGGACAAGTCTGCTACCATTTTTCTGAAGCTTCTCTAAATATTCAATCAGACTAGTGTTGTAAGGTAGAAGTGCTACATTCAGCTCCACTCGGCTCGCAATTTGATCTTTCAGAAAGGCTCTTCCTCTAGAGAGCCAGAAAGGAACCATGAAAATGTAAAAAAAATTTTTGGAAACAAGCCCTAAAAATGACTCCAGCAATAAGTCGCTGTATATCAGGGTTCCATCAAGGTCTACAAATATGGTTCTTTCGTTCATTGCTACAGTGGATTGCTAGAAGTTCAATCGAATTTAGAATTCGTTGGAATGGCGCATATAATAGTCATGATCAAGCTCGATAAAAAGGGCTTGTAAGCTGTTCTTCATAGATTCTCAACTACTTCAGGATTCGCTCCTCGAAGCATAGTTGATAATCTCAACGCAGGTTTCTCCCGCCAAACCAAATGTAATTAGCTATCGATTAGCCGGCCCTAACCCCAATATTAACACTGTTTACTTTTAAAGAGGCTCGTATTTTCCTGAATGCGACCTAAACCGGGAGAAACTATTGTCTCCCTTCGCAATTGGGTATTTTGGATTGCTTATCCCATGCCCTTGCACGAAAGTGACTCGAGCTTCTCTTTGAGACTGACAAATCAGTAGTAGAGCACCCGGCAGGCTGAAGATAAGCATTCTTCGATACAAGCTAAAAATTCATCTTTCCCCTTTTCCATGCATCCCGGAATTCTTTCTGAGTCGATTCGATGACATGTGGAGGCATGCCGCAAACTACAGATTCAATCTGCTTTCCAATTGACGGGATGGGTGCAACGCTACGGCTGAGCATGCATGGTCGGTTGCGGGGGTTGAATCGATATCTTATGAGTAGCTATAGAGTGAATGTCAACGCGCTAATTCTGTAACAATGACATTGCTAAGCGCCTTCGCATTCTTTTGGCCATAGTCGCTGGCAGAGCGAACTACCAGGATACTCAACTTTTGGATTGAGGCCAGCTATTCGTTAAAACCTACCCTGAAGCTGCTAGCACATTCCATCAGCACTTTATACTTCAGTAGCGAATAGAAATCGACTCTCTAAATGTGATTGGAGTAAAAACCGTTCAACTATCTATCTATGTATCTATCTAGCTAGCTAGGTTCTGGAAATTAATAAAACACCAGCTAGTACCAGTATTGTTCCTGAGACTTTCGTCGCAGTTAAGGGCTCATTCAAAAACCAGTACGCGAACACCATAGTGCCAACAAAACCCAAACCTACGAAGGGGTAAGCCTGACTTACATCGACGCGAGAGAGAACTACTAGCCAAGTTGCGGCACTGCTAACATAAATAGTTAGACCAAATAGCACTTTTGCATTGGTCATGACTGCAGTAACTGCGTTGGCAAGCCCTGATGAAAGCCCCGTTTGAACAGAATCTGCAGACATTCCTGATTTCAGCAGCAATTGCGCTGACACGGATAGAGTCACGCTAAACAGTATTAGAAGCAGAGTTGATATGTCCATATGACCAAAGTATTTTCTCAAAGCTGACAAATATTTCGAATTTGTATTCATAAAATTTGGTTTTTACAACCTTATTGCTAAAGATATCAAGTGACAATTTCAGCTCTCTTTGCCGTGGTCAGTGCAATATTCTCAAACTGTTCGGCAAGAAACCAAGAACACACAAATTCGACGTCAGGTGCATTTTCAATGTGATTTTGTGATATTCGTTCAGTTACCAAATTGACTTCTGAAAAAAGAACCTTGGGTACGCCTTCCTGCTATCTGGCACAACATCGGTGTTGCGAGAACGATTATCAGCGGCATCAACGGCATATGATACCGGCTAGCTCCATAGACCAGCATGTGCGGCATCGTATAGGTTGCGACCACTAACACAGTGTACAATACGTGCGCTTCTTTTCTATGACTCCAAACGTAACGTAATGCAAGAATGGATACAATTAAAAAAGAACTCATAGTAACCGCTAAAATTACAGGCCAAAGCGATCTGTAGAATTCTCCATAGGAACCCGATCTGGCATTCATAGCAATAAAAAAATCCGGCAACCAAAAGTCGAATAATTTTCCAATAGAAAGTGCCAACGTTCTGCCTGGATTTTCTCTCATTTGAGTAAATGCTTCTTGCTTTAATAAGTTATCTTCCTCAGCTTCAGCATAATTTGCTTGAGCGACTAACTCTCGATACCGAGCATCCTGACGAGCAGTATCCATTTTCTGCCACGCAAACGGTATGGGAGTATCCGGTCTACTGCCAACATATAGGTTATAACCCATATTGCTTTCGACCAGAATCAAGTGATCATGTAGATAGTAGTTCCTTGCGGTCCAACATCCCATAACTAAAACCCCTACAATCGCGATCAGAGTTGCCTGCTTGAAGCTTACATGACTATTTTTTAGTAAACTGAATGCGACTATCACTGGAAACATTACTACGGCAGTTGATTTGGTCAATATCGAGAAGCCGAGGACAACCCCGCAAAGCAAAAGGCTCACAATTCGGCTATCTCTGTTTAACTTCCAAAAAAGTAAATGGAATAGCATAAATAGAAATATAAACAATGACTCAGACCACAATAGCCCGCTCATCCCTAAGAATGTTGGGTACAATCCAACGGAAAGACTAGCCACAACCGCATATTCTTTACCGATTGTTCGAACAGAGTATAGATAAGTGATGTAACTAGTCGACATCCATAGCAGAGCATTAGCCAATCTTGCAATTGTTTCTGATTCCCAAAACAGTTCCCAGACCACATAGAGGAGTACCGGATATCCAGGAGCCCTCCAGGCAGTAGGAGTATCTCCAGGGTTGAATACGTAGCCGTTACCATTTAGCAGATTATTGGCTATTGTTACGTAGCTAATCGCGTCGTCTTGCACAAGTCCATTTATTGAGGCTATGGCGACACAAACATGAGCAATTAATACGGCAAGCAGTACCAGAATCAGGGGGCGTGGAATGGTAGGAATCATAGGGGAAATCTTATGTTGGCCGGGTGTACGCGTACGTCCAAAAGTATCCATGTTGCGGTAAGTTGTCCAGACAGAATTGCAAAAAATTCCTTTCCACGCTTACTTTGGCACTGCAGTATTAGGATTGTATTATGAAGCACAGAGCGGGCTCATGAAATTTGTCCTGCGAAGCCTGGCTGAAGCAATAATGAAGTTACACTCCGAATTAGCAGCCCATATTCTCGAGTGTCCAGATTCAAGTAAAAAGCCTTAAAAAGACTATGTCTTGAATCATGCCTTACACCATGCTTTGGACGACTCAATATAACCCAACTCAAAGTGATCCCAACAATCAGTATCGAATCCAGGTGGTTAACTAATTCTCGTCCACAAATATGTCATAAACGAGTGCTTCTTTTTTGGTACACACGATGATTACAAAAATCTTGGACATTCAGCTCCATGTGCTATTGCTAGTATTAATTGTAATAGTTTGTTTACCCAGATTTAATCGGAATGATCTCCTGCTGAGTGATGTTGTCGGATCAGGCATGGCCAATGATTCCATGCACTACGTTGCCATGGCAGAAATCTACAACGGCAAGGACCCGAGCTTCCAACCCCATGCACCATTCACTTATCGTCCTCTAGTACCATTCCTTGCATCACTTCTGCCACTACCGGAAATGACCGCGATCAATGTGATCAATGTCCTTGCGCTTTGGATCAATTCGATATTTTTTACTTCCCTACTGGCATCCTTAAAGCTAAATCAGCGGCAGATTGTTCTCATTCTGCTTACGTTCGTCGTTTCGTTTCCCGTATTTTATTATGGCGCGATTGGCTATGTAGACCCGGTAATTATCGCAATTTTGGGCATTGGCTGTTACTTGATCCATAATCAGTCGGATATTCTATTGGTATTGCTGATTTTTATAGGCACTTTTGTTAAGGAAACTGTCGTTCTCCTCATTCCTGTTTTTATTGCCCATAAGTTAGTTAACCAGCAATGGGATCTAAGAGCAGCATGCCTGACATTCGCAATTATTGGGGCTTATTTAGTTAGCACATATCTGACGAGGTCAATCAGCATCGACCCAACCATGGTGACCTGGACACCATCTTGGGATCGATTTGTCCTGAATGCAGCCCGATTCCGAACGTGGATGAGCCTCGTACTAACTCTAGGAGTACCAGGCATAGTAGCGGTTCTGGCTGTTGCCATAGTTGTATTCGAACATAGGTGGTCAATATTGAAACAAATGCTACCCTGGATTGTTGGGCTCGCCGCGTCATTCGCTTTGTTTATAGCTTCAGCACTAGCTGCATATTCTGATGGTCGATTTATTTGGCCTTCATCAGTTTTTGCCATGGTGATTGTTGCTGTCTTTGTCAGAACCTATCAGGAAAGATACAAAGCGCTCAGGCTCAACCATTACCCTATAGCAAAGTAACGCCTAGCTCCCTCGCATGGTTTCAGCCTCATGCAAGGATCGGCACTTTACTGGGCTACCGGCGCCTGTCTGAAAATTTCGAAGCCAGACTACTGCTCGACCAAATCAGAGGTATTTCATTGTATTTCTTGATATTTTCTGCAGGTACTTCTCTGGGGTCATTGGAGGAAAATGGATGCCGGGATATCACAATCGCTGGCAGTATATTGTTTGATTCACCCGCTAATTGAGAGATACTCAAGAGCCACAACTTCAGCCCATAGTGAACTAAAGAGCATTTGATGCAAAACTCGCTGGCAATCTTTACTCTAGAACTTTATGAGAATTCTCCAACGCTCGTAAAAACATCACATTTGAAGCTGGCACTTCCCGGATCAGAATCTCTCGCGGCTTATCGGTTCTGAACGCAAACCAGGTGAGACACATGAGTTACGACGTCACTATAGTCATTACACCGAGAGACAGATACTCGATGTTGGCCCAATGTATCTGTGAAATTTATAAACATACTGATTCGAATCTTTTCGAATTGGTCATTCTCAACCTAGGTTATCCTGTCGCGGACTGGAATGCTGCATTAGAAGCCTTGGAAGGTAAAACGAATTACCGGATTTTTGACTACGGCAGGATTATCCCCATGGAGGCCATGCGCAGAGTTCAGAACGAGCTTAGTTCAAAATATTCGATCTTTATGGACAACGATTCCAAACCTCTACCCGGCTGGTTGCCACCCCTGATTGACACTGCAGATACCAGAGAAGCGGCTGTAGTCTATCCTGTAACACTTGAACGCTCAGGGGTCGACGCCGGAGCAGAAGTACGTAATCACTTGTTCTCAACCGAAATTCGAGTCGTAAACGTCGATGACACACCGTACCTGATTGAATACAAGACTTTCCGTCGGTCAGCTCCCCATGAACTACCCAATAAGACAACAGAAACACAAGCGTTTGAACTTCATTGTGTCATGTTTAATACCAAGGTATTCAAATCTATTGAACTACCTAGTATGACTATTCGGGAACATCTGGACATTGGCATGCAACTCAAGGCTAGGGGACTGAAACTATTCGTTGAACCCAAGAGCCAGATACTCTTCGACAACCTGGGCACCAGAGCCAATCTATCAGATCTCAGATACTTCAACCTGCGTTGGAACAGCCGAATCACTTACAGATCCAGCCGCCTGTTTGAGAAGCGTTGGGGTTACAAATTTTATTCTGAACAAGCTATTTACAATTGGGCACTGCGCAGAAAACTATTTTTGATTATGCGTTGGTTATATATTCCAATTCCGCTAGCAAACACTGTAGACCGAATTGTTTTTGGCTTACGTAGACGTCTTGCGCCTGTCTGGGATCCACTGGATGATCCATTAGAAGAGTCGAGTATGCTTAGCGAATTTGACTCAAAAGAAGCACCCAGACAGTTAGATCATAGCCTGAATTAGCACAAAGAAGGATACATCCGCATTAACATTGTTATGGTGGTCAATTCTCTCGAAAAAGGGGGGCGTACCAAACGTATCGTAGAAGAGTTTCTCGGGCTAAAGGCGCGAGGGCATGCGGTCACTTTGGTCGGATTTTCCACTCCTCCTGCCTGGGTATCCGAATATTATTCTCACAGTGAAGAGTGGGTAATTTATAACAAGAGTTCTGCACGCTTCGATATATTACTTTTGTTCAAACTATTTAAATTGTTTCGCAATCGCAAAGCAGACCTGATTCATACGCATTGTGAATCATCTTCCTTCTACGCCGGTCTTGCTGCCTGGTTTTTACAAGTTACAGCAATCGGGACTATCCATCGCTCAGAACTTAGATATTATGCACCAACCTGGCGAAACCGTTTGTTTTATCGCTTTCTTGACTACTACATTGCTGTTTCTAGAGAACGAAAAGATCGGCTCGTAAGTCAACTCGGCCTGGACGCCAGAAAAATGGAAGTCATTCACTGGGGCATCGACCCACTCGCATATAGTTCAGATTTTAATTCTGCAGAAATCAGGAAAAAGCTTGGGCTGACCAAGAGCGGACCAATGCTCTTTTCCTTAGGGCATTTGGGCCCCATCAAAGGCCACGAAGACAGCATTGAAGCCGTAGCTCTGCTTAGGAAAAAAAATTCAAGTATCAGACTATACATCGCAGGCGATGGCCTCGCTGCGGACTACGAGCGACTTCATGAGCAAATCGATAGACTTAATTTGCGGGGATCCGTAGTTTTGTTGGGACAAATCACCAATGCCATGGAGTGGATGCAAGCCTGTGATATATTCCTGCAACCATCACGTGAAGAAGCATTCGGATTGGTTTTTCTGGAAGCAGGGCTTTGCTCAAAACCTACTGTGGCCACTGATATAGGGGGCATACCTGAAATAATTGTGAATGACAAAACTGGCTACCTCGTAAAAACTCATAGTCCCAGTTTGTTAGCCGACAAGCTCGAAGAATTGATAAATTCGAATGACAAACTCAAATCAATGGGTAAGGCCGCAAGGTTACATATCATCCAAAATTTCAGCTTATCAAGGCGCATTGACCATCTGGAGAATCATCTGCGTTCCATCGCAGAGTAAATGAAAGCACTACTATGCCTAAATCTGTGCTGATAATTTCTTACTTTTTCCCACCTGTAGGCGGCGCTGGAGTCCAGCGGGTAACCAAATTTGTAAAGTATCTAGGTGAATTCGGGTGGGAACCGTTGGTGTTAACCACAAAAAATCCTTCGGTCCCATTGTTTGACGAAACTCTCCTAAAAGACATTCCTGAAACCGTTAGGGTTTACAAAGCCAGAACCCTCGAACCTGGTTATGCCGCTAAACAAGCCGTTTCGGCAGCAACTGACCCAGGACGAAAAAGCAAAAGTATTAAAGTATTTCTCAAAGGGTTATTGCGGAAAGTTGCGAATTCACTGTTGCAACCAGACCCTCAGATACTCTGGTTGCCGAGTGCAATTCGCTTGGGGAATACAATCATTAAAGAACAAAAGCCAACTGCTATATTTGTGTCCGCCCCACCATTCTCCTCACTACTGATCGCCGCTTTTCTGGCCAGGAAGAGTGGCATACCTCTTGTGCTGGATTATCGTGACGAATGGGACATCAGTAATTCCGTCTGGGAAAACAAGAGAATGGGAAAAATATCGCTGGCGGCACAACGCATGATGCAAAACTATGCTATCCGATCAGCCAGCGCACTGGTCGCCACGACGAGCCTGAGTACCGAAGCGCTCAGCTCGAAAACGAAATTACTGGAGGTCGTTGAAAAAATTGATGTGCGTTGCATTTACAATGGATTTGACGCCACAGATTTCCCAAACGTCCACGAGCACGAGCACGAGCACGAGAGAATTTCTGATAAGTTTGTAATTAGCTACGTTGGAACACTCTGGAATTTAACATCTATAGAGCCACTGATAATGGCGATTCAGCAATTGTCAGAATCAGAACAGGAATTGGCCGAGAACCTGGAACTAGTTGTCGCTGGAAGAAGGACTGCCGAGCAAGAGGAAGTCCTTTGCAGTATGGCAAATACTGCAGCAACCTTGACTATTCATGACTATTTAGACCACAGCTCCGCCATCGACCTGATTCGTCGCTCAGATTGTCTTATCTTGCTACTCAGTAATATGGATGTGGCAAGTCGCGTAGTTCCTGGGAAATTATTCGAGTATTTTGCTACAACTAATCCGATACTCGCCATTGCACCAGAGGGAGAAGTTTGGAAGTTGATGGATGACTACCCCGAATCCTTGTGTGCCGACCCGACTGATATTGCGGCAATCAGCAATTTCCTTGAGATGCAACTGCGCCGCTATGTAACCAATCCCAAGAAAATTAGTGTGGATTTTGACGCGGGCAAATATGAACGCAAATCATTGACCAACCAGTTGGCTAATCTTCTGAACGATCTGGTTGACTAAAGGTTCGTTCAAGTGGTTCTTGTTACAGAAAAAAGAAAACTGCTCAAACGTTTGATTGTAAGAATAGTGAATAGTTACCGAATATTTGCTAGCTGAGCCTTGGTGCGGCGCGAAACTATGAGACCAGTTCTCGAATCGAATGAAACTTGAAACCTTCAGACTTCCAGAAAGGTAACATCTCTGCAAGCACGTCTATTGCGAGTTGGTTGTCATCATGAAATAGTAAAATGTCCCCATCAACCACAGATTTCGACTCAATGATTGCAAGCTGCTCTTTCACTGATAATTGCAGGTAATCTTTAGAGTCGTAGGACCAATGTACAATTTGCCATCCTCTCGCCTTGAGTTTAAAAAGCAGCGGGATACTCAAATGCCCCTGAGGGGCTCTAAAGACTCTTTTGAATTCAGGATCAATCGCTCGAATGCTGTCATCGCAATCCTCTACTTCGGCAATTTGCTCTTGCAGGCTCAACTTTCGAAAAGATCGGTGGTTCTGGCTGTGGTTGGCAATCATGTGGCCCTGCCCAACCAGATAACTCGCAATTTCCGGGTACTTCAGGATTTGCTTGCCAACGCAGAAAAAAGTCGCTTTTGCTGAGTACTTAGCCAATAACTCACATAACGGTAGAGTATATTTTTCATTGGGGCCGTCATCGAAGCTTAGGTACAAAACTTTACCGCCTCGCCCACTATGCGTAGTAATCAACCGATTCGGTAAAATTCTAGCTACTTTCTCTCCGCCTACATTTAACATGTGCTATTCTCGACTAACGCGGGCAATGCTCGACCAATTATCATTTCCATTCTAAGTCCGTTAAAGGTTTTGTGCTTGCATGAACGAATTATATGTTGATGTGGTAAGCACAATTGAGCATCTGAACCGGGTTGAGCAGGATTGGAATAAGTTTCTCACTAAGAATCCAAACCACACTATCTACCATACTCCGGAGTATTGGAAATCAGAATTCGCCACCCTTGGCCAGAGTGCGCATTTTGTCATTTTATATCGATCTGGCAAGGATAATTCGCGGCAATTAGTAGCTCTCGCACCTTTCGTTCGACAGAAGAGCAAACTCGTCCTCAAACTAGGCGTCTTGAAGCTATTCGGAGTGAATATCGAGCGGGTAAGCCTCCGCGGCAATGCAATTGCTGTAGCAGATACAGAAAGCCTTCAAGACGTAGTCGGGATCATTCTCAGATCACTTAAAGAAAATCAGCTTACTCTGGTGAGTTTCGACTGTCTGCCAGTAAATGGAGAGCTGTGTAGGATATTGCAGTCGAATAGAAATAATTTACCCGGAAGTTTTAGATTTCGGATTATCGACCAACAAGTTTTAAGAGGTATTGCTTTCCAGTCAGATTTCGACAACTACATGACAAGTATGAGCAAGAAAACTCGCTACAACCTTCGGCGCAGTGTGAAGCAGTTTTCGATAAAGTCATCTAGCGATCCGCAACTGGTCAAGGTAGATAAGGAGCAGGATGTAGAATCATTTCTTGTTCAACTTGATGAGATTTTTAAGCAATCGTGGCAAGCAAAAACTTTTGGGTATAAACCACGTGCTGACTCCTCAACGATAGAGCACCATAGAAGTCTTGCTCGCCATGGACTACTGAGAAGCTACCTACTCGTCAGTGACAGTAAAGCAGTAGCGTTTATCAGAGGTTATCAGTATCAAGGGCTGTACTATTTTGAAGAAATTGGTTACGACGCAGAATGGAGGGATTTTCAGCCAGGTACGGTCCTTAATTTGCTCGCCATAGAGGAGATGTTTAGCGAGAATCGCCCAGATACATTGGATTTTGGCTACGGGGAAAACGACTACAAACGTATCCTTGGAAATACGGAGTGCCCAGCGGCAGTGGCGTCGCTTGTGACGCGCGGATCCAAGGCAGCCCTGCTACTCTCTTCCCAGAGAATACTCAACTCCACCTACTCTGCTGTCCGGAGCGTCTTAAGCACACTGGGCCTCGAAAACGCAGTGCGCAAGCTCATAAAACGACGTTAACCAGCCCACTGGATGTGGGAATTTCATGACCTTCTGTGAAAGTGAAGGTCACCCAAAATACCGTTTTGTCACCCTTGCTGCACTGAATCGCAAAATAGATGGAAGCTAATCCATAATCATGGGAAAAATAGCGATTTCAAAC
Source organism: uncultured Pseudohongiella sp. (assembly GCA_965227635.1). Taxonomy (GTDB): domain Bacteria; phylum Pseudomonadota; class Gammaproteobacteria; order Pseudomonadales; family Pseudohongiellaceae; genus UBA9145. The sequence continues at coordinate 2,097,026 of OZ245763.1, read as the reverse complement.
GAGCAGGCGATGAACTTAAATGCATCTCGAAAATTACGAAATTCGGCCCAGAAACCACTAAGCCATTGTTATTATTAGGTATTAATTTTTTCGATTGCCGTTCCTTACTGATCACCATCAAAAAGTGCGAAATGCGGGAGCGAGCCGGATAGCAGGCACCGTATGCAGATATTGAGTGGGCTTTCCGCCAAATTATACCTCTGAAGATTCGAATCTTAGGGGGGCATATGCCAGTTTTCCTAACATCTCGAAAGAATCAGATTGCGGACTGCAGGTCTGAAAAATCTTGTCTATGTCTCGCATCAGAGTCGCCGCCTGCTGAAGCTCGATGCAGAAGTCTGGTGGCCTGGAATCCTGAAAGCTGTTATATCTTCTAAAGTGGATGCTTTCGAGTGACATGCTGAAGTTGGTGTCTGAAATCTGGCCCACCAATGCCACTCATGCCAGCCCTGAGCACAATAGCTGGAATGCCGCCAGGTACGTAAAAAGCTGCGAGCTTCATCGCTCGTCAATTAAATATACACATCTAATTGGCTGCTCGACCTATCTGTCAGCAATTTTTACAAATCGACATAGTTAGATCAAATTGACATCCAAGAGCCATATTTAACATATTGTATTTATTGAATATTTTTTACTTTTCAAGTTTTGGCACAGCCATTGCAGTATAAACCGAGAGAGTACTACGAAGAGCTATTTACTCAGAATTCGCAAATTACGGTTCAGCACTCTCCCCACTAACAGGGGAATTGGAGAATAAAATGTTATCTTTCAAAAGGTTGCTTGTAGCACTGCTGGCTATTGCTGCGACATCCACTGCGTTCGCGGTGCCGACCATTCGAATCACTTCCGGTTCAGATGTGGTTGTTATTTCGGACAATGGTCTGCCATCTGTTCCTGCGTCAACAGACCCTGATTTGAATGCCGCCCTCAATGTTGTCAGCTACTTCGGCACTGTCGGGACAGCAAGCATCAACTTCACGGCAGGCGAAGTGACAGGCACCCCAGAGGACTATATCGATCTGGGATGGTTTTCTACTTCCACCGCTGCGGGCGGCTTCGTTGCGGAATTCTCGGATACAGATTTCACCACAATGCCAACTTATAACCACTTCCTGAGTGGTATTGGCGGAACGGTCAGCGCGGGCGGCACAGTTACTTTCGAAACTTACGTAGATGATGGCAATGCGCTATTCGCACAGACCACATTACTGACAGATTTTGACTTTGATACTGCCACTGAACCCTTTGAGGTGTTCGGCGACTCTGAATACACAGGGCCATGGGATAGCCTGGTCAGTAACCCATTCTCTCTTACTGTTGTCGTGAGTGTGACTTATGACAGTGCAGGAGTCAGCTCTTCTGGCGACGCGGCAATCCAGGCAGTACCTGAGCCATCTATAGTTGCTCTGCTTGGTCTAGCTTTACTGGGACTCGGATTTACCACCCGGCGGCGCAAAGTTCTCATTTAGCGGATGCTGAGGTTTTCGTTTAGCTAAGTCTAGGAAACCAAGTACCCCGCACCAGGAGCATGAACCGGAAGGAGTTACGCAGTAGCGTAACTCCTTTTTTTATGCCTGGGAGTTAAGCGAAGTTTATCGAAACAATATCTAACGATGGTTACAATGGCCTATCCCGAATGCCAAAGGGATATGATTTAATATTTGCCTGTTCACTTTTGCCCCACAATCTCCAGGATCCGCAATTTCACCACTTAAGTTAACACCGTTCATACAAGCTAGAGCTACAATCGAAGATTAATTCGGAGAACTCCATGACAATCTCTGCCAAGGCATTCCGTCACGCAGTCCTAAGCATTTTCACGCTCTTTCTTGCAAGTTGCCAGCCCGAACCAGAGAACGAGGCGGACCTAACGCAATTGCAAGTCGAGGCTCATCTCGATGTCGCTGAACTCTACCGGCAACAAGGCCAATATCGCGCCGCAGAAATCGAGGCATTGAATGCGCTACGCATTAAGCCCAATGGCAATGACGTGAGGTCATTCATGGCGAGGCTTTACCATGAGATAGGTGACATCAACAACGCCAAGAACTTCATCTCGACTGTCTATGCAGCAGATCCGCAAAACCCTGAGATAGCACTGGTTCTGGCAGAACTCGAATATAGATCAGGAGCCACCTTTAGAGCTCAATCAATTCTCGATCGGCTTGAGAACCTGTCGAATGAAGCAGAAAAAGAAAAGCGTGTACTCCTCGGTAGCATACACGCGATGAGAGAAGACTTTGATCAAGCGAGGGACGAGTTTGAAACTGTGCTTCAAATTGATCCTGCCTACGTTGATGCCTTGATCGCATACTCCAGGCTTGAAACTGCCCTTGGCAATCGGATCCAGGCTCAACAACTTATTGACAGTGCCACTACCGCAGATCCCAGAAATCTCGACGTAGTTATCTGGCAAGGTCAGTTCGCCATGCTAACCGGCGATTATGCTGAAGCTGAAGAATCACTATACCAGGCTATCGATGCCATGTCCGAGTATGACACGATGACTTCGCGGCGTTTCATGGCAATGCAGAATATTCAGGCTGTACTTCAGGCCCAGCAAAAAAATCAGGAAGCTCTACGTTATGCAGAATTGATCGCTGCATCACCTCAGGGTCAGTATCTTGCCGGCTTTGAGCAAGCGCTAGAACTCTACCAGCAGGGAGATCTGGAAGAAGCAGAAGCTGCGATATTAGGGTTGCTTGCCATAAATCCCAATGACACCGACTCACAAACCTTAATGGGCATGACTCGATATGCACAACAGGATTATGAAGCTGCTCGCGAGGTTCTGAATTCACTTGTTGAAAATGATTCGGCCACACCCCGAGCAATTAAGCAACTCGCTGCTGTTTATATGCGACAGAATCAGAGCACTACCGCAATCCAAACCCTTACATCAGCATTGGAGAACTACCCAAGAGATGCTTCCTTGCTCGGAATGTTAGGAATGACTTACCAGTCAATAGGTGACCTTGAGACCTCGCTGGACTACCTGGAACAATCCCTGGAAATTGCACCAAATGATATCCGCAATCTCTATGCTCTGGCACAAACTTTCTATTTACAGGAAGAATACGATTCTGCAAAAGAGACGCTCAGGGGATTACTTGAAATTAACCCGAGGTTCACCGGAGGCAAAAGCAGTCTAATTGGCATCTACCTGTTGGAAGAAGATTTCAGTGGCGCTCGAAATCAAGTTCAGGAATGGTTGGACCAGCAGCCAGGATCTATAGTGAATTCGGTGCTGGCTGGCTGGGTAGCCTTTAGTGAAGGCAACTATCCAGAAGCACAGCAATTATTCGAAACAACCCTTGGCGCTGACCCCGACAACATCCAGTCGCATCTGTTTTTATCGAGAATTCATCTAATTAGCGAAAGCTATGGAGCCGCTGCTGATATGTATGAGTCTCTACTCGAAATTGATCCTGAGAACATTGAGGGGATATCAGGGCTGCTCTCGGCCCGTAATCTGGAAGGGTCTCTCGAGGAAGCAATTTCAACTATTTCGAGAATTGCGGAAAGCGAACCCAATAATTTTGTCGCTCCTCTAATTCTATCCCAATTTCAACTCCGCGCAGACAACCTCGAAGAAAGTATGCGTTGGGCTGAGGTCGCGTGGAGCAGAGAACGTAATGATGCAACTCGAGGCAATCTCGCGAACAACTATGCAGCAGCAGTTGCCGCAAATACGGATACGGGAATACTCGAAGCTGCTTCCCAGTTGCTAGAAGATGCCACAACTGATGATTCGGAAGTGATTTCATCTCTGGCAAACCTGGTCAGACAGGCTATTGAGGAGAGGAATCCTGATGAAGCACTTCGAATCGCAAGACTTATGCAAACCAACTTCCCAGATTCTATCTCCGGACATTTCGCAGAAGGGGATGTTCATTCAGAGTTTAATGACTATAGCTCTGCGCTAACTGCATTCATGCGTGCTTGGGACATTGATCATAGTTCGATACTTGGCGCCAGAATCCACTACACTCTGACAACGCTGAACAGACAAGGCGACGCTCGCCAATTTCTTGATGAATGGATCGCGGAGTTCCCAGACGATGGACCACCAAATATTCTAATCGGCATCGATTTCTTGAACGCTAACAACGAAGCGCGTGCCCTTGAGCATTTTGAAATCGCCTATCAACAACAACCAACGAATCCTCTCCTGCTCAACAATCTTGCTTGGGTTCTTCGTGAGAGTGATATTGAACGCGGTATTGAGCTTGCCCGGCAAGCAACTGAGTACCAGACAAATTATGCTGATGCATTGGATACTCTTGGTTGGCTTATGCATCTGAACGGAGATTCAGAATTAGCAGTGCAATACCTGCAGCAGGCTGCAGATATTCAACCGGACTCCGTGGCCATTTCCGACCATCTGGCTGCCGCATCAGCTGCAATATGAAGCACTTAAACCAGTTGGGGGCTGCTGCATTGACCCGATTCAAGCAGCCCCTGGAATGTGATCCTTCCACTACTTCATCAACAGCCTCTCATGCGAGTGGTGGAAATATGGCCACTGCTTGGCTAAGCGGGCAATACCCCTTCTGCCAGATCTGCATATTTCTTGACTGATTTATGGGGGTATCACATGCTAAGTCTGTGCTGGATATCCCTCCTGAGCGATTCTGACAGGAGCTGGCACATTCTTCTGAGTGTAGCGGCACTTTTGGCCGATAGCCTGTCTCTGCGAACTCACTGCAGGCTGGATGGTCAGTCGAAAAACCCTTCCTCACCGTAGTTGGGACACATCGGTAGTGACTCAATCGGATCGTCCACGAACTCGGCACTGCTCGGCATATTCCAACATTCATCGAAAATAGAGCAATAACAGTAGCTTACGTTTAATGCGCCGCTGTAAATGACATCCTGCAATTTAAGCGCGAGTTCACTCTGTTGAGTCTGGAAGGCGACGATGGATTCGCCCGGTGCCAGCACCCGGCGGCTGACGCTGGACTTACCATAATCCAAGCCTAGCTGAACACCCTCTGGCATAAGGCTTGATGTCAGTGTCTGCCAGTCGCGAACGACTTGGCTATTCAAAGTCACGCGCATACCCTGCATGCGCGCAGGTCCCACCCCGACATTGTGAAGAGAGAGTTCAAATGACGCAGAATCCTCAGCTGCTGTGTCATTAATCATGAATTCAACATAGGGCCAGACTGACGCCGCGGTTTGCTGGCGAACAGCTTGGGATTCACTCAATGCGGCGTACAAGGCAACTGCACCAGTGAACACGCCTGCAACCGAGAGCACGGTCTGCCAGAAAGTGAGGCGCAGGAACTTCTTTTCCATGCCGGCCAGCACCAGCGATGCAGGTTGCGATTCGCTTTCCTGAGTTTCGTTAACCATAGATGGGGACACTCATAAATTAATAAATTAGCGATCTAATGCGCTAGAGACGTTTAATCAAAAGTGCAGCGATTACAACATCAAAAGCTCTTCTCTCTATCTGGAATTGTGGATGTGAATAACCAAATCAATCGGGGCCCCACATCGATTGAGGCCGGAGATCGTTCTCTGCTCATTAATTTTATTAGTTTACGAGTGTCCCCGCTTTATTTTATTAATTTATGAGTGTCCCCACTTCTTTTGATAGCGACGTCGCCACCACCAGACCAGCAATCCCACAAGCACGATGGCTTGCAACAGGTAAGTCACAAGCTGGGACTGGGCGAACGGAGTTGCATTGGTCAGCGGTGTGGTGGTTTCTTGCTCTATGGGTTCCATGCGCAAGCCCTCCAGTGCGGCGGCGGACTGATACAGTTGCTGGATTTGCGCATCGTTGGTTTCGGCGAACTCTTCCATGGCTCTGGCTAATTCTTCGATGTTGGCCTGAATTGCTGCTTCAACGACCTGGCGAAAGTTGGCGAGATCAACGCCATCGATACTGGCGCGTTCGCCTTCTATCAATACGTACTCAAGAAGCCGTGGATTGCCGCAGACTACTTCTGAGCAGGATATGCCGTGTTGGTCCACAGACTCCACTAACGCTTCCAGCAGTTCGGTCAGGGTCTCCTGGTCCGCATCCCAGTAGTCCTTGCGAATCGTTTCGATCATGCGACCGGTCATGTCCTGAAAAGCGAAAGGCGAGTTATTGTCGAAGAAGGCATCCATGTCCAACTCATGCTTGTCCTGCACATAGACTTCGAAAGACTCCTGCCACATTCTGTCGTCTACTACTTCACTTACGGTGGCATCCCAGCCCCACAGGTATTCAACAAACTCGACCATGGTTCGTGCTCCCGCATAGCCTTCTGCCTGCATGCCCTGTATCCAGTTAGGGTTCACATAGCGGCTGTTGAATTCCATGCCGATGAACTTGTCTATACTGGACATCTCCGGTCGTGAGGGGTTGCGCGTGTTGGTTACCAGAAGTTCTGGCGAGTTGCCGTCTACCTCTTCAATCGCCGCAGCCAGACCTCCCATGTACATAAAGAAATCATCGTTGTCGAGGGCGCCATATAACATCGTGGATGATGAATGTACGACCTTCTCCACATCTTCCAGTGCCAGCTTGAATACATCCTGCATGGGCTCACCCCAGAACCCGTTTCCAAAACCGTGCCCCATTTTGTTGATGTAATCATTCACCATGCCGATATTGGAATTCCAGCTTCCACTGGAGGCTGCTATGCGAGATGTATTCAGGTTATAGGTACCCGGCGGCTCATCGAAAATACGAACGCCAGCGCGCCGGTCTGCATCTTCCTCGTCATAGCCCATGTCTATGAGTGCAGCCCGAGTAGACAGGTAGTGATCACGGACATAATTTTCGGCTTCTTCCAAAGCCTTGACCCGTTGCACAGCTTCATCCATTAGCACGGTGACATTGTTAAACATGCCCTCTGCTGCCGATGCGATCACGATATCAATGCGTGGCCTGCCAAGTTGGGCCGATGGTACGACCTCGACATCAACCACTTTATCGCGGGCATCCCACACCGGACGCGTTCCAAGGAGGTGGAAGATCTGAGACTCCACGATGCCTTCGTGACGCATGGTTTCGTCACCCCAAATAACGAAGGAGACTTTGCGGGGATAACTGCCATGTTCTTCCAGGTGATCGGCCAACATCTGGTCGGCGAGCTTAACACCCAATTCCCAGGCCGCTTTCTTGGGCACTTTGTCCGGGTCTATGCCATAGAAATTTTTACCCGTTGGATAGGCATCCGGGTTCCGGATGGGCTCGCCTCCGGTACCGCCACTCACATAGCCGCCAGCCATGGCATTTAACAGACTACCAATTTCCCTCTCGGCAGAACTCACGATACTGTCCCGGACTTCCTGACTGTAGAAGAATTCGGATTCAGGCAGTTGGGAGCGATCAGTACGAAAGATCGCCTGCACCGTGCTCTCGATGGCTTCTTCTTCGGGCAGGCCACCAAAACTATGCAAGCCGAAAGGAATGAACTCTTCCCGCAGAATCACCATATGGTCCTGCACCGCATGCATTGCCTCGTGGTCCAATTGGCCGTTTTCATCGGGCGTCAGATTCAGATCCAGGCTCATGGCAATACCCGTGCTTTGCAGTTGCTCTACAATCTGTCGCGCATAGATCGCGGATAGCTCGACGTTCTTGTGCAGATTATTGTGATAATCGTTGATGGTTTCACTGAGCCTGGCCAGATCTTCATATAGACCTCCTGCCACGAATGGCGGCACCATGTGATCGACAAGAGTAGCCATGCCGCGGCGGCGAGCGATCAGGCCCTCGCCGACTACATCCACGTTGTAGATATTGAGGTTGGGTATGGCATCAATCAGCGCATCGGGCGCATCCTCTCGGCTCAGGCCAGCATCTTTACCGTCAAGCCACTCCAGAGTGCCATGTGTCCCCATATGCACTATAGCGTCGATATCAATTGTTTCCCGCAGCCAGGTGTAGGCCGCTACATACTGATGGTGGGGCGCCAGATCATCGGCGTGGTAGAGCATTTCAAGATCGGCTGACCATCCCCGCGCTGGCTGCGGCATGAGGATGATATTGCCGTATTCGAGACGCGGAACCACGATCTGGGCCTCTCCTTCGCCTCTGAATACCATCAATTCAGATTCTTCTGCCCGCCCCCAGTCTTCATTTATTTTGTTGCGTAATTCTGGTGCCAGTTCTTCCAGCCAGTCGTTGTACTGGGTAACGGGGATTCGAGCCACAAGATCTTCATTCACCAGCGCTTCCAGTTCACCCGGAGCAAACACGCCGATGTTGCGCGCTTTTTTGGTAATGTCTGCCAGAATCGCATCGGCAGAGAGATCAGCACCACCCAGGTCATAGCCCGCCTCCTGCATAGATTGCAAAATGGTGGCGAGGGATTCAGCGATATTGAGATAACTGGCGCCGATGTTGGCTTCGCCCACCGGATAGTTGTAATACATCAGGGCAATTCGCCGATCGCTGGGCGGGGTCGCTGATAATCGTGCGAAACGCATACCACGCTTGACTGCCATCTCGATTCGGGAAGGGATCGGTTGATCTACCGTAATGGTCAAGTCAGCTACCGGATCAAATTGCCGCTCCCGGCTCCCAACTACTGTGGGTGCGACGAGCCCTGCCAGTTCCGGCACGGCGATCTGGTAAGTCCCTTCAAACATGGACATACCCGTATCTGATTCGCGCCATTCCTGTTCAGACCTTCCATACAGGGTCGCCATATTGATGATTGGAATATTGATTGGGGCCAATACTTCCGAAGACTCAAAATTAGCGAAACGCATGAGGAACGAGAGCCCAACATCTGCACGTGCCGCACCATTTTCATCGAGCAATAGTTGATTGAACGCCACCTGCCCCGGGTAGCCGAAGAATGGGATCGGGGTACCACCCTGCTCTACTATCTCTTCAATGACGGCGTCGATCACATCAGTTTCGCCGCCATAGTAGGAGGCTTTGTAGAAGCCAACCGCAACTCGAGGTCTGCTTGCCTCTGTCAGTTCCTGACTCTGCAGGTGCGCAGCGAACGCATCCCACTCTGCGAATACCTGCCCGCCGTTTTCATCCGGATAGTAATACCCAAAATCCAGACTTTGCTGCACAGGCGCCAGAGGAAGGCCGGGGATACCACCGAGGCCGAGCGCGAGTTTCATCAGGGAATAGCGGTTGCTCAACCCACCATTTTGCCAGTAGGCCATGGCGGCTTCGTCGTAGAGGGCGCCTTGTTCGGTGAAGTACTCTAAAGGTTGGATGCCAACTCCCACCACCAACACTTGCCCGGCGCTACTCACTTGTTCGATCAGGTCCATGTTGTGTGCTTCGTTGAAGCGGTCCAATAGACCCTGGTTCATCATGTCCACAACCAGCACATCAGAATTTGCAAGCGTTTGCGGGTCTGCCTCATCGAAGAAGGACTCGGTGAGAAAGTTCAGTTCAACTCGATTGTTTAACTCAGGATGTTCTTGAACCAGCGAACGGTAGGATGCGAGCGTTCCTGTAAGATTACCGTCGGAATAGAGATAGCTTAGCCGGAAGCGATCTTCTGCAGTTTCAGGCTGTTGCGCAAAGGCAGCTCCTTGCACGAACAATAGCAGCGCACTGGCAGCACTTAAAAAAAGACGATGAGTACGCGATGAGATCATGGGCTATTGGTCGTTGCTCTCAGTCTCAGGCACATAGATTACCTGTCCATCGGGTAGTCGATAGGCAATTCCCAGACGCTCCCCATCCCCACTAGCCACCTCATCGGCGGTAACACGATAGGCTTCGATTTCCGTTCCCTGTCTGGTGATAATCTCCTGTTCTCCGTTTGCATTGGTAACGACCATAGTGACTTCAGACTCAGGATCAAGCAGCCCGCCCATGCGATACACACTGAACAGGGAAATCATTAGTCCTACAATAAAAACTACGGAGACATCGAACAGATTAGCGATCCCGGATAAAGGATCTTCTTCGATTTCTTCTGGCATTGGTAATTTTAGAAACTTGCTCATCTCGTTGCCGTCACAGGTTCAACTTGTTCAATTTCGGCCAATACTCTTTCTGCAATGAACCGCAGCTCTCGCGTCGATTCATTTGCCCAACGCTGACGTACCAGGTTGATCACATACGCTGCTGTACCACAGGCGAGGCCGACAATCGTAGTGGTAAAAGCCACCACCATTTGCCCCGCCATGGCCTCCAGATCACCCGCCGCCATGGCCGCAAGCGACACGCCCATCGGAATCAGAGTACCGAGAAGTCCGAGGCTCGGGGCGACCTTGATCAGCATTTTTGAGGGGTTCAACTCATGTTTGATGCCCTCTTCCGCTTCCATGACGAGATGTTCGAGTCCACCATCAAGAAGCTGGCTGGCCTCATGACTGGATTTGATTTGTTGCACAAAGTCCTGGAGCAGTCCCGGCAGGCTTGCAAGCTCTTCATTGCCCGCGTGAATAACACTCTGGGACTTCAGCCAGAGCTTTATATTGAATCCACGACGCTGGTCCCTGCGCGACAAGTAATCCATCAGGCAAGACCCCGCCATAAAACACACCGTGATTACACAGATCCACAGCAAGAACATGACCGGGAATCTAAGAACCTGCCCCAGGGCAAATAGCCCGCTCTCCAAAACACCCAACAAACTCATCTACTTCTTTATTCCTTATTGTTAACTTATTCGTAGACCCTGACTGGAATACGAATTATCGGCGACCCGCGCGCTGATTGCGCAACAAGGACCAGCCAATGCCCAGGACGATACCGCTTAAAGCGACAAGCAGGGATTCAAACTCTGGATTCTGGTTGTTGTTCGCAGTATCAAGTGCTTGCAAGGCCCCTGCCGAACGCCAACCATTAATCACTTCAGGAACAAGCCCAACAATCAGCCCGAGCACGAATACTATCAGCAACGCTTCATCCAGGATGCTGTCGGTGATAAACGCTTGCCTTTTCAGCGCGGCCCACACATTCAATCCAGTGACACCGCAAACAAGTAGCAGGCTCAACTCGTAAGGCGCCCCCATCGCTTCCAGCGTGCTTACCCAGAAAGCAGCAATCAGGCCCGAGAGGACCAGCCCAAAATGCCGCCAGTCATGGTGGCGTAGCAGGAGCAAGGCCGACACCGCTGCCACGATAGCTAATTCCTGGGGGCTAACCATGAACTGAAATATTGGGTTTGCAGCTCCCCAGTTAACGATTCCCAGACCGATGACAAACCCCAGCAACAGATAGGGTATCTGCCTTGAAGATTTAATGCAGGAGGAAAAGCAGAGCGTTGCCAGCCCACAGAGCAAGGGAAGTAGCTGAAATATCATGGCGACCGGGGTCAAAAGGGCTTACTTTACTCAGGTAGTGAACACTTTTCCATGCAGGCAGCCCCGCTGCAAAATCCAAACTGCCCTCTTTAATTTATTTTCTTTTTATTCAGTTACTTACAATCAAGATAACAACGTTAAATTTACTGTTTAATAAGCCTATTTACTGCCCATCGATATCCTGCAGCGCTAGAATTGCTGCGCTTTGTGTACTGACTGGCGGCTTTGGGAATGCCTGGGATTGAGGCCTGGTTTGTGGCCGAAACAATTGACCCTTGCAGCAATACTCTTTAAAGTCGCCGCTCCTGTCGCAGGTGCTGTTCTGCCCTATTCTGTTTCCAGTTGAGAGCATGTTCAGTTAAACGGGAAGTCCGGTGAAATCGAGAACGCCAATCAGGCTAGCAGATCAATCCGGCGCTGCCCCCGCAACGGTAAGCAAGTGATTCACTTGCAAGCCCGACACCGGCCTGAGTCAGTACGCAGTGGTCGCTTTTTAGCGGCCATATACGATGCAGCGGAGGGCTCATCGGTAGTAGTATTTCCCGCGCCATTTGTGGTGTGTGATTCACCACTTCCTGCCTCTCCCTCATTGAAGTTATTGATCATTGAGGACACACATAATGACATATCGTCATAGCAGTTATCACCTAAGCCCAAAACCACAGAACACCCCAGCCATCTGGCGCAGGTCCGCACTGGCGACTGCCATCTGTGCCGCAGGCATACTGTCCAGCAGCGCAATTGCTCAAAGTGCTGGCTCTGAAGAAGTCGAGGAAATCGTTGTGACTTCGAGTCGCATCGCCATTCCGCTGCGCCAGATCGGCACGTCTGTTTCCGTAATGGACGAATTCGAAATTGACGCCCATGGCAACATGCAGTTGTCCGACATACTGCGCCAGATGCCAGCGGTTGGCACCAGCAGTAATGGCGGCATAGGCAAATCGACAACAGTACGTATTCGTGGTGAAGAGGGTTTCCGAACCCTGACCTATCTGGATGGCATGCGCTTGCAGGATCCCAGTGCTCCGCAGATAGCGACAGATTTCTCCCAGATGCTCACCGATGGAGTCGGCCGAATTGAAATCCTGCGCGGACCACAGGGTCTTGCTTACGGTGCTGATGCGGGCGGCGTAATCAATATAGCGACTCGCAGTGTTGAGGAGGGAGTTTCAGTCAATCTGGATGGACAGACTGGCGAATTTGGCACGAACCAGTTTGCAGGCAATATAGCCGGTCGCAGCAGCGCTGTAGACTATTTCGTCTCCCTCACCGACTATGAGACAGATGGCTTCAACACCCTTAGCTCTGATTCTGTAAATCCGGATGACGACGGCTATGAGAACACCAGTTTCCATGGTCGCATTGGCTTTGCACTGACCGACGAATGGCGGCTGGACCTCGTGCATCGCGACGTTGAAGGCGCCAACGAGTACGATGGTTGTTTTGATTCCGCAACATTCTTGACCGTACACGATTGCACGAGTAGTTATGAACTAAGTGCAACCAGGGTTGGGCTGGAATATAACGGCGATGCTTTCAGTCATATGCTTTCCTACACCACCACTGAATCAGACCGGGATAACTTTACCCTGGGACTTCCTGCTTTCGATGCACTGGGAGAGCAGACCAGGGTTGAGTACATCGGCTCCGCCACAGAACTTCCCGGTTTTGATCTGGTGTTTGGCGCCGATTCACAGGAAGATGTGAATGGCAACAGGAGCCGGGACAATACCGGGTTTTTCCTGGAGTATCTCAGCGACTTCTCTGACAACGTCTTCATTACAGCTGGCGTTCGCCACGACGATAATGATGATTTCGGAACCAACACCAGCTATCGAATCAGTGGTGCCTACCTGATCGATCTGGACAATGGCACTCTGAAGTTCAAGTCTGCTCTCGGAACTGGCTTCAGGGCACCAAGCCCGTCAGAAATCGCCTACAACCAAAGCGCTTCTGCGTTTCCTCCCGCTGCTGGTGTCAACCTGATGCAAGAGGAGAGCGATGGCTGGGAAGCGGGTATTGAATACTTCAGCGGGGATATGCGACTGGAAGCCGTTTACTTTGACCAGGATGTAGAAAACGCCATTTTCTTCGACCTGGCATCGTTTAGCGGCTATCTGCAGGATGTAGGTACCAGCGCTTCGCAAGGTATCGAGCTCACAGCAGAAATACCGATAAACGATTCGTTCCGCGTCAATGGCAACTATACCTACAATGACACTGAGCGCCCGGATGGCACACAACGTCTGCGTCGACCTGAAAACCTGTTCAACCTTGGCTTGCTCTACACCGGTCTGGATGGTCGCCTCAATATCAATGGCTTCTACAGACAACAAGCGAACTCGATTGACAGCTCAGCCCCATTGGAAGATTTCGGTGTGCTCGACATCACTGCATCATTCCAACTCACTGACAGTTTCCGACTGTATGGTCGCATCGAAAATGCATTCGATGAAGATTATGAGGAAATTATTGGTTACAACACGGCTGATCAGGCTTTTTATATTGGCTTGAACTTTTCCTTTAGTGGCCAGTAATAGCCACTAGAGGATTCACCTGACTTGCTGTTAGCAAGAATTCTGCTGTTGCTTAACTCCCCCGAAGGGTTTGGTAAGGCAGTCTCGGGGAGCCGGTTTGAGAATTACCGGCTCCTCATTTTTTTCTGATGTAAAAGAATGAGAGCCCGCATAGAAACTATGCAGCGAAGAACTCTGACACGCCAGCATCGCTGGGTCGGTATTGCGCTCTTGCTTCCGTTTATCGCCTGGTCGCTCACTGGAATTTTTTTCCTGGTCAGGCCCGGGTATCAGGAAGCCTATGAAAGAGTGCCGGTGCGACAATACGCACTGCCAACAACCCTACCAGTTCCAATCCAGCCCGAATGGCAGGAAGTACGTTATTTCCGCTCTATTCTGGGCGACCACCTGATTGTGTCTGAAAACGGCCAGTGGCAACACCTCCACGCTGAAACTGCGAATCCCTGGCCATTACCCAATGCAGAACAACTGGAACTGCTGTTGGAAGATGCGATTGTGTTCAATCCTGATCGCTATGGTAGCGTCGTTTCCGTTAGTGAAAGTACGGCACACACTGATACGGGAGTTGTTCTCAGTGTTAACTGGAACACGCTGTCAATATCGCAAAATGGAAGAGATAGTCGCTGGATAGATCGAATTTACAGTATCCACTACCTGGAATGGACCGGATTCTATCTGACGGATCGAATCCTTGGACTAGCTGGACTCGCCCTGCTTCTCTATATGACGTACACAGGATGGCGAATGGCATTCCGGCCTGGCAATAACTTTACTATCGAAAAGTAGTTCGCTCCATCTCAAGGGTTGGCCGATTGATAGCCAAAACCTGAGATTAGTCGCATGCTTTCTTCTGACTTTATAAAGTCAAGAAAATGCGCGCACGCGATGCAGGATTCAGCACCAATCAATTGCGCAACATCCTGCCTGATCGGCTGGTGCAGCTCCCCCGGAACAAGCAAACCTCTACCACTGATGAAATTTCCATTCCTGAACACCTGCGAAAGCGCCACGAAACCCATATCAGCATTCCCGGTCTCAACGAATTGATAGGTTTGCGCGATGTTTTCACCCTGCACTATACGCGATTGCCACACATCTACTGCATCCAGTGAAGCCAGCGTCTCCATGGCGGCGATTCCATACGGTGCAACCCGCGGATTCGCTATTGCTAGTCGTCTTATGTTTGCAGACTTGAGGCCTTCCAATTCTGTGAGTGCCAGCTCACTATGGCTACTCCATAACGCCAAGCGACCCTTGGCATACGTGAAGCGAGAGCCTTGTATGACCAAGCCGTCAGATTCGAGCTGTTCGATTTTTTCCTGATCAGCAGAGAAGAAAATTTGAAACGGTGCTCCATTGACGATCTGCGCATAAATGCGGCCAGATGAGCCGACGGCCATCTCCACAGTGTGCCCGGTTTCCTGCTCAAAGCGCGCGATGATTTCCGTCATGGGCTCTACGAAATTTGACGCTACCGCGATAAGGATTTCGTCAGCGTTAGCCGAGTCTGACAGCAACACTATGCCGAGCGCAGCCCCACAGCCGAGCTTTCGTAAATGCTTGAAAAGCAAGCTAATTCGCAAAGCCACCCTCCTGAATCTAGCGTTATATATTGCGTTATATAGCGTTTGACCGCAAGGTGTGCGCGGGTTGGTATTTGGATTCCGGGATACGTATGATGGGCTTGCGCCTAGCAACAACTGATAGCAACAATTGATTGCAAAAAACCAATAACAACAATTGCTGGCAACTATCCAGCAAGCACACTGGAGATTGCAATGCTGCCCAAAATTCAGCCTCTCCCTGCCGTCAGGTTTCCAGCCCACACACTATTCGCACTGGGCTGCCTGGTGTTGCTTCAATCCTGTAGCGGATTGCGACCCACAGCACTGCAGATTGACCCGGAAGACTATCTAAGACACGAACTCTTCCCGCCGGTCGCTGAGAGTTTCGTACTCGAATCCCCCGATGACTTGTTCGTGCTTCCAGACAGCTACAAGCGACAATTGGATTTGCAAGTACTCACCCAGGAGTCTGAGTATGAACGCTACAAGAAACTCCGACAGTGGGCGTTTCGACGATTCGAAGACTACGAATTCACCACCATGGAGACCATCTCGCTAGCCGAACTCAATAGTGCGCGCAAAATAAATTGTCTCTCCTTTTCTGCCATGTACGTTGCTGCGGCGCGTTACAGTGGAGTCTCCGCAGAATTCCAGCTCGTGTTTGCACCACCATACTGGGACAACAGGAATGGTAGCTGGATCAACAATCAGCATATCAACGTGAGTGGCGAAGTGGACCTGCCTGATTTTGCCCTGGAATTTGAACACTTGACCGACCCGTCAGCCATACCCGTGTACTTCGGACAAGCCGATTTCGGCCGCAGCTATCGCTATGTTGTAGATGTCAATCCTGCTGTTGTGAGTATGCGCTCCAGACGGCAAGTGATTTCCGAGGATGAAGTGGCATCACTTTTCTATTCGAATAAAAGCATCGAACAATTGCTGCTGGGTGAACTCGGCAATGCGTTTGCCTATACCCGCGCGGCCCTGCGCAGCGACCCCGGATCCTCCCTTGCCTGGAACAATCTCGGCGTGCTTTATGGCCGCGTACATTCTCCCAACGAGGCAATTGCCGCATTCGAGTTGGCGATCGCACTGGATGACAACGCCTATTCAGCACGCTCAAACCTGGCGCGGACCTATCGCGCGGTGGGACAGGAGTCACTGGCACTTGAGCTAGAGGAGACTGTCTCAAACTTCCGTGAGTCGAACCCCTATTACCTGGCGGCTCTGGCCGAAGAGGAAATGGCTGCAGGAAATTATCTGGCCGCCCGTGAGAAGTTTGAAGATGCGCTGGACAAGAAACACAACGAACAGCACTTCTATCATCAACTCGCCATAATCTCTCTGCAGTTGGGTGACAGAAGTGGGGTTCTGGAGAATCTGAAATCAGCCCAGCGCTATGCCCGGGGGCGGGACAAGGGAGTATTCGCTAACAAACTTCAAGCGCTGGAGAAGCTACTGTAGCGATAGCGCATTCGCCGCTACTGGCCGAGAGCAACTCGAGCGTGAGTTCGGCAATGAGTTCTGATTGCTGACGATGCACGAAGTGACTCTGCTCTGGAATGCGGATTACCTTGGTGTTGGCTGCCGGAAGAAACTGTTCTGCATAGTCGAGATTTTTCGGATCCACCAGCTCGTCTTCTTCACCCTGCATATAGATTAGTGGGATTGCAGCCGACTCCCACCAGGGCTCTAGTTCTGTTAAGGCTTCATGCACTCCCCAGATTTCCACATTGGCTTTTTGCAAGCCAGCGTCTATCAAGCGGGATATAGGCCATACGCTTGCCGCATAGTTGTACCAGCGCGGCTTGCCCAGATCGGGGTTTATCGCTCCAGCCGCCATCAGCACCCCATCCACCAGCCCGGGATTTCGGTACGCGAGATAAGGAGCATAAGAAGCTCCAAGAGAATGGCCAACAAGAATCAGCGCTTGATTGCCAGACTCATCCTTCAGTTGTTGCAGCAGGGGCGAAATCAGCTTGGACTGCTCGGCGAAACTGCCCTGAGCGTCATTATCTAGCAATCCAGAACCACCCCAACCCGGACGATCGATTGCCACCAGGCGGGCCTGTGCCAGCAATTCGTCATGACCGAGCAAGCGCCCCAACGCACGCCAGCTTCCGGGTGTGCCATGAATAAAGACCACGGTGGGCTTACCCGTCTCTCCCGCTTCGGCGTAATGCAGGCTGAAGTCGCCCACAGTCATGGTCTGCAAGGATGCCCCCAGGGTTGTTGCCAGCTCGTTGCCATAGCGCACTGGCGCCGCACCCTGCTGATTATTGGCAGCGCAGGCTCCTACTATGATTAGCAAGCCGAAAATTAAGGCCTTGGAGAACCGGGACTTCATAGCGCAAATCGCTGTCTGGATGGACTTTACAGTGTACCGACTCCGCTCCGCAGATCAAGATGCCCCAAAACCTGCCAGGAATGGCAGCTTGAACCCTGCAATTGATTGCCCGCATGTTAAACAGTCTGAATCGATTGAGTTATGGCCGGACTTTAGAGATATCTCCAGACACAAAAAAACCGGAGCGTCTTTGCAGAGGCTCCGGCACAAGAGAGATTGCCCTACTGGGGAGCCTCTGACCGATTATGTTGCGTCTCTGCGGAGCCTGTCGCATTTACCTGCAAGGCGCCGTGCGCAGACAATGGCCGTAGCCCTTGGCAAGCGCGGCAACGCCGCAGGGAAATGCGACAAGCCCGCCCTTCGGGGCGATCAGCCGAACCCACTCTCCGCGTTGCCGTTTTTCGACAGGCCGACGCATGCCTTCAAAACGGCGCCTTGATAGTGGGTTCGGCTGAACGCCAGAGATGCAACATAATCAGTCAGAGGCTCCCTATCGAAAAAATCAGTTCTGAGCGATGAGAGAAGTTGCGATCAGGTCATAGTTTGCCAATGCATTCGCATCATCGGCATTAAAACTCAGTGACATTTCGAGATAGCCACTTGCTGCACTCAGGTTTCCACTCAGTGCTTCGGCTACAGCGAGGTTGGAATAAATGGACGCTTTCGCTGCCTTCTCTGACATAGCAGAGATATAGACTTCACTGGTCAATTTGCTCAGTGCAGCTTCACAAGCAGCAACGGCCACCGGCAATTCCTTGCTCAGGATCTTGGTGACGCAAAGGTTATTTGCTTCGGCGAAGTCCAGGCCTGTAAGCTCAGCTCTGCTGAACTCCATCTCGGCCTTGCTAACATCCTGTGAAATCAGAGCGGTGTATGCTTTCGCATTACCAAAAGCGGTCACGCGATATTCGTCGGCAGCTGCAGTGCCCGCTGCGAGCATGGCAACGAATCCGAACGCGGAAATAATTGTGCGGGTTGCAATAGTGCGTTTCATGGTTGAATCCTCAAAAACAATAATTAAGTAACTAACTTTAAACAACTAACAGTCTGAACCCTCTCCCCAGGGTTCTACTTAATCATAGGGAGGACTCTGTCTACTGACAAAGTATCAATCGTCACGCTACAAATGAATTTGGCTCAACTATTATTTCAGACGTTCCCGCTGCTTCATCTGCGAAATAAGGCGTCAGGTTTGCAACAATCCACTGCCAAAAACGATCTGCTGGTTCCTGCTTGCGAGAACTTTCACTCAGGGTCATCCAGTAATAGTCTTCGGTGACAAGGTCAATATCATGCAAAGGCACCAGAGCCTGCGAATCGAACCACGCCTTACTGACCGGCATGGGTACAAGGGCAACTCCTACGCTTTGTTCGGCAGCACGCGCCAAGGCAAACATGCTATCCACATAGATAATCTGTTTGGGCCTGATATTTCCGACACCAGCGTGCTTGGCCCAGCGCGTCCAGGCGTTGGGTCGAGCCTTGTGTAACAACAAAGTACAGTCATTCAAAACATCAAGTCCATTGAACCCCTGATTGCAGAGGTCATCGAATAGAGCACGACTGCAGGCAGGCATATAGCGAATAGGGAATAATTTTTCGACTCTGCTTCCAGCCGGCATTTTCCTTGAAAGAATAATGTTGATGTCGGCCCGATTATTGACACTACCACTGATGTCCATGGATTCGATTTGCAGGTCGATGTCATCGTTGCTTTCGGAGAAGCCACCGATGATCGGCATGAGTAATTCGCTGGCAAAAAATTCCGGCATCTGAACCAGAAGCGGAACTCGATGAGAATTTTCCTTTATCTTTTCGAGAGATTCATCTATCGCCTCGATATGAGGTACGACCTGCTCATACAGTTGCTCACCTTTATCCGTAAGAGAAATAGAGCGAGTAAGCCGGTCGAATAATTTACATTCGAGCTGTGATTCGAGATCGCCAATCTGATGACTCACTGCGCTGGCAGTAATACAGAGTTCGTCTGCAGCCTCTTTAAAACTCAAATGCCGGGCTACCAGGCAAAAAGTGCGGAGCCCCCTCAATTGCATAGCCATGAGAATATCTCTCTGTTCCCGCGCGCAGGAACCATCCTGCTGGAGCGCGCATTAGAAAAATGAAAATTCGAAATTAATAGCCGGGAATATGCCTTCATTCCCAACCGTGCAGGCGTCTTAGCTATCGTCTACGATTTACCAGCTACGATCTACCGACTACAAACTGCAATTACCGTGCCGGGCCTGGGAAACCGCCAGCTACTCGAGAAACCCGGGTATCCTGAGGTGCAACAAGTCAATTCCCGGCTCACTCCGTAAAACACTGCACTAAATTTGTGCCAGCCCGTCAAATGAGCGCGATACTGGCGCAATCAATAGCGATCCTGACGGCTAAGACAGCATGGATGAAGGGTATCCAGACGAGTTTGCAGGGGAGTGACAGTTTTATGGAGATGGTGTGACGAAACGCGTGTTTGCGGATTGATGCAAGGTGCTACGCGTGCCAGTTTGAATAGGCCTCAGAAAAAAG
Source organism: uncultured Pseudohongiella sp. (assembly GCA_965227635.1). Classification (GTDB taxonomy): domain Bacteria; phylum Pseudomonadota; class Gammaproteobacteria; order Pseudomonadales; family Pseudohongiellaceae; genus UBA9145. The sequence continues at coordinate 2,076,804 of OZ245763.1, read as the reverse complement.
GGGTATCAGGCGTTGAGCCTGATACCCCTTTGAGTTGGTATCTAACTGCTTGGGGTGAGACCGCGCTCAGCGCCATTCGCTGGCGGGCTGATCAGGGTCTGACACCAGAAAGCGAATCAGGTCGGCGTGAAATTGATCGGAAATTTCCACATGTGGGTTATGACCAACTTCTGGATAAAGCAACAGGGCTGAGTTTTGCAGTTCGTTGTGCACGTGGGTAGCGCGGGCAACAAAGTCGTCCGCCAGCAGGTCCTGCTCGCCGCCGATGACCAATGCCTTGGTGGTGATGTGCTGCCAATCGTAGACCACGGGATCGGAGTACATCATTGCACCCACCAGGCGCCGTACCCTCGCGTAATGAGGATAGCCACCGGACAGGGTCTGCCCATATGCACGTTTCACGTACTTGAGCTGGGCAGGTGGCCACTCTCTTGGGTAGTAACGCTGATGACTGCGCAGGATGGACTGGTAGCTCTGCACGCCGGGCTCACCTGCCCAGGGATCGCTCCATGGTCGGCTCTGGCGCTGGTCTGTCAGACCGATCTGGTTGACCATCGCCACGTGGGTAACCACCTCAGGGTATTGCATGGCAAAACGGCTCACCACCATGCCACCCATGGAATGACCTACGATAGCTACTTCGTCCAGCCCCAGATGGTCAATCAGGTCTTTCATGTTGGACGCGACGAAGCCGAAGTTGTAAGGCACCAGTGCTTTGGAAGACTTGGCGTAGCCAATGCGGTCAGGCGCGATAATCCTGAAACCCGCGTCCGCCAGAATTTCGTAAGTTTCGATATAGGCTTCGGCATAGACATTGTGGCCATGCTGCCAGACGATAGTCTGGCCATTGGGACGCCCCGTGGGCTGGATGTCCATATAGGCCATGAGCATCTTCTCGCCGAAGCGGTTTAGTTCCAGGAAGTGTACGGGCCAGGGGTACTCAATCTCCTCGAAATTGATGCTAACTGGACCCCAGTCTGCTGGTGGCTCTTCCGGTGGCACCGCTGGCCAATCCTCGGCGGCATTCACTGCCGGGATTAACAGGGAAAGGCCTAAAATCACGGCCAGCAGGTTTCTTGTTCTTGGTATCATGATCGTTTCCTTGATATGGGCTCTAGTGCTCAAAATGATCGACTATTAATATATGCAGGTAGTCTATTGCAGGGACTTTAATTTACATCCTTCTGTGTCCGAACTGTAACATCTGCCGATAACAAATTTGTTACAATTTTTGCCGCTCAACGATAAAAGAACGCCACTTATCTATGTTATTCGCTCTCGAAAACGATCAGGAATATCTGGACCTTCAGGTGGAGTTGGTGCGGCTGCAGAACTCCATTCGAGAGACCCAGCGCCGACTGCTCATCATCTTCGAGGGCCGTGACGCTGCAGGCAAAGGAAGCACGATCATGCGCTTCGTGCGCTTCCTTAATCCACGCTATTACCGCATCGTCGCCCTGTCCAAGCCGACCGAGCAGGAAGCCGGTCAATGGTACTTCCAGCGCTACCTGAAGGAATTGCCCAATCCCGGCGAGATCGTCTTTTTCGACCGTAGCTGGTACAACCGGGCCGTAGTAGAGCCGGTTATGGGATTCTGTACCCAGCGGCAGTACAAATTCTTTATGGAAGAAGTCGTGTTAATCGAGCGGATGCTCAAGAACGACGGCCTGACCATAATCAAGTTCTGGTTCTCTATCGATGAAAACGAACAAGCCAAGCGCATAGTAGAGCGGCATACCAATCCTCTTAAGCAATGGAAACTGAGTACAGTCGATGCCCAGGCCCAGGCAAAATGGAATGAGTACACCAGCCACAAGGAAGCGATGTTTGAACGCACTTCCACCACTGACAACCCCTGGTTGGTAATAGATGGTAATGACAGGGATCAGGCCTGCCTGGAATCCATGCGCTATGTTGTGAACAAAATGAAGTATGAGAATAAGGGCGACACAGGTCAGCGCCTGGAGCCAAATCCCGAGGTCGTGCAGGTTCAGCCCAGCTTCAAGCTGCCCCATATTCGCTTCAACGAAATCTTTGCCGAAACCCTGGATTCCCAGGAAGACTAGGCAACTCCGGGTCAATTCGACTCGGTCACAGCAGAGACTTACTGGCTCAATTCCGAAAACGCCTGGTATTGGGTCAGATACAGATTGCCGCTAAGCTGTTCCAGGAAATGCACTCTTTCCAGCTTATCCAGAACCGGGCCTTTCACCTCAGACAGGTGTAGACGAATTCCTTCCTCGTAAAGCCGCCGGTTAATCTCCTCGAGAGTTTCGAGTGCGCTGTAGTCGACTTCATTGACCGCGTTGCACATCAACACCACGTGAGCGATTCTGCTGTCGGCGAAAACCCGTTGATAGATGATGTCCTCCAGTAATGCCGAGTTAGCAAAGAACAAGCTCTCGTCGACCCGGAGGTTAAGTACCGCTGGATTGGTAGCCACCTTGAATCGGCGTACGTTGCGGAAATGCTGAGACCCTTCCACTAACCCAACTTCTGCCACGTGGGGTTTGGCAGTCCTGTACAGATGCAGGCCCAGTGACAGAAAGACTCCGCTGCTCACACCGATCTCCACGCCAAAGGCCAGGGTCATGACCAGAGTCAATAGAACGGCGAAATAATCTCCTTTGGAAAAGCGCCAGGTCTTCTTCAATATAGAGAAGTCCACGAGTGACAGAACAGCCACAACGATGGTGGCAGCGAGCGTTGCTTTCGGCAAATTATACAAGTACGGCGTCAGCAACAGCGCAACCAGGGCAATAAGCAACGCGCTCATTATGCTGGCGGCCTGGGTTCTCGCACCTGCGTCAAAATTTACGACCGAACGGGAAAAGCCGCCGGTAACGGGAAATCCACCGGAAACCGATGCCGCCAGGTTGGCCGCCCCCAGACCTATCAGCTCCTGATCGTTGCTTACTCGTTCTCGCCTTCTCGCGCCAAGGGTACGCCCTACTGAGATCGACTCTACGTAACCAATCAATGAGATCAACGCCGCTGGCATCCACAATTGTTCGATGAGCTCAAGGGAAATACTGGGAAGCATCGGCACTGGCAGGCCCGCTGGAATGGCCCCCACTACATCCACCTCATGTGCTGTCAGGTCCAGTTGTCCGACTAGCGCAATGGTGACGATAACGCCGAATACCGGCGCAGTCTTGGTTAACAGGTTTGCGGTGCTGCGCTTTAATCCAAGAGCTTGCAGTGTCGCTGACCCCCACCAACGCACGGCAAACAGGAATACCACGACACCGCCACCGATCGCGAGCGTAACCGGGTTGGTATCAGAGAGTCCGTGCAGCAACTCGCCAGCGAGTTCCAGAACATTATCCCCTCCGGCTTCTATCCCTAGCAAATGTCGTAGTTGACTGAGAGCGATAATAATCGCGGAGGCGCTAATGAAGGCGGAAACCACCGAGTGAGAAAGGAAATTGGCCACGATACCGAGACGCAGGGCACCGCAGGCGAATAGCATTAAGCCAGACAGCAATGCGAGAGTCATCGCCGCTGATAAATAGTCCGCCGTCCCTTGTTGAGCGATCTCGGCCAATGCTGCTGCAGTCATCAGTGACGTGATTGCAACGGGCCCAACAGACAAGGTTCGACTCGAGCCCAGCACGGCATAGGCCAGCAGAGGCGCAATACTGGCATAGAGACCCACCTCTGCTGGCAATCCAGCCAGCAGCGCGTACGCGAGTGATTGAGGAATCAACATGATTGCCACGATTACCGCGGCAACCATATCACTCGCCAGATCATCCCGGGTATACCTGCGAGCCCATTGCATGATGGGCAGTGACAGGTAGGCTGGTTTCATATCAAGAGCGCAGCCTTTGCAGATCTTTGGGCCCGGCCATCCATTCTTTGCCTTTCAGCATCGCTTTCCAGTAAATGCCGGGCAGAATGTCTTTCTTCAGAATCCAGGCTGATCGTGTCGGGACCTTGCCCTGCAACATCCAGGTGGGGAAAGTCGGGAGGATCTTGCCGCCGTAACCAAATTCCGCCAACACAATCTTCCCGTTCTCCACTGTGAGCGGGCAGGATCCATAGCCATCGTAGCCAGAATGAATCGTACGGCCTTTGAGAACATCGGTGATGTTTTGCGCCACCACTGGCACCTGCTTGCGCACAGCGGCCATGGTCTTTGCATTCGGTGTATTCATGACGTCGCCGAGTCCCCAGACGTTAGGGAATCGTGTGTGCTGCAGGCTAAATTGATCTACTTCCAACCAGCCACCGGGTCCAGCAAGTTCACTCTGGGCGACGAAGTCTGGCGCACACTGCGGCGGGCAGACATGAATCATATCGAACGGTTTGGTGATCTCTTCGCCTTCTCGCTCTCCTGCCACTACCTTGAACTGGGCCGTTTTGGAATCAACGTCGATTGCTTCCAGGTTGCAGTTGAAGTTGACGTTAGCGCCATAGCGATCAATATAGGACTGTAGCGCAGGCACATAGTCGCTCACGCCAAACAGCACACCACCTGCATTCATGAAGTCGACATCGATATTGTTCAATACGCTGTTGCGTCGCCAGTAGTCGCAGGAAAGATACAAGGCCTTTTGTGGTGCACCTGCGCACTTGATAGGCATCGGCGGCTGTGTAAACAGGGCTTTGCCCTGCTTCAATCCTTTTACCAATTCCCATGTATAGGGTGCGTACTGGTACAGATAATTTGTGGTCACACCATTTGAACCAAGGGACTCCCTTAATCCCTTCACTGCGTCCAGGTTTAGCTTCAGTCCCGGAGCCACCACGAGTTGCTGGTATCCAACACGATTGCCATCTGCAAGTTCCACTTCGTTCTCTGCGGGATGGAATGCGCTGGCAGCCTGCTTGATCCAGGTAGTGGCAGAAGGAATCAGGTCTTCCATGCGGCGGCGCGTGCTGACTGCATCGAAAACACCACCACCCACCATGGTCCAGCCCGGCTGGTAGAAGTGCTCTTCTGCAGGGTCAATCAAGGCAATGCGAATACCGCTGACACGCTTTAAGAGGCTGGATGCAACGGAAATACCTCCAGAACCAGCGCCGACGATGACCACATCATAGGATGGCGTTGTTCCGGAATTAGACTGGGAAATCTTTGATTCTGCGGACATGGAACTTTGACCTTCTTTATAATAGGGCTTTATCGCATCGTTGATATTGATGCCAACCTGCTCGGCCGTGGCGAGAATTTCATCCCTGGGACCTCCCGATGCAGCGAAAGCCGCGGAATAGAGATTGAACGATCTATTGCCGGTTCGGCAGTAGGCGTGAATTTTCTTCTCAGATCGCAAGAGTTCAGCAATTTCCTCCACCTGTTCGGTTTTCATGTCACCACTCTTGAACGGGATCTGGACAGCTTCTATCCCGGCAGCACTGGCGGCGGATGCGATATCTGTAAACGGTGTCTGATCCGCGGCTTCGCCTTCAGGGCGATTGCAAACGAGGATTTGTATCCCCTCGTCTGCCAACGCTTTGACGTCTTCGGTGGAAATCTGACCCGATACGCTCAACTGTTCGTTGATAATTTGCTTATTCATGAGTTCTAACGACCTCTTGTTATTTTTAACGCAGTGCGTCCAGGGGAATCTTCAGAAAAATACGGCCATTGCTCTCCGGAGGCGGCAGATGCCCGGCACGCATGTTTACCTGTAGTGATGGCAGAATCAGGTGTGGCACATCCAGTGTCCGGTCTCTCGCTTCACGCATGGAAACAAACTCTGCTTCGGCGACGTTCTGGTTCACATGGATATTGCCTTCCAGCTCCTCCTTGACCGTGGTCTTGTACTCCAACTCCCTGCCCTCGGCGCCATAGTCGTGACACATATAAATCTTGGTTCGCGCAGGCAAGGCAAGTATCTTCTGGATTGACTGATACAGGGTCGCGGCATCGCCACCAGGGAAATCCGCTCGGGCAGTTCCGGCATCAGGCAGGAACAAGGTGTCTCCAACAAATGCCGCATTACCTATAACGTGCGTCATGCAGGCTGGTGTGTGACCAGGCGTATGTATCGCGAAAGCTTCCAGGTTTCCAATACGATAGCGTTCGCCATCTTTGAACAGGTGATCGAATTGGGAACCATCGCGCTTGAAATCATCGCCGGCGTTGAAAATCTCGCCAAAAGTTTCCTGCACCGTTTTCACGTGCTCGCCAATCGCGATTTTGCCACCCACGAAATCTTTCAGGTAAGGTGCGGCAGAGAGATGGTCGGCATGGACGTGTGTTTCGATGATCCACTCTACTTCCAACTTCTTCTCTTCGACGTAGCGAATAATTGCCTGCGCTCCTTTGTGATCAACAGAGCCGGAAGCCATATCGAAATCCAGCACCGAATCCACGATGGCACAAGAAGAAGAAAGAGGATCCCGCACAACATAGGAAAAGGTATTGGAATCTTCGTCAAAGAATGGAACGACCTTTGGCTTAACCTGATCGATAATTTCTGCGGTATTACTTTGGCTCATAGCTATTCTCCAGTTAACAGGTGGCAATGTGTCAGACAAGGTATACCCAGATCAGCCAACACAGCGCTGCCGTCGTAACCGGTGTAGTCATGAGATAAAACATGTTCTTTACGCTAAGCATAGCATTCTCCTCAAAGCATTAATTGTCGATGTATCGCCCACATGGGCGCTAACGTCACTCTATGCCTAAGGTATTGCACAGCCTGTGCCAATCTTCAAAAAACTATAATATCTTCTTATATTTCAATTAGATAGCACTTTCATGCCAGAAGAATTGTACATCTAACCCGCTTTGAGTTTGCCATTATTGTCAGAGTGAATTGTCATTTTTGACACAATAGCCTGTATACTCCAATACCATGAAACTCATCACTTCAGACTCCAGCCAGGGCATGGGTGAGATGCTCAACGGTTTCGACTGTCCGGCAATACTGGTTTCCGCAGAATACGAAATTCTCGCGACCAATGAGCGCTATGTGGAAGCCTTCGGTGCCATTGATTTTGGGCACCGCAATCACTGCTATCAAATTTCACACGGGTACAAGGTTCCTTGTGACCAGGCTGGCGAGGACTGCCCGCTGGGGGCAGCGAAGGCATCCGGCCACAAGGAAAGGGTCTTGCACATCCATCAGACGCCGAGGGGGCCGGAGCATGTCGATGTAGAAATGGTCCCCATCCACAACAGCGATGGCGAACTGATTTATTTCGTTGAACTACTGAAACCGGTCCCGCTTGCCAGTGGAGTTGGGTCGGATCAGGAGATGGTTGGGGACAGCGAGCCATTCAAGAAGATGCTGGCCAAGATTGCCCGGGTTGGCGGCAGCAATGCCTCTGTACTTCTGCTCGGCGAATCCGGGACCGGTAAGGAACTGGCAGCCAGAGCTATTCATATGGCCAGTGCCCGCGCTGACAAACCGCTCGTAACCCTTGAATGCGCGGGGCTTACCGATGCCCTGTTCGAGAGCGAATTGTTTGGCCATACCAAAGGGGCATTCACCGGGGCGCTAAATAACAAAAAAGGTCTTGTCGAGCTTGCAGATGGCGGCACCCTGTTTCTCGATGAGGTCGGGGACATTCCACTGTCCATGCAAGTCAAACTGCTACGTCTGATAGAGACAGGCACCTTCCGGGCATTGGGGAGCTCAGAAATTCGCAGCTCAGATTTCAGACTGATCTGCGCCACCCACAAGAATCTCTATGAAATGGTCGAGACTGGGGAATTCAGGAATGACCTGTTCTTCAGAATCAATGTCTTTCCTATTCTCCTGCCATCGCTGGCGGAACGGCGCGGTGATATTCCCCTGCTGGCGAAAACGCTGTTGGCGAAGATTGACAAGAAAGGCGAACACAAGCTCACGGCTTCAGCCGTTCGACGATTGCAGATGCTCGACTATCGGGGCAACATCAGGGAATTGAGAAACCTGCTGAACCGCGCATTGGTATTGACGGACACTAATATCATCGACGAACAGGTCATCGAACTCGCTCTGGAAGACGCCCCTGGCCGGCAATCATCACTTTCCTCTGGCACGACCAGCAACGGGAGTAAAATCGGGAAAGACGGGGACATGGATGGAGATTGGGTTGATCTGAAAACTCATGAGCAACACTATCTGGAAAGTGTCCTCGCCGCCTGCAACGGAAACAAAGAACGAGCCGCCGAGATTCTCGGCATTAGTACTCGCTCTCTTTATCGCAAGCTTCAACATTGAGAGAAGATCATGCCCGTATCACTGAACCAGATAAAAGCTGCCGCAGAAAGGATTGCTCAGTCGATATCAAGGACGCCATTCGAGAAATCGCAAACTCTTTCCAGCATTCTTGGCGCCGAGATCTGGTTGAAGTTTGAGAACCTGCAATTTACTGCGTCATTCAAGGAGCGCGGTGCACTCAACAAACTGAGCCAGCTCTCTGAAGAAGAGAAGCAACATGGCGTGATCGCGATGTCAGCAGGCAATCATGCCAAGGCAGTAGCCTATCACGCCCAGAATCTGGGCATTCCTGCCACCATCGTGATGCCACGTAGTACTCCCAATGTAAAGGTAGAGGACACCGAGAACTTCGGCGCCCGCGTCATTCTGGAAGGCGCCTCACTGGAAGAGTCTTTCACCTACGCAAAAGCCCTGGCCGATAAAGAAAACCTGTGTTTCGTGCACCCCTACAATGATGAGGAAATAATTGCGGGCCAGGGGACCGTTGCTCTGGAAATGCTGGACGTAAATCCCGCATTGGAAGTGTTGGTAGTACCTATTGGCGGAGGAGGCCTGATTGCAGGCATCGCCATCGCCGCCAAAGCTATTAAACCTGACATCAAGATCGTTGGCGTTGAAGTGCAAGGTTATGCATCCGCCTACAATGTATTCTATGGCAAGTCAGAACAACTTGGCGGCTCGACTATCGCCGAAGGCATCGCGGTAAAATCACCCGGCAGTCTTACCATGGAAATCATCAAGGAATTGGTAGACGAGATCGTGCTGGTAAACGAAGAGGCTATTGAGGAAGCGATAAACCAGCTCATTACCATTGAGAAAACCGTGGCAGAAGGTGCAGGAGCCGCTGCCCTCGCGGCAGTCGCCAGCCACCCTGAACTGTTTGCCAACAAGGTTTGCGGCGTCATGCTTTGCGGCGCCAACATCGATAGCCGCATTCTCGCTGCTATACTCATGCGGCGACTGGTACGCAAGGGCAGGATTGTACGCTATCTTATTCGCATTCAGGATCTACCAGGCATCTTGTCCGATATCACAGAAGTGGTCGGCGAACTGGGGGGAAACATCCTCGAAGTCTCTCATCAACGCATGTTCCCGGCCGTGCCTATAAAAGACGCGGAACTCTACCTTACCGTGGAAACCCGAGGCCCCAGCCAGAGCCAGGAGATACTTAAAAAACTCTGTGACATGGGCCACCACACCACCCTCCTACAGGACTGAACTGACAGAAGCACAGTTTTTTTATAACCATTCGTTCTATCTCCTGTCGCTTAGGAACCATGCAATCCCACGCTCGCGAGTTTGCAGTCTATACTTAGTCGATATCTGACACAGAATCGCCGACTTTTATTCCTGAAAGCCCCGTATAAAGGGTCAGTTGGCACTCGAAGGACAGCCATGAACCAGCAAGAAGCTCTCATGCATCTGCTCGCTGAAGAAGCGAATCGTATTGCTATGCCTGACGTTATGGCTGGCAAATCGATAGGGCTGCCCTTGCCGTTGGAATGGATACAGGCTCGAGCCAGCCTTGCCCAGGGCAGCTTCGAAATGGCCTACAACCAATTCAATCGCCTGCGCGCTGATGAACTCAAGCCAGAACTTGCTGCAGCACTGCATCAGGACATCTTTAAAAGTCTGGAAGGTATTGCCAACCTCTTCCTGATCGAATCCATCGATACCTTACGCGAGGACATAATCGATTATCGCAAGCAAGCAGATGCCGACAATGGAAAAGTCTGCCATCTCTGTATTCAACTCATTCATTTCAAATATAACAGCGAAGGAGAAATCTATTCCTTAAAGGACTTGGCTGAAGATGAATTCCTGCTTGATAGTCTGGCCAATGATTTCTATCCTGACCCCCACATCGAACAGTTCCTCACCGATATTCGCCGCAAGCTTCTGCTCAACAGCGTTCAGGAGATGGAAGTCAACGAATCCCTCCTGCCGCTTTTTCAAGCTATTGCACTTCAGGGCTACCTCACCAACTATATTTTCTTCAGCCAGGATGATGAACAGGCCGTGATCAATGGCCTGGATGAAGATCTGGGAAATCTGCTTTCAGCGGAGGAATGTGATCTTGATGACATCACGAATATTCTTCTGTTGCTCTCCATGTATAAGCCTCTGTATCAAACCAATGCTAATCCTGCACTCGAAGGGATACTCGCGGAACAGCTTCCTGAGTTTTTGAGAGCCATTTTCGTGCTGACTTATCTCGAGCCAGCAGATCTGGACAAGAAAGCAGGACAGGTTCTTTCACTAGGCACCCTCAATGAAAGCTCCATGGCTATCCGCCAGCAGTATGAAGAGTCGCCCTACCCTCGCTATAGCCATCTGAGTTTCTGGCCCGAACCCCAGCCCTACTGCCACCGGAGTGAAAAACTGTATTACGCAGATCAAGACCTGAGCGCTCTGGACAGTAGTCCTCTGGAGGTACTGGTGGCAGGCTGCGGAACGGGTAACCAGCCCCTACGCCTGGCAGGCTCAATTAAAGACATCAACATCACGGCAATAGATTTAAGTCGGCAGAGTATTGCTTTTGGCGAACGAATGCGCACAGCTTACGGAATAAGTAATGTCCAGTTTTATCAGGCAGACATTCTCGAATTGCCAAAGGTATTCAAAGCTAACCAGCAACGCTTTCATGTGATTGAGTGTGTTGGCGTCCTGCACCATCTTGTAGATTTAAAGGCTGGTCTTGCCGCCCTGAATGAACTGCTGGTTCCTGGCGGTGTCATGCATCTTGCACTCTACAGCCAGGCGGCACGCTCGCGTATCTCGGAATTACGGCACCTGAATCAAAAGCTTGGCATTAAATCCGCTCCCGACCACATCAAGCTGTTCCGCAAGCAACTATTCAGCAGCGAATTGGATGTTAAACTGAAACAGATTCTTTTCGCGCGGGACTTTTATAATCTCAATGGTTGCCGGGACTTGTTGTTCAACAACCAGGAAACCTGTCTGACGATCCCACAGATTCGGGAATTGCTTGATTCCCAGCAACTGGAGTTTTTGGGCTTTCAGTTTGATAGGGGCAATATCGAAAAAAAATTCAAGCAGATGTTTCCAGAAGAGTCAGCGCCACTGAATCTGGAATACTGGCACCAGTTCGAACATCGCTATCCTGATACTTTCTGGCATATGTACCAGTTCTATTGCCGGAAACCATCTGCGAACTAACTTGGCAACTAACTTAATAACTAGCTTGGTAACTACAGCCTAGTTCGCCAGCAACAAACCGATACTGACTGCCACCAGCAGAATGCCGAAATATTCCCTGGCACTGATTCGTTCCCCAAAATACAGGTAAGTAATCAGCAGGGTAACGACAAACTCGAGCTGACCGAGGGTTTTAACAAGTGCCGCCTCCTGCAGACTCATCGCGGTGAACCAGCCCACAGAACCCGCCACGCTGGTAAAGCCGATAAACAGCGAGGCCTGCAAATTTTCCTTGATCAACCCGATCTGCCTGGAATCCCGCCAAATGACCCAGACCAGGCAAATAAGGGTCTGTAGCGCCACCATATAGAACAAGACCAGGGACGAGCTTATCAATGGTGATATAGCCAGGGAGAGCGATGCATCGCGAATCCAAAGCGATGCCAGAGCGAAACCGATACCGGCGCCCAATCCAAACTTGATACTTTCGTTTTCGTACAGATCCCGCCAGCTAAACCGCCACTGGCTCGCCACTAGTACACCTGCCACGCCAATCACGACTGACAAGTAGCCTGACAGGCTGAGACTTGCGGAGAAGAACAGTGTCCCTAGCAAAGCCGTCATGATGGCTTCGGTTTTCGCCAACGCCGTACCCACCGCAAAATTTTTGATGGTCAGCGCACGAACGAGGCAGAAAGTCGCGGCAATCTGCGCTACCGCCGCGAGGCTCGAAGAGGTGAAAAACGCAGCACCCGGAGCGAATGCCACCTGGCCGTCCCGCCAAAAGAAACTCAGGGAATATGCAGCAGCAAACGGCAATCCAAATAGAAATCGCACCAGTGTTGTGGCTTCTATCGAAAGTCTATTGGCAATCTGCTTTTGGCCCGCTGTGCGTACCGACTGCATGAGCACTGCCAACAAGGTAAAAAGCATCCAGGTTTGCATGGCGCAACTATACGCGCATAGAGCCGGGGCACAAGCCTTAAAGCTGGCTGGTGAGTGCTGGCGTTGGCAATGAGGGCTCCCGCGTCCATTCATTCCCTCCCCTCCCCTGCTGCCCCACAGAACAAGAAATCTTCCTCGCCGCCGCACATCCCATCAGATGAAAAAGTAGGATAGACTAGTGATCCGGGACAACACTATTGGGGGATATGTGTCCGAACTCGACATGCAGGTCACGTCGCGCTCATGCGATGCTGCCGAAACCACTACCGCGCCTCTGCGATTCCTTACCGCCGCCAGTCTTTTCGACGGTCACGACGCGGCGATCAACATCATGCGACGGATACTGCAATCCAGCGGCGCCGAAGTGATCCATCTGGCCCACAATCGTTCGGTGCAGGAAATAGTGCAGGCGGCTGTACAAGAAGACGTGGACGCCATAGCCATTAGCTCGTACCAGGGTGGCCACATCGAATACTTCAAGTACCTGGTAGACAAACTCAGGGAACTCGGCGCTTCTCATATCAGGATTTTTGGCGGAGGCGGCGGCGTAATCATTCCTTCCGAAATAGCAGCGCTTCACGACTACGGGGTCACTCGAATCTACTCCCCCGCCGATGGCCAGACTATGGGCTTGCAGGGAATGATCAGCGACATGATCGCCAGGACGAGAGACCGGCGTGAACGCCCCCACGCACCAGCGCTGAGTGAACTCGGCAACGCAGATACTGCAGATACCGTTACCCTTACCCGCGTCATTAGCGCAATCGAAGATGGCGTTTACCCGGAGAGCGAATTAAGCGAACTGGCTGAGGCAGCCGCCGCGCACAAGACACCAATCCTTGGCATCACGGGCACAGGTGGAGCGGGTAAATCATCCACCACCGATGAAATTATCCGCCGCTTCCGACAGGACAGTGGCGAGCAGCTGCGAATAGCCATTCTCGCTATCGATCCAACTCGCAAGAAAACCGGGGGCGCATTACTGGGTGACCGCATCCGGATGAACGCCATCAATCATCCGAATATTTTCATGCGCTCACTGGCCACTCGTGATGCGGCTGTGGAGATACCGGAGCGACTCCAGGAAATACTTAACGCCATTCAACTCGCCAACTTCGACCTGATCATCGTGGAAACACCGGGTATTGGCCAGGGTGATGCTGGCATCGTCCCATTCGTGGATATATCACTGTATGTGATGACGCCGGAGTTTGGAGCTGCGAGCCAGTTGGAAAAAATCGACATGCTCGATTTCGCTGATGTCTTTGCCATCAACAAGTACGATCGCAAGGGTAGCGAAGATGCCCTGCGCGACGTGTCGAAGCAAGTTCAACGCAATCGGGAAGCATTTGACCAGCTTCCTGAAGCAATGCCTGTTTTCGGCACCATCGCATCGAAGTTCAACGACGATGGCATCACTGCACTCTATCAGGTATTGCTTCACAAGCTGCGCGACACAGGACTAAAAGAATTCGAATCGACTATCGAACCCGTAGCTACTCGCACCTCAACACAACGTACTCTGGTGGTTCCCGAGCAACGCCAGCGCTATCTCGCAGAAATCGCCGAGGAAGTACGAAGCTATCACCTGCAAGTGAAAGAGCAAGCGCAACTGGCAAGAGAAAGACAGCAGTTGCAAGCCAGCAAGAGAATGCTGGAAGAGAGCGGCCAGGATGCAGATGCACTCGCTGCGCTCATCGTGAAAAAGGACGCCGCCATGGATCATCTGGCAAAGCGCCTGCTGGAAACCTGGCCGAAAATCAAGGCTAGCTATGTCGAGGATGAATTTGTAGTCAAGGTAAGGGACAGGGAGTCCCGCACCAAACTACAGCGTGAATCACTCTCCGGAACCCGCATACCCAGAGTCGCCCTACCTAAGTATGAAGACCACGGCGAATTGCTGAAATGGTTATTACTGGAAAACGTACCCGGTAAGTTTCCCTTCACCGGCGGTGTATTTCAATTCAAGCGGGAAAGTGAAGATCCAACACGTATGTTTGCCGGTGAAGGGGATGCCTTTCGCACCAACCGCCGCTTCAAGCAACTCAGCGAACACTCCGCTGCGAAAAGGCTTTCTACAGCGTTCGACTCCGTTACCCTGTATGGCTTCGACCCGGACCCCCAGCCAGACATCTACGGCAAGGTTGGCAACTCCGGCGTATCAATCGCAACCCTTGAAGACATCAAAGTGCTGTATGAAGGCTTCGACCTCTGCGATCCTACCACTTCTGTCTCCATGACCATCAATGGTCCGGCGCCTACTATTTTGGCCATGTACCTGAATGCGGCAATCGATCAACAGGTGGAGAAATTCAAGACCGAACAGGGCAGGAATCCCTCTGAGGAAGAACGGGAATCCATCAAGACTGAAACTTTGCGCAATGTAAGGGGTACTGTACAGGCGGACATCCTCAAGGAAGACCAGGGACAAAATACCTGCATATTCTCAACTGAATTCAGTCTCAAGGTCATGGGTGATATACAGGAATACTTTACTCGTAACGAAGTACGAAACTTCTATTCGGTAAGCATCTCCGGCTATCACATAGCCGAAGCAGGCGCGAACCCCATCTCACAGCTGGCGTTTACGCTGGCCAATGGTTTCACTTTCGTTGAGGCATACCTGGCCCGGGGCATGAAAGTAGATGACTTTGCGCACAATCTAAGCTTTTTCTTCTCCAATGGTATGGATCCAGAGTACAGCGTACTGGGGCGAGTGGCACGTCGCATATGGTCTACTGCCATGCGCTTTCGCTACGGCGCCAATGAACGCAGCCAGAAGCTCAAATACCACATCCAGACCTCGGGCCGGTCATTGCATGCCCAGGAAATGGCGTTTAATGACATCCGCACAACGTTGCAGGCCCTGATCGCCATCTATGACAACTGCAACAGCCTGCATACCAACGCCTACGACGAGGCGATTACCACGCCAACTGAGGAATCAGTACGACGCGCCATGGCCATCCAATTGGTGATAAACAAGGAATGGGGTCTGGCAATGAATGAGAACTCGAATCAGGGCTCGTTCATCATCGAAGAGTTGACCGATCTGGTGGAGGAAGCTGTATTGGTGGAATTCGAACGCCTGTCGGAGCGTGGCGGCGTACTGGGTGCGATGGAAACCGGCTACCAGCGCGGCAAGATTCAAGATGAGTCTATGTACTACGAGCATAAGAAACACGATGGCAGTCTGCCCATCGTGGGTGTGAATACTTTTCTTAGCGATTCACCTGAAGCTGAGATTGAAATCGAACTGGCCCGCTCAACGGAAGACGAGAAACAGAGCCAGCTTGCGAGACTCAGAGCGTTTAAAGAAGCGAATACCAACCATTGCGAGGAAGCACTGCGAAAACTCAAGGAAGCGGCGAGCAAAAACGAGAACATTTTCGCCGAGCTCATGAACGCGGTCCGCTACTGCTCACTAGGGGAAATCACCCAGGCTTTCTTCGAGGTGGGTGGTCAATATCGACGCAACATGTAGACTGGCTATACTTCGCGAGCTGGCTACTCAAACACTTCCCAGGCCAGAGTCAGAGCCAGAAAAAACAGGGCAATGCCTACAATTGCGGCCATCAGGAAAGCTACTGCAATATCGCGAAGTTTTGAGTAATTAGGCAGTGGTTCGATTGCAGCATTGAACAATATAGCTGGCAGCAGTACAGCACCGAATCCAAGCAAGGGAAAGCCGATGATCGAACCGATAGACATCTTCCAACACAGCTTGAAAGCCAGTAACACTGGACGTCCTGTTGAGGCAAAGTAGACTAGACACAAGAGTAAATACAGCAGGGACCCAAGCACGAGCATAATCAGGAAAAACAGGACGAGCTCCATAGTTGCACCGCATCAAACAGGTTTGCGCTGGATTATACCAGCTAGAACGTACCACGAAGCTGCAGCACATATTGCGAACCGCGTTCGTTACAACGTCGTTCGACCTCCGTTATCATGCCCACCGAAAGGCGATCATCAAAGCGAAACCGATCACTGCACATTCCGCGGTCAAGGCTATTTCGAATATCGAACCTTGCCAACAAATTCAGCCTTCCAATTGAGTTGCGCTCGATGAAGAATGACAGGTCCTCCCGGCTATCCAGATGGTCAATGCGATTGATATCGTAAAGTGGCCGGTTTCCCTGTGGTGCATCCAGGTAATCGATTCCATAATTCAGGTTCCACTGCGGCAGATTGTGGCGCACCGCAATGGATTGATAACCCCGGTCGTTGGGTACAAGTCGCCGTGTAATTCCCAGGAAAGGATCGGTAGCCTCAGACGCCCGCATCAGACTGGACCCGGATATCAGCAGATTAGGCGTAAAACGGAAACTGGCGTTGACCTGCAGCGCCCTGACTTCAGCATCACCTATGTTTCCAGCAGCAGAAACCAGTGCCTCACCAGGCAGGGTAGCGTCAACCCGGCCAATCGCGTCACTCACATCCCAGTACCAGGCGCGTGCACTGAATACCCCCCTGCCCTCAAGAAATCGATATTCCAGGTTTGTTGTGTAGCGCCATGATTGTTGTTGGCGAAGTTCAGGATTCCCGGCAACCGTGTCCCGCTCCTCGTCGCGCGGGTCGGTATTGGCTGCAAAATCGGCGAAGCTAAGTTGAGCAACGAATTTCTCCACAGAGAGCTGAAACTGCAAACCTGGCGTGATATCGAAACGATAGTCCAGCTTCGGCCGGATGAAATCGAAGTCACGGGACTTGTCTATATCGCCTGTTTGCGATATTTCCGAAACCTCGTAGAGCAAGGTGCTTTCCAGCTTCATTCGAGGATTTAGCTGCCAGTGATGTACCACGAAGCCTTCGTAGCGAATTTCCTCTATCTCGGAGAGTGCATTGGGTACCGCCACTTCGACAAACTCAGCAGTCGCTGGATTGAGGCGCGACAGTTCAAGCTGGGTAGCCAGCGTTGTCTGCGCCCGCTCCAGACCAAGTTCCAGGTTGTGTCCCTCTGTCACCGGCCGGGTGTAGACCCCGCGATAAATCCGTTCGGTATTAACCGACTTGTTTCGCAGTGAGAGATCCTGCAGCACGCTATCGTCTTCAAGTACACGATACCTGTCACGCAACGTGTCTGCATCAAGTTGATTGTTAATAGAAATGAATTGAAATTGGCTCTCATCGGCAAAATTAATATTGTAGTCCGCACCCAACTCCCAATTGTTGCGTGTCGCATCGTAGATTTCCCGCTCTCTGCGAACTACTGGCGATGTGGCCCCATATTGCAAAATTGTCCGTTCCAGATCTCGTGGCGGATCGGAATCCTGATAAAGCAGGTTTAATGTAAAAGTCTGGTTATCGTTTATGTTGTAAGACAGATTGCCATTTATGGCCTGGTTAGTCTGATCGGTGATTTGCCTGAAAACCCTGAGATCGTTGGCGGAAAAATCACCGTTTACACTTTCTTCTATGCTGTCCAGCACTTCATATTGCGGGTCACTTTCCAGCCCAAGCCGATAGTCAAGATTGCCGTAGCTGCCATTGAAAAACACAGAACCACCCGGCTCCAGATTGCCATCCTGGTATCGGGTCGCTGATGCGGCCATTGTGACCGAGAGTTCGTTGAGGGAATTGGTCACGATATTTACGATCTGCCCCTGATTGCGCACGCCTACGAGGTCGCTGGAAGTACCGCGAATGATTTCAATGCGCTCAACCTGCTCGAAAGCAATGCGGGCCAACTGGTCTCGCGCTTCATTGTCCTTTCCGCTCAGGCGCTGGCCATTGATGAGGATATTTTCCCCACTACCCAGCCCCCGGTCATTTTGATTTCGGTTTGAGGTGTTGGTTTCTAGCGCCACAGTGATCCCCGGAATACGGTCTATCATGTCAGCTACCGTTACCGGGTTCCATTGCTGGAAATAGGTGGCTGGATAGGACACTGTATTTGATTGCTGCGGGTAGCTGACAGGACTAAAGCTGACGACCAGAACTAGCGGAATCGCCTTTTTAATAACCCTTACCAGATCACTGACCATTGACTATGCCCCACATTCAGTAAGTGAAATACATTGCATAAAAACGAACACCCGACCCTCTTAACGAAGGCCGGGTGTTGCTTTTTGAGTCAACGTTAGAGACATCGGACCGTACTTTCGCAAGCCCTGTTCTCATCGCAATTGACAGACTCCCAAGGCAAAGCCCTAGAAATTGTAGTTAACCCTGGCGTAGACTACTCGACCCAGAGGATCCTGCAGAGACGCGGCAACACCAGCGATCATGCCAGTTTTCTGAGGCATACGATCGAACACGTTGCGGGCACCAACGGTGAAGTTGAAGCTGCCCCCGAGTGCTTCCAGATCTCGATAGCTATAGAACATATCCATCTGCGACCATTCCCTTATCAGACTCGTGGACTGCCAGGTGCTGCCGGGGAAGAAGCGCTGAAAGCTGAATTCGTTGGCGTCAAATATCAACTCATCAACATATCGGCCGGTGGCTACAACGCTGTGTTGTCCCAGTGTCCAGCCTACCTGCAGGTTCGCTCGCCATTCCGGAATCGGCGGGACCGCGCCAAAGTCATTGTTCTGGTTGCCCTTGGCTTCAAACACAGGGTCGTCCTGTTGCAACTGGAAAGTATAGGTATCTACGTAGGTTGCCTGCAGACGCATATTGATATTACCCCAGTCATTCAGGCCAATATCATCAAGAGAGAACCGGTAGGAAAGCTGCGTATCAATCGCTCTTACCAACATCGTTGACGCATTGGAATCACTCTGATTGATTCTTACTGGTGTCGTGATGTCATTGGGGCTACGAATAATACGAGGGTCAGACAAGGGATTAGCTACCCAAGATGCAAGCTGGGCTTCCGTTGGGAAAGGATTGGCATCTGATGGCGTGAATCCGGTCGCAGCCCGGAAATTCGCGTAGTCGGTGCGCACAATATCCTGTGTTGTGGTGCTCACAATCCTGTCTTTGAAGTCTGTCTCGCTCCAGGTCACCGAAAGCAGCAGATCTTCGAACAAGGTCAGGTCGAAGCCCGCGGAAATACTGTCGGATGTCTCGGATTTCAGGTTCGGGTTACCCGTATTACACGAGGTAATGAATCCTGAGAAAGAGCTGAAAAGGTCATCCACATTGCTTAGTCCGCACTGCTCGGGACGATTTAGCTGCGGCAGGGTTGGCACAATGAATGCCTCACCGGAAGTCGCACGCAGGCTCAGCCATTCTGTTGGAGCATAGAGGACACCATATTTGTCCACAACAGCACCCTGCCCAGTACTGAAACTCTCATCCCGAACCGCCGCAGTCACCTCAAGATTACTCAATACTGGGAAGGAGAATTCCGCGAACCAGGAGTTACTCGTGCGATTGACAGTCTGAGGCAATTCCTGGTTTCCAATTAACTGGTCGTTGCCAATGTCACCCGCAGGAGGAACGTCTTCATCGGTTTCGTCGCGTCGTTGATAGCCAAGGGCTGCCGCGATGGGGCCTCCAGGCAGCTCGAAGCCAAGTGGCAGGTCACCATTGATGTGGAGGTTGAAGGTCTGCAGCTTGTCAACATTGCCTTCCCGGAAACGCGTATATACGGCATCCGCCACCGCCTGCGAGTTGCGATAACGCGCATCCTGGGCACCGAACGGATTGAAGCAAGTTTCAGGTGCGTTGATCTGGTCACAATTCAGGCCATCGGCTACGGCGCTGAAACTAAAATCCTGCTGAGCTACATCCATCTGGTTGGTAAAACCGTAGTTGTACTCGGCATGGCCTTCCCAGTCTTCAAGCAATGGAACTGCGAAATCTGCTCCAAACGAAAACCGGGCGGTTCGCTTGTCATCCAACTCCATATTGAGATTATCATTCTGGGTCATGAAAGTTGGTTGCGTATTCGCCTGTGGCTTACCGAAGGGAAGCCAGGAACCGATTCGTACATCTTCATAGAATGGAACACCACCCAAAGGATCAGAGTTTATGTCTGCAAAGCGATTCTGGGCGAGGACTGAATTCCCACTGGCATCGCGCATCCATTGTGCGTTTCCGTAAGCGTCGTTGATGATGTCTCCATTGGCATCACGAAGCGGTTCGGCAAACAGTAACTCCCCACCCGATGCCGCAGCGCGAAAAGTGTTGCCCGGCAATTCGCCGCGTACCGTTGGTAAATCGTCAATTCGCGATCCTGGATTTCCGGGGTTTTCGCGACCGCGCACAACCTGCCGATTGTAAAGTACCTGCGCATGGAGTGTGAGGTCATCGCTGAAGTCCCAATTCAGATTTCCATAGAAATTACTGGAATCAATTGCTTCCATATAATCCCGGGTATCACCAAAACTGAGCCAGCATCGACCCAGGGCATTGGTGCCCCATGGGGAATTGAATTGCTCAGCCTGATTAGGTGATTCGTTTAATCCACAACTTGGGTCAGGGCGATTTCTGGAGGTGCCTGTCAAATCGCCGTTTGCATCACGATTGGGAACTTCGAAGTTTCCTGGATTGGAACCGCTGTTGTGAGTAAGACCTGCACTTACCCATTCGGGCCGGTCATGCCAGGCCAGCGCATCATTGACGGTATAAGAACCAGCCAACACGATGTCGACATCGCCGAATGAACGACCAGCAAGAAATGAAGTTTCCCGCCTCCAGTAGTCACCGCGGCTGTCCTGTTCTTCGTAGGCCTCTATCTTTACGCCATCGTAGGATTTGTAGGGAATCATGTTGACCACGCCTGCTACAGCATCGGTGCCGTACAGAGCCGCCGCACCGTCGGTCACGATATCCAATCGTTCAAGTGCCATAGTCGGCAGCAGTAATTGGACATTGTCGGTGGGCACCCGCTTACCATCAATCAATGGCAGGGTGGCGCGTGATCCGAGGCCACGCAGGTTGAAACTGGCTATCTGGTTGGTTGTGCCTTGAATCGAATTCACAACACCAGTGCCATTATTGAACGTCAGGTTTTGCACAACCTGAGCCATGTTGATTGTGCCTTCTGCTTCAATGTCCTCTGCGGTGAATTGAACCAGTGGCGATGCAGCGGTTAAGCCTTCAGATCGACGAATAAATGAACCGGTAACGATCACTTCTTCGACACCAGCATCTCCCTGCTGGGCTACAGCCTGGTTGCAAAGGGGCATTAGAGCGAGTGAGACGGCGGTTACGAGAGTTTTAACAGGGAAATGATGAGACGTACGGACTGCTTCGTGGGCCATACCAAAGTACCTCTTTTCTTATAGTTTTGTTTTGCTTTTTATATTTGCGCTTGCTGCGGTGGTACTGCGTTCCGCCCGTCTAATTCATCATAGATACGATGATATTGCTACAAAAATCGGTAACTGATATTGAAATTTGCTAACACTGGCAATGATGGCGGGCATCCATTGAGCTGAAACGCAGGCCCCATGAGGTTCTTGGCGGTTTTTTGCCCAAACCCTGTCTATCGCTGAAAATGCAGAAAGTGCATTGTAGGATTATTGAAAAAAGCAGAATTTAAAGAAATCAGACAATAGTCATTGTCTGATTTGCGGATTGTGCGAGGAACAACTCCTCGCACATTTTTCTGACGACTACTCTGTTACCGTCACTGTGATGTAAGCATCATGGTACAAGCCGCCATCATCAGCGCGCCCCCACAGAATGTATTCTCCGGGCTCGTCAAATGTCATTTCGACATCGTAGATTCCGTCTTCTGGCACCTCAGGAGGCAGCCACAAGGCGCCCCAGGGAGAATTAGCGCTAGTGCGGGTATCTTCCCATACCTTCACCTGGGGAGGGTCAAAGGTAACATTGCCCGGACCGCGATATTTGTTCCACGAGTAATAGAGACCATTAACCTTCCCCACGGTCACTCTCGTTGGTGGCGACATCAGGCGACGTTGCATAACCGCTTCTGGCGTAACGAGGGCGGCAGCCAGTCCACCCCCTGCGAATTCTGCGAAGCGGCGCGCTTCCTCGACGGGATCTGTGGGTTCAGGTAATCCATCATCAGTCACCCGGGTTTCTATTTCCAATGGGCGACCTGCTCGAACTGTACGGCGTTCGTCGCCAATTACACTGACGACAGGAGGTACATTCGCCCTCGATTCCGGGCTACTGGTTCCCGCACCGAGAGATCCGGTCTCGGAAGCGATCACCATATTATCCACCAGGTAATCCTGGCGCAGTGTCGCGTAGGCCTTGCGCTCCTTGCCATTGATGTTGAGCGTCCATACCAATTCGCGATCTCCCCAATCAGCTGGCACAGTCACTTCAAAGGTGAAGCGATTGCGGCGCGGCAGAAAGTGTGTGGGCTGACCCCTGTCGGCATCTCCGGGAGAGAAATAGTTATTCTCCCCTACAGGCATATCTGGCGCCTCTTCCCAATTCTCGTTCATGTAACCAAACATGAAATTGAATGTGCCATCGGGATTGGGGCGCCATCCTTCGAAGGCTGGCTCCACATGCTGGTCACTGGTGTAAGACTGTGCGACCACAACAGAACCAGCCATCAGCACGCAAATTAGCAAGGTGGCTTCAAACAGTTTTGTGATGAGACTTCTCATTTCTTCTTATACTCCATATCACTTCATCATTGTTTGAATCTAGTCAGCATCATCCCCGCTCGTTTCCATGGGAGAAACCAGGGGAGCGCCACAGAGTGGGCAGCCGATAACGTGATCGTTTGGCCCCATGTCGAGAACACGGCGACGCTCTGCCATCTCTTCCATGAATTGCTCTTCGCTCATTGTCACACGCATGCCTAAATCAATGAACATATTGGTTACCGACCTGTTACCCGAACCCTGCCAATTGCGCGGATCAGGCACATTGGGATTGGTTTCGGTATTGTTCATATAGCCAACGATATGCAGGATTGTTCCCTTCGGAAGCAACGGTGCAGCATGACTTTCATAGGCGTAGCCACGCACCCAGTTGTGATCGTAGCCAACACAGGAAAGTGTTTCGACGGTATATCCCCAGATCGCTTCGAGACACATTCTTTCGCCCGGCGCATGCAGATGGGGTTCGAAAGTAATGATCTTGGTGTGCTGCTCCAACACGCGATAGGCGTGCAGTTCCTGCTTGTCCTGGTTGCCCGCGATACTGATATCTACACCATTGCCCAGTCCCAGGGTGGCACGCTCGTATTTGGGCTCATATCCAACCGGGTGAAACCGGAAGCCGATTTCCAGATGACCAGTTGTATCGCGGCCATTGGAGTGCAGGTGTACTGAGTCAGAATAGATATAGGAGCCAGCACGCAGCAGTCGGCCTCCATCGGGGTCAAATATGTCAGGGTTGCGACCCACCTCATGAACCGGCCAACTGGTAACCGAGTCTTCGATACGGTCTCCGTTCTCATCCAGATCCGCTGTACTCCAGATCATGTGATGGAAGATAAAGCGGCCACCCACCGTATCTCGCCCCGTGCCAGCCTGATTGTCCACGTCGTTTACTTCGACGATTTCAACGGACTTCACATAGCGATCCTGATCAAGACCTACTGGAACACGATCGATCTCACCCCACCAGTCCGGCGTACCTGCCAGTTTGGTAACAGAGTTCGTTGTAACGATCAGGTCAGGCTCACCGGCAGTCCATTTGACCGAGTCATCAAAAACCAGCGGCGCAGGCGCATCGGATGGGTCGCCTTTGGGTACGCCGGTGCGAGCCCATGTTGAAATTGCCGCGATTTCATCATCACTCAGGGACGGATCATTCTTGTAGTCCTGAATCCCGACATTCTTCTCCATATACCATGGTGGCATGGCGCCGGCCCGATCACGCAGCCCTGTTTTGTATTCGATAAGTCCGGCAAACGGCGCAACTTGCTCATAGGTGACCAGAGGCATAGGCCCAACTCCACCAGCACGGTGGCAATTCTGGCAACTGCGTTGCAGGATAGGTTCAATATCCTTGTGAAAGGTAACTTGACCATCCTGTGCCAGCGAGGCACTTGCGAACAGGCAGGTGGCAAATGTGTTGAGTACGAGAACTAGGAATTGCAGTTTCTTTAACATGCGGGCTCTCCTCTGCGAGATTCTTGTCCAGCTTCACTGTAGCAATGCTGATTATTATGACTTGCCTTACGCTGGGTTAATCCCGATCAGGCTTTTCGGAAGGTGGCTGCAGGGTGATTCCAGAAAGGACCCTCTACCTCGGATTGACCAATTCTATCGAACAATCACTCAATTACGGAAGTCATGGCTCGATTCTCTGCATCTTACTGATATTCAAGGCAATTTCTGCGCTGAAGCCGAGGATTTTCGGGCGCGCATAAAAAAACCCGGGGCAAGCCCGGGTTTTTCGATTTCCTGAGGAAAGATTATTCAGCGAATTCCGCTTTATCCTCTTCGGTAATCTCTTTCATGCTCAGCTTGATACGGCCGCGAGCGTCGAGATCCAGGCACTTGACCAATACTTCCTGGCCTTCTTGCAGATACTCATTCACGTCTTCCACACGCTCCTGCGAAATCTGGGAGATGTGCACGAGACCGTCCTTGCCGGGAAGGATTGTGACGAAGGCGCCGAAATCTACGATGCGGGCAACCTTACCCTTGTACAGCTTGCCAACTTCCGCTTCTGCAGTAATGGCATTCACCATTGCCACGGCCGCATCGCGGGACTCCGCGTCTTCGCCGTAAATGCGAACGTTGCCATCGTCATCGATATCAACGGAAGCACCGGTATCCTCAGTAATGCCACGGATCACAGCGCCGCCTTTTCCGATTACGTCACGAATCTTGTCCGGATCGATCTTCAGCATGGCCATGGCCGGGGCGTTATCGGAAACCGTAGCTCGCGGCTCCGCAATGACCTTATTCATTTCACCAAGAATGTGAATTCGGGCATCGTGGGCCTGGGCGAGAGCGATTTCCATGATCTCTTCCGTAATACCCTGAATCTTGATGTCCATCTGCAAAGCAGTAACACCATTGCTCGTGCCCGCTACTTTGAAGTCCATGTCGCCGAGGTGATCCTCGTCACCCAGGATGTCGGTGAGTACAGCAAAGCGCTCGCCTTCCTTGATCAGGCCCATGGCAATACCAGCCACAGGTGCAGAAACCGGTACACCGGCATCCATCATGGACAGGCTGCTACCACAGACACTGGCCATGGAGCTGGAACCATTGGATTCTGTAATTTCTGATACGACACGAATGGCGTAGGGAAAATCCTCTTCCGCTGGCATCACAGCAGCAACACCGCGCTTGGCCAGTCGACCGTGGCCAATCTCGCGACGCTTGGGCCCACCCATGAAACCCGCCTCACCTACAGAGAAGGGAGGGAAGTTGTAGTGGAGCATGAAGCCATCTTTCTTGGTGCCATCAAGGCCTTCCAGCAATTGCGCATCGCGAATCGCACCCAGAGTCGTCACAACCAGAGCCTGAGTTTCACCACGGGTGAATAATGCAGAACCATGGGCTTTGGGAAGCACACCGGTTTCCACTTCGATCGCTCGAACAGTCTTGGTATCACGGCCATCGATACGAGGATTGCCATCGAGGATACGGTTACGCACAGTACGCTTTTCGAGCGCACTGAATGCATCTGCCACATCACCTTCACTTACGCCGTTTTCTTCATTGGCAATCTCGGCGATAGCCTGCTGCTTCAATTCACCAACGGCATCGTAACGAGCCATCTTGTCAGAAATCTGGTAGGCCTCGGTCACGCCAGCGGCAAATTTCTCTTCCACCGCGGAGCGCAGACTGGTGTTCTCGGCGGGAGGCTCCCAATCCCAGGCTGGCTTGCCAGCTTCGGCCTTCAATTCATTGATGGCATTGATGACAACCTGCATTTCCTGATGTGCAAACAGAACCGCTCCCAACATCTGGTCTTCAGTCAGTTGCTTGGCTTCGGACTCCACCATCAGTACCGCTGATTGTGTGCCGGCAACTACCATGTCCAGCAATGACGACTCGAGCTTCTCATAGCTGGGGTTAATGAAATAACCGTTTTCATGGTCATATCCCACGCGAGCGGCGCCGATAGGCTCGGCAAAGGGTATTCCTGAGATGGCCAGGGCAGCGGATGCACCAATCAGGCCAGCAATATCGGGATCGGTATCTTTACCACCGGAAATCACGGTACAGATTACCTGTACTTCGTTCATGAACCCTTTCGGGAACAAGGGGCGAATTGGTCGATCGATAAGACGGGAAGTGAGAGTTTCCTTTTCTGTTGGACGCCCTTCACGCTTGAAAAAACCGCCGGGGATCTTGCCAACAGCATAAGTTTTTTCCTGATAGTTTACGGTCAGTGGGAAAAAGTCCTGACCCGGATTGGCCTGCTTTCGCCCTACTACCGTGGCGAGTACCTGAACATCGCCCATTGTTACTACAACCGCACCTGTCGCCTGACGGGCGATTTTACCCGTTTCAAGCGTGACCGATTGATCACCGAATTGAAACGTCTTGCTTACTGGATTAAACATATTCTATTCCTACAATTTCCAAAACCTGCACCTGTTCCTGTATCGAGTGCAGCGTTCCAGTAATTCCATATTTTTAAAATTAAGAAGCCTCTGACTAATTGTTATTCATCAGAGGCTTCACAAGTTGAACCTTATCGGCGCAGACCAAGTCGCTTGATCAGGGTTGAATATCTTTCAACGTTTTTGCGCTTCAGATAGTCAAGTAGCTTGCGTCGACTATTCACCATGCGGATCAGACCGCGGCGTGAATGGTGATCGTGGATGTGCTCTTTGAAATGATCCTGAAGATCATTGATGTTTGCTGTGAGAAGCGCAACCTGTACCTCGGGGGAACCGGTATCACCTTCACCTTGAGCATACTCTTTGATAATTTCTTCTTTACGTTCGGCAGATAAAGCCATGTTTTTTCTCCGTAATATGCGGTTAATGTTGCTTCGCCTGACTGCACCTGTGCAATCAGCCTGGAAGCCTCAATATCCTTATAAAACCAGTGTAACCACGCATATTAGTAGTTAACTGGAACTTTCCTGATTAACAATGCCTGCTGCAGCCCAAAATTTAGCTGACCAGCAAACGCCTTGGAGCCACCTTGCCATCGTCATCAATCGCGCCGATGCCAATAAACTCCTCTTCATCGTAAAGCCTGACCAACCCTTCCGCTGGCAAGTGCCTCACTAGTACTGCCTGTCCGTGTTTCACACAGTCGGCTGTAATACTTGGCAACCTTACTTCCGGCAGGTCACCGACTGCCTCGTCCATGGCGATGAGGTATTCATCGATACCCGCCAGTCCGTCGGACTCTTTAATGCGCTGCAGTTCTTCAAGCGAGATACACTGCGGCTCGCAAAACTTGCCTGCCTGAATGCGTCGTAGCGCAATAATATGCGCACCGCATCCAAGCTTTTCTCCCAGATCATCCGCAATCGTGCGAATGTAGGTTCCCTTGCTGCAGGCGACTTCGATTTCTGCTTCGTCACCTTCATACTGAAATAACTCGATCCGGTCGATGCGCACAGTGCGAGATTTTCTTTCAATCTCTATACCCTTGCGCGCCATCTTGTATAGCGGCACCCCATCGACCTTAATCGCAGAGTGCATGGGCGGTGTCTGTTCTATCTCGCCCTCAAACTGCCTCAACGCAGATTCAATGTCCTTTCTGCTAACAGCTGAGCAATCACGCTTGCTGGTTTCCATGCCTTCGCTATCACCGCTGTCGGTGCGAACACCCAGTTTCAGGCGTGCCCGGTAGGCCTTGTCAGAATCCAGCAAAAACTGCGATACCTTCGTGGCCTCCCCAAGACAGAGCGGCAATACACCGGTAGCCAAAGGATCGAGACTCCCCGTATGGCCAGCTTTCTGCGCTTCAAACAGGCGTTTGACCTGCTGTAGCGCCGCATTGGAGCTAAGGCCTGTGGCTTTGTCCAGAAGCACAATGCCGTTTACTTTCCTGCCTTTGTTCCTGCGCTGCCTTCTTCCGTGATTGCCTGTAGTGGGTTTATTCATTACTGGCTGAATCGTCTGCGTGTTGCTGCCTATCCGCTTCCAATGCATCGTCGATCAAGCTGGACAGGCGCTGGCCCCTCTCCACACTGCCGTCGTAATAGAACTGCAGTTTCGGCACGGCTCGCAATCGCAAGCGTTTTGCCAGAAGAGTCCGCAAGTAGCCTGCCGCCTTGGTCAGGGCTTTCAGGTTTTCTTCGATTTCCAGCTTGTCCAGGCTTCCTGGATCAGCCAGAGTCTCCTTGTCCTGCTCACTATTCCCGGTGAGACTATTCATCACCGTGACGTAAATTCTGGCATGGGCAAGATCGTTGCTTACATCAACACCGGTAACCGAAACCATGCCTACCCGAGGATCGTTAACTTCGAGCTGGATCAGAGAAGCGATTTCTCGCTGAATCTGATCGGCAACCCGTTGTGCCCTGGCGGTCATTTCCGACACGATGGCGATCCCTGTTTCATTTCACCCGAGCACCAATTCACCTGTACAGAGCCAAAGCCCTACAGTGATCTGGCAACCTCGGTGGTTTCGTAGACTTCGATCTTGTCGCCTACTTTCACGTCGTTGTAGTTCTTAACGCCGATACCACATTCCATACCGCTTCGCACTTCATTGGCGTCATCCTTATACCGGCGTAGGGATTCCAGTTCGCCCTCGTAGATAACCACGTTGTCCCGCAGTACACGAATAGGCTTGCTGCGATACACGGTACCTTCGATAACCATGCTACCGGCAATCAATCCGAACTTCGGCGAATTGAATACATCTCTTACCTCGGCGATGCCCACGATTTCCTCGCGAATCTCCGGTTCCAGCATGCCGCCCAGAATAGCTTTGGCATCGTCAATCACATCATAGATCACGTTGTAATAACGCATCTTAAGGCCTTCATTCTCAACGATATCGCGGGCAACTTTGTCGGCGCGCACGTTGAAGCCAATGATCATAGCGTTTGTAGTCTGAGCCAGGTGTACATCCGTCTCAGAAATACCGCCTACGCCCGCGGCCACAACATTCACTTCGACTTCGTCGTTACCCAGTTTTTGCAGCGAGCCAACGATTGCCTCCAGTGAGCCACGTACATCTGTCTTGATGATGACATTGAGTACTTTTTTCTCGTCAATGCCAATGCTGGCGAACATGCTTTCCATTTTGTTGGATTGCTGCAGCGCCTGCAGATTGTCCCTGTGACGATTGTGTCGGAACTGGGCAACTTCACGAGCTTTCTTCTCATCAGCAACGACTACAAATTCATCACCTGCCTCGGGCACTCCATTGAGGCCAAGGATCTCTACCGGAATAGCCGGTCCAGCTTCGGTGACATTCTTCCCATTCTCGTCGACCAGGGCCCTTACCCGGCCATATTCGGTGCCAGCAAGCACGGTATCACCACTGCGTAACGTACCGTTCTGTACCAGTACCGAAGCAACCGGCCCACGCCCCTTGTCGAGTCGAGATTCGATTACTACACCCTGACCAGGCACATCGGTATAGGCCTTCAGTTCCAACAGTTCGGCCTGTAGCAGGATGGCTTCCAATAATGCATTAATACCCTCACCGGTATGGGCAGAGACCGGCAGGAACTGGGTATCACCGCCCCAGTCCTCGGGGATAACTTCCATCGCTGACAATTCGTTCTTGACCCGATCCGGATCAACGCCTTCCTTGTCCATCTTGTTAATCGCCACAACCATAGGCACACCCGCCGCCTTGGCGTGCTGCACAGCTTCTTCAGTCTGAGGTTTAACTCCGTCGTCCGCAGCAACAACCAAAACGATTACGTCAGTGGCTTTCGCTCCCCGGGAACGCATCGCGGTAAATGCCGCGTGGCCCGGTGTATCCAGAAAGCTGATCATGCCGTGGTCTGTGTTTACGTGATAGGCACCAATATGTTGGGTAATGCCGCCAGCCTCATGAGAAGCAACGGTGGACTTCCTGATGTAGTCAAGCAAGGAAGTCTTACCATGGTCTACGTGGCCCATCACAGTTACCACTGGAGCCCTTGTTACTTCCTCGGTACCTACCTGCGCAGCGAGGGAATCAGCGAGTTGCTCTTCGATAGCATCCTCGGAAACAAATTTGGCTTTGTGTCCCATCTCTTCGATCAACAGAGTCGACGTATCCTGATCGAGCACCTGATTGATGGTGGCCATCACGCCCATGTTGAACAGCACCTTGACAATCTCAGCCGCTTTCACTGACATCTGGGAAGCCAGGTCGGCGACAGCATTGGCCTCGCCAATCTTGATTTCCCGCGCAATAAATTCGGTGGGCTTCTCAAATGCATGAGTTTGCGCGCTGAGCTTGCCTTTGCCCTTGCGACCGCCACGACGGCGTCCGCCGAGTTCGTCGTACTCATCACCCTCCAGTACGAAATCATCGTTGACGTGAATAGTCTTTGGACGTTTGGGCGCTTGTTGGGCTTTCGCCTTGGCGCGCAGGTGATGTTGTTTCTTCTTATCCGCCGGATCGTCTTCTGCAGCGGCTTTCTTACGTCGTCCAGCAGGCTTGTTGCGAGCAGCATCTGCATCTGGCACCGGCGGTGGCACATCCTTCGCTTGCTCCTTTGGCGCTTCTTCGGCAGCTACTTCCTGGGCTGGCTCTTCTGTCGCCGGCGCTTCTGCTTCTGCCTGTGTCTCGGCAGCTACTTCCGGCACTAAAGACTCTTGCTCCTGCTCTGCAACAACTTCCTCTGGTACTGCAACTTCCTCTTCAGGAGGTGCCGTATCCAAAGCACTTCGCTTAACGTAAGTGCGCTTCTTGCGGACTTCCACGTTAACTGTCTTTCCGCGACCTGAAGTCGACGCCGACTTCAGCGTGCCGAGTGTCTTTCTTTTCAGCGTGATTTTTTTGGGCGCAGCATCAGACGCTTCGCGGTCACCATGACTGCGACGTAGATGAACCAGCAATGTGTTCTTGTCATCGTTGGATATCTGATCATCAGCCGCGGTATGGGGTAAGCCCGCTTCCTTGATCTGTGCCAGCAACTTGTCTACTGACACTCCAACTACTTCGGCAAGTTCACTAACTGTTGCGTCTGCCATTCAATTACTCCCGTCTGCTCAGCACCAAAGAGCTATTCAAACCACGGTGCGCGCGCAGTCATGATCAACTTACCTGCGCGTTCTTCATCCATACCTTCGATGTCTATCAATTCGTCCACTGACTGCTCAGCAAGCTCTTCCATATTCAGGATGCCTTTTTTCGCCAATTGCAAAGCAAGACCATCATCCATGCCTTCCATGGTAAGAAGATCGTCCGCAATATTGGCGGAAGACAGATCCTCTTCCGAGGCAATCGCCTGGGTTAACAAAGCATCCTTCGCTCGATTTCGCAGTTCATTGGCGATTTCCTCGTCGAATCCGTCGATGGCGAGAATTTCGTCCAGAGGCACGTAGGCGATTTCTTCGAGAGAGGTAAAGCCCTCTTGAACCAGCACTTCAGAGACATCTTCATCTACGTCCAGTTTGCTCATGAACATTTCTATAAAGGTGCTCGCTTCCTGCTGTTGCTTGGCCGCGGCTTCTTCTTCGCTCATGACATTGATGGTCCAGCCAGTCAGCTCGCTGGACAAGCGGACATTCTGGCCATTACGGCCGATGGCCTGAGCCAGGTTGTCTTCTTCCACAGCGATGTCCATGGTGTGGCTGTCTTCATCAACGATGATGGAAGCGACTTCTGCCGGAGCCATGGAGTTGATTACCAACTGAGCAGGATTGTCATCCCACAGAATGATATCGATGCGCTCGTTAGCTAATTCATTGGATACTACTTGCACCCGAGAACCCCGCATCCCGACGCAGGCGCCCACGGGATCAATACGGCCATCATTGGTGCTAACCACAATCTTCGCTCGGGATCCTGGATCCCGAGCAGCAGCCTTGATCTCGATGACTTCTTCTGCAATTTCCGGCACTTCAATCTTGAACAGCTCGACGAGCATATCCGGGGAAGTCCTGCTAAGAAAAAGTTGTGGGCCGCGTTGTTCCGAGCTGACTTCTGTGAGGATAGCTCGCAGGCGATCACCTATACGGAAAGTTTCACGGGGAATCATCTGGTCACGAGGCAACAAAGCTTCAGCATTGTTGCCGAGATCGACGATGATGTTGTCTCGGGTCACTTTTTTCACAGTGCCGGCAACCAACTCGCCAACTCTGTGCTCATATTCTGATATTACGATTTCACGTTCAGCTTCTCGCACTTTTTGTACGATGACCTGCTTGGCAGTCTGCGCTGCGATACGGCCAAATTCGACGTTATCGATTTTTTCTTCGTATGTGTCCCCGATAGCGAGCGACTTGTCTTTCTCTGCAGCTTGCTCAAGAGTGAACTGGGAAGACTCTTCAAGATATTCTTCGTCTTCCACGACAGTCCAGACGCGGAAAGTCTCATACTCTCCCGTATCGCGATTTACGGCGACTCGACAATCTATTTCTTCATCGTCGTGAAGTTTCTTGGTTGCCGTGGCCAAAGCTGATTCAATTGCTTCAAAGATAACAGCACGGGAAACGCCTTTCTCATTCGAGACTGCGTCCGCAACCATTAAAATCTCTTTGCTCATCATAATCGTGTCACCAACTCATCTTTACATGCGGCTTCAAATAGCCCTGCTCTGTAAGATCAGTAAACTAAATTTGCCTTCTCAATATCCGCATGCGGCAATTGATGTTCAACTCCATCCACCTGCACACAGACTTTGTTATCGCCAACACTGACGATTAGTCCCTTGAACTTGCGTCTTCCATTCAGTGGCACACGCAAGCGTACATCGACCTCACTCCCCTTAAACTGCTCAAACTGCTCGGGCGTGAAGAGCGGTCTATCCAGACCCGGCGACGATACTTCCAATGTGTATTCTCCGGAAATCGGGTCTTCCACATCGAGGATCGCACTTACCTGACGACTGACTTTTTCACAGTCATCGATAGTGATGCCTCGCTCACTCTCGATAAAGATGCGCAGCACCGAATACTTACCTTGCTGGGAATGTTCAATCCCCCACAACTCCAGTTCCAAAGCCTCGACTGTGGGTTCTATTAAGTCAGCTATGAGCTTTTCGCTGTTTTTCACTGTACTAACTTCTCAAAAAACCTTGCTGAAAAGCCCTTCCCAACAGATCGACTTCAATCGGTTCCGAAGTAAACTCCAGATACAAAAAATGGGCCCAAGGCCCACTCTGTTGCTCCGCAACCGGGCTGAAGCAAGACCCAGTGCGAAGAAATTGTCATGCTGTCTCGAGTTCATAATTCTCGGAAAACACAGCAGAATTACTACGATCAAGTTGGTAGCGGGGGCAGGATTTGAACCTACGACCTTCGGGTTATGAGCCCGACGAGCTGCCAGACTGCTCCACCCCGCACCAGATCTTTACTAATCCCTTGTTTTAAAAGAGGTTTTCTGGCGCCAAAATATGACTGCCTCTCTCTGACAAGGGGGACGCATTATACGGAGCCGTATGCCCCAAGGTCAAGCACCGTGCGGGTTTCCGCGAAATTGGGGATTTTGGACTAGAAGACTAGCCCAGCTAATATGCTTGTAGCTGGGCCAGGAAAGAAAAGATGGTGCCGAAGGCCGGACTTGAACCGGCACGAGCTGGGCTCACTACCCCCTCAAGATAGCGTGTCTACCAATTCCACCACTTCGGCAATAATCTTTCTGATGCTCATACTCTTCTTGAAGAGCTTCGAGTAGCTCAGCAAGAGATTTTTTCCATTTTACTGCTTACCTGCGTGGGTCTTGCACAATCCTTACGGGAGTTCCCTCAAGATAGCGTGTCTACCAATTCCACCACTTCGGCAATAATCTTTACTGTTCTGTTTTTCTGTGTTCGTTTCCTGAAGGCCCTTCGATGGGCTCAGCAAGAGATTCTATTTGTTTTCCTGCTTGCCAGTGTGGGTCATGCACAATCCTTACGGGAGCTCCCTCAAGATAGCGTGTCTACCAATTCCACCACTTCGGCAATAATCTTTACTGTTTTCGTTCTGTTCCTGCTGACCTTCGATTAGCTCAGCAAGAGATTCTATTTGTTTTCCTGCTTGCCTGTGTGGGTCATGCACAATCCTTACGGGAGCTCCCTCAAGATAGCGTGTCTACCAATTCCACCACTTCGGCAATAATCTTTACTGTTCTGTTTTTCTGTGTTCGTTTCCTGAAGGCCCTTCGATGGGCTCAGCAAGAGATTCTATTTGTTTGCCAGCTTACCTGTGTGGGTTTGTAGGATACCCCCGCTGCCTTCAGGTCTCATCGCTAGCCTACAGCATCCCTTCCAGCCAGCGAGCACAGCTCGCTGTCGTTCGTCCGGCGCTCGAAGCTCGCGCTTCGAAAACGCTAGTCCTCACCCACCACTTCGGCAATAATCTTTATTTTGTCTATATCCGTCTAGTTATCGTCGCCTGGAATGCTGGGAATATCACTCTGAGTAGTCACAGGCTCGTCATCTTCCAGGGCTGGCACATCTGACTGTTCAGTCACTCGCTGCTCCAGCAAATCTGAATTCGCGATAGGCAAGTCTGATGACGTAGCCACTCCGGACTGACTTCTTGCGAATATCGCCAGGGACAGGCTGGTCACGAAAAATATTGTGGCTGCAATTGTGGTTGCTCTCACCAGGAAGTTGCCGCTGCCCGATGATCCAAACACCGTTTGTGATGCACCTGCGCCAAAGGACGCACCGGCATCGGCGCCTTTACCCTGTTGAAGCAACACCAACGCCACGATGGCGATAGCGACGATCACATGTACTACTACGACTATAGTTTGCATGATTAAGTATCCGCACTTGCACAGATGGCAATAAATTCTTTCGCATCCAGTGATGCTCCACCGACCAGACCGCCATCGATATCTGCCTGATCGAAAAGCTCCTTCGCGTTGGAGCTCTTCACACTGCCACCATAAATAATCCTGGTATTTACGGCAGTTTGTTCATCTTGTTGTGCGAGAAAGTCCCGCAACAACTTGTGCACAGCTTGTGCCTGATCCGGAGAAGCTGTCTTTCCGGTTCCGATCGCCCATACCGGCTCGTAGGCCACAACGGCGTTGGTAAATCCTTCTGCGCCAACCTTGTTCCATATGGCGGAGAGCTGCTGTAAGACCACTTCTTCAGTAGCGCCCTGCTCTCTTTGCTCGAGGGTCTCACCCACGCACAGTATGGGCAACATTCCCGAACCAGCTACCGCCTCGAACTTCGCGGCAACCGCTTCGTCAGTCTCGCTATAAAGCTGACGGCGTTCTGAATGGCCAAGGATAACGGCTTTAACACCGATTTCCTGCAACATGCGGCAAGACACTTCGCCAGTGTATGCCCCCTCTGCGTACTCTGACGCATTCTGGGCACCAAGCAAGATTGCTGTACCGGACAACAATTTTTCGAGCATTGGCAGGTGAACATAGGTTGGGCAAAGCCCAATTTCCACCCTGTGCTCCAGGTCTGCGACCCCCGGCTTGATACCACTCACCAGACTGTCTATCTGCTGGCTAGTGCCGTTCATTTTCCAATTTCCTACGACCAACTTCTGCCGCATAGAGCCATTCCTGATAAAGATTTGGGCGGAAAAAAACGGGCGCCAATACTACCCAAGATACTGAATCGTTGCAATAAAGCTGATTGGCTTATTTGGCTGAATCGAGTTCTGCGGAAACCACCTCGGCGAGCTCTTTGGCCAGGTTTTCCACGGTATCTGCATCTTCCCCTTCCACCATGACCCTGACTACAGGCTCGGTACCGGAAGGGCGCAGCAGCACCCTGCCATTCTTGCCGAGTCTGGATTCGACATCGGATACTGCCGCCAGAACGGCCTTGTTGGCGGAGATATCCACCTTCTTCTGTAGACGCACATTCACCATAGACTGGGGCATTTTCTGCATCTTGCTCGTAAGATCTGCAAGAGGCTGATTACAAGTCACTACCGCCGCCAATGCCTGGAGAGCCGAGACTATGCCATCCCCAGTTGTATTGATGTCGAGGCAGATAATATGCCCGGAGGACTCGCCCCCCAGGTTCCAACCTCGCTCCTGCATTTCCTGCATTACATAGCGGTCACCCACCTTGGTGCGGACAAAAGGAACATCCAGGGCTTCCAAAGCCAGCTCAAGCCCAAGGTTGCTCATCGCGGTACCGACCACACCACCGAAATCGATGTTCTGTCGCCGCCGTTCCCTGGCAATGACATAAAGAATTTCATCACCGTCGACGATGCGACCTTTTTGGTCCACCATCACAACACGATCGCCATCGCCATCAAAAGCGATACCGAGATCCGCCTGATGCTCAAGGACGGCTGCCGACAATCGCTCGGGTGAGGTTGAGCCGCTACCAGCATTGATATTGAGACCATCTGGAGTTGTGCCAATGGTCTTTACAGTGGCTCCCAGCTCATCAAACACCGCGGGCGCGATGTGATAGGTGGAGCCGTGGGCGCAGTCGAGCACAATCTTCAAACCGTTGAATTTTAAATTGGAACCCACGGTGCTCTTGCAGAATTCTATGTAGCGACCGGCAGCGTCGGGGATTCTGTGTGCCTTACCCAGTTCACCGGAGGCGACAGTTGAAACATTTTTTGTAAGCTGATCTTCGATAGCCAATTCAACTTCATCAGGTAATTTAGTTCCGGCGCCGGAAAAGAACTTGATACCGTTGTCTTCGAAAGAGTTATGGGATGCACTGATCACGATGCCAGCCTGTGCCCTCAAGGTTCTGGTAAGATAGGCAATGGCTGGCGTAGGCATCGGCCCGGTCAGATGAATATCCACTCCGGCCGCGGCAATCCCGGCCTCGAGTGCGGCTTCGAACATATACCCGGAAATACGTGTGTCCTTACCGATAATGATTTTTTTCCGCGCGCCGTCACTATTGCCGAATACACGCCCTGCTGCCCAACCCAGTTTCAACATGAAATCTGGAGTTATTGGCGAGGTGCCCACGGTTCCGCGAATACCATCTGTACCAAAATACTGTTTCTTGCGAGATCCCATCTGTCGTACCAATCGAGAATTTCTTCTTTTAGTTTCGAACACCGCGCCTTAAGTCTAACCCGCTGTTTTCAAGCGCGCAGTGTACTGCAATTGCATCCATAGTGGCAGCCACATCGTGACTGCGAATTATCCTGGCACCACGTTGCAAGGCAATACTGGCAGC
This sequence comes from uncultured Pseudohongiella sp., assembly GCA_965227635.1. Lineage (GTDB taxonomy): Bacteria > Pseudomonadota > Gammaproteobacteria > Pseudomonadales > Pseudohongiellaceae > UBA9145. Next base: position 2,039,539 of record OZ245763.1, on the reverse strand, counting down.
TGCAGTAGACCCGGCGAGGCGCTCAGCAACACCGCGTCCGGTGACGGCTCCAATCATGGATTTCCGGGAAATACCAACCAGGACAGGCAGCTCCAGGGATGTGAGCGTGTGAAGCTGGTCCAGCAAACGAAAATTGTGTGCCACCGACTTCCCAAAGCCAAAGCCGGGATCGACGATTAGCCGCCGACGGTCGATACCGGCGGCTTCACACTTCTCCAGCCTGTCAGCGAGGAAATCCCTGACATCCAGCACGACATCATCGTAGTGATATTCATCCTGCATCGTCCGCGGCTGCCCCTGCATATGCATGAGACACACACCCACATTGGATTTTGCAACCACGTCCAGCGCACCTTCCAAACCCAACGCTCTCACATCATTGACGAGATTCGCACCACTCAGTACGGCCGCTTCGAGTACCTGTGGTTCACTCGAGTCGATAGACAGGCAGATGTCCAACTCTTCCCGCAGGCACTCGATAACGGGAATGACCCTTCTTATCTCTTCCTCAGGTGATACGGCCTGCGCACCGGGTCTTGTCGATTCGCCGCCAATATCCAGAATCGTCGCGCCCGCATCAGCCATCTGCCGGGCTCGAGCCAGCACTTTTTCCAGGTCAACAGTAAACGCCTCAGCATCGGCAACGGCGAGTTGCGATCCATCGAAAAAAGAGTCGGGAGTTACATTTAGAATACCCATGCAGACCGGGGTCGACAAATCGATTTGTCGATCTCCGGCTTGCAGGATAGTGTTCAAGGTGGGAAAGGCAGGCTAGCCGCCGTCGAGATCAATGCTCGCCGGCAGGCCCACCTATGGGGCCAGCGCCCTTGTCAGATTCGCTTCCAGCGTCGAGTTTGGCGTCTTCTACTTCAACCTTGCTCGCTCCGCCGTTACCGTCATCAGAATCTGACCAGCCAGATGGTGGTCGTGGCTTTTTACCAGACATGATGTCGTCAATCTGGTCGGTATCGATGGTTTCATATTCGATCAGCGCATCTTTCATTAGCTCAAGCAGGTGGCGATTCTCATTCAGAATCTGCTCAGCCTTGCCATAGCACTCGTCGATGATGCGGCGCACTTCCTTGTCGATCGCTTTCGCGGTATCGCTCGATACGGATTTATTCTGCGAAGCTGCAGAACGGCCAAGGAAAACCTCGCCCTCATCTTCGGAATAGAGAAGTGGCCCAAGCTCATCCGACAGACCCCACTTGGTCACCATATTACGTGCCATTTCGGTAGCGCGCTGGATATCGTTGGAAGCGCCAGTCGTCACACCTTCCTTGCCCAGTGTCATCTCCTCAGCAATTCGACCACCGTAGAGGCTGCATATCTGGCTGAGAATGTGCTGCTTGCTGAAACTGTAGCGATCTTCTTCCGGCAGGAACATGGTGACACCCAGAGCCCGCCCGCGAGGAATGATAGACACTTTATACACCGGATCATGTTCCGGCATGAGCCGGCCGACAATGGCGTGACCTGCCTCATGATAGGCGGTATTCAGGCGTTCTTTCTCGGACATCACCATGGATTTGCGCTCAGCGCCCATCATGATCTTGTCCTTTGCCTTCTCGAATTCTTCCATGGTTACCAGCCGCTTGCTGGCTCTGGCAGCAAACAGTGCCGCTTCATTGACCAGATTGGCAAGATCGGCGCCGGAGAAACCTGGCGTACCACGGGCAATCACACCTGCTTTGACGCGATCGTCTATTGGCACTTTGCGCATATGCACTTTAAGAATCTGTTCACGACCACGTATATCAGGCAAACCTACGACTACCTGACGGTCGAATCGACCCGGACGCAGAAGTGCCGGGTCTAACACATCGGGGCGGTTGGTTGCGGCCATGACGATTACTCCGTCATTACCTTCAAATCCATCCATCTCTACCAGCAACTGGTTGAGCGTTTGCTCTCTTTCATCATGACCACCACCAAGGCCGGCGCCACGATGGCGACCGACTGCATCGATCTCATCAATGAAGATAATGCAGGGAGACTGTTTCTTGGCCTGATCGAACATGTCGCGTACTCGCGACGCACCAACACCCACGAACATCTCAACGAAGTCAGAACCGGAAATAGAGAAGAAAGGTACTTTTGCCTCGCCGGCGATTGCCTTGGCGAGCAGGGTCTTACCAGTACCTGGTTGGCCAACCATCAATACACCTCGAGGAATACGACCACCGAGACGCTGAAATTTGTCCGGCTCGCGCAGGAATTCCACCAACTCCTGGACATCTTCCTTGGCCTCATCGACACCCGCCACATCGGCGAAGGTGACTTTGATCTGGTCTTCACCCAGCAGCTTGGCCTTGCTCTTGCCGAAGGACATGGGACCACCCCGACCTCCCGCGCCGCCGCCCTGCATTTGCCGCATGAAGAAGAAGAACAGTGCGATGATGATCAGAATGGGGAAACTGGCCACCAGCAATTGGGTCCAGATACTTTGTTGTTCTGGCTCATTGGCAACGATCTCGACGCCATTTTCGAAGAGATCATTCATCAACTGGTCGTCCCCTATGAGGGGCATGACGGTGCGAAAGCGGGAATTATCACTACGGATACCGGTGATATTGATTCCCGCCAGTTCCACGGCCTCTACCCGCCCGGAACGCACTTCCCGAATAAACTGGGAGTAGTTGATGCTGTCTTCCCTGGTTTCCTGGTTAATGTTGTTGAACACAGTCAACAGCACACCAGCGATAATCATCCAGAGAATTAAATTTTTTGCCATATCATTCAAGGGTTTATCTCCCTATAGTTAATTCAGATGAGGCTAAACGCCAGGTCTGGCCCGGAATTGACAATTCTGCTGAGGGATATCAATTCTAATCCCTGTAGCGATAATTGCACGTAAAACAGGCCCACCGGCCGCGAGTCAGAGATGAAATAGTTGTGCTCATGCGATCTCTAGCCCTCAAATCCCGTGCCCAACAGATAAATTTCCCGGGATCTGGCCCGGGAAGCCTGGGGTTTTCGGGACTTCACAGCCTTGAAACTTGACTGCATGTCGCGATGAAATTCCTGAAATCCGGCTCCCTGGAACACCTTAACCAGGAAATACGCCCCAGGCTTAAGTATAGATCTTGCCAGATCGAGGGCTAGTTCAGCGAGGTAAACAGCACGAGGCTGATCTATTTCCTTCATTCCACTCATATTGGGGGCCATGTCGGAAATAACAAGGTCTGCACCCGCCTCTCCCAGACTGGCCAACAGGGCTTCGAATACCTCATTCTCGGTAAAATCACCCTGCAGGAATTCCACCCCCGGCAGGCTGTCCATGGGCAGGATATCACTGGCGATAACCTTGCCCTGATGGCCGACGAGTTCCGCCGCAACCTGGGACCAGCCACCGGGAGCCGCGCCAAGATCCACCACTGTCATACCTGGCTTGATCAGCCGATCCTTTTCCTGAATTTCCAGCAATTTGAAACTGGCACGAGAGCGATAGCCTGCTTCCTGGCTGCGTTTCACGTACACGTCGTCAAAGTGCTCTTTCAACCACTCTTTGCTGCTGCGGGATTTGGCCATGGAATCAGGCTACCTTGCTACTCTTTTGTACTGGCTTGGTGGTTGCGTTGACTTGCTCGCTGCATTGGCTTACTCGTCGGTATTCGGAGAAACGTTGGTTGAAAGCAATTGTTTATGGCGCAGGCATCGAGCTGTTAGAATGCGCGCCCTTGCGGTAGTTGCTTGGCAGTCTTTACCTGGCGATTACAGACCAGCATGGTTCAGTCGGCAATACACCTTACAACCCAGCGGCAGGAAACTCACTCCATGAGCCTTAGCAATGCAGAAAAAAAGAGTCTACGGGCTATCGGTCACACGCTAAACCCGATCGTGATCATTGCACAAAATGGATTGTCAGAAAATATCCGGTTGGAACTGGAACGGGCCTTGAAAGAGCACGAACTGATCAAGGTAAAACTGGCTATTCCTGACCGGGAGGCGAAGAAAGCCCTCACGGATACAATCTGTGCAGACTTCTCAGCCGAATGTGTACAGAGTATTGGACATGTCGTTCTGCTGTATCGAGCGGCCAGGAAGCCGGATCCAAAGCTCTCGAACATCGCGCGCAGCAAGAAGTAAGTTGCGTTAAGTATGCTGCGTTGTGAAATCAGGCGGCATTGGCATGGGTTGATTGCGAAGTAGCGCGGCAATCGGTTTCACTCAAATATGTTCTACCGATTCGATCTCGTATTCGATATCACCCGCCGGGGCATTTACAACAATTTCGTCACCTTCCAGCTTACCCATTAGCGCACGCGCGATAGGAGAGATCACTGAAATTTTTCCTGCGGGCACGTCTGCCTCATCTTCGCCAACGATTTGATAAGTCACTGACTCTTCAGTATTCAGATTGTACAGCGTTACTGTAGTACCGAAGATCACCTTGCCAGAGGGTTCGATCTTGGTTACATCAATCACTTCGGAATCGGCAAGCTTGCTTTCAATCTCTTTGATACGCCCCTCGCAGAAGCTCTGCTGTTCGCGGGCCGCATGATATTCGGCATTCTCTTTGAGATCGCCATGTTCCCTCGCCTCGGCAATTGCCGCAGTGATCTTGGGGCGAGTCACACTCTTGAGTTCGTGCAGTTCTTGCCGCAGGCGCTCGGCGCCCTGTACTGTCATGGGTACTTTATTCATAGTCTCAGCATAGTACTACCATCACATTTTGCCTATGGCTAAATGCGCGGCAGTCTCCCGAAATGATATTGCGCGGAACGCCCAGAGAGTTCCAAGCAACTTGATTGATTGCAGGATTCCCGATTCAGATCAGTTCAGATCAGCGTGCAGCTTTTGCAGGGTGTACACCGACATATTACTACCGAACTCCAGCGCGTCACAGACTGCAAGTGCTCCAGCGATAGTTGTCGTGCAGAAAACCTTATGCCTCAGCGCCGTTCTGCGAATCAGGGAGGAGTCAGCGATAGCCTGCTTGCCCTCGGTCGTATTGAACACCACCTGCACCTCGTCATTTTTTAGCATATCGACTATATGAGGTCTACCTTCGGCTACCTTGTTCACCCTGGTGACGTCGATTCCTGCATCGGAGAGCACCTGGGCGGTGCCCTGGGTCGCGATCACCGAGTAACCCAGTCCAATCAAGCGCTTGGCCAGGCCCACCGCATCCGGCTTGTCCCTGTCACGTACGCTGATGAAGGCGTTTCCACTGGTTTTGATAGTCTCGCCTGCACCCAACTGAGACTTGGCATAGGCTTCTGCGAATGTGTCGCCCACGCCCATCACCTCACCGGTGGACTTCATTTCAGGCCCCAGAATGGGATCAACACCGGGGAACTTGTTGAACGGGAACACAGCTTCCTTCACGGCAAAGGTACTGGGTATGACTTCTTTGGTGAATCCCTGGGATTCCAGAGACTGTCCAATCATGCAGCGTGCCGCAATCTTCGCCAGCGAGTTTCCGATGCATTTTGAAACGAAAGGTACAGTCCGCGAAGCACGCGGATTGACCTCAATGATATAGACCTCGCCATCCTGATAAGCGAGCTGGGTGTTCATCAATCCCACAACGCCTAATTCCAGTGCCAGATCGGTGACCTGTTGACGAATCTTGTCTTGCACATCCATAGGCAAGTTATAAGGCGGCAAGGAACAGGCGGAGTCACCGGAGTGGATGCCCGCCTGCTCAATATGCTGCATGATGGCGCCAACTACTACCTGCTTGCCATCACTCACCACGTCCACATCGATTTCGATTGCGGAACTGAGAAAGTGATCCAGCAGCACCGGACTCTCATTGGACACCATGACTGCTTCTTTCATGTAGCGTTTGAGCTCGGCTTCGTTGTAAACGATTTCCATGGCGCGGCCACCGAGCACGTAGGAAGGACGCACCACCAGGGGGTAGTCGATGTTTTTCGCTTTCTCGATACTTTCTTCAACACTGCGCACAGTGCTGTTGGGTGGCTGCTTCAGCTCCAGCTTCTCGATGAGTTGCTGAAACCGCTCCCGGTCTTCCGCCCGGTCGATGGCGTCGGCTGAAGTACCAACAATGGGAACGCCCGCTGCCTCCAGGTCTGTTACCAGGTTTAGAGGGGTCTGCCCTCCAAACTGAACGATGACACCGTAGGGCTTTTCGAGCTGGACAACTTCCATGACATCTTCGAAGGTCAGCGGCTCGAAATACAGGCGGTCGGAAATATTGTAGTCAGTCGATACTGTCTCGGGATTACAATTCACCATGATGGTCTCGTAACCATCTTCACGCATGGCCAGGGCCGCATGCACACAGCAGTAATCGAATTCGATGCCCTGCCCAATGCGGTTTGGTCCGCCACCGAGCACCATAATCTTCTTCTTGTCACTGGGTTGTGACTCGCACTCTTCCTCATAGGTCGAATACATATAGGCCGTGGTTGACACGAATTCGGCAGCACAGGTGTCGACACGCTTGTACACAGGCCTCACTCCGAGTTCGTGGCGGTGCTTCTGAACTTCCAGTTCCGGTACTTCAAGGAGTTGCGCCATGCGCTTATCGGCAAAACCCTTGCGCTTCAACTGCCGCATGAAATCATAGTCGATAGATTTCAGGCCGGTTTCCACAATCTTGCCCTCAAGGGCGATAAGTTCCTCTATCTGCACCAGAAACCAGGGGTCGATGCGGGTCAGGTCGTGAACCGTATTCAATGACCAGCCTTGTCGAAAAGCATCGGCGATATACCAGATTCGATGTGCACCTGCCTCCGTCAATTCCCGCGTGAGCACCTGTTTCGCATTGCTTAGATCCTTGTCCAATACAGGGTCGAATCCACACATACCGACTTCCAGGCCACGCAGCGCCTTGTGCAATGACTCCTGGAACGTGCGACCGATAGCCATAACCTCACCCACTGACTTCATCTGTGTGGTCAAGCGATCATTCGCCTCAGGGAATTTTTCGAACGTGTAGCGTGGAATCTTGGTAACCACATAATCAATAGTTGGCTCAAACGATGCCGGCGTTGCACCACCGGTGATTTCATTGCTCAACTCATCGAGGGTAAAGCCCACGGCCAGCTTCGCCGCGACCCTGGCAATAGGAAAACCTGTCGCCTTGGAGGCGAGTGCAGAGGAACGGGAAACCCGCGGATTCATTTCGATAACGACCAGGCGACCGGTTTCAGGATTCACAGCAAACTGCACATTGGATCCACCGGTTTCCACGCCAATTTCCCGCAGCACATCAATTGCCGCGTTACGCAGAATCTGGAATTCCTTGTCTGTTAGGGTTTGCGAGGGCGCAACGGTGATCGAGTCTCCCGTGTGGACTCCCATGGCATCGAAATTTTCGATAGTACAGACGATGATGCAGTTGTCGTTCTTGTCCCTGACGACTTCCAGCTCATACTCTTTCCAGCCAATTAAAGACTCATCGATCAATAATTCGTTGGTGGGTGACCACTCCAGGCCGCGTGAGCATATTTCTTCAAACTCCTCCCTGTTATAGGCAATACCACCACCGCTGCCGCCCATGGTAAATGAGGGCCGAATTATGCAGGGGAAGCCAATCTGCTCGAGTGCCTCGTGGGCGTCCTGCATACTGCGCGCGATGGCGTGACGGGGAGTCTCAAGGCCAATGGCGACCATGGCATTGTCGAACAATTCCCGGTCTTCTGCCTTGTCGATCGCGTTGCAGTCTGCACCGATCAGCTCGACGTCGTATTTGTCGAGCACGCCGTGTCGATTCAGATCCAGCGCACAGTTGAGCGCAGTTTGACCACCCATGGTAGGCAAGACCGCGTCGGGCCGCTCTTTGGCGATGATCTTTTCAACGATCTCCCACTGGATAGGTTCTATATAGGTGGCATCCGCCATGGCCGGATCTGTCATGATCGTGGCGGGGTTTGAGTTAACCAGGATTACCCGGTAGCCCTCTTCTTTCAGCGCCTGGCATGCTTGTGCCCCGGAATAGTCGAATTCACAAGCCTGGCCAATCACAATGGGGCCGGCTCCAATAATCAGGATGCTTTCTATGTCGGTTCTACGTGGCATATAAATCTTCTGGCTAAATTAGGTAGGGTGATCTCGTTTAAGCGTTGCGATCAGCGCCTGTTTATCTGGCCGCCTCCATCAGTTCAATGAAATGATCAAATAATGGTGCGACGTCGTGGGGACCGGGGCTGGCCTCGGGGTGACCCTGGAACGCAAACGCTGGTTTATCTGTGCGCTCGATGCCCTGCAATGAGCCATCGAACAGCGACTTGTGTGTGGCTTCCAGATTGTCGGGCAGGGTTTCCGCATCGACTGCGAATCCATGATTCTGACTGGTAATCATGACGGTTCCCTTGCGCAGGTCCTGCACCGGGTGGTTGGCACCGTGATGACCCAATTGCATTTTGACGGTCTGGGCACCGCAGGCCAGCGCCAGCAGTTGGCAACCGAGACAAATACCAAACAGGGGCATGTCCTTGTCCAGCAATTCCTTGATGGCAGCAATGGCGTAGTCACAAGGTTCCGGGTCGCCGGGACCATTGGAGAGAAAAACGCCATCTGGTTTCATGGCCAATACCTCAGAGGCCGCTGTTTGCGCGGGCACTACCGTAACGTCACAGCCACGCTCTACCAGCATACGCAGGATGTTGCGCTTGACGCCGAAGTCATAGGCGACCACTTTGTACTTTTGTTGTGGGGCAGCACCATAGCCTTCAGTGATACTCCACACGCTGTCCTGCCAGTGATAGCTATCCTTCACAGTAACTTCCCGGGCCAGATCCATACCTTTTAATCCGGGAAAGGCTTTGGCCAGCTCCAGCGCGCCTGCGTCACCCAATTTCTCCAGCTCTGCGCCGGAAACGATGGCGCCATTGAGAGGGCCTTTGTCCCGTAACACCCGGGTCAGGCGGCGGGTGTCGATCTCTGCGATAGCGACCACGTTGCGCGCTTTGAGGAACTCATCAAGGGTCTGATCCTTGCGCCAATTGCTTGCAAGCATGGGCAAGTCCCGTATCACCAGGCCAGACGCCCACACCTCAGGGGACTCATTGTCCTCTTCATTGGTACCGGTGTTTCCGATATGGGGATAAGTCAGGGTAACGATTTGTTTTGCGTAAGAAGGGTCGGTGAGAATTTCCTGATAGCCAGTCATCGAAGTATTGAAAACTACTTCGCCGCTCGAACTGCCTTCGGCTCCGATGGCTACGCCTCGAAACAGACTGCCATCTTCCAGTGCCAGTATTGCTGTTATGGACACAATTGCTCCTGTGTATCCTGGTTGATTGCCTGAACAATCAGAGTTCAATGTGTTTTTTGCAGGCGAAAAAAAGCGGAGGAGAGAAATCTCGCCTCCGCTTTCTTATAAAATTCGTCTACTTTTGTGGGTTACAGTACTCAACATACTGAGAGTTAATTCTACAGAAATTACCCCTCGTCTGTCTATGCACAGTAGTGCCTAATCAGAAAATACCTCAGCTGATGTCGCCCGAGCTATGCTCAATCCAGCCCCAGCACCTGTGTCATTGAGTACACACCCGGCGGTTGATCGACGATCCAGGCGGCGGCACGCACCGCTCCGCTGGCGAACGTCATGCGGGAACTCGCCTTGTGGGTAATTTCCACTCGCTCCCCGAGACTGGCGAACGTTACGGTGTGGTCACCAACGATGTCGCCGGCCCTCATTGTCGAGAATCCGATGGTTTTACGATCTCGCTCTTCGCCCATTCCTTCGCGCCCATAAACGGCCACTTGCCGTAAATCACGTCCCAGGGTGTCGGCTATGACTTCTCCCATTTTCAAGGCAGTTCCGGATGGCGCATCTTTTTTGAATCGATGATGGGCTTCGCAAATTTCTATATCCACACTGTCCCCGAGCACACTGGCCGCCTTTTTCAATAAGGACAGACACAGGTTGACACCGACACTCATATTCGGGGCAAACACCAATCGCATGTCCTGCAGGCTGTTGATGTGCTGTTGCTGCTCTGGTGAAAACCCCGTGGTTCCTAACACCATCGCCTTGCCTCGCGCCCGGCAGTAATCGAGGTGGGCCAGGCTGGCATCGGTGGAAGTAAAGTCGATGAGGACGTCAAAATCATCTGCCTCGTCGAGGCTGGCCACGGTTCGCACGTCGAGCTGCTTACCAATAGCCAGCAAGCCGGCATCGACACCCAGACAAGGGTCATCCGCCAATACAGTAGCAGCCGTCAGCTCCAATGACGCACCTTCAGCGTCTACAGCCTGTATCAAAGTCCGCCCCATCCGGCCGGCGGCACCAGCAATTGCTACTTTCGTCATATCTATCAACCCTTTGAAGAAGCCGGCAAGTATACAGGCCCGTTGCGTATCTGGTCACGTTTGCAGCCTGCTTGAGCCCTTTGAACTTGAAGCGCCCGGATTAAACAGGCACACTCATTGCCGCATTACTGACCTGATGAATTCCATAGTCTTCAGGCACATAGATCATTATTAAAATGCCAGATTCCCGGAAAATTTTGAAAATTAATGAGTGACGCCCCGGTCTTAGAAGGAAGTAGCAAGCAGGAGCGTTACGAGTCCCTGGTGGGTGAACTCTATCAGGACGTCTATCGCTATGCTTTCTGGCTTTGCAAGAACCAGCCCCTGGCTCAGGATCTGGTTCAGGAAACATTTTTGCGTGCCTGGCGGTCTCTAGACTCTTTACAGAACGACAAGGCCGCCAAAGCCTGGTTATTTACTATACTGCGACGGGAAAATGCGCGGCTTTATGAGCGCTATCGTCCTGAGTTGGTGGATATAGAAGGCCAGACCATCGCGGAGTCTGATGACCAGGAGCCAGACAGCGAAATGGACAGGGAGTTGTTGCACAACGCGATCAATCGCCTGGAAAGCGACTATCGCGAACCGTTGTTATTGCAGGTAGTGGGTGGATTTAGCGGCAAGGAAATCGCCGAAATCCTGGACCTGAACAACAATACCGTCATGACCCGGCTGTTCCGGGCCCGAAGCAAACTCAAGCAGGAATTCGGGCTGGATACTGAAACAGACGATGAATGACCGCTCTGGTAGCGCCGCATCAAGCTGCCAGATTCGGAAATTAATCACTATGCAGCTTTCTGCATAGTGAGATACTGAGCTGATACGAACGTCAAACCACCAACCGAGTTAGATGATGGACGAAACAGAATTTCGCAAACGGGTCTACGCCAACCCGGAAGCGCCTGACCAGGAAACCCTGGACGCTGCCAAGGCCAATCCTGCCTACCAGACTATTCTCGATCAGAGCCAGCAATTGGAGAGTGAATTGAACTCCGCACTCAGGGGAGTCTTGGTTCCCGAGGGCCTGAAAGAATCTCTGCTTGATATCCCCAACCGCAATGCCGAAATCAACGAAGGCCAGTCAGCAAGGGTCGGCTCTGTTGCGGCTGCGGGCAATGATTCTTCTGCCAACGCGGCCAGCTTCTTTCAATACTATGCCATGGCGGCCAGTTTGCTGCTGGTGATCGGCGTCGTATTTACCCTCACTTTTGATTCAAGCCCGAATCAACATGAGGTAGCGCTGGGTAACGAAATGATCAGCCATCTTTACCATGAGTCCAATGAGATAGCTGCGATCAATGTTGGAGAAAATCTGTCCAGCGTGGGCTGGAACGATGTGGACCAGGTCATGTCATCTGCGGGGGTTCGACTGGCATCAACAATCCGGCAGGACAACCCGGTTTATTATGCAAATCCCTGCATCGTAATCCCGGCCTATAGCAGTGCCCACTTAATGCTGCGAGGTGAAGAGGGCGCGGTGAATGTCATTGTGATCAACAACAGCCCTGTGGAATCGGAATACCGCATTCAGGATGATCGTTTCCGCGGCATGGTCATTCCGATGAATGAGGGCAATCTGGTGCTCATTGGAGAAGAAGGCGAAAACCTGGAACTATTCAAACAGCTCTTCTATGACAACATGGAATGGGTGATTTAACCCCTTCATGCTGCAGGTTCAAATTTGGACTCACCTCATTGCGCCGAGAACTCCTCAGCACTCAGGGCCATGAGTGAGTCCGCACCCGATTGAATTTCCGCTACCAGGGACTTGTGTTTAGGCCACAGCCTGGCAAAGAAAAAATCTCCCGTCTTGATCAGGCCACCCAGATGCTGTTGATCTCCTTCGCCAGCACCGCGCTGCGCGAGCGCCGAAGCCAGAATGCGCTGCCACATGAAGTTGTAGAGCACCAGGCCCAGCAAATCCATATAGGCATAGGATGCCGCCCCGATTTCATCGGGATTGTCCTCTGCTCTCGTAATCACATCGTTTGTTACCGATTCGATTAAGTTCGCCGCTTCGACGAGAACCGGCAAGTAAGCGTCCATACCTGCCACTGCGCTTGCCTGCTCGCTAAATACCTGCATTTCTTCCAGCAGTATCTTCAGCAATTCACCCTCGCAGCGCACGGTCTTGCGCCCCATCAGATCCAGGGCCTGGATGCCGTTTGCGCCTTCATAGATCTGGGCAATACGTGCATCTCTTACATTTTGTTCCTGGCCCCATTCGGCCACGTAGCCATGGCCGCCCAGTACTTGTTGCCCCAGTACGCAGGCTTCAAAGCCACGATCAGAGGCATAGGCTTTCTGCACTGGTATCAGCAGGGCAACCAGTTGCTCAGCCCTGTTACGTGCGTCTCTCTCCGGGTGGAAACGGGAAGTATCCAATTGCAGGGCGGCATACATAGACAATGCCCTGCCCGCGAGAATATTTGCACGCATGGTAAGCAACATGCGCCGAACATCCGGGTGCACGATGATGGGGTCCGCGGCTCCTTCTGGATTCTGTATGCCCGTCGCGGCCCGTCCCTGCAAGCGCTCACGGGCGTACGCGGTGGCGGTCTGGTAAGACGCCTCCGCAAGGCCATTACCCTGCAGGCCCATGGACAATCTTTCATAGTTCATCATGGTGAACATATTTGACAAGCCGTTATTGAGCTCACCCACGAGCCAGCCCCGCGCACCGTCAAAGTTCATCACACAGGTCGCCGAGGCTTTGATACCCATCTTGTGCTCGATGGATCCACAGCTCACATTGTTCTTCTCGCCGGTAAGCTCAGCATTTCCATCGACAAGATTGCGCGGCACGACAAACAGGGAGATGCCGCGCGGGCCAGGTGGTGCGTCGGGTAATTTCGCCAGCACAAGATGGATGATGTTTTCGGTCAGGTCATGCTCACCGGCAGTGATGAAAATCTTGGTACCGGTAATGCTGTAGCTGCCATCCTCCTGCGGTACGGCTTTGGTTCTGATCATTCCCAGATCGGTGCCCGCATGGGGCTCGGTGAGGCACATGGTTCCTGACCAGAGTCCTTCATACATCTTCGGAAGATAACGCGCTTTCAATTCATCACTGGCGTGTTCACTCAAGGTCAGCGTCGCGCCAGTATTGAGAATGGCATAGAGGGCAAAAGACGAATTGGCGGCAAAGAACATTTCCTCAATTAGCGCCGACAACAACTTGGGCATACCTTGCCCGCCGTAATCCACAGCACCAGTCAGACCAGCCCAGCCTCCTTCGGCATAAGCCTTGTAGGCTTCCTTGAATCCTGCTGGAGTCGTCACCGCACCGTCGTCCCAGACACAGGCTTGTTGGTCGCCAGATTGATTGATCGGCGCGAGCAGTCCTTCCGCTATTTTTCCTGCCTCGTCCAGAATGGCAGTGATCAAATCCTCGGAAACTTCTTCAGTTCCAGGCATGCTGGCGAACAGTTCCTCGGCGGCGAAGACTTCACCTAACAAGAACCGAATATCTGCCAGGGGTGCTCGATAAGCAGCCATGATTTGTCCTCATGTAAATAAAGCGAGCGTCCATTATATGTAAACGCCTGCTTCTGTTGCACTGTTTGCGGTGATTGCTTAGCAATATCCTGGATCAGTCCTATATTCAGGCGGCATCTGGCAAACTCGCGTCAATGCTGCAGCGCGAGCCGCAACCGTTTGGATTCGCGTATGTCTCTCATGCATTGGCTTTTTCCCACAAATTGTCTGGTGTGTCATGAAACCTGTGTGCAGAAAATTCCGCTCTGCCAGAACTGCGAATCACAGCTGCCCTGGCTGAAGCTTTCTTGCCGGAGATGTGGTTTGCCATTTGCTGAGGACTCCCTTCGCAAGGGTCTTTGTGCGAAATGCCTCGGAAGACAATTCCCGGTGGACGAGTGTCACGCACTCTTCTCCTACGATTCGCCTGTCAGGGAATTGATCAATAGCTTCAAGCATCAGCATAGACTGGATATTGGAAATTGCCTCGGCAGGCAGATGACTGCAAACTTTGCTTCCGTGCAAACTGACTTGCTGCTTCCTGTGCCGGTCTCCTACCGCCGCTTCTGCGGAAGGGGATTCAATCAATCCTGGGAATTGACCAGGCAACTATCACGGGAACTGGAAATACCCTGCTCTAACGCCATTGTCAAAAAGAACCGGCATACACGCGCCCAATCTGCCCAGGCCTCGGTCGCGGCCCGCAGACGAAATCTGCAAGGCGCGTTTTCCCTGAGTCACCCGGAGAAACTGGCAAACGTGAACACCGTCACAATTGTTGACGACGTAGTTACGACCATGACCACCGTAAATAGCCTGGCCAAGTTGCTTAAACGGCAGGGAATACCGAGGGTTCAGGTTCTGTGCGTAGCGCGAACCTGCGCCTGACGACTGCATGCTGCCATCTCGCCGGATTTGTGAACCGCCGCACAGCAGAGTTGAGGCGCGTCTCTATAATTAGTAACCATCAGTCACCGTGTTAATTGCACGTTGGTTACTTCACGAAATGACTAGCAGTATTTAAAGAGCAGACCTTTAACCCCGATCCTTCGGGGTTTTTTTTGCGCATAAAAAAAGGTTCATAGAGGATAAGCGGGGAATAGCATCTATTTGGTGTTCATGGACGATTAGGTGAGTGCCTTCGAACGCGGCTGCGAGGAGGCAGGGTTCCCAACCCGCCGGCTCGGCGTCCGTCCCGGATGCCCTCACTCCAGAAATAGCCCTGCGGTCTTTTTCTTCCGTTCAGCGCCGGCCTTGACTGGCGGGTTGGGAACCCTGCCTCCTCGCAGCCGCTTGTGCAGTGATACCCGAGATATCGAAGTATTCTTCGACACACCTTACTCTCAATCGCAGGGAAGCTCAGCCAAAAAGTAACGTAATACCTAGCAGCGCTCAGAGCCCCTTCTGTCCGGCACGGCCACAGTTCAAAGAAGCCCCAACTAAACAGATGGCAGAATCAGAGCCAGACAACAGTTCCCGGAAAAGCGCGATGAACCTAAAATAAAGCGCCGTTAGCGCTTCTACAGAATTTCTTCAGGGGAAAGGGAATATCTAGAACTGGTACTTGATAGAACCGTATGCCACGCGACCGTTCTGGTCGAGAATGCGAGTCGAAGAGTTAAGCAGTTGGGCTGTTTTCTCATCGAACACATTGCGGATACCGAAAGAAATCACAGCCCGGTTGTTAGAGCCGGTTTCCACGCTGTATCCATACTGCAGGTCAATAGTAGTGATGTCATCCACCAGCGCATTGATCTCTTCAATATCAAGTTCGCTGATATCCTTGAAAGAATCAAAGTAGTTGGTGATGGCACTGGCAGTATGATTTCCGAGTTGCCAGGTAAGCATCAGACTACTCTGTAACTCAGGGCTAATGACCTTGTCTTCAATACTTGCCGCGTCTTCGTTCAAGAGTTCGAGGAGCGAACCCCGATTCTCAAAGTTCTGTACATAAGTGGTCTTGGAACTGAGGGTAAATTGCCCAAAGCGAGACGTATCCCAGACGTAGGATGCTCCCAGATCGAAACCATTGGTTTGCAATTGAGATCCCAGTAATGGGTTTTCTATATTGAATTCGTTGATTGCTGAATCATCGATGTAAAGCTGCGGCAGACTCTGGTCATATCCGGAATTAACCGTTACCGCAGGCGCATCGGCGATTTCCTGACGCCAGGCATCTGCTTGCAGATCGAGTCCTGCGATAGGGGTAATTTTCACGCCGAGATTAAAGTTGAGCGCATCTTCCACCAGGTCCCCGCGGAAGTCTTTGGCTTCCACATCCCGGGTCACTTCGAATATTGGTGTGGCGCTGCTGAGAATTGAAGAAGGCGATACCTGGAAGCTGTCGAGGACATCGGCATCCTGGGCCAGAGCAGAGAAACTGGCAAGCGCAGAGAACAGGGCCACAGTCTTTGGCGCAAGCTTTGTTAAAAGCTCAGCGGCAAGCCTGCTGCTCGAGGCAGTCTGTGGGTTCTGTTGGCGGTTCATAGCTTCTAGTTCTTTAATCCAGCTTTTTCACTTTCCGTCTTTTATCTCTCTGTCTTTTACAGCTTGATTTGCACAAATCGGACCAGAAAACCCATGTTTCGCTGACAGGTCAACATCTCAGGCCCATCCGATCTTGGCACACTCGCTCCAAAATACTCTTGAAGTTTAGCAATTCCGGGGAATTATTTACATAACTTTAGCTTGGGAGAACGTCAGAATCTGCACAATGTCTGGGCGCCGCCCCAAACTCAGGCATTTTCGCCTATCCTTATGATTTATATAAAGTTTTAAGCTTCAACAGGAAGTAAAAGCGGATCGTGGGGCAAATCTTTGAGCAATTCAGTCACCGAACTGACTTGTCCGGGCAGCACCAGATCCGGAGCCAGCTCAGCCAGCGGCGCCAGCACAAACCCGCGCTGATGTGCCCTCGGATGAGGCAGAACCAGGTCTTCGCTAAGCAACTCCATGTCGCCAAATGTCAGCAGGTCCAGATCCAGCGCCCTGGCTTCGTTGGGAATAGCGGAGCGCACCCGGCCCAATTCGTATTCCAGGCTCTGTAGCTCACCGAGCAAAGATTCCGGAGTCATGCCCGATGCCAGGTGTAGCTCGGCGACGGCATTGCAGAAATCAGGTGTACCGGGTGGGCAATCCTTGGGAGTTGACGTATAGATTCTGGAAACCCTGAATCCCTGCTCGCTGAGCTGGGCAAGGCGCTGGGCCGAATAGGAAAGAGTCTGCCGCGGATTGCCGACGGTGGAATCCAAGTTTGCGCCCAGCCCAATATAGGCCGTTCTGGCACCTGACTCAGTTCTGGTGGTAGTCGGCGGAGAGCTCATGAACGGCTTCAACAAAGGCGGCGACATGCTCCGGGTCGACCCCGGGCGTTATACCATGTCCGAGATTAAAAACATGGCCGGTGCCACTGCCAAATTCGGACAGGATATTGCCGACTTCCTTGCGGATCGTTGCAGGGGATGCGTAGAGCAATGTGGGGTCCATATTGCCCTGCAGTGCAACCTGCTCACCAATCCGGCGTCTGGCGTCTCCGATGCCGATGGTCCAGTCCAGACCCACCCCATGACAACCGGTCGCTGCGATTTTCTCCAACCACTGTCCACCATTCTTGGTAAACAGAATGACCGGCACCTGCCGTCCTTCCCGTTCCGGGATAAGGCCTTCGACGATCTTCTCCATATAGGCAAGGGAGAACTCAGCATAGGCCTTGGGTGTGAGTATACCTCCCCAGGTATCGAAGATTTGCACGGCCTGTGCACCCGCTTCGATCTGGGCATTGAGGTAGCTGGTAACCGCATCCGCGAGTCGCTGCAGCAGCTGGTGCATCGCCTCGGGCTGGTCATACATGAACTGCTTGGCAATGCGGAAATCCTTGCTGCCTCCGCCTTCAATCATGTAAGTAGCCAGCGTCCAGGGACTGCCGCTGAAACCGATCAGTGGCACGCTGCCATCTAATTCCTTCCTGATCACGCTCACCGCATCATTGACGTAGGAGAGCTCCGACGTGATATCTACATCCGGTAACCCTTCGACGTCTGCGGCACTGCGGATTACCTTGCGGAAGCGCGGCCCCTCACCGGTTTCGAAATACAGGCCAAGGCCCAAGGCATCGGGGATAGTCAGAATATCGGAAAACAGAATTGCCGCATCAAATGGATAGCGGCGCAGGGGCTGCATCGTGACTTCGCAGGCAAGTTGCGGGGTCTGGCAGAGAGTCATGAAATCTCCCGCCTGTTTGCGAGTGGCCCGGTACTCCGGTAGATACCGCCCTGCCTGGCGCATCATCCACACCGGTGTTACGTCCACGGGCTGTCTCAGTAGTGCACGCAGAAACCGGTCATTTTTCAGTGTCACGGGTATGGATTCCTTATCGCTGGCGAGTCGCAAAATGAAGGAGCGGATTTTACACGAGGGAATCGCTTACACCAAAAAACACTGCCTATTGAGCGGCAATTCCCGGGTGAGCGGAAGCAATCGCCGCCTGAACATCCCCAAGGCTGCGGATCCAGGGCTCCATATTGCGGATATTGGCTGGCAGGTCTGCCAAAGCCCGGTTAGCGGCAGCACGGGAAGTGAAGTGCCCGGAAACCACCACGAACCAGGGATTGCCTTCATGCCTGGCTTCAAAATAGCCGTGGTTGAAGGCACTGAGTTCACGCTCAACGAAGCGCTGTACGGCTTCCTCGGAGCGCGACCCCATGATTTGCAGGGTGAAATGACCTGCGTCATAGGACAGAAGTTCGCGCTCGAACTCACTCATACCGGGTTGATCAAACCGCGCTGTGTCGCTGCCTGATGCGCTCCCTGAGGGAGTGGGAGCGGGTGTGGGAATAGTAGAGGGAGCGGATGCAGAAATCGCTGGAGCTACTGGCTTATTAGCCTCGTCCGCGTCTGGTGCAATGGTTTGAGTAACTGGCGCATTTGCCTCAATAGCACTTCTGTCTTGCTCACTATTTGGGGTTTCATTGCGCGCTGGACTATTAGTCACGGCCCCGGAGGAAGATGCGACGACAGCTCTTTCTGCTGGTGAATTCACCACTTGAGAGCGATTAACCGCAAGCGGAATCTGCATACGGTTGCCCTGCGCTTCGGCGGTTGCCACTTCCTCTCCATCAGCGTCCTCTGACCCTGACGGCAAAAATATCACCGCCGCCAGCAAACAGACGATGAGGCCCGCGGCCGTAGCCCAATAGTTAGCCCCCAACTGCAGCAGCGACTGGCTTTGTTCGGCCGGCTTCTCTATGGGCTGCATTTTATTATTCAGCGCGTCGGTCACCAGAACATTGATAGCGCCAGGTATCCCATTAGCTTCATTGATGATCTCGCCTACCACTGAACTTTGCAAAGGCAAATCATCGATGTAGCCAGCATCTGTCAGTTTCAATCCGATGTATTCCAGGGCTTCGTCGTTGCCCAGTGACTCCAGGTGCTCTTCCAGGATTCTCCCAGAGAGTCGATTGCTGATGGCATTGTTGCCCAGAGAGCCATGCAACATATTGGACAGCTGCATCTCTCCCAGCATGAGAATATGTACTGCGCCCTCGTTGGCTTTATTGGTGAGCGCATCGACGATTTCCAATACTTCACTGGCAAGCTCATGGGCATCATCAACGATGATTACCAGCGTCCTGGCGTCGAGGTAGAGTTTGTCAGCGAATCGAACCAGGTCATCGACGATGGCAGCAGGCTCCGGTGACGAAGCACCAACAGGCAACTGCTCGAGCAACGCTTCGAGGAACTGGTGCTGATTCATGAATAGCGTTGCGTGCACAGGAATGCAGAGAGCTTCATTGGAAAAACTGGCCCGAAACTCCCGCGCCAGAGTTGTTTTGCCTGAACCCAGGGTGCCACACACCATGCTCAGCGGTGCACCGAAATGGGCCTGTTCAAGCAGGCGCTGCAGCAGTGCCTGCCGGCCACCACCGGTGAAGAAAGTACGACTCTTCTCCGCAGCGGCAAAAGGGTCGTAGCTGAGTCCCATCTCTTTAACGAACTTGTTCACAGACACAGTCCAATTCAAAATATTCAGCCTGCGGAATAATTATGCCCGGCAGAGACCGTCGCCAGCATGTAGCGTCTGGCCTAGCGTGGCGCTTTCCACAGCATCAGTGAGCAGTGCCTCACCGATGGCTTTCAGGAGAATAAACCTGATTTTCCCCTGTTCCGCTTTTTTGTCCGAAGCCATCAAGTCGAGATACTGCTCATCAGTTATATCGGCAGGAGGAATTACCGGCATACCATAATTTTCTTCCAGCACTGACCTGATGCGTTGCGCATCAGCCGCTGATAGCCAACCCATGCGGGACGACAGGTCAGCCGCCATCACCATGCCCATTGCGACAGTTTCCCCGTGCAATAACGTACCGTAACCACTTGCTGTTTCAATAGCATGACCGAAGGTGTGCCCCAGATTAAGCAGAGCGCGGACACCGCTTTCTTTTTCGTCTCTGGCAACAACGTCAGCCTTGGTTTCACAGCAGATTCTGATGACCTTGCCAATAGCCTCGGGCTCCAGCTTAAGAACAGCGGCGGCGTTGTCGGCCAACCAGTCGAAGAACTCACGATTAGTGATTAACCCGTACTTGATCACCTCGGCCAGGCCCGCCTTGATTTCCCGCTCCGGCAAACTGCCCAGCACAGTTGTATCAATCATCACGCAGCGCGGCTGATAGAAGGCACCAATCATGTTTTTACCACCAGGATGATTTACCCCGGTCTTGCCTCCCACTGAAGAATCCACCTGGGCGAGCAATGTCGTGGGAACCTGGATGAAATTTACACCGCGCTGGTAAGTCGCTGCTGCAAATCCGGTGATGTCGCCAACCACACCGCCACCCAGAGCCACCAGTGTGGTCTGCCTATCATATTTTCCTGCCAGCAACCGGTCATAAATGGCGCCCACTGTTTCCAGGTTCTTGTGGCTCTCACCGTCGGGAAGCACAATCATGTCGGCAAAGCGATCACCCAGCGCCCCGCGAATTCGCTCAGCGTAGAGCGGTGCAACCACTTCATTGCTGACCACGATGGCACGCCCTCGACCGAGATAGGGTTCAACAAGGCCTGGGTTGTCCAGAAGCCCCTCACCGATGAAGATTGGGTAACTCCTCTCCCCCAAATCAACATTTACGGTTTGTATGGTCTCATTGTTCATTTTGCGGGCTTCCCTTGATCATCAGGTAACTTCAATTTCTTCAATTGTCGATGGATTTCCTTACTGACCGTGCGTGGATTGCGACGATTTGTATCGACAATAATATCAGCCACTTCCTGATAGAGCGGCTCTCTAATCTTCATGAGATGTTTTATGGTTTTTTCCGGGTTTGCGGTTTGCAGCAAGGGTCGGTTTTTGTCACGGCTGGTGCGCTCAACCTGCAACTTCAGGGAAGCTCGAAGGTACACCACGGTACCTCGCTTCTGCAGTCGCTTGCGGGTTTTCTTCGCGAGGATTGCACCACCGCCGGTTGCCAGCACGATTCCCTTGCGCTTGCTCAGGGTATCGATCATCTTCTCTTCTCGCACACGGAAACCTGCCTCACCCTCCACGTCAAATATCCATGGGATGTCTGCACCTGTGGCGGCTTCGATTTCCCTGTCGGAATCGATGAACTCCATGTCCAGCAAATCGGCAAGTACCTTGCCAATCGTAGACTTGCCAACCCCCATGGGGCCGACCAGGAAAACGCTGTTCTTCGATGCCATCGATAATGTCCAGTGTTGAGGAAGCCCGCATTCTACTCCCGTGCAATCGCCTACGCGAAGTAACCCGCAGGCCAATAACGCGAAAAAATGGCGGAACAGAAAAAAACCGGGCTAACCCGGTCTTTTTCTTTCGCTAAATTCGAAGATTTTCTAGCGAATTGCGATATCGGCGATGATCTTCGGAGTAATAAAGATCAGCAATTCAGTCCGACGGCTGGCGCGTGCGGTGCGTTTGAACAAACGACCTACATAGGGAATATCACCAAGCAGCGGCGTTTTCGTCTCAGTAGTTGTGCTTTCCTCACGGAACACCCCACCAAGTACGATAGTTTCGCCATTGTTGACCAACGCACTCGTAGTCACTTCATTGGTGTTGATGGCGGGTATCGTACCGGAACCTGCAGCCACGGAATCCTGTTGAATCTCGAGCTCCATGTTGATTCGGCCGTCAGGGGTAATCTGCGGTGTTACACGGAGTGACAATACCGCGTCTTCAAATTCAGTAGTGGAACCGCCCGCTGTACCACCAGCCTGCGACTGGTATGGAATACGCACACCGGAACGAATTTCCGCTGTGACCTTATCCTGGGTGGTCACTTTCGGACGCGCAATCACTTCACCGTTACCGGTACTTTCCAGTGCCGACAGTTCCAGCTCAATCAAACCGCTGCTACCGGTGTAGCCAATTGAAAATGTGGATGCTTCAGAGGAGACAACACCCAGATCCACCGCCAGCGCATCCGGGAAGTTTACAGAACCGGTAGGGATTGGCACGGAGGCAACAGCCTGCTGCACCAGCGCGTCGATGAGACTTGGATCTGTACCTGACTGCAATGCCTGTAGACGCGCCTGGTCTCCGGCCAATGCGGCATTTTGACGGGCAACTTCCTGGGCAAACTCGGTGTTGGCCAGCTCGACTGTAGAAGTCTGGGAGCCACCGTAGCGGAAGCTGTCACCGGTGGGCGCCCTGCCCGCGCCACCCCAGCGAATACCGAGGTCGCGACTAAAATCTGTTGATACATTCACTATTCGCGCTTCGATCAACACCTGACGCACCGCCACATCAAGCCTGGACAGCATGGCACGCACTTCTTCAAGCTTTTCTTCGATATCGCGAACAATGATGATGTTGGTTCTTTCATCCACCGTGGCTGTACCGCGCGGAGAGAGAATTCCGCCAGCGCCCGCTGTAGCGCCGCCACCTTCCGCAGCTGCTCCGGGCACCCCAGCGCCACCGCCGCCACCATCACCCGTTAACAGGGCCATGATGTCATTGGCATTAGCATAGTTGACCTGAACAAATTCCGTGAACAGAGGCGCCAGTGCTTGCGCTTGCTGTTCGGCTTCGATCTCAAGTTGTTCCTGGGCTGCGATCTCGTCTGCAGGCGCCACATACAACACATTACCTTCCAGACGACTTCCCAGATTGCCAGCGCGAAGAATCAATTCCAACGCCTGGTCCCATGGGACATTGTCCAGCACCAGTGTGATATTGCCTGAAACCGCATCACCCGCCACGAGACTGAAATCATAATAGTCCGCCATAATCTGCAGGACGGACCGGATAGGGATATCCTGGAAAGACACACCAACGATATCGCCGGTGTATTGCGCGGTTGCTTCGTCACCAGATACGTCTATGGGCGGGGGCCTGACGCTAACTGTGTATTGTGCACCGCTCTGATAGGCCACATATTCGTAGGCACCGTCGATGTCTACGACTACCGTAGCGCGCCCGGACTGCCCCAGCACGTCAACGGTGCTCACCTGGGTAGCAAAATCGCTCACATCGAAGCGGCGATTCAAGTCATCTGGAACGGTGGTATTCTGAAACTCAACATAGACGCGGGCACCCACTTGCTCAACGCTGCCGATCACGGAATCGCTGGAAAGATCGATAACGATCTGACCCTCATCTTCGTCGCCGCGGCGGAATGTTACATCTGTGATTGCATTATCTTCTGAAGCGGTAATACCGGTAACTACATTCGACGCGACAACACCGCCCCGTGCAGTACCGGTGTCGTTGCCCACCTGAATAGTCATTGTGTTGCCGACAAGTTGGGTTTCATAATTTACCAACTCATCCAGATTTACCACCAGACGTGTACGGCTACCGTCGTCCAGCACCATGACACTCTGGGCATTGTTTGAATCAATGTTGAATCGCTGTTGATTCAGGCCACTGGCAACACCCAGCAGGTCTAAAGAAATACGAGCAGGATTATCCAGCACGAAGCTGCTTGGATCAGGAGGCGTGGAATCGAACGAAAGCTGAATCTCGATGCTGTCACCCGGCAGGTTCACGAAGCCGATGCTATCCAGTGTGATTGACTGTTGCGCATGAACAACTGTCGTCATCAGAAGCAGAAAAAGCGCTTGCGCCAGCCTTCTGGTTCCGCCTTCTACCCATTGCAGGCTATTTTTGAAATTCATAATCCTATTCATACTGGTAACCTCGACTTACGTCGTTTTGCAACCCGGTTATTTCAACTCTGGTTATCGCAACGTAAGAGTCTGTGGTCTTTCGACCCAGCCACCGGAGCCGCTGGGTACAATTTCAATGATATTCACTTGTGTTTCGCTAATGTTTTCTACCCGGCCATGGTTGCGACCCAGATAGTTCCCAATTCCAACCCTGTGCACCTGGCCAAAAGCATCTTCAACCAGTGCTTCAAAAGTATTACCGCGAAACAACATACCAACCATGTTCATTTCGCTTAGTGACTGGCTCTCCAGAGGCTCACGCGGACGCTCAAAATCAGGCTCAACATCCTGGGAAAGCACCGTCGACGTTTCTGAATCTATCACCATAGGTACAACAAACGGGCTGCGCATGGAAGCAGCGCTGTAGACGAAGCCTTCATAGGGAACAAACTCCGGCACAGGCTCTACTTCAGCGCCAGGTCGCCCTTTTACTTCAGCCACAAAAGCCTGCAAGTCTGTCAGGTTGTTATAACGCTGACAGGCCACTAGCCCCATGCTCAACATCAGGAGAACAGGTACCCGAACGCTTGTCAGGGTAAGCATGCTCATTTACTGCCCTACCCCCGTGCCTTCGTCTACTTCCTTATAGCGATAGGTGCGCGCCAGGATACTCATATCCAGAAACACATCGTCGCGACGGGTAATCGCAAAATCATGGAGGGTTACGATTCGGTCCAGGCTTGCGACACCACTCACAAATGTTCCGAAGTCGTGGTAGTCGCCCACCGCATTCAGGTTGATCGGAATTTCAATGTAGAACTCCTGAACCTGCTCCTCTGGCAATTCAAAATTTGCAAACTCCAGCCCGCTGCCTTCTCCGGTATTGGTTACATCATCAACCAGCCCGGGCACTTCCGTTTCAGAAGGAAGTTGGCGCAGCAGTTCGGTGAAAGACTCTTCCATCTCTTCCGTTTGCGCACGGTATTCTTCCAGGTTCGACGCCAGGAAAGCCTTTTGTTCAAATTCAATTCGAAGCTGGTTCTCTTCTCCAGCCACACTCTGCAAACTTGCTTGCAGGTTCTGCACATGCAGGAAGTAACCCGCTGCCAGGCATGCGACGAAAATTATAAAGACGATGACAACCTTGACCGGTGTTGGCCAGACGCCAATGGTATCGAAGTCCTGTAGATCACTGGGATCAAAACTCCGAAGGTCATCAACGATATTGGATAAAATAGACATTGATCCGCTACCCTCCCGCCTGTTCTTCCTGATTAGGAAGCTCAATATTGAGGGTCAGTGAAAAAGCAATAGATGCCGACATTGGGCTCTCTGCGCTTTGCACCACGGAGAATTCGCTCAAGTCTGTTGCAGTAAACCATTCCGAATCGTCGAGCCGGCGCATCAACTCGGTGATGCGCGCATAGGATTCAGCCACACCTTCTACCGCGATAACATTTTCAGTGCGTGTGACAGTTTCGTAGAACACTCCATCCGGCAGCGTCCTCACGAGTTCATCAAATATTCTGACAATTACCGGGCGCGTACCCTGCAGATCCGTAATCACGTTCATGCGGGCGCGGATATCTTCTTTCTGCTGACGTAGCTGGTTGATTTCCGCCACTTGTTCGTCGAGCACCCGGATTTCGCTGCGGAGAAAATCGTTGCGCGCCGTTTGCATATCGATTTCGGAATTGAAGTAACGGTCAACCAGAAAGATCAGGCCGCCTGCAATAATGACGAAACCGACAACGATGGAGAGAAACTCTCGTTTTCGTTCTTCGCGTAGTCGCTCGCGCCACGGTAGTAGATTGATATGAGCCATTAGTACTCACCTCGCATGGCAAGACCA
This sequence comes from uncultured Pseudohongiella sp., assembly GCA_965227635.1. GTDB lineage: Bacteria > Pseudomonadota > Gammaproteobacteria > Pseudomonadales > Pseudohongiellaceae > UBA9145. The sequence goes on along the minus strand of OZ245763.1, from coordinate 2,013,849 downwards.
CAAGCGATCAGCAAAGAGGGTGCATCATTCTTGAGCAGGCTCTCATTTACTTTGGATCCAATCTGCAAACCTTCAAACGGATTGGCCACCGAAACCGGTGTACTCAGGCTTTCCTGCACCAGATCGGCCAGACCGTCGATGGCCGCCACTCCTCCGGCCAACAGAATATGATCGACTTCGTTATAGTGACTCGAAGAAAAGAAAAACTGCAGCGTCTGGCTGACCTGCTGCACAACCGTTTCCTTGAATGGAGCCAAAATCTCGAACTCATATTCCTCGGGAAGGCCACCGCGCTTCATCGCAGTTTCTGCTTCCACTGCCGAGAGCCCGAAGCGACGCTGCACTTCTTCCGACAGCGCGTTACCTCCAAACATCTGCTCGCGGGTATAGATCGTTTTACCCTGCAGAATAACGTTCAGGGTTGTCATCATCGAGCCAACATCCACGATGGCTACTGTTTGTTCATCGTCGGAGCCAATCTGCTCCGCCAGCAGTGTGTAAGCCCGCTCTATTGCATAGGCTTCAATATCCACTACCTTGGCCGTCAGTCCACCCAGCTCCAAGGCTGTCACCCGGGAATCCACATTCTCGCGGCGACACGCAGCCAGCAGCACCTCTACCAATTCCGGGTTGCGCTCGGACAGACTCTGGCGTTCGAAATCGATGGACACTTCATCCAGGGGGTACGGAATATACTGATCAGCTTCCACCACGATCTGGTTTTCCATCTCCGAATCAGAAAGGGAAGCATTCATTTCGATTGTCTTGGTAATTACTGCTGATCCGGCAACCGCCACAGCGGCATCCTTGATAGTGGGCTTCAGGATCGAGACTGCGGCGCTTATCACATCACCCACGGCGTCGATGTCACTGATATTCTTCTCCACTACGGCATTAGCGGGCAGGGAGCGAATCACATAATTTTCCAGCCGATAGGAATTTCCCACCGCGCTGAGCTGCAGGATCTTGATGGAGGTCGAACTGATGTCGATCCCCAATAGCGTATTGGATTTCTTGCCAAAACTGGCGAAAGAACCCAAATTTTTAATCTGATCCAGCACAGCAAATTCCCAAAAAATTCAAAATAGCCTGATTTTTATCCGGCCGCAGAGTCAAAAAAAGCGCCAGGCGCGCCCCATTTTCCCCCAATCTTTCCATCTAAATATACGAGAATATCTATGAATTACAACTACTTAGCGATTCTTTCTCGAAATTTAATAGTTCCAGATTTCAGTATCGGCCAACTCAGAAATTTATATAGTTTTCAATTAATTATCAGGCTTTCAGAATAAACAACTTTACCATTGAATGGTGATTCAAGCCTACAGACAATTCCTTGAAACAGGTCACACCAATGGCGCATAACCCCATTATTGCTGGCTTCATAGCCACTTCATGCCTCCCCAGGAACCTGATCCACCTCTAAATCAGTTGGGAGCCGAAAATACCCACAGCAGCGGGTAAAAACTGACGAAATTATAGCGATTCTGCTGCTTTATACACAGCAACTATGCGCTTGGCTCCCTCCGAAATCGGACCTAATGTCCCATATTTCCGGGTATTCTCAAGGGTCGGGTGTATAATGCTGTGCTGCGTTTCACACCCTTTTTGAAATTTTAGGTCCCCAGCCACAAAATCCGGAGGCCCATTGGACACTCCAAGTCCTTCAAGCCAGCCTTTCATCAGTCCCACCATTCGAAATTGGGGCAAATGGCTCGTATTGCTGGCTGTCGCGCTGAGCAGCGGCAGCACCATGGTAGCAATGGCAGCCTATCTCTACCTCGCCCCCTTGCTCCCAGCCGCCGAAACCTACCGTGATGTGCAACTGGAGACACCTCTGCGCATTTATACTGCCGATGGGCGGCTGATCGACGAAATCGGGAATCGCAGAAACCCGATTCGCTCTGAAGACATACCGCAGAACCTGAAGGACGCAGTAATCGCCACGGAAGACTTGCGCTTCTATTCACATCCCGGCGTGGATGTACAAAGCCTGATGCGCGGTTTTTACGGATTTTTGTCAGGTAACGACCTGGGGGGTGGCAGCACACTCAACATGCAACTGGCGAACACGCTGTCATTTGATAGTGACAATGTTTACCTGCGCAAGTTGAAGACGATTCCCTTTGCATTGCAGATCCAGCGGGAATTGAGCAAAGAAGAAATTCTCACGCTTTATCTCAATACCATCTACTTCGGTGCCGGGGCCGACGGGATCGGCGCCGCCGCGTTTGTTTACTACGGCAAAGAAGTCAGTGAGTTGACCCTTGCTGAATCCGCCATGATGGTTTCCGTACTGCCTTGCCCATCTGTCTGCAACCCACTAACTGCGCCGGAGCGGGCCAAACAGCGCCGGGAAACCAGACTGCGTAACATGCTCAGGCAAAACATGATTACCCAGGCTGAATTCGATCAGGCCAATGCCGAACCAGTAACCGCGCAAAGGCACAACCGGAACATAGCCGTTCCGGCACCCTATGTGGCGGAAATGGTGCGCCAGACTCTCTACGAGGAATTTGGCGAAGAGACCTACTCCCGCGGTTTCGAAGTGATCACCAGTATCGACGGAGACCTGCAACTGACTGCGAACCGGGCCCTGGTCGATGGTCTCGAGCGCTATTACGATCGTCGTCATGGCTATCGCGGCCCCACTACTAACTACCCAGCCGATGAAACAGACCCCTTCGGCACGTGGCTGGAACACCTGGCCCCTATTCCCACCTATGGCAACCAGCAACCTGCCATCGTCACTGAAGTGCAGGAACGAAGCTTCACCGCCCTGCTGAAGACCGGCGACACCATCAATGTTCCCTGGGAGGGCATCGACTGGGCCTATGCATTTCGCAGCCGCAATGAAGCCTGGCCCCCACCTTCAACTGCTTCCGATGTAGTCACCGAAGGAGATTTTATTCGGGTGAAGCGTGTCGATGACAGTTGGCAACTCGGTCAGGTACCGGATATTCAGGGCGCGCTAGTCTCTATGTCACCCGCCAATGGCAGCGTGTTATCGCTGGTTGGTGGTTATGATTTTCGCTGGAATCAGGTGAACCGGGTACTGACTGCACGCCCACCCGGCTCCAACTTCAAACCCTTCGTTTACGGGGCAGCGCTGGAAAACGGCTACTCAGCCTCCAGCATCGTCAACGATGCGCCCTTTACCCGCGGCGACTATCGCCCAAATAACTACGAAAACAATTTCCTTGGGCCGATAACCCTGCGCCATGCCTTGCGGGAATCCCGCAACGTGCCAACGGTACGACTCTATGACGAACTGGGTTCGGACAAGGTGCTCGCATTTGCCAACAAGTTTGGGTTTCAAACCCGGAACTTTCCAGATAACGATCTCACCGTGGCGCTTGGCAGCCAGGACGTACAACCGTTGGAAATCGTTACCGCCTATTCAGTGATTGCCAATGGCGGGTACAAGGTCGACCCCTGGTTTATCAAAGAGATTCGCAGCGTGAGTGAAGGCGTCCTGTATCGCGCCACACCCGCCGTAGTTTGTGAGTCTGCCTGCGAAAACATGAATGGCGAATCAGGCGAGGAAGCCTACCCGGCACCACGAATAATCGATCCCCGAGTAGCATTTATTATGAATTCCATGCTGCGCTCTGTGGTTGAAGAAGGAAGTGGCAACCGGGTTCAGCGAGAAATTGGTCGCGGCGACCTGATGGGCAAGACTGGCACCACCAACGGCCCGCAAGAACTCTGGTTCTCCGGTTTTAATAAAGACATAGCAACTACGGTGTTTGTAGGTTTCGACCAGCCCGAGCCACTCGGTGAGCGAGAACAAGGCGCCACCGTCGCAGTACCGATCTGGATCGATTTCATGAAGGCAGCCCTGGAAGGGAAAGCCGAGAACACCATGAGCCGACCCGATGGCATTGTAGACAGGTTAATCGACAAAAACACCGGTCAATTGGCTACACCAGGCGACCCGAATTCGGTCTTCGAATATTTCCGCGTGGAAAATGCACCCGCCCCACTGGAAGCACCACTGCCTGGTATTGAACTGAATGAAGAGCAAAACGAAGAATTGTCTACCGAGACGATTTTCTAAAGCACCCTAATCATTATTCGCAGGGTAACTGGGTTTTTCCATTCGCGGCTAACAGCCACCAGGAAGTAAACTAGCTAAAGGCAAAAAGGCGCCAGACCTTGCCGGTCTGGCGCCTTTTTTGCAATTTCAAATTGCGGATTGCTGCAGGTAGTTGCGGATAGCCGCAACTGGTCGAAATCCTAGACGCGACGGTTACCGAAGCGTTTCTTGAAGCGATCAACTCGACCGCCAGAATCCAGAATCTTCTGCTTACCTGTATAGAACGGGTGGCACTGGGAGCACACATCGATGAGGATGTCTTTGCCCAGGGTGGACTTGGTCTCAATTACATTGCCACAACTACAAGTCGCCTTGATTGGTCCGTAGTTTGGATGGATATCAGCTTTCATTTCTATTCTCTCTTCCTCAGTTCAGCATCGCTACAACGAGTCTTTTGCGTCGCACGATACCGGCTTTTTCAGGATAGTAGCGGTTTCAGGGGTTTTGCTTGATCTCCAGTCTGCCAGCTGGCCAGGGTGGAGCTACCCCTAAATTGGGGCGAGCATTCTAACAGAGAATTAGCGGGAAGCAAGCCTCCCCGGCAGACCACTAGTTACGGGCCTGTCGCAGCTTGTCGTGGTTCTTCACCACCTCTTTCATGATGCGAGTGAACAACTCCTCCACCAAATCAGGGTCAACGTCCAGATTGATGCAAAGCTCGCGCAAACGGGAGATTTTTTCGGCCTCCCGAGAGGAGTCGAAGGAATTGAGATCCTGACTCGCCTTCAGCACACCCACAGCATGGGTCAGTTGGAAGCGCTCAGCCAAAAGGCGCAATAAGCCCTCATCGATCGCGTCGATCTGCTTCCTTATTTCCTGCAACTCTGCAGGGATCGTTTGCTCACTCATAGCGTCTTGCCTGAATACCCGGTCGTTTTCTCCGCCGCTGTAATTCCTGTGATTCCCTGGCTAAAGAATCCCCTGATTAAAGCTCAGCGGACAAAAACTCAGCCAATTTAAGTTCTGTCAGCTCCCAATGCCTCCTGGCAGGAATTTTACAGCCAGGTCGGGAAACGCGGCAGTATAGACCATCGGCGTGCACGGATCAGCCCCATCCGGGTCCGGCTGTTTATGGAACCCACGGATAGCCATTACTTTGTCTTAACGGATCCTCCCACCTATCCCTTGCATGCCTCAGATGTTACTTGGCTATTCAGAGGTTCCCCTGACTTTGGCATACTCGTACTATGCCAGCTCGCAACCACATCGGTTGCTCCGACTCATCCCAGCAAGATTATCAATGAACAGCAGCAAGCACCGCGACCACTTGATTCTTCGCGTCGCGATACCTACCCCTCTGCGACGATTGTTCGACTACCTGCCTCCCCTGGACTCATCAGGCTTGTCGGGTGCCGAACAGAGTGGGACACCTGCAGGGAAGTCCGACTATCCCATCGGAGCAAGGATCAGGGTCCCCTTTGGCCGCCGCCAGCTAGTGGGTGTGATTGTCGAGGTCGCGGAAAACACGGACATTCCTGCCGATAAATTAAAGCCAGCCCTGCAGCTTCTGGATCGGGAAAGCGTGTTCCCTGCTCCCCTTCTCAGTACCCTGCTTTGGGCCGCGAGTTACTACCAGCATCCCGTCGGCGAGGTACTCACTACCGCGCTCCCTGTTCTGTTGCGCCAGGGTGAACCCATGCTGGAAGCCGTAGAATTGTGGTCAGCGACAAGCACTGAATCCGAAGGGGAGAGGCAGGAAGCGGAACTGCTCAAGCGTGCGCCCAGACAGGCTGCCCTGCTTTCCTTTATCCACTCCAGAGGGGCAGTCAGTGTAGAAGACTTGAAGGATCATGGTTTCGATTCCGCCTTGCTGAAGCAGCTTCATGCCAAAGGCCTGGTGGAGAGGCGGCTCAAAACCCAGGATGAACTCGCGAACCCATCCACAGCATTCGCCGAAACAGTGCTCACCGAAAAAGAGTTCACTGAACTGAATCCGCTTGCCCTCAATACTAATCAACAAGAAGCCCTTTCCGCCATCCAGGCCAACAAGGAGTTCCATTGCCTGCTGCTGGATGGGGTCACCGGGTCGGGCAAGACAGAAGTGTATATGCGCGCCATGGAACAAGCTCTGAAGGCAGGCAAACAGTGCCTGCTGCTGGTTCCCGAGATTGGTTTGACTCCGCAGGCTGTAGCACGCATCACCCAGCGCTTCTCCTGTCCGATTGTGCTACTGCATTCGGGCTTGACCAACCGCGAGCGTCTGCTGGCCTGGCGCGATGCGCGACAGGGTAAGGCAGGCATCGTGATTGGTACCCGCTCTGCGGTATTTACGCCCCTGGCCCAGCCTGGATTAATTGTCATCGATGAAGAACACGACTCGTCTTTCAAACAGCAGGATGGCTTCCGCTATTCCGCAAGAGACTTCGCAATCAAGCGCGCGCAACAGGAACAACTTCCTGTCGTTCTGGGCACCGCCACCCCCAGCCTCGAAAGCCTGAACAATGCCCTGGAGAGCCGCTACAAACACATCAGATTACCGGAGCGCGCAGGCACAGCAGAACCGGCCACCATGCAGATCATGGATATTGAGAATTCAAGCCTCGACCATGGCTTCTCGGAAGCGATGCTGGTGAAGATGGAAAAGCATCTGTCCACCGGCAATCAGGTACTCGTATTTATTAACAGGCGCGGGTATGCGCCGGTATTGCAATGCCAGTCATGTGGCTGGATCGCCGAATGCGAAAATTGCATCGCCCAATTTACGGTGCATTCGAGACCAACAGGCTTGCGCTGCCACCACTGCGACTCATCCCGCGGACTCCCGCGACAGTGTCCTCAGTGTTTTTCCTCGCAGCTGGAAACCCTGGGGCTGGGCACGCAGAAGCTCGAACTGTTCCTGGAACGGAAGTTTTCCGGGACACCGGTGCTGCGCATTGATCGTGATTCGATGCGGGCGAAATCCAGCTTCGATGACATGATTCGAACTGTCGAAACAGGCAAGCCCTGCATACTCGTCGGCACCCAGATGCTGGCAAAAGGTCACCATTTCACCGATGTCACCCTGGTCGCCGTACTGGACGCCGACATCGGGTTATTCAGTGCCGATTTCCGAGGCCAGGAACATATGGCTCAGACCATCGTGCAGGTTGCCGGCCGTGCAGGGCGAGGCGACAAGCGGGGTGAAGTCGCGATTCAATCACGCCATGGCAGTCATCCCATGCTGCAAAACCTGGTCTCACTAAGCTACGAAGATTTCGCTGCCCAACTATTGCAGGAGCGCAAGCAGGGCCAGATGCCACCTTTTAGCCACCTCGCCCTGCTGCAAGTGGAAGCAACACAGTCTGCCTCGGCAGCGAAGTTTGCCGAGCAGATACTGAGGCACGCCGAGAAACTACAAGGCTCTGGAAATGCACAATATCCCGGAGTTCAGATACTGGGTCCAATGCCAGCCCCCATGGAAAAACGCGCCGGCAGGTTTCGCTGGCATCTCCTGTTCAAAAGCCATAATCGCGCAGTGTTACAAGGCTTTCTCTCACAACTTGGCCAGACAGTAGAAAGTCTACGACCTCCGAAAACCACGCGCTGGAATCTGGATATCGACCCAATTGAACTCATTTAAGTCGGAATCGGTGACTCTATTCTTCGGCATTCTTGCTTCAGCATTAGGCGATATTACCGATAATTGTGGTGGCTGCGCCGGAAACCGCTGATAAAGTAACGCGAAAACAAGGTGTTAGCTGTACTGCAAAAAAGGTCGAGGAACGGCCTGCCGAGCCAGGCGTTAATAAAAAAGATCGCAAAAAGCAGAAAAGCGCAGGGCTAATAAGAAGCAAGGAATATAGAATAGACCTATGACTCAGGATTTTGCGAAGATCAGGCCGGAGCCTCTACTGGAGAAGAAGCCAGTCGAGAATCCACCCGCATGGTCGTTGATGATTACTGGCGTAGTGCTGGGCATCACCATCGGCGTGTTCGCCTGCGTTTTGCTCTATCTGTCGGGCAATGTGCCTCCCATCGCCCAGGCAACCATTGCCCAGGGCCCTGTTGCCAATGCCGAACCCATTACCAGCACCTCCGCGGCCGAGCCTGAAGAAGAATCCTCGCTGGAGTATGAGTTCTACCGCATCCTGCAGGAAAACGAGGTTATCGTTGACGCGACCCCTGTGGATATCAGCTCTCAGGATCCCAACCGTGTCCTGGAAACACCGCATATGCTGCAGGCCGGTGCATTCGAGCGCCGGGAACTGGCAGAAGTAGAAAAGGCTCGACAGGAAAACCTGGGGCTGATCGTGGTCGTCAAGGAGCAGCACCTGGGTGGACGCACCCTCTTCCTGGTGCAGTCCGGGCCCTATACCACCAATGGGGAAATCGAAACGGCGAAGAACATCTATCGCAGGAACAACATACAAAATATCCCGGTCGCTGTGCGCTAGCCCGTCTCCGCGATTCCCGGGATCACCCTGGGCATTCCATTACAAACACCATCACCTACCGACCCCATGCCGGGCCAGGCAAGATAAATCCTGCTCCAGCGCTTGAAATTCGCTGGAAACTCCTCATCTAGAAATCTCAGGGAGAAAAGCTTCTCCCCCGTCATATTCTGCCTGGCAACTTCTATCTGCTATGGTGGTAGACATCATAGAGATTTACTGCAACTAGAAGGAGAGCCGCCTTGGACCAATATAGAGGAACTACCATTCTGTCGGTGAGGCGAGGCAATCAGGTCGTCATTGGTGGGGATGGGCAGGTCTCACAGGGCAATACCGTGATGAAAGGCAATGCCCGCAAGGTACGCAGGCTTTACAAAGATCAGGTGCTGGCGGGATTTGCCGGCGGCACCGCCGATGCATTCACCCTGTTTGAACGCTTCGAGGAACAGTTGGAAAAGCATTCCGGGAAGCTGACCCGGGCCGCCGTCGAACTGGCAAAACTCTGGCGCACTGAACGCTCCCTGCGGCGCCTGGAAGCATTACTGGTAGTGGCCGATAAAGAGGCTTCTCTCGTGATCACCGGTAACGGCGATGTGATTGAGCCCGAAGACGACATCATGGCCATCGGTTCCGGTGGATCATTCGCCCTTTCCGCCGCTCGCGCGCTATTCGAAAACACCGACATGAATGCACGGGATATCGTCGAGAAGAGCCTGGGGATTGCAGCCGACATTTGCGTCTATACCAACCAGAATCTCACCATAGAGGAATTGGAAATCAGCTAGAGCTGGTGTCCAAGCAGTATCCACTTACAGACCACATTCAGGAACAAGCATGTCAATAATGACCCCCAGAGAAATTACCTCAGAACTTGATAAGCATATCGTGGGGCAACATGAAGCCAAGCGCGCCGTAGCCATCGCCTTGCGCAACCGCTGGCGCCGCATGAAACTTGACGAACAGTTACGCAACGAGATCACACCGAAAAACATCCTGATGATCGGGCCCACGGGTGTGGGCAAGACTGAAATTGCTCGCCGGCTTGCGAAGCTGGCCCACGCGCCATTCATCAAGGTTGAAGCCACAAAATTTACCGAGGTGGGCTACGTCGGTCGCGATGTGGAATCCATTATTCGGGATCTTGTGGATGTGGCAGTGAAAATGATTCGCGAGACCGAAATGCAGAAGGTGCAATACCTGGCAGAAGACCGGGCCGAAGAGAGAATTCTCGATGTATTGTTGCCCCAGGCGAGGACCGGAGAAGGTGATGAAGTGGATGACTCCCAGTCCAGTGCACGCCAGGTCTTTCGCAAGAAATTGCGCCAGGGCGAGCTGGATGACAAGGAGATCGAGATCAAGATTGCCGAGTCTCCCACTGGAGTCGAAATCATGGCACCTCCCGGCCTGGAAGATATGACCAGTCAACTGAAGAGCATGTTTTCCAACATGAATAGCGGGCGCAAGACATCCAGGCGCATGACTGTGAAGGCCGCGTTGAAAGCGGCTAAAGACGAGGAAGCGGCAAAGCTCATCAACGAAGATGAGATCAAGAACCAGGCCGTTGAAGTAACTGAACAGACAGGCATCGTGTTTATCGACGAGATCGATAAGGTAACCAATCGCGATGACGTCGGCGGCGCCGGCGTGTCGCGAGAAGGTGTACAGCGTGATCTGCTCCCACTCATCGAAGGCTCCACAGTGAATACCAAATACGGCAGCATAAAGACAGATCACATTCTGTTTATCGCCTCGGGTGCGTTCCACCTGTCCAAACCTTCCGACCTGATTCCAGAGCTTCAAGGCAGATTACCCATCCGTGTGGAACTGGAAGCGCTCACTGCCGACGATTTCGAGCGCATACTGGAAGAGCCTGATGCCTCCCTGACGGAACAGTACCAGGCCTTGCTGGGCACCGAAGGTTTGACCGTTTCCTTTAGCAAGGATGGCATCGCCAAAATCGCCGAAACCGCCTGGCAAGTGAATGAGCGCACGGAAAACATTGGTGCGCGCAGATTGCATACGGTGATGGAACGCCTGCTTGAAGAATTGTCATTCTCCGCCGCCGACCTGGCTGTGGGCGACAAAAAGGAAGTCGTCATCGACGCCGCTTACGTTGAGAAGCAATTGGATGAACTGGCCAAGGACGAAGACTTGAGCCGCTACATTCTGTAGTGCTGCATAGTTGCCATGAATTCTGTGACGCCAACTGAAATCAAACTGCACAAGAACTCGGCGACCCTGGAACTGGTTTATGCCGATGGCAGCAGCCACTCCCTGAGCGCGGAGTTTCTGCGCGTACACTCGCCCTCTGCTGAGGTCCGCGGCCACGGCAAAGGTCAGGAAGTTCTGCAAACCGGGAAGCGTGACGTGAACATCGAGCATATCCAGGCAGTCGGCAATTACGCCATCAAGCTTGGTTTCGATGACAAGCACGATACCGGCATCTACAGCTGGGAATACCTGAAAGAGCTGGCGGACAATGAAAAATCGCTATGGCAGCAATACCTTGCTAAACTTCAGGCCGCTGGTGCAACCCGCGAGCCATTGCCTCCCGGTACCCAGGTAATCAACGTCAAGCCGTCCCCATCAAGTTAGTTTTAACCTTATCTCATGAGTAACGAACAGGAACAGGACACTACCCACTTCGGCTACCAGCAAGTCCCTGTGGCCGAAAAACAACAGCGGGTTGCCGAAGTGTTCCGCTCAGTGGCGCAGCGCTACGACATCATGAACGATGTCATGTCCATGGGGTCGCACCGTTTAATCAAGCGCTTTACCATTGAACTCAGCGCCCTGCGCAAAGGTCATAAAGTGTTAGACCTGGCAGGTGGAACTGGCGATCTGGCAATGAAGTTTGCTCCCATTGTGGGCGAACAAGGACAGGTCATACTGGCCGACATCAACGACGCCATGCTCCAGGTGGGCCGGGATCGGGTTATCGACAAAGGGCTGTCCAACATCGTTGACTTCGCCCAGGTGAATGCCGAAACCCTGCCTTTTGCAGATAATACGTTTGACTGCGTTTGTATCGCGTACGGATTGCGCAATGTGACAGACAAGGACAAGGCGCTGGCGTCCATGACCCGCGTCCTCAAGCCCGGTGGCCGGGTAGTAGTCCTGGAGTTCTCCAAACCTCGCAATCCCCTCCTTGGCCGCGCATACGATGTGTATTCCAATCTCTGGCCAGTGGCTGGAAAGATGATTACTGGCGACAGTGAAAGCTATCGTTACCTCGTTGAGTCCATCCGCATGCACCCCAACCAGGAAACCCTGCTTGGCATGATGGAAAACGCCGGGCTCACCAATTGTCGCTTCCACGATGTAATGAATGGCATCTGCGCCATACATATCGGTTTCAAACCAGATCTCGATTCCCCTTCGCAGGGCACCGCCTAGGCTCTGGACCCATGCAAGAACTCTTTGGCAGCATCGCTATCTGGCCCGCGCAACAGATCCTGTCAGCGATTCTGGGTTCCGATCCCCATATACGTAAAACCCTGAACCAGTTTGCCGGCAAGGCAATCCAGATTTCCACTTCTGCACCTCCACTCAAGCTGTGCATCATTTTCGATGAAGACAGTGTGCGCATTAACGCGCTCGATGGCAGCAAGCACGCTTTGCCTATCGATGCCGTTGTAAGAGGCAGTGTGCAGGAATTACTGGCACAGCTTTTCGGGTCGGCTTCCAGTTCGCTGGGGGCTTCCGCCATCGAAGTAACCGGCGATGTGCAATTGGTACAGGATATCTTCACTACCATTAAACGCCTCGACCTGGACTGGAAAGATTATCTGTCCCGGTTCCTTGGCGATGTCCCGACTCACGAACTAGGTCGCGTGTCCGACAGATCCCGCGCCTGGGCCAGCCAGGTGCAATCGAATATTCACCGCAACGTGGATGACTACCTCAAAGAGGAAATACAGCTCTTTCCCCATCGCAATGAATTAAACAATTTCAGCGCCGGGGTCGACGATCTGCGCCTGCGCATAGATCGCCTGCAGGCCCGGGTAGAAGCCCTCTCAAGTCGTCTCCCTGACCAGGAATAAAGTGCTTTAGGCAAACTTAAGCTCCTGATAATTCTGTGAATATTCGTTGCGTCCGTTCTTGAGAGCATGCCAGCCGGGTGGTATCTTTGCACCCCCATTGAAACCTGAAGCCACCTTTACCCCGTGTCCCACATTCCCCGCCTGCTGCGCATCCTGAATACCGTAGCCAAGTACCGTCTGGACGAGTACCTGCGTGGCCAACCGGGCTATTTCTGGTTGCGTTGCACCCTGATGCCATTTCACTTGCGCAACATCGGCTCTGGAGTTAAAGGCAATAAACATCAGCGTTTGCGCCAGGCGATGGAAGAACTGGGTCCGATTTACATCAAATTCGGACAGCTACTCTCCACGCGCAGGGATTTCCTCGATGTAGAACTAGCAGATGAGCTACAGGCCCTGCAGGACAAAGTCCCGCCGTTCCAGAAACCGGATATCAATACCCTGGTGGCGGAATCTCTGGGGCAGCCGGCTAGCGAGATATTTTTATCGCTGAGCGAGGCACCACTTGCGTCCGCCTCCGTAGCCCAGGTTCACGAGGCAACCCTGCACAATGGCGATGAAGTCGTGGTGAAAGTGCTGCGCCCCGGTATCGAAGACATCATAATAGCCGACATCAAATTGCTGAAATGGGCCGCCGAACTCGTTGAATCAGTGTCATCGATAGGCAAACGGATGCGCCCAATCGAAGTCGTTCGCGACTATGAAAAAGTCATACTCGATGAACTTAACCTGCAATCCGAAGCGGCGAATACTGCCCAGCTACGCCGCAATTTCGAAGAATCCCCGCATTTGTATGTGCCGAAAGTGTATTGGGACTACACGCGAAAGAACATGCTGGTCACAGAGCGAATACATGGCATTCCTGTCACTGACCTCGCCTCGCTTGGAGAGCACAACATTAACCTGAAAGTGCTCGCAGAGACTGGCGTGAACATTTTTTTCACTCAGGTGTTCGAACACAACTTTTTCCATGCCGATATGCATCCAGGCAATATCTTTGTCAGCAAGGAGAACCCGCAGCAACCCCAGTACATCGCCATCGACTGCGCAATTATCGGCTCGCTGAGCAACGATGATCAGGACTATCTGGCGAAAAACCTGCTGGCCATCTTCAAACGTGATTATCGCAGGGTCGCAGAGCTGCACGTGGAGTGCGGCTGGGTTCCCGCTTCCACCCTGGTCAATGAGTTTGAATCGGCTATACGCAGTGTCTGCGAGCCAATATTTGAAAAGCCGCTCAAGGAAATTTCCTTCGGTCAGATTCTTGTGCAACTGTTCCGCACTGCAGGTCGCTTCAACATGGAAGTGCAACCGTCCCTGGTGTTGCTGCAGAAGACCCTGTTAAACATTGAAGGTCTTGGGCGCCAACTCTATCCGGAACTGGACCTTTGGCAGACCGCGCTACCTTACCTGGAATCCTGGAATGCCAAACGAATGAACCCCTTTACCCTCATTCGCAAGTTTCAGGAGAATCTACCGGACTGGATAGATCAATTGCCTGTACTACCAATCATGCTTTTGAATGCTGTAAGTCAGGCTGATGAACTGAGCAAGCTCAACAAGAATTTACAGGCAGCAGAAGCCCGTCGTGAGCAATCGCGTGTCAAGCGCCAGAAGCGAGCCAGGCTACTCGGAGCCGTGCTCATAGTGTTAGCGGGAGCCAGCTTGTTACCGCCGGTTGCCACGGCGATCGATGCGGTGCCGATACTAAGCCTGGGGCTGGCGGGACTTGGTGCCTACCTTTTGAGTTTTAGAACCTGAGAGCGCATACTCATTCCATGTCTTCCTATCTCGATGAAATTGCCTGGAACAGTGATGGCCTGGCTCCTGTAGTTGCACAAGAGGCTACAACAGGAAAACTGCTGATGATGGCCTGGGTGAACAGGGAAGCTCTTGAGACTGCGGTTGATGAGGGGCGGGCTGTGTATTGGTCGCGCTCGCGTAACAAGTTGTGGCGCAAGGGTGAAGAATCGGGAAACGTGCAGAAGCTCGTCGACATATACCTGGACTGTGACAATGACGCCATCCTTTACAGCGTCGAACAGGTCGGCGGCATTGCCTGTCACACTGGCCGGGTAAGTTGTTATTACAAACGCCTGACCGAAGCTGGCTGGACCATCAATGACCCTGTGCTGAAAGACCCAGGCGAAATGTACAAATAGCGGGAAGTCGTCGACACGACATCCAACCAGAGCAATCCGGAAAAGTTACAACACTATGAGCAATGTACTAAAGCAATTGGCGCAGATCCTGGAACAGCGCAAATCCGCCGCCACTGAGCAATCCTACGTGGCCAGCCTGCATGCCAAAGGCCTCAATAAAATCCTGGAAAAAGTAGGCGAGGAAGCAACGGAAACTATCCTCGCCGCCAAGGACTGTGAAAACACCGAAGAAGGAAAAAAGGCCCTTATTCAGGAGACCGCTGACCTCTGGTTTCACACCCTGGTCATGCTGAGCCACCTGAATCTGGGGCCTGCAGAGGTGTTGGAGGAACTGGAAAAACGCTTTAACATATCAGGGTTGGAAGAGAAGGCGTCTCGACAAAATTGAAGTCCGGCGGCTGCTGTATAAATTCGTCGGAATTGGAGGTTTATCATGGGTTTAGGTGGTATTGGTATTTGGCAATTACTGATCATTTTATTGATCGTATTTATGCTGTTCGGGACAAAAAAGCTGCGCAATCTCGGTTCAGATCTTGGTGGTGCCTTAAAAGGTTTCAAAACTGCCATGAAGGACAACGAAGATGAAGCGGAATCCGAATCGGAAGAAGAGCCCGCGGAAGTGGTCGCGGAGAAAGCAGAGACCAAGTCTTAACATTCAGTTGGGGTAAACTATTCATCCCAACTTCCCCTTTCCAGTTTCCCAGGGCCATCTCCTCAGACCGATTCCCCCAGGACTGTTGCCAAGGATTTGCCCTAGCAAGCCATGTTTAATATCGGAACGTTTGAATTACTGCTGATCTGCATCATTGCGCTGCTGGTGCTTGGACCGGAGCGACTGCCTGGCGCCGTGCGAACGGCCGGGTTGTGGATTGGTCGATTCCGTCGCAGCTTTTATAAAGTGAAGGCTGAAATCGAAAGAGAACTCAATGCAGATGAGATTCGTCGTCAGTTACACAACGAATCCATCATGGCCGAACTCGAAGCAACGAAATCAGAAGTAGAAGGCGTCGCCAAGGATACTCACGACTCTGTAAACAAGATCGTAAATTCCAAAGACTTTGACCCAGGTGCGTCTCAATACACTGATGAGCAACTGGAATCATCCAACGCGGAAAGCGAAGCAGCTAAAGCAACCTCAACCGCGAAGTCGCTGAAAGAAGAAATTGAAGATGACATCAGGGAAGCCGGCGAGCAGATTGATGAGGTAAAGAAGAGCCTTTACGGCACCGGCAAGAATCCCAAGCTGGCCAAGGCCGCTGACAGCGACTCGAATGGCGATAAAGAAACATGACCTCTGCCGAAGACGATAAAGAGCTCAGCCTGATCGATCATCTGATCGAACTTAGGGACCGCATTCTGAAATGCCTGCTCGCCATCATCATTCTGTTTTTGGCGCTGTTCGCCTTCGCCAATGACATCTACACCTATGTGGCCACACCGCTTCTGGATGCGCTTCCTGAAGGGTCTACCATGATCGCCATCGATCCCACGTCTCCCTTTTTCGCCCCTTTTAAATTAACCTTCTATGTCGCCTTTCTGATTGCCGCCCCCTATGTGCTATACCAGATCTGGTCATTCATCGCGCCGGGGCTTTATCAACGGGAGAAAGCGGTTGCCATTCCGCTGTTTATCTCCAGCGTCCTGCTGTTCTATGGTGGCGTGGCGTTCGCACGTTATATTTTGTTTGGGTTTGTTTTTTCGTTTTTTGTTTCGGTGGCACCGGAAGGAATTGCTGTGGCACCGGATATCAACAGCTTCCTCAGTTTTGCCCTGACCATTTTCCTGGCATTCGGTATCGCCTTCGAAGTACCCATTGCGGTGTTTATCCTGATCTGGGTAGGACTGGCAGAACCCGACTCCCTGGCTGAAAAGCGCCCTTATGTAGTAGTGGGCTGTTTCGTCGTGGGCATGTTGCTAACGCCAGCCGATCCGTTTACCCAGTCTATGCTGGCTATTCCCATGTGGTTGCTGTTCGAGGTGGGGATATTTGCGGGCCGACTGATTCGCAAACGCCAGCAAGAGGAAGAGGCGAATCAGGCCGCCAATTAGGCCAGCCTAACTGCGCAGCAAGAACGTCACAGGGCCGTTATTCTCAAGCGCAATATTCATGTCTGCTGCGAACACGCCACTGGTCACTTTCGAATATTCCATTTTCGCTTTGGCAACCATTTCGTTGTAGAGCGCTTCGGCTTCCGCCGGCGGCATAGCCGAAGAGAAGCTGGGTCGTAACCCCTTCTCAGTTGATGCCGCCAATGTGAATTGGGAGACAAGCATCAGCCCACCGTCTACATCCTTCAAAGAAAGATTCATTTTGCCCTCGTCGTCGCCGAAGACTCGATAAGCCAGTATCTTGTGCAGCAGTTTTTCTGCCGAAGCGCTGTCGTCTGACTTCTCAACACCAACAAGTGCCATCAGTCCGCGATCGATTTCGGCATGCAGGTTTCCGCCTATGGTCAGTCGCGCGTAGTTAACTCGCTGGATGAGTGCGATCACAGGCAGACCCGGTCAATTATTCTGCGTCTTCGAGATTTTTGACGATATCGTGGGTAGCCCGGATCAGGGCGTCCACATTACCGGGCTCCGAGGCTGAATGTCCTGCATCACGAACAATATGCAACTCTGAAGCTGGCCAATGGTGATGCAGCAGGTAAGCATTATCCAGGGGGCAGACAATATCGTAGCGGCCATGGATGATGGTGCCCGGTATATCCTTGATGGATTCCATGTTTTTAAGAATCTGGTTCTCTTCGATGAACCCCTTGTTCATAAAGTAGTGGGTTTCGATGCGGGACAGAGCCATAGCATTGTGAGGCTTGGTAAATTTCGCCATGGTATCGGCACTGGGCCGCAGCTTCGAACAGTTTCCTTCCCACGCCGACCAGGCTTTGGCGGCTGCCATGCGGGCCAGCTCATCCTCGCCTGTAAGCCTTTTGTAATAGGCTTCTATCAAGTCCTCCCTTTCGGACTCCGGGATTGCCTTCCTGAAATCTTCCCAGTTGTCCGGAAAAATTCGGTTTGCGCCGTCACGGTATAACCAGTCCAGATCTACCTGGCGGCACAGGAATATGCCTCGCAGCACCATGGCATGGACACGACTGGGATACTTCTGTGCATAGAGCAAACTCAGGGTGGAGCCCCAGGAACCTCCAAACAGCACGAACTGGTCGATGTTCAGGTACTCCCGGATCTTCTCAATATCCTCGATCAGATCCTGTGTCGTGTTTTCTTCCAGAGAGCTATGGGGCGTGGATCGTCCGCAGCCTCGCTGGTCGAAAGTGACAATGCGGTAATCACCTGGGTCGTAGAAACGGCGCGAACTGGCGTCGCAGGCGGAGCCAGGGCCACCGTGCACAAACAACACTGGCAGACCATCCGGGTTGCCAGCCTCATCAACATAGAGTTCATGCATGTCTGACACCTTGAGTTGGTGTCTTTTATAGGGCTTGATCTCGGGAAACAGTACGAACATTACTTGGGCACACCTCCATTGCTTTACTAATGGTAGGCCACTCGCGGTCATTATCCTAGCGCTGTGAATACGGAGCGCTCTTTTCCCTTCGACTAATGCTGAACTGCCGTCTCCGCGATTGGTCAATGGCTGTTTCCGGACAAACCATCAACCAGCTTAAGGCGTGATTTGTCGATCAACAGCGCTAACCGCAAGCTGCCACCCACCTTGACTCAGCGCTTTCGCAACTGGCCACCTACACTCGATCAACCTCGAGCTGCAGTGCCTCGGCTCATGCGCTTGCGCTCGTTCTCCGTGAGATAGCGTTTGCGCAAGCGGATGCTGCTGGGTGTGACCTCTACCAGCTCGTCGTCGGCGATGAATTCCATGGCCTGTTCGAGGCTGTGGCGAACAGGCGGCGTGAGAAGGATGTTCTCATCACTGCCGGACGCACGAATGTTAGTAAGCTGTTTGGCCTTGGTTGGGTTTACCACAAGATCGTTGTCACGGCTGTGGAGTCCAACGATCATACCCTCGTAGACTTCGATGTTGGGTTCAACAAACAGTCTTCCACGCTCCTGCAAGTTGAACAGTGCATAACCGAGCGTCTTGCCTTTTACCATGGAGATCAGAACACCATTGATACGGCCGCCCAGTTCGGCTTCTTTGTAGGGGCCGTAGTGGTCGAACACGTGGGTCATCAAGCCAGTGCCTGAGGTCATACTGAGAAACGCCGAGCGGAAGCCAATGAGCCCGCGGGTAGGCAGGATGAATTGCAGACGTACTCGACCTTTACCGTCTGGCAGCAAATCCTGCATTTCGGCACGGCGCAGTCCGAGTTCCTCGATGATGCTGCCCTGGTGCTGTTCGTCGCAATCGACGACGAGACTCTCGTAGGGCTCTTTAATGATTCCCTCTTCTTCATGCAGGATCACTTCCGGCCGGGAGATGGCCATCTCGTAACCTTCGCGCCGCATGGTTTCGATGAGCACCGAGAGGTGCAACTCACCACGCCCGGATACCTTGAACTTGTCCGGGGAATCGCCCTGCTCAACCCGCAAGGCAACGTTATACAGAAGTTCGCGTTCCAGGCGATCCTTGAGATGGCGGGAAGTCAGGTACTTGCCCTCTTTGCCAGCAAAGGGAGAGTCGTTGACCTGAAACGTCATGCTGATGGTGGGCTCATCCACCGTGAGCGGAGGCAGCGGTTCGACTTTTGATGGATCACAAAGTGTATCGGAGATATTCAGGTCTTCGATTCCGGTAATACAGATAATTTCTCCAGCCGCCGCCTTGTCTACATCGATACGCTCGAGGCCGAGGTGGCTTTTAACCTGAAGAATCTTGCCCTTACGCTCATGGCCTTCACGGTCGACGATGACTACCTGCTGGTTGCATCGGGCAATACCGCGAGTTACACGGCCGACACCAATGACGCCTACGTAGCTGTTGTAGTCCAGCGCGCTGATTTGCATTTGAAACGGGCCGTCTATATCGACTTCCGGCGCAGGCACCTTGTCGACTATCACTTCAAACAATGGTTTTAGATCGCTCGCCAGTTCATCGGCCTCCAGCCCGGCGATTCCCTGCAGCGCTGACGCATAGATGATCGGGAAGTCCAGCTGCTCGTCGCTGGCACCGAGTTTGTCGAAAAGATCGAAAACCTCATTGATGACCCAGTCTGGACGTGCGCCATCGCGATCAATTTTATTGATAACGACGATGGGATTCAGACCCTGGGCGAACGCTTTTTGCGTCACGAAACGGGTTTGCGGCATAGGGCCTTCGAAGGCATCCACCAACAAGAGTACGCTGTCCACCATGGACAATACGCGTTCAACTTCGCCACCGAAATCGGCGTGGCCGGGAGTATCCACAATATTGATGCGGTATTTCTCGCCGTTGGCTTCCCAGTTAATCGCGGTGTTTTTCGCGAGAATGGTGATGCCCCGCTCTTTTTCCTGGTCATTGGAGTCCATCACCCGCTCAATGGCTGCTCCCCTGGTTTCCAGGGTCCCGGATTGCTGCAGGAGCTTGTCCACCAGAGTCGTCTTGCCATGATCGACGTGGGCGATGATAGCGATATTGCGAATGTTATCTGCCATTGAATAAACCTGGAAAAGCCCGGTCACGGAGCTTCGTACAAAAGGCGGCGAGTATACACAGCTAAGGGATTGGAAGGAATGCTCTGAGCGAGCAATCCGGAGGTACTTTTATCGGGCGAAGACGGGAACGCATGGCGTTGCCCGTGTTTCGTATTAGTCCGAAAGATCCAGCACGGCGATGTTACTGTGGCCCTCGTCCATCAGGTGAGCTGCATGGAGCCTGCTCATCATGCCTTTGTCACAGTACAGCAGGTAGTTTTTAGATGGATCGAGTTTGGGGAATTCCTGCTGCAGACTATAGAAAGGTATGGTCAGGGCCTCTTCGCTGCCGGCAGTCGCTGGCAATGGTTTGATTTCAATCTCGTCGGGGTGACGAATGTCGATAATCTGGCTGCCTGCATCTACCTGCGCAACCAATTTCACTTCAGAGGTATTGGTCGCGGAGTCATTCATCACCTCTGTGATGAGCTGGTAGTTGGCCGAGGCGATCGCCGCATCGAGAACTGCGAATTCGAATCGCGCTTCTTCCCTCTCTATCCGTTCGGGCCGGGCCTTTGTGGTTGGGTTTTTTGAAATGACCGCACAGTACTCAGGAATATTTTTTGAGAAGTCTTCACTGCCAATTTCGCGGGCGAGATCGATAATGTCCTGTTTGTTGCTCGTGCTCAGCGGGCGTAGTACGAGGTTGTCACTAACGCTGTCGATTACCGAAAGATTGGTCAGGGTCTGGCTCGATACCTGGGCTACCGCCTCGCCTGTAACCAGCGCCTTGATATCCATGTGGTCTGCTATCTTGTTGGCAGCGCGCAACATCATTCGTTTGAGAATGACACCCATCTGCGCGTCATCAACCTTGTTGAGGATTTCGGTCACCACGTTTTCGAATGGCACCGTGACAAACTTGACCCGGTGCGAGCTGTGGTACTTCATCCACAGAAACAGCGCCAGTTCCTTTACAGCCAGTTCATGGGCACGCCCGCCCAGGTTGAAGAAGCAGTAGTGGGTTTGCAAGCCGCGCTTGATACACAGATAGCTGGAAACGGCTGAATCGAATCCGCCGGAGATCAGGGAAAGCACCGGGTCCTGGCAACCGAGTGGGTATCCACCTAACCCGCGATGCATCTCTTTAACCATATAGAAACACTCATCGCGAATTTCCATGGCCACGGTGACATCAGGGTCCACGAGTTTGACCCGTGCCGCACCCGTGTTCTGGTTGAGCCCGGCCCCTACAAAGCGTTCCACATCCACCGATTTGAATGCGTGCTTGCCCATGCGCTTGCAACGCACGGCAAAGCTCTTACCTTCGAGCTTTTTCTTGTAATACTGCATGGCGATGTCCAGCATGCCGTCCATATCCGGCAGCGGGAAGCTGTCCACCTCCAGGAACTGGCTTATTCCAGGGATGCATGCCAGGCGCTCGATCATCTGCAGTTGAATATGCGGGTCTGTGCTGGAAGATTCGACTTCCAGACAATCCCACTCACCGCGGACTACGACGGTGTCATCCAATTCCTGGAGAACGTTCTTGAGGTTTTTGCGCAATTGACGAATGAAGCGCTTGCGTACCGGACGACTCTTGATCGTGATTTCCGGAAACAGTTTGACCAGAAACAGCATAGGGTGTGGACCTGCGAATTTAGTTTTATCCTGGACTTACTCTGATCCAGGCTGCCCGGATTTGGCGCAGGGATAGCGGGTAGCGGCAGAATTAGTGAGTTATATACGCACCATTATGGTGCTATAAATTTATTGAACGCACTAAATATGTGCATTATTTCAAGACCTGCTTCCCGCAGGCCAGCAACCACGGGGCCTGTAGGGCCCCTTTGGGTGGCATACATTTTGCTCCTTCACATGCTCACAAGGCAAGTCCACCTTCACGACCAAGATCACAGAAGGTGGGGAACCTTCGAGTTCGTACATGGCAACCGCTTTTGGGCAGGAGCCGTTGTACAAAATTTGAACAGGAACTTGTAAGCGCTGCGGTGTAGAATTTCTGGCCCGGCATTGGCGCTCTGGAAGTTCAATTAACACGCACAAGCCACAAACCTACAGTCGTAATCGATTAGGAGAAAGTAAGAAAATGAAATCAAAACTGGAATATATCTGGCTGGACGGATATCAGCCCACCCAGAGTCTGCGCAGCAAGACCATGATCCGAAATGACTTCGGCGGAACACTGGAAGAGTGTCCAATGTGGTCTTTCGACGGTAGCTCCACCCTGCAGGCGACTGGCGACGACTCTGACTGTCTGCTGAAGCCTGTTGCCATCTTCCCAGACCCTGATCGTGTCAATGGCTTCCTGGTAATGACCGAAGTGCTGAACGCCGACGGTTCTCCCCATGCGAGCAACGGCCGCGCCACTATCGACGACGACGACAACGATTTCTGGTTTGGTTTCGAGCAGGAATACTTCCTGTGGGATCCTAAAACTGGCCTGCCACCGGGTTTCCCAAGAGGCGGTTACCCCAGCCCACAAGGCCCATACTACTGCTCAGTAGGCGCTAAAAATGCCCACGGTCGCGACATCGTGGAAGATCACCTCGACCTGTGCCTGGAAGCCGGTATCAACGTTGAGGGTATCAATGCTGAAGTGGCTGCCGGTCAATGGGAATTCCAGGTATTTGCCAAAGGCGCCGCGCAAGCTGGCGACGAAACCTGGGTTGCACGTTACCTGCTGGAGCGAACTGCAGAGCGCTACGATCTGGCAATCAACTGGGAGCCCAAGCCTCTGGGTAAAGACCTGGACTGGAACGGTTCCGGCATGCATGCCAACTTCTCTAACGGGCCAATGCGTGAAGCTGGCGATGAGTCTATTTTCACCAAGATCTGTGAGTCCTTCGGTAAGAACATCGAGCGTCACATCTCAGTGTACGGTGCAAACAATGACCAGCGCCTGACTGGTAAGCATGAAACCCAGTCCATCGATACGTTCAGCTACGGTGTATCTGACCGCGGTGCATCCATCCGTATCCCGGTTGGTACTGTACAGGACGGCTGGAAAGGTCGCCTGGAAGATCGACGCACTGCATCAAACGCTGATCCCTACAAGGTGGCAGCAGCGATTATCAAGAGCACCAAAGAAGCTCTCGACTAGTCGACCGCCCCCGGCACAAACAAAACCCCGATTGCCACCAGGCAGTCGGGGTTTTTTCTTGCCCGCGAACCCCAGACCCCAGCACAAAACTTTCAGGACACCCATTTTAATTTCAAGCTCCATATCCCAAAAACTTTCAGGACACCCATTTTAATTTCAAGACCCATATCCCAATAAACCAGCGCAATTACAGAAACTTACGGCGAGCGCAGCAACCGCAAAAATGCAATAGACCCGGCAAATCAGATGCAACTAAAAATGGGTGTCCTGAAACTTCTCGCTGAAAAACCGTTGAAACATTAAGGAAAAATTGGGCGAAAAGCCGAAAAAGAGTAAGTACTTCTTAACTTTTTGAGGCTCCCACTGCCGGAAGCACCGCGTCAGATTTAAGCACTACATAGGTGAGGATTTGTTGCCAAGCGCACCATTATGGTGCAATGTGCAGGGCTGCTGCACTCGCTCTTGGCCGGGTTTCATAGCGATGCCTCCCAAAGCCCCTGTTTTACTGGCCTTGCGGCCCGCAAGTTTTTCAATTTATTGGTTTGGTTATTGCATAGCTCTCCTGTGCTGTTCACCAATGCCTCGACTTCTCTATTGGGTGAATCAGCGATGAACAAGCAAGTGACTCTCGATAATGTACATAAACGGTTACTGGATAACCTCAAAACAGGAGTGGTGCTGCTGGATAGCGAGCTGCGCCTGCGATATTTGAATATGTCCGCCGAACTACTGCTGGGAATTAGTCACAACAAGGCGAACAACACTTTTATCGGCGAAATCTTGCTGGGCGCCGTGGAGGACATTCGGGAAATGAGCGAAGCCATGGAGCAGAGCAGCAGTCACACCAAGCGTAGCGCCGAGTTTGGTCTGAAAAACGGCAAGACCATCCTGGTGGACTACACCATTAATCCCTTTGAGGAGCAGGGAGAACAGCTGGCGCTCATGGAGCTGAATTCTCTGGAGCATGCTCAGCGTATTAATCAGGAAGCTTCTCTGCACACCGCCTACTCCACAACTCGCGAACTGGTGCGTGGCCTGGCCCATGAGATCAAAAACCCTCTCGGCGGCATTCGCGGAGCTGCGCAGTTGTTATCCCAGGAAAGCGACAATAGCGAGTTACAGGACTACACAAATATCATCATCGAAGAAGCAGATCGGCTGCATAACCTGGTGGATCGCATGGTGGGATCCCGCAAGCCGCTGGAAATTGCAGAAACCAATATTCATGAAGTACTGGAGCGGGTGCGTAGCCTGGCGGAAGCTGACCCGGCCTGTGAACGAATCGTGATCGAGACAGACTACGACCCAAGTATCCCGAACATCTCCGGGGACGCCGACCAACTCATTCAGGCCACGCTGAACATCGTACGCAATGCCATGCAGTCATTAAATGCTGATAGTTCAGGTGAAGAAGATCCCAAAATAATTCTGCGAACCCGCGTGGTTCGCAACGCCACTATCGATACGCTCACTCATCGATTGGCGCTGAAGCTGGAAATCGAAGACAACGGCCCCGGTATTCCCGGCGAACTTCAGGAAACCATTTTCTATCCCATGATCAGCGGCCGCCCCGACGGCACAGGTCTGGGTTTGCCGATCACCCACGGCATCATTAATCAGCACAGAGGCATGATTGAGTGTGTGAGCAAACCCGGTAAAACCATATTTTCCATCATTCTGCCGTTCACCAAGTTGGAACAAACGGTGCGATGAAGACTAATGAATATAAACAATTGAGCTATGCGCCTATCTAGTGAAGGTATGACAATGAGTGCTAATAATTCAGTCTGGATCCTAGACGATGACAGATCGATCCGCTGGGTTCTTGAGAAATCTCTCTCCAAGAACGGTCTGGCAACAACCAGCTTTGAAACTGGCGATGATCTTCTGAGAAGACTGTCAGTCGAATCGCCGGACGCCATCATCAGCGATATCCGCATGCCCGGCATCAACGGCCTGGAACTGCTTTCCAGCATTCAGGAGTCTCACCCGGAATTACCCGTGATCATCATGACCGCGCACTCGGATCTGGAGAGCGCAGTTGCTTCATACAGTCGTGGCGCATTCGAATACCTGCCCAAACCTTTCGATGTAGACGAAGCGGTGGCCATGACTCAGCGGGCATTGGAACATGCGCGCGACAAGCTGCAATCCGAGCCGACGGAAAACGGTGAAGGCAGTCAGGAAATCATCGGTGAAGCGCCGGCGATGCAGGAAGTGTTCCGCGCTATCGGACGCCTGTCCAACTCAAACATCTCAGTGTTGATTAACGGCGAGTCCGGTACCGGTAAGGAACTCGTGGCCCACGCCCTGCATCAGCACAGTCCGCGCAAGGACAAGCCCTTCATCCCTCTCAATGTTGCCGCCATTCCCAAAGAGCTCATCGAATCTGAACTGTTTGGTCATGAAAAAGGCGCGTTCACCGGGGCAACCCAACAGCGCACCGGGCGTTTCGAGCAAGCCAATGGTGGCACGTTATTCCTGGATGAAATCGGTGACATGCCGGCTGACACGCAGACCAGACTATTGCGCGTACTCTCTGACGGCGAGTTCTACCGGGTCGGGGGTCACACTTCCATCAAGGTAGACGTACGAATTATTGCCGCAACGCACCAGAACCTCGAGAAGCTGGTGGAGCAGCACGCCTTCCGCGAAGATCTCTTCCATCGTCTAAATGTAATTCGCATCCACATTCCAAGACTCGCCGATCGCCGGGAAGACATCCCCCGACTCGCCGCGCACTTTCTCAAGAAAGCCGCGGAAGAGCTGGACGTAGAGCCCAAAATTTTGCGACCGGAAACGGAAAAATACCTTTGCGAGCTCGCCTGGCCCGGTAACGTGCGTCAACTTGAAAACTTCTGCCGCTGGGTCACCGTAATGGCCTCCAGTCGGGAAATCCATTTGTCGGATATGCCTCCCGAATTTTCCGAACAGGAATCGCAAGCTGGTGTTAATGGCAATTGGACGCAGGGGCTGCAGTATTGGGCTGATCAGCAACTGAGCATGGGCAATAGCGGCATCCTCAATGAAGCGAGCCCCATGTTCGAGAGAACCCTGATCGATATCGCGCTCAAACATACCGGCGGACGACGCCGCGACGCAGCCGCCCTTTTAGGTTGGGGCCGCAATACGCTGACGCGCAAGATAAAGGAACTGGGTACCTCCTACGGCAAGGCATCTGACCTGAGCGCCGACTAGCGCGAGCACGCATCGGGCAATCGCCCTCGCGAGCAGGCAAGCATTCAAGCAATGCCTGGCGGCCACGATTAATCGTTGGTAGCTAACAGGTTTGTAATCACTAGTTCGTAATGAACAATTCCTGCCAGTTAATCACCCGGTCATGGCCGCGGTAAGAACCGAATTCGATGATACCTCGCGGAAAATCACCGTAGTCGCCATCGGGGATCTCATCGTAGGGATCCATAGGATCCTCTGCTGCATCGCCGCGCCAATCGTAGCTCAGGAAGTCCAGCGGTGTGCTCAGCGTGCCTGCGGTGAGATCAAACTCCAGTAGAGCCTGTCCGCTGAACTCATCATCTCCCTCGGGATCGGGCGCCGACGTGATAAACGGCCTGTCGGTGTCGTTGTCGTCATCCGTGTCGCCATCCTGCTGCCGGGCAGTTATCCCTTCGAACAGGTTGATCTCCACATCAAGCACTTCACCATTTTCGATAACCGTTTCCCCTGGATCGAGGTCATCGAGATAACTATCTGCGATAAATGTCAGCGCGGGAGAACCATCGACGTCGTAGACAAACGATGTGCAGCTATCCGCCGTATTGGTCACGAAATTCGTTCCGTCGAAGTACTCAATTCGTAGCGGGATACCGAGGTCTTCTGTTTCCGGACCAAAGGCGTTGTCGATAATCAGACGACCGTAACGGAATTCATGGGTGGCAAGCAGCTTGAATATAAAGTCGGTGTCTTCGTTCATGCCATCATCCAGGTCGACGTCGAGCACATCCAGCACGACATCGTTACCACCGCCTACGCCGTCATCGTTGTCGTCGATCGGGCCGAAGGCAATTTGCACGTTTTCCACCGGCGCCTCTTCAGCGCCGCTTGGCTGGCGGGCGAGATTCATGTCACCGCTGACGGTCAATGCGCCTGCCACCCAGGCGCCGCTGAAGTCTGCCGCGATAGTGGAATTGACGAGCTTGCTGCCAAGATCGTTGTCAGCGGCACCACCGATATCGATGATGGCGCGTATATCCAGCTCACTGAATGCTGTCAGCTTGGCGAAATCCCCAATGTAGTTCTCGGTGTCTTCGTCCTGGGCGTTCTTCGCCTGAATCACCATGTTCAAACCAAAGTCTTCGCCGAGATAGGTGAATGTCGATGCCGGAGAACAACTCATATTCTGATTGACGCGAGGACCGAAACTGGACGAAGCAACCGAGAAGTTGTTGGGATAGATTCGCCCTACGCTCACTACCCTGCCGGTTATACCGGCACTCACACCATTGGTATCAGCCGCCCCCAGATAGCCAATGACGGCCGGCGACATCACATCGTCCACCAGCTCGGCATCGAGATCGAAGATGCCTACTTCATTGATGGCCAGCGATTGCGCGGCGCCGCTTACGCCATTGTTAATATTGTCGATCAGGCCAAAACCCGCTGTCATGGTTCCGGTTACACCGCCTGGCACACCGGGACTCGAGGTATCGACTGTTATTTGTGCTGCATAGTCATCCGTGCCGGTTTCATTGCCGAAGTTTGGCGTCAGGCCGTTGTCCGACAGGTCCGCATCTGAATCGGGCAGGCCGTCATTATCCAGATCATCGTCACCCGCCTGCCACTGCACACCGCGAATGGTTGTTTCGAAAGCTACGCCGGCGCGGGCGAATGCAGGTCCATTGGCATCGGCCGCGAAAGAAGCTGTTCCACCCCCGGCCCTGTCTCCGGAGAAGTCGATATCCAGGCCGAAAGGACGCACGACGAAAGGCTCACTGGCACCGCGAAGTGTGTCACCGGAAAGTGTACCTGCAAGATCGTTGTCGAACGGAATATTGAATTCGCCGTGCAGCGAAATTTGCCCTGCATCCGGATACATGAAATTAAGCGTGGCGCCAATATTGTTTTCACCTTGATCGATCGTGTCCTGGCTCTCAAAAAACAAATCCACATCCACGCCAGACTGCTCTGGATTTGCTGTGGGTGAACTGAAGATTGGTACAGCAATCGGTGTGTTCGCTTGGTCCCACACAGTGATATCTGGCGTTGGTACAGCGCAGCTACCAGGGTTCTCACACAGACCCGCGAGCTTGATAGTGACTATTGAATCTGCGGGTACTAGCGATTCACAGGCAAGCGAAGGATTTTCTCCACCAATCGGCACGCTTCGTACCATCTGCACTGTGACTTCGCCAGTCGCTGGCAATGTGAGTGATGGCTTGCCGGCAATCTGGAAAGGCAAGGCCGTAATCGCAGCATTCCCTGTATTTTCATCGAAAAAGCGCAGCCCGGCCTCACTGAATGTGATCGATGGGTCATGGGAAGCATCTTGCTGTTCCTCGTAAGTCCCTTCCAGATCGAAATTCACCAGTGGTGTGTCCCCGGCCGGATCGGTGTAATTGAACATCAAGGTCACCGAAGACTCACCGGCTGGCCATTCATAAGTGGCCCAACCATCGGTGCTGGTGCCAACTTCGGTCAGCACTCCGCCGCCGGCTACAATACTAGGCCAGGTTCCTGCACCGGTGCTGGTTCTCAAGGTCATGATCACACCAGCGCCAGGCTCTGCAGGAAGATCGCTTGCGTCGTGTCCTGTTATCGTCACCATGTTCGCCACACAGGCAATGCCCGATGTGGCCACATCGATGTCGTAGTGATCCATAGCACCAATCGTACAGTCCGTTGTACCGGTTGATATTGTCACATTGTGGATATACATGGTGCTGGCCAGGGTATAACCGTTGTTGACCCGGAATCGAACACTCAGGGTGGTATTGAAGTCGTCCAAGGCTCCACCCAGAGAATTGAGGCTGATATTCACGTTGGTCGGGGAGCCGTTGGTGTTCTGCAAACCTGTCAGGTTGGTCGCCTGCACCCAGTTGCTGCCGCCATCATCACTGACCTCTACCACGACAGAGTCGGCCAGGTTCAGGCTTGCATAGGAATAGTCGAAATCCAGGAACGTAGTCTGGTTCGCATTAAACAGACTGAGATCGAAGTCTCTCGTAAGACTGGGGTCGATACCCGCCCCATCGGTAGTGGGGTTGGTAGTCAGAGAGAGTCTGCTGCTATTGATTCTCACATTGCCAATACTGGGACCGAAGCCATTGGCAGGATCCGTTCCGACCACACCATTCAGGCCATCCACTTCCTGCCAGCTATTGGCCCAATTCGCAGAACCATCGTTGTTGCTGTAGCTGACGGAATCGAAATTATCCTGGTAGTCGACGTCAGTAATCACCAGATTGAAATTAAAGGTAGGGTCTTCGAGTTCATCAACGAAGCCATTGGTAACGTTAACATTCACGCTCTTCGCGACAGGCACCGCCTCCGACAGGTTGAGGTTCAATGTCACCTGCCCGTTATCTGTAGGACCGAAAGTGTAGATGGCGACACCATCGTCTGCGATGCCGTTATCCAGCGTGCCACTGCCGAATGCCAGACTCCAGTCGCCATCGGAGACGCTATCCAGACTCAGCCTGATGCTTCCGGTGTAATCGGTATCGACCACATAGGAGCCACCCACATATTGCTTCTTGCGGATCGTTACCTGCCCAGCCTCACAGGCACTGCCAGCCTGAGATTGCACAATCGTGAAGTGGCTATAGTAGTCATCCTCGATGACATGCAATGCGCTAATGGTTCTTGCCGGATTGGTACCGCTGAATACACCGAATGGAACGTTGCCCCGGAATATTGCTTCGCCGGTCGACGTCGTTGGATTTGGCGTTGAGTCTACATCGAGTTCAACCACGTCATCCTGACCGAAGCCTGCCAGGTTATCGCCAGCGGTGCCGCCTTCTAATGAAGAAGTGAGGATAAACGTATCGAGCACCGCGGTGGCATCGTTGGGATCGACCCGCAGATAGGCGCCATCGACATTGACTGTAGAAGCACCAAACACACTGGCATCGTTGCCGGTAAGATAGGGAGAGAATAACGCCCCATCCCAACGTATCAGATCCGACTCACTCCATCCGATACCCGCTGCAACGGCGCTCTCTGTCGAAAAGATGATGTCTCCATTGTCCAGAACATAGACGGCATCGATATTTTCGCCACCCAGTTCTGTGCTCACTGCCGGATCGTCACCATCAAGCAACAGGCTGCCCTGACGGGTGATGGGATCATAGATCACCAGGTCATTGGCCTGGAATGCGAAAGCATTGTCACCGACGGTACTTGAAGACGCAGTGGACAGAATGATCTGGCCATTGGGTAGCAAGTGCACGGCATTGATGTCATTCAGGCCGAAACCTTCAACCGAATTGTCGAGGAACATCTCGGCAGAATCTGTTAGCGGGTTGTAGATGATCAGGTCATCGGGCTCGAAATCAACCAGTTGCCCGCCCCCGGAACCGAGGGTAGTGAGTGCCGCTCCGGAGACTGACATCAGGAATCGCTCCGTGGCATTGACCGTAGCGAACTGAATCGTGCCGCCATCGGAATCGGAATCGGGATCGGCAACCGCTGGAGTTTCAGGTTCCGGGTCGAAGTTGTAAGGTCCGGTGTCTACCGTCGCCGTATTGGAAACCAGATTACCGTTAGTGCCAGTGACTTCTGTGGTCAGGGTGATGGTCGTGGAGTTACCAACCAGCAAGGTACCATCGAAATCACAATTCAATGCGGTCGAGCCAGGGTTGGTGATCGGATCACAGGTCCAGCCGGCATCTGCCACGACTGAATCGAACTGGATGAAGGAAGGCTCTGTGTCATCTACTTCGATCGTTGGCGCCACCATAGGCAGCGTGGGATCCGTGCTAGGGAAAATATCATCCGGACCGTAGTTCGTCACTGTGATAGTGAAGTCCGCGGTTTCATTGGGATCGTCATCTACCAGCAGGTCTTCCAACACTTTCGTGATGCCGAGGTTGGTTTCGATACCCCGAACCACAGTCGTTACACTGTCGACATTGTTGTTGTTTCCTGTCTTGTCATCGAGGTCATCAATATCAATTATTCCCCCTTGCAAGTCATTGACGTTATCAAACTCGGGCGATTCACAACCGAGAGGATCCGGCATCACACCTATTGGTTCAGCAGTACAGGTACCATCGTTGTGCTGCAGGCGAACGATTATCTTGGCATTGTTATTCAGGCTAGGAAAAGGTGTTCCGGCCAGGTGTGGGCCAGCGATCTGCACCGTGAAATTAAGCGGGTCGACACTGGCATCCCCAAGGCTTCCAATATTGCCTGCTATATCGTAGTTACACGTGAACGCATTGGCGGTCACACCGCTATCCGGACCCGTCGTACAATCCCAACCCGTGCCACTGACATCACCCGGTGCGGCGAAGGTCATGCCCGTAGGCAGGTTTCCAGTGACGGTTAGATTGCCGGTGGCCGTTCCGAAAGAGACAGCGCCATTGCCATTGTTGGTGACAACCACTTGATAGTCACCAGTGCTGTGCACTCTATATTTGGGATCAAGCTCAGTAAGTTCGATTTCCAGATCGGCGATTGGCGCGTTCATAACGCTGATCACCTCTGAGATAAGTAACACCAGATCCTGGCCGGAGGCATAACGGGTAGTGATTTCCTCTGCTGCCGAGTTTGCGAATTCGAACAGTACGTTGGCGTCATCGGTTTCCGCCGGCATATTGAACGTGTCGCCCGCCGGGTCGCCGGACAGATAGTGCGTGTCGATATCGACACCCCAGGAAGCGCCTAACTCCCTGCTGTCTGGTGACTGATCTCCCAGGAAATCGATCTCATAGCCTTGCTGAATGGTCGTGCCATTGTCTTCAGAGAAAGTGTTGTCCCATTGATAAACCCAATCGCCCCCACCCAGATCTTCGAGGATATAGTGTGGACGAGTAACCGTGCCATTAAATTCATTACCGGAAGGATTGAATATCGTAGGCAAGTCAAAATAGTCTGCTGGATCAGAAGACCCCGGTTCATCCTGGATTGTCAAAGACTCTTCGAAATTGTTTGTACTACCATCCAGGTCGTAATCGCCTTCCAGCGTAACGTGCGTGACCTGACCATTCGGTTGCTCGCCGCGGTCCAGCGGTGAAGCCATGCGAAAATTGCGCGGCACCAGGGTAAATGCTGAATTCTGGAATGGCTGAAATCCGTGAAACAGGTTAATTACCCTGAGCTGTTCGAAGGGGTTTTCGTAGACTACGATCAGTGACCATCCACCACCACATACGCCATCGCCATCCCAGTTTGGACCAAACACGGCCGGATGGTCGGACACACGATAGGTTTCTGTAGAACCAGTCGCGGTTACCAACGCGGTTACATCTTTGTACGCTGCGAAATAATCGATAGTGTTGTCGTTCAACAAATTCTGCACGCTGAACAACTCGTCGGCCGTAATCGCCGTGATGATCTCTCCACCCCCTCCTGGGTCAACAGTAAACGTCACTTCATCGAAATCAGTTCCAGGCGGTGGATTGGTTACATCGCCCGATCCAAACCAGTACAGATAGGCAGCAATAACATTGGAGTCTATGTCATCACCAGGGTCGGCGGAATCATCCCAGCCCGCCAACAATGTTTCGTCGACTTCAGGTAGGGTGAGGTTTGCATCCGCGAATGTATTTGCAACACACACATCCTCGATAGTCTCACCGCCCCCGATTTCGTTGTCCCGGGTTCGCAGGCTATTGCCAATGGCGCGGTAACTGATATTTCCTGAATAAGTCTCAAACAACACCACGGGCTCAAAACCAACCGCCACCGGAGGGCCACTTATCAGTGGATTGAATGCTGCCACAATGTGGGTATGACGGTCTGGTGAGTATCCGCCATTGCTGGTGGCAGTCATGCTGACATTCACCGTTGAAGCCGACGGGATCAATCCTGAAGCTCCGCCGAATATAAAGTAGGTCGAATCTGGCCCCTGGAAGGTTTCAGTAAGAGGTGGAGATGGCGAAAAAGCACTATAGTCTCCATTGCCAATGGCACCTGTGCTGCCACTGCTCGAAACACTCACCACCAGCGCGTTGTTCTCGGAGGTGGTTATGGTTGTCGATACCGTATTCGGCGCGGATACAGAAGTGGATTGATCTCCATTCAGGGGCCCGTCTTCAGGTGGCGCCGCCTCTACAGGGAGAACCTGTTCCACATCCTCAAAATAGAATACACACATGGATGGGTTGTAAGGGTCATTGTGGATAACCTCGGCGGTGAGGTTGCCGCCCGCTGGATCAATCTGCGCGTCCAGAATTCCCCAGAGTTCGGTGTTGCTGTCATAGGCGCCCGCTTCCGCCCTCTCATCTCTTATCTGCGTCATGGGAACGCCGTCGAAAGTAACGCCACTCACGTCGCCATTGCCATCCATTGCGGTTGCTACCAGCACCAGGCGTCCCTGCAATGCTGCGACACTATTTTGTGCATTGACCGTAATCGAATTTTGCAGCGGCGACGCTCCAGAATCACAGGACACAGCCTCAACCACCGGCAAACAAGAAGTTATCTCCAACTCGGGGTCAGCAGAGCCATCTTCTTCGATCACGCCATCCACACCATCGACCTCATCGATGAGATCAACGGTCATGGTCTCGGCGTTTAGATTGATGAAATCGAAGGTGACTTCACCGCCATCCGTTACCCCATTGAATGTGTAAATTGCTGCACCGTCATCGTCGCCGGGAGTATCGGTAAGGGGAAGACTGTTCGTGTTATCCAACCAATTACCATGATTGGTGCTGGTGGAGATATTTACTGTACCAGTGTAGTCCGTGGCCAGACCGCCTCCCTGACCGATACTGCGATAGATACCAACCGTTACCTGTTGTACGTCGCAGGCAGTCTTGCTTGCGTTGTCGTTGGTGGCGCCACCATCGTAGCTGATTTGGAACGTACACAGGGCGACTGTCAGATTGGGATCGAAGGCGGAACCCGGATTTCCAGGATCAGTTGTAGTGCCATCTGTCACATTAAAGTTTACAGATCCGCTTCCGAAGCCGGGGTGGGTAAAGCTTAATTCTATGATTCCATCATCATCCGCCGCACCGCCAGGCCCGTCATCCACAAACGTGTAACTGGCAGTACCATCGAAGGCATCTGCATCGAAGACAGTACCTTCCGCTGAGGATACTGCCCAGCCACCATGACCGGTGCTGGCCGTCAGCACGATCGTGCCAGTGTAGTCTGTTACTGTTGCGCCGCCTGAATCCACTACCTCGATACGCACGGTTTCCTGAGAACATACATCAGTGCTGCCTGGCGTGCCGTCAACAAAAGTAATGCGGAACTCACATTCATCAAAAGTGATGTCTGTATCCGAACCTCCGTCCAGAGTAATGCCGGGTGCGCTGGCAGAGAGGTTGACCGTCTCCGCTGTGTCGTTATCAAACGTGAGAGTTAATACACCATCGTCGTCAACATGGTAGTCGTAGGTTGCCGAGCCACTCCCCAGATCACTGAAACTGCCGAGCTCTCCGACCGGCGTGTAACTGCCGTTTCCGGTATCGTTGCTGAGGACAATGGTGCCATCGAAGTCCACCGCGTCAGCGCCAAAACGATCGAGCACGGTGTAGGTGACGGTGACGCCTGCTTCGCAGATACCTGCAGTTGGCGCAGCAACCTGCACATCAACGGTACAGGCCGCCACATCGAGAGTTGGATCAAACCCACCGCTTGGTGAAGTGATGCCAGGTGAAGTCACTTCGAAATCTACTGCCGCATCGGTAAACGGGAGTTCGAAGAACAGGACGATGTCACCGCCATCAGCGGGATCGAATGTGTAGTCAACAGAGCCACCGCCATTGTCAACAAGGAAATTGGTTGCATCACTAACTGTCCAGGTTCCCGCCGCTGCACTATTGGAGATTGTGATTGTCCCAGCAAACCCGGTAATCAGGTTCCCCGCTGCGTTTGTTACTGAGATCGTAACTGCCTCACGAGAACAGATGTCAGATTGCCCACTATGAGATAAACGAATCTCCTTCTGCTGAATCGGATTGAATGAAGCAACAACATGAGTGTGACGATTGGGATTGCCACCAGACCAGGACTCCGTTACGGTCAAAGCACCTGCTGTATCGAGAAAACCAAAGCTGGCTTCGAACTCTGCACCTCCCCCTGGGTCTGGTGCATCGAATAGCTTTGACCAGGTAATCGATGGTGCCCCCGGAACGGAAGTCGCTACCGGATAGTCGCTTCCTCCAGAACCATTACCTATCAAACTAATCACCAATGCATCATTGGCAGTCGTTGTGATCTGGGTTACAGCGTTTTGTGTGTTTTGGGCTTGCGAGCCATTTGCCGAGTCTGTTCCAGTGCCACCAGAGCTCGGCGTGGGAAAAGCCTGATCGGTGTCTTCCAGATAAATCAGACACATCGACGGATCCGCATCGGCAGAAGTGAAATCTGCTGTATAGGTTCCGGCGCCTGGCAAATTGGCGTCCAATATTCCCCAGAGTTCTGTAATATTTCCGACGCCAGCCGGATTAATTTCTTCATAAATCAGCGTCATGGGAATATTGGCGCCGCCTGTATCGAAGCGAGCTGATGTAACCTCACCCGTACCTTCAAGTCCAATAGCCATGAGCACCATGCGGCCGCGCAAGTTTGGATCAGGGTTTTGCGCCCCGATAGTTACTGTATGTGAGGAGCCAGACACACAAGACTGGCTACTCAATGTTGGACAGGCTGTTATGGTTAGATCAGGGTCATCAGGACTGCTATTGAGTAGCTCAACTTCGGTAATCGAATTGTATGCAATGTCGAAATTCGTTGTGCCGATATTGGGATTCTGAAA
Source organism: uncultured Pseudohongiella sp. (assembly GCA_965227635.1). Classification (GTDB taxonomy): domain Bacteria; phylum Pseudomonadota; class Gammaproteobacteria; order Pseudomonadales; family Pseudohongiellaceae; genus UBA9145. The sequence goes on along the minus strand of OZ245763.1, from coordinate 1,977,627 downwards.
CAAAAATGTCGCTTCACCATTATCAGCTGAACCAAACTGGTAAGTTGCGTCGCCATTGCCCAGATCACTCACAGCATTGGCGAGGGAACCCGCATCGGACCAACTTGCACCAGTCGCATTTGACGCACTGAGAGATATGGTCCCGGTGAAGGAAGTAACAGGGTTATTGAGCCTGTCAGTAACTCGAATAGTGACTTCTTGAGTGCCACATACAGCCGCCGCAGTGTCAGGCATTGAAATCCTGAATTCCACAGGCTCAATCGCCATGGTACGCGTGTGCCACTGCTCTGATTGCGTCAGGGTAAAATTTCCCGCAGCGCCAAGCCCCTGGGCAGCCTGATAGTAATACAGGGCAGCACCGGACGTAGTCGCTCCGCCACCTCCGCCTTCGGATGGTGGGCGAGAGGAGCCTTCCGTAATATTGTAGTAAGGGGTCGCCATGCCGGTTTGGTCGACCGTATCGTCATAGGTAGCGAAAAAACGATGATCGATATTGACCATCTTGAGAATCAGGTTGTTTAGAGAATTGGTTGAAATAGCTGTTGTTGTCGGGGTCGTGCTTGTACCTGTGTTGGTGGCAGAAATCGCGAACAGTCCGGATGCACCTGTGAAACGCAACATGTAAGAGTAATACTGCTCACTCCCTGCCCAATTCCAGGTATAGGTTGCAGGGGTGGAAGCGTCTGCTATCTGGTAGAAAACTTCAGATGTAATATCTGGAGTACCTTGATAGGTACCAGCCAGATTCCAATCGGCACTGAAATTCGCTGGATTATTAAAATTCCTGTTCTCACCGTCGGTAGACATGACGAAAACCAACAGATCCCCTTCTTGAACGCCTGTCGGTGTATCGATAGTTAGAGAAGTGTTGCCACCTGTCTGCTTTTCTTCGGTGCAGGATACCAACTGCAGAATTTCCCCCGATACGGGTGCGAAAGTGGCGGTGGAAGTTTCGTTGCAACCAGGCCCAACTGTTTGCGCTTGAACAGTAGGTGTCAGCACCGCGTGAAACAGCAAAGCGAGCAGACAACAACTCGCCAGTCGTCTGGCTACTGATCTGAGGTGGTCCATTGGCGTAGGTAACGAAGTCATTGCAGCGGGTGACCCGCGGGTCCCTTGGGGCTCCAGATTCCAACACTGGCTTCCAGCCAGTGACAATCTGATAATTCTTAATAATTTTAAGTACTTAGAAAAATATCGACTAATAAGCCAGATAGTTAATCCGTGTTTGCGCTATCGACAAAAAATGCTTTTTCTCAGGCGTAAAACATACGGAGGAATCAGCAAAATTTCGAATAAAACCGGGGGGTTAATTAGGGATGGATTCGGCCGATTTTGCTACTTTCAGGCAAGCTTCTTTTACCGATTTGCGGAGTGCATCACAGAATTGTCTTCTGGGGCTATTCTCTTGCAAAAACAAGCATTTAACCACAGAATACGCAGGCATCGGCGAGCATAGCCGACTTAGCTATCTGTCAGACCCAATCAACACCGGAGCCCCCGATGGAACTCGAATACAAAGTCATTCAAGCCCAGACCCCTCTGTTCAGTGATACTGCCAAAATGCATGAAATCCTGGACCAGGAAGCTAGGGCCGGGTGGCAGCTCCTCGAAAAAGAAGACAACTACCGCATCAAACTGCAACGCAACATCAGCCACCGGGACAATGACAAAAATCTGGATTTCGATGCCTATCGCAGCAACGTGGGTGTTAGTTCAGTGGTTACCTACGGCGTCACTGCGGTCGTTACCATTGCCATCGTATCGATAATTCTCTATCTGGCACTCTGGTCCAACAATTAATGGCTGGCCAGGCCCACCCGGGTTAATAAGACGTTCGAACCTGTATGGTTCGGGACACATCGCCGCAGGTACCGGTGCTCTCAATCGTCAGGAAGTTGGAACCCGCTGTCGTTACCGAAGAACACTCCACCACGGCAGAGCACTGATTCAATCCCTCAACCTCAAAATTAAATGTAGTCGATGCTGCACACGTCGTGCTGGCATAACCGGGGTATTCCTCCGGCGGATAGATTCCATTCATGGCAAACCCGGCCCCCGATTCTGCAGCATAGAACGCCCGCGTCAGATTCACTTCTTCCTCAAAAGTCTGGGCATTCTGGTTCACCAGTTGGTTAATCGCCACCGCCATGAGCGCCATCAAAGTGATGACAAAGATCGCCGTTGGCAATCCCAAACCATGCTGTCTCCTGAGTTGGGCATTCATATCAAGGCACACTCCTGGAAAGTACTTCGTGGGTAAGCTCTACGGTGTTCTCACCATCAGTCAGCGTTAGCTGGATGGCGAGCAGTGAGTTGCGTGAGAGAGTCTGGCTTCCGATCGAAAACGCCGTCAAACCGGTGTTGTCTATGCTGTCTACGATAAGCATCTTGTCCGGTGCGGCCGCGTAATTTGGCAGGCAGGGTTCGTCATTCACGAGCTTTTCGCAGACGCCGGTTTCTTCTTCTGTAGTTTCCTGAGTCTGATAGAAACCATAATTCGTGTAGCGATACAGATTTTCACCCACGATGCAGTAACTCACGGGATCAGATACTACAAAAAAGCGCTGGAAAGGAGAACGGCGCCGAAATCTATGGGGCTTGCTCAGCGTGACTGTGCTCTGCCCCATGGTGGCAGCGTCATCCACGATGCTGGTGATTTCGGCGATTGGCGTGCGGGTCGGAAAGTTCGGCCAATTGGAAGCTGGTGTTCCGCGATCTCCATTGTAAAGTTGGTTGATCCGCCTTGGGTATATCACTGCATACAGTGTCGGAGGAACTGTAGGATAAGTAGCAGTACCACCGTCCAGAATATCCACGATATTAAAGCTCGTTGCAGACGATGTGAACGGCGGATTAACATACGAAGTCGCAGCCTCTACGGGAATAAACTCCAGACACTGATCACCGTTGCCCGCTGCAACTGTAGTACGGATGCTTCCTGGCAAGGCATTGTGAATTTCCGAGGCTAGCCTGTCGATAGCCACCCTGCCCGCCGACGCCAATTGATTGCGCTCCCTGCTATTTCTATAGCCCTCGGCGCTGCTAACCACAAAGCTGACCACGAGCGTGGCGATAATGCCACTCACGGCGATGGCCACAACCATTTCCACGAGCGTGAAGCCAATACGAATTTTTGAAAGCCTGAGTTTCTTCATCTGTGATTAAACTTGGTCAGTCAAAGCCTTCTGCTTAAAAATTTGATTTGTACGCGCTGAAGTTAAAACCATCCGGGTTCTCTGCATCACTCACATTCACTGTAATGAGCTTCGCATCGTATTCATCATCCAGAATGATCCCGGAGGTTAACCCCACTTCATCACCTTCCAGTGGCGGGTCTATACCCGTTAAAGGCGGGTTTTCATTCAGGTTGATATACCTGACTGTCACTTCGACGCGAAAATTGTCATAGCCAACCCGATCATTGCCTTCCGCGTCCTGCAGATCGTTGGCCTCACCCCTGCCTTCCGCCAGACCATGGTAGTCATCAACATCATCGTAGCGGTCCCGGCTGGTTTCGCCCGCGTCTGTACCCAGGGACGCCTCCGCCGTACAACGCCGGGCTGGGCTGGCAGTATAACGACATGGGGGCACACCACTGGGGCGCGTGCGTTCGTCATAACGCTTACCCAATATCTCGTCGAGATAGGCCTGGGCAAGGGCGGTGGCACGAACCTGCACCAGGGTATCCGAGCTATTACTGGTACCGTATTGCACCGAAAACACGACTGCCGTTAAAGCTATCGAAACAATAACGATCGTGGCGATTAGCTCGACCAGCGTTAAACCAGCTTCCTTGTGAGTCACGGCATGCCTAGACATCACAGTCACCCGCATAAGCAAAACCGGACGGCGACACGCATACGGAATCGGTTGCCACATCATTGATGCAAATCCGCACGGCCGACGTCACCGCGCCTGTGCTGCCTGTTACACCGCTGGTTTCGAGATCTCCCAACTCGCCGAAGGCAAGTGTCATCGGAGTGCCATTGGCCAGATCATCAGCACCGGGGGTTGTTTCACAACTATCGGTGATATTGATATCGCCGCTGAGTGTTAGCGAGCGCAGCGTTATCGTCTCGGAGCGAATGGTTACTGCGCTCTCCTGAATCTCAATCGTGGCTTCGTCACCCCCGGCAGTGGGTTCAATAACCAGTGTGATGGATGAGCGACCCAGGGAATGCTGCAGCGCCTGGCGCGCCATGCTGACGATCATATCGCGGGCGATATCGCCGTTGATGGCGTTGGAGTCGGCGAAGCGCGACATCACTGCAACACCGAGAATCGTTATAAGCACTATAACAACGACTATCTCGACGACAGTGAATCCGGAAACCCTGCTTGTATGTCGCATCCGCCTATTCATAGCAAATCAGACCTCAGGCCCTGCACTTTCATTGCCTCGTGCGTTTATTCGATCCTGCGCGGTTTTCTGCATGAAATCCAATTCATTCAGGAACATCGGACTATTCCAATTGTTCGCGGCTGCCTCATCGCGGGTAAATCGGATCAGGGCATCGGCGGATTCAAAATCCTGAATAAAGAAAGCAAACAGGATCTGTTGTCTCAGGATATAACGGTTTCGGTCAATCTCGTAGGCTTGCTGCAGAAGTTGGAAGCCTCTTTCCCAGTCCCCCATGGTTACTATTACACCTGAGGCATCGAAATAGAGAGATGAGCGCACCTGTGGGCGCATATTGAGCTGTTCCACTTTGGCCAAAATTCGGGTGAAGGTTTCTTTCTCGACGAAACCACAATTATCCTGCATCAGGTTCCATCGCAAAATGTTGAACTGATGGGAAAGCGCATCGCCTGTATAGGCGTACGATTCCATATCGGCAATGTATTCCAGTGAATACGGCAGCTCCAGGCCATGCTGACACGCATAGTTCCACGTCTCCAGCAACATACCAATCTCATTCGGATACTGCTCGACACCCTCGAGCAGCACCTTCAGGCCTTCCTCGTAGTGATGACCATTGGAATAGTAATAGGCAAGCTGTATTTTTGAACGCCGTGAATTTTCATTAACCACGTACCAGTGATACGCCATCTCCGCGGGACGCGCCCACAGCGTATTGAGCTGCAAGGTAAGGAAACTCAATACCACGACCCAGATCACCGCGCTCGAGCGCAGAAGCGTCTGTGCAGCAAAATTTTTCGTTTTAGTAAGCGCTACACTTACGTAGTAAACCATCCCAAGTAGTGGCCCCATCATGGGCAAGTAGTTGCGGTGCTCGAAGTGCAACTCCAACGGGACAATAGTGGATTCAACAATGTGCCAACCGTAAAACCAGAAAACCGCCAACGCCAACACAGGCTGAGTAGTCCTGAATCTGAATGCAACAGCCAACAGCAGTAAATGCAGAATCAGGCTCAAGAGGGTCGATACAGGGCTAAGCAGCGAAGATGAATGCTGCATGCCATCATGATAGAGGGTAAACGCTGAAATATCCGGCAGGAACACATACTGCAACTGCATTGCCAGCACCCTGAACTGGGTCAATACCCGTTCCCACATCGTGAAGGTTCTGTACTGGAAGTCCTCCTGAAAACCTGGTATCGACGCCAGGAATCCGATCGCGATCACACCCAATGCTGCCAACACGCAGACGCGATACCACAGATCAAACAGGCGGGTTCGCGGCTCTGATGCAAATATCGTTTTTTCCAATACGAAAAAGATCAGTATCAGCTGCACCGCATTTTCCTTGCTGAACACAGCAAGCAGCGCGAAGGGAAAGTAGGCCAGGCAGAGAAACACCAGCCCTTTCTTTTCATTGCGGCCTACTATGCCCCTGCCATAAACATAGATAGCGAGGGAAATCAGTGAGAACATGGCGGAGAGCTGGGTCATCCGCTGCACGATGTACTGAACCGTGGAAATATTTTCCGGATGCAATGCCCAGGCTATGGTACAGAATGCCGCAACCACTGTGGCCTGGCCTGGAAAACGTTCATATCGTTGTAATACCAGCGCGATAAATACAGCCAGAGCCAACGCTGTAATCAGGTGAATCAGGATATTGGTATGACGGAAGGCAATAGCATCCAGTTCCTCTCCGCCAGGATGGTCCATCCAGAACGAGAACATTGAGACTGGGCGACCAAGGGGGCCGGATTCGTTGCCGAAGACTATCGTCGTAATGTCTTCAACCAGGGAACCTGTCTGGACTGTCAGTGGCCGCAGGTTGTGCACAGTGTCGAGCAACAGGGCTCGACTGATGCCAGACTGATAAATCTCGGAACAGGCATAGAGCGCGATAAGCAATAGCAATATCGCTATCAGCCGATGGGAGACCAGGGAATCGAATGAAGCTGAGTTGAGGATTCCACGTCTGTTCACTGCATTGAGACCTCAATGTGACGGACACGGTTACGACAATAACGCGAAGCTAAAACAAAAAAGGGCAAAGCCCGTAGGACTCTGCCCTGATCTGATCCAGCGCCAGGTGTTTAATTACTTGTTAAACACTTGCTCGCTGAGTGCTACTTCACCAGTAGTGGCAAGGTAGCTGATGAACGGGATAGTACGAGCAGTAGTGGTGTTACCAGACTGATAACGTGCTGTGTAGTAGTACAGGCAACCAGTCTTGGCATCGTCCGTGTTGTCAGCAAGTGCAACCCAATCGAATGCTGTCGTGGCCACTGCTTCAACCGCGGCTTCGCGCGCTGTAGTAGTAGTGGTAGTAGCAGTAGCAGAAACCAGGGTTGGGCGTCCGCCTTGCAGAAGGTCTGTCCAGATTTCGGAGCAGTCAGTAGTAGACGCCGATGTCTGGAACAGCGCATCCGCACCAATCGGATAACCGTTACCGGCGGTGGAGTTGCCGGCAAAACCAGAACCGTCACCAAATCCAGTTACAGCCGCATTGCTAACCTGGCCATTGGCAACCCACTGGGCACGGAACAGGCCTACGCCTGTTGCCAGGCCGCCGTATACACCTTCGGTTACAGCAGTATAGGCTTCGTCAGTTACATCGATAAATCGTGGCAAAGCAGTTGCAGCCAGAATACCCAGCAGCAGAATTACCACAACCAGTTCGATAATAGTAAAACCCGCGCTGCGGTTTCTACCGATTTTCTTTGCGTTTAGCGTCTTCATTGGTACACCCCGTTGATGAAGATTGATTCAAATTCAGTTTGTTAAATAACCGCGCTGACCGTTGTTGCCCGGCGTCAATTCATAATGCCTGGCGCAATGGTAGTTGTTTAAAACTCCTACCCCAACCCTGCGGTGGCAGCCGTTTGAATTCCGTCACGTTTCGCGCTGTCAAAATATGCTGTTTCTATTAACGGCATATTTTTTAATAACTTAACGATCTATCCGCAAGTGGAATCTAGTTCTGCTGCGAGTGATTGTAATTGTGCAAGATTTTCGGATTGCTTACAGGGGAAAACGCTCATTTCTTCCCCAATTTACCCCAGCCCGCTAATTTGGTGGCTTTTACTTGTGATCCGTATCACACAATCAGCCTGCAGGCTCCGTGATTGCTACGTTTGGAAGGTCTACACCGGCACCGTCCCAACGGTAGGGAGTAACGGCTTCAAACACGATCCCACGAAATTTTCGCCGTAACGATGGGTTACTCAGCCCCCCACTCTCGTCATATACCGCACTGCTGAGCTGCCGCCCGTTGCGATCTTCATAGGTGTATTTGACCGCCAGATGGAAACGAATCTCTTCGGTTGGCACCTCTACCGGGCCGGATATCAAAAACACACCCTCGCTGGTACTCACCCGGTAAACCAGTTCACCGGTGGTCTGATCGAAATACCAGGAGCGTGTTGGCAGTCTGCTGGAGTCCACGAAATCATAGGCACCAAGGTAGTTGCTTGGGGCCTCCAGCATGAAATCCATGGGATTGGCAGCATCGAGATACTGGGCCTGGGTTGTTCCGCCATTAATCACATACTCCATGGACTGCAGATTGATACCAGACTGAATCTGGGAAACAACCGCCACGAAATTTGCCCGTTCGGCGGCAGCAGGGAACTGCGCGAAACGGTTAGCCGCTGTCGCATAGATGATCGCCACACAGATTATGAACACGACCAACTCAAAGAGTGAAAACCCTTGTTGGCTGTGACTTCGACGATTTCTGTGATTCTTAAGCTGATTCATTACATCTGGAGTCGTTTGCAAGCCGCATTCGAGCGAACAATTTGTCTGCCCGGCCCTGTTCTCAATGCCTCTTCTAGAGTGACCCGGCAGCCTAGCCGGTAGCGGCTGACCCGAGGTCCCAGATGGGCAGGAATACACCCAGAGCGAGAATTAACACAAGACCGGCAATGAACGTAATAAGAATGGGTTCAATTGCCTGACTCAGTCGATTTATATCGTACTCTACTTCGGCGTGGTAGAAATCTGCCACTTCACCGAGTAGCTCGTCCACTGTCCCTGTTTCCTCGCCTACAGAAATCATCTGCAACACCAGCGGTGAAAACATCCGGCTGTTGGTGGCGGTTCGGTGCAATGACTCGCCGCGCTCCACACCTTCACGCATCTTGTGAATATTGTCCGCTATGAAAGCGTTGCCGACAGCACCGGCTACCACGGTCAAACCCTGCACTATGGGTAATCCGGCGCTTAGCACCATCGAAAACGTCCGGGCGAATCTTCCGAGGGCAACCCGCTCAAAAATAATGCCTGCCAACGGCAGTTTCATTTTACGTCTATCCCATTCCAGCCTGCCGCGTGAAGTATTCTTCCAGGAAATGAATCCGAAGATTGCGGAAAAAATACCAAACAGTATGAGTGGCCAATAGTCCCTGACGAAACCCGAGATATTCATCAACAGCACCGTTTGCCAGGGCAGGTTCGCACCCAAACGCTCAAAGGTATCTTCAAACACCGGTATTACGAACACGGTAACCACAGCCAGCGCAATAGCGATAGCGACGATCACGAAAATGGGATAACGGGTCGCGCTCTTGACCTGCTTGCTGGTATTTTTCTCCAGTTCCAGGTACTTCCCAACTTCCTGAAATGCCAGATCCAGGCGACCGGTGTTTTCACCCACGTGGACCAGACTCAAAAACAGGTTAGAGAAGATTGAGGGGTATTGGCCTAGTGCTGTTGCCAGGCTCTGGCCATTTTCCAGTCCCTCAACCACATCTTTCAAGACTGCCTTGAAGCCCTTGTTGGTCAATGACGCTTCAAGACCCTTGATGGCCCGATCCAATGGTAATCCCGCCTTGGTCAGGCTCTGCATCTGGCGAGCGAACATAATGAGATCATCGGTCTCAATCTTGTTCGCGCCGAGGAAGTGATTAATGCGATCGATAGCGGATGCATCAGGTTCCAGACCGGGACGCTTCTTGCTTTTGCTAGGTTGTACCTTGCGGGCACTATCCCGGGTTGTTTCCTGGATCTCGATAGGCGTTACGCTTTCTCCAAACAGACGGCTGGCTACTTCCTCCGGGGAAGCAGCCTCGAGAGACCCTGAAACCAGGGCTCCGCTATTGTCTCTACCGCTGTATTGAAATTTTGGCATGGGGCTGTTTAACGCTTGTTTGCTTAATTACCTGTAAATACCGGGTTCCACGGAGTAGCCAATCAGGCCACATCCATAAAGTCTTCAGATTCATCAATCTGTTCAGCCACGCGCAATACTTCTTCGAGGCTGGTAATACCCTGGGCTGCGTCTTTCAATGCTGTCACCACCAAGGGCTGATAGCCTGGTGTCTTCTTGGCTATGCGCACGAAATCAGCCGAATCTGAACGACGCAGGGCATCGGCCAGTGCTTCATTCATGATCAGTATTTCGAATACACCGATTCGCCCTCTGTATCCCGTGTTATTGCAGCGGTGACAGCCTACTGGTTTCTTGAGTTGCATGGCTGACGTTGCTTCCCTACCCAACAGGTTCTCAATCCACGCGAGATCTTTGGGCTCAGGTACATGGTCTTCATAACAGTTGTCACAGAGCCGGCGCACCAATCGCTGCGCTACCACAGCGCGCAGTGCGGTCGCCGCCAGAAACCCTTCCGCACCCATGTCCACCAGGCGCATCGCACTGGATACCGCGTCATTGGTGTGCAAAGTGGAAAGCACCATGTGACCGGTCATGGCCGCTCGCAGTGCAATTTCTGCGGTCTCGTGGTCTCGAATCTCACCCACTAGCAGGATATCCGGGTCCTGACGCAGTGCGGCACGCAAGACGCGGGCAAAGCTCAGATCGATCTTGGGATTAACCTGGACCTGGTTGATTCGGTGCAGCCTGTATTCCACCGGGTCTTCCACGGTGATGATCTTCTTGCCAACCGTGTTGAGCTCCTGAAGCGCCCCGTAAAGTGTTGTGGTCTTACCACTACCAGTTGGGCCGGTAACCAGAATCAGGCCATGGGGCCGGTGGATGAGGGCGCGGAATTTTTCGAGCATCTCTTCTGGCATGCCCACGTCATCGAGATCTGTTGCACCACCAGTTTGGTCCAGCAGACGCATTACAACGGATTCACCATTTTCAATAGGCATGGTTGATAGTCGGACGTCAATGTTGCGTCCTTTTACTTTCAGACTAAAACGACCGTCCTGGGGCAAGCGCTTCTCGGAAATGTCGAGACCAGCCAACAGCTTCAACCTCAGTACCAGCGCAGGCGCGATTCGCCGCTCCTTCATGACCTGTTCCTGAAGCACACCATCGACACGTTGCCTGATTCGGAGCACGCTTTCATCGGGCTCGATATGAATGTCCGACGCTCTCACCTGCACCGCGTCCTCGAAGATGGACTGCAGGAGTTTAACGACGGGCGCTTCACTATCATCAGCATCCAGGGTGAGGGATTCCAGATCGAACTGGCCCTCTGTCAACTCTTCATCCAACTCTTCTGCGAAGGTGGCAATATCTTCCGTGCGGCGATAAACCAGATCGAGCGTGTTAAGCAATTCCGACTCACGCACCACTGCCTGCTGAATCGGCATCTGCAAAATGCGTTCTATCTCGTCGAATGCAAAGATGTCCATGGGGTCAGCCATGCCAACTAGCAGGCCCTGGGGTTTTTCCTGCAAGACGATTGCACGATGGCGCCGCGCATAATTCTCGGGCAGGCGTTGAATTAGCGCCACATCGAATTGGTAGCGCTTGAGATCAATGAAAGGAATCTGCAGTTGCTGGGAGAGAAAACTCAGGAACTGGTCTTCATCGACATAGCCCAGATTGATAAGCACACGACCGAGCTTCTGCCCCATTTCTTTTTGGGCTTCGAGCGCTGTTCTGAGTTGCTCGTCGGTAATAACGTCATTCTGGACGAGCAAGTTGCCGATTTTAACTTTCTGCTTGGTTATGGCCATGGTTATTGTCCCAATAAGGCCAATCGCTCCTGGCTACGTCGCCTCAGGTTTGCGCTCAGATTTGGCATGCGCACAGCCTGTGAGTAACCTTGCCTGGCAGCATTGCTGTTGCCCAGCAAGTCCTGGGATGCCGCGAATCCATACCACCATTTGCCCTGGCTCTGGTCCTGTTGAACCAATCCGGTATAGCTGATCAGGGCTCCCTCATAGTCCCGGCTGGCGAGCTGCGCCGTGGCGAGAATGTCGTGGTACTCGAGGTCTTTGGAAACTTCCGGTGCGCGCGTTATCAGCAGATTCACCGCTTCATCCAGCAAACCCTGTGCGATAAGCAATCTTGCCTTTATTTTCTTGAAGCCAGCATGATTCGCCGAGAGCGCCAGGCCTGAATCAGCTAATTGGGAAGCACCAAGCAGGTTGCCTTCATTGAGCAGCAGCTTGGCATAGGTTTCCCTGGACTGATGGGCGTAGCGATTGTCCATGATCTGCTTTTCAAGCAGCGCATAGGCAGCCGTAGAATTGTTATCTGCGATCAGGCGCAGTGCTTCCTGCACGACCAGCACATCCTGTTCTTCTGGCGTTAACGTCGCACCCCTTTTCACTTCTTCTGTAGGTGCAGCGCTCAGATTGACTCTGTTGGATACCGGGGCAGCAGAGGCCACATCGGCACTTTCCGATTGACCTGAAGTTTCTGTTGTTTGCTCACTGGATTGCGCCGCAGGCGATTCAGTTCTGCTTTGCGTATCCGGCTCTCTTTGCTCTGCTGGCTCTGCTATTGTCGGCTGGGTAACCAGTGCGTCCACAGAAGCGACCGCTACAGATCGAGTTTCAGATTCTTGCTCCTCAAGCGCGCGTGGCTGTTCTGGTGCCGGGTTCGATGAAACTGCGGAGGAATTTTCCTGGGGAACTCGAGTCGCAGTTTCCGTCACCCTTTGATCAGCCTGAGCTATCGATTGCGAGGGAGGTTCAGAATCAATAGGCGCAGGCTGGTTTACCACTGCAGGCGATACGTTTAGCGATCGGGTGGTGGAGCTATTTTGTTGTTGCATCCAGAACCAGGCTACCGCCGCGCCACCGAGCACAAGCACCAGAACCAGGTAAACAAGCGCTGGTTTCCTGGCCTTAGGAGGAATCGTTTCCGGTACCGGTGTCAACGTGGAAGTTGAACCGGGACTATCCGATTGCTTCCTCCGCCTATCGAGGTCTCGCAGCATGTCATTGACGAGACTCATAGATACATCCTCCCGAGGTAAAACATCACCGCTGCCCCGATGACCAGCCCTGCACCCGCAATGAATGCCGGACGGAAATTGAAGCTGGGAATTTCTACGCCTTCTGTATCTTCCGCTGCGCTCTTGATGTGATCGACCTGAACAGAGCGTTCGCCTTTTCCGAAAGCAACCATCAGTGCCTTGTGGCAGAGGATATTGACTACACGCGGGATACCATCGCTCGCGCGATACAGATAGTCCAGCGCACGTTTGGAGAACAGGAACGGCCCGTTGTATCCGGCCGTTGCCAGACGATGCACGACATACCGCTCTACACCTTCCCGGTCCAATGCCTCAATTTCAAATGAAAACGTAATGCGCTGGCGAAGCTGCCGCAAAGAGGGTTGCGCCAGAGAAACATCGAGTTCTGGTTGTGCGAAAAGCACTACCTGAAAAAGTTTAACTTGCTCGGTTTCGATATTGGTCAGCAGACGAAGCGCCTCCAGCGTTTGCTCTGGCATGGCATGGGCTTCATCGATGAACAACACCACTTGCTTGTTGTCAGCCGAAAATTCGACCAATCGTTCTGTAATCGCCTTAAGTAAACGGTGGTGACCCACATCCTGGTCAATCTCTATGTTTAGCTCTTCAGCAAACGCCAGGAACAAGCCCTTGGGACTCAGCACTGGATTCGGTATGTAGGCGGTGATGTAACTCTCTTTATCTTCTTCCAGTGTGTTAAGTACTTTGCGGCAGAGCATAGTCTTACCGGTACCCACTTCACCGACAATCTTGATAAAGCCCTCAGCATTAGCCAGCGATACCATCAGCATATTGTATGCCTTATGGTAGCTCGCCATGTTCAGGAAGAACTGTGTGTTTGGCGTAAGCGAGAAAGGTAACTCCCTTAAACCAAAATGCTGCAAATACATGACTCTATTCTGCCTACACTAATTGTTAGCAAACGGGTCAATCGCTCGATTGATTTCCCGAAACCGTTCATTACTTTCCTGCAGCACCTTCGTATTGCCTTCCTTGTTGGCAATAATCGGTTTCAGCAGGATGATGAATTCACTCTTGACTGTTTGAGTCTGGCGCTGCTCCAGCGCATCACCTACCACAGGGATACGGGATACTCCCGGTATGCCAGCGGTCTCATTCACGTTTCTTTCAAAGGCTAGTCCACCCAGTACGACAATCTTGCCGTTCTCTGCCTTGATCACACTGTCGATCTCACGCGTAGTGGTTCTGGGCAAGGGGACCACTTGCCCAGCGATGCTCTTCGATTGCTCCTCTACTGCGGATATAATCGGGTGGACATGAAGCGTGATTTCACCGCCTGCCGAAATTTGCGGTGTTATATCCATCGAGATGCCGGAGAAGAACTGTTCAAGGTTGTTCTCTGCGTTGGTGGTGGTGTTGTCTCCTGAAGCCACCGTGGTTGAATCGGCCTGGGTCTGGAAAAACTCGTTGTCGCCATCCTGGAACACCGCTTTCTGGTTGTTCAGTACTCGAAGCTGGGGACTGGAAATAACCTGCGTTGTACCCCGTGTTTGCAGTAACTGAAACACCGCATCAAAGTCCGTGAAATTCGTGCTTACCTGTAACGGATTACCGACGCCCGCGATGCTGCCAACGCCGCCGGCAAACTCACCTGCGACAGTATTGTCGCTACCCAGCAAGCCTTCTGCGGTACCCAAAAACTGGCCACTTCCTGTGACCACGTTATTTGATTGAGGACCAAATGTGTTGAAATCCAGCGCATATTGGAAGCCTTTGTTCAAAACCACTTCGAGGAACTGCACCTGGATAATCACTTCCCGACGCAATGATTCCTGGGCGGCCTCAATAAACTGTTCGATGCGATCCAGTTCATGGGGGAAGGCGGTTACAATCACGATGCCCGTCAGTGGTTGTACCAGCACACTCTTGCCCTCATCGGTTACCGTGGACTGGTTGCGGGAACCGGCTCCAGCACCGATTCCTCCGAACCCTCCCAACAGGCCACCGCCGCCTGCTGCTGCGCTGCCGCCAGAGCCGCCGGATTGCACACCTAACAGGTTGGTAATCGCTGTTTCCAAATCTGACCAGAAGTCTGTACTGGTCTGGGTAGAAATCTGGCCGCCACCACCCGCACCGCCAAGCCCACCGAGTCCACCAAGACCACCAAGACCACCGACGCCGCCTAAACCGCCAACGCCACCGAGGCCTCCAACACCACCGACGCCTGGATTGATTCCGCCGACACCACCCAATCCGCCGTTGAGGCCTCCCAGTCCGCCAAGTCCGCCGCCAGCACCCCCAGCGCCACCAGCACCACTATTGGAAACTGACATGCTCGAAGTGCCTGAACGCTGAACATTCAGATAGTCAATCTGGAATTGCCGGGTGCGCAAGCCACCAGGCCGGATCGTGAAAATATTTCCTCTGCGCGCGATGTCGAGATTGTAGATTTCTGCAACCGTATCCATGGCCTCTTCGATGGTGACGTTCGGCAGTGAGATATTGATGTTTACATCAACATCTTCACTGATCGCCACACCATAGTTAGTGTCGGCGACAAGGCTATTGAAAAAGACATCTGCTGGCAGGTTTGGCGAGCTCACGGAAACTCGCTCTTCAACTGGCGCGAGTACGCTTTCATCCAGAGACAAGCCTGGAATGAGTTCTCCCAGCAAGTCTGTCTCGTCATCACTCATTTCCTCTTCGGGCGCCTGGATATCCAGCACTGCCTCTTCGAGGGAAACCTGAATCTCTTCAAGTATAGTTGTGTCAGGCGTGGTCGCCGGCCGGGTAGCGCAGGCACCAAGCAGCAACAACAGGAAAGCAAGGCCCAGCCTGCTCACCATTTGCCTGATTGTTGAAACATTTAGTTGTTGCATTGAACTATCTCCACCCGACTCCACCAGAACTTGTTTACTGCGTTGCTGGACTTTTGACGCTGTCGCCATATAAAGAAATACGCCGCTCTTCACCGTTTACCGAAAGCGTGACACTGCTGCGGTCTATTGCTACGACGGAGGCCCCGCCAATCGAATCACCTATGGTGACTCGCTCTGAATTCACCACCGCCATCGGCGAGGTGCTGCTGGCGCGAATAAAACTCACTTCGAAGCTGCTTGGCAGTACATTGCGAATCATATTCATCACCGCCGAACTGCCTTCGCTTTCCGGTGCCATGCTGAAAAACAGAGGCCTGGTGGGATCGACCAGTTCCTCACCGTCTATCTGGTCGGCGAAAACCAACGCGGGCATCTGAACTAACAGCCCCATCATCAATACACTTTTCACCGCCACAATCTTAAACACCGATAAATCCCTGATCTGTGCTCAATGTATGAATTTCCAATGTGACATTGGCCATGGGCCATTCATCTTGTCGGAATGTGATGGCGTCCCAGAAAAAACTACCAGTCACGTCTTCCAAAAAGCGCAAATACTTCAGGGTGCTGAAGTAATCACCTTCAAATTCGAGTATCAGCCCATGGGAATAAACCTGGCCTACAACTTCTTCCGCGGTGACATCTTCCATGTTCACGGCACCGGTTTCTTCCAGGAGCTCGGCTGCATTGGTAGTACCCTGGCGCAGCGGCTTGGCTGCCACGTTGCGAAATGAAACCAGTTCCAGTCCGGACTGTCGTTCGAGTACTGTGGTCAGCAACTCCGTCATCTGGTTTGGTGTGATCAGGTCTCCAGCCAGCGCCTGAATTTCGCCATCGAGTTCTGCCTGTTGTGCAGTCACTACAGCCAGCCTGTCGTTGGCAAATCGATTCGGGTCTTCCTGACTCTGGGCTACCATAGTCTGGTAGGCACTCTGTTGGCGGGCTATCGAACTCTCCAACGAGGCAATCTGCGATTGCAACGAGCCGATTTCAGCACGCTTTGGATCGAACACCAGGGTCAGATAGCCCATGACCAATCCGGCCACCAGCATACCCAGAATCAAGATTTTCTCGGACTGCTTGCGCGAGTCGATGTTCTTGATTACCGGCTCCAACTGTTGTTTCAGCTTCTCATTCACCGTTGGTCACCAGTTCGAATTGGAAGACCTGATTGTTGCTGCGGTCACGCAATATCGATGGACCGAATCGATGCAGCCGCAGTGGGCTCTTTCCGGTCTCGATATTATCTACATAGCGCGGCACCATGGCTGAATCCAGGGTTTGGCCAGACATTCGCGCCAGCCTGCCGCCATTGGAAAATGCAATTTCCGACAGGCTTATGCCGTCGAACGACGCACGTGAAAGGTCTTTGAAATATTCCGAAAACCCTTCCACGTTGCCCAGTTGAGTATCACTGAGAAAATCCCGAATCTGGATACTGGATTCGAGCCGCAGTTCCGCCAATTCCAGCCTCTGCGTGAGTTCTGCATTCTGAGAACGACGCGCCAACTGATCATTGAGCTGGTTAGTGCGCTGGGTTTCCTGCTGCAGTGTTGCGCGTAACGCATCGGCTTCACCCGACAGACTCCACGCGCGGTAGTAATCAACAGCGGACACCAGCAACATGATTGCCACCACGCCAGCTGCGACCTGTCCCATGACCACCGCTGTGAGCGCATCCTTCTTAACCCGAAACTCAGGCAGATACAGATTAATCTGCTGATTCATTACGCGGCCTCCTCTGCGGGAGGGGCCGGAGTGGCTTCTGGATCGACAGGTGCCGGATCAGGTTGTGACGCTTCCTGCTTCTTCATGCCACGCAGGGTTGCACCAATGGCATAAGCACTGTGCTGTTGCAGATCCGACGTCAATTCAAACTCCGAGTCGATATGCTCTGCCAGGTTCAGCGAAGTCACCTTGGCAGTCAGCGCATCATTCAGCGCGGCACACATCGCGTCGGTATCCTGCTGTCGCTGGGCGATAACGATGCGGGTGATCTGTCCTTTACTCATCTGGCTCTCGAAGTAATCCAGCGAGCGTTGAATCTCCAATACGAGCTTGTCTTTCAAATTGTTCCATTCGAGGGACTGCATGACATCCGGCGCTAACTGGGTGTTTATACGACGGCTCAAATACAGGTCGCCCTTGTGACTGATGTTCATGGTGCTACCGGTGAGGCGTAAGTCCATGAACGCTGCACCCATGCTGTCTTCGATGAAGCAGTTTGAGATGTTTTTCATGGCCAGTTCGGGGATGTCGATGATCGCCAGTTCCAGATCGGCGTTAGTAACCATCTCGGCGATTTGCTTGACGCGGTTCTTGGCAGCTGCCACCACGTAAACCATTTTTCGCCCACGGTAGGCGTCATCGGGAACCGGGAAAACATCGATGGCCGCATCGTCGATCTTCATGTCGAGAAGATCTTTCACACTCCAGCGAACCGCGGCACGCATTTCTTCCGGTTCAACCTTGGGCGCCTCGATCAGGTGGAGGCTGTATTCGTCGGGACCGAGTACGTAGCTGCACTGCTTGTTCTCCAGTCCCATCTCTCCCACCAGATGCCTGAGCCTGGCCTCGATGTCTTTCTTGCTTTCCACATCGACCACCTGGCAGCCCAGCAGGTGGGGCGCACCCTTGCGCTTTTCCAGATGCACGGCCGACAGCTTGCCCGGGGTCACGGCGATGCCGACCCTGCCCTGCTGCTTTGTCTTTTTACCGAACAACTGCGCTAACATTTTGATTTCCGGTAACCCTTGTGGTGACCCGTCTGGTGAACCATAGTGACCCTGTAATCCATTAACTGCGGCCGTTGACTAAGTCGACCACTCGCTCGAGAAATCCGTTTCCTCGAGGTGACTGCATCTAAGCCTCGCGCGCAGGCGCGCACGAAACTCGGGAAAAGTCCTTAAGAAATATCGTTTAAGCTATTAAATACTAAAACAAATAGTGCGCTGCGCAGGGATAAACTAGGGAAAGTATGGAATCTCGCCCGAAGAACTGAATACTGGGTCACAGAGGGTGGGTCGAAGCTGGGAAGAAATCAGAAACAAATGGACAATCTTTCTGCCCGGAATTTACCCACGTGGGAACAACTCATAAATATGAACAGCGTATATTTCACTTAACCCCGAGATGCCTAAATTTTGATCAACATCGTGCTTTTTCAGCCTGAAATACCCCCAAATACAGGAAATATCATCCGTTTAGCTGCAAATACAGGGTCACAGCTCCATCTGATTAAACCCTTTGGATTCCGCCTGGATGACAAGCGCATGCGCCGTGCTGGCCTGGATTATCACGAATTTGCCGGAATTCATGTTCACCCGGATTGGGCAGCTTTCAGGGAAGTGGCGGCGAGCGGCCGCGTTCTGGGGATCAGCACCAGGGGAACGGTGCAATACGCTGAGTTTGACTATCAACCCGGCGATTTTCTGGTATTTGGACCAGAAACACGCGGATTACCACAAGATATACGGGATGAGTTGGGACCGGAGCAACTATTGCGAATCCCGATGATGCCTGACAGCCGCAGCCTGAATCTCTCCAACGCTGCGGCGGTCATCACCTATGAAGCATGGCGGCAACTAGGCTTTGCCGCCAGTCAGGATCACTGAACGGAATCACCCGCTTCCGGTGCTTCACCGGCTGCCTTTTGCGCGTCCTGCTGCTTCTTCTGTGCATAGAGGGCATCAAAATTGATAGGCGACAACATCAACGCCGGGAAACTGCCTTTCACCACGAGGTTGTCGATTGCTTCCCGTGCATAGGGAAACAGGATACTTGGGCAAACGGTTGCCAGGATGTGTTCCAGGTGATCATCGCCAAAGTCCTTGAGCGTGAAGATACCCGCCTGGTGTACTTCCACCACGAAAGCTGCCTGTTCTTCCAGCTGCGCTTCAGCAGTCAGGGACAGCACCACTTCGTAGACATCATCCTGCAGCTTGTTGTTGCGGGTCTTGATATCGAAGTTAATTTTCGGGTTCCACTGCACCTGGAATATCTGTGGGCTGCGTGGAGACTCGAAGGAGCTGTCCTTGAGATAGATGCGCTGTAACGCGAATTGCGGGCCCTGTGGCTGCTCGCTGCTGCCGGTTACCGCGGGATCCTGAGGGGTAGTGTTATCGTCTGCCATGGTGGTTCCTGTCGATTGCGTATTTTAGTGTTTAAAAGGTAATGGGGTTTGTGCTGCTCGTCGGCGCGGGAAACCGGGTGCTACTGGTTTTCGCCCTTCTGGTTTTCGACCTGGTGGCTTCCGCCTTTCTTGTTATTGGCTTTCTTCTTGCCACCTTTCTGCTTGGGAGGTTTCTGCTCTTTCTGAATCAGAGGGAGAGACTGCGCCTTCCATTCGGTGACACCACCCGAGAGTCGGTACACTTCGGCGAAGCCATCGGCCTGAAGTTGCTTGGCGGCCTCAGAAGAATGCTGGCCTAGCTTGCAGGCCACGATCACCGGCTTTTCCTTGTACTTTTTCAGTTCCGGGAGTCGCTGCTTGAGCTTGGCCAGTGGGATATTGATTGCATCTACAATATGGCCAGTATCGAATTCCTTCTTTTCCCTGACGTCCAGTACGATCCCGTCTTTGCGGTTGATGAGCATTACGGCTTGCTGCGGCCCAACCGACGAACTGCCAGTCCGCTGCTGGTAGTAAAAAATAGCACCGGCAGTGACCAGCCACATGCTGGACAACACCAGGTGATTACCAATGAATTCAATGAACTGGGCCATACTCTCGCCGCGGCTGATTCTGCAGTGTCCCGGGCCAGCACAATTCTGTTGCTGCCAACCGGGATGGCGCCGCTGCCACTCCTCAAAAAAGGCAGCAAGTATACACGTGTCACTGGCAGTAAAGAAGGCAACGTCCCACCCCCGTGGCAGGACGTTCGGCTCGCACTAATAAGGGCTTTTCTGGATAATAGCGCCTCTTCGATGGATACCCGTTCATCGCCGCTTTGGAACAACAGTAACGAGAATTCCGGAATTTTATGAGCCAGAAGAATACTTCACTCCTCCTCATCCTGGATGGTTGGGGTTACCGCGAGGAAACCGACAGCAACGCTATTCATACTGCCAATACACCAGTCTGGGACAAGCTATGGCAAGAACGGGCCCATACCCTGGTTAACACATCTGGCCTGGCTGTTGGTCTTCCCGCGGGCCAAATGGGAAATTCAGAAGTCGGGCACATGAACCTCGGCGCTGGCCGGGTCGTTTACCAGAGTCTCACTCGAATCGACAAGGCCATCGAGGACCGCAGCTTCTTTGAGAATCCCGCGCTGTGCTCGGCAATCGACAAGGCAATTGGCAACAATTCTACGGTCCATGTCATGGGTTTGTTGTCGCCGGGCGGCATACACAGCCATGAGGACCAGATTATGGCTAGCCTCGAATTGGCACTGGCGCGCGGCGCGCAGCGCGTAATGCTCCATGCCTTTCTCGACGGCCGGGATACACCGCCACGCAGTGCCGATGCGTCGCTCAAACGAGCGGCCGAAACCCTGCAGGCTTCCGGGCGTGGCCGTGTTGCCTCGATCTGCGGCCGCTTCTACGCCATGGACCGCGACCAGCGCTGGGACCGTGTACAACCGGCCTATTCCCTGCTCACCGAAGCCAAAGCGGAATTCACATTTCCCGATGTAGCCTCCGCCCTGCAAGCGGCCTATGACAGGGATGAAGACGATGAATTCGTACAGGCAACAGTCATACAGGCTGACGGTGAAGATGATGCCTCCATCAAAGATGGCGACGTCGTGCTGTTCATGAATTTTCGCGCCGACCGGGCAAGAGAAATTACCCGCGCTTTTGTAGATCAGGACTTCGACGGTTTCGAACGTACAGTACGCCCGGCTCTGGCAGACTTCGTTATGCTCACCGAGTATGCGGCCGACATCGACACCAGTTGCGCCTACCCTCCGGAAGCGCTGCATAATGTACTGGGCGAATACCTCGCCAGTCTGGAGAAGACTCAGCTTCGCATAGCTGAGACCGAAAAATACGCCCACGTGACGTTCTTCTTTAATGGTGGACGAGAAGAACCATTCCCGGACGAAGATCGCACCCTAATTCCTTCGCCCAAGGTGAAGACCTATGACCTCAAGCCGGAAATGTCGGCCTTTGAGGTAACCGATGCATTGGTCGCTGCCATCAAGTCCGGTAAATACGATGCCATCATCTGCAACTATGCCAACGGCGATATGGTTGGCCATACCGGCGACTTCGACGCATCGGTCAAGGCGGTGGAAGTAGTGGACGAATGCCTTGGTCGCATCGTGGAAGCCATCGAATCGATTGAAGGTAATCTGCTGGTGACTGCCGACCACGGCAACGTGGAGCAGATGCTGGATCCGGAAACGGGCCAGCCACTCACCTCTCACACCAATGGCCCCGTGCCACTGGTATATGTCGGCAATTCCGGTGAACAGTTTGTTGGAGAAGGCAGCCTCTGCGACATCGCTCCCACACTGCTCTACCTGATGAAGCTGCCAGCTCCTTCCGAAATGACCGGCAAGATATTGCTCACAGGCGCGGATTAACAATCTGATTGCTACCCACTTACCAGGAGTGCCAGGTCACACAGATGAAGAATTTCAGGCTCGTCTGCATTAGCCTTCTGGCACTTCTCCAACCTGTTACAGGCTTCAGCGCCGAAAGCCAGCAACTGGGCGAGACCCAGGCTCAACTGGAAAGCGTTGCCGAAGCAATCGCAGACATCGAAAGCTGGTTGGCTGATGCAAACAGCCAGCATTCGGACGAACTCGCGCGACTTCGCGAAGCTGAAGTCGCCCACTCCGCCGCCATTGCCGCAATCCAATCGGCCACCGAACAGATTGCCGCCCTCGAAATCGAATCGAATGCACTGGAACTGGAGCAGGAATCGCTTCTAAGCCAGAAAGCCGAACAGGAAGAAATCCTCGCTGTGCTCCTGCGCGCCGCCTACATGAGCGGCGAATCCCAGTACCTGAAGCTGTTGCTCAATGGAGAAGATCTCAGCGAAGGCAGTCGCATGCTGAACTACGCACGCCATCTTTCCGAGTATCAAATACAGAAGATCGAACAGTATCAACAAACGCTGGACCAACTGGCGACGGTGGAAACCAATCGTGCATCGACCTTGAGCGAACTTGAAAACCGACTAGAGGATCTGGAGCGCGAACAAAGTGCTCTTGCACTGCTACAGACTGAACGCAGCGAGGCGGTTAGTGCTCTGGAAGCTTCCATATCCAATCGCAGTTCGGAGCTGGAACAACTTCAACTCGACCGAGCGCAACTGGAAAACCTGCTGCAAGAGATTGCCCGGGCCATGGAAGGAATTCGCTCCTTCGATGATGTCCCTTCTTTCGCTGCACAGAGAGGCGAACTAAATCTACCCGTTACGGGTCCTATACTGAGTCGCTACGGAGATAGCTACGGGGGCGGCAGCCTGCGGCGGCAAGGCATTATCATTGGCAGCGAGCCCGGAACTGTGGTGAGCGCGATACATGCCGGGCAAGTAGTCTTTGCCAATTGGTTGCGCGGGTCTGGTCTCCTGGTGGTAATTGATCATGGCGAAGGGTTTATAAGCCTGTATGGCGGTAACGAAGCACTGGCCGTGGCTGCCGGAGACTGGGTAGATGCTGGCGAGGTAATCGCAACTTCAGGAAATGGCGTATCCAATCAAGCCGGAGTTTATTTTGAGATCAGGCGCAACAGCCAGCCCGTGAACCCCTCGGACTGGCTTAGCCGTTGAAATCAGGCGGGTTTCTGTGATCTCCACGCTACGAAAAGCCGCTGACATTTGCCAATTCCGGATTAAACTGAAACTATTGGAACATCACTACCGCGGTTGATTCAGGCTCCAGCTGGCACCGCACTATTCCCGGGTAGCAGAAGCCCTGCCCCGTGGCTGACTACAGGTTTTACTTATGACGATTCTTCCCTCAATTCGACGCGCATCCCTGGTATTCGGAATCTCTGCGGGACTGGGCCTGGGCGTTAGTTCGCTGGCTTTTGCCCAGACCGACCAGGCAGAAGTCCGCCCCTTGCCCCTGGATGAAGTGCGCATGTTCACCGAGGCACTGGACCGCATTCGCATGGCCTACGTGGAAGAAATTGATGACAAGACTCTGCTGGAGAACGCCATCAAGGGCATGCTCTCAGGACTCGACCCCCATTCTGCCTACCTGGCAGGCACTGATTACGATGTTTTGCAGGAAACAACCACCGGTGAGTTCGGCGGTCTCGGAATAGAGGTGGGAAGAGAAAACGGTTACATCAAGGTCATCAGCCCCATCGATGACACTCCCGCGGATCGCGCCGGTATCGAAGCGGGCGATCTGATTATTCAGATTGATGGTCACCCCTTGCGCCAACTGACACCCGAAGAAGCCGCCAACATGATGCGAGGCGAACCCGGTACCGAAGTCACCATCACCGTTTCCCGATCCGGCATGGAACCTTTCGATCTGACCATCGTGCGTGAAGTGATTTCCATTGCCAGCGTACGCAGCATGATGCTGGAACCCGGCTACGCCTACGTGCGTATTTCCCAGTTCCGGGTGAATACCGGCGAAGAACTGGAAAAAGAAATCACTGAGCTGTATGAAGAACACAGCGAACTCAAAGGGATGGTGCTGGATTTACGGAACAACCCAGGTGGTGTGCTGCAGTCTTCAGTGCGAGTCGTTGACAGCTTCGTAGACCAGGGCCGTATCGTTTACACCGAAGGTCGCCTGGAAGGTAACGACATGGAATTCTCGGCAACGCTGAACACTATCGCTCCAGATATCCCACTCGTTGTTTTGATCAACAACGGCTCGGCGTCTGCGTCGGAAATCGTTGCCGGGGCACTACAGGATCATGGTCGCGCGATCATCATGGGCACCCAGAGTTTCGGCAAAGGCTCGGTGCAAACAGTCCTGCCTTTGGACGACAGCCGCGCAATCAAGCTAACTACTTCGCTTTACTATACGCCCAGCGGTCGTTCTATCCAGGCCCAGGGAATTACGCCTGACATCACCGTAGACGATGCTTTCGTGACGCGCCGCTCCCGCTCATTCACCCAGGCGAATGAAGCGTCCCTGCCGGGAAGATTGGCCAATGGTAATGGTGTGGAAGTAGTAGACAGCGATGAAGAAATGACCGAGGCCCTGATCTCGGCGGAAGAAGTGCTGGTTACTGACTATCCGCTCAATGAAGCGCTCAATGTGCTGAAAGGAATCAATGCTTTCAAGCCTGCGCAGAGCAGAGCTTCGGGTTCATTTGCGCAGCGAGACAGTCTGTAAGCTCAGGCTGACACTTCTACAGAAGAAGCAACCGATACAGGCGCGGGTATATCTGCGCCTTCATCTTTTAAATTTGCGATGTGCAGCTCAATTGCCTCACTGATCAGATTTAAAACTTCTTCTTCAGAATCAGCCACCGCAACACAGCCCGACAAATCGGGAACTGTCGCACCCCAGCTCTTTGGCCCTTTTTCCAGCACTACTGCGTATTTCATTGCAGTGTCTCCTTCTTAACCAAACCCGCGCAGAGATACGCATCCGGCTCCTATGCGCAGCGAACTGAATTTTAGTCGTCGCGTGAATTTCACTCTGTCAGCTATATTTCCTGGTACTACGAATCATGGAGTCCAGAATTTCTGATCGGAATATCAGGCTGCAACTTCCACATAACTGTAACGATACGCAGGAGCTGGGATTTCCATCCCTTCGAGTTTGAGCCCATCAATATGAAATTGTATGGCTTCTCGCATGTTTTCTTCCGCTTTTTCCGGAGATTCGCCTGTAGCGATACAGCCCGGCAAATCAGGCGCATAAGCTGAATAGCCAGTATTCGTTTGTTCAATAACGATTAAGTATTTCATAGTTCAAGCCCCGCTTGCTTGAGAATACTTGATGTGGCTTTCCTAGATAATGCGCATCTCAATCCCTTTGCCAGCCATATACTCCTTGGCTTCCTGGATCGAGTACTCCTGAAAGTGAAAGATGCTGGCGGCAAGCACGGCATCAGCCTCACCTTCCAGCACACCTTCGGCAAGGTGATCGAGATTGCCCACACCGCCGGATGCGATAATCGGCACCTGAACTGCATTACTAGCGGCCTTGTTAAGCGCCAGGTCGAATCCTTTTTTCGTGCCATCCCGGTCCATACTGGTTAACAGGATTTCACCCGCACCGTATTCCACCATGCGCTTGATCCATTCTATGGCATCCAGCCCGGTTGGATTACGCCCGCCGTGGGTGAAGATTTCCCAGCGCGGTTCTTCTCCTTCTGCCGAGACACACTTGGCGTCCACTGCAACCACGATGCACTGCGAACCGAAACGTTGTGCCGCTTCACGCACGAATTCCGGATTCTTCACGGCCGCCGTATTGATAGCGACTTTGTCGGCGCCGGCATTGAGCATGGTGCGGATGTCTTCGAGTGTGCGAATACCGCCGCCAACCGTTAATGGGATAAACACCTGACCGGCGATTGCCCGCACCGTGTCAACGGTAGTGGCTCGCTCTTCGTGGCTGGCGGTGATGTCGAGAAACGTGATTTCATCGGCGCCAGCATCGCAGTAGCGTTTGGATACCTCGACCGGATCACCGGCATCGCGGATGTCCACGAATTGTACGCCTTTGACGACTCGACCGTTTTCACAGTCGAGGCAGGGGATGATACGTTTCGCTAAACCCATAGTTTTTGTCCCGCGCTTGCTGCGGGCACCAATCTCTTAGTTGTGAAAGATTTTGGGGGCAGTCATTTATGTGTTTATAAACTCCTGCCCCCAAAATCTTCCGCGCCTCGACCTTGGCACCCTCGCTGCCCGCTACCTCACCTTATAATTTCCGATTTTATAAATGACACGATAGTTGAGAATCAATAAAACAAATTGGACCGATTGAGATTAAGGAGCAATGAAGTAAGAGAGCTTTGTGTGCTCAAACTGTTTATTGTCCTAGTCGTCGCTATCGCAATAGGTTTGGGCTTCGCTTAGATCGAGCTTGTTGTCGTAAATGGCTCGCCCAGTGATCACACCAATGATACCAGCCCCGGTCGTTGTCTTGCAGGCCGCTTTGAGATCCACAATGTCCGCCAGTTTGGCGATTCCACCGGAAGCAATAATAGGAATACTGGACTGCTCGGCCAGTTCGACAGTGGCATCGATATTGACACCCTGCATCATGCCATCCCGGGAAATATCGGTATAAACGATGGCAACCACACCCATGCCGGTGAATTGCTTTACCACATCAATCGCATCCAGCTCCGATACATCGGCCCACCCCTCGGTGGCCACCTTGCCTTCCACGGCATCGAGTCCGACGATGATCTTGCCCGGAAATTCAGCGCAGGCCGCCTTCACGAATTCAGGGTCTTTCACAGCCTGGGTACCGATAATCAGATAGCTGACACCAGCCTCTATATAGAAACGTGCCGCATCGAGGTTTCGAATGCCGCCGCCAATCTGAATAGGCAAATCGGGAAACTGTTTGGCGATCGCCGCAACGATTTCTCCGTTCACCGGCGTACCGGCAAATGCCCCATTGAGATCCACGATATGCAGTCGACGGGCGCCTTTCTCGACCCAGCGTGCTGCCTGTTCGAGTGGATCGTCGGAGAATACCGTGGAGTCTTCCATACGCCCTTGACGCAGGCGTACACACTGTCCATCTTTTAAATCAATTGCGGGTATGACTAACATGGCTTTATCGAGAACCGTCCCACTGTAAGAAATTGCGTAATAGGGCCAGACCTACCGCCTGGCTTTTTTCCGGATGAAATTGCGTGGCAAAAATATTGTCACTGGCAAGTGTTGCCGAGAAATCCACACCGTAGTGAGTGACACCGGTTTCCATCGCCTTGTCTTCAGCCTGCACATAATAACTGTGCACAAAATAGAAGCGGCTGTGGTCGGGTACACCCTGCCAAAGAGGGTGGTCCTGGGTCTGCTTCACCTGATTCCAACCCATATGGGGAACCTTGAGACGATGACCCTCTTCCGTTAGCCCTTCGCCAAAGTACTTCACTTTACCCTGCATGAAACCCAGACAATCTACACCGCCGTTTTCTTCACTGTGCTGCATCAGGGCCTGCATACCGACACAGATCGCCAGCACGGGCTTCGACTTCATGGCGTCAGCCACCATCTCACCCACATTGAGGCGATTAATCTCCGCCATGCAATCGCGAATAGCACCAACGCCGGGGAAAATAACACGATCGGCGGATGCAATGATGGCAGGGTCGGGGGTGACAACTACCTCAGTCACCTGCCCCGACTCAGTTCCCACATGCTCAACCGCCTTGGCAACAGAGTGAAGGTTGCCCATGCCGTAATCAATTACTGCAACTTTGTTCATCTGACTTCGACTTCAGCGTTGAATCAGAGTGTGCCCTTGGTAGAAGGAATCACTCCGGATTGACGTGGGTCGGCTTCCATGGCGACGCGCAGGGCACGACCAAAGGCCTTGAAGATGGTTTCGATCTGGTGGTGAGCGTTGGCGCCACGAATGTTGTCGATGTGCAAGGTGACCATGGCGTGGTTCACGAATCCCTGGAAGAATTCGTGAAACAGGTCCACGTCGAAATTGCCCACCGTGCCTTTAACGAACTGCACATGGTATTCGAGGCCGGGACGACCTGAAAAATCTATGACTACCCGGGACAATGCCTCGTCGAGGGGCACATAAGCGTGGCCGTAGCGGCGAATCCCGGTCTTGTCCAGCGCCTTGTTGACAGCCTGACCCAGGGTAATACCGATGTCTTCAACGGTGTGGTGAGCATCTATCTCCAGGTCACCCTTGGCCTTGATACTGATATCCACGAGGCCGTGACGGGCAATCTGGTCCAGCATGTGGTCGAGAAACGGCAAATCGGTTTCCACCTCGAGTTGGCCGCTGCCATCGAGATTCACTGAAATGGTGATTTGGGTTTCTTTGGTATTACGCTCGACAGTAGCCTGCCGGGGTGTGGGAGCTGGCGCGCTCATGAATCTGCCTGCTTTAGGAAAAGGCGCATTATAATGCCGCCTAGGCCTGAGTAAAAGGCTGCAATCGTGCATGAATCGGGCCATTCCGGTAGACTTGGGCCTCACAATCCGGTTTGGTTTCATTATTTCCCACGAGGAAAGTTCGCAGCACACTCATTATGAAGAATCTCTTCAAAATCCTGATGGCCGTGGTGGTCTTACTGGTAATCGGGGTCGTTTTGCTTCTGTCCCAGGTGAATACTGATCGCAATAAAGAAGCGATACAGACCGCCGTCAGAGATGCGACCGGCTATGAGTTGATCATCGGCGGCGACCTGTCCCTCGCCCTCTTCCCCACGCTGGGACTTTCCCTGGATGACATTCGGGTGCGCAACCCAGCCTTTCCCCAGGAACTGGCATCCGCCAGTCGCGCAGTGCTGCAGATCGATTTACTCTCGATTCTTGGCGGCAATATTCGCGTTGAAGAAATTGCAGCGGAAAACTTTCACGCCAATTATTTCGTTCAGGCCGATGGCCGGAGCATCTGGACCATCGACAGGGAAGGTACCGATGTTGAGACCAACAGTGGCAGCAACACTGACAACAACGCTCTGCAAAACTTTTCTATCAACAGGCTGAGAATTGCCAATGCCAGCATCGATATTCAGGATCAATCCCAGGGCCTGCGTTACCGCATCGACAACCTCAACCTGGATTCCACGGACACGAATCTGGCCGGCCGGCCTTTTTCAGTAGACCTGCAGTTCGACTACGAAAACAACGGCATGTCTGCCCCGATCCCCATGTCGTTCCATGCCGATGTTGTCAGTGACCTCGCTGCAGGCGATGCCAGGCTCGACAACGTGCGTGTAAGCGTGACTCCGATGCTGCTGGATGGCTCTATCACGCTGGCAGGACTAAACGATTCGCCTACACTGGCAGCAAACTTTACGGCAGCTCCCTTCGATGTGCTCGGTCTCATGGAATCGCTGGCCCTGCGCGAACCGAATCCGGAACTGGATTTCGCATTGGATGCCGGCCGCCAATTGAGTCTGCAACTTGAAATCGAAGGTAACTCCAGTCAGTTGTCCGTGCCCACTTTCGAGATGGATTTTGCCGGTGCTTCGATCAGAGCCGATGCCGAAATACGCTTCGCCACTGAGTTGGCCCCTACGAGCGTCAGTTACAACGTCATCGCCGGTGATATTGATCTCACGCCCCTGTTCCCGACTGCACCAGAAACAGAAGAAAGTAGCGCCTCTGCAGATGATGAGGCCAATGGGCTGAATCCTGCTGCCCAATACGAACCAGAGACGGAGATTCCGGTAGAGCTCTTGCGCTCACTCAGCCTGCTTGGCTCCGTCGCTATCGATTCCATTACTGCCAACACGCTCCGCCTCGACAATATCAATTTGTTCACGAACATCGAAGACGGCGTTCTGGATGTGGAACTCACGCCCGTTGAATTGTTAGAAGGCAATGCACAGGGCACCTTGCGTATTGATGCGCGCACTGCCACCCCGGAACTCGAACTCAGTGCCGCACTGCAGGACATCAACCTGGTCGACCTGGCGCCTTCGGTATCTCGCCTGAACACGGTAACGGGATATCTGCAGGCTGAATCAAACTACACTGCCCGCGGAATAAGCTCATCGGCACTCATGAATTCCTTATCCGGCAACACAGCTTTCAGGGTAACTGAAAATTCTGTGGATATCGGTGTCGTAAAACAGGTCTTCACTGCTATTGCCGCTCTCAGCCCCACTGGGGAAGCTATCCAGCAGTGGCCCGATGTAATCCGCTTCAATTCCATGAGTGGCTACTGGCTGCTGAGCGACGGCCTCGACTCGGATCAGGAAATCAAGCTGCGCATGGATAATTTCGATGTGAGCGGTGGCGGTGGATTGGATATGGATGCAGGCACCTTCAACTACGATCTGCTGTTCACCGTGTTGGGAGAACCTTTCACCCAAACCATCCCCATCAACGACCTCTATCATGACGTGCCCTGGCCAGTCGATTGCAGTGCCGCCTTCAGCGACCCGGTGAACCGTTACTGCCGCCCAGACTTCACCCGGGTGCGCGAGATATTCGGCCAGATCGGCACCAATGCCGTGCGCAATCGTCTGGAGGAAGTCATCACCGATCAGGCGCCGACCCAGTTGCAGGATTCGGCGCGGGGCTTGTTGCGCAGCATCTTTAACTAGCCACCGCTGGCTAGCCTGTTCTCGAACAGCGTACAGGCAGTGTTTTTATTTCCGGTCTCACGCAATGAAGATTCGATTCACCAAACTCTCCGATGAACAGCACCGCGTACAAGTAGTACGCAATGACGGCAGCAGCGATGAAGCCACGTTGAATAGCCGCAGCTTCCTGCGCCACGACTTCGCCCATCTCGCGGCCGAGGAATGCGTTGGTCTCGAGGAAGGATTCTGGGGACTGGTGGCCAAAGGCGCACCGCTGGATGGCGAAGGTATGGGCGGACCCTGCATCCAACTCGCCGAGACACTCGCCGGGCCAGTTCAGACCCTGATGCGCATTGACGCCCCGGTGGTACGCTACATCGCCACCCTGACCCACTTGCTCCCGGACCGTGATTGCGGCGAACTCGGCGCCGCCCTGCATGAAAAAGCACGGCAACTGCAGGGACACTGGCGCGCAACGGCTTATGGCGACACCATGGAAGTCGAGTGGACCCTTAGTTGAAGCAAGCCCAATGAACAAACCCACCACAGGATCAATAGCGTTTTCCGATCGGGTGTTGGCGTGGTTTGCCAGGAACGGCCGCAAAGACTTGCCCTGGCAGATCGACCCCACGCCCTATCGCGTCTGGTTGTCTGAAATCATGTTGCAACAAACCCAGGTTGCGACAGTTATCGACTACTACCAGCGCTTCATGGCCCGCTTCCCAGACGTGGAATCACTGGCCGATGCCGACATCGATCAGGTCCTACACCTGTGGACCGGCTTAGGCTATTACGCCCGTGCGCGTAACCTGCACAAGGCAGCCAAACTTGTTGTTACAGAACATGGCGGGAAGTTTCCTGAAGATGTGCTTGCCCTGGAATCCCTACCGGGAATAGGCCGCTCCACCGCTGGCGCCATCGCCGCACTCGCCATGCACATTCGAGCACCTATCCTGGACGGCAACGTTAAACGCGTGCTCACCCGTCATAGCGGCATCGAAGGCTGGCCCGAACAAACCGCCGTGAAGGCCCGGCTATGGGATCTGGCAGATGAACTTACGCCGACCAAGAAAGTGGCGCAGTACACCCAGGCCATGATGGATCTGGGCGCCACGGTATGCACTCGCTCCAAACCCGACTGTGAGCAATGTCCTCTCAACGAAGACTGTATTGCGCGCCGAGAGAACAAGCTGGCCGTGATACCCGGCAAGAAACCGAAGAAGGCGCTGCCGGTAAAGTCGGTGCTGATGTACATCATCCAGAACGACGCCGGTGAGGTGATGCTGGAGAAAAGACCCCCACAGGGAATCTGGGGTGGGCTCTATTGTTTTCCGCAAATTGAAACAGAGGCATCGCAACAAATCACCGAGCCCGATGGGGAATCCAAGTGGGTTCCGCACCCACTTGAGGCTGCTGTCGACACGAACCTGCTCCCCGCCGGTTTTTCCGAGTCATTTAACAAACCAGATCGAGTAAGCCGCTTACCGCGACTACGGCATACCTTTAGCCACTACCATCTGGACATCACACCCATTCATAGCCGCTTCGCAGGCAGCGCCCGTGAGTTTGCTGAACCCCAGCGATACATCTGGTACCCTCTCGACGGATCACTGGAGGTAGGGCTGGCCGCCCCCATCAAGAAACTGCTCGGCCGCCTGCCCACATATAAGGAGTAAGCACAGATGACACGCATGGTGAACTGCAGGAAGTACGGCGAGGAACTGCCCGGACTACCCGCGCCCCCCTACCCCGGCGCCAAGGGCCAGGAAATCTACGAAACCATTTCCATGAAAGCCTGGCAGGCATGGCTCGCCCAGCAGACCATGCTCATCAATGAGAAACAACTCAGCCTGGTTGACCCGGAAGC
Source organism: uncultured Pseudohongiella sp. (assembly GCA_965227635.1). GTDB lineage: Bacteria > Pseudomonadota > Gammaproteobacteria > Pseudomonadales > Pseudohongiellaceae > UBA9145. The sequence continues at coordinate 1,945,263 of OZ245763.1, read as the reverse complement.
ACGGGAGTACCTGCAACAGGAAATGGAAAAGTTCATGAGCAACGAGGCTCATGATGTGGCGGAAGGCTACGTGCCGCCGGAAGAATAGACCAGACTTAGATCATCTATAGTCAAAGCGACCCCAACCAACGCGCAAGCTCTCCCATAGCCTGCGCGATTCGCGGGCATAGTTCATTGACCGCATTGTCACGATCCCCATCGATAAGCGCTACCTGCTGCAAAGCCTGCTCCCCATCGAAATCGACGTAGGATAGTCGCAAAGATAACTCGCCACTGGCGCGACCAAAGGCAGTCCCCGGCAAACAGGCGAAGCCAATCTCCCTAAGCAAGTTTTCAGCCAGCGCCTCGCTGTTGTGTATGCCCTTAGCGGCCAACTTCGCCCGGTGCTGCTCGAAATTACAGAACAGGTAAAAACCACCAGTGCCTTTCGGCACGGTAACGCCCATTGAAAGTAACTGCTCTTGCACATAAGCCTGAACAAAGGTGAGGACGCGGCGGGAATCGCTAACATAGCGATCAATCTCCTCACTCTCAGAAAAGGCACTAATAGCCGCATACTGAATCGGCGCACTGGCGGAGGTATAGGTTTCACTGGCCATGGCCGCCACGGCATCAGCTAAACTGGAGAGCGACTCCGGAAACGCCGCAATGCCAAGGCGCCAACCCCCTGCCCCACACCATTTACTAAGCCCGGTTGTCACCACGGTGCCTTCCGGGTAGTAGCGCGCGATGGAGTCATGCTCACCCCGGTGATCCACCTCGGCATAGATCTCATCACTCAACACCACAATGCCCAACTCCCTGGCTGCTGCCGCCAATGCCTGAAGCTGATCTGACGAGTAAGTCGTACCCGCAGGATTATTGGGGTAATTAAGAAGCAATATGCCTGTCTTCCCCGCTAACTTGCCACGACAGGCATCCAGCAATGCAGCAGGCGTGAGACACCAGTCATCGGCCTCTGCCGTATCGATCCAGATGGCCGCATTACCCGCCAGCCTGGACTGGGGCTGATAGGAGACCCAGCTGGGCGACGGGAGAATCAACACCGAATCCAGCGCCATCTGGACCAGGAACAGCAGCTCCTTGGAACCTGGGGCCACCAGAATATTCTTCGCCTCAAAGGACAATCCGAAGCGTCGGTCAAACCACCCGGAGACGGCTTCGCGCAAGGGCAATAAACCCCGGACTGGCAAATAGTCTTTCTGATGGGCGTTGTCCTTGAGCGCCTGCACTACCGTTTCCGGCACTGGGAACGGGGACTGACCGAGGCCGAAATTGAATACATTCTTGCCCTGGGCCAGCAATGCCTGCCTGCGCTCGTTGATCGCCAGGGTCGCGGAGGCTACCAAACCTGCTTGTCGGGGATGGAGGACCAGAGTAATGGTTTGATTCGGATTGGTGGTGGTCATGGTTTGGCGACCTGATTAAGAGAAAGACGAGGAAGGATTCTAGGCTGATTTCGCCTCAATCTCGACAGGTGGCTTGATTTGGGCCCTTCTCAAGCCAATCGCGCTGGAGCCTGCATCTCCCTTGACTCTGGAGCCGAGAAACTATTTAATACGCGGCTCGCGAAAAGCGGCATATCTCGGAATCTCCCCATGATTCCACAGTGCCAGCCCATTACGCCCAGGTAGCTCAGTCGGTAGAGCAGGGGACTGAAAATCCCCGTGTCGGTGGTTCGATTCCGCCCCTGGGCACCAACACTAGATCCTACCTCTTCCCAAGTAATTTCAGATTAGTCTGTAATAGCAGTCTAAAACCCTTATAATCCTTCTCAAGTAGTCCCAACTTGCCTCACTAAATCCGACACTTTTGTTGGTAGATTTGTTGGCACAATTTGCGGTTCTGCTTTTTGGTACCAACAGCGAATACCCTACCAATCCTTACCAACGAGAAATACTCGAATGCCGCTAACCGCAACTAGCGTGAGGCTTGCCAAGCCAAAAGACAAAGATTACAAGCTCACTGATGGGGGCGGAATGTATCTGTTAGTGCGGACAAATGGTGCGAAGTATTGGCGCATGGCATACCGGTTCGGAGGTAGGCAAAAAACCTTAGCTATCGGTGTCTATCCTGATCTCTCATTAGCCGACGCCAGATCAATTCGTGATCAAGCAAGAAACCAAAAAGCCCTAGGTCTCGACCCCTCCCAGATCAAGCAAAATACAAAACTTGAGCAAAGGGCTGCCTCATCAAATTCTTTTTCATCTCTCGCAAACGAGTGGTATACGAAACAGGAAAGTCATTGGGCTCCTTCTACAGCAAAAAAACGGCGTTCTCTCCTGGATAACGATCTGATTCCTTATCTTGGAAGTCGAAATGTCAACGATCTTCAAACTTTTGAATTACTAAAATGCCTACAAAGAATAGAGAATCGGGGGGCAATAGAAACAGCTCACAACGGGCGTCAGGTTCTAAGTCAAATCTTCCGTTATGCAACACAAACCCAGCGCTGCACACAAAACCCTGTAATAGATTTGGCTGGTGCACTTAAAAAGAAGGTGGTTCAACATCGTGCAGCAATTACAGATCCTGTGATATTTGGCAAGCTATTGGTCAAGATCGATCAATACGAAGGCAGTCACATCGTCAGAACTATGCTTGCTCTAGCTCCTCTCCTTTTTCAAAGACCTGGTGAAATTGCATCCATGGAGTGGTCCGAGCTGGATCTCAAAAACAATCTGTGGAACATCCCCAAAAACAAGAAAAAGGAGCGAAACAAACGAGAATCTGATCATTTAGTGCCATTGAGCGACCAGGCGGTTGTGCTAATTCGAGATATCGAGCCCCTTACCGGCAGGGGTAAATTCGTATTTCCTAACCAACGCGACTATTCCAAGCACGCCACTCCTGCATCAGTTAATAAAGCGCTCAGGAATTTAGGGTACGACACTATATCTGAGCAATCTTTTCATGGATTCAGAGCTTCAGCCAGAACCATGTTGGATGAACGACTTGGATTCCGTGTGGACTGGATTGAACACCAGTCAGGTAGAAGAGTCAGCGATCCGATGGGCAGAGCTTACAACCGAACAGAACACCTAGAGCAGCGTGCCGGCATGACACAGGCATGGGCGGACTATTTGGACAAGCTGCGCCATCAGGTATTAAGCGGAAATGTGATCAAAGCCACCTTTAGCAAATCCAGTTGATCTATTCCTTCACTTGTAATGAATACTCGCCCCGATCTTATTCCTTACCTTCATGCTTATAGACTTCTGAGCGCCAAGTTCGATACTTCAAAAGAAGAAATAGCTGCTTGGGTATTTTTGGGCAAGGCCAACGGCGGTATGGATGCCTATTTGAACCCGGATACGATTGGGCCAAGCGAATCTCCTCCAGAAAGATTCTACTTTTCACAACACGAACAAGAATGGGATTATGTTGGCCTATTGACCAAGGTCTGGTTCTCATTAGATGACATCGAGAGTTTCGATCCTCAATCCGAGGATCGGTTTATCACCGGAAAAGAATTATTGAAGTATTGGGGAAGCATCCCAGGCACGTCAGCAAAAAATTTCATAGCTCAAAAGATAAAGGAATCGAAACTGATTGACCTTCATCCTACCTTCGGAGGCACCAGCGCTGGTGGCACTGGACTGGATGGCTACCCACCGCTTAAAGATGGCTTGTTTGCACTTTCTGAGATTTTGTCGATAGAAGAAAGCGAATTATGCTCAGACTCCACGAAGTCTTTGGCTAAACAAGGCAGCAATACAAATTCACCTAAACAGATTAATCCAGCCTTTCAATCAGGCTTGACAGAATTCCCCTCTCCTCCCCAAAGAAAAGATGACTGGTTTTTAGCAATTCAAGAAGTTTATTCACAGTTACTCTCCGAAACGGGTGAAATCCCTCAATTCCAGGAAGTATGGACAAAACTCCGTGAGGAGCCACCACCAGAATATGGAATTTCCCACGGCTTGTATCGGAGGGAATTCGCTCTAATCCTGGATGAGAATCCATTAACAAAGTCCACAATGAAGGTTCGCTGGCGTAGATACACAAGCAATAGTGGACATTAGCGGACAATAGCCTCAATAAGGGCCAATAGCAGCAACTCACTAGAAATCTATAAATACTCACTTCGTCCCAACTTAAACGAAGGAGAACCAAGATGGCTAAAGTTGTGCTACGACTTCCCAAAGTGAAATTCAGAACAGGCCTCTCTAGATCCACGATATATCGACGCATCGCCGAAGGCTCTTTCCCAAAGGCTATACAACTAGGCAGTAGCAGGTCTGTGGGCTGGCTGGAGAGCGATATCGAAAAATGGATAGACACCCAGATAGTCTCTAGTACCGACTCCTCAGCGAATCCAACTGCCTCTAAACGACGCCTTCGGAAAAAGGCCAAGAGAATCGCTTCTAAGAGCTAGTAGTTATGGCCAGCAAAACAAAGAATCCTCTTCCTTTCGATATAAGGGGAGGAAGGATTGCAAATTGCGGACATTTTTTGAAATCGCAGCAATATCTTGGTCTCTCTGCACAAGCAAAGGTTCTGATAACTCTCATGCAGATCCATTGGCGCAATTATGAGCCAGTCGGCTATGGCATCAGAGAGGCTATGAAAAAGATACCTTGTGCTAAAGGCACCGCACAAAGGGCATTTAAGGAGCTCGAGGAGAAAGGTTTTATTGAAAAAATCGATGAATCTCTATTTAACTCAAGATCTATGAGTAAATCCCGAACTTGGCGACTAACTTGGTTGCCTTACAAAGGTAAACCACCTACCCATGATTGGGAAAATTAGAGATACCTGGTCAAATTTGTACCCTCTGGACCCTCTTCAAGGTCTAAATTTGATCTTAACACTAGAAATATCATGAGCAACAGGGTCAAAAATATACCCTGTAGAGGCATAAATGCGGTAGTGGAGGGTCTATTTTTAGGACACTCCTACTATAGCCACCTACCCTCTCAGTTATTATCTCTGGAGAATGCCTCTATTAAGATTTCATCAATGTATCGACATCCGAAATTGCTATAGCTGTGCACCAAACAAACTCATGCGTCATGCCTGAAAACTCTCTCTCGAAACCAACTAGGATGCTAGCGTGCCGGGACAAGGGAGAATTGAGCATCGTTCATTACCGCTTTATGACATTCACTAGCATAGGCATGCGACCAAATTTGAAAAGCACAATACTCAGCTAGTCTCGTACACCCGCAAAGTTAGTGTCAAAAGAGCAGCTATCTCCTGAAAAGGAAATTCCTGCCACCAAAATTTCAGTATCAGCAATAGTTTTTAAGAGGCTTGAAGTCCAGTTACCATCATTGAAATCACTACATTCAAATGTCCCTGAAACAGAATCCCCCACAACGAGTCCTGATAGCATGCAAGTCAAGTCAGGAAACACATCTATAGTTAGGTCAATACTGGGTCCATCCGAGTTGATCGTCATGGATGTTGAGCCTGGATTAAAAGGCAGAGTAGGACACGAGGCAAAAGGTCCAACTTTTGTCACTGATCCAGGCTCATAAGCGGTCAATGAGCCTTCATAGTTGCCTCCTATACCAGCAAGGTCAATATTGTTTTCAGTCACATCGACAGATGGTGGATCTACTATTTCCGCGGATACTAAGTTAAAAACGCTGAAATCCAATGATGCCTCTAGATCTGCCGTGAAATGAAGAATCGAACCGTCTGTAATGTACTCAGCCAGCGGGACATGCAAAATCATGGTTTCTTCACTAAGACTAGGAAGTTCTGCGGAATGGGCCACCTGAAAAGCGAATACAAAAATACTAGCAAATCGGCTCATAGAAGCCCTCCTTGCTTATCAACAATAAGGTTGTCTGCGCACTAAATAGCTAACAGATTTGGATCCTATCAGAAATTAGGCAACAATTGTAGACTATAGTCCGTCGACCATTGTCTACGTAAATAGCAACATTCTCCAGCAATGGGGATATTGCTATGAAGCCGGAAGAAGCCTTTGGACGAGTATTGAGGGATGCCAGGAATAAGTCAGGTGTTTCTCAAGAGAAGCTGGCATTGAACTGTGAGCTTGATAGAACATTTATCTCTATGCTCGAAAGGGGGCGAAGGCAGCCCTCACTGGGGTCCATAATAACCATAGCTAATGCGCTTGATATTCCTCCTGAGGAGCTCGTGAAGCGAACAGCTCTATTGGTGCGAAAACCAAACTAAGTCTGCGCAGGCGGATTTGATTGCGGCACTTGGACGCAAGGAGAAAGGAATGGAACAGCATTTACTATTGAAACTTGCAACGAGAAGGAAAACTTCTGAATCACCTGAAATGCCAGAAAATTCACAATTCAACCAAACTCTGGGCTACTGGGAATTACCGAGTGGCCCATTAGTCAAGAATTCTGAATTTATTAGAAATCATGGCACCAAAAAAAACGACCAAGAAACAGGTGAGGACCAAAAGGGGGAATGAAACCCAAAGTTCTAATCTTAACCACTCTTTATGATTTTGCTGCTGACCTAGTTTGCCTTCGATTGGAAAATTTGGATGTCCCTTTCCTAAGGATAAACAAAGAAAACATATCAGACTTTGAGATTTGCCTTGACCCTTGCGAGCCGTCGTTCAATCTTGTTTACCGAAAAAAAAATGTTGCCTGCAGCAGCGAGTTGAAATCAGTATGGTTCAGACAGCCCGTATTTTTGAGAAATACACCTTCCAAAGGGCTATCACCTGCAGAGCAATTATGTCGATCCCAATGGTCTGCTTTTCTGAGGGCGCTCAGCGTTTTTGACCACATTGCTTGGATGAATTGGCCTCAAGCCACCTATCTAGCTGAAAGTAAACCGTATCAATTGTTATCTGCGCATAGATGTGGCTTATCGATCCCCAAGACGATTGTCACTAATCATGCTGAAGCGATTAAGAAGAATTTTGCTACAAAGATTATTGTGAAATCTCTTGATACGGTGCTATTGCGTGACGACGATGATTGCCTTTTCACTTACTCAAATGTTTGTGAGTTAGAAGAAATATCTGAAGAAAATGCCAAGGCTATTCCCTTTATTGCGCAGAATTTTATAGAGCCAAAAACTGATTGCAGGGTAACTATAATTGGGGATCATATACATGCAACCAGAATCCTTAAAAATGGCAATCGAATAGTTGGAGATTGGAGGCTTACCCCGAAATCGGAATTACAATATGAGGATTTTGAACTACCTGAAAGCATTAAAACTAGTTGCTTACAACTATTGCGGGATTTAGGCCTGGCATTTGGCGCAATAGATTTCGTGCAAACAGAAGATGACTTTGTTTTCCTGGAAATAAATCCTACTGGCGAATGGGAGTGGATTAACAGTAAGGAACGCGCCTTTGATGAAAAAATTGCTGAATGGCTTGCTCATGGTTAGATCTTTCATTCTACGGGTTCTGGAGGAAATAGTTCCTTTTTTCTTTTATTGGATGCGAGCAGCTCGAAAGAGAAAGAGTATATTTTCGGCCGATTTTTCAGATAAGAATGAAATAAAACTTTCTGGCTTTTCTTTGTTAAGCGTATCTCAACTAGAATCACGACTAGAAGAAGAACATGAAAGAGCTAAGGCGATAGATGAAAAAACGATAAAGTTTTCAATGACTATAAGTATTGCTTTAACCATTGTAGGTTCCGCAAGCAGTGTCATATTGAAGACAATTGAAATTCCTTCCTTACAAGCAATAGCTTTATTGAGTATTGGCTTGTCAGTAATTTTTACAATATCAGGAGGAATGCTTTCATTAGGTGCCTTAAAGACTCTGGAGACATTTGGATATGGTACTGAGCACCTTATTCAGAAAGAAAAAGACAATAAGTCAATTTCAATAGCACTATTAAAACAAGAAGAGCTTAATATTGTGCGAGTATTGAGGAATGAGGCCACTTTCCAATGTTTAAGAAATGGGTTTCTTCTATTACTGCTAGCATTTTCGATATATGCATCGACCCCAGTAATCGAATATTTTCAGGGCAACTAGGATTCTTGCAGTTCAGTTCAAACGGACTGTTCCAGCCGAATCCTTTCCTTTCATTTAGACCAAGAAGGCACTTGTTGTGTGCGTTGATGGCTGGCTTGTATATTGCAATTAGGTCACTAAGATGAATGCTCTTCCCTAGAAACTACATGCACGATTGCGAATCGTGCGCAGCATTTACGTTGTGTAGCCACCAGCGAATGCCTTATTAAATACTTCTTCTACTACATCATCAAATTCACCTGACATATACTGGTCGTCAGTTAATAGAGGCTCATAGTCACCTTCGACCGCTCCTTCAGGTAGGTCAAACGGATAACCGTTAATGGCAAGCTCCATATCAAAACGCATCTTGCTTCCGCCGACGGTTATCTCATCAAAAGACATTTTTTTAAGACGTTTAACCAATCTTTTCTCCAGCGCCTTTTTGAACTCTTCTCTCTTCATATAATTTTTTCCATTGAGCAATTGTTAGCTGTTCGCAAGCCTAGTTACTTGATTTGTTGACCGTATATTCCCTATCTTCCAGCACAAGTGTAGTCTGGATTCCTGCATTCATCAGTTCTATTCCGAGATCATACGGAACTGTTTTTCCTGCCGGCATAAAAGAAACGTAAACATCTATACCTCCATAAAACCTCAATTGCAGAAAAATGAGGTCATGTTCATCTTTTTCTGCAAATTGATAATAGAATATGTCGGGATTATCCCCTTGCGAGGAAACATCTTTAAGTTCAATTCTTGCTCGATGCTTTATAAACCCCATAAAGCTATTATGATTGTCATCCGTACTATGCAAATAGCCTAGTAAAACCTTTATCTCACCATCAAATCGCTCAGAAAAATGATGGTAGTAAATTCCGTAGGCTATTTGTGAAAAACAGCGATTAAGCCTGTCTTGATCTGGTGTTCCCCAGATAATTTCTAGAAATTTATTGTCTTTGTTTAGATTGTAGTGTCTGCGGTTTTTGAAAGCGGCACCTAATAGACTTTTGGACCTGTGTCTTAGAGCACGATCAACTTTACCCAATTTATGCCAATAGCCAATTGAGTTATTTCCAAAAATCCCGGCCAAGTTGACCATCAAAAACTCATCGTCTTTGCTCTTTTTGCTATTGTGCTCTTCACATGGATGACCTGAGCGTTAGGCTATATCATGATTGTGATATCTGGGGAGAAGAGGCTGAACATTGCATTTTGAGTTTGAGAGACAAATATGGAGTCGATATCTCCAATTTCCAAATCGATCAGTATTTCCCCCCAGAATTGGTAAAGGGATCTTTTTGGAGAATGAAGATAACCTGCAATTCCCCATTTTTTGCGCAAGTATCTAGTGCTACAAAAAGAATATAAGCCGCTAACCTTTGCTGACATCAATCTGGCCATCAGAACAAAGAAATTACTACCCTAAATCTATGAAGAAGGGGCGCCCCACCACCGCCCAGACAACTAGACGTTATAAACTAGTTTCAGAACCTGCTAACGACACATCTTCACCGTGAATCACTGCCTTTGCTGCCTTTTTTGAGCTCAATATTCGCTTCCAGATTCGATGACGTTTCTTACTCCCCGCCAAGTTAAGTCAAATATATCACTTCTTGGGTGTGCCCCAAATCGGAGTATTTTAGCAAACCACTTCTTAGTAACTGGTAGCAAATTTGACTAGAGTCAATGCATCAAAAGTGAAGGTGTGTAATTGTACAAATTACCAATGTTGTAATGCCGATTTTGGATTTGGTTTGAGGCTGAGTCTTCCCCGGTTAATGGTTTTAATTTCTGGAGAAAAACGATGAGAAGCGTGTGTTTGCGATTGCTTTCACCAGTTTTTTTTATGTCAATTGTTTTGTCGTCTCAGACTCAATCGTCACCGTGTGGAATGGACTGTATGGTTGGAACGCCATCAGTGCAGGATATAGCTGACATACTCAATGATCTAGTTGATAGCTCGCAGACTCCGGTAATGGTTTCAAAAGACGAAGAGAGCGGTGCTATCACCGTTACTCTTGGAGATGGCACGCAATTTAGTGTAGAGACAGTTGGGTTGTTATTGGGGCATCAGAATATGCACCAACAACAAATCAACCAAGGGGAAGACGGGTCGTTGCATCTACGTTCTCAAGCAGGAATGGAAGTCAGAATACGAGCCGCTATGCACCGAGAAGCAGAACTTGTCGGTGAAATGTACAACTCGGGCTGGACCGAATTTTTCTGGTTTGAGGAGGGAATTGAAGTCAATTCGCCAGCAGGCGACCGTCTATGCCTGACCCCTGACATGGAGATTAGCTCTGAACAATCGGTTGGGGAAACAGCTATTAACATTGATAGTGATGGTAATTTGGTAGTTATATATGCAGATGGGGTTCGACAGAGATTACATGCGTGCGCACACGACCCTGTTCAATTACGCGATCACATCAGAAACATTACAGATCAACAACTCATATTCGATACCAATGGCCTATTCACATTGGAAGTTGATGGTGAAATGATGCAGTTCAGATTGAATTCTTTATTACATCAATCCGGCATTCTCGATCAGCCTGGTATTTTTTCTGAAGAAAGTAGAATCTATATTCGTTACCGGGATGGTTGGGAACAAGACATTATTGGTCCGTCTTAAATTTTTCGGTTGACGCCCCAATGAACCAGGATGTCCATCACCAGCTAAAAGAAGGCGCTAAGCGATGCGGCTGGGATATGGAAGTGCCGATCGCCGATGTGGCAATATATGTGGCAATATATGTGGCCACATTCAGGAACTAATGTCAGAGGCTCCTTAACGTCTAGTCAAGTCTCAGAATGATCTCCTTCATTTACTAGCCATACTCCAGATATGACGGCGACTACCCCACCAAATTGCACTACTGTGAGCGACTCCGCATAGAATATGTACCCCAGCCCAAGGCCTATTACCGGTGTAAGAAAAGAATAGCTGTTGAGTTTGTGAAGTGGCTTCTTTTGCAACAACCAAAACCAAATGACAAAAGGAAGAGCGGTACCCAAGAGACTCAAGATCAGCAAATTAATCAGGAATGTTACGTCCAAATTCGAAGTATGATATGACTCACCTGCAATGCTGAGCAGGGCAAGAGGCATGGCACCTATAAACAACTGCCAGCCCATTGCATTAATCGTATCAACACTTGTCGATATCATTTTCATAATTACATTGCCAATAGCCAGGCCAATCGCAGCAACTAGAACGTATGCGATACCGAGCACAAGTGTCTCCCCAGGTAAACTGCCAGATCCAAGGCTCACCAAAAGCACTCCAAAAAAACCGATAAGCAGACCCATCAGCGCCCGACGGTCTATTCGTTCGTGCAAAAATGGCAAAGCCAGGGCAGCCGCTATTAGCGGTTGAGTGTTACTCAATACAGTTGCCAACCCAGGAGAGAGGATTCCTCCTGCGTAAAACATTCCCCAGAAACCAATAGTCGTAGCTGTAAAACCAATGGCGCAAACTAATACCCAGTTACGTCTGCCTGAGATCTGCGGTCTTCCCAAAAACCGCCCCAGACCCAATAGAACCAATCCAGATAACAACGCTCTCAAAAATCCATAGAACAACGGTGGAACATATGAAAGGCCTGTAGCAACGAGAGGGTAGCAAAGTGCCCATAGAAACATTACAAGAACTGCTGATATTGAAACCAGACTATTTTCTTTCTTCATAACGGTTCCACAATCGCACTCCGCTCACGCACTACAATTGATTATTAAAGACAAAATGGAATGCCAGAGATCTCAAATACTGACACTCATATTCTAAGCAACTGGGAACACACATCCATCGCAATACATCTCTACCGCAAACTTTTGTCACTCGAATTTCAGAAACTAGTTTCCAGTATCCGAAATCGTTCGCTCCAGAGCTGATCGATCAATCTCGAATCTCAAACCACGGACGAATATCCAGGATACCCATAACGTCAAAGGCGGCAATACCAACCATTGTGTTAGTGGCACTAAGCCAACATCCAAATAGGGCACAATCGGCATCAATTCACTATATTGCCAACGATCAAGATATTTCGTAGCGACAAGCTCAAGCCCGATAGTAATTATTAGTCCAGCTCCAAGAAAAACTGACCAGCCCGTAATTCTGTTCTTAAATTGCCCTAACCGACCACGACCTGACACAACAATAGCCAATAGATACGCCAATAAAGTGATTACACCGTCTCCTAGTGACGCTTTTGTACATTGCAATAGTGCCTGCCAATGGTCTGCATTAACCATATCCGTGTAAAAGGGGACTTGCCACATTTCCCAAACGAAATGGAGTAGAAATGCAGTTATATAAATTGAAGCTATTGTGTAAATAGCAAATTTCAAAATATGCTCTCTATATAAGACAAAATCGGAAGCCCGCTCAATAGGTGTATTAATTCTCTCATTGCCGATTTGATAGAAACCAGCGTTCACCGGCCAGGATTAAAACTATCCCAACTACAGATGCATAAATTACGAGAACATCTGATTGTAGTTTCACCCATAAGAACGCAATTAGTACAACCACATCCATCACCATAGCTGTCACCAGGATGGCACCGTTGGCACCGATTTCCATTCTGACATAGCGAAATATGCCCCAGTGAATTGCAATATCCATAAGTAGGTAGAAAATCGCGCCCAAGGAGGCAATCCGTCCCAGATCAAAGAAAACCGTTAGTAATATTGCCAACACAATTGTGTAGACCAGAGTATGTTTCTGAATACTGCCCGGCATCCCGAAATGGCTGTGTGGTACGAGTTTCATATCGGTGAGCATAGCCAGCATTCGCGAGACGGCAAACACGCTTGCAATGACTCCCGACACGGTTGCGACGATGGCAAATATCACCGTGACCCGAAGCCCAAGATCTCCATAGGCGGGCCGAGATGCTTCAGCCAGTGAGTAATCGCGTGCAGCGACGATTTCGTCCACCGTCAGATTACCCGCCACTGCAAAAGCTACGAGCATGTACACAAGTACACAAATTACCAGCGATACAATAATTGCCCGCCCGACATTCTTGTGCGGATCTTTAATCTCGGAGCCGCTATTGGTAATGGTTGTGAAGCCTTTGTAGGCGAGGATTCCAAGTGCCACAGCGCCGAGAAATCCAGAAAGGGTTGTTTCTTCTTGAGGAGAATCGATACCTTCAAATGTGAGTCCGGACGCCCACAAGCCCCCAACTGCGAGAAAGGCAAGTCCACCGATTTTTATAAACGCCATGAAGAATGAAAATGTCTGAATGAAGCGATTACCGAGCACATTGACAAGAAATGCGAAAATAAGAACCGCTACAGCCAGGGCAGGTATCATCCAGCCCTCAGGATCAGCACCGGACAATTGAAGGCTATAGGTTGCAAAGGTCCGCGCTACAAGGCTTTCATTGATCACCATTGAGAAGTACATCAGCAACGCGCAAACGGCGGTGATAGTGCCGCGCCCGTATGACTTCTCCAGAAACATGGCGATCCCTCCGGCCGACGGCCAGGCATTGGCCATTTTTACGTAGCTGTAAGCCGAAAAACCTGAGATAACTGCAGCCACAAGAAAAGCCAAGGGAAACCAGTCACGCGCTAGTTCTGCGACTTGGCCAGTCAGCGCAAATATTCCGGCACCAATCATGACACCTGTGCCCATGGAAACAGCGCCCCATAGCGTCAAACTGTCCTTCTTATAATGCGAGCTCCGATCGTGGTGAGAATGGTCATTCATAGTAAATCCTAAATAGTGGTTTCAGTGTTAAAATAAGTCAGGTTTTGCTGTTTGAAGGCTTGGCTCATGACCTTTGTTGTCGGAGAGAACTGCATAAAGTGCAAATACACCGACTGTGTAGAAGTCTGCCCCGTTGACTGCTTTTACGAAGGCCCAAACATGCTTGTGATTCACCCCGACGAATGTATTGATTGTGCACTGTGCGAACCTGAATGCCCGGTAGACGCAATCTACGCCGAAGATGAACTTCCTGATGAACAGTCTGAGTTTCTTCTGCTCAACCAATCATTATCTAATTCCTGGCCTAATATCACTGAAGTTAAACTTCCTCCAGAAGATGCAGAGCAATGGAAAGACAAACCGAACAAAAGAGATTTACTTAAGGAAGCGTGGTAACTCGACAAGCTCTTCTTGCAACCAAATGTTGCCTCCATAAATGACGGTTTTTACTACATTGTAGGAGCGGTCTTTAGACCTCCAATTTGCGCGGTTTACTTCGCGTTGCTTGTTTCAGCGAGCTCCAGCTCGTTCTGACCACCGGTAAGTCCTAACTGGTATTGGCGACACAAAAAGTAACCAACTGGCAGAACGAGCAGAGTCAGAATTATTGCCGACAGCATACCGCCGACCATTGGAGCCGCAATCCGACTTGTCACTTCAGAACCTGTACCACTTCCAAAAAATATCGGCAGCAATCCCGCGATGGTTGCAGTAGCGGCCATAATTACAGGCCTTACTCGATTTACGACGCCATCCGTTACACATTGCCTTAGTGTTTCCAAATCAGGCTTACGAGATTGCTCACTGCATCGAGCCAACATTCTCTTGTAGGACGCATTCAGATAGACCAGCACAATCACACTAATCTCTACTGCCACACCTGCCAAAGCGATAAAGCCAACGCCCACAGCAACCGAAAAATTGAAGCCGTACAGGTACATCAACCAGAGCCCACCAATCAGGGCGAATGGTAAGGCCCCCAGGATCAATACGACCTCGGTAAAGCTCCGAAAATGGGCATAGAGCAAAATCACTATGAGAGCGAGAGTCAGTGGAACCGCAATTCTTAGCCGCTCAGCGGCTCGTTGCATGTACTCATACTGGCCCGACCAATTGATCGAGTATCCAGGCGGCACCTCCACCTGTTCGTTCACAGCCTCCTGTGCTGCCGAGACATAAGTCCCTACATCTACACCTTGAATATCGACAAAGGTCCACCCATTCAGGCGCGCGTTTTCACTCTTAATGCCCGGCGGACCATCTTCTATATACACATCAGCCACATCAGCCAACGCGATTCGGTGACCACTGGCTGTCACAAGGGGGAGCAATGCAATTGACTGGACAGAATCTCTGTATGCTTGGGGGTAGCGTAACCGGATGGGGTAACGTTCCAATCCTTCAACGGTTTCACTGATGTTCATACCACCTATGGCTGTGGCAACTATCTGTTGAATATCTGCAATATTGAGCCCGTGTCGCGCCGCCTGATCTCTTTTAATATCTACTTTGATATACCGCCCACCAGCCACTCTCTCTGAATAAACAGAAGTTGTGCCAGGCAGCTGTCCGATGACACTTTCCAATTCTCTACCAATACTTTGTATTGTTGCCAGGTCCGGACCCGCAACTTTAATTCCGACCGGGGTTTTGATTCCGGTTGCCAACATATCAATGCGAGTCTTGATGGGCATGACAAAGGCATTGGTCAATCCGGGCACAGTGATAAGTGTATTAAGCTCCTGGATCAAAGAATCAGTGGTAAGGCCTTCCCGCCATTCATCCCGCGGCTTCAATTGAATGAATGTCTCAATCATGGTCAGTGGCGCAGGATCTGTCGCAGTTTCTGCTCTGCCCATCTTGCCAAAAACAGTCTCGACTTCCGGCACTGTCTTTATCAGTCTGTCAGTCTGCTGCAGGATCTCACGTGCCTTACCGATAGAAATACCAGCATAGGTTGTAGGCATATACATTAAGTCACCCTCATCCAATGGAGGGATGAATTCGCTGCCAATTCTTGTGGCAGGCCAAAAACCAATGAGAGTGATCAGAAAAGCTGTCATTAGCGTCGTTTTGGGATACGACATGACTATTTGCACAAGCGGGCGATAGCAATTTACCAAAACTCTGCTAATCGGATTTTTATTCTCGCTACGCACTTTTCCACGGATAAAGTAGCCCATCAGCACAGGAACAAGAGTGATGGCAATAAGCGCCGAGGCTGCCATCGCATAAGTCTTGGTAAACGCCAATGGTGTAAACATGCGGCCTTCTTGAGCCTGAAGAGTAAACACAGGGATGAAACTAACAGTTATAATCAACAGACTAAAAAACAATGCCGGCCCTACTTCCAGCGCAGATTGTGTCACTATTTGCCAACGATTCTCATCGGTCAAAGGAGTACGCTCCATCTGGTTGTGCATGTTCTCAACCATGATAATGGCGCCATCGATCATCGCCCCTATGGCAATCGCAATGCCGCCCAGAGAAAGGATATTTGCGTTAATACCTTGAAAATACATAATTATGTATGCTGCCAGGACTCCCACTGGCAGACTCAGGATAGCGACAAGGGATGAGCGGAAATGCAAGAGAAACAAAAAGCAGATCAGCGCAACGATTACAATTTCTTGCAGCAACTGCACAGATAGTGTGTCAATAGATTGCTCGATCAAGTCTGAGCGATCGTAAACGGTAACAACTTCCACTCCCGGCGGTAGACCTTGTTTCAATTCCTCAATTTTGGCCTTTACTGCATCGATCACGTTTGCGGCATTCTCTCCGAAGCGCATAACGACGACACCGCCAACTGTCTCACCCTCTCCATTCAGCTCAGCGATGCCTCGGCGCAACTGCGGACCCAGGTTAATCTCAGCAATGTCATTCAGCAGCACTGGCGTGCCGTTCTCATTCATCCCCAGTGGAATATTTTTGAGATCTTCAATAGTGGATAGATAGCCGTCCACGAGGACCATGTATTCTGCTTCCGCCATCTCTACCACAGACGCGCCGGACTCCTGGTTGCCCTGTCGGATCGCCATCTGGATATGACTCAGCGGCATTCCGAAAGCTCTGAGTTTTTCCGGGTCAACCTGAATCTGGTATTGCTTGACCATTCCACCAATAGTTGCGACCTCAGAGACCCCGGGCACTGTCTGCAATTCGTATTTTAGAAACCAGTCCTGAATGCTGCGCAGTTGACCAAGATCGTTTTGCCCCGTGCGATCTATCAGTGCATACAAATAGACCCAACCAACTCCTGTTGCATCAGGTCCGAGCTGAGGTTCCGCGGTGGCAGGTAAATCTCCAGCCACCTGATTGAGGTATTCAAGCACGCGGCTACGTGCCCAGTAGAGATCAGTATCATCATCAAATATTATGTAAACGAAGGAGTCGCCAAAAAAGGAATATCCACGCACGGTAACCGCGCCCGGCACAGATAGCATTGCCGTAGTTAGTGGATAAGTCACCTGATCTTCGACCACTTGCGGCGCCTGCCCCGGGTATGAAGTCTTGACTATTACTTGCACATCTGAAAGATCTGGCAATGCATCAACCGGAGTCTGCTGCAGCGCATAGCCTCCAAAGACTAACAGGAATGCGGTACTCAACAACACGAAGAAGCGATTGTTTATGGACCAACGTATGATGGCTTCGATCATTTAAGCACCCTGACCTATTGAACCGAATCAGCTGCGTTCAGTTCTGTTATGACTATTCTGTTACCCGTCAGCCGATTCATTTGAAACTCATAATCTTTACCAGTTTCAATCTCTCCGGCGTCAATGTCTTCTGCCAACTCAAAACTCATAGTCATTTCCGGCCATTCCCATTGGGGAACGGGAGCGTGAGTGATAGAAACCATCCGCTCTGCTTCCATTACATGCTCTACAATTCCACTACTCCACACCAAATCTCCGCGGCTATTCGCTGCTTCCGTTGTTTCGGCTGCAGTAATCTCGGCATCCCCTGACATTGCTTCCATTTCCTCATCGGACATAGCCCCTTCTGCAGACATTCGTAAGAAATCGGAAGTAATACTGGATTCCGAATCCAGTAAAAAGTGTGCAGAAGTGACAATTCGATCACCGGCTTGAAGGCCCGATAAGATCTCGATACTTTGATCACCGCTCCTTCCTAGAGCCACTTCCACAGATTTGAAGCGTCCCTCGCCCAATGCCAGTACGACTCGGTCCTGGGTCCCCGTCCGAATTACTGTGCTCTGAGGAATCAGTAATGCTTGCTCTCCGTCTTCACTATGCTGAATAGTCACCTGGGCGAACATATTGGGTTTCAGCTCCTGGCCGGGATTGCGAAATCGTAATCGCACCGCTACTGTCCTGGTCTGCTCATCCAACGTTGGATAAATGAAATCAACCACTCCCTGCCAATCTCTGCCTGGAAGATAGTCCAGAGACATGTTTACCGGATCACCTACTGACACCAGACTCGCTTGACGCTCGAATACCTCAGCAATCACCCAGACTTCATCGAGCACTCCAATGGACAGAATTTGATTGCCCGGCTGCACAAATTGCCCCTCTCTAACGCCCAGATTCGCGACCAAACCACTCTGCGGCGCATAGACTGTGACATTCCTGAAAACCCGTTGGGTACGCTTCACCTCATCAATCAAGGATCGTGGCACTTGCAGAGCGAGCAATCGCTCTTCTGCCGAGATCACGAACCTGCCATTGTCGCGGTCCATGGCTAATAGCAATTCTTCCTGGGCATTAACTAGTGTCGGTGAGTAAATTGAATAGAGCGGCTCCCCGTCCTCGATAAACTCCCCTTGTGCCTTGACAAATAATTCATCGATCCAGCCTTCAACTCTTGGATGCAGGTTGATTAGCCTGTCTTCGTCAAATTGCACATAACCAACGGTGCGAATCGTACTTCTAAACGGGGCTGCTTCAACAAGCGCGGTGCGTACTCCAAGATTATTCTCAACTAACGGAGATATTGTGACTGTGCCCGGCCCACTCAATTCGTCACCTGCAAAAACAGGCACCAGCTCCATTCCCATAGGAGATGTTCCAGGGCGGTCCCGCCGATAAGTAGGATCCATGGGTGACACCCAGTAGAGCGGTTCTGCCTCTTGGGGCTCAACGGAACCAGTATTTGCGTTCAAAAAGTAAACCGCCCCGCCACCGGCAACGCTGCCCAGTAATCCAGTCAACAGATAGGGTAACAATTGAGCTTTGTTCATAGATTCACCTCGGGATTGGATCTGGTTACCAGGTAATCCAGTATTGAAATTACTTTGAGACGGTCAATATCGAGCTGTAGCAATTCTATATTGGCATTAAGTTGGGCTATATAAGCGCGCATAACTTCCTCGAAGTCACCTTCGTCTGCCGTATAGGAGGACAAGGTTGCTTCCGTTAAATCAGATAATTGAGAAAGTAAGGAATCGTTAAAAATAGCTCTGCGTTCATCCAGCATCTCAAGTTGCGCCTGTGCGTCTTGATAGCGGGCAAACAATTCTTTGATCAGTAGCATTTTTTCAGTTTGTCGCGCAGACGCGCGGTACTGACTGGCTCGCAATCTCGGTTGTTGTCGGTTTTTAGTGAAAATGGGCAGGTCGAAATTAAGATCGAAGGAAACAAAATCATCTCGATTAATTCCTTGTGGCGAGCGTTCTCTGTATCCATAGCTTGCACCCACACTGAACGAGGGTTTGAAACTTTGTCGGGTAATTTCAACCTGAGTCTGAGCAATCTCAATTTGTTTTTCGTTTGCTCTAATGATGGGATGATCCCTAAAGAACTCAGCAGCCTGATTCAAACCAGTGAGCTCTGCTTCCGAAGCTTGTAACTCCGGAAGCTCTGTATTAAAGGGCAAAGAGACAACTTGATAAGGCAGCCATTCCGCGAGTCTCTGCTTGTTGCTGTCCTGTCGTTGTCTCAACGCGGCCAGCCTTTCATCTAGCCTCACCAATTCAAGTTCTGCGCGAATCAGATCCTGTTGTCTCGACAGTCCCGCAGCGGATGTGTAGCGCGCACTGGTAATATCAACCAACTGCTCAAAGAGGTCTCTGTCGTTCTCTATAAGTGAAATCGATTGTGCCGACAAATAGACATCGAGCCAGAGACCAGTCACTTCAAGCTTTACATTTGCAGCGCGATTCTCTCGATAGATAGGGTTTACCTGACTTTGCAATCCAATTTTCTTACTCAGTAACTCTCTGGTCGCGCCACGAGGAAATGATTGATTAACACCTAATCGAAACTGAGTCATAGGTTCCTGTTCAAAAGCGAATGAATCAACCGGTAGATTGGCGAGCCCTACCATCATTTTTGGATCCGGCAGTTTATACGCGGCCACCGCCTCTTCGAGATAAGCATTCTCCTCCTGCTCACTAATCAGCAGCCAATCATCGTTTTGCACAGCCAATTCGATGGCTTCTTCTAGAGTCAGGCTGGAATTCTCTTGAGCAAAGCACGAAGAAACTGATTCGACCACAACCACGAGGACTAAAAATACCGCTCTGCTATGAAATAAAGTTCTTTTTCCAGCGAAAATCTTGTTCTCCGATAGAATTTTGAACACTTTGACACCTTTTTGTATTTTGCGAATTTTTTGATTACCGACCCTGTCCAGCACTGCCCGACCTGTTTCTGAAAACTAAAGCCAATCCACCAGCCAGCCGCCGAATGCTGCCGTTTTGAGACTCAGGGGCTGTTTCCCAACTCATTCTGTAACCTTGGTATCCAGGCTGGCGTAAGCTCTCTATACCTCAAATACTCTTCCCCGAATTCAAGAACAGCTTTTTCCTCCTCTCTTTTTGCCAATCGCGTGTAAACCACTACGAGTATCGGAAACATGATTAGCGTAGGGATTGTTGGCCACTGAATTAGGAAGCCAAACATAATAAGAATGAAGGCCAGGTACTGAGGGTGCCGACAACGTGCATACCACTCTGTCATGGCCAAGGTATTAGTACGCTGCGCCTGATGCAAAACGCTCCATGCCGATGCAAGAATAAAAAACCCGGCAATCACTATGACATTGCTCAATATATGCAATGGGTCAAAATGGGCATTTCCTTCAAAACCCAACAGTGTGTGCAGTAAATGTCCATTTTCATGATTAAGAAAATTTACTTCCGGATATCGACTCGTAAGCCAGCCAGAGAGAAAGTAGATAGTTAACGGGAACCCATACATTTCCGTAAACAGCGCGACAATAAATGCCGAGAAAACGCCAAGGCTTCGCCAATCGGCGATGGATTGTGGTTTGGTAAAACTAAACGCGAAAAAGATAAAGATTGCCGAGTTCAATATCACCAGCACCCACAAGCCATAGTCAGATTGATTTTCCATTACTATTGCCTCAATGATTGTCGCGCTGAGAATTGCCTGAATGCGAATCAGCAGGATCGAAACCGTTTACTGCCCCAGATTCTTGCTCGGTTGTCTCAGATTTACCTGCTCCTTCTTTATGCCCACTGTGTCCGTGATGCATAAATAGATGCATCAAAGGGCAAAGAAGAATGATCAGGTACGGCAACCATTCAAAGAGATGCTGCCTATGCTCCATCAACAAAAAGTACGAAATGGAAGCAATAAACAGCAGAGCTACAAATCCTCTGGGACTTGACCAAAATGTTGAATTCATCACGCAGCCCTCATATCAGC
This sequence comes from uncultured Pseudohongiella sp., assembly GCA_965227635.1. GTDB lineage: Bacteria > Pseudomonadota > Gammaproteobacteria > Pseudomonadales > Pseudohongiellaceae > UBA9145. Next base: position 1,923,971 of record OZ245763.1, on the reverse strand, counting down.
CTGTTATAGATTGCAGCCATCAGGCTGGCAAAAACTCCCGCCGAAAAAGCCCATAGAAATAACCCAAATAAAAATCCTGCTATTCCCATATGCCAGTTCGTGCCTGAAAAATCCGCATGCATCATATAGCCACCCATGCTCATGGACATCGAAGGCAGCAGGAGCACCAACAGTGAACAGACTATCCAGACTATGGATATGGCATACGCCGATGCGAGACCAAATTTGATAACATCGAGTTTCATCATTTCATTACTCCTCTAACGAGTTGCACTCATTGACTTCTAAGCCTGAGCGCATTGGTTACTACTGACACTGAACTCAGGCTCATGGCCAGTGCGGCGATTATTGGAGACAGCAGTATTCCGAATACTGGATAGAGCACTCCTGCTGCAATGGGGACTCCAGCACTGTTATAAAGCAACGCAAAGGTAAGGTTCTGGCGCATATTGGCTACCGTAAGCTCGGATATCCGGCGCGCTTCAGAAATTCCACGAAGATCACCTTTAACCAACGTCACCTGTGCGCTACTCATTGCCACATCTGTTCCGGTTCCCATGGCGATGCCAATATCTGCCTGAGCAAGAGCCGGCGCATCGTTGATGCCGTCACCTGCCATGGCTACTTTCATCCCTTGATGCTGGAGGCTGGCTATGAGATCAAGCTTTTCCCGGGGAGTGACTTCGCTGTGCACTTCATCAATCCCAAGTTCATTGGCTACTGCTTTTGCAGTTACTTCACCATCTCCAGTTGCCATGACAATCTTCAGTCCACGGGCATGCAGCTCTTTGATGGCCCCTGGTGTGGTTGCCTTTATAGGATCTGCCACGGAGAGAAGGCCCGCTGCTTTTCCATTTGCAGCGAGGTACATGACGCTGGCTCCCCCCCGACGCATGTCTTGGGCCTTCGCCTCAACATCTGCTGTAGCCACTTTCATTTGACGCATAAATTTAGTATTTCCTAGCGCAACATTGTCACCGCCAATTTGCCCGGTCACACCGATGCCACTCGACGAATCAAAATTAGCAACAGGCAACAATGAAATGTTCTGCGACTGGGCAGCTGCAACGATGGCTTTCGCTAGGGGATGTTCGCTCCCCTGGTCCAGGCTGGCCGCCAATACCAAAACCTGAGAATCAGTTAGACTGGATGTTGAATGGGCCTTGCTAAAGCTGGGCTTCCCTTCAGTGAGCGTTCCTGTTTTGTCTACGACGACAGTATTGACCTGCCGCAAAGCCTCGATTGCAGCCGCATCATGAAACAATACGCCGGAACTGGCACCTTTACCTGTTGCAACCATGATAGACATGGGAGTCGCCAGGCCTAGTGCACAGGGGCATGCGATTATGAGAACTGCAACCGCGTTTATGAGTCCGTAAACCCATGAGGGTTGCGGACCTATGAATCCCCAGACAAAAAATGTCGTTACCGCAATCGCCACAACAATGACTACAAAGTATCCCGCAACAATATCCGCCATCCGCTGCATCGGAGCACGGGTTCGTTGCGCTTGTGCTACCAGGTTAACGATTTGAGCAAGCGTGGTATCCGCGCCAACTTTTTCAGCACGAATGACCAGGCTGCCGCTGGTATTCAAGGTGGCGCCAATTACACTGTCTCCAACATTCTTGCTCACTGGGAGTGGTTCGCCAGTTAGCATGGATTCGTCTACGGCGCTATTGCCTTGATCAACTAACCCATCTACGGGAACCTTCTCGCCTGGAGTAACGCGCAAGCGATCCCCGATCTGTATGTCATCTATCGAGACTTCTTCTTCGCTGCCGTCAGCATTGATTCGGCGAGCCGTCTTTGGAGCAAGATTTAGCAAGGCTTTGATCGCTGCGGAAGTATGAGCGCGAGCCCGAAGTTCCATGATTTGTCCCAGAAGCGTGAGTGAGATGATGACGGCTGCCGCCTCAAAATACACACTAACCCGACCATCTATAACAAAGGAGTCGGGAAATACACCAGGTGCCAGAGTTGCCACCAGACTGTACAAATAAGCCAATGAAGTGCCCAGACCGATCAGAGTCCACATATTTGGGCTTCGATTTACAATCGACTGAACACCACGCACAAAAAATGGCAATCCCGACCATAAAACAACAGGCGTCGTTAGCAGCAACTCGATCCAGTTCTGCCATGCCATAGGCACCCACTCCCTACCGTGCCCGAACATGGCGAGCACAAACACGGCAAGAGTTAAGGGAAGAGTCCACCAGAACCGGCGTTGAAAATCGATGAGTTCCGGGTTTTCTTCTTCCTCAAGCGAAGGCGCTTCCGGTTCCAGCGCCATACCACACTTGGGGCACGTTCCGGGTCCCTTCTGACGAATTTCGGGATGCATTGGACATGTGTACCAGGCACCTGTTTCGATAGCCGTCTCTTCCTCGAAATTGCTTGCCAAGTACTTCTCCGGAGAGGCGATAAACTTAATCTGGCACTTCTCACTACAGAATCGATATTCAATGCCAGCATGTTGATGTTGAAATTCAGCATCTGCAGAGACGGTCATTCCGCACACGGGGTCTTTAAGCTGAGACTCCATCGTACCGGGCGCGTCTGCGTGCGATGATTGCAAGTGTTGTTTATCCATTTACCAACTCCAAAAAGAACAATCCTTCTGTCCTTCAAAAGCACCTCTTGTTTGAGAAATGACAAGAATCTAATCCTTTGAATTAGCTCCGCTGGGAAAACTTTCAATCAAATGGCAAATCATGTGGCCCGTCGGGTTTCTATCAGGCAATTCCTGCCACAATTTCACAGCCTCCTGCATTCTATTGCGAAGCAATGTAAGTTGCTGATACCGAGACTCCGTTTCATTCAATCTTTGCTCGATAAGGTTCCGAACCACTGGGCAGGGAGTTTCATTCTGATCTGATACCTCCAGAATGTGCCTTACGTCTTCAATTGAGAACCCAAGACGCCGTGCGCTGAGAATAAAATTGAGCCGAGAAGTATCACGCTCATCATATTCCTTGTATCCATTTGTCGCATTTTTGCGAGGGTGGAGTAATCCGATACGGGTATAGTAACGAACGGTATCGGGATTTATTTCCAGGTTGCTCGCAAGCTCACTTACACGCATTTTTCACCCCCAGGCTACTCCAATTTCGATTCCAACAATATATTTCCACAAAGAACACGAACAATTTGTATCTGTTTTAGACTCCTAGGTTTATATCCTAGGATTTGTTCTAGCCTACACCTGTGAGCGACTCACAGGTCAACCCTGCCTACAGACTATTAATGCTCCATCGAAGGCCCAACTGCAGTTGTGCTGAATGAAGTGGCAGCTAACACACAGACGGCTATTGCGATTTCAACACCGATTGATTTTTGTAGGCGCAATATTTCCGCTTCGGAATTCAGATTCGGTACGAGAATAAGTTTGTGACGAGCTGCCAACAGCAATAACAGGCAGACTCCCAGGAGTTTGATCAACAGACCTCGGCCATACGCCGTGCTAATCATCTCTGAAACATTGTTTAACAACTGAAATATGATGATTGCGCCAGAAACCAGCACCACCATGACAATTACCACAGCGACTTTTCCATAGCGCTCCATAATCAGTTTTAATTCCTCAGGTGAACCATCGGAGCAGGCAATCGAAAGCGGCAGTAGAGACCCAATCCACAACAATACGGCAAGTACATGCGCAGACAATAATGCTTTGAAAGGCAGAGACAGAGTTGAAACGTGTCCAATCAGTGGAAAACTCGTCGCAAGCATCCCAAACATCAATGTACTCAGAGCTGCTAAACCAATCGCCTCCGGAGTCACAAGCTGGAGAGAACGGCCTTTCCACATCAATGCAACTACTAATGGCAAACCCAGGAGCAATCCAGCTATACGCCAAGATGCCGCCAGCCCAAGGTTTGTATCCGCCAGGATTCTTGCCATGGACCAGTCGAACATTCCTGACACGCCAACGTCATTGATTGCACCAACCTGGGCCAGGAAATAGCATGCGGAAGCCAACGCACCAACCAATGCTCCAAGAGCCATGTAGAGCATCACTTTCCTCAGCAGTTGACGGCTAAAACCTCGCAACAAAAAATAGGCGGGCAAACCTCCGATCACTGCAGAACTTCCAAGCAGATAGAAGAATTTGCTAATTACACTGACTGTCGCCCACATGATTTTTCCTTCATCCTTCTTATGCTTTTTTAGTGACCAGCATGGGAATCATGCGTAGACGCATGTCCTTCCTGATGTTCGGGCATTTTGCCTTCAAGGCCGATACTGAATGCGACAGAACCTTGCACGGCATGACCGTCGGCACCCATCACCGACCAGTCCACCCGATAATTGCCCTGAGATAAGGCTGGTAACGGAAGCGAATATTCAGCCTTGGCTGCAGATTCAGGAGCAAAGCCTATGTCCACTTTTTTCTCCGCTGATTCCAAGGCGGTCACAACATCAAGCCTGAGTAATCGAACTTCTTCGGTAAACGACAATTGAATATGTTCCGGAGATGCATTCAGCAGACTGCCCTCTGCGGGAACAGACTCTTTAAGAGCGGTATGAGCAAAAACCGTCCCGTTCAGTATTGCAAGCAAGCACAATGTATATCTAATCAACTTCATTTTTTATTCCTCACGTTAGTGTGTATTAAGGTCGGCTCTATTGACTCCAGCCGGATTCAAGTTTCAACTACAACTCTTCATTCTCAGACCGTAATCTATTGATTTCTTCGACCTGATGTATGCAAGTGAACAATCTTCCAATGTCCTTCAAGTTGTTCCAGTACGGCGGTGCCCCTACCTTCTATATTGAGCTGGCTGCCATCGATAGCTGCGCTTAATTCGTAGCGAAAGGCTGCGAAGGCCATATCGCCACGAACAACGGGTTCGATTGCGAAGTAGCGGTACTCAAAGTTCTCAAAGGCTTCGAGTTCTGGCCGCAAGTGGTGGTCTCTATATTCTACCCAGCCATGGTTTACGCCAGCGCCTTCGATAATGTGGACACCAGGACCAGGCGCAAAGACATCATCCAGCAAGTCCAATTCACCTGACTCGAAAGATTCGGCAACTCGCTCCAGAGTCGATCGTATTTCTGCGGTTGCGCCATCTGTCTGAGCGGCCACTTGACCTGCGACAAACGATAGCGTGGCAACTAAAGTAAAAAATGTAATGTGTTTCATATTCATCTCCAAAGTGATGCACTAATTAGAATTCTGCAGCATTGCTCGTTTTTTCAGTGCTTTGTGTTAGAACCAAAATTTGAAACCAACGATCCAGTGATTGTCCGTTCTGTCTTCACCAACAGGCAGTAAGTCTGCCGTTTCTCCGTATTTGATCACTCGCTCGTACCCTAAATAGGGCGCCAATTGCCGATCAAATTCATAACGCAAACGGAAACCGGTTTTCAGCGTTGAAAGACCAGATCCACGACCCATCTCCTTGTCAGTTTTCCCATAGGAGTGAATATCAATTCGAGGCTGCATGACTAATCGTTGAGTCAATAGCAAGTCATACTCAGCCTCGATATCCAAAAGAGAATTGCCGTTCTCACCCAAAAACAAACTCGCATCCACCTCGAACCAATAGGGTGCCAGGCCACTGAGCCCAACGGACGCCCAGTTTCTCTCATCCTCTTCTCCAAATTCGCGCCGCAGCCCGAACTGCACATTCCAGAATGGCGATACTGCCCTCGTATGCAGAAGGTCTAGTTCAGCCGTTTCTATCGAGTCGTTGACGATCTCGATTTCGCTGCGCAACAGAAATCGATTGTAGCTATCGCCAATCCAGGCATGTCCTTCAAATTCAGTTGCGTCAAGATCGTGAGACTCGACATATTCAAACCTGTCTACCCATAACCCTGTGAAATAAGTTTCATCAGCGAGACCTATCTTGCTCCCTGATTCAAGCAAGTACGGCCCCGAAGTAAGCTCAAATCCATTTGAATAGGCGTGAGGATCACGCAGAGAACTTGCTCCTTCACTCTGCATTATGGATTCAGACATTGCGTCATGGTCCATGGCTTCCGGCATGTGCTGGTGCTCATCTTCACCCGTTTCAGGCTGAGATCCATGATGCTCGTGGTTTGTCGAGATCGCGGCTCCCAGCTCTCCAGACCGGTGCTGAGAATGATCGGAGACTTCGTCACTATGCGCTGCTTCTTCGTCATGTTCATTCGCCATTTCTGTACTTGCATGTTCTGCTTGTTCTTCATGCTCTGCATGTTCTTCATGCTCTGCGTGTTCTGCATGCTCTGCGTGTTCTGCATGCTCTGCGTGTTCTACATGCTCTGCGTGTTCCGCGTGTTCCTGATGTAATTGGGAATTCTCAACTTGTGCTACAGCAAGGGATGCCTGCATTAACAATGAGAAGATGAAAAATTGCAGAAATAGTGCCTGCTTCATACAACCACCACTTCGCGAAACATGCCTGCGTCCATATGCAATAACAGGTGGCAGTGCCATGCCCAACGCCCTAATGCGTCTGCGGTCACACTGAAACTCACGCGCTGTGCCGGCTGCACAGGTAAAGTGTGGCGCCGGGCGAGAAAATTACCGCTGGCATCTTCCAGATCGCTCCACATACCATGCAGGTGCATGGGGTGAGTCATCATCGTGTCGTTATGTAAGTGGACTCGTAGTCGCTCACCATATCGGAAATGAATAGGCGTCGATTTGCCATACTCAAGCCCGTCGATGGACCAACTGTAACGCTCCATATTGCCTGTTAAATGCAATTCAATTTCGCGCTCGGGATCCCGTTGGTCGATAGCACCACCGAGTGTCCGCAGATCAGAAAGGGTCAAAACTCGGCGATCCGTTTCACGCAACCCTACTCCCGGATCGTCCAAATTGGTTCGCGGAAAGTCCACGCGCATGTCAGTGCTAGGTCCAAATTCTGTGCTTGCATGACGCGCCTGCACTTGCATCGAATTCGACATATCCATTCCTGCATGATCGCCACCGTGATCCATCGAGCCCATGGTTTGATCCGAGTGAGACATATCGCCCATCATGTCCTGCATAGATAACCACTGCGCTTGCCGCCGTGGCGGAATTGGAGCAGACAAACCCTGGCGTGTGGCGAGAGTGCCGCGAGCATAACCGGTACGGTCCATCGTCTCGGCGAATATTGTGTGAGCGTCGTCCTCAGGCGTCACCAGAACATCATAAGTCTCGCCTGCCCCCATCCGAATCTCATCCACAGTGACAGGCTCAACATCAATGCCATCCACCTGAACTACTGTCATTGGTAGATCCGGTATTCGCAGATCGAAGAAAGTATTTCCAGCCGCGTTCACTATGCGCAGGCGAACTCGCTGTCCTCTTTCAAAAAGCGAAGTGTTATTGCCTGCTGGTGTCGTACCATTCATCAGGTAAGTCAACGTATTCGCGGAGAGATCGGCGAGATCTGTTGGTTTCATGCGCATGACATTGAACATGTCACGTCGCGTAACGGCAGCATCCAGACCATTACCCGCAATGTCTTCCATTAAAACTGGCAGGGTAGGCTGGTTGAAATTGTATAAATGCCCCATGGTCTTCAGTTTCTGAAAAACATACATGGGGTCTTCATCAGTCCACTCTGACAACATAATCAGATGTTCTCTATCAGCCTGAATCCTTTCGCCCTCTGCCGGCTCAATAACAATTGCGCCATACATGCCGGTCATTTCCTGAAAAGCAGAGTGGGAGTGATACCAATAGGTTCCACTCTGTTGCAGCTTGAAGCGATATTGAAAGGTCTGACCCGGAGCAATTCCCGGATAGCTGATACCAGGCACACCGTCCATCTCGAAAGGCAGAATAATGCCGTGCCAATGAATAGAAGTGGGCTGGGAAAGCCGGTTAGTGACATTGATGGTAACCGTGTCACCCTCTTTCCATCGTAGGGTTGGTGCTGGAATTGAACCATTAATCATGGTGGCAATTCGCGGCGACCCGGTGAAATTTGCAGGTTGCTCTTCAATGACCAGATTAAATGTCTTTCCACTTAGTACTGGTGCTCTGCCTGCACCATAGGCGAACCGCGCTTCTTGCGCCCAACTGCTGGAGGCAAAGCCTACGCCAACTATTCCCCCTCCTACTAATCCTTGAACAAAGCGGCGCCGCGACTTTAGTGGTGATGCTAAAGCCGGGCCGAACCTGGATTGATTTTTGTACTGCATTGCAAACTCCTAAAATTACTCGAGTGCGAAAACGCACCCACAACAAACAGCGTGAGTTTTCAGATTAGGGTCTGAGGTAATGCAAGACTTCGGTTAGTGCCTTCCGAAAGGAATGAACTTCAACCTAGTAAGAATGAAACAGAGATACTGGCCTACAGACCCACTAGGCGTGGATTGGTGGCCGGTAGAGGAGGTATTCGCGATTAAGAGTCACGCCAGGTGTTGTACTAGCATGGAGGCTACGCTGATTTTGAAAATCAACTACAGCTGACGTGATGCTTGAGCTGTAGCAGTGACTACTACAGGACATGCAATGTTCATCACAATCTTCAGAGTCGTGCTCGTGATTGGATTCCGAATCCAGGGATTGCTTGCTACCCATGTTCATATGCTGTTGATGGTCATGATGCAAGCTATTTGAGGAATCGAGAACCTCTGTAACTTCACCAGATTCCGCCATCGACATTGCCATCCAGGTTGCCGCGCCTGTATTCAAAGGCAGCGCAAGCAGAACAACTAGTGACATAATCAATGGGCGTTTCAGCAATGGAAAATCCATACATTTAGTGGGGATATAAAAATTCTAATCACTAAAATAGCACGAATCCAGAAGTAAAACACTTAGAGCCACTCTAAAGTCAAATGATTTGATGCTCCTATATAACAACCTGAACCTTACTCCCACGTTTCGTTTCTTAGAGTCCAAATGTGCAAGTTATGAAGAAACAAATTGGAGCGTCGAATCAACAATTGAAAATTACCAAGTATTAACTAGCCAATCAATTAAGCACACACCTTGTCCATGCTAGTATCTCCAAGATTGAAAGTGGATCATTTGTGCTCGTGAGACTGTATAGAACCGATACTTTCCTATTAAAAAAGTAATCAGAAATCTGAAATTACAAACCCATCCTCGAACTGTAAGTAAATTCCCGGAAGCCCTCTGGTTTGAAGAATTCTTGGAATTCGTACTCTTTACCGTACACCTTAACCCTAGTCACACCTACTAGTCACATCTAGTTATGGCGTTCGGTCACCGAAACTAGTTTTTAAACATCTAAGTCATATACACATCTCGTACTAACTATATTTTTTACTTTTTCCAACGACGATATTCTAATCCGCTGCTTCTTCAGAACGCCTACCATATTCGATATTTTGCCAAACCAAATACAGCGCCGGTACTACACACAACGTTAACAACAACGTACTAATCATCCCCCCAATCATCGGCGCCGCAATCCGCTGCATGACTTCCGACCCAACTCCATGCCCGAACATAATGGGCAACAATCCTGCTGTAATTGCAGCCACGGTCATAACAATGGGCCGCAACCGCTGCAGCGCTCCTTGCTGGATTGCTTCCTGCAAACCGACGAGCGAAGGTTTTTCATCGGGGCCGAGCTGATCCAGATAGTCTTGCCGGTATTGATTAAGGTAGATCAGCATGATCACTCCTATCTCTACAGCTACCCCTGCCAGGGCAATTATTCCAACCGCGACTGCCACCGATAAATCGAATCCCAGGTACCACACAAACCAGGCACTACCTGCCACTGCAAAAGGCAGGGATGTCAGAATTATCAACACATCACTGACCCTGTTAAATGCCAAATAAAGTAGCAATGTGATAATAACGAGGGTCAAAGGCACCACCAGTTTGAGGCGTTCTATCGCGCGCTCCATGTATTCAAATTGGCCGGACCAGGCGAGGGTATATCCAGGCGGCAGAGTAAGGTTGGCTTCCAAATGTTCTCTCGCGTTACTCACATAACTGCCCACATCGATGTCGGCGATGTCAATGTACACCCAGCCGTTGGGTCGGGCATTTTCGCTCTTGATCATCGGTGGACCATCTTCGATCTCCACTTTGGCGACGTCACTCAATGCGATCCGTTCTCCTTTCGGTGTGATAATGGGAAGGCGTCGTATATTTTCCAGTGAGTCTCGTACTTGCCGCGGGTAGCGCACATTGATCGGATACCTTTCCAGGCCTTCGATGGTTTCCGATACATTCATGCCGCCAATCGCTGAAGTCACTACAGCTTGCACATCGGTGATATTAAGTCCCAGTCGTGCAGCCGCTGTCCGGTCGATGTCCACTACTACGTAACTGCCGCCAACGACTCGTTCCGAATAGACACTGGCAGAACCTGGGAAATCCCCGAGCAGGTTTTCAATTTCTCTGCCAAGGGTTTGAATCACACCAAGCTCGGGCCCGCTTATTTTTATTCCAACAGGAGTCTTGATACCGGTCGCCAACATGTCAATGCGTGTCTTGATGGGCATGACCCAAACATTGGCGATGCCTGGCACCTGTACCCGGTCGCGTATTTCAGCCCGTATGTCGGCAATAGTCATACCCGCGCGCCACTCTGATTCCGGTTTAAAACGAATTACCGATTCGATCATGGTGAGCGGGGCCGGATCGGTGGCGGTTTCAGCGCGCCCGATTTTTCCGAATACCTGCGCCACTTCAGGCACTGACTTGATCATCCGACTTGTTTGTTGCAGTAATTGCGTTGCTTCGCCAATCGGTAGGCCAGGCCGCGCCGTAGGCATATACATCCAGTCGCCTTCATCCAGCGGCGGCATGAATTCCGAACCCATCCTTGATACAGGCCAGACTGCAGATGCCGTTAGCAATACAGCCAACACGATGACAGGCCAAGGGTGTTTTGTAATGAATCCCACTACTGGTCGATAGCAAGCGGTGAGTAGTCTATTCAATGGATTTCGATGTTCGGAGTGAATCTTTCCTCTAATCAGATAGCCCATAAAGACTGGAATAAAGGTGATAGAGAATAAAGCCGCTGCTGCCATGGCCCAGGTTTTGGTAAAAGCCAACGGCGCAAACAACCGCCCTTCCTGTGCTTCGAGTGTGAATATGGGTAAAAAACTGAGCGTGATTATGAGCAGAGAGAAAAACAGCGGGCCACCAACCTGGGTTGTCGCTTCCGCAATCAAATCCCAGCGCTCTTTACCCACCAGCCCGGGACGGCGTTCCATATGCTTATGGACGTTTTCTATCATCACGATGGCGCCATCCACCATCGCCCCGATAGCAATCGCAATGCCGCCGAGGGACATGATGTTCGCATTGATGCCCTGGGCACGCATGATCAATAGTGCGGCCATGATGCCCAGTGGCAATATGGCGATCGCCACTAGCGATGAACGTAGATGAAATAGAAACAGCAAACAGATCAGGCCGACTACAAGAAACTCTTCCATGAGTTTTGTGTAGAGATTGTCTACCGCCGCACCGATCAATTCTGAACGATCATAAGTGGGCACGATTTCCACGCCCTCGGGCAAACTTCCAGCCAGGTCCTGCAGTTTGGATTTCACAGCAGCAATTGTCGCCTGGGCATTCTCTCCACTGCGCATGACAATAACGCTACCCACCACTTCACCTTCACCATCGAGATCAGCAACGCCCCGCCGCAGTTGCGGACCCAGTTGGACTTCAGCGACATCGCCCAACAAGACCGGTACGCCCCGTTCATCTGCCTTCAGCGGGATGTTGCGCAATTCCTCCACGCTCTGCACATACCCCGTGGCCCGAACCATGAATTCGGTTTCAGCCATTTCGATTACTGAACCGCCAACCTCCCTATTGCCGTTCTGTATCGCCTGCCTGATCTGAGTCAGATTTATTCCCAAGGCACTGAGTCGGTTAGGATCGACTACCACCTGGTACTGCCTGACCATGCCGCCAATGGTTGCCACTTCAGAAACCCCTGCAACCGTCTGCAGCTCATATTTCAGGAACCAGTCCTGTATTGATCGCAGCTGGCTGAGATCGTGATTTCCGGTTCGGTCTATCAGGGCATATTCGTACACCCAGCCTACCCCCGTGGCATCGGGCCCAAGTGCAGGAGTCACCTCATTGGGTAATGCGGCGCTAACCTGGCTGAGATACTCCAGCACCCGGCTCCGTGCCCAATACTGATCGGTGCCGTCCTCGAAAATTACATACACGTAAGAGTCGCCGAAGAATGAATAACCACGGACATTGACCGCACCGGGTACTGACAACATGGCGGTGGTCAATGGGTAGGTCACTTGATCTTCCACCACCTGGGGCGCCTGACCGGCAAAGGGTGTACGAATAATGACCTGCACATCGGACAGATCGGGAATGGCATCCACCGGCATGGTACGCAGATTGAGCAGACCAGCGGCCATCAACAGAAGGGCAGCCAATAACAAGAGCCCGCGATTGGCAATGGACGAACGGATGATGGCGGCAATCATTGATTTGCCTCCGTCTCTTCCATCATCAAGATTTCATAGCTGCCATCTTCTAACGGATGAAATTCAAAGCGCACCGTGTCATCGACTGCAAACTCATTAAGATTAACATCCGGGACAGTGGTGAAACTCATCGTCATAGCTGGCCAGTTCAGTTCTGCGACCGGCTGATGAGCCAATGTCACCATGCCATCGTTCATCATGCTAACAATGCGACCGCTTGTGGAATAAACAGTTAACTGATCGCCTGATGCACTGACATTCCTGTCTATACTCGTTGGCGCACCCGCGTTGTCCATAAGCAGGATTTGATAACCACCGTCTTCAAGCTGACGAAACTCGAAGCGCACCGTTTCATCGACTGAAAATTCATTGAGATTAACTTCCGGAACAGATGTGAAACTCATCGTCATTGCCGGCCAGTTCAGTTCTGCGACCGGCTGATGAGCCAATGTCACCATGCCATCGTTCATCATGCTGACGATACGACCGGTTGTAGAATAAACGGCCTCTTGATCTACTGACGAACTGGCAGTTCTGTCCATATCCATGTCCATATTTTCAGAAGTGGATTCGCTCGCCGCGTCGAGCCGCGCCAACGCTTGCTCACCATTGGCTTCGGCATCGAGCAGGAATTGCCCGGAAGTAACAACGGTCTCACCGACGGCGAGTCCTTGCAGAATCTCTATCTGTTCACCACTGCTGAATCCAGTACGAACGGCGCGAGGTTCAAATTGGCCATCGTCGCGAAGGACAATAAGCCGCGAGCCTGATCCTGAGCGTAGGACCGCTTCCCGTGGAACGGCGAGCACGTCGCGACGAGGATCAACGGCAATGGCGACATTGGCGAACATATTGGGCTTAAGCCGATGATCTTCATTTTCAATGACCAGTCGAACTCGCAGAGTTCTGCTGCCTCGGTCCAGTTCCGGATAGATGTAACTCACTTCACCCATCCAGGTTTCACCGGGAAAGGCTGGAAATTCAATAGCGGCTTCGAGACCCACTTCCAGATTCGCAGCATCTGTTTCAAATATATCCACATCGACCCAAATTGAATCCAGCGATGCCAGGGTGGCGATAGTGGTCGCAGGTTGCACGTAGTTGCCGCTCCTGGTACCCAGTGACAGCACCAGCGCGTTATCGACGGCGCGATAAACCAGCCGACTGCTCGTATTACCATTGTTGGCGAGTTCATCGACCTGGCGCGGGGTAAATCCCAGCGCTAGTAAACGTTCCTGGGCCAGAGCAGCCAATGTCTGGTTACCCGCCTGACGCGCAGTGATAAATTCCTGTTGAGCGCTGACCAGGTTAGGCGCATACAATTCATAGATCACCTGGCCAGCTTTAACCTGGTCACCAACACTGGCCAGGTTGAAGACTTCCAACCAGCCCTCTGCGCGCGGATGTAGCATTTCAATGGTCGCCTCGTTCCAACGCGTGTATCCGACTGCCTTTACATCTCGCGCGAAATCGCTACGCTTCGCCTTGGCGGTTCTCAACCCCAGGTTTTGCTGAATCGTCGCGGCGACCCTGACGGCATTGGTTTCCCCATCGGGCTCTTCATAGACTGGAATCAGGTCCATTCCCATCGGTGACAGTCCTGGTGCATCGCGCCTGAAGTTCGAGTCCATCGGCGCCACCCAGTAAAGTGGCTGCCTTTCTGAGGAGGAGACCATCGATTCCTGCATGCCTCCCCGCTCCATGGAAATAAAGTTGGCGGAAAGAAAACCGATGACTCCGGCAACTATTGCTACAATTAATAAACTCATTATGGCTTTCATTGTTCAGTCTCCACGGGCCACAGTCGGCCCCCACTTAATTTGTCAATTTGGCTGATACTGATCAGCCGGTCAGCCTGCATTTCTGATATCTGAAGTCGCAGATTCAGCAATTGTTGCTGCGCTTGGTTCAAGGTTTGAAAGTTGCCGCCACCGCCCCGAAAGTTGGCGCTGGCTGCGTCAAGAGTTTGTTCGGCCTTGGGAATTAACTCGGTCTCGAACAACTCAATGCTATGAGCAAGCTCTTGCTCTGTAGAAAGCAATTGTTCCAGGTCTGCTGCCAAAGTGCTGCGCAAGCGAGCAACGTCGGCTCGCGAACTGGCGTAGTTAAAACCCGCCGCCGCTTTTCGAGCTGAGCGTTTACCGAAGTCCAATGGAATATTGAGACTGATCCCAATCTGCGTGCGTTGATCAATATCGTTCCAGAGTTCGTTGTAGCCAGCGTTGACCTGAAGATCTGGAAAGTCTTCCAACTCCACCAGCTCTTTATTTCTCAGCGCCAATCTTGATCTTGCCTGCAAAGCTATTAACTCAGGCTCGGATTCCAGCACCCACTCCAGAAGATTGTTGCGACCAGGCAATGTCGGAATGGGCAGTAGTTGCCCTGGCAGCCCGAGGGAGGTGTCGGCGGACTGGTTGAGGAGGTCATTGATCCGGGCCTGCAAGCGTCGAATTTCCTGATTCAGTACCAGTTCCCTGTGTTGCAATGCCACCCGGCTGGTCTGAATTTGCAACACGTCCTGTTGCAACCCCAGTCCGTTTGCATACTGCGTCGATGCCACAGTTTCAAGGTCATTCAACAAAGCCAAATGTTCAGCATTAACCGTTAACGCCTGATCGGCGAACCATAGTTCTGACCACAAACTCCTGACTTGCTGAACCAGTGAAACCAGTAACTGCTCGTAGTTCGCTTCTTCGATCTCTGCCCGCGCTTCGGCTAGCTCAGTGCGAAGTCGCCGCTTTCCTGGCCATGGAAATAATTGAGAGACCTGAAACGTTTGCCGCACTCTCAATGCATTGCCAAAGTCACTGGGTATATCCGTGCCAATAGAAGATGGCGCTACAGAATAACTCACCCTGGGATCATCAAGCGCTCCCGCGCTCTCAGTCAGTGCGCGGCTCGCTCGAACTCGCAGTTCACGAGAAGTTAAGCCAGCGTTTTGTCGGATGACCGCTCGCGTCAAGTCTGCTAACAGTAGTTCATCATCTGGAATGAATTGCCCATGCACAGGCATCATCCATATGCTCAAAGACCACCACAGCAGAGCAGTCGCCATTTTCGTAGAATCTTTCCAAGTTCCCATTTCAATTTCCCAACAATTACTCAAACACAGCACAAAGGCCGCGAAGTCGAATTGACACGCGAATCTAGTGCTATTAGATAAGTTTGAAGAAGCTGCCTGCGTATGTAGCAGGCGGACCTATCCTGTCTTAGACAGAAATGGGGGGACGGAATAGACTGTTGAGAGGTTCGGTTGGGGAGAAGCGGGAATAAAAATCCGCTTGCCGGGAAGCGCCTGATTTGGGAGTCAAATTTGAGATCTTTGCGCCTGGTTGGCTGTAGCTGAGACAGTAGCCACAAACCTGTTCACAATTACTCATAGCATCGAGATTATTTGATGCAGGCTCACCAGGGAATTCACCCATGTTTTGCGAGCTCATTAAATCAGTTCCGTTTGCAATGGTCAGACTGTCCATGCCATGCATTTCCATCCCTGGCATAGTGCAAAATAGCGGGTAGGCTGAAAGTTGCCCGGACACGAACAACAAGCTGATCATTATCAGGATTGCTCTGTTAATCTTTTGTGAACATCTTGGCATATGAATAAGATATCAGTTACAAACTGTCAGTACAAAATATACACCATTTGCCAGGCCGATTGTCGTAATGCAAACCTTTGAGCTACTCTAATGTTGAATTATTGCTTTCACTTTCTCCCTTCTTGATAAATGGCAGCTTGGATATTTGCTTTCCTCCATTGAATTAAGTCACGACTATAGAGATTTTTCCTTTTAGTAAGAGAACCCCCAAACCAAGTCCAGAATTAATGCGACTTTGACATCCCTCGGGCGCACAGCTAGCGCGCTTCCTAGCCTGCGGACGTGGGCCTGGACTGAAAAGAGATTATTATTAGTAATGAGAATTGTTTGCATTTAGATTAACTCCTGTTTAGTATTTCCTGCAACTTTCAAAAGTAGCAATAAACATTAGGAATAAAGACATGCTGAGCAGTAGGCTTTCCCGGCAGTTCACCCTGGCGGTACTCACCACGGCAATGAGTTTCAGTATTGATTTGCAGGCGCAGGAGCAAGATATACAGGAAGTCACCATCATTGGTAGCCGGGTTCAGGCAAGGCGCCTGACCGGCGCCGGCCATTTTATCGGTGCTGAGGAGCTGCGCCGATTCAGCTATGCCGACATCCAACGCATTATTCGAGAGGTGCCCGGGGTCTCGATCCAAGTGGAGGATGGCTACGGTCTGCGGCCCAATATCAGTATTCGTGGCGTAGCTACGGAGCGCAGCGGTCGCATCACTCTGCTGGAAGACAATGTGTTGATCGCGCCGGCACCTTATTCAGCTCCCTCAGCCTATTACTTCCCTACCGCCGGTCGCATGGCAGCATTTGAGATACTAAAAGGACCTTCTGCTATTACCCAGGGTCCTTACACCATAGGCGGAGCATTGAATATGGTGTCCACACCAATTCCCCAAGACGCGAACGGCCGGGTGGTCACTGAAATGGGAGAAGATGCCACTAACCGTGTCCATGCCTATTATGGCGCCCGCGATGAATCCGGCTTCGGTTTCATGGTGGAAACCCACCAGTGGCAGTCCGATGGTTATCAGTCTATTGATCGCAGTGACAACGACACCGGGCTGGATGTAGAGGATTACACCTTGAAGCTGGGCTATGCCCCCCAGGGCTCACCTCATCAGCTGGAACTGAAGCTGCAGTATGCAAAGCAGAACTCCAACCAGAGCTATCTGGGTCTCACCGATGCCGATTTTGCCAGTTCTCCCTATCGCCGCTACGGGCTGTCTGAACTCGATAATATTGAAACCGAGCACGAGCAGGCCATTCTTCGTTATCAGTTTGATGTCAACGAGAATCTCTACCTGACTGCCACTGCTTACAATAATGAGCATGCCCGTAACTGGTTCAAGACCGAAGGCATTGATTTCGACGGCAGCGACGATGCGGAATCCTTTGAGCGCACCGGTTGGCTCAATGTTGTGCAGGCAATCAATCGCGGCAACAGCCTGGACGGATTTTCGCCGAGCGAACTGCAGGCGATTCTCGATGGCAGTGCCGACACGCCGGTGGGCAGCATACAACTGCGTGCCAACGATCGTGAATACTATTCTCGAGGTGTGCAATTCAGTCTTAACGCAAGTGGGCAGATTGGCGCCATGTCCCACTCATTAAAAGCAGGGTTGCGGATTCATGAGGACGAAGAAGACCGATTGCAGCGCAACAGTAATTATCGCCAGGTCAATGGGGATCTCGTATTGAACGATTTCGGCATGCTCGGTAATGCGGGCAATCGGGTTCAGGAAGCTCAAGCCGTGTCCCTGCATGTTTACGATGAAATACGTTTTGGCAACTGGACGTTGACTCCCGGCCTCCGTTATGAAGACATAGACCAACAACGAACTCGCTATCGCGACGGCGCCGAAAGGACATTCCGGGATTCCCGCAGTAACGATGTCGAGGTCTGGCTGCCGGGGATTGGTGTGCTGTATCAGATCAACCCGGCGCTGTCGTTGGTTGCTGGTGTACACAAAGGATTTACGGCGCCGAGCAATTCTCCTGGGACGCGCGAAGAGGAAGCCATTAATTACGAAGCCGGATTCCGTTACGCCACGGACAGACTGAATGCCGAGTTAATTGGGTTTGTCAGTGACTATGACAACATCCTTGGTGTCTGCACCAATTCGTCCGGCAGTGATTGTGTGATCGGCGATGCCTTTAACGGCGACGCGGCGACGGTTCAGGGGCTGGAATTTCAGTTTAATACCGAACTGGCAAACAATGCTGCCATGAGCGTGCCGCTGAATTTCAGCTATACGCATATCAATGGGGAATTCGACACCAATATTGCGGATACCGCGTTCTTCGGTGATGTCAGCGCGGGAGACCCGCTTCCTTATTTACCGGATAACCAGTTTCGCCTGGCGCTGGGCTTGGTGACAGGGGCCTGGGCCAGTTATATCAGCGGCAATTATGTCGATGAAGTTTGTGTGCGGGCATCCTGTGGTCCTTTCGAAGAAACCGACGACACCTTTACAGTGGATGCGTCTGTGAACTACCAGTTCAATCCGCAACTGACTGTATTCGGCAGACTGGAAAACCTGACCGGAGAAGAGAATATTCTGGGCCGCCAGCCATATGGTGCGCGCCCGAACAAGGGCCAGACAGTAACCGCTGGCCTGCGTTTTGACTTCTAAAGCCACTAAATTTTGAGGAGGCAATAAATGAAACAGATACTAGGTTGCATAGCGACTCTGCTGATTGCGCAAACTCTGCAGGCAGCAGAGGTCAACATTTATTCGGCCCGGGGTGAAGACCTGATCAAGCCAGCGCTTGACAGGTTCACCGAAGAAACGGGGATCGAGGTAAATCTCATTACCGAGAGCGCGGATGCATTAATCCGTCGTATCGAACTGGAAGGAAATAATTCTCCTGCCGATGTATTGCTCACGGTGGATGCAGGCCGTTTGCATCGCGCCAAGGAAGCCGGATTGCTGCAACCGATTGAGTCCGACGTGCTGGAGTCCCGCGTGCCGGCATTTTATCGTGATCCCAATGACCTCTGGTTCGGGCTGTCTCTACGTTCACGTGTGATCATGTATGACCGCGACAGCGTGTCACCGGATGACATCAGCAGTTATGAAGATCTGGCCGATCCCCGCTGGCGCAATGAGATTTGCATCCGTTCATCCAGTAACATTTACAACCAGTCACTGGTTGCCTCCATGATTGCTTATCATGGCATGGAAGCAACTCAGGAATGGGCGGAGGGACTGGTCGCCAATTTTGCCAGGCCACCCCAGGGTGGTGATCGGGACCAGATCCGTGCGGTGGCTGCCGGACAATGCCAACTAGCAGTTGCTAACACCTATTATCTGGCCGGCATGATTACATCGGGTATCGAGGCCGATGTCGAGGTAGCCAAGCAGATTGGTGTGCTTTGGCCAAATCAGGACGGTCGTGGCGCGCATATGAATGTCAGTGGTGCCGGTGTTCTGGTTAATGCTCCAAATCGTGATTCCGCGGTGCGCCTACTGGAATTTCTGACCGGCGACTTTGCCCAGCAATGGTATGCAGAGCGTAACGGCGAATACCCGGTGCGCCAGGATGTGGATACAAGCGACGTGCTTAAGCGCTTCGGGGATTTCAAGGCGGACAATCTGGGTCTCGAAAAACTGGGCGAGCACAACGCCGAAGCTGTAAGGCTGATGGATCGTGCCGGCTGGCGTTAATTACTGCCTATAGACTATAAGTGAGCAACAGTATCGCTGTATTATGGCCACGACCTGCTAGCCCGGGTGCATGGCCGATTGCGTCTTTGGGGCTGTCTCTGGTGATTGCCATACCGCTGTTGGTGGTGGCAGTGTCGCTGTTTCTCCCCAGTGACGATGTATGGCAGCACCTGCGCGAGACGGTGCTCACTGAATACATCCGCAATTCTATGTTCCTGTTGCTTGGTGTCACTTTGCTGGTACTGCCTCTGGGAGTAATTCCGGCCTGGCTGGTCACCATGTACCGTTTTCCCGGCAGCCGTATTCTGGAATGGGCGCTATTACTGCCCATGGCCGTGCCGGCTTACATCATCGCCTACACCTATACGGGCATGCTGGATGTGGCGGGTCCCGTGCAAAGTGCGTTAAGGGAAGCTATGGGCTGGGAGTACGGCGACTACTGGTTTCCGCCGATCCGTTCCCTCGGTGGCGCCATCATCATGCTGTCCCTGGTGCTGTATCCCTATGTTTATCTGTTATCCAGGGCTGCTTTTATCGAGCAATCGGTCTGCGTGCTGGAAGTATCCCGCACACTGGGTTGCAATCCGCGAACAGCGTTCCGGCGCGTAGCCCTGCCACTGGCAAGGCCGGCAATAGTGGTGGGCCTGAGTATCGCACTCATGGAAACCCTGGCTGATTTCGGCACCGTACAGTACTTTGGCATTGCCGCGTTTACTACCGGTATCTACCGCACCTGGTATGGTCTTGGCAGCAGTGTCGCAGCCACGCAACTGGCTGCTCTGCTCATGCTGTTTGTGCTGGTACTGGTGTTGATCGAGGGTTGGTCCAGGCGGCAGTCACGCTATTACAACACCAGCACCCGCTACCAGGCCTTGTCGCGTACCCGGCTGCGCGGCAGGCATCTGCTGGGGACCTACCTGGTCTGTATCGGCCCAGTATTGGCCGGCTTTGTCATTCCGGTGGTACAGCTTGCAGCCTGGGCCCTGACTACCGCGGAACGTATTTTTACCCTGCGTTTTTTTGAGCTTGCCTGGAATACCTTGAGCCTGGCTGTCATCAGCGCCTGTGTCGCCTTGTTGATCGCACTCTTTATCAGCTACGGTAAACGTTTGTTTCCTCACATTCTTTCTACGCTATCTTTCCGGGTGTTGTCTCTGGGGTACGCGTTGCCCGGCACTGTCATTGCCATCGGCGTGCTCGTGCCATTTTCCTGGCTTGACAGGCATATCAGTGCATTCATGGAGTCATGGCTGGGAATCAATACCGGCCTGTTGCTCAGCGGAACGATATTCATACTGATTTTTGCCTACATGGTGCGATTTTTACCCATCGCCCTGAACTCGGTCGATGCTGCCCTGGGAAAAATCAAACCATCAATGGATGAAGCGGCATTGAGTATGGGGCAGAGTAATGCCGCAACCCTGCGGCGCGTGCACATGCCGATGATGCGCGGCTCCATGGTCGCTGCCCTGTTACTGGTTTTTGTGGATGTGGTCAAGGAATTACCGGCAACCCTGATCTTGAGACCGTTCAATTTCAATACGCTGGCCATAAGAACCTATGAGCTGGCCAATGAAGAACGACTCGCCGATGCGGCCGGTCCGGCGCTGACCATTGTTCTGGTCAGCATCATTCCTGTTATTCTCTTGAGCCGACAACTTTCAAGAGCCCGAGTAGGTTATGCAGCAGACGCTCAAGCTTGACAATGTCCACGTGGCACTGGGCGGCCAGCCGATTATTCAGGGTATTTCTCTGTCCCTGACCCAGGGGCAGATAGGCTGTCTGCTTGGACCCAGCGGCTGTGGCAAAACCACACTTCTGAGGGCCATTACCGGATTTGAGCCGGTGCGTGAAGGTTCAATTTCACTGGGCAGCGAGGTATTGAGCAGTAAAAATCGCATGATTCCCACCGAGAAGCGCGCCATTGGTATGGTGTTTCAGGATTATGCATTGTTTCCCCACTTGACGGTACGGGATAACATCGCTTTTGGCCTCCAGCAAGCTAAAGAAAAGGATGTTGCGCTACGCATTGAAGAGCTGGCAACTCTTCTCAAGGTCAGCAGTTTTCTGGATGCATACCCACACCATCTGTCCGGAGGACAGCAGCAACGCGTCGCCATTGCCCGCGCCATGGCACCACGGCCGGGGATATTGTTACTGGATGAGCCATTCGCCAGTCTCGATATTGAACTACGAGAGCAGATTGCCGGTGAAATTCGTGAAGTCCTCAAGCAGGCCAATATCACTGCAATTCTGGTCAGTCACAATCAGCTCGAAGCCTTTGCTATGGCCGACGAAATCGGCGTCATGCAGCAAGGTAAACTGCTGCAATGGGGTTCAGCCTTCAATCTCTACCACCGTCCCAGTTCTCCGGCGGTGGCGGCTTTCGTCGGCGAGGGCGTACTGGTGGAAGGCACTGTTTCGGCAAATGGCGGCGTCGAGACGGCGTTGGGGCTCATTCATACTGCGTCGGAGAAAGAATTGCAACCCGGCACTTCCGTCTCAGTGCTTTTAAGACCGGATGACGTAATTCATGATGACGCGGCCGACAGCCAGGCTATAGTGATTGAGCGAGCCTTTAGGGGTGCGCAATTCCTCTATACGTTGGCGACACCCAGTGGTGAGAAATTTTTCAGTCTCGTGCCCAGTCATCATGACCACAAGAAGGGAGAAAAAATCGGATACCGTCTGGAGGTTGACCATCTGGTTGCTTTTAATCAGGCGGATTATTACGGTGTGGAACTGGTTAATCTGGGTACCGAGGGCAATCTGGAACTGCGACCCGTAGTAGATGAGGTCCCCGAAACATGAAATTTCCCGGCGCAATGATTGTTTTGCTTCTTCCCAAGTTTCGTGTCAATTGGCACGCCATCGATGCCCGGATCGAACGAAAGCACGCAACCGCCGTTCGGGCATTGGTAATATATCTAGTTACGAATTCTGAGTATTCGGACTGCCCCGGTTAGAACAACGATTCCAATAATAAGACCTATAGCCAAATCCGGATATCTGGAACCGGTCCAGGCCACCAGAATCCCAGCGACAATCACACCCAAATTGGCAATGACATCATTGGCTGAGAAGATATAGCTCGCTCGCATATGCGCGCCACGGTCTTTTTTCTTGGAGATCAAAAACAAGCAGGAAACGTTTGCAACTAACGCTATGCAACCTATTCCCATCATCAGAACAGAAACCGGCTCGCTGCCGAATATGAATCGCCTAAGCACTTCGCTTAATGCACCAAATGCAAGAATCATCTGCAGCCAACCAGCCAGATGTGCAGCATTCAGTTTATTTCCGGCACTTTTTCCGACAGCAAATAGAGCCAAGCCATAAACTGCCGCATCCGCAAACATATCCATTGAATCGGCGATTAGTCCGGTGGATTGTCCGATCCACCCAACCGTGAGTTCAAAAACAAACATGAAAGCGTTGATTGCCAACAATAATTTTAGTGTGTTTGCTTCCTGATCATTTTCAGATTGACTGGAGCTGAAATATGCAGTCTTTTCTTGTTCCTCAGCCGGCCTGGTCTCTTCCATTATTGAGCCGAAGCCACAACCAAGCATCGCTTCATCGATTTTTTCAGAATTGCTTTTGTGAGTAACCCGCACAATTCTATTGGGTATATCGAATTCCAGTTTCAAACCTGATTCGATAGGTTCGAGTTGCATGCGAATCAAGTTCTCCTCCGATGGGCAATCCATCTTGGGCACGCGAAATCTACTTACGTAGATATTTTCACTAGATTGGCCTTGGGTTTCCATTGAATCTGACATACTCATTTGTAATTACACCGCTCACTTAACACATAGATAATAGCTAGCACTACTAATCATCTCTACAATCCTCTTGCGGAAATTCCAGTTCAATTGTTGTATGTGAAAACTCAAATTCCTGGAGTTTCTTTGCAACCTGATTCTTAATCCAGAGCTGTTCTTCTGATGACATCGGAGAACTCATTTCCAAATGAGCCGTATAGACTGTTGACTCACCGTCGAGCGACCACGCATGCTCATGATGAATTGAATCCACTTGAGAAATAGTTAGCAGCTCCTTCCTTACTTTCTCGATTAGTCCATGCTCAGGTACTGCCTGAACAAAAAGTTTGACAGCGTGCCAAGTATTTCTGGCTACGTTAAACAGAATGAACAGTGTAAATCCCACAGCGAGTAACGGGTCCAGGATTGGCAATTCCACAATCAATAGTACGATTGAGACAATTAGAACTGCTGCCCAACCCAATACATCTTCAAGTAAATGCCAATTGAGTACTTTTTCATTGAGCGTCGTTCCTGCACTTAGTTTATAAGCAGCAAATCCGTTTACCACAACACCCAGAATTGCCAGCGCTAGCATGCCTTCTGCTTCTGGCATCACTGGATCGAACAGGCGGGGAAGCGCCTGTAGCAGCACCCATACAGAACCCGCTATAAGCACAATTCCGTTGATCAATGCACCAATCAAAGAGAGTCGCTTATAGCCGTAAGTAAATGAACTGCTCGCTTTCTTTTTGGATAACAGGCTCAGAACCCATGCTGTTCCGATTGAAAGACTGTCACCAAGATCATGGACGGCGTCAGCCATAATGGCTGTGCTGTTGGTAAGCAGGCCGCCCACAAATTCTATGATAGTGAAACCAACATTTAACACGAATGCCCAGCCAATCCGTTGGCTGCTCTGATCGCTATGGTGCGTGTGATCATGCATGTTGACTGTCTACTCGCTCAACAGGCTACGGTTTTTATTCACTATTAGATAGAGCGCAGGAAGTAATACCAAGGTAAGCAACGTAGAAGAAACGATGCCCCCTATTACAACAGTAGCAAGAGGGCGCTGAACTTCAGCTCCTATGCCTGTATTCAGCGCCATGGGTATAAACCCGAGACTTGCCACTAACGCTGTCATCAACACAGGGCGTAATCGAGTCATCGCGCCATTAATAATAGAAGGCACCAATTCACCGGTTTCCTGCCACATAGCCTTTATAAAAGACAGCATGACAAGCCCGTTGAGCACGGCAATGCCAGATAGCGCAATAAAGCCGACACCCGCAGTAATTGACAGCGGCATATCGCGAAGCCAAAGGGAAAGGACGCCACCAGTTAGAGCAAGTGGCACACCGGTAAATATGATGAGCGAATCACGGACTGATCCAAGAACGATAAGCAAAAGGCCGAATATCAATACCAGCGTCGCGGGAACCACCAGGGTCAGTCTCTGACTTGCTGATTCAAGCTGCTCAAAAGTGCCACCATATTCGACGAAATAGCCAGGAGGGATATCAATTTCACTTGCTATAGCTTCGCGAACTTCAGCAACAAATGAGCCCAGGTCGCGCCCCCTTACGTTGGCACTAACCACAACCCGGCGCTGACCATTCTCGCGACTGATTCTGTTGGGGGACGAGACCAGCTCCGTTTCCACCACTTCGGACAGGAGCACATAACCTGCCTCGTTAGCAGTTGTTGGAACAGGAATAGGTAAGCGGCCGATTCTATCCATATCGAGCCGCATCTCTTCCGGCAAACGAACAACCAGCGGGAACCGTCGATCGCCTTCATAAATCAGGCCGACACCTTCCCCGCCTATGGCCGCACTAATCAAGTGCTGCGCATCTCTAACACTAAGACCGTATCGCCAAAGCACTTCCCGTTTTGGAGTAAGTGTAAGCATAGGCAGCCCATCAGTTTGTTCGACTCTCGCATCTGCCGCACCTTCGATTCCCTCAACAACCTCCAGAATCTCCTGAGCAGTGATTGCAAGTTGATCGAGGTCTTCCCCAAAAACCATGATGCCAAGATCGGAACGAACCCCCGAAATCAATTCATTGAATCGCATCTGTATGGGCTGAGTAACTTCATAGATTTGTCCTGGAAGTTCTTCCAGAGTTTCTTCCCACTCCTCCAGCAATTCTCCTTTTTCCAAAAACGGATCGGGCCATTCTCTTCTTGGTTTGAGAATTACAAAGGTATCTGAAATGCTGGGAGGCATGGGATCAGACGCAATTTCCGGGGTACCGATCCTGGAGAACACATCCTGCACTTCGGGAAACTCCAGCAACCGCCGCTCCAGGATATCCTGCATATCTATGGATTGTTGCAGACTCGTGCCTGGTGGACGTAAAGCCTGAACCGTTACATCCCCTTCATCGAGCTGAGGAATAAACTCAGATCCCATGGTACTTGCCAGCCATCCCGCGCCACCTACAGCGGATAGAGCAAAAATCACCATCAACCAACGAAAACGTAAAGACGCTTGCAACAATGGTTTGTACACCCATTCTGCACCTTTCATGATGGGGTTTTTCTTTTCAGACACCTTACCCGTAACAAAAAGCGCCACCGCCGCTGGCACAAAGGTCAGCGAAAGAACCATCGCAGATAACAAAGCAATGATGACGGTGATCGCCATAGGGTGAAACATTTTCCCTTCGATTCCGGTGAGTGAAAATATAGGGACATACACCAATGTAATGATAGCTACGCCGAAGAGACTGGGGCGGATAACCTCGTTAGTTGCCTCAAAAACCACTTGCAATCGCTCTTTCAGGCTCAGCATATTCTTCCCCTGCGTTGCCATCCCGAGTCGACGAATGGAATTTTCTACGATGATAACAGCACCATCTACAATCAAACCAAAATCCAGAGCACCCAGGCTCATGAGGTTGGCTGATACGCCAGCTTCCACCATTCCAGAAATTGTAGCCAACATGCTGATAGGAATAACTGTAGCCGTTATGAGAGCTGCACGAATATTACCTAGCAGCAAAAACAGAACCACAATAACTAGCAAGGCACCCACAACAAGATTTTCTTCCACCGTCGCAATCGCATTTTCTACTAATACTGTCCTGTTATAGAGAGGTACCGCAACAATGCCATCGGGCAGCGTCGTATTGATCTCTTCGAGTTTTTCAGCAACATCCAATGCCACTGTTCGCGAGTTTTCTCCAAGCAACATAAAAGCAGTGCCAATGACTGCTTCCTGGCCAGCGTGAGTTCCTGCGCCAGTGCGCAATTCTCTGCCAATAGAAACTTCAGCCACATCCTTCACTCGAATAGGTATGCTGTTTCTGGACTCGATGCTCACCAATTCGATGTCTTCGATAGTTTTCAGTTGGCCAGGAGATCGAACCATTAACTGCTGACCATTGCGCTCAATATAACCCGCACCCTGGTTGATGTTGTTGTCCCATAATGCTTCTAACAATTCTGGCAGAGTTACCCCCCAACGTAGCATCTTCGTTGGATCCGGAGTCACATGATATTGTTTTTCAAACCCCCCACTGGTATTAACTTCTGTGACACCATCCACCAGAATCAACTGTCGCTTGATAATCCAGTCCTGGATCTCTCTCAGCGCAAACAGATCATAGGGCTCACCATTAGGCTGGACCGCATCATCTTCGGCACTGACTGTATACATGAAAATTTCGCCAAGACCTGAAGAAATAGGACCCATTTCTGGCTCAAGGTTCGCTGGCAATTGATTCTTGATAGCGCTGAGTCGCGAATTGATAACGTTCCGCGCAAAATAGATATCCGTGCCTTCCTCAAAAATGACGGTAACCTGGGATAGTCCGTATGCGGAAAGTGAGCGGGTATAGGATAACTGCGGTAGTCCGGCCAGCGCGGTTTCAATTGGAAAAGTAACGCGCTGTTCCGATTCCAATGGTGAATATCCCGGTGCCTCGGTATTGATCTGTACTTGCACATTCGTTATGTCGGGCACAGCATCAATAGATAAGTTTTGGAAATTCCATACACCAACCCCACAGATAGTGAGTGCCACAAACATTACAATCCAGCGACTGCGGATCATCTGTCTAATAATTAGTTCAAGCATGTGGAAATCTCCTAGTGATCATGTTCGACTCCTTCTTTTTCCAAGTCGGACTTAATCAAATAACTGTTTGAAACCACATATCGTTCGCCCAAATCAAGTCCTGCTAGTACTTCAGTAATAAACGGATCGGAGTTCCCAAGAGTGACAACCCGCGGTTCATAAGTATCACCTTCGAGCACGAAAACTACCTGGTTGTCTTCAAATGTCTGCACTGCATCATTCTTCACGGCGAGAGTGACTTCTTCAGACTCAACGTGAACAAAACCTTCGACTAGTAGACCTGGCGTCCATATTGAATTGAGATTTTTCAGGGGCACACGAGCGATAACAGTTGGAGATTCGCCCTGACTGGGATTGAGATATCGAATTGTGCTTTCTGCTACACGATCATCCATCCGAATTGTCACAGACATCTCCGAACGAATCTGTTGCGAATCACCAGGGAAAACTGTGAGATCCACCCAAATGTTGTCGTAATTTGCGATGGTCAGCAGAGGCTGCCCTGATGCCAATTCACCTGGATTGGCGTGCTTCTCTACAACGATGCCACCCAGCGGTGCCCGAATTTCATAAGTTTGCAAACTGTTGTTTGCTTCGATGATAGCAACAACTTGACCTTCTTCGACTCTGTCACCAAGTGCTGCATCCATCGAAACAATCATGCCCGGATATCGAGCAGAAACGTGGCTTATTCCTTGTGGGTCAGGCATGGTTCTGCCATAAAGCAGCAAGCTGCGGTTAATTACACCGGGGCCTGCTAATTCGGTTCCTATTCCAAGTTCTTGTGCCAAAGAGGCAGGAATGTGAACAGCCTCTTCCTCTGCGTGCTCTTCGCCTTCTTCATGCTCTTCGTGTTCTTCGATTTCATGCTCATCTTGTGCGGCCACTACTTGTGTGCTTGCGAATACGATTACCGTAATAATGGAACCAAGTAGAAGAATACTTTTAATCTGAATATATCTAGCTAAACTTTTCATTAATTTGTCCTCGTTATTGTCCAGACAGTGGAATTCCACTCAAGCGCTCAATTTCAGCTCGTATTTTGTGAGCATTGCCGGCGCTGGAGATCAGTGATAGCTGAGCATCTAAAAACTCTTGCTGGGCACTTATAAATTCCACATAACTGTAATTGCCAGCCGCATAGGCTGCCTGCGTTTGCCGCTGCACATCTTGCAGAACGGGAATTACTTGTTGCTGTAAGGTATTTACTTCCAAAATTGCTTGTTGCAACGACTGATGCAGAGATCTAATCTCCCCTTCAATCGCATTGAGCGCTGTGAGGCGTCGAGTCTCGACTTCCTGAAGATTCGCACGTGCGGTACGGATTGCACCGGAAGCACGTTCTTTGTTGAACAGAGGAACAGTGACACCCAGTACTACGCCAGTATCATCAAACTCTCTTAAGTGCCGAATTCCTGCTGACCAGGATATATCGCCCTGCTGCCGTGATTGCGCCAAGCGCAGTTGTGCTTCCAACAGACGAGATTCTGCTGCATAGAATTCGATATCTGGATTTTCCGCAAGGCCTGCCAAGACTGTTTCAATCGATTCCGCTTGTCCAACGGTCCGAAAGTCTGCCAATACGGCGTCAAATTGCGGTGTATTGCTGGCCCACATATTTGCCAAACGTATCCTGGCGCTCTCAAGTCTGGCAGCCGCCGCCTGCTCCGCTAATTGTGCTCGCAACAAAGCTGCGTTTGCGCGACCCAATTCCAGTTGCGGTGCCTGACCGGCTGTGACCAGTGGCTGAATCGCGCGCACTGTCTGCTGGGCAATTGCAGTAGATTGCGCTTGTAGATCAACTTGTTCCTGTGCTGTTGCCACGTCAATAAACCGCCGTACAACTTCTATCAGCAAATCAAGCTCTGCAACCCGTTGCTCTGCAGCAAGTGTGTCGATTCTTCGGTTAACAACCCCTACCCGAGCCGCCCGCTTCCCACCCATCTCAACAATATTGGACAGTCGTAAAGTTGCCTCTGCCCCGGTGAAGTCTCTTATGTCACCGGTGCCCAGGGCATCCTCGAGATTGGCACCTATTGTGAAGGGCGGTTTTAAGTCGGCAATCTCTCTGTTGCCCAGCAGCGCCTCATTGCGCAGAGGAAAACTCCTGAGGCTTGGATTGGAATTCAGAGTGGCTTCGAGCGCATCCCGCAAGGAGATCGTGCCAGTTGGCATCTCCTGCGCATTACACGTGGCGCTCGCGATCATGACGCAAGCCACAATCGCTAAACATTTAAGGTTCACAGTCTTTCTCCCGCAAATTGTGAGGCCAAGCAACGCCTCAGACAGTTTGTCCGAGTCGAATTGTTGAGGTACAACTTAGGCTATTGCGGGAGGTGCGCGGGAAGGAGGAAGAAGAGTATCAGGCTTATCAGGGAGTATTTCACGCCCGATAAGTTGAAAAGGAGTTTTGGCTGCCTCTGAAATTGCAGGAAAGTTAAACGAGAAAATGGCCAAGGAGTCCGTTGGCGTTTTGGAGAATTTGGCTAGCAAACTATCGAGCGAGAGCTCACTTTCAACATCAGCCAGGTCTTCTGAACCAAGGCTATCGATAGTAGCCACATCGGAGACATGCGTTTCTTCGCCCTCAAAATGAATTGATATAGGGGCTTCAGCTCCATCAAGACAATAGCGAAGGTGGATATGCGATGAATTGGCAAGCACGAGCAACAGCACAGCCAGAAAGGCTGGCAGGCTTTGCGCTGTGCTAAGTCGGCTATTCATATCAGGAATATACTCCAGTTTCCCGCATATTTGTAGCCCCCTCATTCGCCAAATCGTCAACCTTATTGATTATTATCAAAAATTGCTCGTAAAAGTAGATCAAACTGCGGGCAACAGTTTCGACATTAACGGGAAAAATCAGATCGAAACAAAAGGGCTAAACGGTCTCTTTCTATGCGATTAACCTCAAGCCATACAGAGTCCTAAAGAAATTTGCGGATCTATCAGAATCTTAACTATGAAGCTTACGTTGCCGCTTATATTCCCAACGATCAATTCCGGAGATGATACTTGAGGGGCAGTGGTGTTCTTTCGTTGCTTTATTAATCATTCGACCAAACAATTCTGGTATTGCTCGCATTTCGCATCCCGGAGTAGCGAGTATAGACGCCAGCAAAAAAGAAACTCCCAAGTGAGCATAGAAATAACTCATCCACAAAACTATTAGAACCCCAAGAAAGGTCGAGCCAGGGTCGCCATTAGCCAAAAAACCAACCAGTGCTACTAATAGAAATAACGACAGAGAAAATATAAGAGGATAGTTGTTCCAATCCTTGCTGAATCCAATATTGACTACATAGTTAAAGACACAGAAGACAACAAGAATCATCAAGCTCAAGTTTGGCAATAAATCAACTGGACGCTCGATAACATTGGGAGCAACTTCTAGAAGCTGCCACAATCCGTACAAGCAAAGTGTCCCCAAAACTAGTCTTACAAATCTACCGATTGGACCAGGTCGCGTAAGACTGCCTACATCAACCAATTCTAAAGACATAATAATGTCTCCTGTTTTCTATTTAACTACAACAACTTCCAACCTGGATCGGCGGGCATGCCACTGATCCGAAGGAACAGAAAACACAGCAATCGCCTACTTTGGGTTTGAGCAAATTTTTGCATTGCTTGCACTCATAGAAAAATAGGCAGGCTTCAGTAGGCATAACTTCCTCCTGAGCATGACCACAGTGCGGACATGTTAAGACTGAATCAAGAGTTATGTCAGCTAAAGTATTGCTCATAGTGTGTTCCAATAACATCAATGTCTCTCTATCTATAAACTCTCTTCTGGCACTTTACTTATCAATTCAGCCGGGTACCCAGCATTGGTTGAAGCGGCTCCAATGATTTCAATGTTCGTAAGTTCGGGGTTAAAAGCTACCGTTGCAGTTTTGGTCTCGTAATCAACTGAAACATCTCTCACGCCTTCAACACCCTTCATTGCTTTACTAACGGTGACGGGGCATGCCGCGCAAGTCATTCGTTCAATAGAAAACGAAACGGATTGCTCTGAGATCGATAATTTAGATTGCACCGCGTTTTCGGCCTGAATTGTCGAAACGAGGCCTATCCCGGAATAAGTAGCAATAGCTAACAATGCCATCATGCCGAAAAATAAGTTTGATTTTTTCATACCTGCGAATCTCCAAGTCAAAACGTCGTTAGTAAAATAGTGGTGCCCAAAAATCGACTGTAGCCGATGCGATGACAAGCATGATGGCAATCCAAAGCGCTGCTTTAGTAATAAGTCCAGACATTGGCCTGGAACAATAACTATCGCCAATGCACTCTTGCTGTCGTTTAAAATACAGGTGCCAAATCCCCGCGCCGAGAAAGAGCGTTGTGGTCCCCAAAAAATAGATTTTGTACGGCTCCAAAGCTGTCAGATTGCCAATCCATGCGCCGCTAATTCCAACACTTACAAACAGCAAGGGCGCAATACAGCAAGAAGAAGCAACGATAGCGCCAACGATACTTGCTGTGGCTAGCCATTTGCCGTCACTTCGATCTCGCACGTTATTGCTACTTTTCACGCCAGTTACGAACACGGATATACCTTGCAATTTCACACGCTGAGGGCCATTCTATATCCTGTAGTCACTACAGGATCAAGCGAATAGTTAAGCAGGAGAAAGTATGAAACCGTACGCAATTGGGGAGCTATCGGATCGAACCGGCGTGAATATCGAGACGATCCGCTACTATGAGCGCGAAGCCATATTGCCAAAAGCTGTTCGAGCTTCTAATGGCAGGAGGATCTATGACGATGAAGACGTCAAACGCCTGCACTTTATTCACAAATGCAGAAGCCTTGGTTTTACGCTGAAAGAAATTATCAGCCTTATGAGTCTGGTGGATACTGGAAACTACACGTGCAAGCAAGTACATGAACTGACTTTAGTTCATGCTAAAGAAGTACGGGATAAGATTGGCGACTTAAAGCGAATGGAACAAGTGCTAGTCGAAATGGCAGATCAGTGTAGCCAAGGCAATGTCGCACAATGTCCCATCATTGATAGCCTATTTGATGGCTAGCTGACTTAACTTCGCGCTAAGTTCTTCAGGCTCGATAAGACCTACTGATCTGTAAATTTCTTCTCCAGCTGAATCCACCACCAGAAGCGTCGGCATTCCTACCACATTATAAAACCTGGCCGCATCTGCATATGCGTCTGTATCGACTTTCAATACAACATACGATTCTAATACCTGTTGGACTGCTGAGTTATTAAGAGCGTTCTCCTCCAGCACTTTACAGGCAATACACCACTCAGCAAAAAAGTCGATGAAGATTAACTTGTCACCATTAATGGCTTCAGTAAGCGCGGACGCAATAGGTTCTGGAATACTACCGCTTGAATCTGAATCAGTCTCGCCGATACCAAGTTCCTCTATCCCAGGGCTATAGCCCAACTCTAGAATTGCCTCATACATATGGTCTAACGAAACCAGCTCACTATCATATCCGACAGTAAACGCATCTCGGTCGAGAATTACAGTAATATTTTGTTCTTGGATTCCGGGCAACTCTGACAGAGCTGCTACCACGCTATCGGGTCAGCTCATTCAAGTGACGCCGCCGCGGCTTTTCATCATTCCCTCGACGAACAGGGTTACCTGTGACATCTCGGCATCCACAGCTGCAGCTTTTACTGAAAATGACAAAATCAATCCTGCCATAGTCAGAATAAGTGCATTGGCAAAGGTTTGGGAGCGCATTTTCATTAGTGCTCAATCCATATTAAGGTCAATTTAGAGAACAAAGTATAGGACCTGAACCTACTACAGGTACAAGCCCTATCTTCCTTAATGTGCTGAATGCAGACATAGAATTGCTTAAACGGGTTGATCCTGTAGTAACTCCATCTTATAGACTTGAGTGGTCATCATCATAGAGTCTCGCGGTGACCCTAATTAAGCCAAAATTAAAGCAGATCGTCTTGGGAGTGATAGCTCTGGCCTTTGTCGTCCAGATTGGAATAGTCGTGTTCAATTCCATGAATGCGAGACAATTTACTGGCGTCAGGCTTAACGATACCAATTACGAAGAGGTATTTTTCCACAACGATGCCCAGTCTATCGATCTGGCGGGCATGTTGTTTCTTCCCGAGGGCGAAGGCCCTTTTCCTGGTGTCGTTGTTATTCACGGCTCTGGTCCCAGTATGCGGGCCAATGGCTGGTATTTGACACTAACCAAGCATTTGCAGGACAGCGGGATTGCAGTATTGCTGCCAGACAAGCGCGGTTCAGAAAAGTCCGGTGGTGATTGGCGAAGCGCAGACTATGAAGATCTAGCTACCGATACCTTAGCCGCGCTCAACTTCCTGAGAAGTGAATCAGAATTGCCTTTAAGTCAAATCGGTATAGTGGGCATGAGCGAGGGAGGTAAATACTCATCACTAGTAGCAACAATGGATGGAAATCTGGATTTTATTGTCAATGTCGTAGGATCAGCAGTGCTACCTAAAGAGCAACTGCAGTTTGAAGAGAACTATAATTTGCAGCAGATGGGAATTCCTCCAGGTATTTCATACGTAGTCGCATTGCTCTCTACTGCGCAAATCCGATACATGCGTGAGCCAGAGTTCTGGAGCAAGGTGAGTGACTTTGATCCAAATTTTTATTGGTCGCAAATAAAGGCAAGATCACTCGTTCTTTATGGTGAGGATGATACTAATGTGCCGTCCAGAGAAAGTGAAAGACGATTGGAGGCACTAGAAAATCCTAATATACGCGTGATTGTCTATGAAGACTCAGGGCATGCGCTTGAAGATCCTCCTTCACAAGGCAATAGCATCTTTAGATCGGAAGCATTGAATGAAATAAGCAGATTCGTTCTAATGGACAGCGAGAATAACCTATGAGCCAAGTTCAGTTATCAAACTGATTCTCGCCTTTCTCCAATTCGCCATCGATTACCATCTGGGTCTGTGAGGTGAATCTCTTTCGCCCAAGGCTGTTCAATAATTTTTACCCCAAACTCATTCGCCACATCTTCTATGTTTCTGACATAGAAATATAATAGAGTGTCTGGCCTGGCATCTCCGCCATGTTCAGACAAATGCAAAGCACTGTCTTGTCTTCGTAAGAACATGTACAGAGGTAGATTTGGCGCAAAGCGATGCTCTCCTTCGACTTCAAACCCAAGGCGTGTGTACCACTCCGCCGTTTTTTTAGCTTCTTTTACATGAAGAATTGGGACAACTTGATCCATCATCTATTAATCACCATGGCTGTAAAATAATTTTGCAACCCAATAGTCAGTTTCTTGCACATATGCCCACCTGAAATCCCGTCAAATCAACCATCGCAATAATTCCATCAACCTCCATGCGCCCACCTGGCTTGGTGCGTTGCTTAGTCGATGAGATTACGCCGAATTCACTGGAACTTACCTCCGAATAGTTGCTCAAGAAAACCCTAATGTCTCTTTTGGGACAACCTGGGATGTTATATTCCTTCGCAATTCGGCGTCCAGGTAGAAATGAAATTACAATTCCGCCAGATCTGTTGCCTACAATTACGATCCTAAGGGTGGCTACATAAATGGGCAGATACCCTACCAATCCTTACCATTTATTGAAAATTCACTATTCATCCTCCTGTGTTCCGGAGACGAGATGAGACTATAGATACATCGCTCTTTAGGTATTTGAGAGCGGAGGGTTGCGCTAATCGTCTGATGATAAGCAAGAAAATATAAGCAAACTGATACGATGATATTTTGCCAATCATCTGTAGCACTACAGTTTTAGTTGGTATTTTTGTTGGTATTTTTGTTGGTACATGGATTGCAAAAACCTAACAAAACCTGACATTTTCTGCGATTCCCCGATAGATTCGATTCCGCCCCTGGCACCAACTCCCCACAGACTTAATAGCACTGAACCTGACGCGTAGGCGGCTCGATTGGCTCAGAGTATCTGTTGCTAGATTCCAATAAAGCCTCGCTTTGCGAGGCTATATTATGCGCGGGGTTCGGGGGTTGGATGAGAACCAGCGATGTGGTTCGACAAACTGCGCAAGCAGTTTGCTACGAGCGCGCCAGCGCGAAGCCTGCAGGGGAGAAACAGCCTTAAGGGTGTATGGATTCTTCCGAATCTGGGCACCAACTTCCTGAGACTTATTAGCGCTGAACCCGATGCGTAGACGGCTCGATTTCCTGAGAGTATCTGTTGCTAGAATCCCTCTAAGTGATAACTACCCTTCAGATCAGCAACCAATGAATACACTTCAACATTCCTTAAGCTATTAAACTATTAGTGTCCCCTTTGGGCATTTTAGATAAGAAGGGGAAGGCTTTGCTGTTAGTTCCTTTCTTCTACGGGAAATGAGTAGATAGGTAGTTTGACCGAATCCGGGTTTTCAAATTCGCGTATTTTTTCTTCACGATGCATTGCAAGTGAAAGATAAATTAAGGCTTCACGAGCTAACCTTAGGATTCGAAGTGTTTTAATTTCAAAATCATCGATTGAAATATAGTATTGAAAATCCATATCACTATCATGTTGGGAATAGTAATGCTGAATGCATAGAAACCTATGCTCAATTCGATTTCTTATGATCGCCAGCTCTTTAGCATCTGGAGAAGCCACATCATTGAAATTCGGGTCAAACAATTCTTTTGAGAGGAAATACAATCCTCTTAGCGGCCAATTCACACTGCTAGCAAAGCAAGGGTGCAGAACAAACTGATCTTTGCTCCTGTTTCCCCATATGTTTCTAAAATTAACACTACTAGCTTTAAGACCAACGGAAAAATAGTCGTTAAGAAATAGGGCGACCTTGTCAAAGATTGAGTAAGCCATTCGGAACGACATCTTCAGTTGTTCGGTGCGGTATCCGAATCTAGTGGCATTATAACTATCCACTAGAAAAACTTCGTGGTTTGAAAAATGATTTTTCTCTTGTCCTGCCTCATAGTACAAGTACCTTGCAGTTACAAATTCTTGTTTTAAATGATTATAGTACTCAGGAAACCTAGGGTGCTCTTCAAGCCCATAAGTATGACTTGGAAGGTGCAGCGAATCAGTCGCCGCCACACTTTTAGTAATAATGTCATTCAATGGATTAAGAAATAAATTCTGATCAAGGCACCATTGTCTGTATTTTCGCTCCCCCTTTGTTTTGCCTAGCGCCCAACGGTCTAAATCAAATTCATAATCGTAACCCACCTCTTCGAGGCTACGGTTGTTGTTCTCAAAAACAGATATGAAATATGCTCTGGCGCTAGTATCTTCCCCACTGTCCCACAGCAACCTTTTATTAGTTAGTTGCTTAAGCGTCTTGTTGGCTTCGGCAACGAGTACCGCGGCATGTCCTTGATCGTAGAGATAGTTGGCATACTCTGTGACTCCTCTCCCTTTATTTCCAATAGCCATTGCAAAAATCGGATAGTATCTCAATGCTTGATCCCAAAGCCTAATTGCTTCGATGGGCCTACCTATTTGATTAAGTACATTTCCAAGATTGGTTAATATCTTGCAACGAATCATGACATCCGATGATTCGAATGATGGCTCTGAAGCTGCTTTGCGAAGAGATAAAACTTGAAAGATTAATTCGTTCTTTTCCCAACTCCAAACAGAATCGACGTTATCTTGGGAAGTATTGATACCCGAATAGCAATTCGCAATATAGAACCAAAGAATTACCCTAGTCAGTCCCTCTGCATTTTCAAGCTGATTTTCGCACGCACAAATTAGGCGATCCAGCTCACCAGTGGCGCCAGACTCAAGCGCTGAGTCAATTTGTAAGGCTAGTTCCTGGATGTCTGATTCCATGGTGTTCAATTTAGCGCAAACACAAGAAATGTATTAGAGCTGCTAATCGCTTCCAATGACTCTAAAATTCGCTTTAGCTGTCTTCTCCACATACAGTGATGTACTACCCAATAATCTCAACATATCTTGGCTACAGACGTTCAAGCTCAATCCAGGCTGAACAATGATGATCTGCAGATTTAAAGGCGTTGTTCTAGACTTGTTTGCCAATGCAAGAAGGTCAGAAGTCTGACCTTTCAGAAACCGAGTGTAACCTTCACTTCTCCAAGTGGCCTCCCTACGTTTTATATGCTGAAATAACCTCGGCAGACCGACATGTTTCCAACGCACGCTTTTCTGGCATTGTCCACACACCTCATACAGGTCTTTGACTCTAGCCCCCGCTTCATTTCGGGAGGAGTACTTACAATGAACAAGCGCCAAATTTATTTCTTCGCCTAAATCCTTAACACAAACTAAATCTGCTGCTTCACCAGCATTGTCGTCATTTATAACAACATCAAAATCACTCTGTAGCTCATCAAAAGACTTATACTGAATACTATCTTGGGCAATATTTTTCCCCATCGATTCTTTGCGAATATCGATGCCATCCCAATCAATAACTTCGATGTTGTTAGCATCATATCGCCCGACTTCCTGAGTTACCCTAATCAAGTAACAATTGTATGAAAATGAACCATCTATATAATTGATAATCAGCGGATCAGTGACCATATATTCAGGTAGCGGTTTTAGGTCTCCTCGCCCTTTCTGTATGGATATTTCAGGCCCTTGAATGAGTGTGTACCTGAACCCTTGAGCCACTTGATCTGAAATTAGAAATTCATAGGTGGCTTCAATGTCATCGGTAAAGAACCGAATTCTATATGCTCCAGACTCTAGTTGTTCGACCAATTCTAGATCAACTAGATACATTGGAACGGTAACATCACCAAAATGGATAACAATGCTGTCTTCGGGAGCTGAAGCAGTATGCTCCCCCCA
Source organism: uncultured Pseudohongiella sp. (assembly GCA_965227635.1). Lineage (GTDB taxonomy): Bacteria > Pseudomonadota > Gammaproteobacteria > Pseudomonadales > Pseudohongiellaceae > UBA9145. Next base: position 1,885,688 of record OZ245763.1, on the reverse strand, counting down.
CAATACCGTAATTGGATGTTCACCGTAGGCTGAATTAATTTTTGTCGGCCTGAGAAAGTTTCGAGTGATATTTTCTTCATCTATCCCGCCACCGATGACTTTGTCCCACGCTGAATTTGCCCAAGCAATCCAATCTGATATGGCACCACTTTGGACGGACCAAACTTTCCCTTTCTTTTCTGAGCACCCCCAGATTACTCGGTCCCCTTCGATATACCCCATACCTGCACAATTGCTCAACTTTGATTGCGAGGCTTCAATCTGCGACAAACCATCGGTAACATTTGGACCAAAATACTGAGTAAAACTAATTGCGCCTTCTTTTGAAGCTCCTAGGTTTCTGATAAGTGGGAACTCCATGCCGTTGAAGACATTGAAGATTTGGTTACCGCTCATCAGCTCGCACTCTTCACCACAGAGATCAAGCGCCAAACGTTCAGTTCTAAAGGCTTTATAGTCGTTCGAGTAAATGTAGAGAGAATTTCTATCACTATCCCAATGGGCAATTAGCAGCTTGTATACTATGTCACTCAGCTCTTCGTAGTCGCCCCACTTAACCTTCAGATTCTGTAAAGTGAGAATGACTAAAATCTTCTCGTCATCTGCAATTGAGTACCAATACTCCTCACAACGCGGTAGTGAATTTTTGAAATTCTCTGGATTCCATTCCTCGCAAGTTGCTCGAAATAGCATTGCCGAGTACCCCGGCTTTAAATTCCAAAGCGACAATTCTGTATGCAAATTGCCTTTACCTTTTAGATTGTCTACCACCTCCTGCAATTTTACTTCTCGAGATATGCGGTCTTCTGCAAGACGCCTTAATACCACATCCCAGTCTGCTCCTTGCGAATAAAGCTTTTCTAAATCTTTCTCCACCTCAGGTTCAGCTATGTTTACAACTACAGATGCGTTCCCAATGTTTTCAGCTGTGCGGGTAAACCTCCCTATAAATTGTAAAGTTACAGCTAGGCTTTTGTGATGGTCATGTATCGCTGCAATTTTTAGATTCGGTAAGTCATAACCTTCACCAAGCATATCCACACAAACAATAACTCGTGATTCTCTTGATAGTAGCCTTTCTAAATTCTCGGAGTTTTCTGACTTTAATTTGCCAGAATGCACGCATATTGGATTATGCTCAGGCGCGATTTGTTCATATATCTCTACTACGTTATTTGCACTTGTTCTTGAAGTCACTCGCGCAAGGACAATATGATCCAATCCATTGTTTAGGTCTTCTCTTAATTGTGCAATTGCCTTAGTTGCTATGGTTCTGTTTTTCTCATTTTCGTAGTATTCTTCTACTGGAAGCAAATTAATATGTTTGAAGTACCCAGCCTCCTGAGCCTCTCCCATTGAGTAGTTGTAGATAATTTTCCCGCCAAGTGATTTGGTGTCATTCCGAAATGGTGTAGCTGTAAATTGTAATATTTTCTTCCCTTCAAACAGCTCACGAATTGACGACCAAGTATTAGCGGAAATGTGATGCGCTTCATCTACAAAGAGGTGTGATGCAGCTTCGCAAATCAGTTTGACAGAGGACTGTTGACTAGCAGCGAGTATGGAAGCTGTAGCTACTATTATATTTGACCCCTCGACTATATCCGACGCTTCTTCATCAGACTTAAGACCTTTCTTAAGAACCGCAACGTGAGGATTCACTGTATCAAAACTAATAACCCCTAACTCTCTTAAATACCCCAGGTTCAAGAATTTTTCAGATATTTGAGCTCTTAGCGCATCTGACGGTACAAGCACCAGTATTTTCTGACATTGCCCAGAAACCGCGGTTGAAAGCATTGTTTCAGTCTTTCCCGTTCCTGTTGGAAGCACAATTGTCGCTGGCTCAGTGTTTCTTGTTAATGAAAAATATGCAGAAATTGCATGCAGAGCGCCGATCTGTGGCAGCCTTAGCCCTACCTTTCGTTCCTCAAGATTTTCTTCTACAAATCTAAACTTGTCTTTCCATGATTCAGTGATTTCTCTAGGATCAAGTAGCGCCTTTTCAACCGAATATGTATGCCATTTCAGTTTTGTGTCTGGCGTGATTTCATTGATGGGGCAAGGTATGACAAACTTTAAACTGCAAGCATTGTCTGGCACATCAGATCGCGAGTTAGGCTTCAAGAGATATATTGTATTTAAAGGGGGAGGCAAACTTGTTCGTATTTCGTATATACCATTCCGCTGGCTTTCATTTATCTCTACGTCCAATTCTAGCTCAGGGTTAGCTAGCCTAGATAACTTGTTCCCGCCAACATACGACCTACTGTATTCATGCTTTGGTATTGTTATGCGCATCATTAGCCTTCGAAAAAGGTCCATTTAGTTTTCCGATTAGCTTCGCAAACTAATCGTATAAAATACGGAAAGCACTTCGGGTAACTGGGTCACGTTCATAGTGAACCCTCTTTGTGGTGTTCTTTGCTTAACGTATACAGCGACACCCATATCTTTGAAAGTTTTAAGCGTAACGCCTTTTACCAAGCTTCCCGAGTTAAACATCTTGGGAACATCAAACGCGGGATCGTCACTGGTATATCTATAAAGTTTCGCTTGAAGATTGTTTATTTGCTGCCTGTAACCTGCAGCATAATCGCGTTTGAAGTTGATCTTTTCATCAGCGAACGACGCAATGCCAGAATTAGAACAAATTAGTCTTGCATATATTTAAACGTAAGGCGTCAGGGATTAGAAAACTTCATATTATCTTCAAGTCCTCCCGGTACATGAGGGCATTTTTATGCTTTTCAAGCCTAAGAATTGAACTTTTTGAAGGAATGGTTAATATGAACTAGATGCAACGCAGAATTTCTAGCGCGAACCTGTGGCTTAACCACAGGTAATCCCAGGGATTAGACGATCTGACCGAGACCTGGGCTCTCCGACAGTTTTGGAACGGGCAACAAGAACATTCAAAATAAAAGATGACGCTGCAGGAAATTGCGTCAGGATAATTGGGGACACTGACAGCTTAGAAACTTAGAGATGCATTTCGTTCTAGACTTAATAAGTCACCAAGTTATCAGAGCCCCTTGGTTGAAATGAACTATCCCTCGTCTGAATCTTCCTAAGACTAGTAACCAACGCTGGAGCTACCCACTTTAACCAACCCACTCTCATAAGCAAAAATCACAGCCTGCGCCCGATCACGCAACCCCAGCTTAGACAACACACTCGATACGTGCGTCTTCACCGTCGCCGCGCCAATACCAAGCTCTGTTGCGACTTCCTGATTGTTGTACCCAATGCCAATACAGCCCAACACGTCGCGCTCGCGTTCTGTCAGGCGCTCAATACGTTCGCCGAGTTCCGGGTTTGCGTCGCTCTGGGTCGCAAACTTCGTGATCAGCCTGCGTGTGATATCAGGTGCGAGCAGCGCGCCTCCTTCAGCGACTGCTCTAACGGCGGCCACCAGATCTTCAGGAGGTATGTCCTTTAACAGGAATCCGCTGGCGCCAGCGCGCAGTGCGCGATAGATGTACTCGTCGGGATCGAACGTGGTGAGCACGATGATGCGAGTCTGTTCTCCGTTCTCTGCGACGATGCGCTCTGTTGCTTCGAGCCCATCGAGTTCCGGCATGCGAATGTCCATCAGGACGATATCCGGTTTGTGCTTGCGAACGGCATCGATTGCCTCGAGACCAGTGCCCGCCTCAGCAACGACCTCGATATCGCTCTGCTGTTCGAGAACCATTGAAAAGCCGCGTCGCACTAGTGCCTGATCGTCAACGACGATTACTCTCAGCGTCATCCGCTCGACTCTCCGTAGGGCAGGAATGCACGCACTTCAAAACCGCCTGATGACGGCGTTTCCGCTGTTAGCCATCCGCCGAGCAAAGCCACTCTCTCACGCATACCCTCTATTCCGTAGCCACGTCCGGGGGTGTCGCCCGAGCCGCGTCCGTTGTCACAGACTGACAACTCAACACCCTCTTCACCTGCGGCCACACGAACTGACACTTTTACATTGTCTCCAGCGTGCTTCATGACATTGGTCAGCGCTTCCTGAACGATTCGATAGACTGCGAGGTCAACCCGTGGCGCCAGATTCTCAAGTTCTCCCCCTGTATCAAGTGCATCGAGTGTATCGAGGTCTACCTCGACACCCGCTGCACTAACTTCCGCTGCCAGCTTTTCCAGATCAGCACAGCCGGGTTGTGGCGCTAGTTCACCGCCGGCGTCAGTGGTGCGAAGCACATTCAACAGGTGACGCATTTCGGTCAAGGCCTGACGCCCGGCTTGTTCGACGGCTTCCATCGCATTCAGGGCCGATTCGATATCCGTCCTGGCGACAGTTTTGGCTGCCCCTGCCTGTACAGTCATCAGGCTAAGCTGGTGAGCGACGATGTCATGCAGTTCCCGCGCGATGCGGCTGCGCTCTTCTGCGACTGCCTGTTCTGCTTCAAGATGCTTGCGTTCTTCGAGATCTCGCGCGCGCTCCTCGACCAAACGCAGATGCTCACTGCGCAACTTCAGTCTCTGACCAGTGTACCAAATGGCGACCCCCAGAAAGAGCTGTAAAAAAGCACTGAAGCCAACATTACCACCCATCCAGAACTCATCCACGCTCAACACGAAGAGGAAGAGCAGCATCGCCAACAGGCTGGCGCGTTCATCGCGGGCGTAGCGACCCAGGCTGTACAACGAGAAGTCGGCCGCCACCACGCCGTAACCCAGCGGCCCAAAAGAAGTCACGGCAAAGCAGGCGGTAACAACAAGATGGACCAGCACAGGAAAACGCTGACGCCAAAGGAGGCTGACGGCAGAGATTATTGCCATGGTCAACAGTAGAGTCTGCAGTGAATCGCTTAGCTCCGGGATGGAATCACTATTGACGATCCACAGAAGCATTGTCAGGAGAAATGCGGAAATCGCGATCAATAGATCGAATAAAGGCGACCAGCCTCGGGAGAAACCAAGGGCATACATCCGCGATTGAGTGCGGTGGATATCGTTTTCATTGCCCTGAATTGGTAGTGATGCCATCGATTGGCCTCTTGTTTGTCTCAAAGGGCGCACCATAGAGCACGCCCACGCACGTCGTCATCATACCAGTGGCTCAGCTCGAATATCGACTCTCTCCCCCTTTTGGGGGAGGCGCGCCCCCGCCTCTGAGCCGATGTACTGCCTGCCGCCGCGATTCATACTGTGCAAACCTTAAAGCAGATGGATGCACTGACATGAACCACTCCACCACCTTATCAACACTCGCTGACTCACCGAGCATACCGACCGCAACGCAGGGAGTCCGATTCTCGGTCACTGCGTGGTACATCCTCGCGGCTATCGGGCACTTCATCTTTGTTGCCTATATCCTCGCTGTTTTTTATCCGCCCATTGCCCAGCATGGCACGGAAGCCCTGGCAGGAATGCACCTGCCCAATGGATTCAAAGAGGGGGACCTGGTGGGGAATCTCGCGGCGATCAGCCACGTCCTGATTGCCGCCGTGGTGATTGGTGGCGGGCCATTGCAACTGCTGCCTTCGCTCCGGAAAAACTATCCCGGTTTCCATCGGATTTTAGGGCGCTGCTACGTCTTTGCTTGTCTGATTAGTGCGACTGGCGGCCTGTTTATGGTCTGGACCCGAGGCACCGTTGGCGGTCTGCCTGGTCACATCGCGATCTCGGGCGATGGCTTGCTAATCATTGCGTTTAGCGCACTCGCGGTTTACCACGCGATCGGCGGTCGCATCGCCGTTCACCGTCGCTGGGCCATGCGACTCTTCATGGCGGCCAGCGCCGTATGGTTCTACCGCATTGGCCTGATGGGCTGGGTCATGCTGACCGGCGGCGTGGGCATCGACTTCGAAACGTTCACGGGTCCGACAGTGATCACCATCTACTTTGCACAGTACCTGCTGCCGCTCGCGATGCTTGAGTGGTACTTCAGGGTCCAGGGAAAGGCCTCAGCAAAAGAGCAGTGGCTTTTTTCGATTGTCCTTATCGGTCTTACTACCTTCATGGCGATCGGGATTTACTCCGCAACGACCAATATGTGGTTGCCTCGGGTCTGAGGCAGACAACCCTGATCCGATAACTCCAATTTGAAAATCTAAACCAGAGAATCAACATGGTGCGCACTATTTCCAAATACATCGCGATCGCAATCGCAGCCCTTATCCTCGCCGCTATCACTGCAGTGGTCTCTATTCAGCGTTTCTCGGACGGCCCCGTCGAGCCGATGCAAGGTGGTCCGTTCAGGACGGGTCAGATTATGGACCAGCCCTTCGACTGGACCAGCACAGACGCCAAGCGAGTGGAGTTTGAACTGACCGGCTTCGGCACCTCACGGGTTGCCGGTTTCCTCATGCATGAGGGCAAGGCGTATATGACCTGTGATCTGGGTTTCATCTGGAATCGCCTCGAGCCTGGAAACACAAAACGCATGCTCCACCTGATCTATACCTTCAAGCGCTGGCATACGGATGCGGTTGCAGATGGCCGGGCAAGGGTACGAGTCGACGGCAAGATCTACCCGGCCAACTTCGTGAAAGTCGAAGATCCACAGGTGAACCTGGCGCTGCGGACAAAGATGGAAGACCGGGCGCGTGGCAACCTCGGCGGAACGCTTCCTCCTTTGCCCGCCAACGGACCCAGGGATGTGTGGTTCTTCCGAATGGACGATTGATCTTTGTAATCAAAGGGGTCAGAGTAATTTGAATTGAACGGTAGTTTTCTGGCTTTTCGAGAAGCCGCAAAAAGGAGTGTTAAATGAGCACAGCGATAATCGGTGGCATAGTTGCCGTAGGTATAGCAGTTCTAGTAGTTGTCATAGCATCAGGAAGAAATAAATAGAGTTGGGGACACTCATAAAATAATAAATTAATCTACGCCAGGTAGCCCTCACGAAATAAAAACCACCTATTTACCACTCAGTGACCGGGCAAGTTGGCAAGTAGCGTTCCGCATCGACTAAATGCCCTTAATTTATTATTTTATGAGTGTCCCCTAATTTCCCTGATCTTATGAACCTCGATTCCCTACCCTTACTGTATTCTTTCCGCCGCTGCCCGTATGCCATTCGTGCTCGCATGGCTATCTATTCGGCTGATATCCCGATTCGGCTTGAAGAAGTTTCACTCAAGGACAAACCCCAGACCTTGCTGGAGTACTCTAGCAAGGGCACTGTGCCTGTGCTGGTCGATGGCGACAGGGTGATAGACGAAAGCCTGGAGATAATGCAGTGGGCGCTAAAGCAGAATGATCCGGACAACTGGTATGTCTCGCTGTCACAAGAAGAGCTCAATACCAGCCAAAAACTGATTCGTGAAAACGACGGTGAATTTAAAACCTGGCTGGATCGCTATAAATACGCCGACCGCCACCCTGAACACAGCCAGGAATATTACCGTAGTCAGTGTGCTGGCTATCTGGAACAGCTTGAGTCAGTGTTGAAACAACAACCTTATCTGATAAGGCAAGAAATAACATTTGCCGACATAGCTATCTTTCCATTCGTTCGGCAATTTTCGATGGTCGATCAAGACTGGTTTGCGCAGGGCCCATATCCGAATCTGAATCGCTGGTTGACGTCTTTGCTGGAATTGCCACTTTTTATTCGGGTGATGGCAAAACAGACTGGAGAAATGAAAAAAGAGGGGACACTAATCAAATAGTTAAATGACGCCTGCAATCCATGCTGAAAATGCAGACGATCAATCGACTAAGCTTCTTTATTTTATTATTTTATGAGTGTCCCCTATTCCGGGGTAGCCATCCCAGGTCGATCCGCTGAATGGATCCCCTGGGATCGGCACTAATCAATCGCCTACAAACTCTTGAGACGCTCGTCGGAATAGAACGCCAGCATGAGTTGGTCTTTGATGGATAGCCTAACACCCTTGCCCGCACCAGCGGCTCCTACTTCAGCATCGCCACAGTAAGTACCGAAGACGCGGTCCCAGAAAATGATGTCACAACCGTAGTTGGAATCCGCCTGACGGCGCTCTATTGCATGGTGGCAATGGTGCTGCTGTGCGGTAGCGAAGAACCAGTCCCACACGGGCATTGAGACCATAGGCAGGTTGGCGTGGTTAAATTTGCCATTCCACATACCGAAGGCTGCTGACACGATGAACACTTCATCGCTGGCACCCATCAGGGCCAGCGCCATTGGTGTGCCGAGACCGAGCGCCAGGTATTCGAACGGATGGGTACGGTTGCCGCGCATGGCGCTCAATTTGGTCAGGTGATGATGCGTCGCGTGCATACGCCACCAGAACAGTGACTCATGCTGGATGCGATGCAGCCAGTAATAGGGGAAGCTGGAACATAGTCGGATAAACAGCGCAGCACCAATCAGCCCCATCACTGTAGTCGGTTCAAATTGGATCTGCAGCGGAGACATATCACGTATAGCCCGGAATCCTTCAGATACCGGCGTCCGATACAGGTCGGAAATGATTGGCCCCCAAAGCAGGCCGCCTGAGGCCATCCAGAACACGTCTTCCGCCAATTCGTCGGGCTTGAGCAGCCAGGACTTCTTCTTTGCCCAAAACCGTTCAGCAATCAGCAGTATAGGCGTAGAAGAGACTGCAACAACCAGTGTCCACACCCGGTAGTACTCCCCTCCCCATTCGTTTACCAGAATGGCGGCGGCCAGAAGCATTGAGCCCATCACCAGAAGCGGTTGCGGCAGAGCCAAGAGGATGTTCTTCGTGTTCCATTCGACTTTACTGCCTTCGGTGATGATCCCTTCTTCGGTGCGCACTAATGGCTTGCCAGAGGGGCCCACCTCGGGTGATGTGGGTTCCACCGGGTCAAGCGGGTTAACCAAATCAAGAGGGTTTATCGATTGATCAGTCATTACTGCTGCTCCTGAGTTTTTTTGGCTGATTGTTCAGGTAAAAAATTCGTTGTTAATCGCATTGCTGGATGGTTAGCAGGCGTTTTTACTGCCACAAGTCCCGGTGGTTGCCCACTCAACTTCTCCGCCCTCGATTTTTGGAGTAAGGATATAGGTCACCCCATCCAGTTCGGACTCATCCGTCATCCATGTCGCAATGATCATGCCGTCGATGACGGAAATGCCGTGGGCGTCTTCAGAAACAAGCACCTCATCGGGCAAGCCTGCTTCGCCGCTATCGAGAAAATCCATGTCGGCGGCGCTGCCGGATAGCAGGGCAGTCTCTATGGTGTCCTGAACAGGCTCCACTAACTGGACCAGTTCCCTAAAGCGAAATTCGTGATTCAGATTTTCATAACGGCCAAAATTTCTTACCAGGTAGATGACAACTAATGCAGCCACAACACCCGCGAATGCGTATATGGCCAGCCGCTGTTGCTGATCGAGTTGAGTTTCATTTGCATCCTCTGCATGCTCGATTGAGTTGGAATACTCGGAGGATCCGGAAAGGGCGCCAGATGCAACGGATTTGTCGGTTGAGGAATCGCCTGGTTTCACGCCGAAACCGTCACCCAGACCTAGCGCACTCAACTGGGCAACGCCCCAGGCCATCAGGATAACGACCAGCGCACCGATGAGTTTGTTATCGCCTTCGAATTCCAGGTAGCCCCAGATGGGTATGCAGATAGCGATCAACGCAAAGCCCATAACCACCGGAGAAATTTCTCTTCCCCCGATTTTCACAGTACTTGCGAACTTGAACTTCGTTAGCAGGAGATCAAATTTGTCGACCAGATTGTTCCAGGTTTCCATACTAGTCTCGCCCCTTTTTGAGACTAAAAACAGCAGAGTGCACCGAATCTGAGCGCTTTAACGCGATAAATCGCCTAAAAAAGCCAGATACAGCCAGATGTAGATTTATGCAGCAAATACTGTGCCTAGCTTAACCAGTGGCGCCTGGCGCCAGCCTTATCGGTGTTTAAGCAGGAACTGCTCACTGGCAGAAATTGAAATCAGAAGTCATTTCAAAGCAAGGCCTCGCGCTCGGGTGCGAAAGTTGCATGGTGATGTGCGCCTGCAATATTGCAGGAATTCAACATCTGCAAAATTGGAATTCAGCTCGATGAAAAAACCGCAAACAGTAAACCGGCAAAGTGGGCTCACAACCTCCGAGATGGTTGTCTATCCCATGGTAGTAGCAGTGCTTTTAGGCGTTGCCTTTGGCTTTTACCACAACGCCAGGATCGACGACGCGGTGGCCGCTGCCGTTGATCTGGGACTGGAGCAGCAAGCGATTATTGAAGAGTACTTCGAAACTTACGGCGAGATGCCGCAGACAGAAGCGGACATCAACCTGAGCCTCATTCCGGAAGGCATCCTCACCGGAATGGATTACCGGGCAGGCGAGTTGGGAGTCCCTGCCGAAGACAAATTACGCACCGGAACGCTCAGGGCCCGGGTAGACATGACAGAATTTGGGACACGATTTAAAGACATAGAATCTGGCTTCCTGCTCATCGCACGAGCCCAGGACGACGACACCATCAAATGGGACTGCGTGGCGGACGTGGTCACAGTAGACGCCCTGGGCAGGCGCTACTTGCCGGAGACCTGCAGCGCCGCGAAAGACGGCGAAGATGAGGGAGAAGGCGAAGGCGAAGAATTGGAAGAAGAATAAAGACGCTCGATAAAAAAGGAAAAAAAGGGGTCAGAGTAAAAATACAGTACTGTATTTTTACTCTGACCCCTTTTTTCTCCTTTCCCCATTGTGGAGTGTCGGTCAAATTGAGGGAATGAAGGGACACTCATAAAATAGTAAAATAACGACCGTAACGAATGCGGAGGCTGAAGACCATGATTCAGCCAGGCATCGCTGTTTTATCGTTTTTGTTGGTGCCCTCTATTCCTCGTTTGCAACCATTCGTCCCGGCAATGATCCCTTCAACATTACTGAGCCAGCTCGATCTACTAATCCGCATGATGGTGATCGGCCAACTATTGTTGATCGGCGGGTTACTGTTACGTGAACCGGCATCCAGACTTCGACACCTATTGTTGGCCTGTGGACTAAGCATCGCTGGCCTTGTGCTGTTGACGGCGCCAATACCTGATGATCAGTATGGCTTGTTCCGCAATGTGCTCTTGCTGCTCACCGATGCCTTTGCCTTTGTTTTCTGGCTACTGATCTGCCACCTTTTTGAAGACGACTTTAACCCGAACAAGTGGCCAACACCGCTTAAGGGACTACTCGGCATTCTGGCGCTGATCTACGTTTATGCGCTGGGTATCCAGGCTGGCGACAGCTTCCTGCACGATCTCATACATGCGGTGAGCCTGGGATTGATCCTCCATGCTGCTTTTATCGCCTACCGAGGTTTTGCTGACGATTTGCTGGATACACGACGCAGAGCCAGAATCATGGTCGTGTTGGGCATTACACTCTACAGCACGCTCTTGTTGATTTTTGAATTTGCTGACGAGCGTTATCGCAATACAGCTGTTTTCGGTCTGGCCAATGCAACGTTCCTGCTTTTCGTAGTAACCATTTCCGTGTCTCGCCTGTACCGCTTGCGCTACGACCCCGGCAAGCTCACTCAAGAAAGCGAGGCTACCAACTTACAGACCAAAGCCAGACCCGCTTCTGGCGACAACCCGGTAAATCCGGGCGATGCTCAATTGAATCTGCAGCCAGCAGAACAGCGCCTTTCGCAAGCTCTCGATGCCTTTATTGCCCAGTCCGGTTATCACGAAAACGGGCTGACCATTTCAAAACTGGCCAGGCATTTGAATTGCCCGGAACATCGACTGCGGCGGCTAATCAATCAGACCCGCGGCTATCGAAATTTCAACAGCTTGCTGAATGATCTGCGCGTGAAGGATGCCCGAGACCGCCTATCGGATACAGCCTGTGATGACAAACCAATATTGAGCATTGCGCTGGATCTAGGCTACGACTCCATAGGCCCGTTTAACCGCGCTTTCAAAGCCGCCACGGACCAAACTCCGAGCGAATTCCGGCGCGCCATCCAGAATCGGCGCTAGTTTTTCAAAATCGGCAAGACCTCCCGGCACGCTCTCCAGCAGACTCCCCATGGAGATGAATAAGAGAGAGTGCATTATGTCTGTTCGAAAAATTGCTGGTGGGTTGGGTCTGCTGATAATGGTCATTCTCACCTACCTGGTGTGGCCGGTATATGGCTTTATCGGGGAGGACACCCCCTGGATGCGCAAACCCTGGGCGTGGCAGGAAGTACCTCTGGCAAACAGCTGTCAGACTGGAGCTGCCGAGCCGATCCGGGTGCAACTATTCGAGCAGGCATGTTCTCTGCTGAAGGCACGTCAGGCAGCCATTCATGCGCCCTCACTATCCGCTGCGGTGGCCATAGAGGGTGAACTGGTCTGGAGTGCCGCAACCGGCTGGTCTGATCTGGCGTCGGAGAGACTCGCCACACCACAAACCTTGTATCGCATTGGCTCCACATCGAAACCAGTGACCGGCACACTGCTGGCGCGCATGGTCGCGAACAACGCTGTCGATCTGGACACACCCATTGGCCACTATGAACTCGCTCTGCCCAACCCCGACTGGTCACAATTGACCTTGCGGCAATTGGCTTCCCACATGGCCGGGATTCCCGAGTACAGCACCAACAGGGACTGGGCAGGACTCTATCAAACAGGCGCATTGCGCAGACACCATGACAACGTCTTGGAAAGTCTCGAGCTGTTTGACGGTAATCCACTGCGCTATCAACCGGGCAGTGAATTTGAGTATTCCTCATTCGATACCCTGATCATCGCCGCTGTGTTGCAGAGTGTGGCTGAGGCGCCCTTTGCTGAGTTGCTACGACAGCAAGTCACCGCACCACTGGGCTTGTCCTCTCCCATGCCTGATGAAGAGAATCCGCAACGTGCCACGTTCTATCAACAGGACGGCAAGCTTGTTCAGCCGTGGCGCCGCGTTGATCTGAGCAACAAGCTGGCCGGCGGCGGATTCATGTCGAGGCCGGCAGATTTAGCCATGCTGGGCAGTGCCTGGTTGGACAACGAATTCATCGACCAAGCCACACGCGAGACTTTCTGGACGCCACAAAAGCTGAATAACGGTGAGGTTAATGAACAATCCTATGCGCTGACCTGGCGCTGGCGAGAGGTCGATGGCTACGCCCATCACGGCGGCGTGTCCAAGGGTTCGATGGCGTGGTTGGCCGTCTATCCTGAGCAGTCACTGGTCATTGCCATGACGATGAACACGACCTTGCCAGAGTTTACTGACTTCTCATCATTGCAGACTGAGTTGCTGGCATTGTTCTCGCAAGATAAATGGTGACTGCGAACAATTGGGGACACTGATAACTTAAACACTTAGCGAGGCATCCTATTCTGAATTCCTTAAGTCAATAAGTTATCAGTGTCCCCAAGCTCCTCAGAGATGACGCCAGCCCCGAAACTCGCTAGAGTGCTAGTCCAATAACCTGCGCCCAAACACAGGACAGCCACAATGAAACCGATAATAAGAAGAATTTTGCTAAGCGCGGTTGCGCTCGCTTTTTGCTCGGGAGCCTGGGGCCAGCAAGTTTTACTGCCTGGCGAACACTGCCAAAATCACGCCGCCTCGGACATTGTAAGTTTTGCCGATGCCGTGCTGGAAAGCCGGGTACGGGAGGCCCTGTCCATTGGCGAGCAAGATGCCCTCACCTGTGAATTAGCCGCTGGACTCACCGCATTGGAAGCTTCCGGTCCGGGTTCAAGGCGGTCAGTGTCCGGCTCGCCAGAATGGCAGGATACTGACCACATATTCCATGACCTGTCCGGAATACAGAACCTCACAGGCCTGACTGACCTCGCGCTAAGGAACCGGGGCTTGTCCGATATCAGCCCGCTGGCCGGGCTTACCAGTCTTATAAACCTCAACCTTCATACCAATTGGATATCAGACATCAGCCCACTCGCTGGTCTGACCAATCTGGTTCGATTGCGTATTGCCGAGAATCCCCTCACAGATATCAGCGCGTTAAGTGAATTGACTGAATTACGAGTGCTGCGCATGCACCGCCATGGTGATTTCATTGGAGGGCAGGTTCCAAGAACGCATATGGGTGCAACCGGAATTCTCTTTACCAATGCCATTACCGACATTAGCCCACTGGCAAATCTGACTAATTTAGTAGACCTGAATATCCATACGCAAGACATAAGCGACCTGTCACCTTTAAGTGACCTCACTCAACTGGAAGAATTGCGTCTGGCTGGCAATTCATTTACCGACATAAGCCCTCTGCGCGGACTTTATAAGCTGCAGTATCTCGAACTTACCGGCAACGATGTAACTGACATAAGCCCGCTAAGTGGACTACCAAACCTCATGCAATTGGACCTGCGTTTCAATCCTGAACTAACCAATATTCAGGCGCTGATGGAAAACCCGGGTATTGGTGCTGGCGACATCGTGGAACTAAGACATACCAACGTGTCGTGCACAGACCAGGCTCGACTGGCAGAGAAAGGTGTTGAAGTAAGAACTGAACTGTTTTCTTCCTGCGCTACCGCAACCAGGCAACGATAAGGAAGAATGAGGGAACACTAGTGCACGACAGGGACGCTGATAACTTGGTAACTTCATGAGTTCTGAATAGAAAACCTCGCTAAGTTATAAAGTTATCAGTGTCCCCTTATCATTAGTGTGATTCCCCATAAAACCCAATGCCCTCATATCCCCACTCCGTAGAAGAATTCAGCACTTCTGCTTCAATGGGATTGGCTGTGTAAAAATGACGGTTCAATGATCCACTATAGAATCTGAACACCGGAACCTCACTCCCCTGGAAATCTGGTGTTGGGTCTTTGAGATAAACCTGAAATGCTACGCCTTCGTAATTGAATGGCCAATCGCTTTCAGATATTTGCTGAAGCACATAACTTTTTTCTTCTTCGCTGGCTGTAAAGAAATGGTGTCCAGTGCTGTAATTGTAAAAACGGTATAAAGGCACAGTCCCTGAATATCGATAAGCTGCGCTGAATGTGGATCCCTGGTACGTATAAGGCCAGCGGTTTTCTTCAACCATCTTCGATGAACTATTCGCAATAACAATGGCAGCCTCGTCCCAGGTCGACGTATAGAAAAAGGCGTTGTCTCGTGAGTTATAAAAACGAAACACCGGCAAATCGGCGTCTGAAGGGATGCAATTGAATGTATCGGTGACTGACTCCAAAGCTGACGCCTTAGTGCAATCGGATGGACTGTATTCGATAGAAAGACTGTCCTCAATCTTGACTATATTTGCAGAGAAAGCAGAGGTTACGTATAGGTTATTATCCTGATCAATTACCAGGCCTCGCGGCCCGTCTATCAGATTGGTTGTATTCTTCGTTGTTCCAATAATCGTAGTTAGGCTTCCATCCCTGCCAATTCTGAAGATGTTGTCTGACTCCTGTCCCACAACATAAAAATTTCCCTCTGAGTCAACAGCAGTCCTCCCCGCACTGATGAACGCTTCACCGATAAATTCCGCAGGACCATGCAGGAGGCCTCTTCCAAACGTGTGTACAAAACCAGTCCCATCACCCGATTCCGAGAGAACCCTTGTTATTTGGTCGTTAGCAGAGATCAGGTAGGCGCCTCCATCCGGGCGCACAGATGAAACAAGAAGCTCTCCGAATTGATTAATCGAAACACTGTAGGGCGATGAGAAACTTCGGCCATCAAAAGCTATTTCCCCTATAGCCAGCGCAGTTATTTCACCCATCGAGGATACGCGGATTAAATTGTCACTCCCGGTTGCTGCGATATATAAATTGTCTTCAGCGTCCATCAACAGGCTGCGAGGACTATCGAAGTGAATATTACCTGATAAAGTAGGCCCACTCAGATATTCGACTACTGGACCGTCGGTACCTATTCGTATAATGGTGTCACTAACATAGCCACTTACAAATAAGTTGCCATATTGATCCACAGCGCCTGAAGTGACTCCTCGCAAATTAATGCCACTAATCTCGTCGATCCGGGCTAACTCTCTTACTTCCGCTGAAGGCGTAACTTGAAAGAACCCGAAATGCTTTTCCAGCGAAGAGGTATTGCTATCCAGTTCACCACCAACATACAAATTGTCTGAACTATCAACAACCAGAAACGCAATAACAAGTTGCATCGAATCATTCGTCACAATCGGAGGGAGAAATTCGGCGACCTCTCCATTCGGCGATAGACGCATAATTGAACCGCTGCCCAAAGTGAAGTACAAAGTGCCAGTGCTATTCAGCACGGTAAATCCCGGCCTGGATGCGGAATGTCCATTGGATTTATAAACTTCGGACAGCTCTGCAGCGCCAATCGGAAAACTAGAAAAGCTAGACAGTATTGGCAGGAATGCGCTTATGAATAGAAATCTTAAAATTGGCAACTCGGCGGACCAGTTTGTGGGAATTTTTCTCAAAGCCTCACCATTGTAACAAGTCTCTATTGTTAGACTGATTTTCCAGAGACCCAGATGTGACTGCACTCACATGAAGAGGAATACGCTGGCATGCGATTGAAAAGTTGGTGAGAGTTTCGGGATACCCACGGTTTCATCGGACTAGCCATCAGACCACCCCGATCTACCAATTTCTCAAACTATATAGTACCCCCTGGACACTACTTACCTGTCCTGCGTCCGCAATCGCAGCCCATTCCTTCCCAACGAAACCGAACTCAGGTTCAGATCAATTGGGGACAGAAATTGCATGATAGTTTCCTGCCCCCTTTACCCCGAAGGGAAAACAAAACACCTTGATGAGTGACGTTCACTTGAATTGTTAGTGTCCTGTGGCTTTACTGCCAGTCTGACTATGGATTTGGCAACACTATTCGATTGCGTAGTGTGCCTACACCTTCCAGTGTTATCTCAACCACATCTCCGACTTGCATTGAAGCAGTCTGGCCGGGTGTGCCAGTAAAGATCATATCACCAGGTAATAGCGTGATATATTGGCTGATATGACTCACAAGTTCATGGGCACCGCGCATGAGATAACTTGTATTCGATGACTGTCTGAGCTCTCCATTGAGCCTGGATTCGATACCAAGATTATTGTAGTCAAGCCCGGTAGCAATTACTGGTCCCACCGGTCCGAACTGGTCTGATCCTTTAGCGCGCACAAGATGTCGATGGTTGGCCTGCCACACTCTTTCACTAATATCATTGCCAGCAGTTACCCCAAAAATATAGTCTCCGGCTTCTTCTATTGGTATGGCCGACCCCTCCTTGCCAATCACAAGGACAAGCTCAGCCTCGTAGTGCAAGTCAGTGAAGCCTTCCCGATAGATGATCGGTTCTTCATGAGCCGCGAGTGTCGATGGCAGCTTTAGAAACAGCGATGGTACTTCAGGAATTTCCCGATCTCCCAAGTGATCTTGATAATTCAAACCAAGAGCGAAAATTTGTCTGGACTCAACCGGGATCTCCACCCTAACCTGGTCAAGGGGAACAGTATTGCCGGTGCGTGGTGGACTATCAAAGAAGCTGTCTCCCCACAACTCATGGATCATATCGTCTTCCAATATGCCCACGGACGTCTTGCCTGCATACGAGTAACGAATGTAGTGGACAATATCTGATTGAGCCCATGCTGATTGGGCCAGTGAAATTGCGAATAGAACAGAAAGCAGGAAAATTTTTACCATGGTTAGTCCCCGATCCAAGCCCTCATTTTTCGTAGAAAATCTCGTGTAAACAATCAGTATATCCCCGGACCAATATCGGGCAAAACTGCTTTTCCCAACAAATGGAACTCCAGAAATCTCCTAATAACTTACCAGAACTAACTCGTACGCACAGGTAGCTCAAATGCTTCCCAGCATCCATTGCCAGATTTAGTCCAAAGCGTAAAAACAGGCTGAATTCTACGCCCTTCTTGAGTTCGGGAAAGAGGGGACACTCATAAAATAATAAAATAACGCCCGAAACAACCGAAGAGAGTGAAGACTATTATCCAGCCAAACTTCGCTATTTTATTATTTTATGAGTGTCCCCTTTTTACCTAGAACCAGAAACGAAACCCCGCAATCCACTGGCCCTCACGATGCTGCCCGAAAGGCTCAAACGCACGGGTCGTTTCACCATGACGATGCACTCGCTCGTAGCCCACGTAGGGTGAGAACTGCCGATCGAAGTCATAGCGCAGGCGTAAACCCAGCAAGCTCTTGGAAAGCCCTTTGCCGTGCCCTGCCTCGAGGTCGGAGTCGCCGTAGAAGTCCAACTCGGCTCTGGGCTGCAGGATAAAGCGCTGGGTCAAATACAGATCATATTCTGCTTCAATCGTAGCGGCCGAGTGTCCCTCCGGGCTGGCAAAGGCAGTAGCACTAATCTCGACCCAGTAGGGTGCCATGCCGGAAACCCCGAGTGCGAACCATTCACGGTGCTCAAGGTCACCGTGGTCGCAACGGGCGCCAATCTCAAGATCCCAAAACGGAGTCAATGCACGCTGGTACAGCAACTCGGTCTTGGATTCCTCGATAGTTTGCGTTCTCCCTTCCAGTTCCGTTCGAAGCAACAGCCGACGATAGCTATTTCCCATCCAGGCCTCACCCTGGAATTCCTGGAAGTCCTCCGCCCTGCCCTGACGAGTCTCCAGACGGTCTATCCATAGACCAGCAAAAACAGTCTCGTCAGCCAACTGACGTTGCTCCGAAACTGGTAGCGAATACGGCCCCTCCCCACGGATGTACCCGCCCGAGTAGGCATGAGGATCACGCAAACTGCCCACTCCCTGATTTTCGCTCATGCGCCCATCCATTGATTGCATCTGCATAGTTTGGTCGCTGCCATGGGCATGTACGGCTGGGACTTGTATGTCATGGTGTGCGCCGTGCTCGACAGCTTCTTGCTGTACAGCACCGGTATGCCCCGTATGATCCTGCGCAATTGCCTGATTCAACACCACCGCGAAAAAAATGCCTGCGAATAGTAGAACTTTCGTTCTACAAGAATCTCTGCTGATCATCATGTGACAATCACCTCCCTGAACATGCCCGCGTCCATATGAAACAACAGATGGCAATGCCAGGCCCACCTTCCCACGGCGTCAGCGGTCGCGCTAAAACTGACTCGCTGCGCTGGCTGCACAGGAATCGTGTGACGGCGCGCCAGGAAATTTCCGTAGGCATCTTCGAGATCACTCCACATACCGTGTAGATGCATCGGATGGGTCATCATGGTGTCGTTGTGCAGATGCACGCGCACCTTCTCATATTGGCGAAAATGCACCGGGGTGGATTTGCCATATTCCAGCCCGTCTATGGACCAGCTATAGCGCTCCATATTGCCGGTGAGGTGCAACTCGATCTCTCTTTCTGGGTCACGGCTGTCAAATTCGCCATCCAGCGAATGCAGGTCTGCAAGCGTCAGTACGCGGCGCGAGGTTTCTCGCAAGCCAACGCCAGGGTCATCGAGGTTGATTCTGGGTGAATCCACACGCATATCCGTGCTGGGACCAAATTCAGAGCTGGCATGACGCACTGCCACCATGCTGTCTCCCATCGCCATATGATCATCGCCATGATTCATACCACCCATAGCGGGATCGTCATGGGGCATTGCCCCCATCATGTCCGTCATGGACAGCCACTGCGCCTGGCGCCTTGACGGCACAGTAGCCTTCAGTCCGGGGCGTGTTGCAAGGGTGCCGAGCGCAAAGCCCGTACGTTCCATGGTTTCTGCAAAGATTGAATAGGCATCCTCGGTGGGCCGCACCAGGACATCCACCGTTTCTCCGGGCCCCATACGAAACTCGTCTACGGTGACAGGCTCTAAATTGATACCGTCCACTTGCACTACCGTCATAGGCAGGTCAGGAATGCGCAGATCGAAGAAGGTATTGCCTGCACCATTGATGAATCGCAGTCGCACTCGCTCACCCACATTAAACAACTTGGTATCATTGCCACTAGGCGTAATGCCGTTCATCAGGTAGGTCAACGTTTCTGCAGAAAGATCAGCAAGGTCCGTGGGCTTCATGCGCATGACATTGAACATGTCACGCCGGCTCATCGCAGCTTGCAACCCGTCTCTTGCAACATCATCCAAAAAGCCTGGCAATGTAGGCTGGTTGAAGTTGTACAGGTGGCCCATGGTCTTGAGTTTCTGGAAGACATGATGCGGGTCCTCATCAGTCCACTCCGATAGCAGGATGACATGATCACGATCTGACTGAATGCGGTCCTCGGCGGCGGGATCAATAACGATCGCGCCGTACATGCCTTTCATTTCCTGAAAACCGGAGTGGGAGTGATACCAGTAGGTACCGCTCTGTTGCACTTTGAAGCGGTACTGAAAAGTTTCCCCGGGCCTGATACCTGGGAAACTAAGCCCCGGTACACCATCCATGCCATAAGGCAGGATCATGCCATGCCAGTGCAAGGAGGTTGTTTCCGCGAGGCGATTGGTCACATTGATGGTTACCGTTTCGCCCTCTTTCCAACGCAAGGTTGGCCCCGGGATCGAACCATTGATGGCTGCTGCCATTCTCGGCGCACCAGTAAAATTGACAGGCAACTGATCTATGGTGAGGTCAAAAGTCGTTCCGCTCAACACCGGCGCATTGGCAACGCGCGTCACATTCGGCTGACCAAACGCACCACCCCCAAGCGACATGGTACTCAGGGCTCCCCCCGCACTCAGACCCTGAACGAAACGGCGCCTCGACTTTACTACAGCTTGCGATGGCCTATTTAGCCATTGCTCACGCCAATTTTTGAACTGCATTGCTTACTCCCAAACAGGTTTATGATCGGCGCAAAACAGCGCCGGATTCAAAATGATTAACCGGTATCAGGATCAGGGGCAGTACGATAAGTGAAAAACGCGTCTGGTCAATATTTGACACAGAAACAGTCTCACTGGATTGATCTAAAACTCGATTGACCCTGACCCTCAGGCGTTTATCGGAGGCCTGAACAGGAGTTCAAAATGGTTGGAAGGTGTACCAATCAGCATGCCAGTAACACTTCCCTCAGTGTCGATACGATCCTGAGTAGTCGTGACAATGCCTAAACTGGAGCAGTGGTTGGTACAAGACGCGCAGTGTTCTTCACAATCGGCAGCATCGTGCTCATGATGTTGCGCAGATTGCGGATCACTGTGAGAGTCGAGCGAGTCGTGAGTGTGAGAACTGTGAACATCGAGAGAACCGAGAAGCTGATCTACCCTGTGATCAACGTGATGAGTGTGATCGCGGTCACCGTGCGATGCATGCTGCATATGCTGGTCTGAATTACCCATACTCATAGCCATCCAACTTGCAGCACTCGCATTAAGCGGCGCTACGAGGAGCAATACAAGCAAGCTGATTATGGCTTTTTTCATGAGTATTCAGTTTAGTTTTGCATCAAGCCGGGTATTTAATTCATTTCACCCGACCTCGAGTTAACTAGCGCAGGTCTCAAATACATCTTACGTGAATTGTACTAGATTAGACTGGAGTTTCCGCAAAAATCTTTCAACACCGCCAACAGTCGGGCGAATAAACACACACAGCCTGGCACCCCATGCCTACAGACTGCGGCGCATTGATAAAAATAGGAAATTACTGAGAGTTGCCGTTGACTACCACCCACCTGCTGGTTAGCGCTTCAACGAGCAGTTTTGTGGCCTGTGGCTCATGCCCGTCATTCCTCGATGCATCTCCAGCTAGCGCTACCCTGGGCAGCAGATCCCGAATATTTGACCTTCTCAGAACTTTACGCGTAGCGGGCTCGAAAACTTGCGCTTACCAGTGAGCCCGAATCGCCACTACCGATAGAAGATGGCATAGCAGAGAAACATCGAACCAATCCAGAGGACTACAACTTTTTCGGGAGGAATACGGCACTCTGCTAGACTGGTTAAGTAGCACCACCATCAATAGCAAAAGCGATAGGCAAGCGTATCCAACATATTACGAATGCCAGGCAAGGCAACGGAATAGTACAAAAGGGCCACTGCCAAAATCGCAGAATCCCCTACTGGATCATTCCCTCACCCCACCTTCCTATTTTAGAAATCGATTATGCTCTTGCATCAATTTGTCGCTCTAGATTTCCAACCCCGTCGCTTCTGCAAGCCAAGCATCAACAAACCAAGACCGAACAAAATAGGCGAAGATGGCTCAGGAACTGAGCATGCAGGCTGACCGGCTCCGCCACAGGTGCCGAAAGTGATGCTGCCCATAGTCGTTGAGACTGCAGCCTGATCCCAGGCCTGGCTGGTGCCCGTTCCGTGATAGGCAACTGGCGTGAGAAGCTGCCCGTTTGGTTGCAGGTTGGTCGCCACGATGCCGGTAGACGAGTTGTCGTTAATGCAGATCTGTGATGGATCAGTGAGGCAGGTAGCAAGACCCGGGATGGCCAGAGGCGAGTTGGGGTCAACGAATGCCTGATAGGGATACTGATTAATGTATCCATAAAAAGGATTCACGTTGATAACATTATTAATCGTGTTGATGCCGCTGTGATAAGCGTTGTGGTCTGTGCCCAGTACCAGGCCGCCGCCACGCAACTGCAACTGAGTCGCATAGTTTTGTATCCACGCTTCTTCGCTGGGCATTGAACTGGGTGTCCAGCTGGGAGCAGAAGAAATAATTCGACCATCGAGAATCAGGTTCTTGTTATCGAGCCCGTTGTACCAGTTGCCTATGTTGTTGTAGTTAGCGACTTGATTGCTGCTTAGGTCGGCTAGGTGAGACAAGTCGTAAACGAATACCTGATCAAAGCTGTCGTAGTCATTCCAGACTGCCTGATTGAGATAACGGGTGGTCACAGTGTGACCGGCGTTACTCAGGTAACCCGCGATGGCGTTGCCATCATTTACATAAGGGCTGTAATCGGCCACATGGGCGAAAAGAATCGACCCGGCATTGGCACTAACTGCATACACACTGAGTATAAGAGCGGCTACACCCAGACGAATTGATTTCAAGAAGGCAGACATTGAGTTTGTTCTCCATCAGAGCGGCGCTCTGCGATACGGACTTCTATTCATTTGTTTTACTTTTATTACCGCCTGGCAACGCCCTGCCATTGCGGGACCGATGAACACATCGGTTCTCGATTTGGACGCAAGAATTACACCGAAATTAGAAATGCCGTATTTTCAATGATTTACGGGGCCGCAGATTTCCTGAAAGGGCCATTTTGTTAACCAAATGGACAGATTGCCCTGAATAGGCGTCAAGAAAGCTTACAATACGGTGTGGTTTACAGGAGGTTTCTGCACCTAAGAATTATGCAGACGGCAAATGGCAGATCCTGCCAAGCCACCAAATGCTGGTTTGGGGCGAGGTTTTCACCTGCAGAATCCGCTTCCCGCACGCGCGTGTCTCTCCGTGTTAGCTGTCCATCTTCGATAAAGCTTTCTTGTTGTCTCGCCATGAAAATGTGCAACGGGTTTGAGGAATTAGTCGATTTTTCCTGCCGAGTGTCAAAAAAATTTACAACTCCGGCATCTCTGTGGGTCTCGCCAAATTCAATATTTTCAACAATATCAACGTGTTACATTAACTGAAATTATTGGCACACAGATTGCTCATTCGTCATCGTCGTCGGGTTTCGTTTATCGGCCCGAATTGATCCCAAAATCAAGTAGTTAACCGGGGTTTTTCAGGAGCAAACATGAAAAAGATCTCTCTCACAGCGTTACTGTTCAGTGTTTTTACAGCCGGATCAGTTTCTGCTTCGCCCTTCAGCATCGAAATGGTGGCGGACAACGATTTCGCGATTTTTAGTGGAACTTCCACCAGCATCAACAACCTCCTCTACCAAAACACTGCGAATTGGTATGACCAGGTCGATGCTGTATCCCAGCTTTCATTCAATCTTGCCGCAGGTGACAACACTTTTTATGTCCTTGGTATGGGCGGCGGTGGTGACGAAGAGAACATCAGCGGAATCGTCAATGGCGTGAACATGACTGACTCTTCAGTTTCAGTGCTCATGAGTTCAGATCTCTCAGGTTTCCTGTCGGGGTACCCCTCAACTTACTTCAGCAACAATCCGGTAGAAAATGCCAGCTACAGCCCGCTTCTGTCAGAAGTACAGGCAGCCTTTTCCAGCCTGACATGGGGTGCACCAGTACTGAACTCCACTCAGACCGTTATTGCAGCGGGAGGCTTTGGCCAGGGATTTATCTTCAACGAACTTGAGGCTCGCCTGTTCGCTTTCGAAGCACAGGAAGTGAATGTATCCGTGCCGGAACCATCAATTCTGATGCTTCTTGGATTCGGACTGACTGGTCTGGCCCTGCGCAGCAGACGCAAGCGAATCGCCTGATATCACCTCAATCTGTTCTTCTAAAAAGCCCCGCAATGCGGGGCTTTTTTGTGGCTAACCGAAAGTTTCTCGACTCTGGCAATGACAGCGGGTGAGCCAAACTTCCGGTAGCGCACCTGTCTGTCCGATGCAGCCGGATTCAAACGGATTCCACGTCCCCGGTGATTCAATCCAGACCCGAAACAGGCTTCCAGGTATTAACAGTGTAAATACTTTAGTCATCCAATCTGCGAATTTGTCAGCCTTCTTTACAATTCGTCCAGACCCCATAGGCTAAGTCATTGATTTATAGAAAAATAACTATTGGCGTGAAAATTGCGTAATTTATAGGGGGAATAAGCCCCTTGTTAGTGCTGGAGACAACTCCTTGAACAAAAGTTCCAATCCATGGCTTACACGTTGTAAAGCTGCCGTTTTTTCCGCAGCCTGCTTGATCCTGTTCCCCGCCGTGGCAAATGCCACGCCAATTACGATCTCGGCTACCGGTACTGTTTATTCAAGTGATGACAGCACCAACTATTTCGGATTGGGCACTGGCGCCAATACCATGACAGGCGCATCGATTGTCACCGAATTCACATTCGACACGGACGACAGCGGCGCAGATCTCGATTCTCACCCCGCCAGCCTGCGACACCTGCCAGGAATTAAATGGGTTTCTTCAACGACGGTGGTGAGCAAGGGTGGAGTGACTCTCAGCCTGACGCCTGATGATATTTTCCCGGTAGCCAGCGCAACACCGGATGAAATACTCATCCAGAATGAGTACGGCGCCGGAGATGGGCTAGGCGGGCTCGATAGCTACTTCATTGAAGACAAAATAGACCTCGGTGGAGGCGACGAAGCCTACAGTCAGCTCCATCTCTATTCTTATCTGGACAATATTATCGCTTCACTGGATTTGGACCAGGTTTTTAGCTGGACTGCCGGTGATTCTGCGAACGATTTTGGCGTAGGCCATTTCGCCATCAGATCTCGAGGCGCTGGGCTTAACTCCGTCTTGGATTATGAGCTTGACACTTTTACGATCGCAGTAAGCACCAGTGTTCCAGAGCCCACGATTCTGATCCTGCTGGCAATTGGTTTGATCGGACTGGGCCTCACGAATTCGCGGCGCAAAAACAGTTAAGCCCTCGCAAAATTTCACTCCACATCGAAGATATGTGGCTGGTCGAGTAGCGGACTGATTGACTAAAAGTCCGTACTGGAAACGCTCCTGACACGCTGCCGCGCTAAGTTTAACCCTCTTCGTGGTGCCGCCTTCATTTTTGCTTCAGACTCTCAACCTATACCCATATCACGATTGAGAGGCTTGTCACTCAGGGCACGACAGCTTTCGTTATGCTATGGTTCAACCTGCGAATTCACGCGGCTATTGCTGGTAACGCTCCGCCACGGAAAAATAAAAACGTTTAGGGCCGCCATTGCCCAGTGGCTTTTTAAAAGTCAGAAAACCCAGCAGCCCTCAATAGTTGTTACGTCATTTTTAATAGCGCCCCCTCATAACTTTCATGAATAGGCCCACTGCTACTGCTTCGTCTGACACAATGCGCCTGATCCTGCTGGCAGGACTGTCTGCATTCATCACTTATGTCAGCATGTATGCATTTCGCAGACCCTTCACTGTTGCCACATTCGAAGGGGTCATGAGTCCCGTTTCAGGACTGGATTTCAAAACCACGCTGCTTATAGCCCAGGTTGCCGGTTACGCGCTGTCTAAATTCATTGGCATTAAAGTTGTGTCAGAAATGCAGCCTGAGAAGCGCAAACTGACTCTGATAGGCCTGATTCTGCTCGCCTGGTTTGCACTGGGCTGCCTGCCACTGTTACCTGCACAATTAAAGTTTATGGCGCTATTCGCCAATGGCTTACCGCTGGGAATGGTTTGGGGGCTAGTGTTCAGTTTTTTGGAAGGCAGGAAAATCACCGAGGCAGCGGGCGCGATCCTGTGCGTAACCTTCGTGCTTGGCTCAGGTCTTGTGAAAACAGTAGGAAGTTGGCTGTTGATCAATACTGGTGTTGGCGAAATGTGGATGCCTTTCGTCACTGGCGGGCTATTCCTGCCGCCGTTTCTTGCCGGCATCTACCTGCTGGGAACGCTACCTGCTCCTTCTACGGAAGACATCGCCCTACGACAGGCCCGCATTCCGCTAGACGGGACCGCACGCTGGCAATTTTTCAGGGACTATAGCGTCGGACTATCCGTCCTTATTATCAGCTATATGTTGCTCACCGCACTGCGAGATTTCTCGGACAATTTCGCCGCTGAAATCTGGACTGCGCTCGGCTATGGAGACACGCCGGAAATTTTTCTACTCACCAGTATTCCGGTTACCTTGCTGATACTCCTCCTGCTCGGCAGCCTGATGAAAATTCGAAACAACGCGACTGCCTTGATGGTGAATCACCTGATCATTGGCGTTGGATTCATTACGGTTTTGCTGGGCACCTGGCTTTTTGACCGGGGTTATATCGAGGGCGTGTTCTGGTTTGTCGCAATTACCGTTGGCCTGTACATGAGCTATGTGCCATTTAACTGCATTCTGTTCGAGCGCCTGATTGCAGCAACCCGGAGCCTTGGCAACGCTGGCTTTCTAATCTATCTGGCAGACTCGTTTGGATACCTGGGCACCGTTTCGATCTTGCTCTACAAGTCTGCATTTCAACCGGAGTTATCCTGGGTAAGCTTTACCCTGCATGGAAGCTATGTGATCGGCAGTCTCGGGCTGGCACTCACGCTCGTCGCCATGGCCTACTTCCACAGGCAGCTCGACGTGGAGCAGACGGGCGCTGATTCACCTGTCGCTCAAGCCATCTAGCTATTGCGAATTGCCCGGCGAATATCCTCGCTACTAATACCTTCCGTTCGCGGCAAGATGACCAACTTGTCCTTGGCCACAGGGTTGCTGTTGTCACTCCCGTGTACCAGCAGATCGATGCCATGACGCGCAAGAAAGTCGTCATCGATTAGCCAATTCGAAGGCACGACTTCGTCGACATAGCGAATGGCTTCCAGAATTTCTTTTCGGGCAGCGTAGTCCAGCTCGGGAACATAGCCTTTCTTTTTCTTCAGCTCTTCGTCAGTGGTCAGCGCAACAATGACTTTACCCAATTCGCTGGCAGCTTTGAGGATCCTGACATGGCCGTGATGCAGCAGACTGACCGACATATCTACCATAATTCTTTTCTGCTGCGGCATAATTTGAGCGCCTTGAGTTGCGTTGAAAAACTTTACACGATTATCTGAGTAAGCAGACGATTTGTCAGAAAAAATTACAGATTGGCCATACGCCAGAAAATCAGAATCTCGTTGTAACTGCTAACCCGCTGAAATTAATGAAAAAACTATCATCCCCATTGCAGCGGTACATATATTGCAGCAAATTTGGATTGACCTTTCCGCCTATCACGAGAGATGTCCGATGCAGAAGAAACTCGACGTAACACCAGACAAAGCCAAGACTATTGAGTCTTCAGTTGATACTTCACGCAGAGAATTTGTCGCCAGGACTATCAAGGCCTCAGCGTTTGCTGTCCCTCTCGCGCTTGGAGTAGAGACGATAACGGCGCGCAAAGTACACGCCCAATCTCAAAGTCAAGGCTCCCAATCTTCAAGCGGGTCCGCAAGCGAACAATCCTCTGCAGCATCCGTACCCGAACCGGCTGTTGTCACACTACTTGGATTGGGTCTGGCATCAATGGCCCTGGAGGCCAGACGCAGGAAGAACAAGCAGTCCTGACGTTTTTCCCGACCCCTGACTTGCCATCAGACCCGCCTATCCTTCCGCGAAATGACCAGCTCTGCAGACAAGGATCTCACTGCTGGTCACGCCAGCTTCACTGACTATGACAAGTCACAGCTAGACCTGTTGGTGCAGTCCATGAAAACCCTCGAGGACCTGTTTGCTCGAGAGTTTGACCTGCAACTCTACCTGACCTGGGGCACGCTGCTCGGGGCAATCCGTCAGAATGACTTCATCGCGTTCGACACCGATGTCGATATCGCCTACCTGTCGCAAAAATATCTGGACTATGAAATCCTGGAAGAGCACGAGTACATCGTTGCTGTACTGAAAGAACATAATTTCAACGTAACGCGGAATTCCAAGGGGCAGATTCACGTCAGGTTACTCTCTCGAGAGGATACCGGTGAAACCGCACGCCACACCGCTTTCAACCTCGATCTATGGACGACCTGGCAGCGGGATAATCGCTACTTCCACTACCCGGATATCAAGGGTGAATTGCAGGCGGACTCTGTCTTGCCACTGATTCGCCATGGGTTTCACGGGGAAGAATTCTGGGTGCCACAGGGTTATTCCCAGGTACTCACCTGCTTCTATGGTGAAAACTGGATGGAGCCCGATGAAAATTATGCGTGGTATCCACGCTATCATCCGGATGATGAGTTTGAGTTCCTCAGAAGTAGTGCAGCCGGATCGGCCCAGCCCTTGCCCGAATTTCCACGCAAGTCACCCGGCCTGGAGATGAAGGAAGAAGATGATTACTTCTATGTGACCGGCCCCAGCCTTACCGAAGAGCAGCGCCTAAACCCGACAGCGGTCGTAATCCTGGAGCTTTGTACTGGCAATAATTCGGTGCCGGAAATTATTTCCCTGCTGCAGCAGACCTACGCACTACCGACTGCACCGGAAGTCGCTGTGCTGGAGTTTTTGCAGAATGCGCTGCAGTCGGGCTTACTCCTCAAAACCGGGCAATAGTTTTCAACGCGATGCCCTGAAAAGGGGCGATTATTAGAAAGGCGCTTAACGCCATCCTCAAGCCCTCGATAATTTTCTTGCACTCGTAAACTCAGAAGTGAATTTTGCACCTCTCTGTGTAATCCTGTTTACCCATGGGACAGATCACTTCACTCTTCGTGCACAAAGTTGCGGACATCGCGGAGCGCGCCATCGACACCTCTGCACTGCTGGCGTCGATTGGAATCGATCCCGAAGCACCAGTCGACCCATCAGTCATGGTCAGCGACAGTGATTACTATGGGTTTCTGGAGAGTATCGCCAGAGCTGAACAATCCGGTCACACGCTGCCATTGCGCGCCGGCAATTCCATGCGGAGTGACGACTACGGAGTCTTTGGCCTGGCCTGGAAAACCGCATCCAATCTGCGGGCTTCCTTTACCAGAGCAGAACGCTACTGGCGGGTGATGACCAGTGTGTCGGTCTATACGGTGGAACCAGCGGATAATGGCGCCTTCGTGCATCTTCACCGCGAAGGGCCTCGCGATTTAGGCCTGCGGCTTTCCAATGAAGCTACTATCGCCAGCATGTTTACGATTAGTCGCGAGATAGCGACACAACCAGTAAAACTGCATGGCATATTTTTTAAACACGCTGGGCCGGAAAACATCGCAGCTCATGAAGACTTCTTTGAATGCCCCGTGCATTTCAAGGCTGACCGCGACGCCCTGTTACTCTCCGAAGAATCCATGCGTGCACCCAACAAGCTGGGTGATGCTGGAATCACCCACTATTTCGAGACCCAGCTCGAAGCCGAAATTAGCCAATTTGAAGATGAAAATTCGCTGGCCAAACAGGTAAAGAAACAGGTCACCAAGGCGCTCAGTGAAGGAGTCCCTGCCATCAGCGATATTGCCAGCGCGATGGCGATGAGCGGTCGCACCCTGCAACGAAAGCTTTCCGAACAAGGCCTCACCTATCAAGGACTGGTAGACGATGCACGCCGGGAGTTTGCGGAGCAGTTGCTCACGCAGAATCAACATTCCCTTAGCAACATCGCCTTTCTCACCGGCTTCTCGGAACAGAGCTCCTTCAACAGAGCGTTCAAACGCTGGGCTGGGCAGACTCCACGTTCCTATCGTCTCGCCGCCCAATCCCGCACGAGCCCGGCATAGTAGACCCCGCCAAAAAAATTGGCAGCTTCGGCCAAAAACATGGCACTGGCTGTCAATAGTCATGCAACAGAACTCTCTACCATCTCTCCTGACTTCATTAATCGACAGAATCAATTCAGGAGACAGGCATGAACAACGCTGATCAAAAATACACATTAGTCACTGGCGGCACAGGCAAGACCGGTCGTCGAATCGTAAAAAACCTCAGAAGCATGGGCATCCCAACGCGAGTCGGTTCGCGCGCTTCCACGCCGTCCTTTGACTGGAACAACGACTCCAATTGGGCTGAGTGCCTGCAAGACGTTGAAGCGGTCTATATCAGTTATGCACCTGATCTGGCTATGCCGGGCGCAACCGACACCATTCAAGCCTTCGTTAACCTGGCCGTGGCCAAGGGCGTGAAAAGGCTGGTTGTGCTGTCCGGCAGAGGCGAGGAAGAAGCCCAGGCTTGCGAGCAAATCGTGATCAACAGTGGCCTGGAGTGGACTGTTGTTCGATCAAGCTGGTTCTTCCAGAACTTTTCCGAAGGTGCATTTATCGACATGGTGCTCGATGGACAAATCACAGTTCCCGCAGGTGACACCCTCGAACCATTCGTGGATGTCGATGACATCTCGGAAGTAGCCACCGTGGCTCTCTCCCAGGATGGGCACAATGGTCAGGTATATGAAGTGACTGGCCCGCGTCTTATGGGTTTCGCAGATATCGCCGCAGACCTTTCGGCGGCACTTGGCCGCGATATTACCTACCTTGATGTGCCACATGATGCGTTTGTCAAAGAGGTAAAAGAATCCGGAGCCCCTCAGGATGTGGTATGGATGTTGGACTATCTGTTCGCCACTGTCCTCGACGGTCGTAACGCCTCCCTCACCGATGGTGTCCAGCGTGCGCTGGGCCGTGAGCCAAAGGATTTCAGGGAATTCGCCAAAGAAGTCGCCAGCACCGGCGTGTGGAGGGTAGCCGCGTGAACAAGTTACTCATTTCCCAGTTGCATCTGAATGGTTGGGTCGCCGTACTGATAGGCAGTTTTATCATACTGGACCCGGTAAGCATGCTCGGGTCCTATGGCTTGCAAGGCGAACTATCCGCTGGTTTGTTGTCAGAACTGAGGGCCCCAGGCGGGCTACTTTTTATCTGTGGCCTTGTGATCGTCGCTTGCGCATCGAAACCATCGACTGTGCACACCGGCCTCCTGCTTTCCATCATGGTCTATGGTGGCTATGGCACTGTCCGAGTTCTGGCTATGTTGGTCGATGGCCTTCCACCATTGGAGATTCAGTTAGCGACTGCCATTGAAGTCGGCCTGACCGTGCTTTCTGCAGCGGCGCTTTACAACCTACATCATCGTAACCAGTTGTCTTTCGAAGGCTAGGGAGGTTCTCATGACATTTCATTGGTCGCTTTACTTCTGTCTGTTTCTTGCTCTTTGGAGTGCTCTGGTTGGTGGTGTTTTCAAGGCCTTCTCTGAATTCATTATGGCTGGCCTGCTGCGAGCCGAGCCTGCGGCGGGCATCGAATCGATGCAGTGGATTAACAGGACGGTGCTACGGACAGAATTCGTTGCTGCCCTGATGTCGATTGCGGTGTTTTCAGTCTTGTTCGCAATCTATGCGCTAATTGAATTCTCAGGACCTGGCCAGATAGTGATCCTGCTTGCGGCACTGATCTATGTACCGGGTGTGTTTCTGATGACGATTTACGGTAATGTGCCCATGAACAACCGACTGGCAAAACTTGACCATCGATCAGACGAAGCCGCAAGCTATTGGGCCACCTACGGTAAACGGTGGACGCGACTCAACCACGTCCGAACCCTGGGGTCCATAGTCACCGCTGGCTTGTACCTGGTCGCGGCTATTACGCTAATCAATACTGGCATGGTCTGAGGCATAGAGAACCCAAATGACAATTCGATCTACTCTAACCAAGTTCTTTGTACTTATCGCTGCCCTGGCGTCATGGCTTGCGTTTGTTTTCTTCACCGCCTTCTGGGGCTGGTGGATGTCGCCTGTAGTGAGCCCGGATGATTCAGCCGCGTTTTTTGACTGGGCTTCCTTAACGCTTGAGCAAGAAAACGCAGCTGGCAATTCGGCGCTGGTGCTTATAGAAGGCGGGGAGATCGTCAGCGAATATTATCGGGGCGCAGAAACGACGATAGATGCTGATACTGTCTTTAGCACTGCTTCCATGAGCAAATGGATTGCCGCTCACGGTATTATGCAGGCCGAACTGGAAGGCAAGCTCGACCTTGATGCCCCCGTTTCAAACTACCTGTCGCGCTGGCAATTGCCCACGAATGAGTTTGACCCTTCTGAAGTGACGATTCGCAGGCTACTTAGCCACACAGCAGGGCTGGCTGATGGTCTTGGATTCGGAGACTACGAGCTCGATGAAACTTTACCGACGCTCGAAGAAGAGTTAAGCAACCCTCGCGCATCGTCAGGTGAGCCAGTAAGAATCGAGGTAAGCGAAGCGCCAGGCAGCACCTGGCGCTATTCGGGCGGAAGCTATTTGCTGCTGGAGTTGGTGATTGAAGAAGTAACAGGCCTCCGTTTTGAGGATTACATGCAACAGTCTTTTTTCACTCCCATGGATATGCAGCGCACCACTTACGCCAGTCTCAATATGTTCGATAACAATGCTGGCTCCATTGCCCCCGATGGTAGCGAAGCTGACATCTATCAGTATGCATCAAGCGCTGCCACAGCCTTTGCTACGTCAGCAGCAGATCTGAGCAAATTTGTGCTGGCACAAATTCCCCAGAGTCGCGCAAAAGGTGTTTTACCTCAGGAGACAATAACGTCGATGCGCGAACCCCTCGGGAGCAGTTTGGGAGCCGATATCTGGGGGCTGGGAACTATGCTCTATGCGCCGACATCAAAGGGTGACATGGTATTCGGTCATGACGGTGGCAATAGTCCCGCTATCAACAGCACGGCCCGGATCAACCCTGACACAGGGGATGCGCTGATTGTTCTGGAGACTGGCCATCCCTCGTTGGCTACGAGGATCGGTTCCCAGTGGGTCCTGTGGCAAACTGGTATTCCAGATTTTCTGGATGTCGATTCAGTGCTGGCTAGCATGGTTTGGCCTGCTGCTATTGGCTCAATTATATTGCTCTTATTACTCCTCGGCCTCTGGATCAAAAACAGCCGTGCAGAAAATAACTAAGCATCATATTCGGTATTATTTGCTCACTAGGGATAGGTCTTATCGGATTCCATGATTGATCTCAGGCAAGCTATCAATCTACTCGCCCTATGTTGCGCCTGCTGCGCAGGCATCGCTCATGGCAAAGAGTCAGCAATATCTTACTCGACTGCCTTTGTGACAAGAGGAGAGCCAGTAAACATAGAAGCTATCGCCATCAAAGAAGCGCTGAGTCTGGCGAAACCGCTCACTCTGTTAGTATGGCAACGAGCCAACCGGCGCTGGGTTTCTGTTGGCTCCAGTCATTCATTGCGTGAATCGAGCTTCGCCGAGGTTAACGGCAATAAAGTTTTCTTTACTTTCCCCGACACTCAATCCCTGGAACCCGGCGCCACTTTTTTCGGCACCTCTCGAAGCTGCACTGCAAGCGGAATTTGTCCCCTTGATGTAGAACCTGATGCGGCAGTGCGGGTAATGATTGCCTACTAGTAATATCGCTAAAAACCAACCCAGGTGCTACTGCTTCGAAAATAGATCCAACCTACTGGTTCAACTTGCACAACTAGCAGCTAACCAACCGAACACATTGACTGTCCAGCGGTTCAATCGCACACTTACTCAATTGAAGGGATCAAAGGGGTCAGAGTACTTTGGTCCAAAACTGGCATACCACTCGATCAAAGTACTCTGACCCCTTTGATTTCTGGTCCCTTTGCTTTTTACCCTGAATAAGAGGAGCTTCATGCCAGGCCAAAAAGTTGCACGTTGCGCTGCGCTGCTGCTTGTGTGCTTGTCCACGACACAAGTGTTGGCACAGTTTGACCATGAGCTATGGGACAGGTTGCTGAAAGAGCATGTCGTGAGTACAGACTCTGGTATGACCACGCGGGTGGACTACTCTGGCATGCAGGCTGACATTGAGTTGTTGCAGTCCTATCTGAATAGTACAGCACGGGTATCCCGCGCTGAATTCGATGGCTGGGATTCCAACCAGCAACTCGCCTTCCTGATCAATGTCTACAATGCCGCCACGGTGAAGCTGGTACTGACTGAATACCCGGACCTGGACTCCATCAGGGATATCGGATTTCTTTTCACTTCACCGTTCCGCCGAGACTTTATTACGTTGTTTGCAGAAGATGTCTCGCTCGATGATATCGAGCACGGCATGATTCGAAGCTGGCCTCAATTTGAAGAACCGCGAATTCATTTTGCATTGAATTGTGCGGCTATTAGCTGCCCACCCCTCAGGGCGGAGTCCTATCGCGGCGACAGTCTGGACGAACAACTGGATGCCAATACCAGGCTGTTTTTGTCCAATCGTAACATTAACTACATGTCGGGGAATCGACTGCAGATTTCAAAAATATTCGACTGGTATGGCGAAGACTTTTCAAAGGGATGGGGTGGTATCGACAGCCTCGAAGAATTTCTCGGGGCCTATACCCAGGAACTCGGACTGAGCCCTGAAGTAGCTGCCCAACTGGCTGACAAGGTACTCTCCATACGCTATACGCCTTACGATTGGGGTTTGAACAGGGCTCGCTGAGCCCGAAGCATGAACCAACGCGCTATTTTCGATGCGGTAGTACGTGTCTCAATATTACCTGATGTTTTCTACGCAACACCTTTGCTTGCTATCGGTCTCGCAGCAATGCAATCGCGAAAGCAATATTTTGATTTTTTTGTAAAACGATCGTTCCTTTTGATCCCCATCAATACGTGATTTCGAATTATATGATGCAATGCAAGGATAAGCGTCTAACCCTGGAGCAACCATGCATGGCTCAATGCCCAACCTCGAAATTGGAATCGCTATCAAATCCACCCATTGGTTTGCTCTGGCCCTACTGCTGAGTTCTGCTTCGTCTTTTCTAAACAATGCTCAGGCTGCCGAATACCTGTCTGGAATTGAAGTTGTGGTCGGCCCGAATGAGGTATATGAAGCCGATGTCTACGCATTTGCCAGAGAGATCACCATCGACGGCACAATAGAGGGCGATCTCGTTGCCGCAAGCGAAAGCATCGTGATCAATGGCGCAGTCAATGGTGATCTGATCGTTGCGGCCAGAGTGATTTCAGTGGACGGAGACGTCGAAGATGACATTCGTGCAGCGGGAGCGGAATTGGATTTCGAGTCGCAAGTAGGTGGTGACGTGATCGTCGCTGGCGACCGGATCGTAATTGGTCCAGATGCTGTGATTGGCGAAGACCTCGCAGCCAGCGCCAATGCGCTTGTCACCGATGGCCGGATCGAAGGCAATGTTGATGTCAGCGCCGTTGAAGCGACCCTCACCGGCACCGTTCAGGGCAATGTGAACGCTACCATTCAAGAACGCCTTGAGCTTGGTCCCGAATCAACCATTGGGGGGACACTAAACTACACCAGCCAGTATGACGCCACCATGGCGCCCAGTGCCGCAGTAGGAGGAGAGATTACCCAGTTTGAACCGACGCTAACCTTGTTTGGCAATGACTACCCTTTTTCAGCGCTCATTCAATTTGTGATCGATTTCATCGAACAGGTCAAATGGTTCATTGGCACCCTACTCATGGGACTACTGCTGATCTGGCTATTTCCGGGAACGATGCATAACCTTGTTACCACATTCGCCACATCTCCCTGGAAAAGCCTTTTCCTTGGTGTGTCCATGTTTCCGCTCACTGCTCTGTTGCTCCTCCTGAGTCTAATTCTCGTCCTCGCTATTATCGGTTTTTCCGCTTTCTCCTTAGTCGCTATTCCAGCAATGATCTACACGGCGTTGCTCCTGCTCGCAAAACCTACCATCGCCATGGCGCTTGGTAACTACATAGGAAAACACTTTGGCAAAAGGGAACAGCCTCACAGCAGGAGTGCACTGGCTATCGGTGCGGCGATTCTCGCTGTCGTTGGGCTAATCCCTTATGTGAGCACACTGGCGGGATGGTTAACTCTGCTACTGGGTTTCGGCATGTGGCTGCTCTACCTCTTCCGCAGCTATCGCGAAGCTCAAGCATTACAGGCAATCTAGTCAACACCTGACAGATTGCGGGCGCACGGTTCCCAGGGCGATCGGTAAGTCAATGAATTGACTGGCGGCATTTGCGCGCAACGCCGAGGCAGTACTCAATTTATTGTGGCGATGGGTACATCTCCTGAACCCAGGCTTTTTAGTCGTGCGTGATTTTTATGCTGCCTTGATTGCGCTCATTAATTACTTGGTAACAGCCACGTACACTCCGGCCCAATCCTGCCCAGGTGGATTAGCCTTGAATTCGTTAATGCGATCTTCGTAAAGCGCATACAGCTTATCAAGCTGCCCGCCACCTTCCTGTCTATACTGCGCAATGTGTGCAAGAGCAAAATCCCAATTCTGCTCGCGATAGTTCTGAAGGAACTGTGCATGGCTGGAATACAGTTCTTTGAATTCAGCCAGGGCGGCAAAGTCTTCATCACCCATAAGCGCATAAATTCTTATAGGGACTGTCTTTCCTTTAACCTGGATGAGATCCAGTTCGATCAGTGCCATATCGGCAATCTGATTGCGGGTGTTTTCCCCCAATATAATATCCATACCATAAGTTTTGGCCTGGCCTTCGAGACGTGATGCCAGGTTCACATCATCCCCCAGTACCGAATAGTCGAAACGCTGCGCCGACCCCATATTGCCGACGCAGCAATCGCCGGTGTTCAATCCAATGCCCACCTTCACCGGCACATACTTGCGATCGTTCTCTTCTGCGTCCGCCTTCCACTCCTGATTGAGTTCGGCAAGGCGTGTTTTCATCTGCAGGGCAGCGTAGGCGGCGTGCCTGGCGTGATGTTCGTCGTCCAGAGGCGCATTCCAGAAAGCCATGATGCAGTCGCCCATGTACTTGTCGACTGTTCCCTTTGTCGACAGAATAATGTCTGTCATAGGAGTCAGGAACTTGTTGATGAAACTGGTGAGCCCCTCGGCATCGAAGCTTTCAGAGATTGTGGTGAATCCGCGAATATCGCTGAACATCAAGGTCATCTGCCTGGTCTCACCGCCAAGTTTGAGCTGATCGGGGTTTTCTGCGAGCTGTTCCACCAACGCAGGCGATAGATAGTGTTGGAAAGCACCGCGCACCTGTTCCTTCTCAGCTTCAGTCTTGAGATATGTCATCAGGGATTCGACGATGTAGATAAACAGAATGACTACCGATGGAAACACCGGATCGAGAAGAAATCGCAATTCGGTGAAGGCATACCACGACCCGTAGGTTGCCAGACCGATCATAGTCACCCCGAATATAGCCGATCGCATCGCGCCCCAGCGCGGCAATACAAAAATCAGGAGCAAGCCAAGGGCGATCAGGTAAATGATTTCGGCTCCACTGGCCCAATCGGGACGCAGAAGATAAGCAGCTTCCCCACCCGCCAACTCCAGCGTCATCATTTCAACAAGCTGGGCATGAATTTCCACACCCGGGATTACTGGATTGAGGGGAGTAGCACGTTGATCCTGCAAGCCCGCAGCACTTGTTCCGATGAGTATGATGTTGCCGGCAATCAGATTTGGGTCGACACTCTCATCGAAGACAGTCCAGGCCGGTACATAACGGCTGGGTTCTTCTTCGGTGTAGTGAATGTAGACGGCACCATTGGCGTCAGTAGGTACAACTGTATTACCTATTCGGATATTGTTGACGCCGGTAACCTGTCCGAAACTTTCCTCACCACTGGCACCGGATGCCCGAATGATGTGAGTTCTGGCACCCTGCACGACTCGGATAACTTCGGCCGCGAGCGCTGGATAAATCTCATCACCCAATCTCACCAACAGCGGCACGCGACGCACCAGTCCATCAGGGTCAGCCAGCATATTGAATGAGCCATTGCCGTTGGCGCCGGCTTCCAGCTCGGGCAGGTTAACCACAGTCCCAGTGAATCCCGGAATAAAAGGCCGTGGATTGTCACCGGCTATGGCGAAGGACCCCTTCTGAGCGGGAGGCCGCGTGATCTCACCGTCGGTGAGAGCGAAACCGGTCACCACCTGCACCTGGGAAATCACATCACCCAGGATGGTGTCGTGGTCGGCGAGGGTCGCAGCGGCGCTACGAAATTCCTCGTCGACTGCCCACAAGGGAATGATGTTTTGGGGTGATGTTCGGTCGGGTTCGGCAAATACCATATCGAAGGCGATGACTGCTGCCCCCATGTTGGCAAGACGGGCCACCAACTCTGCTACCACAGTGCGTGGCCACGGCCATTGGCCAATCCGCTCCATGGATGCATCGTCCAGATCCACAATGCGAACTGGCACAGGCGAGTAAGAGCGAGGATATAGGCGTTGGTAACTGTCGAAGACCTGGTTACGGGCGTTTACGACTGCAACGGGTTCAGCCAGCCGAATTATTAGCGCGATTAACAGAATTGCCAGCGGCAGCAGGATGTGGAGCCATCTTCGTAGCATGCCCGGATGGTAGTGGAATGACTGAATTTATTAAAGAAATAGGAGTTTTTCCTGAAGCGGCATGGGTGGTTCTTAAGGCTTTTTGTCTGTAGGCTAGTGGGTGAAGACCTAATTCTATTTACAGAAATTCCATATTTCGGATAGAGAATTATGATAAACAGAACAAAATCAATGGCTTACATTGTAAAAAGCCTTGCCGCGCTGTCCATTTCCCTTTCTATGCCAATTACCATTTCAGCCCAGGATGCTGCACCCGTCCATATCGGCTTCGCGGCCGAAGTGGAGCGCGTCGTACAAGGCCAGATCGGCGAGGCCGATTTCGTGCCTGTGCAGTACGATGACGACATCTTCTTTAATGAGATCATTACCACCGAACCAGATGCGATCGCGGTTATGTCGTTCCGCGATGGTTCGACCCTGGAGATCGGACCGAATTCAGCCGTGACTATCGATGAATTCGTGTTTAACCCGGTGGAAGGCGTCAAGACCCAGACTATCTCCGCCGTGGTGGGTACTTTCCGTTTCGTCTCAGGCATGGCCATGCCAAACCAGACTGTCACCATTAACACCCCGACGGCTACTCTGGGTATTCGCGGTTCCGAGGTGAATATGGCTGTTACCCTGGATGGTACCGCCGCCAGCGTGACCAATGGTTCGGCGCAGGTTACACAACGTTCAGCAAACTCAGCCGCGAACGTGCAGACTTTGACTCCAGGATCGGCGTTCGTATCCTATAACACAACCTTCATTTCTGGCGCTAACGCCAACGCAGTTGGCCTTCAATTGCAGCAACGAATCAACAGCAGTTTTGGCGACCATTCAACACCAGAAGTATCCCCTCAACGCAGAAATGCAGATACTGCGGCTAATTTAGTACCTGCAGGTCAGCAGAGCTCGCAGTCAACTGAGAGCTCAACGCAATCCTTCATGACATTCGCTGAAGGCACTTACGGTGATCTGAATTTGGGTGATATGGGCGTCCAATCAGCAGAAACATTGGCCAATAGCGGTATAGGCACTGCGGCGCAGAATGGAAACGCATTGACCACGGAGCAGCAAAACACGCTGAACTCGCTGAATGAAGAAACCGCAAACCTGCAGTCCCTGCTGAATGATGCCATCGTGCAAGGTGAGATCGCTTCCCAGAACAATCACGAACTAGGTACAACCCAAGTGATTACCGGCCTAGCCGAAAGCGGCAATGTGCAGGCTGTGACCTCCGCCACTACCAATGCCGCACAAGCCGATTCCAATCAGGCAACTCCAGCCGTAAGCGCGGCAGCCGCGAACCTGAATAACGTCGATGCCAACGCCATGACAGGTATCCTGCAAGGTGCGATTAGCGGTTTGCAAGCGGGTGGCAGCGAAGTCAACGGCAATGTCGTAGGCAGCCTGACGTCGACGGCGATCAACAATCTGCCTCCCGGAAATCGCCAGGCTATTGGTAACGCTGTTGCCACCAACGTTGCGACTAATTTTGCCACAAGCAATCCCAATGAAGCGGCTAGCCTGGCCGCGGCGCTTAATACCGGACTCACGGGAGCAAACGCGAACATCGCTGCCAACGCAACTCAGAATCTGGCGACACAGCTCCCAGGACAGGCGCAAGCCATTAACACCGCAGCCAACAACGCGGCAGCAGCAAATTTGTCTACCCTGCCTGCGACCGCCGCCGGTGTGACCCCGGCCCAACTCGCCGCCAACACAAACCCTGCCCAAAGTTCTGGACCAGCCATTGCCAATGCTGCCAATGTTACCGGAACGGGTGTGGTGCAATCAGACACTGTCGCTTCTGGCAATACACAAATTACAGTTCCGAATCCGCAAACACTGCACGGAAACTAAGCCACAGAACGTTGAACGACTTAAACAAGGCCCGATTGCGGTTTCGTAATCGGGCCTTTTCTTTGTCTAAAAACAACACGCATCCACTGGTTCAGGAATGGTCAAACTTTGCTAACGAGTTTGACTATTCCCTTACACCAAAAAATATTGATTTCGCAGTAATACCCTTTTCAATCCCTGCGCTTTAAATTCTTGCAGATTGCGGCCAGAATAAGCCGATCAGTGAACAACAATCAGAGCGAATCAAATGCCTCTTTCACGACGACAACTACTTCAGGCAGGAACCCGCATTGGCATTGCAGCCACAGGGCTTGGATTTTCCAGGTATTCAATGGCAGCCCCTGCCAATGGAATCATTAAGCCCCCACGCCTGCGTCCCGGCATGACTGTTGGTCTGGCAACCCCCGCAAGCAATGTACCGGAAGACGAAGACCTGTTGGCCGCCATGGACTTTGTGCGCTCTCTCGGCTTCGAAGCCAAGGCTGCGCTAAACCTGCGCAGCCGCAAGCAATACCTGGCTGGCACTGATCAGCAACGCGCAAGCGATTTAAATGCGCTTTTTGCTGACCCTGATGTTGATGCAATTTTCTGTGTACGCGGTGGCTACGGTTCTGGTCGCCTGCTACGGGATCTGGATTACGACATGATTGCTCGCAATCCGAAAATCCTGATGGGCTATAGCGATATCACTGCTATCCTCAACGCAATTCATTTGCGTACCGGGCTTCTCACATTCCATGGCCCTATAGCCGGCGACAATATGTCTGACTACACCCTGGAACAATACAGGCGTGTACTCCTTGAGCCCGCTTCGATCCAACAGATCGGCGAGCCACCGGAATTTCAAACTCGACCCGGGGTCGTCGATCGCACTAATCGCTTGACGCCTATCGTATCCGGGTCAGCGGAAGGTCGGCTTATCGGCGGCAACCTGTCGTTGCTGGTAACACTCATGGGTACGCCCTATGAGCCGGATTTCGAAGGCGCCATTCTGTTCATGGAAGACGTGGATGAACCGCCCTACAGCGTTGACCGCATGCTCACCCATCTTTGGCTCACTGGAAAACTGGAGCGCGTGGCCGGCATAGTATTCGGGAAATTCTCTGACGATGACTACAGCGGTAATACCCTGAGTATGGAACAGGTACTAAGAGAACGCTGCGAGCCATTAGGTATACCCACCTTACGCGGTGTCATGATTGGCCATATCGAAGACAAGACCGTAGTGCCGGTAGGCGCTCGCGCGCGGATTGATGTAGATGCAGGCACCTTAA
Source organism: uncultured Pseudohongiella sp. (assembly GCA_965227635.1). Lineage (GTDB taxonomy): Bacteria > Pseudomonadota > Gammaproteobacteria > Pseudomonadales > Pseudohongiellaceae > UBA9145. The sequence goes on along the minus strand of OZ245763.1, from coordinate 1,843,996 downwards.
CCTTGCTGGAACAAGCAGTGCTCTGAACCCAAATCTTAGAAAGTTTCTTTTAGCAAGGAAACCAATTCCTTCTTGGCTTGTTGGCTGCAGCCGCTAAGTTTATGCAATTTAAACTCATGACAGGAATTAAACCGGGCAAACTTTTTTAGTTCCGGCAACAGTGCCTTATAGAGAGAGACTTGAGAACTGCATTCTTGCTCCAGTATAAAATGCAGCAAATGAAAGACACCGCGCTTACGATCAGCTTTTGCGTCCAGGCGAGCCATTAGCCTGTTTCTGAATAGAACAGGAAGACAGAAGTAACCGTGTTTTCTTTTTGATTTCGGGACATAACATTCAATCTGGTAATCGAAATTAAAGAGCTCATTGGTCCGTTGGCGTTGAATAACCGCGTTGTCGAAGGGCGAGAGGACACGCAGACTGCTACGGGGTAATCGAGTGTCCAGCAGGGCAAGGGTATCGGGGCGAATTAGATAGGGTTTATCGTTCACCCACACCGTGGTTACGAGCTCTTCCTCCTCCATCTGCTGAGCAACGCGTTTGAGATCTGTTCCAAGGCCTTTGCGCAAGTAGCCAGTCTCCTTGACCTGCCCTAAACCATGGGCCCGCAGGTAGCTTGAAATCAGAAACCGGCACAATGCTTCCCTGTCTGGAAAGGAAGTATCTATCTCACTGGGCAGAACCCTTTCCCGAAGATCATATACCTTGTGGAAATTGTTGCGCCGGGGAATCATCAACTCGCCTTCCATGAAAAGCTGTTCCAGGGCCAACTTGGATGGGGAACGCGCCCACATGGCGCTGCTACTCTTCCTGTCAGTGAAGTCTTTGGCCGACAACGGACCTTCTTCCCGAATTCGCTGCAGTACTTTTGCGGTTTCTTTTGGCTGCTTGGGATACCAGTGGACCTCACCACTCGCTATACGGTTCATCATCGGCAGACAGAAACGGTAGTCTTCGATCGGCAACATGGAAAGAGCGTGTGACCAGTACTCGAACACCCTACCCTGTTTTTGCAGGCTATCCAGGTGTTCGGGTTTGAAATTTCCCACACGGTTCCAGAGCGTGTGTACATGCGCACGGGATACCACCGACAATGTATCCAACTGCACATAACCCAGATGCCGAATTGCGGCAAGAGCACCATTGGCGCCACTGCCAAAGCTTTTTCGGCTGTTAAGTCCCTGGCAGTGAAGTGCCAGCTTGCGGGCATCGGTAATGGATATCGAGTTCTTCATTCACGAAAATATGCACAGGTACAAATGACAAAGCAAGGTTTCGCATTCTGCTGCCGCTAATAGCAGTTTTGGTCTCGGTTTCTTGACCTAAACTCGCGCTCATTCGCAGACTGAAGAAGGAATGCTTGAAAGCAGGTCGTGGAGTCGTAGAATCGAAATTTTCGCCTATGATTGCAATTCGGACTAGTCACTTAACCTGATCATGAGCACAGTATTTCTTTTCACCAGAGGAATAGCCTTCGCATCCTTGCTATTAATGACAATTAGCGCTCTGCGATATCGAAGGACAGAAACTCAACTTGGCTTTATTGCGCTATCTGTTAGCTTGATGGCCTATGTGCTCATACCTACGCTTGAAGATGTACTACTCCTTGAGTCAGCAGCAATAATAGTGGCGATATTGGTTCCGCTTCTATTTTTGAGGTTTTGCTACTCCCTGTTTTTGGACAGGCAATTGCTCTTTTTTGAAATGGACAACTACTGGCTATTAGTGAGCCTCCTATATGTTCTTGTGTCATATATTGCCTATGGGCTGAATTTGGTTGGCCTTACACAGAGCACCAGCTATATCCTGCTTTTTTATTTATCCTATTTGATGCGAATGGCGTTTTTAGCTGCTTCCATGCTGACCATTATGTCGCATTGGAACACTGACCTGGTGGCAAAGCGCCGATCTCTCCGAATCATTTTGCTAGGTGCTGGCGGAGTCTACATGCTGCTGGTGCTTGTTGTTGAGACAACGATGCGGAGCCAGGACCCGCCATCATGGCTTGAAGCGTTGAATGCTACCGGACTGGCAATTTTTTTTCTGACTCTAGCCAGTTGGTTTATCACATCCAATCCAGAGGACTTGTTCGAGAAACGCGCTCCCTCGGATCAAGCATCCAAAGCTCCAAACCCGGAACTCACCATGACTGAACAGAAATGGATGGCCGATATTTCCCACCAACTTGAGACAAAAGCAATCTACAGGCAGAACGGGCTAAGTATCAATGAGTTAGCCAGAAATGTTGGAATTCCCGAGCATCGCCTCAGAAAACTAATCAATGAGCAGTTAGGGTTCCGAAACTTCAACGAATTTCTCAATCACTACCGCCTCAAAGAAGTAGAAGCTCGTTTAAGCGATCCCGAATTCGAAGAAACCCCCGTTTTGACGCTCGCTCTTGAATCGGGTTTCAACTCCATTACTCCATTTAACCGGGCGTTTAAAGCTCGCCATCACTGCACTCCTACCGATTACCGTAAGCAAAAACTACGCAGTTAGCCCTTCTACAGGCGCCGCACTGCGTACGCTTCGAGAAATCGACCAGCATTTTTGGAATTCGACAAGACCAATAAGTGCCCGATCCCGCCTAATTCAGATAACTGAACCGTCGGGAGCGATTAAAATGAAAGCAACAATTTCAGGACTCGATCCAGTCCTATTCCTTCAATCCGCACCAAGCCTATGGCTCGAAGTGTTTACGATTGATCTTACAAGATACCTGTTTGGCGCTGGTCTCGTTTCCCTCGTGCTCTATTGGTGGTTACGAGATTTCTCCGCCATGCACAGAATTCAGAGTCGCAGGCCCAGCCGGACGGACTATTGCCGTGAAATACGACATTCAATAGCCACTGTTAGTGTTTATGCCAGCATCGCACTGGTGACTTTAGCCCTGATTGATTCCGGCAAATCGAAAATGTACGCACAATTGCAAGAGTATCCAACCTGGTATCTTCCCGTGAGTATCGTGATGCTGCTAGTGCTCCAGGACGCGTATTTCTATTGGGTGCATCGGTTGATGCACCACCCAAAACTATTTAAATATTTTCATAGGGTCCATCACTTGTCCCTAACACCCACGCCATGGGCTGCCTATAGTTTTGCTGTTCCTGAAGCAGCCCTCATGGCTTGTTTTGTTCCTTTGGCGATTCAGATATTGCCAGTTCATTCGGTTGCTCTATTTATATTTTTATTGATCATGATTTTGCGTAATGCAATGGGGCATAGCGGAATAGAGTTTCACCCTCAGGGATGGGTAGATTCACCCCTAGACGTGTTAACAACCGTCACGCATCACGACCTACATCACCAAAAATTCACCGGCAATTTTGGGCTTTACTTTACCTGGTGGGATCGCTGGATGGGAACAGAGCTCCCTGAGTACAAAGAAGTATTCCGCCAGGCTTCGTCAAAGCAACCAGCAATCTCCGCGAAACCAATAGATTCCAGAAAGGGCCATATATGAAAATTTCAACTCGCTATCTACAAACTCTGTTTTTACTGCTTATAGTAATTCTACAAACTCTTCTGGTTCGAGCAACGGCCAATGAAGTTCCGACCGGGTTTTGGCTCATGCCGGACGCGTCTGCTCTTCTCAAGATAGCTCCTTCGACTTCTGATGAAATTCAAGCCAAGCAAACTTATGAAATCATGATTGTTGCGGTGCTGGACGAGCAATTTAATTCTACCGACGCCTCCGACCTCCTCGGTAAACCTCGACTCGATATTCACAATCCAGATCGAACTCTTCGGGACCGTGCACTACCGGGGCTCAAGATCGGGGGAGACTTTCACTTTGAACTAGGCAAATTGCGGGGAGGCTGGATATATAACCCAGAAAGCGGAAACACTTACAAGGCAGAATTGAGCCTGGAAGAAGATGGGTTATTAAGAGTTAAAGCGTTCCTCGGCATTTCTTTTATTGGCCAAACCATTCATTGGCGACCTGCCTTGAAGTTCCAGGAGTCCTTTTTGAATATGCTCTCATCAATCAATCTGGACCACGAAACACGCACTCATTCCAGGTCAACGCATGTGGACTCATACTGACTAGAGAGAAGATTATCCAGAGCCACTTGTAGTTCAAAGCTCAGTGTTCTTACATAACCTTTAGAACGCTCCTTGCATAGTGAATCTCTTGCACTTTCATTTCTAATCGGATTAGCCGATCAAGTGATTCAATTATTCCAATTGGAGCTGACGCTGCCTATCCCGTATTCTAAATCTGTAGTCAGGATTAACTACGCACGTAATTCAGCAATGCAAAACAGGAGGATTTAAATCATGGCAGAACAGCAAATCAATATCGGCATTTCGGAGCAACACAGACAGCAAGTCGCCGACAGACTCAAGGTGTTGCTGGCCGACTCCTACACACTGTATTTGCAGACCCATAATTTCCACTGGAATATTACTGGGCCGCAATTTCGTGACCTGCATCTGATGTTCGAAGAACACTATACCGAGTTGGCCGCCGCAGTAGATGAAATTGCCGAGCGAATCCGTACTCTCGGTGTTTTTGCTCCCGGCACCTATCGCGAATTTTCAGAGCTGAGCAACATCAAGGAAACCGACACGGTTCCTTCCAGCGAAGAAATGGTCGCTATTCTGGCGAAAGGTCATGAGCAAGTAGTACGAACCTGTCGCGAGGTGCTATCCGCAGCACAGGAAGCAGAAGACGAATCCAGCGCGGCTCTGGTAGGTGATCGTATGGCACTGCATGAGAAGACCGCGTGGATGTTGCGTTCTTTACTTCAGTAGGCGCTTACATTAAGGCCACATAGGCAGTCCAGGCAGTGAAGTTTCGGAGGCGCCAGTAAATTTAAGCAGTAACAGTTACTGGTGCCTCCACATCTTCATTGCAAGCAGGTTACAGCCTTATCGCCGTTCAAGAGATGCGTTCCAGGTCTCTGCAGTAGAGTTGTAGCAGCATCAATGCCATGGCGTTGTTTCGACTAGGCGACAACACCACTTTCTTCAACCTGAATGTTCAGGTCGTATCTATCCAGAGGCAACTGCCGCACTCTTATTCCCGTGGCATCGAACACTGCATTAGCCAGCGCCGGTGCAATTCCGGGAGTACCCGGCTCGCCTGCGCCACCGATCTCATGCCCACTATTGATAACATAGGTTTCGATGCGCGGCGCTGTATTCATCCGCACTGCCTGATAATCATGGAAATTACTCTGCACGACCGCACCGTTTTCAACGGTGATCTCGCCGTGCATCGCGGCAGTGAGTCCGTAGATAATGCCAGACTCCAACTGGGCAGCTATGCCATCCGGTGCGATAGCAAGGCCGGGATCGATCACTGCAACCACCCTGTCTACGGAAACGTTACCCTCATCAACGGTTACTTCAACGACCTGGGCCACCAGTGAACCAAATGACTCCTGCAGTGATATACCGCGACCACGATTGGCTGGCAGCGGAGTGTTCCACTGTGCTTCTTCCGCTGCCCTGCGCAGTACCGCAAGGTGGCGTGGACTGTCTTGCAGCAACTCCGCCCGGAATTCGTAAGAGTCTTTACCTAGAGCATTTGCCACTTCATCGATGAACGACTCGGTGAAGAATCCATGCTGTGAATGATCAACACTGCGCCAGGCGCCGAAGGGAATATGTACCGAGCTGCTCACGAAGCCGATGTCCTGGTTCGCTACCGCATAGGGAATCAAAGGCGCTTCGATCGGTTCATTCTTGTTGGTGTAGGTATTTTCCCAGGCCAGCAGATTATTGTTGGCATCCATGGCCGCGCGGAAGCGGCTCTGTACTGCCGGGCGATAGAAATCCTGGCGAACATCTTCTTCCCGCGACCAGATCAGTTGCACCGGTCTGTTCACTGCGCGCGAAATGAACGCAGCTTGCATTGCGTAATCGGAGCGTGCCTTACGACCGAACCCGCCACCCATAAGATAGTTGTGCAAGGTGACCTTTTCTGGATCCAGACCCAGAGTCAATGCGACGTCTCGGCGAAAACCCAAAGGGTTCTGGCAGCCAACCCAAATCTCGGCACGATCTGCTTTCACATCAGCAGTGGCATTCATTGGCTCCATGCAGGTATGTGCCAGGAATGGAACGTGATAGTCCGCTTCGAGAACCCGGGCTGCGTTGGCGAATGCGGTTTCCGTTGCACCTTGCACGCGATCAGTTTGACGCTCGCTTGCGTTAGTCAGATCACGTTCGAACTGTGCCGCTATATCGTCGCTGGAAATGTTTTCGAATCCTGTTGCGCTCCATTCTACCTTCAGCTGCTTAATCGCTTCATTGGCGGTCCAATAACTGTCAGCCACCACCGCGATCGCTTCTGTTGAAAGCGTTTCTCCCAGCATATTGTTTACTGACGCCCGCGGAATTCTTAGTACATCAACCACGCCATTCAAGGCACGTGCAGCACTATCATCCAACGAAACCACATCGGCGCCAGGAACGGGTGATCGTGTCACCGAGGCATACAACATATCTGGCAAGCGCACATCGAGTGCAAACATCGCTGAGCCGTCAACCTTGGCGGGAATATCCAACCTTGGCTTGTGGGTACCAACAATTTTGTATTGAGAAGGGTCTTTCAATTGCGGCGTATAGGACGGTTTCATCTCGGCAACTTGCCGGGCAAAGCTGGCATAGGGCTCACGACGGTTTGAACCGGCGTGAACGAGATGACTGTTCTCTGTAGTAACTTCTGCCAAGGGCACTGCCCAGGCTTCGGCCGCTGCTTCCCGTAACATCTGGCGAGTGGCGGCGCCAGCAGTTCGCATGGCGAAAACGCCCGAAGTACGCACACTCATGCTGCCGCCAGTAATTTGCAGATTCAGGCTATCCGCAACCTTCATCATCGCCCCATCAACAGTGGGAATCGCGAAATCTGGAAAGTCTATGCCAGCTAACAGGTAGCCCCGGCCTGCCGAATAGGTGGCATATTCTGCGATCGCTGGCGCTTCCTCGGTTCTGAATTGCTCCCAGTCGGCATCCAGTTCTTCAGCCAGCATCTGGCCGAGGGATGTTTGTACACCCTGGCCCATCTCTGAATGGGGTATCACTGCGGTGATAAGGTTATTGCTGTCGATCTTCACATAGGTATGCACGAGATCTGCGCCCTCGGCACCCAACTTCGAGGCAAGACCTGTTACCTGGTTGCCTGGTCGCAGGGCAATACCTACGGCGACACCGCCACCGGCCAGCAGGCCTGTGGTTAAAAACGCGCGTCGAGTCCACTTACCCATTATTCACTCCCCGCTACGCTGTAGAACAGCGTGTCATCAGAATTGGCCGCAAGGTCCACTGACCTGATGGCATTTTTGATACGCCCGTACATACCGCAACGGCAGATATTGCCTTGCATGGCATTGTCGATATCGGCATCACTGGGGTTTGGGTTGTTGGCTAACAGGGCCGCCGCGGACATTAGTTGGCCTGACTGGCAATAGCCACACTGAGGTACCTGGTGTTCGATCCAGGCTTGTTGCAGTGGATGTAGCTCTCCTTCGGACGGTGCCAGGCCTTCAATCGTGGTAATCTGCCTGCCCTCTGCGGCGGAAACCGGAGTGACACAGGAACGGATTGCCTGACCATCCATCTGTACGGTGCAGGCACCGCACTGGGCTATACCGCAGCCAAACTTGGTGCCGGTGAGATTCAGTTGTTCCCGGATTACCCATAGCAGGGGCTTGGTCGGATCTACGTCTACCGTTTGCTGAACCCCGTTTACCCAAAATGAAGTACTCATTGCCTTCTCCATCTATTCACGAGCGGTTTACAGCCTTGCTAACATCAAGGCTGACGATAAATTTTCTGACATATTATGCACAATTTGTCAGTTTGTCTATATACTACGCATTCAGTCACTACGCGCTTAATTACTACGCAAACGAATTCAACAAAGCAGGATAAAGAAGCACTACCCCGATTATGTCTACAACGAAACGGACTTCTACAAAAGTCGAGGCAAAAAAGGTTACCGTTCTGGATACCGCTGCGGCAGTGTTTGCGCAGTATGGCTTTCGTCGCACCACCATGAATGACATAGCCCAGGCCGCGGGCATCTCGAGACCCGCTCTTTACCTGATGTTCGAGAACAAGGAACACTTGTTTCATGAACTTGCTGCGTATCGGATTAAGTTGGCACTGGACGCGTCCAGAGCAGCACTCGCGGAAAGCGGAACCGTCACCGACCGCTTTGTGAATGCATTAATGGTGTTTGAGAAAACCTACACCGAGCCTGTGGCTGACTCCCCTCATGGTGAGGAGCTTATTGACGTGAACATGAACCTTGCCTCTGATGTCATGAACAAGGGTCACGCAAGTCTGGTGACCATGCTCACCAAACTGCTATCAGAAGCAGAAGAAATCGGTGAAGTGCAATTCTCCGATTCCGACATGTCACCCAAAGCATTTGTGGAGCTGCTTCTCTCTTCTATAAAGGGAATCAAAAAGATGGCTGGCAGCAAGGCGGAATATCGAAAGCAAACCCAACTCGCGGCGCACATTTTTCTCAAGTCGATTACATCCGGCAACTGAGTCGACCTAACAAAGCCCACTGCAAGAGTTCAACTTACTAAATACTTTGAGACAAACAGGGGACACTCATAAATTAATAAAATAACTTCGGAGCGAGCAGAGGTTTGCTGTTATTTTATTAATTTATGAGTGTCCCTAACTCCCTGTCCTCGGATATCAGTACTGGAGAAGGCCTTGAAAACAAGCAGCAATCAATTTTTCGCCATAGCTTTATTCTGTATTTTCGCAGTGTTTGACCCGGCACATGCAGCCGAGCTATTGCCGCCGGTACCGGTCGGCGCTCAGGCAATGTCACTGAGTGGCGAAGCGCTCTATTCAGCAGAACCCGGCGATTCAACCGCTGAGAATCTGGAAGCGGCACGGGAAGACTACCGTGAGAATCCGAATGATGCCGATGCCATTATCTGGTTCGGTAGGCGCACCGCTTATGCGGGCGATTACCGCCAGGCGATTGAAATTTTCTCTGAAGGAATAGACAAGTTTCCAGCAGACCCTCGCTTCTACCGGCATCGCGGGCATCGCTACATATCAATTCGGGAATTTGACCGGGCCGTAGCCGATTTCGAAACCGCAGCAGAGTTGATGCAGGACGTGCCGATTCAGGTGGAGCCGGACGGTCTGCCGAATGCGCAAAATATTCCCCTAACAACCACCCAGGGTAATGTATGGTATCACCTTGGGCTCGCCTACTACTTAAAACAGGATTGGGCCAGGGCTCTGGCGGCCTTTCGCAATGGCTACAATCTCGGAGGCTATGACGACAACCTGGTATCTACCGGACACTGGATTTACATGATCCTGCGCCGCATGGGCAATGACGAAGATGCGGCCGTTGCCCTGAATGACATTACCGCGGACATGAACATTATCGAGAATATGAGTTATCACGAACTATGCCTGCTCTATAAAGGCGAGCTGGAAATCGAGAACATGATGGCAGCAAATGGCGACGACCCCAGCAATGCCGCTGTCGCCTACGGCATCGCCAATTACTATTACTACAATGGCGACAAGCAGCGCTCCGACGCCATGCTACAACGCATTGTGTCTGGTTCCAGCTGGAGCGCGTTTGGGTACATCGCGGCCGAAGCAGATCTTGCAGACCGCTCCCGTTAACAACTAGGGGACTCTCATAAAATAATAAAATAACTTTGGAACGAGGAAAGACTCATTGTTAATTTATTAATTTATGAGTGTCCCCAACTCTGGCAAACTCTTCGCGCTAATCAGGTTTCAACGGCCGCTAGCAGAGAGGCGTTTCCTCCCGCTGCTGTGGTATCCACGCAGGTATGCCTCTCGTGTAAACAATAACTCTCGAGATCGAACGCCGTTACCAGCGGAATGATTTTGCCCTCACGCGCAGCGAGTGCTTTGCGGGCTGCCCGCAGGTCCTCTTCGTTACTCCATAGTGCAACGACAGCGATTCCTTCAAGCTCGGTCAGGTTTTCACGATTAAAAAAGCCATCGATGCTGTCATAGCCTTTTGCACCGGGAACAACAGTCAGCGCAGCACAACCCATGCGTCTGGCAGTCCCAGCTTGCTGAACCGCGTCTTCCACAGTTGGACCAAGGCAGAGCACGATTCCCCGCGGCCACAATGCAAGGCGATTCGACTCACCGGTAACGCAGGGCATGTCCTTAACGTCGAGTTTTTGTGGCTGCCAATGCAATGCATTCAGTTTTTCCTGCACCTGACCCAGGTCAATGGAATTTCCGTTCGTGTCAATTTGCTGATTGCCAATCACTCGTGAAACAGGCCTGGAGAAACGGGGGACATAATAGGGACCTCCTGCCTTTGGACCGGTACCGGACAGACCTTCACCGCCGAAGGGCTGTGACTCCACCACTGCGCCAACCTGATTGCGATTAACATAGATATTGCCGACATGAAGTCGATCTGAAATCGACTTGGCACGATCATCGATACGCGTATGCAAACCAAAGGTTAGCCCGTATCCCGTGCGGTTTACGTCCTCCAGTACTTTATCAAAATCCTGCGCCTTGAAACGTGAGATATGAAGTACAGGCCCGAACACTTCTTTCTCAAGATCTTCTATGCCATCAACTTCGATAACCGCTGGACCAACGAAGTTTCCCATAGCAGGTGCATTGAGTTGTTTCAGCAAGCGCCCCTCTTTTCTAGCCGTGTCGATATAGGCTTGAATATCTTGCCTGGCCTGCTTGCTGATAATCGGGCCTACGTCCGTAGCCAAATTCCAGGGATCACCCAGGTCCAGTTCATTCATCGCACCGAACAGCATGTCGAGAAAAGGTTCTGCAACGTCGGACTGAATATAGAGAACACGCAGAGCCGAGCAGCGCTGGCCTGCCGATTGGAACGCCGACGCGATAGTATCCCGAACTGCCTGTTCCGGCAGAGCTGTGGAATCAATCACTGCCGCGTTGAGCCCACCGGTCTCCGCGATCAACGGCGCCGACGGATCAAGTTCCGCCGCCATGGTTCGATTGATCGCCTGTGCTATAGTCGTTGAACCGGTAAAACAAACGCCCTTTATACGCTTGTTCTTCAGTAGCGCCTGCCCTACCTTGCCATCGCCAGGCAGAAGCTGCAGCACATTACGTGGCACACCTGCATCGTGCAGAAGGTTAACTGCGGCTACTGCTATCAGCGGTGTGGTTTCTGCCGGCTTTGCCAGTACGCCGTTACCCGCGGCAAGAGCAGCGGCTACTTGCCCGGTGAAAATTGCCAGTGGGAAATTCCAGGGTGAGATACAGGTGATCACGCCTCGCGGTTCCGAACTGATAGTGTTATCAACCTGGTTGGCGTAGTAACGCAGGAAATCTACTGCCTCACGTAACTCGGCGACAGCGTCAAGCGTAGTTTTGCCAGCCTCTCTGGAAAGAAGTGCAAACAATTCCCCGAAGTGAGTCTCGTAGAGATCTGCTGCGCGACGCAATGTAAAAGCCCGCTCTGATCCTCCCGAGTGCTCCCAACACCTGGCGTTGTGGACAGCGGTTTCGCAGTCTTTTTCAGAGGCATTGATTACTGTTCCGACAATTTCATCATTGTAAGCCGGATTGTGGATTGGTCGTGGTGCCTGACCGCTAAAAGTCCCAGCCAGTACCGGTTGCGCTTGCCACGTATGCTTTATGAATCTGTCCCGAGCCAGGTCGAGTTGCCTGACCACCTCGCTATTCTGCAAGTCCCAGCCTCTGGCAGCGACTCTGTGCGGTCGATAGAGATCGTTGGCCGGAAGCAGCCCGTGAGGCAGCCCGCTTTGTACCTTGTGCAAGCCATCGAATGGGTCAGCAGCAAGGGCCTGGGCTGTATATTGGGGATTCACTACCTGATTTACAAAAGATGAGTTGGCACCATTTTCCAGTAGTCGGCGAACAAGATAGGCGAGCAGATCCTTGTGTGGACCCACGGGCGCATAGATGCGACAGCGCGCGTTTTCTTCTTCGAGTAGCAGGTTATGCAACGACTCGCCCATGCCATGCAGGCGCTGGAACTCGAATGCTTCCATGTCGGTCGCCAATTCAAGTATAGCGGCAGCAGTCTGTGCATTGTGGGTGGCAAACTGCGGGTAGATTCTGTCTGACATACGCAACAGTTTGGCGGCGCAGCAGGTATAGGAGATGTCCGTGGCGACACGCCGCGTGAACACAGGATAGTCTTCGGCTCCGTCCACCTGTGCTCGTTTGATCTCGGAATCCCAATAGGCACCTTTAACCAGTCTTACCATGACCTTGCGATCAAGTTTCGTCGCCAGTGAGTAGAACCAATCGATTACAGGAGACGCGCGCTTGCCATAGGCCTGGATGACCAAACCAAATCCGTCCCACCCCACCAAGCCGGGATCACTCAGGGCTTCCCTTACCACTAGCAACAAAGGCTCGAGGCGACTCGCTTCCTCTGCATCAACATTCAATCCAAGGTTGTATTTCTTTGCCAGGTTGGCCAATGAATTCAACCGCGGAGCCAGCTCCTTGAGCATGCGCTCGCTCTTGGCGAACTCAAACCTCGGATGCAGTGCTGACAACTTGACAGAAATGCCTGGCTGATCGGCAATGTGTTTGCCTTTGCTGTGCTTGCCGATCGCTTCGATGGCATCGGCGTAGGATTCGAAGTACGCATCGGCATCGGCCTGGGTGAGGGCAGCCTCGCCGAGCATATCGTAGGAGTAGAGGAACCCTCGTTTCTCTTCGGATTTACCGCGCTTGATGGCTTCTTCTATAGTTTGCCCAAGGACAAACTGATTACCCATCTCACGCATCGCCTGTTTAACGGCCGTCCGTACAACAGGTTCGCCCAGCCGTTTAACCGTCCGGTTTAAAAGGCCAGAGACACTGGAAGAATTGTCTTCATCCAACACACGACCAGTGAGCATGAGCGCGACGGTGGAGGCGTTTACCAGAGAAGAACCGGAGTGACCGATATGGGAGTGCCAGTCGTGGGGCGTAATCTTGTCTTCGATGAGTTCATCGATAGTCCCCGGGTCTGGCACCCTGAGCAGTGCCTCTGCGAGGCACATGAGCGCTATACCCTCATTGGTGGAAAGACCATACTCGGCAAGAAAGAGCTCCATCAGCCCGGGGTTACCCGAACCTCGCATTCTCTCAATCAGGCTGATGGCCCGATCCTGAATACAGCGGCGCATGCCGTAGTCGATATTGGCCGAACTCACCAAGGCAGACAGCACATTGGCCTCGTTGGCTACGTGCAATGCCCGAATCGGGTTGAATTCCTCTCCGCCTGGCAAGGTAAATGGCATCTTCGGCGTCTCAAGTGCGAAGCTGATATTGATAAGTCCTCCTAGTATAAATTAACTAACAGGGGACACTCATAAATTAATAAAATAACTTTAAGGTAAAGCATGATTCACCGCTATTTTATTAACTTATGAGTGTCCCCTTCTTTCTAGAATTAACTCTGGCGGTTCAGGCCCTGTTTGCGGCGGCCAGTTTCAATTCGGGCTCATCGTATCCCAGGGCGTCAGTCATTTTCTGGTGGCGACTGGCGATAACATCAGAAGGTCCCTCGGTGAGCAAGGTGACCGTCACAGCTGAAATCGATGCAACCACAAAGCCGGGAACGATTTCGTAAAGCAATGCAGACAGGCTTTCGCCAGCAATTTCGATTGGCGCGTAGATCCAGAACAACACCACCAGCGCACCGCTGATCATACCTGCCAATGCACCCTGGCGATTAAAGCGAGACCAGAACAAACCGAGCAGAATAATGGGTCCAAATGCCGCACCGAATCCTGCCCAGGCATTGCTCACCAGGGATAGGATCGATGACGAGCGATCGAATGCCAGCATGATGGCTACGGCGGAAACCGCCAGCACCGAAAGACGTCCTACCAGCACCAGTTCTTTCTGACTCGCAGAGCGATGCACAAAGGTCTTGTAGAAATCCTCTGTCAGTGAGCTGGAAGACACCAGAAGCTGAGAAGAAATCGTACTCATGATGGCAGCGAGTATCGCCGCCAGCAGAAAACCACCCACAAGTGGGTGAAAGAGAATCTGGGACAGGAAAATGAATACCGTCTCCGGGTCTTCCAGAGTGGCAGAAGTTGAAGACACATAACCCAGTCCCACGATACCAGTCGCGACTGCGCCAACTACTGCGACAATCATCCAACTCATGCCTATACGTCGTGCGACCGGCATATCTGCCACAGACCGTATCGCCATGAAACGCACGATGATATGTGGCTGACCGAAATAGCCCAGCCCCCATGACAGGCTGGAGATGAGACCAAGCGTGGTTACTCCTGTGGTCCAACTCAGTAGCGTTGAGTCAACCGCTTCTATTGATTGTGATGCGGCAGCAAAGCCACCCAATTCAGACAGGGCCACCAGCGGCACCATAATCAGGGCGACGAACATGATGCAGCCCTGCACAAAATCCGTGAGACTCACTGCCAGGAATCCACCGAACAAGGTATAGGCGACCACAACGCCTGCCGTTAAAAACAGACCTAATTCATAGTTGAGGCCGAATGACGCCTCGAATAATTTACCTCCTGCTACCACGCCTGAAGAGGTGTACAGCGTAAAGAAAATCACAATCACCACGGATGAAATAATCCGCAATGAGCGGGAAGTATCGTGGAAGCGCTTCTCGAAGAAATCCGGGATGGTAATGGCATCGTCAGCGAGTTCGGTATACACACGAAGCCGCGGAGCCACCAGACGGTAATTGAAGTAGGCGCCTATCGTTAAACCCACCGCGATCCAGACTGCGCTGAAACCGGACAGATAGATTGCGCCGGGCAGCCCCATTAACATCCATCCACTCATGTCGGATGCGCCAGCGGACAGCGCTCCCACTGCCGGATGGAGTTGTCTGCCCCCCAGCATATACTCAGAGACATCACTGGTTGATTTGCGATAGGCATACAAACCAATCGCCAGCATGAGCACAAAATAGCCAATCAGTGAAATGATCGCTGCATCAAACATCGTTTACTCCGTTGCAATAGCTAACTGGAATTGCCTAGGCACGAACCTGGCTGTCGCCATGGACTTCGTACTTGAAACTCGTGAGTTGCTCCAGGCCTACTGGTCCCCGGGCATGCATCTTACCTGTCGCAATACCGATCTCTGCGCCCATACCAAATTCACCGCCATCGGAAAACTGGGTTGAAGCGTTGTGCATTACCACTGCGGAATCAATGCACTGCATGAATTTTCTGGCTGCACTCTTATCCTCTGTGAGGATGGCATCGGTATGTTTGGAAGAATGGGCATCAACAAAGCCGATGGCCTCATCCAGGCCAGACACGATTTTCACCGAGATGATTGCGTCGAGGTACTCAGTATCCCAATCCGATTCTTTAGCGCCGAGAATGCGCGAATCGCACTTCATTGCAATTTCGTCACCGCGGATCTCACAATCCTGTAGACGATCCACCAGCATGGGGAGAAAATCACCCGCAATAGACTGGTCTATCACCAGGCTCTCTGTAGCGCCACAGATTCCCGGGCGACGCAGCTTGGCGTTATGCACGACTTCTACGGCCCGGCCAAGATCGGCCTCAGAGTGCACATAGGTATGACAATTGCCGTCCAGATGCAGCAGGGTCGGGACCTGTGCCTGCTCACGCACCAGTTCAACCAATCCACGTCCGCCGCGTGGAATCACCAGGTCGATAAACTGGGAGCAGCGCAATAACTCAGCCACTGCACCACGATCGGGTGTGTCGACAAACTGGACACAGGACTCGGGCAACCCGGCTGCTTTAAGTCCTTTGGCGAGGCAATAAACGATCACGCGGGTCGAATTCAGGCTTTCGGAACCACCGCGAAGGATTACCGCGTTGCCCGATTTCAGGCAGAGTGCACCTGCATCGGCACCAACGTTAGGACGTGATTCGTAGATCATGCCAATCACGCCGATGGGTGTAGCCACCCTACGAATCTGCAATCCATTGGGCCGTTTCGATGTATAGAGAACCCGGCCTACCGGGTCTGGCAGGGCCGCAATCTCACGTAATGCCTGAGCCATCCCGGCAATACGTTTGCTATCCAGTTTCAGACGGTCTATGAACGCATCGGTTTTACCTTTACCCGCCACGCTGGCCAGGTCGATGGCATTGGCGTCCAGCAATGCGGCAGAATTCGCTTCGAGCGCATCGGCGGCAAGTTCGAGAGCCCTGTTCTTTTGCGCCGTGGTCGCAACCGCCAAGGCCCGCGCTGCACTGCGTGCGTCATGACCAAGACGCTCTATATACGCCTTGCTATCCACCTTGTGTGATTGGGCTTGCTCATCGATACTTGTTTCTGTGGTCTCTGCATAAGCTAGAGAAACTGTCACGTTATACTCCTGACGTTTTAGTCTAAAAATTTGGTTGGGGATTGGGCTTTCAGATCGCAATAAAAGGCGGAGAATAGAACCGTCTCGCTTCCTGGCCAGCCGTCAAGCTGTTTCGCCAGATCGCCCCTGCATCCGTCAGCAATTATTTCAGCGTAGCTCTACCGCCCGGGTATAGGCAGCATCCAGCGCCTGTTGCAGGTATTTGCCCAGTTCGCCGCCTGCGCAGAGGGCCTTGAGACCCGCTTCGGTAGTACCATTCTTGCTGGTGACACCATTACGCAGTTCTTCAAGTGTGGCTTCGCTAGCCAATGCCATTTCTGCAGTGCCGGACAGTGTTTGCAGGACCATTCCTCGCGCTTCTGCTTCAGAAAAGCCGAGAGCTTTTCCTGCTTCTACCCAGCAACGAGCGATTTCAAAGGCATACCCGGGGCCACTCCCCGCAATGGCGGTGAAGCGGTCAATGGCATCTTCCTCGTCCACCCATATTTGCTGCCCTGTTGCCTGCATAAGGTTGTCGACAAGCTCCCTTTGGGCGGAGCTCACTTGCACATCGGCATAGAGAGCGCTGACACCTTTGCCGACCCTTACCGGCATATTGGGCATCATGCGTATAACAGATTTCGATCCTGTT
The DNA here is from genome assembly GCA_965227635.1 of uncultured Pseudohongiella sp. GTDB lineage: Bacteria > Pseudomonadota > Gammaproteobacteria > Pseudomonadales > Pseudohongiellaceae > UBA9145. Next base: position 1,827,068 of record OZ245763.1, on the reverse strand, counting down.
ACTTCCTGCAGTGAGTGTATGGAGAATCCAGCGGCCATGGACACAAAGCATCCATCTGAAGCCAGCAGATTCACATAAGCGGGAATGACGTCACGAATGAGTTGAGGTTTGACTGCGATAACAATCAGATCGAATGTCTGACCGTTCAGTGCTTGCAGGTCGCTTTCAACCCGCACACCCTCGGGGCATCGACGTTTGGAAGGACTTATAACAGTAAACTCAAAGCCGGGCCGTTGCAGCCATCGACCGAGAAGAGCACCGCCCATATTGCCGCAACCGGCCATAAGGACGCGTGTCATGGGTTTCAAGGGTTACCTCTTAATCAGTTAAATAATTAGTTAATTCGGATAGCAGACTCAGCTAACAGTTAATGTACGCCTGATAATTCACAAAACAATAATATATCTATCGTTCTATAAACACGTCGTGATCAAATATTAATCACAACGCTATGTCATACATTAAGTAGTGCGTCTACTACTCCGCTTTCAATTTGCCAAAAAAAGCCTGTAAAAAAGGCGTTTCTAGGCATATGTGATCAACCTGCGCTGCAATTACCTTTCAATAAAATCAGGGTCAAGTTGAAACACAATTCCATATAGCTTACAATTATCGGCGATTTATATCAAATCACTATGCTTTAAGCTTTTCTTCAAGCTTTTCTTCAAGCTCTTCTTCACTCAACTGTTAATAATCAATTCTTACTATCATTACTAACTACCGTTTGCTTGCGATAGTATTGAAACGTTTGATTGAAGATGCTCTTAAGCGTAAATCAAAAGCTGAAATTGAAATAAGGATAAGAATTAGACCAGTATCGGTAACAGACTGATCGGTCTTTTTTTTGTTCTGATTTTTTGCCCTGCATTGTGGCAAGTGAAATTACAGAAACGTAAACAAACTGAATTAAATTATTAAGGGAATAAAAGGAACACCATGACTGCTCGCGTACGCGAACTTTTCGACAGGCATAGCGCCCAAATTAAACAGCAAGATGTACCCGTAGAACGAATCGTGATCAAGGTAGGCTCCAGCCTGCTGGCCAGCTCGGAACATCTAAAACCGCGTTATGCATTCATGCATGGATTACTCAGCGATATTGCTTATTTACAGAAGCAGGGATACGAAGTAGTGCTCGCCTCATCCGGGTCTGTCGCACTCGGACTGAACGCACTCAGCGAAACACCAGAGAGCGCCAGCGTGCAGGACAAGCAAGCTGCAGCAGCCTGTGGTCAACCCATTCTGCTCAATGCCTACAAGCAGATCGCATTGGAAAATGGATTCGACATTGCCCAGGTGCTGGTTACCCTCGATGACCTTGAAGAAGGTCGCCGCTTCTTGAATACAAAGAACACCGTGCATTCATTGCTGGAACACGGTGTGGTTCCCATTGTGAATGAGAACGATACTGTCACTACCCAGGAGATTCGCGTGGGTGACAATGACCGGCTCGCCGCCAAGGTCGCGCAGATGATTGACGCTCAGCACCTGATTATCCTGACCAGTGTCGACGGCCTCTACGATCGCAACCCGGCAGAACCCGGCGCACAACTGGTAGAAATCGTTGACGATGTGAGCGACTACCTCACTGTAACCACTGGAACCAGCCAACTTGGCAGCGGCGGTATGCTAACCAAGATGCAGGCAGCTAATATGGCGCAGCACGCAGGCTGCACCACGCTCATCTCTAGCGGGATAATCGACAGACCGGTGTCTTCGATTCTGAGTCATGAGCGTCCCCATACTCGATGCATCGCGAAGAACAAGCCCAATTCGAGCTGGAAAGTCTGGCTAACCAATCGCCTGCATATTGCCGGCAGTATCGTTATCAAGCAGGAAGTTGCCGATTCACTGGAAGAGCAGGAAACGGGAATCGCTTGCCACGATATCCTGTCCTGTCACAGAAGCTTTCAGAAAGCAGATGTACTGCACATTTACGATGAACAGGGGAAAGAGCGAGCTCGTGGTCTTGCGAATATTTCTTCTGATGAAGCGATACTCATTGCTCAAAACCCGGACCGGCCTATTGTCGAACTTCTGGGCTATGAGGAAGAATCACGGCTGGTTAATATGAATAACCTGGTGATTCTGCAGGATCACCACCTGCCCTGGGAAGAGCCCGCAGCGCAACTCGGCTGAGCTTCGCAGATCGCGCTGCCATAAGCATCAGCGCAGCGGGAAGCCCGGGAAACTCTGAATTCTGCTTAACTATGTTACGCCGCTGAGGAGTCTGCCGCGATTTTCTGGCAGGCGCGTTGCGCAGACAAGGGCCGGAGCACTTGGCTAGCGCGGCGACGAGGTTCCCTAGTTAGCCGAAGCTGCCGCCATGCGAGGAAGGTGCAATATCCAGTGCACTGCGAGAATAAGAGTAGGCACGCCTACAGTGAGCAGCAGAGTCTGGTTCATGCTAAAACCGAACCACATTTCCGGTGATTGACCACAAAAGCCGTCGGCCCTGAACAGGACTGGAATCCACTCATCGAGCAGCATGAACTCCGGGAAGCCGGCGCCCATGGAGCAACTTGAAATAACGGTGCCCTTCTCAACGCCATAGGAATACCAGCTCGTGTAGAGCGCCCCACCCATAAAGAAGAGGGTCATCGTGAGGGCCGACCAGCGTAACCAGAACTTGTCACTCACGAAGGCTCCGAAGATTGCCGAGAACATCGCCCCATACACCCAGGCCCTGATCTGCACACACAGAGCGCAGGGGTAATACTCCAGCGCGTACTGCCAGTACAGCGCTATGGCCTCCATCAGCAGCAGGTAGGCGGCCCCGGCGATCCAGTAGAGGCGGCTTGTGCAAATTTCGTAGATTTTATCCAACACGATTAGGTCCCGTTTATGTGTCCCGGCTGAATTGCCTGATCACGCTGGGCAATCCTGCATCCACAGGTGCCGAAATGAGCGATGGCGGCAATGTCGCAATTCGTCGATTTACTCCCGATCACGGATTATCGCCGTACAGGCGCGCTTTGGGAAGGCCGGCCCGGAAGGCCGTAAATGAAATCCTTACCGTATTGTTGGGAAGCTGGCTGAATGCGACTCTGCCCGGATCAGGACCGGGCACATTCTACTGAGAACAGGAATGAAAAAGGAGTTCGTTCAGCCCAAGGACTATGCTTTTTACTGAACAGGAAATTTCCAGGCCCATGGAGTCAAAGGCCTGGAATTAGCATCGGCAATTGGATTTCAGAGTGAATGCCGCGTCGCAGCGGGCACCCTGGCCAATCTATCTCTTTGCGCGCTAGTGGCCCAATGAGCTTCGATTGGTGTGCGTGGCCAGTTGATTGAGAGGAGAATCCAGCTCCCGACACTCGATGCGGACGGATACGCGCTCCTTTTCCAGAGTCTCTTCGGTAACGGCACCCCTGTCCACCAGGATTGACTCAACAGATCTGGCTCGTTGTGCTTGCTCGTGTAGTAGCCATATCAATTTCTTTTCGTCCAGATATCCCATTTGCTTGGCAATCTGGCCGAAAGGCCGATCATCGTCGGCCTGAGCTGCCAATACGCTGAATATCTGCTTCATATCGAGCGTCTTGGTTTCGGCAGCAATCTCGCCCAGTTGAGGTCGTGTGGACAAGTGTTCGTCCAGCGCCTCGAATAGTTGTACCGCGCTGATAAGTCTCTTTTTGCAGAGCTGGGTTGCAAGCCACATAGTGAATTTCCTTATTCCATTGTGCTTCTGGCTATCTATAGAACAAGAATAGAAGTGGTTTCCGCAGGGTTCCAGATTTTACTGTGAAAAAAGTCTGTATTTGGGTGCCAGCACATTCTTACAAGCCGTCCGATGCATCGCTTATTCACCCATGCAATAAGAATGATCGCGTTTAGTGTTAAAAACCAATAGTGACCTCCATCGATTCTGTACGTCTAAACAGTATCACTCACCATGGAGCCACGAAAATGCCCTCTCCGCTCAAGAAAGCCGTCATCCTGTGCCTGGCCCTGTACTGTATTCCCGGGTTTGGCATGGAAGCAGTCTCCTCCGGCAAGGTCGACATAACTTTCCCGGAGGCGGACTACGCATTCACCGAAGAAGAGAAAACCTACATTAACGACATCATCGTACAGTCCGAGAGGGAAGTGAGAGCCCTGCTTCCAGAGCTGCCGGAGCGTATTCGCGTGTCCGTGTTCCCACTAGCCAGAGACGTTTCGAATGTAGGCGGAGTCATCGGCAGCGCGGACACGCCCTCGAGCATAAGCATACGCATTTCAACCAGCTTCGATGGTGGAGTAATCAATGCCAGTCGTACGGGCTTGGCTGCAGCGTTGTACCACGAGTTCCACCACCTGGCTCGAGGATGGACTATCGTGGACAACAAGTTTGGACCAGGAATCAAGATCGCTGCCGTAAACGAGGGACTTGCCAATGTGTTTTCAGAAATTCATACCAACAAAGTTTTCGAGGGCAACGCCTATCCTCACAATGTAAGCGAGTGGTGGAAGGAGGTCAGTGCCCTGCCCACCAGTGCTAGTTACAGTGAATGGATGGTCCAACATTCCGATGGGAGAGAGGCTATCGGCTACAAGGCGGGCAGCTTTGTAATTCATCAAGCAATGCAACGCTCAGGGCTATCCATCGTCGAACTCAGCAACAAGTCCGTAGAGGACATTCTGAATATCCTGGACTAGTTCCGACACCGGACCTATGGCATCCAACCAATTTATGACCCAGATCATCGTTCCATGCCTGATGAACGACTATTCTGAAAGCATAAACCATGGCTACAGGAGCCTTTCATGACAATAGAACACCACGACTTGATCCACGAATTCCCTGAACTGCGTGACCGCATTCATGACCTGAAAGTCAGCGACAATCATTTTCGGAGACTGTTCGATGAGTACCACGAACTGACGTCTGAAATTGAAAACATGGAGAAAGAATCGACTCCAGTCTCTACCCAGACCGAAGAGGAAGCGAAGAAGCGCAGACTGCACCTGAAAGATGAACTTTACAAAATGCTAACGGCCTGACGACGTTGATATCGGGCACTAATCTCAGACAAAGACAGAAATTCAGGTGCACCTTTCCTTTTCCCGGGAGTTATACGCTGGGTTGTTTATCGCTATTGTGGATTGACACTACACAGGCCCGCGATCAGTGCCTGTTAGCGAAGTCCCCATACTTCATGTCAATTCCCTGGATATGAGCAGCGAGCCATAAGCGGATAAAGTTAAAAAACTCTTTGCTGAGCTCACCTTCTCCTTCGGCAAAAGCTTCTGCATGCCCACCATATTTTTCCAGAAGCTGCTTGTGAACAATCTTGTGACGTGCAAGCTCTGGATAGCTGAGTGATTCCATATAGGCTTCTTCGTCCGCAAAATGACTCTGCGCAGCCGCACCGAGGTCTGCTATCGCTTTGCCGATAACCGGTTTCGCCGCCTTGCTTTCATTCAATTCGAATAAATTGTTCATCAAGCTCATTAGATGTTTGTGTTGATTGTTCATTGCGTCAACATGAATGTCGTATTTGTCATCCCATTCTATAAAAGCCATTTCTGCTTCCTTGCCTTGATTGACCGCCTGGTTGGAACCACATCCACCTGACTATAGGTGGGGCCCTACTGCCACATTAAGGAACCCCTGAACAAACATGTTGTTCAGAGGTTCCTTAAGTGTAGGTCATGCGCCGAAGGCCAAAGGCTTCATTGTTCAGTTGGTGGATATATGAAGGGAATCCCAAGCCGAATGTGCTGTCCACCCGTGGCCCATGACTATGCCGCTAGATCGCTGCTTTTAGGTGGGTCGGCTCTCTGGGATCTGGGACATTGCAGATCAGATACAGGCGCCAAAATTGACCCAAATCAACACAGCAATCCCCGGAAAATGGAGAATTTCCCTACCGATAACCGAATTGGTCCAGTAAGGAAATTACCTATGATCATCAATGAAAGCAAAAACGACAGAATTCTCCGGGTAGTCTTGGGAGTAGTGCTTATTGGGCTAGGTGGCGTGGGATTGTTGTCAATTCCGGGCGTGATCGCGCTGGTAACCGGGGTGGTTGGATTTTGCCCCCTGTACAAGGTCCTCGGTATTAACACCTGCCCTGTCTGAAAAGACGCTTTTTGCTGCCAAGTACACAAGCCTGTGGCGCATAGTTTATAATCTGCGGCTGTAATAGTTGCCGGGCCGGGTAGCGGTGATCATCTTCGATTACGCCTGTTACTGGCCCTTTGATACCCAAGAAAAACAAACAAGACTATGCGCGACAGATTCATTATCGTAGACGATTTCTACACCGATCCCGATAAACTGGTTAGTGTGGCCCGCGATTCCCTCCGCGAGGAAGATTCGCCAGATGGTGGCTATGCCGGTGTAATGACTACTGAGTCCTTTCTCAGCGAGCAACACAGGGATATTTTCCAGAAGCTCACATTCGAACCGTCTATCAACACTTCTACCAATGCCAATGGACGGTTGCGCTTCACGAGGGAGAACGATTCCTATCAGTTCCATATTCACTACGATGTAGAAAAGCAGACGCGTTGGGCTGGCGTTGTTTACCTCTCAAAAGACCATCCCAAAACAGACGGCACCAACTTCTGGAGGCACCTTGAAACAGGCCTGGAAGTAGCACCCAATACCGTCGAAGGGTTCGCCGAGTATGGTTGGAAAGATTTTCATGATCTGAAAAACTTTCTTGAAACCGAAGGCATCGATGAATCGCGCTGGGAAAAAACCCTCACTATTCCTTACAAGTACAACAGGTTGGTCCTTTTCAGACCCTGGCTATTGCACTCTCCCGGCCCGGCTTTTGGCGACAGCCTGGATAATTGCCGCATAGTACAGACTCTATTTCTCGGCAACTAAGCGCGCGATCCTGCATCAGCGATAGCCGTTTGTAGCCAAGACGGCCCTGGCTAGCATGAGGCATGCTTCCTGCACGCCTTCCACGTTCCGGGAACAGTCAGGATCCGCTACCCGCAAAGAAATCAAAGAACGTCACCATGATGATGCTGCAGGTTACCAGCGTCACCAACATGACCGGTGTACCCTTCCGAAACCATAAGCCGGGTGTGATCGCCAGTGAGGGGTCTTTTGCATCTCGAGCCAGTTTCTCGGAAATCGTTACGATAAACACGTTGGCCGTTGAACCCAGATGGGTACCGTTACCTCCCATGCCAACCCCGGCCGCCAGTCCCCACCATAACGGCGTTACATTGATTCCCTGCGCTTCCATGCCAAGGATTATGGGTATCATCGCTGCAGTAAAAGGAATATTGTCGATCGCTGCCGAAAGCAATGCCGCGCACCACATCAGGATAATCGTAGACATCAAGAGATCTTCTTCCACCAACGGGACGATGAACTGACCAAGAAATTCGAGAAACTGACTGTGTTCAACTCCACCAATGATCATAAAGAGGGAGATAAAGAACATCAGTAACGCCAGTTCGATATGCATCAGGCTTTCTTCCACATCGATACGGTTACCGATATAAAGAAGCAAGGTAAGGCCCATAGCAGTAACCAACCAGGGCTCCCAACCGAGTCGGCTATGCATGATGAAGCCCACCACCATAACACACAGCACCGCGAGCGCTGCGTACCAGGTCCGGGAATCAGCGATTGCATAGTCCTGACCGGTGGTCACAGGCTGGGCTTTGACAGCAAGTTCGTCCTTGAACAGGTAGCGCAGAAACACAAGAATCACTATCCAGGCCACAAGCACCATAAGGCCCATGTGATAAATGAAGGTATTGAAATCGATATCCGCAGCCGAGCCGATCATCAGGTTAGGCGGGTCGCCTACCAGTGTCGCTACACCTCCCGTGTCCGACAGCAACGCTGCAGCCAACAGATAGGGAATCGGGCTGACTCTTAGGGACTGACTGATGAGAATGATCAGTGGGCCGAAGATGACTACCGTTGTCACATTATCCAGCAACAGTGACAGGACGGTCACCAGCGATCCCATCATGACCAGAAGCAAATACTGTCGCCCTTTGCTGAAGTTGGCAATGGCGTAGGCCAGTTGCTGAAAGCCACCGGTGGGTATCATGATGGCAACGATAGTCATCATCCCTGCCAACAAGAACACCACGTTCCAGTCAATGGCTTCAATCGCCAGATCCGGGGAGTAGAAACCCAGCAAGTCACCTACGAGCACCATGGCCGCCGCTCCAACCATGGCAACCTTAACTCGGTGAACGCCATGCAGCCCCTCTGTAAAAATACCAATGAAGGTAATCGCCAGTATGACTCCAGACACCAGCATGTCGGAGTTCCAATTCAGTAATTCCATGTTTAGACCACTCTGTGATCAGAACCGGCAGGGACTTGCGATCTCCTCATTTGCGAACAGGGGTCGAGTCATTTCCAGCCGGAACCAATAGTAATTTTCGGCCAGGCACAGTGGTATCACTGTGTACATTCGAAATGGGGATTCAAATACCTGGCTGGTGCATTCATAAATCATGCTGCTGGGCAGCAGTGATTACGCCATCAGGTAAGGAGGTGCGCGGATGGATAAACGGGAGGCAGGTTCTGGCAGCAGTTGATCAGGCCGGGAACCAGGTTTGAGTACGCGATTTAGAAGCGGAGCGGAATAAGAAAGGTGAAAAACCGGAATCTCGGCATCTACAGAGTCGGTCTTCAATTCATCAGGTTCACTGCCTTCGCCTTCAATACCAGCCAGAGTCAGCGTCGCGGTATCGATGCCCTGGTCGAAAGCATATTCTCCCGCCGGGTTACCAATACCCAGTGAAAGCAGGAGTACAAGAAGCAGAGAAAGCGGCAAGCGTTGCATCATCAAATTCTCACTCCAAAAGCAAGGATTAGCAAGCCTGAACTAGTGGATTACGAGGCGCTCTTTTGCGGCGTCTGCACGAAGCCGAAACAGAGCGCTCAGTGTCATTTAGTCTACTATCGCTTGCGTTACCACATTAGTGTAGCGCTGGCGTATATTAAGTGGTCCGTGGCCCGGTAGCTGAATAAACATAAGACCAACCAATTCCTCTACAGGATCAGCTCAGTACAAAGTGCCATAGGCTCCACCCCAACCATAGCCGCCTTCGGACATGAAATCCCAGGATTTCTCCGGCTCAACCAGGACGCCGAAACCCAGGCCGAATCCGTAACCGGGCCCACGCACATAGACATACTTGTCATCGGTGTGATTCCCGGTCATGAGTTCCACCGTCTTGCTTCCCAGCAAACGCACGCCATCCAACTCACCGCCATTGAGTATCATTTGCGCAAAACGAAAGTAATCCGACGATGTGCCATTGAGCCCGGCCACACCGGAGAAATATTCTCGGGCAGGCGTCACCGCTGGGGGACGCGCCAGTTCCGATGGCCCGTTCGCAGCAGGCCGATAGACAGCCGCGACTCGATCGACTTTCGCCTCTGGCACGTAGTAATGAGTATCATGCATGCCCAAAGGCTCAAAGATACGCTCACGCAGGAATTCGTCGATGCTCTGTCCGGAGATTTTTTCTACCAGCACAGCCACGTAGTCGGTAGACGAACCGTATTGCCATTCGTCACCTGGATGAAAGGCACCGGGAATCTGTGCTGCCCGCGCAACCCGCTCACCCAGTGTATCGAACCCTTTCCCGTTGTTAGTGATCCAGGCAATCTCATCTTCTGACAGACCTTTGTCCTGCGGACTCAATGTCAAACCCGAAGTATGGGTAAGCACATGACGAATCGTCACCGGCCTCGCTTCAGGAACTACACTGGCACGTGCGCCATCACTGACCAGCACACCATGATCTTTATACTCGGGAATCCAGTCTGAAATGGGGTCATCGAGTCTGAAGTGTCCTTCTTCAAACAACATCATCAGGGCGGTTGAGACGATGGGTTTGGTCATGGACATGAGCGTGAAGATGGTATCAGTGCTCATCGGAATATTTTCTTCCCGATACTTCCAGCCAACTGCCGAGTGATGCACCACTTTTCCTTTTCTTGCCACCAGGGACACAGCACCGGAAATCTGGCCTTCATCCACGAAACCCCGAAAGTATTCGTCGATTCGTTGCAGACGCTCGCTGGACATGCCTACCATTTCTGGCTTGGCTACGGGCAATTCTGCAGCGGAGGCAAACCCTGCCAGCAACAGCAACACTATTCCGAATGAGCGACTTACAGGTAAGGACGTTTTTTTAGTGTTATTCATTTTTGGGAGCTCCCTGGGCAACAAGCATCTTCTTGTACGCTCTTAATACCGAATATTTGGTCCAATTTGAAGCTTCTTTCATAAATCTGACCGTCGACCCTTGTTTCCAAACCACACTCGTATGATAGTGCTTAACTTACTCAGGTATCGCTTCAGGAGAACCCCATGTCCGTTCGCATCCGCCCTCTATTACTCTGTGTCGTCCTATTGAGCAATGGCGCTGTGTTCGCTCAACAAACAGATTCGGGCATACCGCTGGACAGCCCATGGAAACAGACTGTCTATGAGTTTGCTCGGGAGAATCTTCAGCATACCGCCTGGGGACTTCAGCACAGCGAACGGGACTACATACTGGCGCTGCACCTGGCAGAGCGAGAAGGGTTGCAGATTGATCTGGACGTCCTCTTCGCCGCTGCTTTCCTGCACGACATGGGCGCATTCGCACCCTACACTGATCGTGGTAGCGATCATTCACAGGTATCAGCGGATTCCATGGCGGAGATTCTGGAACCTGCGGGATTTCCCATGAACAAACTGGCACTCGTGCAAGGCGCCGCCCTCGCCCACATGTATTATTCGCCGGTTCCAGATGAACCTCACGCACAGGTTTTACATGATGCCGACACACTGAATTTTCTGGGCGCTATTGGCATCACCAGAATTATTTCCCTGACCAATCGGGAGAATCTTGCCCAGACCTTACCCACCGCCGTCTCGACACTGGACAACATGAGCAAACAGCTTCCTTCGACTTTGGTGCTGGAGACGTCCAAAGAAATAGGAGAACAACGGACGGAAGAGATGCTGTCTTTTTTAAATTCCTTGAGAGCACAGAGTGCAGATGGCAACGCACTGTAAGCTGTTACCGATCCGCAAAAGCCTGTTCAGCTTTCTACAAAGGCTTTGAGACGCCCAAGGGTGGCAGCCCACTGTGCTTCAATATCCTGAATCATTTCGCGCACTTCACTCAGCGATTCCACTTTCAGGCTGAACAGGCTTTCGCGTCCGGATTTTTCATTCATCACGATGTCCGCTTGTTCCAGTAATCGCAGATGTTTAGTGACAGCCTGCCGACTCAGTTGAAAACCCTCAGTGAGTTCCGTAATCGAACGCGGCTCACCATCAACAAGGCTCGTGACAATTTCCAACCGCGTGCTGTCACCCAACACCGAGAACACCCTGGCTTTCCTTTGAATTTCAGCGCTAGGTATTCTTGCTGACATAGTCTGTAATGTGCCCGGCCTGAATCTTCCAACCCTGTTCATTAGACCGCCGTGCATCGTCGCGAATCGCCGGCGACAATTTGTCGAACCCCGACTCTGTGATCGTCAGGCGGGTGCCATCGGCGGTTTCTTCCAACACGAAACTACAATGCATCCAGGGTTCCTTCGAGAGATCCACCGATTCATCCGCCACATAGGGTGGCCAGGTAAATTCCAGACATTGCTCTGGTTCAATTTTAACGACTTTCGCCAGCCACTCTACATGCTCGGATCCGGGATAAGTCATCATGCCGGTAGACATTTCTCCCTCTGCAAATGGCTGATCCAGACGGCAGCGAAACCATTCGCCAAATTTATTGTGATCGATGATCGCGTCCCAGACCTTGGCCACAGGCGCCTTTATTTCCACGGTTTGTATTATTTTCATATGCAACCTCTGGGTTGCATATTAGAAGTTTCGGCATTGCACTGCAAGCGTTTAGTGACCAGCTACTAAATCCAGCGCAATCCAAAAGGTTGATTACCGAAATCTGGGATACTTAAGTAATTCAGAGCGCATGGCTAGTTTGAAAAGTGCCCTCGAGCGCGGCTGCGGGGAGGCAGGGTTCCCATCCCGCCGGCTCGGCGCCCTTCCAGGGTGCCTTCACTCCAGAAAAAGCCCTTCGGTCTTTTTCTTCCGTTCAGCGCCGGCCTTGACTGGCGGGATGGGAACCCTGCCTCCCCGCAGCCGCTTGTTCAGTGACAGCGAAGAATCCGAAGTGATCTTCAAATGCCCAACCGTCCAATCGAAGGGAACTTGCCTAGGCAAACAACGTAACACCTCTCCTGCCCGGCACGAGTACAGTCAACGGAAGCCTCGACTCAATGAGCTTCGCAATCAGAAGCTGCTAACAATCCATGGAAATGCGCGATGATGCATAAAAAGATAAGACATAAAAAAAGGGCCAACGTTTGAACACGACTGTGTTCATCGTTGGCCCTCTTTGTATTGCAGAGAATCAAATCTCTGCACTTGGCATTTCAGCCTAGTGAGCACCCCCGGTGGGCTGCGCCGCTGGCAGAGCCATGGCAGTCAGCTTGGGACCGTTTTGCAGGATGATGTACTGATGACCATCATGCATCCAGGAACTCATGCCGTAACGGGTTGCGGCTGGGATGTCGATGCGACCCAGTTGCTCGCCAGTTTGCTTGTCGATGGCATACAGGTGTGCGTTCTGGCCGTCAGCCGCCATGCCGGAGTAAACCAGCAGGTTGGCAGTAGTTACCATGGAAGGTGCACGACCGTCGCCAGTGCGACCAATGTCTACGCCATCCAGGGCTGGGTTGTTTGCCACACGATCCTGGGTTTCGCCAGCCGGAATACGGAAGGCGATCTCACCAGTGTTCATGTTGTATGCAGTGATGCTGCTGTACAGCGGCTTCACGTAAGGCAGACCTGAACTCAACCGTGGTGGACGGGTACGAGGACCGTTGGCATAAGCCGCAAACGTTGTACCTGTTGGCTTCTCGATGAAGGTATCAGCCTCTTCACCGGGAATAACCTGCTGCCAGCTACAGTTGTTGGCTGACGCAACATACAGGAAGCCTGTTGTTGGATCTGCAGTAGGTGGCGCATAGATGTTGGCACCACCACCATCACCGGGGCACATGGCTGAACTGACTTTGCCAGCGGCGTTTTCGCGGTGAATTGGCGGATTAAACAATGGACCCATCTGATAGTTGGCCATTACTTCCAACGCTTCGCGACGCAGTTCAGGCGTGAAGTCGATCAGGTCGTCTTCAGTGATGCCCTGCTGTTCGAAGGGTGGTGGCTTGGTTGGGAAAGGCTGGGTTGACGCCAGCTTCTCACCCGGCACCTGGGATGCAGGTACTGGACGCTCTTCCATCGGCCATACAGGCTCGCCGGTAAAGCGATCGAAGGTGTACACGAAACCTTGCTTGGTGACTTCCGCCACGGCAGGCACTGTGCCACGACCCGGAATGTTCAGGTCCAGCATGATTGGTGGTGATGGATTATCGTAGTTCCATACATCGTGCTTGACTGTCTGGTAGTGCCAAACGCGCTCACCGGTCTCGGTATTGATCGCGATAACACTGGTGCCGTACAGACCATCACCCGGACGGAAACCACCGTAGTAGTCAATTGTGGGTGGATTAGTTGGAACGTAAACGATGTTGTTCTCTGGATCCGCCGTCAGAGGCGCCCAGGAAGAAACGTCACCGGTGTAGCTCCAGGCATCATTTTCCCAGGTCTCATGGCCGTATTCACCAGGACGGGGAATCACATTGAACTTCCATTTGAATTCGCCGGTAACGCGGTCGTAAGCAAGGATGTCGCCAGGTACGTTTTCGATACGCGCCTGCAGGTAGCCCTGCTCTGCGGAGTTACCCACGATGATGTTGTCATTCACCACGATGGGTGGTGAAGAGGTTGTGATGTAACCGGTTTCCAGTGGAATACCGTCGTAAGGGTCATAGGGGTGACCGAGATCGGCCAGCATGTCTACAACACCTGTTTCAGGAAAACCTTCGATTGGCACCTGGCCACCAAAGCCTTCCAGCGGTGCACCAGTTTCAGCGTCCAGGGCAATCAGGAAGAAGCCGGGAGTAGAAACATAGACGACACCACGTCCGTCGATACGGGAGTAAGTTATACCCTTACCATAAGAGGCACGCATGGAGTATTCCCAGCGACCTGTGTTTGGCAGGCGGTATGACCACAGGGTTTCACCCGTCTTGGGATCGATGGCAACAACGTTGCGGCGCGGGCCGGAAACGGTGAACAGCTTGCCGTCAACATAAGTCGGTGTAGAACGACCGGAGTATCCGCCGAAGCTGGAGCCGTCCCATTCCCAGGCAACTTCCAGTTCGTCGAAATTCTCAGCCGTAATTTCAGCAGCAGGGGTATAGCGGGTGTGAGCATAGTCACCCCCGAGGGTGTACCATTCAACCGTGTCATCGGTGACAAGATTCTGCGCTGACACAGTAGCCGACAGCGAACAGAACGCGGCAAATAGTACGCCCAGAGCACCCTGTTTAGCGGGTCTGGAATTGATCATCTTAAACAACCTCATTAGTTACTACTTTTCCTTATTTTTAGAGACCTCGGCGGATGATAGCAGATTGTTGAGGGCGGGAATCTACTTCGATGGCTGGTAATCTCTGCAATTATCGAGTTTGCCTCATTTTTTGCTCGGACTAACGCTGTTTTTCACGTGGCAGGACCATAACACCCAATTTGTCACAAGTTGTGTCTCAGGCTCTTTCCAGAGGCAGTTCGATCGGAAAGTGGTTTGCCCTTGCCGATTTCCGGGAAAATGGCGCCGATTGTGGAAACTAACAGGCACTATGGTCCCCACAATCTGTACGTCGTGGAGCCGAGGTTGCCCCTTGATCGTGAGATTGGAATAGCCTGCTACTGGCCCAGGCAGCAATGCACTCTAATGTTGGCTCAGGGAGAAATCCAGGCGCAGGTCCTGTGCATCAAGCACATACTCAAAATAGGCATTCAGTATTTCCGGACCATAAGGCACTCTGGCACTTGGGTCCGGATTGTGGGGGTTTCCCGCGGAATTATCGAAATGAGCGAGACTGAACAATTTGCTGCCTGCGGGAGCGGCGATGGGTTCCGCGAGCTCATAAGTGAATATCCAGCCATAGTGAAATCGCGGGACGTCCAGCACGACTTGTTCATTGCCATCCGGGGTTACCAGTATGTATTGAATGTCTTTTCCGCGTTCGTTCATGCGAGGCATGAATGAAATAAGGTGACTGTCCTGTTCAAACTCGAACACCTGCCCCTTCAATTCATAATTCGCTTCACCGGGAGGAATATCTATGTTCCTGTTCCCGGACTGATCCGTATAGACCAACTGCTTGACAGGCTCTTGCGCCAGTTTGAAGGCAAAAGCCGTTCCCGGATCGAGATGCTCACTGCCTTTGGGATTGTAGTGCTGGTTCACTCTGAGTTCCGAATTCGCCGGGATGAGTTTTGCCACGCCGGGAGGGTAGTTCCTGATTGCACCGCCGGGAGTGTAGCCAGCGACCCGATGCTCTTCACCGTCAATACTCGCGTAGACATTGGCATGGTGAGTGAAGGCAAGCAACGCGGGCCGCACTTCAGAACTTTGTATAAAGGTATCCCTCGTGAAGCCCGTAGAGACCATAAAGTTGCCATATACAGAACGTCCGGTTGGTAATACTTCAAATGGCTCAGGGACTGAGAGTACAACATCGGGATCGTCCATGCGCCAGCCGTATGTCAGAGCAGGCAAATCCGGAAGCTGTCTGGCATCTCCTTCCGGCGCGCCAGCAGCAACCCAGGCAGTGATTGTTGCGATAGCTTCATCGCTCAAAGAAGGATCATTGGAAAACTTGCCCACCTCCGGGTTCGCGCCCCACGGCGGCATCACCCTGTTCGCTACATGCTCCCCGATCAGGCTGGCGAAAGGCTTCACTTCATCGTAGCTGGTAAGGGGCATGGGGCCAATTTCGCCCGCGCGATGGCAGGAAACACAGTTGTGGTAGAGAATTGGGGCCACGTCCTTGCTGAATGTAGGGTAGTTATTGGGCGAATCAGCAAACAGGGAACATGATGCGACAAAACCCGCAGCGAAGATTCCAGCTTTGCTCAGAGTAGTTGGGATGGTGATTTTATCAATCATGTTCAAATACTCTCCGTTTTTGCAGGCCTCGGCTGGGTCGCCGCATTATTAGTCTTATTGAACGCACGAGGCAAGGTCTATTGCCCGGCATATTCGGGATTAGACGCCACTTCACAATGCGCGGTTAAGCAACATTCTCGGCGGCATTGTTGCAATCTGATACAACAATTAATAGTCGCAATCCCGTCACATCTGCTACATTGCCGAATCTGACCCAGTATTCGGGAGCAGTTCAATATGCCCATATCGCTAAGCAAGGCGACACCAATAAAAAGCATAATAAAAGTGGCAACCCGTTTTCTCGTAACGCTCAGGGAAAAAGCGATTAGCCCACTTCTGGCCATTGCCTTTGTAACCCCCCTGCTATATCCAATTCCAGTACTGGCTCAGTTTCCAGTGGACTCCAACTGGACAAATAATCTTGAACCGATTTCGCGGAATAGCTGGAATTATGATGCCGCTGCTCACCTGCTGGAACGAGCCGGGTTTGGCGGCAGTCCGGATGAGATCGCCGCCCTGGCGGCTATGACGCCCGAAGCAGCCGTGCGCTCACTGGTGCACTTCGAGAGTTCTGCGAGTGGGCTACCCGCTTTCGAACATTCCGGGATCTTCGATGCCGGGCTCGATCCTTTTCCACCGAGCCGCCCTGCAGCAACGCAATTGGCTCGCGAGAATGGCGAGGCATTGGGAGTCAAAGTAAAAGCGGGGGGTAACCGCCCACTTCAACCAGTGGTTAACAAATTCTTCTATTGGTTGCGCGCCTCATCACTGGAAACCAATCGTGTCGTTTACTGGTGGGCGGATCGCATGGTGGCCAGCGAACAACCCTTGCAGGAAAAGCTGGCACTATTCTGGCACGGCCATTTTGCCGTCAACGAAGGCAAGGTAAGGGACTACCGCAAACTGTTGCAGCAACTGGAGTTGTTCCACGCACAGGGCAATGGCAGTTTTCGTGACCTGATGGTGGCAGTGGCGCAGGATCCTGCCATGCTTGCTTTCCTGGATGCCGGGGTCAATGTAAAAGGCGCAGCCAACGAGAATTTCGCCAGAGAGATCATGGAACTGTTTACCATGGGCGTCGGCAACTACAGCGAACAGGATATAAGAGAAGCCGCCCGCGCATTCACGGGCTGGAATTTTGATGGCCTCGAGTTCGTAGTGAACGCCGAACAGCATGATGCAGATGAAAAGCAGTTTCTGGGACGAACCGGTAACTTCGATGGTGTCGATGTCATTGACATTATTATGGAACAGGAAGTTACTGCGGAGTATATAGCCGGCAAGCTCTATCGTTTCTTTGTCAGGCAGGAACTGGACCCTTCCCTGCAAGTTGAATTAGGCAATGCGCTACGCGACGCGGACTACGATGTCGCCAACTTTCTGGAAGTTGTGTTTCTTTCGAAAGATTTTTACAGCCCCGCGTCCACGGGCACTCACATAAAAAGCCCCGTTGAGCTGGTAGTTTCCACCTATCGTAAACTTGGATTACCGGATGCGCCAGGTGTCCCGGATTTCAATAGCGCCACTGGCGCCCTGGGCCAGATGCTTCTACGCCCACCTACGGTAGCAGGTTGGGCAGAGGGACAATCCTGGATAACTCCAGGGCTGCTATTGGAGCGCGGCAATTTTGCGCGGGACGTCCTGTTCCCGGATATCAATTTCATTCCCACAGATCGCTATAACGGCAGTAGCGAAATTCGTAGTGTTGCCAGTCGTATCAGGCAGGGCATGGATATCACCAGCGCGACCCAGCCTTCTGGCATCGGCGAGGGTGAAATGATGGCGGAATCGAATATGCTCGCCGACAGGGATGAAGACTTTAATACGCGCTACGGCAGCTTTCGGGGCTGGCAGATGGCCATACAGCGGGTGATTCCACTATCCCGACATACAGCAAGAGTAGACCTTAGCCGCATGGTGTTGGATGCTGAGTTGAACAACACAGACGAAGTAGTGGACTATTTCATTGCACGATTCATGCGCGTGGCACCGGCATTGGAGATGCGTGCCATGTTGTCAAATTTTCTCGAAGAACAGCTTGGTACCAACCGTATCGCACTGGCAGAAACCTATATGGAAGATGCCCTGCGCATGACTCTACACCTGATCATGAGCCAACCTGAGTATCAACTGGGCTAGGTTTCAGCTAGCGAGGCTTGAGTAAAATGAAGAGCAAGAAACACTACAATCGACGCGAACTGCTGAGAGCCGGCCTTGGAGTAAGTGCAGGAGTCGCTGCACTGGGTGGCAACAGCTTGATTCCTTCTGCGCTTGGGCGCGCAGCTCAGGCAGCCGCACTGGAAGCGACCGCCCAGGGCAAGATACTCGTTGTACTGGAACTGTCTGGCGGGAACGACGGCCTCAATACTGTGGTTCCATATGCTGATGATGCCTACTACCGGCATCGACCCAATATTGCGATTCCCGAATCCAGCGTACGCAAAATCGATGACCACTTTGGTTTCAATCCCGGCATGGCTGGTTTCGAACGGCTGTACAAAGACGGCAACATGGCCATTGTGCATGGCTGCGGCTATGACAACCCTTCCTATTCCCATTTCACATCGATGGCATACTGGCACACCGCTGCACCTAACAGCGGCGAAGACTATGGCTGGGTAGGCAGACTGGCTGATCATATGGCACCGGAAGCACCCGCTAACTACATCGTGAATATCGCCGGTAACCAGTCACTGGCCGTGCGCAGTGAGCGTCATGTGCCCATCGTGTTTGATGACCCGTCCAGATTCCAGCGCGAAGCGTTCGCCGAAGAACGGGATGTTCTCGAGCGCCGGCCAGATATAGGTGAAGTGGACAATCCCTCGCGCCGCTTCCTGCTGAATATCGCGCGCAGTGCCACCGATTCATCCGCTCTCGTGCGGCAAGCCTGGGCCAACTACAACTCGCCCATCGACTATGGCATCAATCCTCTGGATTTGCCTATGGTGGTATCGATGATTGATGCGGGACTGCCAACAACACTCTACTACGTGTCCTATCGCAATAATGCGTTCGATACTCATGTATTCCAAAATGCGCTTCATCAACGATTGCTGACATACACTTCAGATGCCATCTCTGCTTTCCAGCAGGATCTGAAACGAATAGGCAGGGATCGGGATGTGATGCTGATGATCTTTTCGGAATTCGGCAGGCGCGTACCGGAAAACGTCTCATTGGGCACAGACCATGGCGCCGCCAATGTCATGTTCGTAGTGGGCAGTGAAGTCGAAGGTGGTCACTACGGCGAAGTCCCAAGCCTCACCGACCTGAACGCGGAGGACAACCTTGCCCATACCACCGATTTTCGCAAGGTTTACCAGACCATGACCCAGGGCTGGCTCGGCTATGGAAATAGCAGCGCCTTACTGGGTCAGGACTTTGGGCAATTCGATCTGTTTACCTAGAAAGCTTCGAATTGTTCACTGACACCGCAACCAGAACTGCATTAGATCGAGACCAAGCCGAAGATTGGCAAGCACTGTCAAAGGCGTCTTCCGTGGCCGCTAACCCGTTCGCCCAATTCCAGTCTGTTGTTGGTTCTATCTCAGGAACCTTTGGCAAAAGACCGTTTCCACGAAGGCTGTTCCCAGCTCATTTTGTCGCGGTCCAGTCGGTGGCACCCCCACCGATACTCAGTTCAAACTCTCCCTGAAGTTCGCCAGCTACCAATTGCGCTGTGTAGGTCACTGAAAGAGATTGACCCTGCGCATTGATATCACGACTGAAGCTAAGCGTATCGCCAGTGATTTCAATATTTTTAGCTTCGCTATTGCCTCCTGCCGCCGAGGACACCACGATTCTCGCACTCCCATCGTCCGCCTGGGATATTGTAATGGTGCCGGTCGCCTGCCCCTGACCCATCATGTTATAGGACATCGTCCATGTACCAAGCAGTTCAGCTAACTCCAGTGAAAGAGCCATGGGTGAAATCGTCAGGCTGCTTAAAAACAAAAGACTGGTGAGCAGTTGTTTGTTGAAGAGTTTTCGCATTGTGGTCTCCTGGACTGAGTTTTTCGGAATAGGAATCAGATTTGTAAAATCGGCTGCATGAGTTCGCGGCGACTGGCGAGTGGATCGTTTATCACTTCACTGCGGTCATTAATCACCATCGTAGCGCGAGTGGTCGAATCATAGGGTGTCCATTGTGGCAGTTTACCCACATTCGGGTCGCCGGTGCGCGCGAAGTTAATGATGGTGTCACTCACCTTGTCTGCCAGCATCCCCGCGAGAGAACTACCCGCGGTCAGGCGGCTGCGGGAAACGTTATCGAAAATCAGTGGGATGTCGAGCGTATGGGGACTCAGAATTCGAGCCCCATCGGCCGGTGAACGCCAGGCAAGGTAATAGAGATAGACCGGAGCTGCATTAAGGGCTGCCCTGCGTTCTGCGATACGAATAGAGGGCATAACGTAGCGCTGGTCGCTAAACACCAGGAAAAATATCTCAGACGGCCGGGCATCGGGATTCGCTTCCCGGTAGACATCTACTACCTCTTCCACTCTGTCTTCGCCGAATAAGCCAGCGATTCTGCTGCGCATGGTCGTTTCATCCATGGCAAAGTCGGCGTTAGCAGCGAAATAGGTCATTTCGGTACGGTTGGCCCCAACGATAAGCGGCACATCCGGATTAACCGGAGAAGCGTCAGGCCAGAATGGATGGAACGGAATTACCTCCTCTTCCATGGTCGGCGCGAAGGCCCCACCTCCCGCTTCTGCGGCGGTTGCCGATACGGCAAAATAAGCTGACATCAGATTGGCAAGGGGCAGCTGCTGAATCTGTCTTACGTTGGCCGGTTCAATATCGAGTTCCTGTAAAAGCCTCTCGCCCAGACCATGCGCCTGCTCCTCCGTTGGCAATCGGAGTGTGGCACCACTCTCAATTACAGCAGCATAAAACAGACCTTTGGCTTCAGGCATAGCCAAGAGTGTGGCCACCTTGCGACCACCACCCGACTCGCCAAAAATCATGACCCGATCAGGATCACCGCCAAAATTCTCGATATTGTCACGCACCCATTTCAGGGCATGGACAATGTCTTGCATACCCACAGTCCCAGACGATGCGAAGTCTTCATCGAATCCACCAAGGTGAGTGAAACCAAGCAAGTTCAGGCGATGGTTAAGCGTTACCGTGACAACATCCCCTCTCAGGGCCAGATTCGTTCCGTCATAGAGTTGCGATGAACCTGACAGGGAACGAAAACCACCGCCATGACACCAGAACATGACCGGGCGTTTACCACCGTCATTGATGCCACGTGACCAGACATTCAATACCAGACAATCTTCGCTCTCGTTCCCATCTTGCTGTCGACCGCCTTGAGGATTGCTTTGTGGTGCAGCCGGACCATAGTCGAATGCCTCGCGGTATTCACGCCAGGGAGTGGGATCCTGCGGCGGCATAAAGCGATTCTCTCCACCCGTACTGGCCCCATAGGGGATACCCTTGAATACATTCACTCCATTAAGGCGCCTGCCGCGAACACGACCGAAGCGGGTTTCGGCATCGACGGTAGGACTCTGCGCCAGTGTGAGAGATGATGGCAGTAAAAGACCTGCCGCCGAGGCATAGCGCAGAAAATCACGGCGCCCAAGTGGAGTGTTTTTCATTCTTTTTTCCTGTTACCGGTTTTCTGTGTTAGTTCTGCGCTAATGATATATCTCAATCGGGCGAGATTGCGCGAACGAATTGCCGCCATTGTGATTCTGGAATTCCTTTATCAACGCCGTGGAGAATTGGATCGGTCATGATGTGTTACCTGCCCGAGCCCACCTGCATCCCCCCAACGCCCTTCCTTCCAAATACGAATTCCCACACTTCGGGTTTCTGAGATCAACGTGCCGTCATTAGTGTATCGCCAGTACCCACCCAGCACATGGGCCTTGTCGTGGGTCGCATGAATGACAAGTGGACGATCAGGACGCAATCGAGTGTAGCTGTAATCGCCCACCGTACCTCCCGCCAGATCTGAAAATTCAGCGAGGTTAGTACTCAGCGACCCAGTGCTGTCGGCAGCGGTCACTTCACCAATATTCAGACGGCTTTCCACACCATTCACAATCCAACCCTGCATAGGATCGTTATCCCGAGCATCCTGGGAGCGACCGCGAGGGCCGTATCCAAATGAAACTGATGCAGTGCGTGTACCGATGGGTAGTTCCTGCTCGTAGGAACCGCGCCCTGTGCTGCGATCATTCAGTACTGCCTCATTGTTGTAACCAAACTGCGACAGGTAACCTTGCCCGGCTATACGATCAGTCATTTCAGCATCCGGGTATTCATTGTCTTCGTAGCCCACCTCATGCCAGATCGTAGATACCAATTGGATTGCCCATCGTCCGTCGTTGTTGGTAACTGAATAGACACCCTGACAATCGAAGAGTTTGTGCCCCTGCGCATTGTATCGGGCATAGTCCAGTGAATAGACTCCTCCTACTGGGCAATAGAGGTGTATATTGACGTTTTCTAACAGGTCATATGAGTCATCGGCAATTCGAGTAAAGCCACGCCCCGTCGAATTGAGGGTCGGCGGCGGGCTGTTGATGAAATCTGCCCGGGTCTGGTACACCAGCGGTTCTATGTCTTCAAAAATCGCGAACGGAAAGTGCAGCGTATCTGCCATGGCAGCCACATTACGTTGGTTAAGTGCCGTAAAAAAAGCAACTACAAGCCTTAGACCTTCGGTTACCGGCTCAGCGAAAGAAACAGGAAACCTCGAATCGAGTTGGGCTCCTGGAAGCAGGTTCGCAGGCTTTTCGAAATCATAGTTTTCCTGGGCAGCCGCTCGTTGCGGGATGGTCGCCGCTCCGAAGCTGCCTAGCATTCCCATTACCCCCATTGCACCTACGTTGCTGAATAACTTGCGACGTGATGGTGATTGGGGTTTGGCCGCAAA
Source organism: uncultured Pseudohongiella sp. (assembly GCA_965227635.1). Taxonomy (GTDB): domain Bacteria; phylum Pseudomonadota; class Gammaproteobacteria; order Pseudomonadales; family Pseudohongiellaceae; genus UBA9145. The sequence goes on along the minus strand of OZ245763.1, from coordinate 1,804,150 downwards.
GCCTTCGGCATCGCTAGTTACTACGGACTGATTGTTGTTTTTTTCGTGAGTCATGCTCGATTGCTCCCTTCTTTCATAACTTTTTATAACTTTTCTTTTCTTATCTTTTTCATTGTTTCATTCATTCATATTTTTCAAATCTCACACTGCTCAAGTGACAGTCTGTTGCAACACCAGATGCATATTCAACTAATTCCCAGCCTTCTCTTGAGGTGGTCCTTGGTGAGATGGTCTTCTATATCGAAAGGGTCACAGTTCTTTTCGCCTTCATACTCGATAGGCCCGATGATCTTTGCGACTTTCAATGCTGCCCCATTCAGTTTCTTGTTGCGTTTACCCATGCAAAGCAGGGCATAGGCCCCTTCCACTTCACCCTTGTCTTCATAGTTCTTGCGAATACGCTCTATGTAACCAAGAAAGAAGTCGTCGTCTGGTGCCGATTTCTTTTTCGAGGCAGCGATTTCGGAGAGCAGGCCGTAGCCACAGCTACGTCGGGTTTTATCCTTGGAATCGATCCAGTCTGTTGCCAGCTCCACAACATAGGGAACCCTCGAGAGTGATGCGTCGCAGGATGAAAATACATGGCCCAGCACTGGCTCATCCAGTTGTTCGACCTGAGTTTCGACCTGCTCTCGCGTGATTTGCTTCGGATCATCGATTAGAAGTCCGAGAATGCGGGCTTCATGGATTTCGGATTCCCAGAGCTCTAGCGCCAACTCATGGTCCTTGCCGATTTTCTTGGCCAGTTTACGCAGGTCAGTCAGGCCAACTCCGTAACTCATGGTGTTGCCAGAAGGCCCGGAGCGAATCGCTTTCCGAGTGCGGGCCTGCTCCTTGATCATTTCCAAGACTTGCTTCTTATTCATGGTTCAATCGCCCTTCATAGTCATTTTTTATCATCGACTCAACCCACTTGCGCCATTCGTTAGCCAGTATTCATGGGCAGAATTGAGTCTGGAACGGAACAATAGCATGTAGAGGAAAAAGTGGTCAGCAATAAACAGTTGGCTGCCCTGATTTTAGGGTTGAGTCTAAGTGGAGGATTGGCGGCTCTGGGAGGAATTCTCGGATACAGCGCGCTTAAGCACAAAGAATTCGAACGCACAGTCACCGTAAAAGGCTTGTCTGAGCGAGAATTTCCAGCTGACTCCGTAGTCTGGTCTATAGACTTTACGCTAGCCAATAACTCCCTTCCCCAGTTACACGGCGCCTTAGACAATGGCATACAATCGTTGATCGCCTATCTCACTTCCCAGGGTATCGTGGAACAGGATATCTCCTTCAACTCGCCCTCGATAAATGATAGCTACACTAATCAGTACCGCGATGCGGACAATAATAGCCTGCGCTATTCAGGTAATCGCTCCGTCACAGTCTATTCTGGCGAAGTCGAGCTGGTTCGGAGTGTCATGCAGGACTTTGCATCGGCAGGGATCGACAATGAGTTACAGTTGGAAGGAAGTTGGTGGAGCAACGCTCAATATAGCTTCGATTCGCTGAATGAAGTGAAACCGGGCATGGTGGAAGAAGCCACGCAAAATGCGCGGGAGGTCGCCAGCAAATTTGCTGCGGATTCCGATAGTCGGTTAGGAAGAATCAGGCGGGCAAGCCAGGGTCAATTCAGCATACGGGACAGGGATGCGACCAACCCTCAAATAAAACGAGTTCGAGTAGTCTCTACGGTTGAGTACTATTTAGTGGACTAGGGACTTGTGTGCTTTGTAAAAAAAGGAGCAGACTACTGCTCCTTTTTTCACTTTCCTGCTAAATGTATTGCCGTCTTACTGTTAAATTGACTGCTCCAATGCAGCCGCATTTTAACAGCTCTAAGATGTAGGGATTAAGTATCAAAGATCGCGACCAGACAACCCTTTGAATCAGGAATGTCTTGCATGTCTACGGTCCCACCTGCCAGTACAGTGTTAAGTGCGTCTTTCAGGTACTCATCATGCGCTTCATTGCGCTGGGTTTCATAGCCAAGCTGATCGTTGATAGGGCCGCGGAACAACACTTCCTGTGTTTTCGGATTAACGATGAAGACTTCGGCGGTACGCTCCACACCCAGAGATTTCGCCAGAGCCTGACCTTCGTCTTTAAGTATAGGAAAATCGATGCCAAATTCTTTCGCTTCGAGATTGATGCGACGGACGTCATCCTGGATATTGGCATTGAACATCAGGAACTCAATATTCTGGTCTGTGTACAAATCCCTCACTTCTCGATACTGAGGTAATGCAATACGGGCGATTGGGCAACCCACTCCTTGCACATAGAACACCAGCAACTCACGATCCTGGTATTGATCCAGTGTGTGCACTTCGCCATTTTGATCTTTCAGTTCAAAATCAGGGAGTGTCTTCAGCCAGTCGTCGGCCGCGATTGTTGCGGAACTGGCAACCAATGCGAGGCTTATTAGTATCTGCTTAATCATAATGACTCCTGTTTATCATTCGTCGCTAATAGTTATTCGTTTGTGTAATACGTTATGTAGCCGGTGAACATCTCGTCATGGCTTTCCAGCCCCCAACCCACCTGCTCTCGCGGATCCGGATTGAATGGATTGGACAGGGAGTTATCGAAGGCGCCTTCCACAAATACGCTAGACCCGGCGGCCAGTTCGCGCGGTTCATCCAGCCAGTAATGAGGCTGCCATCCATAGTTGTAGGCGGGAATACTGAAGATTACTTCCTTCCCGGCCCCTGCCTCCTGCACTGAGAATTTCATGTGCTTGCCGCGGTAATTCATTCTTGCCCGAACAGCCAACAGATTCACGGGCTCGTCAAACTTAAAACTGCTTGAAATCCTGTGCTCAGGGTCACCCGGCGCGATGGTAAACCTCTCGGAAATCGCACGCGTCATCAACTCATGCTCAGGTGGCTCATCGCTGAAATAAAGGCCAATGCGAGTGTTGTCGTTTATCTCGAGGCCATTAGTGACATAGTGGAACTGCAGAGCGAGCTTGTGCCCGGCCGTGATAAGCACACCGGTATTTTCGGGAAATACTGTGGCCGGGTTGGTTCCAGGGATGAAGCTGCCAAGAAATCGGCGAGCGGACGTGTTCTGATCCTTTTCCGGGCCCCAGAAATCTTCCTCTGGCGCTACAACAAACGCCATCAAGTGGTGCAATACTCGCGTATCACCCGGTGAATACTGAAAGGCCCTGACCCACTTGTCTTCCTCGAAGGGCAATTCCACTTCCAGGTATTTGTAATCCTGAATACCAACGGCCGGCACCACATTGGTTGGCGTTTCTACCAGGAAGTCTGGTTCGCCGAGCTCCCACTCGAATTCCGGGTAGGTTGGAATCTCTTCCAGGGGATCGATTTCACCATCACCTCGCGGAGCACCAGCTTCCATCCAGTGCAGCAATTTCTGTTTTTGCTCTGCAGTAAGTTCATGGGCGTTAGCCGACGTGCCGGATTCTTCGTCTGCCTGCATCGGAGGCATGCGCTTGTTGAGCACAACTTCGCGCACCATCGGCGACCAACCAAGCAGGGAAATGTAACTATCGAATGGAAATGGTCCTGCGCCACCCCAGTGGTGACAGATCGCACAGTTGTCTACGATGATCGGGGCGACTTCAGTGGTGTAGTCCGGTGGGTTCTCTTTGTGCATCGCAAGATCTGAATAGTCGATGTCGCATCCGGAAATTCCGGAGCTAATCGTATCTGACACATTGCCACCAATAACCGCCTGCAAAGTATCAGCAAGAGTCGCTTCCACGCCACCGCGGTAGAACAGGGACATCCGTTCTGGATTGAAGACCAGTACTTCACCTGCCGCACTAATTCCGAGGCTTTCCGCTACCAATTTGAGTTCATCGCCGAGAACGGGAAACGGCAGTCCCCATTGCTGTTGCTCGCTGCGAGGAGCGTCAGCGACATCCAGCGCCAGGAATTCAATCTGGTCGGTGTATTCGGATTGCAGACCGGCCAGACTGGCAACATGCTCTTCGGACGAAGCGCAGGAGTTGTCGTAGGCCAACAACACGACGGCATCACGATGCTGATAGCGACTAAGTTGATGAAACCTGCCCTCGGAATCCAGAAGCGCAAAGTCTCCAATTCGTTCGGTTGCCCCAATCGCGTTACCTGCGACCAGCGATAGGGTCAGCGCGGCAAAGCTTCGGCCAAACAGGAAGAATGGTTTCGATAGTGATGACAGTTTCATAGGGCATACCCAGGTTTTATTGCGCCATGGGGCTGGTGCTGATGTGGGGATTTTCAGTTTGTTCTCTGGTCCAGTTGCGATCAGGCCTGTTCAGTCCGCCGCGCGCTGGTCCACCTGCGTTGTAGATACCTCCGCGCAGTACATACAAGAGATAATCGGATTCTTTGGTGAGTTGAGAATTTTTGTCCGTGTAATCTGCAACGGCTTTCTCAATCTCTGGCCACCGGTCTACAACCTCCGGATGGGCGAGAATGTCACCGATTACCACTTTCAGCAGTTCGAGGTTATCGAGGATATAGGCTGCGTCCGGATGAAAGGTGTAGAAATTGGGTGCGATCACCGGGTTGGTCGGAATATCACTGGGCAGTGACACCAGGCTTCCGTGGAGGCGGGTAATCTTTTCTCCATAGAGATTCAATAACTGGGTGATGTCCTCATCCCGGGATTCCGCATCAGGCGCCGTTACCAGAATTTCAAGCAAGGCAATTTTTAGCCACTGCGAAGCCCAGGTCAGCCCGCTGAGCTGGGGAAAACCGGCCTTATAGGCATAAGCGTAATCATGATCAGAAAGCAGCTCGTCCGATTTTGGTTTGAAGGCAACTGAATGCTGATCATCTTCCAGATAGGCAGCCACCGCCTGAGAAACAGCAAGTTTCTTGTCCTCATAAACCGGATTCAGGTAAATCTCAATAAGTTGCTCAACAAACTGCCTGCCTCGCTGCAATGCTTCTACTGCGACTGGCGGTAAATTACCGACATCGGCTAGCGCGGTGCGCACGGTTTGCGCGTTGTGGTCTTCGCGGATTACACCGAGCAGACCTGGAATCGCCCTGCTTTCAAAAACCCGATGTGGCCCGAGCATCGCGGAGTGATCCCCAGCCGAGTGATAGTGCGACCCTTTCGTTTCTTCCAATTCCTGAAGGGTTTCCAGTAGTACGCGCTGGCCAATGGCTGCTGTTGGAGAAGAATTGGTAATACTGATTTCTTCATAGGCCCGGGCTTGCACTACATCGTGGGCCAGTAATAGCTGTTGCAGCTCCGGGTAGCTCTGTTCCAGTGCTGTTGTTTCGGCAGCCTGCACAGAAAAAGACACCATTGCGAGCAGGAGTGAAGCAAACACTCCCCGCATGATTCTGTTATTTGTTCCTGTCATATGTCTTTTCATCACACTGATCCGCAGCATTAGTTGGGCACCTACCACATTACGGTGTTTTACGGTCGCCAAGTATATGCGAGCGAGCCGATAATGGTAGCTGCGACATATTGACTCAGCGAGTACTCTCGCGTAAGTCATATTCGATAAAACAGCTATATTTCAAGGTGTTACAAGACTTGGGGTTAAATGGCTAACCGCCTTCTATTACACATTGCTACATTTCTACGACGATTTATTGCGGAATGAATCTCATTACACTCATCCGCCACCCCAGCCCAATCCTTTTACCGACTGCGGCAATTTGTCCTCTTGTTCCAAACTACAATCGAACATAGCCTATGACTATTGCGCGACATCGCGAACACAATTAGCCAATGGAGAATCTTGCAATGAATGCAATCCTGAAAACTTTGATCGTCAGCTCGGTACTTGCGCTTGCAGCCTGTCAATCATCTTCAACGCCATCACCTTTGTTATCTGCCGAGCCAGGTGTTGACGCTTCGCTAACGCGCGCACCCAGAACGCTTCGACTGTTCTATTCTGCCTTGCCTGATGTTTCAAAAAGCAATCTCAGACTGGTTGGCCCTTCCGGAGAGTTAGCCTTGCGCGGATTGCACACCATGGCGGCGGACGACCTGATGATCGAGATACTGGATGAAGTGACTCCAGGAAGTTACACCGTCTACTGGACCACTGCTGTGGGTGATGATCCTGCTGTGCATGAAGGCAGTTATCAATTCAGCTATGCACCTTGATACAACTTAACCAGGCTTGCCTGATTAAAGGTTCAGTTAACTACTGCCTCAGAAGATTCGATTTATGAATTCGGATAACGCAAGTTACGCAATAGAGGAACTTACAGGTTGCAGCAGCGAGTATTCCCGGGATTTACTGCAGCAGGCTGTAGACATTTACAGCGTCACCTTCAAAGACGAAGTACCGCTATCGCTGCTTACCAGTGCAGCGCGTAGTTTCAGGTCCTCTGAATTAATGAGTCAATTGCTGGATAAGGTCCGGGAAGGCAATCCTGTTAGAAACTGGAATGAGTTTTCCCGAAGGTTTCTCCAGAGCCAATCATCTGCCTCATAGTGCTAAACCTGAGTTGGCGGCAATCAGCAGCCGATTCAGGCTACTTAATCAAGCTCAGTATTTCGTCGAGATTATCAATGATTGCTTCGGGCCGATGATTGCTTAATCGCTGATGGGAATGTGCCCCATAGCTTACTCCCACTCGTCGCATTCCCAGTCTGGCCGCCATGGCCAGATCGAATTCCGTGTCACCGACCATTATCGCATCCGCGACAGAGTATCCAGTTTCGTCCAGCAACTCAGACAGCATCAAGGGGTCTGGTTTCGAAGACGTCTCATCGGCACAGCGACTGGCATGAAAGAAATTTTCCCAGCCTAATCCAGACAAAACACGATTCAGGCCATTGCGGCTTTTCCCAGTCGCCACTGCGATATGATGTCCACCGGTTTTCAAGGCATGCAATGTCTCTTCCGCTCCGGGATAGAACTCACAGGGCGCCTGGTCCTCGATAACAAAATGATGGGAGTACCGCAGGCGAAGTGCTTCTTTATGCGTTTCCTGTGCCTCGGGGTACAGCGTCATGACCGCTTCCGGTAGCCCAAGGCCGATGATGCCGTGCACTTCGTCATCAGAGCATGGGGGCAAGCCGGCATCAACGGCCGCCAGTTGCATACAGCGGGCGATCTTCGCCAGCGAGTCAAGAATGGTCCCATCCCAGTCGAAAATCACGAGCATTGTGTTTCCCCAGGGTCCTTTTTAGCGTCTGGTGTAGATTCGAATACGCGAATTATAGGTGAATTTCCCTATTCCCGAACTATCTTCTGTTGCGGTGGCAGGGCGAGGCTATGTATGCGAGCATATTCACTAGCTAACAACTCAACCCACAGGTATCTAGATGACTTTAATGATCGGCCAAAACAGCGTGGTTTCCATGCACTACACCCTGAAGAACGACGATGGTGAAATACTGGACAGCTCCGAGGGCAAAACCCCTCTGGTGTATCTACATGGCGCAAACAACCTGATTCCCGGTCTCGAAGCTGAGCTGGCGGGCAAGAGCACGGGTGCCGCTTTCAATGCGTCCATTCCCCCGGCCCAAGCCTATGGCGAGTTCAATGAGGATTTCATTCAGGTCATCAGCAAGAGCATGTTCGAAGGCGTGGAATCCATCGAAGTTGGCATGTCATTCGTTGCCCAGGGAGAAGGCGGGGCACAACGTCAGGTGCGAGTCACTGAAGTGAATGGCGAAGATATCACTATCGATGCCAACCATCCCCTGGCTGGACAGACGCTGCATTTCGAGGTGGAAGTAGTAGACGTACGCGAGGGTACGCCACAGGAAATAGAGCACGGTCATGTGCACGCTGGCGGGGCAGACCACTAGCCCGCCACAAGCGCTCAGCGAGACTTATTCAGTTCTTATCCCAGTGCTGGTTTCACTACCAGTTTCACTACCAGTTTCAACTCTGGTCGCAACCCAGTTTCTTCAGCAGGCTGGATGATTCCTTTGGGTTGCGACCCGGGAAGAACTGGATATCAGTCATGCCCTGGATTTCTGTGAGATTCGTACGGTAGCTGCAATAGTCGCCAGTCTGCGCCAGATCATGCGGAAATGCGAATGCAACCACACCTGTCTCGTCAGATACCAATTTGAAATAGGCCGCTGGATTCAGTTCCGCACTGGACGGGGACAGGCCAAGGTTGCTGATCAGGTAGATGGGGCCGGCGACTACATAGGCTTCAGAGTCTGCCGCCACCATGCCGTTCAATCGTTGTTCCAGGCGCAACCAGGGTCCGAGTCGCAGAGCTGCCGGCATCGGGACCATATTGCTGAAGTTATTCAGATCAGACCAGTAGGGCGTGTTGGCGAAACTGGTTACCGGCGCAAGCCTGGCGCGGTTTTCCGGTTTAACCAAAACTGCACCACCCCCACCGTAAGGGTTATTAGCCTGGGAAATGCTTTCCGAGAGCTTTAACTCTTCCTCGCCGAGGGACAGCCTGTCCTCCAATGATGAAAATTCCAAAAGCCGGTCGGGCTGCCAGCTACGCGGCAGCAGTGAAGCCACGCCAATGGCATCTTTCGTCAAACGGTAGGCTACCCAGTCCGGCAGCGAGGTATCGCCATTGATGCCCGCGGCATAAAGATGGTGAATCACAATATTGCTGCGTTTCGCTTTGACGACTGACTCGTATCCTGGGCATTCACCCTGGCAGTGAGTAACGGCAACAGACTGCGCATTGCCGGGATTAGCCGCGAGCAAGACACCGGCCAACAAGGAACCGAGGGCCATAGGCCGGAAGGATCTAAAACTGATACTGTTCGTTTTCAATTGCGTTTCCACACCCTGTCAATTCGCCATCTAAAGTGCCAGGCTCATAAGGTAATTGAAGCATGGTACTGCCCTACCGGCACTGCGACAAATCAATATTAATCCATTTTCAATGGCCTTGTATCAGCGTTTCATCCCTGTTTTTTATGGATTTAGCTGCGAAGCCCGGCCTCATGGCCCCTGCAGGCAGACTGATAAATTCGCGGTTCGGCCTAATTACGGGTTTTCTAACAACAGTACTCCACTACCCTCCACCTGACCAATCCAGCAGTGCCAGGCCAACTCCGCTGAAATAGACGTGGTTTCAAGCCAACAATTCAAACCCTTCGTCCAGCCATCCGGTCACGCCACCAATCATCTTCTTAACAGGACGGTGCAGACGGGCCAACCTGACCGCTGCCTTGTCAGCACCATTACAATGTGGGCCTGCACAGTACACGACGAACAAGGTCTCCACCGGATATTGCTGCAAGCTTTCTTCGTTGATGCGTGAATGAGGCAGGTTCACGGCGCCCCCAATGTGACCATTCACAAACAGCTCCTCACCGCGCACATCGAGCAGAACGAAATCCTGGCGGTCATTGCTGATGGCGTGATTCACATCCCAACAATCGGTTTCGAATTCCAGCAACGCTTCAAAGTGTTTCAACGCGGATTGGCTGGCTGCGGCAGGTGGTCTTGATACGGCGGATGACATTTTTCCCCTCCAATATTTACAGTAGGCCGCATTATTGGTTGCAAGCGCGATTAGCACCATGGCTTAATTAACATTTATCGATAATATCAAGCCATTTTTACAGACGAGAGAAATTCAATGATCAAAGTAGCGATACTGGCCACCGATCAGGGCGCCCTGTTTGAACTCGGTTGTGCGGTAGAACTATTCGGGCTTAGCCGGCCGGAATACCAAAACTGGTATCGGGCAGACGTGATCTCTTTTGGTGCCGTAGACCTGCGCTACACAAGCGGAATACAACTGAAAGCCCGCAAGATTAGATCACTACAGTCCTACGACATGATGGTGATTCCTTCCTGGAATCCGGATCAGCCTCCTACGGACATGCGCCTCATCAGGCAAATGCGACGTTTTCATAATTCAGGTAAACGCATTCTATCCTTTTGCTCCGGTGCCTTTTTGTTGGGCTATCTGGGCATTCTGGATGGACGCGAAGCAACAACACACTGGCGCTATCAGGAAAAATTTCAGCAGCTCTTCCCGCGCGCGGAATATGTTGATGATGTGCTCTATGTCTACGATGGCCAGGTTGGTTGTTCCGCTGGCAGCGCCGCCGGTCTCGATCTCGGTATCGAGATCATCAGGGAGGATTACGGCTACAAGATTGCCAATCAGGTCGCGCGCCGCTTAGTTCTATCCGCCCATCGCAGCGGAGGCCAGTCTCAATTCGTGGAAACTCCGGTCCAGCAAGCTCCAGGAAAGTTTGCCCAGGCATTGGATTGGAGCATAGAAAACCTTGCCGATATCGAGAACATTTCCGCCGTGGCGGATAAAGCACTCATGTCCCGACGCACTTTTGATCGCAAGTTTCGTAGTAGTTTCGGTATCGCGCCCAATGAATGGTTGATCGAACAACGTTTGCTTCTGGCGAAAAACCTGCTGGAAGAATCCTCCGAACCGATGGAGGCAGTGGCTGAATCGGCAGGATTCGGCAGTGCAATCACCATGCGTTATCATTTTAATCGCAAGTACGGTATTACACCCAGCCAACATCGGCAGCAGTTTCGTTGTAACTAGGCTGGCAGCTTTTGCAACAACCGCAAAAGCTGCACGCGTTCTTCGTCATTGTATGCTTCCAGCAGCCGGTTAGCGCTCTGCTCCAGGGAATCGGAGGCTTCACCATAGATGCGGTCTCCGGCGGCCGTGAGTTTCACTAGGCTCACCCGTGCATCCCTGGCTCCTGTCTCCTTTTCAACCAGACCGATCTTTTCCATCGGCGCCAGAGTCTTGGTAATCGCGGAAGCAGTTCTGCCCACACTATTCGCCAGATCGATTCTCGACAGGGTGTGCGTCTGCGCGGCAATCAGGCGATCCAGTACCATATATTCAGCCAGGCCTATTCCGTGGATGTAGCTCAGGCTATTGTTCAGTTCTCGATTGATTTGCGCACTCTTGAACCACAGCGCCTTACAGACTTGCACTGCCTCACTTTCTTTTCTCTCTTCTCTCATATTCTCCGTCCTTATTTTTTCTGCGGCTTCAAACGCCTGGCCGGAACAGTTGCGCCGCCAAAATGATTAACTAATACTTGAATGGTAAAGTATTAGGACGCGAAATCAACCCCTTCCTCTCGAAAAAGCTCATTTGGGTACCAATTCCAGCCCAGTTCTCGCCCCATTTACAGTGTTCAGTTCCAATAGCTCCAATCCGTCACTTTATGATTATTTATCAATGGCTTAAGGTATTGTGGCGGGTTGTCATTCAGAGCCTGAAAAACAATGTTACAAATCCGGGATGGTTGCGAATCTGATACCTGATTTAGATCAATAAAATGGACCAGTAGCTAACTACACTCCTGATCAAAGGGCTGGATTGGTGCAGTAGCAGCCTCGTCACTTGCTTGAAACAGGAGAAAACCATGAAAAAAACTAAAGCAATTGGGCTTTTTTCGGCGATGGCTTTGGTCCCCGCACTTGCCGGTGCGCAAGAAGTCGCAGATCACCCCACATACGCAAAAGAAGTATCCAGAATCATTCAGGACAACTGCCAGATTTGTCATCAGCCCGGACAAGTTGGCCCAATGTCATTTACCTCTTATGAAGAAGTACGTCCCTGGGCGCCCCTGATTCAGTTGAAGGTATCCCAGCGCGAAATGCCTCCTTACCAATATGACCGCGATGTGGGTGTACAGCACCTCAAGAACGACTGGCGTATGCCCCAGGAAGACATCGACACCATCGTGGCATGGGTTAATGCCGGTTCTCCTTTCGGAAACCCCGAGGATCTTCCCGCTGAGAAAGATTTCCCGCAGGTTGGCGAGTGGCGGCTAGCAGCCGAGTTGGGCGAGCCAGACCACCTCATCAAGTCTTCACCCTGGGATGTACCTGCCAATGGACAGGATCTCTGGTGGGAGCCCGAAGTTGACTCACTCTTGACCGAAAGCCGCTGCATCAAGGCAGTAGAAACCTTACCTTCCGCCAATGCCCATGGCTCAACACACCACGCAAACTCTCACTTCCTGGTGAAAGATGAGAACGGTGATTGGGTTCGCGGCGACCGCCTGTCCGAATTTGCCTTCGGTAAACTGGGCGAGAAAGTACCGGAAGGCGCCTGTCGTAGGGTCCCTGCCGACTCGAAAGTAGGCTGGAGTATCCACTATTACCCAGACGGCAAGCCTGTAAAAAATGATCAGGTAACGGTCGGAATCTGGTATTATGATGAGGAAGATAACTTCGAAGAAGAGAAAGCATATCGTCAGGATCTGCGTTCCTACAACCTCAGCGGTGGTGGTGATTACCTGATTCCCCCTCATGGCAAGCTGATGACCCAGGGATTCCATTCCTTCGATCATCCGGTTCGCCTTGATAGCTGGCAGCCTCACTTGCACCTGCGTGGTGTCGCAATGTCCATGGAGATATTCGACCCCAATACAGGTCGTCGAGAGGTAGTCAGCCAGGCATCCAACTGGAATGCCGGATGGAACCACAGTCACACCTATGAGGACGGCTACCAGCCACTGGTGCCAGCAGGCGCGACTATCATCCTGACCGCTTGGTACGATAACTCGGCCGACAATCCGCTCAATCCTGATCCTGATCAGTGGGTGGGTGCAGGCCAGAGAACTACAGATGAAATGTCACATGCTTGGATAGCCGTGACTCACTTGGATGAAGAAGGGTATGAAGAGATGCTGGAACAACGTCAGCAACGTGATCGTGCCCTCGCCATGGTCGGAGGAGAAGCACCATGATTACAACTAAACGTTTACTAGCCGGCGCTTTGGTAGCTGGAATGTCAGGACTGTTCTCACTGTCCGCATCAGCCCAGCTTCCCGAGAACCTGCGTGACTACCCCCTCGCTACCCGAGGCGCTACAGGCGAAAGCGTAGCCCCTATGTTCAACGGTTGGGTCAGAAACGCGGATGATTCAGTCACATTGATCTTCGGCTTCGCTAACCAGAATCGGGAAGCCATCATTGATGTGCCAATCGGCCCGAACAACAAGATCGAGCCGGCTGAATACGATGGCGTTCAGCCCACTCACTTCCCTGTGTATCAACGCCGGGGCTTCGTGGGAATTCAGGAGCGCGGCGCCTTCGCAGTGAGACTTCCTGCGGAAGAGGCTGACACAGAAGTTGTATGGACTCTGACCTCAGGTGGCAAAACCTGGTCCGTACCAGGTCGCACAACTTCCACCGCTTATGAAATGAGTGAAGGTGAACGCGCGCTTGGCTCACTAAAACCTGCCGTCAAGTTCAGCATGAGCGGAGCCGAGGCGAATACGGTTGTAGGCCTGTATGCAGAACGCATCAATGCCAAAGTCGGCAACCCTGTGACTCTGACGGCTTATGTTCAGGATCGCGGCTTACGCGCGGCCTATCCTGAAAATGAGTCCATGTACTATCCAGTTGGCACAGAATGGATCATGCACCAGGGCCCAGTTGGCGCAGTTCCTGAATTCTCTGAAGCCCTGATTACTGGCGCCGATCGTGCCAGAAGCGGTGGGGAATCAGGCGAAAGCGGCGCCAATGGCTGGGAAGAAGTGACCACTCAGGCTACTTTCTCCGAGCCCGGTGACTACATCATCCGACTGCGGGTAGACAACTTCCAGGCCCCTGACAGCAAGTTCGACAATGTCTGCTGCTGGTCCAACGGATATGTACCGGTAACGGTAACCGAGTAAACATTTTACTCAAACGCAAACGAACGCCCCGGGCCTGCAATGACCCGGGGCGTTTTCTTTTGAGCAATGGATTTTTAGCGCAATCCCGGACTGACAGTTCGTTCCAGAAGAGCCGGAGTAGCGGCGTAGCAGTTTGTTGTACTGTTTTGATTCTGCTCAAGAAGCCTTCCCCTTAAAAGAGGTAACTTAAATCTTGTATTGAAAGCTTTGCAGCGCTTCAATGGCAGGACTTAATAAATGACAAGGGGTGTGAAGATGATTAGAAAAATAGTTGTAGTGTTAGCAAGTATCGTATGTGTCCTGCTCACCGCAGCAGCCTCAGCACAGGGCCAGAACCCGTTTATTGGAACCTGGGATATCGACATGGATCGTTCCAATTTTGGTAGCGCGAATCCACCTTCCAGCATGTCCCGAACCTACTACGACCATGGTGATGGCTCCTATTCTTATATCGTGGTCACCATAAATCAGGCTGGTGTCGTTAATGCTTCATCAGCGCATTACACCTATAGCGGTGAAACCCATCCCATTGCCAATTTCAATCAGGATACACAGGCGACCATCTCTTACAACAGGATAAGCGACACGACCGTCGAATACACTGTCTACGTGAATGGCGAAGTCAGCCAAATTGGCGCCAAGTATATTTCACCTAACTACCAACAATTAACCATTGCCATTCAATCGCCGAACTCCAACCAGCAAGACCAGATACTGATATTCAACCGGCGAAACGGCTAGCACGAAATACCCAGATTCGGCGAACTGTCAGTCGCCAGGAAGTGCTTACGCCCCGACCAGATATTGGTTGGGGCGTTCTCGTTTTTGACGCACCCTATTGTCGAAAAGGCCTTCTCTCACCAGCACGGAGGAGCTACTGAACACCTTGCTTGAGGCGACCGGCAAAACAACTTCCTGCCTGTTCGCTTGTTGTTTCCGCTATCAGCAAAACCTTGAGGGACAGAGAAACAATACACCTGCTACTTCCCACATCACTACTCCTTAATATTTAGGTTCTATACTTAATCAAGGGTCAGGAAATCAGCGTCCGTTTGAATTCCTGAATATTCTGAAATGCGATAACCATTCAAGCTTTAATTACTGCAGTCCTCAACTCCATGGCTTCCCAATTCTCAACCAATATGCCAAAAACTGAGCGCGAAAAGCTTGCAGCCATGATCCGGCGCGTCCGACTATTTTCCAACTTTACACCCCTGGATATGGAGAACATCGGTAACTACCTGTCACTTAGAAAAGTCTCCGCTGGTGAAACGATCTTCAAGGAAGGCGACAATGACATGGAGATGTACTTCGTAGCCAAAGGTCGAGTGAACGTTGTTAAAGAATCACCCGACTCCTCCACATCAATTACTACCATAATTGAGGGGCAGTCCATGGGTGAAATGTCGATGCTGGACACTATGCCCTATTCAGCGACTGTCATGGCAGAAACGGATTGCTGCCTGCTGGTGCTTGGAAGAGATCGCTACGATTCTCTTCTGAAGAATTATCCCAAGCTCGGGAACAAATTACTCTCTCAGTTGGCACGGTTGATGAGTGTCAGGTTACGCCTGACGACTGGCATGCTGGTGAGCATTAGCAGCAAGAATGCTTCTCTCTAACATCACAAGCGCACGCCAGTTCGATCAGATTCTTCCCAACCTCCCCCTCTAAATACTGAATCCGTGTTTTCAAGTGCTACCGGTTGACTCCAACTACTATCGCCACCTGCTCCATTCACCGCTTTTATCTGCCGGCCACCCCAATTAGTCATGAGCTGAAAACCCATATAGAATCCAAACCTGTCAGAAAACAACAACAAAGAACAACAATAAGGATCGATTATGGAAGTCTTCGTGGGGGAGTTGCTGGGCACGTTTATCCTGATCGTGCTCGGAGCCGGGGTTGTCGCCAATGTAGTGCTGGCAAAAACCGGTGGTAATGATAGTGGCTACATCGTCATTACCTGGGGGTGGGGCATCGCCGTATTTGTCGCAGTATTCATTACCGGCAGCGTCAGTGGCGCCCATATTAATCCCGCTGTGACTATAGGACTTGCAGCGGCGGGCCAGTTTTCCTGGACTCTGGTTCCGATCTATATCGCCGCCCAGCTGATTGGCGCATTTCTTGGAGCCGCGGCAGTCTGGCTACACTATCGGGATCACTTCAATGCCACCGCTGACCAGGCGGCAAAACTTGGCGTATTCTGCACCGGCCCTTCCATTCCCAATACCTTGAACAACCTGTATTCGGAAGTACTCGGAACCTTCATGTTGATACTTGGTGTGCTTTATATCGCCGCACCCGATGTCGGCCTGGGTGCGTTGGACGCATTGCCGGTTGGCTTGCTGGTCTTTGGTATTGGCATGTCTCTTGGGGGAACCACTGGATACGCTATCAATCCTGCCAGAGACCTCGGCCCTCGTATCGCGCACGCTTTGCTGCCTATAGAGGGCAAGGGATCCAGCAACTGGGGGTATTCCTGGATTCCCATCGTCGGTCCCATCATTGGCAGCTTGCTGGCGGCTTTTGTTTACTCACTGCTGCCATTCTAGAACGAAAAGCGTACACTCATTGCAGGCAAAATTAACAAGACCAAAAAACACAAGCGCTGAAACCATGAGAACAGGCGCTACACCCACGGGAGAGTTCACATGAGCACTAAACAAAAGGCTACGATAGCCGTCGGCATCGTCCTGAGCATCGGCCTCTTCGGCTGGATATTCACGGCCCCCTACTTGAGCAACCAGGGACTGGGGCGAACACCGGGCTTCATCATTGGTGGCACACTCACCCCGCCACTGGATGATTTTTCCGTGCTGGAAGGCGAAGTCCAGGGGCCGCTTATCATGAAGCAAGCGGGGTTTCCCCCTTTCTCTTTTTACCTATCCTGGGTCGCCGAGGAAGAAGGCATTATTACCGCTACCCGGCCTGATGGCGGGTATTGGGAACAACGCATCTATGACCGGGGTGGAGATGGCTGGCTGCGTATTGGAGACCAGACTTTTGCCATGGAGGCTTTCGCCGTTACCGATGAGCGAGAGCGGCTTCGCATGATGGAACGGTGGGCTGCAAAATCAGGTCGAACACTGGATGAAGCGCTCTACGAAGGTTCTGAACTACTGCGGGACTGGAAGGTATTCTTCTGGCGCCCACGGGATTCCTGACGCCAACCGAACCTGAGACTCAGGAGTCCACCAAAACAAACTGTCCCATCATGCCCCTATCCTCGTGCTCGAGTATATGGCAGTGGTACATATACGGGTTGTTGGCGTCAGTGTAATCGGTGAAGCGCATAATCAGGCGCACTATTTCCCCGGGGTCGACGCGCACCGTATCTTTCCAACCCATTTCATTGGCAGGTGGTGGCGAACCATTGCGGTCCAGCAATTGAAATTGCCCATTGTGTATATGAAAGGGATGCATCATGGGCGAACGATTCCGCACTTCCCATATTTCGGTGGTGTTTAATGGCACTCTTTCGTTGATGTAATCCATCGCCATCTGCCGGCCATTGATAAAATAATTGCCACCACCCGAGCCACCACCTGTTCCATTTCGCGGGCCGTTTCCCGGCCCCCTGTCTTCACCACTCCGCATGCCGGAACCCATTAACAAGTTGAATCTGCGCGTGTTAGTGGCAGCAGCTTCCGGTAAGCGGTAGATAGTCACCAACGCTTCTGGCACCCTGCCATTGTCCGCGAGATTCGATTCGGCATGCAGGCTCAGCAAACGAAAACGCTCGCTATTGATGATACGCAGCATCTCGTTCATTGCACCGGGTGGCGCCGATGCTGGTACATCCCTTCCCAGGCTTAGCAATTCGACTGATTCTCCCGGGTTAAAGGCAACTACAATCTCCGCCCGCTCCGCCGGCGCCAGGCGTAAGGAATTCATGTTAACCGGGCTGTCCAGCAATCCTCCATCACCCGCTATCTGCTGGAAAGGCCTGCCATCATGCAGTGCAATGGTGAACGTTCGCGCATTCGCCGCATTCAGAATCCGAAACCTGACTAACCTGGTGCTGGGTCTGAACTGCGGCTGGTGAGTCCCGTTTACCAGAATGGTGTCACCCATCATGCCCATGACGATATCCTGGTATTGATTGAGATAGCGCAGCTCGCCGTCACCGTCGAAGCGCCGGTCCTGAAGTATCAGCGGGATATCGTCTACCCCGTAAGTTGAAGGAAGGTCTGCTGGATGCTCTTCATCATCCACGATGATCATGCCGGCAAGGCCCTTATAGACCTGCTCTCCCGACCTGTGCATAACGTGGGAGTGATACCAGTAGGTACCGCCATACTGTACAACCTGGAATTGAGCGACCCAGGTAGCACCGGGTTGTATGGGTTGGTGTGGCCCACCGTCTTCTGTCGGTGGCAGGTGAAAACCATGCCAGTGCAGTGTGGAGTCTTCAGGCAAATTGTTTGTCACTGCAAATCGACTCTGCTCGTAGCGATTGAGGCGCAGGGTCGGACCAAGGTAACTGCCGTTGATTCCGTAGGTAGAGGCCAATTGGCCAGGCAGAAGCTCGGTGCGACCCGCTTGCAGATTGAGCGAAAACCCCCTGACATCATCTTCCAGTGCACCACCGTCCAGGGCCGGGATCTTCAAGGGAGTTTCAAACTCAGCCGCTTGTCCGCGTCCAACCACCGGCAAATGTGCAAAAGTACCGCCCGCACCCAATGCCATTAAGCGCAGCGTTTGGCGCCTACTCAGCATGAGACTCCCCAAACAGTTGTTCCATATTCAAATTTAAAGAACTGGAAAGAGTAACAATTTAAAATTCTGGCCATGGAAACAGTTCTGGTGGCAGCGGAACGTCCAGATCTACCTCAGTTCCACGAGCCATCACAAACGCTGGATGCAGCAGCGTTTCCAGGTCCTCAAGGGGGCTCTCGTTGTATGCCACAATATCAGCGTCCTTGCCTGCTTCGATGGTGCCAGCGATATCATAGATTCCTGTCAGGTCGGCGGCGTTTACCGTGGCCGCGATCAGGATATCTCGCGCTGGCATACCGGCCTGATTCATTAATACCGCTTCGTAGGCATTCGTGCCGTGATCGTTAACTCCAGCGTCGGTTCCGTAGGCGATTTTCACGCCCGACTCATGGGCTATGTGTAAGGCATTACGCATGATCGGGCCAACCTCCAGTGCCTTTTGACGCACTGCCGGAATGTAGAAACCGGGGCGCTCGGTAGCAATGCGCTCCACTGTATGACCAGCAATCAGGGTTGGCACCAGATAGGCGCCAGTTGCCACAAACAAATCAGCCACTTCCCGATCCAGATAGGAGCCATGCTCGATGGAATCTACACCTGCACGCAATGCCGCCATGATTCCGGTTTTGCCGTGGGCATGGGCAGCAACCTTGCGACCCATGGCATGGGCTGCCTCCACCAGGGCAATCTGCTCCTCATCAGTAAACTGTTGGCCGGTACCAGTCGCCGTCAGGCTAAGTACGCCTCCGGTAGCGACGAATTTGATGTGATCGGCGCCATATTTGATCTGGGTCCGCACCGCCCTGCGGCACTCGGCGACTCCATCGCATACTCCTGAATGCGGCTCGGGAAATACATCATCGCGAAAACCGCCGCCATCACCATGCCCACCAGTGGGCGTAATAGTCTGGCCAGAGGCCTTGATACGCGGCCCCATAACCACGCCCTGATCAATCGCATCCCTCAATGCAAAAATCGCATTGCGATTTCCGCCAACATTGCGGATCGACGTAAAGCCAGCACGCAAGGTCCGCAATCCAAACTCATAACCCATGAGGACACTGAACTCCGGTGTCCGGGTGACGGCCAGCTCGCGGCGATTCGGCTCCTGTTGACTCAGAATGTGGGTGTGTGAATCAATGAGCCCAGCCATGACAAATTGATTTCGCAAATCTATGACCCGAGCACCGGTTGGAATATTCGCCTCAGCGGCCGTCACATAGCCATCCACGACTTCCACGATGACATTGTTTCTGATGATGATGCTCTGCTGCGAGCTGACTTCGGCCCTGGCGTCTGCCAGCAAGTTTCCCGCATGGATGATCTTCCACTCTGTCCCCACCTGAGCAGAGACAAAAGCACTCAATCCAAGTCCAATTACAAACATGAGTAGTCGCATTGATTTCCCCCTTCTTTCAGAATCAGCCGATTAAATTTGCGGCTATGAATTAGCTACTTTATACGCGAAAATCAGGGGCTTGTCAGACACAGCTGGCCCTTGATGAGTCGTTGGTAGCGCGGCGAGACTCGTCGATGAACTCCAGCCAAAATGCTTCGAGGCCCCGACGCTTCAATCATGTTTACCGACCCACTGATCCTGTATTTCATCGTTTCTGCATTTGTCGTTCTCGGCTTTGGCTTCCTGCTATCTGCTTTCAAATTGCCTGTCTTCATTGGCTATATTCTGGCGGGCGTTTTGCTTGGGCCCTACACTTTTGGATTCTATGAAGACCTGGAAGTCATCAATCAACTGGGCTCGATCGGGGTTGTACTGCTCCTGTTCTTTATCGGTATGGAAGTCTCACCCCGGGACCTGTTAGCCAAATGGCGCATAGCGCTCTTCGGCACCACACTGCAAATTTCTGTGACTGTAGCCCTGGTGGCGGCGCTGGGATATTTATTCGCCTGGCCCATAAACCGGATCATACTGCTCGGCTTCGTGATCTCACTTAGTTGTACGGCGGTCGTCGTCGACTATATGAAACAGAAGCGGGAAGAAGACTCGGAAATCTACAAGAACCTGGTGGCAATTTTGATTGCCCAGGATGTGCTGATGGTGCCGATGCTGGTGATCCTGGGTTTAATCGGCGGCGAACAGATTGAAAGTTCCACCATTGTGAGACAGCTATTCGGTAGCATCCTGGTCGTGGTCGCCCTGGTCTGGGTCATGCGCAGTAAGCGGTTGAAGATACCTTTTATTGAACGACTCGAGAGCAACCACGAGCTTCACGTTTTTAGTGCATTGCTGTTTTGTTTCGCGCTCTCTTTCATCACTGGAATTCTGTATCTTTCAACTGCGCTTGGGTCATTCATCGCCGGCCTTATTATTGGCAGGACCGCGGAGTCCCGAAGGGTTCGAACCAACCTCGAATCAATAAAAGTGATTTTTGTTGCTTTATTTTTTGGTTCAGTTGGCGCCCTGATCAATCCAGCTTTCCTCATGGATTACCTGCTGGAAATCACTGTCCTGCTGGCACTCCTGTTTGTCGTAAACACGCTCATCAACGCGGGCATATTGAAGTTGCTCGGTTGCACTGCTGACGATTCCCTCTACGGCGGGGCATTGCTTGCCCATATCGGAGAATTCAGCTTTGTTTTAGCGGCGATTGGCCTGAACAGCATGATAGTTTCCGAGGTGGCCTATCAAATCACCATCGCGGTGATCGCACTGAGCCTGTTGTTTGGGCCCATGTGGGTTGCGGTGGTAAGAAGACTGCTTCCTGCAACTGCGAGCGATTCCAGAACCAACTCCTGAGAAAGGAGACTCTAATTAACAATAACCTAAGGAGAGTGCGAACCATGAATGAAGAAATCGAAACCCTGTTCGAAAAATACGAAACCAGGAAACTTGATCGCCGTGAATTTGTCACTGCTCTACTAGCAGCAACAGGCGCCATGGCAGCATCACCCAGCGTCCTCGGACAGAATCCCGCACCTGTCGAAACAGGTCGTTCTATGAACCACGTGTCACTGTCAGTTGCAGATGTGAATCGTTCTGCTGATTTCTACAACAAAGTGCTGGGGCTGGAAATCATCAGTCGACCCGAGAATGGGGGACTGAATATGGGGCTTGGCTCAGAAAGTTTCCTGGGACTCTATCAACTGGGGGATCCGGGTCGCATGCATCATTTGTGTATTGGCGTAAACAACTACGACGCCGACGAATTAGCGGCCAAACTTGAGCCCCATGGCATACAGGCGAATGTAAACCGAAACCCTGCGAATCGTACCAGCGGTGGTGATCAGCTTTATTTTACGGATCCCGATGGAATTCTCGTGCAACTGGCTCAGCACGGTTACCTGGGATAGTGCTTTATCAAGCGGGTTTTTGCGCTACAAGAAACAGCGCAATCATTTTGCTGCCATGTGACCAACGCTCTACTTCCTGGAACCCAGCTTCCGCAACAAAGTTTGAGAGTTGCGCCTGGCTCATGGTTTCAACATTTGGTAGGCCTGGGATAGCGCGAAACAGCGGCATAACGACTCCCCAGATTCCATCGAAACTTTCGAGAATTGGCGTACTGCTGATGAAATATCCTCCCGGCCTCAGCATTTCAAACACTTTCGCCAACGCAGAAGGTTTATCTTCCAGCAGGTGCACGATATTCAAACCCAGAACCACATCATAGCGCGCAGGCTCAACAGCCATGGAGTCGATGTCGCCCACAGCGAAACTCGCGTTCTTGATGCTCTCTGCTTCACATTTTTCATTTGCGATGGCAACCATATTCCTGGCGTAGTCAATGCCATGGATGTGTTTCAAATAAGGTGCATGCAGCAGGGCTGTGGAGCCGGTACCGCAACCAAATTCAAAGGCTTCACTTTCTGGCCCAAGGTACTTACGGGTTAACTCGAGTTTCTTTTCATAGGAAACCATATCCGCGATGGGTGTCTTCGCATAGCGTTTCGCCAGCGCATTGAAGAGAAAAGCACCTTTACCCATCTTTAGTTCAATTCTGGTTGCGGAATGAATTCAGACCCATCTTCGTAAGTTATTTTTTGCAGATACATCGTATTTTCACGGCGCCCTTTCCTGCCGGTTGCCGTAATCTTCAAACCAATTTCCAGATGCTCCAGGGTTACTCCCTGGCGCTCGAGCGTAGTGCGTGCACCGGATTCGATAAGCCAGTAGGTTTCCTTGCCCTCAGGATCTGTATTCTTGATCAACACCGACGCATGGGGGTTCACAAAGCGTACGCGCTCAATAACACCCTCTACGGAGATGATCTCCTGAGTGAAATTGGCATTGGTGGAATGATGAGCGCTGCCGGAGAGTGGTGCGAGCAGTGCAGCAATGATGATCAGGCTGCTTCGTATAACTGTTGTTAGATTCATTTTTATCAGTTGTCCTCGTTGAGTTCGAGAAACCAGTCGTAGTCGGCGTCAGTACAATTGTAAATATCGACATCATCCGCGTCGAGCCGGCGAAAATTATAATTCAGCACCAATGGTTTTTTATACAAAGTCTCGTCGATATACGTGTGAGTGATATACAGTACACCATCTTCAACCCGCAGTTCCTCATACGCAATCGTTTCTGCTCCCTGGGGAATACCTCGTGAAGTTCGAATATAGCCAGGCGCATGATGGCGCGACTCCAGAATCAGGCTATCGCCCTCATGGTAGGCAACCGACGAGCCCATCTCAGGAAACGGCTTTCCCTCGATGTTTTTCGTGCTTGGAGCACTGTCGATGGCTGTCCCGTCCGAGAAGGGAATGACTCGCCTGAGGTCGAATAATTCATAGCTGATTCGGACTTCATCCTCTAACTGTTCAATCTTGATTCGTGAATTCGGGTTAGCCCATATTCGCGCTGTGCTGGCGGGCGTGCAATGCAGACTGGGGTCATCGCTAAGTAAATCATACTCACCGCGTATACGGTCACCTTCCTCGGTGAATACGATCTCGCTTTCACTGTCAGGTAGGTTTAGTAACCACACACCATTCAAAGCTTCAATTTCTTCGCTCGCTGCCACATTCGCTGTGATCAGGGCGAACGCAGCTGTAAACAGCAGTCGCAACATTCTGGTTTTATACATGCTAATCTCCTTACTAATCCAGCCATTCGCGGTAGCCTTTTGAAATACTGCAGCCACCATCCACTGGGATCACAGTACCGTTGGTATACGCACCTGCGGCCGAAGCCAGATAAATCGCTATTCCTACTATTTCATTTGGCTGGCCTACTCTTTTGAGGGGGCAATCGGCCTCAATGTCCTCTAGATAGTGATCAAAGACATAGTCGGTCATCTTACTGGCAAAAAACCCTGGAGCTACAGCGTTTACAACGATATGTCTGGATGCAAGATGAATCGCCAGAGTCTTTGTCAGATGGTGCAGCGAAGCCTTGCTCGCTGAATAGGCAAATGTCGGAATCCTTTGTACTACGGGCACATGAATGCCATCCATAGACCCGATGTTGATCACTCTTGCCGTAGATTCTGTTGTACCCGCTTCACCCAGAAGCGGAGTCAGGTCTCTGGTTAGTGAGAACACTGCGGAAACATTGGTGTTGATAACCTTCTCAAAGGCTTCATCGGAATAGTCTTCGATCTGTGCTGCGTAATTCGTTCCGGCATTGTTGACCAGCACGTCAAGCTTGCCAAATTTTTCTGTCGCGAACTCAACGATTCTCGCGCGACCGTCCGCGCTGGCCACATCTGCCGCAACGGCATAGGCCTCACCCAGATTGGAGAGCGAATCCAGCGCAGTATCGCAATTCGCTTGCTTTCGAGAGGCGATGATTACTCGAGCACCATTCTGCAAAAACCCGGCAGCCATTTGCAGCCCAAGACCTGACGATCCCCCTGTTACCAGGATGGTTTTCCCTTTTACCGAAAAAAGGTCGCTTACCTCGAAATTATGCGCAGATTCCATACTCTTTTGATGCTCCTTCTATAGGTCTCGCCAAACTACTGACTGTCTACCGCTAATATTGGATGAACAGCTTATTATTGCTGTCTTACCGAGTTTCTCCGCTTGGACAAGGCTTTGCAAGCCAGAGTAATATGGCGAAGCGCCCACGAGGCCGCTAATTACAGGAAAAACCAACAAGAAGAAGATCAAATACCCTGGGGGAACCATGAGCAGCGAAGCAGAAACCAATGCAGTCGATTTGAGCCAGGCCGAGGCTCACCTTAAATCCAATATGCGTACCGTGGCTTTTACTGCATTGGCCGGTACCAGTATCGAGTGGTATGACTTCTTTCTCTATGCCACGGCGGCAGCGCTGGTCTTTCCCACGGCCTTCTTTCCCGATGCGACACCCGCAGTTGGCCTCATACTTTCTTTTTCTACCTTTGCTTTTGGTTTCATTGCGCGGCCTGTGGGCGGCATCTTGTTTGGCCACTTTGGAGATCGTATAGGCAGAAAGCGCACCCTGGTTCTCGCATTGATTCTCATGGGAGTCGCGTCCACCATGATTGGCCTGTTGCCAACCTATGCCACCATCGGTATCGCTGCACCAATTCTGCTATCTATATTGCGCTTCGCCCAGGGTCTCGCCATTGGCGGCCAATGGGGCGGTGCCATGTTGCTGGTCACCGAGAGCGCTCCATCTAACAAGCGTGGGTACTATGGTTCATTCGCCCAGGCCGGAGCGCCGGTGGGAGTGATACTTGCGAATCTGGCATTCATCATTATCAGTGCCACGGTTTCTGAAGAAGCCTTTATGAGCTGGGGCTGGCGCGTGCCTTTCATCGCCAGCGTCATCCTGATTGGCATCAGCATGTATATCCAACTGCATCTGGAAGAAACCGAAGCTTTCAAGGAACTGGAGACTGTGCGCGAATCCCATCACCATGACGATGCTGCCGCACCTGTAGTCAAGCGCTCACCCGTGATCGAAGCCCTGTCCAAGTATCCCAAGACTATAGCCCTGGCCGCGGGGGCCTTCCTCTCCATTCAGGTGTGCTTCTATATCCTGATTGGTTTTATTCTCGCCTATGGCTCGGATCCCGGCGGCGCGGCTATGAGCAGGGATCAGGTTCTGGCCGCAGTGCTCATCGCCTCGGCAATTCAGATTCCATTTCAGACCATCGCTGCCACCTACTCGGACCGCCATGGTCGACGTGGGGTCTTTATGCTGGGGGCGGTCCTCATGGGAATCTGGTCGTTTGTCCTGTTCCCGCTGGTGGATACAGGCAACTTCTTCCTGGCGATTCTTGGTATCACTGGCGGCCTTGGCGCGCTAGGTATGATGTATGGTCCACAGGCTGCCTTCTATACCGAACTCTTCAGTACGGAAGTCCGCTATTCAGGCGCTTCCCTCGGATACCAGATTGGTGCAATCGTTGGCGGTGCCTTTGCGCCGACAATAGCCACCATTCTCTGGACCGAATACGCCATTATCTGGGTTTCCGTCTACATGGCTATAGCGTCAGTGGCTTCGCTGCTTTGTGTGTGGCGTCTCACTGAGACTTCAGGCACCAGTCTGTCAGCCTGACTGCAACAAACCAAAAACCAGCAGTCACCCGCTTCAAAGCAATGGCTTGGGGCAATGAGGACTGACTAACAGCTGATTCTCGTGAGTGAACAATCGTGCCTCGATTTGCCGGCGCAGGAATTGAGAGCACGTTGATCCACTGACATTGGTTTGACGGTGAGAAAGTACGCGCAGAAGAGTCAGGATTCGATCAGGGGGACCGGCTCGATAGTGCCGCTTTCCCGGGTATGCACCTGCTCTTCTTCCCAGGCCTTGTTTAGCTCTTTCACTTTTTCCACATAGGCAGGATTCTTGTGGGCCGGGATCGTCGGATCGTAGAGGTCCGCCAGTTCACGCATTTGCTTGCGATCTCGCTCGGTAAACGCTTCTGCCATGACACTGGCTTCATCCAGTGAATGACCAAGGTTTTCCAGCACGGTCCGTCCCATGCGCACAGAACTGTCGAAAGTCTCCCGAATGATTTCCCGAACCCCGGCAAACCACAGATCATAAACATGGTGACGCGAAGTAGCGCGCGCGATGACTTTTACGTGGGGGTGGTACTTCACGACATGCCTGGCCAATTCCGTAATCTGTTCGCGGTTGTTGATGGCGATGACAAACAGTTCCGCCTCTTCGATGCCCGCCGCATGGAGCAGGTCTGGACGGGTTGCATCGCCGAAGTACACACGAATTCCAAAAGTACGCAGTACCTCCAGTTGTTCGGAGCTGTAGTCAATTACAGTGGTCTCATAGCCGCTGGAGCGTACCAGGCGATTTACAATTCCACCCACCCTGCCATGACCGGCAATGATGACTTTACCCTTAACATCGATCGCATCGGCTTCTCGCTCAACCGCCTTACTGTAACGCGGTGCAATGACCTTGTCGTAAAGAAGGAACAACAGCGGCGTAAGCAACATGGATAACGCAACGATGAGCAGCAATTGTTCCGACAGGCCGGCAGGTATCACAGAAATACCTACGGCATAGCTCAGCAATACGAAACCAAACTCGCCTGCCTGGGCCAGGCTCAGGGCAAACAACCAACGATCGCTACCCTTGAGTTTGAATTTCACACCGAGCACAAACAGTATCGCCACTTTTAAAGCGATCAGTCCGAGGGTGAGTGACACAATGGCGACAAAGTTGTCCGCAAGCAGGGTAAAGTTAATGCCAGCTCCCACGGTGATGAAGAAAAGGCCTAACAACAAGCCACGAAACGGATCAATATCCGATTCCAGTTCATGACGGTATTCACTGTTGGCCAAAACCACGCCGGCGACGAAGGTACCCAATGCGGGTGACAGGCCGACAAGTGTCATCAACAAGGCGATACCAACCACGATCATCAACGCAGTGGCGACGAAGAGCTCCCTGAGATTCGCCATGGAAATAAAGCGGAACAGTGGACCTGTAAGCCGGCTCCCTCCCACAACGACGAAAGCGATTGCCGCCATGGTGATGACTGTTGCCTGCCAGCCGGGCAAGCCATCTACCAGACTCAGGCTGGCACCATGATCTGCCTCGGCCGTACCATGCTCAACTGCGTCCAGCGCGAAACCGGCATCCATCAACTCGGGCGTGGCCAGCAGCGGCATCAGTGCCAGCATGGGAATGACGGCGATGTCCTGGAATAACAGTACCGAAAAACTCCCCTGACCTCCGTCGCCGCGCAGCAAGCCTTTTTCATTGAGTGTCTGCAGAACGATTGCCGTGGAAGACAGGGCGAAAATCAGGCCGATAGCCAGGGCAATAGTCCATGCTTGCTCGAGTGCAAACGCGATAGCAGCAACTAACACGGTGGTGATCCCAACCTGCAAACCACCAAGACCCAGCAGTCGATGGCGCATGCCCCAGAGCATCTGCGGTTCAAGCTCAAGGCCGACGAGGAAGAGCATCATCACCACACCAAACTCGGCAAAATGCTGTATCGAAACCACGTCAACATGCAGCAGGCCCAGCAGTGGACTGATAGCGATGCCAGCGATGAGATAGCCCAACACTGAACCCAGCTTCAACTTCGAGGCAATCGGCACCATGGCGATACCGGCGCTGAGAAAGATGAATGCAAGCAGGAGGAAGTCTGTCATGGTTTGTTGATCCTTTGGAGGCGTATCCTGGCAATAACACTCAATCAATTGTATGGAGAGCTTTATAGCCTCAGTTGCAGGACTGAGAGTCTCAGATTTCAGAAAACATTGCTTTACATAGAAATGCTATGTATTATGCATAGCATCTCTATGTATAAGGCACAATACTGCCGCCTCAACACCAAAACAAGAATCCACGCAAATGGCGCTAAGTAAAGATCTGGTAGCAGCTTCGGCTTCACCCATTATCCTCACCCTGCTGACTAAAAGTGATAGCTACGGCTATGCCATTATCGAAGAAGTACGCAAGCTGTCCGGCGGTAGATTGGAATGGACTGATGGAATGCTGTACCCGATTCTACATCGGCTTGAACAGAAGCAACTTATTCAATCCTATTGGCAACATGCCGAAACGGGCCGCAGACGTAAGTATTACAAAATTACCCGCACAGGTGAGAAAGAACTTAAACAGCGCCAGAGCGAATGGACGATGATTCATGAAATTTTGAATAAGACTCAGGAGAGCACCTGATGACATTGCACGATAAACACGAGTCAGCGAGTCTGGATCAAGAGATAGAAAACTGGATTAAGTCCTTACGTAGGGCGGGAATTAGGAATGACCACACGCTCGATGAGCTTGGTGACCACCTGCAATTACTGATTTTGCAGTTTATGAAAGCCGGCCATGACCTGAATAGCTCAGTGCAGATGGCGACCCAGAAAATTGGATCACCTGAAAGTTTGTTCGAAGAATTCAGTAAAAATGAAGGCCGTGTAACGCTGCAACTTCCACTCTCGGCAAGACTGACAATTCTGGCATCCATTCCACCTATGTGGTTTTTCCTGATGTCGGACATGCTTGAAAACATTGTGGGAAGACCAACCAATGGCTCAACATTTTGGGCTCCCGTCGAGCTACCTCTGGGCTTCGTGGTAATGATTCTCACATCTTTCATGATCATCAGGAGAGTCGAAATCTTGCGAGTTGTCGTGCTCGCCATGAATTTCGGGCTGATGTTCCTGTATGGAGTAATGTTTATTTTGATGTTCCTGGCCGGATTGCAGGATCAACTGCAAAGCATCTGGAAACTTGACCCAGTATTGTTCGCGACCTCCAGTTCCTACTTTACATTTACGACTATATTCGGGATTTTATTCGCCGCAACAGTATACGTTGCCTATGCACTTACAAGACCATATTTAAAAACCCTGTTTAGCAAACAAAGTACTGAGCAAAGAGTGCGATTCAAATTTTGATCTAGTTACGCTGATACCCGTCGGCTCAAGCCAATCAATCGTCGCTGCTCAGAGGGCTGCTCTAGTTCTCATCTCGTTAAATACCGCTGCGCCTCCGTTCCAGAAAGTGGCCTTAGGCTCCCGACCATGTGTATTTCCTCACTGAGAATGAAAATCGACATGCTGATTTAAATCAGTAGCTAGTCAGAAGGTTCTCCTGCAACCACTCGTCCCGCGAAACCTTACGGCAATCGCAATACGAAAACGTGCCAGAAACCTGCGCATTGTAGGGATATTCACAATGTGTAACACTTCGGTTCTTTTCGATTTTTGCTGGACGAGGAACTGTCACAATGCGCTTTCGCCAATCTCTCACGGGCCTGCTTGCCTTGGGCCTTTTCATGGGCCTTCCCACTGTATTGAATGCCCAAAATTACGGTGCAGGAGTAGACGCCGAACGATTAGCCACTGCTGACGCTCAGCAGGATGCCTGGCTCACATACGGGCGTACTTACGATGAGCAGCGCTACAGCCCTCTCGACCAGATTAACCAGAACAATGTGGATGAACTGGGCCTCGCCTGGTTCGCCGATGTCACCACCAGCCGCGGACAGGAAGCCACGCCAATCGTGGTCGATGGCGCGCTGTATGTCTCCACGGCCTGGAGTCTCGTGCACGCCTTCGATGTACGCACCGGGGACAGCCTGTGGACCTACGATCCGCGCATCGATCGTGCGAAGGGCCGTGACGCCTGCTGTGATGTGGTCAATCGCGGTGTCGCGGTATGGGACGGCAAGGTCTTTGTCGGCACTCTTGATGGTCGACTGGTGGCGCTGGATTCCACCGACGGCAGCGTACTGTGGGAAGTCATGACAGTGGATCCCAATGTACCCTACACCATTACCGGTGCGCCTCGCGTGGTAAAAGGGAAAGTGATCATCGGCAATGGCGGCGCCGAATACGGCGTGCGTGGCTACGTCACTGCCTATGAAGCCAATACCGGCGAACAGGCATGGCGTTTCTACACTGTGCCGGGCAACCCGGCAGATGGCTTCGAAAATGACATCATGTCCAATATCGCCAATACCTGGACAGGTAGCTGGTGGAACCTGGGCGGCGGCGGCACCGTATGGGATGCCATGGCCTACGACCCGGATCTGGACCTGTTCTATATCGGGGTGGGTAATGGTTCACCCTGGAATCAGGCCCTGCGTAGCCCCGGTGGCGGAGACAACCTGTTCCTCTCTTCCATCGTAGCGCTTGATCCCGATGACGGCAGTTACAAATGGCATTACCAGACAGTACCCGGCGAAACCTGGGACTACACTGCCACCCAACATATCATGCTGGCAGACCTCGAAATTGATGGCGAGATTCGTCGTGTCGTTATGCAGGCACCCAAGAACGGTTTCTTCTATGTGCTGGACGCCGCCACCGGCGACCTGATCTCCGCGGAACCCTATACTCCCGTAAACTGGGCCAGCCATGTGGACCTTGAAACGGGTCGCCCCGTAGAAATGCCTGAAGCCCGTTTCGACAAGACTGGCGTTGGCGCACTGGTATTGCCAGGACCACTCGGTGGTCACAACTGGTATCCAATGGCCTACAGCCAGAACACCGGGTATGTCTATATACCGGTTACTGAAAACTTCATGGGCTATGTTGCCGACAATGAATTCGTTCCCGATCCTGAAGGCTGGAATACCGGTGTCGATTTCGGGCGCGGCTTCCAGCTGGTAATGAGCCAGCCAGAAGCACCAGTGAATGCCGCTCTGTTGAAGGCATGGGACCCGGTGCGACAGGAAGAAGCGTGGAGTGTGCGACATGAGGTAGGCACAGGCAACGCAGGTGTCCTCGCTACTGCAGGTGGGCTGGTTTTTCAGGGTACCCGTGACGGCAAATTCGTCGCCTATAACGATGCAACCGGCGAAGTGATCTGGTCAGCACCGACTCAAGCTGGCGTTATGGCTGCGCCTTCCACCTTTATGCTGGATGGCCAACAACATGTCGCCGTGCTGGTAGGTGCACCTGCCCTGCCTAATGGCGTTGAGGCAACAACGGTGGCATCCACTAACAACTCACGCCTGCTCATGTTCAGAATAGGTGGTGAAGCGCAGCTACCAACCGCGCCTGCTGTCACAGTGAATGATGACGATTTTGTGTTGCCGCAGATCAATGCCACCAATGAACTCATCTCACAGGGCGAAACGGCCTATAACCAGAACTGTTCTGTTTGCCACGGCCCCATGGCGGTCTCACTGCGACCTGATACTTATCCAGACCTGCGCTTCAGCAGGAGACTGGCAACCGATGACACCTGGACTGCTGTGGTGCTCGACGGCGAATTGCAGGATTCGGGTATGGTTTCATTCAGTTCGATCCTGGAGGACGGCGATGCCGAAGCAATTCGCGCATTCGTCATTAACCAGGCCAACCTGTTTGCACAGTAGTCGGTACCCACGAGGGTAATTTGCAGGAGAACAGCGGCAGGCACGTTGCCAGAAGACCAAAGCCAGCATTTCTGCTGTATTGGCCAGTCTGTAAACAACAGCCTCTCAAGCAACAAAAAGGCCAGCAATTGCTGGCCTTTTTGTTGCTTAAGTTGATCTAATCCGGATTGGACTCAATTCCCAACGGCGCGTAGTAGCTACCCCCTGCAGCTTCTACTTCCTCACGGCGCTGTCGCCATTCCGGGCCAGACGAGCCACCCTCTTCGTATTGGAGATCCTGCCTGAGGTAGTTCCAGCTATTCGGATCCAACTCCTGGGCAAGCGTCCAATACCTTTCGGCTTTCGCATCGTCGCCACTATTGAAGTAGTAACCGCCCAATCGGAACGCTGGCTGTGCACGTTCCGCTTCAGGAGTTCGTTCGAAAATATTCTTTTCGACCCTATCCTGATCCCATATATATTGACTGTCGGCACCCTTCGCAACCCAGTCGCGAACGATAGGTGCATATTCGTTGGTACCGAAAGCGCCATCAAAATGTTCCTGGGCGTAGGTGCCTTCGTTGATTCTTACGATGCGACCTTCTTCGTCAATCCATACGCCTGAGGGCACATTGACGAGGTTGTACAGCGCACTGATGTGATGGTTCACATCGACGATTGACACATAGCTCACATCGGCTGCATCAAATATGGGGCCCGCATCAGCTTCACCGCCCGTATCCTGGGCAGCGGAAATGATTTCAAAGTCGGGGTATTCGGCTTTCAGTTCTTCGTAGATCACTTGCCACACGGGCACGTCGAATCTACAGCCTCACCAGGAAGCCCAGGTTAACAGCAGAACTTTCTTGCCTCGAAAATCTGACAGACGTACCGGATTGCCATCGCGATCATTCAGTTCGAAATCCGGCGCCATACCACCGCGAAAGAAGGATTGGCGCTCCAGGGGCATGACGCCGAAGCTCCAGACGTTATCTTCGTAATCGGCGACGTAGGCCTGCTGCAATTTATCCGCCAGGCCAGTGAAGTTGAACCACCCCTGTCCCGCGCGCGTGACATACATATCACTGTCCCTGTCCTGAAGGACCGGAATACAGAGTTCCGCCAGGCAGGCACCCTGGGGCTTGAGTTCGAAATCGTTAATCCGTGTCAGATCTTCCGGCTTTACCCAGAGCTCGGTGGCATCCGGTAAAGTCTGGTCAATCTGGACGATGCGCTCTTTATACAGAACCGTGGCCTCCTGCGCCTGAATAGACGCCGAACCCAGTCCCAGAAGCAGAGCGCCCAACCCAACGGCCAGTTGGTTCTTGAGCGGTATCATCATGACTTCTCCTGCAGAGATTAGGCAGCAACTCAATGTGCTGCGAGATTTCATGGTAAGTGCCACCCTAGAGCTTGGCAATAGACTTCGCAGAATCATCGGGTGTAACAGGATAAATCGCTGCAACGCGACGATGAATGTAGCGCCTTTGCCTGTTTCACCAACGCTGCTATGCCGCGAGAGCTAGTAGACGCAGGCTTTCTCTAGTATGGTTATGGGGAGTATTTCCTCGTAGTTGCCATACCAAAAAAGAAGTAACAACAGGAGAAATGCAATGCCCAGAACCCCTCTCACAGCGGTACTGTGCGCCGTAATAGTCCTTTTCAGCCAGAACCTGGCTGCGCAGCAAAGCGATATTCCCCGCACCGCGCAAGGTGTCCCTGACTTGC
Source organism: uncultured Pseudohongiella sp. (assembly GCA_965227635.1). Lineage (GTDB taxonomy): Bacteria > Pseudomonadota > Gammaproteobacteria > Pseudomonadales > Pseudohongiellaceae > UBA9145. Next base: position 1,770,972 of record OZ245763.1, on the reverse strand, counting down.
AGGGCATCTATACCTACCGAACAATAACGCCACTCAATCGGCCCGCGGAACTCGCCAACAAGGAAACCTTGAGCGCCGAAGAAGCCGAAGAGTGGCAGGCTTTTGAAAACCGGCGCCAGAACCGGGACTTGATCGTCGACTCGGTGGGTGGTGCCGGCTATCCACCCGGTGTGATTTCCTACAATGAATTCTGGTATGAGCGAGGCGTAGAAACCATCGCCGATCGTCGTACCTCGCTGGTGTACGATCCCCCCAATGGTCGGGTTCCCGCACTCAACGCCACAGGCCGCGAACGGGCAGTTATTCGCTCCGAGAATCGACGCTTGAGCATTGGGCCAGAGGCTCGCACGCTTCAGGATCGTTGCCTGCGTAGTAATGGCGCGGGGCCGCCCCTGGTACCCGGCTCATACAACAACAATATCCAGATCGTACAAACCGATGACCACGTCATGATCCTCAATGAGATGGTGCACCGGGCCCGAATCATTCCCTTCGCCGACCAGCATCAGCAACGGAACATCCGGCGCTGGGACGGTGACTCAATCGCTCGCTGGGAAGGCGATACCCTGGTCATCAGTACCCGAAATTTTTTCTATGACGATAATCCGCGGGGACTGTCCACAGAGGCCACCATCGAGGAGCGCGTCACGCGTATTGATGCCGATACCCTGGACTATGACTTCACCGTTGCCGACCCGCGCTCCTGGGATGAAAGCTGGTCCGCACGTTTTCCCTTGCGCCGCATTGAGGATCCCATCTATGAATATGCCTGCCATGAGGGCAACCATGGTTTACAGGGTATACTTGCAGGCTGGCGTCGCTATGAAGTTGAAGGCCTCAATGGCGATGGCTCATCCCCTGAATTGGGAACGGACGACGACGAATAGGACACGTTGTTCGAATTGGTTAACTAGGCAGAGTCAAAAGTCATCAGTATCGCGGGAGCACTGGTTTGTATCTAAAGTGGACATGGGCGCTCCCGCTCGCCCTCACGCTGAGTTCATGTGACATCGTACCCGTTGCCGTTGGTGTGTGGGATATCGATACAGAGACAGCTAGCGGAATTGAATCTTCCGTCTGGACGATCTCGGAACCGCCTGCGGTAGTCATAAGTGGCGCGATGTCCCTGCAGGCAGAAGAAGTGGAATTCGCGGGCAGCCGTCTCTCATGGTCTGCCAACTACGGCGCGACGACTCAAACTCCTTCACCGGAATCACGCATCAACTTCAATGGCACGGTGGACGGCAACCGTCTGTTCGGCACGTTGTATACCCAGCAGGGAAATTTCAGTGTGGATGGCCGAAGACGCCGGGACTAACGGCTAGTCATCGCCTGTTTTGAAGATAAGTTAACGCACCACGCAAACCCGGCTCAGAGGCAGTAATCAGGAATGCCGGTATGTCTTTCACGTAACCCTTGAAACGTCCTTTGCTTTCGAATCTAGTTCTGAACTCCGAATCTGCCAGCACAGCGCCTAACTCAGTCAGCACCCCGCCACAAAGATACACACCTCCGGTGGTATTCAGGGTCAATGCCAGATTCCCCGCGCAAGAACCAAGTATGCGACAGAACTGCTGCAGGCTCTCTTTACCTAAGTCACAGTTGTCGTGTTGAGCGGCAAATACGATTCCTGCCGGGTCAGTTAGATTAGCCTGCACACCTCGCGCCTCCGCGAGCGCCTGGTAGATGTGCACAAGTCCCCGTCCGGAGAGAACCTCTTCCAGCGATACCCGGCTCTTACGCTCCCGAATATAGCGCCAGATGATCTCGTCCTGTTCGTCTACTGGCGCAAAATCCACATGGCCTCCCTCACCGGACAGCACCCTGTACCCGTCTGCTGTTGGAATCAGGTGTTTGACTCCCAGGCCTGTGCCTGGACCCAACACCGCGATGCTGCCCTGCAGATTCACGCACTTGCCGCCAAGCTGAACGAGTTGCGAATCGGGCAGATGAGGCACGGCCAGAGCCACAGCTTCGAAGTCATTGAGTATGACGAGATCCTGCCAGCCAAACTCTCGCTTCAATTGCGCTACCGAAAACTGCCACTCGCAGTTTGTCATCACGATCTGGTCGGCAGCGTCTTCCGCTGAGACCGGCGCAGCCACGGCAAAACAGGCTGATACTGCGCCTGTCATGGGATGTCGTTGCAAATAGTCTCGGACGAGTTCCTCCAGCCCGGAGAATTCACTGCGGAGATATTTCTGCACATGGGTCAGGTCTGGGCCGGAGCTGGCGCCCTGAGCCAGTCGCACGTGGGTACCGCCTATATCGGCTAACAGGAAAGTGTTGTTAGTTTGCGCTGTCATGGAGAGTGATGCCAAAGGTAGTAGCTCCGAGGGCACAAGGTCACTCGTAGCTCTCTGGGCAATTTCGCGATAGCGGGACAAGTGACGCCATAACAAACCAGGGCAAGAGGCGCGGTTAACAAACGACGCACCTCACGCTTACTGGACTGTCAGACTGCAGCCATCATGGCAACCTGAACACATAAAGCATATTGCCATCACGCTTCTGTTTGATCTCAGGAGTCAGTACCCGGTAGTTCACACCGCCACCTGCCGCGATAGCCAGGTATTGCACGCCATCCAGACTGTAGGTCATGGGAAAACCACCAGCAGAAGAATTTAATATCTGCTCCCAGAGTATATCGCCGGTATCGGCATCGAAGGCTCGGAAGCGACGGGCATCGTCGGATACAAACACCAATCCGCCACCAGTTGTCAGCACCGAGCCGGCGACTCCCGCACGCTGTTTGTATTGCCACTTCTTCGCGCCGGTAGCCGCATCGATAGCGGTGAACAGTCCAACGTCACCATCGAATTCTTCCGGGGGCAGTTTGCGCTGGGTCGCCGAGCTGTGATATCCGCCCAATGTGGGGTTTACCGGATTCAGGTAGAAATCCATGCACACGTTGTTGGTAGGCGCATAGAGCGCATTGGTATCCGGGCTATAACCCACAGAATTCCAGTTGATGCCGCCTGTGGTAGAAGGGCATACGAATTTACGCTGGCGGATCTCAGTAATCTCAAGTTCAGGATTGGTGATGCCTTTACGGTTAGGAATATCCACACCAACGATCACATTCTGAAAATTGGTTTCTGTGGCCCAGAGAAACTCGCCGGTAGCCGCATCCAGGGTCCATACGATGCCGGGCTTTCCGGGTACGCCGGTGATGACCTTGCGGCGCTCACTGGAACTAATATTGGGATTGATCCATGACACTTCACTGGGGTCAGGTGTCACTTCCGTTTCGACGACAATGCGTTCATAGGGATGGTCCTGATCCCAGTTACCACCGGGTACATACTGAAAATGCCAGGCAATCTCGCCGGTATCGGCATGCAATGCCAGTGTCGAATTGGTGTACAGCACATCACCGCCGCGAGTGTCGCGCTGGATCTCACCCCAGGGAATGGGAACTGCAATACCCATGTAGATCAGGTCCAGTTCCGGGTCGTAGCTCGCAGGCATCCAGGCAGATCCGCCACGACGCTGTTCATTGGGAACATCACCCCAGGTTTCACCACCGGGCTCGCCTATCTTGGGCACGGTGTTGCGACGCCAGATTTCCTCACCTGTATCCGGGTCGTGCGCAGTTATCCAACAGCCGGTATTGATGTAGTAGCAGCCGGACATACCAACAATAATTTTGCCATCGAGAATTTGCGGGCCACCTGAATAGTGCTGGCCGATAGTCCAGTCTCCAATTTCCCGTTCCCAGTTGAGTTCACCGGTCTTCGCGTTCAGGGAAATCAGAAAGGCATCACCGGTGGCCAGAATGATCTGATCCTTGTATAGCGTCGCATTGCGATTGGCACAGGCCAGGGCTGCAGAGTGATCAACCTGTGGCCGGCGGTACTCCCACAAGGGTGAGCCATCCCGTGCATCGACGGCTTCGACATAGTCGCAGGCCTGGGGTAAAAACATGACGCCATCGTGTACCAGTGGTGTGGTCTCCTGCAGACCGGGCTCCATGGTCCATGACCAGGCCAGCCGGAGACTGCCAACGTTTTCCTTGTTGATCTGGTTCAGGGGGCTGTACCCCCAGTGATTGGCCGTGCGCCGCCACATCAACCATTCATTGGGATCGGGATCGGCAAGATCGTCCAGGGTGACGTCGCTGTAATTGTCGAAGAGTGACTGGCCAGAGGCGCTGGCGGAAAATAGCAGCAGGCTGGCAATACAGAGCAAAGGGCTGGCTGTTAGAGCTGGTTTGGGGATCGAGAGGCGCATCCGGGACTCCTTCTTGTTATGCTCTCAAGCATACGGATTTGAAGGGATGCAGTCCATCCTCCCGGATCCGGGGTTTCAATGTGGAATGCACTCAGATGCCAGACAGCACGAAAGGTAATCACCCGAATCTGAAACTGTTTGCGGGTTTTATTCTGGCGTTCCTGATCGGAAGTGGATGTCGCCTGCTGGCGATCCCCCTGCCGGCGCCTACCGCGATGTTGGGGGCATTCATCGTACTGTCGCTGACAGCTGGTTATCTGCTCTGCGATCAGCTCATGACAGCGCCATCAGGAGAATCAGCCGATGATTCTTGATGCGCTATTGGGTCTGGGCCTCGCCTTCGGCATTGGCGCTGGCTGCCGCTACTACGAACTGCCTCTGCCAGCGCCACCGAAACTGATGGGCGCCCTCCTGGTTCTCACCATGACGCTTGGCTTCGTACTCACAGACCTGGTCATCGCTTAAGCGTTAGCGGGCTCACGCCTTCTTGGGCACCCGAATCAGCACGCCACCCTCGGTTGTTTCCGTAAATACACCCAATTCATCCACCGGTTTAGGCAGATCGAAACTGCGTGAGAACTGGCTGCGGGACACGAAGCTGGATGCCATGCCTTGCCCACTGCTGCTCTGGTTCTGGGTCACTGCTCCAGTCACAGTCAACAGATTCGCTTCCAGTTCAGAGTTAAGGGTCAACTCGTGATCCGGTGGAGTCTGCACTCTTAGCTGATACTCGTCTTCAGTTTCCGTCAGTTCCAGATTTGGCACCGATTGGTTCGCACTGAAGCTGTGGCTCGAAGCTAACGGGGAGCCGAAACGCGCACCGAAGGGGCTAGCCGTACCCGGGAATCCTGTGAATGACCCGAACAGGGAATCCATTTGCTGTCGCATTTGCTCCATGCGGGCAAACGGGTCTACAGCGAAGGAGTTTGCTGGCCAGCTGGCAGCCATGGACTGGCCAGACTGTGACGCCTTCTTGTCAAGTTGCGCTTCCAGGCGACGCTGGATGCTCTTCGGGATTGCGTCCTCTTCCACTGCCGCCAATTGCTCATCCATGCGCCACAGCATATAGCCCTGAAAGCCAAGGCCGAAAACGCACAGTATGAGAAAACCGGCGAGCACCTTGATCTTGATATCAGTACTCATCGTCTTTCCTCCTACCTTTCTGTCCATCTCTCGAAATCAATGGTTCGACTTCACTAAATGTACTTTTCAAGAACGGCCTGGCGGTGCGGAAAGCATGAGAGCCGCGCGTTCAGGCCACCTCGATACGTTTCGGTATTTTTAAATAGTGACAGGCCAGAATATTTCAAGATTCCTGGCGGAAATTCTGGCTACTCCTCCTCAGTATTCGCACCCGCGTTTCCCGCAAGCTGCCGGTTTTTTGCCTGCCCCGGCGAATATGCGATGATGTCAGCCCGGTGACAGCGTTGAATCAGGGGGAGACTCGCCGTGTCCGAAGCAAGCAGAAAATTTTCCAGGCCGCGTGCCCTGGCCATTATTCTTGGCCTGTGCGGGCTACTTCTAAGCAGGCAGGGCTTCGAATTAATCGGGGTCGGTGGTTCGTTCTACTATCTGCTGGCGGGAATAGTGCTGCTCGTGGTCGCGGTGCTGCTGTTCCGCGGCGACAAGCGGGGCGCCCAACTCTACGGTGGCTTTCTCCTGTTCACCTATTTGTGGGCATTCTATGAGGTGGGGCTCGACGCCTGGCAGCTAATGCCGCGGGTGGCCATGTTCACCGTGCTCGGTCTCTGGTTTCTATTGCCCAGGGTTCGCCGGGGCCTCTGGCAATCCGAACCGGAGCCGCTCCTCCAGCAACGGCCCGCCCAGGTTGTGCTGGGCGTCTTTGGCCTGTTTATCGTGAGTCTGTTCTTTGCCAACGGCAACTACGAGGTCGGTACTCCGAGCGCCGCGGGCACAGGCGAGGCCTTCAGTGAAACCGGGGAATGGATGCACTATGGCGCAAGCAAGCGTGGCACACGCTACGCCCCGGCCGACCAGATCAACACCTCCAACGTGCATGAGTTAGAGGTCGCCTGGCAGTTACGCACCCGGGTTCCTGGCGAGTTCAAGGGCACCCCGATCCAGGTAGATGACCGGCTATTCCTGTGCACGGGCCGGAATGTGGTGCTTTCTCTGAATCCGGACAGCGGTGAGGAATACTGGCGCTTCGACCCGGAAATCCAGACCGCCCGCATCGGCTTTTGGGATACCTGTCGTGGCGTGAGCTATTACAAGCAGGAAAACCTTGCTGATGCCGCCGAGTGCGAACAACGAATCTTTACCGCCACAACCGATGCGCGCCTGATAGCGGTCGATCTGGAATCTGGCCTACCCTGTTCGGGTTTCGGCAACGCTGGCGAGGTCAACCTGCTGGCAGGCATGGGAGAGGTTAAGCCGGGTTACTATTTCGTGACCTCTCCACCGACTATAGCCAATGATGTACTCGTACTTGGCGGTTGGGTCATGGACAATCAGGAAACTGAAGAACCATCCGGCGTGGTCCGCGGCTTCGATCCGGTAACGGGAGACCTGGTCTGGGCCTGGGATATGGGCCGTGAAGATCGCAGTGGCATGCCCCCAGCAGGCGAGACCTATACCCGGGGAACTCCCAACGTCTGGAGCCTGACCAGCGCCGATGAAGAGCTTGGTCTGATCTATGTGCCCACAGGCAACGCAACACCGGATTACTTCGGTGGCCATCGCAGCGAAGCGATGGAGCGGTATGCCAGTTCCGTGGTCGCGTTGGAAGCCAGTACAGGCCGGGTGCGCTGGCATTTTCAGACGACACATCATGACATCTGGGACTACGATGTGCCTTCCCAGCCGAGCCTGGTGGATGTTCCTATCAATGGGGTTATACGAAAAGCGGTAGTCGTCCCCACCAAGCGCGCACAAATTTTCCTGCTGGATAGAGAGACTGGCGAACCATTGGCGGAAGTCGCCGAACTTCCCACACCCCAGACTGATATTCCTGAGGAAAACACCTCCCCCACGCAACCATTCTCTATCGGCATGCCTCGATTCGATCACGAGATGCTGACGGAAGCAGATATGTGGGGAATTACTCCCTTCGATCATGCCTCATGTCGCATTCAGTTCAAACGCATGCGCTATGAGGGACCCCTGACCCCTCCGACAACTGGCGATGGTACGCTTTACTATCCAGGCGTTGCCGGGGGCATGAACTGGGGCAGTGTGGCCATTGATGAAGTCAATCAGTTGATGGTTGTGAACTCTCTTCATAACCCCTCGGTGGTACGCCTGATTCCTCGTGCGGAAACTACCCAGGGCTATAACTACGGTATAGGCGGCACCCAGACCGGAACACCCTATGGCGTGTATTCCTTCTTCTTCCTGTCGCCCATTTTTGCGCCTTGCCTGCGACCTCCCTATGGTGAAATCGCCGTGGTGGATCTGGCAAACCAACAAACACTCTGGCGGCGTCCGCTGGGAACGGCCACGGATATGGGGCCACTGGGAATTCCAACCCGACTACCCCTGCCCATGGGCATGTTCTACTCGGCGGGATCATTTGTAACCGGGGGCGGGTTGATCTTCAATGCCGGAGTCACGGACAGTTCGGTACGCGCAATCGATGTAATGAACGGCGAAGAATTGTGGAAAGCACCACTACCTGCATCGTCCACAGCCACACCCATGAGCTATATCAGCCCTGGCACTGGCAAACAGTACATACTGGTGACCGTGCCCGATGGCGGTGGCTTGCTGCAACTGGAGACCCAGGTAAATGAAGGAGTAGAAGAAGAAGCAGTGCCAGGCGGTTATATCATTGCCTATGCCCTGCCAGACTAGCAGAGCCCGTTATTGAGGCAGGTGCCGCCCTCCACCCATTGAATAGGTGGCGTGACATTCTGTGCGGTAAGCGTGTAACTGATACCGGCTAGTGCAGTCCCATCATTGCGCCAGGTTACCCGGATAACCCCATCAAAAACATGCACACCATGGGAGGTAGCGGTTCGTTGGATGCCTGCAGGGATGCCATTTGTTTCTTCATCCATGTCATCGACGGTGGCGAAACGATTGGATTCAGCTCCCACCACAATGAAATTGCGATAAGGACTGACGGCCAGCACAGCCTCGGAAAAGCGGGCCCGGTTGCTGTACATCTGGTAGGCAGGCAAGGCAACGCTGGCCAGAATGCCGATGATGGCAACACTCACCAGAAGTTCGATTAGGGTAAAACCCCTTTGTTGCAGTCGATTCGTCATCACATGCTACCACTCGAACTCTGGCCCACCATGAACACCTGGTGCGACTCATTGGTGACATAGATTTCATCCATGCCGTAGGCGCCCGGATTAGGATGCTCTACCCGCACGATATCACCGCTGCGCCGAACCACGTTAGGCACACTGGTATCCGGGCAGGTCATGGACGAATCCGGTGTGCCACCCGCGCGCAACACGTAAGTGATTTCCTCGAAAATCAATCGGCAGTCTTCCAGGCGCTGCTCTTGCGCCTGCGCGGCAAGAACTGTCTCGTCAACGAAGAGATTGGGGAAGGCGTAGATGGCCATAGCGGCGAACATCATAAAAGAAGACCCGCCAATGCCAAGCCAGATAAAGACCTTGTCCTTGTCTTCTTTCTTCTCCTGGGGAGTTGGCTCAGCGTCCGCCGCCTGCTGAATCAGTTTTTCAGGGGCGGGTTTGTTCAGTGATTCGCTGCGAGCCGCTACAAACTTTTCACTCTGAACCTTTTCTGCGCAGTTCTCGCAATACTCACCGTCGTCCAGATAGGTAGTACACATGCCACAGAGCTGGATCTCGCAGCGATTGCAGACAGCAGTGGTTTTGGCATTTGGGTGGTTATAACAGGGCAAGGTTCAGTTTCTTTACTTTGTATTTATCCGACTATCCGGGCACTTTCACGACACGTTGACCGTGCTTTCAGAATTCAAGTGCCAACTTACCGTTTTCCAGACTACAAAAACTAATGTAACCAAACAGACTTGTTTCTCCACTCAAGTCCGTGCTCGGCATCGTCATATTATATGCTCGACTTTACGCATAACGCACTCTTTATGAGCCTAATCATATGCCACAGCGACAAATCATTCTGCCTGAATTTTCACAGATTGAATGAGCCGGGGCGACAGGGATCACAGAAATACAATAGCCCTCTTGCACGCGCCTGCGCAAGGGGACCACATCAACTGATGAGTTTTGCAGGGTCGCTACTGGAGAATTCCGCGAGTTCAGAACCCGATGGACAGGTTTACGGTGTGCAGATTGAGCGTCTGTGCGGTGTTGTCATACTCTCCTCCCAGTAAACCGCTGTTACCTACATAAAACCGGTCGGAATCACTGTAACGATAGGCAAGATCAATGTTCCTGCCCCCGAACTGGAAAGAGATACCCGCCGAGACTGCGCGATCGAGCGTTGCTGCCGTCATAGGAGTGATGGTTACCGAAGGGACCGGCACTTCGCTGTCCTCATAGCCGAAGCGGAGTTTCGTGCCGGACTGCAACAGATACTCCAGCCCCACATGCCAGGTGTCCTGATCGCGCCAGCTTAGCGGCGCCACGTCGGTGATGAAATTTTCACCAAGGAAAGCATTGAGGTCAGCATTGCTGCCCTCGGTAAGCATAATGGGCAATTCCCGGAATGCGCTGCGCCAGTTGATGCGATCGTACTGCAGTCCCAGGGTAACTCTTTCTGCCACCTGCCAGCGAGCACCCAGAATCATTTTCTCCGGCTTGGCAGTCTCTACCTGTGCGTTGTAGGTAAACGTTTCCTGAATCCCGAGGCCCAGTTGGCCCAGATTGCCACTAATATCACCTTCGGCCGAAAAATCCACCTCTGGTGACCAGGCGAGGTTGAATGACCAATCCCCCTCAGGGGAGAAAACCAGGCCCAGGGTTGTACCAAATTGCAGGTCATCCGCGTCCAGGTCTACCAACACCTTGAGGCCAGATAACACGGGATGGGACTGGAAGATGTAAGGTGCTTGCAGTTGGTTGCGGTTGTAGTGGGCATCGAGACTGATACCCACGGACAGCGCGGGGCTGAGCTGATAGGAAATTGCTCCGCTGGCGCTGGCAACCAGAAATTCTGAACGGTGCGTCTGGCGCCCATAGCTTACGCCGAGGGTGCCAGGCGGGTCGACGAAGCTGAAGTCCGCCTGCATGGCCGACTTAACCGAAAAACCGGTGCCCCAGGACCAGTTGCTGTTGCCAAGCTGCCGCTTCAGCGCAAACTGGGGCAGAACCCCAGGTCCTTCATCAGCCGTGGCAGTTTCACCCGTACTGCTGGTAAAGACAGAATCTACCATCAGCATCGACAGGCTGAAAACCTGGCCGTTTTCGATTTCACTCAGCATGGCCGGATTCCCATTCATTGCCGACAGGGCGTCACTGGACAGCCCAAGTACACCCGCCGCCCCCTCATTGCCGGCACCACCGCCGGAACGCACCAGGTCTGTGGCATAAATTGCAGGCGACGCGGCAAGCGACAATAGAAGTAGTAAGTTATTACGCATTACAGGTTTCCGTTTGCAGGGATTGGGAATCGTGTAGTTGTATGTTCTAAGTTTGGCGCGTGGTTTCCGGTTAATGAACGTCTCTGGGAGCGCGAGAGAATCCAGGCTTTTGACTGGCTGCCGGTGGCAATCTATCGAGGATTAACAACCGAAGAAATAAGTGCACTAGGGCAGAACTTCAAAAAGGGGAACGTCTTTGTCCAGACCCCGCACCGCTTGCTCACCGCGATATTTCACGTTGAAGTGGTTGGCGGGCAACTTGCCGACAAAATCCTGGGTCACCAGGAAATCCGATTTCAGACGTTTATTGAGCCCTTCCAGACGCGATGTGAGATTGACCTCGGCGCCAATACCGGTGAACTCACAGCGGCCTCGAGATCCCATTTCTCCGGTAATGATCTTGCCATAATTGGCGGCCGCACCTGTGCTCAAGCCGTGAGGCTCCAGCAGCCCTTTGGTTGCTTTCCTGATTCTTAGCACGGCCCTGGCTGCAGACTCGCAAGGCGTATCGTCATTGCTGTACAGACCGAAGAATGCCAGATAGCCATCGCCGAGAAACTTGTTCACCATGCCTTTCTCTTCTTCCACGATATTGCAGACGATCTCGAAATAGGCATTCAGGAGATCAGTAACTTCCCGTGAAGACACTTTGGATGAATAGTTCGTAAAGCCTCTAATGTCGCCGAACACGATTGCCGCTTCCTGTTCGGTGGAAGTCAACATGCCATCTTCGCTGTTTTCAATCTGGGTTACGATTTCAGGAGACACAAAGCGACCGAAGTTTCGTTCTAATCGATTGCGCATCTCGGTAGATTCGGTGAAGTTTTCGAAGTAATTCTTCAGGGATCGTGCGGCCAGTGAACTGGCCACGCCGAGTGAGAACAACACCACTACTTTCATCATGGTGACTTCGAAACTCAAACTCGGTATCTCAATGATCAGCTCCGGTGAAGGTTTCAACACCAGAAGATAGATCAGCAGAAACTGGATACTGGAGACGGCTCCTGCAAACAATCCAAGCATGGGCTGCAAGCGAAACGCGGTGATCATCGGCACCAGCGCATACGCCATTGGCGGCATGGAACTTAATGCATAGGCAGTTCCCTGCGCCATGCCATCGAAAAGAATTGCGGCAGAAACCAGGGATACCTGAAGAAACGTGTTGATGTACTTGATCGTGCTGGAGTAATAACCGGCATTGATGAGTATCGCGATGATGGCGAATGCCGGCATCATAACGAGCACCAGCAAGGTTATGTTGGACGCCAGAGACTCATCGACTGTGTCGCGAAAGCTCAGATTGAAAAATGTATAGGTGAAGGCAATGACAACGAGCCAGACGAGACAGGTAATCTTCTCGGCCTGTGCTTCGCGGTCAGAAAAACTGACACTGGAGAACTGGGCACCGGTGCTCATATTTTGCTTCTTTTTTCTTTTGCCTTTTAAACTGGACAATTAAGCTGATCCTGATGGTCCGGGTCAGCGCAGACCCGATTACTCTATCATCGGCGTTTCCCGCACCGAGGAACTGCATCACATTCCCGACTAATTTTGTAAGATTTATTACCGCAATCCCACGGCTACAGGTGTTTATTTAAAAACTGTAACACTTACTTACAAAAACAGCGGGAATTCAGGCGTTTAATCCACAACAAAGATAGGGGATTAGGTGCAGTACTTGTTGGTATTTAACCCTACTTTACGCAGGGCTATAGGGATTGGATTAGTTTTTGAACGATGCGTGCAGCAATAATTGCTGCACGCATCTTGTTGTTTAAACGCTGCTCGAAAGTGCAGCCTGGCAGGAGGCGGTTCGAATTATTTCAACTTGGAGTAATTCGTGGCACTCATCATGTAGACTTCAGCAGAAATTGGCACAGGGTATTTGGTTCTCAGTGCTTCCCAGGCTGGATCCGCCGCAAAGGCTGCCCACACTTCCTGGCGGTGTGCACGATCGCGATAGGCCAGCATCCACACCAGCGTGTTAGGGTCATCAAGCCGTTGCCAAACAGCAATTACGTCGGCACCGTGCTTCTCAAAAATCGCGACCTCTTCTTCACGAAACCGTTGATGCAGGTTATCAATGCCTCCGACGCCGTCGACTTCGGGTTCAGCGGTATACATGCGAAGTTCAAAACAGCGGGAATCGGCCGCCACATTTGCTGAGAATTCGTCATCTAACTGCCCTGCAGGACCACAGGGAGCCATATTGCCCTGGGCGTTTGCAAGATTGGCTCCGTATAGCCCGAAGGCCAATAGACAGAAAATAAGTTTGCGCATTGCTTGTTCTCCTACTCTTGATTGTTCTTATTAACAGTTATGTTTGTGATTGCTATTAATAGCACAGCTTGGCTGTCAGCGGTTAGCCCACTATCAAGTCCGTACCAGCCTACTCCGTGACAGGTTTGTAGCGTCCCATCTTCTGCGGTATTTTGTGTCTTGTCTATTTCACAAGACAACCGCAAGAAACCCCAAAAACCCGGTAGAACGGCTACGGTCCGTGGCAGGAATTAATAGCAATATGTTTTTAAACTCAGGAAAAATGCAAAACTGTTTCACAGCAACTCTACTATGTTCATTACTGGTCGGTTGCTCAGAGCCAGATCAGCCAGCAGGTCAGCTTGTTTCAAGCAGTGCCGACACCAGCGCATCAGCTGACTGTCCAGAAGCTGATCTTGTTCTGCATAACACCATCGTCTATACCTCTGAAGATACCCAATGGCTAGCCGAAGCTGTGGTCACTTCCGGAGATCGAATTCTCTATGTTGGCGACAACGAGGGCGCACAAGCCTATATGTGCGGCTCCGCCACGCTAATGGATCTGTCAGGCAGTGTGGTCTATGCCGGTTTCACCGACAGTCACCAACACCTTGAAGGTGTTGGCAGACGCACTAAAACCCTGAGCCTGTTTGGGATTCCTACACTGCGTGAAACGGTAGCAGCCATCGAAGAGTTTGCCGCCTCGGTACCGGCGGGCACCTGGGTACAGGGGCGCGGCTGGATCGAGAGAGAATGGACCGACGAACAACGTTTCCTGAACAGGTTTGACGTCGATTCCTTCACGCAAGACAAACCCTTGTTCCTGCCCCGAGCCGACGGCGTCTCTGCCCTGGTCAACACACGTGCGTTGGAAATGGCAGGCATCACCCGCGACACGCCGGATCCTGTCGGCGGTCGATTCGAGCGGGATATAGATGGCGAACCAACTGGCTACGTGCTGGCCAATGCCATGAATGTGTTCCGGGATCTAATACCGGATGATTCGGCGGAGTATCTCAAAGACAACCTGCTGCGCGGGTTGCGTGCCAACGCCGCCATGGGTTGGACCCAGACACACGATGCCGGCATGGCGTATCAGCTCGTGGATTTAATGAAAGAAATCCACGCGGAAAACAATATGGCACACCGCGTCTATGCGGCGATTCCGGTCGATGAGGCCCAGACCATGTTGGAACGCGGGCGCGAGGTTACCGATGATCTCATGTTCGATGTACGCGGTATCAAGGTATTCATCGATGGTACCCTGGGCTCCCGTGGCGCCGCACTGATCGATAACTATTCTGATGCCGATCACAACGGCTTCATGAACCGCACCACCAAAGAAGAACTGATGCCCATACTCTATGAGTCCCTGCGCAAAGATGTGCAGATCTGGACCCATGTTATTGGCGATCGCGCCGTTCGTTCCTTGCTGGACTGGTACGAGGAATCCTATAACGCCGTGCCACGCAGCGAGTGGGCCAGTGAAGATTTGCGCTGGCGCATGGAGCACGCGCAGATAATTCCACCCTCGGACCAACAACGCTTCGTAGATCTGGCCGTGCTGCCCTCCATGCAACCCAGCCATGGAATCGGAGACCTGAATTTCGCACCGGATCGGCTCGGCCCCGACCGACTTGGCTATGCCTATCCCTGGCAACAACTGGTCGACAGGGGGTTGATGATCATTGCAGGGTCCGATGCCCCAGTTGAGGCTGGCGATCCCCGCATCGAATACTATGCTGCGGTGGCCAGGAAACGACTGGATGGCAGTTCAGGTGCGGGCTGGCATCCGGAGCTGGCAGTCTCCCGTGAAAACGCGCTGCGCATGCTGACGATCTGGCCAGCTCATGGCGCATTCCAGGAACAGGAACGGGGTTCAATTGAAGTGGGCAAGCTGGCGGACTTCACCATATTCGATCGCGACCTGCTGAGTATCCCCGAACAGGAAATACTCGAAGCACAGGTGGATTACACAATCGTGGGGGGCAGGATAACTTACCAGCGAAGTCAGGCGGGTGATTAATCACATCACAGAAATTTGGGTAACGGCAAATAGCATTGCGACAGAGTGAAGACGTTGCAAGAGTTACTTACTCTGGCGTCTTGAGCAATCCCTGGATTTCAGTTCCCCTGGCCATTTGCCCTAACCAGTTGAACGAACCCTGCCCCAGCATCTCCTTGCCAGCCGTCAACAAGGGGTTGAGAGATGCCCAGGTGAGCGCACCACCGGTACTGATTCGGGTCGCTCCCGCTTCAGATAGTGCTGACACCGACGCGTTGCGTACAAATGGGGCCAGCACATTCAGGGGCAGGTTTACTTCGGCTGCCACTTCCCGCACCTGTCGCAATTCCATTAATCCAGGGGCATACAGGACATCAGCCCCAGCACTGGCAAAGGCCTGCAATCGCCTTACCGTATCCTCCAGGTCATCACTACCACGAATGAGGTTCTCCGCCCTCGCTGTTAGCAATACCGGGATACCTGACTCCTTTATGGCATCTACTGCAGCAGAGATACGGTCAACCGCTTCAGAGAAATCGTAAATCCGTTTCTCATCGCGACTGAAGTCCTCGATAGACAGCCCGGCAACACCCGTTTCCAGCAGGCGCCTGATATTGTCCTGCAGGGTTTTCGCATCGTCAGAGAAGCCGTTTTCGAAATCGGCATTCAATGGGATAGATACCGCGGCCGAAAGCTCGCGGCAATGGGTCAATTTTTCTTCCAGGGTCACACTACCATCGGCCCTGCCGAGCGTATAGGCAAAGCCGGAACTGGTAGTGGCCAGGGCCTGGTATCCCAGACCCTGGAGTACACGTGCCGAGCCGATATCCCAGGGGTTGGGAATCAACCAGGCATCCCGTTCTCTATGCAGATCAGCGAAGACTGCACACTTTCCGAGCTGATCAGTCACCCACTACTTCTCGTAGACGAGCACGAACTTGCTGGTCTTGCCCTGGATTGCAGGGTCAAACACACCAATATCCAGCGGGTCCTCGGGATTGAGGTGCATGGCCGAGCTGCGAATCAGGCTCAGTCCGGCATCTTCCGCGTAGTCAGTGATTATGGATTCGCCAATTCGGTGCAAGGTCCCACCTACTTCGGGTCCAGCACTGGCAGCCGCATGATGATCCACCGCGAGAAACCGACCCCCTGGCTTGAGGACACGGGCAATTTCTGCGAATGATTCTGCCGGGTCTCCCAGCGATTCACCGCCGGGCATAAACCACAACTCATGGGGCCCAAGAATCCAGGTCACCAGATCGATTGAACCATCGGCTGCATCCAGCTCGTCAAAATTGGTAGTGGATAAAGTGACATTGGCCAACTTGGCCGCCCGCTCGTTGTCGGCGTCACCGGTGAAGCTTTCGAATGCCGCTGGATTCTGCATGATGACACTGCCACTTGGCCCGACGGTATGGGAGAGTATCTCGGTATACCAGCCGCCACCGGCTTCCAGCTCCAGCACATCCATACCCGCTGTGATGCCAGCGAATGACAGCACCTCGATGGGCATACGACGCGCATCGTCTGCCGACTCTTCAGCCGGTCGGTCGCCGTGACTTAACGCCGCTGCTACCAGATCCGCCGAGGACTGCGCGTTGGCGAAACTTCCCAACAGCAGACCGCTTCCCAAAACACCGTACAGAATATTCTTTAATTGTTTTTGCATTGCTTCCTCCTGGTTATTTGTTCGTCTGTCTTAAAAATACTACGTAGCAGTTATTACGATGTGGTTACACACCCCAACGAGCCGCTCCGTCTACTACCAATTCCGTTCCGGAAACATAAGCGCCCATGTTACTGGAAAGAAAAACAACCGCATTGGCGATATCCTCGCCCTGACCGAAAGTGCCAAGTGGTATTCTTTCCAAAACCTCGGCAGCCTTTCCCTGCGCGATGATCAAGCGGTCTACACCTTCAGTCCCTTCAATAGGGCCAGGTGATACCCAGTTTGCACGAATGCCATACTTTCCCCATTCGGCTGACAGGCTCTTCATCAGATTCTGAATACCTGCCTTCGCTGCACCGGCATGGGCAGCGGTGGGCCAACCGGAGTCTGCATGTGTCGTGCTAATCGCCACTATGCGTCCACCACTCGTCGCCTTCTTCAGGAATGGCAGTGCAGCCTGGCAACAATTGAAAGTGCCATTGAGATCAATATCGATCACCGTGCGCCAACCATTGCTGGACAGCTCTTCGGTAGGGCAAATGAAATTACCTGCCGCATTACACACCAGAATATCCAGGCCTCCGAGTTCTGTTGCAATATCGGCGATTACCGCCTTGATGCCGTCCGCATCACGGACATCGCCCACACGGTAAATGACATCGATACCGTCTTTCTCCGCAAACTCTTGCACGGCCGCTTTCAGGTTTTCTTCCTTACGACTGGTAATAGCAACTCGAGCGCCCAATTTCCCCAACAGGCGAACAATTGCCGCACCAATGCCGGTTGCTCCGCCTGTGACCAGTGCAGTTTTTCCTGCCATGGTGTTGTCGGCAAAACTCACGGCCTTGTCCTCACGTATTTTTCAAAACGTTGCCGACCCACCTGCCCTGCGTAGATGTTGCCGGCCCGGTCGGCAGCCAGGAATTCAATGCCGCTGCCATTCTGGATTTCATAGTCCGGAATGAATTCCGTGACGTAGCCACTCTGCGAATCGCCGATGCGAATACCTCTTTCCCAGCCTCGATTCCATTGCTCTCCCGACATACCATCCGCGGCGTAGAGCACATCATTGTCGTCTATCCATAGACCACTGGGACGTCCAAATTGTGTCCAGATGTCCAACAATTCACCATCCTGTGAAAAAATCTGGATGCGGTTGTTGCCCCGGTCGGCTACAAACAGGCGTCCCTGGGAATCCATCTTGAGATCATGGGGGTCATTGAAGCTGCCGCTTTCCCGGCTTGTGGCATCAACGCCACCCCCCAGCTGCAAGAGCAATTCGCCATCGGGGGAAAACTTCATGACCCGGTTATTACCACCCCGATGACCATCGGCAATCCAGATTTCGCCACTCGGTGCCACCAGCACTGCTGCCGGGCCGTTGAAGTGGTTCGCATCATCGCCGGCAACGCCGGCTTCTCCGAGTCGCATGAGCACCTCACCATCCTGACTTAGCTTGATGACCTGGTGACCCATACCGCGCTCCATCCCCGGCCGGCCACGCGCGTCTCCCAGAGGCGCACCTTCGGTAATCCAGAGATTCCCGTCTGCATCCATGTCGAAGCCATGGGGCCAGGCGAACAGCCCGGCGCCTATGCTCTTGACCGTATTCCCCTCGCTATCCAGCTTGTGGATAGGGGCCAGGTCGGAACCGGCGCACTGGTTGGCGCTACACCGCTCGACAATCCAGATATGCTCACCATCCGGATCAGGTTGCACACCCGTGACAATGCCCATGGGACGACCCCCCGGCAAGGTTCCCCAGTGATATTGCACCTGGTAGGGGTTGGGTTGAGACTGCGCTACTGGCATTACCAGCAGTGACACAATCGGCAAGGAAAATTGCAGGATTTGTTTCGTGATTATTGTTATTAAATTCATTCCCGTTGCTCTCTTCCGGCGCAGAAAGTAATTGGCTGGCTCTATCACCGTCCACTCTCGTTCTGCAGCAAGGCTTCCAAAGAATTTGGGTCTCGACCCCCATTCTATTACCAACGCTATCGAGTTCGCGAGTCGGAACCCCACCATTACCACCCTGCTCTGGCTTTCGCTGAGTGCCTGCATTATTCTCGATCGCATGACTTCTTTACTCTATCCTACAACTAACCTGACCCAGGTCGAACAACTCAATATCGTTCGTGGCGATGGCATCTATGTCTATGACGAGAAAGGAAACCGCTACCTGGAAGGTCTCGCAGCCCTGTGGTGTTCGGCACTGGGCTACGGCAACGAGGAGTTGATTGAAGCCATCACAACGCAGCTCCGGACCCTTCCCTACAGCCACATGTTCGGCGGCAGAACCCACCAGGTGGCGATGGATCTCGCCGACCGCCTGAGCGAGATGGTCCCGGTTCCGGAGGCGAAGATTTTTTTCGCGAATTCCGGCAGCGAAGCCAACGACTCCCACATCAAGATGCTTCGCTACTATTTCAATGTCACCGGCAGGCCCGAGAAGAAAAAGATCATCGCTTTCGACCGCTCATACCATGGAGTCACCATGGCGGCGGCTGCCCTCACCGGCTTACCGGTCATGCACACACATTTCGATGTGCCGGTTGACGCATTAGGCATATTACGGGCGGAATGTCCTCACTACTATCACGGACAGCAAGACAACGAGTCAGAGGCCGACTACGTGTCTCGCCTGGTTGCCGATGTCGAGGCACTCATCGAACGAGAAGGTGCGGACACCATTGCCGCTTTCATAGCCGAGCCAATCGGGGGAGCGGCCGGAGTGGTGGTAGCGCCGGACAGTTATTTCCCCGCACTGCAAAATGTGTTGGAACGGCATGACATCCTGTTCTGGGCAGACGAAGTAATCTGTGGATTTGGGCGCACGGGCAACGATTTTGGCTCCACTACCATGCACATCAAACCGCAATTGATGAGCCTGGCAAAGCAGCTTTCCTCAGCCTATATACCCATAAGCGCAGCCATCGTACCGGGTTTTATGGTCGAGGCCATGCGGGAACCCAGCAACCAGCTTGGCGTCTTCGGACATGGCTACACCTATACTGGGCATCCTGTCGCCGCCGCTGCCGCTCTGAAAGCCATCGAAATCTACCAACGGGAAAACCTGTTTGATCATGCCGCCAAAGTGGGTGCTTATATGCAAGCCCGACTCAGGGAGTTCGAAGATCATCCGCTGGTAGGAGAAGTACGAGGCAAAGGTTTGATTGCCGCCATTGAACTGGTTGCCAACAAGGAACGACGTGAAAGTTTTGCCGATGGCAAGGTGGGCGCGGCCGCCAAGCAATTCTGTCAGGACAATGGATTGCTTATTCGTGCGGTTAGCGGAAACTGCATTGCGTTCTGTCCTCCCCTTGTTATTACGGAGGGGCAGATAGATGAAATGATCGAGATGTTCACAAAAGGATTGGAACAGACCGAGAAATTCGTACGCAATAATTCCCTGGCAAGCTGAATCAATTCTTAAACGTGGGCACTGGATGAGCGCTCCGGGAATAAGTCGATCTTCCCCGGAGCGGCAATGCGGCAGTAAATTTTAAATAGAATGTTTACGCGCTGAACTGAAAATCAGAAACCATCAGATTGCACGTAACCGGGAATGTTATTCAACACGCCTAGCTGAGAAGCTTGCTGTGCAGAGCCGTACATGGCCTCGACTGTCATGCAGCGGCGGCGACGCACACGGCTGAATGACCGGTCTTCTTCTCCGCAGACAATCATCTGCGAGATTGCCTTGCCGTTGTTGTAAGCTGCCAACTCGCTTTCGGACATCCTCTCAAAATTCGGGACATCGGATACGTTGCACGCAACGAGAAAAAAACTGATTGCGGCGATTGATAGTACTTTAGTCACACCTGATCTCCTGCTTCTTATAGCTTTTGAGCCCTTTTGTTATTGGTCTTGGTGTATAGTCTCTATAGCCTCGACAGAAACAGAATTTGAGCAAACGAGATGCAATCATCCCGCTGGCAAACCGACAGTTTCCCTGTGCCAACTGTTGATCGATATACAATCGGCTGGCAATAGGCAATAGATAGACAGTGCCTTGCAGTCTTGCTTCCCGGAAAACAGCAAACCTGGAGTAACTCAAGGTGCCCGGGAAGGCAGCTAAGAATAGGCGGGCTGGCAATAAAAATACAGAATAATTAACAGCGAACCGACAAATAGCCCATGAATCAAGATAACTCCACTTCCAGCTTTCTCCGTGTACTCGGCCGACGTGATGTCGTTGCGCTCGCTTTTGGTGCAATGATCGGCTGGAGCTGGGTTGTCCTTACCGGAACCTGGATCACATCGGCGGGCGTAGCCGGGGCCATTGCAGCCTTTCTTGTCGGTGGTGGCGCCATTGCCATTGTTGGACTTACCTACGCTGAACTCGCCTCCGCGCTACCCTTTGCCGGAGGCGAGCATGTCTACAGTGAGCGTGCGCTGGGTTTTCGCGCCTCCTTTATATGCACCTGGGCAATCATACTCGGTTACATGTCGGTCATCGCCTTCGAAGCGGTAGCCTTACCCACCGTCATGAGCTCCCTGGTTCCCGGCCTCGACGTCGGCTATTTATGGACTGTCGCCGGTTGGGAAGTACATGCAAGCTGGGTAGCAACTGGCATTCTGGGAGCGGTCCTGATGACGACCCTCAACGTGTTGGGTGTGAAGATCGTTGCCATTGTTCAGACTACCGTGGTGATGCTGATTCTCGTGGTGGGATTCTTTTTCGTCACCGGATCAACAGTATCCGGCACGACCTCCAACCTTGACCCCTTGTTCATTGATGGACTTGGCGGAATCGCCATAGTGTTAGTCATGGTACCTTTCATGTTTGTGGGCTTTGACATCATCCCCCAGGCAGCGGAAGAGATCGACCTGCCGTTTCGAGACATCGGTACGGCACTCATTCTTTCCGTGATTATGGCTATCGCCTGGTATGCCCTGATAATACTGGGCGTGGGCATGGTGATGAATGGCGAGCAACTGGCAGGCGCGGACCTGGTCACGGCTGAAGCCAATGCCATCATCTATGGTGAACTGGGCGGCACGATCCTGCTACTCACCGGGCTGGCTGGCATCATTACCAGTTGGAATGCACTCATTGTCGGTGCCAGTCGCGCTATATACGCCATGGCCAAGGACGGAATGCTGCCGCACTTCCTTGCGGAAATTCATCCCCGTTACCACACGCCGAAAAACGCAATCCTGCTGATCGGCCTGCTGTCTGTCATCAGCCCCTTCTTCGGCCGCCCTGCCCTGGTGTGGCTGGTGAACGCGGGTGGTCTGGGTATCGTTGTGGCCTACGCCTTTGTTGCACTCTCCTTTATTGCGCTGCGCAAGAAAGAACCGGAACTGCCCCGCCCCTACACCGCGCCCGGCGGAATTGTCACCGGCTATATGGCACTCCTGCTCTCCATCGGCATCGGAGCGCTGTATTTCCCGGGCAGCCCATCCGCGCTGGTGTGGCCCCATGAATGGGCGATCATCTTCTTCTGGATATTGCTCGGGGCCCTGTTATTTGGGCTTTCCAGGTTAAATCCCCAGCCCCAGGAAGCCTGAATCCGGGGCAGTGTAACTTGCCAAAAAACGGTAACTAGTCGACACTAGGTGGCACTCTTTAAAGAGCCTACTCAAGAGGTCTGCACGATGACTAAACCAATAAAAGTTTGCAGCTCACTGATTACCCTGATTTTTCTGGTCTCCTCGCCGGTCTTGCACGGGCAGGGTTCCGCGGATTATGAAGTCCCTCGCACTCCAGATGGACACCCCGATTTGCAGGGGGTCTGGGAAAACAACACCATCACACCGGTGGAGCGGCCCGATGTTTTTGGCGACAAGGAATTTCTCACTGACGAAGATATAGCCTTCATCAACCAGCGTATCGACGAGATCATGGCGGCTGGGGAAGACGCCCTGTTCGGTGGCGGCGTTCTGGAAGCCGTATTCAGTGGTGAAATTAATTCCTATGACCCTTCCACGGGCAACTATGATTCCCAGTGGATGGCAGAACGGACAGTGCATCGCCGTACCTCCCAGATCGTCGACCCACCCAATGGCAAATTCCCTCCACGAACCGAGCGCGCCATTCAGGCGGCCAGAGAGCTAAGAGAGTGGAGAGAGGCTCATCCCGCCGACTCCTGGACCGATCGTCCTCTGGGTGAGCGCTGCCTTTCATTCGGTGCACCCCGACTGGGGTCCGGATACAACAGCTACTGGCAAATCGTACAAGCACGGGACACCGTGGTGATTTACCAGGAGATGGCCCACGACGCCCGCATCATTCCGCTGGTCGAGAAGCCCCATGCCCATGAGAAGATCAAACTGTGGCATGGCGACTCAAGAGGCTGGTGGGAAGGCGAAACTCTGGTCATTGAAACCACCAACTACTCTGATGCCAGCAGCACTTCACCTGAGACAGACAAGTTGGTGAATGTAGAGCGATTGACCCGAATCGCTGATAACGCATTGCAATACCAATTGACGTCGAATGATCCTGGCCAGTTTAGCGCTCCTTACACGCGTGAACTGATCTTCGATTACACGGACGACAAAATCTACGAATACGCCTGCCACGAAGGCAACTACGGCATGTATAACATCCTGTCGGGTCATCGCGCAGAAGAACGCATGGCTGCACAGAATCAGGATGACTGATTGTTTCGATATCCAGACTCTCGAAATATTAGTGAGGCCGGTTTACCGGCCTCATTCGTTTTTGGGTCTTGCATTCCCCATGAGCCAGGTCATGTTACTTACAACATGATGGCGTATGCTATCGCCTGAACCCACAATACTGACTATAGCTGCAACATAGATGCAGCCTTCGAGAGCTCGACTTAGGGACGCGTTTAATCAAATGCTTCAGTTTCGACAACAACAAAACTCACCCGGCAAGCAGGGAAGCCACCATTCATGAAAGCAAGAATTCTCGAAATCTGTGTGGGTAAACCTCGAGAGATTGAAGTCAATGGCGAACTGGTCAGCTCCGGTATATTCAAGGAACAAGTACAGGGCAGTGTGCCACTAACACTTCTCAACCTTGAGGGAGACCAACAGGCGAACCTGAAATTCCATGGCGGCCGCAGCAAGGCGGTGTATGTGTATTCTGCGACACACTATCCCTACTGGCAGGAAGCACTCGGCTGCGGCTCTATGGAATCTTCACAGTTCGGTCAGAACATCACCGTAGACGGTCTTGCCGACGATGAAGTCCGCATTGGCGATGTCTTCCAGCTAGGCACCGCCACGGTTGAAGTGGCACAGCCGCGTATCCCATGCGCCAAACTGGGCGTGCGTGTCGGAGACGCCGATTTTTCTGCAAAGTTCCTGCTTGCCGGCCGACTCGGCTACTACCTCTATGTGATCGAAGGGGGAGAGCTTGCTGCGGGCGATACCATGCAACTCATTCAAAGACCGGACCATGAGATCACAGTCACTGACGTCTGGAAGACCACCTTCACCCAACAACGTGATCTCGATGTAGCACGCCAGGTAATGCAGTTCCCCCATGTCGATGAGGGCTGGAAGAAACGGTTGCGCGCTCTACTCGATTCTTAGCGATCCCGCATCACTATGCCCGGCGCCTCTGATCGTATTGGTCTCTATCCCCTCTCATACTCTATTCAATGAAGGCGCTGCGGCAATTTGTCGCACACGCTGCTTCAAAGCTAACCGTCAATAAATACGCGGCTTCGCACACCATCAACAGTGACTCCTGTTAGTCCGCGACACTATGTCGCATTCGCAGATGAATACTTCTCATTACAATCGCGCCTGTTTGAGGATGACACAAACATCATTTAGCGCTCAAAGGATTAATACGATGAGAATAGAAAGGAAATATCTGGCTTCCAGCATCAGCCTCGCCTGTGCATTGATAGCATCTCCACTTGGCATTGCCCAGGAAACCCAACTCGAGGAAATCGTTGTCTGGGGCAGCGACCTCGGTCAAAGGTTTAGCAATGTAAGTCCCACGAGCCTGCTGACTCCGGAAGATTTTCGGAGCATCAACGTCGCGACCACTGAAGACGTTGTGAAATTTGAGCCGTCAGTCGTCATTCGACGACGATTCATTGGCGATTCCAACGGTGTTTTGGGAATGCGCGGTTCGAATATGTTCCAGACGTCGCGATCAATGGTATTCGCCGACGGTGTGCCACTCCACTACTTGCTGCAATCCCGCTGGAACGGCGCACCGCGCTGGACCATGGTGTCATCCAGCGAGATCGCCCAGGTGGAAGTTCTGTACGGCCCTTTCTCCGCCGAATACAGCGGCAATGCCATGGGGGGCGTAGTGGAGATTGAAACCGCGATTCCCCAGCAACAAGAGTTCCATTTCGACAGTTCCTACTTCGTACAAAACTTCGATGCCTATGGCTTCGACGACTCGGTTGATGGTTACAAGTCATTCATGTCTTATGGCAACAAGTTCGGCGATACGAGCGTCTATTTCTCGGTTAATCGCCTTGATAACCAGGCGCAGCCTCAAACTTTCCGTGCGGGCAGTGGTAGCAGCAATGACTCGCCCATAGCTGTTAGTGGAACAATCGTCGGTCCAGATGAGCTAGGCAGAACCCAGAGTTGGTTCATGGATACCGGCGTAGTGGATTCAGAGACCAACAACTACAAATTCAAGTTGGGACATGATTTCGGCAATTGGAGCACGCTGCTCAATGTCGCCTATGAAGACAGGAGTACAGTCTCCGACTCAGCTAACACTTACCTGAGAGATTCCGCCAACAATCCGGTCTACAGCGGTCATGTGATCGACAACGGTGTTCAGTACTTCGTTCCAGCCAGTCGCTTCGCAACCAGTGACCTCGAGCGTAACAGCCTCAACCTGGGTCTCAGACTACGCGGCCAAATTACCGACAACGTGGAACTTGAAGCGAACCTGAGCCGCTTTGAGGTATTGCAGGATGAGACACGAAGCTCGTCTACTCACCCCAACGACCCTGCTTATACTTTAGCCGGACAGGTTAGCGATTTCGGTGACACGGGCTGGGATACCGCGGAAGTGAAACTCTATTTTGACGAAGTGGGAGTTGAGGGATTGAGCCTGGTGACTGGCCTGCGCAAAGAATCCTACGAATTGAACCTCGACATTTTTAACTCCGACAACTATGTCGCAGGCACTAAAACCAGCTACGCATCTCGCAGCGGTGGTCAGACAGATATCTTCGCTGCGTTTGCCCAGTTCAGCTATCAGATCAATGATCAGTGGGATGCCGGATTTGGTATACGCTGGGAAGACTTTGAAAGCAGCAACGGCTACTTTGACAACGATGATGCATCCACTTCGGAGTTCGATATTACCCGGGTCCCATCGCATACTGATGATGCTGTATCACCCAAGTTTTCCCTGGGATTTACGCCGAATAACGACTGGGGGTTTCGCTACTCGGTGGCGAAAGCCTACCGCTTCCCAATCGTTGAAGAGCTATTCAGCCAATATCAGGCTTTCAATACAATCAGCATTTCAAATCCTGACCTCAAGCCCGAAGATGGATTACATCATAATTTCATGATCGAAAGATCACTGGACAACGGCTATGTGCGGGTTAATTTCTTTTCGGAGGAGATCTCCGACGTAATCGAATCTCAAACTGGCACCATCAACGGTGGAACGTCGATTCGAACTTTTCTGCCAGTTGATGAAATCCAGACCAATGGCATTGAATTCATTACCAATGCCAATGACCTGTTCATTGATAATTTCGATCTGCGATTTAACCTGGTCTATACCGATTCAGAGATCATCAAAAACGCGCCTAATCCTTCAATCGAAGGTAATGCCTATCCGAGGATGCCGGAGTGGCGCGGCAATATTCTTGCAACTTATAACATCCTGAATAACTGGGATGTTGGCGTAAACTTCCAGTATGCTTCCGATAGCTTCGGCCGCACGGATAATGCCGATATTCAGGACAACGTATATGGCGCGCAGGATGGTTATGCGCGTACGGGCATGAAATCGACTTACCGAATGGACAATGGCTTGTCTCTCGGCTTCGGTATCGACAATATCTCCGATGAAGTAGCTTATGTTGCCCACCCCTGGCCAGGTCGCAGCTACTACTTCAACCTGTCATACGATCTCTAGGAAATTCATATTATGAAATTGCCTATTAGACTGCTGCAGACTCTCGGTTTCATTCTACTAATGCAGCCAGGCATGAAAGCCGCTGCACTACCGGCATTGTGCGACTCAGAGACTTCAATATCGGTGCACTGCGGCAGCACGCCCAGCGCTGATTTCGACGACAATAACCGCCATTGGGTAGCATTCGTGCAGGACCAGCATGTCTATGTCAGCTATTCAGAAAATCGCGGACTCAGCTATAGCGAACCGGTCGTCGTCAATCCTGTGGCAGAGGATGCAGAACACAATGGGGAGAACAGGCCGAAGATTCTGGTCGATGGAAGTGGCGTTATCTACGTTTCCTGGACCCTGAAAACCTCGCCTCGCTTCACTGGGGAAATTCGATTCAGCCGATCAACCGATGGCGGTGCAAGTTTCGAAACACCCCGCACCATCAACGATGACAATTTGTTTGCGGGTCATCGCTTCGAAAGTCTGTTCCTCACAGAGTCCGGCCACCTGTACCTGACATGGATCGATAAACGGGATCTGGAAGCGCACCTGGCCAGGGACGAAGAGTATGGCGGTGCTGCCATCTACTATGCAGTATCATCTGACCAGGGCGCCACGTTTTCTGAAAACAGCAGAGTCGCCGACCACAGTTGTGAATGTTGCCGGATCGCGATTGCTCCCAGTGGGCCGGAAAATATCGCTATCTTGTGGCGACAAATTTTTGGAGAGACAACCCGCGACCACGCCATTGCCGTGTTGACCCCCGATGGCCGCAAGCAAGAAGTACACCGGGCAAGTTACGACGAATGGCAAATCAATGCGTGTCCGCATCATGGCCCGACCATGGTGCAGTCCGGCAAGTCCGGCGACTACCATATGAGTTGGTTCACCAACGGGGACCTTCACCAGGGAACCTACTATGGGCGCTTTTCATTTACCGACAAGCAGCCACACGATGTTTTTCAGGTAGATGGAAATCCCGGAGCAGGTCATCCATTTCTCGCGGAGAGTGGTGACACGCTGTATCTGGTCTGGAAAGGTTTCGATGGGAGCCAATCACTGATCAACCTGATTACCTCTACCGATGATGGCAAGTCCTGGTCCGACCCGCTAACGCTCTTCACGACTACTGAAGCATCAGACTATCCATTAATCGTGAAACATGACCAGGAAGGACTTTACCTGTCCTGGCAGAGCGATGAATTTGGCTATGTGTTCACCGGCTTCTCCAATGAGTTGCGAGGTGCGTCCAGTGACTAGGCCTGGCTATACCGCTCTAACTGCGCTGGTCGGGCTGGCCTTGTTGTTGGCAGCCCCGATGACCGCACAGGCTCAAGCGGACAACTTCAAGCCTTTCACTGCAGACACCTTTGCAGAAATCAGGCAGGAGTACGCTGGCAGCGAATTCCTGCTGGGGTTATGGTCCGTCGATTGTCCACCTTGCCTGGTTGAGCTACAGATGATGGGAGAACTGTTGCAGACAAACCCGGATCTGCCGTTTGTGCTGGTATCCACTGACTCTATCGAAGACCGGGACAGCGCCTACGAGTTTCTCGAGGACTTTGGCTTGCAGGATTTCTCTTCCTATATATTTGCCGACAGTTTCACCGAGCGGCTCAGGTTTACCATTGATCCGGCCTGGTTTGGTGAATTACCGAGGAGTTATTTCTTCGATTCGCAACATACCATGCAATCCCATTCCGGCATCATGACCCGCGACTTATTGCAGGACTGGTTTCAACGAGAACTAATACTCGATTAGCCAGCCCTTGCCCTCTGCTCGGCGCCAGCTTGCCCCAGTCGAAACAAAGTCGATGCCGTCACGGTCGTAGCTCTCTATAATGCGCTGATGTCCGCTGACAAATTTCGCTTTCCAACCCTCACCGCTGTCGTCATTGCCAATATGGTTGGCACCGGGGTGTTCACCTCCCTTGGTTTTCAACTGCTTGATATTCGCTCCGGGTTTGCCCTGTTGGCACTCTGGGCCATCGGTGGTGTTGCCGCCCTGTGTGGCGCCATGACCTATGCCGAACTTGGTGCGGCCCTGCCCCGCTCCGGAGGCGAATACAATCTCTTGCGGCGCATCTACCATCCTGCCGCTGGCTTTGTCTCGGGTTGGGTGTCCTCTACAGTAGGTTTCTCCGGACCAGTTGCCCTTGCCGCCATGACCTTCGCTGCCTATGCCTCATCGATTTTCGATGCGGGCCTTGGGGACATGACACAGAAATTCATGGCAGCGACGTTGCTGGTAATTCTCACTGCAGTCCATGCCACCAATCACCGTAACAGCAGTGGTACACAGGTGCTGTTCACCATCCTGAAAATAGTTGTCATTGTTGTTTTTGTTGCGGGCACTTTGCTGGTGGCCTCAGCGCCGCAGCCGGTTGTGTTCACACCACAGTCCGGCGACGGTAGCATCATTACCAGTGGCGTGTTTGCCGTCGCACTTATCTATGTCAGCTTCGCTTACACAGGCTGGAATGCGGCTACCTATCTCTCTGGTGAATTGGAAAACCCGCAGAAGACTCTACCGTGGATACTGATCACCGGGACCTCGGTAGTGACCCTGCTCTACCTCGGATTGAACTTCGCATTTCTCTATGCCACGCCGATGGACGCCATGGCCGGGCAAGTGGAGGTAGGTGCAATCGCTGCACAGGCGACCTTCGGGGAATCTATCGGGAGGTTTACTGGCCTGATATTGGCCATGCTGCTTGTATCTACCGTCAGCGCCATGACCATGGCCGGGCCGCGGGTCATTCAGGTCATCGGAGAAGACTATCCTGCCCTGAGATTGCTGGGCCGCAAGAACAAAGATGGTATTCCTTCAATTGCAATCTGTATTCAGTCATTTGTTGCCTTGCTGTTTATTTTCTCCTCAACCTTCGAATCTATTCTGGTGTTCTCCGGCTTCACCCTCGCCCTGAACAGTTTCGTCACGGTGTTCGGTATTTTTGTTCTGCGTTGGCGACAGCCCGATCTCGAACGCCCCTATCGAACCTTTCTCTATCCATTACCTCCTATCCTCTATTTGTTGCTCACGGGGTGGACGCTGGGTTTTACCTTGATCAACCGCCCGGTGGAAGGGCTCTTCAGCCTTGGCATTATTGGCAGCGGCCTGCTGGTTTACTACCTGGCTGTGGCTCTGCGCAGGAAACCGGAACCCCGATAAGACTGAGTCGGCAGTCCGGCGCTGGCCGCCTCAAGACAAATCCAATAGACTGTCTTCACGTTCAACAGGATCAAATCAATGAAAACAATGCGCGCGCTTCTGGGAAGCAGTCTGGCTTTGCTCTTTGCCACATTCATCCATACCACGGCATCAGCGCAAACGCCCCGCTACGTCGATCCAGCGATGGATGCTGCCTTGTTGCCCGACGGCGATCCTTCCAGCGTCTTAACTGATTCGGGTGATACCCAGATAGTACGTTTCCGCAACTGGTGGCGACTCTATCCCGGCAGAACCATCGAAGCGGGAGACGCAGTACGGCAACTGCCAGTGTCCCCTGCAGATTTCAGCCAGCTTCGTTATGAAGTGGATGGCGAGACTTATTCACTGGACGACTACAAACTGAATTACCACACCGCAGGCCTGTTAGTACTCAAGGACGGCGAGATCAAACATGAGTTCTATGGTATGGGTAATGATGAAGACACTCGCTGGATATCGTTTTCCATGTCGAAGTCGGTCACCTCCATGTTGCTGGGCGCAGCCATCAAGGACGGCTACATAAACAGCGTCGAGGACAAAGTATCAGATTATCTGCCACTGTTGAGAAACAGTTCCTACGATGACGCCACCCTGCGCGATGTATTGCAAATGGCCTCGGGCGTGGCATGGAATGAAGATTACACCGACATGAATTCTGATGTGGCCAGTTATCCCGGTCTGGATCTGGTGGCAATGATCAACTATCTCGGCAACAAGGAAAGAGTGGCCGAACCGGGACAGGTGTTCAACTACAACACCGGGGAAACAGACCTGGTAGGCGCCATCGTAAGAGCCGCCATTGGCAACAATCTTTCCAGTTACCTGCAATACAAAATCTGGCAGCCCTATGGCATGGAAGCCGATGCCGTATGGTCCACCCATGGGCCGGCTGGTGAGCGTGGCGGTTGCTGCCTCAACGTGACTTTGCGCGACTATGGCCGCATTGGTCTGTTTGCATTGAACGACGGCGTTCTACCCGATGGAACCCATGTGCTGCCTGAAGGCTGGATGGAAGAATCAACAACACCTTCTCCGGCGTCTGATGGCTATGGCTATCTCTGGTGGTTGCCGGGTGATGGAACCTTTGACGCCCGAGGCATTTTCGGACAAGGCATCCATATCAACCCGCAAACCAATGTGGTCATCGTTGTCTTGAGCGCATGGACCCATGCAGGTGCCGGTGGCACCGTCTCCCAGGCTCACCGCGTGGCCATGTACAATGCCATCGACGAGTTCCTCGCTGACTAGCTACCGCCTAATGAGGACCATATGAAGGAGGCAGTGACAGGCCACGCTCCTGCATGACCTGTCGCAGCCGATCTGGATAGTTGGTAATTATGCCATCCACACCAAGCTCCATCAGGTAGTGCATGGTTTCCCGGTCATCCACGGTCCAGGGTATCACCTTGAGACCTGCCTCGTGAGCGCGCTGCACCATGTCTTCCGTCACGAAAGGGATGTAGTCCGGGTCCCCGAGCACGCCATCCTGCGGTGAACCATGTACCGGGGAGATAGCACTGGCACCAAATGAAGCGGCAGCCGCCACCACGTCACAATTGAAATCATCGATGTCCAGCCCTCCCAACCAGGGTGAAGCATCCGGCTCACTACAACGCAAAAACGACTGACCATTGGTCAGGGCGATCAGCGGAAGCTCAGGGGCCGCGGCGCGCAAAGCCATCAAGGTTCCCCAATCGAAACTCTGGATAGTGACCCGCTGCTGATAGCCAGCCTCTGAGATTTCACGCAGCACGGCTGCGATGAAGGCCGAACGGGGCGCAGTTTCATGAGGAGCGCCTGCTTCTACTTTAGTCTCGATGTTAAGCCGAACGGAATCTGCAGCATAGGAATCCACGAGCGCAAACACCTCTGCCAGCAAGGGAATAGAGGCGCCAGCTATCACTTTTTGCTCTGGATAACCCGGTAACTGCTGGTAACCGCAATTTAAAGTGTGGATCTGGGCAAGCGTGAGATCCTTTATATACTTCCCCACATAGGGATAGTCCGGATCATTTGCGGCGAGCATCTGGGTATCTCTGCATTTTTGAGACTGGACCTGACGATCATGCGTTACAACGGCATGACCGTCTTCCGTTATCTGGATATCGAGCTCCAGTGTCGTGACACCCAGTGCCAGTGCGTTGGCGAAAGCGTCCAGCGTGCTCTCGGTCATCAGCCCGAGTCCGCCGCGATGAGCCTGCAGATCGAATGCTTGCTGGGCCTGCACACCCGCATGCAGAAGCTGCATTGAAAGGATCAGCAGTAGACGGTAGAAGATGTTCAAACCAGTTGTGTTCACAGATGCCTCAGACTGGTTCCGCGAAGAAGAAGTGAACTGACAGGGTAGTTGAAGAGTATGACAGTCCGCGTCAGGCTTTGGAATAAAATGGCAGGGGACTATTGCAGCCGGTCACTTCCCAATACTTCAATCCCCAGGGCACGTAATTGACTGGCGATTACCGGATCGCGATTCATGGTCCAGCGCTGATACAGACCGAGCACATCTTCTGCACTCATGCGCTGTTCTTTCGAACAAGCATTAGCAACCATCTCCAACATGCGGGTAAAGGTATTGGCTAACTCAGCGAAGATATGGTTGTTGGCGCGGGCGTTTCCGGCGAGATAGTCGTAGGCTCCACCGCCCATGCCCACAAAGTAATCCTGACCGATACCCCGCCTCGCCCATTTTTCGGGAAACAAGGCACCGAGAAACAGGGCCATATCTCCCAACTGTTGCAGCAGCAGGCAGCGCTGGCGTTCGTTCTCAGCTTCGGCTGCATCACCGTAGAGCAGTGCCAATGGACGCAGTGATATTCTGCCTTCATCGTAGCTAAACAATTGTTCGCTGCGGGCCAGCCGCTCCAGCAACAGGCCTATGTAGCGGCAGGTGTCTTCCTGAGGCGGCGGCCGGAAGCGCTGTGCATAGTCATTGAGTCGACCGCAAAAATATCGGGACAGTGAGGTTTCCCTGAGAGGTGTTGCTACCACTTCCGAAGACATACGCAGCTCCAGACACTAAAATTCAGTCGTGTGCTAATTCGAACTTCGTCCTGCGGAACTTCTTGGCAGAAGTTCTTTTAAGCATGTCGGCCTGATTGGCGTCGAAATTAGCTACTGGCCTTGCTGGCAGGATAGCCCGGATTTCCCCAGGAATCGCGAGCCAGCAGCCCCGCCTGAATAGACGCCAATCCACTGAAAAACCAATCCAAACCGACAAAATCACGCGTATTGTCGGTAAGACGCCCGCATCAGGTGAAATTTCTGTTAAGTTTATGTAGACGCTTCAAGTAATTACATCAATAACCGGTCACAGAACCCGACATCATGCTTCGACTCCCGTCCCTTGGCGCACTGGCACTGGTCAGTACGCTCCTCGCTAGCCCGCCATCGCAAGCGCAGAGCCCAGATGGCGCTGAAAGCGCCCAGGATGATTCCACTGTCGTCTATGAGGCCTCGTTTTTCAGTCAATACAATCCGATCACAGCCAACGATATGCTGGAGCGAATTCCCGGGATCAACCTGGGGCGAGGCGGTCCGGGCGGAGGAAACAGTCGCGGCCTGGGTACCGGGGGCAATCTGCTCATCAATGGGCAACGCATCGCTGGCAAGGACAATTCCCTGCAGGATCAACTCGACCGAATCTCTGCTGAAGAAGTCCTGCGCATAGAGATTATTCGAAACACGTCCGGCGAACTCAATGTGCGGGGCAGCGGTGAAGTGATCAATGTCATTCTCGAGGAATCCAACAGCCGCTCCAGCACCACTGTGGAGTTCGTGAATCGCCTCAATCATGACGACACCTACGAAGCCGGTGGCTCAATCGCCTGGTCACAGCAAATAGGTGATTTCCAGGCACTGCTCAATGTGGAGGCCCGACCAAACTATGAGAACCGGGACAACCGGGAGGTACGGCTCGGCCCCACGGGAGAGATACTCGGCACACTGTTTGAAACCAATATCCGCGATCAGGACGAACACACCGTCTCGGCCAACATGAGCTATGGCACCGGCTCTCACCGCATGCAACTAAACATTCTCGCCAGTGAGGGTGATTTTCAACGCCCCATTCGCCGGGATTTTGTCGACTTTACGGATGCTGGAGCAGTCAACAGCATTCAGGAAGAACTGGTGGACAACACCGAACGGAATTGGGAAATCGGCGGAGACTATGAATTCCGCTTCGAGGGTGGCTCTCGGCTCTCTGTGTTGTTTGTGCGCAATAATGAAATAAGAGATTTCGTGCGGGAACGCTTCGAGGCTGATCCAGCCGATGAACCTCTTGAGAAAAACCTGTTCATCGACTCCATGCGCGAACGCAACGAGTTCATCGTGCAGGGTAACTATAACTTTTCCGTGACGGACAGCCAGTCTCTGCGGGTTGGACTGGAAAGTGCTATCACCGAACTGGACTCCAGCCTGCTTATCGGTAGTAGCTTTGGCAGCGAACCTCCTTCGGATCGCTTCGGTGGTCTATCGCCCTCGCTCTCGGTTTCCAACTTCGGCACCAACGTAAAGGAAACCCGCTATGAAGCCTTCGCGTTTCACAACTGGACCCTGAATGGCCGTAGCTCACTGGAAACCAGCCTGGTGTTCGAGACTTCCGAGATCGCCCAGACTGGCGTCGTCAGCAAGACCAGGGATTTTCAGTTCTGGCGGCCTTCCCTGGACTATCGCTACAACTTCACCGACAACTTCCAGTTCCGCGCTACAGCCCGTCGTAACGTTTCACAACTGAGCTTCTCATCGTTTGCAGCCACAACCGACGAAGACGATCGTGACCGGAATGCCAATGCCGGTAACCCGGAACTGGAACCGGAAACTGCCTGGGATTATTCCGCAGCACTGGAATACCGTCTGCCCAATGATGCAGGGGTGCTGTCCACCAATGCCTCCTACACCGAAATCGATAACTATATCGGGCGCATCAATGCCACCGTCGACCCGGATGAACCCCTGTCAGCCACGGGTAACGTCGGCCCAGCCAAGCGCTGGGGCATGTTCAATCGGGCCAGTGTCAGGCTAAACCATTTCAACCTGCCCAATGCCATCGTGTCCGCGACCGTTGGCATATTCGACTCCGAGATCGTCGACCCATTCCTCGAGCGCAAGGTTCGTATTGGCGGCCGCGGCTTCGCCAACGTGGGATTCCGCCATGACATTACCAGCCTGGGGCTTAGTTATGGACTCGACTACCGCTACCCCTTCTACGATGGGCGCTACGACATCGACATTGTCACCATTACCCGTAATGATGGACTCCGGTCGCTGGATTTGTTCGTTCAAAAGGTTTGGTTCGACGACTGGACGTTTCGCCTCGAATCGGACAACACCACCGATGGCTCACGCTGTCGGTATCGGGAACGCTACGACGGCACCACGATTGATGGCCAGTTGGAACTGATTCAGGATTCCTGCTCCAGTCGCTACCGTCGACTGACCCTTTCAGTTCAGACCACATTCTAGTGACCTGCCAACCAGTGGCAGTTGACCACTTACTTTCTCCCATGCGGTAAAGTCGCACTCCTTCTGCCTGATCCCCTCAACCCCCCTTTAGAGCCTGCCCACCCTCCTGCTACCCTGTTAGCGATCTTCCGCACCACCTCTGGAACAGTTGATTTAAATCAAGATAGAGCATTGCAATGGGAAAAATACTGGTACGAGGCACTTGAAAGCCAGCCCTGAACCCACAGTTAGAACCTATGACATTGATGAAAGCCCTAACCCTGGGGATTACATCAGTACTACCCATATAGATCACAGAGGTGATAACGATGAACCTTGTTCCCAGAAATCAGATTTTCGATGTTGATTCTTTCTTCAACGATTTTTTCCACGGCTTCGGCAAACCGTCGCTGCGGGAAAAGCAGTCCGATACACTCGCTGGCATGCGTGTCGATGTGCATGAAACTGACGACGCCTATGAAATCCATGCCGATCTCCCGGGAGTGAAAAAGGATGACATAGACGTCAGACTGGAGAATGATGTACTCACCGTGTCTGCCACCAAGAACATTGAGAAGGAAGAAAAAAAGAAAGGCAAAGTCATTTACCGGGAACGCAGTAGCGGCGTATTGAGCAGGAGCTTCCATGTGAACCCGGGAACCAGCCATGATGACATCGAGGCAAATTTTGAGGATGGTGTGCTAACCCTCAGCGTGCCCAAGAAAAATGCCCAGCCAGAAGAGGAAACCAGCAAGCGCATCAAAATCAGTTAGGGACAGAAGCCCATCGAAAACCGGGCCGTTTGCATAGCGACCTGCATGCGGCTTGGTTTTAGCGAATTTTTTTGACAATGATTGAGGCTCTCTGTGTTAGCTGTCTGTATTAGCTTTCTGTATAAGCTTACTGAATAGACTCTCCGTACACACTACAGCCAAGGCGAGGACCAAAAATGGAACAGATCAATAAGATACTTGTCGTTGTCGACCCCACGGTCGAAAGAGACTTCGTACTCGACAAGGCGAAACTTGTCGCCAAGGCTACCGATGCTTCATTGCATCTGTTTATCAATAATTCCAATACACTGAGTGAGCAATCCTACTTCTACGAGGGAATCGACAGTGATTTCTTCAAGACCCAGAGCAAGCTGTTCAAGGATCATTACAGGAAACTGCTGGCCGAGATTGAGGAAGAGTTAAAGGCTGACGGCTTCACAGTTTCAAGTGAATTTGCAGAGAACAACCACCTTGCCGAATCCATCATTGAACACGCCGATGCGATTCAGGCTAATCTGGTGATCAAAAGCACTCACCACCATGATGCACTCGAACGCAGCATTATCACCAACACTGACTGGCGCCTGATCAGAAAATGTCCCCTGCCTTTAATGCTGGTTAAACCTGGTGAATGGCACGACGACGGCAAGATCGTGACTGCCATTGACCCACTTCATGTCAAGGCGTCTCAATCGAGACTTGATCATGTACTGCTCGAGTCTGCAAAAAAGATCGGGGAAATATTGGGCCAACCCGTGAGAGTGTTCCACTCCTATTTCCCGTTTGTTAGTGCCCTGTTTCCTCTCGGTGGCGAGTCGAAGGACTACTTGCTACGCATCGAAGAACAGCACAGCAAGAAGGTGCTTGAGGTGATGGCCAAGCATGGTTTCAATGAAGACAATCTGGAGTTGAGCCGCGGCGAGCTGGCTCCGGATCTGGTGCGCTATCTCAAGCGCAGCGATGCGAACCTGCTGGTGATTGGCGCACTTTCAAGGAACTTTCTGGAGCGGGCTATCGTCGGTAATACGGCTGAAAAGATTCTTGAAGATTGCCCCTGCGATGTCCTGGTAATGAAAGACAACTAGAAGCGGAATTAATGGGCTAGGAACCGGCCCGTGGGATCGAGCCGGTTCGTAGCAGGCCGCGTAGCGAACTGCCGGTGATTACTCGCTAGCGCAGTCGATGCAATACGCAGCATAGGGAATCGCCAGCAGGCGTGCCTCGTTGATCTCTTCTCCACAACTCTGGCACAACCCATAATTACCCTCTTCGATACGCTGTAAGGCTTTGTCGATCAGGGCAAGTTCTTCCTTGCCCTCAGCTTCCAGCGCCATCACGAGGCTGTCATTTTCTGTCTCAACAACTTGTTCATCGAATTTGGCACTCACTGGTTCGTCTTTCTGATAGGTGTGCTTGTGAGTTCGCTGAACCCGCCCCTCCAGCTCTGCTTTTAACTCATTGAGCTTTACTGCGATCTGTTTGGTATCCATGGCGATCTCCTGAAAATCTCCAATACTCAAGGAACCTCTGATTAAGCAGGCCCATTCTACACCGATTTATCCTACTTCTGTGCCGCCCAGGTCTCATTGACCCAGGTCAACGCCGTCCGCTCATACAGACTTTCGCTGGACCCGGTGCGAGCTACGCATGTATTCTGGTCGGTGATCGCACCAATGCATTCTTAAATAGTATTTACTACCAGATATCTTATGCCTGCTGCCTGGTACAGACTTCTCCCACTGTTCACCTCGTTATTCCTCACTGCCTGCTTCTCATTGCAAGTTGAGGACTGGCCGGACGACATTCCTCCAAGCCGACACTTCGTGCGGGCCTGGCAAGCAGACGCGGTCAATCAACAGGTTCAGCCCATGGAAGAATACCTGTACTGGGTACGCAGCTTTTACATAGGAACGGTTGTTTATCCCCGGGGCTGGCTGGACATCAAAAGTGAACTGCTACACCTTACCAACCGGGATGATCAGTCTGCGCTGGCGCGGGAAATCGATACCCTCGGCATCACCATCGGGGCGGAATGGGCCAAGCTCAACGAAGGTCGTTTGATCGATAACCGCATGCTGGCTCTGTGGGGCTCCGTGCTCCAGCTTTCTCTCGCCGAGAACAAGGAACTGCAGGCTGTCGATGTAATTGCCAGCGATGTCGAGCAACTGCTGGCAGGCGAGATAGGCAAAGAGGACGTGGTGGAACCCCGCTATTCTGCTGCGCTTGGCTATGAACTGTTCGATGATTTCGGCGATTTTTAAGCAAGCTGCATTCTTCTGAGGCAAAACCCTGATCTGGCTGCGTATCCGCCGGGCGGCAGCTATCTTGCTCTCACAACTTGACATATTCCTATATAGGAATATATTTACCCACCATGGCAAGAACAGCAACTACTTACGATGTATTCAGCGCGATCGGCGAGCCCAAGCGTCGTTTGTTAATTGAGAAGCTGGTGGTTGAGGAAATGACCGTCAAGCAGTTGGTAAATGAAACCCGATGGCCTCAGCCCATGGTTTCGAAGCATCTCGGCGTCCTCAGGCAGGTTGGCCTGGTAAGCGAGCGCAAGCAAGGGCGCTCTCGCGTCTATCGCATACAGCCCGGGGAACTGCGACCCATCCAGGACTGGATTCACCAATTTGAGAAGTACTGGGGCAGCGCCCTGGATCAGCTGGACAATTACCTGACAAACATTCAGAACACCAAGCAAGCGAAATAGAGGATGTAGCACACCATGAATCAACCACAAGTGGAGCCTTCGTTAATTACACGGGAATTCAATGCGCCTCGGGAACTGGTGTTCGACGCCTGGACACAGGTCGAACATCTCAACAACTGGATGTTCCCCATGCCGGGATGCACATGTGAATTTGTTCAGGCAGAGATCAAGGATGGCGGTACATCCCTGCACAAAATCACAATGCCCAACGGACACGAAATGTGGCTGTTCACGCGCTATGAAGTGGTGCAGGCTCCGGACAAACTCGTGTTTCTGCAATACATGTCTAACGAGAAGGGCGACATCGTGGCAAATCCGAACATGCCCACATGGCCGAAGGATATGGTGGCAACCCTGCTCTTTGAAGACACCGCAGAAGGCGGTACCCGCATAAACTTTTACTGGGAACCAAGAAATCCAACCCCGGAAGAAGCTGAGACCTTTGAAGCCAGCCGTGCCGACCATGGCAAGGGTTGGGGTGCGGGTATGGATCAGCTACAGAATTACCTCGCCAGCAGATAAAGAAGCAGGGAACAGAAGCCGGTACCCCGCCGGCTTCGTTAACCTGCCTCAACCAACTTTCACCAGGCGTTATCGGTTAGTACGATGTGCAACAAACGCATGAAAGCGACGCGTTCCAACTCGCGCTGTGCACTGATCTACACGGTAATTGAGCGCGTATGTAGAGACCTATCCTGCCCAGGTAACTTCCTTCATGCCCCAATCCTATCGTTGTATCCGCTGGATCCTCGGTGATCAGCTAAACGAAAACCACAGCTGGTTCTCCCGGATCGACGACGACGTGCTCTACGTTATCGCCGAGCTAAAGCAGGAAACCAGCTATACGAAGCACCACGTTCAGAAAATTTGTGCATTCTTTGCCGCCATGCAGAATTTTGCGCGCGTACTCTCAGAACGAGGACACCGGGTCATATACCTCAATCTCGCCGATACCAGCGACCACACCGATCTGTGTGCGCTAATGGCAGAGCTCTGCGAGCGCTATGGGGCGAGTGAACTGCATTATCAACGGCCGGATGAATATCGCCTGTTAACCCAACTACGGGAATTTCGCGAATCAGAACAACTGCAGGTGGAAGAATTCGACACCGAACATTTTATTCTCCCCTTTGATGAGATAGACGACTACTTTGCCGAAGGCAAACACCAGCGCATGGAATCCTTTTACAGGAAAATGCGCAGCCGCTTTCACATTCTCATGGATGATGACGAACCCGTTGGAGGCCGCTGGAATTTCGATGCCGAGAACCGCAATAAACTCAAAGCGGAAGACCTCAACGAAATTCCAGCGCCCCTGCTGTTTGCCACCGATGTCAGTGACATCCTCAGCAGGCTGAACGAGTTCGACGTCGAACATTTCGGAGAAGTCAGTAATCCCTTGCCCTGGCCAGTGAGCAGGAAAGACTCGCTACGGTTGCTGGAACACTTCTGCGAGCAGTGTCTTCCCAATTTCGGTCGCTTTCAGGATGCACTTACTGGACGATCTCCCCATAGCTGGAGTCTTTATCATTCAAGGCTGTCATTTGCCCTGAACAGCAAATTGCTGGGCCCCATGGAGGTAATCGACAAGGCGGTTGAGCACTACTACAACTCAGAAGAAATAGAGGTCGCAGCCATAGAAGGTTTCGTCAGACAGATCCTGGGTTGGCGTGAGTTCGTGCGCGGGATCTACTGGCGCAACATGCCAGACTATGGGGCGCGCAATCACTACAGGGCAGACAGGCCCCTTCCCGACTTCTTCTGGACTGGAAAAACCCGCATGCACTGCTTGCACAGAGCCGTCACCGAGTCACTGGATCACGCTTACGCCCATCATATACAGCGATTGATGGTAACCGGAAATTTCTGCCTGATTACTGGTATCGATCCCGATCATGTAGATGCCTGGTATCTTGGTATCTACATCGATGCCATCGAATGGGTAGAGATGCCAAATACCCGGGGCATGGCGCTGTACGGAGACGGTGGGCTCCTGGGTACCAAGCCTTACGCCGCCGGCGGCAATTACATCAACAAGATGAGCGACTATTGCGGTGACTGCTATTACAAGGTGTCGGAAAAAACAGGCGCCAGGGCCTGCCCATTGAACAGCCTCTACTGGCATTTCATGCATCGACACCGGGAAGAGCTTATGCAGAACCAGCGGCTACGTATGATCTATGGAAGCTGGAACAGGATGGGTGAAGAAAAACAACTCGCAATACTTGATCAGGCGGAACAGCACCTCGCCGCGCTTGAACAACTCTAGGGAACCTCTGAATAACCCTGTTGCGTCTCTGGCTTTCAGAAAACGCGCCAAACTCCGCTGAGACGTAACAGGGTTATTCAGTGGTTTCCTAGTCACGAAACAGGTTTGCTATCCGGTCCATCTCGGCGTTGGCCTCCCTCGCTCGTGAAGCCCGCAACATGTTTCCCATGCCATAGTTCCCCTCATGACAAGCATACTCATAAAGCTCGGCCGGTACCCGATTGATAGGTAACAACACAGTGATCCGATCGGTAAAGGTTGCTGGATCGTCGATGGTGAACTGGTAATCCATTGAATCTGGACCGCGCCGGGTAAAGCGCTCGGTCAATGTCTTCTCTTTGGAACTGCCGTAGCTCTCGAAACTCTGGGTGAGCCCGTTGAAGTTTTTAGTGATTACAACCAGCGTTTCTCCATCCCAGTAACCACGAGAATCCCCCGACCACAAGCCGATGTCTGAATGTAGTTCGGGCTTGTCACCCAGCCTGACCACGCGGGCATCGTGAACCATCTCGGTCAGAATCACCACATGATCCCGATTCTGAATGATCCGTACATTATTGTTGTAGACACCCGGCGTGAACTGCGGCCCGGTATTGAAACCTACCAGACACCGTTCGGACAGTCCGCGATCCTCCGGTCCGTCCCTGCCGATGCCACCCACGGCAAAACGTACCGGGCGCTGACCCGCGACATCCCGTTCACCACCCGGCTGAAATAGCACGCCGGGCTGCAGCGGCGGCAGGCGGCCATTAGCCGGAAATACGATCAATGAAGTCCGTTGCACCGCTTCCCGGCTTCGGTTTTCAGCCCAGATGTTGTCGTTGTAGAACGCCTCAACACCATTTGCCGAGCGAATGGGTCTACGGCGACCCAGAAGCTGAATGGGTTCGGACTGCGCAGCTTTCTCCGATTCTGTGAGGAACTCGCGGTCACCGAAATGCTCGGGACGCTGCATGGGCACTTCCGACGAGAAATTCCACACCCCTTGCAGGTCGGGTTGATCCCATTGGGTTCTGGCAACCGTGTAATTCTCAGCAGCAAGGCCGGGCTGCTGAATGAGCACAAATACAGCAGCGAACACACACAGGCGGATTCTATTCATGGCTGGCAGGGTAACACGATTGCAACTGCTACTCTAAAACACCGGATTTGGTTGGCCTGGGGACTCGACAGTCTGCGCCATTCTGCTTATTCTGGGCCCCCGGATTTCTGAACTATTAGACAATCTAATACAGCAACCATTACAAAAACCATTACAGAATCCGTGCCACCCAAGCGGAGAGATACAATGATAAGAATAAGAACCTTGATGCAGTCACTTGCAGCGGTCATGGGCACGCTAGCGCTCGGCTCTGCCGTCCAGGCCCAACCGGGCACCACGGTAGACGCCGGCGACTGGCCCAACATCCATGGCAGCCACACGGCTGACCGCTACTCGCCCCTGGACCAGATAAATGCCGATAACGTGGCTGATCTCGAAATCGCCTGGCGCTTCAATACCTCCAGTTTCGGCACCAGCACCGATTTCAACAACCCGTCCACACCGCTGGAAATCAATGGCGTGCTCTACGCCAACATCGCCAATACCCGCAACGTGGTTGCACTGGACGCCACAACAGGCCAGGTGCTGTGGCTGTATCGCTATCAGGAAGGCGACCGCTTCGATGAAGCACCCCGCAAGGGTGCCGGGCGCGGCGTATCATTCTGGAGCGATGGCAATGAATCCCGGGTGCTGGACGTGTCACCGGGCTACCAACTGGTGTCCCTGGATGCAGACACCGGCATTCCCGATCCAAACTTCGGCAACAACGGCAAGGTAGACCTCTATGAGGGACTCAGAAACGCCGACGACCCCCGCTACAAGTACCCGGATATCGGCCTCTCTGCACCCCCTTTCGTGATGAACGATGTGATTGTCGTAGGTGCTGCTCACCGTACGGGCGGGCGCCCCCGCTCCAAGTTCAATACCAAGGGCGATATTCGCGGCTTCGACGTGCGCACAGGCGAACTGCTGTGGACATTCCATACCATCCCCGAAGCGGGTGAAATTGGCTACGAGTCCTGGCTAACCGGTAATGACATTACTGGAAACTCCGGTGTGTGGGCCGCCATTTCAGGCGATCCGGAAAGGGGTCATGTCTACCTTCCTGTGGAAGATCCCACCGGGGATTACTATGGCGGCGATCGCCATGGTGACAACCTGTTTTCCAGCGGTATCGTGGCGCTCGATATCCGAACCGGTGAGCGCCAGTGGCATTACCAGTTTATCCATCATGATATCTGGGACTGGGATGTACCCTCACCCGCCATCATCACCGACCTGCCCAATGGCCGTGAAGTGGTGATGTCGATTACCAAGCAATCCTGGGTGTATGCCTTCGATCGCGATACAGGCGAACCTATCTGGCCTATTGTCGAGCAGCCTGTACCCCAGGGGGATGTACCTGGCGAATGGTACTCGCCCACCCAGCCCTTCCCGACCCGACCAGCGGCATTCGACCGCCAGGGATTTACGGAAGCCGATCTGATCGACTGGACACCAGAAGTGCGCGCCCTGGCGCTGGAAGCAATTGAGGGCTATCGCCTGAGCGAGAGCATTTTCGAACCACCCTCGTTGGCCGATGCCGCCGATGGCACGATCGGTCGATTGGGACTGCCTTCTTCTACCGGCGGCTCCAACTGGGAGAGTTCGGCCCTGGATCCTGAAACCGGCATTCTCTATGTGCCTTCCAGAACACAACTGCAGGTACTATCGCTTGCCAAGAACCCGGATTCGGATATCGATTATAGCCAGGCCTTCGGCGTACGCTCACCCCGTGTGCAGGGGCTCGAAGTCGTGAAACCACCCTATGGCCGTATCACTGCTATCGACATGAATTCCGGCGACCACCTGTGGTGGATTCCAAACGCCGACACCCCGGAGCGCATTCGCAATCACCCTTTGTTGGAAGGCGTAGAAATTGGCAGAACCGGCATACCAACCCGAGCCGGCATTCTGTTAACCAAGTCGCTGCTGTTCGTGGGTGAAGGTTCCGGAGGACCAGGAGCCAGCCCGATCTTCCGCGCTGTCAACAAAGAAACCGGCGAAATTGTCGCCGAGCTCGACCTGCCAGACAACCAGACCGGCTTACCGTTTACCTATGAGCACGGCGGCAAGCAGTACCTGGCCATGTTCGTAGGTGGCACAGGCAAACCAGCGGAGCTTATTGCATACGCGCTGCCCTAGCCCAGGGACGCCGGATACAAATACAGCCTGAATCAAAGGGGTCAGGAATCAAAGGGGTCAGAGTACTTTGATCAAGAGAACCTGAAATCTGTTCTGACGCTTATATCAAAGTACTCTGACCCCTTTGATCGCTTTGCGTAATGCTGGCTCGGCGGAGATCAGAACGAACTACTTACTTTCAGAGACATCACCGTACCGCGAATCCAGCAACGATCTTCGATCTCTTCCAGTATATTGGCAGAAATCCTTCCCACGAAGCGGCGGCGTTCGCGGCACTGCAGGTTGTTCGTCACATCTCTTGCATCGAAGCGGAAGCTGATACCGCTGTCGGTAATGTACTGCGCAAATA
Source organism: uncultured Pseudohongiella sp. (assembly GCA_965227635.1). GTDB lineage: Bacteria > Pseudomonadota > Gammaproteobacteria > Pseudomonadales > Pseudohongiellaceae > UBA9145. The sequence goes on along the minus strand of OZ245763.1, from coordinate 1,726,270 downwards.
CACTGACATTGGGCTCGCCCAGTGTGGCGACATAGTCATCGATGTCATAGGTATACTGGTTGTGATCGAAGCGATTACTCCAACTTCCACCCCAGTTCAGATTCCACTGGGGAATATCGTGACGGAAACTCAGAGTCCAGCGTCCGCGTCCAAACTGTGAAAAGCGGCGATCAATGCCGAGAAAGGGATCCGTTATTTCTGAATCTGCCACACTCCAGTTTGACGTCACCAACAAGTTGGGCATATTGAAATAAGTGCCCCTGATACTGGCGTTAACAGAGAGCCCGCTCATCCATCCGTCACCGATGTTGCCATTAGCAGACTGAAGGTTGTCTTCAGAAGGCGATACGTCGATGCGCTCAATGACATCATGGTGCTCGTGATAAAAGAGACGGGTATCGATCACACCAATATCATCGGGAAGTCGGTACTGGCCGCTGAAAGTGTAAGCCCAGAGCCATTCCTGCCGCAGGTTTTCATTACCGAACAGGGTCTCCGAATCGTCGTCCTGACTATCGGTTGCTGCGACGAAATCGGAAAAGCTCAATTGCTGGACTCTCTTTTCTATTGTCCCGCGCAGTTGGATGGTCGGCGTCATATCGAAACGCAAATCTACCTTTGGTTTAACAAACGAAAAGTCTCGCGTCTTGTTTACATCACCGGACTGCGCGATCTCCGAATACTCATAGAGCAAGGTGCTTTCCAGCGTCATACGCGGATTGATGGTCCAGTTATGAATCGCAAATGGCTCGTAACGGGTTTCCTCCACCACGGAATTGGCGTTGGAGATGTCCACTGGGACCAGGCCTCCCACCGCATCGGAAGGCGTACCGGTGCTACTCAGCACTCCGTAAGCCAGACTCGAATCGAGTGTCGTTACCGCGCGCTCCACGCCCATTTCCATATCCATGCTGTCGCCGATATCGAAGGTGTAGGATCCGCGAATGATGTTTTCTTCCGTGGTACTTGTGTTACGCAGGTAGATATCTTTTTGTTCGGTAGTCGGTGTCAGCAATCGAAATCGCTCACGGGTGGTGTCCTGATTGTCCTGGTTGATCACAAACAGCACCTTGAAGCGCGAACCATTGCCGAAGAACTGTTCGTAGTCGCCGCCGAATTCCCAGTTGTCCTGCTCGCCGGGTATATCTTCACGTTCGATCTTGAGCTGGTTAGGCGTAACAGTCAGATCGGTAATTGTACGAAACACATTCGTAGGATTGTCGTTCTGTGACCAGAGCCCATTGATGCGTGCACTGCTGTTGCTGCTAAGCTGGTATGAGAGGTTGGCAGAGAGTTCATAGGTTGTTTGTTCACGAATACGGTCTTCGGTAAGAAAATCGTTCGGGGAAAAATCACCAAGCACGCTGCGCTCAATGGTTTCCTGATGTTGATAACGCGGTTCAGCTGCAGCGCTCAGCACCATCTCGAAGCCGCCGATCTGATCCGTGTAGGAAATATTGCCGCCGGGCTGGGTATGACCATCTTTGTAATAGTCGGAATTAACTTCCCAGGTGGTAGCTGAATTATCCAGCTCTTCGAAGAGCACCACATTCAGTACCTGACCGGAACCACGCACGTCGAGTTCACCCGATGTACCGCGGATAAGCTGGATATAGTTAACCTGGTCCGCATTGATGCGACCAAGCACAGCACTGGTCTGGTTGTTCTTGCCAGCAGTGCGCTTGCCATTGATGAGGATCTCGATGCCACCAGATCCACTACCGAAACCGCGGCCTCCGCCACCACCTCCGCCACCATTGAATCCACCACCCCCAGTCGGCGAACCACCGCCCGTGGTGTTTCCCACGCCAGGAATACGATCGACCATGTCGCCAGCATTTACCGGCCCGTACTGGGCGAAATAGCTTGCCTCGTAAGTTACGGTGGTTTCTTCATCCGAGATACTTTGCGCGAGTGAAGCACTCACGGGCATCAGGAACGCGCTCACGAGCAACGCCGTGGTGGCCATGGTGCGGCGCTTGAAAGGTATGGGGGTTAGTTCAGACTGTAACAGGATTCGGCGGGAGCTCATGGATTATTATTCTCTCACTCACGTTTTGCCGCTGACTGCGACAGATTGGGCATCATTTGAATTCTTGGATACTGCAAGAGGCGAATTATGCCCGGTTACGTGAAGATGACTCTACTATCTGGCACAACTCGTCACAATTGAAGGAGCGAGACGAAACGAGCACATTTACCCCTCGATCTCCCTGTATTTTCGCCAATCGGCCCATTATTCTAGGCGCCACTAATCCCTCCAGAGGACACATCAATGATACGCAAACTCCATCAGACTGTGATTGCCACACTCTTCCTGCTCACTTCCAGCTTGTCCCTTGCCCAGGGAAACGAGTCCCTCATGACCTATGACCTGGCTACCCAGGCGATGGAGGCCGCCGAAGCCTATGCCCGTGAACAGGGCTGGAACGTGACCATCCTGATTACCGACCAGAACAACAACCCGGTAAAACTGCACCGCATCGACGGCGCCGGGGAACGCACCTTCGGTTTTGCCACGGCTAAAGCACTCGTTGTGAATGCCACCGGCCTCACATCAGGGGAATACGGCCAACGCGTTGAAGCGGGAGACATCGAAGAGATCGAAGGTGGCGTGACCTTTGCCGGCGGTGTGCCGGTATTCCGAAACGGTCAACACATCGGCGCGATAGCCACCAGTGGTGTGCGCGCGGCCCAGGACGAAGAAGTGTCGATCGCGGGTGCCGAGGTCATCGGCAGCATCAGCAACTAACGCCACGAAACCAGATAACCGAAGCGATGCTCTACTGCGAAGTAGATCAGGCAGCCGACAAAAATATAGCAGGCGCAGACGATCCAGAACTGAACAGGCTCGTCTGCCTTGCTGATCGTGCGCATCGAAACGCCATCTTTGGCGGTGATGCTACCGGTGTAGACGCCAACTACTCCGTAGAATGAGAGCAGGATTCCTGCCCACTGCATGAGATGCACCGCAACCTTCTCCGTGACATGTCCTATCAAGTATAGGGTATTCACGGACAGGTTTGTGAACACGCGCTGACAGGAGACTAGAAGTCATACTCCAGACTGATCAACGCCGTGTTCAACCAGGCGAAGTTATAAACATCATCGTTATCCACTCCCCCTTCCAACGTCCTGTATCCGGCACTGAGCCGCCAATTGTCATCGAGCTGATAACCGAGCTTGAGGGACAGGTCGAACGCACGACCCGGCCCACCGGCCAATCCGTCAAAATCAAACCGGAATGACCAACGATCACTGAATTGATAGTCGCCCGCGAGATACAACAGGGGCACAAAGCCCACGTTGTCGTCCAGCGCAGTTACTGTCCCTTGTCGTAGTTCGATCTTGGCATCACGTATCTTCGCCGTGCCCCCGATCCAGAATTTCCAACGTTCATTTTCCCGCAGCAGGTAACGGTAGCCGAGCCGCCATGAATTAAATTTGTATTCTGCAGAGACAGGCTGGTTGGACTGAAAATTTTCGCCGACAAAGCGCGTATCCATCGGCAGCAATCCTGTCTCTTCATAGCTCAACGGCGCTAGCACCAGGCGCATACCGTGGCGTCCACGCAAGTCCCAACTGGCATTGATTCGCGCACTGGTCCAGGGACCGTCACCGGCGATATCAGTGAGCTGAAACTGATCCGACGCGGCCGTGTTTGGAATCTGCACTTTATTGCGATCCTGCCAGACGCTGCCCAGCTCCAATTCGATCGACGTGCCCGATTCCTGGGCGTTGACTGGACCTTCCACTACACAGGCCAACACCAAGCCTCCGATACCAAGACGCATTTGCCGCAAGCAATTCATAGTCACTCCTGTTTTGGTTTGCTTCCATGTACGTGGGGCTGCAGGAGCTCGGATCAACCGAATTGCGGCGTATTCCATGGTAGAATTAGTCGACGACCTGACTGCCAACCCAGATTCGCGGCCAACGTCCCGGTTTACAGGCCCTGAAGAAAAATAAGTGCGCACTGTATACCCGCTTGTGTTACAGTGCGCACCCTTGATGCCGATAGCAGGCATCAAGCGTGCAAGACTTATGCTCCTTTGGTCCTTTTGATCTGATCGATCTTCTACCAGACTTCCCGGTCTGATTAGACTTTCCTCTAGTCCCACTAGTCCCGAACCTGCCTTCTGACTGCACACCCGTGCAACTGGCTGTCCATGTGACACCCGGAAATACACGAATTTACTGGCCATTCTCGTTAGCGAGCGCTGATGGGTAATGCCATACGATCCACTTTTTAGGCTCTAGCTGCGCTTTAAAGCGCCAAAGCTATTGAGCAAATTTGCGCCGCACAGGCGTATTGGGAAATTTATGACTTTTGCAACACTCGGACTTTCCGACACTCTGCTGCGTGCAGTAGAACAATCCGGTTACACCGTACCAACACCGATTCAAGCCCAGGCTATTCCTGCAATCCTCAGCGGCGGCGATGTAATGGCCGCAGCACAAACTGGCACAGGCAAGACCGCTGGCTTCGTTCTGCCGACCCTGCAACGACTGGGCCCGCAAACACACAAGCGTCCAGGCAGTGTTCGGGCACTTATCCTCACCCCAACTCGTGAACTGGCAGCCCAGGTTCATGACAGCATCACCACTTACGGCAAATATGAAAAGCTGAAGTCGGCCGTGGTATTTGGTGGAGTGAACATCAATCCGCAACTGCGGGCCATGAAGCAAGGTGTTGACCTGCTGGTCGCAACCCCCGGTCGCCTGCTGGATTTACATCAACAGGGCGCGGTCAACTTTAAGGACATCGAACTCCTGGTTCTCGATGAAGCAGACCGTATGCTGGATATGGGCTTTATTCGCGATATTCGCAAGATCATCGCCCTGATCCCATCGAAGAGACAGAACCTCATGTTCTCGGCAACGTTTTCCCAGGACATCCGCAAGCTGGCAAGTTCTATTTGCCGAAACCCTATAGAAATTGACGTGGCACCTCGCAACTCAACCGTGGAAGCCATCGCGCAAGGCCTGTGGAAGGTTGAGAAACACTTTAAGGCCGACCTGCTTTGTGAATTGATTCTGGAAACGACAGAACAGGTGCTGGTGTTTTCGCGTACCAAGCACGGCGCCAACAAGCTGGTCAAACGGTTGGCGAAGGACAACATCAACGCGGCCGCCATTCACGGAAACCGCAGCCAGGCACAGCGCACAAAAGCATTGGCCGACTTCAAATCCAACAAACTGCAGGTATTGGTGGCTACCGACATTGCTGCTCGAGGGATCGACATCCACCTGCTGTCCATGGTCATTAATTTCGACCTTCCCCATGTGCCTGAAGACTATGTGCATCGCATCGGACGCACCGGTCGAGCAGGCGCAGCAGGAAAAGCGATCTCGCTGGTAAGTTCCGATGAAACCAAACAACTGAAGAGCATCGAACGCCTGATCAATCGCAAGATCGATTACCTTGGCGACTATTACTAGGCTTCATTACTTCAACATTGTAAGTGAAGAAGCAAGGTCACCCGCTTACCAGCATGAGACTGGCAAGCGGGTGAACCTGGTTATAAGCGCCTTGAACTAGATAGGGTCCCCAGGCGGCAGGCGTAACGCGGGAGCAGGCGAGAATTCTTCCGGATGTTGCAGCCACCGACGTATGTCCGCCGCAACTGTGGTCTCGTGGGCACTGGCATTCCTTTGACCTTCCAGGCGAGATGCCAGATCAGTCAAGCTGTCGGTAAGCACTGCCCGCACCTCACCCGAACTCGCTTCATTCATGGCCTGGCGCATCATTTCATCGACCGTGACTCGCTGAATCGTTCGCAGCAGTTGGATGCCGTAGTCACTGTCAGGCGTGTCCGCCTCCCAACTCACTTCGATGAGGCGATCGATCACTTCTTCCAGGTCCGGGTAGTCCCCCAGAGCCCCGTAAGCAATCAGCCTCGCCATGCGAGCCGGATGCAGGATTTGTTGTACCGTCAGGCTTGCAGAGCCCTCCGCCGCACCCAGGGGATCGAACAGCAATCCGGTACGGCCGGGAAAGGGTTCGTGCTGGGTATGCCGGTAAGCAGCTGGTGGCAGGTTCTTCAGAATACTGTCGGGAATTATGAGGAAATCTACTGTCAGCGTGGACAACACCGTTTCCAGCGCATCTCTCTGCTCTTCCCCATCAATAATCGTGAACGGGATTTGCCCATCGCCGCGCAGTGCATAACGGTAGTCTGCACCACCAATGCTCTGCGCCGCTGAGTTCAACTGAAAACGATGATGCATATAAAGGGGAAGCAGCACACTCTCCAGATCAGAAAGCGGTTCGCCATTGCGAATAACTTCCTCTCCAAATGTTTGCAGGCCGATTCGCCGCACTTCTATCTCGTGCTTGAGATGATCCACCAGGTTGGAACCATTGTCCCAGACACTGGCAAACTGGTGACCCGCGCCTACAAAGTTATTATTGTTGTGGGCCATGAAAATCAGGCCACTTTCGAGACTCTCCTGAACGATGCGCGCCAATTCGTCGGCTTCGTTCGCCCCCTCCGGAAATTGCTCATAGGCGTAACGCACCGCCAGCTTGTCGTACTCGCCGATGCGCTGCACGTAGGCGTTCGATAGATCGAGTGTGCCGTCTTCGGTTATTTCTACCAACGGCGCTGGATAGTCCATCACGCTCTCACGACCATAGGCACTGGCAAGATAGTTATGGGGGAAGCCGATCGTGTGGCCTACTTCGTGAGCGGACAATTGCCGAACCCGGTCCAGAGCCATGTTGATGGAAGCGGCTGAGCCCAGCGTCACTTCCGCAAGATAATCAAACGCAGGCAGCAGTCCCTGCCCGTGCAGGTAATCCTGACGTAGTCGCAGACTACCCAGATTGACATTGCCTTTGATAATTTCGCCGGTGCGAGGGTCCATCACGGAACCACCGTAGGAATAGCCCCGGGTTTGCCGATGCGTCCAGTGAATCATGTTGTAGCGTACGTCTTGAGGATCGGCGCCCGGCGGCAACTCGCGAACCTGGAATGCATCGATAAACCCCGCCGCCTCGTAGGCCTGATTCCACCATGACGCACCTTCTATCAAGGCGCTCTTGATGGGTTCGGGTGTACCGGAATCCACGTAATAGACAATCGGCTCGATGGCTTCCGAACGCGCCGCATCGGGGTTTTTCTTTTCCAGTCGATGACGGCCTACCAGGCGAACAGACATGCCCTGATCAATGTCGGTGCCGTAGTCCTGGATAGTGGGACCGATGGTACCGATACGCGGATCGGCCAGTCGCGGTTTGTAGTTATCATCCGGCAGCTTCACGATGGAATGATGTTGGCGCAAGGTGACCGCATTACCAGTTGCAGCCACACCATTCACCAGGCGACCTGGATTGTTGCTGGTGAAAGTCAGCATGGCTTCGACTTCCACGTTGTCAGGAAACGCCCGAGTGTTTTCCAGATACAAGGCGCTGCGAGATTTATCCAGGGAAAAATTACCCTGATTGCTGTTGGACAGGGTGCCAATGACATCGCGGGCATCCCTGAGAAAGAAGTCTGTGGCATCGACCAGCACGCTAGCGCCATCAATGGCCACTATATCAAAGCCCCAGATCACTGACGGCGCGAAGGCATCTTCCACCGCCTGTCGTTCCAACTCGTTCTCACTGGTGGCACGGTAGCGGTAGTTGGGCTCCACCAATAACACGCGCGGTCCCACTCGCTGCGCCGACAGCACATAGGTACCTCGCAACTGCCCCCGGTCAATCCCAACCGGATTGGAACCCAGACCTGAGCCCATGGAGACCTGATACAGAAACTCTGTATCGAGTTTGTCGAGTTCCCAATACAACTTGCCCGCACTGTCGTCCCAGTACAGGTTGAAATAGCCTGACATTTCTGTGGCATTAGCCACCGTATCCGAAATAGCTGGCAAGCCTTGCGCCAGGGAAGAAACAGCGGCGAAGGGACTGCACAAAAACAGTGCCAGAATAGCGGCAGCAACCCTGCTCGCGCGCCCAGTGTGTGAAGCGCTTGTTTCTGAACTGCCTGTTTCTAAACTGCCTGTCTCTGAATTGCCTGCCCCTGAATTGCCTGCCTCTAAATAGATAGATGTCTGGTTTACTTTGATTGCTTTGCTCGAAGCCTGCATGGCTTACCTCTTGATCTCGTTGCTAGTTAGTCTCCCTGTCCCGGATTCTCCTACGGCAGCATCGGAGTGACAACAGCCAGAAATTATTTTGGTGTAGACTGCTGTTGCGATGCTGATATAAGGTGTTCGCCCACCTGCAGCAAAAAACATCAAAAGAACTATCAGGACGTGTCACCATGACTCTTAGACAACCGAAGGCCCAAACCACACCCTCTCTTCTTGTACCAATCAGTTTCTTGCTGGCAACCCTGCTCAGCGTTAGCGCCTTCGCCGCAGACTCCTGGCCTCAACAGGAAGACGGCGCTACCGCCGCTGGATTCGATCAGGCCGGGATTGCGCAACTGGATGCCGCCATGCAGGAGTCCGTGGCGAGCCAGGATGTGGCAGGTATGGTGTGGCTGCTGGCCAAAGACGGCAAAGTGGCAACCTTTAAACACGCGGGCATGGCCAGCATCGACGATCAGGCCGAAATGACCCAGGATTCCCTGTTCCGAATTTACTCCATGACCAAACCCGTAACCGGTGTCGCCCTGATGCAGCTCTGGGAAGAAGGCCACTGGGAATTCGATGATCCTGTCAGCAAGTTCATTCCGGAGTTCGCCAACCTGCAGGTTATGGTGGACTATGATGACGATGGCAACGTCGAACTGGAGCCGCTTGACCGCCAGCCCACCATGCGGGAGCTATTGAATCACACGGCTGGTTTTGGCTATGGCCTGGGCGGCAGTGATCCTGTTAACACAGCGTTTCGCGATCAGGGCGTCCTGGCTTCCAGCGACCTGGACGAACTGGTTGAGAAAGTGGCAGGTATCCCTCTTATGAGCCAACCTGGCGAGTATTGGTATTACTCCATCGCCGTGGATATTCAGGGCTACATCGTGCAGGAGATTTCCGGAATGCCCTTCGGCGAATACCTGCAAACAGAAATCTTCGAGCCTCTCAACATGATGGATACCCGTTTCTATGTCGCAGCCGAGGATCAGGCTCGTTTCGCGGAAGTGCATTACTGGGACGGAGAAAGACAACGCCTGGCACAGCAACCTCACCGTACGGATCGCCCAAGCTACCTCGACCCTACCCGACTGGAGTCCGGTGGTGGCGGACTCGTGTCCTCCACCCATGACTATGCGCGCTTCGCCCAGATGCTGGTGAACGAGGGGGAACTTGAAGGCTCCCGCATACTGACTCCGGAATCCATTCGTGTCATGCGCACCGATAGCCTCACAGGTAACGAAGACATGAGCAGGGCACTGGGCGGCGTAGGCCGTCCCGGAGTGGGATTCGGTGTTGATTTCGCCGTCACTTATGATCCGGTTGCTGCCGGGTCACCGGCCGCACCCGGTGTCTACAACTGGTCAGGCGCTGCTGGCACGACGTTCTGGGTAGACCCGGTAAACAACATGTTCTGGCTGAACATGATTCAGGCCCAGGGACCACGCCGACCCGGCGCGGCAAACTACAACAACACCGCCCGCGAACTCATTTACGAGAGCCTGCAATAAGCATCGGCAGCAATTCGGTGAATACATAAAAGGGTTGGAGTAGCTGGTTTCTCCAGCCCTTTTTAACCAGGATTGAATTCCATGGATCAGAACGCAGTCGCAGTAGTTACCGGCGCTAACACAGGCCTTGGCTACGAAACAGCTCGCGGCCTCGCTGGTGAAGGTTTCACCGTGGTACTGGCCTGCCGCGACGAGGCCAAAGCGAAAGCTGCCATGGACAAAATCAAGGCCAGAAATCCCAGGGCAAAACTGGATTTCATCGCGCTGGACCTGATTGATCGCCAGAGCATCAAGGACTTTGCCGACGCTTTCGCGAAGCGTTACCGCTACCTGAATCTGCTGGTAAACAATGCCGGTGTAATGGGTCCTCCTTACACCGTTACTCGCAATGGTTTAGAGCTACAGTTCGACGCCAATCACATTGGTCACTTCTACCTGACTTCATTGCTTATCGACAAACTGGATCAGGAGTACGAGACACGAATCATTAATGTATCGAGCCTGGCGGGCAAGCGAGAGTGGGCCGATATTTACTTCGACAATCTTAATTTTGATGGCAACTACGAAGAGGGTTTCAAACTGTTTGGCCTGACAGGCATGGTAGCCTACAGCCAGAGCAAGCTCGCCAACATCCTGTTTACCATGGAGCTGAAAGACCGCCTGGCCAAAGCGGGCAGAAATATAAAAGCGGTAGTCGTACATCCAGGCATTTCCCATACCGACCTGGGACGCTATGTGCCTTTTCCAATGAACCTGCTAGCTCCCATCGTCGCGCCCATCATGGGCATGTCGAAACCCTCCAAGGGTGCCGAACCTACTCTATACGGTGCGCTCCACCCCGACGTGAACGCGGGCGACTTCATTGGTCCCACCGGCAAGGAAGAGCGCGGCGGTCCACCCGGGCTGGTTCCCCTGCCACCCAAGGCATCTGACAAAGCACTGTGTGAGAAACTGTGGGCGCTTTCAGAAGAGAAACTGGGAATCTCGTTCCAGATCGACTGATCTCCTCCAGCGCCGCTTTTTTTCGGTTCATCGCGGATAAGCGGAGAATCGCATCTATTTGGTGTTCATGGACGATTCAGTAAGTGCCTTCGAACGCGGCTGCGGGGAGGCAGGGTTCCCAACCCGCCGGCTCGGCTGGAAGACCCGAAGGGCGGTCTTGTCTCAGAGGAGGAACATAATCAATCAGAGGCTCCCCAACGGGCGCAGAGCGTTGGCGACAAGCCCCTTCTGTCCGGCACGGCCACAGTTCAAAGAGGCCCCAACTAAACAGATGGCAGAATCAGCGCCTGACAACAGTTCCCGGAAAAGCACGATGAAACTTTTTTTCCAGCGTTCGCGCTCACACTCGCTCCGGCTGATCGACAAGCTGGTGGAAGCCCGTGGAAAACCGCATCCAATCACAGTACCCTGAACCTGCGATTCGAAAACGATTGAGGACACTATGAAAGACAACTTTGGTACTCGCTCGGTATGGGCCGGTGAAGAGGATTACCCCGAGGGATCATCCATAACCCCGGTTTACCATACAGTGACCTACGCCTACGATGATCTGGATGCCTGGTATGATGTTGCACTCGGCAGACGCGAAGGCCATATCTACAGTCGCAATACCAATCCAACAGTCACCGTCTTCGAAAACAAGATGAAAGAACTGGAAGGCGCCGAAGCGGCCACCAGTTTCTCCACCGGTATGGCGGCTATTTCCAACACGCTGTTCACGTTTCTCAAACCCGGTGACCGGGTAGTCAGCATCAAGGACTCCTACGGCGGAACCAGCAAGCTGTTTCTCGATTTCCTGCCTGCCATAAATGTCGATGTATGCCTGGTGGAAACCGGCAATCACGATGAAATGCTGAAAGAAATTGCCAAGGGCTGCCAGCTTGTTTACCTGGAAACACCAACCAATCCCACCCTGAAACTGCTGGACATCGAATTACTCTGCGCTGCTGCGCGAAAACAAAAAGCCATTTCGGTGGTAGATAACACGTTTGCAACCCCGATTAACCAGAACCCCCTGGCCTTGGGCGCCGACCTGGTTCTGCATAGCGCAACAAAGTTCCTTGGCGGCCATTCTGATGCCATGGGTGGCGTGCTATGCGGCGCTAAATCCTTGATCGAACAGGTGTACCACTATCGCGAGATTACCGGCGCGACCCTGCACCCGATGTCGGCTTACCTGCTCACCCGCGGCATCAAAACCCTTGAGCTTCGAATGCAGCGCCACAACAGCAACGCCATGCAGGTGGCGCGATTCTTACGGGATGCGCCTCAGGTGAAAGATGTCTTTTACCCGGGACTGGAGCAACACAGACACCATGCGATAGCCAGGAAGCAGATGCGAGGCTTCGGCGGGATGCTGGCCTTCGCCCTGCACGGGGGCTATGACGCGGTGAAAGTCGCGCTACCGAAGTTAAAGTACGCGCACCTGGCGGCACACCTCGGTTCAGTCGATACCCTTGCCGGACCACCCAGGGTCACCAGCCATGTTGAAAATACACCGGAAGAACGCGAAAAACTGGGCATTCCTGAAGGCTTGATTCGCTACTCGGCGGGAATCGAGAATCCGGAAGACTTGATAGCAGATCTCGAACAGGCACTGGCAGCGCTGGACTAGAAAACTGCTGAATAATGTTGGTGTCTATCTCCCCAGTATCGAATCTACTATCGCCAGATAGATATTCACTCCCGTTGGCAGCAACTCATCAGGGTAATCGTAATACTCGTTGTGGAGCTGGGGTTGATCGATGCCTGAACCGATTCCAAAGAATGCACCCGGATAGCGCTGCAGATAGTGACTAAAATCTTCACTCCAGCGAAACGGTTCTTCCAGAAACTGAACATCAAGCTCTGCCGCTGCCGCTGCCTGTTCGATAATGGTCACGCTGGCATCGTGATTGACCGTGGCTGGAAACGCCTCATGCCAGCTTAACGTGTGCTGCAATTTCTCTTTGGCGCAAACGTCCGCCGACAACCGGTCGATCATGGATTTCAATTCTTCCAACTCTTCCTGTTCATGGGCACGAATGACACCGCAGATCTCCGCGACACCGGGAGCAACCCCGAAATCCATTTTAGGCCCTTTTTCTCCCAACACAGCCTGAGTCAGGGTAAGCATCAATAGCTCACCCTTGCTAGCGATGCGATTGGGTAGCTGTGGCAACTCGGTGAGTAGTTCTCCAACCGCCGCCGCAGGACTCGTGCCGTGTTCGGGATAACTGGAGTGAGAAAACGCGCCAGTGATTTGAATGCGAAAACCTTCGGAGGCTGAAGCAAAGGTGCCACGACGCAGGCAAATACTGTGCATCTCATGTTTGGGCAGATTATGAAAGCCAATAACATAATCCGGATTGAGCGCCTGAAACCTTGCATCACCTACAACGGCAGGTGCGCCTTCACCGGTTTCTTCCGCTGGCTGAAATAAAAGTGCCACCTTGCCCACATTAGGCGGCCGACGCGAAAGCGCAGACGCCACGCCACACAGGGTTGCCATGTGACCATCGTGCCCACACTTGTGGGATACACCCGGCGACTCCGATCCGTAGTCGACCGGCATATCACTTGGCTCGGTAATCGGTAGCGCATCCAACTCACAACGCAATACCAGAACAGGGCCAGGCTCCCCGGAATCATATAGTCCAACAACACCGGTTCCGCCGACCTTGCTCAGTACTTCGGTTGCACCGGCGGAGTTGAGAAATGTCGCGATATGCTCAGCCGTTTTCACTTCTGCGCTGGAAATTTCGGCCTTGCGATGCAAGGTATGTCGCAGCCCTTCGAGTTGCTGGATATTCAAATCATTCATACAGACTGTGAGTCCCGTGAATACTATTCAGTGTACTCAAGTGGGCGACTTGGCATTGGAATCATACATCCACCACGCAGCGTCCGGGATCAGACTCCGTCAACACGCTTGTCATCTGGCCGGTGCGAATATAGTCGGCTGCCAGTTTCCCCGCCATGGGCCCTCGACCGAAACCGGAAGATGACAATCCACTTACGATAAACAGATTGTCGCGAATCGGAATCTTGCCGATGATGGGTGCACCATCCAGCGAGAAAGGCATTAATCCCGACCAGGTGCGGGCAATCGGCAGACTGGCGACGAGGGGAATAACCTCGGCGGCGTGACCACGATTAACTTCTATTCCGGATTGATTAATCGATTTATCGTAAGCAAGACTCTCACGATCGCCTCCAAAAATAATCTCTCCGTTTCGGCGTTGGCGCCCGTACAAATGACGAATCGTGCGACGACCATTCTTGTGGGTAAGATTGGGCGGCGTAACCCCATCACTGCCGTTGTTGATGCTCCAGGCATAACTGGATTCGGCAGAGCCAATGGTTTGAAACACACTGGGTGGCATACTGGCTGTTGCCCACATCATTCCCCTCACTGGAACGACTGGTATCTTTAGCCCCAGCATGTTGCCAACAGGATCACACCAGGCTCCTGTTGCCAATACCAGAGTCTGGCATCGGAACTCTCCCGATTCTGTGCGAATAGCATAGCCACCCTGGCTCTGGGGCGTAATCGCAACGACATTTTCGCCGGTGCGAATATTGGCACCGGCCACTTCTGCGGCGTGAGCAAATGCGCGGGTCGTCTTCACAGGATCTGCCTGACCGCGTTTCGGCCTATAGAAATAACCGGGTAGTGCCCCGTTAGCCTCAGGCTCCAGCGCCAATGCTTCTCGCGCCGAAAGCAACTCTTCGTCATAGCCCTGCGCACGCTGGCTAATTACCTGGTCCTGGTAATACTCGTACTGCTCATCTGTATGTATCGCAGTGAGTGTCCCAGACAATCGAAACTCGATGTCATACCCGAGATCGATCTGCATGCGCTTGAAGATTTCCACGCTACCCGCAGTCAGGTAGGAAAGGAGGTTCGGGTCATTTCCCCAACCGCTGCCACCCAGACCCCCCATATTGACTCCGGACGCCTCGGACGCGATTTCGCCCCGCTCCAGCAACAACACGTCCACACCTTGCTCCGCCAGATGAAAGGCCGTGGATGCACCGGCGATTCCACCACCGATGATGAGCACTTCCGCCTCACGCGAGTTGTTGGATTGAGCCGATAATCGCCCGGGCATGAACCCTGTTGCTGCAGCGCCAAATCCAGCCCCCAGGCCCGCCATCACGCGGCGTCGGCTGATGCCAGCTTGCTCTGTCTGCTCAGTTTTTTTCGTCTCGTCTTCTGCCATGATTCGTTTCGCTCGCCCCCTCTCGCGCCTATTTCTTTTCTTGCTTGATTCAGGGTAATTAGATCGGCGTGGTTTGGCAATGCGGCTGGGGCAGACAGGGCAACGGAGTCCCTCTACAATGCTTGCTGACCAACAATAACAATCCTTCCCTGAAGATCAGGCACAACACCATGAAAACACTAAGAATACTGCCGACTCTTTCCTGCATTCTCTGGCTGTTGAGCAACGCAGCGCAGGCATCTGAAGCGCCGCAAATCAGCGTTTCCCGGCTTGCAGATGGCCCTATTATCACACCGGAGCTGGACGCCCGCATGGGCGGGAACATTCAGGGCCCGTCCCTGATCAAAGTCCCGGCATGGGTAGAAAACCCGTTAGGCCAGTACTACCTCTATTTCGCTGACCATCGTGGCGAGTACATTCGCATGGCCTATGCCGACTCGATTACCGGACCCTGGACTGTTCACACCCCCGGCACTCTGACGCTGGAACAGTCCTATTTCCCGACTACCTGTCCGCCCTGCGCGCTGGCACCCGGCCAGTCGGCGGCGCTGTATGCACACATCGCCTCGCCTGACGTGCACGTGCGAGAGGATTTGCAGCAGATCGTTATGTATATCCATGGGCGAGGGGCAGGCCGGCAATTTACCCGCCACGCGGTTTCGACCGATGGAATCCACTTCGAAGGCAGGGAAGAAGAACTGGGCCGCCCTTACTTTCGCGTCATCGCGCACGACGATGCCTATTTTGCCCTGGCCATGCCCGGCTATCTCTATCGCTCTGAAGACGGTTTGGGAAATTTCGAGGAAGGACCACAACTGTTCAATGACAACATGCGTCACTCGGCATTGTTAATTCGCAATGAGCAACTGTATGTTTTTTACACCCAAGCTGGCCATGCGCCGGAACGTATCTTTCTCTCCACAATTAATATGAACGGTAATTGGAAACAATGGACGGCATCCGAACCTGTTGAGATTCTTCGCCCGGAAACCGAATGGGAAGGCGCAGGATTACCCATAGAACCATCCCGTCGCGGTCATATCGATGAGCGGGTAAACCAGTTGCGGGACCCCGGCATTTATCAGGAGGGCGGTAGAACCTATCTCCTGTACTCCTTCGCTGGAGAAAGCGGCATCGCCATCGCTGAGTTAAAGTTCAACGACTAGCTTCAAATTCTACTGCCAAGAATAAACAGAATAAGGATCGCGTCATGACGCTTCGCCTATCTCCTGTGTTGCCAGCCTTGTTCATAGTGTCTCTGGGCACCGGCGTTCAGGCACAAACGGTGCTGTCACCTACTGACTATTGTGCGGATTTCTCCAGTGACGATATCGTCAGCTTTGCCGATCCCGATCTGGCAGAAGTAGTTCATGACGCCCTGGGAATTGATCCAGAGGATACCCTCACCTGTGGCGAGGCGGCCACGCTGAATGAACTTATCGTCGGCACCACTATCGAACGCGTGGTTTACGGTGGCACGCTTCGCCCCTCTCCCCGACAACCTTTCGAAAGCCTTGACGGCATTCAGAATCTAACGGGTCTCACGACACTGAACCTGATCAACCGGCTTATCACGGACATCAGTCCGCTGCGCACCCTGACCAAGCTACGGAACCTGAACCTGCATACCAACTGGTTCAGCGATCTGGGCCCGTTGCGCGAGTTAACCAATCTCGAAGAGCTCATCGTCAGTGAAAATCCAATCTCGGACCTGACTCCCCTTGCCGGACTCACAAAATTGCGTCGCTTACAGGTGCACGGACTCTATCCCTATCAGCTGCAGCACTACCTGAACTACAACGACGGGCGAAATCCAGATGTTGTGTTTAACGGCATTACAGATCTAAGCCCACTCGCCAATCTCACCGAGATGCGGCTGCTGCGCATTCACCTCAATGCCATCGAAGATATCAGTCCGCTGGCGGCCATGACCAAGCTCACCCACCTGCGTATCTATGACAACCAGATCGAAGACCTTAGCCCCCTGGCCAACATGAACGACATGGTTCTTTTATGGGCGCATGGCAATCGTATCGAAGACATCGCGGCACTGAGCGCTATGCGCGGCATGCAACAGCTTAGTCTCAATGACAATGCCATCACAGACATCGGGCCTCTGCGTAATATGCTCGACTTGCAGTACCTGTTTCTTAGTGACAATCAGATCGAAGATATTTCGCCGTTACGCCGCTTGCATGCCATCGAAGTGTTGCGACTCGAGAACAACCAGATCAGCGATGTCAGCGCCCTGGCCGGGTTGATTAACCTGCGGGAACTCAGTCTGGCACGAAACTGGACGCTGTATGATGTGCGACCGTTGTTGTTGAATTCAGGCATCGGGCGTGGCGATGAATTGGATCTGCGCTTTACCCATGTGCGTTGCAGCGACATGGATGCGTTCGGGTCTTTGGAGGTTAACCTGTTGCGAGTAACTGCACTGAATGGGTCCTCCTGTCCCGGCCGGAGACTGGAAGACCCCTAAATAGTTAAGCCGGAAATTCCTCAATACCTGGAATCTCGACTAGAATGGTTCGGCTACCCAAAAATCGTTAGAGCACCAATACAGGGAATGTATAATGCCTATAACCACCTTCGACACGCACAAGTTCGTGCGGCGACTTGAACAGGCGGGGATGAAGCTGGAGCTTGCTGAAGTTCAGGCGGAAGTCCTCACCGAGGCTTTCAATGTGAATCTTGAATCACTGGTCACAAAAGACTATCTGGTGGCACGGTTTGCCGAGCAGAATGCCTATATAGATACCCGATTTGCTGAGCTCGAATCGAAGCTGACAACCAAGATAGACAGTAATCAGAGAGTTGCCTCAATAACTCAGGCCATCATTATTGCAGCCGTCGTTCTGCCCTACCTGGAACGCCTGATGGCGCTCTGAACCGGGCAGCTCACGACCTGCTCAAGCTGCCCACCCTGGTCAATCCCTCACATACCGATTAAACCAATCGATTGTTCGCTCCCACGCGAGCGTCGCTGCTTCTTCGTTGTACCGTTCCGGTGTGGCATCGTTGAAAAAGCCATGCATGGAATCGGGATAGATGTGCCCTTCATAGGTCACGTTGTTGGCACGCAGGGCGGCTTCATATTCCGGCCATGCATTAACCAGACGAGTATCCAGTTCCCCATGCTGCACCATGACAGCGGCGCTGATATTTGAGACTTCACTCGCTGCTGCGCCACCTCCATAAAACGGGACAGCCGCCGCGAGATCGTCACCGAGGCGTACCGCCATCTGGTTGGATACACTGCCACCGTAACAGAATCCGGTGATACCGATCTTGCCCGTGCAGTCTGGTCTGTTTTTAAGCCACAGTGCACTGGCCACAATATCCTCAAAGCGCCGATCTCCATCAAGCTCCCGAAAGAGCTGACCCCCCTGATAGTCATCACCGGGATAACCACCGACTGAAGTCAGTACATCAGGGGCAAATGCCATGAAGTTTTCCAGGGCGAAGCGCCGGGCCACATCTTCGGTATGTGGATTCAATCCCCGATTCTCGTGCACAACAATGATTCCCGGTAACCTCGATGGCGTTTCACTGCGGCTATCGGCGCTGTAGGGACGAACCAGATAACCGCGCACATAGCCATGGCCGTCGGGAGAAGGAATGGTTTCGTAGCTGGCGGTGATACGTTCATCATCGCGTCTGATTTGCTGCCCCATGGCGTAATTCGGCATTAACGCTTCAACAATGGCAGTAGCACTGAGACCGGCGACAGCAAACTTCTTCACACCACTAAGGAATTTGCGGCGACTTATTTCTCCATGAATGTACTGGTTATAAATCTCAACGGCTTCTACGGGAACAGTTCGTCTTTGTTTTTGCGCGTTCTTGGGCGACTCTTTTTTTGACACGGTCTCTCTCCCTAAAGGCTGGTTTACAGGGTTCAGGGTAAACCGAATGTGCCTGCTTGAGAACCGATTCCTGCAACAAGAGGGCAGAGAGATTTACAAGCAAGCAATGGCTGTACAAAATTTAATCTCCCCTACCCCTTTTTCTGCCTGCAATTGTTGTATAGTCACAGTGCGTTCTGTGAGACTTTCAGTCCAGGAAGCCGATGAACCAATGGCGATACACGAGGAACGGCCATGCCATCTAGCAAGCACCGACTCTCATTTATTCTGCTGGGCCTGAGCTTATTGAGCACTTTTCCCGCCAGCAGCCAGGACCTGGAAAACGGCCAAACGCTCTACCAGACCCTTTGCGCCCGCTGCCACGGCATGTTGGGCGAAGGTGGGGAAGGTCCCAGCCTGAAACGTCCGAATCTCATTCACGCCCCTGATGACGACACTCTGGTTTCCGTGATTCTGGGAGGCATTCCGGGCACAGGGATGCCGGGGTCACGGCAACTGCGCGGCGAAGACGGGCCTGACGTCGCGGCCTACGTGCGCAGCCTTGGACAGCTACCACCCGAAGAAATGCCTGGCGATCCCGCGGCTGGTGAGATTGCCTACAACAACAGTAATTGTGCCAGTTGCCATATCATTAACGGTCTTGGCACGGGGATTGGCCCGGAACTCAGCCAGGTCGGCCAACGCCGAAACCTCGAGTACCTGCGTCGCTCTGTCATCAGCCCCGAAGCTGAACAACCCATAATAGTCGATAGGTTTCGCGGTTCCCTGAATGCGTTCCTCACGGTACGTATCGTTTCCGAATATGGTACCTACGAAGGCATGCGGGTCAATGAAGACGCTTTCACCGTCCAGATGCGAGACCTTTCCGGAGAATATTATTCCTTCATCAAGCAAGATCTCATCAGTTATGAAAAAGCGCTTGGGCATTCTTTCATGCCAGGTTATGAATCTGTTCTTTCGCCACAGCAAATCGATGATGTGGTTTCCTATTTGATGAGTTTGAAGTGAGGAGCCAGACATGAGCGGCCAAAGAATAAACAGACACGGTGTTCTTCTTGTTGCCTTTGCAATGTTGTCACTGCAAGCTTTCGGTGATGTCCCTTACTCGGCACTGCTTAACGATGAAGCAAATGGAGAAGACTGGCTCTCCTATTCTGGCGGATACAAGTCAGAGCGTTTCTCTCCACTGAGTCAGGTCAATACCAACAACGTCGATCAACTCAAAGTCATCTGGGCCTACCAGATGCAACCCACTGGCATCAGTGGTGCGGCACTGCAGGAATCCACTCCCCTGGTACATAACGGCATCATGTACCTCACCGAATCCCCCAGTAGTGTTACTGCAATCGATGCGGCTACCGGCCGAATGCTCTGGCATTTTGTTCCCGACATCACCAATGAGGTGTTGAATATCGGCTTTCCCCGAATCAATCGCGGTGCTGCGCTGTTAAACGACAAAGTTTATGTAGCAACGCTGGATGGTCGCCTGTTTGCGCTTGATGCTGGCACCGGCGCCGTGCGCTGGGAGACGCTGGTTGCTGACAATGCATTGGGGTTTTCATTGACCCTTGCTCCCCTGGCACTGGAAGACAAGATCGTCGTGGGTGTGAGTGGCGCCGAGGCCGGTGTGCGCGGATTTATTGATGCCTATGATGCTGAGAGTGGCGAGCTGGTGTGGCGAACATATACGGTACCGGCACCAGGTGAACCCGGTAGCGAAACCTGGCAGGGCGATGACTGGCAGACCGGAGGTGGTTCAACCTGGTTAACTGGATCCTACGATCCCGAGTTGAATCTGCTGTACTGGACCACGGGCAACCCAGCCCCGGACTGGAATGGCGATCTACGCCCCGGCGACAATTTATTCACCTGTGCCGTGCTAGCTCTGGATCCGGACACAGGTGTAATGCAATGGCATTTCCAATTCACACCCCATGACACCCATGATTGGGACGCTAACCAGATACCGGTACTGGTAGACGGTGAGTTCGAGGGCGAGCAGCGGAAGTTACTGGCTCTTGCAAATCGTAATGCCTTTTACTACCTGCTGGACAGGGAGACCGGTGAGTTTCTTCTGGGTGAAGAGTATTCTTACCAGACCTGGGCCGAAGGAATCGACGACGAAGGTCGTCCCATAGTGATACCTAACAGAGAACCAACACGCGAGGGCAACCTGGTGTGGCCAAGTCTGCAGGGTGCAACCAACTGGTTCTCCCCCTCCTACAATCCTGAAACGCAACAGCTCTTCGTGCCAAACCGGCGCATGGGTGCGATCTACTACAAAGCCGACGTGGAATACGAACCCGGCATGCCTTTCCTCGGCGGTGGTGAACAACCCCTGGATGGTGATAACGCGTCAGGTGCCATTCTTGCACTGGATGTCATGACTGGCGAACAGCAATGGGAGTTCGAATTGCAAACACCACTCTGGTCAGGTGTGATGGCCACTGCCGGCGGCCTGGTATTTGGTTCAAGTAACGAAGGCAATTTCTTTGCGCTGGATGCAGAAGACGGCAGCCCGCTGTGGTTCTTCAATACTGGCGCCCATATTCGAACGAATCCCATGGGGTTCGCGGTGGATGGCAATCAGCGTATTGCCATCATCGGCGGCCAGACACTGTTCGTATTCGGTCTTGAATGACTTAGCGCTATACTCCAACAATAAAAACCAAATCAAGAAGATGGAATCCCGCCATGACGACACGCAATAAGATAATTCTCAGCCTCGGACTCTTACTCGGTGCCTCGCAAGCCATGGCCGATAGCATCCTGTTTATCGGTAACAGCTTCACCTATGGATGGGGCTCACCGGTACGCCACTATCGCCCGGACACCGTAACCGACCTGAATAGCGAAGGTGTGGGTGGTGTGCCTGCCCTGTTCAAATCATTCGCCGATCAGGCAGGCCTCGACTACGATGTCTACCTTGAAACCCGCAGCGGAGTGGGTATCGACTTTCATCTCGAGAATAAACTTGCCGTTATCGGTCGCCGTCCCTGGGATCAGGTCGTGATGCATGGGTACAGCACGCTTGATGCCAGGGCCCCCGGTAACCCCGAAACCCTGATTGAAACAGCGTCGGAAATGTCTGACTTCCTGCGTAGCAAGAACCCGGATGTAGAGATCTACCTGACCGCCACCTGGTCGCGTGCCGATCAAACCTATTTGCCAGATCGGCCCTGGACCGGACAACCCATCGAACAAATGGCGCTGGATGTCCGTGCGGGCTACGACCTGGCCGCCGAAGCTACCGGAGCAGAAGTAAACGGTGTAGGTGAAGCCTGGAACCGGGCGATGGCTTCGGGGCTCGCCGATCCCAATCCCTATGATGGCATCGAGTTCGATAAAGTAGACCTGTGGACCTACGATCACTACCACGCCAGTGCCTATGGCTACTATCTCGAGGCACTTGTCGTCTTTGGTAATGTCACAGGCCTCGACCCCCGCTCTCTCGGCGAGAATGAATGCTCTGGCTATGAACTTGGCATGTCACGAGACCAGGTGAAGATGCTGCAGCAAGCTGCCTACGATCAACTGGCCAGCGAAGGCAAAGTCGAAGCCAACCCGCTGGAGCTATCAGAACGCGTTCAATCCCAGCGCTGCAACTAACAAGTCAACAGATACAAAAACCAACAGACACAAAAAAAGGCCAGCGAATGAATTTTACAGGCCTTTTTTTTTGGATCATCGCGGATAAGCGGCGAATCGCATGTATTTGGTGATCATGGACGATTAGGTGAGTGCCTTCGAACGCGGCTGCGGGGAGGCAGGGTTCCCAACCCGCCGGCTCGGCGTCCGTCCCGGATGCCCTCACTCCAGAAAAAGCCCTGCGGTCTTTTTCTTCCGTTCAGCGCCGGCCTTGACTGGCGGGTTGGGAACCCTGCCTCCCCGCAGCCGCTTGTGCAGTGATACCCGAGATATCGAAGTATTCTTCGACACACCTTACTCTCAATCGCAGGGAAACTCAGCCAAAAAGTAACGTAATAACTAGCAGCGCTCAGAGTGTCGGGCAGAAGGGGCTTGTCGCCAACAATTAAGCGATAGCGCTGAACGGAGAAAAAAGACCGCAGGGCTTTTTTCGGAGTGAAGGAACCTGGGAGGCTCTGATTGATTATGTTTCTTCTCTGGCTTTAAGCCGAGCCCGCTATCAAGGCGCCGGTTTGAAGGCATGCGTCGGCCTGTCGAAAACCGGCAACGCGGAGAGCGGGTTCGGCTGGAAGACCCGAAGGGCAGTCTTGTCGCAGAGGAGGAACATAATTGATCAGAGGCTTCCCAACGGGCGCAGAGCGTTGGCGACAAGCCCCTTCTGTCCGGCACGACCACAGTTCAAAGAAGCCCCAACTAAACAGATGGCAGAAGCAGGGCCTGCCAACAGTTCCCGGAAAAGCACGATGAAACTTTTTTATGGCAATCAGAAAGCGCTTAGAAGCGGAAGGTATAGCGGAATTTCACACTGATATCCGACGATGCCGTCTGAAACCGATTGTCCATATCGTAGTCCTGCAGACCGTAGTTCAGCACAACAAAGCCTTCCTGGCCCGCCCTCGGAATCCACTGCAGACGTGTATTGATTCCAATCTCTTCCGAGATGTTGTCGTACTGCGCCAGCGTGATCCAGTATAGCGTCGGCGAAAAGGCCACCTGGGTATTGACGCTGCTCAGGCGCGTGGTGAAGTTACCCTGAGGCAGTTCGATATCGTTCCAGTCGTAGTTTATTGACGCCACAAAGTACCGTGACTGGTTCCAGCTAAAGCTACCGCTGATGTTGACTCTCTCGCCATTGAAGAAGTCACCCGTTCTATAAGTGATTCCTCCGGAAAACTCGCGCTGGCCCGCGGAATTCAGGCTTAATTCCGTTTCACCAAAATCGTATGAGCCCGGTTGTATATACACTTCATTGCCGGGTTGGCGGAAGATAGCGAATGTATTGCGCACGACTTCCTTGCTGGAGAAATGATTCAAGCTGATACTGTCACGAGAATTCGTTTCCAACTCGGCAATTCGAAATGCAACCACCTCCGACTGCAATCCATCATCGATGACATCGATCCGCTGATAATCAACACCGGAGAGAATACTCTGGAATGGGCCGCTGTTGAAAAAGTGGATATAACCCGCGTCGGCAGTGAAGTCTTCAATATTCGAGCGGTTAACGAAGCCCATGGCCGGGTTGAAATTCTCTTCCACAACTTTGTACGCAAAACGCGTGCGGAATCCGGAACTGGAGGGATACTGCAGACCCACACCCCACGATGCATCATCGCCCTCCAGGCCCGGCGTTTCTGACTGCTGAAAAAAGACCGTGCCAGCCATACGACGGCCGTTAGGTAACTGGTTGTTGATATACTGAAAATCCACGCCCGCCACGCTGTTGTCCAGATTGGAGGTCGGATCTCCATCGGTGTAGATAAAACCAACCCGGGAATCTTCCAGTACATTGGCTGACACCCGGGTAATGAACAGATCAGAGGCAGCAACGCCGGTAAATTCATCCTGGCGAATTGCGAGGGTCCCAATATTGAAGCGCCCTACCCGGCCACTGATGCGGCCGCCGTAGTTAATGTCTACAGGCGAACCATCTGCCGCCAGGCCAAGCTTGCGCGAGAAATAGGGGCGAGCGTTTTCCCGTGACGCGCCGGAGGTCGCTGAGTTACCACCGGACAGACCACTGATGTTGCCAAACTGGAATAGATCCGAGTCGTTATTGAAGAAGTCACGTCGCTCGGGGAAAAACAGACTGAATCGGGTCAGGTTAACCTGGCGGTTGTCCACTTCAACGGCAGAGAAATCTGTATTAACCGTGAGAGCGGCGTTGAGCGATGGCGTCAGCCGGTAGAATGCATCCAGAGATGGATTCATATCTTCATCAGAGCCGGACGGATTAAAACTGCGTTGGCGGATGGCAGCGAAGCTGGGCACGATATCCAGGCCGATGCCCTGGTCCATGCCTTCCATACCGGACATCTCACCCATGATGGTTGGGTTGTAATTGCGATCCAGCGAAACCCAGGCCATCTCTTCATTGCGACGACGTATCCCGCGTCCGAAATTGAATCCCCAGGTATCCAGATTAGGATCGAAAGAGAGCGACTTGAATGGAATTTCCACTTCCGCCACCCAGCTATTTCCATCCACACTGGTTGCGGTATCCCAGATAGTGTTCCAGTTGAGGCTGAAGGACGTGGGCGTCGTATAGAGCGAATCATGGCGGACACCGTTCAGGTTGGTCTCGAACCGATAGCCAGCACGACCCTGGTTAAAGGGGTCAAGTATAATTACCAGACGATCATCGAATGGCAAACCCTGCCCATGACGTATTGTGGGCGCAGCGATGAGATCGGGCTCACTGTCATACATGCGTGCCGCCACATAGAGTGCATCGCTCGTGTAGACAACATAGAGCTCTGTGATTTCAGAAGCATCGGCATGGTCGCCGGGCCTGGTCTGGTGGAAATCGATAACCTGTTCCGCTTGTTGCCAAACGGCATCATCCAGCACGCCGTCGACAACCGGTGCAGTTTCTACCCTAACCGCACGAAAACTCTTGGCTTCAACCCGGTTCTCCTGCACGGTTTCCTGCGCGAACAGGGGTGAAGTCAGCGCGAGCGAAAACAGCGCTGGCATTTTAAGCAGAACGCCTGATCTGGACACATTCCAAAACCGCACAATATTTGGGGACAATTCAAGATACCTCGTCTGTACATCACCCTGGAAGGGGGCAGATTCTAGCAGCTAGTGCCCGCAGGATTGACGGCTGACACACAAAGTTTCAACTAAAATTCTAACTAAAATTTCAACAACAGTTTCAACTGCTGCTGAATACCACGGAACGTCAGAATCCCTAGAAATCGCGCAGAATCTGCAATAATTCGTCGCGATTGTTGGCGCCCTGGTTGGTGAGAATCACGAAAGGGTACAGACCATCGCCTCTCTGAAAATAACCTGCGTAGTTGTAGACACCCGTCAGCGTGCCGCTCTTTCGGAGCACACCGTTCACTTCGGGAAGCAGATCGGCATAGGGCCGAAAAGCTTCCAGTATCTGTATCATGCCATTGGCGCTAGTTCGCTGCTCTCTCGCCAGGCCAGACCCCTCTAGCATCAGCAGGAAGGCTGGCTCCGAACCAAATCCCTGCCCATAGAGCCGTTCCAGATTACTTCTAAGTACCTCGCGGCTAGCGCTGACTGTTGCAGGGTAGCCATGTTCATGGGCACCCAGAGTGAGAAATAGTTGATTGGCTATAAAGTTGTTCGAATAGCGCAACATTCCCATCAGGATTTCCCTTAGTGAACGAGAGCTCCTGTGTCGGAAATATAGCGTCCATTCGTCACTCACTGTTTCGTGGTAGAAAGCGGAATCAGTTACTGTGATACCTGCTGCTTCCATGAAAGCCATGAAAAGCTGTTGCGCCTGTTGCAGTCCTGCTTCAGGATCCGCGCCGAGATTAATGCGCTCACTTCGTCGATTCGGAAGCTGCGCTGCCAGTTCCCGTGCAAGCGCGGTTAATGGCGTCTGCGGTTCCCCGGAAATAACATTCCCTTCTGAATCGAACGCCAGATTCACGGTATTGAAGTTGGTTGAGAGAGCACTCACCCGCGCGGCATAGGGATCTCGAGCATTCAATTCCAACGGCAATTCTGGATTCGATTCAAAAGCAGAATCATCGACAACCAGTCGCCGCACCCGGTCGAGGCCAGATTCGGCCAGGCCGGTAGCGATTTCAGCAATCTCTTCCGACACAAGAAACGGATCACCCAGCCCTCGAATCAGAAGATCACCATCGGAGTTGGTGTAGAACTGCGTTTCAAAGCGAAAATCCTCTCCCAACAGGGACAAGGCAACCTGGGCGAGAGGAATTTTGACGATGGAGGCCGGAACAAGAGTCTCGCTCGAATTGTGGCTTACCACGATCTCACCATCGGCGTTGTGCATGAGCAAACTGCCATTCACCAGCAAGGAATCAATCTCGCCTTGCGCGCGAGTCGACTCCGGTATCAGGAGCATGAAGCAGAGTGCAAGCTGAATAATCTGTCGCATCATGGTCACGAGGGTAATCGGAACACATCCACAGGGCAACGGGTGTCGACCTGTCTCAGGCGGCTCATGGCGCCATGTCGGCGTTGAGAAGCAGTAATACGCTCACCTTCAATAGGCCTGGCTTCGTCGAGTGCCGGCTTTGCAAGAGAAGAGCGCTGTGGTCTACTCGAGCTACCGGCTACTTTTACATTCACTGTTTGCTGCCCTTACCAGAAACCAGTTTGAGTCCTTGGCTGTTGCCGATTCGCAGGTAGTGGATAAAACGATAAGGAATTCCTGCAATGAAGATGATGCTGAAAACTTCACTCCCCACGCTGTGCGGCCTGACTCTATTGAGCACAGTCGCTCGCGCCGATGAGAATCTGCTGGATGTGGTTTGTGAGACTCCTCCACCCGTACATTGTTCAACCGGGGACTGTGCCAACAAAATTCCGGTACGAGGCAATGTGACCGACACAGAGACCGGCCGCGAATATTTCCTGGATTATCCCTGCGACCTGAAACCGGGCGAGGACGTGGTGTTCATTCTCAATATCCATGGCGCCGGCTCAATCGCAAACTGGCAGCGCCATTACTTCCCTGCTTCCGACTACAAGGATGACTACCGTCTGGTAGTGGCTACATCCACCGCCGAAGGGTCCGGTGGCATCGGTGGTGGTCCGGGTATTCGTATGTGGATGTCCGAAGTAGATGATGCGCATCTGCAAAATATCACCAGTCAGGTCATGGCTGCCTTTGGCCGGGAAAATATCAGGTCCATGTGGTTGGCTGGCCACAGTCAGGGTGGTGGCACTTCCCATCGGCTGGTTTGTACCGAATTCTTCCGAGACAAAGTAGATGGTTTACTCAGCCTGTCCGGCGGACGCATAGGACAGGCGCAGATCGTGGCCGCATTCGGCCCGCCGTCTGCCGATGGCTCACCTCCGCCTGCACGACAACGCCCGCCCCAGAGCAGCGAGCTGCCCAACTGCGATTTCTCGCATCTATACGCTACTGGTTAGCATGAGATCGTGGAGCTACCAGATTCTTCACCCTGGGCGGACAAGTACAGTTGCGATGACCGAACCCTGACCACGGTGGTAGACACGAAACCCGGCTGGGTCACCGACTCAGGCCGCAGCGGCTATGCCGTATGGGGTCGCGAAGCGCGCCCAGGGACAGCGGAACTGTATGAGTATGCAAACTGCGATGACGGACGCATCGTGGCCGACGTAATGCGTATCGATAAAGGCCACACTGAAGGCTTGGAGCCTGTGATTACCGAGAGGATCGTGAAGCTAATGGTTTCTGCGAAAGGTGGAAAAATACAATCTCAATAATTTCGGGAAACTAGATTGCTAACTTAGGTTCAGGAAGCTGGATTGAGCAACTTGAAGTTGCGCAATTGGTACGAGCATCATACGGTTTAATCTAGGCGGCGAAAAAGCTTTGGACTTGTGGAATCACAACCGCCGCCAGTACCAGGCTAATCATTACGGTATGCAGCCTCAACTGAACCGAGATGTCAGCCAGCTTTGCATCGACATAAGACTTTAGCTCGGCGACCTTTTCATCGATGTAAACTTTCTGTTCTGCTAGCTTCTCATCTATGTAGGCTTTCTGTTCTGCTAGCTTCTCATCTATGTAAGCTTTCTGTTCTGCCAGCTTCTCATCTATGTAGGCTTTCTGTTCGGCCAGTTTCTCATCTATGTAAGCTTTCTGCTCGGCCAGCTTTACATCGATATAGGATCTCTGTTCGGCCAATTTCGCATCGATATAGGACTTCTGCTTGGCTAACTCAATATCCAGATAGGCC
Organism: uncultured Pseudohongiella sp.; assembly: GCA_965227635.1. Classification (GTDB taxonomy): domain Bacteria; phylum Pseudomonadota; class Gammaproteobacteria; order Pseudomonadales; family Pseudohongiellaceae; genus UBA9145. The sequence goes on along the minus strand of OZ245763.1, from coordinate 1,697,768 downwards.
TTCTGATCCGAAAACTGGATAGCCAGGTAGTCTTTTGTCACTAGCGCATCTAGATTCACATTGAACGCCTCAGAGATAACCTCTGCCTGCACTTCCGCCTGAGCCGAGGAAACACCTGCCTCCTCCAGCCTCCGCACGAACTTGAGAGTATCGAATGTAGCAATCGACATGTCACGATCCCTGTGAACAATGCAACTGACCCCAGTATAGGCAAGCGGCGAATCACCAGGCAAGAATTTCGAATATTTACATTCCAGTTTAGTTCTATTGCTTTCAGTAACTGGCTTGTATCCTGAGCGCTATTTAAAATCCTCCAGATTCCAAGTACTCTCCCCTCCCTTATTTATTGATTGCAGTCACAACCTTCGAACCAATCGTCTCCATCCAACGCAATGATCTCCTTAAACAACATTACCCTGATGCGCGGCAACCAGACGCTGATTGAAGATTCCAGCCTGGTGTTACGCGGAGGACAGCGCACCGGCATTATCGGACGCAACGGCGCGGGCAAAACCAGCCTGTTCAAAGCGCTGGCAGAAGAGATTCCGCTGGAGCAGGGCTCCATCGACAAGCCCAACGGTCTGCGCATCTCCACCATGTCCCAGGAGACACCGGGCAGTAATCGAAGTGCGCTGGATTTCGTTATTGATGCCCATGCTGAGTATCGCAAGCTCGAGACGGCACTCAAAAGGGCGGAATCGGACGATGATCACGCTGGCATGGCCCGTCTGCACAGCGAGCTGGAAGACATTGACGCTTACAGCGTTACCAACCGTGCGGAACAATTGTTGTCTGGTTTGGCCTTTGATACGGCGGACTTTGATAACCCGGTCAGCAATTTTTCCGGTGGCTGGCGCGTTCGCCTGAATCTTGCGGCAGCCTTGATGTGTCCTTCTGACCTCCTCATGCTGGACGAGCCCACCAACCATCTGGATCTGGAAGCCACGGTGTGGCTTGAACAGTGGTTGCAACGCTATCCCGGAACCCTGCTGATTATTTCACACGACCGCTCATTTCTTGATGGCGTCATCAATCATGTCATCAGTTTCGAGGGCAGCAAACTGGTTGCCTATACCGGCAACTACAGCGCTTACGAAAAGTTGCGCGCCGAACGGCTCGCCCTGCAACAGGCCATGGCAGCGAAGCAACAAAAACGCCGGGATGAAATTGAAGCCTTCGTGCGCCGTTTTCGTTACAAGGAAAGCAAGGCCAAACAAGCCCAGAGCCGCCTGAAGGAACTGAATCGCATGGAGGAGATCGCCCCTGCCCACATCGATTCGCCTTTTACCTTCCATTTTCCGGAGCTGGATCAACTGCCGGCTTTCCTGATGCAGGTTGAGGATCTAGCAATCGGTTTCGATACCCCCCTGGTGACGAGCATCAAGCTCGGAATTAGAGCTGAAACGCGAATAGGCCTGCTGGGCTTCAACGGCAGTGGCAAGTCCACACTGTTAAAAGTCTTGGCCGGACAGATGCAGTCACTGTCGGGCACCCTAAGCCCAGCGAAAAAATTGAAGATCGGCTACTACGCCCAGCACCAGGTAGACGAACTCAATCAACAGGCCACGCCGTATGAACTGATTCAGAAGCTCGACCCCAACGCCAGTACCCAGGAGATCAGAAATTTCCTGGGCGGCTTCGACTTTAACGGTGAGCGCATCAACGAGAAAATCGGCATTTTTTCCGGCGGCGAAAAAGCCCGACTGGCCCTGGCCAAGGTAGTGAGGAGTCAACCCAATCTGCTTCTAATGGACGAGCCTACCAACCACCTGGACCTGGAAATGGTTCATGCACTAACCCTTGCCCTGCAGGAATTTCAAGGCGCGCTTGTCATCGTGTCCCACGACCGTCATCTACTGGGAAACACGGTGGATGAGTTTTATTCGATTCACCGGGGTGTGTTTGCCGAGTTCAAGGGTGACTTGAGCGACTATGAAAAGTGGTTGAGTAAGCAGGAGTCTTCCCAGACTGGTTCATCTTCGGCTAGAGGATCAAAACCTGATTCTGGATCTGATTCGGGCGCGAACAGCAGCAAACTCGACAAGAAGCAACAACGTCAGCAGGCCGCCGCGATACGTGAGCAGCAGGCACCACTACGCAAAAAAGAAAAGCAGTTGGAACGTGATATAGACAAGCTAAATGATGAGCTTGCCAGCATTGAAAATCAGCTTTCCGATGGCGCACTCTATGAAGACGCCAACAAGGAGAAACTTACGGAGTTGCTTCAGAAGCAGGGCGAGCTGAAGTCAACGCTGGCAGAGAAAGAAGAAGCGTGGATGGCAGTGCTGGAAGAATTGGGTGTGTAAAAACTGGCCAAAACCCGGTGTTTCTCCCAAACTGCGACCAGCTCTTTATCCCCGGTCTTTAGTTCGGCATAATCCCTCGCTCCTATTCCCACCATTCCCGTTCGAATTGTCATACCCGCAAGTCCACGGAAGGTAATTACAAGTCAGGCCAAGATGTTCTTCAAAAATATTCGACTTTTCTGTCTCACCGAAACCTTTGCATACTCACAGGAAGAGCTGGAAGACCAGCTACGGGATCAGCTCTTCTCTCCCTGCAGCAACTACGAAAAATCTCGTCTCGGGTGGGTCAGCCCCCTCGGCGATGCCTTCGATGATACGCCGGATGAAGATGGCGAAGTCACTATTCCACCACTGACCCATGTCATTGGTGATTTCATCATGGTCTGTGCCCAAAAGCAGGACCGGATTCTGCCTGCAACGGTTGTGCGACAGGAGACGGAAGAAAAAGTAGCGGAGATCGAACAGCGCCAGGCCCGCAAGGTATATCGCAAGGAGAAACGGGAGATTCAGGATAACGTCTATGCTGCCTTGCTACCGCGCGCATTTACCAAGAATCAGCAAACCTACGCCTATATCTCAGTCAAGGAAAACCTGCTGGTGGTAGACAGTGCGAGCGCTCCCCGCGCCGAGGAAGTAGTTAACCTGTTACGGGACAGTCTCGAGTCTTTTCCGGTGGGTCTACCCAATTCCCGCACCGCACCAGGGGACGTACTGACGCGCTGGTTGCGAGCCAGGAAAGCCGCCGCCAATTTTTCCATCCTGGAAGATGCAGTACTTCACAACCCGCTGGACAGCAGCAACGTGGTGCGCTGCGCCAGCCAGGACCTGACTGGTGATGAAATTGCGACTCACCTGGAAGCAGGCAAGCAGGCAAAGAGCCTGGGCATATCATGGAACAATGTCATTCACTGCCTGGTGAATGACGACTTGTCCATCAAGCGCCTACAGTTCGAAGCCATTGAAGAAGACAACGCGGGCATGGAAGACGCAACACCAGCCCAGAAGTTCGATCAGGACTTCGCGCTAATGACTCTGGAACTCAATAATTTCTTCAAAGAGCTTTTCGATGCCTTCGGTGGCCTGGACGAACCGAGACCGATGAGTCGCAAGAATGAAGAAACGGAGTAAGGCTGCTCAAGGTTTTTTCGAGACCAGCAGGAATCTCACCAATAGCGGAAACTCTAAAGCCGCGGTGATGATACTCATCATCACCGCGTGAACCCGTAACCACGTATCGAAATAGGCTAACTGTTCAGCGAACCGAATTGATATTCGAGACCCTGGACTCCCAGGAAACTGCCGAATTCCTAAGCACGCTAACCATCTCTGTTAACAATTCCACCTACACTTCCGCCCGGTTACCATCAACACAACCCCAGTTTAGTCAGCCTCCCTGAATTCTGGCAAGAATAGCCGCAAACCCGGAATCTCAAAGGAAAAAGTTTTAGGACACCCACTTTTCTTTCAGCCATTTTTTTGAGCTAATTCAATTATCTAGCCGTTTTAAAAATTTTCCGTATCGCGAAATTATTCGAGAGAATTAAATGGGTGTCCTTTAAATTTCGCTTTAAATTTCCTTCAAATTTTCCTGCAATTTTTCACTCGCTCCCAAGTAGTTTTACCCCACGCAGCGAGTCCTGGGTATTCGACATCCGCCAAATTTAAGGAAAAAGTTTTAGGACACCCACTTTTCTTTCAGCCATTTTTTTGAGCTAATTCAATTATCTAGCCGTTTTAAAAATTTTCCGTATCGCGAAATTATTCGAGAGAATTAAATGGGTGTCCTTTAAATTTCCTCCTTTAAATTTCCTTCAAATTTTCCTGCAATTTTTCACTCGCTCCCAAGCAGTTTTACCCCACGCAGCGAGTCCTGGGTATTCGACATTCGCTGAATTTAATGCCAAATTGCGGCCTGAATTAGTTGCTTGCCGGAAACGCACGATGCCATTAGCTGAAGAGAAAATTTCCCTGACCTGTTTTTCTGATGTCCTTTGCATTTGGGCCTATGTTGCCCAGGCACGGATAGATGAGGCAGAACGCCAGTTCGGCTCGCAGCTGGATGTCGACTACAAGTTTTGCTCCGTGTTCGCAGACACCCGCCACAAGATGGCGACAACGTGGCTGGAGCGTGGTGGGTACGAAGGCTTTGCAAATCACCTGCAGGAAGTCGGTAGCCAGTTTCAACACATCAACCTGCATCCAGACATCTGGCTCACGTGCCGCCCTCTTTCCTCTACCCCCGCCCACCAGACTCTGAAAGCGGTACAACACAACAATCCCGACAGTTTCGAAACCTTCCTGCGCCAGATAAGGGTGGGCTTCTTCGAGCGGGCTATGGACATCAGTAACGCCGATGTGCTCGACCAACTGCTGGAGGAATCCAACATACCGGTAGCCCCGATCCAGCAGATGTTCCGCAAGGGTGAACCCCAGGCTCTATTGGAAGGCGATATGCGAGAAAAGGAGCAACTCCACATCACCGGCAGCCCCACCCTCGTTCTGAATGAAGGGCGGCAAAAGCTCTATGGCAATGTCGGGTACGGGGTGATCGAAGCCAATATCAAAGAACTCCTGAAGTCCCCAAACGCTGGCGCCGCGAGCTGGTGCTGAGCAAAATAACACAAGTTTTAAATCAAGAGTTTTAGGACACCCATTTTTCTTTTATTGTTATTAGTCAATAAAATCAACTAGATAGCGCTGCCTAAACCGTTCGCAGGCAGAAAATGGGGTGCGAGATTTAAATGGGTGTCCTCTAATTTTTCTCTAAATTTTTCAACCTCCTTCAAATTCCCGGCAACTGTCCTGTCATTTCATTGATTACAGTCGCTACCGAGAGATACACCCTCAAAACACGCCAACTCCTCACGCGCGATTCCGGCAATTTTTCACGGGTAGTTTGATCCAAAACCTCAATTTCACCTGCCTTGAGGAGGTGAAAATATTGCTTTGTGTTTTAAAAATTAGGAGTAAGATACGCGCACCAGCGGATGGAGCTCACCCCTCCCTCTCCACTGTGGATGATGTTTCCGTGGCGACGAGCTAAGAGCGTCTTTACTTTTACTTCACCACCTTGGGCAACCGGGTCAGGGGCAACCATGAGCGACTTCGCCGACTATGGCGGATTAGGTCCGTTGGATTATCTGCGCGCGTTCTATTCTGAAATGGATTCAGAATCGGATGGCCTGCTGCAGTTTCTTGTCTCTGTCTTCGACAACGCTCCTCATGCGCCCCTGGTGCTTGAGTTTGGCAGCGGTCCCGTTCTGATCAGTGCGATTCCGGCTGCTCGACGCGCCAGGGCCATTCACTATTGCGACTATACCTCCGAAAATCGAGAGTATCTGTTGCGCTGGCTGGCAGGGGAAGACAGCGAGTTTGACTGGTCACCCTATATTGCCCGATGTCTCGAACTGGAAGGCAAAGTCGTCTCCGAAAAGACGATCCGCCAACGCGCGCATAATATTCGCGACCTTGTCAGGCGTGTAGTGCCGTGCAACATACTCGATCCCCTGCCGATTCGTACACGCTATCAGTATGAAGTGATCATCAGTAACTACTGTCTCGATGCCGTGACGACATCAAAGCAGGAGTGGCTATTGTTCACTCAACGTTTGGCTAAATTGCTCAAGCCCGGCGGCACACTGGTACTGTCATCCCTGAATAAAACAGAATTTTACGAGTTTGGAGCTTCACGTTTTGCCAACGTGGTTCTGGACATGGACGATCTTGCCAATGCCTTTACCCAGGCAGGCTTTGATCCCAAAACCATCCGTGTCGAAAGCACGGCTGGTGAGCAGGAAAACTGCAACAAACAAGGTGTGATTTTCGCAGCTGCTTCACTGCCCCTAAAGGCAAGCAACAATACCTGGCAGGAAGACGATGGACACAGCAGTACAACGGTGAGCCGCGAGTTACATCGTACGACCGCGGCGCCGTGGAATGACAACACTATTTCGGCAAATCCAGGAACCTGAAGGCAGCGCTGACAGGTACCATAGAGGAATAAGAGACTATGAAAGATTCCAAACAAACGAAGATTCGGCGCTTCTACCCAGAAACCATCCCATCTTTTGAACACGAACCCACCCGCGACCGCTTTCGTATTCAGCAATTTGAAAACGGTCAGGGCGAAGGCGTGGTCTGCCTGACTTCATTCAACTCTGGTGACATCGTATTCGCCTTGACCGGAGCGGTATCAAGTGAGGTCACTCAATTTTCACTTCAGGTGGGAGAAAACCTGCACCTGCACGACCCCCATTTCTACGGCAAGATCCTCCATAGTTGTGATCCCAATTGCCACGTAGATGTCGACAACCGTCGATTCATTGCCATCAAGCCCATCAACAAAGGCGAGTTGGTAACCATGGACTATGCACAGACAGAAGACTTTCTGTTCAAAACCTTCCCTTGCGGATGCGGCGCAAGCAATTGCCGCGGCGTAGTCTTGGGCCGAAAGCAGTTCTCACCCGAGATCGCCGCAACAACCAGAGTGGCCAGCCGAAGTTAAGCAATACCGGTATCGCGTTCCGCTACTCGCCAGCGAATGTAATGCTCATTTAAAGGACACCCATTTAAATCTACGCCGCTTTTGCTAACTATTTCAGATAGTTAGACGAATAGAAAAATTCGAAGAAGCGCAAGAAAGGCACAGAACTTAGATGGGTGTCCTGCAAATGTCCTGCAAATAACATGCTGTTAAGAGCCGCTATCGGAAGCTGGAATTACGGGAAATTAAATGGGTGTCCTAAAACTTAACCCAGCGAAAACGTTTTACTGACCCCGCCCCATGGAGAGCTTGTAGTCCAGACTCCACTGCCCGCCACCTAAACCCGCACTGACTAATAGCCCGGCGAAGATGCCCAGGTTCTTTACAAAATTCTGGGTTTCGGAGGGGACTTCCCAGAAATTGTGCATGACCATATTAATCACCAGGGTTAATCCTGCAAGGATAAAAGCGGCCACTTTTGTCTGGTAACCAACGATCATGGCAACGCCGCCGGCGAACTGGATGATGATGGTCAGGATCAGGAAGAATGAGATGGCAAACATGCCTTTTTCTGCCATGGCTTCGGCAGTGGCTTCCGGGTTGAATATCTTCAGCAAGGCGCCGGGTAAAAGAAAATACAGACCGAGGATGACGCGGCCAGAAGTCGCACAGAGTAGTTCAAACGTTTTCATCATAGCTATAGTCCTCTTTGGCAGCCGTCTCCAGCAAGCGCCCAACCTACAACAGTTAAGCTGATCCTAATCCCTTCATCCCATCGAGCAGAGCAAACACACCTTCCTCTTCCAGAACACGCACTCCGAGACGCTGGTCTGAAACCCCCGGACGCAGCAAGTAATCAAACCTCAATCTGCCCCCTTCCACATCGGCGACGAAATGTGAGCGAGTGATGAATTGAGACTCTTCAAGTTGTTCGTCCAGTTCTATCAAGTGCGATGAAAAAAGAAACAGGCAGCCGTCCTTGTTCGCGAAACGATTCAGCACTGCCAGCGAAGCATCATATGCATCTTTGACGTTCGTCCCTTTAAAGGGCTCATCCATAACAGCCACGACACTATGCCCTTCTGCAATCGATTCCGCCACCGCTTTGATACGTAGCGCCTCTGCCCGAAAGTAACTTATACCCGCATGCAAATCGTCATTGAGTGAAATCGAACTGTAGAGTCGCTCGAAAGGCACAAAGCCAAATCTGCCGGCAGGAACGCCCATTCCGAGATGTCCAAGATACAAAGCAATTGCGACGGCCCGAAGGTAAGTAGTCTTACCTGCCATGTTGGGCCCGGTAAGAAAGAGCAAGCGTTGTTGCTGGTTTAGGTCAACAGCGTTAGCCACCGGTTGCTTTAGATAAGGGTGAATGAGTTCCTGCGCTTCGATCCTCAGTTCGCCTTCCAACACTTGAGGCAAAGTAAATCCATGATTGATCGTCGCATCGGCCATGGAAACCAGCGCGTCCATCTCATACACGATCTGTAGTATGCGCAACACTGCACTCTTGTGATGTTGTCGAAACAGCTGATCAAGCCGAAATACCTTTAACGGCGAACTTGCCTGAACTTGTTCATGTGGCACTTCCGCGATCCACGGATAAGAAAGCAGTTCCTGTAGTTCCACCAGCAACGGCACCAATTCACCCACCGCCGATTCCAATTCCTTGTGCGCCAGAAACTCGCGCAGCGAACGAATGACACTGCAGGTGTATTGCACACCGCGCACCATGCTGCGGTAGTGACGGTCGTGATTAAAATAGACATTGAACGCTTGCAGGACGAAAGCAATCGGATTCCGGTCCGTAACACTCAACAGCACTTCTCGCTGATAACTTTCCACACTCTGCACGATATAGGCGGGCAAGGACGCAAACACTTCCCGGTTTTCACAAATGAATGCAATAGACTGCTGAGTGATCTGTATTCGTTCACCTTCGCACCAGGGCCGTTCCATACGCTTTCGTAGCAGCTTCGAACCACCTTCAGTCTTGGTGAAATTGCAGAATTCATAGAGACTCTTGGCATCGCTGTCCGTTTCAAAGATTTCCAGATCTTTTAACGTGTGATCATCAAGCACCAGCGGCGCAAAACCCTCGTGCAGCTTTTCCAGAGACTGGGTCGTGCGATCGAAGGTCAGGTAGCGTTTGCCAAGATTGGTTTTGCGGCCACTTTCGCCGGGGGTGGGCATTCCTGCTAGTCGCATGGCTTTTGTTCTCGTTATTGGCAGGGAGTCGCGCCGTGAGCATCATTTAAACACACTACGTCGCAGTTTATTACCTCAGTCGCTCTCTACCTGGCGCCGACTTCCCTGCAGACAAGCATCTACAACCGCCTGGCTCCCGGGTTATGAGCGATCGCCACACCGGTAGTCGGAGGTTCGCACCGGCATCGGTTTCGATCAGAGTTCCAGAGTGTATCGCATGGATAACATGACACGATTGAGTTCCCCATCCTGACCGTTCCGCAATTTCTGAGTTGCGTTTAGATATTCGATGCCCATACTCAACTGGGGCGTAGGGCTCCAGAACAGGTTTGCCTGAAAAGATGTTGCCGATTCAGTCATCAGTCCGCTGACTTCAGCAGGGAGATCAGACCGTGAAATTCCCAGCGATACGGTTGAACGCCATTCCGCACTCCAATAACGCTGATAGGCAAACTGCAGCGCATACACCGGGTGCTTGTTTAGCTGTGTGTGGTTGCTATCCAGGCTTGCATCGGCGTATGCCCCCAAAGTAACAAACCGGCCCAATCCATTGCCATAATTTGCCATAAAACGAATGTTATCTACTGCGCCAAGATTGAACCTGCCCGATACACCAACAGCTCCTGCAAGACTTGACGTATTTTCTTGATCCTGCTTCCACCGCAGGTCCCGAATCATGGTGGAGACAGAAATTCGCCCCCAGTCCTGTCGCCAGCCCAAGCGACCCACGACAGCAGGTACCTGATCCTCCTCGATTGTAAGTTTTCGTTCGGTGACCGGATCGTTGACCACGCTATCTGATTCTTCCAGAGCCAGAGCCAGTTCCATACCGCCATCAAATTCCTGACTCCAACGTAGCTGTTCTCGTTTTAAGAAAATCTCGCCCGGCCCAGACCCCGAATCAACATCAGGTAACGCGCCGCTATCAATAAACGTGGTATACGAGCGCCCCGCGAGTATCGGTCCCACGCTGAGGTAAGCGTGGCGCACAAACATACGGTAGGTATCGGGTTTGTCAGTAAACTCCGTCTCGACATAGATATTCAGATCGTGGTTTTGCAACGGGCGTTGTACGCGAAACCACAGTCGGCTGTCCCTTGAATTGAATCGAAACTGATTGCTGCTTTGGACTCCTACGACTGGAATTTGCGAGAATCGCAAACGGTCACGCCCCGCTTGTGACGCACCGAACTCGACATCACTCAACACAGCATGGGATTCCAGCCTGCCACCGATACCGAAAGATGTGTCACTTCCAGAAAATCGCACAGTCCCGGGGATAGCACCACGCACAAGCCTGTTTTGAGATTCAGCGGCCTGCACATCATTCGCGGCAAGCAGCCATGCGCTACAAACCAACACCAACGCAAAGAATGGTTTCGGCATTACTCTTCGCGATACAGGCTATGACAAGCCGAGCAAGTCGCCTGCAGTCTGGACACACTGGCAGCAAGATCGACCGACGAGGTCATGGTCGCCGCTTGTACAACTTCATGGCTGGCGCTCTGCAGATTCTGTGCAAGTCTCTGAAACTGTTGCCGATCCGACTCAGTAAGGTCCAATGCATCGGTAAGTTGCATGAGCTCAATGGCTGCAGAAGACAGTGCTGAAGCACCGTCTACGATTTGATCTGATGCCAGCTGCCTGTCCTGATCGAGTTCTGGCAAGGTGCGATTCTGGTCGAAGGCCAGCACTTCGATGCGCTGGTAAAGCATGTCGATACGTTGCGCCATGAGGGCGTGCAATGACGTGTCCCGCAACCCTCCATCCCGCGCGCTATCCGCAGTATCAACACTCTGGGCACAACCTCCCAGCAGGGCCAGCATTACAAGCATGTATTTTTTCATTTGCCCAGAATAAATCCAAAGTCTTGAAAATCCAAAGATGACCGACTGTTTTGATGATCCAGAACAAAGAGTTCGATTCTGGACCAATCCGGTTTCGCCTCTTATTCACTTTCTTGAGTCGTTTTGTTTTATGCTGCATGCTCCACCAACAAGAACAAGAAATTACGGAGTTTGATCATGTCCCATCCAGCGTTCCTTTGTGCCCTGTCGCGCCGCGTACGCAGTCTTGCAGTGCTCGCTGCTATTCTGCTGAGTTCTGCAGTCCTGGCTCAACAACCCCCGCCACCGCCCGGCGCCTACGACGCGGCCCCCTACCTGGGCCAGATTCGCAATACCTATGTTTACGGCGATATCTGGGAACGCCCCGGTCTGTCAGCCCGGGATCGCAGCATGATTACCGTGGCCGTGAACCAGTCCCTGTATGCCACCTACGAGCTGAAACTGCACATGGGCCGGGCGCTGGATAACGGCATCACCCAGGCAGAACTGTCCGAGATTATTGCCCACACCCTGTGGTACTCAGGCTTCCCGACGGGTGTTAATGCCGCACGGGTAGCGGCTGAGGTATTCGAGGAACGGGGCCTGCCTGCCAGTCCGCCGGGCGCGTCCGATCGCCAGCCTCCCGTCGATCCCGACCTCGAGTTTCCAGGTGCGTTTCCACAGACGCCCTACCTGCGGGATCTGCTGAATCAGGTAGTCTACGCCGAAACCTGGATGCGAGAAGAACTCTCACCCCGGGATCGCAGCATGATCACCGTGGCAGTTGGCACTGCCATGTACGCCTCCAGCGAAGTGCGCTACCACGTGGGTCGCGCCCTCGACAACGGCGTCACCCAGGAAGAGATCGCTGAGATCATCACTCATGTGACTTTCTATGCAGGCTTTCCTGCAGGCGTAAATGCGGCAAGAGTCACAGCAGAAGTCCTGGAAGCCAGGGGCTTGCCTTTAGGTGATGGTCGCTTCCCCGCCGCGCCCTACCTGGATGAACTTATCGACGGCCTGGTGTATAGCGAAACCTGGACCCGCGACGAGCTATCAGCCCGAGACCGTAGCCTCGCGACCATCGCGGTTACACTCGCCAACTACCAGACCGATCAACTGCGCGTGCACCTCAACCGGGGTTTAGATAATGGGCTTACTACCGAGGAGATCTCCGAACTCATTGCACAGGTAACCCTGTATTCGGGTTTCCCTTCCGGCGTAAATGCTTCGCGAACTTTTGCCGAAGTGCTGCAGTCGCGCGGAATGCCTTTACCAGACTGATATCACAAAAGGGGTCGGGGGCTTTTAGTAGAAGTCTCCCCCCCATTTTGAACCCTCCTACTAGTGCCGGTACGCACAAAATGCGTCAGCGACCTGGCACGTCAACAATCGTCATGCCATGCTGCATCGCAACTGCTGGCGAGATACATAAAACCACCGGGACTTATCTGGCGTACAAGAACCTACACTGACCCACTGCCAAAAGCAGATTAGTCAGCAACCAAATTCTCTCGATAGTAAGGACACAAGCCGCTGAACAAGCAACAGACAGTCGCCATCATAGGCGCCGGTATGGCAGGCGTCACCCTTGCCCAGCAACTCCAGGGACATGCGCAAGTGTCTCTCTTTGAAAAGTCACGAGGCTACGGCGGCCGACTTTCAGTTAGGCGACAGAATAATTGGCAATTCGACCACGGTGCACAGTTTTTCACCGCGCGTTCTCCGGAATTCCAGCAACAGGTAGCCACTCTTTTAGAGGCCGGAGTCATCGCACAGTGGGAACCCAAAATTGTGACACTGACGCCAAACGAGAAACCCTTCAAACGAGCCTGGTATGAACCCCATTATGTCGCGGTTCCCGGCATGAGCAATGTCGTCAAACAGTTGGCGTCGGCGCTGGATGTGAATCTGGAAACAAAGGTGCATGCCATACACCGCTACCGAAAAGGCTGGCTGCTCCAAAATGAGGAAGGGCGGGCGCTCGGTGAGTTCGATCTGGTGGTAACTGCCTTACCTGCGCCCCAGAGTGCCGAGATCATGCCACCACAATTCACCGGTCACGATTTGCTTGCGAACGTTCAATACTCACCTTGCTTCGCCCTCATGCTTGGCTTCGATCAGCCTCTCGATCTGAATTTTGGCACAGCCGTGGTACGTGAATCTCCCCTCGCCTGGATCGCCGTCGAAAACTCCAGGCCCGGACGCCCCACAATGAGTTCATTAGTATTGCACAGTGACAATAAATGGGCCGCAGACCACTTCGAGCAACCCGACATCGAATCGCACCTCCTGACAGCAATAGCAGAACTGGAAGGATTTGAAATCCCCACCCCTGCTCATGTGGCAATACACCGATGGCGCTATGCGCGCGTAGAGAGTGAGAATACTCCGGGCGTACTCTGGGATGAAGAACAAGGCCTGGCTGCCTGCGGCGACTGGACTCATGGCAAGCGGGTTGAAGATGCTTTCCTCAGTGGGCTTTCTCTTGGAAAGCAAATCAAAGCGTTTCTTGCTACAAGAGTTTAAGAAACATGGTCAAGCGAAACCTCCAATTGGGCGTCGCTTGACCACTAACCATGTCGCTTTGTTTGACCAACCAGACTCGAACAGCGTTAACCAGGGCCGTTTAGTTAAACAGAGCGCTGCGCAAGGAAGCCCGCTTTACAACCCACTCACCACCAAACTTTTTCTTGTAGTGACGCGAAAGCAAACTGATCGCTGTCACCCCGATTACGCTAGGGCCTATCCACAGAAACACTGCCATGCTGTCAAAGGTACTGGCAAAGATCTCTTCGAACAGACGTCGGCCACCGAACACCGTAAAGGCAGTATAGGCACCAATTCCGGAACCGATGAGTCCTCCGATATGCTGCATCCACCATTCTTTCGGACGTAACTCCTTGCGAAAGATATAGCGCAGATTACCCGTGCCGGTAGCAACCTGCAGGCCGCCAAAGGCCATGAACAGGATCGTGCTGCTATTGATTCCTGCTATCAGCAGTACCACACCAATAACAACGAGAAGGCCGTTCAGCGCGAGATGCACTGGATGACGCAGTGGAGAGCGATCGTCCTTGTGCAGGATGGTCAGCCATCCATGCCGGGTGCTTACTAAAACCAGCACGCTCAATGAGAACAGGAACAAGGCGGCCTCCCGGACCTGACTGACGGCACTCGCCTCGGCTTCAGGACTTAACTCCAAACCTGCCGCGTGGATAGTAAGAGGAAACAGAAAGTCCAGACTCGACATCAACAGCCCGGAGAAAGAAACGGTATACATGGCCCAGGCGAAGTACCGACCAAAGCGCTTGTGGTCCAGCGCCCCCTTCCGCGTGAACACGGGCACCCAGAACAGCAACAGGGCGCAGCTTCCCACAACGATATGCAGGTAGAGTGCAAACTCGTGAAGTGACAACATGATGATCTCCAGATCGAAAACGGGTTGTATTGATGATCAGCGCACTGATCCATTGCTGTGCAGTTTAGTGAGTAGCCCAATCGGGTAGCAGTGCCGGAAGTCACGATCGTCACCATGACTTTTGGCCTATAGGTGGGTATCCGGCTCTGTGTGATAATTCGTTCATCCCTTGCAGCCCTGCGTGGGGGCGTGCAACACACTTCGACTAATTCTTCCGCTGAATGACGACGACCAAAACCATGAGCAAGAGCGAACGATTCGGCAGCACCGGCAGCGAAGTTGCACTGTCCGCCTCGGGCATCCTGGTGACAGCCCTGGTGGGTGCCTTGCTCACCTACTCGGTTTCTGAAACTTCCCTGTTCATTCCTACCGCGGCGTTGGCGGCGACCCAACTCGGACTGGTTACCTATTCCCTGTTTGCAGCACAGGAACGCACGGGCAGGATTGCGTTTTGGCTTGAAGCACTCTGTATCAGTGCCTTGCTATTCCTGGTACGTTCCGATGACATTCTCGTACTAAGCATCGTCTGGCTGGTGCAGGCGGTGGAGTACTTTGGCATTCGCCGGGCCGCGCAGTTACTTCTCGCGACCCAGGCCCTGTTTGTGGTCACGCAGTTAATTCAATTCGCGGACACAAACTGGCTACAAGTCCTGATCAGCGTCTTCCTGTTTTCCATGCTGCAGCTGTTTGCTATCAGCGTTTCACAACGGGTCATCAACGAGCGCGATCAACGACAGCAAATGGCGGCACTCAACCGCGAACTCCTTGCCACCCGTGAACTCCTCTCTCAATCAGCGGCCCAGAACGAGCGATTGCGAATCGCCCGCGACCTGCACGATATTCTCGGCCATCACATGACGGCCCTTATTCTTAATCTCGAAATCGCCAGCCACACCAACGAAGGCCAACCGAAAGACAAGGTCGAACAATCTCTCGCCCTCGCCAAACTCTTGCTTAGTGAACTACGTAGTACCGTCAGCGATTTGCGCGATGACTCACCACTAAACCTGGAAGAGTCTGTTCGTAAGCTGGTAACCGATATTCCCAACATCGACGTCACTGTGGATTTCAGCTCAGCCCCCACCATCAATGATGTGGACATGGCGGAGACGTTCCTGCGTTGTGCACAGGAAGCCGTCACCAATGTACTGCGCCATAGCAATGCAGATCGTTGCCAGATCAGCATGAGCGGCAACGATGCCGATTGCACGCTAGTGATACGCGACAACGGAAGCAGCAACTCGACTATCGAACCCGGCAATGGATTGACCGGCATGCGCGAACGCGTGGAAGACCGCGGAGGCGAATTGAACTGGCAAAAGGACGACAAAGGTTTCCAGTTACAGATAACACTCAGGGCAGAAGCGAGCGCATGAAGATCAAAGTCATGTTGGCCGAAGACCAGACTCTTGTACGGGAAGGCCTGCGCAATCTACTGCAACTCAGCGACAACATCGAAGTGGTGGGTGAAGTTAGCGACGGCTCCGAAGTAGTGGAAGGCCTCAATCGCTTCCAACCAGACGTGCTGCTAACCGATATCCGCATGCCAAAGATGACCGGCATCGAAGCGCTACGCGCCATGCAGGAGAAAGGCATCACTATACCGGCCATCATTCTCACAACCTTTGACGATCACCAACTCGTACTGGAAGGAATGCAGGCTGGTGCCAGCGGCTATCTCCTTAAAGATGTGTCTTTGGATAGCCTCGTCAATGCCATCGAAACTGTGCATCGTGGTGAGACGCTGGTGCAACCCGCGATTACAGAACGGATTCTCAAGGGCTTGGCCTCCATGGCCACGAAAGAGGAAAGCAGCGAACTCGTCGAACCTCTATCGCCGAAAGAGTTGGAAGTGCTGCGCCTGGTGGCCGGAGGTTACAGCAACCGGGAGATTTCAACCGCCATACACAAATCGGAAGGAACGGTGAAAAACCAGGTATCGTCGATACTGGAGAAGCTGGGAGTGCGAGATAGAACTCAGGCCGTGCTCAAGGCGATAAACCTTGGTTTGCTGTAAAAAGGGGTCAGAGTAAAAATACAGTACTGTATTTTTACTCTGACCCCTTTTTGCTGGCCCCTTCTTTTTACCCTTTCCTTGGTCTGTCCTCTTTCAGTCTATTGATTTGTAGCGCTTGTTGGCCGCCTGCTCGTCAAGCTGCCGAAAGTGCTCCATCTTCTCCTTGATCCGAGACTCCAACCCAACATCCTTTGGGTGATAAAATCGCGCGTCCTGAATCTCTTCCGGCAAGTAGTTCTCCCCCGCCGCATAACCACCCTGCTCGGCATGAACTTCATCATGGGCATAGCGATACTCAGCCCCGTGGCCCATTTCCTTCGCCAGTTTCGTTGGCGCGTTGCGCAGATGCACTGGCACTTCCAATGAGCCGTGCTCACCCAGGGAACCCTTCACATCACCATAGGCCGTGTACAACGCATTACTCTTGGGCGCCGCCGCCAGATAGACCGCCGCCTGCGCCAGGGCGAGATCACCCTCCGGACTACCGAGACGTGTATAGGTATCCCAGCAATCGGTGCAGACCTGCAATGCCCGGGGATCCGCGAGACCGACATCTTCCACTGCCATGCGGGTGAGTCGGCGGGCGAGATAGATGGGATCGCAGCCGCCATCCAGCATGCGGGTAAACCAGTACAACGCGCCACTGGGTGACGAGCCGCGCACTGATTTATGCAGGGCAGATATCTGGTCATAGAAGGCATCGCCGCCCTTGTCGAATCGGCGATAGCTCTCGGCGAGTACCTGGTCGAGATGTTCCTCAGTCACCACGCGCTTGCCATCCACCTCGTCAGCCATGTCGCTGATCACTTCCAGATAGTTGAGCGTACGACGGGCATCACCATCGGCAGCGCGTGCCAGTACGTTCTTTTGCTCACTACCCATCACAAGCCTCATGGAACCCAGCCCGCGCTCACTATCGGTAAGCGCGTTGTCGATTACCGAAAGCAGGTCCTTCTCAGTAAGCGACTTGAGCAGATACACACGGGCCCTGGAGAGCAAGGCGTTATTCAACTCGAAGGACGGGTTCTCTGTGGTGGCACCGATAAAAAGAATGGTGCCGTCTTCTATGTGAGGAAGGAAGGCATCCTGCTGTGCCTTGTTAAACCGGTGCACTTCGTCCACGAAGACGATGGTCTTTCGCGCACTGTTCATCTGGTGGTATTTGGCCTGCTCTATCGCTGCCCGAATCTCTTTCACACCCGCCAGCACTGCCGACAGCGTCTCGAAGTGACAATCACAGGTCTCGGCGATGATACGCGCCAGAGTAGTCTTGCCCACTCCCGGCGGGCCCCAGAGGATCATGGAGTGAGGCTGGTTGTGTGTGATGGCCTCGTAGATGGACTTTCCAGGTGCAAGCAGGTGTGCCTGGCCGGTGAACTCCTCGACAGACCGGGGGCGCAGTCGGGCGGCCAGAGGTTGGTAGACCTCAGTTTTTTCGTCAGCAAACAGAGAGTTGTTGGAAGATTGGCTCATGGAGACTCTTTATAAGTCGCTTGCGTACAAAAAACTACTGTAATTTGGCTTCGGAGTGTTTTCTGAAGTAGCAAGTTCCTGAAAAATCAAAAAGGGGTCAGAGTAAAAATACAGTAGTTTCTTAGCGAGCTAGAGTCATTTGACTACACTAAGGCACTACCTACAACACGAAGAAGCTCAGGGAAGGGTGAATGCCAAGAAGACCACGGCTTGCTCCGATCGGAATTCCTCAACACATTATCCAGCGTGGCAACAACCGGCAGGTTTGTTTTAACTCAGACAATGATGTTGCCGCTTATGCAAACTGGCTAGACGAAGCAGCGCGAAAGTACGACGTTGCTATTCACGCCTGGGTATTCATGAATAATCACGTACATTTGCTGGCTACGCCCAATAGTGACTCGTCGATTTCGGCCATGATGCAATACCTTGGAAGATTCTATGTGCGCTACTTTAATAATCGGTACCAGAGAACAGGCACTCTATGGGAAGGTCGCTTTCGTTCTTGCTTGATTGAGAGTGAGGCCTATCTTCTTGTCTGTCAGCGCTACATCGAACTTAATCCAGTTCGAGCAAATATTGTACAAGACCCAGCGGACTACAAATGGTCTAGCTATCGAGCGAATGGCATGGGAATAGAATCGAAGCTAATCACCTATCATCCCCTCTATCTGAGCTTGGGCAGATCGAAACAGGAAAGAATCAAAAACTACAGAGCGTTTTTCGACTCAGAGCCCGATAAAAATCTCACAGACGCTATTCGCTACGCAACAAAGAAAGGTCTAATTCTGGGCTCTGCAAGATTCAAAGCTGGCGTAGCCTCCTTAATCAATCAACCGATCGAACCAGATAGGCGTGGCCCAAAGCTTAAACTCCGTTAAAACTACTGTATTTTTACTCTGACCCCCTTTTCTGCTATTTACCTGCCGTACCAGTTTTAGTACAAACCCCATTCGTCCAACACTTCCGTAACAACGCATTGGAAACCAGATGGCCAGCCTTCTCGACATAACCCGCAAATACCTCCGCAGCCTGCAATGGATCACCGGAATCCTGGTGACCTACAGCCTCATTGGCTTCCTGCTGCTGCCCTGGCTGGCGGAGCGACAGGTCACTTCACTGCTTCAGGAACGGCTGCAACTGGAAACCGAGATCGAGTCGCTCTACCTGAATCCGTTTACGTTCTATACCGAACTCGGCGGGCTTAACATTGCCGAACTCGATGGCTCGCCACTGGTCTCGCTGCAACACTTCAGCGCCGATCTTCAGTTCACGCGATTGTTGTTGCTGCAGGTGCGACTAAATGACATCGCGCTTTCTGGGCTGGACCTGCATTTAACGCGAGAGTCGGAAACGACAAACACCCTAAGCGTGCTCACCGAAAGATGGCAGGCGAGCCAACCCGCGGATGACACCCCTCAAGCTGCCGAGCAGGAAACACCGGGTGAGCTATTCCCGGTTACTATCGATCTCATTCAATTGAGCACTCTGAATATGCATGTCTCGGACCAGGTTCCCGATGATGGCTTCAGTGGCAAGGTGAGCCTGGAATCCGCCACTCTGGCGAGTCTCTCCACAATTGCTGGCGATCAGGGAGGCATGGGGACCCACGACCTAGTAGTCACCATCAATGACACTGCCCGACTGCAGACGTCGGGCAACTTCTCACTCGTTCCTATGCTAGTTGAAGGGACCCTCTCCCTGAATGAATTTCAGCTCGCACCATTTTCCACTTATGTCAGATCAGCCCTTCCTGTCGGCCTCGACGATGGCAGCTTGCAACTGGCCTTCGACTACAATGCAGATCTCTCTCAACAGGAACTGCAACTGAGCCTAACTGCTGTTGATGTAGTGCTGGAATCCCTGTCCCTGTCAGCACCAGAGACCGCTTCCAGTTTTCTTCAGCTCGGCTCTCTGTCACTCGAGCAAGGCACCGTTCGACTTCCCGAAAACAATGCGGCCCTCGCCGGCATAGCAGTCAACGAATTGCAGATTGCGGCGAACCGGGACGTCGATGGCAGCGTAGACTTGCAGAGACTTCTGTCTGGCCTAACGGACACGACCGACCCTACTAGCAGCGACATCGAAGTTGCGACGCAAACGCCGAATGATCCGGAGCCAACCCCCTGGACTGTTTCAATCGAACAATTGCAACTCAACAACAATCAACTGAGCTTCACCGATCGCGCACTACGCACGGAATACACACGACAGCTATCCCTCAACCTGTCAGTAAGCGACATCGACAATCAGCCTGGCACACCGTTTCCTTTCGAGCTGTCCCTGGGTCTGGATTCTGGCGGCACGGGCACACTACAGGGTGACCTCACTCTGTTGCCTGCCCTGTCAGTTGAAACTGTGCTGACTCTGGACGGGCTTGAACTGAACGCCGTGGCACCCTTTCTTGCCGAGTACACCACGATCAACCTGCAAAGCGGTGAACTGAATTCTACGCTGGCCATCTCCACCAATACCGATGAACCCCTCGCACTGGATGGCGACTTGTCGGTAAACGAACTATTGCTTATCGATACCCAACGTGATGCCCAACTACTCTCGCTGCCAACATTACAGGCAGACAACCTGCGTTATTCTGTGGCCAACAACAGCGCCGAACTATCCGAGCTGTTGCTGTCCGGCCTGGATATCCGGGTAATCATCAACGAGGATGGCACGACCAATCTGGGGCAGAGCGTTAGTAGTGCCACTAGCGCCACAACAGACGCTGACGATCACGCTAATGCCAGCAGCCCTGACACAGAATCCGAATCTTCATCTGAAGCAGCTCAAACGGCGCAGTCAGCACTTCCCTCAATCACTCTAGGGCGAATCAGCCTGGAAAATGCGGCCATGGACTTCACCGACCGCAACCTGCCTTTTGAGTTCAACGCCAATGTGCAAGAGCTGAACGCTGACATCAACAACATCTCGAACACCACCAGCGAGTTAACCCAGTTCGCGCTGGAAGGGCGAGTCGGCGAGTTCGGCCTCATGCAGCTGGATGCCGAGTTGGACCCATTCAACTTTGCCAACGCGGCCACTATCGATTTGCGCTTTAGCAATATCGATCTTCCCGGCGCAACCCCCTATGCCATCAAGTTCGCCGGAAGAGAGGTAGACGATGGCACCATCGGCCTGCGACTCGAATACACGCTGGAGAACCAGCAACTGGTGGCGAACAATCGCATGACGCTGAATGATCTGGTGCTGGGTGAAGAGATCGAATATCCCGATGCCATGGACCTGCCACTGGACCTGGCCCTTGCACTGCTAAAAGACAGCAACGGCGTCATCGAGTTTGAAGTGCCTGTGTCCGGCGAGTTAAATGACCCCGAGTTCGATCTGGGCCCTGCCATCCGCCGCGCCATCGGGAACATTCTGACCAACATCGTTGCCGCACCTTTTCGATTGCTCGGAAGTCTCGTTGGTGCCGGAGCAGATGCCAACATCGACCAGGTTCGCTTTCTACCGGGACGCGCCGACATCGCTGCACCACAGCGGCAGAAGTTATTGCAGTTAGGCGAGGCACTAACTCAAAGACCAGAACTGTTATTGGAAATACCACTACTACAAGGTGGTGAGAGTGATCGATTAGCCCTGCAAACCGCCGCTGTAGATTCGCGACTTGAGCAGGAACTTGCCAATACAGCAGAGTCAGAACTGTCACTGGTTGAGCGCAGAACGGCGATTCTGGAAACCTTCTATAGCGCGTTGGATGCGAGCCAAGCGCTTGAAGAGATTCGCGCCTTCCACACAATTCTGCCTGCGGCAGAAGCTACCGGCCAGGACGGAACTTCGACAGCGGGTACTCAGGATTCTGGCTCTCCGCGATTCGACGTGATTGCTTACAACAACGATCTTTACAACCGAATCGTATCCTCAGAACCAATTGGTGAGGCCGAGTTAACTTCACTAGCCCTGGAACGCATCGCCAATATTACCGAGTTTCTTGTGACAAACGCGTCAATGTCCTCCGAGCGCGTGATACAAGGTGAACCTGCCAGCGTGGAGGTAGACGAGGAAGGATGGTTAGTGATGGAGTTTGGTCTGGGGTCGAAATAAGAGAGGAAAAAAGGGGTCAGAGTAAAAATACAGTACTGTATTTTTACTCTGACCCCTTTTTTTAGAGCCTTTCCCTCTCTAGTTTTTCCTAGAGCGTTTCCTGGCCTTGCCACCTTTCTTAACTTTTGGCTTTTTGCGCACCGGGCGGTCGCCCAGATCCTTGGGGCGTGGATTGCCGGACTCCAGGTCGCCTGTGAAGCGTGTGATGTTCAGCTTTTTGCTGGCAACCCAGGTGTTTTTCAAATCTTTGAAAATATCGGGCGGCATATCAAGCGGCAGATCTACCGTGCTGAACTTGTCGAAGATGTTGATGCGTCCGATGTCTTTGCTGTCCAGACCGGCTTCGTTAGCAATAGCACCGACGATATTCCCCGGCATCACATTGTCGTTGTGGCCCACTTCGATGCGATAGCGTTCCATGCCCTTCTCCGGAGGCAGGGATTTTTGGCGCGCGCCTTTTTTATCTCCCCTTCTTCCTGCTTTTTCTCGTCTGCTGCTTTCCGCACTGTCGCGACGCCCTCGACCACCATCGCGCCGTCGATCAGTGTCATTGGAATCGAAGGACTTACTACGCCTGGAATCAGGCGCATGCTTCAACAGTAGCGGTGAGTCACCCTGAGCGATGCGGGCGAGCGCCGCAGCAATCTCAACAGCAGGCACATTGTGCTCAGCCTGATACTGCTCAATGAGTTGGCTGTATTGACTCAGCTCACCGGCGGCCAGGGTGTCAGTAATGGTCTGCTTGAATTGGGCGATACGCTTATCGTTAATCAGCTCGGTGGAAGGCAATTCCATGGGTTCGATCTTGGAACCGGTGGCCCGTTCGATGGCCGCCAACATTCTTCGTTCGCGGGGCGCCACAAAAAGAATTGCATCGCCCTTTCGACCGGCCCTACCCGTTCGACCGATGCGATGGATATAGGCCTCAGTATCGTGAGGGATGTCGTAGTTGATGACATGGCTGATGCGGTCCACATCGAGACCACGAGCGGCTACGTCGGTAGCTACCAGAATATCCAGCTGCCCCTTCTTGAGCTTGGCGATTGTGCGCTCGCGCTGCGCCTGCGCAATGTCGCCGTTGAGTGCCGTGGCGGCAAACCCCCGGGCGGACAGTTTCTCAGCCAATTCAGTTGTAACCAGTCGGGTACGCACAAACACGATCATGGCGTCGAAGGTTTCAGCCTCCAGAATGCGCGTCAACGCATCCAGCTTGTGGGTACCACTAACCGGCCACACGCGCTGGCGAATCAAATCGGTGGTCGCCTTCTTGGCGGCAATCGTCACCTGTGCGGGCGAGTTAAGATGACTGTTGGCAATACGCCGCACCTCCGCAGGCATAGTGGCCGAGAACAGGGCAATCTGTCGTGTCGCTGGAGTCTGCTCCAGTATCCACTCTACATCATCGATAAATCCCATACGCAGCATCTCGTCGGCCTCATCCAGCACCAGAGTCTTGAGCCCTTCCAGCCTCAGGGTGCCGCGCCGCATATGGTCCATCACCCGACCCGGGGTACCTACAACCACATGCACACCCCGTCGAAGCGCCCGCATCTGCCCGCTGTAGTCCTGGCCACCGTAGACAGGCAAGACATGAAAGCCCTTTAACTGGGCGGCATAGGTCTGAAACGCTTCGGCTACCTGAATCGCCAATTCCCGCGTTGGCGCCAGCACTAGCACCTGCGGGTCTTTCTGTGCCATATCCAGACAGGAGAGAACCGGCAAGGCAAACGCAGCTGTCTTTCCCGTCCCGGTCTGGGCCTGTCCCAGCACGTCCTTGCCGGCCAGCAAGAGCGGAATAGTCTGCGCCTGAATCGGCGAAGGCGACTCATATCCTACGGTTTTCAAGGCATTGATCAGGGGAGCAGCGAGATTCAACTGGTCAAATGTGGTTGCTGCTTCAGTGGTCATAGCTGGCTCTTGGGGCTTGTAGGCGAATGAAATAGGGAACTGGAAAGCGGTCTGGTTCGCCCCTGGGTGCTGAGCGGGCGCGGAGTGTAGCATGGTTTGCAGGGGAAAGATGGGATCATTTACCTTCTATGTTTTCCTTCACTTCCACGATCCCCTACTATTGTTGATCTCCTACTTGCTTCAAGGTGTGAATTCTGGATGGAAGCGGTCCGAAAGGACTAGCTACCTGCACCCTATCTATCGATTAATTCTTACTTACCCCGATGTCTAAATTTCACTTATCCGAATCCGACCTCCAGTTCAGCGCCATTCGCGCCAGCGGACCTGGCGGGCAGCACGTCAATAAAGTTTCTACAGCTGTAGAGCTGCGGTTTGATATCAAGTCTTCTTCATTACCCGCGCAGATAAAGTCTGCCCTTATTCGCGTCAATGATCGGCGTATCAGTAAGGATGGAATCATTGTGTTAAAGGCACAACGCTACCGCAGCCAGGAAAAGAACAGAGAGGATGCAGTCGATCGACTTAAAGCGCTGATAGAAAAGGTGTCTACACCAGCGAAAAAGCGGATCGCAACCAAACCAGGCAAAGCGGCGAAGGAGCGCCGGCTTCAGGACAAGAAAAAAATCGGGGAGAAGAAGTCCAGGCGGGGACTGATCAGGTCTGAGGATTAAAGTATGCAAATAGAGTTAAAAAAGGGGTCAGAGTAAAAATACAGTACTGTATTTTTACTCTGACCCCTTTGTTCGCCCCTTTCGTTCGACCCCTTTGATCCTTTTTTTCCGAGTTAGCCCATGAACGAAGATCTTCACTATTTTTCACTTCACCAGGTTGCACACCTCGTAAAGACCAAGCAACTCTCTCCTGTTGAGCTAACGTTGTATCTTCTCGATCGAATCAACTCCCTGGATGCCAGTCTTCACAGCTACGCCACAGTCACCACCGACCTTGCCCTACAGCAGGCCAAACAAGCCGAAACTGAAATCATGGGAGGTAACTACAAAGGTCCACTGCACGGCATCCCTCTAGCGGTTAAAGACCTTTGCTACACCAGAAACATCAAGACCATGGGTGGTCTCAAAGTGCGAAAAGATTTCATTCCCGATTTCAATGCCACTGTAGTGAACAGGCTAGCGGACGCAGGCAGTGTGTTGCTGGGTAAACTCGCCCTCACCGAAGGCGCCCTCTCCGGCTATAACCAAGACTTCGAGATACCAGTGAACCCCTGGGGAGAGGACCTCTGGGCAGGCGTGTCATCCAGCGGCTGCGGGGTCGCCACCGCGGCGGGTCTCTGTTACGGCTCATTGGGTACTGACACCGGCGGCTCGATACGCTACCCGTCCATGGCCAATGGTATTGTGGGCCTGAAACCCACCTACGGCCGGGTAAGCCGCTATGGTGTGCTGGAATTGGCTGGCTCTCTCGACCATGTTGGCCCCATGACACGAACTGTAGCCGATGCGGCAACCCTGTTTAGCGCGATTGCTGGCATAGACGCCAACGACCCTACCTCACTTGACGCACCCTTCGCGCCCATCATCGAGAGTACAAACGCTGATTTATCAGACATAAAGATTGGTATCGACGACGACTATATTTCAACGGGCACAGATCCCGGTCTGGTTGATGCGATACAGAATGTTATTCAAAGCCTGCGATCACTCGGCGCCGAACTCGTTTCCGTCAACATGCCAAAAGACGATCCCATGGATTTACGCAATGCCTGGATTCCTGTCACCGCTTATGAGGCGGCGCACGCCCACGCCGAGTTTTATCCTGCTCGCAAAGAAGAGTACGGCGGCTATCTGGGCGATGCACTGAAGATAGGCTATGAAATGAGTGAGCGGGACTATGCCGAGGCCACCAAGAGAAGACAACGTATAGCGGATCGTTTTGAAGCCGAGCTCAAAAAGGTAGATGCCGTGATTTGTCCCTCCGGAGGTTCCGTCTTCCCGGTGGAGAAAGAGATTCAATACGGCAACATGGAAACCCTCAGGCCAGTGATACGGAGATTCCAGGGGCAGTTCACGCTGCCTGCTGATCTGGCCGGTACGCCAGGGCTCACGGTGCCTTGTGGATTTTCAGAAAGGCAATCACCTTATGCTGTGCAGTTCTTGGGTAGTAAATTGTCTGAGGAAACTTTGTGCAAGATTGGAATGGCGTATCAATCGATCACGCAATGGCATGAACAGCATCCCTCGATCTAAATAGGCGATTTAAATAGGGACAGATTTATTTTCCTTAGGAAAATAAATCTGTCCCTATTTAAATCCACACGCTACCAACTGACGTTTTACACTGCATATCGCACTGAAATAATTCGCCATCTTTTATGCCCCAGACCACAACCCCACAACAACGCGCTGCCGCTGCGCTCAAGTCCCTGTTCGTGGCCGACGCCCTAGCCATGCCGGTACACTGGTACTACAACCCCATGGACATCTACCGGCAATTCAAGGGTGGCATCCAACAACTGGAAGATGCTCCAGCGCATCACCCGTCTTCCATCATGTCGCTGCATTCCACCAATCACGGCGGTCGTCATGGTCGCGGCCAGCAACAGTCACAGCGGGAAATCGTTGGCGAAGTCATTCTCAAAGGCAAGCGACAACACTGGGGCCGCGCCAATACCCATTATCACCACGGCATGAAGGCTGGCGAGAACACTCTCAACGCGCACTGCACACGGGCATTGATGCGCACCCTGGCAGACAACAACGGCCACTACGATCAGGATGATTTCCTCACCACCTACATCGATTTGATGACAGCCGATCCCGCGCAACATCCAGACACCTATGCCGAGTCCTACCATCGCGGGTTCTTTGCGAATCTGGAAGCGGGCAATCCACCCGATCAATGCGGTGCCGTTACCCACGACACTGCCTCTATCGGTGGCCTGGTAACCATCGCCCCCATCGTCTTCGCAGAGCGCCTGGCCGGAACCTCACTGGACCGCGTTCAGGAAATCTGTGCCGGACACCTCGCCCTCACCCATCCCGATGCCTACCTAAGCAAGGTATGCCGCGACTATGTAGGCTTGCTGGATGAACTGCTATTCAGGGAAGACGATGCAGACCCACAAAGCATCATCAGCGCCTGGAGCAAGCGCAGCATTAGCCTGCAACTGTCCGAGATCATGCCGAAGATTCACAACGACAATGACGTGGTGGGCAAGCTATTCTCCTCCGCCTGCTATATCACCGACTCCTGGCCTAGTGTTTTGTACCTTGCTTACAAATATTGCCACAGGATGGAGGCGGGCTTGTTAGCGAATACCAATTTGGGCGGAGACAATGTGCATCGTGGGGCGGTGTTGGGGGTATTACTGGGCTTGGTGGAGGGAGAGACTGTTGTTGAATTCTATGATCGGCTCTTGGACAAGGAAAAGATTCTCTGTGAGATTGACGCGTTAGCTAAATAGGGACAGATTTATTTTCCTCCGGAAAATAAATCTGTCCCTATTTAGCGAGCGCCTATTTAGCAGCCGGCCTGCCTCGGGATCGCGGTTCTACGCGCACACCACTAAGCTTCTCAATCTCATCAACGAATACGGCGTCACCAGTTAGCTGATTGGCGTTCAAGGCATTGTGAATAAGATCAGTTTCACTGGCATCCGCTTGCACATCGACAAATTCTTCGTATCGCGCCTGTCGCTCTGCGAAACTCTTCCCCAAGGCAAGATAGGTCAATTCATAATCCAGCCAACCCGTTGATTCCTTACCGATGCGCGCTCGATAGCTAGACCAGGGATATTGGCCGGGATGGTTTACCATACTGGCTTTAACCGGGTTTCTCTCAACATATCGACAGCACTGCAACAGATAGCTCTCCTCCTGAATCGGACTGCACTTAAAGCGTCCCTCCCACAATGACCCGCTTCGCCCCATCTGTTTGTTCACCCACCGTGTTTGACGAGCCGCCAATTGTTTCATCAAGAGACTTACAGTAGATGCATCTTCCTCTGGCTCTAGCACGAGATGGACATGGTTGGTCATCAAGCAGTAGCTATAGACCTTGACCCCTAATTCCAGCTTCCACTTGCGCAAATTATCCAGGTAGTAACGAAAATCGTCTTCTCCGGAGAACACTACATCGCGATTGTGCCCACGCTGCACTATGTGGTGCGGCACATACGGCACTATTATTCTTGCCCTCCGTGGCATCGCAGCTTCCTGTTCAGTATCAGCCCAAATAGGATATAGTTCCTAAAGATCACCATTGCCAAATTTGAAAAGAAATTAGGGAGCTGCCTAATTCATGACCAACTCGCGGGAAATAGGGACGGATTTATTTTTCTTGAAAAATAAATCCGTCCCTATTTCCCTATTTCCCGGCCTATTTCCCTGATCCCGGCCAACCACAAAGGCTCGCTGGACCCCACCGGCTCCCCAATCTACGTCCCCGACAACAGCATCCAGACCCTCTCTCGCCGTGACTTTCTGAAACTCAGCAGCGCCGCAGCCGCCGCGGGCATCGCACTCCCCGCAGCGCTCCAGCCCCAACCCGCCGCCGCCCAGTCCATGACCTCGACAGAGCGCGAGTTGCTGCTAATGGCCATCGATGCTGCGAGGGATGCCGGCGCCGACTACTGCGACGCCCGCATCATCCGCACCCAATTCGAGGCTATTGGCGCACGGGAGCAGATGATTACCCAGGTGCAGAGCACTGATTCCTTTGGCATTAACCTGCGCGCATTGGTAGGTGGTAGCTGGGGCTTCTCCGCCACCCAGGATTTCTCCCGCGATGCGGTGGCGGCCATGGCGCGGGAAGCGGTGGCTATTGCCGCGGCCAATAACGCCGTCGCGCCGTCGGAGACGATTCTCGCCCCGGTGGATATCTTCCCCGACGCCGATTGGGTGACACCCCATACCATCGATCCCTTCGAGGTGCCCATCGAGGACAAGGCGGCGCTGATCCTGCGCATCAATGAAGAGGCGCTGAGGGTGAACAATGTGCGCTTCTCCTCTTCCTCTATTTTGTCGGTGAAGGAAGAACGGCTGCTGGCCACCTCCGAGGGCTCGGTGATTCGCCAGACCCTGATGCGCATCAATCCCGATATCAACATCACCGCCGTGGCACCGGATGGCAGCGACTTCCAGACCCGAGGCGCGGTAGTGGAACCCGCCGGGCGTGGTTATGAATACGTGCGCGGCCTGGAGCTGGCGGCGTCCGCCCAGGGCTGGGCCGAGGAAGCCGCCGAGAAACTGCAGGCCCCCAGCGTGGAGCCGGGCAAGTGGGACCTGGTGCTGCACCCCTCCAACCTCTGGCTCACCATCCATGAAAACATCGGGCATCCCACGGAACTGGACCGGGCCCTGGGCTTCGAAGCCAACTACGCCGGCACCTCGTTCATCTACCCACCGGAAGACGTCATCAACAAACTGCAGATTGGCCCGCCCCACCTGCAGTTCGAAGGCAACCGCACCGAGTTCGGCGGCTGCGCCACCACCGGCTGGGACGACGAAGGCGTGCCTGCCGAGGCCTGGCCCATCATCAAGGACGGCATCTTCGTGGACTATCAAACCACCCGCGAACAGGCGGCGTGGATCTCACAGTACACCGGCATCACCCGCAGCCACGGCTGCTCCTACGGACAAAACTGGCAGACCATGCCCTTCCAGCGCATGCCCAACGTCAGCATGTTGCCGGTGGAGGAAGACCTCAGCGAAGATGATGTCATCGCCAACACCGACCGCGGCATATTAATAGAAGGAAGAGGCTCCTATTCCATCGACCAGCAGCGCTACAACATCCAGTTCGGCGGCCAGGTGTTCTGGGAAATAAGAAACGGCAGAAAATTCCGCATGATAAGAGACGTGGCCTACGTGGGCCGCACCCCCGAGTTCTGGAACGCACTGGACACAATAGGCGGCCCCAACACCTACTACCTGGGCGCCTCCTTCGGCGACGCCAAGGGCCAACCCATCCAGGTAAACGCCGTCTCCCACGGCTGCCCAATCTCCCTATTCCGCGACATAGACATAATCAACACAGCCTGAGGCATCACAAGGGACAGATTTTTTTTGCGAAGCAAAATAAATCTGTCCCTATTTTAAATATGGCAAACAACCCAACCCAAAAAGGCCTTTCAAGAGACGAGCTAGAATCCCTAACCCAGCGGATTCTAGCCATGTCCACCGCCGACCAATGCCGAGTCAACATCTCCTCCGGCTGGCGAGGCTACACCAGAGTAGCAACCAACCGCATAACCTCAGCCGGCGGCGCCGACGCCACCGACATAACAATCACCAGCGTCTTCGGCAAACGAGTAGCCAGCATCAACACCAACACCCTCGACGACGCCTCCCTAAGAGACGCCGTCCGCCGCTCAGAATCCGCCGCCCGAATAGCCCCAGAAACCCCGGAATACATGCCCGAACTGGACCAACAAACCTACACCGACAGCGGCGGCTACTACCAAAGCACCGGCGAGCTGGAACCCCTCACAAGAGCCGAAGCCGCCGCCCTGGCCATCGAACAAGCCAGCGCCAACGACCAGATAGCCGCCTCCTATATGGATGTACGCGCCGGCAGCAACACCGTCGCCACATCCAATGGCTTATTCGCCACACACGCCAACACCGGCGTGGCTTACACCCTCACCTCGAGAACACGGGACGGCCTGCAATCCGGCTGGGCCGGTGACGAGGCCAACGACTGGAACAACATCGAAAGCCAGCGCATCGCCGACGACGCCGTCAGAAAATGCCGCGACTGGCGCAAAACCGAACTGGAACCCGGCCAGTACACCGCCATACTGGAACCCACGGCCGTGGGCATGCTGATGCTGCGCATGATGAACGCCTTCAACCAGCGCCCCGCCGACGAAGGACGTTCCTATTTTTCCAGAACCGGCGGCGGCAACCGCCTGGGCGAACAGCTCTTCGATGAGCGAGTCACCATCTTCAGCGACCCGGCCTATGAAGACGCGCAGACCGCACCCTTCACCTCGCAAGGCCAGGCACGGGAGCGCACCACCTGGGTAAACAACGGCACCCTCGAAAACCTGTCACGCTCACGCTTCTGGGCAGACCAACTGGGCGAAACCCCACTGGCCGGACCCAGCAACCTGATCATGGCCGGCGGCAACGATTCGCTGGAAGACATGATCGCCTCCACCGAACGCGGCGTGCTGCTCACCCGGTTCTGGTATATCCGCGGGCTGAACCCGAGGATCATTTCCTACACGGGCTTGACCAGGGATGGCACGTTCCTGATTGAAGACGGCAGGATCAGCCGGCCGGTGACAAATTTCCGGTTTAATCAATCGCTGGCGGAGATGCTGCAGAATGTGGAGATGGTTGGGCCGACTACCCGGGTGGCGGCCAGTGAGAACAGTTCGGTGAGTACGCCTATTGTGGTGCCAACATTGAAGGTGGGTGGGTTTAATTTGAGTAGTGTTAGTGATGCTATATAGCTGCCCAAGCCACTAAGCCAATTCCCAGAATTGTATGGTTGACACACTAACTGTATATACATACAGTTTTCATCTGCTAGATATCGAAAACACCAATACACCTGGTTTTTGTCTGGCTTTAGTGTAAAAATTGGCTAAATTGCGCAATAAGTATCAGTCGGGGCTATATAGGTACTTGAATGAATTGCATGGAGCAAATAAGAGTTGAAAAACGAGCTATCTGTAATTGACTTATTTTCTGGGTGCGGTGGTCTATCTCTTGGGTTCGAACAAGAAAGCTTTATCCCGCTTTTGTTCAGCGAAATTAATCGTGATGCTGCGGCTACCTATAAATTGAATCGCCATGACCTAGACATTGTTGAAGTTGGAGATATCTATAAGCTAACCAACGAAGACCTATCAAAGCTTAAGAAGGAGTGGAGGAAAAAGGGATTTGATGATATCGATGTGGTCGCCGGGGGGCCGCCTTGTCAGGGTTATTCTGGAATAGGCCATCGAAGAACCTTTAAATTAGATAAAGAAGAAATTCCTTCAAATCACTTGTTTCAAGAAATGGTAAGGGTAATAAAATGCATCAAGCCCAAAGTGTTTCTTTTTGAGAATGTTAAAGGATTGCTATCAGGGCGATGGACAAAGAATGGAGAGAAAGGCGAAATTTTTCGAGATGTACTGTCGGCTTTTAAGAAAATTAGAAATTACGAATGTGAATGGCAATTAGTGCATGCTAAAGACTATGGGGTTCCACAAAATCGGCCTAGAACACTAATAATTGGCTATAGAAAAGACATCCTTAAGAGCTGTAAGTCTCTTAATTCAATAAAGGGGCTAGATGCAGATCCTGGTTTAGGAAATGGAAGGGCTGTTGAAATTGGATTCCTTCCTAAGAAGTCTGATAAGAAGCCTCCAACTATTCCGCAACTTTTGGGTGATTTAGAAGACCCAGATTTTGAGTATGGAGGTTCTACTGAAAACTACCCTAGAGAACCAATCCACTGGAGCCAGGAAGTTCTCCGAACAAATCTCGATGGTAGTAAGATTAGATGTTCTTCCCGCGTTACCGAGCACGACTACAGTAATCATTCAAAGAAAATTATCGAGAAATTTTCTTATATGATTAAAAATGATGGAAAGATTCCATCTTCCATGCAGACAAAAAAATTCGCACAAAGAGTTTTCCCCACAGAATGGAATGGATCTGGCCCAAATATTACAGCAACCTCACTTCCTGATGATTATGTTCACTATTCGCAGGCAAGGATACCGACAGTGAGAGAATGGGCTCGAATTCAAACCTTTCCAGATTGGTATCAGTTTGCAGGACCAAGAACAACTGGTGGTAGACGAAGAGCTGGTGATCCTAATGCAGGTATCTGGGAAAGAGATGTACCTAAATATACACAGATTGGTAATGCAGTCCCTGTATTTTTAGCCAGAAGTATTGCTGCTCATATAAAAAGCATTCTACAGGAATGCAGCTAACAAAGAACTTCACGTTGTAAAAGCTAAGGGCCAGCTCTCAATACCCCGTTATTATCAAGTTGGAAATGTTTCAATACATCGGAGAAAATTATGTTCGTTATTAGGGTGGTACCACTTCTCAAACCCAATTCTGGATATTTCTATTTTAGGTGTTGAAAATTGCTCTCGGCTTCAGATTATCCTTTAACCGATGCTCTAAAATTTTTTAGCTCTCACGGTATCGATGCCGCCTTTCTAGTCCCTACTGAAGTCGGATTGGGTAAATCCATCATGGATGCCACAATCCAGCTTCGCATCTACCTCAAAGACAAATCAATCCATGATTATGATGGCCAACCTCAAGGGGACGCCGGAAAAGTTAAATTACCGTCATATTTTGTTACTGAGAAAGAGCTTATTTCTGCAGACGCTTCCTTGTATCGCCCATTCGCAAAAGGAGGTGATGGCGACCCAAGAATATGGTTTTCACGGTTAAAGAGATATGCAAGCCCAAATAATCTTTTAGCGATAGTAGCAAAGGAAAAAGAGCTTTATATAATAAACATAAGCAATCCGGCGATTAGGAACTCTGTCAATGACAGTAGTTCTCCCCTTAGCAATCTTTTTCACGAACTTACAAAATATTCTACTTCTGTTTCCGAAGAACTGACTCTGAAACTAAAAGATATAGCCGCACGTGGCTGGATTAGAACGATAACCCCAGGTGACACAGGTGTTGGAGTAACGTTAGAGGATGCTCTAGGACTAGCTATAAACTCGAGCAAGAAACCTGATTACAAAGGAATAGAGCTAAAATCTAAGCGGATTAGCCAGCTCCGGGCACCTACTCGCTCATCACTATTCGCTCAAGTCCCAAACTGGAATATCAGCAAACTAAAAAGCTCTGCAGAGATACTAGATACATATGGATATATGCGAGGCAAAGAAAGGCGACTTTACTGTACCGTATGGGCAAAGAGACCAAATTCTCAAGGGCTTGTATTAAAAATAGATGATGATCAGGATCTATTAAATGAATACTTCGAGGCCAAGTTCGAATTAAACCCAGTAGCTACCTGGGAATTCGAAGTGCTAAGGCGTAGGCTCATTACTAAACATAACGAAACATTCTGGATTGGGGCAGAGTGCATTCAAATTTCCGGTATAGAGCATTTTCAATATAAAAAGGTTATCCACACACGGTCTCCTATTGCTTCAAATCTAATGACATTGCTTCAAGAAGGAATTATCACAGTAGATCATCTAATTAAAAGGAATGATTCAGGGTCTGTCAGAGAAAAAGGTCCCCTGTTCAAAATTAGTCCCAAAAATTTAGGCTTACTTTTCCCTCCTTCTAAAAAATTCGACTTAATATAAAATAATCCGCGATGTGATTCTATTCTCGCTGCGTTTCTAGCTTTTCACTCGAATTTTGAAATTAGAAACATCAGATCAACTTATCCCTGCCCCGTATTTCAGCATTACTTGAGTCAAATTTAATCCAGTTAGAAATTGTATTTTCTAGCTCAATCATTGGGAGCTTTTCTTTTCCACTAATTGCACATTCCCACACGTACAGTACTTTCCAGCCCAACTCGTTGTATTTTTCTACTTTCTCTTTATCTCTCTCTTGATTACCTCTGATTTTTTCCTGCCAGCGTATTTCACTTGGCATATTAAAAATAAAGCAATCATGTGCATGCCAGAAACACCCTTGTACTTCGATTATGGCCCGAAATCGCGGGAGAACTATATCTGGCCGACCCTTGATTTTCTTCGAATGCAGTCTATATCTAAATCCGGATTTGAAGAGCAGCTTTCTAACTATGAGCTCAGGGACTGTATTGCTACCCCTAATAGATCTCATTATTTTTGATCTAGTGGCTTTATTCATCTGAACATTTCGATATCGAAACGAAAGGAATATCTAGTGATATGACAATGTTGAGATCATAAACATAACAAACCAGGAAGATCGGTGCAGGGATATTATTTGCAGATCTACTGAAATAGCTACCACGATTTCATTGGCAAAAGCTTTTCTCTTGAGCATACGGTCTTTCATTCTGCTATTTCTCAGAGTTTGCCACCAGCTCTGACAAGTATTTCCCCCTTAACTCGCGATTAGCCGTGCTGTTTACACTCTCTTTGGCGGCCAACCTGTAATTTTCGGGGATGCTTTTTTCAAACTCATCGAGGCTTTTCTTTAGAAGATCTGGCTTTGGAAATACCCCTAATTTCAGAGAATCAGAAATGGCAATTACAAGAGAAAATAGATTTGCCTTATTAAAAAAGTAGCTTCTTTGTCGGAGTTTCAACGCCAAGATAATCTTTGCAGTTTCTTCAAATATATTTACAAGCTCTGTCTTGCTATCGAAGCCTGTCGCATACTCATTTAGCAGCTCTTTAGATCTGGTATCTCTGTTTGTCATGCCAGTTAGATAAGCAGCCATCATATTAAGCACATGTTGCAGGTGATTCTTTTTGGACAGCTCTCTAGCAGTGAAGACCTTTTTTTCGGTGATAAGTTGGACGAAATTTCTTACTTTCTGTTGTGATGCCCATTCAAGGAATTCTTCGGGAATATTCGGATCTACTCTAAATTCTTGACCATCATCCTCATCGTCTCTCTCAAAATCTATCTGATCGCAAAGTAACTTGGCTGTTAGCATAAACTCAGAGGTAGCATATTCAGATGCCAACTTCTCTACGGCCGTTAGAACGTTTGCATTTCTATTAATTCTTTGAAATATTTCTTGAACTCTTGGATCATCATTTTCTAACTCTAACTCGATGAAAGCGATTTCGTATGATAGAAACTTAGCTTTCTCATCTCCTGTCAATTCTGAGTAAAATCTTCCGTCAACACGGAACTTGTCTTCAATATAGCTGATTATTGCATCTGTCCGTTGTTGCCCATCAACGATGCAAGATACCGTTTCCATCTTTTCAACATCTACTTTGCCTCTAGATAGGAAGATCTGAGGAAAAGGATAACCAAGCAGGATTGTCTCAATGAATTCTATTTTGTGCTTTTCTAACCAAACCAAATTCCGTTGAAAGTAAGCGTCGGGTATATAGCGATTAGCCCGTACTTCGTTTACAAGTGATAGAAGTGGTTTTGAGCGGAGATTATAGTTAATCATATTACCCCTATAGCAGATTTATACTGGTCAATTGTCGCTTTCTGTTTAGATTCAAAGAATACTTGATTGAGATATATCCCTGCATTTATGGATACAAATAAATCTTTATTGGTTGTACTAAGGGAATGAAAAAACGTACGCCAATCAGCTTTCTCTTTGCAGTCTGGCATGAGATCAGGCCTGAAAAAGCCCTTGGTCAAGTTTTTTCTATATTCTGCAAAATTGGACCCACCTCTTACGTGATTAGTAAACTTTGTGTTATCTGTATAGCCATTAGTTATTGCAAATGATTTTTCCATATATGAAATATAGAGGTCCTTATCTATTACTGCGATATCTAGATCCGATCTTGCAGCATCAAAATCTTTGTTTTTGAAGTAACTATGTCCAATCTTTGCTGAACCAACTACTTGAATTGTGTTGTAGGGAACATTAAAGAATTTGCAAATCTCTTGAATAATTTCGAATTGCCTGTCTTCCTTCCCAACGAATACTTTAGTGGGATAACCAAGAAATATTTTCCTTACTATGGTATTCGTGCTGTCTCCATTTTTAATGCAAAGATCAATAATGTTGTTTCTAACCATAATGACTAAATTTCCCCTTAGACATATCACTCGTATCTGTATAGCCAGAATCGGTTATGTCAAATATATCTAGTAGTAGTGAGGTAATGTATCAAACGGCTTATATCCCGTTGGACAAAGCATTCTGAGGAAATATTCTTTTCCTACCAACCCTAAACCCCTCATAATTATCCAAATACTCAAACTCCCCCTCCCTCAACTCAAGCACCGCTTCATCCGCATTCGCCCCCACATTCAACGTCCCCTTGCCCCGCAGAAAACGAAACACCTGCGCCGCATTCACCGTTGCGGTGGCCACTACCTCGCTCAGACTCATGTCGCTGAAGTTCAATAACTTGGACAGTATGTTGGGCAGGTCCACTACACCCGGGGCGCTGCGTCTGGTGGCGAAACCATCGGTTGAGGTGGTGTCGGGCCAGAAGCCTGTGGCCATGATGGCGTCGTGGGTGTTCCAGCGCAGGTGGTCGATTGTGCCGTTGGCTATGACTAACTGACTCCCGATATATCGAACTTCTTTCGTCATTGGGTATTGCCTGCTCTGCTAATGCGCTGTTGCATGGGTTGTTGAAGGGGATTCATGCGTAACGATGTCACCAGGTTTGAGCTGATTGACCAGTTTGGACTTGGAGGTTGTGACTGGCTTGTGTGCGTGGAAATAGGGACCGTGGAAATAGGGACAGGTCCATTTTCCTGCGGAAAATAGGACCTGTCCCTATTTCCGCCGATTTCCGCCGATGAGTCGTGGGTTTGGGTTTGTTTTGAGTTAAAAATGAACGGTGTTGAGGGGGTGCCGATTGCCCTGTGGAGACTGGGATTGGGGGAATGGCGGCGGTTCATGGCTTTTTGTTGTCACCGTCCGTTTTGGGGGAGAACTTATGCTGCCTCCATAGGTGCGGGGAGTCAACTGGGATTGTGGGTTTGGGTTGGGGTCTTTTGGGATGTGGGGGTTCATTTTCCTTTTGGATGTAGGGACAGGTCCATTTTCCTTTGGAAAATAGGACCTGTCCCTTTGGCGGTCAACCATCTGTCACGTACCCAGGGTGGCTAATTTGCCCAATAATTTAGCAATCAAATGTAGTGCTTCTATATTTTCCAGCGGGCCAATGGGTCCTGTTCAACTCAATAAGGAGAAATGAAATGAGAGAATTAACTGAAATGGAAGCTCAATCTGTGATTGGGGGCGGTACGATCAGTGAATATGCCGCAGAAGGAAGTGCCGTAGGATCAGTAATTGGCTACCTGGGTGAGAGCACTATGGCAGGTGCTGCTCGCGGCGGCTTTGCTGGCGCTATGTTGGGAGCTTCTTTTGGCGGTGGCTTCTTGGTCGGCAGCTATTTGTACGATAGCTACCAAAACTCATAAGCCAGTCGAGCCCAAACTCCAATGACAGAAAATCGAGCCAGGAATATTGTTAAGTTCATGATGTGTATTATGGTCTTTATGGGACTTAACTACACATTCGTAGAACAGAACATCATATTTGCTTTGATGTCGATATCGGGCTACTTCTCTTTTCAGTTCGCGCTAGAACATCCAAAGCTCCTGACAGCCAAAACCTGGAAGGAGTACTGCGAACATGCCGACTCGGTTGAAAGCTGGGATAAGCTCGTTGGAACACCATGGTATTTTGCCCTGGTGTTTTGTTCGGTCCTTTACATCATTCTGGTTTAGATTCGCCCGCAAAGGATGGCGGTGAGTTCATCGCCGTCCTTTTTTCACCGGGTGTTTTGGTGGATTCGGTGTACAAGGAGAGTATTATGGGAATCACTACGTTTGATACATTGAAGTTTGTGCGGCGGCTTGAGGAGGTGGGAGTGCCATCTAGTCAGGCAGAAGTACAAGCAGAAGTACTTACTGAGGCCTTTAACGTGAATCTCGAAGAGTTAGTGACCAAGGATTTTCTAGTCAGACAGCTGGCAGAAGAGCGCGCGGCTACGGATAAGCGATTTGAGCAAGTGAATGTGAAGTTTGCTGAAGTGAACTGCAACTTCCGAACACTCTACTGGATGAACGGACTCATTATTCTGGTGACCGTGGTACCTGTATTGCAGCCATTCCTCAGCTTCTAGATTTTTAGACAAGGCTACGCTGGATGCTCTTGTTTGCTATTGGTGTGGAAGCGCAACCGCAGCTAGAGTGGCTACGAAGCCTCTACCCTGTTTGCAACCGAGCTGGGATTCGCGCTAAATACCCACGTGTATTTTTAGCCAACTCCCATTAAACTCCACCCCATGAACAACACCCTCTGCCCCTGCTGCTCCGGCAAGCCCTTTAAAAAATGCTGCGAGCCTTTTGTCACTGGCGCCAAGAAGCCTGTGACTGTCAAACAAACCATGCGCGCCCGGTATACCGCTTATGCTGTCGGCGGTTATGGCGACTATCTATTCCATACCTGGCATCCCCAGTACCGCGGCGGACTCACCGCGAGTTCACTCGCTCACAAGACCCATGACTGGACGAAGTTGGAAGTGTTCGAATCGAAACAGGTGGGGGATCGCGCGGCGATTGAGTTCAAGGCTTACTACACCGACGATAAGGGTGTGAGCCAGTGTCATCATGAGTTTTCGCAGTTTCTGCGGCATAAGGGGCGCTGGTATTACACGGATGGCAAGGTGAAGATGGAGGAAGTGCCGCCTGCTGTTGTTGAGAGTGCTTCTTGAGCAGAGTGGTTGGTAATCTAGGGGGTCATTGGGCTCTTGGATCGAAGGGGTCAGGAGATCAAAGGGGTCAGAGTAAAAATACAGTGCTCTTGAGCACTGTATTTTTACTCTGACCCCGGCACTCCCTCGGACCCCGGCACTCCCTCGGACCCCGGCACTCCCTCGGACCCCGGCACTCCCTCGGACCCCGGGCACTCCCTCTGACCCCGGCACTCTGGTTTGCAACTGCCTATTTCTTGCCCTTTCGTTCCCGAAGTCACTATACTGTGGTCGCATTGTGGATTTACAGGGACGTAAATGAGCATAACGACTTTTGATACCTTGAAGTTTGTACGTCGGTTGGAAGAAGCAGGAATGGCATCTTCCCTGGCTGAAGTGCAAGCTGAAGTGCTTACCGAGGCATTTAACGTGAACCTGGATTCACTCGTGACCAAAGACTTCCTGTCAGCTGAATTTGCTGGCCAGAAAGCTTATGTGGATACACGGTTTGCAGAGCAGAATGCTTACATAGATTCTCGATTTGCTGAGCAGAATGCTTACATAGACACCCGATTTGCTGAGCAGAATGCCAACATAGAAATGCGATTTGCCGAGCAGAATACCTATATCGACAAACGCTTCGCCGAGCAGCAAGTCTACATGGATAAGCGTTTTTCTGAACAGGATGCCAGGATCGATGCTAACCACCGCGTATTCGTCTGGTCACAAGCCATTATCATGGCAGCGGTGCTCATCCCTTACTTTCAAAAATTGATGGTTCTTTAACTAGTAGCGAATGTGAGAAGACAAAAGGGGTCAGAGTAAAAATACAGTACTTGAAAGTACTGTATTTTTACTCTGACCCCTTTTTTACTGCCTGCCTTAGTCGCCAGCCAGCCTATCCTGCAGGGAACTGGGTACGCCTGTCACCTCGAACAAAATCTCATTGCGTCGAAACCACGGTGGCATGAAGGGCGGGTGGTAGGCCGCGAATACTGACGGGCCGATGGGTTCCAGCTTTTCTTCCCTGATGTTTTCCAGCAACGTGGCTTCGTGGCTGGTGAGATTTCTTTCGGTCCAGCGACCGGAGAAGCGGATCGCCGCTACTATGCGTTCTGGCAATTCCTTCACTACAACAGTGTCGTCCAGTGGGATGGGTGCAGTCTGCAGGTCGTATTCGCTGGGCAGCATGAACGCCATGCGGATGCCTTCCGGGGTCTGGCTGGTGCTGACCGGTGAGGTGCTGTCTAACTCAATGCCGGTGCGGGCCATTTGTACTGGTACGGTCATGCTGATTTTCGAGCTGGCGACGTTGTCGCCGGATATGTACCCCTCCAGACGCTCGAACGCCGCGTCCAGCGCAGTTTCGAAATCCGGATTCTGCACTACCGTTTCCGCCACGAGATAGGGCTGGTACAGGCGATATTCGATCTTACCGAGATCCAGCAATACTTCGTAGTCAGGTTTTTCCAGGCCGTAGCTGTTGCGCGCCACCAACAGCACGAATAGCAGTAATACGGCAGTAACATTGGCTTTCAGGGTTCCGACTGGCAGTTTCATGGTTCCACCCATGTGTATTAATGACACCCTTAAATACGCAGCGGCCGGGGTTCTGGTTCAGTGTGGGTGGATGGGGCATACTGTCTTACTGAGGGGAAAAAAGGTGTCGAGGAACAAGGGAAAGCAGGGATCAAAGGGGTCAGAGTAAAAATACAGTACTCTCGAGTACTGTATTTTTACTCTGACCCCCCGGAAATCTCTGACCCCGCGCAATCCATGACCCCTGAATTCTCCTGACCCCGGGTAATTACTACTGTGAGGTATTTGACGCCATGAAAATCGTTTTGCGCCTTCTTGTTATCCTCATTGGCCTGGCCCTCATTCCCGTGACCGCCGTGGCCACGGCCGCCTTCAAACAGCGCTTCGAAGACGGGCCGAACCGGGTGTTCTCCGGTGGGCCGCTTGTTTCTGGTGAACTGTATCAGGGGCCGGAGCCGGACTGGGCGTTTGTGAATGACATCCCCACTATCGAGATGCAGCTGGAAGACCCGCCTACTTCCCGCCGTATCTGGGTCGCGTCCTATGGTGGCAAGCTGTACATCTGGTCGGGCTATATGCAGAGTACCGTGGGTCGCCTCTGGAAGCAGTGGCCGGTGCAGGCCGAGGCCAATGGCCGGGCGATTCTGCGCATCGATGGCACCCGTTATGAAAGGCAGCTCGTGCGTGTGCAGTCTGGCCCGGAATTGGATGGCCTCAGTGAGGTCATTAGCGGCAAGTACCCCTCGGGAACGAACCGTGAAGCCATCGAGTCGGGTAGTGTGTGGATGTTCGAAGCAGCTCCGCGCAGTGGCGAAGGAAGTGGAGACGAGAGTGTGGACGAGAGAAGGGACGGGAGCGGAGACGAAAGCGGGGACGAGGTCGGAGGTGCCGAATGAAATACTTCTACTTGTCCATCGGCATTGCCATCGTGGTCACCGCCCTCGCGGTGTGGTTTATCCCCGGCGTGGATGATTTCGTGGAAGTGACTTTCCAGCGCTACCTGGGCCGGGCCGCCAGCTAGATCGCTTAGTCGTCCACCGATGGCCTACGTCGATAAAGCACAATGGGCTTGAACGACATCACCAGTTCATTCTTGTGATTGAACACTTCGTTGTGCAGAAACACACTGCCGATGTCGGGGCGGGAACGGGAAGCACGCTTGTCGACAACGCTGCTCTTAACTCGGAGGATATCGCCGGGGAACACGGGCTTGGTCCAGCGCAGCTCATCGATTCCCGCAGCGCCCATGGAGTGGGAAGTGCCCTTGGTCTCCATCTGTTCCACCACCATGCGCATGGTCATGCTGGCAGTGTGCCAGCCGGAAGCGCAGAGCCCACCAAAGATCATCTGTTTTCCTGCTTCGTCGGAGAGATGAAACGGCTGTGGATCGTACTTGCTGGCAAATTCAATGATCTCCTGCTCCGTCACTTCGTAACTGCCGAACTCTTCTGAGGAACCAATCTCTACATCTTCGAAATACATACGCTTTCCTTCTTTCTTCTATTTTACTATCTGCTTTTACTTTCTTATTAATACTTCTCAGGTTTCGACACTTCGCTCTTTCTATTTATTCTTTGGCTACCCACTTTTTGCTTGCCGGGAACAAGCATTGAGAACCCAAATACCCTCTGGCAAACATGCGCCTCGTTAGCCTTGATAACGTTCGCGATGTCTTATAAAAGGAAACGCGGCAAACACGAGCTGACCAGCCAGACCCAGGGCACCTGCTGGCGTCGTCCAACGGGTGATCAATTCCACCACGCTGTTTCCGAATAACACGATGCCAAGTGTGAAATCCAGGATCATCAAAATACCGAATGCGGTTGCAGCCATTACCGCTCTTTGGCCTGTCGCCGCAGTGAGTGCTTGCCGCTCAATGGCACGCCCACATAGCAGCCAGCTCAAGGCCAGCATGATGGGCAGTTCTATAGCCACGGCGATGAATTCGCCAACGGCTGGCAACAGCAAGAACAAGCGAACGCCTCCCATGATGAAGCCCATGGCAAACATACCAACGGCGTACATCAACCCAGCCACTATGGCAGGGCGCATTACCTTGGTTGTGCTCGCTTCACTCATGGTGGTGAATCTCTAACTCAAACTTTCGCTCGCTATTGCTGACGCGCTTCAGCCCAGTTTGTCCCGTGCCTGTGCTGCCAGTTCATAGGAGCGTACCCGCTTCTCATGATCATAGATTGCGCCGGCGCAGATAAGTTCATCGGCACCTGTTCTCTGCAGAAAGCTCTTTATCTGGCTGGCTACAGAATCCACGGTGCCCACGGCAGTGCAACGGGTGATCATCTCCAGCATCGCCTTTTCCTGAGGGTTCAGTTGCGCTTCGAAGTTTTCTATCGGCGGTGGCAATTGAATTGGCGTGCCCCGACGCAAGGCCAGCATGGCTTGCAAGGCAGACGAACGCAGGAAAGTCGCTTCTTCTTCGCTGTCGGCGGCAAACACATTGAAGCCTGCCATTACGTAGGGCTCGCTCAATTGCTCCGAGGGCTGGAAGCGATCCCGATAGATAGCGATAGCATCCATCAGGTCCTGTGGCGCAAAGTGCGAGGCGAAGGCATAGGGCAATCCGAGTGCGGCGGCTAACTGCGCGCCGAACAAGCTGGAACCCAGTATATAGATAGGCACGTTGCTGCCCGCGCCGGGTGTGGCCACCACGGGTTGGCCTTCGCTGGCCTGTTTAAAATAGTGCTGCAGTTCCACCACATCATCGGGGAACTGGTCGGACCGGCTTTCCAGATTTCTGCGCAGCGCATGGGCCGTCAGCGGGTCGGTACCGGGAGCGCGACCCAGACCAAGATCGATACGGTCGGGATAGAGTGCTGCAAGCGTGCCGAATTGTTCTGCAATCACCAGGGGCGCGTGGTTCGGCAGCATGATACCGCCAGCTCCTACCCTTATGGTAGATGTGCCCCCTGCGATATGCCCGATCACCACCGAGGTAGCTGCTGAGGCTATGCCCTTCATATTGTGATGCTCCGCTACCCAGTAGCGGCGGTAACCCCACTTTTCGGCGTGCTGCGCGAGGTCCAGGGCATTGTTCAGGGCGGTGGCGGGCGTGCTGCCCTGGGTAATGGGCGCGAGGTCGAGAATCGAGAGTATTGGCATGGCGTAATTCTACCTCAATCCTGTTGAGTAGCGTTCCTGTTCTGTCTGATTCTGTAAGTCTGCTAGCTGGTGACCAACACACAATCTGGTGCCCATAGGTTCCGATTCTCTCCAAGGCTGTGCATTTATTGGGAGAGTGTTCCTCTTTCCAGAGGCACCAATGAATTTACTTATAAAAGAAGAACAGCTAGTTGAGGCCACTCCCCACTGAACTTAATCCATAAAAGATAAGTTTCAATCAGTCTTGCATAGCACTGCCGTTAAAACCCAGGCTTCTTAAAGAGCGTCTGCTCAGCAGCTTTCGACCTGAAGGCAAATTTGCTTGTCCTTCGTTGTAGGTAATTCTCACTTCAACCTCTATATCAAAAATCCTTGTTTATACTTAAGGAGCCCTCTTTTTGATAGCGGATGCTACGTAGTGGGCGAACGGGAAATAGTGAAACAGGTAAACGACATGGAAGGAAAAGACCCGGAAAGCTCGGCCGCAGATTCCCGCGTTCAGCACTGGAAGACCAAGTATCTGGATTCCCTCGAGAGTCATGAGGAAGAACAATCCCGGCAAGAAGACCTGATCAGGGTGCTGCGTCGGGGATTGCTTTCTGTCAGTCTACTCGGCGATGGCATGGACCCCGAGCTGGACCAGAAACTCAATGCCCTGCGGGATACCTTGCAGAAGCTGAGCAAGAAATCCAGCGGCCTCGACAATCTCGTGCAGACCATCGAGACAGACTTACTGCGATTGGATTCCGAACGTAATCAGGAAGCCGTCGCCCTGAAGTTTATGTTGTCGAAATCTATTTCTGAATTAATCGAATGCCAGTCGCTCAAAAACAGTGACTACCTTCGTTCGCTCAAGCGCATGCAGAAGGAAGTGCGCAAGAGCAGCGAAGACCAACGAACTCAACACAGGCTGCTAAAAGACTTCGCTGCCCTGTTGACGTCGCTGCTTACTGAGACGCCTATCGAGCAGAGCGGACAACAGATGGGATTCTGGGCAAAGCTTACTCGCAGCCTGATGCAGAACAGCCCGGCGTCGAAACAGTTGGACAGCAAAGAATCTGGCAATGACGAGGCTACGCCTTCGGTAGATGCCAGTCCGGAACCTTCGCTACCGGCAAACTCCGAAGTCATCCAACAGGTCAACGAATTCATAAGCCAGGTTCTGGATTCCCTGTCCCCGGTGGATGCGGTGAACGCCGTGGCGGTTGGCCTGCAGAAAGAACTGAAGACAGCCGCTCCCAGTGAGCTTCCCTTGTTGCTGC
Organism: uncultured Pseudohongiella sp.; assembly: GCA_965227635.1. Classification (GTDB taxonomy): domain Bacteria; phylum Pseudomonadota; class Gammaproteobacteria; order Pseudomonadales; family Pseudohongiellaceae; genus UBA9145. Next base: position 1,652,896 of record OZ245763.1, on the reverse strand, counting down.
AGAAAACGCTTAACGTAATCAACATGGCCCGTGCCAGTGAACAGAAGCAACTGAAAGATTACCTGCAATCGGTTCATCAATCCCTGGAAGATCTCAGCACACTGGTGAACAAGTCCAATCACTACAGCAAGCACCGATTCGACCTCGATCGCAAACTGGATGAGGACCTTCGCTTTGATCTCGATGCCATCGGCAATCATGTCAACAAGGCGGAGAACCTGGATCGACTCAAGCTTTCAATTCAGGAGCAGTTGGACAAGATGCTCGTCACCATGGACAAGGCTAGGAGTGATCGTCAGGAATTGCAGACGGCCTATAGCGATGAAATTCGCCAGTTGATGACGAAGGTAGAAAGCATGGAGAAAGAGTCACGCTTGCTCCATGAATCGGTCACCAAGCAACAGGCGGCGATGCGTCTCGACAGCCTTACTTCCCTGCACAATCGCAATGCTTACTTCGAAAAAATCGCGGAAGAATTTGAAGTGTGGAAAGCTACCGATGACCAGCTCTGCCTGTGTCTCGGTGACATAGATTATCTGCACAAGCTTAACGAGAATCATGGTCACAGCGTTGGCGACCGTGCCATTCAGCTCATCGCCCAGGAAATCGGTTCCCACTTGCGCAAGAGCGACTATCTCGCGCGCTACGGGGGCGAGCAGTTTGTCATGATCCTGCCGGCCACTTCTGCCGAGGTGGCGCTGGATGCCATGGAAAATATCCGGGAGCACATCGATCGTTGCAAGTTCAATTGCAAGGACTCGACACTGAATATCACCATGTCTTTCGGCATCACGGAATTCAGTCAGGGCGATACCGTCGATACGGCTTTTACCCGAGTTGAACATGCGCTGTTGCAGGCGAAAAACAGTGGCAGGAATTGCTGTCGGGTGAACCGCGGACACTAAGGTTGCGAATGAACGCAGCGGCGAGTGCGCAGGTGGTAAACTGCAGAGATCGCGGAGGTCGCAATGACCGCTTAGCTTGTTTCAGTAGTTTCCAGGTTTGACGGTTGCTCGGATTGCGCCGTTATTTCAGTTGATTCCTTAGTGTCCTGTGGTTTTACCCTAGCTCGGGCATTACACCAGTCGATGGCGTCATCCCTGTTTCTGAACGCTCTCGATTCAAGCGAGAGACTTTCGGCGAATGAGCTGAACATACGACTGATCCCGTAGTAGAGATCCTGCTGCGCCACCATGGCCAGGTGAGCGTGGGGAAGTCGCTCCTGTATAAACACGGAAATCATGTGCAGCTCTTCTACGCTGCGGTTTTCGGCACTTTGCGAGAGATCGAAGAGCAGGACATGCGGCTGTCCCGATTTACGCACCTCATCCATGCCCTTCTCAAGGATATCCAGTCCCTCTTCAAAGTCGACATCGCCCACCGTGGTGAAGATCCCGATTCCATCGTTGAGAGTGAACGATACAGGCATGGATATTTCTGACTCTGTGGATGAAATTCCACCATACCCCAGAATCGACGGGATTAGTAATGAATTCTGCTCAACTTACAATGTTTTCAACGAACAGGCGTTCTATCGTTTCCTCATCCAGCGCTAACTCTGATTGCAGGATCAACCTGCTATGTTCACCGAGGCTGGCTACCCACCCGGCGGCGGCATTATCTGCCCGTGCGAATTTCACCGGCATATTCTGGATCAGGAAATCTCCCAGCTCATCGTTGTGAATTTCTTTAAACGAGTTTCGCTCAACTACCTGGGGATGAGAGAACATGTCCTCTAGTTCTGGATACACTGCACATGGGACACCTGCCCCGTTCAAAATGGCTTCGCATTCAGCACAGCTGTAGTCGATAGACCATTTTTCAATTTCCAGCGCCAGTAGATGGTGGTTGTCTGAACGTGGACCAAAGGCGAAGCGCGGATCGTTTAACAAGTCTGGCCTGCCAAATACTTCACTCAGGCTTTGCAGGTTCTTGTCACTGATTGCCGTCACCATGATGTAGCCATCTTTGGTCTGGATTGGGTAGAACCGCCCAATTGGTACTTTCGTTGTGTTCTGTGCAGCCTGAACCTGTGCAGGAATCAGAGTCAACATGGCGTCCATCATGCTGACATCGATATGCTCGCCCTTACCTCCCCGAAGACGACCTAGCAACGCGGTTTGAATCGCGCCAAATGCGTAGGCGCCAGTGAGAATATCCGCCACCATGATCTCCCAGTTCGGTGGTATGGGTTTTTGCTGTTTGGTGTCAGCCTTGCCCTTCGCGGCAACCACTGCTTCTTTCCCTCCCTGCGCCCTGGCGAAGACCGAGTCGAAGCCGCTGGCCGCGTGTACGATGGGTGCGAAAGCGGCACGATTAACCCAGGGTCCGGACTGGCCAAAACCGGAGATTGAGCAATACACCAGTTCCGGTTGTTCGGCGGCGAGGGTGGCATAGTCCAGCCCAAAGCGTTCCATAATGCCTGGCCGGAAATTCTGCACGAGGACATCAGCATCGCACACCAGATCACGGGCCAGCTCTCGCCCCCTCTCCTGTTTTAAGTCAATCGCTATACTCTGCTTGCCGGCATTGAAATGCGCGAACACCGGCGACATGCCTGTTGCACCGCGGGTGAGGTCACCCACTTTCGGAGGCTCAATCTTGATGACGGTGGCGCCGCAGTCCTGCAACATTCTCGCGCAAATGGGTCCAGCGTAGACGGCTGAAAAATCGATGACCTTGTAGCCTGATAATGGTTTGTTATGGCTCATCGTATAGCACTTTTCCGAATAATTTTTGACCGAGGGCTAGATAGCTGGTGGCGTATTTCACGCAGAACCGGTTTCTTACTTGTTTTTTGCGAGTTTGAGTAAAATAATTCATTAGTACGGCCAATTTTGCGAGCGGTAAGTGTAATTCATTGCTAGTATTCTTCGAGCACTAAGTAACCCGATAAGAACAACAGAATACTTCCCGCCTTTTTCATGGTGCCTCCAAGCAATAATATCCCCGACAGTGCCGAATCAGGTCCCGAGGCTGATCGACTATACCGCGAAGCGCTCGGTGGCCTTAAGCATGGCGTCATCATCTATAACAGGCAATTTGTGGTTCTGGAGATCAATAATCGAGCTCGAGAGTTACTTGAAATTTCTACATCTGATTTCACTCCTGGCGAAAGCTTTGAAAAAATAGTACGAATCAATGCTCAAAGGGGCGGCTACGGGAATACAGGAAGTGTAGAAGAACGCGTCGCCCGACGTATGGCCCGAGTTGTAACGTTCGAGCCCTTCCATGAAGACCAGTTCCTGTTTAACGGCCGCCATTGTGAAGTCTATGGGCAACCACTAGCCAGTGGGGGCTTTGTTATTACCTATACTGACATCACTGAGCGTGTTCATGCACAGATGGCGAAAAACCAGTTTCTGGCCAAGATCAGCCATGACATTCGGACGCCTATTAATGGTCTGCTGGGTATGGCTGAACTCATGGAGAAATCAAATCTCAATGAAGCCCAACACAAGATGATTTCTACCATCGTCAGGTCATCAAGAGTTCTTGCTCATCTCGTCGACGACATTCTGGATCTGACCCGCCTCGAATCCGGAAAGCTTACCCTTGACGATGAGTACTTCGATATAAGGACTGTACTGGATGATGTGGTGTCCACGCTACAGGTAATAGCCACCACCAAAAACATTCACCTGGAACTGGATTTGGAAAACGACTTTCCAAGCACCATTTTCGGTGACCCCATGCGCATCGCCCAATGCGCTATTAATCTGATAAGCAATGCCATTAAATTTTCCGGCGACGATAGCAAAGCCGTAACCAGAGTATCCATTCAGGTTGCGAGAAAGGATGCTGACCGCTTTTTTATTTCGATACAGGATAGCGGTATCGGGATAGATGAAGACAAACTGGGGTCGCTATTCGATCCTTTTGTGCAAGGCGACTATCCAACTGGTAAACACCCCGAAGGTTCAGGACTAGGTTTAGCAATCGTTAATGACCTGGCGAATCTAATGGGAGGTGAAGTTACTGTTGAATCCTCACTCGGCGTCGGGAGTACTTTTACGCTTTATTTGCCATTGGTAGATATCGAAGATGAACCAGAATTTCCGTCGGACTCTCAGGGAGAATCCTCCGTAATGGACACGGTGCCTAAGCGCGGCACCATTCTCGTGGTTGAGGATAACGAAGACAACCGGGAAGTAATGAAATTACAACTTGCAGCTATAGGCCATGATGCTGAAGTTGCCGTCAATGGCGAAGATGGTCTGCAAAAATGGCGTACCGGAAACTATGCCCTCATCCTGTCGGACTGTAATATGCCGGTTATGAATGGCATCGAAATGACCCGACTAATCAGGGAAGAAGAAGCGAGGGAGTCGCGACTACGCACGCCGATCGTCGCCATTACCGGCAATGCCATTTCCAGCGAACTACAACTCTGCCTCGATTCAGGCATGGACGATTACCTGACCAAGCCATTGACCCTTGACAGTCTCAGGGAGAAGATCGATTCTGTTCTGGATTGAATCGCTATAGTCTGGGAAGGAAGTAAACAGGCATGTTTTACGAACCGAAGAATCACGATCACGGCCTGAGTAAAAACCCCTTTAACAGCCTGGTCATCCCGCGTCCGATTGGCTGGATCAGTTCGGTTTCCGAAACCGGAGTGTTCAACCTGGCCCCTTACAGTTTCTTTAATGCGGTTTGTTATCGCCCACCGACAGTAATGTTTGCTGGAGGCGCGGGAAAATCGGATGATGGCAACAAGGATTCTGTGCAGAACATTCTGGCCACGGGTGAGTTTGTCTGCAATCTTGCTACCTGGGATACACGCGCCCAAATGAATCAGAGCTCAGCGTCCGTTGAAGCAGAGGTTGATGAAATCGCCTTGACCGGTTTAACCCCTGTCGATTCCAGGTTGGTGAAAGCGCCGCGCATCGCCGAAGCACCTGTGCACCTCGAATGTAAATTGATCAAAACGACCAGCATCCCCGGCTGGGACAAGGGTGATGAGTACACGGTAGTGTTCGGAGAAGTCATTGGGATTCACATCGACGACGCGATGATTACCGATGAAGGGCTCTTGGATATCGCCAAGATGATGCCCATTGGCCGGCTCGGGTACAACGACTACACCCGTGTCGATATGGATTCAATCTTCTCGATGAATCGACCTGAGTAGTATCAAGATCAACACAGTATCGAGTCAAATTTAGCATCGAGACTAACTTGGTATCGAGATCAGATGACTGTTGAGCTCCTGGCTTTCCACTATCTGCTACCCAGGTCTGGGCTTTTTTGGTTTCGCGGGCGCCCAGTTGACCGGCATCACCGTATCACTTAGTACAGTCTCCACCGTCTCGCGTATCTGGTCGGCAAGATCGCGGTAGAAATTTCGTGCTGGAGATGTATTTCGCCAAACCAGGGCATGGTTACGTACCACATTGATACCTTCCACATCGGTCACCCGCAGTTCTTCGCTATTGCGAATCTCTGATTTCACATACAGCGCCGGCAGAAACGCGATACCCATGCCCATCACCACCATCTGTCGCAGCGTGTCGAGACTGGTGCCTTCATAATCCCGCCTCACCACGGCACCGACTTTTTCACAGAGTTCAGTAATCTGCCGGTGGAACAGGTGATGCTCCGATACCGTGAGCACCGGCTCCCCCAACAGGTCCATACGGTTGATGCGCGCCTTCTTGCCGAGACGATGATCCTGGGCCAGGGCGAGTTTCAGAGGCTCACGCAATAAGGGAGACACCACCAGGTCCTGGGACATGACGGGTTGCGTGGTCAGAATCAGATCGTGCTGGCCATTGATAAGCCCCGTCTCGAGATCGCTGGGGGCATCCTCCCGCACATAGAGTTTCAGGTCGGTATAGCGGGCATGGATCGGCCCCAGCAGGTGGGGCAACAGGTAAGGGCCAAGTGTGGGCGTCACACCGAGCCGGTAGGTACCGATACCGCCGCCTGAAAGCAAAGCGGCCTGGTTGGTAAAGCCCTGCGCTTCCTCCAATACGCGACGCGCGCTGACCAATAATTCCCTGCCCTCCGGCGTGGGGTTAATGCCCTTTCGGCTGCGCTCAAATAGTTGAACTCCAAGGGTTTTTTCCATAACAGCCACCTGGTTACTCAGGGTGGGCTGGGTAATATTCAGGCGTGCCGAAGCCTGCCGGAAACTGCCATATTCCGCCACGGCTGAGAAATACTGGATCTGTTTTAGAGAGATACCTTCTGTGGAATCCACTGCTTATTCCTCTGATTATCCTCTGGTTATCCTCTGCGAAAGCGCAACCGCCCGGAAACGCCCATGAACTCTAGTGATAGATAGAATCTATAACGAAATACGGTTTTTCGCAATTTTCTTATCAAAAATAATCCTTATCATCCCCACCCGTCGACTAATTAACCCTTTGCTGGCGGGCAGTACGTGATTGAAGCCCGCAGCCAATAGATTGCTTAAATTCTGCTTAACTTATTCAAGAGGTAGGAAAAAATGGAAAAACTGATTTCTGGTATCGCCAAGTTCAAGAGCTCTTCTTACGAAGAAAGGAAGAAGCTCTTTGCCGAGCTGGCCAATGGCCAAAGCCCGGAAGTGTTATTTATTACCTGTTCCGACTCTCGCATCGATCCAAACCTGGTTACCCAGACCGAGCCCGGTGATCTGTTCATTATTCGCAACGCGGGCAACATCGTACCGCCGAATATGCGTAACGCGGGTGGTGTGACGGCTTCCATCGAGTTCGCCGTGGCTGCTCTGGGTGTGCAGCACATCGTAGTCTGTGGACATAGCGACTGTGGTGCCATGAAAGGCGCACTGAACCTTAGCGCGCTGACCGACTTACCGCACGTACAGGACTGGCTGGAGCACTCTCGTGGTGCTGTTGAAGCAGTTCGCGCACGTAACGGTGGAGACGACAGCGATATTCTTAGCCAGGTAACAGAAGAGAACGTGAAGCAGCAGCTCCAGCACCTGCGCACACACCCTGCTGTACTGGCCAAGCAAGCGACCGGCAGCATCGAACTGCACGGCTGGATCTACGATATTGAGCATGGCGCCATTACTGCCTTCGACGCTGAGAAGAACGCGTTCGTACCAGTTGAAGAGCACTATGCGGAATTCATGAAAGCAGAAAGCCCTGCAGTTAAAACGGCTTAAGGATTAAGGAGTTAATCATGTTTGGTTTTCGAACCGATAATTTAAAAGGCGACATCTACGGTGGTATCACAGCCGGCGTAGTGGCTTTGCCGCTGGCCCTGGCCTTTGGTGAAGCTTCTGGTGCCGGACCTATTGCAGGTCTGTATGGCGCCATTATCGTTGGCTTCTTTGCATCACTGTTTGGTGGTACTGCTTCCCAGGTGACCGGTCCTACTGGTCCCATGGTTGTGGTATTCGCCGGTGTTTATGCGGCACTGGATGGTAACCCGTCTCTGGTGTTCACCACGGTAATTCTTGCCGGTGCGTTCCAGATTGCATTCGGCGTGTTTAAACTTGGGCAATATATTCGCCTGGTACCCTACCCAGTGATTTCAGGATTCATGAGTGGTATCGGCTGTATCATTATCGCTCTTCAGACTTCGCGCCTGTTTGGCCATGAACCGGAAGGCAGTGGCACCATCCCTGCTCTGGTTGAAATTCCAGGCGCGGTAATGGACCCGAACTTCGTTGCACTTGGCATCGGCGTGATGACACTGCTCATCGTATTTAACTGGCCAGCATCGCTGGGTAAATACGTACCCGGCCCACTTGCTGGTCTGATCATTGGTACAGTTACCAGCATGATGATTGTTGGTTCGCCGATTCTTGGAGAAATTCCAACTGGTCTGCCTAGCTTCATTATGCCAAGCCTGAGTCAAGATACTTTGCTCGTGGTGTTGGAAGCAGCCTTTATACTGGCTCTGCTGGGATCTATCGACAGCTTGCTGACCTCTCTGGTTGCCGACAACATGACCCGTACTCGCCATAACTCCAACCAGGAGTTGATCGGTCAGGGTATTGGTAATATGGCTGCCGGTTTCTTTGGCGGTATCGCCAGTGCCGGTGCGACCATGCGTACGGTGATTAACATCCGTACCGGTGGTAAGACAAAGATCTCCGGCATGCTGCACAGTGTATTGCTGCTTGCCATCGTGGTTGCCCTGGCGCCGCTGGCTTCCAATATTCCTCACACAGTATTGGCTGCGATCCTGATCAAGACTGGCTGGGACATTATTGACCGTGCTTACATTCTGAAAGCACACCGTGGACCTCGCTGGGATCTGGCCTTGATGCTGCTTGTGCTTGTACTGACAGTGTTCGTTGACCTGATCACTGCGGTGATGGCTGGTGTAGTCATGGCTTCGCTGGCTTTTGTGAAGCAGATTGCCGATCAGCAACTACAAGAGCTGAAAGACATTACTCGCGAAGGTCTGTCTGTGCACTTCACTGAAGAAGAAGCCGAGATGATGACTCACTCACATGAGCGCATCAATATCTTCGACTTTGGCGGCCCTTTAAGCTTCGGTGCTGCCGCTGACCTTGGCCATCAGGTTCGGGAAAAGTCGGCCAAGTATAGTCAGGTGACTATCCTTGATTTTTCACAGGTGCCTTTTATTGATGTGTCTGCCGCACGTGCAGTGGAAACCATTGCCAACGACGGCAAGCTGTCCAACAAGCTTGTTTACATCTCTGGTATGAATGATCAGTCCCGCGGCGTCCTGGAAGGGCTCATGGGGGATGTCATTCCGAAGAATCACTACTTTGATAAGCGCCGCGATGCCATCGCCGCCGCTGTGGAGTTTGTTGAATCTACTGAGGGAAAGCCTGAGCAGGTCAACGCCGAACCGGCGCTGGCCTGATCCCAGGATTATAGATGAACTTCCCTTAGCTACTTCTATCCCTACCCTTGAAGTCAGGGCAGATACCAAAATGGTATCTGCCCTTTTTTTGGTTTGAAGAAAGCAAGTAAGGACTTCGCACTTCAGGTGTGAGTACAGGACTAAGTGCGCTTCGTTTTATTGCTTGGCAAACATCTAGACATGCACGCGTTGCGCAATGATTCTCAAATGCTTCTTGATGAACATGTGAATTGGAACGAGCCAGCATTGATAACAGCAAAAACAAGAAGCGACCAGGTGCCAGGGTTCCCATTGACTTCAAACATTGCTGGCTGAGTGAGCAGCTCCGCTTACGCTAGCAATGCTGTAGAGCTTGTGAATCTTTTCTCTCGCGAATGAGCGCAACGCACTGAGCAAAGCCTTTTTCTTCCTGTGTTGTTTTCTGCCCTTAGGTACACACCACTATTACCGCGTGCATCCGACCTGGTCTCTTGATGTGTGTTGTTCAGATCGCCGCTAGTAGCAGGACAATGATCCGTTCCACCGAGGATTTGTACGCAGGCGATTCCGGGAAACACGCAAGCAAAAAAAAGCCGACTTCGAGAGAAGCCGGCTTTCTTGGGGAAATAACTGCAGTGACTAACTTACAGTTCGAAGTCAAGGCCGTAACCGATAACGAATTTCACGTTATCGTTATCACGTGGTGCCTGGCTTGCGTAGTCCTCGAAACCATCGCCATTGTCATCATCACCCAGTGTAGTAGTAGTGATCATGCCGTAGAAGCCATCTTTGGCAACGGAGATGTTAAAATCCCAGTAGTCGTCAGTTGCACCGTTAAAGGAGTACATGAAGTCACCTTCGTGGAAACCTGCGTGCAGACCGATCTCGGCACCGCTTTCCAGTGGGATAGCGTAGTCAAATGACCAGTATGAAGCTTTGGCAAAACCGAAGTCTTCCGTTGGGCCTTCATCAGGTTCTGCATGCACCAGCAGAGACAAAGTAGTGCTGAAATTGCCGATGCCCAGAGAACCGTAAATTTCGCTGAAGTCATAGCCAGCATTGGAATCGTAGTTGTAGTAGAGGTAACCAACGTCCCAGGAGTAGGAATCCGTCTCGCCAGCGAGACCAAAGTAGATGTCGTGCTCATAGGAGTAAGCATCGTCGGAATCATAAGATACGTTGGAAGCCCAGGTACCGATGTAGAAGCCGCTGTCGGATGCGTAGTCGATACCGCCCTGGATAGCACCTTCGTTAATAGTTTGAGTCAGTCCGCGCCAAATGTAGTTATTGGTCGCTGTGAAATTGGCAGTCCATTCCTGAGCTTGAACAGCGCTAGTGGAGAGTAGTAAACCTGCGGCCACGAGTGACGCGATTCGAGTTTTCATAATTAGTCTTGTCCCTTGATTGGTTCATAGTAAAAGGCAGTGCTTGCCACCTGAGACTGTCTTGAGCAATTACCGGGCCAATTACAAAACTCCGCGAATTCCGGGGCGTGTAGCCGATTTTTTGAAAATTGCACGGAAATGGCAAAGACATGACGCACCATGCAGGTGCACGTTTTTCGCGTGATGCACCCATAGAAGGCGTTTCAAGACAGAGTGCGAACAGCAGCGCACAAGGAACAAAGATTGTTGAAAGAATCAGGGCAAATTTTACAGGACACCCATTTAAAATTTTACAGGACACCCACTTAATTTTGTCCTGTCCCGTTCAATCCGGAACTCCTGTTTCTTTATATAAAACAGGAGCTTGGAGGGTTGAAGAAAAATGGGTGTCCTATGAAATTTAGGCTTTGGGGACTCGGTAGAGGGCGCAGACTTTGTTGCCGCTGGGGTCGCGAAGGTAGGCGAGGTAGAGTTGTACGCCGCCGCTTTCTCGAATGCCCGGTGGGTCTTCGATGGCAACGCCGCCGTTGGCAACGCCGGCTTTGTGCCAGGCGTCTACCTGTTCGGTGCTAGTGGCAGAGAAGCCAAGGGTGCTGCCGTTACCGTGACAGGCTTCTTCTCCGTTGATCGGGGTTGTGATCCCGAAGACGCCAGTGCTTGTGCGGTAAAAGTATCTGCCCTTGGGGTCCTGTACGGGTTCGGGGTGTCCCAGTACCGACAGGGTGGCGTCATAGAATTTTTTTGAGGCTTCCAGGTCGTTACTTCCCAGCATGACGTGGCTGAACATAGTGCTCTCCCTTGTTAGGTTTAATTGGCAAATGAATCAGGCTGGATCCAGTCGCAGGAAACGACGTGGTGGAAAGCCTGTGCGGAATCTGAAATTAAAGCCGAAGCTGTATTCGGTGCTAATGCGTTCCAGTTCGGTCCCTTCGAGCGGTACGGCCACATACTCAGCAAACTCATCTGTACCTGGCTTCTTCACTTCAACGTTGGGGTTATTGAGCGCATAGCCATACCAACGGCGTGGCCAGTGATTAACGGCGATGTAGTTGTTGCCATCTATTTGCTCAAGGCGAAGTACGCGCTCGTGACGCTCGTTGTCCGGGCTGAACGTGGCTAGCACTAACGAAGTCGACCCCTGAGGCTGGTTCACCCCAAGCTGGGTTTCGAACCAGACTATGGAACCAACATAGATAAGGAACAGCACAGCGATACCGATACCACCCCACTTTACAATTTTCTTGCCGTTCATTTTTTCTCCCCTCTCTTGTCTATCGCCAAGTCAGAAATAAGAACAATCAGATGAGCTATAGATGCAGCATCTGTCTCAGCCAATTAGGCCGCCAGTGATGCCAGAACCCGTCGCTCGCCGGTGAATGGCCTGCGCCCATGCATCACGAGAAAATTGTCCACGACAGCCATGTCGCCGGTCTGCCATTGCAGGTCATAGGTGAACTGCTTTGCCAGACTCACAACTTGTTGCATGTCTTCATCTGCGATTTCGGAGCTATCTCCGAAACGAACTACCTTCTCATGGCGATTTCGGCTGTCTTTCCACCCCATGAATGCGGCGATTAACTGATTAAAGAAAACTTCCGTTCCAGACTCAAGGGTTTTAACAGCGGGCAAGACCGGGGTCGTCGCCTTCAGGCTGCCATCGTCGAGCCACTGCCAGCTATAGCCCAGTACTTCAAGGCGTGCCTCAGCCCCCGCCTGGCTATCGCTGCTCAAGGTGCTCTTCCAACTGCGCCCTTGACCGGATTGAGCGTCAGCATCCAGGGGCATGATATTGGTATAGCGCAGGCCATGCTGTTCGCATCTCGAAACGAATTCCGGCATGTGCTTTCGCATTGCCTGCAGCAGCAAATCGGAGCGGCACAAGGGTGTGGCGCCACCTCCACCCGGGGCCAGCTCACAGAAGAAGAACAGCTTGCTGGGATAACGCGGAGTTTGCGCCATCTCATGATGCAGAAATATTTCTATCTCTGGTGGCGCTTCATTAGCGGTAAATACCTTGTCTGTGCGATTCTTGCGTACTGCGTTGGAAAGCGATTCCGCGTAGGTGAAGGCTGGCAGCTCAAATGCGCTAATCGCCCTATCGAAATCTGTATCGCTATGCAGCGCGAAACCACGCAACAGCACTGCACCCTGTCGATCAAGCTGGCCCAGCAGGTCTTCACGCTGCTGCGATAACCAGGCATACGGATCTTCTGCTTTGTTTGTGGCCTCAATCACGGCCGGAAATTCGGCAAAGCTGGAATGTGAAATCATCTTAGTCGTAGATCGGGTAGAAAGTATTAAAGGCAGCCTCGCAGAACACTGCGGGGTCGTTGTAGCGCCTGTTCTGGTTGAGGGCAGTTATCCCGTCCATCTCATCGCCACTGAGGTGGAAATCAAAGATGGCGATATTCTCGGCGAGCCGGGACGGATTGCTGGTCTTGGGTATGATGGCCGTACCCCGCTGCACACCCCAACGCAACAGGACTTGAGCGGGTGTCTTTCCGAGCCGCTCGGCTGCCGACTTCACAACACTGGCCTTGAGCAAGGAGTCTTCTTCTCCCGCCATGCCCAGGGCAACATAGGAAAGCGAGCCCAGGGGTGAGAATGCCGTGACTGCCATATCGTATTGGTGTGCCAGCCTGATCAGGCGTTCCTGGGTAAGCTGTGGATGGGATTCGATCTGCAGCATGGCCGGCTTGATCCGTGCATAGGCCTGCAGATCGTTTAACAAGCCAGTATTGTAGTTGCACACACCAATCTGCTTGACGAGGCCTGCGTCCACCAGTTCTTCCATCGCCCGCCAGGTGTCCTGCAAGGGCACGGGGTCGATTTTCATCACCGGGTTTTCTGCGTCCGGATCATGGAACCATTCCGGCGGATAACGGGTCTCGAAATCCACGAACTGTAAAGAAATAGGAAAATGGACAAGGTACAGATCGAGGTAGTCCAGCCCCAGGTCTCTCAGGGTTTTTTCGCAGGCAGGCCGCACATGCTCGGGCCGATGATAGGTATTCCACAATTTTGATGTAACCCACAGCTCGTCACGCTGGCGGAGCCCGGTATCCAGCACCCGCTTTATACCAGCACCAACTGCCGCCTCGTTTCCGTAGTCAGCGGCACTATCGAGATGACGATAACCACATTTAACTGCTTCTTCGATCAGGCCGGGCACCTGTTCGTTTGCAATCTTCCAAAGTCCCAGACCGATGCTGGGCATTGCTCTCTCTGCTACTGCTATGGTTTCCATGATGTTCTCGCGATGACTCTTAACTGGTGATACCTGGTCGTTATTTACTGGACTCGTTCCACACCCAGGCGAGTCCCTGCTCGACCAGGTAGTCCTGGACCTCGATGAGTTTCCGGGACTCAATGGATTGCTGCGCTGCACTGGCCACGATGATGGCCCATAGCCCCTGCTCAAGAGTGGCGCTATCTGTCTCTTGTCCGGACAACTGGGCGATCAGTGCCTCATGCTCGAAAAACGTCGCGCCATGATGGCCACTGCGTTCGATAATCCCTGGATAGGTCACATCGCGAAAAGCATAGTCTGCGTGACCCTCGACTTCTACCTTTATCAGCCCCTTTGAGCCTTCTCTTTTGAAGCTGGAATGCTCGGTCGCCACAACCCGTCCTTTCACACCGCCGACGATGAGCTCCTCGTACAGTTCCTGGCTGAACATATTGAGAATGAAACTGGCCCGGACACCATTCTCATAATCAATGATGACAAAGCCATGATCATGGATATCTGACCCACGGCCTTCATAGTTAAAGTCCAGGAAGTTTACCGCCTGTCCGCCACTGGCATAGACCGACACCGGCCGCGATTCCGCCATGAGATTGATGAGGTCGAAGTAGTGGCAACACTTCTCCACCAGGGTTCCGCCCGAGTATTCATTAAACTTGTTCCACTGCTTTACCTTGTCGAGAAAGGGCGGCCGGTACTCACTCATGCTGACCGTCTTCACTTCGCCGACGGATCCGAGGGCTTTCACTTCCCGAAAGGCCTCTGTGTATTGGCTCTTGAACCGATACTGCATGCCCAGCTGAATAAACCCCGGGTAGCTTCGTCCCAGTTTCACCAGCTGCGCCGCTTCATCCAGTTTCGTGGCCATGGGCTTTTCAACGAACAGAGGCAAGTTCGTCTTCTTCGCCTCGTCTATGATCGAATAATGCGTGTAGTTGGGCGTGCATATGAGGATCGCATCTGCTTCGCAGTCGCTTAGCGCGGCTGCCAGCGAATCGTAGACCTCCGGTTTCGGCTCGCCCACTTCATCGAATAACGCCAGGGCCGCCGCGACACTTCCCGCATCCGGATCATAGATGCCCGAGATCCTGGCCTCGCCCAGCAGGCGGGATACCTGAATATGCTCGCGGCCAATCATCCCGACGCCAATAATCAGAAAGCGATACCTGGAACGGGTGCCAGGCAAGGCCATTTCATTGATTCGATCCGATCGTTGAGCGGCGCTTTCCAGATAGAATTTCATTGCTGCGTTTTCACTTCCCTGACAGAGGGCAGGTCGAAGCCCTTACCGAAAATGAACCAGACCCACAGTGCCAGGTTGGCGAACAGCAGGCTTGCTGTCAGCGGAAAGAACAGGGAGCTCAAGCCACCCACGAGGCCGATCGGAGAGAAAAGCAGATACAGGCCCACCACGCAGGACAGCAAGGTCGTCGCACAGGGAATAGCGAAGCGCCAGGGCGTCATGTCTACCATTCTATTCTGGTGAATTACCCAGTCATCTTGCCTTGGGTAGAGGTGACCTACAATCAGCATTATCGCCACCTCAATAACGAACAGCACCGCGTAGAGGTGCAGGAAGTGTATCGAGACGACATCGCTCAATACGAACTGGAATAGCCCGTAAGCCACGATGTGGAAGCCCACCACCAACTTCGGCCCCAGCGCTGGGACACGGGTTGTAAACAGGCCGACCAGTACGATGGCAATCACCGGAATGTTGTAGAAGCCGGTGAAGATACGGATGATCTGCCAGAGCCCCTCCGGGGCATATTGCAGCAGTGGCGCTACCGCGAACGAGAACAGTGCAATCACAACACTCGCCCTCCTCGCGATTCTCACCATGTGCTCGTCACTGATGGGTTGCTTGCTCAGTGGCGCCCACACATCGAGGCAAAACAGGGTCGCCGCACTGTTGAGCAACGAATTGAATGAGCTGAAAACAGCGCCAAGCAGAACCGCCAGGAAGAAACCTGTCGCCCACACCGGAAGCACATCACGGATCAGCGTTGGATAGGCCAGGTCGATGCTACCCAGCCCTTCCCCATACAGATGGTAGGCAATGACCCCGGGTATCATCATGAAGAAAGGCACCAACACCTTGAAGAAGCCGGAAAAGAGTACGCCCTTCTGCCCTTCCTTCAGATCGTGCGCGGCCAGGGTGCGCTGGATGACATACTGGTTGGTACACCAGTAAAACAGGTTCGCAAACACCATGCCGGTGAACAGGGTTGCGAAGGGCGTTGGGTCCGACGGTCCACCGATGGCATTGAGTTTTTCTGTATCGATTGAGGTAATGATGCGCAGGCCCTCGCCGATGCTGCCTTCCCCCAGGGCAGAGAGTCCCAACAAGGGCACTGCTATTCCGACGATCAATAGCCCAATGCCATTGATGGTATCGGATACGGCAACTGCCTTGAGCCCACCAAACACAGCATACATGGCGCCGATGCAGCCCACCGCGATGATGGTAATGAACAGGCCTTCGCTGTAGCTAATGTTGAGCAGGTCCGGCACATCGAACAGCTGCAGCACGGCGATAGAGCCCGAGTAGAGTACGCCGGGAATCGTAACCAGCCCGTAGCCCACCATGAACAGGATAACTGTCATGCGGCGCACGCTGTCATCAAAGCGATCGCAGAGGAACTGGGGCAAAGTCGTGAATGCACCAGCGAGATAACGCGGCAGGAAGACAAAAGCCATGCACACCGTGGCGAAGGCAGCCGTGACTTCCCAGGCCATACTGGAGAGATTAAAACCGTAGGCGCTACCATTGAGACCGATGAGCTGTTCTGCGGAAAGGTTCGTCAGCAACAATGAACCTGCGATAAAAACGGCACTCAGCCCCCTGCCAGCTAAAAAATAGCCATCCTGGGTGCTTACCTCTCCGCGGGTTTTCCGCCAGGAGATAAAGGCGACCAGCGCCATGAAGAAAACACAGCTGACGATGGTCAGTGGAAGATTGCTGGAACTCAACTGCTGTCTACCGGTAAATTGATTGCCTTGAAGGGTCTTGCACGTCCTGAGGAAGCTTCATACGCAATTGTGGACTTATGCTGCATCCCATTTTGGGATAACAGAACTAGTAACCTGGCGCTACTGCCGTTGAATCGCCAACCAGGCACGCATCATGTCACTGACCAGATCCGGTTTTTCATTGTGGGGCCAGTGACTGACGCCAGGGATCGTCATCAGTGTCCAGTCCTGCGCCAAATGCTCCCAGGTGTTGTTCAGTCCATCAGCCAGCAGGGCCGTATCGCGCAGACCATGGAACTGCAACACAGGCGCCTGCACTTCAGGAAGTTCCAGGAACACACCGCTGGTATAGGGATCTCTCGGGTAGTTCGCACGGTAGTAATTCATCATGGCGTCGAAACTGGAGCGACTGAAGGCTTCTTCGTATTTCGCATAGAGGGCCTCGTCGCCACGTGAGAGGGAAGTGGCGAGACCTGTTGCGGATAGATTCTCATGGGATGTTGGCTGCTGGAAATTGCGCGCATACACAGAGTTCTCATGCTGCTGTCCAAACTTCGCCAACTCCCGCACCAGGTTGCGTGGATGGGGAAGATTCATGATGATCAGCTGTTCGGTAATCTCGGGCTTCATGGCGGCAACGCCCCAGGCGATTCCCCCGCCCCAGTCGTGACCCACGATGATGGCACTGTCCTGTCCCTGGTCGCGTACCACGGCCGCCACATCTTCTACCAGGGTGGCGAGAGCATAGTTCTCGACGCCTTCCGGCTTGTCGCTGAGGTTGTACCCCCGGGTATCCATCGCTGCAACCGTGTAATCATCGGACAGGGCCTCCATCTGGTATCGCCAGGAGTACCAGTAGTCGGGGAAGCCGTGGATCATCACCATTAAAGGGCCGCTGCCTTTCGTAACGTAATGAATGCTGACCCCATCGTTGTCGGCATAGTGGTGTTCTACGGTGGCATCCAGACCCTGGGCAGTTGACGGGGATGACAGACCAAGCGCAGTAAAAAATGCCACGCCAAGGACAGCCAGTGTTCTGGAAAATTGCGCGATCGTTCCTTGCAACATAACAGTGATTCCTAAAGTTCGAGATTGCTTACAGAATAGGGCGACTGGGGGTCTGTCCACTGTCGCAGTGCAAATACATTTCCATCCACATCGTTGGCATAGACCTGATAGTAATCACCCATTAATACCGGCTCGCTGATGAACTCAACACCGAGGCCTTTCATCCGATGGTATTCGGCCTGAATATCGCCAACCTCTATGGAATAGCTGTAACCAAAGTCGGTAACATCCCGCTTGCCGACAGAGGTAGGGGTAAGCGGATTACGGTACTGCCAGAATTCCAGTGTCTTGTTGCGATCATTCATGCGAAACCACGACACCATGAGGGACAGATCTTCTTCGTCGGTGATATCAATCATCCGGGGATGGCTCACATAGTCACCGGTGCGATAAGGCGCGAAGGCCAGGATCTTCTCATACCAGGCAGTGAGTCGCTCCAGGTCGTGGGTAACCAGCGCCACCTGGGTCATCCACATGTGGTGACCGCCTGCCACCCAACGCACTTTCCTCTCCACCTGCGACAAGGGACCCTCATCGAGTTGTTCCAGTTCGAACATATTGCCATCGGGGTCGTAGGCATAGGCATAGGTCACACCGTATCCGCCCATATCGATGGGCTCTTTACCACGAGACAAAACGTCGGCTCCCGCGGAGACAAACCGATCATAGCCGGAGTTGCTGGAGGACGACTGAAAACAGGTATGGGTCATCCCCGGACCTTCCACCGGCATCTTCACCACCGGCTTGTTGGCATTGTGTTTGAATTCGATCAACTCAAACAGCATGTTCGGGCCTTGCAGCACTGCGATCTCGTACTCGACCCCGGTCCGGCCAAACAGCGTATCTGCAGCGGCACTATTGCCGATGGTTTCATGACGCAGTAGTGTGTATCCCGTCGCCTCCTGATAGAACGCCAGTGAAGTATCGAGGTCCTTGACGGACAGGCCGATATGGTTCACGCCCATCAGGGTGGTTGGTGAATCCTTAATGGTGGAATCAGGATTGATAACAATATTATCGATCGAAGCGGCGGTGACCAGGCCCGTTAACAGGCTACTTACTACCAGCGAGAAAAGAGTACGTAGTACAAATGCTGATTTCATCTCTGCTTACCTCGTCGATTGATTTCGCTTTATTTTTATTTAAGTTTCTTATTCAGGCAGCCCGAAAACCAGCAGCACATTGCCCGGAGTCTCCGCCCACTTCTCATAACCCGATGTGATATAGAGCCTGTCACCCGCCAACACGGGTCCGTCGGATTCGATGGATCCACCGCTCGCAATAACACCGTTGCGTTCACCGAAATCCCGGCGAGTTTTGGTTTCCCAGAGTATTTCGCCGGTGTCGGTATCGAAAGCGCGCAGCATGCCATCCAATCCACCGGCGAATACCAGTTCGTCGTTGCTGCTTATCGCAGCCGAGATGCCAGGCCAGCAAAGGAAAGGCGTCTGTTCACACACATTGGGAATGGGAGTCTGCCAGAGTCGCTCTCCAGTACTCAGATTCAGTGCCTGTACACTGGGATTCGGATCACCTACATTACCGGGATTGTTGGTAGGCAGGTCCGATACGCCGACAAATAGCTTCTCGCCCGCGACACTCATACCATAGTGCACTCCACCCATGGTGCCACCACTACCAACCCGCTGCCGCCAGACAATCTCTCCCCCTTTGTCAGGGTCGAGGGCATGGACCATGCCGGATTTTTGGCCGACGAGAACAAGTTCCCTACCATCTTCTGCAGTTGCCAGTATGGCCGATGCGCCTATGTCAAAATCCGGGCCATTCTCTTCGGGGCAATTTGCACCGCCAGTAGAACAGGCGCCATTCCACGCATCATTGGCAGTCATCTGGGAAACCCATTCGATGTTGCCTGAGTCCAGGTTGATTGCCAGTACTGCATCGCTGGTACCCGTGGCCGGCGAAGAGTAGTTTTGCCCGGTGGTGGCATACACCAGCCTGCGCTGCACATCGATTGTCGGCCCAGACCACACCGGCGCACCGGATGGCCCGTATTGCTGCACGCCGTAGGTATTGCGAATGGTAGGCTGCGGTTCGTCGGTGGTGTAGGCACGCCATCTAATAGCACCGGATTCAGTATCCAGGGCGACAACTGCTCCGCGAAAATGGCAGCAAGCATACTCGTTGCGCGATGCCAGGATGATCTCCAAAGAGGAGACCGGCACTATGAGCGTGCCGTCATAGGCGATTACCGAGCCGGTTATGGTGGCGCGCTGGAAGTCGTGCACCCGCGTCTTCCAGAGCAACTCGCCGGTTCTTGCATCCAGCGCGTAGGCCGACGCATTGAAATCGCCGAAGTAGAGCTTCGAAGGCAGTCCGGCGTCATCTGTCTCCAGGAACAAGGCGCCACGCACCTCGGAATCAGCATTGAAGGTCCACACCGGGCAGCCGTTGCTGCTGTCCAACGCATAGATGACGCCCTGCTGGCTGCCGATGAAAACAACCTCTTCGGTGATGACTGGTTGTGCGCGGGAACGGGTGGCTCCAGGGACCGAGAAAGCCCACTTCAGCTCGAGGCTGGCGACATTGCTCTTGTTGAGGCTGGATTCAGTTGACTGATGACGCGAATTGTTGAGATCCGATCCCCAGCCATTCCATACGGGCCCATCTGAAAATGACAACGGAGCACTCAAACCCGCGCTGCAACTGAATGACGTCAGCTCCAGCGCTTGTTCGTCATACCGCTGCCCAGTGAGAAAAAAAGCGACTTGACGCTTTTCATCGCGAGACAGCGGCATACCCTGTACTGCCATTACGCCGGATTCCAGGGCTTCAACAATGCGCCCCGGTGTATATTGGCTTAGCGCTGCCACCTGCGGCGCCTCCAGCATGGAGCCATTGTGACAGGCCGCACAGAGTTGGTTGTAATGAGCTTCGCCCGCATCCCGATCGTCGTCTTGTGCGTACAAAACCTTGCTAAACAGCAGCACTAGCAAAGCAGGAAGCAGTGAATACAGAGGCAGGGTTGGGCGCGGCATATCTGGCTGGCTCCGGGTATTATTCTGATTTCTGTTTTTATTCCGGTGTCTGTTCTTTCTTCTGATACCAGGTGCTGGATATTGCTACCTGGCTTTCAGAGAGCAGCTTGAGTGACGAGGCGTCCTTGCTCGTGTCTTTATCCTGCTACACGGAGTATGCTACAACCAACAGTTATTTGGTACTTGTCAGCTACCAACTTCGGAAACTTTGCACCATGCATTTTAGGGTGTATGGGCAAGCAGATCGCCACACAGCGAGGGGGGAAGAATGGATCTGGGATTAACCGGCAAGCGGGCAATAATTACCGGCGGAAGTCGCGGCATCGGCATGGCGATAGCCAATACCTTGCTTGAAGAAGGCGCTGCGATTGCGACCTGTGCAAGGGGCAAGGAAGCCCTGGATAGCCGCATCGAACAATGGCAGGCCGACGGCAAGAAAGCGTTCGGAACCGCGCTCGATGTCACAGACGGCGCTGCCTTCGAAGCCTGGCTGGAAGAGGCCGCCAGCGAGCTGGGTGGTTGTGACATCTTCATTAGCAATGTCACAACACGGCTGACCAGCCAGGGAATCGATCGCTGGCAGGAAGCCTTCGATGTGGATCTGCAGCAGCATATCCGAGCCACGGAGAAAGTGCTCCCATTGCTTACCAGGGGCAGCGATGCGTCAATAGTTTACATAGCATCCATCGCCTCAGTAATGAACAGCAATCCCCTGGAGATTGAATATGGCGCGATGAAAGCGGCGCTGACGTCTTATGCTGCCCAGATGGCCACGAAACTCGGACCCGAGGGCGTGCGAGTGAACTGTGTGTCACCCGGCCCCATCTATCACGAGAATGGTTTCTGGCAGATGGTTGAGAAAGCCCAGCCAGAGTATTTCAAACGTGCCCAGTCGGTCTCAGTGTTCAACAGGCTAGGCACGGCACAGGAGGTCGCGAATGCGGTGGTATTCCTGGCCAGCCCGGCCGCGTCGAATATCACCGCGGCCAACCTCCGGGTAGACGGTGCAGCGATCAAGACGGTGAACTTCTGATACCTGAAAGGAATTCCTGTTTCCCTGGAACTAATGCTTAAGAATCTTGATCGGTTTCTCTACGGTCTGGTGGTTCCGCTCGGACTGCTGGTCATCGGTCTGCTCCTGGTGATGAGCCTGCCCAGCGGAGCCGCGGCCGCTGAGTACGCTTCCCTTGGTGTTTTTCTTGGCGCAATCATCATCGGCCCAGTGGTGCTGATCGTCAATGCCGTCCTGGCCTGGGGAGCACATGAAAATCGGCGGTCCTGTCTCATCAGGGGGATGATGGTTCCCGGCCTTGTACTGATCACGGCGCTTGCCTACCAGCTTGGCCTGCTGGACACGGTACTCTAGCGCCGGCAGGGCCCGGCTCCACTGGACAAGCCCGGTCCCACGGCATACCTTAACGAGACCGGTTTCCAAAACCCGGTACCTGTATACCCGATACCCATATATAAGAAGCAAGAGCTCAATAAGAAAAAGAGGTTCCCATGGGAAGAATGACACGCCCACTGGCGCTGCTGGCAATCTTGCTGTCATGTGCCACGCAGTTAAGCGCCCAGACTGCGATTGCAGACTACAACCCGGTCACCGATGACCGCCTCATCAATCCCGAGGACCATAACTGGCTGTCCTATCGCGGTAACCTCGAAGGCTGGGGCTACAGTGCCCTGGACCAGATTGATGTCGATAATGTGGCCGAGTTGGAGCCAGTCTGGTCATTCTCTACCGGGGTTACCGGTGGTCATGAAGCTCCCCCTATAGTGAATGATGGCGTCATGTTCATCACTACTCCTGGCAACCTGGTCTATGCCCTGGATGCCGCCAGCGGTGACATGCTGTGGCGCTACCAGCACGATCTGCCGCAAAACTACATCGCGTTTCACCGCACCAACCGTGGCGTGGCCTTGTACGAAGACAAGGTAATCACCGCCACACTGGACGCGAGAATGATTGCACTGGATGCAACCACTGGCGAGAAGCTCTGGGACACGCAGTTGCAGGATAACTATTTTGGCTACTACATCACCATGGCGCCGCTGGCTATTGATGGCAAGGTCATGGTGGGCACGTCTGGAGGCGAGCTCGGTATTCGTGGCTTCGTCGTCGCGCTGGATGTCGATACCGGGGAAGAACTGTGGCGTACTTACACGGTACCTGCACCGGGTGAACCGGGAAATGAAACCTGGCCCGGCGAATCCTGGCGCACAGGCGGCGCAGCCGTGTGGGTGCCTGGCCACTACGATGCCGGTCGCGGTCTTGCCTATTTTGGAACGGGGAATCCGGGCCCATGGATCGGAGACCAGCGCCCCGGTGATAATCTTTACACCAATTCCGTTATCGCACTCGATGTCCAGAGCGGAGAAATCCGCGCTCATCACCAGTATCACTGGAATGGCAGTTGGGACTGGGATGAGGTTTCAACACCTATACTCATGCCGGTGGAACGCAACGGCCGCGTTTTCGACGCGTTGGTGCATGCCGGACGCAATGGCTATCTGTGGACGCTCGAAAGGCACGATGATCGTATCGGCTTCATCGACGCAGAGCCCTATGTCTACCAGAATGCATTCGCCAGCCTGGACCCGGAAACTGGCCGACCAAGCTACGACCCTGCCCACAAACCCACCACAGGTTCTACCACGGATTTTTGCCCGTCCCTGTGGGGAGGAAAGGACTGGCCACCCGCCGCCTACAATCCAGACACCGGTCTCATGTATATCCCCGCCAATGACAACCACTGCGGCGTCATCGAAGGTCGCGAAGTAACTTACATGCCCGGCAGTTCCTATACCGGAGCACGAACCCAGTTCACCTTGCGCGAGGGCACCGACTCCATCGGTGAAATTCAGGCCTGGAATATGAATACAGGCGAGGAAGTATGGACACGTGAATTTGCCGACCACAACTGGGGCGGCATCGTCACCACCGCCGGCAACCTGATATTCAGCGGCGGCACGCCAGACCGCTTCTTCCGTGCACACAACGCAACAACCGGCGAGGAGCTGTGGCGCTTCCGCACCAACTCAGGAATTATAGGTGTTCCCACGACCTTCGCCGTCGATGGCAAACAATACGTCGCCGTTCAATCGGGCTGGGGTGTGGATGCAGCTGCGAAGACCGCGCGTATCGACCAACAGCGTGGTACTCGCACGTTCGTTCCGCAAGGTGGTGTCGTGTGGGTGTTTGCCTTGCCAGACTAGCCCAATCTATGTGACCTGGCACTTACATTTTGCAAGAGAGTTCTCGACTTAGGAATAATCCGTAGTACTGAGTTACCTGGATGTCAGCGATACCCGATGTGGAAGGCCTTACGACGCGCGAGTGCGAACAGTGCGGGCTGCGATACAGAAAGGAACTAGCGAACTGTCCCCATTGCCACAGCTTGTCGGACGATGAGCTGACAATACTTAAATCCAGGGTGCGAGATCAGAAAGCAAGGATCGGCAACATTCGAGTGGTAGTGCTTGCCACGCTGGTTGCGGGAGTTCTGGTCCTTTTCCTGTTCACACTATAGACTGGCGAAGCCCTCTCATGGATTCAATTACGATATCAGCAACGTGCGCCCACAGTGATCGGCGCCTTCGTGAAGAACCAAATTCAAACTGAACACGCCCGATTCTAGACAGGTAGAGTAAGAAGATGAGCTTCGGCATTACCAAAACCATCCCCGCCTCCAGAGGTCAGGAAGGCATCGATTGTTTATACGATGGCTCCCGCAGCGACTTCGAATTTCACATGGCGGGTAAGCCATCCAAACTCAAGGTCGGCGACTATGTCTACACCATCTTCCAGGATGAGCTCGTGGGCCGCTGCGAAATCATCGAGTTTATTGGCGGTGCCAGCAACCCCAAGTCTGGCAGACCACGCACGCTTATTATGGTGGCCTGCCCCGGTGAACGCCTGAAGACGCCTGTCCCACGGAAAGGTCATCGCGGCACTCGTTACTACGATGGCGCCGATTGGCCGGGCTAATAAGCCCTTGTCCACCTAATAGAACGTGAGGCAAGCTGGGAACACGGCACTGCTGTCTAACAATTTCCCAAAGAATCTACGCCATCAACCCAATTTCGAGTGTTTCCTTATGTTTTAAGACATGAATCCTTGCTGTTAAGTACTCGGTACAAACCGTCGAAGCCAGTGCGCATAGACTGTTGCATACAGTAAGGAACGCCCGGCAGTTAGCTTGTGCCGATGCAATCAAGGACCTGCGCTGAACGGCGAAAAATGACCGTTTTTCAGGGCATTTTTCAGAGAGAAGGTACCCCGGAGGGGCGCGGTCCGCAGCGGCGCAAGCTAACTGCCGGGCGGCCCGCTCGGAGCCACCTTTAAACTCTGGGTAAGGGGTATAAAACTGTGGGACAGCAGTGGGGAACACAGTCGCTTTCTTATCCATTTCGTCCTGTTAGAATAGCCCTTCCCCGCTGTTTTGATATCGAGCCACAGAAACCATGTTGCAGCAAATTAAAGAGGGTGACCGTGAACTGGTCTCACTACTGGAGCAGGCGCACCAGGCCCTGGCCAGGCAGTGGCTCGGTGATGAATTCGTTATCGAGGTCATGCTGACCAGCATCATCGCCAAAGGGCACGTGTTATTGGTAGACGTACCGGGCGTCGGTAAAACCACCCTGGCCAAGAGCATGGCCCAGGTGCTTGGGCTCGACTTCAATCGTATCCAGTTTACCAATGACATTCTGCCCGCCGACATTCTTGGCGGCAGCATCTACAATCCCAGCGATGGCAAATTCAGTTTCGCGCCTGGTCCGATCTTTACCGATTTTTTACTCGCGGATGAAATCAATCGCGGGCCTACGCGAAGTCAGTCCGCATTCCTTCAGGCCATGGAAGAAGGTTTTGTTGCCGCCGAGGGATCCAATTATCCCCTGTCGCAGTTATTTACCGTAATCGCCACTCAGAACCCGATCGATTTCGACAGCACCAACCCATTGCCCGAAGCACAACTCGATCGCTTTCTCACCTCTGTGAGCCTTGGTTACCCCAGCGAAGAGGCAGAACTGCATCTGCTCGGTGCCTATGGCGCGGAAAGCAAAAACATACCGCCCGCCATTCTCAACAAGGATTCAGTCGCCCGCCTTCGACAGTCCTGCGAAGAAGTGTTCCTGCATGAAGACCTGATGCGGTACATCGTGGAAATCGCACGCAAAACAAGGGGCGACCAGCGCATCAAGCTGGGTATCTCACCGCGGGGTTCCATGCACCTGGCCACCGCGAGTAAAGCCTACGCGTTGGTAAAAGGCCGACAACAGGTACTGCCGGAAGATATTCAGAAACTGATTCCTCCGGTATGGGACCATCGCGTTCTTCCCCGGCATGGGCGCGACAATGACAGCCTGCATGCCCATGAAATCCTGCAAGACATTGTTAAGCAGGTCGCTGTGCCCCGCTAAGGGAATTCTCACATGAGCGAAATGGCAGATCGCCCACTGCGCGTCCCCGAAGAGAGTATTCTACTTCACTGCCTGCGTACGGCGCGCTGGTTCTCCAATCTGCGACTGGTCCCCCGCTTGCATGAGCATGCCGCGCGCCCGCTCATGCGACTGTATCGAAAATTTTTCTACGATGGACTTACCCGGGTCAGCAAGATACTGCTGATCTGCTCTGGGTTAATCTTCCTGTTCAGCTATCGCATTAACAGCGACCTGCTCCTGATGACGGCTGCTGTAAGCATGACGCTTATAGGCTGGAGTCTCGCGCTTGGCTATTTGTTTCGGCCAAGGGTAAGCCTGGAGCGGCAATCACCCGAAGTGGCGATAGCAGGCCAGATGCTGGATTCACGCATGCTGGTAACCAACAATGGACCGCGCAGTCTTTACAATTTTACGGTGCGCGAGATGGTAGTCCCGGACGCACAATGGCCCAAAGAATGGCAGCGGCCCCATGTCGCCAAACTTCCACCCGGCCAGCAGGCTGCGGTGCCAGTGTCATTCATACCCCACAAAAGGGGACAGCTGACCCTTTCGGGTGTAGCGATACAAAGCTACTTTCCCTACTTCCTGACCCGGTTTACGCAGCGCGTTCCCAGTGAACATTGCGTCTACGTCTTACCGCCTGCGTTGCAATTGGTACTCCCTTCATTGCGCAAACTGGCGGATCAGGCCAGCAAGCGATTAACCCTCGGCAGCGAGAACATGCGCCAGGGACCGGCTCTGGAATATGCCTATTCACGTCCTTACCAGACCGGCGACTCCCTGAGACGGCTGGATCATCGCGCCAGCAGCCGCTATGGCGAACCCATGAGCAAAGTGTTTGAAGGTGCCGAAGAGATTCGTCGCGACAAGGTCTATCTGATGCTGGATCTGACACTGGAAGATTTTCAGCGCTGGCAACGCAGGCCAACTTCGCTTTACGCCCTGGATGAACGATTGGCGCTGGCAGTAGAGTTGGGGCTTTCCGCTCAGAATGAAGGTTTCAATCTGGTGGCTCTGGCTACCGGCAACGAATGGCACAGCATAGATTCAATCAACCAGTTCTACCGGAAAATCGCTACCTGCCAGCCACAGCGTGCCGTTACTCACAGTAATAGCGCCTTGCCGGACAAGCTCAGCAATGAGGACGGCCTGCACATCCTCGTCACCGGACGCTGGAGCCACGAAGCGCAATCAAAGGTAGAACGCTGGCAGAAGCAAGGCATACTGGTCCTGGTTTTTCTGATTGCCGAAACCGATGAACACCAGGATAGCCTGCCAGTAGGCTCACAATTTATAGAGGTGCAGGTGAGCACTGACACGGAGGGTGAAGCCGCATGATGATGTCACCCAGCACGGTCTGTCTGTCGCTGTTTCTTTGCGTGCTCTGTTGGCATCTGGGCTTGTCCATGGAAATTCCTGCGGTTACGTTCGCGGGCATAGGGCTGAGTTTTCTCGCCAGCACCCGGATACTTAAAGTTGAGCGCCCAACCTGGGGGCTGGTGTTTGTACTGCTCACGAGCGGCGCCTTCCTCGGCAATCAGGTACTGGAAGACTGGGCGCTGGAAGGAAGCTGGCCCCAGGAGAATGGATTAGGGGCAGGTCTCATTCTTGGTCTAACCCTGTACCTGATCTGGATTTTTGCTGCGCGCAGTAATTCCGAGTCCGATATTGCCGATACCGCGGTCGATCGCGATACACAGTCCATTCTGGCCACCGGGCTGTTATTGCTGGTTATGATGGAAGCACCCGAACCGAGCATCGTACTCATCCTCGGTGAGCGCATGGGATTGTTTATCGTCGCAGGCATTGTGCTGGCGTGCGCGACGCTGGTTGCCGACCGCAGCCGCGGCTTCCTGTTGCAAAGAGTATTGCTGTTGGTGCCACTGGCCATCTCCGTCCCGGTCATGAACGAAGTTCTGGAGATAGGACAGCGCCCAGTCATTGCGGCGATTGGCAATCTGATGCCTTCACCGAGAAGTTTTACTGCATCCGGTTTCTCGCCGAATCAGCAACTCAATGCCTCTTCTTTCGTGCGCCCTTCCAGTCGGGCGGTACTGCGCATACACAGTGAACAGAATCCGGGGCGTTACCTCGTGGGCAACCGTCTGTCCCTGCTTGATGAAGACTACATCTGGCGCGGAGGCGACGATGCTGGTCAGGTCCTGACCAACTTTGATGCCACACTGAATCCTGCCGGCGAATGGCGCTATCCGCTGCAGAACAATCAGTTTGGATCGCAACAAGCAGCCCGTTACGAAGTCAATTACCTGGGCAGTGAGAGCTACCTGTTCCTGGCTCCGGGTGCGACCCATGTAAGCGGCACCTTCGGCAGTATGCGCAAAGACGCTGCCAATGTGTGGACAGCCAATTACGATCGTGGCGCCGACCGCCGCTGGCAGGTTGAGTTGGGTGGACAACCCACGCCTGATGCGTTGGATGATGAGTTACTGCAACTTCCGCGTTTTTGGGATTCTACCCTGCAGGAAAAGAGCGAAAGCTTTGCGGCAGCGAGTCGCGGATCCACCGTCGAGAACGTGGCCAATCATTTCATTACACGGCGTTATTCCCTGCAAGTGGATTTCGACCCGGAGCAACCCTTTCACGATTTCTATCTTAACGACCGCGAGGGCTACTGCTTCTGGTTTGCGACCGCCACAACACTGGCCTTGCGCGCCAATGGCATACCGAGCCGTCTGGTAAGCGGCTACGCAATCAACGAGCAGTTGTCATCGGAACTGTGGCTGGTGCGCGACCGCGATGCCCACAGCTGGGTGGAGTGGCAGGATGAAGCCGGTTTCTGGCACACAGTCGATCCAACACCACCCAGCATCGCATCATTCTTTGGCGGTTATCAGTCTTCCAGACTGAGTCAGTGGTACCACTATCTCGCAGGGCAATGGCAACTCATGATCGATCGCATTCTGGAGGACGCGGTCATGGCCAGCCTGATCCGTTGGGGAGGATTGGCAATTCTTCTGTTCCTGTTCCTGCGCGAGTATCGGCGCATTCAGGGAGAACGGCGCCGGTTAGATACCCGCGCACGGCGCTGGAATAAACTCTGGCAGCGATTCCTGCACAAGGCCGGCCTGCCTGTGCAGGCGTCCTGGACAGCCGACACTTATGCAAGGAATTTGCCTGCCAGTTGGCCAGAAGAATGGCGAGACGCAGCGCGTCGGTTCTTGCAGGACTACAGTCAAAGCCGCTTCGCGCCGGAAGATGAATCTACCCTGCAGGACATGGAACGCTCACTGGAATCCTGTCTTCGTGCCTTCTCCCGCGTGCCCGTCACTCCTACCTCCCAGGGATAAAGCCCAAAGTCGGTTTCTCCTGAATTGCTTTTGCGTGAAAGCAGAACTACTGCCAGAATTAAGGGAACCATAAGCCCTTCAGTAACGTAGACTCTGGTGTAAAAGCAGCAGTGTGCGTTAGACACAGCAGGAGAAACTCCATGGCCGAATACCGAGCGCCCGTGCGCGACATCCAGTTTGCTCTCTATGACGTGCTTGATGCGGAGCAGCACTATGCGCGCATTGGTGCCGAGGAAGCCAGTCGCGACCTGGTGGACGCGATCATTACTGAAGGAGGCAAGTTTGCCCAGGAAGTGCTGTCGCCCCTGAACCAGTCGGGCGATCAGGTAGGCTGCAAGTTCGACAATGGCGTGGTCACCACACCGCCGGGATTCAAGGAAGCCTACCAGCAATATGTGGAAGGTGGATGGCCCTCCCTGGCGGGAAATCCGGAGTATGGGGGGCAAGGCCTGCCCGAATCTCTGTCTGTGGCGCTGAATGAAATGGTCAGCACAGCAAACTGGGCCTGGGGCATGTATCCCGGCCTCAGCCATGGCGCGAAGCTGACTCTGGCAGCCTATGGCACAGAAGCGCAAAAACAAACCTATCTCAGCAAACTCATCAGTGGCGAATGGACCGGCACCATGTGCCTGACTGAACCACACTGCGGCACCGATCTGGGCCTGTTGAAGACCAAAGCCGAACCCCAGGCCGACGGTAGCTATCGCATCAGCGGCACGAAAATTTTTATCTCTGCCGGTGAACACGACATGGCACCGAATATCGTGCACATCGTGTTGGCGCGGTTACCCGATGCACCCGGTGGCACCAAAGGCATCAGCCTGTTTATCGTGCCCAAGATGGATGTTGAATCGGAGGAGCCGAACAATGTGAATTGCGGGTCCATCGAACACAAGATGGGCATTCACGGTAATGCCACTGCTGTACTCAACTTCGATGAGGCGAAGGGATTTTTAATTGGTCCCGAAAACGAAGGCCTGCGCTGCATGTTTACCTTTATGAACTTCGCCCGTCTTGGCACAGCCCTGCAAGGTCAGGCTGCCGCCGAACTGAGTTATCAGGGTGCCCTGGCCTATGCCCGTGACCGTCTCGCCATGCGCGCACTTTCCGGGCCGGTGGTTCCGGAGAAACCCGCCGACCCGATCATCGTACATCCCGATGTGCGCCGCATGTTGCTCACCCAGCGCGTTATCGCCGAAGGCGGTCGCGCCATGATTTATTACTGCGCACAGCTGGGCGATATTGTGCACGCGGCGAATTGCACCAAGGAAGAGAAAGAAGAAGCCGATGCCATCATGAGTGTACTCACTCCCATCGCCAAAGCCTTCCTCACCGAGACTGGCCTCGAGGCAGCCAATCATGGCGTGCAGGTTTTCGGTGGCCATGGCTATATCCAGGAATGGGGCATGGAGCAGATCGTGCGCGATACCCGCATTTCCACTCTCTACGAAGGCACCACGGGAATTCAGGCATTGGACCTGATCGGTCGTAAAGTGCTGGCGGATCGTGGCACCATGTTGCGCTTCTGGACTCGCATCATCCATCGCTTCTGCCGCGACAATGAAAACAAGAAGATGCAGGAATTTATCAAGCCGCTGCGCAGCCACTACCGGGAGTGGGGTAACTTCACTCGCAAGGTAGGTATGAAGGCCATGAAGAATCGGGACGAGGTTGGCGCTGCGGCTTATGACTACCTGATGTATGCTGGTTACGTGAGCCTGGCGTACTTTTGGGCCAAAATCGCCGATGCGGCCTATACTTGCCTCGAAAATGGTACCGATGATCCGGACTACTATCAGGGTAAGATCAAAACGGCGCGCTTCTATTACAAGAAGCTGCTACCCCGCGCCAAGATGCATAAAGAGGTGATGCTAAACGGCGGCAAGACCCTGTTTGATTTTGACGATCAGGATTTTTAGACAAGCGGCTCACTAAATACTGAGCCTGAACAAAAAAGCCGGCGCTAAGGCCGGCTTGTTCAAAAAACAACTGTAACTATTGGCTACGTCTATTCAGGGGGTTCCCAACTTACTTCTTGGGAGCCTTTACTCTACTTGCCGGTTTGCTGGCAGGTTTGGTTTTTAAACTTTTAGGACTCGTAGATTTGGCACTAGTTGTTTTCTTCATAAGTCTTACTCCAGGTTACATCACCCTTTGTGATGCGAGGACTAGCTTATGCCTAAATTTACAAAACACAATATTCAGAAAAATTATTTTTTACTGCTAGCCCAAACTGTTTGGGCTGGTGTAGTTGAAGCAACTACACTGCGTAAACTAAGTAAGTAAGAAAGTAGCTAACGTAGCTTTATGATCGCATCACTGGTCAAACTGTCGAGCCTGCTGTTGGGTGTTGCCCTGCTGCTGACTGGCCATGGTCTGCAACTGGCTTTGGTACCCCTGCGCTCGGAACTCATGGGTTGGTCACCCACCCAGATTGGCTTTCTCAGTTCCCTGTATTTCTGCGGTTTTATTGCAGGCTGTTTCACTATCCCGGGCCTGGTTAGCCGCATCGGCCATATCCGCACTTTTGCTTGCCTGGTAATAATACTCACGGCCGGAATCCTTACCCTGCCCATTGCCGGTTACTATCCCGCATGGATGGTCTTGCGCTTTCTTACTGGCATTGCCATTGCCGGTCTGTACCTTGTAATCGAGAGCTGGCTTAACGAGCAGGCCAGCCCGGAATCCCGAGGCAGTGTGCTCGCCTCCTACACCGTGATTGTGATGGTAGGCCTGGCCTGTGGCCAGTTGCTGATCAATCTGGCGGCACTGGATGGTGACAGGCTGTTCATGTTGTCAGCGATTCTGATTGTGCTCGCGGGCTTGCCGGTATGTCTCACTCGCGCCGCCCACCCCAAAGCCATTCCGGCAGCAAAATTCTCACCCATGCTGGTTGTCCGAACTTCGCGCGCCGCAACCACTGGCTCGCTTATTGCCGGTATGGTTGCCGGCTCAGTCTACGGCCTGGGTCCGGTCTATGGCCTGCAGAGCAATCTTGAAGTGCTCACTATCAGTTTCATGATGTTTTTGACCATCGCGGGCGGCGCCTTGTCCCAGTTTCCCCTTGGACGGCTGTCGGACAAGCTGGATCGTCGCTACGTGATCATGTGCTGCATGGTCTCGGGCGCGTTCATTGCCTCGCTCGCCCTGATACTGCCTTCCGACCTGATTCCTTTTGTCATGTTTGCGTTCGGTGCCTGCGCCTTACCGATCTACGCAGTGAGCCTGGCGCTGGCCAATGACAATGCGAAAGAGGGCAAGTTTATCGAGCTGGGGACAGGTTTGCTCATGATCAACGCCTGCGGTTCCATCATCGGACCCATGATTGCCTCGCAACTAATGTCCCGGTTTGGACCACAACTCTTCTTCGGCTACCTTATGGTTGTTTTGATAATCGGTGGCCTGCTGATTCTGTTCATGATTCGTACCAAGAAAGCCTCCGAGAACCAGGGAGACTTCACGCTCGCCACAACCGCGGCTGCCCAGGGTTCATTCCAGTTAGACCCGCGGGTCGAAGCAGATGAACCTGAAGTGGGGGACGACGAAAATGATATAGATATCGGTGATGACCTTGAGCCGGAAATGGCCGACATCACTGACAAAGAACAATAGGCTAGACAATCAGCCCCACAATGCTTCCTTCCTTTGTACTCCGTTTCACAATCGGGGATTGAATCCGAACTTTTCTGATTGCGACCAAAAGCCTGCACTGCTGGACACAATCCATTGGCAGCGCTACAGTCGGAATACCCCTCTCCTCCGGGATAATCCATAACAATAAGCAGGAGACCACTATGCGAAAAAGCCTCAGTTGCATGCTGGCTGTGATACCACTCGCGGTAGCGGCAGTATCCAGTGCGCAAGACAATGACCAGACCTACGCAACCTATATCACCGAAGAACAGTGGCAAATGGTGAACGAGTTGCCTGGTGTCGACCGGCAGATAATCAGCCGCGACATCGGCGCGCTAAACCTGTCAGTTGGTATCATTCATCGTGGCGCCGTTGAGCGAGGCTCGGGCCGTGACAATCAGAATGTTGAGAACCCTTGCGGGACCCAGACCAATAGTCGCCCTAGTGGTGCGCGGGGCATCCTGCATATTCACCAGACCGAGTCCTACTACATCGCATCGGGCTCAGGCACCCTGGTGACCGGTGGTGAAATCTACAACGGCTCACTGTCTGCCCCCGACAGCAATGTGACCACCACACTGAACGGGCCTTCCTGTAGCGGGCTGATTGTCGGCGACTGGGTAGCGAAGCACGTGAAAGAAGGTGACATCATCATTATCCCTGCTGGCACGCCCCATGGCTGGCTGGAAGTTCCCGTGCATGTGGACTACTTAAGTGTGCGCCCTGACCCCGATAGAGTCTTACCAGATGACTATATCAATCCGGCACTGGGTCCAGACTTCAAGATGCGAACTGAGGAATAATTTTCACTTTTCACTGTCAAAGGGCGAGGGAAGCTATTTCCTTCGCCCTTTTTCATTTCCGGCCCGAAAAGCACTGATCGTGAATTGCAGTAACAAATTTCGCCAATTAATCGTCATATACTTACACAGATCAGGCTATTCCTCCGCCGGACCGCCGCCAGCCCAGTAAATACGGGCTCTATAGAGTTGGCCCATGGATTGCAATCAACTAGTCACTAGATTGTCCAGGAACAGCTCAAGCCAGAATAAAACAAGAATCTATTATGTTGCAGCAAGCCAATACCGCCACTGAATTCTCTGTAGAAACCCGCGACGTTCGCCTCGATTATGGCGAATTGACCGCGGTTAATAACGTCAACCTGCAAATCACTGCCGGCGAGATATACGGCCTGGTGGGCCCCAATGGGGCCGGCAAGACCAGCCTGTTGAAGATGCTCTCAAATCTGATCCGACCCACCTACGGTGAAATTTTCATCAACGGGACCGATCTGGCAGAAGACCCCTGGAAGGTGCACAGGGAAGTCGGCTATATGCCTGACCTTTCACCGGTTGCCCCGGAATTGAAAGTCTGGGAATTCCTGGAGTTCTTCGCGGCTTCCTACGGCATTCCCCGCAACGCGCGCAAGCAGCGGGTGCAGGAATGTCTTGAACAGGTGAAGATGACCGAACACCGCGAGGCATTCGGCAAGGGCTTGTCCCGGGGCATGATGCAGCGGGTCGTGCTGGCCAAGACCCTGATCCCGCGGCCGCGCATCCTGATTCTCGATGAACCTGCCAGCGGCATGGACCCCATCGCGCGCATCAACCTGAAACGCATTCTGGTGGAATTAGGCGCGGCGGGCATCACTTCTATCGTCTCATCCCACATCCTCACGGAATTGGGCGATATGTGCACATCGCTGGGCATCATGCACAAAGGTTCCCTGGTCCGCTCAGGCGACAAGGCCAGCCTGCTCACCGATCACCCGGTACGAACGCGAACCCTGTCCATACTGTCCAGGGCGAGTGGCCAGGATACCGATACCGTGCTGTCCATACTTAACAGCTCCGAACACGTTGCTGATGTGGCGCATCAGAACATGGTTTTCGTCCTCAGCTTTTCCGGCGACGAGGAGGCCGAAGCGAGTCTGCTCCGGGAGTTGGTCATGGCGGAAATCAAGGTCACCTCGTTCAGCCGTGAATCTGCCAGCATGGAAGATGTATTAATCAAGCTCGTATCACCATTGCAGGATAGTGATCCAGATAGCACACAAGTAGAGAAGCAGGAGTCCAGCCATGACTGAGCAGGCAGCAACGTATCAGTATGCGGGTCCTTCCAGCCCGCTGGCGCGATGGATCGAGCATTTATCAATCTGGCGCAATCCAATTCTGTGGAAGAATTTTCACAGCCGCATGCGTATGCAGGCGCTTTTCAGTTTTCTGTTTGTGCTGATTATCTCTTCGTTTACCACCTTCACTATCTACGGTGGTGCAGACCGATTCGCGGCCAGCACGGTAGAAGGCGCCAGAGCTGCCATCGTACCCATGGCGCTGATTCAGTGGTTTATCCTCATGCTGGCTGCCACAGGTCGCATCACCTCAGGCATCATTCATGAACGGGTCACGGGCACAATCGAATACACGCGGTTAACACCGCTCAGCCCCATAGACAAAGTGTTGGGCTATTTGTTTGGGCTCCCGGTGCGCGAATACCTGGTGTTCTTCTGCACGATGCCCTTCATGATCTTCCTGCTGATCGCCGGTGAGATTCCGCTGTCAGTGATCATTCCCGTTTATCTGGTGTTCTTCAGTTCGGCGATTCTGTTTCACATGCTGGGTATGGTGCTAGGGCTTGTGTTGAAAGAATGGCGGCTGTCGGTGGTGTTTACCATCGCCCTGGTGATAGCCATCAACTGGATTTTGCCCTTCTTCTCCTATCTGGGCTTTCCGATTCTGCAGTATCTGACAGTTCGACCGGTGTTTGCTGAGAAGATTATCCCGCTGTTACCGACCAATTCCGTACCCAGCATGGAAGGCGCTCCGGCACTGATTACAGAACTCACAGCGGGTGTGGATTTTTACACCATGGAAGTTTCCACGACGGCCTTCTCACTGATCCTGCAAGGCTTGTTGATTTTTACTTTGGCCTTGATGGTTTATCGCAAATGGGAAAATGACTTCGGTCACGCATTGAGCAAGCTCTACGCACTATTTTTCTATATAGCGTTGCAACTGTTCTGCATTGGCACCATGTGGCCGAATCTGACTTTCGATACCGAAAATCTGATCGCCATCGGCATGAATCTGGATGACTCTCCCATTGAGGGGTATGCATTTCTTATACCGATGATCTATGGCGCATTCTCGATCGCGATCGCCTGCCTACTGGTGTGTGTCGTCACCCCAAGTCATGAGGAATACCGCAGTGGTTTGTTGCGCTCACAGAAGCTCCGCCATATGGGGCAGGCACCGCTATCGCGCTTTGACGACAATGCCGGTAGCACCCTCACCACATTGGCGCTGGCAGTTTCGACATTCCTGTTTCTGCTTGTTGTCGAGCTGGTCATGACAGAAATGGGGCCCCTTGGTGAAGCGAATCCCGGCGTGCTCGACTTGCTTCGTCTGCCGCTTGTCGCCTTACTAGTTACGATCTATTTCGCCGTTTCGTTCGAGTATTTGCAGTTTACCCGCTTCGCCCTGCTCTTCCTGATAGTGTGGATCGTGCCGGTGTTGTTGGCGATCTTTGCCGCGGTGGTCTTCGATCTTGAGGAAGATGTGCTCTACGTAGCGAGCGGCTCCCCGTTCACTATGGTAATTATCTCTGCACAGGGCCTGCTGAATGACTTTATGGACAGCGACGAGATACAAGTGGTCCGCAACGCCTATTGGGTAGGAATCGGCTTTATCAGTCTCGTCACCGGTTATTTTGCCTATCAACTGAAGCAATTAAAGGATAAAACCAGAGCGCAGATACAGTCCGCCGACTCCGCCACGGGCGCGGTTTCTGCGAGTTAGCAAAACGCGTAGTTCAGGATGCCGAATACGGGCTGCTTGTCAAAGTGATGCGGGTGTACTCACCGGCTCACCAACCGTCTTGATGATATGCACAAGGAATCGGGCAGGTTCGCTGTCGCTGGCGTTGGCCGAAACCGCATGGATATCCTCGGGGTTCTCATAGAACATCTCCCCCGGTCCCAAAGTCTGTAACTCACCTCCTGCTACCTGCATGTTGACCTGCCCTTCCAGCACGTAAACAAACACATGACCATTGTGACGATGGGGCTGCGATGCCTGTCCTGGCGCCAGATTGATTTCCAGTATCAGGATCTCTTTGTCATCGCCGAGCATGCCAAGGGGAAAGTTCATTAACGGGCCGTCTGCCGCGAATGTGCCATGTGCTGACAGTGCGGTGAAGAGCAACAGCGAGAGAATGGCGGTTTTTAGTTTGCGAAGGAAATTCATAGTAACTGGACTGTCTCGCATAGGTGGAGTTGATGGAAAAAGGGCAGGATGTTGCCATCCTGCCCTTTCGTTTGCTTGCTAACGTGTGCTTCTGTTATTGATACTAGACGACCTTGTTCACCGCAGATGCCATGGCCTCCAGCACATCCGAGATCACCAGCTGTGAAGAAGCGATGTTCATGCGCATGTGCCCTTCACCACCGGCACCGTAGTCGGCACCCGGATTCAGGTAGACACCTGACTGGTGAACCATCCAATCCTGGAAGTAGTGTTCCGGTGAACGCTTGTTATGAGCCATTGCCTGCTCCTTGGCATCGATCGCCGCCATCACCTTCGAGAAATCGAGGAAGGTCATGTACGTGCCCTCGTTGCGGGTATAGCCCACAGCCGGCATCTTTTGCTTGATGAAATTCTCGATCATGGTGTGGGTATTGTCCATGTAGGCGTTCGCCTGGTCGAACCACTCACGGCCATGCTTGTAGGCAGCTTCAGTTGCCGCTACACCCAGAGTGCTGATTTCTGCGCGGTGGAACTGGTTCACTCGCGACAGCAAGGTGGCATTCTTCGAGTAGTAGTGAGCACACTTCATGCCGGCGAGGTTGAAGGTCTTGCTGATGGCCGTGGAGGTAATACTGTTGTTCACCACATCGCGATCCGGCAAGGAGGCGAAGGGGACCATCTTTTGACCGGAGCGCACTACGTCGCAGTGAATCTCATCGGAAATCACTACGACGTTATTCTCC
Organism: uncultured Pseudohongiella sp.; assembly: GCA_965227635.1. Lineage (GTDB taxonomy): Bacteria > Pseudomonadota > Gammaproteobacteria > Pseudomonadales > Pseudohongiellaceae > UBA9145. Next base: position 1,615,079 of record OZ245763.1, on the reverse strand, counting down.
AAAGCCAGTCGTCCCAAGCGCAGCAGTTCATCTTCTTGCCATACATTGCCGGTCGGGTTTTGGGGATTACACAGGATGAGGGCTCGAACATCTGGCGTCATCTTTGCTTCCAGGTCGTCGAAGTCGAATTCGTACCGGCCGTTGACTCGTTTCATCTGGCTGTCCACAGTCTGGATATTGGCGGCGCGTGCCATTGTGTAGAAGCCGCTATAGGCAGGTGTAGGGATCAACGCCTTACTGCCGATGGGTACAAATGCCCTGAGGGCAGCAATAACACCGGGATAAACGCCATCAGAGAGGGTAAGCTCGCTAGTTCCTATATCCACACCATGATGCTCACCCGTCCACTTTACGATTTCTTCGCGCAACGGATCGGTCGTACTCATGTATCCCCAGCTATGGTGCTGGACCCGCTCCTGCAGAGCTTCAGTGATGCAGGGTGCACACTCGAAATCCATGGAGGCGACACCCATTCCGTATTGGAATTCGCCATTGGGGTAACGGCGTGGCGGGGAGTCCCAGCGGGAACAATTGCTGCCCACCCGGTTATAGACCTTGTCGAAATCGTAGCGGCCATTGGCCTTTCGAGGATAGGAATCAGACGCTGACTGCTGGGCGGAAGCCTGGCCTGTAGCGAGAGATGCTGTAGCGCCTGCCATGGCAGTGACGCCAGCACTCCTCATGAAAGTTCTTCTGCTAAGCCCTGACTGTGAACTGTTGGATTTAGTCATCGCGGTACCTCTTTTGACCTTTTAAATTTTTGTTTTAGTGTCTTAGTGGTGATCCCAGCAACATCCTGATGCGACGGGTATTCGGCTAATTGGATATCCTTTGATTCAACTAATAAAGAGAGCCCTACTGCAATACTTCAAGATTCTGATTAAATTTCCTTGTAAATAATTCGTCCTTACTGACCTTCAGCTTCCAGGCGTTCCTGTACCCTGGCGCCACGTAAAATATTCACCATGCCATAGTTGCCCTCATGGCAGGCGTACTCATAGATTTGCCCGGCCACCTTGGTCATGGGGACCACGGCGGTAATGGAATCGGAAAATGTGCCCGGATCATCGATAGTGAATTCGTATTCCACTGTAATCTCGTCGGTGCGGGTAAAACGCTCGGTAAGCGTTTTTTCCAGTGACGTACCCACACCACTGAAGCTGGTGGATAAGCCGTTAAAATTCTTTGTCACCACAACCAGCGTATCGCCGTCCCAGTAGCCTTTGGAGTCGCCGGTGTAGAGCCGCACGTCCTCATCCAGATTAGCCATGGCTTCCGCTGAATCAAACAGGGGAACGATACGGGCATCGTGAATCATTTCGGTCATGATTACCGCCGTATCGCGACTCTGGATTATTTGCACGTTATTGTTGTACAGCGACGGGGTAAACGGAGGGCCCGCGTTGAAACCAACGATGCATCGCTCGGAGAGTCCACGGTCTTCGGGGCCATCGGTGCCAATGCCGCCGGCGCCGATACGGACCGGTCGTGATTCACCCGTGGTCTCGCCGCCGTACATGCCTTGCCTGCCAATAGCGCCTTCCGCCAGGTCAGGCATGCGGCCGTTGTCCGGATAGATGATGTGGGAAGTGCGCACTGTATCCCCAATGCCAGCGTTCTCTACCCAGAAATCGTTATAGGATTCGTCCACGCCTTCGGCATTCAGAGCGGAGTCCGATGCCGCATCGGCGGCCGCCTGGCGCGCCGTGATTTCTTCAATCTCGGCGGCAGTGAGAAATTGCCGCGTGCCGTATTGGGCCGGGCGCTGCATGGGCACATCGGAAGAAAAATTCCATACACCTTGCAGATCCGGTTGCCCCCATTCAGTACGTGGCGCCTGATAACTATCCTGGGTGTGACCCGCGAGGGGCGCAGCCATTAACAGAAGCAATGAAACGACTTTTTTCTTACTCTCAAGCATCGTGCGGTATTACTCGTAATAATTATTAATATTCATCCCAGGCCATACGCATCCAACCTTCGGTGTTGTCATTATTGGGCGCATAGTCACGGGCGGGTTCTGTATCTATAAACGCGTCGAAGGATAGCCCTTCGGCTTTGGCGTCCCGCAGTCGCTGGCGGATGATCGACAGCATATCACGATAGTCTAAAAGGTCCTGGCGTGTCGAAACCTGGCCATGGCCAGGAATAATTCGCGTGTCATCATCGATAAGTGAAGCGATATTCCAGGTCGCATCGATCATGCCATCGAGTGTGCCGCCATTGTTTCGATCGATAAATGGCAAGCCATAACGTACGAACATATCACCAGTGTGAATAACATTGGGTTCACGAAAATACACCTGGGCATCACCGTCGGTATGTCCTGCACCGGTGTTCACGATATCGATAGTGCTGCCATTGAAGTAGAAGCGCATGGCGTCGAAGAATGTAATCTTGGGCAGCCCCACTTCATCGTAGGCTTCCTGCGGACGCCCACTGGCCAGCACCTGGTCCGTTTCCATGCGCTTGCGGCTATTGTCCTGGGCGACGATGTACGCGCCGGCGCGGCCAAAATTCTCATTGCCGTCGGTGTGGTCGTAATGAAAATGGGTGTTCACCACAAAATCCACCGGATTGCTTGTGAGCTCGGCTATAGCGGCGACGATCTTGTCCGTAAGTGGTGCGAATTGGTCATCTACAATGAAGGTCCCGTCGTCACCTATGGAGACTCCGATATTGCCACCACTGCCTTGCAGCATGTAGATATTGCCAGCCACCTGCTGGGCAGTAATTTCGATGGCATCGAAATCTTGTGCCATGGAAGGGCCTGCCGAAATCAGGCTTAGAAAACTTATAGCTGAAAGGGCATACAGGGGTTTAGGGGTCATGTCTCTTTTTATTGTTGCTCTTTTTATAATTTTATTCAGTTAGCTTTGTACAGCGAAACAGACAAGCGATGAGCCATTCACAGGAATGGCTCGATTGTCGTGAATCAGGTCAGCACCTTGCGAAATACGGCAACGGCTGCTTCCATTTCTTCCATGCTACCCAGAGAGATACGGCAATGGGTGTGTTCCAGCGGTGGAAAATCCCGCCCCACGATGATCTTGTGGGGGCTGCAAGCCGCGCGCACGGCGCTGGCGGGCTGCTTCATATTTGGAAAGATATGGTTGGTGTGGGATTCCGGTGTATCAAAACCAAGGTCTGCCAATGCTGAGACAGTAAAGTTCCGAACGCGGGTGTTCTCTTCCCGCTCCCATTCCAGGTGCTCAATGTCTTCAAACGCAGTGAGCGCGGCAACGGCGGAAAGCATGCTGACATCGCCCATTCCCCAGGCCGAACCGATTTCCCGTATTGTGTCTTCATGTCCCAGCGCATAGCCAATGCGCATACCGGCCAGGGCGTGGGCCTTGGAGAAGGAACGGGTGATAAAAACATTTTTGAATTCTTTAACCAGCGGTAGCGCAGTCTGCATTTTCGCTGGATCGGCGTAGTCTATGTAGGCCTCATCCAGATGTATATGCGTATCCGGGGACGCTGCCAATACCGCCCGTACCGCTTTCTCGATGGCCTCTGGGCTATGCACCGTGCCCGAGGGATTGTTGGGATTACAGAAGTACACCAGACCGGCACCCTGGCACACGGCGACCATGCCGTCGAGGTCCAGTTTGGCATCTTTATCCAGGGGAATCTGTTTGATCGGCGCGCCTATAGTGCGCGCTGTGCCTTCGCTCGTCGAAAAAGTCGGGCCAGCCGTGACCAGCGGTTTGTCGGCATTACAGTAGGCTCGCACGGCGCCTTGCAGAAGCCAGGTGGAACCTGAGGCGAGCAGCACGTTACTGGTGTTCACGTTATAGCGGGAAGCGATGGCGTCGCGGAGCTCAGGCACAAAGTCCGGGGAGTAGCCGCGGCCAACGCGCATATTGGTGTATTTCTTGATGGCCTCAAGGGTCTTGGGGCCAGGTCCGCGGCCGCTTTCGTTCTGATTGAGGTGAATTTCACCGCGGTCAAAAACTCCCGCCATGTGATCGGCACGGGATTGAGCAAAGACTGGGCTGGTGATGATGCTGCTGCCACCGATGAGGCCGGCGGCTGTGCCGAAGCCGGCTGATTTAACGAATCCGCGACGGGATATTTTCATGTGAGAGCTCCTGGGCCTCGGCCTCTGTAACCGAGGAACTGTAGTGAGTGGCAGGATCTGGAAACGTTGCCCTCATCATAGCGCCGGGAATCAGGAAATACTACGGTAAAAAGATGGGATTTCGGGTCGTAGCGAGCATTTCCCTGAACACGCCAATTCAGCCCATAGCGGCTTTTTTACCCGGCAATGCCAGCGTTGACCCGCAGCGGGAATGGACTTACCCTGATTTCAATTTCACCGAATCATGACGTGAAGCAACACAGGCGCTGCGGCTATACCCTATGACCCGCAAATTCCCTACACAGGGCTGCCACGGACGACTCACCAGCCCGACTCTAAACGCCTTTGCAGCACTGGTTGCTGTGGTCTCTGCACCCTTGCAAGCGCAGCAGGCCACTGCGGATGCAGCCACACACTATGCCGATCTGCGCGAGCAGTTGTCGCGCTACGAGCAGGAACTCGAAGCGCTGGAGGGTAGCTACAATCAATCCAGTACAGAACTCTATCTCACACTCGGTGCGCTCTACCATGAACTGGGAGAAGTAGACGATTCCATCGCTGCCTACCGAGAGGCGCTGCAATCCTTGCGCATCAGTGAAGGTCTGGCATCGGAGAGTCAATTACAGGTAATTGGCGACTTTAATGGCCTGCTGTTCGAGGCGGAAATCTGGGAAGAGCTGGACATGAATTTCCATCTCGCCAGCGATATCGCGCTGAGGCTGTACGGCCCTGACGACCCGCGCTATCAACGCGCCGCCAACGCGCTGGCCAGTTGGAAGATTCGCGCCTATCAAACAGGCCTTTACCGGCCCGGGGGTAATCGTTCGATACAGGAAGCGGCCACCATCTATCGTCGCCTGGCAGAGCAACTTTCTCCAGAGGAAGCGGGCTATAACCGCAAACTGGCCGGGTATCTTTCCGCACGGGGGCTGGCGCATTTCTATTCGGCGAACCATGTCGCAGGTATGCCGATTGAAGAATTCCGGGCAACGCCTATGCACAATTCCTTTCAGAACTGTATACCGGTGGTGTTATCGGTAGACCAGGGAGCCTCGCCGTCGAGCGGCGCCTGCAACGTAAACCCCATCAGCGATCCGGAGATATTTGCCTCCCAGCAGCGAGAAAAGAACAACACGGTGCGCCGCCATCTGGGCAATATGCGCCAAAGCTTTCTGGAAGCCATAGACGCGGTTGAAGCCGACCCGAATGCCAGTACTCGAGAACTGGCGATCGCCATCCTCAACTACGCCGATGCCAATTTATTGGCCCAGGATTACTCTCGCGCCCGCTTACAATACAAGCGGGCCTATGAGCTGCTTAGCGGTAGCCCCGACCTCACTCCCTTGCGCAATGAATTAATGGATCGACCATCGAAAGCCCTCAGCGGCATCGTGGGCGAATTACCTTTCGACAGCCTGCTACCTGTAAATGTGGCACTTGGCACGATTGCGTTCGACGTGAACGAAATGGGCGATATCGAGAACATCAATATCGAAGGAGCGAGCGAGGCGCTGTCCAGGGAAAACATGGCTGCCATTGCCATGATGCTGCAGCAATCCTCCTACCGGCCACGGATTGTTGATGGCCGCCCGGTCAAAAGCCGCGTAACACTCTCCACGCTCGAACTCTAGGCTTAGGCCACATATCAGCTGGCAGGAGCGTCTTACCGCGGGAATATCAGTGTTTTAGACACCAAGCGGCGCATCGAAGCGAATATGGTATCCCACTTTGTCGTCGGAAAAGCCCGCGGATTTGTAGAAGTTTGATGTCGATTCGGTGCGTTGTTGAGTCACCAGTGCCAGCTTGTAGCAATCCTTGCTAACTGCCGTTCTGCTTGCCATCAGCAATAGATAGCGGCCGATACCGTGATTGCGCTCTTCTTCGGTAACGATGATGTTCTCCACCAGACCATAAGGTCGCCCAGACCAACTCAGGTTGGCACAAACGTTAAGCGTGCAGGTACCCAGCAATCGCGTACCGCGAAACGCGCCAAAAACCTCACCACCGGCGCTGATTATTTTGCTATAGATGCTACGAATATCGTTCTCGCTGAGTTTGCGTACTTCCGCCAATTGAAACTCGGCTATCAGCCCCATCACTTGCCGCAGATCGTCGACGTTAATCGGGCGCACTTCGATTCCCAGCGAGCGCTTCATGAGGATGACATTGGGGTAGTTTTCCTGCAGGCCTGCCAATCTTTGCCGGAGGAAATCCGGGGCGGTAAGCCCGCCGATCTTTTGCATTCCGAGGAGGCTGCCAAATTGTTCCTGCTCCTGAAAGCAGACACTGTAAGCCTCACCAATTCCCAACTCGGCTTGAACTTCTGCGAGCAGTGCCTGGGCAATACCACGATGCCGGTGTGTTTCTTTGACATAGAGGCTACGGACAACCAACACGGGATCTTCGTAGGCAAGGTTGATAGCGCCGACCACCTCATCCTCGATTTCGGCAATAAAATACTGGTCATTGCGTGAGCTGCCGAATGCCTTGCCCCATTCGGTGTACAACTCCCGTATTGCGCCGAGATCCTGGTCACCGGCAATGCGCACTCTGATGGCTGTGGTACCGGTAGCGATATGGCTTGATTCTGGCGTGATTGCCTGTTCTTTTTGTAATTTTTGTATTTCTTGTCGTTGTTGTTCTTTTAGTTTTTCTTCAATCATGATTGGCACCCCTGGCTTGCTTCGTACTCCTTCCCCCTACTCTTGCTGGTTGCAGCAACCAGCTTAAAAGCATCCGCTATTTCCGGCGCCTGGTCTTTTACTTGCGATTAGCCAGACTTTTGCCAACCCAAAACCTGCACCGAAAAAGTGCCTTTGAGTGTGCGGATACCTCCTATGCTTGTTAAGTCCGGACGCGTCCAGATAATGTCCGGGGACCTTGTTCGGCTTCACAACTAAAGCCACTGCATAGTTCAGCAGAATTCTTGCACAGGATCGTCTCAGCAGGGAGTCATTTGGCCGAAAAATCCGGCCAGAATCGGTATTTTTATTTTTTGTCAGTTTGTAACAACGGCGAGGAATTCCGGGGTGTTGCGAGTAAAATGCCCCTCGCGCAACTAGCCCTTTAGACATTCCCGAATCTGGATTTATTCATGAACCTGATAAATTTACTTTCGAGCGCTTCGCGGCTCGGAACACGCCTCTCCTGCGCACAGCGCGTCATACTGACACTGCTGTGTGTCATGCCGATTACAGCGTTTGCCCAGGATACTGCAGGTGATGGCTCTACCGTGATTTATCCGGCGGATTACTTCACGGAGTGGCAACCCATCACAGCCCAGGACATGCTGGCCCGAATTCCGGGACAGGATGCGAGCGGACCCGGTGGCGGTGGTAGAGGCCCCGGCGGATTCGGCGGCAATCCTTCCAGTGGTGGTCGTGGATTGGGTGCCGGTAGCAGTGGCACGGAGATCATGATCAACGGCAAGCGTACTGCCGGTAAAAATCAGTCGGCGAGCAGTCTGCTAGGTCGCATCCCGGCTTCTCAGGTACAGGAAATCCAGATTATTCGTGGGACATCGGGCGATCTGGATGTACGCGGCAGCAGCCAGGTCATCAATGTGCTGTTGTTCGAGGAATTGGCCTCCAGCAACATTTCCTATGAAGCGGCGGTGAATTACGCGCAGGACGACACCATTAACCCGGGCGGAACCCTGGCATTGAATGGCCAGAGCGGCAGTTTCGACTATCTACTGACGCTGCGTAGCCAGCCTCGCTACTCCAACGACCTCAACAACGAGAGCAGCATTCTTGGCGATTTTTCTCCCAATGACACGGTTATTGAGGAACGCACCCGCGATGGCCAGAACAACGAATTGAGTTTCAATCTCGGCTATGCGTTCACCGACAACAGCCGCTTGCAGGTCAATGGATTGTTCGCCCAGCGAGATGCGCCGACCGATGTTGACCGGGTGACCACTGATCTGCGTACCGATCCTGTAGGCCTGCTAGTGGAACGGGAATCACTTCCCAATGAGCGCGATAACTGGGAATTCGGCGGCGACTACGAATATACCTTTGGCAATGGGGCCCGCTTCAAGTTGCTGGGTATTGCTAACCGCGATGACAACGCCAGCCAGCGGCAGCGATTCCAGCGTTTCGCTGACAACAGCGAAGAGCTGAATCTGTTTCTGGATACGAAGGCGATTACTGAGGAGCGGATTGTTCGCGGGTCTTACACCTTCGATCTGTTTGATTCCCAAAGTCTGGAATTGGGGATGGAGCGTGCACAGACCACCCTGGACTCGAAACTGCAACTTGGCTCCCTGAGCGGCAGCGGCGCCCCGAATCCCGCTGTGGGCGGACTTCCCAACGTGACGGTTTCCAATGCCAATTCCACAGTGGAAGAGATTCGCTATGAGCCTTTCGCCATCCACAACTGGAGCATTAACTCCAAGCTGACCCTGGAGTCTTCACTTCTGTATGAAACCTCAGAAATTACCCAGAGTGGTGACGTCAGCAATCAACGTGACTTCGATTTCATCAAACCCAAGTTCGACCTGCGCTACGACATTACACCGACCTTCCAGGTTCGCGGCACCATCGAGCGCATTGTTAACCAGCTCAGCTTCGCGGACTTCGTCGCCGCCAACGACGATCAGGACAACGACTCCAATACACTCGCTGGAAACGCGAACCTGCGCCAGCAGACCCAGTGGCGCTACTCACTCAACAGTGAGTATCGCTTACCAAATGATGTGGGTGTATTGAGTGCCGAGTTCTTCTATGCCGATCACGAAGACGTGATCGACTGGCTGGATGTATCGCCTTCTGAAACCAGCCTGGCTTCGGCTAACGGCAATATTGGTGATGGCGTGGAATACGGCGCCAACCTCAATGCCAGTATCCGAATGGGCATGATCGGCCTGCCCAATCTGCTGGTGAATTCCACGCTAAACGTGCAGGACTCCGAGGTGATGGACCCTTTCCTCGGCATTGAGCGTCGCTTCCGCTTCTATCAGCGTGGCCGCTTTACCCTGACTACACGTCACGACATTCCCCAGTGGCGATTTAACTGGGGCATCCAGTACTTCGATCGCATCGACGGCGGCATGTTCATGTACGACCTGCAGGACTTCGAATGGACCGTGGGTGAACCTTTCCACGGCGTGTTTGCAGAGATTCGTGATCGTCGGGGCATCACGTATCGCCTCGATGTACGCCAGACCAGCGACGGCTCGCAGTGTCGTGAACGCTGGCGTTTCGTAGGCCGCATGTCCGATGGCATTCTGGAAGAACTGGAATACCGCTGCACCCATGGCGGCGTGCAGCCTTCTTTCACGGTGACGGGTACTTTCTAGATTATTCTTCCTAATCTTGCTTCACATTGAGGCCACTGCCCGGTAAGGCTTTTACCGGGCATGGTCTGGTGTGTTACGGGCCAGGCGCCGACAACACGCGACCCTCGTTTACGTAGAACACCGCACTATCCGTGAGTACCGAGCGATCAGCAAAGTCGCTTACTGGTGCGAATGTCGGAAACTGGCTTGAGGAAGCGCCTTCAAGAAAGCCGGTTTCCACGACACCTGATTCCGTTACTTCGAAACTGTACAGGCCCTTGCTGGTAAACGCATAGAAAGCACTGGGCGACTCCGGGTCGAACGATTCGACATCATACGGCGTGTCATTCAGTTGAATTGGGATCGCAAACCGAAAGGGTTCGGTGGCCGTTGCCGGTAGAAAGCTGATGCCATGGTGATCGTATAGCACTTCTGACTCGGAACCGCGCTCGCCGTAGACCAGTGAATTCACTTCCAGCGGATTGGCGGGATCTGCCACATTGAACAGGGATACCTTCACGCCTTGATACCAGGCGCCGCGGGTGAAACCAAAATCGGACGATCCGTCGTCGGGTACCGCATCTTTTCCAAAACCCAGGAGCAGGTTTTCTCCAACAGGGTGCAGATAGTCGGAATACCCTTCTATTTCCAGCTCACCGGCGATTCGCGGATTGTCCTGGTCTGACAGGTCAATCACGTAGAGTGGGTCGATCACCCTGAACGTGACGAGGTATGCCCGTTCACCCATGAAGCGCGCGGCATAGAGTTGTTCACCGGGTTTGCCAATGCCATCGATGAAGTTCACAGTCTGCAAGCTGTTGCCCGTGTCTTTTAATACAGTCAGGCGCGTACTGGATGAATCACCCCAGGTCGAGCCAATCGAGCTGGCAACGTTCAGGTACTCGCCACTGGCGCCACCTGTACCCATTCGAAACGACCGCTTGTCTTCACTCCAACCGAGGTGGCCTCGTACTGATCCGGAACCGCTGTAGCTAACACCACCGCCAGTGAGATCGAATTTGTGTATGGAGGTACTGTGCTCGGGATCATAGAACAGCCTGTCTGCCGCCAACAGTTGATACTCGTATTGTGTTGTCGCCAGGTAGAGGGCATCAGTGGTCATGTAGACGGTTTCAGTGCCACCGAGAAAGCATGTGCTTGAAAAACTCCCTGGGTCGGAAAGTGGAATAGTCGTTACAGTAATGATGCTGGGGTTGCGATTTTCATCAACCGAATTGGTTGCTATGTAGCAGTCCTGACTTTCGATCAGATCCCGGGGGTCAGCGCCGGGGCTCTCCACCTGCGGCAGCAAAGTAGTCAGTGTGGCTGAGCCCAATATCTCCTCATTGGCTACTCTGGTGGCTTGATCATAGGCATAGGGCACGAATCCTGGCAGACCCGGGGTATAGCGTGTCACCACGTAAAGCTGGTCGCCGATGCGGCGACTGGAAATGAGGCTGCCATCAATGGTCAGCTTTTCAGACAGCTTCAGGCTCGCGGGATTAGCCGCGTCCAGAAATTCAATTTCCAACTCATTGTTCTGCCAGCCCCAATAATCCAGCCAGGCGATGTAACGACTCTGTCCCGAAAGCGTGACCAGCATGTCGTTACCCGAAGGAGAGTCTTCAATCAGGTAGAGTGAATTTGCCGAAGTGAAATTCTCATCGTTTTCCGGCTGATAGAGTCCGATCTCCGACGCCGATGGCGCGGCAGAATCCAGTTCAAAAGTGGCTATGCAGGCATCATTGCCACAGGTTCGCAGGGCATAGAGGTATTCGCCATCGGTTTTGATGGTATCTGCCTCATCCACACCGGTCTCCTGAATATTGGTTGTGGAGACTCGCGTGGTGCTGGAGTCAGCACTCGCCACGCTATCAGTGACTGCAAACGTTTCGAAGCGGGTGAGCAGACTGCTGTCACTCGAGCCAATAGTCATCCCCTGCTTCAGATAGGCTTCCATCGCCGCATCGGAACTGAAGGCATGCAGGCTATCGCTGTTTGCAGCATTGACGGTGAAGGTCGCGGGAGTGACCGAAATCTCAAGCGCTTCGTTGACCGGGCGGTAGGCACCCCATACCCGGTAGTATCCAGCAGCCAGTTTCTCATCGGTGAACATGGAGAAGCTGATTTCACTTTCCAGCACCGTTTCAGCGAAAGGTTGCAGTTCAGCAGGATTGCCATCCCAGGGTATCCAGCCATCAGAATCACGCAGGTACCAGCGGTCATCGACCAGTGCCGCCATATACAGAAAAGCGTCTTTGCCTTCATTGGAGGGGTCCACCGCCATATCGAAACTGCCGGTCAGTGAATCTGTATCGAGATACACATCGGCAAAGCTATGGGGAACAGCGGCTTCGAGATAAAGAATAATACTCCCCGCCTCTCTGGCCAGAGTCGATAAACCACTGCAAAACAAGGCAGAAGCCAATATGACTTGCAAAACCCGAGGGAAGAATTCTTTCAAAGTAATCGGCATGGTGATGCGGCTCTCCGAGGGCTTGCAGGAGCGGCGCGAAACGCACCGGCAAACCTAAGCTATAGCTGTTAGCCTCTACAATAAGTGCATTATACCCGCCGACTTCTTTCAGCCATGATCCATTCACTTGATTGTGTGACGCCACGCACAAGCCAGTGCGATCGCATTTCAGGGAGTGGACAAGCGTGAGTAGTGGGTCATTACTACCGTGCCCACTGCGATGCGGGCTTCCAAAACAGGTCGTCACGGTCATTGTGCCGCCGTTTCCCTGCCATGCCACTCCGAATGGACATCAAAAATACCTTGCCGACCGCTTATATTTCCAATATATTGGAAATATGGAAATATACGAAGCCTCAGATACCCTGGCAGCGCTGGCTCATGAGACCAGGCTGGAGATTTTCCGCCATCTAGTGAAGCAAGGCCCGAACGGCGTGGCAGTAGGCAGCCTGGCGGAACGCTTTGCACTGCCCAATGCCACACTTTCTTTCCATCTGAAAAATCTGAAACAGGCAGGTTTGATCCTGGTGCGTCGGGATGGACGCTCACTGTTTTATTCACCTAATTTTGAACGCATCAACGCTGTCTTGTCCTTTCTTGTAGAGGACTGTTGCCAGGGAGATTTCGAGCCCGGCAGTTGCCAGCAAGGAGCTTGCTAATGAAACGCTTACATTTACACATCACCGTTCCTGAAATCGAAAAGGCGGTGAGCTTTTACAACATCCTGTTTAACCAGAAGGCCGATGTGGAAAAAACGGACTATGCCAAATGGCTGCTGGACGACCCCGCCATCCACTTCGCTATCTCCACCCGCGGCCGCAGCACAGGGCTGAACCACCTGGGGTTTCAAGTCGATGACGACGCGTCGTTGGCGGAGATTACTGAGCGCCTGAAGCAGGCCGAGTTTTCGGGCTATGCCGAGTCTGAAGCGAACTGCTGCTATGCGAAATCCAACAAGTACTGGACCAGAGACCCGGCCGATATCCCCTGGGAAAACTTCCACACGCTGGGAGAGATCCCTGTGTTTGGCGAAGACACGCAGCCTGCAGAGGATGCAGTTTCAGAAAGCGCATGTTGTCCAGATTCCGGAGCGGACAGCCGTAGTGGCGGCTGCTGTAGTTAGGGAGTCCCTGACTAACTATGTTGCACTCTCTGTGGAAGGCTGCGCTGCGTGGGTGGTCCGGGTGGCTTCTGTGTCGTGCCCGGGCTCACCGCTTCCTGCTTTCCTGCTGCCCCGATAAGTTAACACCCCATCGTCTTGCGGCCCATTGCGCAGCAGTTTTCGGTCGAGCAGATAGTCCTGGGTGTTGTGCCATGGCGCATGGTCGCCCTGGCGCGGCATCTTGTGCATCGCCCGCTGAAAATAACCGGGATTGAAATTGGTCAGCCAGTCATAAGCCGGCATGTCTTTCTCTGAGTCACGTAGCAGGGGAACCGCTTGGGCGGCACCGCGACTATCCATCTCCTTCAGCAAGCCACAAACGAAACGGGAATTGAGATCGGCTCGCAGTGTCCAGGATGCATTGATGTAACCGAAGGTCATTACCAGATTAGGAATGCCGGAAAACATCATGCCCTGATACATAAAATGGTTTGAGAAATCGACGCTCTCACCGTCGAGGAAAAATTCCACGCCTCCCATCACCTGAACGTTTAGTCCGGTGGCCGTGACCAGGATATCGCAGGCGACGGTGCTGCCATCTTCCATTTGCACAGCGTCTTCGGTTATCGATTTGATTTGCCCCGTCACCACACTGGCTTTGCCGGAGTTCAGGGCATTGAACAGGTCAGCGTCCGGTACCAGGCACAGGCGTTGGGTCCACGGGTCATAGCTGGGGGAAAAATGCTTTTCGATATCTTCATCGCTGATCTGCGCCTTGCGCAGACCCTTCATCAGATAGTCCCGCATCTTCTGCGGGCTCTTCATCGCTCTTTTATACACGTAATTCTGAAAGCGAATATTGCGCCAGCGTGTGATGGCATAGGCCCAGGTATCGGGTAACAGCTTGCGCAATAGATTTGCCAACCTGTCCCTGGCGGGAAAAGAAACAATATAGGTTGGCGATCGCTGGATCATGGTCACGTGGGCAGCCGTATCCGCCATGGACGGGACAAGTGTAACCGCCGTGGCACCACTACCGATGACGGCCACGCGCTTGTTCTGGTAGTCGAGATCGCGGGGCCAGTGCTGGGGGTGAATCACCTTGCCCTTAAAGGTATCCAGGCCAGCGAAGTCCGGCGTATAGCCCTTCTCGTAGTTGTAATAGCCGCTGCACATGTAGAGCAGGCGGCCGGTGACTTGATCCACTTCGCCCCTGTCGCTGAGCGTGGTCACCGTCCAGGTTGATGACTCGCTGTCCCACGCGGCGGAAGTCACGCGAACACCGAAGCGAATGTGCTTCTCAACGTCATACTCCGCCACGGCCTCTTGCAAATAGCGCAGTATGGATGGCCCATCGGAGATGGCCTTGGCATTGGTCCAGGGTTTAAAGCTAAACCCGAAGGTGTGCATGTCACTGTCGGACCGAATACCCGGATAGCGAAACAGGTCCCAGGTACCACCAAGAGATTGCCGGGCTTCAAGAATTGTGTAGTTCTGTTCCGGACAGTCCCGGTGCAAATGGCAGGCGGCACTGATGCCTGATATCCCGGCACCAACGATGATCACATCCTGAATGGCGTTAGGGTTTGGCTGAATGGCGTTCATTGCAATTGATTTCCGTCCGGGTGTGGGTCGCCAGTGTAATCAATAGCGCGGGAAGAACCCAGCACCCCTGTCCGCGGAACCCAGTCTCAAGACACCCATAAAACGTTTGCACCGGGATTACCCCGAGGCAGATTACCGTTTGCAACAATCTGTTGTGGATTAGGGCATATATACTCATTCGCAGCTAGACTTGAACGATAACTGCTTCTATTCTGCTTGCGCTTTTCATAGCCGGTGTCCCATGCTGATAGTATGTCAGCTCAGATTGGAAACCTGCTCGGTAATTAGCCAGTTGAAAACTGACTCGAAGCAACGCGTAAGACCAAAATAGTACTGGATTGATATAAGCATGAAGTGCAAGAACCACCCCAGTGCCCCTGCGGTAGATAGCTGCGTTCGCTGCGAAGTGCCATTGTGTGGCATGTGTGCCAGCTTCACCGCTGATGGTGTCTTCTGTGAAGCCTGCTTTGAAATCCACGAAACCCAGAAAGCCGTTACTGCCAAGTCCGCAAGCCTGGACCGCCCCAAGCCTACCGAAGTCATTACCGAATACGATGAGGACTTGCTGGAGAAGGCCAAGCGCCGCGATGACAATGGCGTCAAGCTTCAGCTTGGCGTGATCGGTATCTGCGCTGTAATAGTGGTCGTTCGCCTGCTATTTTTCGGTGGTCCAGTCACGTCGGCGTCCAATCCCAACACCCAGCTTTCAGACGAAGCCCGGGTTCAGATCCAACGGGTCAGTATGATGGCAGCGTGCCTCGCCGTGCTTCAGGACATTGGACAGACCCTGGCCGCCGGGGAGCGACCCGCGCCAGGAGCCAGTTGCCCGAATTCTGCGCAACCGCTGGTAGTTCGCGAAACCGCCGATGACATTATCGTGCGCGTCCCGCAGCCCGAGATCTATGGTTACGCTGACATCCTGGTTTCCCGGCTGGATCCCAATCCCCGCCTCGTCCCGGTTGAACAGCCCCAGTAGGCTCCCCACGGCGGCAATACCGCAGCGCCGCATTTCGTGCCATAATTTCCCAACCAAAATAATCTCTTCCATCAATAGTAAGCCGACCAGCCTCGGCCCGTGCGCCATGACCAAAAACGTTCTTCTCACCTGTTCTCTGTTATCTCCTTTGTTTCTGGGCAGTGCACTGCATGCACAGGATATCCCCGATATCGAGGAACTAATGACGGCAGACGAACTCCGGGCAACGGGAGTTAACGATCTATCCAATGCCGAGAAGCGTGCGCTGAATGAATGGTTGCAACGCTTTCGCGACGGCGAGATCAATGCGGCTATCGAAGAAGCCGTAGCTGAAGCGCCAGCTAGCACAGATACGGAAAACCGGGTAATCCGCACAGAACCAGAGGATGTCTATCCTCCACCGCGGGAAAGCCAGGAAATCAACTCTCGCATTGCCGGCGAATTCAGTGGCTGGGAAGGCCGCACCCGCTTTACCCTGGAAAACGGCCAGGTTTGGGAGCAACGCCGGGGCAGCCGCTGGAAGGTTAGCCTGCAGAGCCCGGAAGTACGCCTGTACCAGAACTTCCTGGGTGCCTGGGAAATGGAAATTGTGGACGAAGATCGCACCATTGGTGTGCGCCGTATCCGGTAGCCCCCGCTTGCGCGTTTCAAAACGCTCCGGCAACTGATTTCTCTACACTGATAGATCAGTTTCTGGCATGCTCTAGGCTCGGCTTGATATGCTGAAGCCAGCTCACCCGGTGGGCCTACATCCAGCATGGGAGAAACACAATGCGCTCGCTGTTGTCACTGATCCTCGTCTTTGCCGCCCCGCTCGCACTGGGCCAGATCTCTCCCGAAGAGATTTCGGTTGAAACCATGTCAGAGCTGGGCAGTAACTGGTTTATCTCCAAAACAGGCAATGGGGCCTACATTTTCGACGCCGAGAACGGTGAGATGCAGGGCCTGTTATCACTCTCCCGCTACTCGCCGGCCGTGACGCCGTACTACCCACGGGAAGAATTCTACGCCGCAGAGTCCTACCTGAGCCGCGGGGTCCGGGGGGAGCGTACCGACCTGCTGGCTATTTACGATTTCGAGAATCTCAGCCCAATCGCCGAGATCATCATCCCTAACCACATGGCGCGCTTACAGGTGCGTCGACATCTCGGCCTGATGAATGATGGGCGTCATGTGGCCGTGCTCAACATGAACCCGGGGCATTCCGTGTCCATCGTCGACGTCGAAGACCGGGTATTTATCTACGAGATTTCCACACCGGGTTGCGCCGTGATTATGCCGGTTGCCCAGAGTGACTTCCTGCAGGTATGCGGAGACGGGACCTTGCAACTCATCCAGCTCGACCTCAGCGGTTTCGAAGAGAACCGGGTACGTTCCGATGTGTTTTTCAATGTTATAGACGATGCCATTTTCGATCGCGCGACACCGAGTGACGATGGCTGGATTCTTATCACGCATTCCGGCGTGATCTTCGAAGTACGTACGGACGACGATGAGATCATCATCGAAGACGGCTGGCGCCTCAGCGCCGAAGATGAATCAGACTGGCGGCCCGGTGGTAACGAGTTTATAAGCGCCCACAAAGACTATGGCTTGTTGTACGTGGCCATGCACGAGGGTGAAGTAGATACGCATCATGTGCCTGGCGATGAGATCTGGGTTTTCGACCTGGCCACGCGTAATCGAGTACACCGACTGGAACTGGATGTGCCCGCAGACAGCCTGATGGTGACGCAGGAGGCGGAACCCAAGTTACTGGTGTCTGACGAGGACGGCGGCATGCATGTTTACGATGCAATCAGCTTTGCCTTCGAGCGCACCATAGACGCGCCAGGTGCATCACATTTCGAGGACTTTTAACCAGTGATTATCGATAGCGCCTTGCAGCTTCTTCTCGGCCTGTTATTCGGGCTGCTGTTGCTGCTTGCGTCCCTGCACAAGATGTCCAGGCCGCTGCATTTTCGCGGCATCCTGGCATCCTATAAAATCGTGCCTCAATCACTGCTAATCCCAGTCTCGAGGATAGTTCCGCTGATCGAACTGACCCTGGGGCTCGCCTGGCTGAGTGGAGTGAACACCATGATTGTCGCTATCGGGACGGCTGGTTTGCTGCTGCTGTATGCGGCGGCCATGGCCTTGAACATCGCCGGGGGAAATACAGACATCGATTGCGGCTGCAGTTTCGGCAGTGGCAAGGACAAAGCAGGACAACAGCTATCCAGCGGACTGGTTGCCCGAAACCTGACACTGGCATTGCTATCGCTGCTTGCCCTGTTGCCAGTCAACGGGCGTGTGTTGGGACTGCTCGACTACGGGCTGTTGGCATTGGCCTGTTGTGCCATCGCCCTGTCTTATGCAGCCCTGAACCAATTACTGGCCAATCGACAAATTGTGCGTGGTCATTGGCAAGGGGGCGCTCACCGTGGTTGAAGCGCTGATCATTTCCAATGTCATTCTCTGGATCGTCGTGGTGGTACTGGCATTGCTGGTGTTTGCACTGACCCGTCAGGTTGGCATTCTTTACGAACGCGTTGCCCCTGCTGGTGCGTTGCAACCCAATAACGGCCCCAAGGTGGGTGAACTCAGCGAAGCCATGGAGATCACGGCGCTTGATGGTTCCCGTGAGGTCATAGGCGGTGCGGCGGCAGACGGGCTGGCGAGTTTTGTGTTGTTTATTTCTCCCACCTGCCCGGTGTGCAAATCGCTGGTACCTACTGCCCAGTCCCTGATCAAGTCGGAAAGCAAGCGCATGCGGCTGGTTTTCGCCAGTGATGGCGCGGAAACCGAGGCAGATCTGCAACAGCACCGGCACTATGTAAAGTCACTGCAAATCGAGAATTACCCCTACCTGATTTCCCAGGCACTAGGCATGACCTATCAGGTAAGCAAACTTCCCTTTGCCTTGCTGATTGGAGCCGATGGCACACTGAAGAGTAAGGGACTGGTTAATACCCGGGAGCACATGGAGAGTCTGATCGAAGCCATGGACAGTGGCGTTAACACCGTGCAGGAATACGTGGGTTCACTGCAAGCTGACAATGCGATGGAACAAACCTCATGAATATCGACAGACTGGTAGATCAAACCTATTACTGGATCGATGAGAAGGCACGCAATACGAGCCTCGCTCTGGCACGCCGGTTGTCCCGTCGCAGTTTCCTGTCGCGGCTAGGCATGTTTATCGCTGGCGCGGCATCGTTTCCGCTGCTGCCGGTATCCCGGTCTTTCGCCCAGGATTCAATTCAGGAAGTTGGCGATCCGCAAAGTTGTGACTACTGGCGCTATTGCGCCATGAGCGGCACACTGTGTAGTTGTTGTGGCGGTTCTTACACGTCCTGCCCTCCGGGCTCCCAGGCGTCGCCTATCACCTGGGTTGGCACCTGCCGCAATCCGGTGGATGGTCGCAACTACCTGATGTCCTATAACGACTGCTGCGGTAAGGCCGTGTGTTCCCGCTGTGGCTGCCACAATACTGAAGGTGACAAGCCGGTCTACTTCAACAGCAACAGCAACACCGTGCTCTGGTGTTTTGGCACCGAGGACACCAGCTATCACTGCACCGTCTCGCTGGTACTGGGTACCGCCGACGAGTAATGAATAGATTTACGCCGCTGTTTCTGGCAATCCTGATTAGCCTGCCTGTGCAGGCGGCAAGCCCGCGCACACACTACCTGCTTTACTGCAGCGGCTGCCATCTCGTCAGCGGCGAAGGTAACCACCCCAATGTCCCTACTCTGCATCGTGAGCTCGGGAGAATGTTATCGGTCCCCGAAATGCGTAGCTACCTGGTGCAGATTCCGGGCGCCGCCCAGGCCCCCATCAATGACGCCGAACTCACCGCTGTTATCAATTGGGTATTGGAGCAGTGGAACAGCGACACCCTGCCGGACGATTTCCAACAGTACAATGTGGATGAAGTGAGCGAGGCGCGGAGCCACATACTTGCCGACCCTCTCCGCTATCGCAGCACCCATTGGAAGGCGCTGGACCAGTAGTCCTCCGCGCTGCCAGCTTTATTCAGGCGAAACCGTCCAGTTGCCACAAATTCCGGCTTTCATTGTGATTAAGCGCACGTGCGATGCCTGCTACGTCTGTTAATGTGACATTCATGGCAATAGTTTAAAATACACCCTCTAGCCCAAAACCAGACGCATCAACAACCACTACTATGTCAGTCGCTTACAGTATCGCCAGAGCCAGTATGACCGGGGTCTACAACACCTTCGTCAAGACCCCTTCCGTGTTGGACCCGGAATTGTATTTCCCCGGAGCCCAGGAATTTGAACGCAACTGGGAAAAATTACGCGAGGAAGCAATGGCACTGGTGGACACACTGGAGACGGTGCCTCGCTTCCATGACTTGATGCCTGAGCAATACAAGCTGTCGGCTCATGGTGAGAAGGAGTGGCGTATGTTCGTGCTGCGCGCTTATGGGCTGGATATACAGGAGAACATGAATCGTTGCCCTACCCTGCGTGATTTGGTGCAGGCCAATGATTCGATCAAGTCGGCATCGCTGTCGTTTCTGGCACCGGGCAAACAGGTTCCTACCCATACCGGACCTTTTCGTGGCATTACCCGTTTCTATATGGGACTGGAAGTACCCACGGACGCGCAGGGCCAACCGGGAGTAACGCTTACTATCGACAATCAATCCTATCGTCTCGGGAACGGCGACGCGCTGCTCTGGGACGATACCTATCCGCACAGTGTCAGCAACGACACCGATCGCTGGCGCATCGCCCTGCTACTCGACGTCTACCGCGCCAACATGCCGCTGCCGCTGCGTGCATTCACCGATTCCATCATCGGCATGGCACGCATGTCGATCAAGTGGCGCAAGATCTTTCCGGAAGAGTTTGCCTAGGCCGTTACTGAGTAGCCCTGCTCGGCCTTAGGCTGCAATAGTTTTCTCATTCCCTTTGTCAGTCTTTGCTGCTTGCCCATAGATAGGCAGGCAAGGCACAGGACAACCCTATAGTCAGGTTCAGCACGATGAATGGCCAGGGTTTTGGCCCCGCCTTGCCCACGTTGCCGAACATGAATAGCCAGAACACGAAGGAGCTGATCAGCAAATCGGCGGTGAATCCCCCGGCTGCGCCGTTCGCGAACAACGCGGCGATAAACCCGACTATATCCAGACCTTCCGCGGCGAAGAACTGCAGGAAAAACACATAGGGCAGGATTGCCCCGGCGATTGCCAGGGCCAGGTAGACGTTTTTCATGTGGTGGCCTCTCTGGTTCTATTTCTTGTCTTCATTGTTCTCTTCACTAGTCTCTTCACTAGTCTCTCCCCAAATTCATTCACTGTGTTGTTACGCTCACTCCATGATCTGGTTCTCGCTCGAAATGCTATTTCCATTGGCCGCATGAGAGAAACCCTGCGCACTACCGGGGCTTGTCGTTACAGCTTGTATTGTGCGCGACTGGTGCGGTAATACAATTACTTCAAAGGTAATGATTATCGGCGAGCTAGCTGATGCGAAGAATAGAGGTAGTTGTTAGAAATGGCAGGCTTGGTTGCGGCTATTGACCGTGATTTAACTCCGGCAACGCAGCAGACAGCTCCGTGAGCACCTCACCACAGTCGGCGGACACTTTCATCGCCAGCAAACCATCGGCGCGGGTCATGCCCTGATTGATGCAGGCGATGGGGATATTGCGCTCCACTGCATATTTGCAAAACCGGAAACTGGAATACACCATCAGTGAGCTGCCAATCACCAGCATGGCGTCGGCATGCTGCAATTTGTCGATCAGGTAATTCACTTTCTCCCGGTCGACGGAACCACCGTAAAACACGACGTTGGGTTTTAGCAGGCCGCTGCAACGCTCACAATCCGGAACCTTTACCCGGCCTATCAGCTCCTCGCGCACTTCAGCGTCGCCATCGGGAGCCATCTCTACTTTGAGGTTTTCCAGGTGAGGATTGTGCTGCTCAAGCCAGTGTTGAATCTGTTCCCGGGGTGTAATGGCACCACAATCCATACAGACCACTTCGTCGAGTCGGCCATGAAGGTCTATCACACGCTTTTGCCCTGCCTTTTGATGCAGTCGGTCGATATTTTGGGTGAGCAGCGAGGTGACATAGCCTCTTTGCTCCAGTGTTACCAATTGCCTGTGGGCCTTGTTCGGCCGGGCAGTGCCGACATTGGGCCAGCCACCGAAACTGCGCGCCCAATAGCGCTGGCGAACGGCAACATCCTTGAGAAATTCGCCGTGCTGGATGGGCGAGTTGGTTTTCCAGGTACCAATTTCATCGCGATAGGTAGGGATGCCGGACGCCCGGCTTATACCGGCGCCAGTGATCACGAAGAGCTTGGGGTGCTCCGCGATGAACGCCTGCAGTGTCCCAACATCCACCAGTGGGGCGGTTTCCGGAGGTAAGCACTCGGGTGTAATGTAGGGTGTTGATCGCATGACCAAGTTTTAGCCCGTCCTGGTTTGTTTGTGTTTTATAGCAGCAATTGATTTAACTATTGCGACAGCGTGTACCACACGCGCAGCGTTCCTATTGGTTCGCAGTGCTTGCAGTGCCCGGCAGTATTTCAAAGCCCGGATTGAATGTAACCAGAACCGATGCCAGTTGTAATAGCACTTCAGGGTTGCCCGTCACCTGACCGGCACCACTCTGCAACACGCCGGGCAAAGTGGCCTGGCCCATGATGACCCGGTCCAATTCAGTACGATTAATGCTGATAGTGGCATCGGGACTACCGGCACTGTAGCCTTCGATGTTCGTCAGGGTGCCACCACTGAGTTCGACGACGAATTGTTGGCCGGTATCCGGTGTATTGAAGTTGATCACGAAGTGCAAACCGTCTGCCCGTTCACTATCGACCCGCGTGGCGACAGCGTCCCACCATTGGGTAGTCGTCATGGCCCGCGCCAGACTCGGGCTGGTTCCCCGCGGTGCGGCGATAGGCGGTGCGCCATTGCGTAATTCCTGGGCGGCCGAAAGGAAGACATTACGCATACTGGCACTTTCGTACTGATAACCTAATTGCTCGAATACCTCGGCCAGATTGTCCTTTGCCGTCTGGTTTTGTGGTTCCGCATAAACCAGTTTGTTCAGAATTTCCATGGCCAGCCGGTAGTCGCCGGCGTCATAGAGCGTTTCCGCCCTGGCAAGAATCGCATCGGCGCCGCCCATCATTTCCACATAAAGCGGAGCCGACTCCGAAGGAGACAGGGGCGCCAGGGTCGCGGGATTACCATCCCAGTATCCCAGGTAGCGATTCAGGACTGCGCGCGCATTATGGAATTCTGAACCGTGATACTGCCGCACCGACCACTGTTGTTGCAGACTCTCGGGCACCTTGTATTCATTGTGTATCTCGTTAATCGTCACGCCCTGGTTCGCCAGGTTTAGGACCTGATTGTTGAGATTAGCGTAGGCATCACGCTGGGCTCGCATCACCTGTTGGATGCGTGCATTTCCCCAGCGCGGCCAATTGTGCGATGACACCAGCACTTCAGCGTCACGCCCGAACCGATACAGTGACTCATTGATTTGCTTGGACCAGGCCAGGGCATCCCTTACCAATGCACCGCGCAAGGTGTAGATGTTATGTATGGTGGCCGTGATGTTTTCCGCCGCCCAAAAAACCCTTTGCTCAGGGAACCAGGTATTCATCTCGGCAGGCGCTTCGGTGCCAGGTGTATTTTGAAAGACCATTGTTACACCGTCGATGGTGAGTTCTTCATAGTCTTCTTCGATCACGCGTGTTGGCGCTATGAGCCCTGTTGTGCCAGCAGATAAACCTTTGCCGATGGCAGAGTCCACCTGGCCGAAGGGACTGGAAGGCATTACCCGCCCGTACTGTAGACCTGCTCTTCGGGACATGGCGTTGCCGGCGTAGACATTCTCAGCAATGGCCTCTTCCATAAAACCGGAAGGCGCAATGATCTGCACGGCGCCGGAGTTCACCTGTTCTTCGCTAACAACACCGCGCACGCCACCAAAATGATCCACATGGGAATGGGAGTACACAACCGCACGGACAGGAAACTCACCGAGGTGTTCCGTGGCCAACGCAAACGCTGCGGCTGCAGTTTCACTGGTGAGCAAGACATCGAACAGAATCCAGCCAGAGTCACCTTTCACCAACGTCATATTCGCGAGGTCGAAACCGCGGACCTGGTACATGAAATCCGGAACGACTTCGAACAGGCCAAAATTCATATTCAGGGTGGCTTGTCGCTGCAAGGAAGGGTGGATGCTATCAAGCTGCTCGCCATCCAAAAGGAAGTCATAGCGATTCAGGTCCCAGACGACATTGCCATTGGCGCCCAGAATCTGGCGTGATGCGGGCTCGGCAATAAACCCCCTGCGGGCTTCCGAGAAGTCTCTCTCGTCGTCGAAGGGCAGTGACTGGCGAAGCGACTCTTGCAGGGCTCGGGTAGCGGCACTGGCGTCGTTGCCTTTGGCATTGAAATGCTCCTGGGCGGGCAGGCTTTGACTGGCCAGAGCCAGGCAAAAAACAAGGCCCTTGAGGATGTTGGCCTGCAAGCCAGCGCGTTTATGTTTGGCTAACATACTGTTTTCCCTGATGTTTCTTATTGGAATTTAAATGGGTGTCCTGTAAGTGATCTTTGTAATTTAAATGGGTGTCCTTTAAGTGTCTGCGCTGGTGTCGCGGCTGGGTTTGCTGACCTGGGGATCGAAGGGTTCGCGGTAGTTCGCAAGCTGGCGCTCGATTTCCTGATGGTCTATCCCCAGCAATTCCAGCACCTGCCTGCTAATTAGCAGACTGGATTCCAGGAGTTCAGGAAACACATGATTCGCGCCGAGGGAGACCAGTTCATCCCAGCCTTTGTGTTCCTGGCAGCGCACGATAACAGGTACGTCTTCATTGCGCTGACGGATGCCCTCGATGGCTTCCTTGCCCCGCTCCATAGATTTGAAGGTGAGCACGACGAGACGCGCCTCGGTTAAGTTGCACAGCGACAGGACCTCGATGTTGTTGCTGTCGCCGTAGACGATGTTCTTGCCCTGCTTGCGGTACTTCTCAACCACTTCGATGTCGTGATCCATGGCGATGTAGGAAATGCCATTGGCTTCCAGAAATTCCGCAAGCGTGGTTCCCAGTCGTCCAAAACCGCCAATGATGACGTGATCCTGCAAATGCAGTTGGATCTTGATAGACCGACCGCTGTCTTTGCCGCGCATCAATGCGCTCGACAATTCATTGGCACGGCGAATCAGGAACGGGCTCGCCAGCATACTGAAAATTGCGATGATCGTGATGAACGAAGCCTGATCAACCGGCACCACGCCATTAAGCAGGGCCAGCGCCATCAGCGCCAATCCAAATTCCCCCGCCTGCGCCAGATTCAGGCCCACAGCCACGGCGTCCTGACTGGTGAATCCAAGCGCACGCACCAACAGCGCAACAACCAAGGCTTTAAATAGAATCAGGCAGGTGGTGAATAACAGGATGCGCGGCCAGTATTCGAACAGCAGGTTGAGGTCGAGATTCATGCCAATGGTGACGAAGAACAGGCCAAGCAAAATATCCCGGAAGGGCCGGATATCGCTCTGTATCTGGTAACGATAGCGACCTTCTCCCAGCATCATGCCCGTAACGAAGCCGCCCAGCGCCATGGAAAGATGGAAGCTGTGGGTAAGCCACGCTGCCAGTAGAACGATCACCAGCGTGGAGAGCAGGAAAATTTCTTCTGAACGGCTCCTGGCAACTTCGTTATAGATAGCGGGCAGCACCCACTTACCTGCCGCGAGCAGGATGCCGACAAGAATCAGGGTATTGAGTCCGGCCGACAGCAGATTGCTGAGCAAGGCGGAAGATTCGCCGGAAGCCAGCACCGGCACCAGCACCAGGAATATCACCGCCACGATGTCCTGAAACAGCAGTACACCCACGGAAAGCTGGCCGTGTTGATGGTGCAGTTGCTGGTTGTTTTGCAGCTCCCGGGTAACGATGGCCGTGGAAGACAGGGCGAGCGATCCGGCAATCATCACCGCCGATGATAAGGATGAACCCCAGACGTAGGCCGAGACGGCAAACAACAGGGTACACACAAGCACCTGTACACCACCAACGCCAAACACGGCGAAGCGCATGGTAAGCATCTTACGAAAATTGAATTCGAGACCGAGGGTGAAGAGCAGGAACACGACGCCGAACTCGGCAAGAAAGCGGAAGCGTTCCGGGTCGCCCACCAGGCCGAATGCCGAGGGGCCGAGAGCCGCACCGACAACCACATAGGCAACGATGTTGGCCATGCGCAGTCTGCGCAACACAATCGCGCCCAGCAAAGAGCAAGTGAGGATAATCAGAAACTGCTGGAATAGTTCTTCAGACATTGGGCAATTGTGGTGGCCGGTATGCAGCCGCATAAATCACGAGAAAGGCTGGAAACAGGCCCATCACAGAGGGATTTTGGGACAAGCCTCGCGATCGCTCCATGTCAGTGTGCTTCAGATACTTCTCTGGCATGGTGAAATCTACCAATTCCTCTCACACTTCACCATTCGTGCTGGATCTGAACCGGATCGAATTTTCTATCTTGCTGAAATATAAGCAAAAAAATTCTGGCACGGAGTTCGCTTTCTTCTCTTACTGGGTACGCCATGACCTTGCACCGAAACTGGCGGTAACCAATTTGGCGCTAAGTCGTCTAAAAATAAAACGGCCATTCCTCATGGCAATCGAATTCAGCAATTAAGGAATCAGACACGTGATCAAGCTAAAAAATTTGAGCAAGGTTTACCGCACGGCTTACATGGAAACCACGGCCCTCAACAACATCAATATCCATATTGGTAAGGGCGAATTTGTCGCTGTCATGGGGCCTTCCGGCTGCGGCAAATCAACCCTGTTGAATGTGGTGGGCATGATCGATAGCCCCAGCAGCGGCGAGTATTTCTTCGATGGCGAGGAAGTGGGCCATTGCTCCGAAAACGAGCTGGTAGATGTACGCAAGCGTAACATCGGCTTCATTTTCCAGAATTTTAATTTGATTGATGACCTCACAGTTGCCGAGAACGTGGACCTGCCTTTGTTGTATTTAGGAATGGCGAAGAAGGAGCGCATGGCGCGGGTGCAGGAAGCGCTGGAGCTGGTGGGACTCGAGGCGCGTTCCCGTCACAAGCCGCAGGAACTCTCTGGCGGTCAACAACAAAGAGTCGCGGTTGCGCGCTCTGTTGTGGGTGACCCCAAACTGATTCTCGCGGATGAGCCCACCGGAAACCTGGATACCAAAAATGGCGACGAGGTGATGGGCATGCTGGATCGTCTCAAGAATAAAGGAGTCACTATCCTGATGGTGACCCACTCTCCGGAACACGGTGAACGCGCCGACCGCATCATTCATATGCTGGATGGCGAAGTGGTTAACAGTGACAGTGCCAGTCTCTCGGTTGTCGCAGACAACAGCAAGTCTGAAATTCCAGCCTGATCCGGGAGACTGACCATGTTTGCCCACTACACCAAGATGGCATTAAAGGCACTGGTGCGCTTCAAGCTGCATTCCACCATAAGCCTGCTTAGCCTCACTGTCGGCTTCACCTGTTTCGTATCGGCAGTGATGCTGTCGAATTATTCGGACAGTTTCGATCAGGGCTTTGAGAATTCGGATCGCATTTACAACCTGATGATTCGCTCTATCGGCGACGGACCAATACCGGACCGCTTTCCGATTGTTAATGAACCCGCCGCCCGTTACCTGCGATCAACTTTTCCTGAAATTCCCAACATCGTGAGAGCCAGCAGTGGCTTTCCCCAGTCGGTAACCTTCGAAGGGCAATCCAGTACGCTGGATACCAAATATGTTGAGGATCGCTTCTTCGATATCTTTCCATTGGAAACTGTGTACGGACTCGATACCGGAGAACCATTACCGCCGAACTCTGCGATGCTGACCGAAGAAGGTGCCATGCTGATTTTTGGTCGCACCGACGTAGTAGGCGAACGCATTCTGGTGGAGAACGAACATGACGTGGTCGTCGCAGGTGTGGCCCGGAAACCGGATTTCCCTTCCCATCTCTCGGCCGGCATTGCTTTCTTCAATACTGATCTGTTTGTTCCCATCGCCATGCCGGATCAGGTAACACGCGACTCGATTGCCGCCAATGGCGGAGATCCTGATCGTGATCGCTGGGGCAATCAGTCTGACTTCGTTTACCTGGAGATTCCGGAAGACATGCCCTTCGATCTTGATGAATTCAACCAGCGACTGGATGAATTCGTAAAAGCCACCTTGCCGGAAGAACGTGTCGCCATACAGACTTTTGAGTTATTGCCTGTTAAAGACCTGGTGCCCACACAGCTTGCCTTTGTGACTGGCGGATTCGACCTGCCGAATATTCTTATCGCGGCGGGGGCACTGGTTTTGTTGATTGGCTGCCTGAATTATTCCAATCTGGTGGTGGCACAGTTGTCACTACGCAGTCAGGAAATCGGCGTACAGAAAATACTGGGCGCCAAGCGCTCGTCTCTGTTGCTGCAGTATTGCTATGAGACTTTTCTGTTTCTTTTGTTGGCGCTGTTGTTAACCCTGATCATCCTTGCTGCAGTGCTCACTAGCCTGCAATCTGCAGGGCTCCCCGGTGTGACTCCGCTTCTTATCTTCGACCCCATGCTGTGGAGTGTGTTGTTGGCGATGATGTTGCTTATCGTGGCGATTGCCGGTGGCTATCCTGCGCTTCGCACGGCGTTGGTGCCATTGGTATCGATGATGAGACCGAAAGGTTCCAGCGGTTACTCTGCGCGTATGCGAAATGTGATGGTCGGTGTGCAATTTTTCATATCCGGCACGCTGATGATTCTTGCAACTGTGATGTTCATGCAGAACAACGCCATGACCCAGCAACTGGATGGCTCAGTTCTCGACCCAAAGATTGCGATAAATGTGTCAGCCGACACCTTTGATGCGGATCCGGACTTGCTCATTACTGAATTGGAGCGAGATCCTTCGGTGATTTCTGTTTCCAGGGTAGATGTTTTACCTTGGTCAATCAGTAACTCTTCTTCCACTTACTATAGAGAGAGGGATACAAGCTCTCAGGAAGCGGAACTATCATATCATTCAGTGGGCTATAACTACGCCGTCACGATGGACCAACCATTGACTGCCGGACGGGATTTTTCCAGAGACCGCAATAGTGATCTGATACCCAATTCGGGTGAACTGGATTCTTCAAGCGGCCCATTCAACGTCATAATCGACGACAAGGCAGCGCGATCCCTGGGTTGGGAAAATGCAACTGAGGCAGTTGGCCAATCTTTCTATCAGGAGTTCGGTGCCAACAACAATCGCGGCGAGATTCTGGTGGAGATGGTTGTTATTGGGGCCATGAGTGATCGCAAATATGAGTTCATCGACTTCTCCGCATTCGGTTCCGATGGCAATATTTATGAACTTCAGCCGCAGAACGCGGACTACCTGATCGTGAAAGTTGATCGCAACCTGTTGAACCAGGGGCTTCAACACATCGATGAAACCTGGAATATGCTCATGCCAGAGATCCCATTGAAACGGGAGTTTGTGGATGACATCTTCTACCAGACTTTCAGCATGTTTCTCGGGATCAGTGCTTCTATTGGCATACTCTCGCTGTTTGGCTTTTTGGTTGCCAGCATCGGCCTGCTAGGTAACGCCACCTTCATTACCAATATTCGGCAACGTGAGGTGGGCATACGGAAGGTTATGGGTGCCAGCTCCGGCAAACTGCTGAGCATGTTGTTGCTGGATTTCGCCAAACCGATACTTATCGCCAATGCCCTGGCCTGGCCGCTGGGTTATTTCCTGGGTCAGGGGTACACATCATTCTTTGCTGCTCAGGTGAATGTGAATTACCTGCCGTTTCTGGTCAGTCTGGGCTTGTCTGCGGCCATTGCCTTTGCAGCAGTGTTCTCACAGAGTCTGAAGAGTGCGCGAGTGCGGCCCGCCATGGTATTGCGCTACGAATAGCGTGGCGCGGTGTGGAAGTAGTAACTGGCTCGCAGAAAACGGTTGCTTAGCTGCGCCGCCACGGATGGCGGCTACTGCCTAAGGTGAAGTACGTGTAAAGCGACGCACGGATCGCTCGGCGACTTCAGCTGCGTACACATTCCCGAACTCGTCAGCCGTCGCGCCTTCCGCATGACTGGTGGTTCCCGTTGGATTGCGGTTCACATCGGGAATTAGATAATCGACGAAGCCATCCTGCACGCTGCCAATATAGATGCCTCTCTGCCAGCCGGGATTTCGATAGTTGCCGGTGTTGGACTCGGAGTCTGCGGCATACATCACATCATTGTGATCGATGTAGACGTCACTGGGTCGACCGAACTGGGTCCACGTTGAAATATGATTGCCGTCCTGATCGAAGAGCTGGATTCGGCTGTTGGCACGATCGGCAACGAAGAGGCGTCCCTGAGAATCTATGGCCAGTGCATGGGGTACGCGAAACTCACCTGCCTCCGCGCCGATTCGTCCCCACTCCAACAAATACTCACCATCGCTATTGAATTTTACGATGCGGTTGTCGGTTGATGGGTTGTGGCCGTCTGCAACAAAGATATCGCCGTTGGGTGCGACGAGCACATCATTGGGTGCGTTGAAGAAATAGTGACCACTGCCACGAACACCCGGAATGCCCAGGCTCATTAGCAACTCCCCTTGCGGGCTGAACTTGTGCACCTGATTGCCCCGGGTCCCGGTGCGGTCGGTGGCAGCGTCGGTTACCCAGAGGTTGTCGTCCGCATCCACGAACATGCCATGGGGCCAGATGAACATGCCCGCACCAAAGCTACGTATGATATTGCCTTCACTGTCCAGCAACATGATGGGGTCAACGTCCACACGGTCTTCGCAACTACCAGGCCCGCGATTACCACCGCAACGATCTGCCACCCAGATTCGTCCATCGCCCGCATAGTGAATAGCGCTGGCTGCACCCCAGCTGCGCCCGGCGGGAAGATTGCCGAATGCCGATTCGCTGCGTTGATAGGGATTGGGTAGCCCTTGCGCCGTCACGCTGGAAACGAAAAAGCAGGCCATCAGGCCGCTCAGGGTACCTAACAATTGCTTGCGGAAGTTGCTTTGCATAAGGCCGTTCCATTTATTGTTGTTGTCTTATTGATATGTCGGTTGTGGGCGGTTGCTTGTTCTTCTGTCCGCCATTACAGATAACGCTTAACCGAAGGATGAGCTGCCATCGGAATTGCGCGTGAGGCCAACGAGTCGGTTGAGAATATGCTGAAACTCTTCCTGGCCGATGTCGATCTTCTCGACCACGCGTCCATAGAGAGTAAAGGTTGGGACGGAACGCTCGCCGAACTCCTTCTGCGCCTCGTGCAGGCAATACAGGATAATCCGTTCTTTCCTGGTGAGCCCGTCCCGGGCATCGGGGATGTATTCGTAAGGATCGTCTGCACTCATGAGTCTGTGGAATCCAACATGCCGCTCTCGGTTTCTTGCGTTGGCAGTGTACCGGGATGGCTGCCTGCTGTCCTGCGGGCCGTCCCATAATTTGTTCCGGTAGTAGGGAGGCGGGTGCGCTGTCGGGATACTGGTTCGTCCTCTCTCGTTCAAGCGGTGCCTTGCAGCTTCTCTTTGCTCCCGCAATTTCTCTAGCGCTGCACAGGACGCTTGTGCCTGCTCGCGGGAACTCCGTGCCCGGGCCGGGCCTGTTATCGGGGGAGTCAACTTGCTTGCTCGATTTGACGCACCGATAGATGCGATCTGTCTATTAGAGCGCTTGTAACTAACTGTTAATTCGGAGAAATACGCAGGGAACAAAAATGGGTGTCCTGTAAAATTCTCTGAAAAAATTCTTCTCCTGCTGTTGCACGCTCCCTATCCCTTTCACTGTGTGATGTTTCGGTTCTACTTTCCAACTTAGCACCCTGTTCGAGGCAAGGCTTCACATATCCGGTTGGTGTAACTCGCTGTTAAAACGACAAAATTTGTAGCTACGAAAAGTGGGTGTCCTCTAATTTTTCTCTAATTTTTAAATGGGTGTCCTGTAAGTGGGAGGCGTTGTTTGTTCGGTTTTTCCGATCATTCTTATCGAAATTAATCGTTTTACTGATTAACTACCGGCGCCTATTGTTACAGCATCTGCCCGACCTTAGCTTTAACGCGAAAGCAGGGCCGGTGCTTTTTTTTATCTTAAAGACAACGTGGTAGATGGCTACCACTGGTTTTTTAACTCAAGGAGTTGCCCATGATTAAACGATCTCTTCCTCTCGTCACCGCGGTGGCTATGGCGCTGGTACCTGTTAGCGCTAGCTATGCGCAGGGTGGCGGCCCGGACAATGAATTCTGGTGGCCAGACAATGTGAACCTTGGCCCGCTGCGTCAGCATGCTGAGGAATCCAATCCCTATGGCGCCGATTTTGACTACGCCGAGGCTTTTGCTGCACTGGATCTCGATACACTGAAGGCTGAGATCACCGAGATCATGACCACATCCCAGGACTGGTGGCCCGCAGACTATGGCCATTACGGTCCTTTCTTCATTCGTATGGCCTGGCACAGTGCCGGTACCTACCGTGAGGCCGATGGCCGCGGTGGTGCAGGTGGCGGCCAACAGCGCTTCGAGCCACTCAATAGCTGGCCCGACAATGCCAACCTCGACAAGGCCCGCCGCCTGCTGTGGCCAATCAAAGCCAAGTACGGGCGTAACCTGTCCTGGGCTGACCTGATGGTGCTGGCCGGAAACGTGGCGCTGGAATCCATGGGTTTTGAGACTTTCGGTTTCGCCGGTGGTCGTGAAGACGACTGGGAAGCAGACGAAGTGTACTGGGGTCCTGAAGATGAGTGGCTGGCCAGTGAGCGCTTCGACGGCGATATGTTAGAAAACCCTCTCGCCGCCGTGCAGATGGGTTTGATCTATGTAAATCCGGAAGGCCCAGGTGGTAACCCCGATCCTCTGGCTGCCGGCCAGCGTATCCGTGAAACCTTCGGCCGCATGGCGATGAACGATGAAGAAACCGCTGCACTGATCGCCGGTGGTCACACCTTCGGTAAAGCACACGGGGCCCGTTCACCTGAAAACTGTGTCGGTCCGGAGCCTGCTGCCGCCAGCATCGAAAGCCAGGGTTTTGGCTGGAACAATGAGTGTGGCGAAGGTAAAGGTGCGGACACCATTACCAGTGGCCTGGAAGGTGCTTGGACTGTGAGCCCGGCACAATGGACTCACAACTACCTGCAGAACCTGTATGGCTATGACTGGGAATTGACCCGCAGCCCAGCCGGTGCCCAGCAATGGACACCTGCCAATGGCGAGGGTGCAAACCTGGTTCCTGACGCGCACGATCCATCACAGCGTCACGCGCCCATGATGTTCACCACTGACCTGGCCTTGCGTGAAGATCCAATCTACCGTGAGATCACTTCTCGTTGGTTGGAAAACCCGGAGCAGTTCGAAGATGCCTTCGCCCGCGCCTGGTTCAAACTGACACACCGGGATATGGGTCCACGTGCTCGCTACGTGGGTGACGACGTACCAGAAGAAGTCTTGATCTGGCAGGACCCCATTCCTGAAGTCGATCACAACCTGGTCAATGCGCGTGATATCCGCAACCTGAAGTCCGACATCCTTGATTCAGGACTGACTGTTCCGGAACTGATCCGCACAGCCTGGGCATCTGCCTCGTCTTTCCGCGGCAGTGACATGCGCGGTGGTGCAAACGGTGCCCGTGTTCGTCTGGCGCCGCAGAACAACTGGGCAGCCAACAACCCCGCTGAGCTGAACCGTGTACTGGGCGTGCTGGAAGGTATCCAGCAGGACTTCAATGATTCTGCTCGCGGTAACAAGCGCGTCTCCCTGGCCGATGTCATCGTACTGGGCGGTGCTGCTGCAATTGAAGCGGCGGCCGACGAAGCCGGTTACGATGTAGATGTTCCTTTCGTAGCGGGTCGTATGGATGCGTCACAGGAGCAAACAGACGTGCGCTCTTTTGGAGTACTGGAGCCGAAAGCCGATGGCTTCCGTAACTACTACTCCAGCGACAGCCGTCTGTCACCAACCACGGCGTTGATCGACAAGGCTAATCAGCTAACCCTGACCGTGCCTGAAATGACAGCGCTGGTAGGTGGACTGCGAGTGCTCGGTGCCAATGCCGATGGTACATCACACGGCGTATTCACCGACGAGACTGGTGTACTCAGCAATGACTACTTCGTGAATCTGCTGGATATGTCCACTGAGTGGGTCCAGTCTGGCTCTATGGAAGGAATCTACGAAGGTCGCGACCGCGAAACAGGCAGAGTGAAATACACTGCCACACCAGTCGACCTGGTGTTCGGTTCACAGTCCGAGCTGCGCTCCATCGCGGAAGTGTATGCTGCGAATGGTGGCGAAGAGCAGCTGGTTAACGACTTTGTCGCTGCCTGGACCAAAGTGATGACTCTGGATCGATTTGACATCGATTCCTGATTCGGAATTCACACCCCAAAGCCAAGAGAACGGCGGCCTGATGGTCGCCGTTTTTTTTGGAAACTAGTTAGAGATTTGAAAGCGACTCAAAACAGCCAGTGATGAGGCGCGAGGCATCGAATGGAATCTCGCCCTCCACGTCCAGTGCATTGTCTTCATGCATTTTTTCTTCTGAGGCAAACATCGAGTCCTTGTCGGGCCAAACCTGAATTGAAACGACTATCTTTTCGCCTTCCTGTGCGTCTACCGCTTTGAAGTAGTCCGTGTGTTTGCCACGGGGAACGAAATCTTCCCAGCATTCGATCACATCGAGACAGCCATAGCGCTTGAAGATCGCGGCACTGTTTACTGCCCATTGCTTGTAGGCTTCCAGGTTTTTCTCAGGGACGGGGATCACGAGAATGGCGTAGTACATGGCCACGGCCTCTTTTCATTTGTTAACAGGATTGGACTCGTTGTTCTCTGCATACCGCACAGGTATGTCTACTGGCGCGCCTTACAGTCCTGCATACCAGACTGCATTGTCGTAGTCTTCCCACCAGCCACCACGACCGCTCCCGATACCTGCCAGGCTGTCGACTACTTCGACGCGTTCCACAAATTTCGCATGTTTGTAACCTATCTGCGTTTCGATGCGCAAACGCAGGGGGGCACCATTTTTCTGCGGCAATGGCTCGCCATTCAGATCATAGGCCAGCATGGTCTGGGGATGGGTGGCTGCCAGCAGATCAAGGCTTTCGTAGTAGGGTCGCTCATTAAATTGCGTGTCCATACAATGGAACACCACATACCGAGCGGTGTCCTGCAATCCTGCCTGTGACAGCAGCACCGACAAAGATACGCCACGCCATTCACCAATAGCACTCCAACCTTCATCACAGGTATGCAGGGTGATCTGTGACTGTACGGGCAGGTTGCGCAGTTCAGGCAGGGAATAGCTGACCGGATTGTCGACCAGTCCATCGATGCGCAGTCTATAGTCCGCGAAGCTGGCTTCCCGCATTAGTTGATAGCGCTCGTCGCGCGGTGCTGTTACGCCACTGGTTGGAAAATCC
Source organism: uncultured Pseudohongiella sp. (assembly GCA_965227635.1). Lineage (GTDB taxonomy): Bacteria > Pseudomonadota > Gammaproteobacteria > Pseudomonadales > Pseudohongiellaceae > UBA9145. The sequence continues at coordinate 1,580,109 of OZ245763.1, read as the reverse complement.
AGCACCACATCGTTACGGGAGAACTCCCTGGCCAGGGGTTGTCCGGAAAGCAGCAAGTCATGAAGGCTGTAGTTCACCGCGTCGGTAATGTTGTGAATGCTCTTGATTGGTACCGGATAACGGTTGATAGACAGGCCGATTCCTGTGCCCACTCCTCCGATCAGCAAGCCATTAAGAATCTGGCGTCGCGTCAGTTTCATCGTCATTAGCGCACCTCCTCTTCCAGTTTGAAGCGACCGGTTATCATGCTGCGGAAATGGTTTACGAATCCCGCAACGAATACCTGCACGACATGAACTATGACGAACAGCATCAGCAGGGAAACAAAAATGAAATGCAGCGTACGCGCCGACTGCCGCCCGCCAAACAGGTCAAACAGGAACGGCCAGGCGGTACTGACACTGTTGGACATGGCCAGACCGGTAAGGAATATTAGTGGCATCAACACAAACATCACGCCGAGGTAACTTAGCTTCTGCAATATGTTGTATTGCTTCACAGCTGCACCTTTGGCGCGTCGAAACTTCAGGTGATTAAGAATATCTTGCCCGATGTAGCGTGGAGATAGCTCGTGGGCGCGTGGCATCCAGGTATTCTTCAAGCGGCCACTGTCCACCAGATGAAAGACATAGTAAAGCCAGGCCAGTACCAGCGCCCAGGCGGCCGTGAAATGTAATGCGCGATTTTCCCCGAACGCAAAGCCTTCCGGATAGCCGAAAATCCGGATGTAAGGCTGGCGGTTAATGCGGCCCATGATGCCGGTGACATCCATCGACAGGCTGCCAATTCTCAGTTCGATCTGTGGCGGGTCAGTGGCTGTGTCCCCAACCAGTTCGGCCACCGCGGGTGCACCGAAATAGCCGACCTCTCCCCAGTAGAGCCGGGGATGAATATTGAATACCATCATCCCGCTCCACAGCAAAACAAAGACTGAGATAACGGCCACCCAGTGCAAGATGCGAGTCGCCAGTGGGAATCGGAGATAGTCGCTTTGTTGCTGCTGTTGTTTTTCTTCTTCCAGCGTTTCGGTCATAGGGGGGTTCTAACGCCGTTGTTAATGGGCGCGGTTTGCCGCGTCCTTAATTGAATTTATGGTTATTGAGCGTTTTCACTGCGTCAAAACCAGGTTTGCCAACCAAACATAAAAGCAATAAATAGGCACTACTAGTGCTCGAGCAAGCACAGTTTTCTTTTCACGCACCAGTCTGTAAGCAATGAACAAAAATACTGGCGTGAGAACTCCTACTAGCCGAACCCAACCAGGATAACCAATCAGGTAGAGGGACGGACATATCGAAAATGCCAGCCCAATAAGCATTGCTTTCTGGTTAGAATGCCAAGCACCTACTGCGACGAAAGCTAAGAATGTTGCGATTGCAGGCCATCCGAAAAACAAAACTGCAATCATCCGCATGCATTTGCCTCGATTTGCTCACTAGCATCTCTATTGTGGAGACTAGTCGGTAATGCCTAACTCCGCTCTTACTTCGACAACGCGTTCACCACGCAAGCCACCAACCATAGAATAGTTGCCTTCATGGCAGGAGTACTCATAGATGTGGCCGCCTTCGTCCAGGGTGAAAGACAATTCTCCGCGCCAGGGCTCGGTGTAGTAAGTTGGATCGTCCACGGTGTATTCATAGAACAACTCGTCATGGCTTACACGTGTGAAGCGCTCCGTCACGGTGGCATCGGCGCTGATCAGCATGGGCCGGTCGATGGTGGCCCGGTCTGGAATATCGCCGCGGAAATGGGTGGTTGTGGCAACCAGAGTCTCGCCGTCCCAATAGCCCACCGAGTGACCTTCCAGTGAGCGCCAGGCATCGGGTTTTTCCTGCCCATCGAGATGAATGACGCGGGCCAGTCCCATGTCTTCACTGATAATGGCAACCTGGTTCGGCATCTGCACAAACGCATGAAACAACTGATACATGAAGGCCCGCATGGGCGGCGAACCCCAGCTTTCCAGGCAACGTTCCACGCCAGGTCGTTGTTCCGGGTGATCGAATCCAACGTCGTCCTTGAAATAATGATGAGCGGCTTCTTCCAGGCCTTTCTCATTGAATGGCATGCGTCCGTCTTCAGGGTAGACGATAACAGAGCTGCGAAATTCACCTTTCACCTTGAACAGCGATGGTGGCCCGAAGCGTTCGATATCGGGATCGGTATTCTCCGGCGACCCTGCCCTTACTGCCTGGGCAAAGCCAGCGGCTTGCTCCGGTGGTAATACCAGCGGCAGGCCAGGAGGTCGCTCAAGCATGGTGTGGGTTACGGTGGTCCAGACACCCTGAAAATCCGGTTGTCCATGTTCGGTGCGGGGTACAGAGTAGGCGTTATCAGACTGCGCCATGAGCATTGGCGTGAACAGGCTGGCGGCCAGTAGCAAGAGCAGGTTACGAGCTATCATCTTAACCTCCGTTGATGGGCATACGTTAACAGATTGCTGTCCAGTGTGCCGCAGTAAGTGATTGGCCCGATAGTGCCAAAAGTCACGGAAACCTGTGTGCAGGCTAGAATGTGGTGGAGGCCCTGCCGATGTCGCCGTAGACAACGCAGGGATCTTCTCCCGCTTCCAGTGCTGCAATCCAGCCTTCCATCAGCACCCGCCGCGATTCCCGCCGCTGTGGACGACTCGATGAATCATTCACCGCTTCCCGGGCAACGTCGATCATGGCTTCCGCAGCCTGCCGGCAGGCCCTGGCCTCATCGGACTCAGCCACAGCGAGTGAAGAATCCTCTGATGAACACGCGACGAGAATCAGTAGTACGCACGAGGCGAGCGAACAGCCTGCTAACCTGGATTTGATGTACATGGCTTTCTCCACTAATCCCTCGATGTCATGCGAAGTCTCTGACCTTACCCCATGAGGCCCAGAATCAACAGGGCTGATAAAGACAACAATGAAATGGCGAAGCATACCGAGCGCAGCAACTTCAGATTGAAATAGTAGCAAGCCGCATAGGCCGTGCGCGCTACGACATAGCCCCAGGAAAAATAAGCAGTGTAGTCAGCACTGGCACCGGAGAAAAGGCAGAACAACACCACAACAATGTAGATCGCAATGGTTTCGTTGGTATTGGCAACCGCACGGCTGGCGCGAAACAGGAAATTATCGTGGCTGGCTTCGACGGGCGTTCCTGGCACATGCTTCGCACGAACCGACGCCACATCTGCCACAAGCACCTGGGTCAGCAGCAAGACGGCCAACGCAGCCCAGGATTGGATGGTGGCTTCATAGTTGCTAAAGATTAAATCCATATTTGTTCACCGTGGTTGTTTGCCCGCAGTAATCGGCCGATTCGGGAGCATGATGGGCGGGTAAAATAATCACAGGTCACTCGCCGGCCAGGCATTGAGTGGGTCCCAGATTGACTGTTTTTTTATTGTTCGACATCTCTGGGGTTCATGACTTGATTCAAATAACTATCCAGTGCTGAGTAAATTTCGAGGGCACTTCTGGAAACACTTTCGAAATCACCATCTCTCTCTGCCTCTGATGCATACTTGAGCCGTTGACTAAAAACCGTTCGTCCGGCGAGCAGTTCGAATGAAGATTCAACGGATATCCTCAATGGCGAAAAATCATAGGTTTCCACGTAAGACAACTTGTTGGGAGGATCGAATTCTTCATACTCTCCGTGAACTTCAAGGCTTCTACCACTCGGTCTCTTGAATTCATATCGAAAGTAGCCATTGGGTCTGGGGTCAGTCTCGAACGCGACGATTGCCATATTGGAAGGCTTAAGCCAATGATAAAGATGTTTACTTTCTGTCATAACAGAAAAAACAGTATGTGGGGGTGCATTGAATTCTCGGCGCACCAAAATCTCAATTGTTGAAGGTTTGGATACTTGCACAGAATTTCTTTTCAACAAACCTTGCTCCATATCATTTTCTGCAAATGGGTCGGAGGCGAGACAAGCCGACAATATGACCGAAGACATGGCCATCAGTAAGTTTTCCAATTTCATAGTATAGGCTCTTTCCACACCCTGCACTCTGCATTTACTACCCAAAAAACTTAACACGTAACTATTGGGCGTACAGTATGCTAGTCGCTCCTCATGAACTAAATCTTGGGTAAAGTTTCCGGGCGAATAAACGGAAACAGATGGGCAACATAGTCGGCCTTGCCGAGTTGAATGCCTTCACTGCGCAGTATCGCGTAGGCCGTCATGACGTGAAAGTAGAACTGTGGCAACACCCAGTCTCTTATATATTGTTCCGCCGTGAAATCGAAAATCATGCCATTCGGCAATTCATGGACGAGCTCTCTACCGGGTTCAACGTCCAGTGCATCGGGAGCCAGTGCTTCGAGCATAGACAACGTCGCTGTAATACGCGCCTGTGCATCCGCCAGGGTTCCGGGCTGTTCGCCTGCATTGCGGCCGTCTTCCAGAAGTTCGTTCACCATAACAGGCAACGCTTCGCCTTTAAGTCGGCTCACTGCCTCATAGGCTTGCACGCAGGCAAACCGAACCTGGGTCGCAAGGGGAAACATATCCGGTGCGAGCCGCGCCGTGAGTAATGCATCCGCTTCTGCTTGCTGTGACTCTGCTTTGGTCAGCCAGCTTGAGAGTGAGTTGAGCATCTGTTCAAGACTTGGCACGAGAAGACTGCTTGTTGACATGAGTTTGTTCCTGTTAAGTATCCAATACTGCTTTCAGCTCTTCGCCGCATCGCTCAACAAGTTTATTGTATTGCCCTTTCGTTAGAAAAAGCCGATGCGCTCCAATATCCGTCTGCCTGCCTTTGTTCAGGTTTTGCCTGATGTCGTGACCTACGCGGATAATTTCCAGGGTGTCCAGATCGAATTCGATGAAGTAGCGCGAGTCCTTGTTTTCTGTTTCAGGCATCACCCTGTTCCCATTTCGCTAATCGCGAAACGATCAACTCTCTCAATAGATGCCTCACCATCGCTGCCCATGTACGATTTTATTGCGACGCAACTCGGACGAAGGCATCAGGTTCGATTAGGTATCTCATTCCTTGATCATCTGGCCCACTCTCGCATTGCACTGCCAGTTTGGCCAAATCCATGTACCTTCCCTGTAGCTGAAAAGTATACTCAGAAGACCGAGCACCGAGACTTGAAGCAAACACGAGCTGTCCAAGTGCATCGCCAAATTCGATAGTAACATCTCGAACAGCGCACAGATCGAAGTTGCTTAAATTTACGTTTACGAGAAATAGTGGGTAAGGGTGTAGATACTCTGCTTCCAGATCAACGGCTGAGACTTGAATGCCGATATCAACAGCCTCAGATGGTGTCAATTCAATTTCTGGATCACTTATATAGGTTATTCCTGCAGCCGCGACGGCTAATAAGATACTCATGTCATTTCCTCAATGCTCTTTATACTTGGCTCCATGTATAGTGCCACGTCCACTATTTTTGCATGCGCAAACATTCCGCTATTTGTTACTGCAGGAACAGGAGGATCTGTTCGACCAGAGCGTCAGCCACCGGTAAATCCGGGTCGCTGTATGAGGCGAGCTGTGCCTGCATGTCACTATCCACGTATTTCAGCACATGATTCATCTCTTCGATGACAACTAACTTGGCTAGCGGGTTAGCCGTCTGCATCGGGATTGCATCTGAAACCGGCACCTGAACATCCGTCGTGCCATAGACAAGCAGTATGGGCACATCCAGCCTGGCTAATTCTTCGGCCGGATCATACTGGAACCACGAAATAAGATAGGGTTGGACACTCTCCCGAAAGAGCGCAGCGAGAATGTTGGGTGTTGAGTCCACAGTATTTCCCGCTACCAATTCGGCAACAATCTGCTCGGTTTGCTCCATAAGATCCGGCGGTAGCTGGGCGCGGGTCTGGCTGAGTAGTAGTTCCGACGCCCGACGCCCCGCTCCCGCGATAGAAATCACACCCGCGACATCCAGATCCTGTGCAGCAACGATTCCGATCAAGGAGCCTTCGCTATGGCCCAGGATATAGAGCGGCAGATCGAGGCGGCCGGTAACATAATTCGCCCAGAGCCTGACGTCGTCTATGTAGGTATCGAAGCGCAGGTCTTCCTCCGAAAGCCTCCGCGTGGCACTTTCGCCAATCAATCTTTTATCAAACCTGAGGGTGGCGTAACCGGACTCCACCAGCGCATCGCTCAGGTATTTGAGGCTGTTGTTCTTGCCGGGGAGTCCAAGAGAATTGCCATCCCTGTCGGTCGGCCCCGAACCAGAGATAAACAGGATGAGCGCTTCCGGAGGCCCAGAATCCGGCAGCGCCAACGTGCCTGAAAGCCTACCGAGTTCGGTATCCAGCCTGACCGATTCGCTTGTGGCGAATGCACCGCTGCAGAGAATGAGCAGTAGTGGAATGACTTTGTTCATAGTACGCCTCAGAGACCAGACAGTGTTCAAAGGGCACAGGGCCTAAGTATCATCCACATCATATCGACAAAAACGAGTTATGCGAATGGGCGTCTTGAGCAATGCAGAAACTTGCGCGATTAACTCCCGAACAGTTATCGAGGGATCTTTGATCCATGGCTGATCGAGGAGCGCCTCTTCTGTAAGATCCGTTTTACCACTTTGAAACTGAATCGGGATGACGTTCAGCATGGACGGTGTGTCTATGCCAGTTGGATTCGTGGCGGTGATCTGCATGGCGATGTCTTTCGCCAGATCTGTGAACTCACTGCAACTGAACGTAATACTGTCTGGCGTCTCGAATTCTACCAGCACAGCGATATTATTGTGGTGCATGTAGGATTCAATGTAACGCACGTCATTCCTCTTGGCTTAGTGCATGCAGTTTTTCACTGACAAACTCGATTATTTCGCTATCCAGTGAACTGGCTTGTGATTCAAACCGGGTGACGATTGATGGTATATCAATCTTGCCGTCTGGCGTGAGGATAGGGGTTCTTTTGTGGCCGCCAGGATTGGTTTCACCGTCATCTATGGCGTTATGGACAAACCCCTTGGAGCGAACCCAGGTTAGCGCGTGTTCATTGCGATGCTTGTCGTAGCACAGTTGAAATTTCTCAAACTCGCCGTCAGGGCCTTTCCAGACTATCAGGTCCTTGGATTCATCATTAAACCAGCGTTTGGTCATATCCTGATCGGTGTTGTTTGTTGTTTTTACTTCTTTGAGCATTGGGACTGCAAGTGGTCAATTGGAATAAAGCATCGAACTATTCACGGATATTTCAACGTTGGCTGAACTGGCGCTTACGCATCAACTCTATCACCATGACTCATAGGTTGAGCACTGAGAGCTGCGTCTGCTCGACAACACCATTAGCTCGTCCAGATTCCATTGGTTACCTGACAATCGATGGAATCCAGCCCCATGTGTACCAACAGCCCAATCCCGAGGACACGAGTCTTTGGTACAGCGCTTAGTATGGCATAAACCGGCATAAGCCAAACCTGGTGCAACGGGTGGAAGCCTATACTGCATCGCATAGGGTCGTACATTGGCGACGCGAAAACATGGTCAACATCCACCAGTATCGTCGCAATCATGATGAAATAACTCACTTTCCAGGTTTTCCGGTAAAACACGCCAACTATGATCGCTGGCCCCAGGAAGTGAAGAACTAGATGGAACACTCTACCGCCAAGATTTTCTCTGTATACATAACGCCGTGGCAATGAACAGATTGCACGGAGCTATTGCCCCAAAATCATACGGCTGGTTAAGTGTCGTCATCATTGATCTCACGAAACATTCTATGCCGAATGACTTCAAATTTGTGCTTCTTATAGAGGCCGATTGCTCGCTGATTTTTTGACCATACCTCAAGTCGGAGCATCTTCAATTCGTTCTCCCTGGCCCACGACTCCGCCGCTAGCATGAGCTTGTTGCCTATTCCCTGCCCCCTGCAATGCTCCGCAACAGCGATTTCATCGATACTGCCAAATGGCTGGAATTTCATACCAGGATCACTACCTTCCCCGATACTCAGTTGAATGACACCAACGGGTATTCCTTCCCTTTCGCAGACTAGTATTTCCTTGTCGGAGGCGGATAGATACTCATCATATACTGACTGATCTATCCCCGACCTATCGGTCATCCAATCTGGCTCCAGTTCGATATGATATTCCGACTCCTGAACTAGTATCGAATCTATAGCCGGGAAATCTCTTTCTGTTGCTTTTCTGATGAATTCAGCCATGCGGAATGCGAATCTTATGCAGCGTTAACTAAATAAAGGCGGCAACTCGAGAACCGAATCGAAACCGTGGCTGTTGACCAAGCTCTCGATCACGGCATGCCAATTCCGCCGGTCGCCCTGATTGGAATATCTGTCAATTCAACATCTTGCAGGCAGTTTACATTAACCCCGAAGTAATCCGGAGTAACGCGTTTTCTGTGAAATGGGTAGATGCCACAGACCTTGCAGAAATAGTGCCTGGCCTTTTTGGTGTGAAACTGGTATTCAGTCAGGAATTCCTGACCCTGCAGAAGCTCGAAATCTGCTTCTGGCACTTTTACCATCAGTGCATTTTTTCTTTTGCAGATCGAACAGTCACAGGTAGTCAGTTCTGGGAAATCGGTTGTTATTTGAAAGACGACCTTGCCGCAGTGACATGATCCTTTGAAGGTATCGCGATTTCTGGATTTCATCTCGAAGGTGGAACTTGCTCGGCGCTCACAATATTGGGCGCGGCTTGCGGCATCTCTACTCAATATACTAATTAACTTGTAACTCTCAATCTAAGCTCTTCAATCATTTTTCTCAATTGATCCAATTCGGGAGAACTATCCATTCTCGAATCACAAAGCGATTCAGCCAACAGTAGCGCCACTTGAGTCAAAGCGCTCCTAAAATAATTGATATTCGTCAGGTGTGTTTCCAGATCAGAAATAACATTGCCGATATTTCCGGATTCTATCTGCGGCCCGTAAATCTCAGAAAAATGATGGATTAGTTGGTTTCGCACTTGAATTAAGTGTTTCAAGTGTTCTTTACTACTAGCTGAGTCAAACTTGGAGTTCTGTAAAAATGCACCAACAAGTTGCCCGAAAGTTTGCTGCTTGTAATTTTTGTTTTTTACAAGCTTAAGAGTTACTTCTTGTTCGTCTTTTCCCATGTAGGGATTGAGGAACTTCAAATGGCACTCTACTTCCTGAGTTGTCAGAACAATTTCGCCTATGAGCTCTTTCAGCCTTCTTCCCTTATGTTTCTCTGCCTCTTCCATTGCCAACCAACACCGTTGTTGATGGGCGCAGCTTGCTGCGTCCTTCTTTGAATTTATGGTTATGGCGTGCCATCGCAATTCGGTTCAACAACTGAACCCGTAGGCGTGATAGCAAGCCAATGATAATCTGTTCCCCGAATGATCGGTGTATTTGGTGGAAAGCCAAAATACTTCACGAACATCACGAGCATTGGATAGTCATGGCCCCAAGGGCTCACTCCAATCAGCCGAAAACTTGTTGCCGCTACATTAGTTAAACCCTTCTGCTCGCCAGTAATCCTGGCTACTGCGGCCGCCGTTTCTATAGTGATTGGAGGAGGATACGATTGATCCCATTCCAGTAGCGGCTCTTGCTCAAATAGAAAAGGGCACTCCATAGAAGTTCCATCATCCCAATGCGTAACTTCTCCTTGAACTGACTGAGACAACGCAGCTTCACTCATAAGAAGTGTGAATATGATCGATGTGATTCTAGCCGCATTCACTGGCATTTCTTGCGCGCCATAGCGCCGTTGTTAATGAGCGGCGCTTGAGCCGTCCTTAATTGAATTAATGGTCATCTGCCTGGAGGGTCTCTATCTTCAAGAAGAAATCTTCGTAAGTCACGTTCAACCCTCATTACGTGCAAGACATAGACAGTATCTTCTGATGAACGGTAGAAAATTCTGCAAGGCCCTACGATTACTTCTTTGTATTTAGATGGCGAAAGCTCTGGGACTTTTCTCCCTGAGTTTGGTGAATCTTCGAGTCGATCCACTCTTTCGAATACTTTGCGTACCAGATTTTCAGCAGCACTCAATTTGTCTAGGGCTATATACTCGGCGATCTCATCTAAATCATCTAAGGCAGGTTCAGCCCAAACTATTTTAGCCATCGGCCCATTTTTTCTTTTGCTTTGGAGTTACTCAGAACACGGCCTTCACGGATTGATGATTCACCGCGTGCTATACCTTCCAATATTTTGAGTCGATTCAGCATCATTTCGTAGTCGTCGACATCGATCAGATAAGCGGAGGGTTGGCCATGTTCAGTTATGAGAACTGGCTCCTTCGATTGACGCAGATCGGCCAGTATTTTCGTGGCCTGACGCTTAAGTGTGGTAACAAGTTCAGTTTTCATAAAGTGATACTATTCTATCACTCTCGGGATGGCAAGATGCTGGTGCAGATAACGCCCTGGTTAATGTGCGCAGCTTGCTGCGTCCTTAATTGAATGTATGGTTATGTTTCGGCCACCCCTTTCTTTCGCAGTATTCTAGAAAAATACAAGACTAAACCGAAAACAAAAAGCAAAGAAATCATTATTGGTTCATAGAGGTTCAATCGGATTGAGCCGAATATAGTGCCTGTCGTATAGAACGAGGCAGCGCTGAGCAGAATAGCTGCAACAAAGGAACCGAAAATTGAATATTCAACTACTCCTTTAAGCCCAAATGTGCTCTTCAGGCCAGCCAGAAAGAATCCATGGATAATGAATACGAGACCTAATTGAACTGGCAAGTTCCCATATTGTTCGGTGGAATTGTTAATATAAATCCCTCCAATACTGGCAAAACTAACCCAATGCACAATGGCCAAAAAGCAATAAGTACTTACCAAAATTATCTGGTTAGAATTGGAAGAAAAACTAATCTTTCTCATACCTGTTCGTTGGCCTCTGCGCCAAGAGAGAAACATAACGCCTTGGTTAATGGGCGCGCTTTAGCGTGTCCTTAATTGAATTTATGGTTATGTGCCACTTTTAAAGATCGCATGACGCGCGTTCCGATAGTGCACTGTACACAGCTTGATAATACGTTATTCGAATATTATCTGGCTGACGATATAGCCATTCAGAGGTCGCTAGCCAGACACTCTCATGAATGAATCTGGCTACGTCAGGCGGCATGATACAGTCCGTATTCTCCACGACACCCAATGCAGTAACTATCCCAGCGAAATATCCACCACACCAACGAGCACCATCTCTTCCAGCACAAATTCCCTCAAACTCGGACGGATAGCCAGCTTGGTTTAACTCTGCAAGCAGTCTTGCAGATCGACCTGTATCTTGTGCAAGAACCACTGCCGGTGTCATGCATAAAAGCGCTAGTAAAAATAAGTACTCAGTTTTCATGGCTCGCACGACGTGCACATAACATTTTTGTATGAGGACCCCCCCCTAGTAATTTAGCGGGATCGAGTCTCAAGTCTATCTCCCACCATTCTGAATTGAAACAAGTTTTCGAGCGGTGACAGGTCGCATAGGCGGTTTATCAACCGAGCGTTCTCCATTTGTATCAAACACGGGTTTTTCCCAGTTCAAAAATACTGGGTTTCCCCATATTCAGACCGGGGCATCTTGCAAGTAGCTGATATACGTGGAGTTAGTTTTTTGCTCGAATTGCAAAAGTGCGCAGTCGCGTTTTGCAATCTGCGCATCGTATGTGGAAATGGTCGGAGTGAGAGGATTTGAACCTCCGGCCCCTGCCTCCCGAAGGCAGTGCTCTACCAGGCTGAGCTACACTCCGAATGGTTTTCTATTTTACTCGATCTTCCTGAACATGCTCGCCTTACGGCGAGTGAGTGAGAGGAATTGATGACGGCCATCCATGGCCGTCACCCTACGGGCGCCTACGCTTCGCTTCGGCGTCCAAAATTGTTCCTGACAATTTTGTGAACCTCCGGCCCCTGCCTCCCGAAGGCAGTGCTCTACCAGGCTGAGCTACACTCCGAAGTTGGATACGGCAGAGTTGCCGTTATTGAGCTGTGCTTGATGTGAAACTCCACCTGCTACCTGTGGTTTGGTAGCAGGTGGAGTGTGTTTTTTAGATGCGCGAACGCGTCAACTGTACATCTGCGTTGCGCCACAGTGAGTCGAACTGGCGCTTGGTGATGATGGCTTCCTGTTCCCTGCCCTGGGCTTCCAGTGACTGGTAAAGGCCGAATGTTGACCAGCCGTTCTGCTGGTTCCATTGCAGATCTTTCAGGTATACGTCTTCTGCTTCTTCCGGGCGGCCGGCGTCGAGCAGTACGGCACCTTGATAAAGGCGCATGGACTGGCTCCAGTCGGGTGGCTCGGTGTAGTTGAGGTTGTCCTGATATTCCACAGCGTGACCGTAATGCATGATGGCGGCGTCGAGGTTGCCTTCGGCTTCTTCTATCTCACCCAGGAGTGCATGCATCGCCAGGTTGAGAACGTGCGAGGCGGGTGTTGGGCTAACGCCGGATTCGTCAACATCGTCGGCGGCTATCTGGTCGCGGATGTTTTGCAGTTCTGCTCTCGCTGGGCCCATATGACCCTTGGCAACGTGGGCACTGCCCATCACGTAACTCCACATGCCGGACAGGTAGGGGTTGTCAGCCGCCTTTTCCTTGTTGGCCGCGTTATCTGCGTGAATCTTGTCCCACTTGCCGAAAACTTTATCGGTTATCCATTCGTGGGCGATGGTCTTGGCGCCGCGATTGTTTGATCCTGCTGCGTTTCTTGCAGCGGCTTCGTAAGAAGCTTCGTAGTTACCTTGCAGCATATTGGCATAGCGCACGAAGTCCAGGGCATGGGGTTTGTGTATCTTGTGCGACAGCGGATAGGTGCCGATCATGGGGAAATTGGTGTCGCCCCAGATTTCAGCAAACTGGTCATCCACGATTTGTGAACGTTCGTTGATGTCGATGGCTTTCTCGTACTCACCGACCCGCAGATAGATATGGCCGGGCATGTGAACCATATGACCACTGATAGGTACAGTAGCTTCCAGTTTCTGTGCAGCGGGCATGGCGAGTTCAGGCTCGGACGACATTTCCATCAGGTGGATATACAGATGGTTCGCACCGGGATGGTCGTGCTGCAGCGTCATTGCCGTTTCCAGTGCCGCTTTCGCTTCCAATGTGCCTGGCTTGCCAGAACCATCGAGGTTCCAGTAATCCCATCGAGTAGTATTCATGTACGCTTCTGCAAACACGGAGTGAATGTCAGCATCATCAGGATACTTCACCGTTAGGTCGCGCATCGCGTCCAGATAGGCGAAGTCGCGCTCGCGGCTGTCGGGGATTGCGTCTTTGTTATAAAGAACAAACAAGGCATTGACCATGTCCCGTTCTTTCTGGGTGCCGTTGTTGGCCAGTTCCAGCGCCGTGCGAATCGCTTCCAGACCGGTTCCCTGGGGGTCGTCCGGGAGACCTGCATAGCGACTATTGGGATTGGGGCCGATGGCGTGGGCCATGCCCCAGTAAGGCATGGGATTATCGGGTTCCAGTCGCGCCGCTTCCTGATAGGAGGCGATGGACTCAGGAAAATAGAAACTCCAGGCCATCCTCAGGCCCTGGTCGAAGAATGCCTGTGCCTCTTCAGAATCTATGGATGTGGGGTAGCTATAGGTTCCGCCACCGGGAATCATGATGGCCAGGGGTTCGTCCTGGGCCTGTGTAGAAAGTGAAACCCCCAGAAACAGCGTCGCTGCGCTTGCAACTAGCAACTTGCGCATGAATCTCTCCTTTTCAGTCTTCAGACTTTTATGTTGTGTCACTGCAGTAGAATGGCACTGGTTCAGAGGAATTGACCGTCCCCCATCGAGCCTTCTTTCGCCTTTTTCGACGAGCGAGTCAGTATACCTTATGCCTGCCGCTGTAGTAGATAGCTTTCCCGGATGGGACATTCTGTCAGGGCATTCTGTCAGACCATAAACTTCGAGCATTGCCTTGAGCTGCCATAAGCCCTAGTCTGCTGGGATACCCAACCGATGGAGTGCCTCCTATGAGCCAGCTCGTGCTGGATGTGTTCACCGATTACGTGTGACCCTGGTGTTATCTCAGTACCGTGAGTATTGAAAAGCTGAAAGCCAACTACCCGGTGGACATTCGCTGGATTCATTTCCCGCTGCATCCGGAAACGCCAGTCGAAGGGAAATCCCTCGAAGAACTGTTCGCAGGACGGGACATCCAACCTATGCGCGAACGCCTGCGCGCCCTGATGGCCGACGCGGGGCTGGCCTATGGCAGCCGTACCCATACCTACAACAGCCGGCTCGCGCAGGAATTGGGAAAATGGGCGGATACCCAGGCGGGCGGTGACGCTATCCATGATGCCCTGTACCGCGCCTACTTCGTGGACGCAATCAACCTGTACGACATTGATTTGTTAGTGGGTATTACAGAGCGCATCGGGCTGGATGGAGCGATGGCGCGGGATGTTCTGGAGCAGCGGACATTCAAAAATGCCGTGGATGCGGATTGGCAGCGCGCTCGTGAACTTGGTATTAGCGGTGTGCCCACATTCTACAAAGATGATCTCGTGGTCGTGGGTTGCCAGCCCTATGAAGTGCTGGAAAGATTCGTTAAACACCTACTTCAACTACAAGCACAACAATAAGAGCAAGCAGCAACATGACTCAACGAACAGCACTCATCACCTGTGTCGATCGCTACATGGGTCCGGCGATTGGCCGCAAATTTGAAGCCCTGGGATTCAATGTCGTCTCCGGCAACCACCCGATGGCCTCACAGGAAGACTGCGAGGCACTGGTTTCCGCAGCCGGTGACATCGATATCCTCGTAGCGAATCTGGCCGAGCCTCCCATGACCGGGCCGGTCCAGAACATCGACAATGCTGACTGGAACACACTATTTGATTCGCTGGTGCATCCGCTGATGTATCTGGTTCGCGCGGTGACGCCGCAGATGCTGGCGCGCAAGTCGGGAAAGATCATTGCCGTGACCAGCGCCGCTCCCCTAAAAGGTATTCCCAACAATGCCGCCTATTGTGCGGCGCGGGGAGCACAGAATGGATTTATCAAAGCGGTGGGGCTGGAACTGGCGCGTGCCAATATCCAGGTCAACGCCATCGCCCAGAACTACATCAACAACAATACCTACTACCCCGATGACATCCTGGAGAATGAAAAGTTTTTGGATCATGTGAAGCGTAATGTGCCTACCAACAAGGTTGGCGCTGCCGAGGAGACCGCGGAGCTGGCGGCCTATCTGGCCAGCCAACAGTGCAAGCACATGGTGGGGCAGATTATTCCCCTGGCAGGTGGTTGGGTTACCTAGGCTCAAATGAGCGGATTGGAAGGCTTTCGAAAATCAGTGCGGACCATCTTCGTCATCTTCGATGACGGCGTCGATAGGATCATTGGCAACGCTGCGATGGGCCAGCAGCAACCAATCCTGCATCAGGGCGCGGGCCATGATATTGATTTCGGGGTTCTTCAGGTCGACGGCTTCCGGATACGTGAATTCCATTAGGCCCTGCACGATTTCCCGCAACTGCTGCGCCGTGAGTTCCACCCTGAAGCATTCTGAATTCCGGTCGCCATCATCGCCGTGATAGACAGGATCGCCGCCGGCGATATTGCGCACGTCCAACGCGAGCTGCGGTTTCTTCTTGCGCAGCAAATCAAAAGTCATGAGCAGGCTGGCCCGACTGAAAACTTCAGGCTGGCTGACCTGCTCAAGAAATTGATCTCTTTCTAGCTGCATTCCCTTTCCTTCAAAAACTGCCTGTACATCCTGTACTGGTGTACGTCCTGTACGAATTTTCTGCAGCAATCCGGCCGCAGTGATTGGGCGACTCTGATCAACTATGTTTCGACACTGGCCTTCCGCCGAATCCGCTATCAAGGCGCCGCAATGACGGAACATAGTTGATCAGAGACGTCCTAAGTATAGACAGGGATTTCGATGCAACAGGAAGATTCAGGAAAATTTCCGACAATTAGCCAGATAACCCGCAACTACTGGCTTTTCTGATTCTGAAAAATACGCTGGGGATAACCAGCACTACTTTGGCGGGCCTGAGATGACTTTAGTGTCATGCAGCTTGCCAATAGCTTCACTGCTCATTCCCAGAATATCTGCGAGGATCTCGTCAGTATGTTGTCCAAGCAATGGCGCGGGCTGTAGCGACTCACGTTCGGCAGCGGAGAATGTTAATGGCTGGCCCGGTGTCAGCACTTCTCCTATTCCAGGCTGCTGCATGCGTTCGAACAAGGGATTGTCATCCGAGCAGTCGGGATCATTGCTCACCATCTCTTCGATAGTTTGATAAGGGCCCCAGCAGGCACCCACTGCATCCAGTTGTTTCGCGACTTCCCGAAAATCACGTTCGGCGAACCATGGCGCGAATAAAGCACGGATGCGCTCACGTGCCTGGAAGCGGTCGCCTTCGCGTTTGAAGTCCAGTTTCAGTTCCAGCTCGAGGGAGATGATGCCCAGCTCCGAATCAGTCACATCGATCAGCGCCTGCCACTGATTGGGACTCACTCCCACTACCATGACCCGATGACCATCACTACACGCGAAATCATGCCCGAAGGTGCCAAAGATATGATTGCCCATGGGTTCTCTGGCCTCGTTGTTAATGGTCGCTTCGGCTATATAACCAAGATGACCCATGGTCGCCATCGCCACGTCGGCCAATGCCAGTCGGATGAACTGACCTTTGCCTGTAAGCCTGCGATGCCGCTCCGCTGCCAGAATACCCAGGGCAATCTGTTGGCCGGCAATCACATCCCAGGCGGGAAAGGGATTGTTGATAGGGTCTATCCCGTTGCCTGAAAGAAAGGGCAGTCCAACCCGACTGTTGACCGTGTAGTCCAGTGCACTGCCCCCATGACGATCCCCCACCAGGTTCAGGTAGATCAGGTCTTCTCGTTTGCCGCGCAGTGCGTCCTCGGCCAGCCACCCCTTTGCGGGGAAATTGGTCGAGAAGATTCCCGCATTCTCTCCCTCTGCAGTGACCAGCCGTGTCAGCAATTCACGGCCAGCGGGTTTCCGAAAGTCCACGGCAATGGAGCGTTTTCCTTTGTTCAGGCTGTGCCAGTAGAGGCTCACGCCGTCATCGGTGATTGGCCAGCGCCGGTAGTCGATACCGCCCCCGATCTGGTCGAAACGAATCACATCGGCTCCCAACTGGGCCAGGGTCATGCCGCCGGAGGGCGCTGCAATGAAGGCACTGCCTTCTACGATGCGGAGTCCTTGTAATATGTTTTGCACGATTACTGTTACTTCTTTATATACGATTTAGTCGTTTTTTAAATTATGAGTAGCTTGAGCTTTAGTCGATGCGCAAATAACCGTTATTGATAACGATCTTGTCCTGCTCTACCGACTTGCAGCGAAATGCGTACTCATCGCCTTCTTTCCACACCTCGGTGCGAATGGTCTCACCGGGATAGACCGGTGCCGAGAACCGCAGCCGCACATGCCGAAAGCGTTCCGGTTCGTAGTTGGCACACAACTTGAGCAAGGCATGCGTCATCACTCCCATGGTACACAAACCGTGCAGGATCGGCGCCTTGAATCCCGCGCTGGCGGCGACTTCCGGGTCGGAATGCAGGGGATTGAGATCGCCGGTCAATCTATAGATAAGCGCCTGTTGTGGCAAAGTAGTCAGGTCACACACTTTATCCGGCTCGCGGCTCGGTATGGGATCGGTCTTTGGTGTGGATTTGCGTTCGCCACCGAATCCTCCATCACCTCTTGCCAGAACCGTAGTGCGCACGGTACACAGATCGACGCCGGTATCCACGTTTCGAATAGTGCGTTCCGACTTGATAAGCGCGCCTATTCGCTCGCCCTTATCAATGACTTCTGTAAGCCGTGTCGTGGCATCAACGGTGCCGGCACATGGGAATGGCTGGTGAATGATCAGTTCCTGTTCAGTCTGCAGGAGTTTGACCCAGTCCAGGTCAATATCACGCTCCGCCGCCCAGAAGCCGGGGTGTGCCATCACCACTGGCTGGCTCGGCATCACCTTGAGCGACTTCTCATAGACAAATGGAAGGCAATTTTCATCAAGCGGGTCCTGCCCCATGCCCACCCCGAGCGCATACAGCATGCAGTCCTTTTCGTTGTAGGTTTCGGTGATAGTGGGAAACTGGCGACTTGTGAGGTAGTCGGGATCTATGGGCATGTTGCTATCTTAATTCTTGTTTGATTCGTATTCTGTGCACGCGGTCTGGCCAGGTTTCACCGGCTCGGACGAGGGCACTTGTTCAGATTGCTAGACGGAATCTCTCAACAGGAGTTCTCTGGCAATTACTCGCACCGCTAACACTTCTTCCGTGCCTTCGAAAATGGAAAGCACCCGGGCATCGACGAAATAACGGCTTACGGCGGACTCTTCCGCGTATCCCATGCCGCCGTGAATCTGCATGGCTTCCCGGGTAACCCATTCCGCTGCACGGCAGGCAAACAGTTTAACAAGGCTGGCCTCCATCTGGCCGCCGTCTTTGTTGGTTTTATCAGACCCTGCATTGTCCATCTTGTTGGCCACGGCGTAACTGAACTGACGGGCGGCCGTCGTGAGCGCCATCATGCGGGCGAGCTTGTATTCTGTAATCTGAAAGTTCGCAATGGGTTGACCGAAAACCCGGCGGTCCCAGGCATAGCGTACGGCTTTCTCGAATGCTGCCTGCATGACTCCGGTGGCTCGGGCTGCGGTTTGCAGGCGACCGCCGGCAAAACCAGCCATGGTGTAGTAGAAACCCCGGCCCTTCCCTTCCTGGCCGCCAATCAGGTTTTCGTCCGGCACAAAATAGTCGTCGAAAAACAACTCGAACGAATGCATGCCCCGGTAACCCAGCGTGGCAATGGCCTTGCCGGAAAGCGATCCACCAGAATCCTGCCGATGACTGAATTCATGGCCGGGGAATGAAGGCTTCTCCACCAGGAACAGACTCAGCCCTTTGTAGGCGGACCTGGAATCCGGGTCTGTTCGCGCCAGCACGACCAGGAGTTCCGAGCGCCCGGCAAAGGTACACCAGGTCTTGCCGCCATTGAGAATCCAGCCTCCATCCACTGGCGTTGCCCGCAGGGAGACTGCCGCAACATCTGATCCCGTATTGGGCTCGGTGATGGAAATAGCGCAGAGCTTCTCACCACTGGCCAATCGCGGCAGCCACTTTTGTCGCTGTTGTTCCGTGCCTCCGGCCAACAAGGCACGGGCGGCAATCTCGGGTCGCGTGATCAGGCTTCCTGCCGCACCCAGAGAGCCTCTGGACAGTTCTTCGGTGACGACGATCATACCGAGACTGTCAGGCGCATCATCCGGCTGCAGACCACCGAAGCGCTCCGGAATACAGGTACCGAAACAACCCAGCTCTGCCGCCCTGATGATGATTTCATCCGGGATATCGGTGTCTTGCCGGTGGATGTGTTCGGCCAGAGGAGCAACAAGCTCGTCACTGAAGCGCATAAACGTTTCGCGCATTAGCTCCTTGTCTTCCGAAAGTCCGGAAGGCAAACGCATGAAGTTATGTTCACAGCAGAATTCGGCGAGTCCAAAACCCCCGCTGCCAATTGTCGTGTCGTCCAACCAACAGGTGATATCTGGTCTCGCCATAATAGAAGCAACTTCGGGCCGAAACACATTGAGCGCCGAACCTCCTGCTGCGAACCGGCCTAATACATCTTTGCAAGTTTCAGCGCAGAACCGCAAAGCAACATCTCTGACCAACGCTAAGGGTTTGTCTGACTTGCTAACATAACTCTCATGAAACGCCAGCATGACTCTGGCCGCTTCCAGTTCCGCAGAGGCTACCGCAAATTCGTAACAGCACTGCTGAAATTGGCCGAACTTCTCTTCATCGATCTTCCCATCAAAAACCACGTTTCTGCGTGTGATGACGACAGATTTGTCGACCACAGCCTGCACCTCGGCCAAGACGGACGCCGCCTTCTCCAGGAGTGCTTTGGGTTCTGGGCTGCTGGTTTGCTGGAACTCGGACACGAGATGACGAAAAAAGGGAAAAATCGAAGCGCCGATTCTACGGGATTGGGGTACTAATTGCGATGCGATACGGGACGAGGAATCCTGCTAGAATGCCGCCTCCAAACGAGGCAGACAATGAGCAAACCCCCAAGCAAGAAAACTGGCGCACGCCGGAGCAGCCCTGCAAAAAGCACCCGGGCCCAATCCAAACGCGAAGTTGCTGACAATAAGCCCAAGAAGCGCAAACCCCAGCGTTATCGCCCGCAGAAGCCACCGCGACTGCGCTGCTTCTTCGGTATCCGGTTCACCCTGATCGATGAAATCCAGTCCATGCGCGAGGACCTCGGGGCCTTGAGCTCGAATTCACCGGATTCACTGCGTCTGGCACCTGACGAGAACCTTCACGTAACACTGAAATTCCTTGGCTCCGTGGAAGAATCCAACCTGCCCATTCTCGATTCCATCCTGCGGGAAGTCGCCTTGCGACACGAGCCAATGAAACTGCATGCCCGTGGTGCTGGCATGTTCAAGAACTCTTGCTGGATAGGGATTGCTGAAGATGCGGCCCTGACTAAACTGGCGAGTGAACTGGATACGGCCTCCATGGCTGTCGGCGCTCTCAACGAAGACAAGGCTTACGTGCCCCATGTCACCGTGGCGCGATTCGGCAAAGGCACGAAACTCAAGCTGTCCGATATCGTACAGAAGTACGCAGAACAGGAGTGGGGAACCATCGCGGTGGACCAGATTTGTCTTTATCGCTCGGACACGCTACCCGAAGGTGCCAGGTATACCGTAATCAGCGAGGCAAGACTTGGCGACAAACCAGTCATTGAAGAAACGCCTGTCGACGAAGAGAAAGAAAAAGAGAAAGAGAAAGGAAAAGAGAAAGGAAAAGAGAAAGGAAAAGAGAAAAAGAGCGGCTCAGACTAGCAGTTCTTGTACTTGTCGTAGAGGCCAAGCCCTGCAAGTATCTGGGGCGTGGCTTTGTCCAAACGGGACAGACGAGTCTTCTCCTGCTTCGCCGAACCAATATGTTCGGCATATTCCTTCTGCTTGCCCGGCGTCAGCGCAACGAAAGCTTTCTGCAGCTTCTTGCTCCTGTCGAGGGCGGCCTGTAGTTCATCCGGAATTGTCAGCGCTTTCTTCTCCGGCTTGATGGTTTTGCCACTGCGGGCATTGTCCATGGCTTCCAGCACATAGGACTTCACCAGCCGCTTGGGAAACTTGTCCCCCACTACAAATCGCCATTGACGTTGACCCCTGGTGGTTCCTTCCTGGGCGTTCATCAGTTTCTCGTCCTTGTCTTTCAGGAACACGCCATTGTGGAACCAGATGGCGCAGTGATTCTTAAAGCCTGCAAGGCTCAGGATATTCTTGCCATCCAGGGTGTAGGTGGGTACGCCCCACTTCAGCGTTTCTTCCAGTTCGGTGCTGTGCAGCACATCCCTGGCGGGCGCCAGAAATTTCTGCCATTGCTCATGCTTCTTAAAGTAGGCGTTTAGTTTCTTCTCGGTTTCAACGTTGGCCATGCTTATTTTCCGTAACGTGGATTGATCAGGGAGTTCAATACGTGATCCTCCCACTTGCCATTAATGAGAATATAGTCTTTCGCGTAACCTTCGCGTTCGAAACCAAGGCTTTTGAGCAACGCTTCCGAGCGCTCGTTGCTGGGCATGTGATCAGCTTTCACCCGGTGCAGTTTCAGCTCATCAAAGGCGTAATTGATTGCGTGCGAAACAATGGCCTTCATATAACCTTGGCCCTGATAACGTTCAGCTACCGAGTAGCCCAGATTGCATGCCTGAACCACGCTTCGTACGATGTTACTCAAGGAACAACTACCTATAACATGGGACTCACTGGAATCGGTGCCGATAAAATGTGCTGACAAGCCATTCTGGAATTCGATTTCCCGCTCCTCCAACCGGCGACGCCACATATCGATAGAATGATGCTCCCGGGGTACCAGCGGACTCCAGGGCTGTAGGTGGCGCTCGTTCACGGCAAAATAGTTAGCCATGATGGTTTCATGGCCGAGATGCGCGCGAATTATTTTCAGACCGGGTTTAACCACAACTGCTTAACCACCCTCTTCCAGATGTTTGATCATTAGCAGAGTCTGCTCGCCGTGAACATTCAGTTCCTGCAAGGCCTTCCAGCCCAGACGGGCGTAGAGGCCACCGCTGGTATTTTGCGTCTGCAAATAAAGATGAGGCAAGCCCCTGTCCCTGGCGAGGTCAACAATGTGTCGGGTAATTTGCGAGGCTATTTGCTTACCGCGATGAGATTCGGTGACGTAGACGCTTCCTAGCCAATACTGCCTGTCTGGAAACAGGTCTTCCAGCTCATGCAGTTTCAACGCGGCGACAGCTATTGGCTCATCGCCCTCGAAGGCCAAGGCATGAATGGGAAAACCCGTTGTGGAGAGTGAGTCCTTCAGTTGCCGCTCCAGTGCAGGAAAGTCTGAGCCCATGCGATCCGCCCACACGCTATGCCACCAGCGAATGACCAGGGGCACGTAGTCGGGACAATTGGAAAGAAAATCAAAGCGCAGGGACACGACGATACACGGAGACAACGAATAGAGTTTGGGAGTGTAAACGCCACCCGGTGGAAATAACAGGTGGAAATACCCAGGGCGGCTATCGCACTCTAGCAACTGTCGCTCTAAAGAAGAAAGATCCCGCTAGGGCAACAGCTCTACCCGCTCCATGTCCTGCATCTGGTTATAGCCAGAAGTGATGACCCGTTCGCCTTCACGCAGGCCTTCCCGTACTTCGATGAAACGGTTGTTGCGACGACCCACGCGGATATCCCGGCGCAGGGCTGAGTTACCGCTTTCATCCAGCACGAAAACCCAATTGCCACCGGTGTCCTGAATGAACCCACCCACAGGCAGCAGTAAGGATTCCACGGGATTGCCCAGGGTAAGCTCCATCTGCAAGGTCTGGCCGCGACGGATGTTGGCTGGCGGCATGCCTTCAAAGATCATATCCACTTCGAATGTTCCCGCGGTGATTTCCGGGTACACGATATCTACCCGGGCCTGAAATTGCTGCCCAGCGAGTGTAAAGGTTGCAGTCTGGTCTGGCGCAACACGGGAAACATAGAATTCATCGATCTGGGCCACGATCTTGTACTGGTCGACCACGTCAATCTGTCCGAGGCGCTGGCCCGTCTGTTTACTCTGGCCTATTTCCACATCGAGCGAAGTGAGCTGTCCCGAAATTGGCGCCTTGACCAACAGACTTTCAAAACTCGCCTGTGAAATCTTCAGGTTATTGGTCAGCATGTCGATCTGGTCTTCGATCTGTACCAGACGCCGGGATCGCTCTTCGTTTTCTACTTCCTGTCGCGCTTTGAGATTGGAAAGTACCTGCTGCTGGTATTCCAGCTCATCAATAATGGCCTCGTACTCTTCTTCTGAAATCAGGCTGCCATCGACAAGGCGTTCGAATCGGCGCTTCTGTCGGTTCAGAGTTGTAATCCGAAACTCGGTGTCAATGATCTGGCGTTCCGTGGCCAGCTTCTGGTACTCGAAGTTGGTTGTGATGTTGTTGAGGAAATTCAGTTGTTCCGTCGTACCGGCATCGGCCTGCGCGGCACTGAGGCGGGTTTGTGTGTTCGAGAGTTGGACGAGGGGCTGCCCTGCAACAACGAAGTCACCCTGCTCCACAAACACTTCTTCCACCGAGCCACCAATCACGGCATCGAGAAACACACTCTCCAGCGGCTGGATCGTCCCGCGAATAGGAATCAGGTCCTCAAACGCACCCTGTTGAACGGTCGAGACAATCAACTGGTTGGCCGGTACGCGGTAGGTGCGGATTGAGGCGTCTGCCAGCAACTGGTACAAGACACCGGCAACCGCCAGCACAAGCACACCGATGGCACCCAGTTTCCACAGGGGCATCGATTTTTTTTCTATGGGTTTATCCATTGCCATGACAAAAAGTATATCGCTTATCTATTACTAATTTCAGTTTATTCGGAACGCAACGCGTTTACCGGATTCCTTGTTGCCACTCCATAGGCGCGTTGGAATGTTGTTGCCAGCGCCAACAGGAACGTCGCTACACCTGCTATGAGGAAGATGCCGACACCAACATCGGTCTGAAAGGCAAAGTTCGCTAACCATTGCTGCATGGCATACCAACTCAAGGGCCATGCGATGACATTGGCGATGAGTACCAATCGCGACAAGTCCCAACTCAGCAGGGTAACCAGATTGCGCACGGATGCTCCCAGCACCTTGCGGATGGACATCTCTTTACTGCGTCGCTCCGCAATATAGGCAGTCACGGCATACAAACCTACACAAGCGATCAGTACCGCGAGCACCGACATAGTGGCAAACAGTGCAAACGTTCGTTGCTCGCCAGCATAGAATACCTGGTAAGAATCCGAGAGAAACTCGCGCTGTATCGGCATCTCAATCACATTGCTGTTCCAGATCCGGTCGATGGCATTGAGCGTAGCCACCTGATTTTCTGCGGCGATCTTGATGAGCATAACGCTGCGGGATTCTTCCATGGTAAAACCGATGGCTGGGACATCAGCACGAATAGAACCAAACTGGGCATCGGCAACGACACCAACGACAGTCGCATTGGTTGTATAGAGCACACCTCTGAATTCACCACCGCCGTAAATTTCTGCGCCAACAGCATCCGCAGGATCGCTAAAGCCAGCCTGTCGCGCTGCAGTTTCATTGAGCACCATGGCGCCGCGGCGATCCACATTCACGTCGGAGAATCCGCCGAGGAAGTCCGTAGGAAAATCATCATCCAGTGCGCGTCCAGCCAGCACTTCCATTCCCAGAGTTTCGAAATAGTCATCACCTACAACTACTGAGCGCACACCGAAGGTCTGCTCCGCACCGTTTACCTGGGAGAAGCCGGTGCCATTGGACAGGTCTCTGCCGGGAATAATATTGGCAACCGAGATGGCCACAACACCGGGCTCCCCAGCGAGTTCACTTCGCATGGTGTCGTAGGCGTTGCGCGCATCCCTGTTTGATAATTCGACAGTAACCACATTGGTTGGATCGAACCCCAGCCCACTGGAAAGTGCATAGTTGATCTGTGAATTCACAATGCCCGCCGCGACGATCAGCCCGATGGAAATGGAAAACTGGGTCACGATAAGCGCAGCTCGAAACCGATTCGAACTCACTCCTTTGACTAACTCGCCCTTCAACGCATGCACTGGTGAAAGCCGTGCCAAAGTGACGGCGGGATATAAACCGGCCAGAATCCCCACCAGCACCGCCATAGACATTAGCTGCAACAATGTTTCCACACTGAAGATTGCTACAGACTCCATGGATGCCGCTACCATGCTGTTAAAGAACGGCATGAATACCTGACAAAGTATGAGCGAAGCCACCAGTGCAAAAAATGCGATGATGATTGTCTCTATCAACAATTGTCCGGTAAGAGCCAGCTTCGAGGAACCCATGACACGTTTCACGCCGAGTTCCCGTGCCCGGCGCGTAAACTGCACCAACTGCAGGTTCATGAAATTGACTGTGGCGATCAATAGAGTTAATGCTGCTACTGCGCTGAACACCAGTATGTCCGAACGCTGTCGAATGGGCTTTACGATACCCAGCACATCGTCGCGCATACTCATCTCGTTCTGCAGGTCGGAAGTAAAATGAATTGCAGATAGTGGTTGCAGATAGACCTGGACATCGAAGCCGGGATTGATTTCTTCGGAGTACGCCCTTTCCAGTTCATCCTCGAATTGCTGCACATCGGTGCCGGGCGCAACGCGCAAGTAGTGATAGAACACATCGGAGCCGAGGTTGTCGAAAATACTCGAGTTATTCCAGACTTCAGGCAGGTTTTCGATATTGACAAAGATATTGCTGCCGAGATGACTATTGCCGGGATTGTTGGCCACTACAGCCGCTACTCGATAGTCGAATGACTGGTCAAGGGTAAAAACCCGCCCCACCGCGTCGCTGGCATTGCTCAGGGAAAAAATTTGTTCGGCGGCTGCCTCGGTGATCACCGCCGAATTGAGATCGTGAATAGCTTCGTCGGCATTTCCGGTGACTGAGTCGTAGTTAAAAAGCCTGAAGAAGTCATTGTCGACCATGGTCACCGTGGCGTACTGGTTTACACCGTCGATGCTTAGCAAGTGGCTGCGCGGAGCCAGCCGCGTAAAGCTGTCTATCTGGGGAAAGATTTCCGCATAAATCGGTGTGACACCATTGAAAAAAGTGGCGAACCGCGAACCGCTGACTTCCCAATTAAGTCGATAGATGCGATCGCTACCATGGTGCATCTGGTCGAAGCCCACCTCGAAACGCACGAAAGACAGAATCAGGATGCTGACCGTCATACCCACGGCCAGGCCCATGACGCTTATCAAGGTATTTACCTTGTGCTTGAGTACCGAACGCAGGGCGTATTTGAACTGGTAAGCCATGTTCAATCCTCCCGGAATCGGGCAGGAGGAGCGTTGTGTCGTTGGGCTGGCATGGTGAACTCGGGCAAGCGGTTGCTATCGTCTACTCTATCCAGACACCGAACCCAGAAGCCTGGCGGCATGCCAGAGCCCCGAGTTAATGTCGCTGTTTAGAATTTAGACGAGCGAAACCGCACTTGGTTACGCCGAATTTCTGACTATTTGCAAGAACCTATCACGGCCTAGCGTCGCTCAGTAATGGCAGCATCCACCAGCGTCGTGAAATCCTCGCGGAATCCGCCACCGCGCGACGGCGAGACCTGGGCCATGATGACAATGATCATATTCTCCACCGGGTCAATGAAATAGCGGGTTCCAGCGGAGCCGTCCCACCAGATCGTGCCCTTGGAGACGGGCCAGGAATAGGCCTCGGGGTCCATTACCAGGTTGAAGCCGCCCAGGGTCCAGCCGGAGCCCAACCAGTAGCCGCTATCGCCGATTGGCATGGCTACCTCGGGTACCGCGTTCTCATACATGAGCGCCGCGGTGTCTTCCTGCAGGATGCGGCGTCCATTAAATTCGCCGCGATTGAGCACCATCTGGGAAAAATTCAGGAAGTCCTGCACCGAGGACAGGAGGCCGACCCCACCTTCCATCAGGCGCGGACGCATGGTCCAGGGTACCGTTTCGATCTGGTAAGGCAACAAGTGTCCATCGGTTGGGCGGTAGAGTTCTGCCAAGCGCTCGGCATCTTCACCGGCAGCCCAAAACATGGTGCTGTCCATTTCCAGTGGCTGGAATACCTGCTCTTCCATGTACTCCTCGAAAGGCTGGCCGGACCAGACTTCAACCAGCTTGCCCAAAATAGTAGCGTGAATGCCGTAGCGAAATGCGGTGCCGGGATCATGGAACAGGGGAACGCGCGCGGCATTTTCCGTCATCTGGTCCAGGGTAATGTTTTTGTCCCGCACTCGCTGCTCGCGGTACAACCTGGATGAGCGGCTTCCGAGTCCCGAGGTATGGGTGAGCAGGTGGGCCACAGTGATATCGCCATTGCGGGATCGGGTCTGGGTGATGTCGGTGCTTTCGGGGTCAAGTAGCACTTTTTGTGCTTCGAAATCCGGGAGGTACATCTTGATGGGATCATCCATCTGGAACTTGCCCTGCTCATACAATTGCAGCACTGCCAGGGAGGTTATTTCCCGGGTCATGGAATAGATGCGGAACAAGGCATCTTCCCGCATGGGCTTTACCTGTTCGATATTCATCATACCGAGCGCCTGGTAGTACACGATCTTGCCGTCGCGGGCCACCGCAGCGACGACACCAGCAATGTCACCATCATCAATATGCTGTTGCAGGCTGGCGGTCGCTTCATCCAGTTTGGCGGAGGACAACCCCACCGACTCCGGCGAAGCAAAGCCAAGACCCTGTGCGTTAGCGGCTGTTCCCATCATGCAGGCCAGAACCATAGTGAAAGAAAGTACGATCGGTTTCTTGTTCATAGTTGTTCTCAATTATCTGTGACGTCAGACTAAACACGATTTCCGGATAGCGCTGCCTAATTTGCGGCGAGCGTATCATTGACCCAGCGTTCCACACGCGCGTGCATCATGGGCATGGGCACTGCCCCGGCGCCAAGCACCACATCATGAAAGGCGCGCACATCGAACAAATCACCCAGTGCCTCTTCCGCATTGGCGCGGGCCTGCTGGAAATTCATCATGCCAATCTTGTAGGCCGTGGCCTGCCCGGGATTCGCGAAGTAGCGCTGTACTTCCGAGCGCACGGCGCCTTCCGGGATAGCGGAGTTGTCCAGAAAATACTGCACGGCCTGCTCTTCAGTCCAGCGTTTGGAATGAATACCGGTATCGACCACGAGGCGAATCGCGCGCCAGATCTCACCGGAGAGACGACCAAACTCTGAATAGGGATCTTCATATCCGCCCATTTCTTTCGCCAGCCACTCGGCATAGAGACCCCAGCCCTCGGTGTAGGCAGTAGTCCGGTACTGGGTGCGGAACCGGGGCACTTCCGTGAGCTCCTGTTGAATAGAGATCTGCATATGATGGCCGGGGTTGCCTTCATGGTAGGCGATATCCTCTATCTGCCATTTGGCCAGGGTCGACATGTCGGACATATGGGAATAGAACACGCCCGGACGCGAACCATCGGGCGAACCCTGTCGGTAATGTTGAGCGGCACCGGGTTGTTCCCGGAATGATTCGACGCGTCTTACTACGAGGGGCGCTTTTGGTAAGCGCCCAAAGTAATCTGGCAGTTTGTCATTAATGGCATCGAGGTATTCGTTGTTGATGTCTAAGTAGTCCTGCCGGCCTTCGTCCGTGTTGGGATAGTAGAATTGCTCGTCTTCCCGCACGAACACGAAAAATTCCTGCAAAGTACCTTCAAATCCGGTTTCGTCTTTTACCGCTTCCATCTCGGCCTGCAAACGTTCCACTTCAGAAAGGCCAAT
Organism: uncultured Pseudohongiella sp.; assembly: GCA_965227635.1. Lineage (GTDB taxonomy): Bacteria > Pseudomonadota > Gammaproteobacteria > Pseudomonadales > Pseudohongiellaceae > UBA9145. The sequence goes on along the minus strand of OZ245763.1, from coordinate 1,551,351 downwards.
GTTGTGAATCTCGTCGGCAGTCAGATCGAGAGTCGTCATCAGGGCCAGGCGCTGGTTATAGTAGTTTTCACCATCAGGAAGTGCCCACACTCCCTGTGATTCTGCAGACGCATTCTCCATATCCTGTTCCAGCATCAGGCGCACATCTTCGTAAGCAGCCAATACTTCACCGGACAGTATTTCACGCACTTCGGTGAGATATTGCTGGGCACTCTCACTGTCGAGTATGTCGTTGTCTATCAGACCGTCGACCTTGCCCTGAAAATCTACCCACACGGGCGAGTTAGGGCTATCGTCATCAGTACTAAATGGGACACCTGACGTAACCCTGTCAATTTCGGCCAGCGCAAACTCATAGCCAAATCGGGGTTGGCGAATACCGGTTTCAATCTGCAATCGGGTACGTTCCATTAGCTCACCCAAAACGCGGTCGAAATCACGCAGGCGCGCTATATAGGCTTCGAGGTCTTCCTCGGTTTCCACCTGGTGAAAGCTGATCATGAAGCTAGGCAATGAAGAATGAGGGCCGCCACGGCCAAAGATATACCCATAGTTGCGATAGGGTGCGGCGCGTTCAGCCTGTTGCAGTGAATAGGCCCACATATCGTAAGAGACTTTGCCATCATCGGTCAGTGCCTCGTAGTCGAACTCCGCTTCCATAGTGGCGACGCTGTCGCGCAGCCATTGCAGGTTACGTTCCTGGGCCTCCAGCGTCTGATCGTTGAGACGGTCATAGCCAACCCGGCTGCCCAGCACCGAGCGGGTCTGGGGGCTGAAATCCAGTTGCTCTTCATACTGCTCATCCAGCCAGGCGTTGAGCTGTTCGGTTTCCGACAACTCCGGCACCGGTTGTGGAGCAGGATCTGGCGCAGTCGTGGTAGTGGTGGTTGATGAATTGTCGCCGCAGGCAACAAGCAGTAATAGCAGGAAGCTGGAAAGCAAACGCATAGGGTTCTCCGAGGACTGACTTGCAAGGCAGTCCAGTACTTACAGCCCGGTGAGCCGGCGACGGCAAGCAGGTGCGTACCGACGAGACCACCAACGCGGGTAAACAGGAATGTGAATATAGCGGTGACGCTAGCGTGTTTGCCAGCCACTGTCCAGCGACAGGCGAACCGTGGCGGTTAAGGCGCTGTAGCGTGAGTGGAGCTACAGAGAGTGTTCAGAGAAGCGGCGCAATGGCCAGTGTTAGTTGAGAGGCCTGTCGAGCCCGAAACGGGAGCGCTCGTCTTTCTGCCGGTCGATGTTGTTCAGCATCTCGGTGCGACTGTAGATCATCTCTTTGAATGTCTGCACCTTGGCCAGATTTTCGACATCGGGATTGCCTTCAACCCGACCTAGTTGGGCCTGAATGTCGGAAATTTCCTGCATCAGTTTGTCCCGGACCGCGTTTGAGTCCTGGTAGCTGGGTTTCAGGTGGGCGCGGGGGCGGCGTACGTTGCGGAGCATTGGCAAATCCTGTCCAAGAAACTGTCCATCATTGATCGCCCCAGCCTCTGGCCGGGGCATGATTTAAGCATAGACAAGAATCGACAAAGCGATAGGTGGGAACCACGCTGAATCTGTTACAGAGCAGGATTCAGGAGTTCTTCCCACGCAAATGTAGGATCGCCAAGGGCGATAAAGAAGGGGTTGAGGATGTCTGCTTTCTGGTTGTAGCGCAGCGGCTGAAAATCAGTCTTCACGATTTCGCCACCCACTGCCCGCAGTATGGCATGGGCCGCTGCCGTGTCCCATTCCGAAGTGGGTGCCAGTCGGGGATAACAGTCCGCCTTCCCCTCCGCCAGCAGGCACATCTTGAGGGAGCTACCCATACTGACCACCTCGATCGCATCGAAGCGAGCCGCCGCCTGCTGAATCAGCTGATCCACTTGCGCCCCGCGGTGATTGCGACTGGCCACGAAACGCGCAAGGCTGGTGGCTTCTTCTATTCGCTGGGGCTCCAGTTCCTCAGCATCTTTGCCTGTGACTACGCGCCAAGCACCATTCACCGCGGTTCCGCCATAATAAGTCACACCACTTACCGGTACATGGACCACCCCTAGCACCGGGGTTCCCTGCTCCACCAGGGCGATATTAACGGTGAACTCACCATTGCGACCGATAAATTCCTTGGTGCCATCAAGAGGATCCACCAACCAGTACCGATGCCACTGGCTGCGCTCCTCGAAGCGCGGCAGCTCGGCTTCCTCGGAGATGACCGGCATAAACTCATCCAGTTGCTCAAGACCAGCGACAATCACCGCGTTGGCCTTGCTGTCGGCCAGCGTGAGTGGCGAGTTGTCCTCTTTTAACGCAATGTCCAGTGGCGCATCATCGTTGTAGACAGCAAGAATTTCGTCGCCAGCATCCTGTGCTATGCGTGCCATTCCCTGCAGCAATTCCTGGTCGGTCATAGTGGTTTCCATCAGATCATTTATAATGCGACTTACGCCTTTAAGCGAATAGCCACGCTTTTAAAAATTAAAACGTAAAGAGACTGCGCAAGCAAATGCCACCCTGGTCTAGCATAGACACCGTGATGTTCGACATGGACGGTACCCTGCTCGACCTGCATTTCGATAACTACTTCTGGCTACACCTGGTGCCCAAGCACTATGGTGAAAAACATGGCGTCAGCCACGAAGAGGCGCTGCAGCATATAAAACTGAAATACTCGCAAGTCCATGGCACCCTGGACTGGTATTGCATCGACTACTGGGTAGACGAGCTGCAACTGGATATCCCCCAGATGAAGCAGACCATCACCCACAAAATCGCCATCCGCCCCAATGTCGAACGCCTCTTGAATACCTTACATGCCATGGAAAAAAACGTCCTGCTGATTACCAATGCTCACCCCATCAGCCTCGACCTGAAGATGTCCCACACTGGCATAGGCGACCTGTTCCACCAGCGCATCAGTTCCCATTCCCTGAAACTGGCCAAAGAGAACCACGGCTTCTGGGAAAACCTGAAACAACTCGCCCCCTACGAACCGGAACGCACAGCCCTTTTCGACGACAACCTCAACGTATTGCGCCAGGCACAGCGCGAGGGCATCAAACACCTGTACGCAATCCACCAGCCAGACAGCCAACTACCCGCCGTCGAAGCAGGTGAATTCCCCCAGGTAGAAGATTTCGATCACATCATCCCGATTCATGAGGGCAGCAAGTAACCATGCCTTCCCCCGACCAATCCCGAGTACGACTGGACAAATGGCTGTGGGCAGCCCGCTTCTACAAAACACGCGCCATCGCCAAACAAGCCATCGACGGCGGCAAGGTCCACTGCGAAGGCGCCCGCGCCAAACCCAGCAAGGAAATCGAAGTCGGCACTGTAATCACCCTGCGCCAGGGCTTCGATGAAAAAGTCGTCGTCGTAAGAGCCATCAGCGACCAGCGCCGCGGCGCACCGGAAGCACAACGCCTCTACGAAGAAACCGAGGAAAGCATCAAGAAACGCGAAGACCTCGCCCTGCAACGCAAGTCCCAACCCAGCCACTGGCCAACCCCCGGCCGCCCCACCAAAAAACAGCGCCGCCAAATCCATCGCTTCAAACAGGGCGGTGAACTCGACTAGGCCTATAGGCCATTCACAAGGCTAAGTGCTTCGCTTCAAAAGAGTTTATTTTGTTAGAAACTCCATAGATATGTAAAAGGATCACGCTGAGTGAGTTTCGTGTTCGGATGCCAGGGAGAGAGTGAGTTCATGGCCATCTCGACCGTGTGCGGCAGGGATGCCGCACCCGAGCCTCCATGGATGGATTCACGGCGTGTCGAGATGGCCATGAACTCGCTCTCTCCCGACTAAACAACATTTAACTCCCAAAAGAAGCTGGCGAGACCCCATCACTAATGTAATGAAACCCCCCAACCTCAGGTCTTACCGTCAATAGCGCCAGTTCAGGATATTTGCCATAATGCCCGCCCGTGCGAGTCAACCCGGGCCTCTACTGCGAGCAGGCCCTGATTTCAGGAGTGGTTTTGACGAAGCAATTTAGCGAGAGCCTGCAGCATTACAAGCTGCCCGAATTTGCAACAGAGTGGGGGCATATTCGGCGAGGCATCGAAAAAGAATGCCTGCGCGTCACCCCCGATGGCGGCATCTCCCGAAACCCTCATCCGGTTGCCCTGGGCTCGGCCCTGACCAACCCCTATATCACGACAGACTTCGCCGAAGCCTTACTGGAGTTCATCACCCCAGCCTATGCCGACATCGACGAGTGTCTGGGCATGCTGGAAAACATCCATCGTTTCTCCCTGCAGAATCTGGAAAACGATGAGATGCTCTGGGTATCCAGTATGCCCTGCCCCCTGAGCAGTGAAGCGGTTATCCGAATCGCTGAATACGGCGACTCCAATATAGGCAGAATGAAGAACCTGTATCGACGCGGACTGCACAATCGCTACGGCAGTCTCATGCAAACTATTTCCGGCATACATTTCAATTTTTCCATGCCAGATGCCTTCTGGGCGCCGTATCAGAAGATTTGCGGTGACCAGCAGTCTTTACAGGATTTCAAAACAGAAAAGTACCTGCACCTGATTCGAAATTTCCATCGCTATTCCTGGTTACTGGTCTATCTGTTTGGCGCATCACCGGCTGCCTGCAAGTGTTTCGTGCAGGGGCGCGAACACAGCCTGCAGGAATTGGACAACGGGAGCCTCTACCTGCCAGACGCGACTTGCCTGCGCATGGGTAATCTTGGCTACAAGAGCGAGGCGCAGAAGTCACTGTTTGTTTGCTACAACGAACTCCAGACCTACGTGGACTGCCTCTATCAGGCCATGCACACCCCTTATCCGGACTACGAAAAGATCGGCACGGATCCCGATGGCTCATACAGGCAGATCAATCCCAACCTCCTGCAACTGGAGAATGAGTTCTACAGCACTATTCGTCCCAAGCGGACTGTCGCCAGTGGAGAGCGACCACTCACCGGGTTGATTGAACGGGGCATCGAATATGTGGAGATTCGAGCACTCGATTTGAACCCCTACTTGCCACTGGGAATCGATGAAGAAGAAATACGGTTTCTGGATAGCTTCCTGTTGCATTGCCTACTGGCCGATAGCCCTCAATGCGACAAACGCGAGTATTTTGAAGTGGCAAATAATCTTGCAGCCACGGTAGAGAATGGGCGCAATCCGGATCTGGAACTGACCAAAGAGTCTGATCCCATCAAGCTGCGGGACTGGGCCAACGACATTCTCGATAAGGTGGAATACGCCAGCACCTTGCTGGACAGTAACGCAGGCACCGGTGCCTATGGCAATGCCCTGCGCGCGCAACAGGCCAAGATCGAAAACAGCGATCTCACGCCTTCAGGAAGAATGTTGAAAGACATGAAAGAGAAAAATCTTTCTTTCTTCAAGTTTGCCATGGAACGTTCAGTAGAAACCCGGGACTACCTGCATAACGACGGACTGGATGAGAAAACCCGCAAGGAATTTGAAGCGGCCAGCGCAACGTCACTAGCCAAACAGAAGGAAATCGAAGCGGCGGATAGCCAGCCTTTCGATGACTTTCTCAGTGAGTGGAATAAAGCCTGAAGTAGCTGGCCGCTGCCGGGCCATCGCTTTGCGATAGCGAACCTGTTCTTCTCGCTATCTATTATTCAGAACCACGTTGATCGCTACTGCTGGACAACGAAGTTTGTAAAATAAAGATCCTGCACTTTATCTTCGCCATCCCGCTCGAGCATACCGAACACACTTCTTACTTCCTCCAGTGCTTCCCGGCGCAATGTTTCCCTGCCGACCGTGGAGGTAAGGTTTTCCTCTGCCTGGGCAGAGAACAGGATGACCAGATTGTTCTTGATAGAAGGGATGTGATAGCGAACCTGGGCTTCACTCTCACTATCCACTTTCAGGGAAACTGAAGTCTTCAGGTATTTGAGGCGCGCACCCTCATCGAAATTGGTGACGAAATCCGGCGTAATGTTTACGTACACCGTTTCCGGCATTTCCTGCCCAAGCACCGCTCCCGGTAATAACGAGACTGCGCATATAGCGCCAAAAGCAATATGAAGTAGCCGATCCATGGCCAAGTATCCCTGATTCAAGAAGTCCCGAATGGCCGCGGGACAACCTTTAAATTAACTCTAGCAGGAAATTCAATTTTGTCAGGACGTATATTGATCAATCTTTGATCAAGTCTTCTCACGTTTACCGGGGAGAACTGCAGCGCTAACCCAACTGATTTGATGTAAACCAAAATTTATTCGTTCTCGCGCTCATTTCACCTTGCGCGATTCAGGATTCCTTACCATAGTAATTAACAGGACTCTGCAAATTCCATTCAGGGAATGAATTGGAAATTACAAGTCTCGAATTGAAACGCTGTTGTATTTCGTAGTCCAACCACGTAGTCGAACAAGATGGAGATGTCGGATGATCAAGTGTAGTAAGCGAACCAGGGAAGGTTGGTTTTTGGTTGACGACATGGTGCGACGCTGGATGCAACAGCGGATTCAACTCACCCAGGATTTCGAGGGCATTGTGACTCCAGGAGTGATCGATGAACCCGCCATCAAACTGAGCGGTCGCGTCAGCAATTTTTGCCAGACGCTGGTGGATTATGTGTCAGCCGGTCATTTCGAGGTTTACAACGAACTGATCAGCGAGGCCCGGGAATTCAACGATGGTAGCGTGCTCACAGGGATCGACCTTTGCAGCGCAATCGAGGATTCAACCGACATGGCGCTGGAGTTCAACGACAAGTACCTCAGTGATGAGTTGTGTCAGAAAACGCTATCTACCCTCCCCAGGGATATGGTGGAACTGGGTAATGTTCTGAACCTGCGCTTCGAGCTGGAAGACAGTCTCATTTCAGCCGTGCACGAATGCCACCGACCCATGGTGGCCTGATTATCAACATCCCAACAGCTTATGGTCGCCGTTCCGGACTGTGACCAGGAGTGCTGTGCCTTGAACGCTATCTTGCACAACCGCAATCGACTAAACCCGCTTCGTGTTCTCCTGTTGGGTGCGTTAAGCGTGCTGCTCAGTGGCTGCTTCAAACAGGAAGCCGATCAAAGTTTTTCCACCGCCGTACAAGGTGTCTACAGCGCCGAATTTTCCCAGCAGGGCGACCTTGCCGTGGTAGGTTCCATCGAACATGGTGGCAGCCTGTGGCGCACAGAAGACGCGGAGAGGCTCTATAACTGGAATCACAAGGCGGATATGCGCACGGCGATCACCGCCCTCGCATTTTCCCCCGACGACAATTTCGTCGCTACCGCAGACATCAATTCGATTGTGCTCTGGGACGCCCACAAGGGGACAGCGCTTCGCTTCTTCGATGCACCCGGAGAAATACTCTATATCGCCCTGACACCCGGTGCCGAGGAAGCCCTGCTCACCATGGCCGATAACCGCGCAATTCTGTTCGATATTCAGCGCGGCGGCATTATTCACCAGTTCCCGTTGCAAGCCTCTATCCTGAGTCAGGCCATCAGCGGCGATGGTCGCTATGCCCTCTTCGCTCTGGATAATAGACAACTACAGCGCTGGGATCTGAGCAGTGCAAGTCTGGACAGGGAACTGACATCACTCGGTCGGGTAAATACCCTGGCCATCTCTGGCGACGGCCGCTTCGGTTTTACTTCCGTACAACACCGCGATGCCAGCATCATCGACCTGAATACCGGGGAAGTGGTCAGCAAACTGAAGTACAACAACAAGTTCTTTCCCAGCTTCTCAACCTTCCTCACTGCCCGCTTCTATAGCGAAGGTAGACAACTGCTGACCGGAAATACCACCGGTGCCATGGAATTGTGGGATACGGGAACGGGGGATCGCCTGCAGCGCTGGATCACCCCCAAAAGCTCCAGCTTCGGACCAACCAATTTCTCCGTGGTGGCCGTGGCCAAAGCAGATCGTTCACAGCAGGTACTTGCCATGACGTCAGATGGCACGACCTATCGCTTTGCCGCGCAGTCGAACTAGTCGCCCCGCTGCCAGCGGAAGAATTTTTCCATCCAGGGAAAATATTTTTCAGGCAAGCGCTTATTGCGCCAGGCATTCGCCGCGAATTTGTTGCCTTCCAGCAAGGTGGGATAGATGTGGGTGACGGCGGCGATTTTCTTTAAACCCATGCCGTGCGTCATGGCAAACACGAACTCACCAATCAATTCGCCGGCATGGTATCCCACGATAGTCACGCCTAATATCTTGTCTTTGCCAGGCACTGTTAACACCTTGATAAAGCCATGTGCCTCGCCATCGGCCAGAGAGCGATCATGGTGGTCCATGTCGTAACGGGTAAGGTCGTATTTAACGCCCCTGGATTTGGCTTCAGCTTCGCTCATGCCAACCCGTGCCACCTCGGGATCGGTGAATGTCGCCCAAGGCACCACATTGTATTTGGCACGCAATCGCCACCAACCGCCCAATAGCGAATTGATCGCAGCGAAGAACGCCTGGAATGAGGCCATGTGGGTGAACTGATAGGGACCAGCCACATCACCGCAGGCGTAGATATTCGGATAGGCAGTCTGCATGAAATTATCAATTGCTATTGTGCCCTGCGGAGTGAGCGGCATGTTTAACGCTTCGAGACCAAATCCTTCGACGTTGGCCTTGCGCCCTATCGCAAGTAGCACCTGGTCGAACTCCACCCGGACAGTTTCTCCCTCGCACTCTGCTTCCATAAATTTCACATCACCACTTTTGCCAAAGCGGGTGAGCTTGTGGGACGTCAGCAGTTGTATGCCCTGTTTCCTGAATTGCGCCATGACTGTCTCAGATACTTCCACGTCTTCACGGGGCATAATGCGTGACGCCATATCGACCTGAGTAACTTCTGATCCAAGATTGTTAAAAGCCTGGGCGAGTTCGCAGCCTATCGGGCCACCGCCAACTACCAGCAATCGTTTCGGGAGTTCACGTAAGGTCCAGATTGTGTCGGAAGTCAGGTAGCCTACTTCGTTAAGCCCGGGAACAGGCGGCACCATAGGACGGCCGCCGGTAGCGATAATGATCGAGCGCGTAGTGATGGTGCGCCCATTCACTTCCACACTATAGGGAGATGTAATTTTTGCATCGCCTGCTATGCATTCCACGCCGAGGGAAGTAAACCGCTCCATGGAATCGTGGGGTTCGATGGTCTTGATGATTTCCTGAACCCTTTCCATTACCCGGGCGAAATCCACTGTACCGGTGGCACCTTTAATGCCGTATTCGTCTGCGCGTCGAATATAGGACATGATGCGGCCGCTCCTCAGCAAGGACTTGCTCGGTACGCAACCCGTGTTGAGACAATCGCCTCCCATGCGGTCCTTTTCGATCAGTATGGTTTTGGCCTTCGCTCCTACTGCGATTATTGCGGAGACCAGGCCCGCCGATCCGCCGCCGATCACCACCACGTTGGCATCGAACTTCCTGGGCCGCTTGTAACCCTTCATGATCTTGTTTTTCTGGATGCTGTTTACGATAAGCCTGCCTATGAGGGGAAACACGCCGAGCAGGACCAGGGAAAACAGTACCGGGGCACTTACCAATCCGGATAGCGACGTAATCTGCGCCAGCTCCGATCCTGCGTTTACATAAACCACCGTACCCAGCAACATGCCAAACTGACTCACAAAATAGAACGACACCACACTGATAGGTGTCAGCCCCATGACCAGGTTCACCATAAAGAAAGGAAACAGGGGCACCATGCGAATGCTGAACAGGTAGAAGTTGCCGTCTTTTTCGATACCGCGATTAATAGGCGCCAGGTAGTCCCCAAAGCGTGACTGCACGAAATCCCGTAACAAGGTCCTGGAAATCAGGAAAGAGCAGGTGGCACCAATAGAGCTGGCGAAGGACACCAGCAGGGTTCCCCAGAACAGGCCAAAAATCGCCCCACCAAGGAGAGTGAATATCAAGGCACCGGGCAATGATGCGGCCGAGATCATCACATAGACAACAAAGAAAACCAGGGCTGCCAGGATGAAGTTCTCCTCAGCAAATTCTTGCAGCATGGCGATCTGTGATTGTGCATATGCCAGCGTAAGGTACTGGCCCAGGTCGAACAGAAAGTAGCTCAGGATGGCTGCAGCGAGAACGACGGCTATCAGTAGTCTGGTTTTATTCAATTAGTTGATCTCTTCTTGGTCTCTCGATTGGGCGATTGTGTGTTCTATCATTGGTGTTGTTTGTATAAAAGCCAGCGGTGCTGCATGGTGAATGGCGACCAGTCACTTCATGCAATAGAGCACGCCGTACGTTCTCACGCTGCCCCGGGTGTCACACTATCATTCTATTATGCTATAAACCGTTTGCTGCCCGAAGCTTGTATTTCCCGGCCTCGCAACCATCCGGCAGCAGGAGAGAAAACCTTGTCCAATTTTGATTTCAGTCGTGAGTTCCCTGTCAGTCGCATGCGGCGTATGCGGAAAGACGATTTCAGCCGTCGCCTGATGCGCGAGACAGTCTTGAGCACAGATGACCTGATATTCCCGGTTTTTATTGTTGAAGGGTCGCAACAACGGCAGGCCATCGAGTCCATGCCGGGACAAGTTCGCTTCAGCATCGATACCTTGCTGGAGGAAGCCGCCGAGCTGGTGGCATTGCGTATACCGGCGATTGCCCTGTTTCCCTCACCGGATGCGAATACCAAGAGCGAGGGCGGTCACGAAGCCTACAATCCCGATGGCCTGGTGCAGCGGGCGGTACGTGCACTCAAGGACCGCTTCCCGGAATTGGGAATCATCACCGACGTGGCACTCGATCCCTACACGACCCATGGTCAGGACGGCATCATTGATGCTGACGGCTATGTCATGAACGACGCCACAGTGGAAGTGCTGGTCAAACAGGCGCTGTCCCATGCCCAGGCCGGGGCCGATATGGTGGCACCCTCCGACATGATGGATGGCCGCGTAGGCGCGATTCGCCTCGGGCTCGAAGAGAATGGGCTCATCCACACCCGCATTCTGGCCTATTCGGCGAAGTACGCGTCCAGCTATTACGGGCCTTTCCGGGATGCGGTGGGTTCCAGCGGCAACCTCGGTAGCGGGAACAAGTACAACTACCAGATGGATGTGGCGAACAGTGACGAAGCCCTGCAGGAAGTCGCTATGGATTTGGCGGAAGGGGCCGACATGGTGATGGTGAAGCCGGGCATGCCCTATCTGGACATTGTGCACCGGGTGAAAACTGAATTTGGTGTACCGACTTTCGTCTATCAGGTGAGCGGCGAATACGCCATGCACATGGCGGCGGCAGCAAACGGCTGGCTCGACGAAGATGCCGTGGCCATGGAGTCATTGATTGCCATCAAGAGGGCGGGTGCCGACGGCATCCTCACGTATTTCGCCAAGAAAGCTGCACGATTACTGCAAAAGTAACATCATAGGAACAGCAGAGCGTCCCCAGACCTTGAATCCTCAGTTATTGTCCTTATTATTACACCTATATACTGTAGTCTTTCACTTGGTCTTTTTGAGCCGGGACCACCAGCCCAACAACCCAACCAATTTGTGCTACAGCACGAACCCTCAACCTCTTTTGAACTAACGTGTAAACAAGGAATATGCCCATGAGCGACAACATCGTTCACACTTCAGACAGTAATTTCGAACAAGACGTACTGCAGGCAGATGGGCCTGTATTGGTTGATTTCTGGGCTGAATGGTGTGGTCCCTGCAAGATGATTGCACCGGTACTGGAAGAAGTTGCCGACGAATACAACGGCAAGCTGAAAGTGGTTAAAATGGATGTAGACGCCAACGCGGAAACCGCACCAAAGTATGGCATTCGCGGCATCCCGACCCTGATCGTCTTCAACAATGGCGAAAAAGTCGGCGAAAAAGTCGGCGCACTCTCCAAGTCCCAGCTCTCAGCTTTTATTGACAGCATTATCTAAATTGCGTTTAATTGCGGTGTCTCGCCTTCTGCGAGGCACCGACAGACGTGGAAGTACCTGAAACTTCAACACTTTTTCTCCGAACTTCCACCTCAACCCGAAACCAGATTACCCAGGCCTTACGAAAAAACTCGAGACGAGTGCGTTTCGCGTAGGCGTAAACCAAGTGAACTAAACCAAACAGAGTGGATTCTTGGCAGGAGTGGAACTATAGTTCTGATAGACGCAGGTAAAACGCAAAATAATCAGCAGTATAAGCAATAGCAGTAAAACCAATAACAACGCGATTTACGTACCCGTCTTCAGATAAAACACGCAGCTTTCAGTATTTCCCAAACAAAATTTCATAAAGCGACCCGCCTGTTGTGTTGATCGAGTTGTGTTGATCGAGCTGAGTTGATCAAGCAAAGATCGGCCAGAGGCCAGGCAAAGGAAAGTGCCGGGTCAAACAAAAGCAAATACAATCCAATCGAAACTCAATGGATCGAATGAATCAGCATCACATCTGGATTGTTAGCAAAGATTAATTAACTAAAAGCACGAACCGGGATATTAAGAAAGTCAGCGATTTCGCCGATAGCGAAAATCAGTAGCAGATAAAAATTTTATTCGCGCCCCTTAATCCAAAACCAGTTTCTTTAGAACTTCCTTTTTTATTTACCTTCTTAAACTTAAACCGAATGGCACAAATGTGAACGCAGCCGCATTGAAACTGCGGTGTTCTATCGAGTCGTACCATCAACATTCCTGAAGTATCACAACTATGAATCTCACCGAACTCAAGCAGAAGCCCATCGCCGAGCTTATCGAAACAGCTCATGAAATGGGTCTCGACAATGTTTCCCGTACCCGCAAACAAGACATTATTTTCGTAATCCTGAAGAAGCACGCCAAGAATGGCGAAGACATCTACGGCGATGGCGTACTGGAAATTTTGCAAGATGGTTTTGGCTTTCTGCGTTCGGCAGACTCCTCCTATCTGGCAGGACCGGATGACATTTATGTGTCACCCAGCCAGATTCGGCGCTTCAATCTGCGCACCGGTGACACCGTTGCGGGCAAGATCAGGCCCCCGAAAGACGGCGAACGATATTTCGCACTGCTGAAGATCGCCGAGATCAATTTCAGCAAACCAGAAAACTCCAAGAACAAAATCCTTTTCGAAAACCTCACCCCCCTCTTCCCGCAAGAAAGACTCGCTCTCCAGGTTGGCAACGGCAGCACCGAGGATCTCAGTGCACGAGTTATCGACCTTACGGCACCTATAGGGAAAGGACAGCGTGGCCTGATCGTATCGCCACCTAAAGCAGGTAAAACACTTATTCTGCAGAACATTGCGCAATCCATTACTCGCAACAATCCGGAGTGTCGACTGATCGTCTTGCTCATCGACGAACGGCCTGAAGAGGTAACGGAGATGCAGCGCTCGGTACGCGGTGAAGTGGTTGCCAGTACCTTCGACGAACCACCCTCGCGCCATGTTCAGGTTGCCGAGATGGTTATCGAGAAAGCGAAACGACTGGTTGAACACAAAGAAGACGTGGTTATCCTGCTGGACTCTATTACTCGTCTGGCCCGCGCCTACAATACTATCGTACCTTCCTCAGGCAAGGTGCTGACCGGTGGTGTTGATGCTCACGCCCTGGAACGCCCCAAGCGTTTCTTCGGTGCTGCCCGTAATCTTGAAGAAGGCGGCAGCCTGACAATCATAGCCACGGCGCTGATCGAAACCGGTTCGAAGATGGACGAAGTGATCTACGAGGAATTCAAGGGCACCGGTAACATGGAACTGCACCTGGATCGCAAGATCGCGGAGAAACGTGTCTACCCCGCCATCAATGTGCGTCGTTCTGGCACTCGTCGCGAAGACCTGCTGACCACGGAAGAAGAATTGCAACGCATGTGGATTCTGCGCAAGTTGCTCAGCTCCATGGAAGATGTGCAGGCAACAGAATTCATTCTTGATAAGTTGAAAGACACCAAGACCAATGATGAATTCTTCAACTCCATGAAGCGCAAATAGGCTTTCATGGGGAAGCGCAGAGCATTCCTCTCAAAGCGTCCGGCACGACACTAGACATGTCATTCAAAGACCTCAGAGATTTCATCGGCCTGCTGGAAAAGGAAGGTGAACTCAAACGTATCAGCGTTGAGGTTGACCCCTATCTTGAAATTACAGAAATTTCCGATCGTACTTTGCGAGCCGGCGGACCTGCTCTATTGTTCGAGAACCCAAAGGGTTCTGCCATACCCGTACTTGCCAACTTGTTTGGCAACACGCGCCGAATTGCACTGGCCATGGGCCAGGAAGATATCGAAGGCCTGCGTGATGTCGGCAAGCTGCTGGCCTTTCTCAAGGAACCTACACCTCCAAGCGGTTTCAAGGATCTGTGGCAGAGCCTGCCCAGTTACAAGAGCGTGTTGAACATTTCACCCACGGTGAAAAAGTCCGCGCCTTGCCAGGAAATCATTCTCCAAGGCGATGATGTTGACCTCACCGCGCTGCCGATTCAGACCTGCTGGCCCGGCGATGCCGGACCCCTGGTCACCTGGCCTCTGGTAATCACCCGCGGTCCGGAAAAAGAGCGACAGAATCTAGGCATCTACCGCATGCAATTGCTGGGCAGGAACAAGCTCATCATGCGCTGGCTATCCCACCGCGGTGGCGCGCTCGATTTTCGCGAATGGAGGATCAAGCATCCCGGGGAACCCTTTCCCATTTCCATAGCGATCGGTGCGGATCCCGCTACGATTCTCGCCACGGTAACACCAGTACCCGATACACTTTCCGAGTATGCTTTTGCTGGACTGCTCCGCAACGGCAAGACCGAAGTGGTGAAATCCCTGAGCAATGATTTGCAGGTGCCAGCCAGCGCGGAGTTTGTTCTGGAAGGCTATATTGATCCGGAAGAGCTGGCCGAAGAAGGTCCATTCGGTGATCACACTGGCTACTACAACAACGTTGAAAAATTCCCGGTATTTACCGTTACCCATCTGACACACCGGCGCGACCCGATCTATCACAGTACCTATACCGGCAGACCACCGGATGAGCCGGCAATGTTGGGTGTGGCACTTAATGAAGTGTTCGTTCCGCTACTGCAGAAGCAATTCCCGGAAATTGTGGATTTTTACCTGCCACCGGAAGGCTGTTCCTATCGCATGGCGCTGGTGAGCATGAAAAAGCAATACGCCGGTCATGCCAAACGGGTCATGATGGGCGTGTGGTCGTTCCTGCGTCAGTTCATGTACACGAAGTTTGTCGTTGTGGTTGATGACGATGTAGACATTCGCAAATGGGAAGATGTGATCTGGGCCATCACGACCCGTATGGATCCCACCCGCGACACCGTATTGATCGACAATACGCCAATCGACTACCTGGATTTTGCCTCACCGGTATCCGGACTGGGTTCCAAGATGGGCCTGGACGCCACCAACAAGTGGCCTGAAGAGTCGAGCAGGGAATGGGGCGAGACAATCACCATGAGTGATGAAGTCAAGCAGCGTATTGATGCGTTGTGGGACGAGTTGGGAATAGACTAGGCTTCATAGCCCAAGCGTATCGTTTCACTTGTACTACCTGCCTTTGCTAAGCTAGTGCGCTCTTTTCTCCATTGTGGGCATAGGCAGTCCCTGCAGCGTTGCACCTAACAGATTACTGTGATTTTCCAGACAAGCCTCGCCTGCTTCTTCGTCGCCTAGCTGCTTCAACAAGCGACCCAGTTCCCCGTAAGCTTCTGCAGATGGCGTGATCTTGATGCTGGCCTCGTAATACTCCCGCGCTTTGCCCCAGAGCTGGTTACGCATGGAAAGTCGACCCAGGCTTAACAGCAGATCAGCATCGGCCGGTCGCGACTGTAGCCAGTTCTCGGCTACCAATAGCTGCTTGTTACTGTCGCCCAGAATCTTCTCCCCATAGAAACGAATCAACTCCTGATTCCAGTGTTTACCCAGGGCAGTTTCAACTACCTTGGCGGCTTCATCGCCCTCTTCTATTTGCAAGAGTAAATCGGCGTAGTGGCGAACCACTTTTTCATCATCGGCATAGGCTGCACCTTTCTTCCATTGCTTTCGAAGTGCTGCCATGTCGACTGATCCGGCCTTCAATTGTTCGAAGATGTCATACAGCTCTTCCATGAAGAGTCGTTTGCGAATTTTCACGAGTTCGTCTTCGCTTAACACCTTGTTCCGCTCCAGTACCGGCAATAGCTCTCCAAGATTTTTCCAATCGGACAACTGCACATAGACTTCTTTCAACAGGCCGAGCATTGCCACGTCGTTTACGGAATTCTTCTTCATCTCCTGCAAGACGGCCAGCGACTGTTCGAGCTGGCCGCTGTGGTGATAAAGCTGGGCTTTCAATGAATCAATGGTTGAGTGCGCCGTGGGATATTTATTTCCAGCCTGTTCCAACAGGTTGACCCAGCCTTCCTTGTCGCCTAACTGGAAAGACGCGTAGGCGGCAGCGAGGTAGTTGACTACACTGGCGTCATTGTCTCGCATCCCTTTCTTGAGTTGATTGAGACTGGAATTCCAATTGCCCCTGGTGAATGACAACAAGCCTTCTATGGTATTGCTGCGCTTCTTCGCATTGCGCCGACTGCTTAGCATCTTGCTGGCTGCCAACAGCCTGAAAGGATTGATCCATTGCAGGACAAGTATCAGCAATCGCACAAAGAGATAGATCACCGCCAGTGCGATTAACAAGGCGAACAGGCTGGTTTCGAAGGTGTAGTTGCCAAAGGCAATGAGCAAGTAACCGGGGTCACTTGGAAACCCCAGATAGAGGGTAACCCACAAGGCCACGACGATGGCGAGGAGACTAAAGACAAAAAGCCGAATCATTAGCGAAGCTCAGCCGTCAATTGCTGTAAGGAAGCAAGGCTGCGAGTGGGCGCTGGCAAATCAGGATCCACGTTGATCTGCTGAAGAATGGACACTTCAGTGATGACGGTTTGACCCAGTTCCGACTCCACCACCGCGTAGCGTTCCAGCCAGTCCAGGCAATCGGCCAGGCTACCCTGATAGAGCGCATTGTTCGCGCTCAATAAGGCCAGTTTGGCTTGCTCGATAGTGAGTTGCAGACGCTGAAGAATCGCCGTTTCATTGCCCGGCGCCAACATGGCTCCCGGATCGTCTTCCCAATGGCGCCAGACAAAGATTGAGCCAAGAAACTGCAGGCTGGTATCCAGCAAGCCACCGGACTCGCCGACGGTTTCTATTTCTGTGGACTCCCGGTTGCGGCGCGCTTCAAAGTTTTCCCGCATGGAGCCCACCATGTCTACCTGTGCAATCTGGGTAGCCAGAGTCTGCAAACGCAGGTAGATTCCGTCGCGGTCCAGAACTTCAATGCCCTGCAACGCAGTCAGGTCTGCAGCCAGGGATTCGCGAGCGGCCATCACGTTAGGACTGCGGGAATCCAGCAAGGCGCGATCTGCCTGCTGAATAAGGGCAATTGCCGAGTCAACGTCTCGTTCTATCTGAACCTTGCGCAGGGCGAGTCCGGTCAAGTACTCCGCTTCCAGGATTTTCCATTCCTGTTCATTGTTACCACTGTTCTCTACCTGGCGGCTGGCCAGCCTGTTGAGCTGTGCAGTAAGGCGGCTCACTTCCTGTTGCAGTTGCGCCTGCAGTTCCTCCGAGACCTGCTGCGTCATTTCCCGCGCTGCGCTGTCGTCGACTTCAAGCTGTTCGGGTACGGCGCTGATTTCGTCCCGCAAACTTTCCAGCTGGTTATCCTGACTGTTCAAGGCCGCCGTAAGTTGGCTGTTTTCTGCTCGCAAGCTGGCCACTACATTCTGCATTTCGAATTGCAGGTAAGCGACATAGAGCAATCCACAAAGGATGGGTACTAACAGGATCAGCACCACCAGCATGCGGCGGCGGGCGGTTTGCTGCTTACGCGTACCGGAACCCGATTTCGCGTTATTCTTCTTGGAAATCTCGTCGAGTATTTTTGGGGTTTCTGGCTGTTCGGCCATCGTCTATTCCAACTTGCTATTACAACTTGCCTGATTTGACATACGGCAGACGCTGCCAGTGACCACGTGGTTTCTTGCTCTGCAGCTACCCAAGTATGTCAGCGTTTTCCCTGATTTCCCATAGGGCAGATTTGATCGCCCCATCATCTGCGCCCCGGGAATTGTAAACTTTTGCGAATCCCAGCATCCCGGCCTCTGCGGCAACCCGGTCTGAAGGCACTACCAAAGGCAGAGTCAGGTAGTGTTCCAGCTTGCCCGCCGATTTAAGTATGTCTATCAAGCAAGCCAGGGATTCAATACTCAATACCACGACAGCGTTTACTGCGCCGTCCGGCAGCTTCTCCCTGGATTCTGCTTCACTGTAGTGAACTGGTGCGCGGCTATACAGCTCCACATACTGCACTTGTGCGCCTCTCTCCTGCAGAGTGGAGGCCAGTAACTCTCTGCCACCGATGCCTCGGAAGATCGCGATTTTGTTGTCCTTGATCGACTGCATCTCCGGCATGGCCAGTAATTTCTCACTGTCCCAGCCCTGCAACGGCGTTAACACGGGAAGGTAGAGGCGATCGGTAAGCACCGCAGCCGTGCTGCGGCCAATGGCTGCTACCTGCACACCTGTCGGAAACTGCGGCCAGAATTCTTCAATCAGATCGACGCCAAGGCTGGCCGCATTGGTGCTGATGAATATTAGCCACTGAAACTGGTCCAGATTCTGCACCTGGCTTCTGGCTTTCTGAATGGCTTTCGCATCACTGATCGGGTCGATCTGCATCACGGGAAAACTAACGGTTCGAGCACCATCCAACTCGAGACTCTGCAAAAGTGAGCTTTGCTGATGTATCGGTCTGGTGATCAGTACGGATAAACCCGCAAGTGCTTCCGCGCTACCGGACTGTTGTTCTTTAGAACTCACTCGACAATAACCTTGTGGTAAATAACCTTGTGACTATCAACCTTGCTATTACCAACCTTGTAATTACCATCCTTTATGGCTACCAACTTTGAAACTACCAACCTGGAACTTACCCAAATTCGAATACTGGCTGCGTGCCTGCAATCGGGTTTAGTCGCGCAATGCTTCAAGAATGGCGGCAGCGCCCTGCTCAATGAGATCCTCTGCAACTGACACACCGAGATGTTCCGCTTCATGAATAGACGCCGACCGCTCGCTGCGATATATCGTCTTGCCATCCAATGAGCCTACCAGTGCACACAGGTCCAGGGTTTCGCCATTGAGTTCCGCAAACGCGGCGATTGGCACCTGGCAACCGCCCTGCAAGCGGTTCACGACGGCGCGCTCGGCTGTGACCCTTGCCGCGGTTTCCGGGTGATGAAGACAGTGCAATAGCTTGAGTGTTTCCAGATCTTCGCTACGGCACTCGATGCCCACCGCACCCTGTCCACCTGCAGGCAAGGAAACTTCGAAGGAGAGCTGCTCCCGGATGCGATCCTGCAATTGCAGGCGAATAAGCCCGGCAGACGCGAGGATGATCGCGTCATAATCACCGGCATCCAGCTTACCCAGCCGCGTTCCCACATTACCCCGCAGATCGCGAATCTCAAGATCAGGACGGGCCTGCTTGAGTTGGCACTGACGCCGAAAGCTGGAAGTCCCTACTACAGAGCCCTCAGGCAGCGAATCCAGGTTTGGGTAGTGATTGGAAACGAAGGCATCGGACGGGTCTTCCCGTTCACAGATAACGGCGAGGCCAAGGCCCTCGGGAAACTCCATAGGCACATCCTTCATGGAATGCACCGCAATATCGGCCTTGTCTGCCAACATGGCGCGTTCTAACTCTTTCACGAACAGGCCTTTGCCGCCTACTTTCGCCAGCGGTGAGTCCAGGATCTGGTCACCCCGTGTGGTCATGGGAACCAGTTTGACCTGCAGATCCGGGTGATGAGTGCGCAGGGCGCTACTGACATATTCCGCCTGCCACAAAGCCAGGGGGCTTTCCCGAGTTGCTATCCTGATCTTTTCCATTGTCTGACGGCGTCCTTTACTCGTTTACCGATAAGCCGCCATTTTACGGTAATTGCTTATCTTTGTCTGAGGCCAATTTTCGCCAACTTATAGACCGCGAAGCTTCCTGCTATAATCGCCGCCCTATTGAAACCGGGCAACTATCAAGGGGTTCGGTAAGTCGCACGGAAAATCCAGGGCATGAGCAAAGACGATAAAGGCAACAAGTTGTGGGGTGGCAGATTCAGTGAAGCCACGGACAGCTTCGTACAGGAATTCACCGCTTCTGTGGAATTCGATCAACGACTCTTTCGCTACGATATCGAAGGATCGATCGCCCATGCCTCCATGCTGAACAAGGTGGGTGTGCTCACTGACGATGAACTGAATCAGATCAAGACTGGCCTTGCGGAAATTCTACAGGACATAGAAGCGGGTAATTTCACCTGGTCAGTGGGCCTGGAAGATGTGCACATGAACATCGAGGCGGCACTGACCCAACGTATTGGTGACGTGGGTAAGAAACTGCACACGGGGCGCTCCAGGAATGACCAGGTGGCTACTGATATCCGCCTCTATGTCCGCAGCGAAATAGATGGCCTGTGTAAGCTACTCACCGACTTGCAAACCGCACTTGTAAACCTCGCTGACAGGGAATCTTCTACAGTCATGCCGGGCTTCACACATCTACAGACAGCTCAACCGGTTACCTTCGGTCATCACATGATGGCCTGGTATGAAATGCTGGACCGCGACTATGCGCGCCTGCAGGATTGTCGTAAAAGAGTAAACCTGTCACCTCTTGGTGCGGCTGCATTGGCTGGCACAACGTATCCTATCGACCGGGAATACACCGCGAGTCTGCTGAATTTCTCCGCACCAACACGAAACTCACTGGACTCCGTGAGCGACCGGGACTTTGCTATCGAACTGGCGGCAGCGGCCAGCCTTATCATGACTCACCTGTCCCGATTCTCGGAAGAACTCGTGTTGTGGACATCGGCACAGTTCGATTTTATCGATTTGCCGGATCGCTTTTGTACCGGCTCGTCGATCATGCCCCAGAAAAAGAATCCCGATGTGCCCGAACTGGTAAGGGGTAAAACCGGACGGGTGAATGGTCACCTGGTTTCCCTGTTGACTTTAATGAAGTCGCAGCCGCTGGCCTACAACAAGGACAATCAGGAAGACAAGGAACCCCTGTTTGATCTTTTGGACACGGTATCCAACTGCCTCATCGCCTATGTCGGCATGATGCCTGCCATCCAATGCAAGGCAGACAATATGCGTGCGGCTACCATGAAAGGTTTTGCCACGGCTACAGACCTCGCTGATTACCTGGTGAAGAAAGGCCTGCCTTTTCGCGATGCCCACGAGGTGGTAGGCAACGCGGTCGCCCTGGCCGTGAAAGAAGAGAAAGATCTGGCTGATCTGAGCCTGGAGCAACTACGGGGGTTCAGTGAACTGATCGTCGACGATGTGTACGATGTTCTCACCCTCGAAGGTTCGCTGGCGGCCCGCGATCATCTTGGTGGTACCGCGCCTGCGCAGGTTAAGTTGGCAGTTGCTGCGGCCCGGAAAGACTTGTCCGAACGCCAGTAGTTAAGCCATCTCGGCCGCTTTTGAGTCGATTCCAAGCCCCACTTGCCCCTATTGACTGTAATTACATTGTAATTACAATATAGGGAATGGTGCATTTAACCTTCGAATGGCATCCCAAGAAGGAAGCGTCAAACTTAGCCAAGCACGGCGTGTCTTTTGCAGAAGCGCAATCGGTGTTTTCCGATGAGTTCGCTCGGCTTATCCCCGACCCTGATCACTCGGATGATGAAGACAGATTCATTATTCTTGGTGTCAGCATCAGCGCAAGGCTTCTTGTGGTCTGTCACTGCATTCGCTCAGAAGACACCATTCGAATTATTTCTGCGCGTAAAGCGCAGAAATCAGAAAGAAAACTTTATGAGGATTTCAGAAATGCGTAAAAGCTATGATTTTTCGAAGTCGGTAAAGAATCCTTATTCGAAAAAATTAAAGAAACAAATAACTATCCGACTTGATGAAGACACGATCAGTTATTTCAAGGATCTGGCAGAAGAGCAAGGCATACCCTATCAAAGCCTTATTAATTTATATTTGAGAGATTGCGCTCAGGAGCAGCGTGAGTTGAAACTTCAATGGAATTGAAGGGTTTTGTAAATCTCTCAATAGTGCCTTCCATTCGCGACCTTCCACGTCACTGATTCGGCGGCGCAAGTAGCTCCACTTCATATTCATGCAGACGATTGTCCCGCACGGTGCGCACCAGCACCGTGTCGCCGGGCTGGCGCTGTTCGATAATCGTTGCCAGGTCGTCTTCATTGCGCACGGCTTCGCCGTCTATTTCCACAATGACATCACCCAGTACGATGCGGCCACGATTGGCGCGGCTTAGTCCGCGCATGCCCAGGCGGTCGGGATCACTGCCTTCCACGGTATCAAGCACGATGACGCCCTCAATGCCCCACAAGCGGCGATAGTAGTCAGGTTGCGGGACGCGGGTGATGCCCAGTATGGGGGTTTGCACGCGACCAAATTGAATGAGTTCAGGCACCACGTCTTTCACGGTGTTCACGGGTATAGCGAAGCCGATGCCGGAACTGGCACCACTGGGACTATAGATGGCTGTGTTAACACCGATGAGCTGTCCCAGACTGTTCAGTAACGGTCCGCCTGAATTTCCTGGATTGATCGCGGCATCGGTCTGGATTACATCGCGAATCTTGCGCCGGTTTACGGAGTCAATCTCCCGGCCCAGTGCACTGACAACCCCAACCGTCATGGTTGTATCGAGTCCGAAGGGATTACCGATGGCGATTACCTTGCGGCCGACTTCGAGCAGATCAGAGTCGCCGGGCACGATAGGAGTCAATAACTCGGCCGGTGCATCGATCTTCAATACAGACAAATCACGACTGGGGTCGAGGCCAACAGGCTGGGCGTCATAGGTGGTGCCGTCCTGCAAGGTTACGAGCACGCGGTCGGCTTGCTGCACAACGTGGTAGTTAGTGACGATATGGCCTTCTGTATCCCAGATGAATCCGGTTCCCGTACCCTGCGGCACCTGCTGGGGATTGAGAGAATAAAAGGAACGCACCAGTCGCGCATTGGTGATGTTAACCACCGAGGGGCTGGTGCTCTTGAACACCTCGATATTGTTGGATTCATCATTGGTGCTAAACGTGGAATAGTCCTGCGCTTGTCCAAGGGACAGGACCGGGGCCAACAGCAGGGCTAACCCGAGAAGCAGGGGCTGTAATACTTTCATGGTAAGCGGACCTCGTTGGATTCTGAACCGGATACGGGTAGGACGACTCCACACCAGCAAATAGTTCGAATGCTCATTATTTCTTAAATAGGTGCATTCTGCCCCGTTTCAAGCAAATAAACAGGCCAAATTCAGTCAACTTGCGAGGATTGCCAGAATACCGTGTCGATTGATTTCGGCAGGGCTAATTCGTACTATTGCTGGGCTGTAGCAACTTTGGCCCCTGGCACATGAAACAAATCCTGATAATCGACGACGACGAGAAACTGGGCGAACTACTTACCCAGTATCTTGAGCGTTATGACATGACGGTGCATGTAGCACTCACCCCGAGCAAGGGATTTGAACTTATCAAGAAAGTTAAGCCGGACCTGTTGATCCTGGACGTGATGCTCCCGGAAAAAGACGGTTTCGAGATTTGCCGTGAGATCCGCGCCAAGTCTTCAATCTACGGCCAGCTGCCAATTCTTATGCTGACTGCCCATGCAGAAGTCACCGATCGTATCGTTGGGCTGGAGCTTGGCGCGGATGACTATCTGCCCAAGCCTTTCGAGCCACGAGAACTGGTTGCGCGTATTCACAATATTTTGCGCCGCAGCAGCGATGACAATTCCGTGCGCGACATCAAACCCATCAATGGCCTGGAAGTCGACGTGTCCCGTCGCGAGGTGAAGCTCGATGGCGAAGTGCTGGAACTGACCACCATGGAATACGAGCTGCTGATTCTGTTCATGCAGTTTCCCAACAAAACGTTCACTCGCGACGAGTTGATGAATCGACTGCGAGGCATCGACGCGGAGCTGTTCTCCCGTGCCGTGGATACACTGGTCAGCCGATTACGGCACAAGCTGAAAGACACTTCCAAGACACCGCGCTTCATCAAGACTGTTTGGGGTCGTGGCTATACGTTCGTCGGCGAACAGCTTTAACCTACCTGTCGTAGTGGCTCCTGCATGACAACACTCGTCAGCCAGGTCAAAAAATCTCTCTTCCTGCGACTGTTTCTGATCTTCGGGTTCACTGTGGTGAGTTTCTTCATCATCGTTTCCCTGTTGCTCAGGAATATCAACCAGGAAGCCAACACTATCGACTCCATTCCCGACTTCTTCACCCGCAACGTTGAATCCATTATCGAAGACATCGGTACACCGCCCAACCTGAGCAACGCCATGCGTCTTGCGGATGAGCTGGACTGGACCATCAATATTCGTAACCCCATCATGCGTTGGAGTTCGGATCCGGACAATCGGCTCAATGTGGATGAGTCTGTCTTCGACCGGTCCCTGTCTTCCGATGCTGAAGTGCGCACAGTGAATGACGAAGGCATCATTCATGTGAATCGCCGCGGCTATGAATTCTTTCTCTATCCTCGTGCCCGCGGTGAAGAACGAATCAATCTCTTCGTTGTCTACGTCGGCGTTTCGCTGGCGCTGCTGGTGCTGTTCCTCAACTACCTGATGGTGAACCGGCTGCTGCAACCAGTACGCATGTTGCGACAAGGTGCCGAGCGCATCCAGAAAGGTGACCTTGGCTATCGGGTACAAAGCAACAGTCAGGACGAGTTGGGCGAACTCACCGACAGCATCAACCACATGGCCGACTCGCTACAGTCCATGCTGGAAGCC
The DNA here is from genome assembly GCA_965227635.1 of uncultured Pseudohongiella sp. Classification (GTDB taxonomy): domain Bacteria; phylum Pseudomonadota; class Gammaproteobacteria; order Pseudomonadales; family Pseudohongiellaceae; genus UBA9145. The sequence goes on along the minus strand of OZ245763.1, from coordinate 1,526,634 downwards.
AAGCGCCAGTTGCTGCTGGCAATCAGCCACGAATTACGTACACCGATTACCAAGGCCAAACTGCGCATGGAGTTCATGCCACCCAGCCAGGAAAGAGAGCAACTGCGGGAAGATATCGAGGAAATCGAACTGCTGATTTCTGACCTCATCGAGGCGGAACGCCTGAACGATGAGCATGCGGTATTAGTGGAAGAAACGGTTGTGCTGTCTGACTTCGTGGAAGGCGTAGCGTCCCAGTTCTCTGAATACGAAGGTGGCCTGAAGCTGGATATCGAAGAGAACGAGCGCGAGTTTGTCATCGACAAGTTGCGCATTCGTTTATTGATTACCAACCTGCTCAACAATGCCTGCCGTCACGGAGAATCCAATCCCATAACCGTGAAACTGCGGTTCGAGGAAAAGCAGGCGATTCTGGAAGTAATCGACAACGGTGAGGGGATTGCCGAAGAGCATCTACCTAAACTGAGTGAACCCTTCTACCGGGCCGATAGCGCCCGGCAACGCAATACCGGGGGCTTCGGCCTGGGTCTCTATCTGTGTCGCCTGATCGTGCAGGCCCACGGTGGCGACCTCAGTATTTCAAGTGAACTGGGCAAAGGCACCCATATCACGGTCAACTTGCCACCGCATCCACCGCATCACGGCTAGCCGTGCAGGCTATGCCGTAGCCCTGCGGCGCCGAACCCTGGAGAAATGAAGCGCCAGGGCGAGCAAGGTCAGCAGGGCCGGTACCAGAATGGTGTTGGCGAGAGTCAGGTTGGTGCCAAGACGGTCAATGTCTTCCGTTAGCTGGAACTGCACATCCCGAAGCCTGCGCCGAGTATCCAGTAACTCCTGATTAAACCTGTCCACTTCCGCCTGAATCTCGGGAGTGATCTGGCCAATGGGATTACCGTCCTCGTCCTGGTTTAACTGTGCCAGGGCTTCTTCGGTTTCCGTCATTCGATCAAGCAGTTCGGCTTCTTCAAGTCGTAGCCTGTCATCTGCCTGACGCTGCAGATCCAGTACCCGGGTAAACGGACGCGAGTAAGTGCCGCGACTGCGGATACTCACCAGATCGGCACCGCCGCTCAGGTTATCGAAGGCGTTGATGACCAGGTCGCCGTTGTTGGCAAAGGCGCGTGGAATGCGCTGCCCAAGGAACTGGGCTACCTGTACCCAAAATCTGTCGGTCAACAAATCGGTGTCGGCAAAGATAATGAGATTTACCGGCGCTTCCGAGCGTTGCAGGTGAGGGGCAGTTTCTTCAGCCACTTCTGCAACGTCTTCGTTAACTGCCAGCGGTGCAGCGGGATTGTCGCTGTCTGCAGTAATTTCGTCAGTCGCATCTTCTGCAATTTCCTCTGCCGTTTCAGTTTCTGATTCGCTGTCCGATTCATCGCCTGATTCATCGCCTGATTCAACAACAGGCTCTTGCGGGCGGCCATCAGGAAATGCCGATTCCACTATGCCTGTGATTCTGGCCGCAATGACGTGGGTCTCATTGGAGGATTCGAATTCATCAAACAGAATCGAAGGATCGGTCACGCTCTCAAGCAACACCCTGTCCATCAACATGGAGTTGCTGGATGAGGTGATTAAAGGCTCGAATGTGGTTCCTGCGCCTTCGATGGGGCTCAAGGAACCCGGCGTGGCGAAGTTCACAGATTCCAGGCGGCTGGTGATGATGTCACCGCGCGCGAGGTTATCCCGCTTTGCACCCAGCATACCCAGGTGTGGCATGGGGCGTTCCGTCGGGCTTACCCGTACCGGCAGCGCCAGATCGCTATCAGTCACGACCTTGTCGCCCTGGTATTCCAGGCCCCAGGCTGCGAACAGTTCGGGCAGGTCGGAACTCATGCCCGCAGGAACCAATGCACCCTGCTGGGAGATGGTGACCATGGAGTCAGCATTTGGGTCTACAAAAATCATGGCTTCGCCACCCGCCAGCACATGCTGGTCAATGGCATACAGCATCTGCTCGGACAGGTCGTTTGGATGCACTAGCATCAGGATATCAATATCTTCATCGATGCTTTCAGCATCGGCATCGAGTCGGCGTACTTCGTAGAGCTGGCGCAACATGTCCATCACGAACCAGGAAGGTGTAGCCTGCCCGGTTGAGGGATTGAAGCCACCGTCGATATCGAGTTGGGTAATAAGGCCAATCACCGGACGATCAGGATTCTCCACATTGGTAATGAGTTTCATGAACTCATACTCGAGAAACTGTTCCTGGTCAGGGCGGATCAGCGGCATGGTTTCCGTGGGTGGCGGTGCCAGCGGATTGACGTCTTCCGGCGGAACGTCCTGGGCCACTACGAGACCGAAGTAAATCTCGATGCCACCCTGGGAAACAGGTACCGCACGGATGCCGTATTGGGTTGCCAGATCCTCGTCTTCCGAAAATGGTTCGGGGTCGACTACCGACAGTGTCAGGTTGCCGTCACTGGCAATCACGATTTCCTGCAACAGCTCCTGCACCCGATTGCCATAGGCACGAATCTGGGGCTGGTCTTCTGTTGCACTCTCCGAGTAGAAAAAGATGAGCTCCTGCGGTGTGCTCAGGTTGCTCACGATATTGCGCGTGCCATCGGACAGCGTATAGAGACTGTCTTCCGTGAGGTCGATGCGCAGGCTGGGCAACAGGCTGATTGCGGCTACCGCAATAACCAGGGCGACAGCGATGAGCGCCAGGCCCGCAGAGGAAAATAAGGCTTTCATATTCATTCCGGGCTCCTCCTAGTTCGCTTTCTTCATTTCGATGACGATGGCACTGGCCAGCAGCCAGGTGCTCATAAACACCGCAAAAAACAGGATGTCGCGGATGTCCAATACACCCTTGGCAATTGAATTGAAGTGGGTGAGAAATCCCATGGCCGACATGGCATCCACAAAAAACTGCGGTACGAAGTCCGGGAATGCGTTCAACATGAAAGGCGAACCGATGAACACAAACACGAAACAAATGGTAACCGTGAGTATGAAGGCGATCACCGAGTTCTTGGTGGCCGCCGACATGCAGGAGCCGATGGCCAGATAACTGCCCGCCATGAACCAGCTTCCAAGGTAAGCGGCGAATATCACACCGTTGTCAGGGTCGCCCAGATAGTTCACGGTGATCCAAATTGGAAATGTCAGTACCAACGCTATGCCCGTTAAGGCCCAGGCTGCGAAGAATTTGCCAAGCACCGCATCCCTGAGCTTAACAGGAAGGGTCAGGAGTAACTCAATGGTGCCTGTCTTGCGCTCATCGGCCCATAGCGTCATGGCAATGGCTGGCACCATAAACAGGTAGAGCCAGGGATGAAAACCGAAGAATGGCAACAGGTCAGCCTGGCCGCGCACATAGAATCCACCCAGCTCGAAGGTGAACAGGCCATTGGTGATCAGAAAGATCACTATGAAAATATAGGCCAGCGGTGTGGCAAAGTAGCTCATCAACTCTCGCCAGAAAATGATTCCAAGATTTCCCATGACTACGCCTCCTGTGCCTGTTGCGTCACAGTACGGAAGACATCTTCCAACTGCCCACGCTGAACATGAAACTCAGTAACCGGCCATTGTTTTTCCTGGGCTATGGCTGACACCTGGGAGAAAATGGAATGGCCGTCTTTGGCGAGTATGGTGTAGGTAAGTGCCTGCTCGGCGTCCTCTTCGATGGTGTCTACCCCTTCGATGCCCCCAAGGTCAGCGCTCAGATCGTAGTTGTCCTGCAGCCTGACACTCACCGCCTGGTGATAGCGGGACCGTGACTCCAATTCTGCCGGTGTACCATCCGCCACAATCTTGCCCCGGGCAATGATGATGGCTCTGCTGCAAACCGCAGTCACTTCTTCAAGTATGTGGGTGGAGATGATGACGATCTTGTCCCTGGCCAGATTCTTGATCAGTTCTCGGACATGATGCTTCTGGTTGGGGTCGAGGCCGTCTGTGGGTTCATCGAGAATCAGCACTTTGGGGTCGTGCATAATGGCCTGCGCCAGTCCCACCCGGCGCTTGAATCCCTTGGACAGGGTTTCAATGGTCTGGCTTCTTACCGACTCCAGTTCTACTTCCTTTATGACGTGTGCTACCCGGCGATCTATTTCCTCCCCCCGGAAACCACGGACCTGGGCGATGAAGCGCAGGAATTGTTCCGTGGTCATATCGCCATAGGAAGGTGCACCTTCAGGCAAATAGCCGATCAGTGCCTTGGCGGCGATAGCGTCTTCCGTAATATCGTGGCCATCAATGGAGACCCGGCCACTGGTGGGCGCCAGAAAACCGGTGATGACCTTCATGGTAGTGGATTTGCCAGCGCCGTTGGGTCCCAGGAATCCCAGTACCTCTCCTTCGGCAACCTGAAAGCTCAGACTATCGACGGCGACAAATTGATCGAATTTCTTAACGAGATTCTCAATTTCAATCATTGCTACTCTCTAAACTCTCTATCTTTTTGTTCGTTTTACTAGTTCTGATTGCGTACTGCAGCGACCACGAAGCCACTGAAAAAGTCGACTCGACGGGCGCGAAGAGACGGTGAATATAGAGATCACAACCCGCTTTTTCAAGGCTCGATGGGTTGGAGCGAAATGCGGTTGATTCCGATGCGACCACGCCTGGAGCCAGGACCCGCGCCAACTGTGTTTATCGGGGCCAGGCGGGTATAATCAATCGCTCGTCCGCTGTGTTCTCCCTTCTTGCGAAGCACTGTACGGCAAACCTCAATCGAAATCTCCAACGGCAGTCTTCCCGCGCCGGGCAGACGCCGCAGTCACTGGAATACCCGTGATCAGACTAGTACTACTGTTGTGTTTTCTCCTGTCCCTGGCCAGCTGTGGCCAAAAGGGCGGCCTCACTCGGCCGGAGCAGGCACAGACTGCCAGTTTTCAACACCAGGCCTGATTCAGGCTGTAGCAGGAACTCCTCTCCATGGATCATTTTAATTACCAGGGCGACACGCTCTATGCCGAAGATGTGGCGCTTGCCGACATCGCCGCTCACTATGGCACCCCCTGTTTCGTGTATTCCCGGGCTACTCTCGAGCGGCATTTTCGCGTCTACGAAGAAGCTTTTGGAGAGTTTCCTCACCTGATCTGCTATGCCGTGAAGGCCAATTCCAACCTCGCCGTTTTGAATTTGCTCGCACGGCTGGGCGCCGGTTTCGATATCGTTTCAGGTGGAGAGTTGCAACGCGTCCTGGCTGCCGGTGGTGATGCCAGTAAAGTCATATTTTCCGGGCTGGGCAAGACCTCGAGCGAGATTGAGCAGGCGCTGGATGCCGCTATTCATTGCTTCAACATCGAATCTCCGGCGGAGCTGGAGCGCATCAATGAGATTGCCATGGCGCGCGGTGTGAAAGCACCCATCTCATTGCGGGTGAATCCCGATGTCGACGCGGGCACCCACCCCTATATTTCTACCGGGCTTAAAGAAAACAAATTTGGCATCGCCAGCGAAGAAGCGCTGGATGTGTATCGCCGTGCCGCGATCATGGACGGAATCGAGGTACTGGGTATCGACTGCCATATTGGCTCCCAGCTCACCAGTACCGAGCCCTTCCTCGATGCGATCGATCGCCTGTTAGTGATGGTGGATACGCTGTCGAACGAGGGGATTAACATAAGTCATTTCGATATGGGCGGCGGCCTGGGTGTCACCTATGGTCAGGAACAACCTCCGCACCCTTCCGATCTGATTGCTGCCGTAAAAGACCGGTTTAAAGAAAGAGGCATGACCCTGTTGGTGGAACCCGGCCGTTCCATCGCGGCCAATGCGGGAATCTTCCTGACTCGCGTTGAATACCTCAAGTGCAATGAGCACAAGAATTTCGCCATCGTCGATGGTGCCATGAACGACCTGATTCGTCCTGCCCTTTATGGTGCGTGGCAGGACATCATTCCTGTGGTCAGAAAAATTGGCGCCAAGAAGACTTACGATGTGGTAGGCCCGGTATGCGAGTCCGGTGACTTTCTCGGCAAGGAGCGGGACCTGCTGGTAGAAGCTGGAGACCTGCTGGCCGTGCGCTCGGCCGGTGCCTACAGCTTTGTCATGAGTTCCAACTACAATACACGGCCCCGCTCACCGGAAATCATGGTGGATGGCGACAAGCACTTTGTTGTGCGCCAACGTGAGACTGTCGACCAACTACTGGCTCTCGAAAGTTGCTTACCCGACACTTATCCAGATTTAGACCGGTCATTTTTCAATACACAGTTGGACTGATGAACCAATGAACATCCCATTTACCAAGATGCATGGCCTCGGCAACGACTTCATCGTGATCGATGGCGTGTCCCGTGACATCAACATTAGTTCCGAGCGCATTCAGGAACTGGCCCATCGTCGTTTCGGTATCGGTTTCGATCAGCTCCTGCTGGTGGAGCCACCTTCGCAGGACGATGTGGATTTCAATTACCGCATCTTCAATGTGGATGGCGGTGAAGTTGAACACTGTGGCAACGGCGCGCGCTGTTTCGCCCGCTTCGTGCGCGACAAGGGCCTTACCGACAAGAACCCGGTGCGGGTAAGGACCAGCAATCGCATTCTGGTGCTGGACATGGATGAACAGGGCAATGTCGCCGTGGACATGGGTGTGCCGGAATTTGTTCCCGCCGAGATTCCCCTGCTCGCCGGGGAACAGGCGATGACCTACACGCGAGACCTGGAGGTCAAGGGTGAAACGCTGCGCGTAGAGTTCAGTGCACTGTCCATGGGCAACCCCCACGCAGTAATAAAGGTTGAAGACCTGGAGAATACGGCCGTAAAAGATATTGGAGGGGCACTGGGAAAACACCCGGACTTCCCTGAAGGCGTCAATGTCGGTTTCATGGAAATCGTCGACCGCCGACATATTAAATTGCGGGTATTCGAGCGCGGCACTGGGGAGACCCTGGCCTGTGGCACCGGAGCCTGTGCCGCCGTGGTATCGGCCTGCCGCGCTGGATTACTGGACAATGAGGTCGAAGTACAACTCCGGGGCGGCCTGCTTACGATCCACTGGGATGGTGACGCGCAACCGGTGATGATGACCGGACCAACCGCGTCGGTATTTGAGGGGACAGTTGAGATATGAGTAAGCAAGCGAGCGCAGTAGATTCAGCAGCAGGAGAAACCACTTCCGGCCTGGCTGCTGAAGATGTCGTGGCCTACCTGCGGGAGAATCCGGACTTCTTCCTGGAGCAGGAAGACCTGCTGGCCGATTTGTTGCTGCCTCACGAGTCCGGCAAGGCGATCTCGCTGCTGGAACGGCAAGTAACTATCCTGCGTGAGCGCGGCATTGAAGCCCGCCAGAAACTCAATAATCTGCTGGAAAACGCCCGCAACAACGACCAGTTGTTCGATACTACCCGCAACCTGGTGCTGGCACTGCTGCGCGCCCGTGATGTCACCGAGATCGTGGAAGTGGCAATGGACCAGCTATCAAACCATGCCAGTATTGATGCCTGCGAAGTCATCCTGTTGGAACAACCGGAACTGAACGTGGCTCCCTCCATTCGCGTGGAGCCGCTGAGCAAGATGAAGCAGGAATACGCTGACGTGATTCGATTGAAGCGTACCCATTGCGGCAGCCTCGATCGCGAACAGATCGATGCCTTGTTCCCGGGTAATCGACTGATCAAATCCACAGCCCTGTGCCCGGTCATCAACAACAGCGAAGTGCTGGCGCTGCTGGCCCTGGGCAACAAGGAAGAGAATTACTTCAATATCCACCTTGATACCCTGTTCCTGGACTTCATCGGCCATGTGGTTGGCGCGGTGCTGGAAAGGCAACTACTGACTGATACGACAGACGCGGCACCAGTTGCACAGGACGCATAGAACCGGATCAGACCAGCCAGCGCTGCGTCGGGAGCAACAACCAGACAGCACTGCGCCTCCCGGCTAAAGCGGGTATACTGCCCCCTTCAAATCCTGGTCTACAGCTTCGTCAATGCCCACTGATTCTGCACCAGAGAACCCTTCCCTGGTTTCTGTTATTTGCCGCACCATAGGCCGATCCGAGTTGGAGCAGGCAGTGGACTCCGTGGCCGCACAGACCTACCAGCCTATCGAACTGGTGGTAGTAGACGCCGCCAATAGCGGAATGGAATCGGTACCCGGCGAGCTCGGGCGGACTTCCCTGAAAATTGTAAACACCGGCACTGCCCTGCCCCGTTCAGAAGCAGCAAACGCCGGTATGGAAGCCGCCAGCGGTGACTATTTCATGTTCCTCGATGATGACGACTGGATTGCGCCCGATCATATCGCCGGACTGATGGGGGCCTTGCAATCCGACGCAGGCATCAGAGCCGCCTACAGCAATACCCAGCGCACAGACCCCGACGGTAGTAACCCGGACTACATCTTCGAGCAGGACTACGACCCGATTATGCTGTTAAGGGACAACTATGTGCCCATTCATGCCATGTTGTTCGAGCGCTCTCTGTTTGATGAAGGCTGTCGCTTCGACACCACATTCGACATATTCGAAGACTGGGATTTCTGGATTCAAATAAGCCAACTGACCCCTTTCAAACACATCCACCAGCTTACCGCGTTCTATCGCGGCGGTGGCGACTCTGAAACGAGTGCCGATGACATCAATATCCGCTATGACAATAGTTCAGTTATGGGCAAGGCGCGTATCAAGGTATTTAACAAATGGCTTGGAAAGTGGAACGGAGAGCAGGTTAACAGCATGCTGGGTTCCCTCGATGCGGGCAGCGTCGTACCCAGGCTTCATGCAGAACTCAAAGCCCTTCACGAAACAGACCTGCAACACCAACAGCAGATAAAGGAGCAACTGCTTGAATTGGAAAACAAGCAACATGCCCTCAACGTTGAAACAGGTAGAACTGCCGACCTTCAGTTAAAGCTCGAAGACCGGGACAAACAGATCGCCGGGCTGCAGCAACACAGCACAAACCTGGAGCGAGACATTCGCAACCTTGAAACCCATCTGGGTCATATCCAAAACTCCCTGTCATGGAAGATCACCGCACCGCTTCGCGCCTTCGGCAGACTATTCGGTGGCTCAAAACCCACAACGCAAAACAGCCCGGATAACGAGTAGCGGGCCAGTTTTAGGCAGATCAGCAATTCATGTCATCGACCTCCTGTACCATTATTGTCCCAACAAGGGATCAACTACACTATTTAAAACCCTGTGTGGAAGGCGTGCTTGCCAGCACGGCGTCGTTTCCAGTTGAACTGCTCATTGTCGACAATGGCAGTGAAGAACAGGAAACCCTCGATTACCTGCAATCCATCCAGCAACCGGAAACAGTAACGGTTCTGCAGTGGCAAGAAGCTTTCAACTTCTCCGCCATCAACAATTTCGCCGTTGCACAAAGCCGCGGCGAACTATTGTGCTTCCTGAATAACGACGTCGAAATCGTCGACACCGATTGGCTGGACAAGCTAGCAGCGATCGCATCTCGCTCCGACGTAGGAGCGGTTGGATGCCGCCTGTTATATCCCGACATGAAAATACAGCATGGGGGCGTGGCGCTGGATGAAGAATCGGTGGCCAGGCATATCGCTGTCTCCGAGTCCGCTGATTACTTACAGCAACAGGGCCTCATAGGGCCGGTATCGGTTGATGCAGTTACCGCGGCCTGCATGATGATGCGGCGCGAGGTATTCGAGCAACTGGGTGGATTCGATGAGAAAAACCTCGCGGTTTCCTACAACGATGTGGACTTGTGCTTGCGCATCGCGGAACTTAACCTCCCGGTGTTGCTGCATCCGGGCATTGCCCATATTCATCACGAGTCAGTATCACGCCAGAGTGACGACCTCGACAGCAACCGACCACGTGCTATCAGCGAATTTAACTACATGAAAGAAAGCTGGAGCCATCGGCTAGGCGGACAGCACTATGGGGGAGGACTCCCTGCCGGGATACAGGCGCAGGCCGCCCATTCAAATGATCTGGATCGAATCATCAGTCAGGCCAGATCAGACAGTGCACAGAAGCAATTGAGCGCCCTTCAGGGTGGCCGTAGTCGATCGGTAGCCGTCCGCAGCACCGCGGGAGACTCCTTTCACCAGTTGGAAGTTAAATACAATGAACTGCAGGCCCATAGCCAGCGCATCGAGGAAGCCCACCGCCTGATTGAAAATTCCATATTCTGGCGCATGACGGCACCTTTGCGCGCACTACGGGATTTGTTGTCCGGGCGTGGACGCGATCGCGGTAAAGCAGACACGGGGCAACCCAGCGTAAGGTTCTCCGGCAGCAAAGGTAGTGTACCCGAATCAACCGACCACATCGGCAAACCCCGGGACCGCAAAGCAGAGCACGATGCCGAAGCACGACGCTTGTTCGAAAACTTCCTCAACAACGGCAAGAAATTACGCTTCCCGAAGGTGGAAAATCCCGATATCTCTATCCTGCTGGTGTTCTTCAACAATGCGCCACTCAGTTTGCTATGCCTGCAGTCCATACTGGAACACGGGGACGTAAGCTTCGAAGTAATCATCGTCGACAACCATTCTACCGACGACACCGATAAGCTATTGGACCGGCTGGAAAACACCACGATCCTGCGCAACGAGGACAACCTCGGTTTCGTGAAAGCGGTAAACCAGGGCGCAAAGCATGCTAAAGGAAGAACCTTGCTGCTGCTCAATAACGATGCGGAGCTGGAACCCCAGTGTCTCTCCGCAGCATTAAGCACGCTCGACTCTGCTGATGACATCGGCGCTGTTGGCGGCAGGATCAAACTACTCGATGGCAGCCTGCAGGAAGCGGGCAGCATAATCTGGCGAGATGGTGCCTGCCTGGGCTATGGCCGCCATGGCGATGCCACTGCCGGGGAATTCATGTTCCGCCGCGATGTGGATTACTGCTCAGGTGCCTTCCTGTTATTCAGCACTGAACTGTTCAATGACATGGGCGGCTTCGATGACGCTTACGCACCCGCCTACTATGAAGAATCCGATTTCTGCGTGCGGTTATGGGAGAGCGGGCTAAGAGTAGTGTATGAACCGCGGGCAGTGATCACGCACTATGAGTTCGCCAGCAGCGGCGGCATCAGTGGCGCATCGAAGCTACAGCAGGAGCACCGGGAAATACTCTGCAGCAAACACCCCGGGTTTTTGGCAAAGCAATTGGAAAACGACAGCTCACGTGCCTTGTTTGCCCGCACCGCCAATAATTATCCGAATGTACTCATTATCGATGACCGCATTCCCTACCCCAGTCTTGGCGCAGGCTATCCACGCTGCTGCCATATCCTGAATACACTTGCCGGGATGCCAGTGAATGTAAGTTTCTACCCCTTGTTGTACCCCAACGACGACTGGCAGGACATCTATGAAATATTGCCGCCGGAAACCGAAGTTATTCTGGAGCGAGGACAGGCGGGTCTGGGTCAGTTTCTCAAAGATCGCCATGGATTCTATGACACTATTATGGTGAGTCGTGTTCACAACATGGAGATTTTCAATTCGGTGCTGCACGACACCCCGGGGCTCAAACTCGATTGCCGCATCGTCTATGACGCCGAAGCGGTGACCGCCCCGAGAGAAATTCTAAAGCGACGCTTGTGGGGTGAAGTTGTCACCAGCGACGAAGAGCAGAGGCTTGTCGACAAAGAATTGCAGGAAGCGAAAGACGCCGATTGCGTGCTGGCAGTTTCGGAACAGGAGTCCCGGCTCTATCAACAACAGGGCATCAGTAATACCGCCGTCCTCGGACACACCATGACACTGCGGTCGTCGACCACTGCCTTTTCCGACCGGCACGGGTTGTTGTTCGTAGGTGCACTGCGGGATGAAGGCTCGCCCAATGTGGACTCATTGCTGTGGTTCCTGATCAATTGCCTGCCACGGATTGAACAGGCGCTTCCGGATACCCGTGTCTATGTGGTTGGCGACAACACGGCACCGTCTCTCGCTACAGTAGTAAAGGAAAACGTGGTCTTCACCGGGCGCCTGGATTCCATTAGCGAGATCTATGAACAATGCCGGGTGTTTATCGCACCTACCCGTTTCGCCGCAGGGATTCCACACAAGATCCATGAAGCCGCTGGCAATGGCGTGCCTTCTGTTGCGACTTCCCTGCTGGCAAGGCAGTTGAATTGGGAAGATGGCAAGGAATTACTGGTGGCCGACAGCGCGGAGCTGTTTGCCAGTCAGTGTGTGCAACTGCTTTCCGACGAAACGTTGTGGAATCAGATTCAGGAAGGTGGACTGAAGGCGGTAGGTCGCGATTGCTCAGATGAAGCTTTTCGCCGCAGTCTGGCCCATGCCTTGCAACTCGAACAGAAGCCGGAAGAATAGAAGGTTAAAAGGCTAGAAGCGATACCAGGTCACACCGTTCTGATTTGCTCTCCTGTTTTTCTCTGTGAATCGTTTTAACAGGAGCAGCGCTAATCAATAGCGCCTGGCACGGCGATAGTAGAGCCGCTGCAAAGTTCCCATGCGCACATCCATCTTGCCTGCCAGTTGCAAGCCGCGGCGTTGGTGCGCGGTCAATTCTTCGCCAAACTGCGCATAGAAATCCTGGGCCTGCAGCGCCACTTCCCACAAATGTGCGTTGGGTTGCAGATGAAGCAACCGCGTCCAGAATCCGGGTTGCGAGGCTATAGCCTGTTTGTGCTCTTTGGCACCGATGGTATTACTACCATGCTGGCGATAGTGAATTAGCGCCTGGTCCAGATATACGACCTTGCCAAACGCGGCAGCGACCAACGCCAGCCACCAGTCGTGCATGACGGCGTTGTTGGACACCGGCAGACTCTTGCGCGCCAGCGCCTCGTTTATGAGTGCCGTACAGCCGGTAACAAGATTACTGATCACCATCTGATTGAAACTGTTGCGCGCCGTTTCCAGCCCCTGGTAATGGGCCAGTGAAGGCGCTACCGGTTCCAGCGTTTTCGACACCACTTGCAGATCGCTATGAATGAGAACTGGCACATCAGGGTTGGCCTGCTCAGTCTCGAGCATGGCCTGAAGCCCAGTATCGAGTTTATTGGGAAACCACACATCATCCTGATCGCAGAATGCCATATAGGCAGACTCGAGGCTGAGCGCTGCCTTGTGTTGCAAGACGTAGTTCACCAGATAGGCAAAACTGTCGCGGGCACCGAGATTCCCTACATCAGACGCAACGAGATGCATCCTGTCCGGCTCCTGGGACTTGTAGTCCTGCAGAATTTCCAGCGTGTTGTCTTTGGAGCCGTCATCACGCACCACCACCACAAAGTTTGCACAAGTCTGTGCAAACAGTGAGTCCAATTGCTCTGCGAGAAAAGCGCTTCCGTTGTAAGTGGAGAGCAATATGGCGAGTCGTGGTTTTACCGTCATGGGAAACTAGCTCAGGGATTTCGCGTCCCGAATCCCGGAGCGAATGTTTTGCCAATACTGCTTACGGTCGTGGGAAGAAAGAATGAGCCAACTGGCCTTGATGAAGAAGCGCACCCTGTCCCTGATCTTCCACCCCAGCGGCGAGTACTTCAAGCCATACAGGTGGGTGCGGTTGCGGCTTGAATAGTAGGTACGGGATGGGTTGTGCTGCGCCATGATGCCAGCCCGCACGAGTGGATTCATGCTGCGTTCGCCAATCGCATGATAAAGCACCGCGCCATCGGTGCCGATCAGGTCGTATCCCAGTGACTTGGCACGGAAGCACCACTCGAGATCTACATTGTCGATAAAATAGTTTTCCTTCATATCGCCTATGGCATCCAGATGTTTCGCTAACAAGAGCGTACCGGAAGTGATCAGGAAATCGGCGAGGAAATGCTTTTCTGTGTTGGCGAAGTGTCGGTTAGAGCGCAGCATCAAGCGGTTGAACAACTTGAAGGGTGTCTGGCGCATGGTTTGCGGATTGATAATCCTCGGGCCTACTGCTGCGATACCATTACTACTGTACTGTACGGCATCATTGTAGGACTCAATCATGCGCTCGATGAACAGATCACACAGGCTGCTATCCTGATCGTACAGGAAGATGTAGTCGTACCCCGCCTCACGGCCTCGCTTGATGCCGATATTCAACGCCTTCGCCAGGCCTTCATTCGTTTCGAGTCGTAAGAGTTGCTGACAGCGTTCATAGACCGTGATGGACTCCGCCAACTTGTTGATCTGTGGCGAGCCATTGTCGATAACGATGAAGTCGGTTTCCTTGTTGAGTTGGCCCAGCAACTTCAACAGCGCGGTGAGCTCCGGCTTATAGGTAACGACGATGGCGTAGCTATTATGTTGCGGGAGCTGGTCTGTCATGACGACTCATGCGTCCCCGGGCACTTCGATCGGTATACTGATGCCTGACTTTCCCTGTCCCAGCGCCAGCATGAAGTACGCGATAGAACCGATGCCGATAGTCAGGCCTACCACCACTCCGGCATCCAGAATCCCGCGCCAGGGCTGCGGCAAAGTGCGTGCAATGATGATGAAGCAGATAATCATGATGGTCAGGCCAATGGATAGTAACTGGCGCTTGCGAGTGGCATGGATATAGCCCATGCAAAACAGCGGGGCCAGTGCGATATGACTAGGGCGAGGATTGTTCTGCAGGTAGTGGGCACGCGCAACCACCCGCGGCGCAAAGCCCTGATGGAATCCTTTGTAACCTTCGGCATAGGCCATATAGACAATACTGAACAGCAGCGCCGCAATCTGCACCGTGCTGAGTGAGACCTCGCGCAATTCCAGCGCCATGGGCGCTAATCGGTAGATGGCGAATGAAAGCAGCAGGATCACCCCGCCAATTCCCCATGAATAGCCTAAAGTCCGCAAGTTACAACACCGCTACAGTATAAACCGCCTATTATAAACCGGATTGGCGGCAATCACCGAGTGCCGCTGCGCTGGCGTCGCCATGAAACCTCAACTAGGCTATGATTTCGCTGCATTTCCGTGGGATCAGCTCCCACCCTCTCGCAGAATGCCCAAATCAGGACCTAACCCGATACGAGATCGACTATGACAGTAAAACTGGGTGTAGTGATGGACCCCATCGAGACCATCACGGTAAAGAAAGATACAACCCTGGCCATGATGCTGGCGGCACAGCGGCGCGGTTGGCAGGTTTTTTACATCCTGCAGAGTGACCTGTACTCCGACCAGGGCGTAAGCCGCGCCTTGATGACCCTGATCAATGTCCGCGACGATCCGGAAGACTGGTTTGAATACGGCGAGCGCAGCGACCAGGCCCTTGGCGAGTTGGACGTGATTCTCATGCGCAAAGACCCGCCCTTCAACATGGACTACATCTACTCCACCTACCTGCTGGAACAGGCCGAACAACAGGGCGCCCTGGTAGTGAACAAGCCCCAGAGCCTGCGCGACTGCAATGAAAAATTGTTCGCCACCCAATTTCCCCAGTGTTGCCCTGACTTTCTGGTCTCCGCCAACAAGGAAAAGCTAAAGGCATTTCACGAACTGCACGAAGACGCTATATATAAGCCATTGGATGGCATGGGTGGTGCGTCCATTTTCCGGGTGAAGAACGATGACCCGAATCTCAGTGTGGTGATAGAGACCCTGACCCTGGAAGGCACGCGCCAGATCATGGCGCAGAAATATCTGCCCGAGATCGTGAAGGGGGACAAGCGTATCCTGATGATTGATGGCAAGCCGGTGGATTATTGCCTCGCCCGTATCCCGGCGTCAGGCGAACTCCGGGGTAATCTGGCCGCTGGCGGCAGTGGTGTCACCCAGCCCATCACGGACCGGGATCGCTGGATCTGTGAACAGGTCGGCCCTACCCTGAAGGAAAAGGGACTAATCTTCGTGGGGCTGGACGTGATCGGTGACTACCTTACCGAGATTAATGTCACCAGCCCTACCTGTGTACGAGAGATCGACAAGGCCCAGGGCCTCGACATCGCCGGTGACCTGATGGCCTGCATCCATGAGAAGCTGCAGGCGAGACATATTGGCTAACAGTAACGCACGATGGTGAACAGGTGGCGGTAGAAGACGAAGAACTATCCAGGGAACGATTCGGTTTCACCGTGTTTCTCTCGGCCTGTTTTCACGCCATCATCGTATTCGGCGTGGGGTTTAGCTACCTGGGCGAGTTGAACAGTGAACCGGCGCTGGAAGTCACCATGGCCCAGTACCGCAGCGAAGTCGCGCCTGACGATGCCGACTTTATTGCCCAGGAAAACCAGATTGGCAGCGGCACGCTCGACGAAGCGGCCGCCCCCAGTACGCCGTTCGAATCCGATTTCAATGCTGACCAGATCCAGGAAGTGGTTCCCGTCCCCCAGGCACCGCAGATCATTAACGATGTGCAGCAACAGGACGTGGCAGTTATCTCCAGTATCGAGGACGATGAGGAAGTTAATCAGCAACTGGACGAAGTGGAACCGGAAGAAGAGCAACCTGTAGCGGAAGAAGTTTCGCAGGAAGAACTCAGTCTCGCCATCGCCAGCCTGCAAGCCCAACTGGACAGGCAGCGCCAGGAATACGCTCGCCGACCCCGCAAGTACACTATCTCTTCTGCCTCAACCAGAAGGAGTCAGGACGCACAGTATCTGGACAACTGGCGTCGGCGCATTGAGGCAGTAGGCAATATCAATTACCCCAACGAGGCTCGCCGTCAACAGATCTATGGCAACGTGCGCATGATGGTCGCGCTTCGGCCAACCGGAGAAGTAGAGGAGATTCGTATCCTGCAATCCTCCGGTGAACCGGTGCTGGATCAGGCTGCCGTGGAAATCGTCAATCTCGCCGCACCCTTCCAACCGTTCCCGGATGAATTGCGAGCTGAAGCTGATATACTGGAAATCATTCGTACATTCCGATTCCACGAAGGCAATGCCTTAAGCAGTTACTGATTCAGTAACCAGACCTGGCTTTCAATGACTGACGACGATTCCCGGGACAGTTCCCGCAATAGTGATTCCAACCCGCGTTTTCCCAGCACGCTGGAAAACCAGTTCCTCATCGCCATGCCGCAGATGATGGACCCCTATTTCGCCAACACAGTGACTTACCTGTGGCGGCACAACGAAGAAGGCGCCTTGGGCATCGTAATCAACAAGCCCCTGCAAGCCTGCGTGGCGGATATTTTCGGCGAACTCAATATCGAATGTTCCCTCGACGACGACCGCTTCTCCCAGCAACATGTGCTGGCCGGCGGCCCGGTTGAAAAAGACAAGGGCTTCATCATTCATGACGCAGGTAGCAACTGGGAGTCCTCCATACAGGTCACCTCCGACATCAGTGTCTGCACCTCAAAAACTATCCTGCAGGACATCGCCACCGGCATGGGCCCCAATAACTACATCGTTGCCCTGGGCTGCGCCGGTTGGGAAGCGGGCCAACTGGAACGGGAAATCTCGGAAAACGCCTGGCTTACTACCCCAGCCACCAACGATCTGCTGTTCTCCGACGACTACGCCAGCAAGGCCAGATCTGCCGCTGCCTTACTCGGCGTCGACCTGCAACATATTTCCCCCGAAGCTGGCCACTCCTGAGCGCCGCGAGTCCGCGGACAAGAACAGGACTAAAAGACCATGAGCATAGACTCACTCCCCGCCGACCCCAGCAAACCCATCGCCGCCCTGGCCTTTGACTACGGCACTCAACGCATCGGCGTGGCCTACGGCCAATCGGTCTCGGGCACTGCACAGGCAGTATGCGTACTGAAAGCAAAAGACGGCATCCCGGAGTGGAATGAAATACAGGCGCTAATCGAGGAATGGAAGCCAAGCGCATTCGTTGTCGGCCTGCCCTACAACCTCGATGGCACCGACAGCGACCTCCTGCCCAGAGCCATCAAGTTCGCCAACCGCCTCAACGGCCGCTTCAACAAACCCTGTTACGGAATGGATGAACGACTTTCATCGAAAGCAGCGATCGAACAGATCGTTGAAGAGAATGAAGCGGGATTCAAAAGAAAGAGTGCAGCGATTGATGATATAGCCGCGCAGATAATTCTGGAGAACTGGTTTAACGAATTGCAGCAAGAGGCCAGGTAGTTTTCCAAATCAAATCGGCTTTCAGGAGTTGCAAGCCGCCCACCGGGCATATGAGCCTCTATCATCAAAATAAACCCGATGCCCCCTTTACCCGGAATATTGCGCGGTTTTCACACTGGAATTTCCCCTTTTTCCACTGCGCCAAATTCTTTTGCCAAGAATTTCAGCTACTTGAAGGTTAATCAAATTACATAAAGGGAAACCCCCTTGGTAAATACTGGGTCCCCCTTTATTCAACATACTAGGACCCCTTCAGTATGTACAAAGTTGGTGCCTGACATTTTCCGACTAACTGTTCCATTTCAAAGCTTTGGGGCATACACTAGAAGTTGATCCCACCGATAAAGTGGGCCAGCTATTTATATAAATGTTATGTGCCTAGGAGATTCAAATTAACATCGGACTAAACTTTGAAACTGTCTTCTATGTAGTGTTCGCCCTCGTTATTGGCACTTTCATCTTTAGGATGGTGAAACATGGCGGCTTTAAAGGAGTAATGTTCGGCGCAAATATAGAAAAAACTCTAGGGCAAGTTACCGGCTCTGGGCCTAAATTAGTGAACTTATCTCTGAAAATACACAAGCTAGAAGGTGGGCCAGAAAAGGCATTAGGCCTAGAGGTAACAACCACATCTCTTGGAAGTTACCAGATGACTCCAGTCGCATTGAGTCTTACTGAAGCAAGAAAGTTAAGAGATATTTTAAATACAGCGGTTGGTGACTGACTCGGCACATAACCATGTATTCAATTAAGGACGCGGCAAGCCGCGCCCATTAACAACGGCGTTACTGAGCGCTTCGTTGTCAGAACCGTCGACAGCCCCCTAGGTCCGGAACCTAGCACACTACCCCAGCCTCAAATTTTGGCGTCGCATTAAGCGTTGCGCCTCCGTTCCCAACCCGTTAAAGTCATAGGCGTATTGTTAGCCAGCGGCATCGTTCTCGGTGCTTGTTAGCAGGGTTAATAAAGCCACACGCAACCCGAATTGCGTGACGGCTTGAGGAGTTCTGTTGTTGGGCAGCATCTTTCCAGTTTCATGCAATCGTCTGTCCTGGCGCAACTCTCTTCAGGGCATCGTGCAATCGCCAACTATCCTGCTATCCGGATGGGGCGCGTCAGTAACCATAAATTCAATTAAGGACGCAGCAAGCTGCGCCCATTAACAACGGCGTTATGTGGCTAGTCAGAATGAGTGCTTACTGAGAGTTTGAAATGGCCAGATATAGTTTTGGAGATGTATTTGAGATCAGTGTGAAATCCGGGTTCTACTATGCCATATATACTCATAAAGTTTTGCCTTATGGAGAGCTGATTCGAGTTTTCGACAAATGCTTTGAATCAGAACTGAAAGATCATTCTTTGCTTGCTGATATATCAGTTAGGTTTTCTACTTTTTTCGCAGTAGCGACCGGAAAAAGAGTAGCAAACATTTCGGTTCCAAAGAACTTGCGTAAATTTCCACTAATGCGCATCAACGGGTTGCCCGACCCTAAAACGGGCGTAGTAGTAGATTGCTGGCTCTTCGATGGAAAGGCCCAGAAAAAGCTCAAAACCTTTGATGACGAAGTAGCCAAGCTGTCTGTTGTGAAGGCTATGCAAGACTGCGTATTGCGGAAAGAACTGGAAAAGTCCTATTTGCCGGAAGAGGATGAAAGAAATCCTGGAGTCATGAGTGCATAACCACATAACCATAAATTCAATTAAGGACGCGGCAAGCCGCGCCCATTAACAACGGCGTTATGAAGCATTGAGAAACTTTCAACTATGTTACGAACCGTAGGCGACACAGAAATAAGAGAGTTCCATAAAGCCACATGCCATTGTGGCTCTATTGAACTGGAGCTTCATTTGCCTGACGGGATCGTTGATCCGAGACGGTGCGACTGTTCGATATGCCGTAGGAAGGGTGCCGTGGTTGCGTCGGTTCCATTGTCGGGAATTAAGATCATTAAAGGTGAAGATGAATTAGGGTGTTATGAATTCAACACTAGAACAGCAAAGCACTATTTTTGCTCATCTTGTGGGATCTACACGCATCACCAAAGGCGGTCTAATCCAGAACAATACGGGTACAACGTTGGTTGTCTTGAAGGTGTGAATCCTTTTCTAATCAACGGAGTCCCAACTAACGATGGGGTCAATCACCCGGCTGATAGAAATGCTTCATAACCAAGAAATCAATCAGGGACTGCTTCACTATGTTTGGTTTGGGGATGGCTTCGCCATCTTATCCCCAAACCAAACATAGCGAATCAGCCCATTATCCAAGGCGTTAGCTTTACTTCATGACTGATAGTGACGAGCTAGAAAAACTAAAAGAAAAATATAGCTATGAAATAGCTAGTTTTAGACGCACTGTAGAAAAATTTAACCTTCTAAGAAGCTGGCTAATTAACACCAGTCTCGCTAGCCTAGCTTTCGTAGTGACGCTTCTAGCTCAAGCAAGGCTCGAATCTGTGCTACCAGGAGTCCAATTAGCTCAATTCTCAGTCGGTTTCTTGATGGCGTCAGCTATTTGTGCCCTCTATACGAAATTTTGTTATGAAGCGTCAGGATTGATGACGGACGTTAAGGACTTCGCAACGCTATTTCCTGTATTTATGGAATTGATAAACAAGGATGAAGGTGCATCAGAAGATGAGAAGGCTGATGTGACTCAACTATTACAGACACAAATTGATCGTATTAAAAGTGTTGGTGGCTATAAAAAGATTTCCAATCCATATGCTGAACTATGGAGATTTGGGGCAACAAGTCTGACGCTGTTTGCTGGATTAGCTTGCTCTTGTGCCTATTTTTGGTTGTATCTTTTCTAGGTGTGAAAGCTAACCATAAATTCAATTAAGGACGCGGCAAGCCGCGCCCATTAACAACGGCGTTACTGAGCGCTTCGTTGTCAGAACCGTCGACAGCCCCCTAGATCCGGAACCTAGCACACTACCCCAGCCTCAAATTTTGGCGTCGCATTAAGCGTTGCGCCTCCGTTCCCAACCCGTTAAAGTCATAGGCGTATTGTTAGCCAGCGGCATCGTTCTCGGTGCTTGTTAGCAGGGTTAATAAAGCCACACGCAACCCGAATTGCGTGACGGCTTGAGGAGTTCTGTTGTTGGGCAGCATCTTTCCAGTTTCATGCAATCGTCTGTTCTGGCGCAACTCTCTTCAGGGCATCGTGCAATCGCCAACTATCCTGCTATCCGGATGGGGCGCGTCAGTAACCATTAATTCAATTAAGGACGCAGCAAGCTGCGCCCATTAACCACGGCGTTAAATAGCTTTCGAAATGAGTGCAGAACTTAAACAAGTAGAAAAGCTTTTTCGTCAATTACTTGCGAAGGAATACATTAAGTTTCCGAAAGCAAGAGGAAAGCTCCTCGCCTCAAAAGAGAAAGGCGTCTATATCATTTGCAATAGCAGGGGAACAATAGAGCACGTGGGAAGAACACCTCGTGCCAAAGAAGGGATTTACCAAAGGCTGAATCAACACTTGAACAGTAGGTCTTCATACGTGGAGCACCACCTTGATGGCAAAGGCTCGAAATTGAGACGCGGACACAGTTTTAAGTATTTGCCTGTAAAGAATGATCGCATTAGAGCTTTATTGGAAGCATATTGCGTCGCACATCTGTGCCCGAAACACCTGGGTTTAAGTATCGCGCAATAGCTATTTAACCATGAAATCAATTAAGGACTCGGCTACGCCGAGCCCATTAACCAAGGCGTTATGCAGCGTAGATCGGGGCTTCCGCAATAATATTGACATATCATATTTAGTATATATACTATTTTTGATATGTGGGTGGTATACGAACATAAACGAGTCTTAAAGAGCCTGGCTTCAGCGCCTGTAGACGTACTAAAGCGATATGAAAAATGGAAAGATATTGTTTCTATATCGGGGCCTACTGGACTCAGATCGATTAAAGGCTTTCACGATGAATCCCTATCGGGGAAATGGAAGGGCTTCCGATCTTCTAGACTTAATATCCAGTATCGCGTCATCTATAAGATTGAAAAAGACAAAGTACTCGTCCAAGTAGAGAACGTTACTCCGCATGATTACCGGAGAAAGTAATATGAACGATTACAGATTAGCTAAACGGAGTGTCGATGTATCGGTCGGAGAATCCGTCAAGATCTTGCGAGAACTGCAGGAACTAAGCCAGAACGAACTGGCCCAGATTTCTGGGATTCCTCAATCAACTATTTCAGCAATAGAGAACGACAGAGTGCAGCTTGGTGTTGAGCGCGCCAAAGTCTTAGCGAGGGCCTTGCATTGCCATCCGGCAGTGCTTGTGTTCCCTGGCTGGGATATCGAGCATGAATCTGCTGCATAACCATCAAATCAATCAAGGACGCGCCAAGGCGCGCCCATTATTAACGGCGTTATGTGCATCGCAGTGTCGGCGAGTTGAGAGAATAAATGTCCACTGATCGAAATATATTAATTTACATAGATAACTTTGGTGCGGGCGAGGATCAAAGGTTTGCCAATTCAATAAAAGATAGGCTTGCTAGGACAAAAATTGAACACGAATTTGAAGTAGTTACATTCCTTGATCTCGATCCACCTTTAGACCCGGAAGAAGACCCTAACAATGAGTCAAACACCATATCCGCATTGCGTAACGCAGATGTTGTCGTTCCGATTGTTACACCAACCTATATTGGCTATGTATTGCCAGAATTTGAAGAGCTATTCAACGAAATAATTGAATCAAATAGCCGTACGTTCCTGCCTATTCTATTAGTTGCAACCGACTGGAGTAATCATGATTGGATGGTCAAATCACAACTCATGCCCGAAGACGCAAAAGCTGTGCTTGATCATACGGATACCGAGATCGAGAAGATTACCGACAGTATTGTGCAGACGATTAGAGCGGCTATCATCAAGATATCCAAAAAGTCGTCCTACGCAGCTCCCTCCACAGCTCAGCCTCAAGATCAAATCGAAAGAACCGTATTTATCTCGCATGACCATGATGATGCTGATTTTGCGGAGCTATTGAAACTAAGACTTGAAAAAGAGGGCATCAAAAGCTGGCTAGATACTGAAAGGCTAAAAATTGGGCAAGACTGGAGAGAAGAAATAGATCAAGGGATTGTAAATAGCGCTGCTCTTATAGCAATTATGACTCCTGAGGCCAGAAAGTCAGAATACGTCACTTATGAATGGGCATTTGCGTGGGGTAAAAATAAAGTTATTTTTCCATTAATGCTTAAGCAGACGCAGTTACACCCCAGACTGGAATCGTTGCAGTATCTAAACTTCACAAATCGGACTTCGAGGCCATGGGAAGAACTAGTAGAATCAATTAAAAAGCAATTGGAGTCGGTAGGAACATAGTTGCTAGTTCTCAATATAGCACATAACCATTAGATCAATTTAGGACGCGCTAAAGCGCGCACATTATCAAAGGCGTTATGTGTGCAATCAATATCGAGTCATACTGATGGTAGATAAACGAATATGACCGCAACTTTAGCAATGCTATTAGCTTCAGCAGCTCTTGTATTGGCGGGAGTTATATACTTTTCTAGCAAACTAATAGCAAAATCAATTCGAGAGCAAACAAAAGTTATACAAACTGCGACTTCCTACGGGCCTCAAGAAGCTGCTCAGTTTCAAGAGATTCCAAGCATGCTAAAAGAGCAATCAGACTCGATAGCCAGCTTGGAGAAACCATTTTCTCTACAAGCCGAATCACTTGATAGGATTGCTTCCGAAATCTCTCGACTGATGAATGCTATCGAAATGATAACCTCTTCTATATCACATCAGTCTGGTTCGTTAGAAGCGATCGCTAAGTTTGCAAGTGAGGACGCAAATCGGCACCAAGAAACAATCAATTTTTTAAGAACACCATTGGAATCAATTGCGAGTTTGGAGCGGCCCTTTTCCGAACAGTCTGAATCACTCGATAGAGTTGCCTCCGAATTAAATCGACTACTGAATATTGCCGAAATAATGTCCTATTCAATATCAAACCAAGCTGAGTCACTGGAGTCAATCGCCAAAATACAAAGTAGAGAAGAACTCGATACCAGTGAGAGAATGAAACGAACTACTGATGCAAATTTTTACCTTACCGAAGATCCAGCTGGTAGAGCTACGCTATTACAATATTTTCGCTCGGAGATGGCTATTTCCAATATTTTTGACGAATTGGAACAGATTGCCGGAGATAGTGAATCTCTTAAGAGCTTTCTAAAAACGGCAAAGCAAAATCTGGAACTAGCTGAAATAGAAGACGAAGAGCCAAAGAGATCGGAAGGCAACTGGGCCAAAGCGAAGGAAGGAGCCAAAAAGGTCGGGAAGAAACTCTTTGATAAAGCAAACGATTTGGTAAAAAAGTCTCTTGGAGGAGGCGATAGCGATAGTTAGAGTAATAACTAGCGAATTGAAATGAACTCGTCAGTGAGGCGTTGTGTGTGAAGATAGGAACCGAAGATGCATCAAGATCTTGCAAATGCAACATTCAGAATTGAGTGCTCGAATAGTTCAGGCAGTGGATTCAGTTTTCGTGACAAATCAACAATCATCACGAACCATCATGTTATAGAGCCGCATCTACTAACTGGTACTGACATATTTGCCGTAACAGCAAACGGTGAGAAACTGCCTGTAAGCTTGGTAGCACATTCAGACAAATCTCAGTTTGACTTCGCTGTTCTTAACTTAGAAACAGAGCTTCCAGAAGGTCGGGCTATACTGCAACCAGCGGCCGATAAGTCAATCTACAGAGGTAGGCAGATTCTTTTCTCTGGCTTTCCTCATGGAATTCACGATTTACTTGTACACGAAGCAATTATTTCAGGCCTAGTGAAGGATCACGCTTTCTACATTGATGGCTCAGTTAATGGTGGTAACTCTGGCGGACCAATTATTGACGCGGAAACAGGTGAGGTTGTAGGAATTATTACGCAGCGAAGATTCCTGGGAGCAGAATCACTGCAAACACTCGGGCAACAAGTTTCTCAACTTGCTGGCCACTGTGCTGCTATAGCAGGTCAAGGAAAAGTAGTACTAATGGGTATTGATTTCGGTCAATTTGCAGGCATGATTGCCGAAGGATTTTCTGCTCTGGCGCAAGTAATTCAAGCCAATGCAAATTCCGGTATAGGTATTGGTTTCAAAATTGAATATGTAGAATACGAAACCGACAAATTGGCGCAATAGACACATAACAATCAAATCAATTAAGGATGCGCCAAGGCGCACGCATTATCCAGGGCGTTATGTGACACCAACCTGCAAATCCAAGGCCTACCACTATGAAAAAAGAGAAATTAAGAATTTTACTGTCGCTGGTGGCCTTAGTGACCCTTTCTTGCTCCGAGAATCAGCCTAGACCTGAAACTCGAACTCCAGCGCATACGCCTCCTCCCGTAGAAGTAACAAATCGATGGTACTCTGGCGGTACGTTGCATCGTGGAAATGCAATCGATTGGCAGAATGCATCATATGAAAACAAGCTTGCCACAGTAGCCGACTTTGTTGCTACATTTTATAGAGATCGATCCTTTGTACCAGCCATTCAAGCCAGGGTTAGCGGCTTTGAGGAGTTACGACCTATCGCAGAGGAGTTTGTCAAAGAGCTGGACGCAGTTTTTCAGCCGGAACCCGATCCAGCAGAGAATGTACAATTATTTCAGAATCAGAAAATATCAGAAACCGTTGCTTTGATAGGTGTAATGAATAACTGGCTGAAATAGACACATAACAAACCGATCCTGTGTGACAAAAGTATGTCGTCATGCCTTTTGCAAAATGCGCAAAAGTCAAGCCAACATACTTTTGCACCAGATCAGGGGCGTTATGTGTGCGTGCTTGGAAAAATGGATGGAAAATGGTGGGGGTTTCAAGGTGTCACTATTAGAAAGTATTTGTATAGACAAGCACCATAGGGCCAAGGTCAAAGAGCATGAATGATAGATTCAAGAACATATTGATAGCTTCCTTCGCGCTGATCATTTTGGGTCTGCTTCTAATATTTGTAGTAGCGCCGGAAACAACATACGAATCACAGATATCTTCAATAGGACTTTCGCTCATAACGGCTGGGATCGTTGCGATCTCCCTAGACAAAATATCTTTGACAGCTATTTCCGAAGAACTAAACGGAGTTATGTCGAAAGGATTGGAAGAAATAAGTGTTAGGAACTATGGCGTTTCCAATATAGAAGATTACACGTCATATACAGACATTCACGAAGCAATTGCTACTTCATCTGAGTTTACTTTGGTGCAAACGTGGTCACCTGATATGAAAACCATTCTTAGGCATGCTGAAAAAATGATATTGAATGGTGGGACAATGAAGGTGTTTTTGTTGCATCCAAGTTGTGCGTCTGCATTTCAAAGAAGCATGGATCTTGAAGAAGATATAAATTATGTGTCCGAAAAAATACGAAGTGACACAAACCAGGTTAGGTCTCTGTACCGCAGATTGGCTAAAAATTATGATATAAGCGAAGAAATATTATCGAGTAGCATTCGACTATTTTACTACTCTTCGCTACCTGCCTTCGCACTCTATAGAACAGACAAAATGTTATGGGTTGCGTTCTATTGGCAGAAACTACAATCGGACTCTGCGATGACTCTGAAGATAGATTGCTCAATAAGCTCCAATGCCCTTGATCATTATGAGGATCAAATTACTGGCATTGAAGAGAACGCTGTTTCTGTAAATTTGAGAGAGAGTTTGGA
The DNA here is from genome assembly GCA_965227635.1 of uncultured Pseudohongiella sp. GTDB lineage: Bacteria > Pseudomonadota > Gammaproteobacteria > Pseudomonadales > Pseudohongiellaceae > UBA9145. The sequence goes on along the minus strand of OZ245763.1, from coordinate 1,500,036 downwards.
AATTCAATTACCTGATAACGATGCAAGCTTACATCTAGATGCGGACACATAACCAACAAATCAATCAAGGACTAGGCTAGCGCCTAGCCCATTATTCAAGGCGTTTTGTAGCTTCTTCGTCTAATGTGCACACTGGAAGGAATATGATTTCACAGCGCACAATACTGATGACCGTATGTTTCATCTTAGTTAGTTGTGATGAATTAGATAACACCTCTTTGGGCGAGGGCGGCCAGCTTAATCCGATAAATGCCACGATAGCACCAGAGCGAAGAGCAGAGGCACAACTAATAGACTTTACTAATTCGAGAGAGGTCGATTCAGATCTATTTCCCTGCGATCCATTAGTCATTCAACCTAATGACAACATAGATTTTTCGGGACGGGTTATCGATATTACTCCTGATCCAAATCCCTCAGAGAATATCAGGAAACCCGGAGAAGAATGGTGCATGTCCTCATACAATGAAGAGGTATAAGATGGCTCTCAGCGCTGCCTTAAGTCGGGATACTCAATTGAGCTACATAACCATTAATTCAATCAAGGACACGACAAGCCGCGCCCATCAACAACGGCGTTATGCCTCTCAATCGGAATCCAGAACTTGATAAACAGAGCAGCAGTTATTCTAAGGTACAAAGAACCGGCAGTAGTTTGGGTGAACGAAGTTGATCCCATCCCTGGTTCAAAGCCACTGACCCTTGAAGACCTGAATGAAGAAAGAACTGTATACCTTATTACAGACGAAGACGGAGAAGATGTACGGACGTTCGAGGCCTGGCTAGGCGCAAACTACCTTCCGCTATTCGAGACCGAGCTAGAAGGCTGGTATACCGACGAATCACTTTGGCCTTCCGAGCCAACTCGAGAATTGTTCGATAGCTGGTTTACGGTAGAGCTTCATACCGTGATAGTAGACACAGTTGACAGCGAGATTTACGATGACGAGCCATAGCCATTGATTGAATTCCGGACGCGCTAAACCGCCACTTATAAACAAGGGCGTTATGTGCGCTTAACTGTCAGCTGAACATTCAATGAATATCAAGAAATAACAGGATGAACACTGTAGAGGAATATTTGAATGGCCTATCTCTTGAAGCAAGAGAGGCCATTGAATTAATACGTGAATGCATTAAATCGCATGTACCTGACGCAGATGAATTACTGAACTACAACATTCTTGCTTTTGCATTGGTGCCAGGTGGGAAGAGAGATTGCCAGATAATGGTTGCGGGATACGACAAGCACATTGGGTTCTATCCAGCTCCTGAAACCATAGCGCAGTTTTCGGATGAAATAACTGAGTTCAAGAGCGCGAAAGGTTCCGTTCAGTTTCCTTTAGACCGGCCAATGCCTTTAGAACTCATTTCTAAAATGGTGGAGTACAAGAAGGGCCTACTTTCGAAGAAATGAAAGCGCAGGTTTTTCGTCCACATATCCAACAAATCATTCCAGGACTCGGCTATCGCCGAGCCCACTATCATGGGCGTCATGTGTATCCAGCTATCAGGATCTCACACAAATTGGGGAATTCATGAACAAGCATACGGTAGTAGCGCGAGAAGAATGGTTAAAAGCCAGGGATGAATTACTAAGGCAAGAAAAGGAACTAACGCGTGCACATGACGAACTCGCGGCTAAAAGACGCAGGATGCCTTGGGAACTCGTGCTCAACGATTACGAGTTCGAGGGCCCGCTGGGGAAGAATAAATTGGTTGATCTGTTCAACGGACGTTCTCAGCTCATAATTTACCACCACATGTTGAAGCCCGCTGACCGGGACCCATGCGCTGGATGTTGCATGTTTACTGACAATATTGGACACCTAGCCCACCTTCACGCGCGTAATACCTCTTTATCTCTAGTTTCAAGTGCTCCAGTGAACGAGATTGAGTCCTTCCGCCAACGCATGAGTTGGGATATACCCTGGTATTCCTCTATGGATTCGTTTAGTAGAGATTTCGGAGTCACAGATGGTTTCGGATTAAACGTATTCTTACACGACAACAACAAAATCTACCGGACTTATTTCACGTCAGGACGAGGTGTCGAAATGCTTGGTAGTACCTGGTCATTCCTTGACTTAACCCCGCTTGGTCGGCAAGAAACATGGGAGGACTCACCAAAGAACCATCCCCAATCGCCACCTTATCAATGGTGGCGGCTTCATGATGAGTATTAGTCGAACGTGCCATCAAACTAAGTCCAACATTTACCGATAAATCTATCAAGGACTCGGTTGGCGCCGAGCGCAATATTCAGGTCATTATTTACATGGGTACTTCCAAGAATCAGTGAAGAATGGAAAAAGGGATTCCTCCAATAGGTGTTGGTCATGTATACATGGAATCTCCTTGTATGGACGAATCTGTTCGATTCATGACCGACATAGGAATGAGAGCGGTTTTTGAAGGGCAAGAAGTATCGGTTTTGGAATTGCGGGGAGGAACACACTTAGTCATAAAACTAACCGATTCAGATTCCATTGCCGAAAGAGAAGCACGATTTGACCTTATGGTCGAGGATTTGAGGGAACTCAGAGAAAGACTAAAGGCGTTAGGTCACTCACCTACCAACATAGAAGCTATACCAAGTATCGATCACGAGATTTTTAAGGTTACAGAACCTGGCGGAAATATTATTACCCTATTCTCCGGCCATATTTCTCAATTCCCAGTATAGGCCTGATATGAGGTATTTAGCCTTTGATTCAATTGAGGACGCGCCGAGGCGCTTTGTGTACTAACCAAGCCGGCGATACTCATTACTCATCATCACGTCTTTTTTTAGCGGAATATTAAAACAAACTTCCTATTTTTAACTCTTAGTCTGTATGGAGCGACTCATGAGCGACTATGACGTAGAACTTTTAGGGCAAAAGTTTGCCTATCCCAATTCTTACCCCGCCGTTTTTGCTGTGCTAGTAATTTCTGCATCTATTACAGCAATAATTTACATCATTGTAGTTCTAGCAACTGAAGAAAGAATCGCGCAGTTAGGAAATGTCTTCTTAAATGGATTTACGGATGCAGATGGCCTCACCTCATCCCAAGAGACATATAGCCTTGGGTTCTGGACACCATCCAATGAGACTTATTTGTATTGGAATGATTGGATAGAAGCTAATCCGAATTTATCAATGCGTGCAGATCAAGCGTGGGAATTTGACCCAAATAATGATCAGAAATCCATTGATTTTGGCGAAGCTCTTACTTGTAGTGGATGCCCCTCGTCAGGATACAGAAGATATGCTGTATTAGGCAGGGGGAGAAGCTCAGAACAGCCCGGTTTCTGGTGGGTCGCTACGATTAGAAATAGCTTTGAAGTTAGCGACTTTGTACAGATGTATTCTGAATTTTGGAACTCTACTGACTCAATATATGTTGAAGTCGTTCGGCATGTAAATGGTAGCTATGAGTAGCTTTCAATGAATTTGTATTCTAACAATACCTGGTTGTGATGTTGGTTTTGCGTATTCTAAAGCACAATCTCAGATTAGATGCGGTAAGCACTCTCGATAACCAAGGCACTTTTTTGCCCAGGAGAAGCAAATTATCATCGGCTTAAATTTTGAAACTTTCTTCTATATCGCGTTGGCCCTGGTAGTGGGCGCATTTCTATTTAGATTACTGAAACATGGTGGCGTCAAAGGAACCCTGTTTGGTGCTAATATAGAAAGAACTCTAGGGCAGGTGTCCGGCTCTAGCCCCAAGCTAGTGAGCTTGACATTAAAGATACATAAACTGGAAAGTACACCAGATAGAGCGTTGGGGCTGGAAGTAACGACCACAACCCTGGGAAGCTACCAGATGACGCCAGTCGCATTGAGTCTGGCCGAGGCAAGAAAGCTAAGAGATATTTTGAATAATGCAGTGGGTGACTGACACTCGACCAGAATATCGATCAACCGTGTCGAAAGCCGATCAGGTCTACAGCTACTCTGGTGGACTCCCAAATCGACTAGTCTTGGCTTTGACGTATTTGTCCGACTGAGACAGCTCCTCACTCTACCCTCGCATGCGGTCGTTGTAAGAGTGCGAGAAGCACTCCAAAACCCCTATCTTCGAACAAAACAGCACAAAATCCCAACTACAAGTGCAATTTAGCACACGTAGCTATATCTCTATTCGATTAGCCTAATTGTGGAACATCCTGTAGCCGCGACCTGATCGTACAAAGTATTCCTCATTTCAGACTTGAATCTGTACGAGTGAGCGAACTTGTTTTTGGCTGCTCGGAAAATCGTTCTGGTATGGAAATTAAGTTAAAGGTACCGCCATGAAGTTGCCTACAGAATACTCGAAGTTGCGCATCCTGGAGAACAAAGTGCATTCGTTGGTCGGGTATCTGCGCTGTATTCGAGTTTTTCCAGGAATCAGGGTCTCTCAAGCATCCAGGTTTGACTGATATCCGATAGGTAGCCAGAACACCGTTAATAAATTTATCAGGGGCACGCCAACTACAAGCGCGCTGTGACTTTCAACGAAAAATCATGCACAGGTGAAATACAGATGAGCGATAACCAAATGCTAGGCAAATGGAGCTATAGAAGTTTCTTGAGAAATCCGGATCTCAGCATCGAATTTAATGACCTCCGTTTTGGTGCAGGGACGCTCGAGCTTGGTTTGAATAGCTCTGGTGATCTGACAGGGGCACTTGGGGGACCCGGTTGGAGTTTAACTCTTTTTGGTACTTATTCCTTCGGGTCACCAAACCAGGCCAGGTTCCAAGGCAAAGGAATGATTGGGGATGAAGAGTGGATATATGACTATCACGGCTTTTTGACTCCGAAATGGCCCAATGGCGTGGATGAACGACCGTCCATCGTAGGGACCATTGTACGAACGATTCCGCACAGTCAGGGTCAAGCGGCGGCCGGACTAGTTGCTTCATGGATTGCCGTAAAGCAGGATTAAAAACTATGTCATTGCATCCAAAAGTACTAGAAAAACTTGCTAGCCGCCCGACGAGACTACATCACTACCTGTGGCATCAACTCCGAAACACCTGGGAACTCGGTGCCTTGAACGATGATGAGAAAAAGGAAATAGAAGATTGTGGTTGGAAGCCGCCCAGGCCAGCAATCGATTCAAGTGGCTGGATATTGTCCAACGGCGCGGGAATAGATTTCCTTTTTATGCATAGACAAATGATAAAAGTTGTTAGAGAGATCACCGAAAATAACAATGGCACGGAAGATGAGATCAATGCTGTTCAAGGCTGGACGAGGGTTCCTAATCCATCTAACACAGATTATCCGGTTCCATCTGCATGGGAAATATACGGAGATCCCTACACGCGAACTCTCAAGAACCTTAAAGAAGATTACTATTACTACGCCCTGATGCGTGAATGGGAAAGCAAGTATAGGGATCCCAGATACCTTAAAGGTATGCCCCTGGGTGAGCTTGGTGCCCGTTTGGAGAGTACGATTCACAACAATATGCACATGCGTTGGTGTGATCGCCCCTGGGATGCAAGAACAGGAAAGCAGGAACCCGGCATGGGTAGACCAGACACTGACATCAATGATATTTGGGACTCGCCGCTATACGACTGGCTTGGTGATAGCTACTCAAGCCATGTAAACCCTGTTTTTTGGAAACTCCATGGTTGGGTCGATGATCGGATTGAAGATTGGGTTGAGGCAAACAAAGACGAATATCAAATCAATCCCATAAAGCTTCGTGGGGTGGTTTGGTATGCAGGTGATTTGATAGGAACTGAAGACCCTTGGTCAGGCGGTGCAGATTTCGAACAGCAAGCGGAGGGGGATCACGATCATCATCTTCATAAAATGGAACATGTTGCGAAGATAGTCGCTGGTCAACTCCGTCATTACCACTTCTATGACGAATACTGAAATTCGTTGGGCGAAGCATGCTACGAACTCAATCGAGGTCGTAGCATGCTAAACCCTTTTCGAGAAACCTGAGATCTACCCTGTAACGACTTTGGCTTGTACCCACCATGCCAATCGAACCTATCGTGGGGAATAGCCAACAGTTGTAAAAGTCGGTCCAATAGTACGATTCCTGTTTCTGGACCAGGGAACATTTTCCGCAAACTGGCAGCAAAATCAGTGCCTCCTTCTGTAAAACAATCAATACAGCAATATTCAGGTTGATGCTCAAATTCGTCAGAATTTTTTACAATCCCACCAGGCTGAATTTCTAACTAATTGAAATATCAAGACAAGTTTCAAGGCCTGAAAATTGCATGTTTTTCAATGACTTTCGCAGTGTCCTCGCAACATCCGCTGGGAATCTTCCAGCAAGCTCATACCCTGTGTTCAAGTCGCGTCTGCATCTGGTTTTCCTGCGAGAAACCGAAACCTAAAATAATCAGGATCGTAAAATGAAAAAGACTGTGTTCGCCCTGCTGGCTTGTCTTGCAATTCCCTTCACGGTGCATGCTGGCCCCATTCGGGACATCACCATTCTCATGGATTCCAGTGGCAGCGTTGGCAGCTCGGGCTGGGCAATCCAAAAAGACTTTGTGGAAGAACTCATTGCCAATGTAATCCCGGAATACAACAGCAACTTTTCTGTTGTCAGCTTTTCCACGGGCGCCACGGTTGAGCATGAGTTTTATGATGATCAGGACAATTCGGCGATCATAAGTAACGTCAATTCCTTGCCCTGGACGGCAGGTTATACCCATACAAAAGACGCAATAATTGAAGCGATCAATGGGTATCAGAACTACAGCCTCAGCCTGGAAAGAACGATTATCATGATCACAGATGGTAATCCCGTGCCAGCCAGTTCACAGAATCCATGCAGTCTTAAACCTTACCTGGACGCCGAAGACATCGGCATGTTCATTTTTGGCGTCGGCAGCAACCTCAATTTTAATACTATCGACTGTCTGGTTGATGATCCGGTGACCCAGATGGTGGAAGTCACAGACTTCAGTTTCGGCTCTTTCGATGCCACTGTAAACTCATTCACCGGCTACATGGGAATTGCGGACGGCTCAGTCTATCAGACCCAGTCTGCCTGCGAAGCAACTGGCGCAACCTGGTCTAATGGGTCTTGCGGCTCAATCTGGATAGAAGATATCCCCACCTCATCGGTGCCTGAACCACCGAGCTGGATGTTGTTGAGTGCAGCCTTGCTGGGTTTGGCACGCATACGCCGCAAACAGGACGGGCAACTGCGAGATGGTCAACGCAGAAGTTGTTTGCGCTAGGAAAGACTAGCTTCTTGGTCAGCATTGTTGCTGGCCATGAACCACTCGCTTAACTACTTGTCCAGCAATACCGCGCCGCCCTGCACAATAGCCCCCTCCCTCACTTCCACGATAGACTTTATCCCCAGCAATATCCGCACTGCATCTGATCCTCGATGCGTAAAGCCGAAGAGTGGATTTTGACGAGTGAGAATGGGGAACCTCAAATGGTTACGCTAGTTAGTTCAACAGACGTTCCACAGCTCATCCCGCAGTTCCAGCAATGGGTCGAGGATCAATGGGGAAGCGTTCAAGCCCCTGCGGTATTTCCAGGCGAATCGGATTTCCCCACGCCCATCTTCGCATTGGAGAATGACAAACTGCTGGGCGGATTGGCGTTTACCCGCCACATCAAGCCGGATGACGACTCTATGGGTGTATGGATCAATGCTTTGTATGTTTCACCAGATCATCGAAAGCGAGGCATTGCCGCGTCCCTTATCCAGATTGCAGAAGTGGAGGCTGTTAAGTTTGGTATCGATGAGCTCTATGTCTATACCGACGTGCCGATTATCTATCAGAAGCACAGGTGGGAAATTTGCAAAACTGTTGACGATCATACAGTGCTGAGGAGAGCCTTGGCCGGCTAATATCCTGGAAATCCCAAGCGTTCCAACCAGAGAAACAGTGCTACGTGGCCACTTTCAATTTGGCTGCTGCGGACCTCCGGAAACTGGCGTTCTGGCAAACCGCCCTGCAGCGGGTTCTCTGCGGAATTTCCTGTACCCGGATTTCACGGGATTTTGCTACAATCCCGCGCATCATGTCCCAATTCAAGATTCAAGCTAAACCACGCTGGATGGCACCATTACACAAGATCATGTGCGCATTCGCGCTGGTCGTTGCTTCCCTGTCCCATGCGCAATCCAGCAATGAAGCTTATGTGCGTTTCTATGCGCCAAAAGACTTTGTCTACGAGCAGGAGCGACTGCCTTTCACCGTCGAACTCCATAACCCGACAAAAGACTCTTTGGGCGTTATCAGGGTCGGCGTACAGTTTTCTACCCTCGTTGAGGTTATCGATCTGGATTCCCGATGCGGTCGCCGCATACCCGATAACAAGACCCAGTTAATTTGCACGCTCGCAAATGTTGAGGCGCAGTCTGACTATTCGATAGGGTTCGCTGTCGTAGGCAATGTCGATGATCGGCCGAACTTTTCGGTTGGCGTGACGGCTGAACCGTTCAAAGGCAACGCCAGTAACAGCGATAGCGATTCCGGCACTATCGAAGTGCGGAGTCAGGAATCGGGTACGGAAGGCATCGCCGACGGTAGCCGGTTTATCGAAGGTCAGACTCTGTCCGTGAAGGTGGCCCGTCATGTTCTGTTCGATCAGGATGGCGATGGCGTTGGAAATATCAGTGAAATTCTGGCGGGCTCCGACCCACGCAACAGCAACTCATTGCCTCAACACAACGCCGTCATCGATGTGACGTTTCTGTATTCACAGAAAGCGTATGACTTCTATCGTGGCAAACTTGGCCCGATGACTGAAAACCTTGTCACTACTACCAACCAGTTTCTACGAGACAATCGGGTAAACATTACCCTAAGACTCGCTGCCATGGGCCTGCAGGTATACGACAAGCCTGAAGCGACGATGCAAGAAGTGTTTGACGACTTCACTGCGCAGAACGGTGAATACTTCCCTGACCTTGACGAAATTCGGATAGGTACAGGCGCGGACCTTATGGTCTTCCTGCATTTATTGGAAAACCCCGACCCTGAGGATTTCTGTGGAAACTTTCTTGCCCCAAGTACCGTGCTGGGTGATTTTTACCCTTCGGCACATGAAGGCAGGCTGCGCTCTGTACTAGATGTTGCGCCCCGATGTGTTAGCCGACCCGATATCGCACCAGGGCTTGCCATCAACATGGGCATCGTCGCATCCCGGGACGATGAACCCGATGGTGGCACCTTTCCCTTTTCTGCTGGGTATATCACGCCAGAAGGAATAGCCACCCGTGAAACCCAGATTGGCAATGCGGCAGACAACGAATCCTTGTTCGTGGATAGAAGCCGCTTTTCAGATTCGCAAAGGCTTTGCGTATTCAGTAGCTGCGGCGTAGACCCAAACGACCTGGTCAATGGCGCTGATACTGTGTTTTCCATGAATGCCACCGCGCATTTGGTCGCCGCTCTCACGCCGCGTGTTCAGCCCGTTCTCGATCCAGCTACTCTGATTCGACCAACCGCGGGCTGGGAAGCATTCCCCGATCTCGATATGATAATTGCTAGCCCGAATGGTGGTGCCGTGAAAGGGCAATCCGCCCCCATAGTCGTGGAGCTAAGCAATGATGGCAGGGAAGCGCTGCATGACCTCCGCATTCGCTTGTTTGCCAATCTCGCTGAAGCAGAATTTGTAACAGAAGATAACCAGTGTTTTGTACTTGCAGATGATCTAACGACAGTGGGCGAATCAGACTATCAGACACCGGCAGCGGGGGAAGTTATTTGCTATGTGCGAGACCTCGAGCCAGGACAGAAGGCTGGCTTTAACTTCCAGGTGCAGATTGCAGAAGAACATTCCCCAGGCAATGCGGTGCCGATACATCTATCGGGTAATGCCAATATGTGGCGTCTACGGCAATCCGAATTCTGCTTACCGTTTTTCGACAGTGCAGAAGATGCCCAACTCAATGGAAGCCCCTGCCCATCGCAGATCACAAAGAGCAGTGTTCCCGATGCGCAAGAGTATTCTCCTTTAGTCATTTCATACGATAGCTCTCTGTTGCCTCAGTTGGTTGACGACAAATTGACAGTGCCATATTTACGGCTGTTTGATGGCTCGCTGGTCAGCGCGATGTTCGAAGTTGAATACGGCAGTGAAACCCGGCTAGTGCTGCTGGAATACAGGGAACTCGATGCCGGTGTCGTGCCAGCTATCGAAAGTTACTACGCATTGAATGGTGAATTGACTCTGATCAATGTGAATAATGCAGGAGAAGAACTTCAGGTAAGCGCCATGCTGATTGAGTCTGCAGACCCAATTCAATTTGCAGTAACAAGCTCTATTACTGAGTAGACGAGCAAGTCACGGGGATTGGCATGCCAATCGCTTTCGGATTCAATAAGATGAACTCCGACTATTGCACGAATGACAACTTCACCATGCAATCGGATTGGCTATGAACAATCCTTTGTCCACACTCTCTAACCCCACTCGCCTCACTAGCCTCTCTACAAGTAGTGGGGCGCTTATGGTGGGAGTGTCATTCATAGTATCTATCGTTCTCGTTACGTTCATCGACGATTTTCTTCTGCCTAATTTTGTTATTCCGGGAGATACGGCAACGCTGGCAGCCGATGTGGATGCTCTCGGCCCATTATTCACCGTCGCCATTGCGTGCTATTTGGTGGTATTGATCCTCGACACCGTGATTGGCATCGGCTTCTTCGTGGTGCTCAAACACTCCAATATCAAACGGGCCATGCTGGTTGCCGCGCTTCGAATTGCCTACGCCGGCATTGTGGCGATTGGTTTGATTGCACTCGCGCTGCAACTCATCGATGTCTACGACTATGGGACCATAAAGCTTTTCGGCTATGCCTGTTTTGCCATGCATCTCCTTGCCCTGGCTTATGCTTGTTACTATTCAGGATATATCCCAAAATTTTTCGGCCTCTTGCTCGCTGTTGCCGCTCTCACCTATATTGTGTTTTTCATCGACGCCCAGTTACCGTCAATCCTGAACATAACAATCATGGCAACCATGGCCATGGCGGAATTGAGTTTGTGTGTTTGGCTACTGATCAACCGGCACAAGGTTGCCGCAGCAAGCGCCTGATTGCAGGTGCCTGGCCAACCTTCTCTGGTAGTTTGTAACTTACCTTCAACATGATAATCAAAGCTCTTACGAAAAATTTTTTCCTGTTTGGCCTGAGCATTGGCCTGGCGCTCGGTTTTCTATTGGCGGTGCTGTTTAGCGGTATCGAGTGGTGGAATAACTATAGCGGGTTATTTCGGGATGCGAGTGGAACGAACTGGGAGATGGTCTATGAAACCGCCCTGAGCTGGTTTCTGCCTACCCTGCTTTTTGTAGCGCCGTTAGCAGCTGGTGGTCATCTGCTGTTCGGGTTTGTGAAGAAGCGCAAGAATCCGTCGGAACGCATTTCCACTGACAGCTACTTGTTATGAGATTTTTGACTGCAGCAACAAAAAAGGCCAGATCACTCTGGCCTTTTTCGGTTACTGGTTTACCTGATGTGGAAGCCTAGAAAGACTCCGGCATCTTCGCCTTGGCGCGGGCATCTTCCCGGGTGACCATGCCTTTCGCGAGCAATTCTTTCAGACACTGATCCAGCGTCTGCATGCCCACGGCGGCACCGGTCTGAATCGCCGAGTACATCTGGGCAACCTTGTCCTCGCGGATCAGGTTACGAATCGCCGGAGTTCCGATCATGATTTCGTGTGCCGCCACTCGACCACCACCGGGTTTCTTCAGCAACGTTTGTGAAATTACTGCCTGCAGTGATTCCGACAGCATGGAACGTACCATGTCTTTTTCTGCGGCGGGGAATACGTCGATCACACGGTCAATGGTTTTGGCCGCGGAGGTGGTGTGCAACGTGCCGAATACCAGGTGACCGGTTTCTGCCGCGGTTAGCGCCAGGCGGATAGTTTCCAGGTCACGCAGCTCACCCACGAGGATGATGTCCGGGTCTTCACGAAGGGCTGAACGCAAGGCTTCGTTAAAACCATGGGTATCTCGATGCACCTCACGCTGGTTCACCAGGCATTTCTTGGACTGGTGCACGAATTCGATGGGGTCCTCGATGGTGAGGATGTGTTCGTACTTGGTGTCGTTGATATAGTCCATCATCGCCGCGAGAGTGGTGGACTTACCGGAACCTGTCGGTCCGGTTACCGCGACCAGACCACGAGGTACGTCGGCGATCTGGCGGAATACATCCCCCATACCCAGTTGCTCCATGGACAGTACCTTGGAGGGAATGGTTCGAAATACCGCGGCGGCGCCACGGTTCTGGATAAAGGCGTTAACACGGAAACGGGCCAGGTTTGGGACTTCGAATGAGAAGTCAGTTTCCAGGAATTCTTCGTAGTCCTTACGCTGCTTGTCATTCATGATTTCATAAATGAGCGCGTGTACTTCCTTGTGATCCATCTCGGGCACGTTGATGCGGCGAATGTCCCCGTCCACACGAATCAGGGGTGGCATGCCGGCGGTGATGTGCAAGTCGGATGCGCCCTGCTTAACGCTGAAACCCAAAAGTTCAGTAATATCCATGAGCCTTACCTATAACAACGATTCTTGTATGTTTTGTTAAACGACTAATCAGGGAAAGATTAATTAGCGGTCTTTCATATTCGTCCTGATATTTTTGTCCTGTGACTTCGCAGAAATCTGTCGAGATAACCGGCCCGGACAGCTAGCCAATGTTGACACTGTAGCCTATAGTACCCCTCCTTCCCGTATTATCACAGACCCATACCGGCTTTCTCCCAGTAAAAACCGTGACCAACATAGCAGAAAACATAGCGTCCATAAGCCAGGAACTACGCGCCCTGGAGCAGGATTCGCAGCGTCCGGAGGGGTGCGTTACCCTGCTCGCTGTGAGCAAGCGCCATAGTAGTGCGAAGATCCGCGAGGCAGCCGCAGCAGGCCAGACGCATTTCGGGGAAAACTACCTGCAGGAAGCGGAATCCAAGATCACCGATCTGGCTGAACTCAATCTCGTGTGGCATTTCATCGGCCCGATCCAGTCCAACAAAACCCGGGGCATTGCCGCCTTGTTCGACTGGGTGCACAGCGTGGATCGACTGAAGATCGCCCAGCGCCTGAGTGACCAGCGACCGGCGGATGCGCAGCCCTTGAATATCTGCGTGCAGGTGAATGTGTCACAGGAAGCCAGCAAGTCTGGTGTCTCCGATGAGGAAGTGGTGGCCCTGTGCTCACAGATAGACGGATTACCCAATATCCGCTTGCGCGGCCTGATGGCCATTCCCGAGGCCCTGGACGACCCCGCAGCCCAGCGGGCCAGTTTCCGGCAACTGGCTTTCTTGTTTCAGTCACTCAGGGAGAAGCATGCCAGCATGGATACTCTCTCGATGGGCATGAGTAACGACTTCGCCGCAGCCATTGCCGAGGGCAGTACCATGGTGCGCATCGGCACAGCGATATTTGGCACCAGGGAATAAGCCAGTCTTTACTTACCTCCCGCTACCAGCGGTTTCGCTCACCCCCGGGGAATGCGCTAGAATAGCTGCTTTGTGCAAATCCGGCAGGCTCCGGGCAAGCGTATTTCGTAGTAGTTCAGAAGTTAAGTAGTCGTTCAGAAGTTAAATAGCCAAGCAGTCCAGGGATTCGATTTGAACAACATCACCATAGGCTTCGTCGGTGCAGGCAATATGGCCGGTAGCCTGATTCGCGGACTGATCGGCAAAGGGAAACTCCCTGCCAATATCGCCATAGCCGATCTCGATAGTACCAAGATCGATCAATTGGTTTCCGAGCTGGGTGTCGTCGGCAGCAGCAACGAAGCGATCGCCGCCTCGGCGGATGTGATCGTGCTGGCAGTTAAGCCCCAGGTGATGGCGGACGTCTGCAAGGCGCTGGCCCTTAATGGTCGTGACGCCCTGGTTATTTCGGTTGCCGCGGGTATCACCCTGTTCCATCTGCAAAGCTGGTTGGGTGAAGACACTGCCATCGTGCGTTGCATGCCGAACACACCAGCGCTGGTGGGCCAGGGTGCTACCGGATTGTTTGCCAACAGCAATACCAGTGACGAGCAGAAACAGATCGCCGAAGAAATGCTTAACGCGGTGGGTATCAGTGCCTGGGTCAATAGCGAGGCAGACATCGATGCCGTCACGGCCTTGTCTGGCAGTGGGCCGGCCTACTACTTTCTGTTTATGGAGGCGATGCAGGAGGCTGCGCAAGAACTGGGACTGGATGCGAATCTGGTTAGCAAGTTTGCCATTCAAACGGCGCTGGGTGCTGCAGTGTTGGCAAAGGAAAGCGAAGATGATGTCGCCGAACTGCGCCGCAAGGTGACGTCCCCCGGAGGAACCACCGAGCGCGCATTACAGAATTTCGAAAGCGGTGGATTGCGCGAGCTGGTGAAGCAATCCCTGAAAGCAGCCCGCGACCGCTCCAAGGAGCTGGCTGCGGAGTTTGGTGAAAAATAGTTTCACTGGCGCTTGCCCAGGAACTCAATTTAAACGTAGTCGCTTTTCGAAGCAGGCTTGTAAAGTTAGCAGTACGGACGATAAGTAGTCAGGTAAACAGGTACTCAAGTAAAGGAACAGAGAATGGGTGTATTCGGTAGTTCAGCGGCGCTTATTGTAAATGCCCTGGGAGGTTTATACCTGCTGGCCGTGCTGCTGCGTTTCCTTCTGCAAGTAGCTCGAGCCGATTTTTATAATCCGGTGTCACAGGCTGTCGTAAGAATCACGGATCCAGCGGTGCGGGTGTTCCGCACCTTTATTCCCGGCTACAGGGGTATTGATTTTTCTTCGCTGGTACTGGCCATGATTGTGGAGGCTGTGTTCATACTCATACTCTGTGTGCTCTATGGTACCGGCATCCCTCCGGTGAATTTTATCGTCACCTGGTCATTCATAGGGGTGATTTACTTCATCATTAACATTTATTACTACGCCATCATTGCTTCCATCATTATGAGTTTTGTCATGTTGTTTTCTGGCAACATGAATCCTCATCCACTGTTGAGATTGGTTTGGCAATTGACGGAACCGGTCATGGCGCCGATTCGTAAAGTACTGCCCCCCATGGGCGGCCTCGATTTCTCACCGATTTTTATCTTCATCGCCATTGGGCTGATCCAGAACCTGTTGATCCAAACCTTTGGTATCAGTGAACTTGTCGCCGCTGTCGTTATCGGTATCTGATGATCTACCAGCGCCAGGGCTCTCGCCTCTACGTGAATTGCACGGTGCAACCTGGCGCCAGGGAAACCGCGATCATGGGTGTACTCGGAGACTCACTCAAGATCAGGCTCAGCGCGGCCGCTACTGATGGCAAGGCGAATAAGCAACTGCTGAAACTGCTGGCCAGCGAATTCGGTGTAAAACAGAACGCAGTAACCCTGCTCTCCGGCGCCAGCAGCCGCAAGAAACGACTCTGTATAGAAGAACCTGCAAAAGAACCAGCCATACCTGAATAATTAAGAGATACCCAAAGCACACTTCCCTAATGCCTACTTCATTTCCACAAGATTCCGTTGGCCTGGTCTCACCGACTCTGCACAAGTTCGATGAGGAGTTGGTACTGCGCAGCGGCAAAGTGCTCAAGGGCTTTGAGCTCATGGTGGAAACCTATGGTGAACTCAATGCCAATCGAAACAACGCCATCCTCATCTGTCATGCCCTGAGCGGTGATCATCATGCGGCGGGATACCATAGTACGGAAGACAAGAAGCCGGGTTGGTGGGATACCTGTATCGGGCCAGGCAAACCCATCGATACCAATCGTTTTTTCGTGGTGGCCCTGAACAATCTCGGCGGTTGTGCCGGCAGTACCGGACCGGTATCAATGAACCCGGAGTCGGGTAAGCCTTTCGGCCCGGACTTTCCCGTGGTGACAGTAAGAGACTGGGTGAAAAGCCAGAAGATGCTCATGGAGCGCCTGGGTATTGAGAAATGGGCGGCAGTCGTCGGCGGCAGCCTCGGTGGCATGCAGGTATTGCGTTGGGCGATAAGTTATCCGGAATGCCTGCACAGCGCGATTGTGATTGCCGCGGCACCCAAATTGTCTGCACAGAATATTGCGTTCAATGAAGTGGCACGGCATTCGATTACCAGCGATCCAAATTTTCACCAGGGCCGCTACCTGGAGCACAATACCTTGCCCAAGCAGGGCCTCATGCTGGCGCGAATGGTCGGGCATATTACCTACCTGTCCGACAGTGCCATGCGAGCCAAGTTCGGCAAGTCCATCGCCGAGTTCGATGCCCAGGGTACGAACTTTGGCCGCGACCTGCGCACTGGAAAACTGAGTTTTGGTTTTAACGTGGACTTCCAGGTTGAGTCCTACCTGCACTACCAGGGCGAGCGCTTCTCGGAAAATTTCGATGCCAACACTTACCTGCTTATGACCAAGGCCCTCGACTATTTCGATCCGTCTGTGGATTTCGATGGCGACCTGAGCAAGGCTTTTGCAAACAGTAACTGCAAGTTTCTGGTTATGTCCTTCAGTACCGACTGGCGCTTCCCTCCGGAACGTTCCCGAGAGCTGGTGAATTCCCTGCTCAAAGCCGGCAAGAACGTGAGCTATCTCGAAATTGATGCGGACGAAGGCCACGACGCGTTCCTGTTACCCGTGCCTCGATACCTGAATGCCTTCTCGGCGTTTCTGGACAAAGTCCACGAGGAGGTAAACAGCGATGCGTCCTGATCAGGAAATTATCGCCCAGTGGATCGAACCCGACAGCAAGGTGCTGGACCTGGGTTGCGGTGATGGCAGCCTGCTGCACTTTCTCAACAACAGCCGCAATGTGTCTTCCATTGGCCTAGAGATCGACGAGCTGAATATCGAGAAATGTATTCGTAACGGTGTCAACGTGATCGAGCAGGATATCGACAAGGGTCTGGCTAATTTCCAGACCAACAGCTTCGACACTGCCCTGCTGGCGCAAACACTGCAAGCGCTTAGCAATCCTCATCTACTGATCGATGAGATGCTGCGTATTGCCAATCGGGGCATCGTTACCTTCCCGAACTTCGGCAACTGGAAGAGCCGCCTGTATCTGTCACTGCGTGGCCGCATGCCGGTTAGCAAGTTTATGCCGCATCAGTGGTACGACACACCGAATATCCATTTCTGTACCGTGAATGATTTTGACGCCCTGTGCAGAGAGAGAAACATCCGTGTACTGGCGCGTACGGTAGTGGATTCAAAGCACCAGGGCAGTTGGGCGATGAAAGCCTGGCCGAATTTTCTTGGCGAGATCGCCATCTATCATATCGCCAGGAAATAATCCCGTGAGCAGAGTCGTATTGGCCAGTGGCAACAAAGGCAAGTTAGTGGAGTTGCAAACCATTCTGGCAGAGAAACAGGTGGAGCTGGTTCCGCAGTCGGAGCTGGGTGTGGGCTCGGTGCCAGAAACTGGGCTCAGTTTTGTAGAGAACGCCTTGATCAAGGCGCGTCATGCGGCCAAAGAAACCGGCCTGCCTGCGATTGCGGATGACTCGGGCATCGAAGTCGATGCCCTCAATGGAGAACCCGGCATATACTCCGCCCGTTACTCAGGTGTGGACGGCGCTGAGGCCGACGCCCGGAACAACATAAAACTGTTGGCTGAACTGGAACAGGTGCCGGAAGCAGAACGCACGGCGCGCTTCCAGTGTGTGATTGTCTATATGCGTCACGATAGAGATCCCATGCCGCTCATTTGTCAGGGCACCTGGGAAGGTCGCATCCTGTTTGAGGAACAGGGCGAGAACGGTTTCGGCTACGATCCCCTATTTTACGTACCGGAACACGACTGTGCTTCTGCGCAGCTCAGCCCTGAAATCAAAAACAGCTTGAGTCATCGCGGTCAGGCACTGCGGGCATTATTACAATGTTGGAAACCCCTCCCCTGAGTCTTTATGTACACATCCCCTGGTGTGTACGTAAATGTCCCTACTGCGATTTCAACTCGCATCAATTGCGGAACACGATTCCGGAAGCTGACTATATCGCTGCACTGTGTGACGACCTGGCATTCGAGGTGGAGCAACTTGAGTCCAAACCAGCGCTCACTTCCATTTTCATCGGCGGTGGTACGCCAAGCCTGTTCAAGGGAACATCCTATAAAAAGCTGTTGTCTACCGTAGATACTTTGTTAGGCATAACCGGCGCTTGCGAGATCACACTGGAAGCCAATCCCGGTACTGTCGATGCAGAAAACTTTCGCGCATTCCGGGAAGCTGGCATCAATCGCCTATCGATTGGCATCCAGAGCTTCGCCAACGACAAACTAAAGGCCCTGGGAAGAATTCATGGCGGTGACGAGGCACGCAGAGCGATCGATACTGCCTACAAGGCTGGCTTTGAAAATTTCAATCTGGACTTGATGTTCGGCCTGCCCGAGCAAAGCGTCGGCCAGGCCATAAAGGATCTGGAAACCGCTCTTGAATTTGAACCGACTCATCTAAGCTGGTACCAGCTCACCATAGAACCGAACACAGAGTTCCATAACCGTCCGCCATCATTACCTCCAGAACCCATGATTTCTGATCTGCAGGATGAAGGTATTGCGCTTCTGGAAGACACTGGACTCCATCGTTACGAAGTGTCCGCTTTTGCAAAAGCAACAAAGCAGGCGGCACATAATGTGAACTATTGGGAGTTTGGAGACTACATCGGTATTGGCGCTGGAGCCCATGGCAAACTAACCCATGTTGGCAAGAATCAGATAATTCGTACACGGAAGAAAAAACAGCCGGATCACTACCTGGCCGCTAGCGTCAACCGTGATGCGGAGCGTAGCGAGGTGGTGGTGTCTGAGAGGCCTTTTGAATTTCTGCTGAATGCCCTGCGCCTGCGGCGAGGTTTCGATATTGCCTTGCTCGAAAAGCGGACTGGTGTCACTTTTAGCGAAATTGCAAAAAAGGTAGAATACCTGTCCTCGCAAGGCCTGTTAGTTCTGGAGTCAGGTCGGCTAAGTACCACTGATCGTGGCTTTCGGATGCTCAACAGTATCCTGGAAGAGTTTCTCGATTGAAGGCGCGGCCACTTGCCTGGACAATTCACGGCTTCCTCACCCGGGAGTAACTAGAGACTCGTTGTGGAAGAACTCTACAAAAGAAAATGCGAGCCCTGTGGTCTCGGTGCACCCGTCGTAACCGAGGAGCAGGCCAATGAACTCGTGCTCAGCGTGCCTGCCTGGAAGCGTGATTTTCACGAGGGCGTGGAGAAGCTGTCACGGGAATTCTTCTTCGTGGAGTTTAGCGATGCTTTCAACTTCACCTACAAGATTGCCAGTCTGGCGGAGCGTGAGAACCATCATCCCACAATCACCACGGAATGGGGCAAAGTCACGGTCTATTGGTGGACGCACAAGATCAATGGCCTGCACGTCAACGATTTTATTATGGCGGCAAAAACGGATATGATTGCCAAACTTTCTGCCCCTAGCTGATCGTTCAGTCTCACATTCGCCAATCGTTTGGCTTCCAGACTTACTAACTACTCAATCAAAAATGTCTATAGTACTACCCGATCTGCTGACCCGGCTGGATCACGTGACCCGTATCCCCAGTGTTAGCGCAACTAGCTCCGAGCTGGATCTCAGCAATCGGCCGATCGTGGAATGCCTGGCGGAATACCTGGAGACGCTGGGTTTTAGCAATGAGATTGTGGAATGCGAAACGCCGGGCAAGGTCAACCTGATCGCCACCCGGGGCAGCGGACCAGGCGGGCTTGTACTTGCCGGGCATACTGACACCGTGCCCTACGATGGCGAGCTGTGGTCGTCGGACCCGTTTAAGCTAACCGAGCGCGATGGCAAGCTCTATGGCCTTGGCATAACAGATATGAAAGGCTTCTTTCCCGTTGCTATGGAAGCGATTCAGCAGTTAGGTGATGTGGATTTTAAAGAGCCCTTGATTGTGCTGGCCACTGCCGACGAAGAAACTTCCATGGAAGGTGCCAAGACGTTGGCTGCCATGGGCAAACCCAGGGCCAGGGCGGCGGTGATCGGTGAACCCACAGGGCTTAAACCGGTGAGTACTCACAAGGGTATTCTTATGGACGCGATACGGCTGGTGGGTCAAAGTGGTCACTCTTCCGATCCCAGCCTAGGACGCAATGCACTGGATGGCATGCACAAGGTGATTAGCAGTCTTATGCAATACCGGGAAAGCTTGAAGAAGAAGTACTCGAATCCCCTGTTCGATGTACCTTATCCCACGCTGAACCTCGGCAGCATTCACGGCGGTGATAATCCGAATCGCATCTGTGGCCATTGCGAATTACAATTCGATGTACGGCTAATGCCCGGCATGAACCTGGATACGGTCAGGGCCGAGATAGCGGAGCAAGTCAGGCAGGTCGCCGAGCCGCTGGGTCTGGAGTTTGAGCTGGTAAATAAGTTCAGTGGCGTACCGGCATTTATGGCCAACGAGAATAGCGCGCTGCTCAAGGCAGCAGAAAAGCTAACCGGTCACAGCGGTATAAGTGTGGCATTTGGCACTGAAGGCCCCTATCTGCAAGAGCTGGGCATGGATACTATAATCATGGGCCCGGGGCATATCGAGCAGGCTCATCAGCCCGATGAGTATATGTCGCTGGATATGATTAATCCTGCGGTTAGTATCCTGAAAGAATTGATTGTGCAGCATTGCCTGCAAACTACAAATAAAAGCAACCAACAGCAGTAATTGAGATGAACGACAATATCGACATCATTGACTGGTTTCGCGCGTCAACTACCTACATCAATGCACACAGGGGCAAGACCTTTGTGGTGTTTCTCAGTGGTGAAGCGCTGGCGGATTCGAATCTGCACAATATTGTCTATGACCTGAGTTTGCTGAACAGTCTGGGAGTGAAGCTGGTACTGGTACACGGTGCGCGCCCACAGATTTCCAAGGCGCTGGCGAAGAATGGAAAGCAGTCCAGTTACCACAAGAACCTGCGTGTTACCGAAGCCGATTGCATGGAATCGATTAAAGCGACGGTGGGCGCCCTTAGCCTGGAGCTGGAATCCATGTTTGCCATGGGTATCAGCGGCTCACCGATGCACGGCGCAAATATCAACTATTGTCGCGGCAATTTCGTCACCAGCAAGCCTGTCGGCGTGGTGGATGGCGTGGACTTTCAGTACACCGGCAAGGTAAGGAAAGTTCACAGCAATCGAATCAATCAGCAACTGGACGCGGGCAACATTGTCCTGATATCCAATCTTGGTAATTCTGTTACTGGTGAGCTGTTCAACCTCTCAGCCGAAGAGATCGCCACAGAAGTGGCTGCTGCATTGCAGGCAGAAAAACTGATCTTGTTGATCCCCTCTGCCGGAGTGATGGACGACGATGGCAATCTGGTCGCCTCATTGCAGGAACAACAGGCCAAACAGTACGTGCAAACCCTGCGAACCAGGGGCGATGAAGAATCACTCTGTGTTGCCCAGGCCCTCGAAGCGTCCCTGACTGCGTATGCCAGGAATGTGCATCGTTGCCACCTGATCAGCTTTAAAGAGAACGGTGCCATGTTGCGGGAGCTGTTTACCCGACAGGGGCACGGCAGCCTGATGAGCAAGGACAGCCTGGATCAATTGCGGGACGCTTCCATCGACGATGTGGGTGGAATCCTGAGTCTCATAAAACCGCTGGAAGAAGCTGGTACGCTGGTTGAGCGGTCACGGGAATTACTGGAAACCGAGATTTCCAATTTCAAGGTTATCGAGTTGGAAGAAACCATCATTGCCTGTGCGGCGCTGTACCCAATCGGTGAGCAGCACGGCGAAGTGGCCTGCATTGCGATTCATCCGCAGTTCCAGAAGAATGGCCTTGGCGATCGATTGCTTACCAGTCTGGAGAAGACGGCAAAGAGCACCGGCATCCAATCACTGTTTGTGCTGACCACGGTGGCTTCCCATTTCTTCCTGGAGCGGGGCTTTACCGAATGCAGTGTTGAAGAGTTACCGGAACAGCGACAGCAGTTATACAACTACCAGCGCAGGTCCAAGGTCTTCCGGAAGACGCTGGCCTAGAACTTCGGCCACAGTTGCTGCAGTTGAGTGGTTCGCCGCTGGACGGCTATTTGCGCTTCAACAGGCAGATGCTGTAATCGTAGGGGTTGGATTCATCGTGGGAAAAATCTTCTCGCCACACTTCATCCCACTCGTCTTCGTCAAATTCCGCCAGCGCGGTGTCGCCTTTCACATCCGCATGAACCCGGGTTAAATGGAAGCGATCGGCTTTTGGCAGGGCAGCGGCATATAACCCGGCGCCACCGATGATAAACGCTTCTTCTGACCCATCGATAAACGAAATACTCTCGGCCAGTTTACAAGCCGCGTCGATAGACTCAACGACTCTTGCACCTTCGGCCACATAGTCAGGATTACGTGTGACGACTATCG
Organism: uncultured Pseudohongiella sp.; assembly: GCA_965227635.1. Lineage (GTDB taxonomy): Bacteria > Pseudomonadota > Gammaproteobacteria > Pseudomonadales > Pseudohongiellaceae > UBA9145. The sequence continues at coordinate 1,477,748 of OZ245763.1, read as the reverse complement.
ATGTGCGACCCGGCAAGGGGCGACCAATAGATTCCCATGTCTTGCGGCCCATGATGATGCAGTGGCCCATGGTAGTTCGCTTGAAGTACTTGAGGTCTTCGGAAAGGTGCCAGGGCAAACTGTTATTGATACCGATAGTGCGGTTGCTGGCCATAGCACAGATAAGAGATAGCTTCATGATGTCTACAAGGTAAGTGGCGAATTGGAGAGTGGTTTAATAGCGTGTGGCTACACTGAAAACGGGTAAGCGATAGGGTCGTGGTGCTGGTAGCCCACTACTTCAAAATCAGCCAGTGTCACCCAGGTTTCGATATCTTTTAGACTCTTGATATCAGGATTAATGTTTAGCTGCGGCGGAGCAAAGGGCTCGCGTTTCAGTTGCACATCCCGCATCAGTTCCAGTTGGTCTTCATATATATGGGCATTCACAATTTTGTGATAGGCCATACCTGCTTTGTGGCCAGTGATTTGCGCCATCAGCGCCAACAAGGTGAATACCTGAATCTGGTTGAAGTTTAATCCCAGGGGCACATCACATGAGCGTTGATAGCTGGTGAGATAGAGCGTGTCTCCCATCAGGGAAAAATTATGGGTATGCATGCAGGGGCGCAGGCAACCCAGATCAAACTCGCCGGGATTATAAAAGGTCAGAATCTCACCGCGATCATCCAGCCCCTTCTCCAGGTCGTGCACGATCTTTGCCAGTTGATCCAGTGTGCTGCCATCGGGTTTCTGCCAGCTTCGGCCTTGAACACCGTACACACGGCCCATGTCGTCGTCGCCTTTGCGCACAGGGTTGTTAAGCCAGGCCTCGTTTTCATTGGCATTGGCATCCCAGGATTTAGTGCCTAATTCACGGAAGTCAGCGGCGTTGTCGTAGCCACGAAGGTAACCAAGCAGTTCGGCAATGGCAGCCTTCCAGTAACTCTTGCGGGTGGTAATGATGGGAAACTGGTTGTTGCCGACGTCGTAGTTTAGATCCGCATTGATCACGGTCAGGCAGCGCTTTCCGGTGCGCTGGTTTTCTATCCAGACACCTTCATCGACTATGCGTTGGCATAATTCCAGATACTGTTGCATTGAAACGTTTTAATCCTTGTTGCTGCGTTTTATTGAGAGACTGCCGCCTGCAGACTCATGCGCTGCCATTGAGCACGAATCGTCCCTGACGAAAATACGCAAGATATAGAAATAGCAGGCCTACGACGATCAGGGGCAAGGTAAGCACATGGCCCATGGTCAGCCAGTTCGAGGCGAGATAACCAATATGGGCATCCGGCTCCCTGAAGAACTCGATAAAAAAGCGGAAGCAGCCGTACCCCAGGGCGAAGACTCCAGACACTGCCAGGCGAGGGCGCGGTTTCGAAGAGAACCACCAGACGATGGTAAACAGCACTACGCCCTCGAGCGCGAATTCGTACAGTTGGGATGGATGTCGCGCCAGGTTGTCCACATGAGGGAACACCATGCCCCAGGGCACATCGGTTGGCTGACCCCAGAGTTCACCGCCGATGAAATTACCAAGGCGCCCGGCTCCGAGACCAAAAGGTACAAAGGGTGCAATGAAGTCGATGGTTTCCCAGTAGTCCTTGTTGATTTTTCGGGTATAGAAATAGAAAGCAAACAGTACGCCCAGGAATCCGCCATGGAACGACATGCCTCCTTCCCATACCCGGAGCAGCCAGATGGGGTCTTCCAGGAAGCGGTCAAAATTGTAGAAGAACACGGAGCCCAGACGACCACCCAGCACGGCACCGAGTGCGCCATAGAAAACCAGGTCTGAAATCTGTTCAGCAGTCCACTGGTCTGATAGTTTACGGGCTCGATAACTGGCGAGCCCCCAGGCGCCGCCGAAGGCGATGATATACATGATGCCGTACCAGTGGATACTGAGTGGTCCAATGGCTATGGCAACTGGGTCAAATTGAGGATAGGTGAGCATCCGGCACCAGTTATAACTTTGATCTGACTCGTTTCAACACTTATCGGCTTTCATTGCTCCGCATTGATTAGCGCTGGTTTGGGTCGAATCGCGAAGTTTCTCGTCTTCTAATGAAACGTCAAATGAATCGTCTAATGAGCCGTTCTAATAATTAGTATCGACGCATCTCAACCCCTACAGGGGCCAGAACGGGATTGTACGCAGTATACCAAGATTGCCCCTCCAGCAGGTTAATTCGAGAGAAATTCCATGTGTTTGATCATCTTCGCTCATCAGGCGAATCCGGATTTGCCTTTGGTAGTGGCGGCGAATCGAGACGAATTCTATGCCCGGCCTACACAGACAGCGCGGTTCTGGACAGATCAGCTGGAGCCGGGTGCGATTCTGGCGGGGAAAGACCTGCAGGCCGGGGGCACCTGGCTGGGAATCACGCGCTCCGGCCGCTTTGCGGCGGTTACCAATATCCGGGATCCTTCCCAACTCGAGCGCAAGCCCCGTTCCCGGGGGGAATTAACCCTGAATTTTCTCCTCGGTCAGCAATCCGCGGCAGACTATGCGGCAGCGCTCCAGCACAGTTTTGCGGATTTCGCCGGTTATAACCTGCTTCTTGGCGACGGCGATGATTTCTACTATGTGAACAACTTTGAAGCGCTTAGCCGTAGGCTCGAACCGGGAGTCTATGGCCTTTCCAATGGCCTGTTGAACAATGACTGGCCCAAGGTGGCCCGGGGCCGTCACGGTTTAGCGACGCTGCTCAACAGTGATGAGGATTTACAGACCTCTCAGCTCATTGCATTAATGTCGAACCGGGAGCAGGCGAGCGACGCCGAGTTACCGAATACGGGCTTACCCCCTGAGATGGAGAGGCGGCTGTCAGCGGCTTTTATCACGGACGACAATCGGGGTTACGGCACGCTGTGCTCGACTGCCATAATTCAGGACGCAGCGGGCACTATCCGCTTCAGCGAGCAGAACTACTCTGTCGAGGGCGAACCCACCGAAAATCCTGTTTTTCATTTCAAGCGCCTCACTAGCAACCGGGAGTCAGCTTAGGCCATGTATATTCCGAGTTATTTCAAGATTGATGATCGTGAGATCATGGATCAGTTTATACGGGACAACAGTTTCGGCGTACTGGTATCTCTGGAAGATGGTGCGCCCGTCGCAAGTCACCTACCCTTTCACTACCACGAGGATGGAACCCTGCTGTGCCATGTGGCAAAGGCCAACCCTCAATGGCGCGACCTTGAAGGCCAAAAGGTACTGATTATATTCCCCGGCCCTCATGCCTATGTAAGCCCGACCTGGTACGAAGGCGCGGGTGTACCCACCTGGAACTACCAGGCCGTGCATGTGGTTGGCGAGGCCAGTAGCTTTCAGGACGAGGACCGGCTTGCTGAATTGGTTCGAACACTAAGTGCACTGCATGAGAGCGGTAGCGAAACACCCTGGGAAGGCGAATTCGATACGCGCATGCTAAAGGCGATTGTGGGAATCCAGATCAAAATCGAACAGATTCAGGGAAAATTTAAGCTGAGTCAGAATAAGTCTTCGCAAGACCGGCGTAATGTCATCGACCAACTGGACAAACAGGGTGAGACTGCGCTGGCCCGGCAGATGCGTGAATCCCTGACGGACGATTGAACACACGCGAAACAAGTTCTGCAACGCACTGCCCAAAGTCAGATACATTGCTTACAATGAGCACTTAAACTTTCCAACCGACTCACCAGCAACAGGATATTACCCATGGCAAACGAAGGCTATCACGAACCCATTGAAGAACTCTCCGATGAAACTCGCGACATGCACAGGGCCATCACTTCCCTCATGGAAGAATTGGAAGCAGTGGACTGGTACAACCAGCGAGTAGATGCCTGCAAGGATCCTGAACTGAAGTCCATTCTTGCGCACAACCGCGACGAAGAGAAAGAACACGCCGCTATGGTGCTGGAATGGATCCGTCGCCGCGATTCTTTCCTGGACGGCCAGCTCAAAGAGTTCCTGTTTACCGACAAACCCATAACCCACGACTAGCATTCAAGAAATCAAAGGGGTCAGAGTACTTTGATCTGTTGAGAGCAGAGACCTCGTCGGATCGATTCAGAGCAAAGTACTCTGACCCCTTTGATCCCACTGACCCAATTGAATTTCACCCTTCGTACCGATTTCTACTTTTGCATTTCACGTCCTTAGCAGCGTTCTGCTTTTTGGTTCATTAGCGCACATGCCCCAACAGCACCAACTACAAACAGATCGCCTTTTACTCAGGCACTGGAATGATGGAGACCTGGAAGCTTTCGCCGAACTCAATGCAGATCCGGCCGTGATGGAGTTCTTTCCTGACGCGTTGGACCGCAATCAAAGCGATGCCCTCGCCGCGGAAATTCGCCGCCGCATGGATGAACACGGCTGGGGAATGTGGGCTGTGGAAGTGAAAGCCACGGGCGAGTTCATCGGCTTTGTTGGATTGAACACCAACACGGTGACGCCCCGGGGAGAGAACGTGGAAATCGGTTGGCGCCTCAATAGGCAGTCATGGGGTCAAGGCTACGCTACCGAGGCGGCTGTTGCGGCTTTATCTTTTGCATTCGACGAATTAGGTCTCGATTCAATTGTTGCCTTTACTACGGTGAACAACTCGCGGTCTCGCGCTGTAATGGAAAGGCTTGGTATGCAAAACACAGGTGAGAATTTCGACCATCCCAAAGTCGCGGAAGGCCATCCATTGCAGGAACACGTGTTATATGCGATTAAATCAGAAGAGTTCGCGAAACTGGAATAAATGTATCGAATCGAAAAGGTCAGGAATCAAAGGGGTCAGAGTACTTTGATCTTAATTGATCTTGCAATGCGTCCACTGCTAATCGATCAAAGTACTCTGACCCCTTTGATCTGACCCCTTTGATCTCTTTGATGTCTTTTGATTTTTGTGTGGGTTTAATTGGTGCGTGACGAGCGCAGCAGGCGATCGACGCCGGCATTGTAGAGTGTGAGATCCACGGCGCTGCGTATCATTTGTGCGTCATCCATTTGCATCACCTGGTCCAACAAATCCTGAGCGGCTTCAAGGCTGACGCTACGAATTACCGACTTCACCTTCAACAGGTTCGCGGCGTTCATGGACAGGATGTCGAAACCCATGGCCATTAGCAAGACCGCGGCACCGGGATCGCCAGCCATTTCACCACAGATACAGGCCTGCCTGCCTTCGTCCTGGGCTTCCTGCACCACGTGATAAAGCGCCTGTAGAACAGCAGGGTGAAAGGCGCTGTAGAGGTTGGCAACCCGGGGATTGTTGCGGTCTACCGCGAGCAGATACTGTGTCAGGTCATTGCTTCCCACGGATACAAAATCCACCAGCCTGGAAAGTGCGCGAGTCTGATAAACGGCAGCAGGAAGCTCGATCATTACGCCGACTGGAGGGAAGCGTACATCCATGCCTTCCTGAAGCAACTCCCGGTGTGCGCGCTTGATCAACTGCATGGAAGAGTTTACTTCATTTACGTTACTGATCATGGGCAACATGATCTGCAGATTTTCCAGACCGATGCTGGCGCGCATCATGGCACGAATCTGTGCCATGAAAATTTCCGGATGGTCTAGCGTTACCCGAATACCGCGCCAGCCAAGGAACGGGTTTTCTTCTTCAATCGGAAAGTAGGAAAGCGCCTTGTCGCCCCCAACGTCAAGGGTGCGCATGGTAACCATGTTCGGCGCAAACGCTTCCAGTTGCTCTCGATAGATCTTGGTCTGTTCCTGTTCACTGGGAAACCGTTCGCTTAGCAGGAAGGGAACCTCCGTTCGAAACAGGCCCACTCCTTCCGCTCCTTGCTCCAGCGACTGCGCCACGTCGGTGATCAATCCCGTGTTGACCCACAGGTGAACACGATGCTCGTCGGTGGTTTCGCAAGGCAGGCTTTTGAGTTCCTGCAAGCCGGCGATGAATGCATCCTGTTCCTTGATGGTGGTCTGATAACGATCCAGCACGGCTTCAGACGGATTTCCGATGAGCTCGCCTTTATAACCATCGAGAATGACTTCTTTGCCATCCAACTGGCTAATAGGTAAATCCACTGCACCCATAACCGTGGGGATACCCATGGTGCGCGCCAGAATTGCCACGTGGGAGTTGCCAGAGCCCTTGATAGAGATAATGCCTTTCAGCTTATTCTTCGGCACTTCCGCCAACATGGATGGGGTCAATTCTTCGCCAAGTAAAATTGTATCTTCGTAATATTCGGTTTCTTCCTGCTCGCCTTCCTGCAGATAGAACAGTACCCGGCTACAAAGGTCTTTAATGTCCGCGGAACGCTCACTGAGATATTGATCCTGCATCATCTCGAAGCTGCGAACGTGTTCCCTGCCTACCGCGGCGAGCGCACCCTGTGCCCAGAGACCATTTTTAATCCTGTCTACGACTTCATTACCCAGAGCATCGTCGTCCAGCATGTGCAGGTAAACATCAAACAGCTGGCGCTCTTCTTCCGCGACATGGCCGGCCAGTTTCTCGTGGAGCGAACGCATATCGCCCCGGACTTTTTCCAGGCTATTCCTGAACAGTTCAATCTCGGCATCAACATCCTTGGCGGGACGCATCGGCACCTGACGCAGGTCTGCCTTGGGGAATTTGACAACCACGCGGCCGATGGCTACGCCTGGCGCACCGGACACACCGGAGAAGACAGTATCAGAGATCTTGAGACCTGAAGGACTTACCCCTGCGGCGGCATCGGTCGCCTCGGCAGAGGCAATGACTCCGGCCAACTGTGCAGAGAGCGTTATAAGAAATGCTTCTTCACTTTCGTCGAAACGTCGACGCTCTTCGTGTTGTACGATAAGAACACCGAGCACGACTCGATGGTGAATAATAGGTACACCTAAAAATGAGTGAAATTCTTCTTCGCCCGTTTCCTGCAAGTAATGGAAGCTGGGATGCGACGAAGCATCTTCCAGATTAACCGGTTCGGCATGTTTGGCCACGAGGCCTACAAGGCCTTCGCCGACAGCGAGGCTTACGTGACCAACTGATTCTTTCTTGAGTCCTTCCGAAGCCATCAACACGTGGCTATTCAGATCGTTGTCCAGAAGATAAACAGAGCAGACCTGGGTATTCAGTGCTTCACGAACCCGGCGCACGATGATATCCAGCGCGTTCTGCAGATCCCGCGCCGAATTTACTTCCTGAACTATGCTACGAAGTTGCTCAATCATGCCCTGATAGTCTTACCATGCAGACCCGCACCGATACATAACAACTGTGCTATGTACAGCTCACTAAGGATTTCGGTGCTTGGTGGATGAATGAACCAGCAACGGCTGGTTATTCGCTACTTTTATTCTAATTAATTTTTCTACTAATTTACTTCTTCTACTACTCTCGAAAATTTAATACCTGCTGTCCGCCGCTGCCTGATGTCTTGTTGTTAGCGTGCATTCAGGTATTTATTCAGCGGATCTTCCAGTTCTTCCAGAGCGCGTCGGTACACGTCCCTTTTAAACTCGATGACCTGATCGAGAGGGTACCAGTAGTTTACCCAACACCAGTCATCGAATTCGGGCTCTCCGGATTTGTCCAACCGGATCTGCTCTTCCTCGGTTTCAAGACTCAGCAGGAACCACTTCTGTTTTTGTCCAATACACAGCGGATCCTGTTTGAACCGAATGAAGTTCTTTGGAAGTCGATAACGCAGCCAGTCATCGGTTTTGTGCAGAATTCTGACATCGCTCTCCGAGAGACCAACTTCCTCGTCGAGTTCCCTGTAGAGAGCCTGCTCCAGCGATTCTTCTTCTTTGATGCCGCCCTGGGGGAATTGCCATGCGCTCTGACCAATACGCTTGGCCCATAGCAACTGGCCCAGCTTATTGCAGATTACAATTCCTACATTGGGGCGAAAGCCCTCGGCGTCGATCATTCCAGCTTCTCTTCAGTCTCGACCATTAGACACAGGTTCCTCCTTATTGTTTCACACCCTTTCGGCCGCGATCAATGAAAAACTGGTGGAATCACTATAACAAATTCAATAGTTTCAATAGCTTATATCCAATAGCGCTGCAAGACTTCGGGTGATTCAGGAGTAAAACTTGGCCGAAGCCCGGTAGGCTGGGGGTATAATGGCAATCCCTTGAAAATACTGAATACGCCAAACCATGTCCGCTAGACTTGCTCTGTTCGACCTCGACAATACCCTCCTTGCGGGCGATAGCGACCACGCCTGGGGAGAATTCCTGATTGCCGAGAAACTGGTGGACGGGCCATCCCATCGCGCACGCAACGACCAGTTCTACGCCGACTACGAAAGGGGAGAACTGGACATCCACGCCTATGTAAAATTTACCCTGGAGCCGGTACTGGGCTGTACCGAACAAGAGCGTGCGGACCTGCACCAGAAGTTTATGCAGCACTCGGTCCTGCCGATGATGCAGGAGAAAGCTAAAGCGCTGGTGAGCCAGCATCAACAGCAGGGTGATCGCTGTGTGATTATCACGGCGACTAACGCCTTTATCACATCACCCATTGCTGACTACCTGGGTATCGACACCCTGCTGGCGACCGATCTGGAAACCAACAACGGTAAACTCACCGGCAAAATCGCAGGGATCCCTTGCTATCAGGAAGGAAAAGTGTCGAAACTCCAGGAATGGATAGCTTCACAGGAGTCGGCGTTCACAATGACGGAAGCCTGTTTCTACAGTGATTCAATTAACGACTTGCCCCTGCTTGAGCAGGTAGCGAAGCCCGTGGCGGTGGATCCGGATGAACGGCTTGCCACTGTAGCGCGGGAGCGAAACTGGCCCTGCATCAGCTTGCGATCATGACCAGGCACATCCTGCTTTCACTCTTCCTGCTACTTGGCCTTGTCGCCTGTGAGGAAGGTCCTGCGCCTCAAGCAACAAGTTCCCCCGAGCCGATCCCCCAGGCACAAAGCCCCAGCCTGGAACCCGCATTGGCGAATGCGATACGGGAGTTGATGGCACGCTATCTCAACCGCATCGACATCGCGCTGGCCGATACCAGCAATGACTTCCAGCAATTTGAGACGCAGGTAAACGCCTTTCTGCAACAACCCACCGACGCTGAAATTACTGCACTACGTGAAGCCTGGCTGCAGCTTCACAGCAGCTATGAGTCGACGCTATTGCACAGGTACTTCGCGAGTGAAGCACTGGACGAGCAACAGGCACTTAATTTCTTCGAAGTACAGTACCGCCTGGATCACTGGCCCATACTGCCCGGCTATATCGATTATGTGGGCGACTACCCCTATAGCGGCATCGTCAATGATATGACCGTGCCACTGGAAGCGAACGTGCTGCGCGATCAACACGGTGAATTTGATATTCATGAAGCAAGCATCGGCTTTCATGTTCTGGAGTTCATGTTGTGGGGTGAAAATGCAGGAGCTGAAGAAGGGGCTGGACTACGCCCGTATACCGATTACTTGCCGGCAACAACACTGACAAGCGAACAAGCCGCGGATGGGCTGCTACTGCATCAGCTATCTCCCAATCGCCGTCGCGAGCTCCTTGCACTCAACACCCGTTTGCTGGAAGAGGACTTTCAGTCGCTGGTGAACATCTGGTCCAGCAATAGCATCGCTTACCGTGCCGACATAGACAGCGCGAGTGCTGAAGCCTTGCTACTGGATTTGCTGAATGCAATTACCGCGCTGCTCTCCGAGGAACTGCTGGTACGCAGCCTGTACCCTATGCTCAATGGCGAATTCGCGGAGGGCTTGCCGTCGCTCTATAGCCGAAGTTCCCCGGCTACAGTGTCGGCTCAACTGTCCGGTTTGGAGAACCTGCTACAGGAGATAAGCAGTGACAGCGGTACGAACTTCGATACCGTGCTATCAGCGCTATCGGAAGATTTCGAAGAATTTTTTTACCAGAACTTCGATGCCAGCAAGGAATGCCTGGTCGTGTTGTACGCTACTGATCAGATATCACAGTCGGCGCAGGGATCAGCGGATACTGAGTTCAAGGTGGTGGAATGTATCAACTTCCTCACCAACATGATTGACTACGTGGAACAGATTAAAGGCGCACTGGTTGCAGGCAATCCCTGAATGCCCTATGCCCGCCAAGACAGTGCTATTGCCCGGCCTCTTCTAACTTGATCTCTACTATCAGGTCATCCGCCAGTCTTTCCAACTCTTCCTGTAAAACATCCAATGCCAGGTCCTGGGGGACTTTCAGGGTAGCGCGTGTGCGGAACAACAGATCACTGGACATGGGCGCTGGAGAACACTCTGTATTCAGCTGTTCTACGTTGACCGAGAGCACGGCCAGGGCGTGGGAGATTTCGCGCACGATACCGGGACGGTCATTACCCACAAGGTTCAGGCGCACGGTGCGTGGTGGCTCAGCAGATTCTTCCGTATTGGCTTGTTCGATAACCAGGCGCAGATCATTGGACAGCTTCTGCAGTTCCGCCACGAGGGCATCACTCTGCTCCGTGGCCACACTCACCCTGAGGATACCAGCGAACTTGCCAGCGAGCTGAGACATACTGCTTTCTTCCCAGTTGCCGCCATTGTCGGCGATTACCCGCGCCAGAGATTCGACCAGTCCGGGCTTGTCATCGCCAATTACTGTCAATACCAGGTTTGTTTGCATAACGCTCTTTGTGCTCCTACCTAAAATAATCCAATCTGCCGATCGAGTAACTTATCCATCGAAGTTGCATGAAAGACAAGTATTGAATCGGCTATGGGCGCCAGTTGTTTATCTATATAAAAATCATAATCGATGGGTGACGTGCGATACTGCCTCGGTTCTGGCCCGGCCGTTGTCATCAGGTATTCCACCCAGCCACCCGAATCATACAGGCTGGGCAGATTCCTTTCCTTGCGAATCTCTTCTGCTTTGCGGGCCGCCTGTACGTGGGGAGGCACATTCTTCACATAGTCGGCCAATTTGCGACGCAGGCGTTTGCGCAATACCAGTTCCTGTTCGAATTTCTTGTCCTGAAGATTCTGCACCAGCTCTTTTATATAGTTCTTGTAGGGTAGCCCTTCGAATACCTTGCGGTACAGCACCTGCTGGAACTCCCGTGCCAGTGGCGACCAATCACTGCGCACTGTCTCCAGACCCTTGAACATCATGCTACCGTCAGCCAGCATACCCGCGTAGCGTTTCTTGCTTCCAGTTTCCGCGCCGCGCACAGTGGGCATCAGAAACTTGGTGAAATGGGTTTCGAATTCCATTTCCAGAAAGCTTGTTACGCCATACTGGGATTTCAATGAATCTTTTAGCCAGGCGTTTATTTCTAGCGCGAGCTTGTCACCGATAGCCTGTGCCGTTTCAGTATGCTCTTCCCCGAGCAACACGAAAACAGAGTCCGTATCACCATAGATAACCTTGTAGCCCCGCTCCTCAATAAATTCCTTGCTGCGAATAATAACATCGTGTCCGCGACGGGTGATGGAGCTCACCAGGCGCGAATCCAGAAAGCGACAGCCAGAAGTGCCGAGCACACCGTAGAATGAATTCATGATGATTTTTATTGCCTGGGACAAGACCTTGTTCTTGTCAGCCTTGGCCTTGTCCCGTGCCTGCCACAGGGTTTCGATCAGCTCCGGAAGAATGACTTCGCTACGAGAAAATTTGCCCCCCTCATAACCGGGTATTGCATTGTCTTCTTCGAGACCGACCACCAGGGCCAATGGATCGACGTTAAAGGTGCGGATGATGCTGGGATACAGGCTCTTGAAATCCAGCACGATGACGTTGTCATGAATGCCGGGAATAGACTGCATCACGTAGCCACCCGGACTGATATTGTTGGGCTGCAGTTGCTCAAGCGCAGGGGCAACGTATCCGCGGCGATGCAGTCTCGGTAAGTAAAGAAAATCGAGGGCAGCGACAGAGCCACCATAACGGTCGAACTCGAGGCCGGTCAGTATGCTGCGCTCTATCGCAAAGCCGAGCAAGTTCTCTTGCTCGAATATATCCCATACCAAACGGCAGTCTTCCAGGTTGTAGCGAGCGAGTGCCGGCTTGTCTTCGTTAAACAGGCTGGTGATCTCTTCGCCACGCTGATCCACATCATCCACCAGTTTGCCTCGCCCCAGTAGCGCCTGTGCGACATATTCCAGTGAAAAGTTTTCAAAGACATAGGTTGCTGAGCGCATCAATTCGATACCATCGAGAATGACGCGGCCTGCGATCAACGCGTAGTACCTGTCCTGATTATCCCGCGCCTGCCGCCAGACAATTGCGCTACCGTCGCGGCCAACATTCAAGTCAACCGCATAGCGGTCGGCAAAATTCTGCAGGCAGCGAAAATCGAAGTTCACGACGTTCCAGCCCATTATCACGTCAGGATCCAACTCTCGCATTTTGGCAACGAAGGCAATGAGCAGGGCTTTCTCATCTGCATAGAATTGCAGTTCTATGGATTCGTCATGTAACTGCGCACGGGCGCTGGCGTCTTCCTGTCCAATCATCATCACAAGGGATTCAGAATCGGAGTACAGGGCGATGGAGTACAAGTGTTCCGCCTGATAGTCAGTTTCGATATCGAGTGAGATCGCCGTCAGTGTCGGGTGGAAATCGCCTGGCCTGAAGCGACCATTCAGCATCAGGCTATAGTTCCCTTCGTCCACAACCGCGCCACTAAGCGTGGCTGCACCGGTAACGAAGCGCTCCATCAGGAACCGGTCAGTAGGCTTGATATCTGCTTCCAGTAAATAGGTCTGGTTCTTCGCCAGCCGATCCCGGGCTGCGAACAGCGTTCGCTGACTATTGAAGTAGATTGCGGAGACTGGCTCGCCGGAAAAATCCTTGAGTTGTGTTTCAGCAACACGCCAACCAGTCAGGCCGCGGAGCGTGGTTTGTAGTCTAGGTGACTGCTTATCGGGGAGGAACGCTACCGCTTCCTGTCGGCTGACGCGCACGCACAGTGGCTTGTTCCCGGTGGCGAGCCAAAAGGTGAGTAAAATTCCTGTGGATGTTTCCGACCACTGCCGAGTAAGTATGAACCCCTCGACAGTGGCGGCAGGTTTTTCTTGTGACACGAGCGCTATTCGTTATGAACACATACTAATGTGCAAGAGCCACTCGATGAACCACAGACAAAGGTTCCGTGGTAATTAGGCAGCGCCAGATTAACTAGACGCGTACCGTTCTCTGGAACTGACCGAAGTCTTCCCAATAGCTCACTTTCTCTGGCAACTCATCCTGTGTTGCCTGCACATTGCCATTGACGTCGGTGACACGAGAAATCAACCGATGCTCTCCCGGCGCCGGATTGTTCCAGTTAAAACTGAACAGTTTCCAGGAATACTGCGTGTTATTTGGGTTCATTTCAGCACGCTGCCAGGGACCATCATCGATTTTCACTTCTACACTTCGTAGTGGCGTGCCGTCGTTCAAAACGAAGCCGTGAATAGTGTAATTGCCACCGAGTTCAGTCACGCGAATGATGGCAGATTTCAGGTTCATGGTGGTTACCGAGTTTTCAACCCAGCGTTCCACGCCGCCTACTTCTTCCCGTTTCAGGGTGACATAGTCACGGCCCATGAAGCGACCCATATAGCGGGTATCCTGTACGTGAATCTGGTTGAGCCATTTTACGTTGGCAACGCCATACCAGCCCGGAACAACCAGACGTAACGGCTTGCCATGGTAATGCGGTAAAGGCTCACCATTCATTTCGAACGCCAGCATGTTTTCATCACGCATCGCATCTGGAATTGACAGGGAACGGGCAAATGCCTTCTCAACCTCGCGGCCTCTGATCTCTTCTGTGGCAATGTCCGAGCCAAAGAAAACGATTTCCTTCGCACCGTCCTGAATACCGGCACGCTCAAGAATTTGCTTGAGTGAAACACCTCGCCAGATCGCGTTGCCGATCAGGCCATGGAAAAGTCGTTGGCTATTACCGCCGCATTCGAAACCCACTTGCTGTTCCATGACTTGCTCGTTCATCAGATCACGGAGCGAGAATTCCAGTTCGTTGTCCACCATGCCGGTTACTCGCAGACGCCAACTATCATTGTCTACTTCCGGCTGGCCGTAGTGTTGAACCAGATAGAAATCGTCATTGTCCGTTACGAATTCTGATATTTGTCGAGTGTCTTGCCAGTGCGTGGTGTTTGGCTGCACCGGGTTTACCTGGAAGCTATCGGGCACATCGGTGAACGGGACTATGCGCTCCCCCTGAGCCAGGGTTGGCATGACCAGTCCCGGTACCGAAGCGGCACCCGCGACTAATATGCCTCCCTTCAAAACTTTGCGTCGGCTTGTATCTTCAGGATTCATGGTTATCTCTCTCGCTTCGTTATCTACTTATTTGTCTGCTTGTTTGTCTAATTTTCAGTCGAAATCTTATTATTGGGCCAGATTCAATTCTCAGTAACCTTACCACAGTCTTTTCGAGTTTAGGCAGGGCAAAAGCCTTGCGCGGATCAGGTCAGGGAATCAATTTCTTCTGCCAGTCGATAATCTTTGGAGGTGACGATAGACTCCAGCGTCTGCACCCGTTTCTCCAATTTCTTGATAGTGGCCTTCAGTTCCACATTTTCATCTTCAAAGTGGGAACCCTGCCGCTCATTGAGGAGTCGAAGCTGTTTCGTCTTGTGGCTCATGTAGGTGCTGAAGCCGACGAAGCCAAATACAATGGCGACAATTAATACCGGGACGAGTTCTTCAGACATGGACGACCTCAGACAAACCTCACTGTTGTGCCGCAGAATAGCGACACCCGAATTAAGCTGCTATTGTGAACTGTAACGAGGCTGCATGTCACCGGAATCTGCCATTTATGTCGTTTTTTCTTGAGCTGGGCATTGGCGCAACAAGCCGTAACCCGGATGGTTTTGGTGCTGAACCTGCAGTCGTTGTCGTAATGTCATCCCGACTGCCCTTCTGCCTAACCTGCCCATGAGAAGTCCTGTGAAAACCTTATTGACCGTGGAATATGGCCTGGCCACAGGTGGGCGCATGCAGGTTTGGCACTGGCTGTGCAGCTTCCAGAATTGGCCAGACATTGTCGCCAGTTTGCAGGCGGTGAAGCAGCTGGATGAAGGGGCACCGGGCCGCGGAACAAGCCTGCAACTGCAATGGGCAAGCAAATCGCAGCTCTGGGAAATCAGTCACTGGCACCCCGGTCAGCAGCTCGACTTGATGCGACGGGGGGCTACCGGTCGCCGCGCCTATCGTATCGCCATCGAGGAATCCGGAGGTCCCGGATACTATCGACTCGCGGTGTACCACCAGGCTGAGTACGAGGGATTCTGGAGCTTCCTCGGGCCGCTGATCACGGCTCTTGAGTCCAGTCAGGCGCGCCGTTGGCTGCAGCAACTTCTCGGCGGACTGTCCAGCCTGCACGCCCAGGTCTGACTCACCCTGTCTACTATATTTAGTAGCTGCGAGGCGCGAGTACCCCTACCCGTAGGTTTTCCGGCTTTGCACCACCAAAGTGCTTGGCCGATTCGTTCAAATTGCTGATTTTTAAGTAAATTCTGTGTAATGTGTCGGGGTTCACAGATGCTGACGTAAGTTCTGTATTGTTCTGTGTATTGGACAATACTGAGATATTGATCAAGATCCACAAAAATAAATAGCCGCCATGAACTCTGAAGTCGCTACCACCTTATTAGAAGAGGTGGAAACTCACCGGTCGCTGCAAATATCGATCGATAGTATGTTGAGGGGAATAGACAACTATCATATCGATGTTCGCCTGAGTCGCCGTTTTGCGTCTGATGTAAAAAAACTCATCGCACTCCTGACTTCTCAGTTGGCGGTACCCAAGCCCAAGAACTGGGACAACTCCAAACTCTTCGAAAAGCTCCGGGACAAGTACGTCGACCTGATGACCGTGCTTATCCATCGCGTGAAGACTGATCTCAGTGCCGATGAAATCTCCCTGCTGCAATTCGCCACCATCAAATACACAGTAAGATTTACGCGCAGTACGCTTGACGATGAGATCCGCCGGGTAAATGCCAAGCTCGCGGAGAATCGCAACAAAGGTTCCTCTGAAGCGCTGGCAACACAGCAACGCCTGTTCTGGCTGAAGAAAAACTACGACACCATTCTCTACGCCGTGAACAAGCAATTGTTTGCACAGTTGCAACGGGCGGAAGAGAGACAGCTCGCCGGTGTGCGCGAACAATACCTCGGCGAGCAGTATCGATTTGCGGTAGATATATTGATGAACCCGCTTCTCTATACTTCCGAACTCAGCGCGATGAGCCTGCTGCTCAATGAATTTAGTCTGTGGAGTCTCAACGCCGAGAACAGTGGTTTTCTGGATCTCAATGAAAAAGTCGAGAGCCTGCTCAACAAGCGACTCAAGGAGCTGGAGATTACATCGCTCCGCCAGGACTCAACTGAAGATGGTGCTCACGCCGAGATTCACGATGAACTGAAAGGTCTTTTCCAGACTCAGGATTTCATGGGCAAGGCTCAGGATTCGAAAAATACCATTGCGGAAGAGTTCTGCTGGTTCGAGATTCCCGAGAATGTTTCGCTACTGTTTAATGCCAAGACTAACGCGGATCGGCTCAAGGAGATTCGCAAGCGCGATGGTCTTGGTGCCTGGTGGAAAGCACGAGGCGAAGTCGCGAAACTCAATAGAACGCTGAATGCGTTTACCCGTCTGCTGAAGAAAGAGAAGTTACTGGCGCAGTTGCTTGCGTCCCAGGTCATGCGGCGCTCTATCAATCCCACCATCAAAGAGCATGTTGACCTGAAGACAATCTGCCAGTATCTCTGCGGAAAGACGTCGTTAGAGAAACTGCAAGAGAGCATCCCAGGTTCCAATAAGTTAAGTGACGAGCAGTTGAAGTCCCTTGAAGAGGTAAGACTAAAACTCGAAGACCAGATCAAGAAGGCGGACTACAACGATTCACTGCGCTTGCTGCTTGATTTAAGCCGCTTTCGCCAGCATCTCAAATTCTATCGGTTTGCCCACCGGGCATTTAATCGCTTCTCCATCCTGACGACCGAAGACGATATAAAACTTTCAAAATCTGCCGGCACCCTCTACTTGTTGCCAACCTCCTCCGAGATTGAAGAGGACGAAGAACGCATCTGTCATCACGCGATCCTGAAGGCAGATGTGCGTGGCTCCACCACGGTTACTGACGAATTACAGGCTAAAGGCCTGAACCCGGCGTCCTATTTTAGCGTGCGCTTTTTTAATCCCATCAACAAGATCCTGGAAAGCTACGGCGCCAATAAGGTTTTTATTGAAGGGGATGCCATCATCCTTAGTTTCCTCGAATACGAACACACGCCTCAGCAGTGGTTTGCGGTAGCCCGAGCCTGCGGCAACGCCCGGGATATGCTGAAGATCACGAGTTCCAATAATCGGTATTCCACGCAAATGGGATTACCGTTGCTGGAACTGGGAATTGGTATTTGTTATTCGGATGAAGCGCCGCGTTTTCTTTATGATGGTGATCATCCAATCATGATATCTGGCGCTATTGGGCTGGCTGACCGCATGTCGGGCTGCTCGTGGAATCTGCGTGCGGCGATTCAGAAGAGTTTGTTCAACGTCGATGTACTGCGTATGGCTGATGGTGAATCCGGCAAGGGTGAGAAGGGCCAGGTGCTGCTACGCTACAACGTCAACGGTATCAATCTTGATGACAAGGCTTTCTCCAAACTCAAGACCGAAGTGTCGCTGCGAAGTTTGAAGATGAAACTCAATGGCAAGGAATACTTGTTTCACGTCGGACAGTATCCAGATGTCAATGGCCGCAAGAAAGACCTCGTGATAAGAGAGGGCAAGATAGGCCTGTGGAAAGATCAGGAAATCCATGACGATCCCGACAGCAATGACAGTTACTACGAAGTAGTAGTCAACCGTAAGGTACTCACACTGATTGCAGACTCGCTAAAGAACAAGCAAGCTGCCACCACAGATTAATCCAGATGCCGGTCGACCACGATCACGCTGACCCGCTGCTACCAGTGCCCGTAGATCCGCCCAAGGCGGTTGGCCGGCTCACACACTACTTTTCGTTAACACTCTCCATACCGGAAAGGACGGCAAGGGCAATGGGTGCCATAGTAGGCGGCAGTACCATGCTGCTTACCCAGACTCTGATTCCTTCCGCAATAAAGAACTCTTCCAGTTACCACTTCACCGTGGGTATGTTTCAGTCGTTCCTGGTGCAAAACGTCGCGGGCATGAAAGAGCTCAAGAGTGACGCTCGTCTGCAGGATCGTTTTATCCATCGGAAACTCCTGGGCTCTTCATTTGAAGCCGCAGGCCTGCTCACCATGCACTTGTCTCCCGTGTGGGTATTTGCAATTGCTTCTGATGCCGCAAGGGGCGGTCAGGTTTTTCTGCAACGATTGGTGCAACACCTGAAAGAAAATGGGGTTATTGCACAGGAAAGTAATCCGGAGACGCTGGAACAGATATTGGTGGCTATTCAGGATATGTCCCACCGGGGCGCCACTGCCATAGATACTCCTCCGCTGAATAGCGAGGAGATCAGGATTCTGGCAGACGAACTCCGGCAAAGCACTGCCAGGCTCACGGCGAAATCCAGTGAACTCCTTCCCAGTTTCGAGAGCCTTTGGAATCAGATTCTCGTCGTTGCCAGGAAAGAAAATCTTAGCGTGCCTGCATTACTGGGTATGCTATCCGTCCATGCGTCCACTGTATCCAGTACCAGCATCAATACTGCCGGTGCAATAGGGCGTACCAGTTACGGTATCCTCGATGAAATGATATTGTCTGACTACAAACAAACCTTGCAAGGAATAACCGAGCATGGTGCTGGGAATTATCTCTCAACGCATATGACGCCATTCATTGAAAATGCGCGTTCCCATTTCGATCTCAGTCGTGAAACCGCCACTCAGCGCTGGTTTCTGAATACCTGGGACAAGTTCAAGTCCAAGTTATTGTCCGGCAAGTGAATTTCTATTGTGAAATTTGCACTTGAGATGGACTAATAATTGGAAATTTCAAAATCTTTCCCGGTAATTTCAAGAAAAGATTGTCAAAGTAAACGACTGTGATAGCTTAATTTCGACCCCTAAATATTGGGATTTTTCGAAATTTGCCAGAGCAGGATCGCCCGGCTGCTAAACTTGAATTTATGGCTCACAGGAGTTGAGGACAGTAGCTCTCAAGAGCCATACAACAGCTAAAACTCGGATATTTACGTATGAATCAGCCACAATTTTCCAAATTCTCTCCAATCACTGTTGCCGTAAAGAAGAACATCCGGCAATTGCGATTGAACGCGGGATACTCAATGAATGAGGGTGCTCGTTTGTTGGGTGTGTCGCGCAAGCAACTGGAAGATATTGAAACAGTACGCAACTACGGGTGCCACCTGGACCTTGAACTGCTCGCCAAGATGAAAGTGATTTACAAGACTTCACTCGACGAACTGGTGGGTGACCTGCCTGAAGACTACTACTCTGACTACTATGTGCGCCCGCGCAAACGCCTGGGCTCTAAATCTCGATAAGACTCGATAAACAGACGCCCCTCGCCTCGTATCAGGCCTCAAACAATACGCGTTTGAGGCCCCTTTTCCCGTCGAATTAGCAGTGAAACGCGATTTCGTGTATAATCGCTGATTCGTTTTGACGCATTGAGAAAGTGGTTTTATGGCTAGTAAAGCAAAAAAAGAAGCAGCAGTAAGTTCCCGGGAAGATCTGGAAGAACATATCGCAGCGTTTCTGAAGGCGGGTGGCAAAGTCCAACAGATTCCTTCTGGCGTAAGCGGACAAACATCTACCAGTGGACCAAGACAAATCGTCCTGAGCCACAAAACGAGTTCCTGATCAGGTAGAGAATCTGTCGCGTCAGAACTTCGGGAATCAGCTCTCTGGTTCAACGAATACTACAAAACAAAGGGGTCTTTATTCTTATAGAGACCCCTTTGTTTTTTTCCGTATTGCTTAAAACGATTTTACGAAACGCAAGGCTGATTTGCTGAAGATTTCCCCAGGGTTGGTTTCAACCTTTTTACGGTACCCCTCTGGAAAAAAGCGAATTCTTGCCCGTGGCTGGCATTACATTCAGAGCTGTGAAACGTTGTAGCCTCTGGCTTGCAACATTTCCAGCAGCCCATCCTCGCCAACGAGGTGTGCCGCTCCCACCAATACAAACTCATTGTCGCTATCGCGCAGCATCGCTTCGATCTGCGGCATCCACTTCAGGTTTCGCTGGCGAAGCAGTGAGTCATAAACTTCTGGCGCCTGTTCACGCATGTCATCGACGAATAGTTCCTTGAGCTGCGGTGCATTGCCACTGCGCCAGGCGGTAATCATCTGTTCCATCATCTCTTCCGTGTTTTCCAGATCGGCGATCGACATCAGTACGAACTCACTTTCATTGCCTTCACCCATGGAAGCGATAAATCCTATTTGCTCCTGAATCGTTTCCAGAGCGCCGGTGTCCTTGCCATCTCCCAATGCCCGGGTGTTAAAAAAGGCATCCACACCCTGAGGGGTGAAACCAAGTTTTTGAAATTCCAAAACCTGTAAGGTGCTTATCAGTAAACCCGGCTTCATTTTTTCCAGCATCATCAGGGGTAGCATAGTGCTCATCGCATAATCGTTCAGCGCATCATAGGCTTCTGTCGAGAGCACGGTACGGAGTGTACGGTCATCCTGATAGGTGAGTTGCTGCAGCATCTGGGCCTGTATACTGAGATCCGTTGTCATCGCCGTGATATCAGTTTCAAAATACAATTCGTCCGCATCCTCATAGGCTTCTTCATACTCTTCCGGCAAGGGATAGTCGCTGGGTCGTAGTAAATGAACGGTGCCCCCAAGGTAGAGCACGTTGTCGCCTGAGCTTACACGCCACACCGAAGAATCAGCCTGAGCAATGTTGGCAAGTAGCACAGCCGCTGCCGCACTCATTCCAAGGACCAGGGTCCTGAATGGCTTACTGATGTAGGTAGAAATCGTAGTACCGTGTAGCATACTCATCTCCTGGTAAGGCAATCGATCAGTCAGTGAATTCGCTGAGCTGTTTACAGACTACAAAGTAGCATGGACCATAATAACGGGAAAAGAGCGCCGTACTGGCTGGAAGCATGGCTAAATTGATATTCAAGATGCGTAATGTTCCGGATGACGAGGCCCTGGAGGTGAGGGAGCTTCTGGAAACTAACGAAATCGAGTTCTTCGAAACTCATGCGGGCAATTGGGGTATGTCTATGCCTGCGCTTTGGGTTAAACAGGATGATCAGTTTGCGCTAGCCCGCCAATTAATAGATGAGTATGAGGCTGAACGCGCGAAGCGAATTAAAGCAGAATATGAGTCACAGCGGGCTCGGGGTGAAACACGAACCCTGTGGCATAGTTTTCGTGAAGACCCATTCAGGTTTTTCGCCTGCCTGATCGCTATTTCGCTGGTCCTGTATTTTTCCCTGCGCTTCTTCCTGACCCTTTAGCGCTTGATCAGAGTCGCAAGCTCAATTCTTCGCCCTCTTCTCGCAAGTAGCGCTCTTGCACCGGCAGGTCCAGTTCGTCTTCGGCCGGAGGCGTCCAGAAGTCATCACAATTGTCCATGAAAGACAGAGCGATCTCCCGATCCTGCACACGGACTACCTGTACGGGTAGGGATGGCATGGTCTCGTCCCAGCCAGCGCCGTGAATACGAACGTCCAGTTCCATCATCACGAAGAACTTCATTTCCTTATCCAGGGTCAGGGACAGACCACTGATTGACATGTCCTGAATCTCACCGGTAACACTGCCCACCAGCGGATGCCTGAGGCTGGCCCAGTAGTCCACTTCTACCCGGCGATGTTGTCGTCTTTCCATCGCTTTCACTATCGGTCGATTTCTTGGTCTCACTTTCTATTCCTTAATCGCTACCAGAACTCCCGGTCTGTCACGCAGCGTCTTTGGTTTTATAAATTGCGTTAATCTTAACTGCGTGTATTTAGTCTGCGTTCTCTTTAATTGAGTTCACCAAAACTGAATTTGATCCAACAGTCTGGCACCCCCGATTTACTCATAGCTTGTTAACTGTAGACTGTGAGGCGCTGCACAATTTACGCAATGGCGTAGGAATTTTTCCCGAATCTGAATATTCGTGGGAGGTAATAACAGGAGGTCATTAAGGGCTTTACTCATGACCAGTGCTGTTATATAAAAACTTTGGACTTTTGTTAGCGGTTCCAACAGGGGGAACCTCCTAGCATTCTGCGTAACCCTGGCTCGCAAAGGAGGTGATCCCATCAATAGTCAATCTATTAAGGGAGCCTCCGGTTACTGCAAATAAGCTGACCGATTAAGTTGTACGGAAAGTTTTAGCGTAACTGGAGAGAAAGTATCTTTTGAACTTTCTTCGCTCCCATACGTAGATGCAGTTTTGCGGAAGCTGATTGGTGGTACTTGATACCGGCATCAGATATCCAAAGGACTGCAACCGAACGATCCCGTTGTCCCACTTTAAACTGGGGCAGCGGGATTTTTTGTGGGAGCAGGGTTTTGCAGAACCCGAGCTAGGTGAATTCTTGCTGCTGTTCTCCACTCAACGCCATGGATTCTCACAAACACTGTTGCTGAATATTCCTACACGGTATGTTTTGGGATGACGTTGGCTTGCTCCGGGCAATCCAGAGCGGGAATCCAATGGGAGTGAGAGCTGGCACTGGATTGCAGGACACATGGTTACTCTGCTTTATACCCTAGTGAGTTCCCAGGTAGTTTCGAAGGCGAGGGGGATACACTCTTTTCATAAGCATCTGCTGCCATTGCCACTGCTCCTCTGCCGTGGTCTGTTTAAGATAGTGGACTTCCCCACTCTCCATCACAGCGATCGGTACGCCCCCTCGATAGAGCACCCTGTTCTTACTGAGCCGCGGCAATTTCCGTCCTGGCAAAATAAAGTTGATGAGGTTCACCGGATCTGTCGCGGCCACACAAAAATATTGCGTTGTCTTGTGCTCGCTGGAATCCTCCCTGCTGCGCTTGAATTTCCTCATTTCATCTACCGTTTCGGCGAAAGCGAATTGCTCACCCCCTACGCCAGCGATAAAGCGGCCACCACGGAGCACGCCTTGTAACTCCATGCGCCGCAATTTGGCTAACAGGACTCGCCACGGTGGTGCCGCCATCTCCTTATCCAGAATGCCACGGAACAGTACGCCCCAGCGGTGTAAATACACAGTGATAAGGCGTTCCAGTTGCGCTTCGTCCAGCACTTGCCAATGACGATTCGACGGGGCCTTTTGCTCAGTCGGCTCAAAGGTATCCAACAGACTCCAACGACCAGCATCTTCGACTCCGAACATGGATGTCCTGCCCCGTCGGCGGTGATTGCCGGGTTTCTTGTGATTTGGCGTCAGCAATGCTCGCAGCCCGGTGAAGCTGTCACTGCTTAATTGTCCCTGCGCCACCAACTCGGCCAGCCCTTCTTCCATCTGCGTACGTAACAGGCCTGTACGGTGCTGGATTTCATCGAAGAAGCTGGCACCATTGTGCAACAGGTCGTCTGCAATCTTGCGCGCTGAGCCGCTGAGTTCAATTTGCTGCTCCTCGGTGACTTGCGACCTGGCCAACGCCTTCCAGATATCGAGATTGCTGCGCCTGAGGAGAGTCACAGGTGTGCTTTTTACCGGGCCCGCATTGCGCTTCCTGTTCATCTTGCGAATGGATTTCTGCGGCTGGGAATAGCGCCCCCAGGCCAGCTTGCCGCTGATGCACATGACATCGAGCCAGTTTGGGTCGTAGTCAGCGATCCGGGTTGGATAGATGTCGGCTTCCCAGCTCACCGCTGGCGCCGAGATGCCATCCAGCATCTGCAAACAATTCTGCAATTGTGTCTGACCGTCCAGCACTGGCGGCTGGTCCTGTTTTCCGAAATCGCTTTGCAGGTCCTGCAGCGGAACGAGTTGGTGTCGATCGAACAGAAACTCAGTGTAGGTCTCCAGTGAAACAGGCTTGATGGCTTTGCGGTGCTGGTCAATTGTGTAGCGATGTATGCGTTGCAATAGGCGGCGTTCACACCATTCCAGTTCCTGTTCACTTGCAGCCAGGGAATGTTGCTTCGGTGTAAATTGACCCTGGAAAGCGAAGCCTTCCACTTCCAGCGCGATCAATGCCTGATCGATTTTACTTTTTTCCAGGCCCAGTTCCTGTGACAAACGGCTTGCTGTGAGTGGCCCGAGACATTGGAGTCGGCCGCGCACGATTTCCCGCATCGCATCCTCTGATTGCCACTCTTCATTTTGCAGGAACGCCGGTAATTCAATATGGCTCAATTGCTCTGTGAATACCGCAAAAAATCGTGGCAGGTTTTCAGTTGCCACCCAGAGGGTTTGTTCATTCACAGTAATTTGGGCAATCCGATTGCTTGCCAGCAGACTGTCGGCAAACCTTGCCAACTCATGGTCGATAGTTTCCTGCTCTGTTACATAGGTCGCACTCAACAGCGCATCATGCAGTTCTTCCGGATTACTGATAAAGGGCCAGGCCTCTTCTTTTACCCGCGCAATGGCTTCTGCATCGAGCTGACTATAGTCCTTGGCGTCGGCGGGGTCGGCCCAGCTTCGGTTACGTATGGCATTAGTGCGTCGTTCTTCGAAAGGCGCATCATCGAGGAAAGCGTAGGGACGGGCGTTGATGATTTCCTGGGCAAAGGGAGACGGTTCCCGCAAATCTTTCGCGATGAGCGTCAGCCGGTTGTTTTCGATATTGCCGATCAGGGTTTCCAGCTCATCGATGTCCATGGCTTCGGTGAGGCAATCGTCCACGGTTTGATTCACCAGTGGATGATCCGGGACTTCACGGCGGCCGGTTATATTTTCCTGACAGGCGATCTGGTCCGGGAATACATGGGCAACGAGATCTTCGGCATCCATACGCTGAAATTGGGGCGGTACCCGCTTGCCATTACGATTGCGCTGGATTGCCAGGGAGCGCGTTGCGTTCCAGCGCCAGCGTACTTCGAACATGGGTGCATCCAGCATGGCCTGTATCAGTGTGTCCCGCACCGTGTTGGTTTGCAGGTAGCGATAGACCTCATCGAGGGCGAAGCTGTGAACGGAGCCGAGGGAAATAACGATGCTGTCCTCGTTAGCCGCCGCCTGTAATTCGAAATTGAACGACTTGCAGAAACGCTTGCGCAGTGCCAGTCCCCAGGCCCTGTTGAGGCGGCTACCATAGGGGGAATGAATTACCACGTGCATGTCCCCTACTTCATCGAAGAAGCGTTCCATCACCAGGGTTTCCCGGGTTGGCATGACCCCCAGCGCATTCATACCAGCCTGCAGGTATTCCACCATCTGCTGTGCGGCACTGGATGGCAGTCCGAGTTCATCCATCAACCAGTTACTGGCGACACCAGCGGATTCATCAATCAGCAAATTACCGATCGTTTCACGCAAGTTGGATACGGACTGGGAAAGTTCCTGGGTTCGTCCCGGGCCTTCGCCAAACCAGAACGGTATCGTTGGCGACATGCCTTCAGCATCACGCACTCGTACCTTCAGACCGTCCACACGCAACATCTGCCAGGCATGGGTGCCCAGTGTAAACACATCGCCGGGCAATGCTTCCAGGGCGAAGTCTTCATTCAGGGTGCCCACCACAACATCTTCCGGATCGAGCACGACCTGATAGTCGAACATGTCGGGTATCGCGCCACCGTTGGTGAGTGATATCAGATTGGCACCTCGACGACTGCGCACCTTGTTGTTGATTATGTCCAGATGCAAATGAGTGCCACGTCTCCCTCTTCGGCTGGTATACCCTTCAGAAAGCATCTTTATGATGCGGTCAAACTCTTCTCTACCGAGATCGCGATAGGAATAGGCATTAGAGAACAGCACATAGAGCGCATCCAGATCCCAGCCTTCACCATCATCAAGATTGCCTTTGCCCAGCGACAGGGAAGAGACTTCCGCGACAATCTGCTGGGCCAGAATATCCAGAGGCTTTTCCGGCATGATGATGCGATCGAGTTCGCCCTTGTGAATGCTGTGGAGCAAGGCGGCGGATTCGATCAGGTCGTCACGGGTCAGTGGAAACAGGATACCTTTAGGTGTGCCCTTCACCGAGTGACCACTGCGCCCAACGCGTTGCAGGAAGGTCGCAATGCTCTTGGGTGATGATATCTGCACCACCAGGTCGACAGAGCCCACATCGATACCCAACTCCATGGAGGCGGTAGCGACCAATACCTTCAATTGGCCCGCCTTTAAGCGCTGTTCTGCGTTGTGGCGATGATCTTTGCTCATGCTGCCATGATGGGAACACACCGAACCGTCGCCGAGACGGTCGGTAAGCGCGAGGGCGAGTCGCTCTGACAGCCGTCGCGTGTTAACAAAGATCAGGGTGGTTTCATGTTGCTGAATGAGTTGCAGCAGGCGTTCATACAGTTCGTCCCAGACTTCATTACTCATCAAGGCAGTGAGCGGTGAGCCGGGGACTTCGAGATGGAGTTCCAGTTTGCGCCGAAATCCCGCGTCGACAATTTCACAATCCACCTTGTCAGCATCACTGTTGCTATTACTAACCAGATAACGCGCCACCATGTCGATGGGCTTCTGGGTAGCCGACAGGCCTACCCGGCGCAGATGCTGCCCGCTGTTGCTGCGGACCAGATGCTCCAGGCGCTCAATGGACAGCGCCAGGTGTGCACCACGCTTATCCCCCAGCATGGCATGAATCTCATCCACGATCAGGGTAGAGACATTGGAAAGCATGGCACGGCCACTGGCGCTGGTGAGCAGCAGATAGAGTGATTCCGGCGTGGTTACCAGAATGTGGGGCGGATTCTTCGCCATCTTCTGGCGTTCATTGGCTGGGGTATCGCCGGTGCGCACCGCTGCCCTGATATCGACGGGAGCCTGTCCCAGTAGATGCATTTGCTCGGCGATGCCGTCCAGGGGCATCTCCAGATTGCGGTGAATATCATTACTGAGGGCCTTGAGGGGCGACACGTAGAGGATATGCACCCCGTCTTCCAGCTGGTTCCTGACCCCCTTTTGCAACATCTCATCAATAGCGGCATAGAACGCTGCCAGTGTCTTGCCGCTGCCGGTGGGCGCGGAAATCAGGGTATGCCGGCCAGCCTGAATCGCTGGCCATGCCTGGGCCTGGGCTGGCGTGGGCTCACCGAAGCTGGCGCGGAACCAGTTCTGGCAGGCTGGGTGGAAGGTTTCCAGGGTCATGGGTGGCTTTTACTGTACAAAAATACAGGGTAAGAGAGGGTGGGTGATTTTGCAATATACACTGTTTTGATTTTTCCGGTTCAAGCAGTGTCAGTGCCAATACCACCCCAAGGACTAATCGATTTCAGTGCTAAATTCTTTTGAAAAACGGGAGAAATCAAATGCCGAACAGGTCAAATATTGCGCAATCAGGAGGGTAAGTGGAATTGACATAATCCCCCTTCTGGCTAATTATTTAGGGACAGGAAAGAAGTAAGCCTATGGACGATCTGGAACATATCGAGAAACTGCCTGGGGTGGACGAGATTTTGAAGCCCGCGCCAGTCCCGCTATCTACGCGGATTCGCAGCTATATGCGTGCATTTTGGGTGGAGAACCGTCAGTTCTTTGCCCTGCTTATCTGTATCGTCTTTTTCAAGAGTGCCATTGCGGACCTGAGCTCAATCTCCGGGGCTTCCATGCAGCCGACCTTGCTGGATGGTGACAAGGTGTGGGTCAACAAGCTGGCTTACGATGTAAAAATTCCTTTCACCGAAATTTCCCTGGCCCAGGTGGATGATCCCGAGCGGGGAGATATCGTGATTATTGATTCCAAGCGCGCAGATAAGCGCTTGGTGAAGCGTATCGTTGGCCTGCCCGGTGACACGATCTATATGCAGAACAACACGCTGGTGATAAATGGTGTGCCGGCGGATTATGAAGTGGTCTCGCGGGATTCCAATTCCATCATCATTTCCGAGGCGCTGCCCAATATGGAGCATCAGGCTCGTCTCTCCAGTCGTTTCGTCAATCGATCTACCCGTAGCTATGGGCCAACTGTGGTGCCTGAAGACCAGTACTTCGTGTTAGGTGACAATCGCGACAACAGCGCGGACAGTCGTGTCTATAGCTTCGTGCCCCGAGAGGAGCTGATAGGTCGTTCGTCTTCCGTCGTATTTTCCCTGGACAGCCACAATAATTACCTGCCCCGTGGCGAGCGCTTTCTTGAAGGTATCGAGTAAGCGGGTCTCCGCTAACTGCTCGCCCACTCGCTAATTCACATTCGCTTGCAATAAAACCTGTGCGAATCGGGTATTATGAATAAGCGCTTGCTGCGCTCGTACTACCCCCCATAGCTGTCCCCACAGGGGAAGGATCAGAAATGGTTCATTATCTACACAGGCGATTAGCCCGCAGGCTTTACCTGCCATTCGCGGCGGTATTTATGCTGGTGAGTTCGCTGGCACAGGCTCAGGATGACTATGTCTGGGCACCGGATTTTCCGGTGGGTTCCACGTTGCCCGTTATTTCGGCCGAGGACCAGAATGGCAACCTGCGCACTTTTGACGATCTCGTAGGCGAGAACGGCATGCTGTTTATGCTCAGCCGTTCTTTTGACTGGTGACCCTACTGTAAAGCTCAGCTCGTGCAGCTGACAGAAATCAGTGACCAGTTCGAAACCATGGGTTTATCCGTGGTGGCAATGACCTACGACTCTGTTGAGTTGCTCAAGGAAGTCGAAGCAGACGAGGGCATAGAATTTGCCCTGCTTCACGATGAAGGCATTACCCATGTTAATGCCCTGGGTATACTCAACGAAGACTACGAACCCGGTAGCCGTGCGTACGGCGTGCCTCATCCAGGAATCTTCCTTGTTGATTCTGAGGGGGTAATCCAGTTCAAGTTCGCGGAGGCGCGATATCAGGACCGGCCCGATTTTGACTTCGTAATTGAAGCGGCGGAAACCATGCAGGACTGATAACTTTCGTTACAACTTCCAATCGAAAAAACAGGTAGCCTGTGCTGCCTGTTTTTTTTTGCTTGCAGGCGCTGGTGATTGTGGCCGATAACTATTTCCTGTGGCCATCGTCTAATCCAGTACTACCAATAAGTACTGTCAGTAAATTCAATAATAAAAGACAAATAATAATAACCAGACGCTGTTTATGATCCCTGCTCCTTTCAAGTTATTCCTCCTAAGCTGCCTGCTCCTGTGCGGTTTGATAGAGTCAGCCCTGGCCCAGACCGAAGCCAGGCCGCAGTACGCAATTCCCCGCATCGGTGTGGCGCCTGATATCGACGGTGAATTGGGCAATGGCGAATGGGACAGCGCTACCCGTATCGACGTCAACGTGGAAGTGAATCCGGGCAATAACCTGGTGGCCGATGTTGGAGGTTATGCCCTCATCATGGAAGACGGCGTTAATCTGTATGTGGCTTTTGTGGCGGAAGATCCGGATCCCGAACTGATTCGGGCCTTTTATCAGGATCGGGACGAAGCCTGGAATGACGACTGGATGGGCATCACGCTCGATACGTTCAATGATGAACGCAGAGCATTCGAGTTTTTCGTCAATCCCTTGGGCGTACAGATGGATGCCATCTGGGATGACACGATCCAGAATGAAGATGACTCCTGGAATGCGATCTGGGACAGCTTCGGCCAGATTACGGAGTATGGCTATGTTGTAGAAATTGCCGTGCCCTTTAAACAGCTACGCTTTAGTCCCAGTGAAATTCCCCAAACCTGGGGCATCGATGTTTCTCGTCACTATCCCCGGGATTTTCGCATTCGTATCAAGAGCCAGCAGCAGGACCGGGATGTGTCCTGTTATCTGTGTCAGATCTCCAAAGTCGATGGTTTTGAAAACCTGGATAGAAGCCGGAACCTGCAATTGATTCCTACCCTCACCGCATCCCACGTTGAGAGTCGGGACCCCTCTGCCGGGGGCGAATGGGTGAGTGAAGAAATTGATCCTGAAGCAGGCCTGGATGTGCGTTGGGGAATTACCCAGGACATTTACCTGAATGCCACGCTGAACCCGGATTTCTCTCAGGTAGAAGCAGACAATGCACAGCTAAACATCAATAACACGTTCAGCCTGTTTTTCCCGGAGCGTCGCACCTTTTTCCTCGACGGAGCCGACTATTTCGATACGGCCCAGAACCTGGTGCACACGCGCAATATCGCCGACCCGGATTTTGGAGCCAAGATTACGGGCAAGTCTGGTGGCCACACATTTGGCATGCTGACTGCCAATGATGCCAGCACCAGCTTTCTCATGCCTGGAAACCTGCGTTCCAGCGTGGCCAACCTGTCAGGAGTAGAAAGCGATGTGGCCATCGCCCGTTATCGCTATGACATCTTCAGCAACTCAACCATCGGCGCATTGGTAACCGATCGCAGTGCTGATGGTTACTCGAACACCGTGGCCAGTGTAGATGCCGTGTTGCGTCCCACAGACCAGGACACGATCACCATCCAGACTATGCATTCTTCCAGCGAATACCCGCTGCAGATTCAGAATGACTTCGGTCAAGCTGCCGAGCTTTCCGATAACTACCACTTCATCGAATACCGTCACAACGATGCCAATTGGGATATCTGGTCCGCCTACACCAATGCCGGCACCGATTTCCGTGCTGACCTGGGATTTATCAATCGTGTGGACTATGAATTTTTCGTGTCACGGGTTGGCTATACCTGGCGCTGGGATGACGGTTTCCTGAGCCGGTTTCGCGTTGCCCTGGATTATGATCAAACCCAGGATCAGGCAGGCTTCAAGCTGGAAGAAGAAGTGGAGATGTTCATCGAAGCGGAAGGGCCGCTGCAATCAAACTTCTTCGGGCTGTTCGGAGGCAGTGAAACCTATTGGAATGGCCAGTACTTCGATGAACAGTTCAATAACATCAATCTCAGCATCCGGCCCAATGCCAACCTGAGATTGGGCATGGTGGTGCGCTGGGAAGACGTGGTGGATTTTGCCAATACACGGCTCGGTCAGTCGCTGCGTCTGGGGCCGGAAGTCAATTATCGCTGGGGTCGACACCTGGAAATCGATCTGGAATACACACAGCAGCAATTCGACGTGGAGGGTGGCCGCCTGTTCACTGCCGAGCTGGTGGATGCCTCTATCATCTACCAATTCAATAATCGCAGTTTCCTGCGCTTCACCGCCCAGTACACGGACAACGAGCGCAACCCGGACCTGTATATCCGCCCCGTGGATCGCCAGAGCACCGACCTCACCACACAGCTTCTCTACAGCTATCGGCTGAATGCGGCCACCCGCTTTTTCATCGGCTATTCCGACGAATCCTTCCGGGATGACCAATTCAACTCCCTGGAACAGACTGACCGGGCCTTCTTCGCCAAATTCAGTTACGCCTGGCAACCCTGACACCGCCTCTGCGCAACCGTGCCCCAACGCTGCGGCGGCTGGACTCTGGATTCGGCCGAAAGCCAGGGGTGGAGCAGTATTAATCATAGGCTCCCTAAATTATGGTTCATCGCGGATAAGCAGGGAATCGCATCTATTTGGTGTTCATGGACGATTAGGTGAGTGTCTTCGAACGCGACTGCGAGGAGGCAGGGAAATACAGCCAAAAAGTAACGTGCTACCTAGCAGCGCTCAGAGCCCCTTCAGTCCGGCACGGCCACAGTTCAAAGAAGCCCCAACTAAACAGATAGCAGAATCAGAGCCTGCCAACAGTTCCAGGAAAAGCGCGATGAACCTAAATTATTTGCAAACCTTTTGTGTTTGGCTTCGTCCAACTAGTAAGCGTTCTGTCATTGCGCTGCCAGCATCACTGTAATATGCCGGTAGCCCGCAGAACATAAGGGTCATAGCCAGAATCAAGCTGCCGTATCGGCATCAGAAAAGTCATGGGGAAAGCCGTCATCGTAGCCATCGATGCAGAACAACGGGCGTCACAGCTTGCACTGAAAGCCGATCAGGCTCTGGCAAACCTGGCAGCAGCCGGGGACCGCGAAGCATTCCGCAGCATCGTCGACAGCAATAAGCAGCGCATGTTCACCGTTGCGCGCAGCGTGCTGCGTGACGCTGACCTGGCGGAAGACGCGGTGCAGGAGTCTTTCATCAAGGCGTACCGGGCCCTGTCTGAATTTAAAGGTCAGTCCCGCCTTTCTACCTGGCTGCATCGTATTACTTATCTCACTGCGATTGATCTTCAGCGGCAGCGGCAGCGCCATTTGCGACTGGCAGACACCGACTACGACGAAGACACCAGTGCCGACGAAAATGCTCTGTCCCGCAGTGAGTCTTCGGCAGAGCGCCAGCGATTGCAGGGACATATCGAAAAGGCCCTTGAGTGCCTCAGCAGTTTTGAACAAACCGTTTTTACCCTTCGCCATATGCAGAATTTCAGGTTACGGGAAATCGCCGAGGTAGTTGATCGCTCCGAAGGCACCGTGAAAAACATTCTGTTCCGTGCGATTCGCAAGATGCGAGATCGATTAGCGGCTGAACACATCAGCTTGCAGGAGTTTGAACAATGTTAAGTTGTGATTCTGTCCATGAGCTTATGGTAGATGCCTTGTATCTACCTGACGGCGAAGAACTGCCGGCGCGCCTTTCCCGACATCTGGAAAGTTGTACAAGCTGTCGGGAAGAATTCGCCGAACTGAGGCAAGCTCGCCAAGTACTTGAATCCGCTGGGCTCAGGCACGACACATTTGACGACATTCCGGAACGTGCCTCGCTGGACAATCTCTATGACAAACTCAGCGGCGAGCTGGACCGTATCGACGCCCAGCGTTATCACGCACAAGCACGACGAGGTCTGGCGCCCTGGAGTGTTGCGGTAGGAGCGATTGCTGCATCACTGGTTATTTTCGTGACGGGTTACATCGTTCTCTCGTCTAACGAGTTAACACCGGTAGAGCTGCCTATGGAAACTGCCTTCAACGAAACT
This sequence comes from uncultured Pseudohongiella sp., assembly GCA_965227635.1. Taxonomy (GTDB): domain Bacteria; phylum Pseudomonadota; class Gammaproteobacteria; order Pseudomonadales; family Pseudohongiellaceae; genus UBA9145. Next base: position 1,444,985 of record OZ245763.1, on the reverse strand, counting down.
ACAGGCCCTGCCGTGAGTAATACGGAGTTGATGAATTATTTGAGTCGTGCACAAGTTATGTTAATGCAGGTTGCTAACGCAGAATCGGAATACGGGTCAGTTCTCCCAGTTCAAAGTAATACGGCGAGAAACATGGCGCTTGAAGCCAATGTATTAACTGAAGTTGACAATAGTTCATTTGGCTCCAGCGAAAAGAAATTATTACGAGATATCGAATTTATGCTGATGCAGATAGCCAATCTTGACGAGTCGAATATGGAAGAAGGTGTTGCCCTCTTGCAACAGTTCCTCGAAGACAATGGCATTTTGTTCAGAATCCGACTATTGGAGATGAGAGACCAGGATCTCGTGATCTAGTCCTCATAGGGAGATACAACCATGAATAGTAAAACACTGGCTTCATTCGCACTCGGCGCCACACTCACCGTCAGTGCCCAGGTCTTTTCCCAGGACCAGGCCACTGTGGAATACCGGGAAGGTTACAATCTGGTGCTGGAACAGCAATGGAGTAGTGCGCGGGAATACTTCGACAATTTCCTCAATGACTGGAGTGACAGCGCATGGGCAGACGACGCCGCATTCTGGACATGTTATTCGGCGGAGCAGGAACAGGCAGATCCAGAGAACAGCTTCACCTGCTATCAGCAATTCGTTAACAACTATGCCAATAGCAGTTGGATTGCCGATGCCCGTACCAAGATGGCGGTATTGAGCTCAGAGCTGGCCGAGCTGGGTTATCCCGAATTCCTGACCCGGGTGGATCGCGACTGGGACTTCGATTTCGACTTTGACTTCGATGACACTGACATCGATATCGATACCGAAGAAATTTCCCAGCAGGTTGAACGAGCCATGGCCCGCGCCGAACGGGAAATGGAGCGAGTGCGCATACGGGTTGAAAACCTGGACTTGCCGGATCTGCCTCCCATACCTCCCATTCCAGATCTGGATGACATCCCGAATATCTCGCCAGAACAATTGGAAGAGATTCGCGCTGTCGCCAGGGACGCTGCTGAAAGGGCACGGGCATTTTCATTAAGCCGTCGTCGCAGCTCAGCCGACGAAGAATTGCTCACTATCATTGGTGCCCTGCGGGAAGACGAACGTGCCTCAGACATTCTTATTCAACGTCTTGAGAGCAGCGACAATCCAACCCTGCGCTCCCGTATCGTCATGTTGCTCGAAGACCTCCCAGGCGAGTCCATTACCAGCGCCTTGCTGGATGTAGTCGACAATGATGAGTCAGAACAGGTCCGCACCAGCGCAATCCTGGTGTTGCTTGATCGGGACGACCCGGCATCGCGGGAGCGCCTTCTGGCCATCGCCACGGATTCAGACTATCCCCGTTCCGTCCGCGCAGAAATTCTGGGCGAAATGGACAATTGGGATGAGTCTGTTGCCATGGAAGCATTGGCTGGCATCCTCCGAGACGAGGATGACATCAGCCTGATCGCCGAAGCTGCAGACGCCCTCTCAGACATGGAAACCGAAGCTGCGCTTGCCGTGCTAATGCAAAGCTATGATGACATCGAACAAGCCGAGCTTCGCCGCGAGATCCTCGACGAAATCGCCGACATGGACCTTAACGGTGTGCTCCCCTTCCTCAGCGAAGTCGCTTTGTCTGAAACCGATGACGACACGGCAGCTACAGCCATTGAAGGCATCGCGGATCGCGAAGACAGTTTTGCCGTATCTGCCCTGGAAAACATCTATGCCAGCACCGACAACCAGCAACGTAAGCTTGCTTCTCTTGAAGGCATTGGCGATACCGAAACTCAACAGGCTGTAGACGTGCTGGTACAGATACTGGATCGAGAGAGTGAACCGGTTCTGGTAGCGGCCGCAGTGCGTGCACTGGGTGATACCGAACAACAAGGGGCCGTTGAACCCGTGCTCCAGGCTTATCGCGACTACCAGGATGTGACCGTGCGCAATAGCGCGGTGCGTGCGCTTCGAAGACTCGACGACCATCCCGCGGCAATAGAAGCCATGCTGGAGATTCTGGAAGACCGGCTCAACGAGTCTGACAACGGTGACGCCTGATGAAAGCTCGCATGCAACTGGCGCTCGCCTTATTCCTGCCACTGGTAGCCGTCAGCGGGTTCTCGCAGCCGCTCATCAACAAGCCCGCTGCACAACAGGATTTGGAAGGTGCATGGGATTGGGCGATTGACGAGCTTGGACGCAATGAAAAAGCGTGGCTGGTGTTCGGGTTCACAACCCGCCTGGATGAGAAACTAAGTACTACGTATTCCTCATTTAGTCAGGACTATATCGAGTGGAACCGAGCCAGCAGTGGTCGCTGGAATGGCAACTGGTACTACAACAACAGTGCTGGCTGGCATAACAGTCAATCACTGGCTGCTCTGCAAGCCGGAATCGATTCCTCGCAGCAGGACTACCTCGTGCAACGCGAGTTGCTTTTACTCGCCCACTACGAGGATGAAAAGCTAAGCGAGGTCAGGATTCTCGATGCCGATACCACGGTAGACTGGCGCAATACTGCTGTTTACTGGCTTGGAAATTTCGTAGCCGATGAAAGCTTCAGGCATCAGTTACAACTGTTAAATGCAATCGACGAAACACGCCTGCAGCGTACCTTGATTCGCGGCCTGGGATTGCACAGCGTGGCCGACCGTGACAGCAACCTTGTCGCTATCCTCAATGACGACACGAAGCGGCCGCTAAAGACTGCGGCGCTCGAAGCACTGGCGATGCAGGAATCACCCCTGGCAAGAGAGACACTGGCAGCCTTCGCCAGTGACGAGAACGCCGAGCTGACTCCCCGGCGCGTGGCGATCTCCGGCCTGAGCCGTTATGAAGATGCGCAGACACTGGCATTGCTAACTCGACTCAGTGAGCTTCACAATCCCCAGGGTGTACGGGAAGAAGCTATAGAGAGCCTCGCATTAAATTCGACTGGACTGGATGTAATCGCGGCGATTGCCCGCAGTGACGACAATCGTTCTGTTGTACGCGCAGCACTTCGTGGTCTCGCTCGTCATCATGACTATTTCGACGTGATCGCAGACACCGCTGCATCTCATGGAGACAGCGAAGTGCGCGAAGCCGCTCTTGAACTCGCAGCACGGATGGATGGCGAACAGGCTTTCCCGCTGCTGCGACGCATCTTTGAGAACGATTCCAACAACGACCTGCGTGAAGAAGCCTTGCAAGCCATGGACGAAGCGCCTGCGGAACTGGCGGTGCCATTCCTGCTATCGGTTGCCAATGGGGTTGATCAATATGAAAGTGATTTCCGCGAAGAAGCCGTTGATACCCTAGCCAGTTTCGATGCCAGCCTGGTGATGGACGACCTCAACCGTTTGGCCTGGAGCGACAGTAATGAAGACGTACGGGAAAACGCGGTGCGGGCGCTGGCTGAGCTTGGCAATGCCAGTGTCAACGGACTATTGCTGGAGTTGGCCCGTAATCACCCCAGCTCTCATACACGCCGGGAAGCAATGGACGAACTGGAAGACTTGTTACTCTGAGTAATCGGTGTCGCTGTTGACCTGCTTGCTGGCTAAACAGGTTTTTGACCTGACAGCCCAATAAAGCGGACCGGGTCATCTGGAAGAAAGTGAGTACCGAGGGACAGCGCAGCTGCGAGTGGTAAGCATTGTTGAGGCCATGCAAACAGCTGTTGCGCGCTACAGGGTTTATTATAGCAATTGACCCTGAAAATTATCAGTCTTGTTTGCACCAGCCCGGCGCCCTATATTTCGCCCCCACTTCATCCTACCGGGGGTTCGAATGGTTTTGTCTCACTGCGCAATGAATGGCCTTTACGATGCACTCTACTTTGATCTCGATTCTGAAATAGTACACGACAAATTCAGAATCTTTGTCGGCACACCCAGCTCCATGGCAGTCGATACGCTCTATCCAACGATCTTCGCCCTCGATGGCAACGTTTCTTTTCCTTCCCTGCTTGGCACGCAACGACTGCTGACCCAAGGTGCCGAAGTACCCCCTTCCATCGTTGTCGGTATTGGCTACCCCGGTGACACCCTTGCCCAAGCCATGGCGAACCGAAACAGAGACTACATTCCAAGCGCTCCAGGGGAAGCTGAGTCCAGAGCCCTGGGACAGGTCAGTCAGGTGGGCGGTCCGGCCTTTTTACGTTTCATAGAAGAAGAGCTCAAACCGCTGCTTGCCCAAGAGTTTCCTGTCGACCTTGAAGACAGCACTCTGCAGGGCACTTCTCTGGGCGGCTTGTTTGCAAGTTGGGTGCTGTTAACCAACCCACAGGCATTTCGCAAGTACATACTCTGCAGTCCAGCGATCTGGTGGCGCGATGAAGAGGTGTGGGAATGGGAAGAGTCATACCATGGGGGCAATAGCGACCTGCCCGCCACGGTGTTTATCGGTGCGGGAGAACTCGAAACCGAACAGCACCTGCGTGCGGACGCTGCGGCTATCGCAGAAAAGAATCCGGCCATGGCAGCACTCATCAAAAATGTCATCCACTGGAATGATGAGAATGGCTGGCCTGAGGTCGCGAAGCTGACGCCCAGGTTTGCCGAGCGGCTAGCAGCCCGAAACTATCCAGGCCTGACAATTCATTGCCACAACATGCCGGACGAAAATCACATGTCCGCGTCTCCAGCACTCTCCTCTCGCGGCTTGCGCTATGTAAACGCAAGCTGGGTACCCTGAGACTCCGATTCCTGCAGGCGCTCCCTGTGGGCGGGCAGCCGGGGGAAGATTCACCTTTGGAAGTTCGGTTTCGGCTGTCTTTGTCCTGTGGGGATAGGTAAAATGCGGGCCTGTTTCACAGGTGCTAAACCTCTCCAATCTACATTCCTCACTCGGGCAACAAGACATTGGGCAATAGAACTCCTCTGTACGAACAACACCTGGCTGCTGGCGGCAAGATAGTTGATTTTGCCGGCTGGGATATGCCGATTAACTACGGCTCCCAGATCGAAGAACATAATCAGGTACGCAGCGCCGCCGGAGTATTCGATGTATCCCATATGACCATATCGGACGTGAGTGGCGCAGAGGCGGAAGCCTTCCTGCAGTACCTGCTTGCCAATGACGTGGCCCGGCTTGATGTAGAAGGTCGTGCACTGTACAGCGCCATGTTGAAAGAAGATGGCGGTGTACTTGACGACCTCATCGTATACCGCATGAGCTTCGGCTACCGAGTCGTCAGCAATTGCGCCACCCGGGAAAAGGACCTGGCATGGATGCAGCAACAGATAGCGCGCTTTGATGCGCAACTCGTTGAGCGTCCAGAGTTGGCCATTCTGGCGGTTCATGGGCCAGAGTCCATACCGGCCGTCTGCGGCCTGTTGGATGATTCCCAGCGTGAAGCTGTAGAAGCACTGGGCAATTTTCGCGGTGTAGAGTTAGGCGACTGGTTCGTGGCTCGCACTGGTTACACTGGTGAAAAGGGCCTGGAAATCATCCTGCCCAATGAACAGGCCGCCCCTTTCTGGGACAAACTATTGGCGTCAGGCGTAAAGCCTATTGGCCTGGGTGCCCGTGACACCCTGCGGCTGGAAGCCGGCATGAACCTCTATGGCCACGATATGGATGAGAGCGTGTCGCCGATTGCCGCCAATATGAATTTCAGTATTGCCTGGGAGCCGGCGGACCGCGATTTCATTGGTCGGGCTGCGATTACTGCCGACCGGGAAAAGCAATCCCGGGGTGAGCTCCCGGAGCTTACCGGGCTCGTCCTGGAAGGGCGGGGTGTGCTCCGGGAGGGCCAGAGAGTCGTCACCGAGAATGGCGATGGAATCATCACCAGTGGCAGCTTTTCCCCTACATTGAAGCATTCAATCGCTTTAGCTAGAATCCCCGTGAACAGCGAATCTTGCCAGGTCGAACTGCGCGGAAACCTGACTGAAGTCAGGAAAGTGAAGCCCAATTTCGTACGCTTCGGCAAGAAGGTATTTGAGTAATTTGCGGCGTCCTTCGCCGCAGGCAAGTCTGGTTCTGTGTAGCATAAAGCAGCTCGCGCGTGATCGGACTAAATAGCGTCAGCATGTGAGTGAGAGAGGCCAACCCTTGAGCAATATTCCCGAAGATTTAAAGTACGCAGCCTCCCACGAATGGGTGCGGGTGGATGAAGAAGGCGTGGCCACCGTTGGTATCAGTGACCATGCCCAGGATGCCCTGGGAGACATCGTCTTCGTCGAGCTTCCCGAACCCGGCACTACAGTTAATGCCAAAGACGAAGTCTCTGTAGTTGAATCCGTGAAAGCCGCATCCGATATATACAGTCCGGTTTCAGGGGAAATTGTCGCTGTAAACGAAGCACTACTGGATGCACCGGAAACGGTGAACAGCAGCCCTTACGAAAACGGCTGGTTCTACAAGATCAAGATCAGCGATGAAGCGGAACTGGATGAGCTCATGGATGCCGAAGCCTACTCCGATCATTGCGAGAACGATTAGGGATCACTGGGAAACGATGTTTCCCTGGGATATTGGATCCCGCACCTTCCACAAACATGGCGTAAGCCTTGTTAACTAACTGGATTGCGTTCGCCCGATCCAGTAACAGCTAATTCTGATTTAGGGATGGGTCGGAAATGGCTGCACGCATTTTGCGTGGCTGCGTTCCTGTAACAAGTAGCGCGAAGCGCCTGAAAACGCATTGTGCGAAGCGAACAAAGCAAGCGCAATCAACAGCGAATTTTGTATTGAGACCCTGAATGGAAACCAAGAAGCCCTTGTCCGTGAATACCGAAACCAATCCATCCCTTGAGACCCTGCAGTACAAGCAAGAGTTTATCGATCGCCACATCGGTCCTGACCAGCAACAGATTCAGGAAATGTTGGAAGTACTCGGTCTCGAATCCCTGGAGAGGCTGATCGAAAAAACTGTGCCCGCAACCATCGCTCTTGAGAAGGCCCTCACACTAGGGGAGCCAATGACGGAGAACGATGCACTGGCGAAGCTCAAAGGTATCGCCGCACAGAACAAACTAAATCGCTCGTTCATTGGCCTCGGTTACTACGACACCCACACGCCCAATGTAATCTTGCGCAATGTGCTGGAAAACCCTGGCTGGTATACCGCCTATACACCTTATCAACCGGAGATTTCCCAGGGGCGCCTCGAATGTCTCCTCAATTTCCAGCAGATGATTCTGGATCTCACCGGCATGGAGTTGGCCAATGCCTCCCTGCTGGATGAAGCGACTGCGGCGGCAGAAGCCATGGCTCTGGCCAAGCGAGTCAGCAAGAACCGGGGCGCCAACAAGTTCTTTGTCGATGCCAATTGTTTCCCCCAGACTATCGACGTGGTTAAGACCCGCGCCGAGAGCTTTGGTTTCGAACTGATCATTGGCGAATTTGAAAAAGTCGACAGCAGCGAGTTGTTTGGTGCCCTGTTCCAGTATCCTTCGATGCTGGGCGATACGGTCGATCTCTCCGATGCCGTTGAGCAGCTGCATGGGCACAATGCCATTGCAATCGTCGCCGCCGATCTCATGAGCCTTGCCTTATTGAAGCCACCGGGAGAAATGGGAGCCGACGTGGTGCTGGGAAGCAGTCAGCGTTTCGGTGTCCCAATGGGATACGGCGGACCTCACGCCGCTTTCTTCGCCACCAAGGATGAATACAAGCGCGCTGTCCCGGGTCGTATCATTGGGGTTTCCGTGGACAAGCGAAACAAGCAAGCCTACCGCATGGCCTTGCAGACCCGCGAGCAACATATTCGCCGCGAAAAGGCTAACAGCAATATCTGCACCGCCCAGGTTCTGCTGGCAAACATTTCTGCCCTCTATGCCATGTATCACGGGCCCAAAGGCATTCGCCGTATTGCCCGGCGAATCCATCGCCTGACCCAGGTGCTGGCTACTGGCCTGGCGCGCCAGGGAATGGACATTAGCAATGCAACTTACTTCGATACGCTTACCCTGAAAGTTTCAGAAGACTCCGCCATGGAAATTGCCGAGCGCGCGTCTGCTGCGGGTATCAATCTGCGTATGGATCGCATCGTCACGCACCAGACAATAGGTGTCAGCCTCGATGAGTGCTGTACCGATCAGGACGTTGAAGACCTGTGGCAGGTGCTGCTTGGAGCGAAAGCCGATGCACTTTCTGCTTCAGCAATCGACGAAGAAATCCTGTCGGGAAAAATAGTGCCAGTTATCCCTGATAAGCTGCAGCGCACTTCGGATTATTTGCAACATCCGTTGTTCAATCGCTTCCACAGCGAAACGGAAATGATGCGCTATGTGAAACGGCTGGAAAACAAGGATATCTCCCTGACCCATGCGATGATTCCATTGGGCTCCTGCACCATGAAACTGAATGCAGCGGCAGAGATGATGCCTATTTCCTGGCCAGAGTTCAGCAAACCCCACCCCTTCACTCCTATCGACCAGATGCAGGGCTATCAGCAGATGATCCGGGAACTGGAATCGATGCTGGAAGACATCCTTGGTTTCGATGCCATTAGCATGCAACCCAATTCTGGTGCCCAGGGCGAATATGCCGGCTTGCTGGCGATCCGCAAGTACCTGGATAGCAAGGGTGAAACCGATCGTAACGTATGCCTGATTCCTACCTCTGCCCACGGCACTAACCCTGCCAGCGCCCAGATGATAGGCATGAAGGTGGTACTGGTTGCCTGTGATGATGACGGCAATATCGACCTCGCGGACCTGAAGGCCAAGGCTGAAGCCCACAGCGAAACGCTCGCTGCGCTCATGATCACCTATCCTTCCACTCACGGTGTCTATGAAGAAGCCGTGAAGGAAATCTGCAAAACCGTGCATGAACATGGTGGGCAGGTCTACATGGATGGCGCCAACCTGAACGCCCAGGTGGGCGTGGCGAAGCCGGGAGAAATCGGTGCCGACGTATCCCACGTTAACCTGCACAAGACTTTCTGCATTCCCCACGGTGGCGGCGGGCCTGGCATGGGTCCTATTGGCGTAAAGTCTCACCTGGCGCCTTACCTGGCAAATCATTCGCTTATCGAGCTGAGTGGACCGGAAGCTGGCAACACAGCAGTTTCCGCTGCACCCTGGGGAAGCTGCGGCATACTCCCCATCTCCTGGATGTATATCACCATGATGGGCATGTCGGGTCTGCTAAAGGCGACTCAGGTAGCGATTCTCAATGCCAACTACATTGCAGCCAAGCTGGCGCCTCACTTTCCTGTGCTCTACACAGGGCGCGCCGGCATGGTGGCCCATGAATGTATTATCGATATGCGGCCACTGAAGCAGGCTTGTGGTATCACGGAAGAAGATGTAGCCAAGCGACTCATGGATTTTGGTTTCCATGCGCCTACTATGTCATTTCCCGTTGCAGGTACACTGATGATCGAGCCTACGGAGAGTGAATCCAAGTATGAGCTGGATAAGTTCATCGATGCCATGATTCAGATTCGCAGGGAAATCGCAGCCGTGGAAGCGGGCGAGGTTGATGCTGAAAACAACCCACTGCGCAATGCCCCTCATACTCTGGAAGATATGCTGGACGAAAATTGGGAGCGGCCCTATACGAAAGAACAGGCTGCATTCCCATTAGTCGGAGACCGTGACTCCAAATACTGGCCACCGGTTAATCGTATCGACAATGTGTACGGAGACAGGAATCTGTTCTGTGCGTGCCCGGCGATTACGGACTACGCCGACGTTGAATGATAGTGCTTGTCGAGTCTGTATCGGACTTCGGCAAATTCCAGGTATTGCCTAACCTTTGCCATCAATGTGGGAGTTACGCATCTCGCGTAACTTCTGCATTTGCTTCTCGACGTTTTGCATACGTTCTTCCAGCTGTTTCTTGGAAGAGATAATTTCATCGTCTTCAGCTTCCGAAAACTTTTTGTAGGAAGAATACAGCCTGGCTTGTTCCTGCTTCAGTTGCTGGGCGCGAAAGTCCTTGTAATTGGCAACCTGTTTACGCACCGCGAGACCAGGGATCAGGACGATGGAAACCGCCATCACATAGGGTAGCGATATCCAGAACATATAGATCAGCTGGACATAGTCCTTGTACATGTAGCTCCAGCGCACGCTGACCAGATAGACAGAGACCAGCGCGCCCACCGCGCCAATCAGCAAGGCAAAGAACCACAGGGCGTCGCCTATGGTGCCGATTCCGCCAGAACCATCCGGATTCTCCGGGTCGAGGCTGTATTGCAGGTTAGGTGCGAAACGAAGATGCATCACCAGCACAGCGATAATGGCTTGCATGCCCATTCCGGAAAAGAAGCCTGCCATTAAAAACCCCGCGTACATCATCACAAGGGTCGGCACGGAATCATGAAATTCTGCGGGGATACCGAGTAGATGACCTACCAGCGTATTGAGTGTGGCGAGACCTGCCCCCGCCAACAACAGCTTGTTATCAGACAGCCAGTTCCTGGTGATGTGTTCACAGGTATGCTGTGTGCCTTCCAACTGACAAATGGCAGTGAGTACTTTGCGGAAGGCCATGGTGGCCGCATAAATCGCCATGATGGACGTTGAAATAATCGCGCCCAGTATCCAAAGCGATTGTTGGAAGTAGGCAGACTTATCCGGCATCACGGCATACTGCAGCAGTATATAACTCAATCCGAAGCCGAGTGCGATCCCCACCTTGCCATACATGGAAAGCATTTTGCCGCCACGATAAGGATCGTAGAACGGATAGAATTCTGGGTTCCAGGAGTTCATTGTGCTTGCAGACGTAACGAGAATTGTTCTTATATAACCATCAGGTACGATTTATACCCTGCTCTGGATTCTTATTTTATCGCTGTGACCACCAAAAAATCGCGACCTGGCTCTATTTTTTCGAATCTTCTGCCCCCAATTCGCCAGTTTCAAAATAGAAATCGGCCCCATGAACCGTTATCGGTTGTTGCGGAGTTGAATTTAAACCCGAATCTCGAAGTCTGCTGAAACCGATACTTTCACCATGATTCAGTGGCCACACAACTTTCTTGTCGCTTTTGGTCTTGCCAGCTTTTGCCTGTGGATCGCTGGTGGTTGCCCGGACTGCAATTTTCGTTGCAGGTAGTCGCGATAAGCCCTGGTGAAAGGTCTGGCGATAAAATCACGGTAAGCGCGAAATGGTCGATCGGGAATTTTCAGGAACGCGTCTACTCCAGAGTGGCGCGCGACGTTGGGATAGCGTATACCAAATGCGTTGGCACAATAGCTTGACCATTCATGCTCTCCCGCGTGTTCTGTGATGCCGTGGTCTATGGGCAAGCGTTCAATATATTTCTGACAATCGACTATCAGGGCTTGCCCCTGAATCAGGCTGCTCTTTCTCGATCCTGCCCACACATCCACATCCCGCTCGAACCGTTGTTGGTAATAACGCCGGTATTGAGAATTTACCGATTGCAGCAGACTGGAAATTGCAAAGGGTGTATCGGGTGTTAACAACAAGATCACTTCATTGGCGAGCAAGCAGTAGGCATGTAGTCTTACCTGGCACTGCCGAACACTGTTTAATAGCCGTACCAGATAGAATCGGTAGCAGGCATTGTCATAGAAGGCGTCGCCGCAATTGGCCGCCCGTTGAATGACGACGTAGGTCTGACCCGCCAGATGGCATGATTGAAGTTGCATAATGAATTCCCTCCCTGGAATATCACGGTGCGTGAACGAGTATGCTGCCAGTGTTATTGGCTATGGCGACTATGATGACGAAAGTGACTACTTCATTTTGAATTCCGCATCACAGAAGTTGATTAGCTCCCGGTTGTGAGTGACCAGCAATGTGCTGATTCCTCGGTGTTTAATTGCATTGAGAATTTTCAATGCTGCTTCCGTATCGAGGTGGGACAGTGACTCATCGAGCACCAGAATCTCAGGGTTCCGGTACAGAGCTCTGGCAAGCAATATTCTTTGACGTTGCCCTGCTGAAAAGATATTGCCCATCTCGCCAATTTCGGTAGCGAATCCAAGTGGTAGTGCCTTGATGAGATCGCTGATTCCAACCAGTTCACAGACTTCATCCATGGCATCCCAGTCGTTTGGGCGTTGATCCAGATGGATGTTGTAGGCCAGATCTCCCACCAGCAAACCATCGCCATGCAACAGTGCAGAGCAGCTCTGGCGTAGCCAATGTTCTGAAATTTCCTGAAGATTCCTGGAGCCGATATGGACAGAACCCGCCGAGGGGGACTCCAGTCCCAACAATAGCTTCAGCAAACTTGTCTTACCACAGCCCGAAGGCCCGCTGATGGCTGTGCACTTGCCGCCCTGGAACCTGACGTTTAGTTCCCGCAACAAGACATCAGCATGACCCGGGTAGGCAAAGCTAAGCTCTTTCAATTCGATATCGCCGCCAAGCGATTGTGCACTCAGTAGGGATTGGTTGCATTGCTGCTGCGGCGTCTGCAGCGTGATGTCAGCCACCCGTTCGAGCTCCAGGTTAATCATCTTGATTTCGGCAAACTTGGGAAGCATGGCCAGTACGGCACTGGAAAAATGTTGCTTGAGGAAAATAAAGCTCATGAGTTGACCAAGACTCACATTGCCTGCCACCACAGCGGAAGAGCCGAGCAACACCACAAGGATATTCTCCACACCAAAGGCGAGTGTTTGCACCGAAGACAGATTCAATTGAAAAGTCTCCAACCTGTAGCCCGCATTCACATTGTCGGCGTAGCTTGTTTCCCAGAGATTGTGCCGACTGTCTTCTACGCCATTTACCTTGGCGGTCATGATGCTGCGCACATTCTCCATCAGGCGCGTCTGCTGGCGAGCACCCACAATAAGCGCTTCCTTGCGTAATTCCCGCTCACGGCCAATAGCCGCGAGTCGAACGGCGACATTGAACAGGACGAATCCCAACACGACAGACGCGAGCAGCGGATGATAGACATAGAGCAGCACCAGGGTGACCACCGAAAAGATGCCATCCACCAGGATCGTGATCATCTCCTGGGTCACTAGTCGCCTGATGGTTTCCAGCGATCCGAAGCGGGACACGATATCGCCCATTTCTCGCCGTTCAAAGTAGGACAGTGGCAATCTGAGCATATGCCATGCGACATTGCCCACCAGTTGAAAGCTCAGGCGATTGCCAAACTGTAGAAGGTGTAATCCACGAATATGGGCCAGGGCTGTCTTCATGAGCACCAGCAAGATGAACAGAATTGCCAGCATCATGATCAGGTCCATGTCCCCTTTACCCAGGCCTTGATCAATGACGAGCTGTAGATAGAGAGGATTCAGCAGTGCCAGTAATTGAATCAGCAAGGTCAGCAGGAAAACCTGACCAAGAGCGCCCGCGCTCAACGGCAATCCAGAAAACAGTTGGCTGAGACGCAGCGGATTTTGGGCTTTCTCCTTTCTGTAATTCTGGCCTGGTCTCAGTTCCAGGGCGACACCGGTGAGATGGGCTCCCAGATCTTTCATTGCATAGCGACGCACTCCCGCTGCCGGGTCGTGGATTTCCACATGGTTTCTACTGACTGATTTCAGTACCACGAAATGGTCCATGTCCCAGTGCAGAATCGCCGGTAAACTCAATGCTGGCAGATCTGTGGTGTCAACTTTCACTGCGCGGCCCGGCAGTTGCAGTGCGCTGGAGAAATCCAGAAGCTGTTTCGCCGAAGCGCCAAGTGCGGCGATACCAAAGCGACTGCGCAATGCACCAAGTTCAACTGCCTTGCCATGAAAACCACAGACCATCGCCAGACAGGCTAAACCACATTCACTGGTTTCCGCCTGAAACACCATAGGCAAGCGATTAAATAGCGGTAACGAGAAGCTCATGCGACTTTACCCTGGAGCTTGAGGACGGGTCGGAAGATGAATTCCATTAGGGACATTTCGGCGATAACGAAGTCGGCAGAAAAATGGAGTCCGGGCTGCAAAGGATAGATATCATCGCCCTCCACATAGTGTTGTGCTGGCACTATCAATACCCTGAATACAGGTTCTCCGGGCATGCCGATAGGCAACAAATGCTCGCGGGGATCAATACTGGCGCGACCAATCTCCGATATCGTGGCCCGATAGCGCCCGTAGCTCTCCACACCGAATCCATCGTAACGGAGCAGCAGATCCTGCCCCGGCGCCAGTTTCCCGAGAATACGGGAAGGTACATAGACTTCTCCCTGCAGTGACTCTCGCGAGGGCTGCAAATACAGCAGTGGCTGGCCTGCCGTTACCGCGTCCCCGGTGGCAACATTGATGGATGCCACATAGCCTTCGCGCTGGGCGACGAGTGCAACGCTATCCTGGGTTTTCGTTTTTTGTTCTTTTAATGCCAGTATCTGGCGACTCTGGTTGATCTGCATCTGCTCTTCCGTCCATTGCAGTTCCAGTGCTTCCGAGCGTGCCTGTACCTGGCTCATCTCCCGTTGCAGGGCCAGTCTTGCGGCAACACTGGATTGTTGTTCTGTTTCCAATTGCAGATAGGACAATCGTTGCTGTTCGAAGTGAGCGTTGGAAATGGAACCGCTCTCCAACAATGTGGCCGTCGCTTGTAGCAGGGAATCACTGATGCGCATTTGCTCATGCAATGTTGCCACCGATTCATCGGCAAGCCTTATCTGCGCGGTCAGGTCCTCCAGTTGATGTTCCAGTGTTTCCTGTTGTTGGTGAAACCGGGCCTCGGAGAGTCGGAACTGTTCTTCTACTGACCGTTGTTCAGCCTCGATCAACTCAAGCTCCATTTGGCTTACAGCGACGCCAGAGCCGTCGAATCTTGCCAGTGAGATACTTGCCAGTACGTCGCCCGCCTGCACAAATTCACCCCACTCCACCTGCAAGGATTCCACGACACCCGCCTGTGGCGCGACTAACTTCAGAGGTGGCTGTTGGGCGAGTAACGTGCCCCGTGCGGTCTCTGTTTCCTTATAGCTAATCAAAGCCAGCGCCATAACCACTGCGACAAGCAGCACTCCCAGCACACAGGACAATGGAAAAATCCAGGTGGACTGCTGCAGCAGTGTTTGTGTCTGTTTGCGTTGCAACCGGTGCTGAACAGCTTCCTGTCGAAACAGGTCAGGAGGTAATTGAGCAACCATGGAAATATTCCTCAGGCTGCGCGGCGCAAGCGTTGTTCGAAAACTTTTATTAGCTCGGCCACAGAATTCAGGTGCCTGAGCTCGCTTGCCTCCAGTTCGAAACCAAATTCTTCTTCGAGTCCGTAGATAAGTTCCAGAATATCCAGCGAGTCCAGCTTGAGTTGCTCAAGGGTGATTGCTGGGTCCAGTGATTCACTGGTGTACTGCACTTCGCTGTATTGATTGAGTACTTTCAGTACGGTGCTTTTGACGTCCGTTGTCATGTATGCGCTCCTTGTCTGAATGAGTTGAATCGTGCTGTTCTGAATGGGTTTGCTGTGTCTTTATCAGGCCCTCATGCTGTGGATTCGGCAGTGGTTCCACAAAAAACCCCGGCAGAGCCGACAGGAATCGCCACTGCCAGGGATTCATGGCAATGACCTGTTCCAGAATGCCGGCCAGAGACTGGGTCATGCGGCCTGTTGCCTGCTGCAGGGTTTCTCCTTCGGCAATCCTGGGTTCAAGCTGTTCGAAGAGTTGAATGCGGTTGAACTTGCCATCCCAGTAGTGGGCCACTGGCAGTACAGGCACTTTGCAGAGCATGGCGAGAGTTGCGGGACCCCTGGGAAACCATGCCCGCCTACCCAGGAATCTGACCTCGATTCGTTCGCCAAACCCCGCGGGCAGGTCGGCGAAACTAAGCAGCGTGTGATGGGGCCGTCGCAACAAGGCGGCCAGCGCTGCAGGAGAGGTTTTTTCAACCAGTAACTGCTGGCGCTTGTTGAATTTCTGCTCACCAAAGCAGCCTCGCATATTGTCCAGAAAGGCATCGGTGGGTGGTAACTGGGTGAGAAAATATTGCTGGCGGGTTCCCTGTTCGCAATCGGCCAGAACATTGTTGCCATAGATAAAGTCGCCTGCATGAAAGCTCATCAGGAGCCGGCTTCGCCTATCAGAGCGCAGTAGTTCCCTGAACTCTCGTTGCCGTTCAAGTTTGAATGACGCCCGGTGAGCGAGCAGGCGTGCGCTGCACTGACGAGCATTGCGGAATCGTTCTACGATCGCGAGATAGCGCCTGTTCTTTACAAGCCATTGCTGCACTTGCCATTCTGGTTCATGAAGAAGGGATGAAAGGAAAGCAAGATGCTGAGCCTGACGCAGCCGCTCTTGCCGATTTCTGGCTACTACAGCCACAACATTTTGAAAGAGATTGCGTGGCGCAAGCGCAACATTGGCCGGAAACAAAATCGGCCGTGATTGTTTGCTACGCGAGCATTGCGAGCTGGCACCGGCAAGACCGATGCGAGGCAGAGGGTATGGCATCGCTGGGTGTCATCCTTAACATTGCAGCAATACATCAGCGAGAACTGTCAGGTTCCCGCAAAGGGAGCATACAGTCTAGTTCACGAATTGGATTTCCGCCAATCGACCCGCAACTACCTAGCCTTTAACACGCACCGCTGTGCCACTCACACTCACCATCATCATGCTGCCCCGGTCACCGATTACCTCATAGTCGATATCGATACCTATAACCGCATTGGCACCCATGGCCCTGGCTTCGGCCTCGACTTCCTGAAAAGCGATATCCCTTGCCCGGCCAAGCTCATCTTCATAGGCGGCAGCCCGACCACCGACGATGTCACGAACGGCACCGAAAAGGTCTTTGAATATATTAGCGCCCAGTATTGCCTCACCAACGACGACTCCGAGATATTCTTCGATTTCCACGCCCTGTAGGGTGTGCGTTGTGGCTCTGATCATGGTTATTGCTCCCTGAGAAATTGTTTGGATCGTACTTAAGCGGTTGCCAGAAACGCCTGTGCTTCTGCTTCGCGACTGAAGAATCGGATATGGGGATGATCCCTGTGCTCTCGTGCCAGATCCTGAAACGATGCGCTATAGATACTGACGTCATTAACGACTATGGCCAGCCTCTGGTCATAGTTCACGAACTTCTGCATGAGTTCGCCAGCAAAGCCTGACCTGAGGTTAAAGAAGTCATCACCTAGCTCAGCTTCCCCCAGTACGAGGCGCCCGCCCTGTGCGAAACTCCTGCCCAGGAGGTCGTCCACCGTTATACTGCTCACGAAATCAGGTCGCAGCGGAAACGATAGCAATCCACATGGCAAGCACCGCAAGGTTGCCCATACCGAAAGCCACCAGTCGATGCATGACCTTGTTGTAGCCCAGGTGAATCGTCGTATGAATGAGGCGCGCACCGACAAAGAGCCAGGCGCAATAGACTGGAAAAGGATCGGTCATATCAAGCGCCACATAGAGTATTCCAGCAGAATAGAACAATACCGGCACTTCAAAGAGGTTGGCGAAGTGGTGCTTGGTCTTGGCCACCATGTCCGGTACTTCTTCTCCCTGAAACAGGGAGTAGTAGCTTAAGGAGACATCACCCTTCTGTACGGAAGATATTCTGACCCTTAAAGTAAACAAGAGAATTACAAAGGTCAGGATGACCATGATAAACATTGGGTAAAGCATAGATGCTCTCCTTTCTCACTTCTGTGCCTGCTGCTCTTGCGAGCAATTGCGCATCAGTTGTACGCCAGAGTTGGTAGCCTGCTACCAGGGGACTTTGGGCGAAATCTGGAAATACATGCCCTGTCGTGTTGTGAGCAGTATAATTCCCGTTGCGGGCAGACAACAGCCTTGCCTCGCTTTTCATTGATCTACCTCGCCGAATTTTCAAAACTCGGCACCTTAGCTATTCGAGGGTCCATTCTATTATGCTGCCAGAGTTGTATGCACGTCACATTGAGCGCCTGCTAGGCGTCTACACCGAAGCCCTGTCATTGTTAGAGGCCGAGGGTATCCTGCTACATAGTGGCTCGGCAGCCTATTACCATGCTGATGACAGGGAAATCAGCTTTCAGGCATTTGGCCATTTTTTGCACTGGATTTCGGTTAATCGGCCCGATCAATTCCTGTTGATCAGGCCAGGACAAAAACCTGTGTTCTATCAGCTAGTACCCGCCGATTTCTGGCACGAACAGCAAATACAGGCCGACCCCCTCTGGCTGGAAACTTTCGAGATTGTCAGACTGGAATCCCTGTCGCAAATCGCCAATAAGCTACCAACCCGCTCACTGGTTTACCTGGGTGACAATGCCGACCTCGCAGAACGCCTTGGCCTGGATAAACAAGCCTGTAATCCCCAGCAGGTGCTGCATTTCCTCGATTACCATCGCGCCTACAAGAGTGCCTTCGAACTCGAACAGCTCAAAGAAGCGAATCGACTGGCGCTGATCGGCCATGATGCGGCCCGCCAATGCTTTCTCGCCGGTGGCAGTGAATACGATATCCACATGGCCTATCTCGGAGCCTGCAAAATCCTTGAAGATGAAACGCCCTATACCAATATCGTCGCGCTAAATGAAAAGTCCGCCATTCTTCACTATCAGCAGAAACGCCGCACCGCGGACAACAACAAGGTCCTCTTGATTGATGCCGGATATCGCCTGCGAGGCTACGGCTCCGATATTACACGTACCAGTGCCAGTGATTCGGCCGATCCTCTATTTAAGGCGTTGCTATCAGGTATGGAGGCATTGGAGAAAGACCTGGTCAGTCAGGTTGCGCCGGGCAAATCCTACGTGGATATCCATCTCGCCACACTGCGCGGTGTTGGAGATTTATTGCTGGAGCTGAAAATCTGCACAGGCAGCGCAGAGGCCTTGTGGAATGCCCAACTTCCACAACTATTCATGCCCCACGGTGTGGGTCACTTACTGGGTATCAACATACATGATGCCGGAGGTCACCTGCGGGATGAAGCCGGCACAATTCAGCCGCCTCCTGCCCACTCACCCATGCTCAGGAACACCCGCACCATGGAAGTGGACATGGTGTTTACCATTGAGCCTGGCTGTTATTTCATACCCATGTTGCTGGAACCGGAGCGCGATCAGGAACGCGGCAAGCTTGTTAACTGGGATGCTGTTGACGCACTGTATTCCCACGGCGGAATTCGAATTGAAGATAATGTGCGAGTAACCCAGGCTGGCGTAGAAAACCTCACGCGCCAGTTTGAATAGGCTGCACAAACTATCAGGCAGCAAGCTGTTCGTCAGGGAATCTCTGACTAATTTATCAGTTCGGAAATTTTCTCCATGAGGAGTGGCAAAGCCTGCTGGTTCTTTTCCACTACCTCTCTTCCCGCGCGACCCATTTCACTCCGGGCGTTTGCATCGTCCAGCAACTTGGCCAGCGCGTCCGTCAAGGCTGCACTGTCGGTAACTGTGAGTAGCGCACCCGCCTTCTCAAGCTGAGCACAGATCGTTGCGAAATTGTACTGGGAAGGACCAACCACGACAGGCAAGCCCATTGCCGCAGGTTCCAGAACATTTTGGCAACCTGTATCCACCAGACTTCCTCCTACAAACGCGATGTTTGCCAGCGAGTAGTACGCCAGCATTTCCCCCATGCTGTCGCCCAGAACTACCTGGGTCTGCTCATTCAGGGATTCTGAATTGCTACGCCGCTGAACTGTCAGGTTCTGGTTCATGCAAAGTTGCTCAACTTTGTCGAAGCGCTCCGGGTGTCGGGGCACCAGTAAAAGCAAGGGCGTTGGTGATCGCTGCATCAAAGGACGAATTGCGGAAAGTACTTTTTCCTCTTCGCCTTCCCGTGTACTTGCCGCGATGATAACTGGGCGACCTGCCCCTTTGATTGACTTGAAAAACAGGGATGGGAATTGCTGGCTATCAATGTCATCGATAATAAATTTCAGGCTACCGGTAACGCTCAACTGCCCGGGTGATACTCCCAGAGCCTCGAACCGTTCAGCATCTGCGTCTGCCTGCACGGCGATATGATTTATGTGCTGCAACATTTGGCGAGTGAGACCGGCTATCTTCCCGTATCCGGCTGCTGACTTCGCTGACATCCGGCCGTTGGCCAGCAAGACCTTGACTCCAAAACGTTCGCAGTAGTGAAGCATATTGGGCCACAATTCCGTCTCCATGAGTATTAGCAGCCTGGGCCTAAGGCGTGACAGGAATCGGCGCATCACAAACCCAAGGTCATAGGGTGAGTAACTGTGTATCACCGATTCCTTGAACAGGCTTCGCGCACGGGCTGCGCCGGTAGCCGTTGTGGTAGTAAAGAAAATAGTGGGACGGCGTTCCATGTCCAGCAATGCTTTAACCAGCGGGGCCGCTGCGACGGTTTCCCCTACGGACACTGCATGAATCCATATCACCAGTGATTCGCCTGACACGTTTGCTGACGCGGCACTGGTGGGAACCGCCCCGAAACGTTGCCCGATATTCTGCCGATACCCCGGTATGGACAATGACTTCAGCCAGAGCCTGAGCAACATGAATGGAACGGCCGCGAGCAGCGCAAGACTATAAAGATGACGGAGCATTAAGACCTGGCATTGAGATTTGTTGAATGGCTTTGCTGTCCTGGCGGATGGGAATCAAATCGCCCAGTCGCTATACTAGGGCACCGGTCTGAACCAGGTTCAACTCCAGCAATTTAGCCTCCTGATTTTCACCGCGTCAGCGTTCGCAAAGGTAACCAATGACCCAAAGCTATTCAACCGACTTCGTGCTCTTCGGCGGGGGAATTGCAGGCCTGTGGTTATTAAAGCGCCTGCGGCAGGCAGGTTACCACGCCATTCTGTTTGAATCGAAAAGTCTGGGTGGCGGTCAGACCCTGGCCTCGCAGGGAATAATTCACGGTGGATTAAAGTATGCGTTGGGCGGAAGCCTCACCGGCGCAGCAACTACTATTGCCGGGATGCCTGCGCGCTGGCGACAGTGTCTCGCCGGAACTGACCCAGTTGACCTGTCGGACGTCGAAGTGCTTCATGACAGCTACTACATGTGGTCTGACTCCAGTTACCGTTCACGCCTCAAGACCTTTCTGGGGAGTAAGAGCCTCGTTGGCAAGGTAAGGCAGGTTCAGCAAGATGAGTATCCAGCCAGCTTTGCCAACGCGACTACCGAAGGCAATCTCTATAAATTACCCGATTTTGTTATCAACACCGACAGCCTTGTCAGGAGCCTTGCCAGAGATGCAGGGGATCATCTGTTTACCCTAAACCCTGAACAATTGAAGTTTCAATTTGCCGCTGATGGCAAGTGCAGTGGCGTCTTGCTGCAGGCAGAAGACACAGAGATTACTATTCGTAGTCAACGCGTAATCTTCTGTGCCGGTGAAGGCAATGCTGGTCTCATACAGCAAGCCGGGCTGGCAGGCGTTCAGGCCCAAACCCGCCCCCTGAATATGGTTTATCTCAAGACGAAAAACCTGCCGCCGCTCTATGTGCATTGCATCGGTGATGATTTCGGACTGACACCAAGGCTCACCGTAACCACCCATCAAGCTGCCGACGGCAGCAGCGTGTGGTATCTGGGCGGCGAGTTGGCTGAATCGGGCGTGGGTAAACCCGATGACGATCAAAAGACGGCAGCGATGTCTCTCGTGCAAACATACTTCCCCTGGGTGGATATTGAGGATGCCGAGTGGCAATGTTTTGCAATCAACCGTGCAGAAGCCGATAGCAATACCAATACGCGGCCCGATGGGCATTTTCTTGCCGAGGAAAACAATATTATTACTGCATGGCCTACCAAGTTTACCCTGACTCCGGCTCTTGGCGATTCCCTGATGGAACATCTTGCGCACCTCGAACCCGAAGCAGAATTTGATACAGGCTCACTCAGGCGCTTTTTCGCGCAGCCCCCAATGGGAGTTGCTCGATGGGATTGATCAGTCGCCTGTTATACCTGCGAGGTAATAGTCAATGAGCAGTCTGCCACGGCGAATGCTGGGCGATACCGGGATTGAAGTGAGTTGCCTGGGCCTGGGAACGGTGAAGTTTGGGCGTAACCAGGAAGTGAAGTATCCGCAGGGGTTCCAGATTCCCGGTGACAGGGAGGTACAGGCCTTGCTGCATCAGGCCCAGGATCATGGCATTAATTTTCTCGACACCGCACCAGCCTACGGCAGCAGTGAGCAACGGCTTGGTCGCTTGCTACAGAATCGTGAGCAATGGGTCCTGTGTAGCAAAGTGGGGGAAGCGTTTCTCTCTGGTAAATCCCAGTACCACTTCGACCAGGCATCCGTGGAGCGCAGCCTGCAGCGCAGTCTCCGGGATCTGCACACCGATTATCTTGATCTGGTATTGATCCATTCCGATGGCAACGATCTGCATATTCTGGAGTCCACTGAGTGTGTGGAAACCCTGATGCGGGCAAAAGAAAAGGGGCTGGTACGCGCTATTGGGCTTTCAGGCAAAACAGTCGAGGGCGGAATTCGTGCACTGGAATTGATGGATGTCGCCATGGTGACTTTTAATCGAAGCACCACGGTAGAGGAGCCGGTGATTGACTACGCGGCAATCAATAACAAGGGCATCCTGATAAAGAAAGTTTTTGATAGCGGTCATATTGCCAGTGGGGCAGACGACAGTCGCCTGGCATTGGAGTTTGCCCTGAACAAGGACGGAGTGAGCAGCGTAATTGTGGGTACGATAAACCCGGCTCATTTGCGATCAAATGTGGAAACTGCCGTCAGTGCACTATCAGGAGAAGGCGCTTAGACCCAGGGAACCTCTGAACTACTGTGTTGCGTCTCTATCTCTACTCGCCAACTTCTTTCATCTTCTCCACGATTTCGGAAGTGGAGCAATTGTCGAGGAAATCCAGCGCTTTAACCTCCCCTCCATAGGACCGCACGAACTCACCGCCAACCACCTGATCAAGTGTATAGTCGCCGCCCTTAACGAGTATTTCCGGTCGCAAGGCCTTGAGCAGTGATTCCGGAGTGTCCTCAGCGAAACTGACTACCCAATCAACAGCCTCCAATCCTGCCAGCACGGCCATCCGCCTCTCTACCGGATTAATTGGGCGACCTGCCCCTTTCAGCTTTCTGACTGAGGCATCGTCATTGATAGCAACAACAAGGCGATCGCCTAACCTTTTGGCTTCGGTAAGGTAACCCACATGACCGGCATGAATAATGTCAAAGCAGCCATTGGTGAAGACAATCTTTTCGCCATGGTCCCGGGCATCCTGTACCGCGATAGAGAGTTGTTCCGACGTCATCACGCCGCGACTGGAATCCTGCTCGCCCATAATGGCCCGGCGTAATTCCGGCCCACTGATGGCGGCGGTACCCAGTTTACCCACTACCAGCCCGGCAGCGAGATTGGCGAGTGCGGTTGCGTCTGCCATCGTCTCGCCTGCAGCCATAGCAGCAGCCAACACAGAAATTACTGTGTCACCTGCACCGGTGACATCGAATACTTCCTGTGCTCGCGCGGGAAGGTGCAACTCGGGTGAATCCGGACGAATCAGGGTCATACCGTGCTCGCCCCGGGTAATCAACATTGCTTCTAGCTGCAGATCGCTCACCAGCTGCAAGCCTTTCTTTACCAGCTCATCTTCATTCTGGCAGTGGCCCACCACTGCTTCGAATTCAGTCAGGTTGGGAGTGATGAGGGTCGCACCCCGGTACTTGCCAAAATCTGTGCCCTTTGGATCTACGATCACGGGCACATTATGTTTCTTGCCAAGGGCAATCAGCGATGCAACGTCTTGCAGGGCGCCTTTGGCATAGTCAGAGAGGACCACGGCCTTAGTGTCACTTATGAGTTCCTGGGCCCGGCTCAACAGGTCCGCTACATCTTCCTGTTCAAAGGGCTGTTCGAAATCTACCCTGATTAACTGCTGGTGTTGAGAGATAACCCGTAATTTGGTGATGGTGGGTTTGTCACTGCATTGCAGGAAATCGCAGAACACACCTGCCGCATTGAGTCGGGATTGCAGCTCCTGCCCGGCCTCGTCATTGCCAACGACTCCAAGCAAACGCGTGGCGCTGCCGAGGGCCGCTATGTTCAGGGCCACGTTACCCGCACCACCGGGGCGGTCTTCCCGATTGTTAACTTTGACCACTGGAACCGGTGCCTCAGGAGACACACGGGTCGCACTGCCGTGCCAGTAACGGTCTAGCATGACGTCACCTATGACCAGCAATCGGGCGTCCTGGAAAGGTGGCATTTCCAGCTTCATGTTCAATCTCCAGAGTCGGGCTGCGAACTGCGCGGAATAATACCATAGCGGCGGGTGGGAAATGATGAAGCGGGTGATCTGCCTGGGAATCCGGGCGAATATTTGTGGCACTGAGCCCCTTATGCAGCCCGTCCACGCGCCTCTGCTACAATACGGGCCTCGCGCTCCTGCAACCTGATTCGCCTGTGACAGACAACGCCAGCAAGAACCCGCCCATACCCTTGGGCCAATTCAAGAGTCCACGCTACTGGCCTACCTGGCTTGGCATCTTCTGCATGCGCCTCATGGCCTGGCTGCCATTTGCCCTGCAAATCCGGGTCGGGGCATTCATCGGATTTCTTTCCTACCACCTTGCCCGGGGCCGCCGTCATGTGTGTGAAACCAATCTACGACTCTGTTTTCCTGAACTCTCCAAGAGTGAGCGTGCCAACATGGTCCGCAAGGTATTTCGCTCCAACGGCATAGGATTCGTAGAGATTTGTATCGCCTGGTGTCGAGACAATGAAGATTTTCGCGACCGGGTTCAGTTCCATGGCCTCGAGAACCTGGAAGCTGCCACTGCCCAGGGACGCGGCGTTCTGTTGTTTGGAGCCCACCTCACAACCTTCGAAATATCCGGCTTTCTTTACAGTCTCGTGGGCGAGTTGAATTGCACCTATCGGGCTAATGACAAGAACCCCCTGTTTGACGCGTTCATGTTCAATGGTCGCAGGCGACTCTATAAAGGCTTGTATGAACGCAAAGACATTCGCGGCGCCATGCGCTGCCTTAAGCAGGGAAGGGTCTTGTGGTATGCCCCGGACCAGGACTACGGCGCGCAACACTCGGTTTTCGTGCCCTTCTTTGGTAATCTGGCGGCAACTATTACCGCCGGCACACGCTTCGCCCAATTCAACAATTCTCCGGTCGTCTTCTTCAGCCACTACCGAAGGGAAGATGATTCGGGATATGACATTTACTTCAGCCCGGCGCTGGACAATTACCCCACTGGAGATGATGAAGAAGATGGCATCATCATCAACAAGCTTGTTGAAGAAGCAATCAGGAAGCAACCCGACCAATACCTGTGGTTGCACAAGCGATTCAAGACACCCCCTCCTGGTACGACCAGGAACCCCTACTAACACTGCACCGAATTGACTATGCCTACTAATCGCTGGCAAGAAATCGACATTCGCTGGTACGCCGTTGCCATTAGCTTGTTGCTTTCTGTTTATACAATTCTGCTTCCCGGTATTCCTAACGACGATGCCTATACCTATATCCGGACTGCGGACATTTTTGTCCAGGACGGAATAGCTGCAGCGATTACGCACTACACTTGGGCGAGCTATTCCATACTCATTGGGCTGGTGAGTATGACGGGGCTACCGCTGTTAACTGCCGCTTATATTATTAACGCCCTGTTTTATGCGCTGCTGGTATTTTCTTTTATCAGTATTGTGCGCAAGTTTGATGAGTCACGCCGAACACTTTTGCTGGCGGCTCTCACCGTGCTGGTGTTTCCGGAACTCAATGAGTACCGCACTCTGGTGATACGCGATGTGGGGTTCTGGTCTTTGTGTGTCTTTGGTCTGTGGCAGTTTCTGGAGTTTTATACTCATCGGCAATTCAAACACGGTATCGGATTCTTCATCGCGCTGTCATTAGCTACATTGTTTCGCCCCGAAGCCATCCTGTATCTGCTGCTGGTACCTTTCAGCCTGCTATTCAGTCGTGAGCATACAACAAGCCAGAATCGTAGCGACTTGCTTCGATTCCTCACCTTCGTTATTGGTGGCGGGCTTGCTACCACCCTGTTATTGCTGCTGCCAGGTATAAACCTATTTGCACTACTGGTGGAATTTGCCTCTACTTACCTGCCGTTTCTAGTCAACGCCATCAATCCATCGGAAGCAGAAGCGATAGCGATGGCGAACGCCATCTTCGGTGAGTATGCAGGCACGTTTTCGAGGCAATATGTAACAGCGGTAGTCGCTGTCGGTTTGTTGGTGATCCTGTTTATGACACTGTTTTATGCAGTGAGTGGGCCGTTTTTCTGGCTACTGGTGTATAGCAGCTTTAAACGTCATACCCATTGGGATAGATCGGCCATGGCTCCGTTGCTCGCGTATGCACTGATCAATTTATTGGTTTTGATTGCCTTTCTCTATATCACGAGATTTCTTACCAGTCGCTATGCCGTGGTGTTTGCAATCATGGTAGCAACACAGGTTCCATTTGCTGTCAGCAGAATTCTCGATGTACTGCAAACTTCACATTGGCGGCAATTCGGGTTGAACGCACTGGTTTTCTTTTTCTTCTACTGTGCCGTGGATTCCTACATCAGTTTTGGCAAACCCAAGACCTGGCTGATGGATTCGGCGAACTATCTGAATGGGGAAGCCACGTCTGGAACCAATATCATTACCAACAATCACACCATCGCCTATTTCTCCGGAAAGGTTGCTGACTATGACGAGGTGCTGCGAAATCTCTCGGCTAATGAGATCCTGGCCGCCCAGCCAGGAGACCTGATCGCTATTGAGATGTACTACGAGATGACTGCCCTCGTTGATAACCAGGGGGTGGCTCCTTATCTTGAGCAAGTTGCGGTATTCCCTGCAGAGGGTGACGCGAAGGTAGCGATCTTTCGAAGGATTGAACCCTGACCGCGATTGGTCGTTAGTGCGATAACTTAGCTGTTTTTGGACTACCAGTTATCCGGCCGTTCCCGCTTCGTTACCAGCACGTTTTCCATAATCATATAGTTCAGGTCCGTGCCCATAAACATGCTAACCGCATCCTCGGGTGTACAGACCATCGCTTCTCCTGGTCTACAGAGTGAGGCGTTGATCAGCAGGCCATGGCCGGTCTTCTCATGGAAACGACTCAGTAATTTGTAGAAGTCCGGGCTAGTGTCTTCCCGCACAACCTGGGCTCTGGTTGTGCCATCCTTGAACACGATAGCGGGATACTTCTCCTGCCACTTCTCGCTCACTGGCGTACTGAGCAGCATGTATTCGTCCTGTCCGTTCGGCGGCAACATCTCTGCTGCTACGCTATCCAGGATGCTTGGCGAGAAAGGTCGCCAGTGCTCTCGAAATTTAACCTGATGGTTGATGGCATCGATAATGCCCATTTGGCTCGGATTTGCCAGGATGCTGCGATTGCCCAGCGCCCGGGCACCGAATTCCATGCGACCGCGAAACCAGGCGATCAATTGCCCATTGGCGAGCAGTTCGGCGGCCTTTTCATGGGGATCTTCCAGAATTTCCCATTGTGGTTTATCGCGGTGATTGGAGCAGGCGCTGATGCAGACATTGCTGCTGAATTTTGGCCCGAGATACATATTGCCCGGAGCCTTAATGGTAATTCCTTGCTGGCGTACGGCGTAGGCTGCGGCACCGATTGCCGTACCGGAGTCGGCACAGGCCGGATGTATGATGAGTTGCTTCACCAGCGGGTGGGAATTCAGGCGCTGGTTGAGGCGAATATTGAGCGCCCCGGTCCCAGCCACGACAAGGCGGCCATTTTCCTTAAGCAGGTCACCCAGGTAATGCTCAACCATTTCCACGGCAAGGTCTTCGTAGAGTTTCTGAATTGCCGCCGCGTAGTGAACGTAGGGATCCTCCAGCAAGTGGCCTGCCCGCCTTGGGCCAAGCTTCTCCACCAGTTTGGAACTGAAGTAGTGGCCTCTGGATTTTGCCTTGTAGCGCCGGAGACCGATTGTGGCAATAAGCCGCGTATCGACCTTGAAGTTCCTGCCGTCAAACTTCGCCAGGTAGGACAGATCGTATTTGTCCGGGTCTCCATAGGCTGCGAGGCCCATGACCTTGTATTCGCCATCCAGTATTTCGAAACCGAGGTAATCCGTTAGTGCACCATACATGCCACTGAGTGAATCGGGTTGGTAGAAACGTTTGATCTTCTTGATCTCACCATTTACCCCTCGCCCAAAGTAGGTATTGGCGTATTCGCCTTTCGAATCATTGCAGAAGATCGCCACCGACTCGTCTTTTGCAAACTGGCTTTCACTTAACAGGTAGCCACTGCTGGCATGGGCGAGCTGGTGCTCCACCGGAACCAGTGTGATGCGATTGAAATCTATGTGCAGCTTGTCGAGCAGCAAACGCAGTTCTTTCAGATAGCGCCTGTAGCGGCGATTCCCGTTGAACAGACTGTCGATACTGCGATCCGGTGCGTACCAGTGCCGATAGGCATAGTGCCAGCGAGCCCGACTGAACAGGGATACTGGCGCGAACGGGATTGCAATATGGGACACGTCATCGCCCTTGAGTCCCGCAATCTGCATGCAGCGACGCGCCGACAGATACGGCAATTCATTCTTGGCATGTTTGCGGCGAATCAGCCGCTCTTCTTCTATGGCTGCCACGAGTTCGCCGTCCACGATTAACGCCGCCGCCGGATCGTGACCAATAGCACCTGCCAGGCCCAGGGTTACGTTCATTGCACCGCCTTCTGCTCTGGAACTTCAACGCCACCAAACCCCAGCGCATCCTGAATAATGCGGAATTTGTTGCCGAGGCCTGTATTTTCCCAGTTACCCATGAACTCAGCCCAGTCTTTTTGTAATGCCTTCGCAGCGCTAGTAGCGTTGGTATGGTAGCGGGCGGCATCCAGATCTATAGCGATCAATTTGCCCTGGCTCAGAAAAAAATTGCTGGCCTTCAGGTCACCATGACTAAGCTGATACTGTTGCATAATGTCGAATAGACCCTTGAATACCGAAACAAGTCCTTCACTATCCTGACGAAGTTGGGGGTTGGAATCCAGTTGCTTCGTAAGATTCTCGGCGTCGATTTTTTCAGTCAGTAGATAAGAATCTCCTCGCAGGCTCCACAGCAATCGCTTCTCCATAAACAGAATAGGCTCCGGCGTCGATAAGCCCAAGGCCCTGAATACACGCGCCATACGCCAGCAATTATTGGCCCGGCTGGTCCTGAACAGACGCGCCATCCCGTGCCAAAAACCTGGCTTGCTGTATCGCTTCAGCACGTAGAGCTTATCCGCGAACTTCAATTCCGCGACCGTGGTGGAATCACTACGATTCAATAACTTGCCCTTGGCGAGCAGGCCATCCGGATCTGTCTGAAATTGTTCTACTATCTTGCGCGGGAAATCGGCCTGATAGACCAGCAGGTAATTGCTCTGTTCGATCTGAAAAACCCGCTCTTGTTTACGAAATGAGCCTTTGGCCAGCAACTCGATACGGCGTCTTCGCTGGTCTCTTATCTCCTGTCGAAGCTGCTGCGCATCTAATGGGTCATGTGCAAACGAATTTCCCTGATAGAACTCGCAAAGTTGGGGCAGCTTCTCATCGCAACTAACGGGGAGCTGAGCCAGAAATCCGGCTACTTGCCTGAAGCGCTGCGCCACAGTGAGGGGTTCATTCTGGGTTTGTAGTTTGCTGCTACTCAGTACATAGATTCTGCTACCCGACTTCAGAAGTTGTGCCATGTCGAATCCATCCTGCCAGATACCAGCCTGGTGACACCGAGCGAGAGCTTCCATTGCAGATCGCAGTACTGACTCTTGTTCTCCTTCAGTGCGGGCTTGCTGGAAAAGTTGCTCCAGATTCTGCGCGTCGCTTAACTGATCTATGAACAGCACTGCACCTCGGCCATCGGTGGTACTGCTATGATGAAGAATATCCGGCGTAGGAATTTGCCGTTGCCTTAGTAGATCCGCAGCCCGTAATTCATTAAACAGCAAGCGCTTGTTGCGCGACCCTTGCAGAAAAAGTTTCAGAATAACGTCCGATGCTTTCCAGTTGGCTATCGCGGTAATTCTTTCACCAGGAATGTTGCGCAGAATCTTGCTAACACGAACCGACTCTGCGCCACGATCTGTCGTGACCTGCAATAGAAAAGGCGTGGGCACGTTCTTGCCCATTGCTTTAAGCTGTTGGCAGTTCAACTCCATCATACTGTGCGCTCTCCAGCCATTGCCGTTCGCCTGCCGGAGCCTCGTTCACCTGTTCGCCTACCACCAAAGTAATACACCGGCTTATTCCTGGGCCCACTGTTCAAAAAGGCTACAGGCTACACCGGGCAAGGAATAGAGTTCAGCATTCTTGCCATAGGCCAGGCCATTAGCCGACCAGTCGGACGCTGGCAACTGCTGCAACATGGTAAGTAGTTTTTCGTTCAGCTCTTCCTGCCTGAACGGTTCGCTACAGACTCCCCCGGAGTTCGCTTGCCTGATATGGCTGGCATAGCCACAACTGGAAGTAGTTAGTACCGGCAATCCTGCAATCGTTGCTTCCAGTAGCACATAGCCGGCACTTTCCTGGTAAGCCGGGTGCAATAGCAGGTCAGCACCAGCGAAGAAGCGCGGGATATCGTCTCTACCCGGCAGCACTTGTACCCTGTCTGCTACTTTCAGCTTTCTCGCCAAGCGCAGGAAACGGTTCGGCTTGCCCTGACCGACGAGAACATATCGAGTCTTCTGTCGCCACTCCATTGGCAGTGATGCCAAGGCCTTCAGTGCCCGGTCCACTCCCTTGATCTTGAAACCAGACCCCACCTGCAATAACAGTAGTTCTGCATCCTGGATGCCAAGCTCGGCCCTCAGCGAAGCACGAGTCTCCTGGTCAATGGCTTCAACCTGCCGGTCTTTGTTGATGCCTGGCGGCACTTCATACAGCCTGCTTTTGCACTCGGGATAGTAGTGTTCATACGCGCTGCCTTGCGCCTTCGACAGTATCAGCACCCTGGTCGCCGAGTCTTTCCCAAATACTGCTTCTTCATAGCCAAGAAAATGCCGATAGCGAGGAGTAAATTTATAGTAGGCTCCGCGCTGGGTTACTGCTTTATCCGCAAAACAGGAATCGGCGGCGAAATACACGTCCAGAAAAGGCATCTTGTTAAACCCAACAACCAGATCGGGTGAATCCTTTGCGATCGCCGCCTCAACCCACTCGGTGTAGAGTCGGTATAGCTTCAAACGATTATTGGATTTGACTGGCACGATCCTGATGTCGAATCCGGGGACATGCTCACCCTGCCAGCGCATGGTGTACACGAGTATCTCATGGCCTTGTCGGGCACACTCGCTGGCAATCTGTAGAAAATCCCGCTGCTGGCCACCGTAAGGAAAGTAGTTATAAATCAGAAAACAAAGCTTCATGGCCTGACTTCTACAAGCGCCGGTTCCTTGCCCAGCAACTCTTCAAACTGCATCCATACGGTAGCCGGCTTGTTGGAGGAGAAGCAGGCAGGCGTCACTGGAAATGGCTGATCTTCAAATTCATCTGTCACGCCTGGGCCATTGTACGCACAGGTTTTTTTCACACAGGGTGCACAATTCAGGTTGGAAGTAAGATGTAATTGACTGAAGCCATAGGTACCTGAGAGGCCAGGATTGGTAGGCCCGTATAAGGAAACAGTAGGCTTGGCCAGCGCAGCGGCCAGATGCCCCAGACCAGTATCCACCGCTATGACTCCGTTGGACTGGCTTATCTCCTGGGCAATGCCGCCCAGAGTCAGTTTGTCCAGCACGGTGACAGCATCGTTGCCTTTGGCGATGAACTCGGCACGCTTTCGCTCCTCGGCGTCGCCCCAGGGTACCCGAACCTTATAGCCCGCTTCTGTTGCAATATGCGCCAGGTGTCTCCAATAGTGCTCGGGCCAGTGCTTGGTCGCCCAGGTGGTTCCATGCAGGAAGATCACCTGTTTTTCGTTCTCATTCACCGACGCGCCGTCGAACTGCGCGATATCGATGCCGTAGTCCACTGCATCTCTGTCATAGCGATGCTGTAATGCACGGGAGAATAACTGCCGCACACGATCAACAGCGTGTTCTGTCCATGGCACGGAATACATCTTGTTATAGAAGAGCGTGGCCAGCGGTTCCCTGATTGTTCTATTGCTAAGGCCGATGGTTAATCCTTTCGACAGGCGGCTGATAATTCCGCTCTTAATCAAACCCTGGGCATCGATGACCAGGTCATAATGCTCACCTTGCAGGGCGTGTTTGAAGGCCCGGAACTCGTGATTCATGTACGTCTTCACCAGGTTGCGGCGCCAGCGTCGTAGTGCCACCGGAATAACTTTGTCGACCGCGGGATGCCAGGATGGCACTTCCACGAAGTTTTCTTCCACGACCCAGTCGAACACCAGGTCCTTATGGGCGCGATGGGCATCGGTTACCGCCGGCAAGGTATGGATGATGTCGCCCAAAGATGAGACTTTGACGATTAGTACGCGCAAGACACGGTTCCTTTCTTTCTCATTATGGTGCTAATGCTATTGGCGATACTCGTCTGCATACAGGCGTCCATGGGTTACGAAGTCAGCTCTTTTACTGCTGCTATGGCCAGTTCTGGTCGCAATTCAGTCAGGCAGCGCAGGTGGCCATACGGGCACTCTCGCTTGAAGCAGGGTCGACATTCAATGTCGGTGAACAGCAATTTTACCCTGTCGCTCAAGGGCGGTGTAAAGTCGGGCGAAGTGGAACCATAGATGCCAGTCACCGGTTTACCCAAGGCGGCAGCCACATGCATTAATCCCGAGTCATTTGAAACGACGGCATCAGCACATGACAAGAGGTCTATGGCTTCTGCCAGGCTCGTGTTGCCTGTCAGATTGTGGCATCGATCGAGGTGTTTCGGTTCAATATCCGCCAGGATAGATTCTGTAATGAGCTGATCGTTGACTGATCCGAAAAACCAGGCTTGCCAGCCGGTGTCGAGCAGGCTGTTAACCAGTTCTGCGTAGTGATGGGCGGGCCATTGTTTCGCAGCCCCGAATTCCGCACCGGCACAGATGGCGAGAACTGGCTGATTGGCATTGAGCCTGAAACGTTCCCTGAGTTCTTCACGGCTCTCCTCTCGTGCTTGCAGTTGAGGATAGGGAATCTGCTCCGGCGGGTTTTGCGCGGGTGGATAGGCCAGCGCGGCGAAGCGCTGCACCATGAGTGGAAACGCATCTTTATCAAGAACCCGACAATCATTGAGCAAGAGCTGGCGCCATTCTCCGCGCCATCCAGTTCGCTGGGGAATACCCGCGTGAAAGGGAATCAACGCCGACTTGAATGAATTCGGTAGCACGATAGCCCGGTCGAATTTTCCACGCAGTCTCTTACCAATAGTCCGGCGCAGGCCCAGCCTGAGTTCACCATGGCCCAACTCCGCGGGAATACTGGTATCCACTTCCGGCATACGATGCAATAAGGGCAAGGTCCAGTCGGGGGCCATCACCGCTATACGACAATCGGGATTCTGTTGCTTGAGACAGATGAACAGAGACTGTGCCATGACCATATCGCCAACCCAGGAAGGCCCGACTACCAGTATGTTCTCTTGGGCTGACTGCCCCATGTTACTCCCCTGACCGCTGTCCGATTTAGCCATTATGCCGCGTCCCTGCACAACGCGCCGCGCCCCGCAGATTGACTACGGGCATGATACTAGAAACTGGATGGATAGAGGTTGCTGTAGGCAATCAGGATTGCATATCCGGCGTAACGCGTAATACTTCATTTACTGTGGTCAGTCCGGATGCCACCTTTTGTGCGCCACTCAAGCGGAGGCTGAGCATGCCTTCCTTGTAAGCTTGTTTGCGCAGGGCCGGCAGGTCGGATTTATCGTCTGCGAAGCGATAAAGCGATTCGGTGAACGGCATCACCTCGTAGATACCCTCACGACCGAGGAATCCTGTTTCCCGGCATTCGAGGCAACCCTCGGCTATAGATGCTTTCTTCGGCATCTTCACCTTCCAGGGACTAGTTAGGGTCTGCCAGGCATCTTCTGTTATTTCGGTAGGTTGCTTGCAATGAGGGCACAGTACCCGCACCAGGCGCTGGGCCATGATGCCGATGACCGTGGCCTTCAGCAAGTAAGGCGGCACACCCAGTTCGAGCAAGCGGGTAATGGCTGATGGTGCGTCGTTGGTGTGCAGGGTTGTAAAGACCAGGTGTCCCGTGAGCGCGGCTTGTATGGCCATTTCTGCGGTCGGCAGGTCACGTACCTCGCCGATCATGATGATATCCGGGTCCTGCCTGAGTAGCGCCTTCACTCCGTCTGCAAAACCAAGATCTATATTTTCCTGTACCTGCATCTGGTTGAAACTGTCCTCAACCATCTCAATAGGGTCTTCTATGGTGCAGACATTGACCTCTTCGGTCGCCAGAGTCTTGAGGGTTGAATAGAGCGTTGTCGTCTTTCCGCTACCGGTGGGGCCAGTGATGATAACGATGCCATGGTTGTTACTGGTAATCTTGTTCCAGCGTTGCAAGTCATCGTTAATCAGACCCAGCTCTTCGAATGGCTTTAACAATACTTCCGGGTCAAAGATTCGCATCACCAGTTTTTCGCCGAATGCCGTTGGCAAAGTCGAGAGTCGGAGTTCCACCTCGTTTCCAGAAGGACTCTTGGTCTTGATTCGGCCATCCTGTGGCTTTCGCTTCTCGGCAACATTCATACGGCCGAGAATCTTAAGGCGGCTGGTAACTGCGCTCAGCGCCTGCATGGGCAAAGCATAAACGGTGTAGAGCACCCCATCTATTCGAAAACGTATATTGCCTTTTTCCCGGCGCGGTTCGATATGGATATCACTGGCTCGCTGCTCGAAGGCATACTGTAATAACCAGTCAACAACATTGACGATATGCTGATCGTTGGCTTCCGGGTCTTTTAACTTGCCCAGCTCCAGCATCTGCTCGAGATTGCCAATACCCTTGAGCTGGGTTGAGCCCTGGGTAGCGCCTTGTATGGAACGGGAAACACTATAAAACTCAGAGGCGAGGCGCTGGATATCAAGGGGATTGGATACAACACGTTTCAGGCGTTTCCCCGAAGTGTGTTCCAGGACTGATTCCCAGACATCAACGTAGGGCTCGGCACTGGTGACAACGATCTCATCCGCCGTCTCTGCCACGGCCAATATCTGATGACGTTGGGAGAACTTGTAGTCCATCACCTTCGTCACCTTGGCCGCATCAATCTTGAGGGGGTCGATACGAAAATAGCCCTGACCGCTCTGGCGACTCAGTTCCTGGGTAAGCGTCTCGATATCCAGATTGCGGCCAGCTCTGGTCTGGTCGGCAATTTCCAGGTCGGCGAGGTATTGGAGAATATGCTTTCCTCGGTGGTCAGCCGCATGACGGTTAGCAATTGCATTATCGTAGTCAGCCTGTGTAATCCGCTGTGTAACCAGGAGACCGTCCAGGAAAGTCTGCAAATCCAGAGGGCCTCTGGGTGGAGGAACCTGCTTGGTAGCTGATTTTGATTGCTCTATAGCTGACATTTACATCGATCTCTATCAGGCCTTGCTGTGCAGAAGTAATGGCAGACCTGTATCTACCACTAAAACCGCAAGGTGACGTTCTGGATGATTGGCCCAAGTGTAACCCCGCAAGTGCTAAAAACAAACCGCGAGCCCACGTTCCTGTGATGCGTGTCGGGCATTATAGGGTAGTGGTTGTGGCCAGGTTCGCTTGAACTGCCTACTCGACGAGTTTAACCCACTCACCGGCTTCGGGATTGCCGGAAGGGTAATAGCCATTGAGCAGGCGCAGGGTCTGTTCCGGATAGTTGGCAATCTTCGAGGACTGGGCAACGACTGCGAAATCGAAATATTCACTAGCCTGAACGTAGCGGAGCTTAAGTTCTGATCCCAACAAGGTTTCCCCGCGCTGAATGGCCCGGAACGTCCTGATTGCATCCAGCAGTTCATCGTCGATCTCTTCAACGCTGCTGGCATTAGTGATTTCGCCTCGGAAAATGAAAGCCCGGGGACCCAGATAGATAACAGCAACGCGCTCGGTATTTCCATTGGCAGCGACGTGAGTTCCCGTATGGCCCAGTAACCGATACTGGTTCAGTGCCTCGGATCGCTGAAGATTCTCAATGCCAAGGTTGTCTCTAATAAAGACACGTGGCTCTATATTGTCCTGTAAGCGTTGCGCCTCGATACGGATATTTCCCGCTTCTTCCGCACTGGCTGTTACTGTGGTGAGCGTTTCACTTACTTCCCAATCCTCGGGAAAAACAACCGTGTAGCCGAGTGCGGTCTGATAGTAACGGTTTCGAGCGTCTTGTTGTTGAGCGGCAGCACTTTCGCCCACAATCAGCCCATCAATGGCTTGTCTGAATGCGGTGTTGTCACTTTCAGTGATCTCGCCTTCTTCCAGACTACCCACTGCGGCAATAGCCTGTTGCAGGCGGGTATCATTTCTGGGGTGGGTAGCAAACAAGCCATGGTAACCGCCGCCGCTACCGTTGACGAGACGGTTGAAATCTTCCTGGTTCTTGAGAACTGTGACCACATCAATCACGGCGGCTGGGTCATAGCCTGCACGCAGCAGATATTCGGCGCCCAGGCTGTCCGCTTCCAGCTCCATTTCCCGGCCGAAGCCACTCAGCCCTGTTTGGGCCCAGATAGAAGCGACCTGGCTAATCTGGGAACCCGCATAGCCACTCCCCGTAGCAACCGCAGTAACGAAGCCGCCAACGGTAGCCGCCGCATTGGCTAGCGCGCCACGTGCCTGTTGCTGAACCGCATGGCGTGCGGTGATGTGACCTATCTCGTGAGCGATTACTGCAGCGAGTTGTGCTTCGCTGTTCATGAACGTTAACAGCCCGCGATTGACGTAGACGTAGCCACCGGGCAACGCCATGGCATTGATGGCGGGGCTGTCGATAATCGTGAAGGTGTATTCGAGTTCCGGACGGTGGCTTACCGCGGCGACCTTATTGCCAACGTATTCCACATAAGCCTGCAGGTCCGCGTCCTCATAAACAGGTTGGCTGGCGAGAACCTTCTCATGCTCTTCGGCACCAATCTCTTTTTCCCGGCTTTCACCCATGAGAACCAGGTTGGCACCGCCTGTAGCCGGATTGACTGCACAAGACACGAGATTTACGAGCAGTATTGCGATCGCAATCACGCGCAAAATTATTCCGTGCTGTGGAATGGAGCTATTCATTTATCCACCAACCAGGCTGATAGTACCTGTGTTCATTTATGGTGCCACTTGTCTTTAATCGGCGGCCAGTATCAGCCACCATTTACAAAGTCTTTAAGCTGGGTCGCGAGCCGACTACAAGCATTGGCTTCAACTCTTGCTATCAGGGGAATGGGCACAACCAGTGCAGGCAGATAGGACTGGCCTGTTGCGTCGGTGTTAATCGTTCCCACGTTGGTCAACGAGCCGACGTCCCAAACACGCGCATCGAAGTTGGCATCGTCTTCCCAGGTGCCGAAGCCAAAACAGCCGCCGCCTCCCGGTCCAATGGTGCAGGAAATTGAGCCCTGGCGGTCCGTAGTTTCTGTATAGCCATCGAGCCATACAATGTAGCGAATGCCAAAGTCGCGCATTGTGCGGGCAACGGCGTCTTCTGCCATTAATTGCTCAAGGTCGCGCGTACGTAAAGGTGCTGTCCGTGGCTCGAACCAGGGAAACATGGCATCAATGAATTCCTGTTCCGGCACCACATTGATTGCGCCGTCACCCCGGGCCATGCGATCGCCAACACATTCCACGAACTCGGACCGGGTTTCATAATCGCTGGCTTGTCGTCGCCCAAGTATGACAATGGATTCATGGGTTTCGATACCGGTTTCACCCTGTCGAAACTCGTCCACTGTTGTACTGGTGCACGCAACGAACAGCAGCGTGGTCAGTAGCAAGAGATACTTGCTCAATCTTTTAACAGAATAAAGTGCCATAGTCGGTACCCCCCAAGTCCTACAAGCTCGCTAACCAGTCGTTAACTTCTGGTACCTGCGAGAAGGTCAGGGAAAAACTGGAAGCCAGGTCACGAAGGGCCACCACGGCCGCCTCATTGATACCCGCTTCCACAGATCTGAATGTTTCAGTTGGCGTCTTGCCGTAGGAAGTCAGCACCCAATCGGCGATGTAATCGCCATTGGCTGTCACCAGTCGCATATTGTATTTAACCCAGACCTCATAGACGTCCAGCTTGGTCTTCTCTGGCAGTGCCAATTGAAATTCTTCGATGAGCGGCATGAACACGGCATCAACGCCGATGGCCTCGGCTTCTTCCATGGAATTGACGACGACTACGCTGTCAAACATGGCCGGCAGGATCGCGTTGAACAACTGGATATGGGATTGGCCGCTGGCGATATTGAATTCTTCCTGTCCTGTCTCCGAATACTCCAGATAGGAAAATTCGCGTAGCGCGTCGTCATAGTAGACGGCTACCGAGAGCGGAAGCTTGCTGATATTCGGCGTTGGAAAGCTGCCCTCAATCGTGACATTGCTGACCCCGCAGGAGGCCAACAGGGCCGCTGCAAACAGTAGACCGATGAGTTTGCCTCGAACGAGCAGATTGACGGTTTTGGTTTCCATACGGCGTGTAGTTATCTCCACATTTATACCAGTTAATTAATACACCTATTTGGCAGGTTCAGGCTACTGAAAATCGTTCAGACCTACAAATGTACCACCATTTCTCGAGGTCATCTCGCGCATTAGCGTGGTGTAGCGATAAACACTCTGCTGAAAGCGACGGGGTTGCGCGAAAATTGTCGGAAATCCGATGCCGTGGATACGCACCAGGCGGTCACCGTTGGCATCCTCCACGTTAATCCTTTCGATTGTTTGTAGCACATTCTGGATTGACCCGCCGGGCTGAAAATCATCCCCCAGCACGTAAATACTGATCTTGCTGTCCTGGTTATAGAAGCTGTTGATGGCCCGTGTCACACCTTCTACAGGGCTACTGTTACTGTAGGGCTGCCAGGTGCGCAGCGTCTGGATGATCTGGGTCCGCATTCTGGGGGTATCCGGGATCCATTCGCCCCGATAACTGTTGAACATATAGTCCCCCATGTCGTTCATCACCTGTATGCCTTTCACTTCCGGATACACATCCAGGGTGTTGTCGATCACTCCCAGCATCTTGTTCCAGTTGCCCGGCGTGTTGTACATGCTGCCGGAGGTATCGATGATGAAAATAATGTACTCGCTATCCACGGGCACGCCCCCAATAGCGTTATTCTGCGGTGCCTGTACATTTGCCAGCAGCCGCTCCATTTCGGCGGTCAGAGTTTGCCTGGCGATGGCCAGCCGGCCTATTTCATCCGTGGTTTCATCGGAGAGCTGGTTACTGGCGTTAAAGCGCCCTTCCACGTCATTGAGGTCGCGGCGCAGGCGGGCGATGCGCTCAGTCAGTGAGGATAATTGTTCGTGCTTGGCGTTCAGTTCGCGATTGAGGATGGTTGTTTCACCCCGAATTGCGAAGAGTTGCTCCTGCAACTCAGTGATTGAGGCTTCTGGAGTCACTTCTGCAAATTCGATGGTAACAGGCGCCTGGGACTTGGTGATCATGAGCAGAATAATCATGGCCCCGAAACCACAGCTCGCCACGTCCAGGAAGGACACGGTAAAGGAATCGGTTTCTCTGTTACGTCGTCTGCTCATGGTTTAACGCACTCTGGTTACTTGATCCTCTGCCTTAAGTAGACCGGCCTGAATGGCAGTTTGGTACGAGTTTTCAAGCCAATAATTGCTTCACCCTCTGTGGAACGCCCTGTTCTGTGTGTCACGGCCAGTCCTTTGAGGGAGTCAGGAAAGAGCCCTGCGTATACTGCGCCAATTGCCAGTACGCCGCAGCTGCACTGGGATCTCCTTCCAGTGGCATCAATATTATATTCACCGGAATTCCCTCGGGAAGCTCTTCCACCGCATCCTCAAACAACTCCATTCGGTCTCGCGGGGTAATTAGCGTGTCCCTCGTATTACGGCCATTTAACGTGGGAAGACCATCGGTAATCAGAAAAATATTGTCTGGCATCGGGTTCAGGTTTCGAACTGCGGCGAACACCTGCTCCAGGTTCGTGCCATTGGCCGGGATAAGTTCTTCCACGTACTGGATTGCATCATTCAACTGGTCACGGTCTGCCACTTCCAGCCAGACATCGTCCATACCTGGCAGGGCGCTGCTCAACTCGTCACTGAAGTTCCAGATCTGGTAGCGGCTGGTTATAGGTAACTGGGTGGAGATCCAGTCCACGGTTTTGACAGCACGTTGCCATTTTTCGGCATTTAATTTATTGGCGTTGGACATGTTCCGGGTGCGAATTATGTTCACCAGGGTGCTGTCCAGCATGCTGGCTGAACTATCCAGCAATATCAGGATGCGCTGGCCACCGAGAAACATCCCCGAAAGATACTGGCGCTGGCCGTCACCGATGAATTGGCGGACGCTGTTGCCTTCCTGTTCCAGCGCCGAGGCTTGCAGGCGGAGCAGTTCCTCTTCCAGTTGCTGGATATCGGCCCTGAGCTGTTCTATATCTTCTACGGTGGCCGTGCTGTCATTTT
The DNA here is from genome assembly GCA_965227635.1 of uncultured Pseudohongiella sp. Classification (GTDB taxonomy): domain Bacteria; phylum Pseudomonadota; class Gammaproteobacteria; order Pseudomonadales; family Pseudohongiellaceae; genus UBA9145. Next base: position 1,404,713 of record OZ245763.1, on the reverse strand, counting down.
CCAGCGCTGCCAGTTCCTGCAGGAAGGTGTCTATCTGTTCCTGGATCTGCCGCGCCAGGCCCTGGGCTTCGACGACTTCGAAATCCACATCCGAGAGCGTATTGCGGATACGCACCAGCCCCAGTTGCCCCTCCCGGACTTCCTCTTCCAGCAGGTTGATTTCCGCCATCAGGTCGGGGCTCGCTTCGACTTCGGAAACCGTGCTGGTATGGTCCAGAATCAGGAAGATCAGGATGACCGCACCGAAGCCGCAGAACATGACGTCCAGAAAAGACAGGCTGAGCGGGTTCACCCGCCTGCGATTGGCTTTCGTTTTACTGGACATGGCTTCTATTGAACACTGGAATCACTGCACATTGTCAACGAACTCCCTCAACCTGAATCAGGGTGATCACGTCGTTGGAACCTTTGAAGCTGATCTGGTCACCGAGCTGTAATTCCTTTTCACCGCTCGCTGGGCTCTGATTGAGGGAGTACTCAAGCGCACCGCTATCGAAATAAATCCGCGCATTGGCGAGTGTCAACCTACCCAGGGTCGCCGGTAACCCTTCGATATCGAACAACAGGGCACCCTCGCTAGCGCCATTGCCATTCAAGGCCGGCTGGTTTGCGACTTCAATATTGCGGATCGGAACCGCCCGATTTTTGAACAAGGCATGGGTAGGTTTTTGAACTTCTGTTTTATCTGCTACTGAAACGTCAGGTGCTGGCAGACTTTTAGCCAATTGCATGGCTCCGGCACCGGCATCGGATTCGATCTCGCGCCGATGGTGTAGGCAGGCATCATGAATGGCATGTCTGTCAGCGACCATGCAGGGCAATCCGATGCTCGATTGAAATCCCGGCAGCGTAGCCAGTGCAGGGGTGATTACCAATTGCACATTGCTGCCATTAGCAAGCGCCGTGATCTGCTCTTTAATTTTCTGAAAGTGCCCCGACAGGCTGGCTATCAGGCTGTCCCGTGGCATCTTTGCCGTGTGCAAGGTATCGCCAGCTTTCAACTCAAGGATCAGATTGCCATCATCCACTTCGGTGAGCCAATCGGGCAAGGCATTGTAGAGTTGTTGCTCAGAATTGGCGTTATGTTGCGGGTTGAAACGGCATTGCTGGATAAACATGTCCGTTGCCATGCGCATCATCAGTTCCATGAAGCTCTGGCTGCCTACGCCAGGTATCTGGATAGTTGGTCCTGCTTCCAATAAACCGCCGTTGAGGCTCACCCGCGTGAGAACGACCTGGTGCAACTGAATATCGGCATAGATCGTCGTGCGCGGCGGCTCCAACAGACTCACAGCGGCCACGGCACTGTCGACAACGCCAGTTACCTTGAACGGGCATTGCTGGCAAAGCCCAAGCAGGATCGCGAGTTGTTGGCGATTGAAATTGCCAGGCACGGCGAGGAAGACATCACCATCCAGGCCCGCGGACTCTGCCAGGTCGAGCAGGTGAGCGTAGGCGATGTCGGCGAAATGACGGAAGTTGTTGCCGTGTGAAATGGGTTCGAGATTGAGTTCCTGCCAGTATTTGTTATAGCTCTGGTTGGGGTACAGACGAGCCTGCTGCTGCGCGGACTCACCGACATGCACAACGTCCCCTTCCACCAGGGCGAAACCGGGGCTCTGCAACAGTATGCCGCCATCATCGGAGACGGTGATTGCTCTGTCGTTCAGCTCGACTACTTTCAAGCTCATCGGTGATTCAACTCGCTACGTTGTCCAGGGTCAGGTCATATAATGGTTTTGTCTGGTGATACAGTCTGCTGCCTAGTCACCATTGGATTCCGGCACTTGCAGGTGCCTGATCATTCGCTCATCACAATAGTTCTGGCAATCCAGCACCAGGCGATCCTGCAGTAACTGTAATTGGTGCAACAGGAACATGAGAAAGATGCTCACCACGAGGGCAACGAAGGTCGAGTTAAAAGCCACACCCAGACTCACGGTTACTCCTACGATGTCTCCGCTTACGGCTTGATAGGCCTGCCCCAATGCCGTGCCAATGCCGCGTACCGTGCCTAGGAAGCCGATGGAAGGAATCGCCCAGGCGATATAGCGCACGATAGTGAGTTCCGTTTCCATGCGGTCAGCTTCGGTTTCACAGATATCCTTGACTGTGGATGACACATCCTGAATGTTGCGAGTGCTCTGGAACCTGTGGAGGCCAGCCAATACCGCTCGCGCCAGCAGATATTCCTGTTCCCGCTCCGGGAGCGCTTGCACCGGACGGGCATAGTTACGGGCATCCTCCGGCAAGATGCTCATCCCCTCATTCACCTGTATCAGAGTACGTTCCAACAGACTGCGCTCGCGCAGCGTATGTCTGGTCTTAATACCAATGATGAATACGGCCCACAGCATCAGGATAATGCAGGTCTCTTGCTCAAAATCCCGCAAGATAATAAACACCGATCGTTCTGGAACGAAATTCTCATCGGTTTGCTGCAACTCGTTTTGCTGATCCTGAATCAGATCCGCATTCGGCCTAATCACCGTCACGTAGGTGGCATGCACCATGATGATGGCAAAGATAAGCGCTGCCACCTGAAAAAATGTTTCGTAAAGCGAGCCTTGCTTCATTACGTATTCCTGTCTTTTATTCCCTGGTCATTGTTAGGCGGCGCTGTGTTCATTCTGCCATTGGCTTTAAATATCGATGGGGAAGGAAACCCCCAGATCCTGAGAAATTTGTTCACTGGGGATAAACCGACCCGGAGCATCTTCCTCTTCGTCCTCTGTTATTTCATCGGACTCCGTTTGCTCCGCAGCATCGGCACCAGCCGGATCTTCCAATGTAGTCTGGGGTTCGTCAGTCGCAACGGACTGGTCCTGACTATCCTGAGCCAGGCTGTACCATGAGAGAAGCATGGTGATGAGCAATAAAAGCAATTTGTTTTTCATAGACACGCTCTACCTTACTTACTCCTAATCCGCCTATTCCACTTATTCCAAGTAACGCGCAATTCTGAATCCTACATCGTCTCTTGGCTCGACGCCGAAATCCCGGAATGACAAACGCATTTCCGTGACGTTGCCATGGGCCCAGGACGACCCGCGAATTACGTGAAATTCACCCATGTCCGGCCCCAATGGATCAGTTTCGGTGCCAATGCTGCCAGCCGATCCGTAGAAGTCGTGCACCCACTCCGCAACATTGCCTGCCATGTCGAAAAGTTCATGGTAGTTTGGCGAGAACGTACCAACTGGTGCAGTCGCAAAGTAACCATCGTTGTAACCAAACAGAATTTCACCCAGGTATGCCTGCGCTGTTTCATCGGCAAAATTACCCCCGTTCTCCGGTGGCATCAGATTAGTACCCCAGGGGTACTTCAAGGTTTCACCGCCACCATCTGTCCTGGCTAACCAGGCCCATTCGGCTTCGGTCGGCAACCGATAGCCCGTGGACGCGGGATTGAATCCTGTCACCTCGTCACCTTCGACCTGGTAAAACAAAGGTAAGCCTTCCTGCTCACTTAACCAGTTGCAATAGAGCGCCGCCTGATTCCAGGTAACCCTGACAACCGGTTGGGCCTCGTTGTTCAAGGTAACGCCTTGAATGGTTCCCGAGGAGTGCTCCGCATCGAATAAGCGAAATTCAGCATTAGTGACCTCGAGATAGCTGGTATAGAAGGGACGCTCGAGATTGATGTCCCGCAGATTCTCATTGGGACGACGCCCTGCTTCGCGGCGCGATGCACCCATCGTAAAAGCGCCGGGATAGAACAACTTGAGATTCTGACCGGCGACCGTGGTTATAACCGGCTCAATCTGTTCCAGGCGGGCCTGCTCAAGTGACTTGAGCGAAACCCGAATTACCTGATCCAGTCCCGGCCGTGAAGTAAACTCGGTGGTGTAGGGTACGTAACCGTCCTTGCGCACTTCAATCTGCTGGCTGACGGCCATGAGTTCCAACGTCTGGTTCGCCAGCCCGCGGGGCTCGTTGTTTACATACAACTCCGCGTCTGCTGGCTCGCTGATGATAGTGACATTGGCCAACACCGGATCAAGATTAATGCTGACTTCCCGCTCTGCGTTTGGTTCTGTTTGCACCGTGCTCTTGCGTGAGTGGTAACCATTCTTGAAGAAGGTCAGTTCGTGATTCTGGTTAGGCGGCAGGGAAACTTCCAGTGGCGTCAGTCCCTGAAAAACACCGCCAATGGTCACGCTGGCGGAACTGGGATTACTGCGTATGAAGACCAGACCATCGGCCGGTTCCAGCTCAACCTGTGGTACTACGAAATCTTCTCCTGCGAACACATCAAAATCTTCCTGCCAGGCCTTGTGACCTGCCAGCTTCAGTGTGACATCCCGGTTTCCCTGCAAAATTTCCGCATTGATCGGCGTAACTCCCAACAATGCGCCATCGACAAGTAATTCGGCGCCTGGCGGAGAAGTAGTGAAAGAGATAGTTGCCCAACCCGGCTCCAGCCTCGCTTCAAAGTTCTGCTTTACTTCCCGGCCTTCAATAGTGATGGTTTCATTATGTTCCAGATACCGATCGAGACTGAGTGATAGTTGGTGCTCACCGGGCTCCACTGGCACATCAGTCAATGGAGTCGTACCCACATCGACGCCATCAATCTGTACCCGCGCTCCTTCAACATTGCTGGCTGCAATACTCACTATGCCCGGCAGTTTGCGCATAACAAAAGGGTGTGTCTGTGACTGCTCGGAGCCAACTATCAGGCGAGTCTCAGTGTCGTGATACCCCGGATTTCTCAAGCGGATCGGATAGGATCCGGCGCGAATCAGGTAACGCTGGCCCAACCTGACATTCCAGCCACCTGTGATTTCTATTTCAGCGGTAATGGGGTCCACCTCAACAGACACGGATTTGGCCGTTAGCACGAACCATCCTGCGGCTGAGGAAAAAATAAGGAACGCAGCAACGATGAGGTGAAACCATCGAAACTGGTAACTGAAATTACTTTTCTTGACCTCATTGGGAGTGAAGTCAATAGGAACTATAGGGTCAAGTGCCCCATTTTCTGCAGTATGTTTATCGGTGTCGTTCATACTGCTAGCGCCTTGAGGTGGTGATCACCCGCTCACTGCAACGCACGTCAACCGCGTCGGGTGTCTGCCCGAAACCCACGGTAAATTCTTCTCGCACATCCCGAAAGCCCGGCCGCCTGCCGACAGCGACATAGCGACCCGGTTTGAGGTCTACGCTTGTCTGCTCGAATGTGCCAAGATTTCCAATGCGCAGCAGCGTAACATCGGTGATGGCATCCGAAACCAGTTGTACGGTTATCGGGACCTGGGAGTTTTCCAGCAAGACTTCCAGCTCATCAAGCTGAGCAACTAGCCTGGGGCCTGCATTGTCGATACCCCGCCCGGTAAAATAAACGTCCAGGGTTTGTTGGTAAACAGCGTCTTCTGACAGGCGCTCCGGGTTATTGATTGCCTGTTCAAGCAAATTGTTTAGCTGTGCTCGCTTGCTGGCATAATCCTGCCCCTGAATAGCAAATGTTAGATTCGGGTCGATATTCAGTACGGCAGTGTAGGCATCGGCGGCCTCTTGCCAGCGCTCATTGTTTTCGGCATCCGTAATCGTTGATCGCAAGCTATTGATCTCGGTATTCGCCACTGCTGTTTCAGTTTGCACAATAGCTGCCTGGGCTTCTTCCTGGCGGATTCCCAGATTCGCGGCTCTTTGGAATGCGGCTATAGCTGCCTGTGGATCACTGGACTCCAGTAGGGAGTAGCCCTCGGACATGATCTGGTTAAATTCGATGTCGATTAGCTGCGCATCTACCTCGGCAATCAGCGCCGGGGCGCGCTCGTTATAGCTATCCAGTTCGACGATGCGTGTGTAGAGCCGTCGCGCCTCATTCAGTTCGCCATCTTCACGCAGTTCTTCTGCCTGCTGAAACAGGGCTGTCACTTCTTCCAGCGCCTGTGCGCGTTCGAGGCCGATCTGTGCAGGCTCGCTCTCTGGATCGAGTACCAGTGCCAGTGAGTAACGATCCTGTGAAACTTCTGCGTTAGCTGCATCGAGCGCATTCTGCCCCTCAATCAGTAATCGCTGATGCACGGTGGGAACGGTTTCTCTCAGCGCGGCAAGTTGATCGCGCCCGTTGCTGTAATACTCACTCGCCAGCAGGAAATCCTGTGAACGATAGTAGTCATCTCCGGTTGCCGCGACGGCGAGCGCTGCATTGAACGCCTCTTCAGCCCACTCTTCTACCTCGAGTTCATCCAGTTCGCCCTGAATTTCCAGCAACTCAGCCAGCACATCCTGTGCTTCCTTGCGCTGTAAGGATCGTTGCGCTTCTTCGAAAGGCGATATTGTGGACTCAGGTTCAGCCTGGCTGGGAGAGGTTTGCACACTGGCAACATCAACGCGACGCTCCAGTGGTAACTCATACTCGGTTACCAGAGAAGGAAGAACAAAGACAACCAGCAGCGCAACAATGACGAGCGCGCCCATACCAAACCACATCAGGGCTGACGGTTTGTTACTTGCCGGCGGTTTTACCTGGGCTGCGTAGACGCTGTCATCCACAGCATCTGCTGCAGAAGGATTAGCCGGTTTTGTGGGTTCGAGTTCTCTATCTGAATCTGACATCTTTAGCGCGCCGGTACTTGGCTCCGGCACTCACACAAGCTTACTGTTGGCCAACTTCGGTAGCGTAGAGATCAGCCAGAATTTCCCGCCATTGGGCATACTGCTCTTCCACTGTACCGGACAGAGTGATGGTACGGTCATCAAGATTAATGACTCGCGGTGCCACGGCGTTTTCCAGGGATTGCCCAAGCTCCTGCAGCGCATCCTCATGCATACCCGCTTCCGCTTGTTTATCGAATCCGCTCTTGATCAGGTAGGCACCGGCACCAACGCCCACCGCACCACTGGCCTGGGCACCATAAGTGCCACCCTGTGTGGCGGCTGCCAAACCACCGATCACTGCCGCCGTACCCGCGATAAAGCGTCGCCGTGCAGAGTCTCGCAATTCCCTGAGTTCGATAGTCTCAACATAGCTTTGTTCGCGCCATGAGTCGTAAGGCAAACGCATTTGTCTTACGTAGGTCGCGTAGTAATCCTGCACCGTGTCGATAAACATGAAGTCTCTTTCGCGAATATTACGAATTCGATTCATCAGCGGATCATTGTCCGCCGGTAGGGCAGCGAGCTGATAATTACCGTTGCGATCCTGACTGAGATAGCTGGCGAAGGCATCTTCAGCGAAGCGTTGTGCGAACAACATTTCGGAGACGGTGCGAATCTCGTGGATTTCCTGACTGTTGAGTTCTCCCTGGCGATAGGCCAGCAAATCGTTGGCGATCTTGTTATAGATTACCTGGAAGGGATCATTCTGCTGTCTTTGCTGCGGGTCATAGCTGAACTTGCTAATGACTTCATTGTATTCGCGGGTATACCACTCCCGACCTTTCGAGTCCTGAACCTGCACGCGAATAGTCATGGCTTCGCCATTGGATTGCAGGATAGTGCCGTTAACCAATACGTCCATGGGGCTGGCATCGTTGGGCATTACCCGCACGATTCCCCAGTTGGCTGAGCGCTGTAGTGTTTCCGCCAGCAAGTAAGGAGCATAGCGGGATTCGGCTACGCGTATCTGGCCATTGGTAGTTTCTTCTTCGTCGTCCAGTATTTCGTCGAGACCTGGATCGAAGATATTAACGCCCACGTCCAGCAGCAGTTCTTCGGGAACGTTCTGGCTGTCCTGGATAACTGGCGTGTAGGTTGTGGATTTAACTGTGTGAGTGGCGCATGCATTCAGAAACAGCGCAATCAACACGATTCCGAGTAGCTGTTTGTTTGGCAACATCATTGCTCTTCACCAATACCTGTGTAATTTCTGTATTCATCCCACAGCGCTTCTCGCAGCTCGGGATCCGGTTCACGCATGGCAGCTTCGCGTAATTGTCTTGCTACCACGTCGTCATCACGACCACTGGGTATGTCTTCCGGCGGCGGGAAGGTCTGTACATCTTCCTGCCTCGAGGAAGAGACAGGAGGGCCTCCCGCCAACACGCCGGATGATCCGCCGGCTGTGGCCTGTTCTATCGTTTGAGGTTGATTTTGGCCGCCGCCGCCAGCACCACCACCGGCTTCACCGCCGATGGCCACGCTGCCCGCGGCATTGGATTCTGCCTGGGCGCGCTCGCGCTCTCCCAGAATGAAGCCGTCGAAAGTTTCATAACCCCGACGCAGGCGCTCATCGAGAATGGCGGCCCTTTCTGCAGCCGTTGTTGCCGCCGCTTGTCCACCGGGCTGTCCAGCATTTTGCCCACCCTGTTGTCCGCTGGTGCCTGTCGAACCAGCAACTTGCTGGTCTCCAGACCCACCAAGCACACCACTTGGCAAGGTATCCAGACTGTAATCTCCACCTGAGGGCTGTAAGCCGCCGGAAGTAGAGCCCTGATTCCCACTTTGGCTATTATTCAGGTCGCCAGTTGAGCCATCTCTCCCACTCGCGCCATTTTCCTGCTCACCGGGAAATCGCGATTGCGTACCGGCCGCCTGGCCCGACTGCTGAACACCGCCCTGACTGCTTTGCTGCTGGCCAGCGCCGGAGCTGGAAGCACTATTCTGGCTGTCGGCTTGTGAATTTGCCGCACTATCCGTCTGGTTTTGTCCGCTCTGTCCCTGACTATTGGCCGGAAAAGAGGCGGTAGGCAGCCCGCTCTGACCCGCCTGCCCACTGGAAGTAGAAGAACTGGAGGCCGACTGGTTGGCCGAGCTCGGTGAGCTGTTGCTTGGGGTACTGCTGGAGCGATTAGGTGAGTTCACCGAAGATTGCTGCTGGCTCTGGGATGAGGAGCTGTTCTGGCTTTGGCTCTGACTTTGATTCTGGCTCTGGCTCTGAGTCTGGCTCGAAGTCGGCGAAGGAATGCTCGGCGCACTGCTGGAGCTGGAACTGGAGGATGAAGACGAAGGCATGGGAATGCTGGCAGACGAACTGGAGCTCTGACTGGACGAGCATGCCGCCAATGTCAGTGCGATACCGACCCCTAATGCCAGATTGGAAAATTTCATGGTTTCAGTTCTCACGGATAATTCGGGTTTACATTTGGCTTGCAAAGCCAACTACAGCGCAACTTCGTAGCAGCCGTAGATTATTCACTAACCTATGCATTTTTCAGATTTTCGCCGAAGTTGGCGATCGTTAGCCGCCTGTTTGCGCGTGTACGGCGGTTGAGTTCAAACTACGAAAGTTTCTTGCTTACAGTATCCCAAAACCCCCTTAATCCTTGCTTAACAATAGATACTTGCCTTTTTTGATGCTACAGGTAACCGCTCGAAATTAGTACCAAAACCGGATTCTGACCCGGTTGTTTTCGGTGGTGACTGGCACCCCTTCCTGCAACACCGGTCGAAAATAGTTGCGGCGCAGTTCGCGCGCGACTCTCTGTAGTTGACCGGAATTTTCGACAGACTCTTCATTCACTATCTCTACCCGCCTCGCCTCACCCGTGCGCGATACTTCGAAAATGAAATCACCGTAGCCTGCACTCAACTGGCCTCGGTCTGGCCGTTCTGAACCGCGGTAGTTGACAAGTCTCGGCGTCCTGTCAAAAGTGGGAATTGGAATTGCTGTTGCAAAAAGCGCCGCCTGCAGCTCACTGGCATTTTCCTGCTCACCCAGAAAATTCCAGGTTTCAAGGTAGAGCGCCTCAGCATCGCGGCGACGGCCAAAAATCAGATACCAGTCTGCAAGATCCGCCATTGCCTGTGCCAGGATGCGCGGTGGGCTTCCACCCTCTTGATGGAATGCCACTATCTCCAAAAGCGCTTCCTCTCCCGGGTCGAAGCCTCGCGGTACTGAACTGCCTTCTTCTTCCAGCATTCTGCGAAAGTCATCCTGCTCCATCAGATATTCCGGTCGATCGATATCGTTTATCAACCCGGGATGGATGGCCGCCTGAAAAGCGGAGCTGGCAATATTGTGGAGGAAAGGAATGACGCGTTCATCTGTTGGCTCGAAGTGAGTACTGAGCAAACGGTATGCGGCATTGAAGGCAATTTGTGCAGTGCTAAGTCGTAAACCCAAAGCATCGCCATAGCCAATACTGAATGCACGCATATTCCACTTACCCAAATCCGTTAATACCGGAATGATGCGCGGATCTGACGATCCGTAAGCTTTTTGCTGCACATAAAAGCGGTATCCGTGGTAGAGGTCTGCCTGCTCCCAGTTTCCTAATGCCAATTGGCTTTCAATGATCTCACCCACCATGGGTAATTGATCAGCGGTATGCAGGCCATTATTGATACGGGAAATATGTATAGCCCGATCAAATGTACTCAAGGCTTCACTGTGGTTCTGCAGTTGTTGCTGCAAATTACCCAGGCCGTTGAGTGTCTCAACCAGGGCACTATTCCAGGCGCCGCCTTCATTTTCCTGTTGCTGTATGGCGAGGTTGAATTGATTGATCGATTGCAATTGCGAGGTACCCTCCACCTCGTTCTGCGGTATGACAATTGCCTCTACTGGCGGGAAATAAGGCTCTTCCCCTTCCACCATGGGTACGGGTTTGTCGACGAAGACCACCAGCGCGCGATTACTATCAGCCACTGTCTCCGAATCGGCGACTTGCTCATCCACCGCTTCATCTGCGACCGGTTGCAGCGCTTCTTCCGCAGCGAATGCTGAAAACGTGGCAAGCGACAGCGTACCAGCCATCAACAGCCATACATGAAATCGCTTCTCTCTACTCTGGCTCATGCTCAACAATCGCCTTCCCACTACTCCGTGCTTACGAACTCACTTCCAATTCAGTTTTCGCAGGGCACTATCGGTCTATACGGGTAAGAATCAGGTTCCCCAATGAGTCTACCTGTCCCTGCCACCCAGGCGCCACATAGGTAGTTGCCGCGTATTCATAAATCACTGCTGGCCCTTGTAAGCGGCTATCCTGATCCAATTCATCCCTGGCAATCAGTTGTGCAGGGTCAGCCTGACCATAGACCTCGGTGTATCGAGGTTTATTGCAAGTATTTGCTTGCTCCAGCGCTGGGAGTTGAAAGCGCACTTCCCCAGCCGTCACCGTGACGCGCAGATTGACCACCTCAATGGCGACCTCCATATCGTAGCCATAACGCTGTCGATGAAGCGCCTGAAAAGCAGCTTTCGCCTGTGCCACGTTCTCCCAGGGAATGTTCAATGTATAGGACTGTCCTCTAAAACGCAGGTCCGCGCTGTATTGATAGTGCAGGCTTTCCTCTGCCAGGCCTTCCGCAAGAAGTTCAGTTCTACCCTGATCTGACAACATGCTGAATTCACTGTCGAGCGAGGCAGCGACTGCTGGCTCTGCTTCCGTGGTAACAGTACGGGTAAATTGCCTGCCCCTGGGCGCCACCAACATACCCATGGCCGACAGAACACCACCCCGGGCCGGGACAATTGCCCGCTGCATCTGCATCGCCTCCGCCAGTGCACAGACATGCAAACCACCGGCACCACCAAAACTGGCGAGCACAAAATCAGCGGGATCGTGTCCACGATTAACCGAGATTTCCCTGGTTGCCCTGGCCATGTGTTCGTTGGCCACGGACACAATTCCCAGCGCCGTTTCTTCCACTGACAAGCCGATCTGTTCCGCGATAGTGGCAACTGCCTTTCTTGCGAGTTGCGGATCCAGTCTCAGATCACCCGCCAGTGACACGTCCGCCACAAGTCGACCGAGCACCAGATTGGCATCCGTCACTGTTGGTTCTATACCGCCCTGACCATAACAAGCAGGCCCGGGCTGTGCTCCGGCTGAGCGGGGCCCCACTTGCAACATGCCACCACTATCCACATAGGCTATTGATCCGCCTCCCGCACCAATGGTGTGCATATCGACCATCGGCACACTGATCGGGAAGGGGCCTATCCTGCCTTCTGTGGTGGTAGCGATCTCACCATTTAGCAAGGCAACGTCGGTGGAAGTGCCGCCCATATCGAAACTGATAATTTTTGGTGTGGATAGTTGCTCACCCAGATATTGCATCGCGGTGAGGCCGCCGGCTGGCCCAGACAACAAAAGATGCACCGCCGATTTTGCCGCTTTGCTGGCGGCGATGGTTTCGCCACTGGATTGCATGATTTGTAGCGAACAGTCAGCGAGGCCTTCCTGCAATCTGGACAGGTAGCCCTTGATGACAGGGCCCAATGACGCATTCAGCCAGGTAGCGATTCCGCGCTCGTACTCCTTATAAACCGGGAGAACTTCTGATGAACGGCTCACCAAAAGCGGTAGCCCGGCCGCTGCTATCGCATTTTCGATCGCTTCTTCAAAACGACTATCGAGAAAGGAAAATAACAGGTTGATCGCAACAGCTTCCGGCTGGAGCTTGCGCAAGCGCTCTATGAGTTGGCCCAACTCCTCGTCTGTAAGTGGCTCCAACAAACTGCCATCAGCAGCCAGGCGTCCGCCTGTTTCCAGGCAGAGGTCTGCTGCTACGGGCGGTTCCTGTGGCGGAAATTCCAGCGCGTAAAGCTTAGGCCGCGTCTGTCGTGCCAGCATTAGCATGTCGCCAAAGCCGTAGTTGGTTATGAATGCGGTTCTGGCGTTGTTTCCTTCCAGCGCAGCGTTTGTTGCTACTGTGCTGCCATGAATAATGTGCAACCCGCCCCGTTTTAGTTTTTCCCGCAAGCCCATCTGCTCAATTCCATCGAGAATCGCACGCTCAGGCGCATCAGGGGTGGACAGGGTCTTGTGAATTGACAGTCCGGGTTGAGGAAAAAATTCGAGACACACAAAATCGGTGAAGGTGCCTCCAGCATCAATTCCCAGAATTGTTAAGTTGTCTTGCAAGTTCTCACCACTTCACTAAATCAGGTGGAAAGATTATAAAGCACTATCTTCTTTGTTACTCCTCGTCAGCCAGGATTTGGACAGGTATCGAAACAGTGCCGGAATTACCAGAAGTCGAAACCACCCGCCGCGGCATAGAGCCTCACATCAAAGGCCGAAAAGTCAAAAAACTGGTGGTGAGACAAGCCCAGTTGCGCTGGCCTGTACCCGATACCCTGTCAGCAGTTCTTCCCGGAAGAAAAATTATCGATGTGCAGCGCCGCGGCAAGTATTTGTTGCTGAAATCAGCACCAGGTACGCTGCTTATTCACCTCGGCATGTCTGGTAGCTTGCGTGTATTGGATAGTGAAGTCCCGCCTGCGAAGCATGATCATGTTGACATGCTAATGGACAACAACAGAATACTTCGCTACACCGACCCCCGCCGCTTCGGCTGTTGGCTCTGGCAGACAGGTGACCCACAACAGCATCCCCTGTTGTTGTCGCTGGGGCCGGAACCCCTGGATGATGAGTTTGATGGCGACTACCTGTGGCAATGCAGTCGCGGACGCTCGGCGTCCGTCAAAACCTTCATCATGGACAGCCACGTCGTAGTGGGAGTGGGTAATATTTATGCCAATGAAGCCTTGTTCATGGCAGGCATAAGTCCCCGCCGCAAGGCGAAGAATATCTCGCGGCAACGTTATGAAATTCTTGTGAAGGCGATAAAGACAGTGCTGTCTCGCGCAATTCAGGTTGGGGGCACTACCCTGCGGGACTTCACAAACAGCGATGGCGACCCCGGCTATTTCAAACAATCGTTGCAGGTCTATGGTCGAGGCGGCGAAAGCTGCCGTCAATGCGGTGCCGAATTGAAAGAGATTCGATTAGGTCAGCGCAGCACCGTCTACTGCATTAATTGTCAGAAATAAATCAGGACTGCATTTCCTCAATCATGGCTGCCTCTACTGCCGGGTGTACAAACTTGGAAATGTCGCCGCCATACGACGCAATTTCCCTGACCAGAGTAGAAGAGATATAAGAGAGGTGCTCTGCAGGTGCCAGAAATACGGTTTCTATTTCCGGTTCCAACACGCGATTCATTCCTACCAGTTGAAACTCGTATTCGAAGTCAGCGACCGTGCGCAATCCCCGCAGGATAATATTGGCGCCTGTGGACTTTACAAATTCCGTCAGCAGGGTATCAAACGACCTGACTTCCACATTGTCGATATGAGCCAGAACAGTTTTGGCTAACTCGACGCGTTGCTCTACAGCCACGCTCGTGTCTTTCTGTTTATTGGAGCCCACCGCAACGATAACTCTGTCGAATAGTCTGGAAGCTCTTTCGACGAGATCCGTGTGGCCGTTGGTAATGGGATTGAACGTCCCTGGATAGACTGCTGTTTTCATGGCTTGCCCTGTGTAATGGTCGCATTCTAGCGAATTGCCCCAAGGGGCTCAATCAGACAGGATGTAGCGTAATAAGCGGTGCTCCAGCCACGGATTGGACTCAGCATTAACGAATCCAACATGACCGCCCTTGTCGAGTAATTCGTATTCTATGGCTGGAGCGAGGTACTCGGCACCCGGCAATGCCGGGGTTGGGATCATCGGGTCGTCGCTACTTTGAATCAACAGTGTCTTTGTCTCGATAGCGGGCAGGAAACCGATTGAACTGCATTGGCTATAGTAATCTTCTGCTCCTGAAAACCCGTGTAGGGGTGCGGTTACACGCTCATCAAACTCCCAGATAGAACTGATCGTGGTGATGTCCCCCAGGGCTAGCAAGGGTTCCAATTGTTCGCCGTCATCCTGGTTTTTAAAGTATGCAATTTTGTTTTTCAGGTCTCGAAGCAGGCGTTTGGTAAAGTAGCGTCCATAGATCCTGGAAAATCCGGAAAGCATTGCTTGTGAACACAGGTGCAGGGTAAAAGGCGTAGAAACTGCTACCGCCTTTGACACGCTGGATTGATTTCCCACTTCCCCGAGCCACTTAAGGAGCACATTGGCCCCAAGAGAGTAGGCAACAACGATGAGATTCTTGTCTGGGTGGTGCTTGTGGAGCTCGGTGATTATAGCGTCCAGATCGTCGGACACGCCGGAATGATAGGTTCGTGCCTTGCGATTCATTTCACCACTACAACCGCGCAAGTTCATTGCAACACTTGCGACTCCATTGGCGGCCAATAGTTTCTGCAGTGCTAACACATAGGAAGATTCTGAGCAGCCACATAAGCCGTGCACAATGAGAATAATACTTTCTGAGTTTTCGACTTCAATTTCATCACACCAGTCAAGGTCAATGAAATCCCCGTCGCTCAGCTCAATTCTTTGCCGTCGATGTCTTACCTGCTGCGACCCTGCAACTTTCCGCCATAACGTCTGCGAATGGCCGTTTCGTAGCCACCACGCAGGCCGGAAATCAAAATCATCTTTTTCAACTAAGGGGTCAGATCGCATTTTATGGTTTGTATTGATAAAGCGAATAGCTGACATCGCCAGCCCGTTTATGTTTTAGTTGAATCCAGCTAGACATTGACTGGCTACTCCTAACCTTCTCTTCTGCACGATAGTCACATTCCACGTACATTTTGCAGCCGCTGTTCAGGCAATGTTTCCAATTCGCAGTATTCAAAACTTCGTCGAGCACACCGCTATCAAAAGGAGGATCCAGAAACAGGACATCGTATTTTCTCTTGGCATCAAGCCTGGCCAGCCATTCCAGGGCATCAACACATTGAACCGACGCGTTGGTGACTTGCAGAAGTTCAAGGTTTGCTTTGATGTCCTGGCACACTCTTCGATCAGCATCGACAAAATCCACCCAACTCGCATCCCTGGAAAGTGACTCGATGCCAAGGATACCGCTCCCCGCAAACAGGTCCAGACAACGCGCACCGGCGATGTCCAATTGTAACCAGTTGAACAATGTCTCCCTGATTCGATCACCCGTAGGCCGCAGCCCCGGGCGGTCGGCAAAGCTGATCTGCCGACTGCGGTACTTTCCCGCAATCACCCTGACTTTATTTCTGGATTGGCTTCTGGATTTGTCAGTCTTACTCATGGTGGGTGCAGATAATAAGCAATGCAGTACAAGCCCGCCATGGGTAGTGATAGCATAGCGCTCCCCGATGGGCACCCTGCCTGTCACGGTAATTTTCAAAGACTTACGCAATAACTGCTCATGTTTGGATTCGGTAAAGATAAAAAGCACGCTAACGAGGAAAAGTCCCCCAAAGAAGGTGCTTCTGGCCAATCCACCAGTGAAGCTACCGAGGTTGCCGGGAGTGGGGGTTCCGAGGGCGGATTCTTCGGCCGGTTAAGGAATGGCCTCAGTCGCACCCGAGGCCGGTTTACCGAGGGGCTTCAGTCCCTCGTGCTTGGCGAAAAGGCCATTGACAGTAATGTGCTGGAAGATATCGAAACGCAGCTCCTGTCAGCGGACGTTGGCCTCGAAGCCACTGATCAGATCGTGGAAAACCTGCGCCAGAAACTGGATCGCAAACAACTGGCCAACGGTGATGCCTTCATGGAGGCGTTGAAGTCTGAATTACAGGACATACTGTCGCCCTGCACGCAACCACTGATGATCGATCGCGAAAAGCGGCCCTATGTCATTCTCATTGTTGGAGTCAATGGTGTTGGCAAGACCACTACCATAGGAAAGCTCAGCAAGCGTTTCCAGAGCGAAGGCCTGTCAGTAATGTTGGCAGCCGGTGACACTTTTAGGGCCGCGGCAGTCGAACAGCTAAAAGTCTGGGGTGAAAGAAACAATGTGCCTGTTATTGCCCAGCATACTGGTGCAGACAGCGCTTCCGTTATTTTTGATGCATTGCAGGCAGCGAAAGCGCGGAACGCCGACGTTCTGATAGCGGATTCAGCGGGCCGGCTGCACACCAAAGATAATTTAATGAACGAGCTCGAAAAAATTGTGCGCGTACTTAAGAAGCAGGATGTCGAATTGCCTCACGAAGTCATGTTGGTTCTGGATGCCACGACCGGACAAAATGCGCTCAGCCAGGCAGAAAGTTTTCAAGCGGCTTCACAAGTCACGGGCATTTCATTAACCAAGCTGGATGGTACGGCGAAGGGTGGTGTCGTTTTCGCCCTGGCGAAGAAGTTCGCCCTGCCCATTCGCTTCATTGGCGTTGGCGAACAGGTCGATGATCTACGGCCATTCGATGCCCAACAATTTGTGGATGCCTTGTTTGCCAATGACACTGCTGAATGAAGCCTTCGTTCATTCAACTCTCCTCTTCCTGGCCTGAGTCAGATGATCAAGTTTGACAATGTCAGCAAACACTATGCAGGCGGACAGGCTGCACTAAGCCAGGTCAGTTTCGAAGTCGCCAAGGGCGAGATGGTTTTCGTCACCGGACACTCAGGCGCCGGCAAAAGTACCCTGCTTAAATTGATACTGGCTATGGAAAAGAGCAGTGCCGGGCAGGTGCTGGTCAATGGCAGCAACCTCAATCGATTGCCCAGAAAAAAGATTCCCTTCCACCGCCGCAGTATTGGGGCCGTGTTCCAGGACCATCAATTGCTGTTCGATCGCAGTGTCGCGGACAATGTGGCCCTGCCTCTGGAAATTGCAGGATTCAGTCCGCAGGACACCCGTCGCCGGGTTCGCGCCGCTCTCGACAAAGTTGGCTTGTTGAGTAAGGAGAAACTGTTTCCTGAACGGCTGTCGGGTGGGGAGCAGCAACGGGTGGGCATCGCCAGAGCCGTAGTCAACCGGCCCAGGATTATCCTTGCAGACGAGCCCACCGGAAACCTGGATCCGGAGCTATCCGCCGATGTGATGAAGGTTTTTGAGCAATTCAAAAGCGTCGGTGTCAGCCTGGTATTAGCCAGCCATGACCTTTCGTTGGTTAAGCAGTTGAACCACCGCATACTCACGCTTGCCGACGGCAGATTGATTGGAGACAGTCAGTCATGACTCGCCGCCGCCAGTCCCAGCCCAGCTCAAAAAAGCCGCAGCCTTCGGTGCTAAGCCATTTACTATGGCAACACCGGACCGTTGCCCACAGTAGTCTGCAGCGATTGATAAGAACCCCAATGGCTTCCGCCGTCACGATAGCGGTTATTGCCATCGCACTCTTACTTCCAGCATTGCTCCTGCTGTTCCAACAAAACCTGGGAAGCGGTATCGCCGAGCTGGATCGCAGTGCCCGCATTAGCGTATATCTGGAGTCACAGCTCTCAGATAGTGAAGCCGAAGATGTAAGCAACCGCTTACAAACTTGGGAAAGATTGCTATCAGTGGAGCTCATTTCCAGCTCTCAGGCCCTTGAGGAGTTCTCCACCAATGCCGGGCTGGCGAATGTACTCCAATCCCTCGCCGAGAATCCCCTCCCGGCAACGCTTTTATTGACTCCCAACTCCTCGGATCTCGCTACTCTCGACGCACTGCGGTCAGAACTGGAGGAACTGCCGGAGGTGGCCATGGTCGAATTGGACCGAACCTGGATTGCACGGCTGCAAGCCATCACTGCTGTTGTCAGTGTTCTGGGGCGGGCTCTATTGCTGTTCGTGGTGCTTGGCCTGTTTGCCATCATCGGCAATACCATCAGATTGGCAATAGAGAACCGGCGCCAGGAAATCAAGGTTCACAAGTTAGTGGGCGCTACCGATGCGTACATTGCACGACCGTTCCTTTACACAGGGTTGCTGCTCGGGGGCGCTGGCGGGATTGTTGCCTGCTTGTTGCTGCTCGTGCTGGGGTTTCTGCTGGGCGAGAGCAGTCGACAACTGGCTGAGCTCTATAACAACGGCTTTCAATTAACCAATTTGTCCTTTTTCACCGCCAGTGGGCTAGTGGCATTGGGCGCCGGGACCGGGTGGATTTCAGCATTTATTACAAGTTATCGAAATATCGCCGCAATTGACCCCTAGATCGCGTAAATATGAGGATTTTATCCCTGCTTCGCAGCACTCCTGATAACTTGCAAATTTACGCTTCCAACCTTGAAATGCCGAATATTGCCCTCACTTACATATGTCGGTCGTATCAATTTCTCTGCCCGCAAAGCGTGAGATAATGATCTGATCCAGACAGGTCAAGGCAGCCGTATTCAGGATCGCTGCACTAACGGTGAACACTGGCCTGGCGAGATTATCCACAGCGTGTGCAAAAGAACTTTTTTTGCTAAAATTGGGTCTAATAATCAGCAATAACATCCGTTTTGCTAATTTGAAGAGATTAACTGACAAATGAATACAGGTAAGGGTTTACAAGTTATCGATCCGGCCTCCCCGGGTCGCGATTTGACTGCTTATATGGCTTCCGTGAACAGCATCGCGGTGTTAACGCCTGAGCAGGAGCTTGAGTTGGCCCAGCAGTACTACTACGAAGACAACGTGGAAGCTGCGCGCCAATTGGTTATGGCTCACCTGCGATTTGTTGTACACATGGCCAAGACCTATAACGGTTACGGCCTGCCTCTTGCCGACCTGATCCAGGAAGGTAACGTTGGCCTCATGAAAGCAGTCAAGCGTTTCAATCCCGAAGTGGGTGTGCGCCTGGTGTCCTTTGCCGTGCATTGGATCAAGGCAGAAATGCATGAGTACATCCTGCGTAACTGGCGCATCGTGAAAGTTGCGACCACCAAGGCGCAGCGTAAGTTATTCTTCAATCTGCGCAGCTCCAAGAAGAAGCTGGGCTGGTTAAACAATGAGGAAGCGGCAGCAGTCGCTCAAGACCTGGGCGTGGATCCGAAAGTGGTTCGCCAGATGGAAGGTCGCATGAGTGCCTACGACACCTCTTTCGACGCCGAGCCTGATAGTGATGACGATAGTGTCTATCGGGCGCCGGCTTATTATCTGGAAGACCAGAGCTCCGACGTGGCAATCAATCTTGAAGATGCCGAGTGGGAGGAAGTCACCAACAACAGCCTGCATCTGGCGCTTGGTGAGCTCGATGAGCGCAGCCAGGATATCCTGCGAGCCCGTTGGTTGAGCGATGAAAAATCGACCCTGCATGATTTGGCGGACAAATATGGCGTATCCGCTGAACGTATTCGACAGCTTGAAAAAAATGCCATGAATAAGATCAAGGCAAGGATGGAAGCCTGATCGCCCCTTGAGACTTCGCATTAGCGAAATAGATCGAATTTAAAGCCGCGCGCGTCGCGGCTTTTTTGTACCCTCCTTCCGGCCACCATGACCTCACCAATGGCCAGCAACCGAATCCGGCTTGCATTCAATGTCGGCTTACATCCAAAATGCACGCGCTATGACTCAACTGTTTCTAACTCTGGCAGCCTGTAGTGGCTTTCTGGCCGTCGCTATTGGCGCCTTCGGCGCTCATGGTCTGGAATCGGTTTTGACTCCAGAGAGCATGCGCACTTATCAAACCGGTGTGCAGTACCACTTCTACCACTCGCTGGCGCTGTTCGGCGTTGCCATTCTGGCTGCGCAACTGGAACCTGCCCGCTTGTTGAACATCGCGGGCTGGTCGTTTGTTGCTGGCATTTTGCTCTTTTCCGGAAGCCTCTACGTACTCAGCGTGACGGGCATTCGCTGGTTGGGTGCAATCACCCCGCTGGGCGGCGTGGCATTTCTTGTTGGCTGGGGTTGTCTGGCATGGCTCGGCCTAAGCGGCAGCCTGACCCGGTAGCGCTTTCATGGACTTGAAGGTAAATGGCAATCTGCATCGGCTTGAGGGTGGCGATACCCTGAGTGAGTTATTGCAACAACTCGCCATCACGGAGGGACGCTTTGCCGTGGAAGTGAACGGTGAGATCATCCCCAAGAGCCAGCATCACGAATATAAACTGCATGACAAGGATGCCGTCGAAATCGTTCGTGCTATTGGTGGCGGCTAAAACTAACGGGGCCGCGGCTCGCGTAATACAATCAGGCCTGCATATAGCCCGTTACGAACTGAACAGAAATTTCTTCCTATGAATACCAAGCAAGACCAAGCTCTCAGCATCGCCGGAGTCGATTATCAATCTCGCCTGATTATCGGTAGTGGCAAATACCAATCTTTCGAAGAAAATCTCGCCGCTTTGCAAACAAGCGGTGCACAGATGATTACGGTCGCCATCCGCAGGGTGAACCTCGGCCAGAATAAGGACGAGCCAAATTTGCTCGACGTCATTTCACCGGACGAATACACGATCCTGCCCAATACCGCAGGCTGTTACACCGCTGAAGATGCGGTTAGGACCTGTCGCCTGGCAAGAGAACTGCTTGATGGGCACAGACTGGTCAAACTCGAGGTACTGGGTGACCAGAAAACTCTGTATCCCAATGTCACCGAGACAATAGTGGCGGCAGAAGAGTTGGTGGCCGATGGATTCGATGTAATGGTCTACACCAGCGATGACCCTTTGATCGCGAAGCGGTTGGAAGAAATTGGCTGTGTGGCAGTAATGCCGTTAGGAGCACCCATTGGCTCGGGATTAGGCATTCGAAACCCCTACAATATCCGGTTGATACTGGAGAATGCTTCCGTACCGATTATCGTGGATGCCGGCGTGGGCACTGCGTCCGATGCCAGTATCGCCATGGAACTGGGTTGTGATGGCGTCCTGATGAACACGGCAATCGCCGAAGCCAGGCAACCCGTGCTCATGGCTTCTGCCATGAAGAAAGCAGTGGAAGCCGGGCGCGAGGCATTTCTTGCCGGTCGTATGCCGCGGCGCCTGTATGCCAGTGCATCCTCGCCTCTGGATGGCACCATTGGTTGAGCGCGGTAACTCGCCGTCAAACTGTCACTCTGCGCCTTTAGCCATTCAATCCACGCTGAAATCAATTCATTCATAGAAATTTCCGCCCATGCAGGACTCTGATTCCAAAAAGCGCCCGATCCGCAGCTATGTTATCCGCTCGGGGCGAACGACTGATTCCCAGCGCAAGGCACTGGAGCAGCATTGGGACAACTATGTCATTGAGTTCCAGCCTCACTTGCTGGAAACCGAAAGCTGTTTCGGAAAGCGTGCGCCACTGACTGTGGAAATTGGCTTCGGCATGGGAGACTCGCTGCTGCAGATGGCAGCCGAGAATCCCGACCATAACTTTCTGGGAATCGAGGTACATCGACCCGGCGTTGGCAAACTGATGAACGGTGCCGAGGCAAAAGGGATCAAGAACCTGAAGGTCATCTGCCATGATGCAACCGAGGTGATGCAATATTGCTTCGACGAGAACACTATTGATCGGGTACTGATCTTTTTTCCGGATCCATGGCCCAAGAAGCGCCACCACAAGCGCCGCATCGTACAACCGGACTTCGTTTCCCTGCTGGCGAGCAGGCTGTGCCCAGGGGGATGTTTACATCTCGCCACAGACTGGGAGCAGTATGCTGAACATATGCTGGAGGTGCTGGACAACGAGCCGTCGTTGGAAAATGCCAATGGCAGGGGAGAATTCTGGTTACAGGCCGATCGTCCCCAGACCAAATTTGAACGCCGCGGGGAGCGGCTCGGCCATGGTGTTTGGGATCTGCTTTATCGAAAGGTTGAGAAAACCAGCGCCTGAGTTGGCAATACGCCGGGAAAGTTTTAGAACCAGAATCGGTGCTCGTGCTGCTTAAGCCAATCCACATAATGTTCATAGTTAGGACAGATTGACTGCACCAGCTCCCAGTAACGCCGGGAGTGGTCCATATGAATGAGGTGGCAGACCTCATGGGTAATCATGTAATCAATGATGCTGTAGGGTGCCAACATGATCAGCCAGTTGTATTGCAGAATCCCCTGGGAAGTGCAGTGCCCCCACTTTGACTTGGTCTTGCGTAGCTTTATCTCTCTGATCTTGTGATCAACTCCAAGATGGCGAGCCAGACCATGGGCCCTGGGCAAGATGTACTCGCTGGCCTTGTCGATGAGATAGTCTTCCACCAGTACCCGTGCCTTGGATGGGGTCAGCTTGTGGCCCTGTATAATGAACTGGTCGCCATTCACCATCACCCGCTCTTTGCGACCTTCCCTGAACACGATAGTGAGTTCCCTCGCCCGATAGAAAATCTTCGCGCCGCGCTCTATACGCAGCATTTCCCGCTCGCGCTGGGCCTCTTCGAGGAGCCGTTGCTCTATCCACTGTTGATTGCTGGCGATGAATTCATTTACTTCCCGGCGTGAAGCCTGCCAGGGACAGCGCACAATCACCGTTCGGTGCTTCACGTACAGCGCCAGGGTTTTGCGGCGACTGCGCTCTACTTCACACTGGTAAGGAAGTACGTGCTGACGCTCAATGCCACCAATATTGAGAGGAACAACTTTGGACTTGGATCTTGCCATTGCTTCTAGAATTCAGGGCCCTGGTTTTTTCGCAATCAGGCTGGCTACTGCGCGTTGCGGATTTTCCCGCTCGCCTTCGAAATACTGCAGTATTTCCCAGCCACTAAAGTATTCCTGCAATTCGCCAGGCCTGAGCAAAAAATCCGGGTTGTTCGGCCTGCCAAATTCTCGCTGGGCTGTTGTAAAGGTTTCATAGAACAACAGCCCGCCATTTTTTATCGCCCGGCCGATGGCATTCATTAGTGGGCGATGCAAATAGTTGAACACCAGTATGGCATCAAATTGTGTTCCTGCCAGTGGTTCCGAATGCTCTGCTTCCAGATCCACTAACCAGGTTTTCCCCAGGCCACTACCGCCAGCCAGTGCACTGTCGATTTCTGCCAGCGCTTCGGCATTGCGGTCTGCAAAAGTGACCGCGATAGAATTCCTGACCAGGTGCATGCCATTGCGCCCATTGCCGCAGGCCAGGTCCAGAACACCATGCTCGGCTTTCAATGCCTTGAGCAGTGACAAGTTCTCAGCCACCAAAGGTGAAACAGTGGCGTTTGAATGTGTCATGGATAGTCGGATAATAGCCAAAAGGAAGCGCTGTACAGCAATGCCTAAAATAAGTGAATCCACTCTTGGGTACAATATTTTGAGAGCCATTTTTTGGCGGATTTGGACCAGGACCATTTAGTTTCTCAATATCGGCCTAGCGGAAAATCGAGAAAGCCATGGTGGCAAAAGAATCAGAACAAAACAGAGACCGTTTGTTTGCGGAGGAGCTGGCACCTCAGGATTTCGTCTTTGACGAAAAAGTTGCCGCTGTTTTCGAAGACATGATCAACCGCTCTGTACCCGGGTATCGGACTATCCTTTCCATGATTGGCGTGCTGGCCAAGCGGTACTATCAGGAAGGGACCGTGATCTACGATCTGGGTTGCAGCCTGGGTGGAGCCAGCCTTGCAATGGCCTCAGAAGTCCAGAGTACAAATCTGGATATTCAGGCCATCGATAATTCTGCGGCCATGATTGAAAAGCTCACGGCCAAATTGCAGCAATCCGACATCGGTTCCATCAATTGCCGATGTGAAGATATCCTGGAGACTCATCTGGAGAACGCCTCTGTGGTGGTGCTCAATTTCACTCTGCAATTCATTTCTCCTGAGCAGCGGCAGGCGTTGATGCAACAAATCTATGCCGGACTGCAGCCGGGCGGCATATTGGTAATCTCGGAGAAAATTATCCTGCCCAACCCGGAACTCAATGAGCTCATGATCGAGCTCTATCATGAGTTCAAGGAAAGCATGGGCTATAGCCGGCTTGAGATAAGCCGCAAACGCACGGCCCTGGAAAACGTGCTAATTCCGGAGACACTGCAAGAGCACAGGGCACGGCTCGATCAAGTGGGTTTCCGCGCTTTCGATGTCTGGTTTCAGTGTTTCAATTTTGCCTCCATGGTCGCATTCAAGTAGTGGTCCTCTAGTGTGAATTTCACCCGCCTCAAAGACAGTATCGCCGGAACCGCACTACAACCACTGCATCCTTTTCTCGCCGATGAATTTCTCGACAGCATCCGCTACGGAGATCACTATCGGTGGCGCAGGTTGGTTGCAGAATTGCCTGCATTGACCGCCAGCGATCTGGAAATAGCCGAAACAGTGCGCATCGGTTCCAGCCAGGACGGTGATCCAGCCCACATTGAGATGCTGAAGGCGTCGCTGCGTGAACTCATTCCCTGGCGTAAAGGTCCCTTCGAGCTATTTGGTGTTCACATCGACAGCGAATGGCAGTCTCAGCTCAAATGGGCAAGGCTCGCGCAGAACATCGCTCCGCTGGAGGGCAGGCGGGTACTGGATGTGGGCAGTGGCAATGGCTATTCCAGTTTTCGCATGCTGGGAGCCGGTGCAGAACTGGTGATAGGCCTTGAGCCACATATTCCTTACTACGGCCAGTTCTGCGCCATCAAGCACTACGTGCCGGAAGCCCCGGTTTATGTATTGCCTATTACGATGGAGCAAATGCCTGACGCACTGGAGGGTTTCGATACGGTCTTCTCCATGGGCGTACTCTATCATCGCCGCTCACCGCTGGATCACCTGCTGCAACTTTTTGGACAGCTTGTACCCGGTGGCCAATTGATAATGGAAACGATTTATGTGGATGGTGATAAAGGCTATTCCCTGGTTCCCAGAGATCGCTATGCCCGGATGAACAATGTCTGGTTTATTCCCAGTGTACCGAGCCTGATTCAGTGGCTGGAAAAGACCGGCTTCGTGAATATAGAAATTATCAATCAATCGCTCACTACAGACACTGAGCAGCGCCAAACAGACTGGATGCCCTTTGATTCATTATGCGAAGCGCTTTCTTCGGATAACCAGAGTCTCACAATTGAAGGCTACCCTGCGCCAAAACGCGTCGTCGTTGTTTGTGACAAACCCAAGTCGTGAGCTTCACAAAAGGGGTCAAGCCTCGCTTTAATTCGCTTTTGGTTTTCCTCTGTTTTTGAATGTAGTTTGCAATTGCAGTGACACAACTTTCCCTGAACGCCGCTAAACTCTTTTTTCCCGCAATTTCCCGACTAAAACCGAAATTCTGTTGACCCTTCGAGGCAATTAAGATAACTATAAGCGTGGTCCCTAGAGGGTCAGCTCTAACTCTATCTGCTCAATTCGATTACCGAATTAGACAGCATCTCATTCAACGTTAAACAAACAAGAAGATACAGAGATAAATCATGGCCAGACCTCTGCGAATTGAATATCCAGACGCCGTTTACCACGTTTCCAATTTTGCCTTGGACGGACAACGGGTCTTCCCATCAGCAAAGTATTTTGATGCCTTTCTGGAAGGGCTGGAAGAAACCTGTTCCCGCCTGAATGTAGAGGTGCATGCTTTCTGCCTGTTAAGAGACCAATATCATCTGGTGATCAAGACGCCAGAAGGTAACCTGAGCCGGTTCATGCGCCAGGTTGATGGTCTTTACACACAGAACTATCAGCGTCTCAAAGGTTCTGAAGGTTCGCTTTTTCGCGGACGCTATAAGGCTGTGCTGGTGCAGGCGGAGAATTATCTGCTGCCACTTTCTCGCTATCTGCATTGTCTCGTTAGGCCAGCAGATCGCAATAGCTATAAATACAGCAGTTTTTCTCTGTTTACCCACAAGGCCAAGCCACCACAGTGGTTTAATCGTGACGAAACTTTGAAGCAATTGCACGTCGCTGCGGCGAAACGTTCCGCCGCCTACAAGAAGTATGTGGCTGAGGGCGTGGACGAGGAGATGGCCCATTTTTATGGGAAGAAAAATCTGTCTTCGATTATGGGCGATACGAAATTCCGTAACGCGGCTCAGCGCAAACGTTCAGCTACTAGTGCCCGTGGTGTTTCCAAAGGAGCAAATGCCAAGTGGCGCCCATCCTGCAAACAGATCATTTCTGCAGTTGCCAAGGAATTCAAAGTTAGTGAGGCCAGTATTTATAAGGCAGCCCGAGGACCCGGCTCCAAAAACGTACCTCGGTGGGTAGCCATGTACCTCTGCCAGGAGCTGTCCGCGGTAACTTTGCAGGCTATCGCCAAGCTGTTCAGACTCAAGCGCTATGGCACGGTCTCTACCACCGTGGGTAAACTGAAAGCGGAGTTTGCGGAAGATCCCAAGCTTCTTGCCAGAACCGAGAAATTGACCAAGCGATTGAGCAAAGGGAAGTAAGGAAGAGCGATTGCGCTTCGCGAGCTAGAAATAAAAAAGCCGGCTAATAGCCGGCTTTTTTGTTTGGGTAACTCTTAGGGCTACCCGAATCTTCTGTATTCCAGGGAGCCTTACTTGATCTTGGCTTCCTTGTAGAGCACATGCTTGCGAACCACGGGATCGAATTTCTTGATCTCCATCTTGTCAGGCATGTTGCGCTTGTTTTTATCAGTAGTGTAGTAGTGGCCAGTGCCTGCACTCGAAACCAGCTTGATTTTATCTCTCATAACCCAATACCTCGCTTCGATTAGACCTGATAGCCTTTATTGCGTACGTCAGCGAGTACGCTGTCGATACCCAATTTATCAATGATGCGCATGCCTTTCGCTGATACTTTCAGCTTTACAAAGCGCTTCTCAGACTCCACCCAAAAGCGGTGTGTGTGCAGATTCGGTGAGAATCGGCGTCTGGTCTTGTTGTGTGCGTGTGACACGTTGTTTCCTGTAACCGGCTTCTTACCCGTTACCATGCAAATCCTGGACATCGGACTGCCTCGTCGCAAATAAATTAAGAAAAATCAGGTTGTTCACCACCCCAAACCTCTTGACACTTTTGGGGGGCAAAAAAAGAGCTGCGTTTTATACCAAAACACCCTTTAGATAGCAAGAAATAAGGTTGATCGCGGATATCTCCGGAATAGTTGTTTATTTAAGTTATTGAGCCTTCAGGGTGGGTGCCTTCGAGCGCGGTTGCGGGGCGGCAGGGTTTACGTCCCGCCGGCTTGGCGCCCTTCCAGGGTGCCTTCACTACAGAAAAAGCCCTGAAAAGCGGTCTTTTTCTTCCGTTCAGCGCCGGCCTTGACTGGCGGGTCGCAAACCCTGCCGCCCCACAACCGCTTGGCCAGTGCCAGACGAAACATTCAGATTTCTAAGCGGCCCCGAATTTTCCATCGAGGGTAACCAGAGCCAACCAGTAACGTAACACCCATCAGCGCTCAGAGTGCTGGGTAGCAGGGGTGTGTCGCCAACAGTAAAGCGATAGCGCCGAACGGAGAAAAAAGACCGCTTTTCAGGGCTTTTTTCGGAGTGAGGGAACCCGGGACGGGCGCAGAGCGTTGGCGACACGCCCCTGCTACCCAGCACGACCACAACTCAAGGAAGCCACTGACTAATTGGACTGCACAATTAATCTCGAAAAATGAATAAATCCCCTAGAGTAGGTTCCGTTCAGCAAGAGATACCACGCTACCCGCTCCAATTACCAGATGGTCCAGCACCCGGATATCCACGGTTCCCAGTGCCTGTTGCAGCCGGGAAGTAATGGCCAGGTCTGCCTGGCTGGGCTCCGCCACACCCGATGGGTGGTTATGCGCAAAAATAACAGCCGCCGCATTGTGATGCAGGCTTCGCTTCACCACTTCCCGCGGGTACACGGCAGCGCCATCAATAGTACCGCGAAACATTTCTTCAAATTTGACAACATGATGCTGATTATTAAGAAATACGCAGCTGAATACCTCATGGTCATAGTGCCTGTATCTTGCCAACAGATATCGGCGCGTAGCAGCCGAGCTCGTCAACACATCACTGGCCTTCACTTCTTCCAGCAATTGCCTTTGGGCCAGTTCCTGTGCGGCTTTCAGACAAGCTATCCTGGCTGGCCCCAGCCCCGGTTCGGAACAAAGCGTCTGCTGGTCTACCGCCAGCAATCCACCCAGCCCACCGAATTTCTGTAGCAACTCCCGGGAGATTTCCAGGGCAGACCTACCCCGTATGCCGGAATGGATAAGAATTGCCAACAATTCAGCATCACTGAGGGAATCTGCGCCTGTCGTCATCAGTTTTTCCCGTGGTTGCTCAGTGGTAGGCCACGCCGCCAGACTCATTGTTTCCCTCCATGGGCTGCAAGCTCGGTAATGCAGACACCAGCATAGCCCAGCCCATGGCAGATGCCGCATTTAGGGCAAATTGCGCCCGACTATTTGACCTGCTAGGCTACTCCTCCTGTTCTCTGGCGACCCGAAACGCCCCAGATATCTGGGTTCCCATGTTAAGCCTCACTAACAAACGCATATTGCTGGGCATTACCGGTGGCATAGCCGCCTATAAATGCGCAGAGCTGACCCGACTCCTGAGCAAGGCTGGCGCTGAGGTGCGTGTTGTAATGACCAGGGCAGCTACCGAGTTCATCACACCTCTCACCATGCAGGCCCTATCAGGTAACCGGGTACACCTCGACCTGCTGGATATTGAAGCGGAAGCCGCAATGGGCCATATCGAACTGGCTCGATGGGCGGATCTGGTACTGGTTGCACCTGCCACAGCTGATTTCATCTCCCGTGCCGTCCACGGCAAGGCGGACGACTTACTCAGCACTTTGCTACTCGCAACCAATGCCAGAATCGCTTTCGCTCCAGCCATGAATCAGGCGATGTGGGCGGACCCTGCCACCCAGGCAAATCTCGAACTGCTTCGCAGCCGGGGTTCGCTGATCTGGGGACCGGCAAGTGGTGACCAGGCCTGCGGTGATGTTGGGCCCGGCCGCATGCTGGAAGCCACTGAGCTTGCCAATCATTGCGCCGCATTGTGGGATAGCGGGTCTCTTGCTGGTCGCAAGATCATTATCACCGGGGGCCCCACTCGCGAGGCGATTGACCCGGTGCGCTTTATCTCAAATCACAGTTCAGGAAAGATGGCCTATGCTTTAGCCAGCGAAGCGGCTGCCGCGGGCGCGAAAGTAATTTTGGTAAGTGGCCCAGTACATCTCGAGACCCCGGATAAGGTTACTCGCATCGACGTTGAATCGGCGCTGGAGATGTTGGATGCCGTGCTGGCGCATATTTCCGGTGCCGATGCTTTTATCGGCGTGGCTGCTGTTGCAGACTATCGCCCCGCCGACGTTGCTGCCGAGAAGATCAAGAAATCAAACGATGCGATGCAGCTTACCTTGGTCAGGAACCCAGACATAATCAGCGAAGTCGCGGGTTTGAATAATCGACCAATCGTGGTGGGGTTCGCAGCGGAAACTGAAAATGTCGTCGCCAATGGCAAGAGTAAGCTGGTAAACAAGAAGCTCGACCTGTTATTCGCCAACCATGCGACGGCCACTTTCAATAGTGACATGATAGCGGTAACGGCAATTACTGCTCACGACGAAGTCGAATTGCCTGAAGGCAGGAAAGAAGTAGTAGCAAGATCAATGCTTGAAAGGATTGCTCAACTACTTGAAAACAAGCAGAAAGGACATGCGGCCTGAGACTAGCGACTATGGCGTTAATTGACGATCATGCCGGCAACGAGATACAGGTGCCAGTTGACACAGAAAATCTTGCATCGGTTCTACCCGAGAGTATTTTTCGAGCTTACGACATACGCGGCATCTATAAGGAACAGCTCAGCAGCGACTCAATTCGGTTAATCGGTCAGGCAGTTGGGAGCGAAGCCCTGGAGCAGGGTATCGAAAGCCTCTTGCTGGCATTCGATGGCCGGCTTTCCAGTCCTGAATTATCAGAAGCACTCATTGCAGGCATTTCAGGCAGTGGCTGCAATGTGGTCGTTCTAGGCCTGGTACCAACTCCGCTACTCTACTTCGCAACCCACACTACCGAATTCAATTCCGGAGTAATGCTAACCGCAAGCCACAATCCTGCGAATTACAACGGCCTTAAAGTTGTATTTAATAAAACCTGCCTGGCTGACAACCAGATCGCTGCTGTACGTCAACGCATTCTGGATGGCAGATTGGCGAAGGGAACAGGAATCGTCAGTAAGCTCGACATAAGACAGACCTATATCGAGTACGTCAGTAAGAACATTACGCTGGCAAAGTCACTACGGGTGGTGGTTGATTGTGGCAATGCGGTCCCCGCGGTTATAGCCCCGCGCTTGTTTGAAGCACTCGGTTGCGAAGTGATCCCTTTGTTTTGTGAGCTAGATGGCAGCTTTCCCAATCACCATCCTGACCCCACCATTGGCAGCAATCTTGAGCTGCTTGCCGGGAAGGTTGTTGCCGAGAGAGCAGACCTGGGAATTGCATTTGATGGAGACGGTGACCGCCTGGGCATTGTCACCGAGCTGGGAACCCGCATCGACGCCGACAGGTTACTTATGCTGCTGGTGCAATCCCTGGCTGACCGTTATCCCGAGGAAGCGGTGGTGTTCGATGTAAAATGCAGTACCAGCTTACCGAAATTAATTTCAGCGCTCGGAATGAAGCCCGTCATGCATCGCAGTGGTCACTCTTTCATGAAGCAGAAGATGCAGGAAACCAATGCTCCACTGGGTGGAGAGTTTGCCGCTCATATTTTCATAAAGGATAGATGGTTTGGTTTTGACGATGGCATCTACACAGCGGCTCGAGTAGCTGAAGTGCTATCGCAATCGGACAAGTCTTGCTCGGATACCTTTTCGCCTTTTCAACATGCCATAAGCACCGAGGAAATAAAGGTTGTTGTGAATGAGGAAGAAAAATTTGACCTCATGCACAAGATCACGAAGCTTGTCGAGTTTGATGATGCCAGACTGATCACCCTGGATGGCATACGGGCAGAATTCAGAGATGGGTGGGGGCTGGTGCGCGCATCAAACACCAGCCCGGCCCTGTTGTTGCGGTTTGAGGCACAATCAGAAAAGAGCCTGCAGCGTATCAAAGATCGCTTTAAAGCTTTGATAGGCAAAGCAGATAACAGCTTAGTGTTGAACTTCTAGCCCCAACAGAAGAAAAGTTCAGGTTCAGATACATGTCACTCACCCTCAACAGCGCAAAAAATATTGCCCAGGTTCTTACCGAGTCCCTGCCCTATATTCAAAAGTTCACCGGTAAGACCGTAGTGGTCAAGTACGGTGGAAACGCCATGGTCGATAGCGCTTTAAAGCAGAGCTTCGCTCGTGACATCGTGCTGATGAAACTGGTCGGAATTAATCCCATTGTGGTGCACGGTGGCGGTCCGCAGATTGGCAACCTGCTGGAAAAGCTCAATATAGAGTCCAGTTTTGTCGATGGCCTCCGAGTTACCGATAGCCAGACCATGGACGTTGTGGAAATGGTGTTGGGTGGCCTGGTGAATAAGGAGATCGTGAATCTACTCAATAGAAACCAGGGCAATGCCATCGGCATTTCGGGCAAGGATGGAAACCTGATTCGCGCCAGGAAGCTGCGCCTGAAGCGTAAAGGTGCAGCAGCGAAAGCAGACCTTGTAGACATCGGTCAGGTAGGTGAGGTTGAGAGCATCAACACCAAGGTGCTGGAAGTCATGAAAGACAGCGACTTTATTCCTGTGATTGCGCCAATCGGCACCGGAGAAGACGGTGCCAGCTACAATATCAATGCGGATTCTGTCGCTGGTGAGATCGCCCGCGTGCTGGGCGCCGAGAAATTGATTCTACTCACCAATGTCGCGGGCGTGCAGGATAAGCAGGGAAATGTTTTAACTGGCCTCAGTGTTAGGCAAGTTGCCAACTTAATTGCCGATAAGACCTTACAAGGAGGCATGTTGCCCAAGGTCGAATGTGCGTTGAATGCCGTAAAGGGCGGTGTTAACAGCGCCCATATTATCGATGGGCGAGTTGAACACGCTGTGCTTCTGGAGATATTCACCGATGAAGGTGTCGGTACTTTAATTACCCAGGCTGGACTTGGCTCAAGTCGTCCGCGCAAGAAAACCGCGACGAAGAAGGCAGGCACAGCGAAAAATTCGCCGAAGAAAGCTTCGAAGAAGTCCTCAAAGAAGACTGCGAAGCGCGCATCCTGATACGGCAGGCATTGAAGCATGGAAAACCCTAACCCAAAAATTTCCCGCAAAGACCAGATTCTTCAGTCTCTGGCGCGCATGCTGGAAGCCTCCCCGGGTCAGCGCATTACCACGGCTGCCCTGGCGCGGGAGGTAGGGGTCTCTGAAGCGGCGTTATACCGACACTTTCCCAGCAAGGCCCGCATGTTCGAAGGGCTAATCAAGTTCATTGAAGATACGCTGTTTCAACGGATCAGCCGTATCCTCAAGGAAGAAGAAAACACCCATGAGCGTTGCCACAAGATTTTGACCTTGCTGCTGACCTTTGCAGACAAGAATCCCGGCATGACCCGGTTACTGACAGGCGATGCCCTGTCGGGGGAAACGGAACGGCTTAGAGAGCGGATCGCCCAGTTCTTTGATCGCTTCGAAGCGCAGCTCAAACAGGTGCTGAGGGAAGCGCAGATCCGGGAAAATATGAAGCCGACCATTTCTGCTGTGGCGCTGGCAAACTTGCTGCTGGCATGCTGTGAGGGGCGCCTCGTACAATTCGTGCGCAGCGAATTTCATGACTCGCCACTGGAGCACTGGGATTTACAGTGGCAATACCTGAGTAAAACCTTACTCGCGCCTTTTTCTACCCCAGCTCCTTCTGATTCTACTTCGGCTCCTGCCAGTTCTACCCTCGGCTAGACACCATACTCTGCCCGATATTTTTCCACTGCGGGTAGGTTGGATTGCAGCGACTCATCATCGACCTGTTGCAGGTAATCGATAATATTCTGCAGAGTGATAATGCTCACAACCTGCACGTCATAGTTCTGTTCGATTTCCTGAATGGCAGAGGTACTGCCGGTACCACGCTCCTGTCGGTCCATGGCAACTGTAATACCTGACAGGGTCGCGCCGTTATCGTGGATGATATCTACGGCTTCCCTGATGGCAGTGCCAGCAGTAATGACATCATCGATAATCATTACCTTGCCCGCCAGTTCTGCTCCTACGATAGAGCCTCCCTCGCCATGGTCTTTTGCTTCTTTTCGATTGAAGCAATAAGGCTTTTCGATCTGATGCTCGCTGTCGAGGCTGAGCACAGTGGCGGCGGCCAGGGGAATCCCTTTGTAGGCTGGGCCGAAAAGCACATCAAATTCAATTCCCGATGTCGCGATCGCCGCGGCGTAACTACGCGAGAGAAAGCCCAGTTTCTTGCCCGTATTGAATAATCCCGCGTTGAAAAAATAGGAACTGACTCTTCCGGACTTGAGTGTAAATTCTCCGAATCGCAAAATATTATTTTCGATTACGAATTCCAGGAAAGCTTTTTGAAACTCTTGCACTTTATTTAACCCGTTAAACGTTAAGTATTAGTCCTGCCCCTTTTCGTTTCAGATTGAAACTTACTTCAGGCTCTCCTTTTGTCGATCTATGAGCTGTGTTATCCCTTGTTCTGCCAGGTCGATCATCTGATTGAGTTGATCACGGCTAAAATCGCCATCTTCTCCTGTACCTTGTACCTCAATGAATCCACCCTTGCTGGTCATCACAACGTTCATATCGGTTTCCGCTGTGGAGTCTTCCGCATAATCGAGATCCAGTATGGCTTCTCCTTTATAGATGCCAACCGACACGGAGGCCACCATCTGTAGCAATGGATCACTTTTGATTCTTCGGTTTTCCTGTAAGTGGCGAAGTGCATCTACCAAAGCGACACAGCCACCGGTGATAGACGCCGTGCGCGTACCCCCATCTGCCTGAATCACATCACAATCGATTTTGATGGTGTTCTCGCCCAGTAACTTCAGGTCGACTGCTGCCCGCAGAGACCGCCCTATCAAACGTTGAATCTCCTGGGTACGGCCTGACTGTTTACCCCGGGCCGCTTCCCTGTCCATGCGGCTACCCGTAGATCTGGGCAGCATGCCGTATTCTGCTGTCACCCAACCCTGTCCACTGCCTTTGAGGAACCGCGGAACCGACTCCTCGACACTTGCAGTGCACAACACCCTGGTGTCTCCGAATTCTACGAGCACTGCGCCTTCGGCATGCTTGGTGTAGTTTCTGGTGAGTTTGATTTCTCGTAGCTCATTCGCCGCTCGTTTACTGGGTCTGTTGCTCATTTAACTAGTCTGTATTCCTGAATGGGTGAGGGCAGAATTATGCGGGAATTGCCATCGTAGTGCGAGCCAACCCAACTTTCTCATGCTTTTACAACAGCCTTTGCTGTGCTGATGCGATAGAATAGCCTCTTTTTTCCAGGCCACCGCAATGACAGCAAGCATGACTGCCTTCACACGGCAGCAAACAGAACAGGAATGGGGTTCACTCATTTGGGAAATCCGTTCCGTGAACCACCGTTATCTCGAAACCAGCGTGCGACTTCCAGACACTTTCAGGGGTCTGGAAAACAGAATTCGGGAAGCGGTAAGGAAGCGTTTATCGCGGGGCAAGGTGGAATGCCAACTCAGGTTTCAGGCGGCGGCTAGCAGCAATGTAGACATTGCTATCAACCGTGACCTGGTTGATCAGCTACTTCAGGCCAATCGCGATATTCAGGCGCAGCTCGGCACCGAGGGGCCCATAAGCAGCATGGATGTGCTGCGCTGGCCTGGGGTAATTGCTGACCGGCAACTCGATCTCGGTGAGCTGGAAGAAGAGGCCCATACTCTGTTCATTGCCGCATTGGAGGACCTCGTTGCCACAAGAAAGCGGGAAGGCAAGGATCTCGAAGGCTTTCTCCAGCAGCGCATCGACAGTATTCGCGATGTGGTAGCGGACACCCGGGGCAAGATGCCGGACATTCTCGCCGCCCAGCGGCAAAACCTTCTCGACCGACTAGAAGAGCTGAAGGCGGAACTCGAACCGACTCGCCTCGAACAGGAAGTGGCGTTGCTGGCACAGAAAGCGGACGTAGACGAGGAATTGGACAGACTGGACTCACATCTCGGAGAAGTGGAACGAGTGCTACGCGCATCCGGCCAGAAAGGCCGGCGTCTTGATTTCCTCATGCAGGAGCTGAACCGGGAAGCCAATACGCTGTCCTCCAAGTCTATCGTGGCAGAAACTACCCGCGGTGCCGTAGAACTGAAAGTCCTGATCGAGCAGATGCGCGAACAGATTCAGAACATCGAATAACGGCCCAAGCCGGCTAGCTTGGAAGTTGATTTATGAAGAAAGGTAAACTCATCATTATCACTGCGCCCTCAGGCGCGGGTAAGACCACACTGGTCAAGGCGCTATTGGACAGCGACAAGTCTCTCTGTGTCTCCGTTTCGCATACCACACGGCCTAAACGCCCCAAAGAAGAAGATGGTGTCAATTACCACTTCGTGGACGATTCCAGCTTTCTTGAGTTGCTAAACGAGGGCGCTTTTCTGGAAAGCGCGGAAGTCTATGGCCACCGCTATGGTACGTCGCAACACTGGGTAAATGAAAAGCTGAATAGTGGCCGTCATGTCATTCTGGAAATCGACTGGCAGGGTGCTGCCCAGGTGAGAAACCTGTTTCCGGATTCCTGTTGCATCTTTATCCTGCCTCCGTCACTGGAAACGCTGACCCAGCGACTTCAGGAGAGAGCCCAGGATAGCGAAGAGACCATTGCCGATCGAATGAAGCAGGCACGGAGTGTGATCGAGCACGTCTGTGAAGCTGATTACATCGTGGTCAACGACGATTTTGACAGCGCGCTGGAGGACCTGCGCGCCATCATACGCAGCACTTCCCTCAAGGTGGGCGCACAACAGGAAAACCTCTCAGAATTGCTGGCTTCGCTCACCCGGGGCTAGCCAGCGCCAGGGATGGAGTTGGCGGAAAACTATGCAATTTACGCCGGAATCCAGTAAAATCCCCGGTCCTTCGATTTCCGGAATTCCCGCCCAGGCCATTGAAAACGGGCCGCGGGCACATATAAATAGGTATTAAGATGGCACGAATCACAGTTGAAGACTGTCTGGACAAGGTAGATAACCGATTTGAACTGGTCATGGTGGCCAGCAAGCGTGCTCGCCAGATTCAGACAGGTGGCAAAGACCCCTACGTTAGCGTCGACAACGACAAGCCAACCGTCATTGCCCTGCGAGAAATTGCAGACAATCACGTGGATGCCAGTATCCTGGTCGAAAAACCTGTTGTTGAACTGGAAGAAGTTGAAGAAGAAATGGCTGAGGCGGTCGCCGAGCAACAGGAAGACAAGCCTACAACCGAAATCTGAACTCGCAACCCGTCCCCAGGGAGTTGAATCTTGCAAGCAGTCGCTGGAAACATTGATTCACTCGCGGACAATCTATCCGGTTATCTGCCACACGAGCAGATAAACAACGTACGCCGAGCTTATTACTACGCGGAACAGGCCCACGATGGCCAGTTCCGTCGTAGTGGCGACCCCTACATCACCCACCCGTTAGCCGTAGCCGGTATTCTCGGCGAGATGCACATGGACCCCCAGTCACTCATGGCTGCCATGCTGCATGACGTTATTGAAGATACCGGTATCACCAAGACAGCAATCAAGTCGCAGTTTGGCAATAACGTGGCGGACCTGGTGGACGGTGTCAGTAAGCTGAACAAGATTACCTTCAGCAGCCGCGCCGAGGCGCAGGCGGAAAATTTCCAGAAAATGGCCATGGCTATGGCCAAAGACCTGCGTGTCATCCTGGTCAAGATCGCCGACCGGCTTCACAACATGCGCACACTGGACGTGTTGACGCCCGAGAAGCGCCGACGCATTGCACGCGAAACATTGGATATTTATGCCCCAATCGCCAATCGGCTGGGCATGAACAATGTGCGTATTGAATTCGAAGACCTGGGATTCGCAGCCCTTCATCCCATGCGTGCCCGTCGCATCGCTGCGGCGGTCAAACAGATTCGGGGCAATCGCAAGGAAATCGTGTCCCAGATTCAAACTTCACTGGAAGCCTGTCTGGAGCGGGAAGGTCTGCCTGGCCGAACCATCGGACGCGAAAAGCACCTCTACAGTATTTACGAAAAAATGCGCAGCAAGCGCAAATCGTTTTCTGAAATCATGGACGTGTACGCGTTCCGAATTATCGTGGATTCGGTCGATACCTGCTATCGAGTGTTAGGCGCGGTACACAATTTGTACAAGCCAGTACCGGGTCGATTCAAGGACTACATCGCCATTCCCAAGGCCAATGGCTATCAATCCCTGCATACGACTCTGTTTGGCATGCATGGAGTGCCTATCGAAATTCAGATTCGCACGGAAGAAATGGAAGCGATGGCCAACAATGGTATCGCGGCGCACTGGCTTTATAAGTCCAGTGATGACCTGCCTACCAATGCACACCTGAGAGCCAGGGAGTGGGTAAGCGGCCTGCTGGAAATGCAAAAGCACGCGGGCAATTCCCTGGAATTTATTGAGCACGTCAAGATCGACCTGTTCCCCGATGAAATTTACGTGTTCACGCCTAAAGGAATGATCCTTGAATTACCCACCGGTTCTACAGCGGTGGATTTTGCCTATGCCGTGCATACCGATGTGGGCAATTCCTGCGTTGCCTGCCGAATCAATCGACGTCTCGCGCCACTGAGTGAGCCACTTCAGAGTGGCCAGACCGTGGAAATCATTACTGCACCGGGTACTCAGCCCAATCCAGCCTGGCTAAGTTTCGTTTCCACCGGCAAGGCTCGAAGCAATATTCGCCACTACCTGAAGAACCAGAAACATTCAGAGTCGGTCGCGCTGGGCCGCCGCCTGCTGAACAAGGCCCTGGCCAGCTTTGATAGCCAACTGGATTCTGTTCCCCAGGAAAATATCGATGCCGTGCTAACCCAAACCCAGTTACCGTCACTGGATGACTTGCTGGAAGATATCGGTCTGGGCAATCGCATGTCCTATATGATCGCCCAGCGGCTTACTACGCATCTGGGCGTTGAAGAGCAGGAACCGGTGCAGGCTGAAGAAATCGGTACTCTCGCCATCCGCGGTTCAGAAGGCATGGTGATGAATTTCGCCAAGTGCTGCCATCCCATTCCAGGGGACCCGATAGTTGGGCACATCAGCTCCGGTCGAGGCATGGTGATTCACACCGACGGCTGCAACAACATCGCAGAGATTCGGGATAATCCGGAAAAATGCGTTGCCGTTAGCTGGGATCCCAATGTGGAAGGCGAATTCTCTGTTGAGCTCCGAGTGGAGCTGGAAAACGAACGTGGCATTATCGCCACCCTGGCAACGACTATTACCGGAGCCGAAGCCAATATCGAAAAGATCAGCACAGTAGAACGAGATGCGCGCTTTAGTATCGTAAACCTGCTGATTAATGTGAAAAACCGTGTTCACCTGGCGCGAGTAATGCGCCGGGTACGCGCCATAAAGGCCGTGTCCACGGTTAGCCGCGTAAAAAGCCGCAAGGTGCGGAAAGTCATCAAGCGTACCATCGGAGTCCCACTGCAATGAGCAACGACCTAGACGTAATCCAGACAGCAGATGCACCAGCAGCAATCGGCCCCTATTCCCAGGCGGTGCGCGTTGGATCGCTGGTTTATTGCTCGGGCCAGATTCCTCTCGATCCTGTCACTATGGAAATCGTCAGTGGTGGTATCAAGGAACAAACGGAACAAGTGTTTAACAACCTGAAAGCTGTCGCTACGGCTGCAGGTGGCAGCTTGGACAATGCGGTTAAACTCACCATTTTTCTCACCGACCTGGGTCAATTTGCCCAGGTGAATGAGATCATGGCCAGCTATTTCAATGAACCCTATCCGGCACGCGCGACAATTGAGGTATCAGCCCTGCCAAAGGGCGCGCTGGTGGAAGTTGAGGCCGTACTTTCGATCTAGCTGCACGTCGTCCTGTGGTCAGGTTCCCTTAGGCATTCCTCACTGATCCTAGTCCCAATTACTTCCTCTAATTTCACACATTTCTTCTACTCTGGAGTAGTTTGGGCTACTGTCAGTAATCGCGATACTCACAATCCTCACAATTTACAGTTAAGCAATGGCTAGCCTGCAACTGGAACGAATGCCTTTGACGCGACTCAAAGGTGTTGGGCCCGCTCTCGAAAAGAAGTTTAAACAGCTAGGGATTCTCAATGTCCAGGATCTGCTGTTTCACCTGCCATTGCGTTATGAAGACAGGACCAGGATCAACCCCATCAACACTGCCCGGTTAGGCATGACTGTGCAGCTTGAAGGGGAGATTGCGAGCAATGCTATCCAGTTTGGCCGTCGTCGCAGCCTGCATTGCGTGCTGACCGATGGTAATGGCCTCATCAGTCTGCGCTTCTTCCACTTCACCGCGTCGCAAAAGGATTCTCTCTCTCCTGGCACCCGCATTCGATGCTATGGCGAGGTGCGCCGGGGGCGTGCAGGGCTGGAAATTTATCACCCCGAATACAAAGTACTGGATTCCAGTAAGGACGAGCCTGTTGCCGATTCCCTGACCCCGATCTACCCAAGTACAGAGGGCATTCAGCAGGGACGCTTGCGAAATGTTATCAGCCAGGCGCTGAAGCTGTTGGAACAGGCTAAAGACCTCGCC
Source organism: uncultured Pseudohongiella sp. (assembly GCA_965227635.1). Taxonomy (GTDB): domain Bacteria; phylum Pseudomonadota; class Gammaproteobacteria; order Pseudomonadales; family Pseudohongiellaceae; genus UBA9145. The sequence goes on along the minus strand of OZ245763.1, from coordinate 1,364,821 downwards.
GACTACCTGCCAAAATCCCTGATCGACGAATTCGGCCTGCCATCCCTAATCGAATCGATACAGCTTATTCATTCTCCGCCTCTGGATGCCAACATGGATTGGTCAGAGACCGGAGGCCATCCTGGCCAGCGCCGCTTGGCCTTTGAAGAACTGCTGGCGCATCGACTATGCATGCGGCAATTCAAACTGCGTAGCGAGGCGCAGATCGCTCCGCAATTGCGAATGAACAACGAACTCGCCAGTGCGTTTCTGGACTCTCTGCCGTTTCAACTGACCTCGGCCCAGAATTCTGCCATACAGGAGATACAAGCCGATCTGGACAGACCTTTTCCTATGTTGCGCCTGCTACAGGGTGATGTTGGGTCGGGCAAAACGGTCGTTGCCGCAATGACAGCGTTGATTGCAATCGCCAGTGGATATCAGGTCGCGATTATGGCACCGACGGAAATTCTTGCTGAGCAGCACCTGACTAATTTCAGTCATTGGTTTTCACCTCTTGGCATCGAGCCCGGCTGGCTAAGCGGCAAGAGCAAAGGAAAATTAAGGCAACAAACGTTGCTCGACCTGGCTGCCGGGGAAATCAAACTGGTAATCGGAACCCACGCCCTTTTTCAGGATGATGTTGAGTTTGCGAGACTTGGGTTGGTGATCATTGATGAACAACATCGCTTTGGTGTCCATCAGCGGCTCGCCCTGCGCGATAAAGCAAGCAAGGCGGAGATACATCCCCATCAGTTGGTCATGACTGCGACGCCTATTCCGCGCACTCTGGCCATGAGCGCCTATGCCGATCTCGACAGCTCGATTATCAATGAGCTCCCGCCGGGGCGAACACCAGTCAACACCGTTTTGATATCCAATGAGCGGCGAGATGAAGTGGTTGCGCGTATCGAGCAGGCATGTCGTGAAGGAAGCCAGGCATACTGGGTTTGCACGCTGATTGAGGAATCCGAGTCCCTGCAGGCGCAGGCTGCAGAAGCCACATTCGAACAACTCAACAAACAGCTATCCTCGCTGCAGGTTGGTCTCGTCCATGGGCGTATGAAACCGAAAGAGAAGCAGGTAGTGATGAACGCGTTCAAACGGGGCGATGCGCAACTACTTGTTGCCACCACTGTCATCGAAGTGGGCGTGGACGTGCCTAACGCAAGTCTTATGGTAATTGAAAACCCGGAGAGGCTTGGACTCGCCCAACTTCATCAGCTGCGCGGCCGGGTAGGGCGCGGCTCTACCCAGAGTCATTGTCTCCTGCTTTATCAGACACCCTTATCCAATAACGGTAAGAAACGTCTTACAGTGATGCGGGAAAGCACGGATGGTTTTTACATCGCGGAAAAAGATCTCGAACTCAGAGGTCCTGGACAGGTGCTCGGTACTCAGCAAACCGGGCTAATGACTTTCCGGGTTGCAGATATAGGCAGGGATGCATCCCTGCTCGACTCGGTAAAGGTAGCATCCGAGAAAATCACAGCACAGCACCCCGACATCATAGATCCCTTAATACGACGCTGGATCGGCGAAAGAATACATTTCGTGAATGTCTAAGCGGTCAGCCGTTTGGACGAAAAAAATCTAATTTGACCTGCTGATCTCCCCAGTTACTCCTATACTGAAAATAGACCTGCGCTATTTCCCGCACAGGGAACGAATCACGCACCGCAAATTGCAGAACAACACACGAAGGAAAAAGGATGGAAGCTGCCCATAGACTCGTACCGAACACTGATCAAGTCCCGACTCTGCGCAGTGTATTGCTGCAGGATCGTACCGGACGGATTCAGGCGATTTTGCCCGCTGACGCCATGCTCGATCTCAGAGCAGTGCAGGAAGAAACCGGTCGAGATTTCAGGGCTGTGGCTGAATCAGAGCTCAAAGGCCTGCTTGCTTCCAAGCGATTGTCCCCACTGGAAGAATTTGCTCCACTAAATCATTGCACGTCTATTATCGATTCGTCTATCGAAGATTCGGAGTTGGCGTTTCACTTTCTTAATCAAGATGGCAATCCAGGTTCAGCAAATCTAAACAGGGAAAAGTTGCGTGCGGCCTTACTCAAACATGAGCATGAGCTGTTGGAAATCAAGATCGCCGTACCCGCTTCAGAACTTTACTATGACAAGCCAGACCGAAACTCAGATGAAGAACAGATAGTTGCCTCTGTACAAAACTTTACCTCACGCCGGATCAAACAGCGGCTGGAAGACACGCTAGAAATTCCGACCCTGCCACAGACTGCGCAGCGCATTATCCAGTTGCGCTCCGACCCTAACGCAGTAGTAAGCGACCTGGCCGAAATTGTGGAATCTGATCCCAGTCTCGCGGCGCAGGTAGTAAGCTGGGCGGCATCTCCCTACTATGCAATACCGGGCAAGATTCGTTCGGTGCAGGATGCCATTGTCCGCGTACTCGGTTTTGACCTTGTCGGTAATCTCGCGCTGGGGCTCGCCCTGGGCAAAACACTGGCCATGCCCAAGGACAAAGCTGACGGCATCACACCCTACTGGACGCAGTCAATTTTCTGTTCCACCCTGGTTGAAGCCATCGTGAAACTGGTTCCGGCTGAGCTGAAACCCGGCAAAGGTCTCACTTATCTTTCAGGCTTGCTGCATAATTTTGGCTACCTGGTTCTGGGACACATCTTTCCGCCCCATTTCTCCCAGATCTGCCGTTATATGGAAGCCAATCCCGATATTAGTCACATGGTGATCGAGCACCACCTGCTGCAGATTACCCGGGAACAGATCTGTGTCTGGCTTATGGATTTGTGGAATATGCCCGAAGAAATCGGAACGGCTATACAGTATCAACATGATCCCTACTACAGCGGACCACATTGTGCCTATCCGAATCTGATCTATATCGCCTTGCGTCTCTTGCGGCAACACGGCATTGGTGATGCTCCCTATGAAGATATTCCTGAGCATCTGTTTGAACGCTACGGACTCGATATCGACCAGGTATTGGAAGTGACTCAGCAGGTCGTGGACTCCAGGGAAGAAATTGAGGCTATTGCGCGCAATTTCGCTGACTAGGCGGTCTATCCAGCGCAACCTGTCGTTTCACTCGGCCTGAATCGATCCCGGGGGAAAACTGCGTTGTGAGTGCGAGCCAAAATCTTTATGCTACGCGCTTGCTATGCAATTTCCGCAGTGAGCCCCCATGTCACAATCGGACTCCATCTGGTCCAGCCTGAACACCAAGTTTCGCGCCCGGTTTCCGGAATTTTCTGCCAAACTGCCGGCTTACGTAGAGTTAACTCGCTTCGACCGCCCTATCGGCATTTTTCTGTTGTTGTGGCCCACTCTCACTGCATTGTGGATCGCTGCACAAGGTTTTCCGGACTTCGACCTGCTGTTTATCTTCATTGCTGGAACTACAGTCATGCGCGCTGCTGGTTGTTGTGTCAATGATTTTGCCGACCACAATATCGATGGCAGGGTTGGCCGTACAGAAAAAAGGCCGCTGGCGCGCGGCGCCCTGACCCGGCAGGATGCGCTTTATTGTTTTATATTTCTGTCAGTCATCGGCTTTGGGCTCGTACTTCTCACTAATACCTTCACCGTGATGTTGTCGTTTGGGGCGATTGTTGTAATCGCTCTCTATCCTTTCATGAAACGCTTTACCAACTTGCCGCAATTGGTACTCGGTGTCGCATTTTCCTGGGGAATTCTCATGGCCTTCACGGCCCAGACCAACACACTACCGTCAGCGGCCTTCTTACTATTCGTGGCCAATGCCTTGTGGACCGTCGCTTATGACACCCAATACGCCATGGTTGACAGGGAATTCGATAAGGAAATAGGGGTCAAGTCTACCGCTATATTGTTTGGAGAAGCAGACAAGATGATGATTGGTATGTTGCAGGCAATGTTCATCATTGCCATGTGGCTGGCTGGGCGTCGTCTTGAACTGGGAGGGCCGTACTTTGTTGCGCTGCTCATTGCTGTAGGCTTGTTGGCCTACCAGCAATATCTCATACGCGATCGGTCACCAGGAAATTGTTTTCGAGCCTTCCTCAATAATAATTGGGTAGGGGCGGTGATCTTTGTGGGTGTTCTTCTCAACTATTTATAGCTCCATTACCACCTTTCGCAAATTAAGCTGATCTCTCAGCAAACTCTTCTCTAAATTCAACGCGCAGCTCCCAAGATTCAGAAGCCGTTTCGGTTTCAAGCGTTTTATCGAAAGAAGAGCTGCCAAAGTTGCACTTTAGCGTGAAAGGCGGGACGAAAACGCGAATGAAAGCCAACCGTACATGTGAGTACTTACGCATTTCATCCGCGCTTTCATGCAAGCATGGCGCGGTCAGGTTCAACCGTTATCCGGTAAAAGCCTGAATACCGGTCTGTGCTCTTCCCAGAATTAACGCATGGATATCCTGAGTACCCTCGTAGGTATTCACTACCTCAAGATTTTGCGCATGACGCATCACTGGGTATTCGTCGGAGATACCATTACCACCGAGCATGTCCCTGGCTTCGCGCGCTGCATCGAGAGCTTTGAGGCAGGAATTACGCTTCAGCAGGGAAATCAGTGGTGGGGCGAGTTTACCCTGATCACGCAGCCGGGATGCCTGCAAACAGCCTTGCAGACCGAGTGAGATATCAGTTTGCATTTGGGCCAGTTTCTTCTGGATGATCTGATTGGCAGCCAGCGGGCGACCAAACTGGGTGCGGTCGAGAGTGTACTGGCGGGCTTCGTGCCAACAGGTTTCGGCGGCACCTAATGCACCCCAGGCGATACCCAGTCTGGCAGAGTTCAGGCAACTAAATGGGCCACCAAGACCTTGAGCCAGCGGTAACTTGTTTTCTTCAGGAACAAATACCTCGTCCATGACGATTTCGCCGGTGATTGACGCCCGAAGCGCCAACTTACCTTCGATCTTGGGTGCGCTGAGACCTTCCATGCCCTTATCCAGAATAAAGCCACGGATAACGCCATCGTCGTCTTTTGCCCAGACTACGAATACATCGGATATAGGTGAGTTGCTAATCCAGTTTTTAGCGCCTGACAGGCTATAGCCGCCACTTACGGATTTGGCTCTGGTCTTCATTCCTCCGGGATCTGATCCATGATCAGGCTCAGTTAGTCCGAAACAGCCAATGTATTCGCCGCTGGCGAGTTTTGGCAGGTATTTCTGCTTCTGCTCCTCGCTTCCGAAGGTATTGATTGGGTGCATCACAAGGCTGGATTGCACGGACATCATGGAGCGGTAGCCAGAATCCACTGCCTCCACTTCCCTGGCGATAAGGCCGTAGCAGACATAGTTCATGCCGGCACAGTCGTAGCCTTCGATCATCGGCCCCAGCAGTCCCAGTTCCCCCATTTCACGGAAGATAGCAGGGTCGGTCTCTTCGTTGCGGTAGGCTTCGCGCACTCTTGGCAGCAGCTTGTTTTGTGCATATTGGCGGGCCGTATCCCGGACCATGCGCTCTTCTTCGGTCAACTGCTCTTCTAGTAGAAATGGATCCTGCCAATTGAATGGCGCGTCGTCTTGTCTAACCGACATAGAAATCTCCTGGTTCTCTTGGCCTGATCCCCCACTGGTTCAGCCCATCTCAAGTAGTGGCATGCCGACAACACGGCAGCGCGGGCGCGTATTCTAGCATGATGTGGTCAATGGGCTTAGGGTTGCAGAAAGTCAGGGAACATTGGCGGCAGAGGCGTTAAAATGCGACCCCTATGGATGTATCCCACATACTCGACTCTTTAAACGACGAACAACGTAACGCAGTAGCTAGTCCCGCCCAGAATTTGCTGGTGCTGGCCGGCGCCGGTAGCGGTAAAACCCGGGTGCTGGTGCATCGCATTGCGTGGCTGATGCAGGCCGAAGGGGTGTCTCCTTTCGCCATTCTGGCCGTCACCTTCACAAACAAGGCTGCTCGGGAAATGCGTGGTCGCATTGAAGAGCTGGTGGGTATGTCTTTTGCTGGTATGTGGGTGGGTACTTTCCACGGATTGGCCCATCGCCTTTTACGCAGCCATTGGCAGGAAGCGGGCCTTGCCGAAGACTTCCAGATTCTCGATGCAGACGATCAGCTGCGACTGATCAAGCGCATCAATCAATCCCTGCGCATTGACGAGGAGCGCTGGCCCGCGCGGCAGTGCCAGTGGTACATCAATGCCCAGAAAGATGAGGGCCTGCGTGCGGACAATATCGAACACTTCGATGATGACTACACCAAAACCATGTTGCAGATTTATAAAGCCTATGAAGAGGCCTGCGACCGGGGAGGCATGATCGATTTTGGCGAGATTTTGCTCCGTGCCCACGAGCTGTGGCTGAACAACCCCCAGATCCTCCAGCACTACCAAAAACGGTTTCAGTTTATTCTGGTAGACGAATTTCAGGATACCAATACGATTCAGTATGCCTGGCTGCGGGTGCTTGCCGGTCGGGACAACCAGTTGATGGTGGTTGGTGATGACGACCAGTCGATCTACGGCTGGCGCGGTGCCCGCATTGAGAACATCCAGCAATTCAGCAAAGATTTTCCGGATACCGAAACAGTCCGACTCGAACAAAACTACCGTTCGACGGCAAATATCCTGAACGCCGCCAACAAGTTGATCGCGCATAATCAGGGCCGCCTTGGGAAAAACCTCTGGACCGATGGCGCCGAAGGCGAGCCCCTCTATATCTATGAGGCCTTCAACGAACAGGATGAAGCTCGTTTTATCGTAGACCGTTTGCAAGATTGGAGTAATGGTGGCAACCGACGATCCGACGCGGCTGTGCTCTATCGTTCCAATGCACAGTCCCGGGAACTAGAGGATGCCTTGCTTAGAGTTGGCATGCCCTATCGCATCTATGGTGGCCACCGTTTCTATGAACGTCTTGAGATTAAAAACGCCCTGGCTTATCTCAGGCTTCTGGTTAACCGACACGACGATACCTCCGTGGAAAGAGTCATTAATGTCCCTACCCGTGGTATTGGGGGGCGTACAGTGGAAACTATTCGTCAGGTTGCCAGGGAACATAACTGTTCTCTCTGGCAAGCCTGCGTGGAATGTATTAACCAATCTCTGCTCAGCTCTCGAGCCGCCAACGCAGTCCATGCTTTTCTGCAACTCATTGATGAGATGGCAAAGGCTTGCGCGTCACTGGAACTGCATGAAAAAGCCGAGTACATCGTGCAAAACTCCGGCCTGATCAAACATCATGAGAAAGAGGGCGGCGAGAAAGCCAGAGCGCGCATTGAGAACCTTGAAGAGCTGGTTACTGCTGCCAGCAGCTTTGATGATCCGGGCATGGAAGACGAGGAGATTGATTTAAAATCTACTTCCTTGCTGGCAGCTTTTCTGGATCAGGCTTCATTGGATGCTGGCGATACCCAGGCGGACGACTCTGAAGACGCAGTACAATTGATGACCCTGCATTCCGCGAAAGGTCTGGAGTTTCAACTGGTATTTCTCGCTGGCATGGAAGAAGGCCTGTTCCCGCACAAAATGTCTATGGACAACCTGGTCGGGCTCGAAGAAGAGAGGCGACTGTGTTACGTGGGAATCACCAGAGCGAAGAGCAAACTTTATATGTGCTATGCCGAATCGAGACGCCTGCATGGTGATGTTAACCTGTGTCGGCCTTCCCGCTTCATCAAGGAAATTCCTGCAGAACTGGTGGAAGAAATACGCCTCAAGACGACAGTCAATAGAGGTTTCCCCGGCGGCAGGAGCAGTGGCGTCAGTCTGGGTAACAGCAGAAGTCTGCACAAGGACGTCGAAGTGCCGAATACTGAAATCAGCCTTGGGCAACGAGTCGCTCACGGCAAATTCGGTGAGGGCGTGGTTTTGAACTATGAAGGTCAGGGCAGTACCGCCCGTGTGCAGGTAAACTTCGATGCCGTGGGCAGTAAGTGGCTGGTGCTGTCCTATGCGAACCTGGAAGTATTGGGGTAAACAATTCAGATGGCCGACTCCAGCAAGTGGCGGCCTTACTAGAGGTGATGGCTTGGTGAACAACAAAAATTTTCGCGCTATTTTTATTACGCTTTTTTGCTTCATGCTGACAGCCTGTGGAGAACAGCAGCAAGCTGCCTCCGCAGGTGCTGGTAGCGCGCCGGTAGTTCAGGAAGTGTACGAGTGGAAGATGATTACTTCCTGGCCGAAAAACCTCCCCGCCCTGGGAACTTCCCCTGAATATTTTGCAGACCTCGTTGAAACCATGAGCAACGGTCGCCTGCGCATTCGCGTGTACGGCGCCAATGAATTGGTTGGTGGCCTTGAAGTATTTGATGCTGTCTCGCAGGGCGTTGCCGAGATTGGGCACACAGGCGCTTACTATTGGCAAGGAAAGATACCTGGCACTCCTTTCTTTTCATCCATCCCGTTTGGCATGACGAGCTATGAACAGGATGCCTGGTTGCGCTTTGGTGGTGGCAATGAATTGTGGAAAGAGATCTATGCGCCTTTTAATTTAATTCCGGTGCGTGGTGGAAACTCTGGTACCCAGATGTTTGGCTGGTTCAACAAAGAGATCAATTCTCTGGCGGACCTGCAGGGCCTGAAGATGCGTATTCCAAGTCTGGGTGGTGAAGTGTTCAGGCGGGCCGGTGGTGTCCCGGTTACCATGCAGGTAAGTGAAGTGTTCACCGCACTACAAACCGGTGCACTGGATGCCACGGAATTTGTCAGCCCCTACAACGATCTTGCCGCTGGTTATCACACGGTGGCGGACTATTACTACTATCCCGGTTGGCACGAACCCGGCTCTACACTGGAAACTATCTTCAACAAGGAGCGATTCGAGGCCTTGCCGGAGGATTTGCAGGCTATCCTGATGACCGGCGCCGAAGTGATGAACCAGACGCTGCTGGATGAGCTCATGGCGAAAAACAATGAAGCCCTGCGCACACTGGTGGAAGATGAAGGTGTCGAACTACGACGCTTGCCTGACGATGTACTTCTGGAATTGCGACGCCTGTCAGATGAGGTTGTTAAGGAGCTGGCAGAGACGGATGAAACGACGCGCCGAATCTACGAATCCTGGAGTAGTTTCCGGGAAGGTGTGATGAACTATAACGGCATTGCCGAAGAAGCGTTGATAGAAGCTCGCAGACTGGAAGCCAACTGATACCCACTAACCTGTTGTCTGGAGTGTAAGCACCAGAATTCAATTTTGCTGGGTAATCAGTTGCAGAGGGTTACGGCTTCAGAACGGCAAGGCCAGCAAAACCGCGGCGATTTTTTTCATGGGTGAGCAGCAGGCGTTGCTGCTCGGTATCCCAAAGTACGGCTTCCCATTGATCCGCCGGTTGAATTTCTGTCTCAATCACCCTCGACCAATCTATTCCATCATCACTGGTGGGAGCACGCCACAAATACGTTTGCCGGTTCCTGCGAACCCCCAGCAAAGCCAACTCACCCGTTTCCGGGTTGATATCCGCCGCTGTCACCAGGGCATCAACAGGCAGTTGTTGCTGCGGTTGTGGTGAGTAGCTGCCTGGCTGTTTGGAAAATCTGTACAGGTTACTTTGGCGATCACCCCGGTTCTTGGTAAACAGCCAGAGCTCATCGCCCCGAACAGCCAATCCCTCAGCATCGAAGTTGTGGGATGTGGGTCTTCCCCGCTCATAGTCGTTGTAGCGAAGCTCTATTCTCTCTGCAACCGCCTGACCCTCTAGTAAGTCTGGCCAGGCGATTCTGTAGATGGCAAATACGTCCCGGGTATTAGCATTGTTTCCAGTGTCGGCCACATACAAATATTCACCATCGTGGGCCATGGACTCCCAGTCCACATTGTCCGCACCTTCAATCAAAATGCTGTCTCGCTCACTCCCATCATTTCCCAGGCTATGCACAACCGGGCCTGCACCGCTGTCATTGAGGGTCCAAAGCAATCCACCATACTGTGCCAGTGCCGAAGACTCGGCCAGGCTTTCACTGAATTCGGCGAGTTGGATAACGGTAAATTCAGATTTGTCCGCTTGAATATTCCAGGGCAAGCCGTGCACCGTGAAGTAAATAGCCACCGCCGCAGAAACCAGGCCAAAACTCAGCATGGGACCGATGTAGTTTCGCGGATCTATATGCCTGATCATTCGGGAAGCGGGCGTGGTTTGCCGTTGTCATCGATAGCCACGAAAACGAATGATCCTTCCGCTACTTTGACTCCATCGGTGGCTGTAAGCATGTGCCAGGTCCAGACATCCACTGCGATGTGTACCGATGTTCGCCCACGTTTGGTCACTCTGCCATAGCAGCTGACTGTAGAGCCCACACTGACTGGCTTGAGGAAAGTGACATTCTGGATTGCCACTGTGGCGGAGCGTCCTTTGGTAACTTGCTTGCTGATAATGCCAGCGGCCAGGTCCATCTGGGACACGAGCCAGCCACCGAAAATATCACCGTTGGCATTGGTGTCCTTTGGCATAGCCAGGGTTTGCAGAGCCAGCTCGCCCTGTATTTCGGGTTTCTCTGCTTCGGTTGCAGACATGCAATTCTCCGGTTCAGTTCAGAATAGACGGCAACCAGGTCACCAGACCCGGCTGGTATGCCAGCAATAGCAACAATAGCAGTTGCAACAGGACGAAAGGAATAACACCACGATAAATATCTGTGGTCGCTACACTATCCGGTGCCACGCTGCGCAGGTAAAAAAGAGAGAAGCCAAAGGGTGGCGTGAGGAAAGAGGTCTGCAGATTAACTGCAATCATGACACCCAACCATATCGGGTCCAGCCCCATACCCAGCAATACCGGCCCTACCAGGGGCACCACCATAAAAGTAATTTCGATAAAATCCAGGATGAATCCCAGAAGAAAAATCACCAACATAACGACAATGGTTGCCGACACAATACCACCAGGCATGGCCGCGAAGAAATTTTCTATCAGCTCCTCGCCACCGAAGCCCCTGAAGATCGACGAGAATATTGTTGCACCCAAAAGTATGAGATAAACCATTGAGGTAATACGAAGTGTTTCCAGGGAAACGCCATGCAGTATTTCAAGGTTCAACATACCGCGACTTAATGCGAGCAACATGGCACCTATTGCGCCAACCGAGGCAGCTTCGGTAGGCGTAGCTGCTCCCTTAAGAATTGACCCTAAAACAGCGACCATCAAGAGCACTGGCGGGAAAAGTCCTTTTACAAGGGCTATGAGCAATTGCCGCCTGTCTACATTGACGGCAATTTCCGCTGACGGCGCCGCCTCTGGCTTCGTCATCGCTATGTACAGCACATAGATTGCATAGGCAAATACCAGAATGAGCCCTGGAACGATGGCTCCGGCAAACAGATCCCCGATGGTAACGATATCTGGCGCGAAGACGCCTGCGTTAAGCTGCGACTGCTGGTAAGCATTGGCAATTACCTCTCCCAGTAGCACCAGGCAGATAGACGGTGGAATGATCTGGCCGAGAGTTCCGGTCGCACACAAGGTCCCGCAGGCCAGGGAAGGTCGGTAACCTGCTTTCAACATCGAAGGCAGGGAAAGCAGGCCCATGGTCACAACGGTAGCACCAACGATTCCGGTGCTGGCTGCAAGCAACATACCTACCAGAATCACCGATATACCCAACCCGCCTGGTATTCGCGCAAACACCAGCGCCATGTTCTTTAGCAGGTCTTCCGCGATCCGGGATTTCTCCAGCATGGACCCCATAAACACGAAAAGCGGTACGGCAAACAGGTTTTGGTTAGAAAAAATTCCGTACAGTCTATTGGGAATTAAAGAGATGAATGCGGGATCAAACACGCCTGCCAATTGCCCAATTCCGGCAAACAACAGCGATACGCCAGACAGTGTGAGCGCCACCGGATATCCCGCCATGAGAAACAGGCATACGGTAAGAAACAGGATTAGTGGCAGTAGCTCGATCACTATAGACTCGCTAGTCGCCGACCTGTGATTGATTCAATTGGTCTTGTCTGGAACGAATACCACGTACAGATTTCCACAATTCAGCTACTCCCTGAATGGCCAGCAGGGCTGGCAACAGGAGCAGGCAAGACTTGAGCAAGTAGACGAAAGGCAGGCCGCTGGACTCAGGTGAACCTTCGCGAATACGCCAGGAAACCGCTACATAGTCCCAGCTCGCCCAGATCACGAATCCCACGCTGGTAAACAGAAACGCCACCACGCCAATACTGTCGACGAGGTTCCTCGCCCTCGGGCTCAAGTGGTTATAAAACACGTCCACGCGAACATGCCCCTGCGCTTTCAACGTATAGGCTGCCCCCAGGGTAAAGATCAATGCATTGATGTACATGACCGATTCCTGCAACGCGATGGACCCCACCTCAAACACGTAGCGCAGCACGACAATCAACCCCATGACCAACACCATCAATAGCGATAACCAGGCCGCCGAGCGACCCATCCGCTCACAGAGGGCATCTATATATTGTACGAATGTATCCATAGTGTTGTTGCCAGACTAGGCGAATTTTAAGCCGCCCTATAATGCCACAAAACCCCGTCTCGACACGGATAAAGCGGCGACTCTGGAGCCAGATGTTATTTGCATCCAATGCGTCAAAGAAAGGTCACGCGCAAGAGTTGATAGCTCAGGATCAGGACAGACGCACTGAGAGCCACAAATATTGCACTAGCAATCCAGAGCGCTGCCCGACGCAGGCGGAGTGATATTCGCTGCCGCCACCTCATGCCAGGCTGCACGGAGCCAGGTACAGTGAGGAACAACCAGCTCAGACTGTATAGCAGCAGCATCCACAGAAATAGTGCGACTCCCGGCATGAGCCACTTGTCCGAATCCAGCCAGGGATTGCTCACGAGGCTGCCTGCCACCACAAGAAAACTTAGCGCCGCCATCACCAGCAGGTAGTGCCGATATCGACTCAAGGTGGTAGCAATTCGGTGCAGTCTCTCTATCATAGCCCCCCATCATAAAGGCATGGGCACCACGCAGGCTATTCGGACGATGGAAAACTTAAATATTGTAGAACTCCCATTTTTGGCCGGTCTCGGGCCCGACGGAGATCCGGTGTTCGAGACTATACAGGCAGAGTACCTGGAAGATGATCCACAGCGCGTGCGTCTTCTGAGGTCTCCGCTGTTTGCCCGCAACCTGGCCAGCGGCGATACGGTAAAGCTAATTAACCCGGCAATCGCCCAATATGAGCTGGAGCGTCGCTCCGGTAATCTGTGTATCCGCATTTTTCGTAAGCGAGGCATAGACGAAGTAGATGAGTTTCTAACGCCTCGCCTGGAGAAGCTGGGGGGCGCCCGTGATCTGGTAAGCGACAGGGGAATCGTTTACAGCGTCCATGTGTCTCTGGGATTCAAGACTATCGAAGAGCACCTTGATGCCGCTTGTGCAGCCTGCCCCGATACGGTTTGGTATTATGGCAATGTCTACGACCCCGAAGACGGAGTAACCCCGCTGCAATGGTGGCTGGAATTCGAAATACAGGAATAGAGTATGTTAATGGTGGTTTCACCAGCGAAGTCGCTGGACTACGAATCCAAGGTAAGCACCCGCAAGCACAGTCAACCAGACTTCCTCGCTGAATCCCAACAGCTTGTTAATGGACTAAAGAAATTACAGCCAGACGACCTGGCAGACTTGATGAATATTTCCTCGGCGCTGGCAGAAGAGAATTTCCAGCGCTATTTGAACTGGCACACGCCATTCGACCTGAAAAATGCCCGTCAGGCCATTTTCGCTTTTAAGGGGGATGTCTACCTGGGCCTGCAAGCCGAAGACTACAGTGCGGCCGACCTGAATTTTGCCCAGAAACACCTGCGAATACTTTCTGGTCTCTATGGGCTGCTGCGCCCGCTGGACCTGATGCAAGCTTATCGACTGGAGATGGGTCGCAAGTTTGCCAGTGGCAACGCCAAGGATTTGTACCAATTCTGGGGCTCCAAACTGACTGATAAACTGAACAGCGAGCTGGAAACCTTTCCACAGAAGAAACGCATCCTGGTCAACCTGGCTTCCAACGAGTACTTCAACTCGATTCAGAGTAAGGCGCTGGATGCCCAAATTATCACGCCCCAGTTCAAGGATTGGTCCAACGGCCAATACCGGGTATTGAGTTTCTTCGCCAAGAAAGCGCGGGGGCAAATGGTGTCCTATATAGTGAAGAACCGGCTGAAAGATCCAGCTCGCTTGACTGAATTCGATGTCGACGGGTATCGCTTTGATGCTTCTGAATCGACAGACTCGAAGCTGGTGTTCAAGCGAAAACAGTAATTGTGCGCGTGATACCCAACCAGAAATTCATGTTGGCGGACCATGTCTGAGATGTTTCCCTTCAGCCAGGCGGCTGAAAACAACAAACAGCCGATTCTGGATGTGTTGGAGCGCCATCTGCAGGATGCCAAGACCCTGTTGGAAATCGGCAGTGGCACCGCCCAGCACGCCGTCTTTTTTGCAGAGCGTTTTCCCGGTCTGTTGTGGCAGGCAACAGATATTCCCAGCGCGGTGAAAACCGTTAAACAGAGAATTGACGCGGCCAACCTTCCAAACCTGAGCCCACCGCTGGCGCTGGACGTGGACGAAATACCCTGGCCACTTGCCAGTTACTCTGCCGTATTTACTGCCAATAGCCTGCATATCATGAGCGCGATTTCAGTGCAGAATTTCTTCTCTGAAGTGGGCAGGCATGTGGATGTTGGAGGAAATTTGCTTATCTATGGCCCATTCAAATATGGCGGCGAATTCACTACCGAGTCCAACGCCCGCTTCGACCTCTGGTTAAAGGACCGCGACCCACTCAGTGGAATCCGGGATTTCGAGTGGATCAGTGAATTAGCTACCGCCAGCGGTTTCAGCCTGTTGGAAGACAACGCTATGCCCGCCAACAATCAGCTCCTGGTCTGGAGTAGGGGGTAGGAAATCGGAAATAGATAGAACCAACCTGTCATAAGCCCATCTCTTGAAGAGAGCCTATTAAGAATTCATTCAGCCTTCTGCGATTACATTGCATGACATGAATTCGGCAAAGTCTCTCAAAATACTGCTTTTTCTCCTGCTGTCTGGCTGCTTACTGGCCCCGTTGTCTTACGGTCAAATTGCCGAGCTGCAGGGCAATATCCTGGTGGTCCCAGAAATCACGTCAAATGGGGGTGCTTTCCACGCTGAATTCGAGGTCCTGGACACAGGCGATGAGATTGAGCTTTTGCTGGTGGCGTCGGCTTCAGTGGAACCAAGCGGCAGTCTGCTGGCAGCAGCCTTTAGTGAAGACTTACTAACCATACCTCAAGCATCAATAGAGGGTTCATCTTACTGGCTTGAGCTTGAAAGCCGTGGTGATAATCGCTTCGTATTGCTGAACTTTGGTAAACACCAGGCGCCTCCCCCGAATACGCCACCACACTCCCCAAGACCTTTTACCCCGTTCCCGGATTGGCGTCTGTTGCATGGCTATGCGTACGATATTGCGGTGGGTGCGAATGGCGACACCTGGGTGATAGGCACAGATCCTCGTCCCGGTGGTTATGGTATTTATGAATTGGGGGGGCCAGGGGCCTATATGGCCGATGGTGGTGCACTCAGGATCGATGTGGCACCTGATGGCAGGCCCTGGGTGGTGAATTTCAATCATGAGATCTACAGGATGGATGACTATGGCTTCTGGGAGCGTATGCCAGGAGAGGCTCTGGATATTGGAATAGGGGCTGACGGATCGGTATGGGTGGTCTACTACGAAGGAGTCTATCGCTGGAGCGGATTGTTTTGGGAGAATTTTGGCGGCTCTGGCAGCCGAATCGATGTGGGCCCCAACGGGCAGCCCTGGGTCGTCGGATTCAGTGATCGAATTTACACCCTGGGGGAAGGGGGCTGGGTGGAACTTCCTGGTGAGGCAGGCGATATCGGAGTAGGTGCCGACGGATCAGTGTGGGTAGTCGGTACGGCTGATGATGACTGGGATGCCCTGAAAGGTATTTATCGCTGGAACGGGGTGAGCTGGGACAGGGTCTACGGCGATGGCCTGGATATCAGTGTCGGTCCAGACGGCTTGCCCCGCATTACCAACGTCTATGGTGAAATCTTCCGAGCCTACTAGTCGCTTGCTTGGTTTAGTCGAGCTGGAAAGGGGCCTCTCAAGGCCCCTTTGTATTTGATAATGCGCCTTACTGTTTGCTGCTAGTTGATGGCTTTCAGAACTTCCCGGGTTAGATCCCAGCGATCGAAGCCCTGCCTGCCATAGTCCAATCCCCGGCGCACAATAACCAGATCGTGACTCGGTACAACAATGGTGAATTGACCACGGTTACCCGCGGTGGAGTAAGCATCTTTCGGTACGTCATTGCGGCTGTCGGGTACGAGCCACCACTGGCCACCATAGATGCTGCCTATTTCCGCCGTGGAAGGAGCTGGGGTCCTGACGAAATCGATCCATTCCTCTGACAGCAACCGTTCACCATTCCAGACACCACCATTGAGGTAAAGCAGACCGAAACGCGCCAGGTCTCTTGCATTGGTGTAAACCTGGCTGCTTAGTATGAAATCACCAAAGCGGTCGGTGCTGACCAATGTGTTGCGCATGCCGATTCGATCCAGCAACGCCTTGCGAGGAAATTCCGCATACTCTTTTTCACCGCCTAGCGCCAACTTCATGGCGTAAACGGCGAGCAGGGTGTCGTAGTTTTCATAGTCAAAGCGGGTACCCGGCTCCCGGATCAAGGCCCTGCTACGAGCTCCTGTCACCGAGCTGGCTCCAGCCCAGTAAGAAAGACCAGACCCTGTCGCATATTCGAGCCGATTATTGTCGATACTCTCCAGTCCACTGGACATGTTCAGAACATGACGCAGCGTAATGGCATTTCTCGGATCAGTTTCCGGCGAACGTGCTTCGGGATACCAACCAAATCCAAGCGGCTCATCCAGATCCATGCGTCCCTGATCCACAAGCATGCCGATCAAGGTCGACGCCATACTCTTGGCCGTGGACCAGGTTCGAGTCCGTGTCGTCATATCGAACCCGGGGGCGTAACGTTCGTGAATAATGTCACCCTTGTGAACAATAAGCAGGCTGATCGTTGACTGTTCTGGTGTTTCCCTGTCGAAAGCCCAGTCGGAGGCTGCCAGTAGAGCAGCCTCATCTATGTTGGCAGGAAACGGCTTTTCTTCTACGAGATCACCATCAGGCCAGGGTATTTGTGCCGGGTTACCCGGTGGATAGGGCAACGTCAGTTCTGGCAATCGATCTATATCGGCCAGCGTCTGATCAGGGGGCAGGATGATGCAGCCAATACCCTCACGAAAGACTGCACGCATAGTAGGCACCGCGCCGGCAGCGCCAATCTCAACTGCACGTAATTCATGGTCGACGTGGTAGTCGCCACCCTCTGGTGTACCTATTGGGTCCGACAGGAATGCCAGTTCCTTTTCATAAACATCCTCGAGGCTACGCCCTGACGTGAACAACCCGTTGCACATGAAGACCGCTTGTTGGCCGCGGCGGATCATTTCTCTTTGATGCTGCCAGTAATCGTAGATATCTTGTTGCTGCGCCTGCACAGACACAGTCGTACCGAGCAGTGATGCGCCCAGCAAAGTGGTTGAGAGCATAAGCGCCAGAGGATATCGAGCTTGGCGGCGCATTGGTTCTTTGAATAAATTCATTTGAGCCTCCTTTTTCAGGCACGTTTCTGGGCACAATTCCCTGTGCAGATTCAGTGTGAAGAGGTGCTTTCTTGTTATCCGCTATCATTCTAAGGCGGGGTGAGCCGGATGTCGTGTCTTTTCGTATAAACCCTGGTAACGCAGGTCAGTTCCTGTTTAGCAAGGAGCCTCACAATAGAAGCGCAACTCACTCAATGGCTAGACCAGTACGGGCAAGCCACGTTGCTACTGGTACCGTTACTGGCTTTCGCAGAAGCTTGTATCGGGATTGGCATCTTTGTGTCAGGCGCATTGTTGCTGGCGCTCTGCGTCTTTCTCTACAGCCATGAAGTCGGCAGCGTCGAACTGATTGCCGGCCTGGCATTTGTCGGTGCCGCTGCCGGAGATCACTTTGGGTATTACTGCGGTTACATTCTTGGGCCGCGTTTAATGGATTCGACGCTTGGGCAACGCTACCGTGAGAAACTGCTGAGAGCTGAAGCTTTTGTACGCCGTTATGGCGGCGCAGCCGTTGTCATAGGCAGATTCATTCCCGCACTGCGAAGCATTCTTCCGGCTGTTGTGGGAGTTTCAGGATTTCCGCGAATGCGCTATTCCATCATTGATGGATTCGCCTGTGCTACCTGGGTAGTGGCCCTGGCTTTGCTGGTGATGGGGATCGATGTGCTGGTGTTTTAGAAAAACGCCGAGTTTGAATTTCCCCTCTATTCAATCGTTGTTTTTGAAAGGCAGTAGTGAGCTCGCCTCCTGCTGATAGCCAATAATGTGTGGCCGCTCTTCATCAAGGAAATTTGCAATTGCATCTGAGAACGCGGTGTTGGCTATCCAGTGATTCGAATAGGTCGTGATTGGCCGGAATCCGCGTTGAATTTTATGTTCGCCCTGAGCGCCAGCATCGAATATTTGAATCTCGTGTTCGATCGCGTAATCCAGCCCCTGGTAGTAACAGGTTTCAAAATGCAAAAACTGGTACTCGCTACGGCAACCCCAATAGCGACCAAATAGTTTTTCTTCGTTTTTGAAAAACAACGCAGCCGCAATATCCTTGTCATCTTTTACCGCGTTAACGAGAAACAGTTGCTCGGGCATCGTTGCCGCCACCGTTTTGAAGAAGCTTCGTTTAAGATAACCCTGCATACCACGTGCAAGATAAGTTGACTGATAGTAGAGGTAGAAGTCCGCCCATTGTTCTTCACTGATTGCTTCCCCTTCGGTAACGCGAAAACTGATTCCTTGTTCACTCACTTGTCTTCGCTCTTTTCGTATCGATTTACGCTTGCGGGAAGTCAGGTCATTTAAGAAGTCATCAAAACTACCGTAATTCCGATTGTGCCAGTGAAACTGGGTAGCGATCCGGTTGAGCATGCCGTGCGCTGTGAGGGCTTCATGTTCCTCTTTCTCAGGAAACAGTAAATGCCAGGAAGACACGCCAATGAATTCGGCTTTTTCTTTCGTCTTCTCCACCAGGAGATTGAGTAGCAACGGGTAGTCCTGAGCGGGGTCGATGAAAATTCGCTTACCGAAACTGGGTGTAAATGGTGCCGCCGTTACAAATTTTGGATAGTACTCGAAGCCATAACTCTGGTATGCGTTAGCCCAGGACCAGTCGAATACATACTCTCCCCAGCTATTGGTCTTGAGGTACAGGGGCATGACGGCAATAACCGTAGAGTTCTCATTGAGCCCGCTGCCCAGCGCTTGCGATGACTTGCTGTCCCGGCTTGCGGTTAGATGGTTAACTTCGTGAGTATTGAGATAAACAACGGCGTGATAAGGCTGCCATCCTGACTTCGCTGTAGTGCAACCTGTCGTTTCCAGCCCGTGGAGAAATTCATAGCGCATAAACGGATTGTGCGTACCCGTCAGGCTGTTCCAGCGCTCCAACCCTACTTCCTCTATGCTCGAGACAAAGCATATCGATGGCGCAAGCGTGACGGTATTCATGAAAAGCGTTGTATCTCTGTGACTATCTTGGGTTATTTAGGTAGCATTGCCGGATTGCAAATATTCTACAGACCAGCCGTGCGATCACCTAATCTGATTCGACGTATCACTGAAAGCAGGCCCGGCCTTCGCAAGTCGGAAGCCAAGGTGGCAGATTTCGTATTGGCCAATGCCAACGATGTAATAAACATGCGCATTGTCGACCTCGCATCGGCTACCGAGGTCAGCGAACCTACTGTAATTCGTTTCTGCCGAGCGATTGGTTTCAATGGCTTTCAGGCCTTTAAACTGCAACTCGCCCAGCAAATGGGCCTGGGTAGTGTCTTTACGCAATTTGCTGTCGACGACAGTGACACAGTGGAAGACTTACGCAACAAGGTATTCGATACAACCATAGGTTCACTGCTTACCGTTCGCGATGAACTTGACCCTGTGGTTCTGGAACAGGCTATTCACACTATCAACAATGCCCGGCGGGTGGAGTTTTATGGGTTTGGCGCTTCCAGCTCTGTTGCCACCGATGCCCAGCACAAGTTCTTCCGCCTGCAGCTTTCAACCAGCGCATACACCGACCCTCACATTCAGCATATGTCAGCTATTGCATTGGGGTCGGATGATGTCGTTGTTGCGATATCACAATCTGGTCGTACCCGTGCGCTACTGGAAAGCGTCAGTCTGGCTATAGAAGCCGGTGCTACGGTAATCGGTCTGGCGCCTGAAGGTACACCCCTGGCCAAACTCTGTAGTATTTCAATTCCAGTAAATATGGAAGAGGACTTGCAGGCGGCGACACCGGTCTCATCACGTATAGCCCATCTCGTCGTCATCGATGTGTTGGCGACTGGTGTCGCAATTCATCGAAAACCATTCCTGAAAGAGCACATCAAGAAGCTGGAGAAAAGTCAAAACGCCTTGCGGACCCAGAGCCCGGGGAAAGATTAGGGTTTTCGCTGCAGGCGATGCATGCCGTGTAATTCCGGTGCACAATAATCGAAACCAAATTTCTCGTAGAGCCAGGGTGTATCGGCAATCAGGCAGACATAGGATTGCGGTGGCACTTCCCGGTCGAGATAGCGGCACACCTCTTCCATGATGAGGCGACCCAGCCCTTGTCCCTGGTATGCCGGGTCTACCGCTATATCGACAACTTCAAAGTTGCAGCCACCATCACCAACAACTCGACCCATGCCAACTGCATAGTTATCCGGGTTATACAGGGTAATGGCAAACAGGCTATTGGGCAGCCCCTTAACAGCCGCTTCCTTGCTGCGGGGGCTAAGGCCGCTATCGATTCGTAGTCGTTGATAGCTGTCGATATCTGGCGCTTCGAACTTGATCGTTATCTTTTGCAGGTCAGTCTTAGGCACAACTTAACTCTTTTTCGATTCACCAAAAAGTTGGCCCATCGCATCTACCTGAATGATAACTTCAACAGTACAGTTCGCTTGCGCTCTTTCGGCAGTATTTCGAAGACCTACAGTTGACTTACCGCGCGTGACAGTCGTGTACAGGTAGTTCATTACCAGATGCAGCCTACGGCTTTTTGACCGGGCGTTTCCATCCATCGATGTTTCGCTGCTTACCTCTGGCTACCGCAAGGTGGTCCTGAGGAACATCAGTATTAATTGCGGAGCCTGCAGCCACAAAGCTGTTGTCGGCCAGGGTTACGGGAGCAACCAATACGGCGTTCGAACCGATAAATACATTGTCGCCCAACGAACATTTGTGTTTGTTCGCCCCGTCGTAGTTACAGAAAATAGTCCCTGCACCAATGTTACAGCCTTGGCCTATTTCCGCATCACCAATGTAGGCCAGATGGTTTGCCTTGGAGCCCTTACCAAGCCGAGAGTTCTTAACTTCGACAAAGTTGCCTATCTTGCAGTCTTCACCGAGTTCAGTGCCCGGTCTTAGCCTGGCGCTCGGCCCGACCTGTGCTCTCTCGCCAACTATGGCTCCTTCTATATTGGTTCCAGGGAGAATATGGGCGCCGGCCTTTATCTCTGCATTTTTCAGAATACAGTTGCTGCCAATTCGGACGCCATCGCCCAGACTTACACTACCCTCGAGAATCACATCGGAATCGAGCACGACGTCTTTGCCGAATGTTACATCACCACGAATAGAGACCCGTGACGGATCCAACATGGTTATTCCTTCTACCAGCATTTTATTGATCAACGTCTGCTGCTGGAATTGCTCGGCCTCTGCCAGCTGCGCTTTATCGTTCACACCCATTAGCTCTTGCCCGTTGGCTGCCTTCACCGCGATTACGTTGCAGTCATCATCGTTAGCAAGCGCGACTATGTCTGTGAGATAGTATTCTTCCTGGTCATTGTTGTTGCTAATCCTGGATAACCAGTTAGCAAGCTTCGTGGCGTTAGCGGCCATAATTCCGCTGTTTACTTCTTTTATCGCTTTCTGTTCTGGGCTGGCATCTCTCTCTTCAACGATGGCTGCTACGCCACCGTCTTCTGATCGCAGGATACGACCAAAGCCATGAGGCTGTTCCATTTCCATGGTCAACACGCCAAGGCCACTCTGTTCACATGCATCCAAGAGAGGTTGCAGTGTGCTTGTTGGGGTTAAGGGAACATCGCCGTACATTATCAGCACTGTGTTTGCTTCATCTGTTGTGTTGATATCACCAATGGCCTGTTGCACGGCATGGCCTGTACCTAGCTGTTCTGATTGCAGGACCCAGTTCAGCCGATCCGCGGCTGGATGTGTTTCGAACTCGGCTTTTACCTCTTCAGCTCCGTAGCCGATGACTACATGGGTTTTGCTGGCCCCAAGTGCCTGTGCAGTTTCTATGACATGCGCAAGCATCGGTTTGCCGCCAATGCGATGCAAGACCTTTGGAAGGTCTGAATTCATTCTTGTTCCTTTGCCGGCTGCCAGAATTACGATTTCCATGGATGTTTCCAGTTGCTGTGTTACGGCTTTCCAGATTACCAAAAAAAAAGGTAGCTCTCGCTACCTTTTCTCGTGATTTGTCTATCGCTTACTGTGCGCGATTTTTAAGCTGTCTCAGGGCTCTTAGCTGGGCTGCAGCTTCTGCCAATTGAGATGCTGCCGTACCGTAATCCAGTTCGGCACTCGCATCCTGCATCGCTCTTTCGGCTTCCTGCATGGCGGCCTCGGCGGCTGCCTCATCGACATCATCGGCTCGCAAAGCAGTGTCGGTCAAAAGCGTGACCACATTGCGAGTGACCTCCAGGAATCCGCCTGACACGTAGAAAACTTCTTCCTCTCCACCATCTTTTACGAGGCGTACCGGACCCGGTATGAGAGATGTAATCAACGGTGCGTGGCCTGGACCAATACCAAGGTCCCCCAATGAACCTGCAGCGACAACCATTTCCACACGACCAGAGAAGATGCTCTTCTCGGCGCTTACGATATCGCAGTGCATTGTCATGGACATGTCTATCTCCTACTTCCCGAAAACCCCTGTTTAGGAGGTCTCTCCTGGCCCAACTATTAGCAACTTACTTGAGGGTCTTGGCTTTTTCTACAGCTTCTTCAATGGAACCAACCATGCTGAAAGCCTGTTCTGGCAGGTGGTCATAGTCACCATCGAGAATGCCTTTAAAGCCGGCTATTGTATCTTTCAGAGACACATACTTACCTGGTGCGTTGGTGAAAATCTCCGCAACCGTAAATGGCTGAGACAGGAACTGAGAAATACGTCGAGCTCGCGCCACTGTTTGCTTGTCTTCGTCGGACAGTTCGTCCATACCGAGAATAGCAATAATGTCTTTCAATTCCTTGTAGCGCTGGAGAACAGTCTGCACACCGTTGGCTACATCGTAATGCTCTTGCCCCACAACCAATGGGTCAAGCTGACGCGAGCTGGAATCCAGTGGGTCAACCGCAGGGTAAATACCCAGCGCAGCGATGTCTCGTGACAATACTACTTTCGCATCAAGGTGAGCGAAGGTTGTTGCTGGAGACGGGTCGGTCAAGTCATCCGCCGGTACATATACCGCCTGAATAGAGGTAATTGAGCCTGTCTTGGTAGAGGTAATACGCTCTTGCAAGGCGCCCATTTCTTCAGCCAGTGTTGGCTGATATCCCACCGCGGAAGGCATACGGCCCAACAGTGCTGATACTTCTGTACCCGCCAGTGTGTAACGATAGATGTTGTCGATGAAGAGCAGTACGTCACGGCCTTCATCACGGAATTTCTCAGCCATGGTCAAACCGGACAGCGCAACTCGCAGACGGTTTCCAGGGGGCTCATTCATCTGGCCATAAACCATGGATACTTTGGATTCGCCTTCCAGGTTGATTACACCTGATTCCTGCATCTCGTGATAGAAGTCGTTACCTTCACGAGTACGCTCACCTACCCCGGCGAACACGGATAAACCAGAGTGCTCGGTTGCGATGTTGTTGATCAGTTCCATCATGTTTACGGTCTTACCAACACCCGCACCACCGAACAGACCAACCTTACCACCCTTGGCAAACGGACAAACGAGGTCGATTACCTTGATACCTGTTTCGAGCAATTCGTTTGAGGTAGAAAGCTCTTCGTATGTGGGCGCTTTGCGGTGAATTGGCATTTTTTCCTTTTCACCGATAGGGCCACGCTCATCAATGGGGCGGCCCAATACATCCATAATGCGACCCAGAGTTTCCGTACCAACCGGCACAGATACCGGCGCACCGGTGTCCTGTACAGTCAAACCGCGGCTCAATCCTTCAGTACTACCCAGGGCAATTGTCCTCACAATGCCATCGCCCAGCTGCTGCTGCACTTCCAGGGTAATCTCTCTGTCGTCGACTGTTAACGCATCGTATACCTGCGGGATGGCGTCCCGATCAAATTCTACGTCGATAACGGCGCCGATGATTTGTACGATTCGACCGCTGCTCATTTCCGATTCCTCAAACTTTCTATATCAAATATTCAAATAAACTGTTTGTTTGCGAGTGGTGCTGGTTACACCGCTGCTGCGCCACCGGCAATTTCTGACAATTCCTGTGTAATTGCTGCCTGCCGGGCCTTGTTATAAACCAGACCCAACTCTTCAATAAGATCACCGGCATTATCCGAGGCATTCTTCATAGCCATCATTCGGGCTGCCTGCTCACACGCGTTGTTTTCAACTACTGCCTGGTAAACCTGTGATTCGATGAAACGCAGCAACAAGCCGTCCAGAAGCTCTTTCGCATCAGGCTCATACAGGTAGTCCCAGTGATGTTGTAAATCTTCTTCATCAGAGGGCAGCAGGGGCAGCAGCTGATTGACCTCAGGCACATGCGTCATGGTGTTAACGAAGTCATTGGCGACGATCATCAACTGGTCAATTTCACCATTGTCGAACTTGTCCAACATGATCTTCACGGCGCCGATAACATCGGATACTTCTGCGTTGTCACCGATGTCTCTTACGGAAGCCACAACATTGCCACCGAAATTATTGAAGAAGGTCGCTGCTCGGCCTCCGATGGTGCAGATATCAATCTCTACATTTTTATCTGCCCACTGTTTCATGGAAGCAACCGTGGCCTTAAATGCATTGATGTTTAAGCCACCACACAAACCACGGTCCGTGGAGACAACGATATAACCAATGCGCTTCACGTCACGGGTATCGAAATACTGGTGACGGTATTCAGGTGACGAATTCGCAATGTGGCCAATCACGGACCGGATACGTTGCGCGTAAGGCTTGCCGAGTTTCATTCGATCCTGGGCTTTACGCATCTTGCTCGCCGAGACCATTTCCATAGCCTTGGTGATCTTTTGAGTATTCTTGATACTCGAGATCTTGGTGCGTATTTCTTTGCCGCCAGCCATCTTAGTTACTTACCTGTACGATCTCATCGGGTGCCAGAACTCGGTGTTCAAACGAACTGAACAACGATTTATTGAATACCTGGTACCTGAATTCGAAAGTATCCTCTGTTAGTTAGTAGTTACTTCTCGGCGATCAAACGAACTGTCTAATGTTCTGTCAGTCGTCTGCCACCCAGACACTAAGTGTTTAGTAAGTTTGTGTAGAGACAAACTTCTCCATAATCTCTTTGAACTTGCCCTGGATCTCTTCATTCCAGTCGCCAGTCTCGTTGATCTGCTTCAACAGATCGCCGTACTCGGAGTTGGCAAATGAAAGCAGGGAAGCCTCGAAGTCCAGTACCTTATTCAGGTCGACTTCTTTAAGGTAGCCCTCATTCGCCGCATACAGGGAGAGAGCCATCTCAGATATCTGCAGAGGCGAATACTGCTTCTGCTTCATCAGTTCTGTAACGCGCTGACCGTGTTCCAGCTGTGAACGGGTCGCGTCATCAAGGTCAGAGGCGAAGGCCGCGAACGCTGCAAGCTCACGATACTGGGCCAGGGCGATACGAATACCACCACCAAGCTTCTTGATGATCGTTGTTTGGGCCGCACCACCGACTCGGGATACGGAAATACCGGGGTTCATCGCTGGGCGGATGCCTGAGTTAAAAAGGTCCGTTTCCAGGAATATCTGACCGTCAGTAATGGAAATCACGTTGGTCGGTACGAAAGCCGATACGTCACCAGCCTGTGTCTCAATGACCGGAAGGGCTGTCAGGGAGCCAGTCTGTCCCTTCACTTCACCGTTAGTGAATTGCTCAACATAGTTGGCACTCACTCGCGCTGCACGCTCCAACAGACGGGAGTGCAAATAGAATACGTCACCTGGGTAGGCTTCTCGGCCGGGTGGTCGACGCAGCAGCAGGGAGATCTGGCGATAAGCCCAGGCCTGTTTGGTCAGGTCATCATAAATGATCAGGGAATCCTGCCCGCGGTCGCGGTAGTATTCGCCCATTGTGCAGCCCGAATAAGGCGCAATGAACTGCATGGCAGCAGGGTCCGATGCGGAAGCGGCCACCACAATGGTATATTCCATGGCGCCATGTTCTTCCAGCTTTTGTACCACGTTCGCAATGGAAGACGCTTTTTGGCCAACGGCCACGTAGACACACTTAACACCTTTACCTTTCTGGTTGATGATGGTGTCGATAGCAACCGCAGTCTTACCAACCTCACGGTCACCGATAATCAGCTCACGCTGGCCTCGGCCAATAGGTGTCATGGAGTCAATTGACTTCAGGCCCGTTTGCACTGGCTGTGCAACTGACTGACGAGCAATTACACCTGGTGCGACCTTTTCGATCGCGTCGGTCAGTTTCGCTTCTACAGGACCCTTACCATCAATCGGGTGTCCCAGGGCGTCAACAACGCGGCCTTCCAACTCAGGACCAATTGGTACTTCGAGGATACGGCCTGTACATTTACAGCTCTGGCCTTCCTTAAGCCCCAGATAGTCACCGAGGACTACCGCACCGACAGAGTCCCGTTCCAGGTTCAAGGCCATGCCGTAAAGGCCGCCTTCGAACTCGATCATCTCACCGTACATCACATCGGCGAGACCATGGATTCGGATAATGCCGTCGGAGACACTAACAATAGTGCCTTCGTTTTTGGCCTGCACAGACACGTCCAGCTTGTCTATGCGCTGCTTGATAATTTCACTGATTTCAGATGGATTCAGTTGTTGCATCTTTGTTTCCTATTCTCCCGCCTGGGTTGCTTTTCGCCCGCTCAGGAATTCAATGATTCTGCTAGTTTGGTCAGCTTTCCACGTACAGAGCTGTCGATCACAGTGTCTCCGGCCCGAATAACAGCACCGCCAATTAGCGCGTTGTCGACGCTGGTGGCCAGATTGATGTCTCGTTGCAATCGCTGCTTCAGGGCATCGGCCAGCTTTTGTGCGATATCTGAACTGATTTCAAAAGCTGTGGTGATTTCAACGTCGACTGATCGCTCCTGAATGGCTTTCAGGTTTTCGAACAGCATGGAAACTTCCGGCAACAAGCCTATTCGCTTGTTTTCCGCCAGTAAGCGCACAAAGTTCTGTCCTTTCTCGTTGAGCTCTTCACCGCATATATCGATAAATGCCTGGGCAGCCTGCTCTGATGACAGTGCCGGATTAATAAGCAGTGCGCGCACCGATTCATGACTGGTAACAGCGGCGGTGACACCAAGCATCTTCGACCAGGTGTCCAGTGCGCTTTCTTCAAGCGCTACCTGAAAGGCTGCTTTTGCGTAGGGTCGCGCCAGTGTTGTTAATTCTGCCATGTGCTCGCTCTTGCCTGCTCTCTATAGTTCCGATGCCAGCTTGTTCAGCATCTCTTCGTTCGCAGCCTGGTCGATAGATCCTTCAAGAATCTTCTCTGCCCCGGCAACGGCAATTTCAGAAACCTTCGCGCGGAGGGCTTCTCGAGCACGATTAACTTCCTGCTCAATTTCAGCCTGTGCGCCATCGATAATGCGTTGGCCTTCGACCCTTGCCTGCTGCTTCGCCTCATCAACGATTTGCGCCGCTCGCTTATTGGCTGAGTCGATAATGCCGGCCGCTTCTTCCTTGGCTTCTTTCAGTTGCTCAGTGGATTTAGCCTGCGCCAGTTCCAGGTCTTTCTCTGCCCTGGCTGCTGCTTCCAGTCCATCTGCGATTTTCTTCTTGCGCTCTTCCATGATGGCCATAAAAGGGGGCCACACGTACTTGCTGCAAAACCACAGGAAGACCGCCATCGCGATCATTTGGCCTAGAAAAGTTGCATTAATATTCACGGTATTCTCCTGGTAGGTTTAATGCCCGTTACCTTAAATGCTTAACCGCCCAGTGCCGCTGTGAAAGGGTTAGCGAAGGTAAACCACATGCCGATACCAATACCGATCATGGTTACCGCGTCGATCAAGCCGGCTACCAGAAACATGGAACCCTGTAATTTAGGTGCCAGTTCCGGCTGACGAGCAGACCCTTCCAGGAACTTGCCGCCCAAAATACCAAAGCCGATCGCAGTACCTGCTGCGCCCAAGCCCAGTACCAGCAAAACGCCCAGTACTGTGTTTGCCAAAATTAACTCCATTTCTTCCTCCAGATTTTCTTCAGTTCAGATGTAGTTCAAGAAATTAGTGATGTGGTACTTCATGCGCTGCATTGAGGTAAACAATAGTCAGCATCATGAATACGAAAGCTTGCAGGGGAATTACCAGCAAGTGGAATGCCGCCCAGACAAAGTGAGCCGGCAACTGCCAGACACCCAACATTGATGCAATAAGTAGAAACAACAGTTCGCCTGCATACAGGTTGCCGAACAGTCGCAGGCCAAGTGAAATCGGCTTGGCAAATAACGTAGGTACTTCAATAATCAGGTTGAATGGCATCATCC
Source organism: uncultured Pseudohongiella sp. (assembly GCA_965227635.1). Taxonomy (GTDB): domain Bacteria; phylum Pseudomonadota; class Gammaproteobacteria; order Pseudomonadales; family Pseudohongiellaceae; genus UBA9145. Next base: position 1,336,126 of record OZ245763.1, on the reverse strand, counting down.
ACTTACCGAAGGGGTGAAAAGCCAGTTCGCCCAGGAAGCCACCCAGGCCCTTATTCTTGATGCTGTAGTAGATGATCATCAAGAACACCATCGTAGACATACCCATTGTGATATTGGGGTCGGTGGTGGGTACGACCTTGAAAGGTGCGTTTTCGATATGGAAGACCGCATGCAACATTGGCTCAAAGCCGAATGTAGTAAGCAGGTCGACAGGTACCAGATCCATTGTGTTCATCAACAGGATCCAGAAGAAAAGCAGCAGGCACAGAGGTCCGATCAATTCATTCTTGTAGTTGAACGCCTCGGATACCCGGGCATCAACAAACTCAACCACTGCTTCAACAAAATTCTGTACGCCGGAAGGATTGTCGACTGACGCATTTACTGCGACTCGACGAAAAAACCAGAGGAATGCTGCACCAAGGAACAAAGACCAGCCCATAGTATCAACATTGATCGCCCAGAAGCCCATCTCGGCAGCTTCTTCAGGTGTATGGGCGAAACCCCAGTGGCCATCGACGCGGCCAAAGGTAAAGAAAGACAAGTGATGAGTAATGTATTCTTGAACTGTGAGTTCAGCGCCATGTTCGGCTGCAGCGTGGGCTGCGTCGGCTAGCTCTGCCATCGACTCTCTCTGGTTTCTCTATCTATGCCCCGATTCCGTCGGGTCCGGATTTTCTGCAATGTTGCTTAACAGAAAACAAAGTCTTAATTGCGGCTGGGGCGGTAATCTATAAACGCCGATGCCATCACGCCGGTGAAATGGATCGATATGAATCCAAGTATCAGCGCGAGTTCATTCAAATTCGTTATCAGGGTAAAACTCAGCGCAAACAGCACCAAGGTTATGCCTATCTTGCCCAGCTCCCCTCTTATAAAGCTTTTTACAACCAAATCTGCTTTCGTGGCTCCCTGGTATCGGAAAGCCTTAAAGGCGAAGTAGCTGTTAGGCAATGCGCTTATCAAACCGCCCAATAAAGTCGAGTAGGCGGTAATGGTGCCAGACAGAAACAGCGAGATAGCGGCGATAAAGGCAGTCGCAAATAATTGCGCGACAATCACTTTATGGACTGGTGGGGTTCTCATTGTTCAAAAATTCGACACATTGTGTGCTTGATGGTCGAGTTCAAGATCCCCAACGACAGCCGAAACAAGCATCTGTTGTTGCAAAGGTGATCACCAAAAGCAGGCGCATTATAGGGGCTTTAAGGGGGTATCGCAACTACGTCCCAGTATCAATTTAAGCCCGTAAAAACAGGGTTTTCTGCAGGTTTCCCACGCTCTAAAAGTGAGATTTGCGTTGCTTGGGGAAGGCCAGGCATCACTCCCTGATAGTCGCCTGGCTACTACTTGATGTGGGCGAGAATTCCGTCCAGCTCATCGAGGCTGTTGTAGTTGACCACCAGTTTGCCTTTGCCCTTGGCGGTATGCTGGATAACAACTTTGGAGCCCAGCTTTTCTTCCAGATTGTCCTGCAGATTCTTGATGTCAGGGTCAAGAATCCTTGAACTCTTTTTACCGCCATCACCTGACTGCAAGCGCCTTACCAACGCTTCGGTCTGACGAACAGAAAGGCCCCGACCCACTACTGTCCGGGCTGCCTCGGGCTGATGCAGGTCCTCAAGGCCCAGCAAGGCCCTGGCGTGACCCATTTCCAGATCACCATTTTCCAACATCCGGCGCACATCGATATGCAAACCCATCAATCGCATGAGGTTTGTCACAGTAACCCGAGACTTACCCACGGCATCGGCGACCTGTTGCTGGGTCAGCTCGAACTCATCCTGCAGGCGTTTTAACGCCATCGCCTCTTCTATTGGGTTGAGATTCTCCCGCTGGATGTTCTCAATAAGCGACATCGCAATGGCCGCTTCATCACCCACCGGCTTGATAATGGCAGGAATGCTGTCCAGGCCCGCCATCTGGGTCGCTCGCCAGCGCCGTTCGCCAGCAATAATTTCGTATTTTTCAGAGGAGATTGGGCGAACTACAATGGGTTGCATGACACCCTGGGTTTTTATCGAAGCTGCCAGCTCTTCCAGGGCTTCCTGGTGCATATCAGTCCTGGGCTGATATTTGCCCCGCTGAATCAAATCCACCGGAATATTTTTAAGGTCACCATCCTGATCCTGGGCTGTGCCTGGTGCTGCTACGCTTGTGGAGGATGGAGAAACCGCTGGTTCCCGGGGCTTTCCAGCCAGCAGGCTCGCCATCGTCTGATTGCTACCAGAGGACAGTAAGGCATCCAGACCTTTTCCCAGCTTCTTCTTATCGTTCATGTTTGTTAGCGCTTATTAACCCTGTGATAGCCTATAAAGCTATCAAGATAAAAGTTGTGCTAGCTCAGCACTCTGGAAGCTTCATCATGGCGACGCAGTAATTCGCCAGCTAATGCCAGGTAGGCGATAGCGCCTCGCGATTGGCGATCATATTTGATTACGGGTTTGCCGTAACTTGGCGCTTCAGCCAATCGCACATTTCTTGGCACAACTGTACGGTACACAGCGTCTCCGAAATAGTTAAACAGCTGTCCATTTACCTCGGAAGTGAGCTTGTTGCGAGGGTCATACATCGTCCGCAGGATCCCCTCAATTTTCAGGGTGGGGTTAATCCTCTCCTGAATCACTCGAATTGTATCCATCAGTGCCGAAAGCCCTTCCAGCGCATAGTACTCACACTGCATTGGAATCACGACGCCATCCGCAGCTACCAGCGCATTGATGGTCAGCATATTCAGGGAAGGAGGACAATCGATGACGATAAAGTCATAGCGATTGCGCACCGACTCAATTATGGAGCGCAGCCGGATTTCCTTGTTTTCGGCATTGATTAGTTCCACTTCTGCAGCAACCAGATCGCCGTTTGCCGGCAACAAATCAAACTCGGCTTCCTCCGGCCTCACCTTCACCACATCGAATTGCGCCTGATCGGTGAGCAGGTCATAGACCGAAAGATCCAGACTGGACTTGTCCACGCCGGAGCCCATAGTGGCGTTGCCCTGGGGATCCATATCTATCAGCAGGACGCTTTTGCGGGTAACACTCAGGGAAGCGGCCAGATTCACCGAGGTGGTTGTCTTCCCTACGCCGCCTTTTTGATTGGCTATGGCCAGTACTTTGCTCACTAGTATCTCTGTATTGCGTGGTTTACTTTCTTTGCTAATTCGCCAAGTTTACCTGATAAAACCCCGGCATGGGATTATATCAATCAGGTGTCTTTCAACTTCTTCACTGCGGGGTGCGGGTACCTGAAGTCGATGGACATTGGCAATCTCGAAATGGGGGTCAATCTTGCCCATTTCTTGCTCTGGGAGTTGCCCTTTCATGGCCAGAAGATGACTCCCGGCAGACAATAGCGGAGCAATTTTTTGCAGAATATCGGGAAGCGACGAAAATGCCCTGCAAGTCACAATATCAATTTGATTATCACTTTGATAGTGCTCCACACGGCAATTTTGTACATCCACATTGGCCAACTTGAGGGCGGATTTCACTTGAAACAGGAAGCGTGTTTTCTTGCCATTGCTATCCAGTAATACAAAGCGGGTAGCGGGGTTAAGAATCGCCAGGGGAATGCCAGGAAAGCCGCCACCGGATCCTACATCGAGAACCTGTTGAGCATTTACAAAGGGAGCGATCGCTATCGAATCCAGCAAATGCCGGTAGAGCAATACCTGGTCGCTGGCATCAGACACCAGATTGTAGGCCCGGTTCCACTTCTTCAGAAGTTCGACGAATTCCAGCAACTGGATTTGTTGTTCTGGTGTAGCTTCGACCTGCAACGTGTTGAGGCCTTCTTCGAGCTGCTTGGCTAAGGATATCACTGCAATAAGAATTCCTAGCCAGTCTTGCGTCTAGTCCCCTGATGCTTCTTCACGTGAATCAGAAGCAATGAAATAGCAGCAGGAGTCATACCGGAAATTCTCGAAGCTCGACCTATGTTTTCAGGTTGTGCCGACGCAAGCTTCTGCCGCAATTCGTTGGACAGACCTTGCATATCACTGTAATCAATGTCGCGTGGAATAGGTGTATTTTCCTGACGTTTAAGCCTGTCTATCTCTTCTGACTGGCGGTCAATGTAACCCTGGTATTTAATTTGAATCTCAGCCTGAAGTTTTGCCTGTTGCTTGAGGCTATTCACTTCCTCGCTATTTTCAGCAGTGGACTCGGCTCCGTTAAATGCAGTCATTAGCGAGCTATAACTCAGTGCTGGTCTGGCCAGCAGTTCGGAAAGCCTATACTCCCTTGCCAGGGGTTTTTCCAATAAGCTGTTTATTCGAGTAGCGGCTTCACTGCCGGCGTGAACCCAGGTTTCTCGCAGACCAGTCAACTCAGCCTCAATCAACTCACATTTTTCGCTGAAGAATTGCCAGCGAGCATCGTCCACAAGACCAAGCTCTCTGCCTATCTCAGTCAATCTCAGATCCGCATTGTCCTCGCGCAGAGTTAATCGATATTCCGCCCGGGATGTGAACATGCGGTAAGGCTCATTCGTACCAAGTGTGATCAGATCATCTACCAGCACACCAATGTAAGCTTGATCGCGTCGTGGGCACCAGGATTCTTTTTCTTGCACCGCCAACCCTGCATTGAGACCAGCCAGTAAACCCTGCGCTGCAGCCTCTTCATAACCAGTCGTTCCATTAATTTGGCCAGCAAAGTACAAGCCTTCAACAAACTTAGTTTCCAGCGAGTATTTTAGATCTCTGGGATCGAAGAAATCGTATTCGATCGCGTAACCTGGTCGGGTTATATGTGCGTTTTCGAAACCCTTGATATGCTGTATCAGTTCCATTTGCACGTCGAAAGGCAAACTTGTGGATATGCCGTTCGGGTAGAGTTCGTTGGTATGCAACCCTTCTGGTTCCACAAAGATCTGATGTGAAGACTTATCAGCGAATCGCATAACTTTGTCTTCAATCGAAGGGCAATAGCGAGGCCCGGTACCTTCAATTATTCCGGTATACATCGGTGACCTGTCCAGCCCACCCCGGATGATTTCATGGCATCGCTCATTGGTGGATGTTATGTAACAAGGCACTTGACGCGGGTGTTGCTCAACACTTCCGAGAAAAGACATGACTGGGAGTGGCGAATCTCCATGCTGTATTTCCATAACTGAGAAATCGACGGTCCTCGCATCTATTCGAGGTGGTGTTCCAGTCTTCAATCTCTCTACTCTGAACGGCAGTTCCCTGAGTCTCTGAGCAAGCGCGTTAGAGGGTTGATCGCCTGCTCTACCGCCACTGCTGTTAGCTAAACCGATATGAATTTTCCCACCGAGAAAGGTGCCTGTTGTCATTACTACTTTCGCAGCATGGATATCCAGCCCCATTTGCGTGCGAACGCCTTTCACACAACCATTCTCAATGATCAGGTCGTCAACGGCCTGTTGAAACAGGGTCAGGTTAGGCTGGCTTTCCAACATTTCCCTTATGGCAGCCTTGTACAAGACCCGGTCGGCTTGAGCGCGAGTTGCCCTAACTGCAGGGCCCTTGCTGGCATTCAATATCCGAAACTGTATTCCGGCTTTGTCGATGGCTTGTGCCATCGCGCCACCCAGCGCATCGATTTCCTTTACCAGGTGGCTTTTGCCTATTCCGCCGATGGCTGGGTTACAGGACATCTGTCCCAGGGTCTCAATGCTATGAGTTACCAGCAACGTACGCACACCGAGGCGCGCGGCAGCCAGGGCAGCTTCTGTGCCAGCGTGTCCGCCACCTACAACGATGACATCAAATTGTTCAGTGTGCTTCATTCTCGACTGGGTTCCTGTCAGGGGAGGAGCAGTATATAGATACGACAGTAAAAAGAAATGTTTGAGCGACTAGTTTAAACGAAGAAAAATTACTCTATAAAAAATAAAAATAATATATTTATAGTGAAGAGACAGAGTATAGATATTGTTGTTATAGGGCTCGGTCCTGACTGTTGAAAACAGGCTGTAGGGCCCGTGATTAAAGGGTTTGGGGGTATGATAAGTAGGTAGATAAGGCTTGTATAGTCTCGGTATTCGCATTGGAGTCTCTGTGAATGGATTTGGACGCATTACGAATGCCCTGAGTGCTTGTGTGTAAGTATCCAGCTTATTCAGTTTTTACTCAGGGGCTTGGCGCGTTTGTCAACATGATGTCCAATGTAAGTCGGTACACACGAGCATTAAGAACAATCTGTGGGCTTCTCGTGTATGACTCGTGTATTTCTTAGATTTCTAGCCTGTTGAGCAGGACTCTCCCTTGGTAAAGCAGACACACAGCAAAGCTGAGATCAAATCTACCTATATAAAGAAGAAAGACGAGAAACGAGAGACGAATGCGTTATTGAGTCAGGCTTGGGGAGGACTGGCTGGAGTGGCGCTTACTTCCCGATGCAAAAACTGGAGAATATTTCTCCCAGGAGGTCATCGCTTGAAACTTCACCGGTTATAGAACCCAATGCTCTCTGGGCTAGCCGTAGATCTTCGGCGATCAGCTCAAGTTGTGAGTGCTCACTAATCCCAGAGCTTGCCTTTTCTATATGGTTGTTGGCTTCCCTGAGAGCGTCAAGATGACGTTGTCTGGCTAGAAAAGCGCTGCCATCGGGTGCTGAATAACCGCAAACATGCTTGATATCTTCTTTGAGCAATTCCAGGCCTTGACCAAATTTGGCTGAAACCCTGAATAACTTGAGAGTATTACCGTGATAACTGGTGGAGAAATTCCCGGATTTGCAATCGGGGATTAGATCAATCTTGTTAACAATAATGGTGGTTCGGGCGAGAAGGGAGGCTGCTTCCTCATCCGTCATACCTTCCAGCATTGGGCTAATCCAGGCGTCTGGAACATTATCGAGATTGGCGGTTAGGAGTTGCTCGCTATATTCCCCGGATTCCTTGCAGTCGATTATGAGGAAAATCCTGTCAGCTTCACCAATTACTCGAGTTGCTCTGCGAACCCCCTCTTGCTCCACTGGATCATCGCTGACCCTCAGGCCTGCGGTATCAGTAAGCGTAATGGGCAAGCCGTCTATGTTTAATTGTTCTCGCAATAGGTCTCGGGTTGTACCTGGTATGTCCGTGACTATGGCTGAGTCGTTGCCACTGAGGGCATTCATCAAGCTGGATTTGCCGGCGTTTGGGGCACCAGCCAGCACAAGATGAATACCTTCCTTCAGCAAGGCTCCCTGCCTGGCCTCTCTGAACAGAATCTGCAGGGAATCAAGCAGATCCTGCAGTTTAGAGGCGACGCCGCCCCTCTCCAGAATATCGATGTCTTCGTCGCTGAAATCTATGGCTGCTTCTACATTCACCCGGGCCTGGGTCAAATCACGAACAAGGTCATTCACTCTCGCGGAGAATACACCTTGCAGTGTTCGCATTGCGGATCTGGCAGCTTGCTGGGAACTGGCATCTATTAAATCGGCAACAGCTTCTGCTTGCAGCAAATCGACTTTACCTGCCAGAAATGCCCGTTCTGTGAACTCACCGGGCCTGGCCAATCGAGCACCGAGTTGCTGTACCCGGGCCAAGACACTGTGAAGCACATGGGGCCCGCCATGCCCATGAAGCTCCAAAACATCTTCGCCCGTGAAGGAATTAGGAGCTGGGAAATAAAGCAGTAAGCCCTGGTCAATGATATTGGAATCAGCGTCTAAAAAGTCAGCCAGAGTTGCTAATCTGGCAGAGGGTAGACTGCCGGCTATAGCTGTGGCGATAGACTGGGTTCGTGGGCCTGAAACTCTGATGATACCTATGCCACCTCTGCCAGTAGGGGTGGCTATGGCACAAATAGTATCGGTGTCCTGCTGAAGCATGGAAGTTAGCCTGGTAAATGACGTCGCATAAACCCACAGAGCATTGCAGCAGATTTCAGGCAGTCAGCAAAAACTACTTGGCTGCCTTCGCCTCATAGGCTGCCTCGATTTTTCGAGTGATGTACCACTGCTGCAGGATCCCAAGCAAGCCATTAGTTAGCCAGTACAACACAAGTCCGGCCGGAAACCACAGGAAAATTACGGTCATCATAATAGGCATCAGCTTCATCACATTGGCCTGCATTGGGTCAGCGGGCGCTGGACTCAGTGTTGTTTGCAGATACATTGTCGCGCCCATTAAAAGCGGGAGGATAAAGAAAGGATCCCTGACCGACAAATCTTGCAGCCAAAGCAAGAATGGTGCATGGCGCAATTCAACGCTTTCAAGGAGAACCCAGTACAAGGCGATGAAGACAGGCATTTGTACGAGCATCGGTAGACAACCACCGAAAGGATTAATTTTTTCTTTCTTATACAGCTCCATCGTTGCTTGCTGGAGTTTCATACGGTCATCGCCGTAACTCTCTTTGAGTTGCTGCATCTTTGGCATGAGTCTGCGCATGCCTGCCATTGACTTGTATTGTGTTTCCGTAAGTTTATAAAAAGCGCCTTTAACAATTATCGTTAGCACAATAATCGAGAATCCATAGTTTCCAATAAAAGAATCTATTTGTCTCAGTAGCCAGTAAATTGGAGCTGCGAGGAACCAGAGAAAACTGTAGTCGATTGTCAGGTCGAGGTTTGGCGAGATGTCGGCAAGTACGTATTGATCTTTCGGACCCGCATAGAACTGCATCTGATAGTTGCCAGTAGTATTTGCAGGTACATCAAGGGTAGAGCCGGTAAATTCCCCAAAGTACTGGTCGATATTGTTTTTTCGGGTTGTATAGCGATTGACTGAATTGCTATCTGGAATCCAGGCGCTGATAAAATAGTGTTGGCTAAAGCCTATCCAGCCGCCCATTGTTTCAAACGAATTGGCACCGTCATCTATGTCATCGAAGTCTACTTCGATATAAGGATCTTCATCATTGGTTGAAACGTAGCCTAGATAGGTTCTCCCGAAACCACCTGCATCACTTGGGTCGTCAAAATTATCTCGCTTGATTTGCCCGAAAGCATTGGCTCTGAAGTCAGTATCACTGGTGTTGTTTACGATGAAACTCAGGTCGATCAGGTATGAGCCGCGATTAAACGTATATCGCTTGGTGATCGCTATTCCTGATTCAGTCGTGGTAACCAGGTCCACTGTCAGTGAATTTGAGGAATCATCCAGTTCGAAACTCGATGATGTTGTCTGGTAACGAGCTCGATTTGGTGCATCTATACCGTCTCTGCCAATCAAGCCGCTCTGGGCAACGTAACTTCTGGCCCGATTTTGCTCCAGTAGGACAAAGGGGTCATCTGGCACATTCAATTGTTTGAGATAAAGAGGAAGCGCTAGCCTGACAATGTCGCCGCCATTGAGGTCTATCGTGACTTCAAGGGTGTCGGTGCGAACCGTGACAATAGATGAATCAGTAAAGTCAGTAGATTGAGTTTGCTGACTGGTTTGTTGGGCTGTTGGTGATTGGGAAGCGCTATTCGAAGATGTGCTTGGCGTGGTTGGCACATCAGCCGGTATGTCATTCCCACTAATGGGTTGGTCGGCTGCACTGTCCAGATTGGCCAGGTCAGTGAATTCAGAGCTCACCCCGCCATCGTTCACTACTGGTGGATAGTCTTCTTGCCAGGCTAACAGCAATAGATAGGTAATAATGGCCAGCGCCGTGTAAAGTGAGAAACGAGTAATATCCATGCTTAATTCTCAGAGGCCTCTTGTTCATGGCCGGGGACAGGATCGTATCCACCTTCGTGCCAGGGATGGCAGCGCAATATTCGTCTGACACCCAGATAGGTCCCTTGGGCACAGCCGTGCATTTCGATTGCTTCTTTTGTGTAGTGAGAGCAGCTGGGATAAAAACGACAGCGAGTGCCCATTAACGCACTGAAGGTGCGTTGATATACAGTGATAAGACTGATCAAGGCTTTATCTAGCATTAGTCTGCTGTGATGCTCGTGCATTTATCTTCTTTTCAAGATCAAGCCAAAGGCGCGACAGATTCTCTCTAACGGCTTTGTTCTGTAGTTTGTCAGTTCCTTTTCGAACGAGGACGACAAGGTCCAGACTTAGTAGGCCTTGCTGATGCCTGAAAGAGTCGCGGATTATCCTTTTGATCCGGTTCCTGTGAACCGCAGTGGCAACATTTTTCTTGGCAACTACGGTACCAAGTCGGGGGCCGCTGTCATTGCGTTGTAAGGCAAGAATCAGGAAGTAGCGGTTAGCAACTTTTAGTTGGTTGCCGTTGAATACAGCCGTGTACTCTTCTGCATTCAGCAGTCGAGATTTCTTTGGGAAGCCGTATTCGGACACGAGTCATTCTCTGCTCTCACTACTGGAGTGAAGATAAGAAAATTATGCCGTGAGGCGGGCTCGCCCTTTTGCTCGTCGGCGCTTGAGCACCAGGCGTCCGCTTTTAGTGGCCATACGCGCGCGAAAACCATGAGTACGAGCTCGCTTTAATACGCTGGGCTGAAATGTACGCTTCATAGTAGAAAGTCCGATTTAACAGTAACTTAGGAAGCCACAAAGTGGCTCGAAAAAAGAGGCGGAATTCTAGAGGTTTTGCCCTCAACATGCAATGACAGACGTGGTTTGATCCTGGTTTTAAAGCGAATGTTTACCGCACTGGTGATGGGGCAGGGTTTAAAGAATTCATACAAAAGTTAGCAACAAGTTATCCACAGCATATTTATCAACAGGCAACACCCCGGTTTCGGTTTTTTGCCGCTATTTTTTACCGAATAAATTAGGCGGTTAGCTCGTAACTTGTTGAAAAATAAAGCTTAAATTCAGGCGCAAAATGTGCCAAACTCCGCTTGCCGGCAGTGGATAACTCCATTCCGTACAGATAGAATCCGTAAAAAATCAAAATAACAAAGCAACAGCACAATACTTTGGACGGGCAGGAGATAGTGGTAGTAGCACATTGGCAAAAATGCACCGAATGTCTTAAAGACGAGCTTTCCTCACAAGAATTTAACACCTGGATAAGACCACTTAGAGCTGAGCATGCGAGCGACTCCATTGCCTTGTATGCGCCTAACCGGTTCATTTCCGATTGGGTTAAGAGCAAGTTTCACGGCAGGATTCAGGAAATCCTCAAGGATTTGACCGGCGAGGACTTGTCGGTTGAACTCCATGTTGCCCACCGGGATTTCCAAAAATCTCGAGATACAGCGGTGGCGCAAGCTGTGCAAGACGAGACCAAGCCAGCCAGCCCAACATATCATGCGGCGAAGCCAGAGTCCGGTAATGCCGCGCCAATGCCAGAGAAAAACCCGCCTGGCGCACAGCGTGTAGTGAGCGAGGTGGCAAGTCCTCGTGCCATGGATACCATAATTGAGGGAAAACTGCGGCACCGCGGAGCACTGAATACTGAAAACAATTTCGACAACTTTGTAATCGGTAAATCCAACCAACTGGCCCGGGCAGCGGCTATGCAGGTGGCGGAAAATCCCGGCTATGCCTACAACCCGTTATTTATCTATGGTGGTGTGGGACTGGGTAAAACGCATTTGATGCATGCCATAGGCAATTACCTGGTTGAGAAAAAGCCCGATGCAAAGGTGGTTTACCTACATTCCGAAACCTTTGTGGCGACCATGGTAACCGCCCTTCAGCTAAATGCCATCAGCGAGTTCAAGCGCTTCTACAGGTCAGTAGATGCTTTGCTGATTGATGACATTCAGTTTTTTGCAGGAAAGGAGCGGTCCCAGGAAGAGTTCTTTCATACGTTTAACGCCTTGCTTGAAGGTGGCCAGCAAATCATTCTTACTTGTGACCGATTTCATAAAGAAATTAATGGCCTTGAAGAAAGGCTGAGATCCAGGTTTGGTTGGGGTTTGACCGTCGCTGTGGAGCCTCCGGAGCTTGAGACCAGAGCCGCAATCCTGATGAACAAGGCAGAGCAATGTAATGTCACATTGCCCTATGAGTCAGCGCTTTTTATTGCACAGCGCTTGCGCTCTAACGTCAGAGAGTTGGAAGGTGCCTTAAAGCGCGTAATTGCACATGCCGATTTCAAAGGTGCGCCCATCACCCTCGAGCTGATAAAGGAAGCTTTGCGGGATTTGTTCGCGCTACAAGACAAACTCGTGACAATTGACAACATACAGCGGTCTGTTGCCGAGTATTACAAAATAAAAATGGCCGACATGTTGTCAAAAAGGCGAAACAGATCGGTCGCAAGGCCTCGACAGGTCGCTATGAGCTTGTCAAAAGAGCTAACAAACCACAGTTTGCCAGAGATTGGAGATGCTTTTGGCGGTCGAGACCACACGACGGTGCTGCATGCCTGTAAGCAGATCAATAAGCTTCGACATTCATCTATTGATATCCAGGAGGACTACAATAACCTCCTCCGCTCCTTGTCAAGCTAGTAACATACTGAAAAATAAGGAAATATAGCGAAAATGCAATTCACAATCAGCCGTGATGCCTTGCTTAAACCGCTGCAGCTTGTCAGCGGTGTTGTTGAGCGCCGGCAAACCCTTCCGGTTCTGTCCAATGTACTCCTGGAATATGGTGACAACAACTTGTCTCTAACTGGTACAGACCTTGAAGTAGAATTGATAGGCCGTGTTACTGTCGATGGTGGCGGTAAACCAGGTGAGATCACGGTGCCAGCCCGGAAACTCCTCGATATTTGTAAATCCTTGTCTGACGATTCAGAAATTGACCTCACATTAGCAGACGACAAGCTGCTGCTGAAGTCTGGCCGCAGTCGGTTTACGCTCACTACCTTGCCAGCTTCCGAGTTTCCTCGCGTTGAAGAAGAGCCGGATACTTTCTCGTTGAGTATTGATCAGGACCGGCTGCGAGGACTGCTGGACGCGACAAGTTTCGCCATGGCGCAACAGGATGTTAGATACTACCTCAACGGTATGCTCTTCGAGATAGCCAGCGATTATCTGAGGTTGGTGGCCACTGACGGACACCGCCTGGCAATGGAAACAGTGGCTCTCGACAACGCTATTTCCGAGACTCAGCAGTTAATACTGCCGCGAAAAGGCATTATGGAGCTATCCCGCTTACTTACTGAGGGCGGGGGTGAGATAACACTTACTTTCGGCCAAAACCATATCCGAGCCAGGGTTCCGGAGTACACATTCACTTCAAAACTCGTGGACGGCAAATTTCCAGACTATAACCGCGTACTGCCTAAGGGGGGAGACCGCGTGATGCTAGGTAGCTGTTCTGAGCTCCGGCAAGCGTTCTCAAGGGCTGCGATCCTCTCCAATGAGAAATACCGAGGCGTCAGGGTAATGCTAAGCAACGGTGAGCTAAAGATCCTGGCGAATAATCCCGAACAGGAAGAGGCTGAGGAAGTCGTTTCGGTAAATTATGAAGCGGACCCAATAGAAATCGGGTTCAACGTAAGCTACTTGATAGATGTACTCTCTACCATAGGCAGCAAAAACGTGCGGATGACGCTCTCGGATCCAAATAGCAGCGCGTTGCTGGAAGCAGAAGAAGGCAGCGATGCGCTCTATGTGGTCATGCCGATGCGGCTATAGCCCGGACCTTGTGAGGAACTGCTCACATACATGAGCGCGCTCACCCGACTCGAAGTGTCCACGCTTCGCAATTTGCGCGAAATCAAGCTGGATTTGTCACATCAGCTTAATGTAATCCATGGCCTCAATGGCAGCGGAAAAACCAGCATACTGGAATCCGTAAACCTGCTCGCCACCGGCAAGTCCTTTCGCAGTGCGCTTGTTGATCCGCTGGTCATGGAAGGTGAGAGCAGCGCAACAGTGTTCGCTCAAACAGCGGACAACAACACCATTGGACTCAACAGGCCCAGAAAGCAAAAGCACCAGCTCAGGCTGAATGGGGTAAACCAATCCAATTGGGATGATGTTGCCAGAGCGCTACCGGTTCAGGTGCTCGATGCCGGCGCATTCCAACTCCTGGAAGGCGGCCCCAAGGCTCGGCGTCGCTTCATGGATTGGGGTGTGTTCCACGTGGAACCAGGATTCGTCGGGCAATGGCGCCGCGTGCGTAAATGCCTTGCACAACGAAATCGCCTGCTTAAATTTTCCAGAGTTCCAGAGGAAGAGATTGCGGCCTGGGACAGGGAACTCTGTGATGCGGCGGAACATGTACATCGGTTCAGGAGCGCCTATCTGAACCAACTCCTGCCACTCTTCCAGGAGACCTACAGCGATGTGTTTCGGCAACCCTCAGAGAAGCTTTCAATCACCTATCAGTGCGGCTGGGACCAGGACGCTAAACTTAGTGAGCAACTACTTCGGAATAGGGTGACCGACGCCAAGTATGGCTCTACGCAACTGGGGCCCCATCGAGCCGATATCGCCATAAAGATTGGGAACCGCAAGGCATTGGAGATCCTCTCCCGAGGGCAACAAAAGTTGCTTATCTGTGCCTTGAAGTTTACGCAGGGAAAGCTATTGGCCGACGCAGTAAGAAGGCAATGTACTTACCTGGTTGATGACCTGCCTGCCGAGCTGGATACGAATAATAGACGTGTTGTCATTGAGTATTTGGCGGCTAGTGGCAGCCAGGTCTTTTTGACTAGTGTGGATTCCGCGGCCCTTGATATGGGCCCAGCAGGCACACCTGAGGTCGCCAAGTTCCACGTGGAACGTGGTATAATAACAGGCTGATTTTTAGCGAAATATTGGCATTAGCAGTGTTTCTAGAGCGCTAGTTTGAAGAGGCGTTCTTTGGAGAAATTCTATGAGTGATAAAGCTCAATCTGACTATAATTCGGATAGCATCAAGGTACTAAAAGGCCTGGATGCGGTTAGAAAGCGCCCGGGCATGTATATCGGCGATACTGACGATGGGACCGGCCTGCATCACATGGTCTTCGAGTTGGTAGACAACTCAATCGATGAAGCGCTTGCGGGACACTGCGACCAAATCAACGTCACAATCCATGTCGGAGAAACCATTACAGTTTCGGATAATGGCAGAGGGATTCCCACAGAGATGCATAAAGAGGGTGTATCTGCTGCGGAAGTTATTATGACGGTGCTCCATGCTGGGGGTAAGTTTGACGACAATAGCTACAAGGTATCTGGGGGACTACACGGAGTTGGTGTATCCGTGGTCAACGCATTATCAGAAGAGCTGAAACTCACCATCAGGCGGGGCGGCCAGGTTCATGAGCAGTTCTATCAACATGGAGTGCCTCAGGCACCACTCACAGTAGTGGGAGAGACTGAGTCCACCGGCACTGAGTGCCATTTCAAGCCATCCAAAGAAACGTTCACCAACGTCGAATTCCACTACGATATCCTGGCCAAGAAACTACGTGAGTTGGCGTTTCTTAACGCCGGGGTCAGCATAACCCTTCAGGACGAACGCTCTGGCAAAAAAGACGAATACAAATATGAGGGCGGACTAAAAGCCTTTGTTGATTACCTGAACACCAACAAGACCACGGTAAACAAACTTTTCCACTTCAATTCAGAGCGAGTCGAAGATGGGATATCAGTGGAAGTGGCACTGCAATGGAATGACTCGTACCAGGAGAACATCTTCCCTTACACCAACAATATTCCGCAGAGAGATGGTGGCACACACCTCGCCGGTTTCCGCAGTGCACTTACTCGGGTCCTGAAAAGCTACATAGACAAAGAGCTGGCGCAGAAAAAAGGTAAGGAAGTAGTCACTAGCGGCGACGATGCTCGCGAAGGGCTAACAGCCATTATTTCGGTAAAAGTACCTGATCCCAAGTTTTCATCCCAGACGAAAGATAAGCTTGTGTCCTCGGAGGTGAAATCAGTCGTAGAACAGGAGATGGCATCACAGTTCAATGACTACTTATTAGAGAATCCCCAGGACGCGAAGCTAATCGTCAACAAGATGATCGATGCCGCACGCGCCCGGGAAGCTGCCCGTAAAGCCCGGGAAATGACACGGCGCAAAGGAGCTTTGGATGTCGCAGGCCTGCCAGGAAAATTGGCAGACTGCCAGGAAAAAGATCCGGCACTTTCTGAAATCTACATCGTGGAGGGTGACTCTGCGGGTGGTTCAGCGAAACAGGGGAGAAACCGCAAAAACCAGGCGGTATTACCACTGAAAGGTAAGATCCTGAATGTGGAGAAGGCCCGATTCGACAAAATGTTGAGCTCGGCAGAGATTGGCACCCTGATTAAGGCATTAGGTTGTGGCATCGGCAACGAAGAGTTTGCGCCTGAAAACCTGCGCTACCACTCGATTATTATCATGACGGATGCCGACGTGGATGGATCCCACATTCGTACCCTGTTACTGACGTTCTTCTTCCGCCAGATGCGGGACCTGGTTGAGCGGGGGCATATTTTTATCGCCCAACCTCCTCTGTACAAAATTAGGAAGGGGAAACAGGAACAGTACCTGAAGGACGATATCGAATTGGCAAACTATCAAACGCATATTGCGCTGGATGGTGCGAGCCTTCACGTGAATGCAGATGCCCCAGGAATTTCAGAAGACTCTCTCGAAGCTCTGGTCAAACAGTATAACGAGGCCTATGCCATCATCAGTCGATTGGCGCGACTCTACCCAACTGAAATTCTGGAGTCTATGATCTTCACGCCGCGCCTCGAAGAAAGTGCCTTGAAATCTGAAGAGGATGCCAGGCAGTGGTTGGGGCAGTTGACAGAAAGTTTGCAGTCTAAACACCCAGGTGTAGGTTCAACCATTAGCCTGCAACTTAATGAGGACCCGGAAAGACATACCTGGGTGCCGACCGCAATTCAGAACATGCATGGGCTAGAGAAGTCATATCAATTTTCGGCAGACTTCTTCCATTCCGCGGAATACAAAACCCTCGCCGAACTCGGTAACACGCTGCAGGGCCTGATAGAAGAAGGCGCATTCGTGAAACGGGGAGATAAAACCAAGGAAGTTTCGAGTTTTGGCGAAGCAATCGAATGGTTAACCCATGACGCCATGAAGGGACACTACCTACAACGTTACAAAGGTCTCGGAGAAATGAACCCGGATCAACTATGGGAAACCACGATGAATCCGGAGACTCGCAGAATGCTGCAGGTCACCATCGATGACGCCATCAATGCAGATCAGCTTTTCAATACATTGATGGGAGATCAGGTGGACCCACGAAGGGAATTTATCGAGAACAACGCACTGTCTGCAGACAACCTCGATATCTAGGGACGCTCTGAACAGCCGGGTCCGGCTCTGTATTCAAGCCGGGCCCGGATCAAGACACCGTTTTGAGGTCACTGGTCGGCCCGTCTAAATGCAACCCTGGCGCACAAGAAAAAAGCAATTACTCTAAAATTAACGCAGCACTACGGCGCTGCGTACCCACGCCTCGACTTGTTCAGTAATTTGGTTGACTGATTGGTCATTAATAGCAATCGGTCTTCCAATTTCGACTGTGACTTTGTGGGGAAACTTGAGAAAAGTCCTCGGTGGCCAGGCATACCCAGCATTATGAGCTATTGGTACTACGGGAACGCCTGCCGCTTCGGCTAAAGTCGCCCCACCCCTGGAGAACTTTCTAATTTCCCCGGGTTTGGAGCGTGTCCCTTCGGGGAAAATCACAATCGAGTTTCCCTCTTGCAATCGTTTCACTCCCTGAAGCAATAGCGATTTCCCTGCTTCCCGCGGCTTGCTTCTGTCAATCGCAATAGGCCGGGTAAGCCAAAGCGCCCAACCCCAGAAAGGAATTTTCAATAACTCCTTTTTGAGAATAGGAGACATGGGAAAGATCAGGCGGTAGAACAATAGCGTTTCCCAACTACTCTGGTGGTTGGAAAGGTATACGGCAGGACCATCAGGAATATTCTCGAGCCCTTTCACCTCATAGTTGACTCCACATGTAATGCGAAGCCACTGCAAAACGAAGAAACACCACGTGGAAGCAAAATTAAACCGGCCACGAGGTGGAAGCAAACCATATACAAGAATGAAAAACGTCGACATAACAATCGTTATGAGGACATAGCCTGAATAGAAAAACGCAGATCTTATACCAAGAATTGCTTTAGACATTCTGTGAAAGCCCAAGCCCCCAGACGGCAGAAAGCAAGTCATCGAAAACCGGAACCGACGAGTAGCACGACTCAGATAACTGCGCCTCGGTCTTGCCTCCTTTTCCAGTCCTCACCAGAACAGGATTCAACCCAGCAGCACTTGCAGCCTGTAAATCTCGGAGACTATCACCGATCAGATAACAACCAGTCAGGGGTATATCGAACTCGGATTGAATGCTTTCAAGTAGGCCGGTTTTTGGTTTTCTGCAAGAACAACCATCATCCGGTCCGTGTGGACAATAAAAAACCCCTGCAAGTTGTCCACCCTCAGCCTCTACGAAGTCACTCATCTTCTGGTGGATGCGAGCCAGCGCATACTCATCAAACAGCCCTCGAGCGAGTCCTGATTGATTAGTTGCTACGACCACGTGGAATCCGGCACCGTGTAGTAAGGAAATAGCCTCCAGGCTGCCTGAAATAGGAAACCACTCGTCGGGAGTCTTAATGTAGGCGTCTGAGTCTTCGTTAATAACACCATCTCTGTCCAGAATGATTATCTTGTTGGGCAGCACGGCAGGAGACTCAGGATTGATGAAGGTAGGAAATATCCGCCACCTGTATAAACAGGGATTGCAACCGCTTAAGTAATGTAAGTCGATTCAGCTTTACAGCCTCGTCTTCAGCCATCACCAGTACTTTGTCGAAGAAACTATCAACTGTGTTTCGCAGGGAAGTGAGACTAGCCAATGCAGCAGCATAGTCACCCGATTCAATTAAAGGCGCCACTTCGAACTCTTTCTCCAATAACTCTTTATGGAGTTGTACCTCTTCGCTATCAGTCAGAAGAATATCATCAATATCATCGGAGAGTTGAGACTTCGCATTCTTGGCAAGAATGTTTGCGACACGTTTATTTGCTGCTGCCAAATCGGCGGCTTCGGGCAGTTTCGCGAACAGTTGTACCGCCTGTACTCGGCGATGAAAATCCAGCGGTTTTGAAGGTTTCAAAACAAACACTGATTGAAACTCACCGTGGCCAATGCCTTCTTCAGAATACCAGGCCCTGAATCGCTCGAGCATGAAATCGAAGACATCCTGTGCTGTGGACGCCGCCAATTCTGTATTCGTATAGCTGGCAATGGATGTTTCGATCGCTTCCAGGAGATCGAGCGCCATAGACTTCTCGATAGCAATCCGCAGAATGCCAAGCGCTGCCCGTCGCAAGGCAAAAGGATCCTTCGATCCGGTAGGTGGTTGCTCAATTCCAAACATGCCAACCATCGTGTCAAGCTTATCGGAGATCGCCAATACAGCCCCCACATCTGAATCGGGCACAGAATCCCCGGCAAATCGTGGTTGATACTGTTCGTTGAGCGCGGCCGCTACCTTGGGGTCTTCCCCATCATTGAGTGCATAGTAGTAACCCATCAGCCCTTGCAGATCAGCAAATTCGCCAACCATAGCAGTGAGCAAATCACACTTGGAAAGCAAGGCTGCCCGGGAACAATGCTGCTGATCCACACCAAGCTTCGTCGCGATAGAACTAGCTAGCGATTGGACACGCTGCGCCTTCTGCAGGACCGTTCCAAGTTTCTCCTGGAAAATGAGTTTACTGAGACCTTCTTGTCTTGACTCAAGGCTGGTCTGTTTATCGGTTTCAAAAAAGAATCGCGCATCCGCCAGCCGCGGGCGAATCACTCTTTCGTTTCCTTCCACAACCTGTTGCGGGTCTTTGCTTACCAGATTGGAAATCGTAATGAATTTCGGGAGTAACTTGCCGTCCTTAGCAACCAGACAAAAGCACTTCTGGTTCTTCTGCATGGTGAGTATGAGCGCTTCCTGCGGTACCTCAAGAAACTCGGGCTCAAAATTGCCGGTAAGCGCTACCGGGAACTCGACCAAACTGGTTACTTCCTCAAGCAACGCCTCATCATAAATAGGGTCAGCGTCAAATTGCCTGCTGGACTCTTCTACCTGTTCACTCACCATAGACTTTCGTTTGTCAAAATCCGCGATGACATGACCCGGGCTTTCCAACTGTGCTTCATAACCCTGAGGCGAATCGATTGCAATGGCTTCATTATGGTGGAATCTGTGCCCCCAAGATTCTCGACCAGAACGAACATCCAGAATTTCACAATCAATGACTTCGTCACCAAACAAAAGCACTAACCAGTGCACTGGTCGCACGAACTCTGACCGGGAACTCCCCCAGCGCATTCGCTTGGGAATTGGAAGTTGGGACAAACTCTGCTCCAGCATGCCCGGGATGAGCTCACTGGCAGCCTTGCCCTTTTCTTTTAATACATAGCTCAGCTTCTCGACACCATCCTTATCGGATCGCCCTAGTTCAGAGACTTCGACACCGCAAGACCGGGCAAACCCCTGGGCAGCGGGCGTTGGCTCACCATCATCTTTGAAGGCAACATTTACGGCGGGCCCAAAACGAGTTTGCTCGATATCTTGCTGCGTTTCCTGTAATTGACTGATTAATAGTGCCAGTCGCCTTGGTGTGGCGAACTTCTTAATGGAAGCGAATTCGAGAGATGCTTTGCCAAGCAGATCCGACATCGAATTTGCCAGCGCAGCTGACAGCATCGGTAGCGCTTTCGGTGGAAGCTCCTCGGTTCCAATCTCGATTAACAAATCACGGCTGGCCATCAGTCTTTCTCTTTTAGATATTGGTCGCGCAATTCTGCAGGAGCGAGAGGGAAACCCAATGCCTTACGGCTTGCAAAGTAGCCTTCAGCCACTGCTCGCGCGAGGCTTCTAACGCGCAGGATGAATCTCTGTCTTTCCGTTACTGAAATCGCATTTCGGGCATCAAGCAAATTAAAGTAATGAGACGCTTTAAGTACTTGTTCGTAAGCTGGCAACGCCAACTGCTTCTCCAGCAAGGTATTACACAGGGCTTCACATTCATCGAAATATCTAAACAACAGATCGGTATCGGCATGTTCAAAATTGAATGCTGACATTTCCACCTCGTTCTGTTTGAAAACGTCGCCGTAGGTGACTTTGCCATTCGGTCCATCGGTCCAGACAATATCGTAAATACTGTCTACGCCCTGCAGGTACATTGCGATACGCTCAATACCATAGGTTATTTCACCGCTCACGGGATGGCATTCAAGCCCGCCGACCTGCTGAAAATAAGTAAACTGGGTGACTTCCATGCCGTTAAGCCAAACTTCCCAGCCAAGACCCCATGCCCCAAGGGTCGGAGACTCCCAGTTATCTTCAACGAAGCGAATATCGTGTATCGACATATCAATTCCGAGACTCTCCAGAGATTCCAGATAGAGTGCCTGTATGTCTTTGGGAGACGGTTTAAGAATTACCTGAAATTGATAATAGTGCTGCAACCTGTTTGGGTTTTCCCCATAGCGTCCATCTGTTGGACGGCGACAAGGCTGTACGTAAGCGGTATTCCAGCTCTCTGGGCCGATTGCTCGCAGGAATGTTGCTGGATGGAAAGTACCAGCGCCCACTTCGAGATCGAGGGGTTGCATAACAACACAGCCCTTTTCTGCCCAGAAATGTTGTAGCGCAAGGACTAGTCCTTGAAATGTAGAAACGTCGTTACCAGGAGTCACAATTACTGAGGGTTGCCTGTTTTTGCGGGGTTGCAATTATCCTTGATTCTAGAGGAGTAATCTAGCGAGGGAGCCGGGTCAGTTCGCCCTATTGAGCGGAGCCGACTTTCCGGCAATTGTGTAAAATTGTGGCAAAACAGCAGGCTCGCGGCAATTACCCGGACGCCTATCCAAGAAGCAGCTTACGTCCAGTTCAATCAAGCAAAATAGGCTAACACCATTTCTACTCCCAGTTACTATCTAATCAGGGCCACTCTCACCTTCTGTTCCTGGCTTCCGCTCCCGGTTCTCCACACGATTGGCCTGGTCTGGGGCACTTTATTAGCCAAGATACCCAACCGGGCCCGGGAAACAACACGGAAAAACCTGGAAACCTGCTTTCCAGAACTGAATAGCGTTGAAATACGCAATCTAACAAGAGAATCACTGGTTCATACGGCCTGTACCGCATTGGAGATGGGGCTGGCGTGGCTGGCGCCAATCGAAAAAACCCTGAATTCGATCAAGTCCAGTGAGGGCTATGAAGCCTATCGAGCAGATGCTGAAAGTGAACGAGGTGTAATCTTGCTCGCACCCCATCTGAGCAATTGGGAGCTATTTGGTTTCTTCGCCAGCGAAGGCGTCGAGGCCAATTTCATGTATCAACCGCCAGCCTCTTCCGGCCTGGATGAGCTGCTTCGTCAAGCCAGAAGCCGCAGCGGGGTAAAAATGGCTCCTACCAATAAGCGCGGTGTGGCCCAACTACTAGCGGCGCTGAATAATGGGGAAATGGTAGGCATTCTTCCCGATCAGGTTCCAGCTGACGAGAGCGGAGAATTCGCAGATTTTTTCGGGGAATCGGCACTCACCATGACACTGGTGAGCAAACTGGCCCAGCGAACGGGCGCTAAGGTCTACTGTGGATATGCCCGGAGGTTAGAACGCGGCCAGGGGTTCACAGCAGTTTTCAGGGAAGCCGACCCTGCGATCTACTCCAAAGACTTGCGAGAGTCTGTGCAGGGTTTGAACAACTCAGTGGAGAAGGTAGTTAGAGAAGCGGTTAGTCAGTATCAATGGGAGTACAAGCGTTTTCGGCGGCGCCCCGACAACAGCGAATTCTACACCTAGGTTTTGCTGCCAACACCAGGCAATCATTCTAAGCAGGTGCCAGTTCCCACACTAACGTTTCCAGAACATGGGGCTGAACAAGACCAATAGCGTAAAAACTTCCAACCGTCCAAGCAGCATTGCAAAACAAAGAATCCATTTGGCTGTGCCGGGTAAGTCACCATAGTTCTGCGCCACGTTTGCGAGGCCCGGGCCCAGGTTGTTGATGCAGGCCCCCACGGCACTGAATGCCGTTATGATATCCAGACCGGTTGCCAGCAAGGCCAGAAGCATAGCCATGAACGCCATAACATAGACGGCGAAAAACCCCCAGACAGATTCGATTACACGGTCGGGCATTACCTTGGTACCCAGCTTAATTGGTATAACCGCCCGGGGATGTATTAGGCGCTGAACCTCGCGAATGCCCTGTTTAAAAATCAGCAATATTCGAATCACTTTCATGCCACCGCCCGTGGATCCCGCACACGCCCCGATGATGGCCGCATAAAGAAGCACATAAGGTAAAAAGAGCGGCCAGGAGTTGAAGTCTGCCGTGGTGAACCCGGTAGTCGTCGCGAAAGAAACTACCTGGAAGGTGCCTTTAATCAGGGCATCGAAAGCCGATTCATAGATACCTGATATATACAGTATAAAAACTGTAACCGATGAAACGAGCAAGAGGATAAAGCCATAAAAAAGAAACTCTGGATCCTGGAAATAATGTCGAATCCCGGTGTCTTTCTTTTTACTCCATGTAAGAAAGTGCAAGGCGAAATTAATGCCGGCAATAAACATGAAGACGATGGCGACTATCTCAATAAGCGGGTTGTTGAAATAACCCAGACTTGCATCGTGGGTTGAGAACCCCCCTATCGCGATGGTGCTAAAGCTATGGGAAATCGCGTCAAAAAGCGTCATACCTGCGGCCCAATAAGCTAACGCGCAGGCTACGGTAAGAGAAAGGTAGATATACCATAAGCTCTTTGCAGTTTCTGCGAGCCGAGGAACCAGCTTGTTGTCCTTTATAGGACCAGGGCTCTCTGCCTTGTAGAGCTGCATACCCCCGATGCCCAACATAGGCAGCAAGGCGACGGCCAGAACGATAATACCCATACCGCCTAACCATTGTAGTAATTGTCGATAAAAGAGGATGGATTCAGGTAGTTGGTCGAGACCTGATATCACTGTCGCACCCGTTGTAGACAAACCCGAAATGGATTCGAAAACCGCATCGGTCACGGACAGGTTGACCGCATCCGACAGAATAAGTGGCAAGCAACCAGCGGTGCCCAGCACCGCCCAAAACAGCGTTACCACAAGGAACCCATCGCGGTTCCCCAACTCCTTTTTGTTGCGCGCCGTTACTGACCACAGCAGAAAGCCAACTAAAAATATCGCTGCCATCGAATAAGCAAAAGCGCCCGCGACACCATCACCGTACAGTAAAGACACAAGTAAAGGCGGAAGGTTGCCCAACACGCTGAAAATCATCAGCAGCATGCCAATTACTTTCGCCACTATAGTAATGTGCATGGTCTTTAGCCGCTTGCCTAGAAGTAGGTCAGATCGACTTCGAAAAGCCGTTCGACTGCTGGAATGTGTTTTCGATTAGTGAGGAAAAGGATTACGTGATCATCGGACTGGATAACGGTGTCATCGTGGGCAATCATTACTTCATCGTCGCGGACGACGGCCCCGATAGTTGTCCCTTCAGGCAAATCGATTTCTTCAACCATTTTGCCTACCACCTTGGAGCTGTGCTTGTCGCCATGTGCGATCGCTTCCATGGCTTCTGCTGCTCCTCTTCGAAGCGAGTGTACGTTTACTACATCGCCACGCCGCACGTGCGTCAACATACTGCCGATGGTGGCCAGTTGTGGTGAAATAGCAACATCAATCTCACCACCCTGCACTAGGTCTACGTAGGCTGGGTTGTTGATGATGGCCATCACTTTTTTAGCCCCGAGACGCTTGGCGAGCAGCGAAGACATAATGTTTGCCTCATCATCGTTGGTGAGCGCGAGGAATACATCTGTGTCTTCGATGCTCTCTTCTATCAGTAGCTCTCGCTGGGATGCTTCACCGTGCAGGACAATGGCTTTATTCAGGTGCTCTGAAATATAAGCCGCCCGCTTCGCGTTCTGTTCGATTACCTTAACCTGGTAACGGTCTTCAATATTCTGCGCAAGGCGGAAACCAATCTTGCCACCGCCGGCGATGATCAGTCTTCTGTAAGGAAGGTCCAGTCTGCGGAGTTCTCCCATGCACGCGCGAATATTGTTCTGTGCGGCAACGAAGAAAACCTCATCATCGGCTTCGATTACGGTCGACCCCTCTGGGGTGATCGCCCTGTCCTTACGGAAAATTGCTGCTACTCGCGCGTCCACACCAGGCATATGCTGTCGGATAAGCCGTATTTCCTGTCCCACCAGTGGACCACCGTAAAAGGCTTTTACTGCCACGAGTTGAACTTTGCCGCCCGCAAAATCCAGAACTTGCAATGATCCAGGCAGATCAATGAGGCGGGTAATGTAATCGGAGACAATCTCCTCTGGGCTCACCACCACGTCTACCACGTCATTTTCGTATTCAAATAACGCTTTGTGGTCAGTGTAGGATGAAGAGCGGATGCGACATATTTTCTTGGTGATGTTGAATACGGTGTAGGCAACCCGACAGGCGACCATGTTTTCTTCGTCGCTATCGGTAACGGCAATCAACATATCTGCATCCAAAGCCCCGGCAGATTCCAACGTAGCGGGATGGGAAGGCTCGCCAGCAGTCACTTTTACATCGATGCTGTCATTTAACTCCCGCAACAACTCGCTGTTCTCATCGACCAGGGTGATGTCGTTCTTTTCCTTGGAGAGCGTTTCAGCGAGGGCGCTACCAACCTGATTGGCGCCTAGAATGATGATCTTCATATCGTCGAGCTATGGACTGGGTCGGCGTGAGGCCACGCGCGATTTTTAGAGTTTGCGGAGCAAGGAATAAAAAAACCCATCCGGTCCACTGGCTGCGCCGGGCAGGAGCTGTCTTCCATTACTGCATTCTACTCCCCAATCGGCCGCTATGCCTTCATATTTAGCGTCGCTGGCTTGCTCGAGGAAGTTCGCAATGAGTGTGCTGTTTTCTTGAGGCAGGATTGAGCAACTCGTGTACATGAGCAAACCACCGGGGCGCAAGCACGCCCATAAAGCATTTAGCAGATTCATTTGTTGTGACACCAATTTTGTAAGGTCACTCTGCTTTCTAAGTATTTTGATATCGGGGTGGCGCCTGATGACACCGGTTCCTGAGCATGGTGCATCGAGCAATATGCGATCAAATGCCTCTCCATCCCACCACGCATCGGTCTGAACAGCATTGGCGGCAAGGATTGTCGCCGTTAGTCCCAGCCTATCCAGGTTTTCTTTTACCCGTTCCAGACGCTGCTCAGATTCGTCTATCGCGAGAACAGAAGTAAGTGCTTGCTCACTCTCTAGAATATGGCAGGTCTTGCCTCCTGGTGCGGCGCAGGCATCGAGCACCCGCTGTCCAGCCCTTAGATCAAGATGTGGTACCACCAATTGAGAAGCCTCATCCTGGACACTGACGAGCCCTTCCCCAAAGCCCGGAATGGCAAATACATCCATTGGCTTGTCCAGCACGATAGCGGTGGGCGCCAGGTTACCGGGCTGGGCATCTATTCCTGCTTCTTCCAGGCGCTTAAGGTATTCACTCCTGCCAATTCGCTGAGTATTGACCCTCAGGGTCAAGGGGGCCCGATGGTTATTCGCCGCCAAGACAGATTGCCATTGGTCGGGCCAGGCTTCTGCCAGCTTGTCGACTAGCCAGGATGGATGGGAATGCACTATCCACGGATCTGGTTTCTCTATCGGCTTATCCGCCGTAGCTGTGCGGAGATAGCTTCTCAAGACCGCGTTGACCAGACCGCGAGCCCAGCTTTTGCCGAGAGGAGCAGTTGCATTTACGGTCTCGTTAAGTGCGGCATGATCTGGAATCCGCATAAAGCGGATTTGATAAAGCCCAATGATCAGAAGCGCCATGATGTCCTGGTCTTTCTTCTTTAGGGGTTTGCTCAAGAAGTCAGTCAGGTTGGCTTGCAGCAAGTGAAACCAGCGACAGCTACCGAAACAGATTTCCTGCAACAGTTGAAAATCTGTGTGATCACGATGCGCGGATAGGAGTGTGGAAAGTGAACCTGTACCAGTGAGCAGTTGAGCGAGAATAGTTGCGGCAATGGCCCTGGTATTACTCATTACTGGTTGCCGGTTTTAACAAACTGCTTCCCGGGTTCGAACAGTGAGTTTCGGGAATTCAGCAAGTCGCCCACGGTCCATGGATTCTTGCCAGGAATTTGGAACTGCTGAACGCGTAATATCGACCTGTCACAGGCCACATCCATTCCTGAGCGATCGAGGCTGACTATAGTGCCAGGTGAAACATCTACTGGCGCAACAACTTCTTCTGCTTTCAGGATACGAATTCGCTCGCCGTCCATGAAAGTGTACGCAGGCACGCGACCGAGCCCAGCTCTAACGGTACGGTTTACTGCAGCTGCACTCTGGTTCCAGTCCAGCTCCGATTCCTGTTTGCCGATCTTGGCAGCGTAGCTGCTTTGCGAATCATCCTGAATCTGTCTATTGTCGATTACGTGCTGAAGATTGTGCAGGGTATACAGCAATGCCTTTTGCCCTGCTGTTGCCAACTTATTGGTAAGCGTTTCCCGGTCATCGGAGTCGTCTATCTTAACGGCTTCTTTGTGCAACATAGGGCCGGTATCGAGACCTTCGTCCATGAGCATAATAGTGACACCTGTCTCCTTATCCCCGGCCAATAATGACCGTTCAATGGGCGCGGCACCTCGCCAGCTTGGTAATAAAGAGGCATGTACGTTTATGCAGCCAATACCAGGAATCTCTAAAATTTCTTTAGGTAGAATCAACCCATAAGCAACCACGATGAGCAAGTCTGGCTTCAACTCACGAAACGCGTCCTGTGCCGCCGGGTCTTTTAAGCTGGCCGGCTGTCGTACTTCCACACCGTTTAATTGTGCCAGCGCTTTAACCGGACTGGCTTGCAACTGCTTTCCCCGTCCGGCGGGTCGGTCCGGCTGGGTATAGACGCAGACTATTTGTTGATTGTCTTGCAGAAGACATGAGAGATGGTCCGCGGCAAACTCGGGTGTGCCAGCGAAGCAGACGCGAAGATCAGACATGAAGCTATGCAGATTTCCGGTGTTCTTTCTCCAGCTTGTGCCGGATTCGCTGTCGTTTGAGAGGGCTTATGTAGTCGACGAAAAGCTTGCCATCGAGGTGATCGATCTCGTGTTGGACGCAGATAGCCAGCAGGCCTTCTGCTTCCATTTCAAATTCTTTTCCGGATTTGTCGAGTGCTACAATTTTAATCTTGCTTGGCCTGGATACAGTTTCATAAAAACCGGGAACTGACAGGCAGCCTTCATCGTACTCAGATAATTCGTCTTCAATAACCTCAAATTTTGGATTAATAAAGACGAGGGGACTATCCTTGTTCTCCGACACATCAATCACCAACAACCTCTGATGAACATTGACCTGGGTAGCGGCCAGTCCGATGCCTTGAGCGTCATACATGGTTTCAAACATGTCTTCGATCAAGACTTCCAGTTTTTCGTCGAAAACAGTTACGGGGCTGGCTATTTTACGCAGCCTGGGATCAGGGAATTCCAATATCTGAAGTTGTGCCATAAGTCTCAAACTACTCTCTCAACAGAGTAGAAAATAGAACGTCGGTGTCAGAACCGTTGCTAGTGATAATTATACCGTATTGCTACCATTACGCCGCCAGTAAGTGCAGAGATTAATTGATGAAAATCAGACACAGACAAGTCACATCCATCTTATTTTGTGCCTCATTGCTAATTTTCAATAGCGTGAGCATGGCTCAGGGCGGGTTACTGCGTCTCGATCGCCCGGAAACCTATACTGTACAAGATGGCGACAGTTTATGGACAATTGCCGGCCAGTTCTTACAGGATCCCGAAAGATGGCCGGACGTTTGGAGGCCTGACCCTTATCTGGATAACTCAGACTTTATCTATCCAGGTGACACGATTCGCATCGGCTATGTAGATGGTGCGCCCAGAGTGCTGGTACAAAGGGGTGATCGCTCTGAGACTCGCCTGGGCCCGGTGATGCGTGAAGAAGCCTTATCCAGCGCCATTCCAGCAATACCACTGGAAGCGATTGAAAACAGCTTTACCCGCAACCGCATCGTTACTGAGGAATTGCTGCAATCAGCACCTTATATAGTGCAAAACCTGGGCGACAATCTGGCTATTGCCACAGGGGACGAAATTTTCGCTCGAGGCCAGTGGCCAGCCGGCACCACCTCATTCGAGGTGTATCGTCCATTCCGCGAACATGAAGATCCCGATGACGACGATATCCTGCTGGGTGTAGAGCTCGAATATCTTGGGTTCGCCAGTATCACTGATGTTGAGTCCAGTGAAGTGCGTCGGCTTCTGGTCAACAACAGCAGCAAAGAGATTCGAGTTGGTGACCGCTTACTAGTGCGGGAAGTCGAAACAATTGGGGCAACAATATTCCCTACGGAACCAGTAGCGGGTATTGAAGGCAATATCGTTGCTTTCCTTGGCAATGAGACCATGGCGTCTCAGCTGGATACGATTGTCGTAGATCTCGGCAGCCTCGACAGTCTCGCTGTGGGTGATGTTCTGGCTGTAGTAAAGGAAGGCTCAGAAGTCATTGATGGCATTGAGCGCGAGCGCATGAGTTTTAGACAGCGCATTCGTGCACTCTTCAGCAATGATCGGCTTGAATTACCGGGCGATGAAATTGGCACCGTGCTGGTCTATCGGACCTTTGATCGCATGAGTTATGGCGTAATTCTGAACAGTATTGAGCCTATCGAGCTAAATAGTCGTCTCATCAGCCCCTGAACCGAACGCCAGAACTAAACGACGACCTGGACACCACCGCAATTAACTTTTCCAACGCTCAAGGATGATCAATGGAAGAGCAACACCTTCAGGCCTATCTGCGCCTGATTTTCCACAATGGGTTAAGCGAATCCTGGCTTGGATCCCTCTTGTCTCGCTTTCGCGGATTGCAGGAAGTAGTCAATGCAGCCAATAGTAGTATTCTGGCCGGCAGGAACGCAGCAGATCCTGAACGTTTAGAAGCACTAACTTCCGCGTACTCTATTGATCCGACGGTAAGTAATAGAGAAATCGAATTGATTCAGCGCTGGCGGGAAGACCCGGGCAACACCCTGCTGTGTTTTGATTCCCCTGACTACCCGATGTTGCTGAAGGAGATTCCCTGCCCGCCACCTTTGCTTTTCTTGCGGGGAGACTCTGGTCTGCTGGCAAGTGCCTGTTGCGCTATGGTAGGAAGCCGCAAGGCCAGTAGCTACGGTATGCGTAACGCTAGATGGTTGGCACGGGAACTCGCTGCCAGCGGATTTACCATAGTGAGTGGTCTGGCTGCAGGAATTGATAGTGGTGCCCACCAGGGTGCGCTTGATGGAAGCGGGGCTACTATCGCCGTAATGGGTTGCGGTGTTGACCGTGTCTACCCGAAGCACAACAAGATGCTAATGGAAGAGATTGCACAGAGGGGTGCAGTTATGAGTGAATACCCACTAACCGCAAGCCCTAGACCTCATCACTTTCCACGCCGTAATCGAATAATAAGCGGACTCAGTCTCGGTATCATAGTTGTTGAGGCAGCAACGCGTTCGGGCTCATTAATCACGGCGCGGCTTGCTATGGAACAAGGGCGAGAAGTATTTGCGGTGCCGGGCCCTATCAGTTCAATCCATTCTTCAGGCTGTCACAGGCTTATTGCAGATGGGGCAACCTTGATTGAAAACCCGGAGACAGTAACTGCTGCACTGCTTGATGGTTGGAGATTGGACAAATCAAATGAGTATGGAGAAACCGACGATAGGGAAATAGTGCGAGATAGAGCGCCTACACCAGTGATGGCCACCAAGGGCGATATCAATAGCGATGAGGGGAAAAGCGGGCCAATCCACGCCGACCCCAAAGGCGAGGCGGTACTTAACGCGATTACCGAACCAGGATGTTTGCTGGACAGTGTTGCCAGACGCACCAAACTCAGTCTCGCTGAAGTAAACAGCGCCATTCTCGAGCTGGAAATGACGGGTTTAGTCACTATCGAGGGAGGCCGGGTTACGCGCTGTTAGCAGGATCAGCATGAAAAACAGGCCCTATTGCATACCCTTAGGGACTCATGTAATTTGCCGATTCCGTCAAAAACGCCGGTTGTCCAGCCGCACAATTTGTATCATTGTCCAATCCCGGACTGATTCAGCGTTAAGCGGGTTGTGAGATCAGCCACTGCAGAATTTACAGGTTTGGGACAAGATCTTGCTGGCCGCATGCATTCAGCCACCCCAGGAAACAAATCAACTATGAATACCTTGTTAATCCGCGAGGCTTGTTCTCACTTGCGAGAAGGAGGCGTGATTGCCTATCCCACTGAAGCCGTATGGGGTTTGGGTTGTGATCCATGGAACGAACAGGCGGTTCTTCGAATTCTCGAGCTTAAAGAAAGAGAGGTCGAGAAAGGACTTATCATCGTCGCGGCCGACGAACAACAGATTCAGCCACTGCTAGAATCACTGGATGCATCTCAACGACAAGCGCTGCGAGCCACCTGGCCAGGACCTGTCACCTGGCTTATTCAGGATCCGGAAGGACTCTACCCCGGTTGGGTGAAGGGTGAGCATAAATCAATTGCTATCCGCATAAGCGCACACCCCCTCGTGCACGCACTTTGCAGGGAGTTTGGTAAACCCATTATCTCTACGTCGGCAAACAAGGCTGGGGAGCCGGAAATACGATCTAGATTAAGAATTGACGAGCAGTTTTCCAGTAGTATTGATTTCATTCTCGACGGTGAACTGGGCGATTCCAGCCAACCATCCCAGATACGAGATCTACAAAGCGGCACAATTCTGCGCTAGGTCACAAGGTTAATTATCTGGTTAAGAATAGCGGCAGACTAGATACAAGGACAAACGTGAAACCATGAAAAGCAATGACATTGCCTCTGTAAGAGAATTCCTGTTGCAACTACAGGAAGAGATTTGTTCAGGCCTGGAGGCGCTTGACGGTAAAGCCACATTTCATACCGATAGCTGGGATCGTGATGATGGTGGTAGTGGAATCACGCGCGTTATTTCGGATGGCAACGTGTTTGAAAAAGGGGGCGTAAACTTTTCCCATGTCTACGGAAAAGCAATGCCCGCATCAGCGACCGCCTCCCGGCCCGAATTAGCAGGGAGAGCATTTCAGGCAATGGGTGTTTCTTTGGTAATCCATCCTGAAAATCCGTTTGTACCAACATCACACGCCAATTTCCGCTTGTTTGTAGCAGAAAAAGAAGGTGAAGAACCCGTGTGGTGGTTTGGTGGAGGATACGATCTCACACCTTATTATCCCTATGAGGAAGACTGTAAACACTGGCATCAGGTTGCAAAAAGCGCTTGCGATGAATTTGGTCCAGACTACTATCCTCGCTTCAAACAATGGTGTGATGAGTATTTCTTTCTTAAACACCGGGACGAAACCCGGGGAGTCGGCGGATTGTTTTTCGATGATTTCAACGAAGTGGATTTTGAAAAAGCCTTCGCTATGGTGCAAGGACTGGCTAAATCCTACCTAGAGGCGTATGGGCCTATCGTAAGCAAGCGGCACAGTGAATCCTACACAGAGCAGCATCGCCACTTTCAGGAATATCGCCGAGGTCGATATGCCGAATTCAATCTGGTTTACGACCGCGGTACAATTTTCGGGTTGCAATCTGGCGTCGGACGTATTGAGTCCATCCTCATGTCGTTGCCACCGGTAGTGCGCTGGACATACAACTGGAGCCCTGAGCCAGGTACAAAAGAAGCGAGATTGTACGAGTTTCTAAAACCCCGCGACTGGGTATGAAGTTAGTATCGCAGGCCCAAACAGAAGACTCCAAAACAACCTTTTCATACTAGAGAAGCAGCCGTGACTCGATACGCTGTTATTGGTGATCCCGTATCCCATAGCAAATCACCCATTATTCATTCAAGTTTCGCTAAACAGACAGGCGAGGATATTGAATATAGTAAAGTCCGGGTAACAGTGGCTGAATTGGAAAACTTTGTTAAGGAGTTTTTCGCCACAGGTGGTGGCGGCATGAATGTGACCTTACCTCATAAAGAAGCTGTCTTTGCATTGGCAGACAAATCCAGCGACCGGGCTCGTTTGGCTAAAGCGGCCAACACACTCTGGGTCGATGACAATCTTTCTTTGCATGCAGACAATACTGATGGCGCCGGCCTGGTACGTGACCTCAAACACAACCTGAATATTGAGCTGCGAAATAAAAGCGTCCTTTTACTCGGGGCAGGCGGCTCTGCCCGTGGTGTACTACCGTCTATAATAGAAGAACGACCATCGACTATTGTTGTCTTGAATCGGACGGAGTCTCGAGCGGAGCAAATTCGGCAGGACTATAAAGACCTGTTTCAACTTGAAACAGGTCCGCTGGATCTCTCTCCTGACCAGGGTTTCGATCTCATTATCAATGCGACATCTTCCAGCATTGCTGGCGAACTGCCACCCCTAAAGCCAGCGATTATTGGCGCGCATTGCTGCTGCTACGACCTTATGTACAGCGACAAGCCGACTCCATTCATGCTGTGGGCCAGGGAAAATGGTGCCACCCTGGTCAGAGATGGATTGGGAATGCTGGTGGAACAGGCTGCGGAGTCGTTCTTTATCTGGCGTGGTGTGAGACCCGAAACGAAAAATGTAATCGCTACCTTGCGGTGAAATTTCGGTAGAAAACTGTAGCAGAACGGTTGATCGGCGCAGTAACTCAGCGACCCTTCTCAAAATCCAGATCAATGACCAGGGCATTAGTCATATCCGTCCATTGTTTCCATACTTGATCCCAGCCTGGACCTTTACGCGTTTCCACGTAGGCCTTGAACTGTTCTGAACCATAGACATTATCGCGGGCTGTCATCTGGCTCGCTGTTTCTTCGACTACTTCATCCAGACTAAGCGCGAGTGTTTCACCGATCAATTGGTGCACAATGATGTTGGCTTTCGTCATCTCCATAGGAATCAGTGGAATACCGGCGCGCACTATGTACTGGTCATTTACTTCTTCGATGAGCCGGTGTGCCAGATAGGCCTGCTGCATGAGCTCCTCCAGTCCATCACTTGCCGTGCTTTCGGGCACGGGTTCCAAAAAATAGTTGGTTGCTACTTCCAGAAAGGGAGAAACATATTCTTCTATGCCAGCATCCCTGGCGGCAAACGAAACAGCCGCTATGAATGAAGGCACATGATTGATGTATTCCACTACAAAATCCCGGAGTGCGGATGCTGGATTTTCACTGGGCAAAGAAATGACACTAGGCAACTGCGGTATCTCTGCCTCCAGCTTCTCCAGCATGGACCCTGTTTCAGATTCGTGACGGGTTGCAGAATCTACTTTTTCTTCTATTAGCTCCAGGTTCATGTCTTTTTATACCTTATATTGCATCCTGTAGTCAGGTTTTTAAGCGCGAAAAAAAAGGGCTACTGCCGTAAGCAGAAGCCCTTTTCTTGATTCGCTTAGCTGATCAGTGAGCAGCCTCTTCGCCATGCCCCTCTTCGCCATGTAAATCACTTGGCGTGAGCGCTACCGCATTGCGGTCGTCGCCCCGATAAACGAAGCGAGTTTCTTCTGTGTACTTACCCTCGATAGCCATGAAGCCAATGAGCAGCAGCAGCACAACCGGCGGGCCGAGAATGGTCAACGCCAGAGCCAATCGCTCCCAAACCACGTGCATGAAGATGGCAATAATAAAGCCAGCCTTCAATACCATGAAGATGAGAACCAGGGTCCAACGCATAGCGCCTTGAACTTCCAGGTAGTCGACCATGTATGAGAAGAAGCTGAGTACGAAAAGCAGTACCCAGATTTTGTAATAAATACCCAGTGGGTGTTGTTGTCCTTCAGCCGAAGCCATTACCGTCCCCTCTTACAACAAGTAGAAAAATGCGAAAATGAATACCCATACGAGGTCAACAAAGTGCCAGTACAAGCCGGCAATCTCTACGATCTCGAAACCTTTGTCATCGTAGTAGCCCCGTTTCACTCGAAACGCCACCCACATCAGATAGATAACGCCACAGGTTACGTGTAGTCCGTGGAAACCGGTCACCATAAAAAATATGGACCCGAACTGCGCTGCTCCGAATGGGTTGCCCCACGGGCGAACGCCTTCATCAAATATCAGCTTGGACCACTCAAACATTTGCATGCCAACAAAAGTAGCACCGAAAGCTGCGGTGGCGCAGATCAGCCAGAATGTTCGGGCTTTGTCTTTCCGGTAGCCATAATTCACCGCCAATGCCATGGTTCCCGAGCTGGTAATCAGCACGAACGTCATGATCGCGATGAGGATCAGCGGAATTGGGTCACCACCGAATGACAGGGCGAAGATTTCACTCTGTACTGGCCATGGCTCGGTTGTTGTTACACGTACGTTTAAGTAGCCGACCAAAAAGCAGGAAAAAATAAACGTATCCGAGACCAGGAAAATCCACATCATGGCCTTGCCCCAGGGTACGTGATACGCCTGCTTGTCAGCGCTCCAGTCGTCGACCATTCCGGCCATGCCGTCGTGGGCGGTTACTTCGTTTGCGGTTGCTTCACTCATCCATCTATCCCATTAATCGATAAAGCAAGTTTTAAAAATCTAACTAACTGTTGTTATGTATTCGCCAAAATGCCGAACAGTACCAACCAGACCAGCAACAGGAAGTGCCAGTACAGCGTGCAAAGCTCAACACTCAGCTTGATGTCTTTTGGTTCTGTACCTGAAAGCAATCGAATTGAGCTCTTGCTCCAGACCCACAATCCACCCAATAGGTGGAGTGCGTGTAGTCCGGTCATCAGGTAATAAAATGCGTTGGCAGGATTGGAGGTCATGTAGTAACCCTCCGCCTGCAGATTCTCCCACGTCACCAATTGGCCAACGATAAACAGAATCGCGAATACACCGGCGCCAAAGAATGCGGTGTACAGATTTCGTTTCTCTCCCTTAACCACGATGTTTCGTGCCCATTGGAAGAACACACTGCTCAGTACCAGCAAGCCAGTGTTGAACCAGAGCTGGCCTGGTTCAGACAGTGGCTGCCAATCAGGCAACTCCATGCGAATGTAGTAGCTGATGAGAAACAGTGAGAAAACGACAGAAGCAATGACCAGGAAGTAAACGAGGGCGACTCGTTCTGATTCCGTGTCAAATGCGCCTTCTGGGCGCATGCCACCGATAACGCCTTTGCGTTCCCAGGGCTTCTCCGTAACTGTTTTAATCAGACCCATTGTTTACACGTCCGCCAGTGACTGGTCTTTGTCGGGGTCGAAGTGTTCATCACTCACCGTAGGTTCTTCCGCCTCAGAAACATTCTGGGGAATGAAGTCCTCGTGTGCACCCGGTACAGAGTAGTCATACGCCCAGCGATAAACGGTAGGTAGCTCTGGGCCCCAGTTACCGTGAGCAGGAGGTGTGTCAGGCGTTTGCCATTCCAGTGAAGCCGCGCCCCATGGATTTGGATCCGCTTTCTTGCCCCACTTCAGGCTGCCAATGATGTTCACGAAGAACAGAATCTGGGAAACACCTACGATCAGCGCTGCGATAGTGATCGCTGCGTTCAGGTCCTGGGCAGACTGAGGAATGAAGTCTGTTGTACCCAGTGCATAGTAACGACGCGGTACACCCAGGAAGCCAAGGTAGTGCATTGGCAGGTAGATCGCGTAGGCACCGAGGAAGGTCAACCAAAAGTGAGCCTTGGCCAGGGTTTCGTTATACATCTTGCCCGACATCTTCGGATACCAGTGGTAGATCGCGGCATACAGAACCAGGATCGGTGATACACCCATTACCATGTGGAAGTGAGCGATAACGAAGTAGGTATCAGACAGCGGCAGGTCAATTACCACGTTGCCGAGGAACAGACCGGTTAGACCACCGTGGATGAAAGTGAAGATGAAGCCGATGGCAAAGTACATTGGCACATTCATGCGAATGTCACCTTCCCAAAGCGTCAGTACCCAGTTGTAAACCTTGAGTGCTGTCGGTACGGCGATGATCAGTGTGGTGGTTGCGAAGAAAAAACCAAAGTACGGATTCATGCCACTCACATACATGTGGTGTGCCCATACGATGAAGCTGAGACCACCAATCGCAATGATCGCCCAGACCATCATGCGGTAACCGAAGATGTTCTTGCGCGCGTGAACGCTCAATACATCGGATACCAGACCGAAGGCAGGCAGTGCCACGATGTATACCTCGGGGTGACCGAAGAACCAGAACAGGTGCTGGAACAGGATCGGGCTACCGCCGTTGTGGTCGAGAGCCGTGCCGGCTTCGATCACTGCTGGCATGAAAAAGCTCGTACCCAGCAAGGTGTCGAAAAGCATC
Organism: uncultured Pseudohongiella sp.; assembly: GCA_965227635.1. Lineage (GTDB taxonomy): Bacteria > Pseudomonadota > Gammaproteobacteria > Pseudomonadales > Pseudohongiellaceae > UBA9145. The sequence goes on along the minus strand of OZ245763.1, from coordinate 1,299,090 downwards.
ATGATGGCGGCTACCAGCAGAGCGGGGAATGCAAACAGACCCAGAACTGTGGCAACGAAGATACCCCAGATAGTCAGAGGCATACGCATCAGAGTCATGCCGCGGCAGCGATACTGCAAAATGGTTACAACATAGTTGAGACCACCCATTGTGAAGGCAACGATGAATACAGCCAGGGAGACAAGCATCAGAATGATACCCATGTCATGGCCCGGTGTGCCTGCCATCGCCGTCTGCGGAGGATATAACGTCCAACCGGCTCCGGTCGGCCCTCCCCCTACGAAGAAACTGGCCATCAGGATGATCACAGAAACCAGGAAGAACCAGACGGAGAGCATATTCATGAACGGGAACACCATGTCTCGTGCTCCGCACATGAGCGGCACCATGTAGTTGCCAAACCCGCCGAGGAAAATCGCAGTCAGGAAGTAAACAACCATGATCATGCCGTGCATAGTGACGGCCTGGTAATAAAAATTGGGATCTACAAAGTCAGTAGTCTCAGGAAAGCCGAGCTGCATGCGAAACATCAGTGACAGCACAAGGCCAACGATACCGGTAAATACCGCCACGCTACCGTATTGAATAGCGATGACTTTGTGATCCTGGCTCCATACATACTTCTCGATGAAGCTATGGGGATGATGCATCTCCATTTCCGCATCGCGGTCTGCTAATGGTACGTAAGCCATTAATTCCTCCTAACTCTCTTCAAAATTTAGCCAATGTCTTGGCTATAAAAACTAAACTCTTTTCGACTAATCGAATTCTTAATTAACGCAGCGTGTTGATGTAAGCCGCTACGTCGGCAATTTCCTGCTCGTCGGCCATGGCAGTTGCCATGGAAACCATCTGCTCACCAAAATCATCTTCGGAATGCAGACCGCGAATACCAGCGCGGAAATTGCTGATCTGGGTAACGAAATACCAGTCACTCATGCCGGCCAGTTTAGGCGCGTCGGTGTACCAGGTACCTGCGCCGTCATCGAGGTGACAGGCCGCGCAGTTTCGATCGTAGATGTCGTATCCATTGTCGATGTCGCCGCTTACCGTTGTCGGTGCAGGCGTATCGGGCAATGAGGAAATGTAGGCAGCCACGTTGCGCACAGCTTCGTCAGTGGTCAGCATGCCAGCGAAGGCAACCATTTGCGCACCATTGGTATCGCCTTCGCCGCCGCGGGCACCAACCTTAAAGTGGTTCAACTGGCGCTCAATGTACCAGGCCTGTTGGCCGGCGAGTTTTGGCGCATTCAGCGCCTGGTTACCTTCACCGTTTGCTCCGTGACAAGCCGCGCAGGCTGCATACTGAGCTTGGCCGGCTGCCAGGTTAGGAGCCGCCATGGATTGGGTTTCAGCAAATGTGGGCTGCTCTGCAATCCAGGCATCGAAATCTTCCTGGGTATCGATCGTTACGGAGCCGCGCATAATGAAATGGCCGATACCGCAAAGTTCTTCACAGAGAATGTCATAGGTACCCACTTCAGTTGGATCAAACCACAAGTAAGAAGTGAGGCCTGGCACCAGGTCCATCTTTACGCGGAACTGTGCAACAGTGTAGTTGTGCAGCACGTCGTTGGAGCGTAACAGAGCTTTAACTGGCTGGTTGACGGGCAAGTGCATGTCAGGGTCATTAACAATGACATCGTCCTGACCATTGGGGTCAGCCGGGTTTACGCCAAACGGATTGGATTCGCTAACGAATTCTGTATCGGCTGTTCCCAGAACACCATCCGCACCAGGGTAGCGGAATTGCCACTGCCACTGCTGGCCGAGTACTTCGTATTCGGCTGCATTTTCAGGCGGTGTTACGAATGTTGCCCATGTAAAGAGACCCGGCGCCAGCATGGCAATTACACCAATCGTGGTGAGAATTGACAGGCCCGCTTCGAGTTTGTGGTTCTCTGGCTCATAGACTGCCTTGTGGCCGTCTTTCTGACGGAATTTCCACACACAGTAAGCCATGAACAGATTACAGGCGATGAATACGAAACCAGTTACCCAAAAGGTAATGTTGATGGTCAGGTCAATCGAGCCCCAATCGGCAGCGATGTCAGTGAACCACCAGGGGCTGGCGAAGTGAAAAATGATAGTAGCTACTACCAGAAGAAAGATAACGACCGCTAAAGTCATAAACCAGATTTCCTTCTTAATTGTTTGCTCAAGCCGAACGACCTGCTAATCAAAAAATCAGCGACTGGAGGTGACCCCAGCGGTAATTCAAATTGAGATTCTCTGCTTACACATCCACTCGTTCAAATCGTGGATTTCCAAATGCGCGTAACCAATGAGCAAGCGTTGGCAAACTCATTCAAAAGACGAAATAGAACCGAGTGATTATCCTAGTTTTTTTAATCTGGATGGGGTAAATCCATTGCTGAATGTCTGCCAGCAAAAGTGGGAATTTCCCGGCAAAAATCAGTCAATTTGGCACACCTCACGCGCAACGGAATGCTATAGAAAAACCCTATTTCTCGCAAGTAAATATAGCCCATAAAACGCCGTTTTTCTGAGTTAGATCAAGCATTTTTGACAGGAAACTGTCAGCTTTAAACCGGGGAGCGGCTGGTCTTTGGAAATAAGCTAACAATCGCTGCTAAAATTTGTGAAAATGCACAGCGTTCAGCGGTTACTTGCCTTGAGCTTTAGAGGCAAAAGTGGTCAAATGCCGCGCCTCGATTAGCGAACAGCCCGACCTGCGTTTTAGTGGAAAAGGCTGCAAGGCAGTTATAGGTCAATAGATCCAAAACTGTGACAGTGAGCTATTCTGAGCTAAGCGCTTAAGCAATTTTCAAACTCCCAGGTCAAATCCAACACCGTGACAGATATCACCAGTAACAGCACAGCCGCCACCTGGCGCGATTTTTACGAGATGTGCAAACCACGTGTGGTCATGCTCATGATTCTCACTTCACTGGTGGGAATGTTCCTCGCAGTCCCGGGGATGGTGCCTGTGGACGTACTAATTCTCGGCAATCTGGGTATCGCGCTCGTCGCGTCCTCAGGCGCCGTGGTCAATCACCTGATTGACCGCAAGATAGACGTGGTGATGAAGCGGACACACAATCGACCTATTCCACAGGGCAGGGTCGATCCCCGGCAAGCTGCGGTATTCGCAGTGGCTATCGGGGTGGCCGGGATGGCGATTTTGCTCATGTGGGTGAACCCCTTGAGTGCCTGGCTTACCCTGGCTTCGTTCGTTGGCTATGCGTTTATCTATACCGGCTATCTAAAGCACGCAACTCCGCAGAATATCGTAATTGGCGGCTTGTCTGGCGCTATGCCTCCCCTGTTGGGCTGGGCGGCAGTGACCGGCACCATAGAAGCAGATGCCCTGATTCTCGTACTGATCATTTTTGCCTGGACACCCCCACATTTCTGGGCTTTGGCGATTCACCGCAAGGAAGAATATGCCAAGAGCGGTGTCCCCATGTTGCCTGTAACCCATGGCGAACATGTCACCAAGATCCATATCATTGTGTATACCGTGATGTTGGTGGTAGTCAGCGCATTTCCCTATTTTTCCGGCATGAGCGGCCTGCTCTATCTTGTTTCGGCCATGGTGCTGGGCGCCGGATTCATGGTGTGGTCAGTCAAACTGATGGTCAAACCGGGCCCCACAACAGCGATGGATACGTTCAAGTACTCGATCGTGTACCTGGCGCTGCTGTTCGTCGCCCTGGTTGTAGACCACTACCTGTTCTAGCTCACCGGCTGTGCAGCTTACCCGTAGCACGAAAATAGCGCTTGGAGCCTTCCTTGCGTTCGACCTGCTGGTGGCTAGCTGGCTGGTTTATCTGTTTCTGGTGCGTTCAGAGATTGACGAAATCAACGCCCTGCGGGACCTGGGTGCAACCCGCTACCCGGAACCGACAGCGCTGCAGGACATCCAACTGACGGACAGCGCCGGTAATCTCTTCACTGAGGAAGACTTCAAAGGGCAATGGAGCCTGGTGTTCTTCGGTTTTATTTCCTGCCCCGATGTCTGCCCTCTCACTATGGCTGAACTGGACAGGTTCTATAGCAACCCCGGTGATATCGATTCGTCAGAATTACCCAATATTGTCTTCGTCACAGTGGATCCTGGCCGCGATGGGCCCGAGGAAGTTGGCGCATTCGTCCGGCAATATCATGACGATTTCATCGGGCTTACCGGTACGGAAGCTCAAATCGCCCGGGCTGCAGAACAATTTTATGTTGCCTACCAGGTTTCCAATGGGGACCATAGCAGCCATGGTGAAAGACACAATGCCATGCCTGCCGAAATGAACCCGGATGACTATCGCGTAGACCACAACACCCATGTGAGCCTGGTAAACCCACAAGGAGAACTGGCAGCAGTGATCAGGCCGCCCATTCGTGGGGAAGTAATGCGCAGGCTCTACCCGCAGTTGGTAACTACTGACTAGTCGGCGTGGTCGCTTAGCTGGGTACTGCCGAGCGGAAAAAATAAGAGCTGGCGAAAAATGCCGTCGCTAAAACGACGATTGTGGGCCCTGCAGGCGTATCGAGCCAGAATGCGGTGACCAGCCCGGAGCCTACCGCAAGAATTCCCAATGCAGCAGCCCGGATGGCCATCTGTTCAGGGGTTGAGGAAAGCCTTCTTGCAGTAGCTGGCGGGATAATCAGCAGCGAAGTAATTAACAATACCCCCACTACTTTCATTGCCACGGCTATGGTCAGGGCGATCATTACCACCAATAGCAAATTCAGTCGTTTTACATTAAGCCCTTCAATTTGTGCCAACTCTGCATGCACGGTAGCGGAGAGTAGAGAGTTCCAGGTGCGAAGCAAAATCAGCAAAACTACCACTGAGACAGCTACAATCCATAACAAGTCGCTTATGGAAATTGTGAGCAAAGAGCCAAACAAATACGCCTCAAGATTGATCCGGTAACTTTGCGTTAAAGCCAGAAAAACCACGCCAATAGCAAGCGCACTATGCGCCAATATCCCCAGCAATGTATCTGTTGCAAGATCGGGTCGCCGTTCCAGAAGAGACAGCAAAATCGCAAGCAACAGGCTCGAAACGATGATACTTAATTGCAGATTGGCCCCGGTTAGTAAACCGAGAGCGACGCCAAGCAACGCTGAATGCGCGAGGGTATCGCCAAAATAAGACATCCGACGCCATACTATAAAGCAACCGAGCGGTCCAGAAATAATGGCCAGGCTTACCCCAGCAAGCAGGGCATAAATAAAAAAATCTGAGAACAGCAATTCCAACATTTTGACTCAACTTTCAGGCTTGATGTCGCCACTCAGATCATGTTCGTGATTGTGGTGGTGTGTATAAATTGCGAGCCCATCCGAGACAGAAGCACCAAAAAGCTCGAGAAAAGCAGGGTCATTGCTCACCTGCTCTGGCTGGCCATGGCAACAAACATGATGATTGAGGCAGATAACCTCATCGGTTGCCGACATCACCAGATTCAAGTCGTGAGAGATCATTAGAGCGCCACAATTCGTATCACGACAGATATTCCCTATTAACTGATACAACTCTGCCTGGCCAGCAAGGTCTACACCTTGGGCGGGTTCGTCGAGCACCAACAGGGAAGGTTTGCCGAGTAGTGCACGGGCCAGCAACACTCTTTGCAACTCACCACCAGAGGTTGCTATAAGCTGTTGCTGTGCAAGATGAGATATATGTAACTCTTCGAGGATCGCGTCGATTTCCTGCTCTGAACCCCATCTGGAATTACTTAGAAATCTCCTGACGGTTAGAGGTAGGGTATGCTCAAGAGCAACCCGTTGTGGCATATAACCAATGCGCAAATTCGCGCTTCGATGTATTGAGCCAGAATCAGCTGGCAAAAGGCCTAACAGAATTCTGACCAGAGTGGTTTTACCTGCTCCGTTGGGGCCAATAAGCGTGACCACCTTGCCCGGCGGCAATTTCAGGCTGATGTTTTGCAGAATATCCCGTTCTCCGAATCGCTTACCGATGGAATTCGCAGTGATCAGGAATTGGTCTGTTGCTTCATGCACGATGGACAAACGATTGGCTCGCTTTAAATAGGGGACTCGGGTATTGCGCTAGTGATTTTTTTTGGACAGAAACAGTTCGAACGCGCCTTGGCCCTTAATGGCAGCGCAGACAATGGTATATCATAGTGGTGTTGTCAATCAGGGCATTCTTATCTCCATGCGAAGCCGCTTTTTCTGCCTGCTTTTCCTGTTTTCTGTCATTGCGAATCCGGCCTATCCGCAATCCGCGGGCGGCCCCGTGCAGGTAATTGGAAATGAAGAGGCTTTGACCGTTGTTAGCACAATCTGGCCACTTCATCTGCTTGTCAGTGAAATTATCGGTGAAGATGGCACGTCCCAGGCTCTCATCGATTTAAATGATTCCGCGCATCACTTCACTTTGACGCCAGACGATCGCATGGCGATAGCACGGGCTGATTTGCTGGTCTGGATCGACCCTCTGTTTGAAGTGCAGTTGGCACAGTTAATTGCTTCGGCATCGAACAACAGGCTGGTGATCACGGCGACCACCTCGCCTGACGTGACAACTAGACGCTATAGCAACGGCGTATTGGACCCTCATTTATGGCTTGATCCTGATAACGCCGCTGCAATCGCCTACGCAGTGGCGAACGCGCTTGCACAACTAGCCCCGGACAAGGCGATGGGATTCCATGAACGCGCCTCGGAATTAGCGGCGGAGCTGACTGACTTGCGCGCACATGTTGCTGAACTGGGAAGTACCCAGTCCAAGCCGTTCTTTGTCTATCATGACGCCTTCAGTTACTTGGAAACGGTTGCCGGGATCAAACATGCGGCGACTCTGGTGAACGATCCGGACGCGGAGCCTTCCATGCGCACCTTATTGAACCTGCGCCGACAGGCGGACGATCTTCAGCCTGGTTGCGTCATGTTGGAACCGGAGGCATCAGCGGATCTGGTGGCTTCAGTATTTCGGGACCAGATGCCTCGTAAAGTCGTAGTAGATGTGTTGGCGCATGGGATACCGGCTGGCGAGGGCGCCTACGCAACATTTATCAATCACATGTTGGTGAGTTTTGAGGAATGTCTTCACGGTGGATGACATCCTCAGAAACCCACCCTTAGACCTGGAAATAACTCCAGGTGAGTAAGCAAGGAAAATAAATGGCTAAGCCCCAGGAACTAATCCTGGTAGACGGATCGTCCTACCTGTTTCGTGCATTTCATGCCCTCCCGCCATTGGTAAACAGTCGCGGTCAGCCCACCGGTGCGGTGAAAGGCGTGATCAATATGATCCGTGCCCTCATCAAAGGTTATCCAGACAGCAATATTGCCATCGTCTTCGACGCCAAGGGCAAAACGTTTCGTAGCGATATCTACAAGGAATACAAGGCACACCGCCCACCGATGCCGGATGAGCTGCGGAGCCAGATCCAACCTATCCATGAAATCGTGAGGGCAATGGGCCTTCCGCTTCTGATCATCGAAGGCGTCGAAGCCGACGATGTCATTGGCACGCTGTCGGTTCAGGCGAGCGAGTCTGGCATGACCACCCTGATTTCTACGGGAGACAAAGATCTTGCCCAATTGGTAAATGACAAGGTCACCCTGATGAACACCATGACGAACGAAGTACTCGATGGTGAAGGTGTTACCAGGAAATTCGGTGTTGGTCCGGAATTGATTGTGGATTTCCTGGCATTGACAGGAGATAAGGCGGACAACATTCCAGGTGTACCCGGTGTAGGCCCAAAAACGGCCGTGAAATGGCTGCTGGAACATGGCTCCATGGACGGCATCATCGAAAACGCGGATTCCATAGGGGGAAAGATCGGCGAACGTTTACGGGAAAACATAGACCAGTTGAAATTGTCCTACGAGCTGGCGACGATCAAACTCGATTGCAACCTGGACATTGCGATCAAAGAGCTGGTGGCCGGTGAAGAAGACGAAGAGAAGCTCTATGAATTGTATTCCACCATGGAGTTCAAAACCTGGATCAAGGAACTCGAAGAACGTGGCATAAAACTCGACCTGCCCCAAGCAGATAGCAAGATGATCGGTGAGGAAGAGCAGCCTGTACTGGAAATACCCGATCAGGTGAGCTACGAGCTTGTCGAAACGGAAAAACAACTCAAGGAGTTGATCAAAACGCTCAGCTCGACATCCCGATTTGCCCTTTCACTGGAATACGAGGGCGAACATTTCCTGGATGCAAGCATATTCGGGATCGGGGTGAGTTCGGAACCGGGTAAGGCATTCTATATCGCCGTCGGTGAGGGCGAGTCCAAACACCAATTGGAAGCTGTGCTTGCCGCATTCAAGCCAGTATTGGAAAACAGCGGCATCGTAAAAGCAGGTCACGACCTTAAAAAGTTACGCCACGTGCTGCAAAACTACGAGTTAGAGCTTGCTCCTCTGAAGTCTGATGTATTGCTGGCTTCCTATGTATTGAACTCTGTTGCGGTAAAACACCAGTTAGCAGACATCGCCAGATTCTATCTCGACATTGACCCTATTCCTCTCGAGTCGCTCTTGGGCAAGGGCCGTAGCAAAGTACAAGCCAGCGCGGTCAACGTCGCTGACTATGGGAAATATGCCTGCGAGAAGGCCGACCTGATTCTAAGGCTCGCGATCACGCTTGAGCAGGACATGGCAAAGGAAGGCCATCTTGCTGGTCTATACAAGTATTATGAATTGCCACTGATCGAGGTTTTGCAAACGGTAGAACGCAATGGCATTAAGCTGGACGCGAAGGTACTTGCGACACAGAGCAAGCAACTAGCCACTCAGCTAGACAATATTCAGCAACAGGTATTCGATCTGGCTGGCGAGGAATTCAATATCTCTTCACCCAAACAGCTGCAATCGATTTTCTACGAGAAACTTGAATTACCCGTTCTCAAGAAGACAAAGACCGGACAACCTTCCACAGCCGAACCGGTCCTGCAGGAGTTGGCAGAACAATTCGAACTACCGCGTCTGATCCTGGAGCAACGCTCCCTGAGCAAGCTGAAGTCGACTTATACAGACAAGCTGCCATTGGAAATCAATGCCAGAACAGGCCGTGTTCACAGCTCGTTCCAACAGGCTGTTGCGGCAACCGGGCGACTGTCGTCAACCGATCCCAACCTGCAGAATATTCCTATCCGCACGGCCGAAGGCCGCCGTGTTCGCCAGGCCTTTATTCCCGACAAGGGAAACAAGCTTCTTGCGGCGGACTATTCACAGGTCGAGCTTCGGATCATGGCGCACTTGTCACGCGACCCCGGACTACTGGAAGCGTTTACCAGCGATGCAGATGTCCACAAGGCGACGGCTGCTGATGTTTTCAATACCAGTCTCGACAAGGTAACCGCCGAGCAACGTCGCAGTGCCAAGGCGATAAACTTCGGATTGATATACGGTATGTCGGCTTTCGGGCTTGCCAATCAGCTCAATGTCAGTCGCGGCGAAGCGCAAAAATATGTAGACCGTTACTTCGAAAAATACCCGGGTGTCAGAGACTACATGGAACAAACCCAGGCCTTTGCCGATGAGAAAGGCTATGTTGAAACGCTCTTCGGTCGCCGGCTTTATCTTCCCAACATACACGCCGGAAATGCCATGATACGCAAGGCAGCTCAGCGAACGGCAATCAACGCACCCATGCAGGGAACTGCCGCTGATATCATCAAGCGTGCAATGATCGATGTCGCCAACTGGCTAGCCATCGGAGATCTGGATGCGCGCATGGTGCTGCAGGTACACGATGAACTTGTGTTCGAGGTTAAAGAGGGTGACGTGGAACTTTTAGCTGAAGGTGTCAAATTCCGAATGGCCACGGCGGCATCTCTTGACGTGCCTCTGGTAGTCGACGTCGGTGTTGGCAACAACTGGGATGAGGCTCACTAGCTGTCTTTTTGCGAATGCGGTTTTTGTCTTGTGGTGTTTGTCTTGATTAGGGCTTCGATTCGCCAGCCGTCGCTAACGATTCACTCACAATCGTCCTGCGGACGATTTTGACTGTTCGCGAACTCGTTCCCCAGGTCTGGCGCTATACTGGGCGGTAAGTATCACCAACTTTCTTCAGCTTTCCCCGGCGCTTCCAACTTCCTCAGCTTCCAACTTCCTCATTAGCTGGCTCTTGCTCAGAGAGCTCTGCTTCATCTGTAGCAAGCCAGTCAGCAAGAATGGGCCGAACCTGATCCACGCCCATATTCTTGAGTGCCGAGAATAGCTGTACGCGGACCTCAGGTAAGTCTTTTACCTCGCGCTGTACTTTGAGGAGCGTATTCTGCGCTGCACCGCGTTTAAGCTTGTCGGCTTTTGTCAGGAGCAGGAGTACAGGAAGTTCCGATTGCACCGCCCAATCAACCATCATCTGGTCGAATTCTTTTAAAGGGTGGCGAATGTCGGAGAGGATCACGATGCCGGCGAGCGATTCGCGCCGCCGCAAGTAGTTCTCCAGCTCCTGCTGCCACTTATTCTTCACCGCCAAAGGGACCTTGGCGAATCCGTAGCCTGGCAGGTCCACCAGGTAGCGGCCAGGCTCTACTTCGAAGTAGTTTAATAACTGGGTGCGCCCCGGCGTCTTGGAGATGCGGGCGAGTCGGGTTTGGCCAGTAATGGTGTTGATTGCAGAGGATTTTCCCGCATTGGATCGGCCCGCGAATGCCACCTCCGCAAGGCTATCTCCGGGGCAGTCCGCCAGTTTGGCGGCACTGGTCACAAAATGGGTGGTATTAAAATTCATAAGAAGTTCAGCTTCGGCCCCCTACACTGCGTAGTGCGTGGGTCTGAATTAGGCTATAATCCGCGTCCGCTGGAGAGAGGCGCTCAGCAAGAGAGTGGCTATACTCTAATCAGTGTCAATTCGATTGATTCGAAACAGTAGTAGGTTTTCCAGGAATACCCATGAAGAAATTTGTCATTGTCATGCTATCGGCGCTTGCCACCACAATTGCATCCCAGGCAACCCTCGCCCAGGGTGATGCCTCTGCAGGTCAGGCTAAATCTGCCCTCTGTGCCACTTGTCACGGGGCTGATGGAAACAGCCAACTTAGCATAAATCCCAAGATAGCAGGCCAGAAAGCCAGTTATATCGTCAAACAACTGCAGGATTTTAAATCTGGCGCCCGTGTGGGACCCACTATGGCTGCTATGGTTGCTGCCCTGTCTGATGAGGATATGGAGGATATCGCTGCCTGGTATTCTTCGCAGCAGCCAACCGTGGGCGGTGCCGACCCGGAGGCCCTCGAATTGGGCGCCTCTATCTACCGTTCCGGCAACAAAGACCTCTCCGTTGCGGCCTGCTCGGCCTGCCACGGGCCCTCAGGTAAAGGCAATGAGCCTGCCGGATTCCCTGCTCTGGGCGGTCAACATGCCGAATATACGCTTCTCCAACTGCAGCAATTTCGCTCCGGTGAGAGGGACAATGACCCCAGCGGTATGATGCGTACAGTGGTTGAGCGCCTGACTGATCGCGAATTACAGGCCCTGGCCAGCTATTTATCTGGCCTGCACTAGAAAGTACCTGGATCAGGCATCCGGCGCTGAAGGATTTTCAGCGTCGCTTGGTCTCTTATTGAGAAGACCGAGATAGCAAGCCCCGAGGGGCTATGGTAGGTTTTTCAACAGCATCTGGTTGCTGAATGCACCTGACTAATTTGACGGAGTAGCAAAATGATTAAACGAATTCTGCAGGCTGTAGTATTGGTATCACTGCTGCCATTGGCCGTATCCAGCAATGCCCAGATTGAGCGCTATGTTGCGGGTACCCACTACACAGTGCTCCCTAACCCGGTGAATACGCAAGATTCCTCGAAAGTCGAGGTAATTGAGGCATTCTGGTATGGCTGTTCCCACTGTTTCCGATTCGAGCCACTCATCGTGGCATGGGAACAAGGTATCTCTGAAGATGTGGATTTTCATCGTTTTCCGGCCAACTGGAACCCCCTGATGAAGGTCCATGCCCAGGTCTATTACACTGCTGAGGCGCTGGATGCGATTGATGTCGTGCATGAACCCGTCTACAACGCCATCAACCTGCAGGGCAATCGCATGCACAATGAAGAAGTTATCGGCGACCTGTTTGTGCAACATGGCATTGACCGTGCCGAATTCGAGTCAGCCTTTAACTCCTTCTCGGTTCGCACCAAGGTGAATCAAGCCGAGAAGCGCATGCAGGATTACCAGATTCGCAGCACGCCGAATATGATCGTTAATGGTAAATACCTGATTTCCACAGGTGAGAGCGTACCAACACAGCAAGAAATGCTGAATGTTGTTGATTTTCTTATAGAAAAAGAGCGTGCAACACTGGCCAACGCAGGTGGCTAGGCCAGCCCTGCATCTGCTTATGGCAACAGATTAAGCCAAGGAAGCCCCGGCAATGCCGGGGCTTTTTCGTTTTGGGATGCCGAAATGCAGGCCAAAACAGCGCAATAGACACTTCCCGATCAAGATCTCTCCCTCTCCTCTTCATTAATTCTTCCGCCTGAACACGGGCAGCTAAAACTATTTTTCCCTGGCTGCAGTCAAACAAGGTCAGAATTAACAAATCTTTCAAGGGCTTAGCTTTTTCGTCTTCGAGAATTCGGCAGCCGTGGTGAGCACAGTTGTCCGCCTGGGTATCCCCCAGACAAAGCCACACTGGGCAGTGAGTCACGCCTGGAATGATCAACCAACGAGAGACGTATAACGCTTGAGATACATGCAATGAGCGCCTGGCAACAACAACTGCAGCAATTATTGAATCCGCAATGGCGGAGTCGGCTGTTCGGAGATGCCCGCGGTGAACTTGTGCAAGCCTGTAGCGATACCTTGCTGGTGCTTGGCTCGCTGTTGATCCATGCCCAGAGTGGGTCACGCGCGGAACTGGATGCAGACACAGGGCTGGATGCCGAAGTGCTGGCTCGTGCGGCAGCCTCACTGCTGAAACAATCACAGGCCCCGAGCAAAGACCGTTCAATATTGCTGCTACTGCCGCCTTCTGAGTTTGTTGCGAGCACTAGCCGCATGCCGGGACTCGTGGGAGACAACCTGGTCTCCGCGACGAAGTTGCAGGTGGAGACTCTGTTGCCTGCCTGTAGTGAGGAACTGAGTCTGGCTGTTGAGTCCAATCCAGCCGCGCAACAGGAAAGCGTCACGGCATTGTGGCTATCCCAGTCACGACTCGATTTACTGTTCAGTGCGTTCGCCGAACACGATTTGTTACTGGCTGCTGTCAAGCCGCGACTATTCCAACTGTTAACCGATGCACCAGTAACGACAGTTATAGAAAAAGATGGGCCGATTTTGACTGCTACCACAGTCCGGGATGGTTACCTCGCTAGCTGGTTACAAATCAATGAGGAGGATTTGCAGCAAGGTGTATTCGCCGAGCAGTGGCAGGCTGAATTAGCGAACATGTCCAGTTCCAAACCTGTAGCTTTGGATATCGACTCACCCGACGACTACCTTTCAAAACTGAATGCCAAAGCAGAACGACCTTATTCCTTCTTTCCGGCGGGGGCGCTTGATGCGCGCAAGAAAGCTGAAAAGGGACGTCAGGCACTAATGGCAGCGGCAGCAGTAGCCGGCGTTCTGGTGCTGGCCTCAATTCCGTTTATTGCCCAGAGTGTTGAGTTAGCCATGGCGAGTTCTCGGCTCGAAAATACGCAGCGGATGTCTGCCGATGCTCGAGCCGATCAATCAGTGGTAGTGGATTTCGAGAACCAATGGGGAATCTTCTACGATTTTCCTGACCAGCAAGTTCGGGAAGCACTGTACCGATTGCAAGAAGTTCTGGCTGCCGAGCGGTTGAGCTCACTTGAACTATCCGATGGTTTGATCCGAATTCAGGGAACCAGTTCAGATCCGCAAGCAATACTGCAGCGCCTCGAACAGGACCCCATGTTTACCGAAGTCGTGTTTTCAAGAGCGACCAATAACACCCGTTACTACATCGACCTGCGCCTGGCCCTGGTCAATTTTGAAGGCTATATGGTGCGCTATTTTCCGGACCAGACGTAGGAATAGGCAGGAAACTGATTAATGCCCGTTAGCAAGCGAGAGAAAAATGTCCTGATACTGGCTGCTCTGGTTGCCTTCGTATTTCTTATCACCCAGGTGGCGCCCGCTGTGCAATCAATGTACGAGCGACGTGAGACAGAAATCGAAGATGTGCTGCTGGCTATTACTCGGGAAGAACGACTGATCGAGAACTCCATGGATTGGCGCGAACGCCGTATTGATGCACAGGTTCAGACAGCAGAAGTCGAGGCCCAGGTTTTTAGCGGCAACACGATTCCATTGATCGAAGCCAATATCCAGCGAGACCTGACTCAGCACGCCAGGGAAAGCGGCTTGTCGGTTAACTCTACCCGGCTCGCTGAGCGCCTCGAATCAGGCGAATGGCTATTGATTAGCCAGGAGATGTCATTTCGGACCACAGATGCTGCCGACACCATCAGGTTTCTGCAACGACTGGAAACATCTTCGCCGCTGTTGAGAGTCAAGGATTTCTCTCTTAACCGCAATCGCAACCAATACACGGGTTCCATAACTGTTGTTGGCTTTGCCCGCGACCCGGAGTCGAACGTGGAGTCAGGGGTGTAAGTCGTGGCGATATCTGAAATGTCCAGGAACAAGGCCGTCACAGAAGAAACTGTCGAAAGCACACGCCAGCAGGCAATGACGTTGCCCGTCTTCAGCCAATTGCTGGAGCCAGAAGGAATCGCGCCAGCCCAGGACTTCGCTTCGTCTTCATTGTTGCTGTGTAATAAAGCGCCTTCCATCGAACTGCGCGCCAAGATTCGTTTTATCGTGGGTAGCGACGTCAAGTTTCATCTCGGCAGTGAGGATGAAGTGCGCCGCATGCTAAAACACTGGCGAGCGGAACTATCACCCCAAATAGAAGGCTCCGATGAAGATGTGTTTGTGTCCGGGTTTGACGACGATGAAGCGTTGCTGGACCTGGCCTCCGATGCGCCAATCATCCGTCTGGTCAATCACCTTTTTGCCCGTGCACTCGATCTGAGTGCCAGTGATATTCATTTTGAGCCAAATGAAAATTACCTGGACGTGCGCTGTCGGGTTGACGGCATTATGACTCGCATCGAACGTTTGCCGGTGAAGATACACACGGCAGTGGCGTCACGCCTGAAATTGATGGCGCGTCTCGATATTGGAGAAAAGCGGTTGCCGCAAGACGGCCGCATCGACTACCAGCTCGGAAGCAATCAGCTGGACATGCGGGTTTCCACATTACCTGGCGTGCACGGGGAGTCTGTCGTGCTGCGTATTCTTGATCGCAGCGATACCGCCGTGGAATTGCAAGAGCTGGGTATGCCCTCCCAGGTACTCAAGAATTACCAGTCGGTAATCAACCAACCCCACGGCATGATTCTGATCACCGGGCCAACCGGGTCTGGCAAGACCACCACACTCTATGCAACGTTGGAAAAGATTAACAACGCCAAGCAAAAGATCATCACGGTGGAAGATCCCGTCGAATACCAACTGGACGGCATCACCCAGATCCAGGCCAATGCCAGCATTGGGCTGTCGTTCGCAGCGGGATTGCGTTCCATCGTCAGACAGGACCCCGATGTGTTGATGGTGGGTGAGATACGCGATCACGAGACCGCAGAGATCGCCATCGAATCTGCCCTTACCGGCCACCTGGTTTTCTCCACCCTGCATACCAATGATGCGGCGGGTGCCGTTACCCGACTGCAGGACATGGGTGTGGAGGGCTACCTGATCAGCTCGAGTCTGCTGGCAATACAGGCGCAGCGACTGGTACGTCGCGTGTGCAAGGAATGCGCTGAAACCGAAACTATCTCAGAGGATGAACTCAACGTGCTGCAGCTGGATGTCGGTGAACGATTCGACATTCAACGGGGTAAGGGCTGTGATGCCTGCGGCATGACCGGCTATCGAGGCCGCGTTGGTCTCTATGAGCTGCTCATGATGAGCGATGCAATTCGCCACCATATCGCGGCAGGCGCCGATGCAAACAAAATCCGTGAAGAGGCTATTGCCGAGGGTATGCGTACGTTGCGCGAAGATGCGTTGGAAAAACTGAAGTCCGGACTTACCACGCCAGAAGAAGTCGTGCGAGTGACAAGAGCCCTATGAGCGCATCCTATTTCAAATATCAGGCCTTCGATGCTGAAGGCAAGGTGCAAGTTGGGCAGCTTAGCGCGGACTCGGAACGGGAAGTCGTGCGTCTTTTGCAAGGTCGCAACCTCACTCCGGTAAAAATTTCTGCTGGCAAGGCAGGCTCCGAACGGTTGCGGTCCAGCAAGATATCTCACAATGATTTACTGGATTTCACTAATGGCCTCACCACTTTGGTAGAAGCCAGGGTGCCAATCGACAAGGCCTTGCGGTTGCTTGATGGCATTACCGAATCCCAGGCGATGCGCGAGCTGGTGAAGCAACTCCTGCGTGATGTCAAAGAAGGCAAGAGCCTGGCGGAGGCCATGGAGTCCCATCCGCAGGTGTTCAGCAAGATGTACGTCAATATTGTGCGGGCCGGGGAAGAGGGTGGAATTCTGCATAACCTGCTGCCAGACCTCGCCGAGTTTCTGGATACCAGTGCGAAAACCAGACAGGCGGTCATCTCTGCCATGATCTATCCGACTGTTCTACTGATTACCGGCATCATCTCTGTGTTTCTGCTGCTTATTTTTGTGGTCCCGCAGTTTGCCGCCATGTTTGAAGATGCAGGAACAGAGATACCTGCTTCAGCAGCGTTTCTGCTTGCACTCAGTGATTTTCTGCAGAGCTACGGCTACCTGTTTGTCGTGGCTGTGGTTTTGCTGGTCGTGGCATGGCGCCGCCTGGATCAGGATCCGAAGATGAAATTGCAGAAGCACGGGTTTCTTTTATCGCTGCCATTGTTAGGTACTCTAATCCTCTATCGAGAATGCGCAGTATTTGCACGCACCCTGGGAGCACTTCTGGGCGCAGGTATCCCTCTTATCAGGGCGTTAAGAGTTTCCCGCGAGGTTGTCTCCAATGCGGTCTTGAACGAACAACTACAAAAGGTTGAAGAAGACGTCCGCGGCGGTGCGGGCCTCGGCGTGTCGCTCGAGAAAACCCGGCATTTCCCAACCCTGCTACACCAACTTGTTGCAGTGGGTGAAGAGTCAGGGCGAACCTCATCAATTTTGTTGAAGTCCGCCGTGACATTCGACACTTATGTAAGAAATCAGATGTCAGCGTTGGTCTCGGCGCTACAACCTGCGTTGATTATTTTCTTGGCCATCGCCGTTGGTGGCATCACGATTACCATGCTTTCGGCCGTGTTCAGTATGAACTCGGTTGAATTCTAGTTTTTGGAGAAAAAGGTGAAGATTTTGCTAACGAGTACAGGTTGCGCATTTAACAGGAATGCGGGCAGCCACATAGGCACAAAGCTCGGTAAGCCAGCACTTCTGGGTTTGTTCATTGCCACCCTGTCGGCGTGCACAACCTTGCAGCCCGAAGGACAGAGCGCATCGCCGCAACCCAGCGCCCGTGCAGCAAGGCCCGTGGTGACCACGACCACTGCCAGTCAAGCAGACGATTCAATACCTGTGCTGGTTGGTACCAACACAGAAGAACAACGCGCCTTGATCGATGCTATCAACCGCGATGGTCAACGTGTGAGTTACAACGGCTATCGGGAGCAGGTACCTACTCCCGAGTCGGTATCCGGCGAAGACGTGGTGGAGCTCAACTACGAACAGGCAGAGTTACGCCTGGTTCTTGAAGAGCTGGCCAATGCACTTGATATAACCCTCGTAATCGATCCCACTATCGATGCACAGATTTCTATTCGCACTTCGCCAAACCGGCCACTGCAAAGGGACGACATTTGGCCGTTGATCCGTCTTCTCACCCGGGATGCTGGAGTGGTGCTGGAGCGAGCGGGCGATGTGTATAACGCACGGCGGGTAAGCAGCAATCTCACGGCTGAAATCGTAACGCCGGAAACACTGGGCGATGGCACCTCAGCCCGGGTAATGCAGATAACGCCGCTGATCTATGTCTCAACAGATTCTGTCATTCAGGCTATCTCGCCTCTATTGGAGCCCAGCGGCTCGGTGAGCCAGCTAGGCAACAGTAATCTCTTGCTAATATCCGGTTCGGAATTCGAACTGGAACGGGTGAACCAGTTGTTGATGCTCATCGATGCCGACCCATTTAGCAATCAAGGTATGCGGCTGTATCAACTTAGCAATGCCAATGCCACTGAAGTGGCTACCGAGTTGGAAGAAATTCTGCAAATGATCGAAGGCCCCAACCCGGCGTACCAGGTAAAAGGCATAGAGCGCATCAACGCACTGTTGGTTACTGCACCCGCAGCACGTGGCTTTGAAGAAATCGGTCGCTGGGTGCAAATACTGGATGCAGATAGCCAGGAACAGGTGGAGCAGCTATTTACATATCGTGTGAAGAATCTGGTTGCCCAGGAGTTGGCAGACACCTTGTCCGAAGTATTCGAAGATGACGACGACCCTGTATTCAACCAGCTACAAGATCTCAATAACGTTGCACCGAATCGCCCGCCGTTGTTCCCTGAGCCTGGTCAGGACGGCCAGGCAGAGCAAGCTACGGCCGAAGCGAATGAGGCTCCTGGTGCGACAGCGCCAAACGCGAATTCCGCAGTTTCAGCCAATCTTTCAGTGAAAATTGTGGCTGACGAAGCAACCAACAGCCTGCTTATTCGCAGTACCGCTCGCGATTATCGTCAACTGCTGACGACCATCAGTCAGTTGGACGCCGTGCCGCTTCAGGTCATGGTAAATGCCGTTATTGCCCAGATTACGCTCAACGACAATACCCGCTTTGGTGTGGACTGGAGCCGCATCGCCGATGATGCGACGCTAAACCCGATCTCTACCAGTACCGTGACTGACTTCACCCCAAGCCTGGGTGGCCTGATGTTCTCCAAGGGTTTTCTGGACGGTGCTGCACGCGTCGAAGCGACTCTTGAGGCAATCGCCGCCAACAACGATGTGCGTTTGCTGGCCCGTCCCTCACTCACCGTAAGCAATAATCAGGAGGGTGAAATTAAAATTGGTGCCGACGTGCCAGTTGAAGCCGGTCAGTCCATCGGCACGGGTGGGTTTACAACCACCAATATTCAGTATCGGGATACGGGTATTCTGTTGTACATCACCCCGCAGATTAATTCCGATGGGGTGGTGAATCTGATCATTCGTCAGGAGCTCTCATCTGTGGATACAGGCTCATCAGGCGTCAATAACAACCCGGTTTTCAATAATCAGGAAATCAGCACCACGGTAGTAGTCAGGAACGGAGAAAACGTGGTTCTGGGAGGATTGATCCAGAACGATATCGAATCCCTGAATACTGGCGTGCCGGGTCTCAATCGTGTGCCAGTGCTGGGAAACCTGTTTTCCTATCGGCAGCAAAACCAGGAGCGCAGGGAGTTGTTTATCGTTCTGCGACCGGAAATCATCAATTTGAATGAACAGGCGGGTGTACAATATTCCGATATTCTCGACCGCTTCGAGCTCGCATCAGAATTGTTCGAAGATCTCAATGTTCAGTAAGCGCAATTACATCGAATAAAAATTCAGGATTTACTTATCATGACAAGCACAGGGAAACTAACTGCACGGCCCAAGGCAATACGTTTTCAGACTGTACGCCAGTCTGGGTTCACCTTGATTGAGATACTGGTGGTGATGGCGATTATCGGCATGCTGGCCGTCATGGTCGCACCGAGCATATTCAACCAACAGGCTGGTGCCCAACGGGATGCTGCGCTGACCCAGATCGCTTCCCTGGAAACGGCCCTCGATGCTTACAGGTTGGACGTCGGGCAGTATCCCGACAGTCTCGAAGGCCTGGTAGAAAATGATTCAGACCGCGCAGCCTGGAATGGCCCGTATCTGAGACGCGACTTACCCCAGGACCCCTGGGGCAACGACTATGTCTACGATTCCGATGGACGCAGTTTTACGCTCCTATCCTATGGCCCGGACGGCGAACGGGGCGGCGAAGGTGATGACGCCGATATCTCCCTCAATTAATTTACCCGCACAAGAAGGTCTCTCCAGCCGTGGCTTCACATTGCTGGAACTCCTGCTGGTGCTCACTATTGTCGCCATGGCCAGCATTCTCGTCGTGCCGAATGTGGGCAATCTCGATTCCCGAAGTTTTGCTGTGCAAGTGCGGCATGCTCACTCACTTCTCAACCATGCCCGGCGTGATGCGGTAGTGCGAGGGCGTCCCAGCAGCATCCGGTTTATTGTTTCAGCAAATAGCGAAAGTTGTGATGATCTGGGGTCCCCAGACCTTGTCGGTAGTTGGCAGAGCGACGAAATATCCCTGCAATTTGAAAACAGCGCGCAAATCGAGACCGAAGTTCAAGAGTGCCTCGAAATCACCTTCTATCCAGAAGGTGGCAGCTCTGGAGGCACACTGCATCTAAGTCAGGATGAACGGGAAGCCCGACTCCTCATCGATCCTTTCAGTGGTCGGGTGAGCCAACCTGACATGGGTGAGGCGTAGATCATGCAGTCCTGCCCTCGCCCGCAATCAAGAAACGGATTTACTCTGCTGGAGGTAATCGTGGCATTGGCGATCACCGGATTCGTGCTGGGAGGCCTGTTTTCTCTGGTGGGAGGCAGCAAGCAACTTACCTGGCGTTCAGAGTCGAGCTTGCAACGGGCCACAGAAATACGCGCAGCCACCAATTTTGCTTTGCTGCAGGATGAGTACGTTGAAGTTGAACCCATCCTCTTGAAAGACACCTATGGCGTTCGTGCAGGAGAGGAACTGGAAGTGCCCGAGCGCAAGACTCAGCCATCCATCTATACCTTGCAGTCCTTCGAAGTGGTGAATGAAGAGCGGGATGAAAGCTTCACCGGCAGTCGCTGGATGCGGTTGGAGCTGCAGCAATGAAGGAGAAGCTGTCCATTAGTCGCGGCTTCACACTGGTCGAGGTCATGTTGTCATTGGCACTGACGGCGATGCTATTGGGCCTTTTGAGCACGGGCGTGTTCATCGTTGCCGAGGATTGGAATCGAAATTCCGACGTGCTGGACGAAGAACTCGATCAGGCCTTAGCCCTGCTGCAAATTGATCGGGCACTGCATGGCGCTTTCCCTCACAGCTTCACCAATCGCGACACCCTGTCGAGACAGATTTTCTTTATGGGTGAAGAAAACAGTTTGAGCTGGGTTTCAACGGTGTCCCCACAACGAACACCGGGGCTCACGGCATGGGAACTGTTTTCAGTGAATGACGAAGGCGTTTATCTCAGATTGGCTCCTGCCTACAGCGATAATCCCGCAGAGCGACTGGAATACGCGGAGCCTAGCCTGATTTTGCCGGGCTATGATATTGAATTCAGTTACCTGTTTCAGGAATACGAAAATGCGCTGGCATGGACAGACAGTTGGGATGGAACCGATTCCCTTAACCTGCCAATGGCCGTTTATGTGAGATTCATCTCTTTCGAAGACGAGACAAACCATCTGGAAGTGCTAGCCCGCGTCAGAAACAATATCCACCGCAGCATTCGTCCTAACCTGGATAGGCAGGACCTCTTATGAAGCCGTCAACAGTCTGCAATCAAAAGGGGTCAGTTCTAATCATTGTACTGTGGACCTCGGTGCTGCTGACCGTGCTGGTAACGGCGATGGCGGGCAAGGTCAGGTTGTCGGCACAGACAGTTCTGCATAATCAGCAAGCCAGTGCAAGCTGGGCCACCCTTATGGGGGCCGTGAGCCATGCGGAGATGGAGCTGATGTTGAGCTTGATGTCGCAACCGATAGATTTTCAACCAGAACTTACAGCAGAAGGCGAGGAGCGCTTACCCGCCTATCGCTTTAACGGCCAGCCCCTGCAACTACACTATCCGATCCCGGAGGATGTGGTGGTGCGCATCTATGATCATGGGGGCAAGATCAATCTGAACCGAATTCCCCGGCGCTTTATGCAGATGCTGATCGAGGAACGGCTAGGCGGTATCGAGGAAGCTGACCCAGAGCAGGTACAGGAACTGCTTGCGGCGTGGACTGACTGGACCGATCTGAATGATCTCGAAGGTCTCAACGGCGCGGAATCAGAATACTATGAGACCCTGGATCCCCCTTTTGAACCGAGGAACAATGCTGATTTGGATACCGTGGAGGAAATCCTGCACATCAGGGGCTTTGCGGAATTATTTGAAGGGGTAAATCTTGAGGCCGCCTTTACTATTTACGGCAACGATCGTGAAATCAACCTGAATCTGGCCACCCGCGAAGCCATGGCCTTGCTACCGGGAATGAACGAGGAACTGATTGAAAACATCATTGCTTTCCGCGAGATTGAAGACATCAGTAACCGTACCGAAATCGCTGAGATTATTCCCTTTGAAAACCTGCAGGAAATGTCGGGCTGGTTAGGAAACAACACCTCGACCTTTTACTCGGTCTATGTGTATCCCAGGTCAGTGCTGGACCCGGAAACCCTCGCCAGGCTCGAAGAGAGCCAGGAATTCGTGAACCCGGACCCGGTCACCCAGGCCTACATGGAAATTATTGAAGTGAGAAGCTACCAGGATCTACCAAGAGTATTCAAAATCGACCCCCATGGTGTGCTACCCGATACGGCTCCGGCACGAGTACACCCCGAAGACTATTTGTTTCCTAATTAATCTGGCGGGCGGCTGCATGCCGCATTGGCGAGCGGCACCGAGCCCTATGAAGCCTTTTCAGCGCCGGTTTACCGACCAATCAGACACCATCGTAATGGGGCCAACACCCTTGGTGGCTTTGATACGAAGCAGTTTGCTGAATTTCGTCTCATACCAGAGCAAACCGCTTTTGTCCGCGAGGCCACCCAGTACGTAGTACTCCCCCACCCGCATGGCGAAGTGTTGCACGGTGAGTGAAACAGTAAACCGGTCTCCCTTGTGAAAGGGACCTTTTTCTACATTGTCCACTTCGGTGGTCAGGAATGAGGCATGGGGTTCTTCCGATGATTTCATAAAGGCAAAGCCAAAGTTGCCTTCAATGCCGTCCTTCAGTACTTCTACTTCCATTTCAAGCACTACCGTGCCAAGAGGCTCCAACTCTTCGACTACGTTGCCACTGGAGTCTTTAACACTCAGGTTGTTTATGCGGCAGTCCTGTACAGTGGTATCGTCTTCCCCTGCCTCTGTGTCTTCCGATTTATTTTTTTCGGCATTACTGGATTCCAATTCCGCTGGCAGATCTTCGCGAATACTGTTGTAGCTTTTCTTGCTGTTGCAGAAATCCTCATAGTGCCCCACCACTCTTTCACTATCGCCCATCTCCCGGATCTTGCCCTGATCTATCCAGATCGCTGTGTCGCACAGTTCCTGCACATGGAACATGGAATGGCTGCAGAACACCATGGTCTTCTGGTCGGCTCGAAACTGATTCATGCGCTCTACACATTTTCGCTGGAAGGCCATGTCGCCAACGGAAAGCGCCTCGTCAATTACCAGAATATCGGGGCGCACCATCGTGGCGATGGAAAACGCCAACCGTACATACATGCCGGATGAGTAGGTTTTTACCGGGCGGTCGATGAAATAATCCAATTCGGAGAATTCGAT
The DNA here is from genome assembly GCA_965227635.1 of uncultured Pseudohongiella sp. Classification (GTDB taxonomy): domain Bacteria; phylum Pseudomonadota; class Gammaproteobacteria; order Pseudomonadales; family Pseudohongiellaceae; genus UBA9145. The sequence goes on along the minus strand of OZ245763.1, from coordinate 1,275,581 downwards.
AATGTCTTTTTCGAGCTCGGCAATATTGTCATCAGGAACGCCCAGCAAGGATGCATTCAGGTAAATGTTCCGGCGACCGGTAAACTCTGGATGAAAACCCGCACCAAGTTCCAACAGGGCAGCAACCTGTCCATTGATGGAAATCTCGCCCCTGGTAGGTTGCAGGGTTCCCACCAGTAATTTAAGCAGTGTGGATTTACCTGCCCCGTTAACGCCAATGATGCCGAGGCTTTTACCATCGGGCACGGCGAATGAGATGTCATCGAGCACATGGTAGAGTCGATGTCGTGGCCGCCGCTGCAGGATTTCCCACAAGCGATCCTGTGGCCGCTCGTAAATTCGGAATTCCTTGTGCAGATTGCTAACGGTAATGCGTGCCATACTCGATTCTCGTCCTTCTATCCCGAACTACAGCACGTCGCCGAACGCATGCTTGATGCGCATGAATAACCAGCCGCCTGCAAAATAAGCAAGCAGGGAAACCGGGATGATGATTTGAAAGTGAATCACAGAAAAATCCCCCAGCAGGATGATTTCCCGGTACAGGTTTATGAAGCTGTGCATGGGATTTAGCAGGAATAAGTCTCGCACCGCTTCATCCTGAATCATCGAAATAGGATAGATAATCGGCGTCAGGAAAAACCAGATGGTAACCGCCAGAGACACCAGCTGCTGCAAGTCTCTGAGAAAGACGCAGAGCGCAGACAACACCGCAACAATTCCCATGGTGAACAAGAACTGGAACAGGAAGACAACGGGCAGCAAAAACCAGTTGAGAGAAAACAGCCCTTGCGTTGCCAGGTACACCAGCAATAGCGCAAACCCGATACCGTGAGTGATATAAGGTACCAGCGTGCCGACCACAGGCAATATCTGAACCGGAAACATGACCTTGGTGATCAGTGGCGCCTTCTCCAGTAGTAAGCTCGTGGACCTGCCCATAGCCTCACTGAAGGCAAACCAGGGCAGATAACCAATCATCATGAAGATAACAAACCGCGTCTCGCCAAATTCTGCTGGCGCACGTACCTGGAAGATGTAGCTGAATACGAAGGAATAGATAATGATATGGACTATGGGCGTAAGAAACAGCCACAGGAATCCACCAATTGACGCGGTAAACTGGGCGAAGAAATCCTGACGGGTGAAATTGTGAAAAAGCCGGTAATGGGTGGCCGGGGTCAGCAACCATTGCCGAAGTAAAGTAATTGTCATTACCAGAACCGTCTTGATTTCGCAGGGGTGACTCGAGGGTCTTTTGTGTTATCAGCCAGAGATTTAGCTGTGCCAAGCGCTGTGAATTTAACCACGAATCAACCGTCAATGGCTAAATTTCTATATACTTGACCTTCACTTCCGATTGTCCGGATACCTTGCAACTTCTAATTCAGCGAACTCAGCGTGCTCAATCCCGAACCCGTCCTTATCCCATTCGAAGCGTCTGCTTTACCAGAAGGCCCCTGGCTGGTTTTCGCTCCCCATGCCGATGATGAAACCTACGGTATGGGCGGAAGCCTGTTGCGAGCCAAAGCAGAAGGCGTGGAAACACACCTCATCGTTCTCACCGACGGCGCACTGGGCGGGGATAAGGAGAATCTGGTTGAGATACGTCAACAGGAAGTTCGGGAAGCAGCAAAACTACTGGGCATATCCAGCCTGCAATGTTGGCCAGAAGCGGACCGGGGCCTGGAACTGAGTGAGGGCCTGGATCGCCGTATTGCCACCGCGATCAAGGAAACAGGACCCGCCACGGTTTTCTTTCCGGGGCCACTGGAGTTACACCCCGATCACCGGGCAGCAGCCTTCGCTGTCTGGAGTGCGCTGCAATCACTTTACGCGGAAGGTGAATGCCCGGTAGCGATTGCCTATGAAATTGGCGTGCAGAACCCGATCAATCTGCTGTTCGATGTGACCGCGCAAAAAGAACAGAAAGAAGAAGTCATGGCGATCTATGCCAGCCAGAACAGCGAGAACAACTATCAGGAATTGGTATTGGCTTTGGACAAAGGGCGAACATTTTCATTGCCGCCTGAGGTGAAATTCGCTGAGGGGTTCTACCGGTTCAATGAGCCTGATTTATCGCTCTCACTCAGAGAAGTGACGCACCGAATTATTGACCTATACCAGTGACTTTGTTCCATCGGTACCTTCAAGCCTCTTTTGATTTTTCGACTGGAGAATGTCCAACACCGAGAAGCCCATCCACAGAAATGTCTTCATCGAGTAGTGGCCAACGGATACCGTAGCCTGAGGGCGAAATCTCAAAACGTGAAACTTCGCTTGCGGTTGCTGCTGCCAGGGTTTCAGAAACCTCCTTTAGCGAAAACCGGTGCTTGCAACCATCGATATCCAGACTTAGTCGGCCGTCTTCGATCACTATATTTTCTACCGCATGACATGGCTTCATGACGTTTTCCTGGATTGGAACTCTTCCCACTGTTTCACAATGTACTCGAAATTATCGAATAATATTTTTCGCAGAACTCGACGTTCGCGAGGTGACAAATTCCGCGAGTAGGCTTCTTCGATATTAAAGTTATCGGTGTCCAATCAGAATTTACACTCCGCACTACCTTTTTGGCAATGAACATGAATGGGTTCAGATCCTTCATTGGAGTAGAAAAACAGCCGCCATCCAGCTTGTATCAGGATTGTAGGCACAGGGAGTATCCTGAAATTACGATTTAGTCTAATTTCAGAATGTAGCTTCGGGAGAAGAATTTGCTAAATTTACGGTGAAATTGGTGGCTCCCGCTCCCTAAACAATCGAGCTCAGGGCGAAAGCAGATTGATAATTAGATTACGGGCTTGATGGTTCAATTAACCATCCACCAACTTCGAGGATATCGTCCGCACTCAGCACACCAGCCTCTTTCTTGAGCTGGAGCAGAAATTTGATATGTTCATAGCGAGCAGTCTGTAGGTCACGTTCCGCCTGATACTGGTCTCTAAGCGCGTTCAGCACATCGACATTGGTTACTGTCCCGAGCTCGAACCCCCTTTGCATGGCTTCTGAGGATACCCGTGTAGATTCAACCAGTCTCTCTGCAGCCTCAGTAAGCAGTTTACTTGACTGAACCTGAAGATAGGCAGATCGAACTAGCGCGTTAGCTTCCAGTTCAACCTGGCGAAGCTCACTTTCCGCAATACTTTGTTGGCTGCGTGCTTCGCTTATCCGGGCCCGGTTGGTGCCGCCAGAGTACAGTGGAATCGAAACATTGACCCCAAAATACGTAGTTTCAGTATCTGGGATTAGTGAGTTTTCGAAACCAAGATTGGAATCCTGACGTTGGGCGATGAACGAAACCTGTGGCAGCGTTGCACCCTTATTCTCGGCTATGTATTCCTCTGCTGCTTCTAAAGCGTATCGCCTAGCCTCTATTTGTTGGTTGTTTTCTTTGGCAGTTTGTACCCAATACTGAATGTTATTTTCAGCTTCGGGAATACTTATGTCAGGATCCAGAACGAACAGGTCTCCAACTTCGATTCCTGTGATAGCACGCAGGTATTCCTGAGCAATCGCAAGTTCAGCCTGTAGACGGAGTTGATTGGCCTCAACTGAGGTAAGACTGGCCTCGGCTTGCCGGAGGTCTGTGATCTGAGCTTGCTGCACTTGAAACAAGCTTTGAATTTGCGCGAGTTGATTGGAAACGGCATCCAATTCTGATGCTATCGAGGTCAACGCATCTTGTGCCTGTAAAACGTCCAAATAGCGTTCGGCAACATCAGCCAGAAGGAACGCTAGTTCATAGTAGAATTCAGCCTCCAACTGATTTTCTAAATGAGCAGCACGTTTTTTGGCAGACCAGGCTTGCCAGTTAAAGAGGGCTTGCGTCAAGGTTACGGAATAACGCTCTCCATCAAATTCACTTCGTTGCGGAACCCCAGCTAATAGCGTGTTCCGACGGTTGTCAGAAAGGCTTGCATTGGCGCTAACCTGTGGTAGCAATTGCCCTTTCGCCTGACGCTCTCGAGCGCCTCCTATATTCATGTTCTCTTCTGCGATGCGCAGCCTGGGACTGAAATCGATTGCAGCCGTGAAGAAGTCTTCCAGAGTCTTTCCAACAGCCAGTGAGCTGGGCCCTGAGGCTATTTCCGCGCCCTGCAAGGATAGCGGGATAATCAAAATCAGGCCCAAAACGAAATCAGGCAAATGGTGTAGTGGGCGCATGATCAATCTTCGTTAAAGCTGCGGGCTGCCGCATTGGAAAGCGGTTTGAACAGATATTGTAGAAAGGTCCGGGACCCGGTGTTTATATAAATCTCTGCAGGCATCCCCGGCATAAGAGCCAGGTCGCCCAACTCTTCCATGCTATCCGGATTGACTTCGATACGTGCCAGATAAAATGAACCTCCGGTGCGTTCATCTGTAAGCGCATCAGCGGAGAGGCTAAGCAGGTTTCCGAAAATCGTTGGCGCTCTGCTGCCAAATGTCGAGAATCGAATGCGCGCTTCTTGACCAATGGAAACCCTATCAATATCCATTGGTGATACGCTGGCTTCAATAATCAGCTCGTCGCTCTCAGGTACGATCTCAGCGATGGGTGAGCCAGGGCCGATAACACCACCCTCTGTGTGCACCTGCATGCCATTGACGACGCCTGATTCTGGAGAAAGGACCCTAGTTCGGCGCACAACATCTTCCAAAGCAGTTATGCGCTCCGTGACATCTTTGAGCGTAGTCTGTGTGTCGCCCAACTCACTTACCACAGTGTTTCTGAATTCACTTTGCTGTTGAATAATCTCGAGCCGTGCTTCACCGATTCTGACTTCAGTGGCTGAGATATTCGCGGCAAGTTCTGCCGCTTCACCTGAATAGGAAGCGAAATTGCGTTCCGCAGTTCGCAGACGATTAATATCTGAGAATCCCTGATCAAGTAGCGTGCGTGTATCCGCAAGTTCTTCAGCAAACGAGTCAGCGAGCAGAAGCTTGGATTCCCTGACAGCTCGCATTCCTTCGAGTTGGCTTTGAAGCTGCTCTATTCGCTGCTCAAGAATCTCTATGCTGCCCTCGTTCGCTGCCTTGCGAGCCTGGAATATAGATACTTGAGCATTGTGCTCTTCTACTACTCTTGGATCAGTACGCGAAAGCGCTGAAGGAAAAGAAACATTGTCAAGTCCATCTCGCTCCGCTATCAGTCTGGCTTCCCTGACTTTCAAGCCGATAAACCGGGCATTCGCTGCTTCCAGATCAGAACGAACCTGGGTATCGTCCAGAATCAAAAGTGTGTCGCCTCGAGCAACCAGATCACCATTACGCGCCTGAATCTCAGCGACAATTCCACCCTCTAAATGCTGCACAATTTTCTTGTAAGAGCGAACGGTAACTTGTCCTGGTGCGAAAGCCGCACCATCCAATGGCGCTATTGCAGCCCATAAACCAAATACACCAAATACCAGTGCGAACAATAAAAGACCGGCTCGTTTCGGCGCTTCCATGCTGGTAATTGTGTCCAGTGTGCTGGGTTGGGTGGGCTGGGTAGAGGCGGCAGAGATTTTCATGATTTGAAAACTATTTGAAATTTAATTGGATTAGCTGGCTGCAGTTTTGGGTACGGCAGCGGGAGCCATGAGGCTGGCCAACACCTGGTCTTTAGGTCCAAAGTTGACGGCTGCTCCGTCCTTCATGACCAGAATTTTGTCGACACACTGCAACACCATGGTTCGGTGTGTGATGACAACGATCGTGCAGCCCTGTGCCTTGATTCGCCGAAGGGCCTCCACCAACTCTTTCTCACCCTGGTCATCCAGGTTGGAATTGGGTTCATCCAGCACCATGAGTTTGGGATTGTCATATACGGCCCTGGCGAGACCGATTCTCTGGCGCTGACCACCTGACAGCATACCGCCAGCGCCGCCTATAACGGTGTCATAGCCCTGGGGTAAGCGCAGAATCATGTCATGTACGCCTGCCAGTTTTGCGGCATCAACAATTTTCTCAGAGTCTGGCTGTCGGAAGCGGCAAATATTGTCAGCAATGGTGCCGTCGAAAAGTTCTATATCCTGTGGCAAATAACCGATATGTGGACCCAGCTCAGCACGGTCCCAGGTGGCGATATCTGCACCGTCTAATCGCACTTTGCCAGAATAGGTAGGCCAAATTCCCAGAATAGCTCTGGCCAGAGTGGATTTACCAGATGCACTTGGTCCAACGATGCCAACAGCCTCTCCAGGGGATAAGTTAAACGTGACCCCTTTAACAACAATGCTCTGAGAACCGGGTGGAACAACAGCAACTTGCTCTATAGATAGTTCTCCACTTGGATCGGGGAGGCTCATGGTGTCGCGTTGCGCAGGTATACTTTCGAGCAATTCACCAATTCTTTGATATTGAACCCTGGCCAATGAAAACGCTTTCCAAGTACCCACAAGCATATCTATAGGTGCCAATGCCCTTCCAAGCAGGAGTGACCCGGCAATCATCATTCCTGGTGAAATTTGCTGATTAAGAGCAAGGTAAGCCCCCAGTCCCAGCGCCAGCGACTGCAATATCATGCGTAGCGATTTCGTGACGGCTGAGAGCATGCTTGCTTTTTGACTGGCGTCAGCTTGAAGGCTTAGAACATTATCTGCTCTTTGCTCATAGCGCAGGCGAATGTCATCGGCCATGCCCATGGCTTCTACGACTTCTGCGTTTCTCAAACCGCCCTGAAACTGATTCGATGCTGCGTTAGCTTGAATATTGGCTTCCTGTAGTTTCTTGTTGGTAGCGGCTTCCTGTGCAAATGCCATGCACACCATGATTATTCCGCTCACGATGCCTATTACTCCGAACCAGGGATGGAACAAGAACATCACCCAAAGATAAATTGGAAACCAGGGTGCATCGAAGAAGGCAAACAGTCCATTGCCAGTTAGAAATTGGCGTAGCGCAGTTAGATCCGAAATGGGCTGCGCATTTGAAGTCATTCCCCCTGACAAGAGCGCTCGCCTGAAGGTTGCATCAGAAACTCGTTTTCGAAGATTGGTTTCAATCCGGTTACTGGCTCTTACCAGAATCAGAGATCTCACCCATTCAAACCCACCCAGTGCCATTAACAGGCCAGCCATTAAAAGAGTGAGCATGGTAAGAGTGGAGAGACTGCCAGAAGCAACTACCCTGTCATAAACACTCAACATATAAATGATGGGAGTGAGCATCAGAATGTTCACTGCCGCACTGAAGAGCCCCGCATAGATGAAATACTGCTTGCAGTCTTTCAGTGCATTTTTAAGCTCAAGAAACTGAGCCGATTGATCTTTAGACATTGTAGGTTGCTGTGTTCTTGTTTGATTGTAGGTCTGGTCCGGCATTTCCGACCAGACTGCTAATTTTTCTCTCGGTGGGCCTAAGGTGCGGCTAAAGTGTGGTAATTCAAGTTATTTTGGCAAAATAGCTTCGAATACTCAGCCTAGCTCCTCAACTCCCTCTGCGAATTTCTTCAAGAGATTGAGGTCCGATATCAATAATTTCGTTGGCCCATCCCGTTTAACTATCTGCCGGTTCTGCAAAGACTGAAATACACGGGTCACGGTTTCACGGCTAATATTCAGCATGATCGCGATCTCCATATGTGTTGGTGGATTTCTGATCATCGAGCTCTCTGGCAGTGGCTTGTCCTGCCACATTGCCTTGTCTCGCTCCGGCACCAGCATCCATAACTGGCAACACACACGCTGCGCGATATTTGGCAAGCCGAGCAGCGAGCGCTGAAACGTCATTTGCCGTACCCTGGCGGCGAGTTTGCTACCCAGGATGCTGAGCATTCCCGGGTTCTTCACCATGATCTGCCTGAGCGCCTCTTTTGGCGCAAAAACGACTACTGCGGCTGTCAGTGCGATAACGAATTCCGATTGGGGGCCATCGTCAAACAGGCCCAGTTCGCCGCAGAAGTCACCCGGCTCGATAAAAAACAGGCCCACTTCGCGCCCGTCAATTGTAAAATCCACCCCCTGCAGACGTCCTTCGAAGAGAAAACACACGGATTCCTCTTGCTCGCCGGCTGTCAGCACGATGCCTCGACGGGCAAACTTCCTGACTGTACTCTGCTCCGCAAGCTGCTCAAGGGCAGGCTTGGGCAGGGGTTTCAGTATGGGAAATGCACTGAGGAGCTCGGGGGTTACTACCATGAGTATTGGACCTGGGCCCCTGGGACGAGATGCTGCTGCGACTTAGCGTTGTCGACCGCCTGGTGAGTTAATAATCCGACAAACACCGAGTGCTCGAAGGGCTGCGGGCATTATAAGTGCTTGCTGCATGGCGGCAAAATCAGGAATTTACATGCCGTGTGATTGAAATCACCGGCTCTGGCCGCAGGTCACTATATGCTACTTACCGTTAAGCTATGCGGGGACTGTGTAAATGCATCGCCTTGAGTGAAATCCGTTTTATTCAACGTGCTCTCTCAATTGCTACTTGATTACACTTTAGTTGTTGTTTTTTAACGAAATTTGGGCCATAACTGGTTAGACGGAGTCACTTTCCTCTGGTCTGCCCTGATTGGCGCCAGATGGCAGCGACTTCCTCCTACCGACAATGTGGAATTCACAATGACAAACACGCAATCTCGACTTCCGGCAGCTTTGCTGGATGCAATCACCAAAGTCTCCGGGAGCTTTGTGGGTGTGTTGTTGGCTATCACTTTAGCGACCACAAGTTCGGTGGCATTAGCCCTTGAACCTGCAGTTACACACAGTGAGGGTTCCCGTGTGCAAGCGCAGCAGCGGGTGGGTGAAACCGGCATTGTTCTGGGTCGTGCCTATGTACACCGCGCCGATGGTTCATCGGCAAGGTTGCGAAGAGGCGATGAAATTCGTGTTTTGGACCGCATTACCACAGAAAGTAATGGCCACGCCCATATCCACTTTATTGACGATGCGTTGGTGAGTGTCCGGCCCAACAGCATTCTGGAAATCGAGCGCTACGATTACGACAAAAACCGGCCACAGGATTCCGCTGTCAAATTTGAACTCAGTGAGGGCGTAACCCGCGCCATCTCTGGCGATGCGGCGAGTTCTGCGCGGGAGCGCTTTCGTCTGAATACGCCCATTGCCGCTATTGGCGTGCGTGGCACAGACTTCGTTGTAAGCGCCGATACCGCGACGACACGAGCCAAGGTCTACGAAGGCGCCATCATCCTTGCCCCCTTCTCCGAGCTGTGTAGCCAGGATGCGCTTGGTCCTTGTGTGGCCAACGCCATGGAACTGGATGACCAGTCCTTGCAGATGCTTGCCCTGGATGCCAGTGGCCCACTGCCCCAGATTCTTCCGGTTAACAATATCGGTAACCGTGATGCCATGCAGGATGAGATGCAATTGGCGATTGCCAGCGCCGATGGCTCCAATTCAGTGGCGTCTCTTGATACCAATGACGAATTCGATGTGACAAGACAGAATGAAGTCTTGCTCGAGGGTGTCACTACTACTGCGGTGTCCAAAGATACGATAAATCTGGCGGGTTCCAACACCGCTGCGATCGCAGATTTTACGCCGGGTATCGCTCTCACGAGTCGTGATCTCGGCGCCCGTCAGTTGGTCTGGGGTCGTTACAGTTTCGCCAACTTGCCTGCCGAATTCGAACGCATAACCCTGCCCCATTCAGTCGCCTTTGCTGGTCGTGAAACCACCATCGGTAACTTCGATCACGTGCTGATGCGAACACCGGCAACCCCGGCGCGCATCGACAGCAATCTCGGCATCGTTGGATTCCAGTTGTCTACCGCTCAGGCGGTATTCAATTCTGAAACGGGTATTGCCGCCATGCAGGTGAAGAGTGGCAGCCTGGAAATTGATTTCGGCCAGAGTCTGTTTTCCACAGAACTGAATCTCGATCATGAGCTCACTGGCCAGGTCGATATCACCGGCTCAGGCCGACTCTTCGATGGCGGGTTCTTCCGTATGATCGAGGATACGCAGACCATTAGCGGCGCAGTCAGCTATGACGGCGCCGAAGCGGGTTACCTGTTCGAGAAGCAGATTAATCAGGGTTCCGTATCTGGCCTGACGTTGTGGGATAGTGAGTAATGACTAACCCACAATCAACCAGTAGCAGAGGCGCTCTGTCAGCATTACTGCGGACGTCACCGCTACTTGCCAAATTTTTTACCCTCGCTGCCGCAGGATTCTTCACTGTTTTGTTGCTCTCGCTTTTCGGCGATGGACTCAACTCAATAGAAGAACGCGCCGGAGCGCTAGGTTGGACTTTGAACCCCGACCAAACTCCCGAGGAACGCATTACGCTCGTCGTTATCGATGAAGCCAGCATCGCCGAAGTTGGCCCCTGGCCCTGGGAGCGCAATGACATGGCGAGGCTGGTAGATGCCATTGACCAGGCCGGTGCCCAGCTACAACTTTTCGACGTGGTGTTGCCGGAATCCCGGCCCGGTGATGATGCGTTAATTGCGAGCCTTCAAAACGCCAACGGCGCCGTGCTTGCGCAAATCCCTGAACTCAATGGCGACTCCGGCGTAGCAGCTGTAGGCGTAATGACACACCCTTTCGCGGGAGCGTCCTGTGAGTCCTCGGCTGCGGTACAGTTTCCTTCTGCCAGCACTTACGTCGCGCCAGCAGCAAATTTTGCTGCGATTCCCAAGGGTCACATTGGAGCCCTGATTGAGAACGACGGTGCAGTTCGGCAAAGTTCCGCGCTGGTGTGCCAGGGCGGAGAGGCCTTCCCTTCACTGGCCATTGCGGCATTCCTGCAATTGTCCAGCAACGCCAGTTGGTCAGGTGAGATTACGGGCGGCACTTCCCTGCTTGGGCCAGAGGCGGTTATGAGACTAAACGGGTATCCGGGTCTGGATATCCCACTGAATGAAAATGGCAGCATGCGCATTTCATTCGATAAAGCCCCCGAGGCGTTCGCGGCCATCTCGGCAGCCGATGTAATGGCAGGCCGGTATGACCCAGCCATGCTGGAAGATGCCTGGGTATTGGTAGGCGGCACGGCCTTCGGTATGGGCGATATCGTTCCAACTCCCTACAGTGGCGCAGTTCCCGGTGTTGAACTGCAAGCACGCTTGCTTGCCAGCCTGCTGGATGTAAACGTGCCTTACACCCCCGCAGGTGCAACCGTCTTTGCGCTCTTGCTCTGTGTCGTGTTTGCAGCGGCTTTATTGGGGCTGGCTGTAATTGGAGACAGAGTGGCTGCCTATGGTTTACCCGTTGCCGCCATCGTCTTGCCGACGCTGGCGCTGGGGATGCATATCGTCATTCTGGGCTCGAGCAATCTGTGGATTGGCTGGATGGGTTCCGCATTATTCGGCACCGTTGCTGCCGCTTCACTACTGCTGCTGGAACTGGCGCGAGTGCGCATGGAGCGGTCCCAGGTATTTGGCAACCTGAACAGCTATCTGCCCGATGATATTGCCCGGGATATTGCCTACGCATTGCCCAACGCCAACGTGAACGCCCAGCGCCGCAACGTCACTCTCTTGAATGCTGACCTGCGCAATTTCTCAGCGTTCGGTGAAGCGCGCCCACCGGAAGAAATCGCCGCTGTGCTGCATTACTTTTTCACCAGGGCTACCGCCATAATCGAACAACACGGTGGTCGTGTGCAGGAATTCAGGGGCGATAGCCTGCTGGCAATGTGGGATGGTTCAGAAAGTGCTGAAGCCAGAAAGGCACTGCAAACGGCGCGTGAGCTGCAAGCGGAATTAAATGACACCTTGCTGCCCGAACAGGCTATTTCAGGTCTCGAGCCTCTGGCGCTTGGCATTGGTATCGAACAGGGGCCCGTTCTGATCGGTTCCATCGGCCCGGCCCACCGCCGAAGTCTCACCATGTTGGGTGATACCTTGAGCATAACGCTGCGCATTCAGGAAATGACTGCAGAGCTGGCCCAACCTATCCTCGTTGGCGAATGCATCGCCAGACAACTCAGTGATGAGAAACTTGAGTCACAGGGCAGTTACCTGTTGAGTGGTCTAAGAATCCCTCATACCTTATTTGCTCCAGCATTCAACAAGGCTGGAAACAAAGTCGTCAGCATGAAAAACCAACCGGCGCTGACTGTTCTAAGCGGCGGCAAGCGATAGTCAGGTCTCGCCCTTGATCATCCCCCTTAATGCGTTGCAGTCACCCGGGGGTTTCAAGATAATTCCCCGTCGCTACATCTAGATAGCCAGGACATGGCTAACAACACTCACGGCTGATGCCGGCTGCTTTCGCACGCGAAACTGGGAGAGCCAGGCGGGACTGGTTCGAGAATTACAAGCCTGATGCGAAACAAGTCTTCACTGATTTTATTGCCTATATTCTGCGTATTGCTGGGAGCTTCTGGAGTTCCCCGGCAGGCTTTTGCACAAGCCCAACTATGCCCGGACCTGTCGGTCTTCTATACGGACGAAGATCCCGATTGGTCACAGATGCGCGCAGAACTGGCAGAGATATTTCCCCGTTGCCTGCGCAATAGTGAATTCTTTGCACTCTACGGGTCAGCACAACTTTATTCCGGCATGTTGCCTGAAGCGATTGAGTCGCTGGAGCGCGCTCTGCTCCTGGACCCTGACAATGGTGCTGCGCTGGTTGACTATGGTGAGGCGTTATACCGCGACGGCCAGTTATTTACGGCGATTGAAATTAATGACTTGCTGCTGGAAAGAGAAGACATACCGACCAACCTCGTTGGCCAGATCGAATCACGCCAGAATCGCTGGCAATCCCTGACCCGGCAGACAAGCTGGCAACTCGATGTATTAGGTGGCTATGACGATAACCTGAATGGCGCTTCCGATCAGGACAGCATTACTCTCACTCTCTCGGGGGAACCCATTGAATTAAACCTGAGTGAAGAATTTCAGGTCGTGAGCGGCCCGCTTCTTAACGCGCGAATCCAGGGAACACACAGGCGTCTTTCCGTTGATCGGCAGGAGACCTTCACGGGCGAAGTGCGCACTCGATTAAGCGAAGACGCCAATTCGAACCTGGCTCAGGTAAGCGGAAGATACAGCATCAGCCGCCCCAACAGGCCCAGCAGCTGGCAGCTATCTACCGGGCTGAATCATCTCTACTTCTCCAATGATCCGCTCTTCACCGCGTTGGATGCTGAGCTTCGCTATCGCTTGCCGCAATCCGACTCATGTCAGCCTCACTATGGATTGGCCCTGCAACATCAGACCTGGCACAACCAAAGCCGCCTGAATGGACTCGAATCCAAGTTGGGCCTGGGGCAGAGCTGTTCGCTCCCCAATCGGCCTGATCAGAGGATCAACGCTGAGATCAGCCTGCTCCACAACAGCGAATTGAAACAGGACAGGTTGGGCGGAAGCCGCGAGGGCTGGCAGATGAGTGTTGGCTGGCAGGCAGCGCTTTCCCGAGGCTTGTTGCTCGCCCAACTAAGCCACACGCGAATCCGGGACCGCAGGGGCTACAGTTCTCTACTCGCCAATAATGCCCGTCGCGACATCAGTCGCAACGCCTTCTTCCTGCAATACCGCGAGAGCCTGCCAGCCCTGGGTCCACGGGCCCAACTGATCGTGAATTTCTTCCACCAGGACCAGAACAGCAATCTGGATCTATTCCAGACTGACGACACCACAGCCGAAATTGGTGTGAGCTGGCGATTTTAACCTCAAACTTCCGTTACCTTAGGTAACAAAAACCCCCGTGTCCTGATCGTTTGTTAATCAAAATATTGCCCCGATTTTGGTGAATTCTGGCGCCTGGAAATCGCCCGAAAATTAGCCAATTTATTTTCAGAAAAATGACGAAAAATGAGCCAGTTACCTGATAACACCTGATTTTTTTCTCTAACTGTTGTTTTAGGTTTAAAGAGCTTGTACCATCCCGCCGATACCTATGCGTGTCAGCGGGATACCTGCGCGCGCACGCGGGAATCTCGCTAAGGTATATAGAAGTACTTACAGAATTTTCGGAGTTTCCTCAGTCCATGTGACTACCGTCACAGGGGCAGCGGGAGGCTTTGATTATGCTAGCTACGCCGATGATGGGGGCTAATGCCATGTTTGTGGCTATCTCCAAGGACTTAAGAGAAGCCCAAGGATGGATGTCACCATGTCGGAACAACAATTTGAAATCGATCTCAAGGAGTTTTAAATGGCCGTAACAGCTGCAACCCGAAACAGTATTATCCAACTGGTGGTTACTGCGTATAACGCTGCCCCCGGTACGGCATTACTGACTGATCTTGTAGAAGCATCCGATGGTGGCGCCTCCCTCGCGGACATCGCAACCACGCTGACTACCAGCGATGCTTTTAAAGCAATTTACCCAACTTTCCAGACTGCCACAGAATTCGCGAATGAATTCCTGACCAATCTGGTACCAGAAGCGTCTGATGCAGCACGTGCCGAAGGCATCTCTGCAGTAGAAGCTGTTCTTAACGGTGGCGGTACACGCGCTGACGTTATCCTGCAAGCACAAACTTTCCTGGCAGCTCTGGCCGAAGATGACGCATCTTTCGGTTCTTCTGCTGCTCTGTTCAACAACCGAGTAGAAGTTGCAACTCACCACACGGTGACTCTGGAACTGAATTCCACAAACATCACTGATTTGCAGAATGTTCTTGCTTCTGTCACTAGCAGTGATGATTCGGTTGGTCCTGCTAAAGACGCAGCAGCAGAAACTGGTGGCCAGCAAGGCCAGACTTACACTTTGACAACTGGTGCAGACGCAATCACTGGTACAGCAGCTTCTGATACTTTTGTTGCTACAGAAAATACTCTGTCTTCTGCTGACATCCTCGACGGCGGTGCTGGTACTGACACTCTGCGTTACGCATCTTCCGGTACTACTGCAGCAATCAATGAGTCTGGTTTCGAATCCAGCAACATTGAAATTGCTCGCGTAACTGCTGACGCTACTCTGGGTACTACTTTTGATGTGACTGGTATGTCTGGTGTTACATCTCTGGTAAACAACAACAGCTCCCAGAACCTGACTTTCACAGGTGCTACCAAACTTGCTGGCGTGACCATGACTAACGTTAGTGGTGGTAACACTACAGTGACTTACGCATCTTCTGCTGGTCTCGGCGGTACACAAGCTCTGACCCTTAATGGTAACCAAAGCATTGCTGGCGGTGCAGCTAGCACAGTAACTATTGGTTCCGCTTCTCTGGGTGGTGCCTTGGGTCTGGCTCAAGTAGATATCACTACTATGACAGCTGGCTCCAAGCTGGTTGACCTGGTAACTGGCGCTCCTACTATCACAGTTGCTGGTGACCAAAGCCTGTCTATCGCTAACAACCTGGAAGCTGCTACCAAGATTGACGCTAGCGCAAACTCTGGCGGCGTAACCGTAACAGTTGATTCCGGTGCGAACGATGTTGTTGTAACTGGTGGTACTGGTAACGACAACGCCAACTTCTCCAATGGTTGGGACAAAGGCGATACTTATGACGGCGGCGCCGGTACAGACACACTGGGTCTGCTTTATGCCGTAGCTACTTCTATCGCTTCTACCAACACAGGTACAGCTACTAACGTTGAAGTTCTCGATATCACTGACGTTGCCGGTGCAAACGGCACTGTTGACATGGATAACTTCTCTGGCGTTCAGAAAGTTATTCTTAACGGTGGCATCACTACAGGCTTCACTGCAACAATCGATGATGCAGTTTCTGGTCTGGAAGTTGAAGTGGACGTTGACGCCGCTGCTACTGGTAGCTTGGTAGTTGATCTCAAGACTGATGGTACTGCAGACGAGCTGACTATTACTCTTGACCGCGTTGGTAACGTGAACCCACTGCTTGGCGGTAATGATGTAATTGCATCTGTTAACGTAGCTGATGCTGAAACCGTTAACTTCAACGTTGACGACGACAGCGCTGACGGCAAAGGTGTTGCCACTATCACTAGCCTGACTGCTACCGACGCAACCAAGATCACTGTAGCTGGTGATGGCGATCTGACAGTTACTGGTACTGTTGATCCTGCCACTGCTATTCTGGCGACTCTTGATGCATCCACTATGACTGGTAACCTGAACATTGGCGGTACTAACTTCGCTAGTTCTGGTGCGACTATCATGCTGGGTTCTGGAGCGGACACTATTGCATTCGCTACTGCATCTGGTGCAGACACCATCACTCTTGGTGAAGGTAAAGATACTGTTACTTACAATGCTGTCGCCCAGTCTGACTCAGACACTGACACCATCACCGACTTCGTATCAGGCACTGACCAACTGACTTTCCAATTTGCTAACCCTGTTCTGACTTTTGCAGGTAACAAGGAAAGCTTCGGTCAGGCACAAGGTGCTCTGCCAGGTACTGGTGTTGCTGCAGGCCTGAGCGCTGTTTTCCAGGTTGACGATCAGATTCTCTGGATCGACAACGACGGTAACGGCACCCTGGATAACAAAGACTTCCGTATCAAGCTGACAGGTGTTACTGCCCTGACTTCTGCTGACATCGGTGTATCTGGTTCCGGCGCGTCCATCACTCTTGATGCTGCTGGTACTACTATTACTACTACTGCGAACTCGTCTCCAACGAATTCAGCCGTTCTGACAAACTTCAACGACACCATCACTGGCTCTGCGAAGAATGCTAACGGATCTACATTCACAGACGGTTTGGGTACGGCTGATAGCCTGGTTATCGATGCAGCAGCCATCGTGACTGATCTTGGCGGTACTACAGTCGACCTGGCGAACGCTGCCGGTGGTCAAAACCTCGATATCGATGTTAACCAGATCGAAAAGGTTACTTTCAACAACGTACCTAATGCTGGAAACATCAACATCGCGAATCGTAACAGCGGTGAAGACGTTACTGTTAACGGTGCAGACTCCGCTCTGACCATTACAGCCGTAGCCAACAATCAGGACTTCGTAGTGAACAACACTACTGGTACTACTGGTTCTACTGTTCTGCTGGGTAACTTCACCAAGTTGACTGCATCTCTGGGTGCTGCGGCTGACACCATCAATGGTATTCAGACTGCAGATGCCAATGTAAACGGCGGTACTGGTGCTGATAACTTTGTTATCGCCTCTAACGCTGCTGGTACTGGCTCCAACAACAATAATGCAAACGCTATTCTCAACGCGGCTGCGTTGCAGGGCGCGACCATTACTGGTGGAACCAAGACTGGTGATGTTGACGTACTGACTTACTTCACAGATGCAAATGCTGCTGCACAAGCTGCATTGACTCTGCCATCTACCATTACTGGAGTTGAGTCATTTACTGCTAACGACACTAATGCAACAGTAGCGACTACCTATACCATTCCTGCAACTGTCGGTTTGACAACTATCACTGCGACTGGTGGTGCACAGGCTTCTGTGTTCAACATCGCGCTGACTGCTGCACAAACACTGACAATGGTTGGTGATGCCGCAACTAACACCACAGTGAATGTTACTAGTGCGGGTGCTTACACACTGGCTCCTGACACGAATGTGAATGACATCACTTTGGCCAACGGCACAAACACCATTAGCATCACTGCAGCTAACCTGACATTCATGGGTGACGCGGCAGGTGAAACCTTCGTTGGTGGCACAGGTACGGACACTATTGTTCTTACTACCGCCGCAACTGCGGGCGCACTTGGTGGTGCCAACACCCAAGGTGTTAGCGCAGTTGAAGTTGTGAACTTGACTGGCGCAGGTAACCAGGCATTGACTACTGTCGATTCTAACGTTGCTGCTGCTGCTACTCTGACCGTCAATAACAACACCACTGGTAACCTGACGTTTATTGGTAGTGCTGAAGCCGATGGTAAGTTTGTAATCAACAACGCCGCTTCTACTACTGCTGGCAGCTCGATTGCTGGTGGTGCGTTGGCAGATATGATCACTCTGTCTACTAGCGCAGCGGCTACTGAGCTGTACCACATTGATGGTAACGGAACTGCCGCTTCAGCCTCGTTGATCACTAACTATGATACTGTGACTAACTTCAACGCAGATGGCGACACAATGGCAATCGGTAATGCAGGAGCGAACTCTGTAACTGCATATAACGTTGCCACTGCCGAGCCTTCAACTCTGGTTGCCAACATCCAGGCGCAGATTGATGCGAACCCAGCTGGCTTTAATGCTCAGTACGACGTTGCATTGATTATTGTTGCTGCGGGTAGTGCTGCTGGTACTTATATCGCTGTTGAACAAGGCGGTGACGCTGTTCTTACCAATGCAGATAACTTTGTTAAGCTCGTTGGTCTGACTGGTACTCTGGACACTACAGACTTCGTAGCTTAATCACTAAGAAGTGTAGAAAAGCTACTATCGCTAAGGCGTAGTAGCCCAGAAACAAAAAACCCCCTCTACTCAGGTAGAGGGGGTTTTTTTATGCAAACGGGAATCAATAAACTAACTCCCGTATTGGGTTAAGAAAGATTCGCTACAAATTCTCGAAATTTAAATTTCCCAGCTCATCATCTGGAATAGAGAATAGTTCATCCCCCGACTTACTTGTCTTGAGCCTTGCTATGTTGACCAAATCAGTAATGTTCTGCATCGAGAGCAACTGGCAGTAAGCCACAAGCAGGGCCCCACTATCACGAAGGGCTGTAAATTCGGTAGCCTCCAGCTCATTCATTGCCTGCTCATTGACCTTATTGAGCCCATGAACTTCAATCTTGCCACTTTCGGTCTGCAGATTGATGTCCCATGATGTGATGAGGTTGCTCTCCACAAGAAGATTCACAATGTTTTTAGTCGCTTTTCTGGATTGCGAAATCTGGCTATGAAAATCGATGAACGATTTTAAAGATGTACTTGGATTGCCGTCTTCCTCAAAAAAAGGAAAATTTTCATCTGTAACCTGATCATTAATTTGAACCAGATCTTCATTTATGCACAAAATTTCTGAATCATCAGAACTCGCCAACAAAAAGGGAAGGCCACGATAAAGGGCTGGCACATAGCGGGCTACCCATTGTCCGTTTCCGGCTACCAACAGGTTCGTATTATCGTGGAACCCCTGAACAGAAACAGGCTGTAGATAGCCATCGATCTCGGCGAATGCCAAGGGTAAATAACGCATGGCCGATGGAAGCTCTGCGGCTACTAACGGGCAACACAGGTCGTTTGCTGCGAAGCTATAGTCTTTTAATTTAGTCCAGCGGAGACTGCCGTGCCTCTCCGGTGAAACTGCATGTAATTCAGGCATTGGATTATTAGACCTTTGTAGATATTAGACATAATATCTTCAGTCATACGGTAGATGTTTACAATACTGGTATTGCATGCCGACTGAAATATCGCGGATTCTCAATCTAAATGAGTACTGGATAGAACATCGTGCAGTACTACTTATGAAATTTCTCAGCAGATCAAATCATAGGATGGAAAATTGAACAACTGGACCTCTGGATACGTAACAGACATAAACTACACCTATGGCTACTATCAAGAACTCAATCCTCTTAGATCTCGATTGGCTCTAACCTATGCAGGATTAGATACTCCCGAAATCAAGACTGCATGTGAGCTTGGGTTTGGACAGGGTTTATCTACGGTCATTCACGCAACGTCGAGTCCAATTGACTGGTATGGAACGGATTTCAATCCGAGTCAGGTGAGCTTTGCCAAATTTCTCTCTAGAGGCCAGGATTTTGCTAATAACCTGTTTGACAATTCATTTGAGGAGTTCTGTAAGCGTGACGATTTGCCAGATTTCGATTTCATCGGGCTTCATGGAATTTGGAGTTGGATATCGGACGACAACAGAAAAATTATCGCGAAGTTCATCAGGGAGAAGCTTAAGCCTGGTGGAATAGCTTATGTGAGCTACAACGTTAACGCAGGATGGGGTTCTTTCATGCCATTGAGAGAGTTGATGTATCAGCATACTCAGCTAGCGGGTAACCCAAGTAGCGGGGTAAAACAAAATATTGATGCAGCTCTCAATTTCGCAAAAGATTTACTGGGTGCCAACCCAAAGTATTTGCGCGCAAATCCTACTATTTCAGAGAGGATTGCAAAGATGATGGAGCAAGATAGATCTTATCTCGCGCATGAGTTTTTCAATGCTGATTGGCACCCTGTGGCTTACTCTGAAATAGCAAGCATGCTGAATGAAGCGAAGCTTGATTACGCATGTTCTGCCCATCTACTTGATCATGTGCACTCGATCAACTTATCTACAGAACAACAGCAGTTTCTCTCGGGTGTTCCAGAGGGGATATTGCGAGAATCAGCGCTTGATCTACTCACCAATCAACAGTTCAGAAGAGACTATTGGGTGAAAGGGTCTCGTGTTATCACCGAGTATGAAAAAATAGACCGGATTCGCAATATGCAGGTGGTGCTGCAATCATCCCCAATTGACATTCCAATGAAAGTAAAAGGTGGACAAGGGGAAGCTACACTCAACGAAGGCATCTACAAACCATTGCTGGAGTTTCTAGGTAACAAAGGAGCAGTTTCAGTATCTGAAATTGAAGCGGCTCTGACTAACAATAACGTATCACTTTCACAGGTAGTGCAATCAGTAATTGTATTGGCTGGAGCCGGCCATCTTGGTATCGCGCAAGAATCTGAAACGATCGAAGCGGTTTATCCCGAAGTGCAAAAACTTAACAAGAGAATCATTGAAGGCTCGAAATCGAGCACAGACATTGCGTTTCTGGGCAGCCCTGTCACTGGCGGCGGAGTGTCCGTTGGAAGGTTTCAACAACTGTTTCTTCTCGCCTATCTTGAGGGCAACAAAGAGCCTTCCGCATGGGCTACCTATGTATGGAATATTCTAAAGGCACAGGGCCAACTGATTGTAAAAGAAGAAAAGAGGTTAGAAACTGAATCGGAGAACCTCGCAGAGCTCAATTCTCTCGCTAACGAATTTGCAACCAAAGGATTGGCAGTACTGACCCGATTGCAGCTAATCTAGGAATATTCTTGTGCTTCTTGCTGTTTATTTCACTAACGCAGTTTTGCCAAGACTAGTGCGAAAAGCAACACGCTCAAGATTAAAACTATTTTTAAGCGTAAGGAGTCAATTAGATAGGTAGTAAGAAAATTGTAGACAAAACCCATTCTGAGCTGGAAAAACAAGTGCAAAAAACGTTAGCAAGCTACCCAGAACTTATCGCTGGCGGGATCCCAAGTGGCTGCAAAAGAATTGCCAAAGCTACTTGCTTGCTGCTGGTTTTCCCAGCTTCTCTGGTTTGGGCTCAGGATACTGATAGCTCGACAACTCAGACAGAACAGGGATCATTCGCTCTCTTCGAAAGCCTCGACGGCGCCAACAACAACGCCTCCGACGCCCCGGGCCGGAACCCCAATCGCGGCAATTCCCGCGCCACCCAGGCAGCTCCTGTCTTCGTTCTGGTGGGAACTTCTCGCATAGGTAATTCCCAGTCAGCCCTTTTGAAACACCTGTCAGGCGACGTTGTCCGGGTGCCTCTGAGCGGCAGTGTTAACGTTATACCGGGCCATGAACTCTATTCGGTGGTGAATCATGGTGTGGGGCAGGTTGCTGTGCGATACCCCGCTGCCGTGCTCTGTAGCGATTTCCCGGATCAGGGCGTGAGCTGTGATCCCGACACCAATATCACCTCCCTGAGCCTGACAACCGCCACAGCAGTGGTTGTGGCTGAGCCAGAAGAAGTGGTTGAAGAAACAGAAGAAACGCCTGTGACCAACCCCTTCGAGGCCATCCGCGATCGGGGGCGGGCCGGTGACCCCAATCAGCCGGCGCAGCGTTTCCAGCCCCGTCGGATACCCCCGGAAGATGTTCCACCCGGCTACCGTGTGGTTTCTACGCCGTTTGGCGACCGATTAGTAGAGCAATAGCCCCTGAAATCGGGTTCGATGCTTTTGACCACGTTAACGCTGGTCGCCCCTTCCCCTGAATCTCGCATAAAATAAGGGCCTCTTTAGCCGATTGTCGGGCATGGTCCCGGAACAGGGCTAACTAATAAATAAGAGCAAGAGATAACAGACACCCCGCGATGGCTGCTACTGCCACAGACCTTTCACCGATCCTCAGGATAGCCATAGTGAGCTACCATTCTCCGGTCGATGAGTTGATCCATGCTGTAAATTCTCTTTCCCGGGCCATTGATGTGTTGAAGGCCGGTGAGGCGGGAGGGGCTGGCCCGTTCGCGGAAATTGTCATTGTCGACAATAGCGAAGACGGCGCACTGCACCTGGAGCAATTTTCCGACTTCAGTGAATCGCTTGCCAAGCTGAATACCGAACTGCGACTAATCCAGGGCCAAGGCAATGTAGGTTATGGGGCAGCGCAGAATCTGGCATTGGTAAATTCTACGGCCCGATTCCATCTGCTTATGAACCCTGATGTTGTAGTGGCTGAAGATGCCCTCAAGCAGGGGATCGAGTTTTTGCAGGAGAATCCCGAGGTCGCCGTGGTTAGCCCATCAGCTCAGAATAGTGCTGGCGAGAAGCAATATCTCTGCAAGCAATATCCTTCAGTGCTTAACTTCTTTCTGCGTGGATTCATGCCTCGTTTCGTCCAGACGCTTTTTCAGAGCAAACTCGCCCGTTATGAGATGCGCTCGCTGCCCGACGACCAGCCCAGTGAAGGCATACCCATAATCAGCGGGTGCTTTATGCTGGGGCGCACTCAGTCCTTAAACAAAGTAAAGGGATTTGATGAAGACTATTTCCTTTACTTCGAAGATTTTGATCTCTCCATGCGATTAAACCGATGTTTCAGGCTGGCCTATTTACCTGCTATGAAAATCGTTCATGGCGGTGGCAACGCAGCGGGAAAAGGCTCCCGCCATATCGGCATGTTCATACGTTCCGGAAAGCACTTTTTTAATACCTGGGGCTGGCGCTGGTTGTAACCGCAGCCAGTGGCTCACGAACGGTCAGGATATCTGGGCTATTAGCAATGGCTTGTGAATTTCGTACTACGACCTTGTGTTTTTCGTATTAGAATGCTGTAAAATTCGCAGTAATTCAAAGCCGGAGGCGGCTAGCTATGATTACTGAAAATTGGAGCCCTCGCTTACTATCCATGGATAAAACCACGACGTGACCAAGTCCCCTACCCGGCCCCCTACCCGGAAAGGAAACTTGCAAAGGGCCCTTAAACCGCTTGTATCTGAACTGCTCGGAGAGTTTCGGGTGGTCTATGTATCAGGGCCGAGGCAGGCAGGCAAATCTACCCTGGTAAAGGAGGTCGCTGCTGAGATGGGGTATGAATACATTACCCTGGACAATCAGGCAGTTCTGGCTTCTGCCAGAAACGATCCCAGGGGATTTTTGCTATCAATGGATAATCGCCCAGTCGTACTGGATGAGTTTCAATATGAGCCGCAGCTTATACCTGTCATAAAGGAAGTCTCCGACTCCCTGAGCAATGACGAAAGGGGCCGATTCCTGCTGACAGGGTCTGCAGATATTTTCAGCTCAGCCAAAGTCAAGGAATCACTGCCGGGCCACATGGTAAAAGTAACTCTCTACCCTTTATCACAGGCGGAAATTACAGGGCGTAAATGCGGGTTTCTGTCAGCGTTGTTTGCCGAAAAATTTCCGATCCAGAAAACCGAGGTCAGTAGTCGTTTGGCTATTGCCAGTAAAATATTACGAGGAGGCTTTCCAGAGCCTCACAATAAGTCGGCACGCTTCAGGCAGAACTGGTTTGAGAGCTATTTGGATGGTCGCTTGTACAAAGACTTTGAAAGCCTCTATGACGCAAGAGGAAACTATATCGAAAAGACTGGCGCACTGATGACGATACTGGCAAGTAGAGCCGGGAATCTATTGAAGTACTCGGGTCTGGGAAAAGCACTGGGTTTCAATGACAAGCTAATTAAAAATTACATTTCAGTGTTATCACAAATGTATTTATTGCATCTACTACCAGGCTATAGAAAGCAACGTGCCAGAAGCGCCACGGTCAGCATGCCTAAGGTGCACATGATTGATACAGGTCTGGCAACATACCTTATGGGTATTCGAACCGAAGAACAGCTAGTTGAGAGTCAATACTTCGGCGGATTATTGGAGAATTTTATCTTGCTTGAATGCTTAAAGCAGTCAGCAGAGCTTGATGACGAATTGAAGTTTTTCCATTTCCGGGACAACAACCAAAGGGAGGTAGACATCGTCGTCGAGAAGGCAGGAGGTGTCGTTGCGGGCATAGAAGTAAAAGCAGCGCAGACCGTGAACGAAAAGGATTTTCATGGGCTCAGGGTACTAGCAGACTATGCAGGAAAGAAGTTTAGTCGGGGTATATTGCTTTATTCCGGTGATCGAACTCTGCCGTTCACTTTCGATAACCGAGAGTTTCTCGCAGTGCCTATGGCTACGCTGCTGGGAGATAGCCAGGTTAAGAGATGACCATCTACAGGAGACGTTTAGGTGCATGACAAAATAGAAAGTCTGGCTTTCTGTAATCTGAAATCGTCGCAACCCATTTTTCAAGCGTTCAAGATGTCAGGACTGACTGCATGAGCGGAAAGGTTCTTGTTACCGGAGCAACGGGATTCATAGGGACGCACCTGGTTAAAATGCTGGCCGAGCAGGAGTGGCAGGTGAGGGCGTTGGTCAGAGAGAGAACGAATACCGGGTCATTGGGAAATTGTGAACAGATCGTAGGTAATCTTGGTGACAAGGAAAGTATTTCAATAGCCTGCAAAGACATAGACGTTGTATTTCATCTCGCTGGAATAGCCCATTCGGGAACTCGAGATGCGACGTCGCTACACTCAGTCAACGTGGAAGGTACCCGGAACCTGATTAACGCTTGCCTGCAACATCGCGTGCCGAGATTTGTTTTCTTCTCCAGCATCCTTGCCGCCGCCCCTGATGAGTCAGCCTACGCGTCAAGCAAGAAGCGGGCAGAAGAGTTAGCACTCGCGGCCGCCAGCGAAAGTTTCCAGCCCACTATACTGCGACCGGTGAACGTCTATGGCGCGGGTATGCGTGGCAATATTGCTGGCCTGATAAATCGCATCAGCAAAGGCTCCCTGCCGCCCCTACCGAAACTGCAAAATCAATTACCCCTGATTTCTGTCGACGATCTAGTGGAAGTGGCCTACCGGGCCGCGAAATCACCCGTCAGTGCAGGCCAGATCTATCCCGTGGGGGATGGCCAGCTGTATACGCCAACCTCGCTGGAGAGCGCCATATATGCGGCTCTGGGCCGAAAAAAGCCAGCCTGGCATACGCCTCGTGTGGTATTCTTCCTAGCCTCTTTGCTGGCCCAGACAGCCAATAGCCTGAGGCTCTGGAGGAACGATCTGGGGCTCCGTACCTACCGCAATCTGGTTGGCGACGGACAGCGGACAAAGGGACAGCAAGAACGGGAGAGCAGGGAATACTGCGAAAAAATCGCAACTGAGCTTGGCTACCATCCAGTCCAGACATTTCAGAATGTTCTTCCAGACATACTGGCTGCCATGAAGCCCTAGGCCCTCGCACCAGACCAGTCCAATCGATTAACAAAGACCGCAAGAAGCACAAGCAATGACGCAAGCCACAAAGGGAATTATCCTCGCCGGAGGCACCGGCTCTCGATTGCATCCCATGACCATCTCCGTGAGCAAGCAGCTCATGCCGGTCTATGACAAGCCCATGATCTACTACCCCCTGGCGACCCTGATGCAGGCGGGTATTCGGGAAATCCTGATAATCACTACCCCTGAGGACAGTGCCGCCTATCAGAATTTACTGGGAGATGGTGCGGGCTGGGGACTCTCGATCCAATACGCAGTTCAGCCCAAACCGGAAGGCCTGGCGCAGGCATTTATTATCGGCGAAGAGTTTGTTGGGGACAGCCGCGTCTGCCTCATCCTTGGCGACAACATCTTCTATGGCAACGATATCGAAGACACGCTGAAGGCGGCAGTGGAGCAGAAAGAAGGCGCCAGCGTGTTCGCCTACTATGTCACCGATCCGGAGCGCTACGGTGTGGTGACGCTTGACAGCAACAACAACGCTGTCGATCTGGAAGAAAAGCCAGCCAAGCCAAAATCCCATTATGCGGTGACTGGTTTGTACATGTATGACAATGAAGTTGTCGACATTGCCAAAAACATCAAGCCTTCTGCAAGAGGTGAGCTGGAAATCACCGATGTCAACAAGGTGTACCTGGCACGTAAAACTCTCAAGGTTGCCTTGTTTGACCGTGGTACGGCGTGGCTGGATACAGGCACAATTCAATCCCTCCTCGATGCCGCCAACTTTATACGCGTACTCGAAGAGAGGCAGGGATTGAAGATTGGTTGCCCGGAAGAGATTGCCTATCGCCAGGGCTTCATTGATGCGGAGCAACTTAAGGCGCTGGCGCACAAGCTGGACAAGAGTGGCTACGGCGAATACCTGCTGGAATTACTGCGCCAGCAATCCTGACTCCGTTTTACTTATTCATCAAATGATCATCACACCTACCGCCATTCCCGATGTTTTACTTCTGGAGCCCGCTGTGCACGGTGACGAACGGGGCTACTTCATGGAGACGTTTCGACGCAGCCATTTTCAGGACCATGGCATCGATCTGGACTTTGTACAGGATAACCAGAGCCGATCGGTACAGGGCACGCTCAGGGGGCTGCATTACCAACTGGACTACCCCCAGGGCAAACTGGCCCGCGCGCTTGCTGGCGAATTGTTTGATGTCGCGGTAGATATCAGGAAGTCCTCTCCGACGTTCGGCCAATGGGTAGGCGTTGTTCTCTCAGGTGAGAACAAAAAACAGTTGTGGATACCGCCCGGCTTTGCCCATGGCTTCTATGTCATGAGTGAATCCGCTGAGCTGAGTTACAAATGCAGCGAGTACTATCACCCAGAAGACGACCACAGCATTCTCTGGAATGATCCTGACATCGGTATCGATTGGCCATTGATCAATGCCGAGCCACTCCTGTCGGCTAAAGACAGGCAAGCATCAACCCTGGCCAACGCCAAACTATTCCCATGACCGACAATGTGCTTCTCACTGGCGCCAGCGGCCAACTGGGACAGAGCTTCCGCCAATTCTGGGATGCTGCTGGGCAGGGAAACGAGCGCAAGCTGATCGCCTTGAGCCGTGACGGCTTTGACCTGACTGACGAAGCAGGCATGCTTAGTGCGCTGAACAAATACCAACCCATCGTGCTGCTTAATGCAGCGGCCTACACCGCTGTCGATGGAGCGGAGTCAGACCGTGAAACAGCCTTCCAGGTCAACTCCAATGCCGTGGCAGTGATGGCTCACTGGTGTAAACAACACACAGCGCACATGATTCATGTCTCCACCGATTTCGTATTCGATGGCAAGGCTGAAGAACCTTACCAGCCGGAACACCAGACCTCACCTCTGGGAGTATACGGAGCCAGCAAACTGGAGGGTGAAAAGAAACTGCTGGAAGCACTGCCTTCTGCGACTATCGTTCGTACCTCGTGGCTCTATTCAGAGTATGGCCACAACTTTGTCAAAACCATGCTGCGCTTGATGAGAGAGAAAGAAAGCCTTGGCATCGTGGATGACCAGCGCGGATCACCCACCTCCACCCATTCCCTGGCAAGGGTGTTGCACACGCTGGCAACAGAAAAGTGCCCCGGCGGTATCTATCAATGGAACGATGGTGCGAATATAAGTTGGTATGACTTCGCCCAGGCTATACAGCGCCTGGGAATGGAATCAGGACTACTTGAAAAGGCCATACCCCTCAACCCCCTAACTACAGCAGACTATCCGACGCCGGCGCAACGGCCTGCCTATAGTGTGATGGACAGAAGCAAAGCGCTTGATCTTCCAGGAATCAGTGTGCTGAGTTGGGAAAGCGAACTGCGCAGAGTTATTGACGCCCTCGCCGCAAACGAAACAACAGGACTAACACAATGAGAAATCTATTGGTGACAGGAGCCGCAGGTTTCATAGGCTCCAATTTTGTTCACTATTGGTTGCAGCAAAATCGGGATGACAGGATTGTCGTGCTGGACGCGCTTACCTACGCTGGCAATAAGAACAACCTCAATGATCTGGCAGAGGATTCAAGGTTCAGCTTTGTACACGGCTCAGTCTGCGATCAGCCGCTGATCGAAAAACTGTTGAACGAACATCGCGTCGATACACTCGTGCATTTTGCTGCCGAGAGCCACGTCGACCGCTCGATCACTGGACCAGATGCGTTTATCGATACCAACATCGTCGGTACGCACTGCCTGCTTAAAGCCGCGAAGAAAGTCTGGCTGGATGAAGCAGAATTAAACGATCACCTGTTTCATCACGTATCAACCGATGAGGTCTATGGCACCCTGGCCGCTGATGACCCGGCCTTTAGCGAAACCACGCCCTATGCACCCAACTCGCCCTATGCAGCGAGCAAAGCATCATCGGACCACCTGGTGCGCGCCTACCATCATACCTATGGCCTCAAGGTGACTACCAGTAATTGCTCCAACAACTACGGGCCCTATCATTTCCCCGAAAAACTGATTCCGCTGTGCCTGCTGAATATTCTCAACGGTAAGCCTTTACCAATTTATGGTGATGGACAACAGATCCGTGACTGGCTTTTTGTCGACGACCATAGCCGTGGCATAGAACTGATTATCAAGCAGGGCAAACAGGGTGAGACCTACAATATCGGCGGCAATAATGAATGGGCAAATATTGATGTAGTGAAGCTTCTCTGTGCCATCGTGGATGCGCGATTTGCTTCCGATCCAGACCTCGCCAGCCGCTTTCCCCAATCGCCCTGCGCGAACGCGGAAAAAGCCGAAACCCTGATTACTTTTGTCACGGACCGCCCCGGTCACGATACCCGTTATGCAATAGACGCGCAGAAAATAATGGGTGAGCTGGGTTACCTGCCGAAGGAAGACTTCGAGTCGGGCCTGAATCGTACCGTGGACTGGTATCTGGCCAATGAGCCGTGGTGGCAAGCTATTCTGGATGGATCCTACAGAGACGGTTGATCGCCAATTTTATTCATAAGACATGAGCAGAAAATACTGTTCTTCTCCATTGGCATATACCATTTTGAAATCCACCAGCCCATCACCGTTCACGTCAGGAATCGTTGAAAATCCCAGCGAAGTAGATTCCGGGAACTCGACACGACGAATCTGGTAGTCTGCCAGTAAAGTGTACTCTGTGGCACCTTGTATTCCGGCGAAAGTGTCCAGCAGGGAAGTCAAAACAATCACACCGTAGTCTCGCTGCACCACACTGCGCACATCAATTCGAGCGTTTATTCGCAGCAGTGCCTCGGCAGCGTTGATGGGGGCAGGCGCGAGAATCTGCTGACGGTAATCCGTACCATCCTTGAAAGTCACGGCGATCATGGTTTCGTTCGGGAATTGTGGGTGTGACACTATCCTCGTACTTTCACCGGTCGCTTCGCTAAGGGAAGCCAGCAGTACCGGACGGAAGTGCCAGCGATCATAGAACGAGTTGTTGATGACCAGTTCACCGTTTTCATCACGTTCGAATGGCGCAGGACCCTGATCTACCTGCACAGTGATATTGCCGTTTTCGGTAATCGTCAACTCCGGTAGTTCCACTTCGGTAAGTGCGTCCTGAAAAGTAGACAGTCCACCCAATGCGGGCTGAACATCAATCGTGATGTCCTGGCTCGTGATGAACCGGGCACTGTGGTCAGCGGCGACCAACACGTGGGGTTGTGACCCTGATTCACTTCTTCTAACCGACAATGGGTAGAAATAGTATTTGTCGGTACCCAGCGCAATTTCCATCACGCCCGACGTGGCTTGTTCTGCAGCTACCTCCCCAATTTCGAGTACCGGGATGTCGTTGATGATTTCCAGATACGTGCTTTCAGCATCCATTACGCTGATTTTCTTGAGGTCTACCAGCGGCGGCTGCGTGATGGTTGCCGATTCCAGCTCGATGAGATCCAGAGACGGCGTGAAGTCGTTGTCGCTATCGGTGATGGTCAATGTTGCCGTGCTATCGCTGCCGAGCACTGCACCGCCGGAGATGGCAGAAAGCGTGAGCGTCAATGACTCAGAGAGTTCGGCTAGCTCATCATCCAGCAAGGTAATTGGAACCGCGACGCTGCTAACTCCATCCTCAAAACTGACCGCAAGATCGACGGCTTCATAGTCCGTCTCACTTTTTGCGCTATCATCCGTAGTTTTGATGGTGATACCTACCTCACCATCGATGCCGTTGCTGCGAGAGATGATGATATTGGCCGTGCCATCGGATTCGTCCGCTGCAAATTCGGTTGCGGCAAATTGCAGTATTCCTTCCTCGTAGTCGGTGATGGTAATGGTTGTAGCACCGACAGCGCCTACGGTGTCGCCGGTCGGGTTTTGCAATTCGAGCGTAAAAATTTCATCACCCTCGGTTGTTGCATCGTCGGTAATAGAAATGTTCACGGTCTGGGAATCGGCGTTGCCGGCGGCCCAGGTCAAGGCAGCGGACACTGCCTTGAAATCATTTCCCGCCGTGGCGGTCCCATCTACAGATTTAACAGTAACGGTAGCCTGTGAACCCACCGCTCCGGTTCGAGTCACCGTAATCTGGATAGTGGTGCCATTTTCGGCGACAGAGTAGGTCGCCTCGGCAAACTGTAGCTCCCCAGCCGCAAGTACCGCGCTCAGCAGGCTGGCGATAAGTAGTGTCAGGGCTTTATGGATAAGTGCGAGGCGCACCGCATATTCTCCGGGAAGTAGTAGGCTATACATTAACGATAGAATAGGATTAGAGAATTGCTAGCCCGGCTGTAAACGCCAGGTGCCTGAATTCGTTGGACTAAAATTGAATCGAAAGAAACCAGTTCCGGCGACCTGCCCGGCTACTGGCCAATAAGGGAGTTCGAAGCTGAAGATGGAATCCAGGTTCACAAAAGCCCTGGCTGCTACGGTGCTGTTTTTTATGAGCGCGACGGTTGCCGCGTTTGATTTCAATGGCAACAAGTGGCTGCGGGCCGAGGCGGACTTTTACGTGAATATGGAAGGGTTTTCCGGCACCCAGATTAGCTGGAACGCCGCCTTCATCGCGGCCATGGAGGCGTGGTCCGAACAGACAGTATTCGATTTTTCATTGGTAGAAGAGCGGTTCGACCCCTGCCTTGTCGACGGACGCAGCAGCGTCGATTTTAGTGCCAATTACTGTGGCACCGAATTCGGTACCAATACGCTGGCCGTAACGGTACGACGGTTCGCAGGGCAAACCCTCGGGCCAGCGCGCATCACCGAAGCCGATGTGGTGGTCAATGATACGGTAGATTTCAATATCTATGATGGTCCGCTGGTTCAGTTTGGAATTCAGGGAATCGACTTCGGTCGTGTGGCATTGCATGAGCTGGGCCATGTGATCGGTCTGGACCATGAAACGAACAATGCCGCCATCATGGCGCCGAATATTGGCAATGTGTTTGAATTGCAGCAGGACGACATCAATGGTGTGACCGCATTGTATAGCGGCCTGCAAGCGTGCGAGATCAAATTGCTGGTGTTCGGTGCCAGCGAAAATGACCTGAGCAGCAGTGACTGCACCGTTAGCGAGCTGACCGTCGGGGGCACCGATCACAGTCTATTGGATATGTACCAATTCCAGATTGGGCAGTCTACAGACTTCAATTTCAGTGTTGATTCGGAACTGCTGGATGCAGTGTTGATCGTTGCGACCACCGACCTCGAATATATTGCGATAGATTTCGACGCCAGCGATCAGTGTGGCTCTACCCTCAATACAACCCTGGATCCCGGCAGCTATTTCCTCATCGTCAATACCTTTGACGAGCCCATTAAAGACGACTGTGGGGTAGTTGGCAGTTACCAGCTAAGAGCAGACTACAGTGCCAGCGGCAGTCCCTCGTTAGGTACCAGTACCAGCCTGTCGGGCAGTTTTAGTCTGGCCCGCTATACAGGAGGCATTAGCGCCGATGGCGGTAACTCTTTCCGCAATGTATTTGCGCCTGATGAGGCACTCCAGATCAATGCGCAGATCACACCCGACATACAACACTTGGGAGAAGATGGCTTCCTCGTTGTAGCAGCATTGATTGAGGATCAAATTCTCATGCTCAACTCACAGGGAGAGTTTGTCGATGTCACGCTCAACCCCCTGCCAGCCATCCCCTTCGCCAGCAAGCCTCTCGATGTCCTGGAGAGTCTGACCATTGCGACGGATCTCATTCCCCGTGATCTGGGCATCGAAGAGATAGAGGCAAACATCGTCGTGGGATACGGTCTGGATGCAAACCCCTCGGACATCTTCTACCATTTGACCCCCCTCAATCTGACTGTCTTACCATAAGACGCAGCGGCGGTTAGGCACTATTTTTCGACAATATATTGCCATATTCATGGCTTTTCGCCTGCTACAATTACTGTATAATTCGCCTGCATTTTCAGTTGCTATCGTTCATCCCTGAGGCATCCGGCGTCTGCTCTTACCAAGCGCAGTAATCCTGGATAGCCCAACCAACAAACGACACAACTGGATTCCAGCCAGCGCATAATTTGAGTCTACGAGCATTGAACCAGTAGTGACTGTGGTTGACTCCCGATCTGGCAAAATTCCTTCGGCTCGTCGAAGTGAATCGAATTACTTTAAGACCAACACGTATATTAAAACCCAGTTCAAAAGCCCAATTTAAAAACCCAATTTAAAAACAGAGTACCTTGATCATGTTCTCACAGCGTTCTGTATCCCTCCTGACTCTGGCATTGCTGGCATTGGCAACGCCTCTCACAGCGTCAGCACAATCTGTTGCCGATAATATTCGTCCGGTAGGACAGGTCTGCCTCGCAGGCCAGCCTTGTGTGGGCACTTCTGGCAATACTGCTGGCATGTCCAACTCTGCGCCTGCGGTTGTAGAAGCCGCCGCGGAAGTTGTAGAAGAAGTCATGGAAGAAGTCGCTGACGCTGCGGACACAGTCGCCGCAACAGTCGCCGCCGCAGACAGTGATTTTGATGCGGCCGGCACCTATCAAATGAATTGCTTTGCCTGTCACGGCACTGGCGCCGCTGGCGCTCCGCAACCAGGTGATGCCGATGCCTGGGAAGAGCGCATGGCCAAGGGTATGGATGCAGTAATGGCGAATGTGATTAATGGTGTGAACGCCATGCCGGCGCGCGGTATCTGCATGAGCTGCAGTGACGAAGATTTACGTGCCGTCGTAGATTACATGCTCGCGCAATAAACAGCGCGACCATAGAAAAGGACAACAAGAAGCGAAACTATATCGCCAGTTAGATTTACCATTTAAGTACAAGCTTTTAAGACTTTGAAGAAGAGGAGCTAGACCGTGTTAAACAAGATGATGAAAACCAGTCTCATTGTAGTGGCCGCAATGTTTGCCGCAATGAGCACAGCCGATGAGTCAAAGCCACTTGAACTCGCCCAACTGAGCGACGGCTTCGATGCACAAGCAAAATACATGGCGTCATGCTTTGCATGCCACAGCACGGGTGCCGCTGGTGCGCCTAAAGTTGGTCCTGGCAATGCTGGCGAATGGGAACCACGCCTTGAGAAGGGCCTGGATGCCGTAGTTGCCAACGCAATCAATGGTCTGAACACAATGCCTGCCAAAGGCCTGTGCTTCGATTGTACAGACGCTGACCTGCGCGCCATCGTTGAGTACATGATCGAATCCAGCCAGTAAGGCTAGAGCAAGATTGTTAAAAAATGGGCTCTTAGGAGCCCATTTTTTTTTGGTTCATCGCGGATAGGCGGTGAATATCATCTATTACGTATGCATGGCTAATTAGGTGAGTGCATTCGAGCGCGGCTGCGAGGAGGCAGGGTTCCCAACCCGCCGGCTCGGCGCCCAAGGGAGCCTCTGACCAATTATGTTCCTTCTCTGCGGAGTCTGTCGCATCTGCCTGCAAGACGCCGTACGCTGGCAATGGTCGTAGCCCTTGGCAAGTGCGGCAACGCAGCAGGCAGATGCGACAGGCCCGCCCTTCGGGGCTTTCAGCCGAACCCGCTCTCCGCGTTGCCGGTTTTCGACAGGCCGACGCATGCCTTCAAACCGGCGCCTTGATAGCGGGTTCGGCTGAAAGCCAGAGATGAAACATAATTGGTGAGAGGCTCCCCAGGTCCCTTCACTCCAGAAAAAGCCCTGCGGTCTTTTTCTTCCGTTCAGCGCCGGCCTTGACTGGCGGGTTGGGAACCCTGCCTCCCTGCAGCCGCTTGTGCAGTGATACCCGAGATATCGGAGTACTCTTCGACACACCTTACCCTCAATCGAAGGGGAACAAATGTAACCAAAAAGTATCGTAACGCCTGGCAGTGCTCAGAGTGACGGACAGAGGGGGCTTGTTGCCAACAGTTAAGCGATAGCGCTGAACGTAGAAAAAAGACCGTAGGGCTTTTTTCGGAGTGAAGGAACCCGGGACGGGCGCAGAGCGTTGGCAACAAGCCCCCTCTGTCCGGCACGGCCGCAGTTCAATAAAGTCCTAACTAAATCCCAACTAAACAGGTAACAGAATTAGAGTCTGCCAACAGTTTCCGGCAAAGTGAGACGAACATTTTTTGCCCGTGATTTGTACTTTCACACAAGCTTGTACTATTCCTGTGTGGTTTATCTGATTAACCCGCTCTCACAGGAACAAGGATGTCTCTCGCCAGAGTTTACTCCCGCGCAATGCTGGGAGTTGATGCCATAGAAGTCTGCGTTGAGACGCATCTCTCTAGCGGACTCCCAGGATTTGCCATCGTCGGGATGCCTGAAACAACAGTCCGCGAAAGCAAGGAACGGGTTCGCTCTGCCATTATCAACAGTGGACTGGATTTCCCGCAGAGTAGAATCACGGTGAACCTGGCACCGGCAGACCTTCCCAAGTCCGGCGCACAATATGATCTCGCCATCGCCCTGGGAATCCTGCAGGCCTCTGGCCAGATTCCTGAAGGCAGCATGGATGGCAAGGAAATAATGGGAGAGCTGGCGCTTCAGGGTGACGTACGTTCCATTCAAGGAGTAGTGCCAGCTACTCTGGCCGCCCGTGAGGTGGGAAGGGAAATTATTCTGCCCAGGGCCAATGCCGCAGAAGCAGAACTAGTCGCTTACCCGAATACAGGAATGATCACTTCCCTCGTTGATTATCTTGAGCATGTTCGTGCTGGCAAGGAATTGGAGAAACCACATGGGAAGGCCACTGCAACTCACACAGTAGACGACTTGAAGCGAGAGTTTCTCGCCGTAAAAGGACAATTATTTGCCAGACGTGCTGTTGAACTGGCTGCAGCAGGTAGCCATAACCTGTTGATGATAGGACCACCTGGTTGTGGCAAGACATTACTGGCGAATAACCTGATCCAGTTATTGCCACCGCTGATTGAACAGCATGCCATGGAATTGGCTGCCATACGTTCAGTGGCTGGTGAGCCCGTGGCGGCCAGCCAATTGGCCAGACCGCCTCTACGCAGCCCGCATCACTCGGCGACTCATGTTGCGTTGGTGGGAGGGGGTAACAGGGCGACGCCGGGGGAGATCAGTCTCGCGCATCGTGGAGTCCTGTTTCTTGATGAGTTCACCGAGTTCAAGCCTTCTGCCCTCGATGCGCTTCGGGAGCCCATCGAAAATGGCGAGATCACGGTCAGCCGTGCCAATTATCGGGTGAAGTTCCCCGCCCGGTTTCAGTTAGTGGCGGCAATGAATCCCTGTCCCTGCGGCAATGCATCTGATCCGCGGCGTGAATGTCGCTGTAGCAACGATCGGGTAGCGCGTTATCTTGGAAAGCTCTCAGGGCCACTGTTGGACCGCATGGATCTGCTAGTGGAGCTTCCTTCACTGACCCAGGCTGAGTTGCTGGAGCAAGACAGCAGCCAGGAAGATCAGTCACACTGGATCAAGGCGAGTGCCAGCATTCGGCGTTGCAGAGAGACCCAACTGCAGCGGGCAGGGAAACTTAACAATGAACTCAGTGGTGATGAGTTGGAGGAGTACTGCGGCCTCAAGCGGCCATTGCGAAAAGTGTTGGCGCAAACCATGGATCAATTGGGTATGTCAGCAAGGGCAGTGCACCGGGTCATCAAAGTGTCCCGAACCATCGCAGACTATGCAGAATCGACAGAGATTGGCAAAACCCATCTGCTGGAAGCCATCTCCTATCGCAGAAGCCGATGTGTTCAGGAGCTAGGAAGATGACTGCATGGCATTGAGCCGTGCTTCCAGTGCGGATAGCGTCGTCTCAAGTTCTGCGATGCGTAGTTCCGCTCGCTCCAGCGCCCGGGTCTGCACTTCAAACTCTTCCTTCGTCAGTACATCCAGATCCTGCAGAGACTTCTTTAAAACCTGCTCTATCTTGGTGCGTGCGTCGTCACGCAGGTCTTCCGCCATGGGAGCGATTTTCGCAAGCCGCTCGCTCAGTTCTCGCAACAATTGATTGTCTATCATATTCCTTAGCTCAAACCTGTCTGTTTCAGTGGATTCAGGCCGATTTTAACATTCCTGTTGGCCATATCGGGACAACGCAAGAGACCGCAGTGCACAACAATGGTGCGTGCCCCGTTTTTACGCACTTCCACAGATCAATTTCCCCCCCATTCTGCAGTTCTCGCTGACTGCATTTTCAATCGAACCCACTAACTCGTTGAAAAGGATATTAAAAATACTTGTGGCACGGCCCATGCATAGAGGGTTTTGAATTTAATAGGTGTAGAGAAGTGGCAAGAGACGGCAACACGCGCATTACTCAAGCCGCACAACGCGCACAAAAAGTTTGCAAGAACGTTAGCAATAAAAAGTGCGTCGCCTCAATCAACCAAGGAGCGAAAGAATGAAGTTAGTCACGGCTATTATCAAGCCATTCAAATTGGACGACGTCCGTGAAGCGCTTTCCGAAATAGGAGTGCAGGGGATTACCGTTACCGAAGTGAAAGGTTTTGGCAGGCAGAAGGGCCACACCGAACTGTATCGAGGTGCGGAATACGTAGTTGATTTTCTTCCGAAGGTGAAGCTGGAGATTGCCATTGGCGAAAACCTGCTGGATCAAACCCTCGAAGCAATCACAAAGGCAGCCAATACGGGCAAGATCGGCGACGGCAAGATATTCGTCACTGAACTGGCTCAGATCATACGTATACGTACTGGCGAAACAGGGGATGAAGCGGTCTAGAACTGCTCGCAAGAATCAATAATTCAGTGGTCATCGCTTGAGGCCACAATCGGAGGTAAAGGTGGAAAACCAAATTTTTGAATTACAGTACGCAATGGATACGTTCTATTTCCTTATCTGCGGCGCACTGGTTATGTGGATGGCCGCCGGCTTCGCCATGCTGGAAGCTGGTCTGGTCCGTACCAAGAACACAACTGAAATTTTGACCAAGAACGTCGCGCTGTTTGCGATTGCTTGTACGATGTATCTGGTTTGTGGCTATCAGTTCATGTACGACGGTGGCTACTTCCTGTCAGGTGTAACTACCGTTGCCCAGATGGACGATGCAGCCGTTGCCCAGGTACTCGCCGACTCTGCAGAAGAAGGTTTTGATGGCGGTTCAGTTTACTCTGGCGCTTCTGACTTCTTCTTCCAGGTGGTATTCGTAGCAACTGCCATGTCGATCGTGTCTGGCGCCGTTGCCGAGCGCATGAAGCTCTGGGCATTCCTGGCATTCGCAGTCGTAATGACTGGCGTCATCTACCCAATGGAAGGTGGCTGGACCTGGGGCGGAAAATCAGTATTCGGTATGTTCGATCTGAGCTATTCCGACTACGCAGGCTCCGGCATCGTTCACCTGGCTGGTGCTGCTGCAGCACTCGCAGGCGTTCTGATCCTCGGCCCACGTAAAGGCAAATACAACGCCCAGACCGGCGCCGTTCAACCAATCCCGGGTGCAAACCTGCCACTGGCTACTCTCGGTACCTTCATCCTGTGGATGGGCTGGTTCGGATTCAACGGCGGTTCTACTCTGAAGCTCGGTGGTATCGCAGTAGCTAACGAAGTGGCTAACGTGTTCCTGAACACAAACGCCGCTGCCGCAGGCGGCCTGATCGCAGCTCTGATCACCGCACGCATCCTGTTCGGCAAAGCTGACCTGACAATGGCACTCAACGGTGCACTGGCTGGTCTGGTGGCTATCACCGCCGAACCCGCTGATCCATCCCCACTGCTGTCCACCATCATCGGCGGCATCGGTGGTGTACTCGTGGTATTCAGCATCATTACTCTGGACAAACTGAAGATCGACGATCCAGTTGGTGCCATCTCAGTACACGGTACTGTAGGTATCTTCGGTATCTTCGCAGTCCTTCTGTCCGACAGTGACGCAACAATCGGTGGCCAGCTCATCGGCATGCTCACTATCTTCATCTGGGTATTCGCAACCAGCATGATCGTCTGGTTCGCCATTAAAGCAATCATGGGTGTCCGGGTTTCCGAAGAAGAGGAAGCCGAAGGTGTGGACCTCTCCGAATGCGGAATGGAAGCCTACCCAGAGTTCGTTTCTCAGTAAGACCAATTCAGGGGTGCCAGGCCAAAACCTGGTACTCCTTGAAACCATCAATACGGCAAAAGCGCATCCATGCACTTTTGCCTTAATCGTCGGGATTTGCTGGCGGCTAAATGCGATTAGCCTGACAAATCCCTCCTCGCACCAGCTACGCTGGCGTCGCCATCCTTGGCTCAATCAGTGGCTTCGATTGATATCAGGAATAGTTTTCAGAACAACTCTCCCTTGAGAGCGGTAGCACAGAGTGCTCCCGCTCTTTTTTTGTTCCGGCGTTAGCGCATCCATGCGCTAACACCTCGGTCGTCGGAATTCGCTGGCGGCGAATTGCGATTAGCCTGACGAATTCTTCCTCGCGCCAGCGATGCTGGCGTCGCCATCCCTGGCTCAATTCGGGGCTTCGATAAGATTCATTCAGAAATTGATTGCAGTTGCTCGAAGTTCAGATCGATAAGTAGCATCAGCCTAGCGGCAGGCGAGCTAAGTTATCGTCGACAATGCACTATGAAAGCGAAGTTTAGTAATCATCTAGCTGTAGCCATCTATACAAGCTCGCGTTGATGAATGAATGTTGTACACCCGAGGCAGAATACATATTTCTGACAAGTGCGGCCGCTTTCTATCTCCCCTCCATTTAACAGGGTCCAAATCAGACGACTCCACGAAACTTAAGGGAGGGCTGCCGGCGCGCTCGCTGCGGGTCAGATCATGCCTTGGGAGCCCGGCGACATCGGAAACAGCGCGAGCACTGTCCGAATCCCGAAGCGCGCAGCGCGTAGGTTGAGTTGCGCAGCGCCCGATGTCGCCGGGCTCCCAATGATCAGCAGCGAGCGCGCCGGCAGCCCTCCCGTCTCGAAGCCACAACACGCCACGTCACAACACAACACAACACACAGAAACCCTCAACCGTGTTAAACACCCCCACCATCTATAACTAAATCTCATAAGAAGTAAGAAATTTCCCCTAGCGCATCGGCCACATTGTTCTAGTCTAAGTATCAGTTAACAACACGACGTTGAGCAGGAAAGAGGATCAACAATGCCAGCGAAGAAAAAGGCCAAAAAACCCCAGGGCAAAGCGGAAATCGCTAAAGGCGTAGACCTGGAGTTCATTGGTAGCAAAGACGAAAAAGCCGAAACCCGTAGTGTTACATCACGCCACCGCCTGCGCAGCCAGGTGGAACAGGATATTGCCCGCTTCCTTCAGCAAGGTGGCGCCATCAACCAGATCGATCCGGATGTCACGGCGGACCCTCCTCGCAAACCAGAAAGCAATTACGGAAGCCGCGCGATCTAGCTAACTCCCGGAATCGGCGGGAAAATTCGCTGATTCCAGATTGTGAGCTTTCTCACAAGCCGGATTTCAAAAAGCGGGTAATCTCTACCCCATGCAGTCTCCCCAGATCAACGCCCCTACCGGCTACCTAATCGCGCTGGACAGTCGAGATTTGCTCGTGGGCATGTATGTCTGTGAGCTTGACTGTCCCTGGTCCGATACCCCGTTTCCCATGGGTGGCTTCCATGTGAAGCGCGCGGAAGACATTCAGACCCTGCAGAAATTCTGTCGTCACGTCACTATCGATACCAACAAGGGCGCTGAGCCGGCTCGTCGCAAGCGCACGGACCTGACTATATTGAGCAGTGCCCGTCGTGCAGCGCCTATCGGCGCGACCCTGAAGGTGAACCGGGATACCTACCCGGTAACCCACAGCATCAAGCAAATTCTGGACAAGAGTAGCTCCGCCTACGATGCGTTGCAGACCCAGTTTCAGTCAGTCTGTATCGCCGTCAGGGAAGGCAGGACAATGAACCTGCAGCCACTGGAGCCCCTGATCAAGGCCGTGGTCGATAGCCTGATAGCGAACCCCCAGACGCTAATCTGGATCCTGTTTACCGACACTAATGCCAAATTCCCAAGTAGCTACTGTGTACGTGCCGCAATCTGGGCAGCCATGCTGGGACGCCAGGTGGGACTGAAGCGGAACGATATTGAGATCCTGTTCCTGGGAACGCTACTTTGCGATATCGGCATGAATCTGCTGCC
The DNA here is from genome assembly GCA_965227635.1 of uncultured Pseudohongiella sp. GTDB lineage: Bacteria > Pseudomonadota > Gammaproteobacteria > Pseudomonadales > Pseudohongiellaceae > UBA9145. The sequence continues at coordinate 1,235,316 of OZ245763.1, read as the reverse complement.
AGAGCGGCTGGTCAGCAAGCGTGGACATTTCCGCAAGAAAGAGTTTCTTGCCTATCGCAAACATATTGAATTCGGGTTGGAGTTGCTGAACCACCATAGCCAGGCCGACGAAAGAATTCTGCGCATCGTGCGCAATCATCACGAGCGCCATGACGGGCGTGGATTCCCCCGCGGCATCAAGGGTGATCAGATTCCTTCCCTAGCGCGTTACGCCAACCTGGCCTACTGCTTCGAGCGCCTGGTTGGCACTAATAGTGACAAGCGCAAGTATTCTCCAGCACAAGCCACTGCACGTTTATACAAGCAACGCGTGATCAAGTTTCCAGAGCAACTCGTAGTTGAGCTTATTCATGTATTGGGTATGTACCCCATTGGAACGCTGGTGGCGATCAATTCCGGTGAATATGCACTCGTTCTGAACCAGAATGAGACTCAGCGCCTCAGCCCAAAAGTGGCTTTGTTGACGGATGCGGCAAGGCAGCCACTGAAGACGCCAAAGGTAGTCGATCTGGCGAGTGATGATGAGACCAGCAGCCAGTGTATAGAACACGCCGTCAGCCTTGAGCAGTTTCCGGTGGACCTGAGTGCTTACCGATTTGAATTCTTTGGCAAGAAGATCGGGCTGGGGCCGCTGGCTATCCGCCTGTAGAGACGAGCTTAAGCTCTGGCTACACGGATCGCTACACGCGGTCTGGCTAGCCTGTCACATATCCCCAAAACGATTCTGCAGAATAGCGAGGGCAGCAATAGGAGCCGTTTCTGTTCTGAGTATGCGTGGCCCCAACTTCACCACTGCACAACCTCTGTTCCTGGCGGCTTCTATTTCACTATCAGAAAACCCACCTTCCGGACCAATGAACAGGTGAATGCGGTCGCTGACTTCAAGCTGGGAAAGCGCTCCGTCTCCCCGTGGGTCGAGCAGGGCGGTTGAGTCTGGGCTCGCTTCAAGACAGCTACTGAATTCAGCCGGGGCGGCTACAACGGGCACATCGAGTCGTCCGCATTGCTCTGTGGCACTGACTGCAATCTTCTGCCAATGCTGTGTTTTCTTCTCCACACGATCCTGTGGTTTGATGCGGATGTCGCCGTACTCGGAATAGAAGGGTCGAATTTCGCTAACGCCCAACTCGACGGATTTCTGGATACCAAAGTCCATGCGATCTCCTCGAGATATGCCGAGGCAAAGAACAACGCGTAATCCGGGTTCCCTGAACGTTGCGATCTGTTCATTCACAGACAGTTCCACGTCACCTTTTTTAACAGCGACAATGTGTGCCAGAAACTCACCTGCTTGTGGATTAAACAGAGAGACCCGCTCATCCACTTTCATGCGGAGTACCGTGGCCACGTGGTGTGCACTATCGGGCGGTAATCTTACCTGCTGTCCACTGTGAATTGGCTCAGGGAAGTAAACCCGGGTAATCCTCATGATAGATACTCTGCAGAAACCGTTGCAGGATCGAGGATACTACTTTCGATCAGATAATGAGAGGTTATTCCAGATCTGGGTGACTGTCTTCGACAGATTCATGGAGTAGAAATGCAGGCCGGGCGCGCCACCATCAAGCAGTTTCTCACAGAGCGCAGAAACAAAGTCCAGCCCGAAATCCCGTAGTCCATCTACATCATCACCAAACCCGATAAGGCGCTTCTCGAGCCATTGGGGAATTTCCGCACCACACTTGGCGCTGAATCGAGCCAGGTTTTCGTAGTTGGTGATAGGCATGATGCCGGGCACGATGGGAATCTCGATGCCGGCAGCACGACAATAATCGACGAAATAAAAATAGGCGTCGGGATTGTAAAAATACTGGGTGATAGCGGAGTTTGCGCCTGCATCCACCTTACGCTTGAAGAAATCCACATCACTGCGCAGGCTCTTTGCTTCCGGATGTACTTCGGGGTAGCAGGCTACTTCGATATGAAAGTAGTCGCCGGTTTTCTGCCGCAGAAATTCGACAAGTTCATTGGCGTAGCGATATTGCATCGCAGCGCCACCACCAGAAGGTATGTCACCTCTTAGTGCCACTATCCGATTTATGCCCGCTTCCCTGTAACTTTCCAGCAGTTCAAGAACCTCTCCTTCATCGGTGCCTCCGAAAGAAAGATGTGGCGCAACATCGGAACCCAGTTGCCTGTATTTCAATACCAGTTGTTGCGTACCGCTCTTGGTGCTTCCGCCCGCACCATAGGTAACGGAGAAGAAATCTGGCTGCAGTCGTGCCAACTCTTCATGTACTTCATCCAGCTTGGCTTCTCCCGCCGCTGTGCGCGGCGGGTAAAACTCGATGCTAAATGGTTTGGAAGAATTTTCTACAGCCATGATTTCGTCCTGCTGGTCCGATCCTGGGACCCAATTAGTATTTGTAACTATCGACCTTGTAGGGGCCTTCAACTTTTACGTGGATATACTTCGCCTGTTCGTCAGTGAGACGGGTAAGCACGCCACCGAAGCCTTGCACCATGAGTGCAGCCACTTCTTCGTCCAGATGCTTCGGCAGAACTTCCACCGTGATGCTGGTTTTCTTGAAGTCATCAGAAAGGTCCGCGAACTTGCGTTCGTACAGATACATCTGAGCCAGTACCTGGTTGGCGAAAGAGCCGTCCATGATTCGAGACGGGTGACCTGTCGCATTGCCCAGGTTGATCAGGCGGCCTTCAGACAGCAGGATCAGGTAATCGTCCTGATTCTCGATACCACTACGGTAGATCTTGTGTACCTGGGGTTTAACTTCTTCCCAGGTCCAGTTTTCACGCATGTACTTGGTGTCGATTTCATTATCGAAGTGACCGATGTTGCACACGATGGCGCCGGCCTTGATGCTATCCAGCATGTAGCGGTCGCATACATCCACATTACCGGTGGTCGTCACGATCAGATCCAGTTTACCCATCAGGGCTTTGTCGATGGACGCGGCATCTTTCTTGTTTTCGCCATTGATGTAAGGCGAAACGACTTCGAATCCGTCCATGCAGGCCTGCATGGCACAGATCGGGTCGATCTCGGAAATCTTCACGATCATGCCTTCCTGGCGCAGACTCTGGGCAGAGCCCTTACCTACATCACCGTAGCCCACCACGAGGGCGTGCTTGCCAGACAGCAGCATGTCGGTACCGCGCTTGATACCGTCATTCAGGCTGTGGCGACAACCGTACTTGTTGTCGTTCTTGGACTTGGTAACCGAGTCGTTGACATTGATGGCTGGAACTTTCAGCTCGCCATCTTCCATCATCTCCAGAAGACGATGCACACCTGTGGTGGTTTCCTCGGTAATGCCATGAATATTGTCCAGCAGTTGAGGGTACTTCTCATGCACCATGGCGGTCAGGTCACCACCATCGTCCAGGATCATATTGGCATCCCATGGCTCGCCATTCTTGAGGATGGTTTGCTCGATACACCATTCACCCTCTTCCTCGGTCTGGCCTTTCCAGGCATAGACGGCGATGCCCTGTGCGGCAATTGCTGCGGCAGCGTGATCCTGGGTAGAGAAAATATTGCACGAAGACCAGCGGACTTCGGCGCCCAGTGCTACCAGGGTTTCAATCAGGACAGCCGTCTGTACTGTCATATGGATACAGCCAAGTATCTTGGCATTGGCCAATGGCTTCTCTTCAGCATATTTGCTGCGCAAAGACATCAACGCCGGCATTTCTTTCTCGGCCAGGGTGATTTCCCGGCGACCGAAGTCAGCCAGATTGATGTCGGCTACTTTGTAGTCATGTAAGCTGGTTACATTGTTTTCAGCAGTATTCGTACTCATCGTTCGCTCCCAAATAAATTCTGTTAAACACCGGCATCAGCTTTCAGCGCTTCTGCCTTGTCGGTTTTCTCCCAGGTAAAATTCGCTTCTTCGCGGCCGAAGTGACCGTAGGCCGCTGTGTCACGATAGATCGGTCGTAACAGATCCAGCATGGCGATCAGGCCCTTGGGTCGTAGTTCGAAATGTTGTCTTACCAGTTCGACAATCTTGCTGTCTTCGATCTTGCCCGTACCGAATGTCTCAATGCTCACGGATGTAGGTTCTGCCACACCAATGGCGTAGGAAAGTTGAATCTCGCAGCGGTCGGCAATGCCAGCAGCAACGATGTTTTTGGCTACGTAGCGGGCAAGATAGGCCGCAGAGCGGTCCACTTTGGACGGGTCTTTGCCGGAGAAAGCACCGCCACCATGGCGTGCCATACCACCATAGGTATCTACAATGATCTTGCGCCCGGTCAGGCCACAGTCGCCGTGTGGGCCGCCGATTACAAAGCGACCGGTTGGGTTGATGAAATACTTGGTGTCAGCGTTAACCCACTCGGATGGCAGCACTGGCTTGATGATTTCTTCCATCACCGCTTCCTTAAGATCGGACAGGCTGATCTCATCACGGTGTTGTGTGGAAAGCACAACGGCGTCGATGCCTACAGGCTTGCCGTCTTCGTAGCGGAAAGTGATCTGGCTCTTCGCGTCTGGCTCCAGCCACTTCAGGGCACCACTCTTACGCACTTCCGACTGCTTCTTCACCAGCAAGTGTGAGTAGTGAATTGGCGCTGGCATCAGCAGGTCTGTTTCATTGGTGGCATAACCGAACATCAGGCCCTGGTCTCCGGCGCCCTGTTCATGATCGTCTGAATCGTCAACACCCATTGCGATATCGGGAGATTGACTGCCGATTGCATTGAGTACTGCACAAGTGTTCGAATCGAAACCACTTTCAGAATGGTTGTAACCGATATCGTTCACTACGCCACGCACGATGCTCTCGACATCGACATAGGCCTCAGTGGTGATTTCACCAGCAACGATGACCATGCCAGTCTTCACCATGGTTTCGCAGGCAACACGGGACTTGTTGTCTTTTTCCAGCAATGCATCAAGGATGGCATCGGAGATCTGGTCAGCCATTTTATCGGGGTGTCCTTCTGAAACCGATTCAGAAGTAAAGAGATGTGGTTCAGCCATTAACGTTTCCTTTTAAATTTTCTCTACTAGTTCAAATTAAGGTGTCATGTATCTTTCATTATTGGATTCAGAGGGAATCATTTTTCTGAAATACTCGTATCTGTATCTGGAATCCATTGCGTAGCCCGAGGAACAAGCTTTGCCCTGACTGCAGGCCAGCCTTCGAGGCCCAGTGTTCCAGTTCCGACTCTTCAAACCCCAGCCACAAATCGCCGCAGCTTTCCCGCACCCAATCCTGGTCATGAGGAGAAAGCTCAACGATCAACAAGGAGCCACCGGGATTAAGCAGCGCTGCACAATCCTTGAAAGTTTTCGCCGGGGACGAAATATGGTGCAGCACCATGTCAAAGATGATCAGGTCGCCTCGCAGCTTCTGCTTGCGCGCGACTGCGGTGTCGCCATGAATCAGGGTGACATTGGAAATGCCAGCGGCATTGAGGGCCTGTTCTGAACGGTCCAGCATATCCATCGAGTTATCGAGGCCGGTTACCGTGTCAAATTTCGCTGCCAGTTCAGAGAGTAGCTGGCCTTCGCCGGGGCCTACTTCCAGCACCTGCATGTCGCTGGTCAATCCAAGCCCGTCGAGCACTGTGTGCAGGGTATTGTGGTAGTCATCGTGTTCGACGATGAGGCCCTGCTGTTCGCGGAACTTTGCGGCGTTTTTATTAAAGAAGTTCAGGGATAGCTGTGAGCGCTCCATCTGTACTTGCTTGATCTTCTTGAGTTGGGCTGGAATCAGTTCCAGGGCATCCACCTGCAGGAATACGGCTTCCTTGATATCCCGGTAGGGGTCCCCATCGGTCAGGAAGCTGCGCCGGTAAAAGATGGAATTGCCCTCTCGGCGTGTTGAAACCAGCTCTGCGGTCGCCAGAATCTTCAGGTGATGGCTTAGCGCTGATTGCCGAATGTCCAGAATGCGGCACAGTTCCAACACACCGAAACTTTCACTTCTAAGCAAGCGCAATATCTGCAGGCGCAAACTATCCGCCAGTGCTTTGTGCAGGTAGGTGAGTCGGTCGAGACCGCTGACGGGTGCCTCGTTCGATTGCTTGAGAGCGGGTGCTGACAAGTAGTGGTGTTCCTTCCGGTTGCTTCTGAATTCTGTTCAGTGAGCGCTATTTCGGTGCTGTATTTGCTCTCACTGGCCTCTAGGGTCGTGTGAGCAGAAATCTCGGGTGGCCAAGCTAGCCACAATGGGGCGCTACAGTATCAGTTCTGCCTTCCTAATTCAAATCTATATCAAAATATTTTGATATAGGTGAGGCCGATCATTATGCCTTGGGAATCTGAGCTTGCACAAAGGCCAATATTCGGCGGTTCCTTAAGAATAGTTGCTAAACAAAGGGGTATGAGTATGGAATTCAGCTCCTTGGTACGGGAAAATAGCCGCCTTCCAGATGAGGCTTCCTGCAGCCTCGGCCGGAGTCAAAAGACAGCCCAGAACAATAAAAATATCCGGCATTCGCAAGGGTAAACAGGAGTTAATTGCATGACCGACGCTGTATCTCGACGAGATTGCGCCAACGCTATTCGTGTACTCAGCATGGATGCGGTTCAGAAAGCCAATTCCGGACATCCGGGAGCCCCCATGGGCATGGCAGATATTGCCGAAGTGCTGTGGCGGGACCACCTAAGGCACAACCCGGGAAATCCCGGCTGGTTCAATCGGGACCGCTTTGTGCTGTCCAATGGCCATGGCTCTATGCTGATCTATTCACTCCTGCATCTGAGTGGCTACGACCTGCCCATGAGCGAGTTGGAAAACTTTCGACAGCTCCATTCCGCGACTCCGGGTCACCCCGAATATGGCGACACCGTAGGCGTTGAAACCACGACCGGACCTCTGGGCCAGGGTTTGGCCAATGCCGTGGGTATGGCCATCGCCGAGAAGACCCTCGCTGCCCAGTTCAACACGGGCGAGCACGATATCGTGGATCACTACACCTACGTGTTTGCGGGCGATGGTTGCCTGATGGAGGGCATTTCCCACGAAGTTTGCTCGCTTGCGGGCACTTTGAAGCTGGGCAAGTTGATCGTCTTCTATGATGACAATGGCATTTCTATCGATGGTGAAGTCGAGGAATGGTTCTCCGACGATACCGCAAAACGTTTCGAGTCTTACGGCTGGCAGGTGCTGGCAGCCGATGGCCATGACGCCGAGGCCATCGACAAGGCCATCGCGCTGGCCAAAGAGGATTCAGCCAGGCCTACACTGATTAGCTGCAAGACTGTAATTGGTTACGGCTCGCCTAATAAGGGTGGTACCTCTGCCACCCACGGCTCGCCACTGGGTGATGATGAGGTCGCGGCTGTTCGCAGTGAGCTGGAGTGGCCCCATCCCCCCTTTATAGTGCCGGAAGAAGTGGCTGCTGCCTGGAATGCGACCGAAAGAGGGTTTCAGGCGGAAACCGAATGGAAAGAGAAGCTGGTGGCCTACGAGGAAGACCATCCTGATCTGGCCATGGAACTGGTACGTCGCATTAAAGGGCAGCTTCCAGGGTTCTTCGCTGAGAAAGCAAACGAATATATTCGCCAGTGCCAGAGCAAGGATGACAACATCCCGAGTCGCAAAGCGTCTCAGCAGTGCATCGAAGCCTACGCCTCGCTTCTGCCTGAGTTGATTGGTGGCAGTGCCGACCTCACCGGCTCCAATCTCACGACCTGGTCCGGAAGCAAGCCCATTACCCAGAGCGCAGACGGTAACTACATATTCTACGGTGTGCGTGAATTTGGCATGTCGGCCATCGCCTCGGGTATATCCCTGCACGGTGGATTCATTCCCTATACGGCGACATTCCTGATCTTCATGGAATATGCACGCAATGCCGTGCGCATGGCTGCCCTGATGAAGCAGCACAGTATTTTTGTCTACACCCACGATTCAATCGGGCAGGGTGAAGACGGCCCCACTCACCAGCCAGTGGAACAACTCACTACCCTGAGGGTGACACCGAATATGTCGGTGTGGCGACCCTGCGATAATGTAGAGACTGCCGTGGCCTGGAAAGCAGCATTGGAATACACCAGTGGACCGAGTTCCCTGGTCTTTTCACGTCAGAACCTTCCACATCAGGACCGTAGCGATGAGCAGTTGGCGAATATCGCCAGGGGTGGCTATGTGCTGGAAGACTGTGAGGGAGACCCGGCGCTTTTAATAATTGCCACGGGCTCTGAAGTTTCGATTTGCCTCGATGCAGTGAAGCAACTACAGTCTGAAGGAATTGCAGCCCGATTGGTCTCCATGCCAAGTGTCGATGTATTCGAAGCGCAGGACCAGGACTACAGGGATCAGGTATTGCCTCCCTCGGTTCGCAATCGCCTTGCGGTTGAAGCTGGCGCTGTAGACTACTGGTATAAACTGGTTGGTCTCGACGGCAAAATTATCGGCATGCGCAGCTTCGGTGCCTCCGCGCCCGGTGGCGTGTTGATGGAGCATTTCGGCTTCACCGCTGACAATGTCGTGGCTACCGCGAAAGAACTGATCTGAGTAGTCGGCAACCAGGCGAATAAATTCCAGGAACCATGGCCTACCGAATCGCAATAAACGGCTTCGGTCGGATTGGGCGCTGTATCTTGCGCGCATTCTACGAAGCAACCACACCGGAACTCTCCGTTTACCCGGGGATGCGGATAGTTGCGATCAACGACCTCGCCGATATGCGAACCCTGGCTCACCTGACTCGATATGACAGCACTCACGGAAGATTCCTTGGTACTGTGGAAGCGAGCGAGTCGCTGTTGCAAGTGAATGGCGACAGGATTCAGGTTTCCCAGCACAAGGATATCAGCACCCTGGACTGGAAAGAGCAGGGCATAGATCTGGTGATGGAATGCACCGGCTCATTTTCTGATCGCAATAATGCACAGCAGCATCTGGATGCAGGAGCGAAGCGTGTGTTGTTCTCCCAGCCAGCGGAAAGCGATGTCGATGCCACGGTTGTGTATGGCATCAATCATGAGGCATTGAAGACCAGTGACCGCATCATTTCCAATGCATCATGTACTACCAATTGTATAGTCCCGGTATTGAAAGCCATCGATGATTCTTTCGGTATCAGTTCAGGCGTCATTACAACAATCCATTCGGCGATGAACGACCAGCCAGTCATCGACAGTTATCACAATGCAGACCTGCGCAAGACACGCAGTGCCATGCAATCCATCATTCCCGTTGATACAGAATTGGCGAAGGGCATTGAACGCATACTGCCCGAAATGGAAGGACTTTTGCGGGCCCAGGCAATACGAGTACCCACGGTGAATGTGTCAGCCATGGACCTGACAGTAACGGTTAAGAAGGCGACGACAGAAGAGCAAGTAAACGCTGCTGTCAGCGAGTACAGCCGGACATTGCCTGCGAATGTGTTGGGAGTGAGCCGTGAGCCATTGGCTTCCTGCGACTTCAATCATGATGCCCGCTCGGCAATTGTCGATCTTAATCAAACCCGCGTGGCAGCCGGCAATCTTGTTAAATTGTTAGTGTGGTTCGACAACGAATGGGCCTATGCCAACCGCATGCTGGATGTCGCAAAGTATTTGAACGAATTGGACAAATAGCTATTTGCCCATTCACCGCGCGCCAACCCAAACAAGGTCGGCGGCGTAGGGTTTACGCATACGAATAGAACGCTATACAGAGAACAAGTTATGACTTTCATACGCATGAGCGATCTGGACCTGGCAGGTAAACGGGTCCTGATACGAGAAGATCTCAATGTGCCGGTTCAGGATGGCAAGGTCGGCAACGATACCCGTATTCGCGCTGCGCTCCCTACTATCGAAGCCGCCCTGAAATCGGCAAAACAGCTAATCGTGATGTCCCATCTTGGGCGACCCGAAGAAGGGGTTCCTATAGCGGATCAGCCGGAAATGTCACTGCAGCCAGTGGCCGATCATCTCGCCAGCTTACTGCAAAAAGAAGTTACCCTCGTTGACAATTACCTTGAGCACCCCGAGGTTGTAGCAGAAGCCAGCGGCGATCTGGTCCTTTTGGAAAACGTCCGCACCAATATCGGGGAGAAAGGCAATGCCGACGAACTTGCCCAGCGCTATGCCGCGCTGTGCGATGTATTCGTGATGGATGCGTTCGGTACCGCTCACCGCGCCCAGGCCAGCACCCACGGTGTGGCGAAATTCGCTGCGGCTGCCTGTGCAGGCCCCTTGTTGGCGAATGAACTGGATGCCCTGGAGCGCTCTCTGTCGAACCCTGAAAGACCCATGCTTGCCGTGGTGGGCGGCGCCAAGGTGTCCACCAAGCTGGAAGTACTGAACAATCTTGCGGGAATCGTAGATCAGCTCATCGTAGGAGGCGGGATTGCAAACACCTTTCTGTTAGCAAGCGGTGCCAATATCGGGCAGTCACTTAGCGAACCCGAGTTAGTGGATACTGCCAGGGCACTCATGGAAAAAACGTCTATTCCCCTGCCAACAGATGTAGTGGTGGCCAGCGAATTTTCGGCCGATGCGACGGCAATAGTAAAACCCGTATCGGAGATCACAGACACCGACATGATTCTTGACATAGGTCCGGAATCGGCCAGTAAACTGGCCGAGCTGGTCGGCGAGATGAAGACCATAATCTGGAACGGTCCAGTCGGTGTATTCGAATTCGATCAATTCGCGGAGGGCACCCGAAAAATCGCCGCGGCAATCGCCGCAAACGAAGGCTTCTCCATTGCCGGTGGCGGAGAGACGATCGCCGCCATCGATAAATTTGGGGTTACCGCGGATATCTCCTATATCTCGACGGGGGGCGGCGCCTTCCTGGAGTATGTGCAGGGAATCGAATTGCCGGCAGTCCAGATATTGAAAGAGAGGGCGGCCGGCTAGTTAATGCCGCAAAAGAGAATTTCCGGAGCGCGACAGGCATTGCCAATCAGTGCCAGCTTGGAAATAATCGAAGTTAACGACCACAGTAAAATATCAATCAACCCTTTAAACAACTATTCAGGTACAGAGACGAGGAAACACCATGGCACTAATTAGTTTGAGGCAGCTACTGGACCATGCTGCAGAAAATGACTACGGCGTTCCGGCGTTCAATGTAAACAATCTCGAACAGATTCGCGCCATCATGGAAGGTGCCAGTGAAGTGAACAGCCCGGTGATCCTGCAGGCATCTGCCGGTGCCCGCAAATATGCGGGTTCCAACTTTCTGCGGCACCTGATTCAGGCTGCCATAGAAGAGTTTCCCCATGTGCCAATCGTCATGCACCAGGATCACGGTGTGTCACCAGCGGTTTGCCAGCGCTCCATACAACTCGGGTTCTCCTCTGTAATGATGGACGGCTCCCTTGGTGAAGACGGCAAGACACCTACTGACTTTGAGTACAATGTTCGTGTCACCAAACTGACTGTGGAAATGGCACACGCCTGTGGTGTTTCCGTGGAAGGCGAGATTGGATGTCTGGGCTCGCTGGAGACTGGCATGGCGGGTGAGGAAGATGGAATCGGGGCCGAAGGCAAGCTGTCTATGGAGCAGTTGCTGACCGATCCCCAGGAAGCCTCTGATTTTGTCGACGCTACCGGTGTCGATGCATTGGCTATCGCAGTCGGTACCAGTCACGGTGCCTATAAATTCAGCCGCCCACCGACAGGCGACATCCTGGCCATTGAGCGCATCAAGGAAATTCACGAAAAAATTCCCAATACCCATCTGGTAATGCATGGTTCTTCTTCTGTGCCACAGGAGTGGCTGGCGGTGATCAATGAATTCGGTGGCGAGATCCCTGAAACCTACGGTGTACCTGTCGAGGAAATTCAGGAAGGCATTCGCCACGGTGTGCGCAAGGTCAATATCGATACAGACTTGCGTCTTGCATCAACCGGAGCGGTGCGTAAATTCCTCGCCGAGAACAAGTCCGAGTTCGATCCCAGAAAATTCCTTACGCCCACCATTGCTGCAATGAAAGATATCGTCAAAGCAAGACTGGAAGCCTTCGGCACCGCGGGGCAGATTTCGAAGATTGGTAAGGTCTACAGTCTGGAAGAAATGTATCAGCGCTATTCCAAGGCCTGAATCATCAGCTGATGTTTTCCCGTACTGATGCTGAAACACTGCGGGATCAATTGCCGCTGCTGAATCTGGCAGCGGCACCTTATACCAGTGAATTAGCGAAACGTTATCGCGAGCACTACGCTCTCCATGTCGAGCAGCCAGATATCATTCATCGGCTTGGCGTTTTCGAAAGCGACGATTTCAGGCTCGTCGCACATCATTTTCAGGTGCCGCCCGAGCGCTGTAAGGGAACGGCCATTCTGCTGCACGGTTACTACGATCACGTGGGCTTGTTCGGTCACCTGATCAGGCACTGTCTCTCAGAGCAGTTGTCGGTGCTAATTTTCGATCTGCCGGGCCATGGACTTTCTACCGGTGAGCCAGCCAGTATCGATTCCTTTGCGCGTTACAGTTCGGCGTTTCTGAACCTGTGCCAGCTTGAGACAGTGCAAGGCTTGCCACGTCCCTGGTTCGCGATCGGGCAGAGCACGGGGTCTGCGACAATTATTGATTCCATCCTGCATCATGAGCTGCAGAAGCGAGTGCACTTCAAACAGATTGTTTTGCTTTGTCCGCTTCTTTTCCCGGTGCAGTGGGGCAAGTCCAAATTTCTCTACCATCTTGCCCGACCGTTCCTTAAATCCATCGTTCGGGGATTCGCGAAAAACAGCCACGATGAAGAATTTCTGGATTTCCTGAAGCATCGAGACGCACTGCAATGCAGGGTGCTGCCCACCGCCTGGGTTGGCGCCATGATCGATTATCACAATCGGTTCCGGCTATCTCCAGCGCAGGATGTGGCGCTGAACATCGTGCAGGGAACCGCCGACCGCACTGTAGAGTGGCGCAAGAACTTGCCATTGATCGAAGAGAAATTCAGCAGCACAACCACGCATCTGATCGATGGTGCGCGCCATCATATGGTGAACGAGTCAGAGCATTACCGCAGTGCTATTTTCGCGCAGGTATCGCGCATCCTGTTTGAATGACCTGGTCTGCACAGATGTCGCCCGCTTACCCTAAAAACGGACTGCGCTGCCTTCATTGATCAGGTCAGAGGGATAGAGAATGACGCTGTCCCCTTCGGCGACGCCTCCCAGAATCCGGGTAAATTCCCGATTGCGAGCGCCCACAAGTACTGACTCCAATTCGACGCGACCGTCCCTGACCACAAACGTGTGCCAACCCGTGTTGCGCTGAAAGATTGCACTGGTTGGAATGGTGAGCGTTGAGTTGGCTTGCCAGGTCACAATCGCGACCTCCACCCGGTACTCGGCACCGAGATTGGCTGGAGGATCAATAAGATCAATGATGACATTGACCCGCTGTTCTTCGACACCAAGAGCCGAGATTTTCGTAAACGCTTCCGGTTCGATACTGCGCACGAACGCGTTGAGTGTGCGGTCTCCGCCCCAACCATCAATATAGACAGTGTCCCCAGCCTCAACTTTAACAGCGTCCTGAGTCAGTAAATCAACCACGACCTCCAGGCTGTCCTGATTGCTTAACTCCAATAGGGGAGTGCCGGCCTGGATTACGCGTTCATTCTCTTCCAGTACCGCGTAGACCGTACCCGTCACCGGCGCCTTGATTTCAATGCGCGCCTGCCCGGAAGCCTCATTGTCGGATTCATTTCCCAGCAGTTGTGCGCGGGCACTCTCGATATCAGCCTGTGCCGCAAGCACCGAGGCCTGGGCACTCTCGACTCGTGCTGCCTCGGCGCTTGCGAGCTGGCGATACAGTTCGGTTTCCTCGGCACTGGCAAGATTTCGGCTGAACAGCTCTTCCCGACGTTCCCGTTCCCGGTTTACCCGTTCATAAGCGCTGCGTGTTTCCTGAAGGGAGGCATTGGCGACAGTCAATCTCGCTTCGGCAGCGGCAAGATTGGCCTGCGCGATAGCCGAACTGCGCTGGTCCTGTGGCGCTGGCGCGATGACAGCAATCACTTCGCCACTGTTCACTCTATGTCCTTCGTCCAGTTGGGTTCTGAGCAGGCGCCCCGAAACTGGCGCCGTTACCAGATAGGGGTTTCTGGCACGCGTTCTACCTTGCTCTTCAACGGCTTCGAAAAAAGGCCTCATCTCAACGGTGCCTACTTCCACATCAAGGGGCGCTGGCATCAAAAGAAATAATCCGATCACAACCACGAGGGCTGCGGCGAGCAATTTCAACCAAATCGGCATCTTCAACATCGTTTACTCCCGGGTTTTCAGGACTTCAACCAGTTCTATCTGGTCCAGTCTTCTCTTGACTATCCAGCCACTGACGAAAGCCGCCAGAGCAATATAGGACCCCGACCAGAGAAAGGTCCTGACGTCTGTGACAAATGGAATACGATAGATATCGGTTTGTATTCCCGTCGCGATCGCGTAGCAGAGTGCATATCCAATCCCCCAGCCGAGGGGAATCGCAAAAAACGTAACGATACCCTGTTCGCCCAACAGTAGCATGGCAACTTCCCGGCGATGCAAACCCATCACCCGCAGACTGGCAAGTTCACGTCCTCGCTCCGAGAGCGATATCCGTGCCGCGTTATAAATTACACCGACAGCGATAACACCGGCAAAACCCAACAGGAAGCCACTGGAAACCAATAAGCTCTCGGCGAGCACCTCTTCAAATGACTCCAGCATACTTGCAGGCGACGCAACACCGGTGACGGCTGGATACTCTTTGAGTGTTGTATTGATTTCATCCCTGGCGGATTCATCAATGCTGAGGAAGGCGCCATTGACAAGCGTCGGCTCCCCGCTCAATTGCCACAGGGCTGCCTTGGACATGTAAACGGACAACCCAAGATAGTCTTCAATTAGTCCATTCACCGGTACCGTGACCGAGCGTCGCTTACCCTGGAGAAATTCAACAATAAGCTGATCCCCCGGTTCTACCTGCAGTCGTCTCGCAAGCATCGTACTCAATACGAGGCCATCTGCTGGCAGCGGAATTTCGGCACCGCGGCTGTTGATGATCCGGCGCAGTTGGCTGTCGAAGTCCAGACCCTGAATAGCAACTTCATCTTCGAGGTGGCCCGCCCGCAAGCGTGCCGCTACAGTGCGATAAGTTTCGACGCGGTTCACGCCATCGAGATTTGCCAGTTCGAATTGCACCGCCTCGGGCAATTGTTCGCGGAAAGTCAGCGCCAGGTCTTCCCGTTGGATGTGGCGAAATTGTAGATCCATCATGTGCTGCACGCTGTCGAACATGAAGAAGCCCATGGTGAGGATGGCTACCGACAAGGCAATGCCGAGGGTGGAGAAAAAACCCTGTACCGGTTTACGTTCGAGGTTGCGCAGTATCATGCGGCCCGTTGCCCCAACCAGATGCCCCAGTCCCAGACGCTCTACGACGCCAGCCCGGTAACGCACAGGCGCTTCCGGACGCATCGCTTCTGCAGGTGGTAACTGGACGGCGCGTCTTACCGCAGCAAGAGCACCGGCAAAGGCGCCAATAACGCAGGCCAGAAAGGCAAAGATTAGCAAGCCGGAGGAAGGGCGGTAGGCGAGGTCAGGCATCTGAAAATACTGCTCGTACACACCAATATAGGCATCGCCGAGGAGCAGGCCACCCAAGGTGCCAAGGGCGCCGCCGAGCACCACGGCGACGACAGCGAACATGAGGAAGTGCGTTCCAACTTCCCAGTCGCTGTAACCAAATGCCTTGAGTACGGCAATTTCGCCTCGCTGTGTTGAGATTAGCCTGCCAAGCACGAGGTAGAGCAAAAACACGGCCACCCCGAGAAAGATCATCGGGATGATGGCGCCTGTCACCCGGTTCTGGTCCATTTCGGATTCCAGGATCAGGTGAGATGGCTGATCGGCACGCGCATAAGCCCCCAATCCCCCGTACGGTTCCAGCAAGTCGTCAATGCTCTCGATCACGGCTTGTGAGTTGGCACCGGGTGTAAGCGTGACGAATGCTTCGTTGAACGCCCCTTCAAGTTCGAAGGCCGGACCTAGTACATCCCGATTTGCCCAAAAAATTCCATAGCGTTCATCTTCTGGATACAAACTGCCGGGAGGTACTGCGTAAGCGTGTTCCGGGGAGATACCAATGCCTACGATATCGAATTCCCTGGCACGGCCATTAATAATGGCGCGTACTGAATCGCCCGGAAGAAAACCACGTGCCTCGGCGAACTTTTCACTGATGACGACTTCATTGTTGGCACCCGAATCGATGTAGCGACCCTGGCGGATAATCAGGTCATTAAGCACGGGTCTGCCAATATCGGGAACGGAAACGAAACGACCATGCGAGGGAATGTCACTGTCATCGAGATCGAGGGTGGCCAGGAAGGTGACTCGACTATCGGCGGCATTAACACCGGGAATTTCCCGCAGTGCATCTATCATTGCATTAGGGGCCCGGACGAGTGAGACCCAGACATCCGCAAAACGGCTCTCCCGGTAATACCTCTCCTGCGTATCTATCAAAGATTCATAGCTCCCGCGCATGGTCACTATCGACATGACGCCAACCGCCACTACTGCCGCAATGGAAATCACCTGGCCTTTTAGTTTCCAGAGTTCACGAAGTAACTTGTGATTCAGGGAAGACAAGACACTACCACTCGATGTCGTCAACGTTGGCGCGGGATTCGTTTTCAACATATTCCGCAATTTCACCACTGCGCATGCGCACTACAACATCACCGAGTGCACCGATAGACGCATTATGGGTAATAATTGCCGTGGTCGTGTTTGTTTCATGATTGACCTGGTCCAGCACCGACAACACCAGCTTTCCTGTTTCTGCATCCAGGGCACCGGTGGGTTCATCACAGAGCAGGATACTGGGACGCTTGGCAACGGCGCGGGCAATAGCTACCCGTTGCTGTTCACCGCCGGAGAGTTGTGAAGGAAAATGATCGATACGTTCCGAGAGGCCAACCAGCGCAAGCGCATCTTCGGGAGACATGGGGTTGGGCGCGATATCGGTCACCAGAGCCACATTTTCCCGCGCCGTGAGGCTGGAAATCAGGTTGTAGAACTGAAAAACAAACCCCACATGAAAGCGTCGGTATTCGGTCAATTCGCGATCGCTGTACTCTGACAGGTTGCGGCCCTGGTACATCACCGACCCGCTGGTTGCAACATCGAGACCACCGATGATATTGAGCAAAGTCGATTTGCCACTGCCCGATGCACCAAGCAATACCGTCATCTCGCCTTCACGCAGCTCGAAGTTCACATCTTTCAGGGCATGCACGGTGATCTCACCCATCGGGTAGTCTTTACAGAGATCCCGGGTGGTCAGTACAGCTTTGGCTGGTGCCTGCTTATTGCTTCCCGAACTCATCATTCCTGATTCTCTTGGACTTTGCCTGCGGAAGAAGGCTGATTGTAACGTTATATTCTGGCTATAAAACGCCATGAGCACATTGATAGTCATCAAGGCTGCGGCTGATAGGGCGATGAGAGGGAAGGTTTTTCACCGTGTTTTCAGGCGAATTGGCTCAGAGAGCTCGCCAGATTGACAGCGCCCGGCTCTGGTTGGTGCAGGAGAGTAAATAGCCGCCAGCATCTCGAGAGACAGGAGAGGCTACGTTAAAGCGATTTTGTGATGCCTGGGGCAGGATGGATTCTGAGGCTTAGAACAATACACGACACCGAATGGTGCCATTCACTTCATTGAGCTTCTGTAATGCCAGTTCGCTATATTGTTGGTCGATGTCGACGACGACATAGCCCACCTTGTCATTGGTTTGCAAATACTGCGAACTGATGTTGATACCAGTTTCAGAGAAAATGGTATTAATCTCAGTAAGGACACCTGGCACGTTCTTGTGAATATGCAAGAGACGATGATTGCCCGGATGGGCAGGCAGTGTCACTTCCGGGAAATTGACCGCGGTTGAGCTGGATCCGTTGTCGCTGTAACGAACCAGTTTTTCTGCGACTTCAACGCCGATATTTTCCTGCGCCTCCATCGTGCTGCCACCCACGTGTGGGGTGATGATGCAGTTGTCAAATTCCCTTAGTGGAGAAACAAATTCTTCGTCATTGGATTTGGGTTCACTGGGAAACACGTCGATTGCCGCACCAGCGATGCGCTTACTGGCTAATGCCTCCGCCAGGGCATCGATGTCTACCACGGTGCCGCGGGATGCATTAATAAACACCGCCGAGTCTTTCATCCAGGAAAACTCCCTCGCCCCGATCATCTCTTTCGTCTGCGGCGTCTCCGGCACATGCAGGCTGATGACGTCACATTCTTCCATGAGCTGTTGCAGCGTATCCACTTGCGTGGCATTGCCCAGCGGTAACTTACTGGCCACGTCGTAAAGAAAGACTTTCATGCCCATGGATTCTGCCAGTACGCTGAGCTGGGAACCGATATTGCCATAGCCCACGATACCGAGTTTCTTGCCCCGGGTTTCAAAGGAACCGCTGGCGGCTTTTTGCCAGACACCCCGGTGCAGCAAGGCATTCTTTTCGGGAATGCGGCGTAACAACAGAATCGCCTGACCTATAACCAGTTCTGCCACGCTGCGGGTATTGGAGAACGGGGCGTTAAACACCGGGATACCGCGGCCCAGCGCGGCAGTCAGGTCAACCTGGTTGGTACCGATGCAGAAACAACCTACGGCGAGCAATTTATTGGCCGCTTCGAACACTGACTCGGTAAGCTGGGTGCGTGAGCGAATGCCAAGAAAGTGGGCGTTCGCAACCTTTTCCTTGAGTTCCTCTTCCTCCAGGGAAGTTTTGAGGTACTCAATGTTGTCGTAGCCAGCCTGCCTGAGAGTATTGAGCGCACTCTGATGCACCGCTTCCAGTAACAGGAATCGGATCTTGCTCTTCTCGAATGATGTTTCTTGCGGTGTGTTCATGGGCTGGTCGGTGGAATGAGGCGCGCATGGTACCATACTTCGCCCGCCGTGGATGAGAATGCCAGGCGGGGCTCGAATTTCCAACAAATCTGCCAGAATAGACGCTTGAAGTAGGCGTGAGCAGCAAAAACCAACGGGGCAGAACATCTGAATTACACATTCACAGCAGGGTTAAAGAATGACTGGTAGCACTCCCTCATGGAGCATGGCTCTGGCAGAAATCGTAGGCAATGACTGGATTTTGACCGGTGCCGATGACCTGGAGAAGTATGGCAAGGACTGGACCCGGCAATACCAGCCGGCACCGGGAGCGATTGTATTGCCGAGGACAATAGAAGAAGTGCAGGCCATAGTCCGCCTGGCGAATGAGCGTGGTTTTTCCATCGTGCCTTCCGGCGGCCGTACTGGGCTTTCTGGAGGTGCGGTTGCCCAGAACGGCGAGGTCGTGGTGGCGCTGGATCGCATGAACGCTATTTTGGATTTCAGTCCTGCAGACCGCCAGGTGGTTTGCGAGCCCGGCGTTATCACTGAACAATTACAGCAATTCGCGGAAGAAAAAGGCCTGTTCTACCCGGTGGATTTTGCTTCCTCGGGTTCCAGTCAATTGGGTGGCAATGTGGCGACCAATGCGGGCGGTATCAAAGTCATTCGCTATGGCATGACGCGGCGCTGGATAGAAGGCATGAAGGTGGTCACCGGCAAAGGTGATCTGCTGGACCTCAATCGGGGCCTGACCAAGAACGCCACCGGATACGATCTTCGCCACCTGTTCATTGGCTCAGAAGGCACGCTTGGTATCGTTGTAGAACTTACCATCGCGTTGGAAAAACCACCGAAAGACCCGACTGTCCTGCTACTGGGTGTAGAAGAGTTGGCCGATACCATGCCGGTGCTGGAGACCTTCCACAACAAGCTCAACCTCACAGCATTTGAGTTTTTCTCCGACAAGGCCCTGGCTCATGTCATGAAAGAGAAAAATCTGCAAAAGCCCTTCGAGTCTGACAGCAGCTACTACACCCTCATCGAATTCGAGCAACTCGGCGAGCAGGACCTGGAGATTGCCATGGCGTTGTTTGAGCATTGCCTTGAGCAAGGCTGGATTGTCGACGGCACCATCAGTCAGAGTCTGACTCAGGCCCAGAATCTGTGGCGCTTGCGGGAAGACATTTCGGAAACCATTGCCCAGTTCACGCCGTACAAGAATGACATTTCTGTGAAAGTGTCTTCCGTCCCCGGCTTTCTCAACGATGTCGATCAACTCGTGTCGGAAGCTTATCCGGATTTCGAGATTATCTGGTTCGGCCACATCGGCGATGGCAATGTTCACCTCAATATCCTGAAGCCTGATTCCCTGGCCCCGGCTGAATTTTTTGAGAAATGCGGCAAGGTCTCGGATTTCGTATTCGATATCGTAAAGAAATACGGCGGCAGCATCTCTGCGGAGCACGGTGTTGGCTTGCTCAAGAAGCCTTTTCTGCACTATTCCAGAAGCGCAGAAGAGATCGCCTACATGCACGCGATAAAGCAAGCGTTCGATCCAAATAATGTTATGAATCCGGGCAAGCTTCTGGATACCTGATAAAACTCCACAGGTCCCCTTCGTGCGGATAATTCCTGCACGGCAGCGGCAGGAAAGCTTTCCCGTGGCCTGCGCGCCCGTTTTTTGTCATCTTGTAAGAAAGGCCCGTCATTACTGGCCTGCAGCGAATTTGTCTCGTCCTGAAATTTGCCAGAATAGTCGCCGAAATGTCACATAATTCGACAAATAACATTTCCATATACAGAATGATCGGCGTACACTGATATTGCAGTTAGATTGTCTGCAGGCTGTTCTTTGTTCGATTTTGATCATATGGGCAGCAAGTTAATTTTTTTTAGCACGAGAGCACGTATGTCAGACTTAGTTGAGGGTACCGTTAAGTGGTTTAACGACGAGAAGGGTTTCGGTTTCATCGAGCAGGAAGGTGGCAAGGATGTATTCGTACATTTCAGCGCGATCAATGGCTCGGGTAGACGAACACTTCAGGAAGGCCAGAAGGTAACTATGGAAGTTACCAATGCCGAGAAAGGTCCCCAGGCAGATAACGTCACTCCGCTGTAAAGCGAAACAACGATTTCGCACTTCTATCTTCAGGTTAGAAGCTCATACAGGCAGTGTTCTGGTGAGGTTTTAAAAGCGTTTACTGAAGCTATTTGAAACCTCAATTGAGACATTTTGTTTGTATCGGCGTTCAGGTGCACAGACCTGTTTAGTCAGGTGTGGTCAGGCTGAATTAACGCTGAAGCGTGAAGCGAAAACGTTGTGAGGTTTAAAAGAGTCCCTGCGCCCATCCCTGCTTTTACTTAGCCAATCGCGGCAAGTAATGGAAGCAGAGATAGGGCTTCCTGCGTCATTGCATTTCGTTCATTACTCGCGTCGCAGTGTTTCCACGCCGTCTTCAGTACCTAACAACAGCAAGTCTGCGCCGCGTTCGGCAAATAAACCATTGGTTACCACGCCAACAATCTGATTGATCTCTTGCTCCAGCTTTCTCGGCTCAAGAATTTCCAGATTGTAGACATCGAGAATGTGGTTGCCGTTGTCAGTCACGCAATTCTCACGATAGACCGGGTCTCCTCCCAGTTTTACCAATTGTCTAGCGACATGACTACGGGCCATGGGAATCACTTCCACTGGTAAAGGAAACTCCCCCAAAACTTTCACGAGTTTGGATTTGTCTGCGATGCAAACAAATTCCCTGGACGCAGCGGCAATAATTTTCTCCCGGGTAAGTGCGGCACCGCCACCCTTGATTAACTGCAGGTGGTCGTTGGTTTCATCGGCGCCATCAACATAGATTTCCAGCATGCCGGTGCTATTCAAATCAAAAACCGGAATCTTGTATTCCTTGAGACGTCTTGCAGATTCTTCAGAACTGGCGACGGTACCACTTATGCGGTTAGCTATGGTGCCCAGTTCGTCGATGAAATAGTTTGCCGTCGAACCAGTGCCAACGCCAATGACAGTATCATCTTCGAGTTTGCTTTCTACATAGTCGAAAGCTGCTTTGGCAACAGCCCGCTTGAGTTCGTCTTGAGTCATGATCGGTGCCCGGGGTTGAGTGTTTAAGGAACGTCTGATTAATTGATTAGTTGGTAATGCGCGTTGCAAGTAACTGGCCCATGCGTACGGGAGAGTTCGCTTTCAATTCGGAGTTTAACGCCGCCACACCAGATTGAAAGAGGACTATAGCTGTGGAACCCAATTTAAAGCGACCCATTTCAGCGCCACTGTCCAAGGAAATGTGTTGTTCCCGGTTTGAGTAATCCTGGGCCTGTATCTGTTTGTCTTTTCGGGGACAAACGTGACCCTCCCATACAGTCTCGATACCGGCAACAATCATGGCGCCTACCAGTACCACTGCCATCTTGCCTGCTTCCGTCTCAAACAGGCAAACAAGCCTTTCGTTTCGTGCGAATAAATCGGGGACAGAATCAGCAGTTACACGATTAACCGAAAACAACTTGCCGGGTACGTAAATGGTCTTGATCAGTTTCCCCGCCAACGGCATGTGTACGCGATGGTAGTCGCGGGGAGAAAGATAGACGGTGGCGAAGTCTCCTTCTGCAAAATAGCTGGCCATTGCACTGTCAGCAAGAAGCTCCGCAACAGTGTAGTAACGCCCCTTGGCCTGCAAAATTCGATCCCCTTCTATCCTGCCAATTTCACTTATCGCTCCATCCGCAGGACACACTATGGCGTTTTCGTCACCGGCAAGTGGGCGTGCACCGGGCTTAAGCGCCCGGGTGAAGAAGGCATTGAAGTTCTCGAATTGTTCCGGGTCTTCAATCTCCGCTTCCTGGAGATTTACTTGATAGTGTCGGGCAAA
Source organism: uncultured Pseudohongiella sp. (assembly GCA_965227635.1). Classification (GTDB taxonomy): domain Bacteria; phylum Pseudomonadota; class Gammaproteobacteria; order Pseudomonadales; family Pseudohongiellaceae; genus UBA9145. Next base: position 1,212,673 of record OZ245763.1, on the reverse strand, counting down.
GCTTTTAATGAGGAAATTTTTAAGTAAGGAACCCTCTGCTAACCAACCGGCAATCCGCGAGAGGCCGTGTTGAGGCAATAAGTACTGCAGAATAATAAACAGTCGCGACATCAAACTTTATAAGAGGTGGAGGCAGGTGAATCTGTAATTACTGAATACGGATAATGCGCCTAGTGTACCACTGGTCGCACAAAGGGAGTCGTCAGTTTTTCCAGGCAACACTTCAGGCGTGCTTCCCATCAATGCTTTGCAGTATTTGCCGGAAGCTGAGCATGCGTTCTTCCCGAACGGTACCGTCTTGCAACGCGGCCAATACAGCACACCCGGGCTCAGAATTGTGTTTGCAGTCTCTGAATTTGCAGTGAATCGCCTCGGCAGCGATTTCAGGAAAGCCAGCCTCAACATCTGCGTAGCCCACATGGCCTAACTCGAATTCACGAATACCTGGGGAATCGATGAGATCACAGTGTTGCAAATGGAATAATCGTGCTGTCGTAGTCGTGTGCGTTCCTTTGTATTTGCCCTGTGACAATGCGCCGGTTTCAGCCATCTCATCAAATTGGCCGGGATTCTGTTCAGCCCCCGCCAATCTGTTAACGAGGGAAGACTTGCCCACACCCGATTGACCGACCAATACCGTGGTCTTGCCGATCAGCATGGATTCGAGTTCTACAATGCCTTCCCCGGTCCTGGCGGAGACTTTGAACACGGGATAGTCGAGGTTACTGTACAAGGACAGCAGCGCCTCCATCTCGGCGGCGTTACTCTCATCAAGCAGGTCTGCCTTGTTGAGTACCAGCATGCTCTGCAAGCCCAGGGTGTTGATTGCAACCAGGTATCGATCGATAAGATTTCCAAACGCTTGCGGAACTGCTGCGATGACTACCAGTACAACATCCAGATTGGCAGCCACTGGCTTAATTTTTCCGCCGAATCCGGGTCGGGTGAAAACATTACGGCGTTCAGCGCTGGCAACAATGACGCCCGTATCTTCATCTTCATATTCGTATGCGACGTAATCGCCCGTCACCAACTCCGGTAAATTGGCACGCTGAAAGCAGCGAATAATTTTGGAGTCGCCATTGCCCTGCATGCCTTGAGTAGCCGCGTTTCCTGCGGTTGAACCGGCGAGCGCTTCAACATCCAACTGTTGACCGAAATGGCTGACCACTCGACCATTGCAATTGTCACAGGAGGTGCCGGGTGACTTAACATCGGGACTTAGCTGCTGTTCCTGTTTAGCCGCGATCCTGGTTTGCTGTTGCCTGCTGAGCTTTCTTTTACTCACAGTTGGTCACTTCGATTCATTTGCTAAAGCCATCTGATTGGCATCATTGTCGTCGCAGTTGTAATGGCCAGATTATTACATATTCGGAATTTTGAGGCTTTGCTACAATGACCTGGTCAATAAAGTATTCCGGTAATAAAGGCCACATCGGTGGGGGCATGTGAAATGGACAAAGAACTCAATCTCATCTGGATCGACCTGGAAATGACAGGACTGGTGCCTGAAACTGATCGCATCATTGAGATTGCGACTCTGGTTACTGACTCCCAACTCAACCTGTTGGCGGAAGGCCCGGTGTTGGCCGTCAAGCAATCGGATGCCATGCTGGAAGGTATGGATGACTGGAACCAGAGGCATCATGGCGCGTCGGGTTTGATCGACCGGGTCAAGCAATCAACAATAGATGAGACGGGCGCTGAACGTGCCACTATCGAATTTCTCTCCGAATACTCGCAGAAGAATGCTTCACCGATGTGCGGTAACAGCATCTGTCAGGACCGGCGCTTTCTTGCCAATTACATGCCTGAGCTGGAAGCGTTCTTTCATTACCGTAATCTGGACGTAAGTACCCTGAAGGAACTGGTCAGGCGCTGGAAACCGGATTTGTTGGCAGGCCTGACCAAGCAGGGTACGCATCAGGCACTCGAGGATATTAAAGATTCGGTAGAAGAGTTGCGCTACTACCGTGAGCACTTCATCAGGGAGTGACGTCTACGCCGTGTTGTTCCAGTGCCCAGTCGATATGCTCCCTTACCATGTCACTGGCCTGTTCGCGGCGAGACAGAAGGGCATTGATAATCTCCGTGCTCGATAAGGCATTACCCAGACCGATTGCCAGATTGCGCAACCAGCATTCATAACCAATGCGACGGATCGGTGAACCGGCCGTCTTGTCCAGGAATTCTTCCTCACTCCATTGGAACAGCTCCATCAGGCTGGAATCATCCAGGCCGTGCCTGGCAGAGAAGTCCTGTTCTTTACTCAGGTGAGTAAATTTGTTCCACGGGCATACTATCTGGCAATCGTCGCATCCGAATACCCGATTTCCCATGGCTTTGCGGAATTCCAGGGGAATGGACGTGCGCAGCTCAATGGTGAGGTAGGAAATACAGCGGGTGGCATCCATCTGCCTGGGTCCGACGAAAGCCTGTGTAGGACACACATCAAGGCATGCCCGGCAGCTTCCACAATGATCGGAAACCCCCTCATCGACGGGTAGTGGTATATCGGTAAATAGTTCCCCCAGGAAAAACCAGGAGCCAGCCTGCTTGTTTATCAGCATGGTGTTTTTGCCAATCCATCCAAGCCCGGATTTTTCAGCTATTGCCCGCTCCAGTACGGGGGCACTATCTGAAAAAGCACGATAGCCAAACTCACCCGCTACTGATTGAATGCGCTCGGCAAGTTGCTGCAGGCGTTTGCGCATGAGCTTGTGATAATCACGACCGCGGGCATAGCGAGCAATATAGGCTGACTGCGTGCGCGTCATCGGCTCGAGGCTGTTTTCGATTTGTTTGGCATAGTCCATTCTAACGCTGATGATTCTCAGGGTACCCGGCAGGAGTTTCTCGGGATAAAACCTCAGCGCCTTGTTCTCTTCCATGTAATGCATGGCGCCGTGATAGCCATTGTCTAGCCAGTTCTCATAACTGTCATAATATGGCTTTAGATCGGTGTCGCTGATAGCCACTTGCTGAAAGCCCAATTCAGCACCCCAGACTTTTATGTCCTGCGCTAGCTGGCGGAGTTTTTGCTCGTTCATCAGACCGGTAACCATGCACTAGTTATAGTTATCCAGAGGCTCACTAAAGTTTATTCAATCGTTCCGCAGCTTGTTCCAGGGTACTGTCGTCTTTGCAGAAACAGAATCGAATAATTCGTGTATCGGGAGCTTCCCGGTAGAAGGGTGCCAATGGAATTGCTGCAACACCTTTTTGCTGGGTTAGTTCGGTGACGAACGCCATATCCGGTTTATCGCTGATTTCGCTGTAGTCAACGAGTTGGAAGTATGTCCCTTTTGAGGGGGTGAACTTGAAGCGAGAGTCGGGGATGAGTTCGCAGAACCTGTCTCTCTTTTCCTGATAGAAAGCTGACAGATCGGTAGCATGCTCCGGGCACTCTGCCATGAAGTCGGCGATGGCATATTGCAGGAAACTGGTGGAGGTGAAAGTGACAAACTGGTGAACCTTGCGAAACTCTCCCATCAGGGTGGGGTTCGCCACACAGTAGGCCAGTTTCCAACCGGTAGCGTGATAAGTCTTGCCGAAGGAGAAGACAGCGTAGCACTGCTCCCTGAGCACAGGATGGCTAAGTACGCTGCAATGCTGTTCGCCATCGAACACCATGTGTTCATAGACTTCGTCGCTGAGTATTACGATATTTCGATCGGTGACAAGCGCGGCGAGTTGATCCAGATCAGCGCGGTTGAGAATGGCGCCGCAAGGATTGTGTGGTGAATTGATTATTATAAGCCGAGTACGGTCGCTAATTGAGTCGCTCAGACGCTGCCAATCAATACCGTAATCAGGCAAGCAGAGCGGGATTCGTACCGATATCCCGCCAGCCATTTGTACGGCGGGTTCGTAGGAATCGTAGGCCGGGTCGAACATGATGACTTCGTCGCCGGGATGCACTACAGCCTGTACCGCATCAAACAGGGCCTCGGTGGCCCCTGAAGTCACCGTGATCTGAGTCTCAGGATTTGCCTCATAGCCGTAGAGTAAACTGATCTTATTTGCTATCTGTTGACGTAAAGAGGGTATCCCTGCCATGGGTGGATATTGGTTCTTGCGGTCATACAGGTAATGGGCGACCAGCTCCTTCAAGCGCTCGGGGCAGTCGAAATCAGGAAAGCCCTGAGACAGGTTGATTGCGCCATGGTCCTGGGCCATTTTTGACATGACTGTAAAAATAGTTGTACCAACATCTGGTAATTTACTTTGCAATTTGAATCCCCTATGGTGGGTCTGATGTAAACCAGCTAATTACTGGCCCGGCCTCTCCAGGTATACCCTGGCCTTGTTTATTTCCACCCATTCTAACCGAATCGAACGCGGAAAAATTGTGTCCGGCTATCCAGTAGCTACTGTACTCAAGGAAACTCTGATTAATTATGTCTGTAACAGAAGAAGCACTGGACTCTATGCCGTCGAAAACAAACGGCGCTGCGCCGGGATTCCCAGTGAAATCCCTACCTCTTTTAAACCTCAGTGCGGGCAGAGCCGCCATGCTGGCCTACTTCGAGAATACCTGGGGTCTCACAGAGCAACTATTTTCTGCTTTGGCCAGTGATGAAGCATTTTTTATTCGGCCTTACCACAAGACCCGGCATCCCCTGATTTTCTATTATGCCCACCCGGTTTGTTTCTATGTGAACAAGCTGTTGGTCAGCGGCCTGATCGACAAACCAGTGAATCACGAGTTCGAGCTGCTATTTGAAACCGGCGTTGATGAAATGAACTGGGATGACCTTCACGAAGGCGAAGAAGATGTCTGGCCGGAACTCTCCGCGGTCAGGGAATACCGTCGGCAAGTCTATGAGCTGGTGAAGGACATCATCAGAAATCACCCGGATCTGGATGACCCAATTACCCAATCCAGCCCGGGCTGGGCTCTGGCCATGGGATTTGAGCATGAGCGCATACACCTGGAAACCTCCTCTGTACTCATTCGTGAACTGCCAATCGATTATGTGAAAGAACCCGCTGCATGGCCTCAATGGCTGAGCGCTCCGGAAGCGCAGAACTACAGTCCTGTGTCAGGAAAAGACTATCCCGGAAATGCGCTGATCGACGTGGCCGGTGGTGAAGTCACGCTAGGTAAACCCGCGCAATGGCCAAGCTTTGGCTGGGACAATGAATACGGCCACGATGAGAGATCCTACGGACCTTTCAAGGCCAGCAAGTTCCTGATCAGCAATGGAGAGTTCTTCGAGTTTGTAAAAGCAGGTGGCTATGAGCATCGAAAATACTGGTCCGAATCCGGATGGGGTTGGCGTCAGTTTCGAAATATCAAGTGGCCAACATTCTGGGTGCAGGATGGCCCCGCCGGTTCCCACCGCTACAAATTACGCACCACGTTCACCGAGATTCCCATGCAATGGCGCTGGCCCGCGATAGTGAATTACTACGAGGCTAAAGCCTATTGTGCCTGGTTGTCTGAGCAGGATTCGACGAAGCAGCCTTACCGCTTGTTGCGGGAAACGGAACATCTGGCGATGCGGGATTCGCAACAACGCCGGGCGCAGGACTGGCACGCCGATGACACGGAGTTGGTACAGCTGGACCCTGTGATGAATGCACAGGACGAGTCCGCCATCAATCATAACCTTCAGTATGGAGCAGAAAGCGCCGTAGATGCCTTGCCCGCAAACGAGTCCGGCTTCTATGACAGCTTTGGGAATGTCTGGCAGTGGTGTGAAGATCCGTTTCACCCGCTACCCGATTTCAAGATCCATCCTTATTACACTGACTTCAGCACGCCCTGTTTCGATGGTGAGCACCAGATGATCCTGGGCGGATCATTCATCAGCACCGGTGATGAAGCCAGTATCTGGTCGCGATTCCACTTCCGCCCCCATTTCTTCCAGCACGCTGGATTTCGAGTGGTGCAGGACAAGAGCGTTGCTGCCAAGAAGGGTGACAAGTACGACACCGATGGCACGGTAAACCAGTATCTGTTGTTTCACTACGGCGAACCTGCCCAGCAGCGAGATGAGGAAATTTCGCAGGGCATGGAATTTCCGCAAGTAGCCAATCTGATAGCGCGGACCGTGGAACTTACCAACACGTATGCGGAAACCAAATCCCGCGTACTGGACCTCGGTTGTGCAGTTGGTCGAGCCAGCTTTGAGTTGGCTCGTCACTTTGAGCGAGTCGTTGGTCTTGATTACAGCGACGCCTTTATCAGGGCCGCGGAAGCTTTGCAGGAGCAGGGTAGTCTGGTCTATCGCCGCTGGGAAACAGGCAGGCACTTTACCGACCTTAATGCCAGCATCGACACGGCAGTCGACCGTAGCCGGATCGATTTCGTACAGGGAGATGCATCAAGTCTGTCAGCGGTACCGTCGCTGCATGGCGGCAAAGCCTTCGACGCTGTGCTGCTCAGCAATCTGCTGTGCAGGCTATCCAGCCCTCAGCAATGCCTGCAGCAATTTGTGCAGACGAATCAGTTTCTGAAATCAGGAGGTATCCTGGTAATCGCCTCACCCAATACCTGGATGGAGGAATACACGGACCCCGAGAAATTCCTCGATGGCGCCAATAGTGATGGGACACTAGCTACGATAGGGGAGCACTTGCCCGCTTTCGAGTTACTGCATAGCGAAGACTTGCCATTCATGATCCGTGAACATCGGCGCAAGTATGAATTCATCATCAGTCAGGTGTCGGTCTGGAAGAAACCTGATTAGCAGGACTTTGGGGATATAGCTCCATTTTTTGGAACTGTTTTTTGTGCTCATCTGCAGGGTTTAGTCGTGTCGGGCAGGAGGGGCTTGTCGCCAACGCTCTGCGCCCGTTGGGGAGCCTCTGTTCAACTATGTTCCTCCTCTGCGCCGGGACCGCCCTTTGGGTCTTTCAGCCGAACCCGCTCTCCGCGTTGTCGGTTTTCGACAGGCCGACGCATGCCTTCAAACCGGCGCCTTGATAGCGGGCTCGGCTGAAAGCCAGAGAAGGAACATAGTTGATCAGAGACTCCCAGGTTCCTTCACTCCGAAAAAAGCCCTGACGGTCTTTTTTCTTCGTTCAGCGCTGTCGCTTCAACGTTGGCGACAAGCCCCTCCTGCCCGACACTCTGAGCGCTGGTGGGTGTTGCGTTAATTGCTGGCTTTAATGCTGCTCTTCGATTGAAAGTGAAGAACAACGAAGAGCGCTTTAATCTATCGGTTGTCACTGCTCAAGCGGGTGTGGAGAGGCGAGGTTCCCTCCCCGCCAGTCAAGGCTGGCGCTGAACGAAAGAAAAAGACCGCATGGGCTTTTTCTGTAGTGAAGGAACCCGGGACGGGCGCCGGGCCGGCGGGGAGGGAACCTCGCCTCTCCGCGGCCGCGCTCGAAGGCACTAAATTACATGGCCGTGTAAACAGCGCAAATGTTCTTCCAGAGAAAATTCCAAAAAAAAAAAGCCACTACAAGTAGTGGCTTTTTTGCTCGATTCGGAGAGCTGAATTAACCGTCAGCTTGCAACCAGCGGTTTAGCTCGATCACATCCTGTGGAGTGAGGATTCCTGCGACCTGCTTAAGCACCAGCGTATCCAATACATAATCATATCGGGCATCGGCATACTGGCGCAGTGCTCGGTACAGGTTCTGTCTTGCCAACAAGACTTCAACAATATTTCTTGTTCCAACCTCAGCACCAAGTTCGGTGGCATCCATGGCACTTTGGGCTGAAGTGATAGATTGCTGACGCTGAGCAATTACCAATACATCGGTGTTTACCCGACGGTACGCATTGCGAATATTCTGGGTCAACTGGCGCTTGGTAAGCTCCAGCGATTCCTGGGCAGCGATAACATTGTATTCTGCTTGCCGTCTTCTGGAGCTAACGGCACCGCCCGAATAGAGAGGAATGGATACGCTAAGAGCCAGTGACGTGCGATCGAATGCACCACCTCCGATCTGGATACCCTGACTGACGATAGGCGCTGTCACGTTATGGCCATATTGGCCGGCAAAATCCACAGTGGGAAGGTGGTCAGATTTACGAGCGCGCAGCGCTTTGCGGGAGGCATCCAGGGTATATTCTGCGGATGCGATGGCCAGGCTGTTATCCTCTGCCTGATCTTCCCATTCCTTGAGGCTGCCATCGACTTCGACGATCGGGAAGTTCTCATTGAGTTCATCGATATCGCTGTGGGGTTGTCCCGTGATTGCCTCGAGAGCCTCGAAACGTGATTGCAGGAAATCGCGTTGCAGAATGGTGGTGTTGCGGGCCAGGTCATAGGCGGCCTGGCTGTCAAACACGTCTGTGATCGCAACGAGGCCAACTTCCTCTCGCTGCCGAGTCTGGTCCAGCGAGCGCAGAGCGGCTTCTTCTTCCTGAATATTGGTCTCCAGCAATTCCTGTGCCCGCAGCACGTCGAAATAGGCCGTGGCCACCCGCATGATCAGGTCCTGCTCCTGGGCAGCCAGGTTTACCGCTGAAGCGCGATCGTTGGCGCGAGCACTTTGGAAGCTGTACCAGTTGGCCAGATTGAAGATGCTCTGGTTCAGGTTGATACCCCAGCCGTGGTTGTTCAGGCCATTGGCATAGCTGTGTTCCGGCTGAACCAAAACCTGACTTACGACGCCAGTGTCTGGATCTACAAATTCACGGAAGACATCAGATGCTGGGCCACTGGTCACTCGTGAAGTGGAGCCACCAACTCCGAGAGAGGGCAGCAGCGATGAGCGACTCTGCACCATACTCTCGCGATTCGCGCGATAGTTGGCTTCTGCCTGTTTGAGCACAGGGTCGTTGTCTAGTGCGAGTTGCAGGATAGACAGCAAGTCCTGACTATAGACTGGACTGCTGCACAGGCTGCTGGCCAGGACGATTCCCAATAATTTCCTAAGACTTCCCATAATTCATAACCTTGATGTCAGAGAGTCCGAAGACCCTTCGATGCGGTTGAAATGACAGCGGATTGTAGTGAAACAGAGTTTCCCTAGACGGTGGTGCGGAGAAATCGGGCATTCTACACAGTGTAACCAAAAGTGACAATTTGCCTTCGGTTCAATTCCATTTCTGCTGGGTTCAAACGATTAGACGTGACCAGAGCCCAAGTGGTTACAGGCTTTGCAAGCAAGGCCGTTACACAATGTCCGGCGTTCGGGCATAATGTCGGTAACGGGCCAGGATGCAGTAGTTTTCCGATTTAGCCGTGTTACAGCCCGCCTTCCCCTAGAGTGCCTGACTCCGCTGCCATCCTCAGTACGGGAATACTAGTACAGGAATCTTGAATGAACGCAAAACCCGAACATCTTTCCGACAAAATCAGCCAACTGGACACCAGCGCTTCCCAGCACTATCCCAGCTCCCGCAAGGTCTATATTGAGGGCAGTCGGCCCGATATCAGGGTTCCCATGCGGGAAATAACACTCACCGCAACGGTTACCGAGCAAGGCCTGGAGGAGAATCCTCCCCTGCGAGTCTATGACTCTTCCGGTATCTACGCCGACGGGGAGGCCACCATCGACCTTCGCAAAGGCCTGCCTTTGCTTCGGCAGGGTTGGATAGAGGAGCGGGGCGATACGGAGCAACTGGAAAAGGCGAGCTCCGTCTTTGGCCAGGCGCGACAGCAGGATGCCAGCACGTCACACCTGCGTTTCGAGCATGTGCGTGCGCCACGTCGCGCGAAGCCGGGCAACAATGTCACGCAACTGCACTACGCCCGACAGGGTATTGTCACTCCCGAAATGGAATTTATCGCGATTCGTGAAAATCTCGCGAGGGCACAACTGCAGCGCGAGAATCAGCCCCTGGACCAACACCCGGGCATGGACTTCAATGCCGCAATTCCCCAGGAAATTACGCCGGAATTTGTGCGCGATGAGGTGGCGAGAGGCAGAGCCATCATTCCGGCCAATATCAACCACCCGGAAATTGAACCCATGATCATTGGTCGCAATTTTCTGGTGAAAGTAAATGCCAATATCGGTAACTCCGCTGTGACTTCTTCTATTGAAGAGGAAGTGGAAAAACTCACCTGGTCGGCCCTGTGGGGCGCCGATACGGTAATGGATCTATCCACGGGCAAGAATATCCATGAAACCCGGGAATGGATTATTCGCAACTCCATGGTACCAATAGGCACAGTGCCCATTTACCAGGCACTGGAAAAAGTGGATGGGGTTGCGGAAGACCTGAATTGGGAAATTTTTCGGGACACGCTAATCGAACAGGCTGAGCAAGGCGTGGACTATTTTACGATCCACGCCGGAGTGTTGCTGCGCTATGTTCCCCTTACCGCGAAACGGGTTACCGGCATCGTATCCCGGGGTGGTTCGATCATGGCCAAATGGTGTCTGGCCCATCACCGGGAAAATTTTCTCTATACCCATTTTGAAGATATCTGCGAGATCATGAAGGCCTACGATGTGTCTTTCTCTCTCGGCGATGGCTTACGTCCAGGCTCGATTGCCGATGCCAACGACGCTGCCCAGTTTGGTGAACTGGAAACCCTGGGCGAACTCACCAAAATTGCCTGGCGTCATGATGTACAGACCATGATAGAAGGCCCTGGCCATGTGCCTATGCACATGATCAAGGAAAATATGGAGAAGCAACTCGAAGTGTGCGACGAGGCACCTTTCTACACACTGGGACCATTAACCACCGATATCGCGCCGGGCTATGATCATATAACTTCTGGCATCGGTGCCGCTATGATTGGCTGGTATGGTTGCGCCATGCTTTGCTATGTCACTCCGAAAGAGCATCTGGGCTTGCCGAACAAACAAGATGTGAAAGATGGATTGATGGCCTACAAGATTGCAGCTCATGCTGCGGACCTCGCCAAAGGGCATCCGGCCGCTCAGCTCAGGGACAATGCCTTGTCCAAAGCGCGGTTCGAATTCCGCTGGGAAGACCAGTTTAATCTGGGGTTGGATCCAACCACCGCCCGTGCTTTCCATGATGAAACACTGCCGAAGCAATCCGGCAAGGTGGCGCATTTCTGCTCCATGTGCGGGCCGAAATTCTGTTCTATGAAAATCTCTCAGGAAGTTCGCGACTACGCGGCGTCCAGGACTGCAGGTGATGTGGAGCAGGCGCGGCAGAGCGGAATGGAAGAAATGGCGGAGCAATACAATGAACAGGGACGCAAGCTGTACCACAAGGTGTAAAGGCTATATGTGTTGCAGATGAGTCAGCGATGACAGACCGATGGCGCAGGAATGTCCTGCGCCTGAGGTCGTTGTTTACAGTCTGTACGTTGTGTGGAGTTTCACGCTCCGTTCCTGCGATCAGTTTTTTCCATCAAGCCACTTTCCAGATACGCAGCGAGCGCTTGCAGGCACGACACAGCCAGTTGCCCGGAGCGTTGTGGTGACCATCCGTACTGCGAATCTGGCGTCGCGGTTGTATCCTTGAAAGGCATCTCCAGGGTCATCGCAAGACATCCGTGATTCGACGCAGTCTGTGCCGTACTCATGGTGAGGTTCGCCTGGCCGGGTTGCTTTGCAGGATAACCTTCCTCGGTTTGAAAATCGGGGTTCAGCTCGGCAAGCACATTGCGGTAGAAATCCAGTTTGGCCTGTTCTGCTGCATCCCAATTACTGAGTCCTTCGGTTCCAGCGATAAAGCAATAGGGAAGCGACTCGTCGCCATGGACATCCAGCAAGAAATCGACGCCGGTTTCCTTCATTGCTTCTTTCACCAGAAACACTTCCGGTGAATATTCCATGGATGGTTCGGCCCACTCCCTGTTCAGGTTCCTGCCTGCTGCGTTGGTGCGCAGATGACCACGGCTACTGCCGTCGGGATTCATATTGGGAACCAGGTGGATATCGCATTGCTCCAGTAGCGCGCGGGTGAGTTCGTTGCTGGTATCGAGCAATTGGTTGATACAACCTTCCATCCACCATTCGGCCATGGTCTCGCCCGGATGCTGCCGCGCAATCATCCAGCATTGTTTCTTGCCAGGCCTCGAACCAGGAGAGGGTTCGCTGAAACAGAGCTTATCGAAATCTTGCCCATCCAGCGTCTTACCCAAGAGTTGCAGTGAGCAGTGATCAGCGGACTGTGCCCTGGCCACCAGCTTCTCGTGGCGTGCAATTGGATAGGGTGCGAAATAGGCGAAATAGACAGCATCCTGAGACGGTGTGAACCTGAACTGCAGGATGTCACCTTCAAGTTCGGTGTCATGGCGCAGCCATTGCTCCCGGTTGTAAGAGTAACAGACGCGATAGTTTCTGAATCCGTTTGGATAGGCGGCTCCTGCTGCATTCAGGATTTTGAAACAGCATTCCTCGCCTTTCGCTCCAGTCAGCCTGAAATAGAACCATTGGTAAAAATCAGATTGGGCGTCCAGCCGTATCTTGAGCTGAATATCAGCCGGGTCAGAGGCGGCGACGACTTCAATGTTGCCGCCATCGAAATTACTGGTGATTTCCATATGATGCGTCCGTTTTCCTTATATTCGCGATGTGTTTCTAAAAAGCATTCTGGTATTATTGCCGCCCCTTTTCAGAGGCTCCCTAGGAGTAACCAATGCAGGGCTCCGGAGCCCAATGGAATGCGCTCACTGCACTGTTGACTGGGAGCAACTCCGATATCACTAGCAACCAGCAGAGAAGACAAAAGGTATACCCATGTCAGCCATAACTGACAATCTTAATATAGCGTCAAATGAACCCCTGATCACTCCTGAACAGCTCAAGCAAGAGCTACCTTTGCAAGGTATGGCTGAAGCCACCGTGCAGAAGGCCCGGGAGACCATTTTCTCAATTCTGGACCGAAAGGACCCGCGCCTGTTTATTGTGGTTGGTCCCTGCTCTATCCACGATGTAGATGCGGCCCTGGATTATGCCGCTCGCCTCAAGGAACTGGCAGCCAAGGTTGAGGATACTCTGTATATCGTGATGCGGGTTTACTTTGAGAAGCCACGTACCTCTATTGGCTGGAAGGGCCTGATTAACGACCCGTATCTGGATGACTCTTTCAAGATCGAAGATGGTTTACGTATCGGACGCAAGCTATTGCTGGATATTTCCGAGCTGGGCCTGCCAACCTCCACGGAGGCGCTAGACCCCATTTCTCCGCAATATATGCAGGATCTTATTGCCTGGTCTGCGATCGGTGCACGAACAACTGAATCCCAGACACACCGGGAAATGTCATCGGGGCTCTCTTCGCCTGTGGGTTTCAAGAACGGAACTGACGGTGGTCTCATGGTCGCAATCAATGCCATGCAATCAGTTTCCAGCCCCCATCGCTTCCTCGGTATCAGTGGTGACGGGCAGGTATCGGTTGTTACAACCAAGGGCAATCCCTACGCCCATGTAGTGCTTCGTGGTGGCAGTAATGGGCCGAACTATGACACGGTGCATGTTGCTCAATGCGAAGAAGCCTTGGAGAAAGGTGGGGTCAGCAAGAACATTATGATCGACTGCAGCCACGCGAATTCCAGCAAGGATCCAAATGTGCAGCCATTGGTGCTCAAGGATGTGACGCACCAGATTCTTGAAGGCAACAAGTCCATTATCGGTGTCATGCTGGAAAGCCACATCAATCATGGCAATCAGTCAATTCCTGCAGACTTGTCTGAGCTCAAATACGGTGTGTCAGTTACCGATGCCTGTATGGATTGGGATACGACTGAAGCGGCCATTCTGGAAATGGCAGAAAAACTGCGGGACGTATTGCCTCAGCGATAAAGCTGAATCCTGTGCCAGCCCGGTTCCCTAGAATGCGGAGCCGGGTTGAGCCAGAAAGTCGATTTCTTCGGCAGTAGACTCGCGCCCCAATATCGCATTGCGATGGGGATAGCGGCCGAAGCGATCGATAATCTCCTTGTGCCTTAACTCGAAGTTATAATTGTCTTCCAGTCCTTCCTGGGCAAAAAGATAGAGTGCTATCTCGTGTATCTCTGCTGATTCACTGTGCATGAATGGCATATAGAGAAACGCTTTTTGCGAGGCATTCAATTCAGTATCAAGCTTTCTGCGCACGGCTTCCTGCGCCAACACCAATGCCAGTGTGTCTGACGCAAACGCCGCGGGAGTGTCGCGGTACATATTGCGGGAAAACTGATCCAGGACAATGATCTCGGCCAGGGCATCCAGCGGATGCTCACGCCAGGTATATAGGAGACCCTTGTTGGCCTGAGTATGGAGGTTGCCGAATCGATCCCTGATTAGCTGATCGAATTCCAGGTCTTTCTTGAATCGTTGCTTGGGTTCGATTTCCTCAAACCAGAACTTGATTACTTCGCAGGCTGACACGTGGGGCACCATTATTGTTTGTTTTATACAGTATCGTCATGGTGCGAGACTTTATTGAACCCTCGATGAAAGATTGGCGGAGACAGGATGACGGGCAGGATCAGGAAAACAGCGTGAAAGACAGACCCAAAAAAGGGCTCCGCAGAGCCCTTGGTGCCGACGCGCCCTGTGGGTCAGGCGGTACTGGCATAGGCGATTGAAAGGGGTTCCTTCTCTCTTCGGCCGAGAGTTATCCATTTCTGCACAAATGGATTGTCCAGGAGAGTCTGCAGATAGGTATTGGCTTCCTTGCTGATTTCGGCACCATAGGCTTCAAAGGAAACGGCCACTGGTGCGAACAGGCAATCAGCAATTGAGAAGCGACCGAACATGTAGTTGCCATTCTCCCCATAGCGCCTGCGTGTACAACTCCAGATCGCATCTATTCGGGCGATTTCATCGGCCAGAGCCTCCGACGGAATCAGGCGATAGGAAGCCTTGCAGTTCATGGGCCAGTCCTTTTTCAGACTGGGAAACTCTGAGTGAATTTCGGCGCTCACCGAGCGCGCCGCCGATTTTCGCTTGGGATTGGCCGGCCAACCGCTACCACCCAGGAATTCTTCATTGATGTACTCGCAGATCGAAAGTGAATCCCATACCGTCACTTCCTTGTGTAGCAGAACTGGCACTTTCAATGACGGTGAATAAGGACCAAGCTTCTCTGCGGTGTTGTCCTGGTACAGTGCAATCTGAATCTCTTCGAAGTCGATATCGAACATCTTTAGAAGCAACCATGGGCACATAGACCAGGAAGAGTAATTCTTGTTACCGATTACAAGTCTCACGTCTTTCATTGATGATCTCCGCCTAAATTAGACACTGGTATTTACTGACCCTGGGTCAGCATTTGCTTGCTGGTGTCTACCAGCCGCACGATGACCCTGCGATCAAAGAAATCTGTTTCAAAACTCTGGCTGGAATGCAGCGGCTTGGTTTCACCGTAGGCCACGGTGGTTATTTCCGAGTTCTCCACGCCCAGGCGACTGATAAACGCCTTCACCGAGTTTGATCGTTCCTGGGACAGGGCAAGATTGCGCGTGGCATCTCCATTACGGTCTGCATAGCCAGTTATCTCCAACGCGCTGGTAGGTAACTGCTTTGCGAGATTTACCAGACTTTCCAATTGCTCCTGGTAATGATCCTCTACCACACTGGACCCGGAGCGGAAATGTACAGAAATCGCTGTATTGTCGAACAGCGTGTTGTCACCGCCGTTGTCGAGAAATGCGGGTAGAACCTGCGGTGCACGCTTGAGCTGCTCCAGCTCTTCCAGGGCAAGTTGTCGTTCCCGGCTTGCCGCAGCCGCTTCACGTCGCAGGCTCTCGGATTGGTTCTGCATGGCGACCCATTCCTGCTGCATCTCGGAATAGTCTTTTCGGGTCACCCAGCCATCACCGAGAAAAGCCCCAATGGCGGCACCAATGATTGCGCCTGGAGGACCTCCGGCCGCAGCACCGATTGCGGCACCACTGATAAAGCCGGCTGTTTCTTCCTGGCTAATATCCGAATCTTCGTAGTGTGCAGGACGCACATCGGCGGCCGCAGATGTCGACAATACAAGTGCTGTGGCCAGCGCAGTGGAGCGAATGCTGAAATGTTTGATCATGTTGGGAAATCCTTGCTTGCGTGTTGCCCGTAATGTTGGGTGTTCAATCTGTGTTAAAAAATTCCAGGGAAAGGTTTCCGCTGGTGTCGTGTCAGGCGCTTTATCCTTGTTACGCCGGTCATCCAGGGTGGAGCCGGTTTGGTCCTTGGCAGGCTCGCGAGGCGAGCCTGCTGGTGTGATGGTTATTAAACACGAGCTTTATTGCTGCTGGGGGGAGGCATTGGGGCCATGCACTGATTAAATATGGCAGAATCATGGCAATGAACCGGGGAATAGAACCAAATCTCTGTTTCACCCGACAAATAAGGTATAGTTCGCGTAACTTACTGATACCGAATGAAAAGTCCAAAACCGCGGTGATCTCGATTACCGCGATCCAGGGTTCAGTGGCCGGGCTGGAATTAGCCAGCATCTAGCAAGTAGAGAATTAGCAGGAATGAGCAGACGCATAGCGATAGTGGAAGATGAAGCAGCCATTCGGGAGAATTATGCCGATGTGCTGCGCAAGCAGGGGTACGAGGTGCAGACCTATGCAAATCGGCAGGACGCAATGTCAGCGTTCGATATCCGGCTTCCCAATCTGGCGATTATTGATATTGGCCTGGAAAATGAAATTGATGGTGGCTTCACACTCTGTCAGTCGTTGCGCTCCCTGTCCGATACGCTGCCGATAATCTTTCTCACGGCCCGTGACAATGATTTTGATACCGTCAGCGGACTACGCATGGGCGCCGATGATTATCTGACCAAAGACATCAGCCTGCCTCACCTCACCGCGCGTATCGCTGCCCTGTTCAGGCGCCTGGATGTGATCGATCAACCGCCGTCGCCCGAGAATTTGCTGCAGCGAGGTAAACTGTCGCTGGATATTGGCCGGCTTACAGTACAGTGGGATGAACAGGCTGTGCCTTTGACGGTCACCGAATTCTGGATGGTGCATGCACTTGCCAAGTACCCGGGTCATGTAAAAAGCCGACAGGTGTTGATGCAGGAATCAAAGATCTTCGTTGATGGCAGCACAATCACTTCACACATCAAACGTATTCGTAAAAAGTTTATGCAGGTAGACGAAGAGTTTGATTGCATCGAAACAGTGTATGGCATGGGCTATCGCTGGAATGTGGAAGCGCCTGTTGTTAACTAGGACGGTCAACCAGGACGGTCAACCAGGACAGTCAATTAGGACAGTCAATAAGGATTGAGCAATCCAGTCCCGTTTCCGCGTCCCGGAAGCAGGAACGGGAAAAACTCACGATAGTCAAAACTGAACGCGTAATTTTCCATGAGCCTGGCACTCAAAAATCCATTCGGCATCCGCTCCAAGCTGGTTTTTCTTTCCAGCTTTCTGTTGGTGGTGCCCTGGCTTGGATACCAGTATATCCTGGAAATGGAGGACTACCTGCGCCGCGGTCAGGAACAAACGGTATTGGGAACTGCCCAGGCCCTGGCGACAGCACTGAACGAACGTCCGGAATTGTTTAACGAGGGTAGTTACGGCCCCACAGCAAGACGCGGTGATCTCTACGTTTATCCGATTTTCTCGCCGCTGTCGCTGGTCGACTCATCACTCAATGATTGGGGTGAATATCAGCAGTATGAAGTGGGTTACGACAGCAGTTATTCGCTGGGGACGTCCCTGAATCCTTCGCCCAGACCTGGCAACCACGACACACTGGCTTTTGACAGCATGTTGGGTGAATACAATGGCTATCTGTATGCCTATTTTAAGGTAGCCGATGATCACGTGGTTTACCGTGACCCGGATGCACTCACAGTTCACCGTAGCGATTTCCTGCAGGTGACCATGCTTTCCAAAGAAGGCAACGACATCAATCGCTATGTCATCGCACCCTACAAGGCAGAGCCGATTTATCCGTTTCGGGTGCGGGCTGATTACACCGAGCCCACCTACGAAGAACGTATCATTGGCCAGTGGTATGACACCAATTACGGTTACGTGGTGGAACTCCGCATTCCAATGGAAATGTTGGGAGAGCGGCTTGGTTTCGCGGTATTCGATGTCGACGATCCTGTGGGCAGGGAAGTCAATACGGCTATCGCGACCTACCGCGTGGATGACGCAGAGTTGCTCAGTGCGCTCACCCTGCCGACTCCGGAAATTGACCGTATCGTGGCGGGCATGGGCCACAACAATTCGCGTATCCAGGTCGTTGATCGTACCGGGCGTGTGCTCCTGACCGTGGGAGATATTCAATCAGCGACCGGGCTGCCTATGACCCCCGGCCCCACCACAGAACCGGTGAATAAATACTGGCTTTATGTTCGGGAGAAGGTGCTCAATCCGCTTTATTATCGAATCCTTACCAAGCCCAGCAATGACTTCATCGATGATCTCTATTCGGAAGTAAGTCGCGAGGGGGCGCATATTACTGCGGCATTGGGCGGCTCACCCATGACCCAGTTTCGTACTCTGGCGGATACCGAAACCCGGCTGCTGGAAGCAGCGCATCCTATCGTTGCCAACAGCGAGGTGATGGGAGCGGTGGTAGTTGACCAGAACATGAATGGCTTGCGTACATTCCGTAACGAGGCCCTTGAGCAACTATTTAATACCTTGCTGGCGGTTATGCTGCTGGTGGTCTTCGGGCTGTTCTTTTTTGCCTCGAGAATATCCTCGCGCATTCGTGTCCTCAGGAACCAGGCTGAAGGGATTATTGACGACAGCGGGCGTATACAGAATACGATTGAGGCTTCACGCAATTCAGATGAGATCGGTGACCTTTCACGCAGTTTTTCCAGTATCGTGGAAAGACTTACCCAGTACACCAACTATCTTGAGAACATGTCATCCCGGTTGTCCCATGAGCTGCGCACGCCGGTTACCGTGGTGCGATCGTCGATTGAAAACCTGGGGCTTAACAAGACCGACTCGGAATCCGCTGTCTATATTGAACGGGCAGAAGAGGGAATCAACCGACTCAACCTGATTCTCACCAACATGAGCGAAGCGACACGTCTTGAGCAAATGTTGCAGACATCTGAGAAAGAAAAGATCGACCTCACAAAAGTGCTCAATGGTTGCGTGGAGGGATACAAACTCGCCTATCCGGAATCACAGTTTGAGACTGACCTGCCGAATTACAGTGTCGAAATCAATGGTGTGCCCGAATATATCGCGCAACTATTGGATAAACTGATCGCTAATGCAGTGGAGTTTTCCTATCCCAATCAACCCATCACAGTCTATTGCCGAGCCTTGCGGGATCACGCCGTAATCAAGGTTACCAATGCCGGACCGTTTCTCCCGCAAGAGATGAAGGACCGTTTGTTTGATTCCATGATTTCGGTCCGGCCCCAGGAGAAACAAAAGCAACCCCACCTGGGCATGGGTCTGCACATCGCACGCATCATCACGGATTTCCATGGAGGTCATATTCGTGCGGAGAATCGGCAAGACAGGGAAGGAGTGACGGTTACGGTGGTGGTTCCGTTGTTCTATAAATAGCCCGCCAGGTAATTCCTGGGAAATTCATTCAACAGCGAGCTGCTGCTAGCTGTCTTCTACCGGGTCTGTTCCTGTATAAAACTTTGGCGCGTTATCACGTACGACCGGTGAATCTGATGCCCAGGCATGACAGGTATCGAGTATCGGAGGGCGCCGGCTGCTATTCTGTTCCTCAACCGGTTTCTTGCGGCGCTGGGCTTTCACAGGCCAGATGGTTTGCATGGCGACTGTGGCCATGGGAAACAGCAATTCAGTCAAGTGCGTACAACCTTCGGTGCCTCCCACTTTCGTTCGAATCGCTTTGCGCCATCCGGGGCCCATGGAGATGCCGATAAGGCTCTTGTAGTTGGGAGCGATGTCTGGACACATTTTGAAAGGGCTGTTTTCTGTGGCCGCCTCAACATCGCGAATTTCGAAATTGTCATCAATGGTCAAGCGCAAAAGCATCTCGTGGAGAGGCTCGCCGACTTCGACAGTACCACGCCAATTATTGGTGAATTCATAGGTCTTCACGTCAGTCATGTGGGCTTCGATGTCCCACAAGCCATCTTCGCGTTCAAATCCCTTGTATTCAATCGCGCGAGTATGGAGATGCTTTCTTGGGGATGGTTCGGGCAAAGACATAGACAGGAATCCTGTTAGACAACTTTATGCGGAAACTTGCGAAACTGTTGCAGGTCTGTGACAGCAACAGTCAGAGGGGACAAGATTATAGTCGCTCTGCCGATTTCATGCACGACAGGTCAAATTAGGTGGGGTCTCTAGCTATTGAGCGATGCTCTCCAGCGGGCAATGAGGCATAATGCCGCAATTGAAAAACAAGGAGCATGATTATGTCTACTGCCAGCGCCAGACACATACTGGTTGATACCGAAGAACAATGCATACAACTGAAAGAACGTATTGAAGCGGGTGAAGATTTCGCTGAGATCGCCCGGGAATATTCGAGTTGCCCCTCCAAAGCCCAGGGTGGGGATCTCGGCCAATTCGGTCCCGGAATGATGGTGAAGGAATTCGACGAAGTCGTATTCAGCGCCGATGTGAATACCTTGCAGGGTCCAGTCAAGACCCAGTTCGGCTACCACTTATTGGAAGTAACCAGTCGCAGCTAGGCAGCAGCGCACGCCCCCGGTCTCCAGGGTCATCAGAGAGTCCTCAAAGGTTTTACGATGCATATTTTATTTCTCTGCACTGGCAATTCCTGTCGTTCCCAAATGGCTGAGGGCTGGGCGCGCGCACTCGCCACAGAGCTGGTGCCGGAGCTTGATCTCCAAGTCAGCTCTGCCGGACTGGAGGCCCACGGCCTGAATCCGAATGCAGTATCTACCATGGCCGTATTGGGTGTTGATATCAGCGCCCAGACATCTGACATATTGACCGATGTGATGCTGGCAGAAACTGACCTCGTGGTGAGCGTCTGTTCACACGCCGATTCAAATTGCCCACTGTTGCCGCCAGGAACCAGGAAATTGCACTTACCCTTCGAAGATCCAGCTGGAGCGACAGGTAGCCAATCCGAAATCGATGCAGTCTTCCTGACGGTGTGTGAGCAGATTCGTGAAGGTATCTCTGAATTGCTAGGTAACCTCGCCGAAGAACACCGGAATCAGCCCCGTGACTGATATCGATCCCAGATTCAAGGCCGCCGATGTCAAAGTCATTGCGCGAGAAACACGCTATAAAGCCTTTTTACAGATCGACACTTTTCATTTGCAGCACCGCCTCTATGAAGGTGGGTGGAGTGAAACGATCCAGCGCGAGTTGCTGGTCAAGACGCCTGCCATCGGAGTGCTGCTTTTCGACCCTGAGCGTGATGAACTGGTGATGGTCCGTCAGTTCCGAATTGGCATGCTGGACGAGGAAACGTCACCGTGGCCATTGGAACTGGTAGCCGGGCTGGTGGATACAGATGAATCGCTGGAAGAAGTTGTAATGCGTGAAATAAAGGAGGAAACCGGGCTATTTGCGGAAGATCTCCTGCGAATTTGTGACTATTACAACAGCCCAGGTGCCAGCAGTGAGAAAGTTTCGCTATTCTGTGCCAAAGTTGACGCCACACAGGCCGGGGGATTTCACGGCCTCGATCACGAGCATGAAGATATCGAAGTACTGGCGATGGCCGCGGAAGATGCCCTGGCGGCCATAGATTCCGGGGCTTTCAACAATGCCATGTCCATGATTGCACTACAGTGGTTCGCCATGAACAAGCAAATGCTGGTGGAGCGCTGGCAGTAGGCTAAATCCACTCACTGGGGGGGTCGGCCAATTGAAATTCTTTGGCCGCCAGACTCGCAAAACCCCGCCAAATGGTTACAATTACCTTAAGTTTTAAGGACCTAGCACACATTCCCCCCGGCTTTTGTAATCAAGAATTGCAGCATAAATCCGGATCAGCCGACTATAATGAGGAACTGGGCTGAAAATTGGTCTGTTTTTCACTTCAGAGAGTACTTGCTGCTGGAGTTTGACCTGGTTTGTGAGCACAGACAGGCCGTTTCCTGCGGGAAACACGTAAGTAGATAGCAACGAGTATTGACAGAAAGTATGGCGAAGGCGAATTACAGCATAGATTTGATCAAGCAGATGGCGGTTTGTGATGCAAACTACATTCGCCTGCTCAAATTACTACCACAACTCGCAGCCTATCTTGACCGCTCTTTCGAGGACCATGCCCCGCTGCAAGCGATTCAGCAGGTCGATACCCCCAGTGAAGAGCCTGAAAAACTACTGGAAGGGGTCAGCAGGGAATTCTCTATTGCCGACCTTGATGGTGAAAATGAAAAAGTAACCGTAGCGATCAAGATCCTCGAAGCTTTTAAATACACCACTACCCTGGAAATAATCCAAAAGCCTGTCTTTAAGAAATGGATGACCAACCCATCAATGTTGGTTCGGGTTTACCACGACGCCAGTACTGCAGAAGTCGTTTCTTATCAAGGCCACCGAAATCTGGAACCTCGATATTCCCAACCCAATCCGAAGATGTACCACGCTGACGAAAAAATGCAGGTCAATCAGTTTTTGGGTGAATGGCTAAGCCATTGCCTGAAGGTTGGTAGAAGCATGAAGGCGCCAGAACTAATTAATAATATTTAGAGTGCAGCGCGGTAGCTATGGCTTCGCTGAAGACAAACAATCCAATTCAGCTGGTTCAAATAACCGACACTCATTTGTATGGGGATGCGGACGGCACTCTATTGAAGATGAACACGCATGACAGCTTCGCGCATGTTCTGGACGTCGTGCTTGAGCATGAAGACTCGATTGACCTGATTCTTGCTACAGGTGACATAACCCAGGATGCATCGGTAAGTGCCTATGAGCACTTTCAGGAAAAGATTAAATCCCTCAACGCACCGTTTCGCTGGATACCGGGCAACCATGATAGCGCCAGAGTTATGGCCGAAGTGGCCAACGGCAGCGGCGCAAGCGAAAAAGCAATTCAGATCAACAACTGGAATATATTCATGCTTGATACCAGCATCGAAGGACAGGTGCACGGTCATCTGGCATCCAGTGAACTGGATTTTCTCGAGAGCAGTCTCATTGCCACGGAAGAGGATGAATCAGTAGATCATTGCCTCGTGTGCCTCCATCACAATCCAGTCAAGGGCAACGCAGGTTGGATGAAAGACATCGGCCTGCACAACAAGGACAGGTTTTGGGCGATTCTGAAAAAGAGTCAAAAGCTAAGATGTGTAGTCTACGGACATGTTCATCAGGAACTGGATTTCGAACACAATGGCATCCGCTGCCTCTGTACACCCTCTACCTGTATTCAATTCAAACCCAATGTGGTCAATTTTGCGCTTGATCCGATAAATCCGGGCTACAGAACACTGCAGTTACATGAAGATGGCCGCATTGAAACCCAGGTCTACCGCGTCGAAGGTGAACTATTCGAAGTAGATTACACTAGCGGTGGATACTGAACTCCACATTCTCTACCTGCACGGCTTTCTCAGCGCCCCTCAATCGACCAAAGCGCAACAAACCGTGGCTTTCTGCAAGCAGCGTGGGATGCAAGGTCGCATTACCGTTCCCTCCATGTTGAATGGACCGCGCCAGACAATGGCGGAGCTTGAGGAAATCCTTGAGGAACTGCCACGCTCTTCGCTGGGTGTTATCGGCAGCTCCCTGGGAGGTTATTATGCGACCTGCCTGTCAGAGAAGTTTGCTATCCCGGCTGTTCTCATTAATCCTGCCGTAAAACCATTCGACTTGTGGGATGACTACATTGGAGAGCACAAAAATTTCTACAGCGACCACGTGCACGTGGTCACCCGGGAGCACATAAGCGAACTAAGAGCGCTGGACTGTACGCCGATTCGAAATCCAGCAAATTTCATGGTGCTATTGCAAACCGAAGATGAGGTATTGGACTATAGGCTGGCGGCAGAAAAATTTGCCGACGCACGTCTTGTGATCCACGAGGGAGGCGATCATAGTTACCAGAATTATGACGCTGAGCTCCCCATAATCTTTGACTTTCTGCTATCAAGAATTGAGACTCGCGCGCGATAACTTAATATCCACTACTGCCTAAAAAATACACGTATTTCGCACTGAATTTAGATGACCAATACCTATAACGCCGACGCAATTGAAGTATTGACCGGCCTCGACCCTGTCCGCAAACGGCCGGGGATGTATACCGATACAACGCGCCCCAATCACCTCGTTCAGGAAGTCATAGACAACAGTGTTGACGAAGCACTGGCCGGCCATGCCCGGACCTTAACGCTTACCCTTAACAAAGACGGATCTGTGGAAGTCAGTGATGACGGACGCGGTATGCCCGTGGACAAACACAAGGGTGAGAAAGTAAGCGGTGTTGAGCTGATTCTTACCCGGCTGCATGCCGGTGGTAAATTTTCCAACAAGAACTACCAGTACTCTGGCGGTCTGCATGGTGTGGGTGTTTCTGTTGTAAATGCCCTGTCCAAGACGCTTGAAGTCAACGTGAAGCGTGACGGCAAAGTCTACGCCATGAAATTCAGGAATGGGAACAAGGCGTCTGAACTGAAAGTAGTGGGCAAGGTTGGACAACGCAATACCGGCACCACGGTGACTTTCCTCCCGGACGAGAAATACTTCGATTCGGTAAAGATTTCCATTCCCAGACTCAAGCACGTGTTGCGGGCCAAGGCCGTGTTGTGCTCTGGCCTCAAAGTCGAATTCATCGACAATACCGTGGCCAAGTCCAAGGCTCAAAGCGAAGTCTGGTGCTATGAGGACGGCCTGGTAGATTACCTCACCCAGGCTACCGCTGGCTTTGAAACTCTGCCAGAGGAACCGTTTACCGGTTCGGTGCAGGGAAACGATGAAGCAGTAGACTGGGCAATTCAATGGCTGCCGGAAGGTGGCGAGGTCACGGGCGAATCCTATGTCAACCTGATACCCACGGCGCAGGGCGGTACCCACGTGAGTGGTTTGCGTACCGGGTTGCTGGATGCGCTGCGGGAATTCTGTGAGTTTCGTAATCTGATGCCCCGTGGCCTCAAACTTACGGCCGAAGATGTCTGGGAGAAATGCAGCTACGTTCTGTCTTCCAAACTGCTGGACCCCCAATTCTCTGGCCAGACCAAGGAGCGATTGTCCTCACGACAATGTGCCGTGTTTGTTGCCGGTGTAGTTAAAGACGCATTTAGTCTGTGGCTGAATCAGCATACGGCAGAGGCAGAGGCGATTGCCGAGCTCTGCATCAGCAATGCCCAATCCCGACTCAAGGCCAGCAAGAAAGTTGCCCGCAAGAAGATCACCAGCGGCCCGGCTCTGCCAGGCAAGCTGGCAGACTGTTCGACAGAAGATGTGATGGCGGGTGAGCTGTTTCTCGTGGAGGGTGATTCCGCGGGTGGATCGGCGAAACAGGCCCGGGACAGGGAGTTTCAGGCAATCATGCCCTTGAGGGGAAAAATCCTGAACACCTGGGAAGTCGATTCCGGTGAAATTCTCGCTTCACAAGCGGTGCACGATATCGCAATCGCGCTTGGTGTAGATCCTGGCTCTCCCAAGATCGACGGCCTGCGCTATGGCAAGATCTGTATTCTCGCTGATGCAGATTCCGATGGATTACACATCGCAACCTTGCTGTGTGCGTTGTTCGTAAAACACTTCAGGCCAGTAGTGGAAGCGGGCCATGTGTATGTTGCCATGCCGCCGCTGTTTAGAATCGATGTGGGCAAAGATGTTTATTACGCGCTGGATGAAGCGGAAAAAGCAGGTGTGCTCGATCGCATCGCGACTGAAAAAAAAGCGGGCAAGATTAATGTTCAGCGATTCAAAGGATTGGGTGAGATGAACCCAATGCAGCTCAGGGAAACCACTATGGCGAAAGACACCCGGCGCCTTGTTCAACTAACCCTGGAAGAAACGCCGGGCAAGAAGCAGGGTACCGATGCCATCATGGATATGTTGCTGGCGAAGAATCGCTCCGCTGATCGCAAGACCTGGCTGGAAGAGAGCGGGAATCTGGCGGATATCGCCGAGTAAAAGAATTCACCAATCGCAGGATCAAACCTGCGATACCAGAGAGTATTATGGAACAGGAAATCACAGTATCAGATGACGGCGTCGAACAAATTCCGCTGCGCACCTATACCCAACAAGCCTACCTGAACTATTCAATGTACGTCATCAACGACCGGGCTTTGCCCAGCATCGGAGATGGACTTAAACCCGTGCAGCGTCGCATCGTCTATGCGATGTCAGAATTGGGTCTAAAAGCATCGGCAAAATTCAAGAAGTCCGCCCGAACTATCGGGGATGTCATCGGTAAGTTCCATCCCCACGGTGATTCCGCCTGTTACGAAGCCATGGTGCTCATGGCACAACCGTTTACCTACCGTTATCCGCTGGTAGACGGTCAGGGTAACTGGGGCTCCCAGGATGACCCCAAGTCATTTGCCGCAATGCGTTATACCGAGTCCCGTCTGCAGAACTACGCCGATGTCTTGCTAGGCGAATTGGGTCAGGGTACGGTGGACTGGCGGCCGAACTTTGACGGTACCCTGGAAGAACCGGAAATCCTGCCGGCACGTTTACCCAATGTACTGCTAAACGGTGGCAGTGGTATTGCCGTGGGTATGGCAACAGATATTCCGCCGCACAATCTCAACGAGGTTGCCAAAGCGTGTATCCATTTGCTGGACAATCCCAAGGCGACCGCGAAAGACATCAATAAAATTATCAAGGGCCCGGACTTTCCGACAGAAGCCGAAATCATCACTCCCAGCGATGAAATTCTCGAGCTCTACAAAACCGGGCGCGGTACCCTCAAAGCCAGGGCAATCTATTCTGTTGAAAGCGGAGAGATCGTGATCACCGCGCTACCCTACCAGGTCTCCGGTGCAAAGATTCTTGAACAGATTGCAGCACAGATGCAGAAGAAGAAACTACCGATGGTGGTTGATCTTCGGGATGAGTCTGATCATGAGAATCCGACCCGCATAGTAATTGTGCCACGATCCAACAGGGTAGACACCGACAGTGTCATGTCACATCTGTTTTCTACCACGGATCTGGAAAAGAACTACCGTGTCAATTTCAACATGATTGGCATCAATAAGCGCCCGCAGGTGAAGGATATTGTTTCCCTGCTGAAGGAATGGTTGCAGTTCCGAACCGTTACCGTGCGCCGCCGGTTACAGCATCGCCTCGACAAGATTCTCGACCGGTTGCATATTCTCGATGGTTTACTGATCGCTTTTCTGAATATCGATGAAGTCATCAAGATTATCCGTACGGCCGACAAACCCAAGCCCGCCCTGATCAAGAAGTTCAAGATCAGTGAACGGCAGGCAGAGGCAATACTCGAACTGAGATTGCGTCAGTTAGCCAAGCTCGAAGAAATCAAAATCAAGACTGAGCAGAAAGAACTGGCTGCTGAGCGCAAAACGCTGGAGCAGTTGCTCAAGTCAGCGGCACGGCTCAAGACATTCATCAAGAACGAAATCAAGGCAGATGCCGAGAAGTTCGGGGACAAACGCCGCTCTCCGCTCGTGGAAAGGGAGGAGGCAAAGGCCTTCAGCGAGACAGAGCTGCTTTCTACCGAGCCCGTGACTATCGTCCTGTCAGAGCGCGGTTGGATGCGTGCTGCCAAAGGCCACGATGTGGATCCGCGGTCGCTACAGTACAAATCCGGCGATGCCTTCAAGATGGCCGCCAGGGGCAAAAGCAATCAATTGGCGATATTCCTCGATTCTACCGGTCGAGCCTATTCCCTGGCGGCACATACGCTTCCCTCTGCCAGAGGCCAGGGTGAACCCGTCTCAGGGAAAGTTAATCCTCCCTCAGGTGCAACATTTGAAGGTGTCGTGATCGGGGAAGACGACAGGGATGTCTTGCTGGCAAGCGATGCAGGCTACGGCTTCGTCGCCAAGGTGGGTGATCTGGTCAGCAAGAACAAATCCGGTAAGGCTATCCTGCGACTACCCAAAGGTTCCAAGACCCTGCCTTCCGTGATGGTGGATAACTATGACGCGCAATACATCGTATCCATTACCAACGAGGGCCGAATTCTCATGTTTCCACTGAACAAGTTGCCCCGGTTGGCAAAGGGCAAAGGAAACAAGATTATAGGAATTCCATCAGCACGGGTGGCAGAACGCATAGAGTTTGTGGTGGCCATTGCTGTGCTTAACGACGATGACACACTTTCTGTTCACTCCGGAAAAAGACATCTCAACCTCAAGGCGGCTGATCTTGAGCATTATGCCGGTGAGCGAGGTAGAAGAGGTCTCAAGTTGCCCCGCGGCTTCCAGAAAGTAGACAGAGTCGAGGTGCTTGAAAAAGGCGCCGACTAACAAGGTTGCATCATTGGGGCGGGGCAACAAAGCACGTAGCCAATGCTTCCATGGCATCCTTGCCGCGACCCCGGAGACCTGCCGAACCCCCAGGTCAGCCATCCCTGGCTGACCGTTCGCCCTCACTCGAAGCTGGCGCTTCGAAGGCGTGAGGGCTCACCCCCGCGGCTTCCAGAAAGTAGACAGAGTCGAGGTGCTCGAAAGAAGCTCAGGCTAGAGCAGACTGGGTTTTATCTCCAGATCGAATGACGCGCCATTGTCAAGAGCAGACTTGATGACCGCTGAGATACCATCTGCTGTTCGCAATACGGGCCCACCAACCTTCTGGAATTCGCCTTCAACGAGTTTCAACAGAATCACGTCCAACTGTATGTCGCCCGATGAATGGATATTTGGCGTAACAGTAATTTTATAACCTCCTGCCAATTCGATCTCGGCCAGTTGTCCTGTCACTCGGGTGATATTGGCTCGCGTCTGGTGGGCATTATCCACCATCGCATCAATTTCGAGTTGTACTTGATCCGCTGTAACTGCTCGACCAAGTGCTAAAAGCATCAGAATAGCAATGGCAGAGAGCGCTGCGTAGATCTTGCGAAGCAGTCTGTTATTAGACTGTAAAGCACTGACCTGAGCCTCTTCAATCACGATCAGCTGAGTCACATTCAGCTCCAGTGCCGATGCAATCGCCTGTGCGGATTCAAATGAAGCCGACCCATTTTGCTCAATGCGCTGAATGGTTCTGCGACCGAGATTCGCCACTTCAGCGAGATGCTCTTGGCTCCAGGCTCGTTGTTTTCGAGCATTGCGAATAAGTTCGGCGTTTATTTTCAGATCCATGGGTTACTCCTGTGTTGAAGAATTACCAGTGAGATTCTGAACAATAGCCGTTCAGGAGAAATATCTCAGCGCCATTTTAGCGCCAACGACAGGACTGGCGAGCGCCAGTGCTGAATCTAGTCAGAATAAAGCGTGATAAGCTGTATGGCCTGCCGTTCCAACAGAAGTTTGTAATCAGACATTGGCTCTCGACCAAGATAAGTCTTCATCACATCGACCTCACCGATTTCGCCAAACTCATCAGCCTCAACGCGAGAGTGGGCGCCCGCGTGCTGGTAACTGCTTTCGCTAATCAGCAAGGCATTGTCTGGGCATTCTCTGCAGATGATGCGGGCCTGATCCAGTGTCTTGCCACTGAGGTTATTGCTGCTACCGGTAATAGGGGAATAAAGGCTGCTCACTTGCTGTCCGCTGTGTACGGCAAGTTTGTATTTGGCAGGAACCGTCTCCTCTCCGATATCGTTAATGTCGCCAACGATATGGAGAAACAGTTGTGCTGCACACACGCCATAAAATGCCTGGTCTTCTTCCAGTGGAGCGTCCGCAAAATTCACCACAACTTCGCCATCGGCACAATAGCTGACTTTACCGTTATATAGCTGACTCACCTTATCCACAAAGAAATAGAACTTGTTGAGTAGCCTTACGAAATTCTCATCCTGCAAGGTCGAGGCAAGGTATTGGAAGTTGGCCATGGCGATAATGAGAAGGCTTACATCCTGCTGTCCGGGAGTTATTTTCAGGTCCTGAGGATCGGTTACTGGCTGGCGATTGCCAAAGTTGTCCAGGAACGCGTTCTGGGCAAGAAACTCTGCCGTGGCATTGTACTGCCTGATCGCCTGGCTCAACTCATTGTTGGTATCGGGTTCAGGGCAGGTTTCTATCTCTCCTTTGCGAACGTTGCTCAGTGCAAAAGAAAGCAAATTCGCAGGAAAGCTCACCAGGTACTGAAAATAAGCCGAAGTCATGAATGCTCCAACAAACAGTAAAAGTACGGTGGCCCCGCCAATCAATAACAGGTTGTTGAGCAGTCCGACTTCGATATAGTCCAGGTTGAGTTCCAGCCTAACCACGCCAATGACGGAATCCGGCAATCGTATTGCCGCCTGGTATTCGGCATCGAAAGTTGAAAGCGGCAAGGGGATTGGCAGGAGTGGTGTGACTTCGGTTTGTGAGCCTCTGGCTGTGGCGATGATTGAATTATCCACGCTGAGTACAGTGACTTCGGTAATTGGTGCCTGTCTGGCCAGACTCGTGAGCACCACATTCATGCTGATGAGGTCATTGGCCAAGACCAGTTCAGTTAACTGTGAAGCCATCTGCTGGGCCAGAGCCAGCCCGAAATCGTCCGCTTGTTGGCGCAATAGATTTCGCGTGTTGTAACTGCTGATCAGCCAGAACACACACATGGTGAGCACCAGTAGCAGGCATACAGCAAGTATAAACTTGCGGGACAGTTTCTTGATCGGGGCGGCGGGCTTGCTGTCTATGGCCTGCTCGACTTCGGTTGCTGACAAGGCTAGAGCTCTGGTATGACTGTTGTTATGGAGAATCAGCTAGAGGCTGCAAGAATAGCAGGAGGGACCAGCTTACCCAAAGTCTTTATGCATGAGCCCGAATTCACTGGAGTTCGAATGCCCGGATACGATGTAGTCGGCTACGCTAACGCTCCGGTCCTCAATGCAAACCCAGAGTCTGCTCGCAGTGAAAATGAAAATTCAGTGTTGTGCCTGGGGCCTGAAAACAATAGCCCTGGACATAGTTGATTCTCGACTTCCAGAGTATCGGCAATATCGACATCTGCTCTACCATGCCAGCAACCACTCTTATGCCGTGGGTATTGAGTTTCTCCACCATGCTCACCAACTGCCTGCGCTTGTGGGTCTCGCTACACACATTTTCCAGATGGCCTGGCGCCAATTTCACCATGTCAGTCTGCACCAAAGGCAGATAGCGATAAGGTTCTTGGGTACAGCCAAAATGCGTTACACAGAGCCGAACGCCGAGCTTCCTGAGTTTCGTGCTGAAGTGCTGTAAATGGTGCTGGGCAATTAACACATCGATTTCGCTTATCTGGAAAACAAGCTGCTCCGGTGCAATTGCAGCCTGCTTTAAGCGGCTCTCGAGCCAGGGAAGAAATTCGGCACTTACCAGGGAATTAAGCGTTAGATTGATAAAGAACTGCAGGTCAGAACCACTCCTGAGTCGAAGATGACGCAGCGCCTTGGCGACAACCCAGCGGTCGAGAGCCTCTCCCAGTGCATTCTGCACGGCAATCTCGAATAGAAGGTCGGTCGGCACTGACAGCTCGGGTGCCAGCAAGGCAATCCTCACTTCATAGCGCTGCTGACTGTCGCCCTGCATGCTGACAATGGGTTGGAAATTCATCTGTAGATTATTGTCCTTCAATGCTCGCTTGAGTCGCTGCAGCGTAGCTTCGGGGCGTGCCATGCTCGCATGTTCGGCAAAGCGTTGACGAGAATGAGACAGGCTGATGCTGTGACGGGCACGAGCAAACAGCACTTCGGCGGATGGAATCTGGCCATCAATCTGCGAAAGACCGATGCCGCATTTCAGCTCCAGTTGCGGTGGAATAGTTGCTGATAGTGCAGATTGCAGAGCCGTCTTCACGCGACTGGTAATAAGCTGGGCATTCACACTGCATTCGTTAGTCAACAGCGCGGCAAACTCGAAATGTTCGCAGCGGCAAAGAATGACGGACGGCGGTAGCGCTTTTTTAAGTTCCCGGGCGATGTCGCTCAATAACAGACTAGCCTCAGACTTTCCGACCCAGGTGCGAATCTCGTAAAAGTTCTCCAGTTGCAACAGCGCCAGCGTTGCGGATACAGGCTCCTGTCTTGCCCGTTGCAATTGTTGTTCAAGCTGGTTTTTGAAGGCTGCTTCGGTGGGTAAGCCGGTTAGCGGATCCTGCCTGACCAGCGGGCTCCCCGTGCCAGGCCGATGGGCGCTATGCTGGTCGGCAAGACCTGCTTCCTGAATTAACTCGACTACCTCTGGTTCATCGTCTGCCATGAATTCCTGTTCCTGGGAGCGCGTGCATGGTGGGTTGTTGCCCATCGGGTTCCTTCCGAGAGCTTGGTCGTACTTTGATAGCCAGAGTTATGCTGGTTCAGGCATGACTCTGTCGACTAGAGGATGCGGGTCTTGTGAGCAGCGCCGGGTTCTTCCCTTACCAGACGCGGCACCAGGTAACCGGGCAAGAGATCCTCCAGTTCCGCTATCAGTCTGCAACCCGCTTCCTCGGAAACCAGAAAGTGCGAAGTGCCAGCAACCCGGTCCGGAAGGTGCAGGTAGTAAGGTAGTACATGACAGGAAAAAAGCCGTCGGCTGAGCGCCAGGAGTGAAGTGGGGTTGTCGTTAATATTCCTTAAAAGCACCGATTGATTAAGCAAAGTGTGGCCATCTGCTGCTAACGTGCTCAGTGCTCGGCCAACCTCATTATCCAGTTCATGGGCGTGGTTACAATGCACCACGATGCTCGTGCGCAGCCTGTCGCGCTGCAAAACACGGCGCAAGGATGGGGTAATACGTTGCGGCACCACCACAGGCAAGCGGGTGTGAAAACGAATGCTTTCCACATGGGGAATGGATTCCAGCTCCGCCAGCAGCCAATCGAGGTATTTGTCGCTGGCGGCCAGGGGATCGCCGCCGCTGAGAATAATCTCCTCGATACTGCCGTCGGCCCGAATGTAGTCCAGCGCGGCTTGCCACCCCGGCTTCCCCGGGGTATTGGCCCCATAGTCAAAATGCCTGCGGAAACAATAGCGGCAATGAATGGCGCAGTGGGGTACAGCTGTCAGCAGCACCCGGCCATGGTATTTATGCAGTAAACCTGGCACAGGATTAAAACGTGATTCCTCCAGGGGGTCAGTCACCAGGTCCGGAATACTGGTTTCTTCTTCCCGGGCAGGCCAAACCTGCAACAGCAGGGGGTCATGCCAATTGCCCCTCTCCATGCGCATGGCAAAAGGGCGGGGAATCTTCATGGGAAAGCTGTCGATCGCGGCCAGGCTAGCGGGCTTGTCTGTGCCGTCCAGCCCCAGAATATCCAGCAATTCCTTTGGTTCTGAAATCAGATCGGATAATATCTGTTGCCATTTTTCGGGCAGGTCAGATTGAATCAGACTGAGAACGGGTTTGCTCACGTGGCTCCACTGTTATCGATAAATCTGGCATCGTCGAACGACTCAACTAGCACGATCGGTAAGAACGTTGAGTGTACCAACAAGTGGACAAGCTGAGGTAGTGCGGAGCAGCTACCGCGCAGGTGAGTTTGCGGGTAATTTAGTCAAGGTACATCAATCAGCGTAAATCTAATTAGAAAGCACCCTGCTTCGAAAGACAGCAATTGACAGCAAAATTTGAGAGGAAAACATGGCGAGCTATTCAACCAACGAATTTAAATCCGGCCTCAAGGTACTGGTGGAAGGTGACCCCTGCTCCATCCTGGAAAACGAAGTGGTGAAACCCGGTAAAGGCCAGGCATTTAATCGGGTGAAGTTTCGCAATCTTCTCAACGGCCGTGTCTGGGAGCGTACTTTCAAATCCGGCGAATCGATTGATGCCGCAGACGTGATGGAAACCGACATGGAGTATCTCTACACCGATGGTGAGTTCTGGCACTTCATGAAGACCGACGGCAGCTACGAACAGGTCGCAGCCGATGCCGCCGCGATTACTCCATCGAAAGACTGGCTCAAGGAACAGGATGTCTATCAGGTCGTTTTATGGAACGATGCGCCAATTTCAGTGTCGCCACCTAATTTCGTTGAAATTGAAGTGACCGAAACAGACCCGGGCTTGAAAGGTGATACCGCTCAGGGCGGCACCAAGCCTGCGACACTGGCGTCCGGTGCAGTGGTTAAAGTACCCCTGTTCGTTAACATCGGTGATGTGTTGAGAGTCGATACCCGAACCGGCGAATACCAGAACCGCGTCAGCAAATAGCACACAGAATAGATGGTTGACTGGCAATCCTCAGCCAATCTCAACTCGCTGCAAGCACGGGCACGCCTGCTGCAGACAATTCGGCAATTCTTCGCCAAGCGCGGGGTGATGGAAGTAGAGACCCCGGTGCTTGGCCACCACACAGTGACCGATGTCTATCTGGCATCCTATTCTGTGCCCGCAACAACTAGCGCGAGTGAGCCCGGATACCTGCAAACCTCGCCCGAATATGCCATGAAACGCTTACTGGCTTCAGGCTCCGGACCCATCTACCAGATCTGCAAAGCCTTCCGCAGCGAGGAAGTCAGCAAACAGCACAACCCTGAGTTCACCTTACTGGAATGGTACCGTCCGGGCTTTTCTCTGGTTCAGCTAATGGATGAGGTCGGGGAATTGCTGGATAAGGTGTTGGGTTGCGGTGCAATACCCCGCTTCACCTATCGCCAACTGTTCAAAGAACACCTGCAGTTCGATCCTCACCAAATTGAACCGCAACAACTCAGGGAAGAACTTCTGAATCACGTAACAGTGGACGTATCGGGTCTTGATGAGACCGATTGTCTGCAATTATTGATGAGCCAGTGTATAGAGCCCACGCTCCCGTCTGTGTGCTTTGTGTACGACTATCCGGTGGCGCAAGCTGCCTTGGCTCGCATCGACAACGATGAAACTGGAGAATGGGTAGCAAAGCGTTTCGAGCTCTATGCCGGAGGTATGGAACTCGCCAATGGATACTTCGAGCTAACCGATGCGGGTGAACAGAAGAAACGTTTCGCGAAAGACAAAGCGAGGCGAAAAGAACTGGGGCTTCCGGATATTGCCGAAGACCTTCGCCTGTTGGCAGCCCTCGAGCACGGTCTGCCGGAGTGTGCCGGTGTTGCGCTGGGAGTGGACAGGCTGTTAATGGCGATGCTGGGAGCTAGCTCAATCGAGGATGTGCTAAGTTTTCCCGGCAACAGAGCGTGATCCTGCCAAGCCTGAAAACAGGATCATGAATTTCGTGCTTCATCCAGTACGCGCTTCGTATACAGCTCTCGCATCTTAAGCGTAACAGGGCCAGGTGTCCCATCACCGACCCTGTTGCCATCGATGTCTACAACACCAAGCGCCATGGTTGTGGCGCTGCTGATGAAAGCTTCATCGGCTTCCAGTGCTTCCTTGAGGGTAAACAGCCGTTCTTCA
This sequence comes from uncultured Pseudohongiella sp., assembly GCA_965227635.1. GTDB lineage: Bacteria > Pseudomonadota > Gammaproteobacteria > Pseudomonadales > Pseudohongiellaceae > UBA9145. The sequence continues at coordinate 1,177,560 of OZ245763.1, read as the reverse complement.
ATCGCGATTGATTCTTTCTGCGCCAGCTCCAGCAAGGTGCGGCGACGTATGCCCGGAAGTATGGAGTTGGATAGAGGCCGGGTAATAATGACACCGTCCTTCACAATATAAGCAGACGACGACACACCCTCGGTGACATAGCCGTCCTCAATCATCCAGCCTTCCTTACCGCCGCGACTCTTTGCATCCTGCTTGGCCAATACCTGGCCTAGTAGATTAATGGATTTGATATCCCGTCGTTTCCAGCGCAAGTCGGGAGTGGTGACAACCTTGATGCCGGTCCTGGCGGCTGGGTTGTTTAGTAACTCCATGACCGAAGTAAATGCCATGAAGCTGGGTTTGGTATTTTCCGGAAAGGGAAAATCTCTGTCCGCGACACCGCGAGTTACCTGGGAATAGACAACACCTTCCTCAAGTCCGTTCTTCTCGATGAGCTGCTGCATGACTTTCACATAGTCATCGGTAGGGCAGGGCCAGGCGATGCCCAGTTCAGAGAGACTCCTGTCCAGTCGCTCAACAAAGTATTGCTTATCCACCAGTTTGCCAAGAAACACCGGGATCACTTCATAGACACCATCGCCGAAAATAAAGCCCCGGTCGAAGACAGAGACTTTTGCCTCTTCCTCGGGAACAAACTCACCATTGATGTATACCGTTCTACTCATTGCCTAAACCTGTCTTGATCCTGCTACTTGAATTCGGCGGCGAAGCTGGAAAGTGCTTCACCATGTAAACGTTGCACGGTCCATTCATCCATGGGAATAGCACCGATAGAGCGATAGAACTGGATCGATGGCTCATTCCAATCCAATACCGACCATTCAACCCGCGTGCAATTGCGGTCAACAGCCAGCTTCGCCAGGTAGGCGAGCAGACATTTTCCAAACCCTTTGCCGCGCATGGCCGGCTGGACATAGAGGTCTTCCAGGTAGATGCCAGGCCTACCGGTGAACGTTGAAAAATTGTGGAAGAACAGGGCATAGCCTACGGCCTTACCCTGATACTCGCCGATTATGACTTCCGCGTAGGCTTTGTCTCCGAACAGGGTTTCTTCAAGAATGGCGGGCGTGGCGACCACTTCGTGGCTCAGCTTCTCATAGTCCGCCAATTCCTGGATAAAGCCCAGTATCAGGCCACAATCGTCCCGGGTTGCCTGTCTTAGCTGAAAATCAGGCAAGGCTGTTTCGATGATCATAGATTGCTGTTTCTCTGATTTATTGCAGTTTTTCGACTAACGTAAATTGGATAATTCGGGGATTTGTGGGGCTACCTCAGTGGGGTCGTACTATTCGGTATAGCGCTTCACTGCTATAATACGCGCCCTTTTCGGGCCCTTACAGGGCACATGGCTTACATGGTTCCTTCTGGATTAGTCGCCCGAACTAGAGATCACTCATGCTGCCTGGCGAGTCACCGCTTTAGAGTCGCTAACTATACAGTCCATACTGACTATTACAGAGTGTACAGTGGCCAGTGAGTGAAGACGCATTGCGCCACAAGAATTCGCACGATATTTCGAGCATCGACTATTTCTGAGTCTGCGATCTGAGGCTGCGGCTCTTGAGGCGAAGGCGCCACTGTAGCCATGACTGCAGACTGCAAGAAAGAATATCGAGCTTCTCGAATTTCGATTGTTTAATTTACAAGGAAACATGATGTCAGAGCAAAAATCTACCATTATTTATACAGAAACAGATGAAGCCCCGGCACTGGCGACCTATTCACTGCTGCCCATCATCAAGGCTTTCTGTAAAGCATCGGACGTGGAAGTCGATATCCGCGATATCTCATTGTCAGGCCGCATCATTGCGAATTTTCCTGATTACCTCAGTGCCGACCAACAAATCTCTGATGCCCTGGCGGAGTTGGGTGAATTGACTCAGGACCCCATGGCCAACATCATCAAGTTGCCCAATATCTCAGCATCCATCCCGCAAATGAAAGCGGCCATCAAGGAGCTGCAGGACAAGGGCTATGCCTTGCCAGACTACCCGGAAGAACCTGCTAACGAGAAAGAGCAGGATGCCAAGGCACGTTACGACAAGATTAAGGGTAGTGCAGTTAACCCTGTACTGAGGGAAGGCAACTCTGATCGACGTGCACCCGGATCAGTAAAAAATTACGCGAAGAAAAACCCGCATAGCATGGGTGCCTGGTCTGCGGATTCCAGGTCACACGTTGCCAGCATGACGGCCGGTGATTTTTTCGGCTCTGAAAAATCCACCACACTGCCGGCTGCCACGTCGGTCAATATCCAGCATACCGATGCTGCAGGCAATGTGACTGTGTTGAAAGAGGGCATCGCATTGCAGGCAGGAGAAGTCATCGATGCCTCCTGCATGAGCGTCAATGCGCTGCGCACATTCCTCGCAGAGCAAATCGACGATGCGAAAGAGCAAGGTGTGCTCATGTCCCTGCACATGAAAGCCACCATGATGAAAGTATCCGACCCGATCATCTTCGGCCACTGCGTCACGGTTTTCTATGCCGCTGTGTTTGAGAAGTATGGTGAACTGTTTAAAGAATTGGGCGTAGACCCCAACAACGGTGTTGGCGATGTCTATGCCAAGATCAAGAGCCTGCCGGCTGACAAACAAGCTGAGATCGAAGCCGACATTGCCGCCTGTTACGAATCACGCCCGGAAATGGCGATGGTGGATTCCGATCGCGGCATCACCAACCTGCACGTGCCCAGCGACATCATTATCGATGCCTCAATGCCGGCGGCGCTTCGCTCCTCTGGTCAGATGTGGGGTCCGGATGGTCAGTTGCACGATATGAAGGCGGTGATCCCTGACCGTTGCTATTCCGGCATCTATCAGGAAGTGATCGATTTCTGCAAAGCCAATGGTGCTTTCGACCCCTCTACCATGGGCAGCGTTCCCAACGTGGGCCTGATGGCACAGAAAGCTGAAGAATATGGCAGCCATGACAAGACATTCGAAGCGGCGGCCGATGGCAAAATTTCAGTTGTCGACAGCGATGGCAATACGCTGCTGGAACACGACGTGGAGAAAGGCGATATCTGGCGTATGTGCCAGGTGAAGGATGCGCCGATTCAGGACTGGGTCAAGCTGGCAGTAAGCCGAGCTCGCCTCAGCGACACGCCAGTAGTGTTCTGGCTTAATGAAAACCGCAGCCACGATGCTGAGTTGATCAAGAAGGTAAATCAGTACCTGCCAGAGCATGACACCAGTGGTCTGGAAATTCACACCATGGCGCCGGACGACGCCTGTCGTTTCTCGCTGGAACGTATTGCGAAAGGTGAAGACACAATTTCCGCCACAGGTAATGTACTGCGTGACTACCTCACCGACCTCTTCCCCATTCTGGAGCTGGGTACTTCGGCCAAGATGTTGTCCATCGTTCCATTGATGAAGGGTGGTGGCCTGTTTGAGACAGGTGCGGGTGGGTCGGCACCCAAGCACGTCCAGCAGTTTGAAAAAGAGAACCACCTGCGCTGGGATTCACTCGGTGAATTTCTCGCCATGGCGGCATCGCTGGAGCATCTGGCAAATGTCACGGACAACCCACGGGCACAGGTTCTCGCAGATACCCTGGATGCAGCTACCGGCAAGTTTCTGGATGAGAACAAGTCACCGTCACGCAAAGTGAAAGAGCTGGATAATCGCGGTAGCCATTTCTACCTGTGCATGTACTGGGCCGAAGCGCTGTCGCAACAGACTTCAGACACCAATCTGGCAGCGCATTTCAAGGGTATCTATGATTCACTGCTCGCCAACGAGAGCAAGATTGTCGACGAGCTCAATGAAGTGCAGGGTGTCGCCATGGATGTGGGCGGTTATTACAAGCCTGATCCCGAGAAAGCCTCTGCAGCAATGCGACCAAGTGTCACATTTAACGATATTCTGGCCCAGGTGTAAGCTCCGCCCCTGAAACGGAAAAGTCGCTCAACAAGACGTAGGCACCTAGCCCCGTCAAGATCGAACCGGAAACCCGATCCTGCCAAATCTGCAGGCTCGGGTTTTCTTTTATGAGAGATGAAGCTTTGTTAGTAAACAGGGTAACAAACAGGTCACAGGGAATGGCCGACAGTGTGACGATCAGGCCCAATAGCAGGAACTGAGGCGCCGCTGCTCCCGCATCGGGATCTACAAACTGAGGAAGCAGGGCGATAAAAAACAACGCAGTCTTCGGGTTACTCAGTTCCACAAACACACTTTCCTTGAAAACTTTGCCAGTAGATCTGCCCTGATCCTTACCTGCGTTCTCTATAACCGGTCCGGCACTTTGCTTTCTGGTCAGAGCCGAAATTCCCAGGTAGATAAGGTACAGCGCACCAACGACTTTCAATGCCGTGTAGGCAGCAGGCGAGTAAGTAAAGATTGCAGACAGCCCCAACACGGCGGCCAGCACATGTAACAGGCTGCCAGCGGCGAGACCCGCTACCGCCGCCAGACCCCCTCTCACGCCCTGCTCAAGCGTGCGCGCCATCACGTAAAGATTGGATGGGCCAGGAGATAAGTTCATTACTATTGCTGCCAGCGTGAAAGCAAGAAGTGTCTCAATTGAAGGCATGGCTGGTGTTGGAAACTCCCTGTCACGTAAAAGGCATTTTCATGTAAGCAAAGAAAAAGCCCGGTATCAGAAGATACCGGGCTTTCGTTTACCATGGCAAATTAGCTTCAGCAAATTGCCTCACTATTGCAGTCGGTGTTTATTTCACCGGGCGCACATAGCGCTTGATACCACCAACAGGGCCAACCTCTGCACCGAAGATATTGCCGTGCTTGTCAGCAACTACACCTTCTGCTGTACAGGTGCCGCGGCAATCAGGCTGTGGATCGGGAATCAGGAATTCCACCTCACCTGTGATTGCACTACCAACACGGATACCGCGGGTCCAGTGACCGTTGTCGGGGTTTACAGAACCAGACTCGGAATCGGCTGCATACAGCACGTCGTTATCGTCGATATAAACGCCACTGTTGCGGCTGAACTGATACCAGATGTCCAGCAGGTTGCCTTCCTGATCGAAGATCTGGATACGGTTGTTACCGCGGTCGGCTACGAAGAGGCGGCCTTTGGAATCCATGGCCAGACCATGTGGTTGACGAAACTGGCCTGGGCCCATGCCCCATTCACCCCACGAGAACAGGTGATTACCGTCTGCATCAAACTTGTGCATGCGGTTGGGAGAGCCTTCTGCGCTGGAGTGACCCTCACCAACAAAGATGGAGCCATCAGGCGCCACCAGAACATCGTTTGGTGTGTAGAAGAATTCTTCGTCACGACCACCGCCTTTTCGGCCCAGTGTCATCAGGTGGATACCGGTAGGGCTGAATTTGTGTACCTGGTGACCATAGTCTTCGTCACCATCGTAATCGTTGTACTGGTCGGTACCACGGGCATCGGCGACCCACACATTGCCTTCATGGTCGACTTCAATGCCGTGTGGCCAGGTGATGTAGCCAGCACCGAAGCTGCGCACCAGATTGCCGTCTTTATCGAACAGCATAATGGGATTCACATCCGGGTTCTGGATGCAGGCATTGGCATTTCCACCGCAGCGCTCTGCGACCCAAATGCTTTCTCCATCAGGATGGATTTCTACGGTGCTTGAAGAACCCCAGGGGCGACCCGCAGGCAATTTAAAAAATCCGGCCTGCGTGATGTAAGGGTTTGGCAGATCGTTTACCGGATCCATCTCCGCGTTACCACCCACCTGGGCAAACGCGGCAACGGGCAATGCCAGAGCTACAGCGCAAATACTACTAATCAAGGGCTTCTTGGACATAATGAGTTCTCTCATTGTTGTTTTCATTGTGAAAAAGGTGCTCAAGGATAACCACCCCGGAGCGGCAATTCAATTGGCTGAAAAAGATGGTAGCAAGCGTGTTACACAGTAACATTTAGCCGCGAACCTGGGCCTCCGGAAAACCTGTCTGCACAGTGTCACAGCGCAGTCATTCAGAGTTTGCACGAATCTCCACGCGTACTCCGGGCACAGGCAGTGCAAATGATCTCAAATGAATGCTGTTTACTTGGACAGACTCACGCGTGCCTGCTGGGGCGAGACCAGGTTCAGTTGGTAGAAGTGCGAGCGAGAAGCGCGCTGGCCAATAAATACAGCGTACCGCTAATACCATTCTGGATTCGATCGAAATTCCTGCGCGCCAGAATCCAGCGCAATCGCCCCGCCAACACGGCATAGCTGGAATCCAGTACCAGTGCAATTGCCAGAAACGTTACAGAGAGCAGCGCGATCTGTTGCCCATACTGACTGCTGTCAGTAACGAACTGGGGCAGGAAGGCGCTAAAGAAAAGAATGGTCTTGGGATTGGTGAGGGAAATCCAGAACCCGCGTTGAAAAGAACCAGTTGCTGTTACTGCTGTGGTACCGGTATGAGTCATATACCGATAGACACACATCACTCCCAGATAGGCAAGATAGGCAACACCCGCCCACTTTATCCACATCAGGCCTTCGGCCAGAATGCTCAATAGCCAACTGGTACCCACGGCAGCAATAAATAGCTGAATAATCATTGCCAGCCAGATTCCCGCCACCGTTTGCAGACCACGCTTGGTCCCTGTGGACAGGCTGGTTGAAATAATCACCACGACGTTTGGACCGGGACTGAGAATGAACGGAATAGAAATCAACAGGAATGAAATAAAGTAGGCTGGTTCAAGCATGATCAGACTTCCTCATTGACTAGTCGCGAGAAGATACAGCGATACCAAACTGGTTAATCTGCACCAGTACATTTTCCATCTCACTGATATCGATGGGCGGCCGAGAGGACACATCGTGCTGACCAAACACAAATACTTTAACGGCCTCACCACGCCGTTCCGGCAGGCTAAGCATGGAGGAATCAAACCCCTGGGGAATAAACAGGTTTACCACTTCGATATTCTCGCCTGACGATTCCATCAGCTGTCGCTTGTTGCCGTACCAGGCTGCTTTCGTCTCAGGGATTTGTGCCAGCACTTCATCGCTATAGACGAACACTACATCAACTTCTGTGATCAGTATGGCATTGTAATCCAGAGTGGATTGAACAAAGACCGAACGCACGTCCGCCCAACTGCTATTACTCAACAGACCGAGGACAAGGGCGCAGGTACGGGCAACGCGGAGTTTATAATGCTTCATGGCTCTTTAACTAGACTTCAGAAATCGACAGCGGTAATCAAGGTGGCGGTAAACGAAAAGGGCCGGCTCAATTGAGCCGGCCCTTTCAGTCTAACACTGTTAGGTTGTCGATTCTTTTATTTACTCATCAGTCGCAACAATACCAGTCTCCGACTTGGGTGAGCCATCGCCATTGAAGCCCATGACTTCATAGCGGCGCCAACCAGCAAGGATTCCCAGCAATCCGTGATTTCCTTCATGGCAAGCGTATTCGAAAACCGGGTCCTGGGAGGCGCGCAGGGGTACGCGGGCCGACCATGATTCGTCCCAGGAAAGCGGGTCGGTCACAGTGAAATCGTATTCCAGGGTGTTCTCATCCACGCGGGTAAAGTGTTCGATCACATGGGCTTGATCTGACATGCCGCGCAGGTTGTAGTCGTGGTACCAGCCCTGGGTTTCCACGACCAGCGTATCGCCTTCCCAGCGCGCGATAGAATTTCCTTCCCACTTTTCCTGCTTGATGTCGAAGTCGTCGGCATAGGGAATGATGCGAGCAGTGTGAACCATCTCATTGAGAATCATCACGTGATCTTCGGTCTGTACGATCTGCATATTATTGTTATAGGAACCGGGAATCATGGGAGGGCCGCCAACAAAGCCGGTGATGCAGCGGTCAACCGTGGTACGACCCTCGGGCCCGGCACTTTCGAATACCATTTGCTGATACTCGGCACGCCGCGCCTCACCCGCATCATTGAGACGCGGTAATCGGCCATTCGGTGGATCGTAGATCAGGGACGTGCGACGGTCGGCGACGGTCTGATTGCCCCGTTCGTACCAGAATTCATTGTAGGAAATAACGCCGGGTGGGTACTGGGCACCCCCCACGCTGTCGATAATCAGGTCCCGATTCTGGCGACGATTCTCGAATTCTTCCCACTCCGCCGCCTGTTCCGGTGTCAGGGTTTCGAAACGCTCCAGTTCCCGTGGGCGGACCAGGGGAGTAATGGTGCGAAAAGTATAAAAACCCTGAAAATCCGGGTGTCCGTATTCGGTGCGGGGGATTTCGCTTTCCTGGGCGTTGCTGGCGCCGAAAGCGGCCAGTACAGCGGCCATGGTGAGAGACAGTTTGCTCAGCGCTCGGTTGTTCATCAGAAGCTCCAAATCTTGTTATTTTGCTGTCAGAACGAAGGGCTTAATCGTCTGAAAGTACGCCTGTTTCACCCTAAATTCAAGGGTATAGAGTGTGGCGCCGCAAATTGAATTGACCCCAGTGCTGGTTTATTCTTCCCCACCGACCCCTAACGCCAGCGATACATCAAAGAGACACGACAGCACACATGGCAACTCCAATAGCCTCCCGGGGCCAGGGCAGCGTATCCCTTGGCAATTTCAAGTATCCCCTGATTCTCATCGCCGGACTTTTCCTGCTCTCCCTGACTCCGCGGGTACAGGGCAATGAAGTCCTGCTTGCCTCATTCTATGGCGCGGTAGCGGTGCTGCTGGTTTGGCTGGCAGCCCAGCTCTGGCAGGCCCAGCGTGAAGGGGAGTTTCATGGGTTCTTCGTTTTACTGCGGCCGCAGCACTATATACAGGCCATGGTGCAGACCAGTGTCTATCTATACTGGGGTTACTACTGGCGGCCTGTGTACGAGCATGTCTGGTTAATCCTGGCCCAGATCCTGTTTGCCTACACCTTCGACATGTTGCTGAGCTGGTCGCGCAAGCGAGACTACACCCTGGGCTTCGGGCCGGTGCCGATTATTCTCAGCATCAACCTGTTCATGTGGTTTCGCGACGATTGGTTCTATTTGCAGTTCCTGATGATCGCCCTGGGCTTCATGGGCAAGGAATACGTCCGTTGGACCCGGGAAGGCAAGAACGTTCACATATTCAATCCCTCTGCCTTCGCTCTCGGAATTATTTCAGTACTGCTGATCACGACCAATACAACGAGCCTGACCTGGGGTCAGGAAATCGCGTCCACTCTGACGCTCGCGCCCAACATCTATACCTTCCTCTTCCTGGTGGGATTGGTAGTGATGTATTTCTTCTCCATCACATTGGTGGCCGGCATGGCGGCGATCACCTTGTTTGGATTCAGCGCGCTCTATTCGTCTGTATCCGGCGTTCCGTATTTCATAGATTCAGAAATTCCCGCTGCAGTGTTTCTTGGACTTCACTTACTGATTACCGATCCTTCCACGTCACCTCGCACGCCACTGGGCAAACTTGTGTTTGGGCTGTTGTACGGAATCGGTGTGTTCGCACTTTATACCTTGCTGGGTGCCATGGGCGTGCCGACTTTTTATGACAAGTTGCTGTGTGTGCCACTACTCAATCTCAGCGTGATTGCCATCGACAATTTCGTGCGGTCGGTGAAAACGGAAAGCATGGTCAATGTGTGGAAGTCCGACTGGTTTTCGGGTCGTGCCAATCTCGCTCACATGGCTTTGTGGGTTGTCGTCTTCGGGTCCATGAGCCTGCTGGGCAAAACCGATGGCAAACACACGGGGGATAGTCTGCCGTTCTGGCAACAGGCGTGTGCCGAGGGCCGGTCCAATAGCTGTGAGCGCCTCATGCAACTGGAAACAACCTACTGCGGTGACAACGCAGCCTGGGCCTGCAATGAGTTGGGAATTCAATTCAGGGAAGGCAATATCATTGAAAGAGATGAGCAACTGGCGCTTGAATACTTCGCCAAATCCTGCGAGCTGAAATTCAGGGCGGCTTGCGTCAATCTGTTGAATACCAATTCAATCGCCCGTGATGACCCCCATGAACTGGATTTGCGGCTGTTACTGAGAGAAGGCGGTCTAAATCTTATGGAAGCTCCAGTCGAAGAACTTTATTCCCGGGCCTGCCAGCACGATTGGACCTTCGCTTGTGAGAGATCCTGAATTCACTCATGAGTGACAAGCCTGAAACAGAAACAAAAAAAGTGCCAGGACGCACACTAGGTTTTAGTGTGATGACGGTGCTCTCTCTTCTCGTTGCCTTCTTTCTTCTTCAGCAGGGCAGTGAATTACAGCAAGTGCTTTCCGACGAAAGTAACCCTACGACAGCTTCCGTGCCAGGCTTCCGCAGCGACTTGTGGTTTCTCCCTGACGACGAAAATCTGGGCTTCGTGGAAATACCCGCAGGGCCATTCACCATGGGGAGCAACCCGGCTCTGGATAGAATGGCTTATGAAAACGAGCGATGGTCCCGCACTCGTCGTCAGGGTGAGGTCACGCTGCCAACCTACTACATTGCGCGCTATGAAACGACGGTGGCGCAGTATGCAGCCTATGCGAGAGATACAGGAATCGCCACGCCGGAAACGCCGCTCGATGGCCCCGGTGCCATGCCCTTGGCCAGCATTACCTGGCCCGAGGCAATCGCCTATACACGCTGGCTCGATGCCAGATTGCGCAGTTCGGACGATACGCCAGCCGTGTTGCGGGCGTTTCTGGAAGCGGGAGGCAAAGTGCAGTTGCCCACTGAAGCGGAGTGGGAAAAGGCGGCACGTGGCACTGATGGCAGGATATTTCCCTGGCGTGATGCTGCGCCGGCCGAGTTAGCCAATTTCAATGGTTCCGCACCCAGGGAAGTGACAGCCGTGAACTGCAGTGTGTGTGCATTTGGCCTGTCCGACATGGCAGGGAATGTGTGGGAGTTCACTCGCAGCCCCTTGCAGGACTACCCTTACAGTGACGACGATGATGGCGAAGGCCTGTCTGACGATGCACTCTACGTAATGCGCGGCGGTTCCTTTGCTGATCCACTGAACAATATTCGCACCGCCATCCGTGGTGGTATCGATCCCGGCGTTCGCAATCCAGCCATCGGATTTCGTGTGGTGATAAGCACTAACTGAACCGCAGTCAGTGACAATTCTGAAATCCGGTCAACCACTCTCCTCTCAACGCGTTAAGTAAAGCATGCAGATTAGTTCTTGCATCGCTTGACTGGACTCACTGTATTGAGGAGATTCCATGAATCATTTAGCTCTGACTTTTACAACGGGATTGCTGCTGTCGCTCGGCATCAGCAGCACGGAAGCTCATCCGCGTCACTTCCCTCACCGGCACACACAAACGGTTTTCGTGGAGAGACAAGTTGCCGTGAAACCTGCGCCAGTACGCAAACTGCTTACCCGGTCTGTCGGTGATCTATTCGATACCGTACCAACCTATCATGTGCGAGTGGTCCATCAGGGCAGGAACTACTATGTAGCAGACGGCGTATTCTATCTAAGAGAGGGAATCCGCTACCGGGTGGTAAAACCCGCGGTGGGCTTGCGGATAACTTCATTACCCAGAGGGTATACGTCGGTTCGGCGAGGTGGTGTGTTGCACTACCGGTTCAACAATGTGACCTACCGCCGCGTAAACAATGTCTATGTTGTTGTGTAGCGTGTTGTGAACGCAGAGAAGTGGCGCAGAAACAGAGAAAAGCGGGGAGCCGAAGATTTCCGACTCCCTGCGTGTGTTGCTGCGTAAACTATTACTGGCTAGGGTTATTACTGGCGAGGCCGGCAATTTTTTCATTGAGTCTGGCAGTCACATCGGCAGTAACGTCCAGAGAGAATCCGGAAACTACAATACTTTCCGATCGCAGAATCATGTCAAAGCCACCTTCTTCATAGATTTCGTTGATCGCATCGCCAAGCAGGTTTCGATAACGCTCCACGAAGGCGTTCTGGCTGTTTTGCATCGCCGTTTGTACGCGTTCACCAATGCGTTGCAGTTGCATCTGTTTGACCTGGCCTTCCTCCTGCAGACGCTGGATCTCCGCAATGGTCAGTACGGGGGCGTTGGTTTCTATCTCTTCCATGAGTTCCGCCAGCTCCGCACGAATTGCATCAGCAGTTTGCTGGTCTTCACTGAATACCTGTTCCAGCTCCTGCATTTCAGCTTGCCACGCATCAGTGCTGAAGATGGCGCGGTTTAAATCAAAGACGCCAATGGTAGTGTGAGCAAATACAACGGTAGAGAACAGGGCAGTAATTACCAGTGCAGCGAACGACCCGAAGTTTTTCATCATCGACCTCCAGTATGACTATGTTGGCGGTATGGAAACTACATTCCAGATAAGGTTTTGACTGTCGCAGGCAGCAAAAGTTGCAAACACTAGTGAGGCACTTGCGCCAGTACCTCGCTCTCAGCCAGCAACCTGATCATGGCGATGGCATCCCTGTCCATCTGAACGTAGGCAGATTTCAGGTGTTCTTCTACATTTACTCGTTCATCGTCCTCCTGTAACTCTCGCTTGTAGCGGAATCGGACAAAGAGAAAGCCAGCCTGTGGCTCTTCGATGCGAGCTTCGCTTTCTGCTTCGATCTGCTCCAGTTCCGGAATGGTGCTGGTGTGTATACTTTCTTCAGGACGAAGTATGACGTGTTCGCAGAAGCGACTATCGCCCACGCTGATTGTTCGCAGGAATTCATTAGCCGCAACTGGACGACACTGGCAATTCAGGCTGGGATTAAATTTCTCCGGACTGCGCGCTCGCAGGACCAGCCCCTGCCACAGTTGATTGCGGCTAATCGCGGTGACGGCATCATTCTCCGGTTCATTCACCTCAACGATATGTTCGAACTCCAGCAACGGCATATTCCCTGATTCAATTGAGCCGAGTGTACCCAGTTAATTTCCAATTCGACAACCGCCCGGGCAATTGCTAGCTTTCCTAAAATTTTTTAGCGCACCAACCATCCAGGAAGCAGTAATGAATACGGACACACTTTTCAGGCCCTTCGAACACCCCAAGCTGACACTCCCCAACCGCATCGTCATGGCTCCCATGACCCGGCAGTTTTCCCCCAATGGCATACCCGACGACAATGTGCGGGATTACTACGTGCGCCGCGCGGAAGGCGAAGTTGGCCTGATCCTGACCGAAGGCACCACGATTCCACACAAGGCGGCTTCATCATCGGAGCGTATTCCACGCTTTCACGACGAGGCGCTTACAGGCTGGGCGAAGGTCGTAGAGGCCGTACATGCGGCAGGAGGCAAGATTGCACCGCAATTGTGGCACGTAGGTGTGATCCGCAAGCCTGGAGAGGGGCCTTATCCAGACTTTCCCTCCGTCTCTCCTTCCGGCCGCTTGCGCCCGGGCAAGGATGTGCTGGAACCCCTGACTAATGCTCAGATAGACGAACTAATCGAAGCCTATACCAGCGCCGCCGTAAATGCTGTGGATCTGGGCTTCGATTCTTTGGAACTGCACGGTGCCCATGGTTATCTGATCGATAATTTCTTCTGGGAAGGGACCAACAGCCGGGATGATGAGTATGGCGGTGATCTGGTCAAGCGCACACGTTTCGCAGCGGCAGTGGTTGAATCCATTCGTGCAGAAATTGGTGATGATTTTCCCCTGATCCTGCGCTTCTCCCAATGGAAGCAACAGGATTACGAGGCGAAGCTCGCTCAGGACCCGGATGAGCTGGCACAGTTTCTTGAGCCCCTGTCAAAGGCGGGTGTGGACATCTTTCATTGCAGCACGCGCCGCTTCTGGGAGCCGGAATTTGCAGGTTCAGATCTAAATCTGGCGGGATGGGTGAAACAGCTCACCGGCAAGCCAACCATCAGCGTCGGCAGTGTCGGGCTTTCGGAAGAATTCATCGCGACCTATCGAGAGGGCGAAGCCGAAGTCGCTGGCATAGACGAGTTGATTACCCGCATGGAGGCCGATGAGTTTGACCTGATTGCTGTGGGTCGCGCCTTGCTCGCTAACCCCAATTGGCCGCAATTGATTCGCAGCGGTGAAACAGACAAAATCAGGACCTTCAATAAAGAGCAATTAACCGAATTGTTCTAAAGAAAGACCAGGAAACCTCTGAATAACAAGAGAGCAGCAATGGCGAAGAAAATTCTGTGGAGCGTGTTCGGTGTGCTGGGTGTGATCGGCATCGTGGCCAACTTCTGGCTGTTCGCGACGCCTTCGATTGATAGCGCCGCCACGATTCCCAGTGACGCCGAAGCCGTTGCCCGCGGTGAGTATCTGGTCGGTGCCGGAGGCTGTGCTTCCTGTCACCGGGATGAAAACAGCGATGCGTTGAGTGGTGGCTATGCCATCGAAACAGATTTCGGCACCTTCTACGCGCCCAATATCACACCCGATGAAGCCACCGGGATTGGTAGCTGGACCGGACCTGATTTCATCGCCGCCCTCAAGTACGGCCGCACACCCACAGGCAGTTACTACTATCCGGCCTTTCCCTATCGTGCCTATGCTGGCCTCAGTGATGAGGAAGTGTTGGATATGGCTGCCTATCTGATGTCGTTGGATGCGGTGAGCAAGACCACGCCTGAACCTGAAGTACCTGGCTGGCTACAACGCTGGACCGTGGCCGGCTGGAACAAAATGGCAGACTTCGCAGAACCCGAGCCAGAACAGTTCAATGATGCGCTTGTCGCCCGCGGGGCTCATCTGGCGCGCAACCTGGCCCATTGTGGTGAGTGTCACACCCCACGCAACAGTCTCGGTATTCCCGATTACTCCCGCGAGTATGCGGGAGCCCAGCTCGGCGAGGAAGTGATAGAGGCTATCGATGCCCATGCACTGGAAGAATGGACGTTCGACAATTTCGACCTGTTCCTCATTCTCGGAATGACACCGGAAGGGGAGTTCGTCGGCGGCGATATGAATGAAGTGATCGAAAACAATACCAGCCAGCTAACTGACGAGGACCGGGACGCGTTGGCGGCGTTCTTTACTCGCCACCGGCAGGAATAACGGTCGCTTCTTCCACGTTGATGATGATCTTGCCTTCCTGCTTCGCCTCGGCGAACCGGTGCAGGGCCTTCGGTACTTCTTTCAGCGGATAACGTTTGTCGATAGCGGGGAGGATTTTTCCTGACTCGATCAGGCCTGTGAATTCCTTCAATCCTTTGTTGGGCTTTAGACCCAGCACACGCACTGTTTTTCCATGTTTCCGCGCCAGTCGTTTACTCTGGCGCATAATCTTCATCACCAGACCACTTTCACCGCCAACGGTGACATAGGTGCCACCGGGTTTTAGTGCGCGCAAGTAGTCACCTGGTTGGTGGGTGGTCTTCACATCGAGGATCAGGTCATATTCCCTGCCTGACTCGGTAAAGTCTTCCTCCTCATAGTTGATGCAATGATCGAAACCCAGTAAATGCAGGTATTCCTGCTTGCGCTTGTTGTCCACGGCAGTAACGCGACACTTGAACAGCTTGGCATATTGCAGGGCAAGGATACCCACACCACCGCCGGCACCATTGATCAGGAGCGACTGACCTTCCTCTATACCGCCAATATCCCTGAGTGCCTGCAGGGCAAGCATGCCGGCATGGGGAATAGCAGCAGCCTGCGCAAAGCTGAGGTTGCTCGGCATAAAGTGTAGCGACGCTTCAGGCACACAGACATACTCGGCAAACGCGCCGAATCCGGAGTCTGAAAGATCGCTGTAGACTTTCTGGCCGGGACGGAAACGTTTAACGGCAGAGCCCACCGCTTCCACTGAGCCAGACATGTCACAGCCGATGATGCGCACCTTCGCCTTGGGTCGAAAGAGACCTATGAACAAGCGCATGAAATACGGCGTACCGCTCAACAGTCCCAATTCCCAATCGTTGATCGCAGCGGCTTTTACTTTCACCAGCACTTCATCGGATCTGGGGGAAGGCACAGCGACTTCCACGAGCTTGAGTTGGCTGAAGTCGCCAGCAGGTGCGTATTTCCTGAACATCATTGCAAGCATGCGGGCAGTCTACTCTATTTTTGCCGAAAACTTCATTTAGCCGATGTTCGTTACTACACTGGTTTACTGATTTCTTTTGTAACGAGAGAAATCCTGATCCAGTAAAAGTAAAAGGAGCTTACTATGCAGGAACTCAAGGATGAGGAACTGGAATTGGTCCGTGGCGGCTCGGCGTTCGGAAAATTATTGAACCCGGCAACTGCGCCACTGCTTGCATCCCAATTCACCATGGAACAATCGGTGGTACTGCAGCTTGAATCATTGAAGCTGAAAATTCAGCAGGATCTGGAAACCCAGGAAATTAGTTCCTAGGTGAAGCTGAAGGGAATCTGCACCTGAATAGCGATTTGTGAATTGGGCAAACCGGAAAGCTGTAGTCTAAGAAGCTGGAAAGTTGAGTGAGTACTTCCAGGCGACACGTTAGCAGCGGAAGTTGAAACCGCAATCAGAGTACGTGTAACCGCCGCAAAAAGCTTAACAGGCGGCATTACAAACACCTGTTGCACTCTCCAACCTTTGCGGTGATCCACTGGATACGTCAACAAAAAAAGGGCAGCTAAGCTGCCCTTTCACTTTCCAATCTTGCGAGTCGTTCTAGTCGTTGTCTACCCGGTAAGTATCGTGGCAGTTACCACAAGAGCCACCGAAAGCACGGAAACGGGCCATAGACTGGGCGAAGTCACCAGTTTCGGCAACTACATCGGCGAAGGCATTGGCATTGTCGATCAGGGCCTGGGTCTTGGCAGCGATGTCGTCCTGGTTGTCCCAGATGCTGTCCAGCGCTGTGGTTTCGATGTTGTCGAAGTCACTGGTATCTACTGCCAGCATCTCGGGAATCATGGTTGCCATGCTTGCTATGCGACGCGCATTGCGCTCAGCGACTTCGGCGTTCCAGGGCGCACCTTGCGCCATGCCGGCGATGGGCCCGAGATTGTAACGAATGGTTTTGAACAGGGATTTGCGTTGATCCACTGCGGCGGCGGCACGTTGTTCGGGTGTCATGTCGCTCTGTGCGGACGCTACGAACAACACGCCGGATATGGCTACACACAGTGCAGAAATCAGGACTAGTACTCTTTTCATTTTGTAAAACACTCCTAAATAGGGTAGTGGGAAATCGCAAGGCCCCTGAATATAGAACAAATCCCCGCGTATTGTCACCGGGATACGACGAAATCCCTGCCCAATTACGGTGCAATTCAGAGAGCAGGGGCGATGTTTGACATCATTGAGGGCCTTGCATAGAAAGGAGACAGGCTAGTTCGCCACTTCCTTCCACAGGAACAGGCGAGTGGCGGCAATGAAGCTAATGACAAACCACACGGCTATGCCTATCAGGCTGGGATAGATCTCCAGCAGCGTGGCGCCGGCATTGGCAATCTCCCGCATACCGGTGGAAACAAAGGACAGGGGTAGCAGGTGTGCCACGGGTTGAATCCACTCCGGCATTGAATCGATGGGATAAAAAATCCCGGACAGGAAGATCTGGGGCATGATGACGATATTACCCAGTGCACCGATGGCTTCCTGGGTCTTTGCCAGGCTGCCCAGACAAAAGCCCTGACACAGGAATACGATGGTGCCCAGTATGACTATCAGGTAGTAGGCGAAGAAGTTTCCGACGATACGTATATCCAGCAGTAATACCGCGAACAGGATCAAGACCGAGAGCTGCACCAGCACGATTGCCATGCGCGCCAGCACGATAGCGGTAATAAAGTCCCGGGGTTCGATGGGCGTTACGAACAGGCGCTTGAGAATACCCTTGCGACGATACTCGACAATATTGAATCCACTGCCAGCAATGGACAACTGCATCAGGGTGAACGCCATCAGGCCCGGCAACAGAAAATCGATATACCGCTGGGAGCGCGCCTGAACATCTTCAATAGCGATAGAGAACATGGGTTCGATAGCGCGGAACTCCCGCTCAATGGAGAGCAGTGTCTGTTCCAGCACAGGCATGATGAGACTTAGCTGGCTCACCTGCGCAGCATCTACCACAACGTTTATTTCAGACGTGGCTTCGCCGAGGTTGGTATCGAAGTCTGCCGGTAAAATCAGCACCATGGTCTGGTCGCCGGCAATCAATTCTTCGCGGAGTTGCGATTCCTCGCCAACAGTGACGTCGAACAGTGGACTGTCGAAAAGCAAGCCGGTGAAATCAGCTGCAACAGTGCTGTCTGAATTATTCACGATACCCACCGAGATAGGCTCTTGTTCGCCGCTATTGGCGAAGCTGAACACCGTCATGAATATCACCGGGAAAAACAGGCTGAAAAATATAGAGCGCCGGTCGCGCCAGAATATTTTCAGGAATACGGAAGTAAGGTGGCGTTGCAAGGCGGTTAACATGCTATTCCCTTAACTCGTGACCGGTTAGCGCGAGGAATACATCTTCCAGGTCGCCATGCAGGGGCGCTTCAGGCGGTTCTGGTGCATACTCAAGAATCAGGTCCTGCGGGGTACCCTCGGCGATGATCTTGCTTTTATCCATAATGGCAATACGATCACAGAGTTCTTCGGCCTCTTCCATATTGTGTGTGGTGAGGACGATAGTCATGCCGGAGTCGTTCAGGTTGCGCACCAGGTCCCACAGGTTACGCTTGGCCTGGGGATCGAGCCCGGTAGTGGGTTCGTCCAGAAACAATACCTTGGGTTCATTCACTAGCGCGCAGGCGATGGAGAAGCGTTGCTTCTGGCCCCCGGAAAGATTGTTAGGCTTGGCCTTCGCTTTCTCTTCCAGTTGGACTTTTTTCAACAAGGCGATGGGGTCGGCATTGTTGTTGTAGAGTGCGGCGAACAGGGACAGAAGCTCTTCGAGATTGACGTTGTCGAAGTATTCATTGGCTTGCAGTTGCACGCCAATGACTTCCTTTACTTTGTAGGGGTTGTCGTTGACACTGATGCCGTCAATCAGTGCCGTACCACCATCGATATCGTTGAGGCCTTCCAGCATTTCGAGTGTGGTGGTCTTGCCAGCCCCGTTGGGGCCGAGAATGCCGAAAATCTCGCCGGCTTCGATAGCAAGCGAGACACCATTTACGGCGAAAAACTTTTCGGACTTGTTGTCGGGAAGCGGATACTGCTTCACGAGATCGCTGACTTCGATGATAGGCATCATGTCTTCCTGGCGGGAGCGCTCGCTATGATAACCAAACCTTCAGCGATTGCCAGTTCTGATCTGTCAGGTCCCTGACGTGAACTCCACTATCGATAGTCGTAGTAATAGTCGTCGTCATCGTAGCGACGATAACGCGTGTATCGGGAACGCGGTTTAATGGGCGCCAGAAAGAAGTAGAACACCCATGCGAACCAGCTCAGGCAGAACATGGCCAGTAGCCAGGCGATTTTTTCAAAGCCAGTAGTCTTATCCGACGTGGCGATGATCCAGAAAGGGGTCAGCCAGATGGCGAGGCAGAAAATGCTGAACACCAGCCCCACACCCATGGCGGCCAGGGGGATCAGGGCCAGTCCGCCCACAATGACCAGGAAAATAACGACCAGATTGCCCAATGTCTTCATAATTCACTCCACACAGGCGATTTGCGCATGTTGGGATTTCACACCAATTATTGTTTACTACAGGGGATATGTTGCGAGAAGCGTGCCAGCTTTATAAACCCTTATAAAACAATGGGATAGCTAGTTTCAGGTTGCGCATTAAGGGCGAAAACCCGCTATAAATAGCGAAAATCGCCAATCAGCCCATTTGTCGGGCGGCTAGGGCACACACCACAGTCTGGCTAGATGCCTCAGTGAAACGGTGACAAAATCGACTGCCAGAGCAATAAGCAGAATTCAGCGCACGAAGAGTGGCTCCCATGACTGAACACCGAATTTTTTCCATGCCCTTCGCCAAGGTCTACCCTGCCTATGTGAATAAGGCCGAGCGTAAGAACCGAACGAAGGAAGAAGTCGATAAGATCATCCGCTGGTTGACCGGGTACACGCAGGCGGCACTGAATAAGCAGATCAAGAAGGAAGTGGATTTCCGTGTGTTCTTCGATGAAGCACCGAAACTTAATCCTCATGTCTCTCTCATCAAAGGCGTTGTATGTGGTGTGCGTGTAGAAGATGTGGAAGATCCACTCATGCAGAAGATTCGCTGGTTGGACAAACTGGTTGATGAGCTTGCGAAGGGCAAGGCCATGGAGAAGATCCTCAGGGAGCCTGTTTGAGGATTTAATTCGAGCGTCTGATTAAACTGTCGGGATTGTTTGGTCGGATTCGTTTGCTTTCAGGGAGACGTAAAAAATGTTCTTTCCGGTAAAAACAAACTCACGCTAATCAAGGAATCAACAATGTCCTCAATAATCCGTTTGATAGTTGCCGGTGTGCTTGGCTTTGTCGCTGGCAGCGTAGTCAACATGGGCATCATCATCGTCGGACCTGCATTAATACCACCGCCTCCTGGTGTCGACATGAGCACAATGGAATCGTTGGCAGAGACGATTCATCTCATGGGCCCGGTAAATTTTATTGCCCCCTTCCTCGCCCACGCGCTGGGTACATTGAGTGGTGTTTTTGTCGCCTGCCTTTTGGCAAACGACAGAAGAAATGCCATTGCTGGTGTATTGGGCATCCTGTTTCTCGCCGGTGGCATCGCCGCCAGTACGATGATTCCCGCCCCTATGTGGTTTATCGTTATGGATCTTTTGCTGGCATACTTGCCAATGGCCTGGCTAGGTCTGCTGTTTGCAAATCGTGCTAAACCACTACCTCCCACTAAAGTTTGATAGATTGAATAAGTAGTCCCATGCCAAAAGTAGAACTCATCAACACCGAATCGGATATCGAAAAGATCGTCGCTGAGATCAATTCCGCTACATGGGATGATGCAAACGACATGTGCCAGTATGACGTTGAAGGATTACGTGCTTACCTGCAGAAGGAAGACGCAGTCTTTCTTGTGTGTCGCGATGAAGAAGATGCCTTTCTGGGAATGGCTTCGGGCAGGCTACAACTAAAACCCTACGGCCAGGAACGCTGGTTCTATGTGGATGAAGTCGACGTCTGTGTGGACCACAGACGTAAAGGTGCGGGAGCCGCGATGATGAAAAAATTCCTGGACATCGCTCATGCAGAGAATTGCGAGGAATTGTGGCTGGGTACCGAGTTAGACAATGTGGCCGCCAATGCCCTGTACAAATCGCTCAAGCCCGATGACATTGAACAGTTCGTCGGCTTCAATTTTGAGATGCAGGACTAACTACGCCGATGTCAATCTGGGTCGATGCCGATGCCTGTCCTAAAGTGATACGCGACATTATCTGTCGCGCTGCAGAGCGTACGGGCCTTCAAACAACCTTTATTGCCAACCAGCACATCCCCTTGCCACCGTTCCCGAATCTCAGAAGCTTGCGGGTGCAGCAGGGCTTCGATGTTGCTGATGATGAAATAGCAAGGCGTACGCAAGCGGGAGACCTCATCGTCACCCAGGACATACCCCTTGCCAACGATGTGATTGAGAAAGGCGCTGTGGCGCTTTCTCCTCGAGGCGAATTGTTCACCGCCAACAACATCAAGGCACGTTTGAATATGCGAGACTTTATGGACACCATGCGCGCCAGCGGTGTGCAGACTGGCGGTCCACCCGCATTGTCGCAGTCAGACCGTAAAAACTTTGCCGACCAACTGGACCGTTATCTGGCTAAACTGAATAAGTAGAGGCGCATAGTTGCAAGGACTAAAGCATGGCAGAGTTGACGGATGAACAGCTAATCGGTGGTTTCATGGTAATCATGTTCGCCGGCATGATTGTAAACTTCATTTACATTCGGTCGCTGAACGGATTCTTCAAGGAGCTCAGTGAGAAAGCCCCGGATATCTGGGAAGAACTGGGTAGCCCCGGCCCCGGTGACCAGTATGCCAACGACCTTGCCGTGCGTCCGCCGCTTTTCAAGAGCTTACGGATTATGCGTGAGAAAGCCGCGCTTGGCGGTTATCCCTGTGCGGAAAAAAGCATGCGCTGGTTCATTGCAGGATCTATCACAACGTCGATGATATTCCTCCTGGCCATCGGGTTTGGCTTGTGGATGGAGTTTTTCAACTAATCGGCCGCCGTCCGGGTCACGCGAAAAAGGTACCGATAATCAATAATCCCATTCTTGTCACAGAAAGATTGTTACTCCGGGAAGCTACAGAAGACGATGCAGGTTTCATGCTCAGTCTGCTGTCGGAGCCAGCCTGGCGCGAGTTTATTGTGGACCACGATGTCACGGATGAAGACGGCGCAAAAGCGTACCTGCAGGCTCGCATTTTACCCGGGTACAAGGAAGGCATGGGGCTCTGGCTCATAGAACTGAAAGACACAGCAACGCCAATCGGCATCTGCGGCCTTGTGCAGCGGCCATTCCTCAATAACCCGGATCTGGGCTTTGCGCTACTGGCAGCCTATCGTGCTGCAGGCTATGCAGCAGAAGCCTCCATAGCGGTAATCGATCATGCAAGGAACAATCTTGGACTGAAGTCCTTACTGGCAATTACCGTTCCCCACAATGAGAAGTCAATCCAGTTGCTGCAGCGACTCGGATTTCACTTCCTGAGAGAAACCAGCAACCCCGACGGAGAAAAGCTGGCACTATTCGAAGTGGAACTCGAAGATAAGAAAAATGAAGACAAGGCAATCGATGGTAAGGATGGTAAGAAGGGAAAGAAAGAGAAGAAAGACAAGAGAGACAAGAAAGACACCAGATTGAATTTGCTTTGATTCAATTACAGTCAAACTTATAAGTGCATCAAGGTCGATTGACCTTCTAGTAGCTAAAGGGCTTACGCTAGGCTTATTTCTGTCAGGGCGACTACCATGGAAGTATCTTCAGTTTATTTTCTGTTCTTTTTCTTGCTGGGCTTGCTTCTGCCTGCGCCCTGGATAACCTGGCTTCACAGCCTGGACGACAGACGGGCCACGATAAACATTGCTGCCGGACTCCTCGTCGCAGCGCTCATTTACCCCGGTTTCGCCCTATATGAAGGGGATATTCTATGGCTATTCGTGGAATGTTTCGGCGTTGGTCTCTACGGGGTCTGTGCCTGGCTGGCACTTAGGTCATCAATGATATGGCTGGCGGTGGGCTGGATATTGCATCCGTTGTGGGACGCTGCCCTGCATTGGCTTGGGCCAGGGGCACATATTGTCCCTCCGTGGTATGCCATTGCGTGCCTCTCCTTCGACCTGGCTATCGCGCTGTATGTTGTGATGCGCATGAACCAATCGAAATTGCGCAACGATTCGGCCGCAATATAGCAACCGGATTTTCGCTCAGGGCATTTGCGCAAGATAGGCTTTGAGAGTCTTGCCTTTCTCGTCCCTGAATACTTCCTCTGTGGACTGGAAATGGCGAATACGATCGAGGCGAAAGTTTCGGAAATCCTTTCTTGATTCGCACCATCCAGTTACCAGCCACACCGGGCCAAAGAACACCATCGACAGCGGCCGAATAGTACGGTCACTGACCCTGTTTTTCAGATCCCTGTATTGAAATGAAATCTTGCGCCGACTTCTGATGCACTCGCGAATTTCGGAGAAATCAGCCTCCCACGGAATCTTACGATGACTCTCTTCCGAGTAGGTTGTCAGTTGTTCCATGTCTCTTAGTAAAGAGTCCGACAGCACTGCCTGTATTTTCTCCAGTGCGTTTCTGGCTTTGGCAGAAAATTTCTCGTCGGTCCAATTGCACACCATATTGATACCAAGAGCGATGGCTTCCAATTCGTCGGCATCGAACATCACAGGCGGCAGGTGGTATTTTTTGTCGATGACATAACCCACACCGGCTTCCCCGTAGATAGGGACGCCGGAATTCATCAAGTCCTGTATGTCGCGATATACCGTGCGCTGACAAATTTCGAAATCTTCAGCAATCTTCTGCGCCGTTACCGCGTGACGCATGCGGCGCAGGTAATGCACGATCTTGATCAGGCGGTCGGCTCTTCGCATGTCGATTAATCCACTGAGTCCTCAGAATTCGAAGAATTATAGGCTACTGCAAGTCTACTGACACCATGCTGTCAGTAGCCTGTCGGTATAGTGCCAGCCTCAACAAACAAACCACCCCAAGAGGAAAACACAATGATCGGATACGTCACCCTCGGCACCAATGACCTCCCGCGTGCCGCCGCTTACTTCGATGAACTGTTCGGTTCCATCGGCATCGGTCGTTTCATGGAAGAGGAAAACTATTTCATCGCCTGGGCGCCAGCGCCAGATGCGCCCTCGGTTGCAATCAGCATTCCCTTCAACAAAGAAGCTGCCACCGTGGGTAATGGCACCATGGTTGCTTTGTTCATGGAATCCAGGGAAAAGGTAGATGCTTTCCACAAGAAAGCGCTGGAATTGGGTGGCAGCAATGAAGGCGACCCGGGATTCAGGCCTGCCGGGAATGAATCGGGTTTCTACGCGGGTTATTTCCGCGATCTCGACGGCAATAAATTCAATGCCTTCTGCATGGTACCTGCGGAAAGCTAAACGCTTGATCGATGCGCTACCCCGGAAAGCGGGTATTGGAAAACGAAGAGCATCCCCTGTTCTTCGTTTTCATTTTTTGTGAAAAATTCACATACTGAATCGCAGGTCACCCGCTGCCACGAATGCGTGGACTTTATGCGTGGACTTTAAGAAAGTGGCGTCTTATGCTGCTTTTAAACTTGTGTGAGCAGATTTCACTTTTGTTACAGAATCTAAGACAACGAATTTCCAGTTTGTTTGGCGGCGAGCAAGCCGCCAGCCATTGGCCGGATTTTGAAAAAAGTCTGCCATGGTACGATCAGGAAAATTACCAGGACCGACTCGCACACATAGAAAAGTCCAAAGTACTATCAGACAACGAGTCGGCGCTTCTCACGAAGTGGAGCGAAGATGGTTACCTAATCCTGGAGAACCAGATCGATCATAGCCTGATAGACCAGATGTGTGCAGACGTCGAAAGTTTGTGGACAGCGAGTGAGCCCTTCAACGATCTGCGCATAGAAGAGTTGAAAAGGACTGCGTCCTCCCCTGCAGGGCTTTCCCATGCAGAGCTGTTAGGCATTCCATTGGAAGAACGCCTGCAAATGAAGGCGCGAGACCGCTGGCGTATCCACGGTTTTTATCGCTTCTCCGATGCTTGCAGGAAGATCTATGAAGATGAGTCCATCAAAGCGCTGTGTTCCCTCATTTTCGACCAGCCTGCCTTGCCACACTACAGCATCAATTTCATCTATGGCAGCCGTCAGGAAATTCATCAGGACACGGCAGTGTTTCACGTATTCCCCGCCAATCATCTGATCGGTGTCTGGATAGCCTGCGAAGATGTGTCGGCCGATAGCGGTCCATTGGTGTATTACCCAAAATCCCAACGAAGCGGTTTGTTCAAAGGCTTCGACAATTACCCGCAAACCAACCTGCGCACCTGTGATGCGAAGAACACACAGCTTTACAATGATCATTTGGCCAAGGTGGCTCAAGGGTATGAGAGAAAACAGTTTCTGGCGAAAAAGGGCGATGTCTTGCTATGGAATGGCTTGCTGCTACACGGAGGAGACGCAATCAGGAATATGGAGCTGACACGCAAGTCATTTGTCTGCCATTACATTCCCGAGGGCATGGACCGCTCCCTCGAAGTGACTGGCCCGTTCAACTGGGGCTAGTGCGGTTGCTACTGGACGCAGCTTGCCGAATCCTCGATTGAAATAGTGGTTACGTACCTGCCTGCCTAAAGCATTCTCCTGAAAACTGCACTTCCCCGTTTGGATAGGGTGGTAAGTTCGGCGGTGGTTTTAAGCAGAATCCTGATGCAGTTCGCTCAATGATTGAGTTTCCGTGGTCTTGAACAAGCGTCAAGGACTTCCCATCTGTGGTTTTGATTCTAAACGTGTAGCTATACTTCTTCCCGTCTATGTCTACAAAAGTGAGAGTTCTGCCAACAACTTCCCATCGAGTTCTCCCAAAAATGGGGCGAAAAACATTTATCGCTTCTTCTGTTACACCTCTGGCTCTGTTGAATTCCATAGTTGCTTCTGTATCAGAAACCCAGTTTGCTTCAAACCAATCGTACTCTTCCGTTTGATAAGAGCATCCTGCAAGAGCTAAGAAAAGTACCGGAACTATTCGCATACGAGTGCACACACTGGCCCAGGTTTCGGGCAGCCTCACCTGACGACTGCCCATTCAGCCATAACCACCTATTCGATAATCGCTTGACTGGCGAGTACCTGGAAATCCTGCCGGATATTGATGTGGCCGTAGGGGCGAACCTGAGTCATCAGCACACCGATCAGGTCATTCTCCCGGTCGATCCATGAAATCGTGCAGTATGCACCGCCCCAGTACACCGAGCCCTCTGACATGGGCGATGCGGCCTCACCGCGGTCTTCCACAACCGCCCAACCCAATCCGAAGCCCATGCCGGGGCCGGGTAGCCACAGGGACAGATCCCCTGTGTGATTCTCCATCATCAGGTCGAGGGTATTGGGTGAAAGTAACCGCACACCGTCCAGCTCACCTCCATTTAACATGGCCTGCTGAAATCGAAGATAGTCATGGGCGGTCGACACCAGGCCACCTGCGCCGCGGAAGACACGTTTGTTTTCATTGGTGATCCAACGGCTCTCCCGGTTACCTGGGTCCTGCAACACAATCTTGTTGTTATCCGGGCCTGGCGCATATTGCGACATCAGGCGACCACCCTTGTCGTCATCCATATAGAAGTGTGTGTCGTGCATGCCGAGAGGCTCGAAAATGCGCTCTTCAAAAAACTCCGCCAGGGTCTGGCCGGACATGACTTCTACCAAGCGCCCTACGACATCGGTGGCCTGGGAGTACTGCCATTCTTCACCAGGCTGGTAGTTCAATGGCAAAGCAGCGATGCGCCCTATATAGGACTCCATTGTATCGTCAGGCTGAATCTGAATCTGGGATTGATAGAACGGCACATTTCCGCGGTAGCTATTGGCCAGACCTGCCGTATGAGTGAGCATGTCGCGGATCGTGGAGGGGCGGTTCACCGGCAGGAGACCGCCAGTCTCTCCGCTGGCATCACTGGTAGTCGATACCATTTGATCGGCAAACTCGGGAATGAACTTGCTTACCGGGTCTCGTAGTTGGAAGTGACCCTCTTCCCACAGCATCATTAATGCGACTGACGTAATGGGTTTGGTCATTGAGGCGATTCGGAAGATCGCATCGGGCCGCATGGGCTT
The DNA here is from genome assembly GCA_965227635.1 of uncultured Pseudohongiella sp. Classification (GTDB taxonomy): domain Bacteria; phylum Pseudomonadota; class Gammaproteobacteria; order Pseudomonadales; family Pseudohongiellaceae; genus UBA9145. Next base: position 1,150,561 of record OZ245763.1, on the reverse strand, counting down.
GTCGGTGTCCACGTCCATGAATCCCTGGGATTCGAAATGCACCACCTTGCCTTTACGCGCCACCAGCGTAACTACTCCGGGTACCAGTTCGGAGTCGATATATTTCTGCATCGCTGGGGCGATCCGGGCCAGTCGTTCCGCTGACATGCCAACAGATTCTGGCGCCGCCATGGGCAGACCGGGGTCGTCGTTCTGCGCTGAAGCCGGCAAGGCAACCAGTGGCAGGGCGCAGCTCAGGGGCAGCAAGAGTTTACGAAGGGAATGGGCCAAATACATGACAGTTTCCTCACTATTCTTCTGAGTCTTTGCAGGATAACAGGCTGGCGAGCATTGCCAAGCAGTGTCGTATTGTCGATTTTTCCGGGTCTAGTCTAATCCAGCCTGCCCGTGTAAGCTGAATTCTCCTCTCTTTATGCCATTCATGGCAGGAGAAAAGCGCATCATGGCAACGCTCAGAATACTGCTTTTATTAATGCTCGCGACAGGTCTTTTGGCCTGCCAGTCCCCACGAACCGAAGAGTCAGCCGACTTGATCCAGGCATCGGATACTGCGGTGGATGAATCCAGCAGCAACGATATCGTGCTGGGACATATCGATACCATCGACTCGGCAGTGCTGGAGGAAGAACGAGAACTGTGGATCTACCTGCCGCGTAGTTTTACCCACGACAGGGAGAATAACCCTGAAGCGAAGTACCCGGTGGTGTACCTGCTGGATGGCAACGGGCATTTCCGTTCAGTAGCAGGGATGCTCTACCAACTTAGCACTGTAAACGGCAACAGGGTGCTCCCGGAAATGATCATGGTGGGTTTTCCAAACACCGACCGCATGCGTGATCTGACCCCTACGCATACCGATGGCACGACAGGGGGCGGCGGCGCCTTTCTTGATTTCATCGAGACGGAGGCCATCCCCTATATAGAAGCGAACTATCCTGTAACTGGGTACCGCACATTCATCGGCCATTCTCTGGGTGGTTTGATGGCTATCGAAGCTCTGGTGGAACGGCCAGAACTATTTACCAACTACGTGGCTATCGACCCCAGCCTGTGGTGGGATGAACAAGCGATCCTGCGTAAAGCTGAGGGTGCGTTAAATGAAATGAATTTCACCGGAAAGAATCTGTTTGTCTCTGTGGCGAACACCATGCGCCCCGGAATGACCTATGACAGGGTTCGGCAGGAGACGGGAGATGAGACCCGGCATATTCGCTCCATCCTGCAGTTCGCGGAAGCAGCCGAAGCAGATACTCGCAGTGGTTTGAATTTCACCTGGCGATATTATGAGAACGACAGTCATGGCAGTGTGCCGCTCATATCGGAGTACGACGCCCTGCGCCAACTATTCGACTGGTATGATCCGAGTCGACAGATGTTGTCTTACATGATCGCAGAAACACCGGACGATGCTGAGGGCGCCACAGAATTCATCGACCGTCACTGGGCGATGGTGTCTGAGCAATTCGGATACACCGTTGTGCCTCCACTGCGCTTTATCGATCAGGTTGCGGTCAGTATGCGCTTTAATGACAAACCCGAATCCGCCCTTGCCGTGGCGCGTATGAATCTTTCTAATTACCCGGCAAGTCCAGTGACCCACGAAACAATGGCTGAGTATTTTCTGTGGCAGGGCGATGAACAGGCCGCACGCTCGCACTTTCAACATGCTATTGATCGTGGTGCCGAAATTGATATCGACGCACGCGTTGCCGCAAACGCTGAATCCGACCAAGAGAAATCAGATTGATGGATGCAGAATCATTTTGGGACAAGAACGCCGAGAAATACGCCAAATCTGCAGTGCGAGACGAGGGAGTCTATCAGGAGAAGCTGAAGATAACCCGGGGCTACCTGACGCCTGAGTCCAGAGTTCTGGAATTTGGTTGTGGAACAGGAACCACCGCCCTGCATCATGCTCCCCATGCCGGCGAAATAATGGGTACTGATATCTCTTCTGCCATGGTAGAGATCGCCCGCAATAAAGCGAAACAGTCAGGGGCTGACAATGTACGCTTCGAGCAGGCTACTTTCGAAAATTATGATGGCGAGGCTGGCTCATTCGATGTAGTGCTGGCGCTTAACTTATTGCATCTTCTACCAGACCCGGCAGGCGCGATAAACAAGGCTTATGACTTGTTAAAACCCGGCGGCGTGTTTGTAACGGGCACTGCATGCCTTGGTGATGTAATTCTTTCGCCGTGGCGCATTGTCATTCCTGTCATGCGCCTGTTCGGAAAAGCACCACCAGTTACTTACCTCAAACGCAAACAACTGATGGCTGACTTTCTCGCCGCCGGATTTACGGTTGATCACGAGATGCCAGCGAAGAAAGGGCAAGCTGCGTTCATCGTTTTAAGGAAATGACAATTCGTTTTAAGGAAATGACTATGACCAGAGTGATAGTGACGCTCTATTCCATTATTTTTTTCCAGTCTGTGCTGGTGGCGCAGGAGTCAACCTTGGCAGGAGGAATCACGTTTGCTACAGGTGACATAGTTTCTCAAGATATCAATGGCAGTCATCGAACACTGGCGCGGCGATCCCAACTATACACAGGTGATACAGTATCAACGGACACAGAGAGCCGTGCCCAGTTTCGCATGATTGATCAAGCGCTGTTTTCCATGGGCTGTGAATCTGCGCTTGAAATAACTCGCTATTCCTACGGCGATCGTGTCAGAGATGACGAGGTGTTGATTCGACTGCTGAACGGTAAACTGCGAACTATTACCGGGGCAGTCGATAATAGTAGCTCCGGCGAATATCGATTTGCTTTCGGTGAAAATTCGCTGCATGCAGAACACAGTGACTTCGAAGTGGTTTTCAATTCAGACAGCCAAATCGCTTATATCGCAGTGTACGATGGCAGTATCAACTTGCAGACTCCTCTGGGATCAATCGTCCTGGGTTGGGGGGGTGATGCCGATTTCGCCAGAATCGAATCGGGGAAAGAACCTGAAATCTTAAGGAATATGCCCTCGATTCTTGGATCGGTTAGTTTTCCTGCACAACAGAACCCCGTATCGTTAACTTCTCCAGGTCGTTGCTGAACCCCTCGTTAGAGTCCGCCCCCATTGAACACTGAAAATCGCAAGAAAAGTAAACGCTGGCTGGCCGCTGGCTTCTTCGTCGTGGTGCTGCTTATCACCGTCGGCCCCCTTGCACTGCTGCGCTCCCCGGCACCAGCTGGCCAGAACGACGGCATTGCCTACTGCGCGCCGGAATACAATCCGGGCCCGGAAGGTGTGGCACGCCTCAGTGCCATACAGGATTCTTCACCCCTGATTACGCTGCGTAGTGAACAGGAAGGTTGGCAAGCGGATACCGAATTGGATGTCGAAGCGCTCAACGGCATCAGCGGATTGTTAACGTATGATTCGAGATTGACCCGATACTGGCTGGATGCTGTTGCCGAAAGTGGAGTACGTGGCGCGATCCTGGCAACGGTTGAGGAGGCCAGACGCCTTTCCAGCAATCCGGCCTACTCTCCCTGTTCAATTCATTGATTTGAACGAGCATCTGAATCCTGTATCGCTTACAGGATCAATTATTTGCCAGATAAGTCGCAATCTGTTTGCTGGCAATCGTCAGCAAATCACCCATGCCGACGTTGGCATCTATCAAGTGCATGCCCCAGCCCGCGTCCGGTGTACCGTCTGCAGTCATGATGTCGCCACCGATATCGTCGGTTCTGGGGTCTTCGGGATTACCATGGACAGACAACTGGAGATAGCGATGGCTGTCTGTAGAAACACATTCCGTAGTCAGTAAACCGGGGGCGCTAGCGAAAGGTGTCGATAGACCTGCTTGTGCCTGCGTCCAGCTGTCAATTCCAGTTCGCCCGGGAGCGGCGTTCAGGTAGGCATGTGCCTCGTTACTGCCCTTGGCCAGGTAGGCTGGATTCGTGCAGGCGGAAACAGTGCCATCACCATTGCGGCCAAAAAGCGCTTGTGCGGAAGGCGGTACCGAATCGCGGAACGTCGCGTAAACGATAATACATTGATTCTGGTTCGCCGAAGTGCACAGTGGCATGTTCTTGAAAGTGCCACCGACGTCTTTACCCTCGGGCACCTGTACTGTAGTACCTAACAGCATGGCAGAAATAATCTTCTCTTGATTGGCTTTGCCATCGATTTCATTGCGGATAAGACTGGTAAGCACACCGGACCCCTGTGAGTGTCCAACCAGGATAACGCCGCGACCATTATTGTGATTCTCGAGGTAGTAATTCCACGCTGCCAGTACGTCGTTGTAGCCCAAAGCCCGATCAACGGTGCCTTCTGATTGTCCCCTCAGGGCAGTGAGCGTGACCTGGCGATACATAGGCGCGAATGTGCGGCAGTGCGCAGCAAAGCGCGCAAATTGTTGATGAATTACATTGTATTCTTCGGGGCCTGCTTCGAGGTCGCTATTCGGTGTCCTGTCCAGTGAGACCGTCGGATAGACATAGAAGCAATCCACGCCGGGATCTTCTGCCGCGATAAATTTCTCGTGCGCAAGTCTGCCATCGGCATGCACAATGGTGCTATCCAGATCGACGTCACAGGCACCAAGGTCTTCGTAGTCGGCCTGGCAAAGCCAGTTGTCGGCGTCACCATAGTCAGCATCCTGAGCCATTGCCAAACAGCTTGCCGAAGCAAGTAGTAACATCAGGATAGATTTTGTGTTCATGAATAACCTCCAAGAGTATGTCAGCGCCTGAATCCAGATTTCTGTAAGCATTCTGTAAGCGGAAGAATAGCGGGTTAATGATGAAAGGCCAAAGCCATTCGTCGCAACAAACCGCCGGGTTTAACATGGGTTCTTCCAATGCGGTATAGTTCCTCATTGGTCACCCAACTATCACCGAGGTATACGCTTGTCAGACAGGATCGCAGTTATCACCGGAAGCAGTCGTGGCATCGGGGCCGCAACAGCACGTTTGTTCGCAAGTCATGGCTACGTAGTCTGCATAAACTACCTGAGTAATGCGAAGGCGGCGCAGTCCGTTGCCAGGGAGATTGAAGCGAGCGGCGCAGCCTGCTTTCTGATACAGGCGGATGTTGCGCAGGAAGATGACGTATTGCGGCTGTTTGAAACTGTTGATGAGCAGCCAGGCAAACTGAGCGTGCTGGTCAACAACGCTGGCATACTCTTACCCCAGAGCAGGCTGTCCGGCATTAATGCAGAGCGCTTGAACAAGCTGCTGACGACCAACGTCACAAGTTGTTTTCTCTGTAGCCGGGAAGCCGTGCGGCGCATGTCGACCAAGCAAGGCGGGCAGGGCGGCAGCATCGTGAATGTTTCATCCATTGCCGCGACGCTGGGCGCACCCAACGAATACACTGACTACGCGGCCACCAAGGGAGCTATGGACACCTTTACCCGCGGTCTGGCATTGGAAGTGGCTGCCGAAGGAATTCGGGTGAATGCAGTCCGGCCAGGCATTATCGAGACCACGATACACGCCGACGGTGGCGAACCGGGGCGACCGCAGCGCCTTGCTCCCCTGATCCCCATGCAGCGCAGTGGCGAGCCCGAAGAAGTTGCCGAGGCAATATACTGGTTGGCCTCAGAGAAATCATCCTATGTCACGGGAACCTTCATTGACATTACTGGCGGTCGGTAAGAGCACCGAAACGCAGAATCAGGAATGCTTACCGATGTAACGCCTCCATTGGCCGATAAACTGCATAGTCGAATCTGAAAAACTGGCAAGCTTCACCCATGACTCCATTTCGTAATCGATTCATACAGCTTATTTCAATTTCTGCATTGCTTGCGCTGAGTAATGTTGCGGCACAGGAAAGGGATTTCGATGCCTGGTTGGCGGAGCTTCGTCAGGAGGCGGAAGAGCGTGGCATCAGTGCTGAATCTATCGAGTTGGCATTCTCCGAGATTACACCCCCGGTGCAACGCATCATCAGTAGTGACCGTTCGCAGCCCGAGCGCGTTCAGACCTATGCAGACTATCTCAACGCCAGGGTCAGCGACTGGAAGAGAGTGAACGGCAAGCAGCGCATGCGTGAACATGCGGACCTGCTACAGGACGTCGGGACAAAATACGGCGTTCAGCCCCGCTTTATCGTTGCCTTTTGGGGCATGGAAACCAATTTCGGGACTTACCCGATTCCCGAACCCTTATTCAATGTGCTGGCCACCTTGTCCTTCGACAATCGCAGGGCCTCTTTCTTCCGCGCGCAATTCTTCGCCGCGCTGGAAATGCTGGATAGCGGTTTCCCACCGTATGAGCAGATGAAGAGCTCGTGGGCCGGTGCCATGGGCCAGTCGCAGTTCATTCCGGAGAGTTACCTGCAATATGCCGTGGATCACGATGGCGATGGCAATCGCGATATCTGGAATTCAGAGGCTGATGTGTTTGCCTCCATAGCAAATTACATCAAGGCGCGTGGTTGGCGAGATGACCTCACCTGGGGGCGGCCAGTCAAGTTACCACCGGGTGGTGAATCACAGTTGCAGGAAAGTGATGCAGCCACGCTGCCTGCTCCCGGCAATTGCAGTCGCTACCGCAGCCTCGGTGCCTGGCGAGACCTGCAACAATGGCAGGCACTGGGAGTCCGTCAGGCGGATGGCAGTGACTTGCCCACGCGCTCGATTCCTGCAGCCCTTGTCTATGGTGACGCGGGCGATGACGATGCCTACATCGTGTACAGTAACTTCTGCGGCATCATGGCCTACAACCCGGCCTTGAAGTACGCACTGTCTATTGGTTTATTATCTGACCTGATTGTTCCCTAGCAGCGGAGAGCCCCGGGGTAGTGAAATGAAATTTACCGCAAGCCTGTTTCTGTCACTGTGTTTGTTGAGCGGCCCGTTGTCTGCTGAAGTGCAGCATCTCGCAGACACCGGATTCATAATAGAAAACAAAATACAGGTGAGCGACAACGTTGCTGCGACCTGGCAAGCCTTTGTCGAGGAAGTGGACAATTGGTGGCCAAAGGATCATAGCTGGTGGCTGGATCAAGGCACATTTTCAATTGACCCGCAGGCTGGAGGTTGCTTCTGCGAACGTGCCAGCGGGGGTCGCTCAGCCGAGCATATGCACATCTCATTCGTTGACCCGCAGAGGATGATGACCATGACCGGAGGTCTGGGTCCTCTGCAGGGCATGGGGATGTTTGGTGCGCTGACTTTTGTCTTTACTGAAAATGATGCGGGGACAGAAGTCGTTATGACGTATCGAGTCAATGGCATTAACCCGGATGGCTTCGCCGAGCTTGCGCCTATAGTCGATATGGTCCAGGGATTGCAGATCGGTGGTTTGAAGAATTTCCTGGAAGGGAACTAACTGCAATGCGATTCGATCGGGACACGTTAATTAAATGGGGAAGCATTCTGTTCCTGATTGCCGTGTTGCCTTTCGCCATGGAATTGATCCTGGTGATCGATGTGTTCGGTCTGGAATTTGCGGCTTCATTTGCTTTTCTCTACATGGGAATGGCCAGAGAGCGTTTGCTGGTTCGCTGGAGAGAATTCAAGAAAGATGTCACCGATATGTTGCTCTTCTTCGGTAAACTCTACCTGTTTCAACCTCGTGTAATCGTTACTCATTCCATAGGCAGTAGTGTGCTATTGGCTTTTGCGTGCACGAGTATATTTGCCTGCGCGCTGTGGATACCCGCGTTCTACTTGAGCTCAGGTTTTGTTTAGCACCATTTGCCTGGCCAGCAGCCAAACAAAAAAGGGGTAGCCTATGGCTACCCCTTTTTTATGGTTCATCGCGCTTTTCCGGGAACTGTTGTCAGGCGCTGATTCTGCCATCTGTTTAGTTGGGGCTTCCTTGAACTGTGGCCGTGCCGGACAGAAGGGGCTTGTCGCCAACGCTCTGCGCCCGTCCCGGGTTCCTTCACTCCGAAAAAGCCCTGCGGTCTTTTTTCTCCGTTCAGCGCTATCGCTTAACTGTTGGCGACAAGCCCCTTCTGTCCGGCACTCTGAGCGCTGCTAGGTATTACGTTACTTTTTGGCTGAGCTTCCCTGCGATTGAGAGTCAGGTGTGTCGAAGAATACTTCGATATCTCGGGTATCACTGCACAAGCGGCTGCGGGGAGGCAGGGTTCCCAACCCGCCAGTCAAGGCCGGCGCTGAACGGAAGAAAAAGACCGCAGGGCTTTTTCTATAGTGAAGGGACCAGGGGAGCCTCTGACCAATTATGTTCCTTCTCTGCGGAGTCTGTCGCATCTGCCTGCAAGACGCCGTACGCCGGCAATGGCCGTAGCCCTTGGCAAGTACGGCAACGCAGCAGGCAGATGCGACAGGCCCGCCCTTCGGGGCTTTCAGCCGAACCCGCTCTCCGCGTTGCCGCTTTTCGACAGGCCGACGCATGCCTTCAAACCGGCGCCTTGATAGCGGGTTCGGCTGAAAGCCAGAGATGAAACATAATTGGTCAGAGGCTCCCTTGGGCGCCGAGCCGGCGGGTTGGGAACCCTGCCTCCTCGCAGCCGCGTTCGAAGGCACTCACCTAATCGTCCATGAACACCAAATAGATGCGATTCTCCGCTTATCCGCGATGAACCTTTTCATTTTCGAATCGAGTCTGATTACCAGATGCGAACCCGATCTTCCGGTGGCAAATAGAGTTCATCGTCAGGTTGCACATCGAACGCCTCATACCATTCATCGAAGTTACGTACGACGCCATTCACACGAAACTCTGAAGGTGAGTGGGGATCTGTAGTAAGTCGTTGAATGAGGGCATCCTGTCGGTACTTACGCTGCCAGACCTGGGCCCAGGCCAGGAAGAATCGCTGGTCGCCGGTATAACCATCGATGACGGGTGCTTCCTCGCCATTCAATGCCATCTTGTAAGCACGGTAGGCCATAGACAGCCCACCTACATCGCCTATGTTCTCGCCGAGTGTGAATCGGCCGTCAATAAAGTAACCCGGTACTGGTTGGAAGCTGCTGTATTGATCTGCCAACGCCGTTGCAAACTCTTCGAAGTTGGCGCGGTCTTCGTCAGTCCACCAATTGCGTTGCACTCCCGCCCAATCAGACTTGGAGCCCTGGTCGTCGAATCCATGGCCCATTTCGTGGCCAATCACTGCACCAATACCACCATAGTTCACGGCCAAGTCTGCAGCAGGGTCGAAGAACGGCGGTTGCAGAATGCCAGCAGGAAAAACGATTTCGTTGAATGAGGGGTTGTAGTAGGCATTCACCGTCTGCGGAGTCATGCCCCATTCTTCCCTATCGGTAGGTTCGCCCAGTCGACTGACTTCATCGGCGTAATTGAATTCCCTCACGCGCTGGGCGTTGCCAAACAGATCACCGCGACGGATTTCCAGGTCGCTGAAATCTTTCCATTTGTCGGGATAGGCAATCTTGGGTCGGAACGCTTCCAGTTTGCGATAGGCCTCTTCCTTGGTTTCGGGGCCCATCCAGTCATTTTCCTCAATGCTCTGGCGCAGCGCTGTACGCAGATTTTCTACCAGCGCTTCCATCTGCTGTTTGGCGGATTCAGGGAAATGGCGCTCTACATAAACCTGACCCAGCGCTTCACCGAGACTGCCAAGGGAGCCCACCCGGGCGACGCCTCGCTCCCAACGCTCGCGCTGTTCGGGGACACCGTTCAGGACCGTGGAATAAAAATGAAAAGCTTCCTGATCCAGTTCTTCCGATAGCACGTTGGCGCTGTCAACGATGTAGCGGTAAGTCATGAACGCCTGCCAGTCGGCGATATCTGCTGTATTGACCAAATCAATAATGGGCGACATGGCACTGGGATAGGAAACGTTCAGGCTCTCCAGGCCGGTAATGCCGGCGGCACTGAAATAGGCGTCCCAATCCAGTCCGTCGTACTCGGCCTTGAAGTCTTCATAGCTCATCGGGTTGTAAGTAAGGTCGCGGTTGCGACGATCAGCTCGTGGCCAGGTGTGTTGCGCAATTTGAGTCTCAAGTGCAAGGATGGCTTCGGCTTTCTCTGCGCTGTCGGCAATATTCGCCATGTCGAATACACGGGTAATATGTGCCACGTATTCCTCTCGCACTTTGAGGAATTCTTCTGTGTCCTGCAGGTAATAGTCGCGGTCCGGCAAGCCCATGCCGCCAATAGACAGATTGAGCTGGTGCTGGTCAGGGTCGGAACGGTCGGCTCCCACATAAAAACCAAACGGGCTGGCAGTGTTTTCAATCTGTGCGCGGCCAAAGCCGGCGATCAGTTCTTCCCGTGTATCGATGTCAGCCAATGACGCCAGGCCCTGACGTAAAGGGCTAATACCCAGTTCGTTCAGTGTCTCTACATCCATGTAGCTGAGGTAGTAGTCGCTGATCTTCTGCTCTACTGAACCCTGCGCCGGTTCCATGGAAGACAGATCATCAATGATGGTTCGCACCCGCTCGTCGGAGCGGTCACCCAACACATTGAATGAGCCATAGTTGCTGCGATCGGCGGGCAACTCGAACGTATCCAGCCACAGGCCGTTGGCGAATCTGAAAAAATCGTCACCGGGGCGAATACTGGAATCCTGGAAACTGGTGTCGACACCGAAAGTACCCAGTTCAGGGGAAGCGGCCACTTCGGTAGCAGGGGCGCTGTTTTCGCTGGCACTCTGTTCCATTGGTTCAGTGCTGGCGACGGGTGTGCTCTCTTCTGCGCCACAGCTCACCAATACGGTGCAGGTGGCGGCAATGAAAAGCTTAAAGGAGGATGACATGATTTTCTCCATCGAATGACGGTTGCTGTTCAAATTAAACGCAGTATACCTGAATAATCGCGCGCCCCGGGGCGCTGGGCCTCCAGAAAAGCTCCTGCCTGACTCAGCAATAGATCAATCACTATGCCTGAGGGTAAACTGGTCACCTGGTTGACACAGATGTCGACAATAACGAGTGCTTGCTTCCCTGTTAGACGACTTCACAGACTCAGAGGTTACGAATGCATTTCCTGAACAAGAAATTTGTCCCTGCTGCAAACGCAGTGATACTAAGCTTCGCACTTTGCGGAGGCAGCAATGCGCAGGACACCGCCACACCGAATGGCATCGCTGACAATCGCAGCAGCGCTTTTGCCTTTACCAATGCCAACCTCTATCGGGGCAATGGCGAGATCATCAATGGATCCATGTTGATACGCGATGGCGTGATCGTGGACGTGGGCGATGACCTGGAGATTCCGGCAGGCTATTTCGAGATTGATCTCAATGGACGCTACATCTATCCGGGTCTCATCGATATCTACACGGATCTCGGAATAGAAGAACTCGAATCAGTGGACGACAACGGTGCGGCCGAAAACCTGTTCCCCTCGGCTGGCGCCCTGAATGTCAACGACGCTATTCGATCCCATTACCGTGCCAGTATTGATTACCAGCCCGATGAAGACGGCATAAAGAAGTATCGCGAGTTGGGCTTCTCTACCGTGCTGAGCCTGCGCCCGGATGGTATCGCCAGGGGAACCTCTGCCCTGATCACCCTGGGCGACCAGAATGCCAACGAGGCGATAATCGTTGCCGATGCGGCTGCGCACTACTCACTGAACAAAGGTTCATCGACACAGTCCATGCCGACATCGTTAATGGGCTCTTTTGCCCTGTTGCGGCAAACCTATCTGGACGCGCAGTGGTTTGCGGAACAGAATCCGAAACCCTTCACCGATGCGTCACTCGATGCCTGGACTGCGACCCAGTCTTTGCCGCAAATAATGGAAGTGCCAAACTGGCAACTGGCATTAACGGCAGACAAGGTGGGAGACGAGTTCGACACCCAGTACATTCTCAAGACAGACGGCGACAGCTATAAACGGGCAGAGCTGATTGCAGCCACAGATGCCGCCCTAATCGTACCCCTGAACTTTCCTGAAGCTCCGGATGTCGCCGATCCAGTCGCGGCGGAAGAAGTCTCTCTGGAGGACCTCAAGCATTGGGAGCTGGCGCCCCACAACCCGCACCTGCTCAGCCAGCAAGGTATTCAGTTCGCCATTACCAGCCAGGATAGTGAGGACTTCTGGCCAGCACTGCGAAAGGCCGTTGCCAGTGGCTTGCCTGAGTCTACTGCCATCGATGCCATTACCCGCATTCCCGCCGCAATGCTGAACGTCGGCGACCGCATCGGGTCTTTGCAGCCGGGTTCCCTCGCTAATTTTCTGATTAGCAGCGGGCCATTGCTGGCGGATGATTCGACGCTCCTTGAAAACTGGATTGTGGGAAAGCGCTACGAATTGAACCCGGATTACGATGAACGTCAGGGGTCTTATGCATTGGCTGTCGGCAATGAGAATTTTGATCTGGAGCTGACTTTCAATGATGCAGCTCCGGTTGCAGAAATTAAGCTGGCTGATGACGAAACCCGCAAGGTCACGATGGATCTTGAGACCGATCTCATCACCATGAATTTCGTCTATGACGACGAAGGAAACCAGATTCGATTGACTGGCTGGACCAACGAGGGTGGCTGGCAGGGTAATGGTTATACCCCCGCGGGTGACCTGATCAGTTGGCAGCTACAAAGAGTCGGCGATCTTGATGCGGAAGAGGGTGGCGAGGAACAAGATGGTTCTGCGGACTTGCCGGGACCAATTTTGTATCCGTTCACCGCCTATGGCCGAGAGACGCTACCCGAGCAACAGGATTTTCTGGTGCGCGGTGCCACCGTATGGACGATGGAAGACGACGGCGTTCTGGTCACTGATGTGCTGGTACGGGATGGACGCATCGCTGAAGTGGGAGACAACCTTTCCGCCAGCGGAGTAACTGTTATCAATGGAACCGATAGGCACCTGACACCAGGAATCATTGATGAGCATTCCCATATCGCGCTATTCAATATCAACGAAGGAGAGACCAATTCCAGTATGGTACGCATGCAGGATGTGGTGGATTCGGAAAACATCAACATCTATCGCAACCTGGCGGGTGGGGTGGTTGCAGCGCAATTGCTGCATGGTTCAGCTAACCCTATTGGTGGCCAGTCAGCCATTATCAAGATGCGCTGGGGAGCCTCCTCCGACGACTTGCTTATCGAAGATGCGCCCGGCTTCATTAAGTTTGCTCTGGGTGAAAACGTAAAACGCAGCCGTAACCCATTTTCCTTCCGCTATCCACAAACCCGAATGGGTGTTGAACAGGTTTTCGTAAATGCCTTTAGTCAGGCGCAGGAATACGGCAAGACATGGGAGGAGTACAACAACCTGTCCCGGGCGCAACAGCGCAATACACCAGCGCCGCGGCGGGATCTGGTGGACGAAGCCATGCTGGAGGTTCTCAACAGTGAACGTTTCGTCACGGCGCATTCTTATGTGCAATCTGAAATCAATATGTTGATGAACGTGGCTGATAACTTCGATTTCAATATCAATACCTTCACTCACATACTCGAAGGTTACAAGGTCGCCGACAAGATGGCGGCTCATGGTGCGGGCGGTTCCACGTTTGCAGATTGGTGGGGCTACAAATGGGAAGTGCGTTATGCCATTCCCTATAACGCCGCGTTGATGCAGCAGGCGGGTGTCGTAGTGGCGCTAAACTCAGACGATGCAGAGATGTCGCGCCGCCTGAACCAGGAGGCTGCCAAGGCCGTCAAATACGGTGACATCAGCGAAATCGACGCGCTGAAAATGGTGACCCTGAACCCTGCCATACTGCTCCACCTTGATGAACGCATGGGGAGCATTCGGGAAGGTAAAGACGCGGACCTGGTCTTGTGGTCTGATCATCCCCTGTCGATCTATGCGGTCGCAGAAACCACATGGATAGAAGGGACCCCTTACTACGACAAAGCACGAGATGCCGCACTCAGGGATCAGATAGCGGCGGAACGCGCTCGCCTGATTGCGGCAATCACCAGGGAGGGAGGCGAGTAATGAAAATGTTGATTTCTTTCAAGCAAGTCACAGTAGTGGTCAGTCTCATTGCCAGCCTGGTGTTTCCGGTGAGTTTCGCCATTGTGCCGACGCCTGCGCCGGACCAGAGTGGGCCCATCGCCATCACGGGTGCAATCATTCACGTTGGTGATGGCACTGTCATTGGTGACGGTGTAATTACTTTCGATGAAGGAGTTATCACGGCAGTAGGCAGCGCCAGCGACAACATCAATCTGAGTAATCATGAAGTATTCGATGTTCAGGGCCGTCACGTGTATCCGGGATTCGTGTTACCGAATACGTCATTGGGTCTGAATGAAGTGAGTTCCGTGAGAGCAACCCAGGATGTGGTAGAAGAGGGCGATATAAACGCCAGTGTCCGTTCGGCCATTGCCTACAATACCGATTCGGAGATCATTCCGACGAATCGATTCAACGGCATTCTTACCGCACAGGTCGCTCCGCAAGGTGGGCTTATTTCCGGTTCATCTTCGGTATTCAAACTGGACGGCTGGAACTGGGAAGACGCAATGCTGGCGGAAGATGTTGGTCTGCACCTGCACTGGCCCGGACTCACGGAGCGCAGGCGCAATCCGGCTTCCGGGCAGTTCGAGCGAGTCGAGAACGAAAACTACCAGGGTCAAACCCAACTGCTGCACTCGCTATTCCAGGATGCATCCACCTACACGGGCGATCCGGTTAACCTGAACCTGCTGGCCATGCAGCCCTTGTTCAATGGAATCGCCAAGCTTTTCATCCACGCCGATGAAGCGAAGGAGATTATTAGTGCCGTACGTTTTGCGCGCAGTTACGGCGTAGAGGAAATTGTCTTGGTGGGTGGGGCAGATGCTATTTTGGTATTGGATTTTCTGCTGGCGGAAAACATACCGGTAATCTACGAACGCATTCATGAGCTTCCCCTGCGGGAATGGAACGATGTGGATGCACCATTCAAGACTCCGTTCCTGCTGCATGATGCGGGAGTCAAGATAGGTATCGGCGGGGGTGCTACCTCTATCGATCGTCAACGTAACTTGCCATTCTTTGCCGGCACCGCAGCAGCCTATGGCCTGGACAGGGAAATCGCATTGGCCATGGTCACCAGTGTCAATGCCGAGATACTGGGCATCGATGAGCGGGTAGGCACGCTGGAAACCGGTAAAGATGCGACGCTCTTTATCTCCGAGGGAGATGCGCTTGATATGCGTACCAGTCAGGTTATTGGTGCCTTCATACAAGGCAGGGAAATAGACTTGAATGGAACCCAGCAGCAACTCTATGAACGTTTTCGTGACAAGTATGACAATCTGGTGGAATAAAAATACAGGCTCTGATCAGGAATAACTCATGGAAGAATATCCAACGTTCGTCACTCACCTCGAGTGCAGTTACACCGGCAAGACCTATGCCGCCGATCAACTGCATGGGCTTTCGGATGCCGGCAAACCGCTGTTAGTGCGCTACGACCTCGAGGCCCTCGGCAAGGCCATTGCCAAGGAGGATCTGGTCTCAAGGCTCCCGGAGTTCTGGCGCTACAGGGAGTTTCTGCCGGTGCGTAAATCAGAGAATGTGGTGCGGCTTGGTGAACTGATGACGCCGTTATTGCCGGCCAGTAAGATCCAGCAGCAACTCGGCTGCGGGAATATTCTTATCAAGGATGAGGGTCGTTTACCAACAGGGTCATTCAAGGCACGTGGTTTAGCGCTGGCTGTGGCAATGGCAAAGGAGCTCGGCGTCAAGCGCATGGCCATGCCCACCAATGGCAATGCAGGTGCCGCACTCGCTGCGTATTGTTCACGGGCCGACATTGAGACGTTCGTGTTTTGTCCGGAAGACACGCCCAGAGTCAATGTCGAGGAAATTGCTTTTCAAGGTGCCAAGACTTTTCTGGCCAATGGCTATATCAATGACTGTGGTCGCATTGTTGGTGAAGGCAAAGAAATCATGGGCTGGTTTGATACGTCCACCTTGAAAGAGCCTTATCGTATCGAAGGCAAAAAGACCATGGGTCTCGAGCTTGCTGAACAGCTCGAATGGCAAGTGCCGGATGTCATTCTTTATCCCACCGGTGGTGGAACAGGGCTTATCGGCATGTGGAAAGCCTTTGCCGAATTGGAAGCCATTGGCTGGATTGGCGCGAAGCGGCCGCGAATGGTGGCAGTGCAGGCGGAAGGCTGTGCTCCCATTGTTAAGGCCTACGATGAAGGAACACGTCATGCCGAACCCTGGCAGGACGCCCATACTGTTGCGGCAGGCATACGGGTTCCAGCCGCCGTGGGCGACTTCCTGATTCTGGATGCTGTGAGGGAGAGCAAGGGGTTCGCCGTTGCCGTATCAGACGAGGCGATCAAGGCAGCACATCAGGACTGTGCCAGAACGGAAGGAATCCTGTTGTGCCCGGAAGGTGCAGCAACCCTCGCTGCGCTCAAGCAGGAACTGGAAAGTGGTCGCATCAGCAAGGATGAAAGCGTGGTGCTCTTCAATTGCGCCACGGGACTGAAATATCCCATGCAATCCATTCACCACAAAATCGATTTGCAGCAGCCGATTGACTACGACGCTATCAAGTCAGCTTAAATCAGTGCACACACCGCCGCTAGCGGATTCTGCGCAATTCTGCACGTGTGAAGGTGCTATTGGATTCCATGTGGGTTTGCAGTCGGCATACCCGGCGCGGAATGTGAGATCCTACCGGGGTTTCCGCGCGGCAGACGATACGCTCTTCAGGCGCTACGCTGGCATTGTACGCCTCAACCTCGGCGTCGGTTGGCGTGAGATCTTCTGTGACGGTTCCGGGCGGCCCGACACAAGCCGACATCACTATCCCCAGGAACACACATGCGATTAATTTAAGATTAGCCATATCTAGTTGGTGCTGACTGACAGCACGTTGTATTGAGGTGGAAACTGGTATTCCAGCCTGACGTCTTCAATCGCCACCGGGTTGCCATCCTGAATGCGAGGACGAAATTGCAGTAGCGAGACTTCGTATATCGCACGTTGACGAACGAGGTCATTGTCAGGCGTGGCGCTGATGACTTCCAGGTCGTCGACATTGAAGCCCAGTGGAATGACCCGGTCGTTGCTCATCAATCCGGCGGGAAGCAGAGGGTGCAATGTAAACTTAACCAACGCCATGATCTCGGCGCCGGCGTCGGAATTTATAGCCACATCTTCTGAAGGCAAGTTCATTGCCGGATAGTTCGGCGTCCAGGCCTGAAATTGTACTGGCCCCTGGTCAGCGCCATCGAAAGCATCGAGGCTGGTGGCAAGAGTTGTGGCAGGTAGTACGGTGGGTCGGGCGAAAACCTGATTTGCCTGCGCAGGATCGAGACCGCTCGCCAGCAGTTGGTTATAGGAACCCGTGTAAAGTTCGAGTGCGGTGGTTTCGTTACCGAAGAGTATTTCCCAATCCGCCTGATAGAGTTGCACAAGCGCGGTGCTTTCCGGCGGTAGCTCTTCAGTTGCCGCATAGATGTCGGCGATTCTGTTAAGCAGTTCCCTGCCAATACGATAGCTGATGCGAAGCGACTCACCCATGGTCAGGGTGTAGCCACTAATTTCCTCATCGTCATCAGAGCGGTAGACGTGGCTGATGATGCTGCTATTCTTCACCAGTGAGCTCTGGTAGTAATGCGCCAGTACGATGTTGTAGAGCCACGGCGTGAGTTCGATGTGGTTCTCACCCAGAGTGGCTTCGATACCACTGACTGCTCGCCAGTTCAGGTTCTTGGCAGCGACGAGGTAGCGCACACCGAGAGGGTTATTAACATCTGCTGAGGCTTTGAGCAGCAACTCGCTTAACAGTTCAGTTCCTTCCAGGTAGGCGTAGAAATCACGCAGGTAGATTTCATCGTTAAGCCATTCAAAATAACTGAGGTGATTTTCTACCTGCTCGAACTTGCCCTGCGCCAGTTGGGCCTCAATGACGTGGCTGAGGGGGATCCGTTGTTCTTTGCTATTGAGGCCGTAATTGACCTTTGCCACCTGCATGGCCTCGAGGAAGATGCGCTCGGCCTCGGGGTAGTCCGCCGCCTCCATGGCGAGCAGGCCCCGGGAAACCAATTGTTCTATATTGCCCTGATCATAGGCGTTGAGAAACGCCTGGGTGGACTCTGAAACACCCTGGGCGTGGAGTAAGGAGCCCGGGGCAAGCAGTACTGCCCAGACCACTAAAATGGCTGGAAAGCCGGTAAATACTGACTTTCTCTCTGTATTTTTTATTGTGCTTCCCACGGTTAGTAAGCCCTGAAAAACTGGATTTCAATGGGAAATTTCAGGATACCCAGATTTTTTAATACCCGCAATTCACTTCGTACGGGATTCGAATCCTGCCGTATCATTATGCATACTCAAGACCTATGAGAGTTTTACTGGATAGTAGCCCGTGTAGATCACTCTCGGACCGATTTTCAATAGCCAAGGAGTACCCATGAGCAGTTTGTACGCCAACAATACTATCGATCTCTATACCTGGGCGACTCCCAACGGTCGGAAAGTATCAATCATGCTGGAGGAGCTGGAGCTGGATTATCGCGTCTTTCCAATAGACATCGGCAAAGGCGATCAGCACGAGGACAGCTATGCCAGCATTAGCCCTAACAGGAAGATTCCCGCAATAGTGGATCACGATGCGGGAATTACAATGATGGAGTCAGGTGCCATTCTTATGTATCTGGCGAATAAGACTGGCAAGCTGATGGCTCCCATGGGCAGCGAGAAATTCTGGGAACAAATGGAATGGCTGATGTTTCAGGTAGGGCATGTTGGGCCCATGTTCGGCCAGACGCATCATTTTGTGAAATTCAATCCCGGCAAGTCGCCCTATGCCGAGGAGCGCTACAGCAAGGAAAATGCCCGTTTATACGGGATTTTAGAGCAGCGGCTGGCTGAACGCGATTACATTTGCGATGACTATTCACTGGTCGATATCGCTACCTGGCCCTGGGTTTCCCGCTACGAATTTCAACAAATGGACCTGCATGCCTATCCGCGCCTGCTGGATTGGTATCTGCGCATTGCTGACCGTGCTGCCGTGCAGAGGGGCTACGGCGTACCAGATACACTTCCGGTTCCGCGCCCCCGATAGATCGCTTAGTCAGCGTAATCCAGTGGCAGAGTCGTGGTGTACTTGATCTGTTCCATGGCAAAGCTCGATGAAACATCGGTGAGCTTCGTTTCCTGTACAAGCTTTCTGTAGAATTTGTCGAACGCTGCGATGTCGGGTACCACAACTCGCAGCAGGTAATCCGATTCCCCAGCCATTCGGTAGAACTCCACCACCTCGGGGAAACGTTTCACGGTGTCAGCAAAACCCTGAAACCACTCCCAATTGTGCTGGTTGGTTTTCACCGCCACGAATACGTCCACATCGAGGTTCAGTTTCTGCCGGTTGAGTAGCACTACGCGCTGGGCAATCACGCCTTCTTCCTCGAGTTTCTGGATGCGCCGCCAGCAGGGCGTGGTAGACAAACCCACGGCATCGGCGATTTCAGCGGTTGAGAGCTGGGAGTTCTGCTGCAGAAGGCTGAGTATTTTCTTATCAATCTTATCCATAGAATATAATACTCAAAAACAAATAATTAACGGAATTTAATGCTAAATATTATGCCCCGGAGAGGAAATAAGCAAAAATATTTCAACTCGGCGGTGCTATGCTTTTGGACAGTAAAAATTGGCTGCAGTAGCGACTGGTCAGGAAAAGACCGTATTTATTGTCTGCAGCCTGGGTTCGAATTATTTGCCTGAAGAGGCAGGAGTACAGAATGGCCCGGTTCGATAATCATTTGAGACAAGTCGATGAGACCTATCTTGAACACATGGGTCATGCCTTGTCGTTTTCCCTGAATTTGGCACTGGCTGCGCTAGTCTGCCTGGTTCATGCAATCTTTCCATTTCTGTTCGAGAAGCGAGGCAGCACTATCGTGACGCGCTTGTATGACCGAATGGTGATCAACAGACACTCCCTGGGGGGGAGCAAACAAGAGAAGTCGGATACTGGCATTGTCCCTAGTCGCTAAATCGACTTCTCTTTAGACGGCCGCACCAGTTGTAGTTTTTGGGCGGCCGTTTCTTTTCCCCCTAAATCAAAGGAATCAAAGGGGTCAAATCAAAGGGGTCAGAGTACTTTGATTTCGCTATCGCGCATTCTGCTGAACATATTGTACTGATCAAAGTACTCTGACCCCTTTGATTCGTTTTCACTTCTTTCTCTTGTTCCTGATCTTCCACTCCATCCATTTTGCTGGTTACTTCAGCTTGGTAGGCATTGATTCCGGCTCCTAAAGTCACTATGGTCGCTGTCATTGAATGACGATGGCCGATGGCTGAAGAGGACAAGATGATAAAGGCAAAAGGATTAATACTACTGGTCGCTGGAACGCTGGTTTCCGGGTTGGCTTCGGCGCAGGCGCCTTACGTGGCACCGCGCAACATCTGGGGGCAACCCGATCTGCAGGGTGTATGGAATTTCTCCTCCAATGTACCCATGCAACGACCAGAGCAATTCGGTGAACGTGAGTTCATGACCGATGATGAGGTTGCCAGCATGCAAGCCCGTCTCGCAGAGCGTGATGCCGCGTCTGACCAGGCGGTGCCCACCGACGACCCCAATAGCCCGGGTGGTTATAACGACTTCTGGGTAGAGAGCGCCGGTCTCACTGACCGTATCCGCACCTCCCATATCATTTACCCGCTCAATGGTCGTTACCCGGCACGCGTGCAGGGTTCACCCATTCAGTTCGGTGGGCTCGGCGACGATGTACCCGGCACCCGCCCGGTACGGTATACCGTGGGGGGTATCGCCAAGACCGGGCCGGAAGACCGTGGCCTGTCCGAGCGTTGTATCCTTGGGTTCAATGACGGGCCTCCGTTCTCTCCCAGCCTTTACAACAACAATGTGCAACTCTTTCAGCACCGGGATACGGCGGTGATTCTCACGGAGATGATTCACAACGCACGTATCGTGCCCCTTGATGATCGTCCGCCGCTTCCCGATGAGATCCGGCAGTGGTCAGGCGATGCTCGCGGTTATTACGATGGCGATACCCTGGTCGTGGTGTCAACAAACTTCACCGATCTGACGGCGGCGCTGGAACCCTTCGGTATTGCTGAGGACAAGGTGTTAACCGAACGTTTCACCCGGGTTGACGATGTGACTGTTGAATACGAATGGACTCTGGAAGCACCTTCCACCTTCACCGACAAGATCACCGCCGTGGTACCCATGACCAAAGTAGCAGGCCAGCTTTATGAGTACGCCTGTCACGAAGGCAACTATGGCATGGTGAATATTTTGCGCGGTGAGCGCATGGAAGAAGCGCGCTCCATGGAAGACGGCAACTAGTTCTGGTCTTCGTAATTACGATTGATTGAAAAGCCCGGTTCGCCGGGCTTTTTTGTGCTTGCCTGACTACGTTGAACGGCCTGATCTATTGACAATTTGCTATTGGAAAAATACTGTATATATATACAGTATACTGATATATCACTATGGCCGAAAAGTCCCCCGCCGAAACCGTGCCACTGGCACGCCCGCAGTCCAGTTGCGCCCTGTCACCGCCACCGGTATTGCCTGCCTATGCCGAGTTGCACTGCATTTCCAATTTCAGCTTCCTGCGCGGCGCATCCTTTCCCGAGGAACTGGTTGAGCGGGCGGATGCGCTGGGCTATTCCGCACTGGCTATTACTGATGAGTGTTCGCTGTCCGGCGTGGTGCGTGCCCACATGGCGGCGAAGGAAAGAGACATCAAGCTCATCATTGGTAGCGAGTTTCGTCTGGAGGAAGGCTGCCATCTCGTCATACTCGCCTGCAATCGACAGGGCTATGGTCACCTGAGTCACCTCATTAGCTGCGCTCGCCGCGAAGCGAAGAAGGGCACGTACCGACTCGATCGGGCCATGCTGGAAGCGAACCCGCCGCGTGATTGCCTGACTCTGTGGTTGCCGAATCTGCAGCATGCGCCTGAGCATGTTGCCTGCCAGGCGGTGTGGCTGCAGGGACAGTTTCCCCGGCGATTATGGATTGGTGTCGAGTTGTTGCTGCGGGGCAATGACCGTCAGCGTTTGCAGCATCTTGGCAAGGTGGGAAAGCAGTTCGGCATTCCACTCTGCGCTACCGGTGGGGTCTACATGCATGATCCCATGCGGCGCATCCTGCAAGACACGGTGACGGCAATTCGTCTCGGTCGGCAACTGAACACCCTGGGTCTGGATAGCGAGAGTAATGGCCAACGCCACCTGCGCAACCGCACCCAACTGGGCAAGTTGTTTCCCAGTAGCCTGTTACAAGAGACGGTGAATATCGCCGACCGTTGTCATTTCTCACTGGATGAGCTGCGCTACGAATATCCCCGGGAACTGGTGCCAGAGGAATACACCGCCCATGGCTGGTTGCGGGAGTTAACGGAAAAAGGCATTCGGGAACGTTGGCCTACTGGCGCCACGCCGAAGGTGCGCAACATCATCGAACACGAGTTGATGCTCATCAAAGAGCTGAACTATGAGCATTACTTTCTCACCGTGCATGACATGGTGGCCTTCGCCCGCAGCCAGGGCATTCTCTGTCAGGGTCGAGGTTCAGCCGCAAATTCAGCCGTGTGTTATTGCCTGGGTATCACCGAGGTTGACCCGGCCCGCATCGAAGTGCTGTTCGAGCGGTTCATTTCGAAAGAAAGAAATGAGCCGCCGGACATCGATGTGGATTTCGAGAACGCCCGCCGTGAGGAGGTCATCCAGTACATCTACGAGAAGTACGGGCGAGGGCGCGCGGCACTGGCAGCCACGGTAATCACCTATCGTTCACGCAGTGCCATTCGCGATGTGGGCAAGGTGTTGGGTCTGGAAGACAGTCTGCTGGACCATCTTTCCAAGTCCATCTACTGGTGGGGCTCGACCCTCGAAGAGCAGTTGAGCGATTCGGATATCGATCACAGCGATACCAACATCCAGATGCTGGTGACTCTGGCCAAGGCACTCACGGGTTTTCCCCGGCATCTCTCACAGCACGTGGGTGGCTTCGTCATTAGCCAGGGTCCGCTCACGCACCTGGTGCCCATCGAGAACGCCACCATGGAAGACCGCACTGTTATCCAGTGGGAGAAGGATGATCTGGAATCCCTGGGGCTGTTGAAAATCGATGTGCTGGCGCTGGGCATGTTGAGCGCCGTACAGAAATGCCTGCGCCTGGTAAGCAGCTACAGTAAAGAGCCCCTCACCATGCAGAAGATTCCGGCGGAAGATCCAAAGGTCTATGACATGATGGGGAAGGCCGACACCATCGGCGTTTTCCAGATCGAATCCCGAGCCCAGATGAGCATGTTGCCGCGGTTGCGACCGCGCAATTATTACGATCTGGTTATACAGATTGCAATTGTGCGACCTGGCCCTATTCAGGGCGATATGGTGCACCCTTATCTGAACCGCCGTAACGGCAAGGAGCCGGTGAGCTATCCTAGCGAAGCGGTACGGGATGCCCTGGAGCGCACTCTGGGCGTTCCCATCTTCCAGGAACAGGTGATGCAGTTGGCCATGGTGGCAGCAGGATTCAGCGGTGGCGAAGCCGACCAGCTACGCCGGGCCATGGCAGCCTGGAAGCGCAAGGGTGGTCTGGAGCCTTATCGCAAGAAGCTGGTGGATGGCATGCTGGAACGCGGCTACGAAGAAGACTTCGCGGAAAAGCTGTTCAGCCAGATCAAGGGCTTCGGCGACTATGGCTTTCCGGAATCCCATTCCGCCAGCTTTGCCCTGATTGCCTATGTGTCGTCCTGGTTCAAACTCTATCACCCCGCCGCGTTCTGTTGTGCCTTGCTTAATAGCCAGCCCATGGGCTTCTATGCGCCCGCTCAACTGATAAAGGATGCACGTCATCATGGGGTAACGGTACTACCCGTTACCGTGAACGACAGTCACTACGACAGTACGCTGGAGTTTAATGAAGACTATGTGAAGCCAGACTCACCGTGTCATCACAATGAGGCCGCACAGTTACGTCTTGGCTTACGCATGGTGAAAGGCCTTTCGGAGCAGGGCGCGCTGGCCATTGTGGAAGCGCGGCAGTCTGCCCAGTCCGAGCGCTACCAGAGTGTGCAGGATCTGGTGTTTCGTAGCGGCATCAATCGCGGCGACCTCGAAGCCCTGGCCGCAGCCGATGCCCTGCGCGAACTGAGCGGCGATCGTCACCGGGCATTCTGGCAGGCATCAGGGGTGGATTACTGGGGTCAGCGTAAAATTGCAGCAGGCGCTGCACTATCTTGCACGATGCCAATGCAATTTTACGCTGACCCCGCTGGTGCCGATCTCGCCAGCGCTGACTTCGGTGCTGACGTGCTATTACCCGTGGCCAGCGAAGGGCAAAACATCGTCGGCGATTACACCAGCACCGGGCTGAGCCTGCGCCGACATCCGCTGGCCCTGTTTCGTCCCCACCTGGACAACTTCGATGTGCTTAGAGCCGAAGACCTCGCCGCTGTAGATAACGAAGCCAATGCCAAGATCACGGGCATTGTCACCTGCCGCCAGCGGCCCATGACTGCAGCCGGTGTGACCTTTCTTACACTGGAAGACGAGAGCGGCTTCGTTAACGTGGTGGTATGGCCCAGCCTGGGTGAGAAACAAAGGCCGGTGGTAAGACAGGCCATGTTAATGGGCGTGGTGGGTCATGTGCAGAAAAGCGACGGAGTGATTCACCTCATCGCCAGGGAACTGGTGGATCTGAGCCACTGGCTGGGAACCATGGAAATTTCTTCGCGGGATTTTACCTAGTAGAAATAGCGCGGCAGAATTAGAGAAAAGACGAAGAGGCAGCAATGAAAATAGATTTAGAAATCGATGATGAATTAGTGAAAGACGCGATGGACGCAACAGGAGTTGAAAACCTCGAAGATGCAATCAAGTTAGGGCTGGAACTACTGCTTACCAGTAATCAAGGGCGAAGCATTGGAGCGCTTCGCGGCAAGCTAAAATGGGAAGGGAATCTGGATGAGATGAGAGGCGCAGATTAATCTCAAATATTAACTCTCTTTTGCTAACCACTTATACATCACCAACGCGTCCACCAGGCCCTTAACCGGGTGGTCAAACGCCCGTGGTAGCGTGCCCACCGTTTCAAACCCAAGCCTGTGCCAAAGACGCACGGCACCCTCGTTGCTCGATGCCACGAAGTTGTACTGCATCGCCTTGTAGCCGAGGTTTAGAGCCTCTTGTTGTGAGTGCTCGCACATGAGAGTGGCAAGTCCTTTGCCGCGCGCTGCTGGCGACACCATATAGCCGCAGTTGCAGACATGAGCGCCCGGTCCTTCGTGGTTTGTCTTTAAGTAATAGGTGCCGAGAATCTCGCCGTATTCTTCGGCGACATAGGTCTTGCGCGGATACTCCATCCACAGGTGAAAGGCTTCTTCTTTCGTCGTATCGCGGCGATAGCCATAGGTCTCACCTGCCGCCGCAATCTCGCTGAAGATTGGCCAGATGCGATCAAAATCGCTCTCCTTGGCTTCCCGAATATCCATGCTGTTTTGTTCCGATCTCTTGAAACAGGCCGAGTCGCTATCAACCTTTGTAGGCTGCTTCCAGTTTCGCCATATCAAACTTGACCATGGTCATCATTACAGTCAACACCCGTTGGGCAGTTGCCATATCATCTGCATCGACCCACTTCATAAATTGGTCGGGCACAATCTGCCAGGCAACACCGTATTTGTCTTTTATCCAGCCGCAGGCCATCTCGCTTCCACCCTCTCCGAGTTTCTCCCAGTAGTAATCGATTTCTTCCTGATCTTTGCAATTCACGTACAGTGAGATCGCCTCATTGAAGGTGAACATGGGGCCACCATTGAGGGCCATGAATTCTTCCCCACGCAGCGTGAAGCTGACCGTGAGGACTGAGCCTTTCGGATTAGGCATGCCGGGAGGGTTGCGGGTTATCTGAGTGATCTCAGAGTCTGGGAAGATACCGACATAGAAGTTCGCGGCTTCCTCGGCATTGGTATCGAACCAGAGGCAGGGTTTTATTGTTTTCATACTGGTTACCTATTTTAAAGAATGCAGGCCAAACATATTGCCATCCGGGTCCTTACCCAGTGAGACAAAACCATAATCGCCGATAGACATCTTCGGCCTTACCAGTTCACCACCGGCGTCGGCAATGCGCGCTTCGGTAACCCCACAGTCATCACAGGAGAAATACACCAGTATGCTATTGCCACCGGAAGGCATGCCGGGTACGCATACCAGCGCACCACCTGAACCCTGGTTAGCCGGGTCAGCAGGAAAGGCCAGCATGCTAAGTTGATCTTCGGGGCCGCCTCCCAGGGGGGAGAGCTCCGATTGCAGCATCACTTCATAGAATGCTTTCGCACGGTCGAGGTCCTGCACGTAGATTTCAAACCAGTTAACGGGATTCTGTGCCATGGCTTTTCCTCATGTGAATTATTGTTTTTGTAAATGGCGTTAGGATCAAAGGGGTCAGAGTACTTTGATCAACAGCTTGCAAATACTAGGGCGTGCGCTGCCAAAATCAAAGTACTCTGACCCCTTTGATCCTCTGACCCCTTTGATCAGGCGAAAAAACCATGGAGGAACCAGCGGCGGTCGCCGCTGCGCTCCCGGAATATCCACAAGCGGCTGCCGCTGCTTTCCTGCGCCACGTAGTAGTCTCTTCTCACATCGTTGCCGGTCCACCAGCAGGTCTCGATGCGCTCCGGTCCGCTTATCAGGCAGACAGGTTTGCGGTAATAAAGCCTGCTTCCGCGGAGAGTAAGTTCAACGGGGTCGTCAAGTAACCAAAGCGGTCGAGGGTTGTCTGCTACCAGGGCGCTTGGGATCTGTTGCTGCCGGGTTACCACGGTGAGTTTCTTTTCTGTATCCGGTTTATTTCTGTTGCCGGCCTGGTTTTTCCTCGCCCTTCTCGCCTCTTCGTAATTGAGTTCCTGGCAGGCGTATTCGGGGCAGTGCTCGGCGATGGTATTGATGCTCTTCAGCGTGTGGCCACCCAGGCGTGCCTGCAGTTGTTCCATGAATTGATCCAGGCTGTTGCTGGATGCAGTGAGGGCTGCTTTGCCTTCCAGTAGCAGTGACTCACTCTCGCTCATAAAGGCATCGAATTGTTTGATGTGCAGCCGTACCGCAATGACCGGTGCTGGCAGGCTGAGATTACCGAAGTGGGTTTCCAGCAATAACAACAGGTGATCCCGACAGCGACTGGGCTGGCGCAGAGCCATATCGATTTCGCTTGCCTCGCGCTTTTCATGGAGAAGAGAAAATACCAGGTGATTGGCGCTAAGGTCTCTTTTCCGCAGGAAGTCACAGAGCTGGGCCAACATCTCGTCGGCTACGGGCAGCAGGCGATCCAGGTTCTCCAGTTCATAGGGCAAGTCATATGACGTGGTAAAAGCGGGTGGTGGTAAATAATTTTGAGTAGGTTCCGCTACACTGCCAAGCGCGCGATTCAGCAGTCTGATGAAATCACTGCCGAAACGTTTGTGTAATCCATCCGTAGGTAAGCGCCAGATGTCCCTTAATTTGCGCACACCCATATTGTACAGGCGCCGATTCTGTTCCTTGTTGAGCTGTAACACTTCCGTTGATAACTGGCCGAGAGCGGAGCGCAGGTTTTCCTTGCGGTAGACAAGCAGGTTTTGACCAGAGCGCGCGAGCAGCAGGCTACCCGTTACGGTAGGGCTGGCGGCGTAAAAGAAATGATCAGCCAGTTCCATGTTCTGCAGGGCTGGCGTAATCAATGCACGCAGCTTGTCGTGAATTACCTCGATGCCGCCAAAATACTTGAGGCTGCTGCGCACCTCGCAGATGAGCGCCTGGGGATGAAAGCTCACAGTGGAACTGACCGATTCCATCAGTGCTGCCAATCGCTTGAGGCTGCGCTTCTGTTGCGGTTCGCTGAGCGCAGCCAACTGGGGCAGGAATAACGCATACCACAACCTGTCCTGCCGCCGCGGTGTGGGCTCTGCCGGAGCAGGAGGCTGAGGATACGGCTGAGAACCGGCACTGGCGGGCAAAGGCAGCCTGATAACCCGGTCCTCACCCGCTTCTGGCAGAGGGAGTTGGGCCATGGATTCGGAGTCTTTCACCGCGAGACTCCGGCTTAAATATGGGCGTAGACGTTGGCTTGAGGCTCGGATTTAGCCTGGAAGCCGGGTCGAAAATCCGGCCCAAAGCAAGGGTAGAGGTCGAGCTGAGTACTCAGTGGGCGGAAGTTACCCCGGGCCTTGAGTACGGCCACCTCGGTATCGGAGAAAGTCGAGCCTTCATCACAGGAACTCTTTATTTCCATGCGCAAAGGCGAGGGTGAGTGTTCACTAACATTGTGCTTGAACAGCACTCCCAGGGTGTCTCCGGTCTCGCCGGCTAGCTGCAAACGACGCAATACCCGGCCCGGTAACCAGTTCTGCCAGGCCAACACCAGACCGCAACTGCCACTCTGCAATGCTTTCTCCATACTCCACAGGGCATCGCGGCAGGAGGTGTCGGCTTTGACCACCAGCACCTGCTCGGTATCGACGCCAGCCTGCACCAGCGCCGGTGCATAAAGTTGGTGGGGCGGAGAGATCCACAGCACCCATTTGCCCTGGGCTATTACCGCACGCATGAGTGGTAATAGTAACTGTAGTTCTCCCATGCCCCATTGTTTGCTGATGACTTCCACCAGCCCGTTGCGGGGCCAACCGCGACCGGGGAGGATTTCATCCAGTTCTGGATAGCCTGTGCTGAGCCCGTAAGAGCCCTGACCGGCCATGTCGCAGCCGCGCCATAATTTGGGGTTGCTGTGCAGCAATTGTTCGACTGGAGCCATTGTCTGGCCGCCCATTTGTGAGCCTGTTTGAGCCGAATGCTGTTGTGCCGGGAATGCCGCGTTAGTTGCCAGTCCGGTTCTTCGCTTGCTTACCCGGCCTTGCCTGTAGGCCGCACCAGCTGTGGGCCCGAGCCTCATTGAGGCACTTATTGTAGTTGTAAATTTAGTTGCAAATTTAGTTGCCATTTTGGTTTCCACACCTCTGTTGTTCTGTCATTTTTCAGACATTACTTATTCTGACTACTGTATTTTCATACAGTATATAGCCAGTACTTTTTTGCAGGCAACTCTTTTTTCAAATTTGAGTAAGTTTTTAACTATTCCCAGTAGTCAGTTGTTTTTTAGGTAAATTTTGGCCTAAAGCTTTGCCAGAGAGAGCCGTTAAGCCAAGAGAACATTGACTAAGCAGTGGAGCCCGTCGATGAGCAAGAAGCCAGACATGGTGATGGTCGTCATCACTCTGTTTGTTGTGAGTGTTCTCGCAAGCAGTGTTGCCCAGAGTGCATTGATGTAAGGCAGGAGCCATACAGCACAACAAGCAGCGACGACCTGTCGAATTTACGATAACGACAAGGGAAACAAAGGCCAGGGATAGGTAGGGAAGTAGCTCAGTGAAACCGCCCTATGCAGTATCGGGGCGGTATATTTTTTTCTCTGTGACTACAGCATCGAGCCGGACATCCCAGGTCTGGGTCGGGAAGGTGTCCGTCAATTGGCACTCATGTGCCAGACCCACCAACAGCGGTTGGCTGCGTCGATTAAAAATCTTGAAGCTGAAAGTTCTGTCGTAGAAACCCTTGCCCATGCCGAGGCGAAAACAGTTCGCATCAAAGCCTACCAGCGGCACGAATACCACGTCGAAATTAGTCGGCGAAATATGTTCTTCCGGATGCGGAGGTTCAAAAATCCCCCACTCATTCTCAATCAACTGGGTTGACTCATCATAGGGTGAGAACGTCAGCAGTTCTTCATTGTCTTTGCTGATAACCGGCAAATAACAGGTCTTTCCAGACTGCAGGGCGTGATCCAGCAATGGCCGGGGATTGATTTCGCCGTCAATGGTCAGGTAGAAGGCGAGGTGACTGGCGCCTTTGAAAAAGTCTTGTTGGCTAACGAGTTCTATTAACTGCTGCGCTGCAGCTGCCTGCTCGGCTTCAGAGAGGTTTCTTCTTGCTGCTCGCAATGACTCACGCAGAGCCAGTCGTTCTTCTCGATTCATATCAGGAAAATCTTTCCAGGAATTGTTCTAGGAACCCTATGAGAAACTACAAAAACAGTTTCTATCTGAATGCTAACAGGACGACGTTACTCGCATGTAAAAAGAATCAAGTCCCCCGGAACACCGCTACCAAACTTGCCCTGAACCAAAAGGTTCAGGTGGTGGCCCCCGCGATGCATAAGGCTTTCCGACTTGCGGACATGCACACCAACATCTACGAGATGCCTCCGGGTAACAAAGTATCGGCTCAAGAACACATTTGATTGGCAAATGTTCTAGGGAACTCTTGCAACAAGTATAGCTTGGGGACGGGGGCAGGGAAAGCTGCGCGGGGCGTGCTTTTCAGAGCTGGATCAATAAATCAGAGGGGAGGATTCAGGCTACAAAATCGCCTGCACACACGCCTGCACCCACGATTAACGCGAGGTAAGATAATTCTTAACTGTGAAAAGCAACTAGGCGCAGCCTGAATCAAGAGAAAAGCGCAGTTGTCCTTGCAGACAGTTGTATAGAGATATGAAGAGGCAGGATCAGATTTCCAGCTGGCGCGAGGAAGCCAGTGCCAGGTCGATTTTCTCTTCGATATCGTGCAGGCGATCGCTGGTCACTTGCCGGGTTTCATTGATGAGGCGATTCTTGCGCAGCATGTCATGGGTAATATTGAGCGCAGCCATCACAGCGATTTTTTCAGCGCCATGAATATTGCCACGGCCTTTAATCTTGCGCATGTTCTCGTCGAGGTAACGGGCTGACTTCAACAGCGCTTCCTGGTCAGAAGGAGGGCAATTGACCTGGTATTCCTTGTCGAGGATCTTAACCTGTACGGCGGTACTTTGTTCGCTCATTATTTCGTTCGCTCATAATTTCCGGTCCGTACTATATCAGGAGTTGTCCATCGCCTTGAGGCGTTCGAGTACGGATTGCAGCTTACTCTTGGCTTCCTGGTTCCTCTCCACCATTTGTTGATGCTCGCTTTTGAGCGAGGCTTCATTGGCTTTGAGGGTCTGGTTTTCCCGTTTCATTTCGGCGCAAAGATCGATGAGATCATCCACCTTGCTGCTCAGATTTTGGAAGCTATCGTCGGACATATCGTAGTGTGTTGAATTTGTTAAGTTTCTGGAAACTTTCAAGAATTCTCTGGAAATTTCCAGAGAAATTTCAAAGAGCCCAATGTGCTATTGGCAGAACTTTAGGCTTTACATTAAGAGTTGAGTAACTATAGAGCCGCCGCTGGAAACGGTCAACACAAGGGACCTAAAAAAGTGGTCTAAAAAAGGCCGGAGTGGGACTTGGTTCCGCTTCTTTTGAGCTATATGCTTGTGCGCCTGATGTGACACTGACTCAAGAGGCACCGAATGGCCGCCACGGCAAACAAATATCGCGACATGAAACGGCGTCGAAAGGAATTGATGGCGCAGATGGAACCCAACAGTATCGCCCTTATTCCTTCAGCTCCTCCCAAAATTCGCAACAACGATGCGGAATACCCGTATCGTCAGAGTAGCGACTTCTACTACCTGACAGGGTTTGCCGAAGCGTCAGCGCTGCTGGCCCTGATACCCGGGCGCAAGCAAGGCGAAGTCGTATTATTTTGCCAGGAGAAGAACAAGGAAAAGGAACTCTGGGAAGGCAAACTGATGGGGCCAGACGTGGCGCAGGAAGTGCTGGGTCTTGACGATGCATACCCGATCACGGACATCGACGACATCCTGCCGGGGCTGATCGAAGGACGGGACCGGGTCTACTACGCCATGGGCAAGGACGACAAGTTTGATGACCAGGTAATGGAATGGGTCAAGGTAATCCGCAGCAAAGCCAGGATGGGCGCCCATCCACCAGGAGAATTCCTGGTGCTGGACCATCTGCTCCATGAACTACGGCTTATAAAGAGCAGTTCAGAAATAAAACTCATGGAGCAGGCAGCGAAAATTTCCGCCGAAGGCCACCGTCGTGCCATGGCTTACTGCAAGCCGGGAATCAAGGAGTTCGAGCTGGAAGCAGAACTGCTGTATGCCTTTACTCGAAACGGCAGTCGTGCGCCCGCCTACAATTCTATTGTTGCTGCCGGTGACAATGCCTGCATTCTGCATTACAACGAAAACAATGCAGAGGTTAAAAAGGGTGACCTGATACTTATAGATGCCGGTTGTGAATACGAACACTACGCTTCAGACATTACCCGTACTTTCCCGGCGACCGGTGAATTTACGCCTGAACAAAAAGCGATTTACGAAATAGTGTTGAAAGCCGCAGATGCAGCTATTGCGGCGGTAAAGCCCGGTGCCGCATGGGATGAGCCCCATAACGCCTCGGTAAAGGTTATAACCCAGGGCCTGGTAAAACTGGGTCTGCTCAAGGGCCGGCCGGCTCAACTCATCAAGAACGAAGCCTACAGGGAATTCTACATGCATCGGGTCGGTCACTGGATCGGAATCGATGTGCATGACGTGGGCGACTACAAGATTGATGACGACTGGCGGCTGTTGGAGGCAGGCATGGTGACCACTATCGAGCCCGGCATCTATATCTCGCCTGACAATACCCGAGTGCCGAAGAAATGGCGTGGTATCGGTGTGCGAATCGAGGATGATGTCCTGGTGACGAAAACCGGCAACCGTGTTTTGAGCACAGGTATTCCAAGGACAGTGAAGGAAATCGAATCCTTCATGGCTGAATCGGTGCATTAGTAGTGCAGATTAGCGGAGCCAACTCTCACTATGATGTCGTCGTGATTGGCGGTGGCTTGGTGGGTGCGAGCTTTGCCATCGATCTGGCGAAACAACTAACGAGTCAGGCGAAGCAGGGGACAACGAAGCCAGGCTCTATTCTGGTAATAGAATCTATAGCGCCAGGTGACACAGACAAGCAGCCAAGCTTCGATGCTCGCTCCACCGCGCTGTCATTTGGCAGCAGGGAAATATACGAGCACATGGGCCTATGGGCCAGTATTCGGGAAGCGGCGGCAGCTATCCGCGAGATCCAGGTATCGGATCAGGGTCACTTCGGTTCCACGGCTATCTGCAGTGAAGAACAGGGGACTGAAGCACTCGGTTATGTGGTAGAGAATCGCAAGCTTGGAGTGGTATTGCAGGCAGCCATGGGTGAGATTACTACCCTGGAATTTCTGGCTCCTGCCAGAGTGGAAAAGATTTCACCGATAACCACTGGGATGGAGCTCGAGCTGCAATGTGGCGATTCCAGCCAGACAGTGTCTGCGGCACTTGTGGTGCTTGCCGATGGCGGACGTTCACCAATCTGCGACCAACTGGGCATTCAACGCAAGCGCGAACCCTATGGCCAGCACGCCGTCATCAGCAACGTGGCTTTTCAGTTGCCTCACAACAATGTTGCCTATGAGCGCTTCACCGAGCAAGGTCCCCTCGCCATTCTGCCACTGCCCGATTACGAACAATTACACCGGGGCTCGCTGGTGTGGACCGTAACGGAGGGCCAACAGGACGAATTGCTCAACGCAGACGAACAGGATTTTCTGAGAGGGCTGAATGCACAGTTTGGCAGGCGGTTGGGACGCATTGAAAAAGTCGGGCAACGATTTGGCTATCCACTGGTGCTCACCGAGGCGCTGGAGCAGATTCGTCCCGGTCTGGTACTGCTAGGTAATGTTGCCCACACTCTTCACCCCGTGGCCGGACAAGGGCTCAATTTGGCACTGCGGGATTCCCATATCCTTGCAGGATTGCTGGCGCGGGCAATGATTCAGGGAAAAAATCCCGGCGCCATGGAAACCCTGCAGGCCTATATGGACAAACAGCAGGCTGATCAGCAACGGGTAATTCTGTTTACCGACCAGATGGTGAACCTGTTTTCTTCAGGTAAATGGAGCAAGGTGTTGACCCGTAAAGCCGGGCTACTCGGCCTCGAGCTGCTGCCGGGGCTACGCAAAGAGTTTGCGCGACAAGCAATGGGGCTTTGACGCTCTCGCCACAGATTCAAAAAGCGATCCTTCCCTGGACCGGGGTAAAGTCACACAGCTTACTGAGGTGATGTTGCTTATTGCGGTGATGTGTCCATTTGGATTCAGGTGAAGTTTCTTATTCAGGTGAAGCCTCTTATTCAGGTGAAGTCTCTTATTCAGGTGAAGCCTCTTATTCAGGTGAAGCCTCTTATTGAGATGTAGCCTCCATCTGAAACACAATGCGTTGTCGCACGTCGTAGGTGGAGACGGGGGTTCCATTGTCGGTGGCGGGAGAATACTTCCAGCGTTGAATCGCCTGTAAGGCAGCTCGCTCAAAATACCCTTCCGGGTAGGCATGCAGGACTACCGGATCGATCACATCGCCCAGCTCATTCACGGTGAAGGATAATTCCACGAAACCTTCGATTCCCCTGGCTGCCGCCCGCTGCGGATAGCTGGGGTTGGTACGAATGAGCGGCACCATGATGCCAGGCGAAAAAGGAATAGCTTCTTCAGGGTTACTCGGTGGCGCCAGTTCCATCGGCACAACAGGAATACTCGGACCATCGAAGTTAATGCTCGGTGTAGTAGGCGCATCAGTTTGATCGAGCGGCGGTGCGATAGGTTCCGGGCGTTCGATTTCAATCACCAGTTCAGGTTCAATAATCGGCATCGTTGTATCTACCAGCTCTATGAACGTTATCCTCTGGGGGATGCTGTCACCGGTTTTGATCAATAATTGCATGCCGTAGAACAACAGCAAGGTGATGATTGCGGCAGCGATTACTATGGAGTTATAGCGGAACAGGTTGTAGGCGATTGCTTGCATGATTGCGTCCTCGTTCTACTTGCGTTCGAATTTATGCTGCTCCAGTTCACTGGCGAACAACTGGGACTCCAGCGAGCTATTTGAAAAATACTGCACGGGAATAGTTACAACGGGAACAGCCGCTATTTCTTCCTCAATGACTGTCACACTGAATGAGGCGATCAAGGCAGACACGGTGAGGGCAACGGCGAAACCAGGGATGCAACCGTTACGGTCGATGGTCGCGTGGTTGGCAGTGTCATCGAGGATGTAGTGTATGCGGCGGCTCAACACGGATTCGCCCGACAGTAGTGCGCGGCCATGAAGTATTTGTCTACTGCTTGCCGTGGCAAGCCACAACAGGTTCTCCGCATAATCGAGGTTGCTGCCTGCGTCATCAACGGCGATGTCGTCGCAGGCCATCTCGCTGCTGAGGTGAAATCTTTCGCTCGCGACCCATACCAGTGGGTTGAGCCAGTAGAGGCACTGCACAATCCTTACGGTGAGCTGCTGCAGCCAGTCGTTTCGGAAAATATGTCCAAGCTCATGGCTCAGGGCTTGCTGTTGCAGTTCTTCCTTCCAGCTAAGCGCAGTAACCGGAAATATAATTTTGTGTCGAAAAATGCCCAGGGTGATAGGCGAATGCAGTTCATCGCTAACCAGCAGGGCAACGTCAGCAGAGACCCCATTCGAATGTTTGAGTCGTTGCAATAGATGGGTAAGCCTGGTGTCCTCGATCGGTTGCGACCGGCGGGCGATTCGCAGTACCTGCCAAAACCCCAGCAGGAAATAGGCAAGCAGCATGCTGGCGATAGCGAAGTAGGCTAGCAGCAAGAGTTCGAGGTTAGCTGCCAGTCTGCCGAGCCATTCGGTCGTGGCTGAATCCGCCAACAGGCCGCTGGTCAGTGCAAACGCCAACTGCAGTTGCGGCACCTGGGATTGGAGAAGCGGCAGAAAAAGTAGTGATGACATGCCCACGATCCAGACGTTGCTGCGCGACGAAGGCGAGTGGGTGCGCAGCAGGGCAACGATGCAGAAGCACAGCAGCAAGATCAGGCATGACTTCACCAACAAGTCCAGCAAGGCGAGTAAACCCGGATTAGTAACGCCCAGGCCATCAATCACCAACAGGACAGCATCTATCGACATTATTCAGTCCTTCCCTATTTGTTTTTGTTTTGTTTCTTCGCTTTGTCTTGCCTGGCTTGTTCAATCAGCTCCTGAAGCTGCGCCAGTTCGCTTTCAGAAACATGCTCGATGGAGACGTCGAGTAATTTACTCATGGCCATGGATGCGGAGCCTTCAAAGAAAGTTTTCAGTACTCTCTTCATGGCACTTTCCCGCGCTTCTTCAGCGTCAATGGTCGGGTAATACACGTATTTAAGATCCTGCTCGCGATGCTTCAGAACTCCTTTGCGCTCGAGCTTGTTCAGGGTCGCACGGATTGCGGAATAGCTGGGCGGGTCAGCAAGCCTCTGCTCAATGTCTTTGGCAGACGCCTCGGAGAGTTCATAGATCAGGTCCATGATCTGTCGTTCGCGGCGGCTAAGATGCTGGATCGGTGACATTGGGGCTCCTGATTGCCGGATTGTTTCCTGGCATGCTGTTTTTGCAGCACTATGCTAAAAAAATAGCACTTTGCTTCGCGTTGTCAAGCATTTTAGAAAAAGCCTGTAAAAACAGGCTGCTAGCGATTAGTTGGAGGAGAGCTGGCTGCGAATACGTTCGATTCGATTGCGATTTGCACCCAGGTCGCTGTAGCCCAGACGGGATGCTGAGCGTACGTGGGTAACGCCGTTTTCGCGGTCGTAGAGAAACTCCACATCATCCACGTAACCCATGATTCGGGTCGTAAATTCTGCGTACAAGTAGTCACCGTCGGAGCTGACAATATTGGTGTCATCAAACCCAAGCAGCACTTGCTCTACTTCGGCCAGGCTTGCCGCCAGTGGTTGGATGCCATGAGTTTCATCATTGGCAAAACTGGAGACACAATTCGGAGAGTCGGGGCAAGGTGTAAGCTGGCCATTTTGTATACCGATATTCTGCGGTGGCTCTCCTGCACAGGCAGTCAGAAACGGAAGCAGTGAGAGAATTGATTTTTTCATGATCAGAATGCCTGGAAGTTATAGGAGCTCACGAAATTACTACGGGGCCATCTTAACCAACCACTGTCATGCCTAACCATTCGGCAATCAGTGCTGGCTTGTCATTGCCTTCGATTTCAACAGTTACTTCGTGTTTCAGTAGATAGTGATTGGGCTTCTTTTCCTCAGCGCTTAGGAGTTTGAAACGTCCACGTATCTTGCTATTCACTTTCACCGGGTTGATGAATCGCAGCTTGTCGAATCCGTAATTGATACCCATCACGGTGCTCTCCAGCTTGGTGCTCCCTTCATAACCCATCAGTACCATGAGAGACATGGTGAGGAAACCATGAGCAATGGTGGTTCCAAAGGGTGTTGCGGCTGCGCGCTCGGGATCCACGTGAATATACTGGTGATCGCCGGTGGCTTCTGCAAACTGGTTGATGCGCTCCTGATCGACGGTCAGCCATTCGGAAACGCCCACTTCCTTGCCGATGTATTCTGGCAGTTGATCCGGACTCAGTGTGAGTGCCATGTTCATTTCTCCGTTATTCGTGTTTGCGCCGCAGTCTATCAGCTATCCCCAAGGTGCGAAATATTGGGCAGTCGGCGGCGAAGTTTAGGGAAATACGCTCACAACACCTATAATCGTTCACAATGAACAGCCAACGTAATTTCGACATTGTAATCGTGGGGGGTGGCCTTGTAGGGGCCAGCCTGGCATTGGCGCTTGCGGAATTCGATCTACGCATCGCCCTGGTGGACAGACAGGCATTCGATGCAGAGAAGATCCCCTTCAAGAACGCGCCGGGGCACTTCGATCCAAGGGTAAGTGCGATCACGCCGCAGTCTCGCCAGTTTCTCGAAACCATTGCCGTCTGGCACGGGATTACAGCCCAGAGATTCTGTCCCTACCAACACATGGAAGTCTGGGATGGTGAGGGCACGGGCTCTATCCATTTCGCCGCCGAAGAAATTCAGCAGTCTGCACTGGGATATATCATTGAGAACAGTGTGATTCTCGCGGCGCTGTACCAGACCCTGCCTCTGCACGGCAATATCGAGATACTCACACCGTGGGAAATCGATTCCTTCGCCAAAACTGAGGATGGTGTGCAACTACTGGCCAGTAGTGGAGAATCGCTGGCCTGTTCCCTGGTAATTGCCGCTGACGGTGCCAATTCGAAATTGCGGGAGTTGGCGGGCTTCGCAACCCGCGAATGGGAGTACGGGCACAACGCCATCGTTACCACGGTAAAAACTGCTTTGCCCCATGAGGCAACGGCCTGGCAACGCTTCATGCCAACCGGCCCCCTTGCGTTCCTGCCCCTTGATGACGACAAAACAGCAGGTGATCCCGGTCTTGCCGGCCAACGATTCAGTTCGATTGTATGGTCCGCGGTGCCCGAGCGTGCAGAAGAGCTAATGGCCCTGGATGACGATCAGTTCCGGCGCGCCCTCGGCAATGCCTTCGAACAACGTCTGGGGAATATTGAATGGGTGGATAAGCGTTTTCAGTTCCCCTTGCGCCAGCGCCATGCCCAGACCTACTTTCGGGATGGCGTTGTGCTGGTAGGAGATGCAGCACACACCATTCACCCATTAGCCGGGCAAGGGGTGAATCTTGGTTTACTGGATGCCCGAGCCTTGTCCCAGGAAATACGTCGGGGCCTGCTAGTGGGCAGGAGTCTGAACGACGAACGCATCCTTGAGCGATACCAGAGAGACAGAAAAGGCCACAACATGAGCATGATGTGGCTGATGGAAGGCTTCAAACACTTGTTTGCGGACCAGCCGCCACCGGTTACCTGGCTCCGTAACCTGGGACTGGCTACCGTGGATAATTTCAGTTTGCTGAAGAATGCGATGGCCAGACAGGCCATGGGTATCGACTAGTCGCGCTGCTTGGCAGTTCCCGTCACCCAGCGACCAGTCAGCTAGTGATGACTATCCGCGTGTTGCTTATTGAGAATGGCGCCGACTGTGCCTTTAACCTGGCTGCGAATAAGCATCTCCACTTCTTCATTCTGGGACAGGGCACAGGCGCCAGGCCAGTCCTGATAAGCCACAGCAGTGGGAATGGAGCCGGAATTCCTGAGCGCCACCATCCCATGTAACTGCGACCATATAAGCAATGTAGTATTTACTACATCCACTTCCGCACAGGGGACCTGGTATTTCTGGAATATCTTGTACACCAGGGCTCTCGCCTTAACCACGCAGTGACAGGATACCCTGATAAATTCCGGCGTCGATTGTTCCGTTGGCAGGGTGCTGCTAAACAAAAATTGAAAGCGCGCGGGTTGTTGTTGGGAAAAGTGATAGTAAGCGAAGCAAATTTCCAGCAGCGCTTGCTCCGGGTCCTCGCTACCGCTGGAGCGGGTATCGAAGAAAAGATTGATCTCCTCATAGAGCCGGATCTTGATGGCCAGCATGAGGCTTTCCTTGTCGGCAAAATGGTTGTACACCGCTGATGGTGTGACGCCCACTTCTCTGGCGAGACGCCGCAGGCTCAGCAGTTCAAGCTGATTATTTTCAATCAGCTTCAGCGCCGCATCGACGAGCGCTTCCTTCACATTACCATGGTGATACGACTGCGTAGGTTTAATGGTGTTTTCTGGCAGCATGTCCCTATCCTGATGTTGAAGCTACAGGTTGCTCT
Organism: uncultured Pseudohongiella sp.; assembly: GCA_965227635.1. GTDB lineage: Bacteria > Pseudomonadota > Gammaproteobacteria > Pseudomonadales > Pseudohongiellaceae > UBA9145. The sequence continues at coordinate 1,111,271 of OZ245763.1, read as the reverse complement.
GGCCGTCTCTGCGGACTTCACAACCTTAACCGACTGTTATTGCCTATGAGGCGCTTTTCTTTTATTTCGTCGTATCTTTAGAGTTGGAAACTGTAACGCAACTGCAACTGAAATACATCGTTAAATTCGTATACAGCAAAGGGCGTTCCCTGATCCAGATCATAAGAAACCCAAAGCATTCCAAAATCCAGGTTATCAGACCAGTTGTAGTTGGCAGACAGGCGGACAACTCGACCCGCTATATTCACGAGTTCGTTCCACACGGCGAGCACCTCTACTCGCTCATTTAGTGGTGTCCAGTAGGCTCGCAAGCCGCCGCCTAGCTGGGTGGCTTCCACTAACATGGTATTGTCGTGCTGTTTCGTGTGCACGCCGTCCAGCTCCAGAGTCAGCAAGAGGTCGCGGATACCGTTGTACTCGACGCCGAGAACGCCAAGTACCTGGTCCCGTTCTTCCCAGCCATTGGTCCGATTCAGTAAATTGGCCTGATTGGTTTGCATCTGGCGATCCTGGTGGACACCAAACTCGCCAAACCATAACCAGGAACCCTCCACCCAGTTGGCAGAGAAACCCAGGGCACGCATCCGGTTCTGCCTGAATATTGCTTGCGGTTGCGGCGACTGAAGCGCATCGAGTCGCTGCAAACTCAGCCCGTTGTCGTTGAATTCACCCGCTACGATCTGCAGATCCCCCTGGGAGAGTTGGGTGCTGGCGCGCAGGAAGTACTCGGTATCATGCTCCACGGACTCTTCCAGTATGGCGAACCCCGCCCTGCGAAACAGGATGAACTGGTCGAATTCGTCTCCATTGGGTGACAACAGATTGCGGCCGGCCATCTTGGTAGCAACATTGTCCACGGTCCAGTCGCCGAGATTGAAACTGAATTGCAGCGCTGGAATCTGCAGTCGCAAATCTTCAAGATCCTGCTGACCAAGGGCAAACTGGTTCTCGATATTAATCAGGTCGGTGACTCGCAGGTATTCGGACATTCCCCACACCTGCATCTGGTTTCCTATTTTGAAATACACACCATTGTCGTACTGATGTTCGAGGTAGAAGTCGCGGATCTCGTAGCGATTGCGGAATTCGTTTATCTCATCGGGATGGTAGGGGGTGTCATCAAACCAGCGATAGACTTCATCGTGATACATGCGGGCACCGAAGCGAAACGCCGTATTATCATCAACAGCTACATCCACCTGACCGAACAGTGAAGTTTCTATGCGATTAATTTCTTTATCGGAGCGTGAGAAGAGTGGGCCTGGTGCCTGAAAACCATAAGCAAACTTCTGATTGATCCAGCCGAGAAATTGCACTGGCCCACGCTCGCCCGAATCTTCAATATCAACATCGATAGTGGAGAAGAAATCGTCCTGGGCCAACGTGCCCGAAGAAATGAGCAGCGACAGGAAAATGGCCAGACATCGCTGTTGGGAATTTTCCTTCGCGCTACTCACATGGCGCCTCGAGATCAGTCGAGTCCTCGCTGCATGGATTCGGTGGTGAACAACTCATCGGCGACATCGGTGTTGTACTCGATATCATTCAGTTGCAGCACGCTTGCGTGCTCCTGCCGGCCATTGCGCGTGGTTATAGCCTGCAGACGGCGTGTGGTCCAAATACCGTCTACCTGCTCGATTTCGCTGGAATTGAAATACTTGATGCGATTGGCTCGCAGTTCCCAGGCCTGTGCCCGTACCTGGACAAAGTTGTCTTTTCTTATCCAGGTTTGCAGACGAGAGTAGCCGGTTGCTTCTTCTGCCTGTTCTTTCATGGATTCCTTCGGCGTGACTTCGATAACCCAGGTGTCGAACCCGTCTACTTCTTCCGATTCATTAATGAACCGATAGTCATACCAGTCCAGCTCAAGGCCATTGATGTCGGCATAGGTAAAATCACTGCCAAGAAATGAATCGGACGTGTCGCTACTGGCGATTCGTTTTACTCTCTGTAAAGCGGGAAGATACAACCACGAATCATCGTCTCGTTGCGGGTCATCCCAATCGTTGTTGAGGTATGAGGTGCCGCGGATATCAGCCGGGCTTTCGAAGCGGGACAGGGATCGTGTATCGGCGCCGTAGTCTTTGGAGTAGATGCGCAGGTTCCGCGATCGTTGTCGGTCGCGTCTATCTATCAACACCATCGTGTAGTCTGCGACAAATGATTCACCGTCGTCACGATTCTCGACTGCTTGCATGACTTCCAGTGCAGTGAGCTCTGTAGCGGTCGACGGTAGTGTGAAAACCACGCTTGCTGAAAATAGTGCAATTGATGGCAGGGACTGGGCTAGTTTCATAGGTAGCATTCTAGATTAAACAGATTCAGCACTTAAAGAGCTAACTTCGGCTTTTGTCTTGTCAGCATCTCCATCCACATAGTAGAGGATTGCCGGGAGGAAAATCAGGTCGCCCACCAGAGCCAGCGACATGATGATGGACCCGAAAAGTCCTACATTAATTACGGTGGTAAAGGAGCCGAATATCAGCACGCTAAAGCCGAATATCAACACCATGGAGGTAAAAAGTACCGCGCGTCCAGATTCATTCATGGCCCGCTTGATCGACTCGTTGGTTGGCAGGCCAGCGTTCTTGCTCATCAGGTAACGACTCATTACGTGAATGGCATCATCTACTGCCAGGCCCATAGTCATGGCGAAAACCACTACGGCGCTCTGGTCCAGAAATACCCCCATAGTGCTTGCTACGCCTGCTGCCAGAACGATGGGAATTACACTGGGTATGATGGACAAGATGCCGTATTTGAAGGAGCGAAACAAAACAACAAAGAAAAAGGTGATCACGGCAAGGGCCACCAGGAAACTGCTCGCCATACCCTCGGCTGTGTATATTTGCTGTGCAGTTAACAGTGCCATTGTCCCCGTCACTACTGGATCCAGGTGGGCGTAATTCGATTCCATGTATTCCTGGATCTGGTCAAGCTCTTCCTGCATCTCCGAAGCCGGCATATTAATCACAGGGATTACCAGTCGGGTCAGCCTGTTTTCGAAATCCACGATATCGGAAAGGTCTTCATTCGGGCCGGCACTGTCATAGAGAAGTAAAAGCTGTGCTGCCAGCTCGCGGCTCTCGGGTAATCGATAGAAGTCCGGGTTATCCCGGTTTAGCGCTTTGTTGATCTCCTTCAGATAGTCAACCAGAGAGTTAACCGGGCCAAGAGTCTCTCTTTGTGAAAGCCATGCCTGAATCGCTTCGGCATCTTGCAGGAATGCAGGCTCCTTTATGCCTTCAGCACTGCCAGAATCGAGAATGATATCGAGGGTCATCATGCCATTGTAGACTTCATCGAAGTAATGAATGTCCATACGGGTAGGGCTATCTGGACGAAACAACTTCTCGTAGTTGGTGTCGATTTGTACCCTGGGGAGACTCCAGATTGAAAACAGCACGGTAAAGAAACCGGCGATAAGAATGGGAAAGCGAAACCGTCGCGTAAGATTTGGCAGCGTGTCGGTGATCCGGGTAACCACGCCCCCTTGAAGTACCTTGGCTGTTCCCTTCGGCAATGCTGTTACATAGCTCAGTAACGCGGGCAGTACTGTGAGCGCAAACAGAAACAACAGGATTGCCCCGATTGATCCCAGCAAAGCAAACTCACGCAGCGGCTGTAACCGTGTTGCAGACAGGGCAAGAAATCCGGCAGAGGTTGTCACCGCGGTAAAAAACGCGGGGAGCCAAAGATGGCGTACGGTGTTAACTGCGGCTTCTTTGCCACATTCCCCACGCTGGCACGCATAAAAAAACTCCAGCATCACATGAATGCTTATGCCGACACCGATGATGATCATCGTGGCAGGCAGGGCAGCACTGTCAACGGTGGTATGGGGTATCCCGATGTAATACTGCAATTCCAGAAGTAGCAGCAGACCACCTGTGATAACCATCCAGGGAAACAACATGGCGGCGAGCGAGCGAAAACTCACAAACAGGATAAGTACCATCACCACAATCATGAGCGGTATCAGCACGGCGGTATCTTCAGAGGACACGGTCTCAAACCGTTCGTTGACCAATGGATAGCCGGATAGATGTAATTCGTACTGGGAAGACTCCAGAATTTCTTCTTCTATAAACCGATACAGGTCCTGAGTCACAGCAACTTTTACTTCGGACGTGTCAGGGCTGTACTCGACTCTGGCACCAATACGTGTATGACGAAAGTCATCGGTAACCAGCGTACCAATCGCCAGTTCTTCTTCGGCCAGTATGGCTTTGACTCTTTCAACTGCTTCGGTGTCACTGGCCAGCGAGTAGATATCGTCGATGAGGTAGTCGGTACTCAGGTCATCGCCGTCGGCATGAATGTATTGATAGTTGTAGAGAGAGCGAAGTTGCGTGACGTAAGGGTGAAATTCGAGAAACTCTGAGATTTTGGCGACCGCATCCAGGGCGTCCTGGGAAAACACATCGGTCGAGGAAGCACTGGCTTCTATGCCTACAATCAGATATTCATTGTCGCCGAAGTTTTCGTAGAGGCTGTTGTATTCAAGCAGTGCCGGGTCGCCCGGTATAAAGTAGCGTTCGGTACTGTTATCGAAAGGAATGTTGCCGCCAGTGAAGAGAGTGAGTGCTACCAGTGCGAGTGCAACACCGATGATCACTGTTCTCCGGGCAATGACAAAGCGTGCCCAGGCATCAATAAATGCTCCCATTGATGAACCTGCCTCTCCCTGGAGCTTGGTCGTCCAGTTGTTTTTATTTTTTGTAGTGCTCCCTCAGGGAACGCCCAAAGAGAACGATATGAGTAAGCTGCGAGGTGAGTGGGCTGGGAATTCTTCTCACTGACTTCGTGAGACAAGTGTAATGCTAAGCTTGAACGGCGTAAAGTTTACGGAGTTAATTTTGTTTAACCCCATTTTATGAAGTAAAAAACCCTTATATTAGAAATTCTTATGAAGATTTCTTAAAGTCAGTCGATAAAACCCTTGTGCGAACAGTAACCCCCACCATTTCGGGGAATATGGAGTAGTAAGGAGCAGCCAGGGGCCATGTCTAAGGAAGCTAGAAAGGAAAACAATTTCCCCTTCGATCTCGATCTGAGCAATCTCGACACCGGGAGCATTACCAACATCCTCAACGACATCGAGAGTCATCTCTACCTTATGGAAGACGAGAGCGATCTCAGCCAACTCCTCAAGGTGAAAGCCTTCTTCGAAGATGAGTTGAAAGTCGCCCATCGACTTCACTAGCCGCCGACCGTTACCAGAGGGACAGCAACTCGCCGCGAGCAATCGCAGTGGCGATTCGTTTTGCCGAATTCATTGTAATCGGTCATGGCACTGGTTTATTCTGCTATGCCCGATCAGGCTTGTAACGTAAGGCGAATGCCCCGCAAGCGCTTGATCACTCCGTTCCAGTTTTGACAATAAAAAGGCTAAACCTATGAAAACTGCTTTCTCAATGCTTGCAGCTCTACTCATCAGCTCATCCGCGGTTGCGCAGCTCGATACAGCCGCTCTGGAAAGAGCTATGGCTAATCCTGATCGTCCAGCCGCTGATAAAGAGCGTGATGCTTCCCGGCAAGCGCCAGCGGTACTGAATTTCCTTGGTCTGGAAGCAGGTATGACAGTACTCGACGTGAACGCATCCGGCGGTTGGTACACAGAGGTCCTTTCCTATGCTGTAGGGCCCAGTGGCAAGGTTTACATGCAGAATCGCCCCGGTGGCCGAGCAGACGAACCCGCTGCAGCCAAGGCCGCTCGCTTGAGTAACGTAGAGCAAGTAGCAGCAATCACTGATCCTCCTGCTAATTCAGTGGACTTCGCAATCACCGCGCTGAATTTCCATGATTTCCATAATTCCAATCCCGAAGCTGCCCAGAACATCCTGCGTGGAATCGTCTCTGTATTGAAGCCCGGCGGCATACTGGGAATCATCGACCATGAAGGAACACCAGGCGCAGACAATCAGACACTGCACCGTATCGCTTTCGATGACGCGGTGAAGGCTGTTTTGTCACATGGTGACCTCGCACTGGTGGGTGCCAGCGATATTTTGGACAACCCTGCTGATGATCATACTGTTGGCCCCTTTGATGATTCACTGGGTCGTAACACAGATCGCATTGTCCTGAAATTCATCAAACTCTAGACACAAAGTCGATCCTTCGGGATCCGTATCAAAAAGGCCTGTGTGCGCTGCATACAGGCCTTTTTTCATGCTGTGCTAACATCCAGATACGGCTCAGGCACGTTAATACCCTGGCACGCCCACCTTCCCCCAACCCTTGATAGCAAGATATACGCAGTTTGAGCGAACAAGATAACCAGAACTCTGTCCGCCGATTCCTGTCTGTATTCCAGTACAGTCGGGTCGCCATCGAAATCGTGTGGAGCACCAGCGCTTCCCTCACCATCGTAATGGCGGTTACTACACTCGTCTCCGGCGTGCTGCCAGCTGCTATCGCGTCGATTGGCGGTCTTTTTGTCGATGCCGTATCGACAGCCATCAATGCTCAGGGCTCGGAAGCAGAAGCAGCACGAAACGATGTACTGCGCTACGTGCTGATCGAAGCCGGTCTCGTGGTGGTGATGACCGGTGCGCAGAAAGCCAACGGTGTATGCCAGTCAATCCTGCGGGTGCTGCTCGGAAACAAGATCAACGTAATGATCCTCGAAAAAGCACTTACCCTGGAGCTGGCACATTTCGAGGACGCGGAATACTACGACAAGCTCGTGCGAGCCCGCCGGGAAGCATCCAGCCGACCACTGAGTCTGGTAATCAAGACATTCGACCTGATCAGGGACTTGATTGCGCTGTTTACCATAGGCGTATTCCTGTTTCAGTTTTCCCCGTTCGCGGTGCTCTTGCTCGGGCTGGCCGGCGTGCCCGCGTTCATCGCAGAAGCAAAGTTTTCCGGAGAGGCTTTCCGCATTCATCGACGACGCTCGGCTGAACGGCGTATGCAGATATACCTGGAGATGGTGTTAACCCGCGAAGACGGCGTCAAAGAAGTGAAGCTGCTGCAATTGGGCAAACTGTTCCTGCAGCGCTACGTGGATATCTTTCGCAACATCTACAAAGAAGATCGCAACCTCGTGCTGCGCCGGGGATTCTGGGGCTATATACTGGGCTTGCTGGCAAGTGCCGCATTCTATTTCGCCTATGGTTGGGTGGGTTTTGCTGCTATCGCTGGTGCGATCACGATTGGGCAGATGACCATGTACATCGCCCAGTTCCGGTTGGGCCAGAACGCTGTGACCAATAGCCTGACCTCGGTGAACGGGATGTACGAGGACAATCTCTACCTTTCCAATCTTACTGAATACCTGGCTCACAAAGTGCCGGAGCAGTCCGGCGACCAGCTAACCGGGCCGAATCCTGCCGATGGCATACGCTTCGAAGGCGTCAGCTTCTACTATCCCGGCAGTGAGACACCGGCACTGGATAACGTAAGTCTGCACATTCGCCCCGGTGAAAGTCTGGCTATCGTCGGCGAAAACGGTAGCGGCAAGACTACCCTGATCAAATTGCTCACCCGTCTTTATCAACCGACGTCGGGAACAATCTACCTCGAAGGACTCGATCTTGCCGAATGGGATATCAATGCACTGCGGCAGAAGATCGGTGTGATATTCCAGGATTTCGCCCGCTATCAAATGTTAGTAGGGGAAAATATTGGCATTGGCGACGTGGAAGAGCTGGAAGCGCAACCTCGCATTGAGGAAGCAGCACGCAAGGGAATGGCCGATGAATTCGTGAAAGACCTGCCACAGGCCTACCAGACTCAGCTCGGTACATGGTTCAAAGATGGCAAAGAGTTATCCGGTGGGCAATGGCAGAAGATTGCCTTGTCACGCGCCTTCATGCGCAGCAAAGCCGATATCCTGATTCTGGATGAGCCCACGGCGGCGATCGACGCCCGCGCCGAAGCGGAAATATTCGAACATTTTCGGGAATTAACGGCGAACAAGATTTCCATCATCATCTCCCATCGATTCTCAACGGTACGCATGGCTGATCACATTATCGTGCTGGAGAAGGCAGCGATTATGGAAGAGGGTAGTCATCAGGAATTGTTGGCCGCCGATGGTCGGTATGCCACCCTGTTCAATCTACAGGCAAAAGGCTATCAATAGCGTGAGCTAAAACGTCTATGGAAATGTCCGGCCCATTTACCTATTTGATGGTGGCACTGCTGGCCTGCTTTCTGGGCACTATCCCCTTCGGTCCAATCAATCTGACTGTAGTAAAGACGACAGTGGACTATGATCAGAGACGGGGTCTGGAGGTCGCATTCGCCGCTTCCCTCATCGAAATCTTGCAGGCGCTTATCGCCATCTGGTTTGGCATGGTGATCAGCCGCTTCCTCGAAACCAATGTGCTTTTTAAGCTGGTCGTTGCAGCCGCGTTTATCGTGATCGCGCTGTTGGTCTTGTTTCGACAACCAAAGCCAGAACTGGACAGCAACACGGAAAATGCAAAAGACGAGCAATCATCGTACTTTATGAAAGGCCTGCTAATCGCCGCGCTCAACCCACAGGCGATTCCGTTCTGGATATTCGCACTGGCTGCCATATCCCAGACTTTCCTGTTCGAATACGAAGGCCTCAACCTGGGAGCATTTCTGCTTGGGGTATTTTTTGGCAAGCTACTGGCCCTGACAGGGTTCGTTGTGGCGAGCGGCTACCTTAAGTCGCATCTGCAAAAGAGCAGTCTGTTAGTGAATCGTGTGCTGGCTTCCGTGCTGCTGTTTATCGGTGTGAGCCAGCTCTACTCTGCACTGCCTTGGTGACTGTTATTTTCTGGCGTCGCCAGTATTCGAGCTGGAATTAGCCCGCGTACACTGTTGCCCACCAGTATCCGGCTTGCGTCAGCAAGCGCCTCCACCCCCAGTATTGCCTCCCGGGCCTTGCCGGTTTCAATCAAACTGCGGCGCAAAGTGCCTGCAAGCAATCCGCTGGACAGGGCAGGTGTTAGCAACTCGCCATCTAATTCCAGAAAAACGTTAAAGATAGTGGTTTCCGTGAGTTCTCCACGCTCATTCCATAGCAGCACATCGTCGGCCAGACCGGCCGTTGCCATGGCAGACTCATAGACCTGGCGGTGAGTCGTCTTGTGTTGCAGAAAAGGGTCCTGGGAATTTACAGGCAATGTTGCCAGTACCAGAGTCACTTCTTCTTTTGCTGGATTCAGTTCTGCATGTTCAATTCGATGCTGACCAGTGCTGTCGACCAGTAGTCGCAAGCGCAATGGCAGATCGGAATCAATCAGATCAAGGTCCTGTTGAATATCACTGATGTGAATGGCGGTAGCAAAATAGTCCGCACTGTTTTGCAGTCGCTGCAGATGAAAATCCCTGAGGGCAATTCCTTCTTCGGGAACGAAGAGCATGGTTTCCAGTAACTCAAAGTCAGGCACAGCGCGAACGATTCTGGCTTTGTCCAGGGTTTCCTGCCACTCGTCAGGCCCCTCGGAATCCCACACTACCGCGCTGCCCACACCGTAAGAAGCGTCATTGGTCAGGGTATTGATCACCAGCGTTCTGATGCCAACATTAAAATGTGCACGCCTGCCGGGACGAATCATGCCGATAGCACCGGTATAGATGCCGCGGGCTTCTGTCTCCAGCGACTTGATGATGTTCATGCTCTGGCGCTTGGGCGCACCCGTAATCGAGGCGCAGGGGAACAGCGCGCGGAATATTTCCCACAAGCTGGCGTCGGTGCTGGCAGAGACCCGGGATACCTGTTGCCAGAGAGTTGGCAACTCCATGATCTCGAATAATGCGTCCACTCCCACACTACCCGCTCTGGCGATCTTGCCCAGATCGTTGCGGACCATGTCCACGATCATCAGGTTTTCTGCCTTCTCCTTTTCGGAGTCCAGCAACTCCTGTCGCAACCGGGCATCCAGTTTGCTGTCATGATGACGCGGTCGTGTGCCCTTCATGGGTTCCATGGTGATGCGGTCAGCATCGAGTTCGAAGAACAGTTCCGGCGACACACTGCAGAGTACGGTGTCGCCCTGTTGAAAAAACACAGAACGGGGCGATGCCTGCTGGTCAAAGAGCATGGCAAAAATAGTCAGCGGGTTAGTTTCTTCGAGAAGACGCCCGCGCAACGTGTGCGTAAGATTGACCTGGTAGCTGTCGCCCGCTTCCAGGTGTTGCCTGATTGCGGTCACTTTCTCAAGGTAGTCATCACGCGCCAGTGTTGTCGAGAGATACAGCGGTAGTGCCGCCATAGCCTCGGGCAAACTGATTGGTTCGGGCTCATTGAACACGGCAAAACACAGCAAGGGAGTCTTTGCTTCCCGCACCGGTAAGCTGGCGTCGAAGGCTGGTGCTGCTTCATAAGCCACGTAGCCGACAGCGTAATAGCCTTGATCGACGAGCGCTTGCAGGCGTTGGAATTTTTCCTCGACCTCTGCAGCACTGGACGCCACCACAAGGTCTATGGCACCGGAAAACTGCAGCCATTGGCCAGATTGCTCATCACGAACGATAGCAATAGCCGATTCAAGCGAGAAATTCATAGACGGCGTAATTCAGGGAACAGGGTTGACCTGGAAATAGCGGAACAGCTCTGCACGATGCCGCGTTCATATACATTGCCAGCAAAGTTGGCTACAGTGGGTAACAGTTTCATGCAGTTTACTGGATCTTTGTTAATGCAGTTTTTCACTATCAGTATTTTTCTTCCGTCCTCAATCAGGATAATTTGTGCCTGAGAACAAGAGTCCAGCCGCGCCGGATTTCCAGGCGAGCACCGAACAGATTCGTCAGGTACGTGAACTGGGCCGGGCACGCACTCGCTTACTGGTCTGCCTGGGAACGTTGCCCGTTTATATCGTAGCCATCTGGATACTGCTCAATAACCAGAAAGGCATCGATTCACTCATGTTTATCTATATGGGCATGTGGTCCGCATTCGCTATCGACATGGCCCGGCGCAAATGCCCGGTCTGTGAACAGCAGTATTTCGTCAAAAATATCCTGCTCAGTTTGCGCAAGAAGTCCTGTACCCATTGCGGGTTTCCTCTTTCCAGAGGCAAACCCGGCAAGCACAAGGACGAGGTTACGTTCTAGCGCGCATCAGGCGCAGCAACTCCACGAAACGCGGCGGTTGGCCGGTACGCAAAACGCCTTGCCGGAAAACCTTACCCGATAACCACAATACAAACACGATACTGACAACTAACAACAGCGTAGTGCCTACCACATCTACCATGGGCGGATCTGCCGCTGCCCGGTTCATCATCAGGTAAGGGGTAAACAGAGGAATCCAGGACATCACGCGTACCAGGGAGTTATTCGGGTCCATGACAACGAATGCCATCATGGCAATGGGCACGACCTGGATAAAGATCATGGGTGTCATCAGGGCCTGCGCTTCTTTCAGTGTGTTACACAGGCTGCCGATGGCGAGAAAAATACTGGAGTACAGCGCGTAGCCAGCAAAATAGTAAAACACGAACCAGGGTATGAGTTCCGACCCCAGTATCACATCCAGCATCTGGTTAATGAGTTCTGTTTCCGTACTGCTGTAGAGATTCAGGAATAGATAGAAGGAGAGCAGCCAGATGCCGATAGTGGTCAGGCCAGCCATACCAATACCCACCAGCTTACCCATCATTAACTCATCCGCCGTCACCGACGCCAATAACACTTCGATAATACGATTGGACTTCTCTTCCACGGTATTGCTTAACAGGTATTGCACGCTCTGCATGAGAGAGATGAACATCAGGTAGACGAATCCGATGGGTGCAAACTGACGAAAGGTATCCGCCACGCTAACCGCTTCCTCGCCTGCGGCCGCCGTTGGATCCAGTTGCGACATGGGCATTCTGGTGCGCTGTACCCGGGTAACGAGGTCCGTGTTGACGCCAAGATTTTCATACTCCTGCTCACGAATTTCCGCATTGATGCTGCGAATGATGGCATCGGGCAAACGTGAGTCGGTGAGGTTGCTGGCCCAGTATTGCACGCCCTGCGGGCCGTCAGGAGGCGCTGGCATGGTTCCCGGCCTGCTAATGTCATTGTTTACCTCAGGGGGAATCAGGATGAGCGCAAACAGGGAACCCTGCCTGCCATCCACGCTGACCAGTTGCTCACCACTTAGGTAGGGGCGCAGGTCGGCGACTATTTCTTCAGCCGGTGCATTCGGATCAATACCGTCTGGAAGCGGTGCTTCTATGAACTGAGGTTCCGGGGTCTCGAAGGGAGGACGATCCGTTTCAAGGTAGGGGCTGGCCATCGTGATCGCGAAGTCCAGACCGCCACTGTTCAGCCACTCGTCTAGCGCGGAGACTTCGTCGGCATCCACATCGTCAATCATCTGGTCGACACTGTTTCCGGCATTTGCCCCCTGCAACTCCAGATCAGTTTCCAGTCGATGCTCCATGAGATAGGCGACGAACTCCTGCAATATGCGGCGCTGGTGCTCTCTCTCGATTGCCACTGCGACTGCGTCTTCATACTGACCCGACTGGTCCACCAGCATGTAGTAACGCGTTGGCGTCGCGTTCTGCAGCATTATCTGGATGAAGAACATACCCACGATCATCAGCGGCACAATGAGTATGGTGATCCAGAAGCCTTTGGTGCGCACATTCTCCATGTACTCTCGCAGCGCGATGAGTTTGATGATATTCATCGTGCCGCGTGCTCCCGGGCTTCTTCACCAACCAGATGTACGAAAACATCGTGTAAGCTTGGCTCACTGAACTCGAAGCGTGTGAGCAGAATGTTTTTCTCGAAGCAGTGTCGCAGAATCTCTTGCGCATTTAACTGTTCGGAAATCTCGATAGTCCATAGCGCCGGGTTCTCCGTATCGGCCTGAATGGAATTGACACCCGGAATCGTTTGTAGCGAATCCAGTTGCCCGGAGGTTTCCACGATGACGCGGCGCGGCATCAGGGCCTTGGCTTCATTCACGGTACCGTCAAAAACTTTTTCGCCGCGGGTAATTAACAGGATGTGGTCACACAACCGTTCGGCATGTTGCATCACATGGGTAGAGAAGATAACGGTCTGGCCATTGCTGGCCATGTCATGGATGAGTTCTTCCAGTACCTTCTGGTTTACCGGATCGAGTCCGGAAAACGGCTCATCCAGAATCACCAGCTCGGGTTCGTGAGCCACGGCTGAAAGCACCTGCACCTTCTGGCTCATGCCCTTGGACAGGGACTCCACCTTCGCTTCGGCGAAGTCTTTGAGCCCATATTTCTCGAGCAATGCGAATGCTCTTTCCCTGGCGGCTGTTTTCTCCATGCCTTTCAACATGGCGAAGTACTGAATGATGGCCCAGACCTTCATTTTCTTGTACAGGCCTTTCTCCTCTGGCAGATAGCCGATGCGATTGCGCGCGGCCAGCGCCGAGTTGCCACCGAGAATACTGATGGAACCACTGCTGGGATTGATGATCTCCAGGATCATACGAATAGTCGTAGTCTTGCCGGCGCCATTGGGGCCGAGGAAGCCATAGATCGCGCCCTTCGGAATCGAGAGGCTGATGTCTTTGACAGCGGTGAAGTCGCCGTATTTCTTGACGACGTTTTGCAGGCTGAGAACGGGCGAAGTCATAAATCCTGTCTAGAAAATCCAGATCGGTGCGGGCAGGAACGCCAAGTATCTCAAAATCGGTAGTAATGGAGTAGCAGACGGCTCAAATAGTTAAAGAAATAAAATTGGGCATTTTCCGAACTTTCAGGGAACTGCAAGGATATTTGCCTGTCATACCTATAACCAATAGGTAAGTGTAGGTTCAAAGGGAGTACTAACAGTGGCTAAAACAAACCCGGCATTCATGTCAGGAGTACCCGAGCTCTTGATTCTGCGATTGCTCAATCAAGAAGAGATGTACGGATACCAGTTAGTGCAGGAGATCCGTAAGTCAACCAACAATGCTATTGCGTTGGCCGAAGGGGTCGTATACCCGGGGTTACATACTCTGGAGTCCAAAGGGATGCTGCGAGCGCGGGAAGTAAAGAACTCCGGCAGGCCGAGGGTGTACTACAGGACCACGGCGAAAGGTGTGAAACGCTTGCAGGCTTTAACTGGCGAATGGGAGCGGGTGAGTAGCGGTATTGAAGCCGCACTAGGAGGATCGTATGCAAGTAATTGATTTCGAGCGACTGCAAAAAAGATTGATGGCGGGTGGCGTTTCGCCAAAATTTGCGGAGCGAACGATTATTGAACTACAGGATCATAAACAGGCTTTAATAGAGCAGGGTAGAAATTCCGGCCTTTCGGCATCTGAAGCCCTCGAGCAAGCAACTGAGCGCTTAGGTGACGAAAATTCCATTGTAAGAGAAGCGCTGTCGAGACCAGAGATACTGACTTTATCCAGGCGGTATCCGGGAATCATCTATACCCTGGTACCGGTGATCGGGTATTTCATTATTGCCGTTCCCATACTCTATCTCGGAGTTCAATGGAGCAGGGAAGTTCTGGGCATCAATATAGAAACGGATTGGCCTGCCTGGCATTTCTGGTTTAACAAGGTTCTGCTGTATTTCATGGAATACTTGCTGGTCCCTGTCTACGCATTGTTCATCGCCATTTTTGCCATCAGGAGAAATGTTGCGATGCACTGGCCGCTGCTGGGAGTATTGATCGTTAGCTTCTTCGGATCCGGCCTGGAAACAATGGTTGAAGCGCCATACGACGGCGGCCGGCGCGGCGGTGTCGGCTTGATCTGGGGCTGGACATTCCTCCCCTGGGAAACTGCAAGACCGGCATGGGATCAGACTTTAGAACAGCTCTTGAGGGTGGCAGTGACGATTGGGCTGATGGTCTTCGTATTCAGGAAACTGCGACCCTATGAATCGGAGCAACTGAATGTATAGGTGATCGGAGAGGCAAGGAGATAAGGGAGGGAAATAAGGTAGAGAAAGAAGGTAGAGAAACAAGGTAGAGCAATGAGGGCTATCAAGAGATAGCCCTTTTTTTATTGCTCGCTAGTTGCCGAGATACTCGTCGATGGCAACCGCAACCTTACGGCCTTCATCGATAGCACGTACAACCAGGGACTGGCCACGACGGCAGTCGCCTGCTGTGAAGACTTTCTCTGCAGACGTCTTGAATACATCGTAGTCGGCCTTGTAGTTGGAGCGCGGGTCCAGCTCCAGGCCAAGAGGCTCACTCACATAGTGCTCAGGACCGAGGAAACCCATGGAAAGCAGAATCAGGTCGGCTTCCCAGAATTTTTCCGTACCGGGAACTTCCTGGAACTTGCTGTCTACTTCGACAGTGTTGATGCCAAGCAGTTTGCCGTTGTCATCGCGGACGAACTCTTTGCCAGAGATGGAGTAAACACGGGGATCACTGCCATCGCGTGCTGCCGCTTCCTCGTGACCGTAGTCGACGCGGAAGATCACCGGCCAGGTCGGCCAGGGGTTATTCTCGCCGCGATCCGCAGGGGGACGGGGCATGATCTCGAAATTTACGAGCGACTTACAGCCATGGCGCAAGGAAGTACCGATACAGTCAGTACCGGTATCGCCACCGCCGATGACGATAACGTTCTTGTCCTTGGCGCTGATGTAGGCACCGTCTTCCAGATTTGAATCCAGCAGACTCTTGGTATTCTTGAGCAGGAATTCCATGGCGAAATGCACGCCATCGCCTTCGCGTTGCGCGATCTTGAGATCACGTGGCGTAGTCGCGCCCGTGGCCAACAGCAAAGCGTCGTTCTCGTCCAGCAATTGCTGAACACTCACGCCGTTGTCACCGCTGCCACCGACATCGGCATTCACTACAAACTCCACGCCTTCCTGTCGAAGCAGGTCAACACGACGGTCAACCACGCCTTTATCCAGTTTCATATTGGGAATGCCGTACATGAGCAGGCCGCCAATGCGGTCGTCACGCTCGTACACGGTCACCTGGTGTCCCTTCAGGTTGAGTTCCGCAGCGGCAGCAAGCCCGGCTGGGCCTGAGCCCACGACGGCGACTTTTTTGCCAGTGCGAGAGGATGGTGGCTTCGCCACGACCCAGCCATTTTCGAAACCCTTGTCGATGATGGCGCATTCGATGTTCTTGATAGTGACCGGCGGCTCATGAATGCCCAGTACGCAGGCACCTTCGCAGGGTGCTGGACAGACCCGACCCGTGAACTCGGGGAAGTTATTGGTCTTGTGCAGGCGGTCCAGCGCTTCTTTCCAGCGCCCGTTGTAGACAAGATCGTTCCACTCCGGAATCAGGTTGTACACCGGGCAACCGTCGCCTGACTGGCAAAACGGCACACCACAGTCCATACAACGCGCACCCTGAGTAGAAAGATGTGCTTCTTTATGCTCGGTGTAGATTTCCTTGAAATCCAGCAGCCGCTCCATCGCATCGCGATAGGGCTCTGTTTCACGGGCAAATTCTTTAAATCCTGTTGGCTTTCCCATTGATGCAGTCCCTTATGCGGCAGTCTTGGCGCGCTCTTCCAGAACACGCTTGTAATCAGTTGGCATGACCTTGACGAACTGGGCCAGTGAAGCTTCCCAATTATCCAGGATGGACTTGGCCACGGGAGATTCGGTGTAACCCAGATGATCTTCGATCAGCGTTTTCAGTTCGAGCACATCGTTGTGATCAGCGACGCCTTCGAGTTCAAACAGTTCCATGTTGCACTGTTTGGGGAAGTCTCCATCAGGATCCCAGACATAGGCGATACCGCCACTCATACCCGCACCGAAGTTACGGCCAGTCTTGCCCAGGATCACAACCCGGCCACCAGTCATGTATTCACAACCATGGTCGCCGATGCCTTCCACAACCGCGCTGGCACCGCTGTTTCGTACACAGAAACGTTCGGCTGCGATGCCGCGGATATACACCTCGCCAGTAGTGGCGCCATAGAGGATGACGTTACCTGCGATAATGTTTTCTTCCGCCTTGAATGTGCTTTCCTTGGGCGGGTAGACGATGATCTTGCCGCCAGACAGGCCCTTACCCAGATAGTCGTTGGCGTCACCTTCCACGGTCAGGATAATACCTTTGGCCATGAATGCGCCCAGACTCTGGCCAGCAGAGCCATTGAGTTTGATGTTGATGGTGTCCTCAGGCAGCATCTCGGCGCCGTAGCGCTTGCACACTTCATTGGACAGCATGGTGCCTACAACACGATTGATGTTGATGATGTCGTGCTCGATATGCACCTTCGTGCCATCTTCCAGTGCGGGTTTGGCCAACTCAATCAGCTTGTTGTCCAGCGCCTTATCCAGTCCATGGTCCTGGGACTGGGTGCAATAGAAACCAGTGTTCTCGAATACCACCTTGGCAGGTTCGAGGATGCGGCTGAGATCCAGTCCGCTGGCCTTCCAGTGCTTGATAGCCTTATTGGTATTCAATAGATCGACGCGGCCAATGAGCTCATTGACGGTGCGGATGCCCAGTTCGGCCATGATGCCGCGCATCTCTTCTGCCACCATGAACATGTAGTTCACCACGTATTCGGGCTTACCCTTGAACTTCTTCCTCAGCTCCGGATCCTGGGTGGCAATGCCAACCGGACAGGTATTGAGGTGGCACTTGCGCATCATGATGCAGCCAAGTGTGATAAGTGGCGCTGTTGAGAAGCCGAATTCCTCGGCACCCAGAATGGCAGCAATGGTGATATCGCGGCCAGTCTTCAATTGGCCGTCTGTCTGCAGAACCACGCGGGAACGCAGGTTGTTCATTACCAGGGTCTGGTGCGTCTCGGCGATACCCAGTTCCCAGGGCAGACCGGCATGCTTGATGGATGTCAGCGGTGAGGCACCGGTACCACCATCGTGCCCGGCAATTACCAGGTGATCAGTCTTCGCCTTTGTCACACCTGCGGCGATCGTGCCTACACCGATCTCGGAAACCAGTTTCACACTGATACGGGCGGCGCGATTAGCGTTCTTCAGGTCGTGAATAAGCTGCGCGATATCTTCAATGGAGTAGATATCATGGTGAGGGGGTGGACTGATGAGCCCAACACCTGGCGTAGAGTGACGAATACGCGCGATTTGCTCGTCCACTTTGCCGCCGGGTAGCTCACCGCCTTCGCCAGGCTTCGCGCCTTGTGCGATCTTGATCTGAAGCTCGTCGGCGTTGGTCAGATACCAGGCTGTAACACCGAATCGACCGGACGCCACCTGCTTGATCGCAGAACGCTTGGAATCACCATTAGGCAGCGGAGTGAATCGCTCCGGATCTTCGCCGCCTTCACCGGTATTGGATTTACCACCCAAACGGTTCATGGCCACGGCCAGGGATTCGTGACTCTCCTGGGAGATAGAGCCAAAACTCATAGCGCCAGTGGCGAAGCGTTTTACGATATCGCTGGCAGGCTCGACTTCATCGATTGAAATAGATTCGGTTTCGTCGGTGCGAAATTCCAGCAAGCCACGCAGCGTGCAGCGACGAGTCGCGTCTTCGTTCACGAACTTGGCAAAAGTCTCGTAGGCTTCCTTGCTGTTGTTGCGGGAAGCAAGCTGCAAATTAAAGATGGTATTGGGATTCCACATATGGGAATCACCCCCGGTGCGCCAATGGAAGTCGCCCGGATTGTTCAGCACTGGAATACGATCGCTGTCCTTGGCAGGATAGCCGATAGCATGCCGACGCTTGGACTCTTCAATTAATACCTTGAAGTTCACACCCTGCACGCGGCTCGCAGTGCCTACGAAACAGGTGTTGATAATTTCATCGGCGAGACCAACCGCTTCGAAAATCTGTGCGCCTTTATAGGACTGCAAAGTAGAGATGCCCATCTTGGCCATTACCTTGAGCATGCCCTTGGCCACGCCTTTTTTGTAGGCGGCAACGAGGTCTGCCTCCGTCGGGCACTTGTCGCCCAACAGGCCTTCGCTGTTTGCTTGCCACAAAGACTCGAAAGCCAGATAGGGATTCACGGCGTCTGCTCCATAACCAGAGAGCAGGCAGAAGTGATGCACTTCTCGAGCCTCACCGGTTTCCAGCACGATACCGATCTGTGTACGTTGCTCGTGTTTGGTGAGGTGGTGGTGTACCGCACCGCACGCAACCAGCGCACTCAGTGGAATACGGTCGGCTGAAATATTGCGGTCAGACAGAATAATGAACGAGTAACCGTCTTCGATGGCCTGTTGTGCTTCCTGACAGATACGTTGAATCGCATCCATGAAGCCATTTTCGGCATTCGCATCAAATGTCGTATCAATGACCTGGGTCTTCATGCCCCGGTAATCGGCATTCTTGATGTCTGCCAGCTCCTGGTTGGATAGCACGGGATGATCGATGCTCAGCCTGTGCGCCTGTTCAGGTGTTGTTTCCAGCAGGTTGCCTTCCGGCCCCAGGAAACAGCGCAGGGACATCACCACTTCTTCGCGGATGGAATCGATAGGCGGATTGGTTACCTGGGCAAACAGTTGCTTGAAGTAGTCATAGATCATGCGTGGCTTGTCGGACAGACAGGCCAGTGCCGAGTCATTGCCCATGGAGCCCAGGGGATCACGAGCCTCAGTCACTAGAGGAATCAGCATGAATTGCATGGTCTCGGTGGTATAACCGAAAGCCTGCATACGCTGCAGTGTGTCGTCTGCTTCGAGGGATACACCCGCGTTGCCAGACAGATGCTCCAGCGTAACTTTCTGCTGAGCCAGCCATTCACCGTAGGGGCGTTTGTTGCAGATGATCTGTTTGACTTCTTCATCGGGGATCAGGCGGCCTTCTTCGAAATCGATCAGGAACATCTTGCCCGGTTGCAGCCGGCCTTTAACCTTGACGTTGGCCGGATCCACATGCACCACGCCTACCTCTGACGCCATGATGCACTTGTCGTCGTGAGTGATGTAATAGCGGCTGGGTCGCAGTCCGTTTCGGTCCAGCACAGCGCCGATATAGTGGCCATCGGAGAACACGATAGAAGCCGGGCCATCCCAGGGCTCCATCAGTGCGGAATGAAATTCGTAAAAGTCTTTCTTTTCCTGGCCCATGTTCATGTCGGACTGCCATGCTTCAGGAATCATCATCATGGTGGCTTCCGCCAGTGATCGACCTGATAGCAGCAGGAATTCCAGGACCGCATCGAAACTGCCGGAATCTGAACAGTCGGAATCGATAACGGGGAATATGTCGCCAAGCTTTTCGCCAAAAGCGTCAGTTGTCACTTTACCCTGCCGGGCAACCATGGAATTAACGTTGCCGCGCAGTGTATTGATCTCACCATTGTGCGCCATAAAGCGGTTTGGTTGCGCCCGGTCCCAGGAAGGAAAGGTGTTGGTGCTGAATCGTGAATGCACCATGGCCAGATGAGTTTCAAAATCCGGGTTTGTCAGATCCTTGTAAAAAGGAAAGGTCTGCGCCGGCGTCAACATTCCTTTATAGACAATCACCTTGGTAGAAAGGCTACAGGCATAAACCTGCTTCGCTTCTTTCATGGTCTCGTCGTTGCGCAGCCGATGCGAGAAGCGCTTGCGGATGATGTAGAGAATTCGTTCGAACGCGTCTTGCTCAAGCCCTTCAGCCGCACCAATGAACAATTGAACGATGTAGGGTTGTGCCATGAGAGCGGCAGGACCCACGTCAGCCCCAACGGGATCGATTGGCACATCGCGCCAGCCGATCAGGGTCTGGCCTTCCTCGGCCACAATGCGCGCGATGGCGTCGAAGCAGATATCTCTTTCTTCCTTTATTTGTGGAAGGAAGATATTGCCCACGGCATAGCTGCCAGCTTCGGGCAGATCAGCACCCAACTCTTCTTTCGCAACTTTTTTGAAGAAGCTATGGGGGAGGGCCATAAGGATGCCGGCGCCGTCGCCAGTGTTCGCCTCGAAACCACAGCCGCCACGGTGATCCATGCGGGAGTTGAGGTGGTAGGCATCCAGCATAATCTGATGACTGGGCACTCCCTTGATATTGGCCACGAAGCCCACGCCACAGGAGTCTTTCTCATTAGCTGGGTCGTACAATCCGGTCTTTTCCGGAAAGCCGAATTTCAGGGGATACTGCTGCTCGTTCATAAATCTGAAGTCTCTTAAATAGATCGCCGATCAGTCGCTTTTTGGTTTTATTTTTCCGCTAGTTCCCACCCCGCTGAAGCAAGCCCCTCGGGTCTGGTCACATAACGCTGCTGAATTCGGCCCGACCGGGCGGTGCGTAGTGTTTTTCTACTCCCTCCGTGATCACCGGAAGTGGCGCTATCAGGAGGGCCGGACAAAATACCATCAATGCATAATATGTCAAGGTTTCCGGGCCTTGCCGAATATTCTGCGGTTGATTAAGTGTCTGTTTTCTAATGAATTGTGGAGAGACAGATTTTCAATTTATGACAATATCTTGTCTATGTTAAACCGATCGAATTGCGTGACTGCAGCATCGGTATTTCCCGGATCGGGATTTTCTGTCATGGGGTTCCCCAAGCACCACAACGAGGTCAATATCGGGGAAAACTCACAAGATTAAAATGCGCCAGCACCTGGCCTTAAAAGACCCTGCTGAAGTAGGGGTCAAATCCGCCGAAACGAGCAAAAATACTGGCTATGCGGCGGGTTGGCTTGCTTGTAAATTGGCAGTGGGTGGATTAACCTAGCCAGCCCAGTTACGCCGCAAGGCATTGATCTAATTGCAAATAATTCTCATTTAGATTGACGTGATTGGGGCGAGTAAAGAAGGGCAAATTTCGGCTGCATCCGCAGCGGTATAACTGCACGACGACGACAACAATAAAAACAAGCTTTTGCTCGAAATACTGCTTTAAGAAACCTGTATCCCTATTTTTACGGAGGCGATAAACCCGTGAATTCCAAACTAACCCGACGACGCTTCATCAAAGGGGTCATTGCCTCTGGTGCAGCGGCGACTACCACCGGCATGTGGTACGCGGCCAATGGCCAGAGCGGACCTGCCGGCGCCGTTGAGCGTCTGATCAGAATCAATGTAAACGGCCAGATGCGCAGCGTCGATGTGGCTCCCCAGGAGACCCTGGCTTCCACTCTGCGTTACAAGCTCGGTCTTACCGGAACCAAATTGGGCTGCAACCGTGGCGAGTGTGGTGCCTGCACCGTGCTGGTCGACGACGTGGCTACCTATGCCTGTTCAGTGCTGACCCATTCCATGAAGAATGGCCGCATCGAAACAGTGGAGGGACTGGAAGCTGCCGATGGCACCTTGCATCCTGTTCAGCAGGGTTTTGTGGAAGCGCTATCTCCCCAGTGTGGCTATTGCACGCCTGGGCAGGTGATGGCGGCGGTTGCCCTGTTACGGGAGAACCCTAACCCTACTCGTGAAGAAGCGCGGCACGGACTATCCGGCAACATTTGCCGCTGCGGTTCTTATGATTCTTACCTCGACGGCGTAATGCGCGCTGCCGAACTCGCATAGGAAAATCATCATGGCATATATGCATATTGGTAAAGACTTCGTGCCGCCAGATGTTCCTGGCAAGGTCACGGGTCGAATTAAATACGCTGAAGACTACACCCGCGAGGGCATGGTCTATGCGCGTCTGCTCACCAGCCCTATTCCCCATGCTCGCGTTCTTGATATAGACGCCTCCGAAGCGCTAGCGATGGACGGAGTTTACGGCATCCTGACAGCAGATGACGTTTACCCGGACGGCGAGCCCCAGAGCACCGGTCTCAAGATCCTCACCAACGAACCAACGCTGGTGGGTGAGCCGATTCTGGCGCTGGCGGCAGTTGACGAGAAGACAGCAGAAACTGCAATCGCTCGCATCAACGTGACTTTCGAGCGTCTGCCGTTTGTCCTCGATCCACTGGACAGCCTCGCAGAAGGTGGCCCCAACGGTTACCCCGGCGACAACAATACGTTTGTGTTCCGACAAGGCTTTGCCACTGAGAAGTGGACTGCCGACCAGGTTGCCAGCTTCCGCGCCGGCAATGAGCCAACTGCGGAACCTCAGCAGACCTGGGAACTGGGCGATCTGAATGCAGCCTTCGCCGAATCGGAATTCATTTACGAGTCCACCTTCACAACAGCAGGTTATCCCCACCATTCCATGGAGCCACGTAGCGCTCTGGCATACTGGGAAGATGGCAAGCTGTACGTGCATGGAACTTCCCAGAGCCTGACCGGACTGGCCGACGACATGGCCGGTATCATCGGCGTGCCAAAAGAAGACTTCGTCTTCGTTAACGTGGCAACCGGTGGTGGTTTCGGACAGCGTGCTCGCGCTGGTTCCATACCCAGCATGGCAATTCCTGCCAAGCTGTCACAAAAGATCAATCGTCCGGTGATGATGCGTGTCACTCGCGAAGAAGAGTTCACCATCGGTGGTGCCCGTCAGGGCTTCCAGGGCTGGATCAAGGTTGGCTTCAAGCCTGATGGTGTCATGGCAGCCTGCGATCTCTACATCATTTCCGATAACGGCGGTAAAGGAGGCGGCGGTGATGCTTCCTCAGCAGCCGACTGTATCGACGTGTTGTACCAGCCAGACGCACTCCGATTCCGTGGTACGTCTATCGTGAGTAATACCGGTCACCGTGGCGCCCAGCGTGGTCCAGGCCAGAACCAGATTGCGCCGATCATCGCGCCAATCATGGACAAGGCCGCCGATGCCCTGGGCATCAGCCGACTGGAAATCCGCCAGATCAACACACCGCGTACAGGCGATGTGGCTGGCCCACGCCAGACGCCATTCACTTCCGCTTACATGCCGGAAGCACTGGCAAAAGCTACTGAGCAATTCGATTGGGAAGGCCGTCAGGCTCGCCGTCGCCAGCGCAATGGCAGCAAGGTAATCGGGCTTGGTATTGGTCAGGGTTATCACAACGCGGGTCGTAGTGGCATGGACGGTATCGTGTCCATGGGCACCGATGGCCGCCTGAAGATTCACAATGGTGTTGGTAACCTCGGTACTTACTCCTACGCATCCACTTCCCGCGCTGCGGCCGAAGTGTTGAAGATGCCTTGGGAGCGCTGCGATATTCTGAATCAGCGTACTGATAATCACCTGCCTATCACTTCCCCGCAGGATGGTAGTAACTCCATCTTCACCAATACCCGAACCTGCTTTGGTGCAGCGACGGATATGCTGAACAAGATGAAGGAAATTGCTGCTACAGACCTCGGTGGTGATCCTGCAGAATACGATATCTCCAACGAACGCGTGCATCGAATAGACGATGAGTCTGTTGGCTACACCTACGCCGAAGTGGCACAACGCGCCATGGAACTGCGTGGCAAGTTCACCGGTGAAGCAGAGCTTCCAGAGGAACTGGCCGAGTGGACACAGATTTCAGTAAGCCGTCTGGCCGGTACTGCTTTCCTTGGTCTTTATCACGATCCGCGACATGAAGGTAATCCTCCAGGATTCACCGTCACCTGCTGCGAGATTGAGCTGGATCTGGAAACCGGTAAGTACGAAATTCTCGACATGATCAATCTGGCCGACTCCGGCACGATCATGCATCCACAGGGCATGAAGAATCAGCTCGTGGGTGGTGCGGTCTGGGGTATTGGACTGGCCGGTTACGAACGTCATCTGTATGACCCACAAAACGGTATGCCAGCTTCTACTGGTTACTGGCAAAGCAAGGTTCCGACCTTCCTCGACACACCAGTGAAGATTGATACTGGCTGGGTGGATCTTCCCGATCCAGAAAACCCGGTTGGTGCGCGTGGCGTTGGTGAGCCAGCGATGGGCTCAGTATCCGCCGCATTGGCTTCTGCGATTTCTGATGCGCTGGATGGACACGTGTTCAACACCGCTCCGATTACTGCAGACATGATCGTTAATCACCTGGCAGGCACTTCCGAAGACGCGAAGCCACTTGCCCAAAACAATTTCCGAGGTTGATATGGTAGCCACATCACATGACGTAATGCCCGATATCGAGCTTTATCAGCCTACTGATGAAGACAACGCCCTGGCATTGGCGAGCGACCTGGGCAGCAATGGCTGGTTACTCGCTGGCGGCCAGGACACTTTCGGTTGGTTGAAGGATCGCAACAAGACGCCTTCTGCCATGATCGAATTAACCCAGATTGATGCCTGGAAAGGCATCAAAGAAACTGCCGATGGCGTGGAAATTGGTGCGGTAACAACCCTTACCGAAATCGCCAGAAATCCACTCATCACTGAGCGCTATGGCCTGTTGGCCAAAGCGGCTTCAGTGGTTGCCAGCCCGCAGATTCGTAACGTAGGTACCCTTGGCGGCAACCTGAATCAGGATGCCCGTTGCTGGTATTACCGCCGTGGTCTGGATTGCTACCGTGCTGGTGGCAACCTTTGCTACGCCGATTCGCCAGAGGGCCTGAACCGGGAGCATGCCATCTTCGGCGCCAGCCGTTGTGTTGCAGTAACGCCTTCCGATACAGCGCCTGCGCTGGTAGCTCTGGATGCCACCATGGTAATTGCCAGTGCCAGCGGTACCCGCACCATGCCTGCACGGGATTATTTCATCGGTCCGGCGCGCGACATTACACACATGACGGCGTTGAACGAAGGTGAAATCCTGACCGCAGTGCGTCTGCCTGCGAGCTGGGCCAATGCCGAGTTCTACTTCGAGAAAGTTGCTGACAGAAACGTCTGGGACTTTGCACTCGTAAGTGTGGCCGCGGCAATGAAAGTGTCAGGTGGCGCTATCGAAGATGCGCGCATCGCCTGCGGAGCTGTTGAATGTACTCCACGACGCCTGGAAGCTGTTGAAAACGCGATTCGCGGCCAACAGCGCTCAGAGGATCTGGCATCCCGTGCCGGTGATATGGCAGTAGAAGGCGCCCGCGCGCTCAACTACAACCATTTCAAGATTCCTTTGATGGCAAATCTGGTCAAGCGAGCAGTTCGGGGCTAACCCCGAACTGCCCAAGAGAAGGGGACACTCATAAATTAATAAATTAGCGACAGCTAGAGCTAGTTGAACCACTAACAGAGATCGTTATTTTATTATTTTATGAGTGTCCCCTTTTAATAAAACAGAAGTATCAAAATAAAAGCGAGAGGGTAGTAGAGTGGGAGAAATAGTCCGCTATAAACGAGATGTATGGGGTGAGGAAGTTATCCTCGGAGTGTCCTGGGATTTACTCTGGGTAGTAGCTGTAGCAATCCTTGTCCTGTTGGCAGCACATGCCATCGTAATGGCCGCATTGGCGAAGAAAAATCTGGATCGCCCAACTGCCGAAGGTCGTCGTGTTATTCGACACGAAACTGTAGACCGGACATTTCACTGGCTTATGGCCGCCAGCATATTCGTGCTTATTTTTACCGGCACCGCTCCGATTCTCGGCCTGCGTATCGCCTGGCTGAATATTCACTGGATCAGCGGCCTGATTCTGTCCTTCCTCGTCATAGCCCACATAGTGCGCTCGCTGTTCTGGCAAGACTTCAAATCCATGATGCTGACGCCCAAGGATTTTTCCGAGCCTTTCGATTCTTCACGTAAGCCGGGTAAGTACTATTTCGAGCAGAAAGGTATGCACTGGGCAGTGACGGTTGTCGTACTGGCAGTGATGGTAACGGGCTTGCTGATGTTCTTGCAGATCGATACGCCATTCTGGGATCGCACTAACAGCATGCCGGAGGATCAGCTCGGCCTGGTATTCCTGCTACACGGACTGTCCACACTGGCACTGGTCGCTCTGGCATCCACCCACATCTACTTCGCACTGCGTCCAGAAAAAATCTTCTACACCCGCGCCATGGTTTCTGGCTGGATGTCCGAAGACGAATTGGCAGCTAACCACGATCCTGCCAAGTGGACTCCTAAAGAAGCAGACTAGTCACATTTGGCAAGCAAAGTAGGGGACACTCATAAAATAATAAATTAACAATTTCTGCATCCTTTGTTGTTAGTCTAGCAACCGCTAATTTATTAGTTTATGAGTGTCCCCTGTTAGAATTTATATAAGGTGTCAGGTATTCGTACCTGACACCTTTTTTTAACTTGGGCGCTCGGACAGGCATGTGTTGAGCGTTTTTAATCAAACAAAGCGGAATTCTGGAGATAGTCCCCTTGGAATTAACAAAACACATCGAAACCATCGAATCTGGTTATGAGTTTCTGCTGGCCTATGCCGCGCAGGGTCGACCCGCGAAGGCGGAGACAGGCCCGGGGCCCCATGCGCGACCTACGATAGAGGGTATGGCGGAGGCCATGCAGGCCATCGGAACAGCACTCTCCGCCAGTGAGGATGCCTTCGAATTGGTGATTGCCGAAGACTGCCGCAAGGCAGGCGCGGCCCTGCAATTCATCCTGAATCAGGAAGCCATCGGTTCCGAGATCGTGGATAACCTGAATGCGTCCATCCACCTGCGTGCCGTGCTCACCGATCTCTTCCTCTATAGTGAAGCCATCGAACCATTGGCTGAAGGCGAAGCAGCTCCATCCATGTCCTACGATGCCACTAAAACAGATGGCTAGGTTGTGACGAAATAAATGCGTATAAAAAGGGGAGTGTATACTCCCCTTTCTTTTCTATAGTGTTCAACATTTCATGATCAACTACCCTAGCCGCCTGTCACTGGCCAATCTGCCAACCCCGATTACCCGCCTCGATCGTTTTAAGATCCCCGGAGTGGATACGCGTATCTGGGTAAAGCGCGATGAGCTCACAGGCACCGAAGTATCCGGCAACAAGATTCGAAAGCTGGAGTTTAGTTTTGCCGAGGCCCTGGATCAGGGCTGCAAGGTGGTCATTACCTGTGGTGGTGTGCAATCCAATCACTGCCGTGCCACTGCAATTTTAGGTGCCCGTCTGGGTTTCAAGGTACACCTGATACTTCGTGGTGAAAAACCGGAAATGCCTGAGGGTAATCTTTTGTTGGATTATCTGAGCGGCGCCACTATTGACTACATTCCGCAGCGAGAATGGAAGAGTCACTTTGATTACGCCCATGAGCTGGTGCAGCGATACGCCAATGAGGGTCAGAAAGCACTTTTTATTCCCACAGGCGCCAGCGACGAAGTTGGCCTGTGGGGCTACATCGCCGCCAGCGAGGAACTGAAGCAGGACTTCCAGCGGTTGGAGTTGACGCCAGACTACATTGTCACCGCCACTGGTTCCGGAGGAACCCAGGCTGGGCTCATCGTCGGTAACCAGCTTTTTGATCTGCAAGCTCAGGTGCGCGCGTTTAACGTTTGTGACGACGCCGCCTGGTTTGAGAACAAAATTCGTGAAGACGTGACACTCTGGAAACAGCGTTACGAAATAGACATTGATGCCGGCAGCCTGCCGATTGAAACCGTGGAAGGCTATGTCGGCCCGGGCTACGGCGTCGCCGAGCAACCCGTATTCGACCTCATTCGACAATTAGCCACCACCGAAGGTCTATTCCTCGATCCGGTCTATACCGGCAAGGCGTTTTACGGCATGGTGGAGGAATTGGCAAAAGGGGATGCAGGAGCCCTGGCGGGAGCAAGAGATGTGTTGTTTGTGCATACAGGTGGGCTGTTTGGGGTATTTCCCCAACAGGACAATTTCCGGTTCTAAAAACAGCGGAAATCCTCGTTAAGAATGATTATCATTAGCGGCTGAAATCAGGTAACCCAGAATTCGTACATATATCGTGGGCCTGCCACTAAAGACTTAAGGACTACCGAACATGAATAGCAATGAATCCAGCATGCAATCCGTTGTGATCAAGCGACTGGTGGCTGCCATCGCCCTAAGTGTGACTGCTATCCCGTTAGCGACTGTTTTTGCCCAACCACCGGCCGAGCCTGATGGAGTGGCCGGTGCTACCGAGTACGCCGCGCCGGAAGTCGCCCCTGGATTCGAAACCACTTATGAGGCTGAATTGCTAAGCAATACCAGGCAGCTAGTTACCGAGGGTGCTCGCTCTGGAGAAGGCTATTTCAGCGCCGATGGTTCGCAGCTTATCTATCAGGCCGAAATGCCGGGCAACCCTTTCTACCAGATCTACCTGATGGATCTGGCCACTGAACAATCCCACATGGTGTCCACCGGAATCGGCCTGACAACCTGTGCATGGATTCATCCCTCCCTGGATAGAGTCATGTTTGCCTCCACCCATGAGGACCCCAATGCCATCGCCAAGCAGCAGGAGGAAGTCGCCTTCCGTGCCAGCGGTGCAGAAAGACCCTACGGTTGGGATTATGATCCCTACTACGACATCTATGTGGCAGACAGCGACGGGGACAACCTCGTTAAGCTCACCGATGAAATGGGCTATGACGCCGAGGGGTCATTTTCCCCAGATGGCAGCCGCATCCTTTTTGCCTCCAACCGGGAGGCCTATAGCCGCAGCCTCAGTCAGGCAGAGCAGGCGTTACTCGAGGACGATGCGTCCTATTTCATGGACCTGTACATAATGGATGCCGACGGCAGCAATGTGCAGCAGCTTACCTTCAGCCCCGGCTACGACGGTGGACCCTTCTTCAACTCAAAGGGTGACAAGATTGTGTGGCGGCGCTTTAACCCCGATGGAAACAGCGCAGAGGTCTGGACCATGAACGTGGATGGCAGCAATGCGCGGCAGCTCACCGCCAATGCCATGGTTAACTGGGGACCGTATTTTCACCCCAGCGAAAAATACATCATCTATTCAACCAACATCATGGGCCACGCCAATTTCGAGTTGTTCATGGTGGACATCGAAGGACGCAATGCGCCGGTACGGGTTACCAACACGGCGGGCACCGATATCCTTCCGGTGTTCTCACCCGACGGCACAAGAATGGCCTGGAGCACCACCCGCACGCCAGGCGGTGCCTCACAGATCCACATTGCCGACTGGAATCACGAGCGAGCCCTTGAGTTGCTGGGTCTCGAATAAAGCCGAAAACAACAGCTAACCAGGTTCAACCAGCCAACCATGCGCACTCTCCTGACCACAATTCTGCTCTCCCTGTTCTGCTCGGCCGCCTTCGGCCAGATTCCAGGCCAGGGAGTCGCTGGCTCAGGGATTAATTCTGCGCAGGCAGTCGAACAACAGGCTCCGCTCACGCCTCTGCATCATGACCTGACGGTGACACTGGACCCCGTTAACAGTGGAATCGCGGTAAGGGATCGCATTCGAGTTCCTGAGAGTTACCTGGGCCAGCAAGTGACTTTCAGGCTCAACAGCAATCTCACGCTAACCAGCAGTTCTCCCAATGCTCGACCTGTCAGCACCGGACAATCCGGTAATGTAGTTGCCACTACCGTGTCGATGGAAGCGGAAACCACGGAATACAGTGTCGCTATTCCTGCCAGGGGAGACCGTTCATTTACTGTCGAATACCGGGGCACAATAAACGATATTGCAGAGCAGTTCGGCCCGGAGTACGCCCAGAGCTTCTCCCAGACTTCCGGCATCATCTCCGAGCAGGGTGTGTTTCTAAGCCGTGCGTCGGTCTGGGTGCCGCTGTTCGAATACGGCCTCGACGATGGTTTGCTCACATTCACAATGAATGTCAGTTTTGCCGATTCAGCCAGTAGCTGGTCGTCCGTTTCCCAGGGCGAAGGACGCTTTGGCGAAACCGGAGTCCAGTCCAACCTGCCCGACCGCTGGGAAATGCCTTATCCTACTGAAGAGATCTATCTGGTAGCGGCAGATTTCACGGTCTATCAGCAGGAGTCAGACGACACCGACATCCTGGCGTACCTGCGCACGCCGGACACCAATCTGGCCACGCGCTATCTCGACGCAACCGCGCGCTACCTCAAGCTCTACGAGCCACTACTCGGTGACTACCCTTATTCCAAATTCGCCCTGGTCGAAAACTTCTGGGAAACGGGTTATGGCATGCCATCATTTACCCTGCTGGGTGAGAGGGTTATCCGTTTCCCGTTCATTCTGGAATCGTCCTATCCGCACGAACTACTCCACAACTGGTGGGGCAATGGAGTTTATCCGGACTACGATTCAGGCAACTGGAGCGAAGGCCTGACCGCGTACCTGGCGGACCACCTGTTTCGGGAAATGGATGGCCTGGGCCACGAGTATCGTAAGGACATGTTGGCCCGCTACAAGAACTATGTGTCCAGTGGCGACGACTTTCCGTTGTCCCGGTTCACTTCCCGGAATTCTGCGGCTACCCAGGCCGTTGGCTACGGCAAGACCCTGATGTTGTGGCATATGCTGCGCCTGCAGTTGGGTGATGAACTGTTTCTGGAAGGGCTGCGCCAGTTCTACGAAGAGTATGAATTCCAGCGCGCGTCCTTTAGCGACATTGAGCAGGTGTTTACGGCGCTCAGTGGTCAGGACCTGTCCCAGTTCTTCCATCAATGGGTCAACTGGATCGGCGCGCCGGAGTTGTCAGTTACCGTCAGCGAAGAAAGCGGTGACCGGGCACGCATCATGTTCGCCCAGACACAATTCGGCGATCCCTATCTGCTGAAGGTACCCGTTGCCCTTTACTACGAAGGGGCCGAGTTCCCGGAACTCTATGACATCGACCTTTCACAGAAACTGGAAGGATTCTTCGCAGACAACTATTCGCAGCTTACCGCTGTGCTTGTGGACCCTTATTTCGATGTGTTTCGCACACTGGACCGGGAAGAGACACCGCCTTCCGTGGGTGAACTTTTTGGTGCCAGCGACATCAGCTTCGTCTTACCGCAAACCGAACGTGAACAATGGACGACCCTTGCAGAAAGTTTCGGCGAAGGCACAAACTTCGAACTCATCTTTGCCGACAGTATTGATGAGTTACCAACCGATCGTTCACTGTGGATTCTCGGCCGCGATAATCCGTTGGCACAGGAAGTATTCAATTCTGTCGCCGATTACGGCTTGAGCGTTCAACCCGACTCTCTGCAAATTGAAAACAACAACTTTGAATACACCGATCGCAGCACGGTTGTGGTTGGTCGCCATCCAGCAAACCCCGAACTGGCCATTGGTTGGATTCATATCGATGACATGGTGGCGCTGCCGGGTATGATCGAAAAGCTGCCGCACTACGGTAAGTATTCCTATCTGAGTTTTACGGGTGATGAGCCTACTATTGATGTGCGCGGTATCTGGACCAGTCCCAGCTCACCCATGCGATGGGTGAAGCCTGGTTACACCTCAGACATAAACTGGGATGCCTTGCCGCCCATGCCAACGCTGGCGGAGCTACCGCCCAAGTACTTGCCGGAAAATCTGCAGCGCCACGTGACTACGCTGACCAGCGATACCCTGCAAGGCAGGGGCATTCGTACACGGGGAATAAACGAAGCGGCGCTCTATATCGCCGACCAGTTTCGCCGCGCCGGGCTACAAGCCATTAACGGCACGTACACCCATCGTTTCGAGAAAGTCTACGCCGGGCTGGGCAACCTGAGCCTGTCCAATGTTGTCGGTATGATACCGGGCGCAAACCGGGACTTGAGCGCGCAGCCGGTAGTCATTGGTGCGCACTACGATCATCTTGGTATCGACGAAGACACAGGCAAAATCTACGCTGGAGCTGACGATAATGCATCCGGTGTCAGCATTATGCTGGAGGTCGCTGCGAATCTTGCACGGGGCTTTACGCCACAACGGCCCATTTTATTTGTCGCGTTTAGTGGTGAAGAATCGGGGCTGCTAGGTTCGGACTACTTTGTAAATAATCCACCTGGCGCTTTTTCTACTGAAAATATCTTTGCCATGATCAACCTGGATGCCGTAGGTCGGCTAGAGGGCAAGCCCCTGCAGGTTTTCGGTACCGACAGCGCGTATGAATGGCCGTTCATGGCGCAGGGTATAGGATTCACCATTGGCGTGCCGTCGACGTTTCCACCTGAAACAATTGCCAGTGGCGACCATGTCAGCTTTCTCAACGCGGGTATTCCTGCAATCCATCTTTTTAGTGGAACCAACCTGGACTATCACCAGCCAATGGATACGGCAGACAAGCTGGACTATAGCGGTATGTCGGATATTGCCCTGTGGCTGGAAGAGGCGATCGTGTACCTGGCTGACAATACCAACCCGCTTCGGGTCAATCTGGCCAATGCCAACAACGTCGAGGTCAGCACCAATACCAGCGAGCGGGAAGCGAGCCTGGGAACGGTCCCTGATTTCGCTTACAGCGGAGCAGGGGTTCGCATTTCCGGAGTAACACCGGGCGGTGCTGCAGAACTGGCGGGTTTACAGGCAAATGATGTACTGCTGAGCTATGGCGATGCGGAAATAGACAGCCTGCAAAGCTATTCCAACCTGATTCGCAGCTCTGCTCCCGGCGAAGTGGTATCCATCACCATACAGCGCGGGGACCAGCAGTTGCGATTCGACGTGGAACTGCAGGCGCGCTAATTCACTAGCGCAGCACGCTAAATAGCAGGCCTATGGTCAGGAACATCAGCGACAGCACGATCATGCGCTTGCGCGACGCTGACCGGGTATTCGCCCAGTTGTAAATCTCATCCTCTACGAAAAGACAGTGTTGTTGTTTACGGCTCATATGCCGAAAGCCCTCATTGCGGTGTTTCTATGACTGCAATTAAAGCGAACCCAGATGGCTGTCGCCGGGCTCAAATAAGGCAAAGTGAAGAACAAATGTGACGAAATGTGGCAATGTCAGCCGCTCGATCCATAGCGCTTCCACGAGCTTTTGCGTAATTGCAATTAATTGTGGCGAACTAGGTTCGGCCGAGACAAGTTCCTATATAGTTTCAGCCTAAAATAGGGAAAGTCGTGTAGAAATCTGTAGTTGAAATCTGTAGTCGCGCACTCTCCAAAAGAAAAACGAGAAATCCTGCTGAGAGAAACCATGGCTGAATTCCTGCGTCGCGCGTTTGTACTGTGCCTGCTGGTAGTATGCGCCTCCCCCCTCGCCGCTCAATCCCTGATGCCTCAACTCACCCGTGTCGATGAAGATGTCGCCGCAATCCAGCTAGATGGCTTTTTGGACGAAGCAGTGTGGCAGACCATCCCCGCATTCGACGGCATGCGGGTAATCAACCCCGATACCCTGGCAGAAACTCCCTACGACACTGATATTCGTGTGTTCTACACTGAACAGGGCATCTACATCGGGGTCATGAATCACCAGCCAGCAGAAACACTGGTGGCGCGCATGACGCCACGTGATACCCAGTTGGATAGGGACGGTTTTGTAGTCGGTGTCGACGCCTCCGGTGAAGGCCTCTATGGTTTTTTTCTGCGCATCAACCTGGGCGATTCCATGACCGATGCATCTCTACTGCCAGAAAGGCAGATGAACATGCAATGGGATGGCTCCTGGAATGGCCGCACCCAGGCGCTGGACGATGGTTGGAGTGTTGAGTACTACATACCCTGGTCCATGATGCCGCTGCCCCAGGTGAGTGGTACGCGGCAAATTGGCTTCTACTTCGAGCGCCAGGTAGGTTCGATCGGTGGCGAAGCCTGGTCCGTACCGCCATTGCCTCGAACGGTAAATGAGTTCCTTTCTGCCTATATGCAGTTCGAACTCACCGATATTGAGCCGCGCCGCCAGCTTACCTATTTCCCTTTTATCTCGAACGTATTCGATGGCATCCGACATGACCACGACCCTCGTGTGGGCACAGACATTTACTGGCGGCCTACCACGAACACCCAACTATCCGCCACAATAAATCCGGATTTTGGCACAGTGGAAGCCGATGACGTCATCGTAAACCTCACCGCCTTCGAACAATTCTTTCCGGAACGTCGCGTATTCTTCCTGGAAGGGCAGGACATATTCAACAATACATCACCGCGAACCCGTGGCGGTGGTGGCCCAGGCGGTCCAATACAGATCCTCAACACACGCCGCATCGGTGGTGCCGCCAACTATGATGTACCAGATGGCGTCGATGTTGTTCCAACAGACCTAAGCCAGCCAACAGACCTATTCGGTGCTGGCAAATTCGTAGGTCAGCTCGGCAACATTCGCTACGGCGTACTTCTGGCAGCAGAGGACGACCCGGAGATCGAAGGCACACTGGAAGACGGGACTGTCGTTGGCATACAGGCCACCGGTCGTAATTTCATGGTCGGAAGGGCGCTCTATGAAGACACCAGCAGTGGCGGGCGGCGCCAGTTTGGCTGGATGGGTACCATGCTCGATCATCCTGAAGAAGAGTCGGTAGTTAACGCACTGGACGCCCACTTCTTCTCTGCAGACAATCGCTGGGTTGTGGATACCCAGTTCCTGCACAGTGATAACCGAGGCGTGACGGGCCAGGGCTTCACTGGCGACCTCAGCTTTCGTCCGCAGCGTGGTATCAACCACACATTTCGGGCCACTTATTTCGACGAAACTTTCGATATGAATGAAATGGGATTCCTGACCCGTAATGACCAGGCAAATCTCGACTACAACTACTTTCAAATAGAATCCAATCTCGAAGGACTACGACAACGCACGACCAGCGTGTTCATTACGAATCAATGGAATACCTCAGGACAGCCTGTGAGATTGGGTGCGTTTTTCAATCGCGATTATCAGTTCGAGAATTTCAATTCCATAAACTGGAGCGTGCGCGTTTTCCCCAGCCGCATTGATGATCGACTAGGGCGCGGCACTGGCGACTTCGTTTTGCCTACCAGATTCGGCTTGAATGGTGGTTACCAGACAAACGTGGCGGAAGAATTCGCCTGGAATGTAGGGTTTCAGTTGGGGCAGGACGACATCGGTCCAGCAAGTGTTCAAGGCAATGCCGGTATCACCTGGCGACCGACAGATCGCTTCTCCGCGGACTTGCAGTTACGCTACGAAGACCGGGAAGCACTGCTGGTACATCGCGGTAGTGGAAATTACACAGCTTTCGAATCCCATCAGTGGTCACCACGTTTCGATGTTAACTACTTTATCACGGCCCGCCAGCGACTTCGCTTTTCGGTACAATGGACAGGCCTCAAAGCCTTCGAAGACATGTTCTATGAAGTAGATCCAAATACACGTCGAGAACTGATCGCTGTTGCCAACCCCGACTCCAGCCCAGACGATTTCGTCATCAGCCGCATGACTTTTCAAGCCCGCTATCGCTGGGAAATCGCTCCATTGTCCGACCTATTCGTGGTCTACACCCGTGGTGCCAACTTGCCCAGAAATAGTTTCTTCACCTTCCAGGACCTGTTCGAGCAATCCTGGAATGACCGGGTAGTGGACCAGGTCGCCATTAAGCTGCGCTATCGGTTTGGTTCCTAATCAAAGGTGAAAGTGCATTCGTGCACTTTCACCTTATCACTGGAAATTGCTAGCGGAAAAACGCGGCTAGCCATCAGCTCCGCTTCAATCAGAGGTTTTTCTCAAGTTACAGTCTAGCAGGATAGAGTGAGCAAGCCCGCGTCCTGCACTCACTGCGAGTAAGATCATGCTTTGGAAGCTCAAGCGAACCGGAAACAGCGCGAGCACTGTTCGAATCCCGGAGCGCGCAGCGCGTAGGTTGAGTCGCGCAGCGCCCGGTTCGCTTGAGCTTCCAATGATCCGCGGTGAGTGCAGGACGCGGGCTTGCTCACGGCCCAATAGCTCCGGACCTCGCCCTACCACATAGAAAAACTCTTCCGAATTACCTACACCGAACAAACTGAATAATCCAAAATTTCCCTGTAAACTCCCTGTCATATCCACCCCGCAAGATTCAGGCATAACATGTCAAATCAGCAAACAGGCTTCCACGGACCAACACTATGCGCTTACTCAACTATGCAGCAGTATTGCTGCTCACCACACTGGTAGCATCCGAATCCATGGCCCAGAAAATCGTCATAGCCCACCGCGGCGCCAGTGGCTACCTGCCGGAGCACACGCTGGAGGCCAAAGCCATGGCCTACGCCATGGGCGCAGACTACATAGAACAGGATGTCGTCATGACCGCCGATGACCAGCTTATCGTGCTGCACGACATCACCCTCGATCGCACAACCAATGTAGACGAAGTGTTCCCGAATCGGGCGCGAGACGACGGTCGCTACTACGCGATTGACTTCACCCTCGCCGAGATCAGGCAGCTCAAAGCCACGGAAGGATTTCGCCTGTTGGAAAGTGGAGAGAAGCAACAGGGTTTTGCGGATAGATTTCCCATGGGCACTTCATCATTCAGTGTGCCTACCTTGCAGGAAGAGATAGAGCTAATACAGGGGCTTAACAAATCCACCGGTAACAACATCGGCATCTACCCCGAAATCAAAGGTCCGGCGTTTCACCTTGAAGAAGGCAAAGACATCAGCCAGGCCGTGGTAGAAATGCTGAAAGCCTATGGCTATACCACAAAGCAGGACAAAGTTTTTCTGCAAACATTCGACTACGACGAATTGGTGCGTATCAAGCAGGATATCCTGCCCGCACTGGGCGTCGACATAAACCTGATCATGCTGATAGGTAATCCGGATGAATATCCCTGGATGTTCGAAGCCGATGGCATGGAGAAATTGTCCGCCTACGCAAATGGCATCGGCCCATCCCATACCCTGGTAGTCGAGCGCTCATCGAGCAGAGGTAACCTGGCTATCACGCCCCTGGTGCAACGGGCACATGCCGCAGGCATGGAAGTACACCCCTATACCTATCGCGTGGATCCAGGCCAGGTGCCAGCCTATGCCGACAGTTTCGAGGAAATGCTTGAGCAACACTACTTCGAAGCCGATGTAGACGGCTTGTTCACAGACTTTCCTGATCGTGCGGTACAGTTCCTGCAATCGCATCGCTGAGAGATGTTTCATGTCATAGCGATACTGACGGTGAAGGACAGGGCGAAGACCACCCAATTTGAAACACAGGCCGTGCAGATAATGGCGCGTTACGGAGGAGAGTTGCTCGTGGCGTTTAGCTGCCTCGACGAAGGGCCAGAACAGGAAATCCATCATCTGCGTTTCCCCGATGCAGAGTCCTTCAAACAATATCGTGAGGATTCCGAACTGCAGGCGCTCTCGACTTTACGCAGTGAAGCAATTGCTGATACCCACGCCTATATGTCTTCCCGAGTGTTGGATTACAACGGAGATTGACCCAGAAACTTTCGGAGCAGGTAACAAGCCATGAAAGCACGACTCTTGCCAGTAATAGTTTGCGGTCTGTTATCCCTTACCGCCTGCGCCAGCAGTACGATTCGAGTCACCTATAACTCGGAACCCCGCGGCGCCCTGATCACGGCGGTGGATTCAGTTACACCCATCGGCCGGGCCCCAGTAACCCGAACCTACAATATCAATGCATTACCCGAGCCCGATGCCAATGGCTGTATCGTCATCCCCGGGGTGGAAGCCGTGTGGGATAGCGGAGCCACGGCTCGCGCCGGCAGGCTGCGTATTTGTGATCTGGAAGACCGTAGCCGTTATATCGAGTTACCAAGACCCCAGGGCTATCCCAATCTGGAAGTGGATCTGGAGGTAGCAGCGCAGCAAGGTTTGGAGCGGGCGAGGGATAGGGAATTCAGTAGAATAGGCGGAGTGGAAGCGCCCCGTAGTAACCCTACAGGAAACTGATTTGCGCTGGATTCAGTGTTCTACAGAACTAGAGCGCTAGTTGCCGGAAACCACGAAATTTTCGCCAGCCTGTATCCATTCCATGCAGAACGCCATGCCGGGAAAATCGGTACTGATTGAAAAACCCGAGGCAAAGGGAATAAGCATGAAGAGGCCAATGGCGGCAGTGGAGACGGCGTAGAACACCAGATCTTTATTTTTCATTATTATTGATCTCAAAGTTTCTAATGAACTTTTCGTCAATCTAGTGTGCCTTAGTTTGAAGACTAATTAAATAGCAGATCCCTCGAGTACTGTAGGGATTTTCATGTTCGTTTATACAGTGCCGGGGCTGAGTGAAATCGACTGAATCGTTGGATTGACGCTGTGGGCGGCCTTATTCCTGCTCAAAATCAAAGGATTCCCCCGCGACGCGGCAGCGTGGAGCGCACAAGCCATCCCGGGTCTGGAACCCCTTAACGCGAACCCTTGGGCCGCCACGCAAGAATTCCCGGGTCAGGCCCGAACCCACAATGCCGGCGGCTGAGCCGCCTTCCACTTCCCACTGAATCACGGTGCCATCTACGCTTGAAGTCTCAATCACCAGCAGGGAATGAGGGTCCATCAGCCGAAACTCAACTACCTTGCCCTCGATCTCAATAAGTTCATCGGTGTTGTACAAATCCAGTCCATGATGCGAGAAAGCAGCAGTGCACCAGGAGAACACAACGGCGAGTAGGGTGGGTTTCCACATGAGGAAGGCCCGTGTACCTAGTTGCCTGACAGTGTGGCCAATACAAGTCGAGCCATTTCCTCATGCCCCTCGGCAGTGGGATGGTAGCGAATACCGGAGCTCAGAATGGTCTGGCCATTGATCCACCGGTCAGCAGCATTCGGCGCGCACGGGCCGTGACCCGCCGCGAGCACATAGGGATCGGCGACGAGTACATCGTGACTTTCGGCGGCGCTAACAAAGATGTCCTCAAGTGTCTGGCCCATGTCCAGCAGGTAATTGATGTCATCGCGACTCAGGCTGAGCTCACTGCAGTTCACGGCATCGGTGGGAAACACACGGGGGTAGGTGACCAGCACGATTGTCACATTGGGAGCCTTGGCCCGAATCTCTTCGAACATCGCTCCCAGTTTGCCGGGCAACTCGGCAATAGCACTGTCTATCGCTTGCTGATCGAGATTCGCAGTGCAACGCTCGGAGGCTGGCGTACCGGAACAGGCGAAGGTGGACGCGGTATAGCGAATATCATTGCCACCGATAGTGACAGTCACCAGTTCGGTATCGGCCGTGACAGCGTCAATCTGCAAAGGAGCACCATTCTGGGAAGTATTGCGGATATGGTCGGTAGTCGCTCCCGAGCAACTGACGTCAGTGTGCTCAAGCTGAAGTGCTTCCGCCACGATGCTGGAGTAGTTGTGATCGGAACGACCGCAGGTTCCAAGTTGCACTTCAACACCATTGCCTGCAGCGAATGAGCTGCCCATGGAAACGTATTTGGCTCCCGGTGACAGGGAAACGGCCTGGGACCACGCCATCGTGGAGAAGAGGAGGGCACCAAACAGGGTAGTGAGCTTGCTGGTCTTGTTCATGAAGGTCTCCCGCGAGTTCTACTTCTTATGTTTTTATTGCTGTGATGGCCTGAATTTTGACTCCATCGAAGAGTCTTTGAAAGTGATTTTCGATCGACTCGACTCGAGCAAAATACCAGAAGTCCTACAATGACAACCAGTCATCCCAATCGAGCGTTCTGCCTGGGTAGCCGGGGTTGCGGAATGGCCAGTCACTGAGAATCCATTCGTCAACGGTATCAAACAGAATATCGTCATAGCCCCTGTCGACGATGTCGGCACGCACCCACAGGGTAACGCACACATCAAACTCATCGGTATCCGCTGGATCAATATAGACGCAGCCAAGTACTCTCTCTTCATCGAGTGAAACAACCGTATAGGCGAATGAAGATCGCATCTGAAACTCTTTCTGGTGCCACCCCAGATCGATCAGGTCCTGCTCCAGTGTCAGGTCTGGCGAGGGCCAGCTGGATTCGGGACCGAAGACACCCTGGAGATGATCAAGGCTGGACATCACGGCATCGTAGTCTTTCACCACATCGTGGACAGTAAGCGGCCTTAGTCTGAAATACTGATTTTCCAGACCCTCAGGAACCTGGAAATCCTCAGGAACGAAAGGGTCAGACTGCGAGAGGGAATGTTTAGGCATCGCGATTATCACTCGCTCACAAGTGGCAGGAAACAAGCCGCTATTTTTACTTAAAGCAGGGGTAAATACACGTCTGTGATGGCCTCTGATTCTTTAACGGCGGGTCCGACATTGACATAGTGAAAGATGAAAGGCTCACCAGACAACGCCTCACCGCTGCTCGGCAACCATTCCTGAATAAGGAACCTGGCCGCCTGATTATCCATTCGCGATCCAATGTCTCTTGCTACCGCGCAGCGGCAGGCTGAAATCCTTCCCTCGCTGATTCCAAACTCGTTGGGGGCAACATCCTCCTCAATGGACAGGCAAAAATCGACTCGATATGGCATCGGCGTATCTGGCGATTCGGGAACGCCGGTTTCTGGCAGGTAGTGTAGCCCATATGTGCGATACCTGGATTGGTCCAGTAGCTTGTGTTGGATTTTCCATTGCACCAGTTTCATTATGGTGCCGCGTTCGTTCTCCGGGGTTCCGGCATAGGCGATTTTTGCAATCTTGGTTTCTGGAAAAGTTACGATCTTCGAGTGCATTGAAAACGCTTTCCGTGGTTGGTGGGTTGGTGGTTGGTGGGTTGGAGCTTGGATAGAGGAAACGGACCTCGAATGACCGTAGCTCAGTCGGCCTCTAGAGGTCGTGTAATAACAACAGATTCACTCGACCGTTCAGCTCCGACGTCGCATATCGCCTCAATATTGTTGCCGTCTGGATCAAGCAAGAAGGCTGCGTAGTAAGCACTGTGATACTGCCGATATCCAGGCTTGCCGTTATCTTTGCCACCTGCTTTCAATCCTGCTTCATAGAAGGCGTGTACCTGGTCTATGGAGCCCGCTTGAAAGGCTATATGCAGACTATTCGTTGGCGGTCTCCCAGTGCCGACATAAAATTCATCGAAGTAAAAGCAATCTTTGTCGCATCCAAAATCGCCAGTCTT
This sequence comes from uncultured Pseudohongiella sp., assembly GCA_965227635.1. GTDB lineage: Bacteria > Pseudomonadota > Gammaproteobacteria > Pseudomonadales > Pseudohongiellaceae > UBA9145. The sequence continues at coordinate 1,069,916 of OZ245763.1, read as the reverse complement.
CCCGAGCGCATCAAGGATTGCAAAGTAGAACGCTCTGCTTTCCTCCAGATCGGATACATAAATTCCGATGTGATCGATCAGTCTTCCTTGGTGGTACTTCATGGCATTCCGTTCAATGTGTATTTCAGGCTATGGATCCAAACAAGCGGAGAAGTGCGACTTGTGGCTAACGTCGTTTTCCCAGAAGTCTGGACCAGAACAGCAGCTCAAAGAAAGCGCCGGCACCTAACAGTGCGACTAGTCCAGTAGAGAAACCGGCAGCATATAACAGAATCGCGGCCAGCAGGAAAATGAAGATTGCTAAAGGTCTAGGGAGCCTCTGATCAATTCTGCCCCAGCTCTGCGGAGTCTGTCGCTTCTGCCTGGAAGGCGCCGTACGCCGGCAATGGCCGTAGCCCTTGGCAAGTACGGCGATGCAGCAGGCAGAAGCGACAGGCTCGCCCTTCGGGGCTATCAGCCGAGCCCGCTCTCCGCATTGCCGATTTTCGACAGGCCGACGCATGCCTTCAAACCGGCGCCTTGATAGCGGGCTCGGCTGAATGCCAGAGATGAAGCAGAATTGATCAGAGGCTCCCTGGTTCGTATCGCCATTTCACATCACTCCGTTCTATCTCAAAATAACTGTCTTGACAGTGAGAATCTAGTCGCGACCTTGGATGATCAATGCACTAAGACCGTTTCTCGCAGACCTTAATTGGAATATCGAAATGTAGCACGTCTTCTCGAGTTCCAAGTTTTGTATACAGGTCAACAGCTGGCTCGTCTATATAATCTGCTTGTACGAATATCACCCACGCTCCACGACTTTTAGCAATAGGCTTTAGCTCTTCTATAAGGGCCGTGGCAAGTCCTTGTCTTCTATGGTTCCGGGCGACTGCTAAATCGTATATGTATATCTCACTTCGCTTCTGCTCAAACTTCTTTAGTTCGTATGCAGCGAGGCCTCCAACAACCGACATTGCTTCGTCGAGCACAACTATTGCAATAAACGAGTCGCTGCCGAGTAAACTTCCCAGATACTCTTCGTCAGGGCGGTTTTCCCCATAAGTGTCTTGGTCTTCAAATTCCTCACCGAAGCAATCCAGAAGGGAATACATCAAATCCAGATCGCTTGGGGTGAGCTGCTTCAGGGTATATTTCACAAGATAACGCCCGTCGAGATGCTATGCATGGCAATCACTTGCCCTAAAGCCGGACTGTAGCTGTTGGATTAACATGGAGTGCTAGTTTTCATTGAGCCATGCTTTCAAAGGCACCATCCATTCTGAAAGTGGAGTGTAGAACGCGCCGTGTCTTTTCCCCGTTGATATAGCAATTTCTGCGGTCGATACAGCTTCGTCGCTACGAGCGAGAATAGCATCGCATGACCTGACCGTATCGGAGGTCTCATAGATGGACAAAACACGCCCAGATAATTCAATCGCAGGGCTGGACGGAAAGTCACCATCGAAGCAGACTGCCATAACAGCGGTGTTAATACCAAGTTGCGCAAGTTGGCTCGACGCGTTTAGGGTAATCTGGGCACCGCGAGAGAAGCCGACCAGAGTGATGCTGCTGGGTTGTACACCTGAATCGACAAGCTGATGTACCCAGCCTACAAGTTTCGCGGCATAGTCATTCGGATCGGTCCCGGCCGGCCGGTGGTGAGCAACCAGGTTAAAACCACCTTCATTGAATAGTGCTCCTATGATCTCGGGAAATTCATAAGTGCCAAATTCAGGATGAACTGGTCTTGGATCTGATCCCTCAACGATTAGCCCGTGGGAATAAAAGACATATTCCTCATCAGGGTGAATAGTGGGTGGAAAGTCGTCATAGATCTCAACGGCAACAGTGTACGATGAGATAGTCGCCAGGAGTAATCCGGATAGTTGTTTTAGCACTATATAGCTCTGTTTGTGGATGTTGTTGGTAATAGGTGTTGTTGAAGCTTTACCCTTGGCGATATTGAATAGCTATCGACTCTAACGCGACTCTCAACAGTATTAGGTTTCTACTCCCGGTACATCCTTGAATGATATTGTACTGACATCAAGCTCACTTCCATCGAACAGTTTTACTGCTCTCGCTCCTGCATTCTCGAAAATGCTGACTATTTCTGATCTATCCCGGGTTGCGAATCGCCTTACGTCTCTGTCCATGAACTGAACAATAGCAGCAGGGCTGGGTGGTAGAAACCGACCTTCGAATAGGCAATTGAATGCGTGTTGGATGAGAGCTTTTGCCACAAGACTATCGGATACAAGCTTGTTTTCCTCCGCGAATGGATTTAGAACCTGAATCGTTCTTGAAGCCATGATTTCAGCGCTGTTCCCAACTCCAGCAACTATCTCTTCAGAGCCACTTCTTGATTCTATTGCTACAAGCGGTTTTTCATCGTAGCTGCTGCCAGAATTCCGGGTACTGAGCTTGATGCGCTGTGACCAGATCTGTGCGTAGATAACTTCACCGAATTGCTTTCTTAGGCTCTGAAACATGAAAAAGTGCTGGTTAAGGTCACATCTTATTTGATGATCGCAGCTTGCAGCGTCCTTAATTGAATTAATGGTTATCTGCCGTGTTCGTCAAACCATCCGAAGCATATTTGAGAAGAATGCTCGAAACAAGGGTTAGCAAGGAATGCCCTCTTCTACGGTTTATCGTTGAATAGATTCCAAGACCCGGCTAGAAATCTGAATATTAACTCGCTTGTCTTTCTTGAAAGTTTCTTCTGCTGCAGACTTCAAGAACTCTTTGCGAATTTCATAGGCGGGAGTAAGATCTTCATATTGATCCTTAACTCCTTTCTTTTTGAGAGCCTCTTTTTTAAAAGCCTTTAAAGTAGGTCTACTCATATCACAGCTCCTTCATCCGATTACAGGCTTTCTCTAGCCTGTTTTTGGCGTTTTCCGTGTCTTCTTTACGAAGGAATGCAGGATTATGATCTCCTTCCCTTTCACCGTATAAAAAGGGGGCGTCCTATGCCTACCTCGCCTTTAGCCCGGATTTCGAACGATACCTTTCCCATTGGGACTGTGTAGGGCATGCCTACTGGTGGGCCAAGTTCTTCAATAATTTCAACCACATGAAGATAATTCGCTAGAACCCCAGTAGGGAACTTAAGCGTTTCATCCTTAACCCTGGTATCGAAGAATGTTGCTTTCCATGCCATGTCGGCAAGTTGTCATATATGATAACTCTGTTGAGTGGCGCTGAGAGAACATAACGCTATTGTTAATGGGTGTGATCAGCTGCGCGCCAGCGAAGTCTTGGATAGATTTGTCGGTTATGCGTCATTTTCCCCAATCTGAACCTTAAGAGCACGCACTCTATTTTGATTCCTTGACTTCCAGGCATCCCTATCTTCAGCTAAATCAGCTGATTTTTGATAATGTTGTATGGCTTGATTAATAGCCTCCAAGTTCCTAAAGGCATTTCCAGCATAGTGATAATTGTCCGAAGCATCTTTGTGGCAAGACGCTTTTTCAAAAAAGAAGGCAGCTAGTGAATATGACCATGCCGATTCATATGCATACTTAAGAGAATCTCTACCCCATTTCCGCTTTGCTTCAAACTCAAATTTCTCAGCGTAGTATTTATATAAATCTCTAGTTTTCTGATCGTATTTTGAGTTCTCATCCTCAACTAGTTCCTTGGGGAATTTGCTTTCGACGGTTGTACAGACTTTGCTTTTCTTCTTTGCGTAGATTTCCTTAATGTCTTGAGGCGCATCAGTGCTCATGCTTACGATAAATTTCGCAACAAAATTATAGGTCCGCAGGGCCCCAGGAATATTTTTAAGAATCCAGAAGATCACACTATTCTCCAATCTGCACATATAACGCCGTGCTTAATGAGCTCGGCTTGCCAGTCCTTTATTGAATTTATTGTATGTTCAATTTCCCTGTTTTTAACCCTTTGGTTAACGTAAGGTTCCTGCCTGGCACCACCCAGTCACCGGCTCAGCAACCCGATGAATCTAAGTTCAGTAAAGATCGTTGACCAGCATGGGCGCTGATCCAACCCGATTACTTGACTTGAACAGTCAAATGAGCCTCGAGCTCGAATTTAGCAAGGAAGAGTCGACATGACAAACCGTATAAAGAGGCAATCAAATGTTAATGTTTGACTGGATGTAGGCAAGGCACAACTCGATGTGTTTCTCTACGAAACAAACGCGCATTTCTCCTTGGAGAACTCAGCAACAGGAGTGGGCCAGCTTGTCTGGCTTAGGACCCAGGAGAAGAACCGGCTTAAGATCATGGGAAAAGCTCTTGAAGCTTCCTGCAACCGCATCTTGCGTGCGCTGGAAAAACGACTCAATGGATAGGAAAACAACTGGCTTTACACATAGAGAAAGAGCCTGAAGGTGGCAGAAACAGGCGATTCTACAATCAGCGCCAGGCATCGGTAGTACCATGGTGTACACCTTACTAGCCGACATGCCAGAGCTGGGTGCTCTTGCTAACAAGGAAGCGGCCGCACTGGTAGGTGTTGCTCCTATGAATAGAGACAGTGGCAAGTACCGTGGTGTTTGGCGAAACCGTGGAGGGCGTTACGGCGTAAGAACGACACTCTACATGGCGACTCTAAGCGCTACTCTGTGCAATTCCATGATCAAGTCGTTTTACATAAGTTTAGTAGCGCAGGGGTAGCACAAAAAAGTGGCCTTAACGGCATGCATGCGCAAGTTCATTGTGATTCTGAATGCCGTGGTAATGGACAATTGCGAATGGGCGTACCTGAACGGAAAGCGGACTATTGACACCATAGTCGCTGGTTACTTAGCCTTACTCATAAACCACTTGATCTTCAGGTTCCATTACGCCGATGCTGAGGTACTTGGCCTCGACATCTCCGACGTTTGAAACATAGTGCATGTTGTCAGAGCCGCATGGGAAGCCGAAAACTGAACCTGGAGATAACATTTCAACATTCTCACCGCATGTGACGCGAATTTCTCCTTGGAGCACCACAATCAGCTCTTCCTTGGAAGTGTGAAAATGAGGTTTAGACCCACTCGCGCCAGGTTGCAGAGTTTCTTCATGTACGACTAACGAGCTTAAACCAAATGGTGCGCACAAATTTCGAATAGCACACTTATAGCTATTGTCGCCTGTGCCAGAAATCGTTCTCTGTTCTATTTCTGAAATCTGCATGATGTACAACTAGGCTAGGTAACGCCGTGGTGAATGGGCGCAGCTTGCTGCGTCCTTTATTGAATTAATGGTTATCTGCCGTGTTCTTCAAACTACCCGAAACATATTTGTGCAGAATGCTAGAAACAAGGGTTTGATACGGAATGCCTTCTTGTAAGGCTTTTCGTTGAATTGATTCCAGATCCCGGCTAGAAATCCGGATATTAATTCTCTTGTCTTTTTTGAAAGTTTCCTCTGCTGCAGACTTCAAAAACTCTCTGCGCTTATTGGAAAGCTTTGACTTAAACTCGCCTGATTCATAACCCTTAAGAAGGTCTTTCTCATCTTTTTTGAGGTTGGCTTTACTCATTTCGATTCTCCAAGATATTGCTTCGTAGCCCTTCTACTCGGAATGATCGTCTTTAGAAATATTTCCTTAGCATCTTCGACGTAGGGGACTAAGTAGACGTATTCATCAATTTCCAGGACGAAAATTCGTTGATTTGAGTACTTCTCTGGATTGGGATGCTCAAGATCGTCTAATAGAGTTCCTTGCTGAAGATAGAAGACTACATCTTCGAAGGATACCCCTCGGGTTTCCATAAGCTCTTGATTTTTCTCTGCATTCCAATTGATGGTTTTCATGCAGAAAATTCTAACACTAATGTGTGCCTAATGGCATCACTGAACTTGATTGAGCGCAGATAACGCCCGTAGTAATGGGCACAGTCTGCGGAGCGCGGTTTGCGATAGAATGGCGTAGCCATTCGCAAACCGTGCGGAGCAGGCTGTGTCCTTTATTGACTTGTTTGTTATGTGCCGGCAGCATCCTGAGCCTCATCGGGTCTGGGTACTAGATTGAGCATGATAAACTGATCCGAACCATATCTATCTTTTCCCTCGGCAACACAATTAAGCCCGTTCTCTAGACTCTTGAATAATTGCTCTAGATCTTGATAAGTTTCAGACAACAGTAATTCTTGTTTTGCTAATTCAAGTTTTAGCCTCCGAATTTCACCGATGGGTAATCTTTCGCAAAAATCAATTAGTGGACCCACGACTCGTCCGTAGGCGGTGCCCAAATTTAGCATTGCTGATCTAGGTACTTCACTATCCCCCATTCCAACAACCCACGACAGTGTTCCGTAGGCCCCTTGGCTTCTTTCAGCAATACCTGCGAGTTCTTTGTCGAGGTGTTGAGCGGTATTTCTCATTTCGGTGACGATTTCAGTCTTTCTCACAAATAGTTTGAATACGTGATTGTGTTTTATTCCTGGAGCATTCAACAGTATCGACCTGAATCTGTGCAATGCGTCTATAAATGTCCATGAATGCCTAATTAAGAACACGTAGTTTCTGGAAACTCCAGAGTTTCTATTTGGTTCTAGCCCGCTGATTGCGGTGAACAAATCATTGTATGCCTGACTAGCAATTTCGGCAGATATCCGTAATCCATCGAAAAACACCACATGTCGTTGGGAGAGTCCATGCGGTAGTCTTCGAAACACAGAATCTTCAGAAACAATCGTCATTTAGAAAATTTCGAGGCACATAACGCCTTGGTTAATGGGCGCAGCTTGCTGCGTCCTTAATTGAATTTATGGTTACTGACGCGCTCCATCCGGATAGCAGGATAGTTGGCGATTGCACGATGCCCTGAAGAGAGTTGCGCAAGGGCAGACGAATGCGTGAATCTGGATAGGTGCTGCCCAACAACAGAACTCCTCAAGCCGTCACGCAATTCGGGTTGCGTGTGGCTTTATTAACCCTGCTAACAAGCACCGAGAACGGTGCCGCTGGCTCACAATATGCCTATGACTTTAACGGGTTGGGAACGGGGGCGCAACGCCTTAATTCGACGCCTTATTTTATAGCTGGGGTAGTGTGCTAGGTCGCGGATCTAGCGGGTTGGCGATGGTTCTGACAACAAAGCGCTCAGTAACGCCCTTAATAATAGAGCGGGCCGCATAGCGGCCCGTCCTTATTGATTTGATTGTTATGCAGCAGATTCATGCTCGATATCCCAGCCAGGGAACACAAGCACTGCCGGATGGCAATGCAAGGCCCTCGCTAAGACTTTGGCGCGCTCAACACCAAGCTGCACTCTGTCGTTCTCTATTGCTGAAATAGTTGATTGAGGAATCCCAGAAATCTGGGCCAGTTCGTTCTGGCTTAGTTCCTGCAGTTCTCGCAAGATCTTGACGGATTCTCCGACCGATACATCGACACTCCGTTTAGCTAATCTGTAATCGTTCATACTACTTTCTCCGGTAATCATGCGGAGTAACGTTCTCTACTTGGACGAGTACTTTGTCTTTTTCAATCTTATAGATGACGCGATACTGGATATTAAGTCTAGAAGATCGGAAGCCCTTCCATTTCCCCGATAGGGATTCATCGTGAAAGCCTTTAATCGATCTGAGTCCAGTAGGCCCCGATATAGAAACAATATCTTTCCATTTTTCATATCGCTTTAGTACGTCTACAGGCGCTGAAGCCAGGCTCTTTAAGACTCGTTTATGTTCGTATACCACCCACATATCAAAAATAGTATATATACTAAATATGATATGTCAATATTATTGCGGAAGCCCCGATCTACGCTGCATAACGCCCTTGATAATAGAGCGGGCCGCATAGCGGCCCGTCCTTATTGATTTGATTGTTATGTTCCTTGGTTTGCAAGGTTGGCAACTTCTCGCCAGGGGCGGATATGACTTAATTCATCTGCCAATTCATCTTCTGCAATTTCAGTATCATAAGCAGCTTGCGCTCGCAGCCAATAGCCATTGGAAAGGCCGAAGAACTTACAAAGTCGCAAATCTGTATCTGCAGTAATAGATCGTTTTCCAGAAACGATTGCTCCGATACGCTGGGCCGGTACCTCGATCTCTTTAGCGAGACGGTATTGAGAAATGCCCATAGGCTCCAAAAATTCCTCTTTGAGCAATTCACCCGGAGATACTGGTTGTATATTTCTCATAGATAGACTCCTAGTGGTAATCCACTATCTCTACGTCATGCGCTCCCGATTTGTTCCATCGGAAGCAGATTCTAAATTGATCGTTTATTCGAATGCTGTACTGTCCTTTCCTGTTGCCTTTAAGCGCTTCAAGCCGATTACCTGGAGGCACTCTCAAATCTTCCAGTTTTTCAGACACTTGCAACTGTCTGATCTTTCGAAGGGCAATACGCTCGAAATTTACAAACCTTCTTACCCTTTTCCCTTTGGCAAGCAATTCTGTATCTGAGCACTTGAAAGAAACAATCATGACCAAAATAGTAACGCGAAGCGATAATAACGTCAAGCGTTACTATTTGCATTGAGTCCTCAGAATTCGTGGAACATAACGCTCTTTTTAATGGGCGCTGCGGCAGCAGCGTCCTATATTGAAATGATTGTTAGGTGTCATATTTCTCAAGCTGCTGGTGTTCTCAGAGAAATGTTCTCTCAATTCCCATTTTGTAGAATGCGAGCTCATTATTCTCATCATATACAAAATACACGTACAGATAAGGTTCCATAAAAAACCCCATGGGGTTGGAGGTAATCGTAAATCCAGAGTATTTGCAGCCAATCGTGAAACCTGAATGTCCTGTATATGGACAATTATTGTCATTGAAGAGCGAACCCTCTGTATTTTTTGGGTGATCGTAATAATTGTCATCATGAGCTTCTAATAAAGAAATGATTTCTTTTTTCGAGACGCCCGGTACAAGTATCGACTCGTATTTCGATTTTCCCCGAATATAGATTCCAGCGTCGCTATTCCATGAACATGACGCGATAAGAAGTATTAAGATCGTCAATACTATGTGAATCGCTCGGATCTTCATCGAAGGCTGGTACACCTAACATTTATATAAATAGCTGGCCCACTTTATCGGTGAGATCAACTTCTAGTGTATTCCCCAACGCCTTGAAATGGAACAGTAAGTCGGGAAATGCCAGGCACTAACTTTGTACATACTGAAGGGGTCCCAGTATGTCGTATAAAGGGGGGCTCAGTATTTACCAAGGGGGTTTCCCTTTATGTAATTTTGAATATTTTTAAGTTGTTGAATATATGAATAAAACAGGTAGCTACTCTGAGAAAGCGAGAACTTCTAATTGAGAATTGCAGCCATATTTGGAGGTAAAGGGGAATCACAACTACTTTAGTAGTTTATTCAGTTAACTGGAGTAGGAGTGATTTAAAGTGGCGAGCAAGTTTTTAGAAGAGGTACGTGCAGGGCTTAGGGCTCGAGGATATGCAATCTCTACGGAGAAAACCTATCTATTGTGGATTCGTCGGTTTATTCGATTCTGTGAGAATGAGCATCCTGAGAATGTTGATGTGCAGAAGATCGTTGACTATTTGTCGCACTTGGCTACGCATTGGAATGTGTCGGTTAATACACAGAAAACAGCGCTTAACGCTCTGATATTTCTGTTTGAAAAGCACCTGAGAAGAGAAGTAGGCGATCTTGGGTTTAAAATGGCCAAACGCCAGCGAAGGCTCCCGACGGTACTGACAGTGGATGAAGTGCGGCGGATACTCTCCCATTTGGATGGTCGAAATCGGCTAATTATACAGTTGCTGTATGGTAGTGGTCTCCGAGTCAGCGAATGTCTGCGACTGAGAATTCAGGACGTTGATCTCAGCAACTTTTCTCTGAGTATATTTAATAGCAAAGGGAACAAAGACAGAAAAACCATTCTGAGTCCGAAACTTGCAGAGCCGTTGAAAGAACAGATTAGCAAAGCCAGCTCAGTTCAAAAAAGTGATAATCTGCGTGGTGTCGGTTGTAGCTTGTCACCCGCATTGTCCAGAAAGTATCCATCGGCGTATCGATCCACGCAATGGGCTTATGTGTTTCCAGCTTCCTCACTATGCAGTCATCCCCTTACAGGTGAGATTTGTCGCCATCACTTGCATCACACTGTCGTGCGTAAGTTCTTGCAGTTGGCTGTGCGTCGTGCAGGAATAGATTACAAGCGAATAACCACCCATACGTTTCGCCACTCATTTGCTACCCACATGTTAGCGGCAGGATCGGATCTGCGAACGATTCAGGAACTACTGGGCCACAACGACGTTTCCACCACGCAGATCTACACCCACGTCCTCGGTCGCCACTATGCTGGTACCAACAGTCCGCTCGACGCGCTATAGCATTAGAACGAGTAGCGAACTCCCAGAAAGCCGGCTCGCGGTGGTGCCGCGCCGAGGAAGATTGGAACTTCCAGATCCTCGATGATGGGTACTTCCAACTCGCCCGGTTCTTCGCCCAACAAGCCGAAGGTTTCGAATTCGCGATTGAACAGATTGTTTACCGTGGCGAACATTTCGAGTTTGTCAGTGAATCGGTAGCGGGCGCGTAAGTTGACCAGGGTGTATCCATCCACGGTATCCAGTTGATTCGACTCGTCGCCGCGCAGGTGTTGGTCGCTGTTGTTGATGAGGTCGATGCCGAAGCTGAGCTTCTCGTCAACCTGGTAGTTGGTTACCAGTTTGAACTGGTTTTCCGGAATGCCGGGAATACTGTCGCCGCTGTTTACTCTGATTTCACCTTCGTCATCCGCAAAATCATGATTGGGGCTCAGCACATCAAAGTCGTCTTCAAAGGTGGCTTGTACGTGACTGTAAGCAAGGAACCAATTCAGGTTCTCTATGTTGCCTGAAAGGCTCGCTTCGAAACCTGCACGTAAAGTCTCGTCCACGTTTGCGAACAGACCGGTGGATCGGCCTGTGGTCTGGAACAGGATGTCATCTTCGTTACGAGTATGGAATACTCCAGCGCTGTAGCTGATACCACCCAAGTATCCCCGTGCGCCTAGCTCGAAGCTTCTGGCCACCACGTCTTCCAGCGGTGGGTCCGCGAGGAAGGCATTGGGGAGTCGGCACTCAAACTCAACATCGTCGGGGTCTTCGCCATCGGCGATCGCATATTGTACTGCCAGTTCAAACACACCTTCGTTGCAGGCCAGTTCGATGGGCGTAGGAGCGCGGTTGGATTCGCTGTAGGAAGCAAACAGGTTGTGATCTTCCGTCGCTTGCCAGGTGACTCCGATGGCTGGGTTAATTCTTGAGAACTTGTGGCTGCCGTTCAATTCCGGTCTTTCGCCAGACAGGTCTCGCAGGTCGACCGACGTATCATTACCACGGGCGGAGAGAGTCAACGCCACGCTTTCCGAGAGGTCAAGCGTCGCTGTTAGATAGCCGCTAAAGGATTCGGTTTCGGTATTGATCGATGTTGCGGCTTCATCGACAAAGGTACCCGTCCCCAGTCCTGTTGTTATTCGCGTCAGCGGGTCAATGTTGGATAGCTCCAGTACGGAATTGAAATCCGACTGACCATTGAAGTAGGCGCCGCCTAGAATCAACTGGCCTTCATAGCCGAGAAAGCGTCCATTGAACGTCCACTGAAAGTCAGCGCCTGTACTCTGTTGAACCCGGTTACTGATATTGTTGATTGCATCATCTGAAAGAATGCCAGTACCGGAAAGTTCGTCGTCTTCAAATCCTTCTATATGGAATTCCTCATCTTCGCCGAGATTCATTGCAGTGGTGTTCAGGAAATCTTCCAGTGCATCGGCATCGGCGAACTGCCCTTCGCACAAGTCATCATCGTCGAGGCCCAGTTCCTCAAGGTCATCTTCTTCTACCCCTTCGATAAGGCCTGCGCCGCCAGTGAATTCACACACGGCAAATTCAGTACCGTCGCCATTGAAGGAGTCTGTGTCGTTTTCACGCCAGAACAGGTTTCCACTAAAGCTTATTCCCGGTGAAACATCGGCGGCGAAATCCAGGCTCACCATGGTCATATTGTTCTCGGTGATATCAGGTCCGGTAAAGATGGCTTCTCTTCTGAGAGCTAATAGTTCGATAGGGGATGCACCGTTGCCAACGAGGTCGGAGCGGCCGTGTTGCAGGTTGAGGTTTACTGCAGAGTACTCGGAACGCCAGCCCAGGCTGCCGTAGATGTTCAGCGCATCAGAGTTGGATTCATCGCGCCAGCCATCCTCATCGAAGTGTTCGATATTGAGGTAATAACCCAGTTGGCCATCGTTGCCTCCGGTCTCCAGGCTGGTAATTCGGCGTCCAAAGGAACCGGCACTGATCTCGGCGCTGGTACCTTCAAAATTGAATCCATTCTTCATGTCGATAACCAGAGAGCCGCCGAGGCTGTTCAGTCCATAAAGTGGATTGGCACCGCCACCAAGTCTGACTTCACTGATAGCGGATTGAGGCATCAAGTCCCAGTTCACCGCATCCCCCAACGGTTCGTTAATGCGCACGCCGTTCTGGTACACCGCCATGCCCTGGGCGAGACCGAGCAAGGGTGAAGCCGTAAACCCACGGTACTGCAGGTCCGCCTGCAGGGGATTGTTCTGGGCGTCGTTCCAGGACACGCTGGTAAAGCTCTGTTTGAGGAAGTCGGCGAGAGACAGGCCCTGCAGGTTTTCAATGTCGTCGGCTGAGCCAGTCTGGATGGGGTAGGGTATCTTGTCCCGGTCAAGGCTGGAGCCGGCGGGGACCACGCCCACTACCACGATTTCTTCCGGGTCCTGTGAGATAGCGCCTTGGCTCAGGGCACTGGTAACAAGCAGGCAAAGCAACTTTTTCTGTGTGGGCATTTCCATCTTCTCTCCTGAAACTGGCTTCTTGTTTCTTGGGCGGCGGCCAGTATAGCAGAACCTCGAACGCGCCGAAGTTTCCAGCAGTTGGCTTTGACCCGGCCCGGCAGTGTGTGTAGATTAGCCGCTCTTCGGCCAGGCGCTACCCTGGCCCCAACGGCACTATTCAGGAGTAATCAATGTCCACAGTTCTCATCACCGGCACCAATCGCGGCATCGGACTGGAATTCGTCAAACAATACCTGGGCAGGGGTGACACCGTGTTGGCAACTTGTCGGAATCCCGACTCTGCTGGCGAATTGGCTGAATTGGCAGCCAGCAACGACAAACTGACCTTGATGGCGCTGGATGTGAGCAAAGTCGAATCACGGGCCAGCTTTGCCAGCGCGCTAGCGGGTACGGCAGTGGATGTGTTCATCAACAACGCCGGTGTCTATGGTCCCCGGGATGCCAGTTTCGGCAACGTTGCTGCAGAGGAATGGGAAGAGGTGCTCTATGTGAATTCAATCGCGCCATTGCTCCTAACCCAGGAGATCATTGCAAGTTTGCGCAAGGGTAGTGACAAGAAGCTGGTCTACATTACCTCGAAGATGGGTTCCATCGATGACAACAGTGGCGGCGGCAGCTACATCTATAGAAGCTCCAAGACGGCGCTCAATTCCGTGGTTCGCAGTCTGTCCGTGGACCTGCGTGATGAGGGCTTCAGTGTTGCGCTACTTCATCCGGGCTGGGTGCAAACAGACATGGGTGGGCCTAACGCGTTGATCGATACCCTGACCAGCGTTAACGGCATGCTTGGCGTGATCGACAGTCTGAACCAGGCCAGCACCGGGCAATTCTTCAATTACGATGGCCAGCCGATCGCCTGGTAATTAGTCAATTCCGCGGATTCAAGAAGTACACTCGATGATCAAACTTTTCTTCAGGGCATTTGCGCCATGGCATGTGTTATGGCTGCTGTTGATGTCGTCCCAGGCTCACTCCCATGGTGGTGTTGCCTTCGAAGACGATCTCTGCGTCATCAATATCGATTTCATGCAGGCACACTTCACGGTATTCCAGCCAGACACCCGGGAGACTGAGGAATTCTGTGAAGACATTCCGGACGTGACCCGATCGGTGTTTGTTATGGAGTATCTTCATGACCTGTTAACAGACATGAGCATCGACTTTCGCATCGTGCGAGACGTAAACAACCTGGGCCGCTTCGCCGACTGGGATGACATCCAGGCTATAGAAGACCTGGAAGCGGTGACCGTGTTCTACGAGCAGCCTCGCATCGAAGAAAGCGGCTTCTACAGTACAAGTTATGACTTCACTGAAAAGGGCACCTATATTGGCGTGGTGACCGCCGAATTGCCCGAGGAAGATCGTTACTACAATGCCGTGTTCTATTTCCGGGTCGGAGGCAGGGACTGGGGCACCATCCCGCTATTTATCGCGCTGGCCTTTATACTGCAGTTAGGCTACTGGGTTAGCACCGGGGGTTACCAGCGTTGGCAGGAAAACCAGACACGGATCAGCAAGTAAAGTTAATGACATTTCAGTCATAAACCATCGGTTTGTGTTGCAGTTCTGTAGCAACCCGGTTTCGTACAGTCATTTCACCGCCGACTAACAGGAAAATCTCACTCAGAATATTTAGCCCGGCGAATTCGGGCCGATAAAAGAATCGGGAGTTGTCAGGAATTATCTGGCACGATGTAATTCGTAAAACCAGTCACACCACATTGTCAGACAAAGTGACGTGCAAGCGCACAGCCTGACGTGTACACTCTCACCGAGCATGCAGTCGAACCAGGTTATTGAGCGTGAACGCCAAGATTCTGCGATTGAACAAAGCCGGTATTCCTGTTAGTTGGCTAACCCGGGAAGAGACTGCAACCCTCCTCGTAAAAGACCTCGTCATCTGGAGCATGGGTGACACCGTGATGGAAATTCGCGGCGGTTTTAACCGGGACGGAGTGCAGTCAATACTCAAGCTGCCCAGCATCGTGGCCTGCGATGGCAAGGTGCATAAGGACAGCTTTGATCCGCCTCTGGAAAACAAATTCCTGTTCCGCCGCGACAAGAATATCTGCCTCTATTGCGGGAACGAGTTCGGAGTGAGTGAACTCTCCCGCGACCACGTCATTCCCATCTCCCGTGGTGGCGCCGACATCTGGACCAATGTCGTCACCTCCTGTCGCCGCTGCAATAACCGTAAGGCGGATCGTACTCCCGAAGAATCCAGCATGGAGTTGCTTGCGATTCCCTTTGTGCCCAACCAGTATGAGTTTCTGTACCTGTCCAACCACGCGGTACTGGCAGACCAGATGGAGTTTCTCAGCGTCCGTTTCTCACGGCACATCAAACTAAGCTAAAGCTGTTTGCAGAGTTCTGTTCACGTTCGGTCTATCGACCGCCCAGGCTGAGTGCAGAACAGGGTTTCGTGGTAGCATGCAGCCACCTGACACTGACGCAGAATCAAGCACAGATACCGATACCAACTCCTGTACCACTCAACCGCGCTACTCAGTAGTTGAGTTATATAGTAGTTGAGTTGCAGATCAGAAAGCCCATGAACCATTCTCAGCAAAATCCCGTTTTGGGATTTTTCCTTTCCCTCGTTGCCGCCGCCCTTTGGGGTGTGCTACCGATTGCCCTCAAGGAATTACTGACAGGCATGGAGGCGAGCACGGTAGTCTGGTACCGCTTTCTGGTGGCAGGACTGGCGCTGTTCGGCTGGTTGGCATGGCGCGGTAATCTGCCCCCGCTGTTAAGTACCAGCAACAAGCTGCGAGCGCTGTTGCTGATCGCCGCCCTGGGTCTCTGTGGAAACTACTATTACTTCTCCCTCAGCCTTAATTATGTCAACGCTGAAACCAGCGAAGCGGTCATCCAGCTCACAACGCTGTTCCTGATACTGGGTGGTGTAGTGTTTTACAAGGAACCTTTTATCGGTATTCAGAAACTGGGAACGGGGCTCATCGTGTTGGGACTGTTGCTGTTCTTCAATGACAGGTTGGGTGAGTTCACATCGCTGGATAATGAAGAAACCATAGGGGTCATTATCGTTGTCGCGGCAGCCGTCACCTGGACGGTCTATGCCCTGTTGCAGAAGCGCTTGTTGAAGGACTTTACGTCTGTACAGATTCTCTTTGTGATCTACTGTGTTTCCATCATTGTTCTACTGCCCATTATCTCGCCCCAGCAGATTTTGCAGCTCACTTCGTTTCAGGTCGGTTTGCTCGCTTTCTGTTGCCTCAACACCATCGTGGCCTACGGCAGTTTTGCCGAGGCGCTCAATGTTTGGGATGCATCCAAGGTCAGCGCCATGCTGGCATTGGCGCCACTGTTTACCATAGGCACGCTAAAACTCATTGTCTTGTTGAATCCCGACTACGCCTTTTCTGACCGGCTATCCTGGCTTTCCATTCTGGGTGCCTTGTTCCTGATCGCGGGCTCTGCGCTCACCGCATTGATGCCTGTGCTCTCCAACCGCCGTGCCCGGCAGGATGAATCGGCCCGGGTCAATGCCAACTAGGCAGTTGCGTTGACACCGGAAGCCTTATCGGGAACACTGAAAGTGTGAGTTTTCCTGCCAAGCGCCGGGACAGCAAGATCGTTGGTGATACCAACCTGATTATCAGCGAAAGAATAACAAGTTACCCAAGGGAGCAGTCCCATGATTTCCAATTCCCTGCGTAGTACCGCAGCCGCTTCTCTTTCAATAGCAGTCTTCTGTCTGCTGCCCGCGTTCCTGCAGGCCGATGTCAGTCGCATCGAAGTAATCCGCGAGAGCACAGCGACTCGCACCCTCGACCCCTTCAGCTACCAGCGCTACACCGGTGTCGTCTATCTCACACTCGACCCCCGGTCTTCGGCCAATGCCACAATCACCGATATCGAACATGCTCCAGTGAACGCTGATGGCCTGATTGAGTATGCAACCGATTTCAAACTCCTGGTGCCATCGGAAAATATTGCCAACGGCGTACTGGCCTATGCGGTCAACAATCGGGGAGGTATGAACACACCACCCGAGCAGCGCCAGATGCCTGTGGCCGAACAGGGGTTTACTTACCTCGTCACTGGCTGGATCAACGAGCTGGTACCGGCAGATAATCGTATTCGCCTGCATGCGCCTGTGGTCTCCGATGGCGGCTCGCCCATCACTGGTGATGTGCGTTACGAGGTCAGCGTAAGCCGCGCCTCGAACCGTGTCGAAATCGCCGGCAACAACCACCTGGCCTATATGCCGACCGACAATGGTCTGCAGGGTGCAACGCTTACCCGACGTCAGTACCAGACCGATGTCCGTATTCCCGTCGAGCGATCGAGTTTCGATCTGCAGGTGGAAACCGTGGCCGACAGTAACCAGCCCAGGGTCTGGCTGGAACTCGATGGTGGCTTCGAGCCCGGTGTGCTTTACGAACTGATCTACGAGGCGCAGGACCCTGTGCTATCGGGTTCCGGCATGGCGGCAATTCGCGATCTTGTGTCCCTGATACGCTATGGCGGGGAAGGTAGTGAGCAGCTGGCACAGTTTGACCTGCCACCTATCGATCATGCTATCGCTTATGGTTTCTCCCAGAGTGGCCGCCTACTGCGACAGTATGTGTACGATGGTTTCAATGCCGACAAGGCAGGTCGCAGGGTATTCGACGGCATCGTACCATTCATCGCGGGTGGGGGTTATGGCATGTTCAACCTGCGTTTTGCCATGCCGACCCGTACCAACGGACACCATTCAAACTACCTGTACCCCAATGACCTGTTTCCATTCACCTATGGCGAGAGCACCGATCCCTATACCGGCAAGAGCGACAGCTTGCTAGCCAGGGCGCGGGCAAGCGACACCGTACCCAGAATCATGCATATCCAGACCACAAACGAATACTGGTTACGCGCGGGGTCGCTTCCCCATACCAATCCGGAAGGTACGGAAGACGCCGTGATTCCAGAGGAAGTTCGATTCTATACCATCGGTGGTTCGCAACACGGATCGGGCAACGGCCGCATACCGGATGAGGCGACTTCCGGGCAGCTTCCCCGTAATCCGAACATGTGGAATCCGATAGGTATGTCCATGGTTGTCGCCATGTCCGACTGGGTGACAGACGATGTAGAACCCCCGGCATCGGTATATCCGAAGATTGCCGATGGATCGCTGGTCGCATCTCACAACGATGGGCGCATCAACCGCGGCGCCTGGAATCCGGTTAACGGCTATAACCATCCGTCAGGTATGTACAGGCCCGCACATGCCAATTACGGTGCTCGTTGGGAAGGCGAGCGCATCATCGACAGCCATCCCGACTACTCAGACCACTTCTACGGGGCGTTGGTGCCTGCCGTGGACAACAACAACAACGACCTCGATTCAGCAACCATTCTGCCGCCCTTGACCAAGGTGCCACTTGCCACTTTTGTGTCCTGGAATCTGCGTAATCCCGCCACCGGCGCGGAGCGCGCACTGGCCCGCCTCGCTGGCGGCTATATACCGCTGGCTAAAAACACCTTCGATGCCTTGGCCAACAGGGATCAGCGTGATTCCATTGAGGGGTTATACCGGAGTCCGGAGGACTACCTGCAAAAATACGAAGCCGCCACCGACCAGCTCATCGCGGACGGTTTCCTGCTGCCCGGTTTCAAGGAGGACTACATGGAGATTGCAGAAGAGAATCTATCAGTCTTCGAATAGCTCACTGCGCCGCGGGACTAAATTGATACAGCGCCGCGGTGTCGTCTTCAGGCACAAAGTAAAAGAGTCCGCGGCCCTCGAGCGTCATCTCAAAATAAAAGGGGTTTCGGGTCAGGAATTCACCGCCGGGGCTCGTTCCGTTCACCCTGATCTTGTGCTGCACAAAGAGACCGGGAATACTCAGAATCTCAATACCACCGATTGTACGTCGACTGTTTTCTTCAACCACGTCACTGGCGATGCCACTGCATAGTAAGTGATCGGTACCGAGTAACTGGCAATCCTGGTAGTCCACGTCCGAACCTCGTTTCTCACTCTTGCTCACCAAGGCCGCCTCGTAACTGTCACCAAAAGGATCAATCTCGTAGAGATGACGCGACCCCCAACTAGCTGCATACAGGTTCCGATCGATGGGGTTGTGCACAACTGCTCCAAGATGATCTTCTATTCGTAAGGCTTCTGCTGCGTCGAGTGTGTCGGGGTCAACCCGATAAATGACTGAGTGGCTGTTGGGGCGGTACTCTGCTACCGGAATCCATAGCTGCTCACCATCGAAATCCATGCCGCCTGGGTGATACAGAGTGCCTTCACCAAGGGTAGTGTGGGCCAGTAGTTCTCCGTGGGTATTGAATTTGAACAGGTGTCCTATTCCACGACCGCTAGTGCGGTCGAAGTCGGAATCCGGATTTTCCAGCCGCTGCGGGGCTTGGAGTACTTCTACCGAACTCATAAAGAAATGCTCTCCCACACGCGTCATTCCCTGAGGGTGATAAACAGGAAACTGCAGTGGCGTGCGTTCCAGCAAGGTCCAGTCGCCGTCGTTCTGCAGTGTGCTCAGGAAGCTTACTTGCTCTTCAGTGGACTGCGCCGCAACTCCCAAAGCAACCAGGCTTGCCGCCAAGGCGAGCGATTTAAGTACGCAGCCAACACAATGGGATGGCATCAATCGTCGCCGGGGCTATCCAGTGTCACTGGTTCGAGACGGGGCAGGGTGCAGGCGTGGGGAGAAGTGTCGAATGACACGTCGGCCGCGGCACCGGTTCCATTCAGATTCATGAATGTAGTCTGGGGTTCATCGCCGAGGCAGATTATGTTGTCGCTGCTGCTGCCTTCCCTGATCAGGCCGCCCCACACGATACTGGGAGAGTTTTCACCGGTTTCCCCGTGCCACTTGGCCAGCAGGGCATGGGCTGGCACGGTGCCACCGCGAATATATTCATTGTCATGGATATAAATCTGTTCGGGGTAGGGGTCGTAATTAGGGTCGTCGATAACGCGACCTCCAAGCACAAAGCTGTACACCATGATGTGTACGCTGTCGTTGTCGGCAAACTCGTTGCCGAATACCTCGATATTGTCATTGGCCAGCACCAGTAAACCGGTTCCCGGCGGCACATTGCCCACGATGGCGCCTTCGGGAGCGAAGTTCTCGGTATTATTTTCCAGAATACGATTATTGAATACCCGGGTCGCTTGCCCACCCTGTACTTCGAGGTTGGGAAGGTCGAAAACGAGAATGCCACCGGTGTTATTGATGGCCACGTTGTCATAGACGTCGGCATAGGTCGAGTTCTCGATCTCGATCCCGGCCACGTTATATTCGGCGTGGGAATTGCGTACGATGATCTGGCTGGACTGGCCTACATAGATGCCCGCGTCGGCGGCACCGATAGCCACTGACCCTTCAATAAGTATGTTCCGGGACTGCACAGGGTAGATGCCATAGGCCCCGTTTTCAGAGTTGGGACCATTAGTCCATTCGGTACGGACACGACGGATTGTGACGTTATTGCTTTCGTTGATCTTCAGGGCATCACCCACGGTGTCCTCAATGCCCAGATCCTCGATAGTGAAATTGTCTGCGGTGACTAACAGGCCTTCCGCCCCCTGCACCTGGTTAGCAAAGGACAGCACCGAATCGTTCATGCCAGCGCCGCGTATTGTGACACCCGGTACGGTGAGGGAAAGACTGCGACTGATCGCGTGAGTGCCTTCGGGAATTTCGATTATGTCCCCGGGCTCGGCTTGTATCAGCTGTAACTGCAGTTGTTCCTCGAAGCTGAGTTCCGGCTCCGGTGCTGGAGCAGGAGTCGGAGCTTCAAATTCACCACAGCCGACGAGGTAGACGCTGCAACCCAGGAGAAGGACGGCCCGGGCAATTGTTATTGTTCTGTTTTTGAGTGCTGACATGCTGGAATACTCCTGATACGGAAACCCCTGAGGTGCGGACTATAATGACACGAATCGTCCCTGCTCGACATCCTTTGCCACTTTGTTGTAGTCGAAGACCTGCCCGTTCATGGTGATATAGACGCCCGGCGGCAGAATCTGTACCGCGGTGATGGCGGCGCCAATATTGAACATGGCATCGGAAGTCTTGAAACGCGCGGGTTCCAGGGCACCGGTCAGCACGATTGTCTGTCCATTTGCCACTGCAAGTTCGCCCAGTCTCTCGGCGGTCTGCACCATGGTATCGGTGCCATGGGTGATGATGATGCGCTTGTCCGCGGAATTTCCAACCGCCTCTTGAATGAGGGTGCGGTCCGCATCGTCCATGTCCAGGCTGTCTTTCTGCATCAATGGTGTCACGGCGAACGCTGGATTCAGCTTCAAGCCACCCAGGATCTCGCCGATGTTGGGCGGCCCTACTTCGTAGGCGCTCTTGGCATCGAAATATATTTTGTCGATGGTGCCGCCCACGGTATAGATGCGGATGATTTCGGATGCGTTGTTCACGATGGCCATGCTCTGCAATTCGTCGTTGGTGAGTAGAGTACTATCAGGCTATCTAAAGCTAAAGGTTTATGGTCGGCTTGAGCAGGGGGAGTCCTGATCACAGTGGGTCTCTGTTGCCCGGTCCTCTGCTCCACTGAATTCAGCGATACCTGTATTCATCCAGGTATTTCCTCACTTTCTGAAGTTCTTTGGTCTGCTTTGCAATGGATGCGGCGGAGAATTGGGCGGCAAATTCCGCGAACATAGGTGCTGCCGAGGCGATAGCCCTGTCTCTCATGCGCCGTCCTTTCGCGGTGATAGTCACCCGTTTCTGGCGACCGCTATTGCCATCCGGTTCCACTTTGATCAGACCTTTGCCTTCCAGTTTCTTCAGGGTGTTGGTCATGGCGCCGGCGGTAACCTGAAAGGCGGCTGCCAGACGACCGGGAGTCGCCTCGTCGTCGACCCGCATAAACCAGTTCAATACACCGAACTGGGAACTGGTCAGCCCCTCTGGCAGGTTTCGCTCGAACAGGTTCCCTGCGAGTTGGGAGATGATTCCAATCTCATTGAAGTAGTTGAAAAGGGCGGCGCTGCTCTCCGTGGCTTGTGAAGTCTGTTTTTGTTGCTTCATGACATCTTCGCTTTTCAATAATTACGCTATTGTATTCTCAAATACTTTAAAGTTAAACTGTTTAACGTTAAAGTAAATAATGTGACGGATCGAATCTGTATCCCATTCTTAAAGGGGGTGTAATCTATGAAATACCTACGTTGGGGATTTGCCTCACTCATAGTCCTTGTAATCGTGTTGCTCGGGATCGAAAGACTCGCAGCGGAGAGAGTCGAAGTGGTAGAGCTGCACACTCTGGATGAGAACGGTGAAGCGGTCACCACCAGACTGTGGATTGTAGACGATGATGGCTACCAGTACCTGAGGGTTGGCGCAGACGGATCGGGCTGGTTCAGTCGTATCGAAAGTAGCGACAGCATTGAGTTAACCCGCGATGGCCGGACTTCGACTTACACAGTGGAACTGCGGCCGGACAAGAGCGAACGAATCAACGCGCTGATGCAGGATAAATACACCTGGGGAGATTCTTTCATTGGTGCCATGCTTGGCAGCAGGGAAGGCTCTTTACCTATCGAACTGCATCCGATCTAGTATTGCGATTGCAATCAATACAGCCAGTTATAAATCAGTTGGCTAGATTCCGATCTTGCTTAGACTGTTGATCAGTTCCCGGATCGTCTTCTCTGCGACGGGATGCGTCGCGGCGAAGCGCGCTTCGAGGGCGATGGCGTCATCCAGCATGGAGGCACTATCGCTCTCCACGTCGGGATCGGTGAGTTCCTCTATGTCCACGCCAAGCTTGTTCGCAAGCTCCAGTGTGTCCGGATCTACGCCTTCCGTGTCCCGTAGCTCGGCTATCAATGCCGACATCAGTTCCTTGAGCCGTTGTTCACTCATGCTGCTCTCCCTTTACTCTCGCCGGAGTTACTCGCCTAAATCGCGATCCGATTGAAATTGAACTGCTCAGTGGTAACTGAGCCATCGTCCTGACGTAACCTTAACAAAATCGTAAGCTTGTCACCGCTGACCTCGTAACTGAGTCCGCCGAATACTGCCTTGTTTTCCGATACCGATTCAAGCCGGAAAGTCACGTAGTCGTCTTTCTCTTCCCAGCCGCTGAAGTCGGGATTGAAATGTTTCAGTCTCAACACCCAACCGGAATCCTCCTCGGTGATCTCCATATACTCCGTAAACACGAGTTCGCCGTCATTGGTCTGGGTGAAGATACCGAACACCCGGCCATTCGAGGGCGGCATCCACATCTCTTCCGACTGGCCACCAAAGCCTTCGCCACTCCACATACCAGTGAGGAAGGCAAAGTCTTGCTCGGTCGCGTCATTTGCTTGCAGTGCTTGAATCGGTGCACAGAGCAAGGCGACCAATAAATAAACTTTAGACAGTGTTTTCATGGATGATTCTCCCAGGCAGGGAAGCAACAGGCTTTCTGTCTTTCTATTCTGGCGAATAATGTGTGCCAAGCCAAGCCAGAGATTTGGTTGGGTCGTTCAACCCTAGTTAGCCAGTACTGTGCGCTCACTGGCCCATGCCTGCAGATGGGCGATCTTTTCGGCCATCACTACAGAAAGCGGCCGGGTATTTTCGATGGCTTCAACCAGCATCGCCTGGGACAGCGGTTCTTTCCTGGCCAGCGCATGGTACAGCCCGGACACCACGACCTGCTCGATCTCCGCACCAGAAAAACCAGTGGTGAGCGCCGACAATTTGTCCAGGTCCAGCCCGGCAGTATCCGCTTCCCGCTTCTGCAGGTGAATCTGGAATATCTCGCTTCTGACTTCTGCATCGGGCAGGTCGACGAAGAAAATTTCGTCCAGTCTTCCCTTGCGTATCAGCTCCGGCGGCAGCGCCTCGATGTTGTTGGCGGTGGCCACTATGAACACCGGTTTGGTATTTTCTGCCATCCAGGTGAGCAGGGTGGCTAACAGGCGCTGGGAAGTGCCGCTGTCATAATCGCCCGTGGATATGCCTTTCTCAATTTCATCAATCCACAGCACGCAGGGTGACATCACTTCCGCCAGTTCAAGGGCGTGGCGAATATTTTTCTCGGTTTCGCCGAAGAACTTGTTATACAGGGCGCCGAAATCCAGTCGCAGTAGCGGTACATGCCAGACACCCGCGACGGCTTTTGCGGCCAGGCTCTTGCCACTGCCCTGGATGCCTACCAGCAGAATCCCTTTCGGTCGGTCAAGTTTCGATTTCTTGTCATCGCTGGTGAATGCGGCCTGTCGGAGTTCCAGCCATTGCTTCAGGTTTTTGAGCCCGCCAACCTGTTTGAAGTCGGCGGTTTCATATTCGAAGCTGAGGACACCCTCATTACCTAACAATTCATATTTGGCTTTCTGCACCCGCTCAATATCACATCGGGAAATCGCATCGTCATCATAAATGGCGTTGCGAATAAGGCGCTGTGACTCCGACACGGTGAGGCCGGTGAGATTGTTCACAAGCAAATCGATGGACTTGCGGTCTGCCTCCAGTTTTTGATTCTCATTGCGTAGCTTCCATACCTTGAGTTCGCTAATGACGAGTTTGCGAATAGCCTCCCGATCCGGAAGGCTAAGGTCGAAGCGGGCATTAAAACGAGACAGTTCCGATGGAATGCTCAACTCATGACTGATGAAGATCAGGTGGTGACCGTTGTTACGATGTTCCTGGGCGATCTCCTTGATCATACGTACACAAAAGGCATCATCCAGATGGGGATGAAAATCCAGCAGGATGTAGATGCCCGGAGAGCGACTGTTGTTGATCTGCGCCAGGGTTTTTCTGGGGTCAAACTGGTCGTCCATGTTTTGCGTGACATCCTTGTCAGCGAGCGACAGGGACGGGCGACCTGTACCGGTGTCGACCAACCCCTTGGTGATAGACCACTGCAGCACTGGTTTCGCCATTTCGATACTGCAGCGGCGGATCAACTCCACGGCACGCTGCTCTTCATGGGTCTGGATGCTGATGACTGGTTGCGAAGAACGCAGCAGTAACAGAAGGTCGTTAAGTTCAAACACGTGCTTCGTCCTGTCAGTGGGTGCCTGGTTTAGCCTATCCGAACAATCCGGTGATCGCCCGAATACGATGGCTCTCGCTGTCTGTAATATAGACCACGCTGCGATGCACGCACACACCATGAGGCCGGTTGAGGCTGCAGGAAAGTGGGTCTCCGTCAGGCCCATCCCCGACTTCGCCGGTGCCAAGAACAGTTTCGATCAGCCCGCTGCCAAGCGACATTCTACGAATCACATGATTCTCGGTATCAACGATATACAGGCTGTTGTCGGTGCGGGAATAGGCGATACCTTTGGGGCCATTAAAAGTAGCTTGCAGAGCCGTACCGCCATCTCCTGTATAGCCCTGCTCGCCAGTTCCGGCGATACGCCGTAATCGATTCCCCCTAACATTTAGCTCATAGACTGCATTACCTTCGCGCAGGACGAGATACGCATAGCCATCCGGGTCGGTAGCGATGGAGCGCGGCCCCATGAGCGGCGTGCCATCGAGGGTTCCCTCATCGGGAGTGGCAATGCGTTCGCCAGTGCCGGACAAGGTCGATATCAAGCCTGTCTCCCGGTCGACGAGTCGGAGGCGTTGATTGCCAATGTCACAGATCAGTAAATTACCCCGCGAATCAAAGGCAATGCTGTGGGGCCGATTCAACTGCGACAGCACGGCCGGGCGACCGTCGCCCTCGAAGCCTGCTTCACCATTGCCTGCCAGTGTCGTTACCAGACCGGTCTGGCCATTAATTCTGCGTACGGTGTGGTTATCACGCTCTACGATGTAGAGGCTTCTGTCATCCCAGCGAATCTCATGGGGCGCCGAAAACGGTGTCTCCATGGGCTGCCGGGACTCGGGCCGGTAGCCCTTCTCGCCGGTTCCGGCGATGGTGCTCAGGCGCAGATTGGTCAGGTTGAGGCGGCGAATATAGCCAGTATCCACTTCGCAGAAATACAGGGCGCCATCGGGGCCGGGGACCACGCCATAGGGATTATCTACTGGCGTTTCCAATGCCAACACACCTCCCCGGGGCTCCGTTTCGTGACCACGCTCACCAGTGCCCGCGACGGTAGCGACCTGTGCTACCTGACCCAGTGCGATCTGCGGGAAGCTGACGGAGGCCAGAGTGCCAGCGCAGGCTTGCACAAACTTGCGTCTATTGATTGCCGTCATGGTTGTTCCCTTCTATTTGCCTGTCTGGTCAATTCTTGTTGTTTATTTACTGGCTGCAATTCTGCAGTTGCTCAGTTTTGCAGCATGCCAAGCACTTCGACAAGCTTTGCCTGTAATTCCGCGTTAGTCAATTGGCCGCTCTCGCGGTCAAAGTTTTCATTGAATGAAGGAATGGACAGTGAGCCTCTGATATCGGCCCCAAAGTAGGGTGCAGTCTGCAAGGCAATATTGAGCGCGCCAGCGCCACCCCGTCGACCGGGCGATGTGGAGAGCATGACCACGGGTTTGCCCTGATAGACATTCACTTCAATGCGGGAGCACCAGTCGTATAGACTCTTCCAGGCTGCGGTGATGGCACCGTTGTGCTCTGCAAATGAAATCAGCAGGGCATCGGCTGATGCTATCTTGCAAAGGAATGCTTTCGCCAGCTCCGGCTGGCCCAGTTCTTTTTCCTTGTCCACGCTGAATAGAGGCAGTTCATAGTCGTTGAGGTCGAGTATTTCGACATCGGCTCCTGTTACCAGAGACGAGGCATAGCTAACGAGTTGCTTGTTAATGGACTGGCGGCTGCTGCTTGCAGCAAAGGCGAGTAGCTTCATAGAGGTTCCAGGATGGCAGGATCGGATTCGTGGTTTCCAGATGTAAATAAGCGGTGAAGGGAGTTGAGTTTTGGCAATGATCTACATACTCTCATACTCCGGTTTACGGAATAAGAGCAACGCGCTGTAAGCGAGGACCCAACAATGTGTGATCTAGATACCCAACAAGATGTAGAAGAATACCTGAAGGATCATCCGGACATGAGCCGGCGTGACTTCACCAAGCTGGCTGCCGGTGTAGGTGCAGGCATGATGCTGCCTACCATGGCCAATGCCCAGTCCATTTCCGAGCGCAATATCGACATTGAAACCCCTGACGGCGTGGCAGACTGCCACTTCGCCTATCCGTCATCCGGTGCCCACGCAGCCGTACTGGTGTGGCCAGATATTCTGGCCCTGCGTCCGGCATTCCGTGAAATGGGTCGCCGACTTGCGCGGGCAGGTTACGCAGTACTGACTGTGAATCCCTTCTATCGCGATGCCCGTTCGCCAGTGGTGAGCTTCGGTGCCAGTTTTGGTGATCCCGATGTCCGGAATCACGTGCTGTCCATGGCACGCAACCTCAATGAAGACACCCACTTCACCGATGCCCGCGCTTTTCAGTCCTGGCTGGACCAGCAACCGGAAGTAGATACCAGCAAGGGTATCGGTACTACCGGTTACTGCATGGGTGGCCCCATGGTGATGCGTACCGTGGCCGCGGTACCAGAGCGCTTCGCCGCCGGTGCGACCTTCCACGGCGGTGGCCTTGCCACTGCACAGCCAAACAGCCCGCACCTGTTGATTCCCGATACCCGGGCCGCCATGTTGCACTGTGTAGCAGGCAACGACGATGAGAACGATCCGCAGGCGAAGGTCACCCTGCGAGAAGCCTATGCGGCTGCCGGCATTCCTGCTGAGATTGAAGTGTACGAAGAAACGCTACACGGCTGGTGCGCGATTGACTCGCAGGTGTATCACCAGGCAGAGGCAGAACGTGCATGGAGTCGCTTGCTGAATTTGTTTGCGACTAATTTGGCATAACAAACTTCCAGCTACGCCACTCGTCAAAAGAAGGCGTTCGGGGAAGCCCGGACGCTTTTTTTTTGGCTCATAGAAAATTTACTGGAAGTGCTTTGAAGCTCTTCTCGTAAAACCCATTTAGTCGGGGCTTCCTTGAAATGTGGTCGTGATGGACAGGAGGAGTTTGCTTGCCAATGTTTACTCTGCTCGATTTCGTGGAAGCGCGAAGGAGACTTCGAAGTCTCGGGTGACACTGACCAAGCGGCTGTGGGGAGGCAGGGTTTGCGACCCGCCAGTCAAGGCCGGCGCTGAACGGAAGAAAAAGACCGTTCGGGCTTTTTCTGGAGTGAAGGCACCCAGGATGGGCGCCGAGCCGGCGGGTTGCAAACCCTGCCTCCTCGCAGACGCGCTCGAGGCCAGTCATCTAAACGGCCGAGCAAACGAGAAAATCCAATTTCCCGTAAATAAGCGATATTCAGAATCCATGGCTTTAATTCGCTTCAATTGGCTAAAATCAGGAACCTCATCAATGCCCATAGAGATGAACTCATTCGTGCCTGGAACAACTACTTCTCAACCTGATGTGACAAATGTTTCCGCCCATGGTTTCTGGCTGCTGACCGAGGGGAAAGAGTATTTCCTGTCTTACGAAGATTTTCCCTGGTTTAAGGACGCCCCGATTGGTGATGTCGTTGCCGTTGAGGAAATAGCACGCCGGCACTTTCACTGGCCCAAACTGGATATCGATCTGAGTTTGGAGATCATAGAAAACCCGGAAAATTTCCCCTTGGTTTCCCGCAAGCCACGATAGCAATCCAGCAATTTCGAACGGATAGCCGTTTTGTAAATGGCAGGAGCTGCTTCGCAAGCAGCTCCCGGTATTCGAATCACTCTATTGAGCGTTGACCTTACTGGTCCAGAAAATATCAATATTGCCCAGGCTGTTGTCCTGGCGGGAAGAGAACCAGGTGATGCTGTCGCCACCCGGTGGCAATGCCGGACACATGTCGGCGGAGGCGGTGTTGATTTGCGGCCCAAGGTTGCGGGCCGGTCCCCAGCTATTGGGGCCCTGCTGCATGGCACCCCAGATGTCCATGCCGCCATAGCCACCTTCGCGGGCTGAGGTGAAGTACACCATGCCATCGGTGTCCTGGGTGAAGTGAAATTCTTCGGCTGCGGTGTTGATGTTTGGGCCCTGATTCACGGGCTCAGTCCAACCACCATTGCCATCGGGGCTGGAACAATAGATATCAGATCCGCCATAGCCACCTGCACGACGTGAAGCAAAGCACAGGGTTTCGCCATCCTGCAGGATCGCCGGGCAGTGTTCGTCGCCTTCATTGGTGCTGATGGGAAAGCCAACCAGTTCGGGTTCGGTCCATTGGCCATTCACCTTGTGTGTCACAAACAGGTCGTTGTTGTTCTGCGGCGTTGTGGTAGCGAGGCGATCGGATTTGAAATAGATGGTGTTGCCATCGGCTGTTATCCACGGCTCACGGTCGTCGCCCTTGCGTAGTGGGTCAACATCGGTACGCGGGGGCTGGTTAATGGGAATTCCCATGTTCACCGGATTGCCCCAGGTGCCAGTCTCTTCATCGAAGTAGGCAATGTAGAGATCCTTGGGATCACCCTCAGCCACCGCCATATCCTGACGCGCGCTGCAGTAGACCATGGTGCCATCGGCAGCAAAAGAAAGTTCACCTTCGGCCCACATGGTATTGATGGGTGCGCCGAAATTATGAACCGCTTTCTCTACCCAGCTGTCACCCTGCGCCATACCCATTGACGAGGCAGTACCAAGCAGGCCTGTTATAGCAGCAGTAAATAAGGTGTTTTTCTTCATGGGGATGTCCTCGCAGTCGCTCGCTCTTTGCGCTTGTTGTTTTCAGAACAGTGTATTTAACAATCCCGGTCTAGCCGCGCCAGGTAACATGGTAGGTCCACCAGTGATCCGGACGCACCGCATCGGGATCAGGAACAGGATTGTAAGGACCGCCGCCATGGGTCTGCAACTTTACCACACGAGCTTCCCAAGCGTGGTCCATTCTCGCCGGGTCCTGAATGCGGTTCAATATCACGGGATAGGTAACACCGTTAAGTTTCATTACCGCGGCCTCGTCGGCCTCGACTTTGGATGCCCAGTATTTGCGATCACAGACCGAGCAACTAAGGTACATCTCGCCTTCGGGAGTCGCGAAACAATTGAGGTTTACGGAATGCGGGCGGATACCGGCGTAGATCTGTAGCTGGCACAGAGGCACATCGTTGGCAAAGCTCCAGTCGGTAATAGGTCCATCCGCCGATTCACCCAACAGAAAGCCACCGGGCGTACGATCACAGGGGCAGACCGAGGAGTAGATAAAGAACCCCACCACAGCGATCAGCAACAGACCGCCAAGGCTGCCACCAATAATCCATTTTAGTTTGGCGCTTCTGGTAATAGTCTGCGCATCATTCATGGGCTGCCTCCTTTCTTTTGTTTTTGCTTTATTCTTCTTATCTGGTTTTGCTTTTATCGGAATCGCCGGGCTTGCACACCGAGCCTATCCTATTTGGCGGCAAAGCAAAATTTCCTGCAAGAGATAGTCCTGTAAAAATCGACGAAATGAGTTAGGGAAGCTCCGGTTAGCCGGGTGGCGTCTGTGCGAAACCGACTGTAAGCCGGAGGCACAAGCTGGTTGATTACGGCTTTCCGGCAGGCTCTACAGGTTGCCGGTTTCCAGTTCGAAAAGTTGACGCAGGATTCGCCGCCATTGCAGGTACTGTTCTTCCATGGTTCCCGACAGGCCGTGAACGTTGCGGTTCAGTTCGAGAATTGTGGGTGCCAGCTCTTTATTGAACCCGGTGGCCAATTCCAGGAACTCCTGCTCGTAAATTTTCGCCCAGCGGTAGCGGTTGTATCGTTGCATCAAGGTGAGGGTAGTGTTGGAAGTGCTGAACAGGTCCTGGTCGGCAGTTTCGCGGGTGGTGAACTCCAGTTCATTCTCCTGGTCGTAGGCATACCGCCGCCAAACCAGATAAGAGGCCTGCATCTCGTCGAACAAGGCCTGATAGTACTCATCCACGGTATCGATAAAAAGATGATGCCGACGACGCATTTCCAGAACCCTGTTCATCATGGGGTCTGCTTCCGCAGGCAGGGTATTCACGGCGAGATAGCCGTCGGCGTCGGTGGTCAGGGATTGCCGAAAAGAGTCGGGCGCAAGGTCAATGGCGTATACCAATTCCGATACGCGCTGCACGTTCTGGAGTTGTTCTGCGCTGAGTGCTTCGCTCGCGGCGAGCAGGTCGTTAGCGATCTTGTTGTAGACATCCTGGAATGGTTCCTTAAGGTCATCCCGTTCCAGTTGGCTGGCAGCTCGCAGGCGTGAAGAGTCGGGATAGTCGTCCGCTCGGGAGTCGTCGGCGTAAGTCTTCTGCAACCAGCGACGTCCGGTGCTGTCGGTGGCTTCAACATTAAGCACCAGTCGCGAACCATCAGAGTAAAGAATCGTGCCTGACAGCATCAGGTCGACCGACGGGTCCTCATGTGGCAGCACCCGCACGGCACCCCAGTGTCCGGACGCCAGTAAGGTATCCCGCAGCAGATACGGCAAATAGTGGCGCTCGTTGTCTCGAATCTCGGTAAATATCCAGTCTCCGTAGGTTTGGGTTTCACTCTCGTGGTAAGTGTTGGTGAAGACTTGTATGCCAACATCAAGATAAGCCTCGCCCTCGCTTTCCTCCGGGCTGGCTTGCAACACGATCGTGCCTACTGAAGGAACTTCCGGATAGTGTGTGACGGGCTCAGGCGGGCCGGAACTATTGCAGGCCTGCAGCAGGGCAGCAATAAGCAACAACGGAAAAACAGCAGTCGGAATTCGAATCAACTTCATGTCAGTCCAGAGGAGTCACCTGGCTGCAGACGCGACCTCGGCTTACCGTCACGATGCAGTTTAATTCATCAGTGCCCGCATCATAGCGATTGAAAGCCTGAATAAGATTAAAAGGCGTGCCCCCATTGCTGTTCACACTGGTCACCATGCGCAGTTGTTCTCGACTGGCGTCCACCGTAAAGCGGTGCTGGATGACGATATTGCCGGGCAGGGAGATAACGAAGACCAGTTGCTGGTTTTCCCAGCCGCATATTTCTGTGCCATGTGCGCTCTCGAAGGTGGTCTGTGCGCCATCTTCGATGCCGCAAATAAGAGGCGCTTCTCCACTGCGTTCGATGCGCACCTGGTTACGATCCTGGGTAATCTGCATCGTGCTGTGGCGATTGATGAATTCTGCCAGTTGCGCGAGCTGAATCAGGTTCGCCCCTCTGGAAGAATTGCGCCCGATATTGAGATTACCCAGGGAAACCGCCGGTCCGCTGCCGGGGCGGATTCCGGCTTGTTGCAATGCCGCGGCTTCCTGGCGCATGCGTAGTTGTCGGTCCAGTTCAACGTCCCAGCGGTCGCTGCGCGCGAAGTCTTTCTCCCAGTTACCCGAGAAGTTCAGTCGCAGGGGGGTATTGAAATCCAGCAACGGCAGTGAATTTTCGTCCCGGTCACGCTGGGCGTTGACCAGCGACAATGGCCCGCACAGCAGAGCCAGCAGGAATCCCTTGATTATGGTCTGGCGCAGTTGGGGTAGGGGCATGATGGTCAGTGAATCGGGTATCGTTGTTTATACGGTTGAAGGCGGCGAATCCTGCGTCCAGGGAGGCAGAAGCCTGATTCTGCTATGCGATTAGAGTAAACCAAAACGGTACGAATTACCCAGTCTGCCGTTGCCTTCTGGCAGATTCGCTTCTATGCTGGATTCCCGAATTTCTGCACACGTGATTATCAACAATTAAAAGAACAACGGCTTGGCAGAATTTCAGCCCTTTCAGGAGGCACTATGTCCAGGACTCACCACAAGAATTCAATTTCAGCGTCTCTCATGCTCGCCACTCTTTTCACGGCTGGGCTCGCCACGAGCCAGCTGGCTTTCGCGCAGCAGGATTTCAGTAATGTGGAAATTATCCCCCATCATATCGCGGGCAGCGTGTACTACCTCGAAGGCAGGGGCGGCAACATCGGTCTTTCCGTTGGCGAGGACGGTGTGGTGATGATCGACGACCAGTTCGCGCCACTGACAGACAAGATTCTGGCGGCGGTCAGGGAATTGAACGACGGTGAGATTCGATTTGTCATCAATACCCATGTGCACGGTGATCACACCGGCGGCAACGAAAATCTGGGCAAAATGGGAATCCTGATACTGGCACGTGATGAGGTGAGAGTCAGGCTGGAAGCACAGTCGCCGAAAGACGCCCTACCTGTGCTCACTTACAGTGATGCCATCACCATCCACCTTAATGGCGAGGAAGTGTTCGCATTCCCTGTGCCGCCGGCCCATACCGATGGTGACACGTTCATTCATTTCATCGACTCCGATGTCATTCATGCGGGAGATGTATTCCGCACCACAGCCTTTCCGGTGATTGATACCAACAACGGTGGCACTCTCGACGGCACATTACAGGCTTTGGGATTGCTAATTGGAACGGCCGGACCGGATACCATCATCCTGCCCGGCCATGGCAATCCATCTTCGAGGGAAGACGTCATGGCATTCCGGGATATGGTGTTGGACGTCAAAGGCCGGGTAGAGTCAATGGTAGAGGCGGGCCGCAGCTACGAAGACGTTGCCGCTGCAAACCCCACCGCAGCCTATAATGCCCAGTACGGTGACCCGGATCGCTTCCTGCGTGCCGTGTACACTGAATTGGGCGGTGAACTCTAATCAGAAGCAGAACGGGCAATTAAATGAGATATCTGGCGCTTATCCGTATAACTTTGTTGCTGGCTGTCATGCTGGCATGCAGCAGCATTTCCTGGTCACAGGACGCGACAGTTCCACAAGCATTGGTCAATGCCTTGTGGCAGGCAGGCACGGAAGCAGAGACGGAGACTGTCAAACAGCAGATACTGGATACTGGCGCCAATGCCTATCGTATGTATCTGGGTTTGCGTCGTGGCCCGGAATACGAGACGCCGGAAGAAATGGGGGGCACAGTCTTCACCCGCGAGGTCGAGGGCGAGGAGTTTCCCTACTACGTGGCCATCCCAACCGACTATGACCCCGAGCAGAGTTACGCAGTGGAGTTCGCGCTCCATGGCGGCGTTGGCAGACCCAAGCCAGATTCGGGAGACAATTTCTGGGAACGCACTATCAGCCGCCTGAGTGCAGAAGACCGCTTCATGGTAGTCCCGGTAGCCTGGGCGGATGCTTACTGGTGGGCGGATAGTCAGGCGGACAATCTGACTGCAATCCTGAGAACGCTAAAAAGCCAGTTCAATATTGATGAAAATCGGGTCTATCTCAGTGGTGTTTCCGATGGTGGTACTGGCGCCTACTTTTTTGCCTTCAAGCAGCCAACCGAATGGGCCGCATTCCTGCCCTATATTGGTCACCCCGGTGTACTCCGAAATCCCAATAGCGGTGGCGGCTACCGACTGTACTTTGAGAACCTGGCAAATAAACCGCTGTATATCGTCAATGGTGAAAATGACCGCCTCTATCCTGCTGCTTCCCTGGCTTCTTTCATAGAGATCCTGGAGCAAGCGGGAGTGGATCATACCTGGCGCGTGATCGAGAATGGCGGTCATAACACTGAATGGATGCCTGATGAGCTGGAAGCTATTGAAGCATTCAAGTCGGCGAACCCCAGGGACCCGTTTCCCGAAGAGATTCAGTGGGTCGCCGATCGCACGGACCGTTACAATCGCAACCAGTGGATAGTTATTGATGAAATAGCAGAAACTGACCTTCCGAGCCTGCTGCGCATCCAGCGGGATGGCAATAATTTTTCCGTGGAAGCAAGAGGTGTCAGTCGGTTTACGATGCTTCTGAATCCAGAAGAAATCAATTTTGCCGATCCTGTGCTGGTTTCCATCAATGGTCGAATTGTGCACAGTGATTCGGTGCGGGAGAGTGTGGAAACCTTACTGAAATGGGCAGGCCGTGACCGGGATCGCACAATGCTTTTCACCGCTGAGTTATCTTTCGATGTGGAAGAGTAGGCTGACGCTCACAGGTTTAAGCCTGTACAAGCTCTGAGAACACGGTTAGCATCGGCTTCCATCTTTATCGTGTGTTATTGGAAACCGCGCTTACACCAGTAATACTGACGGTCCATCCGACAGATCGGCTGGGAAGAAAAACTGCAAGAGATACCGGAAGAGTAACCCAAAGTGAAACGTAATCTTCGACGCAGCATCGACATCGCACTAACTGGTCTGGGAATAGGCATAATCTTTTCCGCTGTGATTCTGCGTGGAACGCTGGATGTCACCGCTCAGCTACCACTAGCACTTGTCGGTGTGCTTTTCATGGAAGCAGGTGTTTGGGGTCTGTCGACGAAGCTGTTTCCCAATGAGCGGCGCTACACCAAGCTACGCGAAGAAGGCGATGCCATGATCAATCTCATTCGCGAACTGAATAGTGCCGCAATCGCGCACTCCTCAGGTAAAGAAGATGCCAAGCGATTTCAGGCCACCTTGCAACAAATGCATGATTCGGTGATTCGCATGTCTGACCTGGCAGGTAAGGAAGACGGTCTCATAAATCCCACGGTGCCGGACAAGAATAGCTAAAGCGTGGCGACTCCAGTCCCTGTTACTTCTCTCGTTATCTCCGCCCTAAAACTCTCTCTTCTCCATTAGTCCCCTTAGCAGTACACTGCTGCTATGGAAACCTACGTCAAGATTGGTGAACTCGAAGTTGCCTCAGTACTCCATGACTTAGTCGAAAATGAGCTCCTGCCGATGCTGGCGATGGAGGAGATGGAGCCTGAAAAATTCTGGTCTTGCCTCAGCGCAATAATTGCGGACTTTACGCCTCGCAATGAGGAACTGCTCCTGCGCAGAGACGAACTTCAGGCGCAGCTTGATGACTGGCATGCCAGGCGCCGACAGGCAGGGTTGCCACACGACCACTCCGTCTATAAAGAATACCTGAACAGCATAGCGTACCTGTGCGAACCTATTCCTGATCTCCGAATCAACACCCCCAACGTCGACCCTGAAATCAGCCTGCAGGCCGGCCCTCAATTAGTCGTGCCTGTAAAAAATGCCCGTTTTGCCATCAATGCAGCGAATGCCCGTTGGGGCAGTCTGTACGATGCGCTCTATGGTACCGATGCCATAGGAGAAGACGATGGGGCGCAGCGCGCCGGCGCCTACAATCCTGTGCGCGGTGCTCGAGTTATCAATTATGTGCGGGATTTTCTGGATCAATCCTGTCCACTGATCGACGCGAGTCATCATGATGCCACAGGGTACCGAATCGATTCCGGTGGTTTACTGGTGCTGTGCGGCGATCAGCGAACCCCGCTGTGCAATCCCGGGCAGCTGGTTGGCTTCAAGGGTGAGAACGCCGCACCCGCAGCGATTCTGTTGGTCAATAACAAGCTGCATATTGAAATCCAGATCGACCCGGATTCTGAAATTGGACGTGCTGACAAGGCGGGCATCAGCGATGTGGTACTGGAAGCGGCCGTTACCACGATTCAGGACTGTGAAGACTCGGTGGCTGCAGTAGACGGCGAGGACAAGGCGGAGGTTTATCGAAACTGGCTCGGTCTCATGTCCGGCGAATTGCAGGAAACCTTTATCAAGGACGGCAGTACCCTCACCCGTGTGCTGAACGAAGACAGGGTGTACAGGACTCTTTCCGGCAACGATCTAATCCTTCCGGGACGCAGCCTGATGCTCGTACGCAATGTGGGACACCTGATGCGTAATCCGGCAATTCGTTGCAATGGGAGTGAAGTATTCGAAGGTATTCTCGATGCAGTCTTTACTGGCGCTATCGGTGCCATCGATGTCCAGGGCAAGAACCGACTTGGTAATTCGCGAGCGGGGTCGGTCTATATCGTGAAACCGAAGATGCATGGTCCTCAGGAAGTACGTTTCACCTGCGAGTTGTTCGACGCAGTTGAATCCATGCTGGGGCTCGAAGCCAATACCCTGAAGGTTGGCATCATGGATGAGGAGCGACGCACCACTCTCTCACTCAAGCAGTGCATTGCCGAGGCCAGATCCAGGGTCGTGTTCATCAATACCGGGTTTCTCGACCGTACCGGAGACGAAATTCATACCAGCATGGAAGCAGGGCCGATGGTGCCCAAGGCGGATATGAAAGCAACTGCCTGGATACAGGCCTACGAAGCCAACAACGTGGATGTGGGTCTGGCCTGCGGTTTCAGTGGCAACGCTCAGATCGGCAAGGGCATGTGGGCAATGCCTGATCGCATGGCCGACATGCTGATGCAGAAAACGGGTCATCCGAAAGCAGGTGCCAGCACCGCCTGGGTGCCATCACCCACGGCAGCGGTGCTACATGCCATGCACTACCATCAAATTGACGTGGCGGCAGTGCAGGAAGAATTGCGAAGCCGGCAAGCTGCCAGTATCGACGACATACTGCAGTTGCCCTTGCTGGAAGACACCAATAGCTTGACGGCCGACACAATACAGTCGGAACTGGATAACAATGCCCAGGGTATTCTGGGATACGTGGTACGGTGGGTGGACCAGGGCATCGGTTGCTCCAAGGTGCCAGACATTCACAATGTGGGCTTAATGGAGGACCGGGCGACCCTGCGAATTTCGTCCCAGCATCTTGCCAATTGGCTGCATCATGGCATCTGCAGTCAAGAGCAGGTTAAGGAGACATTGCTGCGGATGGCGGCGGTGGTCGATGCGCAGAACCAACACGACCCCCTGTATCAGGCCATGGCAGCGGATCCCGATAATTCAATCGCCTTTCAGGCCGCCTGTGAGTTGGTGTTCTCTGGCCGAAAGCAGCCCAATGGCTATACGGAGCCGGTGTTACACCGGGCCAGGCTCGCAAGGAAAGCTGAAATTCGCGCAGCGAACAGCTAAATGGCGTGTAGAAGCCCCTGAAATGGCCTGAGACCGAGCCAATTATGGCCCTCAGACGCTATACCCCCCGCCCGGAATTTGTCATGATTGGGAGCTTAAGAAGAATAACTATCCAAGCCCAATAGAGGTGTCCCATGGGAACAGCAGTTCGTATCCTTTCAATAGCGCTTTCTCTCACATCATTAGTAGCCGCGTCATCAGCGGCAGCCCAGCAGGGCAATGCGCGCGGCCGCATCGGAGAGAGCCCCTACAATGTAATTTCCGGCTGGCATGAACCATTCCAGGAAGAAGGTTTTGGTTTTGGAGGTAATTCAGGCCTGTGGGCCGAGTCGGAAGACCGTATCATTGTCGCCCAGCGTGGTGAGACTGTATTGCCTTATCCTATTCCCGAAGACTTCCCCGGCTATGCGGGCTTCCTCGGCATCAATGTACTCACCGAGACCAATCGCCGTGTTTGGCAGAACTGCCTGTACACCATGAACGCCGACGGTGAAGTCACTGAAATCTGGGACCATCTGGATTACCTGTGTGAAGGCTCCGAGGGTCCGGGTCCACACCGTATTCGCATCAGCCCCTATGACCCCGAGAGTCGTATCTGGCTGGTCAACGAAACCTTCCATCAGATTTACGTAATCGCGAATGATGGCAGCGAAGTTCTCGCCACCTACGGTGAGAAACTTGTGCCAGGTGA
The DNA here is from genome assembly GCA_965227635.1 of uncultured Pseudohongiella sp. Lineage (GTDB taxonomy): Bacteria > Pseudomonadota > Gammaproteobacteria > Pseudomonadales > Pseudohongiellaceae > UBA9145. Next base: position 1,031,830 of record OZ245763.1, on the reverse strand, counting down.
TGATGAATCCCACTTTAACATGCCACAGGATGTGGCGTTTCTGCCCGATGGACGCATCCTCGTCGCCGATGGTCTGGGCAACAACCGAATAATGATATTCGACAACGATATGAATTATCTGGGCGAATTTGGCGAAGGGGGCGATGGTCCTGGCCAGTTCAATACCATTCATTCCCTGGGAATTGGCCCTGAAGGACGCATCTTTGTAACCGACCGTTCCGGTTTTGAAGTGAACCTGTTCCGCACCACCGACGATCCAGCGGTCATGGAGTTCGAACGGTCTATCGGTCACCCAACGGGTATGCCTCTGGACATCATCGTCAACGAAAACGATTTCTGGATCACTGCCCTGCAGCCTTTGCGCTTCCTGAACTTCGATTTCGAGGGTAATCTGAAATACACCTGGCTCGTTCCCCGGGAATTGCCTGATGGCTATCTGGAAGTGCATACCTTCACAGTCGACCCCGCAGGCAATCTGATCGGTGGTGATAATCAGTACGGCCGTTCGCAGAAGTTTGTACCCAAGCCTGGTGCCGATTCCGAGTTGCTGATCGAGCCGCCCTGGACTGCCCGTTAGGCAGAGCTCGCAGAAACCAGGCCCATGCGTATGAAGGCATTGTTCACCAAAAGCATCACAAGCTTGGGTCTGGTACTGTGCCTTCAGCTTTCCCCTTTGCCCGCGCTGGCCCAGGAAGAAGGAGTCCGGCTAAACACCCTGATTGCGCTGTTCGAGAAAGAACAGCCCGCTTTCGGTGTCCTGTCTTTCGACTATTCCCTGGACAACGCGCGCGCCATGGCCACCTCGGGCCTCGACTTTCTGTTCATCGATATGGAGCATTCGCCATTCGATATTGAGCGCCTGCGCAGTTTCCTGTTGGGCATGACCAACAAGCGCAGTATTCAGGAAAAGGGAAACCTGCAACCCGATGTGGTACCTCTCGTACGTATTCCCGCGGCTGCCGGTTCCGAAGAATTGGTGGCACAGGTCAAGCAGGTACTGGACGTGGGAGCCTACGGCGTGTTCTTCCCCGCTATCGAGAATCGCCTGCAGGCAGAACTGGCCGTAAGGGCAACCCGCTACCCGCAGTACAACGGGGCCGAAGACTATGAGCCGGCAGGGCTGCGAGGTCGCAACCCGTCCAACGCCGCCTGGTATTGGGGCATTCGTGATTACCACGATCGCGCCGATGTGTACCCCCTCGATCCCCAGGGTGAATTACTCGCCATCATGTTCATCGAGTCCCCGGAGGGGGTTGAGAACATTGAAGAGATCATCAGTGTACCGGGAGTAGGCGGCATCTTCATTGGCCCGTCAGACCTCAGTACGTCCATGGGATATTCCAGTCCTGCTGCACCGGAAGTAGAAGCCGCTATTCAGACAGTGCTCGCCGCCTGCCTGCAGCACGACGTACCCTGCGCCATTACCACCAATGCTCGAACAGTCGAACAAAGGCTGCAGCAGGGTTTCCGTTTCGTGACAGTGGGCATCGATGGCGGACTCCCGGCAGGTGCGCGCAATGCCCTCAACATCGGTCGCGAAGCGGCAGGGCGTTAGCCATCACAGCTGATTACGTTCCTGTACTTGTTATGTTGCTGTGGCTTGCTACTATGACTCGCCATGATCGAATTACAGCATGTGCGGAAATCCTATGACGACGGCGCAAGTTATGTCGTAGCTGATACGTCCTTCACCGTAGCCGAGGGGGAGCTGCTGGGTCTCATCGGTGAAAGTGGTTGCGGGAAGACCACCACACTCAAGATGATCAATCGCCTTGAGGAACCCAGCTCCGGCCATATCTCCATCGCTGGCAAAAACATCCTCGAACGCGACCCCCAGGAGCTGCGCCGCAATATCGGCTATGTCTTTCAGGGCATAGGTCTGTTCCCTCACTATACGGTTGCCGAAAATGTTGCGGCCGTACCACGACTCCTGCAATGGGATGAAGTGCGCATTCAACAACGCTGTAACGAGACTCTGGACATGGTAGGCCTGCCGCTGGATGAATACGGTGAACGCCTGCCTTCACAGATGTCGGGTGGCCAGCAACAACGGGTTGGCGTGGCCAGGGCATTGGCGGCCCAGCCAGAGGTCATATTGATGGATGAGCCCTTCGGTGCGCTGGACCCTGTGACCCGCACCGAATTGCAGGAAGAATTCAAACGCATTCAGGCCAGGCTAAACCTGACGGTCATCATGGTGACCCATGATATGACCGAAGCACTTCTCATGGCAGACCGCATTGCAGTAATGAAAGCAGGTGAAGTTCTGCAAATCGGCACCCCCTATGAACTGCTGAACGAACCTGCCCATGACTACGTGCGAGAGATGATAGAGATGCCCAGACAAAGGGCCGACCGGCTGGAAAAGCTGTTGCGGCAGTCGGCGGGCTGATACTGTGGACGACAACCTCAGGGAACAACTGCTCCTTCTCCCAGACTATTTTCAGGGACACCTGACCCTTACTCTTATCGCCATGTGTCTGGGGGTTGCTGTGTCCATTCCATTGGGGGTGTGGGCTGCTCAATCGGAGAGGGTGAAGGGGCCACTGCTCACCATAGTCAGTATTATCCAGACTATTCCCAGTGTCGCGATCCTCGCCCTGGTTGTCGCATTTCTGGGCGGACGCATCGGACTTGTTCCTGCAATTACAGCCCTGGTGCTCTACAGCATGCTGCCTATAGTGCGAAACACGGTAACGGGACTGGAGACGGTAGCGGATGATGTGGTGGAAGCTGCCCGCGGTATCGGTATGTCATCCCGGCAGATACTGCTGCAGGTTCGCCTACCTCTTGCCCTGCCGGTGATCATAGCCGGCATCCGCACCGCCGCGGTGTGGACCGTTGGTCTGGCCACCTTGTCAACACTGGTAGGAGCCACCAGCTTTGGGAATTTCATCTTCAGTGGCTTGCAGACACGCAATCTGGTGGCGGTCACTGTGGGCAGCCTGGCTGCCGCCACTATGGCTGTCGTCCTGGATGCCATCATCGGTGGCATTCAATGGTTGGCCGAGAACCGGGTCGTGCAAGTGGATGAGCAACGCTTTCGCCGGGTACGCAATGCCGTAGTCACTTCGTTGCTGCTGTGTACGGCTTTCATCATCTACAGCCTGTTACCAGAAGAAGAAGCGGATTTCGTGGTTGGTGGGAAGGGATTCACCGAGCAATACATCATCGCGGGTTTGGTTGCCGCAGAACTCGAGGCCGCAGGATTCACCACCGAACAACGCCTTGGAATGGGTACCGACGTGGTCTATGAGGCGACTGCCAGTAATAGCGTGGATGTGTATCTCGAATACTCCGGTACGGTATGGACCAACCAGATGCTGCGGGAAGATAACCCTGGTCGGGAAGCCATCATGGCGGCAGTGAACGACTATATTGCCCGGACGGATAATCTGACCAACGGTAGCCGGCTCGGTTTCCAGAACCTGTACGCGCTCGCCATGCGTCGAGACCAGGCGGCAGAAATCGGCGTTTCCAGTATTAGCGATCTGCGACCCTATGCGACTGACATGGTTGCAGCGGGAGATCTGGAGTTTTTCAGTCGCCCGGAATGGTTTCAGTTACGAGATACCTACAATATTGATTTCGGCGAGAAACTCACTTTCGATACAACGCTAATGTACAGCGCGATCAATGAGGGTCAGGTAGACCTCATTTCAGCCTACACGACCGATGGCCGGGTGGCTGCGTTTGACCTGCTGATTCTGGAAGATCCCGAGGGTGCGCTGCCGCCTTATGATGGATTTCTGGCGGTATCGCCAGAAGCCGCGGCGAATCCGCAATTCATGGCCGTAGTGCGCAATCTCGAGCGCAAGATTTCCGACAGCGCCATGCGCCAGGCCAACCGGCTTGTGGATGTAGATGGGCGTCCCGTTTCTGAAGCTGTGGCTTATCTGCAAACCTTCCTGCAGTAGCCAGTCCTGTCAGGGCTGGATTGTGAAGGGCACACCATTGCTGCTATACACGAACACGTCACTGCCAGAGACTGAATAGGCAAAGAACACCGTCACGCTGGCCGCATCCACTCCGACACTGGTCGGCACGAAATCATCGAATGCTGCAACGGTTTCGCTGGCATTGAGTGCACGAGGAGAAATATTTCCCTGCAAGGTACCCAGTGAACCGTCCCAGGTTTGATAGCCGCCATTGGCATCCCGGTAGAATAAACCAACGCCGTCCACCGAAATCACCGCATAGGTTTCCCCGACCTGGCCTTGATGTTCGCTGGGAACCAGCAGGGTGGCGGAGACATCAATGGAATCCTGCGATGAGAAGACACTGACATTGGTATTGCTGTCGCTGCTGCGTGTGGCACCACCGTACATAATGAGATTGGAACTGCCACTCGCACTGGTTGTGGGCAGTATCCTGGAGTCTCTGCGACGCGCCGCCTGGTGTCGTGTATGGTTCAGGGTGTAGACCGCATCCGCGCCATTTTCTGTATCGTTTCGGGACACACCACAGGGAAGGCCATTGCAGTCATTGCGTTCAGGATTGGAGAACACGGGTATTTCGCTTGAACCGGGGAATCGCGACGAATAGGCCATGATGGTGGTAAAGGAGCCGTCGACGCCATGGCCCAGTGCAAAGTCAAAGGTGCCATTCGCCGTGTTGTCGCGCCGTGAATGATCGAGACCGAGGTTGTGGCCTAACTCATGCGCCAGAGTCGAATCACTGCATCCATTTCCGGGACTGAACAGCACCACTTGCAGGTCTGGTGAAACAAGCCGCTCATGAAACAACTCGCCTTCGTAGTCTGCACCACCGGTGGTTCCCAGCCCACAGATGGAAGCATTATCAATCACACCGTCCATCAGCACGACAATATCTGCACCGATAGCTTCCCTGAGATTGGCGACCGAAGAAAACGGGGCCACGCCATCCCGCAGAGTGGAAAACGCAGTATTGAGATTGTCGTTTACATTATAGCTGGTGTTGCCGTAATACACCGGGCGAAAACGAAGATTGACAAAACTGTTCGCGTAATAGCCATTGGTCGTCTCCACCAGTTCATTGATGCGGGTTTCCGGCGTCACGCTACTGGCGTTAGCGAACCGATTGGTATACAAAATCATCAGGTCAATTTCGGCGACAAAATTGCTATCGATAACCGAAGCAGCGTTATTCGGGTCTGTATTGGTAAGCGCTTCATTGAAATCCGATTGGCCATCGTTGTCGCTATCCGTCAGCGTGTCCTGATACACGAACACGAAGGCATCGTTGCGAACGCTCTCACCAAACAAATCGCCTACAAAGACGCCGCTGGCGATTTGTGGGTAAGAGGCGGCGGTAAGTTGTACCGTGTATTCCACAGTCGTGGTCGCGCCGGGCGCTATGCTTGGGAGGTTACAAACAAGAGAAGATTGGGCGCCAGTCGAGCCTGCACTGCATTCGCTGGAACTCGAAATCAGGTTCGTGTCATCAAGAATGAACAGGACGTTCATGCTCTCGCCGGTGATCGCAGTTGCAAGGTTATTGGTTACCGCAATTGAGAAAGTAACCTGATCACCAATGCCGGCAAATTCCTTCGACAGGGTTTGCACAATACTGACGTCATTGCCGCTCAACTCGGACACATCGAACAACGGTTCCTGCCCGGGTATTTCATTCCTCACCACACCACCAAAGTCTATGCGGCGACGTAGTCCCTGGTCGGCCTCGGAATACAGATAACCCACGTAGTCATCATCAGCCAAGCGGGCAGTGATGATGCGAAAACTGTTGGCACCGAGGTTGATATTGCCGGTCAGGTTACCGTCATTGACTATCAGGGTCAGGGTTTGCAATTGCCCACTTTCACGGGAAACCCCGCGCCAGGCGATATCGCCGTTGAGGTACTGTTGCCTGGAGGCAAGCTCAAAGCGGACATTTTGCCCCGGCAAAGTGGGAATCAGTATCGGCTCACCAACCGCCAGCGTCTCCAGCACCGATTTCTCTATCCGAATACCGCGCTGGTAATCCACCTGTTCGGGTAACTGAATCTGGGTCGCGATGTTGTCCAGGAGGTCGCTAAACAGGGCCTGATCCTGTGCCAGCACTGCGCCGCTAAACAACAGCCCGGCAAGCGTCGAGCACAACAATGAATACTTGGAAGTTCTTTTTGAAAGGATGGTCATGATGGCGTTCCAGGTCCTGCTCAGGGGTCAGTTTCAACTCTCTATTGTAGTGAAAGATGCTGTAAACAAGAGAAGAATTTCGGGGAATTCGGGGGAAATATAGCAATGAAATGGGGCAGAAAAGCGGCTTTTTTCACATTTCCAATGAAAAGGCCCGGAAGAACTGGGTTCTTCCGGGCCTCTGCAGGATATCCTGTGAGTCTGAGCCTACCGTAACAGCGCCTACTGATACAGCGCCGCTCTGGCAGCAGCATGTACCTGCAGTGAATACAGAATGTCATCATTCTGGATCATGCCGACGAACGCGATGTTTTCCACCGGGTCAACCCAAAACCAGGAACCCGCAATACCCCACCACCAGTGTGTGCCTTCAGGTGCGCCCTGATAGGCAGCGGAATTTTCCACGATGGCAAAATCAAGTCCGAACACGTTACCGGGATAGAGTTGCCCGATATTGGGAACCTGTTCCGGAAGCTGGTTACTGCGCATCAGCTCGACTGCCTCTTCTGAAAGAATGCGTACGCCATTCAACTCACCTTTATTCAGGTGCATCTGTACGAACTTCATATAGTCGCTCGAGGTAGATGTCAGGCCGCCACCGCCAGACTCGAATTTCGGCGGGCTGAGAAAATCAAAATTCGCCAGATTGGCCTGGTCAGTGCGACGCAGGGTGCCGTCGTTATTCGGTGCATACTGACGCGACAGGCGGTGGGCTTTGGATTCTTCCACGTAGAAGCCTGTGTCCACCATACCCAGCGGTTCGAACAGGCGCTGCTCCAGAAACTCACCAAAACTCATGCCGGAGAGTCGTTCCACGAGATAGCCCTGCACATCCACGGAAATACTGTAGACCCATTGGGAACCGGGCTGGTAGCCAAGCGGAATATCTTTGAGTGCGGGCACGGATTCCGCCAGTGTCGCACCAGTCAGGTTCATGATGCCGGCCCGTGCATAGGCATTGGCCACCGGGCCCTGTGACAGCGGCGGCGTATACAGCAAACCACCCGTGTGGCTCATCAACTCGCGGATAGTCATGGGATGGTCGGCTGCTTCGGTTTCCCAGCTACCATCGTCGTTCTGCGAGACGAACACTCGCATACCGGCCAGTTCAGGCAAGTGCTGTTCCACCGTGTCATCCAGTTGGAACTTACCCTCATCCCATAACATCATCAGTGCTGTACCGGTGACAGGCTTGGTCATGGAAAAGATACGGAAGATGGTATCCGTGCTCATGGGTACTTCGTCTTCGACGTTCTGGTAACCCAGTGCTTCATGCATCAGCACCTGGCCGTCCTGAGCGACCATGACCACGGCACCGGAAAGCTTGCCAGCGTCGACGCGGGCCTGCAGGTCTGCGGTGACTGTTGTGAGCCTGGATTCGTCGAGATCCGCCCAGGCACTCGATGTGACTACCAGGGCAAGACCGATAGCGAGACGAGTTAAGAAATTACTCCAGTTTCGAATACCCATTGTTCCCCCTTGCTTAAATGACAGGAATTCAAAGAGGGGCTATTAGAGCATCAATCGTTGGGGAAATGAATTGCGCTACGGCAGTGTATCCCGATGATCAGTGGCTTGATCGCAGACGGTGTAGACAGTCAGGGTTGGCAAGTGGAGAAGGAAAGCCATTGCGTCAGGCTATTCCCGCGCCACTCACGCCAACGTAGACGGAATACAGCGACTGGCTCGCCGTCATGAACAGCCGGTTACGCTTCTCTCCACCGAAGCAGAGATTCGCACAGACTTCCGGCAAGCGAATGACGCCTATGGTGGTGCCGTCGGTTGCAACAACCAGCACACCGGGTCGCGCACCACACCACACATTCCCGTCTGCATCGCAGCGAATGCCGTCTGCATAAGTGCGGTTGCCGTCCTGTGGATTTACCAGTTCGGCAAACACGCGGCCGTTGCGTAGCCTGCCGCCATCGACATCCCACACCCGTATGTCTCTACCGGCTCCGGTGTTCGCTACATAGAGCAAGGAGTAGTCCGGAGAAAAGCATAGCCCGTTCGGCGCATCGACATCATCAGTGACCCGGGTGATTCGTCCCGAACTGCCATCAACCCGGTACACAGATAAAGGAAGTTCCTGTGTTGCGGCATTGCCTTCGTAATTTCCCCTGATCCCGTAGGCAGGGTCCGTAAACCAGATGCTGCCATCGGGATGAACGACGACATCATTGGGAGAATTCAGCGGTGTGCCTTCAAAGTTGTCTGCAATAACGGTAGTGCTGCCATCGTACTCGTAGCGAACCAGGCGGCGATTGCCGTGTTCACAGGAAAGTTGCCTGCCCTGAAAATCGAAGGTATTGCCATTGCTGTTGCCAGCGGGATCGCGGAACACGGTGACCCGATCGTCGTCTTCGATCCAGCGTAGCTGCTGGTTGCCGGGAATATCGCTCCACACAAGGTAACGGCCGACGCCGTTCCAGGCCGGACCTTCCGCCCAGAGAGTCCCAACATGGTGGCGCCTTATCGGCGTGTTGAACAGCATGTAGCGCCGAAAGCGGTTATCCAGTGCGATCAGGTCGGGGTCTGGGTAGTGCAGCGGTGTGTTGCCGCTCCAGTCGCGGTCCTGATAGGGGGCGAGGTCCTGGGCAAAGGAGGCGGGGACAGCAAGGCCCGCCATGGCAAGACCGAATGTACTGCGCAGAAACTGGCGACGCGGCAGTGTGTTTTCGAGGGCAGTATCAAGAGGAGTTTTCATGGGGCATCTCCCTGGCTTCTCCTGTTATCATTGTCGCTATTATTGTTTGATTGGCACTCGATGCTAATTCAAGCCCCATAGCTTGTCGAGACAAGCAAAACTCACCCTGCTGCCGTTACTGAGACAGAAGACGACCCGGAATGAATACTTACCTGATTATCAAAATAGTTCACATGACCTGCGCCATGCTCACCACACTGGGATTCGCCCTCAGGGGCTACTGGATGGTCACCGAATCAAATCTGTTGCAGCGCAAACCTGTGCGAATTCTTCCCCACATCATCGATACGTTCTTGCTGCTCAGTGCGATCGTGCTGGTAGTGATGTCACGCCAGTATCCCATCGTTGTGGGGTGGGTGACGTTCAAGGTGGTCTTGCTGGTGCTGTACATTGTGCTGGGGACAATGGCATTAAAGCGGGGCAAGACCAAACAGCAACGCATCGCCTACCTGGTGGCGTCTCTGGTTACCCTGGCGGTGATCTTTATGGTCGCGGCAGTTAAGCCTGGCTGGTGAGTTGTTTAGCTAACCCGCTTTGGACAGCAACGCTTTATCGGTGTCTGCGGCATCAAGGAATGGCCCGTCAACACACAACCTTCTGCCATCCGGTGCATCACACGCACCACAGATACCGACACCACACTTGGTCCAGTAGTCGATTGAATTGAAGATGCGCTCTGCTGGGCAGTAGTTTCGTTGTAAAGCTTCTGCGGCTCGCACCATGGGTGCCGGGCCGCAATTGTAGAAGACGACCTGCGCCAGCTCTTCTTCGGTCATCTCTTTCAGGCGTTCGGCCAACAGCTCCGTAACCAGCCCGTGATAGCCTGCACTGCCGTCGTCCGTTGCCACATGCAGGTCACTGACCTTGGCGCTTTCTGCCTCGAAATACAGACGGTCTTTCGAGCGTGCACCGAAGAATATTTCTGTGTTGCCAAAATCACGCGCCAACTGATAGACCGCCGCCAGTCCCGTACCGCCAGCAACTGCCATGATCTTCGCGCCGGGTGGCGGCTGCACCGCGTTGCCATGGGGGCCGCGCACGTAGGCCTCGATGCCCGGTTGAATGTCCATTAGCTCGTTGGTGAACTGACCCAAATTGATGATCGCCAGTCGAAACGGATCATCGGTTAGTGCAGAGAATGGCTTCTCGCCCAGGCCAGGAATCCACAGGAAAATAAACTGCCCGGCTTGTATATCCAATTTTTCTTTAAAGGTTAGAATGCAGATATCGTCGGTAACACGCTCATTGGAAACCAGGGTCACTGGACGAAAACTCATATCGATGTCGTAGCGCACCAGGGACTCAGCCTTGTCGCTGTCCGATTCAATATCCGCGCTCAGGGTTCGAAAGTAGTCGGCAATCTCATTTGTGTTCATGCCGATGAGCGCTGAGCCGACGCCAATAATGCTCGCGCCTGCCTGTTGAAATGCCTTTACCTCGGTTGCGCTGCTGATACCACCGCAGGCGATGATTGGGCAGTCCACAGCATCATCGATTTCCTGTACCACTTGCAGAGCCCGATTAAGGATAGCCTTACCCGATACGCCGCCTACTTCATTGGTTAGGATTGGGTGACCATGGGCGTCATAGCGCTCAGGGCCCATGGTGTTAATGGCGCAGAGTCCATCGGCTCCGCCAGCGACGGCGGCGCGAGCTATGTCGGCGACGCTTTCTACATTCGGGGTGAGTTTGGCGACGACTGGAATATCCACGGCGGCTTTAACTGCGGCCACGATTTCCTGCACGAGCTGAGGGTCCTGGCCCATGGCCATACCGTAACCCTTGGCGTGGGGGCAGGACAGGTTGAGTTCCAGGCCATCGCCGTAGGGTGCGAGTTTCCTGGCCACTTCTACATATTCCTGTACGCTGCCGCCAAAAATTGAAATCAGCAGGAAGCGGTCTTCAGGAATTTTCAGCTTCGACAACATCTCTGCCGAGCGCTCGGCGCCGGGATTGGTAAGACCAACGGCGTTACCGAAACTGCCGGGCTTGAATTGCGTGAGTACGGGTTCCCGATATCCCAATCTCGGCTCAGGGCCGATACTCTTGGTGGTAAGTACGCCCACTTCCGGCATGGTGTCGAAGACACGCTGGATGATGTTGGCTGAGCAGGTAACGATACCGGAGGGAACAGTGAAAGGGCCTGAAAGGGTCTTGCCCAGAAACTCGATTTTCAAGATGGCTCACTATGTAACGGGGTTTGAATGCAGGGCACATTATACCCTCAAGCGCGCCCCGCTTCTAACGGCGCTGGGCGCGATGTACAGCATTCCTGCTCTAAATCCGATGGCAGCGGCCTAGAGCAGTTCCTTTAACGCTGGCTTGGTGACCTTGCCCATGGCATTGCGGGGTAATGCGTCGACTATCTTGATGGCCTTGGGAATCTTGTAGGATGACATCTTGTCATTGCACCAGGTTTTCAGTTCTTCATAAGTCAGGGTAGCGCCATCCTTGAGGCCGATCACGGCGGTCACTGCCTCACCCCAGGTATCGTCCGCCACACCGATGACTGCGACCTCGGCAATGGCTTCGTGAGTCAACAGCACGCCCTCGATTTCAAGTGCAGAGAGCTTGTAGCCACCGGACTTGATGATGTCCACGGAAGAGCGCCCCATAATGCGATAGTAGCCGTCTTCGACTACTGCCACGTCGCCGGTGCAAAACCAGCCATCCTTGAATGACTCCGCTGTCGCCTTGGGATTGTCCCAGTATTCGAGGAATACGTTGTCACCCTTGATGCGAATCTCGCCGGGTAGCGCTTCCTCCTTGATGGGATTGTCATATTCGTCGAATAGCTGGCATTCAACTCCCGGTAGAGGTTGGCCAACACAGCCGGCACGGCGTTCACCATTGTAGGGATTGGAAATGCCCATGCCGATTTCCGTCATGCCGTAGCGTTCCAACAGAACCTGGCCGGTAAGCTTTTGCCATTGCTTGAACAGTTTCACCGGGCAGGCGGCTGAACCCGAGATGTTCAGGCGCATATCCCGAAAGCCATCGCAGATCTTGTCTACCTGCACATCATCAATGGTATCGAAGTACTGGATTAGTTTGACATAGATGGTGGGCACAGCCATGAATACATTATAGGTGCCATCTATCACATTTTCTGTGATGCGTGGAATGTCAAACTTGGCGAAGAGGTCTACTGTGGCACCGGCCCAAAGGCCACAGCTCAGGATATTGATAATGCCGTGAATATGGTGCAGCGGGAGGAACAGGGGAATGACATCGTCCTCCGACCATTCCCAGGCGTCGATGAGCGTGGTTATCTGGGCTTTGATGGTCTTGTGGGTGCTGACTACACCCTTGGGCTTGTTTGTGGTTCCGCTGGTGAACAGCATCATGGCGCGACGACTGTCTTCGATAGCGGGAAGCGCACCAGCGCTTTCAGCCATGACATCTTCTACCGAAACCAATTCGATGTTCAATGAAGCACAGAGTTCACGCAGCGATTCCTGATATTTTCCATTGGCGATCATGCGGGTAACACTGGCGCAGGTCAGGTAGTGATCCAGTTCAGCCACCGCAGATGCCACGTTTAAGGGCACTGCGATACCGCCGGCGCGCCAGACTCCATGCATCACCGTGACATAGTCGAGTGACGCAGGAATGAAGAAGGCAATGCGCTCTTCTTCAAGGTCCGCCTTTCCGTTAAGCAAGCCTGTGGCGAAGCGATCGATGCGAGAGTTTACTTCGCCATAGCTGTATTGCTGATCGCCTTCGACCAGTGCGGTCTTGGGGTTATCGTTGCGGAGATGGGGAAAAGATTCTGCGCTCATAAAAAATTCCAGATTGTATTTCGGGTCAGGCTCCAGTTACTCAAAGTCCAGCGTTCAAAACATGGCACTGACGATGAAGAACAGTATTGATGGTCCTAACAGACAACCTACGCCAGTGTAAAAAGTGGCAGTCATTGCACCGTAGGGAACCAGTTTGGGGTCAGTTGCGGCTAATCCAGCGGCAACGCCACTGGTAGTACCCATGAGCCCGCCAAACACCATGGCGGATTGGGGATTATCCAGGCCGATCAGTTTGGCCACCAGAGGTGTGCCGATCATTACCAGAATGGACTTAACCAGCCCGGCGGCCACGCTGAGAGTAATGACTTCATTGCTGGCACCGATAGCCTCTCCGGTGACCGGACCAACGATATAGGTGACGGCACCGGCGCCGATGGTGGTTATTTCCGCCGCATCAGTGTAGCCAAACATCACCGCGATAGCCGCTCCCACAACGAAAGACACGATAACGCCAGCGAAGATTGAAATAACACCCGCCATCCCGGCTTTCTTTAATTCACTGAGGTGCACACCAAATGCGGTGGCGACGATGGCGAAGTCGCGCATCATGCCGCCGCCCATCAAGCCAATACCGCCCAGCAGGGCAACATCGGCTACCCCGGTATTGCCGCCAGTTGCTACGCCACCGAAGTACGCCGCCAGCAAGCCAAGTGCGATGGCGATGGCGGAACCGTGTATACGGCCGCTAGTCAGCTTGTCGGCGAGGAAATAGGATACCCACATCACCACGCCCACAGCGGCGAAGGCGACGATGAGGCTGTTGCGAACGAAGACGCTTTCGATGATTTCCATCGCTATATCTCCTCGCTCTTCACTATAGGGGCCTTACCCATTTTGCTGAGCACAGGCACCAGTGCGAAACTCACAGCCACTGCGGCAACGCCGGCAAGCAGTGCCAGCACCCCCCCATCAACCGCTGCCGCCACGTTCTGCCGTGCTGCCATGGCAACCACGATGGGGATGTACATGGCGGACCAGAATTTGATGCCCGACCCGGCGGCATCCTCTGTCAGGGATTTGAAGCGGTCGGAGTTACTGGCGACTACCAGCAACAGCATGGCAATACCTACACCACCCACATTGGCATCGACACCGAGCAGTACGCCGAGGGTTTCGCCGACTACCATGCCAATAATCAGGCACACCGAGAGCAGGGCTACTCCGTAAACAATCATGGTGGGTTTCCTTCTTTTATTTTTAGTCTTTTATTGTTGTGATCTGACCGCGATGGCAGCGTTGACTGCACAAGCGCCGGCAGCAGGATGCAAGGATGATATGACGCGCGGTGGGCCAAGGCAATTTGCGGCTAAACCCTTGCCACGTCTGGCCTCAAGCGAAAATGACCAGCAGGATACCGAATACCAGAATCCCCACTGCCAGTACGGCCGAGTAGATAACAGTCGTGATCCCGAACAACAGGGTGGTTAAAAACCATCCACGCTGGAAATACACCTTGAGGCTGATGAGCAGGTAGACGAGCATCCAGATGACGGCCAGCAGAGAAATGAAGTCCACCACCGCCGATAAAGTGGAGAAACCGAGCCGGTCAGGGGCGCCGCTTATAAAGTTCAGCAGCATCATCAGGAACAGGAAACTCTGGTTGTGCACGGTGAGCACCAGGTGCTCCACATAGTAGTGCCCGGTGAAGACCCAGAGGATTTTCTGGATCAATGCCAGGATAGGCATCATCAGCAGCATGAAGAAGGTGATGTATTCCAGGGAGTTCACAAAGAAGTCCTGGGGATCTTCGAGAATCTCCGTCAGGTTTGCTTCAACCTGGGCTGACAGGTTGGCCTGCAGATTCTGGTTGGCCTGCTCCGACAGGAAAGGCAATACGATCTGCGCAATACCGTCTATTAGCTCCCTGAAATCTTCGATGCTGGCTTCACCATCCTCGCCTTCGGCGCCAAACACCACCTGCTGTGCGGGTTCTGCATCGTTATTGATAGCTGTGGCCATGGAATTCAGCGTGCTGGTCACCGAGATAAGCAGGAACAGGCTAATGCTGATGACCAGAAACAGGCGTAGGGGTGGCGTGTAACGCTGGCGGCGGCCATCGAAATACTCTCGGGTCAGGAAGCCGGGTTTGGTAAGTAAGTAGAAAAGAGTCCGGTAGGCGCGGCCATCCAGTTCGAATAACACCCGAAACAGCTCTTTGAGGAAATACAGCACTGGACGACGGGCTTCCCGCTCCATCTGGCCACAGCGAGCGCAGAAGCTGCCTTGCATGCTTGTCCCGCAGTTGAGGCAGGCGCGTTGGGTAATTTCTGGGCTGGAGTCGGTCACGAAGCTGATTCTACTCGTCTATTGCTCGACTATTGTTCCGCTTCAGGAACATGTCTTCAGCAGCCTGCACGGACCAATTTCCGGGGACTGGCAATTCTCTTCAGGGTTATCGTGGCAAGGGGCAAGAAGATGAGGGCCCCGGCCCTCTGCCCGGACACGCGAACCGGACAGGGGCGGGGATCTCAAGGAGGGTCTGGGCTCCATTCAAGAGGTGTGGAGGGGTGGCGCCCAGACTAACGCAATACGACATTAGATCACTATGCTGTGTTGCGAGGACAACATTACCACTATATATAGTGAAGCACAAGCAGTGACACAAATCCCCCAACGCCTGAAAAATTAAAGGACACCCACTTTAAATTCACGACTAAATTTGGAGTAAATTTGGAGGACACCCATTTATCTGGGCCCGCAAATACCAGGAAATTTAGAGGGAAATTCTCAGGGGAAATTTAGGGAGAATTTGGAGGACACCCATTTTTCCGGGCTACTTAATCCTGGCCCCACCGAAATTTCGAGACTTCTTGGGCCGTGGTTTAGCGCGAAGGAAAAATAGTAAAGCAATCGCTTTCCTATAATAAATCAGGTCAGCCGCGATACCTTTTTTCATCGGTGATCCGGCAGATGTATCCCACTTGATGTAGATCAAAAAGCAGCGTCTGCCTCTGTGGTCTTATAGACCCATGACGCAGACAGCCACTATTCGCACGTAGTCGGCTAGAAGGGTCGGGTAGTTCTCAAGCAGGGATGGGGTTGCCGCTTAGATTAGGGCAGCCCCATTTTTTTGGCTACCGCACTCTCTTCCTCATTGAATCCCGAAGCTGCGGATAATTTCTCTCTCCTCATCCTTGCTGTTCATTTTCCAGCTTCGCCTACCCTGATTGCACCGTTCTCGTGTAGCCGCGTATCTCTTTCAACTTTATGCTGTGGAAAAAATTTTCCTCCTGCTGAAAGTTTTTTCGAAACACCGATTGTTGATTTCCAGCGCCCTGAAATTATCTGAACGCTTGCAGGTCATTTAGCCAAGACTGATATTCAGGAGTTTGAAATGAACCAATCCAGAATCACCCGTGACAAGGTTATGCACTATCTGCCCTGGGGGCTGGCGGTGTTTATCGCATTCGTGTTCGTGCAATCCTTGTTCTTCAAGTTCTCCAACTCGTTTGAGACGCAGCACATCTTTGGAACCATCGGTGACTGGATGGCAGGCATTGGCTTTCTGGAATTCGCCGCTGCCGGTTTTGCCGCTTACGGAGGTTACACGGTCGGCACGGTAGAACTGATCGCTTCCAACTTGCTGTTGATGCGTAAGACTCAACTCCTCGGTGCGGCTATCGCCTTTGCGGTCATCTCAGGTGCCATTTTCTTTCATCTGTTTACGCCTCTGGGCGTGAGTGTGGTGATAAATGAAGCTGGAGACCGGGACGGTGGCCAGCTATTTGCAATGGCTGTGCTGGTCTGGTTGTTCTCACTGGTCATTGCCTGGATTCGTCGCCATGACCTCGCGCTCACGACTAAAGCAGCAACCACAGCAGCTGTCGCACACTGATACACGAACAAACGATTCAGGGGAAAAACATGAAACGCACTTTCTACACTTTCTTTATTGCAGTTACGCTGGCCTACAGTTCCTTGGCGAGTGCAGCCGTCGACGCAATTTACACGAGCCTGTTCAGCAACGAAGCGGTGAGTGGTTACGACACAGTCGCCTACTTCACGAAGGGTGAGCCGGTAAAAGGCTCCGATGACTACACCTATGACTATATGGGCGCCACCTGGAAATTTTCCTCTCAAGAGCACCTCGAGTTGTTCGCCGCCGACCCGGAAAAATACGCACCACAGTATGGTGGCTATTGTGCCTATGCTGTTGCCAACGGCGACACCGCTAGCGCGGAACCCGATCTATGGACCATCCACGAGGGGAAGCTCTATCTGAACTATAGCCGCCGCATCAACCGGCGCTGGCGGGACAATATGCTGGAGTTTATCGAGCAGGCAGATGCCCAGTGGCCACAATTCGAGAAAGAATAAAGCCAGAGGTGAAAGCGGCTGAGGCAAACTGAGCATAAGACCCCGAGCGTGGTGTCGAAGTGCCCGGGAACATTCTCGAAACCCAAAAGACGTAGTTGCTAACCGAGAACCTGAAGTGTTCGTAGCGAAACTAGTTAATCACTCCCGGTACGCAATCCGGCACCATGCCCCTGTCCAGCGCCGCTGCCCGGATTTGCCTGGCTTCGGGCAAGCGGCTACGCAGCTCGTCCATGCGGGAATCCGGCGAAGGGTGTGTTGAGAGCAGTTCCGGAGGACGCGCTCCGCCCTGGGCGGCCATATTCTCCCAGAGAGCAATACTCTGTTCAGGATCGAAACCGGCTTCAGCCATCAGCAAGATCCCGATGCTATCAGCTTCACTTTCCTGGGTTCGATTAAACGGCAGGAAGATGCCCAGATTCGTGCCGTAGTCGATAGCCTCGATTGTGGCGTCAGATGCACCCAACACTCTTGCCGCTGTGAGTCCGACACTACGGAGAGTGGACTGACTGGCTCTCTCATTACTGTGGTTCGCCAGTACGTGTCCGACTTCGTGTGCCATGACCGCCGCTAGTTGGTGCTGGTTGAACGCTACATCCAGTAAGCCGTTATAGACACCAATCTTGCCGCCAGGCAGGGCAAAGGCATTGGCCTGCTCGTTGTCAAAAACCGTGACTTCCCAGTTCAGGCTACTGCGCATGGGCTCTTCCAGCGCTTCGATAATGTAATCGGCGACGCACTGCACATACACCGATTCACTGCTGTTGGGCGTAGTCGGCAATTCAGATTGCATCTGGCGGTATGCTTGCTCACCCTGGCGTGCCATCTCAGAATCTGAGTAGAGCACGACCTGGCGGCGGTCGAGGGGGGAGGTAGTGCAATGAGTAAGAACCAGTAGAAAGGGGAGCAGGAATCTCAATCTACCCATGTGCTTTAGTTTCTCCTTGTTGACTATACCGGACTTGGTCTTGGCGCCTCGCTATTGTCGCTTAAATCCCAGAAATCCGCATCTGGTGGCGCTTCTCGCAAGCGCACCGCGTTGCCATCGAACGCCATTGCATCGTTCATGGCATCATCGGCACGCTCCATGACTGCTTCCCACGGCTCGTTCAGCAAGCAGGCAGAGACGCCGATGCTCACGCTGACAACATGCAATGGGCTGGCAGGATGCGCTATACCGCAATCATATATCATTTTCCCCAGTCGGCGGGCGCCGATCATGGCACCCTCCAGTGGCGTAAACGGCATCAACAACAGGAACTGCTGGCCAGACACACGGAATAGCTTGTCAGATTCCCGCTTGTGTGAATTCAACTGAGTGGCCACTTGTTTCAACGTTTGATCAGCCTCTTCATGACCGTAATGCTCACTGTACTTCTCGAAGTGATCGACTTCCATTAGCGCGATGGAATAGGTCTCAGACCGGCGTTGCGCTATCGCTGTGGCATGCCGCAAGTCGATTTCCATGGCGCGCCGATTAGGCAGTCTTGTGAGAGGGTCTTCGATGGCCAACACGTTCAGTTTTTGCTGGTCGTCCGTTTTCTGATGACTGTGGGCGAGGAGAGTCGTGTAGGCCTTCAACATATCGCTGAATGTCACGACGCCGACCAGACGTTGCGTGCCATCGACAACAGGAAGGTGTCGAATGCTGCGGCTACGCGCCAGGTCCAGCGCTGCTTCGAGTTCGGTATCCACGGAGACGCAGACGGGTTTGCTAACCATGACATCGCGGATCTTCTGTCGAAACCAGTCTGCAGCATTGCCGCTGGCGGCGATCAGGCGGACGATGTCTCTTTCGGTGATAATGCCTATCGGTGCGTCCATTTCGCACACCAGCCCACAGGAATGACGCCGGTCTGCCATCGCGCGAACCACGTCTCCAAGTGAGTCCTTGGGTTCGTGGAAGATTTGCACCGGCGACATGATTTCCTTGATCTTCATTGATCTTGCCTCGGATGTGTTCGACTTGCAGAGTCAAACTGTGCGGGATGTGTGTTCCGTTCCCTGAAATCAAGTATAGAAGTTTATTCTTCCTCTATCGTGCCCTGGTTATATCGCGGATAGTTTCTGTGCTACTGCTGACCTCCACTACCTCGTACTAGTTGGGCCTCGTACCGGTAAACTCGAGTACCTTGGCGCCGGGCAGACTCATATTGGAATTCAGCTCTGTATCGAAATTTGCATGCAGCCGGTTCCGACCAGATTCCTTTGCCCGGTACAGGGCACTGTCTGCAGTTTCCAGTAGCTCCTCCCATGAAGCAGGATGGTTACTGATTGCCAGGCCAATGCTCACCGTGACAATGCCGCAGGGGCTATAGGCGTGCGGGATGGCCTTTGCCCTTATGTTCTCCAGCATCCGGCTGGTGGCGATAAGAGAACCTTCCTCATTGGTGAAAGGCATCAATAAAAGGAACTCCTCACCACCATAGCGATACAGCTTGTCTGCACTTCGCCTGCTTTGATCGAGGGTATCCGCTACCTGTCTGAGAACAATGTCTCCCGCAGGGTGACCATAGTTATCGTTGTATTTCTTGAAACAATCGATGTCGAGTAGAGCTAACGCGTAAGCGCGACCTTCCCGGGCGGCGACTGCAGAGGTATGGGCAATGTCCACTTCCATGGCGCGCCGATTGGGTAATCCAGTGAGAGGGTCTTCGATGGCTAGAACCCTTAGCTTCGAATTCTCATCACGCAGCCCAACATTCCTGCTATGCATGGTGGACAGTGCCTTGATTAAATCGGTAAGCGTGACAACTCCGCAGAACTCTCCACACTCTCGCACTACCGGCAAGTGTCGGAGGCTGTGGGATCGTGCAAGGTCGAGTGCTGCGGAAATTTCAGTGTTGCCCGTGACACAGATGGGGTTGCGAGTCATGACGTCACCCACGGTGAGCTGATCTACGCTGCTGAGATCTTCAGTTCTATCGATGAACCTTACGAAGTCTCTTTCGGTCACGATGCCGACTGGCTTGCCATTCTCGCAGATTATGCCGCAGGAATGTTGCTCCAGTGTCATCGACTTGATGACAGATTTAAGTTTGTCTCCTGGTTTAAAGTGAGTTTTGGCACGCGACATCAACTCGCATATCTTCATCCTTGATACCCCTGAACTTACTAGTTGTACTTTATACAAGGAAGTATATCTGGTGATTTCACTAGTATTGGTGAAAACCTAGAATGAATTGCCATTAGAAACGCGGGTAAAAGAACAGAAGACCGTACATCAAAATTCGCACATTGCAGGGTCAATTTCCGCTCTCACTTCATCGCCCGCACTATTGCGAGAGATTTCATAGCAGTTCCCGTTCAGGTCCCTGAGCAGTTTGCGACCAGTGCCCGGCGATGGCGCAGCAGCGCGTCGACTCACCACGACTTCCCGGGTCCGGGTGACCGGTGTGCTGCGATACACAACCCGTTCGTAGTCGCGGCTTGATTGGTAGGAACTGCTTAGCAATGAACCCACGACCAACCCGCCGAGGAAGTCGCCGGCATCATAGCGACGATAGCCTCGCCCATAGTAACCACCATAGGCCCAGGGTCCCCGGCCGTAGGAAATACTGACGAAATTACCCCGGCGATAGGGGCCGAAATTGTCGTAATAGCGGCCGTAGAAGCGATTGGAGGCACGGAAGTGATTGCGGCCGCTGTAGTAGTGTCCCCCGAAACCGCTTCGGTAGTAGGAGGGCTGTCCCCAGCGGTCGAAACCTCTGGAGTGGTATCTGCCGTCGGCGAAGGCTGACTGGTTTATGAGGACAGTGGCGCCGAGAGAAAGGGCAATGATTAGATTCTTCATTGTAATCACCTGTTTTTTGAAAATTAATCCAGCACGCCTGGGCCAGGTTTTGTGCTGTTATTTACGCTTCCCGCACTCAATAGATATTGTTCCTCGAGTCTGACTGTACTCTACCCGAATGAATAGAAGCTGAACGAGGCGCGGTGATGCCTAAATGGAATAACGCCGCTGAATATCTGGCTTATACTTTTAACAGATCACAATTCAGGGACGGAAAGTCGCGAGGCGCCAGCCTTCGTGTGCAGGATTCTACTTTGACTCAAAATTCGACAAACGACACGGTATACGTCGCACGGCAGACGATTGTCTCCAAGGATTGCGGTACCGTCGGCTATGAGCTGCTGTTTCGTAATGGAATGGCCAATTCCTTTCCGGACATGAACCCGGACGAAGCGACATCCCGACTAATTACGGATGCCCAGCTTGACCTGGGCATTGAAAAACTGGTCGGTGAACACAGGGCCTTCATAAATTTCACAGAACAATCCCTGCTGGACAAGTTCCCCGAATATTTCAACAAGGAAAAGATCGTAGTTGAAATTCTGGAATCGGTGAACCCTTCCGAAGACATCGTTGCCGCCTGCACACAGCTAAAAGCCCAGGGCTATCGCCTGGCATTGGATGACTTCGACTTCAGTAGCAAGTGGAGTGAGCTAAGCAAACTCGTAGACATCATCAAGGTCGATATCGAAGGGATGGATCTGGATTCATTGGCCGAAAAAGTAAAATCCATCAGAACAGATGATGTCGAGTTGGTGGCAGAACGGGTTGAAACCCACGAGCAGTTTGAATTCTGCAAACAGCTGGGGTTTGACTACTTCCAGGGCTATTTCTTTTCGAAGCCTGAAATCATGCAGAATCGAACCATCCCAAGCGATCGCATGAGCATGGTGCAGCTGATGGCGGAAACCAGCAAGCACCCCATGGAATTCGATGGGATCAGTGAAATGATCTCCAGAGACGTTGGCATCACCTTCAAGCTGCTGAAATTCATCAATTGTCCGTTGATCGGGGTAAGAACCGAAATCAAATCGCTCGATCATGCACTCACTTACCTCGGTGAAAAGGAGTTGCGCAAGTTCATCTGCCTCATGGCCATGGCCGCGATTGGTGACGAGAAGCCTGCCGCGCTGTTATCGCTGGCTTCCGTGCGAGCGCGGCATGCCGAACTCCTTATGCGCAACCTGGGCAGGGAAGAGAACGCCGGTAAAGCCTTCCTTTGCGGCTTATTCTCATTGATCGACGCTGTAATGAACGACACCTTGTCTAATATCTTCGCTAACTTGCCGGTAGATGCTTCCATCAAATCCGCGCTGCTGAGTGGCGAGGGTACTCTCGGCAAAGTGTTGCGATTGGTTCTAGCTTACGAAAACGGAAGTTGGAAGCAGGTTGCTGAACTGTGTGATGATTTGCGACTGTCAGACGCCGTGCTTGCCCATTGTTACAGCGATGCTGTGCAGTGGACCCGTGATTTCGAGTCCGGCATGGTCGATTAGCCACCAGCCCGCCAAAAACCTTTAAATTTCTCCGAAAGCCCTTATATTCAGCCCGACCTGCTGGAGGAGAACACATGTCCCAAGAATACCGTACCCTGCAAGAAGTCTTACAGGCCCAGTCCGCCAGCGATGGGGATGGGGTCAAATTGAAGCGCGTTTTCGGAGGCAATGATCTCGACCGCTTCGATCCTTTTCTTATGCTGGATGAGTTTGGATCTGACGAGGCTGCCGATTACATTGGCGGTTTCCCTTCCCACCCCCATCGCGGTTTTGAGACGGTCACCTATATGCTGGAAGGCTATATGGAGCACCGAGACCACATGGAAAACGTGGGTAAACTGGGCCCTGGAGACGTGCAATGGATGAAGGCCGGGTCAGGTGTCATACATTCAGAGATGCCGCAACAGGAAGAAGGGCGCATGCGGGGGTTTCAGCTCTGGGTGAATCTGCCTGCCAGTGAGAAGATGACCCCGGCTGCATACAATGACATAAGCGCTGCGGACATTCCGTCCTACGAGATGGGTGATGTATCGGTAAAATCCATTGCCGGTGAACTTTCGGTAAATGGAACTCTGGTTGCTGGCAAGGTGCGCGGCCTGAGTACAGAACCTGGTTATCTGGACATCTCGGTAGCCAGCGAACAGTCGTTGCACGTCGACATTCCTGATGGCCACAACACACTCGTCTATGTCTACGAAGGTGAGCTGCGTATAGCCGGCACAGATTACCCGCTACGCGCAGGAATGCTGGGGCGGCTCTCTCATACCGGAACCCTTCAGGTCGATGCCGGGTCGGGCACGCGTCTGCTGGTCATTAGTGGCAAGCCTATCGGCGAACCGATCGTGCACTATGGGCCTTTCGTGATGAATTCAGTTGAAGAGATTCAGCGGGCGATTGCGGACTACCAGTCTGGGCGCCTGGTGGCACAGCAAGGCTAGTCTTGCTATTGAATGGAGTGACCCGAGGCTGGATGGTTGGCTGGCGAGACGAGGTCGGTGGTTGTTTTTCTAAGCTCTTCCAGCTTAAACGGCTTCGTCAGGATACGATCGATTCCTGAACGCATGACTTCGTCGTCGTCAAAGAAGTTTGTGGTGCCAGATACCATGACGATGGGTACGTCTCCCCGCACCGCTTTCAGTTGTCTCGACATTTCCAGGCCGGTCATGCCCGGCATGGTATTGTCAGTGACTACGAGGCTGAAGGAATCCGGCTTGTTGCGAAACGCCGTCAACGCTTCCTGGCTGGATTGAAAGGCGGAGACCTTGAAGCCCATTGAGCTGAGCTGCCGGGTCATGATATCGGCCATGACGGCTTCATCATCGACAACCAGCACATGGGGCTTGCTCACCTCATCTTCCAATGAATCTGGATACTGCTCTTCAACTTTATGGGGATTGGCAGGGAAGTAAATGCTGACTTCCGTACCCTCGCCCGGTTTACTGTCGATATCGATTACGCCACCGAGGCTCACCACGATTCCATGAATTATCGACAGTCCCAGACCTGTGCCCTGGTCAGGACCCTTGGTTGTATAGAAGGGTTCGAATACTCGAGACTGAGTCTCTTCATCCATTCCTGCCCCGCAGTCTCTAACACTGAGCCGGGCGTATAGCCCCGGAGAGAGATTGGCGGTGGGTCCGCTGAGTTGTTGATCGTCATCGTTCAGCCATGAGTTTAGCTCGATCTCCAGCAGGCCACCGTCCGGCATGGCGTGGCTGGCATTGGTAGCCAGGTTTAACAGGATCTGATGATACTGCGTTGCATCCGCCAGGATATGAGGAGTATCCGAGTCGAAGTTCTCATGAATTTTGACGGTGCTGGGAATCACCGCTCGAATGAGTACGAGGGCATCAGCACTTAACTTTTTCAGGTCCAGCGATTCTGTCTTCGTGGCGCGCTGACGGCTGAAGTCCAGTATCTGCTCCACCAGTTTCTTGCCACGATCGGCGCTGGCAATTATCTGCTGCAGATCCCAGCGTGCGGCCATGTCCTGGGGCATGCTTTCCATGGCGAGTTCCGCGTAACCAAGTACGCTGCCCAGTAGGTTGTTGAAGTCATGAGCGATTCCTCCAGCCAGGGTGCCGAGCGCCTCCATCTTCTGGGAATGGCGGACGCGGTTCTCCGATTCCCTGCGCTGGGAAATATCGATAATGGATAGCAGTACACCGGCCCCTTCATCTGTTTGTATGGGATTCAGGCCGATCTCGACAGGAAATTCATTTCCGTCCTTGTGCACGCCATGCAGATCCCGGCCGGAGCCCATGGGTCTGGAGAGAGGGGTCGTAAAAAATGATTCCCGGAGTTGAGGGTGCCGGCTGTGATAGCGGTCAGGTATCAGAATTTCGATTTTCTCGCCGATGAGCTCGAGTCGATCATACCCAAACAGGGATTCCACCTCCTTGTTGACCAGCACGATCGTGCCTTCGGCGTTAGTCATCAACATTCCCGAAGGTGCGGACTCTACGGCTGCTTCGAACCGGGCGTCGGCTCGTTTGCGGGCGCTGATGTCCACTACCGTGACAATGACGACAAGCTGTCCGTCATTCTGCACCGGGTTGAGGCCTATCTCGACCGGGATTTCTGTGCCGTCTTTCTGGGAGACGTAGTGGTCGTTGCCGCTTCCCATGGAGCGGGAAGTAGCCTGTTCGAACAAGCCCTGGCGGTAATTTGGGTATTTGGTCAGCAAGCGCTCAGGAATAAGGGTTTCAAACTGCTTACCTAGCAACTCATCCTGCTCATAGCCCAGCATGGAACTCAATTTTTCGTTGGCCAACAGGATCGAGCCATCCTGCTTCAGGGCCATAATGCCGGTAGGTGCGAGTTCTACAGCGAGTTTGTAAAGACTATTGGTGTCCATCCGTCGGCGCTTCAAAGCAGGAATTTGGACTACCAGTATAGGAAAGCTTTACAGTTTTTTTGGAACTATTCGCACAGGCGCGTGATTTATTTCTTGGCCCCAATAATTGTGTGGGATTAGCCGAAGCCGACTACAGGGGAAGGCGTATCCCTTCCCGGGCGATATTGAAGTTCTCCCCAGTCACGAAGCGACTGGCTTCGCTGTCTGCGTCCAGCAAGGGGTTGGTGTGATTGAAGTGGATGAACCACACTTTCCGGCGCTGGTTCTGCGTAAATCCCTGGAACAATTCCATGGTCTCGGTAACGAACGGGTGAGGAATCTGTGACATGTCCCTGTTGCCCAGTTCGCCATCGGCATAGAAAGTGGCATCCAGTAAGGCATAGTCCACTTCCAGCACCAACTGTCTTATGTCCACGTCCCAATCTGACCATTTGTTGATATCTGGAATGAACAGTGCGGAACGGTTCGGTCCCTGGATGTGGTAGCCCACGGTTTCGGAATACTCATCCCGGTGTGGTACGAGGAAGGGCGAAACCCGTATGTCTCCAGCATTCATCGGTCGTTGCTCCGAAATGGGAAACAGTTGGATATTGTTCAATCTGACGAGCTGATCCCAGGGACCATTGCTGCTGAGGAACGCCGTCATGCGTGGCATGGCATAGACTGGAATGCCGCTGGCGCCCATGGCTTCACGACCGAAATACATGAGACCGGCATAGTGGCCAATATGAGCATGGGTGAGAAATACGCCAGCCAACGGGTAGTCCGCCTGCTGTCGCAGGTTGAAGAGCTGCTCTGGTAGATTGGGCGTGGCTTCGAAGAGGTAATTACGCCCATTGGCAGGATCGACCACAGCCACGGAGGTCGCTCCGCGTCTCAGCGTTGAATCTTCCCAGGCCGGCAGGCAGTGGGGTGCATAGCATCCCGCCTGCGGGTAGCCGGCGTCCTGCACTACACCGAGGATATACAAATAGGGGTCTGAATCCTGCGCAGAAGCTGCCAGGGGCAATAGCAACAGCAGGGTAGCAACAATGGTCGTTGACGTGAGTGGCTTGCTGGTTGATCTGCGCTGAATTCCCATCAATTCACCGGCGGTTCGGTGACCTTCACGTCCTGGGCGGGATCCAGTACCTGTTGAAACTCTTCTATGTGTACTTCAGCAGACGCAGGCTTTTTCATCTTCGCCACATGAAACAGAGCCTCGCCTTCATTCACCAGGGGCAAATTGGTCTTGCCGATAACAATGCCTTCATAAGGTGCTACTACCTGCTGCTCTTGTTCCCCGAAGGGATCGGCAATCAGACCAAGGGTCTCGTTTTCTGTGACACGTGACCCTAGAGGTTTAATCAGCCTGACTATGCCGCTCTGCGGTGCCCGGACCCAGATGCTGTCCGATGCCACTGAAGAAGCCAATGGTTTTGTTGTGGTCTTCTTCTTGCTGGTTGAGGCGGGCAGCATGCCAAGCTCGCGCATGACGGCAATAACGCCTTTTACACCAGCACGTATGGCGACCTCGTTAAAGCGCAGCGCTTCACCTGCTTCATATACCAGGATATTTATTCCCAGCGCTTCAACTGACTTTCGAAGAGAGCCATCTATGATCTCGCTATTCAGAATGACTGGCGAACCGAATGCTCTAGCCATGCGTTTGGTTTCGTCATCGTCGAGTACAGCTCGCACGTGAGGAAAATTTTCCCGATGCACCGCCGCCGTGTGCAAGTCGATGCCATGGGTACATTTGGAAACGATTTCAGTCAGGAAAACATTGGCGAGGCGGGAAGCCAGTGAGCCTTTTTCTGAACCGGGAAATGACCGGTTCAGGTCGCGCCTGTCGGGCAAATATCGTGACTGGTTAATGAAGCCGAAAATATTCACCACCGGGATCGCAATCAATGTACCGCGCAGCCGTCTGAGGAGTCGCTGGTTCAGGACGCGGCGAATTATCTCCACGCCGTTGATTTCGTCGCCATGAATAGCGGCGGAAACAAACATGATTGGCCCTGATTTTTTACCCCGGATGACCTGAACTGGCATTTCAAGTTGCGTGTGGGTGTATAGGCTGGGAACGGGTATTTCCAGTATCTTTCTGTCACCGGGCCGGATTTCATTGCCCAGGATTGAAATAATGTCTGCCATCGATTTGCTCTTGCCGGGAAACCGCTAACCCCCAAGTGTATAGTGTGGCGCTGGTTGTAGCTAGCGCTTGATTTTCCTCTATTCAACGGCTTGCAGGCCACAGATGAAACATAATGGAACAGAGACTCCCTAATTGGAATAAAACCGAGTAATCTTGACCAGGCAGCCCGTCACCACATTTGATGCCATTCAAATAATTTCAGGTGCTGTGGTGATGGCCGGAGCAGTCTTATGATTGATATTCAACGCTGGCAAGAAGCCATTGCCCTCTCGTTTCAGCAATTCGCTGACCAACTCGCCATCTATCTACCTCAGCTAATTTCAGGTGTGGCGATTCTGCTGCTGGGTTGGTTTGTCGCCCACCTCCTGAGCCGTCTGTCACGGCGCTTGTTGCAGGGATTGGACTTTATCTTCAATCGCCTCACCCGCGCCGACTCCGCCACCGGAGAATTGCTCAAGAACTCCTACATCCTGATTGCCGAGAAAGTGGTGTTCTGGGTCACCATTCTTTTCTTCGTGGCAGTGAGCGCCAACGTGCTTGGCTGGTCGCTGTTCTCACGCTGGATGGACAATGTCGTTAACTACTTGCCGGGATTGCTAACGGGCATTCTTATCATTATGGCTGGCTTTCTGGTAGGTAATCTCACCAAGTCTGCCATCATGACAGCCTCGCTCCGCGCGGGTGTAGAACAAAGCGCCTTGATGGCTCGGGCCTCACAGATCATCGTGATCTTTAGCTCCATCATCATTGGCGTCGAACAGATTGGTCTTAATGTAGATTTCCTCAGCAGTCTCATTGTGGTGACCGTGGGAGTGCTGTTCGCTGGCGCGTCCCTGGCGTTCAGTTTTGGTTCGAAGACGCTGGTCGCCAATCTGCTCGGCGCGCAACACGCTCGCAAACACTGTCGCATAGGGGAAACAGTTAGCATCGGCGGGACCTCCGGTGAGGTGCTGGAAATTACCCAGCAAGCACTGGTGTTGGATACGGGGGAGGGCAGAGCCATCATTCCGGCACGCCTGTTCAATGAAGAGGTCAGCCAGCACCGGCCTACTCGGCACAAAGCAGGTGATCAACCCTCATGACTGCGGCCGACCTGAGTTTGGTTGCCAGCTTTGCCAGTTTGTATCCCGATGAAGCGGCACGCACCCTGGAGCGACACGATCCCGAGGCCAGCGCCGCGTTCTTTGCAAAACATCATGCCGCGATACCGCCGGATCTGGTATCACGGTTGGTTCCGACGTACGTGAGCAAGATGAGCAGTCACATGAAAGCGGCTCTTGTGGGCGAAGTGTTGGGATCGGCCGACGCAAGTTTTATCGCTGCCGTACTTCGAACGCTGCCAGTGTCCCGGCGCAACAGCATACTCGGCTATTTACCAGCGCCGCGCCGCGCCGCCTGCCAGCTGTTGCTAAATTTTGTGGAAGATTCCGTCGGCGCGTGGATGAACCCAAATACCGTTAGTCTGCCAATAGATAGCGATATTGAAACCGCGCGCGCTCTTATCAAGGTGGCAGATCAGGAACCAGACGGTGACCGTTTGTTCGTGGTATCAAGAGACAGGCTGCTGGAGGGTTACATAAGTCACGCCGACCTCACCCGGAGCAAGCGCAAAGACAGTCTTCGCAATCTGGTGCACCGCGACGATCGCGCTTTGCTTTCACGCATGACTATCGCAGCTGCAGGGCAGCATCCATCCTGGGCCGAGGCGGACATCATGCCCGTAGTGAACCGAAACCAAAATTTTGTTGGTGTTATCCGTCATGTTGACCTGCGCGTCGCCAATGATCGCCTGACTCAATCGATGCAGAAAAAATCCGATGACAACGCCGTTACGAACCTGGTGGAAGCCTACGGCAGTACCTACCTTGCTCTGTTCAATTCAGTGGAAGAAATCATCAAAGATCAAAACCCTCAGAAGGGGAACTAGCCATGTCCACAGCCGCCACCGGCCCATCGGATCTCATACTCAGTCTCAATCGCGAATTCCTGCGCAGTCATCCAGTCGAAGCGGCACGTTCTCTGGAAAATCTGAAACTGCAAGAGGCAGCGAAGCTTCTGGCGCCACAGAAAGCCGGAGTGATCGCCAGCGTCATAGAAAAGCTGAATCCAGGCACCGCAGAAGGCTTGTTCAGGCTGCTGCCTGAAGAAGCATTGCCTGCGGTACTTGAGCTCCTGAGTGTCAGGACCAGTATCAACATCCTGAGCCGCTATGATGAAGATGAGGTAGAGGAGCTGCTTGCAGCCGTTCCCGAAGGCTTGCGCAAGGAACTATTGGCACTGCTCGAATACCCCCAGGAGAGTGCGGGCCGCCTCATGAATCCACGGGTTGCCGTGGTGAATGAGAAGGCTGATGTGAAGACTGTTCTCCAGCAAATGAAACTGGGACACCTGCCCCGATCCAGAATAGTCTATCTGGTAAATGACAATCTGCAGCTACAGGCGCAACTTCGCTCATTCGATCTGCTGTTCGCCGACAGCGACCGCCCCCTGCGGGAACTGGCGAAGCCGGTTACCCAGTTCCTGCTGGATATGGATCCACGGGATGAAGTGCTGGCAAAGCTGGAAAGCAGCAAGAGCGAGTTCCTGCCAGTGCTTAATGCCGACTACCAGGTAGTCGGAATGTTTGAGGGGCTGGGTCTGATCGATGCCTTGAAGCAGGATATCGCCCTGGATATGCAGACCATGGTGGGGGTGAGTAAAGAAGAACGGGCTCTTTCACCGTTCCTGTTTGCGGTGCGTAAACGCTTGCCCTGGTTGCAGATCAATCTGATTACAGCTTTCATCGCCGCATCGGTAGTGAGCATGTTTGAAGCCACGATCGCCCAGGTAACTGCCCTGGCGGTGCTAATGCCCATTGCTGCGGGCCAATCCGGTAATACCGGTGCCCAGGCGTTGGCGGTAACCATGCGAGGACTGACACTGCGGGAGATTTCACTACGCCATTGGTTTCAGGTTATGCGCAAGGAATTCGGTGCTGGGCTGATTAATGGAGTTGGTGTGGCGCTGGTATGTAGCGCCGGTGTTTATGTCTGGAGCCAGAGTGTTGGCCTGGCACTGGTGATGGGCCTGGCGATGGTGATTTCCATGGTTATCGCGGGTGTCTCAGGTGCCGTTGTGCCGATGCTGCTGAAACGATTTGGACTGGACCCGGCACAATCCTCTTCTATCGTATTGACGACGATTACCGATATTGCGGGATTCATGTCATTTCTGGGCATTGCCACTATACTGTCATCAATGCTGTAGAAAATTTATGCCGTCTTTTTTGTTTGGCGAATTCTCTTGCCTACCAGGTAGGACTTGGAGGAATCTACCAGCGCCTGGCCCTTAATGGCATTTCTACCCAGCAACATTCTGAACAACATGTCGTCACGACTGGTAAGGGTCATTTCTATCGGCCAGCTATGGGTGCCGATATTGAGCGTGGTTGAAATCACCAAACGGTCTTCGCGATGGCCGCCAGAATCTGTCACTGTGCGTTGATCGATGACTGGTGCAACGCAAACCAGAACTGTATCAGAATCACGTTGGTTGGGGTGTAGATGAAACTTGACCTGTTGTATACCGTTTTCTTCAAATTGTTCGATCTTGAAAGCATGCAGTGCAGAAGTGCGCGCGCCGGTATCGACTTTGGCCTTGATTCGTTGCACTCCCAGATCAGGAAGGCTTACCCATTCGCGCCATCCAAACGTGAGAAGGTCTGACAAACCCCGATACTCCTTTGTTTTTTATAAACTTGTGCTGTAATTAGCTCGTTATTATCGTGATTTCTGAAATTTTTTCAGGATGAGAGTAGACTATATCAACAAACAATGTACAAGTAGTGTGTATACACTTGAAACAGTTCGCGAATAAACATCGTAGGAATTGTGAGTGTACATATTGGCACTACTTGGCACTACTTGGCACTACGCAATTTAATACGAGCAATTCATTAGCAAGCTAGTCATCAAGACGCCAGATTACGAGGATCGGTAGAAATGAAGTTGGCAATACTTTCCTGTTCACCCAATGCATATAGCACGCGCCGGTTGAAGGAAGCCGCTTTACAACGTGGACACAAGGTCAAGATACTTAATACGTTGAAGTTCGCTATCGACTTGCGTAAAGGTGATCCGGATCTCTACTACCGACAGAAACCGCTGAGCGCCTACGATGCGGTACTGCCCAGAATAGGTACTTCCATTACTTACTATGGCACTGCAGTTGTCAGACAGTTTCAGCAAATGGATGTGTTTTGTGCAAACCCGGCACATGGAATTGTGAATTCGCGGGACAAATTGCGCAGCTTGCAGATTCTTAGCCGACACCACATCGGCATACCCATGACCACCTTCGTGAAAGACAAAAAGGATGTGATTCCTGCAATTGAGCGCGTGGGCGGCGCGCCCGTTGTCATCAAGCTGATCGAAGGTACACAGGGCATCGGAGTATTGTTGGCTGAATCGAGAAAAGCGGCCGAATCCATCATCGAGCTGCTGCAGAGCCAGAAGCAGAACGTGTTGGTGCAGAAGTTTGTTGCCGAGAGCAAGGGCAAGGACATTCGTGCATTTGTCGTGGGTGACCGGGTCGTGGCCGCCATGCGCCGGGTTGCACAAGGTCAGGAATTTCGCAGCAACGTGCACCGCGGTGGTGTAGCGGAGAGAGTGGAACTGGATGACCAGTACGTCGAGACTGCAGTACGCGCCGCACAGATTCTCGGATTACGGGTTGCTGGTGTCGACATGCTGGAAGGCAAAGATGGCCCTCAGATCATGGAAGTGAATTCCTCGCCAGGGCTGGAAGGTATTGAGACTTGCACTGAGCTGGATATTGCCGGTGCGGTGATCGACTACATCGCAGCGCAAGTAGATTTTCCAGAGATCGACCTGCGCCAGCGTCTTACCGTAAGCAAGGGATATGGTGTTACGGAAATCTATGTGCCCGAGGGTTCAAACTTTGTCGGCATGGCAATCAAGGACACCCAGCTCGAAGAGCTGGATATCAACGTGCTGACCCTGTATCGCGGCAAAAAAGTAGTGCCCAATCCCCGCGGCAGCAGAGTTCTGGAGCCCGATGATAAACTGCTTTGCTTCGGTAAAATGGAATCGATGCGTGACATGATTCCCAAGAAGACTCGTCGCCGTAGAACACCGGAAGTGAAAGAACTGGTGACAGAAGAACACGATACTCCGCATTCCGACGGAGACAAGGATGATTAACAGACGGCTTGTGTAGGCAGTTCCCTGTATATATCAACCAATAGCGATGTGAATGCTAATCCCGGTCGATGGCGCAAATGGAGTCGCCCGGTTTTAAACCACCCGACTCGACTATAATCGCCCTGAGACCGGCAGTTTCTGCCATCTCCGGCAATACAGCTTTGTGGATGATGCGTGCCAGCTGACTGCAGGGTTCACAGAGTTCAACGCCGTAGCACAGCGCGTCTCCTGCCTTGAAGTGTTTTCCCACCAGCGCGTTCAGATCTATGCCCCGGGTTATCACGCTGCGCCGAAAATCACCGTAGTCTGCTTCGAGTGAGTGTCGATCAACAAATTCATCGATTTTGTCCTTATCGATGAAGCTGATGTGGTTGTCCGGTACGGTCATGCCTTTTTCAAGGTACTGAAGCGCGAGGGTATGATAGCGATCGCCAACGATACCTTTACCGGCTTCCAGCTCTGCGCTATCAATGCTTTCGACTGCCTGGCGCTTGCTTGCTGCTATATAAACTCGCTCAACTTTCCCCACTTCTATCCCTTTTGTTCACACTCGGGAATACCAGTCAGTATTCGTAATAGTTTATGTTTCGCTGACCACGGAAAGGTCTCGGCCATCAGTCATTTTAATATCGGTAAGCTTGCTGATGTCTATGCCTTCGATACAGGCCGCGTTGACGCCGAACTCATCGGGCCGGCGTCGGCGCTGATGATGGGTATAGATACCACAGACTGAGCAGAAATAATGTTTGGCGATTTTTGTATTCCATTGATAGAGGGTGAGTTTGTCTTCACCTGCGGTGATGACCAGATCTTCAAGTTTAGCTGTGGCCATAACGATGCCTTTCCGTTGGCACAGTGAACAGTTGCAGCGCATCAGGTCCTGCAATTCCGTCTGGTTGTGAATTTCGAACTTGACTGCACCGCAGTGACAACTGCCCTTGAAAATACCCATTGCAACTAGTCTGAGATGAGCGCCATGACGGCGCCAGCGGGATCCTGTATTACACAGAAATTGGAGCCACCCATTCGTCTTGGGCCGTCCAACACCTTGCCGCCCCGTTTCTCACACTCGGCGGCGCTTTCTTTTACATCGGCTACACGCACATACACCAACCACTGGGCGGGGATGTTGGCGTTGGTACCGCGGGCATGGCAAATGCCAGCCACAGTTTCTCCGGATTCCGGAAGATTGATATTGAAGTCTGAATAGGAGCCCATGTCGACATCGGCGCTCTTCCAGCCGATTACCTTGCGGTAAAAGTCTCTGACGCGCGATGCATCGGCAACGGTGAGATCCAGCCACTCAATGCGGCCGATATTGGAAGGGGGCTTTTCCAGTTCGTGTTCTGGGGCCCCTGATCCTTCTTCGATCCCGTTGTCAGAATCACTCATGGGTTAATCCGGCAGGGAGAATACATAGATGGCATTACCCCAGCGTGGATAGGTAATCTCGGTAGCAATGACACCTGGCACGGTACGTGGGCTGGTACCGCCGAGCGCCGCCGTCACAGCGATGTATTGCTTGCCGTCTATCGCAAAGCTCACCGGATGCCCCTGTACCGACGTGCCGAGGCGGGTTTCCCAGAGCACGTCGCCGGTATCCACGTCGAAGGCCTTGAACCGTCGATCCAGGTCACCTACGAATACCAATCCACCGCCGGTAGAGATAGTACCGGTATGCAGGGAGGCTCGCTGCTGATAGCTCCACACTTCTTCCATGGTATCCACGTTATAGGCACCGACCTTACCCAGGTTGCCGTCCGTGCCTGGCATCTCGAAGAATTTGCGGCTGGCGGCGAGTCCACCACCACCCTGTACCAGTGCAACTTCCCGTGCCGCATTCTCAAGACAAGTCTGGCTTAGCGGAGCGATCATCAATCCAGAAGGTGGGTGATAAGTCATGGAATGCCAGTCCTTGCCACCAGCACTGGATGGGCAGGCTGAAGTCCATTCATTGAGTTGGGCATTCTGAATGTCTTCCCGATAAGTCACCTCGCCGGTTACCGGATCGATATTGGTGAATGCATTCTGGAAGACGGTTTCCACATGGCCCTTGAATTCGCCAGTGACCCGGTCGTTTTTCCACAGAATGCCGTATTTGCCAAGGGAGAAGACCAGTTGCTCGCCACCACGATTAACCAGTACCCGTTCGAAAACCTCATCAAGGTCCAGCGCTTCTGCGGGAACATGCTGAAAGTACCAATCCAGTTCACCGGTATCCACATTCACCGCGACGGTGGAGTTGGTGTAGAGGCCAACGTCATTAATAGTCATATGGCGAGAAACTGGTACCCAGGGCTTCTGTTGGGCAGTACCCCAGTAAGTGAGGCGCAGGTCGGGATCGTAGGAACCGGTAATCCAGGTTTCACCCCCGGCGCGGAACAGGTCATCCAGTCCACCCCAGGTGTCTCCACCGGGTTGCCCCATTTCAGCGATGGTTTCGAATTGCCAAAGTAGTTCGCCGTTGTCGGCATCGTAAGCACTGATATAGCAGTCTTCCGGAATGTATCGAGCACAGCCAGCCAGCCCCAGAATTACCATGCCGTCGGCCACGATAGGTCCGGAAGAGTTTGAAAAGCCCTTGCTGCTATCGGCGACGATGGTTTCCCATACCTGTTCACCGGTGCGTGCATCCAGTGCGACCAGCCTGGCATCGGTGGTGGCCTGGATGATTTTGTCTTCGTACATGGCAATATTACGCATGTCCTGGCGATTGGCCGGACCTGTCCAATGTTCCCAGATCAGCTCACCGGTCGCGCCGTCCAGAGCCTGGACCACATTGCCCGGATTAATCAGGTAGACGATACCGTTGTACACCAGGGGTGCTGGTTCGGAATCGCCCTCGTGCATGTTCCATACCCACTCAAGGGTCAGGTTGCCCACATTATCCTTATTGATCTGATCGAGCGGGCTGTAGCTGTGTGCGTAGAAGTTGCGACGATGCATGGGCCAGTCATTGGGAGACGGGTCACGCAGCATCTCTGCCGTCAGAGGCACGAAAGGAACGAAGTCTTCGGTATTGCCCGCCACAGTGAGACCTTGCGGGGGAGGCGGCTCGGCCCGTTGCTGGCGTTCCACGATTGCCGAGATGTTCTCGGCGATAGTGAAATCTGTGCTCGCGGTCAGCGCCGCATCGACACCGTCCACGCCATTCACATTCAATATGTGGGCAACGATGTTGATGTAGTCTTCGTCGGTGAGGTTCTCATTTCCACCGGGGGGCATGTTGGCCTGGATATTACCCAACAGCAGGGCAGGGGTTTGTTGGCCCCAGCTTTGTACGAAGTTAATACCTGAAAGCAGTGGCCCCAGTGTTGTTCCTTCAAGATTGGCGCCGTGGCATGCAGCACAATTGGTGGCGAACAGGTCGGCACCCGCAGCCGCCTGGGATTCGAAATCTGCTACGGCAGCGCTGGCATTCGGCGCCGTGGCAACGGCAATCTCAGTGGAACTGGAACCACCACCGCCGCTGTCACCGCAGGCAGCAAGTCCGGCCAGCATCATCAGCCCCAGGCTGATCTTCTTGTATTGGGTAGTTGGGATAGTCATGGGTATGCCTCGTTTGCGATTTTCTGCCTATCGCTTGAAAAGTAGTTGTTCTGCTAACTCACCTTGATTGGAAACCCTCGATCGGTAAACCAGCGTGGGTCGACTTATAGATTATCGAAATGGCTGCGCAGGAATATCCATCCTCGCAACTCACCAGGCGCGTTATTCTGGCTGTGCACCTGCACGTACAAGGAATTACTTCGCAGGGCAGTAAGCTGTTCGTCGGTCAGCTCCAGCGTGGCGCTGATATTGCCCCCAGTGGCCTGGTCAATTTCCAGGGTATGTACCACGGGACCGGGCTGAGCTGGTGGCCCATTGTGTAGGTGGGCACCCGTGGCCATTGAACTCATTCCGGAGAATTGGCCCTCCACAGTGAGCGTATTGCCGTTCAGCGTCAGGATAACCTCACCTTCCCCCAGTATCTCATTCACGGTCTGGGGCGTGGTGGGCATGGGCGACAGCCTCGCCCGGTAGACTTCCTGGGCCTGGGCTACAGATGCGAGCAGCAGGCTGGCAATAAAGAGGGTAATTTGGGCTTTTGATTGAATTCGAAAAAGGCGGCCGAGTTTCATAAATACCTCTGGGCTCTGGTTATACGTTCTCCGACTGGCTCGGAGCCTGTTGAAACTATCAGTAAAGACGGGGGCTTGGCAATGTGGTGATCAATTTGAGCTTTTTGTGGTTTCAGCTGAGAGGTATTGAGTTCTTTTCCGCCCCTGGCCGCGGTAGCTAGTTACTCAGAATTTAGCTCCCCTGTGGTCCGCCAAATTTGACCCTTCCCAACTACCTACCGCGGCCAGGGGCTTAATCAAGAGTCAGACTGGTAGAGCCATGAATCTTTCGACTTGCCAGTAGCAGAGGAGACGGGGCGAAGAGCTTCTTCTCTTGATGTTGCCGGAATAGAAAAGTAACGATCATGAAGACAGACGTGGGTAATGAGTTCGCGAACAGTCAAAATCGTCCGCAGGGCGATTGTGAGCGAATCGTTACCGACGGCTGGCGAGTCGAGGCCACAGGTTTAGCCGTGAAAAATCAGAGCAGAGCTACTCGCAGCGAAAATTCTCTGCCCGCCAGTTTGCGGGATCATCGGCACCACCTGCAGGGCCGATGTAGCGAGCCTGTTGCGGGTAGGTGCAAAGAGGTCTTTCGTTATCTACCTGGCCATTGCTGCTGTGGGTCGCCGTGATACTGTCCGGCACAATGCCGTTCTCTACCCACTCCACTAGCGGCACCAGCTTGTCCCAGGTATCTGGGCCGTTGCCGCCCCTGCAATGACCCATGCCGGGGGCAAGGTGCAATCGAGCCGACTGTTGCGCATCACTCATGCTGCCGTTGAATGTGGTATTTACCATCTCGTTGTAATAATTGATGGTGTCGGTGGCGACGATGAGGGTGTCTACCAGCCCGTGATAGATGAGCATCTTGCCACCTTCATCGATCAGGAAGCGTGACAGATTCGGATCGTTGGCATCGGTGATGGATTTCATCAGGTCGCCTTTACCGGAAAAGAAGTCATTGATGTCCCAGTCAATCCAATGGAACTCGGGAATGACCGCAGTCGTGTTGGGTTCGTATTGGATGTCGCGCACATCGGGCACGGCCATGCCGGGGTCTTCTTCATAGAACAGGTAGTTCATGTGATCGCCTGCCACGCCGGTGAGCTTTGAGGGGCCCATGTTGTTGCCTTCCCATGGGATATAGTAGCCGGGCCAGCGCAGCTCGGAGCCAAACATCTTGCCGGGGTATACCTGCCGGCCCTGATCGTCACTGGGACCGTTATATAAATCCTGGATGGTCTGTACCTGGGCACCGGTGAAGCAGCTGTCACTGGTGCTGCCGGTGGGGCACATGACATCGGCCAGTTGCAATGAAGGGTTGAAGTTGCAGCTCAGGGGATCGCTGACCACGCCATCGCGCACACCATCATTGGCATCGCAGGCCTGCAAAACTTTCTCATGCAACAGGTAGACAAGGTTCATGCTGTCCAGGCTACCGTCGCCGTTGGTATCCACAGCCAGGTTGCCCTCGAGGTTGTCACGGAAAACCCGCTGCAGGTTCCAGGTACCCGCGGCATTAAGTCCCTGATAGTTGAAGGCAGGGGCACCGGCTACGATGCCATCGAAGTCGCCGGGGAATCGTTGTGCCGACATGAAGCCCTGGCGTCCACCTTGGGAGCAGCCTTCGAAATAGGCATAGTCCTGGGTGCGCCCATAAAACTCGCGCACCAGTCGCTTGCCGGCCACCACAGTAAGATGCACAGCGCGATAACCAAAATCGATCTCGGCCTGGCGGTTGTTAAACGCAAACGAAGCGCCGGGTTCGACGCCATTATCGTGACCCATATTGCTGTTGGTTACCGCATAGCCTTCCGCCACGCGGTGATCAGC
This sequence comes from uncultured Pseudohongiella sp., assembly GCA_965227635.1. Lineage (GTDB taxonomy): Bacteria > Pseudomonadota > Gammaproteobacteria > Pseudomonadales > Pseudohongiellaceae > UBA9145. The sequence goes on along the minus strand of OZ245763.1, from coordinate 993,467 downwards.
GAAATCCAGATCGCCGTCTTTACCGCCATCACCCCATTGCAGGAAGCGACCATTCCAGTCTTCGGGCAAGGGCAGTTGGGCATGAAAATGAATCGCCGGACTGATGATGCCTCTCACATAGCAATAGGACGACCCGTCTTGCTGGTTTTCGCGAATGCCAGCGCGGGTAATAGTGAGGCTGCGCAGGTCCAGCAGGTTCTCACAGGCAGTGACATCGCTGGCAGATTGGGCAGCAGCCGAATTGGAGAGCAGGACTAGCAGGAAAGACGAGCAGAATGTGACGAGGTATTTCATGGGCTTCTCTTTTTGTTCTTGTCGACATATAAAGAAGGAGGAATTGGACTTTAACACCCCAAGCGGCAAAAGCAATGTGCGGACGATTCAATCTTATCGACAGCCCGGAGATTCAATGGCTCTGTGAGACACTGGGCATCAGTCTCCATGGCGGACCAGGTGGCAGTATCGATCATTTCGCCAGCGGCGATATCGCACCGGGCAGCCGCATTGCCATCATTCATGAATCCGGTGGTGAGAGGCGAGTATCTGAAGCAATCTGGTGGTTATTCCTCGACCCCGAGTCTTTGAAGCCCAACTACAAGTACGCCAGTTTCAACTCCCGTTCCGACAAGCTGGATAACAAGCGCGGCATCTCCTACAAACCTTACCGGGAGTCCCGCTGCATCATTCCTGCCAGTGCCTTCGTCGAAGGCCTTGGAGACAAGAAGACCTATCATATGATCGAGTTGGAAGATTCCGCCATCGCGTTTGGCGGTTTGTTCAAGACGTATTTGAACCGGGATACCGGAGAGATGGTGTACTCCGCCTCTATAATCACTCTGCCCCCCTTGTCGCCGCAATGGGATGATATCCACCCTAAGTCCATGCCGTTGATGCTCGATTTCGAGAACAAGGAACTGGTGGACCGCTGGCTGGACCCTGATTTCCACGAGGTGGATGCCTTCGCGGAATTGCTGGAACCGAAAGTGCAGAAGACCATGAAAGTGACACGCATCGGCAAACCCAGCAAATGGGATCCGGTTGAGGATTCTTACCTCATCGTTGCTTGAAATTATCCTATTCAACGGCAGGCATGAAAATCGAGGAACTCAAATGACCAACGAAGAAATCGCAGCAGCGCTATTTACTGCTTTCGAAGACGGAGACATGGAAACTGTTCGTACTCTCTGTGCGAGCGAGTTTAAAGCCAGGCAAAATCTGAACCCGGAATTAAATATCGATACATTGATCCAGTTTTCACAGGCAGTTTCGGCCGTGGTAAAGGACTTCCGTTACGAAGAAGTCAGGCGTGCCGCTACTGCCACGGGCTTCGTGGAAGAACACATGGTGCGCGGGAGGCTGGAAGATGGTTCCGAACTCAATATCGCTGCCTGTGTTGTTGCCGATATCGAAGACGGCAAGATATTTTCTATTCGGGAATACCTGGACAGCGTCGCCGCGGCAGGACTGATCAAGGCCCTGGCCTGAAACCCCGTCCTGGGGCTGAATCGAATCTGAATAACAATCGAAGATCGGTTCACTCCCGATTCAGTTAAGCCCCGCGATAATCCTCCCTACAGTGAAACGCTGTAATGAATAAACGGAGGAAACCACCATGAAAACAGCACTTTTAGGAATGTTAACAGCCTCGTTGTTGATGTTCGCTAGCGTGCCTGCACAAGCGGACGATCGTGGCTTTCGTGGCAATGACCGCAATGCTGGCTGGCGTCTGGGCGAACGTACCCGGGATGGTTACGCCATTTACCGCAGAGATCGCGGTAACTGGTATAGAGTCCCTGGCTCGGCCATTGCCGTGGCGGATGGCTGGGTGCTGGGTGCCAAGCGCGAGAATGGTGGTTATTCGATTTACCGCTGGAACGGATACGGTTGGGACCAGGCGCCGGGCGGTGCCATAGAGATCGGTGGTAGTTACGCCCGGCCCTGGGTCGTCAACAATCGCGGTGAGCGCTTTAACTGGAACGGTTACGACTGGAATCGTGCCGGCTATGTTGGCCGACCAGTCACCAGCTTTAAAGGCAATGCCTTCGCCCGCGATCGAGATCGCTATGATCGAGGTAGGGACCGGGACCGATTCTTCAATCGCAATCAGCGCGATCGTTTCAGGGATTTCGGTCGCCGCGACAGGGAATGGGATCCTTACCGTTATGACCGGGAGCGTCGCCATTATGAACGCTACAAAAGATGGTAGGAATCGAGACTCAAATCCAGGGCTAACTATTAAGTTGTAGCTATTAAGTTGTAACTATTTGGTTGTAACCATTCGGTTGTAACTATGTAGTACTAACGCTTTACTCTGATGCTGGCAGCACGGCCCTCCCCAGGCACGACTTCCAGCATTTTTTTCGTATTCAGGCATTCGTCTTTCCTGTAGAAGCTGTCTACAATAGGTATCCTTCAAACAACAAGATTAAGGATTCACCTTGCCCCTGGAACAACTCTCGAGCAACAAATCATTCGGCGGCACCCAGATTCGGGTAAAGCATTTCTCTACCAGTACCATCTGCGATATGACCTTTTCGGTCTTCCTGCCGGAACAACTCGCTACCGGTGCCGATGTGAAACTGCCGGTGGTCTATTTCCTGTCGGGTCTCACCTGCACCGATGAAAACTTCGTGCAGAAAGCCGGTGCACAACGGGTAGCTTCTGAGTTGGGGCTTATCCTGGTGGCACCGGATACCAGCCCTCGCGGCGACGATGTCCCCGATGATCCGGAAGGGGCTTATGACTTTGGCCTCGGTGCTGGTTTCTATGTCGACGCGACACAAGAGCCCTGGGCCAAACACTACAAGATGTACAGCTATGTGGTGGATGAGTTACCGGAGCTGGTTGCTCGTAATTACCCAATCGATATCAACAAGCAGAGCATCATGGGTCATTCTATGGGTGGTCATGGTGCCCTGACTATTGCGCTTAAAAACACGGATAAATATCACTCCGTGTCAGCCTTTGCGCCAATTTGCTCGCCCATGAATTGTCCATGGGGGATCAAAGCACTCAAGAACTACTTGGGCGAAGATCAGAGCACCTGGAAAGAATATGACTCTGTAGAGCTGGTGAGAAACGCCACCCGGCCCATCCCAATGCTGGTCGATCAGGGCTCCGATGATGAGTTCCTGAAGGAACAGCTCAAGCCGCAGTTACTGGTTGAAGCCTGCAGCAGTGCCGGTATGCCGCTCGGCTACAACCAGCGGGAAGGCTATGATCACAGCTACTTTTTTATCTCCAGCTATATTGAGAATCACCTGCGGTTTCACCATGGCATTCTCAGCATGCTGCCCTAGATCGCCAACCACAACACGATGAACATCAATCCGGTGAGCAGTTGACTGGGAAGATCACTTACGGCGAATAGAATTGGATCGTGTTCCAACTTCCCATCGATCGCACGTTGCCACAGGCGCAGCAACAGAATCGACAACAAAACTTTCACGAACAAGACTAATCAGTAGATTGCTGTAATTAGTTGTTTTGGATAATGGCGGAACTCATTGTGAGCGATCTGTCACTTACTTTTTCTGTAATGGGGAATGTAAGACTAATCAAAAGCAAATGAGGCAACTTAAGCAGATACAAGTGAATATGCTTCAACAAAATCAATAGCAACTGTACGGTCAGGTCGAATTTAATCAGAGCGCCGTGGCAATCGACTCAAAAGTGAAGGCTGGGTGTGAGTAGCAGACAAGGGTTTAGTTTCTTCTTGCAACAGAAGCGAAGAGTCTAAAATTTGAGGCGTTTGAATAAAATGTCTGGGATGGAGCGTACAATCGCCATGATAATGCGCCAATACCCAGGGGTGTAGACAGTATGTCGTTTCTGGTCGATGGCTTTGATTATCTTGCCTGCTACCAACTCAGGAGTGGACCACAGTGCGCCTTTCTCGAAACTCGCTGTCATGGGTGAGTCCACGAGTCCGGGGCGAATATCAACGACATGCACCCCATGCGGATGCAGGCTTCCGCGTAGTCCCTGCAGGTAAGTGGAAACCATGGATTTCGCAGCACCGTAGACGAAGTTGGGTTGTCGGCCGCGGTCGCCGGCCACCGATGTGACTACGGCCAGAATACCTCCGCGCTGCTCTTTCATGACTGCAGTCAAAGCGGTCAATAGTGAAATAACCGACAAGCCGTTAACGTCTAATTCGCGTTTGGCAGATGCAAAATCAGTTTCCATTAATGCCTGATTTGGCAACGAGCCGTGACAAATCAGGGCCACATCTATCGACTCAAGAAATACTCTAGCCTGATGAACTGCTGTAGCGTGTTTGTCATGATCCAGCACATCCAGAATGCATTGGCCGACCCGGGCAGCACCTCGTACGCTTAGGTCTTTCGTCAGGGCGTCCAGTCGCTCCTTGTTCCGTGCCACCAGGAACAGACTGCAGCCACGAGCGGCATATCGCCGTGCTGTCGCTACAGCAATCGCTGATCCGGCACCTATGATTAGAACATTCAAGACCCAGACTCCGCTTGGCTGAGTGAAGTAATTGCAGGGGTTAATCCAAGACGCTGCGACTGCAGGGAAGCAAACCGGTTGTCCGGATCCACCTCAGCTTTTACTTGCAGAAACTCTTGCCACCGAGGATAGCCAATTTTAAAACTGCTTTCACTGAGTCGGGCGTCCTTGGCCAGATGGTGACGGCCACCGCATTCGAGTACCAGCTTATCGAGTTCATCTAGCAACGGGAAAAGGGATTCCCGCCAGCGAAAATCAAGGGTCAGGGTATAGCCTTCGCTCGGGAAGGACAGCAGGTTCTTATTAGCCTTGCTAAACTTTTTGAGCACCGAGAGAAATGAGCCCTGACCTGAATCCGCCACTCGCCTGACGATCTCGCTGAGCACTATTTTCGCGTCGGCTGGAACGACAAACTGGTATTGCAAAAAACCCTTGCGCCCATACAGGCGGTTCCAGTGTTCGATGCTATCCAGAGGGAAAAAAAATTGCTCGTAACTTTGAATCCTGGATTCGCCCTTGCCTTTGTTCCAGCTTGCATAGAGATTATTGAATTGGCTCATGGTAAAACGGTTCAGGAAGAAAGCCGGTGTGTGAAAAGGCACAATTGGGCCACGCCGTCTTGCTAATTGCAGGTTCTCATCATCTCCGTGCTCGCCTACGTAGACTATGCCGCGACCCAGTTCATCACCCTTTTTCAGACAGTCCACCCACGCCACTACATATCGGGAGTCGTTGTGCTCATCCAATAACTCGAGACAGTGATTCAGATTGCTCGCTGAGAAACTTCGATTTTTAATAGAAACACTTGATACTTTGATGAGTTTTAACGTGGCGTCCAGAATTATTCCAGTGAGCCCCATACCGCCGCAGGTTGCATGAAATAGCCTGCTGTTCACTGATGGAGAACACTTCACAATACTCCCATCCGCCAAAAGCATGGTCATTGAAGCAAGATGATCGCAGAAACTGCCTTCAACATGGTGATTCTTGCCGTGAATATCGGCAGCGATAGCACCACCGACGCTGACGTGTTTGGTGCCCGGCAAGACGGCTGGAAATAAGCCTCTCGGAATAACAATGTCCAGCAACTGACCCAAAGTCACTCCACTTCCACAACAAATCGTTGCTTCTTTCTCGTCAAAATTCAAGAAATGGTCGAGATAGCGGCTGCTGAGTACCTGGGCACTCAGAGCACTGTCACCATAGCTGCGTCCCCCACCACGACTTATGAATTGACGGGCAGAGCCGAGCTGTGTAACTAGGGAGTGTAATTCGGCCGTACTGGACGGTGCCAGCACATTAGCCTCCACAGCGGGGTAATTACCCCAACCACTGAGTTGCATTAAGGGGTCTCTTGGATGAATACGTAGCGTTTATCGAGTTGATACTTTACAACATATCCAATGGCGAGTCCGATGGCAGCGCCGATATAGCGAGCGGTCTTGGTGCCGTACAGGAATTCGGCAAACAATTCGAAAGACCAGAACAGCACGGTGGTAAAGAACCCCGTCGCGCCGTACTGTATGAACTTGCGCCGATCTTCGGCCGTAGATGTGGTGGAATAGGCAAAAATGAAATTCTTGTCTAGTTGGTACTTACAAACCAGCCCGGACAGGGTGCCGATCAGAATAGACAGAAACAGGGAATTCACCCCCTGGTACACGCTCACCACCAATTCCTGCGCACCCAGATTGACCAGGGTGGCAATGGTGGCAAACAAGGAATACTTCAGAACCAGGATCGTAGCGCTTTTCACTTTGAGTTTATCGGCACCCACCGTCAGTCTCTGAGCCACTAACTTATAGCACTAACTTATAGGACACCCACTTTTCTCAATTTGCCCCAGCCCATAAACCACGCCGCCTGCAGCAATCCGGAATTGAATCGCGCCGAAACCAGCCAGGAAGAATTCTCATCGGATTGATCAAAATATGATCAATTTGCCGAGGCAATCATCAAAAAGAACCGAAATAAAACTTCAGGTAAATTTACAGGACACCCATTTATCCTGACTGGCATCCCGCATAGGATTGGTAGCCTGAAATCAGCCCGCCAGGAAGGACAGCCCGACATGCAGTGCAATACGGAATTACTCCAGTTCGCCATGGATATCGCCAGAAAGGCCGGCGACCTCATCGTCCACGAGCGTGAAGTCGCAGGCCTGCAGCATGACTACAAGGGTGGGAAGGAACTGGTCACCCAGGCGGACCTCAAAGCTGATGAGCTGATCTGCTCGGCGATCAGGAAAACTTACCCGGATCACGAGATCCTCTCCGAAGAATCCTCTCCGGAAGCAGGTGCGATCTGGGAACAGACGGACCATGTGTGGATCGTGGACCCTATCGATGGCACCGTAAATTACGCCCATGGTCATAATCAGTCCGCTATTTCACTGGCATGCACTCGCGGTGGCGATGTCGCGGTGGCCGTGGTCTTCAACCCGTTCACCGACGAGATGTTCCATGCGTTGCTGGGGGAAGGTGCCTTCCGAAACGGACAGCCAGTTTCGGTTGCGCAAGAGACCGAGCTATCCCGCGCCATCATCGCCACGGGCTTTCCCTATGTGAAGGATGGCTTGGGTCCCATGATCAAGCGGGTTGAGGCCGTGCTTACTGAATGCGCCGATATCCGCCGCCTCGGATCGGCTGCACTCGATATCTGTTTTCTGGCGATGGGGCGACTCGATGGCTACTACGAGAGCCTGAGTGTGTGGGACTTTGCCGCCGCCAGACTCATCGCGCTGGAAGCCGGGGCCGAGTGCGGGCACTTCAGCGAATTACCCGAAGGTGCAGACCCCCAGTTTCACAACGAAAATCTGCTGATTGCCAACCCCCAGCTCTATCCCAAACTTCGTGCCTTGTTGGTGGCCGCTGAGCAGTCCTGAAATTCAAATAAATGCCGAGCGCATGCCCCCGACAAGTCACGTCAATTTCAGGGCGAGTCGAAGACACCATTATTGACCCCGTTACCGCGAAATCTTAATCTGTGACGCTGGAAAAGGGGAACGAAAAGCAATGCGGGCAGAGCCCTGCAAGCCTGCTGTTCCAGCTCGAACAGACCCTGCAATGAGGAGACAACAGTGAACACTATATGCCGCGCAATGATTTCATCCCTGGCCCTGTTAACAGTGTCAGGTACGCTTGCGGCTCAGGAGAGAGTGGGGGACTTCTCTCTGCTGGACCACAAAGGTTACCACCACGGTATGAGCTGGTATGACGACCATGCCTCCATCGCCCTGCTGGTTCAGTCAAACGACAGCGCAGCCGCTGCCGCCGCTGTATCCGAATTCGATGCGCTGAAGTCGAAGTATGACGAACAGGGAATCGAGTTTTTCATGATTAACCCCATGGGGCGTCACAATCGCGAAGCGGTTGGTGAAAAGCTGGCCGAATATGGTGTGAACATTCCGGTACTCATGGACGACGCACGCATGATTTCCGAGTCCCTCGGCATCACTCATACCGGCCAAGTATTGCTATTTGATCCTGACCGATTCGTGGTTACCTACCGTGGCACTGTGGAAGGTGCGGATCAAGCTATCTCCGAAATTCTCGATGGTGAAGCGGTCAGCACGCCAGAGATCGCAGTGAACGGTGAGGCAGTCACGTTCCCCGAGCGCACAGTGCCATCGTATGTCGCCGATATTGCGCCAGTGTTGGCCGCCCAATGTGCCGAATGCCACCGCGAAGGCGGCGTTGCCCCATTCGCTATGGACAGTCATGCCATGGTGCAGGGCTGGTCTCCGATGATTCGCGAAGTGCTGATGACCCGCCGCATGCCTCCCGGTGCAATTGATGGTCACATTGGCGAGTTTATGAATGATCGTCTCGTATCAGACGAAGACATTCGCAACATCATCGCCTGGGCCGAAGCCGGTGCTCCGCGTGATGGCACCGAGGACCCACTGATGAATCTGGAATGGCCAGAATCCAAGTGGGCCTATGGTGAGCCTGACCTGATCCTGGATATTCCGCCAACGACTGTTCCCGCTACCGGCAATGGTGTATTTGTTAACGTCGAAGTCCACTTCGACATGCCAACAGATCGCTGGATGAAAGCCAGCCAGATCATCGCTGGTGACCGTGCGGTGCTGCACCACACGGTGAATCGACTGGACTTCCCGGGTGAAGACGGACGCGGCTTCCTCAACGGACCAAGCCACCCGGACAAAGCCAACATCGCGGCCTACATACCCGGTTTTGTGCAGGAAATGAATCCCGAAGATACCGGCGGCCTGATCAAGGCCGGTTCAATCCTTCACTTGAACATGCACTACACGCCTTACGGCAAGGAAACTACCGACCGCAGCCAGGTCGGCGTCTGGTTCTACCCGGAAGACCAGCCACCTGCGGAAAGAATGTCTGGCAATTGCGCCTGCATTTTCCCCAATACATGGACCACGATTCCGCCCCATGATCCTCAGTTCGAGCAGACCTCGAAGATCACCATCGCCAAGGACGCGCATCTGTACAGCTTTACACCGCACATGCACTTCCGTGGCAAGTACATGCGTTTCTACGCCGACTACCCCGATGGTTCACGCGAGGAGTTGATCAACATTGCCAAGTACAATTACAACTGGCAGTTGGCTTACCAGTATGAAGAACCGAAATTTGTACCGGCCGGAACAGTTATCACCGCGGTAGGCGCATTCGATAACTCAGCGCAAAACCCTGCCAATCCAGACCCGGATCGGGCTGTAAATTGGGGGAATGAGAGTTGGGATGAGATGTTCTTTGGAGCGGTGAACTATAAGTTCACCAATCAGGGTGGCGATGATTAAGTCTGCATTTGCTGCTTATAGCCAGATCAAAAGCCGGGTTTGACCCGGCTTTTTTGTGTCCCGAACGCAGCGGATGCAGGAACCCATTACTTCATTGCGGGATAATTTTGGCTGGGTCTCCTGCTAATTGTAGGCTCCCCAGCCAAAATAATCCCGCGCCTCGTACTGGGCTCCCTCGCTCGCGGCTCGAGTTCTGACCCGCCATTAGAAACCTGCGGATCAACAATGTTAAACAGGCGCAAGTCTGAAACAGCATAAGGTTGGATAAGCCCTTACTTCGGTGAGATACTAAAAACCGCAGGTAACCTCTATAAACCAATTGGCCCGCACACATAGTGCAGGGTCGAATCAAACAAGCAGGTGCACTTGGTGCAATCAACCATACGCCAGGGAGAAGAATCAGATCTCACGTCGTTGTATAGCGTGGACAGGACTGCAGGAGTAGAGCCAGAAAGAAAAAGTTTGATCAGAGAGGCCGTTCTGGACAAGAGATGTTGGGTCGTTGAAGTAGGCGAAGAGTTTGTGGGCTATGGCATTATTTCCCATGGGTTTTTTGGTCGATCCTTTCTCGAACTAATCTACATAAATGAATCAAATAGATCGAACGGCTATGGGCCTCGATTGATCACGTTCCTGGAAGCGCATGCGAAATCACCGGACGTGTTTACTTCCACAAACGAATCCAACTCCCATATGCAGTATGTGCTCGAAAAATTGGGATACGAGCGAACCGGGGTTATTAATAATCTTGATCCCGGGGACCCAGAGATTGTCTACTTCAAGAGAGTTGAATAAAGGGAGTTGAGTGGAGAGAGTTGAGTGGAGAGAGTTGAGTGGAGAGAGTTGAGTGGAGAGAGTTGAATAAAGAGAGTTGAATAAAGAGAGTTGAGCACGTTGTAAAAACAATGAACCAAGGCCCGGGATCGCGTGCCTGAATGAAATCCAGCTTGTAAGTAGCCACTATGAGAATCAGCAATGCCAAAAATATTTGATGAGTTCGTTGTATTGAAGCCAGACATGCAGATGGACTCTCTTTCTTTCGGCCCCGATTTCTATGAATCGCTGGAGAAGAATTATTCCGGGTTTAAGTCACATTGTCTAATTTCAGCACACGAGTTTTCAGAAAACTGGAATACCTGGGAGATTCATCCCCATGGGGATGAAATGGTGGTGCTAGTGGCTGGCTCGGCTGAGCTTGTTCTCAGGAGAGAATCGGGGGACGAATCAGTCAAATTGCTTGAGCCGGGATCGTTTCTTGTCATTCCGAAGAATACATGGCACACGGCGTTCATCGAAAACCATGCGAGTCTGCTTTTTATTACTCCGGGGGAAGGGACTCTCAATGAGAGCGAACCTCAAGTCGTTGCCGACTAATCCGGTCTGGCGAGCGACTCGCACAAGCTAATCGTTAACCAACCTGGAGGCCTCAATGAAAAACATAGTCATCTGCTGCGACGGAACCGGCAACGAGTTCGGTGAAAACAATACAAACGTTGTGGAAGCCTATGCGCTCTCCAGAAAGACGGACACACAGATTGTCTTTTATGATCCTGGAGTAGGAACCGGCGACTGGGAGTATTCCGACGGGCCGGACAACGGCTCCCTCAAGTCCAAGACGGACCAGGCAACCGGTGAAGGGCTGCAGAACAATGTAAACGATGCCTATGGCTACCTCATGGAAACCTACGAGGACGGAGACAAGCTTTTCCTGTTTGGATTCAGCCGGGGTGCGTTCACTGTTCGCTCACTGGCCGGGATGTTGTACAAGTGCGGCTTACTACACCCGGACAACGACAACCTGATCGGCTATGCAGCCAAGCTGTATAACACCGAAGGCAATATCGAAATTGCCCATGAGTTCAAGAAAACCTTTTCACGCAAATGCCCGGTGCACTTTATAGGAGTATGGGACACGGTATCCTCCCTGGTGATGAACGCCGGGAAAAAGTGGCACAACTCCTCGTTAAACCCGGAGGCCAGCCATGGCTATCATGCCGTTGCCATCGACGAGAAGCGAAAGGATTTTCCGCCTTGCCTGTGGGATGAAATAGACCTGGCCCCTAACCAGACTATCGAGCAGGTCTGGTTTGCTGGCGTCCATTCCGATGTTGGTGCCTGGTATCCGGAGCGGGGCCTGTCCAATATCGCGTTACACTGGATGCTCAAGCAGGCCAAGCGCCATGGACTACAGGTCAATACCGCAGAGCTCAACAAGCGGGAGGAAAATCCTAACGACGAATTACACAACTCGTTTACCGGCATCTGGAAAATACGCGGCACATACACACGGCAGATTCCTGAGGGGGGCCAAGATTCATGAAAGCGTATTCATCCGAAGGCGCCGGCCTACGAACAAGTACAAGCCCAAAAATCTGCCATCACACTATGAAGTGGTGCCAACCTAGGGGAATGCAGCGATGAACGCGAAACTTTCTGACGGCCTCGTTCACAATGTTCCAGAAGACCTGGCCGCTGCGCTGTCCGGTGAAAAATCAACAGCCAGCCTGTGGGAAAGCCTTACGCCTATCGGGCGCAATGAGTTTCTCTGCTGGATCGAAGATGCGAAACGCGAGCAAACGCGCGAGAAGCGCATCATTCGCACGATCGAAGAGTTACGGGAAGGTAAGAAACGCCCTTGTTGCTGGCCTGGATGTATTCATCGTACCGACAAGAAACCGGGCAAGTGGCAGCAGGATGTATTGATAGACAAGAAGCGAAAGAAGTAAAAACTTGTTTCACGAGGAGAGCAGTTTCTCACCTTCCCCAACCCCATCCAATGCAGTACGCAACTGATCCAGGTGTACGGGCTTGGCAAGATAACTGTCCATTCCCGCTTTTAACATCTTTTGCTGATCCTGTGGCATGGCATTGGCAGAGAGGCCGATGATTGGCGTGTTGCAGAGTGGGCTGCTCATCTTGCGAATCTCGGATGTGGCAGTGAGACCATCCATGTTGGGCATTTGTACATCCATCAGGACTACATCAATCTTGCTTCGACTCACTACGTCCAACGCTTCCAAACCATCGGCGGCTTCGATAACCTCGCATCCCAATTTCTGCAGTAACTTGTTAGCTACCTTCCGATTCACGACATTGTCGTCAGTCACCAGAACAGTGACTGCCTGTTTCTGCTCACCGAAGCCTGTCTGTGCCAGTGCTTCCAAATGCGCCGTTTCCCCCTTGAGGCTGGAAACCAGCTCCGGCATGCTTTCCAATTTCAGTTCAGGCGCATCGCATTTCTGCATTGGTAAGCGAAGAGTGAAGGTTGTCCCAACACCAAGTTCGGATTCCACTTCAATTGTACCTTCGAACAAGCGCACGAGTCGTTGTACGACGGTAAGCCCCAGCCCGCTGCCACCAAAGCGGCGATCAACGGAAGAGTCTGCTTGCACGAATGGTTCGAAGATTTGCTGACGTTTGTCCTCAGCGATGCCTATGCCCGTGTCTTTTATTCGAAGTAAGACACCTTTCTCGTCCTTATCAAGGAAAATATCGATTCGACCTTTCTCTGTAAACTTGACAGCGTTGCCCACGAGGTTCATCAATATTTGTTGAATACGAATACCATCAGTCGATACCCACCGTGGGACATCGTCAGTCGCGCGCATTTTCAGTGCGATGCGCTTCTCATTACAGATAACGCGTAAGGGAGCGAGACAGACTTCGACGGTTTCCACCAGATTCACCTGAGAGTGATTTAGTTCCAGTTTGCCTTCGTCGAGTCTGGATAGATCCAGCACATTGTTAATGACCTCCATCAACAACTCGCCACTGGAAGTAATTATGTTTACGAGTTCCCGCTTCTCGTCATCCAATTCCTGAGTGGCAAGCAACTGACCTGCACCAATAACTCCATTGAGCGGAGTCCGCAATTCATGGCTTACAGTCGCTAAAAAAGTAGATTTGGCACGTTCTCCGGCCAAAGCCTTCATCTCAGCGGTACGTCGTATTTCAACCTCTTCCCTAAGCGTATTCATGCTGCTTCTAAGCTTCTCTTCGGAGCGAAGCTGCGACGTGCGATAGGCATAGCCGAGTACGCACGCCAGTATAAAAATGAGTGAACCCGCGACTGCTACGGTGTTGGAGTGCTCCGCCATACTGATGTCGTGACCGACCGCGCCTTGGGATGTGAGAAACGCGATGCCAGCTAATGCGAGAACGCTGATAACCGTGAACACGATCGAGGCAAAACGCGACATGATGTAGTTAGCCAGCAAGATCACAGGCAGCAACCATGCCCAATTAGTGCTGCTAAAGCCTTCGTTCAGCATTAAAAGCAGAGGCGAGAACCAAAGTGCGAAGATGATAACCAGTGCGGCCTGGCGATGCATGTTTTTATAGGCCTGGGCATAGAGCGCGCCCAGTGCACACATCATGACGGTGCTGATGATTGCGACCCGGGTCATGTCCCCGGTCATCGCTATGTTTCCGGCAACAAGAATCAGTGAACAAGGCACCAGGGCAAATACAATGGCCGAGACCATGCGCCGCTCACCGAGACGCAGCGGTGCCGCTGTGGCCGGGTCGAGACCACCATTCCAGAGTGTGGAAACTACATGGGAGATTTTCATCGCGTTCCGCTTACTACATAAAATCTCCAAGAACTCCTACAAAAGTGCCAGAAAAACACTGGAAAAACCGGCATTTACGGCCTTTGCGGGCGAATTCTTGGCCCTATATGAAAATGTAGACCTAAAAGCCTGAAATATCACTAAATTCATTGTGCCAATTGGCATATTTTTTCGGCAATTCAGCTTCGGGAAGCGGATGGCTTTAACAAGAAACAGCTGAGTAGCCGCCCATGCCCAAGAGTGCACCAAAACGGGATTGGATGACCCTACAAACTAGGGAGAAGTCACAGGGTAGGCGTTAACGAGAGAAAGAAAATTCGCGATCAAACCGCTTGAGGATTGTCGGCAAGTAGACGAGGTCCAGAACCAACGCAACTACCACGATAGGCACTAGCAGCTTCGCCGACTGCTGAAAGTACAGTGTGTTGGCAAAGATCAGAATAGTAGTGCCGAGAGCCAGCACCATAGTCGTTATAGACAATGCCGGGCCAGCAATTCTGATGGAATGAGAGATAGCCTGCTGCTGGTTGGCACCACTACGCCGGCTATCCAGATAGTGACTCAGGATATGTACAGTGTCGTCTACTACGAGTCCGATGCTGATGCTGAATAGCATCATTACAAAAGGATCCAGTTGCCCCACAAATAGTGCCCAAAAACCAAATACCATCGTGGCAGGCAATAAATTGGGAATGACGCTCAGCACTCCGAAGTAAAACGAACCAAGCCCAAAGACGAGAGTAATCGTGATTAGCAACAGGCTTACAGAATAGCCTTGCAGTAGTTCAGTAGTTACCAGTTCATCCATTCGAGAGAAAACCAGCAGGCCACTGCCATGTATGAGTTCCGCAGAGTCGAAATAGTTGCCAAATTCATCGGTGATTTGCTGGTCTAGATCGATCAGCGATTGATTCGAGATGCGCGTGGCATTAATGAGCAGTGTAATAGCAGAGAAGTCCTCATTAATGAAATCGCCGATCGGAAATTCCATGCTGTTCACCATGGCGAAGGCTTCCAGATAGTTTTCCACGTTGGTATCGGTCTCGGGTAGCAGAAAGTAGTCAGTGTCACCGTCGTTGAGAAATTGATGAATGGTTTTCAGCACTTCCACCACGCTGGCGTGAGACTCGATCTGCTCCTGATTGTCCAGCCACTCGCCAAAGCGTTCCACTTTACGCAGAAACTCAAGCTTCATGGCGCCATTCTCGATGCCTGTATCTATTGCATAGGTGAGTGCAGGGCCGCGATTCATCCTCTCGCCAACCACATCGTAGTACTGGCGAATATCATCTTCGTTAGCGATGAAGTCCAGGCGATTGAAATCGGTTTCGTTCAGGGGTAACAGACCCACAGTGAATACGGCCATCAATGTGCAGGCCCAGAATATGGATTTGTCGCGGCGCTGGGTAAAGCCAACCAGCTTCTCCAGATGAGACTGCAGGAACAATGGTTGATTTGGGTTTCTGTCCCAGGCAAGCGTGAGCCAGATCATCATGCTTGGCAGCATGGTGAAAGTAAGCACGAAGGCAAACAGAATACCGATGGCCACGATCTGGCCGAAATCCTGAATCGCTGGAGACGAAGTCATATTCAGGGATGAGAATCCGATAGCCGTGGTAACCGCTGCCAGCGTTACAGGTTGCAGGTTGTGACTGAGACTGTGGCGCATGGCGCTGAGCTTGTCATCACCCCGTTGTAGTGCCTGCTTGTAGATGGAGATGATGTGTACGCTATTAGCGACCGCGATGATGATCACTACCAGGGGTGCAATAACGGAAATATTATTAAAGGAATAACCCAGGTAGTTCACGGTACCAATGTTACAGATAACGGTGACTACCTGATGAATCAGGATGCAGGCGCCAAGCGAGATAGAGCGGAAGCAGTAGCAGATAACCAACACGCAGATAATAATCACGATAGGTAGCAGACTCGTGAGGTCTGCGATCATGGAGTCCTGACTGGATTGCTCAAGTATCAGGTCTGACCCCGCATACAGCCGCACGTCTGGATGTCGCTCCCGAATCTCATCGCGAATATCCTGTATCGCAGCAGCAATTTCCATGCGCTCCGCCACGTCAACTTCTCGGGCGTTTAGGCTCAGGTTGGCAAAGGTAATACTACCATCACCCGCCAGCAGGTTAGCTGTGAGGAGTTGATCCTGTGCAGCGGCTTCAGCAACTGCAGCGAGTTCAAGGTTGCTGTACTCTGAAACCGGCTTAACAAACAACCGGCGCTGGGTTTCTGGAGAAAGCCAATCTATAACGGTAGACAGGTAACTGGCACGAGGAATAGCCAGATAGCTCTGGCGCAGGTCGTCCAGTGCGCTGAGAATGGCTTTGTCGAAAACTGTACCGCCCTCTTCGGCAACAAAAATAAAAGCCGCCTCTGTCGGTATGGGAAATTCTTCATCCATGCGCACTAGGTCATCAAGATAGGGATCGCTTTCGGTGAGCAAGGCATTGAAGGTGCCGTCGAATTGTGTGCTCAACAAGCCAGTGGCCAGGGCAATTGTGGTGAGCACACTGACAATAAAGAGTGACAAGCGGCGCGTCACGCATCGATCTGCGATTGTCGAAGAGAGGGCAGGAATATCCACTTTCATTGCCTTGGCGTTGTCGACCTATTTTCTATAACTACTTTCTGGGTCGGCTTTTCAGCCTTGTATCCAGATACGGGAATGCTACTCGTCACTGCGGCTGCGCTATGAGTTATGTTGCAACGTACCGAAGTCAACCACACAAAACGGGGGCGCTCAGTTACGTGCGCCGGCAATGTTCCATCCAACTACTGACACCCGCTCCCCGGTACTTCTGGCTATGCAGGATGAAGTAGAATTTGCGCTGCCAGTTTCGCTGCGGTGCTGCCAATGGTATCAGCGAACCGCGTTTGAAAGCTTCCTGCAGTGTGAGCGAGGACAGGCAACCCACACCGAGACCAGCTTCCACCGCGCGCTTGATGCCCTCGGTATGTTGCAACTCCAGGCGCAACTTCAGGTTTGGCAGAATGCCAGTCATCGCGCGATCGAAAGCCTGTCGGGTACCTGACCCCTGTTCCCTGACAATCCATTCCGCCTCTAGCAGGTCTTCTTCACTCAGTTTTGCCTTACCGGCAAATGGATGACCCGGTGCGCAGAAGGGTGTGAGCACATCGTCCCTCCAATAAATTACTTCGAGATCCGGATCCTGCAATTCGCCTTCGATAAGACCTACGTCCAATTCAAAGTTTCGGACTTTATGGGCAATAGCCGCAGTGTTTTCCACGGTAAGCTGCACCCGCGCGCCAGAATGCTCCTTCATGAAGCCTGCCATGATGCCAATCGCGAGATAGTTACCAATGGTGAGCGTAGCACCAACCTTTAGCTCCCCGATCCCGGAATGCTTACGCAGCTCATCTTCCAGTTCCTGGGCCTGGGACAATAGCGCTACGACCCGGGGGCGGAGGAGCTGGCCCTGCTCATTTAATTGTAGGCGTTTGCCTACCCGGTCAAACAACCGGGTATCGAAACGTTGTTCCAACTCTTTCAGAGCCGTGCTGGCGGCAGACTGAGACATAGCTAGCTCAGCCGCAGCAAGGCTTACGTTTTCGTGGTTGGCCACGGCTAGAAAGACCTGCAACTGTTTTAGGGTGTAATGCATGGCGCCAGTATAGGGGTTTTAGGCTCTTATATCTAATAAATAGATAAGCAATATAAATATAATCAATTTTACAGATATAAGCCGCAAGGCTAGACTTGCCGCCACTTATAGCTTGCTGGCCCTGTACCTGCTGCCAGTTAGCGAGTGAATTCCGCCGTTTTCTTTCTGCCCAAAAAGGGCGCTTAGGAGTAGACCTTGGCCAGCTTATCGACCCAGAGTGTTACCGATGTCCGTCACTGGAACGAGTCTCTGTTCAGCTTTCGCACGACGCGGGATAAGACATTGCGCTTTGAAAATGGTCACTTCGTGATGCTGGGTATGCAAATAGAAGGCAAGCCACTGATGCGAGCCTACAGCATCGCAAGCCCCAACTATGAGGAAGAACTGGAGTTTTTCAGCATCAAGGTGCCAGACGGCCCGCTTACTTCCCGCTTGCAGAATATTCAGATTGGTGATCAGTTGCTGGTGAGCAGCAAGCCCACGGGCACTCTGGTTGTCGATCACTTATTACCCGGTCGCAATCTGTATTTGATCAGCACCGGCACAGGCCTGGCTCCCTTTATCAGCATCGTGCAGGATCCAGAAGTGTATGAACGCTTCGACCGCGTCATCGTTACTCACGGTGTGCGCTATGTGAGCGAGCTGGCCTATCAAAGTTTGCTCAGGGACGAGCTTCCTAACAACGAGTTCTTCGGCGAAGAAGTTCGCGAGAAGTTGTTGTACTACCCCACGGTGACTCGTGAAGAGTTTCGTAACCAGGGGCGCCTTACCCACCTCATGACTTCAGGCAAGCTGTTCGAAGACTTGAACCTGCCAAAGCCAGATCCCGCCGAGGATCGTTTCATGATCTGTGGTAGTCCCAGCATGTTGAAAGACTGCTGTGAAATTCTTGATGGCTGGAATTTTGAGGAGTCCCGCCAGGGCATCAAGGCGCACTATGTAATCGAAAGAGCCTTCGTGGAATAGTACCTGCGTTAGAACCCGACTCCTGGTTTTTACGCAACCGCAAGCCGAAGAAAGCCGCAGACGCAATAGCGTATGCGGCTTTTTTTAGGTTCATTGCGCTTTTCCGGGAACTGTTGGCAGGCTCTGATTCTGCCATCTGATTAGTTGGGGCTTCTTTGAACTGTGGCCGTGCCGGACAGAGGAGGCTTGTCGCCAACGCTCTGCGCCCGTCGGGGAGCCTCTGATCAATTATGTTCCTCCTCTGCGACAAGACCGCCCTTCGGGTCTTCCAGCCGAACCCGCTCTCCGCGTTGCCGGTTTTCGACAGGCCGACGCATGCCTTCAAACCGGCGCCTTGATAGCGGGCCCGGCTGAAAGCCAGAGAAGAAACATAATCAATCAGAGCCTCCCACAAAAAAAGCCCTACGGTCTTTTTTCTCCGTTCAGCGCTATCGCTTAATTGTTGGCGACAAGCCCCTTCTGCCCGACACTCTGAGCGCTGCTAGGTATTACGTTACTTTTTGGCTGAGCTTCCCTGCGATTGAGCGTAAGGTGTATCGAAGAATGCTTCGATATCTCGGGTATCACTGCACAAGCGGCTGCGGGGAGGCAAGGTGCCCAACCCGCCAGTCAAGGCCGGCGCTGAACGGAAGAAAAAGACCGCAGGGCTTTTTCTGGAGTGAGGGAACCGGGGGAGCCTCTGACCAATTATGTTTCATCTCTGGCTTTCAGCCGAACCCGCTATCAAGGCGCCGGTTTGAAGGCATGCGTCGGCCTGTCGAAAATCGGCAACGCGGAGAGCGGGTTCGGCTGAAAGCCCCGAAGGGCGGGCCTGTCGCATCTGCCTGCTGCGTTGCCGCACTTGCCAAGGGCTACGGCCATTGCCGGCGTGCGGCGTCTTGCAGGCAGATGCGACAGACACCGCAGAGAAGGAACATAATTGGTCAGAGGCTCCCTTGGGCGCCGAGCCGGCGGGTTGGGAACCCTGCCTCCTCGCAGTCGCGCTCGAAGGCGCTCATCTAATCGTCTATGAACACTAAATAGATGCGATTCCCCGCTAATCCGCGATGAACCTTTTTTTATGGGTTGTTGATTAGTTTCCAGCTACTGGTATGAGCCAGATGTTGGTGAGTTCGAGACCAAGTACTGACTATTGGCGCTTGTCGATTTCTTGCGCCATTAACTCGGAAAAACTGTTCACTTGCAGTTTCTTCAGTACATTACTGCGATGAAACTCCACGGTACTGGTAGTGATGTTCAATTCTTCAGCAATGCGTTTGATGGAATAACCCTTGATGCCGTAATCGTAGATTTCCCGTTCCCTGGCAGTTAGCGCATCGAGCTTGGCATTGGCAGTTTGCAGGGCGGCCAGCTTTTCCAGTTTCAATTTGTGCTCTTCGATTGCACCGGCAATAGTGGACTGGAATTGCTCCATAGAAAAAGGTTTTTCCAGGAATGTGATAGCCCCACTCTTTACTGCATCTACGATATCCTGATAGCCACTCTCGCCGCTAATAAAGATGATGGGTAACTCTACTCCACGTTTGATCATCTCCTGCTGTGCGTGTAGACCCGAGAGTCCAGGCAGGCGATTGTCCATCACGACGCAGGCTACCTCCGCGTAGTCTTCAAACGCGAGAAACTCCTCACTGCTGTGGAATCGCACGGGTGCGTAACCCACGCGTTCGAGATAGATAGCCAATGCTTCAGAAAGGTCAGGGTCGTCGTCTACTAGATAGACGGGTATCAGGTCTTTAGAGTAATTCACTGCAGGTTTTCCGAAACTGCAATATTTGAAGTGCACTGAACGTACCACGGGCTTTCACACCCCTGTACTCGTGAAATCCCTAGGTTGTAAATAGTGGGCATATGTACTCGCGATTGCATCACTCTGCGGTTGAATTTTTATGGCACAGGTAACGCTGCTTCATAACATCATTTTTGCAAGTGTAGTTGCAATTTGGTTATTTGGCGGTTGTTTTGACTTCTAAATGATTGGACTGGAATCCCGAAGCCGCCATGAACTGAATGCAGAATAAGCAGAACAAAAAGGGGAGACCCTGTCTCCCCTTTTTGTCGATCCTTTACAATGCTTTGCTTGATATCTCAAGTGTCGAAGATTGCTACAAGACATCCTTTAGAGTCGGGTACATCATCCATTTCGACCATGCCACCCGCGAGAACAGTATTGAGCGCATCTTTCAGGTAGTGCTCACTGGCGTTGTTTCGCTGTGTCTCATATCCCAGCTGATCGTTGATGGGACCGCGGAAGAGGACTTCCTGGGTTCGGGGATTGACCACGAACACTTCAGCAGTGCGCTCTACTCCCAATGCCTTGGCCAGTTTTTGGCCTTCGTCTTTCATGATAGGAAAGTCAATGCCAAATTCGTTGGCTTCCCGGGAGATGCGGTCCAGATTGTCCTGGATATTGGAATTGAACATGGTGAAGCTGACGTTCTTGCCACTGAATTCATCGCGTACTTCGCGGAAATTCGGTACCGCGATGCGGGCGATTGGGCAGCCTACACCCTGCACATAAAACACGGCGTAGTCGTATTCCTTGTAGTCATCCAGTGTATGCACCTTGCCGTTTTGATCCGTCAGTTCAAAATCGGGAATAGAGCGCAGCCAGTCATCGGCCAGCGCGGAAACCGTGGTGAACAATGCAGCAGCGGTAATGAGTACTTTACCTAGTGACTTCATCAATGAACTCCTTGCTTTGTTTCTCTTGCAGTCAATTGGTTTCAACCTAAGTGTTGAAACCAGGCTGTAAATATAGGTACTGATGGTTGGGTTTCAAATCTGCAGTGATGCGCCTGAACGGGGGCATCCTGTGAGACCCGAAGGGCTGAATTTGCTACCCTGAAATTGAAACCCATAGTACCGATTAATGGTAGCAATAATCGCTTACATGGCCCAGTCGGGTTTTGATTTAAATCAGTTAATGTTGGTACACCAACAGCATCCTATAGCACCTGTTTTTCTTTCCTGTGGTAGCTGGAAAATACGCGGTATTTCAATAGGTTATCGGCAAGATAACGGCATGTAAAAAGTTAGTAACTAATTAACTTCCGCTAATCCTGTACAACCGGCGAACCAACTTCTTCCAGATTGAGCAATCCCGCTAATCGGAGTAAGCTTTTTTGCCGTAATTCACGGTTATTGCTGCGAACACAATGGCACTGCATTGACAGGGAGAGACCCATGAATAGATCGCCAATACACCCTGCAACCCGCCCCAGTATTGTGGCACTGGCTCTGCTGGTTGGGCTGGTGGCCAGCAATAGTATGGCCCAGGAATGGACAATGCCGCGCACTCCCAGCGGCGTGCCCGATTTGCAGGGCATCTGGAGCAATGCGACCCAGACGCCGTTGCAGCGGCCCAGAGACCTGGGAACCAAGGGCTTCTTTACCGCAGACGAGGCGGAAGCCCAGGAAGCGAGTTGGCGGCGTTATATCGAGAATCGCTCGGCTGATTCCGACCCTGATCGGGCGCCACCAACGGATGGCAACACAGACCTTGGCTACAACAATTTCTGGGTTGACCGCGGTACCAATGTCATCGAGATCAATGGTGAATACCGAACGTCTATCGTGGTGGACCCGGAAGACGGCCGCATTCCCATGGTGGAAGGGTTTCGCAGCAACTCCCTGATCGCCGAGTTTCGCAATAGACCCGGTGTCGAGAGTTACGACAGCTACGAACTCAGACCGCTGGGTGAGCGCTGTCTGCTGTCATTTGGCTCCAGCTCGGGGCCACCCATGTTGCCTGTGATGTACAACAACAATTACCAGATCGTGCAAACCGAAGACCATGTTGTGATTCTGGTGGAGATGGTACACGACGCACGCATAATCCCGTTGGACAAAGCGCACGCTGAAACTGATTTTAACAAGTGGATGGGGGATTCGGTTGGTTACTGGGAAGGCGATACTCTCGTGGTAAAGACGCGCAACTTCCATACGCTACAAAGTTTCCGGGGAAGTTCAGAACAGACGGTAGTGACTGAACGCTTCGAACTGATCGGACCGGACAAGATCAAGTACGGATTCACAGTCGAAGATCCTGAATCCTACACCCGGCCCTGGTCTGGTGAGATCGCGATGAACCGACGTGCAGCGGGAGAACCCATCTACGAATATGCCTGCCACGAAGGTAACTATGCATTCACTGGCATCCTTGCTGGAGCGCGACGCCTGGAAGTCGATCCACCGGAATCTCCCTGAGTGCAGTATCGCTTTCTGCTGAACCCGGAGCCAGCAAGGGGCTGGCTCTGGATCGCTTTATTCCCTGTTGTGTCATCGAAAACCACGGGGAAACCGCGTATAGTGATCGCCTCTTAATTAGTCCCTGCTTTAGATAGCCATGTTGTCCTCTTCTACTGCCCGTCTCTACAGCCGACTGGTATTCGGCAAACCGGTACTGGTCATTGCCAGCCTGCTGCTGGTCGTCGCATTTTTCGCCTATCACGCACAGAATTTCCGTCTTGATGCATCGGCGGATTCCTTGCTGCTGGAAAATGATCCGGACCTGGAATTTTCGCGAGAGATCAATCTGCGATATGGCGTGCGAGACTCCGTGATCGTTGCCTACACACCGAACGGTGAATTATTTGATCGGGACGAATTAGCCACGCTAGCCGCGCTAAGGGAAGAACTACTTGACGTTGAGCGAGTGCAATCGGTGGACAGCATCCTCAATGTGCCCATTTTTGGTGATACGCCCTTAACAGGAATTTCCGAAGACTACCTGACTCTGCTGGATGAGGAAGTGGACTTCGACGCCGCCCGGGAAGAAATCATGAACAGCCCGGTGTTTCAGAATGCCTTGCTGAGTCCCGACGGTGAGACCGCAGGTATGCAGGTCAGTTTTGCTATCGACGAGACGGCGAGAGGGCTCATTAGCCGACGCACAGAACTGCGAAATCTTGAAGCCAGCGGCGAGATAACGTCAGAGCAGCAGGCCGAACTCCTGTCTATCGAAGAAGAATATTCTCAGTACAGTGTGTTGGCCGGTGATCGACAACACCAGACCATTGCTGAAATTCGCGGCATCCTTGATCGTTATCGAGATGGTGCACAAATTTACCTGGGTGGTGCACCCATGATTGCCGACGATCTGGTGACCTTCGTTGAAGGCGACCTGAACAACTTCAGTATAGCCGTGGTGTTGTTGATTATCGTTGCCCTGGGTCTGATCTTCAGGCGCGTCCGCTGGGTCGCCATGCCCCTGATCTGCTGTGCGGTCGCGGGCATCATCATGGTCGGTTTGCTGGGACTGATGGACTGGCGAGTGACAGTGGTGTCCTCAAACTTTATTTCCCTGTTGTTGATCATCACCATTTCGCTGACTGTGCATCTGACCGTGCGCTACCGGGAACTACGAGCAAAGCGGCATTACAGTGACCACGACAAATTGCTGCGTCATTCTGTGCTCAGCATGTTCCGTCCCTGTCTTTACACAGCACTTACCACGGCTGTGGCTTTCGGCTCCCTGTTGGTGAGTGGCATTCTGCCTATTATTACGTTTGGCTGGATGATGATGATGGGTGTAGTAACAGCAATGATTGTGGCGTTCACCCTGTTCCCTTCCATCATGAGCATGCTGAAGAAAGACGAAACCGAATACTCCAGCAACCTGAAGTTGAATCTTACCGGTGCGCTTGCAAGCTTCACTGACAAGTTTAAATTTAATGTGCTGGTACTGTATGCCTTGATACTGGTGTTCAGCGTCATTGGACTGAGCAAGCTCAGGGTGGAGAATAGTTTTATCGACTATTTCCGGGAGAGCACGGAAATCTACCAGGGTATGCGCCTGTTTGATGACAAGCTGGGGGGAACGCTGTCGTTTGACGTCATCGTCGATCTGGATGCAGCGGCCCCTGCGGAAGATGGTTTCGACGACGACTTCGATGATAGCTTCGCCGATGACTTCGATGACGGATTCGCTGACGATTTCGACGACGGCTTCGACGATGGATTTGGCGATAGCAGTAACGATGACGCCTACTGGTTCACCGCGCCAAAGATGGAGCAGATCAAGGCCATCCACGAATACCTGGACAATGACAGCCAGACCGGCAAGGTGCTTTCCTTCGGCGCTATCGTGCAGCTTGCCGAACAACTCAATGGCAATGAAACCATTGATGGTTTTCTCTGGGCCATACTCTACAACCGCATTCCGGAAGCCCTGAAAGACACAGTGCTGACGCCTTTTATTTCTATTGATGACAACCAGGCGCGTTTCAATGTGCGGGTTATAGAATCAGCACCTGACCTGAACCGGAATGAGTTGCTCCAACGCATCGAAGCCGGTGTAGAAGAGGAGTTTGGATTCAGCGAAGAGCAGGTCCGGCTCACGGGGATTCTGGTGATGTACAACAACGTCCTCCAGAGCCTGTTCCAGTCGCAGATCCTTACTCTGGGCGTCGTGATGCTTGCCATTATGCTGATGTTTCTCATGCTTTTCCGCTCATTGTCCATTGCCATCCTGTGCATCATTCCCAATGGAATCGCCGCCGCGTTTGTTCTGGGCATTATGGGGTGGTTAAACATTCCACTTGATATTATGACCATCACTATCGCCGCCATCTCAGTCGGTATCGGCGTAGATAATACGATTCACTATATGCATCGCTTCAAGCGCGAGTTTCCGCGGTTGGGTAACTACCGAGAAACCATGTACTTCTGTCACAACAGTATTGGTCGCGCCATGTACTTTACGTCCATGACCATCGTTGCCGGATTCTCGATCCTGGCATTGTCGAACTTCATTCCTACCATCGTGTTTGGTCTGCTTACATCGCTGGCCATGCTGGTTGCCCTTACTGGCTCGCTGACCCTGCTACCACAGCTCCTGATCACCTTTAAACCGCTAGGTGCAGAGCACAGTGCTGTTGAAGAAACTGCGACAGCGGGTAGTTGATTAGGCCTGCGTTTGTGATTAATCTGCCCCACAGCGATCATTGGTCGGGTACTCACTTGCGATAACAGACAGCGGCTGCGTCAGGGCTGTCCAGGACTCAGAGGCTAGGGGCTGTAGTAGTGCATCGTCATTTCTTTGCTATTGCTTGTGCGCATGATTTCAGGGCAGTCCTGATGATATGTGCTTTACTGAGTTTATTGGTGGCCTGCAGTGAACCTGAGGAGGCGCCACAAGCACAGGGCGTGCTCAGCACTTATTTTGAGGATGACGAAGCCCTGATCAGGGGGCGACTGTTATTCGAGGGGAGTTGTGCGAACTATTGCCATGGTGATGAACCAGAGCCTGGTGAAGACGTCGATCTATTTGACTGCAACTGGAAGTACGGCGGCACAGATGAAGATATTTTTACCATAGTGACTTCCGGCATTCCTGATACGCGCATGGTAGGTTTTGGTAATAATTTTCCCGGGGGTCAGGACGATCTCTGGAAGATAATTGCCTATCTGAGGAGCCAACAGGAAACTTGTGACCCGCAGCCATAAATAATCTTGTATGCGGTGTCATTGCTATTATTGAGTGAACGAATTAACGAATATTTGAGGAAACAAGCGTGAAAGTTTTTCAGGATGATGAAAAGAAGGAATCCAAGGGCTCAGGCAAGTCAGGATTTTTCGAGGAGAAACTGTTTAAGTCCCGTGCAATAACGATCTTCGGCGGTATTGATGACAAACTGGCCAGGTCCGTTACTGAAAAACTGCTGGCGTTGGCAGCAGACAATGACGATCCGATTACCATCTATATCAGTTCACCCGGTGGACATGTCGAATCAGGTGATGTGATCTATGACATGATCAAGTTTATCAAGCCCCAGGTGAAAGTTGTTGGTACAGGATGGGTGGCGAGCGCGGCGACGACAATTTTTTTGGCTGCCGACAAAGATCAGCGTTTCTGTCTTCCTAACACGCGTTTTCTGGTTCATCAACCTCTGGGTGGTGCCCGTGGTGATGCCACTGATATTGCGATTCAGGCCGAACAGATCGTTAAGATGCGTGCCCGAATTAATCAGTTGATAGCGAATGAGACTGGTCAGCCACTGGACCGGGTGGCGAAGGATACCGACAGGGATTATTGGATGACCACGGACGAAGCCATCGAATACGGAATCGTGGGTAAAGTGGTCAGGTCTGCCAGCGAAATCTAGCGTCGCGCCTTAGCCCCACTAAACTGTATTCAGTCGGACACTTTGCGAAAGACCGCTTCGCGGTCTTTCGACAAGGCGCATACCACCATAAATTCAGGCACGCAACTCGCAGCAAATGCGATCGCGGTTTCATTGTCCACTAGCTCTGCCTGGATGATCCCGCTGGCCCCCGCGTAGTCGACTTTCACGCGAACGATATTGCCATCGACTTCACCATCTTCATTTGTCCATAGCTGGCCCATGGATTCGATCTGGGTTACCTGCATCACATTGTTCACGACCACAACGCCGATGCGAAATAGTGTGCCTTCGGCAACCCACTCACCATCCCAACGGTTTTCGCTGGAAGATTGGGCGGTTGCCGAGGGGGCCAGGCTCGATAGCGCGCAGAATGCCAGAAGCACTGTCAGGGCAATAAAGCGACTGGATGATCTGTAGAAACTGGAGATGCTCATAAATAAGTTAGTGGTTTGAAATCTCTTGCTGAAAGCTTTTAGAAACATTGACTAGTTTGTTGTGGTTTTTAACGCAGTAGTCTCGATTAAACGAAACTCAATCCTACCCCAAATAACTGACCATGAAATATGGCTACGGCGCCATACAGTACCAGACCGGCGATGAGGGCAATCCCATCCCAGAGGATCGAGGCGGTACCATTCATGGGGCCCTGGCGAATTCCCATGGTGACGAACTTGAATCCACTCCAGAGGGTGAAACTGCCAAACAGGAGCATGGATGCCAGGTCGCCGTTGGCCCACAAGTGTGCCAGCCCCCATAAAAAAACACCCAGTAACATGGGGTTTCGCAGGTTTTTGCGCAGGTAGGACAGGGGGGTGTTCCCTGCCACGAGAAGAATGAAAACCGGAATCATGATGATATGGCTGATGGGACGAAGCTCGAATCGCGGCTCCCAAACCATCAGAAAATCCGACTGTGCTTTCCCGGCAATAATCAGCAACAGGCCACTGAGCGCCAACAAGGAATAGAGGCCCTTGTAGGCTCCTTCAGATGGCAACCTGGCCAGCAGCACACCCCGCAAACCCGTTTCCCGAAACAGGTGCGGCAGGAAAAACAGGATCAAGCCAAGAACAAGCAGAGCCACAACGATCGCCCAATATCCAGCAACGGCGAAGTGTAGCACGACCCACCCCAGCGAACTCCCCAACACCGCCTCCCCATTTACAGGAGGCCATTTACAGGACACCCACCCAAAATCCACCGCAAATTTATAGGACACCCACTTGAAATTAAAATGGGTGTCCAGAAAGTGGGTTGGCTGTGAGGTGCGTGGGTTGTGGGATTGCGATGGATGCGGTGTATGGGGGTGGCTTGACTTAAATATTAATTAAATGTTTAATTAATTTATTTGGATTGATAGTGGACTGAAAGTGGCATCACAGCGCAGGAAAAATGCCGGGCGACCGGCTGGTAATGATGGGGAGAAAGTTAAGGCGGAGTTGATGGAAGCCGCGCGCCAGCACTTTCTGCAGCGGGAATTCAAAGCGGTGTCTGTGCGTGAAATTGCCGAATCGGCTGGTGTGAATAGTGCCATGGTGAATTACTACTTTGGCAGCAAACACGGACTGTACCTGGCCATGGTGGATGAGGTACTCAGTTCACTCGAAGCCAGTCTCGCGGCGCTCGGAGGTGATGGAGAGCTTGGTGTCACCGAGTTCAGTCGCGTGTACACGCAGGTGCTGGTCGAAAATCCCTGGTGGCCAAACTTTATTGTGCGTGAAGTGTTGATGAAAGAAGGCGAAACCCGAAATGCCATGGTCGCCCGGTTTGCAGGCGCTTTCGCACCGCGTTTGATGGCTTCGATCTCCTGTAAGATTCGCGATGGTCAGTATAGAGAAGACCTGGATCCCGGTCTGGCCATGTTGTCCATGATGGCTCTTACCGTATTCCCGTTTCTTGCAAAGCCCATGATTGAGTCGGTGCTGGGCCGCGAATTCAATAGCGAGACAGCAGAGACACTGGTCGCCCACAACATCGCACTATTCCATGACGGTGTAAAAAATTCAGACTCGACAAAAGAATGAGACTCCTATGAAACTGAAATTGCTTATTCCAATTGGCGTCGGGATCATTCTGTCAGCTTGCGAAGAGCAGCCATTGATGGCCGTCGGACAATTGGAGTCCGATCGCGTTGAAATCATCACCGAGAGCAATGAAGCGATTGCTACGATTGCTGTATCGGAAGGCGACATGCTGCAGGCGGGCGCGCTAATACTTCAGCAAGACGCTGCTCGCATGCAACTGCGTATAGACGAGGCGCAGGCCAACATTCAGCGACTCGAAGCTCAATTGCAGGAATTATTAAACGGCCCGCGGCAGGAGACCATCACCGCAGCACGAGCGAGCCTGGACGAGGCGACCGTAGAACGCAATTTCCGCATGCGCGATCTGGAACGTCTGGCAGGACTACGAGAACGTAATCTAACGTCCATCGAAAGTGTGGATAATGCCGAGCGGCAACTGAATCTAGCGCGAGCAAGAGTAGAACTCGTCACAGCCCAACTAGCGGAGCTGGAAGCGGGTACGCGCCCTGAGCAAGTCACGCAGGCCCGAAGTGCATTGCTCCAGGCGCAAGCCCAACTGAAGAGCCTGGAACTCGATCGTGAGCGTTTATCGATAACAGCCCCGGTACCGGGATTGATTGACGTCCTACCTTTCGAACCGGGAGAACGCCCCGCTGTGGGCGGCATAGTTGCGGTTATTCTCGCAGGTGAACAAGCCTACGCACGCATCTACATACCGGAGCCCATGCGAATAAGGCTTAATGTTGGTAGCGAACTGCAAGTGCATATCGATGGGCTGGATGCGCCAGTTGCAGGACGTATTCGCCGTATTGCAGCGGAACCCGTTTTCACGCCTTATTTTGCTCTCACAGAAAGAGATCGTTCACGACTAGCCTTCGTGGCCGAAGTCACCTTGCCCAATACAGGCCAGCGCCTCCCCGAAGGTGTGCCTGTTCAGGTTTATTTCGAGTAAAGCATGGCCGACCATGAATACGCGATTCAGGCGCGTGGACTCAGCAAGCAGTTTGGTTCGCTAGTGGCCGTCAATGAAGTCGACCTTGATGTACCCACTGGCAAGATCTATGGATTTCTCGGCCCCAACGGCTGCGGCAAGTCCACTACCATTCGCATGCTTTGTGGCTTGCTGACGCCCACTTCTGGATCTGCAACGGTGCTAGGTCTGGATACACGCAAAGATGCAGAGGCACTGAAGCAAAAAATCGGCTATATGACCCAGAAGTTTTCACTTTTTGAAGACCTCACCGTCAAGGAAAACCTGGAGTTCGTTAGCACCATCTACACCCTGGGAAGTCACGCAAGAAAGGCCAGAGTCAATGAACTGCTGGGCGAGTTCGACCTGGCAGACCGTAGCAAGCAGTATGCCGGCACACTAAGTGGCGGCCAGAAGCAAAGACTTGCCCTGGCGGCTGCAACATTGCACAGACCCAGCATCCTGTTTCTCGATGAACCAACCAGTGCGGTAGATCCCCAGAACAGACGCGACTTTTGGGAAACCCTGTTCGAGCTTGCCAATCAGGGCGCCACGATTCTGGTTTCGACTCACTACATGGATGAAGCTGCCAGGTGTCACAATTTGGCTATTCTGGATCAGGGCGTGAAAGTGGCAGATGGCTCCCCCAGGCAACTTGGTGAGCAAATCAGCTCGCAAGTGATCGAAGTCCTCGCCAAGGATTCCAATGAGGCACGAAACAGCCTGAGCAAAGAACCTGCCATTACGAGTATTACTCAACTGGGAGTACGGCTGCGGGTGCTTATGCCAAAGCAGCAGAGTAACGGCGTTGAGCTAGTCAAAAATCGACTGGCTGAATCGGGGATAGAAGCGGAGGTTGATTCAGTATTTCCCGACCTGGAAGACGTCTTCGTTGCTGTGACAGAGCTTCGTCGTCGTGAAGAGTCTGTGGGTAAAGATCAGGCGAGTACAGCTGCATGAGGACTTTGCTGAGAATCTTCGCGGTCATGCGAAAGGAATTTCTGCAACTAAGCAGGGATCGGCTTACCTTCGGCATGATAGTCGGCATCCCGCTTATTCAGCTATTGATGTTTGGCTATGCCATCAACACCGATGTGCGAAACCTGTCTACCGCCTATGTAGATGAGGCCGACACTCATCTCTCGCGCCAATTCATCAGTGAACTTACTGCTACCCAGGTTATCGATCTCAAGCACCGTGCATTCAACTTGCAGGAGCTGGATGCACTGATGGATGCAGGGAAGATTTCCATCGGCGTCTACATCCCCCCAGACTTCGATCGCCGTGTCATCAACTCGGGCAGGGGACAAGGAAGGGAAAATCAGCAGCAAGCTGGATTGGAAGGTGGAACGGAAGAAACCGGCTCGATTGCCCAGCTACTGGTTGACGGCACCGACCCTATCATCCTTGGCGTTGCCCAGCAGCTCACCGCCACGCCCGTTGCCTTCGACAGCCAACGGATTGGGGGTCAGTCAAGCCGGATAGTAGTCCGCAACTATTACAACCCCGAGCGGCGTTCAGCCGTGAATATCGTACCGGGACTGGTGGGTGTGATCCTGACGATGACCATGGTGTTGTTTACAGCCGTGGCAATCGTACGTGAGCGGGAACGGGGCAATCTGGAATTTCTCATTAACACGCCAGTGAAAACACCTGAACTCATGTTGGGGAAAATTTTTCCATACATTGTTATCGGATTGCTTCAGCTAGTAATCATTCTCTCGCTGGGTCGTTATTTCTTCGATCTGCCCATTCGGGGTGACTACCTGCATATTCTTTGGGCTTCGCTGTTATTTATTGCTACAAACCTGTCACTGGGCCTGCTGTTGTCAACTCTGGCCAGCACGCAATTTCAGGCGATGCAGATGACTTTCTTCATCCTGTTGCCTTCAATCCTGCTATCGGGATTCATGTTTCCCTTCGATGGTATGCCGCCATTGGCGCAGGCGATTGCCGAAGTGCTTCCACTCACTCACTTCAATCGGTTGATTCGCGGCATCATATTGCGGGGTGCGGATATTCTTTCGATGTGGGGTGAGCTTGTGGCGTTGGGCGGTTTCATGGTCATCGCCCTTACACTGGCTATTGCCAGATTCAGCAAGCGGCTGGACTAAAGTGCAGGCACCGCAGGGGGAGACGACAGACTATGCATACTAAAAAAGGGGAGCCCAATCACTCGGGCTCCCCTTTTTAACTCTGCTTCTTGAGGAAGACTAAACCGATGCCAGCGAGGGCGACTGGTTCAGGTTGTGCTTCCTGATGGGCAACTCGCGGACGCGCTGTCCTGTGAGAATATAGATGGCATTGGTCACCGCTGCAGCAATGGGTGGCGTGGCGGGTTCACCCAGGCCACCAATTGCTTCGCCGGACTCGATGATATGCACATCGATCTCTGGCGAAGTTGCCATGCGCACCATCTCGTAATCCGGGAAGTTATTCTGCGCCACCCGGCCATTCTCGATGGATATCTCGCCGTACAGGGCTGCGGACAATCCAAAGATAATACCGCTTTCTACCTGTGATTCCACGCCATCGGGGTTCACAGCCCAACCGCAATCGATGGCGGCTGTTACTTTGTGTACCCGGGGCTGGCCGTTCTCTTCGATAGAAACTTCTGCGACCTGGGCGCAGATGCTGCCGAAACTTTCCTGTATCGATAAACCCAGCGCATGTCCTTCTGGCAGGTTCTGCCCGTAACCCGCAGCCTCGGCGGCAGTGCGCAGTACACGTTGATGGCGGGGATGGTCATTCAGTAAATCCATGCGGAACTGATAAGGATTTTTGCCAGCACGATGAGCTAACTCGTCCATGAAAGATTCAATAAAGAAAGTCTGTTGTGAATGGTCCACACTTCGCCATGCTGCGATTGGAACATGGGTTTCTCCATCCACCACTCGAATCGACTGGTTGGCGATGGCATAGGGAATATGTGATGCACCTGGTACCTGAATTGGTCCGGTAAAGCGATTATGCCAGGTCGTGACATTACCGCTGGCATCCAGCCCACCACGGAAGTTGGAGAACACGGCCGGGCGATAGTAGTCCTGTTGCATGTCGTCTTCACGGCTGAACACGGTTTTTACCGGGACATCGAATTCCATAGCGATTTTGGTAGCGTGATCGATGACATTCCAGTTGAATGGCAAGCGTCGGCCAAAGCCACCACCGACATAACTTGGGTGATGAGTAACATCATCTTCATTAAGCCCCGCGATTGAAGCAACACGTCCACGCATCGACAGCGGATCCTGTGTCGATGTCCACAGATCGGCCTTGCCATCGTGAATGTGTACAGTGCAGTTCATGGGTTCCATTGGGGCGTGTGCGAGATAGGGAACCCGGTAGTTTGCCTCGATGACATCGTCGGCAGCTTCCAGGCCCGCATCCGCGTCACCCTGTTCGAAATCTTCATCGCCTTCGCTATTGGCTAGCTCCGCATCAAAACGTGACGCGATATCTACGCTGGAGACATTGTCATTTGCCGAAGATTCGAACTCCGACTTCACCAGTTTAAGCGCTTCCTTGGCTCGCCAATAATTGTCAGCGACCACGGCAACGGAATCCTCGAGCTCAATAACTCTCTGAACACCGCGGCGCTGTAACGCCTCGGTAGCATCAACAGAGACCAGCTTTGTTCCGAAAACTGGCGCCAATCGAATTGCTGCATAGAGCATGTCATCGCTGTGATGATCCAGACCAAATTCGGCTGAGCCATCCACTTTGGCAGGGATGTCCACACGGGAGATGGCCTTGCCCATTATATTGAACTGGGACCGGTCCTTGAGAACCGGATCGCTGGGTGGTTCGAGCTCGGCAGCAGCCGCGGTCAATTCACCATAGCTTAATGAGCGGCCACTGGCATTGTGATGCACGTGGCTCAGCTCAGTTGTGCATTCACTGGCTGGCACGCCCCATTGCTCGGCGGCGCATTGAATCAGCATCTCCCGGGCTGCAGCACCGGCATAGCGCATACCGTGCTGGCCAGTGTAGCGAACCGACGCGCTACCTCCGGTAATCTGCAGATTCGCGATGCCTGCGATGGCAGGAGACAGTGCTTCCACCATGCCCTTCAGGAAGCCGGGCAAGCCATACTCTTCTGCGAATCCATTGATCATGTCGTTGGCAGCGTAGAGGTCGAGGGCAGGCGCCTGTTCGACTTTTACATCTTCCCAGTTGGCATCCAGCTCATCGGCTGCCATCTGGGCCAGTGAGGTGTGAATGCCCTGCCCCATTTCCGAATGCAGCACGTAGATGGTGATGTCATTGTCTGGATCGATCTTGATGAAGTTGGTAACGAATTTCTCGTCACCAGTTGCCAGCGTGTTATTGGCAACCCGATGCTTGCTCGGGCGGGTCGCCGCATAGCCGACCAGAATGCCGCCGCCCGCTACCGCGGAGGCAAGGATAAAACGACGTCGTGAAATCTTCATGGTCATGCCTCCTTACGCAGTAATTGAACGAATGGCGCGACGAATGCGCGGGTATGAGCCACAGCGGCACACGTTATTGATGCTGGCATCAATCTCCGCATCCGTGGGATTGGGATTAGTGGCCAGCAGGGAAGACACTGCCATGATCATGCCAGACTGACAGTAGCCACATTGAGGTACCTGGTGGTCGATCCACGCCTGTTGCACGGCGGATAATTCAGAAGAAGGCGTGAATGTGCCAACACCCGTAGATGCGGTGCGAGCCTGCTCTGCCAGTCCTTCAATAGTAGTGATGTCCTGGCCTTCCACCGCCGAAACTGGCAGTACACAGCTACGCACGGAGCTGCCGTTGACATGGACGGTGCACGCGCCGCAGGACGCGATCCCGCAACCGAATTTTGTTCCGGTCATGCCCAGTTCGTCGCGGAGCACCCATAACAGAGGCATATCGGGTTCTACATCAACCGTATGCTCTACACCATTTACCTTAAAAGTTGCCATATCTCGCGCCCCCCACAGGCGTTGGAAATCATACAAAATCTAGAGAACCTCTCATTGTAACGCCGCGACCGTGAATTGGCGATGACGGCCATAAACGCCCTCTGGTTCAATCCACTCGTTCCAGCGTACACTCCCCCAAAGTCGCCCAACTCTCAGCACCCATTTCTCAGGACACCCATCTTATTTTTGCAGGACACCCATTTTTCTGGCCCTGCTCAAGTTCCTGATAAAACTGAGAAAATCTTCAAATCAGTTAGATGCGGGAAGCGAAAAAGCCAACCATCATGGAATTTAGATACACCGGACTACAGCGCGTTTTCACCGCCGCCGACGCGGCTGAAACCCTCCCCAGCTTACTGGCGGAATTAGGAGCCAGTCGGGCCCTGCTGGTCGCGTCCGGGACTCTCGCGGAGCGAACGCATGACTTCGCTGACCTGAAAGCGGCTCTAGCCAATTCCTTTGCCGGGCTTTGCACATCGATTCGCTCCCATACACCGAGGGAAGACGTGCTGGCTGCGGCCGAGTTTGCCCGCGAAGCGCAGGCAGACATGCTTGTTTCCCTTGGCGGAGGCTCCAGTATCGATGCCTGCAAAGCCATGCAGCTGATCATCGATCAGGATGTTCACAGTGCAGACGAATTGCTTGAATATGCCCAGAGAGCAGATGGCACGAGAGGGCGGCGAATGGCGGACTTTAGCCTTTTTGCCGCCCCGCCAAAGATTCGACAAATTGCAGTTCCTACCACCTTGTCTGGTGCTGAATTCAGCAATAACGCGGGTGTGCTGGACACCGAGCGTGCAGCGAAGGAAGGCTACAAGGCCCCCAACTTGTGCCCGCAATCCATCATCTATGACCCGGCTCTGTGTATGCACACACCGGAATGGTTATGGCTGTCCACAGCGATCCGCTCACTGGATCATGCGATCGAGGGATTCTGTTCAAAGGACTCTACGCCTTTTCTCGACGGCCATTTCCTCCATGCCATGCGCCTGTTCAAAGCATCGTTACCCGACGTGCACCACAACCCTGATGATCTCGTTGCCAGAGACTTGAATCAGCACGCCGTATGGCTCGCTTGCTGCGGTCTCGGCACGGTTTCCCACGGTGCTAGCCATGGTATTGGCTACATCCTGGGCAGCTATTGTGGTGTCCCTCATGGTCACACTTCCTGTGTTATGCTGCCGGCGGTTCTGGCCTGGAATGCAGAGGTGCAGGCCGAACGCCAGAGAGAAATTGCGGACGCGTTAGGGATGCCCGGTAGTGCGGCGAGCAGGGCAGTCGCATCACTGATTGCTGAATTGGGGTTACCTACAACCCTGGGTGAAGTCGGGGTGAAAGAAGAGCAGCTTGATGAAATAGCCAGACGCGCTATCAAGCATCCTGTGGTCAGAAAGAATCCCCGGGCTCTGGAGAGCGCAGAGCAAGTCAGGGAGATACTCACACTAGCCTGGCAGGGGCCTGACCTTTAACAGACCTGGGCGTGTTTGCAGAGAGAACCGTAACGATTCATTGATGCGGAGAGAGCCGTGAAGACTAACGCTGTGCAGAAAAATGTAGTGACATCAGAATTTCTCGGAACCTTCCTGCTGGTGTTCGTAGGATGCGGAGCCATTATCGTGAATGACCTTTACGGTGGGGCACTGGGCCACATCGGCGTCAATGCGGTCTTTGGCCTTGTCGTTATGGCCATCATTTATGCTCTAGGCAACGTCTCCGGTGCCCATATCAACCCAGCGGTAACGATCGGTTTTTATTTCGCAGGGCGCATCAGTGCCAGTGAAATTCTTCCCTATGTCATGGCCCAACTGGGAGGTGCTGTTTTGGCAGGGCTGGTCTTGTTGGTTTTATTCCCTGAGCACAGCAACTTCGGTGCGACCATGCCCGCCATCGATTTACCGCGGGCTTTCCTGATGGAAGTGCTCATTTCATTCAGCCTGATGTTTATCATTCTCAATGTATCCACAGGCCACCAGGAGAAAGGCATCATGGCAGGCGCCGCGGTGGGTGGCATGGTGGCGTTACTGGCATTATTCGCGGGTCCAGTCACCGGCGCCTCCATGAATCCAGCCCGCTCCATAGGGCCGGCAATCGCGGCTATGAACTTTGAGCATCTTTGGATTTATATCGTGGCCCCCGTGCTCGGCATGTGGATGGTTAGCCCATTCTGTCGACTGATTCAGGGATCCGATTGCTGTCCCGCTGAAAAGCTCGAAGGAGCGGCATCGAGCTAATTGCAGTGTCTGATTTCTGGGGCAAACATCTACATGCGAGACTCCGGTGAGAGGAAAAATATTCTATGGCCGAAAATACAGACGTGCCACATATCACCTATTTTGATGTCCGGGGTCGGGCAGAAGTCATCCGGTTAATTCTGGAAGACACGGCGACAAACTATACGGAGCGGCGGGTTGCTGTCGAAGAGTGGCCCGCACTGAAACCAACCCTGACCTTCGGTCAGCTTCCACTCTACGAGGAAGGGGAACTGCGGCTTAATCAGTCCCACGCGATCTATCGTTACCTGGGCCGAAAGCACAAGCTCTATGGGGATAGCGAGCTCGATCAGGTGGGTTGCGATATCGTGCAGGAGACTTTTGTCGATGCCCAAAACAGCATAGGGGGTCTATTTTGGCGGCCTGACTTCGAATCGGTACGAGGAGAATACGAAGCCAATGAGTTGCCGCAAATGCTGCATCGACTGCAAAAACTATTGCTAGGTAATACTGCCAATAGTGGTTATTGGGTAGGTGAACACCTCAGCTACGTGGATTTTATAGCCTGGCACTTTCTTGACTATGTCAGGGCGTTTTCACAAAAGACTCTCGATAATTATTCTGCACTATGTGAGTTTAAATCACTGATAGAAACTCGACCTCGTATTGCCGACTACCTCTGCTCCGACCGCAGGCCCAGAACTCTTACCGTAGCCATGTGCCCATTCGGGGGCACGCCCGAAACCAGTTAAACCATGAAATTCTTTGCTGCCTATTCTGCATCGTTACTCCTGCTCTTCAGTTGCATCAGCCATGCCCAGGACGCACCCTTTGTTCGCTTCAATGAGGGTCCCGGCGAATGGCAGGGGCAGCTACAGACGGCTATTCATAGTTACCGTGACAGCAATGGGCGCGAGCTAAACCTGGTATCTGCCATTCATATTGCTGACGCGGAGTACTATTCCCTGCTCAACGAGTTCTTCAAGACACAGGATCTCGTGCTCTATGAGCTGGTCGCCGAACCGGATCAGAGACCTGGGCCAGAGAGTAACGTTGCTGGCAGCTCGCCACTGAGCCTGATTCAAAATCTGGTTGCCCGGGCGCTGGATGTTGAGTTTCAGTTGCAACAAATAGACTACACCCCAGCCAATTTCCGCCACGCCGATCTCAGTCCGGCGGAGCTGGGCAGGATCATGGCGGAAAAGGATGAAAGCTTCTTTACCATGGTGCTGGACGTGGCTATCGCCCAGCAGGCGAGCGCACAATCCCGCAACCAGCAACAGGGGGAGGTGAGCATCAGTAGCCTGCTCATGGCGTTATCCTCCGAGAATCAGTCCCAGGCGTTGAAGTATCTGCTGGCCAGGGAACTGGGCCGGGCGGAGAGCCTGTTGTTGGATCCACAACTCGAAGAAAATTTAACCCTGTTGGGTGATCGCAATCGCGTGGCTATCGCCGCCTTGATAGATGCGTTGGCTGAAACCGACAAGAACGCCATCAGCCTGTTCTATGGCGCAGCCCATATGCCCGGACTGGAACGTGCTGTTCTCGAACTGGGATTCAAAGCGTCGGATCAATCCTGGCTGACAGCCTGGGCCATTCAATAATTTTTATAGGCTGTGCCGCCAAGCGCCCCATATTTCGGACAGTCTGTGAAGATTGGCAGGTCTCCGAGGTTGACTGGAAGCCATTTAGCAGGACAATAGGCCAACCGTTTAACA
Source organism: uncultured Pseudohongiella sp. (assembly GCA_965227635.1). GTDB lineage: Bacteria > Pseudomonadota > Gammaproteobacteria > Pseudomonadales > Pseudohongiellaceae > UBA9145. The sequence continues at coordinate 955,063 of OZ245763.1, read as the reverse complement.
ATTGAGGCAACTCCACGTAGAAGGGGGTGGGGGTTGAGATGGCCAACGGCTGCTCCAGACGGTAACTCCGGGCTTCTGTTGTAGAACTGAAGTTGAGCAAACTCATAGCTAATAGCAAACAAGCTAACTATAAGAAAGGTAGATCTACATGAAAAATTTAATGAGCGGATTGTTGGTACTTAGCCTCACGGTATTGGTTGGATGTGCAGCATCCACACCTCCTGGTGTTGGTGTGTGGGATGTGGAAATGAATACTCCACTGGGCGCTCTGCCTGCGCGACTGACACTGAATGCTGATGGCACAGGAACAATGGGTTCCGATCAACTGGGTGAAACGCCGATCGGTGGTATCACTTACGATGGAAACAGCATTGCCTTTGATGCAGAAGTAGATGCCCAGGGTCAGTCACTTGTCCTGGAATTCTCTGGTCAGGTTGATGGTGATTCCTTGAGCGGTGAATTCGGAAGCGACTTCGGTGCTTTCGCTGTGACAGGTTCCCGATCACAGTAAGCTTCACGCTTGAAAATAAAAAAGGGTTGCTCAGGCAACCCTTTTTTTTGGTTCATCGCTGATACGCGGGGAATCGCATCTATTTGGTGTTCATGGACGATTACGTGAGTGCCTTCGAACGCGGCTGCGAGGAGGCAGGGTTCCTAACCCGCCGGCTCGGCGCCCATCCTGGGTCCCTTCACTCCAGAAAAAGCCCTGCGGTCTTTTTCTTCCGTTCAGCGCCGGCCTTGACTGGCGGGTTGGGAACCCTGCCTCCTCGCAGCCGCTTGCGCAGTGATTCCGACGATATCGGAGTACTCTTCGATACACCTCACCCTCAATCGCAGGGAAATGCAGCCAAAAAGTAACGCAATACCTGGTAGCGCTCAGAGTGCCGGGCAGAAGGGGCTTGTCGCCAACAGTTAAGCGATAGCGCTGAACGGAGAAAAAAGACCGCAGGGCTTTTTTCGGAGTGAAGGAACCCGGGACAGGCACAGAGCGTTGGCGACAAGCCCCTTCTGTCCGGCACGGCCACAGTTCAAAGAAGCCCCAACTAAACAGAAGGCAGAATCAGAGCCTGCCAACAGCTCCCGGAAAAGCGCGATGAACTTTTTTTGCATGAATTCCCCAATTGATTCGCGTGCTGACCGTTTCTTCTAGATGAGATCTTTTTGCAGACGCTCCATCACGTAGCGCAAATTCTCCTGGGCGTTGGGACTGTTCGGATGTACGCCAATCAGCTCTTCAAAAGCCTGGCGAGCTTTTTGAAGCTCTCCCTGTTGCAGATAGACGAGGCCAAGACCGGAAAGGGCACCGAAGTGTCGCGGCTCGAGTTCCAGCGTCGCTTCGATATCATCAATGGATGCTTCGAAATTTCCGAGCATGTAGAACAGTGTCGCACGCTTGTTCCAGGCTTCAGCGAAATTCGGAACACTTTCCACCAGTTGATTAAATACCAGTAACGCCTCGGGGTATTGCCGGTTGTTCATGCGCTCGGTGCCGATTACCAGCAGGCGCTCCACATCGGGGTTCGCGTGCTGCAGCCAAATTTCCCAAATCTGGTTTTCGGTCGCACGAATGCGCCTGATATCAGAATTGCTTCCGAGATCGGCAAACAGCTCATCCAGTCGTTCATCATTCTGATCGGCATGAGCAAGTAGCGGTGCGCTCACAGTAAGCACTGTTGTCAGTAGCAGGGCTAAGCGAATCACGCGGCTTGTTGTGCGCTGTTTAGTCATATTGGCAGTATAGCGCCGGATGACGTCACTAGACCACCGCGCCTGGGGAGCCAGTGTGTTGTCTGGGCCGGGAATTAGAAACTGTCCGCCTTGGCCTTCGCCCATTCCTCGCTGTAGTCAGCAGGTATATCGGCGGTGAGTAGCTGGCCCGCCGCGAGTGGCAGATAGATCTGGGTATAGCTTCGAGTGTACTCATCACAACGCACGAGCAGATCGTCCGGCGAAAGGTCATCCGGATGATCGAACCCCATGGCGCCGCACAGTTCCAGGAACGATTTCACTGTGGCGTTGTGATAGTTCTTCACGCGTACGGACTTCTCTTCGATGTCCACTGCCCGGGAACGGTAAGGGTCCTGTGTGGCTATGCCAGTGGGGCAGTGATTGGTGTTGCAACTGCGAGACTGAATACATCCTAGTGCCAGCATCATGGAGCGGGCAGCATTGACGGTGTTGGCGCCGACTGCAATTTTTTCCAGCAGGTCGAAGCCGGTTGCCGTCAACCCGGAAGCAACGAGGCGGATGGAATCCCTGATGCCTGCTCCGATTAAAACCTGGTTTACATAGTAGGTCGCTTCCAGACAGGGCACCCCAAGCCGGTTCGAGAACTCGGCGGGCGCCGCACCCGTGCCACCCTCTGAGCCATCAATGGTTATGAAGTCGGGAAGTATTTCCGTTTCCAACATTGCCTTAACGATGGCTAAAAATTCATGCCTGCGACCGATGCACAGTTTGAAACCCACAGGCTTGCCCCCGCAGTTTTCCCTGACGCGCTGCACGAATTCGAGTAGCCCTATCGGCGTTGAGAATTCAGGATGATTGGCAGGAGAGTTTACTGTCTTGCCCGGCTCCACCAATCGAATGTCGGCGATCTCCTGAGTAACCTTGGCACCGGGCAGGACGCCACCGTGGGATGGCTTGGCGCCCTGTGAGATTTTTATTTCGATCATCTTCACTGCATCTCTAGCCGAACGTTCGGCGAACGCGCCATCATCGAACAGGCCGTCACGGGTACGGCAACCAAAGTAAGCCGTGCCCAATTGCCAGATCAGGTCGCCACCATGCTTCAGGTGATAGGGGCTCAGTCCGCCTTCGCCAGTATTGTGGGCAAAGCCGCCGAGGGCAGCTCCTTTGTTCAGGGCTTCGATAGCACTGGAACTCAGGGAGCCAAAACTCATGGCGGAAATATTCAGTCGGGAGGCACTGTAGGGCTTGCTGCATTGAGGGCCGCCGAAATCGACACGGGCTTCACTGTTATCGATGTGTACTGATTTGATCGAATGCAGCAGGCTTCGATAGCCATCCGCCATGATGTCCTGTTCTGTGCCAAAGGGCAGGGTGTCATTCAATCCCTTGGAGCGGCGGTAAATGAGGTTGCGCCGCTCGCGACTGAAAGGTTTCTCTTCCAGATTATTGGAGATGAAGTACTGTTGTATCTCTGGGCGAAAATGCTCAAGGAAATAGCGGATGTTGGCCAGCACCGGATAGTTGCGCCGCAGATTGCTGATACTGATGAAGATGTCGTAGGCGCCGAAGATTGCCCAGGCAGTGCAAGCAAGAACTGCGAGCACGGCCAGCGGGCTCACCAGGTAATTGCCACCGATGCTGTTGTACAGCCACAGCGTACTCAGAGGCAAAGCGACTAGCGTGATAAGCCAGTAAAGGCGGACAACGGGCGTCATGACTGTTCCTCGGTTTGCTATTGAAACCGAGGAACAGCTTGAAAGGCGGGACAGGCGGGGCTAAGGATTGTAACGTTTGGCCTGGTCAGTGAATCCGCTAGAAATTCATAACGAATGTTATGGCAGTTTCCGTGTCGGTTTTTTCCCGGTTTCGTGGTACCTCGGTCTGGTGCTTAATGTTAAACGAAAACCGCAGTGAAAGGTTATCCAGGATGCGAGTCTCGATACTGGACTCAGAACGGAAAATACTGGTTTCGTTACCGGATTCGGCGCTCAGGGTTTGCCCGAAAGTCGCAGAATCTGAAATTTCCCATTCGTAGTCGCCGGCGAGGCGCAGGATTGCCTCACTGAACTCTTTATCTTCACTCTTGCTGCGACGAGCACCCACACCGACGTTCAGGGAGAGAGCCATGTTCTCTCGCTGTGTCAGCAGGTCGCGGCCATAGCTCACTGAAATATCCGACTGGTAGTCGTAGCCGCTGAACTCATCATCTTCATGGGCGATACGTGTCAGAATATAGCTGACATCACTCAGGTCGTATTCGGCGTCAGCCACGTAGTACATGCGGTTGGCAGTCAGCCTGTCCTGCTGGGAAGAGCGAAAGCCATCGATAAGGAAACCGTATTCCCAGCGGTCATCCCGCCAATCGACCTCCCCGCGGAAGTTGAGATTCTCGTTTTCCGTATTACCGGTGGTGACCACCGCGCCGAGTTCCACTTCGGTGCTGATGCCATCTTCTTCCTGTGCGAGTACGGTGCTCGCCCACAGGCCGCTGACTAACAAACTTGTCGTGATTCTACGTATAAGCATTAAATTACTCCTGGTGTTGCAATCGGCGCTGCCTGGATTGCGCTCCAATTCGCACAAATACGGCCGATTTTCCAATTAATGACTAGGGTATCGTCGGCAACCCGACTTTTCTGGAGTTGAGAATGAGATTGCGGTATAAGGCTGCAAGATTGACCAGTAGGTTGCTCATGGGTGAGCAGTCGCTGGCCCACCCGGCATTGAAATGAAAACGCTTTATTTACTGCGTCACGCAAAATCCAGTTGGGACGACCCAAAACTCAAGGACTTTGAGCGGCCGTTGAGCGAGCGCGGCCTGCAAGATGCCCCGATTATAGGTAAACGCTTCAAGCAGCGAGGTGGATTACCGTGTTGCATTATTTCCAGCCCAGCCATGCGCGCCAAAACTACAGCCAAGCTGATAGGTGAAGCGATTGGCTTTCCCGTTGACGAAATCGCCAGCAATCCAGAGCTGTATTTCGCGGGTACCGGCATGTTCCTGAAAGCCGCGAGCCTGGTGGATGCTGACTGCGATTCCGCAATGCTGGTAGGCCACAACCCCGCCATAACCGAGTTTGCCAACGTGATGACAAATTCCGGCATCGACAATATCCCTACTTGCGGACTGGTGGAGATTTCGCTGGACATCGACGATTGGTCGGAAATCGAGACCGGTATCGGCTCGCTGGTGGAATTCGACTACCCCAAGAAGTAGGCTACCCCTATGCAAGTGGTAAGCAAAACAGGGCTGGTGCTGTTTGCGGCTGCACTTTTTGCCTGCAGCGCCGAAGACAGCGGCAATGGGCAAGCACTCAATCCCGTGACCGAGCCCCAATCCGCGGCCCAACGCTGGTATGAACCCGAGCAGGTGGCGTTGGGACGTCAAGTATTCACCGATAATTGTGCTGTTTGTCATGGCGACGCAGCGCAGGGTCTGCATGAGGACTGGCGTCAGCGTCTCGATGATGGTGCATTCCCGCCACCCCCACTCAATGGCAGTGCCCATGCCTGGCATCACCCTCTCCCGGTGTTGTTGCAGGTTATTAACGACGGCGGCATTCCGCTCGGCGGCAAGATGCCCGGGTTTGCCGAGCAACTCAACGAAGAACAGAAGCTGGCGGCTATCGCCTTCTTCCAGGATTTTTGGAGCGATGAAATCTATGCCAACTGGCAACAAATGGGTGGCGCAAACTAGTCGCTTACTAGCCTTCGCTGGCACGATGCTGCTATTTACAGCGTGTGCACACTCGGTGAGACCGACACTGGAAAGCGAACACCAGTGGCAGAGCGATCTTTACCGTGATCATCTGCTGGTTGGAAGAATCTGGGCTAGCCACCAGAAGCGTTTTGTCACCGAGGATGAGTTGTGGGGCGACATCGGCGAGGCCAGCTATCTCTTGCTCGGCGAGAAACATGACAATGCAGACCACCATGCGCTGCAACTGAGAATGCTGGAAGGGCTGTTGCAGGATGACGCCGTGGCAAGGGTCGTATTTGAAATGCTCGACAGCCGCGCTGACGAGCAGTTGGCAGTTTTGAACGAGCAACAATTTGAATCCCCGGAACAGCTTCGTGACTATCTGCAGTGGGACGTCGAAGGTTGGGACTGGAATTTCTATGGTCCGCTGGTGGATACGGTGTACTCGCATCGGGTAGCTATCGGCTCCGGCAATATCAGCGGTGCAGAAGTCGGCCAGATATATGGCGCTGATCCGGCCGAGTTTGCTCATCTCGCTGCCATCTTCGATGAGGCAACCATGGCGCAACTCAATCGGGATATCGACGAGAGTCACTGTGGCATGCTGCCTGAATCCCAGTTCCCCGCCATGTTACGTGTACAACAGGTAAGGGATTTCACCATGGCATCAGCCATGGCAACGTCATCAGCAGACAAGACGGTTGTGTTGATAGCCGGTAACTATCATGTTCGCCACGACCTCGGCGTGCCAAACTATTTGCTACAAGCCGACCAATCGTCGTCGCGGGCCGACATCCTGTCTCTGGCTTTTCTGGAAGTGCAGGAAGAGGTTTCAGATCCCGAGGAGTACCTGCAGCGTTTCAGCGACATCGCCGCGTACGATTACATCTGGTTTACACCGGCGCTGACCAACGAAGACTATTGCGCGTCACTGCGTGCACCTTAGTGCGGACTGACCCTGGAAGCTGAGAAGAAGTGAGATAGCCAACGAAGAGAGCAAATCCAAGCAGAGAGAAAACCACGCAGCCAGGTGGCGAGGTTATAGAGCCAGGGTAAACCGACCACATGCACATCCTTGTGACACGACTACTGGTCGGCTTGCTCGTTCGACTATCTCTGAGCCAGTGCATGACTACCTGCAGGAACAGTTCACGAAACCCTGAATCTCTAAACTCAGTGTAGGCAAGAATCTGAAAAAGCAAAGGCCGATTTTGGAGATTTTCTGGACAGAGGATGGATTTCCTTCGCTTGAAACTTCAGCGGAAAGTGGAGACACTTGATTGCCAGATGATTCAGGAAGTTATTGATGCGCCGTAGCCTTGGGAATTCCTCCCTCTTTTCACTTTCTCTTGTGTTGTTCCTCCTGTCGGGCTCTGTTGTAGCCCAGGTATATCCGCAAATCGCGGGCAGCGAAGACGAGATCTATGATCTCGGCTACGACGAGGGTGGAGAGTTCAATTTCGTTCGTGTGCAGTTTGACACCTATTACGGCGGCGGCTTTGGCTATGGCACCTGGTCGATCGATTTTCCCGACGCCGACATGAATTTCCTGCGCGGTGTATCACGACTGACCAACATCCGGGTGATGAGCGATCCCATCGTGCTGCGTTTCGACGACGAGAAAATCTTCGACTACCCATTTCTCTATATGCTGGAAGTTGGCCAAAACGGCGGCATATTGCTCACTCCGAAAGAGACAGAGAATTTGCGGGAATACCTGCTGAGAGGTGGCTTCCTGTTAATCGATGATTTTTGGGGACAACGGCAATGGGACAACTTCTATGCCGCATTCAGCCAGGTGTTTCCCGACCGGGAGATTATCGAGCTCCAGCCCGACCATGAGATCTTTCATGTCTATTACGATATCGATGGCCCGCAGATGATACCCGCACTCTATCGAAGTGATGAGTATGGCGAGCAGGGGATCGATTTTGCCAGCAACCATGCCATCCTCGACGATGATGGACGAGTGATGGTGTTGATTAACTGGAATTCCGATATGGGTGACGGTTGGGAGCACACCTACCATCCGGCCTACCCCACGCGCTATGCGAATTCGGCCTATCGGCTGGGCATCAACTACTTGATGTACTCGCTGACGCACTAAACCCTGATGCGGCCAGGGGCATACTCCATACTCCTGACTTTCTCCTGGCTTACTCCTGAATTAGTGCAGTGCCGGATTTGCCTTCTCAGGATCAATATCCAGAGACTTGATCGCTTTCCTGAACTGGGCCTTGCTGATTTTTTCTGAGCGCAATAATCCCACCAGCGCCGTGTGACACACGTGGTCGGCGTTTATCTCAAAATATTCACGCAGTGTGGCCCGGGATTCGCTGCGCCCATAGCCATCGGTACCCAATACCAGGTAATTATCTGGCATCCAGGGGGCTATGCTGCGTGGCAGGCTCTTCATGTAATCGGTCACGGCGACATAACAACCTTCGGTGTCACGGAACAGATCAGCAACGTAAGGAGCGCGCGGTTCGTCTTCCGGGTGCAGGCGGTTGTGGCGCTCACAGGCTTCGGCGTCGCGATACAGTTCGTTGTAGCTGGTAACACTCCAGACGCTGACGGCAAAGCCAAGCGACTCCAGTTTATCCCTGGCCTGCAGTACCTGCTGCATAATAGATCCACTGCCCAGCAGGTGGACTACTGACGACTGCTTGTCGTCGCTAGCCGCGAAATGATATGCCCCGGCGATAATGCCCTCCGCCGTCGCCGGATCATCCGGCATCTTGGGCATGACATAGTTTTCGTTGTAAGCGGTCAGGTAGTAAAAGATGTTCTCCTGCTCGTCGTACATGCGACGAATACCTTCCCGCACTATCACCACCAGTTCATAGGCGAATGCAGGGTCGTAACTCTTCAGATTGGGGTAAGTACTGGCGATGATCTGGGAATGGCCATCCTGGTGTTGGATTCCTTCGCCATTGAGCGTCGTTCTGCCAGCGGTTCCACCCACCAGAAATCCCCGGCACAGCATATCGCCGCAGGTCCAGATCATGTCGCCGACGCGCTGGAATCCGAATATAGAATAGAAGAAATAGAAGGGGATCGTAGGTACACCGTGCACTGAATAGGCCGTACCCGCAGCGAGAAACGATGCCAGGGCCCCGGTTTCACAGATGCCTTCCTGCAGAATTTGCCCGTCTTCGGCTTCCCGGTATGCCACCAGTGTGTCTGCATCTACCGGCGTGTAGTTCTGCCCCTGCAGGGAAAAGATGCCGGCAATTTTAAACAGGGCTTCCAGGCCAAAGGTGCGCGCCTCATCCGGAACAATAGGCACGATATAGCGGCTAATGTCCTTGTCCCGCATCAGGATGGAAAGGATGCGTACCAACGCCATGGTGGTGGACTGGCTGCGTTCACCGGGATTGGAAACCAGTGAGTCGAACTTGTCGAGGGAGGGTGCCTTCAGCTTTATGCACTCCGACTGCCGCTTGGGAATTTGTCCTCCCAGTTGCTGACGTCGCGACTTCAGGTACAGCACTTCAGCACTATCCGCCGCTGGTTTGAAGAACTGGGCCGCCTTGATGGCATCATCATCCAGCGGGATTCCAAAATTGCGTGCGATTGCCAGGCGTTGTTCGCCATCGAAATTCTTTTTCTGGTGGACGGTGTTGCTTCCCGCTGCATCGACCAGGCCATCGCCTTTTACAGTCTTGATAAGAATGACAGTTGGCTTGCCGTTGCTTCTGACGGCTCTGGCATAGGCTGCGTATATTTTTTCCGCATCCTGACCACCGCGTTTGATCTGTTTCACATCCTCGTCACTGAGGTCGTTCATCATGCTGCGGAGTTCGGCGTCGTCGCCGACCCAGTGTTCCCGCTGCATATTGCCGGGCAAAACCGAGTAACGCTGATAGTCGCCATCGACGCAATCTTCCATGCGGCGGCGCAGTGTGGCATTGGCATCGATCTCCAGTAGCTTGTCCCAGCCACCACCCCAGATCACCTTGATGACATTCCAGCCGCCGCCGATGAATGAGGCTTCCAGTTCCTGGATGATCTTGCCGTTACCGCGCACCGGTCCATCAAGCCGTTGCAGATTGCAGTTGATCACCAGGATCAGATTGTCCAGACCTTCCCGTGAAGCAATATTGATGGTGCCCAGTACTTCCGGTTCGTCAGCCTCACCATCGCCGATGAAGCACCACACCTTACCGCCCAGCTTTGGTTTCAGTCCGCGATTCTCCAGGTAGCGGGCAAAACGTGCCTGGTAGATCGCGGTGGGAGTGGAGAGTCCCATGGACGCGTTGGGAACTTGCCAGAACTCAGGCATAGAGCGGGGATGAGGGTAGGAAGTTAAACCCCCTTCGGGCTGGAGCTCGCGGCGGTAGTTTCGAACCTGTTCATCTGTGAGCACACCTTCCAGCCAGGAACGGGCGTAGATGCCAGGCGACGCATGGGGCTGGGGTATTACCAGGTCGCCGCCGTACTCGTCACTCTTGCAACGAAAGAAATGATTGAAACCTACCTCCATGAGTTTGGCCGCGGAGGCATAGGTTGCGATGTGACCACCTACCCCGGTGCCAGCATCCTGGCCCTGTAAAACCATAGCCATAGCATTCCAGCGCAGAATGTTTTCCAGTCTTTGTTCCAGTTCAAGGTCGCCAGGATAGGCGGGCTGTTCGGTGCGGGAGATGGTGTTGAGATAGGGGGTGTTGACGGTGACCTTGTTAACGTCGATCTGCCGTTCGCCGCACCAGGTAGACAGGCAATTCAGAATTTCCCGCACACCCTCTGGGCCATACGCCTCGAGGATATCTTGTAGTGCCTGTTTCCACTCAGCCTTATCCTGTTCGATCGCCGGGTCTGGTCGCAGTTGTTTATTCATGGCTTGGTTTATTCATAGTTGTTCAATCACAGCGTGGACGCACGTGATTCCGGCTCCAGTTTAAACTTCATGGCATTCGCCTAGTCGTCGGCGATAACAGCATCAGTCAATGGCGTCACATGCGCCTGAACATTGTCACTGTGGCTGTCGATGTACTTGTTAATCAGCTGAGAGGCCTGTTCCACGCAACCGTGACTTCTGCCAAACATGTAGGCAGCAGTTTGCTCCTCTATGCCCGGCGCCTTGGATATTGCCTGTTTGAAGCTTTCGATATCCAAAGGTGATAAACCCCGGTTGCGGTAGAAGTCAGTCAGCAGTTGCAGTTCCTTACTGGAAAAATGTTGGGCCAGGATCTCGGCGATACCAGTACTAAATCTATCCCAGGCATAGGCATCGTGGTAGCAGTATTCGATTTCCCGGGTGATATGGCTTGGGAGTTTTACATTCGCCGACATGGCTACGATGCTGGAATACACGCGCAGCAAGTCACTGGTCTGCTTGTGGGCGGCGAACTGAAAATGGCGCTCAGTCTCACTCACCCGAAGCAATCGTTCGGCGTCAGCAATCGCATCTGCCAGGCTGGGCTGGGCACTGAGGCCCAGCAGAATGAACAGGATGATTGTTGCAGCGTTTCTAGTTTTGGTCGTCGCTAACAATTTCGAACACCACCGTCACGGACGTCTGGTATTCTACTTCATCGAAACTGGGGGCAACAGCAGGTGCAGACGTAATAGCAGTAGCACTGCGGCCACCCACTGCGTCGACCGCCATTTCCTCGATTGCCAGTGTGGCGGGCATGGCGCGTGCCATCTGGCGAATGCCCCCATAGAAAAAGTTGATGGCACGGAGTTCGAGGCCCAGGGTGTCTTCATAAAAGGCCTTCTGTTCCATGACATCCTGCAGCGCCAATTCCCGCACTTCATTCTCGAACGCTTCTTCGTCGCTGTGTTCGAACTCTACCCGTTCGAATTCCACTTCATCGTGCTCGTCGGCGGCACCAGCCAGCAGTTGCAGCGCCTGTTCGCTGGATACTTCCACGTCCAGCCTGGCGCTGACCTCGTAGGATGAGGGATTACGCCCGAACAGCCCGTACTGCGGTGAGCTGGCGAACTTGGAGTTATTGATATCTGCCTGGGGTATGCCGGCAGCAGTGAACTGGGTGATGAGTTCACTGCGTAGTTCCTGATTGAGTGACATGGCCTGATTCAGGCTTCTCGCCTCGGTTGTGACCAACAGGCTTACCCGGGCGATGTCCTTGTAGGCAGTCAGTTCCGCATCGCCGCTGATATTCACCGTGTTGGCCCGGGGGAAAAGAAAACCTCTCAGTTCATCCGGTGTGCCGCTCAATTGGGGTTGGGCAAAGGTGGGAGAAGCAAGGCCCATGGCAATGAGAAGGGTGGTGCCGAAGGTCGCCGGCAGTGCTAATCCGTTTCGCTTTTTTCGCATAGCTAAATTCCTGCGTTGCTGGTGGTGGGGCAGTGGCGGACTGCAGATGACGGTTGAGGCAACTACTTGCTAGGGGCTAAAGCTAGCAACTAACTGCCCGGTTTCTTATTCAAGACGCAGCTGACGCCTTTTTAGTTTGTTTGACCTCGCAAGCCGATAATGACAACATGCTGCCAGAGATCGCGTGAACTCGGCGCGACGCGATAGTGTTTCTTTGCATGTTGTTGTCGTTTTGCGACTCAATTCCTGGAACTCATGAGTGAACTTAGTGGACTTTCTCAGGACTTAGACTTAGGGCTTAGAAGTGCATTCTCCAAAACGCGTACTATTTCTGGACCTTGTGTTGTCGATTTTTCGCCTCAACGGATTACTGATCTCCGAGGGCGATGCCATGACCGAGAAGCTTGGCCTGACCCATGCCCGGTGGAAAGTAATCGGTGCCATCGCACTTTCCAGTTCGGGTCTTACCGTGCCAGGAATTGCCAGGGTGCTGGGGCAGTCCCGTCAGGCCGTGCAGCGCATCACCGATGTCATGGTGGAAGATGGTTTGCTCGCCTATGTGCCAAATCCCAAGCACAAACGTTCGCTGCTGGTCACGCTGACAGACAACGGTGTTGATACTTACAATATGCTGCGTGAGGTTCAGGATCCCTGGGCCATTGAAAACACCGAAGATATTCCGATCGAAGAACTGGAAACGGCCTTGCGACTCATTCGCCGTTTAATCAAGAAGTTTAACTAGTAAGCGTTCCCTACTATGGCAGAGCTAAGCGCCAGACTTCCCCGCGCCCTCTATCAGGCCGCCCACGTGCAGCAACTCGACCGCGTGGCCATTGATGACTTCCAGATTGAAGGTTTCACCCTGATGCGTCGCGCGGGGCTGGTGAGCTTTCAGGCTTTGCAGGATCACTGGCCCGAAGTGAAGCGAATAGTCTGTTTCTGTGGTGCCGGCAACAATGGCGGTGACGGTTATATCGTGGCCGGCCTGGCCAAGGATCAGGGTTTATCAGCAACGGTTGTCACGTTGGCCGAGCCGGCTTCGCTAAAAGGCGATGCTCGCCGTGCCTGGCAATGGGCGGTAGAGAAGGGGGTGACGGTTCAAGGCTTGCAAGATCTCGATGAAAAATGGAATGCGCTGAACAATACCGTAATAGTAGATGCCTTATTGGGTACAGGACTGGACCGGGATGTCGCGGGGGACTACCGCATTGCCATTGAACTGATTAATCAAAGCAGTCTTCCCGTGCTTGCGCTCGATATCCCCTCAGGCCTCTCTGCCGATACCGGGATGCCGCTGGGAACGGCGGTGCGGGCGAATCTGACAGCAACGTTCATTGGCATGAAACAGGGTTTGCTGACAGCAGAGGCGCCCAATTTTACAGGCGCAATCCTGTTTTCTGATCTGGATATTCCGAGCGAAGTCTATAGCCACGCGCATGCGCCGCAATCGCCAGTGAGCCGTATCGATGTCCATGATGTGTTGGCTTACTTCGCTCCCCGTAAACCAGCGAGTCACAAGGGTGACTTCGGTCACGTGCTGGTCATGGGCGGCGATCACGGAATGGGCGGGGCGGTGTTGATGGCGGCGGAAACAGCGTTGAGAGCTGGCGCCGGGTTGGTCAGTGTGCTTACCCGAAGCGCCCATCGTCCGGCCCTGCTCGCCAGGCGACCCGAAGTCATGGTGATGGGCACTGAAGATGAAGGCCTCACCGAAGAGCAAATTCGCAATCTGGTCTATCGCGCATCTGCCATTGTAGTAGGTCCCGGTCTTGGAAGAAGCGTTTGGTCGCGGCAACAATTGCAGCGAGCGCTGTCTGCCCAGCTCGCGATGGACACACCGATGGTAGTTGATGCAGATGGACTAAACCTGTTGAGTGAGAAAGACAACGGGCATACCGCCTTAAAAAGGGATAACTGGATACTTACACCACACCCCGGTGAGGCGTCGACGCTGTTGGGAAGTAACAGGGACGCTGTACAATCTGACAGATTCGCCGCCATCAAAACCTTACAGAAAAAATGGGGTGGTGCTTGTCTGCTTAAAGGCTCTGGCAGCCTCATTTGCGACGGCAATGCCGAGCAGAAATTATTCCTCTGTACAGAAGGTAATGCCGGTATGGCCAGTGGCGGCATGGGCGACGTTCTCGCGGGGCTCACTGGAAGCTTTTTGGCGCAGGGAATGCCGTTAGGCCAAGCCCTGCGAGCAGCAGTATGCATTCATGGCGAGGCCGCCGATATTGCTGCTGCCGAAGGACAGCGAGGCTTGCTGGCTACCGACCTGTTACCTGAAATCCGTAAGCTGGTTAACCCTCCAACTCATTAGTCGTAGAGAAATAATCCATTGCCATGATCGGAGAGTACAAAAAACATCTGGAAAATGAAGCGGCGACCCTGAAATTCGGGGAAAAATTAGCGCGTGCTTTTTTCATTGACCTCGACTACAAACTGGAATCAGCTTCGTCGGAACTTGGTGCACCCATCGTGGGAGGTGTCCTTCACCTGACCGGCGATCTTGGTGCGGGTAAGACGACCCTCACTCGAGGCATCATGCGCGGTTTCGGATTCACCGGCGCAGTAAAGAGCCCAACCTACACCCTGGTGGAACCCTATGAGTTTCTCCACTGCAAAATCTACCATTTCGACCTCTACCGCCTCGGCGACCCGGAAGAAGTGTCCTATCTCGGTATAGACGACTACTTTAAGCCCGAAAACCTGTGCATCGTGGAATGGGCCGAACGCGGGCAGGGATTGATCCCGCAAGCCGATCTCCGTATAAATCTCACAGGTACCGGAACAGCTCGCACTGTGAGCTGTCAAACACTCTCGGAAAAAGGCGAATCCCTGGCCAAAAGATTGTAGGGAAAAGGCCGAAACCTATAGACAATGCGGACTATGGGCGCAATTCGGCAAAACACCCCACAGCCCCCAGAATCCAAGGGCTATTTACAGGACACCCACTTAAATTTCGGATCAAGATCGGAGTTCCATTTACAGGACACCCATTTTAAATCCGGATCAATTTTGGAGGGAATTGGAACCTGTTCCAGTGGATCATTTGTAAGAAATACTTGAAGTATTTTCAGGGATACTTGCAGGACACCCATTAATTTTTTGGACGAAATCCACCGTAGATGACGATCAATCGCTGGTTTCAATCTGTTTTCATGCTTGGCGCAGCCTCGCTGCTGGCCTCATCCGCTATGGCTGCGGAGGTCGAGGAGTTGCGTATGTGGCGTGCGCCGGATCACACACGCCTTGTTTTCGACCTGAGTTCTTCAGCCAGCTACCAACTCTTTTCATTGGAAAACCCATTCCGCATCGTCATCGACGTGGAGGATTCCACAACCCGCAATGAATTCAATGGTCTGGATTTCACCGACAGCCCAATAGCGGGCGTTCGCAGCGGCACACGCAATGGAGATGACTTGCGAATTGTGCTGGATATGAAGCAGCAGGTAGAGCCATCGAGCTTCACCCTCGAGCCCAACAGCGAGTTCGGAAACCGCCTCGTAGTCGATCTCTATGACCTCAAGCCCTCCGCGTCGACGGCGAGTAGTAGCAGCCGTGCAACCCCGGCTCAGCCACCTGCCCCAGTCACATCGAACCAAAAACGCGACATTGTTGTAGCCATTTCGGCAGGCCACGGTGGTGAAGACCCGGGCTCTATTGCTTACGATGGCCGCTTAAAAGAGAAGACAGTCACTCTCGCTATCTCCAAAGCCCTTTTCAATCGCCTCGAAAGTATGCCCGGTTACAAGCCAGTCATGATTCGGGAAGGTGATTACTACGTTAAGCTGGAACGGCGTCCAGAGATCGCCCGGCAGCATCGCGCAGACTTTTTCGTGGCCATTCATGCCGATTGGTATCGCAACAGCCAGGCTAAAGGGGTAACGATCTATGCCCTGTCTGGTGATCGCGCTGACCGTGAGAATTCCGCGCGCGTCGCGGCGAAGGAAAACAGTTCGGACCTGCTGGGTGGAGTGGGCGGTGATTTAACCCTCGGCAACCTCGATGATGATGTGGCCCTGACTCTCGTTTCACTGCAGATGTCCTGGAGCATGGAGCAGAGCCTGATTGCGGGTACGCGCATATTGGAAAGTCTCGATGGCATTACCACGATCCGCCGCGACAAGGTGCAACAGGCTTCCCTGCAAGTATTGAACTCGCCGGATATTCCCTCGATTCTCATCGAAACCGGCTACCTGACTAACCCTGAAGAAGCGCGCAAACTCAATACATCCGGCTTCCAGCAGCGTATGGCCGCTGCGATGGCCCAGGGCATCATGAACTATTTTTACGATGCACCACCGGAAGGGTCACTGGTCGCCTGGCAGAAAGCCAATGGCGTCGTGCCGGGCAGCTACACGGTGAGTCGGGGAGATAGCCTTTCGGTAATAGCCCAGCGCTTTGGAGTTTCGCTAAGCGAACTGAAAGCGATGAATAACCTTAGCAGTAATACCATTCATGTTGGCCAGACCTTGAGTATTCCAGGAGGCGCGACATCCACGAATGCGGAGCACACGATCCGCCGGGGCGAAACCCTCTCCGAAATTGCCCAGCTTTATCGTGTCAGTCTCAATAGCCTGCGGGAAGCCAATGATTTGCGAGGTGATCGCATCATGGTTGGGCAGACCCTCAAGATTCCCTCCCTGTAGCGGGTTTAGTAGGTGGTTTAACAGCGAGCTTCATCTGAACGCCGTGACCGTCGCTTAGTGTTACAATGCTGCTTCATTCGCCCTGATTCAGTTTTTCCTGACTTTCATGCAACGTATCAACCTCCTTAGCCAGCGGCTTGCCAACCAGATTGCTGCCGGCGAGGTCGTTGAACGTCCCGCTTCGGTGATCAAGGAATTACTGGAAAATAGTCTGGATGCCGGCGCGACCCGTCTCGATATAGACGTAGAGCAGGGGGGCGTGAAGTTGATGAAAGTGAGGGACAATGGCAATGGCATTGTTAAAGATGATCTTGCCCTGGCGCTTTCGCGGCATGCCACCAGCAAGATTGTTGAGCTAGATGACCTGGAGCGCATTGGCAGTCTGGGTTTTCGCGGCGAAGCCCTGGCCAGCATCAGTTCTGTTTCTCACCTCGTGATGCAATCAAAGTCCGTCGCCGAGCCGGATTCAGCAGGCTGGCAAGTGCAAAACGGCGGGCAGGACATGAAGGCCAGTATCAAGCCAGTTGCTCACCCTCAAGGCACAACGGTGGAAGTGCGGGACCTGTTTTTCAATACGCCCGCCCGCAAGAAGTTCCTCAAGACCGAAAAGACTGAATACAGTCGCATAGACGAAGTCGTGAAACGCCTGGCCTTGAGTCGTTTCGATGTGCAATTCAATCTCAGCCACAATAATCGCGCAGTGCATCAACTTCTGGCTGCAAACTCGGATGCGGAGAAACAGCGCCGGGTTGGACTGGTGTGCGGCCCGGCGTTTATCGAGAATGCTGTCGCCATTGACATCGAACGGGCTGGGCTGCGCCTGTGGGGTTGGGTCAGCCTGCCCACGTTCTCAAGAAGCCAGGCGGACCTGCAGTACTTCTATGTGAATGGCCGCACGATTCGGGACAAGCTGGTTGCCCATGCGATCAAGCAAGCCTATCGGGACGTGTTGTTTCATGGCCGCCATCCAGCCTATGTGCTTTACCTTGAGCTGGACCCATCTGCCGTCGATGTGAACGTCCATCCGACCAAGCATGAAGTGCGGTTTCGGGACAGTCGACTCGTTCATGATTTCCTGTTTAGTGCTCTACATCGGGCTCTGGCGGAAGTGCGGCCCAATGTCGATTCGGCTGCTGGTCAGGAAAATCATGAATTCGCTGACACTTCAGCAAACGTCGCCACACAAGTCGGCGTTGGTGCTGGGTTTCAGGGGGAAAACAGTCAATCGTCATTAAAACTGCAGGAATCATATAGCCTGGACTCGACTCTGTCAGAGCCACGTGTCACTAATTACTATCAGGGAGAGCGAGGCAATGCGTCCGCTGGACGGATACAGTCACATCTCGCAGCGATGGGTAAACTCAGCGCACAGGACGAAGAAGTGCCTCCGCTGGGTTATGCCATCGCACAGCTGCATGGGATTTATATTCTCGCCCAAAACAAGGAAGGCCTGATCGTAGTGGATATGCATGCAGCTCACGAGCGTATTACCTACGAGCGCATGAAGCTTGCATGCCAGAACGAGGAGTTGAAGATGCAGCCGCTGCTGGTGCCGGTGTCACTGGCAGTTAGCCAGTCAGAAGGCGACTGTGTTGAAGAACATCATGAAACGCTACTGCAATATGGTGTCGAGCTGGAACGTGTAGCCAGTGAATCGATTGTAGTTCGACAGGTGCCATCCATTCTTAAGGATTCCAACGTTGAGCAACTGGTGAGAGATGTCATTTCTGATCTGTTGGAATATGGAACGAGTGAGCGAATCCTCGCCCATCAGGACGAATTATTGTCCACCATGGCCTGCCATGGTTCGGTGCGAGCGAACCGCCACCTCACGATTCCGGAGATGAACGCCTTGCTGCGGGATATGGAAGCCACAGAACGCAGCGGCCAATGCAACCACGGCCGCCCCACCTGGATTTACCAGAGCCTCAGCGACCTCGACAAACTCTTCCTCCGCGGACAGTAAGCAGGAAACTTGCCGGAAACTTGCAGGACACCCACTTTAATTTCTCAGAGGAAACTTGCAGGACACCCATTTAAAATTGGGTAGAAAAACCGAGTAAACTCAATAACCTCCACCCACTGGCATCATTAGAGCCTGCATCTTCCCGGACAGACCATGGAGCACCAGAGCAAACAGGCGAGCGAACACAGCGCTGCGCCAGAAGTGATCTGCATCATGGGTCCGACCGCGTCTGGAAAAACTGCCTTGGCCATGGACCTCTTCCCGCACCGGGACTTCCAACTCATCAGTGTGGATTCGGCACAGATCTATCAGGGTATGGATATCGGCACAGGCAAACCCGACCAGGAGACGCTCGAGAAATTTCCACACAGACTGATCGATATTCGCGATCCGGCCGTTGCATACAGTGCGTCAGATTTTCGAAGTGATGCGCTCGATGAAATTGTTGCAGCTCATGCTGCCGGAAAAATTCCCTTGCTGGTTGGCGGAACCATGCTTTATTTCAAGGTATTGCGGGATGGCCTGGCTGATATGCCCAACGCCGACCCGGAAATACGGCAGCAAATCGAAGCCATGGCGGCGAGCGAAGGTTGGGAGCAGGTTCATGCCAGATTGGCAAAAGTGGACCCGGCTGCTGCAGCGCGCATCCACCCTAACGATCCTCAACGGTTGCAACGAGCGCTGGAGGTCTACCTTGTTTCAGGCCAATCGATGACCGAATTTCATCAACGAGACCAGCGCGCCCAGGACACTATTGGACCAACTCAGCCATTCAATCTGCATTTTTTTGCCATTCAGCCCGCTGATCGGGGACTGCTCCACGCACGAATTGCGAACCGGTTTCATGAAATGCTGGAACAAGGGCTGGTTGACGAGGTATCTCGATTACATGAGCGCGAAGATCTGCATGAAACACTTCCATCAATAAAATCAGTAGGTTATAGGCAAGTATGGCAATATCTGGAAGGCGAATTAGACTATGACGGGATGGTGGAAAGGAGTATCATTGCCACCCGGCAGCTCGCGAAGCGCCAACTGACCTGGCTTCGTAGTTGGCCCGACTTACTGCCACTTGGCGAGTCGCCCGCTAAATCCATCGATAAACTCTTGAATTACATGGATTCCATCTCAATATAGAACTTAATTGAGATTCCTGTAGTCACATTGGTTGTGCCTGCCAGAATTCGTGACCCAAGCGCTGGATTCCGGAATATTTAGAAAAGTTAAGGATTAAGGAGAAGAACAATGTCCAAAGGACATACCCTGCAAGACCCCTTCCTGAATGTGCTACGGAAAGAGCGCATTCCGGTGTCCATTTACTTAGTGAGCGGAATCAAGCTCCAGGGTCAGATCGAATCCTTCGACCAGTTTGTCATCCTGCTGAAGAACGCCGTGAGCCAGATGGTTTACAAGCATGCGATTTCAACAGTTGTTCCCGCCCGTATGGTGAAAATTCCCATGCAGGGTCAGGGCGACGGCGGCGATGAGGGAGTCGGTGAACCCGGAAATTCATAACCCGAGGTTTTGATTGTTTTTTGAAAGGCCAGATACTGGCGAAGTATCAATTCTCGTACATCTCACGATCGATTCTGAATCTGAACGTGACGACCCCGTTGAATTCGAAGAGTTAGCACTCTCAGCAGGCGTGATGCCGGTGGATATAATCACCGGCTCCCGCCGTCAACCCGCACCCAACTATTTTGTAGGCTCCGGCAAGCTGGAAGAGATTCAGGCGGCAGTGCATGCCCATAAGGCTGAACTGGTGCTGTTCAACCATGCCTTGTCACCAAGCCAGGAACGCAACCTTGAGAAACAGCTCAAGTGCAGGGTGCTGGATCGCACGGGGCTGATTCTCGATATCTTTGCGCAGCGTGCACGCAGTCACGAGGGAAAATTGCAGGTTGAGCTTGCTCAGTTGCAACATCTCAGCACGCGCCTGAAGCGAGGCTGGACCCACCTTGATAGGCAGAAAGGGGGTATTGGTATGCGCGGCGCCGGTGAGAAGCAACTCGAGCTGGACCAGCGGATGATCGGCCAACGGATCAAGGCAATACATAAAAGCCTCGATAAAGTGCGCGCCCAGCGTGAGCAGGGACGTCGCTCAAGACGGCGTGCGGATGTGCCCACGGTTTCTTTGGTCGGCTATACCAATGCGGGCAAGTCGACGCTGTTCAATACACTGACCCAGGCTGGAACTTACGCAGCAGACCAGTTGTTCGCTACGCTCGATTCCACCCTTCGGCGCATCGATCTGCCGAACTTTGGCAATGCCATCGTGGCGGATACGGTCGGTTTCATTAGTCATTTGCCACACCAGTTGGTGGAGGCCTTTCGCGCGACGCTGGAGGAAACAGCGGAGGCGAATTTGCTTTTGCACGTGGTCGATGCGGCCAACGAAGACCATCAGCATCTCATGGATGAAGTAAATTCAGTGCTACTCGAAATCAATGCTGACTCCGTGCCCCAACTTCAGGTCTTCAACAAGATCGACTTACTCCATGGGATTGAACCGCGCGTAGATCGTGATAAAAATGGCAAGCCGAAACGAGTCTGGATGTCTGCTAAAACTGGCGTCGGCATTGAGCTGCTGGTATCCGCCATCAGCGAGCTATTGGCCGGGTCTCAGGTTTGCGAAACTGTGCGATTGGAACCGCATCAGGCTCGTCTGCGTAGTAAGCTCTATGAGAAAGATTTTGTAGAGCAGGAAGCTGTCGATGAACAAGGGGCCTACATTTTGACCCTGCGCCTGCCAAAGTCGGAATTTTTGCGACTGCAAGAGCAGGGCCTTATCGCTCACTCGAAGGCCAATCCGGGCCCTGAAGCCCAATCTGACTGGCGGGAATCGCAATCGGAACCGGCCCCGGTAACAGCCGGGTCGGCGGGGTAATACCCCCAAAATACTGTGTTAATCACCAATAATTCGATAGAATCACGCTTCTGCGTCCAAGAAAGCTGTGGAGAAACCAATGGCTTGGAATGAACCTGGAAATAATGGCAAAGACAACGATCCATGGGGTGGTGGTCGAGGTGGTGGAGACCAGGGTCCGCCGGATATCGACGAAGTCATCAAAAACCTGACCAAGAAGATCAACGGTCTGTTCGGTGGTGCCGGTGGCGGTAACACTGGCTCGGGCGGTGGGTCGGCTCAACAGCCATCCGGCGTATCAGCCGGTTTGTTGGCCGGTATGGTCGTGGTCGCGGCTGTAGTCTGGGGATTTCTCGGATTCTATATAGTCGATGAGGCAGAACGAGGAGTTGTGCTTCGATTTGGCAAGGTGCTGGACGACGTCGTACAGCCGGGCCTGCATTGGAACCCACCCCTTGTTGATGAGGTGAATCTGGTTAACGTGTCTGAGTTGAACGCGAAGACTTACCAGAATCGCGCCATGCTCACCACGGACGAAAATATCATCGATATTGCCGTTACCGTGCAATACCTGATTGCCGATCCTGTGAACTACGTAATCGCAGTGCAGGATCCAGAACGTAGCCTGGACAACGCGGCCGAGTCTGCAATTCGACATGAAGTCGGCAGCAACTTTATGGATCAGATACTTACCACTGGCCGTGAACAAATGGCTGCCGCGGTGCAGGATCGACTGCAGGAATACATGGATGCCTACAGCACAGGCATACGCGTAGCGCGGGTAAACGTGGTCGATACCCAGCCACCCGATGCTGTCCGTCCAGCTTTTGACGATGTGATCCGAGCGCGGGAAGATGAGCAACGAGCTCAGAACCAGGCTCAGCAGTATGCTAACCAGCGTATTCCTGAAGCGCGCGGTGAAGCGCAGCGCCAGATTGAACAGGCCAACGCTTACAAAGAGCAGGTCATCGCCAAGGCAGAAGGTGAAGCTTCACGCTTCGAGCAATTGCTCACTGAATACGAAAAGGCGCCACAAGTCACACGCCAGCGGCTTTATATTGAAGCCATGCAGGATGTCATGACTGCCAGCAGCAAGATCATGATTGACGTGGAAGGTGGCAACAACATGCTTTATGTGCCGCTCGACAAGATACTTGAGCAAAGCGGAACCTCTCCAGGACGTTTGGCTTCCGGTTCCACACAGGAATTGCGTGATCTTGCCAATCAACTGGCACCGTATCTGCCAGCACCAACAGGCGCCAACACCGTTGATCGGTCCCGACTCAGCAGCGGCCGCGGAGGACGTCAGTAATGAAGAATTTCGTTTTAGTAGGTTCGTTATTCCTCGTGCTGCTTCTGGCAGCGAACTCTCTGTTCGTAGTGAAAGAAACCGAACGCGCGGTAATGTTGCAGTTTGGTGAGTTGGTGAATGCAGACATCGAACCCGGGTTACATTTCAAGATTCCCTGGGTGAACACTGTGCGCAAGTTTGATGCGCGTATCCAGACTGAAGATTCTGCTTCCGAGCGTTTCCTGACGCTGGAGCAGAAGGCCCTCGAAGTCGATTCCTACGCCAAGTGGCGCATCGTGGATGTAGGGCAATTCTACGTATCGACCCGTGGTAATACCGCAACGGCCGGAGCTCTGCTGGCAGAGCGAATCAATGATGGCCTGCGAGACCAGATTGGTGCCCGCACCCTGATTGAGGTCGTGTCGGGTGAGCGCGACCAGTTAATGATCGCACTG
The DNA here is from genome assembly GCA_965227635.1 of uncultured Pseudohongiella sp. Classification (GTDB taxonomy): domain Bacteria; phylum Pseudomonadota; class Gammaproteobacteria; order Pseudomonadales; family Pseudohongiellaceae; genus UBA9145. The sequence goes on along the minus strand of OZ245763.1, from coordinate 932,152 downwards.
ACCGAAGACCTGAATGAAACAACAGCGTCTGATATCGGAATCGAAGTGATCGATGTGCGGGTGAAACGTATCGATTTGCCCGATGATGTCCGTTCATCGGTTTATGACCGAATGATTACCGAGCGGAATCGTGAAGCGCAAGAACTGAGATCTCGCGGTGAAGAACTGGCTATTGGTATCCGTGCTGATGCTGATCGTCAGGCGGTAATCTTCGAGGCTGAAGCCTACCGTGATGCCGAGCGAATTCGTGGTGAAGGTGATGCGCAGGCAACGGGTATCTACGCCAGCGCCTATAACCGTGATACAGAGTTTTTCGCATTTCTGCGAAGCCTGAATGCCTATCGGGAAACTTTCAGCTCCAAGAATGATGTGCTATTGCTCGATCCGGATAGCGACTATTTTAAATACCTGAAAGATGGAGTTCCGGCTCAATAGTGGAATTCGCAGCAATACGGTCGCTGCTATCAGATAAATCACAAACTCATTGCATCTACAGACAACCTGAATCGCAGCGCGCGATTCAGGTTTTATTTTGGCTCGAAAAATTGTTGGATATTCGTGCGACAAAGCGCGCGATCAATACGCAAAATCAAGGAACGAGGACAACCGTTTTAATCCGAAGTGAGTACGATGTGGCATGACCTGGCTGTCGCTTTTTGCCTGATGCTGGTAATCGAAGGTATCCTCCCGTTCATTGCGCCTGATCGGTGGCGCAGGATGTTGATGATGCTGGACCAGATCGACAATACCACGATGCGAGGCATTGGCCTGGCCAGCATGCTCACTGGAACAATTCTGTTACTGATAATCAATTAAACCGGATACGAAAGACGCGGATATCATGACTTCTGCAAAGAGATGGCTATTGCCCGACGGTGTTGAAGAAATACTGCCGGCTGAGGCACACAAACTGGAATCGCTGAGACGACGCGTGCTGGATCTGTATGCGTCCTGGGGTTACAAGTTGGTTATTACGCCACTGATCGAATTTCTCGATTCGCTTTTGGTGGGAACGTCGCACGACCTCGACATCCACACCTTCAAAATCACTGATCAGCTAAGCGGTCGCATGATGGGAATTCGGGCCGACATGACTCCGCAGGCTGCTCGAATCGATGCCCACTGCCTGAACCAGGATGGCCTCGTGCGTCTCTGTTATGCAGATAATGTACTGCATACCAAACCTCGCGGCATTATGACTTCTCGAGTGCCTATTCGCATAGGTGCCGAACTGTATGGGTACTCGGGTGTAGCCTGTGACGTGGAACTGGTTTGTCTTATGTATGAGACACTTCAGGCAGTCGGTGTTGAGGATCAGCTTATCGTACTCGGCCATGTTGGTATTTTCAGGTCGCTTTTGAGTGAAACCGAACTGAGCGATGCGACTCAAAAACGACTCTTCGATGCGGTACAACGCAAAGCCTATGATGAGATTGACGATGTCCTCGAAGAGGCGGTGACAGACAGCGATTTAAGAAAGCAACTGGCTAGCCTCACTCGTATGAGCGGTGGCAGCGCGGTCCTGGAACGGGCTCGTAAAACTTTTACCGAGGGTTCTGCCGATGTCAGCGCAGAACTGGATGAGCTTGTTGCGATTGCCGAGGGAGTTCGTAAGCGTATCCCCGGTGTTGAGTTGGGCTTCGACTTATGTGAATTGCGGGGTTACGAGTATCACACTGGCATTGTCTTTGCCTCTTATACAGAAGGGTATGGCAGGGCGGTGGCCAAGGGTGGACGCTACGATCATATAGGTGAAGTATTTGGCCGAGCCCGACCCGCGTCTGGTTTCGATACCGACCTCAAGACCCTTGCCAAATTGACAAGAGTCGAGTTTCCCTTGCCGCTTGGCATACTCGCGCCTGAATCCGACGACGAGGCATTGCTGGCCCGCATCAGGGAGTTACGGCAGTCCGGGGAGATAGTGATCATCGACCTGGGCGCTACCGCTATCACAGACGAACACTGCGAAGAGCAGCAATGTGATCGTAAGCTGGTATCAAGAGATGGCGCCTGGGAAGTTGAGGCGATTGGTCATTAACAAAGTAGTGTCCATATTGATGGGTAGGAACACCCAATAAATTAATCACGAAAGCACTTAGCAAGAGAGACAGCAGAGCATGGCGAAGTCAGTAGTAGTACTGGGTACTCAGTGGGGCGACGAGGGCAAAGGCAAGATTGTAGATTTGCTCACCGACCAGGCCAGTGTGGTTGCGCGCTTCCAGGGTGGGCATAATGCCGGGCATACCCTGGTGATCGGTGGCGAGAAGACAGTCTTGCATCTGATTCCATCGGGCATCCTGCGTGAAAACGTACGCTGCGTCATTGGTAATGGAGTTGTACTTAGTCTGGATGCTTTGATGAGTGAGATCAGGGAACTGGAAGAGAGTGGAGTTCCAGTTCGTGAGAGATTGAGTATTAGTGGCGCTTGCGCGTTGATTCTGCCTTCCCATGTGAAACTCGATCAGGCGCGGGAAATCCAGAAAGGAAGCAACAAGATTGGAACCACAGGTCGTGGCATTGGTCCTGCTTATGAAGACAAAGTGGCACGTCGTGGATTGCGTCTGGCTGAAACGCTTAACCCTGCTCTGTTCAAAGAGAAGCTGAGCGAGCTGGTTGAATATCACAATTTTTGGCTCACTCAATATTTCAAGACTGATCCCGTGAACTTTCAGCAAACCTATGACGAATGCATGTTGTTAGCGGAAGAAGTTAAACCGATGATCGCCGATACGGTTGATATGCTGCACACTCATCGCAAGGCTGGCGATAACATCATGTTCGAAGGCGCGCAGGGGTCGTTGCTGGACATTGATCACGGAACATATCCTTATGTGACATCGTCCAATACCACGGCGGGGGGAACAGCCACGGGCAGTGGCTATGGACCCCTTTACCTCGACTATGTGCTGGGCATTACCAAAGCCTACACAACCCGGGTTGGATCAGGACCATTCCCAACAGAATTATTTGACGAGGTAGGGAAACACCTTGCGACCAAGGGCCATGAGAAAGGAGCCACCACCGGTCGCGACAGACGCTGCGGGTGGTTCGATGCAGCAGCCGTCAGATTGGCTATCCGCATCAACAGCGTTTCAGGAATCTGCCTGACGAAACTGGATGTGCTGGATGGCCTGGAGACAGTAAAAGTCTGCACTGGCTACAAGGGTGAAGAATCCACGTCCAGCAGCCTCATGGACTGCGCTAACTTCGAAGCGCTCGAACCCATCTACGAGGAACTCCCTGGCTGGAGCGATTCGACCCTCGGCGCAAAGAGTCTGGACGATCTGCCTGAGAACGCCCGGGCCTATATAAGCTTCATAGAAAAAACTATCGAGGCCCCAGTGGACATCATTTCCACCGGCCCAGATCGAGACGAAACAATCATCGTCCGCCACCCCTTCGGAAGCTAGCACCAAATCTTAGCAAATCTTAGGACACCCACTATTTTTAAAACTCTGTAACCATCAAGTTTCAGGACACCCACTTTTTTCGACACTCTGTACCCATTGTTGAGTAGCAGATGAGAGTAGTGTTGAGGACAACCATTTTTAAGAATGCTTCTTCGCGTCGGAACAGACTTGTCGCGTGCATGCGTGTCACTGTTACTTAGTTAATCCTTCAGGTTCTTGCATAGCGCGGGAAACCTTCTAAAATCGACTTCCCTTTCTAAAAACATGGAGCTACCCACGGGTAGTAATTTCGCATTGGCATTGCCTCGCGCCCAACAAGTGTCACTGGAAGACACCCCTTACTATCACTGTATTGCGCGTTGTGTTCGGCGGGCTTACCTATGCGGGGATGATCCGGTATCGGGTAAAAACTTTGATCATCGAAAGCAATGGCTGGTGTTGCGAATCAAGCAACTAGCTTCGATTTTTGCTATCGACGTTTGTGCCTATGCTGTCATGAGCAACCACTATCATCTCGTCCTTCATGTGGACCAGGAAAAAGCGAAAAAGTGGAGCGATGAGGAAGTTATCAAGCACTGGACGGCACTTTTTCCTGCCAATGGAAAGCTAATTGAGACCCTCTATCTCAATCGGAATTCGAAAGCTGCGCAGAAGCAGCTTGATCGTAAATTGTCTGAATGGAGAGACCGCTTAACTGATTTAAGCTGGTTCATGAGGTGCTTGAATGAAACGGTCGCACGACAGGCAAACCGTGAAGATGAATGCACCGGCAGGTTTTGGGAAGGGCGATTCAAGAGCCAAGCCTTGTTGGATGAGAAGGCGCTGGTCACTTGCATGGCCTATGTGGACCTCAATCCAGTGCGAGCTGGGGTCAGCGAAACATTGGAAAAAAGTGATTTCACGTCAATTCAAGAGCGATTGATTCAGCATGCAAAACGTGTGAAAAATCGTAGCTATCGGCAGCATCGATTGCTCACAAGGCGCTCTGCGAAGCACCTCATTGGCAGGCAATCAATCGGCAAGCGTGCCGACCTGCAACCCCTTTCTCAAATCGGCGGTCTGCGAGAAAGCGCACTTCCTATCGATCATCAATCTTATGTCGAGCTTTTGGAATCGACCTGTAAGATTATCGGGCTCGAGAAGGCAGAGCGCAAAAATGCGTTACAAACTCTCGAGGATAATGAGAGCCTTCTTAAGTCTCTTGGAATAACCGCTCAGGCCTGGATACGGGGTGCAACCAAATTTCATCGGTTCAATGGCAATGCCGCTGGCAGTGCCAACTCCCTCATCACATACCAACAACATCGAATTAGGGCCGGGGTGAAGCTCAAATACCCTGATAAATGGATTCGAGGAATCCGCCCCGCGCAAAAACTCTCCGCTATCTAAATCAAGCAGGCACTACTGTGCCTTGTTGTACTCGGATCTTCCATTCGAAGGCATCCTAGGGGGTGTCATCGCTCAAAAATCACACAGTTTTTGGAATTTCTTGGCTTCTGAATGAATTCGTTCATGAAATTTGCTTCGTCTTATTTCATCTGAAATTTGAAGGCAATTTAGAGAACACCCATTTAAAATTAAAATGGGTGTCCTTTAATTTAATATGCGATCGCGATAGGACGCACTTGTAAGTGACTGGTTTGCCGTCAGTTATTTAGCTGTGGCTGGCAAGATGGGTCTTTAATTCGTGAATCGGCTCAGCTTTGAACTACATATTGTTTGACTTTGCAGGGTCTACACTATATGTTGCGCTGCATACACCGGGTCTGCAGTGACACAAAAATCTTTAAATTTTTTCCTGTAGCTCGGAGCGGCAACATCGATTCGACAGAAGCCGGTTCTATGAATCGAGTGCCGATTACAAGGTAATCAGAGTTCGCACGAAGAAATATAAAAAATACCTGTTCCCCGAAGGAATGCTAAAAGAACCAAGTTGGAGTAATTAAAAGAATGGGCAAACCTGCTGAATCAGTGGTCGAAGATCAAACTACCGACTCCCTGCCAGATGAGGGTGTGGATGGCGACAAGCTTTTTCTTCGACAGCTTAAAGAAGAAGAAATTCGAGCCAAGCTGGATGAGTTCGCAAAGGAACTTGCCAGGGTCAAAGCCGCGAGAGACTCGCACTAAGAAGCTTATTTCTGGGTATTAACTGCCGGGCTGATTCGCAGCTCGGCACCGCTCACCCCGCCTACACAGATCCACTTCACTTTCCACTCCTCACTCTCTGTATGTTCATTGGCAATCGCTGCCTTTTCATGGCTAACGAATAGTGGCAATGGACGAAATTTAGCGGGAGGTTCATTGAAGCCTTCCAAGTTAAAAAGTGGGTGTCCAAAAACATAGGGCATGCGAAAGAAAAGTGGGTGTCCAATAATTGGGGCTTGGGTTGATTGGGGTTCGGGCCTTGCAACTTTCTTGAGCCAAATCAACTTGACTCATGCGATATAGTTTACTATCTCTATATGTTGTCACATGCCAGACAACATTAATCGTGAAACTATGCCTCCTGTAATTGGGGTCGGGAATCCGCAGTAGTGAGTTCATCCATTAACCTGTCTTTTTTGCTGAAGTCGCTCTATCAGCCGGTGGAGGCTTTTGAGCAGCTTTCCAAGGCTGACCCGTCTCCTGGGCGCGTATTCTTTCGTTACTCGCTTTGGCTGCTGGCTTTGCCGCCGCTGTTCTCGCTTATTGGTGCGTCGAATTTTGGCTGGCGCATCGGCGCGGAAGATCCATTGATGATGGAGACCAATTCACTTGCAGTGGTCAGCGTAGGTTACTTTATAGTTCTAAGCTTTGGCCTGTTCAGTACAGCGATCATTTCCAGATGGATGGCTTCTACCTACGGAGCCAGTACATCACTTGGAAAACACGTGGCATTGATTACTATCGTTGGCGCGCCATTGGCCATAGCCAGCATTGCCCATTTGTTTCCGGATGTGTTGGTCAATGTCCTGGTGCTTATCCCAACGATGATCTGGAGCATGTATCTACTTTATAAGGGCATTCCCATCGTATTGGACACACCACCGGAAAGAGGCATGTTAATGGCGTCTTCCCTGGTGGGTTGGTTACTGGTAGCAGCCGTGAGTCTGCTGGGTATTAGCATGGGCCTGTGGGCTATGGGTTTTGGTCCCTTACTTGGCGTGTAACGCAGACGCAAACTTGGCGATTATGAATATGAAAAGCAGTAAAGGTGTTGCCCACAATGAGTGATCAGACTTACCACGACAACATCGCTCTCCGGCTGATTCAGTTTGCGGTCATTTGGGCCATTGCCGCGATGGCAGCAGGCGTCTATATCGCAGCCGAACTCGTCTGGCCAACTATCGACTTCGGGCAGTTCTGGCTCTCATTCGGCAGGCTTCGTCCCCTGCATACAAATGGCATCATTTTCGGCTTTGGTGTATCTGCGCTGATGGCAACGGCTTTTTACAGCGTTCAACGCACATGCCATACGCCTCTCTTCATGCCCAAACTGGCCTGGTTCTGCTGCTACGCCTGGCAACTGATTGTGCTAACAGGCGGCTTGTCGCTCCTGGCGGGACTCACCAGCTCCAAGGAATATGCTGAATTGGAATGGCCCTGGGATATCGCTATCGCGTTGGTCTGGGTCTGTTTCGGTATCGTATTTTTCGGCACGATAGCCCAGCGCAAAATCAAACCGATCTACATTTCCAACTGGTTCTATGGCGCATTGATTATCGTGATTGCCATGCTCCATATAATCAACAACCTGGCAATCCCGGTCACAATCGGCAAATCCTATTCACTGTATGCTGGCGCACAGGACGCGGTCGTGCAGTGGTGGTATGGACACAACGCAGTGGGCTTCCTGCTTACCGGGGGTTTCCTCGGCATGTTGTACTACTTCCTGCCGAAGCATGCTGAGCGACCGATCTGGAGTTATCGGCTTTCGGTTGTCGCATTTTGGGCATTTGTTTACAGCTATATCTGGGCCGGTCCTCACCATCTGCACTACAATGCCGTGCCTGAATGGGTGCAGTCCCTGGGTATGGGAATGAGCCTCATTCTGCTGGCACCATCCTGGGCCACCATGATCAACGGCATCATGACCGTGAGCACAGCCTGGGAAAAATTGCGCACGGATCCCGCGCTTAAATTCATTGTGCTATCACTGGCTTTCTATGGTCTGGCAACGTTCGAAGGACCGATGATGGCAATTCGTAGTGTAAATGTCGTTAGTCATTTCACTGACTGGACTATTGGTCACGTGCATTCCGGAGCACTGGGCTGGAACGCGATGATCACTTACGGCACGTTCTACTTCATGGTGCCCAAGCTTGTGGGCAGAGAACTGTATTCTTCCCGACTTGCCAATATCCACTTTGCACTGGCACTTGCCGGTACCATGCTTTATATCATCGCCATGTGGGCGGCGGGAGTTTCCCAAGGGCTGTTATGGCTAAGTGTGGATCAGTTGGGCGAGCTCAGTTTCAGTTTTAAAGACATCATGGCAAGCATGACTCCCTACTACCTGCTGCGACTGGTGGCCGGTCTGATATTCCTGGCCGGTACTATTCTGATGGCTTACAACCTGTTTATGACCATGAAAGGGCAGGAAGCGACCCGGGTTAGTGTACCCGCGGTAAATCCAGCTTACGGTATGAATTAATGGACGGATTGTCGCTACACAAGAAAGTTGAAGAGCACACGGGTCTATTGATCTTCGGTATCCTGTTTGTCTCCGCAATCGGCGGTCTGGTGCAACTGATTCCCGTTCTGAATCAGGACAGCCTCGACACAGCCACGGAAAACTCACGGCTCTACTCTGCGGTTGAATTGACGGGTCGCGATATCTACATCCGTGAAGGATGCCATGTGTGCCACTCACAACAAGTGCGCCCGCTCATTGCGGAAGTAGAACGTTACGGGCCTTATTCGCGAGCCGATGAATTCGTGTACGATCGCCCGTTTCTGTGGGGCTCGAAAAGAACCGGGCCTGACCTGCATCGCCTGGGCGGAAAATTTTCCGATGACTGGCATCGTATTCACCTTTTGGATCCCCGCTCTGTAGTTCCCAACAGCATCATGCCGGGTTATCCATGGCTGGCAGAGAGAGAGGCCAGCGAAGCAGGAAATATCACCGCCAAGCTGAACACGCTGTCTGTCCTGGGTCATCCTTACTCGGAAGAAGACATTGCCAGTGCAGACGCAGCACTCGATGGCATGACAGAAATGGATGCCCTCATTGCCTACTTGCAAGTTCTGGGTGTGGACTTTCAGGGGGACAGTGCGCAATGACCTGGTTTTTATTTGTTGGCGATATGTTGGTGATGGCCTTTATGGTTGGTGTGGCAATCTGGTTTGGCACACGCGGCAACTCAGAAGAGATAGCTGAGGTTTCACGAATTCCTCTGGACGATGAGAATTATCATGGCTGATTTACCATCAGGGTTTTGGGCAGGCTGGATCGCGGTTGTCACGTTGGTTTCCCTGGCAGCGTGTGCCTGGCTTACTTATAGCCTCTACTTTCACTCCGGTGGTTCGGAGGAACTCGAAGAAGAACCCGTTTGGGACGGCGATTTGCGCGAGGGCAATAAAGCGCCCCCGATGTGGTGGTTCTGGCTAATCTTCGCTGCCATGGTTTTCACTCTCTTTTATCTAATGCTCTATCCTGGGCTTGGTAGTTACGAAGGCTTGCTTAACTGGTCCCAGGGCAGCCGTGTGGCTGAGGCTTACGAAAACTTTGAAGAGAACTTCGCTGACGCCAGAACTTCAGTCACCGAGATGAGTCTGGTCGAGATTCAGAACGACCTGGATTTGATGGATACGGCGGAGCGAATCTTTGCCAGGGAATGTGCTGCCTGCCACGGACCGGAAGGAAGAGGGCAAGCTTCTCTGTTTCCTAACTTGCATGATGTGGATTGGCAATGGGGTTCCACTCCCGAACAAATCGAACAGACGATACGGGGTGGGCGCAACGCACAGATGATCGCCTGGGGTTCAATTCTTGGTGACGATGGTGTTTCGCAGGTTGCAGAATATGTGCAGACACTTGGCCAAAACCCATCAGATTCACATCCAGGTCAGGCCATCTATCAGCAAAACTGCATGGCTTGTCACATGCCAGACGGGTCCGGTAACCCAATGTTAGGTGCACCAAGACTCTCCGATGATATCTGGCTCTACGGCGGCGATATCGACACGCTTAAAGATACGGTTGCTTTCGGCCGATTCGGAGTCATGCCTGCATTCAGTGAACGCCTTGATGATCTTCAAATCAAGTTGCTCGTAGCTCTGCTCGTAAGGTAGCCCAACGTATAAGCTGCTGGGCACGAGAGATAACTCCGTATGTAAAACAGGCGCGTGAGCTACTTAGCACTGACACCAAACCAATAAGATCTAAAGTTCACAAGTTCAGCAGACCTGGGTTGGCCATTAGTTCTAACTGACTCTATAAAACAGAAACCTCTGTCCTCAGCGCATCATCACTCGACATGTCCTCTACGTCCATGTCGAGTAGCTGCAACACATCTTTGCCATTTTCCTCGACGATGTGAAAAGTGATATTCGCATTTGCGTTCTCATAGACAGCATCAATCAAAAAGACATTCACGTCCGTGTCCGGATTCGAAGAGGCGGCGATAGCGCTGTCGACGTATCGCGGTGGCGCATAGTGTTCCAGTTTTCCAAGAGATACTTCCAGCGTCGCTGCAATCGACTCCAGCTGTCTGTCAGAAATATCTTCCTTTGTAGGGGCAGCCAACAGTGGTTCTATGCGGTCAACTTCCCAGCTCGAGATTTCTTTTAGTGCATGGTCGATGAACTCAAGGTCTGAATCCTGAACGTCGGAAGGATCCGAAAAGACCCCGGATTCGACCGATTTAACAAGGTTGGGTCCGGTGGAAGGCGGACTGGTCCTGGTTGATTCACTAATTCGCGGTAAAGCAATAATTGCCACAACCAATACGGCCATCAGAAGCAATTCAGTGACTACTCTCCACTTTGGTTTGAATGTTTTCATTTCAGCCTCCCACGTAAAAATTCAGTTCAAGCTAGCCGGAACAACACTAACAAATTCTATCGGTTAGTTAAGTTACGCAAATACCATGCCGAACGAAGTTGACTAGTGATCCGCATTTGTAAAGTGTGAACCAGCGCACGTCGCGCGCGAGGTATTCAGAGTCTTAGCGCGATTTTCACTGCCCCACGTTGGACTGATTCCAGTCATCGCTCCGGGAAACTCGTCTGGAAAATGTCCGCAAGAGATACCGACTGGAGTGAAAAAATTTCACTCGATAGGAAATTCCTGCGCTGCTGATTCCTCGTTACACGCATCGGCGTCGGCAAAATTCATCAAGAAATCGACTTCAGCAAGAATCAGGATCAGGCTGGCAGCCTTTAGGTATGGGTAATTCGGAGACACCACGGCAGTTCTCTGGAAGTTTGTTCCTGTGCTGGCACACAAGTTGCTCATCACTGGGAGAGCTCCACCAAAGTGACTGTTCGAAGTGTGCATTCAGACTTCGACCGGTTTAATTAAAACGTTGAAGTGAAGGATCGCCTTATGAAAGAAAAAAAATCCCGTACAAATATAGTATTTGTTCTGATCATTAGTCTATTTGCATCTGTCGTGGGCCAATCAGCGAGTGCTGATGTGGTAACGACTGAGCAACTGCTACAGCAAATGCAGATCCAGGAAGCGCGAAACAATATTTCAATGACTCTTGCCACAGACGAGTTTCGGTCCAAGTTGGAGTCGATGGGCGTAAAGGCTGAAGACGTTGACAGCCGAATCGCCGCGCTGACTGACGCGGAAATTATGCAGCTCTCTGCGGAGATGGATGAGCTTCCCGCCGGTGGCGTGTTCGGCGCAATTATTGCGATCCTCGTGATTTTCATATTGCTCGACGTGGCTGGCGCGACTGATATCTTTCCTGGAGTTTGATACGTGCTCAGCTTATCTGTATGTCCACGAGACAGTTTTCGCAATGGGAAGAGAGCGGCCCGACTGGTCATTCTCGCTCCCCTGCTGATACTTCTTGGCTGCGCAAGTGCGCCCCAAACCAAAGCCTTACTCGAGGATGCTGAAACCAATAATCGGACCGCAAGTTATACCATTGGGCAAGTTCCTTTCTTTCCTCAGGAGATATACCAGTGCGGCCCTGCGGCGTTGGCCACAGTGCTTTCCCATACAGGCCTGGCCGTTTCCCCGGAATCCCTGAGTCCCGATGTGTACATTCCGGGTCGTGAAGGTTCACTGCAAATCGAACTGGTTGGCGCCGCACGTTCGCGCGGAAGAGTGGTGTACGAACTGGATGGCTCCATAGAAACCCTGGTGGAGGAAGTGTCAGCCGGCAACCCGGTTCTGGTACTGCAAAACCTGAGCATAGAGGCTTTCCCGCAATGGCATTTCGCCGTGGTTAAGGGTTACGACCTGGACGAAGAAACACTTGTTCTGAACTCCGGACCAATCGAGGACTATCGTCTCAAACTTTCGACATTCGAACGTACCTGGGCGCGGGCTGATTACTGGGGCATTACCACGCTTCCACCGGATTCAGTGCCTGCTACAGCTCAACCGAAGTCCTATCTGCAGAGTTTGTGGGATTTTGAACAAACGGCTACGGATTCCAGGCAGGTTTTGGCAGCCTATTCGGCAGCGGTAGGAAGATGGCCTCGGAATGCCGCGATGGTCATGGCGCTGGGTAATCTGCAACTGGCCAACTCGAACCCTGGTGCAGCGGCAGATCACTACTCGTCAGTGATTGAGTTGGACCCTTTATATGCGCCAGCTCACAACAATCTGGCTTATGCCTACGCCGAGCTACGGGATTTTGAGCAGGCACTTTTTCATGCGAACACGGCGGTCGAACTCGCAGGTGCTTCGGGTGATTACCTGGAGTCACTGCATGAGATCACTAAACTCTCGCGCGGAAGATAGGTCGCGCAGAAAATAGGTCGTACGGAAGATAGAATGAGTCGAAGTCGAGTAGCAAATGCAGGACAAATGGCGATAGTCAGGCGAGTCGCTTTACTTCTGGGGTTCATTATTTTCAGTGGCGGACCAGTTTCAGTTAGCGCAGCTGAAGGTGTTCATGAAAACCCGGAACCAAGCGCTGCAGACATTTCCCAGGGTGACATCGAAGAATTTATTGCCACAATTGAAAATGAATCGGAGCGGCAACAATTCATCGACAACCTCGAAGCGTTGACTGCAACATACTCCGACACAGACACGCAGGAATTTAGAATTACGAACTTTCTCAATGTTGATGAAGCGAGTGGAACGGTACTCGCTGGTTACGTTCGTACTCTGCGCAATCTTGGCCTGAGTGACTCAATGTTAAGCAAGTCGTTCATGATAGCCATGTTGCTGGCAGCGTCTCTGCTCATCATATTCGTGAACAATAAACTGTCCTATGCGGCGGACGATGCACTAGATCCATTGCGTGGAAGGTTGAACCTCGATAGCGACAGGTTCAGTTTGATTTTCTGGAGTCAGCGATGTGCGGGGTATCTCACGGTATGCCTGCTAATTATCTACACAGTGGCATCGATAATTACTTCTCCGGGAGACTCACTGGTGTTTCTAAGTTGGGGGACTAGTTTGGCTGGATACGCTGCGCTGGCCATTTTCCTGTTACTGCTGTTTGCTATAGCTTGGGAATCCCCGAACGCAGCCCTCGAATTTTATACGCGAAAGAGTTCGAGATTTACTGACTCGAGAGTACAAACCCTCATCCCGGTGGCGCGCAACATTATGTTCGTAGCAATCATGTTTATCGGCGGTATGGTGGTTGTATCCGAGCTCGGAGTCGATCTGGTCCCACTGCTGGCTGGTGCTGGTGTGGTCGGTGTCGCCGTAGGTTTTGGTGCGCAAACCATGATCAAGGATTTTCTGAATGGCTTTATTCTCGTATTCGAGGACCTCATGCAAGTTGGTGACATTGTCACGTTGTCCGGAAGAACCGGTAAAGTTGAGAGAATCACATTGAGAAAAGTCCAGCTCAGGGCACTGGATGGTACAGTGAACACGATCCCCCATAGTGAGATTACGATCATCGAGAATCTTACGAAGGATCACAGCTACTACCTTCTCGAGGTGGGCGTGGCTTACAAAGAGGAGACGGATTCTGTTATCGACTTACTGCAAGCAATCGACAAGGATCTGAGAGAGTCTGAAGAATTTGGCGCTTCGATCCTGGAAGAAATCGAAGTTTTGGGTGTTGATGGGTTTGGCGACAGTGCGGTTGTCATCAAAGCGAGGATGAAGACAAGGCCCCATGATAAATGGAAAGTTGGAAGGGAATTCAATCGCCGAATGAAAATTTGTTTCGACAAGGAAGGTATTGAGATTCCATTTCCTCATCGCACGCTCTACTTCGGCAATACCCCGGGTGAGACCCATGCTGAAGGCAGCGGTGATGAAGCCGGCGACAGGAACCATCGGAATCAGGAGCCTGACTCCTCGGGGTCTGGCTCAAAGCCGGACAAAGCGTTGGAAGCAGCCTGAATGGGCAGCCTGAATGAGCAGCGTGAGTGATTGGCAGCGACTGTTGTTTAGATCACCACGTTGCTCATTTCCCTTTTCTTGATTTTCCTTTGCCAAGCCCTGCACTCATGATGAGTTGCAGTGCCTCACCCGGTTCCATGTCAGCGGGCTGGATCTTGTCCTTGGGTAATACCAGTGTGTAGCCCCCGGCCTGATACGACATGGGCAGAAATACAGCAACTTCATCGTCTTCCATTACACCGCCAAGGCCACTGTCAGAGTCCTTGCCTGTCTTGGTGATGATTCCCAGTAATCTCGAATCCTCCTTGAGGTTAACCCAGACCACAGACTGACCCGCGAAGGGCTCTCCGCTCATCAGGTCGAAGAAGTCCTTGATCATTCCATACACAACCTGAAACCCAGGCAGCTTCTCGAGGATGCGTCCGGGAAGTTTCCAGAAATCTCCAAGGATAGGCATTTTCACGGTTAACCCAATTGCAAATGCGAAGACAGCCAGTACCAGGGTTGCAAGCCCGGGAAACAAACTGGTTTCCGGTAAGAACAATAAAATGAACTCTCTTGACCATTCATCAATCAGTTGAATCAACCAAAAAGTTAGCTGCAGAGACAAGACAACTGGCAGCAAGAACGAAAGACCAACTAATAAGGTTTTGTAAAGATACTTCACAGTTTACCTCCCAAGGATTGAGTCGCCATTTTAGGCGACTGTGCAAATTGTACATCTTCGAAAGAAAAAATTTCCGGGTTCGTCGTGTGAGAAACGATGCGAGAAATACGCCGATGCTCTGGAGCCCCGATAAAACAGGCGATGCAGGGGATTTTCAATTGTTGGCACGGTTCTGGCTTTAGTAACAATCAAGTGAGTTGAAATTAAATCAACCTGATTGGAGGGAAATGTAAATGTTAAGTTGGGCGATTCTGTTTCTGATAGTTGCAATCGTAGCAGGCGTTCTTGGGTTTAGCGGCATTGCCGGTGCCGCGACAAGCATCGCACAAATCCTTTTCATCCTGTTTCTGGTGTTATTTGTTGTTGCGGTAACCTCGCGTGCCCTCAAAGGCAACAAACCACCAGTGTAAGTAGATCCTCTACTACTAGATTATCAACTATAACCAAAGGAGAAGAACCAATGAAATTCAAGATGTTGACTACGATGCTACTGCCAATTGTTTTCGTTGCTTGCGATGAGCAGGGTCCGATGGAACGGTTTGGTGAAGAACTGGATAATGCAGCCTATGAGGTTGAAGACGCTGCAAACGATGTTGCCGATGACCTGGACAGTGCTGCGACCGATGCGGCCAACGCAGTGGAAGATGCTTGTGAAGACGCGACCGACAGGAATTGTTAATACAATCTCCCCTTAGACATTCCTGTATTCAGGGCACCCACGTGGTGCCCTTTTTTTGTTCTGGTTTTTGTTCTGGAATTTACCTTGTTCGGAATTCACTAATTCAAGCGTTTGCTCAAGCGTCTTCCGACGCATATTTGTCGAGTTTGTTGTATAGCGTCTTTACACTGATACCGAGTTTTTCCGCGGTATCCTTTTTGTTGCCAGCATTTTCTTCAAGTGTTTTGAGGATGATCTGCTTTTCAACTTCATCCAGAGGCATGTCGGTGGGTATGCTTTCATCGTCATCCTGAAGAGGGCTTTCGATAATCAATTCATCTACGCCTATTGTGCCTTCAGCCAGTATGAAGGCCCGCTCGATGGTGTGTTTTAACTCTCGAACATTGCCAGGCCAGGAGTGCGCATTCAATTTCTCGATGGCCTCTTCACTTAGCTCTATTTCTGAGTTTTCCTCAGCATTACGCTCGGCGAGGAAATGCCTGGCCAGACCGATGATGTCGTCGCCTCGCTCTATGAGTGCAGGAACCCTGATTGGGAACTGCGCAAGCCTGAAGTAGAGATCCTCTCTTAACTTTTCCTCGGACACGGCTTTCGAGGGTTCCCTGTTTGTGGCGGCGATGACTCGTACGTCGCAGTGAACGGTAGTGTCGCTGCCGACTTTTCGGAATTCGCCCGACTCCAGAACCCTCAACAGTTTTACCTGTTGATCAATCGGCATCTCAGTGACTTCATCGAGAAACAGTGTGCCGCCTTCTGCCTGTTCGAAAACACCATCCCTGTCGTCTGCTGCGCCGGTAAAGGCACCTTTCACGTGCCCAAAAAGTTCACTCTCTATAAGCTCGGGACTAATGGCCCCGCAATTAATTGCGATGAACGCTCCCTCCCGGCGTTCACTCGACAAGTGTAGTGTATTGGCCACAAGCTCCTTGCCGACACCGCTATCTCCAATAATCAGAATGCTTGCGTTCGAGGAGGCTGCTTTGCGAACAACCCGAAACAGCTTACGCATCGGTTTGGAGGAACCGAGAATCAGTCCAAACTGATCCAGGTTGCTGGTCAGCGCCTCTGCTGACTCAGTATGGTTTTCTTCGAGTTCTTCCAGTAGTTCATTCAGGATTTCTCTGAGGTATCCCTCATCAATAGGTTGGCGTAAATGAAAGGACACGCCAGCCATCATGGCCTGGTCAAGCGAGGGGTTTGGTGAACCACTACTAAATAGAATGACTTCGGAATCTCTTGTGAGTTTGCTCTCATTGAGTAGCAGCAGATCTTCTTCAGAAAAACCTTCACCGTCAGCAATTACGATGTCTGCCTTCTGGTTAATAGCATGGGTGAGCCAGCATTCATCAGCAACGTGGAGAGTGGCTTCAAAACGGGTGTCAGCTGAAAGCATGTTGAGCAATTGCTCAGACACACCGCCCTCGGGACAACAGATCAGAATTTGGGGTTTGCGCAACAGCCTGGCCGCTCAGAGATTCGGGGTGGGATAGGGTGAAGGGAATTTACTGTAAGCGTGTAAGTTTGACAAGCGAACAGGTAAATCTTGCCCTTGTTATTGCCAGTTTTCACACGGCATCGCGCTGCACTTCACATAATTCGTGCGATTCAGGGTTGGCATGGCTTTTGTATCTAGTAGGTCGAGTGTTTATGAAAGCAATCTATTGGAGGAACGAGATGCAAAAGCTAATCAAATCGACAACGTTTGCAGTACTAACGACTTTCGCCGCCGCCGGTGTCTATGCCCAGGAGGAAAAGTCGGAGAATTCAGCAGTTCAGGATGCATGGCTGGACGGCAAGTTGACGACAGTCATCGTGCTAAACGAGCACCTGAATCCGCTGCAGATTGAAACGGATGTTGTAAATGGCGTTGCTATCGTGACAGGTAAAGTAGATTCCCAAATTCAGAAGGATCTCCTTACCGAACTTGCTTACGGTGTTGAAGGTATCCGGGAAGTGGATAACAAACTGGTCGTGGCGGAATCGAAGTCCGTTGGAGAGAGAGCCCAGGAAGTCTCAGCGAACTTGCTGGACACTTCCATCAGCACCGCCATATCAACCAAGCTTCTCTTGAATTCTGGAATCGACAGTTCCGGTATTGACGTTGAAACAAATGACAAGGAAGTAACGCTTGTTGGTGAAGTGCCAAGCGAGATCCAAAGAGATCTGGCGGAACAGATCGCCATGAATACGTTTGATGTGGAAGAAGTAACCAACAATCTCAGTATTGTTCAATAAAATTTAGTCACATTCGGCCTGAGTCCCGGCTGGGGCTCAGGCCAGGAATCTGATGAGTTGCAAGCTATGGTTGAATTAAAGCGAAGATATTTCCCCGACGTGAGTCTTCGGGATCTGCGCACAACGATAGGCGTTGTACTGATTTGTCAGCGTAGCGGCAGTTTACTCTATCGCGCTTCTGAAAGAACGCATGATATGCAGATAAGCCGGGCACTACGCGAAGCGGCAAAGAAAAGAGTGAGCCTGGCGCGGCAGATTATCCCCAAGACAGAGCTTGAGAAACCTGCTGTTGCCAGTATCGAAAATCAGTTCGAGCGCGAGATTTCGATGTATGGGGATCTGGAAGAGCGAATAGCCAGCGAGGAAGACCTGGAGATTACCAGACGGTGGGTGGAAGAGTTTCACTCGGCCGATTTACAGGTGCTTCGGAGACTGCGGTCCATAACGCGCACTGTGGAGAGTCGCAGTCTGGCAACGCGACTGTCTGCGCTGGTCGCTACTTACTGGCTTTCTAGTGAGAAGCTCTTTCAAAAATACGTGTGCAGGCCAACCGCGCTCAACGCGCAGGGCTTGTATTGAAAGCACTACCAAATATCAGTTAGTACGGAATGTATGGAGAGGAAAGAATCATGAAAAAGTTACCAGTAGATAGCGTGTTTAAACCTGGACTCAGTGGAAAGTTTTTTTCGTTGGTCTTGATTCCATTGTTCCTGGCATCCTGTGCGGCGAGCAAGACCATCTACGCGCCTGCGGAAGAGCCAGGACAGATAGGCTATGTCGAGCGACAGATCTCCGACAATCGCTATCGTGTCACTTTCGCGGGAGGTAATGATGCCTCTATGGCGGACGTGCAAGACTATGCGCTGTTAAGGGCTGCAGAAGTCACTCTCTATGAAAATTTCGACTACTTCGAGGTAGAGAGCCGCACAACAGTACCCCATGAGGATGCTTCCTACTCCTCCACCGGAGCGGTCGCCTACCAGTCACCTGGCGCTACACACACAAGCTGCGGATTACTGGGATGCGAAACCTACAGGGAGCCAGGGACTATCGTATACGAGGAACGTTTCCCCGATGCAGACAAGCGCTACACCACCAGCCTTGAAATTGTGATGTTGGATACTGCGGTCGATGAAGAACGTGCCTACAGTGCGAGAGAGGTTATTGATAGGTTGCAGTAGTGCCAAATCCGGAAGCGAGCCCACGCGGGGCAAGGTGTTAGCCTTGTCTCGCGATTGGGCTCTTTCTCGTTGGATCTGGGATTTAAGTCATCGCGGGCAGTGCACGAAATGGAAATCTGGTTGTTGGAACCGCGTATCTCAACCACGGGGGCTTGATTGACCAATTGAGATACTGGATTTCTTTTGATGAAGTCGACGACATGGTCGATCGACAAGCCAGGGTGATTAACTATTGGCTGTAGTCTGGCAATAGACGCTCTTGCGCTTCAGAGCCGCCAACGCGTCAGGAAGAGTTTTACCCGAGTCTAGCAAGAGATACTAAGGCAAGTACGCTATCTACGCGCCTAGGAAGGTGCTCGTAAGCAGATTGAGCTGGTGCGTAGGGGGGGAATCCATTACCCTGTCTTAATCGATAAGAATTAGTCTCAAATTAATAGTTAGTACAGGTATTTATAATAAACTGTTGTCTCAAGTTTTATCGCTCAACATCATCCAATCAAAGAAATTATTGATGGGTAACATGATGGGTAAAACGTTAGAGAACAGTCATGCCGAAAATCATTAAACCATTCACCGCTGTTCAAGTTTCAAGACTTAGTCATGACGTAATTTCAAACGAAAGCAGAACAAACAACAAACGGAGAGGAGGATTTTGTACTGCTTATCACTCTGTAGGAAATCCAGCAGGGTTGCTCCTCCAGTGCAGGGCTCCGCATAAGAATGCCGCATTTGGTTCCAGATCATGGCTGCTGAGAACCATGATAGCGGGACGGCGCAGGGAAATTGGGCTTGGATCTTACCCTGAAGTTAGTCTCGCTCAAGCGAGGGAAGAGGCTAAATCCCTTAAGCGAGAGATTAGGGAAGAGGGTATCGATCCTGTTGCAAAGCGCATAGAGCTTAGATCGAAGCTAATCAAATCACAGGCTAGATTAGTGACATTTGAAGGGCTTGCTACCGAATATTTGTCGATTAAGGCTCGAGAATACAAGTCTGCGAAACAATACCAAAAACTGAATTCACAGCTTTGTAAGTATGCCTTTCCCCACATCGGTAAGTTACTACTATGTGATATTGAGCGTATTCATATTGAAAATATGCTCTCTGATATCTGGGAGGTAAAAACCGAAACCGCAAATAGGGTTCGGCTACACGTAGAGAAAATTCTAGATCTTGCAAGAGTTAAAAACTTACAATCAGGCGAAAATATATCTGGCAGGAATTGGTAGGGAATGGTGGGGATATGAGCGAAGTGAAAGATCCAATCCCAAAGCACAGATTTCAGAGCGCGAATATGGTCCTGAGCAGCATGCCGGATTGAAGTTCGTCCAACAAGTTAAGCCGGTAGGTTCAATAGAAATACGATGAAAGCCACTAAAATCGTGAGTACAATATGCTCTAGGTGATAAGTGCAATAAATTTGCAAATCGCCATAGATTTGATTCTAGAAGTAGCGACTATAACCAATGTCTGCAGGAGCAAGGTTTGGCTGACATAGTAACTGGCGCTTCTCGTGACGGCCACGAGTATCATGAGATCTGGGCAACAAGGACTGCCCTGCAACTTCTTGTCCCCAGTTCAGAGCTTTGCGGAGTTGCAATAGAGGGAATATCAACCGCAGATCCAAACAAATATTTACCAGAGACAGATGATATAGCCGACCTAACGCTATATTTTGGAAGTGCACCTCTATTCTCCCAATGCTGCAATTGCGTAATTTCCCAGTTTAAGTATTCAGTTAGCAGAGCTCACCAGGGCTTCCGGGCTTCTGATGCGAAGAAAACCATTCAGAAGTTTTCAATAGCTTACAAAGATCATTTATCGAAATTTAAACGAAATGATGTAGAAGAGAAGCTTCAGTTTGAGATAGCTACAAATCGGCCCATTTATCCAGAATTACTGCACGCCATTGAGGGGATTGCTGAAGGGAAAAAGCTAAGCGGTAATGCGAAAAAACAAGCCAACCAACTAAGAAGCGCAGCTAAGCTCAACAACCGCCAAATAAGAGATTTCTGCAGAAAACTGACTGTAATTGGAAAAGGAGACAGCATAGCGTCCAGCAAACACGCTCTCTCGACTCAATTATCCAATTGGACAGGCGCTGGGGCCACTGATCTTTTAACTAAAGCTCGCCTTGGCGATCTTTTAAATCTTGTAAGAAAAAAGGCCGGATCTGACGGAGCAATTAACAATTTGTTGCTTAAAGAAGATGTACTTACTGCGCTTGGGATTACAGATGCTGATGAGCTATTACCTTGCCCCGATGCATTGATTGAAGTATCTAACGTTCTGTTGAGAGAGCAGTATGATGAAGTTATCCAAGAAATAGAGAGCTGTTCAAGACCCATTCTAATTCATGCTGCAGGTGGAATCGGAAAAACTGTATTTCTGCAATCTATTGCAAATCGACTCTCTTCGTCCAGAGAGTGTGTAATATTTGATTGCTTCGGTGGAGGCGGATATAGATCTCCAGAGGATTCAAGACATCAAGCGAGAAAAGCTTTTGTTCATATCGCTAACACATTAGCTTACAAGGGCCTATGTGATCTCTTACTACCTGGCAATCAAGATATTTCTAGTTTGGTTAGGGCGTTTAGAAAAAGGTTGGAACACAGTGTCGAAACTCTAAATGAAATAACTGGCGGGGGAGATTTGGTTCTCTTGCTAGATGCAATAGACAACGCATTTATTGCCGCCACCCTTAGGGATGAGGAGTGCTTCTCAGATCTATTGATCGAATCCCTTACGATAAATCCGATTCAGGGAATCAAGTTAGTTTGCACTTGTCGAACAGAACGTCTTCCCGCCCTTCATGAGAAGATGCAGAAGATAAAACTTTCTGCCTTTTCACAAGAGGAAGCAGCTTGTTTCCTAAGATCACGTGTAAAAGATGTCTCGGATTTGGAAATTAGTGCTGCTTTCTCTAGGTCAAATGGAAACCCTAGGGTTCTGGAGTATTTGGTCGGTAGCGAGAAAAGCTTGCTAGAAAGTTCAGAAGTTGAGGAATCTATAGAGCTCAATGATCTGATTGACGAAAGAGTGGAGCAGTCACTAACGCAAGCATCTATGAAAGGCTATTCGGATGCTGAAATAGGCATATTCTTAGCGGGGCTTGCAATCCTTCCTCCCCCTGTGCCGCTAGCCGAGTATGCAAAAGCATGTGGCATGGAGGTAAGCGCAATCGAAAGCTTCGCCTCTGATCTGCGACCTTTGCTAGAAAGAACAAGTCAAGGCCTGATGTTTAGAGATGAGCCCACAGAGACTTATATTCACGACAAGTATGCTACTGACTCTCTTTATCTAGAGGCATTGGCTAGTAACTTAATGGCAATGCAAGAGCAATCCGTTTACGCGGCACATTCGCTTCCAAACTTACTATATAAAACCAATAACGGGAGTTCTCTATATGCACTGGCATTCGATAGCAGAATTCCTTCATCAATAAGTAGCGGTATTGGGGTTCGGAATATCCGTTTGGCAAGACTGAATTCTGCGGTCAGATATGCCTCAAAGATGGAAGACTATGATTCGTTGATTAAGCTTATTGTAGAAATGGCGCAGTTATCGTCCGAAGAAAAAAGAGGAGCAGAATACCTTTTTCGAAATCCAAGCTTGGCAGTGCTCCAGGGTGATTCAGAAGCTATACGTCGTATTTGTGAGTCCAAATTTGGTTGGCCTGGTTCCAGATCTGCAAGGATGACAATCCTGAATTCTCTTTCTGGAGGATTGGATGAGGCTGCGCGCTATGCAAGTTCGTTAGGTGATTGGTTAAACCATTATTATTCTTTAGATAAGACGGATAATTTTCGCCAACCCGATCACCCTGATCTCATTGATACTATTGCTATTCCGCTATTTCTCTCGTTAAAAAAGAACTTCAAGCAGGCGGATCGATATATTAATCGATACTACCCATGGTACGCATATCAGCTAGTATCAGAGCTTATTTGCAGCATTGAAGTCGCTACTAAGATAGGCACAGCAGACGAAAATCTAATCAGAAATCTCATTAGAAGCTTTACGTCGCCTGGCTCGATAGTGGCAGCATTGGTTCAAGCTAAAAATACGCCACAGCTTGACATGGCTCTTCTTGAAAAATTGGCAACATTATGTAGGAAAAAAGTCCGATTCAAATTTGATAGAGGCTATGGCGCAGACGAAAAAGACAGTTTTATGGGAGGTTTTTTGCTGGCCGCTGGGATTAGTCTCTATAGAAAAAGAGTTGATGTTGCTCAGACCATTATTGGGAAAGTGTCGTTTGGTAGGCCGGAATTGTGGATCTACCGATCACACTATAATAGAGATGAATTATTCTCATATATCTTGTTTATTACGATTAATTCGATTGCAAAAAATAGAGATATTGGGCCGAAGGACCTGCTTCCTAGAGAGATTTATGCAATCTGCTCTAGATTGCATGATAGAAATGACCTGAAATCGTTTCAGATGCGTGCTATCTCCAAGATTCGTCTGTCAAGAAAATCTGATGATCAAGGCTCTGATATTGAGTTATTGAGTTACGATGACAAGAATAGGGCTGAGAGATTCATTAGTAGTCAGCTAGGCAAGTTGCTAGATCTGGTCGGAGCATTTAGAGATGTCTTGAATTCCCGAAAGAAACGAACCGGAAAGCAATTAAAAAACCTAATAAGCATATGGTTGAAAGCTCGAAAGTCTAGGGACTACTATGACTATGATGACTATGGGCTGTTTCACTTTTTAGGCTTGGATTTAATACTGTATGCTTTTAAAGTCAGAAAAGATGTAGGTGAGAACTCTGTAAAGGAATTTATTAGCTCTATCGAGGAAGGGGAAATTACACTTCCCACTTGGTATCTTATCGAATTAGTACAGATTTTCTCGAAGCGAGAATCGCTACAATTCGTAGCAGGATCCTTATCGCAAGAAATCTCGGAATTAATAGGTACCGAAGATGACATTGAACTTCGCGCAAGCCAGTTTTCCAGGCTGTCAAACGCAATAATTACGGCCAGCGGCGATGAGGCGATTGAATATTTTCAAAGAGGACTAGATCAGTTAGATGCAATAGGATCTGGAGAATACAAGTTTACAAGAGAGCTATTAAACTATGCGTCTCGTATGGATTCCCAAGAACTTGAAGAAAAAGACTTTCATACGGTCACAAATCTTTGTGAGCTAAATTTTACGGATGAGCCTAGCAAGTTTTATTGGGGTGGTTTCGGTAAAGCGCTTTCTAGATCCTCTGGAATTAGAGGATTAGCAAAACTAAGTAGGTGGGATGATAGAGAGCTAGTAGATTTTGAGTACTCACTACTTCCATATATTGTCGCACTGGTAGAAGACAACAAACTACCCTTGGATTTGGCTATTGCTTTGAATTATCTGGCCTCTCCTGCGGAACTTTGGGAGTGTGGTTCCGAAGAATTAGTAAACGCATTCGCTAATTCTAATCAGCTAACAGTAGATTTATTTGAGGACCTGCTGTCGCAGTATCAGCGTGAAAATCGAGCCAATTATCAAAAAGGGGTTATTAACGCATTAGAAAAAGTCGCAAGGAAGTTTTACTCCTCTAACTCACCTAATATCAGATGGCTAAAGAAGATAGACAGTGAGCGAAGATTGAGAAAAGCTCATGACAACGCCAATCAGAACCAATCTGGCGCTGAGCAATCTTTGCTTTCGGATGACCATGATGAGGTTTCGAGTTGTGAGTTATTTTCAAAAGTATTATCAGAAGTGAGTTACCTAGATTCCGAGAGCCTCGCTAGATCATTTAAAGAAATTGGTTCTCCAAGTTATTCCTATAAAATTCGACCCTTTTATATTGAGAAGCTTGTAGATTCCGTAAAGTATTCAGATCAGGCAAAATTTATTGAAACTGTAGTTGAATCTAGTATTTCGCTTTATTCCAAAGAAGAGATATTTGATAGGGTTGGCGAAAGATGGCCAAGTGCTTCGCTTTCTGTAAAGTGTGCCCTGACGGACGCTGCCCGTAAATTAGTGAAAGCTCATATACAGGACTTGATAGAATTTGAATCCTTTAGTTGGAGACTAGACTCGCTCTCAAAATCTACTGGTACCGATGTATCTGATGTGGCCATGGAAGTGATCAAAGCGCTCCCTGAAACAAAAGCAGCAATTTCGGGCGATGATTGGCTAGCGTTAGCGGGTTGCTTGGCCAATAGAGCCAAGACAGGAGTGAGTCAGGAGGCACTCAGCAGGTTACTAAATAGCCCTTCTTCTAGGCTTGCGGACTCAGTTGTTGATGGTCAATGGAGGAATGGTCTCTATCCCGCTAGTGATCTATCTGAGGTTGTATCAGGGATGATCTGGAGGTCGCTGGGATCCCCAATCGCTGAACGACGCTGGAGAGCTGCGCATAGCTTCTGTTATCTATGTAGAAAAGGGCGCTGGGAAATAGTTAACAGAATTGTAAAGAACCTCTCCTTAAATGGTGCTGGTGCATTTCAAGCGTCAGAGCTTCCATTCTACTATTTGCACGCTAGACTTTGGCTTCTGATAGCGTTAGCTAGAGTATCAATTGACTATCCAGCTGAGATTTCTAGGTACAAAAAAGAATTATTTGGATTTATTGATGGAAATCAAAAACCACATGCTTTATGTACACATTTCGCTGCTTTGGCATTATCGAATCTAATTCAGAATGGAAATGTAAGGATTTCAAAAAAGCTCCGAGATTTGGTTCTTAATGCAGGTAAATCCCAAAATCCACCTAAGGAGGCCAACAACTCCCATAGAGCTGATAGTTATGGAGGGCGACCAGCTTCCGCTCCAAGTCCTCAGAATGAATTTCACTTAGAATATGATTTTCGGAAACTTCATGTCGATGGGTTAGCTAGGGTGTTTGATAAATCTTGCTGGGAAGTTGAAGATTTGATGTCAGAGCATGTTTATGCTTTGGATTCACAGGTTGATTCGATGTTTGATCCCGGAGGGAGAGATCGTGGGGGCCAGGATGGCTCTGGGAATCCAAATAGCCTAATCCATAGATATGGAGAATATCTTGGGGTTCATGGTCTATTTTTCGCCGCATCTGAATTACTCGCGACTGAGCCGGTCGCTAAGGACCGTTGGCACGAACTAGACTCATGGCTCTATTGGTTCGAGGATTACTCATTGTCTGTTCGGGACGGATACTGGCTCAGTGATTGCGTTGATTTGTGCCCTCAGGAAACTTTACGCCAGCTTTCATCAAGAAATGGCAAAGATTCTGAATTAACAGGCGACAAGTCAAAACTGCTGTATCTCGTAGGGATAGATCAGTCAATTGGCGATCAACTCGTAATTGACGGATCGTGGAAGACAAGCGATGGAATATCCGTTCGCATTTCTTCTGCCCTTGTTAAACCTTCCAAAGCTGTGTCTATTGCCAAAAATCTGCTAGCTGAAAAGCCTATACATGCCTGGATACCGAGTTGGGATGAAAGCGAACATGAGTTTCGCAATGGTAGGCCAGATGAGAGGGGGTTTATACCTTGGATTGAGCGTGAGAATCGAAGTAACGGTATCGATCAGAACGACCCTTTAGGTAGCTACAACGCATTTCCCAGGGCGCATATTTCTCCCCATCTTAGCGAAAAAATGAACATAAATCGTGGAGATCCAATTGGCCGAGTATGGAAAGCTAAGGGTGGGAAAATAGTGATTCGTTCTCTTTCTTGGGGAGAATCTGAAAGTTTAAGGGTGAGGGACCCAAGTAGCGGAAACCAGCTTCTCATAGATTCATCTTTTTTAAAGAATATTTTGAGTCTTGAATCGAGAGAACTACTGCTCCTAATAAAATTGGAGAGATATGAGTCTGGGAATCGAATTGACAATAGTAAATATCAACACACTATTGGAGTGCTGAGAATCAAGCGTGATCTAAATTACGTTTTTTATCCTGGAGCAATCAACCAGCAATTTCAGCATGAACGCTGGTAGCAATCCCATCTAAATGTACTGTTCCAGATCTGTGTCCGAACCAGTTACCACGGCGCTGATTTTTGGTGGGTAAGATGGTGGGTAGGCTGAGCCTCTTCGCAGAGATGCAGGAAACTCTATATGGAATGGTGCCCAGGGGGAGACTTGAACTCCCACAACCTTTCGATTACTAGCACCTGAAGCTAGCGCGTCTACCAATTCCGCCACCTGGGCAACGTAGTTTCAAGTGTTTGTTGCTAACACCTCGGTAACCGGCATAAGGCAGCCTGACGGCTGCTGTCTACCAATTCCCCCAGCCACCAATCGTAGATTGGTGTCGTTCGAGCGGCACTCGATGCTGCCGCATCGAAAACGTTTGCTCTCACCCACCTGGGCAACGTAGTTTCAAGTGTTTGTTGCTAACACCTCGGTAACCGGCATAAGGCAGCCTGACGGCTGCTGTCTACCAATTCCCCCAGCCACCAATCGTAGATTGGTGTCGTTCGAGCGGCACTCGATGCTGGCGCATCGAAAGCGTTTGCTCTCACCCACCTGGGCAAGAAGCAAAAAGTACCCCGGGTAGCCCCCCGGGGGAGCGCAACAATACCCACCTTGCCAATATCTGTCAATATCCCCCGCGCGGTAACAGACAGAGCCCCGTGGTGGGGTGTATACTGCGCCCAATAACATGCCCTTCCGTCGAAAATCCAAGTCCAACCCCCCTTCCAGCGACCCATACGCAGGTCGCGAAGCGCGAAATTACGACAATCCTATTGCCAGCCGCGAGCATATTCTCGATCAGCTCGAGAGGCTTGGAGAGCCCGCGATGCTTGACCAGATCGCCGATTTTCTGGGATTGGGTGACGAGGAGGGGAATGAAGCACTGCGGCGCAGGCTCAATGCCATGACCCGCGATGGTCAGATCATCCGCAACCGCAAGGGTGCTTTCGGGCTCACAGCCCACATGGACCTGCAATCCGGCAAGATCCAGGGAACCAAGGATGGCGCCGGTTATTTCATCCCCGATGATGGAGGCGACGACCTCTTCCTCAATCCGAGGGAGATGGCGCGCCTGTTCGATGGCGACCGGGTTCTGGCCCGATTCACCGGCTATGAGACCCGGGGAAAGCGCGAGGGCACAGTCGTTGAGGTCCTGGAAAGGCGCTACGAGGAAATTGTCGGCCGGTACTTTCAGGAGAAGGGGTACGGAATAGTGCTTCCTGACAACAAGCGCGTCACCCATGAAATCGTTATTCCGCCAGGCTATGGCAAGTCGGCGATCGATGGCCAGTATGTCAGTGCACGAATCATCGAGTTCCCCAACAAGCGCAGCAAGGCGGTGGCAGAGATCACGGCGATCCTCGGGGATGTGACCACGCCGGGAATCGAGATCGATGTTGCCCTGCACAGCTTCGATATTCCTCACCGATGGCCTTCATCCGTGCAAAAGGAAACTGCGCGTTTCCGCGATACTGTTTCTGAAGAGGATTTGAAGGGACGCTTTGACTTGCGCGACCTGCCGCTGGTCACCATCGATGGGGAAGATGCGAAGGATTTCGATGATGCGGTCTATGCTCGCCGGCATGATGCTGGCTGGACCTTGTTCGTGGCAATCGCGGATGTTTCCCACTATGTGCGATTGAACACGGCTCTCGACAAAGAGGCACAGGAACGAGGTACCTCGGTTTATTTCCCAGGTCATGTGGTGCCGATGCTGCCAGAGAAATTGTCGAACGGCTTGTGCTCACTGAAGCCAGAGATTGATCGGCTGGCCATGGTGTGCGAGATGGAAATCTCAGAGCAGGGAGAGCTGAAGAGTTACCGATTCAGTGAAGCGGTGATTTATTCCCATGCTCGCCTGACATATACCGAAGTCGCGGACATGCTGCAGGAACCGGCAAATGAGACTATTGCCAGGATCAGGGCAAAGTTAAGAAAGACATATGGCACTCTAGTTTCCAATCTTGAAGATTTGTATTCATTGTTCAAGGCATTGAAAACCCATCGCAGCGCTGAAGGCGCAATGGAATTCGAAAGCGTGGAGACACGCATCGTCTTTGCCGAGAACAAGAAGATAAAAGAAATCATCCCGGTTGAGCGCAATGACGCACATAAGATGATTGAAGAGTGCATGCTCTGTGCGAACGTCGCCGCGGCAAGATTATTGGAATCCATGGAAGTGCCTGCCCTGTATAGAGTTCATGAAGGGCCAAATCCGGATAAATTGATTGGGCTCAGGGAATTCCTCTTTGAAATGGGATTGATGCTGGGTGGAGGGGATAGGCCAAGCCCCTCAGATTATCAGCAGACGCTGCGCAGTATCGCTGATCGTCCCGACCGCAATTTGCTGCAGACGATGATGATTCGTTCCATGATGCAGGCGGTCTATCAGCCCGAAAATATAGGGCACTTTGGTCTTGGGTTCCCTGCCTATACTCACTTTACGTCTCCGATCAGGCGTTATCCGGATTTGCTGGTGCATCGTGCTATTCGCTACCTGATTCGAAACAGGAAAGACAAGAGTCTGCGTGCCCACGACAAGCAGGCAAAACTTGGCAAAGGTCAAATCTATCCCTATTCGCTACCTGACCTGATCAGCCTGGGTGAGGCGACCTCGGCGGCCGAGCGACGGGCGGACGCCGCGAGCTACAGTGTGATTGACTGGCTCAAGTGTGAATACATGAAAGGCAGGGAGGGCGAAGTCTACGAGGGTACTGTTACTTCGGTTACGAGTTTTGGCTTGTTCGTCGAGCTGCAGGGAATCTATATCGAAGGACTGGTGCATATCACCGAGCTGGACAATGACTACTACCACTTCGATCCGGCGCGGCATTGCCTTGAGGGAGAACGGACCAACAATGTGTTTCGTCTCGGCGATGTGCTTGAAGTTCGGGTAGCGCGGGTTGATCTCGAAGAGAAGCAGATCGACTTGCAATTAACCAGCAATCGTAGTGCTGGCTCACGATCGTCCAGTGGTGCGCGACGTAATACCCAGGGTGCATCTGGCAAGAAACCGGGCAAGAAGACCGCCAAAGAGAAGTTTCTGGAAGCTGCAAAGAAAGAAGCAGAGGACCACAAGCGCAAGCAAGGCCGGGGCAAGAATGCCAGAAGGTCAGGTGGAAAGTCAGGTGGAAAATCTGGCAAGAAAAAGTCCGGCAAAGCAACAGCCAAGAAAGGCTCGGGCCAAAAAACAGCAGGCAAAAAAACAGCAGGCAAGAAGCGAACTGCCAAAAAATCCTCAGCCAGCAGTCGCAAAAAAACCAGCCGACGACGCTAGTGCCGGGTAAAATCACAGGTACCCCGAACAACTTCACCGCGCAACAGCAAACCCAATACTAAAAGTTAAAAAATAAGTTAAAGGACACCCATTTATTGTGAGCAGGAACCCGACCCAGATCGCAGGCGTGCATGCGGTAGCCGAGCTGCTGAAAAAGCGGCCCTGTGATGTGCAGCGGCTTCTGCTCAAAAAGGGCCGTCACGATGCGCGGATTAAGGGATTGCTGCAACTCGCTGAGAAGTCGGGCATCGAAGTGGTAGAGCTGGAGTTGGTGGAATTGGAGAAACGCTGCCCGAACCCACACCAGGGCGTGGTCGCGGAAACAATTCGTGCCAGGCAAGCCCAATCGGAATCGGATCTTCAGGCCTTGCTGGATAAGTTGCAGTCCGATGCTTTTCTTCTGATTCTCGATGGAGTCACGGATCCGCACAACCTGGGAGCCTGTTTACGTACGGCGGATGCGGCTGGTGTTAATGCGGTGATTGTGCCGAAGGACAAATCTGCCAGCCTCAACGATACAGTCAGCCGTGTTGCCACTGGTGCGGCGGAATCCATGCCACTGATTACGGTGACCAACCTCGCTCGCTGCATGAAATCCCTTCAGGACCGAGGCATCTGGCTTATTGGCACTGCGGATGAAGCGGATCACACCCTCTTCCAACAGGACCTGAAGGGGCCAATCGCTCTGGTTATGGGGTCCGAAGGCAGTGGGTTGCGGCGCCTGACCCGCGAGCATTGTGATCACCTGGTGTCTATCCCGATGGCGGGTGCCGTCAGCAGCCTCAATGTGTCTGTTGCCACCGGTGTCGCCTTGTTTGAAGCGGTTCGCCAGCGCAGCTAATTCTGGCTCGCTGCGCAGATCGGCGGTTTTCAGCTTCAATTCCAGAAAAACTATCGATATTGCCGATTCCTCTGGACCAGAGGTGGCGCGGCTTTCAGTCGGAAACTGAAGCCGGAACTAAAGTGGGTGTCCTGAAAGTTTGTTGGGAATTGAAGCCAAAATTAAAGTGGGTGTCCTGAAAGTTTTGTGTCATGTAGTGATGGAGTGACACAGGGTTTTGCTGTGGCGTTGGGCCGGGAATTGGCTTGCATGTAAGGGGCTCTTTCTCTAAAATCCCCGCTCTTTTGTCGGTCTGGTCTCGGCTGGGCCCTACATAACTCCTTGTCTCACCACGCGCGCCAGCGTTCGTTGGGAGACCTGAACCAAGAGGAGTCTCTATGAGACACTATGAAGTAGTGTTCCTCGTGCACCCTGATCAATCAGAGCAGGTGCCAGGAATGATTGAGCGCTATACCCAATTGATGAGCGAAAGCGGCGGTCGAGTGCATCGCACTGAAGACTGGGGTCGTCGTCAGTTGGCCTATCCCATCAACAAGATTCACAAGGCTCACTACGTACTGATGAACATCGAGTGCGGTGGTGAAACCCTGGAAGAGCTTTCCACTCTGTTCCGCTACAACGATGCCGTACTGCGTAATCTCGTGATCAAGCGTAAAGATGCTGTGACTGAAGAATCCCTGATTCTGAAGCAGGAGCGCGAGAGCAAAGAGCGTAAGGCGCGTGCTGAGCAGAAGCGTAAAGATGAAGAAGCGGCAGCGGCTGCAGCGGCTGAGAAAGCCAAAGCAGAAGCCGATGAAGAAGAAATCGATCCGGGTTCCGTACTCCGTGACGATGCTGATGCCGACGGCGCAGATGCTTCTTCCGATGATGCTGCTGACTCTGAAGAGAAAGCCGAGTAAACGCACCCGAATTTGAGAGGAATAGGTAATGGCCCGTTATTTTCGTCGACGTAAATTCTGCAAATTCACTGCGGAAGGCACGAAAGAAATTGATTACAAAGATCTGGAAACCCTGAAAGCCTACGTTTCTGAAACTGGCAAGATTGTTCCCAGTCGCATCACAGGCACCAAGGCACGCTACCAGCGTCAATTGGCGACTGCGATCAAGCGCGCACGTTATCTGGCGCTTATCCCTTACACGGATAGCCACCAGGTATAAGCGATTTAACCTATGCGCGGTCTTGCTGAATATGTCATGACCGGACGCAGACAGGCCATCATCGCAGTTCTGCTGCTGGGTCTGTTTCCGCTACTCAACCTGTTGAACCCGGTCATGGTTGGACTGGTGGCCTTGCGCAAAGGCTGGCAGGAAGGAGTAGTGATTTTTGCCTGGGCACTCCTGCCATTAGGAGCCTGGGCAATGATCGGGGACGTTGTGCCCCTGATCATGTTGGTAGGAATCAGCGCCCTGGCGTTGTTGCTGCGGGAAACCGAGTCATGGGAATTTACCCTGCTGGCAGCGATCGCTATCGGCGTGTGCGTGGAAATCTATCTTCGCGTACAGCCTGCCGTAATGGATGTATTGATGGCGCAGGTGGAGAGCTACCTGCAGAACAACAATCCGCAAGGTTTGCAGATTGAAGAGATAAGAAACGCCATGGTGACCGTAATCGGCGCCGTGTATATGTTCCTCTCTCTGGTGTTATTGATGCTGGCGCGCTGGATGCAAGCCGCATTGTACAACCCCGGTGGATTCAAACAGGAATTCCACGCGCTACGGGTAGAGCAGAAAGTAGGTTTGATCCTGATCGCTGCCATGCTGCTCGCCAGTTTTGGTGTGCTGCTACCGGAAGCCTGGGTGTTGTACCTGGTTATACCGTTGCTGTTTTCCGGCATAGCGCTGGTACACGCGGTGGTAGCAATCAAGAACCTGTCCAGGATGTGGCTGGTCGCGTTCTACGTATTGCTTATGTTGCCGATCACGGTGCAGATGCTGGTGTTATTTGCCCTGGTCGACAGTTGGTATGATTTTCGATCGCGCCTGCAAGGCAGCGCGTAAAGCTTTAAACAATGAGGTGATTCATGAACGTTATCTTGCTGGAAAAAATAGGTAACCTTGGCGAGATCGGCGAAACAGCCACCGTTAAGTCCGGGTTTGCCAGAAATTTCCTGTTTCCGCAGGGCAAAGCGATTCCAGCGACCAAACAGAACCTGGCCGAATTCGAAGCGCGCAAGGCTGACCTGATCGCGGCACACAACGAGAAAGTTGCCGGAGCCCAGGCCCGCTGTGCCAAGGTTCAGGGTGCTACCCTGCGCATTGAAGTCAATGCCAGTGATGAAGGCAAACTGTTTGGATCTGTGGGCACCAAGGAAATCGCTGATGCGCTTAATGAGGGTACCGGTAGTGATATCGTGAAGAGCGAAGTCTTGCTGCCCCATGGTGTAATCCGCGACCTGGGTGAGTACGAAATCGATCTGGATCTCGGCTTCGATGTCACCACCACGATCACTCTGTCCGTGGTAGGCCTGCAATCTGCAGCCAGCGTCACTGACGACGGCAGCATCATTGAGGAAGTTGAAGTCGTCGAGGAAGCCGCAGCGGAAGCTGAAGGCGCCGAAGACGAAGATTCCAACGCCTGATCCATCTGCTAGTTGGGTCACGAACTGGCCCGAATAGTCCGATCAAATAAAGCGCCATCTGTAGTACACTCAGATGGCGCTTTTTTTTGTCCGTGATCGGCCCAGGCGCGACTCAAACAGCCAATTGAAAGTGAATAATTGTTGATCAATGTCCGACTTCAGTGAATCCAGCGGCCAGCCGAATCCATCGGCTCCGGGCAATCTGACAGCACTCAAGGTGCCTCCTAACTCGGTTGAAGCCGAGCAGGCAGTGTTGGGTGGGCTGATGCTGGTAGATGGGCAGGTTAATGGAGAGTGGGACAATATCGCCGACATTTTGCTGCCCGAGGATTTCTACCGTGCCGAGCATCAGCAGATCTTCCGGGTGATGCAGCAGCAGAGTGAAGCCAATAACCCTATCGATGTAGTGGCCCTGGTCGATGCGCTGAATGCGCTGAATGAATTGGATAGCGTGGGAGGAGTCGACTATCTGGCCGAGTTGGCCGGCAATGCCCGTGGTACGGCCAACATCCTGGCCTACGCCAATATCATTCGCGAGCGGGCAATCCTCAGGAAATTGATCCAGGTGGCTAATGCCATCGCCGATACCGGCTACAACACCGGTGGCAAGAACTCCTCGGAAATACTCGACGAAGCAGAGCAGAAAGTCTTCAATATCGCCGACGAACGGCCCCATGACCAGGGGCCCCAGTATGTAAATCCGCTGCTGACCAAGGCGGTTGATCGCATCGATGAACTGGCGGGTTCCGACGGTGGCCTCACTGGTGTATCGACTGGCTATAAAGACCTGGATGAAATGACATCCGGTTGGCAGAAGTCAGACCTGGTTATCGTAGCGGGTCGCCCTTCCATGGGTAAGACAGCCTTTGCCATGAACCTCGTTGAACATGCCGTGCTCAATGGTGAGAAGCCAGTGCTGGTGTTCAGTCTTGAGATGCCGGCAGAGAGCCTGATCTTCAGGATGCTTTCGTCCATTGGCCGTATTGACCAGTCAAAGTTACGTACCGGGCAACTCAGCGACGAAGACTGGCCGGGTTTCAATACGGCCGTGGCAAAACTGAAGGATCGTCCACTGTTTATCGATGACTCCGCCGGGGTTTCACCTATGGAGATGCGGTCCCGAGCCCGCCGTATCGTGCGGGAGCACGGTCCACTTGGCATGATCGTGGTGGACTATTTGCAGTTGATGCAAATAAAGGGAAGCTCTGAAAACCGGGTCAATGAAATTTCTGAAATTTCACGATCGCTCAAACTTCTGGCCCGTGAATTCCAGTGTCCGGTAATTGCTTTGTCGCAGTTGAACCGTGGCCTGGAACAGCGTCCTAACAAGCGTCCTGTGATGTCAGATTTGCGGGAGTCTGGTGCTATTGAGCAGGACGCCGATGTAATTACGTTTATCTATCGCGACGAAGTGTATAACGAGGACACGCCGGACAAGGGCGTGGCTGAAGTGATCATTGGCAAGCAGCGTAACGGTCCAATCGGCACCGTACGCCTGAGTTTCCTCGGCCAGTTCACGCGTTTCGAGGATTTCGCCCAACCGCGCTATGACGACAGCTACACCCACGGCATGTAATTGCCGAACCGCCTAGCAGGGAGCCGTCAATGACAATCGCCAGCCGCCGTGCCTGGGCAACAATTGATCTCAATGCGCTGAGAAAGAACCTCACCCGGGTGCGTTCCCTGAGTCCGGAATCCCGAATCTATCCCATTATCAAGTCCAACGCCTATGGCCATGGTATGGCGCAGGCAGCAGCGGCGCTTAGAAATTCCCATACCAATATTGCTGGCTTCGGCGTGGCCACTGTTGAGGAAGCCCTGAGCTTACGCAAGCTGCAAGCCGACCTGCCCATACTCCTGCTCAATGGATTTGTCACCGACGAAGAGCTCAGGGAATGTCTAAGCCTGAATATAGAGCCAGTGATTCACGCCAACTACCAGATGGAAGCAGTCGAACGGGTACTGGAAGCGGAC
This sequence comes from uncultured Pseudohongiella sp., assembly GCA_965227635.1. GTDB lineage: Bacteria > Pseudomonadota > Gammaproteobacteria > Pseudomonadales > Pseudohongiellaceae > UBA9145. The sequence continues at coordinate 896,930 of OZ245763.1, read as the reverse complement.
ACTCTTGGCGATCATCACAAATTCTGGGTGAAGTACAACACGGGCATGAACCGCCTCGGCCTGAATCGGGACGACTGCAGTGAAACGTTCCTGCGGCTGCAAGGCAAGCCGGGCACGGATCTGGTCCTGATGTCCCATCTGGCATGCGCCGATGACCCGGACAATAGTGATTTCGTCCGCATTACCGAGAATCAGCTAGCCGCCCTGACCCAGCTCCGCGGCGAACTCGTCAGCAAATCCCATGCTGATATCGAATGCAGCATGGCAGCCTCCGCTGGTATTCTGCAGTGGCCCAATACGCACCTGGATTATGTAAGACCGGGCGTTATGCTCTATGGTAGTTCTCCTATGGCCAATGCCACCGGGGAAGAGTTGGGTTTGCAGCCGGTGATGACCTTGTCTTCCCGCATTATCGCCATACGTGATCTGAAAGCGGGCGATGCGATCGGCTACGGTGCCACCTATGTGTGTGATAGAGACACCCGCGTTGGCACAGTGTCCATAGGTTACGGTGATGGTTACCCACGCTCCGCAGAGAATGGTACGCCGGTATTGCTCAGGACCGCCGCTGGCGTAACTCGCACCCAGCTCATCGGCAGGGTCTCGATGGATATGATTACTGTCGACCTGACCGGCATCAATGAAGTTGCGATCGATGATGAAGTCATCCTGTGGGGAGAAGGATTGTGTGCAGACGAAGTCGCCAGGTATTGCGGTACCATCGCCTATGAATTGTTCTGCAAGGTCACACAACGAGTTGAGTTCAATTACATCAATGAATGACGCGTTTTCTCGGCAAGGAAACGGTCCAGATAAATACCCAGGGATGGAATCCAGATAGTGGCAAAGAGCAAGACAGCCTATGTCTGCACCGATTGCGGCGCCGAACATGGGCAGTGGCAGGGACAATGTGCAGCCTGCAAGGCATGGAACACGCTTTCGCAGATTAATCTGGGGGGCAGCTCCCAGTCTCCTGCGACCCGTGCCGATTTCCGCAAGCAGGGCTATGCGGGTGAACAATCGGCCGTGCAGAACCTGTCCGACATCGATTTGCAGGCACTGCCCAGGTTCTCCACTGGCATCGATGAGATGGACCGGGTATTGGGTGGAGGATTGGTGCCTGGCTCGGTCATTCTTATTGGCGGAAATCCCGGCGCGGGCAAGAGCACGCTGTTATTGCAGGTAATGTGCTTGCTGGCAGCGCAGGACAAGCCGGCGCTGTATGTGACCGGTGAGGAATCCCTGCAGCAGGTGGGCATGCGTGCCCAGCGCCTGCAGTTGCCCCAACAAAACCTCAAACTGCTGGCGGAAACCAACGTAGAACAGATCTGCAAGGCGGCGCAGGAACACAAGCCGCAGTTATTGGTGGTGGATTCGATTCAGGTGATGCACAGCAGCGATGTGCCTTCCGCTCCCGGCAGTGTTTCCCAGGTGAGAGAGTGTGCGGCTTACCTGATTCAGTATGCCAAACAGACCAATACGGTTCTGCTGTTGGTGGGCCATGTAACGAAAGAAGGCAATCTGGCAGGCCCGAAAGTACTGGAACACATGATCGATTGCTTCGTCATGCTCGAAGGTGGCACGGATAACAAGTACCGGATACTGCGAAGCCAGAAGAATCGCTTCGGCGCCGTAAACGAACTGGGCGTGTTTGCCATGACCGAACTGGGCATGAAGGAAGTAAAAAACCCCTCCGCAATCTTTCTGGCCCGCGCGGAGGAGGACAGCCCCGGTTCATTAGTCATGGTGCTCTGGGAAGGCACACGACCACTTCTGGTGGAAATCCAGGCACTGGTGGATGCCAGTCCACTCGGCAATCCACGCCGGGTCGCAGTGGGTCTGGAGCAGAACCGCCTGGCCATGTTACTCGCGGTGCTGCATCGTCATGGTGGTTTGTACATGGCGGATCAGGATGTATTCGTGAACGTGGTAGGTGGTGTGAAGGTGAGCGAAACCAGTGCAGACCTGGCGCTGTTGCTCGCCATCGTGTCGAGCTTCAAGGACCGACCCATCGACAAGAACACCGTGGTGTTTGGTGAAGTTGGATTGGCCGGTGAGATACGCCCGGTGCAGGGAGGTCAGGAGCGGCTGCAGGAAGCGGCCAAGCACGGATTCACCCGTGCCATCGTCCCCAAGGCAAATGTGCCGAAGAACAAAATTGCGGGCCTCGAAACCATTGGCGTAAGCAAGGTTGAGCAGGCGCTGCAGGCTCTCTGAATTCCCACCTCACTGGATGAGTCCTGTGCGCATCTGCTCTGCATGGATACTATTCAGATACCCAATTGACCCGATTTCTCGCTAGACGCCACTGTTCAACCCAGACTCCCTCAGCATACCCAGGAACGGATTCTGGCATGCACTCTCTCACTCAGACAGGTTTAGCCGTTGGTAAACTGGCATCTGCGAACAAACCAATCTACCAGCGCCATCAACCCGAACAAACACTCCTGTACCAGTTGCTTGAGAAGTACCACCCGGCGTTTCTGGAACATCAGATCGCCGAGGGGCGCTCGCTCCCGGACGATGTGCAGCAGGAATTCACCGATTTCATTAAGTGCGGCCGTCTGGAGCATGGCTTCCTGCGTGTTCGCTGCGAAAGCTGCCATCATGAAAAGCTGGTGGCCTTTTCCTTGCTGCTCCTGTGCATCCATGCTGTTTCTGGATGGTGTCTATGTCCAGCACGCATCCAGTCACCACTACTTCAGGCGCACCCCACCACCTACAGTAGAGCAACTCTACAATTTGTTGCACCACACTAGTGAGAGGGTGACCCGGCTTTTAGAACGCTGAGGCATTCTCGAAAGGAACGAAGACAGTAGCTACCTGACTCTTGTCCGTTTCGAAGAAGATCCATTACAGGATATCCACGCCCACTAGGTCACCTACCGCGTGGCCATCGGCCCCCAGAGAGATCGCAAAGTATTCACCTCGCAGACCATCCCGCCACAACCGGAACCAGCAAGCGATAATGCCCGGGTCGCCAAACTTAAGTCTGCCTGGGAGGGTGGCCGTGCCGCACTCGGCCCGGAAGGGGGCAAAGCTTTACCTGGGGTGAAACTCAGGTTGGGTGGAGCCACAAATTCGGTTGACTTGCAGTTAAAACCTGCTGGGAGGGTTCGGATTGCGGGCCGCCATTCGTCAAGCTAGACATCGCCTGTCGTGAGAGATACCGTTAATTCTTCCTAAACACTGACGCGGAAACTGCGGCCTGCAAAGCGACTTGCAGCAAACAGCTAGCCCGCTGCCTGGCCACGGTAGTAAACCTGGTCGACCCGGAGGCCATTGTGCTGGGTGGCGGGCTGTCCAATATCGCTTCATTGTATGACACAGTGCTTCCTGATATGGAACACTACGTGTTCACTACCACTCTCAGAACCCGGCTGCTGAAACCGCAGTTCGGCGATGCCAGTGGGGCGATTGGGGCTGTCTGCCTGTGGACCGTCACCGAAGCGGATGGGCAGTAGAACGCATCCGCTTACTAAGAAGAAATAAGAAAGAAGAAGGAACAACAGCATGACCGGAACCAAGAGCCGCCTGCGGCTGATGATGTTTTTACAGTACGCGGTGTGGGGCGTGTGGCTGCCGGTGCTGGCCACCTATCTTCAGTCGCCGGTAGCCGAGGGTGGATTGGGATTTACCTCCGGTCAGGTGGGCTGGATTCTCGGACTGGCGGGATCTATCGGCGCAGTGAGTGCACCGTTTATCGCCGGGCAAATCGCCGACCGCTATTTCTCCACTGAGAAGTTTCTGGCGGTGCTGCTGGTGCTTGGCGGGATCGTGAAAACTATTACCGCGTTCCAGGTCAGTTTCGGCGCCTGGCTGATGCTGTCGATTCTCTACAGTGTGCTGTACATGCCCACCCTGTCGCTGACCAACTCCATGGCCTTTGCCCATCTGGATGACCCGGATCGGGAATGGCCCGGGGTGCGGGTGCTGGGTACCGTGGGCTGGATTGCGGCGAGCTGGATTTTCCCCATGGTATGGCTGCAATCGGATCTGCAGTTTCAGCTATTGCCACCGTTTTTCGTCGGTACCGAGGTGGCGGACGCCACGGCGCGGCTGGGGGACACCCTGATTGTGTCCGGCGTGGTGTCCATGCTTTATGCCGCTTTCTGTTTCGCTTTGCCCAATACACCACCTAAGAAAGACGCGGTGGAAAAGCTGGCCTTCAAGAAAGCGTTCTCTTTGTTGTCCCATCGCTCGTTCGCCATCCTGGTGCTGGCCGCCCTGCCCATCTCGGTGATTCATCAGGTGTACTTTATGCAGACTGGGCCGTTTTTTGAGAATCAACTGGGCATGCTGGTGACCTATATTGGCCCGGCCTTGACCATAGGTCAGTTCGCCGAGATTCTGTTCCTCGCGCTGCTGGGCATGTTTCTCACGCGATTAGGATTTCGCTGGACGATTGCCCTGGGCGGTCTGGCCTACTTCGCCCGCTATACGATCTGGGGCATGCTTAGTCTGCAGGAGGCCTCCGGTCCCTCGGTGGATGCCGCCGGGCAAATGCTGTGGACCGCACCGCTAGCCATTGGTGTGCTCAGCCAGGCCCTGCACGGGCTTTGTTATGCCTGCTTCTTTGCCTCGGCGTTCATGTACGTGGATCGGGTGGCGGATGCAGATATTCGCAATTCCGCGCAGACGGTTTTCGGCATTATTATTCTCGGTGTGGGTCCGGTGTTCGCCGGTCCGTTTCTTGGTGCGCTGGCGGCGGTATTTGGTGAAGCTGGCGTTATCACCAATTACGCCGGGCTGTGGTTTACGCTGGCAGCCATCGCCATGGTGACCACCCTGCTGTTTGCCCTGCTGTTCCGGGAAGAAACCGAACCCGACGCCGTGCCGGTACCGGCCTGAACGAGGAGATCACGATGACCAGACAGTTATTTCTTGCGCTACTGATTCTGGGCTTTCTGTTACAGGTTCAGTCAGCGCGGGCAGCGGATGCCCACCGGCCCAATTTCATTGTCATTATGGCGGACGATCTCGGTTACGGCGATCTGGGCGTGTATGGCTCGACCCTGATCAAGACACCGCATCTGGACGCCATGGCCCTGCGCGGCGCCCGGCTGGACAGCTTTTACTCCAGCGCCAATGTCTGCACCGCGGCCCGGGGCGGCCTGCTCACCGGACGGTACCCCATCCGGCTGAACCTGGTGAACGATGTGGCGCGTCCCACCAATGACATGCACCTGGCTGACGAGGAAGTCACTCTGGCAGAAGCGCTTGGCGAGTTGGGCTATCGCTCGGCGCTGTTCGGCAAGTGGCATTTGGGTAGCCGTCTGGAGTGGGCACCCATGCATCAGGGTTTTGATGAGTTTTTTGGCGTGCTGCATTCCAATGACATGACGCCATTTGAGCTGTACCGCGGCGATACCCTGATCGAAAACCCGGTAGACCAAAGCACGCTGACCGAGCGCTATACGCGGGAAGCAATCCGCTTCATGGAAGAGAATCAGAACACGCCGTTCTTCCTGTACATACCTCACACCTTTCCCCACGTGCCGTTATATGTCTCGAACCGCTTTACCGGCCAGTCCGATGCCGGACTATATGGCGATGTGGTGGAAACCATCGACTGGAGTGTGGGGGAAATCCTCGCCACTCTTGACCGACTCAATCTCACTGACAACACGCTAGTGCTGTTTACCTCCGACAACGGTCCCTGGTTCGAGGGCAGTCCCGGACCGTTTCGCGATCGCAAGGGCAGCTCCTGGGAAGGCGGACAGCGGGTGCCGCTTATTGCCCAGTGGCCAGGGACGATTCCGGCAGGCACGGTGTCCAATGAGCCGGCTATGAATATCGACCTGTTTCCTACTCTGGTGGAGTTGGCCGGTGGCAGCATCAGTCCGGAGGATCAGATCGACGGCAAGAACATGCTGGCCATGCTCACCGAAAATGACCCGTCACCCCACGAGGTGCTGTACCTGTTCGACAGCGATCGTATCGCCGGGGTGCGCAGTGGTGAGTGGAAGCTGGTGGTGGAGTCCCGCTATCGCACAGCAGTACCTAGCTTCGACAACCCACAGTCCTACTACGGACCCAACGGTCTGCTGTTCAATGTGCGACTTGACCCGTCCGAAACCTACAGCTACACGCGGGAATACCCGGACGTAGTTGCGCAAATGCGGGAATACCTGCGCGCGGGGCAGGAGGAACTGGGCAGCACGGTGCTGGAATCGATGTGGAACAGGCCGAACTGAGCCCGGATTCAATCCCTAGGCGTGTGACGCCCAGATCTTGTCGCCGGGCTCCATCTGCACGCAGGGATCATAGCGACCGGGCGTTTCGATATAGCGCATGGCCTGGGTGTAGCCAATCTCCGAGGTGAAGTAACCCAGCAGGGTCAGCTCCTTCAGCATGCGGAAATAATGGGGCGGCGCTGACTCATCCATGTCGTTGGTGTAGTTATACTGCTCCCGATCCCGATCACGCACCAGCCGTAGCCGCTGTTCCGGAGTAATGTCCAGGAAGGTGGCGCTGTGGATGCTTAGACAGTCGGCCTGCAGTGACTCAAGCCCGGCCAGAAAAATCGCCTGCTCTTGCGGATCGTAAGAATCGTTCACCATCACTGCGATAAACTGACCAGTACCCGCGGCCTTGGCGCCGGGGATGTCAGTGTCCGGCAGAATGGTGTCGGCGATCTCATCTAGCAGGGCAACGTCTGCAGTATTGAACAGGTTCGGCGGAGCAGTACGACCGACATCATAGCTGGCACAGCCTTCCAGTAGCGCCGTGCCGCCGATCATTGCAGTGCCGCCCAGCAGGGCACCGACCCGGCGCAGGGCCTCGCGGCGAGTAATGGTGTTGACATCTTGCACAGTCGACTTCTTTTCCATCACAGATTCCCCCGCTTCAGTTCGCGCACCGCGTAATCTGCTGCCCGGACGGTTAGCGCCATGTAGGTCAGCGATGGGTTCACGCAGGACGCTGAGGTCATGCAGGCGCCGTCGGTGACGAACACGTTTTTCGCATCCCACACCTGGTTCCATTCGTTGAGCACCGAGGTCTTTGGGTCGCGGCCCATACGGGCGGTGCCCATTTCGTGAATACCCATACCCGGAGCATAACCGCGGTCATAGGGCTGCACGTTCTTAACGCCGCAGGCTTCCAGCATTTCCGCCATGTCGTTTTCCATATCTACGCGCATGGCATATTCGTTCTCGCCGATTTCGCAATTGAAGGCCAACACCGGCAGCCCCCAGGCATCGGTCTTGGTGGTGTCCATGGTGATGCGATTGTCGTGCGCCGGCAGCATCTCGCCAAAGGCGGTAGCACCGATGGTCCAGGCTCCTGGCTCGGTGAGGGCGTCCTTGAAGTCGCCGCCCACGCCCAGCTCAGCAATTCCCCGCTGCCAGCCCTCGCGGCTGGCACTGCCCTGATAGCCAAAGCCTCGCAGGTAATCGCGGCGATCGCCCCCGAGATTGCGGTAGCGGGGAATATAGAAGCCGGTGGGACGGCGACCGTAGTCGTATTTGTCATCCAGGTCCGGCTCGTCCAGCACGCCCTGAGCCCCGAGACGAAAGTGATGATCCATCAGGTTGTGGCCTAACTCGCCACTGCTGCTGCCCAGGCCATCGGGCCAGAGGTCGGTGGAGGAGCGCATTAACAACCAGGTGGAATTCAGTGTCGAGGCACAGAGGAAAATCACCGGCGCGGAATACTCGGTGACCTGTTCGGTGATGGCATCAATCACCTGCACGCCGGTGGCGCGCTGGCGGTCTTTGTCGTACAGCACTTCAACAACGATGGAGAACGGCTTGAGGGTCAGGCGTCCGGTAGCCATGGCTGGCGGCAGGGTGGAACTCTGGGTACTGAAATAGCCCCCGAACGGACAGCCGAGCCAGCAGGCATTGCGGTATTGGCAGGCGTTGCGGCCGGGTAACGCCTGGGTGGCGTTGGCCACCCGGGCGTTGATCAGGCGGCGTCGGCCGCCAAACTGGGACTGCAGACGCTCGGCAATCTTTTCCTCGCCACAATTCAAGGCGATGGGCGGCTGGAATTTTCCATCTGGCAGTTGCTCCAGGCCTTCGAGTGAGCCGGCAATACCGGCATGGGTTTCCACGTAGTCGTACCAAGGCGCGAGATCCGCGTAACGCAGCGGCCAGTCCACGGCAATGCCTTCCCGGGCATTGGCCTCGAAGTCGATATCGCTCCAGCGGTAGCTTTGCCGGCCCCACAGCAGGGAGCGGCCACCCACTTGATAGCCGCGGTACCAGTCGAAGCGCTTGATCTCGGTGTAGGGGTTGTCCTGATCCGAGGCCCACCAGTCCAGGTTCTTCTCGTTAAGCGGGTAGTCACGCTTTAGCACCGGGTAGGCTTCTTCCATGGCGTAGGTACGGCCGCCGCGGTGGGGATACTCCCAGGGGGACTTGGTGGCGTTGACGTAGTCCTTGATGTGCTCGACGTTCTTGCCGCGCTCCAGCATCAGCACCCGCAGGCCTTTTTCGGTCAACTCTTTCGCGGCCCAGCCGCCGGTGATCCCGGAGCCCACCACAATGGCATCATATTGGTTGTCGCTGGCCGCCATAATTATTCTCGTTGTTGTCGGTCTTGATATTGAAGCTTTTTGTGCCGCGAAGGTTCCGGCACCCTGTCGAGTTCTATTATAGTGTCGGGACAAAGTCAAAGAAGCCGCGTCATGTCCATGAGCCTTCGCTCCATATTGCAATCTGTTGTTCCTTCCTGCTTGCTGGTTTTCTGTACCGGGCTTTCTGCCCAGAGCGCGGGATTTGCCGACCCGGTGCTGGGCCGCTGGGACCTGACGGTGAACGGCACCGACGCTGACTACCCGTCCTGGCTGGAGATACGCCTGCGCCGGGAGAATCAGCTCATGGGGCGATTTGTCGGTCGTTTCGGCAGTGTGCGTCATGTGACGGAGCTTGGTTACGAAAACGGTCAACTGCGGGTCGCAATCCCTGTGCAGTATGAACCAGGAACCGCGGACCTCGTGTTTGAAGGTCGGATGGTGGATGGCGAATTACGCGGGACTACGGTCGATGCTGAAGGCAACACCCTGACCTGGCGTGGGGTGCCCGCCCCGCTGCTGCAACCGCTCGGCGATGCCAGGCCTGGCCCGACTATCCAACTGTTCAATGGCCGCGACCTCAGCGGCTGGTCAATGCGCTTCGATACCCGACCCGGTTGTTGGCAGGTTCGTGAAGGCGTGCTGGAGTCGACACCACCCTGTGTCGATCTGATTACCGATCAGGAATTTAACGACTTCCGCTTGTCGGTGGAATTCAGCTACCCCGAAAGCAGCAACAGCGGACTCTACCTGCGCGGACGGCACGAGGTACAACTCCAGGACACCGCCGGCATGGCGCTGGATGCCCTGCGTATGGGTGCAGTGTATGGATTTCTGACGCCCTATGTCGACGCGGCACTACCGCCCGACCAGTGGCAGACCATGGACATTACTTTACGTGGACGACGCATTAGCGTGGTGCTCAATGGCCAGACTGTGATTGACAACCAGGTCATTCCGGGCATCACCGGCGGTGCGCTGGACAGCAACGAAGCCAGCCCTGGGCCAATTATGGTGCAGGGCGACCACGGGCCGATTCGCTTCCGGCGGATTGAGCTTGTCCAACTCAGATAACAGACCACTCGTTTTAGAAACAGGATGCAGTAATGAAAACGATTAAAGGCCCGGCGATATTTCTCGCCCAGTTCGCCGATGACGAGTCACCGTTCAACTCCCTGGACAGCCTGGCCCAGTGGGTGGCGGAGATGGGCTTTAGAGGCATACAGATTCCAAGCTGGGACGGCCGGCTGTTCGATCTGGCCAAAGCGGCGGACAGTCAGACCTATTGTGATGAGGTCAAAGGCACGCTAAGTGAACACGGCATTGCCATCACCGAGCTGTCCACCCACATTCAAGGTCAACTGGTGGCGGTGCACCCGGCCTATGATGAGATGTTCGACGGCTTCGCCCACGAGTCGGTGCGCGGCAACCCCAAGGCGCGGCAGCAGTGGGCGGTGGATCAGCTCATGCTGGCGGCGAGGGCCTCGGCGAATCTGAGTCTGACCACTCACGCCAGTTTCTCCGGCGCTCTGGCCTGGCCATACTTCTATCCCTGGCCGCAGCGGCCCGCCGGGCTGGTGGAAGCGGCGTTCGATGAACTGGCGAAGCGCTGGCGACCGATCCTGGATGCCTTCGACGAGGCTGGCGTGGACATCGGCTACGAGATTCATCCCGGAGAAGACCTGCACGATGGCATCAGCTTCGAGATGTTTCTTGAGCGAGTGGACAATCACCCCCGCGCCAATATTCTTTATGACCCCAGCCATTTGATTCTGCAGCAGCTGGATTATCTCGCTTTTATGGATGCGTACCGGGAGCGGATCAAGCTGGTGCACATCAAGGACGCCGAGTTTAACCCGACCGCCAAACAGGGAGTCTATGGTGGTTATCAGTCCTGGGTAGAGCGCGCTGGACGCTTTCGCTCTCTGGGTGACGGGCAAATCGACTTCGGTGCGATCTTCTCGAAACTGGCCGCGCAGGATTTCGATGGCTGGGCGGTGCTGGAATGGGAGTGCTGTTTGAAGCATCCCGAGGATGGGGCACGGGAAGGCGCGGAGTTTATCAAGCACCATATTATCCGTGTGACCGACAAAGCCTTCGATGACTTTGCCGACGCCGGCACCGACGACGCCACAAACCGGCGCATTCTCGGGCTTGACTCATGAGCCGCATTCGACTGGGTATGGTGGGTGGCGGCCAAGGCGCGTTTATTGGCGCCGTTCACCGTATGGCTGCTCGACTGGACGATCGCTTTGAACTGGTGGCCGGTGCGCTGAGTAGTGACCGGGACCGGGCACTGGCGTCGGCCGCAGAACTGCATATTGGCAGCGATCGTGCCTATGGCTCGTTTGCCGAGATGGCTGAGCAGGAAGCGGCGCGGGACGACGGCATTGAGGTGGTGGTTATCGTCACCCCGAACCATCTTCATTTCGAGGCCGCGAAGGCCATGCTGGAAGCCGGCATCCATGTCATCTGCGACAAACCGCTGGTGAATACCGTGGCCGAGGCGGAGCAATTGGCCGCGCTGGTGAAGGAAAAAGGTTTGCTGTTCGCGGTGACCTATAACTACAGCGGCTATCCCATGGTGCGCCAGGCCCGGGAAATGATTGCCGCGGGTGAGCTAGGCGCGCTGCGCCTGGTGCAGGTGGAATATCCCCAGGACTGGCTAACCACCGCCGTGGAGCAAAGCGGCAGCAAACAGGCAGAGTGGCGCACGGACCCGGATCGCGCCGGGGCCGGAGGCAGCATCGGCGATATTGGCAGTCACGCCTTTCACCTGGCGGAGTTTGTGGCCGGCCTGGAAGTGACCGCGCTGCTGGCGGATCTGGATTCTTTCGTAGCGGGGCGGAAGCTGGATGACAACGCCCATATGCTGCTGCGCTTCGAGCGAGGGGTGAAGGGCCAGCTCTGGGCCAGTCAGGTGGCCACCGGTCATGAGAATGGTCTGCGCATTCGGGTCTATGGCGAGAGAGGCGGACTGGAATGGATTCAGGAGAATCCGAACAATCTGCAATTCACACCACTGGGGGGTGTGCAGCAAACACTGACCCGGAACGGTGCTAGCGCGACGGGATCCAACAGCGCCGCCAGCCGCATCCCCGCCGGGCACCCGGAAGGCTTTCTAGAGGGCTTCGCCAATCTGTATCGCGACTTCGCGGATCTGGTAGACGCCCGACGCAACGGTGAAGCCGCGCGGGTGGAAGACAGCCTGGTCCCGTCGGTGCTCGATGGCCTGAAAGGCGTTCGCTTCATTCACGCTGCCGTGGCATCATCCAGAGACGGCAATGTCTGGCGTGATCTGGAGTGAAGGAATCACAAGGCCGCCACGGCTTGCACTAACAACACGGGTAACAGGGGGAGAGCCCGACCATGAAGAATTCCAACTCAATCATCGATCCAAGCCACTGTAGTCGCCGCCAGTTTTTAGGTGGCGCCGCCAGGGCAACCGTTGCCCTGTCACTTGCCGCGACACCGCTTGGAATAAGCCTGGCCCAGCAGCGTCGCATCGAGCGCCCCGGCCTGCAGTTGTACACCCTGCGCAGAGACATGGCCGCCGACTTTGAAGGCACCTTGGCGCGGGTGGCGGAGCTGGGCTATCAGGAAATGGAATTCGCCGGTTATTTTGAGCGTACCCCGAACGAGGTGCGCCGCATACTCGACGCCAACGGGCTGACCTCACCGGCGGCCCATATCCAGCTCGCCGCCGTGCGCAACAATCTTGATGCGGAGATCGAGACCGCCCTGACCATCGGTCAGCGCTATATCGTGATTCCTTTCCTGCAGCCGAGTGAGCGCAGCTTTGATGATTACCAGCGACTAATCGACACCCTGAACAGCGCCGGCGAGACCGTTCGCGTCGCCGGGTTAAAACTGGGCTACCACAACCACGACTTCGAGTTCGTGGAGACCAACGGCCAGATACCCTACGACATGATCCTCGCCCAGACCGATCCGGATCTGGTAGACATGGAACTGGACCTGTACTGGATCAGCCGCGCCGGCATTGACCCTCTACCTTATTTCGAAAACCACCCGAGCCGCTTCACCATGCTACACGTCAAGGACATGGCGACCGACGGCAGCTTCGCAGATGTGGGACATGGCACTATCGATTTCAAAGCAATCTTTTCCCATCAGCAACAGGCCGGATTCGAACATTTCTTCGTGGAACACGACCGACCCGACGACGGGATGGTATCTGTAGCGCGCAGCATCGAATCTCTACGCAGTCTGCGTTTTTAATTACAACCCGGCTTAATCAACAGACAGGACAACGACATGGCAACCCGACGCGAAGTACTACAGGGACTCATTGTGTCACTGGGCGGCGCCGCTGCACTGAGCGCCTGTGGCGGTGCTGCAAACGTAGTCGCCACCGCGCCGGGTGGCGCCGGCCGCTTTCACACCGAACGGGAGCTGGCGATGCTGGGCAGAGTCAGCGACCTGATCATTCCCCGCACCGAGACGCCCGGCGCACTGGACGTTAACGTCCCCGGTTATATCGATGGTCTGATGGCGGATTGGGCCAGCGCTGAGACTCAGCGTGCCCATCGCCAAATTCTCGCCGAACTGGACCAGGCCCTGTCCCAGCGGGCTGGCGCCGATTTCCTGGAAGTCGACAACCGCCTCGCGGAAACAACATTGGCAGGGCTGGATGCTGATGCCTTCGACGGGGAGCGCGGACTGGCGGGCTATCGACGCATTAAGGCTTATATCACCCAGTCTTACTTCGCCACCGAGGGTGGTGCTGTGCAGGAACTGAACTGGGTTGCGGCGCCGGGTCGCTGGGATCCCGCTGTCGACGTAAGCGAAATCTGAGCAAATCGCACCTGAGAAATTGCAAACTGGAGATCGGGTTAACTAGGAGAGAGTAGTGGCAGAGTTTGATGCAATTGTAGTGGGTTCCGGCATGAGTGGTGGCATGGCCGCCAAGGAACTGTGCGAGAAAGGCCTGAAAGTGCTGGTGCTGGAGCGCGGCAAGGAGATTGTCCCGGAGCGCGACTATACCGATCAACTAACCCCCTGGCAGACGCCGAATCTGGATCGGGTGCCCCAGGACGAAATCCAGCGCCACTACCCGACCCAGTATGGCGGCGTGGCCTACGCCATCAAGGAATCCACCAAACACTTCTGGGTCAAGGATGACGAGCATCCTTACGACACCGCCGACGGCACCGGTTATGACTGGCTACGCGGCTATCACACTGCCGGCCGCTCCATTATGTGGAGCCGACAAACCTATCGCTGGGGACCGCAGGACTTTGAAGCCAATGCCCGGGATGGTCACGGCGTGGACTGGCCAGTGCGCTATGACGATATCGCGCCCTGGTATGACAAGGTGGAAACCTTTGTCGGTGTATCAGGTCAGGCCGAGGCCCTGCCGCAGCTGCCGGACAGCGTGTTTCAGCCGCCCTTCGAACTGACCGACGCCGAGAAAGCATTCAAGTCTCGGGTGGAAGCTGCCTTCCCCGGGCGCACCGTCACCAATGCCCGCATTGCCCACCTGACCGATGCTACCGATGAACAGCGGGCGCTGGGACGCAGTAACTGCCAGGTGCGCAATCGCTGTCATCATGGCTGTACCTTTAAGGCCTACTTCTCATCCCTGAATGCCACCTTGCCCGCGGCCCAGCGCACCGGTAATCTGACCATGGTGCACAACGCGATTGTGCAGTCGCTGGAATACGACCGGCAGAGCAACCGCATCAGCGGCGTGCGGGTGGTGGATGCCGAGACCAATGAGCGCCGCACCTATACTGCGCGGCTGATTTTCTTGAATGCCTCCGCCATTGCCTCGGCAATGGTTCTGCTGCAGTCAAAGTCGGAGCGTTTTCCGAATGGGCTGGCCAACGATTCCGATCAGGTGGGCCGTAATCTGATGGACCACGTCAGTGCCGCAGGAATTAGCGGCACCATCGCCGGCTTCGAGAATCTCAAGGTGTTCGGCCGACGGCCCGGCGGGATTTACATTCCCCGCTATGCGAACATCACTGAACACGACAAGCCCTATCTGCGCGGTTTCGGTTTTCAGGGCAGTGCCAGTCCGGTCGATAACGCTGGCGGCCAGATTCCCGGCATCGGTCGTGCTTTCAAGGAAGCCCATCGACGCCCTGGTCCGTGGCGAATTGGCATGCTGATGTTCGGCGAGCAGTTGCCCAATCCCGACAACCGGGTCAGGTTGCACCCTTCCGCGCGGGACCGCTGGGGCAATCCGCTGCCGCTGTTCAACGTCAACTACAGCGACAACGAACGCATCATGATGGAAGAGGCTCGCAAGGACGGCGTGGCCATGCTGGAAGCGGCGGGTTGCACCGATATTTCATCAACGCCTAATGCGCCACTCAGCAAGCCGGGTAATCGCATCCACGAGATGGGCACTGCGCGCATGGGTCGCGACCCGAACACTTCGGTGCTCAATGGCTGGTGTCAGGCCCACGCAGTGCCGAATCTGTTTATTACCGACGGCGCGTTCATGGCCTCCGCCGCCTGCCAGAACCCGTCCCTGACCTATATGGCGTTTACCGCCCGGGCAGTGGATTATGCTGCAGGGCTGTTGGCAGAAGGCACGCTTTAGGCCGGGACTCTACGGGGTCAGTGGCAACAACTCAATGTTGCGGAACTCGGTAGGATGACTTTCAGCCTGAATGGTTATATACCCAGAATCCAGCATCAGTTCGCTACCGGTATTCATTAACCGCTGAGCATCTGGATCTTCCGGGTCCAGCTGGATACCCCCGTACTCGAATACCAGTTCGCCATTGATGTAATGACGAATCAGTTCATCGCCGCGCACCTCGATCTCGATGCTTACCCACTGGTCACCGTGATAAGTCTGTGAGGTGGACATCTTGCAGTGGGGCGTGAATAGCTCACCATCGAACTGATAATGCGTACCTGGCGAACAGACGTTGGCTGTGGGTCGTGGATCGCTGCCGTCACCGCCCAGCAACTGCGCCTCGATGGACACCGGGAACGCCTGGCCGAGAGTCATGGACTCCGGCGCCTGGCTGTGCAGCATGAAACCGTTGTTGCGAAACGCCCAGGCTTCACCGCCGGCAACCTGATCGCCGACAAAGCGATACTCGGCGCGCAGCCGGTAGTGTGAGAAGGGCTGCTCGTAAAACAGATGACCGAACTCGTTGTTGAACGACGGCCAGTCGCCATAGCTGACCTTGAGCACACCGTCCTCTGCGCGAAACGTATTGTGCAGGTTTTCACCCAGGGGATAGCCGGCGAACTTGGGTACCCAGTTGTCCAAATTCTGGCCGTTGAACAGGCTGATCCAGTTGTTCTCTTGTGCTGCACTTGAGCTGACTATCTCAAACAGGATCGCAGCCAGCAGCAGGCGGTTGGTGACAGGGAAATTATTGTTATTCATTCAGCGTGTTCCGGTTTTGTAGAGGTGTTGAAGCAAGCTAGCCGGACCTGCGGTGCTTGTCCAGTCCTGGAAAATGAGACTGTCGCCTGTCTCGGGTTACAAGCGTGCGTCGTAGCTGCTAGGCTGCCTGGAAACCGAAGGAGGATTTATGCCAACCGTGAGTGAAATGCAGAACGGCGATCCCTACGAAGTAGATCGTAGCGACGACAGTCAGCCCGGTGATGACAAGAGCGACAAGAACAAGCACGGTGAGGGAACCGGCAAAAAGTCCCGGCGTGAGGTGGAACCGCCGATCAAGCGAAAGCCCAATCAACCCGCCAAGCCGGAGTAGCTGAGATCATGGATACCAAGATCATGCGTATCACCGCCTGGGCGATCGCCATACCGGTGTTCCTGTGGCTGCTGCTAGCCGGCGGTACCAAAGTAGCCGGCGCCAATCCGCTGGCGGAACTGGAGGCGTTTGCTCCCTGGGTATTCTGGATCGGGCTGGGTGAGTTGACTGCGGCTACGCTGTTCCTGATTCCGCGCACTACGGTGCTGGGCGGGCTGTTTCTCAGCGCTCATCTGGGCGGCGCCATTCTGTTTCACATCATGCGGGCGGAACCGTTCTTCGCGCCGTCGATCTTCGTCAGCTTCTGGTTTCAATCATTGCTACTGGCGGGGTGTTGGACCGTGGTGCTGCTGCGGCGCCCGGATATTGTTATAGCCCCGCCGCCTTCTCGCTAAGCGATCCGCTACCCGACTTTCTGGAACATCAGGCCGCCGAAGGGCGCTCGCTAGCGGACTATGTGTAGCAGGATTTCACCGACTTCCTCTAGTGCGGGCGTCTGGAGCATGGCTTCCTGCGTGTTCGCTGCGAAAGCTGCCATCATGAAAGGCTGGTGTCCTTTTCCTGGCCGCTCCGGCGCATTCATGCGCCCGCGGCATTGGTGTATCCATGCACGTCATCTCGCAGAGGTTTCTGCCCTAGCTGCGCAACCCGCCGTATGGTGGAGAGCGCTGCGCTGCTGGTCGATGAGGTACTACCGGCCAGACAGACCCGTTGGTGGGTGCTGACGGTCCTTTTTCCGCTACGCTTTTTGGTTGCCGCCTATCCGGAAATTATGGGTCGGTTTAATTTCGATACTCAGGTTGAGGAAACTGGCGTGGTTGGTTAACGCAATCGACTAAAAGACCACTACTTTCCGGGACGAAAACAAAAAGCCCCAACCCTATGGTTGCGGCTTTATTATTGTCAGTCTTGAACCACCTCCCAGGGAGGTAATGATCGTTTTATCGGGGCTATTTGCAAAGCCGCCTTCCAAGAAGGCGGATTTTTACTTGGCCCTGGCAATTCGAGTCGCTTATTCCTGGCTCAACCTGCGAATTAAGACGGCACTGAGTTGTGCGCGCTCCACGATTGAACTCACTCGTGCCTGTTCCCGATTCGAGTGGGCGCCGGTTCCGGCTATGCCGAGGGAATCAAGTGTGGGCAATCCCACCGCCTGGGTGAGAGAGCCATCGGTGCCACCTCCCGAATCAGTGACCCCCAGTTCTTGCCCAAGCAAGCGGCCGATAGCACGGGTTTTCTCTAACAGGTAGTCAGATTCTTCGGTGGCAATCTTTGGCGGGCGATGCAGGTTGATCCAGCTCTCTGTGCTCAACTCACCGCTGTCCACGGGGTAGCTGTAAACCTGGCTGAAAATGGCTTCAAAATCCTGTTGAGCCTGTTCACCTTGTTCCGGAGTCGGGTAACGCAGATCCACGAAGGCTTCCGCACAAGGTGCGATGGTATTGCGTGCTTCACCACCGGAAACGACGCCTACATTGACCGTCACTCCTGTTTCGTAATCTGTCATGTTTTCAATTTCGACGATCTTGTAGGCCAGTTCCTTGATCGCCGAACGGCCCTGGGCATGGGCACCACCGGCATGGGATGCCAGGCCATTGACCACGAAGCGGGCCTGACCGAGGCCTTTGCGTTCGCGTACCATGGAATTGTTGCCCGATGACTCATAGACCAGGCCGTAATCGTGCTCGAGGGCTTGTTGCTCCAGGAATTTGCGAGAGGACAGCGAGCCGACTTCTTCGTCGCTATTGAGCAGCACAGTTATTGCCATATCCTCGAGATAGCCAGCTGCGTCCAGTGCCTTTAGCGCATACAACATGATCACCAGGCCGCCTTTCATGTCTGCCACGCCGGGGCCAAATACCGTATCGCCGTCGCGGCGGAAATCCTGGAACGGAGCGAAAGGTGGGAATACAGTATCCATGTGTCCCATTATCAGGAGTCTTGCTCCATTGCCGGGCTTGGTCGCCAACAGGTGATCAGCCACATCGATGCTGTAGTCACTGCCCGGACAGCTTGGCATTTCAATGCGTTCACCGGGAAGAGTAGACACCCCGAACCCCAGCTGGTGCAGTTCTGCCGAAAAGAAATCCGCGATCTCTCCGACCCCGGCTTTATTCATGGAGCCGCTGTTGGTTATGGTGAGTTGTTCGAGCAGGTTTACCATTTCCTGTTCCCGAGAAGGGAACCAATCAACCAACTGTTGTTCCGCAGTGGTGAGATTGGGTTCGATGCTCTCGGCGGCATTGGCCAATGGGAATGAACTGAGCGTGTAATACCCGAGCAAGAAGGCAAGGATACGCAGTGGTTTGTGAAGGCTGTTGTTAGTCATGGCTGGTGTCATTCAGGACTCATCGCTGATTGAAGGAGAATATGAGGCTTTGGTTGGGCCCAGTATAAACAATTCGCATAGTCCCAACAGTAGAAAGTAAGCAGCGGCAGCAGCGATTGCGCGTTCTGGCTGCCGTTCCCACAAGCCGCTTCCCCGCTGGGGGTAAAATTCCGCCAGTACACTGCTATTGATCCCGTATTCGGGGATAGGCAGAAAAACCGACCCCATAACTGCCAGTAGATAGAGCAGCATACCGATGCCGATACGTTTCTGGGACTCTGCTTGCTCGGCGGAAGCATGGGTCAGTGCCGCCAGCAGCCTGCCAGCGCTCACGGCAGCGAAGATCCACAGCAGGGCGATGCTCTCCAGCGTGTAGGCAAACGCTACGACCATAACGGTATAAAAAAGCAGCAGGCCAAAGAACAGTTTTAGTTTCTCGGCCGTTTCCGTTTGCTTCGCCATGAAGCCAGTGGTCATGGCACCAGAATGCAGGAGTATGAATTCCAGCACCATCAGACCCACACCGAAGCGTACCCAGTTGCCATCATCGACGGCTCGAGGATCGATCCACACCCGCACCAGAACATAGCTGAGATAGAAACAGGGCAGGGCAGCGCCGATTGCGGCCACCCACTGCATGCTGCGGGAAGTGGTTGAGAAATTCACTGGGCAATCCCTTTGTAATGAGTCAGTCATTGTAATCGACTGGCCGCAGGGACATAATGCTTCGCCCATGGATGAAGTAACCAATCCCATTCTCTCTGTTAACCAGCTCAGCAAGACTTATGCTGGCGGTTTTCAGGCCCTCAAAGATATCAACCTGCAGATTCAGAAAGGCGAGATACTCGCGCTGCTGGGGCCTAATGGCGCCGGTAAGACCACGCTGATTTCGACTATCTGCGGTATTGTCAGACCGTCCACGGGGTCGGTGACCGTCGCCGGCTATGACATCATCAAGGATTTTCGCAAGACGCGCTCAATTATTGGTCTTGTGCCCCAGGAGCTCACAACGGATTCCTTCGAGTCGGTGTGGAATACCGTCTCATTCAGTCGCGGACTGTTCGGCAAGGCGCCGAATCCTGACCATATCGAGAAGGTGCTCAAGGCCCTGTCACTGTGGGACAAGAAAGACAATATGATCATGACCTTGTCTGGCGGTATGAAGCGCCGGGTGTTGATTGCGAAGGCGCTCTCCCACGAACCCAGCGTGTTGTTCCTCGACGAACCCACAGCGGGTGTGGATGTTTCCCTGCGTAAGGATATGTGGTCAATCGTCAGCGACTTGAAGGCAGAGGGAGTCACCATCATCCTGACTACCCATTACATCGAGGAAGCGGAAGAGATTGCGGACAGGGTTGGGGTGATCAACAACGGCGAATTGATTCTCATCGAAGAAAAACACAACCTGATGCGCAAGCTTGGCAAGAAACAGCTGATTCTGGATTTGAGTCAGCCCGTTGAGTCGCTGCCCGCCGGTTTGGAAGGCTACGAGCTCGAGTTGTCGGAAGATGGCGAGAAGCTCACCTATACCTTCGATAATCAGGGCGAGCACACGGGCATCACCTCATTGCTGGATGACCTGAAGGAAGCAGGCATTCGCTTCCGCGATCTCAATACTACCCAGAGTTCTCTGGAAGAAATATTCGTTAGCCTGGTGCAAGAGTCCTGATATGAATTTTCACGGCATACTGGCGATCTACAAGTTTGAAATGGCGCGCACCCGGCGTACCTTGCTACAGAGTATCGTCGCGCCAGTCATCACGACTTCCCTCTATTTCATAGTGTTCGGTGCGGCTATTGGTTCACGAATTCAACAAGTGGAGGGTGTGAGTTACGGCGCGTTTATCGTACCGGGGCTTATCATGTTGAACTTGCTTACTCACAGCATTTCCAACGCGTCCTTTGCCATCTATTTTCCGAAGTTCGTAGGCACCGTATACGAAATGCTTTCTGCACCAATTTCTACTCTGGAAGTCGTGCTCGGCTACGTGGGTGCCGCCGCGACGAAGTCGATTATTCTCGGCATGATCATCCTGATCACGGCCAGCTTTTTTACCGACCTTAGAATTGCTCACCCCGTCATCATGATGTTGTTTGTTCTACTCACGGCGATTACTTTTAGCCTGCTGGGCTTTGTGCTCGGTATCTGGGCGGACAATTTCGAGAAGCTCTCCGTTGTGCCCATGCTAGTGATTACGCCACTGGTGTTTCTGGGAGGAAGTTTCTACTCCACCGATATGCTGCCACCGCTTTGGCAGTCGGTGTCGCTGTTTAATCCCGTACTGTATCTGGTGAGTGGCTTGCGCTGGAGTTTCTACGAGATATCGGAAGTGAACGTGGTGGTGAGCCTGGCATGCATCGTCTTCTTCATGTTGGCCTGCCTGGGCGTAGTCTTCTACATGTTTAAGACAGGCTACAAGTTGCGTTCTTGATCGAGCGCCCTGAGAGCCGCCAACTCTTCGTTGTAGAAAAATTTTGAGGCAGTCATTTACGACTTGTAAACTCCTGCCTCAAAATTTTTCTACGCCTCGATTTGACGACTCTCAGAACGCTCTTAATTATGTGCTAGCCCTCCAGACGCCTACTCCTGAGGCATGCTAAATGATTCGTGCTGGACCTAAGAAGCTCATCTCCTCGACTGTTCTTTGTTTAGTGCATTACCCGCGAGTCTCAAGTTGTAGGCTACGTATTTTCACCACAATATTTATGGTATTCTCGTTCCCGAATCCTGGTATTGGGAGCTTCCCATGCTACGTGTCTTCCTCATCGCAATCCTGGTTTTGCTTTCTATGGGCAACTTGAATGCGCAGTCTGATCCATCATTGCATATCCTGAGTCCGGTCGGTTTTGTCCGTCCCGGAGAGTCGTTCGAAGTGCATGCCGAGTTGGTCAATCCGGCTGACTCGGGTGTAGTCATAGAGCGTATCTCTGGAGGCGGAGGTGGCACGCAGGGTAGTGTTTACGACAACCCGGATAACCGTCAGTCAATGATGGAGGATATGATTGTCAGGCGGCAGGCAATGATGGAGCGCATGCGAAACGGGACGGTTGATCGGTATCCGGTCATCGCGGGCGCTTTCCCTTTGCATCCCGGTGAGTCGCTGCAGTTTGTAATTCAATCTGGTGAGATGCCTTCGTTCGCGCAGCCAGGCGAGAACATCGCAATGGTGAATCTTAGGGCGAAGCTGGAGGTCGGGAGTAGTATGGATGGTGCAGTCTACGCTGACTACAATGTAGTTCGCATCGCGAGCGTCGATGGCAGTGGTGACACGAGTACTTTCGATTTATCTGAACTCGAAAGTAAACAAGCCGGCACGATGTTTACCGACCTGTACGCCGAGTTTAGTTATCCGTCATCAGTCACCGCCGGTGAGTCTTTTACTATGGAAGCCACTGTCACCAATCGCTATGACCATCCGGTGAATCTTCAGACTGGACTTGCGATGCAGGGAGGCTTCAGAAATTGGAAGGGTGAGCATAGTCGAAGTTTTCGTTTTGTCGAATGCCGCGATGCCTGCCAGAAACCCTCGGAATTAAAACTTGAGCCGGGCGCATCGGCTTCATTTCAATTAGGTACTTATTACTACGAAAACGAATCTGTATTTGAGGGAGAGCTTGTTCTCGATGGGTTTGTGCTATCTGCTGTAGATCATGTGGGCAGGCACGAGATGCGTGAGATCACTGCACAGCCAGTGACTGTTTCGGTCGTAGCCGGTGCCGATCTTCGCGTTGCTCCAACAATCCCGGAGGCACTGCAACTGCTCGATCTTTACAATGCCGGCGACCAGATGCTGGTCTATGATCCAAACACAGGTAATGAGTGGTTAAAGCTCACTGCCGGCGAAGGTTACTCGCCGCAGGAAATGCTGCGGGCGATTCAATCGAATGGCGATTTTGCAGGTTTTCGATTGGCCAGTTCCGAGGAAGTGGAGACTCTCTATCTGAATCACTTGAACGCTTCGGGTGTCGAGTTGCGCGACTATGCGGTCTACGAGCCGGTCTCACAGGTTGGACCGCTGCAGCAGTTTGTAGCGCTATTGGGGAATATACCCACAGTCAATGAGAGTCTGGGATTCAGTGCGATCGTGAGTGATGATTTGCCGGCTCAGCATGACAGCACTTCGCAGTACACCACTATGACCCTGAAAGTAACGAATCAACCGCCACAGCAGGTATTCCTGATGAGCAGTGACCAGGGCCTGACCAAGCGACGCAGGCTATTCGAATCGCGTTTTGAAGACTATACCGGCTACTGGTTGGTTCGCTGAAGCGGCTTGGTTAACACACTTCGTTCAGGCATTACATGGTCCTGGCGAGTTGGTGTTGGTGTAATCGGTACCGCTATTCGGCCTGGTACCATTCGCCCCTATTGCGCGTTACCACGAATTTCCAATTCAAAGTCCAGTTGTTCTGCGACTCGCAGACTTCCGCCCAGTGCGGAGAAAACGGACATTCCCAGATCTTCGTGTTGGAGAGAAAAACTGGTCGAAACTGAAATTTCAGATTCGCTGATAGTGACGCTGGCGGGAATATTCAGGTTTACCGTGCTGCCAGCAATTGATAAGGCAATGTCAAAAACCCACTGTTGATCGGAAACAGACGCTGTGGATATTTGGGCAGACACAACAGGAAACAATGATTCGTTGAGGACATCCTCACTCATCATGTTTGATCTCGTGCCCTCAATTGCCCGTCGCCCAGGCTGGGTATCGAATCCATCCCGTTGGGCAGCCGATGCCCGGTCTCTTTCCGATTGATCGTCTACGACAAAACTGCTGAGAGGAATCTCAAATGATGCGTTGGACTCTGATCGCTCAGCCGCTAAATGAATCTCGCCGGTAATTCCCCTGGAATGCACGACGTGGTTGTGTCCCATTCTTGCCAGCGGCCCCGCGCGACCGACGTAGACTCGAAGAATGGAGTCAGCAGAATCGATGGAATAGGTGGTGTCATTTTCCTGGGCATACAGTGATGTCCCGAAAACACAGCTAGTAAAGATCGCGAATAGTGCAAAGGCCCTGTAAATCATGATCCTCTCCTTTTCGGTGGGATTCTATTCCATAGATCCCAAAGAATCTATTGGCATGAAAAGGAGGCTACAAGCAGATTTTTACTCTGCAATGAAGAGGGCAGGGCGACAGAGCCTGGTGAAGGCTCGGAATGGCTTCAGGAAACCCGGCGGCCGCCGGCAAATTCCATCTGCTGGCTGTTGCCGCGGGCGTCGTGGTAGACGCCGGGGCCATCACGCTCACCTCTGAGCCAGGGGCCCACATAGCGATCGCCATTGGAGAAATAGTAGACGCCCTGGCCATGTAGGCGGTCATCGCGGAAGCCGCCTTCGAAACGGTTTCCATTAGCATAGAAAAAAGTACCGGCGCCATTCATGGCATCGTCACGCCACTGGCCTTCGTAGCGATCGCCATTGGCCCAGAACTTCGTTCCCTGGCCATGTTGTTTGCCATTGCGCCACTGGCCTTCGTAGCGATTGTCATTGGTCCAGAAATAGGTGCCCATACCACTGCGACTATTATCCCGGAACTCGCCTTCGTAGCGGTTGCCGTTGGCCCATTCGAATTTGCCCCTGCCGTCCTGCTTGCCTGCCGACCAGTTGCCGCTGTAACTGTCGCCATTACTGAACTCATAAGTGCCACGACCATCGAACTGGTCGTTAGCCCAGTTACCCTCGTAGCGATCTCCATTCAGGAAGAAGTAAGAGCCCTGCCCGGATTTTTGGTCATTCAGATAGGCGCCAATGTAGCGTTCGCCGTTGGCCCGGTAGAGCGTGCCGCGGCCGTTGCGTTGGCCGTTGCGAAACTGGCCTTCATAGCGATCGCCATTGGAAAAATAATATACCCCATTGCCATTCTTCTGGTCGTTGCTGAACTGGCCCTCGTAGCGATCGCCGTTGGTCAGGAACAGGGTGCCCCGGCCTTCGAAGAAATTATCGCGGCAGGCACCCTCGTAGCGATTGCCATCGGTCCAGCGGTAGACGCCGGTACCACTCTCACAATTGCCCCGCAGCCAACCGTTGTCGGCGGCCATCGCGGAGTTCATGGCGGCGGCGAGCACCACGGGAACGATAATCATGAGGGTGAGGAGGATTCGGTTTTTAGTCATAGCAGAATTGATTTGGGGCGCAGTCGTTGAAGTCGATTCGCTGTGGTGATGCTGGAAAGTTGTAAGCATAGCGCCTTAGCCCCGGAAATGCTGGTACTGGATCGCATTTTGGCCGTTCAGGCCTTGTTTTTAGGGGAAGATGATTTCCCAGTCAACAGCCAGACAGCGATGGTGATCAGGCTGTTGTAGCTCACCATCGCCTGTCTCTCGGCTAATTATAGGAAGTCTGTGGCGAATGGCCAGACTAAACCGAGCGTGTGGCCAGGGCGGGTTCGATGCGAGCTGCGCCTCTGGAGGGGCCGAATACGGCGAGCTGCCCGATCAATAGCAGGCAAAGCATGCCAAGGGGTGTGTAGTACCACGCCATGGCCGGCATATCGAAGTTTGTGGTTAGAACGATGCTGAAGCCGATTGTGAGGATGGCGCCTACGATTACTCCCACACCAGTGATAAGGAAATTCTCCAGCATGAAGTGACGCAGGATTTCGAAACGGGTGGCCCCCAGTGCGCGTCGGGTGCCGATTTGTTTACGGCGTCGATTAATGCCAAATACCGCCAGACCGACGATGCCCATGCAGGTAATGAATACCAGAGTAACAATGATGACCCACAACACCGAACTCATGGCGCTGTCCAGGCGATAGGTGTCGGCTCGCGTGTCGGTTAATGAACTTAGGCCGCGCAGCACTCGACTGTCGTTGCGTGCGATCAGCAGTTCTTCGATTTCTGACATGAGTCGGTCACGCTCTCCGGGTTCGGTGCGAATCAGGTACAGCGAATTGCCGTCGATGAACTGCTCCGGCACGATCATGGAGCGTTCGATGAGGGAACTGGTGGGCCAGGGTGCCTGAAGCCTTTCCACAATGCCGATGATCTGGATCGATGTGCCGCCGGGCATAAACAGGGTTTCACCCACGACATCATTGATTGCCGTGTCAGGGAAAAGGTTCTCCGCGAGTGCGCGCGTAATGATGGTTTTCTCGGCCAGCGTCGCACCGGATTCGGTACGATAACGCATGTCGGTGGCCGTGAAGTTTTCACCGGCAATCAACTCCAGGTTCATGGTGTTCAAGATATGTTCATCAGTGCGATAGATCGCAGTCCCCACGCTGGGCTCGGATTCATCGTTTACCAGGCGTACACCGGTTGATGAGCCACTGCTGCTGACAGGAATCGCGTTGGTCTCACTGGCGTCTACCACCCCCGGTAACTGACGAATCATGGCCATGTCATCGGCGGTCACAATCTGTTCGTTGAAATCATCACCGAAGCCAATGCTGGAAACATGAAACAGGTTGGCTTCTTCCATGCCACTGGGCCGGGCCATGAGGCGATTGCGTTCGTTGATGATGAAGATGGCATTGATCATTACCGTCATGGTGAAGGCGATTTGCAGGGCAATAAGCACTACACCCAGTTTGTTGCGGGTCATGGCGCGAAAGATGGGTCCGATTTCCATAATGCTTTCTCTTCTTCAGGTTCGGGTGCGTTGCAGTGCTTACTGCGTTTTCAAATGAATCGCGGGATTAATATTGCAGGCTCGCCAGATCGGGTAGAGTCCGGCCACTACCGTGGCAACGATGGCGAGTATGATCGTGGTAATCGCCACGGGCAGGTTCAGTTGAATCCAGTCCGTTACCATCAGGTCCTGGCCCAGTAAGGACTTCACACCCTCCAGACCAAGGCTGGCCACGCCCAGACCCAGAATGCCGCCGATCAGCCCGATGAAACCGGCCTCAATGACATGCTGGATAAACAGGGAACCCTTGTGCGCACCGAGTGCCTGGCGCACGCCAATTTCTCCGGACTTGCCGAGAAATTTGGAAAGCAGTAATCCGATGGTGTTGAGCAGGCAGACCGCCAGCAACATGGCGGCGAGTGCCGACAATATCTTTGTCTCATCGGGCAGAACTTCCTGCTCGATCATCCATTCTTCGACATCGAATAGGTCGTTATTCAGTGGTCTCTCGAATCGGCCCAGGCTTTTTTGTTCGGTCGTGTAGCTGTTGAGAAAATCCATGTAAGCCTGTTCTTCATTGCGGTCTCTCAATTCCACCCAATACTGAATCCATACGCACTCGGAGTTGAGGAAGGCTTGCAGGCCGGAACCGTCTATTGCTTTCCAGCAGTTGGTGTTTCCCTGCCGCGAAAATTCCTTGTCTATGATGTGGTTCCAGGGGGTGTAGATATCTTCGCTGGGATCGAAAGGGCCATTATTCACGTCGTAGAATTTGGGTACAGGCGTCCAGTCATCCAGTACTCCCACGATCTGGTATATCAATCCATCCATGATGAGATTCTCGCCTACGGAATTGCTGCCGCCATAGAGGCGTTCATTCATGTCGCGAGACAGGACTACCACTTGTTCCAGATTGTCGTCCGCCTCGCGACTCCAGCCGCTGCCGTAGAGAAACGGCACGTCAAACATGGTGAAGAAGTCACCGAAGACGCCGCGGTTGTTGGTGATCATCGGCAATAGTTCAGGATTGGCAGGTTCTACCACGGCAACGAATTTGGAACTGGCAGTCTGGCGGTACCCAGGGCTCGCTTCGATGAGCGCAGTGGCGTCCAGATAAGTCAGTTGCTCTGGAGGGTCGGTTTCCCGATTGGGATCTCCGGTATCCAACTGAACATGGAAGAGCTGGCTGCTCTTTTGCGGAATTGGATTACCACCCATGGTGTAGTTAAGCGTGTAGATGACCATATAGGCGCCCACGCCAATGGCAACTGCCAATACCATCAGGGAACTGAGTATGGGGTTGCGCTTGTAGCTGAGAGCACTGAGCCGTAAGTAGTAAAGAAGCATTGCTGATCCTCGCTATCAGGCAACCGCGGTAGCGGCCTCTGCGGCAGTTTCCTGTTGTGGGGCAGGCGCGCCATTACTGATGCGACCGTCCAGGATATGAATATTGCGGGGCGACTGGTTCGCCAGTTCCTGATCATGGGTCACCATGATGATGGTTGTTCCGGCGGCATTGATTTCCTGTAGCAATTCCATGACACCCATGGCGGTATTTGAGTCCAGATTCCCGGTGGGTTCGTCAGCCAGCAGGAATCGGGGTTCGCCTACCAGCGCACGGGCAATCGCAACCCGTTGTTGCTGTCCGCCGGACAGCTGTGCTGGAAGATGTTTCTTGCGCGAGAACAGGCCCACAGACTCGAGCGCCTTGTCGATACGCTCACGGCGCTCACCGGCCGGCATGCCCCGATAGCGTAGAGGCACGTCGATGTTGTCAAACAGATTCAGGTCGGGCATCAGGTTAAAACTCTGAAAGATGAATCCAATCTTTTGATTGCGCAGCTTGGCGCGCTTGAAGTCGTTGAGTTGGGAAACGTTGACGCCGTCCAGCAGGTACTCGCCGCTGGTCATGGTTTCCAGCAGGCCGGCGATGTTGAGGAACGTGGTTTTACCGCAGCCGCTGGGGCCGGTGATAGTGACAAACTCGCCTTCATCCACCTGCAGGGAAAGTTGATTCAGGGCGTGGGTTTCCACGAGCTCGGTGCGGAACACTTTGCACACGTTGGTCATCTTCAACATGGGTAAAACCTCATTAGTTATTAATCAGAACGGTCTCGGCACCATTGAACTGGTCGGTGCCGGAGATAATGATGGAGTCGCCTGCTTGCAACCCTTCCAGAATCTCGATGCTGTTAAGGCTGGTAGCGCCGGTCAGAATAGGGGTGCGGTAGGCGATGCCATCTTCGATGCGATAGGCGACACGGCCGTTGCCACTATCGAAGAATTGGCCGCGTTGTACTTTCAATACGTCAAATTTTTCTTCCAGCAGTATGCGCGTGGACAGCCGCTGGTTCTGGCGTAGTCCGGCAGGAACGGATTCGCGAAAGCGCACGCGCCCGGTCACCTGGTTATCGATGATTTCCGGCGATACCGCGATCAGCACGGCATTGTAGTTTTCGCCGCCAGCGCGTACTTCAGCCAACATGCCGATAGCCAGATCATCTGCGTAGCTTTCTGAAATCTGCACTTCCACTTCGAAAGCAGAAAGATCCACAACGCTGAGGATCGACTGGTTCTTCGCCACGTTGGTTTTCTGATCGACGGCCAGGTTCCCCACGATGCCGTTTACCGGTGAGAGTATTTCCAATTCATCGACCTGGCGGGTGAGGTCAGCGACCAGCAGTTCCTGCTGGTCGACGCTCAATTGCCGGGTCTGCAGTTCGAATTCGAGTCGCTCGTTGTCCAGATCCTTGTCGAGCAGTGAATGTTTGTGTAGCAACTCAGCAGTCTGCAGATCGTCCTGCGCTTTGTTGTAGTCCACTTCGGTGAGCGCGCCTTGCTTGAAGGCTTGCTCGGCGCGGGACATCTCTCGTTTTGCTGCCTGCAGAGTGATGGATGCGGAGTCTTCGGACTTCTGGTTCTCCAACTGTTGCTGGCGCGTCATGATGCGCTGTCGATCCAGTTCGACTCTTAATGAAGTGAGCCGCGATTGTTCCTGCAATAACTGGTTCTGAATTTCGGGGCTGTCAATCACGGCCAGAATCTGATTTGCCTTGACGGAATCGCCGGACTCAACCTCGAACGTGACCGTGCCTGCCTGGGTCGCATAGAGAGTGGGGCTTACCGCGGCAACTACCCGGCCTTGCACGGAAATGTCCCGCACGAAGTCTCCCCGAATTACCGTAGCTGTGCGCAGTCGTTCTGCGGAAACGGTGTCTTCTGCCAGGGCCCAGCGCTGCACTAATGGCGTGACCAGCCAGGCACCAAGCACCACAAGCGCAACTGCGGCGACGACGGCGAACTTGCGCCAGGAACCGGAGCGGGGCGTGATCACCACGTCCTGGGAGGAAGTATCAGAAATAGGCATGTGCTGAATCTTTGGTATTTTTAGTGGCTTTCCGGGGTTAGACGACCCGCGGAGAGGTTTGGTTACATGGGAATCGAATTGCCGTTAGAACGAGTAGTGGCGGCCTGTAGAAGCGGGGATTCGGTGTTTCTGGTAGCCTGCTGAACTCAGGATTGGAACAACACTGGCGCCCACAATGCTAAATATGAATTTCGATGAGCGAGTCGTACTGGACACCGCGAAAATGGACTGGGTACCCAGCCCCAAAGCGGGCGTATGGCGCAAGCCACTTGCCCGAGAGGATGCTGAGCGTGGTCATGCAACAAGCATCGTTCGCTACGAGCCTGGTGCAAGCTTCTCGACCCACGGTCATCCCCTGGGCGAGGAGATTCTCGTCCTGCAGGGCACATTCTCGGACGAAACCGGAGACTATGGAGCGGGCACTTACTTCCGCAATCCTGAGGGCTTCAGCCATACGCCGTTTAGTGAGGAAGGCTGCGAGATCCTGGTGAAACTACACCAGTTCCAGGCAGACGATAGTGCCCATATTGTGGTGGATACCCACTCGGTACCCTGGCTGCCGGGTCAGGGCAATCTGCAAGTGATGCCGTTGCATGAGCACGGGACAGAGTCAGTTGCCCTGGTGAAATTTCCAGCTGGCGAGCACTTCCAGCGCCACCGCCATCTCGGCGGAGAAGAGATCTATGTGCTCAGCGGAGTGTTTCAGGATGAACATGGACGGTATCCAGCGGGGACCTGGATTCGCAGCCCCCATTTCAGCGAGCATGCACCGTTTGTGGAAGTGGATACCGTGATCTGGGTTAAGACGGGTCATCTGCTGCCATGAGCTGTCGGCGCAGTTTACTTGTGCTTACTACTACTATTACTACTACTACTACGGGTCCTTTTACTTTATTTCGGTTCCTGTTGCCGGAGTTCCAGGAGTGCTGGAGGTTCCTTAGTCGCTGAACCAGAATTCGATATCCGCCGTGTCCACGGCGAATTCTGCCGCGTGCTCCCTGTTTTTAGGCACGTGATACCACTCACCAGCACGAATCACTGTGGTTTGACCATCCATCGTAAGCCGTAGTTCGCCTCTGGTGATAACACCGACATTGTCAGTGTCATGGCTGTGGGGTGGCACCGCGCTTCCAGCCGGGTAACTGCCAAACAGGACTCTGCATTCCCTGCCAGCCAGTTCGTAGGCTTCGAATTGCCCTTCATAGGCAGGCAGGTTCCTGATCAGTTCGGGGAAATAGTTGGTCAATGCCATTGTTCTTCTCTCTCTGTTTCGAGTGGTATTTCGATGTGACCTCATGCCCTGGGCTATTCATGCCAGGAAATCGGCGCCGGGATTTACAGCGGCAGGCCACGACCTCTTTGGGAAGTGCCAGTTTAGGGCTAAGATGCCCGCGGTGCTGAGCGCGATCACACCGGTTATTGCGCAAATGCATGAATGACGTGCGGTGCAGGGCGGGTCTCAATAGAGACAAATTGTTACGACTGCCAGCAAGGGAAAATGTTAACCTTTCGCGCTGATTGAAGCCAGAAAATGGCTTGCAATTACAATCACTTATAAAAAAGGGGGAGTGGGATTATGGCTGGATTTGTCACCAGGCGTGAATTCCTTAATCTGTTGGGCGCCACCGGCGGCACAGCAGCAACATTACAGGCAGGCGCAGCGCTCGGCCTGTTGCCAGGGACTGCAGCCGCAGCCAATCTGGATTTACTCAATCTCGCTGGAAACAGCCGTAAAGTGGCGATTCTGGGCGGTGGTATTTCCGGCTTAACCGTAGCCTATGAATTAGGCAAGCGCGGCTATGACTGTGAAGTGCTTGAAGCTTCACATCGATGTGGTGGCCGAATTTTCACGGTACGCCATGGTGATCTCATCGACGAGATCGGCAACCGGCAGTACTGTGAGTTTGATGATGAACCACACATGTACTTCAACGCCGGTGCTGCCCGCATCCCTAGTACCCACCGCAATCTACTGGCCTACTGCAAGGAACTCGGGGTAGAGCTGGAAATATTCATCAACGAAAACAAGACTTCCCTGGTACAAGACGATGCCATGCTGGGTGGCAAGCCCATCAGAAACATCGACTACACAACCAATATGCGTGGCTTCATGGCCGAACTCATGGCCAAGGCCATGACTGTAGACGAAATGAATTCGCCATTCAGTGAGAGTGAAGCAGAGACGCTGCTCAGCATGATTCGCGATTTTGGTGACCTCAACGAAGACGACATGTACCGGGGTAGTTTCCGTGCCGGTTACGCCGAAGGCGGATTCCTGAAGCATGGCGTGCAGAACGACATGATAGCCTTTCGCGACCTGCTGCAAACCCGATTGGGTCGCGCACTGATGGGCGCCAATGAAGGTGATACCGGCCCTATTCTTTTGCAGCCGAAAGGCGGCATGGACAAGATCATCCAGGGCTTTCTGCGCCAGGTTGGCGATCGTGTGAAATACCGCGCCATGGTGGCGAGTGTCCAGGTTCGGGACAACGGTGTAGAGATCGCCTATGACCAGGACGGCGTGCGACATACCATGCAGGCTGACTACTGCTTTAACTGTATTCCGACCCATCTCATGGTTGGTATCGACCACAACTTCCCCAGCGACTATGTGCAAGCGATGAAGTACGTGCGTCGTGGAGAAGCATATAAAGCCGCATTTCAGGCCAAATCCCGTTTCTGGGAAGACATGGATATCTACGGCGGTATCTCCTGGATGAATAATCCAAGTCGCCAGATATGGTATCCCACCGATGGAATACACAAGGAGAAAGGCGTTGTCCTTGGTGCGTACGACTATGGAGGGGGCATGTATCACACGAAGATGACCCAGGCAGAGCGTATCGAGGCACATCTCAGCGATGGTGAGAAGCTGCATCCTGACTACCGTAATCTGGTTGAAAAGCCCATCACCATTGCCTGGCATCGCATGAATCATATGCTGGGTTGTTCGGCGCGCTGGCAACGTAGTTTTGGCAGGGGCTGGACCCATGAAGAGGAAGAGCTGTATCACCGTCTGCAGGCGCCGGTAAACGGACGTCACTATTTTATTGGCGACCAGGTCAGCATGCATTCGGCATGGCAAGAGAGCGCGGTTATGTCAGCCCAGTGGGCGATGACAGACCTCGATCAGCGAGTCCGGGCAGAAACGGCCTGATACTGAATCTGATTTAAACGTTCAATTAAAGACAAATGATGCGTCTCGTTTTAATGGAGTCTCTTGCGCGTATGAACAAGAATTTTCTCAAAGTTGTTGTCAGCACTGTGCTGATATTTGGAACCGGTTTGCTGATGGCGGCCGAAGAAGGCAGGGAGCCTTTCAATGACCGCTATTGCACTACGTGCCATGGCACCGATGGTCAGGGCAATGAAGGTGTACAGGCGCCACGTCTTGCCGGAATGGAAGACTGGTATTTACGCCGCCAGCTTGAAAATTTTCGAGCCGGCATCCGTGGTACTCATCCCATGGACATCGAAGGTATTGCCATGCAACCCATGGCGGTGAAGCTGACCGACGAAAGCATCGATGACATCGTCGAGTGGGTCGGCGGTTGGGAATACAAGCCTGCAGAAGTCACCATCGAGGGCAATGTTCAGGCTGGCGCACAACTCTACGCTGCCTGTGCCAGTTGTCACGGCCGGGATGCCAGCGGCAATGAAGCACTGGGGGCTCCTGCGCTACGGGGTCAGAATGACTGGTACCTGGTAACCCAACTCAAGAATTTCATGGCCGGATACCGGGGGCATCATCCGGACGATACCTATGGCCAGCAGATGCGTGCCATGGTGCAGCCGCTGGGCGATGAGACAGGCATCCTGAATGTAGTCAGTTACATTAATAGCCTGGCAGATCGTTAGTCTGCCTGCCGCCCAGGCCGCGAAGTCACGAACAAAGCCCCGCCTGTTTGAGGCCGAGAACTCGCTTGGTCTTGAACTGAGGGGCCTATATACTGGGTCAGTTTACAAGGTAGGTAGCTTTTTTACCTTTTTTAGCTGTTTTAGCCAACCCGCTACCTGTCCGGTCGAGTAAACAGTTTATCCACTAAACACAGCAGCGAAGCAAAATAATTATAAGATCCGCTGCAGGGTGCCCATTCATTCCCTGCCGCACCGACGCTGAGGAGCAACCGTCATGTCATTCATCACGATAGTCAACCTCGTTTTGTTCACCGCACTTGTCAGTATGCTGTTTCAGCTCAACAAGCGCGATATGGGGCTTTCCCGCCGTACACTGGTAGGTCTGGTTGCAGGAAGCATCTTTGGATTCTACCTGCAGTTGGTGTTTGGTTACGGCAGTGAGGTCGCACAGGGCACGCTTGAGTGGACCAACATCATAGCCAATTCCTATGTAAACCTGCTGCGCATGATCATCATGCCGCTGATTCTCATCACGATGATCGCGGCCGTGTTGAAAGTGGAAGAGATCAAGTCACTCGGCAAAATTGGCGGTTCAGTGGTGGCAATTTTGATGGCCACCACGGCCGTTGCGGCACTAATCGGTATAGTCATGGCCATGGTCTTTGGGCTCAATGCCGGGGACCTTGCCACCGGAGCGCGTGAACTGGCCCGCGCGGAGGTATTGCAGGCGCGTCAGGGTTCTGTTGCCGACTTCAGTGTACCGCAGCTTCTGGTCAGCTTTGTTTCCACCAATATCTTCGCCGATCTCAGTGGCGCTCGCAGCACGTCTATTATCGCCGTTGTGGTATTCGGATTGCTGTTCGGCATTGCCGCTCTACTGGTCAGTGAGGAAAACAAGGAACACGGACAGCGTATTCATTCGTTCGTCGATACTCTGCAGGCGGTGATCATGAGGCTGGTGAAGATGGTGATAAACCTGACACCGTACGGCGTTCTGGCCTTGATGACGCGGGTGATTTCCACCTCCGATGGTGATGCCATCCTGACGCTGATCAGTTTTGTTATCGCTTCCTATATTGCTATTGCGATCATGTTCGTCGTTCATGGACTACTGGTCGGTATGATTGGTATGAACATTCGGGACTACTTCAAGAAAGTATGGCCTGTTCTTACCTTCGCGTTTGCGACTCGAAGTTCAGCGGCGACGATTCCACTAACTATTCGCACCCAGATTGAAGATCTTAATGTGCCTGCACCCATCGCCAATATCTCTGCGTCATTTGGTGCGACAATCGGTCAAAATGGCTGTGCAGGAATCTATCCCGCCATGCTGGCCGTAATGGTGGCACCTACCATGGGTGTAGATATCAATTTCAGTTTCATCATGAGCCTATTGTTAATTGTTGCGATTGGTTCCTTCGGGATTGCCGGCGTGGGTGGCGGCGCCACTAACGCGGCCCTGGTTGTGTTAACAGCCCTGAATTTTCCGATAACCGTTGTGGCACTGCTGATTTCCATTGAGCCACTTATCGACATGGCCCGAACTGCACTCAACGTGAATGGTGCCATTACTACGGGTCTGCTCACCCGTCGCTTATTGGGTGACGATGTAGAGGTGACGGCCAAGGCGGCTGAAATGGGGCATGCCGGGACGGCGGGACAGAACGCAAGTTAAGCAGAGGTTTATCAAGTAATCCGTTAAACAAAAAATGGCCTAAATCGGGGGAGAGAAGATGAAAGCCAGAAAACTAATGACAGGCATTGTCATAGCCGCATGTGCCGGGATTGGTGCTAATGCGATAGCCCAGGAAATTACTCGTTACAATGAAGGTAACTACTTTTACACATCCATAACGATTCCACCCGGGGCAGAAACCATGTATCTGTCCGGCTCCGGTGCGCGCCCTTTAGCGGACGGTAGCTGGGGTGACATGAAGCAACAAACTGTGAATACTTTCGAGCGCTTCCAGCAAACTCTCGAAGAGCAGGGTTGGTCTATGAGCGATATCGTGCAGGTGCGTGCCTTTGCCGTTGCCGGCGACGATGGTCTGGATTTCGCAGGCTTCAATGAGGGCTATGCCCAGTTCTTCGGAACAGCCGAAAATCCAAACAAACCAGTACGTTCCTTTGTTGAGATCGCCGATCTGGTGGTCGAAGGCTGGTTGGTGGAAATCGAAATCCGCGCGGCACGCATGCCAAACTAATACTTTGCTAGCAAGTTAAAAAAGGGGACTGGTTGTGTCATGCAGCCGGTCCTTTTTTTTGTGTTTCATAGATAGCTCGTGACTGAAGCCTTGCTCTGGTTGAGGGGCTGGTTGACGTGCTCATCTGCGGGGGGTGGTCGCGTCGGGCTGGAGGGGCTTGTCGCCAACGCTCTGCGCCCGTCCCGGGTTCCCTCACTCCGAAAAAAGCCCTGACGGTCTTTTTTCTCCGTTCAGCGCTGTCGCTTTACCGTTGGCGACAAGCACCTCCAGCCCAACGCTCTGAGCGCTGCAAGGTGTTACCTTGCTTTTTGGCTTCATTGCCCTTCGATTGAAGGTGAGGTTTAACGAAGAGTGCTTCGATGTTTCGGCTCTCACTGGTCGAGCGGTCGCGGGGAGGCAGGGTTCCCGACCCGCCAGTCAAGGCCGGCGCTGAACGGAAGAAAAAGACCGCTTTTCAGGGCTTTTTCTGGAGTGAAGACACCTGGGAGCCGGCGGGTTGGGAACCCAGCCTCCCCGCGGCCGCGCTCGAAGGCACTAATTGACAGGTTCATTTAAACCACACGATTATTCATATGCGGTACCCTTCAAATTTTTTCTTGTCAAACACTGGTCAGGTTGGAGCAGAGTTGAAAAATAGCAGGCAACAGAAATTCGCCGACAAGCGAAGGCTACGAGCCGCGTTGGGTGAGAAGGCGCCGAAGTTCAGTTTTCGCCTTGGGCCGCAGCACGATCCTGATGCCGATTTCGCAGTGAGTCTGCCATTCAACCGGTCCAAGGTGGCAATTCTCATTTCCGGGGCTTTCTTCGTAGCATTTGCCATTCCCTTGTTTAGTGTCGCATCAAGCCTGATCGACACACCGGACGGCAGCCTGTTCTCCCTGGTGGCGTTTCTGTTCACGCTGTTCTGGGGCATAGGTTGGTCTGTGGCAGTGATCGCCCTGGGTCTGCTGTTTTGTGGATTGTCGTTCGGGCGGGAAACACTATGGGTAGAAGAAGGTTCATTGAGCCTGCGCCTGGGACTGCCCGGGATTAGTTTTGGCGCAAGCTATCCCGCGGAATTTCTAAGGAACTTCAGACGCGAGTCGCCAGACGAACGGGAAGGCTCCGGGTGGCGTGGTGAACACCTCGCTTTCGACTACGCAGGTGAACCAGTTGGTTTTGGCTCTGATATCGATGAAGGGAAGGCCGAGTTGATCCTGCGGGAACTCAACAGGCTTTTTCCTGCTTGTAATGATCCCATGCCACCGTTGCCTGAACTACCAGCCGAAGACCCACTGAAAGTGTCAGATGAAGAAGGGGGCCGGTCAGAGTCTGTAAGAAGTGCTGTTGATGCGTATGCCACCCCCAACACACTCTCTTCACCATCGAGTATTGCCTTGATTGTTGCCAACAGTATCCCATTGGCCGGTGTTTTGTTTCTGGGCTGGGATGTTGGCGAGATCATGCTCTTGTTTTGGGCTGAGAGTGGAGTAATCGGTTTCTACAATTTGTTGAAACTGATGAGGGTTGCAGGGTTTGGTGCCTTGCTCTATGGCCCCTTTTTTCTCGGCCACTATGGTGGTTTCATGGTGGGGCATTTGCTGTTTATCTATGGCTTTTTTGGTCAAAGCCTCGGTGAAGTGAGTGATGTCACCGTCGACAGATTGCTGGCAGATCTTTGGATTCTGTCTCCAGCTCTGGCGGGATTTGTTATCAGTCATGGCATATCCTACGTGACTAACTTCATCGGCCGGCGGGAGTATGTTGGCAAGGATGCTGCGTCGCAGATGGGTGAGCCCTACAAACGCATTATTGTTATGCACCTGACAATTATTTTTGGTGGGTTTCTTTCCATGCTGTTCAGCTCTGCATTGCCGGCTCTGTTGCTGTTAATCATGCTCAAGGTGAGCACCGATTTACGTGGGCATTTGCGGGAGCATCGTCCGAGCACCGGACTGTAAAGAGTAGTTCAATCGAGTTAGCAGAGACTTCAGAGGTAGCAGATCCCATGAGACGACTGGTTGTTGGTTTGGTCCTGATTTTCTCCACCAGCATGGCGAACGGGCAATCCGTTGGTTTCGATGTGTTCGAAGCCAGTATTGCAGAAATTCAGCAAGCGCTGGAATCCGGACGAATCACGTCGGTCGAACTGGTGCAGCAATATCTGGCACGCATTGAAGCCTTCGATCAGGCAGGGCCGAAATTGAACTCAATCGTGAGTACTAATGCAGTTGCGATGGAACAGGCTAGTGCGCTGGACAGGGAGCGGCAATCGACTGGCGCCAGGAGTCTGCTGCATGGCATCCCGATCCTCGTTAAAGATAACTACAACGTGGTTGGCATGAAAACGTCGGGAGGGTCGGTGGCGCTGGCCAACTTCCAGCCCAATGGCAGCTCGTATCAAGTACAGCGTCTCATCGACGCAGGCGCGATTGTATTGGGCAAAACCAATCTCCATGAGTTTGCCTATGGCATCACCACGGTGGGTTCCCTGTATGGGCAGACACTTAACCCTTACGATATTCGTCGTGTCCCAGGGGGCTCGAGTGGCGGAACTGGGGCTGCCGTTGCTGCCAGCCTGGCAGCAGTGGGCTTGGGGTCTGACACTTGCGGGTCCATACGAATTCCCTCGGCATTCAATAACCTGGTGGGACTCCGACCCACCAAGGGTCTGTCCAGTATCTACGGCGTGATGCCTCTTTCCCACACCCAGGATGTTGCCGGTCCATTGGCGCGCAGTGCACAAGACCTGGCCATCGTACTGGATGTGGTGAAAGGGTTTGATAGCAATGATCCGGCTACCGAACTGGTGCGGGACCGCAGTTTACCTTCGTTCGTAGATTCGCTGGATTCAGCAAACCTGTCAGACCTGCGCCTCGGAAAACTGGACAGCTACTTCAGGCGGGCTAGCTCAGGTGTGCGTGCGCCTATTGAAAACAGCCTGGAATGGCTTGAGGAACAAGGTGCTGAAATTGTCGCCGTGTCGATCCCCGATCTGGATGAACTGATTGCTGACTCCGGACTGATTACCCAGGAGTTCAGGGACGACCTCAATGAATTTCTGGACGGCTTTGGCAGCGACGAGATTGCCAATCTGGCGGCTATCATGGAACAGGGCCTGTACCACGAGGCGGTCGCGGGTGCGCTCGGGCGCAGCGCAGCGGTGACAGTAGAGGCCGATGATTACGGGAGAAGGATGGCGGCGCGTCAGGTCCTGAAGGAAACGGTGCTGGAACTGATGCGCCGGGAACAACTGGATGCACTCGTGTATCCCACTATTGGTGAATTGCCCGTGCAGGTCGGTGAATCACAAGCCGGCAGCAATTGCAGCCTGTCAGCGAACAGTGGACTCCCGGCGATTTCGATTCCAGTCGGATTCAGCAGCAGTGAATTACCGGTAGGCATGGAACTGCTCGGCACCGAATTGGCAGACACTAAACTGCTGGCTATCGCCCATGCCCTCGAATCGCAACGGAATTCCCGCCGGGCGCCAGTGGTAACTCCGTCGCTTGCAGACCGCGATTCAATGCAATCTCAAACCGTGGCCCTGTCCTTTAACCAGGGTCAAATTCAGTTTGAGGGAGAGCTTGTGTTCGAGCCCCTGCGTAATGTGCTTGCCTATGAATTGCGAACCGTAGCGGGGAACACAGCACCCGTTTACGCGATTACGCTAGCCATGGCTGAAACCGGCGATGAGCCTGGTTCAGACCCCGTCATTCACAACCTGCTTGGTCCCGCCGCCAATAGCAGCGCGGGTGAATATTTCATGAGCCGCGAATTTCGCCAGGCTTTCATGGAATCCAGAGTGTACCTGCGCATCTTCGCCGACGGTTTGCCCGCTCAAGGGCTAAGTTGGTGGCCTTAGGGCAGTACCG
Source organism: uncultured Pseudohongiella sp. (assembly GCA_965227635.1). Taxonomy (GTDB): domain Bacteria; phylum Pseudomonadota; class Gammaproteobacteria; order Pseudomonadales; family Pseudohongiellaceae; genus UBA9145. The sequence continues at coordinate 857,512 of OZ245763.1, read as the reverse complement.
CGAGCAATCGCCGTTAGACCTAACATCTGTTACAGGTAAGCAAACACTTCTCCTGGCTGCTCACTTTCTGACTGAATGGTTGCCAGGCGCAGGGTGAGCAACTCTCCCGTGCTCCGCAGCTTTATTTTCTGCAGTGCAGTACAGCTTTTCGCAAGGCCAATGCATTAACGTTCCCATCGGTAACGAATGAGTGCTTTTCGTGCTTGAATTACCGGGAAAAGTGTGGAAATTCAGGCTATTAGACCTAGTATCGGGTGCTTGCAGGTAGTATCCTCGGGCTTTTCCTGAGGTACAGTTGGCCAGAAGCTCAGGGAATCGCAGCAGTTTGGGTCCTGACAACAACATGCCGTCGAACCACATCGCCAATGTAATCTCGGGTGCGCTCATCGCACTGGTGAATATCTCGGTAGCCGTTTCGGTTGCTGCGCTGCTATTTGCCCAGACAGATACCCGGCTGATGGTGCCAGGTATAGCCATATTACTGGTGGGCACTCTCGTTACCGGGCTTGGCGGATCCCTGTTCAGCGACTTTAAATCCGTAATCTGCTCTCCACGCAATGGATTGGTGCCAGTATTTGCTGTGATGGTCACCAGCATCTACGCCAGTTTTGGCAATGAGTATTCGGTGGGCGCCGAGGCGACGATCATCGTGGCCTTCATGGTGACCACCATGATTACCGGTCTGTTCTTATTGCTGCTGGGTCGCCTAAAACTCGGCAATCTGGTGCGCTACATACCCTATCCCGTAACCGGCGGTTTCTTTGCCGGAATTGGCTACATCTTCGTAGAAGGTGGCCTCACGGTTGCCGCTGGTCGCGAACCGACTCTCGGTTCATTTTTCGATGGTGGATTTATTCAACTCACGACACCTGCCGTCGTGCTTGCCCTGTGCCTGATTTCAGGAAAACTGTTCAGGGACAACCGACTCTCTGTGCCGGGCATTCTGTTGCTCTCAATACTGATCTTCTATGGTGTACTCGCTTTGGGCGGTATATCCACCGAGGAGGCAGCGGAAAGTGGTTTATTACCCAGCATCGAATCCACGGGAGCGCTCCTGCCCATATTCCACCTGGATTACTTGCAGCAGGTCAATTGGGTTGCCATTTCTGACCAGCTTAGCGGAATCGTGGTCGTTGCCTTACTGTGTTCCATGATGCTGTTGCTGGATGTGTCTGGAATCGAACTGATAGCGCGCAAAGACCTGAATCCGGACCATGAACTGGAAGTGATGGGTTACACCAATATGGTGAACAGCCTGTTTGGCGGATTCCCCGGAGTGCACGATGCCTCCGATACAGCCCTGGTGGACCGGCTTGGGGGCAAGGATCGGTTAACTGGTTATGTCTACGCAGTCCTCGTAGGTGCGTCCATATTCGCCGGTGCGGAGTTTATGGAGATCGTACCAACTTTCCTGTTGGGTGGACTATTGATCTACGTCGGTCTCGAGTTTCTCATCGACTGGCTCTGGAAAGCGCGGGATGAACTGCCTCTGTCTGACTATGTGGTAGTAATCCTGATTCTTATTGTAATCATCTTCTCTGACATTCTGCAGGGTGTTACCTTCGGCTTCTTCGTGGCCATCATCCTGTTTGTGATCAATTACTCACAGCTCAGTGTCATCAAGATCGAAACCAATGGCAGTGATCACGCCAGTAATGTGGATCGTGACCTGGAAACCCGGGAGCTCCTGAACAAGGAAGGTCATCGTATCCTGATCCTGATTCTGCAAGGGTTTATCTTTTTTGGAACGGCGGACAAATTAATCAGCGCAATTCGATCGCGCATTGTTGATGCCGATGATCATAGCCAGTTCGATTATCTCGTGCTGGACTTCCACCATGTCAGCCAGCTGGATACTTCGGCGATTGTCAGTTTTACCAAACTGGCACAACTCAGTGACAGGGTTGGGTTCCACATCGTTATCAGTGGTGCCGACGACAAGTCCATCAAGCAACTGGTCAAGCATGGCTTCTTCACCCTCGGTGAGCAACAGTGGGAACGCAATTACAAACAGCAGGTAGATACCGCTGTAGACTGGTGCGAACGCCGTATCCTTTCCGATCTCAATCGCAGGGATGAAGACAACAACCTGGAACTTTCCGATGTGTTAAGGCGGATCGCCTATGCAGAGGAAGACGTGCAGCTATTGTCAGAATTCTTCGTGGTCGAAAACCGGGTGTCCGGAGAATATTTGTTCAGGGAAGGGGACAAAGGGGAATCCCTTTACTTCGTTGGCTCGGGCACAGTAGTCGTGGTTCTGAAGATACCCAGCCAGCAGGAACAGATACTCCGTAAATACAAGGCGGGCGCGATCCTGGGAGAAATGGCCATCTACACAGGGGACAACAGGACGGCGAGCGTGCGCATTGAGAATGACGCCGTGTTGTTCAGGTTGGATAAGGACAAGTTGGAAGCGATGTCCCGCCGATTCCCCGCATCCACGGCAGCACTGCATACCTATATCGTGAAAGTACTGTCGGAAAGACTCAGCAGGGCGAACAGGAATCTGAGCAGGTATATCTAACTTGGTTCAAAAGGTGGGGCTGTCTACCGGGAGTAGCACAACTGGCACCATCTCGCTGTACTGGAACCAATCGCCGTCTATTCGCAGTATTTTTTCTCCGCTCTCGTCGAACCGAATGGTGCCAGTGAATTCCAGGTCAAGTCGCTGGATGCGAATCGTGACACGACGCCCATCCACGGAAACCGTATCGGCTGGCATGCCGTAGATGCCCATGCCGCCGCTGATCAGCGCCGCCGCATATCCCTCGGCTTTTTCAGTAAAGGTAAAGGCCAGGTTCATCTCATCGCGGCCCAGAACCAGACCGCCTTCCCAGGAGCCCAGCAGATTGTCCCGGGCTTCTTGTGCCGAGGCCGCGAGAGTTCCTGTGGTCAGCAGCGAGAGAACCACCAATAGACGTGTTGTGAAATTCAGATTCATGACTGCATGGTAATTCACTCGCTATATTCGGTGCAAATGCCTTTCCGGGTTTGTATGTTTCCCGCTCCGTGGCAGAATTGCGCCGTGCATCCAGTTCAGCCAAAGGGAAAAACATGGAACAAGAAATTGAACAATTCACCGAGCTCTATAATCTGATTGTTACCTACCTGGTGACTTACAGCTTCCAGATTCTCGGCGCCATCATCATTATGACTATTGGCGTCTTTATTGCTCGCAAGACGGCGAATTTTGTCTTTGAGTTTGCCGACAAGCGCGGACTCGATATCACCCTGAGCCGCTTCTTTGCCAGTTTCACCAAGATTGCCATCGTCGCTTCGGCATTGGTGATTTCCCTGCCAAAACTGGGTATACAGATTACGCCATTCATTGCAGCTATCGGTGCTCTCAGTCTTGGAGCTGGTTTGGCAATCCAGGGGCTGTTGTCCAATTACGGTGCCGGACTCAGCATTATTCTTACCCGCCCCTTTGTGGTTGGCGATACGATCCGGGTGCAGGGTATATGGGGTGTCGTCAAGGACGTGACGCTGGCCTATACCGTTCTAACCAATGAAGACGAAGAGAAAATCACCATTCCCAATCGGCACATCATTGGGGAGATAATCCACAATTCGCAGGAAGATACTGTGCTGGAACTGTCGGTGGGAATTGAATATCGCAGTGATACCAACAAGGCCCGAAAAATCATCAGCGAAGCGCTTTCGCAGGTTGAGGGATTGAGCATGCAGCGACCGGTTCAGGTTGGTATCGAGAGTTTCGGTGACAGTTCAATCAATATGGGTATTCGTTGCTGGGTGCACACGAAACGTTTCCACGAGCTTCGATTTACCTGTAACCAGGTGCTATTGGATGCCTTGCAGTCCGCACAGATCGGAATACCTTTTCCGCAGCGGGAAGTTCGTTTATTGCAGTGAACTTTGCTACCGTACTGCACCTGAGCAAGTTGAACACCAATCAAAAAAACATCTGGAATAGCAATGGACTACTTACCGGCCGTCGAAATCGAATACCCACAGGGAAAGGAAATCAATGCCTCCATTATCTGGCTCCATGGCCTTGGCGCCGACGGCAATGACTTCGCGCCCATCGTGCCCCAGCTCCAACTACCGGAAGGGCTCGGTATTCGATTCATTTTTCCCCACGCACCGTCGATCCCGGTAACCATCAACAACGGCTTTGTCATGCCCGCCTGGTATGACATCAAGGCAATGGATATAGACCGCCATGTAGATGAGGAACAGCTCAAGCAATCCGCGGCCTGGGTGCACGACCTTATTGACCGTGAGATTGATCGGGGTATCCCGGCATCGCGCATCATTGTCGCGGGATTTTCACAGGGCGGCGCAGTCTCCTTCGAGGCAGGATTGACCTATGGCTCAACCCTGGCTGGCATCATGCCCCTCTCCACCTATTTTGCGACGGCTGATACCATCGAGATTAACCCGGTGCAAAATACCCTCCCCATACTTATCTGCCATGGTACCTACGACCCGGTAGTGCCAGAAGCGCTGGGCCGCAAGAGCGTGGCAACGCTGCAGAATCTTGGGTTCAATCCCGAGTACATCAGCTATCCCATGGAGCATGCGGTGTGTCCTGAACAAATCAGGGACATCGGTGAGTGGATAGGACGGATTCTGGCGCCTTGATCCGGGTTCCGTAACACTGCGTTTATAAAGTGGGCGGGAAACCGCCGGGCTATTGACCTTAGAGTTAACTCTAAGCTTATACTCTACCTCGTCGATTCAAAATCCTGTCCCTGATCTGGAGCTCAATGGCTAAAAGAGCCAGCAAAATCAGGGGCTTGGGACTTGCTTGAACAGGTAAATAGCCATGATGAAAATCAGCGAACTGGCGGCCCTGACCGGGCTGTCTTCCCATACCATACGCTTCTACGAGAAGCATGGCTTGATCAGTGCCAGCGAGCGCAGCGCCGCGGGCTATCGTTACTACAATGCGGCCGATGTGCGTCGTGCCGAGTTCGTCAAGACTGCGCGCAATATCGGCTTTTCACTGGAAGATATCGGACAGTTACTGTCCATACGTCTTGATAAACAGAGCCATAGTTGCCAGGAAGTGACCGATATAACCCGCCATAAACTGGACGAGGTGAATGACAGGATTGCCGAACTGCGGTTCATGCAGCAGACTCTCGAACGCCTGTTGGAGAGTTGTTGCGGTGGTCCAGAAAACGCCACCCACTGCTCTATTATTGAAGCACTGGATGCGGGCGATATCGCAGAGAAAGAGAGCTGCCTGAGCGGGAGTGAAAAATGATGGAATTAGTGAGCATATTCTGGAATCTGGTGCTGGAGAGTGCCCCCTGGCTACTGTTCGGATACCTGCTGGCCGGCATCATCAAGCAAGTCATTCCCAGTAGTTGGGTGGAAAAGCAACTTTCCGGCAAAGGCTTTGCTCCTATCCTCAAGGGTGCCTTTATCGGCGCACCATTGCCTTTGTGTTCCTGTGGCGTCATTCCCACGGCGCTGGCTATTCGCAAGGCGGGTGCTTCAAAAGGCGCCACGTCTTCTTTTTTAGTGGCGACACCGGAGACCGGTGTTGACTCGATTTCATTTTCTTATGCGATGCTTGGCCCTATCTTCGCAATCGCTCGGCCTATCGGTGCGCTGACGAGCGCAATTATTGCTGGTAGCCTGGTGGGGGCGCTGGAGAAGGAAGATGAGCCCGTGGAGAAGGCCAGCTCAAGTTGCGGAAAATGCTGCGCGAGTCAGAAGAAGCAGGAAACGACGACCGTGCCTCCTCTCGGTCAGCGCTTTATAGACGCTGTAAAATACGGCTATGGCCGCATGATTTCCGATACCGCCAAATGGCTAACGATTGGCCTGGTTGCGGCAGCCATCATCACCGCGGTAGTGCCGCAGTCGTTTTTCCTGCAGTGGGGTGATGGTTTGATGGCCATGCTGGTCATGGTAGTGGTGGGTTTGCCCATGTATATCTGCGCTACCGCCTCGACACCGGTTGCTGCGAGTTTGTTGTTTGCGGGAGTCTCACCGGGTGCTGCACTGGTATTCATGCTCACCGGGCCAGCCACCAATATCGCGACCATGGGTGTGATCAAGGAGCAACTTGGAACGCGCTCCCTGGTTGCCTACCTGATTGGCGTCATCGGTACAGCGATCGCCTGCGGTCTGGTATTGAATCAGCTCTATGCCATGAATGGCTGGCCGCTTCAGCTCTCCATGGCTGAACATGGTGAGCACGTCGCTCTATGGCGACAGCTCGCGGGTATCCTGCTGGTTGCCCTGGTGCTGCGGGTTTGGATCGCGCCACTGTGGAGTAAGTTGTTGTCTGGTCGATCCGGTGGGTCCAGTATCAGTGGCGATAAATCGTCGCTTGGTTCCCCGGTGGAGCAGGGCTAGGATTTTCTGGTTGCCTTGTCGGCTGTGCTTACGACCCGGTGCCCTGCATCCAGTTGAAAAACGACATCAGCCCGGTTGGGCAATGTCCGCAGACAGTGACGGGTCAGCCGTTCATAATGTTGGATGAATCGCTGTAACTGGGCCTCGTTCATTACTGCATTGCCCTGTCCCCGGCTCGCTGCCAGTTTTTGTTCCTGCAGGCCGCGCCACTGGTACACCTGCTCAAAAGAAGGCGCTCGCAACATCACCAGGAAGTCCAGCTTGGCGAATAGTGCCTGGTAGTGCCCGGCCAGCGCCGCATTGACGGCAAGGCGCCAACGGCCATCCTCGTCCTCATCCTGCTCCAGCGCATTGCAGGCCGGTGTCAGTTCCTCGTCGGGCTGAGACGTTGTACCAACCATCCAGCCTTCGAGTATTACCAGGTCTACCGGACCCTGAATCCTGTCAAAACTGGATTCGGGTAGACGATCATCGGTAGCCTTGTCGAAACGGGGGATGGAGACAACGGTGCTGTTGTCTGCTTCCCGGAGTTGGCACAGAGTCGCTTCCAGAAGAGCCGTGTCGTGGGTGCCGGGTACACCGCGGGTACGAAAAAGCGGGTGCGTGTTTCTGGCCAATTCCTCCCTTGCTGCTTTCCCCAGATAGAAGTCGTCGATAGAGAGGTTAGCCACGCTGTAGCCCTGATTCTCCACCAGCAGCGTCAGCAATTTTGCCAGGGTGGATTTGCCCGTACCCTGTGCGCCGTTTATGCCCCACAGAAGAGTCTTGCCGCGCTGGGATTGCAGTTGCGCCAGTAGCTCATCAGCGAGCGGCAGAAACCAGCGTTCAGAGTCCTCAGCATAGCTGGAGGGAAGAGAGTCAGATTCCAGCAGGGCTTCCACGACAGGGATAGCTTGTGGATACACGGTGTAAATCCGGTGAATAGTTTGTGCAGTCAAGTGTATGAAGCGCCATCTTAAGCGGTGCTCCTCGTCTCAGCAAATTAATGCCTTCATCCAGCATGCAGTCAATGAGTTGGTGACGACTCCTGTGGTACGATAAATCGTTCGCACGATTTTATTCCTAACCATTCCCAAGCCTGCCCCGGACATTTACAGCCTAGTGTTCCCCGAACATCCCATCGTCATTTCTCCAACCCTGGCAGCCACAATCGGTCTCGAAGAGGCCGTCATGTTGCAGGTGCTCGCAGAACTGATCAGGCACCGGGGCCAGACAGGGCAGGGTTCCGACCTGCGTTGGCTGGAAGTGGATGCGAATGGGATGGCAGAACATTTTCCCTTCTGGAAGGCGCGAGACATCGACCGGGTTCGCAGCAGCCTGCAATCAATGGGCATTCTTCAATTCAGGACAACACAGGACGGCAAGCAGTATCTGGCGATCGACCAGACCCGTCATCAAACCAAAGCACGCAGCAACAATAGCGGCCCGGCAGCCACCCGTCGCCAGGCGCAGTCGAATGCTGGTCAGATATCTCCTGACTGGACGCCTGACGAAAACTGGATTCGCCTGTGCAAGCAGCATGCAATTCCCGATGAGTTCATCCATTCGTTGGTACCCGAGTTCGTCAGCTACTGGCGAGACCGTGGGCAGGCTCGATTTTCCTGGGGTAACGCTTTCTACAAACACGTATTGAAAGAGTGGCGGCAGGAACAGACCCGTCAGGGTGCGTTCGAGTTGGCCAGCACAATGTCGCCAAACTGGCGCCCCGGTCAGGATGCGCTGGATATCCTGCAAAATGCAGGCATTAACCGGGATTTTATCGAAGACGCCGTACCCGAGTTCGTGCTCTACTGGCGGGAGCGCGGGGTAGTGCATGGTGCCTGGAATACCAAGTTCATCGAGCATATTCGTCGGCAATGGGCCAAGTTCAAGGCGTCCTTCGGGCATGATGACACGCCGCGTCCCATCGCCAACGATTGGCAGCCTAGTATCGATTGTTTCGAAATCTTGCAGCTCGCTGAAATCGATGAAGGCTACGCCCGCAGTAAGATTCCCGAATTTGTGATGTACTGGCGCGACAGCCAGCAAGCGAAAGCTTCCTGGAACACCGTGTTCCTGCAGTTCATCAAGCAGGACTGGGCAAGACGCCTGAAGGCACTGGAATCAGGTCATTCCTCGGATACAGGTTTTAGTACGAATGCAGAAGATCAAACCGTTGGTGGAACAAGCCAGCAAAGAATTAAAGAAAGGTTCGAACGCATCGCTGACCGCAGTTGGGCAGAGAAGTAAGGCTGGTCGCGGTATGGCCTCTGAAATCGCCGACCCTTCAGCATCTTATGGTGAGGAAGGGCAACTAAAAGGGCAACAAAAAGGGCAGCCCAAAGGACAGCATGCCGAACTGGATCAGGTAGACGCTATCAATCAGGTGTTTGCCGAGTTCGAGTTTGCCTATCACAACCAGTTTCACAAGGCGTTCTCCGATGCCGAGAGCCTTGCCATCGCCAAAAAATACTGGCTCAGCACCCTGGAAAACTATTCGCCGAGACACATCGTGCAGGCAGCCAGACGCGTGGTTAAGACTCAGGAATACCTGCCATCCATTGCCGCCATGTTGAAAGCCTGTGAGCAGGGCTTCGATCTTTACGGCTTGCCTTCCCCACGACAGGCTTATGAAGAAGCCTGTCGAGCCAGTTCACCCAAGCAAGCCTGGGACTGGAGTCATGAGGCGGTCTATTTCGCAGGCAAGGCGGCGGGCTGGTTCTTGCTGGCTAATGAACCTGAGGGCAAAGCATTTCCCGTGTTCAATTACCACTACGGCATTCTTTGCCAACAGGTGGTGGAGGGAAAGGAGCTGCATATTGAAGCAGCGCCTGCGCTGACTGAAAAAGTCGAGCGCAAGCTGAGCCGGGAAGAGCAACGCGAGCGGATTGCCCGGATGCGAGCTGACCTGAAACTCTAGTCTGGCTGCAGGTGCTAGCCGTCGAGCTTCTTGTACTTCATTCGGGTGGGCCCGGAATCGCCAACCCGCTTTTTATGCTCGGCCTCGTAGTCTGAATAGTTCCCCTCATGCCACACCACCTGGCTGTTACCTTCGAAGGCGAGAATGTGGGTGCAGAGACGATCAAGGAACCAGCGATCGTGTGATACCACGATGGCGCAGCCGGGGAATGCCAACAGGGCTTCTTCCAGTGCCCTCAGGGTTTCCACATCGAGGTCGTTGGTCGGTTCGTCCAACAGCAGCACATTGCCACCTTTCTTCAGGAGCTTGGCCATGTGCAGTCGATTGCGCTCACCGCCAGAGAGGTCTTTCACATATTTTTGCTGGTCGCTGCCGCGGAAGTTAAAGCGGCTGGCATAGGCGCGGGATTGTGTCTCATATTTGCCGATCTGGATAATGTCCTGACCATCGGAGATTTCTTCCCAGACGGTATTTTCACCATTCAGGGCATCGCGACTCTGGTCAACGTAGGCCAGGTTCACGGTTTCGCCCAGTTCGATGGAACCGCTATCCGGTTGTTCGGCGCCTACCAGCATCCGCAGGAAGGTGGTTTTACCGGCACCGTTACCGCCCACAATGCCCACGATACTGCCCTTGGGCACCGAGAAGCTGAGATCATCGATCAGCACACGTCCGTCGAAGCCCTTGCTGAGGTGGTTCACCTCAATGACTTTGTCTCCCAGTCGGTCACCCGGTGGAATATAGAGTTCCTGCGTTTCGTTGCGTTGCTGGAAATCCTTTGAATTCAGTTCCTCGAAGCGGGCGATACGTGCCTTGCTCTTGGATTGGCGCCCCTTCGGATTGGCGCGCACCCATTCCAGCTCGGATTTGATGGTGCGTTCTCTGGCGGCTTCCTGTTTCTCTTCGATTTCGAGCCGCTTCTCCTTGGCCTCCAGCCAGGCACTGTAGTTGCCTTCATAGGGGATACCATGGCCTCTATCAAGCTCCAGAATCCAGCCAGCGGCATTGTCGAGGAAGTAGCGATCGTGGGTAATGGCAACCACGGTGCCGGGGTATTCCTGCAGGAAGCGCTCCAGCCAGGCGACACTCTCCGCGTCCAGGTGGTTGGTCGGCTCGTCCAGCAACAACATGTCTGGCTTGGACAGCAATAATCGACACAGGGCGACGCGGCGTTTCTCACCACCGGACAGGTGAGCCACCTTGGCGTCCCAGGGCGGCAGACGCAGTGCATCGGCCGCAATTTCCAGCGTTCTTTCCACCTGCCAACCGTCCACGGCGTCGATTTTATTTTGCAGTTCGCCCTGTTTTTCCAGCAGCGCATTCATTTCATCGTCACTCATCGGTTCCGCGAACTTGTCGCTGATGGCATTGAACTCTTCCAGCAGGGAGATCACTTCCTTGATTCCCTGCTCCACGTTGCCGCGTACATCCAGCTCTTCATCCAGTTCCGGTTCCTGGGGCAGGTAACCGATGTTAATGCCAGGCTGGGGCCGGGCTTCGCCATTAATCTCGGTATCGATTCCCGCCATGATGCGAAGCAGGGTTGATTTACCCGCGCCATTCAGCCCCAGTACGCCAATCTTTGCCCCGGGGAAAAACGAAAGAGAGATGTCCTTGAGGATCTCGCGCTTGGGGGGGACGATCTTGCCGACGCGATTCATGGTGTAGACGAACTGTGACATGTAGCTGTATCCAATGGGGCTGTTAAAAGAGGGCGCTATTATCGCACAGGGACATGGGTTTTTGTCGGCCGCGGCAGTAGTCGTGCGAGTGCATTATTTGACCAGAAAACCCAAGATATTGTGCCTGCCAGCCCAACATAGTGATGATGAAGGAGGATTGTTCGGGTAGAATAGCGCCTTCAATTTTTGGGCCCTTTTTAAACCAATACCCAAGCTACTACTTACCAGTACACCACCGGAGACCGCGCTATATGTTCAAGACCGATGTCAGCCTATCTGAATTCGACCCGGAAATTAGTGAGGCTATCGAAGCAGAGAAGACCCGGCAGGAACAACATATAGAGCTAATTGCCTCGGAGAATCACACCAGCCCCTTCGTCATGGAAGCCCAGGGCTCGGTGCTCACCAACAAGTATGCGGAGGGGTATCCGCGCAAACGCTACTACGGTGGTTGTGAGCACGTGGATACCGTGGAGGAGCTTGCCATTGCCCGGGCGAAGCAGCTCTTCAATGCCGACTATGCCAACGTGCAGCCCCATTCCGGGTCCCAGGCTAATGCCGCCGTGTACATGGCGCTCGCCAAGCCCGGCGATACAGTGTTGGGCATGAGTCTGGCGGATGGTGGTCACCTCACCCACGGTGCCAAGGTCAGCTTCTCCGGACGTATCTACAATTCAGTGCAGTATGGGCTGAACAATGAAACCGGTGAGATCGACTACGATCAGGTTGAGTCACTGGCCAAAGAGCACAAGCCACGCATTATCATGGCGGGATTTTCTGCTTACTCCCGCGTCATCGATTGGCAAAAATTCCGGGACATCGCCGACAGCGTAGGCGCCTACTTCGTCGTGGACATGGCTCACGTATCCGGCCTCATCGCCGCGGGCGTGTATCCCTCCCCGGTAAACATTGCCGACGTCACCACTTCTACGACCCACAAGACCCTGCGAGGCCCCCGCGGAGGCATCATTCTGGCCCGTGCCAATGAAGAACTGGAAAAGAAATTGAATTTTGCGGTATTCCCGGAAAGCCAGGGCGGGCCGCTCATGCACGTCATCGCCGCCAAGGCAGTGTGTTTCAAAGAAGCCATGAGTGATGACTTCAAGACCTATCAGCAACAAGTGGTAAAGAACGCCCAGACCATGGCCAAGGGCTTTATGGATCGCAGCTACGACGTTGTATCCAATGGCACCGACGACCATCTGTTCCTGCTGAGCCTGATTCGACAAGGGTTGACGGGCAAGGATGCCGATGCCGCCCTCGATAGAGCTCATATCACGGTTAACAAAAATGCGGTGCCGAATGATCCAAACCCACCATTCGTCACCAGCGGATTGCGCATAGGATCACCGGCCATCACTACCCGCGGTTTTGGTGAGGCAGAGTGTGCCGAGTTGACCAACTGGATGTGTGACATCCTCGATGACCTCGGCAACGAGGCGAAAATAGAAGAAGTGAAGCAGAAAGTATTGGCTCTCTGTGCGAAGCACCCGGTCTATCAGTAACGTTAATCGAGAAATAATTACGCAATTTGCGCCGCGATTTCAGCACGCCAAATTATTAAACGAGACAATAGAGTTATCACATGCACTGTCCTTTCTGTGGAGCAACTGACACCAAGGTAATCGATTCTCGCCTTGTGTCTGAAGGAAATCACGTCCGCCGCCGTCGCGAGTGCGTGAGTTGCCTTGAGCGTTTCACTACCTATGAATCTGCAGAGCTGGTGATGCCGCGCATCATCAAGACAGATGGTGTGCGTGAGCCTTTCAATGAAGACAAACTCATAGCAGGGCTCAACAAGGCTCTGGAAAAACGCCCCGTTGGTATAGAAAAGGTCGAAGAGGCTGTCAGCCGTATCAAGGCCAGTTTGCGTGCAACGGGCGAGCGTGAAGTGGAATCCCGAATTGTCGGCGAACAGGTGATGAAGGAGCTTCGTGATCTCGACGAAGTAGCCTTTGTACGCTTTGCTTCCGTTTATCGCAGCTTCAAAGACCTCAATGAGTTCCGCGAAGAAATAGACCGGCTCGCCAAAGACAGTAAACCCTGAAATCTCCCTCTCTTGGTGCAGCTAAAGCGGCGGGCTCATCACAGTCCATTTCATGTCGCGGATTTGCTAGAATTCAGCGCCTAACCCTTCAAGAGACGCCTTCCAGGTAACCGTACCTGGATTCCTGACATGAAATCACTACGCAATACAGAGCTGGATGCCGCGGTTATGGACTGGCCAGTCCATATGCAGCGCGCATTGGATCTTGCTCGCCATGTAATAACAGCTACGCCTAATCCCAGGGTAGGTTGCGTGTTGGTCAAGGACGGCGAAGTAGTCGGGGAGGGTTGGCATGAAGGTCCTGGGCTACCCCACGCTGAAGTGGTTGCGCTTCGCCAGGCTGGAACTGCCGCACAGGGTGCAACCGCCTTTGTCAGCCTGGAGCCCTGCGCTCATCAGGGCAGGACAGGGCCATGCTGTGAAGCCCTGTGCGAAGCGCAGGTGCAACAAGTGGTGCTCCCGCTCGTGGACCCCAATCCGCAGGTAGCAGGAAAGGGGATTGCCTTCCTGGAACAGCATGGCATTGACGTGGTTCTGCTTTCTGATTTCAGAGAAGAGGCAATAGCAGTCAACCCCGGGTTTATCCGGCGAATGGAATCGGGTTTGCCTTTCGTCAGGTTAAAACTCGCCATGAGTCTCGATGGTCGAACGGCCCTGGCAAACGGAGAAAGCAAGTGGATTACCGGGGCGGCGGCGCGCAGTGATGTGCAGCTACTGCGAGCCCGGAGCAGCGCCGTGCTCACCGGAATTGGTACTGTCCTGGCTGATGACCCTCAACTCAATGTCCGTGTGGAAGATCTGGATATTTCAGAGACTCAGCGCATCAGTAATGCTGTCAATCTGTCGTCACAGCCAATGCGAGTCGTGCTGGATAGCCAATTACAGACACCTGACACCTCAAGAATTATCAACGCGGAAGGCGAGGTCATTGTATACACGGTCACCGAACCGGAAACTGTCAAAATTGCCGCCCGCGACAACGTGGCATTGCGCGTGGTTAGTCCTGTGGGCGGGAGAGTCGATCTCGATTCTGTGTTAAAATCCCTGGCATCCGATTTCGCCTGCAACGAAATATTGGTGGAAGCAGGGCCTACCCTGAGCGGTGCCTTTCTTGATGCTGGATTGGTAGATGAGCTCATCATCTACGTGGCGCCCCAAATACTCGGTGCAGATGCAAGGCCGCTGTTTGGCAGTTCAGGTCTGCAGTCCCTCGCCGATGCCAGAAAATTCAATATTGGGGAAGTCATAGAGGTCGGTGAAGACCTGAGGATTACCCTGTCTCCGCAGGAAGTGCGGTAAGTCTGGTAAGTCTGGTAAGTCTAGAAAGTCTGGAAAGTTCGAACAGTTAAGAAAAAGAGTTGATCACATGTTTACTGGGATAATTGAAGCCAAGGGTTCCATTGTGAATCTGGAACAACTCGAGGCCGAGTGGCGACTCAGCGTCGGAACCGGCAGACTGGATCTTTCCGATGTGAAAATAGGTGACAGTATCGCGGTTAACGGGTGTTGCCTGACTGTCGTGACGCTGGACAGTTCAGGATTCGCAGCAGATGTTTCCATGGAGACGTTACGTTGCACCACGCTGGGTGGTCTCAAAGTCGGCGCGGCAGTGAATCTCGAGAAGGCCATGTTGGCCACAGACCGTTTCGGTGGGCACATCGTAAGCGGTCACGTAGATGGCGTTGGTGTGCTGGAGTCGATTTCTCCTGAAGGCAAAAGTTTGAAACTGCAGTTCAAGGTGCCGGAAGAATTGTCCAGGTATATCGCAGCCAAAGGTTCTATTTGTATCGATGGCACCAGCCTCACAGTAAATAGCGTTGAAGGTGCCAGGTTTTACATTAATATTATTCCACATACGCAGGAAGAGACTATTTCCGGGTCTTACGCGGTGGGGCAGAAAGTTAATCTGGAAGTGGATCTGGTGGCGCGCTATCTGGAACGGCTTGGCATGGCACAGGCAAGTTCCTCAATGAGTGCGGAATTTTTGGAAGAGCATGGATTTAAATCTACATAGAGCAGGTTTTATGCGCCTTGTGTACTCATGTAGAGGAAGCAGGATATGGAATTGAATTCGATCGAAGAAATTATCGATGACATCCGTCAGGGTAAGATGGTGATACTGATGGATGATGAGGATCGTGAAAACGAAGGCGATCTCATCATCGCGGCGGAACGGGTAAGGACAGAAGACATCAACTTCATGGCAACCAATGCCCGTGGATTGATTTGCCTCACTCTGACGGCGGAGCATTGTCGTCACCTGAAATTGCCGCTAATGGTGAATGACAACGGCACTCCCTATAACACCAACTTCACCGTTTCCATTGAAGCAGCTACCGGGGTAACTACTGGCATTTCCGCGGCTGACCGGGCCCGCACAATACAGGCTGCTGTGGCGAGGGACGCCCAGGCTGAAGATATCGTGCAACCAGGCCATGTTTTTCCCATCATGGCACAGCCGGGTGGAGTGCTGCGGCGAGCGGGACACACGGAGGCGGGTTGTGACCTCGCTCGCATGGCTGGCTACCAGCCGGCCGCTGCCATTGTGGAAATCATGAACGAAGACGGTTCCATGGCCCGGCGCACCGATCTCGAGAAGTTTGCCGCGAAGCATGATCTGAAGATTGGCACGATCGTGGATCTGATCCATTACCGAATCGCGAATGAACACACCGTCCAGAAGCAGAGCAGCAATCTCTTGCAAACCCGCTATGGTGAATTCACCCTGCACACCTATGAAGATTCCATTAGTGGCAGTCTGCACCTCGCCTTCGTAAAAGGTGAGATCAAGGCGGAAGACCCGACTCTGGTTCGGGTACACATCCCTAATACGCTCCGTGATATCTGTGAGGTCTACAATCAGGAGCGGACAAGCTGGTCTTTTAGCAGCGCTCTGGAGCACATCGCCGAGGAAGGGAGTGGAGTGGCTGTGCTATTATCGGCAGAGGATTACGGTCAGGATGTGGCGCAGAACCTGGCTCACGCCCTGGCCGAGGTGGGGGATGCTGCCGGTGGAAACCGTGCCGGCAGCGATTTGACCATCGGCACTGGCTCACAGATCTTGCGCGACCTTGGGGTTGGCAAGATGCGGCTTCTGAGTTACCCGGCCCGCTTCAATGCCATTTCTGGCTTTGATCTGGAGGTTGTGGATTTCGTGCAATTCAACAGGTAGCAATAGCTCAACAGAGAGTAACGGCTCAAAAGCCAGTAACGGCAATCGCAGTATTTTTGGTAATCGTAAAATTTCAGGAACACGGTAATGGGCACTATTAAGACAGTAGAAGGGAATTTTCAGAACGCCAGCGCTCGCTATGGAATCGCTGTCGCGCGTTTTAATAGTTTCATCGTGGATAAGTTGCTTGATGGTGCCCTTGAGGCATTGCAAAAGCATGGTGTGCTTGATCGTGATATCACCATCGTTCGCGTTCCCGGTGCCTATGAATTGCCGGTTGCAGTGAAGAAGATGGCATCTTCTGAAGAATACGACGCCATCATCGCTCTTGGTGCTGTCATTAGAGGTGGCACGCCCCATTTCGAGTATGTAGCTGGTGAGTGTGTTAAAGGGCTTAGCCATGTCGCTATGGACAGCGGCCTGCCAATCACCTTTGGGGTATTGACGGTAGATACCATCGAGCAGGCTATTGAACGCGCTGGGACCAAGGCCGGAAACAAGGGCGAAGAAGCTGCGCTGACTGCCATGGAAATGGTAAGTCTGCTACGCCAGCTTGATTCCTGATCCTGCTTTGTAGCTTCCTGTTATTTATCCCGGTACCGCAGGCCAATCCCTGATGCGCAACAAGATCCCACTCGCACAACGGCGAAAGGCTCGCCAACTCATAATGCAGGCACTCTACCAGTGGCTCATGACCAAAGATGATCCGCTGGATATCTCTAAACAGTATCACGAGGACAATCCGGGCAAGATCGACTGGGAGTACTTCGATGCAATATTCAAAGAGGTTCCAAAGCAGCAGGAAACACTGGATCAGTTGATCTCACCCCTTCTGGACAGGGCAAAAGGCTCACTCGATCCGGTAGAGCGCGCCTTGTTGTATCTTGGCACTTTCGAGTTGGCGAACAGGATCGATGTGCCTTATCGCGTTGTCATCAATGAGTGCGTCGAGTTAGCCAAGCAATACGGTGCAACGGATGGGCATAAATACGTGAATGGTATCCTCGACAAACTCGTTTCCGAATTGCGGCCTATAGAATTCAAGAATCGTTCTTGAATGCTAGTGTTGCCGGCGGCAATACACTGGCCGATTCATGGCCAGACAACAACAGCGATTCCTCAAATGTCCCAGACCGAATTCCAGATCATCAATGAATACTTCAGGCACGATTCCGTTGCTTTCGCGCGGGATGGCATCGATTTGGGAATTGGCGATGATGCTGCAGTCATCTCTGTACCAGATAACAAATCCCTGTGCATGAGCATGGATGTGTTGGTTGAGGATGTGCATTTCCCTGCCGATGCTGACCCATTTTTAATTGGCCAGCGTGCCTTGGCAGTTAACATAAGTGACCTTGCGGCCATGGCCGCGGAACCGCTGTGTTTTACGCTAGGCCTGGCAATGCCCAGAGTTGATGATTGCTGGCTGGAAAGATTCCGGGATGGACTCGCTCTGATAGCGCGGCGATACAATTGTCCTCTGGTGGGTGGTGATACGGTAGCGGGTTCCGGTGTCATCGCCATACAGGTGCAGGGATTCACTGAGCGTGGTCGTAGTGTGACGCGAGCAGGTGCCAGGCCCGGTGACAGAATCTATGTGACCGGTACCTTGGGTAATGGCGCGCTCGCCTTGGCGGCCCAGCATATCCATGTGCAGTTTGATTCTGCATTCAATCCAGACACCCAAGCCCTGTCAGACGAAGACCGCGCCTACCTCAATCAACGATTTTATTCCCCAGAGCCGCGGGTCAAATTTGCTCGCGCTGCCGCGCACCTGTTACACAGTGCCATCGATATATCTGATGGCCTGGCGGGTGATCTTGGTCATGTGCTTGAGGCGAGTGGATGTGGAGCGATAGTTGAGACGGTGAGTCTGCCGTTTGCCGCCGCGCTGTCGAAAGTCGCTAATCCTGCCAAATGTCTTGCTGCCGCACTCTATGGTGGCGACGACTACGAATTGTGTCTCACCGTTGCCAGGGAGAATTCTCAGGAGCTGGAAGCAATTGCTGCACAGCTCGAGCTGAATATCACCTGCATCGGAGAAATAACCGATAACCCGGCATTGTTGCTAAGACAGGATTCAGGGAAACTGGAGCCAGTTCTCGCACATTCGTATGCCCACTTTCAGGCCTGACAGCAAGTGAATACTACGCCGGAGAAATTTAACAAGCGCAGTTGGCGCCACTGGCTGGCCTTCGGGTTGGGCAGCGGACTCTCGCCAAAAGCACCCGGTACCGTGGGTTCGGCACTTGCGCTAATTTTCTATATTCCCCTCAGCCACTTGCCAGCCTTGGCGTATGCAATAGCAGTGATTGTTGCCTTCGCCTTCGGGATCTGGCTTTGCGAGGAAACCTCGAGGGACCTCGGTGAGCATGATCATGGCGGTATCGTCTGGGATGAATTCGTTGGTATATGGCTGACATTGTTCATGGCGCCGCCAGAGTGGACCTGGGTCGTGACGGGGTTCGCACTGTTTCGGCTGCTGGACATACTCAAACCCTGGCCAATCAAGTGGGCGGACAAGCGCGTAGAAGGCGGTCTGGGCATCATGCTAGATGACGTTTTAGCGGGTATAATGGCCGCCCTGTGCCTGCAGGCGTCCACTATTTTCCTGGCCTGAGGGCCGCTACAGAAGCGTATTGCGTGGCCTGATCAGTGGCCCGTAGCAAGATTTATACAGAAAGAACCTGAGGTTTTTGTGTCCGTAAAATATATAGCTTCAGCCGAGCTCCCTACCCGCTGGGGCCGGTTCGCGATTCATGGATTCGAAGAAGCTGAAACCGGCAAAGAGCACGTGGCCCTCACCATGGGTGACGTTTCAAAAGGTGATCCGGTACTGTGCCGTATTCATTCCGAGTGCCTGACCGGTGACTGCCTGTTTAGCCTGCGCTGTGATTGCGGTCCGCAACTGGAAGCGGCGATGAAGAATATCGCCGAAGAAGGCAGTGGCTTGATTCTTTATTTGCGGCAGGAAGGGCGTGGTATCGGCCTGCTAAACAAGATAAAAGCCTATGCCTTGCAGGATTCTGGCGCCGATACAGTCGAAGCCAATGAACAGCTTGGCTTTGCACCCGATGCCCGCGGATATGAAATCTGCAAACCCATGCTGGAATATCTCAAGGTAAGAAAAATTCGCCTGATGACGAATAATCCTCGCAAGGTAAATGCTTTAAAAGATCTGGGCTTCGAAGTGGGCGAGATAGTCTCCATTCGTACCGGCGCGAATCCTCACAACGAAAGTTACCTGGCTGTTAAAATCGACAAGCTGGGTCACATTAAGTAATCAGTCCCGGCGTAGCCAGTCGGGTAGTATAGAAGCAAATTCCATTCGACTCTCAATGGAAAACAACTCGAAAAAAATCATTGTCGACCTCATTCGCCATGGAGAACCTGAGGGCGGCCAGATTGTCCGTGGCCGGGTGAATCCTGTGCTGACGGCGCTTGGTTGGGAGCAGATGCGGCTGGCTGCCGGACTAAATGAGGACTTTACTCCCTCTTCAGCGACTCCGGGTTTTTCCCGCATCATTACGTCGCCTCTGTTACGTTGCCATGAATTCGCTTTGCGATTGGGTGCGAAGGCCAATATCGATGTGTCAACAAACGACTCATGGCAGGAGATCGACTACGGGGATTGGGATGGGATGCCGGCGGAAGAATGGCGCAGGATCGCTGCGGATCAGTTTCGTGCCTTCAGGGAAGACATAACCGCTTTCGCTCCACCCAACGGAGAAACCTTTATTGATTTTCGCGATCGGGTCTTGTCAGCCTGGAATGCGCTTCAGGAATGCGAAGACGGTGAGCACATCCTTCTCGTGACCCATGGTGGCGTGTTGCGAGTGATCCTGCCCATGGTACTGGGCATGCCCATGAACAGAAGTTTCCCGCTATATATTCCATTCGCCTGTTTCAGCAGAGTTAGCATCGACATTCGCGAAGGCAAGATGCAGCCCGCCCTGATTTTCCACAATGGGGCAGAGTATTCCGGAAGCTGGATGGATCTGGAGCAGTTACCGAATCCAAACTAATCTTGATTTGGTTTTCAGCGAGCCCGGCAGTTGGTGGCTGGAATCTTGAATCTTGAAATTGGAACCTTGAAATTTGGACCTTGAAACTAATAGTCCACGCCTTTCTGAACTTTGATGCCCTGATCGAAGGCATGTTTGACGCTTTCCAGTTCAGCTACCGTGTCGGCAATCTCAATCAATTCCGGTGAGGCATTGCGGCCGGTAACAACAACATGTTGATTCGCGGGTCGGTTTTGCATGCAATCGATAACCTCCTGTTTGTCCAGATAGCCATACGTCAGCATATAGGTTAGCTCGTCGAGAATAATCAGGTCGACAGCCGCATCCTGCAGGAGTCGCTTCGCTTCGGCCCAGGTGGCCTGGGCGGCAGCTATATCTTTGTCCCGGTCCTGGGTTTCCCAGGTGAAACCAGTGGCCATGACATGGAACTCGACCTTGGGATGGTCTTTGAATAACAGGTGTTCCCCGGTTTCCCATACGCCCTTGATAAACTGGATGACGGCACAGTTCATACCATGACCGAGGCTCCGGGCCAACATGCCAAATGCTGAGGAACTCTTGCCTTTGCCATTGCCGGTGAGGACCACAATCAGTCCCTTGTCGATAGTCGCCTGTTCGATACGGCTATCGATATGCTCTTTTTTGCGCTGCATGGCCTTCTTGTGCCGGGCTTTGCGTTCGTCTGATGTGGCCATCGTTTCCTGTACTACCAATGATCAAGTGGAATCAATGGGAATCAAAGGGGTCAGAGTACTTTGATCCCGGCTAGGTATTGGATCCTCGAACCACGGAGAAATCAAAGTACTCTGACCCCTTTGATTCCTCTGACCCTTTTGATTCGGCCGCTGTGATCCTGATCCGAAGAGGGTGCCATGATTGACTGTAGCCTCTCTCCTGTCAATTCAGCTTTGACACTGTTCATACCGCCTCTCTATAATCCAGCTTGCTGACAGGTGTCTGCGCTGCTAAACGCGTCCAAAGCTTGATTTGGTTTTGTTTGATTCGATTTTCGGCGCAGCATAATTGGGAACACAGGTGCATAATCCTGGGCTGCCCCCGCAACGGTGAAGCATCTGGAAGATCAAAGTACACTGACCCCTTTGATACATTCCTGATATCGAGTCCGACACCAGCCTGCTGCAGCTTCGACGAAGTAAGCGGAGGGCTTATGCGGGTCGGCCGGCCGTTTTCCTTCTTGCTGGCTTCACCTTCTCCTCATTTTCACTGCTTCGAAAATTGACTCAGTTGTGACACGACCGAATGGGCGTGAGCATGGCGCAAAACAGGCAGTGACTCCCATGCTGGTTGTCAGCGATTACATTTCAGGCAGGCGATGCGCGGTGGCACTGTGCAACGGCTGAATTCGCGCACCGTTATTTCGGGGCTGCTGTGCTTTCTGCCATTGTGCGTGATTGCCTACCTGGCCATCGGGCCGAGCCTTATTTCTCCCCTGGCGCTGTTCGGAGAAGCTGCGTCCGATACCTTGGCAAGAGAGCAGATGATTCTTGGCACCATCCGATTGCCCAGGGCGGCGATGGCGGTGCTTGTTGGTGGATCGCTGGCAGTGTGTGGCGCGGTGATGCAAGGGCTGTTTCGCAATCCCCTTGCGGACCCTTCCCTGATTGGGGTCTCCAGCGGTGCATCTGCGGGTGCCAGTTTCATGATCGTGTTCGGAGCATCTATTTTGCAGGGCAACCAGATGCTGGGTCTCTCGGTTGTCAGTATCGGGGCCGTTACGGGCGCCATTCTTGCCGTGTTCCTGGTGTATCGGTTGTCGACAGATCGCTACGGCACATCTGTGATTACCATGCTGCTGTCGGGTGTGGCTATAGGTGCCGTCGCCAGCGCGCTCAACAATCTGTTTACCTACTTCGCCGACAGCGTCATGTTGCGCCGTATTTCCGTGTGGGAGATGGGAAATCTCGAAGGCGCCAGTTGGGAGCGTGTTGCCATGATGGCAGTAGTGGCCGCGATTCTGCTCTGGCGCTTGCCCCGTTACCGCTCTGCACTGAATGCATTCCTGCTAGGTGAATCCGAAGCCCGTTACCTTGGAATCGATGTGGAGTGGGTCAAGAAAGAGCTTATCTTTGTAACTGCAATGGCAGTTGGCGTGAGCGTGGTAGTGGTTGGCAATATCGCCTTTGTGGGTCTCGTGGTACCTCATATTTTGCGTGGCGCCATGGGGCCTGATCATAGAGCGCTGCTGCCGGGTGTTGCCCTCGCTGGCGCAGCATTATTGCTGGTCGCCGATATGGCGGCCCGCACGCTCATTTCTCCTGCCGAGTTGCCTGCTGGCATACTGACAGTCCTGGTGGGGGCGCCGGTTTTTTTCTACCTGCTGATTCGCAATCGCGCTCTGAATAGTCCGGAGATGCTGTGATGAGCTGCACCTTGACTCTGGAAAACCTGAACGCGGCTATCAGCACTGAGCTCGCCCTGGCGGGGGTCAACCTGAAGATAGCGGCGGGCTCTTCAACCGTCATTATTGGCCCCAACGGTGCCGGCAAGACCAGCCTCTTGCGCGCTATTTGTAACGACCTCGAACTTCAGGCCGGCACGATATTGTTCAATGGCAGGCCAATGCAGGCATGGAGGCCTGCGGAACGAGCCCGGTTGATGGCGATTCTTCCTCAGCGTTCCAGTCTGGAATTTCCATTTACTGTGGAGGAAGTGGTGAGCCTGGGGCGCATACCCCATGACACGTCACAACACCGCAATCGCCAGATCGTGCAAGGGGCGCTGGAGCTGGTTGACTGCGCCAGTCTTGTGGACCGCCTCTACGTCAATCTGTCTGGTGGTGAGAAGCAAAGAGTGCAACTGGCGCGGGTAGCGGCGCAGATATGGGAAGGACAGGCACAGGATCGTTGCCTAATTCTGGATGAGCCAAGCGCCTCCCTCGATCTCGCTCATCAGGCGATGATTGTTGGCATGATGCGTTTCTTTGCAAAGCAGGGCGTTGCTATTCTCACGGTGCTGCATGACCTGAATCTGGCGAGCAAGTGTGCAGACAAGATCGCCGTACTGGATAGTGGTCGCCTGATTGATTGTGGTGAACCGAGAGCTGTGCTCACCGAAGCGATGCTGTCACGGGTATTTCACATAGACGCACTGGTATCGGTAAATGAAAAGGACGGTTCATGCCTTGTTGTCAGCTAGTCATCCATCAAGCGCGAACAGGGGACTTATGCTAAGCAGAATGATGTGTTTTCGATTGCTGCTCAGCCTGTTGGCGCTGAACAGTTTGCCGCTCTATGGCCAGATTGAAGTGATCGATGATCTGGGAAACCCGGTAAGCCTGCGTGAGCCCGCACAGAGAATTGTCAGCCTTTCGCCGCATATTACCGAAACGCTTTTTGCCGTGGGTGCAGGTGCGAAGATCGTTGCCACAGTACAATTCAGCAACTACCCCGAAGCAGCCTCCAGCATTCCGGTAATCGGATCATTCAGTGAGATTGCCTACGAATCTTTATTGAGCTTCGATCCGGACCTGGTGATTGTCTGGGCCAGCGGCAACGGTGAAGAAATTATCGCTCGCATCCGTAGCCTGGGATTGAACGTGTATCTGGACGAGCCGCGCCAGATCGAAGACGTGGCTCGTTCCATAAGACGTTTCGGCACACTCACAGGCAATTCCCCCATCGCCGAGGAAACTGCACAGGACTTCCTTGATCGTCTGGCGCGATTGCGGGCGAGGGAGACATACGATGAACCCATTCGGGTGTTCTATGAAGTGTGGAACGAGCCGCTCACCACACTCAATGGCGAGCATCTGGTGTCGGACATCATTCGCCTGTGCGGAGGGGAAAATATTTTCAGTGCTGCAATTCCCCTGGCGCCGGTAATCAGCACAGAGTCGGTACTAGTGGCAGATCCGCAGCTCATCGTGGTGAGCGGTATGGATGAAGAGCGTCCGGAATGGCTCGATGAATGGCAGCAATGGCCTGGCCTTAGCGCCGCCGAATATGGCCAGCTACATTTCATTCCGCCTGACCTGTTGCAGCGAAGCGCACCGCGCATCATTCAGGGCGCTGAAATGCTGTGTGAGTTTGTAGACCAGGCACGCACGGCAACAGAGGCCAGCATCGAGGGCAGATAGCGTAACAGTGTGTAGGTGGATAGGTGGATAGGAGGTTAGACAGTGGCCAGAAATGCCTGGCGCGTTAGCTGACTTTAGACTGGATCTTGCAGGCCGCCAGCTTGCGCTTGATAGCCCTGACTACACCAGCGGCATCCAGCCCAACTTCGGTCAGCATGTCGGATACCTTCCCGTGTTCCAGGAAGTGATCGGGTAAACCCAGATTCAGCACCGGAATACTGTAGTTCTCGGCTAACAAATATTCATTGACGGCTGATCCGGCGCCGCCCTGCACCGTGTTTTCTTCTATGCTGACCACGAGTTGGTGGGAGGTGGCGAGATCGCCTATCAGTTCGGTATCCAATGGCTTCACGAACCGCATGTCTGCCACGGTGGCATCGATTTGCTCTGCGGCTTCCAGGGCCGTCTGCACCATACTGCCGAAAGCCACTATTGCCACAGTGCGACCCTTGCGGCGTACCACGCCTTTTCCTATTTCTACCGCTTCCATCGCTGGGTCTATGGCAACGCCAGGACCTTTGCCCCTCGGATAGCGAACTGCGGCTGGTCCCTGGTGGAGGTAGCCAGTAGTCAGGAGTTTGCAGGTTTCATCTTCGTTGCTGGGGGCCATAACGATCATGTTGGGAATACAGCGCAAATAGCTCAGGTCGAAGCTGCCGGCATGAGTAGGCCCGTCTTCGCCCACCAGGCCCGCCCGGTCGATGGCAAACAACACGTCCAGATTCTGCAGGGCGACGTCGTGTATGAGTTGATCATAGGCTCGCTGCAGGAAAGTAGAATAGATCGCCACTACCGGTTTAACCGATTCGCAAGCCATACCAGCGGCGAATGTGACGGCATGCTGCTCGGCGATAGCCACGTCATGGAAGCGATCAGGGAACTGCTCGGCAAATTCACGCATACCCGAGCCTTCACCCATGGCCGGCGTTATGCCAACCAGCGAGGCATCCTGCTCCGCCTTTTCGCAGAGCCACTGGCCAAATACCCTGGAATAGGTAGGGGCAGGTACAATATTTTCGGGTTTTCCACTGTCCTTGGCTGTAGGGTCGATTTTGCTGAGAGCGTGCATGCCGAAAGGGTCGTTCTCGGACTCTGAATAGCCCTTTCCTTTCTGGGTAACGATATGCAGCAGTTTTGGTCCGCGCAGGGTTTTTATGTTGCTCAGTATTTCAACAAGGCGCGCCGTGTCATGGCCGTCAATGAGGCCGATGTAATTGAAGCCAATTTCTTCGAAAAGAGTGCCAGGTGACACCATGCCCTTCATGTATTCTTCTGCGCGGTGTGCTGCTTTAAGCACCGGCGGCAGTTTCGACAAAACCTGCTTACTGCCCTTGCGGATAAAGTTATAGGGTTTACTGGCCCACATTCTGGCGAAATAGCTGGACAGGCCACCGACGTTATTGGAGATCGACATATTATTGTCGTTGAGAATGACCAATATATTGTCGTCGATATGCCCGGCGTGGTTCAGCGCCTCGAAGGCCATACCGGCTGTCATGGCGCCGTCTCCGATAACCGCAATATTGTGCCTGTCCTTGTCCTGCATGCGGCCAGCCACCAGCATGCCGAGAACGGCGCTGATGGAAGTGCTGGAATGCCCAACTCCGAAAGTGTCGAACTCACTTTCACCGCGGTTGGGAAAGGCCGCCAGCCCGCCACTTTGGCGCATGGTCAGCATGCGTTCTCGGCGCCCGGTAAGAATCTTGTGCGGGTAGGCCTGGTGCCCCACATCCCACACCAGCTTATCCTCAGGGGTATTGAACACGTAATGCAGGGCAATTGTCAGTTCCACTACGCCCAGCCCCGCGCCAAAGTGGCCACCGGTCTGACCCACGGAATACAGAAGGAACAGGCGCAACTCACGGGCCAGTTCATCCAGTTGGGATAAATCCAGTTGTTTCAGGTCTTCCGGGCCGTCAATCTGATCCAGAAGTGGCGTTTCGGGCCGGGTGGCAGGTATTTCTTCGAGCATGAGGGTATTTCAACGCTAGCCCGCTGAGTTTTCAACTATTTGCGGGTGTTTTTATCGGGCCTTTTAAAAAACAGGCCGGGCAACTTAATTCAGAGACAATAACAAGTCAATTAATGACCGCGGGCCGTGATATAGCTGGCCAGGTCATAAAGCACCTGGGCGTCGCCTGGCACGGCTTCCAGTGCCTTATACGCCAGATCTGTGAGCTCAGACGCCTTTTTTCGCGCTTCATCCAGTCCCAATATCGAGACATAGGTGGGTTTGTTGTGTATCTGGTCTGAACCCTGGGGTTTCCCCAGTAGTGCCGTATTGGCTACTACATCGAGAATATCGTCCTGCACCTGGAACGCGAGTCCTATGTGGCGGCCATAGTCTTCCAGTGCCGACAGGGCGGTACTGTCCACTTCATCCTTGCACAAGGCGCCAAGTGTCAGGCATGCACGTATTAGTGCGCCGGTTTTGAGGCCATGCAATTTTGCGAGTTGGGATTCCTCGAGTTTCTGGCCACTGGCGGTGAAATCGAGATCCTGTCCTGCCACCATACCCTCAGCACCAATCGCGCGGGAGAGTACGCTCACCATGCGCAAGCGGTTGCTCGCTGACACGCCATTGTCCCTACCCAGCAATTCGAAGGCCAGGCTCTGCAATGCATCGCCCGTCAGTATTGCCGTGGCTTCATCGAATGCCTTGTGCAGGCTGGGTTTACCACGCCGCATGTCGTCATTGTCCATGCTGGGCAAATCGTCGTGAGCCAGGGAATAGCAGTGCACCAGTTCCACGGCGCAAGCAGGGTTGTCGGCGCGCTCCAGCGCTACTCCCAATGCCTGGCAGGTTCCATAGACCAGCACAGGTCGGATCCGTTTTCCGCCATCCAGACTGGCATACTGCAATGCGCGCATCAGATTTGGCGTGGTGTCTTCGGCGCTCATGCCATCGAATACGGCATGCAGCCGGGTCTCGAGCCGGTCCTGGCAACGTTGCAGGAAGTCCTGCAACAGGGGAGAGGGTGCGACAGACATGGGGCTAGTCTTCGAGTTCGTCTGTTGCCAGGTCTTCAGTATCACCGTTCTGGTTGAGCAGCACCTGCACTTTCTGCTCGGCCTGTTTCAGCGCAGTCTGGCACTCCCTGGTCAGTTTTATGCCCTTTTCGAATGCCTGTAGTGATTCTTCCAGGCTCAGATCACCTTCTTCCATGGAACTGACGAGGGACTCCAGCTCTTCCAGTGCTTCTTCGAAGTTAAAACCTGCTTTTTTCTTCGGGGACATCGCGCATTTCCGTCTAAAAAATTCTGGGCTAATGACTTTAAGTTACATGGCCACGGTAGCGGGCAAATTATACGTCAAGCCCGGCAGAATTGTTGGCTACCAAAGCAATAAAGTTGTGGGGTAAGGCTCCACAAAAGCAAATTCGGACTAGACTTGAAGGTAGATATGACAGGGCCACGTTTGGCTCTGGGAACCGGGCCGGGGGCAGATTGTCTCCACCCTCCGGAAGAAAATGCACTCTCTGAAAGGAATCAGAAGCACATGGATTTAGCTACTCTGCTAGGGCTGATCGGGGCTTGGGCACTGATCATGGGGACCATCTTTATGGGTGGTTCCGCCTATATGTTTCTCAATATCCCCTCGATCGCAATC
The DNA here is from genome assembly GCA_965227635.1 of uncultured Pseudohongiella sp. GTDB lineage: Bacteria > Pseudomonadota > Gammaproteobacteria > Pseudomonadales > Pseudohongiellaceae > UBA9145. The sequence continues at coordinate 829,645 of OZ245763.1, read as the reverse complement.
GTGGTAGTTGGTTCGCTGTTTGTAGTGATGATGAAATTTGGCATGGCGCAATTCCTGGCTGCCTTCAAGACTGCCGGGAAAGTATTCATCGACAAGATGGAAAAGCCAGAAGACCTGATCGCCGAAATCGTTGAATTGGCCGACGCAGCACGAAAAGGCGGTTTGCTTTCTCTCGAAGGCAAGGAAGTCGGTAATGACTTTCTGCAGAATGGTATTCAGTTGTTGGTGGATGGTCACGATCCCGAAGTGGTCAAGACCTTGCTTTCCAAGGACATGAAACAGGCAGTCGATCGGCACGAGTGGGGCCAGAAGATCTGGCAGGCAATTGGCGATGTTGGTCCGGCCATGGGCATGATCGGAACCCTTGTAGGTCTGGTGGGCATGCTCGCCAGTATGGATGATCCCCAATCTATCGGGCCGTCCATGGCGGTGGCGCTGCTTACTACCTTGTACGGGGCCATGCTGGCCAACATGCTCGCATTGCCGATTTGCGACAAACTCAATCTGCGCAGTTCCCATGAGCAGAAGATCAAGTCGCTGGTGATTGATGCATTGCTGGCGATACAGGCGGGTCAAAACCCCAGGGTTATCGATTCCATGTTGCGCACCTATTTGCCCGGCTCGCAGCGGGAGGCCGGAGTTGAAGCCTAGCAGGCGAAGCGGAGGCTAGTTCATGGACGCAGATGAAGCAGAATGCCCGGATTGCCCGGCCGGTATCCCGGCATGGGTGATGACGTTTGCCGATCTGATGTCGCTGCTGATGTGCTTCTTCGTACTGCTGTTGTCGTTTTCTGAAATGGACGCGCTGAAGTTCAAGCGACTGGCAGGATCCATGGCGCAGGCATTCGGTGTGCAGAACCGGCTCAATGTGGATGAAATTCCCAGGGGCACGAGCATCATTGCCCAGGAATTCAGCCCAGGTATTCCTGAGCCAACGCCAATCAATGAGATTTATCAGACTACTCGCCAGATCACCGAGAACACTCTCGACTTCGAAGAGATGGAACAGTTCGATGTGGAGCAGGGTACGGAAGGACTCACACAAGGCATTCAATTGCCTATTGTGGAGAGACTGGAAGAGTTGGTGGCGGAGACCGCTGCTGACGCTGAATCGCTTTCCGAAGAATTACGCATCCAGATCGTCCGCGGTGAAGTGGAAGTAGAAACGGAAGGCCGTCGCATCGTGGTGCGAATCAAAGAGAGAGGGTCATTCCAGCCCGGCAGTGCCGAGTTGGCGCCGGACTATTACCCAGTGCTGCGCAGTGTGAGAGAAGTAATCGCCAAGCGGGAAGGCACGGTGGAGGTCGAAGGTCACACCGATGACACCACCATGCGCAGCACCCGTTTCCGGTCCAACTGGGATCTGTCGGCAGCGCGGGCGGTGACCGTTGCCCAGGAATTGTTTATCGACAACGTGCTGGACCAGAGACGCTTTGCCGTGGCGGGATATGCCCATGTTAAACCTATCGCACCCAATGACTCGGAGGAAAATCGTGATCGCAACCGGCGCGTTGAGATCATCATTCGGCAGACGATCGATCCCGACTTGCAGGAACAGATTGAAGCCCTCAGTAATCTCGATCCTGCACTTTATGAGAGCTTTGGATTGGAAGACGGTCGTCAGCTTTACAGCCGCCCTACTATAAACAGCTTCTAGCAGAATTGGGCCTCAGTACTTAACTGATATTTTCCACGTAACAATTAGTTTGGAACAAACATGAGTGACAAGGCACAAGACTTCGACGTGAAAGAGGACCGTCGCTATTTCCGCATCCAGGATTTTATCGGCATCAGCTTCCGGGCACTTACGGATGCCGAATATCACTCGCGTAAAATCGCCAGTCAATATTCGGAGATACCCGCACTGGATGAGCTGTCCGAGATTGAGCAGCAGTTGGAACTGTTGTTCGATAAAGTAAAAATCCGTACACCCGAAGTGGCTGAAATGGGGCAGCTGCTGAACCAGAAGCTTAAAATACTGATCAGTAATAGTGGCATTACCAAAAGCCTTGGTAATGGTGAAGACATTCCGGAATACCTGGTTGATATGAGTGCCTGTGGCGTCGCTCTCGGAGTCAGGGAAGCACTCGAACCCGGTCAGTACTTTGAGCTGCACCTGGTACTGCAGTCAGGCCGGCAGCATCTGAAATTGCTGGCACGACTGGTTAATTGTGAAGAAGGTTACGAGGAAGAAGATGCCGAGGATAGTCATTTTACTCACACTGCTCGCTTCGAATTCGTTAACGTAAGCGAACGAATTCAGGAGTTCCTGATTCAATATGTGGTCAAACGCCAAAGCGCACAGCTCAAGGCCAAACGAAATCCGGGGCCTACGCCTATCGACAAAATGGGTTGGTGATTCTTTAATTCGGGAATTGGCGTAGAAAACGCCGAATAGTCTTGAACGACTACCAGAGCAGGATTAGCTGGCTCGAAAGGTGTTTCTCAGGAAACAGTATCTACTACTGCCGTTTCGAGGATCTGCCGCAGGAACTCATCATTCACTTTCTCCTCGACAGCCTCAGGGCTTAATGCGTCATCCAGCATCTGGTCGACCAGGGATTCGATAAAGTTTTCGGAAAGCTCGCAGGGCACAGCGCCCGAGGCGTTCAATCGTTGCAAGCAACTGTCTATAGCACTTACTAACTGCAAGTAGATTTTCTGCATATTTGCAGGCAGTGAGTTGAGCTCTTCCAGTATCGCTATTTCAGCAAAACACTCCGACATAGATCTCCCTTGAACGTGATTTAGGAATTATCGCAGGAAGGGTTTCTCCGGAAGATTGTAACGCAGGCTGGTGCAGGATGATACGTGCAAGCGGGGGCGTATCCCGGGGGATTAATAACTGTATTTGAGGACCGGGAGAAGCAAGTATGGGTTTGAAAGCGTGCCTGGCGCATAGCCGGCGCTGGTACGCGGAAGGGTGGCGGATGCTACTCGCCGCGACGGCGGAGTTCCCTTTCGAAGAAAGCTTTCAATTCACGCAGCTTCTTATTGTCCTTGCTGTTGACGTTGGCGGAGATGCTGGACTCAATATTTGCGAGCATGGATTTCAGTCGTTGGGCGTCCATTGACTGAGTTGGAATTTTTTCCAGATCGCTACGCTGCCAGCTATCGGTTTTCTTCGGCATGGCCATTGTCACTGCATCCAAAAAAGACTGGTACTCGTTGTTAGTTCTCAAATAAGCGTAGACCATAAACTACGTGAGAGCCAATAAAGTAGGCATGATCCATACCTATACTCCGCATACGGTATTTCATGAGAATTGACCCCTCACCGGGAGGGCTTTACTCTATGCCTTTACTGGTGATCTCCTCAGGGGCATGGACACCCTGACTTCCAGTCACCCTACTCCTCTCGGGCAGACAATAAATGAATGAAGAGCCGAAGAGCGTCGCTTACTGGCCACAAGACTGGCGTATCCAGTTTGGCTTGATACTTACTTTCCTCTGGTTCGTCTTTCTGTGGATTTATGTTGCCCGCAATGTGGGCTGGGGCAACTTCCTCGACCTTCCAATCGATGAAATGGGCACATTTCTCGAAGGGGCTTTCGCCTTTCTTGCATTCCTCTGGCTGGTAATCGGTCTGTTCATTCAGCAATCGGTGCTGGCCGAGAACAACGAGGAACTGCGACGCAACAATCTGCACTCGGAGAAACAAACTCAGGCTATTGCTGCCACGGAATTGAACGCAAGACAGGAAACCTTTTTCAAGATTTCCGAGGCCACGCGTCGGCAGCTTGGCGCGATATCGGGCCTGTTATTTATCTCCAGTCAGGGTCCGGTTGGAAACGGAACCTACACGGAAGAACAATTAGGTGAGCTCTGGAAACAGTTTGCCACTGGCGACTCCGAGGTCTATAGCCGCCTGTTCCTCACCATGGCGGCCCGCGGAGAGGCGGATTATGCTGACCTGTTTTTTGGGACAGAAATTCGACGTACTCATAGTGATAATTTTCTCGTGGGTTTCGATCGTCTGGTGAAGTTGGCGAAGGAGTGCGATACCGACAATATCATTCTTGATTCCCTGGTCTTTTCTGCTCATGGCATGCTTAATTTTCGCATGCGTGAATTACACCCAACCGTGAAGTTTCAACCTATTGATGTAACCAATACACAACAGTACATGGAAACCATGGAAAAGCAGCTTAGTGAGCAAGTTGCGCAAAACGACTGATTCAAAAAAGCAAAATACAAAACAGAAAACTGGATAGCCAAAGGGCTACGGGAGAAACCTATGGAACACGTCGTCATCGTCATCGCATTGGCGCTCATTGAGTATATCGGCTTCAGCATCATGGTTGGTGTTGCCCGCGGCAAATACAATTGCCCGGCACCGGCGGTGAGTGGTGATCCAATTTTCGAGCGCTACTACAGGGTTCAACAAAACACCCTGGAACAACTTATTATCTTTCTTCCAGCAATTACCATTTACGGTTACTACGGTAATCCCGCTGTGGCGTCGGGCGTAGGGTTAATATTCGTAATTTCACGCCTGGTCTATTTCCAGGCATATGTATCCGACCCCGCCAAGCGCGGCCGGGGGTTTGTGCCGGGATTCTTCGCCAATGCGTTTTTGTTGATTGGTGGCCTTATCGCGGCGGTCAATAATATTTTTTGACTGCTGTCACAAGATTCGCCAGAAGAACCTGGCCATGTTGTCAGTCGTTAAGCGCTATCTGGTAGTTGTCCATCGATACCTGGGCATTGCGCTCGCATTGTTCTTTCTGCTTTGGTTCGCTTCCGGCTTTGTCATCGTCTACACCGGTGGCATGCCCGAGCAAACCGAGGCTGAGCGTCTCGAGCATTTGCCGCCATTGAATTTCTCGGCCGTTAATGTGACTGTTGGACAGGCGCAAGAGCTAGCGGGTAGATCCGCCGTGCCACGACTCACTTCTTTGCTCGAACGACCCGCCTATCAATTCACTCCCAGCCGGATAGTCTTCGCCGATACAACAGAGCTTTTCGATTCTTCAATCGTGAGTTCACAGCAAATCGTTGCCGACTATCTTGATGTTGAAACGTCCCTCGTCAGCCGGATTGGCCTGGTTGAAACACCTGATCAGTGGACGCTGCAATTGAGGCAATTTCTGCCGCTTAATAAATACCGGGTGGATGATGGGCAGGGTTCAGAGGTCTATGTCTCCAGCACACAAGCACGTGTTGTATTGCACACGACGCGTAACGACCGCTTTCTCGCCTGGATAGGTGCCATTCCTCACTGGTTATACTTTCAACCCCTGCGAGTGAACAGCGGTCTCTGGGCCGATGTGGTTATCTGGTCTTCCGCGATCGGCACAGGAATGGCTATCGCGGGTTTGCTTCTCTTGTTTCTGGAATTTCGATGGCAGCGTCTGCCCCAGTTTCGGCGAGCGATTCCCCACAGGGGGCTTATGCGTTGGCACTATTTGAGCGGCGTGTTGTTTGGTTTCGTTGCCACCACCTGGGTTTTCAGCGGTCTTTTATCAATGGGCCCATTTTCCTGGATGCAAGTAGATCCCCTGACCCTGGATCAGGATCGATACCGGCAGAGCAGCATGGGGGAGATCGAACGCATGAATTTTCGGTCTGCGGCGATACGAGCTGCTATTGATGCTGCGGCGGGTGGAGCCGAGATCAAGGAAATCGCATTCTCAGGGTTCGGTGATGAGGCATGGCTTGAGCTGGCAATTTCCGATGGGAATTCTCACTGGGGGCATCGTCTTGTCTACATGGACGCCGTGGATACAGGCACTGCCCATGATTTGCTGCCCCAGGAGACCATACTGCAACACATGCAAGCAGGCACCGGCGAGAGCCCTGAATCGGTTTCAGTCTTAACTCGCTACGACAGTTACTACTACGACCGGGAAGAGGCTAGCGGGCCCACCCGGCCACTACCTGTCTTGAAGGTGGAATACGCCGACCCCGCGCGCACCATCTTCTATATCGATCAGCGAACGGGAGACCCGGTCGCACGCAGCCATTACTGGAACCGGGTCTTCCGCTGGTTGTACAGCGGCCTGCACAGTCTGGATTTCGGTAGCTTCTACCGGATGCGACCACTGTGGGATATTGTGACGCTGCTACTGCTGGCGGGTGGAATGGTGCTGACCTCTATTGGCGCGATTCTCGCCTTTCGCAGACTTACCGGAACAGGCCTCCCGGGCCGCTGAGTTCTCTACCAGCCCATAGTCCCATAAGCCTCTGAAATGGCGCGCATTATTGCCGTTACTGCGACGGGATTCCCTTGTCGACCTCCTAACCCTGAGTTATTCTCAGTGCGGGGAGGAAGAACCTATGTCCGATACGAGTTCCGTTGTCATAGACACGGACGAGAGTTTTACGCGCTCGGCTGGAAAACAGCTAGCCCTCTACGCGTTCTATGCCATTGCTGCACTGGCAGCGGTGATGTATCTGTTGTCTGTGAGTGCAGGCAGCGTTGGAAGCACGACTTCCGGCAATGGTATTGATGTAGAAAACAACAGTATTACGATTACCCTGCGGCAGGAACCACCGCAGATGGACGCGGCCCGTGCTACCGATGCCGTAAGCCATGTCGTGTTAGCCCATGTCATGGAAGGGCTCATCAGCTACGATTTGGATGGCCAGCCCAAACCGGGTGTTGCAGAACGCTGGGAAATCCGCGAGGACGGCGCAACATTCTGGCTGCGAGAAGACTCGGTGTGGAGTGATGGTGTCCCGGTAACTGCCCATGATTTCGTATTCTCATGGCGCCGGGTACTCAATCCCGAATCTGCTTCCCAATATGCGTTTATTCTCTATTCAATCAAGAATGCCGAGGACATCAATACTGGCCAGTTACCTCCGGAGACCCTGGGGGTTCGCGCGGTAAGTGATCGTGTCCTCGAAGTAGAATTCGAGCAACCAACACCCTATTTCGACAAACTGGTTTCCTACCTCACCTATTACCCAACTCGGGAAGATTTCTTCAACAGCACCAATGGCCGCTACGGGGCCGATGCGGACATGATGCTCTACAACGGGCCCTATATCCTTGAAGAGTGGGTACATGGCTCGACCATGCGCTGGGTAAAGAATCCAAACTATTGGGACAAAGACAATAAAGCGTTGGTCTCGACGATCCACATTGGCTACATGACGGATGACGTAAATGCCAAGCTGAACCTCTTCAAGGACGGGCAGATCGTCGATACCCATTTGCTCTCGCCTATGCTGTCAACGGCGATGGAGCAGCGCTGGAACATCGACCGGGCTTTGGATGGCTCGGTTTTCTATCTCGAATTCAATCATCGTGACGATCGCATCAGCCGTAACTGGAACTTCCGCCGCGCCATGCAGCTCGCGCAGGATTCGACGGAACTTGTGTATAAGGTGCTCAAAGAGCCCGCCTATGTGCCGGGTGTGAGTCTGTTTCCCGCATGGTTAAACGGTATATCCGAGTCTTTTCACAAAGAGTATCCCCCTGTGGACCACCAGATGAATGTGGCGAAGGCACGGGAACACCTGGAACTGGCAAAACAGGAATTAGGTATCGATGAGTTTCCTCCGCTGATGTTGCTTACGGGTGATACGCCAATATCACTGCTGGCCGGGGAGTACTACCAGCAGTTGTTCCGGGAGAATCTGGGTTTGGAACTTCGCCTGGACGTGCAAATTTTCAAGCAAAGGCTTGAGAAAATGCGACAGGGCGAATTCGATATGGTGCTCTCCGGTTGGGGGCCAGACTACGATGATGTTCTGACATTTGGTGATCTGTTTTCATCCTGGAACCTGCAAAACCGGGGTCGCTACAACAGCCCGGAAATGGATGCCCTGGTACGCATCGCCCAGTCTGAACTCGACCCACAGAAGCGCATGGATGCCTTTGGCGAGATTCAGAATTTACTGTACGAAGATGTTGTACTCATCCCCATGTATGAGCGGGGAAATTCATTCGTTGTCGACACACGACTGAGAAATTTTCGACGCCGCATTGTAGGGCCCGAAGTGGATTACAAGTTTGCCTATATTGATGCTTCGGCACAGTAGGCAAAACCGGAATGGAAAGTTAAGGGCTCAAGCACTCTAGATGTGGAAATTCTTTTTTAAACGCCTGCTGCAAGGCGTTGTAACTGTCTGGTTTATAGCCACCGCAACCTTTTTCGCCATGCACAATGTGCCTGGTGACCCCCTGATGAATGACCGGGCGATGACCGAGATTACTCGCGCTAACCTCGAGGCGAAGTATGGCCTCGATCAGCCGATGTTGACTCAATATCGAATCTTCCTCGGTAATATTTTACGTGGGGATCTGGGGATTTCATTTACCCAGGAGAATCGTGAAGTAAACGACATCATCCGCGAACACTTTCCTGTTTCCGCCATCCTCGGCATTCTCGCCGTAATATTTGCGGCCACCGGTGGCATTCTGCTGGGAGCGTTGACAGCGCTCTATCGCAATCGCCTGCCTGATTACATCATCATGTTTCTGGTGATCCTCGGCATTTCGGTTCCCAGTTTCGTGGTCGCCGCCCTAAGTCAGTTGGGCCTCGTTACCCTGAATACTGCAATGGGACGTACTATTCTGCCAGTCGCGGGCTGGGGAACCATATTACACATGTTAGTCCCAGCGCTAGTACTAGGTCTTAGCACTATGGCCTACCTGACGCGCCTGATGCGCTCGTCCATGTTGGAAGTCACCAGCACTGACTACGTGAGAACGGCCAAGTCCAAAGGTGTACCTGCAACCAGGATCTTTACCCATCATCAGTTACGCAATGCTGTGCTGCCGGTGGTGACTGTACTCGGACCTGCGATTGCGGCTATTACCACCGGGGGCTTCGTCGTTGAACTGGTTTTCGCTATTCCGGGACTGGGCCGTTACTTCGTTGAGGCCGTGCAACAACTCGATTACACCGTGATTATGGGGACTACAGTCTTCTACGGTGCTTTCCTTGTGTTCATGGTAATTCTCGTTGATGTTGTATACGGGTTTATCGATCCGAAAGTGAGGTTGGAACAATGAGCGACCTCAGCGCTTCAGATTTTCAGCCGCTCGTTGCTGGACAGGAAACCCAGGCTATTCCCCGGCCCTCCCTGTCATACTGGCAGGACGCATGGATTCGCCTGAAAGCGAATCGCCGGGCCCTGGCATCGTTGTATATCGTGATCGGGCTTTTAGCCTTCACTTTGCTTGGGCCTGTAGTGTGGCCAGTGGACCCTGCCCGCCAGGACATCGATCAGATCAGTCTGCCGCCAGGTACCGATCGCAATGCAGTTGTAGTGGCGCCTTATCAACCCTGGTTCGGCGATGACAACCTGCCCGGTGAAGGGCTGCGGCTGGTAGAGCCCGGCACTACACAAGCGGTGCGTCTGCAGTGGGATGTGCTGCCGGGTGCCAATGGCCATCGCGTCTATCGCAACCTGTTCCCGGTCGGTGCCGAATACGCCTACGGCATTCCCATTGCCGAAATACTTAACAACGACACGCTCTATTTCGAGGACCGGCTGGATCTTCAGCCGGGCTCCTATTTCTACTCCGTTGTGGCGCTTGGCCCGCGCGGTGAAACTACAACTGAATATGAATCCCTTGAAGTACAGATTCAGCGCGTCACTACGGTCGCCGAAGCCATCGAACGTGGACTGGTCGATGAAAGCACGAACCTGCAGGTAGGCGACGAGATCGAGCTGGAATGGCATCCCCTCGGAACAGACTATCTGGGCAGGGATATGCTCGCGCGGCTTATGGCAGGGGCGCGGGTGTCACTCTTTATCGGTATTGGTGCTCCGTTGCTATTCGTTATCTTCGGTGTAACCTATGGCTCTATCGCTGGCTTTGTTGGCGGACGTGTCGACCAGGTGATGATGCGCTTCGCCGATTTTGTTGTAGCACTTCCCTTCCTGTTATTCATGATCGTATTCAAGATCGCCTTTGGTATTGGCCCCGGAGAGAGTGGTGTGTTTCCCATGCTGGTGGCCATGGTGGTATTACTGTGGCCGGCTACTGCCCGCCTGGTGCGCGGGCAAATTTTGCAGATTCGGGAGCAGGGTTATATCGATGCGTCACGCTTGCTCGGCGCCAAGACACCCTATCTGGTCTTTCGACACATGATTCCCAATACCCTTGGTGTGGTGCTGGTCACCTTAACTTTCGCCATCCCCAGTGCGATTTTCACGGAAGCATTTCTTTCTTTCATTGGCATGGGCGTAGCGCCGCCCACACCGTCATGGGGTTCCATGTCCAATGAAGGTATCAAGACCATGCTCACAACGCCCCATGAGCTCATCTTTCCTGCGTTGTTTATCAGCCTGACAGTACTGGCGTTTAATCTGCTGGGAGACGGGCTGCGTGATGCGTTGGATGCGCGGATGAGGAATCGCGAATGAGTGAGGCCGCTGTGAATACGGAAACCGCACCCAAGTTGTTGGAAGTAGAAAACCTGGCCGTGGAGTTCGATACCTATGGCGGTGTCGTGAAGGCCGTGCGTGGAGTGGATTTCAGAGTGGACCATGGGGAGACTCTCGCCATTGTCGGCGAATCGGGCTGCGGCAAGTCAGTCACCGTGCAAAGCATGATGGGATTGATCCCCATGCCGCCGGGACGTATCACTTCGGGTTCGGCGCGATTGCGAGGCCACGAAGTGCTGGGCCGTAACATGATAAACGGCAAGGAAATCCGCGGTGCCCAGATAGGCATGATCTTCCAGGATCCGATGACCTCCCTGAACCCAACCATGACAATAGGGGATCAGATAGCGGAGCCTTTGCAAGTACACAAAGGCTATAGCTATAAGGATGCTCGCGCTGAAGCGATACGCCTGTTGGAGATGAGTAAGATTCCCGAAGCAACGAATCGGGCGGCGCAATACCCTTTCGAGTTTTCCGGCGGGATGTTGCAGCGAGCCATGATTGCCATGGCCTTGTCCTGTAAGCCTGCTGTGCTGATAGCCGATGAACCAACGACGGCGCTGGACGTCACCATCCAGGCGCAGATTCTCGATCTGATGCAGGACCTGCAAAAAGAAACCGGCATGGCGATTATCCTCATTACCCATGATCTGGGAGTCGTTGCGCGCATGGCCGATGAAGTGGCGGTGATGTACGCAGGCAAGGTGGTTGAGCATGGCAGTGTGGACGATGTGTTCTATCGTTCTGCGCACCCCTATACCGTCGGCCTGAAAGAGGCGATGCCTACCAATGACCCCAGCAAGCAACATGAATTGAAACCGATTGAAGGCAGCCCGCCGGATCTGTTCTCACCCCCGGTCGGTTGCGGCTATTGCGCACGCTGTCCCTATGCGATGGCCATTTGCGACAAGCAGCATCCGCAGGATTACTTCCTGGCCGAAACACATTTCGCCCGTTGCTGGTTGCATCACGAAGGGGCTGGGAATCGTCCCGCCGAGCTGTATTTTGAGGACAAGTCCTGATGGCGCTGGTTGAAGCAAAAGAACTCACTCGTTACTTCGATATCGGTCGTGACCAGCGGGTGCATGCCGTCGATCAGGTATCCCTGGCGATTGCAGAGAAAGAGATCGTAGGTCTGGTTGGCGAGAGTGGTTCCGGTAAATCGACTTTCGGCAAGACCCTGCTTGGCCTGTATCCGAAGACCTCAGGTGAAGTGCTGTTCCGTGGTGAAACCCTGCCTCAAAAGTATTCGCCCCAGGATTTTCAGCGTCTGGCCATGAATATGCAGATGATCTTCCAGGATCCCTACTCCTCGCTGAATCCGCGTATGACCGTGGGGGAAATTATTGGCGAAGGATTGAAGCTTCATAGCGAAACCAGCGCCAGTCTTATCAAGGAAAAGGTAGCCGAGTGGCTACGCCGGGTTGGCCTGAATGCCGACCATATGTCACGTTATCCTCATGAGTTTTCCGGCGGTCAGCGGCAGCGTATCGGTATTGCCAGGGCACTTATACTGGAGCCGGAATTTGTAGTCTGCGATGAGCCTATTTCAGCGCTCGATGTGTCGGTACAGGCCCAGGTGATCAATCTGCTCGGCGAGCTAAAAGAGAAGATGGGACTAACTCTGCTCTTTATTGCCCATGACCTGTCCATGGTGCGCTACGTCAGTGACCGAATGGCGGTCATGTACCTGGGCTCCATGGTAGAGCTGGGTAAAGCCGACGAAGTGTATTTCGACCCCAAGCACCCGTACACAGAAGTGCTGGTTGCTTCCAATCCTGAGCCTGACCCGAATGTTGAGAGGGGCCGCCCGTCCACGGCGATAAAAGGGGAGATACCGTCGCCAGTCAATGTGCCCGCCGGGTGCCGATTTGCCAACCGTTGCCCGAAGGTGATGGACGTTTGCCGCAACACTACGCCGGAGCTTATTCCGCTGAAGGATGTCGATAGGCTGGTAGCTTGTCATTTGTACACGTGATCCTGTATTTGGCCTAGTTCAAATAACTATCGCTATAGCGATACACCAGAAAATCTACTGCCAAGAGTGCGATCACAATGGCGATGCTCACTTGAACCTGCATTTGCAGACTGCCCAACAGAGAAATTGGCAGGAACTGCATGCCTTCCTCGCCAGTGACCTGAATTCCAATTGAAACGTCGAAGATGATCGCAAGACCCAGCAGGCTTGCCATCAGCAGGATGTAGATCCATTGCAGATAAAAGGGCCTGAACACACCGAGGTCGATTCCAATAGAGACGATGACGATAAATATCACTGCACCCAGACCTGTGGTAACTAGCTGGCCGACTTGGGCGGCAGCAAATTCATTGCTAAAGGTAATGCCGAAAAGTACCCAGGCCAGTATCTGTAGGCTAAACCAGCCAAGCACAAAGCCCCAGCCTGCTGAAAAAACCTGTGCTGGCGTCACCGGCAATTGCATGTAAAGCCTGTTTCGCTTCTCATGCCCGGCAGTGGAGGCGGCTACAATCAGCAGGACCCAGAACGAAATCATGGTCGCTCCTGCAAAGTCATACACGTCCTGATCGCGCAAGCCGAAGAAGATAAACAGCACCAGATTCAATGCCAGGGAGATCAAAAGGATGTTTCTGTTGGATACTAACTCGGTGAGGATCAGCTGTTTAAACATGATTCAACGCCCTGGTTTGGTTTTTCAGGATTTCGACGGCTATCTTTTCAATGGCCAGATTGCTCGTTTCCAGATTTTCCACATTTTGCTGACGAAGGAAGTCTTCGCATTCGCGTCCATTGTTTGATAGCAGTTCATGAAAGGGATGTTCACTTCTAAGGCTTACTACGTGGGGAATGTCTACAGGACAGTGTTCACTACGAAATGTAATTCGCTTCCAGGATTCGCTAAGGTCTTCTTTGATTTCATCCCGCAGCACTTGTCCCTCTGACAGGAATACCAGTCGATCAGCAAGAGTTTCTATTTCGGAGATATGATGAGTCGCGTAGAGCAACGCTGTCTCACCGGACTCCATCTGCTCATACAGGATATCCATAAAGGTATCCCGTGCCACTGGATCCAGACCATTGCTCGGTTCATCCAGAAGGATTAGTGAAGGCCGATGACAAAAAGCTGCAACGATTGCCAGTTTGGTTCGATTGCCCGTTGAATACTGTTTAACTTTTTTATTGAGATCCAGATTCAGGCGCTGTGCGAGATTCAGGGCAAGCTGCTCTGACCAGTTTGAGTAGAAGCGCGCCAGGGTATGCAGGTTTCTATGTCCACTCCAGTTGTCGAAGAAAGGGAGGTAGTCGCCGACATAGCCAATCTGTTCCTTCCATCGACCATTGGTTGCTGAAGTCTCAACTCCGTTTATCTTCACCAGTCCTTCATCGCGACGTACAGTTCCCATCAGGCTCTTAAAGAGAGTGGTCTTGCCAGCACCATTAGCGCCGACCAGACCTAACGCGCAACCTGCCTCCACCGATAGGTTCACCGGCCCTAAAGAAAAACTGTCGTATTGCCTGGTTAACTGTTCAATCTCTAACATTGTAATCTCCTGATTGGAGAACTCTTTCAAAGATCTCCTGGATCTCTCTTTGTGAGAGTCCATCGCGTGTTGCAGTATCGATGGTGCTGCGCAGGTGTTGCGCGAAGCGTTGCTGCGCCAGCGCCGATTTGTCGCTCTGTTCGAGAGAGGCAACAAAAAAGCCTTTGCCGCGCCGAGAGTAGATCAGTTCTTCATTGAGTAACTGGTCATAGGCACGCTGCACGGTGATCACGCTTACTTTCAGTTCCCTCGCGAGGGAGCGAATTGAAGGAAGCGAGGAGTCGGGTGCCAGATCGCCACTCAGGATACGAGCCCTGATTTGGCCGATAATCTGCTCTTGCAGGGTCTCCGAAGATTGTTCTGAAATATGTAGTAGCAAGGTGCCGCCTCTCATACTGTATATAAACAATATATACAGTAATTACAGAAACGCAAGCGCAATCCAGAAAAATTTTTATCTTATTGAAATTACTTGGAAATAGTTGCGGCAGGGTTGAAGTTTTAGGGCCAGATCAGGGGCGGCTACCAGGGATCTGTGACGCACAGGCAGCATGCGAGGGCTGGAAAATCACCGGTCGCTGTTCGAAAGCTTGTGTTCAGGTGATACTGCATAGGTCGTTAATAATGAAAACCTGCACTTGCCCGTGAAGACGATTCGGCTTGTTGATAGCAAATAATAAAAAGAGGCGATCGCTGTGAAAAAAACCAAAATTGTCCTGATAGGCATTGCTGTACTCATGTCAGGCACGCTCATGACCCTGCGGGTGACCGGTCTTGAACCTGAGTACATGGACTACACGACAGAAGAATATACCCAGCGGGGTCGCATGACGCTTCCGGGTCTGTGGTTAACGGGAGAGGTTGTGCGGGAGCCCGTGGAAAACTGGGACTGGGTCAATGAAGTGGATCATCCGGTACGGGGCAACACCATCATGTTGGAGACGCGTACCTGGTATGGCATTCCGTACTCGGTCACTATTCTGCCTACTCCCCGGGGTGATTCGCTCTATATCGGTGGCAGTGCCAGGGATGACCGGCTGGTACGTGAGTTTCCCCACTACAAACAGTGGTGGACGAATGTCGAGCGTGACCCGCGCGTGCGATTGAAAATTGACGGCAAGATCTATGAGATGACTGCATCGCTCGTGCATGATCCGGCCGAATTTCAGGAAGTCATTGGCAGAGACCCCGTAACCCTGGCCAGAACCGACGATGGCACCGAAGAAGTAGTGGCCAAATGGTACTACTGGCGCGTAACGCAACGGGGTGTCGTGGAGTACTAGGGACAATGGCAGAGCGAAGCAATCCAGCAGCCCATTCTGTTGGAAGGATACTTGGCCTGACTCGGCGAACCACGCTGTGTGTCTTCGTGTTGCTGGCGATTACGCCCGTACGTCTTCAGGCAGACATTGACGAAGTCGTTGTTTACTACTCAATCTACGGAAATTCACTTCAAGCCCTCGGAAACGAGATTAGTCGCAAAGGGCCGAACGGCTTTACTGGCTACACCGACAGCGATTTCAATTATCGCTTTACTACTTTTCCAGCAGGTTCGCGCTGCAGTGTTGCCAGTTTCAGCATCGATGTAACGATAACTTATACCTTGCCGAAATGGGAAGACCAGAACCAGGCAAGCAGTGAATTGCAGGACGCGTGGAATCAATCGTTCGCGGCGCTGGACAGGCATGAGAGACAGCACGGCAGCTATGCCAAGGACACCTATGAGAAGATCATCAGAGATGTCCGTGCTATTGGTTTCCGCGATTCCTGCGATGAAGTGCGAAGGGTGGTGACCAGCACCTACGATAACGCCATGGCCAGCAACCGGGAGCAGAACAGAAATTACGATAGAATCACCGATCACGGCAGAACAGAAGGTGTTGATCTCTATACTCGTCCCGGCGATTCGGTTGTTGAGGAAGGGTCTGACGGGGAAGGCCCGACGTTAATCTGGTATTTACTGGGCGGGTTGATTCTTGGTCTGCTGTACTTTATTCGTCGATAGTGCATGACTTTTTATGAAAGCTTTGAGTAACGCGATGACAGATTGCTTATTGTTCAGTGCAAGCAGAAAGCAGCTTGTTATGGTGGCAATGGCGATGATTCTTCTTTTGTCAGAACAGGCAATGGCACAGCCTGATGCCAATTGCACCGCCAGCGAGAGCAATCTGGCATGGTGGCGGGAGATAGCCAACAATGTGAGTGAGCCTCGTATTAATGCCGATGCACTCGCCTATGATCTTTTTCCTTGCCTGGGCTCGACCAATAGCGAGCTGCGGGATTCCTTCGGATACGGGCTATACACTTACTGGTTGCGCAACGATTTGTTAAGCCTTGAGACCAAAACGGTTCTGGCACAACAGCTAAGTGAAAATCTCGAGAGTAGCGAGAGCCTGCTGCGTTCATTCTCGGCGCTGATCCTGAGTGAAATATTGCGAGCCGATGCCAATGACGAGTTCCTGTCTCAGGACCAGCGCCAGTCGATGCTGGAAAAAACAGGGGAGACGCTGCTCGCCGAGTCTGACTACCGTGGGCTGGACAGTGAGTTGGGCTGGGTTCATCCCGTGGCCCATCTGGCGGATGTGATGTGGCGGTTTGCACTGCATCCCGCACTGGATAGCCAACAGGCACAAATTATTCTCACGGCAGTATCCAGCAAAGCCCTGACGCCAGAAGCGGCTTATCAGTTTAATGAAGGCGACAGACTTGCCCGGGTCGCAACGATATTATTGCAGCGAGAACTCCTGTCCGAAAGGCAATGGCTGGATTGGTTGAATCAGTTTCAACTACGCCGCAACGGCGAGGAATGGGGCACAGTATTTGCCAGCGTAGAGGGCATGCGGGAACTGCATAACGCAAAATTGTTCCTGCGGGCGCTGGACAGCCAACTCAGTAACACAGAACTTTCAGTCGCGCTTAGAGATGAATTGAATGCGACGCTGGCTATGCTGACAGCATTGGTTTGATTGGGCGCCCGGCTACTGGCTGGACCAGCCCATGCTATCCGGCTTCTTCCTGTTTCTGCACAATTCGGGTCAATGACCGAAAGTCCGCCTTGCCACTGCCCATATAGGGGAACTCTTCTACCACAACATACTTCTTCGGCAGGGCCAGGTTCGGCAATTCTTCAGCCAGCTTTTTACTGACTTCCTGCTGATTGATGGGCTTGTTGGTCACGCCCACAATGCGTGAGCCGCGCTTGGCGTCTGGCAATTCAACTGCACAACAGTCGACTTCTTCCGGTGTCACGCTATTCAGGGTTTCTTCCACCATAAC
Source organism: uncultured Pseudohongiella sp. (assembly GCA_965227635.1). GTDB lineage: Bacteria > Pseudomonadota > Gammaproteobacteria > Pseudomonadales > Pseudohongiellaceae > UBA9145. The sequence continues at coordinate 812,500 of OZ245763.1, read as the reverse complement.
CAATGAGATCATTTCACCACCGATTTTTACGAAGCGCTTGAGGCGGCCCTTGTGCCAGAGGAAGCCGTCTTCGTCCAGGTAGCCCAGGTCACCCGTGTCATACCAGCCCGACTTGATACGCAGGTGTGATTCTTCGATATCGTTGAGATAGCCCTGCATCACGCCGTCACCCTTCACGAGAATCTTGCCGGTCTCTCCTGATTCGCAATCCGCGCCGGTGTCGATATTGACGATCTTGATCTCAGTCCCGGGGATGGCAACGCCAATGCTGCCCGGCTTATTCCTGTCGCGCGGGTTTACCGAAATCACTGGTGAAGTCTCGGTCGTGCCGTAACCTTCGAAAATTTCCAGGCCGTGCTTTTCTCGATAGAGGGTTCGCAGGGCTTCAGGGCATTTATCCGCTCCGGACACCGCCAGCTCGACGCTGGCAAAATCTCCGGCTTCCGATTGCCGTGCATAGCCATCGAGGAAAAGTGGCGTGCCCACCAGCAATTGCGGCTTCTCATCCTTAATGATCTTGGCCACTGTCTTGAATTCCAGCGGGTTGGCATAGGCGATTGCTGTCATGCCAAGACACAAGGGCGTCCAGAGATTGATTGTGAGGCCAAAGACATGGAAATAGGGCAACACCGCGAGCAGCCTGTCCATTTCATAGATATCCATCATGTCTGAAAAGGAATCGATATTGGAGAGGATGTTCCGGTGGCTAAGCTGAACGACCTTGGGTTCTTTTTCACTGCCGCTGGTGAAGAGTATGACTGCGGGCCGTTCCGGATCGGCGGGGCCAGACATCTTTTTGAGTAATCCACCTGGTAATTTCGACTTCACAAAAGCCAGGCCTTTTTCGAAGCCACCCAGAGATGCCAGGATGTCTTCGATAAACACCATATTCGGCAGTTCCTCGCACCCCGTTTTCTCCAGCAGGGGGCGAGCAGTTACGATGACTTTAAAATCGCATTGCTTCTGCGCATAACGGCAATTCTTGGCAGCACCCGTGGAATAATTGATCATCACAGGCGTCAGACCGCCTAACAGTGAAGCGACCACTGCCAGGGCACCCCCGGCGGAAGTGGGCAACATGATGCCGATACGTCCTCGTTCCAGCTTGCGTAACCGGCGCGCCAGGATAAGCGATGCCACTAGCGCTCGTGAGTAGGGGAGATCGTTGCCAGTCGCCTTGTCCCGGATGGCGATCTTGTCGGCCTGCTTGCGGGCCTGGTCTATGAATCGGTGATGCAGCATGGAAGCAGTGTAGCCCATCTATTGCGGGCTTGGAACACAGGCTATTGGGGTTTGCGCGTCCAGGTTAGCAGGGATTGAGCCACCGCGAACAGCAACCCTTCTTCCCCTATTGGATCATGTGCGTCCCGGTGCTAGAGTGAGCGCTTGTCCCGCAATCGAGGCCCGGTATTGCGCCTCGACAGGAGCTTATGAAATGAAGTCCCTGGTAATTCTCTTCTTGTGTTTTAGCGCCTCTTTTTACTTTACGGATCTCGAGTCTGAGAGTGGCTTCCGATCTGTGTTCCTGCCAATTGTAGATTTTATACTGCTTTGCGGGCTTGCTCTGTGGGTGGCAGGTCGCACAGGAAAAACAGGCATTTCGAGCCCCAACAGCGGCGGCTTTTTTGGTTTTTTCGATAGCGATGGTGATGGGGGTGGTTGTGACTAAAAAGATCCCGCTTTGTGTGTTGAAGAGTATGGTGTTGGCCTTGCTATGGCATGTCTCAGCGAATGCACAAAATGCAGCAAACTGGACCTTCACTCCCTACCATGTTCAGGGCAATGTTCACATGCTGGAGCCAATCAACACCAATGGCAATGTGGGCGTGTTCGTCGGTGAGGATGCTGTGCTGTTAGTGGACTCTCATTTCCAACCCGCGGTGCCTCAGCTATTGGAGGAAGTGGGTGCGATGAGTGACCGAGAGATCCAATTCGTCATTAATACCCATGTCCATCCCGATCATATTGGAGGCAACAGCCTGTTGGCGGACTACGGTGTGACGATCGTGGCCCACGATACAGTGCGACTACAGATGCTGGATGAGCTTCGTATTCCTCGTAATGGGGGTACTTTTTTTCCCCAACCTCCGGGCAATGCGCTACCTGTGTTGAGCTATAGCCAGGCAATCTCGTTTCACCTGAATGGTGAAGAGGTCAGGGTATTCAAAGCGCCACCCGCCCATACCGGCGGTGATAGCTTTGTGTATTTCATGGGGTCTGACGTCTTGCATCTGGGCGATGTATTTCGCACGAATATGTATCCCATAGTGGACCGTTATAATGGTGGCAGTTTTCTCGGCATGATTGAGGCCATGGGGCTGGCGATTGGTATGGCCGGCCCTGACACGAAGGTCATTCCTGGTCATGGTCAAGGTTACACTGACCGTGCAGGTATGCTGGAGTATCAGGATATGCTGTTCGCATTGCGCGACCTGGTCGCCACAGCCATAGCCAGGGGCGATAGCCTGGATGCAATACTGGCGGCTGATTTAACCCGAGATCTTGACGAGCGCTGGCTGGGAAACACCAACTGGGGACCCCCTGACCTATTGCCAATTATCTATGAGGAATTGATGGCGCAGTAACCAGCTCTACCAGTTTCGTGAGGGCTTTGGAAGATGCGGGGGTATGCGTGTTTTGGTATGTATCAACCTTCCTGGCGACGACGATGATGATCCTCGCGGCTCATAACATCCAGTCTGGACCCATGAGAAAGGCCACTTGATCTCGTGGCCTTTTTTTGTTTATCGCGGATAAGCGGGGAATCGCATCTATTAAGTATGCATGGCCAATTAGGAGAGTGCCTCCTCGCAGCCGCTTGTGCTGTGATACCCGAGATATCGGAGTACTCCTCCCCAGACCTTGTTCTCTATCGAAGGGAAACAAATGTAACCACAAAGTATCGTAGCGCCTGGCAGCGCTCAGAGTGCCGGACAGAAGGGGCTTGTGGCCAACAATTTAGCGATAGCGCTGAACGGAGAAAAAAGACCGTAGGGCTTTTTTCGGAGTGAAGGAACCTGGGAGTCTCTGATTGATTATGTTTCTTCTCTGGCTTTCAGCCGAGCCCGCTATCAAGGCGCCGGTTTGAAGGCATGCGTCGGCCTGTCGAAAACCGGCAACGCGGAGAGCGGGCTCGGCTGGAAGACCCGATGGGCGGTCTTGTTGCAGAGGAGGAGCATAATTGATCAGAGGCTCCCCAACGGGCGCAGAGCGTTAGCGACAAGCCCCTTCTGTCCGGCACGGCAACAGTTCAAAGAAGGCCCAACTAAACAGATGGCAGAATCAGAGCCTGCCAACAGTTCCCGGAAAAGCGCGATGAACCTTTTTTATTTCCGTCAGAAAAAGTCGCTAAAGGGATAATTGATAGGCAGAATGTGCAGGCGCACCCGGGTCGGGTCCAGAAATCGTTGGAGTGGGGTAGCTTTCACTCGTTGGAATGATTGTTTTGCGGGCACTTTTTCTACAGCACATAAATACCCTCTGGATAGCCTTGGTACTTTTCTGTGCCGGGCTTCTATTGCTCTTTCCTGATTGGGTCACCAGAGAATCCATCTCGGGTTTCCTGAACGGCCTGGGCGCCCTGGCCCTGGTAGTCTATATAGTGCTATCACTGACCCGCGGCTTGCTGATGATTCCGTGCACTCCATTTGTGCTCGCTGGGGGTATCAGCTTCCCGGACATGCCGGTAGTCGTGATGTTGATCTCTTTTGCCGGTATTGCGGCAGGTGCATACCTGGTATACAGTTTCCCGTCCTTTGGGAGTTACGACGAGTTCCTGGAGGAGCGCTATCCAGACAAAATTAGCTGGCTGAAAGACAAATTACATGGCCCCTATGCGTTCTGGATTATCGCCGGATGGTCGTTTTTTCCCCTGGTTCCCACGGACGCAATTTGCTATGTGGCGGGCCTGGTAAAAATAACCTATAAAAAACTGGTAACAGCGGTAGTTATTGGTGAAATTCCCCTGGTGACTATCTATGTCTACCTGGGTACGGAAATTGGTGAATGGTTAAGGATCTAACAGCCAGGTTGCAGAACAGCGATACGCTGCGTCTCATCAGGAATATACGAACTACCGGTACTATCACGCCCAGTTCGCCCAATCTGATCAACCGATTGCTCAAGTCTGTGGATTTCGAATCCGCGCGTTGCATCGTCGAGCTTGGCCCAGGCAACGGATGCGTGACGGAAGTCATTCTTGAGCGCATGCACCCGGAGTGTAAACTCATTAGCCTGGAGCTGGATAGCGAATTCGCCGAACGTCTCCGATACCTCAACGATCCTCGATTGCATGTCTACAATGCCTGTGCGTCGTCCATCAGGAAAATTCTGGATGAGTTGGGCATACTGACAGTCGATCACGTGGTTTCGAGTCTGCCTCTGGCCTTGATCGATGATCAGGTGGTGCAGGATATCCTCACGACGGTTGGTGAGAATCTCTGTGAAGGGGGTCGCTTCCTGCAGTACCAGTACAGCCTGGCTAACTACGGCGACATGAAGCCTTTCTTCCGTGATGTGAAACTGCGGTTCACGCTTCGCAATATGCCACCCGCATTCGTCTACGAGTGTGTAAAGTAACAGGGCTTACCGACAACGTCCCGGTAGCCCCTCACTCACAATCACAGTCACAATCCAGTCCACACCGAAATAAATCTAATCCGGCAGGGTAAATGCCAGCAGCTCTGGTGAATGATCACGATCGCCGATCGCCACCAGAATGTACTGCTTGCCTTCATACAGGTAACTGACAGGAGCATTGGTAGTGCCAGCCTCCAGTTCCATCTCCCAGATTACGTCACCAGTCTGTTTGTCATAAGCCCGGAAATTCGGACCGCCGCTGTTGGTCGCGATCTCGATTGGCATATCAGGCGGGATGCGTCCGCCGGGCCGCTGTCCAGTCAACCCTTCACCGAGAAACAATAGCGACCCTGTGAGTAGTGGCGACGGCCGTCCTGGAACTCCCAGCTTACCCAGTTCGAGGTGAGCGATAGCCGGGTTGTCTACAGGTCCCCAACCGTTGGGTACCATCCATACATGCTCGCCGGTATTCATATCGATCGCTGTGATGCGGCCATAGGGAGGCTTGAACAATGGCAGTCCCTGTGGGCCCGCAATCCAGCGTCGGGAGCCTTTGGTATAGGCCAGGTTAGTCACTTCCGGATCGCCCGGCAGCAAGTCCGCGATGAAGGCAGACGTGATCGATGGAATATAGAGATAGCCCGTATCCGGATCGAACGCGGCGCCTTGCACGTCGCCGCCACCCTGTGAACCAGGCAGCTGGATAGTGCCTTGTGTCCCATCTTCTGTACTGATAGTCGGTGGTGTGAACAATGGCCCCATCACATAGTTACTGACGATTTCCAAAGCCTCGGCACGCAGTTCGGGGGTGAAATCGATCAGGTTATCTTCCGTGGCGCCCTGGCGATCAAAGGGTGCTGGCCGGGTTGGGAAGGGCTGGGTAGGAGAAGTCACTTCACCCGGCACGTCGGACTGAGGTACGGGACGTTCTTCGATATCCCATACCGGCTCACCGGTTTCCCTGTCGAACACAAACACAAAAGCCTGTTTCGTGATCTGTGCGATAGCCTTGATTTCCTCGCCGTTAACGGTGATGTCCATGAGCACAGGCGCTGCGGGTGGATCGTAGTCCCATAGACCGTGGTGCACAGTCTGGTAGTGCCAAACTCTCTCGCCGGTCTCCGCATCCACAGCTACCAGGCTCTGGCTGAACAGGTTGTCTCCGATGCGGTGACCGCCATACATATCATTGGTAGAAGAGGAGATAGGCATATACACCATGCCGAGTTCCTCGTCGGCACTGAACAGTGCCCACACTGGTGCATGGCCGGTGTAGGACCAGGAACGATCCTGCCAGGTATCGGTGCCAACCTGTCCTTCCTGGGGTATGGTGTTGAACGTCCAACGTAACTCCCCAGTACGCACGTCGAATGCATGTACATCGCCCCGCGGTGCTTCCTTGTTGGAGAAGTTGTCGGTCATGGCTTGACCGATTACCACGACATCACGAACCACCATGGGGACGCCGCCCCAGCGGAAACGCTCGAAGTTTTCCGGTATAAGTTGCAAATCTGCACGACCGCCGTCGCCAAAGCCTGCAATCGTTTCCCCGGTCGCGGCATCCAGTGCATAGAGCCAGGTTCCTCGCTGGACGAATATGCGTGCCTCGGTACCGTCACTCCAGTAAGCCACGCCGCGCGTCGGTGCACCCGGTAGCCCTTCTGCGCCACCCGGCGGCTCCTGCACCCACAAGGTCTCGCCGGTTCCCGGATTGAACGCCTCTACCAGGCCGATACCGTTGGTGACGTAGGCGACCCCATTGCGAACCACGGGTGTGCCATTCCAACTGGTGGAATAGCGCTGTTGAGGATTCATGTCGAGGTAGTACTGGTCTACAGCCGGCCTGCGCCAGACGATTTCCATTTGATCGACATTGTCGGCGTTGATTTGGTCCAGTGGTGTGTACTTGGTGCTGCCGATAGTTGCACCATAGGCTTGCCATTCACCCTCCTGGGCCTGGTTTGCAGCCGGGTTGGTGGTCACCGTCTGGGTCATTGGCTCGGCGGCCGGGGCCTCTGAACCGCTTGCAGTATCCGTTGGATTGTCGCCGCAGCCTGCTAACAGCAGGGTGGTGGCGCAAAGAGAGGTTACTGCCAGTCGCCGGGATGACTTGAAAGTCGGGGTGAGGCGAAGTTGGGACGGCTCGGTCATGGGACCCTCCATTCTTGGTGTTTTTAGGGATTCTATCGAAATTTTGCCTGCGTGGGTAAGCTTTGGCGATTTCATTATGCTGGCCGGAGAAAATTGCTGTTTGGGCCGAAAGCGGGTAAAAAAGACCGGAGAGGAAACTGCCAGGGAGCCGGTGAACAGCGTACAGATCAAATGCTAACGAGCGGAGCAAGGTATGACAACAATAAGCAAAATCACCAGAAGACAACTGTTAGGAACTGCTGCGACACTCACCCTCGCGCCACGCAGCGAACTGTTCGCTCTGGAAGAGAACAAAATGCGCGGAGCTTTGATGATCCTCACCACTCCCTATGATGAGAGCGGAGAGGTGGACTACGAGGATCTGGCGAGGGAAGTTGCGTTCTGCCACCGGGCCGGTGTGCAGGGTCTGGTATGGCCACAGAATTCCAGCGAGCAACGATACCTGAGTCGTGAAGAGAGAATACGGGGATTCGAAGTGCTTGCTGAAGCGAACCGGAACAGGGGCATGGCCCTCGTGCTGGGTGTGCAGGCAGAGGACACCGAAGGTATGCTGGACTATGCTCGCGTTGCTGAAAGTCTTGAGCCCGATGGCATGATAGCCATTCCCCCCACCACGGCGAATACGCTCTCGGATATTCGCGATTACTATGCTGCGCTATGCGACATCACCAACCGCCCAGTCTTCGTTCAGACCAGTGGTGGCCCCGACATAGAGTTGACTATCGATTTTCTGGTTGCCCTGGCGAGGGAATTTCCCCAGTGCGGTTATATAAAGGAAGAGTATGGGCAGGTGCATGACCGCATGTTGGCCTTGCAGGAATTTCAACCTGACCCCATCAAGAGTATTTTCGGTGCAACCCTCGGCCGTGGTTGGTTGTACGAGATGCGCATAGGCACCGATGGCGTGATGACGGGAGGTGCCATGTATGCTGATGTTTACGCGAAGATGTGGGAGCTCTATCAGGCGGGCGACGAGAATGCGCTTCGCGATTGTTATTCGAAGTTGTTGCTGATTCAGAATCTGGACAACCTGATTCCCGGCGTTCGCCTGTATGTGATGCAGAAACGCGGCATCTTTAAAACAACCAAATCCAGGCGCGGTGAATACAGCTTTAGCCCGCAACAGGCAGCCGAAATTGATTATCGTTTTGAGGCGCTTCGCCCGTATTTAATAGGCTGAATTGCTTGAAGCAGGTTTGCATCACTTCCGCTGTCAAAATACTGACGGTGTGATGCTTGCAATGTAAAGAAAATTTAATTTTTCTTTAACCAAAGTGACACATAGCACATTTAAGGTATATCCATCGAAGACCATCAGGGAGATTCGATGTGATTACCGGGTTGCTAAACCTCGACATTCACACCTACCTTTGGCTGAACAAGCTACAGCACAAATCCCTCTTCATTAGACTGAATCGCTGGATCTCACACAGTGGAGACGGACACTTGTATGTGGCGATCGCCAGCCTGGTGTATCTACAAGCATCAGCTGCCTACCTGGATTTTATAAAAGTGGGACTCCTGGCGTTCCTTATTGAGCTTCCCTGTTTCATGTTGCTGAAGGCGCTCATAAAAAGAGACCGACCGTTCGTTCAATTGAGCGACTGTCATATCTCCATCCAGCCAAGCGACAAGTTTTCCATGCCATCTGGTCATACGGCGGCTGCCTTTCTCATGGCAGGATTGATCAGTCACTTTTATGTCGAGTATTCTGCGATTGCCTATTGCTGGGCTTCGTTGATCGGTATGTCCCGCGTTGTGCTTGGTGTGCACTATCCCAGCGATATTCTGGCTGGCGCGTTGCTGGGATCCTGTTCAGTGTTTGTCTCGCTCGTATATATTCTGTAAATACAGCATTGCTGTGAAAACCACCTGATGAAAGTTCTCTACGGTATTCAAGGAACGGGTAATGGCCACCTTGCGCGGGCGCGTGCCCTGGTGCCGGCCATGCGCAATGCCGGCATCGAAATGGACTTCGTGCTTACCGGCCGGCCCCGTGAAGACTACTTCCACATGGAACTGTTCGAAGGGTTTGATTGCTACAGGGGTCTGTCCCTGATTGTGGAGCGGGGCAAGCTCAAGCATCTGCAGACCATGACCCGCAACAATATATTCGAGTTCGCGGGGGATCTGAAAAGACTGGACGCCCGTGATTATGATCTCGTGATTTCGGATTTCGAGCCCCTATCGGCCTGGGCCGCGAAAATTCAGGGTACGCCATCCATCGGCATTAGCCACCAGAAAGCTTTCGACTATGACGTACCTAAAGTCCGAGGTTACCTGGGTTCGCGGGCGGTCCTGCGCACCTTCGCGCCTACGGATATGCGTTTGGGACTGCACTGGCATCACTTTAACCAACCCATATTGCCACCGTTAATCGAACCAATGAGACCGGGACAAGTGGTAGGCAACAAGATTCTGGTCTACATGGGTTTTGAGGCGATCGATGATGTCGTGGAATTTCTCAAACCTTTCGATAACTACAATTTTCTTGTGTATGCCAAGGTAGAGAAGGAAACCCAGCTGGGTCATATCTGCATCAAGCCCTTGTCGCATACAGAATTCCACCGTGACCTGCTGGATTGTTTCGGAGTAATCAGCAATGCTGGATTCGAACTTTCCAGCGAGTGCCTTGCGCTTGGCAAGAAGGTGTTGATCAAACCCTTGCTGGGCCAGTACGAACAACTCTGTAATGCATTGGCGCTGCAGTCACTAAACCGCGGAACAGTCATTGAGACTCTGGATCACAGTATTCTCGAGAAGTGGCTGGAATTGCCTGGCCATGAACGGATTCTGTATCCGGATGTTGCCGCTGGCATTGCCAACTGGCTAAAGACGGGACGCCAACAGAGCTTGCAGGAACTGGCCGCTACTATGTGGGAATCCTGTGACTTCCCTTTTACCTATGACGAGCGGTTCGGGAAGTCCTTGTTGCCGGGCATCATCGCCTAGGGAACCTCTGAATGACTCTGTTGCGACTCTGCGGCACCTGCCGAATCGAAACGGAACCGACTCGCTTAATCCGGTCCCCAATCTACCTGAATCGGTAGGGCCTGCCTGTAGCTTAAACGCGGTGAGGTGACTTGCTGGCGAGTAGCTGTACCGTGCTGATGCGCCGTTCGAGAAAACCGCCTTCGCAGTAACCCAGGTAGTAGACCCACAGGTTGGCGAATTTCTCGTCGTAGCCTTTGCTGGCCAGTTCGGTTTTCTGTTGCTGGAAGTTTTCGCGCCATGCGGCGAGAGTGTGCGCATAGTCGATGCCGATGTCTTTCACATCTCGCACCACCATGTCGGTTTGTTTCGCCAGCAAATCGGTCATCATCGAGAGAGAGGGTAGAAAGCCGCCCGGAAAAATGTGCTTTTGAATAAAGTCTTCAGAACGGCTGTAGCTGGCAAATCGCTGATCGGCGATGGTGATGGCTTGCAGCATGAGCTTGCCTCCGGGCTTTAACAAGGTATCAAGCTTGCGAAAGAATCCGGGCAGGTAGCGTTTGCCCACGGCCTCTATCATCTCTACCGAAACGATCTTCTCGTACTTGCCTTCCAGCAAGCGGTAGTCCTGGTTGAGCAATTCGATCCTGTCTTCGAGGCCTGCTTCCGCGATGGCGGCGCTGGCATGGGAATACTGCGCATCGGAGATAGTGGTTGTGGTTACCTTGCAGCCGTAGTTGCTGGCCGCGAAAATCGCAAGACCTCCCCAGCCCGAACCGACTTCCAGGAGATGATCATCGTCATTAAGCTCAAGCTGTTCACAGAGCCGTCGCAGCTTTGCTTCCTGTGCTGCTTCCAGGCCGTGGTCGACGGTCTCGTAGATCGCAGAAGAATATTGCATGCGCTTATCGAGGAAAGCTTCGTAGAGCTCATTACCAAGGTCGTAATGGGCAAGGATGTTACGTTTGGCTTGCTTCGTGGAATTGGCGCGTAGCAGTGATCGGGCGATGGAAACGGGTTTTAACAGCCAGCCAAAGCGGCTACCCCAGTAGTCCATCATGCCGAGGTTGCGGGCAAAGAAACGGGTCACGCTGGTGATGTCCGGGGATGTCCACCAGCCGTCTACAAAGGCTTCACCCGCAGCGGTATTACCACCAAGCAGGGCGCGGGCATAGACCTTCGCGTTGAGAATATTGACTTCTGCCTGCAGGGGGTCATTCCTGTTGCCGACTTCCGCGATGACCCTGTCGTTTTCTTTCAGCAGGAAATGGCCGTCACTCGCATGTTCGAGCACCTGAATAAGCAACTTGCGCAAAACGTCCGTAACGCGCGATGAATCTGCTTCACGCAATTGCTGGGAGCTGTTCAGGCTCAAGTCTTTCTGGTTCATACCACACCTTCCTTGCTGGGAACTTCGGGTTTGTCCGGATGTTTGTAAATTGGGAGTCGTTTCAGAAACAGCATCAACGCCTGGCCGTATATTCCGCAGAGGACACTGAGTGTCTGCACTGGCGCCTTAAGTAGTACGCGGCGTAATTCCGTTTGGTTTAGCACTTTTCGTTGCAAGCTGAGTGTGGCGTCAAATGCTTTATCAGTATGTCCATCGGTAGTGCATTCGATGTGCACAGAACAGCGCTCACTACCAGAACCCGGTGGAGTAACACGCCATCGATATTGCTGTGTCATAGGATTGAATGGCGAAACATGGAACTGCTTGGCATGGGGCTGCAGATCGTTCAGATCCAGTAGATAGTAGTGGCGTTCATTCCAGGGAGTGTTGCTGACCTCTGCCAGCATGTAAGTAAACTGGCCTTGCTGGCGCAAGTAATAAAGATTCAACGGGCTGAAGTAGATACCGAAGTAGCGCAGGTGAGTCAGCAGAAAAACCTCGCCTTCGAATTCGCCAGCGTCCTTGTTGGAGAGATCAGCCATTCTGGCCTTGACTGCATCGGTAATAGGCTCGGCAGCATCGCCAATGTAGTCAGCACGACGAAACCTGGCCCAATGCCAGACGCGGGAACCTAATTGCCAGAATTGCTGCAGGAGGGTAGGTATCTCATCCACCTTCAACAGGAACATGAAAAGGGAGTACTCAAATTCATGACGTCTGGGCGAAAACCGTCGATGCCTGACTATGCCCTGATAGATTCCGCTCTCAAATTCCTCAGCCTCTTTCACAGGCTTTCCCCAAAACGTGCACCCACGTCCAGAGCACTCTTGACGCCATCTTCGTGGAAGCCGTTGTACCAGTAAGCGCCACAGTAGTGGGTTCGGTTTTTGCCGCAGATCGAATCACGCCGGCCCTGCGCTTCTATGGATTCGGTTGAATACACGGGATGATCGTAGCGGTATTCACCAAGGATCTTTTCCGGGTCGATCTTGTTTCGCGCATTGAGAGACACGATAAAATTCTCCCGGCTATCTATCCCCTGCAGTATGTTCATGCAGTAACTCACCAATGGTGGCTGGTCGTCGGCGCTGGATCCTGCGAGGAAATTCCAGCTCGCCCAGGCGCGTTGCCTTTTTGGCATCAAGCGGGTGTCGCGATGCAGAATGACATCGTTCTCCTGATAGGCCATGGCGCCGAGGATTTCCTGTTCCTCGGTATTCGGGTCTCTGAGCATCGCAAGCGCCTGGTCGCTGTGGCAGGCAAGTACGACCTGGTCAAAGGTTTCGGACTTGCCGCCTACTTGCAACTCCACATGGTTGCTGTAGCGGGTCACTGACTCAACGGGTGAGTTGAGCCGGATACGGTCGTTGAATGCTCGAGTCATGGGTTTGATATAGGCGTGGGAACCGCCTTTGAGCACATACCACTGCGGACGGTTCTTGATATCCAGCAATCCGTGATTCATGAAAAAGCGCAGGAAGAATTGCAGAGGGAATGCACCTGCCTGGCGAATGCTGCAGGACCAGATCGCGGCAACCATGGGCAGCAGATAATTATTCGCCAGCGACTGGCTCAGTCCATGGCGCCCAATAAACTCATCCAGGGTCGCGTCTTTCACGTCCCCTGAATCCAGAGCAGCCCTCGCTGCATCATTGAAGCGCAAGATCTCCTGCACCAGTTTGATGAAGCGCGGTCGCAAGAGATTACGACGCTGGGCAAACAACGTGTTCAGGTTGTGCCCGTTGTATTCCAGATTCTCGGCATCGTTACGCACGCTGAAGCTCATTTCGGTAGGCTGCAGGCCGACATCCAGCTTCTCCATAAATTGCAGGAAGTTGGGATAGTTGCGATCGTTGCACACGATAAAACCCGTATCGATAGCAAATGCTTGCTCGCCAGGTGACACCGAGACGGTATGAGTATGTCCGCCGATGTAGTCGTTGGCTTCAAACAGGGTGATGTCGTGTTGGCGACTTAACAGGTAGGCGGAAGTCAGGCCGGAAATACCACTACCGACGATAGCGATTCGTTGCGATGACATCAGGAATACCCCGCTGGTACCAGGGACTGTGAGTTCTTCAAGCGCTAGTGTCCCAGTCGCTGTTTAACGCTTCGTATTACGCGTCCGAGCAGGGGGATATTCTCGTACAGCATGGCGCCCATGTCGAAGTAGTCCCGGTGGTAGTAGATTTTGCCATTCCGTGTACGCAGGTAACTGGCACCTTCCACCCGGACGGGGTCGCCATGGTTGAGCCTGGGGTGATTCAGGAACATGGTCCAGGACAGGAAAATATCCGTGCCATTGGTGATGCTGGAGTGAAACCGGAATTCGCAACGGTCCAGGTTTTGGCTCATGCGTGAGAAGTATTCAACCAGGGCAGTTTTTCCTTGCACGGCATTGGATGGATCTTCGAAATAGACATCGCTGGAGTACAGGGACTGCAGCTCGGCCAGCCGGTCGCTGCTGAACGACTTGTAGGCCTCTTTGACGCGCTCGGCCAGGTATTCGGCACTGGTCAGATCCTGGGCGCTTTTCAGTTCGGTGGCTGCGGACATTGCGGTTTTTCGTTATAAGTGGATGAATTCCCACTAGCTACGGCATCTGGTACTGTTTGGATCACTAAAAACACAAGGGCGGGGTGTGATCCAACAGACTGGATCGTGCGTAGACTGGTTCATGAGCACCCTGAATCCCGCACTACACGGCTTTGGAATGGGGTCAGCTTTGGGAAAAACGCAAGGGTCACAAAAAAGCCCGGTAAAGGAATCTTCGATGAACGCCCCGATGACAGCAGCAACGGCTACTGACAGCCGTAGAGAAATGTCGTCGGCGCGCCTTGAAGGCGGCAGCGATGAAGCGCTGCTGATTGCCGTTGGCAACAGCCAGGATACGGCCGCGTTTAACCAGCTGTTTACCCGCTTTTCCAACAAGATTTTCGCATTGGGCATGAAGCTGACCCGTAACGAGCAGTTGGCTAATGACCTGGTTCAGGAAGCCATGCTGACCGTCTGGCAGAAGGCTCCCCTGTACGATCTGGATAGGGGCACTGCCCAGAGCTGGATTTTTACCCTTACCCGTAATCGCTGTTTCGACATTATGCGTAAGATCAAGCGGCAGCCCTCTACGGTGAGCGCAGACGATATCTGGCCACAGGATGGGGAGGGGGATTTACAACTCTCCCATGCCGAGCAAGGGACAATGGAAGTAGAGATAGCGAATATAGAAAGCTATTACGAGCGCCTGCCCGATGCCCAGCGGGCAGTGATTGAACAGATTTACATACACGACCAGACCCATGAGGAAGCTGCAGCGACCCTCGATATCCCCCTGGGGACTTTGAAATCACGCCTGCGTCTCGGCATGGGTAAACTTCGACAAATGATTGGTACTGAAGACAATGAATAGCAAAGTGACTTTTCACCCCGATGAAGAATTGCTTGAGGGTTATGTCCAGGGAACGCTTTCCGTGGGCATGAACGTGGTGATCTCCGCCCATATGGAATTGTGCGAGGCTTGCCAGGCGCGCCGCCGCAATATTGAAGATACCGCCAGCGAACACTGGATGCAGGAAGATGAGCAACAGCCTGCCATTGCGCCTGAAGTGGCTGCTCTCATCGAGCGTATTACGTCCCAGCCCCAGGTGCAGGAAATGCCGGAACGGGCTTCGGCGGTGGAAGAGATTCATATGCTGGATCACAGCGTACGGCTGCCCCGGGTTCTGGCCAAGGTGGCCTCAGAAGGCCTGGTCTGGAAGAAGCTGTCTAATGGCATTAACCAGGCGTCAGTCATTCTCGATGACAAGACCCAGTGCGACTTTCTCTACATGAAGCCAGGCAGCCAGGTACCCGTGCACAAGCATCAGGGCAATGAGGTTACGCTGGTGCTTGACGGTAGTTTTTCCGATGATTCCGGCATGTATCGTGAGTCAGATTTCGTGGTGAGAACGCCGGAGCATACACATCAGCCAGTCAGTGAAGAGGGTTGTCTCTGCTTCGCTGTGCTGGATAGTCCGCTGACATTCACTAGCGGTCTTGCGCGTCTGCTTAATCCTATTCTGCGCTATCGCTTCCGCCGCGCCACTAGCCTGGGCGTCTAGCCTGCAATATCCCTACAATGCCTGACCTCCGGGTCAGGCTGGGCTTTGCGCATCGATATTCATGGCGATAGAGATGCGCTCCCTCTCGCCTTTGTAGACCCGAACACCATGCCGTGCCCAGGCGGGGAAGACCACCAGGTTGCCTCGTTGCAGGCGCATTTCAGTCTCGTATTGTTGCGGTGCATTGTTTTGGCCGATGAGGCGAAAACTGGTATCCCGCATGGCTGCCATGGGGAAGCGGGGGTCCTCGAGATAGAAACGTCCGCCCACCTCGTCCTCTGGTTGCCCTTCACTGTTACCCATATCGAGATAGAGCACGGCCGCCCACAGGTTGCCGGGATGGCTGTGCAGATGATTGAGTCCGCCTTGCGGCGTGACGTTGGCCCACATGCGCACGCTCCAGTTCAATGCATTCTTGTCCTTTTCATGAAAGTAACTCATGCGCTTGGCAATATTCACCGCCGTTTCAGCCAGCTTGCGAGCCGCGTTACCACCCCAGTTCAGCATGTCGGTGTCCGAGTGCCAGCCACCGATATTGGAGCGTGACAGGCCGTCATCCTCTGCTTTCTTCTTGCGGATAACTACCTCCAACTCGCTCATCAGTTCTTCCCCGTTTTTCAGGGCGCAATAGGCGAGGGGAGTCTCGAACAAGCCGATTGGCTGGGCTTCAACTCGTATCTGGTCATAGCTGTTGTCGTTTTGCATGTATCAGGGCCTGGTATTGAGTAATGGCATCAACCACGTTGTGCCTATTCAGATGCGGCGACCAATGATTGCCCGCATTTTGACAACGGCACGGTTGCAAGCAGCAGACTGCCTTGCGAGGTCGCGTTTGCTGCTATTCAAACCCATCCTGCAGTAAATGGCACACACTTCGTATGGGGTTTGATGCATTGTCACATAACTGCAATGTTTCCGTAGCAGTTCTGAAATATCTCACTCCTATTATGGCCCGACCTATAGGTACATATTTTCAGGCTAGATCAATTACCAAGGAGTCGACATGAAATTCAATAAAGCAAAAATCAGCGCACTGGCTACTGGCGTAGCATTTGGCGTTGCCGCCATGGCAGCCCAGGCAGCTGATCAACCCTCGCTGACAGCTACTGGTCCCAAGACCGGAGCTTCCTTCACTGGCGGCGCCACCCTCAACGGCGGAGCAAGCTTCCAGACTGAAGTGCCAGCGGGTAATGCCTTCGATATCGTAGCTACAATCAATCCTGCCAGCTCCGACGTTGGTCAGATGGGCTCCCTGGTAGCTGTACTGGACGTACAAGGCGTTGGCCAATTCAACCTGCTATCCGGCGGCATCTGGGTTCCCCTGGACCTGGCCAACGTGCAGGCTTACTCCACCAAGGCGTTGTCCGCTTCAGAAAGCGTGACCATCGTAAATGACCTGATTGGCTCCCAGGCAAACCTGGCCGGTGCGACTGTAAGCGCGTTCGTGGGTTACTACACGGGTGGCGACATAAGCAACATCACTTACACTGCGGCGCCTATCTCAGCTTCTATTGCTGCCGCTCCTTCTGGTTGCCCAACTGGCACAACAGCTAACGCTGCAACTTTCGAAGGTCTTCCTGTTTGCAATATTCCAACAGGTGATCCAATCCTGACTGACATGCACCTGACCGCCAACAATGCCTACTTTTTCAGCGGCACTGTGTTCGTCGGTGATAACTCCCTGGTAGCGCCTGCGGACAGCGATAAAGTGTCCCTGACTATCGATCCCGGCACCAGGATCATCTCTGAAGGCAACCAGTCTGCATTGGTAATCACCCGTGGCGGCAAGATCTACGCCAATGGTTCCGCAGCCGCGCCAATCATCATGACTTCCAGCCAGGACAATGGCACGCTGGACGTGTTGAACGCTCGCGGCCTGTGGGGCGGCCTGACTATCTCTGGTTCTGCCACCATGAATACTGCCAGCGGCTTCGACGATGGTGAGGGTTCAACTGGTCAATACGGCGGTGGTACAACACCAAACGATGCAGACAGCAGCGGTTCACTGACTTACGTTCAGATTCGCTACGCTGGTTTCCCAATTACCCAGGACGACGAGCTGAACACCATCTCCCTGCAGGGCGTGGGTAGCGGCACGATTATCGACTACGTTCACAGCCATAACGGTGCGGACGACGGCATCGAATTCTACGGTGGTACCGTTAACGCGAAGCACGTCTATGTATCTGGCGCTGACGATGACGCTCTGGACTGGACTCACGGCTGGACTGGTAAGCTGCAGCACGTCCTGATCGAGCAAACCACTTCCGGTGACAACTGCATCGAAGCGGATAACCTCGGTGGTAACCCGGTTGCAACTCCCCGTTCAAACCCAACGATTTCCAACCTGACCTGTAAGAACAGCACTGGCCAGAAATCTGGTGGTCACGCGCTTGAGCTGAAAGCCGGTACCGGTGGTCAGATGGTTAACTTCGTTATCGGTGGCACTATCGAGTCCACCGAAGGTTGTATCGTAATGGCTAACGACGAGACTTTCAGTCAGTCAGGTGCCAGTGCTTCGGCGCTGAACGGTACGCTGATCCTCGAAAACAGCCTGGTAACACCTTCCTGTGCCGCAGCAACTGCTACTCTGTCTGGTACTACAAACCCGACATTCACTGTA
This sequence comes from uncultured Pseudohongiella sp., assembly GCA_965227635.1. Lineage (GTDB taxonomy): Bacteria > Pseudomonadota > Gammaproteobacteria > Pseudomonadales > Pseudohongiellaceae > UBA9145. The sequence continues at coordinate 794,730 of OZ245763.1, read as the reverse complement.
GCCGAATGGCTGGCAGCACAAGCTAACACTGTTACCAACATCACTGCAGACCTTGGCGGTAAGGAAGGCTGGACCAACGGAACGGCTATTAACGCCCGCACTCCGGCGATCCCGACAGATTCTTTCTTCGATCAGGTCGATTACATCGGTGCGGTTAAGGACGATACCTCTGACTGGACTCAAGGCTGGACGTTTGACTTCGACTAAGTCCGGTTTGCCTGATCCACAGGAAAAGGGTGCTTCGGCACCCTTTTTTTATTTCTTATTTCCCAAAAAAACGAAATACATCAATGACATAGATCAAATTCTGTCATTCCGCTGTAATATTTCTGTCACACAAGTGCCATATCCTATGCGGCATTCCCAGAGCCCACCTACTCGGAGTTAGCCCAACATGAATAGCAAGAAATTGCTGGCAGCCTGTATTGCCTCAACTGTCAGTTCAATCGCCCTGGCCCAGGCCCCGCAGATTGAAGAAATTTCCGTAATCGGACAATTCGTTCCTGACGAGAAGAGAGCAACCGATGCCGTTTCCAATGTGGTGAATTCCGAAGAGTTTTCCCGCACCGGGGATGCCAATATCGCCGAAAGCCTGAAGCGAGTAGCGGGGCTGAGCACAGTAGGTGGCAAATTCGTCTACGTGCGCGGCCTGGGTGAACGCTACTCCATGACGCTTCTGAACGGTGCGATCCTGCCGAGTCCGGAACCGATCAACCGTGTGGTTCCCATGGACCTGTTCCCGACCTCGGTGCTGGACAGCGTACTGGTTCAAAAAACCTATTCTGCACAATTTCCCAGTGAGTTTGGTGGCGGCGTGCTGCAGATGCGCACCAAGAAATCCACCGACGAATTTTTCTTCAATATCACCTCATCTGTCGGCGGTGTTCAGGGAGTAGCGTTCAAGGATGGCTTCACATTAGACGGTGGCGATACCGATTGGCTCGGCTCTGACGATGGCTGGCGTGAAGCGCCTATGCCCCTGTTGGAAGCGACAGCAGATAATACGCGCTTGCAACCTTTCAGCCCGTTTTCCGGGCAGGGCATTCCTCTGGATCAACTCGAAGCCGTTGGTGAGAGCTTCAATAACCAGTGGACTCCGCAGGTTGAGTCAATCAACCCGAATGTCAGCACTACCGTTTCTATGGGTAATTTCCACGAGTTGAATGACGACGGCATGAAGGTCAACTACCTTGCTGCGGTTAATTATTCCAACTCCTGGGATACCGATGTCATTGAGCGTAACACCTATGCGCCCGGTTCCGGCGGACTAACACTAAGGGAATCACAGACTTTTACAGGCACCGAAAACAGCGTGGACATCAGTGCAATCGCCACGGCTGGCCTGGACTTCAACTTCAATCACAATTTACGACTCACTTCTGTCCTGCTGCGCAAGACTGATGACAGGGTGAACCGCTCTGAAGGTTTTACAGAAGCCGAGCAGGATTTGCAGGTTAACGAAAGCGAGTGGATTGAACGCGAGTTGTTTACCAATCAGCTTCAGGGTGATCACTACTTCCCTGATTTCAACGAACTTACGGTTAACTGGCGAGCGAGTCGAATCAAGGCTGAGCGGGATTCCCCCGATTGGCGCATATACCGCCGCGATGCGGGCGAGCTCAGTTCACGGGTAGACGGCAACCAGCGCACCTGGAGTGTACTCGACGATACTGCTGAGGAATTTGGTGTTGATGCTTCCATGACTTTCTATGGTGGCCCGCTTGAGTCCATCATCACTACGAGGGCTGGCTACGTTAATAACCAGAAGGAACGCCAGTCAGAGATTCGACGATTCGGATTCGCGTTCATTGGTGCGTTGACCAATGACCGTAATCTGCTGCTGAGCCCGGTGGAAGATATTTTCTCACCAGAAAACATTCGCCCGGACGGTTTCCAGATTCGGGAACTAACGCGACCAACCGACAACTATCAGGCAGAGAACGAAATGGAAGCGTTCTATGGTGAAGTTGAATTCAATTTCAATGACCGACTGCGCTTCACCGGGGGCATTCGACAGGAAGACTTCACCCAACAGGTAAATACTTTCGACCTGTTCCGTCCTACCACGGGCTCCAATGCCTCGCAGGAAACCAGCGAACTGCTGCCATCCTTCTCATTGACGTTTATCAATTACGATCACCAGTTCAGATTAGCCTACAGTGAAACGGTGTCCCGACCGGACTTCCGAGAATTGTCACCAGCAGCTTTCACCAACCCGGTGACTGGCTGGGAAGTAATTGGGAATCCTGATCTGAAAATCACAGATATTGTGAACTACGATTTTCGTTGGGAATGGTATTTCGGATTCACCGACTACATGTCGGTAGGTCTTTTCTACAAGGAATTCACCAACCCAATCGAATCTTCCATCGTAAGTAGCGTGTCCCGTCGCGGTACATTCATCAATGCTGATGGAGCAATAAACCAGGGTATAGAAATTGAAGGTTACAAGCGCCTCGATTTCCTTGGTGATGATTTCTTCAATGGCATCGGCGAAGATTTCTACTTGCAAGCCAATGTTTCCTTTATCGATTCAGAAGTTGAGATTGCGCCAGAGAATCAGGGTGTATTGACCACACTGGTTAGACCTCTGCAGGGTCAATCTGACTGGTTGTTCAATTTCCAGATGGGTTATGAGCCTTATTCCGGTACAACGGCTACTTTGCTCTATCACTATTTCGGAGAGCGTATTTCAGATGTTGGTGTAGAGACCGCGCCTGACTTCATTCAGGAGCCTTTCGGTGAGTTGAACTTCGTGTTCATTCGCGATCTAACCGAAAATCTGGGTATGACGTTTAAAGCCAAGAACATCATGGATGAACGCAATGAAGTAACCCAGGGCGGGTTCGTTGCGAACGGCTATAACCGGGGCCGCGAGTTCAGCTTTCAGTTGGATTACACATTCTGATCGCTGGATTTTAATGGCCTGCTGCCATCCATTTGGCGATGGCCTTTGATATCGCTGGAAGCCGCAATATAGGTGCCTGTCAGCGCTGTTAGACAAACCAGTTAAGGCAATAAATGTCATACACGTGTAATATAGTACTGATTAAATAATGCCTGTTTTCAATGACTTAAACCTGTCCAGGTGAGCCCAGACATGACCGTTGAATCGACCATCCTTATTGTTGACGACGAAGCCGCCATCCGAGACATGGTTGGCATTACTCTGGATCTGGCAGGGTTCAGCAGCATCAGTGCTGCCAATGCTCATGATGCCCACGTCTCCATCATCGACAACAAGCCGGACCTGGTTCTGCTGGACTGGATGTTGCCCGGTGGTAGCGGTATCGAATTGGCGCGTCGACTGCGACGGGATGAGATTACTGCCAATCTCCCCATCATCATGCTCACTGCCAAGACCAGTGAAGACAATAAAGTTCAGGGTCTGAACGAAGGCGTTGACGACTACATCACCAAACCTTTCTCACCTCGTGAACTGGTTGCTCGCATCAAAACTGTTCTACGCCGCGTAAATGGCAAGCAGAAAGACAAAGTGCTGCAGGTTTTCGATCTCAAACTGGATCCAACCAGCCATCGCATTTCGATTGAAGACAAGCCTGTAGAAATGGGCCCGACTGAATTTCGACTGTTGAAATTTTTCCTGCTGAATCAGGAGAAGGTATTCAGCCGCGATCATATTCAGGACTCTGTTTGGGGCGGCAATGTCTACCTCGAAGAACGTACGATCGACGTGCATATACGTCGTCTGCGCAAGGCACTGTCTTCCATTGAGGCGACGGCAATCGACTACGCCAAGTTGATCCAGACTGTGCGCGGCGCGGGCTACCGCTTCTCTGTTAGGCCTTCCTGAACAAGTTTACGGGGATGTAACTTCATTCGTGGTTATGGATGGAGTATTGTCTCAAAGCTCTGTTGACCGCCGAACTAAATCCCTCTTTTGCACGGAACTTGATACTGTGATGAATTTCCAGTTTCAAGACGGATCAGTTGTGGATCATCACTGTTCTTCTTGGGCCAGTGCAGCTCGTTCCCGGCTGTAGTCCTCATAGCTCAACTCATATTGCGCCTTACAGTTTTCCTGAACGGGTATGGGTTGCTCCTCGCAGCGTTGCAGTTGTACTTCCTGCGCCATGTTGTACATGGATTCGGTGGTACAACTACCCAGTAACAAGAGTGATGCAACAACCAGGGTGGCGCCATACCACTTTGACTTTTCGCTGCAGTTGCTTGCGCATTCGCTCTGTAATCCATTCCGTTTCATAGTTGCACCCCGGGTCGTTGCCCTGATGTGAAATCTTCCTGTTATTGAGTATTGCAGTATTAGAGTGACCGGGTAATTGAATAGTTCAACTGGTCCGGCTCTTTCTTTGTTGGGACAACCAACTTTCCCACGATACTCCTAATGATTCAGCACTGACGTATTAGTGGCTTCATAAGAGTGCACGCACTCAACCGGCGCAGTGGCACATGCCTGAATATGGCAAAAATCTGTCAATGCTTACACTGTTCGCTTTTCATTTTAATCCGACTAATTTACTCAAGTAAATTCTGCAAGTTCCCGAAATCATGGGATTTCTTGCCGTGGCTGTGTGCCAGAAGCAGTTTTCTACAATAAAAAGGCAGAAAATCATTAAGTTTTTACAAATTGTTACAAATGTGACTATTTGTTTGCAGTCAGTCCGTGTAGAATCCGCGCCAAGTAACCCAGAAGTAGTGGGTTGCACAATCTAACCAAGAAATGAAATGAAAGCGCTCCAGGGACGCTGTGTCTCCTGTTGTGCTTCGTTTTCAATTAAGGGGGAACTTAAATGTTCAAACTCAATAAGAAGGCTTCTGCCTGGTCCCTGGCTTTCGCGGCCGTGGCCACAGCAGCGTCTCTCGGCACAGCCCCCGCTGTGTATGCGCAGGACTCTGCGGTTGAAGAAGTGATCGTAACTGGTTCACGTATTCGCCGTCCTGGCCTGCAATCAACCAGCCCGATTACCACAATCGGTCTGGAAGAAGTGGAATATCAACAGGAAGTGGAAGTAGAAAAGATTCTTCGTGAACTGCCTTCTACTATTCCTGGCGATGGCCAGAACGTTAACAACGGTACCGGCGGTACGGCCACTATTGACCTGCGTGGTCTGGGCCCAAACCGTAACCTGATTCTGTTGAATGGCCGTCGTATCACTCCAGCCAACTACTTTGGTCGTGTTGATACTTCTACTATTCCTACTGCTCTCATCGAACGTGTTGACATCATCACTGGTGGTGCTTCTGCGGTATACGGCTCTGACGCCGTTGCTGGTGCGATCAACATCGTCACCAAGCAGAACTTCACTGGTTTCGATCTGCAAGTTACCAACTCTACTTCTGGTGACAACGATGCAGACACTGACAACATCTCCATGACTCTTGGTGCCGACCTTGATGGTGGCCGCGGTAACGTAGCTATCAATATGAGCTGGTCCGAGCGTGAAGCAGTTTTGCTGGGTCAGCGTCCTCTGGGTAACCTGGGTATCGCTACTGCATCCGGTGCGAACTACAACGAGTTTCTGGCTGGCCAGGGTCCTGTTCCCACTCCAATCGCAGGATGTGACGGACCAGACGCGGTATCTGCAGGTGGTTCAACTACCTCTATGCCTACTCGTGCCAACATCGCTGGCGCTGGTAACGTGGGTCAGTTCCTGAACGACCGTACTCTGTACACTGGCGACGCAGGCATCGGCCTGGGCGCACGTGGTGGTTGTTCTGTATTTAACTTCAACCCATATAACTTCTACCGAACTCCCCAGGAACGCTACAACGCGTTTGTAATGGGTAACTTTGAGTTCAACGAAAACCTGGAAATTTATTCAACTCTCGAGTTCTCCAACATTACTGTTGAACAGCAGGTTGCTCCTTCCGGTACTTTCGGTGCGCAGTTTGACGTTCCTCTGGCTAACCCTTTCTTCAGCGATCAGGCTCGAGGTGAAATCATCTCTTTTGCCAACAGCGCTGTAGGCCTGGGTAACCTGTCTGCCGGTTCCACTGGCAGCAACTGGAACGATGTAAACGGAAACGGCGTCGTTGACGAAGCTGACTATCTGAAGATGCAACTGCGTCGTCGTACTCTGGAACTTGGTCCTCGTACTGAGCAGTATGACACCGAGCACTTCATGTTCCTGGGTGGCGCCCGTGGTCAACTGGTAGGCGACTGGAACTACGATGTGTCGTTCCAGTATGGTGAGTCAAACCGTACAACTGTACGTGATGGCTACACTAACCTGACCAACATCCAGAACGCTCTGGATTCAGTTGACGGTGTTACCTGTGCCAATGGCGATGCTACCTGTGTGCCTATCGACCTGTTCGGTGGCTTCGGTACTATCACTCCAGCCATGGCCGGCTATGCCCGTGCAATCGCTCTACAGCAGCAGAAATATGACCAGTCTGTCGGCATCATCGCTCTTGATGGTCCAGTAGACTTCGTACAACTGCCAACTGCTTCTACTCCTCTGGCCCTGTCAGTAGGTTTCGAGACTCGTGACGAGTTCGCATCGCTCGAGCCTGATGAGTGTCTGAAGCTTGCTCCAGCCTCCTGTCAAGGTGGTGCGGGTGGTAACCTGCTGCCGATCGCTGGTGGCTTCAAGGTTGACGAGTTTTTCATGGAAGGCTTGCTGCCCCTGGTTGACGGCGTAGACTTTGTAGAGTCCCTGAACTTCGAGTTTGGTTATCGTGATTCCGACTACAACACTGTCGGTAACGTAAACACCTGGAAGGTCGGTCTGAACTGGACTATCAATGATCAGTTGCTGGTTCGTGTCATGCAGCAGGAAGCAACTCGTGCACCTAACGTGTCTGAGCTGTTCTCACCTGTAACGACTGCTCTGCGTAACGCTACCCAGGACCCATGTTCTGTAGCCAACGCGGGTAACATCAACGCGACTCTGCAAGCCCTGTGTGAAAGCACTGGCATGTTGCCAGGCCAGGTTGGTGTTCTGCAGGATATCGTTTCCGGTCAGGTTAATACCCTGGAAGGATCCAATCCTACAACTCCACCTGCTGCTGAAACTGCTGATACCTTCACAGCCGGTTTCGTATGGACGCCTGACTTCGGCGGCGACCTGATCGAGAACTTCACTATCAATCTCGATTACTACGACATCGACGTGCAGGACATCATCGGTGCATTCACTGCCCAGGAAATTCTGGACCAGTGCTACGTACTGGGTGATCCAGCAGCCTGTGCCAACGTTGTACGTGTTGACGGTGACCTGACTACTCCAGCTTCTGGTATTCGTCGTTACACCACCAACCTGTCCTACGAGCGTGCTGAAGGTTACGAGCTTGGCTTCAACTTCGGTGTTGACCTGGGCGGTCTGGGCGATCTGCAGTTCTCCGGTAACATCAACAAGTACATCACCCAGGAAAGCCTGAGCTCTCCGACTGTACCTGTTATCGATTGTAAGGGCTTCTTCGGAACTTCTTGTGATCCGCTGTCTGACATGCGTTGGACTCAGCGTACTACCTGGAACTGGAATGACCTGTCTGCATCTCTGCAATGGCGCCACATTGGCTCCGTTGATCGTGAGCTGCCAGAAGTGGCTTCCTCGTTCGCTGCTTTCCGTACTATCGACAGCTACGACTACCTCGACCTGTATGTTGGTTACAACCTCTGGGATGACCGCATCCGCCTGAGCGTTGGTATCGACAACATTACAGACGAAGATCCACCTGTTGTGGGTAACGAAGCGGGTGATACCTCTTCCAACAGCGGTAATACTTTCCCAAGTAACTACGATACTCTGGGTCGTATCTACACTGCAGGCTTCCGTCTGACTTTCTAAGTCTCTTAAGACGAAATCCAAACAAAAGCCCGGCTACCTTGGTAGCCGGGCTTTTTTGTTGGGGTTTATGGAGTTAGAAGGACTTGCGGTTTGGGGGCGGCACTAACGTTCCGCTATACGACGCTGAGCGATCCGCGTCTTGAGAATCGCCTGAAACCTGAGCGTGAGCAATACAACTTTTGTGCGGGCGTTGCAGAAAGCGACTTTGCTCGCAACAACTTAAACTAGTACTGCATGCTCTCGAAGTAAACATTTAAGACACTGAAAGCGCGCAGCTTGGATTCACGGCGGTAGAGTCGGTTGTGCCTGGGTAGCACTGGCGTTAAATCTTTTAGAAAACCTGGCTTTGCGATTCCAGACAGGTCAGCGCTGCCGCATGGCGTAGCACATCATTTCTATGGCTTCATTGACCATAGCTTTACTATCGACGATCTGTTCATGGTCGGCAGGTTTACGCGTGAACATGATGACGCCGTGCAACGATCCACGCAGTATCTGAGCGGTTAGTTCCGGGTCTTTGACATGCTCCGGATCAATACTGCCATCGGATATGCCACCGGTTAGCGCAGACACCATCAGGTTGTGCACACGGTCGCGACATTCCACCATTCCCAATGTCACCTCGTCCGGTTCTTCCGGCATGGGGAAGGTGTTCATTTCAGTCATTAAATCAAAGTAGTCCGCATCGTCAACGGAGTACGCGTAGTAAGCAAGGCCGATATCGCGAATCTTGTCAGCACCGGACTGCGCTCCGGCTGCTGCCGCTTCAAAGCGTGCCAGCATGAATTGGCATGCCCTGAGCATTACAGCCCGCATGATGGCAGCCTTGTCTTTGAAATAGACATAAAGCAGGGCTCGGCTCAACTGGGCCTGGATGGCGATTTCATCCATGGAAGTATGGGCATAGCCCTTGCTGAAGAATACCTTCTCTGCCGCCGACACGATTTCTTCGTAGCGTTGCAACTTCTCCCTGGTTCGTCGTGCTGTGGCAGGCACCCGGTACTCCTAATCCATTGATATGATTATCAATTATCGCCGAATTTGACAAAGTGTCAAGAAAGCGTTGACATTATGTCAACTTCTGACAAACTGTCAACAAATGATTGCCAATTCGTCTCCTGTGTGAAAAACCGTAACCAACCTGCCAGAGGAATCCTGTCATGTTCCAGGAAGTGATCAGAGCTCGCCGTCTGTTCAATGACGACTACCGTCAGTTCTATCCGCGCATTGCCATTCTTCTGCTGATGCTGGCCTGGCTCGTTGCTTGTAGTGAATCGAGCCATGCTGATGTGGAGGCCGATGCAGACACAGTCAACAGTGGTGGATTTAACGCAGCCGCAGTACCAGTTCGTGTTGTACAGGTTTCAACGGAGGGTGGGGCGCAGGTGCTGCGCTTTGCCGGTGTGGCGCGCCCGCGACAACGTGCCAATCTGAGCTTCCAGGTTGGCGGCAGTATTGAATCCCGCAGTGCAGAAATTGGCGAGCAGGTTGCTGAAGGTGAAATCGTGGCCCAACTTTATAATCCACAATTACAACCTGCCATGGAAGCGGCGGCAGCGAGACTTGAGCAATTGCGCTCCGATGCAGAGCAGGCCGAGCGTGACCTGGTCCGGCTCGAGCGGCTGTTCGAACGAGATCTGTTAGCCAGTCAGGATGTGGAACAGCAGCGTACCGCATTGAAGAGCATCAACTCGGCCATTGACAATGCGAGAGCGAATCTCGCCCAGACTGAACGCCTGCGTAGTGAAAGTGAGCTACGTGCCCCCTTTGCTGGGCGGATCGAGCAGGTGTTACTGGAACCTGGCGAATTTGCCCAACCTGGCCAGCCCGTATTACGCATGTCCGCCGTAGATGGACTCGAAGTAGAGGTACAAGTGCCACCCAGGTTTCTCGCAGGTATCAGTCTGGGCGAAGCATTGACTGTGTGGAATGGGCTAACCGGTGCAAGTTATGAGGGCATCATCAGTGAGATCGGCGAGGGCAGTTCCGGGTCTTCAGCCTTGTACCCACTGGTAGTCAGTTTGCAGCGTACGGACCTGCGCAGTGGAGAAGCACTGGAAGTCGGTGTTCCGCAGTTACGCAATAATGCCCTGACTATTCCTTTGAATGCCATCATGCGTTCGGCCCAGGGCCTTACCGTTTTTCGAGTGAACAACACCGAACACGTCGAGCGGGTCACCGTGGAAGTGCAACGCATTACTGGTGACCAGGTTGAACTGCGCCCCGGGCTACTCCAGACAGGTGATCGCATCGTCTATTCAGGACTTAGTCGCCTGGCCGAAGGCGATGCCGTGACGGTGTTAAGCAGTAATACCGGAGCGAGCTTGTGAACGTCGCAGAGCGATTGGCCAGGGTCACAACCCAGCCACGGCTGATACTGCTCATCGTGGGAATGCTCTGTCTTGCTGGTCTGGGTTCTTTGTCCGGGATGGCCAGGCAGGAAGACCCGGCTTTTCCCGACCGCGTCGGTCTGGTCACTGTGTTATATCCCGGCGCCACCGCCGAGACCATGGAGCGGCTGATCCTGGAACCCCTCCAGGAAGAAATCGCGCAAGTGGAAGAAGTCGAGGAGTACAACGCCACTGCCCGCACCGGTGTGGCGCTGGTCAATATCTCTTTGCTCGACAATCTCTATGATACCGACACTGGCTGGGAGCGAGTGCGCATTGCCATGGAGCGCGCGCAAACCGAATTTCCTGCTGGTGTGCTGGAGATGACTCTGGATGATCGGATGATGGGTTTGCCTGCTGTGGTGCTGGCCCTTGCCGGGAGTCCATCGGTGGTTGAATTGTCCTTGCAGGCCGAGCAACTCAAGCGCGATCTAATGGACTTACCGGGCCTGTCGCGCATTGAATTGGAAGGCGAAACTGAAGAGCAGATTAATGTCGCCCTGCGCGATGCCGAACTGGTTCGCCTGGGTATTACCCCTAACCAGTTGGGGCAGTATCTGGCCCAGCGAAACCAGGTGTCACCAGGAGGATTCATCGTTGTCGGCGACCGGCGTCTGAATCTGCTTTCAAACAATGAATTTCTTGATATCGACGCTATCGGTGATACCCAGATTCCATTGCCCCGGGGCGGGAATGTACCACTGTCGGCTATTGCAGAAGTCTGGCGCTCGGCTACCGAGCCCCCTGCGCCGGCCACTTTTCAGGATGGTGAGCAGGTGGTGGCGCTCGAGCTCTATACCATCAAGAACGAAGTGGATGCCGTGCAGTTTGGTGAATCTGTGCGCGCCCGCGTTGAGGAACTGCGGGACGCATATGAACCCCTGGAAATTCGCGAGTTGTTCTTTCAACCCGATCAGGTCAGTGATCGCCTAAACAATCTCACCGGTAGTCTCATGCTCTCCATGCTGATCATTACCGCGATTCTGTTCCTTGGCATGGGTTGGCGCATGGGTATAACTGTGGCTGGCATGTTGCCGGTGGTGACTCTGATCAGCCTGGGCATTTATGACCTGGGTGGTGGTGTACTGCACCAGATTGCCGTGATAGGTGCAGTGATTTCCCTGGGTATCCTTATCGACAACGCTATAGTCATGGTAGAGAACATCCAGCATCGTCTCAACGAAGGGGCGCCGCGAATGGAAGCCATGCTGGGTTCTATCACTGAACTTGCCGGGCCACTGGGCGCTTCAACCGGGACAACCCTGGCCGCTTTCACGCCACTGCTGCTTTCCAGCGGTGGCACTGCCGACTTCACTCGCGGTATTCCAGTGATGATCATGCTGACACTGACCGTGAGTTTTTTTCTGGCCATTACTCTGGCGCCTTTGGCATCCGCCTGGTTTCTCAAGCCTGCCGCCATCAATCGTAGCGCCTGGATCGACAGCTTGGGTTCGGGCTCAGCCGCCCTGAGTCGCCGCTTCCCCAAACTGGTTTTGCTTGCAGGCGTGATTCTGGCTGGAGGGAGTATGGCATTGTTTCCCTATCTCAATTTCCAGTTCTTTCCCAACGCCGACCGACCCCAGGTAGTGGTTGAAATGTTCCTGCCCGAGGGTAGCGATATCCGCCAAACTCATCTGTTGAGCCTGGAACTGGAAACGCAATTGCGCACACGAGAAGGTGTTACCAGTATCCACCGCTTTGTCGGTGCCACTGGCCCGGGCTTTTACTACAACCTGCCAAACGCCACCCAGTCACCTAATCGTGCACGGCTCGTTGTGAACATGGAATCCTTGCCACAGACCGGCCCGTTGATGGACTGGGTGCGGGAGTATACTGCCAACAATTATCCTGAATATGACATCATCGCCAGCACTCTGGCTCAGGGGCCGCCGCGCGCTGCTCCAGTAGAAATTCGAATTTTCAATGTCGACGATGAAGCCCGATTGGCCGCTGCTGAGAGTGTGTTTCGGCTATTAAAAAATGTACCTGGCGCGGTTGACGTCAGGCACGACATTGATACCGGAGTACCGGTGCTGCGCCTGAACGTGGATGACGCCAGTGCTCAGCGCTATGGCGTCAGTCGGGCCGATGTGGCACAAACCCTGTTTGCCAGAAGCTTTGGCCAGCCGGTTGAACAATACCGGCAGGAACTGGATCCGCTACCTATCGTGCTGCGCAGCAACGAAGGCACTCAACTGGAAGTGGATCGCGTGTTGTCCAGCTATGTTTTCAATGCCAGTGGCGACCCCATTCCCCTGAGTCTCATAGCCCAGACTGAAGCAGACTGGCAGGTGGCAAGCATCAATCATCGCAATGGAGTGCGGATGTTAAGTATTACTTCAGGCCTTGCCGATGGTTACAGCTTCAGTCAGGTCCTTGATGAACTGAATGCGCGCCTCGCCGCTGAGCCGCTGCCCGAAGGCACCCGACTGGAGTACGGCGGTGATCAGGAAAGCAGCGGCGAGGCCAACAGTGCCATTCTCGCAACCGCCCCAATAGGCATACTGCTTCTGTTGTTCTTTCTGTTGATTCAGTTCAACAGTTACAAACGCGTGGGCATCATTCTGCTTACTGTTCCTCTAGCAGCCGCGGGTATTTTCCCTGGCCTGGTTCTCACCGACTCTCCCTTCGGGTTTCAGCCCCTGCTCGGCATCATCGCGTTGGTGGGAATCGTGGTGAATAATGCTATTGTGCTTGTGGACCGCATGGACCAGCGGCTCAAAGAAGGTGCTTCGGTCAATGATGCAGTGGATGAAGCTGTGAGAAGGCGGACCCGGCCCATTCTTCTCACCACTGCTACTACGGTGACTGGACTCCTGCCGCTGGCGTTGTCTTCCTCGACACTGTGGCCGCCTATGGCCTGGGCCATAATATCCGGATTGCTGGCTAGCACGGTGCTTACATTACTGGTGGTTCCGGCCGTGTGTCGATTGAGCTTGCGTTCGATTGACAAAGGTAACTACCGAGCCGCCACATTGGTGGCGCGCTAAGCCGGAAAGGCTAACGTCGGGCTCGTACGGTCTGAAATTATTCAGGCGTCCACATACCTTCCTGCAAATTCTGCTGATTTCCTCAGTAACTCTCGACGGCATCCAATCAAAAGCCTGGCTACCGAGGTAGCTGAGCCTTTTTGCTGCTATTTATCGAGATTGATCGAATTCGGGTTTGGCAATAGCGTTGTTGCTTCCAATCCACTGGTGCAATGGTAAGTGTGTATATCGTCAATTGCGTTGATCGGTCTCCGGGAGCTTTCGCTCATGCAGCTTGGCAACACGCTTTCTTGGATACGCTTGCTGTTGGCCAGCAGTCACAGTGCAGCCAGCGTACTGATCCAGGCAGAATTGAGCATGAACCCCCCGGCATCCAGGGAGGATCGGCTTCGGGTCCACTGACAATTCGTGTGTTAATCTACTGAACCAGGTAAGGCCTCAAATTCTCGTTGTCCAATCATTACCCTAAACCGATCTCTGTCGAGGTGCTAACAATGATAAGAAAAACCAGAGCAATAATTTTTACACTTTCGTGTGCACTTGCTGCATCTGCCGTTTCAGCCCAGGAACTGCCAAGCGCCACCGACGTCACGGCTATAGATATCGATACATTTATTGATAACCTTCCAAAAGACCGAATTAGCGATCGTGCTATACGGGTCGTTGATGTTGGCGGTTACAACATCGGTGTATTCGGTGTGTTCAGGCCACAGGCCCAGCCAGGTCGCCCGATTCGGCATTTAACTCCCATCACTGAAATCTACTATATCCTGTCCGGCACCGGGACACTGGTTACCGGTGGGGTCATTGAAGGCGAGGAAAGCACTGGCAACAGTCGTCTCAGTGGCAGGCCGAACTTCGCTGGAACCGACATAAGTGAAGGTGTCAGCCGCCAGGTAGTGCCCGGTGACGTTATTGTTATCCCGGGGAACACGCCGCATTGGTTCAGTAGTCTGGACACTGATATTCGTTATTTAATATTCCGGCCCGATCCGGAGAGTTTACTCGATCTGAAATAGCGGATGATGTGAGATCGTCTTGCGATGTTCGAGTGACAGAGATGGTTCACTGTTCGGTATGCTATTGTAGTTGGTAAGACCTGACGCTAATCCACGAAAGCAAATACAGTATAGGAATTCGCATGCAAAGAATTTGTGCGCTATTGGCAATCCTGGTATCGACTGGAGGATTTATCCAGGCACAGGAATCATCGGGAGTAGTCCGCGCCCGAGATCTGGGCGTTCCTTTCCCCGGCACACCCGGCCCGTTAAACGCTATCACCGATGTTGCTGGTATCGAAGTTGGGCATACCACACTCATCAGTGGCGAAGGTCGACGCATCACGGGGCAGGGGCCGGTCAGAACCGGCGTAACGGCTATTCATCCTCGCGGCAAGGAGTCTACCAGCCCGGTATTCGGCGCCTGGTTCACCCTCAATGCCTCGGGAGAGATGACGGGCACAACCTGGCTGGAAGAGCGGGGCCTGGTTGATGGTCCGATCATGATAACCAACACCCATTCGGTTGGTGTGGCAAGGGACGCCGCGGTGCGCTGGATGGTGGACAAAGGCTGGTCTGCCGCCTGGCATGCACCAGTGGCTGCCGAGACCTATGATGGCACGCTCAATGACATCAATGGTTTCCATGTTCGTTTCGAACATGCACAACAGGCATTGGAATCCGCATCCACGGGGCTGGTGCAAGAGGGTGCTGTTGGCGGAGGTACCGGTATGATCTGCAACCGGTTTAAAGGGGGCATTGGCAGCGCTTCCAGAGAGCTTGCTGTGCAGGGCGAGACTTACACCGTCGGCGTATTGGTGCAATGCAACTACGGCTCGCGCGACGACCTGAAACAGATCGCCGGCGTGCCCGTGCCGGAGTTGATGGAATCGCCCATGCCGTGTTATCGAGACGAGAACCTGCGCCCGCAGTCCGCATTCTTTCCGGTTTGCGAAGATGAATTTCCGGCACAGGACGATGGACCGGACGGTTCAATAATTGTCATCGTAGCAACCGATGCGCCGCTGTTACCTCATCAGCTCAAGCGTATTGCCAAGCGGCCTTCGCTTGGAATCGGACGCCTCGGTGCCGTGAGTGGCGATGGGTCGGGAGATATCTTCCTCGCTTTCTCCACCGCGTTTGAGGGTCAATTAAGTGAGGACAGCGTCAGCACGGACCTGGCCATGATGCCGAACAATAGACTCACTCCTTTCTTTCGCGCCACGGTGGAAGCTACGGAAGAGGCTATCGTCAATGCCATGGTAGCGGCCGACACCATGGAAGGCGGTAACAGCCTGACCGTGTTTGAGTTGCCGGAACAGACACTGGCCGAAATTATGCGCCGCTAGCAAGAAAAGGGGGAAGAAAAGGGGTCAGAGAGAAAAGGGAGAAAAGGGGTCAGAGTAAAAATACAGTACTGTATTTTTACTCTGACCCCTTTTCTTATTCCTGTCGGGCGTTGGCCTGGGTTATGGCTGTCAGGAACACGTTCTTTGCCGTTCTTTGCAACACCGGAATGTCTGCCCATTCATCTGCAAAACCCCGGCGACCTCCACGTTCACTGGAGATGCCGATGGCCAATGTACCTCCGGCTATGGCGATGTTGAGGTTGGCAGAGCCGGCATTGGAAAGGCCTGGTGCGGACCCTAGATACGCGGAAATCTTTAGCGAGGTCTGTACCAGCGTGCTTTCAAGCGCCCCTTCGATTTGGCCCGGTGGGGTGAGGGAAACTGGGCGCATGTCGAAGCGAATTCCCAGTTCTTCCTGTACATTTGACAGAATGGATCGTACCTGGTCTTCCATGCTTTCTATGTGCCTGAGATCCAGCGAGCGAACATCCAGTGAGAACCAGCCATTCTCGGGCTTGTGGTTGAAGACTGCACCACTGGACAAGATAGCCACGTTTAGCCGCGTCCTGCGATCTTCGTACAATTGCGGGTCGGGTATCTGCAGAATCCTGTCGACGGCGCGGGCGATTCCCTGATTCACATTGGGTAAGCCGCCTCCCAGGGTATGTCCTGGAGGGCCGTGGGCATCAATACGCCACCAGTGAATTCCCAAAGCGCCGTAGCTGATACCGCTGCCTTCCCCCAACACATCGACAAACGCGATTGCCCTGTCTGCATACTCTTCATACAGAGCACGCATTCCCTTGAGGCCGGTTTCTTCCTGGGCAACGGCGGCGAATATTATGTCGTGCTCGGGTTGGAAATTCTGTTCGCTCAATGCCCGGGCCGCGCTGAGAAGTGCAACCGTCGTGAGTGATGTGTTGGTTCCAGGCCCGACAACTCGATCGCCTTCTATTGTGGGAGGAGTACCTCGATTCCTTTGGTGTTCGGCAACGGTGGCGAGATCATCAAGCGTGGAAACGAACACCAAAGCCTTGCCAGACCTGCCCGGGATGCGGCCAACGGCATTCGGGCTGTCCGTGACCCTAACATCTTGCAAACCGGCCTCGCGCATATTCTCGGCAACGAATCGGGCGCGTTCGAGTTCTTCGCCTGACGGTGAGATGATGCCGCCAACCTGGACGAGCAGTTCGGCTGACTGTTGTCGGCTGTTTTCGATTAGTTGCAATCCGTTGATGACGGCAGGATCTTGCAGGGCTTCATCAAGTGTGCGCTGCGCCAGCACTTCAGTCCCCGCTAGTCCGAAACACACAGCCAGAGCAAAGCAAAAGTTGAAAGGACGTTTCACATGGACACCTTATTGAGAAGTTTGAGAGATACGCAGTGTAAAGAAGTCAAGGGCACTAATAAAATAGCAAAATCTGCGAAGTCTGGCTGATTCTGTATCTTCACCTTTATCTGGCGCTTCGAACTGCCTTTTACCGTTCTCTTGTCTTCCCCATTTCGAATTCTGAGGAAGTTGGTCTTGGGCACTTTGTCGCTGTAAGCACTTTTCCCGATACCAGCGTCGCGAGTGGCTTGAGTGAACCGACTCTTCTTCCTGTGTTTCAGCGTCCTGGCTGCCAGTCAATACTCTAGCAACGGTGAGTGGTGTAGCACACTGTCACAGAGTCAGTCACGGTCCAGTCTATCCGGCAGCGCCAGTGAGTCGCTGACCGAGCAGGCACGCTCAGTGCAGCGCAGCCTGTTCTGGAGCACGGAGTCGAAATTGAGTGTGGGAATTTATCCTTGCATGGCCATCGACAGTTAGCGAATGGACAGGATGGTGAACTCAATCGGATGAAGCTTTCACTTCCAGCACGCTGCACGTTCCAGCTATGGACCTGAGGTGATTGGAGACTCTCAACGATGCAGCTTAAATTCTGCGAGCTTGTTTAGTTGTGAGCATCTCAGCTTCCTTGCGATTTGATCTGGTGCAAACAATAGCCAGGAATTTTTCGTTTGTGCCAAATTCAACTCTGTCCGAATCGATTTTTAGTCGCTCTATTGAAGATTTTCACGCCTAGACGCCGCGACTGAACGGGCTCGAATCTGAACTTTAATTCGTATCTGGATTCCACGGGTCGCCTACGCCTGCCAATTCGCAAAAATCCCCCGTATCCAGAAAGTGAGTATGCAGACATTCCCGGCTGGAACCCAGCTCTACCAGCAGCTGCTCTGTTTCCGGGTAGGCGACACGGGTAAAAAATCCGGAGCGGCCACCGCGAGCCATATCCGCTGTGGATTGGCCCAGACGGGTAATAACCGAGACATCTCCACCTTTAGAAACAAGGTAGCGGATTAACTCGTTGTCACCACGCGCTGCCGCATAGTGCATGGGCGTAAATCCCCAGGAGTCCCTCGTATTGACATCAATACCCTGCTCCTCGATGAGATACTTGACTGCCGGAATAAAGCTACCTGGCACGTTTCGGATGCTGAAGGATCCGAGTCCGGTAAAGCCTCCTCCGGCAGCGACGTGGATGGGGTAGGCGTTGTAGGCGTCTTCCGGAATATAAGGTAAGCCTGAATCTTCCTGCTGCCTGCCATCCTGCTGACGACGTTCACGCATTTCTGGTGCAGGCCAGGATGTAGGAATGGTGGGATCGGCGCCATAGCTGGACAGTAGCTTCATTACTTCCAGATCCTGCGCGTAGGCTGCGCGCCAGAACGGTGTGGCTCCCTTGAGATCAGTACCAATTTTGGTGAGTCCGTATTCGAAGTACCACAGATGTGTGTTAAGGCGCGCATTGGGGTCGGCGCCAGCTTCAAGCAAAGCTTCCACCACCTGGAAGTACTCGGTTTCTTGCAGGTCCTGGGCCCTTGGTTGAGGATAGTTGGATTTTGGTGCCCACTGTGTTTGCAGGGTTGCAAACAGAGGCCCCGCACCATCGGTGTGAGCGACCAGATTAGGATCGGCGCCATGCTCGATCAACACCATCGCTACATCGAACTGTCCATTGAGTGTCGCAATAAGTAAGGGGCTGGTCGCATCGCCGCCACTGACCTGATTGACATCGGCACCACCTTCCAGCAATGCCAATGCAGCTTCCGAATGACCTTCCCGTGCGGCATGCAACAATGCGGTCATGCCACCCGTCGCGCCTACCAGTGTTTCCCGATAGGGCGGCCTTGGCAAGTCGGGACCTCCCGGATAGTCGGGGCGAAGATTAATCAGCTCATCGGTATTGAAATTTTCATATGCTTCGCCGGATTGCAGAAATGCACGCTGTGCGTGGATTGCGGCCTGCACAGCATCAACTGTGTCGGAATCAAGTGCCCCGCCTTCGCTGAACCTGTTGCTGTAGTCCGCAAGTTGTTCCCTTAAAAATTTCGCTGCCTGACGATCAGCGAATACTTCCCTGAGCACATCTACTACTTCAGTAGACATCGAAGGGTCTGCGCCTGCCTCAAGGAGCAAGCTTATCGATTCTACCCGGTTTTCAGCGGCAGCGAACATGAGAGGTGTTTGTCCCGCTGCACCTTCCCGCGCATTGGGATCAGCGCCGTGTTGCAGCAACCAGTCAACAGATTCAGCACCACCCACTGTCTGGGCGGCCAGGTGCAATGCCGTGACAAGACTATTACTTGTTGTGGCATTCACGTTCGCACCTGCCTTTAACAACAGTTCGACTGCGTCACCATTGGCATGATCGCTGGCGATGTGAAGTGGCGTATAGTTCCCTATTCTGGTCGTTGGATCTACCGCGGCACCGGCAGCAAGTAGGGACTCGACAATTTCCCTAAGATCTTTCTGAGCTGCCCAATGCAAGGCGGTCATACCATCGCCAGTAGCCGCATTCAGATCGACGCCCTTGGCGATGAGATCGTCTACAGCTTGAGTGTCCCCTGCGCGGGTTGCGTTAATCAGATCAGTTGCAAAGCTTGCCGGGATCCCGAGCAGGAAAACCACCAGCCCGATCAGGGTGAGGCGTATTTGAACAGACAGGGATTTCATGCCTTCAACTCCAGTGTTCCATTGCTGTCACCGAAACTATCCAGATCATGCCCCAGTCCCTGCATGAGGGTGACAAATGCATTTGCCATCGGCGTGCCCTCAGGTGCAGCCACGTGCATATTGCCAGCGAGTGCGCCATTGGCATGACCCATTAGCAGCAATGGACAACGCTTGTGATTGTGCAAATTGGGGTCGCCCATGGGCGATCCATAGACGATTGCAGTTTTGTCCAGCAGTGATCCATCACCATCAATGGTTGTCCTCATCTTTTCCAGGAAATAGGCTAATGCCCCGGTACGATAAGTATTGATTCGGTGAAAATCCATTATGTCATCAGGCACGTTGCCATGATGGGAAGCGCCATGGATAGACTTGTTGGTGCCGCTTTGCGGAAATGTTCTGTTGGACTGATCGAAACCAGTCTTGAACGTAATAGCGCGTGTCATATCCGACTGTAAGGCCAGCACTTGTAGATCGAACATAAGATGCATGTGCTCTTCCCAGGTACCGGGTATGCCTGAAGGCGCCTCCGGCATTGCGCCACTCTCGCCAGGCTCATTATTGCCACTTCGTGCTTCCATGAGCTGAATGCGACGTTCCACTTCACGGATATGTTGCAGATACTCATCCAGCGCAACCCGATCTGCGGGCCCCAGAGACTTGCTCAACCGGTCTACCTCGGTCAACATCCAGTCCAGCATACTCTTGTTGGTTTGCCGTCGCTGTTGCCGGTCCTGCTCGGAGTCACCGGCGCCAAACAGCCTTTCAAAAACAGCACGTGGTTCGCGTATAGCTGGCAGGGGTTGATTAGGCGTCGCCCAGGCCAACGAGGTCGTATAGGCGCAATGGTAGTTGTAAGCACAGCCACCACCACGGTCGATTTCTTCAATACACAGTTCCAGGGAAGGCAGAACAGTGTCCTGGCCGAATCGTTGCGCATGTAGCTGGTCGATAGAAACACCGATGTGCATATCTGAACCCTGGGTCTGCTTCGGCATCGCCTGGGTCAGGAACACGGCAGTGGAACGATCATGGTCGCCACCAATCTGATCGGCATTGAATGGATCAGCCATGTGGCAGTCGGTCGAGCTGACAACAGTCAGGTATTCCCGATAGGCCTCCAGGGGCTTTAACTGGCTGTCATTGCCAATGGTAAAATCTCTGCCTGCCTCTGGCGGAGCGAACAGATTTCGGGCATGACCCCAATCACTTCCTCCGGCACAACCCATAGATTCTTCTATGCACACAAGACGTGCCGGGGTGGAATTGGCGCTTTGTGCCTTCACCAGGCCTGCTGGTACCATGGCACTCAAAAATGGCAATGCCACGCCGTAGCCCATCCGGCCGATAAAGGCTCTGCGTGAAAGATGTTTCCCGGTGATGAATTTCATACCTCTAGGCTCCTTAAATCTCCACGTTAGTGGTCGCAACAGTGGTAGACGCTAAATCAGTAACCTGCATTTTCTGGAAAGGATCACTGCTCACTACACCCAGAATGAATGACGACATGCTGTAGTCACTAGCCTCTGCTTCTTTGACGATTTTCCGTACCGTCGGCTGATCAAAATATTCGATACGTCTACCCATGGCATAAGCCAGTAGATTGGCGGTAAAAGTGCGCACAATGGGAATGGGGCGTTTAATCAAAACTGAATTCAGGTCCATCGGCGTGTTAATCGCCGTGCCATCGTAATAGGTACCGGATGTATCCAGTTCCCTGCCATCTTCTCGCATTCGCCAGGCTCCTGTGACATCGAAGTTGTCCAAGGCCAGGCCAATGGGGTCCATAAACTGGTGACAAGCATTACAGACGGGGTTTTCTCGATGAATTTCCATCCTTTCCCGGGTAGTAAGAATTCTTCCTGGTTCAACACCACCTGTGGCTTCCAGGGCAGGGACATCCGGGGGTGGCGGCGGGGGCGGTGCACCCATTATCACTTCCATTACCCATTTGCCGCGCAGTACCGGTGAAGTTCTGTTGGACATGGAAGTCAGCATTAGAACGCTACCCTGTCCCAGCAAGCCGCGGCGGTTGTCATCAGGGTAGGCGACTCGTTGAAAGTCGTTACCGATAATGCCCTCAATACCATAGTGCTCCGCTAGTCTCTCGTTCACAAACGTGTAGTCTGCGGACACGATCTCCAGCAAACTCCTGTCTTCCCTGATCAGGTTTTCGAAAAACAATTGAGTCTCCCGAATCATGTCTTCCTTGAGTTGACCCGTGAAATCTGGATAGAGGTAAGGTTCAGGGTCGTTCTTGTCGGTTTCCTGTAGTCGCAACCACTGGGAAGCGAAGCTGGTGGCCAGGTTACTGGAGCGGGGATCGGCCAGCATGCGCTCTACCTGGGCTTCCAGTATTTCGGGATCTGATAAGGTGCCCTCACTGGCGACTTGCCTGAGCTCTGCGTCAGGCACTGTCCCCCATAGGAAGAAGGACAGGCGTGACGCCAGGTCGATATCACTTAGCTGATAAAGTTCTCCAGGGCCCAAGTTCGTAGGTTGTTCTTCTAGCCGGAACAGGAATGAGGGGCTCGCGAGAATGCTTTGTAACGCCGTTCGAATACCAATTTCAAATCCGGAGTTCTGCGCATAGCGCTCGTAGAAGGCCATGGGTCCGGCAAGGTCATCTTCCGTGATCGCCCGACGGTAAGCTTGCGTTGCTACTCGCGAAACAATTTCCCTGGCACATGAAATCTCTTCCGCTGCTGATTCAGGGTAGCATGAAAAAATTTTATTCCTGCTTCGCGTTGCGGAAACCGGGCCAGCCGTGATCGGGCCCGTGATCATGAGATCAGCCAAATGAGGTAGCGCCGTGATGCCGTAGTTGGCCCACTGCTGCGCATCTTCCCCGCCAACAAACGACCACAGGAATGGACTAAGACGATCTTCGTAGGGACCTTCTATTCGCTTGACGAAAGCGGCAGCAATGTCGTGTTGCCCTGCGCTTACATAAATGGGTCTGGTCTGAATCGGGATCGAGGTATCACCATTGTGGGCAAGCGCCAATTGGGAAACTCCGACTCCGTCAATTGAGATGTCGATATCGTGACCGGGAAGACCGCGACCGAACAGCGTTTCTACCGAAATGACATACTCGCCATCGGTGGGGAAATCGTGGGTGACCACCATGCCGCCTCTGGTACCGAATGGCGTACCTTCCAAATGATCCCAGGCGTGTTGGGAAACATGTATTGGATTGGTGTACTTGGATGAAGCGGATGGTGCGTCCGGGTTACCCAGGGCGAGGCGTGTGACTTCCGCCGCCGCTCGCAAATAGGACTCCAGCAATGTCGTGGAAAGACCCTGTGCTGCAGAAAGGTTATTGAAATTGCCCAGGAAAGTGTCTGCGGGAATCCACCGGGAGGCTTCGATCTCCAGATCGAAAATTTCTGCTACGCTGCTTTCATACTCTGCCCGGGTTAGTCGCTGAAATCTTCTGCTGCCGGGATTCGGGTTTGCTTCAGCATGCTGATCGATGCTGGTTTCCAATTCCTCAACCAGCGCTAAAAGTGTTTCATCATCGGGGCGCGGCATACCTGGAGGCGGCATCATGCCGGCACGGAGTTTTCGAATCATGCGTTCGGCTGTTTCGGGATGCTCCGGCGCGTTCTCGACCTCGAAGCCAGTCAGAGACAGGTTTCCGGTTCTCAAAGCATCGTTGTGACAGACCTGACAGTAGGTCTGTACTACGGTGGTCAAGTTAGCGGCTTCAAATTCGGGTATATCTGGAGAGTGTGCTGCAGCCGGTTCGGTGGTGACAGCTACTTCCGGGGCCTGGTTGCTGGCAGAATCGCAGCCAACCAGTACCAGTGCCAATGCGAGGGAGGTAGCAACAGACTTGTTCATCCTAGGCCCCTTTTTTATAACTTTTGTAGAGCTCCAAGCCAAACACAACTACATCGAAAGTGATGCTGAAGCAGGTGCAGACGGCATTTCCTAAAAGACTAACACAGCGTTCCAGAGTGGGCTAAAGATTTGCGATGTAGCTACACTCTTCAGTAGCATGAGGTCAGCGACTCGAACTGTTCGAAAATCACAGGGTAGCAGCGAGTGTTAACGGTGTTTATATGAGGAATCCCAATGCCGCTCAATCGATTTAGACACGCTCTTCTACTATCAGTCACTCTGGTGCTATCCGCCTGCATCGCTGACAACCAGTCATCCGGTGGCCGATTCCCGGTAGCCAAGGGGGGTGATGACCGCAGTGGCCCCTATACTGTGATTCCCGGATGGTGGAAGCCCGCGTCTGATCATGACCAGACCTGGACCTGGGGTCAGGCAGCAGGAGTATGGCCGGACACCCCCGACAGAATTCTGGTTGTCATGTGGGGAGATCAGCGCAGGCAGGCACAGCAAGGCGGGAACAACGAGCGGCAAAGAAATTTCCTGGTAGTGGTCGACAGGGATGGCAACATCATTGAGAACTGGTCCCAGTGGGATCACTTGTTCAACCGGCCACACCAGATCTACATCAGTCCCTATGATCCTGAACGATCGATCTGGGTGGATGAGCGAGGAGGCAATGGCGTTCATGAGGCCATCCTGAAATTCAGTAATGACGGCAGTGAGCTGCTACTTCAGATGGAAGACCCGGACCCGGTATTTGGTGAGGGTGGCCCGAATCCCCGCGAGAATCCGAACCCGGGGCCACTGAATTTCGGACAGAACTCGGTTTTGGCTTTCTTCCCCAATGGTGATTTCCTCCTCGGTGATGGGTATCAGAATGGGCGAATTGTGCGCTACAACGCCGAAGGTGAGTTGCTTTATGAGTTTGGTTCCGTGGGAAGCGGGCCAGGCCAATTCGATTTAATCCACGGCGTCGCAATCGACAAACAGAATCGCATTTATGTTTCAGACCGAAGGAATCACCGTATCCAGATATTTACAGAGCGGGGAGAGCTTCTCGATGAATGGCCAGACATCTGGGATCCGGTTGCCATCATGATTGATGTGAACGACCACGTCTGGATTCTGGATGCGACCCTGAATCGCATTCTGAAATACAACCTTGATGGTCAGCTTCTGGACTACTTTGGTACCTATGGCGAAGCTTCATCTCTTGGTCGTCCAGGCTTCACCTGCTCTAGTCCTGCCTATGTGGCCCTGGCAGGGCTTGGCCCGGATCACACCGGTGCCTGTGGTGGTTTCTCACTCCCCCACCAAATGAGCGTTGACTCTGAAGGCAATCTCTACGTGGCGCAATTCGGCGGGCCCTGGATTGACAAGTACGTTCCAAGACCAGACGCAGACCCGGCAAGGCTAATCGGTCAGCCAATCGGGCGCTAGGACGCCAGCTAATCCAGTAGGCCTGAGATAAGGGGCCAGGTATAACTGATTTGTTGCCGCCAGAATGGTAAAGCGTATCTGGCAAAAAGGGGTCCCCATTCTAGCCCCTTAAGGGCATGCCGACTAAAACATTGCAGTTTCGCGGAGTAGTTTATTTTATCTTGATAGCAATCCCTTCGCTGCTGTTTCCAATTCGATATTCAGGATTACTGGCATTGATGCGTAAAATTTCGGATTTAAAATCCTGGCGATCACCAGCAGGCGTTTTGCGAAATTCAAGACCAACGCCACTGGTTTGGACATCCCTTATCGCTTCAGCAAAGCAGATGCCAATGCAGCGAACGTTGTTTTCCTGGCATCCAGGCATCGCGGCAACGCCTCAAGAGCAGGAGGCAGCCGCCTCTATATGAATTCTCGCACTTGAGAGAAGGAGGATGGTCCTGGCTGTCAATCGCTTCAGGCCTGCATCCTCTCCCGATTCGTGTGTGCAGTGGGTTCTAGTCCAAACCAAATTCCGCGCGTAGTTCCAGCGTCCGTGCACCGGCAAGCGAGCCCGGCATGGAGTAGTTGCCCTCATGGCAGGCATACTCATAGAGTCTGTCTTCGGTAGCATAGAAACTCAGTTCGGCAGTCCAGGGCTGCAGGTAAATGTTGCTGTCTTCTACAGTGAACTGGTAAAGGATCTCATCTTCTGAGTAGCGACTAAAACGCTCGATGATACGACCTTCCTTGGTGATCGGTACTGAACTCTGGCGCAGTTGTTGCGGATTGATATTGATACTTTCCACGATCAACTCACCACCCTCGTACCAGCCGACGGAGTCACCAAACCAGGGTTCGTGTTCGACAGGGCGGCGATTTGCTCGCGCCTCTTCTGGAGTATCGAAGATGGGAATGATGCGGGCATCGTGAGCCATTTCCACCAGTATCATTACGTAGTCATCTGTTTGTACGAATTGATAGGTGTTGTTATAGAGCGCTCCCATCATGCCGGGGCCTGCCTTGTTGCCAAAACCCAGTAGGCAGCGCTCGGAGTTGGGGAACGCTTCCGGCCCGCTGAAGTCAGCAATACCAGTTGCATATCTGGAGCCAAAGTTGTCCCGCTCGAAATCATACTGGGGGTCTTCTCGGCGGGGCACGCGACCGTTAGGCGGGTCGATGACGTAGGAGGTGCGGTATTCACCTTTGACCAGGGCCAGATTGTTGCCAGGCTCGACCCAGAAATTGTTATAAGCACGAACACCGAAGTCATCAGCACCCGCTTCGGGGGTGTCATTCACGTCGTCGCCCTCATCCAGGCCACCCTCAATGCCAGCAATTGGAGTTCGTGCTGCAATGACGCGCGCCTGCTCTGGCGAAACCACAAGCTCTTCGACGCCCGCTGGACGCTGCAGATTAGTGAGGGACTTATTGGTGTAGGTACCTTCCAGATCCGGGCGCTGGGCCATGACCAGCGTGCTGGATACACTAATAATCATTGCGGTGAATAACTTTACTCTGGATTCTGTGTGAGGCATGGGTGAGTTCCTCGATTACTATTGTAGATTTTGTATTGTTTGAGTTCAGTCACGATAGGGTCTTTGCGTGGGGAAATCAATGGAAACAGGGTCGCGAGGAGAGTGTCTCTCAAAAAGTGGGCGGGTGCCCATAGTAAAAAATTTAAGAAGTCTGCTTTTCGAAAGTCGATATCTGGTTTCAGATCGGCAGAGGAGCTTGGCCGTTAAGTTATTAAACTATGAGATTCCCTTTTTTCTGAATCAAATTTGCTCGCGTGTCGGTCTCAACAAATAACACCAATCGAGTCATTGAACTCCAATCAAGAATACAATCTATGATCATTCGTCCAGCTTATACCGTGATTACCGTTATGTTACTAATTGGCTCTATTGCCAACGCCCAGCAAGAATGGGATTTGAAGCGTGATCGGGAGGGAATTCAGGTGTACACACGGTCGGTGGCAGGTTCTCCCCATGACGAGGTGCGCGCTGAAGCGATAGTTCAAGGAGTACGTCTTTCTGCGCTGGTGGCCCTGGTGATGGATGCGGATGCCTGTGCTGAGTGGGCTGATCGCTGTGCGGAATCCTATGTTGTGGACGAGATAAGCGATACAGAAGCCCTCGTCTATACCCACAATGACCTGCCGTTTCCGGTGAAGGATCGCGATGTAGTTTCCAATGCGCGTTGGGAACAGGATCCGGAGACTTTCACGGTGCGTATGGTGAGTGAAGCTGTTTCGGGGCATGTGGAAGAGCAGCAAGGCAGGCATCGCCTGACCGAGGCCCTCGTGTCCTGGCATTTCGAGCCATTGGAGGATGGTCGCATCCGGGTTGTCAATCAGGCCCATATCAATCCCGGCTCCAACCTTCCGGGCTGGATCACCAACATGCTGCTGGTAGATACACCGTTCGAAACCATGCAGTCCTTCCTCGAGGAAGTACGTTCGCCGCAATACGCCCAAGCCACAATAAGCTTCGTTACCGAGCCGCTGTGAAAACGCGGGGCTACCTTGCCACATGCCTGTCACTGTGACACATTGAGCAGATGTGAGAAAAAGGGGTCAGAGTAAAAATACAGTACTGTATTTTTACTCTGACCCCTTTTATCCCGGTGGAATTTGTCAGGGTCGACACAAGGATATGAGTAAATTTTCACAAATCCGGCAGCGTGCCGAGAAACGTAAGGGCAAGGACGGACTCAGGAAACTCCTTCCGGAAGTTGCCTCAGCGCGAAAACTGAAATCCCAGGGCGACGACCGCTACCTGTCCATGATGACCCGTTGCATCAATCAGGCGGGTTTTAGCTGGACGGTTATTGAGAACAAGTGGCCAGAGTTTGAAGAAGCATTTTTTAAATTCGATCCGCGTAAGCTGTCTCTGCTTTCACCGGAACAATGGGAAGCCTATACCAGTGATCGGCGCGTCGTGCGCAACTGGCAAAAGATAAAAGCGCTACAGGAAAATGTGTATTTCGTGCAGGAAACCGCACGCAAGCACGGTTCCTTCGGAGCCTTTCTCGCCAACTGGCCCGCCTCGGAACAGGTGGAACTGCAGCGTTATCTGAAACAGCATGGCTCGCGACTGGGAGGGCAGAGTGCACTCTGGTTTCTACGGCGTATGGGCAAGGATTGCTTTATCCTGTCCCGGGATGTCGTCACCGTGTTGAATTCCATTGGTCTGGATATTGCCAGTAATCCCACCAGCCAGCGCGATCTCAAGAAAGCCCAGGCCCAGTTCAATGATTGGCATGCAGAAACAGGGCTACCCTACAGTCACTTGAGTCGCATCGTCGCCTGTTCAACCGGTGAAGACTATCTCTAGTCTACGCGTCAATTATGCGAAGCAATCAAAACAAAAAGGCACGGCTGCGTGACTGACCATCTGACAGAAATAGTCGAAACCGATCAGGGCCCCATGCTGTTGCTGAAGACTGATACCGTCATCAGTAAATCCATCAGGGAAAACGGCGATTATGCGCGAGAGGAGAAAGTGCTGCTTGCAGAACTTTTGGCCGAAGGTGATACGGCAGTAGACGTAGGTGCGAATATTGGCAGTCACACTTTGTTTTTCGCGCGACAAGTGGGTGGCGATGGGCGTGTCTACAGTTTTGAGGCGCAACGGTTTCTGTTCCAGATCCTGTGCGCCAATGTGGCGCTCAATAGTCTGCGCAATGTGTGGTGTGTGCCATCCGCCTTGGGGAACAGGCAGGGAAGAGTGGACGTCCCGGTGCCTGATTATGGCAGAGACAATAACTACGGCGGCTTCTCTCTCGACTTTGCCACGTTCAAGGAGTCGGGCTATATGCAGCGACTTGACGATATACCGTTGGAGGGCTGTCACCTGATCAAAATCGATGTCGAAGGCATGGAGCTGGATGTGCTTCAAGGCGCACAGAAGACTATCGCTACATTTCGCCCCATGCTGTACCTGGAAAACAATCGCCCCGATAAAAGCGAAGCGCTACTCGGTTTTATCAGGATTGAACTCGGTTACCAGGTTTTTCGCCACGGCCAGAATATCCTGTGTCTGCATGGTGCCATTTCAGACCTGCCTGCCTGTGCGGAGAGCTTATCCCGGCTCGCCTGACCAGGCAGCGCTACAGGCGTTGTCGAGGATTGTCTGGTGCCATGTAAGCAACTGATTTAACGGGATAAAGAATACCAGGTGCGGCGTTGACTACGGCCAGGATAGTCTTTAACCTCATTGCCATATCCAATGGCAGCAACAGAATAAGAACGATTACTACAAGAACAGGAGAGAGTCGCTGTGTTTCATCCCTTTCATTCGATCTTCCGTAGCCTCAGTACGCGTGTTAGTTGGCGGAGCACAATGCTCCTCGCTCTCGGATTGCTAGCGGCTCCCATGTTTACCTCCAGCCTGTCAGCCCATCATGCCAGCGCGCCGTTCTATGATCCTGAGGACCGGGTCGAAATCCAGGGCACGATCACCCGCTTTGTATTTCGAAACCCCCACGCCTTCCTGTTTCTCGATGTCACCGACGACAACGGTGAAACTGTGGAGTGGCAGATAGAACTGGGAGCGCCTGTGAGCCTGCGCCGAACTGGCTGGACGCCGGAAACCCTGACGGTTGGTATGGTAGTCAATGCAGTGGGCAATCGTTCCCGTGCGGAGGGGTCCACCGGGCTTTGTTGTGTGCGCATGACGCGGGCCGACGGGCGACCTGTGCTCGAAGGTGGTCGTGTGTCCGAAGAACGCCAGGAATAGGAGAGGGCTATGAAACAGAAAACCCTGTTAGCAGTATATTCCACGGCGTTGCTTGCGACGGCCTCTTCCACAACGATTCTGAATGCCCAGAGCGACGATGCCGTGCCTGTGCTGGATGGAATCTGGGATGGCGGTTTCAGTGTGCGGCCGGTGAATGGCGAAAACGTGCCCTGGGGAGAAGACAACTTTCCGAAACTGAATACCCGAGGGCTCGCCTACCAGGAAACCTGGGAAGAAATCATGGCGCCCAAGTACGATTGCCAACCGGCATCGTCTCCGGCAATTCAGTATGACCCGTATCACATGAAAGTAACCCAGTGGCCTGACCGCGTATTGTTTCGATATGAGAAAGACGACCAGTTGCGCACGGTGTGGCTCGATGGTCGGGAACCCGATGCCACCGACTTCAGTATCCAGGGATTTTCCAAGGGATATTATGAAGATGGTTCGCTCTATGTCACCACGACCCATTTCGTCTTCGATATCGCGGGTTTCGATGACTACAACGGCATTCCGTCTTCCGCCCAAAAAGTCGTCACCGAACGCTACTGGCGTGAAGGGGATGAACTGCGTATGACGCTTACCGTCGAAGACCCCATGTTCCTGCTTGAGCCTACTTCTTACACCACACGCTGGTTACCGGCGGCTGAAGGCTACATGTTGCAACCCTACGACTGCGACCCGGAAGCATCCCGCGCCTCGGTAAGGTTTTATCCTTCCAAGTATGACTAGTCGACTGACTGGTGATCGGCAGTAAAATCGCCAACACAGGCACTACAGTCTGCGTTTTGTAATTAGCCGGTTCCGACGTAGGGAATCAAGCGGCCGGTGAGCAAAACACCGGTCCACATGGCCAGGGACGTATAGGCCGTGCATCTGGCGAGGAGGGGTGAACTGGAATCTTCGGTTAGCCCTTCCATCAGCGGACTCACCTTCCAGTGATAGAGCAGGGCGTTAAGCCCTGCGATACACACCAACGCCATCTTGATCTGAAATCCAATATTGATCGAATAGCGTCCCGGGTCCCCGACGAAAAACAGCACACCTGTCACCAGGTTAAGCAAAAAGCCGAAGATTACGAAGGGAAGCAACTGGTGAGTCGCCGCTGGCCTGATTACCCGGATATGTCCAGCCATCCTGAGGTCGATAATCAGTAAACCGCCCAGGAGCAGGGTCAGGCCAATAAAATGAATGATCTCCAGAACTGGCCACAGCCAATACGTTTCGGCGATCCAGCTATTCAGGCTGCTGTCTGCTGCGATTTGTGCCAGGAATGCCCACATAGTCAGAAGATATAGGCGATCAGCCGTCCGGCAATGATCGCGCCACTCCAGATAGCCAGGGAAATTGCTGCCAATACTGTGTGCCTGGAATTCTTCAATTCCTGGCTGCCGGTTGAAGAGGCTGCTAGCAACACCGAGGGGCGCAATAGGTAGGCAATAGTCATACCCGCGGTGATGCAGGCAATTTTGGTGAGGAAGGGAATGCTGGTAACCAGGTAGCTGGCCTGGGAGCTAAACAGCAGCAGCCCGGAAATGGCATTGATGGCGAAGCCCGCCAGTGCCAGACGGTTGAGGCTGGCGAAGACGCGAACATCCAGATCTGGAAACAGGCCCAGTAACTTCAAGTCGCGCATGGAAAACAGTCCAACGACGACTGCCAGACCGATAATATGGCAGGCTAACAGGGAGGGATAGGCATAGAGCGACTCGCCTACCCAGCGGGCGACAGCGGTGCTCTCTAGGGTGACGAGCAAGTCCTCTCTCCTGAAGTATTACACTTTGTTATTTTTCGTCGCCAGACGGTCAGTGGATGCCTGATTTTCCGCCAGCTGCAGTATTATTGGGCGCTATTATGCGGAGTTATAAGGCAGCGGTAAACCGCGCGATGGCCAGATCTGGCCAGCCCACGAGTCTAATTCCCCCCATTAAGCGTAAATTCATCTGTAGGCTGATATATGATCATGAGAGTTCTGCCGGGTTTAGTGCTGGGCCTGATATGGGCCAGCCTGGCGTCTGCACAATCTGAAACCCTTCCCGCTAGCGTTGAGTCATGCCTGCTGCAGGCCTTGTCTGATCCTGCCAATGATTTGTTGCTTGTGTCCCAGTTAAAAGCAGGCTGCGCGGCGCCAGAAGCGGGCGCTAGTTCGAGTCCTGCTTTGGATAGGGCAGCTGTCGAGGGAGCATTATCAGGCAATAGCGCCACTGGCTATGTCATGCCAGCCGGTTTTAGGGAATTTTTTACTCCTTACAAGCGCAACTACTTTCTGTTTGGCGCGATGCAGAATAAGGATGGTGGCGAGCCTTTCAGTGGCAAGACGATGGATATTCGCTTCGAGTTCGGCATGAAGTTCCGTGTGTTTCAGAATCAGGAGAGCATGCGAGGATTGAGTCCGCTGTTCTTTGGTTATTCCCAGCGTTCCTGGTGGGATATCGCGGAGTCATCCGCGCCGTTCAAAGAGCACAACTACAATCCCGAGTTTTTCTGGGACTTCCGGGACCCCGGTGCGGAGAATGCCTTGCTGCCCTACGAGTTTGGAACCTTCGTGGATCGTTTTGGTTTCGAACACCAGTCCAACGGCAGGGATGGTGATGAGTCGCGATCCTGGGACCGTCTCTATGCGCATAAATCGTTTCAGTTGCGCGATGACCTGTCCTTGCGCCTGAAGGCGCATGTTGTCATGAATGATGAAGAGAACGCAGATATCACAGATTATCTTGGGAATGGCGAGGTGCAATTAACCTTCGAACCGAATCGGGACATGGATGTGGTGATAACATCGACCAAAGGTCACAATCAAAGCAAATACAACTATCAGCTTGATTTTGTATACACCATGGGTAGCTGGCTCAACACGAAATTCATGCTCAGCTACTATGACGGCTATGGTGAGGCACTTGCGAGTTACAACGAAAAGACCAGGAGTTTGCGAGCTGGTGTCTACATACCCGTGCTGTTCGACGACTAGGAGGCAACGGTGATTGAATTGTTCTCGAATCCAGAAGTATGGGCTGCGCTGCTTACCCTGATTGCTTTGGAGATTGTGCTCGGAATAGACAACATCGTTTTCATTTCCATCCTGGTCGGTAATCTGCCTCCTGAACAGAGACAAAAAGCCCGCCAGCTCGGAATTGGACTAGCGCTGGCCATGCGATTGATACTGCTGTTTTCAATTAGCTGGCTGATTGGCTTAACCAGCCCCTGGATCGAAATTTTCGGAGAGGAAATATCGGGACGGGACCTCATATTGATAGGTGGAGGCCTGTTCCTTCTGGCCAAATCAACTCATGAGATTCATGACAGTCTCGAAGTGATTGAGGATGATGCCAGAAACGTAGTCCATGCAAGCTTCGCAGCAGCCATTGTTCAGATTGGTCTAATTGACATGGTTTTTTCCATAGATTCGGTGATTACCGCCGTAGGCCTTGTGGATCACCTGGAAATTATGGTGATTGCCATTCTGGTATCGATGCTGGTTATGTTGCTCAGCGCACAAGCGATCGGTGATTTTGTTGACGCCAATCCTACCTTCAAGATGCTGGCGCTGGCGTTTCTGATTCTGATCGGTTCAACGCTGGTGGCAGAGGGGCTCGATTTCCACGTGCCCCGGGGGTACATCTACTTCGCTATGGCTTTTTCCATCGGCGTCGAAGTGCTGAATCTTTTCAGCAGACGGGCGCGCAAGGCGGAAAGACTCAAGCTTAACAAGGCCATTAACTCTGACGCGGTAAATCGCGCAGATTAATTGAAGACGGCATCCAGCAGTAATGAATACATCCTATATCGCACATGATTGTGAGGCACCGAGGTCTGAGCAAGACCCGGCACAGTTGAGTGCAATTAAAATGCTGAAGCCTGTTCTTTTCTGCCTGTTTCTGGTTGCTACGACCGCTGCAAAAGGGCAATCGCCTCAGTTTCTGGTTAGTGGCGCAGATGAGGAACTGTTGCGCAATATTCAAAATCACGTGCGGCTGGCCAGCCTGAGTTGTGATGCAACGCAATCCCGTGTGGGAAACCTGTTGCCGAGAATCAGGCAGCAAATCGTGAGAGCCAGCAGGGCACTGGGGTATTACCAGCTTCGACATCGCGTCACAGCCAGTCGCGAAGGTGAATGCTGGGTGATCAATGCGGAGATCGAGCCGGGTGAACCGGTTACTGTGGGTTCGGTGGAAATTGAAGTACTCAGCAATGAGAGCTTCTTCACCGCAGCGCTCGGTACTCCTCCGTTGCAAACTGGACAGCAACTTAACCAGCAGAATTACGAACGTATTAAAGGTCAGCTGAATTCCGTGGCAGTTGAGCAGGGGTTTTTTGATGCCCGTCTTGTGGAATCTTCACTCGATCTCGATCTGGAAGCGAACGTTGCGGCCGCAACCATACGATTCGATCCAGGGGAACGCTATCGGTTCGGTGAATTTCGAATTCAGGAACAGAATGCGCTCGACCCGGCTTTTATCAGTCGTTACATGGAAGCCGAGAGTGGGGACTATTTTTCCTCAGAGACACTGCTTGAGCTTCGTCGTTCACTGGACCAGTCGTTGTATTTCAGCCGGGTTCAGATAGTCCCATTGCATCACCAGGCAGAGGATAAACGCGTACCCCTGGACGTATTGCTGTCCCTGAGGCCACAACATGCCTTTACCCTGGGCGGTGGTGCCACGACAGACATTGGGCCAAGGCTCAGGGCCAACTATGAGAACCGGTATTTCACCCCCGATGGTCATCGCCTGACCGTCAACTCCAGCGCTTCTCCCGTGCAACAGCAACTGGATTTCGGGTATGAGATTCCATTGGCAGACCCTCGCACCCAGAGGCTGTCATTTGATCTGGGTGGTCTCCGTGAAGACGTGGACGCCTTCACCACACGCACGGGAAAAATAGGTGCCAGCTATACCTTTATAGACAGCTTCGATTGGCGTCGCGATTATTCATTGAATTTCCAGCATGACGAATATCAACTGAACGATAACCAGAAAGAAACTGCTGACTTGCTGATTCCCGGTATCAGCTTTACCCGCACAGAAGCCGACGACACCCTGTATCCGACTCGCGGCTGGCGCTTATATGGCAAGCTCCATGGTGCGCAGGAAAGTCTCCTCTCCACAGAATCATTCCTGCAACTCAATGTGGCGGGCAAGCTTGTGCATTCATTCGGCCCCGGCCGGTTTCTGTTCAAGTTGGAGGCAGGCACCACACTCGTTGACGATGTGCTGGATTTGCCCGTTTCGCTACAGTACTTCAGCGGTGGTGACCAGAGTGTGCGCGGTTACAAGTACCAGTCCCTCGGCCCGATCAATGACGAAGGTGAAGTCACCGGCGGTAAACATCAGCTTGTGACGGGTATCGAATATGACTTTGGCATCAGGCCGAACTGGAAATTGGCAGTATTCGCCGACGCGGGTAATGCCTTCAATGATTTCACAGACATGGAGTTCAAAAAGAGCGCTGGCGTCGGCGTACGCTGGCTCTCTCCAATCGGTCCTATACGAGTGGATTTCGCTTCTGCCCTGGACAATGACAACGATATCCGTATCCACGTGAGTATGGGGCCTGACCTGTGAGCCCGGAGGTGCGGATTATATTGCGGCGTCTGGCAAAGGGTCTTGGATTTCTGTTGGGCGCTGTGCTGTTGTTTATCGCCGCCGCGGTTTCTTTCGCTTTGACAGAAACCGGGAGTAGCACAATCGCCCGCTACGTTCTGGACAGAGTGAACCAGGGGGGCGAATTCAGGATCGAGGCGGGAGAGATTGGCGGCAGCATCATCTCGGGGCTCAACCTGACCGATGTCGAGTTTGATCACCCTGCAGTAAACTTGCGTGCCCGCTCTCTGCACAGTAGCTGGAATACAAGTGATTTGCTCAGCGGCAACTGGCGTATCGAAGACATTGTGATCGATAGTCTCGCACTTACCTTGCCGGAACAGGATGAATCGGAAGCAGTAGACGAAACTGCAGATTCAGCGCCTCTGGACATGCTGCCGATAGAGTTCAGCCATGTCACACTCAATGGTTTTACATCGAATATTGATCCGCTGCTGGACACACAACGACTGGAGGGAAAAGTTCGCCTCTCTGGTTCTGAAATTCTTCTCTCTGAATTAGCTCTGCGGAGTGAGCTGGGCGAGATCCAGGGCGACCTCATACTGGATATAGCGTCGGAGATCGGTTTCGATTCCACGCTGCAATGGCGGCTGGATGACACAGCGTTTCCGCCTTTGGCAGGATTTGCGGGCGAGCTGCAACTCGACGGGGATTTATCTGTTCTCAATGTGCAGTCCAGTCTCCGTTCTCCACACCAGATTGAGAGCCGTGGAGTGCTGCGTGATCTGGATGACATGGCACTATTGCAACTGGATATACAACATGAGGCATCAGAGCTGAATCTTGCGGCGTATCTGGAAGGGCAGGCGCTGACTCTATCCAACTTGCAACTTACGACTCGTGGTCGCCCGGATCAACTCGGAATCGGGGCAACTGGAAACGTGCTGCTTCAGACATTACCTGCCCATGAATTTGCACTCAGCGGCGTACTTGGAGCGACAGATCTGCAGCTGGAAAGTTATCAGCTACAGAGGAATGGCGCTGCGGTGACGGGAAGCCTGATTTTGGACTGGCAGGATCAACTTACCGTAGAAGGGACCTACGCACTGCAGGACTTCGATGTTTCCGAGTATGTCAGCACCGACCAGAATGGTGGGCTACTGCCAACCGCCATAACGGCCAATGGCGACCTTGCACTGTCCAGCGGCAGCGCAGGGCTGCGAGTGAGCGGGAATGTCGCGCAGATTTCAGGCCTGATTGGGGACAGCAGGGTAAGCGGAGCGGCCGAGCTCAGCTATGCCGATGATGAGTTGACGATTCCCCAGCTTTTTCTCGAAAGTGAGGAACTGCAACTTACCGCCAGCGGCACGGTAGGCGCGAGCAATTCACTGAACTGGAGTGTCTCTCTGGGCGACCTGGGCAGCTTTCTGGCGAATGCCAGCGGTAGTCTGAATGGAAGTGGCCAACTACAGGGAACCCTGGAAGCACCCTTTATAAATGGCGCGGTAACAGGGCAAAGCCTGAATGTGGCAGGTATCCAGTTAGGAACTCTCTCCGCCTTGATAGAAGGCACACCCGAAGACTACGAGGCGCGAGTGGACCTCGGGCAGATGATCTACTCAACGGATGGTTTGCGCGAGGAACTGGACTCGGCAGTGCTTCAGTTACAGGGCACGGATCAGTCACTGGCCATGACGCTGACTACATCGTCACCAGCAGGCTCTGTGGAGTTGGCGCTCGCTGGTGGGCAACTACGTCAGAACCCCTTTGGCTGGAGTGGGCAGCTCGAACGGTTGAATCTGGAAGCAGGCATGGACTGGCAACTGCTTGCTCCTGTGGGGGTCGAGCTTTCGGAAATGACGGTAGAAGTGCAGAACAGTTGCTTGCAAGCCGGTGATACCACGCTGTGTTTCGCTGTGCAGGCTCAGCCTCAGAATGGGTCTGGGGAGTACAGTGCAAGCTTGCGTGCCTTGTCGCTCTCGCAGATAGAGGAGATCAACCAGGCTTTTCCGATTTCCTCATTACAGCAGTTACTGCTGCCGCCTCTGCCAGAGGGCTTGAGACTTTCCGGCGAACTCGGCGCGTCGGTTTCGGGCAGCTATCGCTCCGATGGTAGCGCAGCCCTGGATTTTTCATTGGGCTCCAGCAATCCCGTTATGTCCCTGTTCCGGGCAAGGGATGTGGATCCTTCGGACATGGTATCTACAGAAGCGGAAGAACGGCGAGACTACTATTGGCGTGATGTGGTTTTCAGTGGCGGTCTTCAGGATGAGCGCTGGACGCTAGCCATTGGCGGCGCGCTTGAGCAACAGTTAGTCGACAACAATAGCTTTCCACTGAATGGTGAGGTGGACGTCAATCTCTCTATCGATGCCGATGGCTCTCTCAATGGGTTCAGCAACACCCACTTCGATGATCTGGGCTGGCTTGAAGTCTACATCGCCGACATGTCGAATATACGGGGCGAACTCAATAGCGAGTTTGTGATTAGTGGTACCGCAGAATTACCGCGGGTGAATGGCTACATATCCCTGACCGACAGCAGTTTCCTGCTGGATACCTGGGGGCTGGCAATTGAGAACTTTGAAGGCATATTAACTGCAACGGAGGATGGCCGGGCGGCAATTGAAGCCACGGTGGCAGCGGAAGAGGGACACCTGACACTTACTGGAAACGCTGAAAATATGCTGTCGGATGCAGGTGAGATGACCCTGCGGTTACAAGGCTCTGATTTCAATCTGATGGACACGCCAGAGCTGCGTGCAAGTATCTCGCCGGACCTGGAACTGATATCCACAGCGGAATCGATTCATATCGCAGGAAGCCTCGGACTGCCGCGACTGATGATTGCACTTACCGCATTACCGGAAACCGCAATCGACGTATCGAGTGATGTGGTGATTTCCCGCGCGCCAGCAGACCGGCCTGACCTCGAATACTCACTGGCTGCCGAGCAATCCCGCTTCATGAACCGCCCGCTCACGGCAGAGCTGGATATCGAATTGGGTGAGTCAGTTAGTTTCTCCGGCTTTGGTTTAAGCACTGAACTGTCTGGAAGCCTGACCACGGAAGTATTACCCAATGGCAGCAACAGGACCTTCGGGGAACTCACGATAGATGATGGCAGTTACAGCCTTTACGGGCAAACACTGCAATTGCAGGATGGCAGTCTGCTGTTCCTTGGGCCATATGACAATCCTGGCCTGAACGTGCGCGCCGTCCGTGAAGTGAACGATACCCAGGTTGGGGTGCAGATGAATGGCACCCTGCGCAATATACAGAGTGAACTGTTTTCGACACCACCCCTGGCGGAAGCGGATATCGTTGCCATGTTGATTACCGGCCGCCCAATCAGTGAGGCAGGTTCAGCCGATGAGGCAGCACTACTGGGTTCGATTGCGAGACTGGGTCTGCAGCGCGGCCGCTCTATTTCCGAGCGAGTGCGCGGCACACTGGGCCTGGATACCTTCGCCATCACCAATACTGGAGATATCGACAATACGCTGCTTACGGTAGGTAAGTACCTGACGCCTTCGATTTTCGTGCGCTACGGCGTTGGCCTGTTCGACAGCCAGTCCAAGGTTGCTGTGGAATATGAATTGACCGATACCCTGAAACTGCAGGCTGAATCAGGTGAGCACCAGAGCCTGGACCTCACCTACTCCATTGAACGCTAGAAGTAACTGCAAACGCTCAGGCCACTGGCCACTATCAGAACCAGCGCAGCTTCTTGAATATCACGATTTGCAGCACCACTACCGCGAGTAGCATGCCACAGAAAATAAGAAACGCCGTGGGCACATCGGCTCCCGGTATTCCCCCGACGTTAATGCCCAGTAGTCCGGTAAGAAACCCCAGTGGCAGGAAGATAGCGGCGATTACCGATAACAGGTAAAGGTTGCGATTCATCTTGTCCGCGAGGGCGTTTGCCAATTCGTCTTTAACGATCTGTGCACGCTCACGAATGGTGTCGATGTCTTCGATGTATCGGGTCACCCTGTCCTGTGATTCCTGCAGGCGTCTGCGTTGCAGGTTGTCGAGCCAGGATTGTTCACTGCTGCGAAGCGCGGCTATCACATCGCGTTGTGGCGCTATGTAGCGCCGGAACACGATGGCCTGCTTGCGGATATGGGTTATTTCCTGACGCAAGGAAGCGTCTGGATTTTCCATGACTTTCTCTTCCACATCGTCGAGTTCTTCGTCGAGGTCCGAAAATACCGGCTCCATGCGCTCGAACAGGCGGCGGCTAAGCTCCGCAATGAACTCACCTGAATTGCCGGGCGCTTTGCCCGTGTTGATACGTTCCACCATGTCAGACACAGCCTTGAGCTTGCGCAGGCGGACACTGATGATCCGCTTGGCATCGACCCACAGGCGAATGGACACCATGTCTTCTGGCTGTGCGTCTTCATTGAGGTTGACGCCGCGCAGTATCAGCATCACACCCTGTTCAAACTCGAGAATGCGCGGCCTGGTTTCTTCCGCGAGCAGGGCGTCGACGATGAGGCTGTCCATGGTTTCTACCTGGGACGATAACCATTCCCGGCAGCCTTCCTGTTTCGCATCAAGATGCACCCAGGTGAGTTCATCGGCGTTCATCACCGCTTCGATTTGTTGGGTTGGCAGTGTCTCAGCGTTACCGGTTCCATCGAAGCGGTAGGCGTAGATAATTGCGTTGCTAATCGTTCTGTCCTCCGCTTACCGACTCGGTTCTGAAGACCTGTTCGCTGGATCGAATGTGCAGGTCCCGTTGTGGAAATGGAATTTCAATATTGTTGGCTGCAAATTTGTCCCAGATGGCAAACATGACATCACTCTTCGGTCCCCAACGGCCTTCGGTGACATCCTCTACCCAGAACAGCAGGGTAAAATCCACTGAGCTGTCGCCATAATTCAACAGAAAGCAGCTTGGCTCTGGCTCTTCGATGCAGCGTGGGTGTTCCCTGGCTGCTTCAAGAATAAGCTCGTGAGCTTTGCGTATATCGGACTTGTAGGAAACTCCGATATGTATTTCCACTCGTCCCCGCGGACTGGAGTAGGTCCAGTTGGTTACCCGATTGGTAATGAGATCCTCATTGGGCACCAGTACTTCCTTGCCGTCGAACGTCTCAATCAGCGTGAAGCGAGCGCTGGCCTTGCGGATAAAACCGTAAGTGCCGTCTGCCAACTCCAGAAGGTCGCCCTCTTCAATGGACTTTTCAAACAGCAGGATCAGGCCGCTGACAAAGTTGGACGCGATTTTCTGTAGACCAAATCCAAGCCCGATACCCAGCGCCCCGCTAAAGATTGTGAGGGTAGTAAGGTCGACTCCGATGAAGTCCAGGGCGATGATGCTGGCAATAATGTAGATGGCAATGGTCGAGATCTTTACCGCCAGCGTGCGATTGCCCGTGCTGATGCCTGCCAGCTTCGAAATCTGTGCGCTGGATACGTCAGCGAAGATGGCGGCTACCCAGAACACCAGGATGATGATCGCAAGCCCACCCAGCGCGTCATAGAGGCTGACCCGATAGTTGCCCATAGCGAAAGTCAGGGCTTCCGTATCCAGATAGCTGCGAAGTACAGCGAATTGATCGAAGTAGCCCAGGCCCAGAATCGCCAAAAGGGCCAAAAAGATGAGTATTTTCGCGGTCTTACCGCCAGGTTGAATAAGAGAATGCCAGATTTTTTTCATGTCGCACAAGATACCGAAGCATCACCAATAGTCTAGTGATTTTACTTGGTTCCAGCCGGGATTGCTGTCAATATGATTTGCTGCATCACCAAGTGCACGTGAAGCATTTGGAAAGTACATGCGTTCGCGACTGGCAAACTGATTAGTTAGTGTTCAATAGACAATACGCTACCCAGCGGGTTTATAACCAGGTACCCGCCTGCAAAAATCCGGCATCTGATACGAACCTGCGCAAATAGTGTCTCTGAGAATTCAATGAATAGAATCGCATCACTCCCTGCAATTTTCTGCCTGCTACTGACAACACCCGTGTTCGCCCAATATGACAGCGGGCGCGCGGAACTTTCGATTGTCGTCAACAATGAAATTTATCCTTACCGGGAATTTGCCACTTATGTGCTGCCCGCAGAGCATCTGGATATATGCCTCATTGCCGAAGGCGCCGATGCGATGCTCGTTGAGTCCGCAGCCGGCACCCTGGATAAAGTTGGCGGTTGTCGCTGGATATGGACGGCACCTGACAGCCCCGGCCTCATTCAGTTGAGCATCTCTGAAAACGGAACTACGCAGATGCTACTCAACGTCTTCGTGATGACGCCTGCCGACTCAGTCGTCGATGGGGCCATTGAAGGCTACAGGATCGGTGAGTATCCACCCCAGGTGGAAGACAGCCCCGTGACTCTGCCGCCGGATGGTTATATCCGCGTAACCGAAGACCTGCTTGGGGTTAATGTTTCTCCTAATTTCAAACTGGGTCAGTTTGTCGAACAGCAGAATGACCAGTTTCCGAAGTACGTAGTGTTAAGAGAAAGGTTGCTACTGAAGCTGGAAGCATTCCTGGAGTATCTAAATGAGGTAGAGGTCACGGCGGAGTCTTTCAGTGTCGTGCGAGGATATATCACTCCCGCCGAGAATAGTGCGCTGGGTGGGAATCGCGACAGCAGGCATATCTATGGCGGCGCAGCCACTTTCATTGTGGACAATGATGGCGATGGTCGCATGGATGACATCAATAACAACGGGTCTTTGAACCGGGCTGATGGTGTAGTGCTGTTCGACCTTGCGGATGAGCTGTTTTCACGCCCCGGAAAAGAATATCTCAAGGGTGGGCTGTACCTTTACGACGATGCGTCCCTGAATACCACGCTGCTAATGATGGACGCACGGGGCTTCAGAAGACGTTGGGAAAATGACAGTGAAGTACCCGAGTTACCGGAATCACTGCGCCCGAAACACAAGCGAGAATTTGAATAACCAACAATCAATCAACAGTTGGAGACATGCGTTTACGATGACTGAAAAGCAGGAGATGAAATGCCCCAAGTGTGGCGGTAGCTTTGAGAGCAAACAGGTGGGAGAAGGCATTCATATAGACCGTTGCAGTAAATGCGCCGGTCTGCTGGTTCCCGTTGGCGTGACCCAGAAGCTGCTGGCCGATTGGGCGCCTGACACGAATCCGGATACGGGTTCTGCCAAGGTCGGCGAGAAATTCGATAAAGTCGATGACATCGATTGCCCGAAGTGCAACATCAAGATGGACAAGATTGAAGATATGGATCAGCCCCACATATGGTTGGAGAGCTGCCCCGGTTGTGGTGCCACTTTCTTCGATGCCGGCGAGCTTACCGATCTCAAAGAGAAGACGCTTTCGGATTTTTTCAAGAGATTCACCAAAGGAACTCGCTCATAAAACAGATTTCGGTCGTTCCCCGCTAATTCTTCCTCCTGTAAAACTGATGATTAAACTAAAGCCTGATTCCCTGTTCGCCTGTCGTTTCGTGTTATCACAATACGTTGAAGTGTTGCGTAGTGCAGTTTCGTTTTGCGGCTGCTTTGTGAATCAAAAACCAGGTACTCTTTCTGCTGCATGAGTTCAATTGAAGAAATCAAACCCAAAAGCGACCACCTGGCTGGTCCGCTCACTGCCGACAACACACTAATCGAGTACGGCAGCTACGCCTGTGCCTATTGCCGGGATGCGCAAAAGGTTATCAGCAGGGTGCAGGAAAAATTCGGCGAAGACCTGATCTATGTCTTCCGGCATGACCCGCTGCGTTCTGACCCCTGGTCTGTCCCCAGTGCTGTGCTGGCTGAATACGCAGAGGAGCAGGGTTTCTTCTGGGACATGCACACGGCACTCATGACCCGTGCCGTGCGTTCGAAGGAAGATTTGCAGGACATCGCCCTGGCGTTCGGCATAGATAGCGGCAAACTCGACGAGATTCTGGCGCGGGAAGATATCTTAAAGCGCATTGAAGAAGAAGCGAAAGAGGCTGAAGAAGCCCATATCGATTCCACACCTACCTTCTTCATCAACGGCCACCTCTATGAAGGGGCTTGGGATGAGATGTCCCTCATCGAAGCCCTGAATGAAACGCTCGCTGTCCAGATCGATCGTGTGGCACGGGATTTTGCTGGCTGGGCACCGGCCACGGGCCTGCTACTGGCCATCTGTGCACTGATATCCCTTGGCCTGGCCAATTCACCGGCTGAACACTGGTTCCATACCTTGTTGGAAACGCCGATTGGCTTGCAGTTTGGTGAGTGGTCTTATGCCATGTCGTTTCACGCGGTGATCAACGACTGCCTTATGAGCATCTTTTTTCTTGTGGTT
Source organism: uncultured Pseudohongiella sp. (assembly GCA_965227635.1). Lineage (GTDB taxonomy): Bacteria > Pseudomonadota > Gammaproteobacteria > Pseudomonadales > Pseudohongiellaceae > UBA9145. The sequence goes on along the minus strand of OZ245763.1, from coordinate 751,396 downwards.
GGTCTGGAGATCAAAAGAGAATTGCTCATCGGCGAACTGTCGGACCTGCGGGTGGCTACATTGCCTATCGGCGCCGCTATCGGCGGTATGGTTGTTCCAGCCCTGTTGTATCTGGTCTTCACCTGGGGCTCACCGGTGACCAGTGGTTGGGGCATACCCATGGCAACCGATATCGCCTTTGCGCTGGGCTTGTTGGCCTTGTTGGGGCGCCGGGTCCCGGTGTCCCTGAAAGTGTTTCTTACGGCGCTTGCCATCGTTGATGACCTTGGCGCGATACTCGTTATCGCGTTGTTCTACGGTCACGGCTTCGATACCTCCTTCGCAGTTCTGTCTCTGCTCACATTTGCAACACTGGTAGGAATCAACCTGGCGGGCGTTTACAGCGCCGTGCCCTATGCCGTGCTCGGGATCATGTTGTGGGCCTATGTCTATGCTTCTGGTCTGCATGCGACTCTGGCGGGCATCTTGCTCGCAATGACAATTCCTACCCGGCCGCCACCGAACTTGCAGGGTCTGTTGGCACAAGTGAAAGCAGTCACCGAACCCTGGGTGGAGCGCATGGATAGTGACTCCAAAAAGTATCCGGAGCGGGGGATGGTGCGAGAGCTGGATGCGGTGTTTGAGCGGATCGAGTCGCCTTCACATCGCATAGAACGCATCCTTTCTCCCTGGTCCAGCTTCTTTATACTGCCTATTTTTGCCCTGTCGAATGCGGCCGTACCCCTGGTCGGCATGGAAGGCACCGGACTGATCACGATTGCAATCGTGGCTGGCCTCGTAGTTGGCAAACCCCTCGGTATTGGCCTAGCCTGCTGGATTATGACGCGTCTTGGCATTGCGAGCTTACCCTCGGGTGTAAATTGGCCCATGATCATCGGCGTGGGACTATTGGCGGGCGTAGGTTTCACCATGTCGATCTTCATCAGCAACGAGGCGTTTACCGAAGAATCTTTGATACAGGGAGCAAAAGTCGCCGTGCTGCTGGCTTCGCTGCTGGCAGGAATTATCGGACTGATTTTGTTGAACAAGGCGTCACCCCGGGTGGGGCAAAAATCAGCGTTCACTCAAGATTCTCATTAGTTCTGGAATCGAACTTCAGTTCTATTGATCACGCACGCTAAACCGGCTCTTTGCGGTTCGCCATTTTGAGTAAAATCAAAATTCCTCAATTGCGCTTTGTTAAGCTGTCCCGGTTATTCTGAAAATCTGTAGCTATGGCTCTCAATCCTTTTCGCGCGCTCGAACACCTTAACCCGCGATCGCTGTCTCGCCTGAGCGGCCAGCTCGCTGGCCTGGTGGAAGGTCGGCTGTGGCTGAAAGTCCTCATTGGCATGGGGCTTGGACTCATCGTCGGCACTCTGCTGGGTCCGTCTGTGGGTCTTGTGGAGATTCAAACCGGCACCATGATAGGTAGTTGGCTGGCGTTGCCGGGGAAACTGTTTCTCGCCACTGTACAGATGATTGTCATCCCGCTGGTGATTGCCTCCGTTATCCGGGGTCTCGCCGCCAGTGAAAATATCGAACAACTCAAGAAGCTCGGCGTCCGCGTCACCCTGTTTTTTGCCGTTACCACAGCGCTGGCGGCGGCCATTGGCTTGACCGTCGGAAATGTCATCAAGCCCGGTGCTTCCATGACTTCACTGGCCCAGGCTACACAGGACATGGACGTGCCGGATACACCTGCGCGCCCCAGCCTCGTGGAGATTCCCGATACCCTCATCGGTCTGCTGCCGGGCAATCCCCTCGACGCCATGGTGGAAGGGGAGATGCTGCAGATCGTGATTTTCTCAGTGATCTTCGGCATTGCGCTGGTATCCATGGCGCCGAAGCAATCCAAACCCATGCTGGAGTTATTGGGTTCCTTGCAGGAAGTGTGTATGACTGTTGTGCGATGGGCCATGCGTCTCGCGCCCATTGCTGTGTTTGGCCTGATGGCGCAGCTCACGACCCAGACTGGTCTGGGTGCCATGGTAGGCATGGCCTTCTATGTGTTTACAGTTTTGTTCGGGCTGTTCCTTATGCTGTGCTTCTACATGCTGTTGTTGCTTCTGTTTGTGAAAGAAAAGCCTCTGGAGTTCCTGCGAGCTTCGCGTGATGTTCTCTTGCTCGCTTTTTCAACTTCGAGCTCCGCAACCGTGATGCCACTATCGATCAAGACGGCCGAGGAGCATTTCGGCGTTCATCCCTCCATTTCCCAATTCGTCATTCCGCTCGGCGCAACGATCAATATGAACGGCACGGCGCTGTACCAGGCGGTTGCCACCGTTTTTATCGCCCAGGTGTATGGTGTTGAACTGGGCATGGGATCGCTGGCGCTGGTCGTGGCCATGGCGGTAGGCGCTTCCATCGGTTCACCCGCCACGCCGGGGGTGGGTATCGTAATTCTGGCCATGGTGCTTGAAACCGTGGGCATTCCTGCCGCGGGCATCGCGCTGATCATGGGCGTGGATCGCATACTGGATATGAGCAGAACGGCAATCAACGTGACCGGCGATCTGGTGACCTGTGCACTCATGGAGAAATGGGTAGGGGGCGGCTCGGAACGTCCCACTGCCGAGGCGGTGGAGGATACGGCAGCGCAGGATTCAGGGCATGAGTCCGGGACAAGTTGATTGCCCGCCCAGACAACTCAACTCCAGCAAGCTGCCTGCTAGGCCTGTAGCAAACCCAGGCTAATCAGCGACTGGAACAACAGAAGTATCGAAGTCGTTGCGACACCCACCACGGGAACCATCAACGGAACCTGAACCCCCTCATAACTACCCTGATCTTCGCGCTTTATTTTGATGAGGGCAAGATTCACCAGGCTAAAAATTACCAACATGATGAAACTGGTGAGCTGCGCCAGTTGGGTGATGGGCAGGGACAGGGCAAAAATCAGGATCAGCAGGATCACAATCAGGGTCGAGTTAATCGGCGTGTGGGTTTTGGGATTTACCCTGGCAAAGAACTCAGCCGCCATACCATTGTTGCCCATGCCATAGAGCACACGGGAGGCCATGATGATCTGCACCAGCGCGCCGTTGATTACCGCGACCAGGCTGATCACGGCTATGACCTGTCGTGAGCCCCCGCTTGCGGCCATGAGCGCAGACAGGGGGGCATCACTCGCTGCCAATTGTTCCGCAGGCAATACGCGCAGCGCTGAGACAGCAACCAGCATGTAGAGCAGAGTCGCGCTGGCAACAGCGACAACAATTGCCAGTGGCAAAGTGTGACGCGGGTTCTTCACTTCCTCAACGATGTTGACCATGTCTTCGAAGCCGATAAAGGCGTAGAAAGCAACGAAGCTTCCCAGCAGTATTCCGAACACGACATCACTACTGACGCCTTGAGCTTCGGGGAGAGGAAGGGTTGCGCCAGGTTCTGCATTCCAGGCATAAAACACCACCAGTACCAGTCCGAACACTTCCAGTACGGTGACAGCGAACACCAGAATGGCCGACGCTTGCATATTCAATGTGGCGATGATGCCCAGCAACAGAATAAGACTACTGATCGCAGCAATTTGATTGGCCGCTATAAACTCATTCAGGTAACCAACGAAGCCATTTGCGATAGCTGAGGCAGACACGATTCCCGTGAGCACGAGCAACCAACCAATCAGGGATGACAGCTTCTGGTGATGCCAGGCTTCCTCGATATAGACAGAAGCTCCCGCACACTGAGGGAGCCTGGCGGAGAGCTCTGCATAACTGAGTGCGGTGAGGGCAGCGATCAGTCCGGCGACGAGGAAAGAGTAGGGCAGAAAGCTGCCGGCCAGCCCGGCAACGCTGCCCAACAGCACATAGATGCCCGCGCCAACGATGGTACCCAGACCGTAAAAGGTAACGGTGAGGGGACCGAGGGTGCGGGACAGGTGGGGATTGGATTCGTTTGAATTGCCCATCCGTTTTTTCTTGCACCTGTAATTGCAATGACTATTACCGAGCAATAACGACACGGCAAATGATCGGTTAACTGGATTCGGTTTCGAAACTCCATACTAGTGGGAAAACAAGCTCACTTCATTGATTCTGGATAATTAATCAAAGGTAAGCGAGCTGCCTGGCTCTATTCCAGTGCCAGGATTAAGGGCGGGCAGGGACCAAGCAGGCACAATCGCATGGCCGGCGTCTATGGCGGACGCAGGATGAACGAGGCGGCTCAGAAATTCCCGGATAGCTCGAATCGGAAAATGGGTTGCACATCAAGATCCTGGGACTCGTAAAACAGCACATCCGAACTATCCCGCAGGCCTGAGTACACAGTGCGTTCGAAGATCGATCGACCGTCTGTCAGGTTGAACACATTGAGACTCGCCGTCATGCCGAAGATGTCTTTGTGTTCCAGGAAAGCAAAGGTATAGGTAGGCCCTTCGTAACTCAGGCTCACCTGGGAAAGTCGGTATGAGGGCTGCACATGGTTGTACTCCAGTCCTGCTCCCCAGGCCCAGTCGGTGCCCGATATATCATGGCGCAATGACAATTCCACATCCCGGTCGAAGTGACGACTGAAGTAGCGGTCGATACCGGTAAGCGGGTCTTTGATATTGCTCTTTTCCAACTGAATCGTGGCATCCAGTCGCGCACCTTCCCAACCGAGTGGATCGAAATTGATGGTGCCGGTCCAGTCGATGCCGTACAGCTCTGCTTTGGTGATATTACCTTGTGATTCGCCACCGCTTGGCAGGGGAATAATATCGATGTAGTCGTCGTAGTGGTTGGCGAACAACTCGAAAGTCGTGGAGCCCCACTCGCCGAAATTCTGTTTGACCTGCAGCGTGGTTTCCCAACTGAGCGTGGGTTTCAATTCGGCGTTACCGGCATTGGCGTTCTGCAATTGCAGATCGACGTTAGCCAGGAATTGGCCGAAGGAGAGCTGGTCGACTCTACGCTCTATATTCAGGGAAAGATCCATGTCTTCGTTGGGAGACCAGGATAAGGTCATTGAACCCTTTGGACGCCAGAAATTGCGGGTTAATCCGCTAGGGCCTGTCTGGGAGAGTGTGGATTTCTCGCCACCGATTCCCAGTTGCAAATTAAAACCGTTTTCAAAAGTGCGACCATGGGTGATGATCATCTCGTAGCGATCTTCAGTCACTTCTCCGACGCTATTGGGCAGTGAGACTTGATCGAAATTACCGTCGGGTTCCAGAACGAATAGCTGCGAAGACTGATCAAGGTGATTGAACGCTGATTCCAGCGCGACCTGCCAGTTTCCTCCCAACATGTCCCATTGGTATTCGGCACGCCCAATGCGCTCACCCGATTCCCGTTGCCTGGCGAATCTGTCTCCCGTGGTGTCAGAACCGTCTTCGAACAGCAGTCGGGACATGGAGCTGAAGTCATGCTCTTCCCGGCTTTCCAGTCCAATCAGTTTCAGAGTACCCGGGCCAAGTCCAAACTCGGTGTCGGCGCCAATCTCGTAGCTGCTTCCCCGACCCCGGTTGTCGAAGTCCCGAAACTGATCGATACCGGTTACCAGGTCGCGATCCTCATCGTTGGAGAAATCGGTGTACTCCTTGCTGTATTCCAGATTCAGGTTAGTAATCGTATCAGCAGGGCCAAACCATTTCAGACTGCCGGACAGACTGGGGAAGTCGCCCTCAAAGTGAGAGTGCACGTCTCGTCGTTCAGTAATTTCACCGAACTGATCCGAAATGATACTCCCACCGTTACCCGCGCCCCGGCCAAGGCCATGGTTGTAGGCAGCGTTCCATTCAAGGCGCGAGGACGCGCCACTTACCGAGACTTCACCACCAAACCAGCCTGGCTCAGCATACTTGGGGCGATGGACGGTGCGGTATTCATAGCTGCCAGTGATATCGCTGCTATGGGTGATCACGTCGGCCACCTGACCGGAAAGGCCCGGTATGTCGAGTGAGGCGCCGTCCACGATAACGATGCGGTCGACATTGCTGGCTGTCACGCGTCGCAGTTGATCGAACACACTCTGGGATTTGCTGGAGAGTCGCTGACCATTGACCAGTACATTGGTATTCGCCTGGCCAAATCCCCGACCCTGGTCATCGTTCTGCACGGCAAAACCTGGCACCCGGTTCAGCATGTCCAGCGCATTGCGGGGTGCGAAGCGGGCGAAGTCTTCCGGCGAAAAGCTGCGTCCGTCGCTGGCCTGGTTTTGCTCCAGCTCGGAAACAAGCTGGGCACTGGCGGGTGCGGAGTAGTCGAGCAGATTAACAGCGAAACAGGCAACGAGCAGGTATTTTCTGGTATCACCCAACCTGCTTCTGTCGGGAAGCGGCTGCTCAGATTCACTCCAGATACCAAACAACAGCAGTAGTCCATCTTTAACAAGCAGCAGCATTCATGTAGTTCCTGTCTGGAGGTGCGCCTGGAATGCACGCGGGATTTTTATTGTTCGCTTATTCAGGTTCGACGATGGAAAGCGGCGGATGGTTTACAGAAATTTTTGTGACGATTCGCTGCGTCCTGATCGCATTGACTACACACAGTATGGAAAGGGCGTGACAGGAGCAATGAGGTCGCCGATCCAGATAATGTGAATATTTTCTGCGGACTGACAATGCTGGAAATGGAGTGAACGCTCGTTTCTGGTTCGGGTAATCTGGGAGACGCAGTTCTTGGACTAGTGTCACCGGTAGCTACTGTCGCTTTTCCGGGCAAGGCGTTCAAAATGGCCATAGAAAAACGGTAAAACTCGGTACTACAAACTTGTCCGGACTCCTGATTTAATGGGGCTGCAACCCGGAGAATAATAATGCGCAAAAAATTCCAGTCACCCCGCCAGACTCGTCGGGATTTCCTCAAAAAAGCGGCAGTATCTGCCGTAGTTGCCGCCAGCCCTTTCGGTGGAGCCATGGCACAGATACGTCGAGTAGACAGGATTGGCCTGCATTTGGGATCACTGCGTCAGGAACTGGCAGCAGATTTTGAGGGCACGCTGGAACAGGTGGCGGAGATCGGCTTCACGGAAATGGAATTTGCCGGATACCACGGTAAGACACCTGCCGAAGTGCGTGGGGCGCTGGAACAATGCGGGCTTACGTCCCCCGCCGCCCATGTCGAGTTGGGTGCACTTCGTCAGGACCTGTCACGAGAGATTGATACCGCTGCGTCTATTGGCCACCAATACCTGGTTGTCTCCACATTGCCAGAAGGCGAGCGCACGCTGGATGATTACCGCCGCCATGCCGAAACCCTCAACCGGGCCGCCGAGCAGTGCCGGGAAGCAGGCATCACGATCGCCTATCACAACCATGACTTTGAGTTTGAAATTCAGGATGGCGGGCGCATCGGCTATGACATCCTCACGTCTGAGACAGACTCCGATCTGGTGATGTTTGAAATGGATCTGTTTTGGGTCGAAGCAGCGGGCTACGACCCGAAGTTCTATTTCCTCAAATACCCCGGTCGCTATCGATTGATTCACGTGAGGGACCGATCCGCCTCCGGTGAGATGGTTGCAGTAGGGCGAGGCTATCTTAACTACTCTGAGCTGTTCAGCTATGCCAGGAAGGGTGGATTCCAGCACTACTTCGTCGGCATAGACAGCCCGGCTAATGGGATGGATTCCCTGGCAGACAGCTATCAGACTGTCAGGGATTTGCGCTTCAACTCCAGCTACGAACTACCGTTCTAGTTTATCAAAAGTATCAAAGGGGTTATCAAAGGGGTCAGAGTACTTTGATTTTGCAGAGAAAATAGATTCTAAAAACTATGGATCAAAGTACTCTGACCCCTTTGATCGCCGCGCCAATTGGTCGAGTTTATTAAGCTAATTTTATGCCGCTTGGTTTGAGAGGTATTCCATGGCCAGATTGATTCAACTACCCATTATTCTTGCCCTGGCATTACTGGCATCGGTGAGTCAGGCACAATCCGGCATCACACTGCTTGGTTCGGATTGTACGCCAGCTATGGACGCGCCTGTTACAGAAGCTGTCACTGGTCGCACTTATGTGTTGGATTACCCCTGCGATCTGCAAGCAGGTGAAGACGTGACCCTGATTCTGAATCTTCACGGAGGCGGATCGAACACCAACTACCAGCATGGTTACTTTCCTGCATTCGATTTCAAAGAAGACTATCGTCTTGTCATCGCAACACCTTACTCGCCTACCAGACGCTGGTCAGAAGTTGATGACGAATACCTGCAAAATATTGTGAGTGCGATTGTCGATGAAATGGGGGCTGACAATATTCGGGCGTTCTGGTTGGCGGGACACTCACAGGGTGGCTCTACATCCCGACGTCTGGTCTGTACTGAGTTCTTTGCGGACAAGGTGGATGGCTTGCTTAGCCTTTCCGGTGGACGTCTCGGTGGTTCACCCGAACGCGCGCCGGATGCTGGACGACCACGGCAACTGGATGATCCGCCGGCGGACCCCAATGCGCCAACCGTCATTCGCCCTCGCGAAATCCCGCAGCCCTATTGTAATTTCTCCCATATCTTTGCCATTGGTGAGCACGAGATCGTTGAGTTGCCTGACTCCTCCAGCTGGGGTAACCGCTATGGTTGCGAGCCGCGCATGCGTCACCCAGATGTAGAAGACACTGAGGCAGGTTATGTGCATGACAGCGGCCACCAGAATCCTGCCACTGCATCCTGGGGTCGCTTGCCCAAGGGTGGGGTATCGGAAATCTATGAGTACCCGAACTGTAGCGGAGGTAAGGTCGTTGCGGATGTGGTGCGTATCGATAAAGGGCATACCGAGGGCCTTGAGCCAAATGTTATGAAGGCGATCATTCAGCTCATGACCAGTGCCGGAGGAGGGAAGATACGCGGAACTTGAGAAGTTCGTCACGGGTATTGCACAGGATATGCGTGCAATTACATAGACAACGGGATGAAAGGCTCCTATGCTCGCGGCTATTATTCTATAGAGAATGAAGGAGAGTGTAGATGTCTGCACTCGTTGAACTCTGCCTCACTCTCGCCAGCCTTTCTTGTCTGGCTTGTTTTTCCACCACGACTGCTTCGGTGACTCGTACTATTTCCGTTGGAGATGGTTTGCGATTTACGGCGCACAGTCATTCCCTGCAATGAAACGTTTCCAACGCTGGATTGTCGCCTGCCAACTGATTGCAGTTGCCATAGTGACCGGTATCGGTGCGCCTGTGTATGCAGCAGACTCGCCGTCGCCACAGGATCTGGTCACAGACTTCTGGCGCGCCAGCAATGCGGAGGAGCGGGCGGCGAGCAGGGCACGGCTGCTGGAAGCCAGCGACGATGTGAATGAACTGTATCAGTGGCTAAAAACAGGCCCTCACTATTCGGCAGACGAACCGAAGGGGCTGCTAATGCAATCCCGTGCGGGTATCAACCGAGTCGAATTTCCCTACGCCGTCTCTATTCCCGAAAGCTATGATCCCGCCGCACCCAATGCCGTTGAGTTTCTCTTGCATGGTGGTGTGGGGCGCCCGAAACCAGAGACCGGCGTCGATTTTTTCCAGCAAACAATAGAGGGGACGGCTGACGATGCGCGAATCATTGTGGTTCCTACCGGATGGCAAGATGCGTCCTGGTGGCATGAAAACCAGGCCGAAAACATTCCTTCAATTCTGGATAGCTTAAAGCGCCGCTACAACATCGACGAGAATCGCGTCACGCTGGCCGGCATCTCGGACGGTGGTACCGGGACGTATTTCTTCGCCTTCAAGCAGCCAACAGAGTGGGCCGCGTTTATGCCCTATATTGGTTACCCCGCTTTGCTTCGATACGCACGCAGTGGGGGCTATAACCTGCATTTCGAAAACCTGATCAACAAACCGTTATATATAGTGAGCGGCGGCGCAGACCCACTTTACTCGGTTTCAACAGTCGCGTCGTTTATCGAAGTCCTGCGCGAAGCGGGTGTAAAACACACCTGGCGCGTCATAGAAGACGGTGGGCACGATACCCATTGGTATGCAGAAGAGAGGGCAGCCCTCGAGCAGTTTCGCCAGGCCAGTCCAAGGGACCCTTTGCCCGATCGGGTTCAGTGGGTGGCCGACCGTGCTAACAGATTCAATCGCAATCACTGGATAGTGATCACCCAGTTGCGCCGACCAAGCCAGCCGGGCTTTCTAAGAGCTTCCCGGGAAGGCAATGTCTTCGACGTGACAGCGCGAGGAGTTAGTCGGTTTACTCTGCTACTCAGTCCGGAAGAAGTGGACTTCGGTCAACCCGTGACGGTGCGGATTAATGGCGTGGAATTCTCCCAGGCAGTGATGGCCCAGAGTCGTGAGACCTTATTGAAATGGGCACGTACCGATCTGGACAGGACCATGCTGTTCACGGCAGAGCTGCCGATTGTCGTGCCAAGGCTCTAAGAGTCTCTAACTAGTTAGGTCTGAAAGAGTCAGGAATCAAAGGGGTCAGAGAATCAAAGGGGTCAGAGTACTTTGATTTTGTCACCGCAAGTCCTACTATCCGTATCTTGCTGATCAAAGTACTCTGACCCCTTTGATTAGTTTCATTTTCAAACTAATTCACTTCTTATCCTGAAAAGGCCAGCTACTATGATTCAACGATCTGTCGCCACGATGCTGTTATTTGTGGCAAGCGCTGCGTTTGCTGCAGAAGATCCCGATATTCGCGAACTGATGACAGCGGAAGAGTTCTCCGCCGCCGGGCTCAGCCGCTTGTCTGTGGAAGAAATAGCAATAATCAACGCCTGGCTGATTCGTTACACAGCGGAAGACGCTGAGGAAATTTTGGAAAACAGTCCCGCAGTGAGGGAGTTGGCCGAAGCCGATATTCGAACGAGGATCGATGGCGAGTTCCATGGCTGGAATGGCCCGACACAGTTTCGTTTGCAGAATGGTGAGATTTGGGAAACCAACAGTACCAGAACTTATGACTATTTCGCGGTGAATCCTGAGGTGGAGCTATCCAGAAACTGGCTGGGAATCTATCGCATGCGGGTGGTGGAGACAGGACAGTCGATTAATGTTCGCAAGGTCGATTGATTCGCTGCGTGTGGGAGGCGAAGGGCGCTTTGCGAACCTATTTAGCACTGCCTCTCCAGTGTTTGGTTCTTAACGCTATCTTGCCTACCACATGCGCTCTTTGGCATAGGCTTCGTAACCTTTGTCGTATCCTTCTGCGTCAAAGTCCGCGTTGTACTCCTTCATGAAGTCGCCTGCTGTGGGCAAAGGCGCACCAACATCATTACCCTCCCAGAGTTGTGAACGCATAATCGCCTTGGCGCATTGAAAATAGATTTCCCCGATGCGTATAACAATCACGCTGCGCGGCTGGTTGTCGCGATCGACGAATCTGGCGACGTAATCCTCATCAGCAGTCAATTGAGCCGTTCCATTCACCCGCACAACGTTGTTGCTGCCTGGCACCATAAACATCAGGCTGACCCGGCCGTCCTCGACGATATTACGCAGTGAATCCAGGCGATTGTTGCCGCGCCAGTCCGGCAAGAGCAGTGTGTGATCATCCTGTATTTGTACTACCGGTCCAATATCGCCACGCGGGCTGGCATCGGTCCCCTGTGGTCCCACGGTGGACAGGACGACGAATCTCGATGCCTCCAACCATTCGCGATAACGTGGCGTCAATCGGGATTGCACTTTGTCGAGTGCACCTTGCACCGCGACCTCATAGAGTTCCGTTAACTCAGAGATACTGGAAATTTTGTTCACCGGGTCACTCCGCTGGTTGCTGATGAATCAAAGGGGTCAGAGTACTTTGATCGTTGTAGTGAGAATAGTAGGGTGTGGCGTGCCAGATTCAAAGTACTCTGACCCCTTTGATACCTTTGATGAGTTTGACGTGATTGTCAGCATGAATAGCCACTTGCGGTTTGGCGCGTCTATCGTGCGGTTTGTATAGTTCCTGATTGAAAGCCGTCTGGGGCTTGACTATCATTTCCCTGTCGCGGGTCTTGTCGGCTGGCGGCTACTGGCGTGTTGGCTTAATTCGCTGTTCACAATATTGTTTTATTTCACACAGATCCAGAATGAAGAGAGTGTCATTTAATCTGATCAGGAATCTACTGCTGGTAGCAGCCGTTTCCCTGTGGCCCGGATTGCTGGTGGCCCAGCACAGTCACGGCGTGACTTCACTGACGCCTTCCGTGACGTTTCCCAAGGACGATGCGGTGCTGCTGGAACAGCCGCAGATGCTGGTGATCAGTTTTCAGGTCGATGTGCAGTTACTCAAGCTGGCGCTGTATACAGATAAAGGCGACTGGATTGACCTGGGCTTTCAATGGGACCCGAGTCAAAGCGATCACAACTTTGTATTTCCGATCCCCACTGAACTACCTGCAGCCGATTATTATGAAGCGGAGTGGTCGGTGGTCGATGAAAACCAGCGCTTCATGAAAGGCTCATTTAATTTTGCATTCGGCCCCGATGCCATGGTGCCATCCGAGCGGATCGAAGCCGCGCTCAATCGCCGGGAAGACAGCGAATACGGCACGCCGTTTGAAGAATTTCGAAAGCGCCAGCAAGAGCTGGATCAGCAGTAGCCTTAGCCTGATTCCGGGCCTCGGAGTCGGCCCTCTTGTATGTGCCCCGGATTATCGTTGTTGGATAACCCTGCCTCGGCTGGTCGATAGTGAAAAACTCCGGCCTGCATCAGCCATTTCTCCAACTACACTGTGCTATAGGCCGTTGCAGTGGCGGCGGAACACGGCTGCAGGAGTCCTGCGGGGCTCTCTTCGAATCGGCGAAAAGCCCGAGAGAATGGAAACCCTCGACAGGATTCGCCGCCGAAAGCTGAAAATTGCCCTCAATTTACGTGGGAAATGAGCGATTTTGAAAGAGAAACCGGCGCAGGGAAAATGTCTATATTTTTCAGAAACATAGATCTTGTCTGAGCCGCCAATTTAATAATTCGATAGTCTAGTAACTAATTAGATATCGAAAAAAGCAGAAATCACATACCGATTTTCACTTTTCAGACAGCAAAATCGTGTTGAAATACTCTACACTTCACTGGTTTAGTGATTCCCATAACGATTTTAGCTTGAGTACGGCAACGTCAGCCCTGCTGGGTGTTGCCATTGAACGGTCAAAAAGGAGATAAGAATGCGACTAATTAAACTGGTGGGATTGGTTATTGGGGGTATTGGCCTGATTCCGCTGGCTAGCGCCCAAGACGAACAAATTACCTTCCACAAAGACATCGAGCCGATCCTGCAGAAAAGCTGCCAGACCTGTCACCGCGACGGTGGAGCCGGTCCTATGCCGCTGGTCACTTATGATGAAGTGGCACCTTTTGCCGGCCTGATTGAATACAAGACTGGCTTGAGAGACCGCGCTGGCGCGATGCCCCCCTGGTACGCCGAAAAAGATATCGGCATTCAGCAGTTCAAGAATGACCCCTCTTTGAGCGATGAAGAGCTGGCGGCAATCTCCACCTGGGCCCGTTCCGGTACGCCAAAAGGCGATCCAGCCGATGCCCCTGAGCCTCTGGAATTTGACGACACCATTAAATGGAAGCTTGGCGAGCCCGACCTGGTTGTCAGCACAGAAGACTTCTTTATGGAAGGCGGCCGCCCTGACTGGTGGGGTGACCTGCAAAGTGTCCCCACGGGATTGGATGAAGACCGCTATGTGAAGTCAGTGGAAATCGTGGAAGTGAATGACGTAGGTAATGGCGAAGACATTTCCGATACCGTCGGCGGCCTCTACATCTTCCACCACATGATCTGGCGTACAGAAGTATTGGACGAGAACGGTCAAGCCATTCCCGGTGAAGCCGTATCCTGGCCTGTTCACGAAGTGGCCCGAAACGGCGACATCTTCGACCCTGAAGCGGGTCCGTTGCTGAAAGCCAATTCGGCGTTCTTCACTGACTCCGTGCACATGCACTCCAATGGTCGTGATACGACTGGTCACCTGGAAATCGGTTTCCGATTCCATGATGAGGACTACGAGCCTAAATATAAGTCGGGCATCAGCATCCTCGGTAATGGCTCTGACCTGAGTGTTGAAGGCGATGCGGACAACCAGACCGTTCACGCCTATCAGGTTCTGAACCAGCACACCAAGGTAATTACCTTCGAGCCACACCTGCACGCACCAGGTGAGCGTATGTGTCTGGAGGCAATCTGGGGCTACTCCAGAGAAACACTCTCCTGCGTGGGCTATGACCACAACTGGGTGAGGGGATATCCGTTTGCCGACGACTACACGCCGCTGCTGCCAAAAGGTACGATCCTGCACATTACTGGTTACTTCGATAACACTGCGTCGAACCCGAATGTGCCCGATCCAAGAAACTGGCAAGGTTCCGGTAACCGTTCTGTGACCAATATGTTCATCGACCTGGGAATCCGCGTCACCATGACGGACGAACAGTTCTTCGAAGAAATGGAAACACGACGCAAAAACCTGAACCTCGGTCCGAACGATCACGTTATTGGCTGCCCTCTGTGCCTGACACCCCTGGTGTGGCCTTTGGAAGCAGACGCTGATACTGATCTGGACGGCAACGTAGCTTCTAACTAGCAGTTGGCCAGAAGCTAATCGACAGTGAGCGGCCTGACACGGGCCGCTCACTTATCCAATCCTTGAATTAAGACTTTCTATTTAGATTATCTTGCGATCAGTGAGAGGCTAGACATGACCATTTTCAACAAGAATTTTATAACTGCTTTTGCAACCTCCTTTGCGCTGGGAAGTTGCTTGTTTGTAAATTCAGCCACTGCGCAGTCTGACTACGAATATGCCCAGAACACCTACCAGCGCGGGCAACACACCGAAGTCGCCTATGAAGGCTGGCGCATCAATGAGGCGGGTGAAACCGTCCTGACTTTCGGCTACTTCAATCACAACTGGGAAGAAGAGCTCGACATCCCAATTGGTGAAAACAATTTTTTCTTCCCCGGTGAAATTGACCGAGGCCAGCCAACACATTTCCTGCCCCGCAGAAACCGCTTCACTTTCGATGTTGTTGTAGGCCCGGGATTCGATGAAGACGATGAGCTGGTCTGGGAAGTCACTTCTCCCAATGGATTGACCAGGAAGGCCTACGGCACTCTGCGGGAAGACTACAAACTGGACAACGTCGTTATCATGTCTGAAACCGGTGCGCTGGGTGCAGGTTCCTCCGATGCGGTAACCCGTGCCAATATCCCGCCCAGTGTTGAGCTGATTGGCGACTCAATTCGTACAGTAGCCGTGGGTGAAGCGCTCGAGCTTTCGGCTCGCGTCCTGGATGACGGTGTACCAGAGCCTCATGATCCAATGCGCTCATTACGACTGGTTGGCGGAGCGGCAGCAGCGTTTGCCAGCCCGGAAATGGTACGGCAGCGTATGATGATGGTTCCTCCTCCGCGTCCGACTGTCACCAAGCACAATGGCTTGTTCCTGTCGTGGAATGTGTATCGCGCGCCAGAGACCGCTAGGGATGTTCAGGAACTCGTTGAGTTCTATCCTCCCCAGTCAAAGCCATGGGAAGACACACGTCCTTCAGCGAATTCACCCTGGAGCTGGTTATGGGTTCCACCTGAAATTCCTGAGGATGGCATAATCAACACCTCTGTGACTTTCGACGAGCCCGGCACTTACCTGCTATGGGGCAGGGCCGATGATGGTGGTCTCTACAGTGACACCTACGTTACTGTAAACGTGACTCCCTGATCACAACTTGATGCAGACCTGCGTTTGGTGTGAGCGAGACAAGTCGCCACACCAAATGCATACCTGCAAGTTGGCAGCACAACCCGGCATAGAATCCCTACCATGATTGCTCGTTTCATGCTTCTCGCGTCCCTCTCTGGTTTGCTGTTGTCGTCATGCGGCAACGAGGGTGGATCCGAGAGTGTTGCCGGAAGCGAAGCAGAATCTGAAGCAGTAAGCACTATCGAGCTGGAAAACACCCGCTGGCAATTGGTCGAGCTCATTGCCCTTGGCGGCCACAGTTTCATTCCCGATGACCCGGCGGGCTATACCCTGATCTTCAGGCCCGAGGGCCGGGTAACCGGCAAGTCAGATTGCAACACCTTCACGGCCCAGTGGGCGGTAAGTGACAACGCAATAGCAATCACCGGCTACTCATCAACCCGGTCCCTGTGCATCCGCGGCAGCCTGCACAACTACTATTCCCTCTACTTGCGCGATGTGACCGAGGTTTCGGCTGAGGCCAATGAACTCGCGATAGTAACGTCTACACCCGATGTGAAGCTCACATTCCGGGCAACTGACTAGCCACCCTTCCTGCAATTACTATTTTGGCTATAATCATCTCCTTGCGAGCGCGTGGACGATGACAATTCCAAACCTTTCTCTGGCAGATCTGCTGGCCTTGCCAGCCATAGTCCTGGCGTTACTGCAGGGAACGCATTTTGCGTTTCATCGCACGACCAAAATATCGGCTATGGTCGGTCTGATTCTGTTCCTGCTGGCCGCTTTCCTGCTGCTGAGTTTCAACGAAGTCTTTCAATATCCGCCGTTCCTGTCATTTCTGTTGCTCAGGCTGGCAATACTGATACCGGGCGTGCTCTGGTTGCTGGGTTATTACCTGTTCTCCGACGAGGCCAGGGTGAGCAATTTTTCCTGGGCATTGTTCATTGGCTATTTCATGCTCAGCTTCGTAGGTTCGACGCTTGAACTGATTGGTGTGATGGAAGTTGAACCCCCGTCGACAACTTACACCATTTTTTCTCTGATTCCGCAGCTCTGCATGCTGGGCTTTGGCTTGCATGCCCTGTTCCTGGCTGTAAGAGGCTACTATTCTGACCTGATCGAGCTGCGC
Source organism: uncultured Pseudohongiella sp. (assembly GCA_965227635.1). Taxonomy (GTDB): domain Bacteria; phylum Pseudomonadota; class Gammaproteobacteria; order Pseudomonadales; family Pseudohongiellaceae; genus UBA9145. The sequence goes on along the minus strand of OZ245763.1, from coordinate 734,731 downwards.
CGAACTGTGCGCGTGCTCTTCGTCGGGTGCATGGCGGTACTGGTTATCATCGTGTTGGCCAATGGACTGGGTGAATACATCCAGACCATGACATCAGACAGCGATGCAGAAGTGGAAGCACTGATTCCTGAAATCGTCATCGCTGCCTATATACTGCTCCTGCTACTCGCGGCACATTTTTATACATTCACACTGCGGGACGATATTCGTGATTTGTTCGATACCGCCACCGCGGTGAAGCCGGGTGAGCAAAACCCAGGTGAGTCGCTATCCAAATCAGAGAGAGCGTTGATCGACAAGCTGGTGCACGCGATGACAGAAGAGAAGCTGTATAGCCAGCACGGTTATACCATCGCGCAGCTTGCTACTCATCTCAATGTTTCAGAGCACAAACTTCGGGGAGCGATTAACCGCCATCTTAGCTACAAGAATTTTAATCAGTTCCTGAACTCTTACCGCTTGGCTGAGGCGGCGAACCGGTTGGTGAATAGCTCGACTCCAATTACCACCATTGCGATTGAAGTGGGGTTTTCTTCTTTGTCTGTGTTTAATACGGCGTTTCGGAATCGGTTTGGGGTTACGCCTACGCGGTATAGGGCTGAGAATGTTGGGCGTGAGGGGAAGGAGTAGTCGCAAAGTACGCTGATTGCTTTGTTACCTGCAATTCCGATTCTACTAATCTGAGCGTCCTGAGCATTTTGAATTACATCCTGGTTTTAGTCTTATTCTTTTTCTTGGTTGTTCCGCTTTTCAATCTCATACACCTCTTCAACTGTTGCGACGGATGATTTGAAATTTGGGAGTGGCAAGGTACGCCTGGGCCGAACAACGAGTTCGAGACCCAATGTGTCCAGTGCTTTCAAAACTTTTCCGATTTCTGCGGTTTTCTTACCTCTTTCAAATTCTGACAGGAACCTAATGCCGAGATTGCCTAGTCCGCTTACTGTCTCCAAAGAGATGCCGCGGCACTTGCGGTGAACTCTGGTTATTTGGCCTAGTTCTTCAGGGGTTCGGATTGGGCCGTATTTGATGTGCTTGTTGGTCATGGAGATCTATAAATTTGTCCCGTTCAGGATAAACTAGCGTGGTTATGGGGATGGCGCAAGGATATTTATCCTGTACGGGACATATATGGGTTGAGGCAGCAGTAAAATATCCCGCACGGGAAAAATTAAGTAAAGGGGCGATTCAGGCTTGGTATTGTCCTAGCTAGGATGAGTTTGCTCGGGTATGCGCGGCGGGCTTGATGTTCCACGCCTTTCTATTCGAACCTTCTTGGGTATTGTACTCTTGGCGAAGTCTAAAAGACGGGTTTGCTTGGGATTATGCATGAAAAGTGATTTTAAGGAATGAAGTTCAACGAAGACTCTCGTGTCAAAATCCCCACCATTCTGCACTTGATGCGTTTGGGGTATGAATACCTGTCTCTGAAAGACCCAAATGTCACGTGGGATCAATCGGCCAATATCTTCACCGGCATCTTCCAGCAGAGCCTCGAACGAATAAACCCAGGTCTAACCGATCTGGAAGCTAAGCAGTGCCTGGATGACGTATTGCTGTCTCTGGAAAACGAAGACCTTGGCAAAGCTTTCTACGATAAGCTCACAGATCGTTCAGGGACGCGCCTGATCGACTTTGAAGACTTCGACAACAACACCTTCAACGTGGTTACGGAGCTGACCTACCAGAAAGATGATGAAGAATTTCGGCCAGACATAACCCTGCTGATCAATGGTCTGCCTCTGGTATTCATCGAAGTCAAAAAGCCCAACAATAAAGATGGCATACAGGCCGAGTACAAGCGCATTCAAACTCGCTTTCAAAACAAAAAGTTCAGAAACTTCGTCAATATCACTCAGTTGATGGTGTTCTCGAACAACATGGAATATGACGATAGCTCCCCGTTTCCCATCGAGGGCGCCTTCTATGCCGCAGCGTCATACCAAAAGCCGAGCTTCAACTACTTCCGTGAAGAGATGAAATTCGACCAATCGGCCTTGCTCGCTGATCTGGACGACTCAACTGAAATCCAAATCCTAAAAGACAACAATCTGTTAAGCATCAAGCAGTCCCCTGAGTTTGCTAAAAACAAGAGCCCCGAAACGCCCACGAATCGAATCTGCACGTCTTTGTTCCAAAGAGAACGGTTGGCCTTTGTGCTCAGGTTTGCATTTGCCTACGTTAAAACTAAAGACGGCCTGCAAAAGCACGTCATGCGGTACCCGCAGATATTCGCCACTAAGGCCATTGAGAAAAAGCTGGATGAGGGCACAAAGAAGGGCATTATCTGGCATACCCAGGGCAGCGGAAAAACAGCACTGGCCTATTACAATGTCAAATACCTTGCCGACTACTTCCATAAAAAAGGAATGGTGGCCAAGTTTTACTTCATCGTTGACCGGTTGAGTTTGCTCACTCAGGCCAGCAGAGAGTTCACGTCACGCGGTATAGTGGTGCATACCATCGAGTCTCGCGAAGCCTTCGCCAATGACATTAAGCAGACCGCCGCTATACACAACAATTCCGGCAAAGCGGAAATCACGGTCGTCAATATCCAGAAATTCAAAGACGACCCAACCGTTACCAAAAACAGCGACTACAACCTAAACGTGCAGCGAGTGTTCTTTCTTGATGAGGTCCACCGCAGCTATAACCCAGAAGGCAGCTTTTTAGCAAATTTGGAGCAATCCGACCGCGATTCCATCAAGATCGGCCTGACTGGCACGCCTCTGCTGGGTGAGGCATATAACTCCAGAACCTTGTTTGGCGATTACATCCACAAGTACTACTACAACTCATCCATCAAAGACGGCTACACCCTGCGCCTGATCCGCGAAGAGATAGAAACCAGCTATCGGCTTACACTGCAAAAAGCACTAGAAGAGATCGAAATACTCAAAGGCAATGCCAACAAAGAGGAGGTCTATGCACACGAAAAGTTTGTCGGACCTATGCTCGACTACATCGTCAAAGACTTTGAGCAGGCCCGTATCAGTCACAATAACAACAGCATCGGCGGCATGGTGGTATGTGACTCGTCTAAACAAGCCAAAATGATGTACGACATATTCCAGCAGCAATACGGTAAGGTCCCACAGTCTCTGCCAATGGTTGCCGAAGCCAGCACCAACTACAACACAAAGAAAAAGCAGGATAGTGAGGTGAATAGTGCAGCGCTCATACTGTATGACATTGGCACGAAACAAGAGCGCAAAGACCTTATCGAAGAATTTAAGGAAGGCAAAATTGACCTGATATTTGTCTACGACATGCTGCTGACCGGCTTCGATGCACCGCGCCTGAAAAAGCTCTACCTGGGTCGCGTGATCAAGGCCCACAACTTGTTACAGGCCCTGACCCGCGTCAACCGCACCTACAAAGCCTTCAAGTATGGCTATGTGGTGGATTTCGCGGATATCGAAAAGGAGTTTGAAAAGACCAATCAGGATTACTTCAAAGAGCTGCAATCCGAACTGGGCGACGAGTTGGAGCACTACAGCAACCTATTCAAATCCCAGGACGAAATCGAACAAGAGATACAGGAGATCAAAGAAGTTCTGTTCCAGTTTGACACCACCAACCTGGAAGCCTTCTCCGAGCAGATCAGCCAGATTGATTCCCGTGCCGATATGCTCAAAATCACTAGAGCACTCAACAACGCAAAGAGCCTCTACAACCTCATCCGTCTGTCGGGTGACTTTGCAATGCTCGAAAAGCTCGACTTTCATACCTTTACCGTCCTGTCTCGGCTGGCCAACGAAAGGCTGGCTATGATCAATACCAAAGAGGCTCTGGAAAACAATGTTGATACCGGCAACCTGTTAAATGTTGCGCTGGAAGATGTGATTTTCGCCTTCACCAAAGTCAAAGAAGAAGAACTGGTGATTGCCGACAAGCTGAAAAGCGCTCTGCAAAGAACCCGAGAGGTCCTCGGCGGCAACTTCGACCCGCAAGACCCGGAATTCATTTCGCTTAAAGAAGAGCTGGAGCGGCTGTTTAAAAAGAAAAACCTCAACGAGGTCTCCAAAGAGCAGATGGAAAGCAATATAGAGGCGTTAAACGATATTTACCGCCAAGCCAAAGAAATGGAGCGAAAAAATCAGCTACTCAAAGCCAAGTACGACAACGATGAAAAATATGCCCGCCTGCATAAGCGGTTGATGGAAAAAGACCCGCTCACCGATAGCGAGGTTAAACTGTTTGATGCCTTGTCTGGCCTGAAAGTCGCTGTAGATCAGCAAATTGAGCAAAACGCTAAAATGCTCGATAACGAAAACTTCGTCGAAAAAATGATGATGCGCACACTGATCGACCAGTTCAAAACCAAGCGAAAACTGCCCTTGACCCCTACCAGCACCCGGCATATCAACCAGCTGCTGGTGAAAGAGTATATGAATGAATATCGAGGAAAATCGGCTTATTACTAACCGCCGCCTTAAATCCAGACACAGAGAAAGCTAGCCGTAAGAGCGAAAAATGAACGACACACAGCAATTCACACAACAAACCAAAGCCCTGATCGATGACCTGAAGAGCGTCTGCGCCAACTACGGCCTGGGCAATGATGGCAACGAATTCAAGATCATCACCCAGGTTTTCTTGTACAAGTTCCTGAATGACAAATTCGTTCACGAGATCAAACAGCTCCATGACAACATCGCCAAGTCCGAAAACTGGGAAGAAGCATTGCAAGCGCTAAGTGCTGATGAATATGAAATGCTGATCATGCAGCTCAATGAAAGCACCGCCGTGATTAGCCCGAATCACTATATTTCTTCACTGTTTGCCCGCCAGAACGAAGCTAACTTTGCCGATATTTTCGATACTACACTCACCGACATAGCCAGAGAGAACAGCGATATCTTCTCCGTGCTGACGAATGGCGGCGAGAAAATTGTTTTGTTCGAGAATCTCAGTCGTTACGTTACTGACCAGCGCGATGAATTCTGTAAAGCCATCGTCAACAAGCTGACTGGCTTCAGTTTCGAGCATATCTTCCACGAAAAATTCGATTTCTACGCTACTATATTTGAGTACCTGATCAAGGACTACAACACCAATAGTGGCGGTAAATATGCTGAGTATTTCACCCCGCATGCTGTCTCAAAGGTCATGGCGCGCTGTTTGGTGCCCACCAGTCAAAAGGGGAAGGTGGAAAACGTCACCTGCTACGACCCCTCAGCCGGTTCTGGCAGCCTATTGATGAACCTGGCGCATGAGATTGGTGAAGACAAATGTACTATCTACTCGCAAGATATTTCACAGAAATCTTCCGGCCTGTTGCGCCTGAACCTCATCCTGAACGATCTGGTTCACTCCATCCACAATATCATCAAGGGAAACACCATACTGGAGCCGTACCACAAGCAGGCCAATGGGGAGTTGGAGCGTTTTGATTACATCGTCTCCAATCCGCCCTTTAAGCTTGATTTCTCTGACTTTAGCGCTGACCTGGACAGCAAAGAGAATCATGAGCGCTTTTTTGCTGGTATCCCGAAGGTGCCCGCGAAAAAGAAAGAGTCGATGGCTATTTATTTGATGTTCCTGCAGCACATTATCTTTTCGTTAAAGGAGAACGGTAAGGCTGCTGTGGTGGTGCCAACCGGCTTTATCACTGCTCAAAGCGGGATTGATAAAAAGATTCGGCAAAAACTGGTGGATGAAAAAATGCTTGCCGGTGTGGTTAGTATGCCGTCTAACATCTTCGCTAATACTGGAACCAACGTCTCCATCCTTTTTATCGACAAGGCCAATAAAGAAGATGTGGTGTTGATTGATGCTTCTAAATTGGGTAAGAAAGTCAAGGAAGGCAAGAATCAGAAAACCCTGTTAAGTGCAGCCGATGAGGCGCAAATTATCCAATCCTTTAACGACAAAATGGCGCTGGATGATTTCTCTGTGGTGGTGAGTTATGAGGAAATTCAGGGTAAGAACTATTCGCTTAGTGCGGGGCAGTATTTTGACGTTAAGATTGATTATGTGGATATTACCCAGGAAGAGTATTCAAAGAAAATACTTGAATTTTCTTCTAGTTTGGATGAATTGTTTCAGGAGTCGAAGAAGCTAGAAAGCGATATTAGAAAGAACTTAACAAGGTTGACTTATGGATAACTTTGTTCTGTTTGGTGAGGTTGCAGAATTTAGAAATGGCTTGAACTTTAGTAAAGATAGTCACGGGACAGGTTGTGCATTGATAGGAGTGTCTGATTTCAAAAATAACTTCACGCCCAAATACGAAAATTTAGAGCAGATCAACCCAGAAGGAGTGTCGAAAGCTGAGGATTACGTAAAAAGGGGGGATTTGCTATTCGTGCGTTCAAATGGGAATAAGGCGCTTGTTGGTCGCAGTTTGTACATATCCGAAGATGTCGAGGCGCTTTTTTCGGGGTTTTGTATTCGGGCAAGATTGATAAGCGAGCTTGTCGACCCATTATTTCTGGCGTATTACACAAGAACCAAGCACTTCAAAAGTTATATATCTCAAGCAGATGGGACGAACATTAACAACCTAAATCAGGGCATCTTGGCTAATGTAAAAATACCGCTTTATTCAAACGATAGTCAGAAAGCGATTGTTAAAGTTTTGGCTGCTATCGACAAAAAAATAGAAATTAATAACAAAATCAATTCTAAGCTGCAATCTATAGCCAAGCTAATCTACGACTATTGGTTTGTGCAGTTCGACTTCCCTGATGCCGATGGGAAGCCCTACAAATCATCGGGTGGGGAAATGGTCTACAACGAAGCCCTAAAGCGTGAAATTCCTGAAGAGTGGGTGGATAAAGAACTCTCTGAAGTAGCGAATATTACGATGGGGCAATCGCCAAATGGAGAATCGTACAACGATGAGGGCGAAGGGACTTTGTTTTATCAAGGATCAACCGACTTTGGCTGGCGATTCCCTTCGGTTCGGCAATACACAACAGAGCCAGGACGATTTGCAAATGCGGGGGATGTATTGCTTAGCGTTCGTGCTCCAGTTGGGGCTTTGAATGTTGCTGATGAAGACTGCTGTATCGGACGCGGTTTGGCAGCGTTGAATAGCAAAGATGATGCTGATTCTTTTTTGTTCTACGTGATGCTCTACTTCAAACAAATATTTGACAGAAGGAATGTGTCGGGAACGACATTTGGTTCGATTACAAAAGATGAATTGTTCTCCTTAAAACTCGCTTACCCCGAGGCAAGTGTACTTCGCTCATACGAAGATCGGGTTTCATCGTTTAACGAGATAATCCTGAACAATCATCGGCAAAATCAGCAGTTACGAGACGTTCGAGACTGGCTCCTCCCCATGCTAATGAACGGCCAGATTACGATTCAAGATACCGAAAAAACCCTGAATAAAGTGGAGATAGAATGAAGCTTGGTAAAGTCTAAAAACTCACTATTCGGAGAACTAGGGGATACTAGTGTTTAATAACTTAACTGATATCTAGATGTGGCAGTCAGACTTCTATAGCGCTGCTAGCCCAATTTAGGCGCGCGGGGGGATTTGCGCCTGAATTGTTCCAGACAATTCAGGCACGCCCTCCATCCCTGGAGGGCGACCCCCGGAACTGAAAGAGTCCAAATCCCCAGCATCGACCAAATAAAAAAGGGCTCATCGCTTTCGCGATGAGCCCTTTTTTATTTGGTGGAGGCGGGGGGATTTGAACCCCCGTCCGTCAGTTCGCAGCCTGAAGCTCTACATGTGTAGCGTCGTCTATTGAGTTAGCCCACGTCTACCCGACGGGCAGGGCGAGTAGGGCGAGTCTGGTAATTTTTTAACGCTCGGGCCCCAGACGGCCTTCACGCGATCCTGTTCTATATGACAATTGCAAAACTCTGGTTTACAGGCATCCCTGAGGCAATCGCTAGCGAGCTATATTAAGCTGCTAGAGCGTATCGATCGTCGTTGGCAACTATAGTAGTTGCAGTAATTGATTAACGAGAGTTACTACCCTCTCGACATGCACCTCAGGGATTGATACCGGCGTCGAATCCGAATCACCCCCAGGTAGGGTTGGGATTATACCAAAAATCGCGGATACAAGCTCTTTTGAGGAGCTGTGGTCCAGCGATTAGTTGCGGTCAGGCAGTGCGCTGAAAGCCGCGTCACTGCGGCGTTTCAGGCATTGTCAGCCATGACTTGTCCCAATACTGTCTATATTGGGGCAATTTCTGGAATCAAAACCCCTTCCAACTCCCGCCAAATCGCGGATACACTGGTCTCCTGTTCGAGTACTCGAAGAGGGACGCCCCATGCCACGTAAACTCAGCTACGCACGACGCAAGGCGCTCGAGACCGGGATCACCGGATCGAAAAACGATTTCAAATGGCTTACCAAAAACACCAGGCGCATCAATATGGTGGCGGAGGGGGATTCCTGGTTTGCCTACCCGCGCAAGAACATTATTGTGGGTAAGGACGCCAATATTCTGGACTGGGTGGCTAAAAGCATTCGGGGTAAGGACAAGGCCAATCTGCTGCGCATCGCTGGCAATGGGGATGAGGCGGTGGAGATGTTGGCCGGGAGTCAGAAGCGGGATCTGGCGGAGACGATGTGGGAGTGTGAGGATCGCATCGACCTGATTTTGTTTTCCGGTGGTGGTAACGATGTGGTGGGCAAGTGGGACATGGACCGCTTGCTGAACTTCTACCAGAACGGGTTTAGTGCGCGGGACTGCATTAACGAGGTTCGCTTCAAGCGCAAGCTGTTACAGATTCGCCTGGCTTATGAAGAGTTGATCGAGTTGCGTGATGATTACGCGCCCAGTGCGATCATCGTCACGCACAACTATGACTTGTTGAAGCCCAGCAAGGTGTCGGCGAAGTTTGCGGGGATCAATGTGACGGGCCCCTGGATCTATCCCTATTTAATGGAGAAGAAAATTCCGGAGCGTTTTCATCAGGCGGTGGTGAAGCATTTGCTGACAGACATGAAAGTGATGCTGAACGAACTCGCCGCGATGACCAGGAATCAGGGCAAGCTCATTGTGGTTAACACCCAGGGTACACTGGAGCCGGGCAATGGGCGGCACTGGAAAGATGAGATGCATCCTACTTCCACTGGCTTCAAGAAAATCGCCAGGAAATATTACGCACAGTTGCAGAAGCTTGAGCCTGACCTGCCAGCCTTTGCGCGCTGATTCGCGGAAAACTAGTGGGCCGCCGGATAGCTGGCGCGCCAGCCGTCGCAGTCGCGGTCGATGGCCTGTTCCATTTTAACCAGCAATTCCTCGCGCATTCTGAGCTTGGAGTCGCGGTGAGCTTCGGGGTCCAGTCCCTGTGCCATCCTGGCGCGTTCTGTTGCGATCTCCATTAACTTGTCAGCGGGGCACAGCTCATCCAGAATGCCGGCGCTCAGTGCTTCCTTGGTGGAAAAGTAATAGGCAAAGCTTACGGCCTTGTTGAGCTGTGCGGGTGTCAGGCGTTGGCGCAGGGTTTCGATGGCGAAGTGCGGTACGGTCAATCCAATGGCGACTTCGTTGGCGGCGAATTTGGATTCGCCTTCCACGCCGATGCGATAGTCGGTTGATAACAATACGAACAGACCCATGGCCACGGCGTGTCCGCTGCAGGCGCAAATCGTGGGCAGGGGAAAGCTCAACAGCCGCTGCGCCAACCGGGCGCCGCTGCTTAGCATGGTGTAAATCTCGTCGGGGCTGCCTTCCTTGAATACGCCCAGATCGAAACCGCCGGACAATAGCTTGCTGTTGCCGGTGAGGATAACCACGCCGCCGTTTGCTTCGGCCTGGTCGAGTGCGCCGTTAAGTTCACCCAGCATCTTTACCGACATCACATTGGCCTTGCCGTCGTCCAGCTTGATGGTGGATATGCCATCGTCGAAGTGGTAGCTGAGTAATTCAAACGAATCTGTCATTGCTGTTTTCCCCCTGTTGATACAGCTTTCAAAGATTGTGCCTGTCCTGATGTTGCTTCTACAGCTCACAATCCACTTTGAGCAGTAGTTTTTGGTTTCGAGAATAGAGACAAAAGGTAACACAACGAGGGGGGAATGCGAGTGTGGTTGCAGGCGGGATCGGAAAACCTGGAAGTGTTACGCGCCGACGCAAGACCCAGCGCTCCGTACATACTCTGACAGGAGCTGTTATCATGCTCCCCAGAAGCTGTAAGTTGATGAATCCGTTGCCCGGTTGGGCAAGTGTGGGAATAAACAGATGACAATCAAAATGCATGTGGTTTTCTGGCTTGTCTGCGTCAGCCTCATCGCCCTGTTCGTTCTCATTTTTAATGATGTGTTGACGCCTTTCGTCATTGGCATCGCCGTTGCCTACCTGCTGAATCCATTGGTCATTCGCCTGGAAACTCTGGGCACTTCCCGCACCCTGGCCACGCTATTGATTCTTGCCGTATTTGTGCTGTTGGTTATTGGCCTGTTGATCCTGGTCGTGCCTCCTCTCTACCGGGAATTGGCCCAGCTCGTGGCATCATTGCCGGATTACCTGCAATCCGTGAGTGACAGGCTGCAGCCCTATTTGAGCAGGGTAGAAGCGGAGGTGGATGGCGCGAATCTGGATGAGCGTATTCAGGGCGTGGTGCAAAACAATCTCTCCAATGCCTTTACCTTGAGCTCCAGCGTGTTGGGAAGCCTGCTTAGTGGCGGCCGGGCGCTGGTGAGTTTTTTGTCCGTGTTGTTTATTACACCGTTGGTGGCGTTCTTCATGATGCGGGAATGGCCCGCGGTGACCAAGGCGGTGGATGACCTGATTCCCCGGCACAACCACGACGAGATTAAGGACCTGCTTGAAAAGATCGATGCGAAGATTGCCGGTTTTATTCGCGGGCAATTTCTCGTGGCACTGTCATTAGGTCTTATCTATGCATTGGCGTTGCGAATCGCCGGACTGGAATATGGCATCCTCGTAGGTTTATTGGCGGGTCTGCTTTCCATCATCCCGCTGTTTGGTTCGATCGTTGGATTAGCAGCGAGTGTGATACTGGCCTGGCTGCAGACGTCGGATCTGGTTTTTGTGGGAATCATTGCGTCCATTTTCGTTGTCGGACAGGTGTTAGAGGGCAATGTCATTTCGCCGAAACTTTTAGGCGGTAGCGTCGGGCTTCACCCGTTGTGGATTCTGTTCTCCATCATGGCAGGGGCCTCCTTGTTTGGCATCGTGGGCATGATGATCTCCGTGCCGGTGGCCGCAACCGCAGGCGTGTTATTGCAATTCGCCAAAGAACGCTATCAGGACAGTAGTTACTACAAAGCAAGCTAGTATGACGGCGGGGGATAACCCGTATCGCAGCAGTCATTGAATTGAAGCAAGTGCCCAGGGGTTAATTGATGAGCTCAAAAATTACCGAGTTAGCTGACAAGATAGCCAAGCTGGAATTCCAGCTGCTGGAGGAGCTGAAGAACCAGCAGGAGGAGTTCAAGTACAAACTGGAAGGTAAGAAAGTGCGATTCGAGCAGAACGTACTTGAAGCCCACCGGGCATTAAAAGTGGCGATCCTTCCCTGGCTGTATAATTCCACTCTGCGCAGCGTGCTATCCATTCCCTTTATTTACGGAATGGTGATTCCCCTCGCGTTTCTCGACGTCACCGTAACCCTATACCAGCATATCTGTTTCCGGCTTTACAATATTGCCCGGGTCGACCGGTCTCGCTATGTAGTGATCGATCGTCATCAGCTCGCCTACCTCAATGGTATTGAAAAATTCAATTGCATGTATTGTGGTTACGGCAATGGGGTAATCGCCTACACCCGTGAAATTGTCGCGCGCACTGAACAGTACTGGTGCCCCATAAAACATGCCCGCAAGGTGCTCGGTACCCACGCGCGCTACAACAAATTTGTGGCCTACGGCGATGCCGATTCCTATAAAGCGCAGCGAATCAAACTCCGGGATAGCCTGCGGGACGCGGATTGATCGCGCGCTAGTCACAGTCCCAGGTCGGAATTTCCCAGTTGTTGCTTGAAACCTTTCATTCTCTTGGTGTGTTTGCCTTATTGGTGGCTACCGTGCTGCCCATGTCAAACGCCCCTTTCTGGTGGATTCGAACCCTCGATTTTCCGCGGCTGCAATTTTTCGTGCTGGCTCTGCTGCTGATTGCTATGCAGCTAGTGTTCTGCGATTACCAGCCAATACTTCACTATAGTTTATTGGCTGTCAGTGGTGTCATCGCGGCTTACCATTTTTCCTGGATACTGCCCTATACCCCTCTTGCGCCGCTGGAAGTGAAGTGGTCCGATTTCGATAGAGACTCAGAGACCATAAAAATCCTTTGCGCCAATGTGCTCACTCCCAACAGGGACAGTGAATCACTGATGAAGTTGATAGCTTCCTGTGAACCCGATGTGGTGCTCACGGTGGAAACAAACCTGTGGTGGCAGGATCAGCTTGAACCCATCGAGAAAGATTACACCCATTGTGTGAAGTGGCCGCTGGAGAATCTGTTTGGTATGCACCTTTATTCCAGACTGCCCTTGCATGAGGTGGAAGCCTGCTACCTCATAGAAGATGGGATACCGTCTATCCATTGTGAAGTTGAACTGGAATCGGGTCGACGCGTACTTTGTCATTTTCTGCACCCCACGCCACCGGTACCGGAGTATGCGGCCACATCGACCGGGCGCGATGCCGAACTGATTGTTGTTGCCAAAAGTGTGGCGGACGAGAATCGGCCGGTCATCGTTGCAGGTGACCTCAACGATGTTGCCTGGTCAACTACGACACGGCTGTTTCGCAAGCTGAGTGGGCTGTGTGACCCAAGAATCGGCAGGGGCTTGTTCAACACCTTTCATGCCCAGTACTGGCCGATTCGCTGGCCACTGGATCATTTGTTCCACAGCAATCATTTCACCCTGAGAAATCTCAAGCGGTTGCCGTACTTTGGCTCGGACCATTTCGCGCTGTTCACCGAGTTGACATTAGAGCACCAGCAAAAAGAAGACCCACCCCTGCAGCCAACGCCGGAAGATGAAAAGCTGGCGGAAGAAAGAACCCGCGAAGCAGGCGTTGAAGTAAAAGATGTTCCGGGTCAGAACTAATAGAGTCGCGCTTATCTGAATCTTCTACGCTCATTTCTCCAGCCATCCCATAGCCAGGCGCATCTCGTCAACACTACGCTGCATTCAAGCAGTTGGCTGCTGATGTTCCACAACTCACGCTCGCTACTTTCAAATAACTGTTCCTCCTACCTGTCAGCAACAGCGAAATTAGGTGACTAAAACGCGCTACACCACCACCGAGGTGGCGCGGTTAAGCGTGGTTGGGGCAGGGTGGCATGATTGCTGCAACTTAACTATCAGAAGGCCAGAAAGGCCCGAATTTAAAGGCTTCCAGAGCAAATTCGATGGCTCGCCATGTAGTTTTTACTCTGGTCTGCAATTTTTACACGCAGATTCGTCTGCATGTTGAGAGATAGCTGGAAGGTAAAAGTAGTAAAGGAGAACGGTATGACGCAGTACAGCAAAATCCTGGTGGCGATTGACTTGAGTAGCGAGTCACGACAAGTGGTAGCGGCTTCAAGGAATCTGGTGGGCGATGAGACCGACAAACTGCACCTGTTCTTCATTCTGCAGCCAATGACTACCGCCTATCCCTTCGCTTCCTATACGGCAGTCCTTGGAGATGTTGAAGCAAAGGCTACCTCCTCGGCTCGGCAATCATTAATGGAGCTTGCTGCGGAATTTGATATTCCACCTGAAAACATCGGGGTCGCGCTGGGTACACCGGGCTCGGATATTTCTCATCAGGCCAAAGAAGTAGCAGCAGACCTGATCGTGTTGGGAAGTCACGGGTCTACAGGATTAAGGATGTTGCTGGGTTCAACCACGACGGCCGTCCTGAATAGTGCGGAGTGCGACGTACTGACTGTCCGAATCAGGAGTAAGGAATAATGGCGCGAGTATTCAGGTTAGCGTAATCGCGTAATCCAGCTAACGAATGTGTATTGAAGTAAATGACTAAAGAGGAGCGAAATCATGTCAGAAGCAACGAGTGAAAAGACCAACACTGAGAAAGCCAGAGACATCGTCACTCAGCTAAAGGAGATGCAGCACTACTCCAAGACCAACGTGGAAAAGCTTGCCGGGTTCTGGTTGATCATGGAAGAAGAAGTCAAGATCGAAGACTTCGCGCAAAAAGTTGATGAGTTGCTGCGCATCGAGAATGCATTTCAGGACCAGTTGGATGCGACGATCTCGGACATCGAAATGACCTGTAATCGCATAGAAAACGAAGCCACTGAAACGGCCTGAAGCTAGCGAGCAGGTTGAGCTGTTCGCCCATATTTTTACTCACAATTGGAGCTAAGTAGTCACTATGCCAGATGAAAGTAATTCGGTATTCCGGCACGCATTTTATGCGGCCAGCGAGCGTGTCGACTGTGACAGGGAGGTCACCTCGCTTATTGAATCGAATCACCGCGAGATCACTGTGGAAGTACCGCTTGTGCGGGAAAACGGTGACGTCGAAGTCTACAAAGGGTTCAGAGTGCAGCACAATAATGCACTGGGTCCCTTCAAGGGTGGGCTGAGATTCAGTCCGGACATCGATCTGCAACACGTCAAGGAACTCGCTTTCGTCATGACCTGCAAGACGGCATTGGTGGATATTCCTTTCGGCGGTGCGAAGGGTGGCATTCATTGTGACTACGACGAGTTGACCTTGCGGGAAAAGGAAGCCCTCACCAAACGGTTTACGGAAAAACTGGATCCCTTGCTCGGTCCGAATTTCGACATTCCTGCTCCCGACATGGGTACGGGACCAAAGGAAATGTCCTGGATTTTCGACGCCTATTCGAAGCGCAATGGATATACCCCCGGCGTAGTCACCGGCAAACCGCAAAACCTCGGTGGAATACGCGGACGCCAGGAAGCGACAGGTATGGGGGTCGGGATTATCACCAAACATGCCGTGGAGCGTACGGACAGCCTGGAAGGTAAAACCGTCGCGATTCAGGGCTTTGGTAACGTCGGCGCAAACGCGGCTAAAGCACTGGCCGCGAGCGGGGCAAGGATCGTAGCGGTGGGTGGAAAAAGTGGTGGTATCTATCAAGACGATGGCCTCGATATCGATGCCTGCGTTGAGAGTGTCGAGAAAGAGGGTTGTCGTGTAACCGAGCTCGAAGGGGCTTTCGATGAGGTAAGCAACGATGAATTGCTGGAACTGGATGTGGATGTATTGATTCCTGCTGCAGTCAGTAACGTGATCAACAAGGACAACGCCGACAGGATTAAGGCGGATCTGGTTGTAGAAGCCGCGAACATTCCGGTGACCCTGGAAGCTGAACAAGTGCTCAAGCAGAATGAGATCGAGATACTGCCTGATCTGCTGGCAAACGCAGGAGGAGTGACTGTTTCCTATTTTGAGTGGGCACAGAATCACAATCGCTACGACTGGGCGAAGGACCGCGTGCATGATTCGCTGGACAACATCATGAGCAATGCCTGGAAGACCATGTGCCTCAAGGCCGAGGAACTGGAAACGGATTTCAGGGAAGCAGCTTACGTAATCGCGATACAGCGAGTGAAAGAAGCGATTGAAATGCGTGGGTTCTAGGCAATCAGCACTCGCTCAATTTGAGCGGTATTGAAAGCGGGTATTTACAGACTGGGGGTCGTGAACCGGAACTGTGATAACCACACGTTTGTGTGTTTTCCCGTAGCAGCTATGGGTGGCGCGCAGCTTAGCTAGTCAGTTTATCTGTTCGTGTGGCGCACAATACGTTGCTTGTCGATGTTCCATTCCCGGTCTTTGATAGTGGCTCGTTTATCATGGGACTGCTTGCCACGGGCGAGTGCGATCTCGGCCTTCACCAGGTGACCTTTCCAGTACAGCTTCGTGCACACGCAGGCGTGCCCTTTCTGTTGGACTGACGAGAACAGGCGGGCCAGTTCTTTCTTGTGCAGCAACAGTTTCTTGGTGCGTCCCGGGTCGGCCACTACATGGGTGCTCGCCGTATCCAGCGGTGTGATATTGCAGCCGAGCAGGAACGCCTCGCCGTCTTTAATCAGGACATAGCTGTCCATTAGCTGCACCTTCTTCAGGCGCAGACTCTTTACTTCCCATCCCTGAAGTTCAAGACCGGCTTCGAATCGATCATCCAGAAAGAAGTCATGCCTCGCTTTCTTGTTGACGATGATGGTGTTGTCAGGGGTTTTTGATTTGCCAGATTTTGCCATGGGGCGCGATTATAGCCCTTTAACGTGGGGGAAATCGCCAGTGATCTCCACAGAGTCCTTGTTACGGTTGTCAGCGCAAATTGAGTTGATCTGGGGGCGCTGATAGAATCCCTTGACGCTTACCCGCAATAATAAGCTAATCCGTTGAGATATAAGGGGTTTTAATGGCACAGGACAGGGGTCAGTTCAGCTCGAAATTAGGATTCATACTGGCCGCTGCCGGATCTGCCGTAGGACTTGGAAACCTGGTGGCTTTCCCGGTGATGGCGTCCAAGAACGGTGGTGCCGCCTTTCTTATCATCTATCTCTTCTTCGTCGCGTTTATCTGCTATCCGGTCATGATGGCCGAGATTGCCATGGGGCGAAACACTACCCGCAATCCCGTCGGTGCATTTTCAACCCTGTCCGGGGGCAAGACTATCTGGCGCCTGGCGGGCATGCTCGCCATCCTGACACCTTTCATGATCGCCGTGTTCTATACGGTGATTACTGTGTGGCTGGTGGTGTACATCAAGGAGATTTTTCTCGGCAATCTGGACGTGCTGTCGCAGCCGGGAAATTTTGGTGAGGTGGTAGCGAGACCGTCCCTGTTTGGCTATCTCATCGGTCTGCTCTGTTTGATGTTTTTTATCTTGCTGGGAGGCGTGAAGGGAGGCATCGAAAGACTGGCCCGGGTGCTGATGCCGACTCTTGCCATCATGCTGATTCTGCTCGTGGTATTCGTGCTCACGTTGGACAATGCCAGCGTCGGTGTCAGTTACTATCTGGTACCGGATTTTGGGCAAGTAGATCTCGCGGTGATCAACGGCGCGTTGTCCCAGGCATTCTTTTCCTTGTCACTGGGCATGGGCATTCTCATCACCTACGGTTCCTATTTCAGTCGTGAAGACAATATCGCGGAGTCCACCCGCATGGTGGCCATCGCCGACACCAGCATCGCCTTCTTCGCTGGCATGCTGATTCTGCCCGCCATTTTCGCCTTTGACCCCAATACCAATACGGACGATCTCTCCACCAGCAGTGTGGGCCTGATCTTCGATTTCCTGCCGCAGATATTTTTATCGATGCAGGAAGCGGTGGGTTATGTCGGTGCCAGCATCGCTGCGGCGATCTTTTTTCTGTTGGTGTTTTTTGCCGCGCTTACTTCCATGGTGTCCATTATCGAGATTCCTATCGCCTGCTGGATCGACGAGCTTGGTTTCTCAAGAAAGAAAGCCGTATTGTTTCAGGCGATACTGCTAACTATCTTCGCCATTCCCGCAACCATGTCCCTGGGTATTTCTGACTTCTTTACCAACTTCACCAGCTACGGGGGCGTGAGCAAATCCTTCTTCGATCTGGTGTCTGACGTGTTCTATGAAACCATTCTGCCTTTTGTTGGCTTCACGGTGTGTATCTTCTGCGCCTACAACTGGAAAGTCAGTGGCCTGAAAGAAGAGTTGGTAGTCGGTGATAGTAAGTACAGCGGCTCACTGATCGAGAAGTACATCAATTTCTCACTGGGAACGGTAATCCCGGCGGTACTACTGATCGTATTCATCAGTACAGTGAACCAGATCTATCTCTAAGCAGCAGGTCTGGAATCCGTTTTGCCCCATATAGAACGCAGCGCCCTGGTCAACCATTCTGCTGAGCAGATGTTTGACCTGGTGAATGATATTTCCCGCTATCCCGAATACATGTCCGGTTGCAACGCGGCCCGCGTATTAAGCCAGGACGAGAATCACCTACTGGGCGAATTGACCCTTGGCAAGGCGGGTATTGAATTTACGTTCACCACCCGCAATCAGCTACATGCGCCGGAGCGTATCGACATGGAGCTGGAGTCGGGGAGCTTCAAGGAATTCGAAGCGTGTTGGCAATTCCAGAGCCTCGGTGAGGATGCCTGCAAGGTAAGCCTCAGTATGGATTTCGAGTTCGAAAGCGGTCTGGTGGGTTTCGCTGCTGAAAAGTTGTTCGCCTCGGTAGCCAATGCCCAGGTGGACGCGCTGGTGAACAGGGCCAACGAATTGTATGGATGACAACGACGATTTCGACAATGAAGACGAGCTGATAGCGGTGGAAGTTGCCTACGGCACACCGCAGAAGCAACGCATTATTTCCCTCAATGTCGCCCGGGGTACAACGGCTTTCGAGGCCGTGCTCAAATCCGGCATCACCCGCGAGTTCCCGGGCATCGACGTGAACAAGGATGCCATGGGCATCTTTTCAACACCCCTGGATGGCAAGTCACTGCCGCTACCGGGGGAGTATCGTTTGGAAACCAAAGACCGGGTAGAAATTTACCGCCCGCTTATCATCGACCCCAAACAGGCACGACTGGCAAGGGCAGAGAAACGCGCTGAAGAAAAAGAGGCCCACGACCTTGATGCGGATCAGTGAGGGAGCCTGGATGGATTCCCGCTGTATCTTTTTAATTTGAAGTCGCATAATTAAATAAAGAGAGTGGAACACAAACTGCGTATGAGCAAAGACGAACTACCCGAAGCGCCATCAAATCAGGACCGCGACGCCAAGGCACCCAGCAAGGCGCCGAACAAGGCGTCAAACAAGGTGAAAGCAAAAAGCTTCCTGCAAAAGCTGGAGCAGGGCCTGCATGAGTTTTATGTGGCGCCCTATCGCCGCTCGTTTGCCCGTGCCCAGCGCGATGAAGATGATCTGTTCATGTTGCTGGTCTTCGCTGAAAGCATGGGTGTTCCCAATCCGGCGGCTTTTTATACGCTGGAACTCCTCCCTGTTGTTTATGACCGCTTCCATGAATGGCATCTGCGCATGGGTATGGAACGGTCGCCACTGGATCACGTCGGTTGCTGTTAGAACTCGCTCACAAGCGCAAGATACTCTTCTTCGGTGGTAAGGGAGGTGTGGGTAAGACCACGGTTTCCTCAGCCGTTGCGCTTGCCCGTGCCAACGAAGGGGCGAAGGTGTTGCTGGTGTCCACCGACCCGGCCCACAATCTTGGCCACCTGTTCGATCGCAAGATAGGCCCAAAGCCCGTGCGCCTCGCCCCAGGCCTCGATGCGCAGGAGATCGATCCGGAAGAAACGGTCGATTCTCATCTGAAAGAAGTCAGCCGTGCACTGCACGCGCTGATGCCGGTCGGCCTGCACAAAGAGATTCACAAGCACATCGAACTGTCTCGGGACGCCCCCGGTATGCATGAAGCCGCCGTGCTGGAACGCATTGCCGATGTCGTCGCCACGGGGCAAGAAGACTACGACCTCATCATCTTTGATACCGCTCCTTCCGGTCATACGGCACGCCTGATGGCGCTGCCCGAGATGATGTCCGCCTGGACTGAAGGCTTGATCAAGCGCCGGGAAAAGGCAGACCGCTTCGGCGATATCGTGCGGGACCTGGGTTCCGACACCTCCATTGAAGACCAGACCATCGGCGATTCCACCAGGAGCGAGCGGGAAAAGGAAAGCAAGATTCGCCAGATTCTCCTGCGCCGCCGCCGTAAGTTCACCCAGTTGCGGGACGTGTTGGCCGATCAGGAAAAAACTTCCTTCGTGATCGTACTCGCCGCAGAGCGGTTGCCGGTGCTCGAATCGATCGAACTCAATGCGCAGCTCCAGCGCGCGGGGGTTGGTGTGGATGGACTCGTTGTTAACAAGCGAGCCCCGCTGGGTATGGGAGAGTTTCTCGACGAGCGCCACAAGCAGGAAGAGCAGCATCTGGGCCTGCTGGAGCAGAAGCTGGGACAAGTACCGCGGCAGGACATCTATTTGCAACCCAGGGATGTACTGGGTCTTGAAGGCCTCGAGATTCTGGCAAACTCTCTATAGGGTTTAGTCTAAAACTCTACCATTGAGTTTCAGCCAATCACTGTTGACCCGCCTGAATGAATTGACAATAATCCCGGTCTTGGGGTATTGATACCTTATAACATTTGAAGGCTTAGTTTAACGGCATGTATTTCTCAGGCTCACAGTCGGTCACCGGGTTCGCCCGCCGCATCGCTGCCTCCCGCACGAAGACGGGGGCACTGGTAGCGACGATCGCGATAACGCTGCTGATGGCCTTGAGCACCGAGCAGTCACATGCCCATGAACAGCAAGAGCGCGCATTCGAGTGTGAGATCTGCATGGATTTCAGCTTCGGCGATGACCTTTTGCATGTGGATCGTCCTGACATCGCCGCTCAGGCGCCTGTTGAAACTTATTCTACCCCGCGTTTCTTCAATTCAGAAACTCGAATCATCCGGCTGAACTCCCGCGGCCCTCCCGCTACTCCAACTCCCTCGTTCTAAGTCTGCTCGATCCTGCCTTTATGGCTGGCTCTCCGGTCCCCGTAATTCGGGCAGCAGACTAAATTTTCCAGTACCCAAAACGGTACAAAAAATTTTTGGAGTTGGTCGTGAATACCACAAATAAACATCTTATTTCCGCAGGCCTGCTTGTAGGCTTTGGCAGCGCGAGCACCATGAGCCTGGCGCAAGACGACTTGCATGGTGGCTATGATTTTGAGGAGATAGTCATTTCGGCGCCTTTCCTGGACAGGGAGGCCGAAACCGCCATGCCGATTTCTGTTCTGTCTGGTGAGGCGCTGCAGGAGAAGGTCGCCAACACTTTGGGTGAAACACTCAAAGATCAAATCGGCGTCAACAGTGCCTCGTTTGGTCCCGGAGTGGGGCAACCTGTTATCCGCGGACAAACCGGCCGGCGCGTCATGACTCTGTCAAATGGTGTCGGCGTAACAGATGCGGCCGCGTTCAGCCCCGACCATTCCAACGCTGTTGAGTCCATACTTGCTGACCGCATCGAGGTGCTCCGTGGTCCCTCTACCTTGCTTTATGGTAATGGTGCAATCGGTGGTGTGGTAAACGTCATCGACAGTCGCGTGCCTGAAAACCTCGTAGAAGACACGCAGTTTATTCTTCAGCAGACTCGCGACACTGTAAATGATGAGAACAAGACCGTCGTGCGGCTGGATGCTTCTGCGGGAAATCTTGCGATACACCTGGATGCGTTCAGAAGAGAAAGTGACAACGTCGAGATCAATGGATTTGCTATCGACGAGTTCGCGGTCGAACGTCTTGAGGAGCTGGTACACGAGCATCTTGAAGAAGAGCATCACGACGAAGATGAGCATGACGACGATGATCATGAAGAAGAGCATCACGACGAGGAATTTGAGAATACCAATGGCTTCATTGGCAATTCCAATTCTGAATCAGATGGCGGTACGCTAGGTTTTTCCTGGGTTGGTGATCGAGGATTTATCGGCATTTCTGTCAATGAGTTGAATAACAACTATGGCCTGCCTCCCGGTTCTCACACTCATGGTGAAGAAGGGCATGGTCATGATGACGAAGACCATGATGACGAAGATGAACATGATGAAGAGGAACATCATGACGAAGAGGAAGAAGGTCATGACCATGGCGACCTGGAATTCGTTCGTCTCGATATGGAAAGTCGTCGCTACGACGTTCGTGGTGGTTTTGAATTCTCAGATAGCTGGATAGAATCAATTCGTGGCTCACTGGGATTCACAGACTACCAACATGCCGAAGTGGAATATTTTGAAGACGGTGATATCGAAGTGGGTACTCTCTATGAAAACGAGGGTACCGAAGGGCGCTTTACACTAAATCACGTACCTGTAGGAAACTGGACGGGAGTCTGGGGATTCCAGTTCTCTGACGCCGATTTCTCCGCCGCGGGTGAAGAAGCCTTTATTCCAAGATCGGATATCACCTCCCGCGGTATATTCGGTGTCGAGCGCTATGTTCAGGGCAACCTGACCGCCGAGCTCGGCGTACGTTTCGAAGACAACAGCATCGATCCAAACGGTCAGTGCGGAACTGATGTCGACGCGACGAGTCTCAGCGGCAGTGTGCTCTATGACCTGAATGCAGATTCCAATTTGCTTTTCGGTATCGCTCGCTCGGAACGGGCACCTGCTGTAGAAGAGTTGTATTCCAATACGTCTGCTGCGACTTGCGCGGTTTATGCGGATGATGAGGATTTCGTGGCGCACGCCGCTACTGGTCTGTTCGAAATTGGAAACCCTAATCTTACCGAGGAAACTTCAAACAATTTTGAATTTGGCTATCGCTTGCACAGTGGTCCGATTACTGGCCAATTCAGCGCCTACTACAACGAGATTGACGACTACATCTTCCTTGACCTGACCGGTGAAGAGCATGAAGGCACTGCTATTGCCCGATACACGGCCAGGGATGCTGAGTTCCGGGGCCTGGAAGCGGAAGTGACCTTCGGTCTCATGGAAACCGACAGTGGTAGTCTGGAGCTGCGCCTTTTCGGAGACATGGTTGATGCGGAATTTGATACGGGGGGTAATGTTCCCCGTATTCCCGCGGCCAAGGTCGGAGCCGAGCTGCACTTCTTCGGCTCACGCTGGAGTACTCATCTGCATGTCACCGAAGTCAGTGAACAGGATGACACCGGCGAGTTGGAGTTGCCCACCGATGGCTACACCAACCTCTCACTCTATGCAGATTACCACTGGGATTTCGGCAACGAGAGTGAGCTGAAAGTATTCCTCAGAGGTAACAACCTGCTGGATGAGGAAATTCGCACCCATAACTCATTCCTCAAGAATTTTGCGCCCGAACCGGGACGCGGATTCATGATAGGTCTGAGACTGGACTACTAGCGCAGCTGGTTTTAGGCCCAGTCTCAGCCTTCGAGATTCTTGCATCTAATGTTGTTGGCTAGTTTGCGAATTCATCTGAACGAAGCTGCTCGTTAATTCGCCCCGGCAACTCACTACTGAGCGCGGCAGTTTCCTCTGCCGCGTTAAACCCAACGTCAGGTCTTCTATGTTGCTGAATGTGGAGACCTGCGTGTCGAACGGTTTAGATAATTACTTTGAGATTTTCTCCATGACAATTTATTCAACACGTTTATCCAACAAGCGCATACCCTATTTTTCTACAACCGCAGCCGCTTTGACGGCGGCGAGTTATGCGGCACTTGCAGGTGCGCCTGCCGCGGCTCAGAGCGAGAGCATCGAAGAGATACTCGTCGTCCAGAACAGACAAGCCTATCGGGGTGATTTCGAAACCCTGGAAACACCGCAGGCAGAACTGACAATAGATTCGGTAACGCTGCGCAATGCCGGTGTAGTTGACCTTGTTCAAGCGCTGGATCTGTCCGCTTCCGCTGCAAGACAAAATAATTTCGGAGGCCTGTGGAACAGCTTCGCGATTCGAGGCTTCGTTGGAGACGAAAACTTGCCCAGCAACTTCCTGGTAAACGGGTTTAACGCTGGGCGAGGATTTGGTGGTGCCCGTGATCTTTCAGGTATCGAATCGGTTGAGGTTTTGAAAGGCCCGCGCGCAGCCTTGTTTGGTCGGGGTGAGCCCGGTGGCACTGTTAATCTGGTTACCAAGCGGCCTACATTCGACACAGCCGGTGAAGTTGTTCTATCCGCTGGTAGCTGGAATACAAATCGCGCAGACTTTGACTACACCACACCCTTGTCCGATAGCGTTGCCATCAGGCTAGTGGGCGCCTATGAAGACGCTGAAAGCTTCCGGGATACGGTGGAAACGGAAAAGCTGCTATTTAGCCCTTCGCTGGCATGGCGCATCAGCGACAATAGCCAATTCATTTATGAAATGGAATACAGCGATCAGGAAACGCCATTTGATCGCGGTGTGATTGCCATTAATGATGTATTGGGTGTCATCCCTGAAAGTCGGTTCCTGGGCGAGCCGAGTTATGGGCCCATCGAAACCGATGTACTAGGGCATCAGCTAGAGTTCCAGCATGATTTTGACGGAAACTGGAGTGCGCTGGTTGGCTTCAATTATCGTGATACGTCACTTCAGGGGCTCGCCTCCGAGAATGGGTTCGGTGCCCCCGATGCCGACGGCAACTTCGGTCGTTTCAGCCGCGATCGGGATTACGACGCCACGTACCAGGTGTTTCGTGCTGAGTTGAGCGGTAGCTTTGATACTGGTGAGCTTTCACATCGCATCATTGTTGGTATCGACAGTGACGAGTTTGAAAATGATCAGGTTGCTTTCCGGGACAGGTCTACAGACCAAAGCATCAATATTTTTAATCCCGTCTATGGCAATTCTCCGGTATCCGGCTTGAATCTGGCGCCACAAATAGACAGGGTCGAAACTCAGGAAGCAGTGGGCTTTTATATTCAGGATCAGATCAGCCTTACGGATAAACTGGATGTCCGAATCGGTGCCCGACTGGATGACTACGAGCAGGAATTGGTTAACCGCCGCTCAAACAGTACTTCGCGCTATTCAGAAACACAGGTAAGTCCGCAATTCGGCGTGGTTTATAAGGCCACTGAATCACTTTCCTTGTATGCAGTATACGGGGAGAATTTCCGCCCACTGTCCGGTGCTACTGACCAGAATGGACTTGACCCCAACCTCTCGGAATCCAAAGAGGTTGGTGTAAATTTTTCACTCAATGATGGTGCCCTGACAGGAACATTCGCGATATTCGATCTCGAGCAGTCGAACATTGCGACTTTTGATGCTGATTTTAACCCTACCGCAATTGGCGCCGCTGAAAGTTCAGGTTTTGAGTTTGACCTCACGGGCAGGCTCACGGATACAACCAGGCTGTGGCTCTCCTATGCTCATGTGGATGCGCAGACTCTAAACGACTACACCGATTTCATCTCGTTTAATTTCATCCCTGCAGGATCTGAACTTCTCAACGTGGCAGAAAATCAATTCAGTCTGCAAGTCACTCAGGATGTACAACTGGCAAGCAATGCGCTGACGCTAGTCGGTGGTGTCGTGTACGTTGATGACAGAAGCGGTGAATTCGGTGATCCAGGCTTTAGACTGCCAAGCTACACAACATTCCGCATCGCTGCGAATTACCAGGTTACAGAGGCGTTGGGATTACGTGCAGAGGTGAACAACTTGTTTGATGAGGAGTATTACACAAACTCCTATGCGTCCGTTTGGGTGCAGCCAGGAACACCGAGTTGGTGGCGACTGTCTGCGACATTTTCGTTCTAGTCTTTCCAGCAAATGGTAGAGGAGGGAAATCCGATGACAGAAATCGCACTTGAAGCAGCTGACCTGCAAGTAATACGAGGCAGCAAGACCGTGCTATCGGGCATGTCGTTCGAGGTCAGGCAAGGCGAAATATTCGCCTTGCTTGGCGGCAACGGTGCGGGCAAGTCCACCACCTTGCTGACCTTTATGGGGTTGTTAAAACCTGCAAGTGGTAGCGCGAAAGTGTTGGGCTGCTCGGCATCAGAACAAGCTGAGGCTGTCCGCAAGCAGCTCGCTTACCTGCCGGAAAGCGCAGCCTTGTATGAACACCTTACCGCTTGGGAAAACCTGCGCTATTTCCTCTCCCTAAGCCAGGGACGGGCCGATGATACCGCGCTGGCGGAAGCGCTCGATGCAGTTAGCTTGCCTGAGGCGAGCAGAGAACAGCCCCTGCGATCTTATTCCAAAGGTATGCGGCAGAAGGTCGCCATTGCCTTGGCTTTGTTGCGACAAACACCGGTGCTACTGCTGGACGAGCCGACTTCGGGGCTCGATCCAGCGGCTGTGGAAGACTTTCACAATATCGTTGAGCAGTTGGCGCTCAGAGGTGTTGCTATATTGATGGTAACGCACGATTTGTATGGAGCCTGTCAGGTCGCAGACAGGATTGGATTGCTACGAAATGGCCACCTGGTTGACGTGTTCGAAGCTGATTCTGAAGGTGTGATTGATATCGCTGCGGTACGGGATCTATTCCTGAAACAGCAGGCCGCATGATGAATACTGTATTTCGCATTGCAAGTGAAGAGATTCGGTATTGGCGCAGATCCCTTGTTGCGGGAATCGTGCTGGTGATCTTGCTGCTGGTCTCTGTGTTTGCCGCTCTGGTCTCAAATGTCGAAGTCAGTAGTAGAGCCGAAGAACGTCTGGCGCAACAGGCCGAGGCAGACGCAATTTTTCAGGAACAGCCGGATCGGCACCCTCATCGCATGGTCCACTACGGCCACTACGTCTACCGGCCGGCCTCGCCTCTCACCGTTGTCGACTCTGGTATTGACTCCATGGTGGGAACTTCAATCTTCCTCGAAGGACATCGACAAAATACCGCGACTTTTGCTGCTGCGAGAGAAACCGGATTGTTGGCTCGCTTCGGGAGTTTCTCGCCAGCTTTTGTATTGCAAGTCCTCGCACCACTATTGTTGATAATTTGTGGTTTTGCTTGTGTGACGCGGGAAAAGGAAGGCAAAACCCTGTACCAGATGGTAGGGCAGGGTGTCAGTAATTTGAATCTTCTGTTGGGGAAAACACTGGCGCTCTGGGTTGTGGCGGTGCTGGCCTTGTCGCCGCTGGTGATCCTGGGGTATCTGGCTGCCGGGACTGATGCTGAAGGTTTTCGCGGATCGTTATTTGGCATGGTGCTCGGATATCTGATCTACCTGACTGTATGGGTGCTTTTAATCGTCATTGTTTCATCGTCTATGAGAACCTCTGCGCAATCATTTTCCATACTGCTTGGTTTGTGGATGGTGACGACGGTGCTTATTCCCCGTGTTGCCAGCGACTACGCGAACACCACGGTGCCGGCCATGACCCAGATCGAGACCAATCTGCGCATAGCCGAGACGCTGCGCGCTGGTGGTGACAGCCACGACATAGAAGATGAAGCGTTTGCTGATTTGGAATCACTCACGCTTGCGGAATACGGGGTAACCCGAATTGAAGATTTGCCTTTCAACTACCGGGGTCTTGTGGCCCTGCGAGGTGAAGAGGCTGACACGGAAGTATTAAACCAGTTTGCCGAAGAGCGTATGTCAAAGGAACTTGAACAGAAGCAGGTGGCGGACAGTTTTGCATTGCTCTCCCCAACGATTGCCATGCGAGCATACTCTATGGCGCTGGCAGGAACGGCCCTGCAAGATCACCATCATTTCCTCCGTGCAGCGGAGCATTATCGGTTCAACATGGTTCAGTCTTTCAATCGATTACAGATGAACGAGATGACCCTGGCCGAAGACCTGGCGCGCAACGATAGCCTGGAAGCAGGAAACAGAACGCGTGTCGATTCGAGTCATTGGGCGGAGATGCCGGTGTTCGAGTTGGCACCACTCAATGCTGGCATTCGCTGGCAGGCTGCTTCATCGTTCGGAATCACTCTGGGGTTGTGGATGCTGGGTGCTGTGGCAATGCTGCTGGTAGCAGCGAGGAGGCTGCGACTATGAGTCCAGGATACAGAATATCCCAGGAATTCCGCTTTCTTCTCAAGAGCAAGGCGATTCTCGGTGCGTTGGGTTTGTTGCTGGCTCTATCGGGCATGAGCGTTGCGCTCGGATTGAGCTATGTCACCGAAGAACGACAACAGATCGCCCAACTCATCGAGATGGATGCTGAAGAGAGAGCACATAAGCGAACCCTCGCTTATGACTGGGGAGGCGCAGCTTATGATGCGTTTCATGCTGTGTGGAATGCTCCGTCAGATTTGGCTTTTGCCGCAATCGGTCAGCGAGACCTGAATCCAACAATGATGCGTATACGTGCGCTGGCTGTAGAAGGGCAGATATACGAAACTGACAGCATCAATCCGGAGCTGGCTCTCGCTGGTCGCTTCGATTTCGCTTTTGTCGCGGCCTATTTACTGCCTCTGATTATCATCTTTGTTTTTTATGATCTTGTGTCCTCTGAAAGGGAGAGCGGCAGGTATAACCTTCTTGCTGTCAGTGCTCAAAGTTGGAGTTCATTTCTCTTGCCTCGTGTCTCGCTCAGGCTGATAGGCGTGATACTTGCGGTACTGATTCCATTGTGGATTGGGATGAAGATCGAAGGAACAAGTCTGAGCAGTTTGCTTGCGGCGAGTTTCGCCGTTTCCCTGCAGGCTGTGTTGTGGACGGTACTCGTGCTGCTCGTCGCAACCCGTAAAATGCTCAGGTCGGAAACGATTGCGTCAGTCTGCGTCGGAGGCTGGGTGTTGCTTACTCTGGCTATTCCCATTGCAGGCAAAGTGTACATTGAGAGTGCTGTTCCAGGAATAAAAGGTGCAGATGTCTCTCTGGTACAGAGGGAGGCGGTGAATGATGCCTGGGATCTTCCAAAGTCGGTCACTATGGATGCGTTCTATGCCACCCATCCCGAATGGTCAGATTCGCCTCCAATCGGTGAAGAGTGGCACTGGAAGTGGTACTACGCCTTTCAGCAGGTAGGCGACGAGACTGCCGAAAATCTGGCCAAAGAGTACAGAAACACCATGCTTGAAAGAGACTCACTTACCAGCAGAATTTCCTGGGTCTCGCCAGCCGTCGCAATTCAAAGGAGGCTGCAGGAACTGGCAAGCACGAACCTGCAGGCAAGCTTGTCTTTTGAGGATGAAGTGCGCGGCTACCACGAGCACATCAGGAAGGCCTATTATCCGGCTCTGTTTCGGGATATTCCCTTCGACAAAAACCGTCTGCTGGAATTGCCTATTAAGGATTTTTCAGAGTACACAGGCGAACAGGGACAGGATTCGCTTGCCAGTCGCTGAATACGACAGACAGGATTAGAAGACTAGAACGAGTAGATCGAGACTCCTTCGGCCTCGAGTTTGTACGCAGAATTGGCAATATCACTATTGCTGACTTCATTGGTCAGCAGGCCATGTACGACATGGGCGTCGTAGAAGTTATTCAGCGTCAGGCCACGCTCGTAGCTAACAAGAATTATCTGGTTAGGTGGTGGCGGTGGCAGATGGATACACGCGCCAAAGAAGGGCACCAGGAAAAACTCGGTCACCTGGCGGTCTTCGTTGAAGGCGGTGGGAACCACGAAGCCCGGAATCATTACTCGCTTGTTAACCAGATCCGGATTCACATCGTAGGACTGCATGGCCTTGTTGTAGGCCTCTGCCTCCGGATTGTTGCTCAATTGCTGCTCCCAGCCATAGTCGTGGGTCATTTCCGGTGGATCGAGCAGGGCGTCCAGGTCTGACTGGCTGAGCAGGTCTGACCATTCTATGGCCAGCACGCTGTCTTCCTGGCCGAAGGCGGTGTGCGATAGCAGACCGAGAGGCAATATAATCAAGAACAGCAGCCTGTGAATCATGAGAAGTCTCCTGACGGGCATTATTTCATCGCATCGACGTTTAGACAGTTAATCACTGTAAATTATTGTACAACACAATTAGACTGGCCCCTATGGCGACCATCAGTATAAGCAAGCTACTTTATACCTGGCCGGGGGCGGAAGCGCCTACTCTCGATATACCGGAATTTCAGGTCGAACAAGGTGAGGCAGTATTTCTGCGGGGTTCCTCTGGGAGCGGAAAGTCGACACTGCTGGGCCTGCTGGCGGGAACCCTGACCGTCCAATCCGGCAGCATACAGATACTGGGAACAGAGTTTGCGTCCCTCAGCTCGGGCAAACGGGATCGCTTCCGGGCAGAGCATATCGGAATCGTATTCCAACAATTCAACCTGATACCTTTTCTTACCGTGGCGGGCAATCTGCGATTGGCAGCGCGCTTTGCCAAAAACCCGAAGCGCAATATCGACGCGAGAGCCAAAGAGCTACTGCAGGCACTCAGGCTTGAGACCTCGCTGTTGGACAGACAGGCGGACCAGCTCAGTGTCGGTCAGCAACAACGCGTAGCCATAGCGCGAGCCCTGATCAATGAACCGGAAGTGCTGCTTGCCGATGAGCCGACGTCGGCACTGGATGCTGAGGCGCGAGATTCCTTTATGAGTTTGCTGATGTCTGTTCATGAGGTGAGCGATAGCTCAATGATCTTTGCCAGTCACGATGGCGCACTCGCAAGCTACTTCGACAGGGAAATTGAATTGGCCGATCTGAATACGATAGGCAAGAAGGAATTCTCCCATGTTTGAAGTCGCATTCAGCAGCCTGTGGAGTCGGCGTGGAAGTGTGCTTCTTACCCTGGCATCACTGACCATCAGCATGGCAATCGTTATTGGCGTAGAGCATGTCAGGGCGCAAGCTGAGAACAGTTTTGTACGCACGGTGTCTGGCGTC
Source organism: uncultured Pseudohongiella sp. (assembly GCA_965227635.1). Lineage (GTDB taxonomy): Bacteria > Pseudomonadota > Gammaproteobacteria > Pseudomonadales > Pseudohongiellaceae > UBA9145. Next base: position 704,642 of record OZ245763.1, on the reverse strand, counting down.
GATTTGTTGGTGGGTGCGCGAACCAGCCAGATTAATTTGCTGCTGTATTCAGTGTTCAGGATCGGCAATGCAACCAACAATATCGCCTGGCAAAGCTATGAGGAAATTTCAGCTCGCCCTGAAGTCTCCTGGAGTATTCCCTTCTCGCTGGGTGACTCCCATCGCGGCTATCGAGTGCTGGGAACCACCACGGACTACTTCGAGTATTTTCAATACGGTGATTCAGAGCCGCTGCGGCTGGTTGCGGGCGAACCGTTCTCCGGTCCGCTGCATGCAGTGCTGGGGAGTGAAGTAGCCAATGCCTTGCAATACGAACTTGGTGAGGAAATCGTTATTTCCCACGGTATCGGCAGCACCAGTTTCGTTAATCATGACAACCTGCCGTTTACGGTCACCGGTATCCTGGCGCCCACTGGTACGCCAGTGGATCGCACAATCCATGTGACTCTCGAAGGCATCGAGGCGATCCATGAGGGTTTCCGAAACGGTGTACAGGTACCCGGTCTCGGTCTCACGGATTCAGACCCGCGGCTTGCGGAGTTGCAGCCTACCCAGATTACCGCCTTGCTGCTCGGCCTCGAATCGCCCATGGCCGTATTCGGCTTGCAACGGGCGATCAATAATTACCCCAGAGAACCCCTGACTGCGATCCTCCCGGCGGTTGCCCTGGGCGAGCTCTGGCAAATCATCGGGACGCTGGAGAATTTGCTCAGTGTGATCTCCGTGCTGGTGTTGACGGCTTCACTGCTGGGCCTGAGCACTATGCTGCTGTCTTCTCTACGTGAGCGGCGACGCGAGTTGGCACTCTACCGGGCCATCGGCGCGCGCCCCTCGTTCATCCTGTGGCTCATCGAGTTGGAAGCATTCGCCATGACAGTCTTTGCGGCGTTGCTGGGGTATCTCGTGGTTGTGGCGGGGATCAGCATTACCCAGAGCTGGCTGAGTGAGACTTTCGCTCTGGTGATTGACGTCTGGCCATCGACGGTGGGCATCTGGGCTTATATGGCAGGCGCGATTACGGCTTCGGTATTGCTGACACTGGTGCCGGCGACGATTGCGTTCAGGCGGTCGCTGGGCCATGCACTGCAGGCATTCTGAATCGGCAGACCCGTTTGTCTGATTTGTGGATGATCGGTCAAAAAAATCCACAGTGATTGAATTGAGCGACAACTACACGCCGGGCTCGCGTTTGGACTGCCAATTAAAGGGAAATAACACTAATGAGCGACGCAATTACAGAACAGGAACTCGCCGAGGCACGCCAGTATTGGGGTGACACGCTTATCGCCGTTTCGAAAGCTTTCGCGGATGAAGGTATCGAAGCGGCGAGGAATGTGGCAAGTGGCATTCTCGACACAGCATACGGCTACAACCTGGGCCCGGTCCTGTTCAAGCCGACCCTGGCGAGTGGTGAGCAGACCTTCAGGCCCACCCGGGAAGGTGCCTTGTCCTATTACGTTGGTCACTGTGAAGAGTATCCACTGGATGCCGGATTTGGTATCCGGGGGTGGCGCTCAATCGAATTTCATACCGCCGCAACCTTCATCGAAGGCAGGGTGGCAATGTGGATGGGTTGGGCGGAGTTTACTGACAAGGACGGCGCTGTCATCCGGGCCGACAAGAGTTGGGGTTACAGGAAAGACGCTGAAGGCACTCTTCGCATCGTGCTGCATCATTCCTCTTTGCCTTTCCAGCCCGAGTAAGCGGGTAGGGGCTTATCAGTTTCGGAAAGGTTTCAGACAAGGTTTAAGAAAAAATTGCAGTAACCGGAGGCTATAAATGCAAGCCTCCGGTCCTGGTGTAATTTATTCGAAGCGGATAGGCGTAGTATTCACCGGTCCCATGCCAAAAATCTGCACGACGACTTCTTCGTCTTTGGCCATGTCGTAGTGAATGCCATTGGGCGGTTCATAGATGAAAGTGCCCGGACCGACTCGCGTGGTGGCGTCAGGATTGTAGCGGGCCGCATCGGGGCCGGTGTGCACGTACCAGTGACCCTTCAACACATTAATGTAGCGCGCCTGGTCATGGTAGTGAGGGCGGCTGCCTGTGCCGGGTGGCCAGGTGATCTGAATGACATATAAGCCTTCTTCCCTTGGATCGCCATAGATATTCACGGTACGCGCCCCATCCCTTTCTGGTGGTATGAGGTCATCCGGACCGGCAATCATGAAATCGTGCTCGTCAGGCTCAACAACTTGCGCGAAGACCATGAGGGATCCACCGCCGGTGAGCAGCCCTAACAGCAAAGAGCCAAGAACTAGAAGTTGTGTTTTTTTCATTATGACCTCTCCAGGCGCCGCGCAGGCGGCAATATTTTGATTGGCGTACGGGCTAAACATACGATATTTCGGCCCGAAACGCATTATTGATGGTTCCGGCCTGATAAGGGCGGGTTCACTGCGCCAAATCCGGGGTCCAGGCGGAAATTGAAGAGGCTGGATCATCGTCTGCTAGTGCTATCTGCTCAGGGCTAATTCGAGCAGTCCCAGCACCTGAGTTTTCCTGCCAAATCGATCATTTGCTCGGTTATGCCAGCAACTTGTTTATGCTTGCTGACATGCTATCTTCCGCTCTTGCAGAATTAAGCTGTGCTACTAAAAAAATCTCTGGATGGGGAGAACACATGTACAAAGGCAAGCTACGTTTAACCAATCTTTCTCGGCCCTTGTTGGCAACCGCGTTGTTGCTGGGAGTGGTTGTGCCATCTGCTCACGCACAAGTCGAAGGACCGTGGTTTGGCTTGCCTCTGCCACCTCCAGTTATTCCCCACACCAGTCCGGTTGCCATCGGTGAACGTGGTCCGGCGCCAGCGACCTATCCGGCAAACGAGCAGGAAGCGCCTGAACTCTCCGGGGAGCGCCTGGCCGAGGACCTGCAGCAGATTGTCGAGTTTTCTTTCGATTCATTGCGTCGGCAGGAGTTGGGAGGAGATCAATTCTGGGGCCGCGTATCGGGATTCGAGAGTGGCGACGCGGTTGTGAACTGGGCCGCCGGGGAACTGCAGGAAGCCGGAATCGAAGAGATCCGTATACAGCGTTTCCAGCAGAGTGACGATGCCAGTCTCTGGGTTCCCGAGCGCTGGGAAGTGCGACTGCTGGGTAATCCACTTTTTGGTGCGGGCAGTGAGGACGTGATTCTCGATACTTCCATGGCTCTGGCACCTTCTGATATTCCAGGCGGTTCCGTAACGGCGCCAGTTGTGTATGTAGGTAAAGGGTCTGCCTCGGAACTCCTGCACATCGATGTCAGTGGCAAGATTGCGATACAGCATGTCACGCCCCAGGCTCACCTGGTGTTCGAGCGAGCCGCGGCCGTGGGCCGGGCACGGGCGATAATGGAACGCGGTGCCATTGCGGTGGTCACCATGGTTGACCAGCCTAACAATGAAAGAGTCCGTGATTTCAGCAACTGTGGTGGCCCCTGTTTTAATCTGGGTGGTCGCGACAGCTGGTTCCTGGGACAGGTTCTGGACGCTGCGGCGGAGGCAGGCACATTCGATAGCCTCCGTATGCAACTCAGCCTGCAATCGCAGGAACACTCGGGGCTTGATGCCATCAATGCGGTGGCTGTCATTCCCGGCGAGAATCCGGAAACCATCGTACTCAACGCCCATGCCGATGCCTGGTTCGATGGGGCGGGCGATAATGGAGACGGGTTGGCGGTATTACTGGCCCTGGGCCGGCATTTCGCGAAGCCGGAGAATTCCCTGGATCGCACATTGGTTCTTGTCGTGAGTGCTGGCCACCATACGCCTGGTCTCAATGGACCACGAGCAGCCGTAAGCATGAATCCCGATCTGTTTGAGAATGCCCTGTTGGTGTTCAATCTTGAGCACGTGGCCCAGCGTAATATCGCGCCCGCCCGGTTCAGTTTCGATGATGGCTATCGCGAATTTACTGCCGATGTGGGTGAAGCGCCAATCGTGGTGGGTATCACCAACAGTTCCGATTATTTGCAGGGGCTTTTCAGTGAAGGCGTGCAGCGCTACGGCACCAATTTCATGTCCACCGGATCAACCATGGCCAGTGGCGAAGGCGGTGGCTATCGCGCTGCGGGTGTGCCTATTGTCACCACGATGCAGGCTCCGCCGCTCTATCACACCAGCGGGGAAGTGCTGGAAGTGGTTTCCGTGCCAGGCATGGAACGCATGGCCCGCTTCATGGCGTTTTTCGTGAAGGAAGTGGATGACGCCGAGCGGGACTGGATTCAGTCCGGGCAATAATGCCCGGACACCGGATTTCCGGTGAAATGATGGCAATCGCCCGGGATAGAACTAGAACGCCGGAATAAATTGCAGTAGGGTATTTACTCTTACTGATTTCCAAGGCGTTCTCATGACTCGCAAAATCCCGATTCGCATCCCCCATGCCCTTGCTTCCATTGGTCTGGCATCATCTCTGGCGCTGGTGGCTGTGCCTGCAAATGCCCAGTCTGCCGATGAAGACACTATTCGTGAGCTGGTCAGCCGACTCGAACTCGAAAGTTACAAGGCGACGCTGAAAGGCCTGACCCAATTTGGCGACCGGCGCCAGGGCACGGCCCGCAACGTTGCTGCGGTTGAATGGATCGAAGAGCAGCTCGAATCCTATGGCTGCCCCACCGGCCGCCTCGACTATGTCTTCGACCCTGAACCGAGCCCACCCCGTACGCGTCCCGCGCAAACCAATATTCCGCAAGTTTACACGCGAGACGATGGCCGTATTGGTCGTAACGGGAATGGACCAGGTGGGTCTTCAATCTATGGCAACCGGGTTCGCACCGGCGTTAATCGTGATCTCTCCGCGCAGCCCGATGAACGCATCCGCAATCTTAATGTTGAAGAACCGATCAATGGACCGCGTTCCGAAGTCTATTGCACCAAGGTGGGCACGACTCGCCCCGATGAAATGTATATCGTCAGCGCCCATATGGACGGACATGGTGTTAACGAGGCAGTGAACGACAACGGTTCCGGTACGGCGCTGGTGATGGAGCTGGCCCGTATTTTCAGTTCCCCCGACGTGGAGACCGAGGTCAGTATTCGCTTTGCTCTATGGAATAATGAAGAGACAGGACTGAACGGCGCCCGTGCCTATTTCGACCAGCGTCGCGAACTGCAGGGAATCGAAAGTCCACCTGGCTCGGGGAATTATCCAGAACCAGTGTGGCTAGGCATGATCCAGCATGACATGATGTTGTGGGATCATGGTGCACCTGACGCCAATGGCCGCGTGAGCAGAGACCAGCGTCGAGAGGCCGACGTGAATATCGAGTTTCAATCGGTGTCGGAGCTGGCAGACGAATCGATGCGACTCGCCTTCTTCTTCAAGGAAGCGGCAGACAACTACACGACGGACTATCCAGCCACTGTTGGGCCACACATGACCAACACCGACTCCAGTGTGTTCATGAACACTGTGCCATCTATCAGTCTCAGGGAAAACGAGCGTGGCGCGCACACAGGCGCAGGTTGGAATCCTACCTGGCACACACCACTGGATGTGTGGACGACCTTTACTGACGATGATTTTCGTCTTGGCTTAAATGCTGCCCAGATTACGCTATCTGCAGTTGCCCAGCTTACCGGTACATCGCTTGCCGACTAAATCAGGCTGGCGGGAAATCAAGCGTCCCGATCTGGCAACGGTGCTTCAGACGCAGTCTGTCTGAAGCACCGGGTTTAGTTTTCGCCGTCTTCCTCTTCGACATCACCCAGCCAGCCTGTGCGTAATGCGAACGCTTCGTTGCTCGCCACTTCATCGACAAGCAGTTCGTGATCGGCGAGTATCGGATCGAGGGTGAGCGTAAGGGTCCTGAGGGCGCCGCCTCGAAACAGGGTCAGTTCCACCTCGTCACCGGGCGAATAGCGCCGCAGAATGGAATCCAGATTGGAACCAATGCGCTCACCGTCGATAGCCAGAAGCTCATCACCCGTATTGACGCCAGCGCGCCAGGCGGAACCATTGAGGCGTGCAACACGTACCTCAGGAGGATTGCCGCGCAGAGACAGACCCATTGATACCTGCACCGGATCCTCGGACGTGTCCTCACGACCCAGCATCCAGCCCACCGATCCAAGGGCTTCGGTAACAGGCAGAGGATTGCTGCCGTAGACCCAGCCATCGAGCCGTTCGGCAAGATCGCCGCCACCCATCAGTGCTACCCGGGCTCGAAAATCGCCATAGGTGAAACCCCCATTGCCCAGCGGAAAGTCGTCGTACATCGCAGCCATCACGTTATCGAGGCTGCGCTGGCCGTTGCTGGCGCGACGAATCTCAAGATCCAGCACCAGCCCCAGTAACCCGCCCTGACTATAGAAAGAAACAGTACGATTGGCTTTGTCTGCGGCACGGTCTGCGCCTCTGTGATAACCCTTGGTCCATGCCTCAAAACTGGCGCGGGCCAGAGTGTCCTGACTGTAACCCGGATTATCAACAACGCTGTCGATGGTGGAGGCGAGTTGATCGCGGTAGTCCGCCACTGGGATCAGGCCCGCGCGCACGGGCAGCAACTGGTCGTAGTAGCTGGTCAGGCCTTCAGCGACCCACAATAATTCTGTGTAGTTGACGTCTTGATAGTCATAACGGTCGATGGCGGCGGGGCGGAATCGTTTTACGTTCCAGGTATGAAAGAATTCATGCGCCATTAGCCCAAGAAAATTCTGCCAGCGATCTTCATCCCAGAATGCCCTGGGATCGGTATGAACTACTGTGCTGTTGTAGTACTCGGTGCCTCCCCCCAGTCCAGGCCCGCTATGCAGCAGAAACAGGTAGCGATCTGTTGGCAGCGGGCTTTCCGCTGTTTCAAACACGCCTACAGTGGCTTCCACGATGGCGCCTATATCATGGGCCAGGCGCTCTTCATCACCGTCCCAGTCGCCATCAATCAGAAAATCTATTGTCATGCCACCCGCCTCGAAGGTGACGAGATCGAACGTCCCCATCTCGATTGGAGAATCGACCAGGCGGTCGTAGTGGGGCGCTACGAAGACACCTGAGTCGGGTTGTTCCATGCCGCTCGCTGCCTGCCAGCCATCTGGCAGGTCGATGTTCACTTCTATGGGCAGGTCGCGGTGCGCATCCGAATAGACAAAGACCGCCGCAGGATTGAGAAAGGCATGGTCCGCATCGACATGCCGGGTGCGGTCAGTAAGGCTGTCGGCATACAGCCGATAGCGAACTACCACGTCGCCTGAATCTGCATCGGGTCTGCGCACGCGCCAGGACGATTTGGCATATTGCTCAAAGGGCAAGAGATTGCCTCTGTCGTCGGTCACTTCGAGGCCCGACAGGGTGCCTACGAAATCGAGTACCAGGTATAAACCGGAGCGCCAGACAGGCAAGTGAAAATCGAGTGTGTCGCCGACGACATCGGTGAAGCGCGCTTCAATTGTGACCTGCTGCATTCGGCGTTCATCGAGATCCACCTGGTACACAGTTTCATTCGCCCAGGCGGTCCCGGCCTGTCCGATAAAGATCGTCGCGACAACGAACAGCAGTGATTGCTGCACGGCATTCAAGGCATTAATAAGCTTCATTGGTATTGGTACTCCTGAGCAAACCCGGATCAATTGGACAAAATAACAGGCGTGCCCCGGATTTTACACTAAACCGTGCGGGCTTCCGGGTAATCTGGACCTCAATCCCGGAGCAACATGCTGTCTTGCAGGCCCCGGCGGGCTGGCGGTATAGTGGCCAGGTTGCCTTCAAGCGCACGATCACCAAGCCTCCGGGTGGGGCTCACCAATTTACTGTCAGGCTAAATAATAATGAATAAACTATTGAAGCGATCACTTGCCACACTCATGGCGTTGTCTTGCATTGCCCCTGCGGCGATGGCGCAGCGCAATGTCGTTGAAACCGAGACTCACCGATTCGTCGAAGTGGTTGACGGCGTGTGGCACGGCTCCGGCACGGGACCTGTGTACACCATGAGTAATGTTATGGTGCTGGTCGGTGCCACTGACACCCTGATTGTGGATTCCCATGTAACACCGACCGCAGCGCGTGCGCTTTTGGAGTCGATTTCCGCGCTGACCGATAAGCCTGTCCGCTACCTGGTGAATAGCCACTACCATTTCGATCATGCCCATGGAAACCAGGCCTTTCCGGAAGGGATAGAAATTATCGGCCATGAATTTACCCGTAAAAAGCTCAATGGTGAAATGGGCAATGTGCTTGAAGAAAACACGTTTCGCAGCTATTCCGATCCTGTTCCTTCCCTGGTAGCCATGCTCGAGCGAGATCTGTCTACTGAGTCCAATCCCGAGCGGCGTAGCCAGATTGAAAACCGACTAAATGTTCAGCGCGACTACATGAACGCCATTCCGGAGGTGCAGCCTACACCCCCGAATATCACGCTCGATAGAAAGCTGACTTTATTCCAGACTGTGGAAACCGGTAGCCGTGAAATTCAGCTGCTGCATTTCGGCAGGGCTCACACCGGAGGTGACGTGATTGTCTATCTGCCCCAGCACAAACTCGCATTCACCGGTGACATGATGTTGCCCGGCCTTTCCTACATGGGGGACGGACATGTTGATGAGTGGCCGGAAACCCTGCAGCGCTTCAGCGAGCTGGATTTCGATTACTGGTTGCCGGGTCATGGTCCGGTCATGGAAACCAGGGAGCCCATCGAAAACTTCCAGGCCTACCTGCGAGACCTGTGGGACAAGACTGAGGCCATGCACCGGGATGGTGTGAGTTGGGAAGAAGCAGCAACGCTGATAGACATGACCAACCACCAGCAAAACTATTCCCAGATTCAGGGCCCCGGTGTTGATCGTCGGGCAATTCGAAGAATCTACGAGTTACTGGATGAAAGGTAGTGCGAGTCAGGGCTGAGTGAAGTGCTCAGCTAATGCTTACCCGCAATCCAGCAATCTCGGAAGGAGTCGCTTGCAGTGAATTGGCTACCTGATTGAAAAAATCCAGCTCTGGATCACGAATCAGGTCGTCAGCACGAATCAGGTTGGCAAGACAATCGAGGATAGTGATCCGGTGTTCTTCGTCGAGTTTGCGTGATGCGTTAGCCAGGGTGCGTTCAAGAGACTGGGACTCGAAGATTTCAGAGGAAGCCGCAGTCAGGATTTCCGCCTCGGAGAACTCATGTCCCGTGACCTCTTTCATGGCGCTCTGCACATGCTCGACTTCGATGGATTCGACGTTGGCATCGGCTCGGGTTGCTCTGGCCAGAACCAGTAAGAGCATCTCTTTAAACAGCTCTTCTGTGTCTTTGCTTCCGCCCCCACCACTGAGGAAATCTTTGATGATGCTAAAATCTATGAGGGCCATGGTCGCTCCTTTTTGTATTGTCAGTATCTTAGCGGGTATTGCGAATAAAGTTTAGGAGTTATTTGCGCTCTATGCCTATCGTCAGTGCGACCTGCTGATTCCGGAACGCTACGTATAGCCGTATTTTTTGCGTAGAGAGTCTGCTATGGAAACCCCACAGCCAGTATGCTGCCGGGCTGAGCCAGATCTGGGGCCATGATTACAGGCGCTGCTGCACTTGTGAGCCGATTGTTCATGCTGATTGCTGGCAGACGCAGGAGACTTTAGATTTGCCTTGTGCGAGCTGCCGACTGAAAAAGAAGAAGTCTTTTTTGTCAGGCTCAGGCCCGAACATTTTGGGCAGCGCGGTATGTCGCTGGAGCGAATGAGGAAGCATTCAAATTCTTCCCCGCAATCACCGCAGCGATAATCGAAAATAGGCATAACAACTTTCCTGAATTGGGTTCAGGCCAGATTACTGATCTAACTCATCCGCAATGACTTCGAGGTAGGCACTTTCCAGTCTCTCGATTGCCCTGATATACCCGGCAGGGTCGACGAAGGTATCGGGATCATAGGCCTGGCCAGGTTGATACTTTTCCTGCATATTGTACTGGGCGTTGTGGGCTGAAACCCACACTTCAACGGGCAGCTGCTTCTGTTTGTTATAGGTGGTGGCAAAATCCACAGCCACGCCTTCATAAGTCGGGTCAACAACGATGCGTTTGCCGCCATTGATCGTGCCCATGTTGATGATGCCCACGTCGTAGGTTCTGCCATTCTCGGTCACCTCGAAAGTGTAGCTGGAGCTGCCTTCGGTATGACCGGGGTGCTCATGTACGGTGATGACCAGATCACCCAGGGTAATGACATCGTCCTGGCGGATGATTTTGTCTACTTCGACGGGGCGGAATGTTTCGCGTCCACCGAAGTGGGCATCACTGAAACCTCCGTCTTCCAATACCCGTGCGTCTTCCGGTGTGGCCCAGACCTCGGCACCGATCAGTTCCTTGATTTCCGCCATGGCCGCGGTGTGATCCCAGTGGGCTTGCATGGTGAGCATGATGCGAACGTCTTCGAGTTTAAATCCAAGTGACTCAATATTGCGCTCGATATGCTGGCGGGAATCGTATAGCCCAGTATTGATCAGAATATGCCCTTCATCGGATGTGATCAGAAAAACACTCAGGTCTTCCATGCCAACCGCGTAAAGCGGACCGATTATGCGAAAGGCCGGGTGTGGATTTACCCAGCCCGGGGGAAGTGTTGGTTGGGCAAGGCTCGTCGTTGAGAAAAACAGACAGGCCAGAAATGGAACGATAGGTCGTAGGAACAAAGAAAGGCGTTTCATGGGCAGCTCTGGAAATTGTTATTTTGATTTCCATGCTCCGCATAAAGGCCGGGCGTGTCAAGTTCATTACCAGGGACAGATTTCAAATCTGTCCCTTGACCGGAGTCCATTCCGGGTGCAACGCCGGGGACAGATTTCAAATCTGTCCCTGGATCGGAGTCCAATCCGGGTGCAGCGCCGGGGACAGATTTCAAATCTGTCCCTGGATCGGAGTCTATTCCGGGTGCAGCGCCAGGGACAGGTTTAAATCTGTCCCCTTGTCTTTTCACAAAGCAACCGTCCTAGTTTCCTGTATACCCCGGACCGTACAGCACGCGCCCCGGTCTGCGGCCCGTATGTCGACCATCTTCCACCACCACTTCGCCATTGACTAGCACATACTTCATTCCCACCGCATATTGATGGGGTGCTTCGAACGTAGCCTTGTCGATGATTTCATCGGCATCGAAAATGGCGATGTCGGCGAAATAGCCAGTAGTGACCAGGCCGCGGTCGTGGATGTTCAGGCGGCGGGCGGTCTGGCTGCTCATTTTCTTAACTGCCTCTTCCAGGGTGAGTATGCCGCGTTCGCGAACAAAATGACCGAGGACTCTGGCGAAGGTGCCATATTGCCGCGGGTGCGGTGCACCCTCTCCGAAGACACCTACCGGGCCATCGGAACCGATGGTGGTGGCAGGGTGTTGCATGATGCGATCAACGTCTTCCGGCCCGATAGCGTGATAGACCGCAGTGGCGCCGCCGCCGCGAATGATATCGAACACCACGTCCGCCGCATTTTCTGCCGTGGGCTCCATGGCTGCTTCTTCGGTGAGTTCCGCCAGGTTTTTACCCGCCATTTCGGGGTCCCAGCTATTACGGGAAATAAACACGTTCTTCGGGTCACCGCCGCCACGGTCATTCAGAATCAGGTTTACGACTTCATTCTTGATGGTTGAGCGGGTTTCCTGACTGGCGATTCTGGACAGGAGCTGTTGTCGACCACCTTCCTGTGCCCACTGCGGAATCAAGGCATTGATACTGGTTTGGGAGGCGGTGTAGGGATACTGGTCGATGGTGATATCTACGCCTCTGGCTCTAGCTTCATCCACCAGGCGCAGGCTTTCAACCGAAGCTCCCCAATTCTGCACGCCAATGACTTTATGATGCGTCATCTGTACCGGGATGTTTGCTTCTTCACCGATGCGAATCGTTTCGTTCACCGAGTCCAGCAGGCCATAGGCTTCATCGCGCATATGGGAGATATAGATACCGCCGTGGTCCGCAGCGATCTTGCTGAGTTCGATTACCTCTTCGGTCGATGTAAAACTGCCGGGCACATAGAACAGCCCGGTAGAAATACCCAGTGCGCCCTGTTCCATGGCTTCCCTGACCATGTCTTTCATGCGCTCCATCTCGGCTGCCGTTGGGTCCCGGTCGTCCTGCCCGATTACCGACTCGCGGATAGTGCCCTGCCCAACGAAGACTGCCCAGTTGGGGCTGATACCCAGTTGTTCTATCTCTGCGTAATGTTCATCAATAGGGAAAGGCGATGAGCCATCGTTGCCTTCGGTGAGCGTGGTGACACCCTGCAAGAGAGCGCTTTCTGCGTTAGGCACATCGAAGATTCCGCGCAGGGCGTGGGTATGGGGATCAATGAATCCGGGCGCAACCACGAGGCCCGATGCGTCGATTAGCTGGTTCGCTGTGGCGCCGCGCAGGTCACCGATGGCGACAATGCGGTCCTCGTTAATGGCCACATCGGCCCGGTACCACGGTGAGCCGGTGCCATCGACCACACGGCCACCGCGAATCAGGATATCGTAAGTGTCCTGTGCCAGCACGAGTGACGGTGCCAATCCAAGCAGCACACAAAGCTGTATCAGGAGAGTTAACCAGCCCGGTTCGCGTTTCATACTAAGTGCCTCTTGATCTACTCCCAAATTCGTACCCAACATCCAGGCAAGCCTGCCAGGACTTGCCTGCAGGTGCCTGGATCAAGCCCGTTTACTGCCCAGCGAGGTCGACGACCACATCCCAATTGAAACGCAGGAAACGATTCAATTCGCTTATCAGGATGCGTTCCTGGTCACTGTGAGCACCGAATCCCAACCCGGCGTCTTCCTGATCGATCGCAGGTCCAATGCCGTAGCACTGTACGCCGCGGGATCGCAGATAGGCCATATCTGTTGCGCCGGTGGACATGGTGGGAAGCGTGATCACGCCGTAGTGTTTTTCGGTATTTGCCTCGATTGTGGAGAACGCCACCGTGTTGATGCTGGCTTCACCGGCTGGACGCGTATTGCGGGCGCCCAGACTCACTTCCACGGTGTCGTCATTAATGACGCTGCGAACACTGTTGAGGAATTCTTCTATGTTCTCGTCGGGGAGTGCGCGAAAGTCTATGGAGGCACGGGATTCCGAGGGGATGACATTGATGCGATAACCCGCATCGAAGATGGTCGGTGACAGTGAAGAGCGCAACATGGACGCATGACGCGGTTCGTACGCAAGGAAGTATTCGTCAGATTCGCTCGCGCGGCCAGAATCCAGCACCGCCAGATAGCGCTCGCCAGCATCCGGAGGTGAAATCGAGGCGAGGCGTTCGAAGTAGGCATAGGTGGTTTCATTCAGGCGAATAGGCGAACGCCAGTCGCCGATGGCAGAGATCGCTTTCGCCAGCCGCACCACCGAATTGTTCTGCAAGGGTACTGAACCGTGGCCTGCGATACCGGTGGCAACCAGTTCAATTCGGTAGGGCAGTTTCTCCACAGTCTGAACGCCAGCGTAAAGCACCTCACGATTAACCCGCGCCACGCTGCCACCTTCGGCGAGACAGAATTCCGCTTCGATCTTGTCGAAGTGATTGTTCACCATGAATTCGATGCCGTATTCCACGGCACCTTCCTCACCGGATTCGGCGAGAAAGATAACATCCCGCGACAGGGGCACGTTCTGGCGTTTTAATTCCAGCATCACCATGAGTGCCGTGGCCAGGTTGTCCTTGTCATCCACGGCACCACGACCGTAGACATAGCCGCCGTCAACAGTTGCGCTAAAAGGGGGAAATATCCATTTCTCCGGGTCCACGTTGACTACATCGGTATGGGCCATGATCAGTAATGGTTCTTCGCTGCCATCACCTTCCAGCCTTGCCACCACGTTGGGTCGGTCCGGGTCCACGGAAAACATTTCCACCGGAATGCCTTCCGCTTCGAGTACATCCCTGAGGTATTCCGCTGCCGGCAGCTCGCGACCGGGAGGATCGCTGGTATCGAATTGCAGCAGTGCACGAAAATGGCGCAGCAATTCTTCTTCGGCAGACTCCCAGTCCGGCTCGTAGCTCTGGGCAGAGACGCCGGTGGCTAAAGACGCAATAAAAACGGCTATCAGTGTTCGCATGATGTGACCTCGTGATTCGCAAGGCGAGCCCGGACGCGGGATCGAATTCGGATCCAGAATAGCAGCTTTTCTACGCGAAACTAAGGTTTGGGAGAGGCGAGGCGAGTATATTTGTTGCGACAAGACTGGCGTAACCCGCCAGTCTTGAGTGGCGTTGTCTAGAATTCAGATAGCAGGCGGCATCTAGTCTATGAGCTGACCCTTGCTGATCACCTGCACGATACGTTTGGTGTTATTGATATCTTCAAGCGGGTTGGCATCCAGCAGTACCAGGTCGGCGACCTGTCCTGTGGCAATCGCACCCATTTCGTTCTCGAGACCAAAGTATCTGGCGGGCACCAGGGTCGCGGCCTCCAGGGATTCCAGCGGCGTCAGTCCGGCGCGTACGAGCATGTCCAGTTCCGAATGCAGGCTGTAGCCCGGAACAGACAAGTTGATTGGAACGTCAGTGCCGGCGCCAAAGGGAACGCCTGCGTCATGCATACGATTGGTGAGGAACATACTCCAGTTGGCAAACATCGGATCGCTGGCGGGTACATTGCGTCGCATATCGGTCTGCAATGACCAGTCCTGTGCCACATCTTCGGGCAGGCGGGACAACGCCTGTTGCCAGTCGTCACGCTGCCAGGGTGGCAATAGCATAAAAGAATTCAGCCTGAGGGTAGGGACCATGACGGTGTCCTGCAAGGCGGCAATGACGATGTCGCACTGGGCTTCATCGTAGTCGGCGATGGCAGGTAGACGTTGTTCGGTGTGCATGGCAGACCTGAGATCGGCGCCGGCCATGCCGGCTTCATTCTGCAGTAGTTCCAGCCTGGCAGCGTGAAATTCCTCGGCGCTGGCCGCGCAGTCCATCTCAATATTCCGTAAATGTTCAATCGAACTGACAAGCGCGCCAGCGTCGCGCGCGCGCATGGAAAGCGGGACGTGGGAATCGATAGGCAGATCCAGTTCGGTAGCAATGTCAATCAGCGCAGCAAACACCTCGGGCCTGACCATTTCATACACTTTGATGAAATTGACACCCTGCTCGTGCATTTCTGTCACCCGCTCCCGTGCCGCTTCAGGAGTAGGAACAGCAACGCCAATCTCCGGCCTGCCCACGCCGTCATAGACTACAAACTCGCCATCAAGCAGTGGACCTGCGAAAAAGACACGTGGCGCTATTGCGCCATCGGCTCGCATACTTTCCACTACCGGTAAAATTTCGTGCATCAGTCCGCCAGTATCCCTCACGCTGGTAATACCCCAGGACAGAAACAATTCCGGCATGGCGGCCGTGAGGCGGTCGTCATAGGTGAGATGCACATGGAAATCCCACAGGCCCGGAATCAGGAACTGGCCTGTGCCGTCGATCGTTTGAGCCGTATTGGTTTCAAGTGCTGCGTTCTGCACGGCCGTGATCCGGTCTCCATCGAACACCACGGTCTGGTTTTCCCGCAGGCCATTCGCTGCATCGATCACTGTCACGTTGGTAATGGCGGTACCAGAGGGTGATGCTTGCGCGGGTTCTGGTGCGGGCGTCGTTGGAGAGGTTGTTGACTGCTCGGAGCAGGCAGCGAGTAACAAGGCGGTCAAAATACAGGCGAGTCTGGTCATGGGGCTATTCCGTGGCGAGGAGGCGTCCATTGATATTAAGTGGCCTGCGAGAAAATTTACAGCATTTAACAGCGAATGCGTGTTTTTCAGTGATATTCGCCAGAATACAAAAGGCGCCAATGATTTTGCGTCGCTGCTTGTCGCTGAATAGAGAGTTGTGACCTGTTCACCACAACACGGAACGATTGGAATGCAAGAAAGTGGTTGGGAGGTGGTTGAGAGGTGGCAAATAGTACCCTGAGGTAAATCTCAGAGTAGCTAGCTGGACAATAACGCGTCGCTAGCCAGAGGACCAGCGACGCGCGTACTAGTGGTTAGTCAGGTTAAACGTGACAGCGCAGTTAATTGCCGATTGTCGCGGCTGCTGCCAAGGAAACCTGCTCATCTTCGCTGCCGCGGGCACCGCTGGCTGTGATTGCGCCAATCTGCTCACCGTTCAGCATGACGGGCACACCACCGGCATAGTGAATGCCGCCCTCGATTTCCTCGATTTCGCCAGCTTCCAGGCGGCGACCGTATTCACCGGAGAATAGTCCTGTTTCGATGACGACCTTGGCCTTGGCGAGGGCTATTTGATAGTTGCGAAGACTTGCACCGTCCATGCGGTGCATCATGACTGGTGTGCCTTCGTGGTCGGTGATGAGTATGGCAAGGTTCCAGTTGTTGGCGCGGGCTTCGGCCAAAGCCGCTGCCATGGCACGTTCTGCCATCTCGTAGTTCAGCACCGTGGAGGGCGTGTCCTGGGCCGAAGAAATTCCTGACAGGCTCACACTGACAACCAACAGAGTAGAGGCGAGGAAACGTTTTAGCATTGTAAACTCCTGTTATGCGCTTTATTTGGATATCCAGATCTTTGCGAAGAAAACCAGCTTCTCCGCAGAGCGCCAATCCTAGAGTACCCGCTTCACTCTGTCAGCATTAACCCGACCAGCCGTGTTGCCTATGGGATATTCGAAATTGCAGGGCGCTTAGCTGTCCCGGTCGAATACCAGTTTGCCATCCACATAGGTCTGCTCAACCTCGACTTCCATGATGCGATCGGGATCGATGGTGAGGAGGTCTTCGGATAACACAATCATGTCGGCCAATTTGCCCGGTTCCAGCGACCCTTTGATGTCTTCCTCGAAATTCAGGTAGGCACCTGTCAGGGTATAACCCCGGATAGCTTCTTCCATGGTGATCGCTTCATCGGGTCCGTACACGGTGCCAGTCATGCCTTTGCGCGTAACCGCCGCATACAGGCCTACCATGGGTCCAATGGGCAGAATGTCGCTGGAAATCGCGACCGTGATGCCATGGTCCATAGGCGAGCGTATTGGATTGTTGTGCTGCAGCCTCCAGCCTTCCAGGTAAGTGGCATAGCGACCTTCCAGTGTATACGTGAAGTTGGGTTGCTGCGTGATGTGAATGTCATGCTCGGCCATGAGTTCCATGGTCAGATCCGGTGGACGCATGGAAAAATGATTCAGGTAATGCCGATGGTCTTCCCGTGGGTTTCGCTCCAGCATGTCCGCCATGGTGTTCACCACCAGCACGATGGCCGCGTCGCCGATTGCATGCACACCCATCTGAAAACCCGCATCGTGAATTTCATTTAGCAGCGTTACCAACTCACCTTCACCCATGTTCAGATAGCCGCGGTATTCACCCTGGCCAAGGTAGGGAGCAAGCGTATAGGCAGCAGGTCCGGTGAAGCCGCCGTCCGCGAATACCTTGATAGGCCCCGGTTTCAGAAAATCATTGCCTGCGCCAACCCTGTTATTTAACGCGACGATTGCCTCCGGATCATTCCACTGGAATTGCAGTGCCGAGCGCGGCAGGGGGAGTTCTGCAGTGTCGTATAGCTCCTCGAACATCTCGTAGTCTTCGGGTGTCTTCGACGCGTCGATGATGCTGGTGATGCCTTTCTCCAGGAGCGCGTTCATATTCACTTCGAGGCCGGCGATGATTTCCTCATAGGTTGAGTCAGGCACCAGATATCCCACAATACCCTGACGTTCCCGAATGATGCCGTTGAGTTCACCGTCGTCGCCGCGTTCGATGACGCCGCCATCCGGTTGCGGTGTTTCCAGGGTGACGTCCGCCAGTTCAAGCGCCAGTGAATTCACCACGGCGCTATGGCCCCCTGCCCGGGTGAAGATAACCGGGTTGTTGGGCGCCACTGCATCGAGATCTGCTCGTAGAGGCCGGCGTCCCTCATCCAGTTCATCTTCAGACCATCCGTAGCCGGTAATCCACTCGCCTTCACCGATCTCCGCGATCTTCGCGACAATCAGTTCCTGAATTTCGGTGATGGAAGTGACGCCGCCCAGTTCGATATACCGCAGTGGGCGACCACGGATGTGAGTATGAGAATCAATGAAGCCCGGCATCAGAGTCTTGCCAGCGAGATCAACAGTCTCAGTGGCTTCATACTGGTCGAGTAACGCGGCGCTGCCTGTGGCAACGATGCGACCCTCATCGACAACCACGGTGTCGTGAACTGAGAATGCGGCATCGACGGTGAGCACCTTGCCACCGGTGAGAACCAGATCCACGGGCGTCTTGCTGGTCGCTGGTGGTGTTGAGGTTGAGGTTTGTTCGTTCTCTGCCTGACCACAGGCTACCAGCACTATCAGGGCTAAGGAGTAGGCAAAGGGTTTGATCGTTTCTCTCAGCATGGGAATACCTTGATCTCTTGATCCAAAAGGGTAAGCCGACGGTTCAATCTGACTTGTGCCAACGCGAGAGGACTATTATGGGCCTCAGTGAGAGCACGAATTCAACTGTACCCTTTCGTCGCGGGGAGGGGAAGTGACGCACGGGCTGTGTTCGGCGAATAACCCCGTGGCCTGAAAATGGTGCATTGAGGGAAAACGTGCATCGCAGCTAACTGTGCACTGCAGCTAAAGGAATGGTGCTAGCCGAGTGCGAGACTGTCGCCTTGTCGCAAGATCTCCACGCTACGCAGGATCGAAGACTGGTATTGCTCGCTGTGAACTGTGTCCACGACAATGTAATCTGCCCTGGCAGTCTCCGGGGTCAGCAGGAGTTTTATGAATCCGCGGTGGGTGCAGTCGGTCCATGTGACTTCCCGGTTATGCTCGGCAATGAGCCGGTCGAAGGCCATGGCACCCTCGGGTCCATAATCTTCGAAGTCACCGGGGGAAGTGATGCCGGTGGTGCCGAGTTCTACGCCCATTTTTTGATTGGACGCGTTGTACAGCTCATTGGCCCAGAAGGCGTGGCTGTCTCCGGTGAGTACAAGCAGGTCGCTGGCGCCAACCTGGCGGCAGAGATCATAGAAGCGCTCCCTCGCCTCGGGGTAGCCATCCCAGGTATCCAGATACAGAGGCAAATCCAACTGCCCCAGACGGGTGAACCGGGCGTGGGATTCTGCCACCGGGTCGTATCCGCCGCTGGTTTCCCATTGCAGCTTGCCATCAAGATTGGGCACATGCGTTCTGGCAATGGGAATCTGGTTGCCAATAATGCGCCAGGGCTGCGATTGGTTGAGCGATTGTTGCAGGCTCATGGCCAGGAATTCTTCCATTTCCTGGGACAGCATGGCTCGCTTCGGATCTCCGAGAATTTCGCTCACGAATCGATCGCGAGCGGCAGGGTCAGTTAGCTGGGACAGGTGTTCGCCGTAATCCACTTGCAGGCCACGACCGGTGTGTCGGGTTTCCAGAGTGACCATGGATGCCAGGTCGCCGAAGGAGAAGTGACGCCAGAGTTGCTCCTTGCGCATCCCGTTTCGCGGATCTCTCACTGGCATCCATTCATAGTAGGCGCGAATCGACGCATCGCGGCGACTCGACCAGTCGCCCTCGCTATCTGTCTGGTGATTCTGGGCACCACCCATCCATGGGTTGTTGCTGGACTCGTGATCGTCCCAGGTAGCTATGAGGGGGTGGGCTGCGTGCATCAGGCGTGAAGCCATATCGGCTTTGTACTGGCCATGACGTTCCCGGTAATCCGCGAGCGAAATGATTTCGTGTGCGGGGACGTGGGCACGGCCAAGTGCAACGCCCTGTTCCCCACCCCAGCCGTCGGCGCCGTATTCATAGAGGTAGTCGCCGAGATGAACGACGAAATCTATATCGTCGTCGTTGGCAATGACTTCGTAGGCATTGAAGTAGCCAAAGGGGAAATTGGAGCAGGAAGCCACGGCAATTCCCAGTTGCGCGAGAGAGCCGTTTGGCAGTGTTTTGGTGCGGCCGGGTTCTGAAGTGACACCTTCATGCTGGAAGCGGTAGTAATAGGTTTCCCCGGCTTGCAGGTAATCCACGTCCACTTTGACCGTGTGATCGACAGCAGCACTCGTTTCCAGATTTCCTTGTTGCAGGATCTGCCTGAAGTCGCTGTCGGTTGCCAGTTGCCAGCTTACGGTGGCATTCCCACTGGTGTTAATCCGGGTCCAGATTACGACAGAGCTATGGGTCGGGTCTCCGCTTGCCACACCGTGGCTGAATAGCCGGTTTCGCTCGGGGTCAGCCAAAGCCGCGAAGACTTTTGCGTTCCAGCCGCTAAGCAACAAGCCTGATGCTGCCCCCGTGGTGAGTGCAGCTTGCAGGAATTTTCGTCTGGGAAAAGGTAAAGGCATGTCGGACTCACAAGTCGGTTTCGCCACTAGTATTGGCAATAAAAGTGACAGAGTGATGAAAGACCGAGGTATTCTTTAGCCGGTATTCAGCCCTTCTGATACTTACATCGCAAGGCGATACAGGTCGGCAAAATCTTCCGCCGTCACCGGCTTGGGATTGGTCATGGTAGCGAGATCGCTTACGGCATGAGGCACCATGTCGTCGATCCATTCCTCCGTCAGACCCATTTCAGCCAGGCCTTTCGGTAATCCAATGGCGGCATTCAGTTCTTCCACAGCCTTGGCAAGATCGGCATCGGGGGAGAGGCCCATTGCCTGACGCAATCGGGGATAGGTGTCTGTGCAGGCATCCTCATTGAAACGCAGTATTGTTGGCAGAATCACTGCATTGAGTGTGCCATGGTGAAGGCGAAGTTCTTTGATCCTGCCTGCGGCATGACTCATGGAGTGCACGGCACCGAGACCTTTGACGAAGGCCAGGGCACCTTCGGTGGAGGCCATCATCATTTCCCAGCGCGCGGTGCGATCACTGCCATCTTCCACAGCGCGCTGTATGTGTTTCCAGCCGCGCCACAGGCCGTCCAGTCCGATACCATCCGCAGGTGGGTTAACCGGGGAGGCCAGGACAGCTTCGATGCAATGGGTAATAGCGTCCATGCCGGTGGCGGCAGTCAGCATGGGAGGTAAGCCCAGGGTGAGTTCGGGATCACAGATAGCCAGCTTTGGCAGAAATCGTGGATTGGCGAAAGTGAGTTTGCGACCATCGCTCATGCTGATCACGAATCCCACGGAAGCCTCACTGCCAGTGCCGGCTGTGGTGGGAACGGCGATGAGAGGCGCGACTGCTTTTACCAGCTTGTTGCCGCCCTGCAGCGGATCATATTGGGCAAGTGGGCCGCCACTGGCTGCCAGCAGGGCAACGGCTTTGCCGAGGTCCATGGGAGAACCGCCACCAATACAGACTACGCCGTCACAGTCATTGGCCTGATAGGCCTCCAGCGCTTCGTTGACGGCTTCTTCGGTGGGATTGCCCGGCGTGCCATCGTAGATCGTCGCGGCGGACTTGTCTTCCAGCACATCGGTGATGCGCTCCAGGAGGCCGCTGTCATTTAGCCCGCGGTCGGTGGCGAGGAAAGGCCGTTGAATGCCCTGGCGCTGCAATGCCTCGGATAATTTATTGATAGCACCAAAATCGAATCGCACCGGATTCGTAAAATTTAACATGGGCACAGCTACTCTCTCCTCTATTGTTCTTCTGTTCTTCAATCTACTGCAGTTGATCTCAGTTCGCTGGATCAAGTCTGATCACCTGCAAGGTTCACTTCTCAGGTTGGCGTTAGTATACAAACAGATGGGTTTGGCCTGGGTCCTGGACTTTACCGGCGCCGCAGCTTACTCGCTCCTGACCATGAGAAGAAATGATCAACTTGCTCAGGCCTATTCGGGTTTCGGCGAGGAATGAGCCTCCCCAAACCCCTCATCGGGTACTGCTGGTTCAGGGTGACGCTGTTCTGAATTTGGGTCAGGACTTGGGCTTGCCGTATAAAACCAGGTTGTGATCTACAAGGTCGTAGCCATATTTCTTGGCGATTTTCTCTTGCAGCGCTTCGATTTCATCGTTGTGAAATTCAATCACCTTGCCGGTTTCCATACACACCAGGTGGTCGTGGTGCTCGCCGCTGTCGAGTTCGAATACGGAATGGCCACCATCGAAATTGTGGCGTTCCACCAGCCCGGCTTGTTCGAACTGCGTCAGGACGCGGTACACCGTTGCCAGGCCAACATCTTCTCCGGCGTCGAGCAGTGCCTTGTACACGTCCTCCGCGCTCAAATGGCGGGTATCGGATTGCTCAAGCATCTGTAAAATTTTAACTCTGGGCAGGGTGACTTTGAGTCCGGCGTTACGTAAGTCTTGGTTTTGATCAGTCATCGGGTAGTATTTCTCAATGTTTTTAGTAGGTTGGCTGTCACCGAGGTGAAGCCTTACGAAACAAAGGGATATTAGCCTCTATGTGCTTTGCCGAATTCTACCGCATTCCATGTCGCAAGTGGGACGGCGCTTGGGCGATTTTCGAAAACCTGGCCTGTGCACCGACTTCTGCCGATCCTGCACTCTCCATTGCGGGAACAAGGTTTGCCGTCCCTACGGTGCACGCTTCAGTCGGCGGTGCAATATGATTGATCGGAGGGTCCTGGCAGTTTGGTAGAACTATTTTCCGGGCTATAGTGGTCTTATTATTAGTAGATTAAATTTTGGGTTTCGCAGATTGACAGCGACGCCAACACAAACACAAACACCAACACCAACACCAATACCGATACCAATACCGACAACTCACCGAGTAGTTATGCTTAAGACATTCACCAGAATCCTGCGCCTGATTTCACAATGGAGCTCCATTGTGATGGCGCTGGCCTTTTCGTTGTCCACCCATGGGACAACGATCCTCAGCATGGATATCGATGACGTGGCTGAAGGGGCAGAATTGGTGTTCGAAGGGCGAGTGCTCGAGCACAACGTACAGCTCAATGCGGCAGGAATCGTCGTTACCTTTGTCACGTTTCAGGTAAACGATGTCGTGAAGGGTGACAACCCGGGCACGCTTCTGGAACTGAAATTTACCGGTGGCACGCTGGGTGGCGAGGTGGTGGACGTAAGTGGGCTGCGCATCCCGCGAGTGGATGAGCAGGGAATCTACTTCGTGGAATCTACCAGCAGGGACCTGATCAATCCGCTGCTTGGCTGGTCTCAGGGCCACTATCTTATCGTGAATGAGGAAGGAGAGAGGCGAGTCAGCACTGTAAACCGGCAGGCCGTTACCGACGTGATGTCCTATGAAAACGTGCCGAGAACAATCCGGCGCGCACCTGCAATCATCGATGGCGACGCTGGTTCTGCGATGGGGGTAGTGACGGATTCGCGCCCATTCAGCTTCGAGCGCGCTCTGACCGTGGATGAATTTAAATCCCGAATTCGCGAGATACTTGAGTAGCAGGGAAGCTGGTCGGTAACCAGCCAGCCATTTTATTCACGGACTGAACGATTGATTGTTCAGCGCATCTCTTCCAACACCGGTTCACTCACACCTTCTATCCCAACCAGCGTCAAGATATTGAGCAACACGGCCTGAGGGCCCAGGTGCGAGTCCACTGGCTCAAACCATTCATTGGGCGAATGAGCGCCTCCCCCATCGCCGCCACCGGAAACAGTAATTGCCGGAATACCGAGCGACATTGGCACGTTTGAATCAGTACTCGATATGGTGATGCCGTCTATGTGCACGCCGAGTTCCGCGTAGGCCTGGGCCGCGACCTGCACGATCGGGCTATCCACTGAGGTGCTGCCCACGGGACGGTCACCAATTAACTTGAATTCGACGCTGATCGCTTCGCTATTCCAGCGTTCATTCTCCTCCAGTACAGCAGTGAGGGCTGCCTGTTTAGCCTGGCGCTCGAAGATCGCGAGGGAGCCGCTGTCATTGGAGCGCATATCAATAGCGAAGGTTGCATCTGCCGCTATGGAGTTCACGGAAGTGCCGCCGGATACTGTGCCGACGGTAAATGTTGTCTTGGGAAACTGTGGAGTTTGTAGTTCTGCGATATAGGCAATCGCCCGGCCCATGGCGTGAACCGCCGAGGGTATGCCAAACGCGCCGAAAGAATGTCCGCCCGGACCCTTGAAAATAAACTCGAATCTTCGGCTGCCGGTTCCTCCTGCGGTGATACGAGTAAGCCTTACGCCATCAATGGAAATGAAACCATCCACTTCTGTCAGGTCACGAAACAGGGCTTTCACACCGCGCAAGTCTCCGCGGCCTTCCTCACCCACGTTGGCGCTGAAGATGATGTCGCCAACTGTTTCGATGCCGCTGCTGTTGAGTACATCGATAACGGACAGCATCACCGCAAGCCCGCGCGTGTCATCTCCAATGCCGGGAGCGTAGTAGCGTCCCTCACGTTCTTGAACTGTGGTATCCACCGTTTCCGGAAACACCGTGTCCAGGTGCGCAGCGATGAGCAGGGTGGGGCCTTCACCTGTGCCGGGCCTGCGTGCCACGATATTGCCCTCGTCATCCACATAAGCGTCGGAGAGTCCGATCTCCTGTAGCCTGCGCAGATAGTCAGCACCCCGAACCTGCTCCTGAAAAGGCGGTGCAGGAATCTCGGTGATTGCCAGTTGCTCTGCTACGGTTTGTGGTTCCCGGTCCTGAATCTGCTGCAGTGCCTGTTGCACCCGCGAGTCCGCGAGAATTGCATTCAATTGCATGGAGATGGGTTCATCCACGGGCACGATCGGCACTGTGTCCTCCTGTGCGAGGACGGTTCCACTCAGCAGCAGTGACAGGAACAAACCGGCCAAGGGATTTTTCATTTGCATAGAAGGCCTTTCAAACTTTATTTTCGAACGCGTGTTTTTGAACAACAATGGCTTCAATGCCCAGTTTCGAGTTGATTGGATGCTGATCAGGAAAACCCAATAACGTCTCAAGCTTCGCTTTGGATTTCCTGTGCGATGCGCTGAACGTCATCCAGCACGCGCAGCAGATTTCCTGACCACATCATACCGATTTCTTCTTCGCTGTATCCGCGACGTACCAGTTCCAGTGTGACATTGAATGTTTCCGAAGCGTCACCCCAGCCGGTCAACCCGCCACCGCCGTCGAAGTCAGAGCTGATTCCCACATGCTCGACCCCAATAAGATTAACCATATAGTCGATGTGATCGACGAAATCAGACACTGTTGCCGGAGGAGAATCAGCGAAGCTGCCGCCCGCGGCCCAGTGAGCTCGTCGCAGTTCGTTGACGTAAGTACCAAAAGCTACGGTCTGGATAACACCGCCATTGTCTTTCAATGCAAGAAGCATTTCGTCATCCAGATTCCGGGAGTGATCCGTCAATGCCCTGGCTGAAGAGTGGGATGCGATAACAGGGGCGCGGCTAAGCGCAAGCGTCTGCATGATGGAATCCTTGGAGGGATGTGAAATGTCTATCATCATGCCAAGGCGATTCATTTCCCTGATTGCAAAGCGGCCCATTTCGCTGAGTCCGCCGTGCCAGTAAACACCATCGGCTTCACCGGTGTTGGAGTCGGAAAACTGGTTGTGGCCGTTGTGTGCCAACGACATGTAGCGTCCGCCCATGTCGTAAAATTTCTCAATATTGGAAAGATCCGGTCCGACTGGGTAGGCGTTCTCGATGCCGATCATGGCCACCTTCTTGCCTTCACCAGTGATTCGTCGCACATCTGCGGAGTCGTAGGCGACTTCTATGCGGTCGGGAGCTATCTCATCGGCCAGGCGATGTATGGCGGTGAACTTGTCGATAGCGTTGGCGTAAGCGTCGCGGTAGCCTTCAGGCCCAAGGTCGCCCTGACCTGTGTACACAATGAACCAGGCAACATCGAGTCCGCCTTCATCCATTTTGGGTAGATTCACCTGGGTGTCCAGATTTTGGGTGTAGTTGGTCTCCATGGTGAAATTGCGCGTATTGATATCCGCGTGGGTATCGAGAGTAATCACCCGCTCGTGGATGCCGCGTGCGATTTCCACGAGTTCTTCCTCCGTCGGCGGAGTTTCGACTGGCTCGCTGCAGCTTGCCAGCAGCATCGAACAAATCACGAATAACGGTAATCTGGTGAGTTTCAACATGGTGACGTGTCTCCAATAAAGAACTAAAACTGAATACGATGTTTGGCACGGTGATAAACCTGAATTAAGTCTCAGCGTCCCATGCCGGGCCCTGGCATAAACTTCCAAACTGGCTCGGCATCTTGCCGAGCCATCGAATACTGCTGTGCCTTCTGCTTAAAGCTGTTGACCTCTTACAGGACGCAAGCGACGTGCCAGAATCAGCGCTCGAAATAGGGTCGCTTAACGAGATGTTCGGGATTCGCGTCGGCCCGCGGAGTCATCTTCTGTGGTCGACCGGCCTGATTGTCAGTGCCATAGAGATTGCCATCTTCATCGGCCGCCAGTGAATGCATTTCGATCCACATGTGTGGGCCATCAATTGGCAGGCGCCAGACGTAGTCCTGGGTGCCATCCAGATCGTACTTCACAATCTTGGGCGGACGGATGTCCGTAACCCAGGCGGCGTCCTCACTGACCGTTATGTCCAGGGGAAGATCGAGACCAGTCCACGTGGTTGCATATTCGTAACGCGGGTAGTCTGCCGAACCTTCGGTTGCTGTCTGGCGAAATACTTTTACGTCTCGCTTGTCGCGATCCAATGCATACAGGGTTTGTTCCGGGCCCATCGCCAGGGAATGTACCGAAGCGAATTGATGAGCGGCATCGCCGCCTTCACCAAACTCGGAGCGGTAACTGCCGTCGGCATTACGCACTACGATGCGATTATTACCGCCCAGACCATCTCCCACCAGAAACATGCCATTGGGCAAGAAAGCCACGTCCTGAGGTTGGCGATAATGGGTTTCGTCTTTGCCAGGTATGCCTTTCTCACCCAGCGTCATTTCCAGGCGTCCGCCATCATTGGAGAATACATAGATGATGTGATTGGTTTCATCCACCAGCCATAACCGGTTTTGCGGGTCGTAGGGGCTCATGCGAAGCCGGTGCGGGCCAGGACCGTTCGTGCCTTTGAACAGGTGATCCCATTGATTCCAGATTTCCAGAATCTCGCCTTCACTATTGGCAACATAGATGACGTTTTGCCACACGCGACCTCGACCCTGGAGAACGTTCCAGCCGAGAGAAGCGGGAAACCCTGCATAGCTTTGCGGAATCGGATTCGGTAGTCGAGTTTCCCCCCGCTGCAGGAAGAAGATACGTCCCTTGTTCTGCACGTAGACTCCGGAAGTACCACCGAACGTCATGCCTTCTTCTGCAAAGGTCTGCATCCAGCTATCAGTTATATAGTCGTAAGGGCTGGGGCCTACGATGTCGGCATTCTGCTGTGCTGACACAGGGAGGCTGAAAGAAAATGTCAATGCGCAGAGCGCCAGATTGCCCGCTAGTGATTTCATGAGGTCTTTCCTGTAGAGAGTCTTCTTGTATTTGTGAGTTCGCAATCTAGCATTTTGCCTTGGCTGACTAAAGCCACAAAGCACCTGAATACGGGACTTTGGCAACAGGCAGTCAGCCGGGTAAGCTGGCTTGCAAGTTTCAGTCAGAAACGACTCCTTCCGATTAAAAAGCATTAAAATCAATTAGTTATGTAAATGATGTGGTTCCAGGAATAAGCAAAAAGGGCGATTGAGTTGCTATTGCCTGCCATATTCCTTTCTGGGGTTCTGCGCTATACTGCCTAACGAACTCAATTTTAGGAGTTGCGAACCATGCTCGCTCGATCGCTCAGAATTTTCTCTTTGATGGCCCTGATTTCAGGCATGTCGGCTATTGCCCATGGTCAGGATGAAAATCAGGTCAATTTTGATGTAGAGAATCCGGAAGAGGTTCTTGCTATCAAATGGGAAGATCTCATGAGCGAAGCCGACATGCAGGCGATTCTGGATGCTCCTCCCGTCTACCACGACGGATTCGGCTGGGATGACAAGCTAATCAACGATCCCAAGCAGGAAGCCTATATGCAGGCGCTGCAGTCTTTCGATGTGAATCCCGAACTACTGGACAAGCGAATCCTGGTTCCCGGTTTCATTGTACCAACAGCCTATAATGACGATCGCGAAGTCACCGAATTCTTCCTGGTGCCATTCTTTGGAGCCTGTATTCACGTCCCTCCGCCACCGCCTAATCAGATTATCCACGTCAAGTTTGAGGAAGGTTTGCAGTTAGATAACTACTATGATGCCTATTACGTGCTCGGGAAGCTTAGTAGTCAGGTGGTTAAAAACGATCTGGCGAGTTCTGCTTACAGCTTAAGCGCCGAAGTTGTTGAGATCTACGACTACTGATAAGCACTCTTATTCAATAGAACAGGTTGCCTGGGGCTGTGCTTAGCCTTCTACCTGGCACCCGGAGCAGATGCCAAATAATTCCACGGT
Organism: uncultured Pseudohongiella sp.; assembly: GCA_965227635.1. Lineage (GTDB taxonomy): Bacteria > Pseudomonadota > Gammaproteobacteria > Pseudomonadales > Pseudohongiellaceae > UBA9145. The sequence continues at coordinate 676,511 of OZ245763.1, read as the reverse complement.
TATATGTTTGACCTGGAACCCTTGTTCTTTTTCTATTTGAGTTATCGAATCGCTGAATGTCTCCGAGTCCAACTCCCGGACTTCCTCGCAGTTCTTGCAAATCAGGAAGTGTCCCTGGTGGTCTTCGCCAGGATGTGCGCAACCGAGGTAGGCATTGAGAGATTCCAGTTTGTGGACCAGGCCCTGAGACTGTAAAAAATCGAGGGTCCGGTAGACGGTTGCTGGTGCCACACCACTGCGTTTGGTGGCGAGTTCAGACAGTAAATCATAGGCTTTTACGGGTTTATGTCCTGCCCATACAAGTTCGAACACCTGCCTGCGCAGGTCTGTAAAACGCTCGCCACCTTTTTCACAGACGAGTTCGGCCTGATTCAAGGCGTCTTCTATGCAGTGTGAATGATCGTGTTCCGTTGCGAATGATGCGGCTTCTACAGAGGTTTTTGAATTGGACACTTCGGGCTCTTTATTCCATGGTGAGAACAGGATTAGCGGCGGTTAGTACAGCACGGCCTTGCTGACGCTCCACAATCCACTGGACGGTAATCGTTGCAATGCCGGTGTAATTTTCAAACGCTACCAGCTTGAGTTCTCTCGCTGGTGCCGACGAACAGTCGTACAGATATTGCACACGAAAATCGGCATGAGCTGCTGCTTCGCTTCCGTGATTATGTTGGTCGGATTTGTGTTCGTGGTCATGTTCGTTGTCATCGTGCTCATGTGCCGCCTCTTCGTAAATTGGCGCCTCAAATTCCTGGGTTGTTGCGGTGCACGACGCCAGAGAATTTCCAAACAGCCAATCGCCACTTTCTAACAATGCCGTAATGGCAGAATTCAGCAATACCGTTTCGTCGTCAGTAGCAGGCGCTCGCTCAAATCCGAGCAAGTTCATCGCCGGGCTCATGAACTCAGCCTGCAATTGCTTGCCGGCAAGTACAATATTGAGTTCCGCCTCACCGTGTACATGGCTATCCAGTGCCTGCGCCTGAAGCGGGCCGCTTCCCGCCAGACAGCAAAGCAAACCCCAAGGGCATACTTTACTGAATAGCACCCTGACAGGGAGAGTCATGCTTTTTAGTTCCATAGAGTTTATCCAGAGGCCGTTATTTCGGCTTGCCAGTCAATAAAGTTATAATATAACATCTCAATATTTACTTGGGTTACAGTTTAACCCCGTTACAGAGAGATTCAAGGCTTGAGTTTCATGAACGGCCTGTGGCACAGGTCGCCACAGCTTCCGCCTGCGTTGCCCATTGCCTGTAGAATTCAGACAAGCATTCGATTCGAAAACCTATGGGATTCCTGGTGAGCAGCCAACTTGGCTCATCCAAATCCAAACTCTGCTGGAGACGGTATGAAAATATCAACAACGAACATGGACAAGGCAGCCATAGGCTTATCTGTGGCTTGCGTAGTGCACTGTTTGCTTACACCGATAGCCATCGTCATGCTGCCCGCGTTGGGTTCCACATTCCTCGATGATGAGATATTTCACATTGGGCTCCTGTTTCTTGTCCTGCCCATCAGCGTATTCGCACTAAGACTCGGCTGCCGCAAGCACGGTAATAAAGCAATCTTGCAAACAGGAGTAGTGGGGCTGGCTGTACTGCTGTTGGTGGTAATAATTGGTGAGGATGCGATAGGGGAAATTGGCGAGCGAGTGACGACCATTATTGGAACCGCAATCATTGCCTATGCCCATGTTCGTAACTTCAGATTGTGTCAGGTGAATGAATGTCATGATGAACACTCTGCGTGTGAGTAAGAGTTGGTGAAATCTGAAAGAACCAAAAAGCTAATTCCGACCAACATCATTACCGGATTTCTGGGCGTTGGTAAGACCACCGTGATCAAGCACCTATTGACCCAAAAACCGGCTGACGAACGTTGGGCCATCCTGATTAACGAGTTCGGTGAGGTTGGAATTGACAGTAGCCTGTTTGGAGAGAATTCTGTCAACGAAGCTGGAGTGACCATAAGCCAGGTACCGGGTGGGTGCATGTGCTGCACCAATGGTCTGCCCATGCAAATGGCGCTAAATCTATTGCTCGTGAGGGCCAGGCCTCACCGACTGTTAATTGAGCCCACCGGACTCGGGCACCCAAAAGAAGTGCTCTCCACGCTTTCCGGAGAGTATTACCGGGATGTGCTTGATATTCAGGCAACGATAGCCCTCGTGGATGCACGCAAGATCAGGGACAGTCGTTACACATCAAACACCACATTCAATGAGCAGGTCGAAATTGCGGAAATCATAGTCGCCAGTAAGTCAGACTTGTATGCGGCAGAAGACTTCCCCACACTGCTCGCCTTTCTAGAGGATCGAACCGTTCATGCAGCAAAATTGGTGTATCAGGTTCGGCAAGGTGCGGTTGATCTGGAATGGCTGACTGTTCCTGCCAGCCAGAGAAGCCTGCACACCTACCGGGACGTTGCGGTAAGAGGAGCGCCAGTAGCAATTCCCAGAATTCTGGAGACTCCAGTCGAGGGGTTCGTAAGGGCAGATAACAGTGGGGAAGGCTATTTTAGTCGTGGCTGGATATTCAATTCACAGTCGCGGTTCAATAAAGGCAAACTCTTCTCGCTCATTAACGAAATAGATGCGGTGCGACTGAAAGCGGTGTTTCTCACCTCGAAGGGCGCTTTCGCAATCAACAAGACCGACGATATGGTCTCCCAACAACGGCTGCAGGAATGTGCTGATAGTCGAATTGAGATCATAAGCAAGTATCGCGAAACACTTGATGGTATCGAAGAATCCCTTCTCGACTGCCTCGATGAATCTGAGGATACCAACTTGCACCAGCAAGATCAGAAAGCGCGAATTCGAAATTGCGGCACTGTATAAAAACCTGCTGGAACTACTATTCTTATCCGTGGACAATTCACTGCGGGTGAAATCAGTGAAAGCCGCACCTGGTTCTTGATTGTAATCGCAAGTAGCTCAAGTGCTGGTAAGGGCAACTTGGTAGGTTATTTTGTTGGACAATACCAGTCAGAATCGATCGTGAGGGGATATGAAACTAGAAAGATGTTGGGATTCCGTACTATGTCGCCGCGTACTTCGAATTGGCTCGGTTGCTTTAGTCTCGGAATTCTCAATCGCCCTGGCGATGTTGCTATTAGTCGCTCCTGTATTTGCTCAAGAGAGCAATGACTCGTTTCGATTGGGAAATTTCACTATTCAGCCAGGGAGCACGCTACAAGACTTTCTGCTGGTGGACGGGGGCAACAGCGATACAGGAACTGTGATTCCAGTCACCGTGCATAACGGACTTTATGAGGGACCTGTTCTCACTCTTATCGCTGGCATTCACGGTTCAGAGTATTCACCTATCCTGTCACTACAGGAAGTCGCCAGTCTGCTGAATCCCGCTGAGCTAAGCGGTACTGTACTTATTGTGCACATCGCCAATATGCCTGCCTTCACTGGTAGAACCATATACTTCGGACCGCAGGATCTGAAAAACCTGAACCGTTCATTCCCCGGTGATCCGAATGGATCGGTGACTGACAGGATTGCTCATGTGCTAACTACCGAAGTCATGGCGAAGTCTGACTATTTGCTGGATATTCATTCCGGCGATGCCAATGAAAGCCTGCGTCCATCTTACAGCGCCTACTATGCGGAAGCAGGAGGTGCCGAGGTGGTCGCTGAATCCCGGCGTATAGCCGTTGCCTTCGGTCTGGAGACTATCGTGCAGTTTGCCGGAGATTACGATTCCCTGGACGACGCGATTTACACTAGTGCCCAGGCAGTAAAGCGAGGAATTCCCTCTATGGACGTGGAATCCGGCGAACTGGGCCTGATCAATGAAGACTCAATAAAACCCATCACCGATGGTGTATTCAATGTCATGCGTGAGTTGGATATGCTCGAAGGTGAGCCTCTATTGCCGCGCAGTCCGTTGTTTATCAACAGGAGGAGTCGTGTTTACAGTGAGCACAATGGCATCTGGTATCCCGATCCCCTGGTACGAACTGGTGACTACGTTACCGAAGGCACAAGATTAGGACGTATCACTGACTATCATGGAGTTGAGCTACAAGAGATTGTTGCGCCAGCTACAGGAGTGCTACTGATTCTTTTTGGAACCCCGCCGGTTAATGATGGCGACAATATTGTCGTTGTTGGCCATGTATCGGATTAAAGGTGCTCACATTGCGCACAGCGTTGGCCGGGGCATCGAAGCAGGAATGCAGTTTCTTGACTTTCAATACATCAGCTAGTCGCTGGAACCCGGCTGGGTATCGGTCTGCGCCTGACTGGGAACGAAGTCTCCGCTCATGCTGACCAGACGGTCGTCCACGAATTCGACCGAGATACGCTCCTGTCCACGGACGCCGCCGCCGGGCTGGTAACTGTAAATGTAGTCCCAGCGATCCTGATGGTAGGGGTCGCGTACAAGAGGTGTGCCCATGACAAAGATGACCTGACGCTTGGTCATTCCGGGCCGCAGCTGATCCACCATGTCCTGGGTAATGATATTGCCCTGGGGAATGCCGATCTTGTAGACACCCGGGAAATCCAGCGCACCGATACCACCGCAGGCGGTTAGTAACAGGCTGCTCGCGAAAACGAAGGGTTTTATAAAGGACTTCATGGGCTTGTGAGTACTCTGCCGGAGTTGTTTCTACTATCTTCTATCGTTTAACTTTCATATCAGGCACATCAGGCACATCAGGCACATCAGGCACATCTGGGTCGTGCTTTCGCGCCAAGGTCATGATAACTGAATTGCCGCCAGTGCGCACTTGGCCGCCGCCAGCGACCTGTCTGGGTTCGACAACGCACACCCGTTTAAGTTCGGTCGTGTGTTTGGGGGACCGGGAGTCGGCAGTTTAGCCGAGATTGGTAACCATCTGCTGCGCATGGGCCAGGGATTCCTCGCTGAATTCCTCGCCGCCCAGCATTCGCGCTACTTCTTTGACGATTTCTTCGCCGCTCAATGGTTTGATCGCGGTGAGTGTTTCCTTTTTATTGCTGGTCTTGCTGACGAAGAAGTGCTGATGCCCCTGACTCGCCACCTGAGCCTGGTGAGTAACGCAGAATATCTGGGTCCGTTCACCCAGCTTTCGCAACAACTCACCCACTGCAATAGCGACTCCGCCGCCGATGCCCACGTCGACCTCGTCAAATACCAGGCAAGGGGTCTGTGAGGTCTGGGCTGTGATCACCTGAATCGCCAGGCTGATACGGGAAAGCTCGCCACCCGACGCAATTTTCGCCAGGGGTTTCGCTGGTTGGCCCGGGTTCGTACTGACCAGGAATTCAACAGTCTCCAGCCCTTGCTGCGATGGCTCGCCGCTACTGCTTTCCTGCAATGAGACTTCCAACGAGGCATGAGGCATGCCCAACACTTTAAGCTGCGCATTCACAGCCTTGGCCAGCTTGCTGCTTCCCGCCTTTCTCTGTTTGGTCAGTTCCTTGGCCAATTGCAGGTACTGCTGCCTGAGCATTTCATCATTCGCCTGCAACTTCGCCAATTCTTCATCACTGTTCGCAAAGCGTTGCAGTTGATTCTGTAAATCGGCCACGAGCTGGGGCAGTTCCCTGGCGGCAATCTTGTGTTTGCGGGCAACACTGTGCAGCAGGCTCAAGCGGGCATTGACCTGTTCCAGCCGCTGCGGGTCGGCTTCGAATCCATCGGTAAAATTGCGCAGTTCAGCGCTGGCCTCACTGAGTTGAATCTCCGCATCCTGCAGTAGCTGCACAATGGCCTGTATCCTGGGTGAGTTTTCGGATAACTCACGCAGGTCTCCCAGAATATGGCTGAGTGTCGAGAGCAGGTTTTCTTCTTCGCCTTCGCTAAGAGCGTTTCTCGCCCCCTGAGCGCTGGAGAGGATGTCGTCAGCGTGATTGAGGGTCTTGAATTCGGCTTCCAGCTCATCGATTTCATTGTCGCCGATGGCTAATTCTTCGAGTTCGCCAAGTTGATAGGACAGAAGCTGGGATTGTGCGGAGTCCTCTGCAGACTGCTGGCTCAACTCTGTCAGTTGTTGGTGATTCTGTTGCCATTGCTTCCACGTGGAGAGCAGGTTATTGCGCAACTTGGGATCGGAGGCGAAATCGTCGAGTAGCCTCTGGTGGGTGCTACGCTTGAGAAGCGACTGGTGTTCGTGCTGCCCGTGTATATCAATCATCATGTCGCCCAGTGTCTTCAGGTTCGCCATGGTGACTGGTGAGCCATTGATGTAACCACGAGAACGACCGTCGTTGTTGATCACCCGGCGCAGGATACAGACATGGGCCTCGGTGTCTTCCGCCAGGTCATTCTCGAACAGCCAGTTGCGCGCTCGGTCAATCTTGCTGGTATCGAATTCCGCACAGATATCCGCCTTGGCAGCCTGGGGACGCACTACGGCCTTGTCGGCACGATCGCCAAGAGCCAGGCCAAGGGCGCCCAGGATGATGGATTTTCCGGCACCGGTTTCCCCGGTGATGACTGACATGCCGCGCTGAAATTCGATTTCCAGCTTGTCGACGGTGGCGAAGTTCTTGATGGTGAGATGAGTGAGCATGGATGCCGGGTAGTTTGTACTGAGTATGGGAAAAACGCCAGCCCCGGCAGAGCTTGAATCCGCGCGCTTCGCCCCCATATTCGGGCTTGAGTATTAAGGGTGTCCCAAGTGCGCCCGTGGAGCTAATCTAAGCTCCTGAAATTAAAAGAATTAGTCACAATTTAGTCGAAAGGAGCAGGGATGAGCGAACAGCCTCACCCGGAAGACCAGGAGTCCGGGAACCTAGAAACTGCCAATCAGGACGATACCGTGTCTGGCGCTGCCGACAGTGGTGCGGAACAAGCTGCCGGTGAGGAGGGAATTAACGCCTCGACCGACCTGACACTGGAACAGGCGCTGGTAAAACTGGCAGAGGCCGAGCAACGTGCTGATCAGGCCCGGGATGACTTACTCCGAGTGCAGGCGGAAATGCAGAACCTGCGCCGTCGAACTCAGCAGGATGTGGAGAAGGCGCACAAATTTGGCCAGGAAAAATTCAGTGCCGAATTGTTGAGCGTCATCGACAATCTGGAGCGCGCGCTTGCGGCAGCTTCTGCTCACGAGGATGAAACGGTGAAAGCGATCTACGAAGGCGTGGATCTGACCCTCAAGAGTTTCATGGACTGCTTCAGCAAATTCAATATTGAAACGGTAGACCCGATGGGGGAGCCCTTCGATCCGGCACTGCACCAGGCCATGTCTATTCAGGAAAACCCCGACGTTGAACCCAATACGGTCATTGCCGTGATGCAGAAAGGCTACACATTGCATGGCCGCGTCCTGCGCCCGGCCATGGTAATGGTTTCCAAGGGGGCAGGGGGCGGAGCAACAGGCGGCAATATTGACGCACAAGCCTAGCGGGCAGTTGAAAATGCCTCATGCGGCACCTTGCGGTGTTGAAAAGCGGCTCAAAATGCTGATGTACCTGTCTGTACACTGCGCTTTTTCGCCACTTTCAGCCTAACCTGGTATCCACCTGAGACTTTTCAATAGCCTGCTGCTGCAAGCCGCCTGAACGCGGTCACAAGCACGGAAACAGGGGAGAATTTGCTCCACAGCAATATATCCCCAATTTAGTTGAGGAATTTCGGCCCAACTCCTTGAAATATCTCGGACAGGGCCAATATTTGAGGCATCAGCGAGCGGTCTGAAACCCAGGCCAGCATGCAAGTACTTATCGGAGAACTAGAGAATGGCCAAGATTATTGGTATCGATTTGGGAACCACGAACTCCTGCGTTGCAGTGCTGGACGGCGGCGAGCCCAAAGTAATTGAAAACGCGGAAGGGGATCGAACCACACCTTCCATTATTGCCTACACCAAAGAAGGTGAGACTCTCGTTGGCCAACCAGCGAAGCGGCAGGCTGTCACCAATCCCGACAACACACTGTTTGCCATCAAGCGATTGATCGGCCGTCAGTTCAAAGACGCGGTCGTCCAGAAAGATATCAAGATGGTGCCTTACAAGATTGTCGAAGCCGACAACGGTGACGCATGGGTGTCTGTTAACGGCGACAAGATGTCACCTCCGCAAATTTCTGCCCAGGTGCTGAAAAAGATGAAGAAGACCGCTGAGGACTACCTCGGCGAGGAAGTGAAGGAAGCGGTGGTTACCGTTCCTGCTTACTTCAACGATTCCCAGCGCCAGGCAACCAAGGATGCCGGCAGAATTGCTGGTCTCGAAGTGAAGCGCATTATCAACGAACCGACAGCGGCGGCGCTGGCCTATGGTATGGACAAGAAGTCAGGCGATGCCACGATTGCTGTCTATGACCTTGGCGGTGGTACGTTCGATATCTCCATCATTGAGATTGCCGAAACCGATGGCGAGCATACTTTCGAAGTGCTTTCGACCAACGGTGACACCTTCCTCGGTGGTGAAGACTTCGACCTGCGTCTCATCGACTATCTCGCAGACGAATTCAAGAAAGAAAGCGGAATGGATCTGCACAACGATCCATTGGCTCTGCAGCGTCTTAAAGAAGCCGCGGAGAAAGCCAAGATCGAACTGTCCTCTTCCCAGCAGACTGAAGTGAATCTGCCGTATATCACGGCTGATGCAAGTGGTCCCAAGCACCTTGTGCAGAAGCTGACCCGTGCCAAGTTCGAATCTCTCGTGGAAGACCTGGTAGAGCGTACGCTTGGCCCGGTTAAGACTGCCCTGCAGGACGCCGGTCTGGAGACTTCTGCTATCAACGACGTCATCCTGGTGGGTGGCCAGACTCGTATGCCGCAAGTTCAGAAGAAGGTTGCGGAATTCTTCGGCAAGGAAGCACGTAGAGATGTGAATCCAGACGAAGCGGTTGCCATGGGTGCAGCGATTCAGGCGGCAGTACTGTCTGGTGACGTGAATGATGTTCTGTTGCTGGATGTGACACCACTGACTCTGGGTATCGAAACCCTGGGCGGTGTAGCCAGCCCCTTGATCGACAAGAACACCACGATTCCTACCAAGAAGAGTCAGGTGTTCTCAACCGCAGATGACAACCAGACAGCGGTAACGATTCACGTTGTTCAGGGTGAGCGAAAGCAGGCGTCGGAGAACAAGTCTCTCGGTCGCTTCGACTTGACAGACATTCCGCCTTCACCTCGCGGCATGCCGCAGATTGAAGTGTCTTTCGATTTGGATGCCAACGGTATCCTGAATGTGTCAGCCAAGGACAAGGCGACAGGCAAAGAACAGTCCATTGTGATCAAGGCTTCCAGTGGTTTATCTGATGAAGAGATCGATCAGATGATCAAGGATGCCGAAGCGCACTCTGCTGATGACAAGAAGTTCGAAGAACTTATCACGGCGCGCAATACGGCGGATGGACTCGTTCACGCCACCAAGAAGACTCTGGAAGAAGCTGGCGATAAGGCCAGTGACGAAGAGAAGGACGCGATCAACAACGCTATTGCTGCTTTGGAAGAAGCCCTCAAGGGTGACGACATTGCAGACATTGAGGCCAAGACCAAGGATCTCACCGATGCGTCAACGAACCTTGCCCAGAAGCTTTATGCGGAACAGCAGGCTGCTGGTGCAGAAGCCGGCGCTGAGGCTGCCGAAGCAGCCGACGGTGCTGACGATGCCGTTGATGCCGAGTTCGAAGAAGTTAAGGAAGAAGATAAGTAAGGAGCTATATCTCCTCACAACCAAGCAAGGGGCCGATCAAAGGGGTCAGAGTACTTTGATCTGGCCCTGTTTGGTTTCATGCCTTGGCAATATTTGCCTGACAACGATCAAACGATAAATTTGGAAATCAAAGTACTCTGACCCCTTTGATTTCTCCGGTGAACTGACGCCGATATTTGAAGATGGAAACTATGTCCAAGCGGGATTACTACGAAATTCTTGGTGTCGAAAGGGACGCCTCGGAAGCCGATATCAAGAAGGCTTATCGTCGCGTTGCCATGAAAAATCACCCGGACCGCAATCCCGACAACAAAGAAGCCGAAGACAAGTTCAAGGAAGCCAATGAGGCTTTCGAGGTGCTGTCTGACAAGAGCAAGCGCGCTCGCTATGACCAGTATGGTCATGCCGGTGTCGAAGGCCAGACCAGTGCCGGATCAGCAGATTTCAGCGATATCTTTGGAGACATTTTCGGTGACATCTTCGGTGGTGGCCGCGGTGGCGGTCGCAGTCATGTGCGCAAGGGCGCCGACCTGAAATACAACCTGGAGCTCTCACTGGAAGATGCAGTGAAGGGCACCACGGTGCAAATCCGAATTCCTACCAGCGTAAGCTGCAGCAATTGCGAAGGCACTGGCGCCAAGCCGGGTACGCAGCCAATTGACTGCACCACCTGCGGTGGTCATGGTCAGGTTCGTATGCAACAGGGTTTCTTCTCAGTGCAACAAACCTGTCCTCGATGCCAGGGCACTGGCAAGCAGATCAAGGATCCCTGCCATGTTTGTCATGGCCGCGGTGCCGTGGATGAAACCAAGACCCTGTCGGTGAAGGTGCCAGCAGGTGTGGACAATGGTGACCGAATCCGTCTCTCTGGCGAGGGCCAGGCCGGAGTCCATGGTGGGCCGTCTGGTGATCTCTATGTAGAGATGCACATAAAGCCCCACAAGATTTTCGAGCGGGATGGACGCAACCTGCATTGTGAAATTCCAATCAGCTTCGTCGATGCGGCTCTCGGTGGTGAACTGGAAGTACCCACTCTCGATGGCAAGGTAAAACTCAAGATCCCGCAAGAGACCCAAACCGGAAAGCTATTCCGGTTGCGTGGTAAAGGCGTGACGCCAATACGGGGCGGCAGTGCCGGCGATCTGTTGTGCCGGGTGCTCGTTGAGACACCGGTCAACCTGACCGCGCGACAGAAAGAGTTGCTGGAAGAGTTTCAGGACATACAGGAGGAAGAGGGTAGTCAGTCACCTCGCAAGACTTCCTGGTTTGATGGCGTTAAAAAATTCGTCGACGATCTGCGTGCCTGAGTTAGAGTCACTGCTTCTCATTTGACACGTCTTCGGTGGCATCAGCTTACTCAGAAAGGGGACACTCATAAATTAATAAATTAAGATTAAAATCCTTTCCGAAAACACGGACTTAGTTTCTTAATTTATTAATTTATGAGTGTCCCCTAGTCCTAGTCAAGGCGTGACGCCCATACGAGGCCGCAGTGCCGGGTGATCATATAAAGGGGTCAGAGTAAAAATACAGTACTGTATTTTTACTCTGACCCCTTTAATTTCTAGTTGTTTTCCTCACTAAGAGCGCCTTGAAAGCGAACTAGTTGCGGTTATTTCGAGTTCAGAGAATGAAATGTCTGCTTCTAGTTTGGAGCAATTTTATCCTCGCTATTCGCCGAAAACCCCTGATCTCAGGGATTGCCCAAATAAGGTGCCCGACGCTAGTCTCGCCCGAGTTGATACCCTTCTTCTCCGGAGCCCTCATATGCGCCTTCTCAAGTTTTTGTTAGCGATAGTCCCTATAACCTTCTCGAGTACTGTATCCGCAGGTTCGATCTCTCTGATCAACGCTGGATTCGAAGATCCCGATATAGGTAATGGAGCCAGTATCGGGTGGTCGTCAGTGATGCCCCAGGGTTGGGATCAGAACCTGCCGTTTGGCGCTACTTTGTTGGACCCAACGTCAGGTTTGCAGGCGTATGAAGGTGAGCAGTATATGTTGTTTCAGGTCGACAACCGTACTGGCGACAAGCAGATAAGTCAGACTACAAGTGAAGTCCTCACAGCAGGGAATACTTACCTGGCAACGGTCTGGCTTGGAGCACGTGGCAATGGTGACTCCTGGGGTACCATTGGCCTGCGCGCTGGCAATACTTTGCTTGATTGGGAAAGATTGGTTGTACCCGGAAAGCAATCTTCGGAAATCAGCCATTCTGAATGGTATCAACTCAGTTTGAGCTACACGGCCACTGTAGCTGATGCCAACCTCGGTGAGTTCTTGAGTATCGATTTATGGCGTGACCAGGGAATGGGCAGTGCGGCATTTGATGATGTGGGGTTTTCCGTGAGCTCGGCCAGCGTACCGGAACCGTCAGCTATTTTGCTCTGCTTACTCGGGATGGCTGGATTGTCATATCAAAAGAGAATTCGCATGCGCCGTTAAGCTCTTTAGCGCATATTGACTGTAATCGAAGGCGGGTTTTAAAAGAGTCTCTACCCTCGGTCTCGGTTCTGGCTATAGACCTGCTTCCAGTCGATAAAAAAGGGGGATAAAAAAAGGGGTCAGAGTAAAAATACAGTACTGTATTTTTACTCAGACCCCTTTTTAAGGTAACACTCAAGATCCCGCAAGAGACCCAAACCGGAAAGCTATTCCGGCTGCGTGGTAAAGGCGTGATGCCCATACGGGACGGGAGTGCCGGCGATCTGTTGTGCCGGGTGATCGTTGAGACACCGGTCAACCTGACCGCGCGACAGAAAAAACTGTTGAAAGAGTTTCAGGACATACAGGAAGAAGAGGGTAGTCAGTCCCCCCCGCAAGACTCCCTGGCTCGATGGCGAGAAGAAATTCGTCGACGACATGCGCGCCTAAGCAGAATGAGTTAGCACTCAGAAAGGGGACACTCATAAATTAATAAACTAAGAAACCAGGTCCGTGTGTTCAGAAAGGATTTTGATCTTAATTTATTAATTTATGAGTGTCCCCTGGTCGACCTAGACCTGCTTCCAGGCGATAAAAAAAGGGGGATAAAAAAGGGGTCAGAGTAAAAATACAGTACTGTATTTTTACTCTGACCCCTTTTTTAATTCTTTATACTTTGCCCGATTGGTGTCTTTTTATTCAGCCTTATTCGCCTGTTAGCAGACCCGCTTCTTTCAAGAGGCTGGTGTGTTCTCCGGCCTGTAGGCGAGGTCCAAACTGGGATACGATCCTTGATGCCGCCAGACTTGCCAGTCTGCCTGCGGTAGCGAAATCCATGCCTTGGGTGATCGCATACATAAAGGCTCCGGCGAACATATCTCCGGCACCGTTGGTATCTATCGCTTCCACCGGGTTGCCCGGAATTTCGATGTATTTGGCGCCATCAAATAGCAGTGCGCCGTCTGGTCCGAGTGTTACGGCAAACCGCCTGGCCTTGGTCTTGAGTGCTTCACACACGTCTTCGATGGATTCCTTGCCTGACCACAGCTGCGCTTCCTTGAGGTTGCAGAACAGCATATCCACGCCAGCGCCAAGCGCATCGTTGATGTCATCCTTGAAATATTCCAGCATGGCCGGGTCGGAAAAAGTCATCGCCGTCTTTACCTGGTTCTCCTCAGCGTAGCTCTTTAGTTTCATGATAGCGGCCTTGGCCGGCGGAGAAGTGACCATATAGCCTTCGACGTAGATGTATTCCGAGCGAGCAGCGGCGTCGAAGTCCAGTTCTTCCAGCGAGAAATTTACCGACACACCAAGATAGGTATGCATGGTGCGTTCGGCATCGGGGCTAATCATGACCACGCAACGCCCGGAAGTCCCGTCTTCCCGGGAGCCGATGTTGGTATCGATATTGTGGTGTCCCAGTTGTTCCAGATAGAAATCACCGGTGTCATCGCTGGCGATTTTGCAGGCAAAGTAAGCTTCACCACCAAACTGGCTCAGCGCGTAGAGGGTATTGCCCGCGGAACCTCCGCCTGCCTGTTTCTTCAGGCCATAGCGATCCCGCAATGCCGTGAGTAAGGCTTCCTGTTGATCGAATTCAACCAGGGTCATGAGCCCTTTTTCAATTCCCTGCTCTTCGAAGAAGTTGTCCTCAACTTCAAATTCCTGGTCGACGAGGGCGTTGCCCACCCCGTACACGTCATATCTTGCCATGTTGAATCTGTCTCTTGGTAAGCCAGGCTTACTCGTTAATTTTTTGCGATTGCTGCAAAGGCTTTCTCTGCTGCATCCAATGTGTGATTGATTTCCGACTCGCCATGAGCACTGGATACGAATCCTGCTTCATACGCGGAAGGGGCCAGGTACACCCCATTGTCGAGCATATGATGGAAGTAGTCCTGGAATCGGGTGATATTGCAGGCAGTAACCTGTGAAAAGTGGGTCACTTTCTCTTCATCGCTGAAGAAGCAGCCAAACATGGCACCTACCTGGTTCGTCGTGAAAGGAATCCCCGCGGCTCGAGCGCGTTCTTCCAGTCCACTCATAAGTATAGTCGACTTGCTCCCCACTTCATCATAAAAGCCGGGTTTGGCAATTTCGTCCAGCATGGCGAGGCCCGCTGCTACGGCGAGTGGACTGCCTGAAAGGGTGCCCGCCTGATAGACGGCACCATTGGGTGCGATGCAATCCATGATTTCCTTGCGTCCGCCGAAGGCGCCAACAGGAAGACCTCCGCCAATGACCTTGCCCAGGGTGGTGAGGTCCGGAGTGACGCCAAACTTTTCCTGTGCTCCACCCAGTGCTACCCGGAAGCCGGTCATGACTTCGTCGAAAATGAGTACTGCGCCGCTCTCGGTACAGACTTCACGTAACGTCTCAAGAAACCCCGGTACTGGCGGTACGCAGTTCATGTTGCCAGCGACGGGCTCAACGATCACGCAGGCAACATCTTTGCCATGTTGTTCGAAGAATTTGCGTACGCCATCGCTGTCGTTGAAGTCCAGCACATGGGTCAGGTCAGTATAGGCTTTAGGCACGCCGAGGGAGTCGGGTTCTCCCAGCGTCAGTGCGCCGGAACCCGCTTTAACCAGCAGACCATCTACATGGCCGTGATAGCAACCCTCAAATTTGACCACGAGGTCGCGACGGGTAAAACCCCGTGCCAGGCGGATTGCACTCATGGTGGCTTCCGTTCCTGAGGTCACCAGTCGCACTTGTTCGAGGGAAGGCACCAATTCGCAAATTTTCCGGGCGATTTCGATTTCAGCTTCAGTCGAAGCGCCATATCCCAGGCCTCGATCCAGTTGCTTCTGCAGGGCAGAGATAACGGCTTCATGGCGATGGCCGAGAATAAGTGGACCCCAGGCCCCGACATAGTCCACATAGCGATTGTTATCGCTATCGATTAGCCAGGCGCCTTCGCCGCTTTGAAAGAATAATGGATTTCCTCCAACACCCTTGAACGCGCGAACGGGAGAATTCACGCCGCCGGGTATATATTGAAGTGCCTGCTCGTAGAGCTTTTTCGATTTTTCGTGATTCATGAATCCACTTGGTGATTTGTTGGTGTGCGGTTATCAATTAGCGCGAAACAGACTTACCAGTCTGTCGGCGTTTGCGCTGACATCCTCTTCGCCAAACAGCGAATGAATGACAGCCAGCATATCAGCGCCTGCAGCTATCGTTGCTGCGCCATTTTCAGGGTTGATGCCGCCGATGGCAACTATTGGAAGTGATAGTTTTTGTTTCGCTTCGCGTAACAAGGCAAGCTCAGCCGGCGGAGCCTCGGGTTTGGTCTGTGATGGGTAGAAGCGTCCAAACGCCACATAGTTTGCACCGGCGGCTTCTGCTCGCACTGCCTTCTCGAGGCTGGCGTGACAGGTCACACCAATGATCGCCTCTTGCCCCAGTAATTTCCGAGCAGAAGCGATATCGCCGTCACTCTGCCCAAGATGAACACCCTGGGCACCCGCTTGCAGGGCCAGTTGTGGATCATCGTTGATTAAAAGAGGTACCTGGTAATTCGCACAGAGCTGCGCGAGTTCCCTGGCGATTCGTTGCTTGCTCTCTGTGCCTGTTGTTTTGCTGCGGTATTGCAATAAGGCGATACCGCCATCGAGAGCCAACTCGACCTTGTGCAATAACTGATTCGCCGATAACAGAGCATCGTCTGTGATGGCATAGATTCCGGAAAATTTCATGGTAACTAACGTGGTTGATTTTTCCAGAAACTGCGGTCGGGAATATATTGACCGAAGCCGCTGCGATAGCCATGACTCAGAGCTTCCCAGGTAAAGCGTTGTGCCTGTTGGATCGCTTCTCTGACGGTAATGCGATGGGCCAGGTTCGCGGCAATCGCGGCAGCGAGTGTGCAACCTGACCCATGGTAGTTCGGTTCCAACCGTGGCCAGTTGAATACTGTAGCCTCCTGGTGCAGTGAGTACAGTTTGTTTTCCACGCCAGGCGTTTGCGCATGGGTGCCGGTAAGCAGGATGTGATCGGCTCCCAGTTCGAGTAGTTCGTTCGCGCAGGCATCTACATTGTCTGAAGTAGGAGCCAGCTTCATGATCTCTTCGGTGTTGGGAGTGAGCACAGTCGTGAGCGGTATGAGGAGCTGCTTAATGGCATCCAGCACGTCCATATCACTGAACTCGAAACCACCGCCTGCACTAAGAACAGGATCCAGCACAACCGGAATAGAAGAGTAGTCTTTGAGCAATGTGTGAATGACTTCTATGGCTTCAATGCTGCTGACCAGACCGATTTTGAAACACTGTACCGGTGTGTCTTCCAGGACGGCACGAGCCTGCTGCACCAGTAGCCGTGCATCGGTGTGGCTTTGGCTCAGGGCGTTCTCAGTGTTCTGGGCGGTAAGGACAGTAATGATTGGAGCACAGTGGCAGCCCAGACTGAACACGGTCTCGATATCTGCCTGGATGCCTGCTCCCCCCGTGGGGTCGAGGCCGGAAAAGCACATGACTGTGGGTTTGCTGGAAGTCACAGAACAGGTTTTACGACGATTAGAATGACGATGCCGATGAGCAGGAAAACAGGCAACTCATTGAACACGCGGAAGAACACATGCGTCTTTTGGCTGCTGTCTTCTCTCAGTTTCTTCATGTACCACCAGCAGTAGCAATGATAGATAAGCAGCAAGACCACCAGTGACAATTTCACATGCATCCACCACCAGGCCATGAAATAGCCCCAGTTACCTATGAGCAGCCAGCTTCCAAAGGCGACAGTGGCAATCGCTGAAGGCGTGGTGATACCCCAGAACAATTTGCGCTCCATGATAACGAAGCGGTCCTTACTGACCTGGTCTTCGCTCATGGCGTGATAGACGAATAGCCTTGGCAAATAAAACAGCCCGCTGAACCAGCAGACGACGAAGATGATGTGAAAAGCTTTAACCCAGAGCATGTAAGTCGCGTTGATTATCGATGGCGATTCATCGGTCTTGTAGACGAAACACAGATTAAGGAGGAGAGAAGCTATCACAGCTCCGGAATGAAGTCTTGATGCGGTCGAGTATTGAAGAAAATTGACTTAACGCATTGATTTGATAGTTGATTTCTTTCTGGGAATTGGAATTAGCGGCGTCGCCGTGTAAGATTGCGCTCCCGTTTTGGTGCAGGCACCACAGTCGTGGTTGCTGGCCCTGAGGTTCTGTAAGTTTCCACCAGCCCCAATTAAACCCCGTAACGATCAAGGAGAGAGCGATGATTAAAGTAGGCATTATCGGTGCAACTGGCTATACCGGCGTTGAACTGCTGCGCCTGCTCGCTCCTCGCCGGGACGTGGAACTGAAGGTTGTGACCTCGCGAGAGATGCAGGGGCGTGCGGTAGCAAGCCATTTCCCCAATCTGCGTGGACACGTGGACCTTGAATTCAGCGCACCTGATACGGAAGCGCTCGCCGCCTGTGATGTGGTGTTCTACGCCACACCCCATACGGTCGCCATGAATACCGCGGCCGACCTGCTGGATAAAGGTATTAAGGTCATCGATCTCTCCGCCGACTTCCGCATCAAAGATGTTGCCTTGTGGGAGCAATGGTATAAAACCACACACACCAGCCCGCAGCTGGTGGAAAAAGCGGTCTATGGATTGCCCGAAGTAAACCGCGAGGCGATTCGCGACGCGCAATTGATCGCAGTCCCCGGCTGCTATCCCACGGCCGTTCAACTGGGCCTGTTGCCACTCCTTGAGGCTGGTCTGGTAGAGAGTTCGCGCCTCATAGCCGATGCCAAATCAGGAGTCAGTGGCGCCGGGCGCAAGGCGGTAGAGGACTACCTGTTGTGTGAAGCCACCGAATCAATTCGCGCCTATGGTGTGGCGGGGCATCGACACCATCCGGAGATTTGTCAGGGTCTGGCCAATGCGGCCGGAGAAAAGGTGGGGCTGACCTTTATCCCACACCTTACACCCATGGTTCGCGGCATACTCGCAACACTCTATGCGCCGGTGAAATCTGGAACCTCGATCACAATCGACCAGTTGCAATCAATTTTCGACGCCCGCTATGCTAAAGAGCCCTTTGTCGATGTGCTTGCGCAAGGTGAACTCCCCGCAACCCGTGATGTCAAAGGATCAAATAAGTGTACAATATCAGTCACTTACTCGGCTGAAACCGACACAGTAGTGGTATTGGCCGCTGAAGACAATCTGGTCAAAGGCGCTTCCGGACAAGCTATTCAAAACCTCAATATCATGTGCGGAATCGACGAAACGTGCGGCCTGGAGACCATAGCTCTGCTACCCTGACAGTGGTTTTAGTGACAGTGGTTTTAATTACAGTGGCTCAGCCGGTTTACGGAGATCTCTGAATGCCAAATGTAGTGAAAGGCAGTAAGCAGGAACGCATGGTCGTGGTGCCTCACCGCCCGCGGCGCCGTGTCCTATTTACTACCGCGGTGCTGCTGTGTGTATTGGCGAGCGCGCTGGGTGGTTGGGCCTACGGCTACTACAAGACGATGATGTCTCAGGAAACTATTCAGGCGGACCGGGCCGAGTTACTCGCCGACCTGCAAACCGCACAAGCGGAGAATGCGGACCTGAGACGACAGATTGCTATTCTGGATCGTGCTTCCGTGATGGATCAGCGCGCCAATGAAGAAGTGCAGTCGACGATCCGCACCTTACGTGAACGGGTCGCGCAGCTGGAAGAGGATATCGTTTTCTACCGACAGGTAGTGTCGGAAGAAACTGAAGATACCGGCCTGGTCATCGGCCAGTTTGACATATCAGCAACAGCACAGGCAGGTCGCTTTCGTTATAAGCTGGTGATGCGACAGGAAGATGCCGACGGCGATACATTCCTGTTAGGACATGTAAACGTCAACATCGTCGGCCAGCAAAACAACGAGCAGGTTG
The DNA here is from genome assembly GCA_965227635.1 of uncultured Pseudohongiella sp. GTDB lineage: Bacteria > Pseudomonadota > Gammaproteobacteria > Pseudomonadales > Pseudohongiellaceae > UBA9145. The sequence goes on along the minus strand of OZ245763.1, from coordinate 657,599 downwards.
TCTATTCGCTCAGGGATATTTCCAGCGATGAAGATGAACTGGACATCCGTCTGCGCTTTAAATTCTTCCAGAATATAGAAGGCGAGATGGCATTGCCGGAGGGCTTCACGCCGGATCGTATACAGATCGCAGCGGCGTCCGCCGAGCCGGTGGAGAAAACCATTAACCAGGATTTTAGCTGGGTTGTCGAAGGCGAATAGCGATCGGAGAGTCGCGGCGCTCAAGGTGAGTTTGCACCGCAACCTGCTTGAATGAAACAAGAGAAAACCATCAGGAGAACCAGGGATGTTTGGCAAGAGTAGCGACCCGGTCGCGACATCATCATCCAATGCACATACGCTCGTTTCCCGCTCGACGGAAATCGTCGGTGATATTCACTTTAGTGGAGAACTGATCATAGAGGGGCGGGTTAAAGGCAATATCTATGCAGAGGATGATTCGAAAGCCTTGATTCGTGTCGCCGAGAAAGGCGCCGTCGAAGGCGAAATCTGCGTACCGTCGGTCATTATCAATGGCCTGGTGCAGGGCGATGTTCGCTCGGCAACTCACATTGAGCTCGCAGCGAAGGCTACCGTGGTCGGAAACGTCTACTACAACCTGATCGAAATGGTCATGGGGTCCGAGGTAAACGGAAACCTGATGCATATCGGTTCCAATCAGTCTGAAGCCAAGCGGCTGGCAAAGAGCGATAGTCATAAACTGGCCTTCGACAGCAGCTCCGTCGAGCAGGACTAGTCCACACGACCCCCACTGCGAGACTCCCGATTTTTGGGGGAATCTGGCTGAATTTAGCGGAGAGCGGTGAATTGGGGTACAATACCTGACTGTTTTCCTGTGTTATTATTGAAATCGGCAGCATTTAAATCACCAACGACGACCCCATAGAATATGGGAACCCAACTGAGGACTCATTCGAGAACGCCATGTCAGTAGTACAAACCGTAGATCCTGTCGTTATGACCTTCACCGACAACGCGGCGAGCAAGGTGCAAAGCCTGATCACCGAGGAAGGCAATGACAAGCTCAAGTTGCGAGTATTCGTGACCGGCGGCGGCTGTTCCGGTTTTCAGTATGGCTTTGCTTTTGAAGAAGACGTGAAAGAAGACGACACAGTGATTGAAAACAAGGGTGCCGCCCTCGTTGTGGATCCGCTGAGTTATCAGTATCTCGTGGGTTCGAAAATCGATTACGTTGAAGGACTGGAAGGCTCACGTTTCATCGTAAACAATCCGATGGCCACCACCACTTGCGGTTGCGGTGCGTCATTTTCAATCTGACGCGATTCTGCGTCTGTCAGACCCGAAAGCTCATTTAGTTGGGTAGCGCTCGATAGATTCCACCGAGAATCACTGGCTTGCCTGCACCTGTAAATTCACCCGTCTCGATGGCTTCCCCCGCCAGTGTTTGCTGTGCCATCCAGGCAAAGGCAATGGCTTCTACCCAATCCGGGTTCATGCCCAGTTTTTCTGTGCTATTGACGGAAATGTCGCTGGCCAGCTTGCCTAGCTCTTCCATCAGGCGGCCATTGTGCACACCCCCGCCGCACACATAAATTTCCTGCGCCGAGGAGTAGCGTGCAAGGTCGCTCACAATCGTGCTGGCGGTAAACGTGACCAGCGTGGCCTGCACATCCTCCGGTGCCGGCGGTTTGCTGAGTAGCGTCAGCCTCTCTTCCAGCCAGTCGCCATTAAACCATTCTCGGCCAGTGCTCTTTGGTGGTGGCCGGGTAAAGTATTCATCGGTCAGGAACAAGTTCAACAATTCGAGGTTGAACTGACCTGACGCGGCCCATTCGCCGTCACGGTCGAAGCTTTCCTGTTTGTTCTTTTCTATCCAGTAATCCATCAACACGTTGCCCGGCCCGGTATCGAATGCCAGGCACTTCCCGGTTCTGGGCAGGGCCGTGATGTTGCTGAAGCCGCCAATATTGACCACGGCACGATCAACGTTTTGAGAATGGAAGGCCATGCGATGCAGAAGCGGAGCGAGAGGCGCTCCCTGTCCACCGGCAGCCATGTCCCGGCCACGCAGATCGGCAACAGTAGTAATTCCGGTGCGCTCGGCGATGGTATTGGGGTCAGCGATCTGCAGCGTAAAGGGGTGATCGCCCTCTGGCTCATGCCATACGGTCTGGCCATGGCTTCCTATAGCGGCGACTTGTTCAGGCCTGTGTCCGGACTCTTCGAGCAAGGCGTTTGCCGCTTCGGCAAACAGCACGCCGAGCTGTTGATCTACCGTACCGAGCTGACGGAGTTTTACTGAATCTCCCTTGCACAGTTCGAGTACAGAAGCTCTCAATGCTTTGGGTATAGGGTGGGAATGGGTGGCAATGAGTTCTGGAATTCTGCCGTTGAAGTGCACCAGCACACAGTCGACACCATCCACACTGGTGCCGGATATCAGCCCAATGTATAGCGCGTTGTCACTCATAGGCTTTAGGAAACCTCTGATCAAATAGGTGTCGACTCAGCAGAGCCTGTCGCATTCTGATGCGGTGTTTCGAACTCTTAGTCAGCGCTGGGCTGATTGATAGAGATAAACAGGGAATTGTTCAGGTTGCTGAACTGCTGCAGCAGACTGGCAGTCTCGCTACGGAATCGATCCATCTCGGTTGAGTCGATGGACTCCGCTTTGGGCAGCTTATCATGGATGGTGCGGGGGTTCTGATGAACACCGCTCATAAGAAATTCGTAATGCAGGTGAGGGCCGGTTGCGCCGCCGGTTGCGCCAACATAACCGATCACATCGCCCTGCCTGACTCGTTCACCTTTGCGCACTGCATAGCGCGAGAGGTGGGCATACTTGGTTTCAAAACCGCCGGCGTGTTGGACCACAATCAGGTTGCCAAAAGAACCGTTGCGTGCCGCCCAGGTCACCCGACCGTCACTGGTAACCCGGACCGGGGTGCCGGTTGGCGCGGCGTAGTCTGTGCCTTTGTGGGCTCGAATCGTATTCAGGATCGGGTGTCTGCGGTTAGGATTGAAGTTGGAGCTGATGCGGAACACATCCAGCGGATTGCGCAGGAAAGCCTTGCGCATGCTCTCACCTTCCGGGTTGTAGTAACCCACTTCACCTTCCTCATCCCTATAGCGCACCGCGGTGTAGGTGGTACCCTGGTTTGTATACTGGGTGGCCAGAATTTCACCGGTGCCAATGAACTCGCCATCGAGATACTGTTCTTCATAGAGAATGCTGAATTGATCGCCTTCTCTGGGGTCTAGAATGAAATCGATCACACCACCAAAGATATTTGCCATCTCCATGATGTGTACTGCCGGAATGCTCTCGGCCTGTCCGGCCATAAACAGGCTGTCCGCGATGGTGCCGACTTTGAATGATTGACGTAACTCAGCTTCTTTAAGGATGGTCTCAACCGAGTAGCCACTGTCATCACGCTTAAACAGGTAACCTTCGAGTGGCGATTTAAAGACCCGCAACTGCTCCAGTTCGCCCTGTTCGGGAATCATGAAGTCGAGTTGATAACCGGGGTAGAGTCGATTCAGCACAGACGCTTCTTCGCTGCTATTTAGAACTCTATACACGTCCTGGTCAGAAAGCCCTACCTTGCTGAATATGGCTGAGAGGTTGTCACCGCTCTTCACTTCCACGTTCTGCCACTGCGCGGTGGGAACAACTGTATCGGCGATAGGTTCGCGCTGAGCTTGCGCGGGCACCACAAAATCTTCTATTTCATAGCCTGCCGCAGCTTCGGGTTCGACATCTGCCACCTTTACCGGGATGGCAATCTGGGTCTGAGAAGTGAGAGCTGCCCCCTTCTCATCGATATCCGGACCACCGTCCGGAATAAATAGAAGGAGAACGAACACGGCAAGCATACCCCCAGCCAGATACAGGTGATCCTGGGGATAGTACTTCTGCACAAAGTGCCTGATGTATTCGATTATGGTCACGATTATTTAAACAACGAGTTTCTTATTTAGTTCCAGTTTCTTTTAGTCTGGTGTCGTTTCCAAACGCGCGAGAATATAGCATGAGACTTTGGCTTTCCAGCACGCAAATTTCTAATCTCATGATGCTGGTCTAACTTTGCATCGCGTTTTTACGCTAACCCGCGCATTGGTGTAGAATCTGCGCCCGTTATCAATCGATAACTCTGGCCCTCTTGCTTGGGTCGGCAAAATTTAAAATATTCTTAGGTTAATTGTGGAAATGGCGGCGTCGACTACCGATATTGTGGAAGACCTGGACGCCCGGGGCTTGCTTGTGCAACTCGCGGGTGGGGATGAACTGCGTGAACATCTGAATAGTGGTTCCCGCACAGTCTATTGCGGCTTCGACCCAACTGCTGAGAGCCTGCATGTGGGCAGCATGGTGCCTTTATTGGTGCTCAAGCGCTTCCAGATGGCAGGGCACAAACCGATTGCCCTTGTGGGCGGGGCCACCGGCTTAATCGGCGATCCCAGCTTCAAGTCCAGCGAGCGCAGCCTGAATTCCGAGGATATCGTGCATGAATGGGTGGAACGACTTAAGCCCCAGCTCAGCCAGTTTCTGGACTTCGACTGTGGCGATAACTCGGCGATTCTGGCCAACAATCTGGATTGGACCGAAAACTACAGCGTTCTGGGCTTTCTGCGGGATGTGGGTAAACACTTCGCCGTAAACGCCATGATTCAGAAGGAATCGGTGAAACAGCGGCTGGAACGGGAAGGGGAGGGCATCTCTTTCACCGAATTCAGCTACATGCTGCTGCAATCCTACGATTTCGCGGAATTGCACAAGCGATTCAATTGCACGCTACAGGTGGGTGGCAGCGACCAATGGGGCAATATTACCGGCGGCATCGACCTGACCCGGCGACTCCACCAGTCCCAGGTCTATGGGCTTACTACGCCCCTGGTTACCAAGGCTGACGGCTCCAAGTTCGGCAAGACTGAGTCTGGCACGATCTGGATCTCGCCCACCAAGACATCGCCCTACGCCTTCTACCAGTTCTGGCTGAATGTGGCGGATGCCGATGCCTATAATTTTCTGCGCTTCTTTACCTTTCTCTCGCCAGCGGAAATCACTGATATAGAAGAAAGTGACAAGCAAGCCCAGGGTCGCCCGGAGGCTCAGGGCATCCTGGCCCGCGAGGTCACAGAACTGGTGCATGGCAAGGCCGGGCTGGATGCGGCGGTCAGGATCAGTGAGGCCCTGTTTTCCGGGGATATTTCCAGGCTGACAGAGGCTGATCTGCAGCAGCTCGAACTGGACGGATTGCCGTGCACTACAATGGATTCCGGGGGATTGGGTATCGTCGACGCACTGGTTTCCACGGAATTAGCCCGATCCAACAAAATGGCGCGAGAATTTTTAAAAAATAATGCAGTAAGTGTTAACGGTCAGGCCATTAATGATGTAGAATTCGCGCTCGCTTCGGGGGGAGCCCTTCACGGGAAGTACTTCATCCTTCGGCGCGGTAAGAAGATGTTCCATCTTCTTAAGATTGGTTGACGTAAGTGGTTAAAATTCAACCAATTTTTCTCGGCAAGTCCGAGGATTTTAAGACTATTTCAAAATAGTAAAAAAAATCTTCACAAGCGCTTGCCAAACCACTTTTCGCGCGTATAATACGCGTCCTCTGTGTCGAGGGGCACGGGGATTTTTTGGCTCTTTAAAAAGTAAATCAAGCAATAGAAGTGGGTGCTTGCTGAGGTGGTATCAGGAATCTAAGCAATTAGGTTCACAGCCTCTGGCATTTCGCTGGGGGTGGTTACGAACCACTCAAAGTAAGCAACTGCGTTAATTTATTTAATTAAGCTTAATTATAGTGTTCGGCGATTCTTCGGAAGAATTGAGCATTATTAAAGCAGTAGTTTCTTAATCTTTGAGCACATTTTTAGTGGTCGTTAACCTTGTCAGGTTTAGTTGTACTGGCAGTAGTAGGAAGATGGCCACTTTTAAGATTGAACTGAAGAGTTTGATCATGGCTCAGATTGAACGCTGGCGGCAGGCTTAACACATGCAAGTCGAGCGGAAACGATGGGAGCTTGCTCCCAGGCGTCGAGCGGCGGACGGGTGAGTAACGCGTAGGAATTTGCCCAATAGTGGGGGATAGCCCGGGGAAACTCGGATTAATACCGCATACGCCCTACGGGGGAAAGCAGGGGATCTTCGGACCTTGCGCTATTGGAGAAGCCTGCGTGAGATTAGCTTGTTGGTGGGGTAATGGCCTACCAAGGCGACGATCTCTAGCTGGTCTGAGAGGATGATCAGCCACACCGGAACTGAGACACGGTCCGGACTCCTACGGGAGGCAGCAGTGGGGAATATTGGACAATGGGCGCAAGCCTGATCCAGCCATGCCGCGTGTGTGAAGAAGGCCTTCGGGTTGTAAAGCACTTTAAGTAGGGAGGAAGGCCCTGTAGTTAATACCTGCAGGGATTGACGTTACCTACAGAATAAGCACCGGCTAACTCCGTGCCAGCAGCCGCGGTAATACGGAGGGTGCAAGCGTTAATCGGAATTACTGGGCGTAAAGCGCGCGTAGGCGGTTTGTTAAGTGAGATGTGAAAGCCCAGGGCTCAACCTTGGAACTGCATCTCATACTGGCAGGCTAGAGTACGGTAGAGGGGGGTAGAATTCCACGTGTAGCGGTGAAATGCGTAGAGATGTGGAGGAATACCAGTGGCGAAGGCGGCCCCCTGGATCGATACTGACGCTGAGGTGCGAAAGCGTGGGGAGCAAACAGGATTAGATACCCTGGTAGTCCACGCCGTAAACGATGTCAACTAGCCGTTGGAGATCTTAGTATCTTTAGTGGCGTAGCTAACGCGCTAAGTTGACCGCCTGGGGAGTACGGTCGCAAGATTAAAACTCAAATGAATTGACGGGGGCCCGCACAAGCGGTGGAGCATGTGGTTTAATTCGACGCAACGCGAAGAACCTTACCTGGTCTTGACATCCTCAGAACTTTCCAGAGATGGATTGGTGCCTTCGGGAACTGAGTGACAGGTGCTGCATGGCTGTCGTCAGCTCGTGTCGTGAGATGTTGGGTTAAGTCCCGTAACGAGCGCAACCCTTGTCCTTATTTGCCATCATTTAGTTGGGCACTCTAGGGAGACTGCCGGTGACAAACCGGAGGAAGGTGGGGACGACGTCAAGTCATCATGGCCCTTACGACCAGGGCTACACACGTGCTACAATGGGAAGTACAAAGGGTTGCGACCCCGCGAGGGTGAGCTAATCCCATAAAACTTCTCGTAGTCCGGATCGCAGTCTGCAACTCGACTGCGTGAAGTCGGAATCGCTAGTAATCGCGAATCAGAATGTCGCGGTGAATACGTTCCCGGGCCTTGTACACACCGCCCGTCACACCATGGGAGTGGGTTGCAAAAGAAGTGGGTAGTCTAACTTCGGAGGACGCTCACCACTTTGTGATTCATGACTGGGGTGAAGTCGTAACAAGGTAGCCGTAGGGGAACCTGCGGCTGGATCACCTCCTTAACGAGATTTCCTATCCCTTCAGTAAGTACCTACTTCTATTGCTTGATTAACGAAGCACTGAACCAATTTTAATTAGTGGCAGTTGTCACTTTTTAGTGAAGCTCAAGGCATCAACGGGGCCATAGCTCAGCTGGGAGAGCGTCTGGTTTGCATCCAGAAGGTCTGCGGTTCGATCCCGCATGGCTCCACCAACTTCCTGATCTTTTGGAAAGATTGAAGAAGTTTTATTGGTTCAAAGCAAAGAGAGCTTGCTAGTTAGCTTTACGAAAACTAACTAGCAAGCTTTTTTAGGCTTGACGAAAATAGGGACAGATTTATTTTCCTTTGCTGAAAAGCAGGAAAACAAATCCTCCAAAGGGAAAATAAATCTGTCCCTATTTCGTGTGTTCTTTAACAATTTGGTGAAAGACGACATATATATGTTTGTTATAAATATGTTGGATTTGTAGCGATTGTGATGATCGTTGCAGAGAAGACATATCCCAAAAAACGAATGTGTGTATGCTGTAACTTAACAAGTTAATTATACAAGTGCATTAATCTGTACGAAGTCGTTACGAGTTGCGGTAGTTTTTCATATAGTCATGACCTGGGGTTTATACAAAGACCAGGTATCGATTCTCAGGGACTGACCCTCCGGGTCTGTTCCTCCGAGTGCCAACTGGCTTTAGCAGGCTGGATTGGTTTTTTCGGGCTCGAGGCCGCTCGATTAGGGACAGACCCGAAGGGTCAGTCCCTGTTCAGAGAAGCTGAAAGTTTGGAGAAGCTCAAGAGTCCATGATTATGTGGTCAAGCAACAAAGCGTGCGTGGTGGATGCCTTGGCAGCTAGAGGCGATGAAGGACGTGGTAGGCCACGAAAGGCCCCGGGGAGCAGTCAAACATGCTTTGATCCGGGGGTGTCCGAATGGGGAAACCCACCTCTTTGAGGTATCGCTTACTGAATACATAGGTAAGCGAGGCAAACGCGGAGAACTGAAACATCTAAGTACCCGCAGGAAAAGAAATCAACCGAGATTCCCCAAGTAGCGGCGAGCGAAAGGGGACCAGCCCTTAAGTTACAATTGCGTTAGCAGAACATTCTGGAAAGTTTGGCGATAGAGGGTGATAGCCCCGTATGCGAAAACGCTTTTGTGATGAAATCGAGTAGGTCGGGACACGAGAAATCTTGACTGAATATGGGGGGACCATCCTCCAAGGCTAAATACTCCTAGCTGACCGATAGTGAACCAGTACCGTGAGGGAAAGGCGAAAAGAACCCCGGCGAGGGGAGTGAAATAGAACCTGAAACCGCGTACGTACAAGCAGTCGGAGCCCTTCGGGGTGACGGCGTACCTTTTGTATAATGGGTCAGCGAGTTATTGTCTGTAGCAAGGTTAACCGTTTAGGGTAGCCGTAGGGAAACCGAGTCTTAATAGGGCGCTCAGTTGCAGGTAATAGACCCGAAACCGGACGATCTATCCATGGCCAGGTTGAAGGTGCCGTAACAGGCACTGGAGGACCGAACCCACTTATGTTGAAAAATGAGGGGATGAGCTGTGGATCGGAGTGAAAGGCTAATCAAGTCCGGAGATAGCTGGTTCTCCTCGAAATCTATTTAGGTAGAGCCTCGTGTTTAACTGCTGGGGGTAGAGCACTGTGTCGGCTAGGGGGTCATCCCGACTTACCAACCCGATGCAAACTCCGAATACCAGTAAGTTCTATCACGGGAGACAGACTGCGGGTGCTAACGTCCGTAGTCGAAAGGGAAACAACCCAGACCACCAGCTAAGGTCCCAAATTCCAGTTCAGTGGGAAACGATGTGGGAAGGCTTAGACAGCTAGGAGGTTGGCTTAGAAGCAGCCACCCTTTAAAGAAAGCGTAATAGCTCACTAGTCGAGTCGGCCTGCGCGGAAGATTTACCGGGGCTAAACTGGAAACCGAAGCTGTGGATACAGCATTCCACTTAAGTACATTCAGCGTGCAAGCGCACACAGCGACCTGGCGACGCCAGCCGCTGTGAAAGCGTTCTACACGTTGAGTCTGATTCCGATCAGATGCTAAGAGTGTGTTTAAGGGAATGCTGTATGGTAGAGGAGCGTTCTGTAAGCCGCTGAAGCTGTGTCGTGAGGCATGGTGGAGGTATCAGAAGTGCGAATGCTGACATGAGTAACGATAAGAGGGGTGAAAAACCCCTCCGCCGAAAGATCAAGGTTTCCTGCCCAACGTTAATCGGGGCAGGGTGAGTCGGCCCCTAAGGCGAGGGCGAAAGCCGTAGTCGATGGGAAACCGGTTAAAATTCCGGTACCAGATCTTACTGCGATGGAGTGACGGAGAAGGCTAGGCTAGCAGGGCGTTGGTTGTCCCTGTTCAAGCGTGTAGGTAGGGGAATTAGGTAAATCCGGTTCCTCGTTAATCTGAGACGTGATAACGATCCCGACGGGAAACCTGACGGAGAAGTAGTCGATGCCATACTTCCAGGAAAAACTTCTAAGCTTCAGGTAAGAAATGACCGTACTGTAAACCGACACAGGTGATCAGGTAGAGAATACCAAGGCGCTTGAGAGAACTTGGGTGAAGGAACTAGGCAAAATGGTACCGTAACTTCGGGAGAAGGTACGCTCCTGCCGGTGATGAGACTTGCTCTCTAAGCTAGTGGGAGTCGCAGTGACCAGGTGGCTGCAACTGTTTACTAAAAACATAGCACTCTGCAAACACGTAAGTGGAAGTATAGGGTGTGACGCCTGCCCGGTGCCGGAAGGTTAATTGATGGGGTTAGTCTTTGACGAAGCTCTTGATCGAAGCCCCGGTAAACGGCGGCCGTAACTATAACGGTCCTAAGGTAGCGAAATTCCTTGTCGGGTAAGTTCCGACCTGCACGAATGGCGTAATGATGGCCACGCTGTCTCCACCCAAGACTCAGTGAAATTGAAATCGCTGTTAAGATGCAGTGTACCCGCGGCTAGACGGAAAGACCCCGTGAACCTTTACTATAGCTTCACAGTGGACTTTGACTTTATTTGTGTAGGATAGGTGGGAGACTTTGAAGCGTTGGCGCCAGCTGACGTGGAGTCACCCTTGAAATACCACCCTGGTAAAGTTGAGGTTCTAACTTAGCTCCTGAAACGGGAGTGAGGACATTGTGTGGTGGGTAGTTTGACTGGGGCGGTCTCCTCCCAAAGAGTAACGGAGGAGCACGAAGGTACCCTAAGGGCGGTCGGAAATCGCCCACTTAGTGTAATGGCATAAGGGTGCTTGACTGCGAGAGTGACAACTCGAGCAGGTGCGAAAGCAGGTCATAGTGATCCGGTGGTTCTGAATGGAAGGGCCATCGCTCAACGGATAAAAGGTACTCCGGGGATAACAGGCTGATACCGCCCAAGAGTTCACATCGACGGCGGTGTTTGGCACCTCGATGTCGGCTCATCACATCCTGGGGCTGAAGCCGGTCCCAAGGGTATGGCTGTTCGCCATTTAAAGTGGTACGCGAGCTGGGTTTAGAACGTCGTGAGACAGTTCGGTCCCTATCTGCCGTGGGCGTAGGAAATTTGAGAAGAGTTGCTCCTAGTACGAGAGGACCGGAGTGAACGAACCTCTGGTGTTCGGGTTGTTACGCCAGTAGCATTGCCCGGTAGCTATGTTCGGACAGGATAACCGCTGAAAGCATCTAAGCGGGAAGCCTCCTTCGAGACGAGATTTCCCTTAGGACTTGATCCTACTAAAGTGCCGTTGAAGACGACGACGTTGATAGGTTGGGTGTGGAAGCGCTGTGAGGCGTTGAGCTAACCAATACTAATTGCACGTGAGGCTTGACCATATAATCATGTACTTTCCAGGGACTGACCCTCCGGGTCTGTCCCTACCGAAGACTGATCGTATGAAAAAGCAAAGCAACGACTAACACTTCAGTACAGAGAAACTTGTATCGTGAGTAGTTTGATACAAAGCACTCCAAATCTTGAGTAGTTACAGACATAGTCTTTCACCGAATTGAAGAACATGTTGTTTTTGTTTTAAAAGTGTTTTAACAGGGACAGTCCCTGAGGGACTGTCCCTACTTAAAACCCTATTTAAAACAAATTTAAAACAACGCCAGAATTGCCTGACGACAATAGCGAGCGTGAACCACCTGATCCCATCTCGAACTCAGAAGTGAAACCGCTCAGCGCCGATGGTAGTGTGGGGCTTCCCCATGTGAGAGTAGGTCATTGTCAGGCATCCAATAAACAAGGGACAGTCCCTCCGGGACTGTCCCTTTTTTATTGGATGAACAATGAGCACTCGCTCAGTGAGTGTCATTGTGATTCGAAATTTGGCTTAGCCAAATTCCTCACCCCTTTGGGGCAGCCTTCGGCTGTCCAAAACGCTTTCGCGTTTTGTCAGGCATCTCATGAGTAACTGGCATCCCTGGAAAATGCATGAAGGGACTGTCCCTTTTTGGCGTGACTTGGTGACTTGGGGACACTGACTTGGGGACACTCATAAATTAATAAAATAGCAATTTTGCCATCAAGGTGTCAGTTTGAGAGGCTCCCCTTTGGATTTTTGTATCCGTGGCTATTTTATTAATTTATGAGTGTCCCCAACTCCTCTATGAGTATCCCCAACTCCCCCAACTACTTTTAGGGACAACCGGCCACAAAATCACGTAATTCGATAGGATTTGCGATTGGTCGTAGCGTCTATATTCCCTATACTCAAAAAACTTAGATCCTGTCCTAAGATTTAGTGCCATGAGCAAATCTATACGGGTTACCGTAGTTATTGGTATCGTCCTGCTGGTCAGTGTGGGCCTGGCCGCCTTCAAAATGTTTGAGCCGATATTTGTCTATACATCGGGCTGGGACGATATGCCAAAAACTGAATCCGTTCCGATGCTAGCCGAGTTGGAAAATCAGGACTGGGCAGAAGAATCCATCCGAGCCCAGGATGCCGTGGCTCGACTCTATCCACAGACTAATGCTCCTGCGCTCTCTACGGCGGTAGCCATTGATGGTGAGCTTGCTTGGCGGATGGCTATGGGATATGCAGATCTTGAAGCGTTGAAGCCTATCAGCCTTTCTCACAGATTTCGCCTCGGTAGCACCTCTAAGGCAGTCACGTCCATCGCAGTTGGTGTGTTGTTCGACCGCTACGACATCGACCTCGATGCGCCAATTCAAACTTATGTGCCCACGTTTCCCGAGAAGCAATGGACTGTCACTCTGCGCCAGGCCATGAGCCACACTGCCGGCGTACGGAACTACAGTCTGTGCTTTTGCTTTCCTGCCTGGGAACACCTTAACCGTCGCCGTTTTGCTTCAGTAACCGACTCTCTCCGCGTAATTGCGGATTCGCCATTACTGTACGAGCCTGGTACGCAGCACAGCTATACGAGTCTCGGCTACAATCTGGCTGGTGCTGCCATAGAACATGTTTCCGGGTTGGGATTTGGAGACTTCATCGACGAGGCGGTGTTTACCCCACTGGGCATGACGTCGTCAGGGCTGGATATCATTGACCGCGAAGACAACATGATGACGCGCTTCTACGAAGTTGAGGAAGGTCGCTATAAACCGGCCACCTTTGTCGACAACAGCATTCGCTGGCCGTCCGGAGGAATGTTTTCGACCCCAGGTGACATGGTGCTGCTTGGGGCTGCATTGGTCGACGATCGTCTTTTATCGGAAGCCGTGCGACAAAGACTCCTTGAGATTCCTGAAGGTGCAAGCTACTCGGGAGAACAGGGTTACGCTCTCGGCTGGCGCATTACGGAGCTTGAGATTGGAGACAACTTAGTAGCGAAAGCATACCACCACAACGGCACCGCTGTGGGTAGTACGTCTGTATTCATCGTGTTACCAGAATACAACATCATCATCTCTACCATGATGAATAGAGGTGACACTAACGTGGAGGATTTGTACCAGGTTTCTGAAGCGATACTCAGTGAGTTTATGGCACGCTAGTTACAATACTCTGACTCCACTTTCACGTCAGGGATGGCACTGGAGAACCAATCGTCCCGCGATGAACCTTCATTCGCTTTGGATGACCAAGAAACGGAATAAGCACTAACTCCAGGCCAGAGTAGACATCCGCAACCAGCGGTTCACTGCCCCGGGGCGTTGTTTCAAGTTGTTAATACCCATACTCTGGAATCGCAGACCCAGCGAGGGATACATCAATGAATATGAGAGCCACACTCAACGGCACGCTGATCTGTATTGCCCTGACAAGCACCTGCGTTCTCGCACAGGACGATTCGCTCGAAGCTTTCGTGGATGAGATCGCTGAAGAACTGGTAGGTGAATCGCTGGCTGGACTCAGTGTAGGCGTGGCCCGTGGTGACGAGATACTGCTCAAAAAGAGCTACGGCCTGGCCAATATCGAGTGGCAGGTGCCCATGTCCATGGATGCGGTGCATGAAATTGGCTCCATGACCAAGCAGTTCACGGCAGTGGCCATCCTGCAGCTAGTTGGCCAGGAGCGGCTGGAACTGGACGCAGACATCAGCGAATACCTGCCGGACTTCGATACCCAGGGCCGTGCCATTCCGCTGCGGCGACTGCTGGATCACACCTCCGGGATTAAGGGGTACACCGAGATACCGGAGTTCCGGGACCTGTCGGGGCGCAATGCCGAGGTATCGGAACTGCTCGACCTCATCGCCAGCTACCCTTTCGACTTCGAGCCCGGCGAGGCACTCATCTACAATAATTCCGGCTACTTCCTGCTGGGCCTGATAATCGAAGAAGTCACCGGGCAAACCTACGAGGACTACCTCGAGGAGCATGTTTTCCCACTGGCGGGCATGGACAATAGTTCCTATTGCAGCAACATTGAGATCACACCCTACAAGGCGGCAGGTTACACCAACTATACTGGCAAGTTCACCCTGGCCCGCTACCACAGTCACCAGTGGCCCTTTTCTGCAGGCTCCCTATGTTCCACCGTGTCGGACCTGCTGGCCTGGAACGATGCCTTGCACAACGGCGGCGTACTGTCGCCAACACTCTACGAGTTATTAATAACACCTCAGCCTCTAGGCGATGGCAGCGAAGTGCGCTATGCCATGGGTGTGAACAACTACGTTCATCCGACCGGGAGGATAATCGAGCATGGCGGCGCCATAGCTGGCTTCCAGTCACATGGCCGCTATTATCCAGAACACGATACGACAATCGTGGTGCTGCAGAATGCATCCGCCCCACCGGGCCCGGCGCGTATAACTACCCAGATCGGGGAGCATCTTTTTGGTAATCCTCACATGCCGGTTGCGGCCGATTATGAGGGTGACCTGGCACGATTTGTTGGTAGCTTTCGAGGTGCCGCCAGGGGTACCGAGATGACGATTCATATCTCTGAAGAAGGCGATAACCTTCGCGCCGCCATCGAAGTGCTGGGGGTTACCCGGCCTGCCAATCCCATTGTGTACCTTGAGGACGATGTGTTCTTCGGCGGTGCCAATTTTTTCCGCTTCGACTCACCGGGCGATGGGAAAGTCTCGGAGCTACGCCTGGATGGTCCATCGAGCTACTACATCCTGGAGCGTGTAGATGACTGATATGAAACAGATTAGCAATTTAGGGGAAGCTGGTAGTTTAGTAGCTTATGAAACCAATTTTGGAGCGCCACGCTAAGTGACCAGGTTACTAGTGTCCCTTGGTTTTTTGTCTTGCCATCAACGTTGGCGAGCACATGTCCCAAGCTGATCAATAACGAGCAATTTAAGTAATACCAGTTCCAGTGCTGCAATTTCGAGGACGATTTCATCAAAATCGCCAGGAGGCAAAATTTGGTAATTGAGTCTGGGTATTAGCTGCCCGGAAAAATGTCAATAAATTTTACAACCCTAATAACCTTGTGCTTGGCCATTTAACTAGCTGAAACCTTTGATAATTTTCTTTTCAAATCAGTTAATTGTTCCAATTTTAAGGGAATTTGGGGTTACCCTTCCCTGGAATCGTCGAGAATCTTTACAATTTCAGCAATATCAGCAGGCTCTTTGCCTCTCCGTCCTACCTTAAGGTATTGATATCAAAAGATATTATTCGATTGGTGTAAAAATTGCTTATATTTTAAAGCGGTCAGGTTTTGGTGTTTCGCTCTATCGAAATGCCGTTTTGGGCTCCCATTAAAATACCTACGAGCTAGTCGACGAGTTCAATCGGGAAAAATAAGATGAATAAATTCAGATCCTTACTAACAGGCCTATTACTATTGGGCACGGCAAGTGCCGCCCATGCCGGGCCGATAGAGTTACTGACGAATGGTGACTTTGAGGCGGGTACTTTTGCTGGTTGGTCTGTGACAAGCAGCGGTGGAAGTTCTTCAGCAAGTATAAACAATGGTACTTACCTCCCCTTAGGCCCAACAGGCACAAACGCGCCGATTGGTGGCTTCTACGACGCCATATTCGACCAAAGCGGTCCTGGGGTTGCTACTATCTTTGAGCTTATCATCTCGTTACCTACGACTACTGTAACGAGTGCGATATTTTCATGGGATCACATCATTGAAAATCACCACAGTAGTTACTTTCTTCCCGGGTCTGAAGGCGGAGCAGGATTTGGGCAGCTTTTCCGCGCGCTTGTAACCGATGGTGCTGGTACTACTTTAGTCGACGCATTTACTTCAACCGCTGTGAATACAACCTTCGGTGTGCTGCAAAATAATTCGGTTGATTTAACAACGTTTGTCAACGCCAATCTGGGTGCGACCATTGGAATTCAATTTGAAAACCGCGCTGAATCCTGGTTTATGACTACCCAACTGGACAACGCGAGTTTTCTCGTCGAAGTACCAGAGCCAGGTATTTTCACCCTGCTAAGCATTGGGCTTGCCAGTTTGCTGGGGTTTCGTAGAAAAAATTACAGCTAGTCTGTTGTTTCGTAACTACTTGGAAAAAGCCTCGACATGTCGAGGCTTTTTTTATGGGAATGTAAACAGCAAGCCCAAAACTACTAGTACCACCCCGACTTTCGGGATCTCATTAGTTGCTGGCTTACTGGCTTCTAATCATTGGCTACGCCGGTAGAGAGGTCACGCTTAAGTGTCTCGTATGAATGCAAACAACAGGCGATTACATTAACTTCTGCTGCAACGAGACAAGTTAGAAGATAAGCAGATGAGTAGTTTAGGAGGCGCTGATCATTTAGTGGCTTAAGAGACGAATATCATAAAGCCAAGTTAAGTTGCTAAGTTATCAATGTCCCCGATTACCTTGACCCTGTTTAATCAGTAGCCTCTCCGGATAACACCCTGATTCGTGCCATCGACATCGCCATTGCTCAGCCACTGACGTGTCGCATCGAATAATATCTCACGATTGGTTTCCCACATGGCATTGTGTGAAGAGCATGCCAGATCCAGTAATACCTTCTGGTCGGCGCCCAGATCTTCATAGAGTTCATGCACTCTCTCGACGGGAACCTGTGCATCATGTATCGGTGCTACCAGCAACATGGCATGCTCAGTTTGCGCCACTACATCTGGTCCCCAGCCCCAGGTAGTCGTGCGTGGCGCACGCCGCACACCTGTACCCCAGGTTGAGCCGACAGGATCAGAATCCAGCATGGCGCTCCATACCGCTGTCGCTACAGGGTTTGTGTATTGAGAATCACAGCCGACTTGTCTATCCCAATTTCTGATGAAATCTGTTTGTGATTGCTTGGTTAAAGCTGGCCCGGAAACCGGGAGTGTGTCCGGTGCGCTACTGGCCCTATTGCGATTGTAAGCTGGAGCCAGCAATACCAGACGAGCGACTTTCTCTGGATGCAATGCAGTATACCCACCGGTGCGCGGACCTCCCAAGGACCAGGCGACCAGATGCACTCGCTCAACGTTACGCAATTCGCGAATGTAATCTACCACCGCGTCAATATCATCCCAGTCAGATTCAATCGTTGTTGCAGCGAAGCCATAACTCGGCTCACAGTCCGCGGTAATAAGGTCAGGCACAAATTCAGCGCGCTGTGACTCGCTCAAATTGCAGGCATCATTCATGACATACGGTCTCGTCGAGCGTCCATAACCGGTGGTATCCATGGCAAAGGTGTCGAACCCTGCTTCGGCAAGGTAAGCCATCCAGCTATAGCCCGGATAAGGCACATCAAAGGCGACTTCCGCCGGCGTACCGGCGCCGTGTACAAATAACACCACCTCACCCTCGCCAATTTGGGCACCTGCCGAGACGCGCTCGCGCACATAGATCTGCGATGTCTCGCCGGCCATGGAGGGGGCCATCGAAATGTTGGGGATATAGTGATCAATGCTTTGGATCGCTTGCTGCGCCAGTAGCGACGGTGTGGCAGCTGCAAGCAGGAGAAGGGAAGCGAAGCGAATGCTCAGCCGGCGTACTGAACTAATTTCGGCGATCATATTATGTACCCCATATTTTTATTTTTTTTGACCTGAGCAACAGAATAATTCACTTTGAGTAAAAAGAACAACGATAGAAGATATAGAGGAAGCGGGGAGACTATTACTTAGTGACTTAAGAAACCAGTATCAGAAAGCCGCGCTAAGTTTCTAGGTTATCAGTGGCCCTTTTTACCGTTTATTGGATGAAACTATCCCCTATGCCATCAATACTGTATTTCGCGTATAGTGTCGCTTCGCACGTCTAGCACAACGATCATGTCTCAGCAGTTTTCCATTATTTTAGTTCTT
Organism: uncultured Pseudohongiella sp.; assembly: GCA_965227635.1. Taxonomy (GTDB): domain Bacteria; phylum Pseudomonadota; class Gammaproteobacteria; order Pseudomonadales; family Pseudohongiellaceae; genus UBA9145. The sequence goes on along the minus strand of OZ245763.1, from coordinate 639,522 downwards.
TATGTGCTTGGTGCCGCGCACGGTGCTTTTCTGTCGATTGCGCTATTCACACACCACCGCGGCTCGAGACGCGCTAACATTTATCTTGGTCTCTACACTCTGGTCTTTGTCACCGCGCTCATAGATTACTTTATCGATCTCAGCGGTATGGCCTCGTCGCTGGTGCAACTGAGAGCTTTTCTGTGGCCCAAGGAATTTCTCTACGGAATTTTGCTGTATTTCTATACCCGAGAAATGACAACACCGGGAAAATATCTTCTTCATGGTCGTCAGTGGTGGCACTTCGCTCCAGTGTTCCTGCATGTATTGGTGACCTGGTCTCTGCTATTTCTACCGCAAACTGCGCAATACATCATTCTCTACGAGAGGCCGACAGACAATCTGCTCTATCAATACTGGACGATGCTGCTGGACAATGTGGAGCTGGGTCTGGTGGTGGTTCAGCTTACTGTCTATCTGGTCTTGTGTCTGCGGCTGTTGCGTCAGCACAGGGAGCGATTGCTGCTAGCGTATTCCTTTCGCGAAAAAGTGAGCCTGGATTGGCTCAGTTATCTCATTAGTGGCACTCTGGTGGTGTATTTCATTTGGTTGGCAGAGCAATTGCTGGAATTGGGCGATACACTCGATGAGGCGCTCGATTTCGGCCTCGGTATCAGTATGGTGGTATTGATATACAGTATGAGTCTTCTGGGGTTGCGCCAGGCGCAAATATTTTCCACAGCTCGAGGGCAGGGCGAGCAAGCAAATGATAACTTGCCTGAAATTGACACCATCGAAGAAATCGAGCGGGAGAACAAACAAAAATATCGCAACTCGGCCCTGTCTGCCGATCTAAGTTGTGAGTTGATGACATCAATAGACAATGCCATGCAGCGGGACAAATGGTTCCAAGACCCTCTACTCTCCTTGCCTCAGTTAGCTGAGAAACTGGATTTGCCGGTGAACTATCTGTCTCAGGCCATCAATCAACAGACAGGTCAAAATTTCTTTGACTACATCAATAGATATCGAGTGCAGGAAGTAACCCGGCTGATGCAGGAGTCGCCAGACAGTAATGTCCTCGATTTGGCGTTGGCGGCCGGTTTTAATTCCAAATCACCCTTCTACGCTGCGTTTCGCAAGCACGTCGGTATGACTCCTGGTCAGTATCGCAAGAACGCCTCCTAACGCCTCCACGCCACAGAATCCGTCGCCTGAACCGGAAATCGCTTTTTTCCTGATTCCCGAGTTTCAGGGAACACCTTCCTGCGCTATAGGGCGGGACGACCTCTGCTAGCCCGAAGGCGAAACTACCTCTCAATCGGTCCTCGTGACCGTTAACCCACCTATTGTGAGAGGTATCCCAGTATGAAAAAACCAATTCTCCTGACTTTGCTGACGGCTGGCAGTCTTGCCGCATGTGTCGCTGCTGATCCAGATAACTATTCCGCAATTAGAGCGGATGCAGCCGAAGGCCCCAGTGGCAGCATCATGTTTTATCGAGGAAGCAATCTGCAGGCAGCGTTGGCGGACGCCTACCTTGGCACAGCGGATGGCTATTTCATCAGTCTTGATGAATCCCAGTACACCACGTTGGAAGTGCCTGCTGGGTTCCATGAATTCAGAGTGCGAGCACAAGGTAGTGTGGCTTTCACCAAGAAGATCAAAGTGAATGCCGGTGAGACCGTCTGTGTCGAGACCCGGCCCAATGTTGAGGAACTGGAATGGTTACTGGTGCCCTTTGTGAACGCGTTGATCCCGAGTTTTGTGATCGATGAAACCCTCTGCCCCAGTACTGCCGAGTTGGCCTCGCTGGCGGCTATTTGACTGCTGACTCAAACAAAGGAGACCTGAGATGACGACGTCACGGGCTGTTGCCGCGCTGTTATTGATATCTGCAATGCTGCTGATTTCGCTGGCCCCGGGAGGTCCTGTGGAAACGCGGGATTTCTCCCATATCCCGACACTGATACTGGGCTTGTTCAATGTATTCCTGACTGTGCTTGGTTTGGGTTCGATCCTGTTGTCCTGGTTGGTATACCGGCGGCGAAGCCGTTGGGTATGGCCATTCCTGGCTGGCGTTGGTTACTTCGTTGTCTATGGCCTGGATCTGCTGGCTATATTCCCGGTGTCCCCAACAGCAATGAACCAGGCGCTGTGGGCGATCGAAGTAGGGGGCATGATCGTCGCGTGCCCCCTCATGATTCTGTCGAGTTTTGGGTTGCGTCATAGCGACGGCCGTCTTAGTGACGCACCGATGCCCAGGGCGGCCATGGTTGCCGCCGCTGTTTCCGGTTTAGCAATCGTTGCCTTCACCACAATTTCTGCCATGGGCGGATAACAACTTAATTTACCCAAAGGATTGACTATGAAAACTTTTATTTTTCCTACACCGAAATGCCTTAAATCTGGAGTTGCCTTAGCCGCTTCATTGGTCGCCATGAGCGCTACTGCACAAGCGACGGATGTCTACAACTATGTGCAGCTGCATGGCATGCAGGCCGAATACGCTGATATGCCAGGTTTTACCCTGCGCGGCGCCGAAGTGCGAGGGGGCTTCAGCGTAGGGCAGATATTCAGCGAAGTTCGCTACAGGGATATGCGGGATAGTCCAGATACAAGGAAATTGGATGAGGACCGCTGGAATGTCAGTGTGGGCTACGCTTTTCCTTCAAGTTCCAGAACCCATTTCGACATACGCTTGAACTATGGTGAGCTGACCCTGGATGGTCGCAGCCCGCAGGGTGATCTGGCAGCAAGGATCGACTATTTTGGCGTCAGCAGCTACATGCATTTTCAGTTTTCCGAAAAGCTGCGTTTCTACGCGGGTCTGGAACAACAGAACTGGCAAGGTTGGTCAACCCAGAAGGCCTACCACCTGGGCAGCAGTTACAAATTCGACTGGCTATCAGTGGGTGCGGAATACACAAAGTATTCAGACTCGGATGCCATCAGTCTATTTGTGCGCTATGACTTCTGATGGCAGCGCAATTGTGAGTTCTACTATGTTTTGTTGGCGGTAGAGAAATTTAGGGGGCGCTGATAATTTAGTAACTTAATATCCCAATATCAGAAAGCCACGTTAAGTTACCAAGTTATCAGTGTCCCCAGGCTACCCTCTGGTTATCCCTTAAGCTACTCAGCAAACTGCCACGGCATTTCTAACTGCTTGGTAACGAATCTGGCTGTGCGGCTACCGAACTCTTCACGTACATGAGTCACAAGTTGATCCACGGCCTTCGCCGATGAGCTTATGAGCAAGTCAGGATTTTTCCCTCGCGCTGAAGTTGCCGATTGAGCAGGTAGCGCGACCAGCGTATCGATATCACCGAGGCTGGTGCCTTTTAACTTGAGTCCGTGGCGGGTCTCGATGATGTCTGTCTGCCCCGCGAATCCCAGCCTGACTCGTGAAGTGCGCGCGAGGATGTCAGCTAAAAATGCCAGTGAATACTCATCCACTCCTGGCGCTGGAAGCAGTCCATAGTTTTTCTTACGCAGTCCGCGCGCACCATTGCCCAGCATGGTCAGTCCATCACCGAGGCCGAAGCTGAATTGATCTACTGAGTGTTCAGGGTTCGCATCGATACCGAATCGTGCAACCGCATCGGCGGCCGCCGCTTCACCCAACAACCGCTGCAGGAGATATATCGAGACAGGAGCAGACGCCGACACACCGGCAGTACTGATTATGCGATCATCCTGAATATAGCGCTGGTCCTGTATCCAATTTACTTGCGGAAAGTCCTTGCTGCGCTTTTTGTGCGAATAGAAATGCCCGGTGGCATCGCGGCCATCAAGCAATCCGGCTATGGCCAGCACATTGACGCCATCACAGATCGAGGCCGTTAGTCCGCCACGACTAGCAAAGTCCTTCACAAACTGTTGCAGCAGAGGATCATCTGCATTCAATACAGCGGGAACGATTAACAGGTCGAATTCGTCCGGTTCAATTTCTGCAATCGTGGGTAACTCTACCATTTCAAATTCAGGCCACAGGGTCACTGGCCCTTCGGATGTAGCAACGACCTGCACGTCGACGCCTGCATCCGAGAGTACGGCGAACGGAACCAGTAGATCGGTAATTTCCGTTCCCGCATTCTGGGTAATAATCGCCACTCTCGGTACAGGTTCGGCGTAGGCAGAAGGTGACAGGCTCATCAGGGGTAATACCATTGCAAGGATAGTCAGAAAGGTTCTCATAACAGGTTTCTCCATATGTTCGCAGCCTTTATCTTATTGGCCTGAGCAGACAATACCTGCCAGAATCTACATGATTTCTGCCAAATCGAGAGGAACAGCGCAATGCATGAAGTAGCCATTCTGAGCTATGGCGGCGCACAAACCCTGGATATCGTAGGCCCCATGGAGGTCTTCGCTGAGGCTTCCATGTTTTCTGGCTTTGCTGGAATTGATCCCGAGCGACACTATCGTGTGCGCTGTGTGGCACCCGAAAACCACGACCCGGTGATGAGTAATGGCCTTCGCGTTGGCGCTGATAATGTGGCCGATATCAAGCCATGTTTCGATACCTTCATTATCCCTGGCGGTGAAGAGACAGCCATGGGCGAGCTCGCGCGGAATCCCGATTTCATGTCCTGGCTACATATGGCTGTGAGCGATTCGGATCGCGTAGTAAGTGTGTGTACCGGTGCCTTCATACTCGCCAGTCTGGGAGTGCTGGATGGCAGGACCGTGTGCACTCACTGGGGTGCCTGTGAACGATTGCAGGAGTTCGCACCCGCAGTTCATGTGGACGCCGAGTCGCTCTTTCGCAAGGATGGTAAATTCTATACTTCTGCGGGCGTCACTTCCGGAATAGATCTCGCGCTGGCTCTGGTAGAGGAAGATCTAGGAAGCGGTATTGCTGGCTCTATCGCCCGCAATCTTGTGCTTTATCTGCGCAGGCCAGGTGGTCAGTCCCAGTTCCGTCAACCGCTTAAGGATCAACACCGTGCAGGTACCAGAATGCGAGAGGCTATTGACTATATAAGATCGCATCTACACTCACCTCTGCCAGTGGAAGAAATTGCAGACGCCATAGCCATGAGTCCGCGAAGTTTTGCCCGCTTGTTCAAGCAGGAACTTGGCGTTTCGCCAGCAGCTTTTGTGAGAGAGCAGCGACTGACCCTGGCCAGCAGTCTGCTCAGTGACGGTGACAGCAATATCAAGCAGATCGCGAGAGCCACCGGGTTCTCCACAGCGGCCGTGTTAGCCAATGCGTTCAAACGACGTTTTGGCTTGAGCCCAGATGAGTATCGCGCTCGTTTTCGGACTACCCTGGCGGATTAGAATCTGCGGACGCGCATGACTTAACAATTTTGGCAGGCAGCTCTAAGTTGTTGAGTTCAGGCTGCCTCTGTTTCTATACGATTTGTCTTGGTGCCATTATATACTGTTGCCTGAGATGGCACTATTGATCGGCACGAGAACTGAGATCATGCTTATCGGATCGCGGCTGAATGCGAAGATCGTCCATACATAATTATCTGCAGCGATCCCGCCGGCGATGCCTTAGAGACCACCAGGAGTTAACTTAGTTGAAGGGTCGGCCAACCAACCCACTGAAGGAGGTTTTTCTAATGATTGGGAATACGAAGAATTTAGGCTTCGGTGTCCGCTGGCTTAGCATAGCAGCAGGTATATTCGTCACAATGATCGGTATTAAAGCCCAGGCTCAGGTACCACACGAACATCAGGGTGACGTGGGCCCCCATGAGCACGCCGAATCTGGCTATGACCACGAAATTGTTGTGTCTGAATTGGCCCGGCAGCAAATGGATGCGGCCAGAGCACATATCCTGGCTAACTATAATACCCCGGAGAAAGCGGAAGCAGCGGGCTGGACGCGGCCCCGGTCCAGCACCCCGACCATGGGTGAGCATTGGACTAATCGTCGTTTGCGTCGAGAGCCGGGGGTCGATCCGCTGACACCTGAAATCCTGATGTTCGCTCCGATAGCCGGTGAACTTAAACTGGTAGGCGCATCGTGGGTTAACGGACAACCTCCGGAAGCACCCTTGCCGCAACTATTTGATGGAATGGATGCCATGTGGCACCGTCATGACGCCAGCGATCCTTTGAATCGCGCCGGCGCCGCGGCCGCCCGCGCCAGCGGTCGTGACAATGTAACCCAGCGAGCGACTGGTATCGTAATGAATCACATGTGGTTTATCGAGGCTCAAGACGGCGAATTTACCGGCCACAACCACTTTCTGCCATTCATGGACGCTTCCCTGCCGCTACCGCCGCAGGAGATTACCGGTGAGTTGTGGGCTAACGCCGCACTGGCACTGGCAGAAGTGAATAACTCGGCATTCATCATAGATACTTATTACGATATGTTGTCCGGCGAAGCTCAGGCCGAAGTGGACATGCTGCGCGACGAAATCCAGGCGCTGATGCCGGAATACCGTGCGGCTCATAAAGCGGACGATGTTTTGACTATGATGGCCATTCTCGGTGAGATGGGCATCTACTGGACTGATATCCGGGCGGTGCACTCACGGGAATTGGATCCGGCTGTGGCTAATCTACTGGACGTAGCCTACGGAAATATGACTTCAGGCCATGAACACGGCCCGGGCGGCCATTGAGATTCTATCCGTACCTGCGCAGGTCATTTAAAAAATCGAGAGGGGGCAACACTATGGCAGACCTTAGGCGTTATTTAAGTTTACTACTACTTTGCCTTGCGAGTTTCGGGCAGGCCTGGGCGCACACTGATTTGACTGCCTCCATTCCGGCCGCCGACAGCACAGTGGCCGCGCCTGCTGTTATTTCTCTTGAGTTCGGTGATGAAGTAAAGCTGGCGCGGGTGCAACTGATTAGCGACAAGGAAACCATGACCTTGCCCCTTGACCGAAGCAGCCCCATGGCAAAAGTCACCGAGATAATTTTGGAGCATAGTCTAGGTGAAGGAAGGTATATCGTTAAATGGGCAGCTATGGGTACTGACGGCCACATTATGCGTGGTGAATTTGGGTTTACAGTTAAGGAATAGACTTAGATAGTGATTTTCAAAATTTAATTCCATGCGAAACTCAACCAGAACTAAAGCGAAAAACACAGTAAAAATGCATCAAAAGCAAGAGTCGAAGGGCTTGATATACCTCACTAAGGGTCACCGACGATCGCTGTTAGTCGTCCACCGTCAAACTACACGATAGAATGGATCGGTTGCTGAGTCTGACAGTCCATGTCGCCATGAACGCAGACTGCCATGTAGCACCCCGGACGCGAAGTGATCAACCGCATCTGAACGAGGCGTGCAAATTCGACTTCGACATTCATGAATGGATTTAGGGCAGTTGTGGTTACCAGTTAATCGAAAACAGTGATGTGGGCTTGGAATTGGAGGGAGGCGCAATTCAGCTCACTATAGTACTTTAGTTGCACAATGAAACTGGCTGGATTTGAGTGGCTGGTAACGCAATCGCATTTGTAACTGCATATAAGAGAACAAACACATGAACTACGTAATCAGATTGTTTCTGGCAACGAACTTGATGTTTAGCGTGAATACCCTATCCATATTTGCCGATGAGATAAGTCCCGGTATCTATCGCACCCCCGATGAGCGCTTCGAGGATCTTCCAGGCTACGATTTCGATCCCAATTACGTCATGATCGGCGACTACCGCATGCATTATGTGGACGAAGGCAACGACGATTCGCGGCCGGTGCTGATGCTGCATGGGGAGCCCACCTGGAGCTACCTTTATCGAAAGATGATTCCGCCTGTAGCGGCTGCCGGCAGTCGAGTGATTGCGCCGGACCTGATTGGTTTCGGCCGTTCTGACAAGCCAGCGTCCCGGGATACCCATACCTACGCGTTCCATGTCGAAGCCATCAGTCGCTTTATCGAAGAGCTGGATCTGACCGACATTGTGCTGGTTTGTCAGGACTGGGGCAGCCTCATCGGTCTGCGAGTGGCGGCTGAAAACCCGGATCGCTTTGCCGGAATTGTGCTGGCCAACGGCGCGCTGCCCGTTGGCGAGCCTCTGTCGCCGGCCTTTGCCAACTGGCTAGCCATGGCTGAACGACTGAATGAACAGGGTGATATGCCGATCGCCGGGAATATCGCGCGCACCCACGGCCCTGAGGTTGGTGCTGCCTACAACGCCCCGTTCCCTGATGCTCGATACAAAGCAGGTCCGCTGAAAATGCCTTTGCTGGTGCCGGTAACACCGGATGATGCGGCGGTAACGGCCAACCTGGCTGCATGGGAAGTTTATCGCCAATGGGACAAGCCGTTTCTCACTGCTTTCAGTGACGGCGATCCGATCACCGTTGGCCAGGATCAGAGGTTTCGCGAGGAGGTGCCCGGCGCCCAAGATCAGAACCATACTACGATCCGCGATGCTGGACACTTTCTACAGGAAGACAAGGGCGAAGAACTGGCGGAGGTGGTGATCCAGTTCATGGCAGACAATCAGTTGAATTGATGGCTGCAACAGGGACACTGATAGTTATACGATTTAACTGACAGGCTACTCAAATTGCGAATGACTTAACTTATTATGCTATTTGTCTTCCCGCTTCTCTCGCTGGAATAGAAACCCTTTGAAATATCAATGGTAGTACGTGGGTGATCGATTGAATCTATCAATACTTAGTAGCCCAGCAAGTGCCAATAAAAGCAACGCAGTAACAGGCGGTTCTGGAACATCTTGAGAAATGCTCCCGCTTGAAAAATACGTGTGTGTATTGATCCAGGAGTGTGCAGAATTGTTACCACCGGGGCCTGATTCGTAAATATTGTGCCAAGTTGTCTGCCCAATTTGTAAAAAATTACCCCCGTCGCCGAAAGCGTAAATACCGGCATTTGTGCCAGTGTATCCAACTGTTAAAGCAGCAATACCGCCGGATATGCTGAATAATTCATTGATATTGAGCTTGCCAATTCCGCTGCTAGCGGTAGCGGCACCAACACTATTCGACCAACTCATACTAAGTACATCGCTATCTGCCAGTGCGTTCAAATTCGCTGTACTAGCGAATTCGAAGGTGACAACTGAGTTGCTAAAATCTCCAGTCACCTCTTCCGCCCATGAAACATCTGAAATGTCGAAGCTGTAAATTTGTCCTGAATAGACATTTGAGTACGAAATTAGTCCGAAAATCATTGTTAGCAGTTTGGGAATAGTTGGTCCGAGTGACTTCATTGGTAAAGTTCCCTAATTGGAGTAGATTGTGCCGATATTGCAGCAATATTGGTGCCACCGAAAATCATTATAGAATTCAGCAGCTTAAGTATTCGACAAAATGAAAGTGACAGAGTTTTTTACACTATTGATCAAATACGTGTAAGGTTTCGAGGACTCTATAGTTTAGATAGCTTAAGAAATCTAAACTCCTGGACTTTAGAACTGCCCCATCGCTCGTGACGTGAACGGTCATTAAACTATAAGGCAAATAGTGACCTGAATTCTTTCGACTGGCTGTTCCTGTGAGGAATTGGCTAAATACTGTGAATGGGCTTGTTAGCTTACGACCAGAGTCAGATTGATATTCGCAAGACTTGAATTCTACTCCGGTACCGTCACTACAGATCGACTGCGTTACCGCCGCTGCTTCTGTTTACACGATTCATTTCCCGCTGAATATTTTCGGAGTTACTCGCAATATCACCTGCACGCCGGCAAATGCGTTGGCTGATGCGGGTGCCGAACGGCTTTTCGGTACGGCAGATTATTTGGTCCTCCGGTGCTGCGGAGGCATTATGCGCCTCTACTTCGGCAGCGGTGGGTGGCCGCGAGGATCGACGATTCGGATCTACCGTACAGGCAGAGAGTAGCGCGACCATTACCACTGAGGCTGGGACTAGTGTTAGTAGAGCCTTCATTGAGTTCACCTTTTATTTGTAAGTGGTGGGTTTGAGTATCCACGGAAATTCAGGGTGGCGCAATCAGTGATTGCGAAATTTGGAGACACTCTGAACCTGCCCCTCTATTTCCGGGCATCTCATCGATTTCGGGATTAGTTTTAGCGTAAATACTTTCTACACACCACGTAAAACATTTGGAACGTTCCATCTATCTAATGCTTGTATTTCCTGGCATTGACCTGTGAGATGGCTTCCAGATGCAGGGCAGGGCCAAGCTGACTACGCGATAATTCTCATAGCCTAATGCTTTGCGTTATTCGCCACATGAGGCCGTCCAGATCGGCATCGAAATTGGGTGATAAGGATCGTGTGTTGACGAACACGGCCCAGGCCTGGTTGTCGCCCGTGCGTACAGCCACGCTGCCTGTACCTGGCAGGGAGCCCATATGCCACCAGTTATCAAATTGATTCACACCCCACCCCAGCGCATAGTTAACATTGTGTGGGCTCGGCGTGGTCATGGTGCGAATACTCTCTGGCTGCAGAATATCGGGTGGTGAGTCGTTACCGTCAACCAGCAGCAGAAAATTCACCATGTCGGTAGGTGTGGCAATCCAGCCTCCGTGGGAATCCATACGACGCGCAGGTATCGCATAGGCGGAGACTTCTTCCTGTGCGTAGTACTGTACCTCGCGGTTGCCACCAGAATTATAGTCACTGGTGATGGCGAAGTTGTTGGGTATCACGGAAGAGGTCATGGTTTTAAAATAATCGTCGTAGTCTTGTCCCGACACTTTCTCGATTACCCGACCCAGCACGCTATAGCCGAAATTGGAGTAGTGGTAACTCGTGCCCGGAGCACGGCTCAGGTTCCGAGTATTAAGTACCCATTGGATGAGCTCATCATGAGTGTAAAACGGATTCAGAAACATGGGGTCGTCCACCTCGTTACCCCATTCACTGCCGGCGCCATGCTGCAGTAACTGTCGCACCGTGATCATGCGCGTGTTGGGATCCTTGCTGCTGAATTCCTCTGCCAGGATGCCGCCTTCGCCGAACACCTTGTCGTCCAGCCGCAGTTTTCCCTGTTCAACAAGGTGCATGATCATAGTGGCAGTGATTGGTTTGGAGATGCTGGCTATTCGGAACAGATGTCGCGGCGTGGCCAGGATGTTGTTCTCAATGCTGGCAGCTCCGTAGGCCTTCGTCAGCACCATTTCGCCGTCCTTGGACCAGGCCAGGGAGAGTGCCGGTACCTTGTGACGGGCCATGAAGTCGGCAACTGCCCTGTCTGCTATATCCATTTGTGCGCGCGTTAAGCTTTCACCGTCGTTGGCACGGTCTGTCATGGTGGTATAGGCGACGTAGAGCAGCCCTGCGGCTAGAGCAATGAGGGCCAGATTTTTCACAGCGGAACGATCATGAGTGATGCTGGTTGTGGGCTATTAGTGTCCCCACTACTGCACGCTTATCGGCTAGTGGTGAGCCTGAGTTATTGAGGGTTTAACATACCATCAAAAGCGCCTGTTGCTACTACTTTTTGATAGGCTTGCTTAAGGGTTATTTCAACATTTGGATCCGATAATCGACTCAGAACCAGATACAGCTCAGTTGACAACTGATCCAATTTTGCGACTGGTCGGTAATCTCCAAAATTCAGGCCCTGTCCTGAAATAAATGCCTCCGCGCCAGGCACACTGAAGGGAAAAAGGTCAATTCGTCCACGGCGATGTAAGTTTAGTACGTTGTCCGGGTTGTTCATGAACACCAGATTTGAGTAGCCCTGAGTTAGCAAATAATTTGTAACTACGTCTCCCCTTACTACACCAATGCGCTGCGTCTTGATATCTTCAAAGCCCACCTGATCTGCGCTGCCAAACAAGTAATAGTCCAGAGGGATCAGGGCACCTATCCATATATACTGATTTTCACGGGATTCTGTGCGTGCCATGGAATATAGCAGAACATTTTCCTTCGTCTCCAATTCCCGGATTGCCCTTATCCAAGGCGCTATAGAAATCTCATAAGGGATCCCAGACTCACGTAATACTGCATGAACGAATTCGGTCGCAGTCCCCGCCACTCCCTCATTCGCATCCGGGTCTGAATAGCTCAATGGGAACGATTGTTCCGCATAGACCGTCAAGCGGGGCGTGCTGTTTTCTGCGCCAGCGACAGTTGATGAAAGCTGAGATATTGCTATTAATATCAATATCTTGAAGAGATTTGCCATGCTATATCTGCGAAAATTCCAGAATAAGAACTCGGATAACGACGTCTCGATAGTTTTAGCGTCACAATTGACAAAACGCCAAATACAACAGGTTTGGATCATTGTGCTTGTCAATTATTGAAAGCTTTGCTTTAGTACTATAGCGCACTTGCTACCCGGTGCAATCTAATGACCACGATAGATATCTAGCTGACAGAGGTTCTCATGTAATGCACCGAAGTATTGCAGCGAAGCTGGCGGTTTCAATTGGAGTCGCTGCTTTAGCGTTGGGAATGCTCTTTTCATTTTTCTACGTTGCTGGTGCGTACAGTGAAGATGTTGCTGAAGCACAAGACAGGGCTCTGCAATATCTACAGCAGTCTGCCTCTGCAACTTCTGAGGCTGTTTTTCAATTAGATGCTGTTCTCGCCGAGGAAATACTGGCTGATCTGCTGCTTGCCCGAATCTTTCTGGATATAAGAGTAATTGATGATATTGGTCAACAGTTTGCCTATGCAGCTCAAGATACGGGTAACGTGGACTTACCGTACATGTTTTTTAGGCCAGAACCGGTTTTAGTTTCGATAGACCTTACGGGCCAGGATGGCAGAGCAATGGGTTTTCTTGAGGCCTACATTGATCAAAGGTTTATTGTTAGCGAATTGGCCAGAGACTATCTGATTGCCGTGGGGTTTATTATCGCGGAATCTCTAATGATAGCGATTACACTCTTTTTTGTGGTTATGCGAACCGTAGCTGGTCCGCTAGTCAAGCTATCGCAGAGCCTGGAATCTGTAATTCCTGGTTCTGAGCAGAAACTGACCGAATTGGATGGGCACAAGGAAGATGAGTTTGGAAGACTGATACAAGTAATCAATACTTTTCTAGAGATCACAGCCAGCAGTCGTAAAGAAATCGAAAGCAATCAGAAGAAAATAGAAGATATTCTAAATGGCCTTCGTGAATGCATTGTTGTAACAAGTATTCAGGGGGAAATTTTAAATGTAAACAAGGCTGCAAGTGAATTTCTGGGTATTGGTAGCTTCGAACTGATTGGACAGTATTTCGCAGAGTATTTTCCGCAGTCATCATGGGAGCAAGTAGAGCGTATTGTTCACCAGGAATCTGCTGATGCCAATGAGGTCATTGAGTGTAAAATTAATGCTCCAGCGCGGGATTCCAAAGAGGCGCTAATTGCACTTTCTTCCATTCGGATAGATTTTGAAAGTGAGTTGGCCAATTTATGGGTATTCACTGATATTACTGCAATAAAGCAGGCGGAGGCAGAACGAAACAAACTTGAATCTCAATTGAGGCAGTCTCAGAAAATGGAGGTACTTGGCACTTTGGCAAGCGGGATAGCGCATGATTTCAACAACGTGCTTGGGGCAGTCAGTGGATACGCTGAGTTAGCTACCGTGGAAAGTGATGAGGCCAAGCGACAATCTTATTTGGATCAGGTGACGAACGCGTCTCAATCCGCGAAGCAGCTCATAAAGGGAATCTTGTCATTTGGTCGACATCGAGAAGAGTTTTGGGAAAATTGCAGAATCACACAAATAATTCAGGATAGTCTTGCTTTAGTGCGAAGGACGATTCCTCCTTCAATTACCATAGAATTTAATTGCAATGATCAGGAAGTAGTGATCAATGCTGATCCTACATTGATACAGCAAGTATTCATAAATCTAATTACCAACTCAGCCGCTGCAATTGGTAATGAGCCAGGCAGTATTAATATTTCAGTGCAGCAAGTGGAATCTGGTGAGGGGCATGCTAATGAACAAGAGTCGGCCAGTGGTTTTGTAGAAATTGTTGTTGTCGATAGTGGGCCGGGCATCCCTGCTGAAATCGTTGACCGCATCTTTGATCCTTTTTTTACAACTAAAGCGGAAGGAAAGGGGACCGGGTTGGGACTGTCATTGGTAAAATCAATCATTGAATCCAGTGGAGGTTGGGTTGAATTGCAGAGTAGCTCAGTAGGAACAGAATTCAAGATCTACTTGCCTGCTGTGAACAGTCCCGGTTTAGTCGAAGGCAAGTCAGAAAATGTAGCACTATTCAGAGGTGATGCTGAACGAATTTTATTGGCTGAAGATAATGAAGTGCTTGCTAATTTGTATCAGGAAATACTAACTCGCGCAGGTTACTCTGTCGATCTGTGCGTTGATGGCGCAGATGCATGGGAAATTTACAAAACAAGTCCAGATCAATTCGATCTGGTTATTAGCGATCAATCTATGCCTAATCTAGATGGTTCAAATCTATTAAAGAAAATTTGGGAAAAAAACGAGAATCAAGCTGTGATTTTGATGACTGGAAATACGTCAAGTATTAGCGTGACAAGTCCACCAATACCCCAATTATTTCGTCTAATCCAAAAGCCCTTCTCAACAGAGTCATTGCAAAGATCAATTCAGGAAATATTGAAGGCTATCTAGAGGTCACTAATAGTTTGGTAACTCAAAAAGAGGTTTTGCTTATTCGGGCTAGCAACAATGTCGGCATCCTTTATCTGCTCCGGTTGGGCGCATTACGAAAATAGGCTGATTCGCATTTCTCTCGATGATCTCTCCAGGAGTCAACGGCATGGTTTCGTATTAGCTCCCCGTGTATGTTAGTGTTTCGCTGTCCATTCGTAATACAAAGGTCGATTCAATGCAACTCACTCCATTTCATCTCGCTATTCAGGTACGAGACATCGATGAGGCGCGCGATTTTTACGGCGTTAAAATGGGTCTGCCGGAAGGGCGCAGCGCAAAAGACTGGATTGATTTCGACTTGTTTGGCCATCAACTCGTTACTCATTTGAATCCTGCTCTTGGTCCCAATGGGAAGGTGTCGAATATAAAGAATGGCGTAGATGGGCACGGTGTGCCGGTGCCCCACTTCGGAGTGGTGCTTACCCTGGAAGCCTGGGAGGCTCTGGCAGAATCAGCCAAGTCGTTTGTCGATCAGTTTGTGATCGAACCTTATATACGTTTTGCGGGTGAGCCAGGCGAGCAGGCAACCATGTTCTTCATGGATCCATCGGGCAATGCACTCGAATTCAAGGCATTTCGCGATATTGAGTCGCAACTCTTTGCCAAGTGAGTGTTCTGGGGCATCAATAGCAATGGTATTGCCTGCGCACTGACTGCGCAGGCTGCACCGTTGATCAATTGATGTTGCCGATTCGGCGAACTTGCAGTGCCTGCATTTCTAATCCATCCGGGTAAGTAGCAATCCTTCTATCCCCGGTCGTGCTAGACTCCGCTCCCCATGGAATCCCAACGTTTTTTCGCCACCGCACCCCGCGGCGTCACTGACCTGCTGGCCACCGAGCTCACCGACCTGGGTGCCACGTTCGTGGCGGATAACCGTGCGGGAGTGGAGTTTGAAGGCACCCTGGAGACAGCCTACCGTGCCTGCCTGTGGTCACGGCTCGCCAATCGGATTCTGCTGCCTCTCGCTGAATTTGCGGCCGCAGATCCGGATGCTTTGTATGAAGGTTGCCAGACTATCGACTGGTCGACGCATATGTCCCCCACGGGCACCTTGGCCATCGATGCCAATGTCGCCAACTCCAGGATCACCCACAATCACTATGCCGCCTTGCGCATCAAGGACGCCATTGTTGATCAGTTCAATGCCGCAGTTGGACAACGACCAAGTGTGGATACTGAGCGACCCGACCTGCGCATCAATGCTTACATTCATCGTGATGTGGCGCGTATTTACGTGGACCTGTCCGGCACCAGTCTGCATCAGCGCGGCTACCGACTAGCTACTGGAGACGCTCCGCTGAAGGAAAATTTAGCAGCCGCCATTTTATTACGAGCTGGTTGGCCTGAGATCGCCCGTCAGGGCGGCGCTCTTGTCGATCCGATGTGTGGTTCCGGTACCTTGCTGTTGGAAGCGGCAATGATCGCTGGCGACGTGGCGCCGGGATTGCGGCGCACCTATTTTGGTCTCACCCATTGGGGTCAGCACGATGATGCTATCTGGCAACGACTGATTACCGAGGCTTGTGAGCGGGAAACCGCCGGTGCCAAACACATTCCAACTTTGCTCGGCTTCGATTCGGATCGTCGGGTTCTTGAGCGGGCGCGAGAAAATGCCCAGCGCCTGGATATTGCCGGGCTCAGCTTTATTTATCAGAACCTGTTCGATTTTCGGCACGATTTCCCGGACTCTGGTCTCGTAGTAACCAACCCTCCCTACGGTAAGCGCCTGTTGCAATCCGGCGATCTGCCACGACTGTATTCGGCATTAGGGCAGGTATTGCGCGCTAATTTTCAGGGTTGGACAGCAGCCGTGTTTACTGAGGACCAGCAGCTGGGCAAGTCCATCGGCATTCGCTCCCACAAGCAACACACTCTGTACAACGGGGCCATCACGTGCAAGTTGCTGCACTTCGTGATTGAGGCCAACAATTTCTTCGATGACTCCCGCTTGCCCAGGCGCCTCAAGCCAGAAGAACTTTCACCCCAGTCCCAGGACTTCGGTAATCGTCTACAAAAGAATCTCAAGCTGCGTCAGCGCTGGGCCAAACTCGAGGGCATTGACTGCTACCGCATCTACGACGCGGATTTGCCCGACTATGCCGCGGCGATTGATTGCTACGGCAACCGTAATCAGCCCGGTGAGCAATGGGTGTGTATTCAGGAATACGAAGCGCCGAAGAAGATTGACCCGGCTGTAGTCAAACGTCGGACACGTGAATTGCGCACCATCACCCAGGACATACTCGGCCTTGATGAGCCGCATCTGTTTTATAAATCCCGGGCCCGGCAACGCGGTGAAAACCAATACGAAAAACTGGCGAATGAATCACGCTTCCATGTAGTCACCGAGGGCGACTGCAAGCTACGGGTCAATTTCAGTGATTACCTTGATACGGGATTGTTTCTCGACCATCGACCGATCCGACAACTCATCGGGCAACAAGCCAAAGGCAAGTCCTTTCTCAACCTGTTCGCCTACACAGCAGCGGCAAGTATTCATGCTGCCATGGGGGGTGCAGAGTCGTCGCTCAGTATTGATCTGTCCAACACCTATTTGGACTGGGCGAAACGCAACCTGCAATTGAATAAGCTGGACGAAAGCAAACACCGGCTGCTGCGCGCGGATTGCCTGCAATGGTTAAAGCAGGATCACAAAGAGACCTGGGATTTGATCTTCCTCGACCCGCCTACATTTTCCAATTCCAAGAAGATGGATGATCTGCTCGATATTCAGCGCGACCATGTAGAGTTGATTGAGCGTAGCATGATGCTGTTGGCCAATGGTGGCACGCTTTATTTTTCTACCAATTTGCGCTCATTCAAACTCGATGAACGACTTGCCACCCAATTCAAACTGACCGACATCAGCAAGAAGAGCATTCCTGACGATTTTCAGCGGCGGGCAAATATTCATTATTGTTTCGCGATCGAGCACTCTCAGATGGCCCAAATATTGGGGTCAGAGTAAAATTTATTTCTATAACTGTGACGGATTCTCTTCAGGAGAAGTAAGTTTTTCTCTGACCCCAGATTCGCAGTTGTCGAAACAAATTTTACTCTGACCCCATACTCGAATTCGAAGATCCTCAGCTTGCTCCATTCGACGGCAAAGCCCCAGATTACGGGCCTTCTAGCGGAATTTTCGGGTCCAAAAAAGTTGCTTTACAAGCCCCCGATTCAGGAGTAATCTGCGCGGCTTTATGTGCTGGCTCACCGCTTGTGAGACCTCAACGGGGCTGGCTTCGATCAATTGGCTACTGCGTAGAGGAGGTTTTATGAGATGCCACAATTTCGTTCGACCTACGCAATGGCGTGCGCCGCACAGCCAGAATTTCCCGTCTATTGCCTCCGACCAGCAGCAGTAACTACTGCCACTCGCTGGTTTCTAAATAACTTCCCCGGTCGAACCCTTTTCGCGGTCAAGACCAATCCCTATTTTGTACCGACAGTAGCAGCCGCTGGACTGAAGCATTTCGATGTTGCGTCCATCGCGGAAATCGAGGACGTAGCAAGGCAGGTACCCGGCGCGCGCATGTCATTTATGCATCCGGTGAAGAGCCGCCTTAGCATCCGTCGTGCGTACTTCGAGTTTGGCATTCGGGATTTCTCACTGGATTGCGAAGCCGAACTGGAAAAGATTCTGGAAGAAACACGGGGAGCGCGGGACCTCAACCTGTTTGTGCGACTGCAGGTGTCAAATCGACATTCCTGTATGAGTCTCGCTGGAAAATTTGGCATTACTGGTGCTGCGGCGTCACGTCTGCTGCTTCGTACGCGCCAGGCTGCCGCTGAGCTAGGCATCTGTTTCCACGCTGGGTCCCAGTTAATGCGCCCGAAGGCCTATGTCGAGGCTATGGAAGAAGTGGCGAACCATATTCGTCGCTCCGGTGTGATCATTGATATCCTGGATGTGGGTGGCGGTTTTCCTTCTGTGTACCCGCATTCCAGCCCACCTCCCCTGGCGGATTTCGTGAATGCCATAACTGCCGTATTCGAAACCATGCCGGTAAGTGAAACCTGCGAGTTGTGGTGCGAACCGGGCAGGGCGCTGGTTGCGGAAGCAGCCTCTTTGGTAGTCAGGGTAGAACTGCGCAAGGGGACTGCCCTGTACATAAATGATGGGGTGTTCGGCGGCCTGTTTGATGCTGGCCAGCCGCAGTTTATTTATCCGACCCAGGTGTTGAAACCTCAAGAACACCTGTCAGCCAAATTGCAGGAATTCAGTTTCTTTGGGCCCACTTGCGACAGTGCCGATTACATGCCGGGGCCTTTCCTGTTGCCTGCTGATATTCAGGAAGGCGACTACATCGAAATTGGCGGTCTGGGAGCCTATAGCATGCAGCTACGTACTGAGTTCAATGGCTTCTACCAGAAAGAACTGGTGGAAGTGGAGGATGGTCCGTTACTGTCAATGTATGGTATCGCCAGGACCCAGGAATTGGTTGCCGCCAACACGCCCCTGCGACAGTGGGATCACGACCAGCAACCGGGAGAGAGCCGATGAGCCAAACTCAAGTCAAACCAGAAGTAGATCGCAAGCAGGAGCTGTTGCAGAGAGAAGTTGAGCATATCGACATCACTTCTTTCGATGCGCGCCCGATCATTGATGCGATGGACAAAATGTCCTTCACCTCGCGCGACCTGGCGAGGGCAACGGATATTTACAATGACATGCTTGCTGACAAATCCTGCAGCATCATTCTCACCATCGCAGGCTCAACCTCGGCCGGTGGCTGCATGCAACTCTACCGTGATTTGATCGAACACAACATGGTAGATGCCGTGGTGGCTACAGGCGCCACGATCGTCGACATGGATTTCTTTGAGGCGTTGGGTTTCAAGCACTACCACGGCAGTCCTGATATGGACGATCGTGATTTGCGCGACCTTTATATTGATCGCATCTATGACACGCTGATCGACGAAGAGCAACTGCAGGCCTGCGATCATGCTATTGCTGAAATTGCTGACAGTCTCGAGGCGCGACCTTATTCTTCCCGTGAGTTTATCCGTGAAATGGGCCGCTGGTGTGTGGATCATGCGGTCAAGCATGAGAGTCTGATTGAGACCGCCTATCGTCATGATGTGCCGATTTTCTGCCCCGCGTTCACCGATTCAAGTGCCGGTTTTGGCCTGGTCCTGCATCAGGAACGTTCACCTCAAGCGCACATGACTCTGGACTCGATCAAGGATTTCAGGGAGCTGACCCAGGTCAAAATCGAGGCTGGCACAACCGGCTTGATGATGATCGGTGGGGGAGTGCCCAAGAACTTCACCCAGGATACGGTCGTGTGTGCAGAAATTCTGGGCAAGGAAGTAGAGATGCACAAGTATGCCGTGCAGATAACCGTAGCGGACTCCCGTGATGGTGCCTGCTCCAGTTCTACATTGAAAGAAGCCTGTTCATGGGGCAAGGTCGATATTGCCAAAGAGCAAATGGTCTTCGCGGAAGCGTCCAGCGTGCTGCCTTTATTGGCTAGCGATGCCTGGCATCGTGGGCACTGGAAGGATCGTAGTCGACGTCATTTCAGCAAGTTGTTTGCCTGAAATGAACTACCTTGATAGCCAGGTCGGTTTCCTCGGCCTGGCGCAAGCCGAAACGGTCTCGACAGAGCAGGCACAGGCAGTCATTGTGCCCTTTGGTCTGGAGGCGTCTGTGAGCTACGGAGGTGGCACCGCCCGGGGCCCGCAGGCTATCGTCGAAGCTTCGCACCAGGTGGAGTTGTTCGATGAGGAGTTCTGGCGCGAAGTCTACCGGGAGTACGGCGTTGCCACTCTGGATTACCCTGCGATTCCCTCGGACATTCCTGCCGCACTGGACCTGCTGGAAGCTACAACCGACGCTCTGCTAAAGCAAAACAAGTTTCCTCTTATACTGGGCGGTGAACACAGCCTCACGGCCGGTTCGATTCGCCCATTCATCAAGCGCTATCCCGATCTGGCCATACTGCATTTCGATGCCCACGCCGATCTGCGTGATGGCTATGATGGTGAACACTTTTCGCACGCGGCAGCCCTGCGCCGGGTCATGGATCACCCCATCGATACGCTGGTGTCAATTGGAATTCGCAACATCTCGGCAAGTGAGATCGGCTTCCTGGACGCAAATCGCCATCGCATTCACATACACTGGGCGAAGGACAAGAAGCAGTGGAATACCCAGTCCATCGTTGAGCCACTGCGGGGTCGACCGGTCTACCTGACCTTCGATCTCGACGGCTTCGACAGCAGTATTATGGCTGCTACTGGCACTCCCGAGCCGGGCGGCGTCTATTGGGAAGAAGCAATGGATATTATTCGCGCAGCAGCGGAAATAGCTAACATCGTTGGCGCCGATGTTGTCGAACTAGCTCCGCGGGAGGAGTTGCATGCCTGCGATTTTCTGGCGGCCAAATTGTGTTACAAGATTCTTAACTTTGCGCTTGGCAATCCTGCCAAGAACTGATTGCTTCGCCAGATTAAGTATTCCCTGTTAAATTACCTACTCTGCAGATGTATTCCATTACAGTACTGTGCAGTCAATTGATTGACATGCTCTGGTATTGCTTCATCCTATGCAGAGAGATGAGGTGCTGCTCTGACAAAAATTAGTGAAGAATACAGATTCCTTTAAGCGACTATCTAAAACTACAAAAAGAAAATCAAAAAGAATGGATGTATTTAAGACATTGCTTCTCGCGGCAAGCGAATCTATTCAAGTCCAATTCTTCGCAAATCTTGTTATCAGCTTGCTCGGAGCGATCTGGATACTCAGTTCCCGTAAACAATCCAGCGACATATTCCGCTGGCAAACCTGGTCCGTTTTCTGGGTCGCAACGAGTGGATACTATTTTCTTGAGCTAAGCCTGGGTCCAGATTCGGTTTGGTGGATACCTTATCTTTCGCTGGACTTGTCTATCGCTGCGCTGTTTATAGGCGCGCTAAAAGAACTTGATAAGCTAGATGAGAATTCACTTCATGCTGTGATAGTTGTGATTGTCACGGCAAGGTTGCTGGATATTATCATCGTGGCGATTGATCCCCATGCCTATGCATACTGTCACCAGGCACTCGCCAGTCTATCTTTTCTGTTCTGGTCATGGATTCACCGGGTGGAGCACCCTTCAAGCTCATTAGTGTTGCTGACTTATGGGTTGATACAGTTGCCGCTTCAACAGTTTGCTGAACTCGCAAACATTGAGCTTACCGTGACCGGCGGTGCTTTCGTTGATCTGACGTTTCTGGCGTATTTCCTAAGTAAGTTTCCACTTCTTCCAGCGACCTTGACATCGCTTACCTATAAAGACCGTTCGTAAATACGGCTAACTGAAAAGATTCTCAGCGTCCTAAACTGCAGAAGTGACCTGCCCATTTTTGAGGCGGCTTGTGGTGCTGGCTAGGCCGTTGATCCGGCAATGGGTGTTTCGCGTTTCCGCACAATCAAGCCCAGCAATCCGATCGCGAGCAGTGCAAAAGGGCCCGGTTCTGGAACGCTTGCCAAAGGATCGGATACCACAGAACTTAGCGTGCCATCACCGCTGCTCCAGAACGTGATATTACCCGCTGTCGAATAGAGAAACTGAGAGGCGGCCGGAGTGCCAACAAACTGCAATCCTGCCATCCGCAGCAGGAAATCCGTGGTGCCGAGGAGCACGGGGAAGTCGGTGGAATAAACTTCCAGGTTGAATGTGTCTAAACCAGATATATTAGTCAAGGTGTTGGTAAAGCGTATACCGCTCGTACTGAAGGGCACAGAAGGGTTATCAAAAGAGATAGAAGTTACGTCGGCGTCAACTACTTCAACAGTCGGATCGAAAGTCAGGGTAAAAGTACCAGCAAGAGATGAGAAGGGTGATGGAATTCCCGCTGTACCGAATTCTTCAAAATTCTCAAAACTAAAATCTGTTGTTAGTGTTATCGGACTACCCTGCACAAGACCGGTCAGGCTTGTAGTTGCCAATACCATAAATATTTTCAGTACTACTCTCATGGTTAGTTCCCTTGCTGAGTTGTGGTCAACAGCTGCATTTAGTGATGCAGGCTCCTTGGCGATTGTATGCATTCTGCATCCTGAAATATACAAATAGAAATCGTGGCCGTAATAAATTCCCGCAAGCTGGATTCTGCGGCGGTGCGCCTGATATTGGCGACCTGACCGGCACTGCTGACCTCAACGGACAGAGCAGGTTCGGAGTGTCCCTGGTGGGGTCACAAACGCCGGGTCCAGGAGTTGACTCGTTAGCAACCGGTGAACTACCCTGATTTGACGGGACCCATGCATGTAAATTCTCACACCTCAATTCCCGACATGCTTAATCAGGTGAATACCGTGAAAAATACCACTTTGTTGTTCCTTGCATGTGCTGCGCTTTTTCCTGTATCGCTTGCCAATGCGTGCAGCTATTCCCCATCGCCGCTCTTACAAATAGTAGAACTCGGTTACACAGATCATATAGTAGGCTTTCGAGTTACGGGCTATGAGGATAGAGAGCAGGGTTTCCCCAGGTATATGGAAGGGGAGGTTATTCGGCAGTGGCGTGGCACGATCGAGGAAAGCACTATTCGTATCTACGGCGGCGATGGACTGGCTTGCATACCGTATGTAACTGAATTCGCACTGGAGCAGGAATGGCTACTACCCTTGTCGAAATCAGATGGGATTTACCGCTTGTCCGCATTTACCCAGCCAATAGCCATCGAGAACGGCACGGCTACTGGCTTTATTTCTACGCTCAATTGTCCGGCTGACGCGAACGGCAATCGAATCTGCGCCGTGCTTAGTCCGGATGAACTCTCCGAGGCACGCAAGGAGCAAATGACCCTGATGGAATTCGAACGTGCGCTACAACTGTATTCCGATGGAATTGCCTGGGCGTTGAGGCTTTGCGAAGGCCCCTCAGTCAGGTGTGGCAATATCCGGCCAAGCTATGACTCCCAAAGTGGCGTCCTGAATTTACCCACAGTAGATGTTATTTCATCACCATTTAACTATGGTATCTCTGCAATCATGCAATTAGTTGAAGGCACGGATTCGACCTTCGAAGTTACTGAAGTTGACTAGTGATATCACTTCCGCTGAACTGAAAAGCGTCTGAGTCGAAAGCCTGAGTATAAACTCGAATAGGCACGTGGATTGTAACCAGGTCAAGACAGCAGAAAGCCCAGCCTCTTATGGAGATTCTGAGTCATCACACATAAAAAACCCCGCTGGTGCGGGGTTTTTTGAATCTGATAAATCAGCTTGTTTAACCTTGAACGCGTCTCCTTAGACCGAGAGACAAAAGCCCAAGAGATAAGATCAAGAGACTTTCCGGTTCGGGGACGCTTGATGTCTGAACGAGGTTTAGCGTTCCGCCAAGTTGATTGTTGCTATCGAAATTCCCTCCACCCATGCTAAATCCGATCACGTCACCAACATTCAATCCGGTAAAGGTGTAAGTGCCAGAATAAGAGAAGCTATTTGATGGATCGGTACAGCAGTTGGCAGGACCTGCGTTGACCAAGGTTGTCAGGTCGCTGGTATTCAAAAATGCTGTAACACCAAAAAAGGCATGGAAACCTGAGTAGTTCCAGTCAAATGTATAATTACCTGCCTGGTCTACTACGGTGGAAGCTACGTTCCAGGTGACAGGGCTATAGCCTGCTGGATTTAAGTAGTAATCCAGATCCCAGTCGGTTAATCCGTTTTGAGTTGCACCTACTGTGCCCGGCCCGGAAATCGACCAGCCCAGGGGACCCGCATAACTTACGCTGGACAGCAGCAGAGTGAGCAAACCTGTTAGTAATATTCTTATAGATAATTTCATCGTGTTCCGTTTCCCTGGCTCAAGGTTGAGATCATTTGAGTTCTAGCTAGTTGATGACCTGAGGAATTTAGAGGCAATTTTCGTACCTGGATTTTTATTCTTATCTATCAATATGTTAGGTCTATGCGCTTTAGTATCTGTAAAAAATGTCGCCAGTTTTTTCAGAACTGTAAAAATCACTGTAAAGAAAGATGACACTTTTATGAAAAGAGAGCCGAAGTTAATTGGTCTAGAATCACTTGCGCCTGAGCTCTATCTCCGGAGTAAGCCACGCATATCTTGCTTACTTACTGGTTCTCACCGGCGAGGTGGATTTGTTGATGCTTCAGACGCCCAGGCAGCTGGTCGTTATTCTGGTTTGCCGAATCAAGGTTGATCAAACAACTTAGACTGAGATCGAAAACAGTTGTTCGGCGAGGCCGGGAATGGGCATTCCTTGCTCGTGAATGCTGCAATTTGGATCGCTGGGCACTAGAAGTGTTTATGACGTCATTTGGTAATTTTGGTAAATGAGGTTAGCGGCGCTCGTGCACAATGGAACTGGAATTATTCGCAGGGTGCAGCAAAAAGAAGGGCAGGCTCAGTCAGGGTTTGAATAGGGGAATAGTCGATTCAATCCCGAAACCCTTAGTCAGGGGCGCCCACTTTCTATCCAGTATTCCCTGCCATCTGAGATCACGACGACATGACCGCTGTCGGGCGTGGCGTAGATCTGCTCTGTATAACGACTTTCAGTCATCACAGAGAAATTACCCGGGTTGCCCCTCGCCGTGGTAATGCTGTGCACGTTGCCAGGATCAATCAGCGTATGGTTTTCAAGCAAGGTCACAACAGCAGCCCAGGGATGGCCGTCAAAATCGACTGACCCTGCATTTAGTACTGCCGCTTCTGGTTTCAGTGTGTCGATCCAGCGCGTCGCGGTAGGCGTTGCCAGGCGCCAGGGAGTTACCGCTTGCAACACATCGACGTTGAGAAAACCCTCATCAAAGCGCTCCAGCGCCTCACGTTCCGGTTTGCGTGATTCCCCAACCGTGAGAATAGCTGCAAACTCACCATACTGGATTTTCAATAACAAGGTGTTCTTCGCTTCCCCCGAACCATCGTCAGAGACATTGACAGCGAGCATGAAGATTTCCGCGGCGCCACAGCGTAGGTTGGTATTAGGAGAATCCGCTGGATCATGGGCGGTTGCCTGTAATGAAGTGGCTGAGGCGAATGCGAGCAGACCACGCGAATCCTTCAGATGGCTGACAAACTGCTTGGCAGGCGTTCCAAGATAGAAAGTCTTACCAACCGAAAAACCGCGCAACTGTTCTTTTAATGCTGTGACATCACCCGGCGCACTTTGAGTGAGCAGGAGTCGATCGATATGTCGACTGCCTCCCAGGCTATCCTGTAAGTAATCGCGCAGTAATGAGGCGTGAACTGATTGCTCTGCACCTGCATCAATGAAAATACTTGAACCGTTCGGACAGACCACCAGAGTCGATCCTCCCCGTTCGGTGTCCAGAAAATGTATTGCAAGCTGGCCGGTCGCCGCTGCGGGTTGTGCCGCCAACGAGAGAACGGTGCTCCAGTCACGCAACACATAGCCGCTTGCTCCGTTGCCAAGCGCAACCTCGTGATAGGCATCGACCGTATTAAGGAATTCCAGATACTGCCCAACACGCAACTCGCCAAGCTTGTTGCCGCCAGGTGCATCCCAGATCGTAATATATTCCTGCACTCTGGAAATTGGTGTCACGACATCGGCCTGGGACTCGGCTGATAGCAGTATTGCCAGACAGAGCAAGGATCGCAGCAGGAAGCGTGTAGAGAGATGGGACATGGTCGTATTGCTATATAACGAGTAAGGTGCACATGGCACTTGATGACCTAAATACTCATTGGGTTGTTGAGTCGGAAGAGATTCAAGCCAGGTGGCACGCAACAGTAGTTTAGGGTCTGAAGATTCAGATTGAAAGCAAGCTCGGCTTGTCGCTTTTGCTATCGGCGACTACGCTGGGCAGCGCCGATATTCTTGACCCGAGATTGTCAAAAAAAACCCCGCACGAAGCGGGGTTTCCTTAACCGAAAACAAAAATGTTCTTCTGGTTTAAACCATTTTGCGATTGCGAGCCCGCGTCATCCCCAGCAGGCCGAATACCAGCAATGACAATACACCTGGCTCAGGAACGGAAGCCGATTCATAGGAGATCTGCGCGGAATTTATATTGTCAAAAATGAAAAACGCCTGACTGGGGTGTGCGTCAATGGAGAAGCTGATACCCAAATGGTCGAGCCCGAGGCTGGCGTTGAACAGACTGGTGATGTCGAGGGAGTGCGTTCCGACCGCCGCGTTGTCCGTTCCCACAGCGCCTACCTGACCGTTCACCCAATCAGAAAGCGAGGCAACACCGTCAGCTGCGTAACTGTCGATGAACATGGTGTCCGATGCAGATCCACCCTCCAAAGTCCAGATCAGCGTGGCGCTGGTTGCAGGGCCTGCGACGCCGGACATATCAAATTCAAACTGTGTATGGTCTGTTTGACTGAAAACACTGGTTACAAAGCCCTGAAACCCGCCGTTGTTCCAGGTGTCATCGATTCCTATTGCGCCACCGGTCTCTCCTGTGTTGCCACGCAAAGTGAAACCCACGGTCGGGTCCAGTATCGTTCCTGCACTTGCAGGAAGCGCGACGAGACAGGCTAATAAGAGTCCGGAAGCCCACTTGCTCAATGTTTTCATAGTTACTCCATGTCGTGTGTCACTGAATATTCTCTAAATTGCAGCAAGAACCACACCAAGACTTTTATCTATTAAAAACAATGACTTAGAGATCGCGCACTGGGAAAGGTGTCAGGTATATTTACACCAATCACCGCAGTCATTGCTTTGATTCGCGTAAGTCTCTGAATATGCAGCATTTTATGGTTGGAGCAAGAATCTGTATTGCAGTGTGGTTGTCGAGTTTCTTTGCAATGAATATTGGTTTTGCAAGCTGACGGATGGGCTGCTGGTTCAACGCCTCGCAAGAATGGGCAAGGTATAGATGGTGCAACTACGTATCCCTATGCAAATGTGCCCACTAATACAAATAAACGCCTTCCAATCCTGATTCCCCTTCATTGCAAACAGGGCAGAGTATCCTATACTTTGAGCAAAATTCTCGCTCGAAAAAGGCTTCTAGTGGCCTCCTATCGATGACTTCGCGCTCACTATCGCCAATTCAGATACCCTCAGTTGACGCTGACCGCTATCGCATCCTGTTTGAAAATTCCGCAGATGCCATTCTGATTATCGAAGACGGCAAGTTTGTGGATTGCAATAACGCAGTCGTGGAGTTATTGCGATACTCCGACAAGCGCACCTTATTACAAACTCACCCGTCTGAACTCTCTCCCGAGTTCCAACCTGACGGCAGGCTATCTTTCGAAAAAGCCAACGAAATGATGGCCATCGCCATCGAGCAGGGGAGCCATCGATTCGAATGGGATCACATCAAAGCCGACGGTGAAGTGTTTCCCGTCGAGGTATTGCTCACCGCCATTCCTTCAGAAAGAGGCTACGACCTGCACACGGTTTGGCGCGATATTTCCGAGAGGAAGAAACTTGAAAATGAGTTGCGCCACGCTCAGAAGATGGAGGCGATTGGCAAACTGGCTGGTGGCATCGCACACGATTTCAACAATGCGCTGATGCCAATAATGGGCTATGCAGATATGCTGGCAAGTGCGTTATCGGACCAACCGAAACTCTACAAGTGGACACAGGACATTAACCGGGCGGCGAATCGTGCGTCCACGCTGGTGAAGAAGTTGCTCGCCTTCAGCCGTAAAGACATCAGGCAGCCCGTTGTATTGAATCTGAGTGACACTGTGGCGAATTTTCTGGACCCGGTGGGCAAGCTTATAGGAGAAGACATCAGCGTCGTATTCGAGCCAGCGGACGACGTGTTGCTGATTAAAACTGATCCGGGAGAGGTCGAGCAGATCGTCTTGAACCTTGCTTCGAATGCCCGGGATGCCCTGCCACAGGGTGGGGATGTCTTGATTGAGGTGAGTGCTGCCCGAAGGGAAAGCCATGATTTTGCCTTGTTATCTCTGTCTGACAACGGTGTTGGAATGGATGACGCTACTCTGCAACAGGTTTTTGTTCCCTTCTTCACTACCAAGCAGTTGGGCACCGGCACCGGCCTGGGGTTGTCAACGGTTTATGAGCTAGTCAAAAAAGCAGGCGGACAAATTGAGATTAGCAGTGAGCATTCTCTTGGTACCTGCGTGTCTGTGTATTTTCCGATCACTTCAGAGCAGGCCGAAGACAATGTCGCTTTGCAAGAACCCGAACTGAATTCACAACATGAATCATCTGGCCATCAGGGCACGGTTCTGGTGGTGGAAGATGATGATCAGGTTGCAGAATTGATTGCGCAGGCTTTGCGGCAAGAAGGCTACAGAGTTCTGGAAGCAAGCAATGGTGTCGATGCCCTGGAAATATTGCGCCAAACCAAACCAGACCTGGTGATATCCGACGTGGTCATGGGGCGCATGACTGGTCCCCAGTTGGTGCAGCAGATGGAAAAGGAGCGCATTGATGTGCCGACTCTGTTCATGTCAGGCTACACCGATGACAAACTGGAATCGCTGGGTTTGAGACCAGCCAATCTCGCGTTAATCAGAAAACCGTTTTCGCCCGCCTGCCTCATCGAACAGATCAGCGCAATAGTTGGCGACTACAGCCCAGTAAAACCTTCAAATCCGTAATCCAAAGTACTTACAGCGATCTGGCTAAATCTGGTTTAATTCAGTGTCTGTCATTCGTGACACTTTACTTAAAGGAGATCGCTACATGCGAAGTATTACCATAGGGCGAGCTGTGTGCCTGCTAATGTTCACGCTCGTGTTAACCCCATCTTTAAAAGCGGCACCCATGTTGGACATTGTCGTATTGATGGACAGTTCAGGTTCTCTGACAGATCCAGACTATCTCGAACAGAAAGCAGTGGTAGCGCATCTATTTGACAGTTTTACCATTGGTGCCAGTGATACCCAATTCAGCCTGATACAGTTTGCGACTTTGGTGCAGACTGAAATTGGCTTGAGCGGCAGCGGAACCGCGCTGAACAATGCTTTGTCCAATAGCTTTCAGTTGTATGGACAGACTAATCATGGTGGTGCATTTGCTGCGGCAGCGGGGGAACTGGCAAGCAATGGTCGGGGAGGGAGCGTACAAGAAGTCGTAATCCTCATGACGGATGGTCAGGCCAATGAGCCAACTGGTGGCCCCGGCCCAATCAATTTCGCGATTGCGGAAGCGTTGAGTTTGAAGAGTTCAGGTGCGCTGCTGTTTTCAGTAGGATTTGGCACGTCGATCGATATGAGCACACTCGAGTTATATGCCAGCAACCCAACAAGTGATTTCACGTATCTGGTAGACGAATTCACAGATGGAATAGCGGTAATGGATGATATCGCTGCCTATTTGAATGGACTGCCTGGTCCCACAGCGACAGTCTATGAGCCTGCATCTGTACCCATGTTGCTGATAGGTCTGCTCGTCTTGTGTTCCATTCAGTCACGGCGACAGGGTAACAATGCCCACTTGTCTTTTGATGGTTCGGCTGTCGTCGCTGCTTAACTGGATCGTGTTGAGCTTACAATCCGGCAGATTTAGCCTTGGATGTGGCGTGCCATGGTTTCGCGTACTGTTCGCTTTGCAGCCAAGTGATTGGGGCGCTCAACTTTATGATCCAGGCTGTGGTTAAGGTTTGTGATCATTAGGTTGAGCGCGTCGCTCAGTGTTGCTGCTCTCCTTTCCCAAACCCGCTTCCACTAACAGCCGGACTAGTGCCTGTGCTGGCGAGAACGCATTTCCTGCACATGTGACTGCGCCCATCGAATACAATGCTGGCACTGGACAGTACTGTGTGGCGGGGATACCTTTCAGGCAGCTATTGGCATTTGTATTCAGGCAGTATCACTCCTGGCCTGAACCGGGCTTAAGAACAAGCGCCCAACGCGTTGCCTAAAATTTCCAACCTTTCTGAACTAATGAGGTAAGACTGTTTGTCAAAGGCCATCCTGGGAATCTCTGCGTTCTACCATGACTCCGCAGCAGCGCTCGTGGTCGATGGCGACATAGTTGCAGCGGCACAGGAAGAACGCTTTACCCGGCAGAAGCATGACCAGCGGTTTCCACAGCATGCTATTCAGTTCTGTCTTGAGCATGCGGGATTGAAGCCGGAAGATCTCGACCACGTGGTTTTCTACGAGAAGCCCCTGCTCAAATTCGAGAGACTGCTTGAGACCTATCTGAGCTATGCCCCACAAGGATTTCCTTCTTTCCTCAAGGCGATGCCTCAATGGCTACGACAGAAGCTTTTTCTGACGAGAGAAATCAGGCAGGGGCTGGGCAAGGCCTACACTCGACGCATCGTGTTCACCGAACACCATGAATCACATGCTGCCAGCGCATTTTTCCCTTCTCCGTTTGATAAAGCCGCGATTCTCACCGTGGATGGCGTGGGTGAATGGGCGACAGCCAGTATCGGGGCGGGACGAGGCAACAAAATCAGCATCAGTCACGAGCTCAGATTTCCGCATTCACTGGGTCTGCTGTATTCCGCATTCACCTACTATTGTGGGTTCAGGGTGAACTCCGGCGAGTACAAATTAATGGGACTGGCGCCCTATGGTCAGCCCCGATACGTCGAACTGATAATGCAAAACCTGTTGGATGTAAAAGCTGATGGCTCGTTCAGAATGGATATGTCGTACTTCAACTATTGCCAGGGCCTGACCATGACATCCAGCAAGTTCGAGCGCCTGTTTGGTGGACCGCCGCGCCAGCCAGAATCCCCGCTGGGCGAAAGAGAAATGGATATTGCCGCATCAATTCAGGCAGTCACGGAAGAAATCCTGTTGCGGATGGCACATCACGCTCACAAATTGACTGGCTTAGCCAATCTCTGTTTGGCGGGAGGCGTCGCTCTCAACTGCGTGGCAAATGGGCGCATCCTGCGCGAGGGCCCATTCGAAAAGATCTGGATTCAACCCTCGGCAGGTGATGCCGGCGGTGCGCTAGGTGCTGCCCTGTTTACCTGGTATCAACTACTCGGGGGAGAGCGTGTCGCCCAGGAAACTGATGTCCAGCATGGTTCACTCTTGGGGCCGAGCTTCAAGCAAACGGAAGTACAACAATTCCTCGATGAAAAAGGCGCCAACTACAGGCTTTATGAAAGCGAAAACGAGCTTTGTGACACGGTGGCCGCTGAACTGGATTCGGGCAAGGTGGTGGGTTGGTTTCAGGGGCGGATGGAGTTTGGCCCACGTGCTCTCGGTGCGCGCAGTATTCTGGGTGATCCGCGTGATCCTGAAATGCAGACTCGCATGAATCTCAAAATAAAATATAGAGAATCATTCCGACCTTTTGCCCCATCGGTGTTATCGGAAATGGCGAGCGAATACTTTCTGGTAGAGCCGGACGAGAGTAGCCCCTATATGTTACTCGTGGCACCCGTGCGTGAATCCAAACGCATTGAGCCAGACGATCAGGAAGCTGGTCTCAGGGGCCTCGATCGCCTTAAGTTGAAGCGGTCAGAAGTGGCCGCAGTAACTCATGTCGATTATTCGGCGCGTGTACAAACCGTGGATGCAGAGCGCCACGGGCGCTTCCGCCAATTGCTGGAAAGTTTTGCCAGGCGGACCGGGTGTCCGGTCCTGATCAATACGAGTTTTAATGTCCGCGGCGAACCGATTGTCTGTACTCCCGAAGACGCCTATCGTTGTTTCCAGGCAACGGAGATGGACATTCTGGTACTGGACCAGATGGTATTACGGCGTGAGGACCAACCCTCTCTGCCGTACAATAAACAGCAGGCATACGTTTCCCAATTCCAATTGGACTAGGCGCGGCAGATTCACTGATGGCTATGATCGAAATCAAATGGCATCCCGATCCGAAAGAACTGCGGTCATTCGGGGCATTATGGCTGTTATTTTTCGGGGGGCTGAGTGCCTGGTTCTATGTTCAGGGCAATGCTTCCTGGATACCCCTCATGCTGGGCGGCGTGGCGTGCGTTGGAGGCCTGCTGGGTCTGATAGTTCCGAGGGCCTTGAAGCCAGTTTACGTGATCTGGATGTGTCTGGCGTTTCCCATTGGCTGGTTGATATCGCACATTCTGATGGGAGTGATTTATTTTGGCATACTGCTACCGACTGGCTTGTTGCTGCGTGCAGTTGGCAAAGATCCTCTGAGCAAGTCAGTGGATCGGGATGCCGAGAGTTATTGGTCGGCTCATCAGGACCCGGATACCCCGGCGCGCTATTTTCGCCAGTTTTAGGATTATCAAAGAATGACAGGAGATTCTCAGCGCTCTGACGCCAAGGACAGTAGCGATTTCAGCGAGCAAGCGGCGCAGTCCCAGAGTGGCCTGCTCAGCGAGTTTTGGGCTTTCCTTCGGCATAACCGGAAATGGTGGTTGGCTCCCATCCTGATTGTCCTTCTGCTGGTTGGGGGATTGCTGATTCTGGGCGGTACTTCTGCTGCACCATTCATCTATACCCTGTTTTAGGACCCTGTTTTAGGCGGCTGTATTGCTTGGTTTGTGCCCCCTTGTTTCGGGGTGTTCACAATTCTTACCCTCATCCCCCGCAACCGCGAATTCTGTCAGAATATTTTACAGAAGCGCATTTTCCTACAAACCTGGAATTTTCTATCTTGTTGTTTTGTATAACAAATACAGAGTTGGCCCCCTATTTGCATTATCAGCAATAACTTTTAAAGAGTTTTACATTGCCACTGACCAAGGTCGCCTGGCATCAGAATCAAAACTAGGAATCAAAGATCATGAATAAGTCACTAAATCGCAAATTAGTAGCAAGCGCGGGCTTATTGATTGCGAGCATGGCATCAGTCCCCGCCGCTTATGCGGGTCCAATTGGTGCACCATTCAGCATCTTTACCGACCCAGGTAATGGCTGGACTGCAATGACCCTTACCACCGCTGGTGAAGATGGCCAGATCGGCCCTGGTGCCGGTGGACAGCCCTTCGATGCTGAGTACCTGTACTACAAGCAAGATGGCAACACCCTGAGCATCGGCCTGCAGGCTGGTTTCAACCTGGAAACAGGATATGTCTATCATAGCGTCAATCCCAAGCACTACTATGGCGGCGATTTGGCTCTGTCTTTCGATGGTGATTCCGGTACCTATGAATACGGTGTCGACTTTGGACTCTTGACCAAAGACTACCAGCTTGATCTGGTGGATATGGGTACTGGCACTGGCATCGACAGTGCAGGTTTTTACTCGGTAAGCAGCTGGAATTCTGATGTCTACAGTGGTCACTCCATAGCGAGCCCGTTTGCTATTGATGGTGGTGCGATAGTCGCGTCCCTGACTGATAATTCATTTGGCAGCGGTGTAACTGGCGGTGAACTGAGCTACTGGCGCACTGTATCTTTCGATATCGGTGGTCTTGGCCTCGGTTCTGACCTGGATGTTCACTGGACGATGAACTGCGGTAACGATTTCATCAATGGCAGTGGCACACTGACTTCAGTCTCCGAACCTTCAATTCTTGGTTTGATGATGATGAGCCTGTTCGGCATGGGTTGGGCGAACCGCAGACGCAAGCGCACTGCCTGATTTCAAATTGAGTAAGCTGAAAAAGCGGCCACATTGGCCGCTTTTTTTTGCCTGAAAATTTGTGCCGCCAACTAGGGGTTGAAGTGTCGGGCAATCGATTCCGCAATGAATCGGTGACCTTGTGGTGTGAGGTGCCCATCATTGGGGAAGAACAAGGATTGGATCTCCCCGACAGATTGCGCCGCGATTTCAGTCATCAGGTCAATCGCATCGACGTCGAGCCCGGCAGCCAATCCCAGGATCTCCTCTCGCATATAATCCTGATAGTGATGTGAGATTCCGGCGTTGTTAACCACGGCATCGCGGCCTGGCAGGAGAGCGATGGTCAGTCTAGTCTGGCTGCCGCTGGCAACACTAGCCATCTCTCTTAACAAGGCAGAGAACAATTCCAGGGCGGGCTCCAGATTTCGTGCCAGCACGGGGCGAAGTTCTGCCGGGTCATAGGCCCTGCTACCCACAACAGTTTCAATCATACGGCCAATCTGTGTGCCGGAAAGCGGGCCCTGTTCGATATCGATTCCATTGAGAACTATTGAACCCATGGTTGTTGATCGCAGCATAGCGGGCTTGGCTGCACGAGGCACTGGCACATTGCCCAATTCAAGTCGTCCCCCATTAACCGTAAACAGCGGCTTTGCTTGATCGGCTTGCAGGGGATACTCCAGCGTGTTGTCCAGAATATCGTTAGGTAAATAGATGATTAGCAGTGCTGCGTCAGGAGGGTCGTTGCGGACTATCTGATTCAACAGCAAGAGGTGCTGATCGGTGCTGGTCCCGGGGACGCCGTAGTTCTTGAATGCCGCAATGCCCCGCCTGTTGAGCACTGACGTAAAAGTCTCGTCGTCCTCTACGCCCAATCCAAATGTGAAACTGTCTCCGAGCACTGCAACGTCAGCGAAATCACCGGAAGTAGAATTCTCAACAGACGGTTGGAGGCGGAATCCATCCAGACCCAGGTGATAGGTCGCCTGATAGTCATAGTGACTATGCTGACCAGTCCAGCCTGGACTGAGGCTCCATCCGAACTGGGGGTGATAACGCATGAAGCCGGGCTCCATGGACTGACTCTGGATGCGTTGAAAGTACACTCCCAGTCCCCACTCGGCGATTCCCAGCGCAAGCAGTACGCCGAGCACAACACTGATCGCTGCGAACAGGCGGTTTCGGTTGGTTGCGACGGTGCCTTTGGTTTCGGTTTGCTCCACGGTTGTCTCCCTGAGAATTCCAGACGCGCATATAAGACTGCAGTCCGTCTTGCACAGCCACATTATGGCACAGGATAAGCAACGAGCAGCGGGCCTTTTCGCTATTGAACTTCTGCAGTTTTCAGGCTCAATCAGGGGTATTGGTTCATATTCCTGGTGGGAAAAACTGATCCGCATACGTTTTGCCCCGAAATTTCGGTTAAGTGATAACATTACCGGTGTACCGCGTTTTTCTCATTGCTCAGGAGCAGCACTACTTTGAAAAAGAACTCACTACTCGCTTTCGGACTAATCCTGGTGCTGCTGTCCAACTGCACGGTGATGACCGAAGAAGAATGCGTCTATTCCGACTGGACCGCGGTCGGCTATGAAGACGGGGCCGATGGTCGCAGCAGCGACCGGTTTGGTGACTACCGCCGCACCTGCGCCGACTTCGGCATCACCCCTGATTTCGAGGCATGGCAAGCTGGAAGGGAGCGGGGGCTGGTGGAATACTGCCAGCCACAAAGAGGGTTCCAGGTAGGGCAGGCTGGTGGAAGTTATAACGGAGTCTGTAACGCACAGCTCGAACCGGACTTCCTCGATGCTTACCGGCTTGGCAGTGAATTGTTTGTTTTGCGGAGTACCCTAAACGGGATTATCGCAAGCCTGGAAGCCAATAATAGCGATGTGGAAGCAATCGATGCCGACGTTGCTGAAATTGAATCCATTATCATCCTGGACGAAACCACCGCCGCGGAACGTGCTGCGCTTCTGGCGGACATGCGCGAGTTATCCGAAATTCGCGGCGAGTTGGAAGTGGAGTATGAGCGCCTTATTGAAGAGCGCGTGCTGGCGGAGGCGGCATTGGCAGATTTTGAATTGTCGCTACTTGGTTCCGGGTTTCGCTAGGATTCGGAAGGCAGCGCCCTTGCGCTCAAGCACGCATCGATCTGGTCTTTTGAAATAGCTGAGAGAAAAGCACTGAAATACGCGCTATGAGAGAAGTGGCAACCGCACCGACGTAGCGAAAAGCAGGTGACACCGTGAGAAGCAGTGCTCACCAAATACCACCTTATTGCAGCAGATGACCTGCCAGTGATGAGCCTGTCAGTCTCAGTCCCTGGATAGCAGGACATTGAGCCAGCAAATTCGGACGAAGGAACGGTTGACCGAAAGTGGATGAAGATAAAAAAGAAAATGGAGCATTCCTTATGTTGTACAGCAGTATCTGGGTAGAGTCACGGTGCAGGTTAGCCCTGCTTTGCGCGAGTCTACTGGTGACACTCTCTCAGCCTGCGCACGCGCAAAATGGCGCGGCGGGCCTTCCCGACTGGCTATCGTTCAGCTTCGAACAACAAAGTCGCATGCAGGTGCTGGATGGACAATTCAGGGCGGGCCTCGACGGAGACGATCAGGGTTTTGAGTGGCGCAATGCACTCACGGTGAACGCAGATTTCGATAGCTTCTCGATAGAAACTGAAATTGCCGATATGCGCACCTATTTCACCGATGAAGATTCACCTCTGGATCACTTTTTCACCAATCCCCTGGATATACTGCAGGCTAACGTGAACATTCCCGTGTCAGGCGTCTTCAGTGAAAACGACAAGGGTTTTATCAAGATAGGTCGCTTCACCATGGATCAGGGCAGTCGCCGTTTCGTTGCCCGCAATCGGTTTCGCAATACCATCAACTCATTCGCCGGCATCCACGCCGGATTAGAGAACGGCAACACCTCGCTAGACCTGTTCTACACACGACCGACCCGGCGGCTGGTTTCCGGGGATTGGATCGACAACAAACCCAAGCTGGACAAGCAATCAAAGGACATCTTCTGGGGCGCCTATTTTACAACCCAGGTGACTGCGCAATCAGATTTGTTGCAGCTTTACCTTCTTGGCGCCGACGAGCGGCGAGATCGGCCAGCCAATCAGCGATTTGATGTGCTGAGTGCCGGTGTACGCTTGTTCCGAAATCCGGCTGTGGGCCAATGGCACTACGATTCGGAAGCCATGTATCAATTCGGCGATGCTCCGGCACTGGATGCGGTATCGACACCCCTGGATCACAAGGCGCGGTATTTGCACTTTAGTGTGGGCTACAGTTTCGAGGCAGCCTGGCGGCCGCGCTTGAGCTTTATCTACCACTACGGAAGCGGTGACAAAGATCCCCTGGATAACGAATCCAATGAACTCGACCACCTGTTTGGCGTGCCACGGCCTGATTTTGGCCCAACCGGTCTATATCGTGCGTTTCAACGTGTGAACACAAAATCTCCCGGGCTAATGCTAAACCTGCAACCTGCAAGCAACGTGGATGCTTATGTGCGCTGGCAGAGGCCTTCGCTGGCTGAAGAAGCTCAGGGCTGGCGTACTACTCGCTATCGGCACCCGGGCGGCTTAGGCGAAACCCATCTGGGCGATCAGTTGGAAACCCGTGTACGCTGGCACTTGTACGACAACAAGTTAACAGTCGATGGTGGCTATGTGCTGATTAACGCCGGCCCTTATATGGATCTGGTAGACAAGGGCAACAGTCAGTATTTCTATTTGCAAACAATCTTAAGGCTTTAGCGAGTCGATTCGAGCACAACAGTATCCTTGCTCGGCAAGCTAAGATGTCCAATACGATTGAGGTAGTTTTGCAGTAGCTGTGAAAAAAAAGGCCCCGATAGATTGCTCTATCGGGGCCTTTATATAAAAGCGCTCAGGTTTAGCCTTTAGCTTTCTTTTCCTGTCTTTCTTTTTCAGCAGCAACCACAGCGTCAGACACTGTCTGCGGGCATGGCAGATAGTGTGAGAACTCCATGGAGAACTGGCCGCGACCAGAAGTCATGGTTCGCAGACTGCCGATATAGCCAAACATTTCTGCCAGCGGTACATCCGCTTTGATGCGAACGCCGGTCGGTCCGGCCATCTGGTCTTTGATCATGCCTCGGCGGCGGTTCAGGTCACCGATTACATCACCCACGTGATCTTCAGGAGTGAATACATCGACCTTCATGATTGGCTCGATTAGCTGCGGTGCAGCCTTCGGCATGGATTGACGGTAAGCGCCTCGTGCGGCCAGTTCGAATGCCACAGCCGAGGAGTCCACTGAGTGGAAAGCACCATCAAACAGCTCAATCTCAACGTCCAGTACCGGGAAGCCGGCGATTGGGCCGTGTTCCATCATACCTTCGAAGCCCTTCTCGATAGCCGGGAAGAATTCCTTCGGTACGTTACCACCCACAACCGTTGAGGTGAACGCGAAACCGCTGCCAGGCTCGCCCGGCTTGATGCGATAGTCGACCTTACCGAACTGTCCAGAACCACCAGACTGCTTCTTGTGCGTGTAGCTGTCTTCAACAAGCTGGGTA
The DNA here is from genome assembly GCA_965227635.1 of uncultured Pseudohongiella sp. Taxonomy (GTDB): domain Bacteria; phylum Pseudomonadota; class Gammaproteobacteria; order Pseudomonadales; family Pseudohongiellaceae; genus UBA9145. Next base: position 601,061 of record OZ245763.1, on the reverse strand, counting down.
ATAGTTTCGCGGTAGGCTACCTGGGGTGCGCCCACTTCCAGTTCAACACCGTAAGTACGCTTGAGGATATCCACCTTGATATCGAGGTGCAGCTCACCCATGCCCTTGAGGATGGTTTCGCCGGAATCTTCGTCAGTCTCAACCTGGAATGAGGGATCTTCCGCGACCATCTTGCCAATCGCGATACTCATCTTCTCGACACTGCTCTTGTCCTTCGGTGCTACCGCGATGGAAATCACAGGATCAGGGAAGACCATAGGTTCCAGTGTGCAAGGATGATTTGGGCTACAGAGTGTATGACCGGTCTGCACATTCTTCATACCGACGATGGCAAAAATGTCACCCGCTTGCGCGCTCTCGATTTCATTTCGGTCATTCGCGTGCATCTCTACCATGCGACCCACTCGTTCAGTCTTGCCGGTGAACGAGTTCAAAATCGTATCGCCTTTGCTTACCTTGCCGGAATAAACACGAACGAAGGTAAGGGCCCCGAATCGGTCATCCATGATCTTGAAGGCCAGTGCGCGGAAAGGCTCGCTGGCATCCACCTTGGCGACTTCGCCAGTGGGCTCGCCCAGTTCATCGGTCAGCTCCTGTGGGTCAACCTGGGTTGGGTCGGGCAGAAAATCCACGACGGCATCCAACACCAATTGCACACCCTTGTCCTTGAATGCAGATCCGCAGTAAGTCGGGAAGAAGTCCAGGGAAATAGTGCCCTTGCGGATGCAGCGCTTGATGTCATCTATAGATGGCTCTTCACCTTCCAGATAGGATTCCATCAAGTCATCATCCTGCTCAACGGCTGTCTCGATCAGCTTTTCGCGCCACTCTTCAACCAGGTCCACCATGTCTTCTGGGACATCGCCAATCTCGAATTTCTCAGGATTGCCGGGATCGGGCCAGATATGTGATTTGCGAGTGAGGAGGTCGACAACACCGATGAAATCGTCCTCGATACCAATTGGCAGAACCATCACCAGGGGGTTTGCGCCCAGGATGTCTTTTACCTGTTCAACAACCCTCAGGAAATTCGCGCCTACGCGATCCAGCTTGTTAACGAAGATGATGCGGGATACTTCTGAGTCATTCGCATAACGCCAGTTGGTCTCAGACTGGGGTTCTACGCCGCCAGACCCACAGAACACGCCGACGCCACCATCCAGAACTTTAAGGGAACGATACACTTCAACGGTGAAGTCCACGTGTCCCGGAGTATCGATGATGTTGAGACGGTGATCTTTCCAGAAACAGGTAGTCGCTGCAGACTGAATAGTGATTCCGCGCTCTTTCTCCTGATCCATGAAATCCGTTGTGGATTCGCCGTCATGCACCTCACCGGTCTTGTGGATCTTACCGGTCAGCTTCAGGATACGCTCAGTAGTCGTGGTCTTACCGGCGTCAACGTGGGCGAAAATACCTATGTTTCTATATAGTGATAAATCAGTCATTTTGCTGCTCAAAGGTTAGCTATCTGGATGGGTGAAAAAATGGTGCCGTATGATACAGGATTTCACCTCGAAGATAGAGGGGGTAATGGAGAAAAGCGCAGGAAAATGGCCAATAAAAGCGCAAAATCTCGGTTCTGGCATGGAAATTCATGAAATCCTGGGGAACAGCGTGCAAAACGGGCGAAGGGCATCCTTTTTGGGTCCCTGATCGCTTGCACCGGGTAGTCTGGATCACAAGGTCCCGTTAGAAGGACAACGCGTATTTTCGGGGAAAATAGACCGATTCTGGTGTGGAGTTCACTGCAGTGTCGTATTCTTCGAGCGTGGTACCAGGCTCCAGGGGTCCGGGCCAGATTCCAGTCCGGAGAGGTGCGGCAGTTGGCCAATTGGTATAGTTAGCCTGGTCAGTCCCGGGACAGTGCAATACCTGTTCACGCCCACACCACACTTCCCGGATTTCTCCTTATTGGCAGGACGAATTTTTGAAGCTGGTAGTGCTCCTGTCGGGGAACCGCAAAATCAAGTGGCGTCGCTTGAGTCAGTTCATCGTGGTTTCTGAGAGTGCTTGTGAGAGCCTGTCGTAATAAGTCGGAGTCGGTGTCGAGTGGCGCTGTACAATCCAGCTTTTTCGCGTCATGTTCTTTGACCAATCTGGAAGCTTGCATTCCTCAAATGAGACAACAACCATCGGTATTCCAGAGCTTGAGACGATGTTGAGTTCCTGGATGCAGTACGGAGACTTCAGATAGTTTGCAGACAGATACAGTAGTGCGCTGTCCGCGCGATCGACATTCCCTTGTGTATTTTGTGCCCAATTAAAGCCTTTGGGCGCCATGTCATTAAGACGAAAAGCATTGAGAGAAAACTTGCGATTGGTCCGGCACAGGCTGTAAATGTCACTGAGGGCTTTGTACCTATCTTCCAGAGCAGCACCGATATAGATTGAGTTCAGCTTCCCTGTGTAGCCTGGAGAGCCAATGCATGAGATAGGGCTATACATATTGCCGGAGTCCTTGGAGCTGTCGGCTGAGTGTATATCCCTCGTTTCAAAGGGAGCCGTGTATTTTTATACACATTGACTTATCACGACATTTATTATCTCCTTGAATCCCTGTCAATTACGCGTCTATCTAAGCCAAAAAGCCGTTGGGCTAAGCCAAAAACCCGTTGGGCTAAGCCAAAAAGCGGTTGGGCTTTCCTGCTGGGTACTGAACCATGTCAGAAATAGCCGATTGGTTAAAAACCTATCACCTCGAAAAATACGCGGAGCAATTTGAAGCGAACGCAATCGGCTGCGATATTCTGCATATGCTTACGGACGCTGATCTGAAAGAGCTGTCCATTCCCCTCGGCGATAGAAAAAGAATCCTCGAAGTGTGCGCCATGACGTCCGCTGCAAGTCCGAGCAGACGTCAATTAACTGTGGTAATACTTGATCTTGTTGACTCAACTCCAATGAGCGAATCAGCGGACCCCGAGGAATTCCGATACAGCCTGCAAACCTTTCGTTCTACTTGCAAGTCAGCGATAGAAAAATACAACGGATACATCTACCAATACCGTGGCGATGCGGTGATTGCGTATTTCGGCTATCCAGTGGGCCAGGAAAAGAGTGCAATAAGAGCGGCCTTCGCGGTAAGGGAAATCAATCAGGAGCTGACGCGGGCCAACGAGCTGTCCGACAGTAAATACCCTCTTCGTTGTCGCACGGGGATTGCTACGGGAGAGGTCGTCGTCGGAGCCGAGTTTGAGCAGGATTTTCTGCAGGAGAATGCTGTTGGTCTGGCGCCGAACCTGGCGGCGAGGCTTCAATCCCTGGCTGAGCCGGGTGAGATCGTCCTGTGTCCAGTAACACGGGAACTTACGCTCGCTTCATTCAAGTCAAACAAGCTAGGTGATAAACAGCTCAAAGGTATTGAGGGCAGGGTCGCTGCATACAAGCTTGGCGAGCCAGTAGATACATTGCTTCTCTATCAGATACCGCGGAACAGCCGTTTGACCCCGTTTGTTGGGCGTGAGCAGGAACTTGCCAGCATCTACCAGACTTGGAGCGCGAGCAAAAATCATCAATGCATCCTGGTTAAGGGCGAGGCAGGTGTAGGGAAAACGAGGCTGATCTTCGAATGCACGCAATTAGACAAGATGGCATCCGCAGCTCGCATAAACCTGCAATGCTCGCAGCTTCATCAGAATTCTGCGCTCTTTCCGGTCATTAGCTATCTTCAGCATGTGCTGAAACTGGATGGTTCGGGCGATGGGAGTCGTGCGTCGAGTAAGCTGGGGCGATTTCTGCGGGAGAATGATTGCGATACCAGTGAGGTCCACGGTGCGCTCGCGTCACTATTGGGGATCGACATGGATGGAAATCCGGTCAATTCAATGCAGCCACAGGATCGCCGGCGCAGTTACTTCGCTGCGATTGAGCAGTTGCTTGAATCTGAGCAACGAAAAGGTGACTTGCTGATTATCGTTGAGGATATTCAGTGGATTGACCCAACAACGCATCAGTTGCTCAGGCAAATTATCGGATCAGAGACGGCGCTATTCCGTACCATGATTGTGACTGCCAGACCCGAGTTTGAATTGGATGCCGAGCTTGCACCCGGATGCAGTGTTGTTGAGTTGGCCCCCCTAAATTCAGAGCTCAGTGAATCCATGGTGAAAAGTGTTTTCACTGGAGAGCCTGTCGAGCAATCAGTCATCAGAGAAATTGTGGATGTTTCAGATGGCATACCCCTGTTTATTGAAGAAACGACAAAAGCGGTGATTCATGGCGGTGAAAATAAAGTCCTCGGAAGCGCTGGCAGGTCTAGTAGCGCGATCAGGGTCGCTCCCACGCTTAGAGAGTCATTGATCGCGCGATTGGATGGGTTGGGTGCATCCCGCATGACGGCGCTGGCAGCGTCTGTTATTGGAAGGGAATTTGGACGTGACCTGTTGCAAAGAATTCTGGACACCCAAACTTCTGATCTACAAGAAGACCTCAATAAGCTTGTGGTAAATGGCGCCCTGCGAGTACAGCATTCTGTGAATGGCCCGGTGTACCAGTTCAAGCATGCCTTGTTTCAATCCAGCGCGTATGACTCATTGCTCCACCACACGCGAATCGAATTGCACTCCAAGATAGCCGATGCTCTGTTAGCCAATGCACAGTCTGAGCTGGCTTCTGCGCCGGAAACGCTTGCCTTCCATCTTGAACGGTCTGACCGCTTTTTTGAAGCAGCGAAGTACTATAAGGAAGCGGGTGCACTCGCCAGTTGGAGAGGTTCATTGCAGGAAACTGTGGCCAACTATAAGAGCGCTCTGCGATTACTCGATGCCCTCGACGAAGACGAGAAGATAGCCCGTGAAAAAGTGGCAGTTCTCAGTGGTTTGGCGGCTACCTTGCTGGCTACTACCAGTTACAGATCGCCGGAGGTCCGGGAAACGGCAAATCGGGCGATAGCCGTCTGTAAGGAATATGGGCTGAATCTGGAGATTGCGCCTTTTCTCTACGACATCTGGATTGGAACTCAGGGCGATGGAGATCATGCCTCGGCGCTGGAATTGGCAAGGGATTTCCTGGATATCGCAAATAACCAGCAAGACCCCGAAGCCTGCATGGTCGCGAACCGGGCATTCGCGTGGAGTGAGTTCAATCTTGGCAGGCCTGCAAAGGCGGTGTCATTCCTGAAGGAGTCGAGACGTATCTATGATGAGAACGTCTCGAGGGATCTCGTGCTGATTTATGGCACTGATCAGATTGTAGGAGTAGGTTGTGGCGAGGTGCAGGTTGAATGGTGTTTAGGTAATACGGCCGCTGCCGCAAGCACTGCCAGCCGGACTATTCGGGGCGCGGAGGAGTCTGGCCATGTAGTTTCCAGATTCCTGGCCTATCAATATGCAGGATGTTTGTATTCGTCCCTCTGCCGGGACTGGAAGAATGTCCGACATTATGCGAATGAGCTGATCAAATTGGGTCAGGAAAATGAATTTCCGCAAGCGAAGCTGGCAGGAATGCTGTACGAATACGCAATTCAGCAGCGCGAAGAAGACGCACCAGAGGCATACAAGCAAGGCGTGGCTATCATTGAGAAGACTCGCGAGCTGGGTTATCTCTACATGATGCCTTACTGGTATACCGTTCTGGCAGATGCCTGTCTCGATTCCAGAGAGTTTGAAGGTGCGGCGCAATGCCTGAAGGAAGCAGGCAGCATAGTCTCCACAACCAATGAAATCTGGCACTGGCCGGAAAACCTGCGTTTACAGGCGCTGCTGGAATTGCGAAGCCAGGGCGATGGAAACAAGGCGATGGCTTATTACCAGGAAGCAATAGGGGCAGCACGACATCAACAGGCTGTTAGCTGGGAATTGCGGTCACTCTGTTCACTTGCCGAATGGCAAAAGAAGGCAAACGGTGAGTCCGAGGCGCTTGCGCAATTAGCCGCTTGCCTGCAAGGAGTGGACACGTCGCAGGATTCCGTTGATCTGGTCAGGGCAAGAGCGCTAACTGCTTAACAATTCTGGAATCAGATGAACGTTTCAATTTCTTTTTTGGAAATTTTCGGCTTTCCCGTTCGTTGCAATACAGAAGACTTTAAATACAAGGGCGTCCTGTCCAGTCCGTCGGCGGCATAGTAGGTCATGGTGCGCACAAGCGTGGGCTGACCTACGGGTTTGCCATTCTTTTCCATAACTCCCACATGGCCTTTACCATCGACAAAGAGGATTGGATACGAATTCGGCTCTGTGACGTTTTCCAATGAAGAATACTCACCAAATTTGTCTTCTGTAGGGAGTCCCCAGAAGTTCTTGTAGTGCCAGGTCTGAAAGAGCTCATTCGCGCGATACGTCCATGCCGTAATGGTGCCTTTGCAAGGCTCCTCATAGTTCGAACTTAGCGATCCAACATTCGGTTCAAACACCTGCCCTCGTTTCGGAAACTCGACAGTCGATCGCATTTCAAAAGACTCCGTTTCGATTTCTCCTTTTTCACCAATTCTCTCTGGATCGTGGGCAAAGGCCAGCTTCAGTCGGACATTGTCATTCTCATCGAGATAGGCTGCCTTGAAGTAGGGGAGCCTCCTGCCAGTTGTGCTGTGAAACGCCTGAATCATCACAATGCGTTCTGTTTCTGCCTTATATTTGTTGGAGCGATAGCTGGAGAAGCGGGTTTCTCCTTTCCATTCTGATCGGGTAAAGATAGGCATAGGGTCGAATTCCTGTTGGCCGGTATCAGGTTTGCTCGCCTGACATATGAACTCTGTATATATTTATTCGGCTAGCCAGTGACAGTAACAAATCACATTCAAAAACAGATGTGCAATTTCATACCACATGTTTTGTGATTCGATGCTAGCATGCCGTGACCGTACAGCAATAATAAGATTCCCTAAAAAATTCGTGTCATTTTCTGCCGCCATAGCTCATTTCCTGGTCAGCCGCCCGGTTCTACTTCGGGAACTGGCGCAGGCTATTTCGGCCCAGAAAAATATCATCATGGCCGGGGACACCTGTTATGTGCTGGGGTATCAAGAAGTAACAGACGTTTTGAGCAGGAATGATGACTTCCAGCTATCGCAAAAAGTCCGTAGCCGTTTTCCAACGGGTGAATTTATTCTGACCCAGGAGTCTTCAGCTGAATACCACAGTAATAAGGAACAGCTCAGACAGCTGTTTTTCGATCAGGACAATATAACAACTCCCATCAGGGAGTATGTTGAAGCGCGAGCAGCACACATATTACGTTCGGCTGCCGGAGACTTCGACATTCTGGCTGGATATTCAGAACAGATTGCCGCTGAAGTCGTCTGCCGCTTCCTGATTGGTCCAGCTACCCGCGAGGATTTACCGGACAACTTCATTCAGGATTTGCAAAAACTGGCCACCCTGGTCATCACCGCCGAGACTACAACTGAGAGATTGCTGCAGAAGTACAATGAACCTGCCAGCAACATCCTCCAGCTTGTCGAAGCCAGGATGGGGAATAATGCAAATACGAATGACATAGTGGCTCGCTTGCTGGGCTCCGGTTTGTTTACGCCAGAGCTGATCAAGCAAACCGTTGCGGGAATGGCAGTCGCTGGCATAGGAAATATCGCCTCAGCGGTGGCCAAGGCCATGGACCAACTGCTGCTCAGGCCAGTGCAACTGGCGAGTGCACGAGCCATTGCCAACAATAGATCGATACCGGAGCCAGACAAACGTCGGCTTCTCAAGCAAATTATTTTTGAAGCTTTGCGTTTTAATCCTGTCTTTCCAATGCTATCCCGGCATTGTGTGAGAGATACGGCATTGCAAGCCTCCGATGGTTCGGTGCTAAGAATCCCTGCGAACGCATCCATTATCGTTGGAGTCCTCCCGGCAATGTTCGATTCCAGTGAGTACGCGGATCCCCGCAGATTTCAGGCGGAAAGGAATGTCGATAGGCACCTGCTGTTTGGCATGGGCATGAAACGCTGTTTCGGTGAGGAAATCGCTGAAGCCCAGATAATTGAAATGGTGTATGCGCTACTCAAGGACAACAGGGTCAATAGACAGGGTAGGTTCAGATACCGCGGACCCTATTGTGCCAGCTACCGGGTGAGACTATGACGATTTCTCAGCTCGGAATGACAGTGCTTGTGGATGTTGAAAGCGACCAACTCGACAGCATCGCTAATGCAGCCAGAAACCTCGACGCGAGGATGCAGGAGTTGTCCGCAACACGGCAAGCACCGGGGGGGGTTCATTTCGTCGCCTTTGGCGTCATCCCGGCAAAAGAGGCGGGTGCGGATTCCAGATTGCTAATTGAGCTCAACATCGATGAGCCTGCCAATCAGACAATAGAGAACCTTTGGGATAGCTGCCCTGCAGAGATCAGCAACGTGCTTGCTTGCTGTAAGTTGCAGTCGGTTCCAGCCTCCGGGCATGAATTCGCCCAGCTGATAGCTGATAAAGATGTGGGCGCAGGGACTTACTTCGTGGCGTTGCCTGGCCTTGGTGTGGCGAATATCAATCGGGCAAGGGAGTTGTATGAAGAATGTGTTGAAGTGGCGAGTCTGCCTGAGCATCGGGATTGTAGCCCGCGTGAGCTATGCGATGTTTTGACCGAAGCCCATGGGGTTACAGAAATTCTAGAGCCGCTGCCTTCAACCTGGCCCGAAGAGCCGCTGCGGAAATTGTGGTCAATTCTTTCCAAGGTGACCTGTGTGCTAGGGGCTATTTCACTGCTGCATGGCGCTGGTCTCGGCCTGCCGATGGAGGGAGAACCTTCGCCAATTCTATTCGTGGCGCTAGCCTGGTTCATTCTCGCAAGTCTGCTCCTGGGCATATTGAGTCTGGCGAATCAATCGGCTGAAGAACCCGTTTCCTCGCCCCTGGAAGATCGGCAGTCGCAACAGCGAAACCGAATTGCAGCGCTCTCCGTGCTGGCGTTTCTGCAATATATCGCCGCCTCTTCGTTAGCCTTTTCTGATCGGCCGCTTGAATTTGGGACGCTTTGGCTGTTGTTTTGCCTGTTGATCCTGATTCTGCTGATGGAGATAGTTGGGATAAGAACTCACCGAGTCACTGAACCAGACGCTTCAGACAACTATCAAAACTGGAAGGGCGTTGTGGGTTTCGCCCTAACGATGGCTGTTATCAACTATCTGGCGCTATTTACCACGTGGATACCCTCGTTGCTGGTGTTCTTCGGCGCATTATTCGTACTGGTAGTGATAACTATCGTTCGCATACATGCGATCCATCACACGGCTGAACTGCATGAGTATCTCCAGGTTATCAGCGAAAGTTTCCTCACATTGGTTGTGGTGTATTTGTTCGTCCTGCTCTTTCCCTTCTCGTCCGATGGATTCTTGGGAGAATTGCTGGTGGGAGCCAGGCTTGGTATAGCCAGCCTGACTTTCGCAATCGGCGCATTGATTGCGCTGATGATAGTTTTCCAGATGTTGCGTCCAGGCTTGTCGAATAGTGGCTTGAATGCGCTGGCCTTGCTTCCGGCGCTACTACTGGCAGGCCCGATGGCATTCATTTCGCTGTTCGCTTATACCGCCACGTTTACCATCGTGTTCCTGATTTTGCTGGCGCTGCTTGTGCGTGGTCTTTGTGAACTTCAGTCAAAAGAAGAACAGGACGAAGAGCAGCTGCCAGCATGGCCAGACCGAAACCGGGTACGAACCGAGGTGCTGGCTAGGGAAGCGGCCAATCTTCGCAGCCAGAATCACTTGTTTAGTGTAGTACCAATAAAATCAGGCGAGTTCAGACTTGGTTCCCTGAAAGCCGTGTTGGGTTTGGTGGGGCTGCTAAACCAGTTGGATGGAACCCGAGGCGAATTGTCCGGGATTGTGACTATTCATTTCGCCCGTTGGGTGGTGTTGAGCGATGGCCGGCTTCTGTTTCTCTCGAACTACATGGGGACCTGGGACAGCTACCTGGATGAGTTCATCGATCAGGCTTCTGGCGGCCTGACGGCAATCTGGGCGCACTCGGTCGGTTTTCCAAGATCGCGGTTTCTGTCTTACGGGGGCGCTGAGCTGGAGCAGCGATTCAAGTTATATGCCAGGAACAGCCATTTGCCGACCTTGGTCCATTATCGAGCGTATCCGGAAGTCTCGGTTGACCAGATTGAAAGCTATGTGCAATTGAATCGAATCTTGCAGAACAGTGCGCGCACGGATGCTGATTGTGAAACCGTCGCCCGGATTCTGTGGAAGCAGAACCTGAACAACGATCCCGTAGGGGCTGAATCATGATTGAATGGAATGATGCCCAAGCCATAGCACGTACGGGGCTGGGTAAGTTGCCAAGTAGCGCAGTTCTAAGAATCAGGTTCAATGATTCTTGTACAACGACAGGCATTCGTGACTGGCTACGCCAATACAGTGATGCCATTTTTAGCGCCGAAAAAGCGGTCACGTATCAACGTGACATACACGATGCCTGTGGGGAAGCCAATGGTGAACCTGAACGACATGACGACATCCCTAATGGGATGGGTCGGGTTGTTTACAGTATTGGGATTAGTAGTGCTGGGCTCGCCCGATTAGGGCTCTCTGAATTTTCTCTGGCCAGTTTCCCGGTGGAGTTTACCGAGGGACTGAACTCTGGAAGAGCGCAATGTCTGTTTCCCGAGAACTCCGGGAGTTCTGCCCGGTGGGGAATAGATACTGATTCTCCCCATCTGGTGTTTTTTGCCTACTCCTGTTGTAAATCAAAGGTGGGAGATTTTGTTGCTCAACTGAGAGAAAGCCTGGACGGGCGTGGCAACGTGGAAAGTGAATATACCTGGCTTTCGGATACTGAACATTTCGGGTTTAAAGACGGGCTCTCGAACCCCACGATCAGGGGGCAGGACAATCCTCGTCATAACCCGACATTGGATCCAGGAGGAGAGACTGCGGCAGGTGAGTTCCTCTTTGGATATCCCGACGAACGTGGCATAAACCCGGTATCGCCCTGCATTGAATCAGCAGAGGATCCAGCCAACCTTTTGTGGCCCAATACGCCCTTTGACGAAGGCAATGGAGACAAACGCGATCTTGGTCGCAACGGCTCGTTCGCGGTTGTGTTGCAACTACGCCAGGATATCGCGGCATTCGAGAGTACGCTTACTGAGTATGAGCGCGCACAGTCCATAGGTCGCTGGAAAGACGGAACCCCACTCACCATTTGCCCCAAAACCCGACCCGAAAAACCAATCCCGTCGAACGACTTTGGCTATGCTGACCTGGATCCACATGGTGATAAATGCCCTCTGGGTGCACATATTCGCCGTAGTAATCCGCGGGATACGCTACATCCTGATCCCGATACCTCGTGGCGATTCGCGAACAGGCATCGAATCCTGCGGCGTGGCCGACTTTATGGCGAACAAAATCGCGAACAGGAACGGCAGGAAAGTAATCAAAAGGAACGAGCCGAATCAGGGCTAATGTTCGTCGCGTTGAATGCCAGCCTCGCCAGGCAGTTCGAGCATATTCAACGAAACTGGCTGGACAATGTCAGGTTCGGCAGGGCAGGCGAGGTCGATCCTGTTATCGGGGCGAGGCATGTTGGCAACAACAAATTCACCTTCAACGAAGAAGGCAGTGTTCACAAAGCGCGTAAAGTGAGAAAAGACCTGATTGAGTTTGTGCAGGTGAAGGGGGGAAGTTATTTTTTCCTGCCGGGTATTAAGGCGCTCGAAGTGTTGTGTAAGCAGATCGACAACGACTAAGCAAATTCACATTCCGTGAGGAGCAATTTCAGGCGTTCTATATCCAGAACTGTCAATCCAGAAGCGCTGCGTTCGACTATATTCAAATTCTTTAGTTCGCCAACGATGCGGGTGACATTCTCTCGGGTTGTTCCCACTCTGCTTGCCATGTCACGATCTGACACCTTAACCTGCGAATCTCCGTCTCCCGTCAATCGAATCAACTCAGCTATCACGCGGCCTTTCACGTTGTACGCGTGATATTCGAATAGCCTTGCAGTTAACCACCGAGACAATGCGGCCACGCGGTTCATAATGGCTAATGCAAAATCGCTGTTGCTTCCTACCAGTGAAATAAATTGCTTCTGTGGCAATTCGATCAGCGCACATTCTGTTTCTGCTATCACGGCAGCCGACCTGGGAAGGCCATCTATGGCGGCCAGTTCTCCAAACATCTGCCCTTCGGACAGCAATTGATAGGTGATCTGCCGCCCGCTTGCAGCCAGCATATTGATGCGAACTGTACCCGCTACAACGAAGTACACAGAAGCGGACAAATCCATGTGGCCAATAATCTCCTGCTGCGCCGACATCGAATGATAGCGTGCCGCCGCAGCGACCTGTGCAAGCTCCGAATCTGACAGTGTCGAAAAAGCCTCGATAGACTTTAGCAACCTTGCAATTGAATCAGCAGTCTTTACGGCCCCCATCTCGGCTTCTCCAGGAATCTGTGCGTTTCAAACGCACGATCCAGTCATTGTCCATTACTGTACAAATTTGCACAAGCGTCACATGGCTGCGTTGGTATTGTTGCATCGTGTATTCAGAGTAAGGGTTTCTGAGATTACGGTAATTGCCAGGCGTCGGGAGTGAACACTTGCAGGTTTCCGAACAAGGCATGTCCACCAACCAACACCAACGACTGAACAAACACCTGGTTCCGGATTCGCCTGACTGACAATCATTGAACCGGGATTTGGTATAGAGCATCCGGGAGCAGCGCCATGAGTGAAGAGAATAGAGTAGAGCTTGATTCTGATGGACAGGCAAAAAAATCAAATTCTGGTTTTAGAAACACCAAAAAAAAGAATTCCAAGAATGATGATGAAAAGAATCAAAGCAATCACGATGATGCGAATAAAAATTCTAGATATGACTATGATCAAGACGATGATGGGATGAGCGATCACGACAATAAAGGCGGTGATGGCAAAAAGAAAGACAAGAACAAAGCCAAAGACAAGGACAAGGACAAGGACAAGGACAAGGACAAGGACAAGGACAAGGATAAAGACAAAGATAAGGACGGAAAAAACAAGACCAAGCAATCTGGCACAGATGGCGATGATCTTTTGATCGGCACCGATCGAAAAGACAACATTGATGGTAAGGCTGGCAACGATGAAATTCAGGGTCGCGCTGGCAATGACAAATTGGACGGAGACGAAGGTGACGACCTGATACTCGGAGGCGAAGGCAACGACGATATCAAGGGCGGCGATGGTGCAGACTACCTGGATGGCGGTGATGATAAGGATGACATTAAAGGCGGTAAAGGCAACGACGAGATCTTGGGAGGCGCGGGCAAGGACGACCTCAAAGGCCAGGATGGTGATGATGCACTCGATGGTGGCGATGGCAACGACGATTTAAAGGGCGGCAAAGGCGATGACGTGCTGCACGGTGGAGCCGGAGATGATGATCTTAAGGGTGAGGACGGCAACGATTACCTTTTCGGTGACGCTGGCAAAGACAAGCTGAAAGGTGCAGACGGCGATGATGTGCTGGAAGGCGGTGCAGGTAACGACAGGCTGGACGGCGGCAAAGGCAACGATATCCTCCGCGGCGGACGTGGCAATGATGATGTCGATGGTGGTCAGGGAGATGATCAGTTCTTCTGGGAGGCTGGTGATGGCCAGGACAAACTTGATGGGGGTAGAGGCAACGACAGTATCGTCATCAAGACTTCCGATAACGAGCAACAGCACGTTGCGATCAGCACCAACAGGAAAGGCCATATCCTCGTAAGTTTGAGTGGCCAGGAAGGCGCTGATCTGGAACTCAAAGAAATTGAAAGCTTCAATCTCGTCTATGGTGCCGGGGGTGTGGTGCTGGATCTGGGGGAGGGTGCCGAAGAAATCTTTGGTGACGAACCACTTCCGGTAAGTGGCGGAGAAGGAGGAGACGTAATCGACGTTGCTAATAGCGACGTGCCGGTTTCCGTTGATGCCGGTACAGGTGATGACCTGGTCACTGGCGGCAATGCCAACGACCAGATCAGTGGCGGCGAGGGCAGCGATACGATTTCCGGAGGCGGCGGTGACGATATCATCGACGCTGGCGTGGGAGACGACAGAGTCCTGTGGTCCCAAGGAGATGGTAACGACACTATCGATGGAGGTGAGGGATTTGACGAAGTTGATCTCACGCTCGCTGATACAACGCCGGGCTCGTTGTCTATTAGTGCCGACGCAAATGGTAATGTCATCCTGGTCAGCGATGATGGGTCGCAACTGACACTGGATGGCGTTGAAGATATTGTCATCAACGCCGGGTCCGCTGGTTCCAGTATTACTATTGGAGACTTGACTGGCACGGACATCGCTCAGGATACCCTGTACTTTGTCGGTGGTGCCGGAGACGATGCGCTGGATGCTAGCGCGACTGATCGCCGGATCAACGCCCAAGGTAATGCCGGCAATGACACGCTTGTTTCCGGCTCTGGAAATGACACGCTCGATGGCGGCAATGGTGACGATGTACTCGATGCCGGCAGCGGCACCGGTGTTGACACCATCTACGGTGGAGCTGGCAATGACCAGATCAAAGCGACTCTGGGGGACGAACAAGCTGCCAGTCTGGCTGTTGATGTAGTCGACGGCGGTGCTGACAACGACCTGCTGGAAATTCTGTTTGTCGAACCCACACCCCACGATCTCTATCTCCAGGTTTCAGGCAATGGCGATGGCACCTTCACCGTCACCAGCCGTGACGGTCTCATGGAGCATGAGAATCTGCATGTCTCCAATGTTGAGTCTCTCCGCCTGGTTGCGGGTGAGGGCGCTCTCAACTTTGAACTGAATACCCTGGCAGATACCAGTCTTGCGGCGAGCGGTGTTGAATTCGTTGGCAGTGCCGACGCTGACCTGTTGGATGCCTCAGCCACCGACATCGAGGTGGATGCCTCCGGAGATGCCGGTAACGACACGCTCCTGGGAGGCGAACAGTCCGACGCCTTGTTCGGTGGTACCGGAGACGACACGCTATCTGGAGGCGCTGGCGATGACTTCCTGGTCGGCGGAACAGGAAACGACATCATTGATGGCGGAACTGGCTTCGATGTGGCGGACTACGGCGATGCACTCGCTGCAGTGGCTGTCGACCTGGGCTTGTTTACGCAACAGGATACAGGCAGCAGTGGCCTGGATACCCTGGTCAACGTGGAGTCTGTTCGAGGTTCTGATTTCGATGATGCGTTAAGCGCAGGCGATTCCGGGAACGTGTTGGATGGAGGA
Organism: uncultured Pseudohongiella sp.; assembly: GCA_965227635.1. GTDB lineage: Bacteria > Pseudomonadota > Gammaproteobacteria > Pseudomonadales > Pseudohongiellaceae > UBA9145. The sequence continues at coordinate 585,942 of OZ245763.1, read as the reverse complement.
GCGGGTAACGACACGCTTACCGGCGGCGATGGCTGGGATACTTTGAATGGGGGTGAGGGTGATGACACGCTCGTCGATACCACGGGTACCGGTAATCTGCGGGGGGATGCGGGTAGTGATCATATAGACGGTCGAGCAAGTTATTACCATGACCCCGCCGCGGTAGCTGTTAACTACAGCAATACCAGCCTTGATGTGTATGGCGATGGAAGCCTGATCCTAGCCGGGAGTACTGGCCTGGATGGATACGGCGATATCGACACCTTCGGGGCGGCCGCCCAGGCGGTTGAGGGCTCGGCGTTCGGTGATGTGTTGTTCGGTTCCGATACCGACAACCGAATTCTGGGCAGAGCAGGTGACGACACCCTCTCTGGCAACGGCGGGGATGACGTCATCTTCGGCGGTAGCGGTAACGACACCATCGATGGTGGTAGTGGCTTTGACTATCTCAGTTTCCAGGACGATGGAGCAGATCACACGGGTGCCTCAAGCCTGGGTGTGACAGTGAATCTGGCAACGGGCACGGTTACCGACCGCTTTGGTGACACCGATTCTGTTAGCAACATGGAAGGGGTAATCGGATCCGAAGAGAATGATGTGCTCATTGGAGATAGTGCGAACAACAACCTCTTCGCTCGCGGCGGCGATGATGATGTAAACGGGGGTGACGGCAATGATGTCCTGGCAGGCGGGTCAGGCAATGACATACTCTCCGGTGATCAAGGTGATGATGTCCTTATCGGTGACATCGGCGATGACACATTGAGTGGTGGCGACGGTGTAGATACCTATCGCTTTACAACCTTTGCTGATGCATCCGGTGAATTTGGTCATGACACCATTACCGATTTCGACGCGGCTGCAGACCTCTTGGACGTCGTGCCATTTGAAATCAGTGATATGGCAGGTATTAACGCCATCGCCTCTGAAAACGCAGGTGATACGACGCTTACCATCGATATCAACAAGAGCATCACTTTACTGGGCGTCACGATGGCGCAGCTCTCGGCGGCAAATTTTGTTTTCGCTGAATCGTCAGGAACTGAAGGCACAAGCAATGACGATGTCATCGACGGTACTGAAGATGCTGACAACATCGATGGATTGGCAGGCGACGATGTCATCAATGGGCTAGGAGGAAACGACACGCTCATTGGCAGTGAAGGCGCAGATGTACTGAACGGAGGGGCCGGTAATGACAATCTGTTTGGCGGCAATGACAGCGACAGTCTTTTTGGCAATCAGGGTGAAGACTACCTGGACGGCGGCAGCGGCATAGACTCTGCAAATTATTCCAATGACCCTGCTGCAGTTACGGTAAGCCTGGTTGACGGTACCGCAACCGATGGATATGGGGACACAGATACCCTGGTTGGTATCGAGAACATTGTAGGAACAATCCATTCTGACGTTCTGACAGGCGACGACGGCAACAATTTTATCAGTGCCGACAATGGCAATGTCGGCAGCGGCGATGACGTCATCGTAGCCGGTGGCGGTATGGATTATATCTGGACCGGGCTTGGCATCGACTCCGTCGACGGGGGCGATGGCCTGGATTTCATTTCATTCACCGCCGATCCGGTAAACACTCTCGGCCCCGGTCTCAACATTGTCATGTCGAACGATGGTTCCATGGTTGTGACCAACACCGACAATGGCGAGGTTGAGAACGCTATCACCGGTATCGAAGGCGTTCTGGCGTCTCGCGGTCACGACACGTTTCTTGGCAATAACCTCGACAATTTTTTCAATCCCTTCTTCGGCAGCGATTTTGCTGATGGTGGTGCTGGTACAGACACCTTGTTCTTTGGGATTCTCAACGGTATCCATGCGGACCTGGAACAGGGGATTGCATTCAGGCCCACGCAACCCTTTTTGGGTACAACCACTTTCGTTAACTTCGAAAACATCATTGGTAATGCCAATGATGATGTTTTGATTGGAGATGCGGGTGACAATGTTCTCGAAGGAATAGATGGAAACGACCTATTGCGTGGTGGTGATGGTGCGGACACGCTACATGGCGGTTCTTCCACCGTACTGCCAATCTCCCTTTTTATGGGGTCTGATGATCCGGATTTCGACGGCACTGATCTGGCGGACTACAGCGCAGATCCCGCTGCTGTAACAGTAAATCTTGTAGCTGGCACAGCAATCGATGGCTGGGGTAATACTGACACGCTCATCAGTATCGACGGGGCTATCGGCTCGGCTTTTGCAGACAATTTCTTCGGTGATGACCGGGATAACGTCTTCGAAGGCCGCGGTGGTAACGACACCTACATTGGTGGAGCGGGTGCGGATACTTATGTGCTCAGCGATGACGGTAACGACAATCCGGCCTTCGGCAACGACGTTATTACAGAGTTTAATACCGCTGAAGATCGTTTCGATCTTACCCAGTTCCCTGAATTGCAAGCCGTCGGTGATTTGCAGATCACCCAGGACGGAGCAAATGCGCTTATTACGTTTGATCCATCCAATTCTGTGCTTCTGCCCGGCGTAACCGCGGCCAATCTGAATAACGCCAATTTCATTTTTGCTGAGTCTCTCAATATCACTGGAACTGAAGGCGACGACAGCCTTCAGGGTGGAGATGGCAACGACACCATCGCCGGACTCGGCGGCAATGACAATCTTGATGGTGGTGATGGAAACGACGTTGTCGACGGCGGAACCGGTAGCGATTTCATTCGTGGTGGTGCCGGGAATGACACATTGTCCGGCGGACTGGATTCCGACTGGGATGATTTTCGGGGTGATGCGGGTGATGACCTTATTAACATTGGAACCGGTGGCAGCTACGTCGAGGGCGGCGCGGGCAATGACACGATAACCGGCAGCAACGACTGGTGGGATCACATTCTGGGCGAGGATGGCGATGATACGCTCATCGACCCCGATGGTTCAGGTTTTCTCGTCGGTGGACCCGGAAATGACACGATCGATGGCCAGGCGGTTTATCTCTACGATCCGGCAGGCGCCGCGATCAATCTGGACGTGGCAAGCTGGGATATCTTTGGTGACGGCTCCAGAGTAGTTGCCTCCCGTGTAGCGGAAGATGGCTACGGAGACATAGATCAACTCGCATCCGGTACCGAGCAGGTTGTTGGATCCAACTTCGACGATTTCATTCAGGGGTCAGAATTCAGAAATCACTTCGATGGCTATGCAGGGAACGACACCCTGCTGGGCCTGGGAGGCGATGATAACTTCAATGGTGGTAGTGGCAACGACTACATCGATGGAGGTGATGGCTGGGACCACCTGGGATTCTGGGACCTCAACGAAGACGCCGCTGGAATGGCTGGCCAGGGTGTAGTCGTCAATCTATCCGGTAGTGATTTTGACTACGGTAGCGGTGTGGCGATAGCAAACACGGTAGTAGATGGCTTTGGTGATACTGACTCCGTTTTTAATCTCGAATCAATCAGCGGCACTTCTTTCGACGATGTCATTATCGGTACAGATGATCACAACTGGCTCAATGGCCATGAAGGGAATGACAAGCTCTTTGGTGGTGACGTGTCTGGCGACAATCTTGTCGGCGGCTCCGGCGATGATCTCCTGGACGGACAAGGAGGTGACTGGGATACCGCGTGGTATCACTTTCAGGGAGCGACATCGGGAATCATCGCAGATTTATCTGCCGGAACTTCCACCGATGGCCAGGGTGGTGTTGATACATTAATCAGTATCGAAAATATCGAAGGGACTGAATTCAACGATCAAATTACCGGAGACGCCAATAATAATTTCCTTTCTGGAAACGAGGGTGACGACGTACTGCATGGCGGTGCGGGCGATGATGGATTGGCCGGCCGCGAAGGAAACGATGAACTCTACGGGGAAGATGGTAACGACTACCTGGATGCTTCGTCTGGCGATGATCTTCTGGACGGCGGAAGCGGTGATTATGACACGGCCAATTTTGGCCCTTGGGTTGGAACAACGTCCGGGATTTCAGTAAATCTTTCCGACTCTGTAGATGCCGGTGCATACACTGGGGTTGCGGTTGCCGCCAATGGGTTTGGTGGCACCAGTTACTTGCGTGGCATCGAGAATGTCAATGGTACGGACTACGCGGACACGATTGTCGGAGATGCCAATGACAATCATCTGGAAGGTTTCGCCGGCAACGATCACCTGATCGGTGGTGATGGCAATGACCACCTGCGGGGCAGCGACGACTTCGATATTCTGGAAGGTGGCAGCGGTGATGATTGGCTGGAAGGTGGCGAGAACGACGACATCCTGACCGGCGGCAGTGGCAGAGATGAATTCTTCTTTTCCGAGTTTACCAATGAGAACAATCCGACCAGTTTCGGTGAAGACACGATCACAGATTTTAATGTCAATGAAGACGTGTTGAATCTGTACAGTGTCCCGCATTTTCATAGCCGGGAAGATGTACAGGCAGCTGCAATTCAGGACGGGGCAGATGTGCTTATCTCATTTGTATCGAGCCCCAGTGGCATTCCTGAAACCAATTCCATCCGTCTGCAAAACGTCAACTTGTCTGACCTTTCCACCATGGATATTCGTATCGCGCCTATTCAGGGTACAGAGGGCGACGATGTCCTGAATGGCGGACCTGGAGGAGAAATTCTCGAAGGGTTCGGCGGTAATGACATCCTTAATGGCAATGGAGGTCACGACAATCTGGATGGCGGAGCTGGTGACGATCAACTCAATGGTGGAGAAAGTTTCGACAACCTGGTTGGCGGACCTGGCGCTGATGTTCTGGATGGCGGGGCAGATAGCGACTGGGCTATCTATCGCTGGTCCGGTGAAAACCAGGGCCTCGTTGTGGATCTGTCGGCAACCAGCAACCAGGCAAGCAACGATGGTTTCGGTTCCAGCGATACCTTGATCAACATCGAGAATATCGAAGGTACCGAGTTCAACGATTCGATTACGGGTGATTCCAACGACAATAATCTTCAAGGTCGGGAAGGTGATGACCAGTTATTCGGAGGCGATGGTGATGATCATCTCGAAGACGGCTATGGCAACGATCAGGTATTCGGCGGCGCTGGTTCCGACTGGTTCAATGCATCACCCGGCAACGATGTGTTCGATGGCGGAGATGATTTCGATTCAGTGAGTTTCCGCTGGTGGCATGAGCCATCAGCAGGCGTCGACATCGACCTGGGCCTTCCTGCCAACCAGGTCATTGACGATGGCTACGGTGGTACGGACACGCTGCTGAATATCGAAAACGTGCTTGGCAGTGACTCGGCAGATTCAATCACTGGCGATGCACAGGACAACAGCCTGCACGGTGAAGGTGGCGATGACATCATCAACGGTGCCGGTGGCAACGACTTCATTCTAGGTGGCCCAGGCAATGACTCGCTGGATGGCGGCTCTGGTATCGACAGGGTGGCTTACCCATCATGGACTGACGTGAACCAGGCGATTGATGTCGACCTGTCAGCCAACACAGCCTACAACGACGGTTTTGGCAGCTCGGATTCCTTGCTCAATTTTGAGGACGTCGACGGCTCCCAATTTGCCGATGTGATCAGGGGCGATTCGCAAGCCAACCACATCAGAGGAGAAGACGGGGATGACATCCTCACGCCCCGTGGTGGAAATGACTACGTGGTCGGTGGCTCTGGTGCTGATACGTTTGTCTATTCGGACAGCGACGGCAACCTGCAGTTTGACACTATCGAAGACTTCGAGCCGGGTATTGACCAGATCGATCTGCAAGGCGTCGCCAGCATTGGCGATTTTGCCCAACTAACTGCGGCAGCGACGGCAATCGGTCCGAATCTGGAAATAGACCTGGGTAATGACAATACCCTGCAACTGATCAACGTTGGTCTCTCAACGCTTAACTCAAGTGATTTTCTCTTTTGATACAACGGTGCTTTTGCGCGAGAACAAGTGAGATATGAAGCTCACTCCGAGAGCCTTTAATCGCCTTGTTTGAGGGCTTTCGGAGATTAACGAGATCCAATTTACACAGGCAACAGTGGAGTCAACAAAGTGGCCTCCGCAGCAATACAAACCACTCTTTATAAACGACGTTAGGAGAAAGACAATGACAATTACAATGACAAGAAAACTAATCGCTAGTCTGGCATTTGCTGCACTGGCACTGACTTCAGTCAATGCACAGAGCCAGATTCTGCCGGCCCCTACCGTTTTTAATGGTGGTACAGGCACATTGGAAATACCCCATATGCTCTACGATGGAAGGGCATACTATCTACGCCTTACTATGGCGGACCCTGCCGCGCTCACGCTGCAAGTAGATGAAAGTACCGTGGTAGATGTAACGCCTGATGGCAGCACAGTGGGCAAGACAGGGAATGTCATCGTGGGCACCTGGACGGTCGAAGGCGAGGAGGGTACTGCGTTTACTTTCAATTCCGATGGCACGTGGTCGATGACTCAGGCAGCTGGAGTAGATGAAACAGAGTGTCCACAAGGTGGAGTCGAATCAGGCACTTTTCGCTATCTTGCCTTTACCGGTGTCTTCATCCCGACCTATGCGGTGGATGAGAACGGTAGCTGTGGACTGTCCAACTCCACCAACTCTGTGATTCGCATGCTGCCTGATGGAAATACCATGACGATATTGTTCGGTAGTGAGCCTGAGGGTGCCACACTGAACCTTCAAGAGTGAGTATTTCGTTCTAGTTTGTCGCATTGCCGTTATCGATCACGGTTCTGTTTAACAACTCATCGAAGTAAGGAGAAAACAGTGGATAAGAAACCGCAACTGAACGGAAAACCAATACTGACGATTGAAGTTGACCTGTCTCAAGTAAGGTCAATCGTTGATGGGAATTCTTCTGAAAATTTAGCCGAATCCAAATCTGCAAGCCGAAGCGCTATTAAGGAATTTGTTCAATTGTTCGAAGAGTTGACTAGCTCAGAAAATGAGAAAGACAAAGTTTTTCTTGAGCAGGTCAGATCGGCGAAAAGTTGTACAAAAGTGGTTTGGGGTTGTGGCTCATGTGACTTTTTTGGGCACGAAGGCAGTTGGACACAGTATTACTGCGATGGTGGTGGAACCGGTGCCGAGCCCGATTTCGAGCGTTGCGAATTCTGTTAGGGAAAGCAAAGAAAGCGCCTTAGCGTAACTGTGTGGATTGAGATGCCGGCTACCATGTCGCCCGGTTAGATCAAGCATTAGAGAATACGCGGGAAGCGGCGAAAATGTCTTGACGAATATCGGCCCTTGTTTGCTTTCGAATGACTTATATAGCAGTTTGGCGCAGTTATTCAGCTGGAAAAATGAGGTCAGAGTAGTTATACATCAAGTTCGTGCTGCCCTGACCTCCTTTTTGCCTTCGTGCTCGCCGCTATGATGCGATAAATGTTGCTTGAATAATTCCTGGCAACTTTAATCTGGTATCAGCAAGATGAGCCTATCACAATAGCGTCTCTCGCCAGCACTCGAAATGCCTGCACTCCTCTTGGGCAATCCACTGATTTATCTCCCACAAGTTAGCTACAGGCTCTCCAGTGAATGGCGCTTTGTGCAGATAACCATCAGGTCCGAACTCGGGTGTCATCGTGGTGTACGCTACTCCTTTTCGCTGCTGCGCTTGCCAGAGTCGTTCCCAGCATTGTTGATGAGAACGCAGGGCAGCCTCATATTCTGGAGCGGCAGGATGGGGCACTTGTGGTCCCTGATCATAGCCAACGCGAGCGTGGATATGCCGTGCCCTGGGAGCTATGGCTTCGATAGTCGGCATCTCGGTTTCCATCAATCGTTCACAGACTACGCACCAGTGGCTGAAATCGCAGGTAATCTGCATCTCTTCCAGTTCACGCAGGATCCGCTCTGTTACCCACGGCGTGAACAGTGAACGACTGCGATGGGTTTCAAAACTCACTTCGACGCCCGAATTGCTTGCCTGCTCCATGGCGCGAGCAAAAAACTCGATACTCACTGCTTCCGGCCAGGCGTCGCACCCACCCAGACAGGTAACAAACAGGGGATTCAATGCGAGGCTGCGCTCCAGTTTCGAGGCGAAACTGTCCAGATGATCCTGTAGCGAAGCATGACGCTCGGGTACGTAGCTACCTGCAGTGCATATCTCGGCAATATAGTCGAAGCCAGCATCTGCCAACTGCTGGCGATAGCTGATCGCCTGGTCATGCGTGGCTGGCGCAGGCCCTTCTATGCCATGAAAACCGGCGGTCCGCGCTTGGGTTATGGCGTCGGCAAAGCTTCCCTCATGTCCCCACAGGGTTTTGAACAGGCGCAGCCGCATCAATTATTCCTTCGGTTTATCAAGCGCGGCTTTAAAGGTGTCGATGGCAAAGTCGAAAAAGCCCTTCAAGCCAATCTCCAGTTCGGGCGACAGTGCAATCAACTTGGATCGTCTGTCTTCTGGATTGGGCATTTCCACCAGAAAGCCCATCTGCACGGCACGGTCGACATACTTGATTGCGGTCTGGGGGCCAAGATGTTGAATGAACTGAGAGGCTTGCATCTTGGTGACAGGTTCTTGCCGTAACCAAAGTTCAGTAAACAGATCGGAATAATTGAGATCGTAAAAATCCTGCTCTTTGAGAAAACTCAGCCAGTAGGCATCCATGTCTTTCAGTGCGCGAACGAAGCGGCGTTGCAGATCTCTGGAGTGCCGAGCCATCATTTCTCTCCAATGTGGAAGTATGCAGATGCTTACTATACTGCATTTTAGTTTTAAATTTAATATTAAATCTGTTAATTTATTGGAAATGAGAGGTGTGGATTACCCAAATCCAGTCAATCAGGACGCATTCATGTCACAGCAAAAGTCACATAGCGCCGGGATATGGCGTGAGGCCCACGGCGCTATACCAAACACGTTGGCTCTTGCTTATGGTGTCCTGGGGCATGCCGCTGGCCTTGCCCTGCTTGTAAGCGGGAACTGGCTGGCATTTGCTATGGGTATCTTGCTGGTCAGTCATTCCCTGGTGATATGTGCCTATTTGATCCATGAAGCCGCCCATTCAACCCTGTTTAGAACCCGCAAAGCCAATGCTCTGGTTGGAGAGCTACTGCTCTGGGTAGTCGGCGCAGCTTATGCGTCTTTCAAACGCGTACGGCATATGCACCTGCGTCATCACCAGGATCGTGCCGATGTCTTCTGTTTTGATTACCAGGCATTTTTGCGAAGACGACCACGCTGGATTCAGAATCTGGTTGCAGCGCTCGAGTGGGCTTATGTGCCTGCGATTGAATTTATTATGCAGGTGCAGGTTGCGTTACGCCCGTTTGCCCATGCGCATCTGAAGAGCGAGAGATGGAGAGTGATTCTGGTTGGTTTGTCACGATTCCTGTTTTTGGCAGGGCTGTTTTTACTTTCGCCCCGGGCCCTGCTGGGCTACGTGATCGCCTATGGGATATTGTTGCAGGTATTGTGGTTGGCGGATGCTTTTGCTCACACCTACGAAGCGTTTTTGATTCAACGTGACGACGACCCGGTCCCACAGAATGGTCGTGACCGTGCCTATGATGTCAAGCACACTTATTCCAATCTGATTTCACGGCGCTGGCCAGTTCTCAATTTACTGAACCTCAATTTTGGCTACCATACAGCCCATCATGAAAGACCTAGCGTACCCTGGCATGACCTGCCTGAGTTCCATCAGCAGCTGTATGGGGAGGGCCCGCATGAACACGAGCTACCTTATCGAGAGCTATTGCGCACCACTCACCGCAATCGCCTGAAGCGCATTTTCGTAGACGACTATGGAGAAGTTGCCAGTGGGGAAAATCGTGCGGATAGTTTTATTGGTGCGCACGGCGTTTCGTTTTTGAGCGTTGTATAGCTTGTATGGATCGTTCGCCAAGCTGGTCGGAGTGGCAGCATAGCGCTATCGTCGCTGTGACCAATGAGCCCCCTGCTGCCAACCATCAAGCTGCGGTGTCCCGGGAATGGGCAAATGAGGCATATTTCATATCGATGCCTTTAATGTGAGCGGCCAGCCACAAGCGCAGGAAATTGAAAAAATCCTGGGATAAAGTCCCGTCACCAGCCTCAAAGCTTTCGACATGGCCGGCGTACTTGGCAAGTAGATCCTTGTGGATGAGTTTGTGTCGCTCGAAATCATGCTCAGGATAATCAATCGATTCCATGTACTGTTCTTCCTCGGCGAAATGCCGGGTTGAGGCGTCACCGAGTTTGGTCAAGGCAGTGCTGATCTGGGATTTGGCCGCATTGGCATCATTCAGATCGTATAAATCGTTCATCAGTCTGATCAACACCCGATGTTGGTCATTCATCTGTTCAACTTTGAGGTCGAATTGATCGCTCCACTCCATCAAAGGCATAGGCTTTTCCTCCATTCAAATTGCGGTTTCATCTATATTAACTATAGGTCAAAAGCTGAACATCGCTAGCGCGAGAGAGAGCAATTTTCTGCTCTTTGCGTGCAGTCGGTGTATCATGTGCGCCATTGATGGGGCCGTTACACCTTCGAAGACCGCTCTGATAATTACTGGATCGAATACAACATGAGAATTGAAGCTATACCCATAGGGGACAACCCGCCGAACGATGTCAACGTCCTTATAGAGGTCCCCATTGGTGGCCAGCCTATTAAATACGAATTGGATAAAGAATCCGGCACACTTTTGGTTGATCGCTTTCTCTACACACCGATGACCTATCCCGGCAACTATGGATTTGTACCGCATACACTCTCTGAGGACGGCGATCCAATTGATGTGATGGTCTGCAATACCCGGCCCCTGGTTCCTGGCTGTGTCATTAACGTCAGACCGATTGGTGTGCTGGTGATGGAAGACGATGCAGGTCAGGATGAAAAAATAATCAGCGTGCCTTCACCTCACCTGACTCGCCGTTACGAAAACATTCATGAGTTCAGCGACCTTCCAGAAATTACTCTGGACCAGATTGAGCACTTCTTCGAGCACTATAAAGATCTGGAACCTACCAAGTGGGTCAAGATTGGCGACTGGAAGGATGCCGAGGCAGCACGCCAAATGATTATCGAAGCGATCGCCCGGGCCAAAGAATCCTAGTTCTTAACTTCGATTCAGCAGGGAATTGACCGCTGCCACAGGTTCTACTAATCCAGTGCTGCCTGTCGGCAACCGTGTCTCACCAGTCGAAATCATGACCTATGCTGAGTGAATAGACCCAGGGATCCATTTCAGTATAGGTTGAGACTGTTCCAAACCGGGAATTGAAGCTGGCGTTGGTGTCGATGTTCATGCGCCACACGGAGGCATTGAGAAACCAGCCGTTGCCGAGCCGGAAGTCAAAGCCGGCTCGTGCTGAAAGCGCTACATGTTCATCCAGTTCCAGTCCTTCTGCTGCTAACTCCGACCTGACCTGGGTAGACAGCGAGTCGTCGAAGAATTTCGTGTAATTGACTCCGGCGCCAAGATAAGGACGAAACCTGCTGCCGGGGTTACCGAAATAGTACAGCGCACTGATGCCCGGTGAGACTTGCTTAACCTCACCTAAATTGCTGGTAGTCAGCCCGTAGGAATTTAACCCGGCGATAGTCAGGTCGTGTTCGAAGGGAGCAGATACCATGGCCTCCAGTGCCCAGGAATCGCTTAGCATATAGCTGAGACTGATACTCAACTGGGAATTCGCATCAAACCCTACGCCCGATTCGCCCAATGCACCAGAGCCCGGTGTTGTCACGGGCCGGCTGCTCGATTGCGGATCGAAATGCATCGCGCCCATGCGAAATACCCAATCGCCTTCTTCAGCGGCTTCCAGCGTGGGAATGCACAGGAAGAGCAGGCTAAGAATGGCTGCGATTGCAGGCGCCTGACCTGGCGTCCAGGTGGGTTCCAGCACACAACTAACAACTCGAGAATCATTTTTCATAGAGGCCTCCTGTTATGAGCTGAATCCATGGTAGCGAGTTGGGCAGCAAAAACCATTCGAATTTGTTTGCTGAATAGTTCGATGATATCGAATATGTATACTCCAATAATGCGGTAATAGCTGATACAGGAGTTGCAAGATGAGTAGGGTATATGTTGCTTTCAGTATCGGCCTGAGAGCTTGCAAGGACTAAGTTCGAAGAGTAGTAATCGGGCTTAAGCAGGCAGTTTCAGGGCGAATCATCGCAGAGCACTGTTTGGCATGAATGGTCGGTTTGGATTTTAGCGGTGAGTATAGGGATCGGCGGGGAGGATTGGCGGGATCTTGATTGAGCATTGCGCCCAGTCAGGTTTAAGTAGAAGAGAATTCTCTCTATGAGGCACGAAGAAGTCTGGGTGTACTCGCAGTAGAGATAAAAAGGCCCATCAATTCGCATGGGCCTTTTTCATGGCAATTGCCCGCTAGAGGTCTTCCGTTACAACCGGAAGAATCATGGCGGAAGGATGCTGTGCATCAAAATAAAGGGTATTTGTCGCTGTTACTGCCGGTGTGTCCAGATCATCCAGTGCTGCACCGTTGTTCGGATTGACTGCAAAGCGTGGATAGTTGCTACTGCTCACGTGAATGCCAATACGGTGCCCCGCTTCGAAAGTCTGCGCAGTGCTCCACATATTGATAGTGAGCTTTTCAACTTCGCCCGCTGTCATCATTTGTACATCTTCCGCGTTCTGGCCATTGCGAAACCGCATACGCAAAGGGTAATCGAGTATCAGGGCCTCATAACCATCAGGATAGATATCGACGAGTTTTACAACGAAGTCAGTATCGAGGGCGTCAGTCGAAACATACAGCTCCATGTCGATGTGTCCTGCTACCACCACGTCTTCATCCAATACTGGAGTCTGGAATCTCAGGTAATCCTGTCGCTCACCTATTTCGCGCTGATCTCGGGGGCCGACATCGGCGCCAAGGTTTTGCCCGCCGACAGTTGGAACCGGATTTTCCGGATCGAACTGGTAAGTGATGGATGCAGAATCAGACGTGGGTGGTGAAGTGTCTATGGTGCCACCGGGTAGAAGATAGAAGCGGGTCTTCTCATGCCGGGGTGGCCAGTGGTCGGTCTGAATACGGCGGTTGTTGCTGCTCGGGGCTCCCTTGCGGGCTGATGCCATCATGTAAAAGCTGATCGGTGGCTCATCCATGATGCCGTTGTCTTCTTCTTTCAGCCAGTAATCCCACCAGCGTAATTGTTCATCGATGCTGCCGGTGATGAAGCCCCCATCCGGGTACGCAAGATCTCCCTGTAGCGCACCGTGTCCGAACGCGCCCATAAAAAGTTTCTGGTTTCCGGCGGCAAGGCCGGCACCTTCCTCCTGCAGGTACAGGTAATTGTAGAGTGACCCTTCTGCATAGATATCATGCCAGCCACCCACGTTGTAGATCGGAATCTGCACGTTCTCGCGGTGGAACAGAAAGTCCGTGTCCTTCCATCCCTGGTCCAATACTGCTCGCGCTTTGTAAGCTGCGATACGTTCTTCGCTGATCCCCTGTCCACGCAACCAGCCACCCGAATGACTTTCCTTGAACACACCACCGACGAAGCGTGAGCGGTAGAACAGGCTATCGGGCGCCACGGTAACATAGGCCGCGGTAAGGTGAGGAGGGGCTGCAGCAGCGGCGAGGTTGGATGTAATACCTGGCGCTGATGTTCCGAAAATCCCAACTTTGCCGTTACTCCAGGGTTGCGCTGCAATCCATTCCACCGTGTCGTATCCATCTGGCATGTCGACTTCGAACGGTTGATCCATGCCTTCGGATTCATAGCGGCCTCTCACATCCTGCGATACCAATGCATACCCGGCCTCGTTATAAGTCGCCGCGCTGCGATCTGCACCATTCTTGTTATAAGGCGTTCGAGTAAGTACCACCGGCCATGGGCCGTCGCCTTCTGGCAGGTAAATATTGGTCGCAAGATTAATGCCGTCGCGCATGGGCACCATGACGACTTGTTTGTTTGCCTCCTGGGCAACTGCAGTCAACGTCCAGAGTGACAGGACAAGAATTGCCAGTGAGGTTTTAAAACGGGGGAAGATTTGCATCTTGGTGTCTCCTTTTACTAATTCAGTTCAGCATGCAAGGCGTTAGGAGTATTCATTGCCTGCTTTATAAATACTGGTATTCAATTAAGATTTACAAGTGGCTCGAACCAGTTTTGATCCTGAGGTTCACTAGCGCACATATCTTTCTATATTCTCAAATTTCTGCACACGTCTATGGATAACGTCAGACACATAGACATTCGCGTCGTCGTCCACAGTCAGATGATGAGCTTCGCCAAATTGCCCGTTGCCGTCTCCCGGGCTGCCAATGGCACCGATCACTTTGCCGACGCTGTCGACCTTGGCCATCTCGCCATCGAAACCCGTTGTCATGTACAGATAGCCGTCGTCATGCCAGTAAATGGCGCACACCATGGCGTCGAATTCCCAAGTGCGTAGCATAGTGCCCTCGGTATCGTAGCGCTGGATGCGCATGTTTTCGCGGTCAGCGACATAGATGACATCATTCTGGTCAACGTCGATGGAATGGGCGGCGACGAACTGGCCCGGGCCATAGCCCCGGCTGCCCCACTGGGTAATATACTCACCGTCAGGGGAAAACTTGATTACCCGAGGCAGGTCGCCACCGTGACCTTGCGCCACATAGATGTTCCCCATTGAATCCAGTGCAACATCATTGGGTTCGCTGAACAGTTGTGTTCCCGCTGACTCATCCCATTCCCCAGCCTGGCCTTTGGTGCCAAGCGTCATCAGGGGATTACCATCAGCATCCAGCTTCATCACCACGTGGTCGCGTACATCTGTCACCCAGATATTATCCTCGTGATCGATGTGCATGCCATGACTGCGCGCCAGCAAGCCTTCCTCACCGAATGCGCGCACGAACGTACCATCGGTTTCAAACTCAAGGAAGGTCGGGTTGCCACGGCTTAATATGACCAGGTTTCCTTTGGCATTCATGGCCACACCGGCGTAAGACGCCGTCTCCATGGAAGCTGGAAGGGCAAACGCCTCTTCGAAAGGCACAGGCACATAGCCCTGCAGGTTGTACGCGCGAAGCGGGAAGAGCTGGCGTATCGGACGCTGCGCCGACACATGTGGCGCAATCAACAGAAGGATCAGGCAGGTCAGGATTGTTCTTTTCATTTTATATTCTCCTGAATAGGTGGTCAGTATAACAGGGTGCCACTGTAGACATAGTATTTTGGGTTGCGAAGCGTATAGGTCAATAAACCGCCTGCTTGGCGAGGTCTAGTAGGCTATTCAATTATTCAGGGAGCGATTGCGTTTCGTTAGTCTTCATGTTGCCCATGATTGATCCACATTACTCCATTAGGCGTAAGACATAACTGTACAGTTAAAAATAGTTTTCACCTGCACACAGGAGACTATGACTAACGCCAAACGGAGGAATTAATGGCAAACGCAACAGACACTCTCAAGATCGATTCCGTCGCCATCTTTTTTGAAAAAGCGAATTTGGAAGCCGCAGTGGGCCAATTAAAAGAAATTGGTATCGCGGATGAGCAGATGGGTTTGTTATGTTCGGAGTCCTGTCTCAGCTCAAAACTCGAGCACCTTCACGCACAACTCAAGCAACAATCTGGTAACCCTGATGCGCCCAACGTCAAGTCAATCGACGGAGAGGCTCTGAACGTGGCGCCTTATGCCACTTTTGGCGCCTTCACTTTCGTCGGTGGCGTGCTGGGCGGAGGTGCCCTGGTAGCTTCGGCAGGGGTGCTCGGTGGTGCTGTTGCGGTAGCGGCAGCAGCCAGCACGGTGGTCGGCGGAATAGGCGCCCTGACTGCAGGAATTCTGAGCCAATCTGATGCCGAGAACCTGCAAGAGCAACTCGATGCAGGACACATGCTGTTGTTTGTCAGGACAGGGGAAGATCGCCAAAAGGATCAGGTGCTGGCAATTCTCGCTGAACACTCCGGCATAAAACCTCGGGTGCTCACACCTGAACCAATGGCGGCATAAGTCCACTGGTCGTCATCCTCAACCGCAGCTGCCTGATACTCGCTTATTGATTCCGGCGCAGATTGCTAAATACCTTTGTCTCCCAGGGGCGAAAGGCGAGTACCAGGCTTACGCCTTTCTTTTGCTCCTTGGGGAGACGCTCATCGTCGAGATGCAGGTCGTTTACCTCCCCGGCCAGCTTTTTCAGCTTGGCGATCAGTGTATCGATAGAGCCGCGGGATAACATGGAAGTAACGTAAAGTCGGATTTCATCTTCTTTATTGAACGTAGAGTCGAAGAAGTCTGTCTGAAGTTGCTTCTCAAAAAAATGCTGTATCGGGCCTGCCTTGATCCAGCCGAAGCGTCGTGAAATGCGCAGCCGGCAGCGGTTTCCCGGCAGCATTTCGATCAGCTTCATCTTGTCCAGCCTGGCCATCATATGTATTCCTTCATGCTCCGAGATGTCGTAGGTTTCGATAATCTCGTCGAAGCTCCACTTGTTGAACAACGCATGGGCGAAGCAAAGCAATTTGGGGTCCTTAACCAGTTCCATTTCCTGCTCGAGAGTAAGCTCGTCAATTCGATTCGCCTGCTTCTCCATGGTGCCTATGAGCCCGGCCAGATCGGTACCCAGAAAACCACAGACTTTCTCCAGGCGCGCCACAGTAAAGTTGCCTTCGGAAAACAGGCGTTTCACGCTGGCATGGGAAAGGTCCAGCACCTCCGTGAGGTCTGCATAAGTCTTGCCTTGTTGTTTGAGTTCAAATTTTAAGGCTTCGATCAGGCGCTCGCCTTCATTCATACCTGGGTCCCTTCCTAGGAGTGGTTCAGTATTACCTGCTAGTGACAGTCATCCCGAATGAAGCAGGCAATCTTGTTCATCATGGAGTCGAAATCCGGATTAAAGGATGTACGCCTGACAATCGCGCCCTCATAGAGTCCGTTAGCATCCAGGAACGTGCTTTCGGCGTAGACGCTACCCGAGTTATCACCCAGGCAGCGTTCGAAGCGATCCGGAAAGGCTTCATGGGACAGACATACCGGATAGCGGCCATCTATTCCGTAGTGCGGATCGTTCATCGGTGTAGTCAGGGCAATATGAGAAAGGCTAATCACCCGGTCTGATGCGCTATCCGTATTCAGTTCGATTAGTTCTATTCCCTCACAATTAACAGGCAACTGGCTTTGTTCTGAAGATGACTGATACCAGAGCAGGGCTTTTTCCGGTCCATCGATTCGGTTGCAATAGACATCTGCTGCTACGGCGGCATCGGTAGTGGTGTCGTCACCACTTACAATCATCAGGGTTGGTGTGTTCAGAACCGGCGCGTCATCCGCTGTCGCTTGCTGGGTAAGCTTGTAGAATTCAGATGCCGCATTCGTAGGAAACGACTCGTACTTTACTGCGTCCAGATCAGCCCGTTTGTAGATCCATGGGCTGAGAAATTTTAACCACGGTGCCAGCCATGCGCGCCGGTCGGCAGGGCGGAGTCCCGGTGAAACCAGAATCATGCGATCGATCATTGAGTCTGCATTCCCGACTTCGCGATTCAGGTAATTCAAAGCCAGAGCGCTACCGTTTGAATAGCCCAGTACTGTCAATTCGTCGACTTGTGATAAAACGTTCTGTACGCCCCAGGCAAATGTGGTTTCCCAATCTGCCAATCTTACGCCAAGTAAATCACCCGGCACCGTGCTATGTCCCGGACTGAGCAGCGTGCGAATCAACGCACAGGGAAATTGCGCTTGCAATGAATTCGCAACGGCTCTGAGCAGGTACGGGGAATCGGTCAGGCCGTGGACGAGCAGGAAGCCACGTTGAATCTGCTGCGGGCAGGAAGCGGAAGGCAGTAGCTCAAACGGCGATCGCATATCCAGCACTTGCTCAAGGGGCAGGCCAGCTCCAAACGGCTGCTCGTCACCCGCATAGTAATAAGTCGCAAGCACTTCACGAATTCGCCTTCGATTCTCTGCAATGTAATAGCTGAAGCTGTCATTAGCTTGCGGTACATAGGCCGCATTTCCTGAAGGGCCCAGATGTGCCGGTACGTTGTTGTGCGCCAGCCACACCCATCCCGTGAAGGTAATGGCGACGGCGAGTGCGGTGATGGCGAGGCTCTTTTTCACGATGTTCGATTGCATGTTCCCAGTATCCCGCGTTCCGCGTGAATCCCGCAATTATCGTAGCAAGGTATCACATAATAATACCTATGTGTGCATATATTAGTACAAATTCGCTAATAGTAGCGATATATGGGAAATCCGCCATCATGCGCTGGCTTCATTCAAACCGACGAGGAAAACAGACATGAACATTCTAAGACGCATCACGGCCAGTTTTTCTGGCTCCATCGAAAACGCTGTCTCGCAACTGGAAAATCATGAGGCGGTAGTACATGCCGCACTGAAGGACACCAGGGCGATGGCGGCCAAGGCCAAAGTTCGCTTGGCCAGAGTCAAACAGGATGGCGAAAAACTCAGCACCAAACTGAGCAAACTGAATCGTATGGAGGCCCTGTGGGCGGAACGCGCGGTCGCATCAGCAGAAGCAGACCAGAAGAAAGCGCTGGAGTGCGTTAAACGCCGTAACTACTGTCTGGCTGAAATTGAAACCACGACCAAAGCCATTACCGAACACAAGAAGCAGGAGCAGAACCTTCGGGAAACAGTTGCCGGCATCGAGGCACGCATCGGCGAAATCGAGAATGCCAAGAATCTGCTCCGCACGCGGCAGACGGCCGCTGAGGCGCAACGTGCGGTTGGCAAATTGGAGTCCAGTTCCTCTCTGGCGGTGGACGATGTCCTTGAGCGCTGGGAGATGAGCATTTTGCAGACTGAGTACGATGGTTCTATCGACTCGCCCATCGACACCCTCGATTTCGAATTTGAGGAGCAGGAAAACTGCGAGGAGCTGAAGGCGCAGTTGGATGTGCTACTTAAATCCGGCACTGATTCTCAATCTGATTCTGGAGATACGCAATGAGCACTATTCAATGTAACAAGCTAGACAACTTCGGCGAGGTGCCTCCGGATAGGGACCACCACGACGAAAACGCAATTGTGAAACAGCATGGAAACCTGCCAGAACTCTTGCGAGGAGTTGGCGCCTTGATCGTTGTCGCCGGTATGTGCTCCTACCTGATGGAAGGGTGGGAGTTGTGGAACGGCATGAGCCGTTACTACGTGATGGTGGCTGGTTCCACACTGCTGGCACTAGCCGGGCTCGCCATGAGCTATGGCCTCAAAGAGAACAAAGGTGCCCGAGTCTTCCTGGGACTGGCCCTGATTTCCGTGCTGGCCAACATGACTACTCTGGGCGGGTTTCTCTTTTCTGCCTTCGGTGTGCCAGTTAGCGGAGCTCTGGAAGCAGGGATTCTCAACATGGACTGGAGCATTCCAGAGGGTGCTGGCCTGGGCGGTATGCTGGCAACCGTGTTGCTGCTGTTGGCGCCGATTTCGCTGTTCGCCTTCAAGATTCTTAACAGGCCCCATGCTACAGGATTATTGGGAGCCTTTGCCCTGAGTTCGGCTTTGCTGCTGGTACCTGTGCGCGAATCATTCGTTGTGGGCCTATTGATATTGTCTGCAGTGATCATTCCATTGATTTATCTGCACAAGCAGGCGCAAGAGAACCCGCATTTCAAAACCAGTGAAGGAAAGTTCACGGTAATCACACTTTTTGCTCCAGCGATTATCATGATGGCGCGCCTGTTCTGGCTCTATGAAGCAGACGCATTGATTGGCTGGATTCTGTGTGCCATCGGATTTGGTTCATTGCGCTACGTTTCGATCACCATGGGCCTGAGCAGGACCGGACAGACACTGAACAATTGGTTTTGTGGATTCCTGGCTATCATCCTCAGTGGCCTGTCGGGTTACTTGCTTGAGCCTGTCGTTGCTGCCGAACTGGTTGCGGTTCTCGGCGCAGCAGTCTTCGCTGGTCTGGTAATGTCCATGGGCTATGAACAAACGCAATCCCGCAGCATCTATCGAGGGTTGGGTCTCTTTGTTCTGGTGCTGGTCACGGGTCTGAATACACTGGAATTCGATACGATCCTGGCGACGAGCACAGCAGTGGTTGTAGGTGCCTTGATTTTCGCGCTGGGTGTAGTCCAGCGAGAAAAGATAGTTGGATTCTGGGGTGGATTGCTGGTGGTCTTCGCGCTGTTGCCAACGTTGCTCGAGTTCATTGGGACCGTGGATTTCACGAACTGGGTGACACTGGCGGTTCTCGGCATCACTACTATCGTCATAGGCTCACTTGTGGAGCGCAAGAGCCGCGAGAGTAATGACTAGAGAACAGTGAGTTACGAGAGAAAGGCAAAAGCCAGAAGAGGACGTAAGTAACGGTTTTAGCCGTTAAGAGGTAGTTCCTCGTAAGCCAGCCAGACCGCACGCTTCGATGCAGAAGTGACGCGCGAAGCGAGCGAGTCTGGCTGGTTTCTTGTAAGCGTCAATGTGGGCGCGCAAAAAAATACCCCCAGAGACATTGCCCTTGGGGGTATTTTTCATTTTAGAGACAGGCTCTTGCGTTTGACAGCCAGGCTAGTCTGAACCTGCCAGGCTGCGAGCTTCGCGTTCTTCGCGCTCTGCAAGCATGCGCTCATAGCCCTCATCATCCAGATGGGTTACAGCGATCCATGCGTGCGACATCTCATCGGTAGTCCGCTGACCAGCACCTACCCACTGATCGGGATCAGGGTTGTAGGGGTTGTTGGCCGTATTGTCATACCAGGCGGTGAGGATGATAGTAGCGCCGGCAGGAACCAGCGGCTGGTAACCATCTTCATAGGTATGACTGTGATTCCAACCAGCGTTCCAGTTGGAGGCCTGACTTACCAGTTCTCGTCGTCCAGTAGCGGGATCGAAAATCTCGATAGCCATGGCTACACCTCTCAGATGCAGATGAGGCTGCCAACTGTCCAGGCGCACAGGATGATCGAAGGAATGGAATCCCTGGGTCATCAACGTGCCATGGGGTGGAATCAGATAGTCACCACCGCCTTCCAGGAAATAGAGGCTTAGATCCTGTCGATAGGTTTCTTCTTCGACGAAACCTTCATCTTCATCATGGAACCAGATACCCACAGACACCTGGTCATTGGGTACCGCATTGCCATCGGGATAGTAGTGGATACTCCAACTGATCATCGAGTCCTTGGGAATCTTGCGGCAGGCACCTTCCGGGATTTTTTCACCGAGCTTGCCGAAGGCGAACTCGGAAAGCATGCTGGTCTGCACCCAGTCACCGTTATCGTTCTGGGTCAGGAACATGGAGTTGGCATGGTGGGTTGCACCGTGGCCTGCTTTGGATGGCAAGGTTTCGATCGCCTTGATGCAGCGGTCTTCTGCAATACCGGTTGGTACCTTGGGTTCCCACCACAGATCCTGACCATTGGCTGGCACGTCCCAGGGTGTCGACATTATGACGTGATCAGGTTCACCCAATTCGGCTCCAAGGCGCCACTGGCCTTTTTCCGGGTATTGTCTCGGAGCGGGTAGTTCCTCTGGATTCCCCATCGGGGAGCCGGCGTTAACCCAGGCTACGATGGTATCGATATCTTCCTGTGACATCCGCCAATCGTTCTTCAGTTCCTGAATACCTTTATCCGAGTCATATTGATAAGGAGGCATCTCCCGGCTGGCCACCTTCAAGGAGATGAGTGGTGCCCATGGACGCACTTCTTCATAAGAGGTGAAGGACATGGGGCCGATCTGCCCAGGTTGGTGGCAGCTCTGGCAATTGTCCTGGATGATGCGCGAGACCTCGTTCGCATAGGTGGGGTGGTCGGCCTGATCCTGGGCGTTAGCGAACGCAGGCACTAGAGCCATTGCCGAGAAAAGCCCTGCGGCTTTAACTATCTTCATACTACTCTCCGTTGAATTACTACCCGTTCCGGGCAATTACCCACTCTTGGGTGTATATTTTTCCGTATGCTAGTCTAGGCCTGAGGGCGCCACTGCTTATTGATATAAATCAGTAATCCGGAAGTTCAGCAGGCCTGGTAGCCCGGCAGGGCGTGCGATGTGTCGCTTGGAATACAGCCAACTGGACGTGCTTCACCGGCACTTTCGAGTGGGCTTCGAACGTCAACGGACAACAAATGCTGGAACCTGTGTCCCGGAATTGAGTAGCTAATCAGAGGTTAATCCCATGAGAACAATAGGAAAAATATCTCTCACTGGTGCAATCGTAATTTTGTTGAGCGCTTGCTCGGAACCGCAGCCGACAGTTGATGACGCTAGGGTTCTTGCCAATTTGTCCATAAGCACGGTGTCCAACCAGCCTCATCTCATTAGCGGTGGTGATGTCCTGCTAGAGATTGTCAGTTCAGTTGTTGCTGAGGAATTGGTGTTCGATTTACCCGATGACGCCTCTCACTCAGGTCTTCGCCTCACAGACACTGTTGATGGGCTCAATCACTATGTCACCCTGGTTGAAAACCTGCCTATGGGTGCCAGTTCACTGAGAGTGCAGAGTGGCGAGAGTTCGGCGGAGCTTGCACTTACCAATTATCCGATAAGCGGTCCAATCATTTCAGGTGAGCAGCAAGACCCGTATTTTTGCCTCGCCGACCTGGCACCCGACAACGACGGCAACAAGCGTCGCTTCGCTATTGGCAATGGTGAATACCTCGATGACAACGCGCTGGATGCCAACTGTTCGTTACCCACACGAATTGACTATGTCTATCGATCAGCTGAGGGTGACGGCGGATTTCTGCCCTTGCTGCCAGATCAGGCGCACCCCCGGGACCTTGCCTTTACCACCACGAATGAAGGGCAGGAAGTTCCTTATATAGTCCGTCTGGAAACCGGAACCATCAATCGGGCTATCTATCAGATCGCAGTCCTGCATGATCCAGCGTCAGAAGAGCAAAGCCGTGATGGGTATGCCGGTTGGAACAACCGGTTGGTCTATACCTTCGGTGGTGGGTGCGAGGCTGGTTATTTCCAGGGAACAGGTACCGGTGGCGTGCTTCAGGATTACATGTTGTCGGCAGGTTATGCAGTCGCTTCTTCCACGCTCAATGTGAATGCGCAGGGTGGATGCAATGACGTGCTGTCCGCGGAAACGGCCATGATGGTGAAAGAGCATTTTATCGAGCGCTATGGCCAGCCCGACTACACGATCGGTAGAGGCGGGTCCGGCGGCGCTATGCAACAGCTTCTGATCGCGGGTGCCTATCCGGGCATCCTCGATGGTCTTATTCCCAGCAACACATTCGCCGATGCGGTGACCTATTTCACCGATTCCCAGGAGTGTGCCAGCTTGCTCAGGGATTACGTCAATGAACCGGGCAGGGGGATCAGCGAACAGACAAAGAATGCAATAGGCGGCTGGTCAATGTGGTCACTGTGCGAGAGTTCCCTCGGAGAGCGCCCCAAACGCATAGCGCCCGACGACTGCCCTGCAGCCATACCGGCGAGAGCACATTACCATCCGCAGTCCAATCCTGAAGGGGCCAGATGCTCCATTTATGATGGTATGCGCAATATCTTTGGCGAGAGCCTGTATTCGGAAATCAGCGATGCCCATGAATACGCAAGAGCGCCGCATGACAATGTGGGAGTGCAATACGGCCTCGCGGCGCTAAACAGCGGTCTGATAGACAAAGACCTGTTCCTCGATTTAAACGAAAAGATAGGTGGCTGGGATATAGATGTGAATTCTGTTCCTGAGCGTACTCAGGCCAATGAAGATGCCGTCCGCATCGCCTATGAAACCGGCAGGGTGACCAATGGCGCAGCCGGCCTGTCCCAGGTTCCGATCATCGATGACCGGGGTTATCTGGATGACATTGGCAACTTTCACGCCAGCGTCTATTCATTCGTAACAAGAGCCAGGCTGGAAAGGGACAACGGGCATGCCAACAACTACATTCTGCGTCGCCATAACCGGGACCTCGATTTGATGCCGGAAAATCTGGCACTGATGGACCAGTGGTTGGCGAATATCAAGGCCGACAGGTCTGAGCTGCCGATGCTGGACAGGATCGTGCAGAACAAACCGCCAGAATTGCAAAATGATTGCATCGCGCCATCAGGGGAGAGGATTGTCGATGAGCCATCATTTAATTTGGAGGCCCTGTTCGACAACACAGGAGGTCCCTGCAACAGCCTTTTTCCTCCACATGCTGGATTGCGGCTAGTGGCAGGAGGTCCGCTGACCAACGACGTGCTCAAGTGCCAATTGAAGCCAATCGACTACGACGATTATGCGGTTCAGTTCACGGCTGATGAGAGGGCGAGACTGGAAGATATCTTTTCGGCTGGTGTCTGCGATTGGTCCAAACCGGGAGTGAACCAGACAACAAACCAGACCTGGTTGTCCTATGGGCCATCGCCGGTTAATCGCTATTCGCCTTAGTGGCGTTTTTCTGTTGGTTCGTAATTTGGAGGCGGGTCAGGGGTGAAGACAGTTACGGCCATTTCGACATCCCCCTGTGCCATAGCTTATCAATGCCAGCCTAATGCCGATCTCGACGACTAATTATGTCACTCCGTAGCTGGAGCACCTTCCTGCCGCCGGCTTCTGCGCTGGTCTATTTAATTGCTCTGATTTTGGGCCGCGATGTATTGCCATCGGGATATTGGTTAAACGGACTGATGTTGGGATTGGGGGTCGCTCTGGGAGTCGCATCGCTATTCTTTTTATCCGGTATTTCAGATATCAGGATTGGATTCACAGCGGTGATTTTGCTTTTTCTCTTTTCCAGCATCGGGGGCCAGAAGGTTTATTACGATACTGCGGTGCAGCAGTTGCAGAATCAGCTGCATACCAATCTGGAAAATTCGTATTTTCAAAGTGAATGGCGCAATTTCGAGGAGAATGACGCTTACCGTGCTTTTATGCGGCGCGTGCTTGGACGGCCAGATGCTGAGGGTTGGTGGGCGCATCTACAAACACAAGCTACCGTTGGGCTCTTATCGAGTAACCGCGAACCGGATACCAGTCGGGGGCCTTATCAACGCCAACTAGTCCTGCGGCAGGGATGGCAGGCCTGGTTTGGTTGGTTGCTGATTCATCTCAGTGTTGTGGTCGGTTGTGGAGCAGGATTGCTGGGGATCAGTGTAGCATCCGGATCTAAACAGCTGGCGCAGGGAGGTCCCTTCTCAAAAGCAGTATCCAGCCAGCCTTCTCCCGTATCACAGCAGGCAAATGTTTCCCATTCGATACAGTCCAAAACCTCCGCACCGTCGGCCGGCCGCGCAGCCCATAGCAAAACAAATGCAAATGAACCTCTGCTACTGGCGATGTGGGTGGATGAGGATAAGAATCTCAAAACCTTCATTCACTATCTTCCCGACAAATCCAGTCTAAGAATTGAGAGTGGGCCGGCGAGTGGAGGGCACTGGGGCCATGACGCACTGGGGGGCGTGATCGAGCTCTCTTATCTGCGCGAAGAAATTAATGCACACAATTGGTTGGAAGCGATTGCGGTACCAGAACAGGAGAGGGAGATAATGCAGGAGTTCATCAGGAACTCAGATGCAAACCGTAAGGCCAGGGCATGTGATGATTAAATACTGTATACCCTTGATGCGCTGTGTGCCCGGCAAAGTTTAAAGGAGAAGGGAGGCTGTAGTTTGATGTTCGCAGTTTTTGGTGAGGAATTCTCTGTTGCGAACCTGCAAGCAATTCGAGAACCTGGCTTAGAGCGGATGAAGGATTTCTCATGAACATACATGCTTGTCGTCTACTCCCTGGCAGTGACCTGCGCAGTGGCTTAGAAGATTTCCTCAAAGAGAAGGGAATAGATGCGGCGGCCCTGGTGAGCTGCGTTGGCAGCTTGCGCAGCGCAAATTTGCGCCTGGCAGGAGCAAGCAGCGAGCAGCAATTCCAGGGGCCATTTGAGATCGTTTCCAGCGAGGGCACCTTGTCCACCAATGGTTGCCATATCCATATCGCTATCGCCGATAAGCTTGGCAAGGTTCACGGTGGCCACCTCTGTTATGGCAGTGAGATCTACACAACCGCTGAGCTTGTGCTGCTGAAGCTGGATGACCACGAATTTCTTCGACAACTGGACAATGAAACAGGGTACAAGGAATTGCTTGTGCGTGAGATTGAGGGCAGCATCAGGCAGAATAAATAGCCATATTGAGTGACTCCGCAGCTACGGAATTTTAGAGTCCTAAGAGCCTGACTTGCGTTGATGTGCGAGCGTCCCCAAATATCTTCAGTTAGGAAATCTCCTTTCACCTAGCACTTCGCAATAGGTGGCAGAATGGGCCAATTGTCGCTATCATTCCCACAATAATAGTGGCAGAAAGTAGCGTGGTTTTGGAGGCTCACTCCTGACAGTCATATGCTGACTGGAGCCGTCGCCAGTACTGACCAAGTAAGCTTTTTTATCCTGCCAACACCAACTCGGCCAGTTAGCGTTCTCGTTTGTGGTGAAGTATGCAAGTCAGCAAGCATTCTACAAAGTCTGAAGACATTAAAGTCAGGGAGATGGCAAGAAAACTGGAGTCTCTTACACCTCGTGAGAGGGAAATTCTGGACCTGATTTGTCTCGGTCATTCCAACAAGTCGATTGCTGGTAAACTCGATATCTCAAAAAGCACCGTCGAGTTTCACCGGGCCAACCTTACCAGCAAACTGTCGGCCAGCTCCCTGGCAGATCTGATTGAGATTCGCGATACCTGCAAAGCGGCAGATCACCTCTATATCGATATTCTTGACCGGGCGGTTGAAGTCACCTGGCGGGCCAGTCTTGACGGTCGGTATTCCTATTTGAGTCCTTCGCTTAAGAACATGACAGGATTCGACCCCGAAGAGCTTATCGATAAACCCTTTGAAGAGTGGGCACCACTATTCATTGCAGAAGACTTTATTGAGATCGCGGCCGATTCCTTGTCGGCGCGCGGCAAGGGCGATTATGGGCTGGCGCCCATTTCCTTCGATGCCAAGCTCAGGCGCAAAGATGGCTCTCATTACATCGCCGAGATTTGTTCATCTCCCATCCTTGGACCTGATGGCAGGATCATCGGAGTTCAGGGCTCAAACCGTGATGTGACCGAGCAACGGGAAACCATGATGAGCCTGGAGATGTCCAGCGAACTCCTTCTCACCTTCTTTCACCTGAGCTGCGATCCGGCACACATAACAGATATCACCGGTCGAGCGCTGCTGGATGTGAATTCAGCATGGGAGTCAGTTTTCGGATGGCGAAAAGTCGATATCCTTGGGTCGAAGCTTTGTGAGCTGGAAATGATCAGTGACCAGGTGTTCGATTCCATCGTGAAAAGCTTGCAGAAGAACCGCTTCTCCGGAAAACACATTGAACAGGAAGTCATGCTCAACACGAATGGTGGGGACACGCTACTGTGTGACCTCGACTGCCGGCGAGCGGATATTTCTGGCGAGGAGAAAATTGTCACCTTGATCAAAGTGAGGTGAGCCCGCCCCGAAACTGGCCGAATCCAGTCACCTTCGGGTCGTCATTGTTTATCACAAGCTGCCCCAAACGCGTTTCCGGAAGGCTATTGCGTAACAAACCTGATTGGCGAACCAGTAGTTAAAATACCCGCACGTAATTTGACTCTGTAGCATTCGAAGCAAAACCGCATGGTTTGCCCACTATTTAAGTGGTTTCTTAAGTGGTTTCGGCACCCTCAAGCCGCCTCATTTCGAGATTTTCAGTCGATTTTCCCTTGTAAATGAGGCTGAGCGCCCCAATAACCTTATTACTTGTGTGGATAAATGAGTGGAGCGCCCGAATTGTCACGCTTTGGAGACAATGACGTACAAATTGTGACAAATAATTCCTTGGAAAATCCGCTCTAAATCAGCAAGATGTCGTCTGCCGTGGCTGCAGATAACGGGCAGCAGTGCTACTTTTAATACTAGGCTTGCTTGAGGAGAGTAGTAAATGAGAATTAGAGGTTTAATCGGACTAGGCTCGGCCCTGGCTTTATTGCCAATGGCAGCCAGCGCACAGGATGAGGCTAACCACCCCACCTATGCGAACGAAGTCTCCCGAATTATTCAGGACAACTGCCAGATCTGTCACCAGCCAGGTGCGATCGGCCCCATGTCGTTTACCAGCTACGAGGAAGTACGTCCCTGGGCGCCCCTCATTCAGCTTAAGGTAGCTCAGCGTGACATGCCTCCCTATCAGTATGACAGGGATACAGGTGTGCAAGAGCTGAAGAACGACTGGCGCATGTCACAGGAAGAAATCGATACCATCGTGGCCTGGGTAAATGCCGGTTCCCCAATGGGTAACCCGGAAGATCTTCCTCCTCCACGCGAATACCCGAAGAAAGGCGAATGGCGTCTTGCAGACGACCTGGGCCCGCCTGACCACATTATTAAATCAGCCGCCTGGAATGTTCCTGCCCAGGGCCAGGATCTGTGGTGGGAGCCAGTGGTTGACTCCGGTATCACAGAAAGCCGTTGCATCAAGGCGGTAGAAACACTGCCATCCGCTGCAGCGATGGGTTCTACTCACCACGCAAACTCACACTTCAAGATTTTGAACGATGAGGGCGAGTGGGTTGATAGCGACCGATTGTCTGAATTTGCACTCGGCAAGCTTGGCGAGAAAGTCCCTGAGGGTGCATGTCGTAAAGCGCCAGCCAACTCTAAAGTAGAGTGGGAAATTCACTACTTCCCTGATGGCAATGCTGTGCCAAACGATCAGGTTCAGGTAGGTATCTGGTTCTACGATGAAGAAGACCAGTTCAACGAAGAAGAAGCTTACAGGCAAGACCTGCGTGCCTATCGCCTGGATGGCGGTGGTGACTACATGGTTCCACCTCATGGCAAGCTGATGACTCAAGGTTTCCATTCGTTTGACCACCCTGTTCGTATCGACAGCTGGCAGCCACACATGCACCTGCGCGGTGTTGCGATGGCTCTCGAGATGTTCGATCCGGAAACTGGTCGCCGTGAAGTGCTGAGCCAAGCTTCTAACTGGACTGCAGCCTGGAACCACAGCCACACCTACGAAGAAGGTTTCCAGCCTTTGGTTCCTGCTGGTGCAACACTGATCATCTCAGCCTGGTACGACAACACTGAGAACAATCCAATGAATCCGGATCCGGACCAGTGGGTTGGTGCAGGTCAGCGTACTACTGACGAGATGTCTCACGCCTGGATCGCGGTAACTCACCTTGATGAAGAGGGTTATGAGAAGCTGGTTGCTGAGCGTGAAGAGCGAGATCAAAGAAGCATCGCTGGGTCTGACGACTAAGCACTCCGCAGACTTCTAAAGCGCGCAAGCGCTAAGAAACAAGAAAGGCCAGGTTCTAGAGAACCTGGCCTTTTTCTTTTTGTGCTATTTACAGGCCTTGACGGAGGTGAAGTAGCATCAATCAAATGATTCAGAAGCAGTACTTCTCGCCACAGAACTGGCTCCGGAGCGAGTTCACGGCACTCAGCGTATTCAGGGGATAACGCTCAGAAATTCAATCCCGGAATATCGCACATCGTCATTGAGCTGGCCATCAGGGGCATCGACTCCAAAGGCGATTATGGTGCCGGGCTCAGGCGGGGTTTCGAGTGACACGAGCATCGTTGGGTCGATATTCATCAGATTTCCCTGATAGCTCGGTGTTATGCCGGGTTCGAATTGTCCGGTCTGGATATTGAATGAAGACATGACGCCTTCCGGAGTGAGCATCACGACAAACCAGTCCACCAGTAATTCTGTGATGTCTTCAACGGCGAGATACAGATCCACTTGCTCATCTATAGCTGGGTCAATTAGCCATTGATAAAGCTCGGCTGTGTCAGTCGCGGTATTCAGATGGAGTACTGGATTGGCGATCTGGATCAAGCGCAGGTCGTCAGCGTACTCTGTTTCAACGGAGAATCGGATAGGTTCTCCGCTCGGCAAGCCACCGTTGGCGCCGACGGTGAGTTCGAGTTCAATGCCATTGCGCATGAACTGTCCCGACAGTGTGGTCCGAATGTTTGATCGGCCCGCGACGGTGCTGAAGTTTTCGCCGGTAATTTTCCCGTAGGGCGTAATGGAGATGTCCTCAATGGGCAGGTAGCTTGGGGTGCTGGATTCGTCATCGATAGCATGAAACAAGCGCACTACCGCGTCCCAGTCCAGAGTCATATTTTCCGGCGGTGGCTCTATACAGCAACTATGTCCTGCAGGATCGGTCGTTGTCAGACTGATCAGGCTTAAGGGCATTTCCTCGGGCTTGTTTCTTTGAAAGTCCCCGGGAAAATATAAATCATCATATTTGACCACGAAGCCTTGACCCGGCGAGGTCCCGTCATCAGTTGATCCGTCACCACCGCCTGCGCCTTCTCCCTGCGCCAGTCCGAGAGGCGCGGAAAGCGCGCAAGTCAGTGTAAGAAGCGCAAGTGGCAAGCGTTGAACATTTGCAGAAACCATTTCGACCTCCGATAGACACATTGGGAAACGAGGGAACAGCGGTTTCCAGCATATTTCTCTCATGGAGATTAAGTAATCCCTGAATTCAGGGAATTGGCTCATAATACTTGCAATTGGGCACCGGAAATCCGGTCCGCCATGCAGCATGGGCGTTAGTTTTTCAAATGAGCACCAGTTCCAGGCGAGTACCCAGTCAGAAATTCTCTGGCTACCTGTTAATACCCATAAAATAGCTGTATTTTGTTCATCACTTGGCAGGCTTGTAGAATCGGTTGTTGTGCATAATTTGCATCAATAAGCGCCAGGATTTGAGACAATTCGGACTATTGCTATAAGCACGGAATCTGCCGGGCTTGGAGAAAGGAATACCAGGAGAAACACATGAAAATTGGAGCACCCAGGGAGACCGCGAAGGGTGAAGCACGCGTAGCGTTGACACCCGATAGCGCCGAGCGGCTGCAGAAGCTGGGCTACGAATGTCTTGTCGAAGCCGGGGCTGGAGCAGCGGCTTCTATTACCGATGCGGCGTATGAAGCGGCGGGTGTGAGGCTCGTGGATTCGGCCGCCGAGCTCTGGAATGAAGCTGACGTCATCGTCAAGGTCAGAGAGCCCTCAGCGGAAGAGCTCGAAAGTGCGCCGGACGGTAAAACCTTGATCTGTTTTATCTGGCCCGCGGCAAATGAAGAATTGCTGGAAAAGCTGAAGGTAAAAAACATCACTGCCCTGGCGATGGACATGGTGCCACGTATCAGTCGAGCCCAGAAGATGGACGCACTGTCGTCGATGGCGAACATTGCCGGGTATCGTGCAGTCGTTGAAGCGGGCAATAATTTTGGCCGCTTCTTCATGGGTCAGATGACTGCAGCAGGCAAGGTACCACCGGCCAAGGTGTTGGTGGTGGGTGCGGGCGTGGCCGGTCTCGCCGCTATCGGTACTTCGGTATCACTCGGTGCCATAACGATGGCTTTCGATGTGCGGCCTGAAGTATCGGAACAAATCGAGTCCATGGGTGCCGAGTTCGTATTTCTGGACTTCGAAGAGGCGCAGACCGACGGTGCTGAAACCGGTGGCTATGCAGCACCTTCCAGTCCGGAATTTCGCGAAAAGCAGTTGGAGAAATTTCGTGAGTTGGCACCGGAGGTGGATATTGTTATCACCACGGCACTAATTCCCAATCGACCGGCTCCCGAGTTGTGGACAGCCGATATGGTGGAAGCCATGAAACCTGGGTCGGTGATCGTGGACCTGGCCGCCGAGCGCGGCGGCAACTGTACGCTTACCAAGGCCGATGAGAAGCTGGTGACGGACAACGGTGTAACGATCATCGGCTATACCGATTTCCCAAGCCGCATGGCAACCCAGTCTTCCAATCTGTATGCCACCAATATTCGCCACATGATGGATGACCTGACGCCGGAAAAAGACGGCGTGCCTGTAATCAATATGGAAGACGATGTAATCCGTGGCGCATTGGTTACCCACGAAGGCGAAATTACCTGGCCGCCACCGCCGCCCAAGGTGAAGGCAATTGCCGCTGCGGTGCCGAAGAAGAAAGAAGTTGAGGAGACTGCAGAACAAAAGGCGGCACGAGAATTGGCCGAGATGAAGAAGTCTCTAAACCGCACCGGGTTGTTGCTGGCGATAGGGGGTTCTGCCTGCCTGGCTTTAGGTACCGTGGCTCCGCCAAGTTTTATGCAGCACTTCATTGTTTTTGTGCTTTCGGTGTTTATAGGTTTCCACGTCATCTGGGGCGTGGCCCATTCCCTGCATACACCTTTGATGGCGATTACTAACGCCATCTCGTCGATCATCATCGTAGGCGCGTTGCTGCAGATAGTATCGGGCAGTGTCCTCGTGGTCCTGCTGGCTGCATTCTCAGTCTTGATGGCCTCGGTGAATATCTTTGGTGGTTTCCTGGTTACACGTCGCATGCTCGCGATGTTTCAACGGAGTTAAGCGATGCATACGAACGAAGGACTTGTAACCGCAGCCTATGTAGTGGCTGCCGTGCTCTTTATTCTGGCTCTGGGTGGCTTGTCCAACCAGGAGAAAGCCAAGCGCGCCATCTGGTACGGCATCATCGGTATGACACTGGCGGTTGCCGCCACTATCAATAGCGCTGGGGGCCAATCTTTTCTCATCGGCCTGATGATCGTCGCGGGTGGTATCGGCGGCTGGATTGTTGCCAACCGCGTTCAAATGACGCAGATGCCAGAGCTGGTTGCTGGCTTCCACAGTCTGGTGGGCCTGGCTGCAGTATTTATTGGTATCAATGCCGATCTCGAAATGGGTTCAGCGCTTGCCGCCCGCGAAGCGGGTACGGTTGCCGAGTTGGCAGGATTCGCGGCGACCATTGCTGCAAAGAGTGAAGTTGAACTCAGCATCCTGAAGGTGGAGCTGTTCCTCGGGATACTGATCGGTGCGATCACGTTTACCGGCTCTATCATCGCCTACGGCAAACTGGCAGGCAGACTCAGTTCGGCTGCGTTGACGTTACCTGGTCGGCATGTGCTTAACCTGGCAGCGTTGTTGGCTTGTTTCTTTCTTGGTTATCTCTATTTAGGCGGTGCCGGACTATGGACGATGCTGCTGGTGACCATCATCTCAGGCGCTATTGGTTGTCACCTGATACTGGCTATCGGCGGTGCCGACATGCCGGTGGTAGTCTCCATGCTTAATTCCTATTCGGGATGGGCGGCAGCCGCTATCGGTTTTACTCTGGGCAACGACCTCCTGATCGTGACTGGCGCGCTGGTGGGTTCATCCGGTGCCATCCTCTCTTACATCATGTGTAAAGGCATGAACCGCTCCTTTGTTTCAGTGATTCTTGGCGGTTGGGGCGGCGAGGCGCAATCATCCAGCGCAGTAGAAGGTGAGATGATTGAAGCGAGCGCCGATGCTGTAGCCCAGGCCGTACAGGATGCAGATAGTGTAATCATCGTGCCGGGTTACGGTATGGCCGTTGCGCAGGCCCAGGGCTCGGTATCAGAACTCACCAAGCGTTTGCGTGGTCAGGGCAAGACCGTACGCTTCGCCATCCACCCCGTTGCGGGTCGTTTGCCGGGGCATATGAATGTGCTGTTGGCGGAAGCCAAGGTGCCTTATGACATCGTGCTGGAGATGGAAGAGATTAATGAAGATTTTCCGGAAACCGATGTGGTCATCATCATTGGCGCCAACGATATCGTCAATCCAGCAGCACAGGACGATCCCGGAAGTCCCATTGCCGGGATGCCCGTATTGGAAGTGTGGAAGTCACGCCACGTATTCGTGTGTAAACGTGGGCGCGGCACGGGCTATTCCGGAATCGAAAACCCGCTGTTCTTCAAAGAAAACACGCGCATGTTCTATGGCGATGCCAAAGCGTCGATGGACGAGTTGCTGCGAGAGTTGGGCTAGTTGCCCGCGTTGCCCGTTCATTGTCTTTCTGTCGAGGCCGGCCGTCAGCGATTGGTCTCGACGACTTTGGAGCCTGAGTTAGCTGCTTCTGGGTAGCCTTTGTCGAGTTGTCCCTTGATAGATCTTAAGGCCGGGCCAGCGGGCCTGCCACAACAACAGTCCTCCCAAAAGCATGATCACGCCCATTTGCCAGTTCTCCGCAAGCCAGGAGAAGCCAACAGTAGCTTGCAGCGCATCGCGTACTTCATCAAATGCCACATGATAGAACGTCACTAGTATCAGACTACCGCTAGCCTGCCAGAACCAGGCAAAAATCACCGCATGCATTACCGCTGGAACCAGACTGACAGTAGCGATGAGAGTGAAAGTAGTTAGTCCACCTTGCGGATTTTCCAGCGCGACCGCCAGTAAAAAAGGCAAATGCCAGAACCATGTCACCAGCCCATGTACCAACAAGGCTCGGCGTGTGCTATATCGCTTGAGTAATTGAGGCAGAAGGTAAGCCCGCCAGCTTATTTCTTCACCCAGAGCAGGTAGAACCGTGAGCAGGGAGCTGACCAGAAGCAGAGGTAACGCCGAGGCAATGTTGGTCTCCCACGCGTGAATTCCAAAGACTGCCTCGAGTATAGCTGGCAGCAGCCACAGCACTAGCGCTAGTAGCAGAGCAGCAACGTAGTAGCGGATTTTGCCTATTCGCCAGTTCGCTTCAATTAACTTTCCGCCGAATAAATACCGATCCGAGAGCAGTGTTGCTATACCGGCCATAATCATGGACAGCAACAACAGCGGACGGTATTCAGGCCCCAGCAGCAAATAAGCAAATTGGAATGGCCATGATAGAAGGCAGACTACAAACAGATAGAGTGGTAGTGAGAAAGGCATCAAGGGCGCACATAGAAAGCTGATTTACCGGCTCCGAAGAAGAATAATTAAGCCGGAGGGTAAATTCAAAGAAGCAGAGCTAAAACCTCGCAATGTGCTTCCGCTCTGCTCTTCAAATTCGTCGTACCCCAGAAAAGCAGGATCAATTACTTCGAGGCAACCGTTACGAAAAATCCAGTCTACCGTAGCAGTAGCAAGCCTTGCCGGAGTTGAGGGGAGTGTTGAGGCCAGTTGTGCCTAAAACTTGTATCCCAGCGAAATCATATAAACCATAGGGTCGATATCGACCGTGGCATTTACCCTGCCTAGAGCTGAGTTGAAGCTCGCATCAGTGTCGATATCGATTGTCCAAACCGATGCATTCAGCATCCAGTTGTCGTTAAGTTCAATATCAATGCCTGCACGTCCAGCAAAACCCCAGGAATCATCGAGGTCGAGCCCGTTGGCGCCCAGTTCAGTGGCTGCCTGGGAAGTGAAGTCCTTGCTGAAGAAAGTGGTGTAGTTGATGCCAGCACCGATGTAAGGGCGAATCGCAGAATCACTACTACCGAAAAAATATAACGCACTGAGTGTCGGTGGCAGTTGTTTGCTGCTACCCAGTTCAGTCGTGCTAAATCCGTATTGATCCAGGCCCGATGCCTTCAGGTCATGATCGAAAGGCGTTGCCGCGAGCAGTTCCAATGCTATGGAGTCCGTCCACATCCACACCAGGTTCAGGCCAAGTTGTGTACTGTTGTCGACACCGACCGAGGTGCCGGCAAGAGGGCCGGTGGCGGTAGTGCTGATAACGCTGCTGCTCTCATCGGGTGCCACCTGCACCGCGCCGATCCTTAGAAACAAGTCCCCCGCTTCATGGGCGGAAGCCGAAGGTCCGAAATTCATTGTTAACGCTGTGACAACAGCAGCGGCAGGAATGGCCAGTCGATTCATAGTTTACTCTCCACAAAATGCATCGCTTGCTTTCTTCTGGTAGCAAGTGGAGTAAGTATTTCTCAACTGGCCTGTGGGTATATTGATGTAAATCAGTCGCCTGATTCGCAAGTGAGTTATAAAGTGCAAAAGTGAAAGATAGCTATGGTGGGGAAGTTGCGCGAGCAGAATAGGCGGTGCGATGTGTTATTTGATAGCGATATAAATGACAGACGAGCACCTAACTTTCAAGGTGCAAGCTGAACACATAAAGTCGGATTTGATCGAAACTTTATCTCAAAGTGGACGTTGTAGTCTGTCATTCTCCGGGGCTGAAAGTGGCTGAGTTGTGCCAGAAGCGGACCTAGCGGAGTCTTAAAGCGTAGGTTGAAATTGACGTCACGTGCGTGCATTTAGTGTTGTTGAATTCAAACATGTGGCAGAAAGCGATCCGTTTCTCACCACGAGATAAGATACCGTTAACCGCTCCAGCCCGGCCGTGAGAGACAACTCGTTCAATAGACACTTCTGAGGCTGAGCCATCGCGCCTGATGCCAGAGACCACAGCGCCTAGGCCGATCAACGGTTTCCGACCGACTTTCTCCCAAACCACCTCCGGTAATGTTAACGCCTCAAACGATCCAATATCGGCACACGCAAGTGCGACGGAGATATCCTCTAGTAGTTTCTGTTTAGGCGAATTCCCGCAGTCTGAACTTCTAGTTACCTTGGTTCCCATAACGCTCCTCCCAGACCGAATATCAATCACCCATTTTATTCACGAATTATTGGTGTCGGCTACGGATTGCTTTTTCATAGCCGACTGATCGCTTACTGGAATCCAAACTTCCAATCCGCCGGAGCCTGTCGTCGGATTGAACTGATCACCGTAACGTTCGAACCAAGGTGCTTCCACCACTGCCTTGTCAGAGGAAGGCAGCCAATCGGACCAGATGGCGTCACAAGTCTCCCTTAGAGTTGCAACGTGTCCGGCATGCCAGAATACGGCATATGATTGGGCGGGAACTATCATTGACACCATACCCTTTGGGGCTTGGTTTCCTGCGAGGAGTTCTACACCACACAAATAGTCAAAACTATTATCCCCCCCGTTATAGATGACTCCATAAGTTGCAGGTGAACCGCTAATCGCTACCTGCGGGATCAGAGGCGCAAACGATTGCCATTGATCCGGTATCTCTCCCACTTTCTCGAAAGGGTAGTATCGAGAAATCCCAACAATGGCTAGGTCATGAAGTTTTTCATAACGTGGGGTTGAAAGGGTTGTTGTTTTGCTTTGTTCCATCGAAATCGCCTCTGTTAGATTTAAGTCATTTGTATGTCCTTGTGCTCGGACATGTTCTGGCGTCTTCGAGAAATGATCACGGAAAGCCCTTGTAAAAGCTTCATGCGACCCATAGCCGATAGAAAGCGCGAGGTCGAGAATGTCGGTTTCTCCGGCCGCCAATGCGATTGCAGCGGTAGAAAGCCTTCGAAGCCGGATGTAGCGATTGATGGGGTAACCAACTGTGTAGCAAAATATCCGACTTAGATGGTATCTAGAAACACCCGCTACTTCTGCTAAGGCATCAAGTGACACTTGATCGCGGTAGTGGTTTTCTATGTACCAAATTGCCTTGTTTATTGCCTTCACTTCGTTTCCACCCGATCCAGAACGTACCCAATGTTAGAGGCATAGTTCGCATCCGGCTTGATAGTGTTTGTGGTTTTGTCTTGTGGTCAATGTCTGCTACGGGTCGAATTAAGCCAGTCTCGCCTCAATGGCATGTGTGTCCGCTTTCTGGATATCTGACAGTGTCTGACAGATCAGATACCGACTATCACAACAGCGCTTCTACACAGAAGTTAGAGACTAGAGAAACTGCTCCAGCGGTACAGTCTCATCATTCACCGTCAGCGCCGCATCGCGAAGACTCATATCCATCATGATGCGTCCATTTTCGATGCGCAGGTAGCCTTGTTGCACGTAGGGGTCGACCATGTCGGCGAGTGGTGTGCGCATGATGGCCGCTTCATCCATCGACAGTGCGACGTCGAAGCTGAATACCTCAAGGATATCCATTGCCTCGATACTCTCCAGGTCGGTTACTCCGGGCATGCCGCGCCAATCGAAGTGCAGATCGAGGGTGTGGTCACCTTCGTAGGCATTCGCGCCTATCAGGTATTTGATAACCATGCTGTTTTGTATCGCAAGCATAGCGATTTCTTCCGCGTGCTCCTCAATCGCATCGGTTCCAGGCTGGGCAGAACCAGACATTGCTGTCTGAAGTTCTGCCATCATGTCGTAGTAGCCGCGAATCAGATCAGTGTGCAGTTCGTTAAGCTCGAAACTTAAACTTGCAGACGTGACTGGAACGTCTGCATCAATAATGCCGACCCGAAAGCCCTGGCGAATATCGACCCGTTGTGGCCCTGCGGCAGAAGGTTGCACGCTGGCATCAATCCCAATATTACTGACACTGAAAGGGTAGGGGGCTTCACTGCTGATGGCAGGAATAGCAAGCATTGCCATGCTGGGTGCTAGCAGATCATTCATCTGTTGCGTGGTGCTTTGCAATGACATGCCCGCAAGCGTAAATCCCATCTGTGTCGCAGGCTGGGATGCCTGTAGCTGACCCATCCTGAATTGCATCTCCGCAGACAGATCTGGTTTGGTAACTACACTGCCATTCATGCCCGCGAAATTCACTTGCGCAGTGGCGTTAGAAACATTGAAAGGTTCCATAGAGAGGCCGAGGCGCAGGGACTGGTCGAATGTTGCCAGCATGTCGAGCCGCACGTCAGGAAGTTCGATTGGAAGCTCGGCGATGGCCTGATTAAATTCGGCGCTATTAAAGGAAGGAACGATTTCGGCGTAGGCCAGGCCCAGTTGTGGTCCGTCCGGCGTGAAGAGCAGCGGGCCATGGGCAATATCAAATAGCACACGCAGGGCGAGGCTGTCCTCACTTGCCAACGCGGCGTAGCGTACATCCAGTTCGCCTTGACTGCTCAACCACCCGCTCTCAAATCGAGTCTCGGTAATCTGCAGCTGACTGCGACTCTCAGGTGGCAACAGTTCCAGTAGGTTGCTCATGGTGGCTTCGCGGACGCTTCTGCCAATAATCATCGGTGCTGCGGCGGCGGCCAAGACCACTACGGCGAGCAGGCCAAGTACTCCGGTTAAAATTCTTTTCTTCATCGCGGCTGATCCTCCCGGATCAGGGTTATGGTTCCAGCCTCGAAGGCTGTGCGGCAATCGCTGGCATCTCGGGCCAGGTACTCATCAAAGCTGGCGAAGGCCATACCTTCTCCCTCGAAACGGGGATCGTCACACTCCCCGTCATTGGCGAACACGCTGCTGTCGTCACCGAAATCAATTTCGGGTTCTGGTCTTGTTGGAGTTGGCGCGTAACTGGCTGTGTCGGGCATAAAACTGAGGCCGCGATCACCTGCATTGATTGCTTCGCCGTAAACTGTGCCGCTGGCATAGATGGAACCGTCTGCCTGGGTGGCACCGTTAATATCCCCGCGGGGTACACCGATGGTGTAGGAATCCTCCGGCGGCGCAGCAGGTTCATTGCTTCTCGCATTCCCTGTTGGCTGTGAGGACGAACTGGATGCTGCGCCAACAACCCCTGTCCCTGGTACCAGCGTCACGCGACCAGCTTCATACATACTGCGGCAGTCGTTGGCATCGTGCATTTCACTGGATTCAGATGTGAAGGATGCGGCGCCGGGACCCTCGAAGCGTGGATCGTCGCATTCACCGTCATCGGCAAACAGGCTGCTGTTGTCACCAAAATCAATACCACTGCCATCTGCGACTATTGCAGCCGGTGTGTCGTCCTGTTCGATGAGGGTGATCGTACCGCCCATGTACAGGCTGCTGCAGTCGGAGGCGTCGGTGAAGTCGCCTCCATCGAAACTGATGCCGGATGCCCCGGGACCTTCAAAACGTGAATCGTCACATTCACCATCGTTGGTAAACGGTCCACTGTTGTCGCCAAAATCGATTCCGGTAAGTTCGGTCATGGCGACGCGATCGTAGTCAGCGGCTGCATCGCCTCCAATTCCTCCACCGATGCCGAAAGGCAAAGGCAGGGTACCGGCGTTGTCGCCTGGGATCGCCTGAAACGCTTGTACGAGCGCAGACATGACTTCGCCTACTGGTCCGGCGTCAGGCAATGCCAGAGCACTTGCTGCAGACGTGTCACCGGCAAAGATAGTGGCGTCGCCAGCGAAGGAATCCGTACCCATGTCACCGTTCAGGTTCATATCGTCGGGCTCGGCCAGGTTGACCATGCCGGCCTGGAACTGGCTGCTGCAATCGGTGGCGTCCTTGAACAGATGGCTGGTGCTGGAGCCGAAAGCTGCCCCCGGACCCTGGAAACGCGGATCGTCACATTCTCCATCATTGGCAAATCCGCCACTGTCGTCGCCAAAGACAATATCGCCGTTGAGATCGAAACTGGCTGCATAGACCGAGTCTTCCAGTCCAATCCGTGTCGAAGCCCATTCGGTTTCATCGACCTCGGTAATGGCTAATATCGTTGTGATTGATTCGGCGCCGCTGTCATAGCTGCCAACCCAGATCTGGTAGTCACCTGAAAGGGGATCGTCGAACTGAATGCCGGAATTCGTATCGCTAAGGAAAGAACTGTCGTCATTACAATGCCAGTTACCGGCTGGATCATTGATAGTCATCGTGATGTCCAGGTCTGAAACCGCGAACACACCCAGCGGGCTTTCTCCAGCCTGGTAGCTAAGGACGAAATCCGGTTGTGCAAAGCGGATGTAGCCATAACATTCGCCGCTCAACTGAAAGGTTTCATCTTCGCCCCCCGGAGATACTTCCACCGTGTAGGGTGTTTCGGTGAAGCCTGTGGTCAGGCTCACTGAACCAAAAAGCGGATCGGCGCCCAGGTTCTGCGCCAGTGCGATATTGCTGGCATGCAGTGCAACGAGGCTACCCAGAGCCAGGACCAGTGGTTTCAGAGCTGCGGAGAAGGATTGGCAGTTGGGATTGAGCACAAGTGGGGTGAGTTGTCTGTGCATGTGGGATCCCTCGCATTGCCCAGTCAAGGTTGGTTAGACACACTATGGACAATTCATATTAACGGCTTGATAGCGTTTAAGTATAGCAGCGACTCTCTCTGGGCCGGGGGCTTGTGAACGCCGAAAACGCTAACCAGTTCGCATATTGATGGGGAAATCAGGCTACCGCGCCGGAAAGCCTTTACAGGCGGTTAGTCCTGTTGGTTGCTCAGGGCATCCTCGTTGGCGCTTTTTTAGGTAGCGATACGGTAGATCGCTGCGGGCCAGAGGGCCGTGAGCAATTATCCCCGGGCATTCTCCCGCTGGCTTTCTCCCCATCGACCTTCCCATCGATCTGCCCATTCACAGTCTCTCCACTCTGCTTGGTGCGAAAGTTGCATAGTAATCTGCTCTGGCCTGGTGCCGGGTTGCGCGTCTTTAAACCCGGCTCCTGAAATATTTACCTGCACAATCGTTTGCTAAGGTGCTTGAGAGTTCAACGAGGAGCGTCCGCGCTGGAACTGCGAGCCCTCAGGCCATCGAGTTGCATACGCTGCTGAATAGATTAACCAGTTTTAGTAACGCTATCGACGAACAAA
Source organism: uncultured Pseudohongiella sp. (assembly GCA_965227635.1). Taxonomy (GTDB): domain Bacteria; phylum Pseudomonadota; class Gammaproteobacteria; order Pseudomonadales; family Pseudohongiellaceae; genus UBA9145. The sequence continues at coordinate 544,906 of OZ245763.1, read as the reverse complement.
TGCCCGGGCGTGTTTGATCGGGTTTGAGCAATACCTATTTAAGGAAGGTTCAATAATGCAGAGTTTGAGTTTCCAAACCACACGTTCAGTTCTCTACGAAGAAGGTGCCACCGGTAAGGTCGGCCAGATCATGTCGGATCGGGGTTGCAAGAAAGTCGCCTTCGTTACCGACGCCATGATACTGAAACTGGGCCTTGCCGATGCGGCACTGGACAGTCTCAAGGCGGCTGGAGTAGGGGTCTGGCTCTTCGCGGATGTAGTTGCGGATCCTCCAGAAGGCATGATCCTTAAAGCAGTCGCTGAGGCAAAGGAGGAAGGAGTTGATGGTGTGGTGTCCATCGGTGGCGGCAGTTCCATGGATACAGCCAAACTCATCGCAGTATTGTGCAACACGGATCAGCCCCTCGGAGAAATGTACGGAATTGGTATGGTGAAGGGTGAGCGGTTGCCCCTGATTCTTGCGCCAACCACTGCCGGTACTGGTTCAGAAGTGACGCCGATTTCCATTGTCACGACCGGCGTGGCTGAAAAGAAAGGTGTGGTCTCTCCCCAGTTGCTGCCTGATTGGGCGGTACTGGACCCCGACCTGACTCTTGGCTTGCCAGCCAACGTCACGGCTGCCACCGGCATCGATGCTATGGTGCACTGTATCGAGGCCTATACCTCCAGGCGCCTGAAAAATCTGATCTCTGATGCGTTGGCAAGAGAAGGCTTGAAGCTGTTAGGCGCCAATCTTTACAAGGTTTGCGAGACGCCGAAAGACAAGGCAGCGCGAGGTAGCATGCTGATGGGTTCGATGCTTGCCGGAATGGCCTTCACCAACTCTCCCGTGGCAGCAGTTCATGCCCTGGCCTATCCCTTGGGTGGTCACTTCCATGTGCCTCACGGACTCTCCAATGCACTGGTACTTCCCCATGTGCTGGAATTCAACATGCCTGAAGCCGAAGACCAGTACGCAGAACTGGCGCCAGTCATTTTTCCGGAGCTGGAAGGCAAGTCCCAGCGAGAAAAAATCGACGGTATGCTAAAAGGAATAGCCCGCTTCAGTCCTGACCTCGGTTTGGAAACCACACTACGAGAAGTGGGAGTCAAGGAAAGCGATTTGGAGATGTTGGCGGAGGATTCCATGAAGCAAACCCGTCTGCTGGTAAACAATCCGAGGGAAGTCACATACGAGGATGCGCTGGCAATTTATACCAAGGCTTTCTAGCTTCTGGAGAAGCAATGATCCCAGCTTCTGCTTGTTGACTGCGTTGTCTTTCCTGATCTTGTGTGATCGGCTACCCGCTCTGGTTGAGCGCGTAATTAACACCTGCTTGTGATTTAGGAGCTCCTTTGAGGGGCCGCGTTTAAGAGAGCGGCTCCCAGAGCGACGGCACTCTATCGGTACCTGGCCTTTGGTGCGAAAGTTGCATATTTCATTTGCACCTCGATAGTGCTCGCTCACTACAACTTGACCAAGGATTTTCGAAACGGATCCACAGAGATGAAAGAACTGGGATTTGCATGCAAGCAGATAGGCGCTTCTACGGCAGAATGGTTTACTTATGCACTCATAGTAATCGTATGTGCCAGCACCGCTTACGGTTTCTACTTCAACTACAAGCTCGAGAATGTCATCGCTGAAGCAGTGGCATCCGGGGAGGCGAAGAAGGCCCAGGTAGAACAGTTTTTCGAACGTGAAGGCCGCATGCCCCAAACCGCTGACGACGCCGGGACTGAAGGCTTTATCCCGGTTGGCGTACTCAAAGGCTTCAGTTGGGAAGCAGGAGCTTTCGGTGAACCCGGCTCCGATACCCAGCTCAATGGCACCATCAAAGCCCTGGTTGATCTCACTGAATTTGGTGAGCGTTTCGAAGAGACTGAATCAGCCTATCTGCTGATTGCCAGAGGACAGGAAGATGGGACGATTATATGGGACTGTAAGGAAGATACTGTCACTATCAATGCCTTGTCTCGTCGCTATCTTCCTGACACCTGCCGCGTAGAAAGTGAACCCGGAGAAGAAGAGTAGCGCTTATTTACTACAGGTTTTACAACGCCTGGTCTTGAATATTTCTTCTTCCAGGTCTTTGCGGTCCATCGAAAAGTCAACGAGGCAGCGCAAGGCCTTTCCTAGATCCTTGATTCCGTAGTTGGCAATGATCTCATTGAAATATTCATTCTGAGAGTCATGCAATTCAACGGTAAATTCCTGTTTCATATCTATCTCCACTCTTGATTGTGCTTGGATTGTGTTGACTTGCATAAGCTTGGGAAGTGGCCAGGCGATTTCATCTTGCAGGAATCACAACGGCGTGCAGCTAGAAATCGCGTAAGCGAGATCTTTTCTGGTGCAGTACGCACCCAATCTGGGCAGCAATGCAGAATTAACCCCGGGTTTCTGGAGGGCAGCTGATCGCCTGTTCTAACCGCGGGAAGAAATTCTAACCAACTGACGGATTTTCCTGTTGATGAAATTCAGGTTCAAAAACACGGTTTTCTCTGTGTAGTTACTCATGAACGCGGTAAACCGGGTGTTTCTTTTCCAGCTTGCCCTGCTCAGACTCACTGAACCAATCTCATGCAATCCCTTTACCGGTGCAATTTGCAGGCCAGAATTCGACTCTCCCGCCAGTGTGAATAAGTGACGGCATCGACATTCCATTTTCCAGTCGGGCTGTTAATGTCGATCAGGAGAGCGCGGCAGCCAAGATGGCTGTTGTACAACGGCAAGGGAACTGTATTCACGCTGCAAGCGTCACATAGAATTGCACCAGCTTAGTGCAAATAACACGTGAAGTCGTAAACACTTCCGCCTCCTTTCCCACTTTTGTCGAATCACAACTAGTATTAAATCAGTTAGTGACGCTGGCTAAGCAATCTTGCGAAAAATTCATAGACGAAAGGGGAGGTAATCGCGTTACTATCTCAGTCGCCCGAAACACTAAAACATAAATAAGTCATATAAGATTCTCCTTAAGGAGTGCGATATGAAAGCTACCTATTGGTTTGGGGGAGCTTTCCTGCTTGTGATTACTGCCTGCAGTAGCAATCAGGACAGTTACCACAGTTATAACTTCACGGATATGTCGAGCCAGGAGCTCTATATCTACAATCTGGACAAATCCCCAATGGATCAGGTTGTGTGTGAAGATCGACGAAGGCCTGGTTCCAGGATTTCCAGAACCGTTTGCATGACGAAGCAAGAGATTGAGAAAGAGCGCATCAGTGAGCTACGCAGACTGAGTGTGATCAATCGAAATCCCGTTTTGACGACTCACGATCAAATGCGTCGCTGAGTAAATTCACGACTTTCTATTGATTGACGTTAATCTGGTACCCGCTGGAAACGCGAACAGGGATCCACGAACCTTAAACCCGGAACCGGAAACCCAGAACCGTAAAAAGAGTCGCTAGCGGGTACTGGGTGCCTGAAACTGTGCAGGTGTGTATACAGGAAAACCGTAGTCACGTGCACCGCGTCCAACACCGTGCATCAGTATGAAGTCGTTCAGGATGCGGATATCCGTCGAGCCGTTGATCAGGTTGACTGCTTGCAACGCAACGCCCAGATGTCGAGGCCCCATTTCAAGCGCGCGCTCATTGGGTCGGTAATTCGCTCTTAGTCGATAGTCCAATCCGGGCTGGCTGGTCATCTCGATGCGACCACCGAAAATCATATTGACCGGGTGGCTGTCTGCCAGTTCAACCAGATCTGTCAGAGTTTGTTGATAAGCATCAAAGTCTCTGATCACCAGTCTGCCGGGATAGAAAGCGTTACCTGTGAACAGCAATTGCGCCCATGGGTCATAGAGGGTTATGGCCGCCGCGTCCAGACCCGGTGTTGGCAGCGCCGTGAGTAGTCGGCCACCCAGGTCGAGTTCGCCTCCCTCTATCCAATCGGAACCCATAAGCGCATTACGCGCAGCGTCTGTTGGGGGCACGATGACCGTGTCAGGCCGGCCAGAAAATTGTTCCAGTGCGGCGGTTTGCGATTGATCCGAACCCAGCGGTAATACAATCAACTCGGGCATCTGCAAGTCCTGCGCCTGCGCCCATCGGAGCAATACGCCATCTACCACGTCTCGCAGTGGAAAGTACTCGGCTTCTTCAGTCGCTCCCGTGTCCAGCAACACCGCCCGTTCGTTGCCCATCAACAAATACATAAACGGTGCTTCCCAGTGAATCGCTGGATTCTGCCTGAGTATATAAGTGTGTTCGTTGTAACGATGCACCTGAACCCGCACATCGGTATTTGCCTTTGCGGATAGGCTGCCGTGTATCCAGGTAAACCTGAGATTGCCTGGTGCTGCTGTATCTCGCTCAAACGAAAGTTGAGCTTGAATACTTGTGCTGACTAGCAACAGGGCCAGTGCGGTAGTAAATTTTTTCATCATCATGCTCTATGGATCCGTTGTGTAGCCCCAGGGAATTTCGTTGTAGATAAGGAAGTCGTCGTAGATGTAGATGCCTGGTTTATCAATCTCGAAAGTGGCATCCACTGCTATGTCCAGCATCTCGAGCGTCATCTCCATCGGAGGCTCGTCGGGTTGCCAGGTTGTTCCGACTGGGTAATCGAGTCCGGGAGTGGTGGTCATCTCGATGTGGTTATTCACCAGGTGCACAACGGGATTCTGCTCTGCGATCTCGCGCAGTTTGCGAATACTGGCAACCCACGCATCCCAGTCTTCCAGATACAAACGACCGCGATAAAACATGTCGCCGGTGTACAGCAGATCCGTCCAGCCATCGTAGATTGCCAGCTCCGAACCCTGATGTCCGGGTGAGCCGGTTACCACTAGTTCTCGTCCACCGAGGTCGTAGGTGACAATCTGTTGTGGGTAATTGTCTATTCCCCAGAAATCCATCACCTCTTCATGGGTCAGTCCCACCAGGACGGTATTGGGTCGATCCACGAACTGGTTCCAGGCGGCGTAGTGGTCGCCATGCAGGTGACTATTAGCCACGATGAGTTCGATATCATGCTGGCCATTGCGTTCTTCCCATTCTTCAATCACACCATCTACTACTTCGCGCAATGGAAACAAGGCTGGCGAGGACGTAGAGCCCTGATCGATCAGCATGGCAACGCCATTACCGAAAAACAGATACATGAAGGCACCTTCGTAATTGATAGCCTTGTTCTCGCGCAGAATGTAAGTGTGCTCGTTGTAGGCGTGAACCTGCACAGGAGGGTCCGTGTTATCCATCGCTGACTTCGAGCCATGAATCCACTCATCAGGAAATTCACCCGGTGCCTGGTCATCGAGAGGAAAGGCAATAGGCGCTGGAGTCATAGCCGAAAAGGCCACATCGAAGATCAGCAGTACGGCCGCAACGAAAGCAATGCCTGCGGCGGTCCTTAGTTGCTCAAGGTGTTTAGTTAGACTCATCAAAATGCTACTCGCTTTAATAACCAATAAGTGCCCACGCCAGCGATGGTGACCGTGGCTGGGCGGGCGACACGCTCGTTGTAGGCTGCACGTCCGCGAAACCAGCCAACTGCCGCGAATGCCAGGGCCAGCACCGTGAGTTGTCCGGCTTCTACGCCAAGATTGAACATCAATAGCGCAGTGTAAAAATTCTCTGCTGGCAACATGAGTTCTGACAGTGCCGATGCGAATCCAAGACCGTGCAACAAGCCAAACAGGGTTACAACGACCAGCCGCCACCTGCCCAGCAGATCGTTGTAGAGATTATCCACAGCGATGAACACGATAGAGGCAGCGATCATGGGCTCTATGATGTGTGCTGGTACCGACACCAGACCAAGCGTGGCAAGGCCGAGAGTGAGTGAATGCGCTACGGTAAAACAGCTCACCTGGTAAAAGAGGGTGGAGAGCCGAGTAGATAGAAAGAACAAACCTAGAACGAAGGCTATATGATCGAGGCCCCAGGGAATAATGTGCTGAAAGCCTATGGCTAGCCAGCTCAGGCCCGGGACCCAGGCTTGAAAGGATAGCGCGAGTTTCGCCATCGTTGAGGAATTCGAAGTATCGGCGTTGTCTGCCAGGGATATTGGGCGGCTGCTGCGATCGTTGGCTGTAAGCAGTCGCGACACCGGCAAAGTCCTTGTGGCGGTATCTACCCGCAGCAGGGCGGGCCACGGTATCTCGAGTCGGTCGTCGATACGGAGTTCTATACTGGCGTTGGCGAATTCAGTTACCGAAGGTAATTCCAGGCGTCCAAAATCGAATGTCAGCAAGGCCATCTGTGGAGTCAGGCTGTTTTCGATTGCTTCCAGGGATGCCGCTTCCAGGTGCCAGGATTGTAGCGAGCCTGATGCCGATGTTCCTCCGATTAAAATCTGCAAGCCTTCCAGTAGTTGGTTTGCGACAGGCGCGATCAGGTCGTATTGTGCTTCAGGTTCTGAATTTACGGCTTGCCAGTAATCCTGTGAGGAAAGCAGGGACTGTCCCAGATCAATCTTTACGTGTAGCTGTACTGCCTCAGGGTCGCTTGCATCGAAATGCAAATCCGTCATGTTCAACAGGTGAGCGCTTGAAGACGTTGCGAGCAACATCAGGAGCAATGCTGCGATAATCTTGCCCCGCTTCATTCCTGGTGTCCTCTGCATATTGAATAGAAAAGTCAGAATCGGTTCTGATTCTGAGTAGTCATCGCAGCAAGTTATATGCCAAGCGAAGAGCAGGTGAGCGTGAGTGACCAGGTCTGGTCGACAGATCAGTGGGGCTGGTTGCTAGTTCGCAGCCCATGGCGTAACAGTGACGGCGCGCGGATTACTTCTTTCGGTTTCGTTTGGTTCGTCCAGGGCTGCACGCAGAGTTTATTAAAAGCACCGAAAAGCAACATATATAGACGATCCGGCTTGTTCGAAACCCTGAACTCTAACCGTTATTCACCAATGCGGCGCATAGTCATAATTGACTCATAGGTCTAATTAACGTCGCTACAAAAAGCCAAACAAACGTTACAAAACCCTGTAAAAACTCTCTCTTGTTTGGTGGTGTGGCGCTAAGATCCGTGCGCCAATTTCAGGCTTTGCAATAAACGCGCTCCTTTTTTGGGCGATTTAATTGCCCCACAAAGTAGCCTGATGTCCTCTTTTGGCGCGCTACTTGAGGATTTCCTTTCCCTGTTTTGGCTCACAGGACCGCAATTCCGCTTCATCCGCGATTAAAAACAGTTTGGCATTCTTATTGCAGATATTGCCAGCAAGCTTTAGTGCGCACTGATGTGGCATTGGTTCAGGCCACACAACATGGATGCTTTCAGATTCGCGCTTTTTCTGAAAATAGGGTTGGCGGATGCTTGCCGCTGCCTGAACACCGTTATTAAGGGGTAGATACTCAATGAAACACAAACCATTTATCAAGAAACCACTGGTGCACGCCATCGGAGCGCTATGTGCGTCAACGATGCTTGGTACAACATGGGCGCAAGAAGTCGAAATTGAAGAGGTGGTTGTGACCGGTTCACGTATCGCCAGGGACAGCGCAACTGCCGCGGCCAGTCCTGTAGCTGTATTGGGTGGTGATACCATTCGAACAGCTGGTCAGGCAGACCTCGGCGAATTGCTTCGCGAATCTCCGGCACTGAACAACTCACTCCCTGCGAACTTTTCTGCTATCAACGACGCTCAAACTACAGACTCTGATGTTGGTCTGGGTCTGCTTGACCTTCGCGGTCTCGGCACAGTGCGTACCCTGACCCTCGTTAACGGTCGTCGCCACGTCGCGGGCGGCCAGGGTTCAGCGGCAGTTGACGTGAACTCTATCCCCACGGTTATGGTGCAGCGTGTTGAAACACTGACAGGTGGCGCTTCTTCTGTATACGGTGCCGATGCTGTATCGGGTGTTGTGAATTTCATTTTGCGTGAGGGCGGCGATTTCGATGGCATCGAGATTACTGCACAAACAGGCGTTACCGATCGTTGGGATACCAATGAGCACTACGTGTCAGTTGGAACCGGTTTTGAATTTGCAGAAGGCCGCGGTGAAGCGGTAATCGCTTTTGAAGGCCTGAGCACCGCTGAAGTGCTCGAAGACCAACGGCCTTTCGCAGGGCCATGGCTGGGTAACGATATCAATGCCACTCCCCAGATTGCAGCGCTAAACGGTTTGAATCCAAACGCAACGCGTTTGTATGTAACACCCACTACCAATCCGATCTCGTCGGCACAAGGGGTGTTTAACATCGCTTCGGGCGACTCATTCTTCGACTCCATCATTCCAGCTGTGAATGGCGTTCGTGATGGAAATGGTGTGCCTTTGATAGAAGGTACGAATATTCCCGTAGCGCAGGTAATAGATTCGCCCTTCAATGGTATTCCCCGAGTCTATAATCCAGGGGTGCCGACAAATGTGAACCAGGCATTTGGTATTGGTGATGGCCTTCAGTCTACTCGCCAGACCATTCTTCCGGAACAAGACCGCTACTCCATCAACGTGAACGGTAGCTTCGAGATCAATGAAAGCATGAGCTTTTTCCTCGAAACCAAGTACGCGTTCTCAGAAAACACCCAGGTTCAGGGCGTAGATTTTAACGATGGTATACCCATCGCTTACGATAACCCCTACCTCTCTCCGGCGCTGCAGGCGCAGATTACTGAGCTGATGGACCTGGGCGTTATTCCGCCCAATCCCAACGATGGCAGCTTCTGGGGCTTCTCGGCGAGCCGGGATAGTGACGACCTGAATGTAATGCCAGGAGACATCGTAGAGCGTGAAACCGCCCGTATCGTGGCTGGTTTTGAAGGTGAGTTGGATATCGCCGACGGCATCGAGTACGAGTTGTCTTATAACTACGGTACTACGACCGTTGATACCAACAACTTCAACCTGCGTCTGGAAGACCGTTTCTATGCGGCACTGGATTCTGTTGTAGATCCCGCCACTGGTGACATCGTTTGTCGTTCAAACCTGGACCCCTCAGCACTGCCACCGATCGCACCAGGCACATTTCCAGTACCTGTGTTTACCGAGGGTGCGTTCACAAACAACGGTAAATTTACCGAATTCGTAAGCTTCACACCTGGTCCGAATAGTGGTTGTGCGCCATTTAATCCACTTGGCTTCAACTCCACGACTCAAGCGAACGCTGACTTCGTCTATGTCGATGCCTTGGATGTGTCTGAACTGGAACAACGCGTGATATTTGGCTCACTGGCCGGCACCACTTCAAGTTTCTTCGAACTGCCAGGTGGCGCTATTGGCTGGGCTGCAGGTATGGAATACCGCGAAGAGGAAAGTACTTTCACAGTAAACCCCTATGAAGGCACCTTGAACACCTGGGATGGCTCCAACGGCAATGCTGCCACTGGTCTGGCTGGTGAGTTCGATGTGTTTGAATACTTTGCTGAGCTCAGTGCGCCAATCTTTGCTGACGAGCCTGGTGTCGAATTACTGGAACTTACCGGTGCTTACCGCTATGCAGACTACAGCACCGTTGGCACCAACGATGCCTGGTCGACAGGCTTGCGTTACTCACCTGGCTTCGGTCTGACACTGCGTGGTACCTATGCGGAGGCAGTACGTGCGCCAAATATTTCTGAACTGTTCTCACCACAGCAGCCAGACTTCTTCGCCTTCCAGGATGACCCGTGTTCAATTGACAATATCAACCTGGGCTCACCGAACCGCGTAAGCAACTGTGCGGCACTGGGAGTGCCTGTTGGCTACGATGTTAATGACTACATCACCGCTGGTATCCCGGGTGTGACCGGGGGTAATCCGATGCTCGCCCAGGAAGAAGCGGAAACCATTACTGCCGGTATCGTCTATGAGCCTACCTTCGCAGAAGGTCTGCGTTTTATCGTCGACTACTACTCTACCGAGATCATTGGCGCGATCGACGCACTCGACCCCGAACGAATTGCCGAGGCTTGTGTGGATCTGGGTTCAATCAACAACCAGTTCTGCCCACTGATCGAACGTGCTCCAGAAGGGTTCATTACTTTTCACCAGTCTGGTCAGGTGAACCTCGGGTCATTCGAAGTTGAAGGTATCGACTTCGGTATCGACTACGGCTTCGAGCTGGCTTCGGTTGGTTTGGACAGCATGGGATCTCTGGACTTCAGCATCAACGGCACTCATATGATTGAGTTCAATGAGTTCCAGGATCCTATCGACGCAACGGTGTTCGAGTCCCGAGTCGGTGAGTTTGGCTATCCGGAGTGGATTGTTAACGCCAATGCCAGTTGGACAATCGCCGACCTGACCCTGAGCTGGGCAGGCCGCTGGGAAGAGAGCCAGTTGCTGTCTGGTCTCTCCAACATCCAGTTTGCTGGTAACCCGATATTCTCCGATCCTTCACAGACAGGAGATTCATGGGTTCATGATATCAACTTCAACTACAACCTGAATGAGCGTGCCAGCATCTACGGCGGCCTTAATAATGCCTTCGACCAGGCACCCTACCTGGGTAGCCTGTCTCGACCGGCTGGTCCTCGCGGTCGCTTCGGCTTCCTGGCCATAAGCTATCGAATCTAGTTAGCTGAGGTCATCTCAGGGGCTGTCGTCAGGTAGCCCTTGAGTGCTCATGAAAATATCCGCAGGCGTTTGTAATCCCAGGACTACAATCGCCTGTGTGCTTTCCGGGTCAATTACAGTAGCTATTGCCAATGGCAGTAATATTTAATAAATACAAGTCAAGAGTAGTTCAGAGGAATCTGTATGATTACCAAGCGCATTACATCAACAGTGGCGAGTACATGCTGCACTCTCGGATTTCTGCTGGGAGCCAGTCAGGCCATTTCAGCAGAAGACATGGCGGCAAATCTGGCCACTGCAGAAAGCATGATCGATGCATTCTATTCCTTCGATGCAGAACAGCTTCGGCCTTATCTCAGCTCGGCGGGTGAGTCCGGGCTGGGCATTCTGTCCTATCAGGCCTGGGCCGAGGGCGGCAACTACAAGGTGGTAAATCGTCCGGGCTGTTATGGTGAAACAGCAAGCCTGATTGTCTGTCCTGTTACAGTGCAGGATGACCCCGTGGTTGCGCTGGAAGTGGATTTTAATGTTACCGATACTTTCCACATTTCTTTTGAGGACGGCATCATTACCGAGGTAGATACCAGCTCCAATGATCAGCCGATCTACTACGAGGCAAGGGTCTGGATTCGCGAAAATCTTCCAGAGGTCATGGAAGGGCCTTGCAAGCGGACTGATGGCATGCGCGACACCCCGGGGGATTGTGCTCGCGCCATGGCGGATGGCTACAGGCAATTCATGGTTGCGAAAAAAGCGGAGCCGCCCATGCCATTCATTCCCGCCGATTTCGAACCACCGATACTGGTAGAGACGGAAAAATTTAAACTGGTACCACTGGGACCAGACGTGGTGGATCTCGACTTTGAAGCCTATATGTCTTCAATCGATCACCTGCAGGCAACGTTTACCCGCAGCGAAGGATGGCCCCGCGCTGATATCACCGACGAGGATGCCATGCAGGACATGTTGAATGAGCAGGAGCGATTCAACAAGCGTGAATCCTTCGCCTATGCCGTACTGAGCAAGGACGGAGAGCGGGAAATGGGTTGCGTCTATGTTCGACCCATTAGCAAACCTGGTTATGGCTATGAAGCGGAAGTAGCGCTCTGGGTCACCAAGGCAGATTACGATGCTGGGTTTGATGAAGAGCTTTACGAATGGACCCAGGAGTGGCTGGAAGAGAGCTGGCCCTTTGAGGATGTGGCCTATCCCGGCCGTGCACCGGAATGGGATACCTGGGATCAGCTCTAAGAACGGTCGGAAGGGCTGGAAACTACGGTCGGTGACTGGTGATCATGCCAGTCACCAAATAGAAAATGACGGGTCTTGTCGTGAAGCGACAAGATCCGTTTTTTTTACGGGTGTAGAACCTTGCAGTAGAGGGATTGCGCGCTATTGCATTGAGTGATGGGAAGGAAGAGTTACAGCTACCGGTACGGCGCTACGGTTTTCCTGAGCCGGAAGAACCGGGCGGCGAATCACTTACACTACCCGGTTTGCTATAGAGGAATACTACAGACTCTTCAATCGATCGTCAGAATAGAACGTCAACAGAAGCTGATCCTTGACCGACAAGGGTACAGCCTTGCCTGCGCCAATTTGCCCTTCGTAATCATCGCCGCAATAGGTGCCGAAGACGCGATCCCAGATGATCAGGTTGCAGCCGTAATTGGAGTCCGCCTGCCTGCGCAGGTGCGCGTGGTGAACATGATGCTGCTGTGCTGTGGCAAACAACCAGTCATACACCGGCATGGATTTAAGCGGCAGGTTGGAATGGTTCAGAGTGCCACTCCAGATACCGAATGCGCCTGCGACGGACATAACCCCATCGCTCGCGCCCATCAGGGCAAGAGCCGTGGGTGTCGCAATGACCAGGGTTGCCCATTCCAGAGGGTGAGTGCGATCGCCGCGCATGCAGCCCATCTTGGTGATGTGATGGTGAGTGGCGTGCAGTCGCCACCAGAAGAGTGACTCGTGTTGTACCCGGTGCAGCCAGTAATAGATAAAACTTGAGATCAACATAACCAGCAGCGCGCAGCCCAGGTATCCGATCGCAGTGCTGGGTTCAAGGGTAATCTGCAGCGGTGCCAGGTCTCTAAGTGTTTTAAAGCCTTCCGAAATCGGGGTTTCGTAGTAGTTGCTGTAAAGGGGAACCCAGATGAATGCGCCGGCTGCGAGCCAACCCGCGTCTTCCAGCATTTCTTTGGGCTCCAACAGCCAGTCGTGGCGTTTCGTCCAGATTCGCTCGGCGACTATACATAAGGGAATCGGCAGCACGATCATGATGGCCAGGAACAGCTCCTGATGAATCCATTCATTGGCTGCCATTATCGCGACGAGGATCATCGATCCCAGAACAAGAACGGGTTGAACGCTTGCAGACATCCAGTCCCTGGAGGTCCAGTTTTTGGAACGGTTTGTCGTCTCGGTACCTGATGAATCCGCGATATCCAGTGGTGCTTCACTCATAAAAAATGCCCCTTTCACTCCGCTTATGAGTTTGTGATGACTTTATATGCTGCAAAAAACCAGCCACTTTTCATTAGGCATGCTGATCGCCTGCTGCCTGAAGATAGTGCAAGGACGATTTTCCTTCGTTCTGCGGTCAGGACCAATAAACAGTACTTTCAACGAGTTAGGCAATAAGTGAGAGCTGGCGCTCCCTCAATGCACACCAATACTGCCATTCGTCTCAGTCATGCACCGATATCGCTCACAATTGCCAGCTTGTGAAAGCCCTTAAATGTGTCGCCAGAGCCCTAATACTGTGCGAATTGGGGTATTTCCCCGGGCTGGCCTGCGTCTTGCATGCAATCGCTTTCGAAATCTCAGACTTGTTTTTGGGTATTAATAATTGAACGAGGCTTCAGCCTCTGATGTAGCCAATTGAGCTGAATAAATGCGACTGATAAGGCCCTGATTTGGGCCCGAAGCAATTCAGTCGGAGTTCAGCGCTTATTAGGAAGTAATTATGCAGCGCACATTTACCACTTCGAAATTTGTGGCCACTCTGATGACAGTGTTTAGCCTGTCGTTCCTGAGCAATGCTTCGGGAGAGACTTTGGTGGTTGGTTACAGCGATTGGCCGGGTTGGGTCGCCTGGGAAGTTGCCATTGAGAAAGACTGGTTCACGGAAGCGGGTGTCGATGTTGAATTCGAATGGTTTGACTACGCCGCCTCCATGGAAGCGTTCGCCGCAGGTCAGCTTGATGCGGTAGCCATGACTAACGGCGATACACTGGTGACGGGATCGACTGGTGCGCAGAGTGTCATGATCATCCTTGGCGACTACAGCAATGGTAACGATATGGTGGTTGCCGCTCCCGGTATTGAGTCGGTTGCAGAGCTCAAAGGCAAGAAGATCGGGCTCGAAATCGGTTTCGTGAGCCACCTGTTGCTGTTGGACGCGCTGGAAAGCGTTGGCCTGACAGAAGCTGACGTAGAATTGGTAAACGTACCCACGAATGAAACCCCTCAGGTATTGGCTTCGCGAGACGTAGACGCCATCGTCGCCTGGCAACCCAGTTCGGGTCAGAGCCTGGCGCGAGTTCCGGGATCAACTGCAATATACACTTCGAGCGACCAACCTGGCCTGATTTATGACGTTCTGGCAGTGTCGCCGCGAAGCCTGGCTACCAACAGAGAAGACTGGTCGAAAGTGGTCGATGTCTGGTACCGCGTGGTTGACTACATACTTGATCCGGAAACCGTCGACGACGCGCTATCTATTATGTCTGCGCGGGTTGGATTGACTCCCGAAGAGTATGCGCCGCTTCTTGCAGGAACCAAACTTTTGACCCTGGAAGAAGCCAAAGGATTTTTGAAAGAAACTGACGGCTTTGATTCACTCGTAGGCTCTTCCAAAATTTCAGATGAATTCAATCTGAAATATGAAGTGTACAACGAGCCCCAGAATCTGAAAGCCTATATTGATCCCAGTCTCACCCTCGAGAAATAGTTAGAAGCAGGAATGATCGCAATATGAGTTCGGCGCCCTGGCTCGCACCGCGAGTTGCATTGCCGCCGCAGCGGGAGCGGGTTCTGACGATTCTGTCGTTCCTGTTGCCACTGTTCGTTTGGGGGATAGTTAGCTATGTCCCCTTTATCTGGCATCCCAATATTGAAATAACCCAGCCCGGTTCGGTGAGTTACTTTCAGGAAGGAATGCAGATAGAACGTGCTTCCTTTCAGGAAGAGTACGACAGGCAACTGGAAGAAGGCGGGGAATTGCCGCAAGGAGTCAGGGCCAATCCTGTCTATCTGCCGGCACCCCATGAGGTTGCTATCGCGTTCTATACCTCGTTTACCACCGAGCCCAGCAGACGAAGTGAGCAATGGCTGCATGAGAGTCTGTGGCACAGCATTCAGATTATTTTCTGGGGCTTCATGCTTTCGTCCCTGTTCGGAGTACCCCTGGGAATTCTTTGTGGCACCTTTGAATCCATTTCGAAGTTGCAAGAACCGTTTGTGGAATTCTTTCGTTATCTTCCGGCACCAGCTTTTGGGGCTCTGGCGGTAGCGATACTTGGTATTTACGATGGGCCTAAAATTGCCATTATTTTTATTGGGACGTTTTTCCAGCAGGTTTTGGTGATATCGAATACTACGAAAAAACTCGACCTGGCGCTTTTGGAAGCCGCGCTGACTCTGGGAGCGACGAGAATGCAACTGCTGTTTAAAGTGGTGATACCCGGCATTTTACCGCAACTCTATAAGGATCAGCGAATTCTGTTGGGTTGGGCCTGGACTTATCTCATCGTCGCAGAACTGATCGGTACCAGCTCCGGTATTACCTGGTTTATTACACAGCAAGCGCGCTACCAGAACTTCGATAACGTATTCGCGGCCATCATGATGATAGGCATCATCGGCTTGTTGTCGGACATCGTGTTGGCCAGGTTAGGCAAGAGACTCTTTCCCTGGGAAAGATCAGGAAAGAAAGGCTAGGTCCCGATTATGTCAAAACTGGAATTGCCAAGTTATCTGGACCAGAGCCCCGAAGTTAAAGCGCGGTTCGATGAACTTAAACGACGCGATGTCATTCTCGAAGTAAAAAACCTGCACAAGGTTTTCGATTCTCCGAAAGGTCCGGTAACCGCACTCGAAGATATCAATTTCAGTGTGCACAGGCGTGAGTTTGTGACTGTCATTGGACCATCGGGCTGCGGCAAGTCAACTTTGATCCGTACGCTTGCAGGCCTTGAGACTGTGACTTCAGGCGCGGTGCTGCTCGATGGCAAACCCGTTACCGAGCCGGGCCCTGATCGCGGCATGGTGTTTCAGGGCTACACACTGTTTCCCTGGTTAACCGTGAAGAAGAACGTCATGTTTGGCTTGCGCAACCAGGGAATTTCCTCAGCGAGTGCAGCCAGCGAGGCTTTGGAGTGGATTGAGCTTGTAGGGCTGGAAAAGTTTGCGGATGTCTATCCCGACCAATTGTCGGGCGGAATGAAACAGCGAGTTGCCATTGCAAGAGCATTGGCGGCCAAACCAAGAATACTATTGATGGATGAACCTTTCGGGGCGCTGGACGCTCAGACTCGCTCAAAAATGCAGGCCTACCTCCTCGAGATATGGAAGAACATCGACATTACTATCCTGTTCATTACCCATGATCTCGACGAGGCAATTTACCTGGCTGACCGTATTCTGGTGCTGGATGCAAACCCCGGCAGAGTTAATGAAGTGATTGAAGTCGCGGTTCCCCGTCCGCGTACAGTGGAGCAGTTTCTGGAGCCAGAGTTCCTGGCTGCCAGACAGAGACTGGACGAGTTGATACATCCCCCTTCCGAAGAAGACGAGGATGAGAAGATGAATATGATTCGATTTACGCGCGTAGGAGACGAAGTCGAACCACAGCAGTAAGTCGAGAAGTGTGGCAGTACCGAAAAAAGCGAAAAAGGTTGACTAGGGTTCCGGCAGGGCAATTGCAATGCGTCAGGTCCGAGAGTTGACGACCTCAGCTTGCGCGCAAGCGAAAGCAGGTTACACGGCGGGACAAAAGCCCGGGAGATTCGATTCAGCAGCAAATGCTGAAACCTGTGTGTAATTGTGAGGAACCTGATATGGCTGAAATTTTTCCTGATCAAGAAATGATGTACGAGGATCGCATTGAGGGCGGTGCTCACTGGTCGTTGCTCATGCGCCGAGGCACTGTGCTGCGGGTAACCGACCTCGAAGGTGGTGCCAACGTGGGTATGTTGTTCTACAACCCCCAGGACAAGCTGGAACGCTATAACGCCCCCGATACCCTGAAATGCCAGCATACTTTCAAGTTAACCACCGGCCATTGCCTGTATTCCGATATGGGAAGGATATTCTGCTCAATCATCGAAGACTCCCTGGGCTGGCACGACACGGTGGGCGGCAATCTCAGCGACCGGAAGCTTCAGGAAAAATACACCGTGAAGTCGTATCAGGAAGCGCGAAACGAGTGGACACTCAGCGGTGAGCACTGTTTCGACGTAGAGCTTGCCAAGTATGGCCTGGGAAAACGCGATCTCGCTGCAAACCTGAATTTGTTCAGCAAAGTCACCACGGATGCACAAGGCAATCTGCGGTTCGAGCCTGATCATAGTGCACCAGGGAATCATATCGATCTGCGATTTGAGATGGATACACTGGTGATCTTCCACACCTGCCCGCATCCCATGAACCCGGATGCTGATTATCCCCGCAAAGCTATTGCCTACCAGATTCGCAAGGCGGAGCCCGTATTGGCAGATGATTTTTGCCTGAACGCCAGACCCGAGAATCAGCGAGGGTTTCAGAACAACGCAATTTACCATCTGTGTGGAGGCCGCTAATGATTGTCGAAAGCACTTTGGTAGCAGAACGGGCAATCCTGCGAGAAGTAGTCCCCGCCGGGGATTACTGGATGGAGCCCGTCAAGAAAGGCCAGACCATGCGCATACTGGATCTCGAAGGCAATCAGGCAGCGGATACGCTGTTCTACAGTCTCGAAGATCCAGGTGAGCGCTACTCGGCCATGGATACAATTCGGGAGCAGGGTAACGTCTATCTCACCGCCGGTACGACGCTGCTTTCCAATCGCGGCAATCCACTACTTGAAATTGTTGCGGATACCTGCGGGCGCCACGACACATTGGGGGGTGCCTGCGCCACAGAATCCAATACTGTCCGCTACGCACTGGAAAAAAAGACCATGCATGCCTGTCGGGATAGCTGGATGCTTGCAGTTAGCAGAAGGGAAGAATTTGGGCTGAGCAAGCGTGATATCACCCACAACATCAATTTCTTCATGAACGTGCCTGTGACACCCGAAGGCGGGCTGACCTTCGAAGACGGTATTTCCGATGCGGGCAAGTATGTTGAACTGAAGGCCTGCATGGATGTGATTGTGTTGATCAGCAATTGCCCGCAATTGAACAACCCCTGTAATGCCTACAACCCAACACCTATTGAAATCCTCGTGTGGGATGAGTAGGTGGCCATGACAAACGCAAATTACACAACAAACAATGCCGAGATTAACAACATAAGCAGTGTGTTGATCGCGAACCGTGGTGCTATCGCAGTTCGCATAATCAGAACACTGAAGAAAATGGGTATCCGTTCGATTGCTGTTTATGCGGAAGCCGATCGGGAATCCTTGCACGTCAGGGATGCCGATGAAGCTTATTCCCTTGGCGAAGGGTCTGCTCGCGACACCTATCTCAATCAGGCCAAGTTGCTGGCTATCGCGAAAGAAGCTGAAGCGGATGCCGTACATCCGGGCTATGGATTCCTCAGTGAAAACACAGAGTTCGTCGCCAACTGCGAGGCGTCAGGATTGCGATTCCTCGGCCCAACCGCTGCGCAAATACAGGCATTCGGGCTCAAGCACCGGGCGCGGGAGCTCGCCGAATCACAACAGGTTCCCCTGCTACCCGGCACTGGCGTGCTCGAGGACGCTGCAAGTGCATTGGCGGAAGCTGAAGCAATAGGCTACCCGGTCATCCTGAAAAGCACAGCCGGTGGTGGCGGCATTGGAATGCAACTCTGCTGGAACGCCAGCGAACTGGGCAAGAGTTACGACTCCGTGGCACAGCTCAGTGCCAACAATTTTTCCAACGCCGATCTGTTTCTGGAGAAATTCGTTGAGAATGCGCGTCACATAGAAGTGCAAATGTTTGGTGATGGCAAGGGCAGGGTCATCGCGCTCGGTGAAAGAGATTGCTCGGCGCAAAGACGCAACCAGAAGGTGATCGAAGAAACGCCAGCGCCTAATCTTTCGGACTCGGTTCGAGCCGAGCTAGGGGAGGTGGCGTGCAGGCTGCTGGCCGCAGTCGATTATCGCAGCGCGGGAACGGTGGAGTTTATTTACGATGCCGATACGGAACAATTCTATTTCCTCGAGGTGAACACACGTTTGCAAGTGGAGCATGGCGTAACGGAGGAGATCTATTCAGTTGATATTGTCGAATGGATGATCAGCTTGGGAGAGGAATCCCTGCAGGATCTCGCAGAGTTGAAACAATCCCTGAGACCTACCGGGCATGCAGTGCAAGCGCGAATCTACGCGGAGGACCCGTTCAAAAATTTCCAGCCCAGTGCCGGCCTGCTTTCCGCTGTACAGTTTCCTGAGCCGGAGTCCGGTGCGCTGCGGGTTGATCACTGGATAGAGTCCGGCGTTGAAGTCAGTCCGTTCTTCGATCCTATGCTGGCCAAGATTATTGCGGTGGCAGACGACCGGGAGCAAGCGCTGGCAAAACTCAGTGCAGCCATTGCAAGCTCAAGAATCTACGGCATCGAAACAAATCTTGACTACTTGCGGCAGCTACTCGACTCCGAACCCCTGCGGAGTGGCCTCTATTTCACCAAGACGCTGGCGAGTTTTGCCTTCGAGAAGAATGCGGTTGAAGTGCTGATGCCGGGTACGCTGACAACAGTGCAGGATTTCCCCGGACGAACAGGGTATTGGGACGTTGGCGTTCCACCTTCTGGCCCCTTCGATAGCCGGAGCTTTCGTTTGGGCAATCAGCTTCTAGGCAATTCACCCACGGCAGCCGGTTTGGAAATGACTCTGAATGGCCCGACGCTGAAATTCCTTTCCGCTACCCAGATCGTTCTGACTGGCGCTGAAATGTCCGCGCAGCTGGATGGCACTGAAGTGCCCTACTGGACTGTCATTAACGTGGAGTCCGGGCAAGTATTGAACATTGGAAAAATCCAGGGGGGAGGTGCCAGAGCCTATCTGTTAATCAGGAATGGCATAGCCTGCCCCGATTACCTTGGCGCCAGCGCGACTTTTACGCTGGGTCAATTTGGCGGGCATGCAGGCCGGGCATTGCGGACGGGTGACATTCTGCACCTGACAGAAGGAGAGCTTGCTCCCGGACTGACTGAAAAAACCATGCCCGTGGAATTACTTCCCGACATAGGCAAGCGCTGGGCGCTGCATGTGATTCCCGGGCCGCAGGGTGCGCCTGATTTTTTCGATGAGAGTTATATCGAAACTTTTTTTGCGCATGACTGGGAAGTCCATTTCAATTCCAGTCGCACTGGTGTGCGACTGCTAGGCCCCAAACCGGAATGGGCTCGCAATGATGGCGGCGAAGCAGGTATGCACCCCTCCAACATTCATGACAATGCCTATGCTATCGGCACAGTGGATTTTACCGGTGACATGCCGGTAATTCTTGGGCCGGATGGGCCTTCCCTGGGTGGTTTCGTTTGTCCCGCCACCGTCATCACGGCTGATCTTTGGAAGGTCGGTCAACTCTCTGCTGGCGATAAAGTGCGCTTCATACCGGTCAGCAAGCAATCAGCTATCGAAGAGTTGAAGGTCCGGGAACAAGAAATTGCAGCGTTGCAGCCAGGGAATTCGGCAGTTTCCATAATCGAAAATTTTGCGCCAGAGATTACCAAGTGCCGCATGGGCCAACATGAAGTGGCAATTCGGCGCAGTGGCGATAGTTGGCTGTTGGTTGAATTCGGCGAGATGGTGCTGGACATCGAGCTCCGTTTCCAGGCACATCGCCTGATGTTAGCTTTGCGGGAAGCGAATATCGCAGGACTGAAAGAATTGACGCCGGGTATTCGATCACTACAGATACACTATGATTCACTGGCAATCGCCGAACAGCAATTGATTGGCAGAATTGCAGAACTTGTCGAATATATCGCCGGGATTGAGGACAAGCCAGTTGCCTCCCGCATCATTCACCTGCCTTTGTCCTGGGACGACGAGCAGTGCAAGCTCGCCATAGAACGCTACCATCAAGTGGTACGTAAAGATGCCCCCTGGTACCCCTCCAATATCGAATTCATACGCCGCATAAATGGTCTGGATTCTATCGACGAGGTTAAGCGTATTGTTTTTGATGCCAGCTATCTGGTGATGGGTCTGGGTGATGTGTACCTGGGTGCACCTGTCGCCACCCCGATGGATCCACGCCACCGGCTGGTAACGACGAAATATAATCCCGCCAGAACATGGACTGCGGAAAATTCCGTAGGCATCGGTGGATCCTATTTGTGCATCTATGGCATGGAGGGGCCGGGCGGTTATCAGTTTGTCGGTCGCACCTTACAGATGTGGAATCGCTACCGGCAGACGAAAGAGTTTGCCAAACCGTGGTTGCTCAGGTTCTTCGACCAGATCCGGTTCTATCCGGTTGAGGAGCAGGAACTGATTCATATTCGCCAACAATTCCCTATTGGTAATTATCCCATCAGGATTGAAGAGACCGAGTTCAGCCTGTCCGAGTACAAGGCATTTCTGCAGGATCATGCAGGGGAGATCAGTCAATTTAAAGGCCAGCAGCAGAAGGCTTTCGATGTAGAGCTGGCCAACTGGCGGCGGGATGGCCAGTTCCATTTCGAGGAGAAGCCCGCTGACATCGAAACCGAAGGCGAGGCAGTCCCGGAAGGCGTCTCTGTTGTTGAGAGCCCTGTGGCGGGTAGCGTTTGGAAACTGCAGGTGGAAGCGGGCAGTAAAGTCGAAGAGGGCGATACGCTATTGATTCTGGAATCGATGAAAATGGAAATCGTAGTCAGTGCACCTTGTGCAGGCCTTGTGGTGAAAGCGCTGAAAACGGCTGGCTCCAGTGTGCAATCAGGTATGCCGCTGGTGTTCATTGAGGAGGCGCCATGATTCCCCAGAACTTTGTCCCCCATATCGCTGCAGTGCAACAAGGTTATGCCGAAGGCACGTTTACGCCGCGAGAACTTGTTGCGCACCTGGTAGCGAAAGCCGACCAATTCACCGAAAAGAACATCTGGATAGAGCGACTCTCCGATGCGCAGCTCGAACCGTATTTTCTAGGGCTCGAGTCGCGCTCAGCAGATGAATTACCGCTCTATGGAGTGCCTTTCGCTGTAAAGGACAATATCGATATCGCAGGCATCCCGACGACTGCAGCGTGTCCGGAATTTTCCTATGTGGCACAGCAAAGTGCATTCATTGTGCGCAAGTTGGTGGAGGCTGGGGCAATACCCCTTGGAAAAACCAATATGGATCAATTTGCTACTGGATTGGTTGGTACCCGCTCGCCTGAACCCTGGGGGCCTTGCCAGAATGCATTCGATGCAGAAGTTATCTCGGGAGGATCAAGTTCAGGTTCTGCAGTCTCTGTATCACTAGGACTCGTCAGCTTTTCCCTGGGCACTGACACCGCTGGCTCGGGCCGCGTACCCGCGATGCTCAATAATATTTACGGGCTCAAGCCCAGCCGCGGTATTTTCAGCATGTCGGGTGTGGTCCCTGCCTGTCGCACGTTGGATTGTCCCAGTGTTTTCGCTCTGTGCGTTGAAGATGCGGAAAAACTGTTTTCAATTATGGCCAGCAAGGAATCAGATGATGCTTATGCCAGAGCGAACCCTTTTAACAATACTCATCGGTTTTTCGGCAAAGCAGCGGAAACACCTGTAATTGGTGTGCCCAAACCGGCGCAACTTGAATTTTTTGGGGATGATTCGGCAAGCGAGCTATTTAAAAATGCCATGCGGGAGTGGCAGGCGCTCGGCGCAACGCTGGTCGTAGTTGACTGCGAGCCATTGTTGCTTGCGGCAAAACTCTTGTATGAAGGGCCATGGGTGGCCGAGAGATATGCGGCGATTGAATCGATGCTGCAACAACAGCCGGAAGCCATTCATAAAGTGGTGAGAGGCATCATCGAATCAGCCGCAGATAAAGATGCGGTGGCAGCCTTCAAGGCTGAATACCAACTGCAGGAGTATCGCGTTTACGCTGAAAGGCTTTTTGAGGAAATCGATTTCCTTCTCACTCCTACTGCTCCCAGAAGTTATCGCATCGCCGAATTGCTGGAGAATCCCGTCGAGTTAAACTCGAATATGGGCTATTACACAAACTATATGAATCTGTTGGACCTGTGTGGCCTGGCCATACCCGCGGGCTTCATGTCCAACGGCATTCCCTTCGGAGTAACTCTGGTAGCGCCCCGATTCAGAGAGACAAGTCTGCTAAATCATGCACTGGATTGGGAGCGGCTGCAGCAATTACCTATGGGCGCCTCCGGACAGGTTCGCGACTCAGCGACCCACTACAACGCCGTAGGCAGCGGGCAGCGAATCGAGGTAGCAGTTTGTGGGGCGCACCTCAGTGGAATGCCATTGAACTGGCAACTCACGGAAAGAGGAGCGACTCTGGTGACTGAGACCAGAACCAGCAATAACTACCGCTTTTACGCATTAAAAGGCGGGCCAGTGAAGCGCCCCGGTCTGATTCGCGACGAAAACGAGGGTTGCAGCATACTGGTGGAAGTCTGGTCGGTACCGGAGGCTGAGTTCGGTAGTTTCGTGGCAGCCATACCCTATCCATTAGGTATCGGTAAGCTGGAACTCGAGACTGGCAAATGGGTTAGCGGATTCGTGTGCGAAGGTCTTGCGGTGAATGATGCTGAAGATATTTCAGCACTTGGTTCATGGCGCAAATACATCGCGCAAATCTCCTGAACGGCATGGCGCTTCCGAACAATTACTGTTGAACTTCCACTGTTGAACTTCGGGCAACAGTGAATTCAACATTGAACAGGTCGCGAGTTCATCTGAACGATAGATGCCTCGCGACCGAAACCACAGGGCTGACGCCCAGGTTCTACTCCCGTAGATCAATACCGTATTCCAGATAAGCTTTCAGGCAGCACAACATATCCTGCCAGCCGCCACAGTTGTCGTGAGAACCGCGATAGCCCGCTTCATCATGCTTCCAGCCAGACTCGCTGATGCTCACCATGGTGGTGCCTGCATCCAATGCCTCGAGTTCAATGTCCACGGTTACCTCATAGGCCTCGTCGACAGTTTTGTCCCAGTTCCTGGAATCCAGTCCGAGTTGAATTAACTCGTTTTCTACTACTTGCTTCACGGTGACCTCGTTTGCGCCATAGTGATCCCATTCCCAGGTTACTTTTTGGCCCGGCTTCAAATCAGAACTGGTCCGGTTAACGAAGTACTTGATAATCGAGCCGCTATCCACAATTGCCTGGAAGACTTCGGCAGCAGGTTTATTAATGCGCGTTTGTACTCTGTAGTTTTTCTCGTTTGTCACTGGAATTTCCTCCATTGTGGGCCAGGATTGGCCCTCGCCTCTTGAATAACATGTTATAAAAATATAACATAATCCATCATTGTTGAGAGTGCAATAAGAATTGAGTCAAAGAATGAGGCGAGTCAGGAAACGATGAAAAGGCCGCAAGCAAGCGTCGATGAGGAAAAGGATGAACGAATCATCAAGGCTCTGGCCAGTATGGACCGTCGACGACTTCTCGATGCCCTGAAAGACGATCCTCGAACCACCGGTGAGTTATGTGAGAATTTACCCTGGCTAAATCGTTGTACAGTTATGCAGCATCTGGGAGTGTTGGAGAAAGCCGGACTGGTAATCAGTCGCAAGGAAGGACGTCAACGTTGGAACTATCTCGATGTGAGTCCGATTCAACGTATTCATGAACGTTGGATTAAATCGTTTGCCGCGCCTTCGGCCAGCCTGTTGAATCGGCTTAAGACTGACCTGGAAGAAATCTAACAATGCGCGGTGGACTCAATCCTCGTGCCGCCTACTGAAGAATGCTTTGCAATACTTCAATCTGGGCTACTTGATCCTGAGTCAGAGTCTTGATTTCGCTCTGGGCACGTTGAAGTTGACGTCGGGCTGCCGTGAGCCTGGATTCAACTTCCTGATTGGAAAGCAGGGTCAGATCGCTTCCCTGTTGAGGCAGGTTTTCCAGAGTTTGTGTAAGCGTGTATGCCTGAATAAAGTCAGAAATATTAAGCTCAAGCGCCATTACTTGCTTGTTGAGGATTCCCGCCTCATCACTAAGCCTCGTCTGTTGCGATGCTGGCAGCGAAGAGGGTGGGTGTATCAATGCTCTGGAATAGCGAATCAGCTCCAGATGTTGAAACTGAATGAAATCAAAATGAGCTACCTGTCCAGAAACCAGTTTCTCTAGCTCTTCCTCTATGCGTTGTGGCGTTCTCGCTGCGGAATCCAGTATGTTGCGAAAAGCCAACGCATGTTCATCGTTTCGTAATTCGATGTTCTCCGAGCCTGAATCGAGCAGCCAGGGACTGGACTCGAATTCAATGTTGGCGATTGTAATGGGTAGACCTTCTCGGGAGCTATTGAAGTGACCGCCAAGCGACCTCAGGAACGCGCCGATTGCATTGACATCGGACTCGGATAAGCTAATACCAAGTTGGTGCTTGCCCATCAGGCGGATAGCTTCTTCGAGAGTAGAGATACTGCCATCATGGAAGTAGGGTGGTGTCGTAGCGACACCATGCAACCCGGGCACGCGAAAAACATATCTGTCATTCTGCCGGTTAGTTCGTTGGGCAAGCCCTGCGTCGTCGATGCTTGCCGAGACGGCAGATTCGTTGTCATCAGGTGCGCCGTAATACGGAACAACAAGGCCAAGTTTCTGGTAGGAATTACCGCCCAGATTGATGCCGTTGTGGCAACTGTCGCAGCCGAGTTCCCCGAAGCGCTGCAAACCATTCTTCTCCAGAGTACTCAGCGCGTTTTCATTCCCCGAGAGATAATCCTGAAAAGGCGTATCCAGTCGGATGAAAGAACTGCTCTGGAAGTGGGCCATGGCGTCAGCCATATTGGCGATGCTCACGCCATCCGGGTAGACCTCGGCGAACTGTTTGTTGTATGCGGGGTCAGCATTGAGAAATTCGTTGACCGCATGGAGGCTGTTATCCATTTCAAACTCGGTTTCGATGGGCAGCAGTGCCTGATCTTCCAGAGTTACAGCCCTGCCGTCCCAGAATTGCCTGAAGTTGAATGCGGCATTGAATACCGACAAGGCATTCAATTTACCTGCGGCGCCACCGACACCGATCGAGACCCGGCGTCTGTCTGCGCCACTCAATGCGCCTGCATGACAAGTCACGCAGGCGATGCCGTTGCCTGATGACAGGCGACTTTCATGGAAGAGTCTGAAACCGAGTGAGAACTTCGCGGGATTGATGCGCCAATAGGAAATCGGAGGCAATGGGCGAAACGCTGTATTGGCGTCTGGGTGTTCAGCATTTGCCGCTATGAGTGCGGGTTCGCCAAGCCCATGCAGAAAGTTTCGCCAGGCTGGGTCATCAGCTTCCGTGGCCGTGCTTTCCGGCAAGCTCAGTAGCGCGGGAAGCATCAGCAATACGCAGAGTGAGGAGGGCAATCGGTAATCTTTCATCGTAAGTCGCACTGTACAGGCTACCCGAAAAATCCAGCATAAAGTCGCGCTAACACTGCTCGGTAGGCATACCCGGAAACCAATTGGCTCTAATTTGAACGAATTGGTCTTCGCAGGCTGATAGCTCCGCGGATCTGACCCTGCGAGTAACCGGTTGCCATATCCATTGGATAGTGCTCTGCGAGCGCCGCGCGCACATCAGGACCAATGGATTGTCCATGACAGGTGAGGCAGAGCGGCATGGTGGGCTGGGCCTGCAGGTAACGATACTCACCATCGACAACCGCGGATGCATTGATGGTGGGACCCGCTTCACCTGCTTGTTGGCGGCGGTCGAAATCCTCTAGTGTTTGTTGTTCCCAATCGTCCGGGATTGCCAGGGAGGCATTCCTGGGTTTCAGGCTGACCCTGCGCACAGTCCACCCGGCATCGGAGCTGAGTTCGTCGGCTATCTCTGGTGCGCGCACCGAACACACAGAGATAGCTTCAGTGGGTCCGCCCGCCGCCATGGCGTTCTGGAGTGTTGGCAGAAGGGTACCGACGAATTGCTGGGTAAGATCGCGGGCCTCGCTCTCCAGTTGCGATAGATCAGCCTGATTGGACTGGCTGCAAGCTGTTAGCAGAACCAGTCCACTCAATCCTAGTGCGCGGCATGCTGCTCTTCTCATTACTTGTTCCTTGCCTGATCTGTTGACTTATGTGAATCGATAGAACCCTGCTGAAAAAGTTCACGCAGCGTTGGCTCCGACACCAATACCAGTTTAGCGGGCATTGTCCGAAATACGCATGATTAAAATCAACTGCTAAGGGGATCGTCTGAAAAACTGGTCTTCGTTACTCTATTCGGAACCTCTCTTCCGAGACTTTCCCAACTGCTTCCCCGAATCAGTAGCCATTGGTGCGGAACTGAGACTGTTTGTTGCGTGGGTCAGTTCCACCTCTTGTGGACAGAGGAGCGGATAGAGGAGCGAACAGAGGAGAGGAAAGCGTGAAATTTGGCCTCGCCACGGAGGCCATTCCCCTGTATTTATTACAAATTGTTAAAAATTAGTCACAGTTTTTGATTCTTCTTGAGTCCTCTGGAGTGCATACTTCGCCTTCTATCCCTGCCCACACCAGAATCGCGTTGCAGAATGCTGTCAACGCCAGCAAATACGGGCAGTTGGCCAAAAAAAGAAATCTCAGGGAGACCGCAATCTGTCATGAAAGCACTAACGAAATCACCAGTAAAGCTACGCCTCGCCGTGGGGATCGCTGCAGTAATCCTGGTAGGTAGTGGTCAGCAAGCACTAGCCCAGATCGAGCCAACTACCGCAGATGACTCAACGGTGACCTACCCGGCAAGTTATTTCGCGCAGTACCAGCCCTATTCGGTGAATGACATGCTGCAGCGCATTCCGGGTATTTCGGTGGCGCTGGGCGGAAACGGCCCCCAGGGTGGTCCTGGCAGTTCGGGGGGTTCCAATCGTCGAGGTCTCGGTGCAGGTGGTGACCAGGTGCTGATAAATGGTCGGCGAATTGCGGGCAAGGGAAATGAAGGTAATGCCCAGCTTTCCAGAATTCCCGCAAGCGAAGTTGACTACATAGAAATCATTCGCGGCACATCCGGTGACCTGGATGTTCGCGGTGGCAGCCAGATTATTAACGTGGTCTTGCTTGAATCCCAGGCGAGCACTTCCTATGCCTATGAAATCAACATGGATCACTACCATGATGGCAAATATCAGCCCGGCGCCAAGTTTTCGGCAACAGGGCAAAATGGTGCTTTCAATTATTTCCTGAGCGCCGAACGTGAGCCGCGTTGGGAATTCCGCGATGGGTTCGAAACGGCCTATAACCCGGACGGTACAATTAATGAAACTGTTGATCGTGATCAGGGCAACGATGGTTGGCCCGTCACTTTGCAGGCGAATTTTGGCTATGAGTTCACCAGGAACGATACAGCCAATCTGAATCTGCAGTGGGTAGATAACGACCGCTTCGAATACGCGGACCGAACTCTCACCGACTTCAGCGTCAATCCGCCTGATGCGGATATTGAAAGAGATGATATTCCCAATGAGGAAGGATCCTGGGAAATCGGTGGCGACTACATGCATGTCTTCGCAGACGGCAGCCGCTGGCGAACGCTGTTCATCGTTAATGACTCCGACAGCAACAGCTACAGAACGCGCTACCAGGTTGACGGCAGCACCAGAACTGCGGATCTGTACCTGGCTAATGAAGTCGGAACCAAGGAACGAATCATTCGCTCTTCCTACGTGTTCGACATTACTGATATACATTCGCTCGAAGCAGGTGTGGAGCGGGCGCAGACCATCCTCGATACCTCTTTGCAGCTTGGTTTACTTGGCAGCGAACCAGGATCTGAGCGTTTTGGCGGATTGTCGCCGGTAACCGACGCAGTGGGTACTGTCGAGGAAATGCGCTATGAATATTTTGCCATTCACAACTGGCAGATTAACGAGCGTATGAGCCTGGAAACGACCCTGCTGTTTGAGGACAGTGAAATTTCACAGTCCGGTAATGTTTCCAAGTCGCGGGACTTTAACTTTTTCCGGCCGAAAGTGGATTATCGATTCGATATCACGCCCTCAATCCAGTTCCGGGCGAGCGTGGAAAAAGATGTTGCCCAGTTGAGTTTTACTGACTTCACCGCCAGCATCGACGGCAGTGATGACGAACAGAATGCGTTCGAAGGTAATGCCGATCTCAGGCAGGAACAATCCTGGCGCTATGAGGCCAACCTCGAATACCGCCTGCCGAACGACGCTGGCGTTTTGAACGGTAACGTTTTCTATCACGACCTGGACGACCTCATCGACAACGTTGATGTGTCAACCGCCACCGAAACGCTGGGTGCGCGGGGTAATATAGGAAGTGGTGAGCGCTACGGATTCAATCTGAACAGCAGCATACGCCTGCTGATGTTTAACCAACCCCAGATGTTGTTGACAGCAGGTCTGGCTATGGAAGACTCTGAAGTAACCGATCCTTTTCTTAACGTACCTCGCGAGCGGTCCATCCGGGGTGGCGCGAGTCGCTATAATTTAGGTTTTCGACACGATATCCCCGAGTTCTACAATATGAACTGGGGTCTTAACTACAGCCGCGAGTTCTATAATGATTTTCGCGTGTGGGACGTGGACAAGATTGAGACTTATCCCAAAGTAGGTTCTTACCGAGGCTGGATCGAAGTGCAGGCCTGGGGCAATCTTGTCTACCGCTTCGAAGCACGGGATGCACGGGACCGTTGCCGTATTCGGGCACGTTATATCAATGGCACCATTGCCAACGGCGATATACAGGAGATTGAAGATTCCTGTTCCGATGCCGGCCCTGTTCTGGCTATAAAGATTCGCGGGACGTTCTAGTAAATCCCTGTTAACAGGTTTTCAGCGATGCAATTGAAAAGGGGTCCGTAGGGACCCCTTTTTTGAAGGTTCATCGCGGATAAGCGGGGAATCGCATCTATTTGTTGTTCATGGACGATTAGGTGAGTGCCTTCGAACGCGGCTGCGAGGAGGCAGGGTTCCCAACCCGCCGGCTCGGCGCCCAAGGGAGCCTCTGACCAATTATGTTTCATCTCTGGCTTTCAGCCGAACCCGTTATCAAGGCGCCGGTTTGAAGGCATACGTCGGCCTGTCGAAAACCGGCAACGCGGAGAACGGGTTCGGCTGAAAGCCCCGCAGGGCGGGCCTGTCGGATCTGCCTGCTGCGTTGCCGTACTTGCCAAGGGCTACGGCCATTGCCGGCGTACGGCGTCTTGCAGGCAGATGCGACAGACACCGCAGAGAAGGAACATAATTGGTCAGAGGCTCCCCAGGTTCCCTCACTACAGAAAAAGCCCTGCGGTCTTTTTCTTCCGTTCAGCGCCGGCCTTGACTGGCGAGTTAGGAACCCTGCCTCCTCGCAGCCGCTTGTGCAGTGATACCCGAGATATCGAAGTAATCTTCGACACACCTTACTCTCAATCGAAGGGAAACTCAGCCAAAAAGTAACGTAATACCTAGCAGCGCTCAGAGTGCCGGACAGAAGGGGCTTGTCGCCAACAGTTAAGCGATAGCGCTGAACGGAGAAAAAAGACCGTAGGGCTTTTTTCGGAGTGAAGGAACCCGGGACGGGCGCAGAGCGTTGGCGACAAGCCCCTTCTGTCCGGCACGACCACAGTTCAAAGAAGCCCCAACTAAACAGATGGCAGAATCAGCGCCTGCCATCTGTTCCCGGAAAGCGCGATGAACCTTTATCAATGCAAGAAAGGGAAGCTCAAGCTCCGGCCAGCGCCTGTTCGATGTCAGCGATGATGTCGTCGATGTGCTCGATACCAACACAGATACGCATAGTCTCGGGTTTAACCCCGGCAGCGCGCTGTTCTTCTTCCGTGAGCTGGCGATGTGTCGTCGACGCCGGATGGCAGGCCAGGGTCTTGGCGTCACCGATATTCACGAGGCGCTTGATCAGCTTCAGTGCATCATAAAACTTCACGCCCGCGTCGAAACCGCCCTTAATGCCAAAAGTGAGAAGCGAAGCCGGAACGCCACCGCAATATTTCTCCGCCAACGTATGGTTGGGATCATCCTTTAATCCGGCAAAGTTCACCCATTCCACCTTGTCGTGATTCTGTAGATAGGTGGCGACCGCCATGGCATTCACACAATGCCGTTCCATCCTCAGGCTCAGGGTTTCCAGTCCCTGCATGATAAGGAATGCATTCATGGGTGAGAGTGCCGATCCGGTATTTCGCAATGGCACGGTGCGCGCGCGACCGATATAGGCGGCTTCTGCCAGCGCTTCGGTATACACCACGCCGTGGTAAGAAGGCTCCGGTTCATTCAACTCAGGATAACGAACCTTGTGTTCGGCCCAGGGAAACTTGCCGGAATCCACGATCACGCCGCCAATTGAGGTGCCATGTCCACCGACGTACTTGGTGAGGGAATGCACGACGATGTCGGCTCCAAATTCGATAGGGTTGCACAGCGCGGGAGTGGCCACCGTGTTGTCCACAATCACAGCTACTCCATGCTTGTGTGCTGCAGCACACACGGGTTCCAGGTCGATGATGTTGCCGGCAGGGTTGCCAATGGTTTCGCAATAGACAGCCTTGGTTTTCTCATCGATGAGCTTCTCAATGGCTTCTGCCGAATCGTCTTCTGCAAACCGCACTTCAATACCCTGGCTGGGCAACATATGGGCAAACAGCGTATAGGTGCCACCATAGAGTTGGGGAGTGGAGATGATGTTGTCGCCAGCTTTGGCTATGGTCAGGATAGAGTAGTTTATCGCTGCCATGCCAGAAGATACTGCAAGCGCTGCAAGCCCGCCTTCCATTGCCGCCATGCGCTGTTCCAGCACATCGTTGGTGGGGTTCATGATGCGGGTGTAGATATTGCCCGGTACCGCCAGATTAAAAAGATCGGCACCATGTTGCGCGTCATCAAACTCATAGGCCACTGTTTGATAGATTGGCACGGCGACCGACTTGGTATTGGGGTCAGTTTCGTAGCCTGCGTGAATGGCCACGGTTTCCTTTTTCATGGTGGATGCTCCTTAATTTCTGGAGAGGTGTTTATACATTAGCCGTTAGTCGGCTGCAATTTGCAGGAACTGCTTCGTACACAGTCGTATCCGAGGAATTCTGCGGAAAGAGGCAATAACCTCATGCTCAAAGTCTTGGCTTTTTCGATTCGCTTGCCACAGTTTCGCTTCTATTGGAGGTAGATATGAATGCTTCAAGCTACTCAAAATTCTCGAGCAGTGCGCAATACCCGTATTCGAAAATAATGGGCTATAGGAATGGTATTTTCACAAGCCTCCAGGGAAAGTCAGTTAGCGAAACCGCATCTAAACTCAAAGTCAGTAATATCCTTACTGCTGGGGCAGATACTGTAGGGAGAATGAACAATCATTGACTCGCGTTCCCTGCCTAACCGACTACACCGTCGCAATGCTTTGGATTGCAGATGGGATTCGAATGCAGAGACATGCTAGTCAACAACTTCACAAGGCTGGAATTGTATGACGGCGGTTACTTTACCACCGTCACTGGGCACTCTGCCTGATTAGCGACTGCCTGGCTGACACTGCCCAGGAATGCGCGTTTCAGAGCCGATCGGCCATGGGAACCTATGACTATTAGACCAACATTATTGCTTTTGGCGAACCTGGTAATTCTTTCGGCAGCATGCCCCCATTCAAAGGCGATGGCTGGCTCAGGATTAATTTCACCCAGTGCTTGCGTAGTGACAGCAATCTCTTTTTCTCTGGCAGATTTTTCCAGAGAGCTGCGAATCTCATCAACGGACAGCATGCCTTCCGGTCTACCGCCAACGAATTCTGCCGCTCCCCAGGCATGTTCAACCAGAAATTCATCACTTTGTACGTAGAGCACAGTGACTCTAGCCTGCAGCGCCCTGCTCAAGTCGCCCGCCACTTTGGCTGCATTGACTGAGCCTGCAGATCCGTCAGTTGGCACCAGGATATGATCGATATTACTCATTGCGATAGTTGCTCCAAGGGTTTTAAAAAACGTGAGTCTATTTCTTCTGGCGTATGGTTAAAGTAAAAAATATGAGAGTTGGTGATAGATTTTTTCTATCGCGCTATCCGGCAATTCGGGAAAGTTAAAACCTTTATCGCGGGAAAGGGGCAATAAACTGACATATATAGCAATCAAGAAATTCGATGTCCGAATTGGTTTAGCAAGTTGCGCTCCAGCCACTGCTGTCCCACAGTTTTATACCCAAAATCCTGCGTTTAAAGATGGCTCCAGGCGCCCCTCACAGTAAGCAAGAGTCAATATTCGCTGGCTTCATCGGTTGGTGCCGAGTACTGAACAGCAAGGATGCATGTCTGAAAGCAGCAGGAAACACTCGAAGTTGAGTTGATCGCGTAGTTGCTTTTGGGGAAACTGTGGGACAGTAGTGCGTTACACCTGCCTTTTCGTTCAGCGGTTCTCAGTTGCTTCGGCAGGACGCTATACAAACACTTTTGCCTACGCCCCCAACTTAGCAAATTTCGATCTAGCTCCAATGAATCCGTGTGACACTGGCTGAGCCTTGAAATCACAGCGATTCAGAAGAACGGTGTGAATGGGCGTTTCAGTACCAAGAATGTCTGGTGCTGGAGTAAAGTCATGGTATGGATGTGTGGCAAATTCGAATGCGCAGACCAAAGCAATTTTTCTGGTAGACTGGGGGCAGATACTTGATCGGCAATAGCTTAAGTCGTCGCTGGAACCCAACTGTAGTCACAGCGCAATCAAACCCTGTTGTTCGATGCTAGATCCGAATGCTTGCTTAAATCTGGATTATTCTGAAACGTAAAATTTTTCGATTACTCTCCAAGCTTCTTGAGGAGTATCCACGAATTGGAATAGCTCACAATCTGCTGCATCAATCGCGCCTTCATCTATCAACGCCTCGAAGTTGATGATGCGTTCCCAATATTCTCGTCCAAACAGGATAACCGGTAACGCCTTCATTTTTTTGGTCTGGATCAAGGTTAAGGTTTCGAACAACTCATCCAGGGTGCCATAGCCTCCGGGAAAGACCACCAGGGCGATTGCCCGCAGCAGGAAGTGCATCTTGCGCAAGGCGAAGTATTGAAACTGGAAACAAAGTTCCGGTGTGACATAGGGATTGGGTGTCTGCTCGCGAGGGATAATAATATTCAGGCCAATGCTCTTGCCTCCGGCGTCATGGGCACCCCTGTTGGCGGCTTCCATGATGCCGCTGCCACTCCCGGTAACGATGACAGCATTCTTTGTTGGTCCATCACTGGTATGTTCGGTAACGATGCGGCCAAACTCCCGGGCCATTTCGTAGTAGTGGGATTTTTCTTCCAGTCTGGCGGCAATCTTTGCCTGCCTCAACAGGGCTTTGTCCTCTGGATTTGATTTGGCTGCCTGTTCCGCAAGTAGTCGAGCCTCTCTCGCCTGCGCTGGTTCGGGAATGCGTGTGCTACCAAATACCACTACTGTGGAATCGATGCCCATTTCTTGTTGCAGGATTTCAGGTTTCAGAAGTTCGAGCTGGAAGCGTATGGGTCGCAGCCTGTCGCGCTTTAGAAACTCCACATCGGCATAGGCAGGGATGAACGAACTGGAACGAGTTTGCGCGGTGTCAGCTTGCCGGTGGTTGGTGGGGTAGTCTTCACTGTTCAGTGGAGAGCATTCTTCTTCGGGGTTGTCGGACATACTTTTAACCTGCCATTAATTGTGCACTAGAGCGCGTGTCTACCGAACTACCCCCGATCAGAAGCTCAACGTTTCTCTGGGCGCGGGTAATTTGCAGGAAATGCCGTGCTCTTTTTCGAGCCTGGCACCCAGTGCCTGCATCGCCGTAGGTTCACCATGAACCAGGACTACCTGGGGGTTGGATTCGAAGCTGGTAATCCATTCAAGCAGTTCATCCTGGCCAGCGTGGGCTGAGTAGCCACCCAGGGTTTCAATCCTGGCCTTTACTGCAAACTCCTCCCCAAACATACGAACAGTCTTTGCACCGTCTACCAGCTTTCGTCCCAGCGTGCCCATGGCCTGGAATCCGATGAACAACAGCGTATTTTCCTCCCGCCACAGCCTGTGCTTCAGATGATGCCGAATGCGTCCGCCAGTGCACATGCCACTGCCCGCGATGACTATGGCGCCTTTTTCGATCTCGTTGATAGCCATGGAGTCCTGCGGGGACTCACTGATTTGCAGTGACGGCAGAAATCCTATGAGCGAATTTTTCTGCACGTCGTTCAGTTCTTTCACATCTTTATCATCAAGCAGCTTTAACCACTTGTCATAGACCTTTGTGACCTGCAGGGCCATCGGGCTATCGAGGAAAACCTGCCAATTGTCCAACAGGCCCTGATAGTGAAACTGGCCCAATTGAAACAATATTTCCTGGGAGCGACCCACGGCGAAAGAGGGGATCATCACATTACCTCCCCGGTCCCAGGTGTTAGCAAGAATCTCGGTAAGCTCGTCTACTGTGTCCTGGGTGTTTTTGTGATTCCTGTTTCCGTAAGTGCTTTCCATGAGCACCACATCCGCTTCTCGCAAGCGGGCAGGAGGATTCATCAGGGCAGATTCCTGATTACCGAGGTCGCCAGAGAAGACCAGGCGTTTCGTTCTGCCATCTTCCCTGAATTCAAGTTCAACAATGGCAGAACCCAGAATATGGCCAGCATCGTGAAAGATTACGTTTGCTTCAGGTCCTACAACAGAGCTGCTGCCATAGCGGCACCCTTCACACTGCTTCAGCGCATTGTCCACGTCGCCCTGAGTGTATTCGGGTTTAACCTGTCCCTTGCGCCCTCTGCGTTGTTTCCGCAGATTCACCCGCGCCAGGTCGCGTTCATACAATCCGGCAGCATCGTTGAGCATGATGCGGAGCAGGTCCGCAGTGGCCGAAGTGCAGTAAATGGGGCCAGTGAACCCCTGATGTACGAGCTTTGGCAACAGGCCGCTGTGATCCAGGTGGGCATGGGAAAGGATTACCGCATCCAGTTCTTTCGGATCAAAATCAAAGTGATCTTTCGAAATCCGTTTAACCGCATCCCCTCCCTGGTGCATTCCACAGTCGAGGATGATTTTTCCAAACGCGGGAGACTCAATCAGGTGGCATGAACCGGTCACTTCCTGCGCTGCACCTAAAAAAGTAATAGTAGCCAAAGTACAACTCCCTTGTATTGATGGATCAATCTGGCATTTAAACTTGAAGGCCTTTGCAGTACAAGTGTAATCATGGCTTGCAGTGGTTGATTGCGCTGTAACTCTGCCGCCTGAAACCATTTATACTGATCAAGCTTCGCTAGTCTTTTAGAGTCCGGTAAATTGATTGATCTAACCGTCATAGGCATGCTCGCCGGGGGAATTGGCATATTCCTGCTGGCCGTGGGAATGCTCACCGATGGGCTGAAGCTGGCGGCAGGTGCTGGCCTGCGCAATATGCTCAAGAGCTGGACCCGATCTCCGCTACACGGTGTGTTCACCGGTTTCTTCATTACCGCCGTGGTCCAGTCTTCCAGTGCCATCACCGTGGCCACCATTGGTTTCGTCAATGCGGGTCTGTTGAATCTGACCCAGGCGCTGGGTGTGGTCTACGGGGCCAATATAGGCACTACGCTTACCGGTTGGTTAGTGGCGATAATCGGGTTCGATATCAACATCAGCGCGCTCGCCTTGCCAATCATTGGCATTGGTATGCTGTTGCGCCTGACCGGAGGTCGTTCGCGATGGACGGCGATTGGCACGGCACTGGTGGGATTCGGCCTGTTCTTTATTGGTGTACAGACGCTGAAGGATGCCTTCGAAGGCATCGTCGCTACCCTGGATATGGAGCGCTATACACTGCAAGGAATAGGAGGCTTGCTCTTCTATCTCGGTCTCGGCTTTCTGATGACCGTGCTGACCCAGTCTTCAAGTGCCGCCATTGCCATCACGCTAACTGCGGCCAGTGGAGGGTTGCTGGGTATCTACGCTGCCGGAGCCATGGTGATTGGCGCCAACCTCGGAACCACATCGACTGCAGTGATCTCGGTAGTGGGTGCCACCTCCAATGCCAAACGGGTTGCTGGCGCCCATGTCCTGTTCAATGGAATCACCGGCCTGGTTGCATTGCTGCTCCTGCCTCTGATGTTTGTTGTTGTCGATGCCATCACCGATATCCTCAACATTGAATCTGAGCCAGCCGTGAGCCTGGCACTCTTTCACACGGTGTTTAATATACTGGGTGTTCTATTAATGTTGCCCTTGACTGGCAAATTGGCGGCGTTTCTCGAAAGGCGTTTCAAGTCCCAGGAAGAGACGCTCGGCGCGCCGCGATATTTGGACAGGAACGTGTCCATTACTCCGGATCTGGCGCTGGACGCCGCGGTAAATGAGCTCATGCATCTGGCTGAAGTCAGTATCGGCTATTGCCGTCTGGCACTGAAAGCCACTGCAAAATCCAATGCGCGTAGTGACGCGAGTCATGATGCCAGCGTGCGGCTTTCCCAGGCGATCGGAGAATTTGTTATGGAATTGCAGCGCAATAGCATTCCCCATGAAGTCGCGCAAACTCTACCGGGCGTACTGCGCTGCAGTCAGTACTACCTGACGGCAGTGGAGTTGGCGAAAGAAGTGCTTGAAGGTTCGAGTCAATCGAGTGAATTGGTTGATACTGAGTTACTGTCTAACCTGAACGATTTTCACCGCGAAGTAGGTGAGCTGCTGAATCTTATGGATGTTACTGCTGCGGATTTTTCCAGCGTCGATTTCGAACAAAAAACGGTGCTGGTCAAGGATCATTACGACGAATACAAGGAGCGTAACCTCAGGCGCAGTGTCGAAGTGGGACTGGAGGTATCGCGAGTTTCTGAACTGCTCGAGCATTCAGGCAATGTACGGCGCATGGCAACGCAACTCGCCAAGGGTACAAACCTGCTCAACAAGCTGTATAAACAGATCAATGAGCAGGCACAGGAACGCGCACAACAGGATGTATTGCATGACGAATTAACCGACTGACGGCCCTGGCAGATTGTTGATTGAACTGGGGCGCATGGCGGTTTCGAATGCCCGTATCGATCAGACAGTATTGGTATTGCGCAGCCGGAAAGCTACACTGCTGCTTACAGGGCTAACTTCAAACTAACAATACCCGGGAGAATCACATGCTCAGAATACTCATTATAAGCGCTCTATCCTCCATACTATTGGCTTGCCAACCGGAACTGCCAGTCGCCAATGCCGCTGAAGCGGGGATGTCGGAGGATCCGGAATACATGAACCCTAACCCAAGAGCTCCGTATTCGGAGGGCGTGCGCTATGGTGGATTGATCTTTCTGGCTGGCAAGACCGGAGGTCCGGGTGAACGCGGAGTGCAGCCGGAAACGCGCCGTGCCCTGGAATCCATTCAGGATGCACTTGAGCGCTTTGGCTCCTCCATGGATCGCGTCGTGAAGTGCACCGTCTACCTTGTGGACATGGCCGAGTGGGGTGCCATGAATGAAGTCTATGCAGAGTTCTTTCCTGAGAATAAACCTGCCCGTACGGCAATCGGCATCAGTCTTGGTGGTGAAACCCGGGTTGAAATCGAGTGTATTGCCGCCGCGTGATAGATTGCCCGGTGCGGGGCGAACTACTACAAGCACTCAATCCACCGGTTAACGTGGAGGTCGCCGGGACGGCGGCCTTCACCAATTATCCTTCACCAGCATAGCCGCAACTCCGCGCAAATCGGCTTTCAGTCAATGGACATTCCAATGGTGTCAGGGATCGCTGGTTCACTGGCAAATTCCCGGATTCTGAATCAGGCGCCGAATCGGTGATTTTGATCCGGGACGGCGGCAAGCTGGCGAAATAGCTGATACCCGCTAGATTTTCAAAATTGTAAGTCATTGAAATATATGAACTTGTGGATAAGTTTGCTCAATAATAAAATTTATCTATAAATAGACTATAGGGACAGAATCCGTATATGATGGCTGTCCGTTTTTATTTAACCGCTCTCTCAGGCTCGCTCCAAATGACCTACTGTGTTGCCATCTCAGTGAATGATGGCATTGTTTTCTGCTCAGATTCACGCACCAACGCTGGCATCGACCAGGTAAGTACCTACAGCAAAATGTTCCGGTTCGGCGTGGACGGATCACGACAATTCTGTGTGCTTTCTGCAGGCAATCTGGCCACTACCCAGGGTGTCATCTCCAAACTCGAATCCGATATCAAGCGTGCTACTCCCGTGAATCTGATGACAGTGACCAGCATGGAAGAGGCAGCCGAGTATCTGGGCGATGTGAGTGTTGCGCAGCAGAAGAAAACGGGTGGTGGGGCCGCGTTCGAAGCGAATTTCATTATCGGTGGCCAGGTTGGCGGCGATAAACACGAAATCATGATGATTTATCCTGAAGGCAACCACATCACAACCTCGGATGACACGCCTTATCTGCAAGTTGGCGAGAGTAAATACGGTAAGCCTATTCTTGATCGTATCCTGAAACCCACCACATCCCTCGATACCTGCGCCTTGTGTGCGCTGGTTTCCATGGATTCCACCTTACGAAGTAATCTCACTGTTGGTCCTCCGGTTGAGGTGATGATTTACTATCGGGATTCCTATGTCTTCAATGATCATCATCGGTTC
Organism: uncultured Pseudohongiella sp.; assembly: GCA_965227635.1. Taxonomy (GTDB): domain Bacteria; phylum Pseudomonadota; class Gammaproteobacteria; order Pseudomonadales; family Pseudohongiellaceae; genus UBA9145. The sequence goes on along the minus strand of OZ245763.1, from coordinate 505,708 downwards.
GATGCGGATAGTGAGTTCCTGAGGGAAATTAGCCGTAGCTGGGATGAGCGACTTAAAGACGCATTTCGTCAAATGCCGCCGATTGCCTGGGCAGCAAATTGGGACAAACCGAAATTCGAGAGCAGCAATCAATCCTACGATTCGCCAACGCCGTTCGATGGAAATAATTGATCGTCGTACAGCAGTATAATTTTCGAAGAAAGCTGACAAAAACAAAAAAGCAAAACGATAGATAGAGAAAACTGCTCGCAGAGCCAAAATCTGCGAGCATTGAAATCAATCGCAAATCTCGCCTGACCCTGCAATATGACAATCACGGTAGCCATCAGGCACAACACGACCTATGAATTCGACAGGTCAGTGGAAGTATTTCCCCATGTCGTTCGACTGCGGCCGGCTCCACACAGTCGTACGCCGATTAAAAGTTACTCCCTCAAGGTTGAACCGGACTCTTACTTCATAAACTGGCAGCAGGATCCGTTCTCCAACTATCTTGCGCGACTCGTTTTCCCCGAGAAGGCACGCAAGCTGTCACTGGCGGTGGAAGTCATTGCCGAGATGACGGTAATCAATCCGTTTGACTTCTTCCTGGAAGAAAGCGCCGAGCAAATCCCCTTCAAATACGACAAGCAGTTGCTGAAGGACCTGGCTCCGTATCTGGCGCTTGCCGAAAACGGCAAGAAACTGAAGGCGTGGGTTAAACAGATTCCTCGCAAGAAAACCCCCACAGTTGATTTTCTGGTGAGCATAAACCAGCGGCTGCAGCAGGAAATTGGCTACGAGATTCGTCTCGAGCCAGGCGTACAAACCTGCGAACAGACTCTCACCCGTAAGTCGGGTTCATGTCGCGATACCGGATGGCTGCTGGTTCAGATCTTGCGGCATCTGGGGCTGGCGGCCCGGTTTGTTTCTGGTTATCTGGTGCAGCTTAAGCCGGATGTTAAATCCCTGGATGGGCCTTCCGGCGCCAGTGAGGACTTCACCGATCTTCATGCCTGGGCTGAGGTCTATATACCCGGAGCCGGCTGGATTGGCCTCGATCCAACTTCCGGCCTGTTTGCTGCGGAAGGGCATATTCCCCTGGCTTGCACTCCCGACCCATTTTCTGCAGCACCAGTCACCGGCGCGATCGACGAATGCAAAGTCGACTTCTCTTATGAGAACAAGGTCATTCGCATTCATGAAGATCCCAGGGTTACCAAACCCTTCAGCAGTACCAACTGGCGCAAGATTAATTCCCTTGGCAAGCAGGTGGATTCGCTACTGAATCGCCAGAAAGTAAAACTCACCATGGGTGGTGAGCCTACTTTTGTCAGTATCGATGATATGGAAAGTGCGCAGTGGAATACCGCGGCACTTGGCAAGGACAAGCGACGGCTGGCGGGAAGCCTGCTACAGTCCTTGAAGAAAAAATTTGGACCGAAAGGCGTGTTGCAGTTCGGGCAGGGCAAGTGGTATCCGGGTGAGTCAGTACCACGCTGGGCGTTAGGGCTTTTCTGGCGAGAAGACGGTAAAGCGCTGTGGAAGAATGCAAAGTATCTTGGGGATGAATCCACGGCGGGTGACTTGACGCCAGCCATTGCAGGCGACTTTATCAAGAATCTGTCTGGGAATTTACGGGTCAACCGAAAGCATTCCATACCTGCTTATGAAGATACCTGGCACTATATAAATGAGGAAGGAAAACTTCCTGCCAATGTCAGTGTGGATGACAACAAGCTCAAGGATCCATTGGAGCGTGATCGGCTGCGTAAAACATTAACGGGTAAGCTGGGTGATCCGGTTGGCTATGTGCTGCCATTGGCCTGGCTCGAAGAGAAGGATGGAAAAGGGTGGTATAGCTGCCGCTGGTATTTCCGTCGCGAAAAACTATTCCTGATTCCGGGCGACTCTTCCATGGGCTTTCGACTGCCCCTGGGCAGTATTCCCTGGCAGGCGCCTGAAGATGCCCATGTTGATCATGAGGCTGATCCTTTTTCCGATGAAGAAGAGGCGGCGCTCGAAGGCGCAGGCAAGCGCAAGACCCGCAAGATTCGACAGACCGAAACCATCTTCCAGACAGCAATCTGTGTGCAGGTTCGCGAAGGACGGCTCTATGTGTTCCTGCCTCCCGTCACTCGCCTTAATCACTATGTCGATCTGCTGGCTTCCATCGAGGAAGTAGCGACAGAGATGAAGGTGCCCGTGGTGCTGGAAGGGTATCACCCACCTCGGGATCGCCGGTTACGCAAACTGCTAATCACGCCTGATCCGGGCGTTATCGAAGTGAACGTACACCCTGCGAGTAATTGGGACGAGCTTATCGGCATCATCCGCAAGCTCTATGATGTTGCTCACAAGGAAAGGCTTGGCACAGAAAAATTCATGGTCGACGGCAAGCATTCGGGAACCGGCGGTGGAAACCACGTGACGCTCGGTGCGGCACGTTCGGAAGACAGTCCGTTCCTGCGCCGCCCGCATCTGCTGGGCAGCATGATCCGTTATTGGCAAAATCATCCGAGCCTGTCCTACTTGTTTTCTGGCCAGTTCATCGGGCCTACCAGTCAGTCCCCGCGAGTCGACGAAGCGCGGGACGATAACCTGTACGAGTTGGACATCGCCTTGCAGCAATTGGGCGAGGGCGAAAGCCTGCAACCCTGGAAAGTAGACCGCCTGCTGCGAAATTTTCTCGTGGACCTCACGGGCAATACCCATCGCGCGGAATTCTGCATCGACAAGCTGTATTCCCCGGACAGTTCTACCGGCCGCCTCGGGCTACTTGAATTCAGAAATTTCGAGATGCCACCCCATTGGCAGATGAGTGCCGTGCAGATGTTGTTGATCAGGGCACTGGTGGCGCATTTCTGGAAGCACCCCTATCGTCGTGATCTGATTCCCTGGGGAACAGAATTACACGATCGATTCATGCTGCCGCATTTTATCTGGCAGGATTTATCATGGGTTATTGCCGACTTGAAAGAGGCTGGATTCGATTTCGACCTGCAGTGGTTCGAGGCTTTCCAGGAATTTCGCTTCCCTCACTATGGCACGGTTAATGTGCAGGGCATGGAAGTGGAAATCACCGGAGCCATTGAACCCTGGCATGTATTGGGTGAGGAGAGTTCGGGACAGGGTACGGCACGTTATGTGGATTCTTCTGTTGAGCGATTGCAGGTGCTGGTACGGCATATGACCAGTAACCGGTTCATTGTGACCTGTAACGGGCGCAAGGTTCCGCTGCAATACACCGGCCGGGAAGGTGAGTACGTGGCGGGAGTTCGCTACAAAGCCTGGGCGCCTTATTCTGCGCTGCACCCCTTGCTGCCAGTTAACTCACCGCTGGTTTTCGATGTCGTAGATACTTTCAATAACCGCTCGCTGGGAGGTTGTACCTACTATGTCTCCCACCCGGGTGGGCGCAATTACGACACATTCCCTGTGAATGCCATGGAGGCAGAGGCCAGGAGGGTGGCTCGATTCTCCCGTCACGGGCACAGCCAGGATGGTGTGGAATTCAACACCAACCCGCCGCATCCGTCCCAGCCCTATACGCTGGATCTGCGCTACAAACCGCGTTAGTTCTCCGCAGCAGGCCGCGCGGGCTTGCGCATGGTTCGGCATGGATTCTGTTTCATGTGCCAGGCCGCTTTCCACGTCATGCCAGTCATGTAATTGATTTCATCGACGCGAAGACGACAGGCTTCCTGAATAGTCTCTACATTGAGGAATTTGCCCAGGTTGTCGTAGTCATTGTTGCTCGCGCTATACAGGGCAATCCATTTACCCTTGTGCAGTGCAGACATCGACGTGGCCTGTTTCGCGCCTTCGACGGTGAGGGATAGCGTGCGTAGATAGCCGTTTTCCTTCAACTCGCGTACGACCCGATACACCTCCTGCCTGCCGGATTCGGTGGCATGGTCGGAATCGGCACCGAAGTTTTTCTGGCTCAGGGCAACGAATAATTCTGATTCGTCATCATCACTCCAGTTCAGTTCGACACCCCGTTCCCTGAGCTTGCGCAGATCCCTCAGAAAACCTTTGCGCTTGTCGTTGGAGAAAGTCTGTTGGATGTGATTGGTAAAGTCGTAATCAAATTCCGAGGGAACCAGGAAATACTGGTAATCCAGCTCCCTGAAGTTTTCTGTGTATTGGGGATGGCTTTCGAGGAGCGAGTCAACCCAACTGCCTTTGAGATCAAAAAGATCGGTACGATCTGGCAGGCTATCGAAACATTCCGGGAAGTGCTCAGGCTGAATCCATAACACTCTGTTTTCGGGATAACTGCCACCGAATAGCTCATAGCTGCCGTCATTGGAATCTTCCACCAGCGGAATCATGCCGTCCGCCTTACCATCGGTCTCGTGCACCAGAAAGTAGGGACGATACCTTTCCTGGTCATGAAAGGCGTACATTAATTCCCAGTCATCCCAGGCCTGTTCGTTGGGGCTGAATTGTTCCCAGAGCGCTTCGCACTCGTTTATGTCCTGGCTGAATCTGATCATAGTTCGCGGAAATAGCCCCAGCTATGAAGCTTGTCGCTATCCTCGAACCAGCGGTCTCCGATATCCACGCGGTAATACATGTGGGGGATGATCAGGTTCTTGATCCGGGAATAGGCCTGTCGCTGAGCCTGCTTCATGGTCTGGCCAGTACCTACGACAACCAGAATGACGCCCGAGTGACCAGTAATCACCCACTCATCATTGATGAGCTTAACGTCTTCGAAATGGACGCCTTCCTTGCCTTTGCGGAAGTGAATGATGGTGTCTTTGGATTTCACATTGAACGTTTCAGGGTCGCTGAACGGGAAGGGCGGCACCACGATGCGTACGCCAACCTGAAAACCGGTGCGAGTCTTGAACGTGTTGCGGGTACCGCTCGCCAGCCCATAGAGCAAGTCGGCAATCGGCGTCTGGATGCCTTCTTTCTGGATGAAGATCGTGGGATAGCCAAAGCGGGCGGTGAATTCCAGTGGATAGATATTGTTTCCGCTCACTATGCAATTGAGGTCGATATACCCAACATAGCCTTCTTCCGCCAGCTTGCCTTCCAGCTTCTTCAAGGTTTGATTGAAGATGCGGTTCGGGCCAGTCCAGAACATGGCTGTTCCCATCTCGCCTGTGGACGGCCCCAGGTCACCTGGAAACAACTTCTTGTGTTCAAAATTGATATTGATGGGATAAGCGAATTCCTTACCATTAAAGAACGCGCCCACAGCAATCTCGACGCCTTCGACGCGGCGTTGTAATTGGAATGACGGAATCTTGTTGGACCAGGCCTGCTGGTAATCTTCCAACACCTGCAATACATCGGAGCCATCTTCCTCTTCACCAATGAACAACAGGCCTTTCATATTCTGAGCTTCGCCGGAAGGCTTGATTACATAGCGCGCACGGTTTTCTCTGACGAAGTTGATCGCATCATCGAAGCTATCGAATTGCTTGTAGGGAATGATCGAAATCCCATGCTTCTTGAGCTCTTCCTGACCGAATGAACGATCGTCTTCAAGCATGTCCGTATAGGGCGTACCCCCAACGACATGTTTCCCCGCTTCCCTCAGCTTTCTGGCTTCTGTGCCCATGCCCAGTACATCATCAAAAACGACGACATCGGCCCAATCCACTTCGGCTTTCCAATCATCTACCATGGGTACAAAACCTGAGCCCACGTCCCGGTCAACAGGATTGGATACGGCGTATTTGACCTCATGGCCTTCCTTCATGACATTCCAGGCAATGTCACCGATGAGGCTGTCATAGGATACGAATAAAAAGTTCATAGGGGTTCCAGAATACGTTGATACCAATCAACCAGAGTTGAGTTCGATAATGTTAAATCAATAGCTGGTTAAAAGCACAGGAATTCCCCCGGGGCTATAATGGAACTCTGCCCATCGGGAATGCGGCTGCTACAGGCGCCGACTGCTGGTGGCGCACTGGGTTGTTGAAGCGCAGTTCGCTCAGAAATTCAGATGTGCTGCTGTCTCTAAGGAGCTTTCAAAATGGAACTCTCAATGCCCTTGCAGGCATTCATGTTTGGATTGATTTCCGCGGCCTCACTTCCCCTGGGTGCCCTTGTGGCCTATGTCTGGTCTCCCGGAAACAGGGTTATTGCCGGCATGATGGCCTTCGGTAGCGGAGCCCTTTTAGCCGCGCTCACCATAGACCTGGTGGCTGAAGCACTTGAGCGAGGAGACTTCTTTCCCCTGGCGATTGGTTGCCTTTGTGGTGGCGTGTTGTTTGTCGTGCTTAACCACTTGCTCAACAGTAAAGGTGGTTTCCTGCGTAAAGTAGGAACCACTATCAATCATTTGCGGCGTGCGCAGCGCAAAGACTACAGACGCGTTTTCAAGCGCCTGAGTCTTTCACCCTTGTTCAGCGCCTTGCCCGCCGAATCTATTCATTTCCTGGTACCGCTAATTGAGTTGCAGCAGTTCGCACCCGACGAGTTACTCATGAGTAAGGGTGAAGCAGGGGACCGGGTGTTCCTGATCGATGAAGGTCGGGTTGAAGTCGATGATGAAGAGAAGCATGCAATAGCCGAGCTGGGGTCAGGGGATATCGTGGGTGAGATGAGCCTGCTCACCGGAGAATCCCGCACGGCAACAGTGAAAGCGATCGACAATGTATCCGTTTGGGTGATTCGTAAAAGCGAGTTCGATGAGTTGCTGAATGACATTCCCGAGTTTGCCAATGCGATAATGGACCTCGGTAAATCACGTATCAATAGCCTGAAGAAAAACCGGGCGATCGATGAAGAGCTTGCAGAAGACTGGTATCGCGAAGCCAGACGACGCGTCGACGATGCCATCGCTTCCCCCACCCCCATGGAGGTCAAGGAGGCTGTGTCCGCACTTCCTGGTGCGCCGCTGGCTATCTGGTTGGGAATTTTTCTCGATGGTATACCGGAATCTTTCGTTATCGGTTCCAGCATGCTGCATGCCAGTATAAGTTTGTCCCTGATCGTCAGTCTGTTCCTCTCCAATTTTCCAGAAGCGTTTTCCAGTTCACTGGGCATGCGGGAGCAAGACTACAGCTTCTCGCGTATCTTCACTATGTGGACTTCATTGATGCTGTTTACCGGCGTGGGGGCGTGGTTTGGCAGCATCTTCTTTGTGGGCGCCGAACCGGCAACCTTTTCTCTCGTGCAGGGTATTGCAGCGGGCGCGATGTTGACGGTGATCGCGGAAACCATGCTGCCTGAAGCCCATCACCGTGGTGGTAGCATCACCGGTCTGGCCACGCTACTCGGCTTTCTGGTGGCAGTATTCTTCACCACGCTATAGATCTGCACCGCGGTCAACTTTTCCATGATGGTGCTTGTACATTGCGCTTGACCTGAATCAAGGGATTTCGGTATCGGCTTGCTAAGCTGGAAGGGTAGATCAACCAATCTTGGAGGTGCTTGATATGTCCAGAGAAGCAGGTGAAAAATACAAATGCGAAAAATGCGGATGTGTGCTTGTCTATGAGAAACCCTGCCCGTGTGGCGACAAGATGCAGCACTCGGAGATTTGCTGCGGCGAACAAATGAAAAAAATAGAGTAGTGTGAAAGCAATCCTTGGAACTCTATTTCTCATAGTTTACTCCCGGGAGTGGGGCAGAGCGTTGGTCTTGTGCTCCACATCCTTGAATCCCTATTCGCCTTGCTTTGAGGCTGGGTATGCCAGTCTGGGCTTCTATTTCACCGACTGGAGTAGAGTACTTCAGGCCATCATCTGTAGCGCCTCGGCTAACGCGATCAACTCTTCTGGTACATAGCTGAATTGCGGCGTAACCCGTATAGTGGATCCGCTGTCCAGACCATGTTCCTGGCTGGCTCACGCCATAGCGAGGCGAAGTACTTGAGCCGTTCTTGCTTGCAAAAATGGGTCGGTGCAACCTGCAAGGAACAAGCCACACCGACCCGATTCTCTCCCAGGAGAATCTGTGTTAGCCAGTAATCTGCTTCTCGATAGAGGCCATGGCACTGGCTACAGCATCGTCATAGCAGGCGCGGTTTTTTTGCCACTGTGCTAACGACCCTGTCATTCTGAGGTTCTGTGAACCACAGACTTTCTCAGCCATTTTGCGAACCTTGCGCTCAAGCTCTGCGCGACCGGATGCGGTCGCTAGCGTCGCAGTTTCATAGGTTATAACTACCTTGTCTTCAGCTAGTTCTTCGACTTGCAGACTCGCGTTCGCGAAAGCAGGGACTGCAAGCGCAACAGCAACAGCACATGATTTGGTAAAGTTTTTCATGGTTTTCTCTCCAATTTGCCAATTCGTTTCTTTGTAAGCAGGTGCGCACCCTTGTTATAAGAGACGCTCGGGCATGAAAAAGGTTGCAGCTTTTTTTAGAGATTTTGTAATTGCTCTGGATGCCGCAGCATTTGCCATGCCTTGCGCTGTGATAATCCGCACAAATAGCTGGCGATACCGGAAGAATATGGGAAGGAATTGAGAAGGTATGATCCGGAAAAGGTGAGGGACCTGTCTTAACCGGGCTCGCTCTCACGCTAATGTATTGATTTTGTGGGCATAGTGACCTGGCTAGCAGCATGGAGTCAGCATGGAGCAATAGTGCTACTCAGTGATGCAGCTGGGGTCTATAGTATTTGGTGTAGTGTTGTATAAAGGCCATTTGCCTTCACATCTGTAGAGAGCCCTTCCACGCCATGCGTCACACCTGGTATTAGATGAAAAAAATCCTGTCTTCAATGGGGGCATTGCTTCCGCTTGCCTTGCTCTGTTTCGCGAGCGCAGGGTTCGCTGCGACTGCAGAACCAGCTGTCGGTGGCGACGATGGCGGATCGAATACCAGCCTGAATACCAATCCCTGGCGCTGGCTCGACGAGCCCCGGGATGCGCTATCGCGGAATGTCACAGCATGGGGACGCAGCGTGGATGCGTGGTTGGCGGGGGAGGCTATTAATAATCTTGGAAACGAGTCATTCCTCAGGGTGCGCTTCAATCAGCAGTTCAGCACACGGGGCGATCTTCATTCAAAGGTGCGGTTTGGTGGCAGCCTGGATTTACCGCAGACCACCGAACGTTGGAAATTTATTTTCGAATCCGACTCGAGGGAACTGAATGACCTGCAGGACAATGTGTTGGGTGAAGAACCAACAGGTAACTCGGAAGGGGGATTCCGTTATCTGCAACGCGCTGGTGAACGATTTCAACTGAGTCACAGTGTCGGAATTCGTGGCCGTCTGCCACTGGACCCCTACTATCGTATGCGGGCGAATCTTGACCAGCCTCTTGCAGGTGGTTGGGGTCTGGGGGTGCGCCAGAGAATCTGGCATTACGATAGCGAAGGTTGGGGCTACAACACCAACCTTTCATTCCGCAAGGCGCTCAATGAGCGCCGTATCCTGCACATCGCCTCGGATATTCGGTATCAACAGGAAAGAGGCCAGATAGAATTTGGTCAGTCTGTTGTTGTACACAGGCTTCTTTCAGAGCACCGATCATTGAACTACGAGGCAGGTGTGTACGGCACCAGCAAACCCAACAGGAAAATAAACCTCTACTATGCAGGAGCGCAGTATCGAAGGGCTATCCGTGAAGACTGGTTATTTCTGGAGTTCGTGCCACAGGTACTGATGGAGCGTGAAAACAACTGGAATCCCAGGCCGAGACTCAGTATTAATCTTGAGATGTTGTTTTTTGATTTTTAAGCGATGCAGGTTACACAGAAAGGAATTGCGGTAGTGAGGCTGAATAACTGCCAGACGAATGAAAATTCGATATCCCTGCTGTGATTGCGGCTGTTGAGCGAGGTTTCCTAAAGTGCATTCAATGCCGCTTTGAGTTCTTCCCGGCCACATGGCTTGGTGAGGAAGCTCAGGTGCTGGTCATCCCGCGCACTCTCGGGTTGTTGGGATGCTGGGTTAAATCCACTACAGATGATCACAGGTTTCTCGCTGGAAAGTTTTCGAATGTCCTGCAAGCAAGACCAACCATCCCGGCCTGGCATTTTCAGGTCCAGTATTACCGCTGCAATCTGTTCCTGATCGCTTTCGAAGACGGCGATTGCCTCAACAGCATCTTTCGCCACAATCGCTTCATGCCCCATGGCGCGCAGAAGCCCCGCGGTCGCCTCGCGCACATCGGCTTCATCATCGACAACGAGCACGAGTAACGAATCACTGCTTGCAGCAGGAAACTCGGTAGACTGGGGAACAGTTTCGTGACTGGTTCGGGGCGGTGTTGCTTCCGGGAATGTGAGTTCTGCCTCAGTGCCGCCTCCCGCGCGCTCCCGCAGGACTATGCTGCCCTGCAGTTGCTGCATTATTCGCTTGCTGACCGCGAGCCCCAGCCCATGACCTTTTTCTTTGGTGGTGAAGAACGGATCATAAACCCTGTCGAGTGCATCCCGGGATATGCCACTGCCCCGGTCGCTGATAAGCAGCTTGATTTCCCTGCTACCTGCCTTACCGGGAGTTTCAGCGCTGGAGAAGCTCACCTCAACAACGCCGGCTTGCCCATGCATCGATTCGCCGGCATTGAGAAGCACATTCATCCAGACCTGTTGCAAGTCCGTGACGCTTGCTTCCACAAACATCGGCCTTTCGGTTGCAGCCAATGCAATCGAAATTCCGGATGGCAAGGCGGGTTGGAGTAGATCTGCAATCACTCTGAATTCTGCGACGATATCTATCGTTTCCCGGCGTCCGAGTTCGCGACCGGCGAAGCTCAGTAGTTGACCGTTCAATAGCCCGGCCCGCTTCGTGATTTCGAGTACTTTCTTAAGTTCTCTTTTCGCAGCGTGGTCTTCAGGTAGTTGGGCGAGAGACAGTTCCGTATAACCGCTGATGCTCATGAGCATGTTGTTGAAATCATGTGCGACACTGCCGGCAAGCTGAGTCATGCCCTCCACCATTTCTGCGCGTTTACGCAGATCGTTGGCAGCACGCATCTGGGAATAGGTGTAGAAGAGCAGTGCGGGGTAACTCACAGTGACCGCAGCTATCACCAGTTCCCAATTCTGCACATCGTGAACAACTGCAGCAAGGGTCATTCCAGCGAGCATTACGGTGCCAAAACCGAAGTAGATCCAGTGACTTCTGGGATGCAGGCTAATACTCGGTGCCAGTGCAACCATCAAGCCCAGAGCCATGGCTACAATCCATAGTTGGGGAGCAAGGTGAGTCAATGTGACTACCATGACCAGGTCGACCAGTGCTTCCGCCCAGTTGCGCGCAATGCTTTTGACGCGTCGATTTACGATGATGGCCACGGGTGAGCCAACGCAGAGCAATAGCCCGGCAATCCAAAACCGATTGGGACCTACAGAAGGAACCATGATTGCAATCGCAGCGATAGCTATATGGGCAGAAACGCGGAAAAAAAGCGCCTTGTTCTGGAGATCTGAAAAGTCTCCAACGCGGGTGTTCATAGACACAACCTTTTTTCTTTGCAGTGTAGACCACACAGCTACGGGATTGCTATCAGAGGAAACGTCGAAGACTCACTAGACTCTGCAATTCAGCGTGTCTGGAGCCATGCTGACGGAGATAGGCCACCTAAATTCGTGCGGTCAAAAGCCTGTACACATACGAGCAAATAGTCTTGAATCCATTAATCAGATTGTAGTGCGATTTCTCTATTTGACAGGTCCTGAGTCGTAGTTACCACAGAGTGCAATCCTTCGGCTTCGATTTCGAAGAGTAAAATTCAAAACGTTAGTAGTAGAAAAGAGCAAGGACTTGATCAGCAGACAGGAAAGCTGGATCGCGTGGAGAAGCGAAGAAGGAATGGCTAGTAAAAGAGCTGATGATAAAACCAGCAACCGGGGCTAACGTTCCAGGCTGGCTATCGAAACCCGGTTGCGATCTCTACCAATCCTGCGTGATTCATCATTAATGTATGAAGGCATAGGGTAGAGCTGCTTGTCGCAGATCTTGATGTTTTCTTGCAGGTAAGCGAGTTTCGGGTGGTCATCAGAAAGCGTCTGCTCGGCTATTTGCAAGCGTATCGTGTAGATTCGTTTGGCTCTGAACAATTTATCGATTCTGTCACCGGCTGTTCTTGCGCTCAGCGAATAAGAGAGCCAGCGCGATACCTTGCCCAGGCCTTCTTCAAGGCGTGGATCTTCCATGTCGTAGAGCTTGTGATACAGATGCTCGGCATGCTGATAGTGATTGTCGACAGCTTCCCAGTTTTCAAGTTCCATTTCACTCTCGATGATGGCTTCAACCAGCGCCAATTGCGTCTCGTCATAGAGGCCATTTTGAATACGGCTGACCTGCCGAGCCTGTTTGAAGTAATCGATCGCTTCTTCATGACGATCCTGTTCCTGCATGATCAGGCCCAGATCGATAAGCGGAGAGAGTGAATCAACCTGATAGACGTTGAAGGACTTGCTGTCCGGGGCTGTTGCTTCTTCGGGGCTAGTCCGGCCTTCCTGCCCCTGTACCTGAATCGACACCAGGCTCAGCACAGCACAGCATAGCGCTGGCGCGCCTGTGAAGAAGCGGCTGCCGGAGAAGCCAAGGACAGACAGAAACTTATGCGAGCAAGCAGACCCAAGCATTTGAATTACGCTCTTTTAGCAGGTTGAGCAGTTATTATTTTTGGAATCAGTTAACGTACTTTAGCACTTTTTTTGATATTGTCACAGAATGTCACAAAAAATATATATCTATATATATCAATAAGTTGTGAAAAATACCGCGCTGCAGATCAGGATTTCAACTGACTGGATGCTCGTTTTGATTAAAGAATTTGGCTTGCTGAGCCGAGTCTGGCAGCGCCGCTGGGCGCTGCGGTCGACTGTCAATCGCACTTGGCGCATACTTTTACTTAAGGCTTCCTCCCGAATACAAGGCGGGATTTGTCAATCAGCGATTAACGAGGGCGGCCAGTCGGGGAGGGCCCATGGCGAAGTCGAAAGAAAAAGGCGAAGAAAAAGGAAAAGAAACAATCGGTCCGTCCGGGCAATACAGGCGACGACTGCTGGCCGGTTCGGCGACCTTTCTGGCCGGCAGCCTCACAGCCTGCAGTTCAGCGGGCGAAGGTGTTGCTCGTAGTAGTGTCGCCAGCGCATCCAGCAGAGCATCATCGGTCAGGCTTCCCTCACTCGCTGATCAGCGGAGTACCCACTTACTTACCTCAACCGTAGCAGAAGAAACACAGCGCTTTCCTGCATGGAACGCTGCGTTGCGGAAAAGGGCAGCCGGGCGAGAGTCGGCGTTTGTGGATTTGAATGCCGTTGACCATAACCTTCGAGTCGTGGGTGACGCCCTCGGATCGCAAATAGGGTTGCGACTGTGTGCCAAGAGTCTGCCCAGTCTGGACCTGCTCGAATACATGATGGTGGCCGCGAATACGAACCGCATCATGGCGTTTTCCGAAGGCATGACTCGCGACTTGCTGATCCGGTATGGAAGCGACGTGGATATACTGCTCGGCAGACCTGCCACCGTGCATGCCCTTGCTCGCACCTTTGCCACGCTGGATGAAACAGCCATCGGACCCAACCCCAGTGGATCGGTGAGGTGGCTGGTGGATACTCCTGCCAGCATGTTGGAGTTTGCGCAGTTTGCCGAGCAGCGCCGTGAACCAGTAAACGTGGCAATAGAACTCGACGTTGGCTTGCATCGGGGTGGCGCTCGTAACGCAGAACAGCTAATGCTCATGCTGAAAACCATCAACGATTCCCGGTTTCTGCAATTCTCCGGGTTCATGGGCTACGAAGGCCACGTACCATTCGTGTCATTGGCTGTGAGTTCGCCCGAAGAAGAGTTCACAGCAGTGCAGACTCGCTATGCTGAATTTGTACAGGCGGGTCGGGATGCCTATCCTGACTTATTCAACGGTCCGCTGGTGTTTAATAGTGGAGGCAGTCGGACTTACCATTACTACACGGACCAACTCGATTCCCCCGTCAACGAAGTTGCTCTCGGCTCGGTATTTTTTTACCCCAGCAATTTTCACAACCTGGCTGAAGATCGTCTGCGCACAGCGACATTCTTTGCGACACCGGTACTGCGACGACTCGATCCAGCGGAAACCTATCCCGATCCAGAGTACCTGCCGGGCCTTGCCAAACAGCAGCGCGACTATGAAGTTTGGTATGTGATGACGTGCGGGGGCTTTCCGGGTGATCGCCACTATCCCCAGGGGCTGGTAAACACACCCACTTCTTCCGGTGACCCCACCCGGTTGGTGAACATGATGCCGAATCAGGGCAGATGGCTGGGAAGCCGTGATCTGCCCCTTGAGGTAGGCGACTTTATTTTCTATCAGCCATGGGAAGCGGATGCGGTGCGCTGGCTTGCTTATCTCGATGTATTCAGGGGCGGTGAGTTAGTGGACCAGTGGCCGACGTTTCAGCCAGGAATAAAACTATAGATTAGTGCTGGGTGAAATGAGGGCGAAATAACAAGAAAGGAGAATTTAAGGAAGAAGGGTATAAGGAAGAAGGCTATAAGGAAGAAGAATACAAGAAGGAAGAAAAAGCTGGCGAATGGTTGCGCCAATCACTCGCCAGCCCCGGAAGCCTCTCAGCCTCCAATCTTTACATAACCCTGCCTGCCCAGTTCAATCAGTGTGGTTAGCGCCCAGTAATCAACCTGAATCTCATCAAGCAAATCACTTTCTTCAATGTTGCGTGACAGCACTCCCTGCCCGCAGAGGTGGAAAGTGACACCCGCCGCATGCAGTTGCTGAATCAGTTCGATATTGGGGTTGTCCTTACCGTCATGCCTGGCTTTGAATTCCTCGTTTTTCAGCCCAATCAAGCCCGAGCCCTGATGCATGACAATGGCAATCTTGCGATTTTCTTCCGGCACGCCAAGATTCGCGAGTGTGTTTACATACCGCGCCACCAGGGGAAGCATTGGATACGGGTCGTCCAGGTTCTCGTCGTTCACGACGAGATCGAAAACTACTTTGTATTCGGTATTGGCATCTGGTGTGAGATGCGCACCTGGATAGTCCCTGCTGGCATTGTGGCCAGGGATTGGCAGTGCATCCGCGGCAAAAACCGGGGCGCTTAAGAGCAATGTTGGTAGTGCGAGTAGCAGTAATTTAGCGAGTTTCATTTTTATTCTCTCTTGAATGGTCTTGGTGAGGTGAAGTCTTAACAGCACTTTGAAATTTCGAAAACCCGGCAAACTGGACCTTGTTTCTTGAAAATCGCAATGTTGATATGGCTGAACGGCTCGTCGCTCAAGCGTTGTCGAAATCGGTGTAGGCGCCAAGTAATCTGACTTGAATCTGCAACTCATCAATTAGCCTGGAGTCCAGCGCAGCCTCCTGCAGCGCCTCGACTGCAGTTTCCAATAGAGTGAGTGTTTCAGTGTTAGGTTCGGTATAAAAGGTGATTGCGCTTCGCTCAGCCCTGGCAATCAACGCCTGGACTTTTTCATCAGCATCAACTGCAAGTATCTGCAACAAGTCTTGATAGTTTGCGCGAGCACTACCCAGAACCGCCTGTGAACGCAGAAAGTCAGCAATCGCCAGCTCATAGTTTCGCGCAGCTTGCTGCCATTCTTGTGCGTCCTCCAGCAAGGCTTCTCTTTGCTGTGCATTGGTCTGTGCTGGTGGAAAAGACAGAGCCAGCGCATGGCGCATCATCTCCATGTGTTCGAACTGCAGAAAATCGAAATGAGCAACTTCGCCTGTTGCTATGCGATGCATCTCGGCTTCGATTCTTTCCGGCGCAGTGCGCACGAGTTCGCGAGCAGTCTCATAAGCCTGTAGATGATGGTCAGTAATTTCACTGGCATCTGGAAGCGAAACCCGTTCGGCAGCAGTTAGTTCGTTTTCTGCGGTGACCTGTTTAACATCGCAATCCAGGATGGTTGCGTAGTTTCCGCTTGCCGTGCAGTCGCCAATCAGGTTTCTGGGGTCTCCCAGTGTGCGCAAAAAGGCGACGATGTCATCCACATCCCGGTTATCGAGATAGCGGCCGGATTGTTTCCGTGCCATCTGGTCCACTGCCTGTTGCAGGGAGGTGATACTGCCATCGTGTAACCAGGGTCCAGTGGTTGCTACATTGTGTAGGGTGGGCACCTTGAAAACATGCCTGTCCTGGTCGCGACCGGTCCTGCCAAGGAGCCCATCGTCGCTTGCTGTTGCTGGTTGTATGGTGTCGTACCAGTCTCTTGCCACGCCCAGTTGCTGATAGGAATTGCCACCGAGATTGATACCGTTGTGGCAACTGGCGCAACCAACTTCCACGAAGCGTTGTTTACCCCGCAAGGCTTTTTCGCTCAGGGTTTCTTCACCATACTTGAGCTGGCGCAGAAAGGGTGATTCGAGGCCAGTAAAGTTCATGGTCTCATAGTAGGCGATTGCGTCGCTGAGGTTGGCTACAGTAACGCCATCGGGGTAGAGGTCGCTGAATGCGGATGAGTACTCCGGAATGCTTTCGAGTACGGCGAGCGCAGAGTCCAGATCGTGGCCGAATTCCGCCGGGTTCTCAATGGGACCCAAAGCCTGTTCCTGCAGTGTCAGTGCGCGGCCGTCCCAGAATTGCCTGAAGTTTAGTGAGGCATTCAAGATAGTGGGGACGTTGAAGTCGCCCAGAGCGCCACCGATGCCGAAGGGTAGGGGCCGCCTGTCGACGCCGGCCAACAGACCAATGTGGCATGAGCTACAGGCGATAGTGCCATCCCTGGACAGGCGCTTTTCGTTAAATAAGTCGAAACCCAGTTGCAGCTTCTCAGCATCCAGCGGTTGGGTAGTGACATCAGGAATCACGCGGAAGACCTCGTTCGCTGACGGGTGTTCCAAATCTCCTAGAATGAGCGAGGCCTGGCCTCGTGTATTCTTGAAAGCCAGCCAGGCGACTTCGTTCTCTGAGAGAGAATCCGGATTTGCGCTAAGCAGCAGTGGCAGACTCACGCCGAGGAGAGTGGCTGGCAGGCGGGCATTGGTAAGCAGCTTTTTCAATCGAGCGCTCCAGGAAACTTACGATTTCTATATTAACCCATTATTTGCTGGTTGCGTTGAGGAGATAGATCAAACTTTGAGTCGCGGGACCTGCGTCTTTAGTCACATTCTGTTGCAATTTCAGCTTCTTTTGCAGATCGCCCGTGGTTCCGTGCCGCACCCAGCGAAAATGCCTGCCTAGTTGGGGACACTCATAAATTAATAAAATAGTTGGGGACACTCATAAATTAATAAAATAACTTCGGATCTAGGAAAGATTCTTCGTTATTTTATTAATTTATGAGTGTCCCCAATTTGTCGCAATTTGTCGCAAAACTAGCCGAATCTTGACCTGCCTCACTCGACTTCAACCGGGTTCTGCGGTTGAATATCATCAATAAAATATCCGTTCTAATTCAAGCAGACCACGCATTGCAGGGAGGGGGAGACCTCAATGAGCAACTCTAACAAGACTCAGAATCGCAGACGATTTCTCACCGGAGTAGGAGTGGTCGCGACGACCGCGGCATTGAGCAGCAATGCCAGCGCCCAGGATCAAGGTCAGGGCAAGCACACGCCGGCCCGTCATGTAGAAGATGCCTGGATGGATGAAAAGCGCGGCCTGCACCGCATCTTTGTGGATTCAGCGACAGGAAACGGTGGCATCACGGCGCTGAATTACGCCAATAACCTTATGGTAGGGCATGAGACCGGCTACGAAGGTGCAAAGGAATCGGACAATGTCATCATCGTTTGCTTTCGCCATGCCTCTACAGCATTTGGCTACAACGATGCCATGTGGGAGAAGTACGGTGAAATTTTCAGTCGTGTGACCCAGTTTCGCAACCCGGAAACCGACGGTCCCTGGCACCAGAATCCAATGCTGATTGCCGGCACTAATTTCGCGAATCGCGGCAACACTATTCAATCCCTGATCGAACGGGGAGTTAGCTATTGTGTCTGCAGCAAGGCTACCCAGTCCATGTCGCAGACTCTGGCTCGCGTTACTGGAGGCAATGCCAATGACATTAACAACGAATTATTGGCGAACAATGTTCCGGGAAGTCGTTTTGTCGCAGCCGGCGTCGTCGCTGCTGCGCGCAGTCAAGAATACGGCTACAGCCTGATATATGCAGGCTGATGAACAGAGTTGGGGACACTCATAAATTAATAAAATAACTTCGGATCGAGGAAAGATTCTTTGTTATTTTATCAATTTATGAGTGTCCCCAATTTGTCCTCGCGCTTAAACTCGGCGGTGAAGGTTCTTCTGCTTCTCATTTGACACTCCTTTTGGGACTATTGTCCCTATTGTGGAATGTCCGTCAAACTGGGGCAGGTTCAGAGTGTCCCCAACTCTGTTCAGTTATTTTATTAATTTATGAGTGTCCCCAATTTGTCAATTTGTGTCCCCAATTTGTCGTTTAGTTAATCAACAGATTCCTGGTCTTCGAGATTGCGATAGTAGTCGCGAATGGGTTCGAAGGGGCCGAAGCGATGCTGGTCTTGCGGGAAGTCATCGGCATAGGGCGGGTAGGGGCTGTCTATTGGCTTGTTGGTTAGGTCGGGATAATCCAGTTCCAGATTGGCTCGCTGAGGTCGGTCGTGGGAATTCATGAAGGCCGCTACATCGTAGGCCTCGTCATCGGTGAGGTCTGGCTGTCCCAGGGGCATGCGTGCCTTGATGAAGCGGGCTGCGGTTAATACGCGAGTCATACCAGCGCCATTATTGAAACTATCTGGCCCCCACAACGGTGGAAACAGGTAGCCATCGGCTGGATTGGTTGTTTGCAGCAAGCCCTGGCCATTGTCGCCGTGGCATACCTGGCAACGCTCCCTGAATACGATCTCTCCGGCATCGATATCTGCCCGGCGGTTCGGTTCGCTAAAAGGCGCAGGTTCAACCGGGTTTTTCTTGCTGTCACCCATCAAAGCGTACTGCTGATTCAGGCTCTTGATGTACATCTCAATGGATACCATCTCGATGCTGTTTCTTTCCAATTCCTTTCCGTTCATGCTGCGGGTCATGCAACCGTTTATACGGTCGCGCAAGTCGCGCATGCCGCCATCACGACCGGAAAATCTGGGATAGTTGGAATCGGTTTGTAGCAATGACAGCGTGCCTGGCTCGGTTCCGGTATCCAAATGGCAGGAGGCACAATCCATGCTGCTGCCGCTAAAGCGCATGTTCGGATCCTCATGGCCCGGCCCCATGGTGGCTGCGGTTTCCCTGACCAGTAAACGCCCGTATTCTACGCTGGGCTCAGCGACCAGGGAGTTATCGTTGGTCCCTGGTGTGAACAACACCACGGCGGCCATGACACCGATGCCAACAAGCGCCGCAGCAATAGATGCGGCGACCAGGCTCAGGCCATTTTGCTTTTCAAGTTGCACAGATAACAGGTTCATCTTGATTGCTCCCTATTGGAGGGTGCAGGGTAATCTCGCTTCATTGCCTGATCATACTCTGCCAGTTGATGCAGAAAAACATACTTTGGCGCTTCGACGCGGGCCCGTAACTCAGGCTTAAGCAAGTAAGCTGCAGTGAACAGGGTTGCCATCAACAGGGTCGCACTTACGATTACAATGCTAATCATTGGTAACGCCTCCAGTGGCCAGTTGCGTTCCTGGCTGGAACAGGGAACGGACATAGTGCGTCACTGCATTCATGTCAGCCTGATTCAGTCTATCTCCCCAGGGTGCCATCGATGTGCCAGCAACGCCCTGTTGCAAAGTGCGCATGATAGCGTCTTCACTCATCAAGTCCTGGGTGAAATTGGTGGGCATGATAGGGATAGGCAGGTTTGCGGCGGCAAAGCCATTGCCGTCACCATTGTCGCCATGGCATTCCGCACAATGGGTCTGGTACACAAGCTGGCCCTGGCCGACTAGTGCCGATGCGGTGAAACCTGTATCTACTTCGCTAAATGACTCCACCACGGCTACTAGCGCAGAAAGCTGCTCGGGATTCAGGTCACGCCAGGCAGGCATGGATGAACCGTGTACACCATTCCACAATATGTCAGCCAGTAGCGCCGGGTGGTAGCGGTGTTCGGAAAGATTGACCGGGGCCGGCTGCAACCACGCCGCAGCGGGTCCATCTCCTAGTCCATTGCTGCCATGGCATCCGCTGCAATTGTCTCGCCACAGCGACAGCCCATACTCTGTATTCGAACTTGCCGGTAGCGCAGGTGCTGAACCTCGGGGTCGAGTCATTGCCGGGTGAGCATTCAATAGTTCGGTGTTCAGGGACATAAGCGCGCGCTCGTCATCGGTCAGTTCGCGTGCGCGTCGGTCACCCTCGGGCCAGGCGAGGTCTCTCTCCCTCCCCAGGCTTTCGAGATAGGCGAGTAAATCCATGGCATCCCGCAGCGGGCGATCCGCACTGCCGCCAAACATTTCCGGGTAAGCCGGCATGATGGATTGTGGAACCACACTACGCGGCGAGTACAAATGCGCCAGGTGCCACTCTTTAGTGCGGGTGTTCGCGGTGCGTGCAAGGTCGGGACCTATGCGGCGGGTGCCCAACATATGAGGGTAATCCGTGCGACCTTCCCAGGCCAGGGATGGAGCGCCAAAGCGCTGAATGTCGGCCTCGGTGTATCGAACCTGTTGTGTATGGCAATAAGAGCAGCCTTCCCGGGCATAAATATCACGCCCCCGTTCTTCTGCAGGCGACAGTGATAATGCCGGGCCCGGCGCGAGCGCCAGAGTTTCTTCCGAAAGCGTCTGCCGCGGAATGACACCGAGCAATGAAACCGAGAAGATGAAGAAGCCGATGCCTGCCACTGAAGCTACTGTATAGGACATGCGCAGGGCAGGTGATAAACCAGTGGCGGCGTTTAATTCGTGAATCTGATTAGCGGAAGACCCTTGTGCGCTGTTGCTTGCTGTTGTCCGCTCGCCGCTCAGCAATGCATATAACACAAGGACAAAGCCAAGCGTTACGGGAATGGCGGAAAGGCTGCGTACCAGCCAATAGGGGCTTGATGCACGTACTGACTCCAGCCACGGCGCAGTCCCCTGCCAATACTCGCCCTGCACCAGTCCCGCAAGGGTCAGGTCTACCACCATGACTGTGATGCCAATGGTAAGCAGCCAGTAGGACCAATCCAGTGCGCGCAGGTTGAGGGAACTATCAGGCAGTTTCTGCCAGGCGTGGATAATGCCTGCGATGCCCGCAAAGGTCGCGAAACCAAGCATGGCCAGGTGTGAGTGGCCGATGATGAAGTCGGTGAAATGTACCGCCTGGCTGAACGCCATATCAGCCTGCAGTGAACCTTGCAGGCTGACAATCAGATAAAACACGACCGACATGGAAGCGAAGCGCAGTGCAATATTTTCCGGAATCCAGCCGCTTCCTCTTTGCGACAGCATCAGGTTGCTCACCACGATTATCACTACCAAACCTAGCAGGAATGAAGCAACTATCGCAGTAGCCTGCGCCGCCATGGGAATCACCGAGTAAATGTAGTGATGGATACCATTCAGGGGATAGAGGAAAAACAATCCCCAGAACCCCAACATGGACAGAAAATGGCTGAAAATCGGTTTACCCGTGGAAGCAGGTACAACAAAGTACAGAATGGCCAGCGCCAGTGGTGTAACGAAAAGGCCAACAGCATCGTGAATCCATAGTCCACTGAAGGCGGCGCCTGCCGCTCCGGGAACGAACTCAGGTACCAGGTTTCCCATGGGATAAGACAATAGTGTGAAAACCAGCGCCCCAATGATGTACCAGCTTGATACATAGAGGTTTTCAAATCCGTGCTTGAAGAAGGGCGGCAGGAATTGAATCGCCGCCAGGAGAAAGGCAACAATTACCAGCACATCCACAGGCAGTGGAAATTCTGCCCATTCCAATGGCTGGCTGTATCCGCTCAGCACCAGCACCCAGCCGGGAATCATTACCGCAAAATTCCACAGGGCGAAGAGCAGCAATCCGAGATTACGTGAGCCTGCGGGGCGGCCACTCAGTATGGGCACCGCGTAGTACAGAAAGGCCAGGAATGCATTTCCCAACCAGCCCAGCATGATGCCCTGAGTATGGGCGTAGCGCATACGACCCCAACTGGGGAATACGCCAATCAGGTCCGGGAATATGAATTGCAAGGATACGAGGATGCCGAATAACACCGCGATGAGTAGTGTGGCGAAGGCAGCCAGTGAGTGAGCCCGTACCAGTAGGGCGTCGATCTGCGGGGCTGTGGTAGAGGTCGGATTGCTTATAGTTGTATTAATTTCCAATGGATACCTGCCGTCTCTCTTCTTGTTCTACTTTGCTGCTACTGCCTATCAACCGCGAATGTCTTGGTGCTGCAGTATCGGGGCGCAAACAACTTACTGAATTTTATAGGATTTGATAAGTTGAGCCGATTGCCACAGGGCGTATTTTGCCAGAATCTTGATCGAGATCAGATGAAAATCTGTGGCTCTCCCCGGGAATGCCGTAGAATGCCGGTAATCAGGGAGATTGAACCAGTCGCGAGGACCAGGCGCAAAAATCAAAGCCCATGGTATCAGGTACAAGGGAATTGATAGTAATCGCGTGGGAGCAGCCAGAAATGCGTGCTTTCACAAGGATCACCAGAGTAACAACAGCAATAAGAGGAACCCAGGAGGTTGCCATGCATATGAAGAAGAGCGTATTGGCCACGATGGCCGCAGCAATGTTTCTATCCGGCCAGTTAGCCGCACAGTCCAACCAGGCGACGATCGAGAAAGCCTTGTCGCCACTGCCGGAAGATTTGCGGGCCGATGCCACCGTGTATACCTACGATGACGACGGCAATCGAGTCACGTTGAAAGTAGGTAGTAACCATGTCGAATGCCAACCAACTGATGCGGAAGGATTCACTCGCTGTGGTCCGGTTGCATTGCGGGCACGTCGCGATCTGCAGGCGAAGCTTTCTGCACAAGGACTGGAAGGTGATGAATTGCAACTGGCCATGCAGAAGGCCGAGGATGAAGGCAAGATACCCGCACGGATATTTGGTTCGCTGAGCTATCGTCGCTTTGATACCCCGGACCGTATTCAGTACCTAATGGTAGTGTCCTTGCCCTTCGCCACCGCAGAGGGGCTGGGCATGCCAACGGGTTCCCAGCGCGATAATTCACTGGCGGGTAGAGGAACGCCCTGGATGATGCGTTCAGGAACCGCGGGTGCTCACCTGATGATTCCGGTAAACGGAACTGAGTATTCGAACTAGATGGCGAATGCGTTGTAAAGAAAGGCAGAAGGCCATGTCGCACAGATCTGCGGCGAATGGCCTTCTGCTTTTGTTCAGGCTACTTTATTCCTGATCAAAGAAAGAGACTCCTTCACCTGCGCCGCCACTACCGCGAACCCCTTTCCGGTATCTCCAGCCCGCTCTGCTTCAATCGTTGCATAAAGCGCGAGCAGGTTGATCTGTTCCGCCACATCGCTTATCAGCTTCAGTACTTCATCGATATTGTTTGCGCTACTAACGGGCTCACTGACAAGGAGATCATGTCGTCATTCATTTGATCAGCATGGATTGCTTGAGCACGTGCCCTTTGTTGTCTTTACAATTTTGATTAGGGTGCTACTTGCTGAATCACTAAGCGGGAGACCAAAGCCTTCCCACTAAACTGGTTATTCAGCTATCCGCTGTTATTAGTATAGGTGCGAATTTAATAACGGTGAGAAGGTGCAAGCTTGGAATTCTGCGTGGTAATTTGGTCCTTCATGCGATCGTTATATTGGTGTGCGCTTCATATAACTAGTAAGAAGTATGCCGCGATTATTCATTCGAATAGACTATTAGGTCTCAAATGCACGCAGGAAATAAGGAGAATTTCCGGTCAATAACTGCACTATCAAAAAGTTGTGCAAGATGTTGTGAATTGATTGGACGACCGTCCTGAAACTATTTCAATTATTTTTTCTGTTCGAATTTGAAACTCGCTTGCGGCCAACTATTCTTCTATTAGTGAGCGGCAATATGAACCGCGAACCTTAGCAAGCACTGCCTGACAATAGCGGTTGCCTATCTCCCGGGTGGGCACACACCAGGCTGTGAGCGATCAATCTTTACTAGTTGTTAGAAAGTACTAACAGAAATTATTTTTATTACGAGCCAGCGCGAACCTAGAGGCGAGGCTACTGTTGGAGAATATTATGGCCATACCTGCCCTGAAACTTATCCCCGGATTCAAATCATCCGGTGTTTCATCTTCTGAAAACAAGATCCTGGACAGTCTCGCAATCAACGTGCTGACTTGCGATGCCAAGACGCTGGTTATCGACTACGCGAACAAAGCCAGTGTCCAGGCCTTGAACGAATTACGGGACTTGCTGCCTCCGGGCGTTGATGGCAATGCCATCATTGGGCAGAGCATCGATGTATTTCATGAAAATCCATCCATGCAGCGAGGGCTACTCTCTGATGCGCGCAATTTACCCCATGAAGCGATTATTCGCCTGGGCCCTGCCTTGCTGGATCTGTCCATTGACGCGACTTACGTCAATGGCACGCCAGACAAATTCGTGCTGAGCTGGGCGGTATGTACCGATCGTGAACGTTTGAAGAGCATGGTCGATCGTATGCCTATCAACGTCATGATGTGCGATCCCAAGACCTTCAAGATCAACTACATGAACGATACCAGCCTGTCGACTCTGAAGAAGATCGAACATCTTCTGCCGATGAAGGCCGACGAGGTATTGGGAGCCTGTATCGACAGATTCCACAAAAACCCGGAGCACCAGCGTGCCATCCTCTCCGATCCTTCGCGCCTGCCGTGGAGCACTAAAATCTCCCTGGGAGAAGAAACCCTGCAGCTTGATGTGTCCGCCATCATAGATGGCAAGGGATACTATATTGGCCCGATGGTAAGTTGGAGTGTGATTACTGTTGAAGAAAACATGGCTAAAAATGTTGCCAGACTGACAGATGAAGTTTCCGGAAACTCTGGCAAGCTCAAACAAACTGCTGAAGAGCTTACCAAGCTATCGGAAGAATCCTCCATGCAGTCCGCCACGGCTTCAAGCGGGTCAGAAGAAGCTTCTGCGAACGTCCGTACTGTTGCAGCAGCCGCAGAGGAAATGAGTGCGGCTATTAATGAAATCACCGTGACGGTGAAGTCTTCCAACCAGATTGCCAGGGATGCGATGTCCAAGGCGGAAAATACAAACGCTACTGTTGAAGCTTTACACAACGCCGCAGGCCAGATTGGTTCTGTGATCAACATCATTAATGAGATTGCGGAGCAGACCAACCTGTTGGCCTTGAACGCAACAATCGAAGCGGCCCGAGCCGGAGAAGCTGGTAAAGGATTCGCCGTTGTGGCCTCAGAAGTGAAGAATCTGGCTGGCCAGACTTCAGAAGCGACCGAGCAGATACAAGCGCAAATCAAGTCTATCCAGACCACTACCGAAGATGCAGTCAGCGCGATCAATGCCATTAAGGAAACGATCTCCAGCATGACTGAGTCCAGTAATACCATCGCGGCAGCCATGGAAGAGCAGTCCACGACTACTCAGGAAATTGCGAAGAGTGTTTCTGAGGCAGCGATGGGTACCAATGAAGTGTCCAAGAGTGTGGTTTCGGTGCAGCAGGCAGCCACTGAGACTGGAGAGATGGCGAAGCGCCTTCTGGATCTGGCTAATGGCCTGTCCAGCTCCTCTCTACAGATGAAAGGTGAAGTTGAGACCTTTCTCAAGAAATAGTCGTCGGGTGAGCTGAGTAGGAAAGAACAATGACAGAAGATGATGAAATCTTGCAGGCCTTTATCGAGGAATCCCGAGAACACCTCGATGGCATCGTCGATGATCTGATTCAGATCGAGGAAGCCGGTGCTGATCTGGATGAGGAACTGGTCAACCAGGTATTCAGGACTCTGCATTCTATCAAGGGTGCTTCCGGCTTCTTTGGCTTGAGCCAGATGCAGAAACTTTCCCATTCAATGGAAAACATTCTGGATCGGTTCCGCCAGCGGTCCCTGGTGCCCACTTCTGCGATTGTTTCGGTATTGCTCGATGCAGCCGATCGGCTGGTGGCAATGATCAACGATGTCAGCGCATCCAATTCCATGGAAATCGATGAGATCGTTGAGGTGCTGGAGCAAATCTTCGTATCAGAAGATGGCGTCGTTGAGGCAGGAAATTCGGAAGAATCCGATGCCCCATCAGAAGTAAGTGCTACTGCTGAACCTGACGCGGTGGAAGAATCCGCAGCGTCATCAGAGTCAGCCCCCGTGGAAGCCGCATCGGAAGAGAGTGAGAGTAGCTCTACCGATGTGGAAGCGGTTAATGCGACAGAGCATGAGGCCAAAACTGAAGTCGAGATCTCCGACTCAGCAGCGCCAACTGGTGAGAAGCCGAAGCTTGAAGTGGCTGCCGGCCAGAATAAGGGTTCAGGTGACCAGAGTATTCGCGTAAACATCAATTTGCTGGACAAGTTGATGGCGCTCGCTGGTGAGTTGGTGCTTACACGAAACGAGCTAATTCGCAGCGCGGAATCTAAAAATGAAGACCTTATCCAATCTTCCGTACAGAGTGTCAATCTGATCACATCTGAACTGCAGGAAGCGATCATGTCCACGCGTATGCAGACTGTCGGCATCGTCTTCAACAAGTTCAAGCGTATCGTGCGGGATCTATCATCCCAGGTGGGCAAGTCCATCAACCTCACCATTACCGGTGAAGATGTGGACATGGACAAGACCATCATCGAGGCGATCGGTGATCCGCTTACTCACCTGATAAGAAACTCCATAGACCATGGAATCGAGTTGCCAAACGTGCGCACGGAGAACGGCAAGCCTGCCTCCGGTAGCCTGCATCTCAATGCCTATCATTCTGCCGGTCAAGTGGTTATCGAGATCAAGGATGACGGTGCCGGCATCAACTACCAAAAAGTAAAGAAGAAGGCGCTGGAAAACGGTGTGGTGTCTGCAGAAGACCTGGACCGTATGAGCAACAAGGAAGTCGCGAGACTTATTTTCAAGCCCGGTTTCTCAACTGCGGAAGAGGTGACCGATATCTCTGGCCGGGGAGTTGGGATGGACGTGGTACAGCGAAACCTGTCTAAAGTAGGTGGTGTGGTAGACCTGGATTCAGAACAGGGTAAGGGAACCACCATATCAATCAAGTTACCATTGACCCTGGCGATTATTCCCAGCCTGTTGGTGAAGTTGGGTGAAAAATCCTTTGCGATTCCGCAGGTAAATCTGGTGGAACTGGTGAGGATTGCACCGGGTGACAGCCGCAACAGTCTCGAGCGAATTGGCGAAAACGACGTGCTTAGGGTCCGTGACCAGATTATGCCGGTAGTGAGTCTGCAGGAGTTGGTTGATCTGCGCAGTGCCAAGACAGAAGGCGAGGATGCGGAGCCGCATGTTGATCGTCAGGAAATCAGCATCACTAGTGACAAACCTGCGTTTGTGGTGATTGTGGCGTCCGGTGAATTCCGCTATGGCATTATCGTGGACAAGCTACTCGATAGCGCGGAGATTGTCGTTAAGCCGTTGGGCAAGCACTTCAATCAGAGTAGGGAATATGCCGGTGCAACGATACTGGGCGATGGCTCGGTAGCATTGATCCTGGATGTGGCTGGTGTCAAAGCAGTCATGGATATCAAGGAAACCGAATTACTCAAGGAGAGCGAGAAAGAAGCCGAGGTTGAAGAATACGAGAAACATTCATTCCTCTTGCTTTCGCACGGAGAGAATGAGCGACTCGCATTGCCCTCTCATCTGGTTTCCCGCATTGAGAAGATTGAAACGAAGCTGGTACAGAAGGTGGGCTCCAATCTGGCCATCAAGTACAAGAACGACACGCTCAAATTGCTCAAACTTAGCAAGATCAAGGGTATCGATCCCTGCGATCTCGGCGAATCGTTCTACGCAGTCGTTGTGGACATGAGCGGCCTTGAGGTGGGTATCGTGGCCTCAGACATTCATGACATTATCAACTATGAAGGCCCTGTGGATGACAGAAGCTATGTGCGCGATGGCATCATGGGATCTATCACTTACCAGGATCACATTGTTCAACTACTTGATGCCAGAATGCTTGTTCGAATGTGTGTGCCGGAACTGCCGGCCAAAGACAACGTGCTTGAATTCGACAAACGCCCAATCACTGTCTTGCTGGTAGAAGATTCGCCTTTCTTCCTGCGTCAGGTCAAGAAGGTACTTGAGGAGCAGGAGTTTACGGTAATAACGGCTACCAACGGCGAGGAAGGGCTGAAAGCGCTCGATGAACACAGGGACATCGAACTCATCGTCTCCGATATCGAAATGCCGAAGATGGATGGTTTCACTTTTGTGCGCAAGTTGCGGGAAAGCCCCGTATGGAAAGATCTTCCTGTAGTTGCGCTGACCTCGCTTTCCGGAGAGGAAGCGGAAGCCAAGGGCAGGGACGCAGGCTTTACCGAATTTCAGGTAAAACTGAATCACGATTTACTGATAGAAGCCTGTGCGCGATTGACCAGAATCGTGCATCGGAATGTGGCATAGGTGGGCATCAACATGACAAGCAATAATGCATCTTCGAAATATCTGGAACTGATTGCATTTCGGGTTGGAAATTTATCGTGTGCACTACCTATTAGTGAAATTCAGGAAATTATCGACCTTCCCTCTATCACCAGGGTTCCCATGCCGCAGCCAGAAATTGAGGGGCTGGTGAACCTGCGGGGCAGTATCGTGACGATCATCGATATGCGCGTGCGCTGCGGATTCGAACCACTGCCAAGAGACCGGCATTCTCGAATCATCGCGACCGAACTGCAGGGTGAGCTAATGGGGCTCATGGTGGAAGAAGTCGAAGACTCAATTTCAGCGCCGCTCAGTGAAATCATCGCAACTCCAGGCAACATCAAGGGTATAGAAGCTGAGATCTTCCGTGCCGTGTACAAAAAAGACGACAAACTCATAGGGATCCTCGGGCTCGAAAGTACCTTGCTCGGAGCGGCCGCGTGAGTGGGAAACTTCGATGCCTTATCGTCGACGACAGTATCGCCTACCGCATGTTCATCAAGCGGGTTCTGGATTCGATAGATAGCTGTGAGGTAGTGGGTCAGGCCTGCGACGGCGTCGATGCACTGCAGAAGGTCCTTGAGCTAGGTCCGGACATTATTACTCTCGATCTGGAAATGCCTAAGCGAGATGGGCTGGAATTTCTGCTGGATCTGAAAGAAACCGGTTCTGACGCTAAGGTTGTCGTAGTCAGTTCTATAGCAAAGCGCGATGGTGAGAATACCATCAAGGCGTTGAAGCGCGGTGCCTTCGACTTCATTACCAAACCAACCAGTCGGGATCCCAGGGAGACCGAGAAGCAATTGCGCACGGATCTGGAACGATTCATAGATACTGTGCACTATATGGCGAATACCGGTGCAAGCAGACCCAGGGAACAGCAAAGCGACATTGCTGTACCAGACACCAGGATTGAGCCGGTAGTATCGAAGTCGCCGCCGGTTCAAAGTGCCAAGTTTGACGTTATCGCCATTGGTATTTCTACCGGTGGCCCGGAAGCCCTCAGTAAGGTGTTCAAGCAACTCCCCGGTCATCTGAATGTGCCGATTCTGATCGTCCAGCATATGCCGGCGACGTTCACGAAGAATCTCGCAGATGCGCTCAATGCGAAGAGCGAACTCAAGGTCAAGGAAGCCGAACACGGAGAAATTCTGAAGCCTAACGTGGCCTATCTTGCTCCCGGTGGAACACAGATGAAGCTCAGGAAATCGGGGTTTGATGTCAGCGTAGTGATTACCGATGATCCACCAGAATTGTTTTGCAAACCTTCAGTGAATTACCTCTTTGAAAGCATCGCAGAAATCTACGGCAAGCGAACATTGGCTATAATTATGACAGGCCTCGGCGCCGATGGAGTCAGGGGTCTAACCTTATTGAAACAGAAAAACGCAACAGTTTATTCGCAGGACAAAGAGAGCTGCTCCGTATGGGGCATGCCAGGTGCGGCAGTGGGAGCTGGGTTGGTAGACCAGGAAATCCCGTTAATGCAGATACCCGTAAGAATTAGCCAGGCAGTATTAGGAACACCGACCCATGACCCAGTTATCTAGACAAGAATTTTCATTGCTTTCGGGTTTTACGAAGCAATTTACCGGTATCGAATTAACGGAAGACAAGGAATACCTTATCGAGCATCGTTTCGGTCCGCTCCTTGAGAAATATCAAGTCGGTTCCTATCAGGAACTCTATGCGAGGTCTTTGCTGAACGACCTTGTGAAGCAGTCCATGATCGATGCGATCTGTACTAACGAGACATTGTTCTTCAGGGACCAGAATCCGTTCAAGGCTCTGACTCAGGAAATATTGCCCAACCTGTTTGGTCGAGGTGAGAACAAAATTGTCCGAATTCACAGTGCAGCCTGCTCCACCGGACAAGAGGCGTACAGTATTTGTATCGCTGCCAAAGAAGCAGGTTTCGATCTGGACAGGGTTTTTGTCTATGGCAGTGATATTTCCGAGATAGCGTTGGGAAAGGCGCGTGAAGGCATCTATTCTTCATTCGAGTTGACTCGTGGCATGGATGAAAGGCTGCGCGACAAATACTTCACACCCGCGGGTGTCAACTTTCAACTCAATGAAGACATTCGCCGGAAAGTGTCCTTCGAAAGCCGGAATCTGCTGACAGAACAGCCGCCCAGTACTTCGCTGGACCTCGTCTTCTGCAGATACGTCGCCTGCTATTTTGACCTGACCACCAAGCAAAAGCTGTTCAATACGATCGCCGATAACATGAGTGATGGCGGTTATCTGATTGTTGGTGCCAGCGAGTACCTGGAAGGCGTGACAAACCGATTCAAGATTGCGCCCTCTGCTATTGGCAAATACTACCAATTGACAACATCTGATTCGGCGCTTCACTAGTCCTGGTGAGACGAGCACGAGAGCCCGGGCAGTTCAGTTGGCTGCGCGACCACAATCCAGGCAGCATGCTGTCTGGATTCTTTCTGCGCTAGAATTTGAGGCTAAGTAGACGAATACTGAAGCGTGTGGTTTGGTCGTCACACTTCGCTGATAAAAGCCCTGATTGATCTTCTACAGGCTTTGCTTACTTCCTCGTAACTGAACTGATCTCCGCCTCACCTTCATTGAGGATGCGAACCTCACGTTGTGGGAACGGAATGGTAAAGCCGTGGTCTCGCATGGTCTCGTAGATGATGAGCAGCAAATCACCGCCGACCCTGTTCTTGCCATCGTCGATGGCTTCTATCCAGAACTCAACGAACATATTGACCCCGGAATCCCCGAAGCTGTCGATCTCACAGTCGGGTCTTTCCTCAATGGGGTATTCTTCGCCGCTCAACACTTGCGGATGGGTGGCGACCGCTTCCTTGATGACTTCAACCAACTTGCGAATGTCGGTGTTGTAGGCCACCGAGAAATCAACCCGGTAACGCTGTTTCTGGTTCTTGTGTGTCCAGTTGACAAAGGTGCCGGTAATGAACATCTCGTTGGGCACCATGATGTCTTTGCCTTCGAAGGTTTCCAACGTTGTCGAGCGCATATTAAGCGCAGTGACATAGCCGCTGCGCCCATCTTCCAGCTCTATAAAGTCGCCGATAGACAGTGAGCGATCCAGCAGGATTATCAACCCGGAAATGAAGTTTGATGCGATGGACTGAAGGCCAAAACCGAGCCCGACACCAAGTGCGCCGCCGAATACGGCAAGTGCAGTGAGGTTAATCCCCATGATCTGCAGCAGCAGCAGGGCGACTACTACGAATACACCAATTTCGAACAACTTGGCCGCGACCTCACGGGTGCGAAAGTCCAGTTTCTCCTGCTGCCTGATTGCTTGCTGACCCGTGGTATTGGATATGCGACCCAGCCAGAAAATTAGCGATCCAAATATCGTTACACGCAGGATGCCGAGGAGAGTGATGCGAATATTGCCAACTTCGACGCCAATGGTTTGCAGTATGGAGGTCAGGTAGGGCAATACGCCGATGGTTTGCAGAGCCAGCAAGGGAATGCCCACCATCAACAAGGCTTTCGCCGCCAGCGGGTTGTTGACCAGGATTCCGATCGCCTTGAAATAGCTATATATAATGAGAACGGTAATGGCAGTCACCACCAGCCATTCATTTCCCTCGGGATCGAGAATGAGTTCAGAAGACAGTTTCAGGATCAGGATGCTAAGGGCTGGAACCAGCAGTCGACCCAACTGATGTATCGTGAGACGCACAGTTGCCTGGGTTTTATCTGCAGGTGGCTGCTTGAGTATTGTGACGCGATTGCGTATGAATCCAGCAGCGATCTGGCCAACAAAAATCGAAACCAGGATAAGAGCCAGTTGCAGGTAGGTTTGTTCGTCAGTCAGTGCATCTGACAGGGTGCTGAAAAATTCGTTCATCGTAGCCTCTAATGAGCGCAGCCACCCGGGACAGGGCGATTACACCAGGGATGTTGGTACACTATACGCGAGTTTCCTCACCGGTCGATCATTCCTGAGAGGTCAAGTCTCAGGCGCTATTGCTTAGCTGGCGAGCTACTTGATGCCTACCAGTAACCTGTCGAACAGATCCGCGCCGGTGATTATGCGTGGCGACTCAGTCCAAACCAGCACCACGTCATTCTCGATTACTCCGTGACTGTCCTTGTTTGATCGCTTCAGCATGCGAATAACCGACCCCAGATTGGTTTTGCTGCTCTTAACAATAATGGGGCGATGGCAATAGTGATAAGGATCCGAATTGCCATGGGTCAGTAATACATCACGCAGAAAACCATCGGCATCGAGGAGTAACAGGGGAAGCCCATCTTCATCGGCGAGTATTACCCACTTTTTGCCAGAAGCATGCAGGCTCTGCAGGAAAGGGTCGTCTGCAGTCGCTTCATACTCAGGTAGCCTCGGTAAGTCGACATCGGTAGGAAATCTCAGGATGCTGTCCGGGTCGATATCGGTACCTTCCTGCACGGCTGCGATGTCATCGATTTCGAGAAAGTTAAGCGCGCCAATTCCTTCAACATCATCCACATCACTATCGTGGTGCTCGACATGCTTCATCAGCATGTCACGGATAACATGCTCGCGGAAGAACTCGGCGGATTCTGCTCCCAGCCATCTATCCAGCATCAGTGCGGCCGGCTTGGCTACGGGATAGAGCAAAAACTGATAGATACGCAACACGGGCCCAAGCAGCGATGCCATGCGCAGTGCATTGCGGGAAAAATAGGCCTGGGGGATGATTTCACCGAGAAACGTGATAATGAAAGTTGAAAAGAAGAAGGCGGTAACGCCTGCGAGCACCGAATTAGAGAGCAGGGTTAGCAGCACATTGATACCAACATTTCCCCAGAGAATAGTCGTTAGCAGGAAGTTGGAGTCCTGACGCATAGCGAGCACACGCTGTGCCTTGAGGTTGGTCTCTGCTTCAACTTCCAGTTGTAAACGGGACAAGCCGAAAAACGCCAGGTTAAGGCCAGAAAACATGGCCGATTGCGACACGCAGAATACGATTCCAAGCCAAACTAGACTATCCAACTTCTAAGCAACCTCTGGGGGAAAACCTGATATTAACAGGCGCAGATGATACTGCATTTCCTGGCATTATCACTCCTATCTCGATTTTGACTACGACCTCAGAGGCTTTAGCACAAAGAGGCGATGGCGCTGCGGGTAATGGAGAGCGGAGAACCTTTCTCTTACAGGTAAGTATGTCGTTGGGTAGGTGTGACTGAGGAGTTACCGAAGGAGAGAGTAGGCAGCAAGCTGTTTCAATCTGGCTTGCTGCCTATTGATAGCGTTTGTCGAAAGGGGGCAAATCCCTTCATTATCCGGGAACCTCAGTTCAAGCGCTGCGCTGGAGACTCGGCTGGCAACCGAGGCTCACCGGAACGGGCAGTCTAGCGATGCCGCTTGCCAAACGGTGTCCTGCCTGCCTTTCGAGTGGTTTCTGACACTTGCTCAAGGCTGGCTGCATCAATGACCGGCACTTCCTGCATTGTGCGGCGAAAGGGTGGCTTGCCACGGAAATCTGTTACCCGCATGGTCACGGTTTCCACGTTGGCGTCATCAATTTCCAGGCTTGCGATGTCTGCTGCTGGCACTTCGACAAGCGTTCGCTTGAAAGGCGGCTTGCCCGTGGTATCGACACTCCAGACACGCACCATTTCGGCGCCAGAATCCAGGCCATTTGCTGTTCCGCACGACATCAGGGCAAAAGGGGCGATAAGGCTCACAAGGGCTATTGATCTTTTCATACGACTCTCCTAACACATTGAATAGAAAGACATAAACCATCAAGTCACGATCTGGAAATCGAGTCTGGATGTACTATGAGGTCAATTGTACGGAAAGAAATGAGGTCCTGTGCCGCAATCTTCAAGTTCTCGCGATAGATTCTGTCTATCACAATCAGGGCAATTTGGCGTTCGTTGCACGGAAAACTGACTAAAATGCACTCTATTAGTGCAATTGAGGGTTGGTATCCCTGATGTGGTGCGGCATTGTATGCACCGAAAATTATTTCTCTTAATTTTCAATAACTTGGAGTTGGCTTGAATTTTGCCTATGCCTGTCTATGGCAATCAATAAGCAATCAAATGAGAATTACCGGTGTGGCAGTGGGTGGTCTCTGTGCCGGGACTCTCTTCGATACCTGATTTGCCTGATCGCATTGTTGCCCGGTCTTGTGCTCGCCGAACAACCCGGGCCAGCAGGTGCGGGATTGTTCAGTTTCGCGATTCATCTTGATCAGTCGTCTTCAGGAAGCCTGACGCTCTCCGGTAAATTTGGCGACGTTGAAGAAGCTTTCCTGCTTGATACTGGCGCAAACATGATAACCGTCAATCAGGAACTGTTTCGAAAGTTGCGGAAACTCGATGGCACAGTCAAAGTTCGCCAGGTCGGGGCCAGAATGGCCAATGGCAAAATCAATTTGATCGATGTCTATCGCGTGGAAAATTTCACGCTTGGCAGTAGTTGCGAACTCGGCTCCGTAGAAGTTGCCGTAGTCGGTGAAGGAGGTCGTAACCTCCTCGGTATGAACGCACTCGTCCTTGCGGCACCGTTTGCCGTATTCACTTCACCGCCTTCCCTGGCGGTTTCCAATTGTTCTTCATCCCTTTCACTGGATAACTCGATCGCACAATCAGGCAGCTCTAACTAACAGGGCTTACCTCGGTGGTGAAATCGTCTGGCGTTGCTCGCCGATGTTTTCGATACCAATCCGTACTACATCACCCGGCTTGAGATACTGAGGGGGCACCATGCCATCGCCAACTCCGGCGGGTGTGCCCGTGAAGATGATGTCTCCCGGGTGCAGAGTCATGAATTGGCTCAGGTGGCTGACAATTTCTTTGACCCCGAACACCATGTCAACCGTATTGCCTTGCTGGCGCATTTCCCCGTTCACCTCGGACCAGATGGACAGATTCTGAATATCATCGATCTGATCCTTGCTCACGAAATAGGGGCCAACGGGTGCGAAAGTGTCGGCTGACTTTCCTTTGGTGAATTGACCGCCGCGCTCGCGCTGGAAAGCACGTTCAGAGACATCGTGACCCACGGTATAACCCGCCACGTAGTCAAACACTTCATCTTCGGAAATGTATTGCGCTCGCCGACCGATCACCACCACCAGCTCGGCTTCATAATCCAGTTTGTGACCATTGCGAGGTTGAATGACTGTGTCGAAAGGGCCAGTCAGAGATGAGGTGGCTTTCATGAAAGTCAGGGGCTCGGTGGGAAGCGTGACTTCCATCTCGGCGGCATGGTTTACATAGTTAAACCCAATGGCCACGATCTTGCCAATACCTGTTAGCGGTACACCCAGTCGCGGATTGCCCTGCACCAGGGGCAGGGATCCAACATCGAGTGCGGAGAGTTCCTGCAGTCCTGATTCAGAAAGGGTGGCAGGTGTAATCTCATCGATGTGTGAAGACAAGTCGCGAATGCGGCCCTGGTCATCGACAATGCCAGGCTTTTCTTCGCCCTCTGGTCCGTAGCGCACCAGGGTTACATCGGCGCTCGCCATAGCACTGACTATGAGAGAAGCGCAGAAAACAGCCAGCCTGAAAGATCTGATTTTGCTCATGGGAGTCTCCGGAAATGCGGGTAGATCGTGGTTTCTTGTTGTGATTTATGAGTTCCGCAGTGTAACGAAACGAGGCCGGTTTGTCCCGGATAGCCGGCAGTGACCCGAACGGGTTTAACCCAATTTTTGTTCCGAGGTTCTCTAGATCAGATTTAGCTTCTGGGCGGCGAGGGCTGCTTCGGCCCGACTGGAGATATTGAGTTTGCGATAGATTTGCTTGAGGTGATCCTCCACCGTGTATTTGCTGATACCCAGGTTGTCGGCAACAACAGGAGTGCTAGACCCGGCAGCAACAAGTTTCAACACATCAATCTCACGGTTGGTGAGTGAGGACTCAACGGGTTCTTCAAGTGTCATATTGACCACCTGGTCGAGGACCACTCTTGCAGCC
This sequence comes from uncultured Pseudohongiella sp., assembly GCA_965227635.1. Lineage (GTDB taxonomy): Bacteria > Pseudomonadota > Gammaproteobacteria > Pseudomonadales > Pseudohongiellaceae > UBA9145. The sequence goes on along the minus strand of OZ245763.1, from coordinate 469,432 downwards.
GCTGGAGAAAGCGGTAGCTCGCCAACTATCGCTTGCTTCAACATCTCTGCGATGCGTTGCCGGCTCTGGTCCTTGAGAATGTATCCTCTGGCGCCAGCCTTAAGGCTGGGCAACAAGTGGCTCTCGTCGGCGTAGATGGTCACCACGATGGCCAGGCAGTTTGGGTGCTGCTCCTGTAACGTGGCAATGAAGTGATGTCCCTTGCCGTCGGGTAATTCCAGATCCACCAGGGCGATGTCTGGTTGGAAGGTTTTAAGATGCTCCCCGGCCGCTGCAAGGTTACTGGCAATTGTGATAGTCGCATCTGGAAAGGCCAACAGGCAGGCGCCTTGCAACCAGTTCTGCGTGTCAGGCATGTCTTCCAGAATTAGCACGTTTTTGCTCATGGTGTTTCTCGTTGTACACAGTTCAGGGGGATCTGACAGGACACTTTCACCCAGTCATTTTTAGTGTTTGCTATCGTAAGTTCACCTTGCAGGTCTCGTGCCCGCACCCGGAGATTGCTGATTCCGCGGCCTGCTTCCCATTCCGAAACTGGAATAGTTGAACCATCGTTTGCGACTTCGATCACGAGCTGTTGTTCCGTACAGAACAGGCTGACATTGATCGCAGTTGCTGACTTGTTGTGGATGATGGCGTTACTGAGCATTTCACGCAGCATGCGGCGCAAGTGAGCATGTTGCATTTCACTGAGCACCATATCCGGGGGAAATGTTTCGGCATACCAGCTCAGGGTGACATTCGCGTCTCTTACCCGCTCCTCGGTTTCAGCCCGCCACTGTTGTACTGCATCGGCCAGGGGGCAGCTCTCGATGGACTTTTTGGAAACGATATCCCGCAAGTCCTCCAGGGCAGATCTGGCCAGTGTGCTATCTGATTCGTTTTCCAGTCGGTAATACAGCGACAAAAGCTTGGACCCGACATCATCGTGCAAATCCCGATAAATACGTTCCCGTTCTTCGTGTGCCGATTGCTGGACCAGCACGGCTTCAATCGCCTGGTAGTTGGCCTCCAGTTCTGATCGGGCATCGTCAATGCGCTGCTCCAGTTCCGCATTGAGCCGAGTGGATTCGTTCATGGAATCCACGAAGCGCTTGAGCAGGCTGGCGCCGATAAAAATGAAAATTATCGGGGCAAAGAAATGAATGAAATTAAAGTGGTTCCGGAAACCGAGTCCCTGTTGTCCCAGCAGTCCGGTATTCAATATGGCTTGCATGGATATATCGTGGACTCCCGCGGCAAACAGGATCGCAATCAGGCTGGCGTAAAAGGCAGGTAGCGGGTCTTGTGTTGCAGAAAATCGTTCAACGCAAAGATAGAAGTTATAAATTCCGATGACCAGTGTGAATACGTGAAAGTAAATGTTCAGGTCATAGACCCTGAAGAAACTGGCGTAGAAATAGACAAACACACCGCAGAGTAAATAGAGGTACACCAGCCTCTCGGCAAGCGGTTTATGCAACTCGAGACTGCGGAGGCTGAATATAAAGATCGAACATGCCCACAGGTCTGAAGAGATGTTGGAAAGCCAGCGCCAGAGATCAGGGTGTAGAGGCAGGTAACGCAGGAACTGATGCAATATATAGAAGCTCAGGCTGAATGAGCCGAGGGAAAACCAGAAGTATTGGGTCTCCTGTCTCCGGAAGTACCAAACGACGAAAGTAAAAATAGACGTGCTCAGTACAAATACAAACAAGCCAAGGGACACATCATGCTGGATAAAGTATCGGGTTTCGTAGACAGGCTTTAGAAACCCGTCCTGACCAATGACCAGTTCCTCCATAGAGCCCCAGGTATGAGGCGCATAGTGCTTGATCAGTATCGTGTTCTGATCCTGGATGAGTCCGTTCGCAATAGGAAAGTACAGAGGACTGTTCCAATGACGAGCCATGCGTGGTTCGGTCCTGCCGCCCGACCCAATCTGTGAGTCGTTCATCCAGAAATCCGCAGTCTGGTTAAGGCGCCAGACATAAAGGCCTAACAACTGATCTTCGGAATTGCCGGTGAGCAGAGACGCCAACTCCTCAGATGTTATGGAGATGCGATACCAGATCGCCTGGGCATCATCAAGCTGGTAGCGCCAATGGAATGGAAAGCTGACTTCTGACCACTCGCCCTCAAAGCGGGGCAATTCCTCTTTCTCTACATCAACAGGCAGCATCTCAGCCTGGCGCAAGACCAGGAAATCCTGCTCTGTGCCACTGATTGTAGAAGCCCTGCCAAGGAAGATCATCAGGGCAGCCAGTGTCAGTAGCCCTAGCGAGAAGGCGGCTACATAACCCAGTATTCTGGCCGTTGGCGGATGCTCTTTCATTGCCCCATCATAATCCATTGCATCAGTCAGGTAATTCATCCACCCAGGCTATTTTGCTGATTACCCCTGAGCTCGGGGATTACCCCGCCAGTAAGGTAACACTTAAGCTTACTCTCAATGGGAAATCAGGGGTTTCTGGTTGGAAGGACCAGAGCTCATCGCTGTTATTGGGGGGATAAGTAATGAATGGTTCAGGCGCAGATCGTTGGATTGCATTATTGGCAACAAGTTTGCTGATGATCATGCTCACATTGGCCATCGTTGGTTCAGTATCTGCGTGATACGCAGGGTTTTCATGGCGCTTCGCTCTGGCAAACTTGCGACTTACGTTTGCTCGAAGAGGGTGCTCGCAGACCGGGCTTGTAGATTGGGCTTATAGATCGGGGTTAAAAATCAGAGTTAATAATCAGAGTGCTGCCAGAAACTCACCGATAGCACTTGCAGCTTCCGGTTCGTTCAGAATGGGCGCATGTCCAACGTCAGGAACAGTGACCAGCTCGGCCTTGCCATGGCGGCGCACCATACGACGGGCAACTCTATCGGACAGTAAATCCGAATGCTGGCCGCGAATCAGCAGCAGTGGGCAGCGGCGCATGCGGGAAAACAGGCGCCAGGAATAAAATCGACCTACTGCAGTTACAGGAGCGGTGCTGAACGCGTCTACCAGGCGCGGATCGTAATCCATCATTACAGAACCGTCCTCGCGCTCGCGACAAGTGCGGCGCGCGAACTGTTCCCAGTCTTTCTCATTAAATTTTGGAAATACGTGGCCATTACGTTTGGCCACTGCCGCAACCGCTGCTGCGAAGTCTGGCATTGGGGCATTGTGGCCAACATAGTTGCCGATGCGGCGCAGGCCCACTGGTTCTACTACCGGACCGATGTCATTCATCACAACGCCCAAAACGTTGTCCCCGATAAGCGGCATCATCAACATGCTCATTAGCCCGCCCATCGAAGTGCCAAGCAGCGCCAGTTTGTCGATGCTCAATGCTTCGAGCAGGGTCAACATGTCGCGTACATACACCGGTGGGATGTAGTTGCGGGTGTTGTCGTCGTAGTCGGATTCGCCACGGCCTCGATTGTCGACGGCGATGAACTGGCAATGGAGGTCGGATCGCTGCTGCAGGATGGTGATCAGTGGTTCGAAGTCTTTATGATTTCGAGTGAGCCCGTGCATGCACAGGACTTTAAGCGGAGCTGAATCCGCTCCATACAGAAATGCCTTGAGATTCAGGCCGTCGAATGACGTGTAGCTGAAGGGTTCGGGGGCGAGAGGCTCCATCAGGAACTACGGGCAGAGAAAAGCCCCGGCAGAGCCGGGGCAATGTGCCTCAAGAGGGAGAGAGCTTACTTGGCGGCAGATTTGGATTTGCTGGCAGCTTTCGGCGCTGGTGGCGGCGTTGTCATCTCGGTCGCCATCTCAGTAGCCATTTCCTTGGCTTCGGTGAAGGCAGTCTTCATGACAGTGCTGACCTTGTCCTGAGCCTCCACCATGGTGGAATACAGCTCTTTGGAGGCTGACATGAATTTGTCCTGGAAGTCCTCGCTGTACTCTTTCTGTACCTTGAGGATGCTGGCCATGTCACTCTGGCTGGTGATGTCCTGGGTATAGGCCAGGCTGTCGCTCAGCGCGGAAGTGAAGAAACTGGTTTGCTGCTCGGCCAGGGATTCCAACGTCTTGATATTGATTTCCATCAGCTCAGTCATGGGCTTCATGGAGTTCTGAAAAGTTTCGGTAAATTGCGAGTACATGATTCGCTCCTTCAATCCCGGGTTCAGGCCCGGCCAGTGCATGGGTAATGTCTAAACTTCAATTTATGCTGCATCGCAGCAAGTATTGAATTGAAGTATAGGGAGCGTTCCAGAGGGTGTCAACAAAAATAATGTTGCAATGCAGCAAAAAGTGAATTGGTGGGATAATTCCCCAGATATCAGTTACCTGGCTCGTCTTCTGGTTCCGTTCCAGGTTCTGTACCTGGCTCCGTATCCGGGCCACCCCTGGGGTTTGGGGTGAATCCGCTGCGACCGCCGGAGACCGCGCCAGTCCACATTTTCATGTTTTCTTCCATCATCTTGTTGAACATGCCCACCGGGCTGGAATCCACCATATTCTTCATCAGGTGTTGCATGGTTTCCTGCTGTTCGAGGAAGGCGGCGAAGCTCTGCTCGAGGTAGTTACGGGCGAAGGGCTGCATGTCGCTGTTGTAGTAGCGAATCAATTGCTTGAGCAGGGTATTGGTCAGCAGGGAGCGGTGCTCCTCGGTTTCCTGCTCGCTGATAATCTGCAGCAGGATGCTTTTGGTCTGGTCGTCGCCGGTCTTGGAATCCACGACCTGGAAATCCTGGTGGCCCCGGATCAACTCGAGTATGTAGTCCAGATTGATGTACTTGCTCTGGCTTGTGTCGTAGAGACGACGATTGGGGTACTTCTTTATCGTAATCACAACTGGGTTCCGCTAATACTCATTCGCTGTTCTGGAAAAGAATCAACAACCGGCCCTGACATAGCGTCCCGGTGCGGGTTCTATGGGCGGGTAGGCGTCTGACCCGATTTCCGGGGCTGCAATTCTATTGCCTGACAGGGGTTTCAGCCAGTCATTCCAGTCTTTCCACCAGGAGCCGCGGTTTTCCGTGGCAGCAGAACGCCAGGTCTCGGCGTCCGGTGAAGGGCGTTCACAGGTCCAGTGTGGATATTTGCTCCCCTGTACCGGGTTAATTACGCCAGCCACGTGACCAGAACCTCCCAACACAAATCGTACCGGGCCGCCCAGATATCGACTACTGCGCCAGGCAGCCTGCCAGGGCACGATATGATCCCTGCTTGTGGCCAAACAGTAAGCGGGAACCGTAATGCGCGCGAGATCAATCGGTGATCCAGCAATCTCCAATCCGTCTGCCTGCACCAGCGAGTTGTCCCGGTACATTGCCTGCACATACTGGTTCAGCATGCGTTGCGGGATGTTGGTGGAATCATTGTTCCAGTGAAGGATGTCAAATGCCGGGGGCTCCTTCCCAAGAAGATAACGCGTGATGACGTACGGCCAGAATAATTCGTTTTCCCGTAACAGGTTAAACGCCGTGGCGAGCAACCGCCCGTCGAAGACGCCTTTCGCTTCGCTGAATTCGCGAAGCAGGCCTTGCAGATTCCCGCCGACGTACACACCGAGGTCGCCGGGGTCAGAAAAATCAAGTTGGGTCGCCAGCAGGCTCAGGCTTGCCAGGTAGTCACGGCCGCGTGCGGCCAGCAAGGCCTGGGCAATGCTCAGCAGCGATCCCCCGGTGCAGTAACCGGCCGCATTCAGTGTTTCACGGCCACTGATTGCAAGCGCTGCTTCGATTGCCTTGATCACGCCGTTGCAAACATAGTCATCCAGTGTCGTGTCACCCAACTCTGAATCGGGATTGACCCAGCTGATCATGAATACCCGGTAGCCCCGGGCTACCAGCCAGCGCACCAGGGATTTTTTGCTGTCCAGATCGAGCACGTAGTATTTGTTTACAAAAGGCGGCACCAGCAGCAGGGGAATCTCATGGATGGTTTTGGTACTGGCGCTGTACTCAATTAGCTGCAGCAATGGATTTTCAAACACGACCTGGCCCGGTGTGTTGGCAATATTCTCCCCCACAGCAAACTGCCCCGGATCAGATTGCCGGATTCTAATAAGCTCGGGTGGGCTGTCAGCAATATCCTGCAGCAGGTTTTGCCAGCCTCGCTGCAGGCACTGGCCTCCCGTATCCAGGATCTCACGCAATACTTCCGGGTTGCTCAATGGCGAGTTGGTCGGGGCGATTGCATTCAGATAGTGTCGCATTGCAAATTTTGCCTGCCGTTCCTCCAGGGGAGAAGAGAACCGTTGTCGCGATAGCGTCTGTTCGCAGAGCCGCACGTTATTAAGGTAGCTCTGCCGTAGCATGGCAAAGTAGTGGTTTTGCTGCCAGGCTGGGTCGGCGAATCTGGAATCGTCAGTGCTTTGCACGGTGCCTGCTGGAGGCGGAGTGCCTGCCGCTGTGCCATCAAGATTTTCACGCAGGCGTGCGCGCAGCTCTGGATCATCCAACATGGCCTGCACCGTTTCCCGTTGTTCCTGCCAATAGCGCTGCCAGTTTTCTGGCTGCATGGAGTCGCTAAAAAACTGATTGAGCTCCGGGGTCTGTTGTGTGAAGTCCATCGTAATTCTGTCCATACCTCAGGGTAGCAAGACGCGAGCCAAGAATTGCTGCACAGAGTGCTGCCTGGATCCGTCAGCGCGCCGTGGTGCATGGCGCGGGATTCCGAGCCCGTACTGGCGCAGCATAGCTAAAAGCTGTTATGGTTTTGAGTCACATCGCGCACCTGTTTGGTGCAATTTCTTGTCGACCACCGAATCTACGGGCTCGTCCGCGTCTTCAGACGCAAAAATCTCCGCAAAAACAGCAGGTTTATACAATTTAGCTACCTTGGCACAGTTCGTGCAATTCCCAAGCTAAGTTACGAAGTGCATTAGCAAGGTACGCGGACGGAGATGAGGTCCGGGTACTCTTTGACGACGGCTCGTATGAACTGACGTCACAGTATTGCCACGGGAGTGTCAGCAAACTGCAACCGGTGGTGGATAAGCTTTGCTTGTCGTAATCGCGACAATCCAACAATTTTATTCGTGCTTCAAGAGGGCACGTACAGAGACTCAAAATGAAAGCTTCAGATTTGCTTGTGAAATGTCTGGAAGAGGAGGGAATCGAATACATTTTCGGTGTTCCCGGTGAAGAGAACGCTGACTTCATGTTGTCCTTGGAAGAGAGTAAACAAATAACCTTCGTGCTTACCCGACACGAGCAGGGTGCTGCCTTTATGGCAGAAGCCTATGGTCGCTTGACTGGCAAACTTGCGGGTTGCCTCAGCACACTGGGCCCAGGCGCCTCTAACCTGATTACCGGTGTTGCGGATGCCAATATGGACCGCGCACCTATCCTGGTACTGACTGGTCAGGGCTCCACCGAGCGATTGCACAAGGAATCACACCAGATCATGGATGTGGTGCATATGTTTGAGCCAGTGACCAAATGGGCCATTTCGATTCGCAATGCCAATACAATCCCGGAGATTGTGCGTAAGGCCGTGAGAATTGCACGGGGCGAGAAGCCCGGAGCCGTGCACATTGAGTTGCCCGAAGACATCGCCAAGATCGAAACTTCGCAATTGCCCATCTCGCCGCGCCGCTTCGAGCGTGCCGTAACCAATCCAGTCATGCTGGATCAGGCAATGGAGCTGATCAAACAGGCCAGGAGTCCGGTTATTCTGGCCGGTAATGGTTGTATCCGCCGCAAGGCTACCGCCGAGCTGCGGGAATTTGTCGACCGTACGGGCATTGGCGTCATCACTACCTTTATGGCCAAAGGTTGTATCGACATGGACTCCGAGCAGTACATGTTCACCGCAGGCCTTGGCTTCAAAGATTATCCAAACCTGGTGATCGACGATGCAGATCTGGTTATCACGCTGGGTTTTGACATGGTGGAATACCACCCAAGACTGTGGAACTCAGGTTGTAACAAACGCATCATCCATGCTGATTTTCAACCAGCCGAGATCGACCAGTACTATCACCCTGAAGTGGAACTGGTGGGCGACATCGGACATACCCTGGCGGGCCTGAACAAGCGCATCGAACAGGGCGATGTGAAATTCAATTTCAATCTGGCGTTTCAGCAGTGCATGCGCAACATCATGCTGGATGAATTGGCGGTCCATTCGGAAGATGACACAGAGGATACAATTCGCCCGCAGAAGGCCTTGTGGGATGCGCGTGAAACCATGGGACCCGACGATATCCTGTTGTCGGATGTGGGCGCTCACAAGATGTGGATCGCCCGGCATTTCCACTCCCATATGCCCAACACCTGCCTGATCCCTAACGGGTATTGCTCCATGGGCTTCGCCCTGCCGGGTGCTATCGCAGCGAGCCTGGTTCATCCGGACCGGCGCATCATGGCAATCGCCGGTGACGGTGGTTTCCTGATGAATGTGCAGGAGATGGAAACAGCGCGGCGCCTGAACAGCAACATCGTGGTGATGGTGTGGGAAGACGGAGGTTATGGGTTGATTTCCTGGAAGCAGGAGAACGAATTCAAACGCCATACCGACCTGTCCTTCGGAAATCCGGACTGGGTAGGCCTGGCTCACAGCTTCGGCTGGAATGCCCGCACCTGCAACAATAGCCGCGACCTGCAATCGAATTTGCGTGAAGCATTCGATGAGACCGGTCCCAGCCTGGTGGTGATCCCCATTGATTACAGGGAGAACACTTTGCTCACACAGCGACTCGCCAGTGTGCATGACACGCCCATGATGCAGGTTCCGGATGTTGCGTGATTAGCGTGAATTGCGTCAGTAAAGTGAGTAGCGTGAAATGAGCGCGTAAATTGACAATTGCGAAATAAAGAAGGCAGCCAGAGGCTGCCTTCTTTATGCGTTCGTTTTAGTGAACCGGTATTTTCGAATACTGGCTCTCAAGCATGACCTACCCAGCGAGAAAATCCGCAAGCTTGTCACTGAGCGCACGGCAGGCCCGCTTGCTGACGAATGTCCCGATGTGTCCCACGTCGAATTCCAGTTCCTCATAGTTTTCTTCGGGGACGAAGTTTCGCAGTGGCCGGCTGGTGGGTGGGGGCACGATATGATCCTGCAGGGCCATCACATTCAATACCGGCATACTGAGTCGGGAGAGGTCGACCCGGTTTTCACCGATCATGAATTCACCTTTAATCAGCTCATTGCGCTGGTACAGGTTCATCAACCATTGCCTGCCCGCTTCGCCGGGATGGTCAGGGCGGTCGGCCAGCCATTTCTCCATGCGGAAAAAATTGATGACGTCTTCACGTTTGCCCGAGAGTGCGTTGGGAAGATCCCAGTTGTATTTGGTCAACGATTTGATCGGGGTCATGGCCAGGAAAAAGAGACCAGTGATCTCGCCGGGCAGGTGGCCGTAGGCATCGATATCTTCTTCCGACATCTTTTGCACCCAGCGACTGATTTGCCCCTGCATATCCTCAGCAGGCGCATCCAGGTCGGCATGAAAGTCGATTGGGGTAACGGTGAGAGCCAGCGCCTTGATGCGTTCCGGGTGCAAGGCGGCATAACAGGTGGAGAAAACACCGCCTTCGCAGATGCCTAGCAGCGATATCTTGTCTACATCGCAGGCATCGCACATGAAGTCCACGCTGCTGCCGATGCAGTCCTCCACATAGTCCTCGAAGGTCATCCAGCGCTCTGCGCGTCCGGGGTGACCCCAGTCAATCAGGTAGACCTCGTAGCCTTCATTGAGCAGGTTGCGCAGCAGCGAACGATCCGGTTGCAGGTCCAGCATAGTGAAACGGCCGATCTGGCTGTAAACCACCAGTACGGGAGTGTCGTGCTTTTTCTCTGCCAGCGGTGTGTAGCGATAGAGGCTGATGTGCCCCATGCGCATGACTTCTTCTTTCTCGAGAGTCGCAATCTCGATGTCTTTCTCACTCAAGTCCAACCACGCGGCATAGGCATTCATCAGGCGTGTGCCCTGACGCATGGCTTCCGCCATGGGGTTGTAGCCTGTGTATGCCTTCGGCAATTGTTGTTGCGCATTCATGATGCTTGCTGCTCCTTCAGAGAAGTCGAGGCTGGAGGTTCGTCGTTGGCAGCCCTGGATTTCATTTCCTTGTCTTTGAGGCTGCGAATTTCATCTTTCAAGCGCCGCACCTCACGCTTCAGGTCAAATAGTGTGCGACCCAGGCTGTCCATTTCGGCCTGGGTTGGCATGTCCATGCGCGATAGCAAGTAGTCGCTGATCTTGCGCTGGCAAGTCTTGAATCGGCTAATGGCCTGACCAAGTCGTTGGCTGGCAGCGAGATACTCTTCCGAATTTTGCAGTTGCAGCATCTCGGTGTTGGCGTAATCAAACCAGTTATTAACCGCACTCTCGAAGTTCGGTTGCTCGTTGGCCATGGACGATCCCTTTTCCAGCATGTAGCTCTGCCACATCTGGTAGACGGCAGGCGTAAAGAAAGCCTGGTACTGCCAGATCTCACGGGTAAGCTCAGCAAAGGCATCGCCCAGGGAGATGAGTTTCCCGCTCAGACCCATCAGGTCCTCGAACAGGGGTGGCCGTTCGATCGCGGTGGGATCGCCCGTCATCATCTGTTCCATCCAGTGCTGGGTCTGCTGTGTCCAGACCTGCAACAGCCGATGGTTGGCATCCATCCATTCGTCTGTATTGAATTCGTTTGTCATGGTTGCTCCAGGCGCTCTAAATCCAGAAAGTGATAGCCCGGTTCGGGCAGCTATATCGGCGGCCAGGCCCGGCTTGAAGAAATTCCGGAGCTACAACTTGGCTGCGATTCGCGCTGCGGACAACGGGCGCACACACTTCTGCCCTCGTCCGCCGGGTTACTAATTGTCAAAAAAGAGCGTTAGTATGATCCTCAATTGTTACCGTGTTATTTAGCAATTTTGACCTGTTGATGGTTAGCGCTATACAGCCTGAAACTCGTTGCTGACGGGCTTATCGCATGTCGTAGACAGGTCTTGCTGGATTGCTGCTTTCTGTTCCCGACTGGGAGTCTTTCAGCACACAGTCAGGACATATGCAGGACGTGTGCCATCTATTGCAATGAAGTGCAACGAAGCTGAAAAAAGGGGGTTCCCGGACCCTGGCCAGTGAATTGCTGCACTCTGATTCGCAGGAGTAGGCACGAAACATGCAATTCATTGGGTTTGTATGCCGTACCCAGATCCGGGCCTTATAAGGAAATAGTCGCTAGATGCAGCCTAAAACGTACGAAGAATGGAAACAGCAGGCGCTGGAGGATGATGCACGCTCTGGGGCGGATGAATGGAAAGAGACGGAAGCCAGTGATTTGTATGACTTTAAGGTCATCAGGCGCCGTTTCGAGGAAATCAGCTCGCTGCGCAAGGCCGGAGACCTGCACGAACTCCAGTTTTACCTGAATGAGGGCATTCACGGCAACATGGGGGGCATGGGTGCACCAAATTTGTACACAAAATGCGAATTTGGCACCAAAAAGCTCATCACTGACTATATTTTCGAAATCGTGGCCGCCCTCGAACAGCTCGCGGAGGCCAGCGACAAGGAAATTCCGCCACGGGACAAGATTGATCTGTTTCGCCGGGCCAGCCTCTGTTTTGGCCGCTCGGCGTTGATGTTCAGTGGCGCTGGCTCGCAGGGCCCATTTCATATTGGCGTGGCAAAGGCCCTTAGCGAACAGGGCCTGATTCCCAATATCGTTTCCGGTGCCAGTGCTGGTTCCATTATTGCTGGCATTATCGGCACCTGTGACGGTGCCCTGCTCAAAGACCGGCTCTCCAACAGCGAAGTTATCGATGCCTTCCAGGTCATCAATGCGGCGGAGAATCTGAGCAACGCGAAAGCGACTGACCCACTGGATGACCTGATTTCCCTGATAGCGGACCTCGTGCCCGATATGACTTTCGCCGAGTCCTTCGAGGAATCCGGGCGCTACATCAATGTGTCCGTGGCACCTACGGAGCTTAAGCAGCGTTCGCGCCTGCTCAATGCGATCACTTCACCCAATGCGCTAATTCGCGAGGCTATTCTGGCGTCCTGCGCGGTACCCGGAGTTTTTCCAGCGGTACAACTGGCTGCACGGGATTCCCACGGCAAGAAGAAAGCCTATGTGCCATCCCGCCGCTGGATCGATGGGTCTATTACCAGTGATTTACCAACGCGCCGCTTGTCTCGCCTGTACAGCGTTAACCATTTCATCAGCAGTCAGACCAATCCACTTGTGCTCTGGGCACTGCAGGATCGTAATAGCAGCGATCCCTGGTCGCGTTTCGTGAATATCTATCAATCGGCGGCGCGTGAATGGTTGCGAGCCATCTATCCCATGACCATGGAGTTTATGCCCGCTTCTCATCCGCAAAATGTGAACATGCGGATGTTGTTCGAAATTCTTACCCAGGAGTACACGGCGGACATCACGATACTACCCAATCGCAAAAACGCCCACCTGGGCCCAATTCTATCCGCGGCGACTTCTTACGAGGCGCGGGTTATGGTTGCGGACGGCGAGTCCTCAACCTGGCCGCGTATCGAGCAGATTCGAATTTGCACCGCGATCAGTCGCAAGCTTGATGAGATTCTTAATCGCATCGGCACGTCTGTGGAGATGTCGCCACTCGAAGCAAGAATAGCCTGAGGAAGTTCTGCCGCTTAACACTGTTTTTACCGCAGCAGCCGCAAGTCGTTCAGGAGACTCTTAAAGTTTATGGAGATGCAAGCATGAAGTTGGAAACCATCAATCCTGCCACCGAGGAAGTGTTGCGCAGTTATGACTCGATGAGCGCCGAACAGGTAGCCGACATTATCGAGAAAACGGCCAAGGCAAATGAAAGCTGGCAATTGACCACACTGGAAGAACGCAAAGCGCTTATGCTGAAGGCGGGTGATATTCTGCTATCCCGCAAGGAAGAGCTGGCCGCCTTGATGTGCGAAGAGATGGGAAAAAATCTTGCGGGCGGAGAAGCCGAAATAGAGAAGTGTGCCGCGGCCTGTAAATACTATGCGCTCAATGCAGAAAAGTTCCTGCAGGATCAGATGGTGGAAACCGACTACTCGGTGAGCAAGATTTCCTACCGTCCTATCGGCGTCGTGTTCGCCGTTATGCCCTGGAACTTCCCATATTGGCAGGTGTTTCGCTTTGCCTGCCCGGCGCTGATGGCTGGCAACGGGGGTGTCCTGAAACATGCCAGCAATGTGTGCGGTAGCGCCCTCGCTATTGAGGAAATATTCCAGCAGGCTGGTTTCCCCGAGAATGTTTTTCGCACCATCCTCATAGGCAATGACCTTGTGAGTGGCGTTATCGAAAACCCCCATATCAAGGCGGTTACCCTGACAGGCAGCACCGGCGCCGGAAAAGCAGTCGGCAGTAAAGCCGGTGAAATGATCAAGAAATCTGTCCTGGAGTTGGGAGGCAGCGACCCCTATGTTGTGCTCGCCGATGCGGATATCGACAAGGCCGTGAACGTCTGTGTCACCAGCCGCTTGCTCAACGCTGGGCAAAGTTGTATTGCAGCCAAACGCTTTGTCGTTGATAAATCAGTGATAGCCGAGTTTACCGAAAAGTTTGTGGCTGCCATGGCAGACAAAAAGATGGGAGACCCAACTGATCGGAGCAATGAGATTGGCCCACAAGCACGACTGGATCTGCGCGATGAATTACACAATCAAGTGCTGAAGTCGGTAGAGAAGGGAGCCACTGTGTTGTTGGGCGGTGAAATTCCGGACATGAAAGGGGCCTATTATCCCCCAACTGTCCTGGTCGGCGTGAAGCCGGGCATGCCTGCCTATGACGAAGAACTATTTGGCCCCGTCGCGGCAATTATTGAGGCCGAAGACGAGGAAGACGCAATCCGTATCGCCAATGACACAGAGTTCGGGCTGGGTGGTGGTGTCTTTACAGAAGACCTTGCCCGGGGCGAAGAAATTGCCACAAAACGGATCAAGGCGGGGGCCTGTTTCGTTAACGATTTCGTCAAGTCTGATTCACGACTGCCTTTCGGTGGTATCGGTGAATCTGGTTATGGCCGAGAGCTGAGCTACTATGGAATGCACGAATTCGTCAATGTGAAAACGGTGTGTGTCGCCTGAGTTCATTGATTTAGTCGCAGAGCAGGCATGCCCTGCGCGCACTGACACTCGCTCTATTGAGCTTGTAGCGCGGTCGTAAGTGCTTCGGTATAGGTAGCCAGGTCGAAGTAGTCGCGCCAGACTTTTATCTTTCCCTGTTCCATCTCAAAAACACCAACGGCGGGCAGGTCCACGGGCCTGCCATTCACCACGGTGCGATCGATGCGTTCTGCAATCACGCGATCGCCATCGGCAACGAGGCTGATTATTTCCCAGTCTGTGGACTGCCAGTGCTCGGTAAACCCAGCAATAAATTGCGCTATATTGTCACGACCGCTGACGGCAGAGGCAGGCATGTTGTGATAGGTGCCGTCATCCGTGAAGTAAGCTGCCAGGGTTTCTGCATTCAGTCCTGACCAGGCTTCGATGAATTCCCTGATGGTGGCTTCGTTGTTCGACATAGAATTGGCTTCCTGAGCATTGATTACCATTGCACTGTGCAATGTGATGACTGCCAGTGCCAGTACTTTGAAAAAGCAGTTGCGCATGGGATGTACACCTCTCTATTGCATTAGATGGTCAGAAATTACCCTGACAAATCCCGGCCCATATTTCTCCAGCTTGCGTTCACCCACTCCCGATATCTCGGCGAACGCCTCCATATCCCTGGGCAGGCGCAGGCACATTTCCTGTAGCGTGGAGTCGTGAAAAACAACATAGGGTGGAACACCCAGTTCTTCCGCAAATTCCCGGCGACAATCCCGCAGGGCTTCCCACAAGGCTATGTCGATATCCGGTGCCAGCTTTACTTTGCTGCGCTGCTTCGCCACTTTCGTTGTGACATCCTTGCGCAGTTCGATAGTTTCCTCATTTCTTAGCAGCGGGCGACACTTCTCTTCGAGTCGCAGGGCGCCGAAGCGTTCCATGTCCACACTCATATAGCCCCGTGCGACCAGTTGCCTGAACACAGATCGCCACTGGTTGCCACTCAGGTCTTGTCCGATTCCATAGACCGACAGATGCTGATGATTGAATTGGAATACCTTGTCACTATTTGCGCCGAGTAAGACGTCGATCAGGTGATTGACGCCGAAACGCTGTTCCGTCCTAAAGGCCACACTGAGCGCCTTGCGTGCGGCCTCAGTGCCATCCCAGGTTTGAGGTGGCTGCAGGCAGTTGTCGCAGTTTCCGCAGGGTTCGGGCAGGGTTTCGCCAAAATAGTCCAGTAGCGCCTGGCGTCGGCAACTGGTGATTTCACAAAGTCCCAGCATGGCCGTGAGCCTTTGCTGTTCCGAGCGTTTGTGATTTTCATTTCCTTCAGAGTTGTCCATCATCTGCCTGAGCTTTATCACATCCTGCAGCCCATAAATCATCCAGGCGTCTGCGGGTTCACCGTCCCGCCCTGCACGACCCGTTTCCTGATAATAGGACTCGATGGTTTTGGGCATATCAAGGTGCGCCACGAATCGCACATCCGGTTTATCGATACCCATGCCGAAGGCTATGGTGGCAACGATGATGATCCGCTCTTCCCGCAGGAAACGGGATTGGTGCTTTGCACGCACTTCGTTGCTCAGACCCGCGTGGTAGGGCAGGGCAGTAAACCCCTGTTCGCAAAGCCAGTCGGCAATTTCTTCGGTCTTCTTGCGCGACAGGCAATACACGATGCCGGCGTCATTCCCGTGTTCACTACTCAGGAACTTCAACAGTTGTTGCCGCGGATTCTGCTTGAGCGCTATGCGGTAACAGATGTTTGGGCGGTCAAAGCCCGCGATGAACTGCCTGGCATCTTCGAGTTGCAGGCGGGTAATGATTTCCTGGCGGGTGCGCTTGTCGGCTGTCGCCGTCAGGGCAATGCGGGGCACATCGGGAAACAGCTCGTGCAGTAGGCTGAGTTGCAGGTAGTCGGCTCGGAAATCATGGCCCCACTGGGAGACACAATGCGCTTCATCGATAGCGAACAGTGCAATGTCAGAATCCCGCAATAGCTGCAGCGTGCGCGCCTGGGTAAAGCGTTCGGGGGCGATGTAGAGCAGGTCGATTTCACCGGCAAGTAATTGTTGCTCGATAGTGGCCGTTTCGGCCTGGGTTAAAGACGAGTTCAGAAAGGCAGCCTTCACTCCAAGCAGGCGCAGCGCATCGACCTGATCCTGCATCAAGGCAATGAGCGGAGAGATCACAATTCCGCAGCCAGCCATGGACAGCGCTGGAACCTGATAGCAAAGCGATTTGCCACCGCCGGTAGGCATGAGTACGAGGGCGTCTCCACCCGCCATCAACGTGGCAATAATATCGCCCTGCAAGGGGCGAAACTCGCTGAATCCAAAGACTTGTTGAAGGGTTTCTGTTGCGGTTTGCATTGGGTTTGAATTATAGCGGGTCAATACACTATTGACTTAATTTTGGAGCAGATTTGAAAAGCTGATAATGAATAACTGCCTCGATAGTCACTAAAGCGGCGATGATCTGGTGTTCAGTTGATTCCCGTATCAGATAGGAGCGGCTGAGACACAACTGCGACAAAATTCCGTTTATACTAACCGAGCTGACTAACTACTTCTATTTTCCACCGGGACAACGACGCTCAACTTCAATGGCTGTAAACTCGATTGAACCACCAAAGTCACTGACTTCGATCTATTACTGGATCGAGGAACGCAGCCGCGGATTCCGGATTGCTACCCTGTTGCTGGTTCTGCTTACCCTCGCACTCGGCACTCTCATCGTTTACTACACCGGCGGCTCCTATGTGGTTTATACCCATAGCATGTATGTACCGGTGGTTATTTCCGGCCTGGTGTTTGGCTTGCGCGGAGGACTCATTGCCGCGTTAACCGCAGGATTTCTCTTAGGCCCACTGATGCCACTTAACGTGGCGACAGGCGAACTGCAACCAATTGCCAATTGGGTCTTTCGATTGGCGTACTTTCTGCTGGTAGGTGTCATTGTCGGCAGCTCTTCTGACCTGATTCGTGCCTATATCAAGCGACTGCGCTGGCACTGGTTGCATAATCAGGTCAGTGAATTGCCGAATCGGGATTCGTTGTTGGTCACCTTGCAGCGCCTCATGAGTAGCTACAAAGAAGTTGCCGGGGGCAGGGCCATATCGTCATGCCTTTACCTGATCGATATTACCAATCTTAATGAGTTGTCTCTGAAGCTGGGGCCCAATATCGAGAAAGCGGGTGTCCTGGCACTGGTTCAGAAGCTCGATGCCGAGCTTCAGCCGGGCGAGCAGATCCATCACATCCGCACCAACCGTCTCGTCATCCTCGCCAGCCATGGCAATGCGCCGCGCCAGGAAGAACTGCGACAGATAGTTGAGAGCTGCATTGCGTCTCCCATCGAGTTTGAGGAAATCCCGCTGTTATTGCACTGCGTGTGGTCTGATATCGAAATCGATGATCTCAAGCTGGACCCGCAGGACTATCTGCGGCGGCTGGAGATGGCGGCAAACGAAGCTCGCGTAAGACGCATCCAGCATACCCATTACAGCCGTTCTCTGGGCTTGAAATCCCGCGAGAATCTGGCGGTTCTTGGATTGTTGAAGCATGCCTTCGATGACAAGATTGTTGAGCTTCGTTACCAGCCAAAATATCGCTTGAGTGACCGAACAATCGTGAGTGTCGAAGCGCTGATGCACTGGAACGACCCCAATAGAGGCGTTGTGCCCACCGCCCAATTCCTGCCCTTGGCGGAAGAAAGTGCCTTGATCACGCCGTTGACCCTGTGGGTGATTGAGCAGGCCGCTCGGGATTTTCTTTCTCTAAGAAAATCTGCTTCTTGCAGTTTTCAATCTGTGGCGGTCAATATCTCGGCTATGAATCTGGGGCAGGACTCTTTTGTTGAAGCTGTGGACAAACTGCTTTCAGGCATTGGCATGCCCGCAGCATGTCTGGAGCTGGAGCTTACCGAAAGTGGTGTACTGTCGGACCTTGATACAGCGGTTGAACGACTCAACCAGCTTACAGCGCTGGGAATTCGCCTGTCCATTGATGACTTCGGCACAGGGTTTAGCTCCCTGCAATATCTCGAAAGGCTGCCAGTCTCCACGGTCAAAATAGACCGCTCATTCGTGATCGGTATGACCAACAGCAATAGTAAAAGCAATAACTGTATCGTTAGATCTACCATCGACCTGGCCCACGCCCTGAGCCTGGATGTGGTTGCAGAGGGAATCGAGACTGAGCAGGTGGAAGAAGCCTTGAAGGCAATGGGCTGCGACTATGGGCAGGGCTACTTTTTTAGCAAACCGATCGATACCCATGCGCTGCGTGCGATGTTGAGCGAGCCAGCACAGGCCTGACAACGAGTATTTGCCGGGATATGCTAACTGAGTTGGGGATTAACATCGCGAACAGTGTCCCGGCTATTTCGCCCCTTCAAGCTCCGCCTTGATTGCCTGGGATATATCCGCGGAGCTGACTGGTTTTCTCAGGATATGTAAACCTCGCAGATCATCGGGGTGGAGTGCGTCTTCATAACCCGTGATGAGAATTACCGGAATGTCGGGTGCCAGTTCCCTGATGTTTGCTATCAGGCGAACGCCATCCATTTCCGGCATCGACAGATCGGTTAGAACCAGTTTGTACTTCTTTGGCTTGTCTTTGAAATCTGCCAGTGCAGCGAGTGAACTGGTGAAACTCTCGACCTCGTAGTTGAGTGCTTGCAACACCTTGCGGTTGCTATCCAGTACCATGTCATCGTCATCAACAAGCATGATGGTTTCACTGTTTCCATAAAGGTGCCGTTGCTCATCCTGCTCCTTAATTGAGGGCACTCCCGCATCACAAACTGGCAGGTATACTCGCATCGTTGTGCCCTCGCCCAATCGTGACTCCACCGTGATATATCCCTCGTGGGCTTTCAGTATTTGGTAGACCAGAGATAATCCGAGTCCGGTGCCTGAGCCATGAGGTTTGGTGGTATAGAAAGGTTCGAAGATACGCCCAATTTCTTTGATATCGATTCCAACGCCTGTGTCTTCGATTTCAACGCGCACATAATTGCCTGCGGGTATGGTCTGGTTAATCTCCTGGATTGGCTCTCTAAGGAGGACGAGATTTAACCTGACGCCAATAGTGCCGCCTTCGTTCATAGCGTGTTGGGCATTGATACAGAGATTCATGATCAGTTGATGCAGTTGTGCCGGATCACAGCGAATAAATGTGGTCTGTTGCAGATTTTCAAAATGCAATTTAAAACCGGCTGGCAGTGAATGCTGAATCTGTTCGATTGAATCCTTGAAGGCTTCACGGGGATCGAGGATTTCCAGCTTGTCGCTGGCCGACTGTCGGCTGAACATCAGTATCTGCGATACGAGATTCTTGGCCCTGTTACTCGCTGATAAAATACGCCTGACCATGCCCTGGGTTGCCGGGTTTTCCTTTGCATCAAGTGCCAGCAATTCCGCATTGGCCGTGATCGACATGAGGATGTTGTTGAAGTCGTGGGCCACTCCGCCAGCTAGCGTGCCCAGAGCCTCCATCTTGCTGGCACGGGCAGCACGCGCCTCGGCAATACTGCGCCGCTGTCGGGAGCGGAGCAGGGCGGCAATAGTGACTCCCTGTAATACCATTACCGCGATGCCGAGAATTATCCACTGGTAGTAGTCGCGCCAGATGTTGGGGTTGTCATTGATAATTCTGCTGCCAGGGGGTAACAGGCTGCGGTCGATGTTAAAGCGGTCGAGTTGCTCGCCATTGAAAAGAAGGTCCGTATCCGCGGTGACAATGCGCGGGGTGAAATTTCCATCCAGCATCTCATCGATCAATTGCTTCGCTGTGCGGACATAGGCTTCAACAGTAGTCACCCTTCCTCCTATTCCACCTGCCGGAACCTGGGTGTCTGTCATTGCTATTACCGGCAGCGTCAATTCCTCCGCAATTTGCGCAGTAAGGAGTAAAGAGCGTAACGGGCGGCCGTAGGCGTCGATGTCATAGGTGGTCGTAATGACGGCGCTATTGGCAGGAGCCTTCGCCAATTCGGCAATCAGTTCAGCGGGAGATAGTCCCACGGTGGGATGAAAAGTGTAGGGCAGGTCGAGCCCGGACAATATTCCCTGATAGCGGCGCATGAATTCCTGGTCACCGGCACCGGCACCGCCGATGAGATAGATGTGCTCCAATTCCGGAAAGAACTGCGGTAACAGTGCCGTGGTGCCGGTGATGGCAGGTTCCAGAGAGCTGCCCAAAACGATGGTTCTGGAATCATGACTCAATGATCTCAGGAACTCCTCTCCCGGAAGCACGCGGAGGATCGCCGCATCAGGCGCGAACACGGAAGCGTATTGCTCGACGAAGGAATTCGCCTCCGACAGCACCGCTACCAGTAGAGTGATGGTCTTGTTGCGATGCTTAAGTGCCAGTGATTCGGCGATGAGCGCCTGTTCTTCGTCGGTTGCCAGAATCAGGTTCAGGAATTCAGGCGTGAAATACTGACCTAGTTCCACACCCAACTCGTCACGCAGGCTCTCGTTAAAGCTGTGTTCCCAGTTGGCGGCGCCGCCGCTTCCGTAGATCAGCAATGCTTCGGTTGGTGGTATGTTTAAAGAATCCTGGGCCTGGCTATCCAATGGCATAAACACAAGGAGCAGTATGCTTAACAGGCAAGGCATCGACCGGCGATCAGTTTCTGTGGATCTGGGTAGGGGCATCTGCTGGCCGGAGTATTCTACGCTTTGGCTGTTGGTCAGGGGAGAGCTCTCTGCTCACAGGGATTATAGTGAGCAATCACCTGAATTGCTCTATGCCCCGTAATTGGTGGTTGGTCCGGAAACATAGTGTGTATGTTCCTTTTCGGGGGCGTGGGATTCAGTGTGAAGATGCCATTCTGCCATCAAGTTGATTGTTGGTTCATTGCGCGAGGTCAAACTATCTTCGCGGTCACCATGGGAATATTATCTTGTGGTGGTTTGGGTAAAGCCTCATTCTTCGAGGGTTCGCATTCAGGAGACAGCTATGAAGTTTCGTGTAAGAAGTCTATTTGGTCTGGGTACGGTAATGGCCCTGGTTAGCTGCCAGTCTACTCCAGAGTATTACAATCCGCTCGATGATTTCGAGCAGCTCAATCCAGCCAGTATTTTTGCGACTCCAGAACCGCTGCCTTCTTCAAGCTATTCGCCAGAGCAGATACAGCGCGGCAAATACCTGGTGGGTCTTCTGGGATGCGGTAGCTGCCACACCGATGGCGCGTTGGTGGGTTCACCCAATACCTCGCGCCTGTTAGCGGGATCATCTACCGGCATTGCCTATACGAGTCCATTCGTGGATGACAATCCGGGTGTTGTATACCCCGCGAACCTGACACCGGATATGGAAACGGGGCTGGGTAGCTGGACTATGGAGCGGCTGGTTACCATGATTCGGGTCGGGACAACTGAGCATAGTGCCAGCAGCCTGCCGGTCATGCCCTGGCCCGCCTACGCCAATATCGAGTATGACGATGCGCTGTCGATTGCCGCGTATCTGAAGAGTCTATCGCCAGTGCGTCATAACGTACCGGCCAATGTACCCAGGGGGCGAACCGCCACAGCGCCCTATGTGCACTTTGGGGTGTACCAGGCCATAGACCGCTGACTAGTCGTTTGCGGTTCCGGTTGGCGAGCGAAGTACCGTCAGTGTTATGGAAGCTTGTTAGTCTGGCTCCACCGCGTGTGAATACTTCTCTGCATCTACAATCGCCTGCAGGCGATTACAGATTGTCCTGAGTATTTGCACCCGGGCGAATTTTTTGTCGTTACCTGCAACCAGTGTCCAGGGAGTATTGGCCGTGCTGGTGTGAGTCACCAGATCATTCACTGCCAGCTCGTAGTTGTGCCACTTTTCGCGATTGCGCCAGTCTTCTTCGGTGATCTTGTGCTGTTTTCTCGGATCTTGCTCGCGGGCTTTGAAGCGGCGCAGCTGTTCTTCCTGGTCGATATGCACCCAGAATTTGCAGACCACCGTGCCATGGTTGGTCAAGTGTTCCTCGAAGTCGTTGATCTCCTGATACGATCGCAACCATTGCTGCTTGCTGGCAAAGCCTTCTACCCGTTCTACCAGCACCCGCCCGTACCAGGAACGATCATAGATCGTAATGTGTCCGCAACGGGGTATATGCCGCCAGAAGCGCCATAGATAATGATGCGCCAGTTCTTCGTCGCTGGGTGCTGCAATGGGTATGACCCGGTAAAGCCGGGCATCGATCGCTGCGGTTACCCGCCTGATGGCACTGCCTTTACCCGCACCGTCCCAGCCTTCAAATACCATCACCATATTGCGACGCAGGCGAAACATTTCCCAGGCCAGCCCATGCAGCTTCTCTTGCAGGGCGATGAGTTGTTCATCGTAGTCTTTGTCATCGAGTTGCTGGCTGAGATCGACACTGTCCAGCACTGTGGCATGACTGGCCTCACCATTAAGGATGGCGGCTACAATGTCGTCATCACTGTCGCTGGGTAGTGAACTGGAAAGCGAAGCTGGTTTGTTGTCAGACTGCTCATCTTCTGTAAGTGCTTCCTCCAGTGTATTGACCAGAATCGAACCCATGGCGAGGTCACGGTATTTCATGTCGGTGGCACCGATAATGTGCCAGGGTGCGTGCCCTGTATCCGAGACCCGGATCGCCCGTTCGGAGACTGACAAGAAGGAATCATAGGACTTTGAGAAATCTTCCAGCAGTGGCGACTTCTTCAGTTTTTTGATTTTGGCTTCAGATTCCAGCCTGCGCTTCTGTTCTTCCTTAGGCAGGTGAAACCAGAACTTAAGAATGATGCTGCCATCATTGCTCAGCATCTGTTCCAGCGCATTAATTCGCGCCAGTTCCTGGTCCATATCGGCCTGATCGGATTTCTTCAGCGCCAGGTCCACAATGGGTTTCGTATACCAGGAACCGAACATGATGCCGACACTACCCCTGGCCGGCAGGCAGCGCCAGAAACGCCAATAGCGGGGCCGCTGTAATTCTTCGTCGGTTTCGTCCCAGAAGGCATGAGTCTCAACATCGCGGGTGTCAAACCAGCGATTGAGACGATCGAGCACTTCACCCTTGCCCGCACCTTCGACGCCGGAGACTATGATGATCAGCGATTTGGAAGACTGCCGCAGACGCTGTTGCAGGGTCAGCACACGGTGGTGCAGCTCAAGTTCGGCTTCCTTGAATTTCTCCTTGGAAACATTGTGCTCTATTTCTGCGGCTTCAAACATGGTGCTTCTTGATTAAAAAGCTGAAGTGTAACCTGAGCGCATGCCCCTGCACCTTGATGTAAGACAAGCGACAGCCACTCTCTCGAGTAGTTCAATAACCAAAGTGGGGACACTCATAAATTAATAAATTAAAGGCTTGGGTTGGCGGCCCTTGAGCCATACATTTCAATGCCTTGACCCGCTAATTTATTAACTTATGAGTGTCCCCATCTTTTTTAGTCAGCGGGGCGGAATGCCAGTAGGACGTTGCCTGCTACCTGGCTGAATTGGCCGTAGCCGGAACCGACGAAGACCATGCCCGATCCCGCTGCAATGGAATGGCTGTCGACCGATCCGCCGTTGCCTTCTACGCCATTCACTGTTTCAAAGCCGTCTTGTGCGGTGTCATATTCGAAAAGCAGTTCACCGGAATCGGAATTGAATACATAGAGGCGACCATCGAGGCCGGCGGTGATTACTGCGCCATCTACTGACAAGGGCGTTGCGGAAAAGCCGAACAGGCCCTGACAGCGACGCAGCCGGCTGCTGCGCTGGTCGTTGCATTGTGCTTCAGCATTGTAGAACCAGCTCGGTTCACCGGTGCCCACAAAATAGGTGTACAGACCAGGCTGTGTATTGCCATTCATACCTGCCGGATCATTAATGGTCATGAAGGCGCGTTCGGAATCGGTGGCGATACCCCAATGGTTGCCTCCCAGCGCGGTGCCTTCACCGACGCGCTGATTCCAGACCAGATTGCCGGTATCAGGATCCAGTGCCCAGATGTCGCCTGACTTCTGGCCCGCGATCAACAGATCCCTGTCGCCTGCTTCTACGAGGATGGCTGGGCCACCGAAATCGTGATCCACAGAATTGGTATCGTCGAGAATGATGCAGTTAGGGCCCCCAGCGCTGCAGCCGAAGTTCCACATATCGTTCGCGAGTGCCTGGAACACCCATAGTTCCTCGCCGGTTTCGAGGTCCAGGGCGATAATGGAATCACTAGTGCCGGTGGTTGGGTGCGATGTGTTTTCGCCAGTGGTGACGTAAATCTGGCCGCGTTCGGTATCGATAGTCGGTGTCGTCCAGATTGGCGCGCCAGATGGCCCTTTTTGTTTGACGCCTGTGGAGCTCTCCATGCCATTGTATTCTGCCGCTGGCATGGTGTGGTATTCCCAGATTTTTTCCCCGGTACGCACATCAAGGGCAGTGACCGCGCCGTGGTTTTCACAACATTCGTAATTGGGGTTTCCGCCAGCGATCACACCCGAACCGGATACCGGTACGATAATTCTGTCTTCGTGGATAACGGGTGTGCCTGTCAGCATGCCCTGGTTGTTGGAGGCCTGACCGCTGGCGACCCAGTTCAGTTCTCCAGTCTCGGCCTTGATCGAATGGATCATGCCAGGCATATCGCTGAATACCAGGGTGGGTTCACCATCGACAACACCATAGGCAATGGATGATCGGAGTCGGGTTCCGGATTCATATACCCATTTGGCACAACCGCTTTCAGTATCGAGAGCAAATACACGGCCGGAATCTGTTGCTGAATAGAAAAGCGTAGAGCCCACGATTACTGGCGCAGCGCGCATGCCTGAGGTCTGGGGAAAGGCAATAGCCCAGGCGAGTTCCAGATTGGATAGCTCGTCAGTAGTGAGCCCTGCTTGCTCGGCAGTGAGATGGCGAGGGTTGTTACCTGTGGCATCGGTGAAGGTGAATGAGGGCGCCATGCTTAGATCAACCTCCCGGTTTCCATCGGCGCACATACTGGCAAGTATCCACTCCTCGGGTTCGTTCGCGGAAGCTGATTGTGCTTGCGCCGATTGATTGCCAATGACTCCAATAGAGAGGAGCAAAGCCATACCGACGATTGCGGTATGAATAGAATGTCTATTTGCAGAAAAAGTCATAGTAGAACCTGTTGTGTGGAATTGCCTTCGCGTCGAACTGAATCCCTGATTGTCAGCGAAAGTTTTGGGCAGCAGCGCCAGATTTCAGCGCTACGATTTATGACAAAAATACAAGAAATGAGGGATTGGTGCTAGCAACACAGGGCATATTGCCGAGCCTTTAATTTATTAATTTATGAGTGTCCCCACTTTGGCCCAGCCAGGTGGCAGGCAATGTCCTCCTGGCATTCCGCCCCGCTGACTCAAAAAGATGGGGACACTCATAAATTAATAAATTAGGAGCAAAGAAGAGCAAAGGGGTCAGAGTACTTTGCTCAACTATAAGATGCGGAATATAAGATGCGGACTATAAGGTGGGGACTAGAAGGTGGGGCACTCATAAGTTAAAAAATTAGTGAGCGAATGCATTGAATCGTATGGCTCAAAGGCCGTCATCCTAATAGCTGTGGATGAATGGGATATCCGGCAAGCGTGGATCAAGCCTGGGGCGAGTCACTAACCTGAGACTATGACTGAGGTTGCAGATATATTGAGCGGAAAGAGAAGCTGAGAGGTGGCGTCGCATAAGTGAGGATCTCTTACCCCTAATGCAGATAGCTTCTCGCTTCTGTAATGAGGGTGCTGCTAGTCGCAAATCACGCAGCATCACAATTCTAGCTCGCTTCCTCGGCGGCGAAAGCCTCTTCCAGCCATTCTTCCGCTTCCTGACGTGATCGGAATAACTTAACACGGTCCTTTCCCGAGTCGGTGTAAGTTTGCCAGAGTCGGCTAAGTCCGAATTCGAGGTCCGTGGGGCACACGACAACCATGATACCGTCTGTATTGAGCTCCAGGGCTTTCTCGGATAACGCCGCATTGGATTTGATGGCTTCCAGATCGATATCGATGCGGGTGACTTCGGTCATGTCACTGAGGGAATAGTTGAAGGAATCCACGTATTCCTTGCTGAGAAACTCCTCGCCTTGCAGGAATTTCTCCTGGGTGCAGCGGATGAACTCTTCGTTGCTCATTTCGCCGGAGTAGGTGGTGATCAATCCTTTTCGTTTGTTGTCGATGGTTATCGAGTAGGGCATTGACTGGTTCTCACCGCGTTGCAAGGCGCCAGACAAGAAGAGCAGGAATTGTCTCTACTTGATATAGGCTTCCGCCACAGCACGTATTGTTTGACGAATTCCCCAGGCTGCCGCCTTGGCAGAAATAGTTGCCTTGGCGATGCCATCGATATCCCGGCCGATAGAAAGGCGGTCTTTGGCATTTTTGCCAATGTACTGACCTTCGAATCCCCAGGTGAAGAAGTCTCCGATGGTGTAACGATGGGATTCCTTGTAATAGATCACTTTCAATCCAACGATTGTGCCTTCGAGGTCCATTCCAATGAGGGTATCTATGGTGCCGCTGTAGCCATTACGCTCGGGCGGCACATCGGGAGTCACGAAAGCATAGCCAATAAGCTCTTGATCGCCGGTGCTTTCATTCGTGCGGTAGGCTTTGTAGACCGGAGGTTCACCTTCCTTGTCGGAGAAACTGTCGGCGCCGGGAACTACTTCTTTCAACAGGCGGAGGGAAGTGTGGTCATCATTAGCAGCATAGGCGACGGGTAAAAGCCAGCTATAACCGGTGAGAGGCGCCGACACACTGCCACCCAGAAACAGCACCCCAGCAAGTAAGCCAGGGACCAGTACATTCCTTCCCAGATACCTTGAAAAGCCACGAAATCGCATAAAAGCCTCATTACTGCGTTTTTGCTAAGCCTTTATTTAATCACTAGAAATAGTCCACGGCAAATCAATCCCTCGCCCCTAATGGAGAAGGCGGGAAGCGTCTTTCATGCACCTGATTGTCTATAGTTTCAGTCTGCATGGCTGCGATTTTCAGGACCAACTGCAAAAACGGTTCTGCCGGGGGCATGAATCCTGTTGTCATATAGAAACCGCTGCTTATAGCAGTATTTGAAGCGCACCCTCCAAAACAGCTTGGCACCTTGCCCCTACGGTTGCTCAATCAGCGACTATAATTTTAGTGAGGACTTAATTTTAGGGGAGCCTTGGCTTCCTCCTAGTAACCCATTTGTGGCCACCCATGATTGTGATCTCACCAAGACGCCGCAACCTGAAGTAGAAGTTGACCATGACAGTAGCAATGAATGCCGAGGCAGTCGCCGGCGACTCAAGCGAAGCCACCGAAAATCCAGCGGCGATGGCGGCGGAGATAAACCGCATTTTCAGTAACCTGGTTTTTGATCTGTCATCTGAGGACAACGATCTGAACCCGGCTGAAGAGACGCTCTATCATCGCGTAATGGCATTCATCGAAGAGCAGAATGCTCTGTCTCGCTTTATACCCTCGCCACCTACGCAGCTGATGGCGTTGATGAAAGAGATAGAGTCCGAACACACCGACTTCGACAGAATTCAGGCCATCGTAAAAGAAGACCTTGGCCTGCTGGGTGAAATAATCAAGGTATCCAACAGCCCGCTCTATCGGCCCAGGAGTGGAGAAATCACTTCTCTCGACAAGGCGATTTCCATGTTGGGATTAGAAGGTGTAATGAAAGTGGCTTCCGCGGTCATGATGCGGAAGGTGATCGACATCAAATCGCCACAGTTCAAGCGCCATGCCCGCAACCAATTCGAGTACTGCCTGAAATGTGCCGAAGCCTGCCAACTCATGGGTGATCCCGATCGGGGTTTCAATAACTACCTGCTTGGGCTGATACACAATATTGGCTCCGTCACCATATTCAGTTGCTTTGTCGAAGCCTTGAAGGAGTCGCCGGACGATAGTGCGAATGTGGTCAAGGTGATTCAGCAGATCATGCTCGAAAGGGCACCATGGTTATCTACCCTGGTGGCTGGCGAATGGGGTATGCCCGAAGAGTTCCTGCTAACGCTGGACGAGTTCGACATGCTCATTCACGGCAGGATGGATGAAGACCGCTATGGCATTCGATCGGAATTCACCAAACTACTCGAGGCAGGCATCCTCAGCACCCAGATCTATACACTCATCAAGCAGGGACAACTGGACCGGGAAACTGGGCTGGCTGGTTTGGAAGAGATGAATATCTCGGCGGCGCTGGCAGACAAGTTGTTCACACGCCTCGAACTGGCCGAGGCGTCGATCAGCTAACAACCTTACCCTCCTGGTTGGCTAAGCGGCTTGCTGTTCCGCTTTCGCTGCACTGGCTGCGCGAATTTTGTCATTGATCGACTGATCCAGCCCGCGCAAGGTTGGGCTCAGTGCGTAGAAAACACCCACCAATATCACCAGCAGAAAAGCAGCGCCGAGAATTGCATTGCTCGCTCCGAAGCGGTCTGCCGCTATGGCGATTGGAAATACGCCAATCGGCGTGAGTGCGAAACTTAGCATCATGAAGCTGCTAATGCGGCCACGCATCTTGTCTTCCACCAGTAACTGCACGGACGCGTTATTGATGGTCTGACCGGCATTAACAAAGACATTCGCAAGCAGCAGGGGTACGAGCGCAAGGTAAAAATTCGGGGTCTGGGTGATCAAGCCAAGGAAGAAGCCAAAGGCGAGGGTGGCGCCAACCATTAAGGATACACGGCCTGCGTTGTCGCCACGTTTGGCAACCCAGATGGCACCAATGACACCCCCTACACCCCCGATAGCCATCATGGTTCCCACGCCGGTCTCACCGGTTTGCCACATCTCGTCCACCAGCACCACCAGGATGCTCTGGAATGGCATTGCCAGAAACATGGGCAGCAGGCCAAAAAACAGGGTGATCAGCACCGGGCGATTATTCAGGATATAGGAGAAGCCCTGCTTGATGTCTGCCAGCAAAGGTTTTTTCTCTGCGCCGGTTTCATCAGACCAGCTGGGGCTGATACCAAACATGCAGGCAATGGCGACAAGATAAAGTATCACCGAAAGCACATAGGCAGTTGTGTACGACGACGCCGCGATAATCAGTCCCATGGCCGCCGGGCCAAGTACGCGATTCAGGTTCATCACTCCGCTGGAAAACGCCATGGCGCTCTGCAGCAGAGCAGGGCCGACTACCTTCATGGTGATCGCCATACGCGCGGGCATGATGAAGGGGAACGCACAACCCGCCATGAATGCTGTACACAGCATGTGCCAGAACTGGAGCTGCTCGGTGAACAGCAGCGCCAGCAGAAACATGTCATTAGCGGCAATGATGCACTGCCCAATGATTACCAACCTTCGACGCTCGACGCGGTCGGTGATAGCACCACCGGCAACGGATGCGAAGATCATCGGTATGGCTACTACAAGGTTTATATAGGCCAGTGACGTGGCTTGCCCGGTCAAATCCCAGGCCAGCAAGGTGCGGGTCAACATCTGGCCCTGCATGGCGAAGAAGAACGCAGCGTTGCCAAGAAACAGCCATCGAAATTGTGTAATTGAGAATACCCGGAACATACTGCTACCGAATCCGTTATCAGAATTGTTTACTACTGAAGAAATGGTGAGTACTCCCGGGACTGGCTAGCCTGCGCTGTGCATCGCTTGAAGCGAAGGCCGGGGAGTGTAGCAGAATACAACGTTCAGGCAGAGTGGTTGGCCAATATTAATCAGTTCCGGTTTTAACTGAACGGCCGGACTCGCTCTTCATTGACGAGAGAGCCTGTGACTTGCCTGGATTAAATTTGCAAAGCTAATTTGGAAACCATCCTGACGAGTTTTCACCACGCTCCCAGTGACGAGATCAGGTATTTACTTTGTGCAGAAATCGCTTCCAGCATCAGTTGTCGAATTCGCGACGAAACTGTGACGCGTATCGGCTTCCAGAATGAGATTCTACGGTGACTCGGTTGTGGAGCAGGGTGACCACGAAGTATAGTGCTGGTGAGTGTTCGTCAGTATCGATCTGATGAAAGGAATGTCATCAAGCCCGACAAAAAAGGAAAGCAAACCCGTATGAGCTTTTGGGGAAGAAGTGCAAGACCAAGAAAACGCAGCCATGGAAGTCTGGGCAAATTATCCATCTTAACCGCAATATCATCGTTGGCTACGCTACCGGGGCAGCCCCTGGTTGCCGATGATAATCAGGCACTACGCGAAGAAATAGCGCTTACCACCGGCACCCACAATCTGGCATTACCCATTTCGATAGCACCGGTTCCCGGTCAGAAACTGGCTGAGGTAACCACGTTTCTGACCAATCTCCGCCTGAAAAGAATTCCGGCACCGTTTACAGCACCTCAGGATGTGCAGGTTTATCCAAACTCTGCTGACATGTGCAGCTACGAGATGCGCATTCCGCAAACGGAAGCTGAATACCAGAATCTGCTTGGTATCTGGGATATAAAACCGCTCCCATCCAACTGGGGTCCACTCGGTGCGCCTCAGGTTGAGCATGGTAATTCGTCGGTGCTGGTCAGTGTTAATCACCAGAGTTCGGTGCCTTTCGCTCGCACTCGCTTGCTGCAGACCACCGTTTTCCCAGCCGGCAATTTTCAGTTTCAATGGCAGGCGGAAACTCGTCAGTCACCGCTGTTTGATGTCACGCTTCCCATCGTTATGTTCGGTTTCAATGAGATAGTTTATTCACGTGCAGCAGCGAATTTGCTGGATGATGGCTCCGATGCCGCCAGAATGGCCAAAAACTACCTCGACGCCAGCGAGACGCTGGCAGCTATCGCTACAGAGCTTGGCTTGATCTCCGGCGATATATTGAGCAATGAAGCAGGCTTCGACGATGGCGTCACCAAGGCAATTCACACAGACGCCGAACATTTGCAAACTTTCACCGTGTACGACGTGTTCGATCCACTGATCAGTACTTCACAAGAAGTGGTGTCATTCGAAGCCACCGATATCGGCGGTACCTACTATGAACGTATTCGTGCAGGTCTCTTCGATACAATTCAGGCCAGCGATCCCTGCGGCCGCGCCTATTCACTGAGCAATGACGCGCCATTCCTGTTTGAACTGGGAACGACAGAACTTAACTGGACTGTGCAGGATCTGGGTCCAAGCCCGCAAGGTGGCAGCAACTCGGCGACATTGCGCCAGACAGTCGTAATTTCAGATACCCAGGCTCCGATTCTGGTGCCGCCTTCAGGAATCGTTCTGGAGACAACGTCGTCTGGACTGGACTCAGGCTCAGTCAGTCTGGGAGTGCCCAAGGTGGTGGATCTTGCAGATTCCCAGCCCGATGTCAGCAACGATGTCCCGGATTTCTTCCCAGTGAATTCCCGCACAGAAGTGCTATGGTCGGCTACGGACGATGCAAACAATACCAGTACTGCCAATCAATTGATTACGGTAAAGCCAGTGGGTGCCAACTCCACACCCTTCGCCCATGCCAAAACTGCCAGCACGCTCACCGCGGCTCCGGTTGAGATTGTTTTGAGTGGCACTGATGAGGACATTATAGACGGCGTGCCCGACCCGCTTGGCTTTGCGATTGAAACCCAGCCTCAGAATGGTGAATTCATTGCGCCGCTTTACCCCTTCTTCATTGAAGACTACCGAACCCAGCCAGAAGGGCCTTTCGGGGAAGGATTTCTGACAGCTTCTCCGAGAAGTGCCTACGTTTACGATAATTACTGTGAACCGGAGAACGTCCCGTGGGACTTTGTATTTGAACCTGTCTATATGCACGTCACCGATGATGGCACTCAGTTCATTTTCGACTACTACTGGACCTGCGACCAGGGTAACCGCCGCGGCAGAACCAACGAGCGTGTGTCGAAGTGGGACAAGGACGGCAATTATCTGGGTCAGACCGATGTCAGCGACGATACCCTCCAGCAATTTGTACTGGATAGAGATGGCAATATCTATTTCATCAGCAGCGTCGGTTCAGGTTCCAGTACTGACCTTTTTCTTCGTCGTTGCTCCACCGATTTTGGCACCAACAGCACACAATGCGATACAAGCTGGAAGTTTAACTACGGCTCAGCGCCGGGCATCGACCCCAATAATCTCGTTTACGCCCGGGTAGACAGTGCCCAGGATATCGCCTACGTAACCGACAAGCGTCGCATCTACGCGTTCGATATCAGCAGCAACAACGGGGAGAGTGACTATCTCGGTGCCTTAAAGAATGGTGAGCAGTTTCTGCAAGCCTGTTCAGCGGGCGGGTCTCGATCGGGCTTCACCATGGAAGTGGATTCCGCCAGCAATCTCTACATTACCGATCAATGCTCCGACCATATTCACAAGTTTGAACCTTCCGGATACAACGCCGAAGGGCAGTTCGAAGCGGGTGATTACATTGGCTGGCTAGGCCGCTGTGATTCCAGTACCAATAATGCCTGTGATGAAGACCTGGGTCGGTCCAAGGGCTATAGCTGCACCGATGAAACCTGTTTCTTTAGTAATTCCGCCGGTGCCGAACAGGGCCAGTTCAACCAGCCGCAACATATTGCTCTCGACCCCAATGACATCCTCTACGTGGCGGACTACGCAAACGATCGCATTCAACGCTTCGCGCCGGATGGCGGTTTTGTTGGAGAAGCGGTCTCCACGGGCACCGGTATCAATCAGGGCGCCGAGCCGGGGTTTATTCTGGGCAACTTCGATAGTCCACGCACAGTCTCGGTGAACTCAAGCCAGTTTTTTATCGTGGACAAGGCGGAGAGCTTCGTCCATGTCTTCAAGACCTCCCCATTCAGTAATGTCACCGATGATTCTGCTACCGTCACCTATGTTTCTGATTTCAATTTCCACAGTGCTACCGATAGCTTTACCTATACCGTAAGCGATGGCCTCGCCACCAGTGAACCTGTCGCCGTGAATGTGAGTGTCTCGCGAAATTTTCGAGCGCCCATGGTGATGGACCGACAAATCAGCGGCCTCGAAGACAACACTATCGACTTCCAGCTGAGTGGCGACGACCCGGATGGCGTCATCGGAACCGACGACATCAATCCGCTGGATAGCCTGAGCTTCAGCGTGCTTGAGCAACCTCAGAACGGCACGGTCGTGGGAGGCGGAAGTTCATTTACCTATATTCCTGAGCCGGATTTCAATGGCGCCGACAGTTTTACCTATGTTGCCAGTGATGGGGTGTTGAGTTCTGAGCCCGCCACGGTCAGCGTCGAGGTTGAAAGTGAAAACGATAGCCCGGAAATTCTCAGTATCACCGCCGATACGGCCGCAATCGGTTTTAGCACCAGCCTGGTTGTAAATTTCAGTGATGACCTGTTTCAGAATGAACGCACGATCTACTCATTTATCGACTGGGGCGACGGCGTCCAATCGGCCAATGGCAGCGAAGAAGTCTCTGTACTGCCGCCATTTGAGCCGGGTGGCGAAGGCCTGTTAACAGCGAGTCATACTTACACCAGCGAAGGTTCCAGAAGTGTGCAGGTTTGCCTGATCGATTTCTATGGGCGTCAGGATTGCCAGACAGAAGTCATCATCGTGTCACCGCGCGCTGCTCTGGCCATGGGAGTGTCGCCCTCTGCGCAGGAAGTTGCCGTAAGTGAAGAGATCACTTACACCGTGGAGTTGGTCAACCTGGCGCCGGAAGGTGATTTCGCAGGTGTCACCGCTGAGGGTGTCACGAGCAATCACGAAGTGCCCGCCGCTTTGAGTATTCAGTCAATTGACTCGGGAAGTGCCAGTTGCACCATCATAAACAATGAAGTTTCCTGTGACGTGGGCTCACTGTCTCCGGGGCAGGGTCTTACCATGACCGTTACTGCCCGGAATGAAGGCAGCACATTGGTGGACCTGGATGATGACTTCAACGTGGTTTCCCTGACCAGTTCTGATTCCACCCGGGAGTACTATCTCGGCTATACGCTCACTACCATCCTGGCCGACAGCACGGATCTCGATGGCGATGGCATCTACGATGCCTTCGAAGCAGCCAACGGGCTCGACAGCTTCAGCAATGATGCCGCCGCCGACCTGGATGGCGATGGTCTCAGCAATCTTGAAGAATTCCAGGCGGGTACAGCCGCGAACAACGGTGATACCGATGACGATGGCATTAGCGATAGCTGGGAACTCGCCAATGGTCTCGACCCGCTGCGCGGGAATGACGCGACACTGGATTCTGATAACGATGGGTTCACGAACCTGCAGGAATTTCTGGCGGACAGGAACCCGCTTGTCGACGAGCAAAGCGGCGACAGGCTGGTGCCTGTGCTTTCCGAATTCAATGCCGGGTTTCTGAGCGTGCCAGCCATGCTGCTGGGCGCCGATCACTTTGATCTGGAATTGGAGCTGATTCAGAGCACCCCGACGATCCTGTTCCAGCTCAATGGCTTTGACAAGCGATCAATCATGGTAGAGGTGCCGGACAGCAATACCTTCAATCCGGAAAATGGCGTACTGGCGCTGTCGGCGGTCGATGTGGATGGGGTTCTGTACTATGTTGAATTGCAGTTAGTAAGTGAATCGCCTGTGCAGTTGCAACTCCTTGATGCCAGGGCGGCGACGGTAGTGCCGTGATTGCTACGAAACCTGTGATTGAGAAGGTCGGAGAGGCAGCGGCACTTGTCACTTTTAAGCTAGCTCCCACCAGCGACTGGTTTTTCCATAGCTGGTGCAAATTGCGCCTTAGCGATCCAGAGTAATGTGCCAACCCAGAGATACATTTGCAAAGTGCGGTTTGCAGAAGTGCTATCGCGCGTCATTAGCCTCTTTGAGGCAGGCCAGGAATAACGCCCTGACTTCGCTATTTCTGGATTTCTGAACTTGTTTTCGTTTGCATTCCCTTGCGCAAAGCTTCCAGTCTTGCGATCTGGCGGCTTTGGTGAATGAAGGGAATTTGCTAACCAGCCCGTGATTACCAAGATTGAATGCCATGTCGATCAGGCCCAGTTGAGCCTCTGCTGGAAATGAATCGAACCCTGCGAAATCCTTTCGCAAGCGTGATTTAAAACGCGATAGCCGTTTATCCAGCAAGGCGTCAATTGCTTCAGCAGTGAGAACCAGTTTTGTGTGCTGCTTGTAGCTGCGTGCCGTGAGACCAGGCTTGAGTTTAGCGACTCGCTCATATTCAGAAATGATCTCGTCTTCGCTGGCTTTGTCGCCTGTTTCTTTTACGATGAAGGGCAGTCGGGTGGCTGCCTCGGCATTACGCAGCATATTGCCCACACCGATGGTCACTTTGCCCACGGTGTCGAGGTACATGTGAGGGATGGAGCCTTCTCCGGCCTTGATCAGTTTGCGGGTGCGCGCCGCCAGTTCGTTTTTCTTGTTGGTCATTGGCTTCGGTATGGCTAAGCAGGTGCAGGAAACTCTCTCAGTGAAGCTAAGCGCAACTCCCGTCTGATGCAATCCCTAAGTAAAAGTTCATCTCTGAATTTCGGGAAATTGAGCCTAGAGAGTGCGCTGTGCCACTTGGTTCAGAGGCTCCCAGGGTGCCTTCACTACAGAACAAGCCCCTTCTGTCCGGTACGGCCTCGGTTCAAGGAAGCCTCAACTGAACAGGTTACTGAATCACAGCTAGCCAACAGTTCCCGGAAAAGCGCGATGAACCTTTTGAAGATCACCAAATTCAGGTGCTTGACAATTTCATAAATTGTATCACAATGCTGATACAGTGAAACGCAAGCAATGAGTACCAAGCCATGGCCAGGCCCCAGATCGCATGAATATCAACATTAATCTCAAGGATGGTGTGCCCATCTATCGCCAGATTGCCAACCAGATTCGATACATGGTGGCTTCTGGCATCCTGCAACCGGGTGAAGAGATTTCGCCAGTGCGTACCCTGGCACTCGCCATCAGCGTCACACCCAATACCGTGGTGAAGGCCTATCAGGAACTGGAAAACCAGGGCGTGATCTTCAAGCGGCGTGGGGCGGGTACCTATATTGCCGACGAGGCAGTGACCCTGGCTGATCAGGAGCGCTTGCGCATTATTCGCCAGCGCATCGATGCCTTGTTGGCCGAGGCCCATCAACTGAAATTCAATGAACAGGATCTGGACAAACTGATAGCGGAGCGCAGGGACGCGATGGACAAAGGCACTGAACATGACGGAGGCCCACAATGAGTCATCTTTCGAATAATCCGGTGGTTGAGATCAATCATCTCAGTCGTCAGTTCGGTTCCACCGAGGCGCTTACGGATATCAACCTGAACCTGGAACGAGGAGTTGTCTATGGGTTGGTCGGTGCCAATGGTGCGGGCAAGACTACCCTGATCAAACACATTATGGGCTTGTTGCGCTGCCAGTCGGGCTCAGTGCGGGTGTTTGGCAAAGATCCGGTGCGTGACCCGGAAGACGCGCTGGCGCATATCGGCTATCTGTCAGAACAGCGTGATATTCCGGACTGGATGACCATCACTGAATTCTGCGACTTCGTGCATGCGTTCTATCCCGGCTGGGACAGCGATTATGCCAATGAGCTGCTGAATACCTTCTCTCTGGATGGCAACAAGAAGATCGCCGACCTGTCCCGGGGTATGCGCGCCCAGGTTGCCCTGATCGGTGCCGTGGCGCATAAGCCAGATCTGCTGGTTCTCGATGAACCTTCCAGCGGCCTCGATGCCATCGTGCGCAAGGACATTCTCAATGCCGTTGTGCGAACAATCTCGGAAGAGGGGCGCACTGTGTTGTTCTCATCTCATTTGCTGGAAGAGGTGGAGCGGCTTTCCGACCACGTGATTATGATCCAGCAGGGCAGAATACTGATGGACCAGCCGCTGGAAATACTGGGTCAGTCCCATCATGTGTCCGAGCTGCGATTCAACGAAGTGCAAACTACGCTACCTCCGATTTCCGACGTGTTAAGAACCAGCGGCGAAGGGCGTTCCTGGAATGTCGTTCACAGCAGTTCACCTGATCAATTGATGGCATCACTCGAGACTATTCAAGGCGAACTGGTGTCCACACGTAACGCCAGCCTGGAGGAAATTTTTATCGCAAGGGTAGGGCGAATTGAGCCAGTAACAAAGTCAGGCAACGATAGCGGTAAAGGAGCCAGCGCGTCATGAACAGCTCGACAGCTGCCCTGATCTGGCTCTGCTGGCAGCGTATTCGCTTGCCGGTGCTGCTGGTGTTTTTGGCCATAGTAGGTTTAGCCACGCTCATGATCCTGTATTTCAATCCCGATCAGAGCGATCAGGTTGAGATCAACACCATTATTGTCTGCGCTGGTCTGGGGGTTTTCATCATTGTGCCGCTGGCCTCCAACAGTCTTGGAGGCCCCGGCAATAATCCCAACAGCGTCAGCTTTCCCTTGCGCATGGAATTTGCGTTCCCCATTAGCAGCCTGCGCCTGGTGCTGATTCCATTTCTGTTTCTGGGTGCCGTGCTTTACGGGGTATTCCTGATAGCCACAGGTATATTAAGCACGGTGTTTTCGCACCCCATGCCCCACGCCCTGATTCATTTCATGGTGCTGGAGTACCTGTTCATTGTGGTCGCCATCAGTTGGGGTAGCACCAATATCTGGGAGTCATTCAGTCTGTGGATTGGCCTGCTCGCGCTGTTTTATCTCGACCTGCTAATACCGGAGTTCAGCTTCGATCCCGGCAGTGGAGAGTTCGTCGCTGGCAGCTTGAACAGTCTGCTTGTGCCCATCCTGCTGATAATCGCTGCTTCCTATCTGATGTTCGTGGGCATCGGCCGTCAGCGCCACGGCGACAGTCTGTTCTTCGCCGTTTCTGAGGGGGCAAAGAACCCCATTTTCTATCCCTTCACGCTGCGTCTATTCAAAACGACCTGTCCGAGCTCATCGGGTAGCGCTGCCTGGGCATGGTATCAGCGACAATTCCGAGGGCCTCTCGCCGGTGCTGCGCTGGGTAGTCTGATTGGAACACTCGTGGCTGTCGTCCTGATGCTCACCGACCTGCGCGGCTTCTGGGATGACCCGATCGATCTGGACGCTGTGCAGGGCTTCGCCTTCATCTTTTTCTGCAGTGTTTTCGTGGCCCATCTGGCTACCGTGTTTGGTGTGAGCTATGTCAATGGCGCGGCAAACACCAGTACCCTGGAGCGGACGCTTCCGCTGAGTACAGCAAAGATCGTGCGCATCCGGCTCGGCATGGCCATGTTATGTCTGCTGGTAGCAGGTCTCGCGGCATTCCTCTCTATCGCCCTGCTTGGCCCGCTGCTGTTGGAAGATTTCGCCACCGTGCAAGCACAGTTTCTGCAACGACTCGACTCAATCACATCAAATGGCTTGATCTACAGCACGCTGCAGATTGTGCTGTTCCTGTGCTTTGGCTACATACTGTCTGTTCTCTACAGCATCTTCATTACCTGGTTTGCCATCAAGCCCCGGTTTATGACAAAGGCCTTCGCTGGACTCTCTATCTATCTTCTCCTGCAACTTGCGTTTCTGGTGGCGACCACTGAAGGCAATGAATTCGTCACCGCTGCCCAGACCCTGGGCAGAGTCCATAGCTGGCTTTTCGCAGGGATCATCATTCTGGCCGCTATTGCCATCCTGCCCAAACTGGCCAGAGACCGGGTTCTCACTGGGTCGCAGTCCCTCATTCTGCTCATGGTGGGGCTACTACTGATGGCCTTCAATTCACTCGATCTCACGGTTTACGGGGGATTAGAGGAAGGCGCTTCCCTGGCCAAGGCAGTTTTGCAGCATAGTGCAGGGCTGTTGCCCCTCGCTGGTACTGCGCTGGCATTGTGGACTCAGGACCAGCTAAGGCACGCCTAGATGCAAAATCGGGGGTGGAGGTAGCCATTTTTGAGTGATTTTTGCTTAAAAATGACTCCCACCGGTTTCTTTTTTCAGCGCTTTCCGGGCTTGGGAAATGCTCCTGAATTGCCCGCTGCAGACCCTGAATCCATTGCTAAAAAAGGGGTATTCGATTACCCTACGTGCAGGTTCGTGTATTCGAATCGATTAGGCCAGAGTTGACGTTGCAGTGCAGCGTTTCAGGGTCGGAAAAGCAACGAAGCGAGAGCCTTACGTAGCTCACAACTCGTTGTATTTAAAGAATTTTATTGATTTCTTGCAAAAGTATTCGAGGGTCAAACCCATGCTAGTTCGCTTAAAGCTCGTCGCAGGTTTATTCATGCTCAGCGCCCTGTTTGCCAGCCAGGCCAACGCGCAGGGGATGGTAGGCATACAGTCTAGTAATATTAATTTACAGGGCGGCCAGACGGCGACCGTGAATAACGACCAATTGCTGGCTAACGTACTTAACGCCCTGCCCACAGGCACAACATTTGAAAGCGCGACGGAAGCTCAGATTGAGGCCGCCGTTAACGCCGTGATCGCTGATAGTCCGGGTGTCGCAGACATAGCCACGCAGGTATTATCAGTAGCCGCTGTGGCGCTGGATGCTGTTGGGCGAAGCGCTGTGTCCAACACTGTGACTACTAATGTGGTTAATGCGCAGCCTGCAGCTGCTCGTGCGCAGATTACCAGTGCGGTGACTGCAAACCGAAGTAATCCTACGCCGGGTCAGGTCGCAGCGACCGGCAGCTACCTGGCGGGTACTCTGCCGTCTGCCGGTCCGCTCAATTCCCAGCAAAATCAGGGTGGGGGTATCGGCGCTGGCTCTGGCCTTGCAGGAGTTCTGCAGCAGAGGACAAACAACCTGGCACCGGGTGCAACCGGTCAGGTTCCAGTATTCAATCCAATAACCAATTTGGGTGGAGCCACTGGCAGTTCCGGTCCGCTTCTTAATCAGGCTGCGGTCACTACGCAAACACCTGTCGTAGTAATCACCCCAGGTAGCAACGTGTCATCACCAATAACACCAGTGATACCACCACCGTTTAGCGGCACGCTGCACCTTTTCTAGTTGCCATTGAGTTCGGTTTATCAGGGAAAGTTTCCCACGTCCGAATATAGGTTCCGCAGAAACATGCGACTAACAGCAGAAAGCCCGGCCATTGAAAAGTGACCGGGCTTTTTCTTTGGGTGAGATTTCCAGTTTAACAGTGTAGGCCCGCCTGCAGGCAGAGGCGCGCAAGCTCAATGAACCAAAAATCGACAGTGTTGTTCTCGGCATCAATGCTCCCCGAGGCCGCTAACTTCGATCCAGGCGTCTACACGCAATCAAGAAGCAGCCGGTTTGCTGGATAGGTTAAAATCAGGATTTCGATAGGATCTAGCAGTAGGTAAGCGAGTAAACCCGAGACCTGCTCCTTGAGCCTGCAGAGCACGCCGTCAACCCTATGCCCACAAAAGCCCCCCTGTTCTCCAATCGCTTCTTTGTTGCCTATCTGGCCATTCTGGTTTGGACACCACTGCCTTATGCCAGCTACTACGGCTGGTCCAGCAACCTGATGAACCTGCTCATCATGGGACTCGCGGCGGTGATGGTGCTGAGCCTGTTACTGGGCAACAGGGATTTCATCGCCCCCCTGAAGCACCACTGGTTTCCTGTGGGGGTGTTCTTCCTGGTGCCCCTGTGGATCACCCTGCAGACCATTCCCATGTCGCCTGAGTTCATTACCAGCCTCTCGCCTGTGGGGGCTGAGATTCAGCGGGTGGCCGGCTTGGAGTTGTACACGATTAGTCTTGAGCCCAATGCTACTCGCCAGGAGGCGCTACTGAGTTGGTCGCTCTGGTTGTTTTTTGTGATGACTCTGTTACTGGTGGATTCGGGAAAGCGGGCGCGGGTGTTGATTACTACCGTGGTGTTTTGTGGGGTGTTTCAGGCGTTATACGGGAGTTTTGTTGTCTTAACTGACATTGATTATTTGTTTTTCTCCGGGCAGGACAACAACCCGGGCAGTGCAACAGGCACTTTCATGATTCGTAATCATTTTGCTGGTTACCTTGAGATGTGTCTGGCATTAGGGATTGGGCTGTTGGTGGGCACACTAAGCTCAAGTCGAAACGATCGATCCTGGAGAGATTTTTTCGTCGATAGTATCGATACGCTATTGGGTCCCAAGATGCGCTTGCGCCTGTTTCTCGCAATTATGGTCATTGCCCTTGTGATGTCCCGTTCGCGCATGGGTAATTCCGCCTTTTTCCTGAGCCTGCCCCTGTGTGGTGTGCTGTTCATGATCTTGCAGCGCAAGATTCACAAAGGGGCAATTATCTTGTTCACAAGTCTCATTCTTGTGGATGTTCTGATTGTCAGCCAATGGTTCGGCCTTGATCAGGTTGCTGAACGAATGCAGTCGACTTCAACTGAAACGGAAATGCGAGATGAAGTGATACGCGATACGCTCACTATGCTACCAGACTATCAACTATTCGGTTCCGGCGCGGGGACCTACTTGCAAACCTTTCAACGTTACGACGATGTACGCGCAGCACGAATGGTAGATTTCGCCGTTAATGACTATCTGGAATTCCTCGTTGAGTTCGGCTGGGTAGGGTATGTGCCTCTTGCGATATTGGTCCTTTATTCCCTGTTTAAGGCAGCGAGCGCTATGGCCAAGCGCAGAACCCAGCTTTTTCGGGGTATCGGTTTCGGGGCAATGATGGGAACCGTTAGTATTCTTATTCATTCATTTGTAGACTTTAATCTGCAAATGCCGGCGAATGCACTGTTGTTTGTACTGTTACTGGCTTTAGCGCTGTTGTCCAAGTCGCTTGAGCGCGGTGGAGGCGCCAGGCGCAAGCGAACCAGTCATACGGAGGCTGGTTATTCACAATGAAGGGTCGTTCTGTAAAGCAGTGTGGCGAGTCACCTTTGTTGCGAATACTAGTCGAATGTTAGAAGAGAGATAGCCTGGATAACTAAATGTTCAATATGTACAGATGGCTACAATCCGTCGTAGTTGCATTGTGCATCCTCGTAGTCGCGTCGAGCAACGCGCAGCTCGACGGAGATCGCACTGAAGATGATCTGCTAGCGCCCACCCTCGAGAAGCAACTCAGGGACACGATCTCACTCTGGGGCGGCGCCTGGGCAGCGCAAATTGCGGATGCCTATTTCGATTTCTACTCTGAGGGCTATATCGCTCCCGGTTTTGATAACCGACAGGCCTGGATGGCAGATCGCCGTATCCGCATCGAAGGCCCGGAATACATCCGTATCCGCTTGCTGGATTTTGAATTGATCGAGATTGGTGAGCTGCTGGCAGGCCAGCAAATCGCCACCACCCGTTTCACCCTGGTTTACGAGCGCCCCGGCTACAGTGATCGCACCTACAAGGAACTGGAACTGATGAATACCGGAGACGGGTGGAAGATCACCAGCGAAGAAAATCTTCGCGTTGAGCGAGGAAGCCTGTAGCACCCTATCCAGCAAAGGGGCTCGGTGGGGCATTCTCCGGGCATTAAGAGCCTGCTGAACTGGCTGGAATTACCCGTTTTAACGCCTTTTCAGGCTCGACCCAGTTACCTTTGAAAGGCTCCGCCGCGAGATATTTAGAGCTATACTCAAATTGTATTCCCCTGCAATTCCAGTAGGATGCACCCGACGTCCCTAAAATCCAGGTCTAGAGACTAAAAAGTGGATTTACAGAGTCTAATTCTTCTATTTTCTGTGGCATTAGTCGCTACTGTGCTCAGCATGCCGCTGAATATCCGCATGGCGCTTCGCTATGGGATCGTTGATAAGCCAGATTCCCGAAAAACCCATATCAGGCTGACACCTCGTATCGGCGGGCTGGCCTTTGTGCTGTCGGCACTGCTTGCCATAGTGCTATTCCTTCCCATTGACAGGATTTTGCTTGGCTTTCTCGCGGGAACACTTCTCACCCTGATGGTCGGCGCTGCCGACGATGTCTGGGAGATCAGCCCGCGCATGAAAATGGCTGGCCAAATTGCTGCCGCGACCCTTTTTGTCCTGATTAGCGGGGTTTCCATTCGCTATTTCGGTGACTTGTTCGGAATAGGCAATCTGGAAACAGGCCCCTTTGCGTTGCTTTTCACTGTTTTTTCTATTGTGGCAGTGATGAATGCCATTAACCTGAGCGATGGACTTGATGGATTGGCTGGTGGAATAACCCTGATCGCCCTGGCTTTTTTGCTTTACTTCGCGCTGTTAGCTGAACACAGTGAAGTGGCCTATATGGTTATAGCATTCATGGGGAGCATCTTAGGATTCCTCTATTTTAATATATCTCCGGCGAAAACATTTATGGGGGATGCTGGATCTATAACCTTAGGATTCGTATTGAGCTCCTTGTCCGTATTGCTGATGTTCGATGGGCGGGCAGTACCAGGAACTATTCAGCCTATTACTTTGGCTTTGCTTATCTGCCTGCCTATCATGGATACCGTTTCGGTAATGATCAGGCGACTGTTGAAAGGCCATAAACTGTCGGATCCCGATAATCGGCATTTGCACCACGTCTTACTTTCCCTAAATTTGTCGAAGTGGATGGTCGTCAAAACCATCTATGTGTGCATAGTTGGCTTTGGGTTGTTGGGAGTATTCCTTAGAGGTGAAGCTGAGTGGTTACAACTTCTATGCGGGACTGTGTTAACGGGATGTATACTCTCCGGCACTCATTACTTGCAGGCAAAAAATTTTATCATTGGTAAGACCAGTCAAAGTACACGCAGATTCACAATCGACTAGTTATCGAGGCAATCGCTGAGCGTCATCCAAAAATAGCAGTGGAAACGAGGCGCAATTTTAGAATCTCATCAACTATTGGATTCTCTCTCATTGAACTTGAGTTGAGTGGCCTGCTGTGGTTCAGAAGGTTTAAAGGATTTGTTAGTTCGATCATTAAAATAACAAAAATGTTATGAAGAAAGAAAAAAGCTACAGAATAGCGGTTGTCGGCATAGGATACGTAGGGCTTTCCAATGCTATTTTGCTGGCTCAGCATAATAGTGTGGTTGCACTGGATTTGGATCCCGAGAAAGTTGAAAAACTAAACCGAAAAATTTCGCCAGTTTTGGATGTTGAAGCTCAGGCCTATCTTTCAAATGAAAACCTCGACTTGGTCGCCACTTCAAATGAAAAAAATGCGATCAAGCATGCTGATCTGGTAATTGTCGCTACACCCACTGACTATGATCCGGCGGAAAATTATTTTGATACCTCTAGCGTAGACAGTGTCGTCAGTAGCGTACTAAAAACAAATCCTAATTCTCTGATAATTATTAAATCTACGGTTCCAGTTGGCTTCACTAAAAGTATTAGGGCTAAATTTGCGGCTGACAATATAATTTTTTCTCCGGAATTTCTCAGAGAAGGGCTTGCCCTTTATGACAATCTATACCCTTCGAGAATAATCGTGGGTGAAAAAAGTAGCAGAGCCAGGCTTTTTGCTGAATTGCTACAACAAGGAGCTAAGAAGGAAAATATAGATGTATTGCTAACCGACTCGACGGAAGCAGAGGCAATAAAATTGTTTTCCAATACCTATTTGGCAATGCGTGTAGCGTATTTCAATGAGTTGGATACTTATGCAATTAAACATGGTCTAAATACAGAACAGATAATCAAAGGTGTGTGCAAAGATCCTCGTATTGGGGATCACTACAATAATCCTTCGTTTGGTTATGGAGGTTACTGTTTGCCGAAGGATACGAAACAACTCTTGGCGAACTATCAGGATGTGCCCAGTGTGCTTATAGAAGCAATAGTGAACGCTAACAGGGTAAGGAAAGATTTTATTGCGGATTCCATCATTGAGAAAGGACCTCGCAGAGTAGGGATTTATAGACTTGCGATGAAGTCAGGGTCCGATAACTGGCGAGCGTCTGCGATTCAGGGAGTAATGAAGAGAATCAAGGCGAAAGGGATTGAAGTAGTAGTTTATGAACCGGAAATGGAAATGGAGAGTTTTTTTGGTTCGAAGGTTGAGAAAAACCTTGGTAATTTTAAAGGAGAGAGTGATTTGATAGTGGCGAATCGTATCACTGCAGAAATTGCCGACGTTAAAGAAAAGGTTTTCAGTAGGGATATTTTTGGAAGTGATACTTAACGTGTCCTTTAGTGGTGAAAATGATCTACAGTTATTTTCACTTCGAATGGAATCTGGTATGAACATATTTGAATTTCAGAGTGTTTCCTTCGGGGGGTAGTCATTATTAT
Source organism: uncultured Pseudohongiella sp. (assembly GCA_965227635.1). Taxonomy (GTDB): domain Bacteria; phylum Pseudomonadota; class Gammaproteobacteria; order Pseudomonadales; family Pseudohongiellaceae; genus UBA9145. Next base: position 424,578 of record OZ245763.1, on the reverse strand, counting down.
TTGCGCTGTTTATCAATGGGTGAGGCGTTGAAGCACTGACAACATTTCTAAAGCTAATTTTTTTCTATCGTAGTTCTGAGCCGCAGAGCATCCCTGTCTCTGGTACTGCTCGAAGCGCGCCGGGTCATCCGCCAGGCTAGTCAAGCTGTCGCAAAGCATTTCAGCATTCTCCGGCTCAAAGACGATACCGACTCCTTCGCGTTCTACTATTTCTGCAGACTCACCCTTTACGCCGTGCAACACGGGTATGCCCATTCCCATGCACTCGAATAATTTAGAAGGGATCACCGTGGTAAACAGTTCAGTCTTTCGCAAGTGTATAATGGAGACATCGAGGATCGACCAGTAGCGGACTACCTCATCCTTGGAGACCGAGTCTATGAAAATTACATTATCCAGACCTCGCGAATGTGCCTGTTCGACGAGTTCACGCTTGCGGGCACCGTCTCCCAACAACAGGATGCGATAGTGGTCGCCGTTGGGATGCGACCTTAGTTTTTCCGCTGCATCAAGCAAGGTCTCGAGTGCGTGGGCCATACCATGAGTGCCGATATACCCAGCGACGAATTTGTCTTGCAGATTCAGTGATGCCAATAGATCAGAATCTTTCTCTCGTGGCTGGAAACGCTCGCTGTCTACTCCATTGGTAATCACATGAATCTTGTCGCCATTGATGCCGCGTTTGATCAGGTTATCGCGAAAGGCGTTGGTAACTGACACCACGGCATTCGCTCTGCGATACAGGAACAGCTCGACTTTCTCCAGGGAATCCAGCGCCTTCGACTCCTTCATGGCTCCCACCGCACGGATTGATTCTGGCCACAAGTCGCGCAGTTCGAAGACCCAGGGAATCCATTTCGCCACACTTACCGCGTAGGCAGCACAGGCGGTGAAGAATTGGGGTGACGTGCCCACTACGATATCCACGCGGCGTATAAACAGGCTGGCCAGAAAACTGGTAACCATGAAGCTCAGGTAATCCAGGGTGCGCTTGGCGAAGCCTTCATTCGCTGTGATATAAGTCCATACGCGTATGACGCGAATGCCTGACAGGGTTTCCGTTTGCCACAATCGGTTTCGGTAACCTTCAAACACTTCTCCCTTGGGAAAGTTAGGCGCCCCGGTGACCACTGTTACCTGGTGCCCGGCTTTTACCCATTCACGGCAATGCTCGAACGTCCTGCTGGCAGGTGCATTTACCTCGGGCGGAAAATTGTCGCTTAGAAAAAGAATATGCATGATTCAGGGGCGAGGATCAGGCTGAAGATTCCGGCCAGACTAGCCGTAGCTGGCTTTTGCCATCGAGCAGTTTAATTGTAAGGCATCGATTCGGCACCGAAACCCCAAATCGCGGATGCCAGGTGCTGGATTCCAGTCGGGCTTCACCCTGCGCAACGCGCCATGTCATTTCAGTACCATTCGGCAGTAGCACCGTGCCGGCTTGTTCGTTTTCACTGAGCACAACTTCCACATCAGGGTGAAAATGAAATCTGGCTTCCGCGAAATCATGCCGACCTTCAACCAGATCCTCAATAATCAATTCACCTTTGCTCATTTCCCAGTTTCGATGGTGTACTGGATTCCCGGCCAGTCTTGCGTAACCGTTGTGTGCGCAGCTTACCCGGGTCAGTTTTTTATCGGCATTGTATTCGGCCTGTAGCTCCACTGGATACGCCCTGCGGGCTACCCTGAATCCACCCCACACTTCGGAAGAGTTCTGGCCGTTTATAACAACGCTATTATGGGCCGCCGTACCCCGTTGTCGCAGCCGCTCTTCGCTAACCCCGTAGCAGGAGGTGCCCGGGTTCACTAACACGCGCTGTTGATCCAGGGAAAACTCAAAACTGAGTGTGTCGGCATGGGCATGTCCGGGAAGATAGTCTGGGCCAACCGCGGCAGTGTCCAACAAAGCCAGGGCTCGGCCATGTGCCAGCCTTATATATCCGGAGTCTTGCAGTCTCACTAAAGGGTGTTCGGTTGGGGAGGGGAGAGAAAGCAGCAATCGCTGTGCATATGCCAACAGTTCAGTCGGGCTGCAGGCAATATTGAATGCTGCATCGTTGAAAAAGCTGATGTCGCCATCGGGGTGGCACAGGTTCTGGAGCCAACCAACCATACTATGGGCATACTGCCGCCAATCGGCAATCTGGGATTTTTGCGTAGTGTTTAGTCTGGCTGCAAATACTGTTGTGATATTAACAAGATCCAGCATATCCTCCAGCGCCAGTGCATGGTACATGGTGCTGAGTTCGAAGTGCCCTCCATCAGGGAGAATCTGTTCAGGCATTTCTCTTGCCAATAGTTGCATACCTTTTGACAGCCAGGCATCAGCTTCCTTTCCCTGAAAAAACAAACCGGCAAAGACCAGCGCCTTGGCATTGGTAAAGAGATGATTGCCCAGCAGGTGATACTCGAGTCGCTTCATCAGCCAGCGCGCCTGAATGGCAAGGCTGTGCAGTGCAGTTGTTGAGAGGGTGGAACCCGCGAGGGACCATTTGATCCAATTCACCGTGCGCAATGAGAGTGGGTAGGGCTCCCATCCGCTTCCTGATCCTGGTGGATTATTCTCCAGCCAGTCTTCTATAAGCGCGCTGTGCCATGTTTGACGCGCTGTGGCGTCGATGGCGTTGAGGTCGTGGAAGTAGTGTTGATTGTAGCGCCACAGCTTCTCACGTTGTGATCCATCCCATCCCAGTTCATCCAGCTGTCCGGGCTCGTTAAGGAAAACGAATTCACGGGGACCGGTCATAGAGGGCAAAAGCCGTGCAGGGGGCTGCCAGGGACCTTCGGGTGTGCTGAGTTCGGGAGCGGAAGCAAGATCAGGCCTGGGACGCTGGTATCTAAACCAGAGCCGGCCATAGAATTGCACAGGCTGCAGATAACGCAGCGTGTGCCAATAGAGTGAGAGGGTACTCAGACGCAGAGCAGCTCCTCCAGGTGGGCAACGATACGCTGGGCTGTCTTGCCGTCCCATTTCTCTGGAATAGTACCTTGCTTCCACTGGCCGGCAAACAACATGTCAAGGGCTGGTTTTAATGCGGCAGGGTCGGTACCGAGCAGTTCATTGGTGCCGATTGTTACTGTTTCAGGACGTTCGGTGTTGTCACGCAGTGTCATGCAAGGTACGCCCATCACCGTGGTTTCTTCGGTAATACCGCCGGAATCAGTTATCACCGCTTTGGCGTTTTTTACCAGGTAGTTGAATTCCAGATAGGGTTGCGGATCGACCAACTTGATGTTTTCAGGCACAGCCTCCATCTCGCGCATGGTCTTGGCGGTTCGAGGGTGCACGGGAAAGATAACCGGTAAGTCGCGGGTAGCTTCTCCGATCGTGGTCAGCAAGGCGGCGAATCCGTCGAGTGCGTCCACGTTGGCCGGCCTGTGCAGTGTCACTACAAAATAGTTACCTGCTTTGAGGCCGAGCTCACTCCAGAAGGTTGGTGCCTGTAAGCGGTCCAGGTTTGCCGTCAGGGTATCGATCATGGTGTTGCCAACGAAGAAGATGCGCTTGTCTTCGATGCCGCTGTTGCGCAAGTTCTTGTTTGCCACTTCGCTGGTGGTAAAGAACCAATTGGTGATGGAGTCAGTCACCAGCCGATTGATTTCTTCAGGCATGGTCCAGTCATCGGAGCGGATGCCAGCCTCCACATGGGCGACGGGTACGCCGAGTTTTTGTGCGGCTATGGCACAAGCCATTGTCGACGTCACATCGCCCACTACCAGGCAAAGCTCACTTGTTTGCTGCAGTAGTAACTGCTCGTAGCGAATCATAATAGCGGCGGTTTGTTCCGCCTGGGTGCCGGACCCGACTTCCAGGTTTTCATCTGGCTCTGGAATTCCCAGTTGTTCGAAGAATGCACCGGAAAGCCTGGGATCGTAGTGCTGGCCAGTATGTACGAGCCGAAATCGCAGTTTGCCACCTTGTTTCTCCCGCGCCTGAAGCGCATGGACAATGGGCGCGATCTTCATAAAGTTGGGGCGGGCGCCGGCGATAATGTCTATAAGTGCTGTCATCTCTAGTTCTTTCTCAGCGAGCCGATTAATAGCACCCGAAACGGCGCAAACAAGGAGAAGGCGTTTACCAATCGTTCATATAAAGCGCCAAGCAAGTAGGTTAGGGGGGTGATGCGCAGGTATTCGGGACGCCCCTCTATTCGGTCTATCTGAATTACTTCAAAGCCGGATTGCTTGGCTAGCTGGGTGACATCGCCTTTGGTATTCGCCCGATAGAGTGTAGGGAAGGTATCCTCTTCTTCACGCCCACGTTTGCGATTGATGTATTGGTGAAAGCGGTGGGGAGTCAATCGCGCAATAGTAGGCATGTAGTGCCATTTGTTAGGCGTCTTGAACATGAATACGCCACCGGATTTCAAAACGCGTGCGACCTCGGCAAACACTTTTTCAGGTTCCGCCAGATGCTCCAGCACGTTGTCACTAAACACCAAATCAAAACTGTTGTCGGGATAGGGAATTTCTCCCGCATCCGATACCCGGCCTTCATCGAGAAAGACGTTTTGCGCGACGCGTGGGTCAAGATCAACCCCACAAATCCTGGCAGCTTCCCCACGAAAATTCATTTGTTCAACAATGCCTGCTCCGGCGCCAAGGTCCAATAACTCCATTTCCGGCCTGATTTGGCTAAGGATGGTCTCGCGAAATATCTGGTCATCCCAGTTTCTTTCGAAATTAGGGTAGAGTTTTTGGTCCAGCCACGCGGTCATTTTGCTCATTCACTAATTACCAGCCAACGCAATGGCAACGCGGCTAACCTCGAACAACTCGGCTTCAGGAATTGGCGTTAGTCCGCTACTTGAAATAGCCTCGATGAAAGCCCTTGCGCAGGCGCTTTGACCTTTGTCTTGCTGCCATAGATTCATTTTCTTGAACCCGGGCCAACCGAAGCCAGTTAGCTTGCGGTAATTGTCGAGTTGCAACACGCGGCCCTGTGCGAATACTTCCAGGCGTTCTTTGGGGAAGGATTTAGGGCCATTGGCAAAATAATGGATTGTGCCGATTGAGCCATCGGTGAATAGCAAATTGATAGAAGCCGTGTCTTCTGTGTTGGACTCCATTGTCACCCGGCTCCAGTCTGAAATCGGGCTATTTGCCAGAAAACGGAGCAGATCCACGAAGTGACAAGCTTCGCCGATAATACGCCCGCCGCCCACTTCCATATCTTGCGTCCAGTGGTCTTCTGGTATTGCTCCAGCATTGACTGTCATGATGAAAGATTTTGGTCCGCTTACGCTTTCCAGCAATTGCTTGATTTTCTGCACCTGGGGCGCAAAGCGGCGATTAAATCCCACCATCATCAGTCGCTTGCTGCTGCGCCCTGATTCAGGTTGGCGTTGAGTCTTGAGATAGGTGTTCTCGATTTCGTTCAATTCGCTCAAAGTCAGGCACAAGGGCTTTTCTACAAAAATATGTTTGCCGGCCTTCAAGGCCTGTAATACAAAGGACGCATGGCTATCGTGACGCGTTGTGATCACGACTGCATCGGTGCCCTCGTCAGCGATGATGCGATCACTGTCAGTGGTAGTTTCATCGAAGTCAAATTTACGCCCTGCATGTACGCCACTTACGCCCGCACTGGAAGCTACACTATGCAAGTGTGCGCCTGCTTCTTTGAAAGCGGGTATCAGTACGGCTGTCGCATAGTTGCCCGAACCAACAAAACTTACGGAAACCTTCCCTGCTTTCGCTGGTGCAGTGGATTGAGAATCAAGGGCGACTGTCCTCGACTCTGACTCTATTGCTATCCCAGGATAAGTAAGCAAAATACCCAGTGATGGACCTGAACCGCCCACCAAATCATAGGCTTGCTCTGCTTCATCTATTGTAAAGCGGTGTGAGATCAGCGGTTTCACATCCAATCGACCGTCGGCCATCATGTCCAGCACGGCCTCGAAATTACGCTGCTCAGTCCAGCGTACAAATCCTATTGGATAGTCCTGGCCTTTTTCTTCATAAGCCGGATCGTAGCGACCTGGGCCGTAAGAACAGGAAACCTGGAAGGTGAGTTCTTTCTCGAAAAAATCGGCGCGGGACAATTCAAGTCCGGTGACACCGACAAGCACGATGCGACCACGTTTCCTGCTCATCAACGCCGCCTGATGCATGGGTTCGCTACTCTTGGTAGCTGCGGTCACGATTACTGCATCAACGCCTCGACCGCGGGAGAAAGCCTCCGCGACCTTCACAGGATCCTGGCCAGCCTTCAGATCTACGACTTCTGCGCCGAACTGTTTAGCTAGTGCCAATTTGTCGGCGTCAAAGTCCAATCCCAGCACACGGCAACCATGGGCACGCAGCAGTTGCACGGTCATCAGCCCAACAAGTCCCAGGCCGGTTACGGCGACAGCTTCACCGAGGGTCGGCTGAACCAGGCGAATACCCTGCAAGGCGATGGCTCCCAGAACGGTAAATGCCGCTTCCTCATCGGATACTTCATCAGGAACGGCAGCGCAGAGATTAATTGGCGCGGCGACAACTTCCGCGTGTTTGCCATTGCTAATCACTCGCTCACCCTCGGCAAAACCATGCACACCCGCACCCAGGCCCGCGACTTTGCCTACATTGCAATATCCAAGGGGCAGGGGCTGGTCCAGCTTGTTGAAGACAGCTTCGACAGTGGGTTTCAGGCCATCAGTCTTGATCTTGTCCAGCACCATACGCACTTTGTCGGGTTGCTGCCGGGCCTTGTCGAGCCAGTTGGCCTTGCCGAATTCCACCAGCATTCTCTCGGTCCCAGCTGAAACCAGAGTGTGCGAGGTTTGGATTAGCAACTGGCCGCGGGTTGCCTTCGGTACGGGGACATCGGCGATGTCTGTGGCGCCAGTTTTAAGGGATTGGAGTATTTGTTTCACATTAGGCCTCTGACTCGGTCAGCCATACTATCACTAGAGTTGGTTGCCCAGAACCTCACGTAATTCGTTCTGTTGTGAGGTGTATATCTTCAACTGATTCTGAAAAACCGGCAGCCATTTTTTCCGCTGAGCAATAATTTTTGTAGTACTCAAGTGCCTGATTACCTAACAACTCTGCCACTTCAGGATTATTGCACAAGTCAATGAGCAAATTGCACAAAGCGTCTTGGTTCGGTTCGCATAACAAACCGGTTTTGCCTGAAATAATATTTTCTATCTCTCCACCCGAAATGGCATTCTGTTTGGTGATGAATGGAACGCCGTGGCCGAAGCTTTGCAAAACAGAAAGCCCGGCTTGTCCAAATGAAATAGAGGCCAAAGCTTGGGCATAAAAAGTTCGAATCGTCAGTTCATCAATAGTGCCGGGATGAAATTCAATGCGACCGCGATTGGGGAGTGTGTCGGCAAAGTTCATTGCTTCAGTCTTTGCTGGACCATCGCCAACTAATACCAGCTTTATATCAGGCGGAATGCTTTCGCAAGCCATATTGAAGGCAGCGATTGTCACATCGTTTTCTTTCCGTGTATTGAATGATCCAAGGAATAGTATTGTTCTTCGAGTTGCTGAAGTGTCGCGCTCGGCGGGATAAACTTTGACCGAATTTCGTGCAATCCAGATCTTCTGAGGGTCTAATCCCTTACTGAGAAAATATCTTGCAGCACCAGAGGCATAGAAAACGTTGCCATCTGCGCGTTTTGAAATCCAAACCCGCGTTTTGTTGGCGAAATCGGTTTTCGTTTCCCAGAAGCCCCAGGTAATACGACGAGCCGACTTACGGCAGAACAAGAAACCCAGAAAATGAGACAGCCACGCCAGATCGAAGAGAAATATAACAGCATCGTATTTTCCAAAGATCACCTCGCGTAACAATTTCGGTTGATAGCGGAAGCGCCAGAATTTTAGAGGAGGTGAAGATATCTCACGAAAACTGAATTCTTCATCCTCTTGGGGGGCGCTTCCGTGCAAAACAGTAACATCATAGCTCTTGGAAAGTTCTTCCCAGATGGGAATTCTGTAATGGTGGAATTGAACGTAACAAAATAGAATTTTCTTCTTCATCTCTTGCTTTTGGACGCATCTTCAAATCTGTAAGATATCGTGAATGCTAACGTTGAAATCCGTCGAGTCGAATTTTTCAGCTTCTATATAGTTTGTGCGCAGTAGAATAATTATTTGTGCTTTATCTGCCTTAGAAACATCTTGGGATCTGTGGCAAGATCCGCATACTCTTGCAGCTTAACCTCATCCATTTCCCACCATTTACTCTCCAAAAGGCTTTCGGTCAATTCGTTGTCATCGAAGCGTTTGCGTATTTCTACAGCAGGGACGCCCCCTACAATAGTATATGGAGGTACGTTTTTAGTTACGACACTCCCCATGCCTATTACGGCGCCTGTTCCGATTGTTACACCTTGTTTGATTAGCGCTCGCTCTCCAATCCATACGTCATGACCAATTGATACGCGTTGAGGTGACTGTCTAGGGTGGCTGGAGAACTTGGCTTTTATACTGTCGCGACCTTCGTAGAACGCCGGTGATGTAGACAGCCAATTTACCGGATGCATGCCGCCACCAATGCTGACGTAATCAGCAATAGAGCAAAATGAGCCTATATCGCAGTTTACGATCTTACAATGGTAGCCGCAGAATGAATGTTTCCCCATTGTGGAGTTGTACACTTCACTACCGGCTTCAACTTTTGAAGTTGCGTGTATCTCTGATTGCTTAACTGCTTTAAAGTGCAGCTTTTTTACAAGTTTGGCTAAATAGTACAATTATAGTACCTCAAACGAACTGGCATCATGGAGATTGAGCTCATTCAAAGATAGTGAGGTTTTCAAGGTTTTCAAGACCATCGTCATAAGTCAATAGTCGTCTGCGTTCAGCTCCCATTATATCGGTAGAAGTTATTGGGAAGCTCTTTTCTTTGGCGTTTGCAGCTGCTACGACCTGTTCGCATAACTGATCGGCAAAAGACGTCTGGCTAATAATTCTGCAGTATTTGTCAAAGAATTCAGAAATACTTGGATGATCAAACGTAAAAATAATTTTTCCAAGGTTGTAAGCCTGAAAAAAGCGATTGGGTTCGCATAAGCGATTATTTCCATTAGTGGATGGGTCGTAGAAAACTAGTGAGCCGTCGATGTCTTCCAATAAGCTTTCTATTTCCCAATGTTTGAACATCCCATGTTCCTTAAGATTTACGTAGCTGGTTGGTTCTTTCACTTCGGGTCCAAAAGTATGTATCTCAATTTTGTTCGCCAGTGAAAGTTGGTCTAGGGCCCTAATTGATTCTCTAACATACCGGCCAGGTACCGCACCTCCGACTATGGCTACCTGAAACTTGCTATTGTTTGAATACGCCGGAGTTAGAACGTCACCTGAGCTAGCATCGGGAAAATTTCTGGCTACAGTAACTTTTGAATAGTCGCCGCTTTCCCCCATAAAATCTTCCGCTCTTTTTCTGTTGGCGAAAATAACACCAGAAAATATTCTAGTGAAAAAAAGATTACTCCACCAATGCCAATGGAATAGCTTTTCATAGTAATGTTCGTGTAAGTCAACAACAACGCGCTTTTTTCCAAATAGACGAAGTAAAATTCCAACCGGTAAAAACTCGTGATTTGCAATGATGATAATATCCGCGCTCTTGTACTCAGAACGTGCTGCGCGCCAAACTACTCGCTGTACTTCGAAAAATTTTACAATAATTCTCAACGGGAAGTTTGTAATCCTGTCGGCCGATGCGACGTATTCAGTATATGCGTAGTCAAAGTCGCCTCTGTGCTTAACTACGCCATAGGCTACACAGTTGCAATTAGCGCTACTGAGTGCCCGAAAAAGTCTGGCCACCCGAGCCTCATTTTGCATGGTATTGGTTCTAACGAAATAAACTATGAGAGGTTTTTTGTCCCCGGTTTCTCTTCGAGATTCGCTATTTGTATGACTCATTGACTTGTGTAGCTCAATGATTTGCGTTCACGTCTTAAATGAATAACGCCTGCAAAAAGGTAGAAAAGGAAAAAGGTGCTGACCACCTTTACGCGCTCGTGGCCCCCTCCAAAATTAAATGCTGTGTAGAGCATAGCATTCGCAAGTGAGAAGGCTATAAGGAACCCGGATTCAAATCTCCATCGATCAATCACCTGCACCACCAACTTCCATCGAATTAGCAAATATGCGAATACAAAGTAAAACACTGATTTGTAGAGCATTCGATAGGCATCATCCAGTGCCCCGTACTGGCTTTCCACTGAAATTCCAGCTTCTCCACCATAAGCTATTCTTTCAAGCAGGGAAGTGGGAATGGGTGCGAAATAATGGCGTATGAACGCTAGTATTGTATTGGTTGGAGAGTATGATTGTTCATAGCGGTCGGAGCGCGACTGAAGATATTCGCTTAGAGTGATTCCATATACGTTGAAACTATCTCCGATCAACGCTGCCATTGAGAGTGCGGATACGCTGGCAATTGCTACGAGCGCTACGATTACCGTATTGCTCTTAACTCTTTCTATGAAGTATGCGGCCATCAAAGACGCGACGAAAAATGCGGCGAAATGCGGTCTAAAATCATACAGGATAAGAATGAGTGGGCTAGCGTATATGAGTAGTTTTCTATCTCTGGAAAATGCAACAGCCGTCAGAGCCACAATCAAGAGAATAATCAAACTGTCTCGAAACACGAAGCTAGCTATTGCTGGAAAATATAGAAGCTGTGCAAATGTGACTAGGTTATTGTTGAAATAAATCCTAGATAGTATGACGAAACTCACCAATACTGCTGAAATGTTCAAAGATGTCGTCATCAGCCAGGCGGTTTCGAAATTTCCAAAATACTGCACCAGATAAGTAAAAATTCTCCTCTTGTACTGGGAATTTACATCTTCGTACATGTAGAAGTATTCGTCTGATATCAATTCCAGGCCGCCCGCTGCACGGCTCAGTACATATATAACCCACATAGTAGATAGCGTGAGCAGAAAAAGAACGCGATTCTGTGTGACAGCGTTGGCGTTTCGCACGATTGAATTACTTTTCCGATACATTTATCTATTCTTGCCTGGCTATACTAGAGATAGGAGTTTGTGAGCATCATTGATCGGGTTGTGTCGAGTTAGGTTTATTGCTCGGTATTGAGCCCGCAATTTTTCGTGCAATTCTCAATGCAAACGCTGCGATAGGTAGAAAAGGATTTGAATATCCATAACCTGGAAAAAGTGAAGGCCCCGAAATATACAAATTCTCATACCCGTGAACTTTGCCAAAACTATCAGTAACCGAGTTGGATGCGTCTTTCCCCATACGGGTAGTACCCAAGAAATGTGAGTGTAAGCCAATCATTGTCCAGCTTCCTTCATGAATCTCATCATTTAAGATTAATTTTCCGACGTTTGCCCGTTCTATTTCCTCTTTTAGGCTATACAAGAACTGACGTACGTTTTCAGTATCTTCTTTACTGAACTTCCAGCTTATTTCAACCTTATATTCTCCTGATATATCCTTATCTTTCGATAGGAAAACTGTGTTTTCGTTCGATGGAAACTGATCACAATGCAACTTCAGTGAGAATTTAGAATAGTAACCAAATTTCGAGGCTAAACGCTGACTAAACATAAACACGTACTTTCCAATGGAAACTACAAAATTTTTCATCAGTCCTCCCCTGCGATACAAGAATGATATCATTCGACTCTCATTGCTTATCCTATCCAGCGTGTCCGTGGAGAAGGCCTCAATTTGTGGCGCTACCTGAACGTAGTGGTTCAGTAAATTCTTATTGAGCAGGTATTCTGAGTCAAATCCTAGGCCGAATCGGATGTATTGGCCATTTTGAAGCTGGTCTCCGATCAAAGCATTTTTAGCCCGGATTTTGCGCTTTAACTCGATCTCGCCAACGTAGAATTTAGGATGTGTTGAGAAATATCTACCGATGGAATCGCAATTTTTGAGTGCACTTAAAGAAGACTTGAGTAGTATCCTGGGGACATCAAGCCCTCCCGTCGCCAGGACGACAGCATCTGCGGAAATTTCCTTCTTTTGATTTGTCCTTAGGCATTTGAATGACACGCCAGTTATTCTGCCATGATCATTTTCAATTACATGTGTAACATAGGAATTTAGGGCTATCGATAAATGTTCTGATGCATTTTTCAGGAGATATTCTTTTGCGTTAAACGGCTTTGAATGATGTTGCATGACAAACGGCTTTAGTCCAAACGGGCGTTGGAGTAACGGTTCAAGCTGGCTATTGGAAAAAAGGCGATATAGCTGATCGAGGTCAATTTCATGCATCCCAAGGATGTTCTTTGCATCTTCTAGATCGTTTCTCAGATCATCAAAGTCTACTGGCCACTCATTTAGCTCAAAATCTACTCTTTCGAAGAAGGAAGTTCTTCCAGACCAGAGGTTTGAGGAACCGCCGAGTTCTCTTGCGAAATTAAAGAGCGGGCTTTTCTCGCCCTGTACGTTTTCTGTGTTGGCAACAGACTCTAGCGAGCTCCCATTTGAAGAGCCGCCATATTCCAGGATGATTACATCCAATCCCAGGCGAACTAATTCGACGGCCAGAATGCTTCCAGCGGGGCCGGACCCGCAGACACAAACATCGTAGCGCTTGTTGGTAGGGTCTATAGCTTGCATGTCATGTAACTGCCGCGCTCAATTCGCAAATTCATGATCACTTACGCAATAATTTCAGTATTAATTTGACTATCGAAGTTTGGCCTACAGCGACATCAAAGAAACGGCCATGGCGACACGCCCTGTCAATCATGAATTTGTCGTATATTGCTTCGTCGCTGGTATAGACTAGTTCGTTATTGCAGTTTGAGGGTGCTTTTAACAAATCCAGCAAAGACTGTACCTTAAGGAAGTTCATTAGGTTGTTGCCGTCACTAAGGTGCTCTACGAGCTGGTCGCAGAAAGATGATGATATGCTTATCTGATGTTTCTGTGAGTTACATTCCGTAGTGAGTTTGTTGCCGTCGAGAGAAGTCTTTACAAAATAGTTATTGGGCATTTGCAGCTCGTAGTTTGAAATGCTTCCGGTTTCGCCAACTATAAGTATCTTGCCATCCTCATAATTTCTGGGCTCCAAGAGCCTTGTTCTGCTTCCCGATGAGTCAACCATGTTAAATTCGAGTACGTTTGCATTCATTCTCTGCAGTGCAATATTTCTTAGACAGGTTGAATTTGTGAGGCTTCTTATCGCTGCAAGCGCGTGATTACGGTAGCCGGAGTGGTGAAATATATTGTATTCCACTTTTCCAACTCCTCCATTTTTGACAATTTCCTTGATTGCTGTGATCGGAGCGAGTCCGAGCCAATCTTCAAGTACATAAACGCTACTAAACAAATCAATGATTTTGGCTTTCCTTATATCTCGCCCTACCAGAACGGGTGTATCGATGAACAGCTCTTTATTGGCTCCTCCCATTTGGCTTACTGCATTGAGTATTGTAGGAACTTGAGATGCACTAACGCAGACAATGATAGTGTCACAGTCCTTAATGCCATCTTTTGCTTCTTTGCCGAATTTTTCTACATTGAATGTGTGCTTGCCTATTGCAATAGTTCTGCATGATCTGGCGTAAATACCGACGACTTCGAATAACTCTCGCCCATGTATCAAAGCCGGAAGGATATTATTTATGACTCGTTTTCCCGCTCCTATGACTACAACTTTCTTCATATGTGATATTCCAAATGCCAATCAAGTTGCTTCAAATGGTCAGTGTGTTTAACTAGCAAGGTTCGGGCAACATTGCCCACCCCGCGTGTAACTAAATCAGGATGCAATTGAAATCCACTGAATGACAAATGACCAATATTGACCTCTCCTGATTGGCTTATGTTGCGCATAATGATGTGTCGTTAAATTGACAAGGCCATGTTCAAGTAGTTCGTGGCAGTCGACAACTTCTCGAGTACGCCCCGGGTTCCGAAATTACGGTGTTAAAAAAGCTCCTGAGACACCTGGGAAAACATCATAAACACCTGTATCTACAAGTGACAACTTGTAATTCTATTTATCCTGTATTTTTGATGCGCTATTTTTAGTTGATGCAGAAAAGCCTATCAATACAAACCACATGCCATAGAAAACGGTGAGATAGGTCAGGATATTGAGTGATAGATCTTGGCTGATCGCAACAATTGCAACAATGGCCATGCAGACTACAGCAATAGCATTGACTACAAACTGAACTATCTCCCTGTTGTCTTTTATTAGACCCCAATGCTGCTGGACCATGCCGTAGTTAGAGCTCACTGAAGCATAGAACAGTATTACCTCCATTGTTATTACCATGCTTAAGCCAGCAAGATTCATTACAGCTACATACCCAATTTGAAAAACTATCCCTGTCAAAAACATCAATGAAAAAATCAGGAATCTGTTGTGATGAAATATCTCCCTATAAAAAACCAGGTTCAGGATGCTCATCATGCTTGCCAGATTCTCCCTGGCTAGTAAAAATATGCGAAGGTCAATTAGCGATTGAGGGCCGTAAAAGCGCTCCGCTATGAAAAATACCATGAGTCTAGGCATGTTTCTGAACATGGCATTACAGCTTCCCCATATTAGCGCGGCATATGAAGCGTCCTTCAGGCGGTAGTCATATTTGAAACTTCCTTTTATTCTATGCATGAAATAGAGAAGCGCTGTGGTTGTAATGCAATCTGCTAAAAGGAATATCAGCAACAGGCTAATGAGAGAAATTTCATCTAGAGGTAAAACGAGCATCAGGAATAGTTTTAGGCACAAAACTGCGATACGAAGCTCTTGTACGGTGACAAACGTTTTCTCATAGAGTCGCAGAAAACTAATGATACTTGAATTTGCGTTTAGCAACGTTGTAACAATTATGATAGCGATGACAGTCAGATCTGTTTCAACAGAAATATATAGATATACGGCAGAGAATAGGATTAGCAAAAGCGTAACCAGCATCTGATACAGTGGGTATAGCAAATTGAAAGAGATCTCATCTTCCTGGGTCTTCGCGTAGTTTTTAACCATTATTGTCGAGCTTCCAACAGTAACGGAGAATAGTACGAACGACTGAAGGTAGAAAAAACTTGCTGCAGTATCAATTGGAATGAACTTTGCGATGAGATACGCCTGAGCTGTCCCAAGGACAAATATGCAGGCTGAGGTAATAGCAATCTTTGTCTTCACGTATTTATCGAAATATGATCAATGCTGAATACGGTCGCTTAAACTTCCCCAGTTTGATCTGGAGATGAATAGGCCCATGTTTTTCTTTACTTCGCAGATGCTGTCGCTCGTCGCAGAAAAATAGTCTATTTCATCAAATCCTATACCGTACCTTTCTACGATCTTATAAGTAAAAAAGTCTTTCGAAGTGACGATTGGGATGCTGGCGCAGCTCGCGGCATACAGTGTGTATGGCATGCTGATGTCATCGTTGATTCGATATACGAAATCAACATATGGAGCAATTGCGGATTCGTCGATATTTGGCTCGTTGATGGAAATGGAGTTGGCTTCCTGATACGCAATGTGGGCCGGCAATATGAAGGCGAGACGAATGCCATTGGAGTTGGCCAGGCCTGTTAAATATGCCAAGCGCTTAAAATGTGTGTATTTTTCGCCTTTCGCGCCAACACACAGAGATACCAGATCATAGCTATCTTTTAGCTTTTTAATTTTTTCCAGGTTATCGCGACTGATTGAGCCATCTCGTTTCTCACCGAAAGTAATCGCTTCGACTCTTTTGTTATGTTTAAAGTGCAATTCTTTGAAATATGGGTCTGTTACAAAAATCTTCTTGGCTGAAATCTTCATAGTACCCCTGCGTATTTTTGTTAACAGAGGTCTTTTGTCGACAGTCTCTTTATCGATGTTGTGCATAATCCAATAGAGATCGATGTTTAGGAATCGCTTAAAGAGCCCAATTGCTATGAGCAGGCCCGTGTATTTGACGTCAGTTGAAAACTTCTCTTCTGAATTCATGTATCGGAATATGAGGCATTTCTTGCCTTTTAATTTTATCGCGTTGATCAGTTCATTTGCTGTTCTGAAGAAGTGTGTATTTTCACCAAATGGTTCCATCCAATAGCGAGCCTTGAAGTCATTTCCCTGAATAATGAAATGTTCATAATTGCGTTTCACTTCAGTCCTTTCGGGCGCGGTTGTATTGGTATTGTCGGGCATGCGGGCTAACGAGATAAGCTCGCACGGGTTGCAAGTTGGTTTTTGTTGGCTCTGACAGGGTAATTAATTAGTACTGCTCTATACTTACCTTTAAAAACGAACAAGCTTCCAGCCGCAGCGCCAATGATAGGGAAGTTATCAATAAGTTCTTTTATGTCATCCAGACTATTGGCGCCGCCCAGAACGGTGATGGGTAGCTTGCATGCGTCACGGCACATTCTGACAAGTTTGAGGTCATAACCGTTTCCTTGCCCATCTCGGTCAATGTTGTTAATGATAAATTCACCGGCTCCTGAATGTTCGGCAATCGTGGCGAGTTCCATTGGTGTTATTTCATGGTGCACATTGCCATTGTGAGTGAAAACCTGATAACTGCCATTGCTAGTAACACGAACATCGGCAACAACCACAACACTCTGATTTCCAACTTTAGTTGCGGCAGAGGAAATGAGTTCAGGATTGGAAACTGCTGCCGAACCTATGGTCACTTTCTCAACGCCCAGGCTTATGATGCGTTCAATCTGTTTGACATTCTTAATACCTCCTCCATAAGCAAGGGGCATTCGGCACTCGGCCGCCAATTGAGAAATAAGTTCATAATTGGGTTCTTTTCCCTTAGTGGTTGCATCGATATCCACTACGAGTAGCTCGTCGACTTCTTTCTCGTTGAAAATTCGTACAGTATTCAGCGGGTCTCCAACGTAAGTGGGATCGGCAAACATTTTCGTCTTTACTAGCCCGCCGTCGTGGACGAGTAGGCAGGGAATTATGCGCGGTCTTAGCATACTCAGGTCTCTGCGAAGTTCTTCAATAGCTGCGTACCCCAGCCGTGGCTTTTTTCTGGATGAAATTGGACGCCATAGCAATTATTCGCTGCTACGGCACAGGCAAACGTTGCGCCGTAGTGGGCTGTCGCAATTGCATCAGATTCCCTGTCTGGACAGAAAAAATAGCTGTGAAGAAAGTAAAACACCGTGTCGGTTTCCAGTCCGGTGAAAAGTTTATTGGCTTGAGTGGTTGTTACGTCATTCCATCCCATATGTGGCAGCATCAACTGATCAGAGTCGGAAATGAACTCGAAACGCTTAACTTCAGCATCAATCCAGCCCAGTCCCGCTTCGTTTCCCTCTTCACTGGACCTGGCCATCATCTGCATACCAACACAGATACCGAGTACCGGGATTTCCTTTTCCAGCACTTGCTTGTCCAAGGTCTGCCGTAATCCAGATTCCTGAAGCCGCTGCATCGCCCAATCAAAAGAACCTACACCCGGCAAAATCAAGTGGTCGGCTTGCTCTAATGCCTCGGGCGTGGATGCCAGCGTCGCAGGAATATTCAGGCGTTTGTAGATATTCGCAAACGCCTGCAAATTCCCAAGACCGTAGTCCACAATTCCTATCATCGCTTGCCACCGAGTTCCAGGCCTAGCATGCGCATGACCGGTGCGCCTAGTGCGTAGATTGTCTGTTGTGACTTGTAGTCGCGGAAAGTCTTGTTCGGCGCCTCATGGTAACCACGAAGCTCTTCAACCGTGATGCCAAGCTTCGTTGCGATGTACTCGAAGTCGTGCTCAATCATTTCCGGGTCGTATGCGGGTTCCTGCAGTTTTTCCAGTGCTTCTTCCCGTGTCATTTGCTCTGTGACTATCAGGCTGGAGAACTGCACGCGCCGGGTGTCATAGCCGAACTTGGTGGGTAGCCAATAGCCTTCATAAAAGCGCGTGAAGCGTGATTCGAAATGCTTCTGCGGGTAAGGTTGCCAGCCAATTTCTTCGCTCAGAAGCTTTATGGCTTCTTCTTTCAGATATGGCATGTAGTTCAATGGGCGGACGACTTTGATGCCTTTGATATAGGGTAGGTACAGCTTGTGACGCAGA
Organism: uncultured Pseudohongiella sp.; assembly: GCA_965227635.1. GTDB lineage: Bacteria > Pseudomonadota > Gammaproteobacteria > Pseudomonadales > Pseudohongiellaceae > UBA9145. The sequence goes on along the minus strand of OZ245763.1, from coordinate 406,594 downwards.
ATGGAAGTTGTAGGGAATTTTTCGAGCGGCCGCGTGCCGAATTGATTGTGAATGTCCCGTAATTGAATGGAGTCCGATTGATAGTACATCCATTCGAGTGGGTTGCGTATGCACTCCGTGGAGTAGTTGGCCCCGGTGAGTATGTAATTGACTTTATGTTCGGTCGCGAACTTGTACATGGTCGCGAAGAACGCATGATCCTGGGGCGTATCGATATGAGAAACACCAGACTTGAAGTAAGCAAGTTGCAGATCGCGCATCTCTTCCCAATCGATAACATGGGTATAGAGGTCGAGGTCGAGATGCTCAATCAGTTTCTCGATATTGTTTACTGCTTCCTGGGAATTCCAGCCGGCGTCGACATGGAAGACCAGTGGCCGTAAGCCCATTTCATGTTTGGCTAGCCATGTCAGATAGGAACTGTCGATGCCGCCGCTGACCCCGATAATGCAATCGAAATCATTGCCTTTGCCGGCCTCTTTTATTTTTGCCACCAACTTGTCGAGTTCTGCCCGGCCGCGCTCATCAGTATGCCAGTTAGGTTTGATTTTTGTGTAGAACGTCTGGCAGTGGTCGCAAACCCCTTTGGCATCGAAAGTGATGGCGGAATCGGTCGTATCCATAACGCAGTTGTTACAGACTTGATAGGGTCTGCTGGTTTTTTGCTGCTGATTCATCTCTTGTTGCTTTCCTTATGAGCGTTTCGCTTCCTGGGCTAGAGGGAAACTTGAAACTGTCGCCAGTTCATCTTCAAGAGAGGCAATTTCGGCTTCCAGTGCTTCATATTCCCTCATCTTTCTTTTCAGGAACCGCGTGGCAAGCGTGGTTTTCTCGGCAATACCTTTGGGAGTGAGTAGATAGGAGTAACCCACTTTATTGCCGCTCTTGCGAAAATTCCTGATCTTTACCAGCCCTTTATCCACCAGCGCTCGAAGGCAGTAATTTGCTCCGCCAAGGCTGATGCCTAAAGACTCGGCGATTTGGCGCTGGTTCAGTTCGGGATTCGCTTGCAGTAGGCGTAGTACCCGAAATCTGGTGTCTTCCTGAGGATTCTTGGACATCAATCTGGCGGCTTCGGTTTGGGGATTTTGGCTGAGAGTGAGTGGTTACGGTTTCCTCGAATTTCCGAGGGAATCTATTGTTTGTGTCAGGCAGTCTCGCAATTAATTCCTGCTATCCAAGAATCTACTCGTTAGCTTGAGCTATTCGCACAAGATTTCAGCACTTGTTCAATCTTGAACAGGGCGCAATTTTGACAGGAATGACTTGGGACATCTATTTTTTTCAGCCTCTTGGACGCTGGAATTGCCTGAGACCAATGCGTGCCGCGTCACCTGGCTCAAATTCGCAATGTGTCAGTGACTCACTAAACCGTTTCGAGCAGAAAGGGCTAAACCGCATAACCGGGGATCAAGGAAGCTTGTTGCGGCCGTCCCAACTACACGTTGAGATTCCGGAGACCAGACACGTCTCGCAGGCCATTTGTGCATCTTGCCACATGCTCGAACGCAACTGGGCCGGCCTGCCAAACTAGCGACTTCAGATCGCTTTAAACGGGCTTGCTAATGGCATACCCCTGCACACCATCAATGCTCAATTCGTCCAGGGTCTCCCACTGAACTTTCGTCTCTACATGCTGCGCAATAATCCCGATGCCCAGGGTGTTCATGATCTGGCGCAAGCTGGTAATGAAAAACTTGGTGTCCTCGTTACTGGCTGCAGTATCGGTGTAAATACGATCAATTTTCACATACACAGGCTGCAGAGAACGTAAATAACCAAAGTCTGAAAAGCCTTTTCCGAACTGATCCAGTGCGATGGCATGTCCTCTGGAGGCGACCACACTCGAGAACTCCCTGACGGCTTGCAGATGATCCCTAACCGCAGTTTCACTGAATTCAAAGACGAGTTTCAGTGAGATCGCGAAATTGTTGCTATCCAGTGTGTTTGCAAGCCACGCGACGAATTCAGGGTCTTCTACTGAACTCACTGAAAGGTTGATGGAGATGGGGGAATTTGACCACTCTGGTTTGGCGGCGAAAGTTTGCAGTGTTTTGGTCACCACGGCTTTGTCGAGTTCAGTCGTCAGCTTCAATTGTTCTGTAGCAGCAATGAAATCCCTGGCTGGGATCACATTGCCGTTTTCATCCAGCAGTTGAGCGAATATTTCGCGATGCAGCAGAGCGTGGGGTTCTCTGGCTGAAACGACCTCCTGGCTTTTTAGCGCCAGGTTTTCGTTTTTTATGCCTGCGGAAACCAGGCTCAGCCAGTCTGATTTGAAGATGAATTCTTGCGAGTTCTCGTGGTCCCGGGTGTCGATTCTCAGCCAGGAGTTTTCTCCGGATTGCTGTGCTTCCCTCAATGCTGCGTCCGCCAGACTCAGGATATATTTCTTCTCGATAGTGCTGTTGATAATCAGCAAGCCGAGATTGGCCACATGGGGAACATCCACAACATCGGACTGATGCAGCGCGCTTAGTTCATGGCATATGTCGGTTGCCATGGCCTCTGCTTTTTCTTCGTTCAGCACATTGGCGTAGATCGCAAAGTCGGCGCCATTGAGCCTGCAGATGACATGCTCTTCGAGGCCCCTGGCTTTTGCCTTGAGTATCTTTGCCACGGAGGTGAGTGCGAGATCACCGGCTTTATAGCCCTTTCTGTTATTCAGGCCCTTGAAGTCATGTAGCTGAATGAGGAACAGGGCTGCTTGCGAGAAACCATCAGCGGGGGGCAGGGCGCTGTCGAGGTGGGCATCGAAGTAGCGTCGATTTCCCAGCCCTGTGAGGGAGTCTTTGTAAGCAAGTTCACGCAGGTAGTTCGCTGTTTTGTTGTGGTCCTGAAACGTGGTTTTCACGTTCTCGGTCATTCGGTTCATCGCGGTGACCACGGTTTTGAGTTCGGTGGTCTGCGGTAGCGGGAGCGGGTCGCCAAATTTTCGCTGGATGATCGACTGGGCCTGGGTGACTATGGCATTCAAGGGCGACAGGAGTGCACGGAGGCCAAAATAGCCGAGAATCGTGAGCATTACTGCGCCGATTGCGTACCAGGCAAGGCTGCTCCAGAGCACAGACCAGAGCTGTTCATAGGCATAACCCGGATGCCCGGCCACCGTGATCAATCCACCCAGGGCCCAGCCGGCAGAGAGTTCCCTGTAACTTGTGGGCGTATCGAACCTGAACAGGTTGGTAAACCAGGCTGGTACGCCGTCTATCACTACCGGTTGTTCCTTGGAGAACAGTTCGATGCCGTCGGCATCTTGCACCTTGATCTGGCTGTAAAATCCACGGTCGAACACGGCGTTGACTGTTGTTTCAATACCAGAAAGGTCTCTCGAGGCCAGGTCGGGTTGCAGGGTGATGCCCAATGCGGTTGCCGAGTCCTCGGTCTGAATCTGCATCTGGTTGATCAGGAAGTTCTGGGTGTTGGAGAAGTTGATCCAGAAAGTAGCCGCCATGGCCAGAACTGACATGGAAAAAAGTGCGATGGTGAGTTGTTTGTAGAGAGACATGACAGTGCCCGATTTCAGGTTAGTGCTTGTGTCGCCGAACTTCCAATGTCGGTGCCGCGATTACTCGCCACTCGAAGTGGCCAGCATGAATTCCGGATCCATGTTGTTTACGGGAAGGCGGTTTAACATCGCCGCCCATTGTTCGATTTCTTGCGCGCCGTTTTTATAGAAATCGCTGCGACTTCTTTCCTGTGACATCCACAAGCCAGCACCGTTGAAGCTGTAGACTGGCTCCAGGTCGCTGCGTTTGGACGCTGGTTGAATCCAGTATTCAATGTTGTCCAATACCAATGGATCAGTTTTGCTCTCGCCATAGTAGGTCAGCACCATGTGGGCCTGACCGAGTTCAATGGCGTTTACATAGGTGATGCGCAGGTCTTCGTCGGGAATGCCCAGCGCCAGCAGGGTAAAGTATTTGGCGATGGTGTAGTCCTCACAATCGCCGTGATTAGTGCCCAGCATCTCAAGAGGGGTAGCCCAGTAATCTTCCTTACCCCAGTGATCCCAGTCTGTGCGGTAGCGAATCTTGTTGAAGAATCGGTTGGCGCGTTTGAGTTTGTCCTCATTGGAGATTTCCTTGTTCTCCAGCATCAGCTCGTCCCAGTCCACGACGCGCTTTACCGCCTTGCCACCGTATTGGTTTTCCACGCTATTGATGATCATTGCATCGATAGTGATGACTGACAGGGCAGGTAGCGCCAATAAACTTGCCAGCACTGCCGTACACGCAGCTATAAGCCGATTTGTTTTTAGAACTCTGCTGTTAAGTGGCTTCATCAACCGAACCTCTCGCCCCTGGAAAATCCATGCACACGCATGCATTCGAGACTGAAAATTTTCTCGAACCTTATAATCAGTGTAGTTGAGGATTCAGGCGGGAATTAGATTGAGGTGTTCTAAAAATTGGAAACGAAAATCGCAACGCTTGTCAGGAAACGCGCCGGTGCGGCTACCCAAGAATGTGATTCCTATTCAGGTTGGCAAGCAGCCTGAGCGGCATCGGTCAGATTGCGCTGGTCCATCTGTGGGCAAAGCTGGTTAAGCAATAGCTCGCTGCCCTGTAGCAGATTGAGAATGGGGGTGTCGTTGCCAGGGTTTGAGAGAGCCAGCTCGAGTATGTTCCTGGTGTAGTTACGGCCATTAAGGGACATGGATGACCAGAAATACTGTGCTAACTGCGCCACCATAATCTGATTCTGCCTGTTCCAGGGGCCGAGTGTGTAGGTTCTCTCCAATGCCAGATCGAATGTTTCGTCAAACTGACCAGCCAAGGCCTTAACGCGGGCGAGATAAGCCCAGCCGACTGGATGTGTGGGTTGTGCCTGGACGCCCAGGGTGTGGGCCTCGATTGCGCGCGCCAGAGCTAGCTGGGTCTGTTCTGGCGTGATTCCTTCTCCTAGCAGGGTACGCTCGCTGTCCAGTAGCAAGGCGTACTTATGCAAATACTCGGCGTTGTTGTCAGTCTGGATCGCCCGGTAAAGGTCTTCGGCGGCTGTCAGCCAGGTATCCGCCGTCAGAGTCTCTGGAGATTCTGTCCAGGCGTCCTGCAACTCCTGAGAACGCTCGAAAAGTAAAGCGGCACGGAATCGCGATTGTGCTTGCCAGAGTCCGAATACCAGGGCGATGAGTAGCAGGATAAGGACGGATTTCTGGATGACCGAAGAAGAACTCATGGTGCGCGGTACATTAACCTCGTAGTCGCTCAATCAAACTGTTTTGACACAATGCTCATCGGAGCCGTGGTGACCAGTGCATTCGCGGCTTCCTCGCCAAGTATGGCTGCGGCTGCGTCACGGCCGTGGTCCAGGCGGGGAGGGCGGTGATTCAGATTGTGCGCGTCGGATGCGAGCACCGTTACACAGCCTTGCCTTAATATCGCTTCGGCAGTCTCCCGGGCAGGATCGCCAAACAAGCCCGCAGCCGCCCCGGCTGTCACTTGAAAGAAACAGCCTTGCTCTACAAATGGTTCAAGCTGATCCAGGTTGCGCATGATGCCTTTGTTGCGCTCCGGATGGGCGATCATGGGCCGAATCTTTCTGTCCAGCAGCCAACGGGTCAGGTTGTCACTACCGGGGGGTACGTGGCTGTGGGGAAGCTCCAGCAAGAGTATCTGGTAGCCTTCTACCTCTCCATGAAAAGGTATCTGTTCGTTCGCTACCATTTGCAGCACTTCCGGGCTGAGGCGAACTTCGGCAGCAAAACCAAGCTGAAGGGGAATCGCGGCTGCTGCCACCGCGTCTTTGAATCGCGTCCAGTGCTCCTCAATGATCTGACGGCTGTTTTCCCAGCGTCCGGGGTGGATATGAGGGGTTACAACGGCATGGGTAATGCCATTGTCTGCCGCGAGTTGGGCGAGCTCCAGTGCCTGTTCCAGGGTGTCGGGGCCGTCATCGATGCCAGGCAATAGATGACAGTGAATATCAATCATGGCAGTGCCAGAGTTTACTTTGACTCAGGAAAATGGAAATGGCTTAAGCCTTGCCGGAATAGCCGTAGCTGTCGTAGTAGCCAGCGTAGTACTCATTGCCACCGTAATAGCTTTGCTTTTTGGTATCCACCTGATTGAGTACCACACCTACTACATTGGCGTTGGCGTATTTCAGGCGACCCAGTCCGTGTTTGACGGTATTGATCGACGTGGCGTGTGCTTTCACGACATAGACAACCGCATCCGCGATCGAGCCCATCACCAGGGCATCGCTCACAGCCTGGGTGGGTGGGGTGTCCAGAATTACATAGTCGTAATGATCACCGAGTTTTTTAAGAAGCTCTTTGTACTTGTTGGAAGCGATCAACTCAAGCGGGTTGGTTGAGAGCTGGCCTGCGGTGAGCATGTCGATGTCGAGATTGTCGTGATGCAGGATGGCATCCTTCAGCGTCGCGGTGCCTGCGAGCACATTGGTCACGCCGGGTCTGTTCGGCGGTAAATTGATTGAGCGTGCCAGGGAAGGTCTCCGCAGATCCGCATCAATGAGCAGCGTCTTACCCATCTGTCCCATGATGGCTGCCAGGTTGAGGGCAACAGTGGTCTTGCCCTCGTTGGGTACGGACGACGTGACTTCGATCAGCTTGTAAGGGTTATCGAGGGAAGAAAGTGTCAGGCCCGTGCGGATAGTGCGTATGGACTCTATAAAACTGGTATCCGATTTCTCCACATCGCCCAATAGCGCCATGTTTTTTTTCTTCTCAGAGCGGCTCATGGGTTGCATGGCGACCAAGCCCAGCATCGTGGCGTGGAGTCTGCTTTCCACATCATCAGGGGTCTTGACTGTGTTGTCCAGCATATCTCTCAGGAAAGCCAGCAGTATGCCGAGCATTAGCGACGCCGCGAATGAAATCAGAACGATTAGAGAGCGACGGGGTTTACTGGGATTTATTGAAGGTACTGCAGGGTCAACGACCAGGGCATTCGCTGCCTCGAAGTCATTGGTTTCGTCGGTTTCCCTTACGCGGGTGAAGAACATATCGTAGAGCTGACGGTTGGTTTCCACATCCCGCTCCAACTCTTGCAGGGTGAAACTCTTGCGGTTAATGTCTTGCAGTTCCTGGCGGCTGGCGGAAAGGCGGGCCCTTGTTGCGTCTTCATTTGCCACGCTGGCCAGGTACTGGTTCTCCATAGTGCCGATAACTTGTCGCACCTGCCTTTCGAGGTTAGCCTGGGCAGTATCTTTGCGGGACATGACGGCTATCATATTGGGATGGCGACGACCGTAACGCTTGCTCAGTTCGGCTATTTCCTGATCGATTTCATCTACCACTTCGAGTGTAGGCTGAATCGATTCGTGATTCAGAATGGCGGGGAAAGAGAGCAGGTCATCCACGGGGCGGCCTTTCAATGGTTCTACCTGGCGGTAAATCGCCTCGGCTTCTGCGCGTTCCCGAGTCGCTTCCACAAGCTGTGAATTCAGTTCGTCCAGTTGCTGTACGTTTAGCGAGGTGACGCCTTCTATTTCCACCAGTTGCTCCTGGTCCAGAAAATCCTGCAGGCGTTGCTCGGCAGCTTCAACAGTTTCGCGTAGCCCTTCGAGGCGATTACTCAGGAAAGAGCTAGCTTTTTGGGTGACGGCGAGTCGCTGCTCCATGTTCTGGTTTATATAGGCTTCTGCAAGATTGTTCGCTACATTCGCTGCTAATTCGGGATCCTCGGATTCGAAATGGATTCGAACAAGCTGAGTATTTCGTATGGGTTCAACGGTTAGTCTAGCGCTAAATCTTCCAAGCACAGTAGCCAACAGTCTTTGCTCTCTAACTACTGCAGACCTGTCCTCGCTGTTTTCTCTCGTGCTGCTCCCAGTAAGGAACCCCGGCAACATGTCGCTCAAGCTCCAGCCACTGCTTGCTTCGTTTTCTTCTGGAATGAATTCCGGGTGCGTGAGCAGATTCATATCGCGTATGACCCGCTCAGCCAGGACGCGACTTCGCAGAATTTCGTGCTGGGTGGAATAGTATTCGCTCTGTTGGGGGTCGAGGCCGTAGATCTCTTCGATGGAAGTAATCTGTGCCTGGCGCGACTCGATCATGAGGGACGCGGTGGAGCGGTAAATATCCTCCATGTTGACTACTACCAGGGCTGTTACGATGGAAATTACAGAGGCCAAGCCGATAATGTCCCACTTGAAGCGCAATAACACCCGCCAATAGTGGCGTACGTCGATGCTGTCTTCTTCGAGGAAGACCTCCTGATCGAATGTGTTCTGTGGGTGGCGGCTCATATCTAGTTTCTAGTCGGTAGTCAGCGTGGCTTAGAAAAATCGTTGATTTACCGTAATCGTATACCCCGGGTTCACGGGCATATCCAGCAGTTCACCGCCTTCTTCGGCTTCCACTTCTTCGTTGTCATCATCGAGTATAGTAATTCGTGTTCTTGAGGCGCGTTCCGTAAATCCACCTGCCAGGCTAACGGCGCGACGTAAAGTGAGTCCTGGCTCGAAAGGGTAAGAGCCGGGTTCTTCCACTTCACCGCTGATATAGAAAGGTCGGTACTCCACAATGTTGATGGAGACATCAGGGTCGATCAGGAATTCCTCATCGATCAGGCGGCGGGTCATCCGGGTTTCCAGTTCGGTGATGGTCATGCCCCGCACCAGTACTTCACGCAGTAAGGGGTAGGTAATGCTGCCGGATTCGCCGATTTCAATCTCCAGACTCAGATCATCTTCGCCCAGCACCCGGATATTAATAGTGTCGCCCGCATTCAGGCGATAGCCTGCTGCTGAGATGGACAGATCTTCTGTGGCACTTTCGACTTGTTCCTGAGCCGAGGCGCTGGCGCCCAACAGCGTTGACGCACAGAAGAGCAGCAGTGCGCAGCATCTGTTTAAGCGTGAAACGAGCCATTTGGCCCATAGGCCAGGGCTGTTGGATGGATTGTTTAGGCGTGCCATGTGTTCTGATTCAGATTGAGACATCAACAGCGCACTCCGAGGAAGTCCCCGGGTGCGCTAAGTTGATAATATTACTCAGAATTAGGCGGTTTGAGTAAAAAAATCGCCGAATAAGGCTAATTATAGGCTAGCTTCGAGTCGAATCGCGGCGTAACCACGATCCATGGTGAGGCCAGGCGCATTGGATTGTCGGTCTTCCCGGCCAAAGTCCAGACCTACATCCAGCCAGCGAGCGGCAGAATAGGTGATTCCCAGCGAATAGGTGTCGTAGTCGTCGTTACGCAGGCTTCCGAGGTGGTCTTCCTGGCTCTTGTTGATATTCAACGCTGAACTGAAACGAGGAGACCACTCATGGTTCCAGGTGACACCGAGGGTGTCGCGTTGAATGGCGCTACCAAAACCCTGAGTTTCATCGAACCTCTGGCTTGCGTAGAAGATGATTGTGGAGTACTCGACCGGATTCCACGTGAGGTCAAATTCGATACTGGGCTCGTCTGAGTCCTGTAGACCTGGGTCATTGAAAGTCTTGTCACCCTGACCGACGCGAAGGCTACCGGTTGTAGCCGCAGTGGCTTCCCACTCGATGCCCACGTAAACGTATTCTTCTTCACTGTCCAGAGCCTCTGTGCCAGGAAGCGTTGCACCGTACTCTACTTCCCTATTTCGGTATTCCAGAAGCAGGGCAGTTCTTGGTGACAGGTTCCAGTAGAAGGCGGCCCCCCAGTTGTCATCCTGTCGTTCACGATATTGAGTAAGGACGAAGTTATTAGTGTAGTCCTTTTCATAAGTGCCAATAGTGAGCTCGATTCGCCCAAGAGACTCGTTGTTGCCGATGGTGTACATGCCACCAAGTCGGGTTTCTTCATATTCGTCAGGCAGAACCGGAATATTGTCACCCTGGGAGAAACCGGTACCGCGAAATTCGTGAGCATCATTGAAGCGGTAGTTAAGATCGATGGCATTGCTCGCGTTTAATTCGACGTGGGCAGCGAGGGTGGCATTCCAGTCGGTATAGTCGTCTTCATCGGTCTCGACGTATTCGCCCTTGTCAGCGGCAAGATCGAGGGTGAAGTTATTCGGGCCGCTATCCAGCGTGGTGAGGATACGGGGCCGGTAGTTATAAATAGTCGACTCGAACTCGTTGGACTGGTTGCGAAAGATATTGTCGTCTTCCGTGGCAGAAATGCCGAGGGTCGGGATGATCTGGAGGTTACCCAGCTCAATGGGGTTAGGTTCAACGGCGAGAGTGACCGCCGGAGTCAGCGCAGCCACACAGACTGCTACGCCAGATTGCTTAATCTGCCTTAATTTCACTGGTTTGCTCCAAAAATGGTAGTAGGTTTGCCCCATGCCGTTTGCAGAAGTGATGCGTTTTTCTTCTGACACGGCTTTCGTGGCCAAATGCTAAAACAAGATGCTGTCAAAGTCATTAGCAAGCTGTGGATTTTACTGGTTTTTAGGCTGATTAGCAGGGTTAATTAGGGAAAATATGCGTTCGTGGCAAGTCCAATTGTTCAGGGTATTTTTCCTCCTCCGGCATTACCACAGGCGGAGTGGTTCAATCGTCCTGATCAATAGAGAGCTTCAGGCCGGAGAAGGGTAGTTCTGACTAGGCCAGGAAGCGTTTCGCCTGCCTGAAATTTGTCGTGTTCTGGCGGCTGTTCAAAGAGCAGCCCTTATCGGGAGTTTGGTGGTAAATCCAGGGTAATTTCATTCATCCAGGCCACATCCCCACCCAAGACTTCACCCCCTGCCGGCATGTTATTTGTTGCCAGTATATGGGCTGTGATAGCCGTGGCCTCAATAGTTCCCAGGCTGCCGGGCTGATCCAGCGGCATGGTGTTGGCTATACGCAGGTAGAGGGCACTTAGCGGTGTGCCTTGCCAGTTTGAGGCATAGTTCTCTCCCGAGAATTCCCGGATGCTGTGGCATCTGACGCAGTGGGTGTTGTAAAGGCCTTCGCCTCGGGTGGCCTGCTCGGCTGTGAAGATGCCATCGAGAGTGGAGGAAGGTGCCGAGTCTTGCTGCTGGTCGGATTCTGCGCAGGCAGTTAGCAATGCCAGTACTGCTGCTGCGAGTACTGGCATTCTCTGTTTATGTACTGGCCTCACCCGCTCAGGACCTGGGCGGGTTGGGGTATTGCAGGGGTGCCGGGCACTGATCGCCCCGGGCATTGCCTCTTACCCATTCCGCCAGCGCCAGTCGTTCCGGGTCGTCCTGTGAAAACCATCTCCTGCCACCGTTATGCATGAGGTCTCCTCCGGCATTGGGGTGCAGGGGTTTGTGCAGGAACCGACTGCTCTCCGGGCGGCCGGGATCGATGAGGTAGGCCAGGGATTCGAAGGATTGTCGGGATTGATCTACCGTCCAGTAGCTATTGGGAGGTGGCGGGATAGCGAATTCCCCGGCATGGCATTCGATGCAGGGCATGGCATTGTCGATGGGATTGACGAAGATTGGCTGCACGCAGTTGCGGAAGAACTCGAAGTCCACGTCCACGATGGGGTCGGCTCCTGCATTGGGGTCTCCGGCGGCGATCCAGTCGGCGATGATGCGGTATTCGCTGTCGTCCGTGGAGTTCCAAAAGTTGCCGCCGGAATGGCGGTCGCCTCCGGCTGTTGTCGCCAGCGGCGCCAATAGCAGGCGACTGGTTTCCGGAGCGCTGGGGTTAACCAGCATGGTGACATTTTCGAAGTTCTGGCGTGATTGTTCTTCCGTCCAGAATACATTGCCGTTTTCTTCTGTGACCGGCTGCAGGCCGAGGGGAGCGTTGGCCTGGGTGGTGTGGCAGGCGACACAGGAAGTATCAGTTCCCACGAAGCCGCCGCGGTGTCGCAGGAAGATGGGTTCGATGCTACTGACATAGGTGTCGTAATCGAGGCCCTTGTAAGGTGCAACGCTCGCGCTGGTATCCTGATTTGATATTTGCGGTGCCGATGATTCCTGTTCGCTGCAAGCGGCCAGAGTCAGGGGCAAGATGATAATAAGTATGGCTCCAAGTGCTCTGTTCATTGTGCTTCACCTTCCCAGTCTGCTGGCATGATGGCGGTGAATATTCGCTTCGGAGCCTGCCCGACCGGAAAACGTTTAACGACTTCCATGGTCTGCACATCCACAACGGCAGTCTCGTTGTGGCCGGATACGCCTACCCACAGGTAACGGCTGTCTGGTGTGGTGGTGATCCAGGCGGGATTGCCGATGTAGACTCGTCCCAGGTATTCGTAGTCGGGAAACGAGTAGGCATAAATGTGCGACGTGGCGCGGCTTGAATGCCACACCTGACTCTGGTCGGGTAGGGCAACGACCCCATGGCTGGGGGCGCTCTGAATACCATCAGCAGTTTGATCGGAGCGGGCCCAGGATCCCTCCGGCGGGCTGACTTTGTTCATGACTACCCGGGTTTCCCAGTCGAATTCCCAGAAGCCATGCCAGCCTCCCACATTTACCAGCATGGAACGGGTAGAGCCGTCGTCATTGGTGGTAAAGGCAATGGGGCGCACTCCACCAACAAAGGGGTCCTGGGAGTAGGGGATTTCGAGTTCCCACAAGACTTCGTCGGTAGCGGTGTCGATAGCGATAATCTCACTGGCACCAATCATGCCGCCCACGGCAACTTTGCCATCCGGGGTCACGAAGGTGTTGTGTACCCCGCCGCCGGTTTCTATGTTGGCGATGATCTCGTGAGTATCCATGCTGATCACCTGGATCAGAGGTTCACGGATGATGGAAACGTAGATCTTGCGCGCGCTCATACTGGCCGACAGGTTGTGGGGCCCATTGGCCAACTCGATGCGGTCCACGACTTCGAATGTACGCGTGTCTACCACATCCACCGTGTGATCATGTTCGTTGGTGAAATAGTAGTACGTGCCATCAGCGTGAACCGTGGCGCCGTGGTTATGGGGCAGGTTTTCTATATAGCCAACCTGCTCCATGGTGGCGGGGTCGAAGACGTAGACATCGTCACCGGCGGAGTTGGTCTGCAGTATGCGAATAGGGCGGCCGGTGATCGGGCCGTCTACCGAATCGGATATGTAAGTCTGGCTATAGGTCGTGGTGCTGAGCAGGGTTGAGAGTGCAACGAGGCAAGCAGAAAGCAGTGCAGTCAAATGCCTTCTTCGGTTGGGGGCTTTCATGTGGACCTCCATTTATTATTGGAAGCCGGGCCTAACTGTTGATGGCCCGGTCGAGGTTCCTTCGAGCAGTACGCTTAGCGGAAAGTAGCACTCCCGGTTGTTAGTCGCAATATAGTCCCGTTTTAGGGAAACTCAGCGAAATTTCCTCAGAAACGGCGCAATCCCAGCCCAATGCAAACTCAAAAAGGGGTCAGAGCAAAAAAAGGGGTCAGAGTAAAAATACAGTACTGTATTTTTACTCTGACCCCTTTTTTCTTTTTTTTTTTTCTAGCTGCGAGAGGTTACCTGGAATGACCACCAGTGATCTGGTCGTTCAGGAATTTCGGTAGGAGTTTGTCCGCGCTGGCTGGAAAGTTTCAGGGTTCTCGCTCGCCATGCGTTATCCAGTTCCGTCGAATCCTGTAGCCGCCTTAAACTAACTGGATAGACCAGGCCTTCCAGCCTGATCCTTGCCGCTGGGTTTTCCAGCGCAGCGGTTGACCAGCGTTTGCCGTCGCACTGGGAGCAGCTCAGGAACAGGTTGCCATTAGTGTCGGCCATGCAATTGAGGTTGATGGCGTGGGGGAGAATACCTGAACGGGTCTGGATCTGGCAGAGGTCCACCTGATTGGCGAATCCCCAATCCGCAACTGGCTCGTCAACTTGCTCACCGGAGAGATAAGCGCCGGGGGTTCGCTCACAGGGGCAAGTAAAGAACCAGATTGTAAATGCGCCGATGGCTAGCGCTGCCACTCCCACGAGAGCGAAGAGAATTATTTTTCCCTGTTCGCCGTGTTGTTGTCTTGCATCAAAACTCTGGGGCATCGATCGCATGGATAATCACCTCGCCGCGGAAAGGGGCTGATTTTTGTTCCCTAGCTTGAACTTTTTCACCAGGACTGACAACAGCCTGTTGTTTTATCAACAGCAGGGCAGGAACAGTAGTGAAGATCAAAGCGCGCCACGCTGACCGGTAGGCGCGGATTGGGAAATCAAGGTTGGAGCGGTATAGGAAGTGGCAATATAAGAGAAGGAAGAGTCCTCTGAAATCCCCGGCGAAGCGGTTTGTCTCAAAGCGAGCGTTTGTTCAGCTTCGGTTAAAGCTGGGGGCCTAATCTGGGGGCATAGTATTAAAACTACAGGAGAACAGGGCGCATGGCCCCCAAGACAGTAATACTCTGTTACAAATTGCCTGATTTTCGTAACTACTCTCAGGGCGGAATAGTGCATGATTGCGGCGTTTGAGGCTGGTTGCCGGGGATTTGGGACACAATCCCTTGTAGGCAGGGCAATACATCCGTATCCTCCCCTGCTGCTCAATCCTTGCTACAATCACACCTTTTCAGAATCCGCTCCGTGGCCAAGAGGTCGGATGGCGCGGTGGCCTCGTACTCTCCATGGGAATAGAGAGTATGCAGAAACTGAATAGGCCGGAACTGAATAGACTGAAGCATTAAGGCCGCTTGGGCCGAACAAGAACAGATACGTGGAGAGTCCTGAGATGGGAAGAAGAACACGCAATATTTCATCACTGCTGCTGGGCATGGGCGCACTTGCACTGTCCGGCGTCGCTGCAGGCCAGACTGGCACCAGCGTTTACGAAGGTGACTGGCCAGATTATCACGGTAATCCTGAAGCCCAGCGCTACTCGGCACTGGATCAGATTAACGCCGATAACGTGGCCGATCTGGAAATAGCCTGGCAGTTCTCCACCGCCAACTTTGGCCCCACAACTGATTTCAACAACCCGTCTACGCCCATCGAAATTGATGGTGTGCTGTATGCCAACATTGCCAGCACGCGTAACGTGGTTGCGTTGGACGCAACGACTGGCCAGGTACTTTGGCTGTGGCGTCCGAATGAAGGTACTCGATTCGACGAAGCGCCCCGTAAAGGTGCAGGTCGAGGCGTTGCTTTCTGGACTGATGGTGAAGAGAAGCGTGTTATCGACGTAACGCCTGGTTATCACCTGGTTTCCCTGGATGCCGAAACCGGTGTTCCTGATCCAAACTTTGGCGACAATGGCATCATCGACCTGATGGTTGGCCTGCGTAACGCCGACGATCCCCGTTTCCCTTATCCTGATATTGGTCTCTCCGCGGCACCGTTCGTCATGAACGACGTGATCGTGGTGGGTGCTGCTCACCGAGTGGGTATGCGTCCACGTTCCAAGGCCAACGTAAAAGGTGACGTTCGCGGTTTCGACGCCCGTACGGGTGAACTGCTGTGGACCTTCCACACTATTCCAGAGCGCGGCGAAGTAGGTTTCGAAACCTGGCTGGACAGCGGTGTTGAATTTACCGGCAACGCGGGTGTCTGGTCGCCAATCTCCGGTGACCCAGAGCGTGGCCTGGTTTTCCTGCCTGTTGAATCAGCGACCGGCGACCGTTACGGTGCAGACCGTCCTGGTGACAACCTGTTCTCCAGTTCGCTCGTAGCACTCGACATCAAGACTGGCGAGCGCCAGTGGCACTATCAGATTACTCACCATGATATCTGGGACTGGGATTTGCCAGCCGCCGCTATCATGGCCGACCTGCCCAATGGCAATGAAGTTGTCATGCAGATCACCAAGCAAGGTTGGGTATTCACTTTTGACCGCGAAACCGGCGAGCCAACCTGGCCAATCGAAGAACGTCCAGTTCCTGTCGGTGACGTACCGGGTGAGTACTACTCTCCAACTCAACCATTCCCAACCCGGCCCGCACCATTCGACCGTGGCGGCTTCACTGAAGACGACCTCGTAGACTGGACACCGGAAATTCGGGCTCTGGCAGTTGAAGCGCTGGATGGTTTCCGTCTGTCTCCAAGTGTTTACTCACCACCATCATTGGCTGATGCTGCAGATGGTACACGTGGCACTTTGAGTCTGCCTTCTTCTACTGGTGGCGCTAACTGGGAAGGTGCGGCTCTGGATCCAGAGACTGGCATTCTCTATGTACCATCACGTACAGCACTGGCAGTGATGTCTCTGCAGAATGACGAAGAATCTGATATCGAACTCAGCGCTGCGTTTGGTGTGCGCGTACCCCGTATCCAGGGTCTGGATATCGTTGCGCCTCCTTATGGTCGTGTAACGGCTATCGATATGAATTCCGGTGACCACCTGTGGTGGATCGCCAATGCTGACACCCCTGAACGCATTACCAATCACCGTCTGCTGGAAGGTATAGACATTCCTCGCACCGGTATTCCTACCCGCGCAGGTGTGCTGGTAACCAAGAGCCTGCTGTTTGTAGGTGAAGGCACTGGCGGCCCGGGTGCCAGCCCAATTTTCCGTGCAGTCGACAAGGCAACAGGTGAAATCCTCGCCGAAATCGATCTGCCCAATAACCAATCTGGTCTACCATTTACGTACGAGCATGATGGCAAGCAGTACCTCGCCATGTTTGTGAGCGGCGGTGGTCAACCAGCCCAGCTAGTGGCGTACGCACTGCCTTAATTTTCTACAGGAGTAATATCATGCGAACTTTATTGAATCGAGCATCCATTTTTGCAGTAGGCTTGGCTTTTTCAATCATCGCGCTTCCTGCGTCAGCAGCAAACTGGGTGCTTGATCCCGGTCAGTCGATCGTGACCTTCAAGTACTCCTACGGCACCGATCCTTATGAAGGACGTTTCTCAAATGTGGAAGCGACTTTCGATATCGATCCTATGCGCCCCGGTAGCTGCGAATTCGACGTAACCATTCATATCGAGGACATCGATGTGGATTCGCCTGAGGTGCTGGATTATTTGCTGGACTACGAGCTGTTTGACGTGGACACCTGGCCGACTGCTAATTTCAAGGCAACGAACTGCCGCCTGACTGGCGTCAATTCTTTCGAAGCCGATGGCATGCTGACTATCCGCGACCAGACTAATCCTATGACCTTTCCTTTCGAGCTGAGCATCGATACTTGTGACGGCCAGGTGTGTTTCAACCTGACCAGCGAAGTTGAACTGCTCCGTCTGGAATATGGTGTTGGACAGGGCTACTGGGCAAACACTGCTGAAGTACCCAACGAAGTTACCGTGACAGTCGACGTTTTCGCCTTACAGCAGTAACGATTTAGCTTAATACTTTTAGGAAATTTCAATGTTATTCAATCTGACTTCAAAGCTTGGACGATTCTCGGTAGTAGTAGCCTGTGCCGCAGCGCTGGTGTCTTGTGACCGTTTGCTGACTCCGGATCAGACTTCCGATATCACCGAGCTTAGAGGTGGTGCCTATACCCTGGATTCCGATCACGCGGCACTGCTCTTCAAGATCAACCACCTGGGTTTCTCCACCTTCCTTGGCCGTTTCACTGACTTCGATGCCACTCTGGATTTCGATCCCGAGAACATCGAGGCCGCGAACCTGGAAGTGATCGTCGACATGGCTTCCATCGATGTCAATCTGCCAGAGTTCGAAGAAGAACTGCGCGGTGATAACTGGCTGGACGCTGGTGCCTATCCGCAGGCTGTGTACCGCACCACTGGATTCGTTGGCGAAACCGGAGAGAACTCCTACACCTACGCTGGCGAGCTCACATTCCACGGCGTGACTGCACCGGTTGAGTTGAATGTGAACTTCCACGGTGGTGGTCGTAACTTCCTGACTCGCAGCTACACGCTGGGCTTCTCTGGAAGCGCTACGTTCCTGCGTTCCGAGTTCGGTGTTGATCGTTTCACCAGCTTTGGTGTGGGCGACGAAATCGAGCTGGAAATCCATGTTGAGTTCATGGAAGGCGGCGACGAAGAAAGCTAAGCCGAACAGGTGTTAGATTTAAAAGGCCCGCATCCTCAGGATGCGGGCCTTTTTTTGTGTTTCATCATGCGTTTTGGGGAAATGTTCCTAGGCTCTGGTTGTTATGCCTTTTTTTAGGTTCTTCGCGAATATGCGGGGAATCGCATCTATTTAATGTTCATGGACGATTAGGTGAGTGCCTTCGAACGCGACTGCGAGGAGGCAGGGTTCCCAACCCGCCGGCTCGGCGTCCGTCCCGGATGCCCTCACTCCAGAAAAAGCCCTGCGGTCTTTTTCTTCCGTTCAGCGCCGGCCTTGACTGACGGGTTGGGAACCCTGCCTCCTCGCAGCCGCTTGTGCAGTGATTCCGAAGATATCTGAGTACTCTTCGACAGAACGTATCCTCAATCGCAGGGAAATAAATGTAGCTAAAAAGTATCGTAACGCCTGGCAGCGCTCAGAGTGTCTGGCAGAAGGGGCTTGTCGCCAACAGTTAAGCGATAGCGCTGAACGGAGAAAAAAGACCGCAGGGCTTTTTTCGGAGTGAAGGAACCTGGGAGGCTCTGATTGATTATGTTTCTTCTCTGGCTTTCAGCCGAGCCCGCTATCAAGGCGCCGGTTTGAAGGCATGCGTCGGCCTGTCGAAAACCGGCAACGCGGAGAGCGGGTTCGGCTGGAAGACCCGAAGGGCGGTCTTGTCGCAGAGGAGGAACATAATTGATCAGAGGCTCCCCAATGGGCGCAGAGCGTTGGCGACAAGCCCCTTCTGCCCGGCACGGCAACAGTTTAAAGAAGCCCCAACTAAACAGATGGCAGAATCAGAGCCTGCCAACAGTTCCCGGAAAAGCGCGATAAACCTTTTTTTAGTAAGGGCTCATTTGAGCTGTGGTCCTGCCTAGCACTCCGAGCGCTGAAAGGTATGGCGTTGTCGCGTTCGATGGCACTAACCTAAATGATTATGCCTCCTAAGCTTTCAATTCAGCCCGTCAAGGCGTCAAACATGGCGGAGAAATTGAAATCTATCTGATTGTCTGCAAAGCTAGCAGTTTAGAGCGCAAGCTCCTGTATTGTTTCAACCCTGTTTAATTAAAAGCTCAAGGAGCGAATTGTGAAAACTAGAAGTCATCTTGGTAAATTTGCGGCTGCTGTGCTGTCGTCTGCGGCCGTAGTCATGCCTTTATCTACAGCCTCTGCCCAGGAATTCGAAGCGGGACTGCCCATAGGCGCGGTGAACGAAGCCGGTGTCCGGGTTCCCATGTCCAGCAACGTAAAGGTGTACGGTAGCTTTCATTTCTCCGAGAGCTGCACCTTCGACCCTGCGCGTAATCTGATTCTGGCCATGAACAATGGCGAGCGAGGCGACGGCACCGAGAACGATGGTTTCGTTTCCCTGATCAATCCGGATGGCAGTGTACATACGCCAAAGTGGATCGGTGCGACTCGCGATGGTCTGGAGTTACACCATCCGCTGGGTAGCGCTGTAGCAAACGGCGTGCTCTATACCGTGGATGTTGGCTATCTGCGTTCTTTCGACCTGGCGACAGGACAACCGCTGAATAGCGTCGAAGTGCCGGGCTCTACCGTGCTGAATGGTATTGCAGTTGATGACGAGGGTACTGCCTATATCTCCAATACCCGCAGCCCCGAAGTGATCTATAAAGTGACCGCCAGTGGCGACGTCTCTACCTTTGCCTCCGGTGCACCTCTGGCAGCCCCGAATGGTGTGGCAATGGATATCGACGGCAATATCGTAGTCGTTAACATCAACGACAATGCTGTGATTACCTATAACCCTGCTGGTGAAGTGGTGAAGACTGAGTACGCCGTGGAGGGAGGTAATGATGGTGTAGTGGTCTTGCCTGATGGCACCAAATACACAAGCAGCGTACGTTACGGCAGCGTATCCCGAATCCGTCCAGGCGAAGAAGCTGAGATTATCGCTTCCGGTATCCCCAGCGCGGCTTCCATGTGCTACGACTCGGTGCAGAACCAGTTAGTTATTCCTATGAATCCTAACTACTCCCTGGCGTTTATTCCTCTGGATTAACGCTCTGGACTGTCTCCAAGGACTATCTCTCAGGATAGGCCCTGAATGGAAAGTGCCGGCTTTTGCCGATTTGGTAGAGGCCGGCACCAATCGGTACCCACTCCCCAGCCAATGGCGCTGGAATTCATATGCCTATCAGGCAGTAAGACTGCGTCCGCCGAAGCGAGTCAAACCGACTGCCAGGCACCTTCCAGCCTACTCTTCACCGCACTTCTCACTGTATCCGTTCGCCTGAATACTATGTGATCAGCAAGAGGAAATCTGTTTTATCAGGGTAAGCAGATATCCGCGTAGTCTGTATGTGAACACATAACAAGAAGTCCTGGCGAAAGTGCTCAGGAAATCGAGCCGATGTTAGGCGCATCTTCAAAAAAGCGAGTCCAGATGCGATCTGGGCATTGGTAAGACGCAAGGATATCATCGACATCTTCCGGTGGGACTAGCCGTTTTTCTATCATCAGATAGAGTTCAGCGCAGGCATTGGCCCGATACAGGCAATCCCCTAAGGGAGAACGTTTAGTGAAGTACTGTTGCTGCTGTAGAGCGTCACACAGATCATCTGGAAGCTGCCACTCTCTCGCTACAAAATAGGAAATGTCCAGGGACATTTCAGTGAGCAGGTTCTTGAAAAGGTCAGAACAGGGATCTCCCGTATGATGACTGCTCATGAGTGCCTCAAGCAGGCACTCATAAATAATAATCTTGCCTATATCGTGAATTAGTCCGAGGAAGTGGGCTGTGAACTGATCGAGCCCATCTTGCTGTGCAAATTTCTGGCACAGGTAGGCGCACTGTAGCGAGTGTGACCAGATCACCTGTCCAAATACCTTGAAGTAAATAGGCTTGGGCGGTCGTAGCGTTGCCAGGGCGATGCTCATGGCCACCGACGACACACCCGATATACCCAGCCGCGAGATAGCGTCTCTCAGGTCTCTGATTTCCACCGAGCCGCGATACAGGGGTGAATTCACTACCTGCATGACTTTCATGGCCAGTGACGGATCCTGATTGATGGCATCAGCGATCTCCTCAAAGGTAACCGAGTCGCTGCGCAGTAATTCAGAGAGCTTCAAGGCAACGGCGGGCAATGGTTTAAGGCGCGACGAAAGTTTGGCATCGTCACCGAGCACTTCCTTGACGCGATCCATGATCTCCTGCTCCAGGTCAGAAACTTCATCGCAGGAGCCGGGAAACACGGCTTCATAGAATGCGGAGTTCTTTACGAGTTTGTCCATAGAAAACAATCGAATATCACAGGTTGTTGAATACAGTGCAGTCACCTGCGCTATCAAGTGTAGACCAGAACTTTCGAAACATAGCGGTCTCGTTACGCAGGTGTATCTGTGTTTTTCCGGCAATTGTCTGGGGTATTCGCTTGATACCGCGGGATTCGTTCAAGCTGGGAATAGCATGCCATTCCCGGCGCAATCGCCTTCCTTCTTTAAGCAATCGGTGATTGTCATTGACGCCGCTATTTGCCAACTGAAGGCGCTGAAATTGATGGAAAACCCAATGTCGAAATCGAATTCCTGACTATACTTTCAGGAATCTTTGATCAATTGCGAAGTTACTCAGCAACCCTCTGCTCTCTTCGCCAGAATCGGGTCGCCAGAATCGGGACTTTATGAGCTAGCGTTGGAATCTGCGCGGCACACTCACTTGCAGGCTGACGAGCGCCACGAGTCGATCCCACGATGATGGTTTGAACTGAGACGTTATTGAATTGAGTTCCAAAGATCTGGAACCCGCAGTACCACGTGGCTGACAGCCCAATGGAGAAAGGCAATGGAAAGACTGGATAGCGCAAATGAAGCGAGCTATATGGAGCAGCGCTCAGAGCCCAGACATGAAAAGCGCCTGGCAATGGTGGGCACCATACGTCGCTGCGAAGAGGATCCGTCCATGGAAGGCAGCCCCATCAAGGTAGAAACCATTAACCTGTCGGACCATGGCCTGCAGTTCCGCTCAGATATAGCGCTCAGTCGAGGAACGGTAATCCGTGTTGCCGTCGCCGTCGATCCCAGGAACATCTGCTCGGTTGAAGGTGAAGTCCGATGGTCCAGGGAGGAGGAGGGCGAGCCTGTTGTAGGCGTGCAACTCTTCGATAATCAGGATTCAGCCCTGGACGCCTGGATGGAACTCATCAAGGTAGAGCTTCCCTAGCGCGATATTCCGTACCCGCCGGACCTCACATTTTGTTCATGCCCGAATTTGGGGCAGTCCCTGGCATGCATTCGAATCCCCTAATCGAGTAAAATGGTGCTGCGAGAAACAAATAGCGGTCAGTCTACTGTCGTGAATCCGTCGCAATCGGGCATTTGCTCGATTGTGATTTAGTCCTCACAGCTTCGACAGCAATCGCTGTATGCTTGCGCATTCAATAGCCGGAAATCTATCCGGTGTTTACGGGTCAGAGCATGTTAGAGATTAACAGCAGCCAGTTGTGAGGCGGCCCCAAGGGAAACAATCAGGAGCAAGTGCATTCAGGCTTGCCCCACAATAAAGGCAAAAGGTTCAGGGACCAATGAATGCTATAAATCTCACCGACGGTGACCTTACCCATCGCCAGGAGATCATGCAGTTGCTCAATATGGCAATTGCCCAGGACTGGAAATTCGCTTTCATGAAGCAGAATCGAAAGCTTCTGACTACCCATGATGTGCGCCTGGTTTCGGTTTCGTCGAAGGAAGCTTCGTTCTGTGTGGAAAGTGAAGAACTCGGTGAAGTGCTGGCGAGCGGTGCGACTTCGCTTATGTTCCGCGGCCAGAGCGGTGGTCTCTCGGTAATGTTCAAGTCGCCTGTGGTGGAAGATGATTCTGCTGCAAACAAGAGCAGCATCCTGCATAACTTCGTGCTGCCTTACAAGATTACCTGTACCCAACTGCGTAAGACGGCACGTGTGCAGCTGGATGAAATGGATGGGGAAGTTCCCGCCACGATTTTTCTCACGAACGGTGCTATGTACGACGGCGTGTGTCTTGACATCTCCACGTCTGGCGCAAAATTCCGGGTAGATGAAAACCTCAAAAAGGAATTACGTAATCCCCAGGTGGTGGATGCTTGCAAGATCACTCTGCCTGGCGATCTCGTGCTGCAAACGGGAATACAACTTATCGATCTGGCGGCAGAAGATGAAATGAATGTTTCATTCCTGCGCTGTCAATTTTCCCACATACGCAGTAAAGATGAGCAGGCACTGGAAGCGTTCATCGACGAGGCTCTGCAGAAGCAAAGCTGATTCAGTACGCTATTTGTTCTTCTGCCACTCTGCGAGCGTGGCGTGGGCGGCTTCCTCGTCAAACACATCCGCCTCGGGCCCTTCAACCGGCGAAGTCAGTTCGATTACATATCCATTGGGATCACGAAAGTAAATCGATTCGATGAATTCGTGATCTGACACGCCGCGGGTTTCGATGCCAGCCGCTTCGCCTTTCGCTTTCATTTCCAGCATGAAGTCACGTTCAACTTCCAGCGCGATGTGCAGGTCGAAATCCCGCTGTGGTTTGAAGTCGAAGGGCGCATCCGGCTCTTCGAAGAAGGCCATGAATGAGCCGTCTTGCATCTGGAAAAAACTGTGCAGCACATTGCTGGGACGGCCACTCTTGGTGGTTTCGATGACGAAGGAATGCTTCAGTGGCAAGCCGAGGAAATCTTCGTAGAATGCCCGTGTCTCTTCCGAGTCGCGGCAGCGGTAGGCGTTGTGATGTAGGCCTTTAATCATGGGTTCGTTAAGTGGCTTATCTGTCCTGAGGTGTAGTAGTAAGCACCGTGCCTTCCCGGCGAGGGTCGGCGGCGCCGATCATGCCGTCTTCGTTCACCACTATGACGTGTAGACCGGAATTCTCTCCGTCTCGCTCGTCCACATTGTAGCCTGCCGCCTGCAGGTGTTCTGCAACTTCGGCGCCTGGCGTCACGCCGGTTTCCACCCTGACGACTTCACCGCGCGCGATGATATTGGGGAAGTCCACAGCCTCCTGAACACTCAATCCCCAATCCACGATGCCGAGGATGGTCTTGGCTGTGTAGGCGGGGATGGAATTTCCGCCAGGGGAACCGGTCACCATGAACAACTCATTGTCCTGATCCAGCATGATGGTAGGTGACATGGACGAGCGGGGTCGGGCGCCAGGTCTCACCGCATTGGCAGCTTCGGGGGCGTCCGGATCGTAGTAGCGGGAAAAATCCGTGAGTTGATTGTTCAGTACAAATCCGGCGGCCCAGCGGGCAGAACCGAAGACGGATTCCACGGTCATGGTGACTGAAACAGCGTTTCCTTCGCTATCCACAATGGAATAGTGAGTCGTACCGGTCGGTTCGAGAGTCGTATCCGCAGACCATTGTGCGACGTTTGTGCCAAGCACTGCGGCAGGGTCACCATGCTGGGGTTCGGCAGAGGGCGCTGCGGGATTCTCGGCCCGATGCTGGAGGTAGCGGGGGTCGAGTAATTCGGTCAATGGGACATCGACACGGTCGGGATCACCGAAGTAGTGATCGCGATCGGCGTAGGCAAGTCGCTGTGCGTCGACAAATGCCCTAACCTTTTCCATCAAATCAGCGTCGTCGTCCACCAGTCCATCGTACAGATTGGCGACCATAATCTGCATGGCGCCGGAAGAAGGAGGTGCCGCCGAACAGATCTGGTATACGCGCCAGTCACCGCAGATGGCGTCTCGTTCCACGGCTTCGTAAGCGGCAACATCTTCAAGAGTCAGGCTACCGGCATTGGGTTCAGCCTGGGCTGAGGCCACAATCGCCTCGGCAATTTCACCTGTATAGAAGGCTTGCGGACCTTCTTCCGCGATTCGTTGTAAAGTGGCCGCGTATTCCGGGTTGCGGAGAAAATCACCTGCCTGCAGTGGTTAGCCACCGGGATAAAAATATTCGGCGCTACCGGGGTATTCATCCAGTGCCGACATTTGCCGTATTCCCGGCAGAAAATTTGCCATCTTCTCACTGACAACGAACCCTTCATTGGCCAGCCGTATTGCTGGCTGGAATACATCAGCCCAGGGCAGCCGACCATGGGTATCATGTGCCAGTTTATACAGTGCTACTGCCCCGGGTACGCCCACCGCACGGCCACTTTCCTTGGCATCGAAGAAACCCAGCACCTCGCCGTTTTCCATGAACATGTCAGCGGTTGCACCTGCGGGTGCAGTTTCGCGGCCATCGTAGAATCGAACCTGCTTCTCTTCATTGGAGTACACCACCATGAATCCACCGCCACCGAGTCCGGAGCTTTCAGGTTCAACCAGGCCCAGCACGGTATGGGCCGCAATGGCGGCATCGACCGCATGCCCACCCTTTGCCAGGATTTCCGCGGCCGCATTGGTGGCGTAGGGGTTGGCGACGGCGGCCATGAAGCCATGTGGCCAGGTCTGGGCGTTGCTGGTCTCATTGTTGGCTATTGAAGCAACGCTGGCGGTAGTTGTATTTTGTGCAGCGGGTGAATTCGCAGCTTGACCGGGGTTCGATTCTGGAGGTTCTGAACAGGCGCTTATGAATGCGAGGGTTGTCGCTGCCAGGACAGTGTTGCGCATGGAGTGCTTGAACATGATGCAGAGCCGCTTTGGAATAAGATTGTTGGGAGTATGATTGAGAGCCTGATCTACGTCAGGACCCACTGCAAGTGAACAGTGTATCACAGGCGGAACGGGTAGCCGGAGCCATGCCGATTTGGCAAGATTTCCGGATTCGGTTTTCAGAGCAGTATGTGATCGGTTTCCAACGGGAGTTAGCTAGTGAAATTCCAACTCCTCACCTTGTCATTGTTGCTCATGGCGCCCGCAGCGGCTCAACAACTAACCTCAGCCACTGATATCACAGCCGCAGAAATTGATGCCTTTATCGATGCCTTGCCTCGCGACCAGATAAGCGACCGCGCCATCAGCGTGGTCGATGTGGGAGGCTACAATGCTGGCGTATTCGGAGTCTTCAGGCCGAGGTCAGAACCGGGCCGGGCGATTCGCCATGATACGCCCGTGAGCGAAATCTACTACGTGCTCGCGGGCACGGGCGTGCTGGTGACTGGCGGAACCATCGATAATGAAGAGAGCACGGGTAATAGTCGTCTCACGGGTCGTCCCAACTACGCAGGTTCCGGTATCAGTGGTGGTGTGACTCGCACCGTCGTGCCTGGTGATGTCATCGTCATTCCGGGCAACACACCACACTGGTGGCAAAGCCTGGAAACCGATATTCGCTACTTGATATTTCGGCCTGACCCGGAAAGCATGCTGCAACTCAAATAAGCGCTCGCTTTGTTCCCAGGCCAGTACTGACCGCCATCTCCCGTGGCAAGTCGCGCACAACGATAGTCCGAATTACAGGCCCTTCAAGCCTCAAATCCCTGTCTATACTTGATGGAGTATCCAGGGAATCATCTAGTATGGAACACCTTCAACCTGGCCAGCCGGACTCGCGGCCAACGAAAACGCCAGTACTCACACCTGAGCTAATCGAGCCAGACAACAGCGGCAAATTGCACGTGTTTCGTAATGTGGCCCCGGAGTCAATCTGGGGATTACTCGAGCATTGCCAGCTTCGCTCCTTGCAGGTGAATGAACCCCTGATGGAAAAGAACCAGGACAACACCCATCTCTATGTGGTGTTGCAGGGGGAACTGAAAGTCTACCTGGACGCGGAATTCTCACAGGGTGTGGCCAGTCTGTGTGCCGGGCAAACCGTTGGGGAGTTGTCGGTCATTGACGGTTCCATCACCTCCGCTTATGTGAAAGCGCTGGAACCCAGCATTGTGCTGCGTATCGATGAAGAGACCTTCTGGCGCATGGCCAGAGCTTCCCATGAGTTTTGCGCCAATATGATGATGATGCTGTCGGCTCGCATGCGTTCCAACAACTATTCCCTGGTCGAAGGAAACCGTCTGCAAGGCAAATACCAGCGTGAAGCGATTACTGATGGACTCACTGGTATCAACAATCGCGCCTGGCTCAACAAGAAGTTGCCTACTCTGGTTAGCCGATCCGAAACCGACCAGCATCCCTTGTCGATGTTTATGCTCGATGTGGATCACTTCAAGCGCTTCAACGATCGCTATGGGCATGCCGCGGGAGATACGGTGCTGAAGTTTGTTGCTGAAGTCCTGTCGAACAATATCAGGCCGCTTGACCTGGCTGCCCGTTACGGCGGCGAGGAATTTTGCGTGATTCTGCCTTACACCAATGGGGCTGGTGCCCGCCTGGCGGCAGAACGCTTGCTCAAAATACTTGCGGAGGCATCTATGCCGGAAGAAGGCGGTGAGGAATTGCCGAACATAACAGTTTCTATAGGAGTTGCCAGTCTTCAGGATGGGGAACGCTGGGAGTCACTGATCAAGCGAGCCGATGATGCGCTGTACAAGGCCAAGAAAAATGGCCGGAACAGGGTGGAAATGGCTGAGCGTGGTAGTGCTGGGTCTGGCGAATTGCATTAGGCGCCAGTTGTTGCGTCAATGCATACGCTGCTCTTCAATTTCCTTATCGAATCTTTGTCTTTCAGTCAGCCAGACTGGCGCCTGGCTGGTGTAATTGCGGCAGCTTGAAGTTAATTGGATCGCGCCGGTCTGAAACTTAGCTAGCCACCCGCATGTCGATAGGGGGCGTGTCGGTCATCAGGGCAGCCGAAATGAGTTTCTGCAATTCACTTTCATCGGTTTCGCCCATCTCTACGAATTCACAGCGGATAAAACTGACTCCACAGGATGAGTCGAAGAAGTTTCCTCGAATCTGAGCCTTGAGGTCCACGGTACGATTGTTAGGCAGAATGAGCTGACAATCTTCAATCAACTGTGCCGGAGTCAGCTTGCTGGAGACATCGCCCAGCAACTGGATCTTGGCACCCGTGGCGGACAGGTCGATAACCCGGCCCTGGAATTGCTCGCCCTTGTCGGCATAGAGGGTGACAGGGATCTCAGGCTTCGCCAGCATGTTGATGCGAACTGCCTTACGCAATTGTGAGAAGCGAAGGAATTGCGGGAACTTGAATTTGCATTCGCATGCTGAAGGGTCCTTGCTTGTCCCCTCGAGGGTAGCCTTGAAGATCAGGGACAGGCCACCGCTTTGGGCGCGGAACGCGACCACCCGGTTAGTCTGTGAGCTTGCAACCAGCACGTCGCTGTCGACGATGAATTCGCGATCGAAGACGTTTACATCCAGTACAGTCACGTCATCGGAAGTGAGGTGGTTGCGAACGAGCTGCATGCAGCTAAATTTCCAACCATGCAAAAATGCCATCTGCAGTAACTCACCAATTTCCTGTGAATCGCTTATTTCTCTGTCAAACTCAGTGCTAATGCTCATTACCAATTCCCCATTTGCTGTTTCAGGAATAATTCATTGGTCAGGCCCGGAGAGCCTATGGGTATGTAGATTAGAGTGTTGGTGTGAATAATGAGTTACGGCGTTCACAGTTTTCATTCGATCCAGTTCGCATTGGCTCAGTTTTTGAGAGTGTAAGGTGATGGGGTTCGCAATTCTCTGGCCTGGCAGCGATTCCATCCTGTGGTGCAGCGCCAGGTTCCGTGCAGGCAAGTGCCAGACCTGTAAGAATATTCTTACATCGCGCATTCTAACCCCAAAGAAAGGCATCGGGGTCGGATTGTACAATATTTGATCAATTCTTATGGCAATGTAGGAAATTTCGTCTACGCTGTAGGAAGAGCCAGCGTCTACCTGCCCATGGACTGAAGTTCCATGTGTCCCAGAACGCTGAGCAAACGTCAATTATCGAGGTCACGCTGCATGTACACATCTAATAGCCATACCATTCTGGTGGTGGATGATGAGTCCGATGTTGTTGATTTGCTCGTTGAGTGCCTGACCGACAGTGGCTACCAGGCCATCACCGCTAAAAATGGTCAGCAAGCACTCAAGAAGTATGAGAAATATCGACCTGATCTGGTCATTTCAGATGTAGTGATGCCGGGAATCGATGGTGTCGCCCTGGCGAAGCAGTTGCAGGCGACAGCACCGGAAGTAAAGGTCGTTCTGATGACAGGCTACGCGCCTGATGTCCGAAAAAAGCTAGGACATTCAATTAACGAATTGGGTGTGATTTGCCTGGTAGAAAAGCCTTTTGGATTGATTGAGCTGCTTTCAACCATACATGTACTGTTAATGGATCAGACCATGCTCGAGTGTGCAGTCTAAAAAGTTGTGCAGCATCACTAATTTTCCAGCGATGCCTTAAAGTGTCTTCGGCACATGGAGACGTAGCGATCATTACCACCTATCTCAACCTGAGAACCCTCATGTATCGCATTGCCCTGTTCATCGAGCCTGATGACCATGGTGGCCTTCGCGCCGCAATGACAGATCGCTTTGATCTCTTTCAGATTGTCTGCCCAGGACAATAGATATTTGCTGCCTTCGAAGGGTTCGCCCAGAAAATCCGTTCTGAGACCGTAAGCCAGCACGGGTATATCCATTCCGTCCGCGATTTCTCCAAGCTCGTAGACTTGTTGTCGGGTAAGAAACTGGGCTTCATCGACGAGCACGCAATGAATGACCTGCTCAGCATTCATGCGTGTAACCAGATCCAGCAGGTCGTCTGTTTCCTTGAAATCAGTGGAGTCAGCCTGCAGCCCAATGCGCGAAGTTACCTTTCCCTCACCATACCTGTCGTCCATCTCTGGCGAGAGAATGATGGTATTCATACCGCGCTCGCGGTAGTTGTAGCTGGATTGCAACAGGGATGTGGACTTCCCTGCATTCATGGAAGAGTAGTAGAAATAGAGCTTTGCCATCGGCGTATTCTGGCAGCAATTGCAGTCTGATGCATCTTCACTTGCTGTCAGCCTGCTATTGCCATGACCTATACTGGGAACGTCTCATAATGAGTTACTGGAGCAATAAATGCCAAAAGTAAAAGGTATTGGTGGGATAATCTTCAAGGCGAAAAATCCTGAGCTCATGCAGCAGTGGTATGCCAGGCATTTGGGTGTAGCCGTAGATGAACACGGCGTCTGGTCTCACTACTGGCGGGAAAAGGCCAATCCACAACATGTCGGGCGCACGGTTTGGGAAGTCTTCCCGGATGATGCCGAAAACTTTGAGCCTTCCAGTTCTCCGTTCATGATCAACTACCGGGTAGACGACTTGCATAGCTGCCTTGCCGAATTGAAGGCAGAGGGAGTGCAAGTAATGGAGGAGGTTGTGGCGTTTCCGTTCGGCAAGCTCGGCTGGTGCGTAGACCCCGAGGGAAACAAGGTTGAACTGTGGGAGCCCGCTAATGAGGAAGGTCAAGAGGAGCGGGAAGGGTAGAAAGGCTAGCATGGCCCGACCTGTCGTTGTGATGCGGGTTGCTTGCCAGCCAGCCTCAATCAATCATTACTGGGACTCATCCACTTCCTGTCTGCGCGCACCGGCGAGGATTGCGCTCAGGGCGTAGTTACCTTCGTGGCAGGCGAATTCATACACCTTGCTCTCTGTTTTTAGAAACCTGGCTTCCCCACGCCAGGCCTGGGAATAGTAAACCGGGTCTTCAACGACGAATTCGTAGTTCATCTGTTGGTCCGAGACCCGGGTGAAACGCTCTGTCACGCGGCCCTCACTGGTAAGCGGGATGCTGGCCTCTTCCTGTAAAGGACTAAAGTTGGTGGTTTCTACAACGAGGGTATCACCATCCCAGTAGCCGACGGATTCGCCGAACATCGGTGCGATATCTGCCATCTTGTGTTGGGCTCCGATGGGCACGATCCGGGCGTGGCTGATCATCTCCGTTCGAATGACTACATAGTCTGGTGTTTGCACCACTTCGTAGTTGTTGTTGTAGAGTCCATTAATCATGGGTGGGCCGACACGCATATTGGTGCTTATGCAGCGTTCGGCCAATGGTCGTGCCTCGGGTCCATCGAAACCTGCATTCTTGTTCCTGAGTTGGGTGCGGCGTGCAGTGCCCTCGGCGCTATAGGGAATCTGACCGTCTGCCGGGTCCACAATCCACGAAGTGCGCACTTCGCCGTCGATTACGCCAAACTCTGTTCCCGGGTCGATCCAGAATGCGTTGTAGCCCCGGCCTCGGGGTAAATCGCTGCCGTCGAGTAATTCTCCTGCCACGAGATTATCGTCTGTTGCCAGACGAACGTTCTGGGGATGATCTATTGTGGCGCCGGCCACTTCGTCATCCGCCAGCACCAGTCCCTGGTAGCGGGCATTACGTTCCAGGGTTGTGATGGAGGCATTGCTCCAGGTTCCCTGCAGGTCCGGTGTTCCGGAATCTGTTCGCGGTGGCAGATAGTTCTGTGCCAGCGAGATGGTTGGCAGTGCTGTAACGACCGATAACAGCATGCCTGATAAAGTGGCGCGAAGGACGAAAGAGATGTGCTTCCGGATTTTATTATTTTTCATAATGATTTCTCAGAAGTAGGTGGTGCGTCGAGTACTGCAGTCTCGAACCGTTATGTCATGAGCAATGGGTTTCCAGGCTTGAGAGCAGTGACGGAATCTTGTCGTGCATTTCCTCGCAGCTTAATGTGCTTAACGTGGGTGACTGCTCCAGGCTTGTTGCAGAATCAGTTTCCGTGCGCAGCTTGAGGTGGGCAAATATATTGCGGCCATTGTAGGGTACCGGAGCCAGCAAACCTGATGCATTGATTTCGGCTGGCAGCATTTTAAGTCGTACCCAGCTTCGCACATTGCCGCCGATCAGCATGATGCGGTCATTGGCTGGATCCAGTTTCACCACAATGTCACAGTGGCTGCGCGCGCCCATGCCGAGTTGCTGGCGCCGGTCTTCGATACTGCGATAGGCAGGGCGGCTGCCACGGCAAAGGAGGTCGCCCGGTGCGATTTCTTCAGTGCCGGGATCGATTGCGGTATAGGCAGCGAGAGATTCGTTCTCGTCGATGGCGGTGATGGCCTGGTCGATGTAACTGTGGTGGGCAATGGCTCTGCGAAAAACCTGGGGTTCTCCTAGCCCGCCTTCACACATGACCCAGGAAATAAATGCGGCGGACCATGGATTTCTCCAGCGTGACCCAGCGCCTCGTGCTGCCCAGGATTGGTTCTGGCGTTCCAGTATCCAGGCGCTGGCAGGGGTTGCCGACCAATAACCCGCTATGGAACTGGCAGCCCGAATGGCTTCGTCAGGATTGATGATAGTGCGGCGCCAGGGTTGACGTACGTATCCAGGATTGGAGTCGCGACTGTCTGTGAGGTCCAGGATTTCATAGCCAAAATAGGCCCATTCCTGAACGGCAATATCCACTATGCGTTTTCTGACGATTTCGGCGGGATGCGACTGGCAGGTGCCACTCAGATAGGCCATATCGCCGGGATCACCGATCACCCGGGAAGCCGGGGGATTTACATCGAGAATGGATCTGGGTAGCCGCTCGCTATAGTTGGGCTGCGAGACAGACTGAGAGTTGGACTGAGAGTTGGGCTGGGAGGTGGATTGAGAGGTGGATTGAGAGGTGGATTGAGCCGATGCCGACGACGAGGCGAGCAGAATTGTCAGGCTGAGCGTTGTCAGGGAGGACAAGCGCCAGAGTTGCGACTTTCCAGGCCAGGACATTGTGGAACTGATACTCCCTTAACTGTGAGTCCGAAACGCTGGCGAAGGCCAGGCTGAAGCCGGAAATATAGAGGGAATGCCGTACTAAGTCCAACACAGGCCAAATTCCGGGATGTTGACTATACTTTGGAGTCGTAAACCGATTTTTCCCGAGATCCAGTTTCTGAGCTCTAACCGCGTGAATTCCCAAGACTTTTCAGTCACATCACAACAGCTTCGATTATCCATTCTGGGCAAGCTCAAAAGCTGTATCTTCCGCATCCATGACGAGTCCGGGAATCTGGATTTTCTTGGAACGGAATTTGAGCAGCTCAGTGGGTATGAACCCGATCAGTTCAGTAACCACAACGAACTCATCAATGCCATAGCCTCCGATGCCCAGAAATACTTCGACCAGATTGCTGCCAGGCTCACCAATAGTGACGACTGGGATATCGACTTTCAGATTTGTCACCACGCCGGTGGCACACGTTGGTTAAACTCCCGTGGTGTGCGGAGCACCGATGCCCAAGGCGTCATGTGGCTGGAAGGTGTTCTGAATGATGTCACTGAACGCAAGGCTAGTGACCAGATGGCAACGGTCTACGGCACGGCGCTTATGCGCTCCAATAGCGAAGTGATTATTTTCGATGTGGATAGCCATCAGGTAGTCTTCGCCAATCCTGCTGCCTTGAACAACCTGGGGTACTCGCTCCCCGAGCTACAATCCCTGTCAGTCCAGGAATTCTCTCCCGGTAACAATCACGAACGGGTGCGACGGCACTTCGACTACCTGAAGAGCCGGGATGATTATCGCAGCGATTTCTATGACCTGGAAATGGCACGCAAGAGTGGTAGTCGCTATCAACTCAAAGCCTTCTCCTGTCTCGACCTGGGAGAACGTGACTTGTTGATCACTATCGGAATGGATCAGTCGGAGCAACTACTGGCCAGGTACGTGCTCGAAGAAACGAGAAACCGGTTCATCCGAGCACTGGATGGCAGCGACACCATGGTATGGGACTGGGATCTGAACAACGGCCAATACTACCGGAGCGGCTCGGTGCACCAGTGGCTGGGGAAAGATGTTTCCATCATGGAAGGCAATGCTGCGGACGTGGTGATGCAGCACATCCATCCGGATGACAGAGAGCGATTCTCAAACCTGATGCGTGAAACCATCATCAACGGTTCTCGGTTTCGAGGTGAATTTCGCTTGATGCATGAAGATGGCGAATCAGTTTGGGTGCAATCGCAGGGCAAGGCAATCGTCGACGAAAACGGGCGTACAGTGCGCTTGTCGGGAACCACCGTCAATATCAATGACAAGAAACTTGCGGAGAAGAAACTGCAGGAAACGGCAGATACGCTGACAACGGTGCTTAATTCGGTTGCGGACGGCATCGTCACCTTGAATGGCAAAGGTCAGGTACAGGCAGTTAATCCCGTGGCGGGTCGACTACTGCAATCCAGTGAGGGTAAGTTGAGAGGCAAGCGGCTCAGCAAGTTGATTGCTCTTGATGACCATGAACATCCTGACTGGAAGAAATTGGCAACCGGAAATGCGCTGCCGGGATCTATTATTCTCGGGAACAACACGATTCCTGTCGAAGTGGCGATCGTCCGCTCTGAACTCAGGCAGGACAGGCTGTACACCGTGATGATTCACGACATGACCGAAACCAAGCGCTTGATGGATGAGCTAAAGCGCGCGAAGGTCAAAGCCGAAAAAGCTGCCCAGGCCAAGAGTGACTTCCTGGCAACCATGAGCCATGAGATTCGTACGCCATTGAATGGCATTCTCGGCATGACGCAATTGCTGCTCGATGAAGACCTGGACAACAGGGAAAAAGAGCTGGCGACGATTATCTATTCCTCCGGTGAAACGTTACTCACGATTATCAATGATGTGCTGGACCTGTCGAAGATCGCCGCGGGAAAACTCGATCTTGAGCACCTGGAATTTGATCTGCGGGTTGCGATCAAGGAAGTTATGGATTTGCTTAACAGCAAAGCCGTGGAAAAGGACCTGAGTTTCTTCGTTGACTACCCCATTGGATTGCCGCACCAACTGATCGGAGACCTCGGCCGTGTGCGGCAGGTATTGATGAATTTGTTGGGGAATGCAATCAAGTTTACCGAACATGGCTTTATCGAGGTGGTGATCGAAGATCGGGGTTGCACAGAGAATGAAGCCCGATTGCGCGTGCATGTAAATGACACCGGTATCGGACTCGACCAGTCAATCCAGGCCAGTATATTTGAAGCTTTTGCCCAGGCCGATGCGTCCACAACGCGAAAATACGGTGGAACCGGACTGGGGCTGGCTATTAGCAAAAACCTCGTGGAGCACATGGGAGGCGATATTGGTGTCGACACCAATGCCGAGGGAGGGTGTAGTTTCTGGTTTGACCTGAACCTTACTACCGGTGCTCAGCCAATCGCGGAAAAACTGTTGGTGCGTTATGTGGGGCAGCGCACACTGGTTTATGTGCGAGACAGCAAAGAGTCTGATTTGCTGTGCCGAATGTTGCGCGAGTTGGAAATGCAGGTTCTGGTCTTTAAGGATACGGGCAGTATTCTTCGTGAGGCTGCGGAGAGCAAAGAGCCTACGCTGGTCATTCTCGATGAGCCCGATTCAGAGCAGTCGGTACCTGCGCTGGGTGAACTACGCGCCGAGAATCAACAGCTCACCTTCCTGCAGCTAACGAGTCTGTACGCGGTGAAGCGCAAACAAAAGTCGGATTCTGAAGTGCACGGCTTTCTTAGCAAGCCCGTCTATCGCCTTAATCTTCTCAATGTGCTCGCTTCAATATTTCTGGACAATAAGCAGAGTAGCGACATTGTCATTACTGATGCATCCCCTGAAGCCACGCAAGCTGACGCGATAGAGCTGCGTATTTTGTTAGCTGAGGACAATGTCGTGAATCAGAAAGTAGCCGTTCATATGCTGGCCAAACTTGGCTGCCGGGTGGATGTTGCTGCTGATGGGGAGGAGGCTGTCCGCATGTGGTCAACCTTCCCCTATGACATCGTGTTTATGGATTGTCAAATGCCGAAATTGGACGGCTTCGAGGCGACAAGGCTTATACGCCAGGCAGAGAGTGAGAAACGGTTGCCTGCCACGCCCATCATCGCCATGACCGCGAACGCGATGAAGGGTGACAGGCAAGCTTGCCTGGCGGCAGGCATGGATGACTACACATCGAAGCCTATTCGCAAGGAAGAATTGTGTGACGTGCTAACGCGTTGGCGACCCGCGGTTGGCGGTAGTGAAGCCGTTACCTCCCGAACTCACACGTCCTGAATCACTCTGCCCGATGTGTTGATCAGGGCCTGATGATACCGATATTGCCGCGAATCTGGATGTCGGTGCCCAGTGGTGCTGACAATTCCTGTAGTCGGCGCAGGATACGTTGCGCGATTTCCGGTGGTGCAATGCGAGGGATACCACGCAAGGCCAGCTTGTCGGCATCGTAGCGCGCCTCAACGGGATGAATGCGAACTTCCTTGAGCTCGCCGTCTTCGAATTCATTGATAGCAATAATACTTTCAAACTTGACCGGGAACTCGTAACCCGGAGGTCCCACGCTGCGTTGTGGATCGCCACGACCCTGTAGTCCTATCACGTCCATTTGGCGAATAAACTCACCCAGTCCGTAGAAGATGGCCCTGCCATTGTAGATCTCGATTCCGCGCAGCGCATGAACGCCCGTACCCTGAAAAACGTCAGCGCCATTGTCGATAGCGGCGTGAGCAAATACGGGCAGGTAGTCTGCGATAGAAGGGTTGGTGTCGAGGTGTTCACCTTCCGCAATGCCTTCGCCGCGATAGCCGCCCTGGGCTTCCAGAAAGTGATGGGCGTGGATGGCGACGGTGATCAGGTCAGAACGTATCTTGCCGGTGCGAATAGCAGACAGTGTGTCTGTCAGATCCTGCTGGTTGATTTCATAATGATAGTAGGGCTCGGTCACACCGGCCTCTGCCTTGCGGAATCGATTCCCGAGAAAATCGATTGCCGAATCGGTATTTGCACCTCGTGCATAAAAACCGGTGCCGTTAGGGAAATGGTCGCGCATGGTTTGCAGTTCGTCCCAGGACTGCTCCGGCACCATGAAATAACGGGTCACCCGCAGCGGGCTCAGGCCGCCTATGCCGGGCCATTCACCACGGGCGGGCTGCGCCCTGGGATCGTGATCGGACACGGCCACCATGCCGACCCTGCCGCGGGGGCTGCTGTAGTAGCGGGCAGCTTTGGCCGCCCAATAATTGTCCCCATAGCCAGCATATTGGAGCCCGGCGCGGTCGAGATGGGCACTGGTTTCTACGAGGCCTTCGGGACCGAAATCATCTGCATGGTTGTTCGGGCGTGACACGATGTCGAAGCCCATCTCCTTGAGCCATTCCGCCACACCCGGTTCACCACCGAAGCCACCGCCAGCAGAACCGGTGAAATTGCGACCGTCAATAATATTGCCTTCCAGATTTCCCGTGGCGGCATCGGCACCTTGAATCAATTCCACGACTTCGCGAAAACCGCGATCTGCCATCATATGGTCGAGGGGATAGGCAACGATCAGGTCACCGACGACGGCGATAGTAAAGCCATCTTCGACAGATGTTGCCATTTCCTCAGGGCTACCGGACTGGGCTTGCACTGAAGAAGCAAAACAGATCAGGAAAAGAGTGAGCAGTTTGTTCTGGAATTGATTGTCGAATGTCATTGTTATTATTCCGTTTGAGGGCGACTTATTCAGTTGCCAGTCGTCATGACAGGCCGTCGGGGGGGGTGATCGATAATGAGATTTTTCCCGTCGCTATTGTGCCATAAAAACCCTGGACTGTGATGAATCCGGGTAGCGCAACCCAGCATCGTAGCTATCTGTGCTGGAGAGCTTAGGTGACGGGCGACTTCGCTGCTAGACTGTTACCTCTGGGCTGAAATTCCCAGCCAATAGATACGCTACTAGCTCTGAACAAACAGCCATACTCTTGTTATGAAAAATAATCCGCCGCTGTCCGGCATCACAGTACTCGCCATAGAGCAAGCGATCGCGGCACCGCTGTGCACACGTCAGTTGGCGGAGCTGGGTGCGAGGGTGATCAAGGTCGAGCGACCGGGCACCGGAGACTTTGCGCGTCACTATGATGATCGGGTGAAAGGGCTCTCCTCGCACTTTGTGTGGACCAATCGCAGCAAGCAAAGCCTGACTCTCGACCTGAAAAAGCCGCAGGCGCAGAAAATCGTCCGGCAATTACTCGCGAACGTTGATGTGTTGGTGCAAAACCTGGCGCCGGGTGCACTGCATCGTATGGGATTGGCTTACGCCGACTTGAAAACGGAATTTCCACGACTCATCTGTTGTGATATTTCCGGCTATGGCAGCAGTGGTGCCTACGCAGGCAAGAAAGCATACGATCTGCTGTTACAGGCAGAAGCGGGGTTGTTGACAGTCACCGGTGGCGCCGATGGGATGGCAAAGAGTGGAATTTCCATCGCCGATATCGCGGCTGGTATGCAGGCGCATTCGGCAATCCTCGCGGCATTGATACAGCGCGGCAACACCGGGCAGGGAAGCCACATTTCAGTATCCCTCCTTGAAGCGATGGTGGAGTGGATGGGGTATCCATTGTATTACGCCTACGAAGGGGCCGAACCTCCTCCGCGTACCGATACCGACCATGCCACGATTTTTCCTTACGGCGCGTTTGCCACCGGCGATGGGCAGGTGCTCATGCTGGGCTTGCAAAACGAACGCGAGTGGCGGGTGTTCTGTAAGGAAATTCTGGAGGATGAATCACTCGCCCTGGATTCGCGTTTCCACAACAACCCGCAACGTTCCGCAAACAGGGCACAACTCAGAACCATCATTGAGCAGAAATTTTCGGCATTCGACGCGACCCATTGGCGGACGAAACTGGACTCTGCCCACATTGCTTGTGCCGATGTGAATGAGTTGGCGAAGGTCTGGGAACACCCTCAGTTACGCGAACTCAACAGGCTTACCAGTTTTGATAGCCCAGTGGGTCCGTTGCGCGGGTTCCTGCCGCCGGCCAGCAACAGTCAGTTCGATCATTCGCTTGCGGCAGTGCCCGCACTCGGTGAGCATACGAAACCTATCCTGCATGATTTGGGTTACAGCGAAGCAGAGATTGCGGAACTGGAATCAGATGCTGTGACCTAGGGAAGCGCTGAATCCGCCACTTTTTGAATCGCGGTCACCGTCACCATGTCACCATTGATGAGCCACTTGATGTTGAGGTCATACAGAGCCATACCGTACTGTTTGTCGTCGTCTTGTTTGACGCGCCAGGCGGGGCGCGGGTCCTGGGTTAGCAAGGCTTTAATCAGGCTTTTCAGGCCCGGATGCCTTTCCTCTTGTACATTCAAGCTATCCAGTGCGGATTCACTAAAGCGCACCCTGTGTGCTTTGGCAGGTTCCTCCTTCGCATAGCCGCCTTGGGCGTCGGGCAAAGCATCGGCGTAGGGGATATAGGGTTTGATGTCCAGTATCGGTGTGCCGTCCAAAAGATCGATGCCGCCGACATCAAGCAGGAGTTGTTTGTCCTCCCAGCGACTGCCCAGGTTTTCTACCACAGAAAGCCCCAGCGAATTGGGGCGAAACGGCGAGCGACTGGCAAACACACCGACCCGCTCCTTGCCGCCCAGTCTTGGGGGTTGCACCGTGGGAGACCAGCCCTGATCGGCAACGGCATGGAATTGGAATATCAGCCATAGATGAGAAAACTCATCGAGTCTGCGCAGCAAGTCCTGATCGCAATAAGTCTGGGTGAATTTTAGACTTCCCTTTGCTTCACTCACCAGATTCGGTTGGCGCGGGATAGCAAACTTCTGTTTGAACGGGCTTTGAACGACGGCGATGGTTTCCAACAGCATGGTGTTCAGTCTTGCATGGCCTCATAGATCATGCGCACGGCGATGCTATTGTCGAAAGGTGTGCCGGAAGGACCACCCCATTTCTGCACCATATACAACATGTAAAAATCATTCGTGGGATCGACGATAAAAATGGTGCCGCCGATGCCGCGCCAGCCGAAGTTATAGGATGTTTCATTGTCCGTGATTGGCTGCAAGTGAAAGCCCAGCCCCCAGTCTCCTGCATCACCGTAGAAGAAGTACTGTCTGGAGACCGCCTCTCCCAGGGTGGGGACCAACATTTCCTGCAGCGTGCTGCTCTCGAGTATCTGCTCCCCGAACAGTGAGCCACCGTTGAGTAGCATGAGGGCAAAGCGCGCATAGTCTGCAGTACTGGCATTGAGTCCGTGGCCTGCCGCCAACATGGCCCTGGGTTTGGTGTTGTCAGTCATCGGGCCGTAAATAGGTTCTGCAATCCGAAAGGCTTTCTGCGCAGGTACCCAGAAGCTCGTGTCGTTCATGGCCAAAGGGCTGAAGAGTCGTTCCTGCAAAATGCGATCGAGCGGCATGCCGGCAGCCACTTCCAGTACAGCGCCGAGGACATCGGTTGAGTGACCATAGTGCCAGGCTGTCCCAGGCTCGAATAATACGGGTAAGCGACCGATTCGGGTTGCCAATTCCTGCGCAGTGATACTGTTGAACTCCGCCATGAATGCATCATCCACCACTGTTAAATCCGGACCCGTTAACACATCGGGGAAACTGTCCCGGTACATCGGGCCCAGAGGCGTATTCATGGCGAAGGGCTGTTGCACAATGCCAGATTGATGAGTAATCAGGTGCCGCACCGTCATCACATTGCGCGCGGGCCGGGTCTCACCTGTTTCCGGATTGATTACCTGTAAATTGGCGAACGTAGGGATGTAGTCACTCACGGGATCATCGAGGGATAATAAACCGTCTTCGACCATGGTCATGGCAGCAACACTGACCACGGGTTTGGTCATGGAATAAACCCTAAACAGGGTGTCCTTGTTGACAGGGCGAGTACCCGCTTCGGTTTGCGCGCCTACTGTTTCCAGTACGCCAACACCTTCACTATTGCCTACCAGCAGCAAGGCGCCATTGATATGCCCCATATCCACCGAGCGTTGCATCTCGCGCTTGATGGTGTCGAGCTCGGCGCGATCGATGCCGAAATTGCTGGAATGAATGGGGGTGAGTATGGATGGGCCGGGTACGACAACGTTGTTGTCGGTGGCATTGTTGCCCGCGGTACTACAACCCAACACCAGAAGTGCCAGCAAGAATGGCGCTATTGTTTTCATTGTCATTCCGATTGAGTCCTTGGATTTGTAATTTTTCGTGGGAGTGATCTTTGTAAAGAGTTGCTCCTGCCAGCGGGTGTTACTCTCGCTCATCCGGCTTCATCTCGCGTTTAAAGCGTTTGAAGTTGGCCACATAGGTTTCAGCACTGCGCAGCAGACCCTGTTGTTGCTCTGGTGACAGTTGTTTGATGACCTTGGCTGGTGAGCCCATCACCAGGGAGCCATCCGGGATTTCCTTGCCTTCCGTCACCAGGCTGTTGGCACCAATGAGGCAATTCTTGCCGATCTTTGCGCCATTCAATATCACCGAATTTATTCCGATGAGTGAATTATCACCAATGACACAGCCATGGAGCATGACCTTGTGACCCACAGTTACGTTCTTGCCGATAGTCAGTGGAACGCCGGGGTCAGTGTGCAGCACCGAGCAATCCTGGACATTGGAGTTTTCGCCAATGGTTATCAGTTCATTGTCACCGCGGACAACGGCGTTAAACCAGACGCTGGCGTTGTTTTCCAGTCGCACATTACCAATCACCGTGGCATTGTCGGCGACAAAGTAATCCTCTCCGGTGATTTCGACTCTGGCATCGCCGAGGGCATATAGCATGTTGGTGTTCCTTTCCTGTTCGGTTCTTTAAGCTATTTCTATTCGATGTCAGCTAATGTAGCTGGTTTGTGTCTGAAAGTAGTGTTCGCGGTTTTCGTGACCCTGCAAGCGCACTGGGAACAATAGCCCATTCAACAGCCGGATTCACGTTTCGTCCAATAAAAGGTGAGGAGGCTATCCCCCTGTTGTAGACTTGGGCAAAGATTCCCCATAACAACAATACTAAGGAGAAGCAGTAATGTCGTCACCCCGTATTCTTTTTTCATCTCTCTCTTTGTGCATCACGCTAGCCACGGGCAGCGTCAGTGCCCAGAGCGCCGCATTCATTTCTGGTGATGGCGTTCCCGACCCGAACCCTGTAGTCACCCGCAATTGGGGTGAGTTACCGGCAGGTCGCAACTGGGGATCCACGGCTGGTATCGATATCGACCCCAACGACGGCCATATCTGGGCCTATGAGCGTTGTGGCGCCAGCAGCTTTGGTGGCGGAGTGCCTGTGAACTGCGATACCAACCCGGTTGATCCCATCTTCAAGTTCAACCGCCATACTGGTGAAGTCATGGCCAACTTCGGTGGCGGTATTATGCAAACTCCCCATGGTATCCATGCTGCTGCAGATGGCACGGTCTGGGTGACCGATTTTGCTGCCAACGCTGACGGTACCAAAGGACACCAGGTGCACCAGTTCAGCGCCGATGGTGAGTTGCTGATGAGTCTGGGTACCGCGGGAACGCCGGGCAATGATTCAGCTCATTTCAATCAACCTAACGACGTGATCGTGGGCCCCGGTGGCAACATCTATGTCTCCGATGGCCACAATGGCCAGGGCATGACATCCAATCAGGCCATGGAAGAAGGTCGGGCCAGCGGCCAGACTGCACGTATCATGAAATTTGCGCCAGATGGCACATTTATTAAAGAGTGGGGACAGATCGGTGTGCGTCACGGTGAGTTCCGTACTCCTCATGCGATGGAATTTGATTCCTATGGACGTCTTTGGGTAGCAGACCGCGGTAATCACCGTATCGAAATCTTCGACCAGGAGGGCAACTACCTGGAATCCCGATACGCCTATGGCCGTATTAGCGGTCTGTTCATCACCGATGACAATATGGTGTATGCCATCGATTCTGAATCCAGTCCAACCAACCACGTCGGTTGGAGAAATGGTGTCCGTATCGGTCCGTTGGAAGAAGACACCATCGTCGGTTTGATCCAGCCCTTCGAGAGACCTGATCGAGTTGGGCAGGGTACTGCCGGTGAAGGTGTGGCAGTGGATGCGGATGGAACCGTGTATGCAGCAGAAGGGCCCAATTCACTGAGCTGGGCAGGTGGTGCATTTACCCGCTATACAAGACGCTAGCTTGTATTGACCGAAACAAAAAACCCGCAGTTGCCTTGGCAGCTGCGGGTTTTTCTTTTACTGGCTTTCGAGAGCCAAAGAATGAACTAGCCGATTTCCATCAGTACTTCACCAGGTGTGACACGATCGCCTTTCGTCACATTGATCGCTTTTACGGTGCCGGCGATGTTGGCATTGATTTCCGACTCCATCTTCATGGCCTCGGTGACCAGTACCGCCTGGCCAGCGCTGACTTCATCGCCTTCCTTAACCAGAACATCCACCACATTGCCGGGCATGGCTGCGGTCACATGGCCGGGTTCGGTGGCTTGCTTGCGGCCGCCACTATCAGCCGCCACATATTCGTTCAGCGGTTCGAAGATTACTTCTTCGGGCATGCCATCAAGAGAGATATACAGCTTTCGGCGACCGCTGCCGAATTCGCCGACACCCGTGATGGCAACATCGTAGGTTTCACCGTGCACATCCAGCTTGAATTCCGTTGCGGTAGAACTGGAGGGCCTGCTGCCGGAATCGATAGGCAAAAGTTGCTCTGCTTGCAGAGTCCCCGCTTCGCGCTGTTCGAGGTATTCGCGACCGAGATCAGGGAACATGGCAAAGGTCAGCACATCCTCCGCAGACTTCGCCAGTTCGCCGATGTCTTTTGTCAGTTTCTCCATCTCGGGTTGCAATGCATCCGCCGGACGTTCTTCGGAATAGCTTTCATTGCCGATGGCCTTCCTGCGCACGGCTTCATTCACTGGCGCCGGGGGCTGACCGTAACCGCCCTGAAGATAACGTTTTACTTCGTTGGTGATAGTCTTGTAGCGTTCGCCGGCCAGGACGTTGTACACGGCCTGCGTGCCAACGATCTGTGAGGTGGGGGTTACCAGCGGCGGGTAACCCAGGTCTT
The DNA here is from genome assembly GCA_965227635.1 of uncultured Pseudohongiella sp. Taxonomy (GTDB): domain Bacteria; phylum Pseudomonadota; class Gammaproteobacteria; order Pseudomonadales; family Pseudohongiellaceae; genus UBA9145. Next base: position 363,267 of record OZ245763.1, on the reverse strand, counting down.
CACGCACCTTCGGAATCTCATTGAACACGTCCCGGATACGGTCCAGCGCATTTTGATCTTTCAGCTGATTGGCCAGGTTGGACATCATGCCGCCGGGCACCTGGTTGATCTGTACCGAGATATCTTCGCGGGTAAATTCGCTTTCGAACTGGTGATACTTCTTGCGGACTTCCCGGAAGTAGTCGGCGATCTCGGTTAGCTTGTCCAGTTCGATTCCGGTGTCGTAATCCGTCCCTTTCAGGGCTGCGACCTGATACTCCGTAGCGGGATGAGAAGTACCACCGGCAAATGAGGATATAGCCGTATCAATACGGTCGGCACCTGCTTCAATGGCTTTCAATTGGCACAACGGCGCCAGCCCGGAAGTGGCATGGCTGTGAATGGCCAGGGGCAGGGGCACGGCAGATTTGATGGCTTTCACCAGTTCATAGGTGGCATAGGGTGTAAGCAGGCCAGCCATGTCTTTGATTGCGATGGAGTCCGCGCCCATTTCCTGCAAGTGCACGGCCTGCTTCACAAACAGTTCAGGGTCATGCACCGGGCTGGTGGTATAGCAGATCGTGCCCTGGGCATGCTTGCCTGATTTCTTTACTGCGGCCATGGCGGTTTCGATATTGCGCAGATCATTCAGCGCATCGAACACGCGGAAAACATCGATGCCATTGTCGGCGGATTTCTGCACGAAGGCCTCTACGACGTCGTCCGCGTAGTGGCGATAACCCAGCAGGTTTTGTCCTCGCAGCAACATTTGCAGTCGTGTGTTCGGCAAGGCTGCACGTAATTGTTGCAGGCGTTGCCAGGGATCTTCTTTCAGAAAGCGAATACAGGCATCAAAAGTGGCGCCACCCCAGACTTCCAGGGACCAGAATCCGACGGCGTCCAATTGCGCACAGATGGGCAGCATATCCTCTGTTCGCATGCGGGTTGCGATCAATGATTGGTGTGCGTCTCGAAGAATGACTTCGGTAACTTCTATCTTCTTTTTACTACTCATAGTTTTCTCTTGGCTACCATCCTGCATAGGCAGCGATGGCAGCAGAGAGGGCCAACGCTACATCGCTGGGATGGCGTTTGTCAGAATAACGGGATAGTTCCGGATGCCGAACAACGAAGCTGGTATCGAATTGTTTGTTTTGGAACTCCTCATGTTTGAGGATTTGCTGGTAGTAGTTGGCCGTCGTACGAATGCCGTGCAATCGCATGTCGTCGATGGCGCGTTGTGCCCTGGCTACGACTTCTTCCCAGGTCAGGGCCCAAACCACCAGTTTCAGACACATAGAATCGTAATAGGGCGGAATTTCATAGCCGGTATAGATGGCGGTGTCGACACGAACGCCGGGGCCACCCGGTGCGTAATAATGGGTAATTCGCCCGAAGCTTGGCAGAAAATCATTCTTGGGATCTTCAGCGTTGATACGCAATTGGATGGCATAGCCGCGATAGCTGATATCTTCCTGGCGGAAGTTCAATTTCTTGCCTTCGGCAATGCGCAGTTGTTCGCGCACGATATCCACACCGGTGATCTGTTCGGTAATGGTGTGTTCGACCTGGATGCGGGTGTTCATCTCCATGAAATACACATCGTCGCCCGCCAGCAGGAATTCGACCGTGCCGGCGCTGCAGTATCCGACTGCCTTGGCCGCTTTTACTGCCAACTCACCAAGACGGGCCCGCAGTTCTTCGCCGATCTGAGGGCTGGGTGCGATCTCAATCAGTTTCTGGTTGCGACGTTGGATGGAGCAGTCACGCTCAAACAGATGCACGACATTGCCATGGGAATCGGCGAGCACCTGCACTTCAATATGCTTTGGATTGACGATGCACTTTTCCATGAACACTTCGGCGGAGCCGAAAGCTTTGGTGGCTTCCGAGATCACGCGCGGGTATTGCTTGCGCAAGTCTTCCGCATCATCGCAACGCCGAATACCGCGACCACCGCCACCGGAAGTGGCCTTGACCATTACTGGATAGCCAATGCGTTCGGCTTCGGCGAGCGCCTGTTCGACACTCTCCAGATTTCCATCCGTGCCGGGTGTCACAGGTACACCTGCTTCGGTCATGGCGATACGTGCCTGGGTCTTGTCTCCCATGCGTTGTATAACTTCAGCTTTTGGTCCGATGAAGACGATGCCTTTCTGTTCGCATAGCCTGGCTAATTCCGGGTTCTCGGAGAGGAAACCATAGCCAGGGTGAATTGCATCACAGCCGGTTTCCACAGCGAGGTTTACTATGCGTAGTGGATCCAGATAGCCGGCGAGGGGGTCTTCCCCCAGCGAATAGGCTTCGCTGGCGCGTTTAACGAACAGACCATAGCGATCTGGCTCGGTGTAGACGGCAACAGAGCGAATATTGTATTCGGCGCAGGCGCGAACCAGTCGCAGCGCGATCTCGCCGCGATTGGCGATAAGTACTTTCTTGATGGTGGTCGATTTCATGGGGTCCTAATTAAACACACTGGCTAAAAATAAGTAAACCTTTGTACTGCCTGAGTTTTTTGCCTAACACAGATTTTGGCCCGAATTAAGCAATGGACTCACTCGGGCACACCTTTTATTCTTCAAACTGTATCAATCCCGTCTTTTGCCATGGTCCAAATGATGACAAACAACTTCCAGACCTGCTTGAACAAATTCTGTTACTACTTCCTCTTTATCTGCCTGGGAATTTATTCACCGGCAGGTTTGGCGGCAGAAGCTGAAAGCGCTGGCCGGGTCGTCGCTGTCCGCGGTGAGGTGACTGCTACGGATGCCGCCGGGGCTGAGCGACCACTGGCAAGACGGTCTGAAATTCAGGTGGGCGATACCATCGTTACCGGGGCTGATTCCTTTGCCCAGATCCGCATGTCTGATGCAGCAATCATCGCACTCAAGGAGTCCACCCGCTTTCAGGTCCTGGCCTATAGCTTTGACGGAGATCCGGACAACGATATTTCCACTATGAGTCTGATCGAAGGCGGGTTTCGCACCATCACGGGTGCCATTGGTGATGGCAACCAAAGCGCTTATACGGTGCAGACTCCCTATGCCTCAATCGGGATTCGCGGCACAGATCATGAAGCGGTGATCACCGATGCGCTTTATACGGGTGTCTATGACGGTGGCACGTTGCTCAGCAACAACGGGGGTAGCCTGGAGTTGGGTGTCGGCGCTGATTTCGATTTCGGACGCGCTACTGATCCCAACCTGCCACCGGAAGGCCTGATCCTGCAGCCGCTGGAACTTGGCGATATTACCGTCCTGAACATACCCGAGCCGGAAGATGAAGAGGGCGAGGAACAGCAACAGGCAGAAGAGAATACGCCAGGAAATAGTGCGGCCCGACGCGCACCTCAACGTACGCCGCAGGAAACCCAGTCAAGCACTGGTCTGGCATTGTCTGGCAGTGACAGTGTGCAGGAAACCAATGAAGTGGAAGTTAACCCCAATGAATTGAGTGGTGACGGTGCGCTGGCCTGTACTCTGAATTCCAACGCAGCAGTTTGCCGTCCGGTGTCTGATAGTGACCAGGAACCAGAACCAGAACCGGAGCCCGAACCCGAACCACAACCGGAGCCCGAACCGCAGCCCGAGCCAGAGCCTCAACCTGAGCCCGAACCTCAGCCCGAGCCCGAACCGCAACCCGAGCCAGAGCCTCAACCTGAACCTGAACCCCAACCTGAGCCAGAACCGCAGCCGGAACCCGAACCGCAGCCAGAGCCAGAACCCCAGCCAGAGCCCGAACCACAGCCAGAACCTGAGCCGGGTTTACAGGTGCTCAATGATACTGAAATTGCCCAGCTCCAGAATCACGCGCTGTATACCATTAATACGGACTCGCCGGGAGGCGGTGGTTTCTTCAGTGGCCTGAGTTCGGCTATCGATGATGATCCGGGTGGAGTGGCAGCCAAGGGTGAACTCGGAGACGTGGATTTCAGCAATACCTCTGTGCTGAAGAGAGGCAGTGCGCCGATTGCGGATTTCGCAGAGGGAGTCGGTGGTTTTGAATTGACGTGGGGTGCCTGGGAAGCCTCATTGAATTCTCCGGCGCAGCTGTTCTCAGACGTCAGCGATCCGAGCCAGGTACAGGATATTACCACGCCCATTGTATTGCTCAACGTGAATCGAGCAGACATTACTGACCTCAATGGCACTGTGAATTTCACCTCGGTGACGGACTTCCTGCTGCGGGCCCGCGGTTTTGGAAGCAATAACATCGGTTCGGTAAATGGTGGATTCCGGGTCAACCTGGCCACGGCATCATTCACCGAGGGTCATCTCGACATTTGTATTGGGGTGTCAAGTTGCGATGAAAGCGATCTTGGCAACTCTTACTGGCCGCTGCGCTTCGAAGGCAACCTGCTACAGGAAGGTCCGATAGGCAGTTCCTCGATCGATACCGAACTGGTTTCCGCGGCAGCCATCGTCACCACCGGTGCTGGTGCTTTCGTTGGAAGTCAGGCGGAAGGTTTTGTCCTGTCTTTTAGTTCCGCCGGTGGCGGCGCTGCAACTAGTGGCAAGGGTGTCAATGGCGCCGTACTGTTCGGCGATCCGGTGGCAGTTACGGGAGACTTTTTCCTCACTGCCGCCGAACTTGCTTCATTGCAGGGATTTGGTTTTGGGTCTTATTTACGTGAATCCAGTGCCGGATCCCAAAGAAGTGCGGGTGAAGATTTCTTCTTCGGTGCGGCTGCCGATCCGGCTGGGCCGAAGGCAATCTTTACTGATACCACGGCTGCCCTCGCCGGCGGAAACCTGCCCAATACTTTCGGTGTCATTTTGCAGGACGGCGCGGAGCTGACAACACTGCAGGAAAATGTGGGAGGCTACAACCTCACCTGGGGAATCTGGAATTCCTCGGGATCCGGTGCTGCCAATATTTTCTTCGATGCCACCGACATCGAACTGGACGAAGAGTTTACCGGTGACAGCCTGTTTGCCTATGGCACGCCAGTGGCTGTAAATAGTGGAACTACGGCAGGTCGTTATCGTGTTGCAGAGCATCTGATTAGTGGCCCCTTTTCAGAATCCAATAATTCGGTTCAGGGTTCGTTCAAACTGGATGTTGCCAATGGCACGCTCAACGATGTGCGTGTGCAATTCTGCCTGGGCTCGACTAACTGTCAGCAGGCGGATCGAATCTGGCGTAGCGACATCATTGAATCTGTTCCGATCGCTGCAGCGGGTACGCACATCGCAGGCACAGCCATCGGCGGCCGCATCAGATCACCGCTGGAAGACGTGAATGCCTTCTTCGCAGGCTATTTCCAGGGCATGTTTGTGGAGCAATCCGGCAATGCGGGCGAAGTCGGTTTCGCCGCTGGATTTCAGTGGCTGGAAAACGGCAGCAAGTTGTCCGGTAGTCAGGAAGTTGTCGATGCTGCCTTGTTGTTCACCTTGTCGGATGTGCCCGTCAGTGGTGTGCAGAACGATGAACTCTCTACCATCACCCGCGACGGCGTGGTGGCAGGTGGCGATCTGAATCTCAAGACGGGTGCCACGTCTGATTTTTCCAGTGGTTTAGAGATGTTTGTTACCGGTATCGGTGCCGTGGATTTCCCAATCGACGAAGAGGATGACTTTGCCTTCCTTCGACTTAGTGCCGTTAGCCCAACATCTTTAAGCACGAATGTAGGCGGTTTCGATTTGCAGTGGGGTGTCTGGGAAGACACCACTGCTCTGCAAATTCGTGAATCCTATTACGGATTGGGTGATGTCGTTACGGATGTATTGACGACGCCTGTTGTCGGCGTGTCACTGGTCGAAAGCGAGTTTGGCGCTTTCACCGGGCAGAAAGTCTTTAGTAGTGTGGCAGATCATCTCATCGTCGCCACGGGCTTTCCCGATTCCACCGTGGGTTCGGTGAGTGGAAGTTTAACCGTCGATCTCGCCAATGGCTCCGTGTTCGATGGTCAACTGGAACTGTGTGTGGGTGCCAGTAGCTGTGATTCGTCCTCCTATGGCGATTCGTTCTGGCCCGTGTTCTTTAGCGGAGAATTCGTTGCTGCCGGGAGCAAGACCAACAGTTTTTCTTCTGCCGATCTGGGTGGCGAAGCGGCGGTGATAGTTGCTGATTCCGTCGGCTATCTTGTCGGTTCACAAGCGGAGGGCTTTGTACTGACGTTCTCATCCGTGCTTGGTAAGGGCGTAGATGAAGATGCCGCAAAGACAAACGCCATCGACAATCCCCAGCGCTTCGTGAATGGCGCTGTGCTGTTCACCGGGCCGGCCGGTTCTGTATCGCCCCTCACCGTGCCCGAGACAAGCGTTGAAAACTACAATGTGAGTTGGGGCGCCTGGGACAATCCGCTTGCTGAAAACTGGGTAATAGCTGAGGCGCAGCCAAACGACAATGTCAGTCTTCAGACCCAGGATTTTATGGCAGAGGTTAATCCCACGCCGGTCGCGAATCTTGTGGGCACGGCCACTTACGGCTCCAGTGTGGCCTCCAGTTTTGTAGGCGAAGGCAGTGCGGGATCAGTAACCGATGTCGCTGCATCGATGAGTGTGGATTTCAATGCCGGTGCGATAAGCCATGGTTCTTTACTGGTGGAAGTGGCAGGTAGTGAAGTCTGGTCTGTCGGCTTCAACGGGTCTGTCGCAGGTGGCGCGGTGGATCTACAGGCGATCAATGGCCAACTTAGCCAGCTGGGAGAAGTAGTCAGCGACTCGATTCAAGCAGACCTCGGTGGTGTGTTCACCGGCAATGCGGGCGAAGCCTTTGTGGGTGGTTTCGATATGCTGGATGAAATCAACAACCTGAACGAAGTAAATGGCCTGTACACCATAGAACGCTAGCGGGTATGGCTTACTTTCTGAGGTTCCTTAAGTCGCTATGAAACCCAGGCAGGTTTTCGAATTCAATGAGCCAGTTGTGGGTCGTCGTCTGCAACTGCTGCGACTGGGGCCAGAGCATGCCGACTATATGCATCGAAGCTTTGCCGACGAACAATTCTGGTCTGCTTATCGCAGCAACCAGAATCGAGCCTTGAGCAGGGCAGAACTCAAAAATCGTCTGGTAATCGAGAGCGAAAACAGTCCGCAGAAACTCGGTAAAATTGAATGGGTTATTCAGGCAGTAGGCATTGCCTCAGATGATAGTGGCTCACCTATTGGTTTCGCCGGCCTGACAGCAATCGATACTGCTCAGGGGCGGGCAGAATTCCTGCTGGGCATACCCAGGCCTGTGCATCGCAAACCCGGCGTGGGGCTGGAAGCCAGCCTGCTGCTATTCGATTATGCGTTTAACCGCTTGCGGCTGCACAAATTGCTTAGCTACGTTTATGCAGACAATGAAACTGCGCAGCGCAATACCCTGTCCCTGGGATTTGCTCAAGAAGGCTACCTGCGCGCGCATTTTCGTCGCGAAGGGGATTCCACCTTCAAAGATGTGTATCTCAATGGCCTGCTGCAATCCGAATTTCGGCAGAGCAGGCGGCTGTCCAACCTGTCCCGGCGATTGCTGAATAAAGACATCACTACCCCGGTGGGCACGCCAGTGGAAAGCACTGGTTCCGTAGGCCTCGGTGAAATCCGGGCCAGCTTTGAAATTTCCAATTGATCACCACCTTCCTTATTCTCAAATCTGGTCAGCAAGCCCGCTTTGGGTTATTTTCGTTTCATCATTCGACATACTCTGGATTCATCTATGGAATTTGATACAGCAGCACTCACCTCTTTAGCCGTCACCTACGGGCTACGCCTGATCTCCGCGCTTGTGGCGTTGGTGATTGGATTGTATGTGGTGAACGTCATTGTTCGCCTGCTAAAGGCTTTTCTGGAGAAGAGCGGAACCGACCCTTCTCTGACCGGTTTCGTTCGCAGCCTGGTTTCCATCCTGCTGAAGGTGATGGTCTATATCACAGCTATTGGCATGCTGGGCGTGGAGATGACTTCCTTCATTGCTATTCTGGGTGCTGCTGGCCTGGCAGTGGGTATGGCATTGTCCGGCACGCTGCAGAACTTTGCTGGGGGTGTGATGATTCTGCTGTTCAAGCCTTACAAGGTTGGTGACTTCATCGAAGCCCAGGGTTATATGGGTTCGGTGAAGGAGATCCAGATATTCATCACTATCCTCACCACGGGTGACAACAAGACGGTGATGATTCCCAATGGGCCTCTGGCCACCGGGTCCCTGATCAACTATTCGGCACAGGCCACCCGTCGCTGCGACTGGACATTCGGTATCGCCTACGGGGACGATCTCGACAAGGCTTATGAAGTGCTCAATCGGTACATCGAAGAGGATGAGCGAATCCTGAAAGAGCCGGCCCCTTTTATGGCACTGCACACTCTGGCGGATTCGTCGGTGAACATCGTGGTTCGAGCCTGGGTGAATTCAGCAGACTACTGGCCTGTCTACTTCAGTATGAATGAAAAAGTGTACAAGGGATTCCCGCAGGAAGGCTTAAACATTCCCTTTCCGCAGATGGATGTGCATGTGCACAAAAGCGAATAGGGCGACAAATACTTAACTGCGTAAAATGCCTGCCTCTAAAGGCAGGCTTTTACTTCCTGAACGAGTCGGCCAGCAGCAGGTTGAGACTGCCTGTTGATCTTCAATCTGAGTGTGCCTCCTGCGCTGCCCGGTGCATTGCGCAAGGCGCGCATATTCTTGCCCTGAACCACGAAGTCCACTGACCACAGTTTCCGATCGAGACGTATTGCAGAGATTTCGACCACCGGAATTTCAACGACTTTGACCCGCGATTTCCAGACTCCAATCATGGAGTCGAGGGTCTGGTATTCGATTAGCAGGTTCTCACCTTCCAGTGAAACAAGCCCGGTGGTTTCGGTTAGTCCCATGGGATCTGACAAGGTGAATCCCACATTGCCGTCATCGGCGAAGAACTCCTGGTATCGGCTATTGGCCATGCTCTGGGTACGTTCCATGGCCATTTCCACAAATTGCGGGGCATAGCGAAGGCCGGCATAGTGTCCCAGGACAAACAAACCCCAGCCGAACAGCACATACATCGACCAGAACGTCTCTGAAGTACCGAGTACATTGATCGCCACACAGAACAGGCTCACGCCAATGAAGAGAATGCAGTGGGTGCGGAAACGTGACCACAGGTACTGTTCTTTGTCTTTGGCGGATTGTTCTTCTTCCAGCAAATGCACGGCGCGATCAACATTGTCTGCATCCGCGCCGACTTCCCTGGCAATGGCGAGCAGTTCCTCATAGTCCACGCTGTTGTCGGAATGGCGAGTCTCGTCTTTCAGGGCGAGTCGAATGATATCGGCCACTTCTTCGCTGCTGTAGCGCCGCTTGCTGGCTTCGCCCGAACTCTCCTCTGCTATTCCACTTTCCCTGGTATCGGATGATCCAGTAAATTCGGAATCCTGCATTGTTGTTCTCCCTTGCTATGCTTGTCTGCCATTTTTCTTGAGGATGCTCAGGTTCTGCAACTATTGCGCCAATGCCGTCAAAATTCCAGCTAGTGCGCTACAGCCCCCGAATTACAAGGCTTGCCAGCGTTCACCGGGATGGCAGCCCGAATCAGGAAATGACGAAATCGCTGTGGAAATCGTAATTGTGACCAAGGCTTGGTGAGAATCCCCATTCTGGAGTCTGGATGCAAGTTAGGGAATTTTATCGGTGAGATAAGCGCAATAACTTCCCAGTTGTAGCAATTTAGCGCCAGAACCCCCAATTCAGGCCGTAAAAATGTCATAATTGGGCAACATGTGGTTGCTAACGTCTCCTGTTAGCACTGTTTTTTCTTGTTTAGCGTCGTTTTCTGGAGACTTGTCATGCTGCGCAGGCATCAGGTCATAAATTTCGTCCTCGGCTTTTTTGTCCTTATTGGGACAGAAACGCTGGCGGCCGAATCTGATACCGTCATTCCGGACTATGCACCGGTGCGCGGTATTTCCGGAAACCTCTCCAGTGTGGGCTCCGATACCCTGGCTAACCTGATGATTCTGTGGGGTGAGGAATTCAAACGGGTGTATCCCAATGTGAATATCCAGATCCAGGCTGCCGGCTCTTCCACGGCACCGCCTGCCTTGACGGAGCGCACAGCAAATATTGGGCCGGTAAGTCGCGAGATGAAAGACAACGAGATTGAGGCCTTCGAGTCCCGCTACGGTTACAAACCTACCGCCGTTCCCGTCGCCATAGATGCGCTGGCAGTTTATGTGCATATCGATAATCCATTAGAGGGGCTTACCTTGGCCCAGGTCGACGCGATCTTTTCTTCGAATCAGCGTTGCGGCCTGCGGCAGTCCATTGAGACCTGGGGCGACTTGTTGCTGCCTGAGCCCTGGCAGCGAAGGAACATCCAATTGTTTGGCCGTAATTCAGTTTCCGGCACCTATGGCTATTTCAAGGAAGTGGCATTGTGTGGTGGTGACTTCAAAAACAACGTAAATGAACAACCGGGCTCAGCATCCGTGGTGCAATCAGTTGGTGCTTCCATTAATGGCATTGGTTATTCCGGCATTGGTTATCTGACATCCAGTGTGCGAGCGTTACCCTTGGCACGCAATGCAGATTCCCCTTTCATTGAAGTCACCGCCGAAAATGCCCTGCTGGGTTCCTATCCACTGGCACGCTTTCTCTATGTCTATATCAACAAAGAGCCGAACCGTGAATTGCCACCATTGGAGGAAGAGTTTCTCAAGCTCATTCTTTCTACGGCGGGGCAGGCGGTTGTTGAGCGAGATGGCTACATCCCGTTGCCGGCCAGAGTGGTCGAAGTGGCCCGAAGAAATCTGGGATTGTAAAACAAGAATTCGATTGAGCGTTTCAACCGGCTCTGGTCGAATACAAAACGCAAGGTCTGGTTCAGATGGTCAGGATTCACCAGGCCTTTTTTTACGGCCAGAGTTGCTTGATGACTGGATGGCAAATTAACTGCAATAAAGAATTAGACACTCCTGATTTCCCGTTGGTGACCAGGCACAAGACTAACAACATTCGACCCGGGGATTCGCTGGACTCCTACCTGTAAAATCTGACAATGGCAGAACCACAACAACAAGAACTGGACATTCAGCAGCGCATTGACTCGGATGACTTCTCTGCCGAACGAATCAGAAAGTCACGCAATGCACGCTATGCCTTGGACCGCTTCGCCAGGTTGACCATTTCCCTGGGTGGTATTGGCATCATCGCCGTCCTGCTGCTGATATTTATTTACCTGGTTCAGGAAGTGTTGCCCCTCTTCAACGGTGCCAGTGTGGCGTCGCGTGGTAGTTACTCCCGGCCTGGTGAACAGGGAGTTCCCACGTTACAGCTAAGCATTGAGGAACAGGCTGGCATGGCAATGCGGCTTGATGCTGAGGGTGCTTTCCATTTTTTTGAATTGGACAGTGGTGAATTGGTCAGTACAACACGCCTCACGCTGCCACCCTCGGCGGGGATTTCCAGTTTTGCGGCAGACAGTTCGGAAAGTGGCTTGCTGGCGCTTGGCATGAGCACGGGAGAACTGTTGCTCGTCGACCAGGGATATAGCACCAGCTTCAGCACCCAGGATAATTCCAGAATCGTTACCCCGAGTTATGAGTTTCCAGCCGGCGAACAACCATTGGCGGTGTTCAGTGGTGAGCCGGTATCGCAATCGGCCGTGGGAAGCAGGGGCGAACAATTTCTCGTCGCGTTAGCCAATCAATCCGGCGATGTCGTTCTGGTACGCGGCTTGCGCCAACAGAACCTGCTTAGTGCTTTCGATCCGGATGCCAGAGCAAATTACAGGATTGACCAGATCACACTTGGCGGAGCAGTGCCTCCCCAATACAGATTGCTGTTAGATGGTGACCTGCGCTGGTTGCTTGCCGTCGGCGAGCGTGGCGAAGTCAGAGTCTTTGACCTGGCTCTGGCCTTCAGGGAAGGAAGAGTGGAAGAAGTCGCGCGGGCGAATCTCCTGCCACAGGGAGGGCGGCTGGTGGATGCTCGCTTCCTGCTGGGCGGTGTTTCCCTGCTCGTGTCTTCAGACAGCGGTGTGACGTCGCAATGGTTTCTGGTTCGTGATGAAGCCGGAAACCAACTGCAACAGGTACGCAGTTTTTCCGGTAGCGAATCTTCCATTGTCAGCATCACAGGCGAGTGGCGGCGCAAAAATTTTGTGACATCCGATGCCGAGGGCGTCGTGCGTATTTTTAATACAACGGCGAGCCGATCTGTTTTTGAGGCGCAATTGCTGCAACACGGTGCCGCAGCCATGGCGGTTGCGCCACGCGGCAACGCACTGTTGCTTGAGAGCAGCGATGGCCAACTGCACGCCTGGAGTCTTGATAATCCCCATCCAGAAATTTCCTGGTCAGCGTTATGGGAGAGAGTCTGGTATGAGGGTTATCCGGAGCCAGACTACATCTGGCAATCTTCCGCAGCCAGCAACGATTTTGAGCCCAAGTATTCGCTGGTGCCACTGACCTTTGGCACTTTCAAGGCTGCATTCTATGCCATGTTGCTGGCGGCACCGTTGGCGGTTTGTGGGGCGATCTACACGGGCTATTTCATGGCTCCGCGGCTCCGGCGCAAGGTTAAACCCATGGTGGAACTCATGGAGGCTTTACCCACCGTGGTATTGGGCTTCCTGGCCGGACTTTGGCTTGCGCCGCTGGTGGAAGAACACCTGCTTTCTGTATTCAGCATTATTATCCTGCTTCCGGTTGGTATTCTGGCCGCGAGTCTGCTCTGGATGTTTCTGCCCAAGACTATTGCCGCCAACCTCCCCGATGGCTGGGAAGCGGTCATGCTGCTTCCAGTGGTTGTGTTCCTGTGCTGGCTCGCCGTGGTGCTTGCAACACCAATCGAAAATCTTTTTTTCGCCGGCGACCTCAGAAACTGGATGAGCGCAGAGTTGGGTATCGCATACGATCAGCGCAATGCCATGGTAGTGGGTTTGGCAATGGGGTTTGCTGTTATCCCAACAATCTTTTCTATAGCAGAAGATGCCGTTTTCAATGTTCCCCAACAATTGTCCTATGGCTCGCAAGCTTTGGGGGCCACACCCTGGCAGAGTCTCTACAGAGTGGTGTTGCCTACCGCCAGCCCCGGCATCTTTAGTGCGCTTATGATAGGAATGGGTCGAGCCGTTGGTGAGACGATGATTGTGCTCATGGCCACCGGCAATACACCCATCATGGATATCAATTTGTTCGAGGGCATGCGAACCCTGGCGGCGAATATCGCCGTTGAAATTCCGGAGTCTGAAGTAGGCAGCAGTCACTACCGTATTCTTTTTCTGGCTGCTCTGGTGCTGTTCGTTTTTACTTTTATCGTCAATACCATCGCCGAAGTGGTCAGGCAGCGATTGCGCAGCAGATATAACGTGTTATGAAGAAACAAAAAGTTGGCAAGCTGCAAACCTGGATGCGGGATGGAACGCCCTGGATCTGGTTTAACGCAGGCGCGGTAACCATCAGCGTACTTATGCTGTTTGGTTTGCTTGTCATTCTTGGTGTTAATGGCTTGAGTCATTTCTGGCCGAGGGATGTGATGCGGGCGATCTACACGCTGCCGGTTAGCAATGGTGAACCAGAATCCATAGAAATAATTGGTGAAGTAGTCAGCAATGAAGAAACCGAGGCGATGCAATTGCAGGGTAGTGGATTGCAATTGGAGCCAGGGCAGGAAATCCTGCATCGACAATTGATCCGCTTTGGGAACAGGGATCTGGGTAGCGCAGATTTTGGCTGGATATTTCCGCAGTTCCTGACAGAACAATCCTGGCCCGAAGACATCGTGGTTCTGGAGCGAAGGGAATGGAGTGATTTCTACGGCCGCCTGATTTCTGTTCAAAGCGAAGGAGAGACACTCACGTTGGGTGATCCCTTTGCTGAGCTACAGAATCGATTGCAGCGCACGGAAGCGATACATGATGAGATCAACACCCTGGAGAAGGGTGAGATCGCGCAGATCAACTGGAACATGGAGCAGTTGCGCTTACAGGAGCGACGATTGCGTCTTCAAGGCAATGACAGTCCGGAAGTCATCGCCGGTATACGCAGCGAACGGGAAAGGCTTATCCTCGAATTTGAGTCAATTCAGACGCAGCTAAATGCCCTCTATCGGGACCTGGAAAGAGATACTGCGGTATTCGAAGCAGCGAATTCCGTGAGGGTCACAATTTCGCTCGCTGATATCGTGCGTGCCTATCGGCCCAATGCCATGGGAGTGGTGGGGAAGCTGGGTCTGTATTTTGCAAAGCTTGGTGAGTTCTTGACGGCAGAACCCCGGGAGGCAAATACGGAGGGAGGAATCTTCCCGGCAATATTTGGCACAGTAGTCATGGTATTGCTCATGTCGGTTTTTGTAACACCCTTCGGCGTTCTTGCTGCTATTTATTTGAGGGAATACGCACACCAGGGACTCCTGACAAGATTGATCCGCATATCGGTGAACAATCTCGCCGGCGTACCCTCTATTGTTTATGGGGTGTTCGGTCTGGGTTTCTTTATCTACTTCGTGGGTGGTGAGATCGATCAGGTTTTCTACCCGGAAGCCTTGCCGTCACCCACCTTTGGTACGCCGGGATTACTGTGGGCTTCGCTCACATTGGCTCTGTTAACGGTGCCCGTGGTTATTGTGGCAACAGAAGAAGGGCTCGCGCGAATTCCCCGTAGCCTGCGCGAGGGTAGTCTGGCGCTGGGCGCGACAAAATTTGAAACGATCGTGCAGGTTATCTTCCCTATGGCCAGCCCGGCGATGATGACCGGGCTGATTCTGGCGGTGGCCAGGGCCGCGGGCGAAGTAGCACCGCTGATGCTGGTCGGGGTGGTCAAGCTGGCTCCGGCGCTACCGGTAAACGGGATATATCCCTACGTGCATCTCGATCAGAAATTTATGCATCTCGGCTATCATATCTATGATGTTGGATTCCAGAGCCCTAATATTGAAGCGGCACGGCCGCTGGTATTCGCCACGGCGCTACTACTGGTCATCGTGATTGCTACCCTGAATTTTGCAGCCGCGGCACTGCGCAACAGACTGCGCGAGAAATACAAGATGCTGGATGTATAATCATCCCAGTGCAGCTTTTTTTGAATCTGGATACCTGCTTTAGCAACCCACACTCCAAATGAACGCAGACGAGACAATGGCACCAGCCAGTCAACAGGAACAGGATGCATCACGGGAAGACGATGATAGCCTGCGTACCTGTATAGAAATAAAAGACCTGAACCTGTATTACGCCAGGGATGTCCATGCGCTCAAGAATATCAGTCTCGATATTCCTCGAAACCAGGTGACAGCGTTTATCGGACCAAGTGGTTGTGGAAAATCCAGCCTGCTGCGCTGCTTTAATCGCATGAATGACCTGATCGATGACTGTCGCATCAAAGGCAAGATTCGGATTGATGGAGAGAATATCTACTCGAAAAAGATCGATGTAGCCAACTTGCGGCGACGCGTGGGTATGGTATTCCAGAAGCCGAATCCATTTCCCAAGTCGGTTTACGAGAATGTGGCCTACGGTTTGCGCATTCAGGGCATGAAATCCCGGCGTGTTCTGGATGAGATTGTAGAGAATTCCCTGCGGGCTGCTGCTTTGTGGGACGAGGTTAAGGATCGTCTCGACGGGAATGCGCTGGAGTTGTCCGGTGGCCAGCAGCAGCGACTGGTCATAGCCAGAACTATTGCTGTTGAGCCCGAAGTATTGCTGCTCGATGAACCCGCATCGGCGCTGGATCCCATCTCGACTCTGAAGATCGAAGAGTTAATCAATGAATTACGGCGGAAATACACTATCCTTATAGTGACCCACAATATGCAGCAGGCAGCGCGGGTATCTGATTTCGCTGCATTTATGGATATGGGGAGTCTGATTGAATATGACTCTACCGATGTCCTGTTTACCAACCCATCCGAAAGAAAGACTGAAGACTATATTACCGGTCGTTACGGATAAGGTTACTTAACTTTAGCTCCAGACTGAACGATAACTGTCATAGTGACGTACTACTCTACAGGGATCGTGATTCAGAACAGTGGATTTTTTAATGAATTCAAGCGCCGATAGTCATGGCCACCATATCTCCCAACAGTTTAATTCCGATCTCGAAGAGGTCAGGAAGCACATGTTGGAAATGGGAGGTCTGGTCGAAAAGCAGTTTGCCGATGCCCTCAACGCCCTGATCGATGTCGATAGCGGCGAGGCTGCCCGTGTGGTTAAAGGCGACGATCTGATTGATGCCATGGAAGTCAAGATCGATGAAGAGTGCAATCTCATCATCGCCCGGCGCCAACCAGCAGCCAGGGATTTGCGCCTTGTGCTGGCCATCATCAAGGCTATTCGGGATCTGGAGCGTATCGGCGACGAATCTTCCAAGATCGCCAAAGCGGCGATCAAGGTCAGTGAGGATGGCGAATTCCCGGAAGGTATTGTGGAATTCAGAACGCTGGGGGTGAAAGTCCAGCGCATGGTAAATATGGCGCTAGACGCCTTCGTGCGCTATGACGCGAGTGCCGCATTACGGGTAGTGGGCGAAGATTCCAACGTCGACAACGAATATGCCATCGCGATGCGCTCTACTGTCACCTACATGATGGAAGAGCCCTCGAGTATCACCCGGATCCTGCATGTGTTGTGGGCACTGCGTGCTATGGAGCGCATTGGAGATCATGCGAAAAACATCTGCGAGCATGTGGTGTACATGGTGGCGGGCACCGATATCCGCCATGAAAAAATCGACGATATCGTTCATAAACTCTCCAGCTAGCTTACCTGTATCATTTGCAACTACCGACTGCTGGTATTAATAAAGCTGCAGGCGGTATATTGTCTTGAAGATGAACACGCAAAGGACAATTCTGTTGCTGGTCCTGGTCGCCATGGCGATTTGGCTTACTTTTCCTCCACAACAAACACCTGTATCCGAATTCGAGAGCGATGTTGTTGCCAGTGAAAACCTGTCAACAGGTAGCGAACCTGCTGCGGCACCGGGTACCAGTGGCCGTATTGCCTCAACACCGAACCTGCATGACGCTGGACTCAGCCGTGAACAGTATCAGGCAGATGTGCTGCGGCAGTTCGAAGGAACGGCCTCTGTAGCGCTGCAGCGGTCAATTACCCGCGAAGTGTCTGACGAATTCACCACGTTTTTTACCGAATTGGATGTCTCGGCAACTCGTGAGCAACTACTTATAGATGCTCTCATTCAGGCCTATACAGAGATCCGGCTATTGGCTGCTGCCATGGCCCGCGGTGAGATCGCAGAAGAAGACATCGATAGACTGCGTAATCCTGACCATGTGCTGGATAGTTTATCGCCTCATCTCGACCAGGATGAGATCGCTTTACTGGAGGAAACACTGGAAACCAATGCACGCGCCGATTTTGAATTGGCCAGCGTCTCCCAATTGGAAGCGGCAATACCCCAGTTGGAAGCAGAGGATCGCGAATTGATCCTGGATACGCTGTTCTATGAAACCTATGCGCTAACCAGCCCCAACGGCCTTGCGATGGGTGGAGTGGTGGATCATCTGGAATCGCAGCTCAAGGCGCTGGACAATACCGCGACGATTCTCTCCGGGAGTATGAGCCAGGAAAAGATGGCCGACGTGTCAACTTTTCTTGATGAGAAACGCAGAGCGCTTGCCGCAACCGCCATCATCTTTGATCAGTAGACATCTGAGGATGAAAGTTTCCAGCGGTGACTCAGGCTGGATCGACACCTTGCGCAGGGCTTTGCCCGGGCTCCGTGACTGGAACGGATATTTCCACCGTTACTCCCTTGCCCGGCTTACTACGCCAGCTAACAGCGCCGCTAATTTCGGCGACTCGCGATTTGATGTTGCCCAGTCCGTTTCCTTTACTTTCGTCCTGCTTCTGGTCCATACCTTGACCATCATCGGACACCCGGAAGTTCAGCTTGTCGATGGCGCCACTTACCCGGATATCCACGTTGCGGGCATCGGCATGGCGAATGATATTGCTCACCAATTCCCGGAAAATCTGGTTTAGATTAAACACCTGCGCGGAACTGAGCTGTAGCTCTGGCAGCGATTGCGCCTGGGTCCAATAGAATTCATGCCCTGAACCCACCAGTCTTAATTCGGCTTCTTCCTTTAGTTCCAGAAGAAACTGCTTAAGGGATTGTTCCGGGCTGTTTGCCCGGGAAACCGCATTACGCAAGCTCTCCAGCGCTGAGCGGGCCAACTCCCCAATCCTGCTTTCCTCCCTGTCATGATTGCCCGCGTGAACGATGGATAAAAGCTTGGAACCGACGTCGTCATGCAGGTCGCGATAGATATCGATGCGTTGCCGGGCGGCTGCCTGCTTCATTTCCAGCTCATGTTTTTCTTCATAGCTCTGCTCGATAATGCGGCGACTCGCTTCGACGCGATCTTCCAGTTCGCGGTTGAGTTTTTCCGCTTCCGCTAAAGCAGAAACGAAGCGCTGCAACATGGCGCCGGCGAAAACCAGCATCAGTAGCGGAAAGGCGAACTGGGAATAGTACAGCGCACTTTCCCAGTCCTGGGGCGACGCAAACAACACCAGCAGCAAGTCATGCAGGAAGAAGGAAATTTGAATGCAGATGGTGACGCAGAGTGCGATGGCCAGTTTGTCCTTGTCGGTAAAGGCTTTACGGACAATGCACGCCATCAGGTAGAAGAGGAGCAACTGTCCCACGGCATGCATACCGTAGGCACCCAGCCACCAGTAATCGATGGGTGCCAGGGCGGTCCAGGCCAGGCTGCTCACTATCCAGACATTCATGAGTCTGCTGATCTGCGGTACTTTGAGTCCGGTGAGCCGTTTGAGAAAGTGGAAGAAAAACAGTCCCCACAGATCGGCGCTGATGTGTACAAGCGGAAGCCAGTAGCGGTAGCTGAGCGGGTTGTAGTACATCACCATATGCGTGGCAAGGACTATCCACGCTGCTGCCATGCCAGCGAACAACAGGTAGGTCTGGTCATCCCGTCGCGCTGCCCAGAGAGTCAGCGACAGCGCCAGTGCCAAGATACCGGCATACTGCATCCATTGGTTGATGGTGACCTGGCGAAAAAGCCTCTGTTCATAGGCCAACTGCAATTCACTCGCGTCACCGAATAAAACTGGTGCGAAGGTGCCACCGAAATAACTGGTTTGAAAGCGGACCTTGACAGTGTTTCTTTCACCCTGCAGGTTTGCGGGCTGGATCGTGATCAGTCTTGGGTGATTCCAACTCATAGTTTGGCGGTTTTCGCGATAGGTATCGCCGCCCACCAGTTGCCCGTTAATAAACACATCAATCGACAGGTTATAGCGATAGAAGTACAGAGCCGATAACTGACCGTGTTCGGCAGCGGGCAGGTCAAACCGAAGCCAGATGACGCGGTTGCTCTCTGCTTCATCACCCAGGCGGGAGCCGAGGGGAAGGCTCACCGGCGACCAGTTGGCATCGGCAGGCGGTGGAGTTGCTGCATCACTGATCAGTAGTTCAACGTTTTCAATTGTGACGTAGTCCGGCGCTTGTGCGGCCACAGGCGCGGTGAAGCCCGCCGCGATGAGCAGGCAGAGAACAATGGCGGGAAGTTGTCTCATCGAGCCGGACAATTACTAAAAACCTGTTGTTGGAGTTATCCCGGCAGCAGGCCAGGCGAATCTCTTTTTTGGAAGAGCATAGCAGAGTGCGACAAGTCAGAAGCTTAGTCTAACACCCGCTGGTTTTCTTGCCCCCCAATGTGGGGGTGTACAATGCTTGCAGCAAGCCCTAACGTTCACCTGCCAGAGAACCAGTGCACCCGCTCCACTTATAGAGACTATGTCCAGACTCAACACCTGCCATTGCCTGATTGTCGAAGACAATGCCGAAACCCGCAATTGGCTGGCTACTTGTGTGCAGAGTGCGTTCAGCGAGGCGACGCTTGTCAGCGCAGAAGACCTCGCATCCGCCAGAAAGACATTGTTGCAAAACAACTTTGACCTGGCATTGGTGGACCTCGGTTTGCCTGATGGCTCGGGTCTCGATCTGATCGCTGAATTGAAAAGAGAGCAGGGCGATTGTCATGTAATCGTGGCCACGATCTATGACGATGACAAGAATCTGTTTACCGCCCTGCGCTCCGGGGCCAACGGCTACATCCTCAAAGATCAGGACAAGGACAAAATCGTCGGGTATCTCAAAGGCATTCAGCACAACCGGCCGGCATTGTCTGATGCGTCGTCCCAGAGACTCATCGATCACTTCAACAATAGCGGTAGCGATCTCGCGGATTCTGGCCTTACACCGCGAGAGATCGATGTAACCCGCCTGATCGCCAAGGGCTATAGTGTCGATGAAACAGCAGCTCTGCTGGAACTCTCCCCGGATACAGTCAAAGGGTATGTAAAATCAATTTACGCCAAGCTCGATGTGAACAACCGCTCTGAAGTGACTATCAAGGCGGTAAAGCTGGGATTGATAGAGCCCTGATGATTCCAGCGTGAATTGCCATGCATTCATACGCTATCATCGTTGACGCAGCGAGCGAGTCACGTCTTTCGTAACCTTCTCTTTTTTCATGACACCCCCTTTCGGGGGATGGGTTGGACTGGTGCGCCCTCCTAGAATAGGGTGCCGTCTGTGGTAGCTGCGCAGAACGATCAAATTTACATTTTTTACCGCTGTAGGGAGCACAAATTAATGAGTAAAAAGTATGCAGTATTGAGCGGATTCCTGTTGACCCTGTTAGCAATAGGGCAGCCAGCTTCAGCGCAGAGCGAATCACCTGCCACCATTCCCAGTTCATTGGCGGGCACTTATCAGCTTAGCTATAGCCAGGTTAATGGTGGTGGCCCATTTGTAGACGGCACCAGTGTTACCCTGGTGGTGAACAGCAACGGCACGTTGTGTGTAAATGATCTGCAATTGACTGGCCCTGTGCTTCTCAATGGCAATCCGGCAGAAGCAATCTGGAAAGATACTGCCTCGGGCATCAACTATGCCTTATCAAACCTGACGTCAGGCTTCAATGAAGTCAACGTGGCTGCCAATGGGGGGACATTCTTCGGCCAGTTGGGTGGCAGCAAAACCAGCAATTCAACGAGCTGCGATTCTTCCCCAGTGGCCGTCAGTGCCGACATCGCGTCGGTTTTCAGCCTCGCGGAAAGCAAGGTGCCCGAGTATTTTCCTGGGGGTGCGATTACCCTCACGTTCCAGGGTTATGTCTATCGCTTTTATCCCACTACCGGTATCTACCTCGCCATGGCCAACAACAACGTTTTCCTGTTGGGAGGCGCTTTTGGTAACGCCATTGTTGACGCCGGTACTATCAGTTCTGTGATTAATGCGCTTGAAGCAATCCAGGTGGACACTTCTCCCGGCACCGGCGGTGGGAGTAATCCCGATCTCTGGGACCTGGTTATCTCCGGCACGGTAACCACAACGACCTTTGGCTTTGGCACGACTGTGAATTTTCAGGATCTGGGTCTGAATGACATCCCGGCTCCCGATCTGGGCAACACTGATGAGATCAATCAGGAAATCATCAATAGCCTGGAAGGCATCGCTACTGGTATTAGCAGCATCGTGATTACAGTAGTTAATAACACCGATAGCCGACGCACGTTCAACGTGAGTTTCAGTGCCCAGGCGGCTGCAGCAGGAGTCGATGTCTCCTATCAACTCACCTACGATTACACGCGCTAGTCGACCCGTTCGTCTAACGATCGAGTCGACAATTAGAGGGTTCCTCGGCCCTGTCAGGCTTGCGCCTGGCAGGGTTTTTTTGATTCTTCGCGAATATGCGGGGAATCGCATCTATTTAGTGTTCATGGACGATTAGATGAGTGCCTTCGAGCGCGACTGCGGGGAGGCAGGGTTCCCAACCCGCCGGCTCGGCGCCTCAACGGGCGCTGAGCGTTGGCGATAAGCCACTTCTGTGCGGCACGGCCGCAGTTCAAAGAAGCCCCAACTAAACAGATGGCAGAATCAGAGACTGCCAACAGTTCCCGGAAAAGCGCGATGGACCGTTTTTTTGCCCGTCCATGGTGCTTGCTAGCCCTTGTCAGCCTCGAGGGCCGAATCTTCACATTAAGTTCACCTCCGCCCCCGTAAAACGCGGTATTATGACGTTGCTACGGGGCAGGGGTTTCGCTTGTTCCGGTCTAGAGAATTCAGGAGAAAAGTTGTGAAACACCTAATCCAGTCCAGCCGTTCCGGCCGATTGTCGCTGCCTTTGATGTGCTTGCTGTCCGCGTTGATGATGACCCTGACCGGAAACGTCGCAGCCCAGGGTATACAGCAGACCAAAGGGACTTTTCAGGACAAATTCCGCCAGTTGGAGGAAGTGCTGCCTACACCGAATACTTACCGCAATGCCGCTGGCGCGCCGGGTCATGAGTATTGGCAGCAGGAGGTGGATTACACCATCGAGGCGACACTGGATGAAGAAAACCAGCATCTGACAGCCTCGGAGTTGATCACTTACCGGAACAATTCTCCCGATACTCTCAGCTACCTCTGGTTCCAGCTCGACCAGAACCGCTTTCGCTCCGATTCCATGGCCGTGATGAGTGGCACTTTCAACGGTTCCAGTCCCGATCACGATGCCAATGATCCAGCGCGTATCAGTCTGAGTCAGTTGCAAGCCCTGCAATATTACGAAGATTCCAACCTGGGTTATACGATCAACCTGGTTAGCGACAGTCGCGAGAATGCGCTGAACAACACGGTGGTCGGCACCCTGATGCGGGTAGATCTGGCGTCACCCCTCGAACCGGGGGACGAAGTCGAACTGCGTATCGATTTCGAATACGACATCGTCAATGGCAATATTCTCTTTCCGCGGGGCGGCTATGAACACTTTCCGGATGATGAGCGGGAAGGGGGTAACTATATCTTTGCCCTGTCGCAGTGGTTTCCCAGGCTGGTTGCCTATACCGACTATGAAGGCTGGACCAACAAGGAATTCCTTGGCTCGGGTGAATTTACCCTGGAATTTGGTGACTATGATGTCTCCATGACGGTTCCTGCAGATCACATCGTGTCTGCTACTGGTGAATTGCAGAATCCCAATGAGGTCCTGACCCGGGAGCAACGAGCCAGGCTGGAAGAAGCCGAAACGGCCGATCGACCGGTCTATATCGTGACACCGGAAGAAGCGCTGGAAAATGAGCGGGAAGGCAGCAACCAGACTGCAACCTGGCGCTTTACCGCAGAAAATGTCCGGGATTTTGCCTGGTCATCTTCGCGGAAATTTATCTGGGACGCGAAAGGACATCAACAGCCCGGGGCGGACCAGGAACTGGTCATGGCCATGTCTTTCTGGCCGAAAGAAGGTGGCGGTCTCTGGGTGGATTACTCCACAGAAGTGGTGATCCATACCCTGGAAGTGTATAGCCGTTTCTCCTTCGACTTTCCCTATCCAACAGCGCAGTCTGTGAATGTAGGTTTTGTTGGCGGCATGGAATATCCCATGATCACCTTCAATGGACCGCGTTCCACGCTGCAGGATGACGGTAGCCGAACCTATACTCTGGCGGAGAAGCGTTTCATGATCGGTGTGGTGATCCATGAAATTGGTCACTTCTATTTCCCAATGATTGTGAATTCCGACGAGCGACAGTGGACCTGGATGGACGAGGGTATCAATAGCTATCTCGATTCCGTGGCGGGTCGTGAATGGGATGCCGAGATTCCCTGGGGAGTGGAGCCGCGCTATATCACCGACTATATGGAATCATCAAACCAGGTGCCGGTGATGACCCAGTCAGACAGCGTGCTGCGTCTTGGTCCCAATGCTTATTCCAAGCCTGCTACTGCGCTAAACATTCTGCGCGAAACCATTATGGGGCGTAAGTTGTTCGACTTCGCGTTCAAGGAATACTCGAACCTGTGGCAATTCAAGCGGCCGACCCCAGCTGATTTTTTCCGTACCATGGAAGAAGCGTCGGGTATCGACCTGGATTGGTTCTGGCGCGGATGGTTCTATACCACCGATCACGTAGACATCTCACTGGATCGTGTCTATGCCATGCGAATCGATACCGAGAATCCGGATATCGACTATGCTCGGCAGCGTGAATTTGAAAAATCACTGCCACCCAGTGTGCTGGTAGAGCGCAATCGCCAGGAAGGCATGTTGACCTGGGTAGAACGCAACCCGGATGTTCGGGATTTCTATGATGAGAATGACCAGTTCACTGTGACCAATGTGGAGCGTAATCGCTACAACAGTTTCCTCGAAGGACTGGAGGATTGGGAGCGGGCAGTGCTGGACCGTGCCATCGAAGAAGATCGCAACTACTATATTCTGGAATTCTCCAACCAGGGTGGTCTGGTCATGCCGATTATCCTGCAATTCGACTATGCTGATGGCAGTAGCGAGGAGATGCGAATTCCTGCTGAGATCTGGCGTCGTTCGCCGCAGGCTGTGAAGAAGCTGGTGGTGACAGATAAAGAGGTGGTTTCTATCGTTGTCGATCCGCTGCAGGAAACAGCGGATGTTGATATCGAGAACAACTACTATCCGCGCCGCATCATTCCTTCCCGTATCGAATCCTTCAAATCGGAGGGTGGAGGCGGCCTTATCTCTCGCGATATCATGCAGGATATCAAGACTGAACTGGCCACAGACGATGAGGATGACGAAGAGTAGCGCAGGAAATACCGCAGCGAGTAATAGGCGTTTGTATTCCATGATGCCAGGCCGAATCATCGGTCTGGCGCTTGCGCTTCTGGTTGCTACCCTGTCTTCCGGCGTCAACGCTCATCAGCAGAAAAACGCCGTAACCCGCATACTGTTCAACCCCAACACTGGCAATATCGAGGTGATGCACCGTTTTTTTGTGCACGATGCCGAGCATGCTGCTTCCCTGATTTTCGGAGAACGCCAGGCGCTGATGGAGTCAGCGGAATCCAGGGAATTATTCAGTAGCTATGTAATCAATCGCTTTGCAGTCGAAGCGCACTACGATGATGGCAGCAGCGAAGAACTCGATCTCAGCTACCTGGGTTCTGAAGTTGATGGGCAATTCCTCTGGGTCTATCAGGAAATTCCTCAAACTGAACTGGTCACCGCCATGACCATTGTCAATCTCGCGCTGCGCGATGTTTGGCCAGATCAATCCAATCTCGTTAATATTGAGCGCGATGGTCAGGTCTACAGTCTTACCTTTGATGGTTCCAACGAAGTGTTGGCGATTGAGATGCCCGGCTGAATGAACCTGTGGCATGGTTTCCGTCGTGGTCATCACGGTGATCGTCAACGCGACTAGAGAAGCGAACGATTGATAATCTTCAAGTATCTCAGCAAGCAAATCCTGCAGATCGTTTCTGTTATTACATTGGTGTTGCTCACCGTCGCGCTGACCGGCCGCTTCATTCAATACCTTGGAGAGGCTGTAGCAGGCGAGAAAGCGCCTGATATCCTTCTTTTGCTGATGCTATACAGGGTGCCAGAATTTCTGCTGGTGATCCTGCCGCTCGCGACGTTTCTCGCCATCATTCTCGCTTTGGGGCGCATGTACGCCGAGAACGAGATGGTGGTACT
Source organism: uncultured Pseudohongiella sp. (assembly GCA_965227635.1). GTDB lineage: Bacteria > Pseudomonadota > Gammaproteobacteria > Pseudomonadales > Pseudohongiellaceae > UBA9145. Next base: position 337,884 of record OZ245763.1, on the reverse strand, counting down.
TTTGAGCTCAGGCATGAGTCAGAAGAAACTGCTGCTGAATGTGCTGGCTGTCAGTGCGCTCATCAGCGTCGTGGTTGCCTCCCTGAGTTTTTTCCTCTCGCCAATGGGACTGCGCAATGGAGAAGAACTGAAGCAGACCCAGGATCAACTGACGGAAATCGACCTGATTGTAGCGGGTCAGTTTCAGACCTTTGGGGAAGGGGAGCGGGTAACCTACGCAGCCCGAATTCGAGAGAATGCCGATTCGGGCAGAGAGTTGGGTGATGTCTTCGTGGCCCTGACGCCGGACCAGGAAGACAGCGAGGGATCGCCGAGAATTATCATCGCCGATGCGGCCAGACCTTTCATCGATCCCGAAAACGGGGCCCGTTTCATGCAACTGGATAATGTGCTGCAGTATGACGGCCGTCCGGGGTCTGGGGAATTTGCTATTGGCCAGTTCGACCGCCAGTCCATCCTGCTGCCAGCGCCGCAACCATTCGATGCCGTGCTGGAAGAATCGACTCTGCCCACTTCTATGCTATTGGGCTCCAGCGACGTGGCACAGCAGGCAGAATTACAGTGGCGTATCTCGGTACTGTTACTCATCCCTGTGATTACGCTCATCGCCATTCCCATGAGCAGGGTCAATCCGCGACAGGGTCGCTATAGCAAGCTGTTGCCAGCGGCCCTGCTGTATGTGCTTTATTTTATCTCCCTGGAGTTTTGTCGCGATCTCATCGCCGATGGTGAACTAAGCCCTGTCATCGGGCTGTGGTGGGTACACCTTTTATTTATAGTCTTCGGTGTGCTCAACTTCGTGCGGGACGGCGAACCCTGGCTTGGCAAGTGGAGGAGGGCGACGTGAACCTTCTGGATCGACATGTCCGGTGGTCCGTGCTGCTGTCCATGGCGGTGGTACTCGGCGTGGTGGTGGCGCTGGATGTTATCTTTGCTCTCATTGATGAATTGGGTGAAGCTGGCGTGAACTACACCGCAGCTAATGCCCTGATGTATGTTGTTATGACGACACCCACCAGTATCTATGAACTGGTTCCATACGGGGCGTTGGGTGGGGCATTGTTCGGTCTGGGTGTGCTCGCGTCCAATAACGAACTGGTGGTGATGCAATCGGCTGGCGTTCACAAGTGGCGTATCGTGTCGGCAGTACTCAAACCGACTTTGCTGGTGATGGTCCTGAGCCTGGCTCTCGGTGAGTACGTCTCCCCACCGCTGGAACAAATAGCCAATAGTAACAAGGCAATCCAACTCAGTGGTTCCGAATCCATTAACCCGGAATCCGGTACCTGGCGCAAGGTAGGTAATGATTATATTCATATCAATGCCATCGCGCCGGGTGGTCAGGCGCTGTATGGCGTCAGCCGCTATACGGTGAATCAAGAGCGGGAGCTGATTAACGCAAGCTTCGCCGAGTCGGCGGAATATGTAGCGGATGCAGGCAGCCCCCACTGGCGCCTGTTGAATATTGAGCAGAGTGTATTTAATGGTGACCGCATTGCGACCAGCCGCTATTTGCAGGAAGACTGGTACGCAGATCTTTCACCTGAGCTTCTGAGCGTGCTGCTGGTTGAGCCCGACAAGCAGTCCATTAGTGGGCTTTACCGATTCGCAGCATTCTTCGAGTCCGAAGGTCTGGACAGCTCATTGTACTTTCTGGCGTTCTGGAAGAAGGTTTTGCAACCCCTGGCGACTTTGGCTCTGGTCATCCTTGGAATCTCGTTCGTGTTCGGGCCACTGCGGGAAGCGACCATGGGCTTCCGCATTTTTATCGCCCTCGCCATCGGCCTGGCCTTTACCACGGTACAAGGCATGATGGAGCCTATTAGCCTGATCTACGGGCTAAGCCCTTTGCTGGCGGTGATGACGCCTATCCTGATCTGCGGGCTGGCTGGTTTCGTGCTGATGCGGCGTGTCGCCTGAAGAAACTTCATCTCTTGTTGTTCGTCAGGCCAACGCGACTCTGCCAACTGTCTTCAGTTATGTTTCCGGGGACAGCATTGCGCTAAAGACAGATTCAAACAAATGGGCTAGTCTTTGCTTAGAGGCTTCAATCTATCGGCATACAATCCTGTCCATAGACTATCGATGCAGCACGCAGAGCAGGGCGGTCTTTATCTGTCTTTCCAGGCTTTGTTGTTGCTTTCTGATTGCTCCTGTATTACGTAACTACGCGATTACTTAATTATTTACTGCTTAACTGGTTAATTGACTGAATGGCCATGTCTGAATCCAAGCCAATATATATTTCTTATGCCGGTCCGTCCCTGTTGGAAACGCCGCTGCTGAACAAAGGCTCCGCGTTTTCTCCCGAGGAGCGACGTGCTTTCAATTTGATTGGGCTGTTGCCTCCGGTGTATGAGTCCATAGAAGAGCAAGTTGAACGTTGTTATCACCAGTATTGCAGTTTCGACGAACCCATCAACAAGCATATTTATTTGCGTGTCGTGCAGGACAACAATGAGACGTTGTTTTATCGCCTTGTGAGCGAACACCTGGTGGAGATGTTGCCGATCATCTACACGCCGACTGTCGGTGATGCCTGCGAACATTTTTCTGACATTTATCGCAGTGCCAGGGGGATTTTCGTTTCATGGGAAGAACGGGATTACATGGATGAAATTCTGCGCAGCGTTACCAAGGACAAGGTAAAGGTCGTTGTCGTGACTGATGGTGAGCGGGTGCTTGGGCTTGGGGATCAGGGTATCGGCGGCATGGGTATCGCTATCGGCAAACTGTCTCTGTACACAGCCTGTGGTGGTATTTCGCCTGCCTACACTTTGCCTGTGGCGCTGGATGTTGGCACCAATAACAAGAAGTTGCTGGATGATCCCATGTACATGGGTATGCGCCATCCACGTATTGGCCGTGAAGACTACGATGCCTTTGTCGATCAGTTTATCGATGCCTTGCAAGAGCGTTGGCCCGGGGTGCTCATCCAGTTTGAGGACTTCGCCCAACCCAATGCCATGCCAATCCTTCAGCGGCACCGGAATCGGGTTTGCTGCTTTAATGACGATATTCAAGGTACGGCAGCGATTACTCTGGGAACCCTGCTGGCTGCTTGCAAGAAAAAAGGCGAAGAACTCAAGGATCAGCGACTGGTTTTTGTCGGCGCGGGGTCCGCAGGTTGCGGCATTGCCGAGTTGATAGTAACTGCCATGGTGGCGCAAGGGCTGGAAGACAGTCAGGCGCGCTCACAGGTATTCATGGTAGACAAAGACGGTTTGCTGCTCGAAGGCACACCGGGCCTGATGGATTTTCAGGAACGCCTGCTGCAGGACAAGTCCGTGGTCGCAGACTGGGAGTTGACGGACGACAGCAAGTATCCAAGTCTGCTGGACGTTGTCAGCAACGCTAATCCGACGGTATTGATCGGAGCCTCCGGAGTGCCCGGACTGTTCACTCAGAAAGTGATCGGAACGATGTACAGCAACTGCCCGAAACCCATCATCTTTCCCCTAAGTAATCCATCCCGGCAGGTCGAGGCGCATCCCAGGGAAGTCATCGAATGGACTGAAGGCAATGCAATCGTGGCCACCGGCAGTCCCTTCTCCGGCGTGAGCTGGAATGATCGGGAGTACAAGATCTCACAATGCAACAATAGCTATATCTTCCCCGGAATTGGTCTCGGGGTGATTGCGACTTACTCCAGTCGCATCAGTGATGAAATGCTGATGGTGGCCAGCACCACACTGGCCGAACTGGCGCCAGATTCCAGTGCGCCTGAGGATGGCATCTTGCCGCCGCTAACCTCGCTCTCCGAAATCAGCAAGAAAATCGCTTTTGCGGTGGGCAAGGTGGCGATGCAGGAAGGGATCTGTCTGGAAATCTCGGACGACGATCTGCGCCGGGCTATTGACCGTAACTTCTGGACACCCGCCTATCGCGAGTACCGGCGGGTGGCCATGCGGGCGCGTTAACGTGTTTGTGATGCCAGAGACGTAACTTGCCTGGTCAGAGATTTACTGGATTACAATTCCCGGATTTCAACCTTGCGGAAGCGCAATTCCCCGCGAGCCCATTGCAGCCCAAAGGGCCCGCTGGAAAACTGGCTGTCCCTGACATCGGCGGTGCGCTCACCATTCAGTTCTACAATCAGGCGATCACCCTGGGCAATCAATTTGTAGACGTTCCAGTGATCACCCGCTTTCGGCAGTGGATCTGAAACCGGGGCGATATGCACAATGCCACCGGTACTGTATGCCGCTTCCGGTCGTTGGTCGTAGATGTTTGCTTCATAGCAGTTACGATCGGTTATACGATTGCGGTCCTGGCAGCGCATATACACTCCGCTGTTGGCATCATGACTGGCCCAGAATTCAACTCGCAGTTCGAAATCGCCATAGCTTTCCTTGCTCAGCAACCAGGAGGCACCACTGCCTTCTGTGGCGCGGATTGAGGCATATTCAGCCGTCCAGTTGGCATCCCCAATCACGTCGAAATTCTCCATGCCCTCGGTGCCATCGATCAGCGTGACCCAATCTCCCTGGGCGCTGCTACCGGTGGCGAGTAGTCCGAGCATGCATAAAACGCCTGCATTGGCTGATTTTCTGAATCGGGTCATGGCGGTTCTCCTTATGCTTTTTACACCAGGTGGCGTGTCGGTTTGTTTCGTCCAGTGGCCTTGTGCTGCGACACGACGACTATCACCACTGGAGAGTACCTCCTGACAGGGCTAAAATACAGGCTGGTAAAGCGAAGTCTTTAGAGCATTTCTGCCACATCGAAGCAAGTGGCGGTGGTGTACGGGGAACCGGGTGCCTGATTTGCCAGTGCTGGAAATATTGGCCAAGCACTTGAAAATACGAGGAAAATATCATGTTTAACAGCAAGAAAACTGCGCTGGGCGCGGTATTCATCGGTCTCGCGGTAGCGTCTGGCGTTAGTATCGCCCAGAGCGCAGACAGGCCAGAACTGACCGGCACCTGGACCAACGCCTCTCGTACCGGCTTGCAGCGTCCCCAGGGCGTGGAAAGCCTGACAGTCACTGCGGAGCAGGCCGCTGCCATGGTAGCCAATATGGGCCTGGCAGGTATCTCCGCCGAAAATATTGAATCCGGACCGGCCATTGATCCGGAGACCGGGGCTCCCCCCACAGGTAGCGTCGATTTTGGATTGCGCGGCTATAACCTGTTCTGGACCGACCCCGGTTCAACGCTGGCTTACGTGAAAGGCGAGTTGCGTACTTCTTATATTATCGATCCGCCAACTGGCCGCATTCCGCGCCGTGAGCAACCGCAGCCCGATTGGCCACAACGTAACTACGGCGCGCGCTATCTTACCGGCGTTGGCGAAGACGATGGCCCGGAGGCGTTTCCTTTAGCAGAGCGTTGTCTGCTTGGCTTCGGCAACACGGCCGGTCCGGGCATGATGGGAACGCTCTACAATAGCACCTACGAGTTTGTGCAGACCGATGACTACGTCATGATTGCAGTGGAAATGGCGCACGATGCTCGCATTATCCCAGTGTATGACAGTGCTGATGAAGCGCGTGCCAATCGCCGACCCGATGTGCTGAAGCAATGGCTGGGTGATTCAGTTGGTTGGTATGAGGATGGCTGGTTGGTCGTAGAGACTACCAATATCAATCCCAAGCAGATGGCGGAGAGTTCCGTTCCTATCACTGCTCAGGGAACAATTACGGAACGCTTCACCCGCTACTCAGATACAGAAATTGTGTATCAATTCACTGTGGATGATGCAAACCTGTACCTGCAGCCTTGGACAGCAGAGCTTAGCTTCCACGAAATGGACGGCGAAATGTACGAGTATGCGTGCCACGAAGGCAATCACGCCATGCCAGGTATGCTGGCAGGTGCCCGTCGACTCGAGTTGGAAGAGGAATTCGGTTCCGACGACTAGTCACTGAAAGGCAGCAATTCAAAAAAGCCCGGGAGCTGTTACCTCCCGGGCTTTTTTTATGGTTCATCGTGGATAAGCGGGGAATCGCAGCTGTTTGGTGTTCATCGACGATTAGGTGAGTGCCTTCGAACGCGGCTGCGAGGAGGCAGGGTTCCCAACCCGCCGGCTCGGCGTCCAAGGGAGCCTCTGACCAATTATGTTTCATCTCTGGCTTTCAGCCGAACCCGCTATCAAGGCGCCGGTTTGAAGGCATGCGTCGGCCTGTCGAAAATCGGCAACGCGGAGAGCGGGTTCGGCTGAAAGCCCCGAAGGGCGGGCCTGTCGCATCTGCCTGCTGCGTTGCCGCACTTGCCAAGGGCTACGGCCATTGCCGGCGTGCGGCGTCTTGCAGGCAGATGCGACAGACACCGCAGAGAAGGAACATAATTGGGCAGAGGTTCCCCCGGTTCCCTCACTACAGAAAAAGCCCTGCGGTCTTTTTCTTCCGTTCAGCGCCGGCCTTGACTGGCGGGTTGGGAACCCTGCCTCCCCGCAGCCGCTTGTGCAGTGATACCCGAGATATCGAAGTATTCTTCGATACACCTTACGCTCAATCGCAGGGAAGCTCAGCCAAAAAGTAACGTAATACCTAGCAGCGCTCAGAGTGTCGGGCAGAAGGGGCTTGTCGCCAACAATTAAGCGATAGCGCTGAACGGAGAAAAAAGACCGCAGGGCTTTTTTTGGAGTGAAGGAACCCGGGACGGGCGCAGAGCGTTGGCGACAAGCCCCTTCTGTCCGGCACGGCCACAGTTCAAAGAAGCCCCAACTAAACAGATGGTAGAATCAGAGCCTGTCAACAGTTTCCGGAAAAGCGCGATGAATCTTTTTTATTCCCTGTTTTCAGGCATACGGGCTAACTGCGACGATAGGCACAGTCTTTCAATTGTTGTTGGTAAGCCAGGGCAAGGAGTTCATCGTCATCGGTGAGCATGTCTGCTTGCATGTCATGTAGCTGGATCAATCTTTGCTCCAATTCCCGCTGTGATTCCAGCGCGCCCTCGTGGCAGATATGCTGAACCTCGATGTCCGGTTGGCGAACGAGGTAATGACCAACTAGCAGACTGCGATGGCAGATTGCAGGGTCTTTCTCTGCACATAGCATTGCAATTGAGAAGCCGCTGTCCAATCCACTGCTGAGCCGCGAAACTCCTGACTGGAATAGTTCAGATTCCTGCAGGCGTGAAAATTGGACCTGGCCGCTGCTGTCATAGTGGGCTGGCTCTCGGGAGCGCGGACCAAGTTCCTCGCCAAGATACACATAGCGAATTTCATGAGCGGCCAGCGTGTCGCGCAAAGCATCCTGATGGTACTCGCTGAACCTGGCGCTGAACGGCACAGAGCGAATGTCGGCAACCACTGTAATTCCATACGACTCGAGCTGCTTAATCAGGTCGCTAATTTCTTTGGTGGCATAGCCGATTGTATAGATAGTTTTTTTGATGGTTATTGCTTCCCTCGCCGCATTGCGATGTGGCTGAATAATGGCAACGGGTATAGTAACCCAGTCGTACTCGGTTTTTCGCTGCTTGCTGTATGGTTTTAAAAATCTAACTATGGTCGAACAAAGTCAGCAGTACTACGCATTCGTTTTCGGTTTCGTGGTGCTAGTCAACATGATTGCTGTCAGTGCCGTGGCGTTGAGCTATCTCAAATCACGCCGGGAGTATCTGCGTGTAGCCTGTTTCGCCGGGCTCTGCGAAATCATACGGCAAGGCGTGGAGTTCAGCTTTGTCGTCAATTCCGAAACCATTACTCTCTTTCTATTGGCAACCGTACTCCAGTTTGGGTCAACCCTGTTGCTGGTTGCATCATTGCTGCTCATTTTTGAGCGAGTGACATCACTTTACTATTGGTTGTTTACATTGCTGGGCACCGGTCTGCTTGTTTCGCTAGTAGCAATTAGTATGCGCTCCGAAGAACCAGGCACTGCTATTGCCTATCTACACTACTTGCCTACCATTTTGCTTACTCTGGTCCTGTTATGGCGCGCGATTATCACCGGACCCGGAATTGCTGCCAGCAAACTTTTGTTGGTTGCCGGCAGTCTGACTATCCTGATTATTCGCTTGAGTCTGCCAATGGTGGAGTCCGATGATCTTTTCGGCGCCCTGTATTACATAGAGTATTTCTGTTTCATCATCATCCTGACGGCGATCATTCTGTTTGAAGTGGAATTCGCCAATCGCCAGATTGAAACATTGCTGGAAGAACGTACCCGGTCTGAGCAGGATCTCCAGTTCATCGTCGACAACTCCCTGGACGTGATCCTGATTGCGGACAACGTAGGCCTACTGCAGTCCTGGAGCAGCAAGGCGAAATCCATATTCGGTTATCTGCCAGAGCAGGCTGTTGGCAAGATCCACATGGATGACCTATTCGCTGGGAACTATTGGGGTCGCGACATCGGGCACGAGGCATGTTTTACCTCTGAGATGGAAGATGTGGAAGGGCGAAGGTTTCCTGTTGAAGTGCGGATGCGAGAGGTTAATGACTCGGGGAGCAGTTACAACGTATTCGTGGTCAATGTGCTGGAAGCGCAGGCTGGTGTCTGAATTTCCGTATATTCCATCACCCGGGTAGTTCAGGGACGATTATCCAAAAATGGACCTCGCGCGCCTTGCAGTCAGTCAGTATTCTATGGATACTCAAATGACGATTTGCGCGATGCATATGCGAAGAAGAGGCTGCCATTATGAAGACCTTGCTCCAATCAGTTGTCACAGTTGCTTTTGCGGCTACCACACTCGCCGCCTGTAACCTGCCCGAGCGGGAAGAGCCGCGTTTGCCTACCGAAGCCGAGATCGAGCAATACAACGCCAATGCTGAGCCGGAAGACCGCATCATCTGCCGTGACGAACAGCTTGTTGGAACCCGCATTAGCCAGCAGGTCTGTCGCCGCGCCGGTGATATCGAAGATGTGTCGGATTTATCCCAGCGTGAATGGCGCCGCCTCACGATTACCAACAACTAGATCTCCAGCCAGCCTACCGATAGTACCAGGCGTTATTCCCCCATAACGTATTTGAGCCTAATCTGCTGAATTTTCAGAAGATTCAATCGTTTTCCGCTTGTTATGCGTTATATAAATTGTTATATAACGAGTGTTTAAACTATTGAAATAACGAATGTCATGGGTTTTTCCCCTGCTGATCTCGGTGCTGTTGGCCTGACTCTTCGACTGGCCTCGGTGACGACCGCCATACTCCTGCTGCTGGGTACGCCCCTGGCCTGGTGGCTTGCTACATCCACTTCCCGCTGGCGTGGCCCGGTGGGAGCGATCGTTGCTTTGCCGCTTGTACTCCCGCCTACCGTGATCGGTTTCTATTTATTGATTCTGCTCGGCCCAAGGGGGCCGCTGGGAGAACTCACCACGGCTCTTGGTCTGGATACCTTGCCCTTTACTTTCTGGGGGCTGGTCGTGGGGTCCGTGGTGTATTCCATGCCTTTCGTGGTTCAACCCTTGCAGAACGCTTTCGCTGGAATTGGGCCGCGGCCATTGGAGATGGCGGCTACTCTGAGAGCCGGACCCTGGGATAGATTCCTGCATGTGGTACTGCCCTTGTCGAAACAAGGCTATTTAACAGCGTCCGTGCTTGGCTTCGCCCACACGGTTGGAGAATTCGGTGTGGTACTGATGATTGGCGGCAATATCCCAGGCCAGACCCGGGTCGTGTCCGTCCAGCTTTATGATCACGTCGAAGCACTGGACTATGCCCAGGCCCACTGGTTGGCGGCAGGATTGTTAGCCTTTTCCTTCCTGGTACTTTTACTGCTGTATTCGTTGCAGGGTCGCACAGCACCAATTGTCAGGGGTTCAGCTTGAGTGAACAGGCGTGTCTAAATGAAGAGTCTTCTCCAGAAGCAAAAGGTATTCGCCTCTGCGTGCAGGCCAGAGCGGGTGGTGAGGACGGTTTTGTCCTGAATCTGGACTCGCAGCTACCGGGCGCAGGAGTCACTGCGGTATTCGGTGCCTCAGGTTCCGGCAAGACGACTCTGTTGCGGTGTGTTGCTGGTCTCACACCGGTGCAAAGCGGCACCATTATCATTAACAACGAGACCTGGCACGACTCTGAGCGGAGCCTTCCTTCCCATCAGAGACCCGTGGGCTATGTATTTCAGGAAGCGAGCCTGTTCGAACATTTGTCTGCTGCCGACAATCTCGCCTTCGCGGAGAAGCGCGCTGGCCGGTATGGTTCGATTACTGACAACACAATACAAAGGGACCAGATTATCGACCTGATGGGAATTCGTCATGTGCTGCAGCGCAAGCCGGTCCAGCTTTCCGGGGGTGAGCGCCAGCGGGTCGCCATAGCGCGTGCGCTGTTAATCAATCCTCGACTACTGCTCATGGATGAACCGCTCGCGGCACTGGATGCGGGGCACAAGCAGGAAATTCTCCCTTATCTTGAGAACCTGCATCACGAGGTTCGACTACCTGTACTCTACGTGACTCACTCTGTGGATGAGGTCTCGCGCCTGGCAGACTATTTACTGGTATTGGAGGACGGCGAAGTCAAGGCCAGTGGGCCGGTGGGTCCGACTCTATCCGGGCTCAAGCTCGGCGACGAAGCGGGCGCTGTTCTGGAGGGGACGCTGGTTGAGCGTGACGAACAATGGAAATTGGCTCGTTTCCGTTTTTCCGGGGGCGAACTGTGGGTGCCAGATCCGGGATTAGCTCTCTCTGTCAGCACGCGGGTACGGGTGCAGGCACGGGATGTGAGCCTGTCACTGAAGGCAGCGCAGCAGTCCAGTATTCTGAACAGTCTGCCAGCGTTGGTGGAGTCTGTTGAAGAGAACGATGATGCCATGGCGCTGGTAAAGCTTCGACTCGGGGAATCAATGCTGATCGCGCGAGTCTCGCGGCGCTCTGTGGCTGAGCTTGGCGTGCAGACGGGCTTGGCGCTCTTTGCCCAGGTGAAATCGGTGGCCATTCTGCGCTAGGAAACTGTGGCTTGAGCGATTGGTTTTTCCTGTCACCCCCGCATCAGGATGACACTGGATGCCTTGAACAGGGCGCTGGCTTCATCCCCTTCTTTCAGTCCCATTTCGTCGAGGCTGGTGCGGGTAATGATGGCAGCCAGGGTCTTGCCCGCACCCAGATCCAGACTCACTTCCGCATTGACTTCGCCACGGTGCACCTGGCTTACCGTGCCTCGCAGTTGATTGCGGGCGCTGGTGAGAATATTGCCATCCAGGGACAATATGACCCAGGATGCCTTAACCAGAGCGATGACCTCGCTCCCCGGTTTCAATTCCAGTCGTTCCTGACTGTCATTGGTGATGATCGCGATCAGGCGAAGCGTTTCACCGAGGCTGATCTCTATCTCGGTATTCACCGCGCCGGGTGTCACAGTTATGACCGAGCCCCGGTACTGGTTGCGGGCGCTGGTCTTGAGTCCGCTGCCCTGGATGAAGCGGGTGACATCATTCATGTCATGCAGTTGTTCACCCAGTCGGGACACGAACTCCTCGTGTTCCGATTGCAGTGCATGAAAACCGGACAGAATTTTTTCACCGAACTCGGTAAGGCGTGTGCCACCGCCATGGGCACCACCTGCAGAACGCACCACCAGGGCCTGGTCTGCCAGATTGTTCATGGCGTCTATGCGATCCCAGGCAGTCTTGTAGCTGATACCCACCTGCTTCGCCGCTGCGCTAATGGAACCAGCGACGCGAATGGCTTGCAGCAGTTCAATCTGTTTGTGGCTGAACGATTCCTGCTCGCCATCGGCCAGGAACAAGGTGCCTTTGAGGGAAGTGCGTGAATTGCGGGAAGAACGACTCATAGCCCCAGTCTATGCCAGACAGGATGCGCTGTCAGTTCTGCTGCTGAGATTTATACACCCAAGCCGAAGTAGGGTCGCAGTCGTGTGCCTAGTCCAGAGCCAATAAAAGCCGCCACGAACCAGAGCCAACCGTGGAGGCTGGTAGAGGCAATACCGCCGAAATAAGCGCCGATATTGCAACCGAAAGCGATGCGTGCCCCATAGCCCAACAGGATACCGCCCACGACCGCGGCCAGAATGGATTTTCCAGGAATCCTGAAGCTGGGTGCGAAGCGACCTGCTAATCCAGCCGCCAACAATGCGCCCAGCATGATGCCGATATTCATTACCGATGTGGTGTCGTTGAGGATGCTGGCATTCAGGCTGGCCAGTTGGCCGGGGCGGGCCCAATAAGCCCAGCTAGAGACATCGAGACCAACGACACCCGCCAGCTTTGCTCCCCACAGTGCAAATGCTGAAGTCACACCCCAGGGTCGGCCTGCCAGCAGCAGGGTCGCCACGTTCACGGCGGCCAGGGCTAGGCCGCCCGCCAGTATCGGCCACGGACCTCGTAGCAGGGAGGGTGAGTTGCTGATCAGTGTACTTTCCAATACGCCGTGTTTGCGTTTCTCCCAGCTTGCTGCGCACAGGTAAACGGCTGCAAATAACACGAAGCTAACGGCGATACCGCCGAGCACACCAAAAGTCTGGGACAGGGCGACAGGACTGAATCCGGGTACGTCCTGCCACAGTAGCCAGTGCCAGCTTCCCAGCACCGAGCCCACGATGAAGAAGGCCAGCGTAATCAGCATTCGGGCATTACCGCCACCGGCGGTAAACAGTGTGCCAGAGGCGCAGCCACCGCCCAACTGCATGCCGATTCCGAACATGAAGGCGCCGATGATCACGGCAATACTGAGTGGAGCCACACTGCCGCGCAGGCCGATGCCTCCGATCTCACCCATGGCGATAAGCGGCGTGAAAATCAGCACGGTGACTCCCAGCATGACCATCTGCGCCCGCAGGCCGGCGCTGTGTCCGGTGGACACGACTTCCCGCCAGGCACCGGTAAAACCGAAGGCTGCATGATAAAGAATGATCCCCGCCGCGAGTCCAACAACGAACAGGCTGGCCTGCCGCCATCCCTCATCGATGAAAACCAGGACGTAGAACAGGACAGCCATAACGAGACTGGCAATCATGGTTATTCGGTTGCTAATGCGAACCGGTGAGGCACTGGCAGAGGGAGTAAGGGCAGTGTCGGTCATGTTATCCGGGCGGTTTGGATCCGCTTCTACTAATGGAACAGGCATTCGTATGCAGGCGATTGCGACTCCAGATCAACAACTCCGGCTTGAGTGCCAAGGGGACAATCGTCGTGAACGCGGGTGTCAAAAGCAACAGGTATCTGGTCGCAAACAAGAGACCAGTAACGAAAGCTCATTGTTGCCAACAATACCCCAGAATGCCAGACATACAGAAGCAGATTACAGGCCCGCCGATTGGGTTTGGGGCCCGGAAGTGCAGGCCTAGCAGTAACCGCTGGCGATACAACTACCGCCAGATGCCCATTGGATAGGGGGTAGGAAGCCCTGTGCGGTAAGGGTGTAGGTTTCCCCCGCGAGGTCGGAACCATCGGCCCGCCAGGTAATGGTGATAGTGCCGTCAGTCACAGCAATGCCATGGGTAGTGGCTGCCTGGGCTTGCACCGCTGGAATGCCGAGTGCGCCGGAGTCGAAATCTGTAACTGCAGTGGCACGGCCCACGGAGGCAGCGGTGATTATTGCGGAGCGGTGGGAACCCACCGCCAGAATCGCCTCGGCGAAGCGTGCCTTGTTGCGGTAGAGGTTATAGGACGGCAGGGCCACAGAGGCCAGGATGCCGATAATAGCTACCACCAGCATGAGTTCTATCAAGGTGAAGCCGGATTGAGACGTTGAAGGTTTCATGACAACGGGCCTTCTTGGTTTCTTGAATTTTCAGTGTAGTGCCATTTTGACCGGAAACTGTGTTGGGTTTCAAATTTTGTCCATCCAGGTTCTGACTGTGCATTCAAATTGAATTGCTGCGCAGCCAACTGTCCCAGCCAAAACTTCGAAAGACAGATGCAGGAATTTCGCTGACCTGAAATGTAAGAATACTCTTACAAATGGTCGCTTTTTGTTCAATTGTCCGTGGAAAACCCCGGAATACTCGACCTTGTTTTTTAAATTCGATAGTCTCCTAAAGAATGTGGGTTTAAGGAGAAGTCGCTATATCAAATTAAGCAGTAGATATAACACGGACCAATAAAAACTATAGCAACCGTGCTTTTAGGTTCAGAAAGCACTCTGGAAACACAGAGCTTGGAAGAACGACATGGAGAAACATCCCCAATTAAAAGACAAGTTTCAACTACTCTACCTCTTAAAAATCAATCCGAAGCTCAACAACAACGTTGAACTCGGTAATTTGCTGGGGAAAACCAAACAATCGATAAGCAGGTGGTGTACCGGCACAGCAACTTCGAGGGGAAACTGCATTCCAGGTGCAGACGTTGAGAGAGTTGCCGAAGCGTTTCGGATTGAGCATGAGTGGTTCTCTTTGCCATTCCAGCAATTTGAAGAAAAAGTACGCGCAATAATTGCTGAGCGAAAGAACCCTCGTTCAGTTTCTGTACCCGATATTTCCATCGCAGGGATGCCAATCACTGGCATTGATCTGATTGGTCGCGAGGATGAACTAAATTTTTTGGACTCTTGCTGGATGAATCCCAGTGTGAATGTAGTCGAAGTCATTGCCTTTGGCGGTACAGGCAAGAGTTCCCTTATTAACAAATGGCTATCAGATTTCAGTCAATGCCTGTACAAGGGTGCTGACAAAATCTACGCCTGGTCCTTCTATTGGCAAGGTCAATCTTCAGAAACCAATTCGTCCGGAGACTACTTCATTGAACACGCATTGGCCTGGTTTGGTGATGAAAATCCGTCAAAAGGTACGCCCTGGTCCAAGGCGGGAAGACTGGCCAATCTCATTCGCAATTCCAAAACATTGCTGATTCTGGATGGATTGGAGCCCCTACAATATCCTCCTGGCAAGAAGCATGGGCAGGTAGAAAACCCAGCGGTATCATTTCTCATTCGGGAGCTTGCTTCTTCAAACCCCGGACTATTGCTTGTTACTTCCAGGTCATTTGTAGCTGATGTTGCCGCATTCAATGACGGTAGAGTGGCGACTCTGAATCTGGGAAACCTCAGCGCAAGGGCCGGTGCGCAGTTATTAAAGCAATCTGGAATAAAGGGCAGCAAACAACAGTTTGCAGATGTCGTTCAAAACTATTCCGGTCATCCTTTAAGTCTTTCTTTGATTGCCGGATACCTGGCTACAGTCCACAGGGGAGAACTCAGCCGCCTCACTTTCGATCATAGCGTTCTGCACGACACGCATCATGAGTCGCAGGTAAGCAGAATTATGTCGGAGTATATGGAGTGGCTGGACGGAAGGCCCGGACTACAGATCTTACAGTTGGTTTCGTTGATTGATAGAACAACAGATGTGGAGGAAATTAAGGACACGGCAAGATTGCGCTCAGAAAAAGGTATCTCTGACAACATAGCTTCCAGTAGCGATTCAGAATTCATGTACGCAATTCAGGAATTGGTTCTGGCAAAGCTACTCAATTTTAAGGAAGTCCACGGAAAGGAAACTATTGAATGCCACCCACTTGTGAAAGATTACATCCTTAAAGAGTTGCAGGAATGCAGGCAAGAAGAGTGGAGAAAGGGGAACGAACTGGTATTCGATCACTTGCTTTCCCAAACACGCGACGATGCAAAGAGCATGGAAGAGCTAGAGCCTTTATTCCGCGCAGTTGTCCACGGGACAAGAGCTGGAAAGTTTGAGGAATCATTCAATTTGTATTTCTCAAAGATCAAAAAAGGCCAATTCTCCATGTTTGCTGAAGGCTCTCACCATGCTGATCAGGCTTGTATCAGGGCGTTTTTCAAACAAGAGTGGACCGTGCCCACCAGTGAGCTCAATAAAGAATCCCAGATGTATCTCATCACTTCTGCAGCGACCAATCTAATCTACTTGGGTGAGATTGAAGAAGCTATTTCCCCTTTTGAGATAAGCATTGGTTGGTTCGTAGAAAATGAAGATTGGTTACAAGCTTCAGTTGCAGCTGCTCCTCTTCTATCCATGTATATCGCCTCGGGTAAGCTGGATATGGCGACAGGATTAATGAATGAAATGGAACAGGTCATTGAAAACTCCGAGAACGAGATTGCGATAGCAATGGCAGCCAACTTTAGAGCTTATATCCTGTATCTGGCAGGGGACTTTGAAAAGGCCGGATCACTCTTTCAGCGAGCAGACAGTGTGCTAATGCAGCCGCTCCCGGAGTCACCGGTAATATTCCCGACAATCAGCGCCTATTACTGCAAGTACCTGCTGGACATAGGGCGAGTGAACGAGGCGCTGGAGCGTTCCCTGAAGACGTTTGCCTGGCGGAAAAGAAAATCCTGGCAAGTGGCAATCGATACAACTTCCCTCTACGCCAGCGACCTCCTGGTTCAGGGTCTTATTTTTCTGGAACTCGGCGATCTAGCAAACGCCAAGATTCAACTGGACAAACAAGTCGATCTCTTTCGGTCCGCTGATGAATGGCTCTATTTGCCTACCGGATTAAATTCCAGGGCGAAATTGCATCTGGCGTTACAGGATCTTGAGTCTGCGACTCGCGACTTGCAGGAATCATTGCAGATATCCGAGAAGACGGGTGCCAAGTTTGGTGAATGGGAAGCTTGCCTGGACCTGGCCCATCTTCATGTTCAGAAAAAAGACTTTCCCACCGCTTCGGACTATTTGTCCCGGGCAAGATCGATCCCGGAAATGACCTACTATAAGTTTCGTAATCAGGAAATCGAGGCGCTTCAAAGCAAACTGGAAGCACACTGACTGGCACGAGTCACTGCCAACGAATTGGTAGCTTGCTATACGGAATTTTCTGTCTGGACATTTTAGCGTCTGCATTGGCGTTTGTTTGCGGGGCTTCATGCCACTTGATGGAGTGACAGATTCTGCATAGCCACCTGTGCCAAACAGCCTTCGCTCTTCTGCTTTTTTGCGTTCAGTTCCCCCTCTTCATTGATTACAATTTGTTGCAAAATATCAATAGTTTACGGCGATTTTCCCCATTGGCTCCGGCGATAATTGGTAGACTTTAAGGTAGGGGGCTCTTATGCTCTCCTGTTATCCCGAAGCGGCGCAGATTCACAGGCTTTTGGTCTAAACAGCGGCGCTCGACTCGATTACCAGATAGCCGGATTGCCGGGCCAGGAGAGGACCCTGTCCGTTGCTAAAACACCGACAAACCAAGGGGATTCCGATGAAAAACAAAACCCTGTCAAATCTGCTTCCGAAGGCCCTGGGCCTGGCCCTGGGTGCCGCGCTGTCCATGGGCGCTGCAGCCCAGAGTGGTTCCCTGGAAGCGAATTATCCCGAGCTGGCCAAGCTGTTCCGTGCCCAGGACGTGGCCCAGGCTGCGATCTACGATTCCATGGCGGACATCAATGCCGATCCCGCCACCATGTCCGCTCGCATGGATACCAAGATGGAAATCGACATGCTGAACGACATGTCCATGAGCGAACACATGGCCATGGGCCATGGAGGCAGCGAAATGCCCATGAATATGAACATGAGCGGCCCTTACGGTGAGACAGAGGTCCAGGCCCGGGTGGCTGCCGCCAACCTGCTGCGCCGCGAGCACTCCGCCGAAGATGCCAAATCGGCATTTGAGAACGCCGAATCCTTGCCAACCCATGCCTGGCGGGTTCTCGCCTGGGGCCGACAGTTCGAGCGCGATCTCTTCGACATCTATGCCAACGAAGGACCCAGCATAGCGCAGAAGCGTGAACAGGTTACCGCGTTGATCGAACGCTACCAGACCGAAGATGCACGCCACGCTATCTCACTGATTCCCAAGAACGCGGATCTGTACCTGGCCCATGATTATGCCAACGCGACCAAGACGGCGTTTCCGCGCCTGAGTGGTCTGTTGTGGACCAATCAGTGGTTACAACTCGCTGCCCTTGAAGCCATCGTGCTCGGTCAGCTTGACCCCCAGTTTGCCGGCAGTGTGCCGGTTACCCTGGAGCGATTCTGGAACAAGGTAGGTTCCGATGCTGGTATGACCATGTATCCGGTTCCAGTTGAACTGCCCAGCGTGCCCGCGATTGCACCATCCGTATTCAGCGAGATCCCTGAAGCGGCAGTGATTATCGACAACCTGAATATGCTGGAAGCGGCCGTGGCAGACATCATCGCCTACCCAGGGCTTGATAACCGCGATGAGCTGCTGGAAGCGGTTGCCACAGAGTTCACTTCCGCCAGTGACAATGTATCCAACGAGATGAACTACCTGCTCTCAGCCCTGCGCGGCGGCATCTTTAACCAGGGTGGTCCGGCAATCGGTGAATTAAGTGGCTCCGAACGCAACCGTTCCCGCTCCGCCATGAACATGACCCACACGATGATCATGTCAGGCCCCCAGTAGCCGTTAGCGACACTAAAGCAAGGCGAGCCAGCTAAGAGCTAAGAACTCAGAGCTGACTCGCCTTTTTTGTGCCTGATTATCGCGCTGAACACCGCGAAAAAAGGGCCGGGAGCCTATTTAATGCCTATTCGTTGGGTTACACTCGAAGCGCTGCTCGATTTTTATTCAGCTTGAGAGGACTACTAAATGAAAAACCTGACAAAAACCCTGATTTTTCTGGCGCTTTCCGGGCTGTTTGCCCAGTCGGCTCTAGCACAGGATGCAGCGGCGACTGCTGCCATGAAGGAGATCGCCGACATCATCACGAACCTGAATCACTTCCCGTCCGATGAAGACAAGGCCGCGTTGGCGGAGATTTCCGGCAATATGAGTTTTCCGCAGGGTCTGCGCGACATGGCAGACGCGGTTGCCAACATAAGCCATTCCGCAACCGCTGAAGCGAAGGAAGCGATGGCGGCGATACAGGCCAATGCACAGGCGCCGGAAGCGGCAAAAGAAATGGCGGCTATCATTGCCAACATTAATCACACAGCTAGCGCGGAAGCGAAGCAAACCCTGGCTGCGCTTTTTCCCTAAGCACCCGCAATGCAATCTTGAGAAGGCGATGGTTGCCCAGCGTAACCATCGCCTTTTTGCGTTTAGGCGGGAGAGTAGCTGAGCGCGGTCGGGTCGTGCTGAAACTCAGGAAGTCACCTGCATCGCAATCAGTCTGGCGAACTCCGGCCACAGTTCCCTTGGCATGTCATGTCCCATCCCCGGGAATGTCACGAGTTGCGCGCCAGGAATGGCAGCCGCCGTTGCCTCGCCACCGCTGACGTTACACAGGCGATCCGCCTCACCATGGATTATCAGGGTGGGAACAGACAGTTTTGCCAACGCCGCAGTTCGATCTCCCGAGGCGATGGTGGCAAGAGACTGACGCATAACACCTACTGGATCATAACATCGGTCATAGGCCAGTCCGGCGCGAGCACGAATTGCATCTTCGTCCTTTTCGTAGGCCGGTGAGCCGGCGATATCGAAAGCAATGACCGCCTGTTCTATCACTTCTTCCCGGTTAGTCGGCGACACCGCAGCAATGCTGGCCCAGACTTCCGGGTCCGCCTGACCTACTGCCATGTTGCCGGTGCTGGACATCATCGAGGTGAGGCTCAACACGCGATCGGGAAATTCGATGGCTATAGTCTGGCCAATGAAACCGCCCATGGATGCGCCCACAATATGCGCTTTCCGGATGCCAAGGTGATCCAGCAAGGCAATACAGTCTGCAGCCATGTCGGACAAGGTGTAGCTGGCGGTTGAGGTATCACCCTGCAATGCCGCAGGCAGGTCTGGTACCGGCGCATCGTGCAAGTGTGTGGACAGCCCGGAGTCACGATTGTCGAAACGAATAAGGAACAGGTCTTTTTCGAGTAGCGCATCAATCAATCCCAGGGGCCAGTGGATCATTTGACTGGCGATGCCCATGATCAGCAACACGGGCGGATGGGAGCTGTCACCGAAGGTTTCATAGGCGATATCGATGCCGGACGGGCCGATGTTGTGTGCGAGTTGTTCAGTCATTGCAGGTCACCTTGGCGCAGCAGTTGGGTGAAGGATTGGCCGGAGTTTAGGGGGACAGTCGCGAAAAATGTAGTCTGTTTTTTCCTGATCAGTCCCGTTACACTTCTAATCAATGAACAGAAATGGGGAAGGCGAGGAGCCTTCCCCATTTTTTTGTCTTGCGAACAGGCCTTCATGTCAGAAATAAATGTTTGACAATTCTGTTCTAGGTGTCACACTACGCATATGACACCTTTCAGACTCGATCCCAAATCCACCCAGTCGATATTTGACCAGGTCGTATTCGCCGCCACGAAAGCCATTCTTGGTGGTGCATTGAAGCCAGGGGACCCATTCCCCTCGGTGCGCGCACTGGCCTCCGACCTCAAGATTCATCCCAACACCGCCCACAAGGCGATACAGCACCTGATTCAGGAACGCTGGTTAATTTCCCGTCCCGGTCGCGGCACGGTAGTGGCAGAGCCGCCTTCAGCGAGAATCGGTGATCGCCAGCGCTTACTCGAACAGGAAGTAGAGCAGTTTGTGGTGGAAGCAAAGCGGGTCGGTGCCTCGCTGGATGAAGTGCAGGAGGCCATTGCTGGTCATTGGAAAAGTCTGGAGAAGCTGAAGGTAATTTCCGGTGATCATTGAAACCAACGAACTTTGTAAAACCTATGGCAGGGTACAGGTTCTCAAGGATATCAACCTGCAAGTCCCTGAAGGTGCCGCGTTTGCCCTGGTCGGGACCAACGGCGCTGGCAAGACGACTACTATGCGAACCCTGGTAAATATACTGCAGCCAGATACCGGTTCGGCGAGTGTACTGGGCGTCGATAGTCGAAAGCTCAAGTCAACGCATTTTCAACATATTGGCTACGTCTCCGAAAATCAGGTTCTGCCTGAAAGGCTGACCATAGAACAATACTTCAATTACCTGCGTCGGCTTTATCCCGGATGGGATCGTGGCCTTGAGACCATGCTGCGCAAACGCATGGACCTGCCTGCCAAAAGAGGACTTAGCAAACTGTCCCATGGCATGCGCATGAAGACGGTATTGATAGCCGGTATCGCTTTTCGACCCAGGCTTCTCATTCTCGATGAGCCTCTTAGCGGCATGGATACTCTCACCCGGGACGAGGTCGTCGATGGCCTGTTGGAACAGGCGGATGAAACCACCATTCTGATCTCCTCCCATGAACTGGCTGAAATCGAATACTTCACCTCCCATATCGCATTCATGGACGACGGCAGGTTGAGTTTTCAGGAATCAATCGAATCCCTTCGCGACCGGTTTCGGGAGGTTTATGTCACGCTTTCTGAAAATAAATCCTGGCCAGCCAACGCGCCTTCGACTTGGCTGGCGCCGACTATTCAAGGACATTCCCTGCAGTTCATCGAGACACAGTTCAAGGATGCAGAAGTACTTCAGGCGCAACTCGCTGAACATTTTGGCGCAGTGCAGATAGAAGCATCACCAATGAGTCTTCGGGAAATCAGTAAGGTATTGATTCGACAGGCCAGGGATGAAAAACAGAGAGAAGCCGCATGAAACCGAATCTGAGCGTAATCAGCGCGATTGTTAAGAAAGACTTTCTGGGATTGCTGCCGCTGGTATTGGTTTCTTTCGTGGTGTTTCTCGTGGTCCCGGTCGTCGCTAATCTCGATCTCTTGGATATCGCCGGCGATCAAGAATTCTGGGCATTTTTGCAGGCCAACATTCAATGGGCAGGCTTTTTTATAGGCCTGTTTCTGATCATATCGGCGCTGCAACTGGATCCGGCAGATAGCCTGAATCATGATTGGCTAACCCGACCAATCGCTAGAATCGATTGGCTTTTGGCAAAGTGCGCACTCGTCTGTTTGGTCTATGTATTCCCGGTATTTTTATCGAGAGTCATTGCCGACATTTCTGCCGGGATGGAACCCGGTGTGGCCATCTACTATGCGGCGGGAATCGAAAGCTTCGAAGCGACAATCTTTGGGGCAATAATCTTGATGGCAGCCCTTCTCGCACCCAATCTGCGCAAGCTGATCATGCTTCTGGTTGGCGTTTTCTTTGTCTTCCTGATGCCTGGGTGGAGCGTCACCAGTCCATTGTTAGCTGCAATAGGTATCAGGCTCGGTGGAGACTATGACTCGCTAATGTGGGTTCAAGGCCTTGTAATAATACTCGCATCCCTGTCCGGCTTTGCATTGATCTATTGGTTTCTGTATTGCAAGCGACAGCGGCGCGCTGCCTATATCGCTTACTGGACCATGGTTTTCGTTGCGTTCCTTTCTGTCTATCCACCAAGGTCAGTCTACAACTGGGAAACGGCAATTGCTTTGAATGCTGCACTGATTAATGACACGAGTGACGAATTGGAAGATCAGGTGATCCTGCAACCGGCTATAGCCTGTTTCCCTTCTGCGATAGTGGACGCGAATAGTCATACGCAACTGCAAAGCAGCGTTCTGGCACAAGCTCGCTGGTCGGAAATGGCGCTGGCACAAGCGGGTGAAGGTGCATTGAGTGTTTCGACACCGATTCGCTATCGTGAATTGCTAACCGAGTGGATTAAAACGGACGCGGAAGCGCGTGAGCGGAGTATCAAGTGGCGGCTAAATCGCATACGGGGTCGTGCACACATTTCGGCTGATAGCCTGCCTCAGGATGTTGAACTGCTCTATTCGGGAACTGCAGAAAACAGGTTTGCCCCCATTGCAGCCAGCAAAACCGATCACTGGCTGGTGCCCGGGGAGACTGTGCAAAGCCTGCATCACGATGATACGGCGTCGTTCACACTGACATATGACCTTGCGCTATTGCAACCGACTCCTTACGAATTACCCATGGATGGTGTCAGGAGAAGATTGCCCAAGTTAGGCTACTGCAAGGCGGAAATGGATAGCGGTGCCAACGAAGTTAGAGTCGAATGTCTTAAGCGAGGAGAGCAGCCAGACCTTGTCTCTGCCGAGTTCATTGGTATGGAAAACAGCCGCGTAGATACTGGTAGCCGCGCGACGCTGACCAGCAATGCGTTGGAAACCCTGAAACGCGCTCGCTATGAATTGACCCTCACGCCAGCATCATTAACAAACGATTCATCTGTAATAGTCACTGCCTATGAAACGGCTCGGTTACTGAACAAGCAGTTAACGCTGCCGGGAGTATTGGGAGGTGATCCCGGGGTCTGTCCATTGCTCGGCAATGATGACATCGGCATTGAACGTCCGACCAGTTGGAGTGACAAGTCGCCACACGAGATCAGTTTTATCGCCGTGGAGCCAGGTGTGCGCCTTGAGGTTCTGGATTGGCGACAGGAAATTAAGGCTGATGCACAAACACTGTTGTTGTTACCAGGGCTTGGTGCGACAGCGCATTCCTACGATGATCTGGCGATTAAACTTGCTGAAAGCTACAACGTGGTTGGTATAACGCGCCGCGGCACCGGTGATTCGGCGAAGCCGGAGAGGGGTTACCAGATCGAGCGCTTATCCCGTGACATTCTGCAGGTCATGGATGCTCTGGAATTGCCGTCCGCTATTTTGGTCGGGCATTCATTTGGTGGCGAGGAGCTAAGTTATATTGGTGCAAATTTCCCTGCGCGTGTAGAAGGGCTCATCTATCTCGATGCTGCCTACGACCGTGTCGCCGTCAACTCGGGAGAAGAGCTGAGGCGCTTCAGGGAATTGAGTATGCAACTCCCCGAGGCGCCGCCTGTACGACCTTCTGAGGCTGTTTCATACGAAGCGCTCGGCCAGTACGCGCGCAGGACGGGTCGTAACGCAAACGTTCCGGAAGGAGAAATCATTGCGAGCTACGATCTGTCGACGGGAAACATAAAGCACGACATGCTTTACCTCGATGCCTTGATGCGCGGGATTGAGTCTCCGGATTACTCCGCAATCGATGTGCCTGCTTTGGCATTGTATGCGGTTCCAGGGTCCGCGGAATCGCTGATGGAAGCCTGGTACGACAAGGGGAACCCTGCGCTGCAACCACTACTGGAAGAATTGTTCACTGAAACTGTCACGCGCAGTACTGTTCAAGTGCAGAAATTTGCAACAGGGATGTCAAACGGAAGGGTGATTGTGATCGAAGATGCTGACCACTGGATTTTCCTGTCCAATGAACAGGAAGTGCTGGCTGCGATGAATGAGTTTATTGCGGGTCTCGAATAAACGGAAATATCCCGGCATAAGCTGATTCAATTGCGGCGATTGCTGCCTCGGTAAACTCCCGCGCATGCACCGTTCGAATCGTGGCCCAGTAAAGGCCGAGGTCGTCCAGGGTTTCATTGAGCTCAGCCGTGTCACCAGAGCGAAATGCCACCTGATAGTCTTCCGTTCTGCGTTTCATCTGCTGCCACAGCTCTGCCAGTTCTGCTCTGCTGGCTTCTGGAATCTGCGCATAGTACGCGGTGATAATAGCCTGATGGGTTTTTGGGGAGGGTACTTTCTCCAGCACATCGACCTTGTTGCCACCGATTCGAAGCACCAGGGTTTCTTCATCGGCGCCTTGTGCGAAGGCGGGGCCTGAATTGAGCGCAGCGATCAGGAAGATTGGGACTGACTTGAAAAGTGTCTTCATTCGTTCGCCGCTGTGAGATTTGGAATGCCTGCTATAAAAAAAGCCCGGATGGTTTCCCATCCGGGCTTTTCTATTCTAGCAAACTAACTTCAGTAAGAAATTAGTCGTCACTGCCGGCCAGTGCACGCTGCTCGCGCTCGCGGCGTTCTGCCAGCAACTGCTCGTAACCCTCGTCGTCGAGGTGGGTAATCGCCAGCCAGGCGTGCGTCATCTCATCACCCGTGCGGCTGCCACCGTACACCCACTGATCGGGATCGGGGTTGTTGGGGTTGTCGGCTGTGTTGTCATACCACTGCTTCAATACCAGCACTGCGCCTGCAGGCAACAGAGGGGCTACATCTGGCTCATAGATGTGGCTGTGGTGCCATGTTGCGCTCCAGTTGGATATCTGGCTGATCTGCTCAGTGCGACCGGTCTGGGGATAGAAGATCTCCAGTGATGCCGCGTTCATGCGCAGATGGCCATGGGGCTGGAAGCTGTCGATACGCACAGGGTGATCGAAGCTGTGGAAGCCCTGTGTCATCTGGTAACCATGAGGTGGAATGATCAGGTCTGACTGCGGGCTGATCTGATACAGTGACAGATCTTGCTTATAAACTTCATTGACTTCTGAGTAGTCTTCATCGTGGAACCAAAGACCGATCTCAACCACGTTGTCCTCAATCATGGTGCCCGGAGCCGTCGCGCCTACTCCACCGGGGAACATGTGGATGCTCCACTGAATCATCGCGCCGGCGGGGAGGGTGCGGCAAACCCCTTCGGGAACCATCTCGCCCCATTTGCCCATGGCGTATTCGGTGAGCATGCCGTAGCGTTGTAGTTCACCTTCGTCGTCTTCCATCCAAACGCTGGAATTAGCATGGTGAACGACGGCGGCAGCATCACCGCGCGGCTTAACCTGTACTGCCTTGATGCAGCGGTCGGCAGTCATCTTCGGGTCGGCAAACTCGTTGCTCCAAAGGTCGTTACCATTCGCCGGAATATCGTAGGAACTTGAAGGCACAATCAGGTCGGGCTGACCCAGTTCCGCCGCGAAGTTCCACTCGCTGGGATCTTTCAGGTCCGGAGAGGGAAGGGCGTTCTCCGGATCGCCGAGAGGCGCACCCGCTTCAACCCAAGCTACGATCTTGTCGATTTCTTCCTGTTCCAGGCGCCAGTCACCGATAAGATCCTGCACACCAATATGCTGGTCATAGGCATAGGGAGGCATTTCGCGGTTGGCGACCCGGTAAGAAATCAGAGGTGCCCAGGGACGAACCTGGTCATAGGATTGGAAGGCCATGGGGCCGATTCCACCTTCCTGGTGGCAAACAACGCAATTCTCATTGAGGATGCGGCCAATTTCTCCGTTGTAGGCCAATTCATCATGGGATTGCGCGAGGCTTTGCGAACTGGCGGCGAGCAGGGTTAAGGCGCCGAGTCCAGTCCAGGTTTTAGCGATTTTCATGCTTCTCTCCTCGTTTTAATAATATTGTTGCGGATCGAATCGGGTGTAAATCTCGGATAACCTCCGAGTGTACTCCACTAATTTAAGCCGAAAAAGCCGTAATTTGCCGCGATTATCACGCTGCGGCGCTGAAATGCTGCCTGTTTTATGCATCGGCACCGGTGTCACCACCTTAAATTTGACGAAAAATCAGGGCGTTATCCATCGCTACTCGAAAGTGAACACTGTTTTTCCGTGGCCGATAAACAGCATGACCGAAAAGTCCAAAAGTAGCGAAATTTCGGAATTCAGGGTTCTGGGGCGCCGCAAGGGGATAGGGTCTGGAAAGGACGCGAAGTGAAAATTAACCGGGTGGAGAAAACGTGGGCACAAAAAAGGCCGATCAGGTTGCCCTGATCGGCCTCTTGTTTTAACTGCTTGTCAGTGACGGTTTAGTCGTCGCTGCCAGCCAGTGAACGCTGCTCAGCTTCGCGACGCTCTGCTACCATTTGCTCGTAGCCTTCGTCGTCCAGGTGAGTCACAGCGATCCAGGCGTGAGACATCTCGTCACCTGTGCGGCTACCACCGTACACCCACTGATCAGGATCAGGGTTGTTGGGGTTGTCGGCTGTGTTGTCGTACCACTGCTTGATAACCAGTACTTCGCCAGGAGCCAGCAGAGGCGCTACATCTGGGTTGTAGATGTGGCTGTGGTGCCAGGTTGCTGACCAGTTGGAGATCTGGCTGATCTGAGTTGTGCGACCAGTCTTGGGATCGAACTTCTCCAGGGACGCTGCGTTCATACGCAGGTGACCGTGTGGCTGGAAGCTGTCGATACGTACTGGATGATCCCAGGAGTGGAAACCCTGAGTCATGGCGTAGCCATGAGGTGGCACGATCAGGTGGCCATTCTCATAACCTTCACGCAGTGGGTAGAGACGCAGGTCCTGCTGGTACACGTCGTTCTTCTCTTCGAAGTCTGCGTCGTGGAACCATAGGCCGATCTCAACCACATTGTCTTCAATCATTTCACCCGGAGCAGTTGCACCAACGCCGCCTGGGAACATGTGAATGTCCCAACGTACCAGTGAACCAGCTGGGAAGGTACGGCAAACGCCTTCTGGCATCAGCTCGCCCCATTTGCCCATGGCGTACTCAGTAAGCTGGCCGTACTGCTGCAGCTCGCCCTGATCGTCATAGACGTAAACATCGGAGTTCGCATGGTGAACAACCGCAGCCGCGTCACCACGAGGCTTCACCTGTACCGCCTTGATGCAGCGGCTTTCGGTCAGGCCCGGATCAACGAATTCCTTGGACCAAAGGTCGTTACCATTGGCTGGAATGTCGTAAGGCTGGGAAGGAATAATCAGGTCAGGCTGACCAAATTGTGCCGCGAAGTTCCAGTCAGAAACATCACGTAGCTCTGGCTTGGGAGGTACTACATCGGCAGGACCCATGGGTGAACCCTGGTTAACCCAGGCCACGATGGTGTCGATTTCTTCCTGCTCCAGACGCCAGTCACCTTCCAGGTCCTGAATACCGATATGCTGATCGTACGCATAAGGAGGCATTTCCCGGGCGGCAACTTTGAGTTGAATCAGAGGTGCCCAGGGACGAACCTGGTCGTAGTTTTCGAATTGCATAGGACCGATGCCGCCTTCACGATGACATACCACGCAGTTTTCATTGATGATCTGCGCGACGTGCTCGTTATAGGTAACTTCGTCCTGTGCTTGTGTGCTCATGCTGACGGCCAGTGCAACGGCACCACCCAGCAGGGCACTCTTATTACGCACGTTAATCATGCTGTTCTCCT
Organism: uncultured Pseudohongiella sp.; assembly: GCA_965227635.1. GTDB lineage: Bacteria > Pseudomonadota > Gammaproteobacteria > Pseudomonadales > Pseudohongiellaceae > UBA9145. Next base: position 310,323 of record OZ245763.1, on the reverse strand, counting down.
CAAGTAGGGAAATGGGCAATTCTCAAGTTAAAAATCTTAATCACCGGCACCACAAAAGTCCATTGATTCCGGTGATTTTCAGTACCACATTGCAACAAATTGCAACAGCTTGAAAGCCGCGTGATACGGGCCTTTCCGCCGAACTTACGACGGCCCCGATGCAAGTTATTGGTAGAAAATCACAATTTCGTCAGGCAGAAACAAAACGACCGGCCTGAGGCCGGTCGTTTGTCACGAAAACCGTGGTTGTTTTGGCTGTTCAGCCTAGCGCACAGTGACGCGCTGGAAGACATTCGTCCAGCAGCACTGGTCGCCATTGGAGCTGTCTGGCGCTTCGTGAATGTCTACCTTCGTAGAAATGATGTACTCGCCTGGCGCGGAGAAAGTCGCGTAAACACGGCCCGTTCCGGATGGGCCAGGGATTTCGCTATTGTTCGCTTCCGGTGTGCGGAAGAAACGGAAGCGAGGATCGTCTTCGCTGTAGGGATTCTCAGGCACTTCAGTCGATTCGTGACGGGTGAAGCTCACATCGCCCGGTCCCTGGTACTTCTCCCAGGTCACACCCATTGGCAGCGGCTCACCAAAGCGCGGGTCAGTCGTGTCACGAACCGCAGGGTCTGTTGCGTTAACGACCAGTTCTACTTGCTCACCAGCACGCACAGCTCCGCCGGGATAATCTCCGATCTGTGCGTACAGGCCTGCAGCCTGGCTGCCATTTTCGCCAATGCCTACCAGGGGTTGCAGGGCACCCTGGGGTCGTGGGCGAATGAAGTCCAACTCGTAGGCACCAGTACCGTAACGGCCGGGCACTTTCAGTTCTTCGGAGTTGCCAGTCTTGAGGTGCCACCACACGTCGGTCTCACGCTCGGAATTGGGTACCGTTACCGTGAAGACACCAGTTGAGCGGCCGGGCGGGAAGTAAGTAGGCTGAATACCCTGATGCTTCTCGGGTACCATGTAGTTATTTTCTCCAAGAGGGATATCAACGCCTTTCTCGTTGCGGTTGATTATGCCGAATGAGAAGCTTGTGGTGCCGTCCTGGTTGTCGATCCAACCTTCAAGAACAGGAATAATAGGCAGGCCCTCAGGTGGCGTAATGCTCAGGAATCGACCGTTGTCAGCAGATTGTGCTGAAACGTTCAATGCCACTGAAGCCAGCAGGGTGAAGAGGGCTGTAGTCAGCAGTTGTTTTATTGTTCGCATTGGTTGTCTCTCCAATTGACTGCGGTTTCGTTTTAATAAATTTTTCTGTGTCTTGGCCTCTGCATTCTGCTTGCTTGCGCTGCACAGGCCTCTGGAAATAGACAAACTGATCTGTGTTCAGTTTTACGTTCAGAAGCAGGGACGCTAGGATAACGGCCATTTGGACTGGCGTCTAGCGGCGAAATGCGGCATTTAGTGCCGATATGTCATTGTTTTTTTACAAATTGTTACAGTATTTGGCCTTGTATTTTCCGTGTTCCGAATTACCTCTTTAGCCCTCCTTGTCAGTTTATCGCTGGTGCCTGTGACGGTCCTCGCTGCATTGGATCGGGTGGGTGATTTCGCGTTGCTGGATGAGCAGGGTGAATTTCACCAACTCAGTCGCTACCGACATCGGGAGGCACTGGCTTTGCTTGCCTATGATGCTGACTGTGCCGCCATGTCGGCGGTACTGGACAGTTTCGTCAGGCTCAAAGACGAATTTACTGACCAGGGCATCGACTTCCTGTTGCTGGATACCCGGAATCTGCAGCGAGAGGCGCTTCAGGATTTGAATCTGACATTGCCCATTCTGCAGGACGATTTGCAATTGGTGGCGTCAGCTTTGGGTGTGGTCGCCAACGGTGATGTCCTGCTGCTCAATCCCGAGCGCTTATCCGTGTTTTTCAATGGTCCCATTGCGGGTGAATCCCTGGCTGCATTCGAGGATGCATTGGGGGGTGTCGTGGCTGGTTCTTTGGCAGATACAATTTCAACGGCTTCGGCGTCGGATACAGGATGTGCTATCAGCTACAGCCAACGGGACGCTCAGCTGCAGTCGCCTCCCGATTATGCTGCGGAAGTGGCGCCGATCGTTCTGGAGAACTGCGTGGTCTGTCACCGGCAAGGTGGCGTTGGGCCATTCGCTATGGATAGCTACATCATGTTACTGGGTTGGTCACCGATGATCCGTGAAGTGATTTTGAATCGGCGTATGCCCCCAATGCAGACCGACCCGCACTACATAGCATCCGACAGTGCGCGCAACCTCAGCGCTGAGGAAAGGCAGACCCTCGTAAACTGGATAGACGCTGGCGCTCCCCGGGGCGACGGCGAAGCTGACCCGCTGGAGGAATACATTCCACCCGATGAATCAGGCTGGGCGCTGGGTGAACCTGATTACATCGTGCAAGGCCCCGAACATGCAATTCCCGCGATCGGTGTGCTGGATTATTACTACAGCAATGTCGATCTCCCTTTCAGTGAGGATCGATGGCTGCGCGCGGTTCAGTATCGTGCCGGTGACACCTCGGTTCTGCATCATCTCATGACTTTTGTAACACAGCCCGGCGAAGACTTCTGGGGACCCGAGCGCAATGAGACTTCCGCATCGAGGCGCTTCGTGGCGGGCTATCTGCCGGGAACTCTAAATGTCACCGAATACGGCCCCGATGTCGGTGTCAGAATTCCGGCCGGTCATGGTCTGTCGATGCAGTTTCACTATGTTACTAACGGTCAGTCTACGGTAGATCAAACTGAAGTGGGCCTGTATTTCGCGGAGCAGCCTCCGGCGCGTGAGCAATTGGTGCAAGCCGTGGGCACGCGGTTCGTGCTGCCGCCCAATGTACCCGAGTTCCCCCAGCAGGCCAGTCATGTTTTTCAGCAGGATGTCGTGCTCACCGGTTTGCGTGCCCGCATGAATTACCGCGGAAAGAAGATGAGGTTCGTGGCTGAGTACCCGGATGGAAATTCAGAGACGCTACTCAGTGTTCCGGCCTACAACTATGGTTGGCAGCCGCACTATGTTTTAAATACACCGACTCCACTGCCGGCGGGAACCCGCGTGCAGGTGATTGGCGCGCTGGACAATTCCGAGTCCAACCCCACCAATCCTGACCCCAGTCTCGAAATCAAATATGGACTGAATAGCTGGGAAGAAATGTTCACAGGCTACTTTACTTATCACCCGGCGCTGGATTGATGTTGTGAGCACAGACGATGGCAAGCTCTACTACGGTTGGAAGATCGTAGCCGCTCTTCTTGTGCAGCTTACTTTTACCAGCGGCCTGAGTTTTTATAATCACGCTATCTACCTGAATGCCCTGGCGGAACAGCCCGCGTTCGATGTGCAGTCCGCTTCCACGGCGGTGTCGATCTTCTTTCTTAGCGGCGGCATCACCGGACTTTTTGTCGCCAGGTGGGTGCAGAATTATGATCCGCGCATTTGCATAACTGGCGGTGCGCTACTGGCAAGCCTCTCCCTGAGTTCCTTGCCGCTGGTAAGTGCGCTTTGGCAATTATTTATTGTGTACAGCTGCTTTGGGGCTGGCTTTGCGGCGTCTGCCCTGTTGCCGGCCACAACGCTTATCACACGCTGGTTTCGACGTCGGCGCGCCATGGCCCTCTCCATCGCGTCTACCGGATTGTCATTGGGTGGTGTGGTGCTCACTCCGCTGAGTGTGCTGCTGGTGGATCGCTTTGGTTTCAGCATCGCTGCTCCAATGATGGGATTGATGTTCGTGCTGGGGGTCATTCCAGTGGCGTGGATCTGGTTGCGTCCCTATCCTGCGTCGATGGGATTGCAGATTGACGGTGAACCTGCACAGAAAGCAGATGAAGATGGGGCATCTGGCGCTCATGTTGAAAAGCCTCTGGAGCCCGGCATCAGCTTCGCGCAGGCGATTCGGGGTAAATTTTTCTGGAGCGTGAGTCTGGGATACATATTTTTGATGATGGCCCAGGTAGGTGGGATCGCACATCAGTATGGCCTGGCGCGTGAACTGCTCAGCGATGCCCAGACTGCCGTTGCTGTCGCGATCGTGCCAGTGGCCAGCATTGTGGGCAGATTAATAGGTGGCTGGTTAGTGGAGCGAATGTCCATTCAGCTGTTCGCCATCGCTATGATGATCCTGCAGGCCAGCTCCCTGAGTATGCTGGCCGGAGGGTTTAACGTCGTGTCCCTCTGTGCCGGGCTTTTCATGTTTGGTGCCAGCGTGGGTAACTTGCTGATGCTGCAGCCATTGATTCTTGCAGAAGCCTTCGGTGTGCGTGACTACCCGCGGATTTTTTCAGTATCAAACCTCATGACTTCGCTGGGCACATCTATCGGCCCCGCGCTGCTCGGGTTTGTATACAGCAGCAGCGGGAATTTTTATGCGGCTCCTTACGCGGTTGCCGCTGGTGCGGGAGCGGTTGGCTTGGCATTGTTCCTCTCCGGTGGCAAGCTTGAACATGCCAGTTCCGTGGCGGAGGCCAACACAGTCTGACAAACCCTGGTTGGGTTAAGAATAAAATTTCCTGAATAGTCCTATGTTGAAAAAATTAGTCATTTCCCTGCTGGTGTTGATAGTGCTGCTAATTGGCGGGCTCGCTATGTTAGGTATTACTCCGGCATTCATCATCCATGGGCCTTCAGTCGCCACGGGTATCGGATCGAAACTTTTGTGCAGTGCTGAGTATGTCATTGGGAATGACCGCGAGCAGGCCTTTGAGGATCTGGTTCAGTACTCGCCGATTCTGTCCCAAATCGATGTGCAGTATGACGATGAGTCACAGGCAGTGACCGCGTCGCTATATGGCCTGAGTGAACAAACAGCGTCCTACATACCGGGTCTGGGTTGCGCAGTGGACTATCCAGGATTTACGCAAAGGCAAGATCTGGAACTCAGATCCTCCCAGATAAACAACGCGCCGTGGCCAGCAGGCCCTCAAGTCAACACTGTGGATCGGCAGCTACAGTCATTGGCAGAAGAGATCGTCGCCAGTGACAATGCGGCTGGCCTCAATACCCGCGCTCTCCTGATAGTGCAGGGTGGTGAAATAAAGGCCGAAGCTTATGGTCAGCAAATGCAAGCCCGGTCGAAATTGCTTGGGTGGTCCATGGCGAAAAGCCTGAATTCAATCATGCTGGGTAATCTTGAAATGCGTGGCCTGATCGATCTGGCTGCTGAGGCTGGTTTTGAACAGTGGTCGAATGACGAGCGATCTGCTATTCGCATCGAAGACATGCTAACCATGACCGATGGCCTGGATTTTTCCGAGGAATACAATCCCGGAGACGATGCTACAGCCATGCTGTTTACAGTTCCTTCCGCCTCCGATTATGTGCTGGGTCAGGACCTTGTGGCAGCGCCCGGAACCCGCTTCAACTACAGCTCAGGAACTGCCAATCTGCTTTCAAGGCTCTATACCGATACTCTGGGTGGGCCGCAGGCTGCCTATGACGAATTCATGGAAGCTGTGTTTATTCCCATGGGTTTTCAGGATGCAGTGTTCGAGACAGATGCCAGTGGCGTCTTCATGGGCAGCTCTTACTTCTATGCATCTGCAAGAGACTGGGCACGAATGGGCTTACTCATGTTGAATGGAGGTGTTATCAATAACCGCCGCATCGTGACTGAAGAGTGGGTACAGCGCGCGACCAGCCCCAACTCGTCGGAGAACGACAAGGCCTACGGCTACCAATGGTGGCTCAATCGGGGCAACGATCAGTTACGTTACGCCGAATTGCCGGAAGAAATGTTCTACGCAAACGGCAATCGCCAGCAACTGGTTATGGTGTTTCCGTCACAGCAGGCTGTAGTGGTGCGACTGGGCTGGACTGCCGGGCGCTACCCTGTCGCACAGAACTTCTCCCGGATATTGCAGGCACTGCAATAATTCGGCGTGTCACCAAACTGTAAAATGGGATGCTTAGATTGAAGGTCATGGATCTTGTTGAAATAGACCCGCAATTCTCTGCCTACCTGAGAGACCCGCCAACTCTTTCCTACACCAATCCCGAGGACAGTTGGGTATCAAGACAGTTGGTGTCTGGGCTGGAAGTCCTGTTCGGTCGCAATGAAATCGAATCCCTGTATTACCGCTTGAAAGCGCGAGACTTCAACATCCAGACTTTCTTTTCGGATGCATTGCTGGAGGCCGACATCAAGGTGGAATTCGATGCCAGTCGACTAGCTGCCATCCCGGACTCTGGGCCTTTGATGTTTGTGGCGAACCATCCCTTTGGAGTGGTGGATGGCGTTGTGCTCTGCGATCTTGCCCTCAAGGCCCGGGGTGACCTGCGCATACTGCTGAACTCCTTACTCTGTCAGGATCGCCAGTTGGCTCCCTATTTCCTGCCTATTGATTTCGAAGAGACCAAGCTTGCGCAGAAAACCAATATCCGCTCCAAGCAATTGGCCTTGCAGCACTTGTCACGGGATATACCGGTTTTGATATTTCCCTCCGGCATGGTGTCTACCGCAAACAAGTTTGGATTCGGGCAGGTAATCGATGCTCCCTGGACAACCTTCGCGGCAAAGATCATAAGGGAAGCCAATGCGACGGTAGTCCCTGTCTTTTTCCATGGTCGCAACAGTCGCAAGTTTCACGTCGCTTCCCACATTGCAGAACCACTTCGCATGGCACTGTTGGTGCATGAAGCGTTGAAAAAATTTGGCGAAACAGTGCGGGTGGAAATAGGTAAACCTATTCCCTGGGACGAACTCGAGAATCGTGGGAGTCGTTCGGAGCTCACGCAATTCCTCTACCAGCAGGTGCAGGCGCTGGGTCAGTGCTAAACAAAAATGAAGCTGTACTCGAATCAGGCTGGATAGCCAGACGAGGGGAAACTACCCGGTTGCGATCTCTCTCGGCTTGCTTTCGTTTGCCGATTGCTTGAGGTTGGAAACCACAGATTCCATCGCCCGGTTTACCAGAGTACCTTCGCTGATAATCTTCACGCCATTAGCCTTGAGTTCATGAGCAAGGCGCATGCGAGTCAACTCGATAACCTTGTGGCCTTCGCTGTCAGCGAAGAAGAGCTTGTCGATGCTGTCGATTTTGGAGGCCAGGGAGCAGCGTATGCGTTGACCTGCATTGCCCCTGAATTCCACCCAGGCACCGATCGGCAGTTTGTCGATACGCCGCAAGTGTGGGTCGTTTCTGGGCAGGGGAGGCACATCTTTCTGGCCAGCGGTGGTAAGACGAATCTCATCTGCCATTGAAGAAATCTGGCGACTCGGCGGTTTAACGCCATGGGATGCCTGGTGAAACGTGAATTCCTGAATCTGCTTGATTTGGCGCATGATCTTGGTGATCTTGGTCTTCGACGCGCCACCGATCTCAAGTGCCTTGCTCAGGTTATCAACCAACCTGGGATTAATTCTGTCGAAGCGTGCCTTGTCTCCAGGTTGCTTTTCAGCCTGAACTGTCCATAACAGTACATCGATGGTGCTCATTACCGGCTTCCAGGATTTGCCTTCAGGCCCTTCCTTCATCACCAGTTTGACCAGGAATTCGTGCAGGTGTGAATCCAGCAAACCTTTAACTGCGGGATCGAGATAGCCCTTAAGGACGCGTTCGTAGATCTTTTGTCGCACATAGGCGTGGATGTCATCGGGGTTCTTGACCGAGGATTCACGGACTCGTTTTTCGAGGCTGAAGTCGGCACCAATTTTCTCGCCGCGAGAGGCGCTCAACTCATCAATCAGGCCCTGCAGGAAGGCATTGTCTGGCTCAGGCTCGCCGAGGAGCTGTTCAACCAGGGATTTTACTTTCTGGTACACGGGATCTTCAGCCAGGCTCGCTGTCTGCGTCCATGAAATACCCGCCAGAGCCAATTCGTTCAACAGGGCGCGGCCGGGGTGATTCTCGTTGTCGAAGAAATCCGTATCGCCCAATGCGACTTTCATGATGGCAATCTGCGTGCGACCTATCAATTCTTTCATGACAACCGGTAGTGCTTCATCTTTCCAGATGGCTTCGTACAGCATGGTGACCAGGTTGATTACGTCACCAGACTGAACCGAAATTGCACCGATATCGCCGCTGGATTGCCCGGCCTTCAAGGATTCATTAATTGATTTTGCGACACTGGATACATTCGTCGCGCCACTGCTGTTCGGTCCACCATTGATCATGCTGGACTGAATGTCGGTCAACATCGACATAAGTTTGTGCTGTTGTCGGCGCAAGTCCTCCTGTTCCATGGCGATGCTAGTACTGACTTCGGCACCTGCCGTGGCGGAAAAGCTGCCGCCGCTCTGCCTCTCTGCAAGGCCTTTCACCAGCGTCTGCATCATGGAGAACATTTCTGCCTGCGCTTGTGCGGCTGCTGGAGCCGGCACTGGTGCCGCAGCGGACTCTGCCGGTTTGGCGGCAGTCGCAGGCTTCTTCATGCGGGCAGCCAGTTCTTCAGCTTCCGCTGCTGCCTTGGCTTTTTGTTCGGCTTCCAGTTGAGCGCGGGCTTCGGCTCGCTTCTGTTTGCGTAACTCTCGCTCCCGTGCGGTGATATCGAGGTCTGGCAGAATGCCCAGTTCAGCCAGTGTTTCATTGGCTTCCCGTATTACTTCCTGATACTGGCCAAACACCGTTTTGTTGAACTCGCGATAGATGGTCAACAGGTAATGGGCCTTGAAGCCGAGTGGCTTGATGGCTTCGTTGAAGCAGTCCCCAACCTGTTCCGGATCGAGCGGGTTATTGGTTTGATCGATGCGGATATTTGGAAACATGGTTTCCAGTCGGGTCAGCAGGCTGCGCATTCCTTTGATTTCACCATCGCGCAATTGTTTCACCATGCCTTCCATGGCGATCATGGCTTCGAGGTAGTCATGATCGACGAGGCTGAGGTTGTCATAACTGTCGGGTTCGATTTCCTCATCCTTGACTACCAGCGTGGTGAGTTCTTCGAAGTAGTTATGCAGGTTGGTGATGAATCGCTCGGTGATACCCTGCGACTCTTCGGCAATGGGGGGTAATTTGGCGCCAACGAAACGCATGGCCTGCGCTTCAATCTGCAGCCTGGCATCGTCCAACGCCTTCATGATCAACCGGGTCAGTGACTTGGTTGTGGCGAATTTAACTTTGTCGAGATATTCCTTCATGTCGCCAACTGTTCGTTACCGCTTCCTTTATTTTGCTATTGCTTTTTTCGGCATCACGACTGCCGAGTGGAATCTCACCAGAGGACCTCAGTGATTCCCGGCTAACCTTGTCCCGGGCATGTACGAATATTGCCCAAGGATGTTAACGGGTAGCCCTGTACCAGTACAGCATGCGCCTGCCCAAAATGGGGCAGCTACAGGGATTGTAGTCGCAAATGCGGGCCTATTCACGACTGAATTAGGGCATTTCGTCCCCAAACAAGGGGAAATTACCCCGCTTTTGACGAATATACTGCCAAGTGGCTTAAGTTACCTTGTTTTTTTGCCCAAATTTATGATTTTCATAGCTTTTCTCTCTCATCACCTCGCCAAGTATTTCCACTGAATCCAGCAGCTGTGAATAGCTCAGGAAGAGCGGAGAAAAGCCCAGTCGCAGTATATCGGGGTTGCGAAAATCGGCGAAGAGGCCCTTTTCCAGCAGCGCCTGGCAAATCCAGTAGGCCTTTGGGTGACTGAAGCAGAGTTGGGCACCGCGTTGTCTGTGATGGGCTGGCGATACCAGTGTCAGTGCATTCAATTCGGCTCGCTGCTTCTTCAAGTCGAGAAAGCATTCAGCCAGTGTCGCTGACTTCTCTCGCAATTCGTGACTGCTCACGCCATCGAAGAGCTGCAGGGCAGAGTCGAGGGCTGCAAGGGACAGGATGGGTGGGGTACCGCTGAGGAAGCGCATAATGCCTTCACTGGCATCGTATTCCTCGCGAAATTCGAAGGGGGCCTTGTGTCCCATCCAGCCTTGTAGTGCGTGCCTGCAATGGCGGTGATATCTCTCTGCAGCATAGAGAAAGGCGGGGGCGCCCGGCCCACCATTCAGATACTTGTAGCCACAGCCTACGGCGAAGTCCACATTCCAATCGTCCATCGCCAGGGGCATTACGCCGACGCTATGGGACAAATCCCATATCACAAGACTGCCCGCTGACTGTGCCCTCGTGGTGATGGATTCAATATCAAGTACTGAGCCATCCCGGAAATTGACCTGGGTGAGCATTACAATCGCAGGAGTGGCATCAATAGCTTGCTCGAGTTCATCCAGATCAAGACTGCGGACCCTGAGACGGGATTCGCCGAGGAACTGGGAGAGGCCTTCGGCGATATAGAGATCTGTTGGGAAATTGTCCCGCAGCGTAATCAAGGTTTCATACTCTGGCTTGAGCATGAGTGCACAACTTAACAGCTTGAACAGGTTTATCGATACGGAGTCGCAGCAAATCACTTGTCCTTCGCGCGCGCCGATGAGCGGAGCGATTTTGTTGCCAGTGATGAGTGGCAAGTCTATCCAGTTATGCTTGTTCCATGAGCTGATCAGGTCACTGCGCCACTGCTCATTGACGAGTTCTTCTATGCGCTGCTTGCTTGCCTTGCATACAGGGCCCAGCGAGTTGCCATTGAGGCAGATTTTTCTTTCAGGAATATCGAAGGCTTCTCTCAAATGAGATAGGGGATCGACTGCGTCCAATTGTTGAAGTTTCTCTCTATTCACTGCAGTAGTTGTTCCTGGAGTAGAGTCAGTAATGAAGCAAATGCAGGCGTACCTGGATGTATCCAGTCGAAGTGTCCGGCACCGGCGATGGTAAGCAGATTTCCCTGCGCGTTCTGGGATTGGGCAAGGGGCACGATGGCGTCCTGGTCGCCATGCAGAAAGAAAGTATTCCTGTGCAGGTCCTGTTCCATGGGATTGGCAGCGGCATAAAGATTGGGCGCAGCATCGGGTTCGGCATTCATAAACGCAGCAGTGGCAGTCTGGCAGGAATTGCTTCCCCTGCCATATGCATCGATGTCTGCAATAGCGGCTAGCCCAATAATGGTTTCTGCCTGGTCTGCACCGGATCCGGCAAGAAGTGCCAGGTGTCCCCCTGCAGAGTGCCCCGCAATGGCGAAGCGGGAAGTATCCACACCGTATACCGCCAGGCTGTCTTTGGCAGCGATCGCTGTCTTGATGTCGTCGAATGTGCCGGGCCAGCCACCTCCTGCGTCTCCAGTACGGCGGTATTCCAGGGACCACACTGCAATTCCCGCATCGGCAAGAGCGGTGCTGGCAGCAAAGCTGTGCTCTACATCGAAACTGTTTAACCAACAACCGCCGTGGATGAAAATAAGCAGTGGAGGCAGTGGAGGGGAGGAAGGGGGAGAAGAAGCGCGGTTATCAGGCAACCACAATAAGCCAAAATTTAACTCATCCTCACCGTAACTGATCCGGTGGTCATAGTCTCTGGAGGGGTATTGCAGAACATCAGCAAACTCAACATTCTCAACCACGGTTTCCTGGGCAACAGTGGTCCAGATAGCTGGCATTGCCAACACGAACAATACTGAGCAAAGCCCGGATACGAAATGCTTGTGGCTTTTATACAGACTCATTTAACGGGTGAAGACCTGTTTCCAGGTATCAGGGACGCGAGTTACCTTGCCAGCCGCATCAGTCCAGACATGGCGGGTAAAGCCGGTAACGAGGACCGCGTCATCATCATTTTTGAGAATTTCGTAACTGAAGGTTACCCGTCTGCTGCGATTTTCCTCGATACGGGTTCTCACGGTAACCATATCGCCATACCTGAGGCTGCCAAGGAATCGAATTGACGTTTCGGTAACAGGCAACTGAAAGCCGTTGGCCTCCACCTGAGCATAATCGCTTCCCATATCCCGCATATACTGACTACGACCTTCCTCGAAATAAACCAGGTAGGTAGCGTGATGGACCACTCCCATCGCGTCGGTCTCTGCATAGCGAACAGGAAACCTGGTTTCCCGCACCGCGGGGGTGGATTGGTCAGGCATGGATTTTGGCGCTCCCGGTGACATGTATACCGGCTATTATATAGCCCGCTGGTGTGAGAGGAAGGATGAAGTTTGATTAGACAGCCGTGGTCAAGCAAGTAGCAACAATGCTACCTTTCACCTAACACTCTCAAGCTTGCTCTGTGGTGGCAGGTGTTTAGTTAACAGGAAGTCCAGGTGCTCAATTTTCCCGAACCCCCGAAAAGTTACAGCTCGGTATTTCTCGAAGAAACGGACAAGCCCTTGCCCGAGAAAATTGATCCACGCATGCGCTATGCGTTTTTCAGCACGATTGCCAAGGGTGGCAAGTCACTGATCAAGTCCTGCAAAGATCTCCACCTATCCAGATTTGTCTGTTACAAGACCCTGAAGCCCGAGTTTGCTGATGACGAAATCGAACAGAAGCGCCTTATTCGGGAGGCGCGGGTTTCCGCGATGTTACAACACCCCAATACCATCCCCACTTACGAACTTGGCCGAGATGGAAGGGGACACCCCTACTTCACAATGAAGCTTGTGCATGGTTACACCCTCAGGGAAATTCTGGATTACCGCGAACGTTATGACCTGACCCAGCTCATGGAAGTGGTAGAGCAGGTTTGCAACTGTCTGCTGTATGCCCATACCCATGGTGTGGCACACCGCGACATCAAACCGGAAAACATTCTTGCCGGACCCTACGGCGAGGTGCTGTTGCTGGATTGGGGGCTCGCGAAGGTATGGCACCCAGATGGCAGCAACGGGGAAGAAGGCGAAGCGAAACCCGCTCCCATCGAAGACATTACGCTTACCGGTCAGGGCGCCGCTCAGGGTACAGCACACTATATGTCACCGGAGCAGATTCAACTGGATCCGGATATCGATCATCGCACGGATATTTACAGCCTGGGTGCGGTGATCTACGAGATCCTGTGTGGTGAGACTCCTGCATCGGGTGAAAAACTGCATGAGGTAATTGATTCTGTGCAGAATGAAGTGCCGAGAGAGCCTGCCGATGTGTCGAAGTTCAAGGTGCCCAGATTGTTAAATGAGATAGCCATGAAATGCCTTAGCAAGAAACCTGCTGACAGATTCCAGACCATTTCGGAACTGACAATGCTGTTGCAACAGGATTGGCGGGCGGAGCTTTCGCAGTTTCAGAGCTAATACAACCTGTCGCATCAGTTACACAGAAAATTTCCAGGAGAGATCATGAAAGTAGCGTTTGTAGGTTTGGGTGTGATGGGTTATCCCATGGCCGGCCATGTGCAGAATGCGGGCATGGAGATGTGTGTCTATAACCGCACGCAATCCAAATCCGAGAGCTGGTGCGCCCAATATGGGGGAGACATGGCGCCTACACCAGCGGCGGCAGCTGAAGGCTGTGATGTCATACTGGTGTGTGTAGGAAATGACGATGACGTAAGAGAAGTTATCACCGGGAGTGACGGCGTGTTGGCCGGAGCCAAACAAGGTGCCGTAATCATCGATCACACGACGGCATCTGCAGAGTTGGCGCGAGAACACTCCAGCATGATTACTGCCAGGGGCATGGAATTTCTTGATGCCCCGGTTTCCGGTGGCCAGGCAGGCGCTGAAAACGGCGCACTGACGGTCATGATCGGCGGCGAAGAGAGTACTTACCAGAAAGTTACGGCGGTGCTGGATTGCTATTCACGGTTTCACAAATTGCTGGGGCCCGCGGGCAATGGCCAATTGGCCAAAATGGTGAATCAGATTTGTATCGCAGGCGTGGTGCAGGGGCTTGCCGAAGGGCTGAATTTCGCCATGAAGTCGGGCCTGGATGGCGAGGCGCTGATCGAGACAATCTCCAAAGGTGCTGCTGGCTCCTGGCAGATGGAGAATCGCTACCAGACCATGCTGGCGGACAAATATGATTTTGGCTTCGCTGTGGACTGGATGCGCAAGGATTTGGGTATAGCCCTGGCTGAAGCGCAACGCAATGGCGCGGAACTGCCAGTGGCCAGTCTGGTGGACAGCTTCTATGCGGAGGTTCAGGAGATGGGAGGCGGGCGCTGGGATACTTCCAGTCTGTTGACCCGTTTCACCCGTCGCTGAGTTTCGATTAGCCGCCGCTGCCAAGGGATATAAGGCAGTTCGTTCTATTGATTATTGCAGGCTAAACCTCTACTTTACGGCTTCTGTTCGAACAGCCGTCGGGGGATGCGATGCAGCAGCAAAACCTTCTTAAAATTTATGCACTTACGCTTGGTGTTCTGGCCTCAGTCAATGTGCTGGCTCAGGATGACTATGACGTACCCCGCACCGAATGGGGGCAGCCTGACCTGCAAGGCGTTTGGAATTTCAGTTCCAACACTCCCATGCAGCGACCTCAGCGCTATGGCACCCAGGAGTTTCTGACCCGGGAACAGATAGAGGAAGCCATCGCCAGGCAGGAAGCAGCCGCCGAAGCGGCCGATGCTGCCGCGGCGCAGAGAGTGGTTGACCCCGACGCGCCTCCGGTTACTGATAACCCCGGTGGCTACAATGATTTCTGGGTAGAGAGCGCGGGAATCGGTGACACTGTACGTACCTCCCATATCGTTTATCCAGAAAACGGGCGAGTACCCGCCGCCGTGGAAGGCGCTCCGCGCCAGTTTGGCGGCCTCGGACCCGATGTGCCGGGCGAGCGACCTGTGCGCTATGTAGTGGGTGGAATCGCCAAAGACGGCCCTGAAGATCGTGGCCTGTCGGAACGCTGCATTGTTGGCTTCAACTCAGGGCCTCCGTTTACACCGAGTCTGTATAACAACAATATGCAGATATTCCAAAGCAAGGACACCGCTGTGATCATGACCGAGATGATCCATGACGCGCGTATTGTGCCACTGGTAGACAAGCCCGCATTGGACGACGATATCCGTTTGTGGTCTGGCGATTCTCGTGGCTACTTCGACGGTGACACCCTGGTAGTGGAAACCAGAAACTTTAATGGCTATCGACAGACTTTCGCCTCCACCGGGTCCAATAACGATATGGTGTTGACTGAGCGATTCACTCGTACGGCCTATGACACCGTAGATTATGAATTCACTATCGAGGATCCCTCTACTTTTACGGACAAGATTACTGCCATTGTCCCCATGACCAAAGTGGCGGGCCAGATTTATGAATATGCTTGCCACGAGGGCAACTATGGCATGGTGAATATCCTTCGCGGAGAGCGCATGGAGGAAGCGAGGGCAACTGAAGATTCGCAATAGCCCGCTGCCATCCTGCTAGCAAAGTAAAAAATTAGAAATAACTGAAGTAAGGTAAATCAATGAAGCATTCAATCAAGACACTCATGACCACCCTGTTCAGCCTGTGCGTGGCAACCGGCGCTCTGGCACAACCTCTGGATGAATTTCCTCGCACGCCAGACGGTAAGCCAGACTTTAGTGGTATCTGGCAGGCTATGACCAAGGCTCACTATGACGTCGAACCCCATGCAGCATCCTATGGCCCACACCCTGATGTGATGGGTGCACTGTCTGCCATTCCCGGTAGCCAGGGCATCGTAGTTGGGGGTCGCATTCCTTACACGGAGCAGGCACTGCGCCAGCGCGAAGACAACCGGGTTGATGCGATCGACAAAGACCCGCTGACAAAGTGCTACATGCCCGGAGTTCCCCGTGCAAACTATCTGCCCTTTCCTTTTCAGATCGTTCAGTCCAGTGATGTGATCCTGATCGCATACGAATTTGCCGAAGCTAATCGTATTCTCTACGTAGATCAGCCAGAAATCGTGTCTCAGGTCGATGCCTGGATGGGCCATTCCAATGCGCATTGGGAAGGTGACACGCTGGTCGTAAGCGTAACCGGCCAGATGCCTGACACCTGGTTCGATCGCGCCGGTAACCATCACAGCTGGGAAATGGTGGTGGAAGAGCGCTGGACTCCCATGGGACCGAATCACGTTCAGTATGAAGCTACGATGACTGATCCTAATACCTACACTCAGCCCTGGACTATAAGCGTGCCGCTTTATCGCCACGTGCAGGAAAACTATCAACTGCTGGAATTCAAGTGTGCTGAGTTCAGTGAAGAGTATCTCTATGGAGAGTGGCGTAAAGAAGGTACTCCAATCGGTAATCCTCCGCAGTAAGCAAAAGCGAACGGAAAAGCTTTCTGGCAAAGCCCGGTCATAGTATGTGACCGGGCTTTGTTTTTTGGGCCGGGTAATTATTGATGTGGCTTTTCCCCGGAAACGGGTCAATCTCAAAAAAACCATTAACCAGGGAGATTGCGAAGCAGGGCCTGCATTTTTCTCCTGATTTCGATACGCTGAACCCATGAAATTCTACACACGTCGCAAAACATCGAGCCTAAGCAGTGCTGCTTTCACGGTGCTGGTGCTGCTGCTCCTGCCAGGCACTGCCGCAGCGCAGTGCGCCAATGGCAAACTATTCCGGGGTGGGGTGTCTACCAATGGTGGTGCGGACTTTGTGCCCGGTGTGGGGGCCGCCGAGTCTATCTTTATTGGCGGGACTCTATGCCCGCAGGCCGCACATATCGGCTCGACCGCTGATCTTATCGTGGCGGTGAACAACGCCGGCGCGATATCCATTCTCGATAACGAATCCAGGCTCCATCCTTTCAACCCGGATCAGGTTCCCGCGTTTCAGGAGTCAGTTACCCTGAGCAATATCATGCCGCTGAACCTGTTCCAGGGGGTGGCCGGAGCCGCATTGGGTAGTGTCGAGCTGTTTGTCGGGTATCGCATCGGAAATGAATATTTCTATGATCAGGCAGCAACTGGCTTCTCCGTGAATGCGGCTTCCAGTTTACATGCGCTGCAGTTCACGCCGCAGCCACGTTCCATTGCAGCGGGCAAGACTCAGATTACGGTGTCTTTTGACAGACCAGTAGATCCGGCCAGTGTCAGCGCAGATGAGCTGAAAGTATTTGGCCGCTGGACTGGCGTGATCGAAGGTGAAACTTCTTTGGGTAGCGATGGGCAATCACTGGTATTCGAAATTGCCAGCACGCTCTCCGCAGGAGAGTGGCTATCGGCGACATTGCCGGCGGAATCCGTTTCTGCCGCTGACGGCAGTGCCCTCGCCAGTGGCTACTCCTGGTCACAATGGATTGCCGCTGGGTCCGCCGATTTGAATTTTGAGCAGATTCAGGAAATCTCCACCCGGGAAGCGGGCTCACAGGACCAGATTCAAACCTACGGAGCTTACGCAGGAGATCTTAATGGCGATGGCTGGTCCGACTTCGTAGTGCCCAATGAAATCTCAAATGATTTGCGCATTTTCCTGAATGACGGGGCAGGTAACTACAACGATTTTTCCATTGTCCCGATCAGTGAGGCAAATCGACCCAGCCCCAACGAAGGCGCCGATCTGGATGGTGATGGTGACATCGACTTCGTGGTGGGTAGTGCGTGGGGCAGCCATGTACATGTATTCATGGGAGATGGCACAGGTAACCTGGTGCAAACCCAGAACCTGGCAGCGGGGTCAAGAGTGCGGGGAGTTTGCCTGGCAGACTTCGAGAACGATGGGGATGCAGACATCATTGCCACAGCCTACGTGTCAAACCGGGTAGCGTTATTTACCAATGATGGAGCTGGCAATTTTTCGGCAGCAAGCACTTTCGATGTATCCAATGGTGAATGGTCCTGTGCCAGTATCGATCTCAATGAAGATGGCCTTACTGATGTTGTGGTGGGCTCTCGCGTTAGCAATGAACTCGTGGCTCTGGTTTCCAATGGTGATGGCAGCTTCTCTGAGAGTAGTCGCAGCTCGGCAGCGGGAGACCCGTGGATGTTAACTGCCGGCGACATGAATGGTGATGGTCATGATGACGTGGTGGCGGTGAATGCCCAACAGAAAACCATGACAGTGACGCTGGGTGATGGTTTCGGCGGCCTCGCTTCAACAACGAGCTATTCGGTGGCAGAAAATGGCGAAGGTTTTCCGCTGGCAGTTGATGTTGGCGATCTGGATGGAGACGGGGATCTCGATGTAGTGACCGCCGACTACACAACAAAGCTGTTTCTTGTCTTCGAAAATCTCGGTGATGGCACCATGGTACGTACCCCGAATCAGCTCATTGCGCCAGCGGCTGCGTCCTGTGCCGTTCTTCATGATCGCGACAACGATGGTGATCTGGATATCACGGGAATCGACGAGGTAGACGACAAGCTACTTCTGTACCGAAATTAGTCCTGCTCGTCCAATACCCGTCATTGATGACTAGTTGTGGAAGCTGGCTATTTCTTCGAGATCTTTTCTTGTAATTGCTGGCACCCGGGCTTTCTCTTCGGGATAGCCAACAACCAATATCATCAGCGGCTTTTCCGTTTCGGGTCTCCCCAATATCCTGTTCAGGAATTTCATAGGTGCCGGCGTATGTGTGAGCGTCGCAAGTCCGGCATTGTGTAGCGCTGTAATCAACATGCCGGTGGCTATGCCCACTGATTCGGTCACATAGTAGTTCTTCTGTTTCTCTCCCTTAGCGTCATGGGAAAATTTCTCGGCAAAGATAACGATCAGCGCGGGTGCTAATTCCAGGAATGGCTTGTTGGCGTCCGTGCCCAGTGGCGCCAGGGCATCCAGCCAGGCTTGTGGTGCGCGGGAATCGTAAAACTCCTGTTCCTCTTCTTCTGCGCCCCGGCGGATTTCCTGTTTGAGTTGTGCGTTTTGTACCACGGCAAAATGCCATGGTTGCCTGTTAGCCCCGCTCGGGGCGGTGCCAGCGCTGCGCAAGCAATCCTCCAATACCTCTTCGGGAATGGGGCGCTGGGAGAATTCTCTCACGGTGCGTCGATTGCTCAGGAGTTGGTAAAACTCTTTCGCTCGCTGCCTCATTTCGGTGCAGGGTCTCTCCATGAATTCAAGCGCGATACTGGGGGCCTGGTCGTTGCTCATAAAATTTTCCGGTCACTGAGTTGGTGAAGCCTTGCGAGTCTCAAGGGAATCTCTGAATAACTATGTTGCGTCTCTCGGCTGAAAGCTCCGAAGGGCGGGCCTGTCGCGTTTTTCTGCTGCGTTGCTGCGCTTGCCACGAGCTAAGGCCATTGCCTGCGCACAGCGCCTTCCAGAAAAACGCGACAGACTCCGCAGAGACGTAACATAGTTATTCAGAGGTTCCCTAGATGGTCATGTCAAAAACAGATAGCATCATGAGGCTAATCCTTCTTTCGATGGATGAACCCGATTGGTGGTAAATCGGTGGAATCCACAAGAGTTACCCGAGGACTATTATGATTTTTAATGTCACTGCCCGCAATTTTACGTCAGGACTGTTCGCCGTAGTGTGTGCCCTGATTACGTTGACGGCTGGGTTGATTCCAGATACCCACGCTCAGGACAATCAGGATGATTTCCTCTACTGGCCGGAAGCGGACTATGACCCCGCCATTCCCACCGTAGAAGAGATCCTGGGACACAGCGTGGGCGAGCGTATCACCTGGCATGCCGATGCCATTCGCTATTTTGAAGCGCTCGCCGCAGCCCAGCCTGACAGAGTCGTATTGCAGGAATATGCGCAGAGCTGGCAGGGCAGGAAACTGATTTATGCCGTTATCTCATCGCCTGAAAATATTGCGCGGCTGGAATCCATAAAAGGCAATATGCAGCGCCTCGCTGACCCGCGCAATACCGACGAGGATGATGCCACTGCCATCATTGAGACGCAGCCTGCCGTCACCTGGCTTTCGTATGGGGTGCATGGCAATGAAATTTCCTCCACCGATGCTGCCATGCTGACTGCCTATCATTTACTGGCATCCAGAGGAGATGGCAGAGTTGAGTCGATATTGCGTGATACCGTGGTGGTGATCGATCCGGTACAAAATCCGGATGGCAGGGACCGGTTCATCCATGCGTTCACCAGCGCCGAGGGTATTCAGCCCGACTTTGACCGGCTGTCGGCAGAGCACGACGAGCCCTGGCCGGGTGGTCGCACGAATCACTATTTGTTCGATATGAACCGCGACTGGTTTATCCAGACTCAGCCGGAAACCCAGGGGCGAACTGCTGCGATGCTGGAGTTCTATCCGGTCGCCTATGTTGATGCTCACGAGATGGGTTCCGATGGAACCTATTTCTTTGCGCCGGAAGCTATCCCCTATAACCCGCATCTGGCGGAAGACCAGCGCAACAGCCTGCAACTCTTTGGCCGCAATAATGCCCGGTATTTCGATCAGTTTGGTCTCGATTACTTCACTCGCGAAGTGTATGACGCTTTCTACCCGGGATATGGAGCCAGTTGGCCTTCTTATTTCGGCAGCATCGCCATGACTTATGAGCAAGCCTCGGCGCGAGGACTGGTATTCCGGCAATATGATGGCGTCGATCTGCATTTCCGGGAAACGGTGAGAAATCACTTCCTTACTTCACTGGCCACTGCAGAGACAGTTCAGACCAACCGGGAAAAGCTCTTGACTGATTTCTACAACTATCGTGCCAGCGCCATAGAGGAAGGTGAAGAGGAGTCTATTCGCACGTATATCATTCCCGCTCAGGCAGATCAGGATGCTGCCGACAAGCTTGCCGGATTGCTGGGGCGGCAGGGAGTCGAAGTGGATCGCGCCACTGACGCATTTAATGCCTGTGGCCGTTCCTATGACGCAGGGTCCTATGTGATCCGTTCTGATCAGCCCAGCAAGCGCTTTATACGCACACTGCTGGATGTGGATGTCCCCATGGAAGAAGACTTCCTTGTTGAGCAGGAACGCCGTCGCTCGGAAAACCTGCCCGATGAAATCTACGACGTCACTGCATGGTCATTGCCACTCATGTTCAACATCGATGCCGATACCTGTAACCGTGCGCCAGCAGGAGACTTCGTTCGGCACGGCACTGATCTCATTCTGGCGGGTGCGGTGGTTGGTGGAGAAGCCAGTGTGAGCTATATCGTGCCCTGGGGAGAGGCTTCGGCAGTACGGTTCCTCAGCCAGGCTTTACAGCGCGGCCTGACAGTGAAGAGCAACGACAAGGCATTCACGAATCTGGGCAACAATTATCCGGCTGGAAGCCTGATTCTCGATGTGGCAGACAATCCCCAGAACATTCACCAGCAATTAACAGACATCGCTCAGGAAACAGGTGCCGAGGTCATTGCCGTCAATGACAGCTGGGTGACCGAGGGGCCGAGCTTCGGCAGTGCCAACGTGGTGCGATTCAATCAGCCGAGGGTCGCCATGGCCTGGGATGAACCCACTACTGCCTACAGCGCCGGGAACACCCGGTTTGTAATAGAGCGGCAGTTTGGATACCCGGTTACACCGATCAGGGTTGATCGCCTGCGCAGTGCTGACTTGCGTCACTATCAGGTGCTCATTCTGCCCCTGATGAGCGGTGGCGGGTATGAATCGGCACTCGGAACATCAGGTGTAGAAAATCTGACACGCTGGGTGGAGCAGGGAGGTGTGTTGATTGGTCTCGGCAACGCCACGCGATTTCTCTCCGATCCTGATGTCGACTTATTGAGTGTCAGGAGAGAGCGGGCGGTTGTCGAAGTGGAAGCGCCCGAAGATGAAGAGGCGGAAGAGGCAACCGTGGAAGGCAGTTACCTGACTTCTGCGGAGGAATACGATGATCGTGTAGTGGCTCTGGAGGACAGCCCTGATTCTGTGGCAGGTGTCCTGGTGCGTGCAGACGTGCACCCGGAACACTGGCTCAGCGCTGGTGTTGCACCTGTTCTCAATGTCCTGATAAGAGGCTCTGATATCTACACGCCGATTAGAATCAATGATGGCGTGAATGTGGCGCGATTCCAGGGTCCGGATGAGTTGCTCGCGAGTGGCTATATCTGGGATGAGAATCGCCGGCAACTTGCGTATAAACCTTTCGTGTTACAAGAGTCGCGGGGAGCTGGCGAGGTGATTGCATTTACCCAGGATCCAACGGTGCGAGCGTACCTCGATGGCCTCAATGTGATTATGATGAATGCGATCTTCCGCGGCTCGGCCCACGCCAGACCACCGCGCTAGGACTGTTTTACTCCTTTTGAAATCCGCACAAAAAAGGCCGCATCACAGTTGATGCGGCCTTTTTGATTTTGTGGCTTTAGAGGTACTAGCGTTCCAGGGTAAAGATGCCTTCGACATGATTCAGTTCATTGATGGCATCCAATATCTCGAAACCGCCTACAAATGCTTCCGCGTGCTGGCCGGTGAATGCGCCGCCCAGATCCACTTCGAGTTGATTGCTGAGGACACCGGTAGGATCAATCAATTGACCACCCTGCGCATTTAACTCAACCAACCCGTGTTGCACGAGACCGTCGAAGTCTACCGACCAGGCCTGATTGCCAGCCAGTATCTGCAGAGATCCGTTGCTGATTTCGCCAGTATCAAAATTCACATCCATGCCCGCAGACAGGTTGCTGATATCGCCGCCACTGCCCGCCCCAATAAATGAAGAGGCAATTCCAGTTCGATAGTTGTGGCTGCCAGTCATATTAGCTATTGGCGTTGGATTCACTTCAGCGAAATAGTCATCGGTGCTGATGCGAACCAGTTCGTCATCGATTTGCTGAACCACGACCCAATTCTGGTCCACTGGATTATCCCAACTGCCCCAATTGATGCCAAAGTTTTGAACGCTATTGGCAACGGCATTTAAGGAGAGTCCAGAAACCTGGGCAACGATTGGAACACCTAATTCCGACAAGACACTCAGAATTATTTCGGTGATGGACCCTTCCTGAACTTCAATCAGGTCTGGACCATTTTCGCTGACGCCTAGTAAACCTAACGCAAATCTCTGAAAGATAGTTAATGCCTCAAAATTAATTCCGCTGACGTCGAGGACAACGATATCAGAGTCGTTGTTACTGTTTCCGCTACTTTCGGAATTGCCGTTTCCATTGCCATTGCCGTTGTTGCCTGAGTTTCCGTTACCGCCGCCATTGTCATTGTCGCCGGAGTTCCCGTTACTGCCACCGTTGGAGTTTCCGTTTCCGTTGTTGTCATTACCAGAGTCTTCACCATCATCGCCTGATTCATCGCCCTCGGTGCTGTCTCCATCACTGCCAGAGTCGCCGTCTGAAGAGTTATCGCCGGAATTGCCATCGCCGTTGTTTCCAGAGTTTCCGTTGCTCCCGGAACCGCCGTTTCCGTTATTTCCAGCCGTGGAATCGTCACCGTCATCGCCGGAGTCACCATCTGACGAATCATCACCGGAGTTTCCATTGCCATTTGCGTTGCCGTTGTTGCCGGAATTTCCGTTGTTTCCGTTATTGCCTGAATTCCCGTTTCCGTTGTTACCGGCGGTGGAGTCGTTGCCGTCATCGCCAGCGCCAGAATCACCATCTGACGAATCATCGCCAGCGTTTCCATTGCCATTTGCGTTGCCGTTGTTGCCCGAATTTCCGTTGTTCCCGTTATTGCCGGAATTACCATTTCCGTTGTTACCGGCGGTGGAATCGTCGCCGTCATCGCCAGCGCCAGAATCACCATCTGACGAATCATCGCCAGCGTTTCCATCGCCATTTGCGTTGCCGTTGTTGCCCGAATTTCCGTTGTTCCCGTTATTGCCAGAATTACCATTTCCATTGTTACCAGCAGTGGAATCGTCACCGTCATCGCCAGCCGCAGAGTCACCATCTGACGAGTCATCACTGGAGTTTCCGTTGCCATTGCCGCTATTGCCGGAATTACCATTGTTTCCGGAGTTTCCGTTATTGCTGGAATTGCCGTTTCCATTATTTCCAGCCGTGGAATCGTCACCGTCATCGCCAGGGTTTACATTGCCATTTGCGTTGCCGTTGTTGCCTGAATTCCCGTTTCCATTGTTACCGGCAGTAGAATCGTCGCCGTCACCACCAGCGGTAGATCCACCATCTGACGAGTCCTCGCCAGAGTTCCCATTGCCATTGCCGTTATTGTTGGAATTTCCGTTGTTTCCAGAGTTCCCGTTGTTGCCGGAATTGCCATTATTACCGGCTGTGGAATCGTCACCATTTGATGAATCATCACCGGAGTTTCCATTGCCGTTGTTGCTTGAATTTCCGTTTCCGTTGTTTTCCGAATTTCCGTTGCCATTCCCTCCGGCATTGTCGTTATTGCCGTTGGATCCGCCGTTTCCGTTGCCTACACCGGTATTGCCGTTGCCGTTTTCATTGCCGCCGGAACTGTCGTCACTGTTATCAGAATCATTGTCTGAATCGTCGCTGTTGTCGCCAGTATCGCTGCCATCTGTGTCAGGGTCGGGATCGTCGCCACTCTCGTCGTCACCTCCAGCATCACCATCGCCTGTATCACTGCCATCACTGTCTGCATTGTTACCGTCATCGCCATCAGCACTGCTGCCAGTATCACCACTATCGGTATCACCATTGTCACTGGCGTCGTCATTGGTCCCGCTATCTGCATTGTCTGTGTTGTCACCATCATTGATGTTTCCATCTCCGTCAGATTCTGCCGCTACGGGCTGAGAATCCGCGGACACTATCGGCTGGCCAGTTTCATCGGTGTCGGTGCAGCTCGCGCTGGCAACACATTCTACGGCGCCATTGCCGTTGTTTTCGTTGGGATTGGTGGTGAACGAGGATGTGAGTGACTGCTGCTGAGATTCAGCAAGCGCCGTGTTCGCATTATTAGCACCGGGAGTGACCAACACGACCTGTGCGGTTGGTGCTGCAATACTCACATTATTGTTGGCATTGTTGCCGTTATTGGATTGCGTTGTCGTCAGAGCCAGTGCCCGCTCGGCGTTGTTGGTATTGTCTACTTCACTAGCGGCAGGATCGGTTGGGGACGCTATATCAGCCGGCCCACTGTTGTCTCCATTGTTTGTGTTATCAGTGTTGCTGGCAGCAACGGCAGTGTTGTTATCGGTATCGCTGCCGCTAGCGCCAGTATCGGCACTATCGCTATCGCCGTTGGAGTCTGCGGCGGCCTGATCGGTATCACCATCATTATCATCCGCATCTGTGTTGGCATCTGCACCGTCCGCGCTATCGTCATCTCCGGTGTCTTCATCAGCGCCGTCCACGCTATCGTCATCACCGTCTTCATCCTCGTCATCATTGGACAGAATGCGGATAGCAACGTTACCAAGGCCTGACGGTTGTGCCAGCAATCCCTGGGGTGGCGACTGTGGGTTCGCGACCAAAGCATAGTCATAGTCAGCGCCTATACCGAGGTCCAGAGAACCCACAGTATTGGCTATCGTTGTGCCGCCATCGTATACACCAGTGACAACCTGACCGTCACTAATTACCACTTCATAGTCGGTGCCGCGGATACCAATAGTGGCAAAATTGGAAATACTGGCTTCGTAGTTTCCCCGGTTCTGCTCGCCAATTGTGCCGGTGATGGTGCGGAAGCCGCCTTCAATGAGCTCAATAGAGGAGCGGTCTGTTTCTGGGTTTTCTTCGAATTCATAGGCAACGATGGCGAACTGGGTGGATTCCTTGAGCGAAATCATCGCCTGATCCACCATACGAATCTGCGTGGAAGCGTCTACCGCCGTGAACAGGGTGTCGCCCACGTAGACTTCAGATCGGCGACTCAGGCGTCTATCACTGCCACCGGAATCACGCGCTATGACTTCACCTTCTACAAAGACGATTCGTCCCGCCAGATCACCGGGTGCCGAATTTGCGGAGCTCTGGGCAATTGAATGCATGGGAGAGAGAACAAGGGCCATCGCGAAGAGGCTGACAATAAAGCGTTCGAAGTAACCCTGTGGGGAACTGCCTTTGTATCTGGAATGGCGTTGCATGACCGGTGCCTTGTTTTAAGTCTTCGTATTTTATTGATTTCAATGAATCTTGAAACTTATAGCTGTGATTAGCAGGCCGAATCGGCCGAAACATTGAGCTAAGCCACTAGTTTCGTGGGGAACTTCTGCGTTATCCCTCTACGCTCGATGAGGATAATTGATACTCAGTGCAGTAATGTGATGTGAAGCACGTGAGTTGCCACCGACGCCCGCTTGAATGTGAGCCAGCTCGCACTCTTGCAAGAATGACACCTGAAATTCCTGTGGCCAGGCTCAGTTTCGCGAAACTGGAATAAAAGTTTTGGGAATTTTGCTGTTCGGTGCAACGGAAAGTTACTAACGTGTTGCTTTCACTGAGAATTTAAGTCTCCCGACAAAAGGCGTAAATCGTCGATGTCCGGAGCCTTCGACAAAATGTGCTGCTGTGAACCCCGTAAATGCTGATTTTTATGTTCTGCTGCCTGGGATTGAGATATCCAACGGAATGCAAGGGGCAGCCAAGTCCGGGTCAGTGAATACTAGCTCAGGACAACTTTTGTTGAATTTACAGGACGCTAGCGGGCTCGAGTGCTGAGATTCCAATGACAGTGAGTTTGCTAGGTTGCTCCGCACTGGCATACACTCTCTGTTGTGAACCAACGGCGTCCGGTGCGACTAAATTCAACCTACTGATTTAATAGAATTAATATGCTTACACCACTTAGTTTCCAGCAGCGCAACAGCGTATTCAAGCCCCTGATCCACAGCGTCATACTGCTGTTCTCCCTGACCCTGATTTCTCCCATTTACGGAGAGGGTGGCAGGACTCCGGTCTATGCCAAAAACGGCATGGTATCCAGTGCCTCCCGACTCGCTTCACAAGCAGGAGCCGATGCCCTGAAACAGGGTGGTAATGCAGTGGACGCCGCGATTGCCACGGCATTTGCGCTGGCGGTGACCTGGCCTACTGCTGGCAATATAGGTGGCGGCGGCTTCCTGGTTTATCACGGGAATGAGGGCGAGGCGACAACGTTCGACTTCCGGGAAAAAGCAGCTCTGGCGGCAACGGAACGCATGTACCTGGGGCTGGATGGTCAGGTAGCCAACAATTCCAATCACTTCGGTCCATTGGCAGTCGGTGTGCCGGGCACTGTAGCGGGTATGTGGATGGCGCATCAGCGTCTCGGATCATTGCCCTGGGAAGACCTGGTCCAACCGGCAATCGATTTGGCGCGCAATGGCATTCCCATCACCTATTCGCTGTCTTCAGGCTTCGCTCGTAATGCCAGTCGCCTGAAGCAGTACCCGTCCTCTGAGAGAAAGTTCTTCAAGGCAGACGGTTCGAATTATGAATTGGGGGACACCTGGTACCAACCTGATCTGGCCCATACGCTAGAACTGATCAGGGATAACGGTGCCGACGGATTTTACCGCGGAGAGAATGCAGCCAGACTCGCTGGTTTCATGGCGGATATTGGCGGCATTATCACCGAGGAAGACCTGGCTCAGTATGAGGCGGTCGAACGCGAGCCAATCCGCGGCACTTACCGCGATTACGAAATCATCAGCATGCCGCCACCCAGTTCCGGCGGAGTCGCTATCGTGCAGATGCTGAACATTCTGGAAGGGTACGACCTGGCGGCATTGGGCCACAATTCAGCCGACTATTTACATGTGTTGACCGAAGCCATGCGCCGCGCCTATGCGGACCGCGCCGAGCATCTGGGTGACCCGGATTTCAACGAAGGGATGCCTCTGGATCGCTTGATGGATAAAGAGTACGCAGCTGAACTGCGCGCCACCATCGATATGAGCCAGAAGTCCGAGAGCAGTCCGGAATTATTCGCCCAGGCCTACGAGTCAGAGGAAACAACCCACTTCTCGGTAGTAGACAGCGAAGGCAATATGGTCAGCATGACTTACACGCTGGAATTCGGTTACGGCTCCGCCATTGTGGTTGAGGGGGGTGGCTATCTACTCAACAACGAATTGGGGGATTTCAATGCGGTACCGGGTCTCACCGATGAGCGGGGCAATATTGGTACGGCGCCGAATCTGGTGGCGGCGGAAAAACGGCCCCTGTCCAGCATGACGCCAACTATCGTGGCCCGAAACGGCCAGCCCGTTTTTGCTGTAGGCAGCCCTGGGGGCAAGACTATTATCAACACCACAATGCAGTTGATCCTCAATGTAATTGACCACGGTTTTAATATTGCCGAGTCAGTTGAAGCTGGGCGTATTCATCATCAGTGGCTGCCGGACTTTACCAGTGTGGAAACCAATGCGTTGTCACCCGACACCCTGAAGCTGTATGAGGCGAAAGGCCATCAGGTGAGGGAGCGTGGTTCCCAGGGGGCTGCCATGGGCGTTTACTATGACCGCGCCAATGATCTGTTCATGGGCGCTTCGGATTCCCGTCGGGGCGATGGCGCTGCCGTCGGCTATTAATCGTCTATCAATAGTCTATCAATCGCCTATGATGTCTGGGCCCTGATGCCCTTTCAGTAGCTTTTGACTCCTGCTCTCCCTGGCAAACCGGGAGGGCAGGGAACGCTTCGCCCCATTCCAGAGATGACCTGTCTGAGTCCCTGTTAAACTCCGCCGGATATGGATAACAACAAAAACAGCAATCTGGTGAATCGCCTGCGCAAAGAGATCAAGGGCGATGTCCTCTTCGATACTTTTAGTCGTGGTCGCTACAGTACCGATGCATCAATCTATCAACTTATGCCCGTGGGCGTTGTCGTTCCCCGGGATGATGAAGATGTTGAGATCGCAGTTCGAATCGCGGTGGAAGAAGGCGTTCCCGTGCTGCCCAGGGGAGCAGGTACCTCTCAAAATGGGCAGGCGATCGGTGAAGCCCTGTTGCTGGATACCACGCGATACCTGAACAAGGTGCACCAGTTTAATCCAGAAGAGCGTACGGTCAGCGTGCAGCCCGGTCTGGTTCTGGATCAACTCAACAGGTTTCTGAAACCCCATGGATTGTTTTATCCCGTTGACGTCTCAACGGCGAATCGCGCAACTATCGGGGGCATGACGGGCAACAATAGTTGTGGCGCTCGCTCGATTCGTTACGGGAATATGGTGCATAACGTGCGTTCCGTGGAGGCGCTGCTGGCTGATGGCAGCAAGGCGCACTTTGCCAGATCAAACGGCGCCATACCGCAGCCATCGCCCGATGCAGAGCTACTGGCAAGCTTATCGTCTCTCGGCAAACGGGAGGCCGATGAGATTCGTGCTCGCTTTCCGGATCTCTTGCGTCGGGTAGGTGGATACAACATTGATGAACTCATCGCCGGAGAACCAAATTTCGGGCGCTTGCTTGTGGGTTCAGAAGGAACTCTCGGATTCTTTCAGCGTATTCACCTGAACCTGCAAGCGATTCCTGCACACAAGGTGTTGGGGATTTGTCATTTCCCGACTTTCTACCAGTCAATGGACAGTGTGCAGCACATCGTTAAACTGGATCCAGCCGCGGTCGAACTGGTGGATCGTACTATGATCGATCTGGCGCGGGATATTCCATTGTTTGCACCAACTGTAAGACGCTTTGTCAGGGGAGAGCCACAGGCGCTGTTACTGGTGGAATTTGCCGGCGAAGACAAGGCTGAGCAATTGGCCAGCTTGAGGGCACTGGTAGAGCTCATGGCGGATCTCGGGTTTCCAAACTCTGTTGTGCAAGCAACTGATTCTGAATTTCAGAATGCTGTCTGGGAGGTGCGCAAGCAGGGCCTGAACATCATGATGTCCATGAAGGGTGATGGCAAGCCAGTCTCATTCATCGAAGACTGCGCTGTGCGCCTCGAGGATCTTGCAGAGTATACAAAACGTCTCGACGAAGTGTTTGCGCGTAACGGCACCACGGGCACTTTCTATGCTCATGCTTCCGTGGGTTGTCTCCATGTGAGACCGGTACTGAACATGAAAGAGCAGGAAGGAGCCTCAAGGATGCGGTCTATCGTTGAAGAGACGCTGGAGATGGTGCGTGAGTACAAGGGTTCGCATTCTGGCGAGCATGGTGATGGTATTTCCCGATCTGAGTTTCACGAAGCCATGTTCGGAAGCCGCATGCTGCAGAATTTTCAGGAAGTTAAAAGCCTGTTCGATCCGGGCAATACCTTCAATCCTGGAAAGATCGTCAACGCGCATAAAATGGACGACCGCAATATCATGCGTTTTGCCCCGGGCTATGCGCCGCTGGCACTGGATACACAACTGGATTGGGAAGAGTGGGGAGGTCTCAATCGTGCTGCCGAAATGTGTAATAACAACGGTGCCTGCCGCAAGTCCCATGTTGGAACCATGTGTCCTTCTTACCGCGCAAGTGGTGAAGAACAGCATTCGACTCGTGGCAGGGTGAATTCATTACGTCTCGCTATCACCGGACAATTGGGTGACGATGCCTTCACCTCCGATGAGATGTACCAAACCATGGACCTCTGTGTCGGTTGCAAGGGTTGCAAGCGAGAGTGCCCCACGGGAGTCGACATGGCGAGGATGAAAACTGAATTCCTCCATCACTACAGAGGCCGCCATGGACTTCCGCTGCGGGAAAAACTGTTTGCTTACCTTCCTCGCTATGCGCACTGGTTTCGCAACCTGTCTTTCCTGCTCAATCTCAGGGACAGTATTCCGGGTTTTGCGAACGTGAGTGAAAAACTGCTTGGGATTTCTGCCTCGCGACCGTTGCCAAAATGGCGCCGAGATCAGTTCATGCCTTTCGTTGAGGATGCTGTCGTTGCCGCTGGCGAGAAAGAAGTCGTTTTGCTGGTGGATACCTTCAATGGGTGTTTTGAAACCGAAAATGCCAATGCAGCCATGGCAGTGTTGTCGGCGGCAGGCTATCACGTGCACTGTCCCAGCTCCGTCGACAGAAAGCGA
Source organism: uncultured Pseudohongiella sp. (assembly GCA_965227635.1). Classification (GTDB taxonomy): domain Bacteria; phylum Pseudomonadota; class Gammaproteobacteria; order Pseudomonadales; family Pseudohongiellaceae; genus UBA9145. The sequence goes on along the minus strand of OZ245763.1, from coordinate 279,911 downwards.
CCACTGTGCTGTGGTCGCACGTTTTTCAGCAACGGTTTGCTGGACGAAGCGCGCCTGGAAGCAACAAGAATGCTGGCAGCGCTGAAGCCCTATGTCGAGCGCGGTGTTCCGGTTGTGGGGCTGGAGCCATCCTGCCTGCTCACCCTGCGCGACGAGTACCTGTCACTGATGCCCGGAGATGCAACCACGGCACTCGCACAACGGGCCATGCTGTTCGAGGAATTTCTTGCTGCAGAACATGAAGCAGGCAGGCTGGACCTCGCTCTGCATGCGATCGACTACAAACAGGCACTAGTGCATGGCCATTGTCATCAAAAGGCGTTTGCCACCATGAAAAGCCTTGAAACCCTGTTAGGATTAATTCCCGGGTTGGAAGTCGCTACTATAGATTCAAGTTGTTGTGGTATGGCCGGTTCGTTTGGTTACGAGGCAGAGCATTATGAGATGTCGATGAAGATGGCAAATCTGAGCTTGCTGCCTGCAATTGATAAGACCAGTGATGAGGTGTTGTTGGTTGCGAACGGGACCAGTTGCCGAAGTCAGATCGAGCATGGCGCACACCGGCAAGCGCTCCATGTGGCGCGTGTACTGCAAATGGCATTGCAGGGCCATTGATTCAAACCTGCCGAGGTATTGGTCGGTTGTTAACCATGCTGATCCTTGGAGATCCAGGTATAAGTATTAGATCGAGTGAAAGAGAGTGAGCGGCGTAAATAGTTTGGGCAATGTTCTAGTAACAGGTAGTGCGGGACATCTCGGAGAAGGGCTTTGTTGGACCCTCATGAATGCGGGAGTTACTGTTACTGGTCTGGATATCAAGAAATCCAGGCATACCACCGTGGTGGGCAGCGTATTCGACCCGGCGATCGTCAATGAAGCCATGGCTGATGTTGATACCGTATTTCACACCGCGACCCTGCATAAACCCCATGTAAAAACCCACACTCAACAGGATTTTATCGACACCAATATTTCAGGAACCCAGACACTTCTGGACGCAGCTGTGGCGAAAGGAGTAAAGCGTTTTATTTTTACCAGCACAACCAGTGTCTTCGGTCATGCAATGCGTCCGCAACAGGCGGGACCTGCGGTTTGGGTGTCTGAGGAGCTGGTACCCGACCCGAAGAACATCTACGGTGTTACCAAGTTGGCGGCTGAGAGTTTATGCAGGCTTGTTCAACGTGAATCCGGATTGCCCGTTATCGTACTTCGAACCTCGCGCTTTTTTCCCGAAGACGATGATTTGGCGAAGGTGCGCTCGCAGTTCAGTTCCGATAACAGCAAGGCCAATGAATTTCTGTATCGACGGGCGGAGCTGGAAGACATTATTTCTGCTCACTTCTGCGCTGCGTCCAGAGCAGAGCAACTTGGTTATGGTCTCTACATTGTTAGCGCGTCGCCACCGTTTAGCCAGTCTGATCTTTCCCGGCTCGCGACTGACGCCAGGCAGGTTGTGCAAAGTTATTACCCTGACTATGAAGAAATCTACAGTGCATTGGGTTGGGAGATGTTCAAGACGCTGGACCGCGTGTACGACAATAGTAAGGCCTTGAGGGATCTGGGATGGCAACCAAAAACCAGTTTCCGTGCCGTACTCGATGAGGCAAAAAGCCGTCAGCAACTGCTGCGTTCCGAGGTGACTCACTATGTAGGAGTGAAAGGGTACCACGAGCAGGTTTTTCGGGATGGACCTTATCCGGTCTAGTTATCCTGTCTGGTAATCCAATGAGTTCAAGACTCAATCGATCACTTCGACGGTGGTGTCTTTTTCCTCCCCGGGCTGGGTGCTGCTGAGTAGATCCTGAATTGCGCCGATCAACGCTTTGTAGCTATGGTGCACTTCCCAATTCACATTCAACTCAATCGAAAGCGTCTGCTTGTCTGCAAAAAGCGATTGGGCATGGGTATGCACGAATCGGTTCATGTCGTTTTGGTGAGCGTCATTTCTGGATTTTAATTCTTCCAATTTTTCCTGAGCGTAGAGAATGGCATGGCCATCTTCCAGAAGCCTGATTAGCTCCCTGGATGTAGTCTCGATATAGGTCTGTTGCCGGGCGTAGTGCTCTTTCATTGCCCGGTGGTCTCCGAAGCGAAGACTGGACAGGTCATGTTCGATGTCTTTTAGCGTCTTCACCGCATAGACAGTGGAGCGTGTTGCTCGAACCAGCCTGTCTATGGTGAGAGTCTGCGCTACCGAAAGTGCTTGAGCCTGCGTCCTTATGGAGAATTTTAAAATTTCTCCTTCAGACTGTTTCAGGCTTTCATAGTTCTCATCGAATCCCTTCTCCTGTAGCCGGCGCGCCCAATCCGAGTCTTTGGGCAGTTCATTCTCAGTGAATGGTGAATGTATAAGCTGGGTACTTGCATAGCAGGCCCGGGTAACCAGCTCCGTCACTGCCTGGGACAGGGCCGCAAGTGCGGCATCGGTAATTTCGGTAGGTACTTTCTGCAAGATACTGGAGTCATCACTCTGCTGGCCTATATGCTTCACAAGGAAGGCAGTGAAGGGGTTGATAAAGGGTATAAAAGCGCACAGTCCTAACAGGTTCATGACTGTATGGAATGCCACCAGGGAGTAGAGTGGGTCCTCGATTCCCAGTGTTGCAATCAACACGGGTAGTAAGGGAAGCAATACCAGAAAGGCAATGCTGTCGACTATCAGGTTGAACAGGAAATGGGCCATGGCGAGCTGCTTTTTGATTGCTCCGCCGACAAGGCTGCCCAGGGCCGTTGTACTGGTGGTGCCCAGGTCCGCGCCAATAATTAAAGCCGCGGCTTCAGGAAGTGAAAGAATGCCGGCATTGAGAGCGCCCAGCGCCATCATCATCACGGCTGAGCTGGACTGAATCAGGGCCGCCAGAGCAAGCCCCAGTAGCAGGTATACAATGGCTGGCTGATTCTGCAGACGTTCAACATTCCAGACTTCCGGAAGTGCTTCCATGCTGGATTTCATCAAACCAAGACCAAACAGAAGCAGTCCAAGCCCAACAACAGCGATTGCCAGGTAGCGCAGTCTTCGATAGCGGCCCAGCAGGACGATGACTGCGGCACCGCTGGCAAACACCTCCAGGGAAACGGCTTCCAGGTTCAATTTGAAACCCAGTGTGGCAACTATCCAGCCAGTCAGTGTGGTGCCGAGGTTGGCGCCGAGGATTATGCCTACCGAGTTTACCAGAGGCAGTATGCCGGCAGCGGCGAATGCCAACACCATGAGGCTAACCATTGAACTGCTTTGCAGAATGGCAGTCGTAAAGATTCCGGTCAGGACGCTACCAAATGAGGTGCCGGTGCTATTTCGTAACCAGTAGCGAAGACGTGCATCGCTGAGCTTGCGAATTCCCCGCTCCAGTTCGTGCATTCCGTAGAGGAAGATGGCCAGGCCGAGGGGGAAATCGATGAGGGTCACAACAAGAGCTTCTCAACCAGAATGGCAGGGACAGTGTTGAACATAGACAGGCTAACTACTACTTTTAGCCTATCAGCGCGCAGGTCGAAATGATTTAGATCAGTCCGATACCCCACATTATGCAAACAGTCAGGAAGGACACCAGACCACCGACGAGGGTAGCGCCGCCGTAGCTGAATACCGCATCGGGAACACTCAATTTAGAGAGGGAGGTGCACACCCAGAAGTAACTGCTGTTAACGTACTTGATGATTACGGATCCACTGGCACCTGCCAGCATCGCCGCTTCCGGTGACAGGCCCAGGCTGCCGAGCATGGGCGCGACCAGGGACGCGGCTGTAATCACTCCCACCGTTGTTGAGCCAGTAATCATGTTGCCAATAATGCCGATCACGAAAGGCAAGAGGATGGCGGGCAAGCCATAGTCGCTGAAAAACGTGGCAATGAATTCCACTGCCGGCGTGCCACGGAGGATGGCACTAAGAGAGCCTCCGAGACCGGTTACCACAAGGATCATGGCTGACGTTTTTAGTGCGGCCTCGACCCAGGCATCCCTGGCTTTTTCCTTGTCATCCTTGCTCTTGATATTGCGGTAGGCTAGCCACACACCGACCGACAGAGCCATCACCGGCCATCCCAGGTACTGGAAAACAGTCCGCAGTATGTGGCCTTCGGGAAACGTCAGGGCGACCACACTCTGGGTGCCAATCAGCATAATAGGAATCACGATGGGCATATAGGAACTGAGGGTGCTGGGCAATTCAGACGGGCCGTCTGCGTCCAGTTCGTCTATGGTGATACCTTCAAACTCATCTGACGCTTCGGTGGCTATACGCGGGCCTGCAAAGAGGGTGCCCCAGGCCCAGCAGGCCAGGGAGCCAAATAAACAGGCAATACTGCCGAAGATGATGGTCTTCCCTATGTCGGCACCTACCAGGGCGGCAGCCGCTAACGGTCCGGGAGTAGGGGGTACGATAGCGTGGGTAAGCTGCAAGGCACCGACAAGTCCAGTCGACATGACGGCGATACCCACACCCATGGTCTTGGCGGCAGAGTGCACCAGCGGGTTGAGAATCACATAAGCCACGTCGGAAAAGATGGCAACACCAATAATGAACCCGGTGAGGGTGAGCGCCAGTGGCATACGCTGCGTGCCAACGAGATTGACCATGGAGCGGGTAATGACCTGGATCGCACCTGTATGCTTGAGTGCTTCCGCGATAATCGAGCCAAGTACGATGACTACACCGATGCTACCTAGGGTATTGCCGAAGCCTCTTTCAAAGGCATCGATAAAATTGTTTTGTTGAATGCCGGGGAGAATCCCGAACAACAAAATTGGAATCAGGAGCGCAAAGAACACATGCCATTTCCATTTTGCTATCAGGAATAGCAGCAGAAAGATAATCGCAGTAAATCCAATCAGGGAAACGGCAGCACTGGTATTGACCGCTGTGGCGGGGTCCATGGCGACTCCTGGTCAGGCTTGAAGCCTTTATTCATTATTGTTGTAGTCGTTGTCGCGCACCTGCCAGCATCCCGGTGCCGGGTCGATGGGCGAACTCTATTGTGCGAGAAAATCCATTGCCGCCTGCACGCCACCTGAACGATGCGGCATGTTGGCAAGTTTGAGTCCCATCTCCACACCTGACAGGGTGCCCATGAGCATTAACTCATTGAAGTCACCCAGGTGACCGATGCGGAAGATTTGCCCTTTTAACAGGCCCAGCCCTGTACCAAGGGACATGTTGAATCTCTTCAGTACTATTTCGCGCAGTTCGTCGGCATCTGTTTCCTCGGGAGCAAAGACCGCCGTGGTACTGTTGCAATACTCGTGTTCGTTGAGGCACACGTTCTCCAACTCCCAGGCGGCGACAGCGACTCGTGTGGCTTCGGCTAGCCTTGCGTGGCGAGTGATCACGTTATCCAGACCCTCGGCGTGAATCAGTTGCAACGCTGCGTCGAGCCCATACAGCAGGTTTGTGGCTGGCGTATAAGGGAAGTAGCCTTTGCTATTGTTTTCTGCCATGGCATCCCAGCGCCAATAGGAATGCAGGGATTGGGATTGTCGCGCTCGGGCCAGTGCATCATCGCTGACAGCGTTAAAGCTCAAGCCTGGCGGCAACATCAAGCCTTTCTGGGACGCGCTGACGGCAATGTCCACACCCCATTCATCATGCCTGAATTCGGAACAGGCCAGGGAAGAAACGGCATCGACCATGAGTAAGGCCGGATGTTTTACCTTGTCTATGGCGGTGCGGATTTCCGGAATGCAGGAAGTAACGCCTGTGCTGGTCTCTGTGTGGACTGCCAGCACTGCTTTTATTTCCCTCTGGTAATCCTCACTCAGCTTCTGTTCAACGAGACTGGGCTTGATGCCATGACGCCAGTCACCTTGTATCCAGATGATGTGGAGGCCAAGTTTTTCGGCGACGTCTTTCCAGAGCGTGGAGAAGTGTCCGGTTTCGAAAGCCAGGACCTTGTCGCCGGGAGAAAGGGCATTCAGCAGCGCGCATTCCCAGCCTCCCGTGCCGGAAGCCGGGTAAATGAAAACGTGGGAATCAGTTTTGAAAACAGCTTTTAAATTTTCAAGAATGCGCTGAGTAAGTTTGGGAAATTCTGGTCCGCGGTGATCAATGACGGGTTGCGCCATAGCACGCAGGACACTGTCCGGCACATTGGAAGGGCCGGGTATCTGCAGGAAGTGACGACCGGCCACGTATTTTCTGTTAGTGCTCATAAACTTTCAAAAGTGCTACACCAATTCGACAAGGCTATTCGCCAGGATGGTACTGACGTTCGAGATTGGTTTCTATATCTTCACGGTAGAACAGCACATCGCGAAATTCTCCATCTGCATACATCTGTGCCTGATCATCAAAGTGCGGGGAATCAGGATCGCTTTGCAGGCCGCCAACTGTGATGGCCTTGGCCCGTATAGGTGAACCAAACTCCACCGCTGCAACGAAGCTGTTGCCGCTTGTGCCGTACATGCGTGCGGTACCGGGATAGGTGCGTGCGCCGAACGACGCAAGGGATCCCCAACGGCCGGAAGCAAAGGCAACGGGTATGCTCGGGGCGTTGTCATCGAAATCCTGCACCAGATCTCCGTTGAGTCGCTGGTAACGATTAATCTCTCCCCAGGGTACTTGCCAGGAGCCAAAGTCGCGAGTCAGGGTTTCAGCGGCAGTGCGCAGGGCGGCGAGTTTTTGCGAGGGAGTGGACTGCTCAACCACGTATTCATAGATGTTGGCGCCAGCAGCGTTGGAGGCTGCAGCCACATCTTCCAGTAGTTGCGTTGCCCAGAATACCGCTAAAGAAGTTTCGACGGACTCCAGACTCCAACGGTAATCCCAGTCTCGCAGAAGGTCTATGTATTCCAGCGTCTCCGACTGAATTGAGATAGCAGAGTTGCCAGGATCGTCATCGAAGTCGCCGTCGACTCCAGTCGTTGCGCTAGCGGGGCTATCGACGGCTGTGGTCAACAGCAGGTTTGGAATCAGCTCTTCGAAGAAAGGCAGCTCCGAGTCGTAGGCGGCTTCGATGAGCGAGTCCAGAGTGAAATCAGTTTTGCCTTCCAGCACTCGCACGGCATGTACCCCACGGGCGTTCTCAGGATTATTTGCCATGTACGCGGGATAGTCGTCTGGATCAGGGCTATTGCCGGGGCCGGCAGCATTAAAAGGGGTGTTGTTGGTGTTCTGTATCCAGCCATTTGCGGGATTGAACAGGCTGATCATTTCGCTCACTTCATGCAGTTCACCCCAGTCTGTCGCTGGATTGCTGCCATCCAGCGGACTGTTCCAATCGAAACGTTCATCGCGCCGGGGTATGAAGTTGCCATGCCAATAGGCGATGTTGCCATCGCTATCTGCATAAACGGTGTTGTTGGAGGAATTGGTGCGCAGCTCCATGGTTTCCGCAAACTCTTCGTAGTTGTTGGCCTTGGTGCGCATATAGGACTGGGTAAGTGCCTTTATGGGTTCCTGCATCAAAGCGATCGACACCCATTTGCCATCGTCTTCCCTGATGATCGGCCCGTGATGTGAGTAGTAAGCCGTCACCTGTTGTTCAGACAGGCTATTGCCATCACGATAGGGAAGAGTGATAACCCGTTCTTCCAGTCGCTTCAATTCTTCGCCATGTTGATAGTAGTAGCCATCGTCCTGCTGCACGATCGTTTCCAGGTACTCGTCTATGGCATCGGCTCGGGATGAGGTGTGCATCCAGCCTGTGTTCTCATTAAAACCCTGATAGATGAAAAACTGCCCCCAGGTGACGGCACCATACGCGTTGAGGCCTTCCTCGCTCACCATATGCAGCTCGGAGCGAAAGAAGAAGGAAGTATGGGGGTTTATCAGGAACAGCGCGTTACCATTCACCGTGTTCTGCGGAGCGATGGAAAAGCCGTTGGATCCGCGAGGCTCACCATCAAATGGGGCTTCCAGTTGTGCGACCATGGGACCGTTGTTATAGAACTCCTGCAATCGCTGAATATTGACGCGCTCGATATCACCGCCGATGCTCCCTTCGGTGAATGAGAGTGCCATCCAGGGCTCAAATTTGGTGATCACCCGAGGTTCGACATCGGGATGTGTGTGCAGGTAATAGTTGAGCCCGTCAGCAAAGGCATCCATCAAGCGCTGCAGCCATTCTGGGCTTTCTTCGTACTGGGCCTGCAATTCTGCGGGATCGATAAACAGCTTCATGCGCAGATCGCGGTAGAGTTGTTGCTCACCTTCCGCCTCTGCCAGCCTTCCCAGAGCGTTTAAGTAGTTGGTTTCCACCCGGTTGAAATCATCTTCTGCCTGGGCATAAACGGTACCGAACACCGTGTCAGCGTCAGTAACCCCATAGATGTGGGCTATACCCCATTGGTCTCGCAAAATATCGACGTTGGCGGCCGTGGCTTCCCAGCGTGCTATTTCTTCCGGGCTGAACAGGCTGGCTGGGGCAATTTGTGGTTGGGCAGCTGGCTGTTCGGTGCTGGATTCAGGTTGGGAAGCAGGACTGCAGGCGACCACGAGACCGAGTAGTGACAGCAGGCAGACAATTCGGATATTCATAGTTATCTCCAATCAGGCAGTCGTTACAGTCCTTGCTAGTGCAAGGTGGGTTTACCCCAGGACCTGTTTCCAATGTCTCTGGTGTTAGTGAATACGACGGCCACCAACCCAGGTTTGCTCCACTTCGACTTGCCAGAGTTCGCTCGGGTCGATAGTGAAGATGTCACGGTCCAGAAAAATAAAATCGGCTTTCTTGCCAGCTTCGAGGCTTCCAAGCATATCTTCCTGATGCGCGGCATAGGCGGCGTCGATAGTAAAACTTGCCAAAGCTTCCGCCAGGGTCATCGCTTCTTCCGGGTACCAGCCACCGTCAGGCTCATTGTCCTGCCCCTGTCTCGTCACCGCCGCGTGCAGCCCATAGAAAGGATTTGGGTGTTCAACCGGAAAGTCAGAGCCATTGGCGATACGTGCACCAGAATTCAGAAGTTTGCGCCAGGCGTAGGCACCCTGAATGCGCACCGGCCCAATGCGGTCTTCCGCCATATTTTTATCGCTGGTGGCATGGGTAGTCTGCATGGAAGGTATGACGCCGAGTTCGGCAAATCGCAGAATGTCTTCGTAGCGCAAAATCTGGGCATGTTCGACGCGATGTCGGCGATCCCGTGAATTGGTCTCATTGATCAGGCGTTCGTAATTATCCAACACTTTCATATTGGCATCGTCGCCTATGGCATGGGTGTTGACCTGGAAGCCGGAATTCATGGCAGCCCGCATCAGGAATTCGAGGCGTTCATCGTTGTACCGCAGCAAGCCTCTATTGCCGGGATCGTCGCTGTAATCCTCGATTAGTGCGGCTCCGCGGCTGCCGAGTGCTCCGTCTGCGACTACCTTGACACTCTCGATAGCGAATGTGTTGTCTTCGCTGTAATAGAATCCCTCATCAAGTCGATCCTGATAGAGTGGGTCTCCAGCAGATATCATGGCGTAAATGCGAATGGGCAGCGGGCCTTGTTCAACAAGTTCCTTGTAAGCGCGAATCGTGCTGCTGCCGATACCGGCGTCATGTGCGCTGGTCATTCCATAGGTGGCCAGAGATTCCATGGAAGCGGTCAGCGCAATTTTTTCCTCTTCGAAACTGGTGTCAGGAATGTGCTCTCTGACATAACTCATTGCTGTATCAATAAGGGTGCCAGTTGCCACGCCATTCTCATCCCGAATAACCTGGCCGCCCACCGGGTCTTCCGTATCGGCATCGATACCTGCCAATTCGAGCGCCATGCTGTTTGCCCAGGCTGCGTGACCGTCAACGCGGGTTAACCAGACTGGGCGGTCGCTCACTACCGCATCGAGACTCGCTGCGGAGGGGAATTCATTGCTGTCCCACAATACCTGATTCCAGCCGCGTCCCTGGATCCATTCCAATTCCGGGTTGGCTTCGGCAAACGCCAGCACCCGTTGGGCCGCTTCTTCTTCGGTGGTGGTTCCCACGAGGTTGACCCTGAGCAGGCCGAGTCCATAGCCCAGCACGTGTCCATGGGCATCAATCAGCCCAGGAATCATGGTTTGGCGCTCTCCATCGATGATCGTGTCCGCGTCATCGGGCAACTCATCATTGGCGCCAAAAATGGCATCGATGCTGTCATCCGTAAACTGAATGGCATTGAATTGCAGCAACTGGTAGCTGCTGTTCAGGGTATAGCCATTGACGTTGGTAATCAGGGTGGTGTCGGCAGTCGCCGTGGCACCGAGGCTGGCAATCAAGACTAGAGCTAGGATTCTCATAGGTGGCTGTTTTTACCGGGGCAAATGGGTTGAGTTGGCAGTCTACCATAGCTGTGAGGGGGTAAAAGTATTCGCTTTGTTGGTGATACTTGTGCCGAGATGGCAGGAGTCAGTCAGCCCATACGAGACACGCCGTGAATACTTCCCTGTGTATAGACCGGAGACAAGGGTTACAAAGTGTTCGGAGACATGGGTAACACATTTCTGCTGATTCTAACTAGGATCTGGCCCTTTTAGCCATCCGGTTCAGGTCTACTTCTCCTACTTGCTGATGGCAAAAGTACAGAGTGAATACCCCGTCTGATTGCGTTGGCCTTATGGCGATGTGTTTGCCTACAAAAGCCTGCCCCAGGAACAACTCATAGCGCTGGAAGCTCACCGTCAGATTTTTACCAACCTTTCTGACCTGGTCGGTTGGCCCATATTCATAGGGTGGACTATTAGGGCGGTAAGCGCGTGTGCTCGGGGTGTAACGTGTGACTGGTGTATTCATGTCGAGTGCCTCATGAGGCCTGATGGTGTTGTATCTGGTTCGCCAATCATCAAAGTGGCGTTGGCAGCTACCCAGATCATCTATCTGCCTGCGTCCGAGTAATTCAGCCTGTAGTGTCCGGTGAAAGCGTTCATCCTTACCTTGCGTTTGCGGGTGATAAGGCCGTGAATGACTAACAGAGATTCCTGCCTCTATCAGCCATACAGTAAGTTGCGTGTACCGAAAACGTCCTCCGGAACCCCAGGGAGAACCGTTATCCATCGTCATTCTGCGAGGAATGCCATAGTGGCCGAACGCCTTGATAAGCCTTGTTTTGACGGTTTCTGTGTTCTCGTTTGAACAGGCCTGCAAGCAAATCGAGTACCGCGAGTGATCATCCAGTACGGTCAGTGGATGACAGCGGCCTTTAGCCAGCTTGAAGTAGCCTTTAAAGTCCATTTGCCACAGATCATTCGGGTTGGGATGCTCAAATCGCTTGAACCGTTTCGGCGGTGCAGGGTCTGATTGTAAACGCTGGTTGCGTCGCAATATCTCTGTGATCGTGCTTGGTTGAGGGAGGCCATTGAAACCTCGATCCTGAAGAACCCGACGTAGCTTTCTTCCACCCCAATCTGGGTACTGATCCCTGCAATCTAGAATAAGTTGCTCCATGGCTTCTGGAGTCTGCGCGGGTCTGGTTTTGGGTGCTCTTGATTGATCTTCGAGCCCACTATCTCCCTGACTTCGATACCGATCCAGCCATTTGTAGCCTGTCTTACGGCTTATGCTGAATCGCCTGCACAGATCGCTGAAACTTAGGTTTGAATGCTCGGCTAATGCGACAAATTCTTTCCTTAACTCCACAGTATTTACCTCTTTCCAGGGCATCAAACTCTCCAAATTGGTGGAATGATGCTAATAAGTAATACTGTTACCTATGTCTCCGAACAACCTGTAACCTATGTCTCCGGTCTATACACCCTGTAGGCTCGGCGACCGCATCCCTGCGGTCGACGGTCTCGTATGGGCTGACTGACTCCCGCTTTTCGCATTCACTGCCAGAGTCTGGGATGTTGGAACTAAAGATTCGAATACTTTTGAAGGGGGGGGGAGGGAAGAGGCTCGCTTCCAGCGAGCCCCAAAAAGCCCAGATACCTGCAAGGTATCTGGGCTTGCAGAGCAATGAGTTGGAGGGTGTGTCGGGAATTGAAAGTTGCTCGAAGTGAGGCAGGGATGCCGACAAAGTACAGGATGTGCTGGGTGTCGCGGAGCACAGGACGTGCGAGAGCGACCAAGGTACAGGATGTATCGGGTGTCGCGGAGGACAGGAAGTCCGGGAGCGACCATTTGCGGAGCCGCAGATTTTTGCTCCTGCAAAATCTGCAGACCTACATCCATGTAGGTCAATGCGAGCCGTCAACTTGCAAGGGATTCCGCGCAATTCCGCCAGCGAGTTGACGGCGACTAAGGTGAAAGTGCAGGGTGAAGCCTGGTCGCGAAGCGAACTAAAGCGGCAGCTTTAGTAAGGCTGAACGACGACCCAGGGATGGGTCGGCTGGACTGGCTCACCACGGATGGATTATGGCACTGTCTAGAAAGTTGCTCGAAGTGAGGCAGGGATGCCGACATTTGCGAAGCAAATGCGAGTCGTCAACTTGCAAGGGATTCCGCGCAATTCCGCCAGCGAGTTGACGGCGACTAAGGTGAAAGTGCAGGGTGAAGCCTGGTCGCGAAGCGAACTAAAGCGGCAGCTTTAGTAAGGCTGAACGACGACCCAGGGATGGGTCGGCTGGACTGGCTCACCACGGATGGAATATGGCACTGTCTAGAAAGTTGCTCGAAGTGAGGCAGGGATGCCGACATTTGCGAAGCGAATGCGAGCCGTCAACTTGCAAGGGATTCCGCGCAATTCCGCCAGCGAGTTGACGGCGATTAAGGTGAAAGTGCAGGGTGAAGCCTGGTCGCGAAGCGAACTAAAGCGGCAGCTTTAGTAAGGCTGAACGACGACCCAGGGATGGGTCGGCTGGACTGGCTCACCACGGATGGTTTACGACTCTGAATATCCTAACGCTCGAAAAAAAGCCCGGATACCTTCCAGGTATCCGGGCTTTCAGAACAAAAACTGGTGAGGATTTATTCTCCGTCGCCGGCTTCAACATAGCGGTAGAAGCCAAAGAACATTTCCTGCCAGGTTTGTTCCCCCCACGTCAGTGTCTGGGATGGATCGGGGTTGAATGGGTTCATCTCGGAATTGTCGAATGTTCCGGTGAATACCATTTGTGTGCCTTCAGGTACGAACTTGGGTTCCTCGAAGTCGTACACTTTCTGCCAGTTGAACTGGTAGTTAGGGACGTTGAGGATTTCCTCAGTGCTGCCGTCAGGATAGATCAGCTTGAAGTTGGCGTCATAGCCACGGTAGTGCATATGTGGCCCAAGCATGGTCAGATAGGAGTCCTTGCGGAACTTCGCAGTGGCGACCATTTCATGACGTGCTTCAAAAGGTGGAATATTGATATCCAGTTCTGCAGCGGAGCCACCCAGTACTGTGCGCTCGGGCTTCTCGTCCCACAGGTACAGTGCTATTTCTGATTCGTCTACTGTTTCACGGCCAGACGTGGTGTAGTGCAGTTGCAGCATCAGGCCGCCACCGGCTTTCAGCGGGAAGCCTGAGTTTTCAGGGTAGGTGTTTACTTCGTTACCTGGAGCGTAAGCGCCCAGGCCGATGCCCTGATTCAGTATCTCGAATTCGTTTACGCCGTCAGGGCCGTAAGCAAACGCGATGATATGGTGAAGCACTGTGGGGTCGCCAGCTTCGAATTCGATGGCTTTTACCCAAACGTCTTCTTCCAGTTCCAGAGGCAGGGCGATGTTGCGATAGTCCTGCACGCCTGTTGCTGGAATCTGCTGTGCCGGAATCTTGTACAGCAGGTCGGGTTCACCATAAGCCCACTTGACAAGTTCTGGCTTGTATTCAGCCAGTGGGTCGGCGCCGTCATTGTTCTGTGCACCGTTGTCGATCCACTGAACCAGCTTCTGGGTTTCCTCAACGGTGATATGTGCCACGTCACGGAAGTCGTGTACGTATTCGTTGTCGATCTGGCCAGGTGGCATACGCTTGGTATATAGCACTTCGCGGATCATGGGAGACCAGCCCTGAACCATCTGGTGGTTGGTCATGGCGAAAGGAGCGATACCGCCTTCCATATGACATTCCACGCAGCGTTCTTTCAGGATTGGCACGATTTCGTTGGCGTAGGAGATGCTTTCTGCATTGGCAAATTCCAGCGCCTCGCCCTTGCTGGCAAGCTGCTGGGAGGTAACTTCCTGATCAGCCAGGAATGCAGTCAAGGCATCTGCGGCATAGTGCTCCGATGCGCGACGTGCGCGGCTACCTTCAGCCCAGCGGTCATTCATCGCGCCGGCAAAGACCACCTCGAGGGAAGCCGGGTCCAGGATAACCACGTCAGTTGCGCGGCTAATGCCCAGTTCCTTGGCAACCAGTTGGGTGTCATCCATCAGGATGGGCAGGGTGATGTCCGCATCGTCTGCTAAATCGCGCATGGCAACCTTGTCAGCCATGCCCGTGGAATCCATCAGGTAGAAGGCTACAGGTTGGTCAGCGAACTGCTCCATCAGGTCTTCCAGGTCGTCGTAGGCACGACGGACGTCGCGGCTGTCCTCGTGGGACAGGATCACGATGGCCTCGTTGTCGGCGGCCCGGCTGAGTTGGAAAAATTTGCCGTTATGGTCTACCAGCGAAAAATCGCTGATGCGCTCGGCGGCATTGGCGGTCAGGCCAATGAAGGCAGATACAGCAGATACTGCGGCTACCTTGGCAATTGAAGTAATCCTAAGCATATCGCTCTCCTAAAGCTTCTGCAGGGGGAAAGTTTTGATTCTTTCTGACGGCGCATAGTAGAGAGCGCCGAGGGTTTTAGCTTCCTGAAAATTGAAAAGATGAAAAATTTCAATAATTGAGTAGCTGTTTTCGTCCAGTAGCCGCACGTTCGTGCTCAATCCCGCGTCTCACGGGGCTTCTCGGAATCCCTGTTGCGGCTTCAGACTTATCTATATGACGCCATGATGACGAAATAGTTAACAGGCATTTTGGGTAAAGCGGTGTAGTCGGGGTGTTTAACTCCTAATACTCGTGGGTAATGCCTGAGGCATCAAGCCTGGAAAGGAGTAGCGAACTGCAGAATTTTGAGATTGAAGAGGGCGATTTGGTAACGTATCGACCCGGCGCTTTTCGGGCAGGCACTTCAGGCCAGCTTTTTCACCATAGTGATGCTATTGCCAACTGTGTTCCAGCTAACCTCATCCATGTAGGAACGAATAAACAGGATTCCGCGCCCGCTGAGTTTAAGCCAGCTCTCAGGGTGTGTGGGGTCAGGCAAAATGGCGGGATCGAAGCCATCTCCTTCGTCACATATTTCGAATGTTAGTGCTTCCGGAGTCTGCTGCAGTGTGATGTGGACTTTTTTGTTGCCCAGTTCTGGGTCCGCCTGACGCTCCTTAATCAAGTTGTCGAAAGCGGACCAATCCTCTTCCTTCAGCTTGGACTCCACTTTGAAATTGCCATGAATGATGGCATTGGTGAGGCTTTCCTGCAGGCAGATTGCCAGTTTGTTGGAGTCGAGATCGAATACGCCGCACAGGTCCTGGGTATAGCGATTGAAATAGCTGATGACATTGCGGATTTTGTTCAAATCACTGGTGAAGGACAGCACCACCTTTTGCTCGTTGATGAATTCAACGGCAACCTTGTCCTCGCGTTCCGCCGCCATCGCGGTCTCGATCTTGTCCAGCGCTTCCTCAACGCTTTTCAGGTAGACCGGTTTGACGATGAAATCCAGCGCACCCAATTGCAGGGCCCGGATAGTGTTGCTCACATCGCCCTGGCCGGAAATCAGTATGACGGGGGTATCGATGTCGTTGCTGCGGATTTTCTCAAGGAGAGTGAGGCCATCCATTTCTGGCATTCCGATATCGCTAAACACCAGGTCGAAGTCATTGTGCCCGAGAACCATATCCAGCCCCGACTTGCCGTTACTGGCTGTCTCGACTATGTGACCCTTAAGCTCCAGAAACTCCTGGATTACTTCCAGAATATCCGGCTCATCGTCTACGAGGAGAATTTTCATCGAGTCCCCTGGTGAGCGGAGGGGTGGCACGTTACAGAGAAACCGGCCCTCCCTGCGAATTTAGAACAGTCTACGTTGCTGTTTTCTTCGTTCATAATCTTAGGATATTCAAAGTATCATAGTAAGCCCTAACTTGTTATTCTTCCGCCGCTTTTTGGATTCTTACTAACTGATTCTCTCTGGCACAGAATGAACGTTCTCTCGATGTTTGCTGCATTCAAAACCTTTATTCGCACGTCTGCGCGCATCCGGTTGATCACCATTATTACACGCGCAAGATCCGGCGATGCTGCCGCGGATATGTGCAAGGCAAAAACGATGCCAGCAATGCTGTTACTCGGGTTGGTTTTGGGGCTGCTTTCACCAGCGGCATCAAGTCAGGTGTACCAGATTGGGCATTGCCTCTATGGCTGTCCGCTCGGTACAGATAGCAGTAATCACCTTCTGGTTAGGGCGATCTATGCCCTGTCTTACAACACCCAGACCAAGTCAGCAGATTGGGTAGCCTATGAAATAAGTGCAGGTTCAATCGGTATTGCTTCGAGCCTGTCCAGAGAGACTATAACCGATGACTATGTCGCGGAAACCTTGCAGGATGCAGATTTTGCTGCGGCTACAGATAGCGGTTTGATAAGGGCACAGTATGTACCGCTGGTAGGGTTTGCCGCCACACCTTACTGGCGGGAGGTCAATTATCTGACTAATGCGGTAGCCCGCAGCACCAGTCTCAGCCAGGGGGCGTGGTACGGTCTGGATTGGGCAATTCGAAATTTAGTGAACAGGGAAGATTCCGTGTTTGTTGTAGCGGGCCCTGTCTTTTATCCTGATCAGGAGCCTCGCCAACTGCCAGTCAGCACTTCGCATAGAGTGCCAGATGCCTTTTTTAAAGTCATAGTGACCCCGGAAGGGCGAAGCGCGGCATTCCTGTTGGAGCAGGATACGCCTGTTCACTTGCATCACTGCGAACAGCAGAGTTCAGTTGAGGAAATAGAAGAACTCACGGGGTTGGATTTATTCCCGGAGCTGAGTCGGCCGCTGGAGCCGACTCTGCATACCGTATTGGGTTGCTTCTAGCGAGGCTGATTTCCTGGGAATCTCTGAACAACTATGTTGCGTCTCTGGCTTTCAGCCGGGCCTGTCGCGTTTTTCTGCTGCGTTGCTGCGCTTGCCAACGGCTACGGCCATTGCCTGCGCACAGCGCAGCAGAAAAACGCGATAGACTCCGCAGAGACGTAACATAGTTGTCAAGAGGTTCCCTAGAGTTCGATAATAAAGTAATCGTCGTTGAACAGTTCGCGCACTATTCGGCCAAGCGCGGCGTCAACAGCAGCGACCATGCCATCCGATTCCGGTACGGTACCTCGGCCAAACAGAGTGCTCTCCCAAACAGTGCGTCCACCATTCTGCAATTGAATGTGTGTGCGAATGGTAAGCTGAATTGATGACACGCCACCCCGATCGACCATCTGCAGGTCAGATTCGGTGATAGTTCCAACTACCTGCATGTCCTCACCCGATTCCACTAGTTCAACACCACCCTTGGCGAAGCCCTGTGCAATCGCATCGTGCACGATATCTGCGAGAGGCCGCTGAGCGCGGTAATCTTCAGTGATGAGATTGCCGTCACTTACACCCCGGTCATCTCCAAATGCAGGGAGACTCAGCACGCTACTGATGCTGCCTATGTTCACGTTCCGCTCATAGGTGAAGTCGATTGTCAGGTCTTCCGCTGTGAATCCGGCAACCGGAGCAAATCCCAGTGTGCCAAGGAGGAGGGTGGGGATAATTTTTCTAATGCTGATCATAAGTAAACTTCTCTTGGGCTTTCTTGCAGAATGCGTATTGTTTTCTTAACTATTGCTGAATCAATTTGTCCGCTCTGGGAAGCTTCAGCACAGTTCCTTGATTAGATTCAGAATAATTGACCGCTACCGGGTCTTCAAGCACTGCGTCCCGGGATTGTGTGACATTAGTTTTCTGTGAATTTGGCTGCTAACAGGGCGGGAGCGATCAGGGCCAGCGATAGCTGGCCCTGTTCGCTAAGTGAGCTTAGTGAAGCTCTGACGCAGGCCAAGGCGCACCCGGTCGATGCTCAGTGATAGGGCGCATACCCTGAAACAGGAATTTCTGTACGCGCTTACCTTCGTAGGTCTCAGTAGTGTATATATTGCCCTGGCTGTCAGTGACGATACTATGAGGGGCAAAAAACAGCCCGGGCTGTCTGCCACCTTCGCCAAATTCCGCGAGCACTTCCAGCGACTCCCTATCCAGTATATGAATGTTGAAATTACCGCCATCGGCCAGATAGATGAATTCCTGTTCTTCATCAGGCGAGAATGAGATGTCCCAGGTCGATCCCGCAAGTGTTAGAGGGGCCACCTGGCCTTCTTTCACGAAGGTGCCATCAGGACGAAAGACCTGGATACGGTCAGCACCGCGATCGCACACGTAGATGAGGCCATCGTTGGATGGTTCGGCACAGTGAACTGGTCCAACAAACTGTTGGGGCAGAGGTTCGTTGGGGTCGTAGGTTACGCGTTCATCGACGGGCGTGTTGCCATATGCACCCCAATAGCGTTTGAAGGCGCCAGTCGCAACATCAACAACCGCGACGCGCTTGTTGCCGTAGCCATCGGCGAAGTAGGCTTCACCGGCAGATTCATCAATAGCGATTTCGGCTACCCGGCTAAAGGAAACTGTGCTGAGGCTGTCCGTGGGCTCACCCGGTATCCCGATCTCTCGCACAAACTGACCATCACGGGTAAACACCAGAACATGGGAGTCAGCAGAGCCGTTGCCGCCGATCCAGACATTGCCATCGGGTGCGACCTCGATGCCGTGGTTTGATTCCGGCCATGTATAGCCTTCCCCCGGGCCGCCCCAGGCATTAATCAAATTGCCATCGGCATCAAATTCCAGAATCGGTGGTGCGGCAGTGCAGCACTCCGCCCGGCCAAGCGTCAGACCGATCTCCTGGTTCATGAACATGCTGTTCTGATCCCTGTGCACGACAAACAGGTGGTCCCGCTCATCCACGGCTATGCCGATCGTTCTTCCCAGAATCCATTTGTTAGGGAGAGGTTGGGGCCAGAAGGGATCCACTTCGAAATGCGGGATCATGCGGTCGTTGTTAACTGCCTCGGCAGATTGCTGGAGCTGCTGCTGCCCAAGGTGCAGCGCCAGAAACAAGGCAATTGCCAGTGATGAGAAAACTATCGATTTCTTGAGGCTGGACATAGTGGTTTCCTTATATTTAATTGTTGTTGGAACGAAACAACTATCGAGGTAGGAACTTAACACCAATCCAGAGGCTTCAAAACCGTTAAATTCCGGATTCCGACGAACAGCCGTTCGAAAGTCAGGCGCATGTTGCCTGGCCCGTAGGTAACAAGGGTTAAAGCTCTGGCAGGGGCGAACGACGCCCGAGGGATGGGGCGGCTGGACCGACCCGCCATGGAAGGCTATTAGCATTAGGTGGAATAATGCTCGAAGTGAGGCAGGGATGCCGACGAGGCACAGGATGTGCCGGGTGTCGCGGAGAGAACTAAAGCGCAAGCTTTAGTATGGCTGAACGACGCCTCAGGGATGGCTACTGGCACTAAGTGGAAAGTTGCTCGAAGTGAGGCAGGGATGCCGACGAGGCACAGGATGTGCCGGGTGTCGCGTAGGACAGGAAGTCCGAGAGCGACCATTTGCGAAGCCGCAGGTTTTTGCTCCTGCAAAACCTGCAGGCCTACATCCATGTAGGCCAATGCGAGTCAGAAATTCACAAGGGTGAAGCCCGGTCGCGGAGCGAACTAAAGCGCAAGCTTTAGTAGGGCTGAACGACGCCCCAGGGATGGGGCGGCTGGACTGACCCGCCATGGATGGCTACTGGCACTATGTGGAAAGTTTCTCGAAGTGAGGCAGGGATGCATTTTTTCGAACCCAATAAAAAGAAAAACCCGGCCTGAGCCGGGTTTTCTAGTCTAGCTTGTTTCGAACTTACAGCTCGGAAGCAGGCCATGTTGGCGCGCGGTCACGAACAGTGACTGGCTGCATGCCCTGGTACAGGAATTTCTGTACGCGCTTACCTTCGTAAGTTTCAGTGGTGTAGATGTTGCCTTCGGAGTCTGTCGCGATGCTGTGAGGAGCATAGAACAGGCCAGGCTGACGACCACCGTCACCAAATGTGTAAAGAACTTCCATGGACTCGCGCTCGATGATGGAGATCTTGAAGTTCTGACCGTCGGCCAGGTAAATGAATTCCTGGTCTTCGTCTGGTGAGAAAGCGATGTCCCAAGTAGAACCCTGTGCCAGAGTGGCTGGGTTGTAGATGTGCTCGCTTACGAAAGTGCCGTCTGGACGGAAGATCTGAACACGGTCTGCACCGCGGTCACATACATAGATCAGGCCGTCGTTTGAAGGCTCGGCACAGTGAACAGGGCCGCGGAACACTTGTGGGCCAGGCTCGCCTGGTGTGTAAGTGTCATCGGCGTCATCGTCCACAGTGCTGCTGCCGTATGCACCCCAGTAGCGCTTGAACGCTCCAGTTGCAACGTCTACTACAGCTACACGCTTGTTGACGTAACCATCAGCGAAGTAGGCTTCACCGGCGGAAGGATCGATTGCAATTTCAGCTACACGGCCAAACGCAGTGCGGCTGTTGCTATCCATCTCGGCGCCAGGAACACCAACAGTTCGGATGTACTCGCCATCGCGGGAGAAAACCAGTACGTGTGAGTCAGGTCCGCCGTTACCACCGATCCAGACGTCGCCGTTCGGAGCAACTTCGATACCGTGATTGGATTCGGGCCACTCATAGGAGCCATCAGCGGGAGGACCGCCCCAGGCATTTACGAGATTACCTTCGATGTCGTACTCGAGAATTGGTGGTGCTGGTGTGCAGCATTCTGCTACGCCCAGAGCCAGACCGATTTCAGTACGGCCACCGAACATGTTTTCAGTGTTACGGTGTACAGTGAAGATGTGGTCACGCTCGTCCACGTCTACACCAATTGTGTTACCGGTAATCCAGTGATTGGGCAGTGGTTTTGGCCACAGTGGATCGACCAGGAAAGCGGGAGCCATTACATCGTTGCTAGCAGCAACAGTTGGTTCTTGCAGTTTTGACTGACCGATTCCAAGAGCAACAAGGGCTGCTGCCAGAAAAGAGCCGATCACCAGTTTCTTTTTAATCATTTTATTCTCCTCTTGAGCCCTGCGCAGGCGACGTACGACCAGAGCTTGCCTGAGTATACTGTCTAAAACCCCCGCAGTATACTGCCTCCCGGCTAATTGCTATGGGCACTTGTAAGAATTTGTAACAGTTGCGGCGGCCCAAGTTGCATGCGCCTGCGAGGGGCATTATCCTGCCCCACCCTCTGTGAATTAAGTCACTGTAAATACAAGAAAAATATCCGATGAAGCGCTTACTAAATGCCCTGATCCACTCACTCTGTGCCAGTAGACTAGCTCTGCTGGCTGGCTCGATGCTGATTTTCCTGCTGCCATCACTGGCCAATGCCCACGATATTCCGTCTCGTGTCACTGTTCATGCATTCGTCAAACCGGAAGGTAATCAGCTAACTGCGCTGATCAGGGTGCCCATGGAAGCGTTCGGCGAGATCGTGTTCCCCTTGCGGGGCCCGGGCTATCTGGTGTTTTCCGAGGCACAGGGTGATCTCGATGAGGCAGCCCGGGTCTATATCACCGAGTCCATTCATTTTTATGAGAATGGCGAAGAACTCACCGATAAAGAACTGGTTGCGACGCGGGTATCCCTGCCAAGCAACCGCTCATTTACCAATTTCGAAAGTGCTCTGGAGAACCTGAATAGTCCGCCCCTGGATGACAGTGTTGATCTGTTCTGGCGTCAGGGTGTACTGGATGTTCTGGTCACCTATCCCATTCAGTCGGAAGATTCTGATTTCGCGGTGGAACCGGAACTGGGGACACTCTCCAGCGAAACCACAACGGTGCTCAGATTCCTGGTACCGAACGGGGCGGAGAGAGTTTTTAACTTCCAGGGTAACCCAGGCTATGTGGAACTTGACCCACGCTGGCACCAGGCAGCCTTCCGCTTTGTTGCCATGGGTTTCGACCATATTCTCGAAGGCACTGACCACCTGCTATTCCTGTTCTGCCTTGTGATCCCTCTGCGCAGTATTCGGATGCTGATTCCGGTGGTTACCTCATTTACAGTGGCCCATTCCATCACACTCATCAGTTCTGCGTTCGGGATGGCACCCAGTTCCCTGTGGTTTCCTCCGCTTATTGAGACCCTGATCGCCTTGTCGATTGTGTACATGGCTTTTGAAAATATTGTTGGCGCCAAACTCGAGCATCGTTGGATGGTGACGTTTGGGTTTGGGTTGATCCACGGCTTTGGTTTTTCTTTCCTGTTCAGTGAAACGCTGCAGTTTGCTGGTGGCCATTTGTTCTCGTCTCTGCTGGCATTCAACATCGGTGTGGAATTAGGACAGATTCTGGTATTGCTGCTGGTCATTCCGGTTCTTAACCTGTTGTTTAAATACTTCGTTGAAGAAAGAATCGGTTGCATTCTGCTCTCTGCACTGCTGGCGCACAGTGCCTGGCACTGGATGCTGGACCGGGGCGGTCAGTTGTCTCAGTTCCAATACCAGTGGCCGGCCCTCGATGCGGCATTCTTCGCCTCCCTCATGCGCTGGGGCATGCTGATCATCGTGGTTGTGGCTGCGCTGTGGGCCATGTATGAACTGTTCAGGAAACTGTCTCTGATAGAAAGTTTTTCCAGCTATGGCGTCGCCCAGAAACTGAACGCGAAAAACTGAGCTCAGACT
Source organism: uncultured Pseudohongiella sp. (assembly GCA_965227635.1). Lineage (GTDB taxonomy): Bacteria > Pseudomonadota > Gammaproteobacteria > Pseudomonadales > Pseudohongiellaceae > UBA9145. Next base: position 257,301 of record OZ245763.1, on the reverse strand, counting down.
TCGACTGAATATTACAAAACCCGTAAATATTGTTTTAAAACAACGGGTTAGATTCATGCCGAGTTTCATTTTGTAACATTCGCTTACACTGTGTTGCCACAGGCAGAGGCCAGTTGGGATAAGCTGCGCACTGGATAATTTCAGTTGGTGAAGGCCTTCGGGCCCTGAAGGCAGCTTCCCTGTGGCTAACCCTAAAATTTCGGAATTTGCTTCGAGCCTGAAGCGAGCGGCGCTCGCTTGCTTGCTGCTGGCTGTTGCTTCCGGAGCCCAGGCCAAGCTGGAGCGGGTGGCAAATTTTTCACTGCTGGATCAAGCGGGTAATTCCCATCAGCTTCTCAAATACGGCGACAGCAAGGCCGTAGTCCTCATCTCTATCGCCAGTCAGTGCGAAGAGAATCTGCAAAACCTCCACAAATACCAGCTCCTGCAAACCAGTTGGGAAAAGAAAGGCGTCACCTTTCTCGCCATCGCTGCATCCGCTGCAGATGAGCTTGAAGACCTTAAACGCTTCCAGGCGTTGTACAGGATTGATATGCCGATCCTCAATGACAGCGCGCAGTTGGTTGCCGAGAATCTTGGCATTACCAAGGCCGGAGAAATTCTGGTGATCGATCCAGTTCGGCTGCGGGTTTTATATCGGGGTGGCCTGGATGTTGAATCCCGAAGGCCAAGACCCGAGCAAGGTATCGCGGCGCGAGAAGGAACCGATTTCCTGAGCGCGACTCTGCAAAAAACAGCCCAAGGCGAGATCGCTAAAATTGAATCGACCGTGTTAGCCGAAACACAGGGCTGTGAATTGAGCTTTCCCGCCAGGGACGCACATCTGGCTGACGTGCCCGACTACGCGACAGAAGTTGCGCCAATCCTCAAGGAAAAGTGCGTATCCTGTCATCGGGAAGGAGGCATTGCGCCTTTCTCCCTGAACTCCCATATGATGGCTCAGGGCTGGTCGCCAATGATGAAAGAAGTATTGATGACCAAGCGCATGCCACCTGCACAGGTTGATCCCAATGTGCGGCATTTTACTAACGCCCGTTATATGGCGTCAGAAGAGCTGCAGACGCTGGTGCACTGGATCGATGCCGGTTCACCGGCGGGTAAGTTTGAGATAGACCCGTTAACCGCAGTTGCACCACCTTCCTCGGAGTGGGATCTCGGCGAGCCAGACTATATTGTAGAAGTGCCACCTTTTACTGTCCCTGCTACCGGTGTACTCGACTACGAAAACGTCACTATCAATTTACCCTTTGAAGAAGATCGCTGGGTTAAGTCGGTTCAGCATATCCCCGGCGATCGCCGCGTCCTGCATCATCTGTTGAGCTTTATCGTTCCGGCAGATTACGAAGAGCGTATCGTGGAGGGTGAGAACGACCGCTATCGGGAATTTCTGGAAGGTTATGCGCCAGGTAAAGATGAAGCGGCGACCTACCCTGACAATACCGGTGTCTTTATTCCCAAAGGGTCGGCTGTACAAATGTCATTGCACTACACCACTTTTGGAAAAGAAACGGTCGATGCAACGAGACTGGGTCTGTATTTCGCAGACACGGAACCCGAGCATCAGTACTCGACCTACGCTCTCAGCCATGGTGGTCGCAATCTGGTAATTCCTCCCGGCGTTTCGGAACATAAAATGAGTGCCAACTATGTGTTCGATGATGAAATCATGCTGCATGGACTGCGCCCCCATATGCATTTTCGCGGCAAGCACATGCGATTTCGGGTTGTTTATCCCGATGGCAAACAGGAAGAGATTCTGAATGTGCCGGACTACAACTTTAACTGGCAACCGACTTACCGGCTCGCAGAGCCAATGCTGCTGCCCGCTGGTTCCCGGGTCCTGGTTGAAGGCGCATTCGATAACTCACAGTATAATGTAGGTAATCCCGATCCCGGCGCCACCGTGCGGGGTGGCGCGCAAAGCTGGGACGAGATGTTCATTGGCTATTTCTCCTACTACAAGACGCACTGATCCCTCATATCGCTCACACTGCCTGATGGGCTGACACAGAGGGCTGTTCTAAGTCCGGAGTTGGGCTAAAATACGTGGTTAATCCCATGTTTGATTCGGAGAAGTGACCATGCGTCGTCTGAAATCTACCCTGCTACTCTCTCTCAGCATCCTCGCATCCAGTGCCTTTGCCTTGCCCGACAGGGCTGGCGATTTTGCGCTGCTGGATACCGAAGGCAATTTTCATCAATTGAGCCGCTATCGGCATATGGAAGCCCTGGTGCTGATGTCCTATGACGCCAATTGCACCACTATCGATCAAGCAGTTTCACAGTTTGAAACCCTGCAGTCTGAGTGGGCGGACAAATCCGTGGCTTTCGCACTGATCAATTCAAGTGCAACTCAGGACGTGGCCCAGCTTCGCTCAGCCCGTGCTGCCCAGGGCACTGACTTGCCATTGCTGATCGACGACGGCCAACTGGTTTCGGAAACGCTGAATTTCGCCGCTGCTGGCGACGTAACTGTACTGGATCCAGAGCGTCTCAATCTGCTTTACCGCGGCCCAGTGCAAGGCTCAGTGGCCCGGGTGCTTGAAGCTGAATTGGCAGGTGGTGTCGATGAAACAGTGGTCGCCGCCAGCACCGGATGTGCATTGCAGTATCCCGTACAGCAACAGCATGCCAGCACTGTGCCTGATTACAGCACAGAGGTAGCACCGATCATTGTCGAGCAGTGTGCTTCCTGTCACCGCGAGGGGGGTATCGGTCCCTTCGCTATGGATAGCCACCTGATGCTTCAGGGCTGGTCTCCAATGATTCGTGAAGTGCTGCTGACCAAGCGCATGCCACCTACGCAAGTAGATCCCTATATTGGCCACTTCGATAATGCGCGCTATATCAGCGAAAACGACATGCAAACGCTCGTGCACTGGATCGATGCGGGCGCACCGCGCGGTGCTGGTGCTGAAGACCCTCTGGCTACAGTAGAGTTTCCTGACCGTCGCGAATGGCAAATGGGTGAGCCAGATTTTATCGTGAAGGCGCCCACCCATGAGATTCCTGCCACTGGTGTGCTCGACTACATCAACGTTGATGTTCCGCTTCCTTTTGACGAAGACAAGTGGGTTAAAGGCGTGCAGTACATTGCCGGTGACGAGTCGGTTCTTCACCACTTGCTTACTTACGTGACCGCTCCCGCGGAAACTGCAGAAGGCGAGGCAGCCCAGGGCAGCGTTGCGACCCGTTTCCTGGAAGGTTATGCGCCAGGTAAAGTCGACGCCATGATGTTCCCCGAAGATACCGGTGTCTTCATTCCCAAAGGCCACAAACTTTCCATGCAGTTTCATTACACAACCAACGGACGAGCAACAACTGACGAAACTCTCCTTGGTCTGTATATGTACGATGAGCCGCCAGAGCATGAGAACTTTACGCGTTCCGTGGCAGGCATGTTCCTGATTCCTCCTTATGCCCGTGATCACAAGGCCTCTGCCCGTTATACCTTTGATGAGGATGTGGTCATAACAGGTCTGCGTGCCCATATGCACTTCCGCGGCAAGGACATGAAGTTTACCGTGGAATATCCCGATGGTACGACCGAGGATCTGTTGAGTGTTCCTTCCTACAGCTATGCCTGGCAGCCAACCTATCAATTGAGCGAACCAGCCGTATTGCCAGCAGGGACCACTGCCCATGTAACTGGCACATTCGACAATTCCGAGTTCAATCCAGCGAATCCTGATCCCAGCAAGCAGTTGAGCTTCGGATTACAGAGCTGGGATGAAATGTTCATCGGCTATTGGACCTATCACGCCGCTGAGTAGTCCCGCATAGCGACTACGGCCCAATAGGTTGTAAAGCGCGAAAGGTAGTAAAGAACAAAACCCGGCCTTCACAGAGGAGGCCGGGTTTTTTATTGCCAGAATTCCGGGCTGGGAATCAGGCTTTTTTGGAAAAATCCTGAAATTACAGGCGATTGCGATAAATATATCGCTTGGAAGCAGTACAGCTAACTTGCTATGATTCGGGGCTCAAAATTCTTGTTAAAGCAAAATAAAAAAGGCGGGAGAGAATTTCATGTCCTCAATTTTTATTGTCCTGTTTGGACTGGTCGGGTTCAGTTTCGGTTGGTTCGTTTATTCGAAATTTATCGCTGAAAAAATTTATCGCCTGGATCCAAACTTTGAGACTCCTGCTCACCGATTTGAGGACGGGGTCGATTACGTACCCACCAATAAGTTCGTGCTCTGGGGTTCACACTTCACAGCGGTAGCCGGGGCAGCGCCAATCGTAGGACCTGCGATTGCTGTCTACTGGGGTTGGTTGCCAGCCCTGTTGTGGGTTACGTTCGGTTCGATCTTTTTTGCTGGCGTTCACGACTTCGGGGCACTGTGGGCGAGTAATCGTCACGATGCCAAATCGATCGGTGCCCTTTCAGAATCAATTGTCAGCACACGCGTTCGATCGGTATTGATGATTATCATCTTCCTGCTGCTGGTGCTGGTGAATGCCATGTTTGCCACTATCATCGCGGATGAAATGATTATCTATCCGGAGTCGGTGTTCCCGGCCTGGGCGGCGATTCCAGTTGCGGTTGCTGTCGGTGTTTTGATCCGGAAGAAAATCAATCTTCTTGCCATTTCCATCATCGGCGTGGCTATTCTCTACTTCACCATCTATATCGGTAGCCTGTGGCCGCTGGCTCTGCCGGGAGACATCTTCGGTCTGCAGGAACACGGCAACTGGATTATCCTGCTCTACATCTACGCGGGTATCGCCTCAATGTTGCCAGTGTGGTTGTTGCTGCAGCCGCGTGACTATATTAACGGCGCCCAATTGGTGCTCGGCTTGTTTGTGTTGTACACGGCTGTGCTGTTCACCATGCCCGATGTGGCCGCGCCGATGATCAATGACGTGGCCGAAGGTACGCCGCCGATCTTCCCGATTCTATTCGTTACCATTGCCTGTGGAGCGCTTTCCGGTTTCCATGGCATCGTGTCATCTGGTACCAGTGCGAAGCAACTGGACAACGAAAAAGATGCGCGATTTGTAGGTTACCTTGGTGCACTTGGCGAAGGCTCGCTGGCCCTGATTACGATCGTAGCGGTGACTGGTTCGCTGTACGCCTCGTCGGTTGCTGGCGGCTGGGATGCAATTTATCCAACGATCACCGGAGGTCCGGGCGCGACCGGTTTTATTGCGGGCGGTGCACTACTGATTTCCGAGGGCTGGGGAATTTCTCTCACCTTCGCCCAGACCATGTTGGCAGTGATGGTGGTTCTGTTCGCCGGCACAACGATGGATGCTGGTCTACGACTTACCCGTTATATCATTCAGGAATGGGGCAATATTTATAATATTGAACCACTGAAGAGCAACTACATCTCCACATTTGTGGCTGTCGGTGCCTGCTTATTGCTGGCATTTGGCGTATCCAACGGAAACTATCCTGGCGATGGCGGCACCCTGATTTGGCCAGTCTTCGCGGCGTCCAACCAGATTCTCGCGGCCATGACCCTGATCGTGATTTCCGTTTACCTGATCAAGCTGGGTCGGCCGGCGAAGTACCTGATCGCACCCACCGTGTTTATCCTGTTCATGGCATCCTGGGGTGGCGCCTGGTACGTGATGTCCTATGTGAATTCAGGCCAGTGGCTACTGGTAATTATTCAAGCAGCGGTGATGGTTTCCTCGATATTTATCGTTCTTGAAGCCTGGTCTGTTTATTCGAAACTGGGCCGTGAAGATGCGGCTGCCGGAGGAGATTCTGCAGCCTCTTCCAGTGAATAGTTAGACTTCTGGTGGTGCAGACCACCGGAGAACACCATAAAAGAGGAGTGGTATTCGGTGCAGTGCACGCGAGCCACTCCTTTTTTTGTCATGGAAGCCGGGCAACTACCGCACTATGGATACTCAACACTACAAGCAGGAATTGAGTGAGGCGCTGGCCACCTGCGTGGATGAAGTCTTCGTTTATGAAGAGATCGATTCCACGAATGCAGAAGCAATACGCCAACTCAAGGATTCCGAGGCGGGTACCGTACTGTTAACAGCCTTTTCCCAGTCTGCGGGAAGAGGGCGGCTGGGCCGTAAATGGCATAGCCCCAGAGGTGCTGGCCTCTACCTTTCACTGCTCAAGACTTTTTCCAGAGAGCTGGAAGGGCTGCAGGCCTTGAGCCTGGTTACTGCGCTTTCGGTGCGTGAGTCGCTAGAGTCCCAGGGAGCCGACAACATCCAGCTCAAATGGCCCAATGACTTGTTGGTGGGGAAAGCTAAATTGGGCGGTATCCTGCTTGAGTCGCGACTACAGAAAGCGGGTGTAGCTATCGTGTTCGGCATTGGCTTGAACCTGCAGTTGTCCGATGACGAAAAACAGGCCATCGATCGTGAAGTCACCGATGTGCAGACATTGCTGCCAGCAAGAGCAGAGCCGGCGGTTCTGACGGCTGGTATAGTTTCGAGCCTGTTGGCGAATATCGAACGCTTCGAGTCCGGGGGTTTTGCCCAATTTCAATCACAGTGGAATGCAGTGGATCGTTATCTGCAGCAAGACGTTGTAATCCAAAGCGCAGAGCGAAAATTTATCGGTCGCTGCCTTGGTGTCGATGAGTCTGGCGCCCTGTTACTCAGAACAGCCAGAGGAGTAGCCAGGGTCACTGGAGGGGAAATTTTCCCGTCGGTACGCAGCCTCGGGGGCAATTGAACCCATGATACTGGAAGTGGATTTCGGAAATACCCGAATCAAGTGGCGATATCTTGGTGCGAGAGCCGCAGGAACTGAGCCTGCTGAGGTGGGCCATGCGAGTTCCGTATCCAGCCTCGTTGACTCGCTGCACCACCAGGGCAAACCCGATGCCATCAGGGTGGCCAGTGTCCGCAAAGGCGATCCCCTCAGTGAATTTAGCCGCTGGGTTTCAGCTCATTGGGGACTGACACCGGTGCTGGCTGAAGTCTCGCGGCAATGTGCGGGCGTGACCAATTCATACGCCGACGTGTCACGGATGGGTGTGGATCGTTGGTTGGCAATGCTCAGTGCTTATGAGCGAGCGCAGGGTGCCTGTCTAATAGTCGACGGTGGTACAGCGCTGACTATCGACGTACTGGATTCCAGTGGGCTGCACCTCGGGGGGTACATCCTGCCCGGTCTGGCCCTGATGGGCAGGGCGCTGGAAGCGAACACCGGGATCAGGCTGCAGGAGGCGGATACCGAGGTGAGCGTTTTGCCGGGGAAGAATACCGAGCAGGCTGTACGCAATGCAGCATTAGCCGCTGCCACAGCGTTGGTAGAGAAAACCCACTCTGCTATCTCCGGAAAGGCTCAACCCGTGGCCACTTATTTGAGTGGCGGCGATGCCCAGGTGCTGAGGTCGTGCCTGAATTTACAAGGTGAGGTCGCCATCAACCCTGACCTGGTGCTGGACGGATTGGCTCTCGCCTGTCCGCTAGTGGGTGAAAAGGCCACCCAAGACTACGATCGAGTCGAGTAAGTCGAATAGAGGTTCTCAGACTTTGCGCTACATTGTTATTTTCCTGCTGCTGGCAAATATTGGCTATTTTGCCTGGAATGTCACACATCCAAGACCTCCCGTGATTGCTGATGAACCGCGGGCGCTGCTCAATACCGGCCTGACGCTGCTTGGTGAATATGAGGAGCAAGGTGAGGAGTTGGCGCTGGATTCCGTCCGGCAGTGCTCCATAGTAAGCGGCTTTCTGGATCAGCCTGCGGCCGAGACCTTTCTGGAGAGGGCCAGATCCAGGAACTTGCAGGGCTTTCTCGAGATTGAGGCGCCGCAGACGGAATACCGCCTTTATTTGCGCCCAACCCCAAGCCGGGAAATAGCGGCGGCTATTCTGGAAGACCTCAGTGCACGCTTGATGGAAGAAGAACTGGGGCTGGATACATACCTGATTACCAGGGGGGAGCTGGAGAATGCTATCGCGCTGGGGCTGTACACGAGTAGGGATCAAGCAGAAACCGTGCGAAATCAAGTGGCTGAGCTGGGTTACGGCCCCCAGATTGAGGAAATTCCCCTCGGTGAAACCCAATTTCAGGTAATCCTGCGGCCACCGCAGGCAGAGCGCATAAATGAGCCGGAATGGCTTGATTTATCAGCAGAAACTGAGGGCTTGACAAGGCTGGAAAATCTCTGTGAAGGCCTTGTACAAGCATCCCAATTCCAATAAAATGCCGCCCCTGAGTGAGAGAGCCAGGGATTTTGACCCTTGGGAGATCTTGTGGGAGGGGTTCCCGAGTGGCCAAAGGGATCAGACTGTAAATCTGACGCGCAAGCTTCGGTGGTTCGAATCCACCCCCCTCCACCATCTGAATCTGTTAGGGAAAAGGTCAGTTAAAGTGGAAGCATGGCGAACTCGCTTCAGTCACGCGGGTATAGTTCAGAGGTAGAACCCCAGCCTTCCAAGCTGGTTGCGCGGGTTCGATTCCCGCTACCCGCTCCAAATCACATTTGGTAATTGGTAAGACGCTTATAAGTAGGACACTTATAGGTAAGAAGCTTGTGAAGCTTGTGTAGTTTAACTGATGAGCTGTAAGCCAGCCGAGTTTGGCTTTAATTAGGCGCAATTAGCGCTAATTGAAAAATTAGCTCGCTTAGCTCAGGCGGTAGAGCACTTCATTGGTAATGAAGAGGTCCCCGGTTCAACTCCGGGAGTGAGCACCAGATTCCAGGCTATTGGAAACAAGAGAAGGGAAGCAGGTAGCAAGACAAACAGATCTGAATATTGAAGCACTATTGCTTCTTTATATAGGTAATTTTTAGTTCAGGTAGTAAACAAGGTGACGATTGATCCCGCTTGATCCTCATCTGTGAAATTCAACACTGACGACTCTGGCAAGAGTTAAGTCAAGAAACAAGTAATAGGGGCTGTCTAGCATGGCGAAGGAAAAATTCGAAAGAAATAAGGTACACGTAAACGTAGGCACGATTGGTCACGTTGACCATGGTAAGACGACGTTGACAGCGGCGCTGACAAAAGTTTGCGCGGAAGCATACGGTGGAGACCTTAAAGCGTTTGATGAAATCGACAACGCACCGGAAGAAAGAGAGCGTGGTATTACCATCGCGACTTCTCACGTTGAGTACGATTCACCAAACCGTCACTACGCCCACGTAGACTGCCCAGGACACGCCGACTATGTGAAGAACATGATTACCGGTGCGGCGCAGATGGACGGCGCGATTCTGGTCTGTTCTGCCGCTGATGGCCCCATGCCACAGACGCGAGAGCACATCCTGCTGTCCCGTCAGGTAGGCGTACCTTACATTGTGGTCTTCATGAACAAGGCCGACATGGTAGACGACGCGGAACTGCTGGAACTGGTAGAGATGGAAATCCGTGAGCTGCTGGACCAGTACGAATTCCCCGGCGACGACACGCCAATCATCATCGGTTCTGCGCTGAAAGCGCTGGAAGGCGATACGTCAGACATCGGCGCACCTTCAGTACAGAAGCTGGTTGAGACTCTGGACGAGTACATCCCTGAGCCAGAGCGTGATGTTGAGAAGCCATTCCTGATGCCAATCGAAGACGTATTCTCGATCTCCGGTCGCGGTACGGTGGTAACCGGTCGTGTTGAGCGCGGAATCATCAAGGTTGGTGAAGAAATCGAGATCGTTGGTATCAAAGACACTACTACTACGACCTGTACAGGTGTAGAGATGTTCCGCAAGCTGCTTGACGAAGGTCGTGCAGGTGAGAACGTGGGTGTACTTCTGCGTGGTACCAAGCGTGAAGAAGTTGAGCGTGGTCAGGTACTGGCGAAGCCAGGATCCATCACGCCACACACGAAGTTCGAAGCTGAAGTTTACATCCTGAGCAAAGACGAAGGTGGCCGTCACACGCCATTCTTCAAGGGCTACCGTCCCCAGTTCTACTTCCGTACTACGGACGTGACTGGCAACGTTGAGCTGCCAGAAGGCACCGAGATGGTCATGCCAGGCGACAACATCAAGATGACTGTTGAGCTGATTGCGCCGATTGCGATGGACGAAGGTCTTCGCTTTGCAATCCGCGAAGGTGGCCGTACTGTAGGCGCCGGCGTCGTAGCTAAAATTATTGAATAAGTAATTTTTTCTAATTATGAAGCCGAAACTCCCTTTCAGGGGGTTTCGGCTTAGTCGTCTCTATGAAATAGAGACGACGCCAGGGGACGCAACGGCTGCGGAAACGTGGCACGGCGTTGCGGAATATTTTTGATCGGGTCACTTACTACAGTAAGCTCCCCGCCCAAAAAGATTCCGCGCCTTGTTCCACGCTCCGTTATGTCCATGGATGGACGGTATGCCGAAAATGCAGGAGCATTTTTCGGCCGCTCGCTGCTCGAGATCCCTTCGTAGCAGAGCTTGTGCAATTTTGGGCAAGGTGTCTGAAAGAGATGGATATGATTTTCGCTCGTTGAGTAAGGTGGGTGAGAATCAGGAAAGAAACTGAAGAGTTCGAGGTTTCAGTGCTGCAATATTGCACTGAGAGAGTGGCGAGCGAGGGCGCGGAAGTCGAGGCGAAAGGAATTTTTGAAGCAGGAGTTTACGGTTTGTAAATGACTGCTTCAAAAATTCCTTTCAACGAAGGATTACGCGTCCGCAGCCGGCACGGTCCCGAATCAAAGGCCAGTAGCTCAATTGGCAGAGCAGCGGTCTCCAAAACCGCAGGTTGGGGGTTCGATTCCCTCCTGGCCTGCCATTTATGAGCAGGCGTTTTTGAGCAAACGTGGGTAGTAAACGTAGGTTTAGAGCAGTACGAAAGTAATGGCAGAAAAAATAGAAAGCGAAGCAGGCAAGCAGGATTGGATCAAGTGGCTGGTAGTCGCTGTGATCGTGGGTGGTGCTGTGTATGCCAATTCCTATTTTGCGGCAGAGTCTTTGTTGTTCCGAACAATCGGTTTGTTGATAGCGGCTGGTGCCGCTGGCTGGATTGCAGCGCAGACCGTGAAGGGAAGGGCCTTTGTCAATCTGTGCCTGGATGCACGAGTTGAAATTCGAAAAGTCGTTTGGCCGAGCAGGCAGGAAACGACACAGACAACGATTGTTGTCTTGATAGTGATCTTCGTTGTTGCACTGATTCTGTGGCTGCTCGATTCAGCGCTGAACGGTGTAATTTCGTCATTGATCACATAAAGGACTGAGATGGCTAAACGCTGGTATGTAGTTCACGCTTATTCGGGCTACGAGAAAAAAGTGATGCATGCACTGAAAGAGCGAATTGCTCTCGCAGGCATGGAGGATTATTTCGACGAAGTATTGGTGCCTACCGAAGAAGTCGTTGAGATGCGTGCGGGACAGAAGCGAAAGAGTGAGCGCAAGTTCTTTCCCGGCTATGTCCTGGTACACATGGATTTGAACGATGATACCTGGCATCTCGTAAAAGAGACCCCCAGGGTCATGGGTTTCATCGGTGGAACCGCCGAGAAACCAGCGCCGATTACAGACAAGGAAGCCAACAAAATTCTCCAGCGAATGGAGGCCAGTGAGGACGCTCCGACTCATAAGATCGTTTATGAGCCCGGTGAAATGGTCCGCGTTATCGACGGTCCTTTCAATGACTTCACGGGTACTGTGGAAGAAGTGAATTACGAGAAGAGCAGGCTGCGAGTCGCAGTGTTGATCTTCGGTAGATCTACACCAGTCGAACTCGAGTTCGGCCAGGTGGAGAAGAGCTAGGGAGCCGCAAGGCTCCGCGGGACAGAATTTATTCTGTCCCCATCAGGTTGTTGAGTCTGAGTGTTCAGGTTTTCAATGAAAACTTTGAGCAACGAACAGGCTCCGCGGGACAGAATTTATTCTGTCCCCTGTCTGGGCCTAGCACCCAGCAAGATTACATAAATGGGGTCAGAGTAAAATTTTCTCAACCCTCATCCAGCTAGACTGGATCGAGAATGAAAATTTTACTCTGACCCCTGAATTCGATCCTCTTACATCTAGCCGTGTTTGAGGTGGTTAGGGGAGCTGATTCCAGTCAGCGCCATCACCCAAGGAGAAAGCCAATGGCTAAGAAAGTATTAGCTTATATCAAGCTACAGGTTGGTGCAGGTTCTGCCAATCCAAGTCCACCAGTTGGTCCGGCTCTCGGTCAACATGGTGTCAACATCATGGAGTTCTGTAAGGCCTTCAATGCTCAGACTCAGGGTGTTGAGCCAGGTCTGCCCATTCCAGTTGTTATCACTGTCTATGCTGACCGTAGTTTTACGTTCATCACCAAGACTCCTCCTGCTGCTGTATTGCTGCGTAAAGCGGCTGGCATCAAGAAGGGAAGCGGTCGCCCCAATACTGAAAAAGTAGGCAAGGTTACCCGGGCGCAACTGGAAGAAATCGCAACCCAGAAAATGGCAGACCTGACTGCAGCCGATATGGATGCTGCTGTTCGTACTCTGGCAGGTAGCGCGCGTAGCGCTGGTCTGGAAGTCGAGGGGGTAGAGTAAAATGGCAAAGCTATCCAAAAAGCAAAAATTACTGAATGAAAAGCTGGAAGCAGGTAAAGCCTATCCTATCGATGAGGCCGTTACCCTGCTGAGCGAATTCGCGTCAGCCAAATTCAAAGAGTCGATCGATGTTTCCGTAAACCTCGGTGTCGACCCCCGTAAATCCGATCAGGTTGTTCGTGGTAGCACGACTCTGCCAGCGGGTACCGGTAAAGACGTACGGGTTGCTGTATTCGCCCAGGGCGAAAACGCTGAAAAAGCGAAAGCGGCTGGTGCAGAGCTGGTTGGTATGGACGACCTTGCTGAGTCTATTCAAGGCGGCAACATGGATTTCGACGTGGTTATTGCTACGCCAGATGCCATGCGCGTTGTTGGCAAGCTCGGTCAGGTGTTGGGTCCGCGTGGCCTCATGCCGAACCCCAAAGTTGGTACTGTGACACCAGACGTTGAGACTGCGGTCAAGAATGCCAAGGCTGGTCAGGTTCGTTACCGAACTGACAAGAACGGCATCATTCACGGTGGCATCGGCAAGATTGGTTTTGAAGGCGATGCCATCAAATCCAACCTCGAAGCCTTGCTGGCTGACCTGAAGAAGGCCAAGCCTGCCTCGTCCAAGGGAGTCTATATCAAGAAAATTGTACTCTCTTCGACCATGGGCCCCGGACTTCTGATCGACCAGTCTTCGCTGACATTGTAATCAAGAATTTTTGCAGGCTCCCTTGATTGGGGAGCTTGTGTCGCCTTTGTGGCTCTGCCTTTTGGGCAGTTCCATCAAAGACCGTAGGTGAGAAAGCTTGCGCAGTTGGCAGGCGCTCTTAATGTCCTACGCAGATGGTGAAAAGCCAATCCGGATTCAACAGAACTGGATTCTTATCACCGAATAAGCAGGCAGTAGCAATATTGCCTTAACCGTTGGACAGGACTCGCTGGATTTCAGCTTGTACTGATTGTATTGGCAGATTCTGTCCAAACTGAAGGAGTTAGAAAGTGGCTATTCGACTTGAAGACAAGCAACAAATAGTCTCGGAAGTCAATCAGGCTGCTAGTAGTGCTTTGTCTGCAGTGCTCGCCGATTACCGTGGCGTCACTGTGGAGGATATGACCGCACTTCGCAAGAATGCACGTGATAACAAGGTTTATCTGCGCGTAGTACGTAACACGCTTCTCAAGCGTGCCGTAGTAGATACCGAGTTTGAATGCATTCAGGAAGTGTTGGTTGGTCCAACCATTCTCGCACTCTCCCAGGAAGATCCCGGTGCCGCCGCGCGCGTACTGAAGGATTTCGCCAAAGAGAATGACGATTTTGAGATTAAAGCGCTTTCCATAGGTGGCAAGCTTATGGATGCGAACCAGATCGATGTGCTGGCGAAACTGCCAACACTGGATGAGGCGCGTTCCATACTGATGAGTGTCATGTTGGCACCTGTCACCAAACTTGCTCGTACGATGAACGAAGTACCCTCGAAAGTTACTCGAGCGGTTGCTGCCGTTCGCGACCAGAAGCAGGAAGCAGCCTAATTCCTTTGATTTTTCGATTAAATATTTACTAAGTAGGAGATAAGACTCATGTCTCTATCAACAGAAGAAGTTTTGAACGCAATTGCTGAAATGTCAGTAATGGACGTAGTCCAACTGGTTGAAGCAATGGAAGAAAAATTTGGCGTTTCTGCCGCTGCCGCCGTTGCCGCTGCTCCTGTAGCTGCCGCTGGTGGTGACGCAGCCGCTGCTGAAGAGAAGGACGAGTTCGACATCGTTCTTGCTTCTGCTGGCGAGAAGAAAGTAAACGTTATTAAAGCAGTTCGCACCATCACAGGTCTGGGCCTGAAAGAAGCCAAGGAATTGGTTGATGGCGCACCTTCCACTCTTAAGGAAGCTGCTCCTAAAGCTGAAGCCGAAGAAGCCAAGAAGGCTCTGGAAGAAGCTGGCGCGACTGTTGAGCTTAAGTAATAAGCGAAAACAGGTACTCACAGACACATCGAATCCGGTGATCCCGGGTTCGATGTGTTGCTGTGTTTAAGATTTATTGCTTTAGCGCCGCAGCATCAAGGTGCTGCATTAGAAGCAAGTAGCAGGCAAGCCGTCGTCGCACCCCTTCAAGAAGGGGCCTGAAAACAGGATGCAGACGCCGCAAGAAACCAGAAGACAGTATTTATTGCTAGGAACAAACTCATGGCCTACTCCTATACAGAGAAAAAGCGCATTCGTAAGAATTTCGGCAAATTGCCAAGCGCTATGGACATCCCTTACCTGTTGTCCATACAGATCGATTCCTATCGACAATTCACCCAGCAGGGCACTCCTGCCGCGGAGCTTGTGGATCAGGGCCTGCACGCCGCCTTCAAATCTGTATTTCCCATCGTCAGCTATTCGGGTAAAGCGGTACTCGAGTACGTTAGCTACGAACTGGGCAAGCCTGCATTCGATGTTAAGGAATGTCAGTTAAGAGGTTCTACCTATTCTGTTTCACTGCGGGTGAAGGTTCGCCTGATTCTTTATGATAAGGAATCCACTACGCAGACAATCAAGGACATCAAGGAGCAGGAAGTCTATATGGGTGAAATCCCATTGATGACCGACTCCGGCACCTTCGTAATCAACGGCACCGAGCGTGTTGTTGTTTCCCAATTGCACCGCTCACCGGGTGTGTTCTTCGACCATGATCGTGGCAAGACGCACAGCTCCGGTAAGTTGCTGTATTCCGCGCGGGTTATTCCTTACCGTGGTTCCTGGCTGGATTTCGAATTTGATCCCAAGGATCTGGTTTATGTACGTATCGACCGTCGCAGGAAATTGCCTGCCACGGTGCTGCTGCGTGCCCTGGGTTTCAATTCCCAGGAAATACTTGAGATGTTCTACGAGAACAACACATTCAATATCAAACAGGGTGATGAGCCAGTTGTCGAATTGGAGCTGGTACCGTCACGACTACGAGGCGATGTGCTGACGTTCCCGGTTAACGACAAGAAAGGCAAGGTGATCGTTGAGGAAGGGCGTCGTATTACTTCCCGGCACATTCGCCAGATGGAAACCGCCAAACTTACCTCGCTGGTAGTTACTCATGACTTCCTGGTGGGTAACTCCCTCGCCGCTGATGTGGTTGATGAAGAAACTGGTGAAGTGCTCTTCGCCTGTAACGCCGAAATCACTGAAGAGATGCTGGCGGGTTTCTACGAGAAGGGCGTCAAGTCGTTCCAAACTATCTATACCAACGATCTGGATTGCGGCCCCTTTGTATCCGACACCCTGCGCATCGACAACACGACTTCCCAGTTGGAAGCCATGGTTGAGATCTACCGCATGATGCGTCCCGGTGAGCCACCGACGAAAGAATCAGCAGAGAACCTGTTCTCCAACCTGTTCTTCTCGCCAGAGCGTTACGACCTTTCTGCGGTTGGTCGCATGAAGTTCAATCGCCGTCTGGGCCGTCCTGAATCTGAAGGCAACCCGGTACTGGATACGTCCGACATCGTCGATGTCTTGAAAACACTGGTTGGCATCCGCAACGGTTTCGGTTCTGTGGATGACATCGATCATCTGGGTAACCGCCGTATTCGTTCTGTTGGCGAAATGGCAGAAAACCAGTTCCGCGTTGGCCTGGTGCGTGTCGAGCGTGCCGTGAAGGAGCGTCTCAGCATGGCAGACTCCGAAGGTCTCATGCCGCAGGACATGATCAATGCCAAGCCAGTTGCTGCTGCCATCAAGGAATTCTTCGGTTCCAGTCAGCTTTCCCAGTTCATGGACCAGAACAACCCGCTGTCTGAGGTTACTCACAAGCGTCGTGTTTCGGCTCTTGGACCAGGCGGTCTGACCCGGGAGCGTGCGGGCTTCGAAGTCCGTGACGTGCATCCGACTCACTACGGTCGTGTCTGCCCAATTGAAACGCCTGAAGGTCCGAACATTGGTTTGATTAATTCCCTGGCAACCTATGCGCGAACCAATCACTACGGCTTCCTTGAGAGTCCGTATCGTAAGGTCGTGAACAACAAGGTTACTGACGAGATCGATTTCCTGTCTGCGATTGATGAGAGCGATTTCGTAATCGCCCAGGCATCTGCGCCACTGGACAAGAAAGGCGCATTTGTTGATGACCTGGTAACGGTTCGCTACAAGGGTGAGACAACGCTCAAGCCGAAAGACGAAATCAATTATATGGACGTGGCGCCACAGCAGATGGTGTCTGTTGCTGCAGCCCTGATTCCATTCCTGGAGCATGACGATGCCAACCGTGCATTGATGGGTTCCAACATGCAGCGTCAGGCAGTGCCTACGCTGAAGACTGAAAAGCCGTTGGTCGGTACCGGAATGGAGCGCAATGTGGCGCGCGATTCTGGCGTGTGTGTTGTCGCTTTCCGTGGTGGTGTGATTGAAAGCGTGGATGCGGGTCGAATCATCGTCAAGGTTAATGACGAAGAGACAGATGCCGGTGAAGCAGGTGTGGATATCTACAACCTCACCAAGTACACCCGTTCCAACCAGAACACCTGTATCAGCCAGAAGCCTCTGGTTAAAGACGGTGACGTGATTCAGCGTGGCGATATTTTGGCCGACGGTCCATCCATTGACATGGGTGAGTTGGCGCTGGGTCAGAACATGCGAATCGCGTTCATGCCCTGGAACGGATACAACTTCGAAGACTCCATCCTCATATCTGAGCGTGTAGTAAAAGAAGATCGTTTCACCAGTATCCACATTCAGGAACTGACCTGTGTGGCCCGAGACACAAAACTTGGCTCTGAAGAAATCACCGCTGATATCCCCAATGTGGGTGAAGGCGCGCTGAGCAAGCTGGATGAGTCTGGTATCGTGTATATCGGTGCTGAAGTTGGTGCCGGTGACATCCTGGTGGGCAAGGTAACACCTAAAGGTGAGACCCAGCTAACTCCGGAAGAAAAACTGCTGCGTGCAATCTTCGGTGAGAAAGCCTCCGACGTTAAGGACACCTCTCTGCGTGTTCCAACCAGCGTCAAGGGCACCGTAATCGATGTGCAGGTCTTTACCCGTGACGGTCTGGAAAAAGACCAGCGCGCCATCGAAATCGAAGAGATGCAACTAGCCCAGGTTCGCAAGGATATCGACGACGAGTACCGTATCGTCGAAGAAGCGACTTACGAGCGTTTGGAAAAAGCACTCGTAGGTAAAGTGGTTGCCGGTGGTCCGAAGTTAAAGAAAGGCCAGAAGGTAACCAAGGACTATCTGAGTGAACTGCCACGCGAAGACTGGTTCAAGCTGCGTATGTCAAACGAAGCTATGAACAATCAGCTTGAGCGTGCGGAAGAGCAGCTTAAGGAACGTCGTGTTGAACTGGATGAGCGCTTCGAAGACAAGAAGAAGAAACTCACCCAGGGTGATGACCTGGCTCCAGGTGTACTGAAGATTGTTAAGGTTTACCTGGCGATCAAGCGCACTATCCAGCCTGGTGACAAGATGGCAGGACGTCACGGTAACAAGGGTGTTATCTCCGTGGTTATGCCAGAAGAAGATATGCCTTACGACGAGCAGGGTGTACCGGTGGATATCGTATTGAACCCGCTGGGTGTGCCTTCGCGAATGAACGTGGGTCAGATTCTTGAGACTCACCTTGGTGCCGCAGCCAAAGGTCTCGGTGAGAAGATTGGCAGGGCGATCGACGCTCAGGCCAAGGTCACAGAGATGCGTAAGCTGATCACCGATGTCTATAACTCAATCGGTGAGCGTACTGAGGACATCAAGTCCTTCTCTGAGGAAGAGTTGTACGAATTGGCTGGCAATTTGCGCGGTGGTGTACCAATGGCGACGCCTGTGTTCGACGGTGCTGCAGAAGCTGAAATCAAGCAGATGCTGGAGTTGGCTGACATGGACGAAAGCGGACAGGTTACTCTGTTCGATGGACGCACCGGTGATGCATTCGACCAGAAGGTAACCGTGGGCATCATGTACATGCTCAAACTGAATCACCTGGTTGATGACAAGATGCACGCCCGTTCCACTGGTTCTTACAGCCTCGTTACCCAGCAGCCGCTGGGTGGTAAGGCGCAGTTCGGTGGTCAGCGATTCGGTGAGATGGAGGTATGGGCGCTGGAAGCATACGGTGCCGCTTACACTCTGCAGGAAATGCTCACAGTTAAGTCTGACGACGTGGCTGGACGCACCAAGATGTACAAGAACATCGTTGATGGTGATCACCGAATGGAGCCGGCCATGCCGGAATCATTCAACGTACTGGTTAAGGAAATCCGATCTCTCGGGATTGATATGGAACTGGATGTCAGCGAATAAGCTGGCACTCCAGTCATCAGTACAAGAACACCAGTTTAAAACGAAATTTGATTATCGAAGCCTGGTTGCCTGAGGGCGATCAGCGGAGGAAATAGAATGAAAGACCTACTAGGTTTATTGAAATCTCAGTCACAGTCAGACGAGTTCGATTCTATTCGTATCGGTCTGGCATCGCCCGAGATGATCAGGGCATGGTCTTTTGGTGAGGTTAAGAAGCCTGAAACCATTAACTACAGAACATTCAAACCCGAGAGAGACGGGTTGTTCTGTGCCAAGATCTTTGGTCCGGTTAAGGACTACGAGTGTCTGTGTGGCAAGTACAAGCGTCTCAAGCATCGCGGTGTGATCTGCGAGAAGTGTGGCGTGGAAGTGGCCTTGTCCAAGGTTCGTCGTGAACGTATGGGTCACATCGAGCTGGCCAGCCCGGTAGCGCACATCTGGTTTTTGAAATCCCTGCCTTCACGTATTGGCCTGCTTCTGGATATGACCCTGCGTGATATCGAGCGCATTCTGTATTTCGAATCGTTTGTGGTAACCGACCCGGGTATGACTACCCTGGAGCGTGGCCAACTGCTGACTGATGAGCAGTACTACGAAGCCATGGAAGAATTCAGCGATGAATTCGAAGCCAAGATGGGAGCCGAAGCCGTTCAGGAACTGATGAACGACATGGACGTGGAAGCGGAAGCTACGCGCCTGCGCGAAGAAATTCCGCAGACCAATTCCGAGACCAAGCTGAAGAAGCTGTCCAAGCGACTGAAGCTGTTGGAAGCTTTCGTGGAATCCGGCAACAAGCCCGAGTGGATGGTAATGAATGTATTACCAGTTCTGCCACCGGATCTGCGTCCTCTAGTGCCACTGGATGGTGGTCGTTTCGCGACTTCTGATCTGAACGATCTGTACCGTCGGGTGATCAATCGTAACAACCGTCTGAAGCGTCTTCTCGATCTGAACGCACCAGACATTATTGTGCGCAATGAAAAGCGTATGCTGCAGGAAGCAGTGGATGCGTTGCTGGATAACGGCCGTCGTGGCCGTGCCATTACTGGCTCCAACAAGCGCCCACTCAAATCGCTTGCTGACATGATTAAAGGTAAGCAGGGTCGCTTCCGCCAGAACCTGCTCGGTAAGCGTGTGGACTATTCCGGTCGTTCCGTGATCGTGGTGGGTCCAACCCTGAAACTGCACCAGTGTGGTCTGCCCAAGAAGATGGCGCTGGAACTGTTCAAGCCGTTTATCTTCGGCAAGTTGGAGCGTCGTGGTCTGGCTACTACGATCAAGGCTGCCAAGAAGATGGTAGAGCGGGAAACAGCCGAGGTCTGGGATATCCTGGCCGAGGTAATCCGCGAGCATCCGGTTCTTCTTAACCGCGCACCAACTCTGCACCGTTTGGGTATTCAGGCATTCGAGCCCGTACTGATTGAAGGTAAGGCGATTCAGCTGCACCCACTGGTGTGTGCTGCCTATAACGCGGACTTCGACGGTGACCAGATGGCGGTACACGTTCCCCTGACGCTGGAAGCGCAGTTGGAAGCCCGTACCCTGATGATGTCCACCAACAACATCCTGGCTCCGGCAAACGGTGAACCTATTATCGTACCTTCCCAGGACGTGGTGCTGGGTCTGTATTACATGACCCGCGAGCGTGTAAACGCCAAGGGCGAGGGCATGGTTTTTGCGAATGCGAAGGAAGTACTGCGTGCCTATGAGTCTGGCAACGCACACCTGCAGGCGCGTATTAAAGTTCGCATGACTGATTGCGCACTCAATGAAGCGGGTGAAAAGGAATACAGCACTGGCATCGTGGATACCACGGTAGGTCGAGTACTGTTATTCGATATCGTTCCTGAAGGTCTGCCATTCTCCATGGTGAACCAGAAGATGTCGAAGAAGCCAATCTCCGCGATTCTGAACGCCTGTTACCGTAACGTAGGTCTGAAAGAGACAGTTATCTTTGCTGACCAACTGATGTACACCGGTTACAAGTACTCCACGCGTTCCGGTTCATCTATCGGTGTTAACGACTTCGCCATTCCAGATGAGAAAGCCAAGATCATTGATCAGGCAAATTCTGAAGTGGCGGAAATTGAGTCCCAGTTTGCTTCCGGTCTGGTAACCCAGGGTGAGAAGTACAACAAGGTGATCGATATCTGGTCCCGCGCTAACGACATCGTGGCCAAGTCCATGATGGAAGGTTTGTCCACCGAGCCGGTTATCAATAAGGACGGTGAGGAAGAGCAGCAGGAATCATTCAATTCGGTCTACGTGTATGCCGACTCCGGTGCTCGAGGTTCCCCCGCACAGATTCGTCAGTTGGCCGGTATGCGTGGCCTGATGGCACGTCCAGACGGCTCCATTATTGAAACGCCGATTACCGCGAACTTCCGTGAGGGCTTGAACGTATCGCAATACTTCACCTCTACTCACGGTGCCCGTAAAGGTCTGGCGGATACGGCTCTGAAGACAGCTAACTCCGGTTACCTGACTCGCCGTCTGGTAGATATCTCTCAGGATCTGGTAATCACCGAAGACGACTGTGGTACGACCGAAGGTCTGCACATGTCTCCAATCATCGAAGGCGGTGACATCATTGCACCGCTGGGTGATCGCGTACTGGGACGAGTACTGGCTGCGGATGTGCTGCACGATGAAACCGGTGAGCTGATTGCTGAATCCGGCACGCTGATTAACGAGCGAATGGTTGAGAAACTGGAAACCCAGGGCGTCGACCAGGTATTCGTACGATCGCCAATTACCTGTGAAACCCGATTCGGTATTTGTAGCCAGTGCTACGGCCGCGATCTGGCCCGTGGTCACCTGGCCAATGTCGGTGAGGCGGTGGGTGTTATCGCTGCCCAGTCTATCGGTGAGCCGGGTACCCAGTTAACGATGCGTACCTTCCACATCGGTGGTGCGGCATCCCGGGCAACGGCTTCCGACAGCGTACAGGTGAAAAACACCGGTACCATTCACCTCAACAACATGAAGACTGTTGAAAATGTTAAGGGTGAGCTGGTCGTCGTATCCCGTTCCGGTGAGTTGATTGTTAACGATACCAATGGCCGTGAGAAGGAGCTGTACAAGCTGCCTTACGGTGCAACGATTGTGGTCGGTTCCAAGAAAGAAGTGGAAGCTGGTCAACTGGTTGCCACCTGGGATCCACACACTCACCCAATTGTTTCCGAGGTGGCGGGTAAAGTTGCCTTTGAAGCCATGGAAGAGGGCATTACCGTCCGCGAGCAGACTGACGAGATCACAGGTCTTACTACCTGGTCTGTTATCGATCCTGCCGAGCGTTCCTCAGCAGCGAAAGAATTGCGTCCCGCAATTCGCGTGCTGGATGCGAAAGGTGAAGACGTTTGTCTGCCAGGTACTACGGTTCCTGCACACTACTTCTTGCCTGCCAACGCAATCATCAGCTTGAAAGATGGTGCGGACCTGAACATCGGTGACGTTATCGCGCGTATCCCGCAGGAAGGTTCGAAGACTCGTGACATTACCGGTGGTCTGCCACGCGTTGCCGACCTGTTCGAAGCCCGTAAGCCGAAGGAGCCAGCGATTCTTGCTGAAATCTCCGGTACGGTAAGCTTCGGTAAAGAAACCAAAGGCAAGCGTCGTCTGGTTATCACGCCTAAAGACGGCGTAAATCCAATCGATGGTTCAGATCACTACGAAACCCTGATTCCGAAGTGGCGCACCATGACCGTGTTCGAAGGTGAGCACATCGAGAAAGGTGAGGTGGTATCCGAAGGACCACCAGCGCCTCACGATATCCTGCGTCTTAAAGGTGTTGAGGCTCTGGCCCAGTACATTGTGAACGAAGTTCAGGATGTATACCGATTGCAGGGTGTGCGTATCAATGACAAGCACATCGAAGTAATCGTGCGCCAGATGCTGCGTAAGGTTGAAATCACCGATCCGGGTGACTCTACCCTGATCAAGGGTGAGCAACTCACTTACACGCAGATCCTGGAAGTTAACGACGAACTGGAGAAGGAAGACAAGCAACTTGCTCGCTTCGATCGCATGCTGCTGGGTATCACCAAGGCTTCCCTGGCCACCGAGTCGTTTATTTCGGCTGCGTCATTCCAGGAAACAACCCGTGTACTCACGGAAGCGGCGGTTACTGGCAAGCGCGACTTCCTGCGCGGTCTGAAAGAAAACGTGGTTGTTGGTCGCCTGATTCCTGCGGGAACCGGTCTGGCTTACCACGAAAATCGCAAGAAAATGGCTGCCGAGGAGTCCGAAAGCGAGGGAATCAGCGCCAGCGATGTAGAAGCAGCGCTGAGTGAAGCCCTGGCGGAGACCGTGGAAGCCAGCGAAAATTCGGCCGAACAGACCGAAGAGTAAGGCTAAAAACGCCTGAAAAGCCCGAAATTCGGGCTTTTCAGGCGGGAATTTGAAAATTGGGAAGGTTGACTACAGAGGTCGAGATCATTAGAATCTCGCCTCTTTTGTCGACCGGTCGAGTTTCCGGGCCTTGAAAGCACCCTAATACTGGTGTTTTCCCCGCCTGAATTGAACCGACAAAGAGTCGAGTTCGACGAGATCGGCATTTAACGATAAAGAAACAGGAAATTTTTTACTAAGATGGCAACGATTAACCAGCTAGTTCGCAAGCCCCGCAAGAGCAAAGTCGTCAAGAGTGACGTGCCTGCTCTGCAGCGCTCGCCCCAGAAGCGTGGCGTTTGTACTCGTGTGTATACCACCACGCCAAAGAAGCCGAATTCTGCACTGCGTAAAGTATGTCGTGTACGTCTGGTTAATGGCTACGAAGTAACCTCCTATATTGGTGGTGAAGGCCATAACCTGCAGGAACACTCCGTGGTCCTGATTCGAGGTGGCCGTGTTAAGGATTTACCTGGTGTGCGTTATCACACAGTGCGCGGCAGCCTGGACACCTCCGGTGTTGCAGATCGCAAGCAGCGTCGCTCCAAGTACGGCGCCAAGCGTCCAAAATAATACTCGGGTGGGGACACTCATAAAATAATAAATTAACGCTATGGCGAAGCTTTCTGGGCCAGGCTAATTTGTTAATTTATTATTTTATGAGTGTCCCCAAGAGCACAAGAGCATCAAGAGCCAACTACAAGCGTAAGGATTGCGCGACTCGACACGGTTCTCTAAACAATGTGTCGGGATTTGAGTAAGGCCGGGTACACAGTCTCAACGCAGACTCGCTGCGGATCCCGGAAAAACCTGAATTAACATAGAGGTCTACTATGCCTAGAAGAAGAGTAGTGGCAAAGCGTGAAGTTTTGCCTGATCCAAAATTCGGTTCCAAAATTCTCGCGAAATTCATGAATCACGTCATGGTCGATGGCAAGAAGTCTGTTGCCGAGAAGATCGTGTACGGTGCTCTGGATATCGTTGCCGAGAAGAGCAGTGCCGACCCCCTCGAAACTTTCGAAAAAGCCCTGGATGCGATTGCGCCGATGGTTGAGGTGAAGTCTCGCCGCGTCGGTGGTGCAACTTATCAGGTACCTGTCGAAGTTCGCGCTGAGCGTCGTAATGCACTGGCCATGCGCTGGCTGGTGGAGCATTCACGTGCCCGTGGCGAGAAATCCATGGTTCTGCGTCTGGCTGGCGAGATTGTTGACGCCGCTGAAGGGCGCGGAAGCGCCGTAAGAAAACGTGAAGATGTGCATCGTATGGCCGAAGCCAACCGCGCCTTCTCTCACTATCGTTTCTAAATCGAACCTGATTGAACTTGGTAATTTGAGGTAAGGCTGTGGCTAGAAAACACCCGTTAAGCCGTTATCGCAATATCGGAATTGCTGCGCACGTGGATGCGGGCAAGACCACTACTACCGAGCGCGTTCTATTTTATACCGGTATTTCCCATAAGATCGGTGAGGTCCATGACGGTGCGGCTGTCATGGACTGGATGGAACAGGAACAGGAACGCGGAATCACCATTACTTCCGCGGCGACCACCTGTTTCTGGAATGGCATGGACAATCAGTACGATGAGCATCGCATCAACATCATCGATACCCCTGGGCACGTGGACTTCACCATTGAGGTAGAACGTTCCCTGCGTGTGCTTGACGGTGCGGTAGTCGTGCTTTGCGCATCGTCCGGTGTGCAGCCCCAGACAGAGACAGTTTGGCGTCAGGCCAATCGTTATGAAGTACCCCGCATGGTATTCGTGAACAAGATGGACCGTGCCGGAGCCGACTTTCTGAAAGTCGTGAAGCAAATGAAAGATCGCCTCGGTGCAGTTGCAGTTCCCCTGCAACTGGCTATAGGGGCAGAAGATGAATTCAAGGGCGTAATCGACCTTGTGAAGATGAAGTCAATCATCTGGAGCGAGGAAGATCAGGGCACTACTTTCGAATACCAGGAAATTCCTGCAGATATGCAGGCGGACTGCGACAAGTGGCACGAAGAGATGGTAGAAAGTGCCGCCGAAGCGAATGAAGAACTGATGGAGAAGTACCTGGAAGAAGGTGCGCTTTCCGAAGAAGACATCATGAAAGGCATTCGTATTCGTACCCTGGCCAATGAGATAGTACCAGTACTGTGCGGTTCGGCATTCAAAAACAAGGGCGTGCAAGCCGTGCTGGATGCGGTGGTGGACTACATGCCTTCGCCTACCGAAGTAAAAGCGATCGAAGGTGTTAATGAAGCAGGCGATCCTATCACCTGTGAAGTGAAAGATGACGCACCATTCGCCTCGCTGGCATTCAAGATCGCGACGGATCCTTATGTCGGAACCCTGACTTTCTTCCGGGTCTACTCCGGGACATTGCAATCAGGCGATTCCGTCTACAATCCGCTCAAGCACAAGAAAGAACGTGTAGGTCGTATGGTGCAGATGCACTCCAATTCTCGAGAAGAGATCAAGGAAGTGTTGGCAGGCGATATTGCCGCTGCAATCGGCCTGAAAGATGTCACCACGGGTGAGACGCTGTGTGATCCTGACCACATCGTAACCCTTGAGAAAATGGACTTCCCGGATCCAGTAATCTCGGTTGCGGTTGAGCCGAGGTCCAAGGCGGATCAGGAGAAGATGGGTATTGCTCTGGGTAAACTGGCTCAGGAAGACCCTTCTTTCCGGGTAGAGACCGATGAAGAGTCCGGCCAGACCATCATCTCAGGCATGGGCGAACTTCACCTGGACGTGCTGGTCGACCGTATGCGACGAGAATTTTCGGTCGAAGCAAACATTGGAAAACCACAGGTTGCCTACCGTGAGACCATTCGCAAGGCGGTGGAGATTGAAGGCAAACACGTTAAACAGTCTGGTGGTCGTGGTCAATACGGACACGTCTGGTTGCGCCTCGAACCGCTGGACCCTGATGCGGAGTACGAGTTTGTAAACGATATCGTGGGCGGTGTTGTTCCCAAAGAATACATTCCCGCGGTGGATAAGGGTGTCCAGGAACAAATGCAGAACGGCTGCCTGGCAGGCTACCCACTGCTGGCCATGAAAGTTACGCTCTATGATGGTTCCTTTCACGATGTTGACTCCAGTGAAATGGCGTTCAAGATTGCCGGCTCCATGGCGCTCAGGAAAGGTGCTCTGCAAGCTGACCCTGCGCTGCTTGAGCCAATGATGGCGGTTGAAGTTGTAACCCCGGAAGAATACATGGGTGATGTAATGGGTGATCTCAACCGTCGTCGCGGTATTGTTGGCGGCATGGAAGATACATCCAGCGGTAAGGT
The DNA here is from genome assembly GCA_965227635.1 of uncultured Pseudohongiella sp. Classification (GTDB taxonomy): domain Bacteria; phylum Pseudomonadota; class Gammaproteobacteria; order Pseudomonadales; family Pseudohongiellaceae; genus UBA9145. Next base: position 230,993 of record OZ245763.1, on the reverse strand, counting down.
GATCAATGCCGAGGTGCCCCTGTCCGAAATGTTTGGTTACGCCACTGACTTGCGTTCAGCAACTCAGGGTCGCGCGACCTACACAATGGAATTCAAGAAGTATGCGGAAGTGCCTGCGAATATCGCTGAGAGCATTATCGATAGTTCTGGCATGTAATTCAGATAATTTTTGTAGATTAAGGTAAGAGGAGAAAAGTTGTGGCGAAGGAAAAATTCGAAAGAAATAAGGTACACGTAAACGTAGGCACGATTGGTCACGTTGACCATGGTAAGACGACGTTGACAGCGGCGCTGACAAAAGTTTGCGCGGAAGCATACGGTGGAGACCTTAAAGCGTTTGATGAAATCGACAACGCACCGGAAGAAAGAGAGCGTGGTATTACCATCGCGACCTCTCACGTTGAGTACGATTCACCAAACCGTCACTACGCCCACGTAGACTGCCCAGGACACGCCGACTATGTGAAGAACATGATTACCGGTGCGGCGCAGATGGACGGCGCGATTCTGGTCTGTTCTGCCGCTGATGGCCCCATGCCACAGACGCGAGAGCACATCCTGCTGTCCCGTCAGGTAGGCGTACCTTACATTGTGGTCTTCATGAACAAGGCCGACATGGTAGACGACGCGGAACTGCTGGAACTGGTAGAGATGGAAATCCGTGAGCTGCTGGACCAGTACGAGTTCCCCGGCGACGACACGCCAATCATCATCGGTTCTGCGCTGAAAGCGCTGGAAGGCGATACGTCAGACATCGGCGCACCTTCAGTACAGAAGCTGGTTGAGACTCTGGACGAGTACATCCCTGAGCCAGAGCGTGATGTTGAGAAGCCATTCCTGATGCCAATCGAAGACGTATTCTCGATCTCCGGTCGTGGTACGGTGGTAACCGGTCGTGTTGAGCGCGGAATCATCAAGGTTGGTGAAGAAATCGAGATCGTTGGTATCAAAGACACTACTACTACGACCTGTACAGGTGTAGAGATGTTCCGCAAGCTGCTTGACGAAGGTCGTGCAGGTGAGAACGTGGGTGTACTTCTGCGTGGTACCAAGCGTGAAGAAGTTGAGCGTGGTCAGGTGCTGGCGAAGCCAGGATCCATCACGCCACACACGAAGTTCGAAGCTGAGGTTTACATCCTGAGCAAAGACGAAGGTGGCCGTCACACGCCATTCTTCAAGGGCTACCGTCCCCAGTTCTACTTCCGTACTACGGACGTGACTGGCAACGTTGAGCTGCCAGAAGGCACCGAGATGGTAATGCCAGGCGACAACATCAAGATGACCGTTGAGCTGATTGCGCCGATTGCGATGGACGAAGGTTTGCGCTTCGCGATTCGTGAGGGTGGTCGAACAGTAGGCGCCGGAGTTGTCGCAAAAATCATCGAGTAGTTCGATAGCTCAGACCCCAAAAAAAGCCAGGCGCTAGAAACACCTGGCTTTTTTTTTTGCCTATAGCTTTGTTGGGACGCAACGGCTGCGGACTTCCAGCACTGCGTTGGAAGTCGATTCTGAACGGATCACAAATTCGCCTGTAGCGAATTTGCACAGCGCTTGCGCGGCCTGAAGGGTGAAGGACAGGACGTCCTTCATGACTTACTTCAGTATGCTCCCCGCTCAGAATCAACTTCCGCCTTGTTCTGAAAGCCCTTATGTCCAAGGATGGGCGGTATGTCGAAAATGCAGGAGCATTTTTCGGCCGTTCGCTGCTCAGCATCCCGTAGTAGCTGATTTCGAGAAAAGAAAAGAAAGAAAAGAATAATTCCGATCGTGCCGCAACAAGCGGTCACGAGTCGTGCCTGAGCGCGGCTTTCCTCCTCCCCTAGTCCATGCGAGTCGAATTCAACTCAAAGATTGGGATGGGAGCCTGGTCTCGCTGTATAAGAGGGCGAGCGCCGAGCGCAGGAAAAAGACTCGCGCGTAGCGGGAGGCTTCTTTCCGGAGAGAGGGTACCCCGGAGGGGCGCCGACCAGCAGCGAGACCAGGCTCTCGCCCCGATCTGTTCTGCATCGAAGCCCCAAAACCCAAACCCATCGGGGTCCACGACCAAAGAGAGGCATCAAAACCTCAGCTACACGAAACCATTTTAGCTGCAAACCGCAGTTTTTCGAGCAGTTGACCGGGGTACTTCGTAATTTGGATAGCTGTGAAATGAATCGTGCAGGCACCGGTCATTACTTCAAACACCTAAATTAATTTGGATGCACCGATGAGCCTGAATTCTCAAGCCATGAGATTGGCACTAACCTCGCTGACGCTTATTTGCACTATTCATTCTGCATCAGCCGGAAATATCTATGATGTGGTTTCCGGGAGTCTGGTCATTCCCGTCATTCGGGTTTCTGAAGACTTGACTGTCATGGGGCAATTTCAGCAAACCAGCGCGAATCCGCCTATCTGGGGCAGTGATGAATTTCCTGTCGTATCAGCTTCTTCCCGTACCGACGCAGTATACAGCGATGCTAGTGGCTCGATTCTGGTACCCGAAATTAATGTTGCAGATGAGTTGTATACGCTGAGTTTCAAAGTAACTTCCGGTTGCGGTTTTACAGTCTGCATTGAAGCAGACCCTGCCAGTCTGGTAGCGAATGGACGCTACGGTGCAGCAGTGTTCACCACTCCGCTGAGTAACGCCAGTACTTTCAGCTGCTCCTCTTGCCACGCAATGTCAGAAACGGATGGATTTGCCAGTGACGGTTTTCGCAGACCAGGGCATCCACTAATGAATGCCAGCAAGCGTGAAAGCTATAAGAATGGACAGTTCGATAGCTTTCTCGATGCAGTGAATACCTGTGTAACCGAATGGATGAATGGAGACGCCTTGAGTGAAACCGACCCAGATTGGGTCAATCTGTTGAATTGGCTGGAAGATCAGAACACCGATGCTGCGGCGGAGCTAGTGCAAATCGAAATTGTGGAGCCTCTAGCTGATTTAAGCGGCGGAAATGCGATAGCAGGTAGAGAACTCTTCAACACTTATTGCATCGTCTGCCATGGGTTCGATGGCGAGGGCACGCAACTGGCACCAAAGATCACTGGCTTTAACCTCACTGCAGACTACATAGGACTTCGAACGCGTACCAGCGGGCTAACGGGAAGCGACACCTATACAGGATTAACCGGAGGTATCATGCCATTCTGGGGCGCAAACAGGCTGAGCAATTCCGATCTGGTAGACATAGTGGCTTTCGTAAGTGATGGTGCTGACAGTGATATCGAGATGGGTAATGACGATCCGTTGATAAATAGCGAAACAGGCTGCAGCGCCCTGGATTCAAGGGTTGGACAGACGGCAGAATTATCAATGCTGTTTCATCAGGTTAGCGGCACCGCGACGATTGTGGATGATTGCACCATCGATATCACGGGGTTCAGCTTCGATGGTGGAGGCATAGACGTTCGTTTCTACGTTGGATCTGACGGTCGATTCAGGGAAAGTCAGGGAGGATTCGCGATAAGCGAGGACCTCGTTGGTATCGCCTACGCCGATAACACCTTGCGCCTGACCCTTCCCCCTGGGAAGACGCTTGATGATTTTAACTCAATATCGGTTTGGTGTGTCGCGGTGGGTGTGAGTTTTGGCACAGGATTCTTTAGTTAGACTATTCATAGCGTAGGGCATCGATGGGGTCGAGGTTCGCTGCCTTGACCGCGGGCAATATCCCAAAAAGAACTCCAACAAACCCGGAAAACCCAAGCGACAAGGCCACCGCCCAAACCGGAATAACAGCCGGCGGAAAATCCGGAATATTGCTGGAAATCAGAGTTCCGAGTCCGAAGCCCAACGCAAGACCGATGATGCCTCCAATCAGGCTAAGCAACAGTGCCTCAATTAGAAACTGCGCCAGAATATGATGGCGCTTGGCACCAATTGCTTTGCAGATGCCTATCTCCCGCGTGCGCTCGGTCACCGAGACCAGCATGATGTTCATGATGCCGATACCGCCGACAAGAAGGGAGATGCCAACGATGCCACCAATGACCACGGTCACCATGCCGATGATTTCATCAAAGGTCTCCATCAATTGCTCGGCTGTCTGAACCCGAAAGTCGTCTTCGTCTCCCGGTTCGAGATTGTGGGCATTTCTCAGCAGTGTTGTGACCTGCTGCACGACACCGTCGATGTCGGCACCTTCACTAAGCCCCATCTGTATCTGGATATCGGTTCTGGCCTGGTTACCGACGATACTTTGCATGGTGGCGTAGGGCACGAGCACCATATCGTCCTGGCTGTTGCCCATGATTTCACCTTTCTCTTCCAGCAACCCGACAATCTTGAACCACTCCCCACCGAGTTCGACATATTCGTTCAGAGGATTTTCCGGCAGGCTTAAGTTCTCGCGGACCTTGGCCCCAATAACTGCGATTCGCCGTCGTGTGTCATTGTCGCTGGGAGCGAGAAAACGACCAACCTGCGGGTAGTTGGCAGTAATGTCCTGAAATGCGTATGTCGTGCCGAGGATCTGACTGAAGGCAGTTTGCGAACCATATTTTATCTGTGATGACCGTGGTGCAAACAGAATTGGCGTAATATAGGCGATACCATCGGCGCGCGCTTCGAGCATGCGCAGATCATCGCCGGTCAGTCTCGCAAAGTTGCCCTTCATACGGTCTTCGTAGGGAGTGTATGAAGCAATAGTGATTGAGTTAGAGCCCAATGACGCAAAGGTTTCGCCAATGAACGCGCTCATCCCCTGGGTGACAGAAACCACGGCAATGACACTGGCGACGCCAATGACTATTCCCAACGTAGTAAGGAAACTGCGGAGACCATGAGCCCAGATAGAGGTAAGGGCAGAGCGAGTGCTTTCCAGTAAGACAAAAAACATCAGGCAGGCTCCATCATCTGCTCGGCAAAATCATCCTTGTGGATGCGCCCATCTTTCATCTCGATGACGCGCCGGCAATGTTCGGCGATTTCATCTTCATGGGTCACAATTATCAGGGTCTGCCCCTCCTTGTGGAGATCATCGAAGAGCTGCATGATCTCGATGCTAGTGCGCGAGTCCAGGTTCCCGGTCGGTTCGTCAGCGAGCAGAATGGAAGGCTCGGTCACCAACGCCCGGGCGATTGCGACCCGTTGTCTCTGACCACCGGAGAGCTGATTCGGCAGGTGATCCATTCGAGCGCCGAGTCCCACTCGATCCAGCGCCTCGCTGGCCAGGCGCTTACGCTCCGTCCTGTTGATAGCCCGATACACCAGGGGCTGCATGACGTTCTGCAGCGCATTGGCACGGGGCAGTAGATTGAAACTCTGGAAGATAAAACCAATCTCGCGATTGCGTACCTCACTAAGCTCATTCTGGCTGAGGGATTCGACGTTCGTGCCATTGAGGTGATAAGTGCCTTCAGTTGGCGAGTCGAGACAGCCCAGAATGTTGAGCATGGTGGACTTGCCCGACCCGGAAGAACCTATGAAGGCAACATACTCATTGGGCGAAATGGAAACATCAATGCCATCGAGGGCCTTAACCACCTGGGTGCCCATTTCATAGTACTTTTTGATGTTCTGCAGACGGATTAGCGACATGCCTTGTCCCGTATTGTTTGTTGCCCGGTTGGTCTTGTTTTCTTTATCCCTGTTTGCCTACCTATTCTTCACTCAGGGATGCTTCGAGCCTGTCACCATCCAGTAGATGGCGAAGCTCCTGATTCGGCCCGACTACGATTTGCACCTCGCCGTCGATGCCAGTTGTCAGTTCCTGGTATTCATCATCAGAGATGCCAACCTCGACCCGGGTCTTGCGGGCGATGCCATCTTCATTTACGAACACATAATATTCGTTCACCAGGTTTGAACGATCCTCTTCGAAGATGATGGCCTGAATAGGCACGGCGGGAACTTCCATATCCTGACGGGTGAAGATTTCCGCCCGGCATGACATGCCTGGCCGCAATACCACATTGCCCGGGTCCACAATGTCGATCTTGACGGTGAAACTCAGGCCCTGGCGTCCGGGTGCGACTTTTGCGGTATTGGCGATATAGCGAACCACGCCCCGCATGGGTTGGTCCGGATAGGCGATGGCAACAATCTCCGCCGTCTGCCCGATCTCGATATTGGCCACGTCTGCTTCGTCTACCAGCACTTCGGTATAGATGCTCGCCGGGTTGGCGATGGTCATCAGCGATGACCCCGGAATATTGGTTGAGCTGGCGATCGCTGTCTCACCAACCTTGATATCGAGGCTCGTTACTACGCCATCAATAGGAGAGACAATCTTGGTTCGGCTGAGTTGGTCGCTAACCTGGTCCAGTTGCGCTTCAGATTGAGCCAGTCTCTCTCTCGCTGATTTTAAATCTACACGTGCCAGGTCTAATTGATTGCGTGCATTGTCATATTCTTCTGTGCCAATGAGTTCGCGGTCATACATGCTCGATGTGCGCTCAAACTGGCGTTCGAGGTTAGCGATTCGAATTTCCTGGCGCTCGATATCTATCGTGTTAATGCGTGCGGCAGCCTGGGCTTGTTCGAGGCTGGCCAGAAAATTTTTGTCATCCACTTCGAGAACCATTTGTCCCCGGCTAACCACGTCGCCTTCTTCAATATAGAGTTCGGAAACTTTACCGATCACCTCGCTGCTGAGCATGACCTCTTCTTCATGAGCAAGAAAACCGGAAGCAAGAATAGAAGGGCTGATGATGCGAGTGCTGACAGGTGCGACTTCCACTGCCTTCACATTGGTTCCGAATACGGCTCGATTGATGAAGGGTAGGGCGGCCACGGCGGCGACCAGGAAAACAACAACGAAGATTTTTTTCTTATCCATGGCTAATTCCTGTTAGTCCTGATTTTCTGCACGGGTTGCCGCCTTGCAGTGCGGGAATGAATAGTCGGGGAAATGAAAGCGCCTTTCCCTGTGATGACGCATGAATTTCAAAATTGTTACTCACTTCTAGCCCAGGCTGGCAAACGTCCAGACTCCGAATATGAGCAGGTATGGCGCGCCCACTATGCACACAGACTTCAGGAGGCTCGATCCTAGCCAACGCCGATGCCCCATTATCATCAAGGCCAGACTCCAGATCATCGCCAGGTTGATCGAACCCATTATTCTTTCCAGGCTCTCGTTGTCTGGCCGCAGGCCTAGATTGCGCAAGGTGGTTGGGTCGAGGTCGTATTGACTGAGCTGGCCTGTGGTGTCCATAAGCAGCGTAACCGCCATACCGATCTGCGAAAACACCACCACGATCCCGGTCCAGGCCACTAAGGACAACCACTGTCCAAATTTCTGGCTGTGCCCCCCAAGAGCAGAAGCCAATGTCAGGTATCCTGCCTGAATGGTATAGATCGCCAGAATGGCAACGGTGGAGCCAAGAATGCCAAATATTCTAAGCGTGGAAGCAGACATTTGTTCCAAGTTTTCCCGCGCCTGATCGATCTGGTCTTCCGGAATATTGGCATTCTGCAGCGTGTCATCCACAAACCAGGAGTAATCAACTGCAGTGAAATACCAGTAGATAATTAACACGTTGAGCCCAACAACCAACATCAAGGGCAGCAGCTTGGTGGGTCGGATGCGCAGCTCATCGAAGGCTTCGGTCGGAGAAGTCAGTACATTGATAAACAGGGTGAAGGGAGACATGGGTCTCTGTGTAGAGGGCGATTCACTGGTCGTGCCATCAATACTCATAATTATTCCCCGGAACAATTCGCGTTGAAGTTGGCGAATTAATAGCTGTAGCTACAACACAGGCCAGCGAACCAGCTCTGGTTCGAAGACAAAAATGTCAGCGCCCGAAAAGTGCCCAAAAACAGTGCCCACAATTCTACAGGGCGAATATCCCTTACATGAGTCCACTAACCCGTATTTAACCCCTACACCCCTCGATTCAACGATTTGGCTATCACGATTTTCAATGAAGAAAGAACGGGGCGGACTATCCCTATTCGAAGCCTCTTAGTAAAAGGAATTTCACCACCGATTCGCTGGTGTGGATCATGCTGGTGCAAGCGGTCATAGCTAAGATAAAAGCAAAGAGGGTGCCAGAAAAACTATTTCAATATTATCAATTACTTAAGTGCCAAAAGCCGCGAACTGCAATTGAACTTTAGCCAATGTCACCAATAAGAGTGGCGAAATCCCCCAAAATCAAAAAGCCCAACGGACACGAGCCGCCCAAGAGCGGCCAATCCTCTTCTCCAGGGCAATCAACACAAAATCTCGCACCAAAGAGCGGGCCGGGAAGCCCAAAACCGCTGCATAAAAGGGCGAGCGCCGAACGCAAGAAACAGACTCCCGCGTAGCGGAAGGTTGCTTTCTGGACAGAGGGTATCCCGGAGGGACGCCGACCAGCAGCGATTTTGGGCTTCCCGGCCCGCTCTGCTCCCGAACGAAGCCACCAATCGGAACTCAGATAACAACGGAAAAACCCACGAACAAAGCGGCAAAATCCCAACAAGTCATGTCACAGCCAATTCCCCCTCAGCCCCCGAAAAACAAGGCTTTCAATAGGAAATACTGTTGACTTGCCCATCCCAGCCACTTACAATGCGCATCCTTTTTTGGCTAGGCAAAAAATGCCTGCAAAAAAGACGGCAGTAACCTGTTCTTTTACAACGATTTTTTGGAGATTTACGTAGATGCAAAATCAGCGCATCAGAATTCGGCTAAAAGCCTTCGATCACCGTCTGATTGACCAGTCTACGCAGGAAATCGTAGAAACTGCCAAGCGCACCGGGGCTCAGGTCAAAGGACCTATCCCTCTGCCAACGAATAAAGAACGCTATACCGTATTGATTTCACCGCACGTCAACAAAGACGCGCGTGACCAGTACGAAATCCGCACCCACAAGCGCCTTCTGGATATCGTGGAGCCTACTGAGAAGACAGTAGATGCCCTCATGAAACTGGATCTGGCCGCAGGGGTGGAAGTGCAGATTTCACTCGGCTAGCCGAGCGAAATCGCAACAGTCCTTGCGCAGCAAGGACGCGGGACAGAATTCATTCTGTCCCCTTGGAAGTAAAAGAATAACGGGGACAGATTGAAATCTGTCCCCCTGGAAATTCCCAAGGGAATTTCCAGACATAACCAGGTGGCGAGCTATCAGTCCTCGCAACCCTAAATAGGGACAGATTCGAAATCTGTCCCTGTAATAGTTTTGGTGCACTGAAATGTCTGGCTGTCCTCCGGCTACGGAGCGGCGGCGAACTAAGTGCAACACGTCAGTGGCCATAGCGGGTTTAAGCCCCTTGCACTAAGAGGTCTTACTACAATGTCGATAGGATTAGTCGGTCGAAAAAGCGGCATGACCCGCGTTTTCACTGAAGAAGGTGCTTCTGTACCCGTAACTGTGGTTGAAGTGCAGCCCAACCGTGTGACTCAGATTAAGACATCTGAAACTGATGGCTACAACGCTATTCAGGTAACCATGGGTGGTCGCCGTGCTTCTCGTGTGAGCAAGGCTATGGCGGGTCATTTCGCCAAGGCCAATACCGAAGCAGGTGAAGGCCTGTGGGAATTCCGTACGGAAGAGCTGGATGGCATCGAGCTTGGTGGTGAACTCAAGGTAGATCGCTTCGAAGCCGGCCAGAAAGTAGATGTTACTGGCACTTCCAAAGGTAAGGGTTTCCAGGGCGGTGTGAAGCGGCACAATTTCCATATGCAGGACGCCACTCACGGTAACTCCATTTCTCACCGTGCCCCGGGTTCCATTGGTCAGTGTCAAACACCTGGCCGTGTATTCAAGGGCAAGAAGATGGCGGGCCAGATGGGTAACGAGCGCAAGACCACCCAGTCTCTGGAAGTGGTTCGCGTAGATGCCGAGAACAACCTTTTGCTTATTAAAGGTGCAGTTCCTGGTGCTACAGGCTCCAGCGTAATCGTCCGTCCAACGATCAAGATCAAGAGGTAGGTAAGGCATGGAATTAGCACTTGCACTGCCTGGCAAGAAAGCGGGCAAGGAAACAGTTTCGCTGAATGACGAGTTCTTCGGCCGTGAGTACAACGAGCCTCTGGTTCACCAGACCGTTGTGACTTACCTTGCTGGCGCACGCCAGGGCACTGTTAAGCAGAAGAATCGTCACGAAGTAAATGGCGGTGGTCGTAAGCCATTCCGTCAGAAGGGCACAGGCCGTGCCCGTGCCGGTACTATCCGCAGCCCAATCTGGCGCGGTGGAGGCGTGACATTTGCAGCACGTCCACAGGACCACAGCAAGAAACTGAACAAGAAGATGTATCGCGGAGCAATGCAGTGCATCGTCTCCGAGTTGATTCGACAAGAGCGACTGATCGTCGTTAATGAATTTGCTGTCGAAACACACAAAACAAAAGACTTGGTTACCAAGCTTAAAGAATACGAACTAGACAACGTCCTGATCGTTTCCGATCAAGTAGAACAGAACCTGTTCCTCGCGGCACGCAACCTGCACAAGGTTGAAGTGTTGGATGTGCTGGGCCTGGATCCAGTGAGTCTGATCGGTCATGAGAATGTTCTGATCACCGTGTCAGCGCTTAAGAAGCTTGAGGAGGTGCTGTCATGAACCCGGAACGCATGTATTCAGTGATTCTTGGGCCACACGTGTCTGAAAAATCCACGCTGATGACTGAAGATAACAATCAGTACGCTTTCCGCGTTGCCTCTGATGCAAGCAAGCCGGAAGTGAAAGCGGCGGTGGAGAAAATCTTTAACGTGGTTGTTGATGATCTTCAGATTCTGAACGTGAAGGGTAAGACCAAGCGTTCATTCCGCGGCAAGACGCGTAGCCGTTCTGACTGGAAGAAGGCTTATGTCCGCCTTGAAGCCGGACATGAGATCGACTTCGCGGAAATTGGTTGATCGGGAGTAGAGGATTAAGTCATGCCAGTAGTTAAGTGTAAACCGACATCACCAGGACGCCGATTTGTCGTCAAGGTAGTCAATCCCGATCTGCACAAGGGCGAACCTTATGCGCCTTTGACTGCGCCCAAGTCCAAGAGTGGCGGCCGTAACAACAAGGGTCGCATCACTCGTCGTCACCAGGGCGGTGGTCACAAGCAGAAGTATCGTGTTATCGATTTTCGTCGCAATAAAGACGGTATCGAAGCTGTGGTTGAGCGTCTGGAATATGATCCAAATCGTTCCGCCAATATCGCGCTGCTGAAGTATGCAGATGGCGAGCGTCGTTACATCATCGCTCCTGCGAAAGTTAGCAAGGGTGATGCGTTGTTATCCGGTGATGATGCGCCGATCAAGGTAGGTAACTGCCTGCCGCTGCGTAATATCCCTCTGGGTAGCACAGTTCATTGCCTGGAAATGAAGCCTGGCAAAGGTGCGCAGATTGCACGTAGTGCCGGCACTTCACTGCAGTTGGTCGCCCGTGAAGGCGACTACGCAACATTGCGACTGCGTTCCGGCGAAATGCGTAAAGTGCTGAGCGATTGCCGCGCCACTCTTGGTGAGGTATCCAACTCAGAGCATGCGCTGCGTTCGCTGGGTAAGGCGGGTGCCAAGCGCTGGCGTGGTGTTCGTCCAACGGTTCGCGGTGTTGCCATGAACCCGGTGGACCACCCGCATGGTGGTGGTGAAGGCAGAACTTCTGGTGGCCGTCATCCGGTTTCACCATGGGGTACACCAACCAAGGGTTACAAGACCAGAACAAACAAGCGTACGGACAACATGATTGTTCGCCGCAGGAAATCAAGCCGTTAACGGCAAGTGATAGAGGAATTTATTCGTGCCACGTTCACTTAAAAAAGGCCCATTCATGGATCTGCACCTGATGAAGAAGGTGCAGACCGCTGCTGAGAACAACGACAAGCGTCCTATCAAGACGTGGTCTCGTCGTTCCATGATTTCACCGGAAATGATCGGCCTCACTATTGCCGTTCACAACGGTCGGCAGCACGTTCCGGTTTTCATTAATGAAGACATGGTTGGCCACAAGCTTGGCGAGTTCGCGTTGACGCGAACCTATAAAGGCCACGTTGCGGACAAGAAGGCGCGCTAGGAGTTATTGAGATGGAAGTATCTGCAAGATTAAAAGGTGCTCGGCTCTCTGCCCAGAAGGCACGCCTGGTTGCTGACCAGATTCGTGGCAAGGGTGTTGAAGAAGCGCTTGAGCTTCTCAGCTACAGCACGAAGAAGGGTGCTGGCATCATCAAGAAGGTGCTGAATTCAGCTATTGCGAACGCCGAGCACAACGAAGGTGCCGACGTAGATGAATTGAAAGTTTCAACGATATTCGTTGATGAAGGTATGACTATGAAGCGCATCATGCCGAGAGCGAAAGGTCGCGCCGATCGCATTCTCAAGCGCTCATGTCACATAACCATAACTGTCGCGGACAGCCAGGAATAAATTATGGGTCAGAAAGTACATCCAACAGGTATTCGCCTGGGTATCGTTAAGAAGCATACCTCGGTGTGGTTTGCCGAAGGTCAGGAGTATGCAGACAACCTTCTGCAGGATCTCGAGGTGCGAGCCTATGTGAAGAAGCGACTGGCAAGTGCTTCTGTTGCGCGCGTTGATATCGAGCGTCCAGCCCAGACTGCCAAGCTGACTATTTATACCGCGCGACCCGGTATCGTAATCGGCAAGAAGGGTGAAGATGTAGAAGCCCTGCGTAACGCTCTGACCAAGAAGATGGGTGTACCGGTACAGATCAACATCGAAGAAATTCGTAAGCCTGACCTGGATGCCCAGTTGGTGGCAGACAGTGTGGCCCAGCAGCTTGAGCGTCGTGTGATGTTCCGACGTGCTATGAAGCGCGCTGTTCAAAACGCCATGCGTCAAGGCGCTGAAGGCATCAAGGTACAAGTCGGTGGCCGCTTGGGCGGTGCCGAGATTGCACGTAGCGAATGGTATCGCGAAGGTCGCGTGCCTTTGCACACTCTGCGTGCAGATATTGATTACGCCACATCTGAAGCCAGTACCACGTACGGCATCATCGGCGTAAAAGTGTGGATTTTTAAAGGCGAGATTCTGGACCTGGATGAAGCCATCGTGCCAAAGCAACAGCAGCCGGCAGCGAGCTAAAAGGTCTGAGTTAGAGGTATTAGAGCGTGTTACAGCCAAAACGTACAAAGTTTCGCAAGATGATGAAGGGCCGCAATCGCGGTCTGGCACATCGTGGCAGCAGCGTAGATTTCGGTGAATTTGGCTTGAAAGCCATTTCCCGTGGTCGTCTGACGGCGCGTCAGATCGAGGCGGCACGTCGTGCCATGACTCGTAAAGTGAAGCGTGGCGCAAAAATCTGGATCCGTGTATTCCCGGACAAGCCAATTACCCAGAAGCCTCTGGAAGTTCGTCAGGGTAAAGGTAAGGGTAATGTTGAGTACTGGGTTGCCCAGATTCAGCCGGGCCGAATTATGTTTGAAATTGAAGGTGTCGATGAAGAGCTGGCACGTGAAGCTTTTACCCTGGCTTCAGCCAAGCTGCCTTTCGATACAACTTTTGTTAAGCGAACGGTGATGTGATGAAAGCGAGTGAGTTGAGAGAAAAGTCGGTAGAAGAGCTGCAGTCACAACTGCAGGAGCTCTACAAAGACCAGTTTAACTATCGCATGCAGAACACTACTGGTCAGTTGGGTCAGGTGCACCTGGTGGGCGCGGTCAAGAAAGATATCGCTCGCATCAAGACCATCATCACTGAAAAGCAGAAGAGTGAAGCGTAGATATGTCAGAGACTGATATTAAAGACGGCCAGGAAACTCTGGCACGTACAGCGAGCGGCAAAGTTGTCAGCAACAAGATGGACAAATCTATCGTTGTGCTGGTTGAGCGACGCGTAAAGCACCCTGTGTACGGCAAGATCATCAAGCGATCTACCAAGATCCACGCCCACGATGCCAACAACGAGTGTGGTATCGGTGATGCGGTAACGATCAAGGAAGTTCGCCCGATCTCCAAGACCAAGTCCTGGTCACTGGTGTCCGTAGACGAGAAAGCTACACAGATTTAAGGATTAGGGAGCAGGGACTAGGGGACACTCATAAATTAATAAATTAACAATGCTGCGGTTCAGCAAGTTACGAGATTTGAAGTTAATTTATTAATTTATGAGTGTCCCCAATCACGGAGTCCCCTTTAGCCCGGTTAGTTAACAGAGAGCGAATCGATGATTCAAGTACAGTCATATTTAGATGTCGCAGATAACAGCGGCGCACGACGTGTGATGTGTATCAAGGTGCTGGGTGGATCCCATCGCCGTTATGCACGCATTGGTGACGTCATCAAGGTTACTGTGAAAGAAGCAATTCCACGGGGCAAGGTGAAGAAAGGTCAGGTGCTGAATGCGCTGGTAGTTCGCACCAAGAAAGGTGTACGCCGTGGTGACGGTTCCCTGATTCGATTTGACGACAATGCGGCGATTCTGTTGAACGCTCAGGAAGCGCCAATCGGTACTCGTGTATTCGGTCCGGTTACACGTGAGCTACGTAATGAGAAATTCATGCGAATTATTTCGCTGGCACCAGAAGTGCTTTAAAGATTGTTTGGGCTCGACACAGAATGCCCAAAGAGAGATAGAGATATATGAACAAGCTTAGAACTGATGATGAAGTGATAGTGATTGCCGGCAAGGACAAGGGCAAGCGCGGAACTATCTCTCGCCTGCTTGGTAAGGACAAGGTAATTGTTGCAGGCATTAACATGGTTAAGCGTCACACCAAGCCTAACCCTAATGCCGGACAGCCTGGAGGTATCGTTGAGCGCGAAGCGCCTTTGGATATCTCCAATGTGGCGATTTTCAATGCAGAGGCTAATAAGGCCGATCGCGTTGGTATCAAAATTTTGGAAGACGGCGCGAAGAAGCGTGTCTTCAAATCTAACGGTCAGGAAATAGATTAGTCATGGCTCAGTTAAGAGAGTATTACAGGAAAGAAGTGGTACCCGCACTGACTCAGCAGTTCGGATTCGATAATCCGATGCGAGTGCCAAAAATCACCAAGATCACACTTAATATGGGTGTGGGTGAGGCAATTGCTGACAAGAAAATCCTGGAGAACGCGACCGCGGAACTGGAATCGATCAGTGGTCAGAAAGTGGTCGTTACCAAGGCGCGCAAGAGTATTGCGGGTTTCAAGATTCGTGAAGGCTGGCCAATTGGCTGCAAGGTAACCTTGCGCGGCGAGCGTATGTACGAATTCCTGGAGCGTCTGGTGAGTATCGCTATTCCACGAATCAGAGACTTTCGCGGCCTTAGCCCGAAGGCGTTCGATGGTCGAGGCAACTATGCCATGGGCGTTACTGAACAGATCATTTTCCCGGAAATCGAATACGACAAGATCGACAAATTGCGCGGATTGGATATCACTATTACCACTACCGCGCAAAACGACGACGAAGGTCGTGCCCTGTTGGCTGCCATGCAGTTTCCATTCCGTGGTATGAATCCACAGAGCGCAGACAACAAGACCGAAGCACAAGATAACAACGCTGACGCCGAAGGCGGCGAAGGCAAAGAGGAGTCCTGATATGGCAAAGGCTTCAATGCTAGCCAGAGAGAACAAGCGCGCGAAGGCCGTTGAAAAGTATGCGGCCAAGCGAGCCGAGCTTAAGGCCATTCTGAAAGATCAGAATGCCAGTGACGATGACAAGTGGGCTGCTCAGATCAAGCTGCAGAAGCTGCCGCGTGATGCCAGTCCTGTTCGCCAGCAACGTCGCTGTCGAGTGACTGGTCGTCCCCACGGTGTTTACCGCAAGTTCGGCCTGTGCCGTAACAAGCTGCGTGAAGCGGCAATGCGCGGTGACGTACCTGGCTTGACGAAGGCCAGTTGGTAAGAGGTTACGAAATATGAGCATGTCCGATCCAATTAGCGATTTCCTGACTCGCATACGTAATGCCCAGATGGCACAGCACCCATCGGTGACTTGCCCATCTTCCAAGATCAAGGAAGCGATCAGCCAGGTATTACAGGCCGAGGGTTATATCTCCGGTTACGCCATTAAAGAAGAAGATGGCAAGCCTGTGATTAGTGTGGATCTGAAGTACTTTGCCGGTAAGCCCGTGATCGAAGAGATCAAGCGTGTTAGCCGTCCTGGTCTTCGTAGCTACAAAGGTAAAGACGATCTGCCCGAGAACAGGGCGGGTCTAGGCGTTGCCATCATGTCCACCAATAAAGGACTGATGACAGCCAAGCAAGCTAAAGCCGCCGGACTCGGTGGTGAGGTACTGTGCACCGTTTTCTAAACGGTTGCCCAAGCAAACTAGTTTAAGAGTGACTGAAGCATGTCCAGAGTAGCAAACGCACCGGTAGCGATTCCCAAGGGAGTGGAAGCGTCTTTGTCCGGTTCACAGATTTCTGTAAAAGGAAGCAAAGGTACATTGCAGCTTGACCTGCATGAGCTGGTTGGCGTTGCCCAGGAAGGTGAAGAGCTCAAAGTTTCTGCCAAGAATGAGTCTCGCGAAGCGGGTGCCATGGCGGGTACTTTCCGTTCCCTGATCAACAACATGGTTGTTGGTGTGAGTGAGGGCTTCGAGAAGAAACTTGAGCTGCAGGGTGTTGGTTATCGTGCCAAGGCTTCCGGCAAGACAGTTAACCTGACAGTGGGCTATTCACATCCGATCGACTATCAGTTGCCGGATGGAGTGACTGCCGATACGCCTACCCAAACCGAGATTGTTATCACTGGTGCGGACAAGCAGTTGGTGGGGCAGGTTGCTGCCGAAATCAGAGAATTTCGACCACCTGAGCCATATAAGGGTAAAGGTATTCGCTACGCTAATGAGCGAGTATTCAGAAAAGAAGCGAAGAAGAAATAGGTTTCCGGGTTATGAGTATCAAAAAGACAGCTCGTTTACGCCGCGCCAAGCGGGCCCGAGCAAAGATCAGCGAATTACGTGTAAACCGTCTGTGTGTGTACCGTTCACCACGACACATTTATGCGCAAGTCATTTCTCCAAATGGCAATCAGGTGTTGGCCAGTGCTTCTACGGTTGAGAAAGAAAGCCGTGGTGGTAAAACGGGCAATGTCGACGCTGCCGCAAATGTTGGCAAGCTGATCGCCGAGCGCGCGAAAGCGGCTGGCGTTGATAAGGTTGCATTTGACCGTTCGGGCTATGCCTACCACGGCCGGGTTAAGGCCCTGGCTGAGGCAGCGCGCGAAGGCGGACTGGAATTTTAAGGATCATTAGTTATGGCATTTAAAGACGAGCAGGGTAAGAACGAAGAAGGCCTGCAGGAAAAACTGATCCAGGTTAACCGTGTAGCGAAAGTGGTTAAGGGTGGTCGAATTTTCGGCTTCACAGCCCTGACTGCGGTTGGCGACGGCAATGGACGTGTTGGTTTTGGTCGCGGCAAGGCTCGTGAAGTGCCTCTGGCTATCCAGAAGGCAATGGAGTCTGCCCGTCGCAACATGATCAATGTGAACCTGGACGGCCACACTTTGCAGTACCCAATCAAGGCTCGTCACGGTGCATCCAAGGTTTACATGCAGCCAGCTTCTGAAGGTACCGGTGTTATCGCTGGTGGTGCAATGCGCGCCATTCTGGAACTGGCTGGTGTACAGAACGTACTAGCCAAGTGCTACGGCTCAACCAATCCGGTGAACGTGGTACGTGCAACGTTCAATGGATTGCGCGATATGCGTGCACCTGAAGACATCGCTGCCAAACGCGGCAAGTCATTGGATGAATTATAGGGCTTGTGAAACTAGCAGCCCCGCTGGATCGAATAGCGGATCAAGCGTTTAGCGAATAGGACTGAGTGGAAGTAAACGAAGATGGCTAAGTCAAAGACTGTCAAAGTGACACTGGTTAGAAGCCCAATCGGCAGCCAGCCCAAGCACAAGCTTTGCTTGCAGGGCCTTGGTATCCGTCGCATGCACCAAACTGTGGAAGTGGAAGACACGCCAGCAGTGCGCGGCATGATTAACAAGATCAGCTACATGCTCGCGGTTGAGTAAAACCGGACAAGACTGAGCATCTGGCAATTTAGAGATTATAGGTAATCGACATGCAACTGAATGATTTAAGCCCGGCAGAAGGCAGCGTTAAAGCAAAGAAACGCGTTGGTCGTGGCGTCGGTAGCGGCTGGGGTAAGACCAGTGGCACTGGTCACAAAGGCCAGAAGTCCCGTAGTGGCGGCTCTGTTAAGCCCGGATTCGAAGGCGGTCAGATGCCTTTGCAGATGCGTTTGCCGAAATTCGGATTTAGCTCACGCGTTGGCCGGGTTACCGCTGAGGTTCGCACCAGCGAATTGAACAAGGTAGACGGTGATGTTGTGAACCTGGAAACCCTGCGTAAGGCAGGTGTAATTTCAGCCAGTTTCAAGCGCGCGAAAGTGATGCTGTCTGGCGAGGTGACTCGCAAGCTTACTGTCGAAGGCGTAGGTGTGACCAAGGGCGCGAAAGAAGCGATTGAGAAAGCTGGCGGCAAGGTAGTTGAAGTCGTGGCCGAAGCACCCGCCAAGCCGGCAAAGAAAGCCAAAGCAGCGAAGGCTGAAAAGCCAGCGGCTGAAGCGGACGGCGAAGAGTAAGAGAAAGAGTAATATATAGTGCAGAGTGTGTTGAGAAACGCACTCCTTGATGAACAGATAGAGTCAGATAGAAATAGTAGTTAAATACAATGGCAAATAAACCAAACATTAATCCGGAAAACATAGGCGCTGGGCTGGGCGAGCTCAAGTCACGCCTGTTCTTCCTGTTGTTTGCCATTTTCGTCTATCGGGTTGGCACGCATATTCCTGTTCCTGGTATCGACCCCTTGCAACTGCAGGCGTTCTTTAACCAGCAGGAAGGCACGTTTGCAGATCTGTTCAATATGTTTTCCGGCGGTGCGCTGGAGCGCATGAGCATCGTGGCCCTGGGTATCATGCCTTACATCTCAGCCTCTATTATTATGCAGCTCCTCACTGCGGTGAGCCCGCAGCTTGATCAGCTCAAGAAAGAAGGCGAGTCAGGCCGACGCAAGATTACCCAGTACACCCGTTATGGTGCATTGGTTTTGGCGACCGTTCAGGGTACTGGTATGACCGTGGGCCTTTTGGCGCCAATGGCTTACAACCCGGGCGTGGCATTCAACATCACGGCGATCATCTCGCTGGTAACCGGCGCCATGTTCCTGATGTGGTTGGGCGAGCAAATTACCGAGAAAGGTATCGGTAACGGTATCTCCATGCTGATCTTCGCCGGTATCGTGGCGGGTTTCCCCGCTGCTGTTGGCACCTCACTCACCCAGGCTTATGAAGGGCAGATTAGTGGCGTGCTACTACTTGTTGTTGGTCTGATCGCTATCGGTGTCGTGGCTTGCATCGTCTACGTTGAACGCGCGCAGCGCCGCATCACGGTGAACTATGCCAAGCGTCAGCAAGGTCGCAAGATGTACCAGGCCCAGGCCAGTCACTTGCCACTGAAGATTAATATGGCGGGTGTAATCCCCGCGATTTTCGCCAGCTCTATCTTGCTGTTCCCGGCATCCCTGGGTCAGTGGTTTGGCCAATCCGAAGGCGCGGAGTGGCTGCAGGATCTGGCATTGATGATCGGACCGGGCCAGCCGCTGTACATCATCATCTTTAGTGCCATGATTATTTTCTTCTGCTTCTTTTATACCGCGCTGGTCTTTAACCCACGCGATGTTGCAGAAAACCTGAAGCGTTCCGGTGCGTTCATCCCCGGTATCCGCCCAGGCGAGCAGACTGCCAAGTACATCGATGGTGTGATTACACGCCTGACCATGTTCGGTGCGGTCTACATTACGCTGGTTTGCCTGCTGCCTAATTTCATGCAGATGCTGGCCTCAGTACCGTTCAATCTCGGTGGTACAGCATTGCTGATCTCCGTAGTAGTGACCATGGACTTCTGGTCCCAGGTGCAATCCCACTTGATGTCACACCAGTATGATTCTCTGATGAAGAAATCGAAGCTGGGTAACTATGGTCGTAGTGGAATCTAGGACGCAGCGGAATATAAGGAATTTTTGAGATCAGGGCCTGACCCTGCTCGGAGAGAAACCATGAAAGTACGAGCATCAGTAAAAAAGATTTGCCGCAACTGTAAGATTATTCGTCGAAACGGTTCGGTTCGAGTTATTTGTAGTGCAGAACCCCGACACAAGCAGCGTCAGGGTTAAATAGGGACAGATTTATTTTTCCCTAACTACAGGATTTAAAGAGAAGTGGAGACAGAAAAATAAATCTGTCCCTATTTAACGGAGTATATCTATGGCACGTATTGCCGGGGTAAACATACCGGATAACAAGCACATCGTAATTTCTTTGCGTTATGTGTTTGGAGTCGGTCACCACACAGCAACCCAAATCTGTGAGGCCACAGGCATTGCGCCTGCGACCAAGACCAGCGACCTGAGCCCAGAGCAACTGGACGCAGTGCGTAATGAGGTTGCCAAGCTTACAACCGAAGGTGACCTGCGCCGGGAAATTTCCATGAACATCAAGCGATTGATGGATCTTGGTTGTAACCGTGGCATTCGTCACCGTCGTTCGCTGCCGGTTCGCGGTCAGCGCACGAAGACCAATGCGCGAACTCGAAAAGGGCCACGTAAGCCAATTCGTAAATAGGGACAGATTTATTTTCCCCCTATTCGCAAGATTTGAAAGAAAGATGTGACAGAAAAATAAATCTGTCCCTATTTAAATCAAAGACCTGGAAATTAAGATGGCAACACCAAAATCTGGAAAGAAGAAAGCACGCTCTACCGTCATCGACGGCATGGCGTACATTCATGCTTCTTTTAACAACACGATCATCACCATTACAGATCGTCAGGGTAATGCGCTCTCTTGGGCAACCTCAGGTGGTTCTGGCTTCCGCGGCTCGCGTAAGTCCACGCCATTCGCAGCACAGGTTGCAGCGGAGAAAGCTGGCAAGCAAGCCATCGAATTGTATGGCCTGAAGAATCTGGACGTGAAGGTCAATGGACCTGGTCCAGGTCGCGAATCAGCCGTCCGCGCGCTGAACAACTGCGGACTGAGAGTCGGCAATATTACCGACGTAACACCAATTCCTCACAATGGTTGCCGACCGCCCAAGAAGCGGCGCGTCTAAACTAGGAGAAAACCTATGGCCCGTTATCTAGGCCCTAAGTGCAAGCTTGCTCGCCGGGAAGGAACAGACCTTTTCCTGAAGAGTGGAGTACGCCCAATCGACAGCAAGTGCAAGACCGACACCATTCCTGGTCAGCATGGCCAGCGTCGCGGCCGCCTGTCTGATTACGGTGTGCAACTTCGCGAGAAGCAAAAAGTTCGTCGTACCTACGGGGTGCTGGAGAAGCAGTTCCGTGGCTACTACAAGGAAGCTGCTCGACGTAAAGGTGCAACGGGTGAAAACCTGCTGCAACTGCTGGAATGTCGTTTGGACAACGTTGTCTATCGCATGGGATTTGGTTCTACCCGCGCGGAAGCCCGACAACTGGTATCCCACAAATCGATTCTGGTGAATGGCGAAGTGGTAAACGTTCCTTCCTATCAGGTTAATGAAGGTGACGTGGTATCCGTTCGTGAGAAGTCCAAGCAGCAGCTGCGAATTAAATCTGCTCTGGAACTCGCTGCCCAGCGTAGCGACATCGACTGGATTTCTGTCGATAGCGGTAAGCTCGAAGGCAAGTTCACGCGTCTGCCCGACCGTGATGACCTGTCTGCTGAAATCAACGAAAACCTGATCGTCGAGCTTTATTCCAAGTAGTGAACCAATCACACAAAAGGTGAGCATACATGCAAATTACTTTATCTGATTTCCTGACACCGCAAGTGATACAAGTTGACGAGTTCGACAAGTGTCATTCAAAGGTTGTGCTGGAGCCGCTGGAGCGTGGTTTCGGGCATACCCTGGGTAATGCCTTGCGTCGTATTCTGCTTTCCTCCATGCCGGGCTGTGCGATTGAAGAAGTGGAAATCGACGGTGTTGTGCACGAGTACAGCACAATCGAAGGTGTGCGTGAGGACGTCATCGAGATCCTTCTGAACATGAAGGGTGTGGCCGTTGTCCTTAATAACAAGGACGAAGCTGTATTGAACCTGTCCAAGAAAGGCGCAGGTGCAGTTACCGCTGGCGATATCGAAACCGATCACGACGTTGAAATCGTAAACCCTGACCATGTCATCGCTAACCTGAACAGCAACGGCGAGCTGAACATGCGTATTACCGTACGCAAGGGCCGTGGTTATTCACCGGCAGATACTCGCGTATCCGACGACGAAGAAACTCGTGCTGTGGGCAAACTGGTTCTGGATGCCTCCTATAGCCCGGTGATTCGCGTTTCCTATTCTGTCGAGAACGCTCGTGTTGAGCAACGTACCGACCTGGATAAGCTGATCATCGATCTGGAAACAAACGGTACCATCGATCCTGAAGAAGCTATTCGCCGTGCTGCCACCATTCTGCAGCATCAGCTTAGCGTGTTCGTAGACCTGCAGAGCGAAATCATCGCCGAGCCGGAAGAGCACGAAGACGAAATTGACCCGATCCTGCTGCGTCCGGTAGACGATCTGGAGCTGACTGTTCGCTCCGCTAACTGTCTGAAGGCCGAAGATATTTACTACATCGGGGATTTGATTCAACGCACTGAAGTTGAATTGTTAAAGACACCAAACCTTGGCAAGAAGTCACTGACTGAGATCAAGGATGTGCTGGCGACTCGTGGATTGTCTCTTGGTCTGCGTCTCGAGAACTGGCCTCCTTCCAGCCTCAAGTCAGACGATCGCGCCGCCTGAGGAAATAGAGACGGGAACAGCAGGCATCATTAAGCGCCGGTAGTTCCCAGTACAGAACGTATAGAAGGTATAGAGTCATGCGTCATCGACACAGCGGTCGCCAACTGAATCGCAACAGTTCACACCGGACAGCCATGTTCCGCAACATGGCTGTATCTCTGGTTGAGCACGAGATCATCAAGACTACTTTGGTCAAGGCCAAGGAGTTGCGTGGAGTTGCCGAGCCATTAATCACCCTGGCCAAGAAAGATAGCGTAGCTAATCGTCGTCTGGCTTTCTCTCGCACTCGCAACAAGGCGACTGTGGGTAAGCTTTTTGACGAACTGGGCCCTCGTTACCAGGATCGCCCAGGGGGATATATTCGTATTCTCAAATGCGGCGAACGTGCCGGCGACAAAGCACCAATGGCCTATGTCGAGTTGGTCGATCGTCCTCAGGCTGGGGAAGACTTCGACAACGAAGTGGAGACAAATGAAGAGGATTAATCCTCAGTTCTCCTGAAAAATTCAAACCCGGCTGCTGATTTACGAATCGACCGCCGGGTTTTTTTGTTTTGGGGACACCAATAGTTTAATAGCTTAACTGCTGAGAGCGCTGAAACAGCTTTGTAGAAGCTACGCTATTAAACTGCTGGTATTCTCAATCTTTTGGTTAAGCTATTAAACTATTGGTGTCCCCATCTCATGACTGAATCATTTCATCCACCACAGCGAACCCTTATGGGGCCAGGGCCATCCGATGTAAATCCGAGAATCCTGGAGGCCCTGTCACGCCCCACCATCGGTCACCTCGATCCGGCGTTTATTGGCATGATGGATGAGGTGAAGCAGCTACTTCAGTTTGCATTTCGAACCAGCAATGAACTCACCATCCCTGTTTCCGCCCCCGGTTCGGCAGGCATGGAGACAGTATTTACCAATCTCATCGAACCCGGTGAGAAAGTCATCATCTGCCAGAACGGAGTCTTCGGCGGGCGAATGAAGGAAAACGTCGAACGCTGTGGTGGCATCGCCATCATGGTTGAGGATGAGTGGGGCACGCCGGTGGACCTGGATAAGGCGGAAGCCGCCCTGCAAGGGAACCCGGATGCCGTTGCCCTGGCATTCGTCCATGCAGAAACCAGTACCGGTGCCCGCAGCGATGCCGAGGCTCTGTGCGCAATTGCCCGCAAGTATGAATGCCTGTCTATCGTTGATGCTGTGACATCACTTGGCGGGATTCAACTGGATGTCGACGAATGGGGCATTGACGCGATCTATTCTGGCACCCAGAAATGCCTGTCCTGCGTGCCGGGTTTGTCTCCGGTGAGTTTCTCTCCAACAGCAGTGGAAAAGATCAAGTCCCGCAAGAGCAAGGTACAGAGTTGGTTCCTCGATACCAATCTTGTTATGGGGTATTGGGGTGCCGATGCCAAACGTTCCTACCATCACACGGCACCGGTGAATTCGCTGTATGC
Organism: uncultured Pseudohongiella sp.; assembly: GCA_965227635.1. Taxonomy (GTDB): domain Bacteria; phylum Pseudomonadota; class Gammaproteobacteria; order Pseudomonadales; family Pseudohongiellaceae; genus UBA9145. The sequence continues at coordinate 206,951 of OZ245763.1, read as the reverse complement.
ATTGCATGAATCACTGGTGATTTTGCAGGAAGAAGGATTGGAAAACGCCTGGCAGCGCCATGCAGAAAACCATGCGGCATTTGCTGCTGGTATCGCAGCGTTGGGTCTCGGTTTTGTCGTGGCGGAAGACTATCGGTTGCCGCAACTCAATGCCGTGTCCTTTCCTGAATCCGTGGATGACGCTGCGGTCCGCAATGCATTGCTCAATGACTATGATCTGGAGATTGGTGCCGGTCTTGGCGCCCTCGCTGGCAAGGTGTGGCGCATCGGTTTGATGGGGTATGCCAGTAATCGCCGCAATGTCTTGTTCTGTTTGTCGGCATTGGGTAATGTACTCAACGATCAAGGCCTGGGCTGTGATCCTGCCGCTGCGGTTGCTGCCGCCAGGGCAACATACGCCGCACCCTGACAGCGTTAGCCTGGGCTGATCATGAACTGCTTCAAGGACTGAAGCAGTGTCTTCCTCAAATCATTCACAAATTCGCCGGTCAGCCTACTCCTGATCGGTATTCATTGGTGTTTCGCAGAGATGTCTGAAAACCCGGTACAGGCTATTCCAGCCCGTTTCTATGTGGAATTGCTGCTGCTCTCCTCGGTATGGGGCTTTTCCTTCCTGTTTTTACGGGTCGCGGCGCCAGAGATGGGCCCTGTTTTTCTCGTGGAGATGAGGGTGGCCAGTGGCTTGCTGGTCATGCTGCCCATGTGCTTTCTGTTAGGAAAATGGCAGGAGTTCCGGGACAACTGGCTGTTGATCGTAATCGTGGGCATCACCAATATGGCCATCCCGTTCTGCTTCTTCGCAACGGCAGCCCTTAATATGAGTGCGGGTTTGCTTTCTATCATGAATGCTACCGTGCCTTTCTTCACGGCGCTCATCGGTTTCGTATTCTGGGGAAAACGCCTGTCCCTGCTTGCGGTTATGGGAATGGCTTTGGGCTTTCTGGGGGTTATCGTGCTGGTGTTCGACCCAGCCGCCATTGCCGCCGGCAATATGAGCCTGCTGGCCGCCGGGTCTGCCTTGTTCGCCTGTGTGCTCTATGGCCTGGCACTAAACCTGGTATCCCAGCAACTCAGCACCGTGTCCGGACTTGCTATCACCACAGGCAGTTTGCTGATCGCCACTGTGTTATTGCTGCCGTTTGCTATCTGGCAACGCCCTGAACAGATGCCAGAACTGCCGGTTTGGGGTGCAGTCATAACACTTGGCATCGTCTGTACCGGGCTGGCGTACATGTTGTTCTACCGCCTTATCGCCCATATGGGTTCGGAGCAGGCCATCATGACCACCTATCTGGTTCCCGTGTTTAGTATTCTCTGGGGAAATTTGTTTCTTGCGGAAAGCATCACGTTTTTCATGGTGTTGGGTGGTATTCTGGTATTGTTGGGGGTAGGTATGACTACGGGCAGGTTGCCGGGATTGAATCGTCTGTTACGCCGCCATTCCACAGAAGGTCGCTGAGCGTCGACGAAGTGTTCCGCCCGGCGATGCAAGGCTTAAGCAAGGCTTCTATATTTCTAATAAAATCAACGGGCTACAAGTGCAGCTCCAGTAAGTCGGCAAATTGTTTAGCCCCAGAATAACTGATAAAGTAACTCATCATGCAAGCTGACACCGCAATCGTCGACGAAGATATCGAGACAATCGATGCCCCCGAACTGTCAGAGCAGCCGCAACAGTCTGAAGAGACCGAGGCTGACGGGGAGCACGGCCCGAGAATCGACCTGCAGCCACCTCCTTTTGCAGAGATCCATGAAGGACCCGAACTCGATAATTCCCAGGTAACAATCGAACTGGCCAATTCCACTCGCCTCAAGGGCAGGTTGGCTCAGTTCAATGCGTCTTCCGAAACGATCAGCATCTATGAACCCAGGGCGAAGCAACCCACGAATGTGGAAATGTCGGGTATCAAGTACCTGCGTCTCGAGAAGCCCTATCAAATCGTACTGAAAAGTAACAACCCAAACCCTGGGTTCGAAGACGCCGATGCCCGTTCTTTTGAAGTATTCTTCAAGGACAAGTCAGAACTCACTGGCAAGACTTTCGGTACCCGCCAGGATAAAAATGGCATTCATCTTTACGAACAAACGAAAGTAGGCCGCAAGTGGCGTTACTGTACCCACCTGTTTGTTGCGCACTCAGCGATTGACAGCCATGTCATCGGGGGCCAGTTCGGTGAGATGCTGGTGGAAGAGATGGCCATCTCTCAGGAAGTTCTCGATACCGCTCTGCAGGATCAACAGGCGGAGCGCTCGAGATTGCTGGGTGAGTATCTCGTTACTCAAAAGATCGTTGATTCAGCTGAGCTGGAAACTGCGCTGGCTCGCCAGAAGCACATGCCCAACCTCAAACTGGGTGAGATTCTGGTAGGTGAAGATCTGGTCAGTGAAGCGCAACTCAACGAAGCGCTGAAAGAACAGAAAAAGAAACGCAAGGGTGCGCTGGGTGAGATACTCGTCAACCGGGGAGTCATCGCCAAGAATGAAATCCAGCAGGCACTGGCCAAAAAGCTGGGTATTCCTTTCGTCAACCTGCGCGAGTTCGTGGTTGAGCCGGATATCATCCGCCTCATGACCGCAGCGGTCGCCTTCAAGCACAAGGTTGTGCCCCTGTATGTGTATGAAGGCAAGATTGTGGTGGCTATCGAAAATCCCATGGATTGGCAGGTCACCGATGCCCTGAGTTTTAACATTAACAAGTATGTGGAACCGGTAATGGCCTCGCCCGAGGACATTAACTGGGCGCTGCAGTTCTATTACTCATCCGAAGATATCGAATCTACCATCGCCGACTACGAGGAGGAGATGGAAGATGCGGATGGGGAAGACGATTACGATGCCACAATCTTCTCCGCCGTTGAGACCCAGCAGGTCACGGACAATGTGGTGGTGCGGATCGTCAACAAGATTATCGAAGACGCCCATCGCCAGAAAGTTTCCGATATTCACATCGAGCCCGGAACAGGCAAGCAAAAAGTCATCGTACGTTTCCGTAAGGACGGCGTACTGACCACGTACTACAAGTTTCCCACCAAGTACCGTGGTGTGTTTGTTTCCCGTATCAAGGTCATGGCGCACCTGGATATCTCCAACAAGAACCGACCCCAGGACGGAAAAATCAACTTCCGCCACTTCGCGCCAGTGGACATCGAACTTCGTGTCGCCACCATCCCGACCCAGGGTGGTATCGAAGACGTGGTTATTCGTATTCTCTCAGGCGGCAAGTGTATGCCGGTGAATGCCATCGGCTTGAGTACACCGAACCTGGACAACCTGCTAGCGGGTGTGTCGAAACCCTATGGCATGTTCCTTGTTTGCGGTCCAACCGGTTCCGGTAAGAGTACAACCCTGCACTCGATCCTGAATTACCTGAACAACAATGAGCGCAAGATCTGGACTGCAGAAGACCCGGTGGAAATCACGCAGCCAGGTTTGCGGCAGGTGGAGGTAAATGAAAAAGTCGGGATGACCTTTGCCGGCGCCATGCGCGCTTTCCTCCGTGCCGACCCCGACATCATTATGGTGGGGGAGATGCGTGACCAGGAAACGGCGGGCACGGCCATCGAAGCTTCACTCACCGGCCACCTTGTGTTGTCTACACTCCACACCAACAGCGCCGCAGAAAGCATCGTGCGTCTGCTGGACATGGACATGGACCCCTTCAATTTTCCGATGCCATGATCGGCATCCTGTCACAGCGTCTCACCAAGACCCTGTGTACTTCCTGCAAGAAATCCTATGTGCCGGAAGCCAGTGAACTGGAATTTTTGGCCACGGAATACTGCCGCGAGGGAATTCCCGATGGCACCCGTTCCGACCCGCCGAAGGAAGCCGTGAAGACCCAGTTGGAAATCTGGGAAAAGGAATTTTCGCACGACGGCGAGTTCACCCTCTACAAGGCCCCAGGCTGTCCAGCCTGTCTTGATACCGGCTATCGCGGCCGCATGGGTGTGCATGAACTGCTGATGAGTACGCCGCAGATCAAGAAGATGATTCTGAACCGAGCGCCGGCGGCGGATATTCATTTTGAGGCGATTGCGAGTGGAATGCGGACGAGAAAACAAGACGGCATCGACAAGATCCTCATGGGGTACACCGACTACACCCAAGTCCGCACCATCTAAACTTTCCCGCAACGGCTGCGGACCCGCATTACTTCGTTAAAAATTATTTTGGAACCAGTCACTTACTGTTAGTAAGCTCCTGGTCCCAAAATAATTTTTGCCTCGTCCTGCGAGCCCTCGCTCGCTGCTACTACCGAGATTAGCTGAGGTGTTATTATTTTGGCAGTCGACTGCTTAGACTTGGTCCAACAGTACTTCATTGAAATCACCGCGCATGCAGTGATTGGACGCCATGGACGATGAGTATCCGCCGGCGTTGATCAACACCAGATGTGTCTCTTCACTCATGTCGGGAAGCAGGGCGTCTTGGTACCACACGTCCAGTGCTTCGTTGATGTTGCCTACCACCATGACTTTTTCCAGCGTTGTCGCGTTATCGGCCTGGGGGTCGATTAACGAAACGGGTTGGAACGGCAGGTTGTAATAGGCGGGTTCCGGGGCGATGTTGAAACCTGCGTCCACGCCCAGGAATAGCGTATCCCGTTTCTTCTCCAGATAGGTCTTGCTTAATAGCAATATACCGCTGTCCTTGACGATGTATTCGCCGGGTTCCATTTCCAGGTGAATGTCGCGCGCTGCGAAGTGTTTTTCCAATAGCGCTGCCCATTTGCTCAGGTCTAATGGATTGTCGCTGGCAACGTGGGGCACGCCCAGGCCGCCGCCTACGTTGACACGTGTTACGGTGGGGCAGTTGTCCACAAACCACAGACAGGCGGTGATTACCTGGTCCAGTTGATTGAGTTCGGAGGTCAGGAATCCGCAGCCGGTATGGAAGTGAATCTTGCTGACAGTCAACTGATACTGTTTTGCCAATTCCAGCGCGTCGGCGAACTGTTCTTTGTAGATGCCGAATTTGGTTGTCACATCGCCAGCATACTGCAGGCGATCGTTGCCCGCCCGGTTTACGCCGAGTCCCGGGTTTACGCGGATGCCGATTTCGCTGCCGGGGTTTAACTGGCCCCAGGTCTTGATGGCATGCAGGGAATCGCAGTCCATGAACAGGCCGTCGAACTCATTGAGGCGGCTTACATCCTGCTGAGACAGACTGCCAGCGGTAAATGAGATCTGGTCAGGCTCAAACCCGCAGGCAACGGCGTGAGCGACTTCGTTGGGTGAACAGGCATCAATACCGACCAAACCCTGCTGACTGAGAAACTGCAACAGCGGCGCGAAGCGATTCGCTTTCATGGCATACAGAATCGTATAGCGATCAGCGAGACCGGTAGCGTCCAGCGCCTCTTTGAGGCGCTGGATATTGATGGCAACGCGCTGCCGGGAATACACAAACGTGGGTGTGCCGTGCGTCGCGATCAGTTCCCTGACCGGGTTCCCGGCAAAGGTCAGCGCTCCTTGTTGGTAGCAAAGATCGGGTCTTTGCCACCAGGTAAGGTAGGCAACGTTCTGTTGTTGCGGTTGCATGGCTTAGGCCAGTTCCACGCTGCCAGGGGTCGGCTCAATCAGGCTGCCAACGGGCACTTCCAGGCTACCGGTGATCCAGCCACGGCAATTTTCACTGCCACAGCTACAGGGGAATTGCCGGTACAGCACTTCTTCAGTCTCTGCGTAGTCCATGTACAGGAACGTGTTGGCGGCTATGTCTTTCAACGCCGTTACCGTCATGCGCTGCATGTCCACGGAGATATTGGGGGAGCATGAGTGCAACAGGTAGCCGGTAAAGTGCAGGTCCAGCAAGTGCTTGTTGGCGCTGATCTGCAAGGTGTGTTGCCGAATATCAGGAACGATATCACCACTGATAACAGCAACCAGTTCACCCGCTGCGAAGCTGCGAAGTGCGAGTACACCGCATCCGGATGACTGGTCTTTGGAGACCACGCAAAAATCTGAAGCCTGTGGAAACAGGGGGTTGGAACCAAATTTCTTGGGGTAAAGCATCGCCACTAATCTCCTCTAATTTGAGAGTGCGAACACAAAATACAACCGGTGGCTGACGATTCTGGCTCTGGAAGGAGTAGGTCCGTGGCATCAACGCGCGCTTTATACAGTTCACTGCCCCCGGTATCAACATTTTTTTCATTCAAATACCAACTATTTTTGAGCCTGTTTTTTACTCCATCCCGTGGTCTCAGCCACGTTCAGGCTCAGGGCCCGTGCGGGAGCAACTGGGCATTGTGGCCGGTCACTAAATTCTGGTGCTGTCCCCGATGTTGCACTATATTTTCGGCTTTCAAGTGACCAGCAGACGTTCCTGTCTGGCAAACCGGAAAGTGCAAACTATTGGATACTGGAATTAACTGGGTACTGGTTTCCCTGCTGCTTTATGTGGCGATGCAGCTTGTCATCAGTTTTCTGGTGATGCGCCGCTTGAAGAATGAGACAGACTATCTGCTGGCAGGGCGGAAACTCAGTGTGCCATTTGGGGCCATGTCAGTTTTTGCTACCTGGTTTGGGGCAGAGACCTGTATCGGTGCAGCGGGTGCCATCTACGAGAACGGGCTGGCAGGCGCCAGGATCGACCCATTCGGTTACGCAACCTGCATGCTCCTCATGGGCTTCTTTTTCGCGCGCAAGCTGTGGTCGCTCAAGCTCACCACCCTGGGTGATTTTTTCAAGGTCCGCTATGGCCTTGCCATTGAGAAGCTGGGCGTGACACTGATGATTCCCGCTTCAGTGCTCTGGGCTTCCGCACAGATACTCGCCTTCGGTCATGTGCTCTCTGCGGCTTCGACCCTGGCGCTGGAGATATCGATAGTCTTCGCGGCCGCGATGGTGATCGCCTATACGTCCCTCGGGGGTTTTCTGGCAGACGTCATCTCTGATTTTGTCCAGGGCATTGTATTGATACTTGGCCTGCTGCTCCTGGTCGTGGTCGTCTGTTTCAACCTGCCGGACACCAACGTGCTGGAAGCCGGGTTCAGCATGGAACGAATCCAGCTGCGTCAGGAAAATGAAACGTGGTTTGGTGTGATTAATGACTGGTCGATCCCAATTATCGGCTCTCTGTTTACGGCCGAATTGATCTCACGAGTTCTCGCCAGCCGCTCGGGAAATGCGGCTCGACAGTCAGTGTTGCTAGGTGCATCACTGTACATCGTCGTAGGCTTGCTGCCGGTTTTTCTCGGAATGATTGGGCCGCAGTTGGTTCCGGGATTGGCTGATGGGGAGCAACTGCTGCCAAGGTTGGCGCAGACCTACCTGCCGACTGCGTTGTTTGTGATCTTCGCCGGTGCTCTGATGTCTGCCATTCTGTCTACCGTGGATAGTGCTCTGTTGGCTGCGGGGGCGCTGGCTTCCCATAACATGCTGTTGCCCATACTTCATGCAAGAAGCGATGCTGCCAGGGTGCGCATTTCCAGGCTTACAGTTGCCGCCTTCGGATTGATCGCCTACGGGCTGGCGATGAGTGCCGACAGTGTCATTGGCCTCGTCGAGGAAGCCTCGGCATTTGGTTCGGCCGGGATTTTTACCTGCTGTCTGCTTGGCTTGACCCATTCCAGGGGAGGAAAGGTGGCGGCGGGAACGTCCATGGTGGTGGGTATGCTGTCCTACGGTCTACTGAGTTATGGATTCCAGAACGAATCTGCCTATCTGTGGTCCCTGGCTTGTGCGCTGGCTTCCTACTTGCTCATCATGCCCTTCGAAGCAGGGCCTGCCATACACTCCGTGGATGAACCCGTTAGCGCCTGAATTGGTAGGCTGACACCTGCCTGAAGTGAGTCAGGCAACAGCTTATCCAGCCACCGAAATTACCTGCACCGGATTCTCATAGATGTCTTTGCGCTTGTCGTAGAGGGGAATGGTGGTTCCGTTTTCCCTGTTGCTCAGCAGGTCATTAAGGTCCACGTCTGCAACCACAATCTGCTCAATATTTGGCGTGCCCTCGGCTGCCAGACCATCCCTGGCGAAGGAAAAGTCTGACGGGGTAATAATACTCGCCTGCCCATAGTTAAGTCCCAGGCCTTCCACGGGCAGATTCCCCACCGTACTGGTCATTGCGACGAAGACCTGATTCTCAATAGCGCGCGCGTGGCAACAATAGCGCACACGCAGGAAGCCCTGTCTATCATCCGTGCAGGACGGCACCATGAGGATATCCGCGCCAGCTTCACTGACCATTCTGGACAGTTCCGGGAACTCAATGTCATAGCAGATCAGGATGGCGATCTTGCCGAATGGGGTATCAAACAAGTTGAGATGATCACCGGCATCCGTATTCCATTTTTCTCTCTCCCAGCGGGTGCGATGCAGCTTGTCCTGTTCAAAGACTTCACCGCCCGGTGTGAAGTAATAGGCGGTATTCAATAGTCTTCCCTCTTTCAAGGTTGGGTGGCTGCCGGCGATCAAGTGAACATTCCACGTGGTGGCCAGCTCCTGCATGAGCGCCTTGTACTGATCCGTGTAGTGATGAAGGTTGCGAACAGCTTTGCTCACGTCGGTCGTATCCATGAACGACAAGAGCTGGGTAGTGAATATTTCCGGCAGCAACACAAAATGCGGTTTGTAGTCCCCGGCGCTTTTCATAATGAAACGCACCTGATTTTCAAAACCATCCCAATCATTTATCTGGCGGAGCAGGTATTGCACCGCGGCTATTCTCACAATCATTTCAAGTCCCGGGTTTGCTAGCGAGGAATTGGCTCAAGTTCAGTGTGCATCGAAGTAATTCGATAGGGCTTCGAAAAACGCAAACTCATCCACACCAGCGCGCCCTACGGGTTTCGATTGTGCGGACAGGATTGTCACTACGAGGTCCAGATCGGGATCCACAAAGATATATTGTCCAAAGATGCCAATGGCGGAGTAGGCATTGTTATGCATGGGCCACAGGCCATAGCCATATTCTACTGCTTCACCGCTGACAATATTGCGCGCACTGGCTCTGGCTACGAAACCCTCTGGGACGACCGGTTGATCGTTAATGCGCCCTTCGTTCAACAGAAACAGTCCGATTCGGGTGTAGTCCCGCAGGGTTGCTGACAGGCCACTGCCGCCAAACTCCAGTCCCTCCTCGGATTCCAGCCACCAGCTGGCATCGGAATCCATGCCCAGCGGCTGCCACAGTACTTCCGACAGATAGTCTGCTAACCAGCGACCCGTTGACGCTTGCACAAGGGCGCCGGCAATATGGGTTTCACCGGTATTATAGTTCCAGCGAGTGCCGGCGGGTGAATGGCGGGGCAGCTGTCCCATAAGCTCCAGTATGGCGCCGGGTTCCATGGCAATCTGGGCTTCCAGCATTTTCCGCCGGTCGGACTCCGGATCGGTATAGGTTTCATTCCAGTCGACGCCCGTGGTCATGGCAATGACTTGCTCAACCGAGACTTCGGCATAGGCCGTGTTATTCAGTTCGGGCAGGTAACGGGAGATCGGGTCCTGCAGGCTGGCGATATGTCCCTGCTCCAGCGCGGCACCGATCAACATGACGGTGATTGTTTTTACCACGGACATGGACATCCAGTGTGTCTCGGCGGAATTACCATGGAAGTACTCCTCCATAAGCACTTCGCCGTCTTTGACTACCATTATTGCCTGCACCTGATTCAGGGTGATGACATCGATGAGGTCGAAGTCGCTTCCATTCCAGTTCATTGAGAAATCATCCAGCGAGCGTAAAGCGTAGTCGAAGGCAGTGGCTTGGGGGCCGCGCTCGACCGTACGCACGGGAAACAGACGATGTATATTGCGAAAAGTATTTATTCGAAGATCCGGAAGTAACTTGCCATCATAGATCTGGCGTACCGTCCCGATGGGTTCTTGCTGGTGAGGATAGTCGTTGTCGGCTGCAAGCAAATTACTGCAAAGCACACTGCTCAACAGAAAAATGAACAGCGTGATGCCTGCACGCAAGCGAAGATCAGACGAGTGACTAAAAAAGTGGGAGTTGAGATGCAGGTTGATTGGCAAGCGCGATGACTCCATTGTCCTGTCGAAGAACTTTCTGCCTTCCCACAAGTATTGAATGGTTCCTCGGGATTCAAAAATGCTATTTGTATCCCCGACCACAGCGGTATGATAGCAGGTAAGCTATCACGGGCTGGTTTGGACTGGCCTTTTAGAATGACCTTATCATTTCATGACTGATCGTCCCATGCCACATAAATTCGATACAAATAACGTGCAAGTGCGAAGGTGGCGCAAGTCAGACCTTCCAGCGATTCTGCAATGCCAGAATGCTGCCTATCCCCGGATCGCGCGGGAAAGCCTGGTCGATGAAAGAAAACTGCTGATGCAGATGAAAGCCTTCCCAGAGGGGCAATACCTTGCAGAAATAGACGGTCGAGTCGTGGGCTATTGCACATCACTGATCGTGCAGATTGATGACGATTCGCCCTGGTACTCCTACGATGAAATTACTGGCGTTGGCACGTTCAGCACCCACAACCCCAGTGGCGATACCTTGTACGGATCGGATATTGCCGTGCACCCGGATTTTCGAGGTCGGGAGATTGCCTCAAAGTTGTATGCAAAGCGCAAAGCGTTGCTGAAAAAATATAACCTGCGTCGCATGGTGGCGGGAGGTCGTATCCCGGGTTATGCGAAACATGCCAGCAAGATGAGCGCTGAGCAGTATATTGAGAAGGTGAAGCAGGGCAAGTTGAAAGACATGGCCCTGAGTGCACACTTGAAAGCTGGCTATGAAGTGCCCAGCGTGCACTATGCCTATCTTAACGACAGAGAGAGCATGAACTATGCGACCTTTCTTACCATGGACAATCCGGAGTTCAATTCGGACAAACACCAGATCGCCGCGGCTCCCTTGCGTCGCACCGTGCGCAAGGTGCGCGTATGTGCGGCGCAATACCAGATGCGGCATATCAGTGAGTGGTCAGAGCTGGAACAACAGGTAAGATTTTTTGTGGAAACGGCAGATGAATACCATTGCCATTTCCTGCTGATGCCAGAACTGTTTACCGCGCAGTTGTTCAGTTTCCTGCCTGCAGAACTGGATTCGAAACAGGCCGTGCGAGAGCTGGCCAGCTACCATCGCCAGTATGTCGACATGTTCACGCAATTTGCGACTGAATACGGCCTTTATATTGTTGGGGGTTCCCATCCTGTGCTGAGAAAAGGATTGCTCTACAACACGGGGCATCTCTTTACGCCTTCTGGCCAATGTCACACTCAAGACAAATTTCATATCTCCGATAGCGAGCGTCACTACTACGGTATGAGGGCAGGGGATAAGCTTAATGTCTTTGATACGCCGCTGGGACGCATCGGTATCCTGTTGGGTTATGACATCGAGTTTCCGGAACTGGTCAGGCTGGTAGCCCTGCGTGGAGTGGAGATTTTGTTTCTGCCCTATGCAACGGATGAGAGAAACAGCTATATGCGTGTGCGTTACTGTGCGCAGTCGAGGGCCGTGGAAAATGTGCTGTATGTGGTCATGACGGGCTGCATCGGCAATCTGCCACGGGTCAGGAATTTCCTGGTCAACTATTCCCAGGCTGCCGTGTGTACACCATGCGACATCGCCTTTCCTTCCGATGGCACCATGGGCGAGGCAGATGCGGCCTCTGAAACCGTCACGATTGCGGAACTCGATTTGAACGACCTGGCCCAGGCCAGGGATATTGGGTCTGTGAAACCACTTCGCGACCGCAGGCTCGATTTCTATTCAATCAAGCCACGCAATCGCATCGAGATCATCAACGTCAACTAGGCGTTGTGATGGCGGCTGATATGGAAGTGAGTGACAGGGAGCAGGATCCTCGCGAAAAGCGTTCGCGCCTGCGGCAGACGCTGCGCTTCTCGCAACAGGAAGCCGCCGCTTCGGCGACCATGACCGGCACCAGTGACAACTTTCTCAACGCGTTCGCAATTTACCTACAGGCAAGCCCCGTCCAGATCGGGTGGTTGACGGCTTTGCCTCAACTGTTTGGTGCCTTATCGCAGATAGTGTCGGTATGGATGGGAAACCATGTAACGCGCAAACCCTTGGTTATCTATACAGCACTGGTGCAAAGCCTGGTGGTCGCTGGCATGGGCGTGCTGGCATTGCTGTTTGGCACAGGATTGATTGATGCGCGGGGAGTCCCTGTTCTTATCCTGTTGGCCATCGTCTATTTCACCTGTACCAACACCATTCAGCCCCATTGGCGAGCCTGGATGGGTGGGCTGGTACCCGGATCCCGTCGCGGGATATTTTTCGCGACACGCACCCGACTCACCATGGCAACGTCGCTGCTGGTGTTCCTGGTAGGCGGTACAGTCCTGTCCATTGGTGAGGCGCGAAACCTGGCCTGGATGGGATTTGCCTTCCTGTTTTTTGCCGCGGCCACTGGCCGTTATTTTTCCAGTGTGCTGTTTCGTAAAATGCATGATCCGCATCCGGATGCCGGTCGCAACAACATGCGCCTTAGGGATAGCTGGCGGCATATCGGGGAGTCCCTGAAAGATCCGGCGTTTCGGAACTACAGCCTGTTTGTAGCGAGCATGCAGGGCGCTTCCGCTATTTCCGCACCATTCTTCGCCGTCTATCAGTTGCGAGACCTGGAGTTCAGTTACCTGCAATTCAGCATCAGTTGTATGACTTCGATCGCAACACAATTTGTGATGTTGAGTTTCTGGGGAACATTCTCCGATCGTTTTGGTAATCGACTGGTGATGCTTATCGCAAGTTGCCTATTGCCGGTTGTTCCCTTGCTGTGGCTTATCTCGCCGCAGTTCAGCCATATCCTGATGGTGCAGGTTGTGTCGGGAATCGCCTGGAGCGGTTTCACCTTGAGTACGTCGAACTATCTCTACGATATTCGGCCCCATCATACAAACTTCGCGCTCTACGCTGCTGTTCAATCCGGAAGCCATGCCTTGCTGGTTTTTTTGGGTGGGCTGAGTGGAGGATATCTGGCTACCTATACGCCATTAATTGCCGACGCCATTGCCGGTCTGTGGGAGCCTCGCTCTGCGCTCTATCTGGTATTTATTACCTCGGCGCTTATCCGGACTGCCGTGGCACTGGGTTTCTTGCCGCGCCTGCATGAAGCTGATATTCGCCGCCGGCCAAAGGTGCTGGAGGTGATTTTTCGGGTGGCACGCTTTAATGCTGTTTCCGGTGTGGTCATCGACTGGCTTAGCGTTACCCGTAAAAACAGCAATCACGACAAGCGTGACCAAGGCTGACTGCTGGTTTTACGCGCCAGACAAACGATGATGTTACCGATTAACGCTGACCAAACCGCGCCAGCAAGACGCCATACACCGTCATGGCATCCCAGAAATTTTGCAGCCTGAGGTTTTCATTTTCCGCATGCTGGTTGTTATCGTGATTCGCCAGGGGTAATACGATAATAGGAATCTCCATGCGGTCAGCAAAGGCATTGAGGGGCAGACCGCCACCCATCGTGGGGGTGAGGATCAGGTCGGCCGTCATTTCCCGCATCAGCGCTATGAGTCTTTGCGACATCGGCGCGTCCATGGAAGTGCGTAGACCGGAGCTGCCATTTCCACGCCAATCCAGTTTTACTACTTTCGGGTTGTCTCGCAGTATGGCATCCGTTGGGTCGTCGTAGACGATTGTGTAGCCTTCCCCTTTGATGTGCGCTTCGATGATGTTGCGAATGCGTTCCGGTTGCTGATTGGGTACCAGACGCAGGTTAAGTGACACGGTGGATTCTGAGAGAATGATATTTCGCCCCTGACTACCCACGCCGCCGCCACTGATACCTCTGGCGTTGAACGCGGGCAGGGTGACCAGTTCTTCGATGCGGGTTCCGGCCCCTTCCGGTGTATGTACCGCTAACTCATCCTTGAGTTGTTCTTCAATATTCGGCATGGCATCGATGGCGGCGCGTTCCGATTCGCTGAGCGTGGCCACGTTGTCGTAGTATCCCTCGATAAGGATGCGACCAGATTCGTCGCGCATGCTGGTGAGCAGGTAGGCCATCTGCATGATTGGATTTGGTGCCCAATTACCGTAGTGCCCTGAATGCAGTGGGCGATTGGCGCCGTAAGTTGTTATGTCAAGGGTGCGTCCGCCACGCACACCGAACACCAGTTGCGCACGCCGCGATTGATGCATGGGGCCATCGCAGAACAGTAGCAGGTCTGCATCCAGCAAGCCGGGATTGTCGTCTATGACCTGTCCCAGTGTAGGGGAACCGCGTTCTTCTTCGCCGTCCAGCAACAGTTTCAGGTTAACTGATAGTTCGACGTTGTTGGCACGCAGCGCATCCAGTACATGAATCATGGCAATCACTGGCATCTTGTCGTCACCGGCGGAGCGGGCATAGATGCGCCACTCCGGATCGAAGGCGCCAGTGACGCTGTCCATGTCTATGGGCTGCCCGCCATCCTGTAACGGCGCGTCTAACAGGGTGGGTTCGAAGGGGGGGTAGGCCCAGTTTTCCACCTGCACCGGTTGACCATCAAAGTGAGCGTAGATCAGCAAGGTCTCCTCCGCTTCCGGAGTCAGCATTTCTGCATAGACATAGGGTGCACCTCCCGATTGCAGCACCTGGGTCGAGAACCCTCGTGATTCCAGCAGGCCCGTGATGTGTTCCGCGTTTGCCGCCATGTCGCCCAGATTGGTAGCAACATTGGGATACGCGAGTAACTCGGCGAAGTCCTGCACTATGCGCTGTTCCCGTTCGGCGCGGTATTCGTTAATGACGTTGACAATCTCCAGCGTCGACATCGCTTGTGCGAGCGAGGATTGTGGGGATGCGAGAAGAAGTGCCATCGCACCGATAGCGATATAACCGGGGGCATTGAGGATTCGGGATAGCATTAGCTCCACTCCGTCAGGGCAGGTATTTCAAGTCTGTAGCTCATGCTACCCAAATCCCAAGGTCCTGACCATAATCTTGCCTAGTGCGTTATCCGCAGAAAATTAGGGTCTGGCGTCTGAAATGCAGTACTCTCGGCATCATGAAACTAATCGTCTTTTTACTGCTGGTTTGTGCAATCCACGTACCTCGTGCGCTGGCTTTAGAGGCCGGACAGGGTTTTGTCGCAGTTCCCGGCGGCCCGGTGTGGTATGAAATCATGGGCGAGGGGGATGGTATCCCACTGCTTGTATTGCATGGGGGCCCGGGCGGTACGTCCTGTGGTTACACCCGGCTCGCTCCCATGGGTGCTGAACGCCCAGTGGTTCGCTATGACCAGTTAGGTTCAGGCAGGTCCGGACGGCCGGATGACATGACGCTGTGGACAGTAGATCGATTCGTAGAGGGCCTGCATACACTGCGCTATGAACTGGGTCTGGAGCAAATGCACTTGCTGGGCCATTCCTGGGGCGGAGCACTGGCCGCGGCTTATGTGCTGGAAAAAGGCACGGAAGGTATCGTCTCCCTGACACTGTCTTCACCGCTATTGAGTTCACCAGCCTGGATGGAAGACGCTAACGCCCTGCGTGCCCTGCTACCTGCAGAGATGCAGCAAGCGCTGGATGAACATGAAGCGGCGGGCACGCTCGATCACGAGGACTACCAGGCTGCCACGGAAGAATTCTATCGACGTCATGTGCGGGGAGGCGAGCGGCAGGCGCCGCTTGAGGCCTGTGCCGGTGCCAACAGCAATAACGTGATATACGAATACATGTGGGGTAATACAGAATTCAATGCCACCGGTACCCTGGTGGATTTTGATCTTACGCCACGGCTCGGTGAGATTGACGTGCCAGTATTGTTGATGGCTGGGGAGTACGATGAAGCCCGACCGGAAAGAATGAGAGAGTTTCAATCACTCATCAATGGCGCCCGAGTAGAAATCATTCCCGATGCCGCGCATGGCACGATGAGCAGGCAGACAGAACGGTATATCGAAACCCTCTCGCGCTTCCTGAGGGATTCAGAAGCAGACCAAGGATCTAAATAGACCTATGACAACAGCTCGAACCAATAAAATGGCCAAGACAGTCGCTACAGCCTTCCTGTTGGCCGCGGCATTGTTGATCACCCTGGCGCCGATTGGCCCCTTACCGGGGTTCTTTATCGGCGGCACAGCTACGGACACCCCTGCCGTGTGGCCAGACACGAGTGACCTGGATGAGGTGCGGCTGCGAGTAGGCGGTACGATTCCCCGTGTTGTTATCATCTGGCTTGTGCAGCTAGATAATCAGCTTTACGTAATGGGTAGTAACGACAGCGGATGGGTGTCGATGCTCGGTGAAGGCGGTCCTGTTAATCTGCGCATGGAAGGATCGACTTATACGCTGATGGCCCAACGCATGACAGAGGGTCAATTAGCCGTGATCGAGGCCTATCAGGAAAAATACAGAGCGGATTACCCAGGCATCGTTGACGGTATGGGTTCGGCGCAAGAAATGCTTCCCGCTACGTCGGTGTATCAATTGATGAGGTAAGCTGGTGAATAGCAAGTCTGGACAAAGCATGCAGAATAAAGCTGAATTCATTGTCACTTTGTTCGCCGCATTGCTGCTATTCCTGTTATTGGCAACCAGGGTGCAGGCTGCAGAACAATTCCCGGGTAAGGAGTTCAAAACACAACTTATCTCAGATATCTCCACAATCTTACTGGAACGTTATGTTTATGCAGACAGGGCGCAAGTTGCTGTCAATGAACTAAACCACCGGCTGGAAACCGGCTACTTCGATGCTATCGATGATCCGCAGATTCTTGCCTACCGCATCACCGGGATTCTCGATGTCATCTCTGACCTTCACCTGTGGGTCAACTACCATGTGGATGCAATACCCGAAGACTACAACTACCTTGAACCGACTCCAGAACAAGCCCAGCAGCAGGCAGAGTTTTTAAGGGCCCGTAACTATGGTTTCGGAGAAGTTGAAGTATTGGATGGGAACATTGGCTATATCGAATTGCGAGATTTCTTCTACGAAGCGGGTTCGTCAGAGGCGCTACTGGCAGAAGCGATGACTGCAGTGCGCTCAACCGATGCGTTAGTGATTGACCTTCGTCGCAACGGCGGCGGTAGTCCAGAGATGGTATCGCTTTTTCTGAGTTACTTGTTGCCGCTTAATACAGCGGTAGGCAGCCTGCAATACCGACAACCCGTGAAAATCGAAAGTTATGGAACGCTTGGCACAATCGATGGCCCTCACTACGGTGATGATCGGCCAGTGTTTATCTTGTTGAGCAATGGTACGTTCTCTGCTGCAGAAGCTTTCAGCTATGCACTACAGGTTAGAAAGCGCGCCACCCTGGCAGGAGAACGTACCAATGGTGGCGCGCATGTCTTCGACAATGTCCGGCTGTATCCGCATTATATGCTGGCAGTTCCTGTAGCCAGATCTATCGATGCGATTACCAATTCCAACTGGCAATACGTTGGTGTGCGCCCTGATCACGAAACCTCTGCAGAAGAAGCGCTGGATTTCGCGCTAGAAACCCTGCGCCGCTAATAGACTCTATTTTTCCACCAGCGCCCGATACAGATGCCATGTGGCATGCCCCAGTACGGGTAACACCACTGCCAGGCCGATCAGGAAGAACAGGGCGCCCAGTAATAGCATGCCCACAACGACCAGACCCCAGACCGCCATCACATACAGATTCGAAGTCACCGCTCTGATGGACACGGTGATAGCAGTAATCGTGGTCACAGGTTTATCCAGAGCCAGTGGGAAAGCCACTACCGAAAGTGTCAGTGCGGCGAAAGCAAACAGGAATCCGACCAGGTTTCCGTAAGCCAACAAGGCATTGCCGTGCTTGGTTGTGAATAGCTGATTGAAGAACTCGCCAAACGAAGTCAGGGTTTGATCACCGAACGTACCAAAGTAGATTACCTCGGCCACACTGAGCCAGCCCAAGTACAACGCCATCATTAATACACTCAGCGCGAGAATAGCCGCGAAGGAATAGGAATGAATAAAGCGGAAAGCTGAGCGCCAATTCGGTGTCTTGCCCGCCTCTTTCTGCCGGCTCATTTCGAAGAATGCAGTAGCCATGATGGGGCCTAACAGATTGAACCCTGCTACCATGGGGAAGGCCAGATACCAGATCGCCTGATCGGTAGCGAACAAGGAAACCATCAGCGCCGCAATAAAGTAAAAGGCGAAGAGCGTGAAGAGTGTGCCGAAGTTGAGCCCGTAGTCGGCAAATCCCAGGCGCAAACAGTGCCAAAGCTCTTTCAGCTCAATGCGGCGAGTCTGAATTTCCCTGGGTGAGAGGCATACTTCGTCAAAATCGGGTAGGCGGTGTTTTATGGCGAATTCGGTCATAACAATACTACCTCTGTGTTGCACAGACAGCAGTGCGGGACCAGGTAGTACGCCAATACCACTACCGACTGCCTGTACCTGCCCTGGGCAGCGCGGTAATTGGACTCCAGGTACCCGTACGGCTGGAGTGTTGTGGATTGAGATTACGCCTTTCAGTCTACACCAAATTCGGAGTCGATCAACTTGTTCTGTGAAGCCCGTGAATTGAGGGATTTAGATGCAACAGGTGGCGATGGCAGAGGGAGGAAAGTCCTGCTACATCCAGTTATACTGTCCGTTCAGATACGACCAGTTCAGCTGCCGATGGTGCCACTATGAAAACAACAAGGATTGCACTGCTTACGACACTCATTGCCTCACTCAGCATGCCGACCCTGCCGGTCTTCGCCGAGGAAGAGCTGCCCCATGCCTATCCTCGCATTGGCGTGCGCACGCTATTCGAGAATGACCGGGTGTTTGCCTGGGATGTGACATGGCTGCGGGGAATAGAACAGCCATTTCATCGCCATCGCTATGATATGGCAGCGGTTTATTTGCGCTATGGCCCTATCCGAATTACTCGCCCGGATGGCACGGTGAATCCACCCAGTGAACCTTTCGATATTCCGCGACCCTACTATCAGCCGGCACAAATACACCACAAGGAAGAGATGATAGGTTTCCCGGAAGAGGCACCACAGCGCTGGGCGATCATGTTCGACATCAAGGAATCCCTGGGTCGTAGTGAACGAGTCGCGCCCGGTACCGAAGCCGCATTTCCGCGAGAGGGAGCCGAATTGGCAATCGACAATGACCGTGTTTCCGAGTGGGTGCATGGTTGGGACAAAGGTAGCGAAGGAGAGTTGCTTACCTATCAGCGAGATGCCGTACAGGTCTTCAGCGAACCGGGCATTCTGCAATACACATTTGAAAGTGGCGTCACTCTTACAGAAGCCTACGCGATAGGTGATGCGCGTTTTATACGGGCTGGTACCGTGCGAGCGGAGAAGGCCGTGATGGGGTCGCCGCGAGCGGTGACGATTGAGTTTAAATAATCAGAACCGGGCTGAATGGAAATTCCAATAGCCCTCCGAAGGTGAGTCATGAAGATTAAAAACCTGTTCCTACTCTCTCTACTATTGCTCGTAGCGTGCGTCGCTCAGGACAACAGGAATTTCGAACGCATGTCAGAAGCTGAGCTCTTCGAATACAATCGCTCCGTTAGTGCAATGGATCAGATTTTCTGTACTGAGCAAGTGAATACTGGCAGCCATATTCGTAAACGATCCTGCAGAACCGTTTACGAGCTTATTAGCGGACAACCCACCACACTGGATACACCCAGTTCCAGTTCCAGCATTATCTATGGTTCCAATTAGTTGTTGGGGTCGATGAGTGATCGATGCCAGAAAAAAGTTGGAAGACTGCCCCTTTAGCTATCGGGCAACAAAATCCGGCGAAGTTCACATCGCGCATCACTATCGTGTGGTGACTATCATCAGGGGTGTTGAAGCGCAAAAGCTCCTGGCAAAGATGGCGGGGACTAGTGAGCAAGCACAACAGTTGTTGTTGGCTAAAGCAACTGGGCACTACAAGCACGGAATCTGAGTGCTATTGCTCGATAGAGGCACTAAGCTGTCACGTTCCTGTCCACAAAACATGCAGCTTATCTTCATTTATCCAGCTTGCAGTTCATTTGTCTGCTCGCGTCCTGTCGCGCCTTGATGCCAACTGATCTGAGGCCGAATAAATACCGTAATCTGAAATGCTAGACTTGTTTAGTAATTCTTTAACTTAAATTTACTGCTTGCATTGAAAGAGTATGGGCATCGATGAATAAGTTTTCTTGTACCCTGTTGTTATCACTGGCTGTCGCCACCTTTTCACAGTTTTCCTATGGGCAATTCGACGAAGACCAGATGGGTGCCTGGTATATGTACTTCTGGAACACCCGACTGCCCCAGAGCAATTTTGGATTCCAGGGAGACGTCCAGCACCGTAATTGGGACCTGGGTGGAGACCTCGAACAACTCCTTATCCGCGGTGGGTTGACCTGGTCGCCGGAGGGCTCCAACAACACTTATACGTTTGGTTACGCGAACATTAAAAGCGGTACGTTTGGCCCCAGTGCCCGCAAGAGCCGCGAGCATAGACTCTATCAGGAAGCGCTGATACCACAGCGCGTGGGTGAGAAGTTACTTCTGACTCATCGTTTCCGGTTGGAACAGCGCGATGTGGACGGACAGGACAGACGCAACCGGGCTCGTTATTTCCTCGCGGCCAACTACCCGTTTAATCGCAACGATCTGGGTGAAGGTGCTGTCTATCTCTCTTTCTATAACGAGATTTTTGTCAACCTCGATCAAGGCATCGGCAATGGTCGCCGTGTTGACCATTTTGATCGTAATCGCGCCTATCTCGCAATGGGCTATAGCGTGACTGACAACGTGCGCCTCCAGTTCGGCTACATGCATCAGGACACCGACGACGTGAGCAAAGGGCAAGTGCAGTTCAACCTCTTTCACCGTTTCTCGCTGGATTAGCCACAGTAACACCTCTTGCAGGTGGTTCTGGTGGTGCTTACTGCTATTCGTAACGAATGTATCGTTTGGAAAAAGAAGTGCAGCATCTGGCGAAATTCACAACGACCCAGTCGACGGCATTCCAGGCTGATTGCGCACATTTCTGTGTCTTTGCAGTCGGCTAGTTGTATGTTCGATGTGACTTGAAAATAGATCGTTCGGTGATGTTATTGACCAGTTATCCCGCGGTTGCCTATGCAAGCCAACGCGGAAGAGTTTGTTGAATAAAAATGGTTCATCGCGCTTTTCCGGGAACTGATGGCAGGCTCTGATTCTGCCATCTGATTAGTTGGGGCTACTTTGAACTGTGGCCGCGCCGGACAGAAGGGGCTCACCTAATCGCCCATGAACACTAAATAGATGCGATTCCCCGCATATTCGCGAAGAACCATAAAAAAGCCCGGTCATGTCACCATGGCCGGGCTTTCGTTTTTTCGACTAACTAAGAAAGTTAGTGCGCTGCGCCTCCTGGCTGTGCTGCAGGCAGAGCCATGGCAGTCAGCTTGGAACCGCTTTGCAGGATGATGTACTGGTGTCCATCGTGGACCCAGCTACTCATACCGTAACGGTTGCGATCGGGTACTTCGATTTCCGCTTCGGTTGCACCGGTTGCCTTGTTGATGGCGTACAGCATTGGTGTGCCGTCTGAAGCGCTATCGGAGTAAACCAGCATATTTGGTGTGATCACCATGGGTACCAGTGCGCCAGTACCTGTGTTGTCCACATCCACACCCAGTTCATCAATCACATTCTGTACACGGGCTGGAGTCTCGCCAGTCGGGATCATCCACTCGTGGTCACCCGTGTTCATGTTGATTGCCGTAATACGGCTGTAGGGTGGTTTGTACATAGGAATGCCAGCAGGGTGGCGAGGAGAACCTGCACCTGGACCATTGGCATACTGTGCATAGGTCGTACCCGTTGGCAATTCGTATTGCAGGTCTGCCTCTTCACCTGGCACCAGTTGCACGGCGCTACAGGCGGTATGGGAAGACACGTACAGGATGCCGGTAGTTGGGTCAGCAACAGAAGGTGCTGTGATGTTGGCACCACCGCCGCCGCCCGGGCAGAACATGGCGGCACGCTTGCCGGATTCATGTCCACGCTGGATTGGTGGCAGGAATAGTGGGCCCATCATGTAGTCGGCATAGCCATTGATGGCTTGCTGACGAATTTCCGGAGTCCAGTCCACCAGGTCATCGATGCTTACACCTTGAATATCGAACGGTGCAGGCTTGGTGGGGAATGGCTGGGTAGCTGACAGTTTTTCGCCAGGTACCGTGGATTGAGGAACGGGACGTTCTTCAATCGGCCAAATGGGTTCACCGGTCAGGCGGTTGAAGGCATACACGAAGCTCTGCTTGGTTGCCTGCATGATCGCAGGAACGCGACCCTGTCCAGGAACATCCAGGTCCATGATGATTGGCGCCTGCGGATTGTCGTAGTTCCAGATGTCGTGGTGCACCATCTGGAAGTGCCAGGCCCGCTCGCCGGTTTCCGTATCCAATGCGATCAGGCTTGTGCCAAACAGGTTGTCACCGGGACGGAAGCCACCGTAGTAGTCGATGGTTGCGCCATTGGTCGGGATGTAAACCAGACCGGCATCCACGTCTACGGACATGGGAGCCCAGGACGAGACGTCACCGGTCCATTCCCAGGCGTCGTTTTCCCAGGTCTCATGACCGTATTCGCCGGGACGTGGAATCACGTTGAACTTCCACTTGAATTCACCGGAAGCCTTGTCGTATGCCAGGATGTCGCCAGGAATCATTTCGATTCGGGACTGGTGATAGCCCTGCTCGGCAGAGTTACCCACGATTACGGTATCGTTAACTACAACCGGTGGGGAGGAAGAAGTGATGTAACCGGTTTCCAGCGGCACACCTTCATAGGGGTCGTAGGGGTGGCCAAGGTCGGCCAGCAGGTCTACCACACCCGATTCGGGGAAGCCGTCTACTGGCACGGGTTGACCGAAGCCTTCCAGGGGAGTGCCAGTTTCTGCATCCAGCGCTACCAGGAAGAAGCCTGGCGTGGTGATGTAAATCACGCCCTTGCCGTTGACCTCGGAATAGGCCACGCCCTTACCGTAGTCGGCGCGCATGGAGTATTCCCAACGTCCGGTGTTAGGCAGGCGATAGCTCCAGATGGTCTCACCGGTCTTGGGATCGATGGCAACCACGTGACGACGAGCACCGGCGACGGTGTACAGCTTGCCGTTAATGTAGCTGGGGGTTGAGCGGCCACTGACCGCACCCATGCTTGCGCCATCCCATTCCCAGGCGACTTCCAGTTCGTCAAAGTTATCGAAGTTGATTTCACTGGCCTCGGTGTAGCGAGTGTTGCCAAGGTCATTACCCAGGCTGAACCACTCGATGGAGTCTTGTGCCAGCAAGCTGCCAGAGCTTGCGAGGAACAGGGACGCCAGGAGACCGTGCAGGAGTTTCTCTCTTATTGTCATTTTACGCCTCACTGAGAAAAGAAAAATTCAGTTTGTGCCGTACCGTGAGTAAACCAGTGATGTTTTTATTGTTAATAATCAATCACTTGGCACGCATTGCGCAAGGTGCAATCAGAGCGTGTAAAAAGCCCACGGTACGGAGCGAGGCTAACTGATGGGTGGGGCTTTGTCTACGGCCAAAAGGTTACCAAGTTTTACAAGTTTGGCCTGGAAAAATCCCTAGATATCAGGCATTTGGAAGTCGGCGAGCGCCAATTTTTCGAGCAATGGTTCGATTTCCCCGGCGCCCAGCGGCAGGAGGGGTGGGCGCACTCTCAACCAGGCGGAATCCTTGCTGTAGTGGGCTGTGGCTGCCTTGAGTGCGGCGATCATGGGGGCAGACTGGAATATGCTGCGAATCTGGTCCAGTCGCTGCTGCCGCTGTGGGGCATCGGCGGCCTGCCAGTTGTCATACAAGCCCCTGATTTCACGTGGGTTTACGTTGGCAGTGGCTGAGATGCAGCCGGCACCGCCAGCCTGCATGTTTTGCAGCAGGAATGATTCGGAGCCGCAGAATACCCGGAAATCATCGAGGCCCAGTTCGTTCAGCGCCAATGTGTTATTCCAGTCACCCGAGCTGTCCTTGATGCCTGCGATGTTAGCCGGGAATGCGTTGGCCAAGCGCTCCACCAGGGTAGTATCGAGTGGTACGCCCGACATCGGGGGTATGTGGTAGAGGTATATTTGCAGGGACTCATCGCCAACCCGCTGCAACACCTCGGCAAAGAACGCGAACAGGCCATCGTTGCTCACGCCCTTGTAGTAGAAAGGCGGCAGCATGAGTACGCCGCCACAGTTGAGTTTCGCAGCATGGGCAGTAAGTTCGACGGCATCGGGAAAGGCGCAGGCGCCAGTGCCTGGCATCAACTTTGCCGGGTCAATTCCGGCCTCGCAGAGCGAGTCCAGTAAACCCAGCTTTTCCTTGAGACTCAGCGAGTTGGCTTCACTGTTGGTGCCAAATACCGCCAGCCGTGCACCCTGTGAAACCAGCCACTGGCAGTGCCGGCCAAGTCGCTTGGCATCCGGTGAAAGGTCTTCCTGGAAAGGGGTAATAACCGGCGCCAGTACGCCATCAAATCGGCTTGTGCTCACCGCGGCTTCCTGTAGTGCTTATTTTGGGTAAGTGGGTTCCAAGTGGGTTATAGTCCCACGCTCCCGGCAAGTGAACAAGGAACTACCCCCGGTATGCTCAAGCTGGTAATAGGCAACAAGAACTACTCGTCCTGGTCCATGCGGCCCTGGGTGCTGTTACGCCATTTCGATATCGATTTTGAAGAGATCCGAATTCCGCTGTTCACTGATAACTACAGGCAACAGCTTGCCGAGTATTCTCCAACCTTGCGGGTACCTGTTCTTATCGATGGTGATCTCACGATCTGGGATTCCATGGCGATCTGTGAATACATCTCTGACCGCTATCTGGAGATGCCTGCACTCCCCGAAGATCCCGCAAGCCGCGGTCTGTGCCGGGCCTACTGTGCTGAAATGCATGGCGGGTTTTTCGCGCTACGCAACCAGATGCCCATGAACTGCCGTTCTCGCCGTCGAATTCCCATAGATGCCGAATTGCAGTCTGAAATTGCCCGCATCGAAGCATTGTGGACTGAAGCGCTGCAGGCGAATCAAGATAAGGGGCCGTACCTGTTTGGCGATTTTTCCATGGCCGATGCGTTTTACGCCCCGGTCGTCATGCGCTTTCGCACCTATGGTGTGGAACTCCCTCCGCTCTGTTCAGACTACATGAGCACCATGGCACAGAATCGAGCCGTTTACAGCTGGGTAGCTGCGGCCTGTGAAGAGACTGAATTGCTCCCGGATTTCCATTTCGGCGAAGAGCTAACTGATTGAATCCCTGAATTATTTTTAGCAGTCGAAAGATTTACGCTTTTCTTTAAATAATTGGCATTTCAGCGTCAATTTTCCCTCCTCAAGACCGATATGAGTACTAATACTGGTATTCGTTGTCAGGCGTTAGTGCTGGCTTGTTAATACCCAAAACACTTGTTTCCGGCTAAAAGGCTCGAATTAATGTATCTGGAATACTTTGCTCTGACGCGACATCCGTTCCGCATCACGCCAGATACCTCCCTCTTCTACGAGGGAGGGGCGGAAGGCCGCGGTGTAATCCTTGATGCCATGCTGTATGCCATCGAAACGGGCGAAGGGATACTGAAAGTCGTCGGTGAAGTGGGAAGCGGTAAGACCATGCTTTGCCGCATGCTGGAGGAACGCCTGCCGGAGACCACCGAGGTGGTATACCTCGCCAACCCCAATCTCAGCGCCGACGATATTCTCTATGCTATTGCGTTTGAGTTGAAGCTCCCGATTCGGCGCGATACCACCAAGCTGCTGGTGATGCAGCAGTTGCAGGACTACCTGCTGGACCAGCACGGCAAAAACCGCAAGGTGTTGGTCATCATCGAAGAAGCCCAGGGTATGCCCCTTGAGACTCTCGAAGAGATTCGCCTGTTCAGTAACCTGGAAACTCACCGGGACAAGCTTCTGCAGATTATCCTGTTTGGCCAGCCCGAGTTAGACAAAAATCTCAGCGCCAAACATATTCGTCAGCTTCGTGAGCGAATAACGCACAGCTTTTATCTGACTCCGCTAACCCGGGAGCAGACCGCTGACTACATCAGGTTTCGCCTGGACGCGGCGGGGTGCCCATGCCCGAGATTGTTTTCATCCAGCGCCCTGTGGTTGCTTTCCAGAGCGTCCGGTGGATTGACTCGCCGCATCAATATTCTGGCCGATAAGGCCCTGCTGGCTGCATTTGCAGACAATGTACTTGAGTCTCCGGAAAACCTGTCGCCGGATGTGCCACCAGTAGTTACCTGGCGTCATGTAATGGCGGCGATTCGTGACAGTGAATACTCGTCTTTTGCGCTAAAAACGTTTTCTTCTTCGCTGAAGCTCGTGGGCGCCAGCGCGTTGGCGGCGATGGCTGTATTGGGTTTTGCTTTCTGGCCGGTGACTGCGGGGCAGGCGAAGCAGATCTGGGAGGAAGTTATTCCTGTGGAAGTTCCCCTGCTGGCGGTGGACCCGGTGGAGCAGCCGATCGATGCCCAAGCGCCTTCCGGGCGAGTGGAGTTTGAGCAGGTGATTGAGCCGGTACGGGAAACTGAAGAGTTACAAATGGCACCTGTTGTTCTGACAGAAACTGCTGCGAAAGAAATGGCTGCAGCGCCCGATGATTCGAATGCGTTGGAGGCGGGGAAAGACTTGGTGGTCGGTAAAATTGGAGAAGGACCAGCCCAGATCGAAGCCGAAGACGTGGAGATGGAAGATGTGTCCGTTGCAGGTAGATCGATTGGAGATCGATCAATTGAAGATGGCTCGATTGAAGATAGTTCGATTGAAGATAGTTCGATTGAAGAAGAGACACCTCTCGTAGTCGCCGAGAATGATGAAGCAGTCAACAAGACAGCTGTACTCGAGCTAAACGAAATCATCGATAAGCAACTCGCACAGCAACGCATACAACCTTCCATCGACTGGCTCAACCGGGCGGACCCCAATGGTTACACCATCCAGTTCATGTCTGGTGACATGGGGGATATGACGTCGGCGGAAAACTTTCTCGCCCAATTGCAGAGTGCTGATTTGCTGGATGATTCCTACATTTGCATCTCGGTATTTGAAGGCAACAGTTATTGGACCATTAAACACGGTGCTTTTCCCGGGCTCAGCCATGCCCAGAACTACATCAATGAACTGCCTGCACGATTTTTCGATTTCCAGCCGTTCGTGCAGAACTTAAGCGGCGTGGAGTGCAATGCCAATAATTCATTGGCTGCACTCATCATGGAGTAAGTGTTAATGACTTTTACAGGAACAGGCAAAAACCTTTTTTCCATCCTGGTCGTGTTGGGAATTTCGTCCTGCCAAAACCTCTCTGCGCCACCGCCTCAGATTAACGCTGAATTCGAAGTAGAGAACCGCCACATCACGGCTCCGGAATCAACCGCCGAAGACGCAGAAATTCCGGAGATCGTACAAACTATTCCACTACTCACGCCGCCGCAGCAAGAAGCGCCCCTGGAACTCTATTCTGTTGTTGTGCAGGACGTGGATGTTCGTGAGTTGCTTTTCGCCATGGCGCGGGATGCGGGAATCAATATCGACGTGCCCAATACCGTGGCCGGTGCAGTCAGCATTAATGCAATCGACCAGACTTTGCCTCAAATTCTGGAACGCATCGCACGTCAGGTGGACATCACCTGGTCATTCGATCGCGCAGACTACCTGATCGTACAACCCGATTTGCCAGTGTGGCGCAATTACCGAATCGACTACGTGAATATGTCACGCAGCGCGCAATCCCAGGTAAGCGTGTCCACTGCAGTGACCGGCGGTATTGGCGATGATACGGGCGGAGAAGAGGGGAATAACTCCACTACCTTGCTCGCCCAATCGACAGCCAATGCTTTCTGGGACACCCTGAGTGCCAACCTTTCTACGCTACTGGGCGAAGGTGGTGACGATGAGCAGGCGGCAAGCTCTATTGTGGTTAGTCCCGAGAGTGGTCTGGTATCGGTTCGAGCAACCAACCGGGAACACGAGGCTATTTATGACTTCATCGAAAGCGTTCGAACCCGGTCACTGTACCAGGTCATGATTGAAGCCACTGTGGTGGAAGTAAACCTTGGTGATCGTTATCAGGCAGGCGTGGATTGGTCGGCACTGGCCCGGGATAGTGGTCAGATCAGCTTTAACCAGAACCTCACTGGGTTGAATCTGGACACCGCACCAACGAATATTCTCACTATCGATAAGAGCGCGGGCCCCGATGCCATAAACGCGACGATTCGGGCACTAAACCAGTTTGGTGATCTGCGTGTACTCTCCAGCCCCAAGTTGATGGCGCTGAATAATCAGACCGCCATGCTGCGAGTCGTAGACAATCGCATCTACTTCACCATCGAGGTAGAAGCGGGCTTTCCGGCCACGGCAACCAGTCCGGCTATCGCACCTACGTTCACCAGTGAAGTGCATACTGTGCCCGTGGGTTTCACCATGGCCGTTACTCCCCAGATCAGTGAGGATGACCAGATTACCCTCAATGTGCGCCCGACGATTTCCCGTATCCTGCGTTTTGTTGATGACCCTAACCCGGCATTGGCAACAGCCTCCGTGGTGAATGCCATTCCGGAATTGCAAATCCGCGAAATTGAATCCGTATTGAAAGTGGAAAGCGGCGAAATCGCGATTCTGGGCGGTCTCATGCAAGACACGATCGATAGCGATGTGGCGGGTATTCCCGGTGTGAACCGTATCCCGGTAGTTGGCGACCTTTTCAATTACCGTGATGACAATACCATCAAGACCGAATTAATTATTTTTATTCGACCTTTCGTTGTCAGGCAACCGAGCCTGAATGGGGATTTGCGCCAATACAGCGAGTATCTGCCGACGCCAACCGTAGGCAATGTCAGGCGCGAGTCCGCGCAATAATCAGTCATCGAAGAACGTGTTCTTAACAAGCACTAGTCTGGTCAGAGAGTAGAATCCATGAGTCTCCTAATGGACGCCTTGCGCAAAGCGGAAGAAGCCAAGAAAAAGGCGGAAACGGCTGACTCTGGCCAGAGCAACGCAAAAGAAGAAGAAAAAGAACAAGAACAAGAGCAGCAAGAGCAAGAAAAACAAGAGCAACAACAAGAACGCGGCGCTGAAACTGGTTCTGATTTGCCTGAGCAGTCAGAAAGCAAAACTGTTTCCAGTCCGCAGCCAGACCCGGTGCCCGACACAGATTTTGACCTTGATCCAGAGCCACCAACGCTAATCCCCAATGTTGAAATAGAATTCCAGCAAGCCGAAGAAGCCTCCGAGGATGCCAATCCCGAAGGCTCGATAGAGGAAGATACTGCGCCGTCCACTGCGCCTTCAGGATTGTCCCTGGAGCCCATGGATGCAGGTCTGAGCGGCGCAACCCGCAAACAGTTCGATCAGGATGTTCCGCCAGACTACTCTAAGGAAGCTGGTGCTACAGCGGCATCGGAATCCAAATCCAAATCCAATACGGTCGTTCCTCCGCCTCCTGCAACTGAAGAAACCCAACATGACGACGCGGGCGAGAGCGCAGCGACCGACGAATCGATCAGGGCGCCGGGCAATGTGAAAATGCAAGAACCGGAACCGGCTCATGCTCACGATGAATTTGTAGTTGGTGAATCAACGGACACAGCGCCCAAATCCTCAGCTAAGGAGTCGGTGAAGGCAGAGGCGTCGCCACCGGTAAAGCCTCGCGGCGGAGAATCGGGTTCTGAACGGGCGAGCTCTCGCAGTAGAACCGCACCGAATCCGAATTTGCGCTCTGCGCCTGAAACCAATTCAGTCGTGGCGCGTTCTGCTCCCGATCGCCGATCGGCTCGTGCAGTTTTTGCTGCGAAGAAACAGGGCAAGGGTCGGCGCCTTCGCATCCGTCGTTCTACCAGGATCTGGGCTGCCCAGATCGCCGCCGTGGTGTTGCTTATGGCGGGTGGTGCTTATTTGTATCTTTCCATCAATAGTGAAGCCAACAGCTTTAACGTCCCTGAGCAGTATTTGTCTAACCAGGCAAGCTTTTCCAATGCGTTTAACAATGAACTCGATGCGATTGAGGAGTCATTGATTGAACCGGAACCCAGCCTGGATGAATTGGCAGCCGTTGCTGAGGAGTTGCTGCCGGAAGGTGTAGAATTTGACGATTCAAACCTGGGTCAACAGATCAGTGACGTCGTTGAGGAAGTGACTGAAACTGTCTCCGCGATCATTGCCGACGACGGCGTTGCTATTGATGCTGGCGCTACAGTTGCATCAGTTGTATCAGTTGCATCAGTTGAACCAGTCACACCAGAACCTGATGTGATTGCAGTCGAAGCACCTGCTGATGAAGCCGCAACAGATGTTAGTTCTGCAGATGAACAGACGCTGGCAAGCAATAACGTTCAACAAGCCAGCAACAGCTTCCAGTCCTCCCAGCAGGCATCTGGTCCGATCAATTTCAGTCGGGCGCAGTCAGTCAATGAGATCGACCCGACATTGCAGGCGGCCTACGTGGCTTATCAGCGAGACGATCTCGCTCGGGCCCAGGAGCTTTATCAGCAGGTAGTCGCCGAGTCTCCCCTGCAGCGCGATGCGTTGTTAGGGTTGGCTGCCATTGCCACTCGAAACGGCGAAACAAGTCTGGCAATGGAGTTGTATTCACGCTTGTTGGCGAGAAACCCCAGCGATGGCGTGGCGCGCGCCGGATTATTGGGTCTGCGCCCGATTGGTGGTCCGGAAGCCCAGGAAAGGGAATTGCGACGCTTATTGGAAGACCATCCGGAAGTGGCGCCCGTTGTGTATGCCTTGGGTAATTTCTATGCCACCCAGAATCGTTGGAACGAGGCGCAGCGCTACTACTTCAATGCCTTACAACTTGCCAAGACTGATGCGCTAACAGGCATTCCGGTGAACCCCGACTATGCCTTCAACCTGGCGGTCAGCCTTGAGCGCTTGAGGCAACCCGCAGCAGCAGAGAACTACTACCGTGAAGCCATTGCTTTCGCGGCGGAGTTTCCCGCTGGATTTGATATCACCATTGCCCGAAATCGCCTGTCCCGGCTGACAGGGAGAGATTCCTGATGACTGACACCACAACAGATACCGCAACTGCTGTACCGACAATGGCTCCCAAGAAACGCCTGGGCGAGGTATTAATGGAGCGCGGTGTTATTACCGAAGACCAGGTAAAGATCGGGCTACAAGAACAAAAATTGCGCAATAAGCGCCTCGGTGCCGTACTTATTGAACTGGGATTCGTCACGGATTCCATTATCCGCGATGCGCTGAGTGAGAATTCAGGGCACAGCAGCATAGACCTGAGCAACACGGTGATTGATGCCAATGCCATTGCCATGGTGCCTCAGGAATTGGCGCGCCGCTTCAAGGTGCTGCCAATCTCCTACAACAAGGCCGAGCATGAGCTCACCTTGGCCATGGCGGATACTTACAACATCGTTGCCCTTGACCAGATCACTGGGTTGCATGATCGCAATCTTGAAATAGTTCCAATGTTGGGAAGCGATGCAGAAATCGCACGAATCATTGAGGAAATTTACGGCTTCGATTTGTCTATCGACGGCATTCTCCGAGAAATTGAAACCGGGGAAGTGGACCTCGAATCTGTCCAGAGTGCTGCCGGAGGTCAATACAACCATCCTATGGTGCGCTTGATCAATGGTCTGCTGGCGGACGCGGTGCAGCGGGATGCATCCGATATTCACTTCGAGCCTGAAGAAGGTTTCCTGCGAATTCGTTACCGAATAGACGGCGTTTTGCGCCAGGTTCGTTCACTGCACGAGAGTTATTGGCCCGCCATGGTAGTGCGCCTCAAGGTTATCAGTGGCATGAATATCGCTGAATCACGTGCGCCGCAGGATGGCAGGGTGTCCATGTCTCTCATGGGGCGCCCCATTGATTTTCGTGTAGCCTCGCAACCAACCACGTACGGTGAAAATGTTGTTTTGCGTGTGCTGGATCGTCGCAAAGGTATTGTACCCTTGGAAAATCTGGGCATGTCGAATTCAAATCTACATGCCATCAAGATCATGTTGGCGAAACCGGAAGGGGTAATTCTGGTTACCGGTCCAACCGGTAGTGGTAAAACCACCACCCTCTATTCGGTGTTGAATCACATCAACACTGAAGGTGTGAACATCATGACCATGGAAGATCCCGTGGAATACCCCATGCCCATGATCCGCCAGACTTCTATCAACGAAGCGGCCAAAATGGGTTTTGCTGAAGGTATTCGCTCCATGATGCGGCAGGATCCCGACGTGATCCTGGTGGGTGAGGTTCGTGATCCCATCACAGCGGAAATGGCATTTCGTGCTTCCATGACGGGTCACCAGGTGTTCTCCACCCTGCATACAAATTCCGCGGTGGGTTCCATGTCGCGGCTTTCTGACCTTGGCGTATTGCCAGATATTCTGGCAGACAATCTGATTGGTATTCTTGCACAACGCCTGATTCGCAAACTGTGCAATAAATGCAAAAAGCCCCAGGAAGTCGGGGAATTGGAGCGAAAACTCCTCGGCATCGATCCAGCCGTTGGTAATATCACGATCTATGCGGCTCATGGGTGCAGTTCATGTGGCTATACGGGATACAAAGGGCGAATCGCGGTCATGGAAATCCTGCGCATCAATGACTACATGAAAAAGCTGATTTCCAACAAGACTTCGGGTCACGAGATATTGAAGGCGGCAGTGGCTACCGGATTCAAGACTCTGGCAGATGACGCCTGCCGGCGGGTCATGGAAGGAATCAGCAGCCTCGATGAAATTACCCGAAAAGTCGATCTCACGAATCGTATCGGCAACTGATAAAGGACTAACAGGCCAGGGATTGGCCAACTTCAGGATTAAAGATAAGTGGCACTATTTGCATACAAGGCAGTCGACAGCCGCGGCCGGACCCAATCGGGAAAGCTGGATGCAGCCAATGAGAACGATCTTGAAAATCGTGTGTCCCGTATGGGAATGGAGTTGGTCCGTGCGAAGTTTGTCGAAGAGAAACAGTCTTTCTTTTCTAGTTCTTCAATACGGCGCATCGATTTAATCAATTTCTGCTTTCATATGGAGCAGCTTACACGCTCCGGTGTCCCCATCATTGATGGCTTGATTGACCTCAGGGATAGCGTAGAGCAGGCTTCGTTCCGGACAATTATCGCGCAGATTGTTGAAGACATTGAAAGCGGAAAGAAAGTGTCTGAAGCCATGAGTATGCATCCTGCAGTCTTCGACGAAATGTTCGTCAGTCTCATAGCGGCGGGCGAGCAGAGTGGCCAGCTTCCGGATGTGTTTCAGTCATTGAACAAGATGATCAGGTGGCAGGACGAACTCATTACCACAACCAAGAAACTCATGATCTTTCCAGCCTTTGTGGGAACAGCAATTGTGGGAGTCATTGGCTTTCTGATGGTCTACCTGGTACCACAATTGGTTTCATTCATCGAGGGTATTGGTTCCGAGCTACCGTTCCATACTCGACTGTTGATTGCCACGTCTAATTTTATCGTGCAGTACTGGTATCTGTTTACGATTCTACCGGTCGTTCTTGTAAGTGTAGTCAAAGTGTTGACCATGTTGAGTGCCGATGTCCGGTACACCATTGACTCCTTGAAGCTGAGGGTATGGCAAATAGGTCCGGTGCTCAAAAAAATTATCCTGTCCCGTTTCGCAAATTTCTTTGCCATGATGTACAAGGCTGGTATTCCCGTATTGCAGTGCATCGAGATAACCGAACGAATAGTTGGCAATGTCGCGATTAAAGGGGCATTGGAGAGAGCGCGAGAAGACATTCAGGAAGGACAAGGCGTGTCCATCAGTTTTCAGAATACAGGTCTGTTTCCACCGCTGGTAGTACGGATGATCCGGATTGGCGAAACCACAGGTGAACTTGATCAGGCGCTGCTCAACGTCAGTTATTTCTACGACAGAGATATCAAGGATTCTATTGACCGGGTACAGGCGCTTATTCAACCGGCCATGACTGTACTACTGGGTGGCATACTCGGCTGGGTAATGTTGTCGGTTATGGGGCCGGTTTACGATTCAATCAGTAATCTGCAGTTTTAGGAGCTAGTTTGTTTCGCAGTATTGGCAGAAAACGATCAAGGCGAATTGCCCTCATAGATAAAGAGGGCCTGTCTGTCTTTGTGCTCGATAGGGGTGTACTCGTACATGATGCGAAATTCTCTGATGAGGATTTTGGTCACGAGAATTTTCGCTACTACCTGGAGGAGCGTTCGAAAAAACCTATTACAGTGTTGATAGATACGGTTTCTGAAGATTTTCTCGTCGAATCATTGCCCCACGTCAGCTACTACGACCGGGACGGGTTTCTCAATCGAAAGTCCCGACAACACTTTCGCGGCTTGGAGTTTCGTTCTTCCGCGATCATTGGGAAAGATGCGGATCACCCCAAAAACGACAAGGTTCTATTCAGTGCGTTGAGTAAGAATCAGGTTGTTGAACCCTGGTTGCGGGTGATGCTGCAGGAAGAGATACCTATACAGGGTATCACGACACCGGCCTTTGCCCTGTGCAAGGTGGCGGAACACTTTCAGCTCCAGACCAGCGAATATACATTGCTGGTTAATTGGGAAAAAACGGGAATTCGTCAGACATTTATCCACAATTCGCGCATGATGTTTAGTCGCCTGTCCCAGGTACCGGCCGATGCCGAAACGGACCTGGCCGCAGAAATTATGGAGAACTGTGTTCAGTCGAAGGAGTACCTGGAACGCATCGGATTGCTTAAATTTGATCAGGGGCTTGATCTGCATATTATCACGCCGCAACTCGACCAGGCTGATTTCGACAAATACACAGAGTCCAGTAGTTTTAATCATATCGAACATCATCTACCGGCAATGATGATCGATGAGGGCGAGTATCACGGGTCGGATGAAACAAAGACAGCGGTCTTGCTGTGTCTCAATTGGGGAGTCCGTACTGGACAGTTAGCCAATCGTTACGGCAATCCTTCCGTGTTGCGGTTCTATGACCTGGGGCAGGTAAAACGCATACTTTACACGACCGCTGCTGCAGCCGTAATCCTTAGTGTTGGTATCAGTTTGCCGCTCTTTCTCAGCGCGTTGATTGGCAACAATCGAATCGCGTCTCTGGAAATGCAAACGGAGCCAATTAGCTTGCAGTATGATGCGCTGACGGCGCAGTTTCCGGAAACACCGATTCCTTCCGATGCCATGATACTTGCGGTGAATACTTATGAGTCCATTGCGGCACAGGTTTCCAATCCCACGGAATTATTGGCGAGTGTAAGCCAGGTCGTCGCGCGCTTTCCTGCTGTCAGGTTGAGTACTGTGGAATGGGAATTACGAGGACCAGATGAAGACGCCGACGTAACCCAGATGCTGCTGGATCGTGAAACCACACCCAGTATCGACCTGATAGGTTCCATAGCCGGTGGCAATATTGCCAGTTCTCAGCGTCAGATAAGCGTTTTTTTACAAGCACTCGATACGATCGACGGAGTAGTGGCGACACCGGTGAGTTTACCCGTGGAGTCTGGCCCCGATGGGGCGGTCACTACTGTCATAGATGACCAGTCCGTAGATGCAACTTTCGCGATCCGCGTTGCCCTGGTGAACTAGTCATGTCCCTAAGAAGACGCAATCGCCGAGAAGATATAGCCTGGTTACGCTGGCCCATAATCCTGTTAGTGGTATCTCTGGTTTTTTCTGTTGGGCTCTATGTGGCCGCCACCATGTATCTCAATGAGGTACGCAGGCTGCAGTTTAATGCAACTACAAATCTTGATCTGCTGGTAGGGCAGGTAGATGAGATTGAGCGTTCCGAGCAAGTGGTTGTAAACAACATCGGCATCTACAACAGAATGGTGGCCAATGGCGCTATGGGTGAAGAAGATCGGGTGCAACTACTGGAAGAAATCACCCGAATCCGCCAGCGCAATCTATTGTTTCCCATGAATGTGGCTATCGGTGAGCAGGATCGGGTTCTGATTCCCTATCCGGAAACTGTTGAGTTTCCAGACGAGCAGATGACCTTGCGAAGCAGCCCGGTGCAAGTCCGCTATCCACTGTTGCATGAAGAAGACCTGACCCGGTTTCTCAACGAGTTTCTTGAACTCGGTAACCTGATGGTACCTAGTCGATGTGTTATAACGATGGCCCTGGAAGACCCGGCAGATGCGATGCGAGTCGTACAACACCAGATAGCCGATTGCGAATTTTACTGGTACACATTTCAGCGCGAACCTTATCTCGGATTTTAGCCATGAAATCAATTTCCCCAGGCCTGATAGTATTGTGCGCATGCAGCATATTGCTCCCGCAACCGCTTGATGCACAATCTATATTCAGGTTGTTTTCAACTCCGGCAGAGCGCGCCGAACTCGAGCGAGAGCGTCAACGCCTGCTGAGGCCTGGGCCGGTTGACACTGAACCAGTCCCTATAGTGGAAATGCCTGTCCCCGTGGAATCCGAAGAAGACCGGGAAGAAATCATCTATCGACTCGGCGGCACTGTAGTGCGCAACAATGGCCTCTATACCGTGTGGCTAAATGGCACGCCAGTGGATCAGAATGATCTGCCGGAACATATCGAACTACTCCCACCTTATGCGCAAGGCAGGCTACGGGTAAGCAACCCGGAAAACGGTGTGCGCTATGAAGTGAAGCCGGGCCAGGTGCTCAATCTCACCACGGGCACAATTTACGAATCCTACGAGTTCCAGGAACCTCTTATTCAGGCTGTCGGTTCGGTCACAGAATCATCGGAAGATCCTGATAGTCTTGCCGCCCCTGATAACGATTCGTTTTAATCATCAGCGATGAAGAAGCCACCAATTCAATTCCCCAACGCGCAACGGGGTGTCGTGCTGTTGCTGTTCTTTCTGGTGTTGTTCATGGCCGGAGCCAGCCTGTTCATTTCCTATGCCAATAGCACCGTGGTAAATCAACAGCGAAAAGACAATGCAATGCGCGCGCTGATAGAGGCCAGGGAAGCCTTGATTGCCTATGCCATTATGCATGGGGATTATTATGGCGCTGCAGGTGCCGGGCCGGGTCATCTGCCGTGCCCCGATACCAACGGTGATGGGCAGGAGAACAGCCCCTGTGCCATCAATTCATTAAACCGATTACCTACTACGATCACCGAACCCGGTGGCGCAATTCTCGAGCTGTCGGACTATGGCAACGGCTTTGATGAGAATCTGTGGTACGCCGTAGCGAACCAGGCGAGGCGAGCGCCCGTAAGCGCGTTTAATACCACCACCGTCACCACGCTGAGCGCGGATGGGCAGGCAAATATGGCAGCCGTGCTGATAGCGCCAGGTGAAGCGCTCTTGACCCAGACAAGACCGAGCAGCAACGATGCCAATTATCTGGAAGCCGGAAATGCGGGCGGACCAAACTACGTGAGCAATGATCCGCTGGATCCAGATAATTTTAATGACCTGGTATTGGGCATTACGGTTGAAGACATTATGGTTCCTGTGACAGCCCGGATTGCAGAGACTATCAAGGCGCAACTGGATGTGTTTCATACGGCAAATGGCCGGTATCCGAACCCAGTGATCGATCCAGCCGAATTTGGTAGTGCCGTGGCAACGGCACCCGCCTGGTTTGCTGCCAATAGTTGGGATACGGTGTCGCAATATGCCCGGATAGACGACGATTCGGCAACGATCACTTTTACGGGCTGCCCGAATATTTCTTATACTCTCGACAACACCGCCGGCACTATTGCCAGGACAGGGACAAGATGCTGATTAACAGGCACAAGAACTTCAACACACCCCCTCAAAGCAAACGAGGCACGGCGGGTTTCAGCCTGATTGAGATGGCTGTAGTCCTGGTGATCCTGGGCGCGTTGCTTGGTGGTCTGTTGGTCTCTCTCAGTACCACTCGAGAAATAGGCCAACGCAATGAAACCGAGGCCCAAATCGAGGAGATACTCGAAGCTCTCTATGGGTTTGCCCAGGCCAATGGTCGCTTGCCCTGTCCCGCAACCGCTGCCAGTAATGGTACCGAAGCTCCCGTGGGTGGAGGTAATTGCACACAGCGCTATGGCTTTGTGCCGTCGGCTACCTTGGGATTGAGCGGTTCTGTAAACACGGATGGCTTATTGACCGATCCCTGGCAGAGTGCCTATCGCTACAATGTGACCACAGCGAATGGCAATGCCTTTACTACAGCGGGAGGCATGCGGGCGGTAGGTGCGGCAGCCCTGACGCCGAATCTCAGAATTTGTACCGACAATTCCTGCGCTACGGTCATCGCCAACAATATTCCTGCGGTTGTCGTGTCGCTGGGTTCCGACTGGGCGAATTTTTCCGGTGCTAACTCGGTAGAGAATTCCGGTGAAATTACCACCGCTGGATACAGGCATGCCAACAACCTCGATTTCGCGTCATCAGGCTATATCGAAGATGTCTATGACGACGTCATCGACTGGCTGTCTCCGAGTTTGCTCTATTCACGCATGTTTTCGGCGGGGCAGCTTCCCTGATAATCTTCACTTCAAACAGGTAAACCTTTGAAGTCGCCATGAGTGCAGAAGAAAACGCCAACCCCAACCCACAACAAACCTACACAATCCTGCTCGTAGAGGATGATCCTGCGCTGCGCCTGGTTATGCGTAGCGTGCTGGAAAGCAACAATTACAACGTTCTTGAAGCAGATAGCAAACTGGCGGCAGAGCAGGTTCTGAAGGAACACAATGACGTCGCTGCCCTGGTGCTGGATCTGGGCTTGCCGCCTTCACCCCACACTACCAGTGAAGGATTGGCAACTATCCGGCTTGTAACTGAAGGGCTGTATCCCGCCAAGATTGTTGTTTTAACGGGGCAGGACGAGGAGAGTTCGGCATTGGCGGCAATCAAGGAAGGCGCATTTGATTTTCTGGCTAAACCATCCAGCTCTGAAGATATTTTGAATGCTGTGCAGCGTGCCGTGCTTTTCTACAGCAAAGAAAAGAAACTCTCGGATGAGGAAGGGCTCACACGTTTGCAGATCAATGCCCGGGTTTCCGACGGTTTGAAGGCTGTAAGAGAGGAGGCTGAAGAGAAGCTTGTGCGCAAGGTGTTAAAAGATACTGAATTCAATGTCTATCAGAGTGCTGCCAAACTCGGATTGAAACGTGAAAGTATCTACTATTTTCTGAAGAAATTCGGCATCAAGCGAGATTAGGAATCTACCAAAACCAGTCCATGGCTAATCTTTACCCCTATCTCATTCTTATTGGCTTCAGCATCATCGTTGCCACTACCTGGTTGCTCAATCAGGCGCGACAGCGCGCGGCAATTACCAATGAACTGGTGAAACTCAATGAAGAGGTGAATTTCGATTTACCCGATTTTCTTAGGCAGTGCTGGAAGCCGCTGTCGAAAGCAGGCTTCAAGGGTATTAGCTGGCAGCTCGATTGGTTTGGTTCGAAAATTTCCCATCTCGATGGTGAAACAGGAGATACAGCATTGGAGCGCAAATTCGAAGTCGAAGATATTAGCCTCGTGGTCAATCTCTTCGATGGAAAGAGACGTTTTGAGCAACGCTACCTGTCGCGCATTGTGTCTGACAGTTTTTTCCTGCTGGTCTATACCGACATGTGGGTCAAGCTTGGCACAGTGCGCGGTGCCTTTGCCCAGACAGCCAAGATGAATGTTTTCCTGCAGCACGATATGAAAAATATCGTACAGCTGGTCAGTCTGTTGGCGGAGCAACTGAAGTCCACGCCGGAAGACCAGCAAGGGAAATTACTGGAGAATATACGTGCCGTCATGCCAACCCTGCATGAACGATCTCAGCGATTCCTGAATACACTCACTACCGAGATGCCGAAAACCGAGCAGGGTACGGTCGAACTGTGTGATTTTCTTCACAAAACCGCGAAAATTCACGATCTTGAGGTCAAAATCCGGGGCACAGGCGCAGTACAGGCCTCCGAACAGTCTCTGAACGGTATATTTGACAATCTGTTGGGCAACTATGTGGACCAAACCCGCAGAAAACCTGGCTTCCAGCAGGATATCGAGATTTCGATTGAGGTGGCCGATGGCGAGGCCGAGGTCTCAATCAGCGACAAGAACGGTGATCCCTGCCGCTGGCCAGAACGGCTTTTTGAGCCCTTCTGGAGCGAAAAAGGCGATGGTCTGGGAATCGGTCTGTATCACGCCAGGCAGCTAACCACGGGGCTTGGCGGCAATTTGCTTGCTTCAACACCTCCGGACAAACCCATGACATTCGTGGTAACTTTGCCCGCTTCTTTGTAAAAAAAACCTACATATTGCGGGCCATATGCCCGAAACATATAGTGACCCCACTTTTTGCAGAAGCAAAAGAAATAATCACGAATTTTTAATTCAGGAGCACAACAAATGAATAACTCAATCAAGTCAGTGCGAACAATGAAGCAACAGGGCTTCACCTTGATCGAGATCGCCATTGTCTTGGTGATTATCGGTCTGCTGGTCGGTGGCGTTTTACAGGGTCAGGAACTGATCGAGAACTCCCGAGTGAAGCAGGCAGTTAAAGACATGAATGGTACAGCGGCGGCTGTATTCGCGTACCAGGATCGCTACGGTGCTACACCAGGTGACGATGGCCCAACTGCGACTGTGCAAGCGCGCGGCAGTAGCTGGAACAGCGCCAATATCGGCGGCGACGCTGACGGCCGACTCGAAATCACCCGTAACCAGACTTTCAACGGCACAGGTGAAGGTGGCCCATTCTGGCGTCAACTGCGCGCAGCAGGTTTTATTCCTGGTGATCCTGCCGACGTTGGTGTAGCGGCACATCCACGGAATGCCTGGGGTGGCCTGCTGGGTATCACCTCACAGGCAGCCATGGGCGGTCTGGGTGGCAACAAGGTTTGCATGAGCCAGGTTCCTGGTTCTGCCGCAATCGCCATCGACGGTGAAATGGACGATGGCAACGGTGCCACTGGTCGTCTTCGTGCCACTCAAGGAACTGCTGGCCAGAACACCAACCCAGGTAACGGCGCCCTCGGCGGCGGCGGTGTTTACTCAGAAGACAACGAGTACACACTTTGCTATCGCATCTAATTGATAGCTGAGACAAGTTCAGTAATGTAAATAGTTGATTTACATTCAGTCGTGAAAAAGCCCGGTCAGCAATGCCCGGGCTTTTTTTGTTTAGAGCAAAAGAATCATCCATGAATTTGTTTGCCTGATCGTCGACAGTAGTTGGCGTCGAATTGAGATTGGTTTTTCGATTTGTGTCCGGTTCTTATTCCCATCTGTAAGGTGTGGTCCTGCCCGGCACTCTGAGCGCTGGTGGGTGTTACGTTACTTGCTTGATTACACTTCGGACGAAGGTGCGGAAGACCAGCTCTGAAAAGAGGTGCCTGATTTTCCGGGCGTCACTGACCAAGCGGCTGTGGGGAGGCAGGGTTCCTGTCCCGCCAGTCAAGGCCGGCGCTGAACGGAAGACAAAGACCGCAGGGCTTTTTCTGGAGTGAGGGCATCCGGGACGGACGCCGAGCCGGCGGGACAGGAACCCTGCCTCCCCACAGACGCGCTCGGAGCCACCGTCAAGAGTTACCAACCTTTTACAATTAGATTGAAAACCACTATTCAGTCACGGCTATGTTGGCACTTCCAGCAAATATCAAAAGAGCCTTCACTAATTTCGCCGCAACTTTTGCAGGTCCATTCAGTGCGAGTTTCATTAGCAGAAAAATTGGTTTCAAGGAGCGTAATGGCAGCGGGCGCTGAAGCATCATCTTTCACCCATAGTTCAATGGGGACCGCTTCCAGTCCAACATGACCGCCAGAACCATAATGCTCATTCTTGATCACGCATTCGATACCCTCGAGTTGCAGCAGGTTTAGGGCTGAATGCACCATGGTGAGGTTTTCGTGAGAATAGACTTTCTTCATGATTTTTACCTCGGAGTGTAATAGGGGCACCGATTCTGTCAGGTGTCAGGCTGCTTCTTGTGGGCGAGAATGCTTAGCAGCAGCATAGGCCAGATGCCCAGGTGGATCATGACGTCGGCGGTATTAAAGACGTAGTTCCAGTAGGGTATGTGCTGGACGTCGATGAAATCGATAACGCTTCCATAGACGAGACGGTCGATGATGTTGCTGGCGCCACCTCCCACCACGAGACCGAAGCAGATGTACTCGAAGCGTTGCACTTCCTTGCTTAGCCAGAGATAGGCGCTGATTCCCAGCAGCAGGCCGATACTGATGGTGCCAAATAACCAGCCCGATCCCTGTGCCATGCCGAACACGCCACCATAGTTTCGAATATGGGTGAAGTGAATGAGACTGCTGACTTCCAGGGTCGCGTTTTGGGCGATGTTGTTGTTGACCCAGAAACCAATGGCCTGGGAAAGCAACAATACAGCAACCCCGATGGCGAAGTAGCTGAGCATATTGATGGCTTTGTCATTCATGATCAGGAATGGGATTCTCGATTTGGAAAGAGATAGCGGTGCGACTCAGTTGCACAGGATACCACAGCAGGGCAGAGTGGCCTTAAGCCGGGCTGCTATCGAACCGTATTGAATGGCTGGTCCGCATAAACATGAATCCGGTAGCTGGCGTCGTCAATCCGTTCAATCACATTGTGCGCGCAGTTATGCATCAGGGGAGGGCGCCAGAGTTCTTCCATGGGTAACGCTTCGATGTGTGCGAGAACGGCCTTGATCAAGGCACCGTGGCTGACGACAGCGACCCGCTGGTGGCTGTTATGGGCAGCGATAGCATTGATCGTGTCCATGGCCCGGGTCTGCAGCTCGTAAAATGATTCAGCACCATCAACGGAAAACTTGTGGGGCTCATTCCAGAAGTGGTGGAAGGAATCGCCGTACTCCACTTCGATGTCGTCATACAAACGACCTTCCCAGGGTCCAAGAAAAATTTCCCGCAGCGAGTCCCTGTATTCGATCTCCATGTTGCGGTGACTAAAAGCCAGCTCGGCTGTCTGCCTCGTGCGCTGGCTGCTGCTGCAATAAATATGATCGAACTCAATCGGGGCGAGTCGCTCTCCCAGCTCCCGGGCCTGCTGCTCACCGAGTTCGGTAAGCTCCGATTCACTCTGGCCCTGGGCTCTACGTTCCTTGTTCCAGTCCGTTTGCCCGTGGCGAATGAGATACAGTTCCACTTTCTATCCTTGTATTAATTCCTGTCCAGTACGCGTGTGCGTGCCACGGCATCCTGCCAGCCTGCATAGCGCTTCTGGCGCCAGGTTTCACTCTGGCTCGGCTTGTAGT
Organism: uncultured Pseudohongiella sp.; assembly: GCA_965227635.1. GTDB lineage: Bacteria > Pseudomonadota > Gammaproteobacteria > Pseudomonadales > Pseudohongiellaceae > UBA9145. The sequence continues at coordinate 163,917 of OZ245763.1, read as the reverse complement.
CCTTGTCGAGTTGCCACTTGTGGGCTATTTCTTCCAGGGAGCCAAACAATCCTTTCTGCAAGCCTGCCATATAGGCGGCTCCCAGTGCCGTTGTTTCGGTGATCATGGGGCGGTGAACCTCAACGTTCAGAATGTCTGCCAGTTTCTGGCACAGGTAATCATTGGCTACCATGCCGCCATCGACTCGCAGCGTTTGCAGACTTGCACCGTCAGCGGCAATGGCATCCACTAGATCCCGGGTCTGGTAGCACACGGAGAGAAGGGCCGCGGTGACTATTTCCTTTACGCCGGTATCCCGGGTCATGCCGAATATGGCACCCCGTGCATCGGGATCCCAATAGGGCGCGCCGAGGCCCGTGAATGCAGGCACCAGATAGACACTCAGGTCATCGCTGGTCTGTTCGGCCATTTCCTCAGAGTCCGCAGCTTTGTCGATCAACTTCAGGCCATCCCGAATCCATTGCATAGTGGCGCCCGCCATGAAGATTGATCCTTCGATGGCATAGCTGGTCTCACCATTGAGTCGATAGGCGACGGTACCCAGTAACTTGTTTTCGGACACCAGAATCTTGTTGCCGGTATTCATCAGCAGAAAGCAGCCGGTTCCGTAAGTGCTCTTTGCCATACCTGCGCTAAAACAACCCTGGCCAAAGGCCGCCGCCTGTTGATCACCTATCATTCCTGATATGGGTAATTCAGTACCGAGGAACTCTGCATCACATTGACCGAAGTCTGCGGCACAGTCTTTTACTTCGGGCAGCACTGACTCGGGGATATCAAATAATTGTAATAGCTCACTATCCCACTGCTGGGTCTCTATATTGAACAGCATGGTGCGTGATGCGTTGGTAGCGTCGGTGGCGTGACTCTTGCCCTTGCTCAATTTCCATAGCAGATAGCTATCGATGGTGCCAAAAGCGAGCTCACCCTTGTTGGCCCTTTCTCGGGCACCAGGTACTTCTTCGAGTATCCAGCGTAGCTTGGTGGCGGAGAAATAGGGGTCCAGCAGCAGGCCGGTTTTTTGTTGGATCATCTCCACCAACCCGGCATCTTTCTTGAGTTCGTTGCAGTAGCTGGCTGTGCGGCGGTCCTGCCAGACAATTGCCCGGTGTATGGCCTCCCCGGTGTTTCGGTCCCAGACTACCGTGGTTTCCCGCTGGTTGGTGATGCCAATGCAGAGAATGTCGCTGGCGCCTATACCTGCCTGCTTGAGTGCGGTTTGGCAGCTATCGAGGGTCGTTTTCCATATCTCTTCAGGGTCATGTTCCACCCAGCCGTTTTGAGGAAAATGCTGGGTGAATTCTTGTTGGCCAACACTGACCTGGTTGCCGGCATTGTCGAAGATCAGGGCCCGGCTGCTAGTAGTGCCCTGGTCGATTGCGAGAATGTAATCCGCCATATCGATTCTCTCCTTGGGGTGAAAATTTGTTCTTGTTCACTGTTTCACCACACGATGTCATTTGGTTTAGGTGAAGCCATGTTACACTAAGTTCCTTTCATTTCCCGGGTAATTTTCCTCGGGAAGCCAGGGCAAGATCACCCTCAGTTACTGTTTGCTGCAATTTCGTCAATACGGAGCGTGGCCAGTAAGGAATTTCAAGGACGCACGTGAATCAGGCTACTCCGGACTACGACCTGTTGATCATTGGTGGCGGTATCAATGGTGTGGGAATCGCCTGCGATGCTGCGGGTCGAGGCCTGCGAGTATTACTCTGCGAAAAATCAGACCTGGCAGCGGCAACTTCTTCCTGGAGTAGCAAGCTGATCCACGGTGGGCTGCGCTATCTGGAAAATTATGATTTCGGGCTCGTAAGAAAAGCGCTCAAAGAGAGGGAAGTACTGGCGGGCGCCGCTCGCCATATCATTCGCCCCATGGCGTTCCAGATACCCATGCTGGCGAACTCGCGCAGTTCCCTGTTAGTGCGGGCGGGGTTGTTCCTCTATGACAATCTTGCCAAGCGCGAACGGTTCAAGGGGTCTCGTTCGATCACCTTTGGAGAAGCCAGCCCGCTGAACAGCACCGTGAAGAAAGGATTTGAATACTGGGACGCCCAGGTCGATGATTCCAGGCTGGTCATACTGAATGCGATGGCAGCTGCGGAAAAAGGCGCTCATATTCGCACGCGTACCGAATGCACGGCTCTGCGAGTGGAGAACGGCTTGTGGACTGCCACACTCCAGGACCATGTACTAAACAACGAGCAGAGCATCACGGCGAAGGTTGTGGTCAACGCCTCAGGTCCCTGGGTGTCCGCACTGCATGAGCGCCTGCTGCATGATTCTTCCCGCTACAAACTAAGGCTGGTGAAAGGCAGCCATATTGTTGTACCGCGGCTATACGAAGGCAAGAACGCGTTCCTGCTGCAGCACCACGATGGCCGTGTGGTATTCGTGATTCCCTATCTGGGCAAGTATTCCCTTATCGGGACCACGGAAGAAGATTTTAACGGAGATCTGGATCAGGTCGAAATATCACCAACCGAAGTCAATTACCTGGTTTCGATTACCAACCTTTATTTCAAGAAGCCGATTCATCGCGATAACATCGTGCATACCTTCTCCGGAGTCAGGCCACTAATTGACGAAGCGAGCTCCGCCAACGCCAGCAAGGTTTCCCGGGACTACCAACTGGTGGTGGACAAGTCCCCCGCACCCATGCTCTCAGTTTACGGTGGCAAGGTGACAACCTACCGGGAACTGGCCGAACAGGCCCTGATTCTGCTTGGACCATTCGTCGGCAGGATGCCTGGCAGTTGGACTAAAAAGGCCCGCTTGCCCGGTGGCGACTTCGAGCTTGAGGAACACCTGTTTGAAAAGCTGGCCAGCAAGCACGGTTGGCTCGGTCCGGACCTCATCAATCGCTGGATGCATACCTACGGTACCCAGAGTTTCGAAATTGCCAAAAATCTGCGGAGTATGGGCGATCTCGGTGTGTGCTTCGGGAGCAATCTGTACCAGAAAGAGGTGGAGTACCTGCGCAAGAAGGAGTGGGCCCAGACTGCCGAAGATATCCTGTGGCGGAGAACCAAGTTGGGCTATCAGTTCTCTGAGAAGGAAGTGCAGTCCCTGCGTAATTACCTGCAACAAACCAGTCTTTAAAACTTCCCAGAAACACAACGCAATTGATCAGAAGCTCCCTGGTTTGCTCCTCAGCAAACCAATGCCAAGACCCGCCATCACAACAGCGACCAGCGCATTCAAATAATTGAAAAACGCATAGGGCGCATAATCCAGCACGGGCACTCCCAGGGTAGTGGCATAGAAAGCTCCGGCCGTGGTCCAGGGGATGAGTCCTGTCGTCATCGTTGAACCTTCTTCCACTGTCCGTGAGAGCAGGGCGGGGTCCAATCCCTTGTCCCGGAATTTTTCCCTGAACAACTGGCAATTCAGGATGATGGAAATATACGCTTCCCCCATTGCCAGATTCCCGATGAAACCAGACGCTATAGTGGTACCCACAAGAGTCACAAGCCGCTGCACTCTGGAAATGATTCCCTCCAGCAGGGTCGAGAGATAACCAGCCCCGTGCAGCATGCCGCCCAGGGCCAGTGCCATCAGTGCCAGGATCAGCGTCCACGCCATGCCCAGGATGCCACCTCTTCCCAGCAAATCATCCAGACTACCCACACCCGTATTGCCGGGGCTATTTGCCCAGAGGGCGTTCAGCACGGCAACGCCACTGCTGTCTTGGTAGATGACAGCGACGACAACGGCGGTAACAATGCTGGCGGACATGCTTACTTCCGGGGATGTACGTTTGAAGCTCAAGCCGGCAAGCACAATGATGGGCAGCAGGGCGATGACCGGTGAGAGTCTGTAGTTATCAGCCAGTGCGTTCTGAATAAGTTCGATATCCGCAGTGACGAGCGGGCTCTCTTTGTAGCCAAGACCAATCACCGTAACGATCACCAGCGCCAGGCCGAATGCCGGCAGGGTGGTAAACAGCATGCTGTAAATATGCCGGTAGAGATTGGTGCCAGCGCTCATGGCCGCCAGATTTGTTGTGTCCGAAACCGGGGACATTTTGTCGCCGAAGGTGGCGCCACAAACCACCATGCCAGCTACCAGGGGCAGCGGCATGGCCATAGCATCACCTATCCCCATGAATACCACGCCAAGCGTACCTACCGTACCCCAGGATGTTCCCGTGGCAACGGACATGAGTGCGCAGAGCATCATGCCGAGTGAAAGAAACAGCACCGGGCTTAGCCAATCCAGTCCGTAGTACATCAAGGCGGCAATGGTTCCGCTGTGCATGAAGCTGGCAATGACCATACCGATAAGAATGAAGATGTAGATCGCCGGCAGTGCCCGGTTGATCGCATCACTCATCAGGGATCGGATTTCCGGGTAGCGATAGCCCAGAAAATGCGTATTGCCACCTACCCACAACAGGCAAAGGAACATCAGGACATGCAGGTCAATGGCGAAGACGAACAACCCGCTTCCGATAATGGCGATCACCACCAGAAAGCACAGCAGCGATTGCCACAGGGTGGGGGTGGCGAACTGTCGGTCAATGTCAGTTTCCATGGGTCGCCAGCTTATGTCATGCGGTCTGAAATTACTATTTGAGAGCCCAATTTTAAAAGTGGTAAGCTGAAATGCCGACTGGGCGTGTCGCGACTCCGGGATGGTCTGCTTGTCGGGTAAAATGCCCAAAATACTGACCCGGACCACATTGCGAAGGGACTACACCGCACACATGTGCGCTACTACAACAGGGTTCTCCAATGAAGATTTCCTCAGGATTTGCACGGCTTCTGATTGGCAGATTCGAACGCAGAATACTGGTCTGCTTGTTTCTTTTCGGGAGTGTTCTCATTCCCCATGGAATCGCTGCCGTGCCAGATGCCACTATTTATGGCCCGATCGAAGCCGATCCTCCCGGGCATCCTTCGAAAAACTCAATATACAGTGCCTCGGCAATAGACCTTGCTGAGCACAACTATGTGGAAGAAGAATATTTCATTGAAGGCACCGCCAATCGGTACAGCGCGGAAGGGCTGGAAACCGGGGCGATACTGGAGAGTGGGCATCCCTACCGCACCAGGCTGATCGTCCGGCGACCCCAGACAGACGTCGACTTCAACGGCGTGGTGCTGGTGGAATGGATTAATGTCACGGGTGGTCCGGACAAAGACATCGACTGGTGGCAATCAGGTGCACACTGGATGCGCAATGGTTATGCCTATGTGGTGGTATCTGCCCAGCAGATGGGGATCGATACCATGCAGGATTGGAGCCCGGAACGCTATGGGAGCCTGGACACCACAGATGGTGGTACGGTAAGCGGAGACGCTTCTTCCTTCGATATCTTCGCCGCTGTCGGCAAGGCTATTAACCGCGAGGGTGAGGAATCAGGCGCAGGTTCGGTCAATATGCTTCCGGGACTCTATGCCGAGCAGATAATCGCAACGGGCCATTCGCAGTCGGCAAGCAGACTGGCGACTTATATCAACAACATCCATCCGCTAGATCCCGTATTCGATGGCTTCATGGTCCATGGTGGAGGCGGGCTTATCCGGGATGACCAGCCCATAAAAGTCTTCAAGATTATGGCGGAAACCGACATGGCCAGAAGGGCAGGTTCGCCACAGCCGGACAGCGACAACTTTCGGCAGTGGGAAGTTGCCGGCACATCCCATGTAGATGTTCCTTTCGAAGTGGAGTACGCCAAGGTACGCAACCTCAGGGATGGCTTACCGATCGACGGTGTTACACCCCGCGATAGCGATTGCGAGCTACCACCCTATAGCCATGTGCCTTTCAGGGACGTGATGAATGCAGCCTACGAGCATCTTGTGCGCTGGATCAGGGAAGATGTGCCACCGCCAGTGGCTGATCGAATTCGAGTGCGCCGGGCTTTGCCTGAAGTGGAATTCGCCCGGGACGAATATGGCAATGTGCTGGGTGGAATCAGGCTTGCCGAGCACGCCGTGCCAACGGCACGCAATACCGGGCTAAACAGTGGAACCAGCAATCGCTTCTGTTTTCTCTATGGTTCCCATGAGCCGTTCGATCAGGAGACGTTGAATTTGCTGTACCCGGATCATGATCATTACGTGGATAGGGTTGAAGAGGCAGTGGAGGGAAATCTCGAAGCAGGCTATATCCTTCCTTATGCTGCGGAACGCACCATCAGGGAAGCGAGGCAACGAGACCTGGGCATCTAGGCCCCCACGATTACTTGAACTTTTCGGCGAGTGCCTTGCAGCGTGCAGTCCAGATGTTCTTGATCTCGTCCCGGCCTGCGTCAAGCTCCGCAGGGACTTTCAGGGTCAGTTTGAGTTTGGTCTTGTCGCCTGCCTCGCTGAACTGCACGTTTATCAGGCTGACGATTTCGGGAGCGGAACTTTCCAGCCAACTGAATTCGAGTCTGTTCGGTATCGAGAGTTCCAGATACTTGCCTTGATGGCTTATTTCTTTGCCACCGCGATTCACGCGGAAGTCGAATTCACCGTTTTTGCGCACGGTGTTCTCAAGACTGATGATCTTCTCGTCCTGAACTTTTGGGCCGAACATCCATTCGCCTATGAATACCGGTATTAACCAGTGATCAAATACACTCTGTTGTTTGCCGTTGATAGTCTTGTTGATGGTTATCGTGCTTACGCCACCGGCTTTCTTTGCGGGTGACGCGTTTTCAAACATGGAGAATTGTTCAGCAGCCATAGGTAATTATTCCGCCACTGTATAGGGATTAACTGGCATAAGCTGGGGTGGCAGTCCTGCACGCCGTGTTGATGCTTTGGGGCCGTAGTGCGCTGACAGATAAGTCAGGATTGTCTCTTCTTCCTCGACAGCGAGTTGACGCAGTCCCTGAGTGTCCTGCATCCACGCGATACGACTCTTCCACACGGCGCGGCTTCCGGAATTCTGGGTAATGAGCTGGGCAGCATGACATTCTGTGCAGGTCTGGCGCACCATCTCCCAACCGCTCGCCTGTACCAGCCCGGTTGCCGGATCCCGATCCTGTGCGACCGCAGTAGACAGCTGCAGTGGAGCCAGTACGCCCAATAAAACAGCGATGTGTTCTCGCGTTTTCATTCCTTATACCGCCTGCACTGCCACCCGATGGCAGGCATTGTTGAGATAGCCCCGAGGATTCCAGCCAGGCACGACCATGGGCTGGGAACGCCCCTGAATGTCCTGTGCCCGGGCCCATATCTCATAGTAACCCGGCTCGGGAAACTGCACCCAGGATTGCCAATTCTGCCAGGCGAGCCGATTGGCAGCATTGTTGAGGGCGGTAGGAAACCAGGTGGCACCAAAATCGATGGAGATGAAAACGGCACTCACCTGATCATCTCCAGCCCAGGCATGTCCCCGCACGGGAAGTCGCTCCCGGAAATCGTGACTGATACCTGATTCGGGAAAAGTGACCAGCGATTTTACTGGCATGGACTCGATGATCTGCATGTCTTCATCGGGTACCCGGCTACCGGGAGCAACGGGTACACGTGGAATCGTATAGGAAGGCGCCGCCATCTTTTCACCGTCGTGGACCCGGTTTCTGACCACCAGTCGATTCAGCCACTTGCCGGAAACTGATCCGGGCCAGCCACCACATACCAGACGCAGCGGATAGCCATTTTGCAAGGGTATGTCCTCACCATTCATGCTCCAGGCGATGATGGATTCGCGCTCCATAGCCTTATCGATGGGTACGCCGCGGGAAATTGGATCCATGTCAGGATTGCCGCTGGTATGGGTATCGGCGCCATAATATCCAAGGTACTGGGCATCTTCTGCGACGCCACAATAATTCAGCACATCACGCAGGCGTACGCCGGTAAACACCGGGCAGCCCACCGCGCCGGTTGTCCACTGGTTGCCGCTGGCGGCTGGAACAAACTCATTGCGACCGTTGCCGCCGCATTCAAGTTGCAGTTGCAGGCTTACTTCTTCGAAGCGAGACCTGAGGTCCGCAATAGTAAAGCTGGCGGGGCGCTGGCAGGATTCACCGCCGATCTCCAGGGTCCAGGTAGCGGGATCGATATTTTCGGGAGGCAAGCCGTTGTTGCGAATAAACATGCGGTTATTCGGCGTAATATTGTCATCCAGCAGATGGGCTGGGGTTTCGGCATTGAGTGGCCGATTGTTCAGCACAATGAGCCCATCCTTGCCCGCTATCTCAGTGTTGGCATTCTCTGCGGCGAAGGCCGCGGGAATCAAACCTTCCGGCATGAAGCGGGCGAAAGGAATGCTCATGCCCAGTGCGGTGCTCATGGCCAGCAGTCCACTGTTTTTTAGAAAACCTCGACGCGTGACAGGGTGGCTTTTTCTGCCCCAGAGCAATTCATCGGCTGCACGTGGATCGCGGGCGTAGAGTTCAGCCAGCGAATGCTGATTGCCGGTCTCGATCTTGTCGGGTACATCCCGGTTCTTCATGGTTTGGGGCTCTTTGCGGACTGGTCTTGCAAACGTAAACACTTACAGTGCGTTGCCCTGAAGGCATTCTGCCGAGCTGTGTTGGCACTCTTGCTATCGAGTCGGATACATTCGCTATGGCTTTTCAGTGACACCATAACAAGTATGGCTTCTTGCCAGAACGGTTTCAATCCGGATTTATCAGGCGCAACAGGAATCGGTCCGTGGTTCTTGCCAATCTCGGGTCAAAAATGCCGCGACTGTGATCATCCCGCGGATTGCGAAGCAACTCAGAGGATTCAACAATGAAACCTGCACGCTCGCTCACAGCAATAGCCTGTGCGATTTCCATGCGATGCAGTTCCCTGTTGTCATTGCCGGCAAGTCCAACGTGATCTTCGATGCCGATTACTCCCCCGGGTTTTAAATAACGTTTCAGCTCGAGTAGTAAGTTGAGAGCGCGTTCGGGATTGCCATTATACGAATCATGCAAGGTCTGCATTAGCAGAATGCCGTCCAGAGAGCCGGCTGGAATATCGAGATCGGCGACCCTGGTCACGACACTGCGCACATTGCGCAATTTGCCTCGTTCGATTTTGTTTGCGAGCGCTTCGCCCTGCGAAATTTCCTGGCGGTCTTCCCGAAAGCGCAGTCCGCGTTCGGTGTTCTGAGCATAGACCATGCCATCCGGTCCTACGGCTTTGGAGAGGATAAAAGTGTAATAACCTCCGGCGGCGTAAACATCCAGTACGGTCATGCCTGGGCCGATGCCCAGAAACTGCAATACCTCCACAGGTTTGCGAGCTTCATCGCGCACAAAGTCGGTGACCTCGCGATCGGGCCCAGAAAGCGCTCTGCGCAGTGCGGTGCTATCCTGTGGTCTACTTTGTACATCACTGTCTTGCGCAAAACCGTGCTGAGGGACGAGGCCTGCCATCACAAAGCAAGCCAGGGTGACGGTAACCCTGTTGAGATGGTTTGATAGTCTCCTGTTCATTTCCAAAAACCCCATACCAATTGTTAGGAGTTAAGTCCTGCGCCGCGGGCAACGAGCCACGCCAATACAGGAATTATCAGCAGAAGCAGCAATTCAATCCGCAGGCAGATACGAACCATGCCAGGTACGGCAAGTTCAGAATCGTCGTCTGAACTGAAGTTGCGATTGCGAATAAAAAATAGCGCGGGAGCAATTGCGCTCAGTAGCAGGGCACCCAGCAAGCCGAGTTTGGCATGAAACAGGGGATTATCGCTGTAGAAAGTGGCGGGTTTGCCCACGGCGAGCCAGAGAACGGTACCGAATATGACGATACACAATACGGCGAGGCCACAGAATCTATCGATTCTCGCCAGGTTTCTCGCGTCTTCGCCATTGATCCGCGGCCGAATCGCCATGTTTTCGATAATCACACCACCCACCAGCACGAGGACGGCAATCAGGTGGAGGTAGCGAAACAGAACGTAGGCCATGGCCAATCATACTGCAGCAGTGCGCTAAATTCCTGCTGAATTGGGCGCTAATCCTGTTATGCTTCGCATCCGGGGCTGCACAGCAAATAAGAATAGTAAGGAACCACAGGTTCCCAAAATGGAGACCGAGTTTTGGGCGTCAAGGATTGCAATAACACCGCTGATTTCAGGCGTATGGCGCAGAAGCGATTACCGGCGCCGCTTTTCCATTATATAGACGGGGGCTCAGATGATGAGGTTACCCTGCGGCGCAACACCGAATCATTTGACCAGGTGCGGCTGATTCCAAATGCCCTGGCGGATCTGAGTGGCATGGATCTGCGCACCAATGTTCTGGGTCAGGATATCGATTGGCCTGTCTTCCTCTCTCCCACGGCAATGACCCGGCTGTTTCATCACGAAGGTGAGCTCGCTGTTTGTCGGGCAGCTCAAGAGCACGGGACGATGTATAGCCTGTCATCGCTCTCCACGACCAGTATCGAAGACGTGGGTGCCGCCACGCCAGGTCCGAAGTGTTTTCAGCTCTACATCCACAAGGACCGGGGCATGAGCTGGGAATTCATCGATCGCTGCAAGGAAGCGAATTACTCGGCCATTTGCCTGACCGTTGATACGCTGGTGGCAGGTAACCGGGAAAAAGACCTCTATACGGGCATGGTAATTCCCCCCAAATTCACCCTCAAGAGCCTGTTCAGTTTCGCGACCCACCCCAGCTGGAGTTTGAATTACCTGCTGCGCAAGAAGTTTGAGTTGGCGAATGTGGCGGGGCGCATATCTGAGGGGAGTGGAAAGCTTACGTCGGTAGTGGGTTATATGAACAGTCAGTTTGATCGCTCTATTACCTGGAAGGATGCCGAGGAAGCTATCAAGCGCTGGGGTGGTCCCTTCGCCGTTAAAGGCGTCATGTCAGTGGAAGATGCACGGCGATCCGTGGACATCGGAGCGTCAGCAATAATGATTTCCAATCATGGGGGTCGCCAGTTGGACGGTTCGACTGCGCCATTCGATCAATTGGGCCCCATCGTCGACGCAGTTGGCGACAAGATCGAGGTCATCCTGGACGGTGGTGTTCGGCGGGGAACCCATGTGCTGAAAGCGCTGGCCATGGGCGCAAAGGCCTGCATGACCGGGCGCGGTTATCTTTATGCGGTGGCCGGCGGCGGCTACGCAGGCGTAGACCGGGCGCTCACCAGGTTGCGTGAGGAAATCGAGCGTGACATGGTGTTGATGGGCTGTTCTTCACTCCGCGAATTGAATCGCGGTAAATTACATCTGGACTAACAGGGTGTGAGCCCAAGGCGTTGGGCTCAGACGGTTGTCCCCCTTAATTATGGTTCATCGTGCTTTGCCGGGCACTGTCGTCAGGCTCTGATACTGCCATCTGTTTAGTTGGGGCTTCTTTGAACTGTGGCCGTGCCGGACAGAAGGGGCTTGTCGCATCTGTCTGCTGCGTTGCCGCACTTGCCAAGGGCTACGGCCATTGCCGGCGTACGGCGTCTTGCGGGCAGATGCGACAGACACCGCAGAGAAGGAACATAATTGGTCAGAGGCTCCCTTGGGCGCCGAGCCGGCGGGTTGGGAACCCTGCCTCCTCGCAGCCGCGTTCGAAGGCACTCACCTAATCATCCATGAACACCAATTAGATGCGATTCCCCGCATATTCGCGATGAACCCTAATTATTGGGGCTAGCTCTGTGAAGCCCCATTTCCACTGAGGTTTCCTACGGCCAGGTAGGAAATTTACCAGCAAAATCGCCAGGATTTACTAAACTTCTGCATAAGAAGAATGAAGAGTCCCTTCGGCGCTCCACCCTCTACATGCTCCACCCAACAACCGGGTGGTGCCCGGAGTAGAGTTTATGCTGCGGTTCTCGCTGCCAGGAAATTCTATTGCGATTCATCACCACTATGTCACTGGCTACCAAGCTGCGCGTCATCATTGTTGGTATCGCGTGTCTGTTATTGTTCGTCGGATTTGCCGGTTCGGTAGGCTACGTTGCCTATAAATCTCATTTCGCGCATATCGATGAGACTGCTGCTCAGGTCAGGACCGTTGCTGATGGTCTGGGACCGGTGGTGCGAAGCGGCTATTCGCCGCGAATCGGAAGCGAGCTCCAGAATATTCTGACCATTCCCCATCTTCAGGGTGCGCTGCTGTTGTCTCCCGAAAATGCCGTTCTGGCGGGGGCTGGGAACAGTGCTGAAATTGAACAGGCATTGGCTCGGTCAACGCCTGTCGCTGAGCTGGAATCCCTTTCCGGTTTGCAACTGACATGGCTGGTGGTGCCCATAGAAACTTCCGGAAGAAACGTGGGCACCCTCATTACGGTGATTGACCACGAGGAGGTACTGGAAATTATCTCGCAGCAGCTTGCCGCAGCCGTGGTCATCATGACACTGCTCATGATTGTGATTATTCCGCTTTCGCATTTCCTGGCTAGATTTCTCTCTGAGCCTATCAACTCCCTGAAAGCGACGGTGGCCGAAGTCACTGAGCGTCAGGACTTTTCAATTCGGGCTGAAAAAGTCTCAAACGATGAGATTGGTTATCTGGTGGAACGGTTTAATGAATTATTGCAGCTTCTGGAAACGAGGGAAGACAAATTAAGCGAGTACAGCAACCATCTGGAAGCCTCTGTTGAAGAATTGGAAGTTGCAAAGAACGAAGCTGAGCGGGCGGCAACAATAAAGTCGCAATTCCTCGCCAACATGAGCCACGAGATTCGTACGCCGATGAACGGAGTCGTGGGTATGCTGGATCTTCTTCGCGGCTGCGTGCTCTCCTCTGAGCAGCGAGACTATGTGGAAATAGCCAGTCGTTCTGCAACCGGATTGCTTTCCATCATCAATGACATCCTGGACCTGTCCAAGATTGAGGCAGGCAAGATGACCCTGGCGCCTGCTCCCGTTGCACCGGGTGATGTTGTGGAAGAGGTAATCGCAATCATGTACCAGGTTGCACGCCGGAAGGATGTAGAGCTCTGTTGCGAGATTGATCCACGGGCGTTCGACACTTACGAACTGGACCCGACACGGGTGCGTCAGGTCTTATTAAACCTGGTGGGCAACGCGGTCAAATTTACCCTGGAAGGTCATATTCTCGTTCGCTGCGACGTGGTGGAGAAGGGCGATACCACAAAGCTGGAATTCTGTGTCGAAGACACAGGGATTGGAATCGATGAGGACAATCAGCATGCGCTCTTTGAGGCTTTTGGCCAGGCCGATGGCAGCACTACGCGCAAGTATGGTGGTACCGGACTGGGTCTGACTATTTCCCGCCAGGTCGTCAATCTGATGGGAGGTGATATCGGCTTTGTCAGTAAGAAAGACCACGGGTCGCAATTCTATTTCAGCATTCCGGCAGTTACTGCCGCGGATCAGCTCCATGGCTATACCAGGATAGGACTGGAAGATCTCAAGGTGGCGTTGAAGGTTGCTTCTCCAATACAAAAATCGGCAATCGAATGCCTCCTACGGCGAATGAAGGTGGCGTCGGTGCGTCTCGATGAGGGAGCGGCCGAGGTGGTTATTACCGATGATGTGAATTTCACCTATACCGAGGGCAGGGTTATTCGGCTGGTTCACCATGTCTCCCTGACTGTTGAGAGTGATGAGTTGGTCGAGCTGATCTATCCTATTCGCCTGAAGCAGCTGCGCAGTGCCTTGAAACAGAATTCGCAGCCTGAATCACAGAGCACTGATATTGCTTCCATGCCAACGATGACTGCCCGTGTTTTGCTGGTGGAAGACAATGTGGTCAACCAGATGGTGGCGGACAAGATGCTGCGAAAATTTGGTATCGAATGTGAAAAAGCCGAAGACGGGCTGGAGGCAGTGAAGAAGATTACCGAATCAGATTACGACCTGATTTTCATGGATTGCCAAATGCCCAGAATGGACGGATTTGAGGCGACTGCGGAGATACGCAAGTATCAGGAGCAACACGGATCCCGTCCAACGCCGATAGTGGCACTCACAGCCAATGCAATGGAAGAAGATGAAGAGCGCTGCATCAATGCGGGTATGAACGACTACCTCGCCAAGCCAATCGAATCGGAATCCATGGGGCGAGCCCTACAACGGTGGTTAGGAGAATCACAGCCGGGTTTGCTGCAATAGGCGGGTTACTTCGCTATCCCGCTATCGGCTTCTCTCTCCCAATCGTTTTCAATCTGCTCGGCACTGCTATTCGAAGAGCGTAGGCCGATTGAGGTCGAACGATTGCTCTAATATTGCACCCTGATTGTGCGATCACGAGATTTCAGCGCCAATATTGCGCGCTTTTTCTGCCGGGAAATCCCGCGGCAGGCGCGGAACGTCAGTAATTCAGGTTATTCCAGCATTTTTTGCAGGTTGGCACGCTCCCTGCAATATAAACACTACATGCACGGAATCTAATGTCGAAGCTTGTCGATTCTCTCCCTTGACGGTTCGCGACGTTACAAACCAGGTTCCTGTGTTTTGGGCATTTACGCTCGCATCGTTTAGTCGATGCGAGCGTTTTTTTTACGCTGAATCTTCCTCGGTTTCCTGCAGGGTCGTGAGATCGATACTGCGGAAAGGTTTGTTCTCTTTCATTACCACGTAGGAGTTGATGGTTACCTGGTAGCTATTACTGGCTACCAATTGATCATTGATCTCAACGTATCGGTTCATGTCCGGGCAAATTATCCGCATCAGGAAATCAGATTCGCCGCTTACCGTGAAACACTCCACCACTTCGGGTATGGACTCCACGAGGGCTTCGAAAGCCGTGAATTCGTCCTGGGTATGGTTTCGCAGTGAAACCGTGGCGATGCATATTATGTGACGAGCGACCCGGGCCAGATTGACCCGCGCGTGATAGGACTCTATGACACCTCCGGTTTCCAGCCGTCGCATCCGCTGCAGGCAGGAACTGGGGGACAAACTCACCTCATCGGCCAATTTTTGATTGGTAATTCGGCCCTGTTGTTGCAAAATCTGCAGAATCTTCTGGTCGATCCTGTCCAGTTTGATGCTCGCCATATCCGCTATTCCAATTTCACGTTCGATTTTTCACTGATTTAGCCTGCTTCAGGGCGCTTACCGAATTTTATTCGGTTTGCTGTGAAATTGAAAATAGCTTATTTATCAAACAGAAGAAGATAGAAATCTCCTTTTGTAAGCTTCCTGATACCCTATACACCTAAAGATTATTCGATGGAGGTCAAGGTGACCCATACTGCCAATTCCGCTGCCAAGGACGCAGCGCAAACTTCCGATGCCAGAGAATCCATGTGGCCAAGCTACAGCCCGCCCAATGACATTGTGTTTACCCATGGGCGCGGCAGCGAGCTTTTCACCGAGGATGGGCAAGCCTATCTGGATTTCCTCAGCGGGATCGCCGTAACCAGCTTCGGTCACGCCCATCCCCACCTGGTGACTGCACTCAAGGACCAGGCGGAAAAGCTGTGGCATTTATCCAATGTGTTTCGTATTCCTGAAGGAGAGCGCCTGGCAAAACGCCTGGCGGAGAACAGCTTTGCTGATCGCGTCTTCTTTGCGAATTCCGGAACCGAGGCTATCGAGGCTGGGATCAAGGCGGTTCGAGGTTACCAGGCCGGTATCGGCAATAAAGAGCGTTATCGCTTGATCGGATTCAGTGACAGTTTCCATGGCCGCACTATCGCAGCGGTGGCTGCTGCCGGCAATCCTGCCCATATGCAAAGCTTTGTGCCCACGGATCATGGATTCGACCAGGTACCCTGGGGCGATCTGGAGGCTGTGAAAAATGCCATAGGTGAAAATACCGCTGGCATCATCGTCGAAACGGTGCAGGGTGAAGGTGGTATCCGACCTGTCACCGCCGAATTTATCAAGGGACTGCGCGCGTTATGTGACGAACATGGCCTGCTATTGATGCTGGATGAAGTTCAGTGCGGCATGGCAAGAACAGGCAAGCTGTTCGCCTATGAGCACTATGGGGTTAAACCTGATGTGATGTCGCTGGCGAAAGGGCTGGGCGGCGGCTTTCCCCTCGGTGCCTGTTTGACCACGGAAGAAGTAGGCAAGCACATGGTAGTGGGTACCCATGGCAGTACGTTTGGTGGCAATCCACTGGCCATGGCCGTGGGCAACGCCATTATGGACCTGATGCTGGAGCCCCAGTTACTCGAAGAAGTTGAACGCAAAGCCGCCAGACTCAAGCAGGGGCTTGAAGATCTCATCAAACGCTTCCCGCAATTTATCTCAGCCATCTCTGGGCTGGGGCTGATGATCGGCGTCAAGTGTGAAATACCCAACGTCGACTTGTTAGTGGCGCTGCGCAACAACCATCTCCTGGTGGGGCGTGCTGGCGACAATATGATTCGTTTGCTGCCTCCAATGAATATCGCTGATGAGCACATTGAGAAAGCACTGGGCATTATTGAGACCACGCTGGAGTCGCTGGGTAAGAGTTAAGCATGAATCTGCAGGAAGCATTTCGCTGGATAGAATCGGAACAGGAGTCGCTGCTGAACAGGCTTTGCGAGCTGTCGGCTATCAATTCCGGAACCGGAAATTTGTCGGGTATTGCCCAGGTCAGTGAAGTGTTTGCTGCAGAGCTTGACACCCATGCCGGCGATCTTGCGGTTATAGAGTCTGCCACCGCGCAGCGGGCAAATCTGGATGGCGAACTGGTTACTGAACGCTATGGTGACATGTTGGACTACCGGCTACGTCCCGAAGCTCCGATTCAGGTGCTGCTTGTAGGTCATATGGATACAGTGTTTCCTGTGGACCATCATTTCCAGTCACCTGCGATCCAGGATGAAGCTATCCTGAAGGGGCCAGGTGTCGCTGATATGAAAGGTGGAATTCTTGCCATGCTTGCGGCGCTGAAAGCATTTGAGAGCTTCGGTGGTGACCCGCGGCTGGGATGGCGGGTCATTCTGAATGCCGATGAAGAAACCGGCTCCCACGGTTCTGCAGAGTATCTGGTAAAGGCGGCTGCCACAGCCCACGCCGGGATGATCTATGAGCCAGGATTAACAGACGGCACCCTGTCCAGGGCCCGCAAGGGATCTGCAAACTTTACCCTGGTTGCCACAGGTGAATCTGCCCATGCCGGGCGGGAGTTCGAGAAAGGGCGCAATGCCATCGTGGCACTGAGTGAGGCGGTAAACAGAATCGCTGCACTCAGCAACCTGCAGCAAGGACTCACGGTGAATATCGGGCGCATAGCGGGTGGTTCCGCCCTGAATGTGGTGCCTGACAAGGCTGTTTGTCAGTTTAACGTGCGTTGCTGGCGCCGTGAGGAGCAGGACAGCTTTCTGAAACAGATTCAGGAACTGGTTGAGGAATTGAATGCGCAAAGCGATTGTGAGTTTGCGCTTCACGGTGGCTTCAGCCGGCCTCCTAAGGCGATTTCCCCCGCCAATCAGCTGTTCATGGATTGGGCAGTGGACTGCGGTCATCAATTGTCTGAAGAATTGCGCTTCGCCGATACGGGAGGATGTTGCGATGGCAATAATCTTGCCGCAGCCGGCCTTCCCAACATCGATACGCTCGGTGTGCAGGGTGGTTATATCCATACTGATCAGGAATTCATGCTGATAGACAGCCTCGCGCAGCGCGCGAAGCTCAGCCTCTTACTGCTGGACAAACTGTCCCAGAGAGGAGAAGAACTGTTGGCTCTAAAAGAGCAAGATTTGATGGTCGAAACGAGGCCTGCAACATGCTGATTCGCTCCGCGCAAAGCCGGGATCTGGATTCACTCCTGCAATTGTCATCCTTGCTACCACCGGGTATGACTTCCATGCCCTTCGATAAGCCCACCTGGGAGAAAAAACTGGAACTGGTCAAGGCCAGCCTCAGCCCCACGCCGCGTACCGATACAGAGTCGGTATATCTGTTGGTTATGGAAGAGCCTGAGAGTGGCAAGATTGTTGGCACTGCCGGAATCGTGTCGGGTGTGGGCCTGACCCGCCCCTTCTACAACTACAAGCTCAGCAAAGACATGAAAGCCTCTGAGGCGTTGGGCATCCGGGTAATCAGCAATCTGCTGAACCTGGTGAATGATTTCACTGGCGAGACTGAACTCATCTCGCTGTTTCTCATGCCGGAGTATCGAAGCAGTTTTGGTGGGCAGTTCCTCTCCCGCTGTCGCTACGTGTTTATGAGCGATTTCCCAGAGCGATTCAGCAATATAGTCTTTGCCGAGATACGGGGTTGGCTCGATGAGAAAAACTCGTCGCCATTCTGGGAGCACCTGGGTCAGAAGTTTTTCAATTTGCCTTTCGACAAGGCGGATTTTATCAGTGCGGTCAATGGTTCCCAGTTTATTTCAGACCTGATGCCGCGGTTTCCCGTCTATCTCGAGCTGTTGCCGGAAGCGGCAGTGAAAGTCATTGGCCGGCCCCACGACGATGCTGTACCGGCACGCAAACTGTTGGAGCGGGAAGGATTCCAGTACCAGAACACTATCGATATTTTTGATGCGGGTCCGGTCATGCAATGCGAACGGGAAAATATCGAATCCATTCGCAATACACACAAGGTGACGGTATCGGGCGTTTCCGATTTGGATATTTCAGATGATAGTGCGGGGCCGGTCTGCATGGTGAGTAATGGCAGGTTAGACAGTTACCGGCTGGCACTCTCACCCGTGCATTATCATGACGGAGATAACATTACCCTGAGCGCACGGGCAGCAGAACTGTTGAATATATCGAAAGGTGATCAGGTGCGCATACTGGAGCTGCGTAGTCGTAAATAGGCATTGGTTAGCTAGGCACTGGATAGCTAGGCACTGGATAGTTGAGCTCTGGATTGCATCAAGGTATTGGCATGGAAAACAAACAGCAACACTTTATCAATGGGCGATGGATCACTGGCGTCGGCGCCGGGTTTACGTCAGAAAATCCGGCAACGGGGGGACTACTATGGTCCGGTCACTGCGGAGTGGCAGAGGAAGTTGCGCAGGCTGTAGTGGCTGCGCGCGCGGCTTTCGCGTCCTGGTCCCGGCTCAGCTATGGGGAAAGACAGCAATTTGTTTCCCGATTCGTTGAAGAGCTGCAAAGCCACAGTGAAGAATTAGCACAGTCCCTGCATCAGGAAACCGGTAAGCCCCTGTGGGAAAGCAAGACAGAGATCGGCTCCATGGTTGCCAAGGCCGCAGCTTCAGACAAGGCCTATCACGCGAGAACGGGGGAGAGTACCAACGAGAGCGGTGGTGTCAGCATGGCACTGCGGCATCGTGCGATAGGTGTATTCGCTGTATTGGGTCCTTACAATTTTCCCGGCCACTTGCCCAATGGCCACATTATTCCTGCATTATTGGCGGGCAATACAATTGTCTTCAAGCCGTCGGAGTTAACACCGCTGTTCGCAGACCTGATGGTGCAATGCTGGCAACAGGCGGGATTGCCTGCTGGCGTGATAAACCTCGTGCAGGGGGATGGCCACACCGGCGAGTTGCTCGGGGCCAATGACGGAATTGACGGTCTTCTGTTTACCGGAAGCTCACGCACCGGGCATGCGATTCACAAACAGTTCGGTGGTCGTCCGGACAAAATGCTGGCGCTGGAGATGGGCGGCAACAACCCGCTCGTGGTAAACCACGTGGCCGATATCGATGCTGCGGTTTATACCATCATTCAATCGGCATTTATTACGGCAGGGCAGCGCTGTACCTGTGCCAGGCGCCTGGTGCTGGTGAGGTCTCGGGAAAATGAAACCTTGTTGGCTAAACTGTTGGACGTGACGGCAAGTCTGCGAGTCGGCTCCGGTGATGACCGTTTCATGGGGCCAGTTATCTCAAATAAAGCAGCGGAGTTGGTGCTTGGTTTTGAGCAGAAGCTGCTGGATAGCGGTGGTAAGAGTTTACTGGCGGTGAACAGGTCAGATCCCGACCGTCCATTCCTGAGCCCTGGCATTGTGGATGTAACCGGTGCCGGGAATATAGTCGATGAAGAATGCTTCGGGCCTCTGCTGCAAGTTGTCTGGGTGGATGATCTGGATGCCGCGATCGCAGTTGCCAACGACACGCGGTATGGACTGAGTGCAGGAATACTGAGTGACGATGAGGCTGACTGGCACTATTTTCTGCCGCGGGCACGAGCAGGAATTATTAACTTTAACCGCCCAACTACCGGTGCAAGCGGAGCCGCTCCCTTTGGCGGTGTAGGGGCGAGCGGTAACTTCAGGCCCGGTGCCTTCTATGCGGCCGACTACTGTGCCTATCCAGTCGCCAGCGTTTCGGCGGACAGCGTCGAACTGCCGGAGAATCTGGCACCCGGAATAATTCTGTGAGCGCTGAAGTAAACTTCGACGGTCTCGTAGGCCCGACTCATAACTATTCCGGTCTGGCATTTGGCAATGTGGCATCCAGCCTTCATGAAGGCGCGACTTCCTCGCCAAGGCAAGCCGCGCTTCAAGGCCTGGAGAAAATGTGGGCGCTGCATCAAATGGGTATGTCGCAAGGCGTTCTACCGCCCCAGGAACGCCCCAGCATCTCCCTGTTAAAACGCTTGGGATTCTCCGGAATCAACGATGGAGAAATTCTGGGCAAGGCCGCCAGGGAGGCACCCAATTTGCTGGCAAGCTCTGCGTCTGCCGCAAGCATGTGGGTGGCCAATGCCGCGACAATCTCGCCGGGTCCCGATACTGTGGATGGGAAGACGCACTTTACACCTGCAAACCTGAGCTCCATGCTGCACCGCTCTATTGAAGCAGAAACCACAGGCAAGGTACTCGAGGCAATTTTCTCCGGCGCAGACTATGTGCATCATCCTGCTCTGCCAGCTACGCCAAAGTTCAGCGATGAGGGGGCAGCCAATCACACCCGTCTCAGTGCCAGTTACGCTGAGGCTGGCGTTGGACTGTTCGTATATGGGGGCAGTTCGCAAAGTCCGGTTGCGCCACGCAAGTATCCGGCTCGGCAAACTCTCGAAGCCTGTCAGGCCATCGCCCGCAGTCATGGATTACGGCCAGGCAAAGCGGTTTTTGCACAGCAGAATCCGGATGCCATTGATGCTGGGGTATTTCACAACGACGTGATCGCAGTGGGTAACCTCGATGTGTTGTTCTATCATGAGAAAGCCTTTCTTGATACGCAGCGCTTACGCGACGAATTGGATCAAGCTGCCAGTTTTCCATTGCACTACATCGAAGTCCCTGAAACTGCGGTCGCTCTTGATGATGCCGTAAGATCCTATCTTTTCAATTCTCAACTAGTCACTCCATCGGGAGCGCGGGGAGCCACGCTCATCGTGCCCACCGAGTGCAAGGAAACGGAATCGGTAAGGAGCTATCTCGAACAGCTTCCACAAGAGCACGGCGTCATCGCAGAAGTGCGCTATTTCGATTTACGGCAGAGCATGAACAACGGGGGAGGGCCGGCGTGCCTGCGCCTGCGCGTAGTGATGAATGAATCCCAGCAACAAGCCCTGCGGTGTAAAGTGCTGCTGGATGAGTCTTTGTATTCACAGCTCAAGCAATGGGTTCAGACCCACTACCGGGATGAACTCGCGCCCAAAGATCTCGCCGATCCCTCCCTGCTCAACGAGTGCCGTACGGCGCTGGACGAATTGAGCCAGATCATGGGATTAGGCTCGGTATACGAGTTTCAGCGATAGCTGGTACACGTGGCTATCGGGTGCTACCGATCCAGTCCCGCCCTCGATAAACCCAAACCCTTCAAACGACAAGCCAATCACCGGCAGAATCCTGCGTCTGCGCCAGCGATTGGCGACGACTAAGGTAAGGGTGCAGTGATGCACCCTTACCGGGTAGTGAGCTAACTCGATTTTGAAAAATGCTGGAAGTGAGGCATGGATGCCGGCATTCGCGAAGCGAATGCAAGGAGCCAATCGCCAGCAGAATCCTATGTCTGCGCCAGCGATTGGCGACGACTAAGGTAAGGGTGCAGGGATGCACCCTTACCGGGTAGACAACTGGGAAGCTTCCATCATCACATGGAATATAACGTTTTGTTCCATAACGCCACGGATAAGATCTGAGCCAGGCCCAACAGCATAAATTGCCACATCTTCACCGCCATGGGTTTCCGAGCTTAAGGGGACAGTGACCTGCGGTTGATAGTCAGGCGCTGTGGTGTCTACAGCACTCAGGTCCGAACGGCCCACAGAGCCGTCGTCGTTGCCAGGACCATTGGCGTAACCCAATGTGGTATAGGGAAGTCCATCGTCAGCGAGGCTAGGCTCGCCGCGGCTGTAAATGCCAACAGATTTGCCCAGAATGGGATTCCCGCGTCTTGGGTAGCCGGCGATGGTAAATACATGGCTGTGATCGGCGGTGACAATAATCAGGGTTTCCGACAAATCCACCATGCCAGAGGCAGTGCGGATCGCATTGGAGAATTCCACGGTGTCGGCAAGGGCGCGGAAAGGGTTGGTCTCATGGTGAGCGTGGTCAATGCGCCCAGACTCCACTGTCAGGTAATAGCCATTCTCATTCTTGCTCAATATGTCGATGGCTTTCGCAGTCATTTCACTAAGACTGGGTTCGCCAGCTTCGTCTTCCGGCCGATCATGTTCATATTTCATGTGTGACGGTTCGAATAATGCCAGCAAGTGGTCTGTGGCGGCTGGATCTATGTCGTCGAACTGTTCCTTGTTCCACACGTAGTGGCTGTTAGGTGCCAGACCTACCCATTCCTGAGGAAGA
The DNA here is from genome assembly GCA_965227635.1 of uncultured Pseudohongiella sp. Lineage (GTDB taxonomy): Bacteria > Pseudomonadota > Gammaproteobacteria > Pseudomonadales > Pseudohongiellaceae > UBA9145. Next base: position 141,447 of record OZ245763.1, on the reverse strand, counting down.
TTTCGCCCATCCAGACGATTTCCATTGAGGTTATGTTCCGGATCATTCTGGTTGTTGGGAATGAAGGCGAGGCGGCCCCCACCCATCGCTACTTCCAGGCCGTCGCTGCCGAATACCTTGCTTTCGAATTCGATCAGTTGTCTGGCGATGTCAGGACAGTCACCAGGATTGCTGAAGCGTTCTGCATCACCGTCGTCTTCGAAATCGCGGTCCATGATGTGGGCGTAGTTGGCTGCAGGCGTGGCATGGGTAAGCCGTGCCGTGGTAACGACCCCGGTGGCCAACCCGCGCATCTCAGCACGCTCGAGAAAAGTCAGAACCTGGTTGCCAGCCTGCGAACTGCAGTCGCCACGCATGACATTCTGGCTGACGCTAATGACACCGGCCTTGGTCTTCACCCCGGTCGCCATGGCGGACATGGTGCCGGCAGAGTCTGCCACCTGGGCGTCGGTGTTGTAAGTCTTGGACAGCGCGACATTCGGAAACTCTTCGAAGCTCAGGCTGTTCTCTTCGCCGGTTTCCCCCCGTAGTTGGCCCTCGTGAATGCGGGCTGCCGTAACGGTGGAGATGCCCATTCCATCACCGATGAATAAAATGATGTTTTTGGCGACTCCGTTGCTGGCCTGATTGCGCAGTTCCAGATTGCGTTGAACGGTTGCCTGCCCTGCAGTAAACCAATCCTGGGCAACGTCCTGGGACAATGCTGGAATGGCAGCAATGCTGGTGGCGAGGCAGGCGCCGAGTAGCGTCAGGGCACGAGTGTTGATACTTTGATTTCTTCGCATGGTGCAAACCCACTATTTGTATGCAAACTGATATGATGCAGCAGTTAGTTTACAGGAAAATGAAGCGTTAGGACCCATGGCTACAGCAAGCCGGGTCATTGGAGCCGCTAGCATTGAAAGTATTGATACATTACTGCACCGCTTGAAACTACCTTCCGCAAGCGGTCCGTGTGGCCGATGAGATCGAAGAGTTGACCGGTATCAGACCTGAGTTGGTGCCGGGAAGTCGGGGTGTGTTTGACGTAAAGGTCGACAATGAACTGGTGTTTTCGAAATACGCTGTCAATCGATTTCCTGAAGTTGGTGAGATGGCTGCTCTTGTAAAAGAGTAGGTCGTGCTAGCTTGAACCGATAGCCAATGCCAGGTCGCTCGTGAGCTGAGGGTTTTGAGCGGCAATAGCCGGGCGAGCAAACATGTTTTGGAAAGTTTGAGAGCAATGGTAGCCAGGTGCTGAAAACGATTATCGCAATAACCGGTGCATCGGGTTCGGGTAAATCGCATTTTTCCAGTGAGTTACTCGACGCAGTGAGAGCACATTCTCCTTCTGTTGCGGTAGCCACCCTGAATGAGGATGCGTACTACCGCGACCAGGCTGAAATGGAGATGGCCGAGCGGGAAAAGGTTAACTATGACCACCCCGATTCACTTGAGCACGATTTGTTGCTCGATCATTTGCTGAATTTGCGTCGCGGGCATTCCGTGGATGTTCCAGTCTATGACTACGAGCGCCATACCCGCAGTACCGAGTCAGTCAGCATGGACCCTGTGGAAATCCTGATCATCGAAGGGATTCTGCTCTTTACGCATTCACAGTTGCGTCAGGAATTCGATCTGCGCATTTTTGTCGATACTCCACTGGAAGTGTGCTTGCAGAGACGGGTCGACCGGGATTGCCGGGAACGGGGGCGCACCGAGGAGTCAGTGCAGGCCCAGTTCGAGGCCACCGTTAAGCCGATGTACTACGAATTTATTCATCCTGCACGGGATCACGCGCATCTGGAATTGGATGGCACGAAAAATTCCCGGAATTCGGCAGAGCTGATGCTGACTGAGCTGCGGCGACAGGGCATACTCTCATGATTGGAAGGCAGTCCCATCGCGTGGCTGGTCGATTAAGCAGACAGGAAGCCCAGGCGGCGCTGGCAAGGTAGTAAGTGGATACATTAATCAGTCTTTGCGGGATTGCGGTCCTGTTCGGTGTGGCCTATGGCCTGTCTGCAAAACGTCAGTACGTGAACTGGCGTACCGTGGGTTTCGCTTTGTTGCTGCAGTTTATTCTCGGCGGCATCGCCTTGTACCTGCCACTTGGTGTTGCCGTTCTGGAGGCCATCTCCAGCGCAGTAGCCAGCGTTCTGGAAAACGCCCAGGATGGTATCGATTTTGTCTTTGGCAGCGTTGGCGCTTTCGAGTTGGGTTTTATCTTCGCCTTCCATGTGTTGCCCGTTATCGTGTTCTTTTCTTCGCTCGTTTCCGTACTGTACTACCTGGGCATTATGGGATGGCTGATTCGGGTGATCGGTGGTGGATTGCGCCGGCTGCTGCAGACGGGCACGGCTGAATCCATGTCAGCTACCGCGAATATTTTCGTCGGCCAGACGGAAGCGCCCCTGGTCGTACGCCCCTATATCGCCACCATGACCCGATCCGAACTATTCGCCATAATGGTCGGTGGGATGTCCACGGTAGCAGGTTCTGTATTGGCAGGTTATGTGCTGCTGGGCGTTGAAATACGATTCCTGTTGGCGGCCAGTTTTATGGCAGCACCGGGTGGCTTTTTGATGGCGAAACTGTTGTTGCCAGAATCCGAGAAGCAGAAAGACGATGATGAAGAATTCAAGCTGGAGTTCGAACAGCACGTTAATGTGATCGATGCGGCAGCGTCCGGCGCCAGTAGTGGTATGAGCCTGGCGCTCAATGTGGGTGCCATGGTCCTGGCCTTTGTGGGCCTGATCGCCCTGTTGAATACTCTGCTTGCCTGGGTCGGCAGCCTGTTCGGTTTTGATTCACTGTCCCTGCAACTGTTGCTGGGTTATGCCTTTCAGCCGCTTGCGTTTATTGTCGGTGTCCCCTGGGAAGAGTCCCGGCTTGCTGGCAGTCTCATTGGTCAGAAGCTGGTATTTAATGAGTTTGTCGCGTTCGTGGCGTTCACGGATCAAATGGCTGCCATGAGTGACCGGGCTCAGGCCATTGTCACCTTTGCACTGTGCGGGTTTGCCAACTTCTCTTCCATCGGCATCGTATTAGGTGGCATCGGCATGATGGCACCTAATCGCCGAAGCGATATTGCCGAGCTGGGTCTGAGAGCAGTGTTCGGAGGGTTTATGGCGAACCTGATGAGTGCTGCGATTGCCGGCTTCTTCCTGTCCCTTGCCTGATTAGCCATTTCCCTATTTACCCGTTGGCTGCAATTTCTGGCGACGAGCGGATCGGCTGTCAGGTTTTGAACAGGCCTATTTCGTGCAATCGTTCTTCCAGGAATTCACCTGCGGTGATGGGCGGATATTTCGAGCCTCCGGGGCCAGCGCATTGCGCCAGGCAATTCAGGCTGGCATTGCTGTGCGGATGCAGGAAGAAGGGCATTGAGTAGCGGGACTTGTTGCTGCTGTTCGGATTGACCACACGGTGAATCGTCGATGGTAAAACGTCATTGGTAAGACGCGACATCATATCCCCGGTATCCAGTACGATTTCATTCTCGCTACTGATGACCGGCATCCATTCGCCATTGTGATCCAGCAATTCCAATCCGGAATCCGTTGCACCCACCAGCAAGGTAAGCAGGTTAATGTCGGCATGGGCGGCGGCTCGCATGGCCTTGCCGGTTTCAAGGCCTTCCAGCTTGGGATAGTGGAGTAGGCGACAGATGGAATTGCCATCGGTTACCAGTTCCCTGAAGAATTCCTTTTCCAGCCCCATCGCTTCACCCAACAGTTCCAGCATGTTCTTGCCCAGGGACTCCAGCTCCTTGTACATACTGCTGAAGAAGTCCTGGAATCCCGGGATTTCCTCAGGCCACACGTTTTCAGGGTAGGTATTGAAGTAGGGGGAGTCTTTGGCGACATCGGGACCGATATGCCAGAATTCTTTCAGGTCAGCGTGGGGATTGCCCTTGGCATTCTCACGACCAAACGCCGTATAGCCGCGTTTGCCACCGCTGCCGCTGTCATATTTTAGCTTGATCTGCTCGGGTAGCTCGAATAGTTGCTTCGCATAGTTATAGGCCTGGTCCAGCCGTGCCTTTTCGATGCCATGGTCGCGCAAGATGACGAATCCATATTCACGCAGGCCCAAATAGAGTTCCTGACAGAATCCTTCCCGGTCTGTTTGCAGGTCTCTCAGGCTGAGTCGGGTAATGCTATTGCTCATATCACCATTAAAGCTGGTCGGTATCTAATTCAAATGCATGCGGCAGCAATTCCGAGAGCGCTACTTCGAGTATCTCGTCACTGTCACATACACAACGAATACTAACATTTTCCGCGAACTCTTTGATGACCTGTCTGCAAGCGCCGCAGGGTGTGCAGGGTGACTGGGTGGGGGTGTAGATGACCAGGTCAGTGATTGCGCTGGCGCCCGCGGCTATCGCGGTGCAGATCGCCGTACGCTCGGCACACTGGGTCAGGCCATAGCTGGCATTTTCTACATTGACGCCAGTATGCATGTTGCCCGATTCATCCCGAACCGCGGCTGCCACGGCAAATCCACTATAGGGGGAATAGCTCTTATTGATGGCTGATCTGGCCATCTTTTCCAGTTCTCGCATTGGCTTGGGCAGGTCGACTAGGCAGAGGAGGCGGTATTATGGCTAGTAATGGGGGGAGGGGGAAGCGTGAGTGCCTGAAAGGTGGAGATTCAATGGCTTTAATCTGGACATCCCTAGTGAAGCTGCCGGTTTATCGCTGCACCAAGCTTGTTCATGAGGTCTTCATAGCGAAAAGGTTTGCCGACGAAGGCATTCATGCCGGCTTCGAGTGCGCGACCTTCTTCTTCCTTGCTGACATTCGCGCTTATGGCGATGATCGGGACATCGGATCGTTGGTTATTCAATTCGCGAATCGCTCGTGTTGCATCCAATCCATTCATCTCCGGCATCTGAATATCCATCAGTATCACATCGACGCTATTGTTCTGGACGTATTCAAGCGCTTCGCGACCGGAATTAACCACCACGACATTGTGATTATCCTTCTCGAGGATGCGGCTGAGCACCATGCAGTTTACGGCATTGTCATCTGCAATGAGCGCGTTTAACTGTCCAAGGCTACCTGCAGGGTCCTGTTCCTGTTCGATAAAGTTGTTGTCCGCGGTTTCCAGGGGGAGGTAGATGGTAAACGTGGTGCCCTTGCCCAACTCTGAGTCCACAAGGATATTGCCGTCCATCGCGCTAACCAGGCGTTTAACGATGGCAAGACCGAGCCCGGAGCCGGCACTGCGTTTTTCCTGATCAGTACCCGCCTGAACATAGGGGTCGAACAGGTTTTTCAGTTCTGACTCCGCAATGCCCATGCCTGTATCGATGACCTGGAGCCGGAGTTTGCCGTAGTCGCAGTCTACTTTGACGTTAATAGTCCCAGAGTCGGTAAACTTTAATGCGTTGCCCAGAAGATTGATAAGTATCTGTTTTAGACGGGTTGGGTCACCCATTACATGGCTGGGCAAGTCTTTGGATACGCGAATACCCAGCTTTATATTCTTCCGCCCAGCCTGGTATCTGAATGGCTTTGCAATGATTTCGATGAATTCATTCAGGTCAATGGCCTTGTCTTCCAGCAATAGCTTGCCTGACTCCAATGAGCTCAGGTCCATTACATTGTTTATGAGTTCGATGAGATTTTCACTGCTCTGTTTGATTACGTCGATAAACTCATCCTGTTCATCCTGATTCCTGCTGCCCCGAAGCAAACCTGCGGCACCAACGATCCCATTGAGAGGAGTTCGTAATTCGTGGCTCATCACAGCCAGGAAATTGGACTTCGATTGTTCAGAAATCCTCGCCGCTTCTTCCGCCAGCGTGCGGGTATGCACCTGATTGCGCAGGGATTCGAGATTGGCTTTCAATTTTTCTTCGGCTCTAATCTGCATGCTTCGAAAAACCAGGGTAGCCCCGGTGAGAATTGACAGGATTAATGAAGTTTCGAGCGCATAAATGGTGAATGCGTTTCTGCCCAGAAGGGTCATCATTTGTGCTTCAGCAACACCTTCGGCCCTGATTGCTCCGCTGGTTTCCAGGTAGCATACAGCCCAGATCGTCGCGATGGAGATCGCCAGCCAGAGAATTCCTGACTTGCGACCAGCAAGCAGCATCGCAATCGGAGGTATAGGGAGCATCCAGAGAATGGGGGTACTGAGCATGCCATGGCGAAACATTAACAACGTCGGAATCGTCCAGTAGGCGAATATGCAGAGATTGCCGGCGATGACTGGGAGATTTTGATAAGCCTGGATATAGACGCTACTGAAGATCAGGCAGAGCCCCAGGAAGATAGGCAGATTGTCTTCCCGGGCATCGAAAAAATAGTTGCTCACCATGATCATCAGGCCGAGCGGCACCAGCGTGAAGATGCACAGGGAAAGGGTGCGTCGCTGACGCAAGGCACTGGGTTCGGCGACGGCTGGGTCCAGGCCGCCGTTATAGAGGAACCGAAAATGGTCCGCGATGGCCAAGGTGTAACTCCAGAATACAGTTCTGTCGTCAGTCTAGACCAGTTCCTCTGCTTTCGCCTGAAGATTCGGGCCGAAAATCAGGGTTTCCATCTACTGCTCAGTGCCACTGGGTTGTACGATGAAGTTCGTGAGAAATCTGGCTTTATCGTTGAAAGAGATAAGAGAATTTCACGAAAAACTGGTCGCCATCCCGTTTCAGGTCATCGGTCAGGATCAGTTCCCGTTCTCCCTCCATCTCCGCGATATCAAAGTTGCTCTGGTTGCTGTTGTAACCAACATAGAAAGCGGACCAGGGATTAATCACATAGCGCAGTAGCAGGTCGAAGTTCAGGTTCTTGTCATCGGTGAGGCGGGACAATTCGGCATCGGTGTCTTCATACTGGGCGATAAAGCGCAGCGAGAGTTCCTTGGTGAACTGGTAGTTCCAGTTGCTACGGAAAATCTTGTTGGAGAATATTTTCTGGCCACTGCTGCGGGATTCCAGCTCCGTTTGCAGGTAAGTATTGTTGATCCGCAGGCGGTCGAAGGGACGCAGGAGCAGATCCAGGTCCAGTCGGTTTGTGTTGGCGATATCGGGCATGAATCCCAGCGGAGGCACGAGGTTGAGAGTGGTTCCCCTGCGATAGCTTACATTCAGGTCTACCTGGCTCAGGGTGTTATTGCTGTAGCCGATGTTCCAGTCGTCATACTTGTACACGCGTGTTCTTGCCAGGCCGGGGAAATCTCCGGCACGTAATATTTCTGAATAGTCTGTCCAGCCGATGTCGTAGCGGGTGGTATCAAATCGGAGTCCGGCGCTTGGACCCAACTGGGAGTAAATCTTGGTTCCAGCATTGTCTTCCAGGTAGACACCGAAGCCGGTCACATTCCAGGAATTGATGGTGGAATTCTCAGGGTAAAAATTCAGTGCGACCCGTTGGTGCAGCCCGGACGTGTCTGCGCGAAAGAATCGGTTCTGGAAACCAAGTTCTGTGCGAAATCCCGGCGATGCTTCAATGAAGTGGGTATGGTTGTTGAACAATCGACCGGTTCGGTTTAGCTGAATATTGCGCTGGTAGCCTGTATAGGAAGCCCCGCCACCGCGAGGGTCAGTTTCTGTTCCGACCACTTCAATCTGGGTCTGCCAATTGTCACCGAAACGAAAACGACCATCCAGCAGGGCTGCCCGGTTGTGCCCGTCTGCCAATTCCCGAGAGGTGGCAAGAAAGCCGATGCGATCCTGCTCTGAAATATCGCGATAGCCTCTGATAATGCCAATGGTGGCTTTTTCCCCGGCTAATGGATCTCCCGGGTTCCGGTTCTGTCCCGGTGCCTCATCGTTAATCAGGATAGTTCCAAAGCCATAGTTGCCGGAACGACCGGTAAACCGAATGCCCCCCTCAGGATCTACAATGCGTCGGGTAAAAACGAGCGTTGAATCCGTGGCGAAGAAATCCGCATTTTCAATAAAGAAAGGGCGGCGCTCGGGGAACTGCACCTCAAAGCGTTGGTTGACCGTAACCTGGGGTTGGTCGGATTCCACCTGGGAGAAATCCGGATTCAAGGTGACGTCCAGCACCCAGGTATCATTGAAGATGAATTTTGCATCGACACCCACGTCCTGTTCGCTTTCCGAATCAAAAGCTGGGCCTCCAGCCGCACCTGGGTCAAGGGCATCGACTTCGCGGGCAAAGATGAATGGAACAATCTGGTAGTTATTCCCCGAATCCACGTTGTTGATGCCACGCATCAACGCCGTCTGGTTGAGGCGACCGACGATGTCGATGGAGTAGGGTGGCCAATAGGACTCCTCGTTACGCCTTGGAATTATCCTGGCGAACTGGACTCGCCAGGTTTGCTCCTCACTCTCGCTGAAGCGCAGGCTGCTCAGGGGGATAGACATTGAGGCCATATATCCCTGGTCTGTCAGTTGGCCATCACTCTGCCAAACGGCTTCGAGAGTAGTGTCGAATCCCGCACGACGCGACGAGCCTTCAGTCCATCGCGCATCCCACTGAATGCCCAGTGGTGTCGTACGAAAGGCAAACGCGGTGCGTTGATCGTTGAAGGTGTCGATAGTGAGTTCAACAATATCGTCTTCATCGATATTTTCCCGGGCTGCCATATTGGCGCGGATGAGGTTCGGGTTGGTATCGAAGGCCAGGAAGATGGCATAGAGATCGCTGGAGGTATATCCAATATAGACCTCGGTGCGCTGAGTCGAAGGGTCGCCATCATCAGGAAGGCGCTGGGTGAAGCCCTCCACTTTAGTCATGGAGCGTGCCAGGGCCGTTGCCGGTGTCATGCCCACAAAATCTTCCAGTGAGGGTTGGCCTTCAAGCCGGGCGATGTTGATGCCGTTGGTGGTCACCTGCCCCTGGGCGGAGGAAAGAAGAATGAAAAAGGCAGAGAAGACTGTAATCGCACGGTACGACAGCTTGAACTTCATGGGGTGACCCTGTTTTTATTATTTTCGAGAAGGAGGGAATACTAGGGGATAACGCTCTATGAGCAAGGAATTATTACACTTTATTGCACTCAGGGTAGCGGCAAAATGTCGCAGTCGCGCTCGAAGCCTATTGCTAAGTGACTATGCACGCTAAAGGAATGCAACTCCTCGCTGATACGTAATAGACCAAACAAAAGGGGGCGGAGAGATTATTTTCTGACCAACCGTGATCAAGAAATAATCTCTCCGCCCCCTTTTTTCAGGTCAGTGGACAGTACTGCGATCTATGAAACCGTCTGCATTGGGCATTTCGACCTGTGGCAAAGTAGTGGAGTTTAGTTCCGCGTCTTCACCGATGATGCCATTCATATATAGCACATAAGCCACTACCTGATAGACCTCATCATCGCTGAGCGACTTCGGCGCATCGGCTGGCATGGCGCGGCGCACGAAATCGAATACCGTGGACGCTTCCGGCCAATAGCTGCCTACAGTGCGCAGAGGTGTGCCTTCTGACTGCATGTCGCCGCCTACAATGACAGTAGCGGCAGAGATACCCTCGCCGTTTGCGGCATGGCATGCTGCACAACGGGCATCGTAAACAGCCTTACCCTGACGGGCAGTTCCGCTACCGGGTGGCAGTCCGTTACCGTTGGGTTGGGCGATCAGATCGAAATCGGCGAGTTGTGATTCGCTAACCGGTGTGCCAAGTCGCACAGTTTCCTGGGAATTGGCGAGGAAAGGCGAGCTTGCTATAGACAGCAACGCGATTACAGAAACTATTCGCTTAAGCGTGAGCATCGCGGACCTCCCCGGCATTATTCACGGACCAGCTCTGGATGCCGTGGAAGTGGTAAGTGGCAATATTGCCTCGTTCATCCAGTATCGACTGACGAGTCGGCTGCACATTGCCAGCGCTGTCAGTGGCGCGGCTCTGCAAAGTCGCACTGCCACCACTCCATTCCCAGGGGATACTGAATCGGGTCAGTGCCTTCTCATGTTGCTCACTGTCGATAAGCGCGTCAGCCCAGGTGCGTCCGCCATCGGCGCTAACTTCAACGCGACGGATGCTACCGGAACCAGACCAGGCGATACCAGTCACTCGATACACGCCTCTCTGTGGTAGTGACATGAGGCCGGAAGGCGACGTAATGAGCGATTTGACCCCCATGGGAAAGGTAAATTGGAGGCTGCTCCGATCGGGCAGAGTGTCGGTGTATTTGCTGGTCTCATCACGAAAATGCACTGGCCCATCAGTAAGCTTGATTTGAGTCAGCCATTTCACGCTGGTGTTTCCTTCCCAACCCGGGTTGAACAGGCGCATTGGATAGCCTTGTCCCGGCATGACCGGCTCACCGTTCTGGAACAGGGCAATCATGGAGTCGTCCAGAGCCTTTGCCAGTGGAACCGATCGTCCCATGCTGGCCGCATCAGCGCCCACGGCGGCGATCCAGTTGGCTTCAGGCAAGACACCAGCTTCGTCCAGCAAGACTGAAAGAGGGATGCCCGTCCATTCGGCGCCGGATACGAGACCATGCAGGCTCTGGGCTGTCCCATTGGGGTCAGGTGTATCCCTTCGCAGTACTGCGCCGCTATTACCAGAGCACTCGAGAAAATAGATCCGGCTTACCATGGGGTACCGCAACAGGTCCTCGTAGTTGAAAACCAACGGTTGGCGCACCAGGCCATTGATCACCAGCTTGTGCTGGGCAGGATCGATATCAGGGATGCCCGCATGATGGCGTTCGAAATGCAGGGCATTGGGCGTAATAGTGCCCTGCAAATGTTGCAGGGGAGAGCGAGACGCTCCACCGCCGGGATAAGTTGGGTTTGGGTTTCCGGACATACGTTCCATCTGTGGCGCGTAGCGGGAACGTTCCCCATAAGGGCTCGCTCCGGGGCCGGGTTGTCTTGACCAGTAGGGGATTTGTATGGGGCCCGCATCGGCTCCCATGACGGAACTGGCTACGGCCATGCCGGCACCTCCCAGCCCCATTCCCAGCAGGTGCCTGCGGTTTATCAGGCCGTTGCCCGCAACTTTTTCCAGATGTTTTTTTGTCATTGTTATCTCTACCTGTTGCAGCGTGAGTTAATTGAGGGCGACGAATTGCTTTGCCTCGCGAACCGATGGCCAGGAGTCATCGCTCCAGACGGAGAGCAGCTGTTCATACATGGCGTCGGCCTTCTCCTTGTTACCCATCGCTGCGTAGGCCCTGGCAGCACCTAACAGGGATAATGGGCGATTAGGCAGTCGCAGCAATGACTCTTCGAACAATTGCGCGGCTTCCCGGGACAGGCCGAATGCCAGATGTATTTCGCCTGACAATTCGTGAACTGGCTTCAATGGGTTAGCAGCACCATTGGGCAGGCGGCCCTGCTCGGTACGTTCAACGGCGTCCCGGAGCAACGCCAGTGCTTCTTCCTGTTGTGGGAGGCCGTCGGTGGTCAGGCCTTCCCGCAACAATTCTTCCGCTCGCTTCGATTTGGCCAGTGCTGTTACCTCAGCATACATAACCTGAAGGTCGCTGTTGTTTGGGCTGTCAGAAGCCAGTTCTCCAAGGCGGGCCGCGACTCGTTCAGCAAGGTCCAGTTCGTCCAGGTTTGCGGCGCTCATGCCAAGCGCCAGTAATTGGTCTGCTGTCAGGTCATTGCTGAATTCCGTGAGAGTCCAGTTGCGGGTTTCAATGGTATGGCGTGCCTGCATGATTTTAAGGGTGTTGAGTGAGCGGCCATCTCCCGGATTCTCAGACAGGGTTTCTTCGGCGCGGGAAATCCACAATCTGGAACGTTCCAAATCGCCTCGTTGCAAGTCACCGTACTGACCCCAATCCGTGGCATGGTTTTGTTCTCCTACCGCGTCACCCGGTTGCCATAGTTCTCGAGCTACCTGGTAGGCAGATTCATTCCATTCGGACACTAAATCCCACATTCCGTGTTGAATAAAGATGTGGGAGGGCATGTGGCGTGCATGGGAAACAGCAGGCGCTATATCGCGGTATTTGCGGGCAGCTTCCAGTGCTATAGGCGCATGGATGGGATCGTCAAAGGCGTGGATTACATAGTGTGCGGCACCGGGGTGGTTGTCATTCTTTTTAAATAACTCCAGAGCCAGTGCTCCGGCCTTCATGTTCATGCGTTCACGCATGTCGCCGGAATGTCCCGCTGCGGCCAGGGTTGAAACCACATAGAAGGCAATGACTTCATCGTCATTGGGATATTTCTTGTACAGTTCTTCCATGGCTTTGTTCCAGGCGATGCGTCGTTCTGGCATTCCGCCCGGCGTAAGGGCATAGGCCTCAGCTGCTTTGAGGAAGCCTTTCTCTTTGTCATTTGGTGCCTTTGCAAGACGCAGCTCAGGGGTAGGAGCGAGACGAGCCAATGCCTCCCCCGGCCCGTCACTCAGGGCGCCGAAGAAGGGATGCTGATAAGTGAATGCTTCTCCCCAGTAAGCCATTGCAAAATCAGGGTCCAACGCCTGCGCCCGACGAAATGCTTCCTGGGCCTGTGTGGTTCCGAAGCTGTGCAAATAACCCACGCCCAGTATGAACTGTTCCTGGGCTTCCGCGTTGCGGGTGGAAGTTGGGAAATCGTAGGTACCAACCCGCGGTACATCGGCGGCCTGAACGGCAGATGCGAGGAATAACAGGGTGAAACTAGAGAGACAAGCAGTAAAAATAGACCGAAATTGCATGATCAAACCCCACTTTTCTGAATATTGTTCTGCGCTCAAGGGTGCCAAGTCTTCACTCCCTTTGCAAATGTTTCTGGTGGGCCTGGGCCGCGGATTCTGGTGGCTGGAACGGCCCTGTAGTATGGTTTAGTCAGCTTGCCTTTCCGGCCAAAATTTCAGGAGTCTATGGTGAGACAGATTCAGATTTTCAGCGTAGTAATTGGCTTATTATTGCCCATTTCTGCCTGGTCGCAGTCAACAGGTTGTGCGGAACTGCCCGGCTTTGCAGATTTCAATTTCTGGGTTGGTGAGTGGGAGGTATTCGATAACAATACCGGCAACAAGGCGGGCGAAAACAGTATTCAGCCAATGGAAGCCGGATGCTTGTTAATGGAGCGCTGGACCAGCATCAATGGTGGCACTGGCACCAGCATGAATTACTTCAATCCGGTTACCGGAGAGTGGCGGCAGTTATGGGTTTCTGCGGGTCGGTATTCTATAGACATTGTAGGAGGCTTGCGCAATGGTTCCATGGTGTTGGAGGGCAGTATCTACAATTTTGGCGGTGCGGTGTGGAATTTTCGTGGTACCTGGACGCCCAATGCTGACGGCAGCGTGCGTCAGTTTTTCGAGCAATTCAATCATGATTCTGAAGTATGGGAGCCGTGGTTCGATGGTCGTTACGTAAAGAAACAGTAAATTGCCCGGTGACAGGCAATTTTTGAGGTAGGCGCTCATCTCTATGAGACATCTGAATTATAACCATTTGCTGTATTTCTGGACGGTTGCGAAGGAAGGCAGTATCGCCAAGGCCACCGAGGTGTTACACCTGACGCCTCAGACTATCAGTGTGCAACTGAAAAATCTGGAAGAGTCCGTGGGAGAACCATTGTTCTCCAGGGCTGGGAGGGGGCTGGTTCTCACCGAGTTTGGTCATCTGGTATTTCAGTATGCGGATGAAATTTTTTCCGTGGGAGAGGAGCTCTGCGTCCGGCTGAAGAGCAAGGACGCCAGTATGGCGCCAAGCCTGCAGGTGGGTATAACCAACTCCATTCCCAAGTTAATCGCTATGCGCATCCTGCAGCCAGCGCTGGAAGGAGACGAACCAATAAAACTCGTCTGCAAGGAAGGCTCTCTTGAATCCTTGCTGGGTGGTCTCGCCGTGCATCAACTCGATATGATTATTTCAGACTGTGCTATTCCGGCGGGCTTGAATGTAAAGGCCTACAGTCATGCCTTGGGTAATAGTGACATCGGGTTCTTTGCCAAGACTGCCAACGCGCGTCGCTACATCAAGGGATTTCCGAAGTCTCTGAATGACGCGCCGGTGCTTCTGCCCACTGCAGGTAACCCGATCAGAAGCGGGCTGGAAGTCTGGTTGGACAGTCACGATATTTCGCCAACCCTGGTGGCGGAATTCGAAGACAGTGCGTTAATGAAAGCATTCGGTGAAGAAGGGCTTGGCGTGTTTCCGTCTCCGGAAGTCATACGGGACGAAATCGAGATGATGTACAAGTGTCGCATGCTGGGAAAGGCGGACAGTGTGCATGAGTATTACTACGCTATTTCCCCGGAAAGAAAACTGAAACATCCGATCGTACTGGAAATAATCGAAGCCGCACGAGCCAATCTGTTTGGCAACTAGTGCGCACGCTAGTATCTCCTGCCCTGTGCTCGCGTGTAGTTCTTGATGCGCCCGATCTGCCGGCTGTGAGTCACGATTCGCCTGAAACGCATCAGCGTGCCATCGATCGCGTTTTTTCCATTGGGGTGCTCCACTGAGACTTCGCAGGTGCCGCTGGTCAGATCCGGAGAGCTGGCACTACAGCGATAGCGTTTCGGCATCGCACCATCCGCTGCAAGCTCATCAAACTGAATCGTGACGCTGGATACGCTGGCCGTCAGCGACGAGAGCATGAGATAGGCGCGCTGTTCGATCGTTGATTGCCAGGAAGTTCCGGCCGAGTTCTGAATTTTTAACTTTGCCATAATTCTATAAATCCAAAAGATCAGTTCCTAGTGCCAACAAGGCGATTTTTTGTCTTAGCCAGGCAACTTCGGCTGCAATTGCTTCGAGCTGCGCCTGACCTGCCGCGGTTTCCCGGGCGTTAAGCAAGAATTGGTCGCTGTCTCCAGCATCAAATCGTGCGTGCTCCTGTAACTCCAGTTGTTTGGCCACCTCGGCTTGCTGTACGCGAAGCTGCCGCAGGCGATCGAATGTAGTGAGTTGAATAAGGCTTTCGTTTAGTCCCAGGGATAGGCGGTCGATTTGGGTCTGTCGGCTAAACTCCAGTTCGCTGACTTTGGCATTGGCCGACGCGCGGTCTGCCTTGGCCCGGTTTCTCTGAAGCGGCATTGAGAAGTTCAGTCCGACATAAGACTCGGGTCGGTCGAGATTTATGGTGCCGCTACCAAAGTCATTGCCAAATTTCATTTCGAAATCCAGTTTTGGCAGCAGTTTGTTCTCGGACAGGCGGGCTTTGTTACGGGCAATCTCCAGTTCAGCTTCCAGTTGTTGAACGCTCGGGTGGCTGTTGATAATGCTGTTTTGCCATCTCTGGTCAAATGGGAAATTGTCGAAGGGCCATTGCACAGGCAATTCCGGCAGCACAAGGTCGCTCGAGTCAAAGCTGGTCATGCCTGATTCGCTACGCCAATAGAACAGAAGTTGCTGTTGGGCGCGCAGCAGGTTTTGTTGCGCTTCCTGCAAGGCAATCTGTCGGGTCAGCAATGTGGTTTCAAATTCGGTTAGCGTTATCGCAGCGAGATCTCCGCTGGCAACCCGCGATTCAATTCCTTCGCGCCGTGTTTCTGCCAGTTCAACCAGCGAAGCAGCGACCTCGGCAGCGAGACTGGCCTGATACCAGTTGAGGTAAGTGTTCAGCCCGTCGAACAGCAGCTGGTTGACCGCCAGTTGCTCTTCAAACTCGCCAATGCGTTGTTCAAATGGAGCCTGGAACAGACCGGCTCGCCTGTCGTCCAGCTCTCGATCTCTTAATAGTGAGAACGATAAGCCAACACTGGCTTCACCACCCGACAGGGTGTTGTAGAAATCCTCATAGAGTGGAAATTCTCCTTCCGAGCGGCGATAACTGGCAGTGATTTCGGCGCCAGCAATCTGCAGCGGTTGTGAGATAGCCTGTTCCATGTACTGGCCGTCATAGTAGCCATTGAGCCGGGAAAGCGTGTTCTGCTGCAACTCCAGGTCGAAAGCACCCCTCGCTCGCTGCGGGGCCGTATCGGCCTGCTGCCGACGCGCCTGTGCGGACATGATGACCGGGTGGTTTTCGCGAATAGAAGTGATAAGGCGCTGCATGGTTAAAGGCGTCTCTGCTATTTCTGTTTCCGCATCCTGGGCATGCACGTCAAATGAATGCAATGCCAATACGCAGCTGAATGTTGTGACTACGATCTGTCCCTTAAACATTGCCTTGCTCGCTGAGTGTTGTATTGACAGGAGGGAAAGCATTCAGCTGGCGCCAGAGTTCATAACCAAGTCGAACTTCTTCTAAAAGTACCCAGCCACGCACCCGGCTGCCGAGGCGAACAAAGCGCTCTTCCGGCCAGCCACCCTCTGAAAGATCCTCCCGAATCCAGACCCGAAATCGTCCGGCGGCGTCGGCAATGGGTTCAACAAACTCAACCTCGCCGGCAAAAGTCCCCAGAGACGCGCCGGGCCATCCGCTAAACTGGAACATGGGCCAACCGTCGAACTGCAGACGAACCTTTCTACCGGGGTAGACCAGGGGGGCATCGAATCCGTTGACGATCAGGGCGACAGAACGTTCAACGCCATCCGGGATGAAGGAGGCCAGAAGGTCGCCAGCATTGACATAGGTTGATTCACCGGCAGACAGCAAGCCGAGTATGGTGCCGTCGCTGGGTGCGACCTTGGTCTGGATTGATTGTCGAGCCAGGTTTACCCGGACACGATTCAATTCCGCTGTGGTGGCCGCCACATTGGCACGCAGGTCCTCGAGGCCGATCTGTACCTGCTCAACCTCACGTTGGGAAACCAAACCCTGGGCAAACAAACCCTGATATCGTGCCAGGTTGTTTTCCGCTGTTTCCAGGGCATTGATGTTGGCAGTTTGCTGCTGCTCCATGGCACTGATTTCGGCATTCAGGCGGTCGATCAGGTTCTGGTCCGTATCACGCAGAGTGACAATCGGGTCACCTCTACGTACGCGTTGACCTTCCTGCACATGCCAGGTTTCAATCTGCCCCGGAACCAGCGCGGATATGGCCTGTGTGCGCTGCGATGGATTGAGTGTGGTAACAGTGCCATCACCATAGGCAGTCTGTACCCAGGGGGTAAACCACAGCAGACTCGCAGCAAAGACAATCAAGAGTATCAGCACCGCAGTAATGACACGGTCAGCCCTGGGTACCCTCAGTTCGCGCAAGGTTGCTATGTGATTCAGGTAGCGATTCTGAATGGGGTTTGCATTGTGCGGGATCATGAGGTCACCTCGGCAATCTCACGTGTTGTGGAAATAGTCAGGCCCGACGAGGCATTGCCTTCATTGTTGCTGTCGCAGTGCAGGATTCCATCAAAGACGCCAGCTTCTGGTTTGTCGGTAAAGTAAATAACACTGAAATCCTGTTGCTGGATTGTCTTCAGCAATCTGGATCTCACCATTTTGGGCATGTTGTCGATGTCCTGGTTCAGCACCACGAGTTTCGGTTTGGCCAGTACGGCAGAAGCCAGTTTCAACAGGAGTACATCCGCAGGAAGGAGCGGGGCACCCATGGAGGAAATCAGGGTGTCTATTCCATCGGGCAGGGATTCAATGGCTTTGCTCAGACCAACCAGTTCCAACACATCAGTGATCATGGCGGTGCTGGCTTCCGGTGCCGCAAGTCGCAGATAGTCCTTGATTGAACAGTCCACAATCAGTGATCTGTCAACGAATACGATGTCATGGCGCAAGCCATAAATGTCGTACTCAGATAACTCCCGTGCACCAAGCCTTATCCAGCCGCTCGTGGGGAGGGTATGGTTCTTCAGCGCCTTGGTGAGCGATCGTTGTACCCACAGTTCATCGCAGTGAATAAACGCTTTCGCGCCAGCTTCGAGCGTGAAATCCAGCATGATCCTGTTGCTCAGGTGAGAGAGTTCGAGGTCCTTGCATTGCAGAGTGCCGTTTGAGGGAGTTAGCAGGTCTTCATGTTCCTTGATCTCTTCTTGCGGGAGTTCAAGGATTTGCCCCAGCTTGTCGGCTGCACCATACAGTTCGTAGTACAGTTTCAGGTAGTTGGTAAATTGAGTCAGTCCGAAGAATACTGCGGACATAATCAGTTCCGCCGCAACCAACTGGCCAATAGACAGTTCGCCCCGGATCACCAACCAGCCACCCAGCCCTAATAGCACAGCGCTCGCCAGGGCGTAGAGTGCGAGGAAGGAAAGCACCTGACTGAACGTAAAGCTGAAATGGTTGCGGTGGCACTCCACGTACTGCGCAATTTTGTCTTCCGTGGACTTGCCAGCATGGTCCAGATGGCGTGCAGACTGAAAGAATTCATGGGCCGCAATGAGGCCGCTAAGCCACTTCGCCGAATCGTACTTTGCCTGGGATAGCTTGATTGCTGTGGCTTTGGCTCCTCTACCCCAGACCAGCCAGATTACATAAATTAGTCCAATAATCAGCACATTCAATGCAAAAAGCATCGGGTGGTAGAAGGACACAAGCGTAAATCCAACCACTAACTGCAGCAGCAGCGCGAAACCATCCACAACCAGTGCAGGAATATTTTTCTGCAGGGTCATGATGTCGAAGTATCGATGAGTAAGCGTTGAGTTCCGCCGGCCTTCAAAAACGCTGTGAGGGGCCAGAAGCGTGATCAGGCTCAGTTGGGAAGTCAGGCGGGCATAGACATGTCTTTCATACAGTTCCATGACCTTGGTGCGCATCGCGGTAAGCAGTCCCGACAACAACAAAGTGGCAAACAGCACGGCCGACAGAATCAGAATCGCCCGCGTGGAGGCAATGTTCGCAACCGTATTGATCAGAGTTTGCACTGCAATTGGCAGTGACAACGTCAACAGGGCGATAGCGACCCCATAGACCAGTGCTACACGGATAAAGCCCTGTTCCGGCGCGATAAGGTCGGCCAGTATCCGCCTTGCCCGTGCGAGATCGGGTTCGCTGCTTGTGGTTGGATTACCAAGCTTGCTGTTCATTTGCCAAAGGGTCGCTCTTCAGCTTAGGTGCGCAATTCAAAGATCAATTCATCCCTGGTCGCTGCTGCCTGAACTGTTGGGCGCCGGTTCTCCTTCTAGTCTCAATAAATAAAAAACGAGGCGGCATTGCGTTTCATTTGCAGCGCAATGCCTGCCTCATCCGATTTGATGATCATTATTATTCGAACTAATGAAGATTATAATCAGAAAATATCGAATAAATGATTCGAAATTTTTGATTAAAAAAAACCGGGGAGATTTTGTATTGTTGCTGGCGTCGACAAGGCGCTAGTCCCGGTATTGCCCGGAAGGGCAGATCCAGAAATGTGTAAGGAGAAGGTGGTGAGCAAGAGTGTGGTGTGTGTTGTAAGCCTGGCGCTCGGGTTTTTTGCCCCGGTATTGTTGGCGAGTACGCCTGGTACAGAAATAGTAAATCATGCTGCAGAGACTGGAGACGGAGGCTTCCGCCAGCACGGACTGGACATTCAAAACCAGTTGCAGGTGATCGACGCGATGATTCTTGAACGAGGGCCTTATGGTGAAGGTCTGGATGAAGCCTATGGAAGTCTCGGTACCCTGCTGCTAGAAAACGAAGAATACAACGCGGCAGCAGAAACCTTGCGCCAAGCCTGGCACCTGAGCAGAGTACAGTCGGGTTTGTACAGCGAGCAGCAGCTTGCTCATCTGAACAAGCTTATCCATGCACTGGCGGAGCTCGAGCGTTGGGAGGAAGTGCACGACCTGCACCAACTCGGATTTCTGATATCCAGCAAAATCTATCCTCCCCAGGATGTAAGGTACTTGCTTGCTGCGGAGTTCTACTCCAGCTGGCAATGGAAGGCGATAAATGGTCGCCTCGATACTGATGGGATGAACGAAGTTTTCCCTTCAGTTCAGGAGTTGAGTACTTTTTATACCGAAGTTATCGACAAGATAGAGCATGCCGGGTCATTTCCACCTGAGGGAATGATGAATCTGGTGGTGGGTAAGGCCAGAACCGATATTGCCATTGCCAGAGCGTTTCTTAATCCACGCTGGATCAGCAGTGATCTCGGCCCGGGAAGTTATATTACGGAGGCTGAGTGCTTTAGCAGAGACTCCGGGGAGGGCGGGAACGCACGAGAGTGCCGTAAAGTACGGCTCGCTACGTTCGCGCGAGGTGATAGCACTTTTTTCTCCGCAAATTATGCTATCGGGCGCTATCTGGAGCAGGTCGAAGAATCTATCGAACGGCTCGAAAACCTTTCTCAGGAGACCTTGAGTCCTGACGAGCGGGATTGGGTCGATCAGTTGGTTCTGGCGTTGCGTGAAGAATCCAGTGCGATACTGCGCGCGATTCGCAGGGTTTAGGTTGGGAGATTCCTGCAATGGATAATATTGTCATAGACAGTCATCTCGACCAGCCCGATGAGGATTTCCTGGAAGTACAATTGAGGCAATCCCTGTCTTCATTTGCTGGCAAGCTACAGTCTGTGCGGCTGATACTGCGAATGAAGAGCGAGCCTGGCTATCCGGGACTGTACTATCGCTGTGATCTGGAAGGTCAGTGTTCGCAGTTGCAGTCGGCAGTGGCCAGCGCGCAGCATGTTGACGTTGCCATGGCGATTGAGCGCGCGGCACAGAAATTACGCTGCAATCTGGTCCTTCGGGAATAAGGCGCCAGCGCGACTAATAGGCCATTTTATTGCAGGCCGTGCAGTTGCATTACCTTTTGTACTGCGCCCCGGTCGCGCATCTTTTCCTGAAACGCCGCTATTCCCGGGAAATCGTTCACATCGACGCCATCACCTTTCAGCCAGTTACTGATCGTGAACAAGTAGGGGTCACAGACCGAGTAAGTATCGCCGAGCACCCAGGGGCCTTTGAACATTTCTGCTTCGATAAGGCTGAAACACTCGCTCATGGTTTGCGGAACTTTGACCTGCATGGCGGCAATGGCAGCTTCGTCATCCACCCAGCGGTGGCCCCGGACCCGGTGCGCGTGGGCTACATGCACAGTCGCACAGAGGTAGGCGTTAAATTCCTGTAGCTTGGCGAATTGGAATATGTCATTGAGGGGTGCCAGTTTGGCGTCCGGAAAAGTCTGGGCTAGATAGACCAGTATTGCAGGCGTTTCCGTCAGTATGCCCTGCGCGGTGACTAGTGCCGGAACCCGTCCCTTGGGATTGGTTTTCAAATAGTCCACCGAGCGTTGTTCTGCTTCCGCAAAATTCAGGATGCGTGTTTCATAGTCTGCGCCGGCTTCTTCCAGCACGATATGGGCAGCAAGGGAAACGGTTTGAGGTGCATAGTAGAAAATCATAATGGGCTTACGTCCTTCTTGAGTGGGGCGATGCGGGGGTCAGGCAAGGGTTTCGTGATCGTCCGTGGTGTCGGTTTCGACCGTTTTCCAGCGCCATAGATGAGGCGAGCGATAAGCGTATGTGAATAGCTCCATCGCGGCTGGTGCGATAAGTGCCGCGCCCAGTGCAAGCAGTGCCGAACTGATGTAGATGCCACTGACTCCCAGATAGACACCAAAAACCAACATCACGCAAAAGCTGATAGCCAGTACCACGAACAGCGACTGCCACATCCATACTTTGCCCATCGCCTGATTGTTAGCCTTGGCGATTAGGACCGATACAATGACGGCCGCGACCACTACTGCGCCATACCTTGAGGAGGGGCCGCCGGTATCGGTGAGCATTTTGCGAAACATTTGTACAAAGCCCGCCAGCAAAAGCAGGACGCAATAGAGCTTCCAGTACCACTTGAGATTGTCCAATGCTGATCACCGCTCCCTAGTCTTCAGTATCCGGATCGCATTTGTTCTTGCTGGTGGCCGAGAAGGCTACGCCCATGGCGGTGCCTAGCGCAACCCCGAGAGCGAGGCTGTCGAATACCTGCCAGAAGACGACGAAAAAGCAGGTGCCTAGGCCGACTGCCGCGCCGTTAAAGTTTTGCTGGATTCCCTTGCTCATAATTGGTGGCCTCTAATCCGGGAGCTGTTACCGGGATTTCTCGCACTGACAATACCTGTGATTGAGGAGAGTATACCCCGGGCTAGTGGCTAACTTACTCCATATCCCCCGTCAGCTCAAAACGCTGGCGACTACTTACATGGGGTGATTCAGGTCACATGGAGTGATTCAGAAGTTGTTCTCCAGGATAAAGGAAGCGCCTTGCTCGGCAATCATTACCGTGGGTGCATTGGTGTTGCCGGAAGTGATGCGAGGCATGATGGAAGCATCGATTACCCGGAGATTGTCTATCCCTTGCACCTGCAGTCTGTCGTTAACTACACTGTCTGATCCGCTTCCCATCTTGCAGGTGCCCACCGGGTGGAAAATGGTTGTACCCAGATCGCCGGCAGCGCTGGCGAGGTCTTCGTCGGATTGTAGATCCGGGCCCGGCTTCCACTCTTGTGGTGCAAAAGGCTTCAGAGCGTCCGCCGCCATTATGCGGCGAGTAAACTTCAAACCTTCCACGGCAACCTGACGGTCGTCTTCGGTGGAGAGGTAGTTCAATCTGATGGCTGGGTAGTCCTGCCAGCGATTGCTTGTAATTTGTACATGGCCGCGACTGGTAGGGCGCAGATTGCACACGCTGGGTGTGATGGCGTTGAATTTGTGCAGGGGATCGCCGAACTTGTCCAGTGACAGCGGTTGCACATGCCATTCTATATTGGCGCTGGGCTGCGTGGCATCGCTCCTGGCGAATGCGCCTAATTGTGAGGGCGGCATGGTGAGTGGTCCGGTTCGAAAAGCGAAGTATTCAAGGCCCATGCGCAACTTGCCGAAAACCGTCCGTGCGCGTTGGTTGAGAGTCACGGTGTTGTTCACTTTATAAACGCTACGCACCTGCAAATGATCGTGCAGGTTCTCTCCCACCGCTGGCAACTCGTGAACGATATCGATGCCATAGTCCTGCAGCAATGCAGCGGGCCCTACGCCGCTGAGTTGCAGAATCTGGGGAGATCCGATTGACCCGGCAGCGAGTATTACCTCGCTATGGGCGTTAAAATTCACCGATTTCTCACCATTGATATTCACAAGCACGCCGCAGGCTCGCGGCTTGCCGTCACCTGGCTCGAAAAGCAGTTTCTCGGCATGGGCGTTGGTTTGGACGGTGAGATTTGGGCGGGAAAGAGCCGGCTTCAGAAACGCCTTTGTTGCACTCCAGCGACGACCATTCTTCTGATTCATCTGGAAGTAGGCATTGCCGAAGTTGTCGCCACGGTTAAACTCGTCGATTCTTGGAATCCCGCACTGCTCGGCGGCAACACGCCAGGCGTCGAGAATTTCCCAGTTTACGCGCCGTTCTTCAACTCGTAGTTCACCACCCGCGCCGTGATATTCATCGGCGCCATGCTGGTAGTCTTCCGACTTTTTGAATACGGGGAGTACATCTTCCCAACTCCAACCCCGGTTGCCTAGCTCGGCCCAGTGATCATAGTCGCTTTTCTGGCCTCGCATATAGATCATGGCATTGATGGAGGAGCAGCCTCCCAATACCTTGCCACGGGCATAGCCTATGCTGCGACCATTGAGTCCGGGGTCAGCTTCAGTGTGATAACACCAATCTGTGCGCGGATTTGCGATGGTGTAGAGGTAGCCTACTGGGATGTCGATCCAGAAATAGTCGTCCTTGCCGCCAGCCTCCAACAGCAATACCTGGTTGTTCGGGTTCGCGGACAGGCGGTTTGCCAGTACGCAACCCGCTGTACCGGCGCCGATGATGATGTAGTCGTAGTCGCGCATGAAGTAAACTGCGTGTTTTATTCGCTTTGTGTGACTGGGCGACTGCATGATACTCCAATACACATCACCGTGAACTATGAGTGAAGCTATCCATCCCTTAGTGGACGCTGTAAAACGATTCTTTGCCCAACCTCAACCCGAGGCTCGCAGAGTATTCCATGGGCGTGGCCGACAGTTCCCGGGTCTTGAGCACATATGCCTCGATTGGTACTCACCGCTGGTGCTGATTAGCGCCTTTGAGCCGATTGCCGAACTGGATCAGCTCATGGAGTACTTGCTTGCTGCGGATCAGGAGAAGCAGATTCAGTCCGTTGTGCTGCAGCGGCGCTATGAGCCGGGCGCGCCTGCTGACTGTGTCTTCGGGGAAGAACTCGACGGTATCACGGTTATTGAAAACGGTCTGCAATTCGAAGTGCATCCCGGGCGTCGCCAAAATGCGGGCCTGTTCATGGATATGCGGCTGGTGCGGCAATGGCTCATGGAAAACAGCCGGGGACGCAATGTGTTGAATCTTTTTGCCTACACCTGCTCTCTCTCGGTGGCAGCGCTGGCAGGTGAAGCCAGTTCGGTTACCAGCGTAGACATCAGCAAGACCAGTATGGCCTGGGGTAAACGCAATCATGAGCTGAATGCTCAATCGTCACGATCGGTGCGGGCTATTCCGTATAACCTGTTTACTTCATGGGGTCGGGTCAAACAATATGGGCGCTACGATCTGGTGATTATAGATCCACCCACACGTCAGCGCGGAAGTTTCGATGCCGAAAAAGACTATGGGGCGGTGGTCAAGCGGCTAAACAGTTTATGCAATCCCGGGGCGGAGATCATCGCCTGCCTGAACAGCCCATTTCTCAAATCCCCTTGGATGCATACCCTTTTCGAGGAGTATTGTCCGGTGGCCGAGTTCGTGGAGAGGTTGCCAGTAGCGCCTGAATATCCCGACATTGAACCTGAGCGCGGCCTGAAAATCTTTCGTTTCCGTATGACCGCGCAAGCAGAATCACAGCGGGGATCCTCCGAATAAGCCAGTTGCATCTCTGCGGCGCCTGACGCGCTATTCTGGTAGGCGCTGTGCGCAGGCAATGGCCGTAGCCCCTGGCAAGTGCGGCTTCCCTAGCTGTCAGGATGCAGGATTAGAAGATCTGACTTCAGGTAGTCCAGCATCCGGGACGCCGTGTTGCCGATAATCACTTCTGCCAGCCGTGAGCGCGACAGTGCACCCGTCACAGTAATCGCCGCATGCAAGGAATCCTGGCAATGTACGACAGCATTCACCGGTGTTTCATCAATGAGATGCACATTGCTCTGCGGGATGTCGTAATCGGCTAGCAGTCTGTTCAATGCGTCCACATGGGTTTGTTTGATGGCCTCAGCGTCGGCGAAGGGGCGGGCGCTCTGCGGGCAGGCATGGACAACCTGCACCAGCCCGCCAATCAGTCCCTGAGTCTGTAAAGCATAATCAAGAATTTTGTGATCCAGCCCCTGCGGCTTTGAATGACTGTGTACCGGGTCAACGGCTGCGAGGATCACAGGTTGCTCTCGCCATTCGAGGTCTTTGGTGAGTAGCAGTGGCCGTGTTGTGGACTTGATGAGCTGCCAGCTGTCGTGGGAAAGATTGTGTTTTTCATGTGGGAGCCGCATGTGGGCATGCTGCACCACCAGGTCGACATTGAGGTCTTCGGCTTCCCGCGCAATTTGTTCATAGCGGGGATACGTCCAATGAACCCGGCAATCCACGTTGTAGCCCTTGTTCTTGAGTATCGTGGCAACCTCATCCAGGCGGGCTTCCATGCTGGCGATAAATTCCTTGCGGTGAGCGATGGCATCGGGGCCAAAATCGCTGTAGCTGTCATGCAAGTATTCTTCGAAGCCACAGCCCACAAGGTGCAGCATGGCCGTGTCCCGGTTGCCGACGAATTCAATGGCTTTGCTTATCTCGAGGGGCAGAGAATCCGCGGTAACTGTGAAGTCGTTGTAGACATCCAGGACGATTAGAATTTTGTTAAAGTCAGTCATGGTTCTGGCCTTTCTCCTGCATCATGTAGGTCTGATCCTAGTGCGCTTTGCTGCAAAGCGCCAGTACTGATAGTGTCATCTTGAACAAAGGATCAGGGATATGAGTGAAGCAGGTACACAGACAGAAGACAAAAAGGGCGCCGCTGTTAAGTTTCCACCACCCTTGATCTTCCTTCTGCTGATTTTTTTGGGGTTTGGGATGCAGTGGCTGTATCCCTTGCGTCTCGGGCTACTGGACAGTCTGCAATGGCTGGGCTACCTGCTTTGTCTGCTGGCGATCGCTGTGCCGCTGCAGGTGAATGGTGTGTTCAATAAGGTGGGTACTGCCATTGAACCCTGGAAACCTACTAACAGCCTGGTGACAGGCGGGATCTATCGCTGGTCACGTAATCCTATATACGCCGCTTTCTGCATATTCAACATCGGTACAGGGATTGCCGGGAATAGCCTATGGGTCATTCTTTCCTTTATTCCGGGCGCCATCTTGGTTTACCTCATCGCAATAAAAAGGGAAGAGCGCTACCTGGAGCAGAAATTTGGTGAGGAATACTTATCCTATAAACAGTCCGTGCGCCGCTGGATCTAGTCGGCCAGTAATTCGAAAGTGAACGTGCCTCTCTGGGTCTGGCCGAATTCGTCTTCTGACGTGACGATGACCTGATGTATACCGGGCGCTAAACCATTCGGTAAATCTGTTTCCCAGATGTGGGACGATCGTACTGCCCTGCCGTAGGCTGAATCCGAGTCGGCATACTGGGCGTGGATGCGTTCGACATAGGGGTCAGTTCTGACTGTATACCGCAGCGCTTCTGGTTCGGCATCATCCAGCGAGTACCAGACCGAATCCCTTTTGCCGCCATCGAACAGGTTTACTACCAGCTTGGTATCACTGGAAAGGCGGCCGCGATTCACCGAACCTCCCTCTGCTTGCGTAAGCGGTGGGTCCAGTGTGATGCGAAGTCGCTGGGTGGCGTCGGGTCCGAATGGAAAAGGAATAAATTCAGGCGTCAGCGCCAGCCCTTCGAAATGCAGCACATAGAAGCCGTTGGGATTGCCATCTTCCATCATGGCATCACGCACGCCGCGCAGGTCTGCAGGGCCGCTGGTCCAGCCATTGCCCCGCACTTCCGCCAGCGTGTGGGCGATCCAGGGTTGCCCGATCCATCCATGTTGATGACTCACCTCGGTTTTCCAGCTATTACTGGTGTCGTGCCCTGCCAGGCCATAAATATTGGTGAACGGCGAGAGTATTTCCAGCAAGGCGTCAAAGTTGCCGGTATTCGGACCAGTGGCAGGTGTATTGATCCCATCGCTCGCTTCGGCAATGAGAGGGATATGCGTCATGATGACTATCAGCTTTTCCCTGTCCACCAGGGCGAGATCGTTACGCAACCATTGCAGTTGATTGTCAGTAAGGTATCCCCGATAACGGCTGTCTCCAAAGTCGCGACCTGCACCGGCATACTCCACGTTGTTGAGAGCGACAAAGTGGGCGTCACCATGATTGAATGAATAATAGGTCGGTCCAAAATGGCGCTTGTAGGTTTCATTGGCAAAATAGGCATTGGGCGAAGCGAAATTCACATCGTGATTGCCAGGCAGATACCACTGCGGGATATCCATTAATCCCATCATGACCTTGTGCCGATCATAGATTTCCAGATTGTCGTAAACGACATCCCCCACCGTAAGGCCAAAGTCCACCCCATAAGGATTGTCGATGAGGGGGTTGATGAGTTCTTCGCGCAGCATGTCTTCGCTCAATTCATAGCGAGCCTGGGTGTCGGCGAAACCGTGGGCCTTGAAGGTACTGTCGGTGCTGTCATCCGGAATCAATGCAAAATCGACGGCGGCGGGTAGGGGCCCCGAGGCTTCTACAACCGGAAAGGCCCACTCCACCGAAGTGCCCTGGATTACGTCAGGCGTGCCATCCGGATAGTGGCGGTAGAAGAATTGCGGAATATTGTTCTCATCTAACGGAACCGCATAGCCTGCAGGCTTGCTGATCATCAGGATATCAGTAGGCGAAATGGAAATTTCATAGCGACCTGCAGAATTGGTTACCACCACTTCGCAGCCATTGCTTACCGCAACGCCTTCGAGCCCTGTTTCCCCTGCGTCCAGTCGGCCGCTGGCATTGCTGTCCACGAAAACGATACCCCGGGCAGTCTCAGCCGGGCCGCCGGCTGGTGAGCACTGGGCGACAACGGGGAGTGGCGTGGAGAGCAGCAACGGCACGAGGGCCATTTGCCAGGACCGAGATGGCTTGTTCATGTTGTACTTCCTCTATAGGGAATCGCCAGAATATTCAATCCGCTTGACCATTAGATGACAGTTGATGGGATTCCACTCTATCGTACAGGTTACACAGTATATTCTTCTATTTTCCACCATCGAAAACACGCACAGGAAACCGCCATGCCGATTACGCCTCTCTATGCTTCCCTTCTAGCTGTGTTGTTCGTCCTGCTAAGCATCAGAACTCTGCGCCTTCGCGGCCAATATGGCGTGGCAGTAGGTCCAGGCAAAGTGCCCGAGTTGCACCGTGCCATCCGGGCTCATGCCAATTTTGCGGAATACGTCCCTATCACCTTATTACTACTCTATTTTCTGGAAACGCAAACGCCAAATCGTTTGTTGGTACACGTGTTCTGCAGTGCACTACTTCTGGGCAGAATGTGTCATGCTTTTGGCATCAGTCAGGTTAATGAAAACCTGAATTTTCGGGTCACCGGTATGGCACTTACATTTATAGCGCTCATAGGGAGCGCATTTCGATTAATCGCCCTGTACGCTTTTTCCTGATAGCGGTATTTACCCCGCAAGGCGCGAAGGCTTCCCGGTCCCGTGTTAGCATATCGGGTAGACCAATTCCCAGCTATTTGCCCAGGAGTCACGATGACTGAGCGCGTTCAGAAGAAAATTAATTCAGGGTTTCCGGCCAAGTCGGAGCCTTCCGAAATTCTTGCCGGTATCGACCTGGCGGGCAAAGTTGCCGTAGTGACCGGCGGTTATTCGGGAATCGGCCTCGAAACCACCCGAGCCCTGGCCGGAGCCGGTGCGAAGGTCTACGTGCCTGTGCGTGATCCTGCGAAAGCCCTCTCAAACCTTGAGGATGTGGATGGCACAGTGATTTCCGAGCGACTCGACCTTGGTGATCTGGATAGCGTTAGAACATTGGTAGAGAAGCTGCTGTCCGAGGAGAAAGCCATTGACCTGTTGATCAACAATGCAGGGATTATGGCTTGCCCCGAAACGCGTGTCGGCAACAATTGGGAAAGTCAGTTTGCCGTGAACCATATTGGACATTTCGTGTTAAGCAATGGCTTGCTGCCAGTACTCCTCGCAGCAGATTCGCCTCGGGTCGTCAGTCTCTCGTCCATCGGTCATCGACGCTCGGACATTCTCTGGGACGATATCCACTTCCACTCGCAGCCTTATGAGAAATGGACGGCCTATGCCCAGTCCAAGACGGCGAATGCCCTGTTTGCTCTCGGATTGGACATCAAGTATCGCGATCAGGGATTGCAGGCATTTTCCGTGCACCCCGGTGGCATCATGACACCGTTGCAGCGTCACCTGGATAACGAAGAAATGCAGGCGCTGGGTTGGACGGATGCCGATGGCAATCTGTCTGAACTGGCTGCGGCACTCTTCAAGACACCGAGCCAGGGATGCACCACCACGCTGTGGGCAGCGACTAGCCCACAACTCGTTGGCATGGGCGGTTTGTACTGTGAAGATTGCGATGTGGCAGACCTGGCCACGGAAGATTCTGAACGATACTTCGGCGTGGCTCCCTGGGCGGCGAACGAAGAAAATGCATTGCGGCTCTGGGAGATGACAGAAGCAATGCTCGCGTGAGATTCAGGAATAGAAGAAGGATGACAGTCCGGTCGTCCATTCCCGTTCATCAATTAACAATTGCGTAAGGAGTTTGTATGGCAGTTCCTAGAATAGCGATTAATGGTTTCGGGCGTATTGGTCGCACTATCATGCGCATCGCCAAGCAGCGTGGTCATTACAACGTGGTGGCGGTCAATGATCTGGCCAGCATCGATCAGCTTTCCTATGCATTCAAATACGACAGTATTCATGGCATGTGGCCCGGTGACGTCAAAGTGCAGGGCGACACCATGGAGATTTCAGGCGATCCCTTCACCGTATTGAGTGAGAGAGATCCGGAAAAATTACCGTGGAAGGAAATGGAAATCGACTATGTCATCGAGAGTTCGGGGGCATTCAAGACACTGGATGCCCTCAACAAACACCTGGAGGCTGGTGCCAGGCGGATAATCTTGACTGTACCTTGCAAGGACCCTCTCGATGCTACCCTGGTGACCGGAGTCAATGATCATGTCATTACCCAGGATACCCAGATCATCAGTAATGCCAGTTGTACAACGAACTGTGCGGCACCGCTTTGTAAGGTGTTGCACGAGACTTTTGGCATAGAGAAAGGCTTGTTGACCACGGTTCATGCCTATACCTCGAGCCAGCGCCTGATTGATTCTCCCCATGTAGATAAGCGTCGTTCGCGAAACGCCGCCACCAATATCGTGCCGACATCTACTGGCGCTGCTCGCGCGATCGGCCTGGTTATGCCAGAACTGGCGGGTAAGCTGGATGGTCTGGCCATGCGGGTGCCTGTTCCCGATGGTAGTCTGGTGGACTTAACCGTGGAAGTGAGCAAAGCGACTTCGGCGGAGGAAGTAAATGCAGCCATGAAGGCGGCGTCACTCGGTAGCCTCAAGGGCATACTGGCCTACAACGAGGAAGCACTGGTGAGCAGCGATATTATTGGCAATACGCATTCCTCGATTATCGACTCGGAATTGACCCAGGTCATGGGTGGCAATTTGGTGAAAGTTGTAAGTTGGTATGACAACGAATGGGGATACAGCACAAGGGTAGAAGAACTCATTGGCCGACTGGCGAAGATGGATGGTTTGTCGGGATGAGTTCGCTTGAGTCAGTGAGAAACCAGTTTTTCAATTTCTGCGCTGCCGATTTTTTCTCCCGAGTTTCCCCAGGCGTTTCGGATGTAATTTATGATGGAGGCGAGTTGGTCGCTGCTAAGTGAATCCTTGAATGAGGGCATTTCGCCGCGTCCGATGCGCAACACCAGTGCCACGCCGACTGCGCTGCCCTGAACAGTTTCGTTGCCTGCCAGAGCAGGGTAGACATTGGGGATTCCCCGCCCATCGTTCTGGTGACACTCGGCACAGTTGGCCCTGAACAGGCGTTGCCCGGCTTCCTCTGCCTCCGATGCCTGGGCCATGCCGGGTGAGTGAGCCAGCAAGAAAGTCAAGGAAAGGGATAAGGACAATGCAGAGGATAGTGCTGAGGATAGTTCTGAGGATAGTGCCGAGGATAGTGCCGAGGAATGCAGTCTGGATTTCATAATCACTGAAGATACTATCGACGAACCAAAAGTGCTATATACCTCGCTCCATCAACCAAGGAGCCTCTTAAAAACTATGTTATGTCTCTGGCATACAGCCGAGCCCGGTATCATGGTGCAGTTTCACGGGACAGTGTTAGCCTGCCGAACCTTGACTTCATGTCCTCGTAATACAGTTATTTTTGTTATGGCTTATCTTAACAAGCTCTTTCCCTGTTCCATTGCGGCCTTGCTGCTTTTTGGGGCCACACTGCGGGCAGCGGAAATCGAATTGCCAGAGCCAGCTCCCATTCCGGAAGGCTTGCAGACCGTTGAATTTTTTAGTCCGGCAGTCGGTCGCACTATGAAGTTCGATATCGTGCTGCCCCGGGGCTACGACGCCAACAACAGGCGCTACCCGGTGCTCTATCTCTTGCACGGATACATGCAAAACTACACCGTCTGGGGACGCAACCTGGGCGCGGCATTTTACGCTCGCAATGTGCAAGACCTGATTGTGGTTTTGCCGGACGGCGGTAATAGCTGGTTTGTAAACTATGCTCGCAGCGACGATGGCCAGTTAAACAATTGGGAAAATCACATCATCCAGGATCTCATTCCCTACGTGGACAGCAATTTTCGCAGTGAAGCGCGGCGGGAAGGACGGGCCATTGCTGGTCTGTCCATGGGCGGTTTCGGTGCTTTTGCTCTTGGTCTCAGGCACCCGCATCTATTCGCTTCCATCGGCAGTACCAGCGGGGCGTTGGCCTTCGCTCGCACCAATGCCGCGGGACTGGCGGCGGGAATACCAATCAGCCAGGGCAATGCGCCGCGTAGTGCGGAGGATCAGGCGCGGTTTGAGGAAGTGGATGGCTTTATCGCCGACGTTATCGACATCCCGGGATTTAGTACGCAGGAAGAGCGAACACCGGCCGGTGCCCGCTTTGAAACGGCAGCCCAGGCGGAGGCTTATGATCCTTTCGAGATCATTTATAATGTGCCCAAGAGCCAGCTTCCCCACATCTACATAGATGCCGGCACCGAAGATAGTTTGATCGCAGTGGCGCGTGAGTTGGCACAGCTACTGATGGTAAATAATGTGCCTTTTGACTACATGCAGAGTCGGGGTAGTCACAATTCTGAGTATTGGCGTCGATCTATTGGTCATATGCTGAATATTCAATATGAAGTTATGCAGAGAGCGTTGGGCAATCGGCCCTGATCATGGAAGCAGAAATCACCAAGCCCGCAGTGGCAACAGAAGACAGCCATTCAATTCTCAGTCAGGCACAAATTGATGAGTTCCACGCGCGTGGAGTCCTTAAGGTCGATTTTGGCTTCGATGAAAGTCTGCTGGACGCCATCATCGAAAAAGTTGATGCTCATTACGACGATGCCTATAAGCAGAATCCGCTGATAGCGACTCGCGTACAGGATGTGTGGAAATGGGTTGACGAATCTCGTCAGCTCGCTGTGAATCCAGCCGTCAGGCAAGCTCTGAGTGAGTTGGTGGGGCGTAAAGCCATGCCCTTTCAAACCCTCAATTTCCCTATTGGCACTTCCCAGTACGCCCATTCCGATACCATCCACTTCAACACCATTCCGGAAGGCTACATGGCGGGAGTGTGGGTTGCACTGGAAGACATCGATGAGGACAACGGTCCGCTTATCTACTATCCCGGTAGTCACAAACTGCCCATTTACAGTATGCAGGACCTGGGTCTGGAGCCGGGCTACGACAACTATCAGAATTACGAACAAAAAATCCAGCAGTTGATTGCTGATCAAGGATTCGATTCAGAACTGGGTGTGGTAAAGAAGGGAGAGGCACTCATCTGGCACGCCAATCTTCTTCACGGAGGCGCGCCGCGCAAGGATCTTGAGCGTAGCCGGCACTCCCAGGTCACTCACTATTATTTTGAAGGCTGCAAATACTATACGCCGATGGAAAGCACGAAACAGAAACCAACTTATCGAAATCCTTTCTGGATTCCCGAGTCGGCGGATTTCGAGTTACCAAAGACAGGGCCCGATGCCAGCCTGATGGATCGCGTCGTCCACAAACTCAGGACCATGATCGGGAAGTAGCGGTCAGCAACAGGCCCCTGGTCAGTTCAGGTAACCATTCAATCGCCTTGAGGAAATCAGGCCAGCAGTTTCCATGACTCAGTCTCCAGCAAGATTGCTCCGGGTAAACAACGCGATTTGCCGCGTGAATCGCAAGGCCGTACTCGAAGTGGCCGAATTTGCGATTCACGCTGGAGAGCACTGGTGCCTGTTTGGCGTCAACGGCAGCGGCAAATCGCAACTCGCGAATCTTCTGATCGGTCAGCGTAGAGAATCGGGGTCCACGATCCAGTATGGAGACGATGCCAATTCTGTTGATTTCAATCCGGCTCGCGATTGCCTGGTGGTTTCCTTCGAAGAGCAGCAGAAGCTCTGGGAAAAAGATAATCGGCTCGACATGAGCGAGTATGATCCGCGGGTCGAGGACAAAGGCACGCTGGTTTCGGACCTGATAAGCAGTGCAAGACCATCAGCATCCAGCGATCAGGAATTACTGGCAACGCTTGTTGAGAAATTACAGCTAACCGAGTTGCTGGAGAAGGGTATCCGTTTCCTGTCGTCGGGGCAGGTACGTAAAGTATTGATTGCCCGCGCGCTCTACGGTGCGACGGTCGGGACGCCCAAACTCATTGTATTGGATGACCCCATTGAAACGGTCGACAGGATGGCGCGAGAAAGCATCGCAGCCACAATAACCGAGTTTCAGCAATCCGAGGTCACCGGCAAGCGGTTCGCTACCCTGCTGCTGTGCCGTCGTCGGCGGGACATACTGCAAGGGGTTACACATCTGGCCTTGCTGGATCGGCTTCGACTTGTGGAGCAAGGTGCCCGGGACGAGGTAATGCAGAGTGATGGTTTTGCACGTTTGGCGAATCCAACAGTGTGCTTGCCCGACACCGTACCCGCCTCGAAACGAGCGGCTACAGCGAGTGAGCCGGACCAACCCTTGATTGAACTCAGAGCTGTCAGCGCCAGCTATGGGGATTTAGCCGTGTTCACCGACCTTTCCTGGTCCATGGGAGATTCGGATCATGTGTTGATCGAAGGGCCTAATGGCTGCGGAAAATCCACGCTACTAAGTTTGATTGATGGTGAGAATCACAAGGCCTATGGGCAGGAAGTAATTCTGTTTGGGCGGCGCAAGGGCAGCGGCGAATCAATCTGGGATGTAAAGGCAAACTTCGGCGTGGTGTCCAACGAATTGCACAACAAATACATCAAAGGCTGGAAGGTGTTGGATGTCGTGGTTTCCGGCTTTTACGATTCGGTTGGACTCTATGACGACAGTGGGTCGGCTGAGCAGGACCAGGCACGCGCCTGGTTGTCGACGCTCGGAATCCCGGAACTGGAGAAGGCCTATTACCACGAACTGTCTTTTGGCCAGCAGCGTCTGGTGCTACTGGCTCGGGCTATGGTGAAAGAGCCCAGGATACTGATTCTGGACGAGCCCTGTGTGGGACTCGACGACTACCACCGTCAGTTTATCCTCGGCACCCTCGATACAATTACCCGGCAGACCCACACCCGGCTTATCTATGTGAGCCACGTGGCAGATGAAAGACCTGCCTGCATAAACTACCGGCTGCAGTTCGTGCCGAAGCCAGGCGGTGGCTTCTCAGTCGAACAGGGCGCTCTTTAGCAAGCCGCAAAACTGTGCGATTCGGTTAACCGCGAATGTAGTTTTCCAATTGCTCAATGGTGGACTGCTGGTCGCTGATAATATCCTTAACCAGATCACCCATTGAGATTACGCCTTGAACAGCGCCACCATCCACCACCGGAAGATGGCGTATGCGATTGTTCGTCATCACACCCAATGAAGCCTGCACGCTTTCAGTAGAAGGCACGGTGATGACATCACTGCTCATAATGTCCTTCACCTGGGTTTCCCTGGAGGCGCGCCCTTTGAGAATCACTTCACGGGCGTAGTCTCGTTCAGAGATGATGCCCAGCAATTCACTATCCTGCATGACCAGCAGGGCGCCGACTCGTTTGTCCGCCAGCATCTGTATTGCTTCATACACCGTGGCATCGGGGGTGATCGACCAGACTGCATCGATCTGCTTGCTGCTAAGAATTTGTTGTACCGTATGCATCGTTCACTCCGATTCAAGGAGTGACGGCACTCAGTTCACTCGTGACAGGTTTATATTGGCATAGCCTGCGTTGTTGCCATAAAAACCAAGACTGTCGTTCACAAACATGGAAAGCTTGCCATCACAGCTTGCAATGAATTGGTAACTGCCATTAGTTTCATCCACATCCAGTTCCGTGACACCGCGCAGGCTGTCCCGCCCGCAGTCAGGTTGGTAAAGCATGAGTTCGAACCACCGATTCTGGCGCGAGCGACGGGTAAAACCCAGCCATTCGAATGGCATCACGCTGTTGGCAAATCCGGTTTCGTCGATCGCTTCACCGCTTTCATTTTCTTCTATATAACTGTCTATCCAGTTGCTGAGAATGACTACGTCTACCGCGTACCGTGTCCCCGCATGCAATCTTACACCTGTGTCGAGATTCGGGTCGTTGGTGAAAAAGTGAACAGTGGCGGACTCGCCGCTTGCCAGATCCCGTCCGCTTTCGGAGTCTTCAAAGAACGTGGCTACCGGTATGGCGCAGGCCGTGAGGTAGAGGCAGAGTGCAATCATCGCCACGCCTCGGACGCCATGTCGAGCGCCATTGTATATAGTGTTCACTTGCAGCTTCATGGACAAAATTCTCCAACTTCGAATACACATTAGTTTGCAGTTTACTCCTGTTTGACAAGGCTTTGTACCCCGCAAGCGTATTGCTCAATGGGGGTGACTGGCTTACTCTGGCACTTCTGAGTTTCCGCTATTTTGACAATCCATATAGAAGTACGACATTGAATATTACTATTCTGGTTAACAGGGATATTGCTAGCTGTTTAGCCCTCAATTATCTGGTCCCGGCGCTCTCTGAACATCACCTCACCGTGTTCTATTCTGCGCGGGTCGGCAGCAAGCCCTTGCCGGAGCCGTTGCAAAGATTGAAATTTTTCGAACAGGATTTCTTCAACAATTTTGTATTTCCACTTCAGCTTGAATTGGCTAATCCTGATGCTGCTGAATTGTTTGGTTTCGATTTTCTGTTCAGGAAACTGGACGGACGCTGCACAGAACTCAATGACATTAATGGCGATGCGGGGTTGCAGCGCTTTCGTGCGTCGAACCCGGACCTCGTGTTGTCGATTCGCTACGGCGTTATTCTGAAGGATGATGCCATCGCCGTGCCCCGTTATGGCGTCCTGAACCTGCATTCTGGTCTGTTGCCCGCCTACCAGGGCGTCATGGCCAGTTTCTGGGCGTTGTTGAATGGTGAGAATGCGCTGGGAACGACCCTGCACCGGATCATGGATTCCACGATCGATACCGGCCCGGTTATCGCCACCACCAGACTGACTGTCCAGACCGATAAATCGTATCTGTGGCATGTACTGAGCCTGTATGAAGCGGGTTGTGCGGCGATGGTGGATTCTGCTCTGAAATTGGCGCAGGGAGAATCACTGAAGACCAGTCCGCAAACTGGTGAAAGCACCTACTACAGTTTTCCACAGGATCAGCATATTGAGAAATTTTTGCACAATGGTTGCATTTTTTTTGATCCGGTCGAGGTTTTAGAGCTTGCGAAAAGATTTTGTTACGGTAATTGACTAATATAAACTTGCAGTAACCTTTTTCTTTCTCTACATTGCACTTTTTATGATGTTGGATGGTCAGTCAAGAATGGAAATTCCTGCCAACGAAAGCCAACGACTGCAAGCGCTGCAACTCTACAAAATCCTCGATACCGGGGCCGAACGAGCCTTCGATGATCTGACGCGACTGGCAGCAACCGTTTGCGAAACTCCGATAAGTCTGGTCAGCTTCATTGACAGGAAGCGGCAGTGGATTAAATCCTGTTTCGGTCTGGAAATCGCTGAAACTTCCAGGGATGTAGCTTTCTGTGCCCACACCATTCTCGAAGAAGGGCTCATGGTAGTTGAAGATGCTACCGAAGATCCTCGATTCGCTAACAACACCTATGTGACGGGTGAGCCCGGTATCCGGTTCTATGCGGGTGCACCGCTTACTGTGGGCGATGGGCTGAATATAGGTGCTCTCTGTGTCATCGATACCAGGCCCCGGGTTCTCACCGATAATCAAAAGCAATCCCTGATGGTCATGCGGGATGCGGTGACGACGCAGCTGGAAATGAAACGCAACGTGGCCGATTTAGAAGCATTGGAGAGAGCACTGTCCATGTGTGCCTGGTGCCATAAGGTCTGTACCGAGCATGAAGGTGAACACCGTTGGCAACCACTGCATGAATACGTGGCTGATCAGACGCCCGTGAGCCACGGCATCTGTCCTGAATGCCAGAAACTGATGAAAAGTCAGGTCGGCCGCAACTAGTCTGGGCGCTGCTCAAATTCTGCCTGCCATACCACTGATCCCAGCGTTATTTCCTGACAGGATGCTACCCAACCCGTTGAAGAATTGGGGTAGTATGTGCGCTTCTGTTGCTTATTAGTGGAGACAAGTCGTGAGTGAAATCGTCCTTTATACCAATCCTCAGTCCAGAGGCATGATCGCGCACTGGATGCTGGAAGAATTGGGAGAGTCTTACGAGACACGTTGGATCGAGTACGGTGAAGAAATGAAATCGCCGGACTACTTGTCGGTTAATCCCATGGGTAAGGTACCGGCGATTACTCACAAGGGCAGGGTGGTTACCGAATGCCCTGCAATCTGCGCCTATCTGGCCGCAGCCTATCCTGCGAAAAACCTGCAACCCGCCGTCGATGACCTGGCTCTCGCTGATTACTATCGTTGGCTATTCTTCGCCGCTGGTCCGCTGGAACAGGCGATCACCATCAATAACCTGAAGCTCGAACTCAGCGAAGACCAGAGTCGCTCATTTGGGTTTGGTACCTATGCAGATACTGTTAATGCGCTGGAGTTGGCATTGCAGAATGGTCCCTATATCTGTGGCGATCAGTTTACTGCCGCAGATGTCTATGTGGGTTCACATATTTTTTGGGGGCTACAGTTCGGTACCCTGGAAAAACGGGACAGTTTTGCTGCCTATGCGGAACGCATACAGCAACGACCGGCATTGAAAGCCACACAGGCCCTCAATCAGGCCCGGATGCAGGAAACGGGTTCCTGACAGATTTCAGTTTGGATACCGTATGAGCAAGCAGTGGCAATTAGCGCAATTAAACGTGGCTCGCATGTTGGCGCCCATCGATTCTCCCCGCCTGTCTGAATTTGTAGAAAACCTGGATCGCCTAAATGCCATTGCCGACGAAGCACCGGGTTTTGTTTGGCGACTGCAGTCCGATGCGGGAGATGCAACCGGTTTTCGGCCCTTTGGTGAAGACATTCTGGTAAATATGTCGCTGTGGGAGGATGTAGAATCCCTGCATCACTACGTCTACAAAACGAGTCACGTGGAAATCATGCGCAAGCGCAGGCAGTGGTTTGAATTGATGCGGGACAATTACACGGTGTTATGGTGGGTGCCTGCAGGAACTTTACCTGATTTACTGGATGCTAAAGAGCGGCTGGCCAAGTTACGTGAATCCGGACCCAGCCCGGAAGCTTTTACCTTCAATGATCCATTCCCGCACCCGGGCAGCAGCCATGTGCCGGAAGAAGTGGCGCCCGATTGTCCGGCCCAGTAACGGTAGTCGGGCACTCAAATTGGTAATGTGTTTCGTTTGTAATAAAACCAGAACAGCAAGCAGTCAATTTTGACTGTATGCCAGAAGGAGACAAGTATGAAGTCATTCAAAGCCCGCGAGAGTATTGTATTACTCTGCCTCACGTTGCTGTTTGCCGCAGGAACGGCCAGTGCACAGAACCGGTTAGCTATCGAAGAGGTAAAAGAAGGTCTGCATGTCATTACCGGACCGGGGGGAAATATTGGTGTTCGACTCACCGATGATGGCGTCATCCTGATTGATGACAAATTTCCCGAAGACTTTGAAGAAATCCAGTCACTGGTTGCGTCCG
Organism: uncultured Pseudohongiella sp.; assembly: GCA_965227635.1. GTDB lineage: Bacteria > Pseudomonadota > Gammaproteobacteria > Pseudomonadales > Pseudohongiellaceae > UBA9145. The sequence continues at coordinate 102,487 of OZ245763.1, read as the reverse complement.
TGAGCGACCTGCCAGTGAAATATGTAATTAACACTCACCACCATGGCGACCACAGTGGCAGCAATGCGAGTTTCCTGCAGAGTGCGGAAGTAATCGCACACAAGAATGCCAGGGACAATATCATTCGCAACAATCAGGACGGTGCGCCCAGAATTATCTTTATGGACGAGACCGCAATATTCCTCGGTGGTGTCGAGGTTCAGGCTTTCCATTTAGGAACTGGACACACCAATGGAGATGCGGTTGTCTACTTTCCCGACCTGAACACCATTCACGGCGGTGACCTGCTACACACAACCGCACCATTTATTGACTATGGGAATGGTGGTAGCAGCAAAGGCTGGGTAGACACAGTCAACGGCATTTTGAAGCTGGATTTCGACACGGCAATTCCAGGCCATGGTCCGGTCATGGACAGACGTTTCGTGATCAATTTCCGCAACCAGATGGAGGCCGTTCGCCAACGCATGAGCGACTTGATTCGGGATGGATTGCGGGCCGAAGATGCGGCGGAAGCGATTCAGGATGCTGCCCTGAGTTGGACGCAAGCGGAGAATGGCTTGTTCATGAGCCGCAGTATTCCAGGCTTTTACGCGGAAATAGCGTCAGAACTGGAATAACCTGAACTGGTTCAGGCTGCGATTGTCAGGTCGTTGCAGTCGATTGACAGTCTTCATGGAGGAGTGAATTGTGGCTGGAGAAACAGATCTGGAAAAACTTCTAGCGCTTCTGCAGCCCAGACTGCTGGAGGGCTACTATGTGTTTTGCCCGGCTGACGATAACACCATGCCAAGCCTCGACAGCCTGCAGCCACTGGCCACCTATCGGGAAGATGAAGGATTGAGCCTGCTGCTGTTACAGCAAGACGCCGATCGCGCTGGCTTGCCCTATGACTCTGTCTTTCGCGGTATCACGCTTTCAGTCCACTCCAGCCTGGATTCGGTTGGACTCACCGCCGCCGTCGCCGGCAAACTGGCGGCACATGGCATCTCAGCAAATGTGATTGCCGCCTACTATCATGATCACGTATTCGTGCCTGCCCAACGAGCAGAGCTCGCGCTGAAATTGCTTACCGAGTTGGAAGCCTGATCAAACAGCCCTGAAATCCCCTACAGCACTCCCACTCACTGAGTTATAGTGTGCTCTCGCCATCATTTAAAAGAACAAGAGGCAAGGGCATGGCTATTCTTTGCTCCATCAAAAACCCTATCAGATTCATTTGCTTACTGAGTATCACCCTGACTGGTGCGGTGCTCTCCGCACAATCTACGGAACGGGTTACCGTCGACGGTCTGGACGCTCCGGTGGAGATTCTCAAGGACCGCTGGGGTATCTCCCATATTTACGCAGAGACCGAGCACGACCTGTTCTTTGCCCAGGGTTACAGCGCCGCCCGTGATCGCCTGTTCCAGTTTGAGATATGGCGAGCACGAGCCACGGGTACCACGGCAGAAATCCTTGGCCCGCGAGCCATCGAGAGAGACCACGGTACGAGGCTGTTCAAGTTTCGGGGCGCCATGGGAGAAGAGTTGAATCACTATCACCCGCGGGGTGTCGATATTATCGGAGCCTTCGTCCATGGTGTGAATGCCTATATCGATGAAGCGCTGGACGACCCAGACTCGCTACCATTGCCGTTCAAGTTGTTGGGGATTGAACCCAGACACTGGACCGAGGAAGTAGTCATCTCCCGCCACCAGGGTTTGCTGGGCAACATCGCTTTGGAATTGCGCACCGGGCGTGCCGTCTGTGAAATCGGGGAAGAAGCCGTCAAGGAGCTACAGTACTACCATCCTCACGAACCCGATCTCAGCCTTGACCCCATGATCGACTGCGAGTCGCTGCTGGAAAACGACATCCTTCATTTGTATAACGCCTATCGCAATGAACTGGAATTCATGCCGGAGGATATCGTGCTGGCGAGTGCTCGCAACGATGATGATAGCTATGCTCAACTGGCTGCCGTGTTGTCAGATGAGCTGGCTGACCTGAAAGAGCACGACCTCGACAATATCGGCAGCAACAATTGGGTTGTCAGCGGTGACCTGACTCAGGATGGCTGGCCCTTGATGGTGAACGATCCACACCGTACGCAAGCTGTACCATCCTTGCGCTACTGGGCGCATCTTGTGGGGCCGGGCTGGAATGTGATTGGCGGTGGCGAGCCTACTATTCCAGGCATATCTATTGGACACAATGAGTATGGTGCCTGGGGTCTCACGGTATTCAATACCGACGGAGAAGACCTGTACGTTTATGAAACCAATCCGTCCAACCCCAATGAATACCGTTACAACGGTCGTTGGGAGCCCATGTCCATTATCGAAGAAACGATCAATGTGAAAGGGCAGAGCCCGGTTACCGTGGAATTGAAATACACCCGGCACGGTCCGGTTGCATTCGAGGATGGTGAGAAAAACCTGGCCTATGCACTACGTCCGGCCTGGATGGAGTTTGGTGGTGCACCGTACCTGGCTTCCTTGCGCATGGACCAGGCACACACCTGGGAAGAATTCAGGGAGGCCTCCAACTACAGCAATATTCCTGGCGAGAACATGATCTGGGCCGATCGCAAGGGCAATATTGGTTGGCAGGCCGTGGGTATCGCGCCGATTCGGCGCAATTTTAGTGGCATGGTACCGGTGCCCGGCGATGGTCGCTATGAGTGGGATGGTTATCTGCCGATCAAGGCCAAGCCCAATGAATTCAATCCTGCCAGGGGTTTCGTCGAAACGTCCAATAGCAACTACACGCCGCCTGATTATGAATACCTGGATGCCATTGGTTTTACCTGGACTGATCCCTATCGCTGGGCGCGGGGAAGTGAGGTGCTTGGCTCTGGGCGTAAGTTCAATATGACCGACATGATTGCCCTGCAACATGATTACCTGTCCATTCCTGCGCGGTCCCTGGTGCCTTTCTTCAGGGATCTCAGAGCCAGCGAGGAGCAAGTGGAGCAGGCCCGGCAGATGTTGATGAATTGGGATTTCGTGCTGGACAAGAATTCCATCGAGGCGGGCATCTACGTTGCCTTTGAGCGCCGCTTGCTGGACAACATCGAATTGCTGAAGGTCCCGGAATCGGCGCAGCCCTACCTGGGCATTGGCATGAAAACGACTATCGATATGCTGCTGGCGCCCGATGGAGATTTTGGTGAAGACCCGCTGGCTGGGCGTAACCAGTTCTTGCTGGATACACTTGCTGAAGGCGTTGCCGATCTGCGTGAAAAGCTGGGGCCTAACATGCAGAACTGGGTCTATGGGCAGGCAGACTACAAGCACGCGCTGATTCGCCATCCGTTGAGTGCCGCCGTCGATGAGGAGACCCGAGCCCGACTGGATGTGGGTCCCTTGCCGCGGGGAGGCAATGGTTTCACGCTGGGCAATACCGCCAGCGGTGATAACCAGACCTCGGGTGCCTCGTTCAGAATTTTTGTCGACACACGGGATTGGGATAACACGCTGGGCATGAACACGCCGGGGCAGGTCGGCGATCCGGATCATCCTTTGTATGCCAACCTGTTTGAATTGTGGGCTAACGATCAGGTTTTTCCTGCGTTCTATTCCCGTGACAAGATCGAGTCGGTGTTGTTCGAGCGTCTCGATATGCAGCCTGATAATTAAACGTATAACAGCGAGGGACAACTATGTTTCAGGTCATGCCTCACGATCGTTTCAGTAAGGATTATCAGCTCACACCAGAACTGGTAGCTACCCAGGCGCTCGCCGCAGGTGACAAAAACCCGATCCATCACGATGCACTGTATGCCGCTTCAACGCGATTCAAACGTCCGATAGCCAGCGGCACGCAAACAACAGCCCTCCTGCTTGGTCTGACAGCGACTCACTATTCCAGTCACCTTGCCATGCTCGGACTGGATTACTGGGTTGCGTTCAAACGACCAATTTTTGCGGATGAGAAAATTACCTTGGAATGGCTGGTAATTCGGGTTACACCCAATAAGAAACTCAAAGGGGACGTGATTGAGTTGCGCGGACGAATACTGGGCGAAGATGGCAAGACTTCCCTTGGAGCGAAAGGCAGGCTACTGATAACAGATTGCCTCTAATCACCGACAACTAAAGCATAGTTTCCATAAGCGAACATTACTGAAGAGGATACGCCATGAATACAATCGATCCCGAAGGGTCCCGACTGCCGATAAAAATCGACAGTACATCCAATGGCGAGTACGAGCCCATCCCCATCGATGAGGTGAATGAGCAGGGTAATGCGCTCGCCCATGAGAGAGCGACGGAGCTATCCCGGCGCAAGGGCCAGACTCGTCGTCAATTTCTCGTATCGAGCTGTGGTGCGGCCAGTACCTTGTTGTCTATGAACACGGCCAATGCTTACCACAATCGTCGCGGCGGTTATTTCGATATTCGGGATGAGAGCGCGTTGGATGAGGACTCGGCCTTTGCTGAAGTGGGAGGTGGCGAGTTCATATTCGATGTGCAGGGGCACTATGTAAACCCTGAAGGCGATTGGTTGAGCCGCATTCCTCCCGATGCACGCCCTTATGCCGGCATGGAAAAGGCGTCCTGCGATGCGGCCAATGCCGGTGGCGACCGTGGCTACCTGGGTTGCCTTGGGCAGAGTGAGTTTATCAAAGACATTTTTCTCGACAGTGACACCGACATCATGGTGTTGTCCTTTGTGCCATCCACCCGCGAGACCGAGCCAGTCACCATTGAAGATGCTGATGAGACCCGGCGCATCGTGGCAGAGTTGGAAGGCAGTAAGCGCCTGATGATTCATGGACGGGTCAATCCCAACCAGGAAGGGGATCTGGAAGCCATGGATGAACTGGCCGAAAACTGGGATATCTCTGCATTCAAGACCTATACCCAATACGGTCCTGGGGGCGTTGGGTTCTACCTGAGTGACGATGTGGGTCGCGCCATGATCGAGAGAGCCCGGCGGCTGGGAGTGCGCAATATTTGTGTGCACAAAGGATTGCCGTTTGGACCACAATCCTATGAACACAGCCAGTGTTCCGATATCGGCATCGTGGCGAAAGATTATCCCGACATGAATTTCCTGATCTACCACTCCGGTTTCGTAGCAGGAAACCAGGAGCAGGCATTCGTCGATGGTGCAGGGCGCGATGGGGTGGACACCCTGATTCAATCCCTGGTGGACAATGAAATTTCCCCTAACAGCAATGTCTATGCAGAACTGGGCAGCACCTGGCGTTTTTTGATGCGCGATCCGGACAACGCAGCGCACGCACTGGGTAAGTTATTGCGCTATTGCGGTGAAGACAATGTGCTGTGGGGTACGGATTCCATCTGGTACGGATCACCCCAGGACCAGATACAGGCTTTTCGCACTTTTCAAATTTCAGAAGAGTTCCAGGAGCGGTTCGGCTATCCGGCGATTACACCAGCGATTCGGCGCAAGGTGTTCGGCCTCAATGCGACGGTGCCCTATGACATAGCCGAATCTGAAGTCAGGGAATTGACCAGCAATGATTTGGTAGCAACGGAAAGGGTGGCCTATATGGAAAATCCACAGCCTAATTTTCTCACTTACGGACCTAAGAACCGACGCGAGTTCCTGAATTTCCTGAAATGGGGAGGATAGATTCGCAGGCTATGAGCCTTGCAGCCGCGATCCGCCGCTGGGATCGCAAGTCGGCTGATGATATCGCAGTAGTCTATCGGGAATTCGCCAGCCAAAAGACATTCAGTACTCTGTTGCTGGATGCACTGGCGGATGCCGAACTGCAAGCCGGCGCTTCGTGGCTATTGAAAGCCTGGCTGGAGGATGGCAACTTGCTCAGTGCAAAGGATTCAACGCGCTTGCTGAATGCCTTTCCGGAGTTGCAGGACTGGGCCGCAAGGCTGCACTGTTTGCAAAGCCTGCCCTTCATCGAAATCCCCGCAAGCTGTGAGCAGCCTCTTGGAAAATTCCTGCACAGGCAACTGACCCATGACAACAAGTTCGTTCGTGCCTGGGCGTATAACGGTTTTGCACTGTTGGGAAGGAACAACGCTAGATACAGGGAAGAAGCGGAGTCACTATTTGAGATGGCAATGCGCGATGAAGCGCCTTCTGTAAAAGCGCGTATTCGCCAGATTCAGAAATCGAAATAGCCTATTGCTCTGAAGAGGGAGATGCAGGCAACCCTGCGCCTGTTCTCGGTACCTCTCAGCCTCCGAATCTAGTGACGCAACTGGTTTATCAAACCGCTTACAAGCACTACTGCAGCGACTGTCAGTAAAAAGATAATGCTGCTGTCGACCAAGCTGTTGATTGTGAATTGCTCGAACATGGCAAGATCATCGCTACCGGGGAGTTGCCGGGCAAGAAAGCTCGTGGCGAGTGTAAATTGTGCTACGAGCTGCTCTGGTGTCGTGAACAGTCCGAGTAGCAGTAGCCACAGACTGCCCATGCCGGAGAAAATAGCGATCTTCAGCTTCTCGGTACGCTTTAATTGAGTTCGTACCCGCGAGCTGAATCCCCGATCGGCCATCTGCGGCGGTCGAGCCAGTAATCGGTCCAATGTCCTGTCGTCTTCATTCAAGTGTGTATTCATGCCGGTTTTGCCAAGCGAGCCCTGCTAGTGAGCTTGTCCCTGAGTAGTTCTTTGCCTCGCAGTATATTGGTTTTCACAGTGCCAACAGGCATGCCCAGAATGTCGGCCACTTCTCGATGTGAATATCCATAACTGTGGCAGAGCGTAATGGCAGCTGCCTGTTCCGGTTTCAGTGATTGCAAAGCCATTTCCAGATCATATTGTTCCGGCTTCATGGATTCGTAGTTGTCAATTTGAAGCGCATGTTCGGAAGCAAAGCTCTGGCTTATCTCCGCATGACGCTTGCTGGCTCGCTGGTATTGCAGGAAGGTAGTGTAAGCAATCTGAAAAAGCCAGCCGCTAAAACTGCCACTGCCTTTAAAGGAATCGAGTCTTTCGAAAGCCTTGATAAATGATTCCTGGGCCAGGTCGTCACTGATATCGTGCTGATGAGTGAGTCGCATCAGGAACCCGCGCAACTTGCCCTGGTGCATTTTTACCAGCATGCCAAACGCCTCATGATCACGCAGCTCGCGAGCACGATGAATCAGGATTTGTTCCCGGCTCAAAATTTTTGGAATCCAGCTAAGAATCAGTCATTCTCCCGCCAGCGTAAATGTCCCGAGATTAGACAAGATACACCGATAAAGATAAAGATTGAGCCGATTAATGCGCCACTCAATCCTTCACTAAGGAATATACTTATCGTCAGGGGTATACCAATTGAAAGCCAGATCAAGCCTTTTCTGTAGTCGCTCTTGTAGGATTGGCGATCAGTATGGCTGAGCATCTGCATCATTTCCGGGTCGACATTGCCTCCCAGTTCCACGATTTTCACCAGGGTATCCAGGCGCTTCTCTCTGGACTTGTAAACGAAGTAGAGATATCCCCCAACACTCAGGAAAAAGCACAGGGGTACTGCCACAGCAATGATCGCATCAACATTCATAGTCAGGCTCTCGAAAGTGAGTAATACCCTTTAGATGCGTGAGTGGACTCAATTGGATTCAAATTCCTCGTATTTGTGCACTTCTATGTTGATGTGCCTGACAGGCAGCCGCTGGGGAATGAGATCTTTGAAGTAATCCGGAGACTGCGGGCTGCGCGAGACCACGGACAACATGGCTGAATGGATACCGGGCCCCACTGTCCACAGATGCAGGTCCACGATCCGGTGTTCACCATCGCTTTCAATAGCGTCCCGTATGCAGTGTTCGATAGCCGCTTCGCTCTGCTCATCGAGCAGGATAGCACTGGTCGACTTGAGGAGGCCAAGAGACCAGCGTCCGACCAGTATGGCACCGACGATCCCCATAAGTGGGTCCATCCATACCGCACCGTAGTATTTTCCGATCAGCAAGGCCACGATGGCGAGAAGGGAGGTCAGCGCATCGGCCAGTACATGCAAATAGGCTGACTTCAGGTTGTGGTCATGGTGATGACTGTGTTCATGATGATGGTGATGATCGTGTTCTTGTTGGTGGCTGTGGCTGTGGCTGTGGCTGTGGCTGTGGCCATGATCATGGTCGTGTGAATGCTTGTCACCGAGAATAAACACAGACGCACCATTCACAATGAGCCCCAGGGTGGCAACGAAGATAGCCTGGTTAAACGCAATTTCCACAGGCGCCAGCAGGCGCAGAATACTTTCCCAGGCCATCATGGCGGCGAAGACTGCTAGCAGTATCGCTCCGGTATAGCCACCGAGGGTGTTCACCTTGCCTGTTCCGAAGCTGTAGCGTGAACTGTACGCATGGCGGCGGGCGTACACATAGGCAAAGGCGTTAATGCTCAAGGCGACTGCATGGGAGCCCATATGCAGGCCATCGGCCAATAAGGCCATGGAGCCATAGGCGATACCTGCAACAATCTCCACTACCATCATGGAGGCAGTGATGGCGATGACGACAAAAGTCCGGAATTCGCCAGGGCGTTTCTGGTCCTGGCCAAAGCTGTGGGAGTGACGCCAGCGCTCGAGAATTTCCTCTTTCATGGAGTGTGCTTATAGCATGCCGGGTGGAGGTAAATCCATGCTCAACAGCCTCTGCTACAGCTCAACTGCCTGCGGCACTGTGCCGCAGCATTTCTGGATGGTTGAAGGTGTTCACTAGCTGCTATAGTAGGGCAATCAGTTAATCACACCCTGATTGAGGTAAACATGAAAAATAGCGCCATTGCCCTTTTTACGGCCTTGATTTCAAGCGCCGCCCTGGCTGTCGAGGAAGCGCCAGCCGATCTGGCCGAAATCACCAATTTTCGCCAGTACAGTGAAACCTTTGCCAGTTCGGGCCAGCCCACAGCAGAACAGCTCCAAGCTGTTTCCGATGCCGGCTTCGAACGCGTCGTGTATATCGCATTTACCAACAACCAGAACGCTCTGCCAGACGAAGACCAGATTGTGAAGCGCCTGGGGATGGAGTACATGCAGGTTCCCGTCGATTTCTCTAACCCGCTACCAGACGACTTTTATGCGTTTGCAGATTCTATGCAGCGCAACACCGACAAGAAAACCCTGCTGCATTGCCAGGTGAACGCCCGCGCCACGGCATTCAGTTTCCTCTATCGAGTATTATACGAAGATGTCACTGTCGCTGAAGCCAAGGCGGACATGAATACCGTTTGGCAGCCCAATGAAGTCTGGCGTGATTTTATCTTTGAAGTCATGGAACAGAACGACAAGGATCCCAATTGCGCCGATTGTGATTGGAGCGTGCCACCACCACGAGAACAGTAATTCTTTTGACCCAGCGCACCTAGCCTTCCTTCAAACCACGACTCGCTTCTTGCAAGGGGCGGGTCGTGGTGTCATTCTGCTTTTTCACAAGAAGTTTTTTCCGACTGGTTCCCGTGAGTACGATCGCAAAACTCTCTTGCTGCTTATTTGAGATCCCGCGACCTACCTGTTCAACTAGAGATTCTTATGAAAATTAGAAAGTTGCTCCGACTATCCTGGGCCCTTGTGCTTTTAGTCAGTCCGTTTCTCCATGGGCAGAACAGCAGCAATACCATAATGGAAGCCGGTCCGGAACCCTGGTTTGGTGTCGTGCTTCCGCCACCGTTCCAGGTGCATGCTTCGCCGGTCATCGTGGGTAATGACTATCTGCCAAGGCCAGCTGCTGTACCAGTTGGTGAGGAAAGTTTCGCAAGCTTCGCTGGTGAGAAGATCTACGAAGACCTGGAAGAAATCGTCGAAATCTCGAAGTGGAGCCAAGAGCGCAAGGAAATCGGTGACGGGCAACTGTGGGGAAGGATCACCGGTTTGCCGTCCGGTGAGCGTACTATGGATTTGATCGAGAATCGTTTCAATGAGGCGGGTGTTCTCCAGGTGCAACGCCAATGGTTCGTGCAGGATGAGGGTGCGAGTCTCTGGTTACCTCTGCGCTGGGAAGTCCGTCTACACGGTTCAGAACCTTTCGGTGTCGGTACTACCGATGTGGTGCTGGAATCAGCGATGCCCACTGGTGGCACAGTCATACCTCCCGGTGGCATTACTGCGCCACTGGTCTTCGTGGGCACGGCTCGCCCGGCAGAACTGCAGTTTATCGATGTGAAGGGCAAGATCGCCGTTCAACATATCACGCCCCGCGGACACCTGTTTCTGGAAAGAGGGCCAGCCCGGGCTAAAGCGCAGGAGTTGATGAGCCTGGGAGCCGTCGCCGTGCTCAATATTGTGGAGCAGGCTGGCAATATGCGAATGCGCGATATCAGTAATTGCAATGGTCCCTGTTTCAATATCGGTGGCCAGGATGGCCGCTTCCTCGAGGAAGTCATGGATGCCATGGCAGGCTCCTGGTTTGGTTCCGACGCACTGCAAGCTACACTTACCCTGGAAGCGGAAGACCGCGGCGGTATGCGGGCAAGCAATGTACTCGGAATCGTGCCGGGTGACAGCGAACGGAACATCATTATCAATGCCCATGCCGACGCCTGGTTCGACGGGGCTAACGACAATGGCGACGGGCTTTCCATTATGCTCGCGCTCGCGGAACACTTCGCCAAGCCCGAAAACAAGCCACAGTTGACGCTGGTTTTCGTGGGAAGTGCCGGGCATCACACGAGGGGGCTAAGCGGACCGGGTCAGTTGGTTCAGAAAAACCCTGAAATTATCGCCAACAACGTACTGGCTATTAATCTCGAACACGTTGCCGCCCGCCAACTCAATCCCGCTCGCACCGACACCAACGGCGTACGCGACCTGATAACCGATTCAGGCGAAGGCTTTCTTATGAACGGTATTAGCAAATCGACACCAGAACTGGAAGCCATCGTCCGACACGGCGGCGAGCGCTACGGCCTGAACTTCGTCAGCACCGCAACCGCCTACAACGCCGGCGACAACCCAAGAATAGACACCCCGGTCCTGCAACTTATCCAAGGCAACCCCCTCTACCACACCAGTGGCGAAACAATAGACACCATCTCAATCCCTGGCCTCGAACGCGTAGCAAGATTCACCGCTTATTTCATAAAAGAAGTAGCTCGCATGGAACTCAATAGGTAAAGCAAGATTATTGGATTTGAATAAAAACAATTTTCTACTTTGTGAATCAATGCGCCGCAATTGGTTCACAAAACATCTCAGATGCTCTAAAGAAAAATACTCCGGACCTCCGACTGTTGCGCTGAGGATATTTTTCGGTGAGTGAGGCGCCGGCGCACGCAGAGAAGGAGCATAGCGGAAGCTATGTGACTGATTGAGTACGTCGGCAACGAAGCGCACCGGAAAATAGACCAGCGCCCCGAAAGTAACTCAAAAAAAAGACGACCCGAAGGTCGTCTTTTTTTGAGAGTTACGCCGACTAAGATCTAGTCGCCGCCTTGGTTGAGTTCTTTCCAACTATAAAACCCCATAAACATCTCTTCCCAGGACTGCTCACCCCAGTTCACCTCAATACTCGGATCAGGGTTATAAGGATTCTGTCCAGAGTTATCAAAGGCACCTGTGGCAATAATCTTTGTACCGCCAGGCACTGCCAAAGGCTCTGCCAGTTCGTGTGCCAACTGCCAGTTAAAAGAATAGGCAGGCACCGACAGGATTACTTCCTCGGAACCATCGGGATACACAGCAGTAAACTTCATACGCTTGCCGCGGAAGTGCATATGCGGCATCAGGCTGTGAATCTCGGCATCGTTCTTGATGTAGGTTACCAGTTCCATCTCATGGTCCTTGGCACCAGCAGGAATTGCGATCGTGAAGGCATTACCAACGCCGCCACCCATGCGCTCTTCTGGCACGTAGTCTTCAGGATAGAAGTAGATGCCGATTTCAGTTTCGTCGGTTTGCTCCTTGCCGGATGTGGTGTAGTGCATCTGGAAGCTGAGTTTGGTACCCGGTACCAGACGACCACCGACACCTTCCGGATTCAGGGAAACTGAATTGCCTGGCGCATAACCGGCGATAGATGCCTGATCAGGACCACCGCCGCCAAGCAGCGCGCCTACATCAATCTCGGGGTTGTCGCGGAAGATCTTGTCGATGTCAGGTTGTTCGCCTGCAGCCACAGCCGCAAACATCTCGGCGCGGATTGCCGCAGCGCGATCTTCTGGCAGGCTATTAATAGCTTGCAGGAACAGGGCCTGTGGGTCTTCACCGCCACCTGGAGGTACTACTGTCGTGATGATGTGGTGCAGAACTTCCGGTGCACCGGGAGCGACTTCGCTACCGCGTACCCAGCGCTCTTCGTCCAGGTCGAGATCAACAACGATGTCCTTATAGTCCACCACGCCAGTCGCTGGAACGGTAGTAGCAGGAATCTTCACGATCATGTCCGGTTCGCCGAGGGACCATTTGGTTTCCGGCCAAGTGAGGGCGGTCAGCGGATCATCATCGCCATCAACTGGAGAACCGGCATCTACCCAGCGTACGAGCTTCTGCATTTCCTCGTCGCTCAGGTTCATTTCATTCTTCATCTTGTGGCCGACCTTGTTATCGATCTGGCCAGGAGGCATACGCTTGGTCAGTACCACTTCACGAATCATTGGCGACCAACCCTGAACAGCCAGGCTGCTGTCCATGGCAAACGGTGCGATTCCGCCTTCGCGGTGACACTCGGCGCAGTTTTCCGCAATGATAGGTGCGATGTCGTTTACGTAGGAGAGGCTGGCGTGCTCGGCCATGTTATCGGTGATAGCGCTGCCAGTTCCGGCGACAGACACGAACTCGGCGCGCTCATCACTCATCAGGCTGTCGATAGCCGCTTCGGTATCGGCCTGGATAGGACCGCGGTAAGCCATTTCAAAGGATTTGGGATCGTAGACGACGACCTCATCCATCCGCGTGATGCCGAGAGATTCCGTGACGAGGTGGGTGTCATCCATCAGCACTGGCAATTCCACTCCCAGCTCGGCCAGATCTGCAGCAACCGCTGCGCGATCTGTTTGAAGTCCAGGATTCAACAGGAAGAAGGTGACACCTTGCTGTTCGTATTCGGCACGTAGCTGAAGTAGTTCGTGCAGTGCATTGCGGTCAGTGCCGTTTACGCCCTGGGGCAAAATAACGAGGGCTTGCTGGTCGTCATACCAGGCCATATGGTGTTGTGCGCCCAGGTGGTCGATCAGGGCGAAATCACCCACACGCTCACCCGCCATGGTGCTGGCGCTCAAACCGGCCAGGGCGGTGGACAGGATCAAAAGCAGAGATTTTTTCACGAATTGCTCCCTTTGTTTCTCTCAGCAGAGTGTAAAAAGATTTATTGGAATTCGGATGCAGATCAGAACGATCTGTTTATAGCTATAACTATTGAACCAGTTTACGCATTTTTTCAGCGATTGCAGCCCTTTTTTTGACAAAATGTTACGAAGTTACTCAATTTGTCGACCAAGCGAAGAAAATCAGGTTTTTCGGAAATTCAGTATCTGATTATCGCAACGCCAGACGGTATAAGGCCTATAGAAGCTAGTTATCAAATTTTGAAAGCCCGGAATTGGCCTGATACGACTGATTCTACAGGTAACACTTTTGGTAACACATGCGCTGTCCAGCGATTCTATTGTGCCTGTGGGGTTTTGCTCAGAGTGCGACTTCCCAGGGCGGTGAACTACCGCCGGTCCTCCACAATAGAAGCTGCTTCAGTAATTCAGGCGACCATTTCATGCGGGAGCCTGTTGAATCAGTGCAGGCCGACGCGGGATTCTTCCTGCTGCAGTGTCGCCGCCGATTGCCAAACATGCTGTGCTAATTTGATCGCCTCCTCTGCTACCAGCGGCTTGGAGTAGTAGTAGCCTTGCAGTCTGGTAATTCCAAGGTTCTTGCACAGAGTTTCCTGCATGCCAGTTTCTACCCCTTCGGCCACGGTTTTTATGCCCAGGGTACTCAACATCTTGGCGAGTGCAGTAAAGAGAAGCGTGTCACGCTCGTCGTTTTCATCTTCGGGTAAAACCAGTCGGTCCAGCTTCACAGTATCGATCGGAAATAATTTCAGATGGGAGACAGACGAGTATCCGGTACCGAAGTCATCGAGGGCGATGCTGATACCGAGTTCCCGTAGTCGATCTATGAATAGATGCTTGCGTTCCGGTTTATCGATCAGCGCTGTCTCAGTCAATTCAAACTCGAGACTCTGTGGGCTTACGCCAAACTCTTCGCACTGCTCGGCCACGTATTCAGGTAGTGACTCGTCTGAAAACTGGACGGCTGAAATATTGATGGAGATGATAAGCTCTTCATGACCCTGCGCCTGCCATTGCGCTAGCTGACTGATCGTATCGCGAATGATCCAGCGGCCAATGTCGATCATCTTGTGACTCTGTTCGGCAACCGGAATAAAGTCATTGGGTGGCACCATACCATCAGGGGATTGCCAGCGGATCAGGGCTTCAAATCCCCGCAGTTTAAGGCCGTCACTGTAGAGGATGGGCTGGTAATACATGACGAACTCTTCATCCCGAATGGCCCTGACCAGACCTGTTTCCATACGCAGGCGCTTTTCCACGGACTGCTGCATCTCGTCTTCAAAGTAACTGATTTTGCCCCGGCCGCGGCGCTTGGAGCGATACATGGCGATGTCCGCCTGCTTCAGCAATTCCTCCGGGCTGCTCAAATTGTTGTGGGCGATCGCAATTCCCACACTGATCGTGACCTTGATTTCATGCTTGTCGATGTTGAATGGCAGATGTAACACATTGGCTACCCGGTTAGCGACATTGGTGCAGTTGTGAATCTCATCCTGATTGGTGAGCACAATCGCAAACTCGTCGCCGCCGAGGCGCGCAAACAGTTCGTTGCCACGCAGGCAGGAAGATATTCTGTTACTGAGCTTCACCAGCAGTTGATCGCCAGTGAAATGGCCAAAGTTGTCATTGATCAGTTTGAAATCATCGATATCGAAGACCATGAGACTGAGATAGTGGTCCTCGCGCTTGTTATTGGCCAGGGCGATTTTAAAAGATTCTTCGAACAGGTAGCGATTGGCCAGATCCGTCAATGGGTCTCGCTCGGCTAGCTTCTTCACTTGTTGAAAGCTCTTACGCAGCTCTTTTTCCAACTCGAAGCGCTTCGATGCCTGCAATATCGCCCTGCGCAACCGGGATTCAGTAATATCTTTCTTGAGAATAAAATCATGGGCACCGGCTTCGATGCAGCGCATAGCAATGCTGTCGTCTTCAGAATTGCTCATCATGAGGATGACATTGCTCTTGGCCAGGCCATTTTTCTGTAGCTCCAACAACAACTCAACGCCGTCCCGGGGCGGCATGCGATAGTCGAGCAAGATGACATCGAACTGGATTGAATTGCAGAATGCCAGAGCCCTATCTACTGAATCCGCCTCAGTGACATAAGTCTGCTCGCCGATGTTCTTAAGAGAGCGCTTAATACTCTCGCGATCGACGACATCATCATCCACTACCAATATATTCATTGCGCTTCTATCAGCCTCCCTGGCTCTGGCAACGGTCCGATCTGCCAATGCTGCTACCAAGCTGGTCGGCGATCATGGTTTGATTAATGTGGCGGGCGCTGACCTCAATGAGGTGCGGGGTGGTTTGCATGCTCATGCATCCTTGCTCCAATTTGATACCCCTTGCCGATAGGCCACATAATAGTAATTGTAGTACCTCCTAGCGGGGAGGTTTCTATAAATAGCTGCCCGCCGTAGTATTCGACAGTCTTCTTGCAGATTGCCAGCCCCATACCGCTCCCCTCGGTCTTGTCCCGGGATTTGAGGGTCTGAAACATTTGCACAGCTTTATCGCGATATTCTTCTGGAATTCCCGGGCCATTGTCGGAAACCTGCACCTTGTAGCCTTCCTCCACTATTTCGGCGTAAACCTCGATAATGCCTTGCTCCTCGTGGTGATGCTTGATGGCATTACTTATGAGGTTTCGTAATACCAGTTCGAACGGCACAGTAGGGACAAGGATATCGATGTTCGTGGCAGTGATTGAAAATGACAAATCAGGCGAATTCAGGTCGAGCAATTCTCTGCTAAGTTTCTCAAGATTGATGTAGTCATATTCATGCTTCTGTTTACCTACGCGGGAATAGATCAACAAATCGTCCAAAAGGTGAGTCAGCCGGTTTACCCTGGCGTGTAGAAGGCCGAGATATTCTCGAGCCTTGACAGGTAAGATGTCCGCACAATCCTCTTCAATCCAATTGCTCAGTTTCGCGATGGCATTGAGCGGTGACTTCAAATCGTGGGATGCCACATAAGCAAACTGATCCAGCTCGCTGTTGCTCTTTTCGAGCGCCACGATATGATCGACAAGATCCTGTTGCAATTGCTTTTGCTGCGTTATGTCGATGATTTGATAAACGATGAAAGGGTTCTCCTGCTTGGATTGCACGCTAGATTTGGATGCCAGTCCCCATTTGATGTCGCCGCCGCTGGTGAGGTAGCGCCGCTCTCTCGTCAGTGATTCAAATTTGCCCGACTTAAGGTAGTTTAAGAATTCCTCGGTCTGGGCATGGTCCTCCGGTGGATAGATTTTCGCGATGGGCTTGCCGAGGATTTCCTCCTCCTTGTAACCGAGCCAATCCAGAATGGCCTTGTTGACCTGTTGAATTACTCCTTTGGTGTCAATTACAGCCCAGCCAGCCTGTGATGTGTCCATGGTGGCGTTCAAAGTGGCGTCCAGCAAGGCGCGATGGCTTTCCGCCAGGGCAATGTCTGACAGGTCGTGGATGACGGCGATGAACATGCGTTCACCTCGATTGTCCTGACCTCGCTTGATTCGCATGGTTACCGGAAAAGGTTTTCCTGACTTTGTTTCGGCCTGGAGAGTTCCCTCAGTGCCAATTACGAGACCTTCTCGAGGCCCTTTTGAATTTCGTACGTAATGGTCATGTCGTTCCCGGTGAGAGCCATGGACAAGCATATTGACATTCTTGCCAATTAACTGGCTGGTCTCGTAACCAAACATATCGAGTGCTGCCGAGTTTACTTCCGTAATAATTCCGCGTTCATTGCAAATAACGACTGCATCCAGCATGGCATCCAGGGATTCAGAAAGTCGGGAGTTGAGTATCCTTGAAGTTTCTTCACTACTTCTTGCCCGAAAATACAGATTTTGCATTAGCAGCAGCGTCAGCAGGAATAGAGCCATTACGATTAGCAATGCAGTATTCACGCTATTTTCCATTGATCGAATAAACTGGGAAGTGGGAGCAATTTTAAAATCCCAATTACGGCCCATTATTGCCACTTCGATTGACGCCGAAACACTGTCATTCAAAGGGAAGTCCCCTATCAACTGACTGTTCTGGAATGTCTGAATGGAGTAGCTCCCGTTCATCCATCGGCTGCGTATGTAATTCAGCATGCTATCCAGATCCAATAGCAGGGTCAGATTTGCAGCTTCCGTGTTCTCAAGATTGCTCCCCTTAACTGCGTATTTGTAATACCAGCGATCATCAAACTGCCAGGCTGTTCCCGGGGAAGCGGCGTGCCATTGAAGGATGAGTGTTTCTGGTATGGATTGATCGGTTGAGAAGGCCTCCGCGTAGTTCTCTGAACCGGAACTTACCGATGCGGCTAGATAACTTCGCCTTGACTCAAGAATAGTGCTGGTTTTCAATTTCCATTGTGCTTCATCAAGAGTGAAGACACTTTGGGCAGTTTCGCGAAATTGTTGATTCCTGTTATTGTCCTGATTGATGAACTCACTATGGACTTTGGTAGCCACGGCTTCCGCTGCATTTTGTAGCCGGATCCGTTGATCGGCTTGTAGCATCATAAATATCAATGCGAATGAAGTAGTGCCGAGAGCAGCGAGCGCGATGCGCTGAAATAATTCCAGGGGTGCGTTGCCCGCAGAGTTCGAAGTTGCGTACAGGCTCAAGGCGCAACCCAATAGCAAAAAACAGGATGCGGTATGCAAAGCCATTTCGCTGATGCCAAATCCGTATCCTGCTGTGAGTTCCATGTAATACCCAACAAGTGCAATCATGGAAATTGCCACGATGATAGAACTCGTACACATTGCTATCAGAAGTGCCCATTTGCCATGTCCAAACTCCAGATAAAGTAGTGTGGCCAATACAATAAGCTGGAAGCAGATTGCTGTGGCAGAAGCCATCCGGCCGGGATAGGCAGTTCGGGTTGTGTTGTATGCATCCATGAACAATTCATCAATGCCAAGGTTTATGTTCAGCAGATATTGCAGCAGGGTGCCTAAGGTCAGGAGTGCCAATAAAATTAGACTGATTCTGGTAATCGGAATATTGGCGATCAATAAACCAGCAATCGCAATCGAGGAAAGCAGAAATCCCAGTGCCGTATTGAATTGCATCGGTACAAAATCGGGACGAACCTGGATAAAAGTTGGAATACTGAGGATCCAACCTGCCATCGCAAGCATCGCGATTACCGCGGGCATGGCCACGAGCACCCAGATCAAATTGCTGTGCAGTTTTGAACTGGCCGAAAAGTCAAACATGGACAGCCAAGGCTTGTCGTGGATGTTGATTGGGAGCATGGTAAGAATACGTCCTGTATCATCTTATTTTAGTTCAGGAAATTGGTACGTGGCTGCGTAATGCTCTAAATGCCGGGAAACCGAGTGAATTGCCGGGTAGAGGACGCGTTGTGATGGCGCGCTTACTGACCTGAAGCCAGGTTTTGCGCGGAATGTTATATATCTATAACTGCTGAGAACAGATTGTTATCAGCGGTGAGAATTGTCTCGGTGTAGAACTCTTCCTCCTGAATTGAAGGAGTCATCGTGCTAGAGAGTACCCGCTTCAAAAAGAATATTAATGCGCCGATTATGTTTGCCTTTGTTCTCTATCTTGCTCACCCGCACCGCGCCGATCTCAGCGGTGCTGCGGACATGGGTTCCGCCACAGGGTTGTAGATCAATTCCTTCGATATTCATGAGCCTGACCTGGCCTTGTCCTGTTGGTGGTTTGACGCTCATGGTGCGAACGAGTTCTGGTTGTTGCGCCAGTTCCGCATCTGTTATCCACTGGCTGGACAGGGAATGGTCTTCCTGAATCAGGCGATTCAACTCTCTGGTGAGGAGTTCCTTGTCGAGGCTGGTGTCCTGCAAGTCAAAATCAAGGCGGCTCTTCTCCTGGGAAATGGAGCCTCCGGTCACGCCGCCTTCTACCAATGAACAGAGCAGATGCAGGCAGCTATGCATGCGCATGTGCTTGTGGCGACGATCCCAGTCAATCTCCACCGTTACCTTGTCGCCTACTGTGGGTGTGGCTGCCTCGACTTCCAGTACGTGACAGATGCCCCGGCCATCCGGATCCTTGCGCGTGTTGATTATATTGATGCGGCTTCCATCTGGAAGCAGCAGGCTCCCGGTGTCTCCCGGCTGACCCCCGCCCTCGGGGTAGAAAACAGTGCGATCGAGGATTATGTGCTGCCCATCCACCAGCACTACCTCTGCTTCACACTGTTGGAGATACGCGTCTTCCCGATATAACTCTTCTGTCATGGGGCCTCCCTTGGGCTTACTCTGGGAAGATTGCCAAATTGCCCGGCAATACTCAACGACAAGAGCTGAATTTGGTCAGGGTATCCCGTACACTTGCGCGCTTAATCGGTGAACTCTATGTTCTACAATTGCGTAATAATGAGTTTGTATCCCCAGCAGTACTGAAGGGAATGAGAGTGCAAGGCTGAAGGGCCGGGCCGAAAAAGCGAGTTAAATGAAACAAGCAATCCTGTTACTTAATCTGGGTACTCCCGCATCGCCAACTGCTGCCGGACTGCGCAAGTACTACCGGCGCTTCTTCGCTGATCCATTCGTGTTTGACTTCAATCCGATTGGCCGCTGGCTGTTACGCAATTTTATTATCCTGCCGTTCAGGGCGCCGCGTGTAGCGAAAGACTACGAAAGCATCTGGATGGATGAGGGATCACCCCTGCAGGTCTACGCAAATCGCATGCAGCAATCGGTGCAGGCAAGTTTCGATGCAGAACAGGAACCTGTACTGGTTCGCAACGCCATGGCATACAGCACACCCCTGGTAAGTGAAGTAATGGCAGAGATGGAAGCCGAAGGCGTTGAGAGGATAGTGCTGCTGTCCATGTTTCCCCAATATTCGTCGGCGACCACCGAATCCATCTTCCACGCCGTGAAACAAGCTGCGCAAAAATGGAAATCCCAGCCGCAACTGCATTTTGTGGATGACCTTTTTCAGGAGCCAGCATTCATTCAGGCCTGGGTGAGCTTGTTGAACAAGCATCTGTCCACTGACGATGTCGATCATGTCATCTTCAGTTATCACGGCGTGCCGGAGAAAACCATTCTCAAGGCGGATCAGTCTGGGGTGTGCGAGTTCGGCAGCTGTTGCGAGCAAGTTCGCAGCGAGAACCGGCGCTGCTATCGCATGCAGTGCGTTCAGACCACCAAGGGAATTGCCACTGGGCTTGGCTGGGACGCTGATTTCTATTCTATGGCTTTTCAATCCCGGTTTGGACCGCTGCCCTGGACCCAGCCCTATCTGGACGAGCATATTCTGGCGCTACGGGAGAAGGGTGTTGAGCGGCTTGCTGTGGTTACACCTTCTTTTATAAGCGATTGCCTGGAAACCCTGTTCGAGATTGGCAAAGAATACCGTCATGAATTTGAGCAGGCGGGAGGTCGTGAATTCACCCTGGTGCCAAACCTCAATGACGACCCGGACTGGTTCAAGGCTGTTTATCAGATAGCCAGGGATCAGTTCGCAAGAGAGTAGTCAGCGACCCGGCTAAATAAAAAAGCGGAACCCTGTCCCAATCCAACATAACCTTACTTATTGTGGCGGCATTATTGTGATAATGTTGCGGCTTCAGGCCAGTCGCTTCTTTTGAGGCGGTCTGTAGAATAATTGAGAACAACCCTGGCAGCTGTGCTTCGCTGACGCTGAGCACGCTAAGCCTGGTATCGAGAAAAAGCCCATTCAACTGGTATGATCAATCACCTCCGATTTCTCTGGAATGGCGGCCTGGACCCTGAGACTGCGAGCCTGGTCAGCCTGCGAGAGCGACGCACGCTTTCCAGCACTATATTCTGCGTAATACCCGTAACCCTGGCCCTGATTGTTTCCAACTACTACACCGGTGGTGAGCGCGACAATATTTATATTGCCGAGGCTATCGTGGTGTTGATCATCAGTCTCTATATTCAGGCCTATTCCGGCCAGCAACAATTGGCGTCGAATCTTTCCATACTGGCTTTTTATGGCGTCATGGTCATGGCAATGCTCACCGTGGGACTAGGTGGACATACCTGGGCCTGGCTACTCTGCCTGCCAGCCATTGGCACCCTTGTGTCCGGACGCCTCGCAGGCGTCATGTGGGCAGTGCTTTGTGGCATTACTTTATGGGCATTCGCCTGGATTCACTCCACGGGGTATGTCTTTGAATTTGGTCCGGACCAGACGGGCATTCAACCACTGGTCCTCGCTTTTGAAGCCACCATGGTATTGGTCATGCTTACCGTGGCTATCTTCATCTTCCGCAGTGCTCAGCTCAATGCCGAAAGTCGCCTGAGTACCGCAGTCAAGCAATTAGAGAAAGAAGTGCATGACCGGGCCATTGCCGAAGCGGAGGCAAGGCAATCAGAGGAGGCCAAGGCGACGTTTCTGGCCGCGATGAGCCATGAGTTACGTACACCACTCAATGGTGTAATCGGAGCCTCCCAACTATTACAGAGAGACGGAGGCCTGTCGCAGAAGAAGCAGGAACTGGTGAACGTGGTGCTGCGCAGTAGCGAGACGTTGATGGAACTCGTCAATAACGTGCTGGATCTGTCACGCCTCGATTCGGACAGTATCCAGTTAGAGGAAATACCGGTGAACTTACGTGAGTTGGTAACGACTACTACCGCGCCTCTCAATTTCCAGGCTCGGGAGAAGGGCATCAAGTTTCATGTTGAATTGGGAACTGATGTTCCCGATTGGGTGAAAGGTGACCCGACCCGGTTGCGCCAGATTATCCTCAATCTGGCTGGCAACGCGGTGAAATTTACCAACTCCGGTGAAATTTCTGTGACAGTCGATACCTCGCTGGAACGCATCCGCATCAGGATAAGCGATACCGGAATCGGCATTGCCCAGGACGCCCAGGCGAGCCTGTTCGAACCCTATGTACAAGCCAGCGTTTCAACCCAGCGCAAGTTTGGTGGTTCCGGGCTTGGCCTGACTATCGTGAAGAAACTGGTGAGCGCCATGAAGGGTAAGATTTCCGTGGATTCCATGCCCGGCCGCGGAACGACCTTCACCGTATTCCTGCCGCTGGATGCCTGCCCAGCGCCGCTTAAGCGTCCCAAGAAAGAAAACGAACACGATCTGCCACAGCTATCCATCGTGGTGGCGGACGATAACGCCGTGAATCGCATGGTGTTATGCAGAATGCTGGAGGAAGATGGCCATGACGTGGTGACGCTTTCCAATGGCCGTGAAGTGCTGGATTACATGGGTAATCATGAAGTCAGTGCGGTATTTATGGATCTGCAAATGCCCGTTATGGACGGTGTGTCGGCTACTCGTCGTATCCGCGCCATGCAAGGCATCAAGGCCAAGACACCGGTAATCGCCGTTACTGCCAATGTGGCGTCAGAAAGCCCTGAAGAAACCGCAAAAGTTGGCATGAACGGATTCCTCAAAAAACCTTTTCTGCACACCGAACTACGGGAAGTGCTGCATAAAGCGGTCAGGCCTTATCGTTAGACCGCAGTTCGATTTCCTGATCTGTATCAAAATTCGTTGCGCTGGCTTCTGTATTCTCTTCACCATGAACTAGGCATTCTAGAGGAGAGAACAAGATGTCCACAGCCACAGCAAACACAGAAGAGCATAGATACAACCTGGTGCCTGTAGTAGCCACTATTTTTGGGCTCTACATCTGCATTCTCACCACGGGTTATTTTGTAGGGAACCTGATTTACCAGATCCCTTAAGCGGGCCAATAAAGACTGTTTAAAAAAGAATCGACCGGGGTGGCTGTAAAGGCTGCCCTGAAGTCGGTTTTTTTTGCGCTTGTTTAAATCTTCAGGTTACGTTCCGTTGCTTTGGAGAATTCCGGAGTACAACGAGTTTTTGCGTTGCCTGTAGCCATGAGGGTCAGTGACCTCGATCGCGACTGCTGGGAGGCAGGGTTCCCAACCCGCCGGCTCGGCGCTCCTCCGGAGTACCTTCACTCCAGAAAAAGCCCTGAAAAGCGGTCTTTTTCTTCCGTTCAGCGCCGGCCTTGACTGGCGGGTCGGGAACCCTGACTCCCAGCAGCCGCTTGGCCAGTGACAGCCGAGGCATCTAAGTGCGTGTCGTTAAACCTCATTTCTTATCAAAAGGTTTCGAACACCAATAAGTAACGTAACACCCACCAGCGCTCCGAGTGCCGGTCAGAAGAGGGCTTGTCGCCAACAGTAAAGCGACAGCGCTGAACGGAGGAAAAAGACCGTAGGGCTTTTTCCGGAGAGAAGGAACCTGGGAGGCTCTGATGGATAATGTTTCTTCTCTGGCTTTCAGCCGAGCCTGCTATCAAGGCGCCGGTTTGAAGGCATGCGTCGGCCTGTCGAAAACCGGCAACGCGGAGAGCGGGTTCGGCTGAAAGACCCGAAGGGCGGTCTTGTCGCAGAGGGGGAACATTATCCATCAGAGGCTCCCAACGGGCGCAGAGCGTTGGCGACAAGCCCTCTTCTGATCGGCACGACCACTCCCTGCAGACGGGCACGAGAAATACCTCACCAACTAGAAAAATGTCTTCACTATCGAAAGTTTCCGATAAGCAAAAAAAAAGGGACAGATTAAAAATCTGTCCCTTTTAGCTTATCTGGCAATGATGCCAGATTGATCGTCGAACGCGATTAGGCGCTGATAGCCCTTTTCACAAGGTTCTGCAGGAGAGGAACCTTGAAGCCATTGTGCGCCAGAGTGCGTGCACCCTCAGCTGCAAGCGCCTTGACCGATTCACCGGTTTGCTCGCTCTTGGCCTGACCGCGTACTGCATTTTCCACACTGGTCAAACGACGAGGTGTGGTCTGCACGGCACCGGCTACGATGCGAGAGTCCTGAATGTTGCCACCGCTAAGCTTGAATGCAGCCGCTACATTAACCAGTGAAAAATCCCAGACATTTCGGTCTGCAACCTTTTCCCAGTAGAACGTGGCATTGGCCCAGGTATTGGGAATTCTTACCGCGGTAAGAATGTCGCCAGGGCGCAATACGGTGGTGCTTTCAATGTCATTGGCCGGGCCGACGAAGAATTCTTCGGCAGACACGGTGCGCGTACCGTCGATATTCTGAATCACCATAGTGGCATCAAGTGCAACCAGTGCTGGTGCTGTATCGGAAGCGCCGGCTGCAACACAGCGGCTCTGCTCGAACAGTGCGTGTTCGCGATTCATTCCCTGTGGGGTATCGGCGTAGCAAAGATTGCCGCCGGCCCGGTAGCAGGAGAGTCCGCGACGGTAGTACCAGCAGCGTACGTCCTGTGACACGTTACCACCCAGGGTTCCGATATTGCGGATCTGTGGGCTGGCAACCACGCCGGCTGCCTGTGACAGCAGGGAGTAGCTGTTCTGGATAATTTCGCTTTCGGCCACTTCGGTAAGGGTAGTGAGGGCGCCGATTTCGATGCCATTCGCCGTTTCCCGGATTCCCCGTAGTGACTCAATGCCACTCAGGTCGATCAGGGCTTCAGCAGACTTCGCTCGGTCCTTCAGCCATCCGTAAGTGTCCTGGCCGCCACCGACCAACCAACCTCTCTCAGCGAGGCGGTCAGCAATAGCAAGCGCATCTTCAACCTGCACCGGCTGGTACAGATCCATATTTGGCATTACATCATGTGCTGGCATGTTTAACCTCAGAAAGTGTTGGTTCGAAGGGAACCTGTTCCGGAACTGATTTCGTTTCCGGCCAGGTGGTTAATGATCATGTCTGTGGTCGTCGGTGCGGTATTAAACATGTGTCCGCCCAACGCATCACGAATCGCACTTGCCAGTGCTGCCGCTGCTGCTCCCTGGGTGGGTTCGCCGATGCCGCGGCCTCCTGTCGGGTTCTGCGGGTCGGGGATGTTCACCCCACCAGCATAGGTCTCAACGGGCACGTCCTGATTGGTAGGTGGCTTGCACTGGTACAGGCCTGTGTTAGCTGGCAAACCATTCTGGGGATCGTAGACATGGCGTTCGTAGTTGGTGAGACCGATGCCCCACACCATACCGCCCCGCATGGCGTTGTCGAAGTTCTTCGGATGTACCACAGTGCCGCAATCGGCCACGGCGGCGTAGTCCAGAACCTTGACCTTGCCGGTGTCGGTATCCAGTTCGATTTCCACAAAACCAACCACGTTACCCGGAGGTTGACCAACACCAGGCAGGTTGTCCTTGGCGACACCAACGAGACCGGTGCCGGCAAGACCCTGTACAGCAATTTGGGTCAATGGGTTGATATCATCGGGATACTCTTCACCACTGAATTTTCCACCCAATTCCATGGCCCGTTGCGCTGCCTGTCCGTAGGACATGCTCTTGCTGGGATCAGCGATATTGAATACGGTTTCGTTGCCAATCGCGTAGTCATCCGCCGTACCGCCGAAGTCAGTTGCTGCAATTTCTTTCAGCTTCTGAATGGCATCCTGAGCAGCGACCCAGTTGGTGCGGGTGTGGGTGAAAATCGTGTTTGAGCCACCCTGGCCAGAGCTGTGAGGCAGGTGGCGATCGGAACGACCGCGCACGATTTCACAACGCTCCCAGGGTACCTGCAATGCTTCCGCAGCGGCACGGCAGGTGGCTGCGTAGGAATAAGTACCAAGGTTACCTACACCACTGTGGATGTAGAGCTTGCCATCGGTACCAATGCGGATCAGGCCATCGTAGCCTCTGCCGCCGGCGCCGTGGTAACCGAGGCCGACACCAACACCGCGACGAATGCTGCCACC
This sequence comes from uncultured Pseudohongiella sp., assembly GCA_965227635.1. Classification (GTDB taxonomy): domain Bacteria; phylum Pseudomonadota; class Gammaproteobacteria; order Pseudomonadales; family Pseudohongiellaceae; genus UBA9145. Next base: position 76,650 of record OZ245763.1, on the reverse strand, counting down.
CTTGTCCTTGGGCAGGGCGCTCCGCTCGGCCCAGTTAAACGCGCGCGCTCCCTGGTCCAGAGCTTCGCGTACGAAGGCGCTGGTTACCGGACCCTGGCTACCGCCCTGGAAGCCATCGCTATCCAATACGTTAACCTTGCGGAAAGCAACCCGGTCCATGTTAACGGCTTCAGCTAACTTGTCGGTCATGGGCGCCAGTACCGAGGCCATCTCATTCTGGCCTGGGCCACGCTGCGCACCCCTTGGTGTGGTATTGGTATACACGGAAATTGTGCGGAAACGCATGTTCTCTGGCTGATAGGCCACAGTGACGTGCTGGGCAGAGGAGTTACCGCTGCCGCCGCCGGTCATGCCGCCGTCATTCACGATAACCAGGTCGACTGCGGAGACCTTGCCGTCTTCCTTAACCCCGACTTTGATCCAGCCCTGCATACCTGAACGGGCAGAGCCGATGTAGAACTCCTGCTCGCGGGTAATGCGCAGTTGTACCGGGCGATTCAGCACTCGGGCAAAGTTGCCGGAGATCGCCATGTAAGGGTAGGGACCAATCTTGGATCCGAATCCACCACCGGTGGCTTCGTTGATAAACACCAGATCGGCAAGGTCGATGTTCAGCATACGGGCCAGGCCAGCGTTATTGGCACTCTGGCTCTGTGAAGATCCGTGGAAGTAGCACTTGCCATTTTCCCAGTAGGCCATACAGGTGCGTGCTTCCAGGGAGTGATGGGGATAACCCATCGTGACGAAGGGCTCTTCGATTACTGCAGCGGCCTCGGCGAAGCCGGCATCGATGTCACCAAATGACCACTCATTGGTGAACTCGGCACCCACTGGTTCGCGACCCGCTTTCAGGGCATCGATGGCGCTCTGCGGCCACTTGATGCTCTTGATCTGGGCACCCACGATAGGGGAACCTTCGGGGCCTTCTTCCTGGGTGCGTACCAGGGCGTTACCCTCCGGGTAGGCATCCGGGCCATTTGGCGCCAGGCTGTCGAGAGGGTCGACCACAAATGGGCGACGCTCGAAATCGACCCGGATACGGTCCAGGGCAGATTCTGCGACTTCTTCAGAGGTCGCGGCCACTGCCAGGATGGGCTGACCTACATAGGTGATGTAATCAGAAGCCAGGGCTGGATTTGCCGGTGGAGCCACAGGCGGCAGATCGTCAGCGGTAAAGATTCCAACCACGCCATCCATGCGCAGCGCTTCGCTGGCATCAATGTTAACCACCCGGCCGCTAGGCATCGGGCTGGTGAGCAGACGGGCGTAAACCATGCCTTCTGCCTTGTAGTCCTCGGCGTACTTGATCTCGCCGGTTACCTTGCCCTCTATACAGGGCGGAGTGAAATTCTTTCCAATATGTGTACTCATGCCAGCTGCCCCGAGGCGCGCAGTACGCCGTTTATGTAATGTTCATAGGCTCCGCAGCGGCACAGGTTTCCTGACAGGCCGGCGCGAACTTCGTCCCGAGTGGGGGTTGGGTTGCTGTTGAGCAATGCCACGGCCGACATGATCTGGCCGGGAGTACAGAATCCGCACTGTGGTGAATTCTCATCGATGAAGGCCTGCTGCACGGCATGCAGCGTGCCATCGGTGGCCTTGATGCCTTCGATAGAAATCACAGCCTTGTCCTTCACGTTGTGGGTGAGTACAGAACAGGCATAGTTGGCGACACCATCGATCAACACCGTGCAGGCCCCGCATTCGCCCCGATTGCAGCCAATCTTGGTGCCGGTGAGGTCGAGTTTATAGCGCAGGGTGTAAGCGAGGGTTTCCGTAGGCATCACGTCAACGGGGCGGCTGCGCCCGTTAATGTTTAGTGTTATCAAGCGCTCTGCGGACCCTTGCCCGGATTGGGCATTGGCGAGGTACATTCCGGCGCCGGTGGTCGCGGCAGCTCCGGAAAATATGACCCCCTTGATAAAACGTCTGCGTGTTAGTTTGGGATTCACTGACATAGCTCCGTTTCTTGTTATGGGATGGCCCTGGAGTCGCAAGTAAACCAGCGCCGGTTTGGAGCGCCCAAAAGGCGCTTATAGCTATACCCGAGGCTATGCTTTTTTGCCTCCGATTGCAATAAAACGGGATTCGAGTGAATGGCTACAAGGCCCGGATTACGGGGCTTCGGGGGTTTTTTTCGTCTCGTAACGGTGCGGAAAATTGCAAACTGTCACAAATAGTGCGTGGGCCAGTCGCAGAATCAGTTCATCGAGCAATTGTTCGGCATCGGTTTCGGTCTTAGCTGAGTGCAGATTCGGGGTGCTTTGGGCTTGGCTGTGCCTCGAAGCAATTGGCCACGCTCCTGTCCAGTTCAGCCAGCGAGAAGGGTTTCAGAATGAATTCCCGGATTCCCATTTCCCTGGCTTGAGTCTCCGAAATGGCTTCGCTATAGCCCGTCATGAGCAGGATCGGGAGCTCTGGGTGGGTTTGCAGTAGCTGCTCTGCCAGTTGCCGCCCGGAGAGATTGGGCACCGCCTGATCCGTGATGAGCAGATCGAATTGTCCGGGTTTGCTGCGAAATGTATCCAAAGCAGCGGCTCCATCGGTCTCGTGCCGTACCCTGTTGCCGCGCCGTTCCAGGTGTTCCTTGATGAGGCTTCCCAGTTCCGGATTGTCTTCCACCAGCAGGATGACTTTGCCAATTGCACCAGTGATTTTTTTCTGGCTCGTTTCCGCCTCTTCATGGCCGGCACTGGAAGGAAAACAAACCTTGATCGTGGTTCCGGACCCAGGCGTGGATTCCACTGAGATCGCCCCTTTGTGACTCTCTACGATGCCATGAACAGAAGACAGGCCAAGGCCTGTACCTTTGCCAACTTCCTTGGTTGTGAAGAAGGGGTCGAACATTCGTTGCTGAATGGCCTCATCCATGCCGCAACCGGTATCGCTTACCATGAGAACCACGCTCTCAGTTGTATCGATCTGCTGGTTCGCCGGTTTGCATTCAGAAAGATCGCAGCGCTTTACCGAGATGGTGATTTTGCCGGGTTGATCACCGATTGCATGATAGGCGTTGGTAATGAGATTTATAGTTACCTGGCTAATCTGGGTACGGTCAGCAAGTACATTTCCTACGTCGGAATCTATGTCAGTTTTGATGTTTATATAGCTGGGAATGGTCGCGCGTACAATTTCCAGGTCTTCCGCAACCAGCTTGGACAGGTCGCAGGGTTTGAGCTCCTGGCTGTCCATGCGGCTGAAGGTCAGTATTTGGCGAATCAGCTTGGAAGCCTTCTTGCCGTTTTGAATGATCCGGTCCGTATTTTTCCGGGCTTTTTGGTCGTCTCCGAGATACATCTGCAGAAGCTCGGCGCTGTTAATTATGGAAGACAGGATATTATTGAAGTCATGGGCGATCCCTCCCGCCAGAGTGCCCAGGGATTCGACTTTCTGGTTTTGATGGAGCTGCGAAAGTAACACACGATTCTCTGCTTCCTTGACCCTGGCCTGTTCGGCCTTTCGGTACAATTCAGATTGCGCCTCAAACAGGGATACGGTGAGTTTGTAGAGACCAAACCCGGAGAACAGGAAAGCGGCGAAAATGAAAAATGGGCGGATGTCCAGATAGAGCAGTTCATATAACTGCTGCGCGGACAGGGTATCTATCAGTGCAGGGAGTACCCAAATGGCAAACAATTCTATCAGGAAATAGAGCAGTCCAAAGGCGATTCCGGTAAGGATCAAATTGATCCCTTTTCTCTGTTCCTTGAATTGAGTGCCTATCACCTGCAGGCGATATCCCCCAAGGGTAAATATGGCGAGGACAATCAGGTCGAAAAAAGTTCTGATGAGAATGGAGTCGTGCATGCTCGATGCTTGTTGAGTGACGGCAAGCACCAGTATAGGTTAACTTCCCCCTTACGCGCACTTTTCCATTGACCGCATGCAAAGCCTGCTTTCTGGCAATGAGGTGCGTAATAAGCCTGTATCTGGTTGTTGACGGGAAACCAGTGAAGCGCAGGCGTTTCGAGAAACCAGTTCGGAGTGGATCATGGCAGGGCGTAGAACACTAGTTATTAGCAGTATCGTCTGGGGACTTTCAGGCGCAATCCAGACAGGATTGACCCAGACTCCAGTGTTTGACGAGGCCATGATGACCGCGGCTGAATTGAGCAACTTTGAGCGTACCTCCACGTTCGCCGAAGTGATTGCAGTTGTCGATGCACTGGATCAACAGACTGACCTGATGCATCGGGAACGCTTGCTGCTCACACGGGAAGGGCGAGACGTGCCTGTGATCGTGCTGGCCGACCCGCCAGTGCGCTCACCCGAGCAAGCAGCCGCAAGTGGCAAACCAGTGATTTATATACAAGGCAATATTCATGGCGGTGAGGTGGAAGGAAAAGAAGCGTCCCTCATCATCATGCGGGATATTCTGTTCGGCGACAAAAAACACCTGCTGGATAATCAGATACTTCTCTTTGTCCCGGTCTACAACGCGGATGGCAATGATGACATGGCTGAAAATAGTCGACCTAACCAGGAACTCAGCCCGGTGATGGCAGGCATCCGTACGGCTCATGGATACGACCTGAACCGGGATGGCATGATTGTCGAAGCGGATGAAACCCAGGCCTTGTATACAAACCTGGTGCAGCGTTGGGATCCGGATTTGCTGGTGGATTTACACACAACGAATGGCACCTGGCACGGTTACTCGTTGACCTATGCGCCTTCCTACCATACTGCTGGTGACGCAGCGACATCAGACTACACCAGTGAGGTCATGCTGCCAGCGATCACCCAATCTGTAAAAGATAAGTTTGATCTGGATTTTGGCTGGTATGGCGGCTACGACTACAGAAACTGGCCACCGACTGAGCTGCGCACTTTTCACCATGCGCCACGCTATATCACCAACCATATGGCGCTACGCAACCGCATGGCAATCCTCAGTGAGACATTTTCCCATGACCGATTCTACAAGCGAGTGCATGCGGCTAACGCTTTCGTTGAGGAGATTCTGGAATACACGCACTTGCATGGCGATGATATTCGGCGGATTAACAGAGAGGCCGATGAGCGGGTGGTCCGCAACAGTATCGGCACGGAGAAAGGGGTCAGGTATGAAATGGTGCCGCGTGAGGAACTCCTGGATTTGCTTACTTACAGTTATATCCCGTATCAAAAAGCAGACGGGACTCAGGACTTCGTTCGCAGTTCAGAGCTGGTTGTCATTGAGGATGTCGCCAACTATAACGATTTCGCGGCCACCGAGTCGGCGATAGTGCCCAGTGCCTACGTTTTCAGCTCGGCTTTGACGGGTCTGGCAGAGAAGCTTCGGCAGCATGGCATCTGGGTGGAAACGCTGGAGGCAGACACCAGTTTCAATGGCCAGACCTTCGTAGTCGGTGAAATAGACAAACAAACATTTGTGCAGAATGGTCATCGTAATTCGATCCTGAGGGGGGAATTTCGCAGTGAGACGCGGGTTTTTTCCCGTGGCGATTTTATCGTTTCCATGAACGATCGCCTGGCAAACCTGATCTTCTATTTGCTGGAGCCAGAGTCGGATGACAGCCTGGCCTACTGGAATCTTTTTGATGATTATCTGGAGCCTGGTTTGGCCGCCGAGGGAGAAATAGATTATCCGGTATTCAAAGTTCTCGATTAAGAGGCGGGGAAGGTAACTGGTGGCGAATCCTGTTTGTCTCATCGTCGGCGCCGGCGACTATATCGGTGCCGCCATTGCGCGCCGCTTTGCCGAAGGTGGATATACCGTCTGCCTCGGTCGGCGTAACGGCGACAAGTCAGCGGCGCTGGTCGAAGAGATCGAGGCGAATGGCGGTTCGGCGTTTGCGTATTCACTGGACGCCCGGGAAGAGAGCCAGATCGAGCAGCGTTTTGCCGCCATCGAGAGTGATATCGGCCCTCTTCAGGTAGTCATTTCCAATCCAGGCGGCAATGTGAATTTTCCCATCAGGGAGACCAGTGAGCGGGTGTTTCGGAAAGTATGGATGATGGCTTGCCTGACGGGCTTCCTGACCGGGCGGGAGGCTGCCCGTTACATGGTGCCGCGTGGGCAGGGCTCGATCTTCTTCACTGGGGCCACCGCCAGCATGCGTGGAGGCAGCGGTTTTGCCGCGTTTGCCAGCGCCAAGTTTGCCCTGCGAGGCCTGGCCCAGAGCATGGCCAGGGAATTGGGTCCAGAGGGGATACACGTGGCGCACCTGATCATCGATTCGGGAGTGGACACCGAATTCGTCCGCGAGCGTTATCGAGCAAAGGGAATCAACCCCGACCAATTGCCCGAGAATACAATGATGCACCCAGGCTCAGTCGCAGAGACCTACTGGATGCTGCACCACCAGCCGGCAGATGCCTGGACTCATGAGTTAGACCTGCGCCCGGCGACGGAAAAGTTTTAGATAAGCTGCACTCCAGGCAACAAGAGTGAATCAATTGTAAGGTAACTAGCAGAATGTCCCAGACAGTAGAATTTCATTATGACTTCGGTAGCCCCAATAGCTACTTCTGCCATCGAATCATTCCGGGAATAGAAGAGCGCACGGGGGCAACCTTCGACTACGTACCAATTCTCCTGGGTGGTGTGTTCAAGGCCACCAATAACAAGTCTCCTATGGAACAGTTTTCCGGTGTCCTTAACAAAAAAGAATACCAGGCGCTGGAGACCCGGCGCTTTATGGAAAAGCACAGCATCGACAACTACAAGCGCAACAATCATTTTCCGGTTAATACCCTGCAACTCATGCGTGGCGCGGTCTATGCCAGGGACAAGCAATTCTATCCACGGTATATCGGGGCGATGTACCGGGCCATGTGGGAACTGAATCTGGATATGGCCCAGCCCGATGTCATGGCAAAGACTCTCGCCGATGCAGACTTGCCTGCCGAGGAAATCATGGCGGCCATACAGAACCCTGAAGTGAAGCAGGGGCTCATTGACTTCACCAGCGCCTCTGTGGCCCGGGGCACGTTTGGCTCACCTACATTCTATGTCGGTAATGAGATATTTTTCGGCAAGGATCGCCTGCGGGATGTGGAGGAGTTGCTGATCAGCCTCGCCTGAGCGGACGGACACTTCAGTAGTCGACAGCTAGCACAGAAAAAGCCCGGCTACTCTGGAGTAGCCGGGCTTTTTGTTTGTGCGTAGTAGGCGAACCTAGAATTCGATCTGTATACCCAGTCGAATTTCGTACAGGGAAGCATTCTCGCGCAGGTCGGTAATCGTATCCGGGCGGAAACTTTCAAATACGTACCGATTCTGTGCATCAAGCGACATACCAACGACTTCCTGAGAGAAGAACTCGTTGTCGTACTGCACGCCCCACTCGTCGTTCAGCAGGTTCAGAACGTTGTACACCTTCATGTAGGCGCGGGCTCGTGTACCAAAGAACAGAGGGAGTTCCTGGTCGATACGCAGGTCCATGCGCGAAGACCAGTCTGCGAAGGATTCGTTACGTGGTACGAATCCGCCAGCAAATTCTGCATAGCCGTTGTCCTGAATGAACTGGGCCCAGGCATTCACATCGAAATCGGGGCCAATAACCACATTGGGATCGTTCAGGGTTGGGACATACAGCAAGTGACGGCCGAAGAAACCATCGCCTTCCAGATCGCCAGAATTCATCACGAAGCTCTGTGGCTGACCTTTCTTGCGATAGAACAACGCAGTGACTCGAGTCTCATGACCCGGGATGAAATCACGACCGTAGCTCACGCGCGCTGTAAAGCGGTGTGGGGCCACATAGTTTGACGTGGCGGGCTGTGGATCAAGCAACGTTGTCAGGGCCAGGTTGTCGAAGTTGGAACCTGCCACAGATGACGTCATTGGGTTCACGTCAGTTTGATCTGTGTAGGCATAGCCAACAGTCCAGTCCAGACCCCAGTCGTATTGATGTCGCGCTACAAGGGACAGTGCTAGGCCTTCACCTTCGGTGTTGGCATTGGTCAGCATGTAGTTTTCCTCGCCTCGTACGAAGTCGAAGATTGGCTGGCCAGCAGCAGTGGTGCCAACCTGGGACTGCGATACATCCTCATAGTAGGCTGGATTGCGCTGCCTGGAATACAGAATGTCGCCATCGACAGTCAGTCCGCTATCGAAAGTATACGTGGCACCTAGAGCGTATTTCATCTCGGAAGGCTGCTCGTAGTTTGGATCGATAAGCGCCAGGAAGCTGTCGCTCGCGCTATCCGAAGTTGTGGCGGCAACCTGATCTACCAGAGATTGAGGTACATCGTAGCCAGGGCGACCCGCGCCACTCAGTTGTACATCAGAGAATACCGACTCGGCACCACTGAAGTTGCGATACTGAAGTTGCACGTTGCTGATACCGTCGTTGCTCCAGGCGTTGGTAACCCAAACGTTCGGGTTGCCACCGGAGTAGAGGCCGATACCACCACGCACAGTCAGGTTGTAGTTCGCTTCCCAGGTGAAACCAATACGAGGCATCCACAGATCCACACCGTCGAGATTGGCGTCGTTGCGCAAACCGCCATTCAGGTCGGTAAAAGCCTGGTTGAAGTTGGGACGGTCTGACATGTCCATCTGCTCATAGCGCAGACCACCCACCAGTGTCAGGTTGTATTGCGGGATGTACCACTCATCCTGCAGGTAGAACATGTTGGTGTTGACGTTGAAACGTGCAGACGCATCGCCCGGGTCATTGGTTCCGCCACCACTTCCATAGTAGATGCGGCTGGGGCGACCCAGTTCGAACTTGTCGATACCGGACAGGCCACAGTTCGGATCGTCGAAGCGACCCTGTGCAGTCAGTGCAGCACAGGAGGCAGGGTTGCTACCGGAGTCATCGAAATAATCCCACTCACCACCGTTGGAGTGCTGGACGAACTGGTTGAACACATCCAGTTCATCGCGCTCAAAACCCGCGGTGATAATGTGATCACCCACCAGATATTCGCCGGTGAACTTGTAGAAAGAGGATTCCCAATTCAGTTGGTTAGCCTGGCGAGAGTCGTCAGCACCCAGATAGATCACGTTGCTGCCAACGCTGATCTGGTGATCGCCAAAGTCGGCAGGTCCAACTGTTACCTGGGAGTCCACCATTTCGTTGGTGTTCATAAAGATTTCAGTAGAGAAGGCATCTGTCCACTGAGACTGCAGTTTGGCAGTCCAGGTTTCCAGTTCGGCGCCTTTTCTGTAGAAGTGATTGGCGAATTCGAATTCGTTGCTGTCACTGTCAGAGGCGCGATCTTCCAGACCGTCGTAGTAGTTGTAGATCAGTGCGGCCGTGTGGTTTTCATTGATGTTGTAGTCCAGGCGCAGGATATAACTCTCAGTAGCCTGAGTACCGTCGCTGGCCTGGCCTCCGGGATCGTAGTTGTAGAGGCTGTTGGCGATGGAAGATACGCGGTCAAAAGTAGCCTGATCCAGCCAGGGTCGCTCTTCACCGTTGCTGGAGCCAGCAAATCCCTGGGCGATGAATTCAGGCGATTCGGTTTCTTCATAGGCGCCGAAAATGAACAGCTTGTCTTCGATCAGTGGACCACCCACGCTGAAACCATAATATTCTTCATCATAGCTGGGCGTTGTGAATGTAGAGACTGAGCCATCTTTTGCAGTGAGGGAATCACCACGCAGCCCGTCATTGGTGCCTTCAAAGAATGCATTACCCGTCCACTCGTTGGTGCCGGATTTGGTTACTGCGTTCACGTTACAGGCGCTGAATCCACCATAAGTTACATCGAATGGTGCGAGTTCTGCAGAAACCTGGCTGACAGCAGCGTAAGGGAACGGCATGCCGGTAGCCGTGGCGTAACCATTGCTGTTCAGGCCGAAGCGGTCATTTTGGGCAACACCGTCGATGCTGATGCTGTTGAAGCGGGGGTGCTTGCCAATACAGTTAACCTGCGAGTCACGGGCATCGCCGTCGATGTTGAAGCGAGGGTCCAGTGAGTACACATCGCGGATATCTCGGTTATAGGCGACCATGGTGTCCAGTTCGAACTGGCCAAATGTAGCAGCCGGGCCAGCGGCTACGTCGACGATCGTATTGCCTTCACCGAACACGATGATCTCTTCGATATTGCTGGGAGCAGACATGTCTACCGTCAGGTTGTAAACATCACCCAATTGGATTGAGTCTACCGTGACAGTCTTGTTGCCATTGATTGTTACCGTGTAAGGCCCGCCTACTGGCAGGTTGGTAGCATAGAAGGTACCGGTATTATTGGATTGCAAGGTTCGGCTTGCTCCAGTGCGGGAATCTTCTACAACGACAGTGGCGTTAACAAGTGGGTTGCCAGAGCCGTCAACGAGACGACCGCGGATCGCGGATGATGTGTCCTGTGCTGCAAGCTCTGTGGATGTCGCTCCAAGTGCCAGCAATACAGAAGTACACAGCAGTTTCTTTGCACTACGTGGTAAGCGCATGTGCTCCTCCTGATAGATTTATAGAGATAGGTTGTTTTTTGTAACCGACTGAACGTGTGTAGTTTTTATTGAGCGCGTCACTGCGCTTTCGATCCGGCTATTCCATGTAAACGGCGTAATTTTAGTCGCTGGGTAGTTTCATTTTTGTGACATCAGGGCTATTGGTGCACCGCTGATCGTGGCTAAAACTCAGCTACCGAGCCGGTTCTGGGCGGGTTCTTCCAGGTTTCCATTCAGGAGAACGTCAGTCAGTTGTCACAATTTTGTCACAGGCGAAAAAGGTATCCCAAGGCTTTTTTGTTATTTTGGGAAAAAAGAAAAGATGGACCCGGTACGTGATCAAGAATCAGCCAATTAGTGGTGAATAATTAATCAATCAGGCCGCCATCCAGAGGATTGGCAGAGCACTGGTGAAATTTATTCAACCACAAACTGTCCCATCATTCCCGCATCCTCATGCTCAAGGATATGGCAGTGATACATATAGGGCAGTTCAGAGTCGGCGAAGTCATCGAACTTCATGAGAATCCGCACCCGCTGGCCAGGACCAACTTTTACCGTGTCTTTGTAGGCATGTTCGTGCGCTGGCCATTCCCGGTTGTTGCTGCTGATGATACGGAACTGGCCATGATGGATGTGGAAGGGGTGCATCATCATGGACTCATTACGAATCTCCCAGATTTCCGTTGAGCCCACAGGGATTCGCTCATCGATCCTGTTCATGTCCATGGCTTTACCATTGATGGCGAACATGGAGCCCATTCCGCCCATGCGTCCACCACCGCCGCGACCTCTGCCCATACCGCCCATACCCATACCCATGCCCATGGTCAATGTGAACTCGCGCAATCTATCTGCTGAGTCCGGCTCCATCGGGGGCATCGAACCCAATGCCACGGGCACATCGGGTGAGGCAGCGAGGCTCGATTGCGGGCGGATGGCCATGATGTGCAGGCGTTGCTGGTTCATCGTGTGCATATTGCCCATCATGCCGGTGGTGCGAAATGGCGAATCGTCGGCGATCGGCAGGCTGATCAGGTTGACCGGTTGGCCATCGGAGAAGTCCGCGACGATTTCACAGCGTTCGCCGGGCGCCAGTTCCAGCCGGCGCATGGCGATAGGTGAGCTCAGGAATCCGCCATCACAGGCGATCTGTTGCATCTCCCGGTTGTCGCTGAAAACCAGGTTATAGGTGCGGGCATTGGATCCGTTCAGAACGCGGAATCGTACCTTACGGGTGGTAGGGACAAAGTGCGGATTGATGGTGCCATTCACCATAATCGTGTTGCCGAACAGGCCCAGCATGGAGTCCATGCGCGAGGTGGTGTAGCGGAAACTGCCATCGGCATTGAAATTGCGATCCTGGATAACCAGCGGGATATCGTCCATGCCGTAGTCGGATGGAAGCTCCAGGCTGCGACTGGTCTCGTCCTCAATCAGCATCATGCCGGCAAGCCCCCGATAGACCTGCTCGCCGGTGCGGCCTTCCAGATGGGAGTGATACCAGAACGTACCGGCATCCTGATCCACCTTGAAGTTGGCATCCCATTGGCTACCGGGCGGGATAACCTGATGCGGGCCGCCATCGGCGGCGGCGGGCACATGCAGCCCGTGCCAATGCAGAGTGGAGGGTTCGTCCAGAGAGTTATTGACTGACAGGGTAATCTGCTCGTCCCGACGCAAGCGAATGGTAGGGCCGAGGAAGTTGCCATTAAGGCCAAGGGTGGCGGTGTCCACGCCGGAGAAAAATTCGGTATTGCCGGCTTGCATGTTCAGGGCGTAGTGGCGACGCCCTTGATCCATAGTGCCATCGAGTAGCGGGGGTATACGCAGCTCATTGGTCTCGGACGCAGCTGATTGACCCAGGGTGGTCAGGGGTAGGGCGAGGCCGCCACCGAGGAGGGCTGAATTCGTCAGAAAGCGACGTCGCTGCATGGCATTTATCCTTTTGCGTTGATTCTTGTTCCTCAGAATAGACAAAAAACTGCCAGGGAATCTTGTTCTAAATTAATGATTTTGCAACTGCCTTAGCTTCCCAGGGTAGTCTTGATGAATTTGCCTGTGTGGGAGCCTCGTTTTTTTGCCACCTGCTCTGGAGTGCCTTCGGCGATGATCTTGCCGCCGCCGCTGCCGCCCTCCGGCCCCAGATCGACAATCCAGTCGGCTGTCTTGATGACATCCAGATTGTGCTCGATAACCACGATGGTATTGCCCTGGTCGCGCAGATGGTGAAGCACTGACAGCAACTGCTTGATATCGTGAAAGTGCAGGCCGGTAGTGGGTTCATCGAGAATATAGAGCGTCTTGCCTGTATCCCGCTTGGATAACTCGCGAGAAAGCTTCACTCGCTGCGCCTCACCACCGGAAAGGGTTGTTGCTGATTGGCCAAGGCAGATATAGGAAAGGCCCACATCCATTAACGTTTGCAATTTTCTGGCAATTGCTGGCACGGCATCGAAAAAATCGCGGGCATCCTCGATGGTCATATCCAGTACTTCGTTAATGTTCTTGCCCTTGTATTTGACCTCCAGGGTCTCCCGGTTGTAGCGCTTGCCACGGCACACATCACAGGGTACGTAGACGTCTGGCAGGAAGTGCATCTCCACCTTCACCACACCGTCACCCTGGCAGGCTTCACAGCGGCCTCCTTTGACGTTGAAGCTGAAGCGGCCGGGTTTATAGCCGCGGCTACGCGCTTCCTGTGTGCCCGCAAACAACTCGCGCACCGGGGTAAAGATGCCGGTGTAAGTGGCGGGGTTGGAGCGGGGTGTGCGGCCAATGGGGCTCTGATCGATATCGACCACCTTGTCGAGATGATTCAGGCCGACGATCTCTTCATAGGGCGCTGGATTCAGGGTCGTTGCTTTATTAAGCCTGGCAGCAGTGATGGGATAGAGCGTATTGTTTATCAGGGTCGACTTGCCTGAGCCCGAGACTCCGGTTACACAGGTGAATAGCCCAATGGGAATGTTGAGGTCCACTCCCTGTAAATTGTTACCACTGGCGCCTTTGAGGCTAAGAAGCTTGTCTTCGTCACGCGGAATTCGTTTCTTGGGTATCGCGATACTTTCCTTGCCGGACAGATACTTGCCGGTTAATGACTTCTTCGTCTTCTCGATCTTGCCTACCGGCCCTTCGGCGACAATTTCCCCGCCATGCACACCAGCGCCCGGGCCGATATCAATCACATGGTCGGCGCTGCGGATGGCTTCTTCGTCGTGCTCAACGACGATCACCGTGTTACCGAGGTCGCGCAAATGAAACAGGGTGTTCAGCAGGCGATTGTTGTCCCGCTGGTGTAATCCGATGGAGGGCTCATCGAGTATGTACATCACGCCCACCAGCCCCGCACCAATCTGGCTGGCCAGACGAATTCGCTGCGCCTCGCCGCCAGACAGGGTATCGGCACTGCGGCTAAGCGTGAGGTAATTCAGACCTACATCCACCAGGAACTTCAATCGGTCCTGTATTTCCTTCAATACTTTCTCGGCAATCGCCGCGCGCTTACCTGCAAGCTTGAGGGCGCCGAAATAGTCGAAAGCCTGGGCGACGGTCATCTCGGTGACGGTGGGCAGGTTTGTGCCCTTGATCAGCACATGCCGGGCATCACGACGTAACCGCGTACCATGGCAATCAGGACAGGGTTGCGAAGCAAGATACTTGGCCAACTCTTCCCGCACCATATTGGACTCGGTTTCTCTGTAGCGCCGCTCCATATTTGGCAGGATGCCTTCGAAGGGATAGGAGCGGGTAACTGTATCGCCGCGGTCATTCACATAGTAAAAATCCACCACTTCCTTGCCGCTACCGCGCAGGATTATTTCCCGGTGTTTCTTCGATAGCTTGTTAAAAGGCTTGTCGATCTCGAAACCAAAATGCTCGGCGAGGGATGTGAGCATCTGGAAGTAATAGATATTGCGGCGATCCCAACCTCTGATGGCGCCTTCGGAGAGCGCGAGGCTCTCATCCACGATGATACGTTTCTCATCGAAGAACTGTTTGAGCCCCAGGCCATCGCAACTGGAGCAAGCGCCAGCGGGGTTATTGAAGGAGAACAGGCGTGGTTCCAGCTCGGTAATACTGTGCCCGCATTTGGGGCAGGCAAACAATGAAGAAAAGACCAGGTCTGCTCCGGATTCTTCGTCCATGTTCGCCACCATGGCGAGGCCATCGGCAAGCTGGAGCGCCGTTTCGAAACTTTCCGCCAGCCGTTGCTGCAGGCCGTCCTTGATCTTCAGGCGGTCGATAACCACGTCGATGGAGTGTTTCTTGTTCTTCTCCAATTCCGGCGGGTACTCAATTTCGCAGACTAACCCGTCAACCCGCGCTCGTATGAAGCCACTTGTGCGCAACTCACTAAAGACATGCAAATGCTCACCCTTGCGCTCCCTGATAATGGGCGCCAGCACCATGATGCGTGTGCCCTCGGGCATCTCCATCACCTTGTCCACCATCTGGCTCACGGTCTGGGCTTCCAGCTTGAGCTTGTGGTCGGGACAGTAGGGTTCTCCCACTCTGGCGAACAGCAGGCGCAGGTAGTCATAAATCTCGGTGATGGTTCCCACCGTGGAGCGGGGGTTGTGGCTGGTGGATTTTTGTTCAATGGAGATGGCCGGACTCAAACCCTCAATATGATCGATATCCGGTTTTTCCATCATGGACAGGAACTGCCGCGCATAGGTGGACAGCGACTCCACATAGCGTCGCTGACCTTCCGCATAGAGCGTATCGAATGCCAGGGATGACTTCCCGGAACCTGATAACCCTGTGATCACTACCAGCTTGTCTCTGGGAATGGTCAGGTTGATGTTCTTGAGGTTATGGGTGCGGGCACCCCGAACTACGATCTTGTCCATGAAAATCTCGGGTGGAGGAACAAACCAATCATTATCGAAGATTATGTTTACGAGAGTAAAGGCGGGATGGTTTTGATTTTGTTATGTGAGTTCTTTTTGCCGCATCGAGATATGTGGTAGTCCAGGTTCGGACACGCCGTGAACCCGGGCCCAGCCACCGATCACAGATCGGTGTCGTTCGCCTGTCGCTGCAAGCTCACGCTTGCAAGACGCTCGGTCTCACCCCTGGGGGCTCGGGCTCGGCATCCATGCCTCGCACGGTCCGAACCTGGACTACCACATATCTCGATGCTGATTTGGTGCCAGTTTGATATTTCACGCAAGTAAGGAAGATATAAAAGTAGAGGGATGCCTACTCTCGTGGGCTGGGAGGAGGGTGAGAGGGAGGAAGCGTTTTGTAAGCGACTAGCGTCCAGGGATGGGAACGCGGGAGGGCCAGGGATGGCCCACCGGAGCGTCAAAACGCTTCCTCCCTCTCATCCTCCGGCATCTCTGGCTGCAAGAGGCATCCCGGAACCCAGGCACGCTGATCGTAATTGGGGGGCTCAGTGAATGGTAAATTCGCCGGAAATTTCCACAAATAAAGAGCGATGGTATAGACTTGCGGTCGTAGAAAATTTCACTTCAGTTTGGGAGAACAGCGTGGCAAGTCGTGGTGTAAACAAGGTAATTCTCGTAGGTAATCTGGGTAATGACCCGGAAGTCAGGTACATGCCGAATGGTAATGCCGTGGCGAATGTCTCGTTGGCCACCAGCGACACGTGGAAGGACAAGAATACCGGCGAGCAGCAGGAGAAAACGGAATGGCACCGCGTTGTTTTCTTCAATCGATTGGCCGAGATTGTTGAGCAGTATGTGAAGAAAGGCTCCAAGCTCTATATTGAAGGGCGTTTGCAGACTCGTTCCTGGGAACAGGACGGTGTTAAGCGTTACACGACTGAGATCGTTGCCAATGAGATGCAGATGCTGGATTCCCGTGGCGGGGGTGGAGGTGCTGATTTTGGTGACCGGGCGCCATCCCAGCCTGCAGCGCAGCAGGGTGGGGGCCAGCAGTCAGCACCCAGTGCCCCCCAGAATTTCGACAACTTCGACGATGATATACCGTTCTAACGAGCATCTTTCTGTGTCTGTGGCGTAACGGAGCTGCTGCGGACACTCCTGTCTTCGTTAAAAAGCCCCTGAAAATGCTCACGTACTGACAAGTACGCTCCGCTTTTCCGGGGCTTCGCCTCAACAGTAGCGCCCTCGCGACGCTCCTCATCATCCCTCCCTTCGATTGGCAGTGTGCTTTCTAGTCGTATTTTTTTGTTTCGTTTATTGCGATTTGAACTATCAGTTGGGCATGGTCGAAACTTCGTAACGCCCGGTTAGCGATCCAGATTCGTGCTTTTTTTAATGGGTTCTCTCTGGGAAATCATGCGTGTGATCACGCCTTTCGCCTTCTAACTAAAATCATTTGTCCTCAAATTGGTGCAAGGCTTGACTTGCGGCGGCGTTTGGCTGAAGTTTAGGGGTCATGTTTGCTAGGTTACTGATTTAAAGGCGGAAACCAGATTGCGGTTGTTTATTGCCGGGGCGCGTAGTCCCACAGGTAAGGATCTGATTGAGATTTTGCGGAAACGCAAGATTCGCTTTTTAGCGCCAGCGGATAAGTATTTCGATCCGGGAAATGGCGTGGAAATCGCCAAAATGGTGACAGACTATGAGCCTACCCAGCTTATCAACCTGTCGGATTTTATTTCCGGGAACCACAGTGCGCTGCGCCGGGCAGAGACCACGGCGGATCGCTGTCATCGCATCAATGCGGGATTGCCGGCGACGCTGTCGGAAATCGCCGATCATCTGAATATCCCCATCATCCACCTGTCCAACGCCTATGTGTTTGATGGCGAGAAACGTCTCGGATACAACGAAAATGACTCGCCGAATCCTCTTGGCGTCTACGGTCTGTCGTCGCTTGCCGGGGAACAGGCTATCAGGCAGCACAACGCCCATATGATCCTGCGGCCCGGCTGGTTGTTTGGTAAATGGAAGCGTGGGCTGATCAAATCATGGATCAGGGCTGCCAAGCGTAATGATGGTGTGGTCGAGGTAACCAGAAGACGGTTCAGCCCAACGTATACCGGAGACATGGCAGCTGCCATTCTTGCGGTGTGCCAACAGATCGATTGCGACGCCAATGTGTGGGGTACGTATCACTACTGCGGTCTCGAATCTCGTGAAGAAGCCGAATTTGCTGAGCTTACTCTGAAGTGCGCGGCCAACTATGATGAGGACATCTATCAGCTTCTGGATACGATGAAATTTGTGCAGCGTGAGTCGCGACCACCGGAAATCCGCAATTCGACACTTTCAAGTAAAAAGATATTTGACACCTTTGGCATCAAGCAGAAATCCTGGCGCGGTCATTTACAGGAAGTTGTGAAGCGTCTGTATGGAGACCGGTCGTCGCAGGTCGGACAGGAAGATGTCGGGGAAGAAGGCCGCGGTCCGGAAGACAGGGCTGCCAGTGATGCTGCCTGAAATCATGGGTCAACTCTGAAGTGAATCGTCGTCCCCTGACTCCCATGGCGGAAGCGATTGCCGCCATACTGGAATCAATCAGCACCATGTCTGAAGTGGAAGTGCTGCCGATTGAGAAAATTAACGGTCGCGTACTGGCTACTGGTTGTGTTTCACCCATTAATGTTCCCCCCGCCGATAACAGCGCCATGGACGGGTATGCCGTTCGGGCCGCTGCTATTCAGCAGGTTCCCGTAAGCTTGCCTATATCACAACGTATTGTGGCCGGCGCCGCGGGTACGCCTCTTGAGGCAGGTACTGCTGCAAGAATATTTACCGGTGCGCCGCTGCCGCCCGGAGCTGATGCGGTGGTTATGCAGGAAAACACCCAGGCCGATGGGGAAAAGGTGAGCATCCTGCAGCTTGTCGAGCAAGGGGAGAATACGCGCAGTAAAGGCGAGGATATAGCGCATGGGCAGGATCTGTTCCTGGCTGGGCACCGACTCGCACCACAGGATATTGGTGTGCTGGCATCCGTAGGCATCGCCGAGCTTGCCGTGGTGAGGAAGTTGCGAGTTGCGCTATTTACTACTGGCGACGAATTAGTGGCACCTGGCGCCGAATTAATGCCGGGGCAAATTTACAATTCCAATCATTACTCGCTGGCGGCATTGCTCGCAAACATGCAGGCGGAAGTAGTCATGCATTCAATCGTTGCAGATGAATTTGAAGGAACGCGTTCTGCCTTGTTGGAGGCTGCCGCCGATGCGGATGTAGTGATTAGCACAGGCGGGGTATCGGTTGGCGAGGAGGATCATGTCAAGGCTGCTATAGAGAGTATTGGTCATCTTGATCTGTGGAAACTGGCTATAAAGCCAGGCAAGCCATTCGCCAGCGGCAAGGTAGGAGAGGTCCAGTTTTTTGGCTTGCCCGGAAATCCCGTTTCGGCATTCGTCACTTTTTTGCTACTGGTAAAGCCCGCACTGCTTACGATGCAAGGCTGCACCGACGTATTTCCGCATTCATTACCTATTCCGGCTGGCTTCGATGCCGATGAATCTGGTGAGAGGCAGGAATATATTCGAGTCCGCCTGCGCCGGGATGAAGCAGGAATGCCATGGCTCTATCCTTACGATAACCAGAGCTCAGGGGCGGGTGCTTCCTTGAGCCATGCCGACGGACTTGCCATAATTCCTCCCTATACTACGGTCAATCGTGGAGATTCACTGGAGTTTCTTATGTTTTCAGAGCTAATTTCTTAGGGAGACTCTGATCAAAACCTCCCTGCGTCTTGGACGGGCCTCAGCCCCTGTATTCATGCGACGACTGCTAATCGTACTACCACTGTTGCTGGCCGCCTGCGCTACAGAGCAACCGGTATCCGAACCAGAGGCTGCTGTCGAAGACGGCATGCAGGTTCGTACCCTGTCCAATGCCGAAGTGTATTCTCCGTCCGGTGCTTCAATCACCCGACGGGAATTGGCCGACCTGTTGTTCGAAGCTTTGCAGGCTCTGGATGCGGATCGCTTGCTCTCCCCGGTGGACGACAATGCTCATGCCCGATTCAAGCGCGCCCTGGCTTATGACCCTGACAACGAAATAGCCTTGCAGGGCCTGGAAGATATTGTGCTGCGCTATATCGAACTGGCTGAGGAAGCCAGTCGACAAGGATTATTCGACGAGGCTGAGACACTTCTGGGGCGAGCCCGTTTTGTGAACGAGGATCACCCAGATATCGCCGCAGCAGCGGAATTACTCAGAAGCGAAAAAGCTTCCGGAGACCTGTTTTTCAATTTTGACGCTAGAGAACTAGCCCAGCGCAGCGAGGAAGCGCAAACGCAATTGGTGAGTATTGCCGAACAGGCGCGGGAGCATGATGCGTTTTTCCTCATTACAGCGCCCAATGATGATCTTGCGCGCTGGATGTTCAGCGTGATGCGGGAGGCCGTCGACGGCTATCGGCTGCGTGGCAACATCGAACTGGCGAATCGCGGCAGCGTGCGTTTACGCCTGCCTGAGCAGGAAAGCTGATGTCTATATTAGGCGGGAACAAGACTGAAAATGCAGATGCTTCCGGGGCTAGTGCCTATGATGCGTCGTTCTGGCGCCGCGTGGTGTTCACGGCACTGGGCATTTTGCTGATCTTCATCGTCATCATTGGTATTTATTGGAGTGCGGAGCCGGACGCTTTTGACGTGCGGGTAAACGCCACTGAGAAGCTCGCCGCATCCGGTTACAGCTACGTGGTGGGCAGTGCCACGACCGCCGCCATGATTCGTGTTTCAGAAACCCTGCTGGATAAACCCGGAGGGTATCTCACCAATGACGTACTTCCTCCTGGTGTGTATCTGGACAATATTCCGAACTGGGAATTCGGCGCCCTGGTACAGGTGCGAGATCTCTCGCGGGCGTTCAGGGAGAATTTTAGCCGCTCGCAATCCCAGTCTACGGAAGATCCGGATTTGATCGTGGCTGAGCCCAATTTTCATTTTAACAACGATAGCTGGTTGTTCCCCCCGACCGAATCTGAATACCGGGAGGCGATCAGCCGGGTGGATTCCTATCTGCTACGCATTGCGGATCCACAAAATTCGGACGCCCAGTTCTTCGCCCGGGCAGATAACCTGGCGGCGTGGCTGGTAAATGTGGAATCCAGGCTTGGAAGCCTGTCTCAACGCCTGAGTGCCAGTGTCGGCCAGCAGCGCATCAATACTGATACCGCAGGCAGTGGTGGCGCAGCCCAATCCACGCCGGTGGCGTCGGAGCTGGCAGTGCGTACACCGTGGTTGCAAATTGATGATGTGTTTTATGAGGCACGTGGCGCTACCTGGGCATTAATGCATTTTCTGCGTGCCGTGGAAATCGATTTTGAACAGGTACTCGAAGACAAGAACGCCACCGCCAGCCTGCGCCAGATCATTCGCGAACTGGAAGCGAGCCAGCGCACCGTATTTTTCCCGGTAATCCTCAATGGTTCAGGTTTCGGGATCTTCGCCAACCATTCCCTCACCATGGCGAACTATGTCTCAAGGGCCAATGCGGCCATTATCGACCTCAGAAACCTGCTCGCCCAGGGCTAAGGCCCAGGGTTAAGTGCCATAGCGCTGAACTGTTGTTCAGTATCTGTGGTCTAATCAATTGAGGGTTCCCTATGGTTATTTCTTTTCTCAGGACATCGACGCGCTTTCTGGTCTTCGGGCTAGGGCTTTTGCTTGGCATTCAGGTGCCGGCCTTCGTAGACCAGTACCGGCTGCGGGTTGATGCCCATTATCGAGAAGTCAGTGCCAATATCGCCGGTTTTCAGCGCACAGCAGATGCCATGTTCAGCGGCGACCTGGATGCCCTGGTGATTTACTATCGCGAGAGCGGCGACCGGGTGTTTCGCAGTGATAGTGAAAGCCTGCAGACTATCGTCAATCGTTACCGACGGATCTCGTCAGAGCAGGAGATAATGCAAGGCAATCTGGCAGAGGCTGCCTGGCATGTGCTGGTGGCGGCTGATAGGGAACTGCTGGACGAGACCCGGGCGCAGTATAGCTACACCGTGCCGCTGAATAGTCTTGCCTTACAATGGGGTGCCGCCATTGCTATGCTGGTGCTGCTGTTGAGTGAGCTCTGTGTTTTTGGTTGTGCTAAGTGTACCCATCTGTTGCGCAGGCGAGGCCGCTCGCATCATGAAATTCTCTGATTGGTATTCGAGTGCTGGCTTTTGATTTCTATCGCTGAAGCCGCTCAATTGATTGCAGCATGAAGAACTAAACTGATCACAACATCTGAAAAGCAGTCTCTAAAAAGTAAAACTGTGAAAGTAAAACCGAGAAAGCAACGTCCAGAATGCATCACCAAGTATAAAATTGAGAGACCGTACTTCACTTAGTCGATACCTCCCCATCCTGTATTGGGTGCCTCGCTATTCCGGTCGCAAAATGGCCGATGATTTGCTGGCATCGATTGTTGTGGCGATCATGTTGATTCCCCAGGCGCTGGCCTACGCGCTGGTCGCGGGAATGCCAGCCGAGACCGGGCTCTATGCCAGCCTGTTCGGACTAACGGTCTATTGCTTCTTCGGAACCAGTAACACGCTGTCCGTGGCACCGGTTGCTGTGGTATCCCTTATGACCGCTGCGGCGCTGGCCAAACTGGACCTGCTTACTACCAGCGAATATGTCGCGGCGGCGGTGGCTCTCACTTTTTTGTCTGGTGCCCTGTTGCTGATTCTGGGGCTTGCCAGACTGGGCTTCATGGCGAATTTTATTTCGCATCCCGTGATCAGTGCTTTCATCACGGCATCCGCCATCATTATCGGGCTTAGCCAGATGCGGCATCTGTTGGGCGTCGAAGTGGATGGCCAGTCCGTGCTGGAACTGCTGCCCGAGTTACTGCTCGCTCTTCCTGAAGCCAATGTCATCACTGTATTTATTGGTGTAGCTTCGATCCTGGGAATGCTGTGGAGCAAGAATCACCTGAACGATTTCCTCTGCAGTAAGGGTGTGTCGGAACAGCTCGCCAGGGTGCTGTCACGAACAGGCCCGCTGCTGGTGACCTTTTTGGCTGCCATGCTCGCTTACCTTTTTAGTCTGGATACCCAGGGTGTGGCGCTATTGGGGGATGTTCCGGCAGGGCTTCCTGACCTGGCATTGCCCTCGTTTTCGGTAGAGCAGCTGCGCGCATTGCTGGGTTCCGCCGTCCTGATTTCCATCATTGGTTTTGTGGAATCGATATCAGTGGCCCAGGTGCTGGCAGCGCGCCGCCGTGAGCATATCGACCTGGATCAGGAACTGGTGGGGCTGGGAGCGGCTAACCTTGCCTCTGCCAGCGCTGGCGGGTTTCCGGTTAGTGGTGGTTTTTCCCGATCAATGGTGAACTACGAGGCTGGCGCGGCCACTCCTGCCGCGGGCCTGTTTTCGGCGATCCTGATTGGCATCGCCGCTGTTTTCCTCACACCACTCTTGTTCTGGGTGCCCAGAGTTTCTCTGGCTGCAATTATTCTGGTTGCAATCTATCCGCTACTGGACTTTTCCATGTTGGGAAAATCCTGGCGTTATTCCAAAGCGGATTTCGTGGCTGTGGCAATCACCTTGTTGCTTACGCTGTTGATTGGCGTCGAATTGGGGATAGCGGCCGGTGTGTTGGTGTCGATTCTCATCCACCTGTATAAGGAATCGAAACCTCATGTGGCTGTAATCGGCCGTGTGGCAGGTAGCGAGCACTTTCGCAATGTGGACCGGCACACGGTGGAGACATTCGACAATCAGCTATCCATCCGTATTGATGAGAGCCTGTACTTCGCCAATACCCGCTACCTCGAGGAAATGATTTTTAAGCTGATTTCGGACAAACCGGAACTCGAACACGTGATTCTTATGTGTACGGCGGTCAATAGAATTGACCTGTCGGCCCTGGAGACACTGGAGAAAATCAACCAGACTCTGCTGGAGTTGGGGATCAAGCTGCATCTGTCTGAAGTGAAAGGTCCAATTATGGATCGTCTCGCTACCACCGGATTTTTTCAGTCTCTTTCCGGTAATAACTACCTCAGTCACAACCAGGCAGTGGAAGATTTGCGCTAGCGTTCGGTTTGAGTGCTTCTGTTTGGCGGATCACGAAATTCCAGCAGGGTCGGTGGAATCTCTGCATTAAGAGAGGGGCTATAGTGCGTTACCGTGAGTGACTCAGAGTCGTTTTCCTGCTTGAGAAATTGTTCAACTTTCAGAATCAAATAGTCGGATTTTCTGATCCAGAATCTTACATCGAACCGCCCTGTGTTGCCGGAAACAACGAAAGCGTCCTGATTCTGCACTGGAGAGTCGGCTTGCCTCACCGGATTGGCGAGGTTGGCGTGCATGGCAGTACCCCTGCCTCGTAACAGCTCAGGCATCAACAAATGGGGAACACGTGCCGCAGTGCCGCCGGAAACACCGGTAGCGCCAGCAAGGCCTTCCGCCAATGACGAGAGTGCTCGTTGTTCCGGTCTGGCCCAAAAATAGCTGCCAAGCTCATCTCCTGATCGCCAGACTATGTAGCCAATTCGGGTTTCACGGACTGTTTGGCCAGGCAGGTCCAAATATTCGAAACGAAATTTATCCGGCCGCACGAAAACGGTATTGAATTGTTGATTGGTACTGAATATCTGATCGGGCGTTGAGATGGTTCTGGTCAGGGTTCCTTCATCTCGGTAGGTTTGGGCAGCGGCGTACTGGGCAGCCATGTGCGCGAGAATCTCTTCTGCAGTTAACGCCTCTGTTTGGGGCGGCGTAGTACTTGTACAAGCCATCAGAGGGATCGCGAGTAAGATCAGGACTGGCAATCTGAGCGCAAAATGAATCATGGGAATTGGTCGCCACAATGCGATGAACAGGATCGAAATTCCATGTGTTCTGGCATTTTGCAGTATCTCACCAACTTCAGGATAAAGTGAATTCTTTATTTCCTGAGCCCAATATTCAGTATCTCCCGCTACTGAGCCGGATTATTGTCATTAAATCTCATAAAACTCGTCATTTTTATGGCGCATCCCTGCAAAACGTACTAGACCTAAAAAAGACCGCGACTTTCGCGATGATTTGGACACGGCCGATCGCCACTGCGATTGGCGTCTGTAAATGGAAGGAAGTACGCCCATGACTGCGCAAGCACCTGATTTGCAAGCCCAGCAAGAAACCGAGATTGATTCCAGTGGCCGCCTGGCCCATCTGGACAAAGAGCAATTACAACGCCATATCCAGGCGCTGGAGCAGAAGCTTGCCAGAACCAAGGGGCGGACGAACGCCAGCCTGTTGACTGAGCCGCAGCAGAAAAAACTGCTGGAACTGCTCGAGCAGGTGGAAAAGAAAGACGAGCTGGAGCGTGAACTGCGTAATCTGGTTAAGCGTGCCACCGACCTCAATCAGCGTAGTGAGCAGATCCAGCAGGATATTCACGGGCTGAATATCGTCAGTGAAAACGCCACCAACAAGTGCTACGAGATTACTTACGATGCACAGCATGTCATCGACCAGAACCAGCGTTTGCAGCAATCGCTGGTGGAGGCGAAGGAACGCAGCAATGAAGTCAACGAGCGCTGTGAAAAACTGGCAGAAGAGCTGGCTCGCGGAATAGAGGAATCGAATCTGGCACTGCAGAAAATGGATTCTGCAACAGATCGCTCCCACTCCACGAATCTGAAATCCAAGCAACTGCTGGAAGAACTCTCAGAAACCCGCCATGAAGTACAAAGCCAGGTTTCACAGGTGCAGCAGGCTGTCGAACTCTGCAAGCGCAGCAATGAAGAGTCGGACATTCTGCAAAAGCAACTTGAGACCCTGGGGCAGCAACTGGGGGAAGACCTGGAAAGTAATCGCGAACAGATGCAGACAGCGAACCAGGTGCTTAACGATTGCCGCCAGGTGGCCAGGGAAGTCACTGAATCCCGTCAGCATACCGAAAAAGTCCTGGACGATGTTGAAAGCAGCAACGAGGAATCTCGCGGTTTGATCACCCGCATGGATGAATCCCTGCAACGCTCCACTGCCAAGCAGAAAGAAAACCAGGCGCTGAATCTGGACCTGCAACACAGTTTGCAGCGCAACCAGCAGCAGCGGGAAGAGTTGATTGTGCTCACCAGCGAGTGTCGTGAGGTGCGAGATCAATCGGTTGAAACCCAGAAGCAGAATGAATCCTCCATCAAGGATGCATTGGAGAAGCTTAGCGTCGCTCTCGCAGAAACCCGACAGGGAAAGATGCAGGTAGACAGGGTGCTGAAGGAAGTCTCTGACAATAACCGGGAAAGCAAAACACTGATTGAATCGATGACAAGTCTGCAGGACAGCGCCATCGATCAGCAAAACGCGAATAGCAAGTTGAACGAAGACCTGTCCCAGGTGCTGAAAGAAAGTGAAGCTACCCGTGACGACCTGCTCGAGCTGGAAAGCTCTTGCCGGGATACGCGGGACCAGACCCAGGCCGTGCTGGAAAACTCCGTACAGATTAATGGCGATGCCCAGGACAGCATTGCCAGAATCAATGAGTACATGGACAGCATGCGCAACATCAGGGAAGAGATGAAAGGCCTCATCGTGACTTCGGAACGAACCAATGCCGAAGCCAATGAGAGCCTGGATTCCATGCGTACCAATATCGACAACTCCACGCTGATCCAGAAGGAGTGTATACGCCTGAATAAGGAGTCGGTTGCCACTACCCTTGAGGCGAAGCGCGCAACTGAAAAGCTCACCGAAGAGCTGGAATCCTCGGTGAAGCTCAACGATCACTACCAGGATCGAATGAAGGCGGCTGAACAGAAGTATCAGGCGGCACTGGAAGCAGAGAGCAAGTACAGAGAGCTCTACGATGACGCGGTTAAATCGCTTAAGGAAAACGAATCCCTGCTGAGCAAAGCCCGGGCCACGATCAAGGAACACAGTGAGACGAACGCGGAATACACGCGCTCCATTAAGCATTTCCAGGAAACCACGGTGCAGTCGCAGCAGATCATCATGGAGTCACAGGCGTCCATCAAGACGCTGATGGCAAAGAATGAACAGCTCGCAGAAGAAAACCGTTTCCTGAAAGGGCAGGCGAGTGGGCGGGAACCAATTGCCCCCGACAATGTGTGGCCAACTCTGGATGATGACCTGATGACAGAAAGTGAAGGGAGCGGGCGCCGAAACGGATTCGATCGCCTGGATAAAATTCACCAGTTCTAGACGCTGGGATCAGGCTGAGAGACCAACATAGGCGATATAGCCGACATAGGCCACAATCAGGAACAGGCCCTCCCGGCGACTTAATGACAGATCGCTTTTCGCCAGTGGCAACAACACCAGGGTGAACGCTATCATCACCAGGTAGTCGCTGAGGAAATGCATCCCGCTGGCGATCGGACTTACTATTGCGGTAATTCCGAGCACGCTGAGAATATTAAAAAGATTCGAGCCAATGACATTGCCCACGGCAATGTCAGTCTTGCCTCGCACTGCTGCCAGACCTGAAGTGGCCAGCTCCGGCACACTGGTGCCTATGGCCACCAGTGTTAAACCGATTACGGCTTCGCTGACGCCAAGAAGACGGGCGATCTTCACTGCATTGTCGACAAAGATATCGCTGCCGAAGATCAGTAGTCCCAGTCCTGCCACTATCAGTAGCAGGTGCACGTACAATTTTCCCGATGCTTCTTGTGGGACGACTGGTTGCAGCGCCAGGTCTTCCACTTCCTCTTTCCCCGCCTGCCAGTAACTGAATACCAGATAGGCGATCAGGCCACTTACCAGCAAGCTACCTTCGATGGGGCCAAGTCTCTGGTTCCAGAGCATGATGCCCAGAATGATACTGATTGCGATGAGGTAAGGGATTTCTTCCTTGATGAGATCGATTTCTACCTTGATTGGGCAGATGAAGGCCGTAATGCCAAGAATAAGACCGATATTGGCGATGTTTGAGCCAATGACATTGCCAAGGGCCAGTTCGGCATGGCCGCCGATGGCGGAAAGGATGCTGACGGCAAGCTCAGGAGCGCTGGTGCCGAAGGCAACGATGGTGAGTCCCACCATTAGCGGGGAGATGCCGAGTCGCATGGCCAGTCGGCTGCTGCCGCTGACCAGGATTTCGGCACCAAAGCCGAGTACCAGTAGCCCGGCGGCCATAAACAGGATCGAAATCAGCATGCTTCTAAAGTGAACTGCTCAGTGTGCCATGACATGGGTTTGGTTATCCAAACCCATTGTACACCCTATATTTTGACAATCATCTTGCCAAAATTTTCGCCGCTAAACAGGGCCAGGAAGGCATCAACCGCGTTTTCCAATCCTTCGACTGTGGTTTCCCTGCAGTGCACTTTGCCTTCCTGGATCCAGGCAGTCATGTCCCGGAGGAAGTCTGCGTGCATATCGCGATGGTCCCAAACGATGAAGCCATTGATGCGGACTTTTTTACCGACAACAAGCATTAAGTTGTTGGGGCCTGGCTGCGGTGTGTTGTACCCGCCAATCATGCCGCAAGCGGCTATGCGCCCGAAAGGATTCATGCAATGCAGGGCAGCCTGAAGATGCTCGCCACCCACATTCTCAAAATACACATCGACACCGTCAGGTGCCGCTGCTTCCAGTGCTGAATTCAGGTCACCACAGGTCTTGTAATTGATCACGGCATCCACACCGCATTCGTCTTTCAGCCATGTTGCTTTTGCATCGCTGCCCACACTACCCACAACGTAGCAACCTTTCAGCTTGG
Organism: uncultured Pseudohongiella sp.; assembly: GCA_965227635.1. Taxonomy (GTDB): domain Bacteria; phylum Pseudomonadota; class Gammaproteobacteria; order Pseudomonadales; family Pseudohongiellaceae; genus UBA9145. The sequence goes on along the minus strand of OZ245763.1, from coordinate 48,732 downwards.
CAATTTGGCACACATTGGCGCCCACCGCGCCAGATGCGGCTGAGACGAAAACGGTTTCACCGGGCTTGGGTTCACCAAATCGCAGCAATCCCACATAGGCCGTCATGCCAGGCATACCCAACGTACCGAGATAGAGTGACAGGCGGTCACGATCGAATGGGTCCAGCTTCTGTAATGAATCTGCGGAAGCGATAAATCTATCCTGCCATGCAGCCTGGTTGAGAACGATGTCTCCCTCCTTGAGGCTGTCATCTGCCGATTCCACCACTTCACCGATAGCGCCACCATACAGGGGTTTATTCAATTCGTAGGGTGCGGCGTAGACGCCCTGCGCCCGCATGCGGCCGCGCATGTAGGGGTCCACCGACATATAGAGATTCTTTACTAACACCTCGCCCGCTTTCAATTCAGGCAAGTCGACTTCCACGAGTGCGAAGTCACTGTGTTGTGGCATGGCTTCTGGTCTATTCACCAGGTGAAACTGTCGTGCTTTGCGATTACTCATTGTCTATTCGGTTGCGGCTGTCTGTGGGTTGGGAGGTAGCTTGCGCTGGTAAAGGACTACACCGACCAGAATTGCGCCACCCAGTAGGTGCAGGTAAATCGGGAAGGGTGTCCACATTAGCAAAGCGGCGCTTATCAATAGCAACCCGGCAATAAGTGGATTGATGTGTCTTTCAAGATGCCATTGTAGTAACCCTGCCATGGCATATAAGCCCATACATGACCAGATGAACACTTCGATTCGTTCAGGCCAGGTGCCGTATATGAGGGGCGAATAAGCAAACAGGAGAGGTACCAGGTACAGTCCCTTCGCTACTTTCCAGCTGGTAAGTCCTGTGCGCATGGGGTGGGTCCCGGCGATACCGGCGGCGGCAAAAGAAGCCAGGCAAACCGGCGGGGTTACGTTGCTATCCTGAGACAGCCAGAAAATAACCAGGTGAGCGCTCAACAGCATGCCAGTACGCAGTGCCGGGTCTAACATTTCCTGGCGAATAAGCTGTTTCATGGCCAGAGGCATTTCTTGCAATGCCTGGGCAGTGCTTCCGTCGAACAGGCCCAATGCCGCGGATACATTCTGTGGCAGGGTGCCTGCCTCAATAGCAGCCTGGATGCTGGTCAACAGGGCCGACTGGCTGACGAGGTCAAAGATCAGCGGAGCAGAAAGTGTCGCCAGCACGATATAGGAGGCTGTTACCGGAAGGCCCATACCAAGCACCAACGACGCCAGTGCCACCAACACCAGAGTGATGAGCAGCGAACCCTGCGCCCATTCGACAATCATTAGCGAGAAGGCATTACCCACGCCGGTGGTAGTGACCACATTGATGATGATGCCTACCGCAACCAATAGCAGGGCGGTGGAGACCATGGTGCGAACGCCGTCAATTACCGCGTCGAAGATATCGAGAGGTTTCATCGGATTGACCGATATCCATGAGGCCGCAATGACGCTGATGATGGCGAACGCTGCCGACGTCGTGGGAGTGCGTCCGGCAATCAGGAATCCAATCAGTACCCCCATGGGAATGATGAAGTGCCAGCCCTCTTTGAGGACGGCCGAAACTTTTTCACTGTCTCCGGCGGCAGTGGGGGTAAGACCGAGTCGCTTGGCTTCGATACGCACGAAATACGACACCGTCAGGAAATACAGAATGGCTGGCAGCGTCGATGCAGCAATAATGGTCAGGTAGGAAATCTGGGTGTAGCTGGCCAGGACAAATGCACCCGCACCCATAACAGGTGGCATCAGGGCGCCTCCGGTGGATGCGGCCGCAACCACACCAGCTGAGAAGCGGGGCTGGAATCCGGAGCGCTGCATCATGGGAATCGTAATCACACCAGTGGATACCGTGTTAGCAACAGCAGAACCCGACACTGAGCCCATCAGGCCGCAACCCACCACCGCTACCAGACCGGCACCGCCAGTAAGGCGACCCGCAAGGCACTGCGCTAAGCGGACGATAAAATCCCCGGCGCCCGACTTTAACAGGAAGGAACCGAAAATAATAAACATGAACACGAAGCTTGCGGAGATATTTGCTGTGAGGCCAAACATGCCTTCACTGGTAAAGAAGCTGCGATACAACACGGTTTCCAGACTGAGTCCGGGGAAGGCGAATACGCCCCCGATGTAACGACCCAGAAAGAGAATGTAGGACAAGCTAACGAGAATAAGTATCGGCATAAACCAGCCAGTGGTGCGACGGGTAAATTCGATAGCCAGGCCGATGGCGATTATGGAGAACACGTAGTCACTGAGGATGTATTCCGTTTCCCTGGCATAGAGGGCATTTTCAAACAGAATCAGGTACGTGGACGTGGCAATCGCAACCACGGCCAGGGCGACATTGACCCAGTACTGTACTGAGGTCTTCCCATATTCATGGGTTTCATTCTGAATGAAGGCGCAGATTGCGCAAAAGCCGCCAAAGTGAATTGCGGACAACCAGAGCTCAGAAATACTGGCGAAGACATTACAGTAGATATGGAAGAGGGCGAAGAAAAAGGCGGCCCATTTGAGTACTGGAGACTTCATCAGGGGGCAGCCGCTTCCGTAGCAGCAGGTGAGACTGCAGAGGGTACCTCAAGTATCAGGCGATCGGGAATCGGTAAACCCACTTCCCGGTAATAACGCAATGCACCCGGATGGAGTGGGGCACCGAGTCCGGCCACGGCTATTTCCGGGCGCATATCCCGGGTGGCGCCATGAATTTCCTGCAGCGTAGCCAGGTTTTCCCATATGACTTTTGTTATCTCATAAACGACTTCTTCCGGGATGTCGATGCGGGTTACCAGCACATTGGGAGAACCGATGGTACGAATGTGTTCATTTTGATTGGGATAGGTGCCAGGTGGAAAGTCGTACCAGTCCCACAAAGGATAACGGGAGTTCAGCCGGTCCAGTTGTTCCTGGGTCCAGTTCAGGATGGTCATGTCTTCGCCTACCAGCGCATAGGCCTGGGTAATGGCGCTAACTGGTGCGCCGGCTGGAATGTTCATGCCAACGATATTGCCATCCTGTATGGCACTGGATGTTGGACCGTAACCCATGTAGGCGAGCGTAAATTTCTCTTCATAGTTAATGCCCAGCGTATCCAGAATAAAGCGCCCGGTTTGTTCGGCACCGGAATTCCGTGCGCCCAGCACGTAGCGTTCACCATCCAGATTGTTTAGATCCATCATGTCGCCATTGGTAGTGAGTTCACGCATCAAGACGAAATGCTCAACGTTTTGCCACAGGGCGCTGACGCTGCGCATCTGGGTCTGCGGGTTGCTGACTGGACCTTCACCGGTCCATGACCAGGCGCCGAAAGGTCCCTGCAGAATAGCAAATTGCACCTGGTTGTCCCGCAGCAGCTTGACGTTTTCCAGGGAGCCGGCGGAACTGATTGCGGTAAGGGAAATGCCGTGGGATTCAGCGAGTTGGGCATGAGCAATTGTAGCGATGGCGACGCCAACCGGATAAAAAGTGCCGCCAGTGGTAGCGGTGGTGAGCACGTAGGGGCGCGTGCGATTAAGCTCATCGCTGCAGGAGCTCAGCGCACAGGCAATCAATAACAGGAAGAGGGTAAATCGTCCGGGCATTGGCGAACTGCGGAAATTAATCACTACAGGGGCAACCGCATTATTGTTATAGAAATTTCTTAGTTAGACAGGCCTTCGCCTGACTTGTCAGGGCTTGGCAACAGGTCTGGATGTAATCACAAAATTCTGAAAACCTCAATTAGGCTCAGCCTTTCGGGTCTCTACTGCGATCGGTGCCCAGCGTGTCGCGGGCAGAACCGGCAAGCGGCCTTTCTTTGTCCATGGCGTTTATCAAGGCAAACGATCCGGTGAAGACAAAAGTGCCCATGGTGACGCCAAAAATAATGGAGATTCGCAGGAACATATGAATCTCTATTCCGGTGTAGTAGTAGCCAATCTCGGCGATGGCGTTTACCAGTACCAGGGCGATACCGAAACTGATCCAGACTGCTTTTCGCATAGGTGCTCGCTTGGGGATAATCAACGCTTGCGCTGCCGATAACCCGTGTAACCTCCAAAACCTGTGACCGATTGACTGTGCCAGGGAAGGTCAGTTCGAGAGTAACAACAATCCCCTGATCTGGCTAGCATCATACCCGGTGAAAATAAAGACATCATCCAGTGTGTCGTCATTGAGACTCACGGCGATGAGGTCCCCCTGCGTAGTGTCTTCATTGAGTGCCACGCTGCTGTCTGGCTGGCGGCCATTGATGGCCTGCAATCTGCCAGCATCGGCGCGCCCGACATTGTCGATGATGTCACCGATATCGATGGTGTAATTGTCTCGTTGCCTGCTGTAGCCGAGGCCACCGAGAAACCGGGATTGCTCGGCTTCTGGTTCGATGCTGTCGAGAAAGACCTGCACCTGATCGTTCACCATTAACAGGAGTTCCCGCTGATTCATTTCACCGTCGAGATTGGCGGCGAGGGATGGTGGGGGCGGGGAGTTGTCCAGTTCCCGGACTTGTCCGGACAAATCCTGATAAGCATTGGCCAGTCGCATCACGGATGGAAAACGCAAGTTGACGCTTACCTTGCGGCTGGGCCGGCGAGCGAAGCGTTCGCCATCATTGGGATAAATGAAGGCTTCCACGGCAACACTGCCGGACAGCGCCAGCCAGACGAACAGGTCGCCAACCGAAATTGGCTCGACTCGCCACAACCACAAATCCTTCAGGCCATCTTCGTTTTCATCATAAAGAAAGGTGCTGAGAACATTGCCGCCGGACCTTAGAACCTGCTGAGGTTGATTCAGGTCCATGCCATTGGGCTGGCCATGGAACAGGGAAACTTTGCCGGCTTCACGGAGTAGCAGGTCTTCGATGCCATCGTTGTTAACGTCTTCCAGAATTTCTTCATGGGTGAGGGCGAGTATGCCGGTGAGGTTACTGAAATCCAGGTTATCGATATCAAACTCACCCAGTTGCTCTTCGATGGCCAGGATATCCAATGCGTAACTGGGTGTTGCGGGGAAGTATCGACTACCGCCATCAGGCGCGGCGAGGAAAACTGCCAGCGCCTCTTCAGTTCGGGATACCAGATCATCGGCTCCGTCGCCGTTCAGGTCCCTGAGTTCGAGTACCGGGATGCGCACAGCCTGGCCTGCCGACCGGTTGAAGCGATTGATGTCCAGTTGTGTGCGCAGGCGCATATTGGAGCGTATGGTGAGAGGAGCCTGGAAAGTGCCGTTTCCTTCGTTGACCAGGATGTTGATGACGCCGGCGCCCGGAATAATCAGGTCGGCGCGGCCATCCGCGTTGATGTCTCTGGAAAAATGCAGACGATTGACGCCTTTGCTGACAAATCCCGGCAGATCGTTCGCGATGAGTTGATTGCTTATGGCGCCGTCGCGGGTCACTGACCATGCTCGGGCAGTGGTGCCATTGTGCAGGGTAACAACAGAGGCGTTGCCATCACTGGAGTGTCCGTAGGCGATATCCCAGCCGATCGCATCCTCTTCAAACTCAATCGTGGCAAAGCCAGTCTCGAAATTGAAGCCGACGGCATTCTGCAGATAGATGCGCAGGCTCTGGTCGACAACCGTGACCAATTCTTTTAATCCATCGCCGTTGATATCGGCCACCACCAACTCTTCGGCGTTGCCGGGAAGCTGGAAAGGCTGTTGGCGATAGTCCAGATCGGCGAGTGTCGTGGACGAAACGGCGAGCAAACCAAGCAGGGTGTGAAGTCTTTTCATGGTAGCGCCACCAGGAACGTTGTGCTGGTGCCATGCCTGAGCATGAGGTCAGGGGATTGGTCTGCATTGAGATCCATCACTTCGAATTCGAAGACTGTGCGTGGCGAAACATATTCCCAAAAAGGCTCGCTGGCGATTTGCAGATCGTCGGTGAGACGTTTTGCAGCCAGTGTGCCGTTGGCTGTTATGTAGAGCGCGTCTCGGGCGCCATCGCCATCCACATCGTAGAGCAGGGACATCTGCTCAGACAGGCCGCGCACATTATCTGCCGAGAAACTCTCCTCCAGTCGTGAATCCGGTCGTCTGTTGAATACCTGGCCGGCTTCCCGATTGTCGCTGCCATAAAGTAACTGCACACGATTGATGCTGGCGTTACGAATAGCATCCACGACGGGGATGGTATAGTAACTAGCGCTTAACAGGGGTGCTCCCTCATTGGTAGTCAATACGTTCAGTCGCAAGTCATAGCCTGAAAAGCGCATGAGTTGTTGCGGATTCTGGAAATCGAATTGGCCATCCTGATTCAGGTACAGGCGGACGGTCCAGTCACTGCCGTCGCCGCTCTGTTGCAGGATGTCCAGCAAACCATCGTTATTGAGATCGGTCAGTTCCAACTGCCCGCGGGAGTCCACGTCGCCAACCCAGTCGGCGGAGTCTGAATACAACGTGTCTGGTTGTTGATAGTGGATGTTCACCCGACCCAGACCATCGTCTCCTGCATTGAGATAGACCAGATCCGGCAGTTCGTCACCATCCATTGAGGCTAGAACTGCGGTGGGCATCCACTGTTCGGAGCGTAGCAAAGATCTGCCTGCACCCTCATCCGGGTTCCATTGCTCTACGAAATTTCGAAAGGGGCCGGGTGTCTCCAAATTTAATTCGATAACCACACCTTGTTCTGCGTTGATGCCGAGATTTGCGTCAAGGTCGGTATTGTTGCGGGCACGTTCCAGTGGCGTGATATCTTCGTTCAGTGTGCGCAGTTCATAGGCCAACTCAAACACTTCATTGCCTCGGCCCAGAAATAAGCCGTAGCGGTCATCGCCGGCCAGCAACAGGTCGATGTGACCATCATTGTTTATGTCTTCAGGGATATTGGTGAATTGCACTCGCTCGAGATTGGGTATGGCGGCAATCAACTGCCATTCCGCCAGCAGTTTCAGATTGCCAGCGTAGCCTTCAATTCCAGTTGAGAGACTAAATACTCCGTTGTTGGCAAACAGTACGAGCTCAGTTCCCGGGTCTGGGCGCAGGTCGGCAAAGCCAATGGCGATGATTTCTGTCTTTACTTCGATGCGCTGTGGGTTTGCGGAGAAGCTGCCGTCTTCCTGCTGGTGATAAATATGCAGTTCACGACCGAGGGTTGCATCGTAAGCGGAGCTGATGATGTCTTTGCGGCCATCACCGTTCATGTCTTCCAGGATAACGGGATCCCAGTTCTCATCCCGTCTTAATTCGAAGGCGGCGTAGTTGCCCTGACCGGTGGCGGCGATGCTGCTTGATAAGGAGACCGCAGCCAGCAACAGGCGTGATAGCTGATGTTTGCTGAGACTTTCCATTGGCAATGTCCTTTAGCGTTGAGGCGCCGGACTACTTTCCTCCACGAGTTCCCCGTAATCGCTGCTCACATTGATGAGACCGAGTACGCTGTGAGATCGTTCCCCTTCGACCTGCGAATAGTTGTAAAGCGAGAACAGCCTCAGGTCCAGTAGTGTTACAGAGCGGCTCTCCGGGTTCAGACTGGACTCGAATTGAAACAGGGGGCCAAGGCTTATACGGCTGATACGCCGACCCGGATCCCATAAATTCAAGCGAATGTCTTCGACTGTGTTATTCCTGTAGCGGGTGAGCACCACCTCGGCACCCAGTTCATATTCAGTATTGAGCCGGGTAACGAGGTCCTGGGCTGAGTTCAGATAGGCTCCATCGAGGGCGAGAATCAGGTCTCCCCGATCCAGTCCCGCGGCGGGCAGTGGGCTGTTTGCAAACAGGGCTTCGATCCTCGCTGCCACTACATTTCCCTGGCCTTCGATGGTTACCGGTGTTGACCGGTAACCAGCCCGGGTGGCCAGGGGATCGACCCGATACAGTTCTACCGGTGGTGATCCGCTACCGAGGAGGCGGGGTGTGACGCTCGCTTCGAAGACGGTGGTGTTCCTCTGCACCAGAAAGCGTTGCACGCTGGTGTCTGCTGACTGTTGCAAACTGAGAAAAGCATCCGGGTTGTTGGTTGCTGTGCCATTAATCTCGAGGATGATATCGCCTACCGCAATACCGGCCGATTCGGCGGGCCCGTTGTTGCTTACTTCCCGCACCCGTACCCCTGGCAGCACTTCCACATTGAACAGGGAGTCGGATTCATTACTGGCGACGACAACACCGAAACTAACACCTTCCCCCTGGGGGGTGTCCGTGACCAGAGTGACAGATTCCGCCGACAGCGTGACCGCAGGTGTAAGGACGGCAGGTTCATAGCTCACACAGGCCTGTAGCAGGGCGAACAAGGGAACCAGCTTCAATAAGCGTGGGGATGATTCAAACATTGCCTTCGTAATTTTTTAGTTAGCTGGCCGGGCAGCCAGTATAACAATCAGGGATTCACTAGAGGCTGCGCCGATTTACTATGACGAGACTTGCCGCAATAAACAAGAGCACGGCGGGAATTGGCACCCAGGTATTTAGCTGAAGCAAGCGGTCATCGATAAGTACATCAGAGTATCCACGCACCAGACGGCTCACTTCCTGCAGATAGGACTGATCGATCAGGGAAGGTTGATAGCTCACATAAAGATAGTTTGCGGCACTTCCCAGCATGCTCTTGAGTATGTCCAACGCCAGGGTGATTCCCAGCGCCGACACCACCGCCTGGGTAGACGTGTTTGCTGCTACTGAGACCAGGCAGCCGAAGGCGATAGACGCTGGCAAGGGTGCCAGGGCGAGGCGCAGTCCCAGGCTTATTTCTTCCCGTATTTCTGTTTCCCCGATGAGTTCGAAACCATCTTCGACCACGGCACCAAACTCCCAAAATTGCCCACTCAGCAAATAGCTGCCAATAATCAGCAAGACGATCGAAGCGATAGCCAACAGGTGCAGGTAGGCGAGTTTGGCTAACAGGATAGCTGAGCGACTGCTGGACCTGATTACCAGATGGCGAATTGCGCCTGTATCACGGTCGGCGCTGAAACTGTAGGCCGCCTGCGCCACCAGCAGCAGGCTCAGCACGGTAAGGCCAGTGGTGAGCCCATCGACAAAATAACCCCAGGCATTGTTTGCCAGCTGGTCGTCGAAGCTATTATTGCCGAGAAGATTATCACGGGCAGTTTCGCCAGCCTCGCCGAGTTTGGTAAATACATACTGCAAAAACACCAGTGCCACCGGTAGCAGAATTACCAGCCTTGCTCCCAGGGTGTGGCGAGCGACAAAGAGTTCGGTACGTAGCGCGGCGAGGAACCCATTCATGCCTGGCTTGCTCCGGTGATTTTTCGGAACAGGGTTTCCAGACTGGCTTTTTCACGTATCAGTTCTGCAACGGGAATTGCCTGTTTCACCAGTTCTGCATTGAGTTCGGCAGAGCTCAGGTCAGGACATTCCAGACTAAGATACCCATCGTCTTCCGCGATGATCCGGACTCCCCGCATCTCAGCTAACAGGGCCTTTGCTCCAGGCATGTCAGGCGAGAGCAGTTTGATGACCTTTCTGTCGTCCAGTAACTCGTCGATGGTCCCATTGGCCGCAATGGCGCCTTCATGAAGAATGGCAATATGGCTGCAGATTTTTTCCAGATAGGGAAGCTGGTGACTGGAAAGCATGAAGGTGGTGCCGCTTTCAGCGTTCAGTGTGCTGATAAGTTGCAGGATGTCGTCGACACCTCCGGCATCGAGTCCGTTGAAGGGTTCGTCCAGTAAGACAAGCTCGGGATCGGCGAGCAATGCCTGGGCTATTGAAGCCCGTCTCTTGTTGCCGAGGGAGAGTTGTTTTATTCGGAAGTTCGAATACTGTTGGACTCCCAGCAGCGCTTCGACTTCGGAAAGTTCGCGCGCCGGTTTATCCAGCAGCAGTGCGGCTTGTTGCAGGCATTGTCTAACGGTGAGGTTGGGGTTAAGGCTGGGCGTGTCGAAGATTGCGACGATACGCCCCCGGGCTGAATACAAACGTGCCGGACTATGCTCCAGAACACGCACATCACCACTGTCATAGTCGCGCAAGCCCAACACGCATTCCAAAGTAGTCGTCTTTCCCGATCCGTTTAAGCCTACAAGTCCTTGTATCGACCCGCGTTCAACGGTCAGCGCCAGATCGGTTAATACCTGATGCTTGCCATAGCGCTTGCACAATCCGGAAATGGAGAGGGCGAGGGGGGAAGTGGAGGAAGCCATTGTGGTCTCGTCCGTGGCAAGGCGCGGGTGCCTGTGTTGGCACCCGCTATGCCTGTCTTTGTTAGTCTACAAAAAGGTCTTCGACCTGGACTTCCTGGACGGTACCAAATTGCGCCAGTTCTTCAGTATCAATGATCGATAGGTCACCGACCACTGAAATGATTTTCGGGCGATCTTTCACATGTTCCTGCTGGAACTGGATCATGTCATCCAGCGTGGCTTGTTGCAGTTCCTGGAAACGTTCACGACGAGGGTCGCCCTCGTAGCCCTGTCTCTCCCAACTGCGCACCGCACCGATGACTTCACGGAAATTCAACTTGGAGGTGCGATAGCGATTAACCATGGAATTAACAGACTCTTCAAAACGTTCTGAGGACTCGGGCATGTTATCCATCAGGTCGATAAAGGCGGTCAGGGCGTCAACAGTCTTGTCTGTCTGGGTGCCAATCACGCCGAGCATCAGGTTTTCTGCATTGAGTCGATCTCCAGGCAAATAGCGCGCAGAGGCGGAATAGGCCAGGGCCCTGGCTTCGCGCAGTTCCTGGAACACCACGCTGGACATGCCACTACCGAAATAGTTCGTGTAGAGGGACGCCATGATGTTGTCTTCCGGCTGCAGAACGCCATCAGCAAACTCGATTCTTACCTGCGCCTGGGCAGTCTGTTGGTCCACTACCATCAGCTCGGTTTCTTCAACCTGGCGGGCTCGACGGAATCGATACTCCGGCGTATCAGCCAGTTCGCCAACGGAATAATGGCGACGCAGCACTTTCACCAGTTGCTCCAGAGGCATGGAGCCTGTGTAGGCCAGCGTGTGCTTGTAGTTGAGCAGATCCGCAGGCAGTCCCAGCAGTTCATCTATTTCAGTATCGATAATCTCTTCACTGGTCATGGCCTCCAGCAGTGGTGACTCCTCGCCATAGCGATTATAGAGATACAAGGCCTGGGCAATGGCGGGTGGAGAATTCTTGCGGTCTTCCCGGGTTTTTAAAATGATGCCTTTGAGTTGCTCCAGCGTTTCGCTGTCACTGCTCGGTGAATTAATCAGGGACATCATCAAGGCCACGGAGTTTTCGAATTGGTCATCCAGTCCGGCTAACGAGAAAGCCGATGAATTTTCACCGCTGCCGAAGCGGAATTCCGTGCCCATGCGGTACCACTCTTTCTGCAATTCTTCATTGCTCAAGCTGTCGGTACCTGCCACATCCATCAGTGAGGCGGCCATGCCAAGCTTTTCGTTTTCTTCCGTTCCCACTTCCACACCGATGGAAAAGGTAAACAGATCATTGAGCGGGTTGGGTGCGTAGTACAGTTCAACCCCCGGCGCGAACTCGATGACGCGATAGTCCTGATCCACTGCCACGAATGAAGGTTCTATTTCATCCACTTCCATGGCCAGAATGCTGGCGGCAAAGTCGGACTGGCGGGTTGGATCGATAACAACCGGATCGATCTGGGGTTTTTCAACCGTGGGTACTTCGTGCTGGGCATCAACGCGATAGACGGCCACATAGTCGTTGCCGAAGTACTTGTTGGCAACATCCACGACATCCTGTTTGGTGAGTTGCTCCATGCGCTGGATTTCACCGATGTGGTAGTCCCAGCCAGTACCTTCGATGAAGGACTGGCGCATCATGGTGACACGAGCCGTGTTGAATTCGAGGCTCGCTTTCTGGTTTTTCAGGAAGTCATTGATAATGGCGGGGATTATCCAATCCTCGAACTCGCCGTTCTTGATGAGTTCGATCTGGTCCAGCAGTAGTTGCTCGACCTCTTCCAGTGTCTGGTCCTGCTTGGGTACGCCATAAAGACTCTGCGACCCGAAGTCATTGAGAAAGAGGGGGGAGGAGCCTGCATTCGAAACCAGTTGTTGCTGATTGAGATTGAGGTTGATCAGACCGGCAGTTCGGTTGTCCAGAATCATGTCCAGCAGTATCAGGGCTTCTTTGTCCTGGTGGCCGTTGGGGGCAGTGCGGAACGCCAGCTGGACCTGTTCTTCGCCAGGGTACTGCACTGTTCGCCTTTCCGCGCCACTCAGCGTTGGCTCATCCCATGGGCCTACTTCGGGTACTGGCTTCGATTCCCAGTGACCAAATTTTTCGGCAATCAGGGCGATGGTTTCTTCGGTGTCGAAATCACCACTCATGAAGATTCCCATGTTGTTGGGCACGTAATAGGTATCGAAGTAGTTCTGGATATAGACCAGGGAGGGATTCTTCAGATGTTCTACGGTACCGATGGTTGGCTGCTGGCCGTAGGGGTGAACCTTGTAGAGCAGTTCGTCGATGGCGGTGGCAATGATGCGGCCGCCGTTGTCCAGTGATCGGTTTTTCTCTTCGTATACCGTTTCCAGTTCGGTGTGAAAGAGTCGGAATACAGGATTGACGAAGCGATCGGATTCGATCTCTGCCCACTGACTCAGGCGATTGGAAGGCAGGCCGATCTTGTACACGGTTTCTTCGTACCAGGTGTGTGCATTGAGATTGCTGCCGCCCATGCCGTTGTACAGTTTGTCGATTTCATTGGGCACGGCGTATTCCGCGGCCAGCTGTGCTTCTGCGTTAATTTCTGCATAGATCTCTGCACGGCGAGCGGGATCGGTTTCAGAGAAGTGTTCCTCGTAGAGTTCGACGATGCGGTCGAGGTGCGGCTTCTCCGCTTCATAGTTCAAGGTGCCCAGGTTCTGGTTGCCCTTGAACAGCAGGTGCTCAAGATAATGGGCCAGGCCAGTGGCATTGGCTGGGTCGTGTTTACTACCTGCTCGCACGGCGATCTCGGCATAGAACCGGGGTTCTTCATGGTTCTCGGTGAGGAATACCTGCAGGCCGTTATCCAGCTCATAAATCGCCACGTCCATCGGGTCAGCGGGATTTTCTTCGTTGATACGGCGGTAGCCCGGATTGCTTTCCGGCGCACTGGCAACGTTCCCGGTGCTGGCTGGAGAGGTGCTTTGTTCGCTACAGGCAGCCAGAACGAGAATTGACGCTAGGGCCAGAGTGGTGAATCGCCAGGCCTGATGGAAGGTTTTCATGAGTACTCCTGATAGTGTTTGTTAGTGCATGAAGGCGAAACCATGCAATTTCAAGTGCCTAAATCTTAGCTTGATCCCCGACCCACCGGAAAAGCCCGGCAATCCGGAATATATCCAGATGTTCAGAACGTTCCCGGGTCCTGCTTACTGGTCTTCCAGCCCCTCATTCATGGACTGGCTTTGCACCATAGCAGACCGGATTCGGGTCAGGACCTTTTCCGCTTCAAATCCCTGTGCCTCATTGAGTTGCTGCAGGATTTCATTGCGAGCGTCACCCAATGCCACGAGTTGCCGGCGCGTTTCAGTCACGGCGTTGGCATTGGTATTCATGTTGTCCCTGAGATTGGCACCCAGGTGCTTCATCAGGGATCCCAGCACCAATTCCCGGCTGGCTTCAGTCAGGCCGGGCGAGTACCGGGAAATATCCAGCGCAAATGTATTGCGCATCTGTAATTCCTGGAAACCGGCCTCGTACCCATCGTAGGCCAAAAGCTGCTCGCTGTTCAGTACTTCCGAAAGCTTCTCCCGTAAGTAGGCGGTGGAGCCAACTCGCTCGAGATCTGCGGCGCCAGCTGATCCGGTCGCGCGTGCCTTGCTGATCTGTATACGTTCTACGAACACTGCAGCGATGACTTCCGCGACCCTGCTTTTTTCGCTGGCGCTTATAGCGAGATTTTCGACAAATTCGCCATAGCGCACATCGGCCTGCATGCGGGCCATCTGGGTGCCAATATCCTGATTGGAACTGGGTGGTCTAACCGTAGTGCTGGTATTGCTGCCCGGTGGCTGCTTGCCGTGTAGGCGGGATTCCAGGCCATCGCTGGTGGCCAGGGGCACATCACCATTTATCTGCTCCCGTGCTTCCTGCAGCGAATTTGCCAGATTCATAAGCTGTGCTCGCATGGAATCCAGATTCGCTTCCAGGGATGCCAGCTCCGCATTGAGGGAAGCGGTCGTTTCTTGCTCGGCAGCAATTTGAGCCCTGAGTACCCGGTTCTCGTTGAACTGATACACCAGCCCTCCAGCCAGCAGGATGGCGGCGATCAGTGAGCTGGAAATTTTCATGGCTAATTCCTGTGGCTGAGCCAGGCAGTGGGAGTGCGAAGCGGATAGCTATCTTAAGAAAAATCGAACAAAAATCATATTGTTATCCCTCTATTGGGTAAGGCAGTTAGTCGCAGAGCCGAATGATTTTCAATGTAACAGCGTATAATCTGTTGCCTGAGCTAATCCGCCTGCAAGAGCGCCAGCGCCACACATGAATATAAACCATAAGTCATTAATATTATTGGCTTTATCGTCGATCCTGTTGTCCTGTACCAATAATGCCTACCGGCGTTCGGCGGATGAAGAGACCTATGCGGCCATCGCAGGCAAGTCGGCTCTGGTGCCCGGAGTCAGCGGCCAGATCGGAATCGATGAGCAGGTGGCAGTGGATTTGTCCTCCTACCCAGTGAATAACGAGGTCTTCGAGTTTCTCGATATCGAAGCCGAGAGTGAAGTGGGAGCCCATGTCCTGAGCCTGAATGCGGCACTGGATCTGGCCTTTCGCCATAGCCGGGACTACCAGAGCCAGAAGGAAGCCCTGTACCAGCAAGCGCTGGCCCTGACTTTTGACCGCTATCGTTATACGCCCATCTTCAACGCCAGCGCGGGCGCCGATTATCAGTGGGATGCCCAGGACCAGTTTGTCTCGGATATGGAGAATTTGACCGGCATCGACGCGGTGAGCACCGGGGATGTCATCAACACCAGTGAATCCTCTTTTTCGACTACCAGTCTGGGGACGCGTTATTTGCTGCAGAGTGGGGGTGCTATTGCGCTGAACCTCACCAACAACCTCACCCGGTTCCTGACTGGCGATATGACAGAAAGCGTGAGCGGGGCGTTTATTGGATCTTTTACCCAGCCCCTGTTGCGGGACTTCGGCCGCGCCATCGAAACGGAAACACTGATCCAGGCAGAACGTAACCTGCTTTATCAACTGCGGGATTTTACGCGCTTCCGCAAGGTCTTCGCGGTGCGGGTGGCCTCGGATTATTACTCGGTATTACTTAACCGGGAGACTGCGCGCAATAACTACCAGGGTCTGCAGGCCACGAATTTGTCCCTCGAGCGCGAGCAGGCATTTCAGGCGGAAGGCCTCACCACGCTGTTGCAGGTGGGCCGTCTTGAGCAATCAGCCCTGCAGGCAGACTTGCGCTGGACAACGGCTATTACGCGGTACAAGCGCAGTCTGGACAATTTCAAGATTCTGCTGGGTATCAGCGCCGATGACAGAATCATTCTCGATGACAATGAAATGTCCCTGATTGCAGAAACCGGAATGGACAGTCCAGATATCAGCCTGGCACAGGCAACGGAAATGGCAATCCAGACCCGGCTCGATCTTTATACCGGGCTTGACCGGGTGCAGGACAGCGCAAGAAAAATAAATGTAGCGGCGAATGCGCTACGCCCGGCGCTGGATTTCACCGCCGTGGTAAACGTGCCTACTTCCACCAGTGAAAACATCGGTGAGTTTGATTTCGAAAATGCCGTTTACACAGCGGGTCTGGACCTTGAACTTCCACTCGATACCAAGGCGCAACGAAACGAATATCGCCGCGCACTGATTAACTACGAAGCCACAACCCGGGCCTATACCCTGGCTTCGGACAACATCAAGCTGGATGTACTGGATGCCTGGCGCCGAATGAATCAGGCGCGTAAAAGCTACGACATTAGCCAGACCAGCGTGGAAATCAATGAACGACGGGTTGAAGAGGCCCTGCTCCGAGCCGAATTAGGTCTCGGAAACATACAGGACACGGTAGACTCACAAAATGACCTGACTGCTGCCCAGACGGATTTGGTGAACTCCATCGTGGAGCACAACATCGCCAAGCTGGAATTCTGGCGTGATGTGGGTTTGCTCTACGTGAATGACAGCGGTCAATGGGAGGAAGGCATCAATGAGCCTCGATAAAGAACAGTTACAGAATCAGTTCAGCGGTTTGCTGGCGCGCCTGCCGGAGCCAGTCCAGCAGCGCCTTGTTGGCGCTGCTGAATGGTATCGCCAGGCAAGCAAGCCAATGCAATACGCTGTACTGGGTGGAGCCACTGTCGTTGTGCTATTGGGGTTTTCTACCATCGGTGGCTCCTCAGACAGCGACGTCGAGAGTCTGAGTTTTGCGGCGCGCCGCGGCGACCTGGATATTACTGTGCTGGAAGGTGGTGCATTGGAAGCGCTGCAATCCCAGGAAATACGGTCCCAGGTCAAAGGCCGTGAAGGTGTAAAAATTCTGAGCATTGTTGAAGAAGGGTACCGGGTCACGCCCGAGGATGTTACGGCTGGCAAGGTGCTCGTTGAACTCGATACCGATGCGCTGATCGATGAACGGCTGAATCAGGAGATAGCCGTTGAGACTGCTGAAGCCAGCTACATCGAACAAAAAGCGGAGTATGAGATTCAACTTAACCAGAACATGACAGAGTTGAATGATGCTCGTCAGACCATGCGCTTCGCACGCCTGGATTTTGAAAAATTCCTCGGCGCCAATATCGTGAGTGAGATTATTGGCGAGTTGGATATCGAACGTCGTCTGGCGGAGGCTGAAGCAGCGCAACAACGCAGCCAACAGTCACCATTGCCAGTCACCGCAGTGCCGACCGCGCCCGAGCCTGCGAATTCAGCCGCGCCATTGGATATAGATTCCCTCCCGCCTCAGGTGCAGGAGCGAGTGCGCAGTATGATGGCTGAGAACAATGGCGAGATACCGCCGGAAATGCTTGAACGTATGCAGCGATTTGCCCAGGGCGGATTTCCCCAGGGGCAAAGACCGGGTGGAGCTGGCGGTGGATTCCCACAGGGAGGATTCAATCGTGGGGGCCGCGCGCCAGAGGCCGATCTGCCTACTACTGAAGACGCCGACCTCGCCGCTAATGAGCCGGAAACCTTAACCCTTGAGCCGATGGATTCTGCACCCATTGAAGAAAGCGCCACGCTGTTAATGGACGACAGCTATATGGCGGTCCGCAATACCCTCGATTTCACCCAGTATGCCGACATCAACAAGCTGGAAGACGGCGAAGCCAAGCAACAGTTGCGCGCGCTGCTGGATGAGTTGCAGGTTTCCCAGGAAGAGTATCTGCTGGCGCAGGACCGTATTGAAGGCCAGCGTCGCCTGGCGGATCGCGGCTTCATTACTCCTACCGAGCTTGAAGCCGAAGAACTCAATCTGAACAAGTCTTTTAACAAGCAACAGGAAAAAGAAACTGCCCTGGCGCTGTATATCCAGTATACCTTTCCAAAAGATGCCGAGCAGAAACTGTCTGACTATGAAAATGCGGTGATGGGTTTTCAGCGCCAGCTCATCGACAATATCGCGGAAGAAGCACAGCAGCGGGCCCGCTATCGTTCCGCCGAACGCAAGTTCAATCTGGAAAGAGTGAAACTGGTTGATGTGAATGAACAGATAGCTGCCGCCACCATTCGGGCGCAACGACCCGGCCTCGTGGTGTATGGCGCATCGGACCAGAATTCCCAGCGATTCCGCCGCAGCAGTGAAGAAGCCATCGCAGAAGGCGCTACAGTTCGTGAGCGTCAGGCTATTCTAACTATTCCCGATATGCGGGAGATGGCGGTGAAAGTTAATATTCATGAGTCTGCAGTACAACGAGTTGCTGTGGGGCAGACGGCGAAAGTGACAATTGACGCCTTTCCCGATGCCAGGTTGACCGGCGTTGTGACCAAGGTGGCTGTAGTGGCCGACTCCGCAAATTCTTTCATGAACCCTGATCTCAAGGTCTACCCCACGACTATCAAGATCGACGGAGAGTATGAATGGCTGCGCCCCGGCATGAGTGCGGAGGTCGAAATTCTCGTGGATCGCTTGCAGGACGTAATCTATGTGCCGCTGCAGGCAGTCTCGTACTTCGATGACAAGCGTGTTGTCTACGTCAATCGTGGCGGGCAACCGCAGATGCGAGAAGTAGAGATAGGTACCTTCTCCGACTCCTTCATCGAAATACGCAGTGGCTTGCAGGATGGGGAAGAGGTGTTGCTCCTGCCTCCGCAGCAGCAGGCGAATACTGTCGCTGCCAATTAATCCTCGAGCTGCCTGTTATGACTTCGATTGATGCCAGCGCTGGTTCTGGAATCAGCACCGATTCCAGTTCTGCATCGGCGCAGGGTGCTTACAACCCCGCTGTAGTGGCGCGACTGGATGAGATCCGCAAGACCTATTATATGGGTGCCATTTCTGTGGAAGTACTGCACGGCATCTCATTGAATTTTCATCGCGGCGATTACATCACCATCATGGGGCCGTCAGGCTGTGGCAAATCCACGCTGATGAATATTCTGGGCTGTCTCGATCAGCCCACCTCTGGTACGTACTATCTCGGCAAGGAAGATACGTCCGCGATGGACGATGATGACCTGTCCGCCGTCCGCGGTGCACGTCTGGGTTTTATCTTCCAATCCTACAACCTGATCCAGCAACTGGACGTGCTGGAAAACATCGAAATGCCTTTGTTTTATCAAGGCTATGGTGAAGCCGAAAGCCGGGAGATTGCCACCGGGCTGGCGGAGCGGGTTGGCCTGGGTGAGCGACTGGATCACAAGCCATTTGAGTTGTCCGGGGGGCAGCAGCAGCGTGTTGCGATTGCCCGGGCATTGGCTGTAGACCCATTGATCATTCTGGCGGATGAGCCCACCGGTAATCTGGACTCGAAATCCGGTGCAGAAATTCTGAACCTGTTTGATGAACTCCATGCCGCTGGCAAGACCCTGATTATGGTTACGCACTCCGATGAACTGGCAGAGCGTTCACGACGCCGTATCCGCTTGCGGGATGGACTGGTAGAAGACGATGAGCGATCTTAGTCTACAGGCCCCTGACAGTGAAATTCCGGCACGCAGGAATACCGGCTTCAGTTTCGTTCGCCTGAAGAAAACCACACAGGTTGGCCTCAAGAGTATCTACAATCACGGCTTGCGCTCCCTGCTAACCGTCCTCGGTATAGTGATCGGTGTGGCTGCGGTGATTGCCATGCTGGCGGTGAGTGAAGGTGCCAGCTTCGAAGCCCAGCAGCAATTCAGGGACCTGGGCGCCAACAATATTCTGCTGAAGAGTGTGAAGCCGGCGGAAGTCGAGGAAACTTCACGGCAGGGTTTCGGTCCGCCACAGGCGATTGTCTATGGGCTCACTAACGCCGACATTCGCACCATCCAGGACACCATACCCGGTGTGAACAATGTGATTGCCTCCCGCATCGTGAAAAAGAATGTGTGGAACCTGGGCAATAATATGAATACCGATGTGGTGGGCACCTCAGTGGATTACCCGGTATCGCGGAATTACAACCTGCGGGCGGGCCGGTTCTTCTCTCAGTCTGAGCTGCGCGATCATGCCAACGTGGTTGTACTCAGTGATGAAGTCGCCAGAGAGTTGTTTCCCATCGACAACCCCCTGGGGAATAGCGTGCGGATCGACGGCGACTACTACAACATCGTCGGTATCATGGAGTCAGAGGGATTTTCCAATCTGGGGCAGAATCAGGCTGGCAGTTCCAACGCCGCGCCGAGCCGAATCTTCATTCCTATCACATCTTCCCGAACCCGATTTGGAGAAACCACCACGCGGCAGACTGCCGGTGGCATGGAGTCAGAAACAGTCGAGTTGCATGAGGCCATCATCCAGGTGGACAACCAGGAAACGGTTATCCAGGTCGGCGAAGTGATCGAACAGATTCTGGACCGTCGCCATCGAAACGAGGACTACACCATCGAAGTACCCTTGGCCTTGTTGAGACAGGCGGAAGAAAGCGCACTCCGGGACCAGATTGTGGCCGGTGCCATCGCCGGTATCTCGTTGCTGGTAGGCGGCATTGGCATCATGAATATCATGCTGGCCAGTGTGACAGAGCGCACCCGGGAAATTGGAATTCGCCGCGCACTTGGTGCCAAGAAGCGCGACATCATCGGCCAGTTTCTGATCGAAGCCGTGATCCTGTCCGGGGTCGGTGGGCTGATTGGAGTGGTTCTGGGAATTACTATTCCTTTCTTCATCTCGCTGTTATGGGGTATGACTACCATTGTCACGCCACTGGCACCTATTCTTGCTTTTTCCATCTCGGCAATGATTGGGGTTATATTTGGTATTTATCCCAGCATGCGGGCGGCGGACATGGATCCGGTAGAAGCCCTGCGTCATGAATAGGGTTTCACCAATCAGCTAATCATCATTCCGGGAAGTTGTATGTCTTTACTATTCCGTGTGCTTTTGAGCTTCGCTCTTGCGACAGTCTCTCTGAATTCCCTCGCGGCAGAAAATCAATACGACCAGGCGGCAGACATTGCCCAACTGGCCCAACTCGACAATGAGCGGGTGCACTACATCCTGCTCAAGTCCCGGGTTCGGGAACTGAGTGCGCAATGGGCGCCATTCGCCGAGCAGCTCGATGCGTTTGGTAGTGCCCGCTACCTGGAACTCAAACCCCTGATACTCGAAGCTTCCATCGCCGACCTGCAGGCTGCCGTCGCAGCCGGGGATCTGGACTACGAAACAATAACTACCTTCTATCTGTACCGGATTCGAGAGATAGAGCGCGACAATAGCCGCTTCTTGAATGGCGTGATTGCACTCAATCCATCAGCCATTGAGCGTGCTCGTGGATTGGATACGGCAAGGCGGCAAGCCCTTGAAATGGACAGGGACCCGATCTACGGAATACCCGTACTGCTCAAAGACAACATCAATGCCGCAGGCATGGCTACCACGGCGGGTGCGGTTGCGCTACTTGAAAACCACACGGGTGATGCCTTCATCACCCAGCAGCTGCGAGACAAAGGCGCCATCATTCTGGGAAAGGCCAACCTCAGTGAGTGGGCCTACTTTTTCTGTGGCGATTGTCCCTCAGGCTACAGCGCCATGGGTGGTCAGACTCTGAATCCCTATGGCCGGCTCGCGTTTGGCACTGGCGGCTCCAGTGCCGGCAGCGGGGCGACTATCGCGGCAAACTATGCAGCAGTGGCCGTTGGTTCCGAAACCAGTGGATCGATCCTGTCGCCAGCCAGCGCCAATTCGCTGGTGGGCTTGAAGCCCACCACTGGCAGCCTTAGCCGGAGCGGTGTGATTCCCATTTCCGGAAGTCTCGATACGACTGGCCCCATGACCCGCAACGTTGCGGACGTGGTAGTCCTGTTCAATGCCATGGCAGGTTACGACGAGGCTGACATTGCCATGCCGCTGCTGAGCGATGGCTACTCACTCGAATACCGCGAACAACCGCTTACTGGGAAACGATTGGGTGCGCTGAGTCCGTTTCTGGACAACCTGTTCTTCAATGATGCGCTGGGCGTGCTGAGCGAAGATGGCGCGGTCATAGTCGATGTGGAGATGCCTGACAATGACCGGGAGGGTTTCGGCGAGTTGCTTGGCGCGGAAATGATAAGAGACCTGGCGCTTTATCTCGAAAACCATGGAGCGGAACTATTGCCTATTGATTCCGTGTCGTCTCTGCAGCGATTCAATCTGCAGGACATGAATGTTCGCGCACCCTACGGTCAATCCGAAGTCGATACCATGGTGGAGATGGAGATGACGCCTGCTGAACTGGAGGCACTACGTGAACGGCTGCAATCTGGTGCCAAGGCCTTGATGGAATCAATGTTTTCAGACAGCGATGTGCTTGCCTTGCTGTCGGTAAATAATTCTACCGCGGGCTTCGCCGCCCTCGCTAACTATCCCGCCTTAACCATACCCATGGGCTATGAGGACAATGGCAGGCCAGTGGGCTTGACGATTATCGCGCCGTCGTTCAATGAGCAGGTGCTTATAGATATCGGTGCGCGATTCGAGGCACTGACCCAGGCTCGACAGATACCTGCCGACTATCGCTGATAAACTGTTAGCAATTCCAATTACGGTTGTTTCCCATGAGAGTTCCCAGGTATTCATTTCGGTATGCAATAGTTAGTTTCCTGTCATGGTGAAGGTGTTTCGAGTTTTGGTGTTGAGTCTGCTTCTGTTGGGATGTTCCCGCGATTCACTATTGCCACCTTTTCGCAGTGACGGCTGTTCACTGTTTCCCGATTCCTCAATGATCACAGCACAGGATTGGTGTGACTGTTGCTTTGCCCATCATATTGCTTACTGGCGAGGCGGCACCTCTGACGCGCGTGAGGCAGCCGATATGGCGCTACGCGATTGTGTTCAGAACCGCACCGGTAGTTCTACTCTAGCCCAAACAATGTATTCCGGTGTCAGGCTGGGTGGCAGCCCTTACTTTTACAACTGGTATCGATGGGGCTATGGATGGGGATATGAGCGTCAGTATCAGGAATTAACCGAACAGGAGCATTCCCTGGCCGATGTAATGCTTAATGATTACTTCGAGAGTGAACCATTGGCCGTGTGTGCCAATAGTTTACCAGTAGTTCTCCGTGGTGATATGCCCCGGAGTGCGGCGGCGGTTCTTGCGGAAGTCTCTGGTCTTCAGTAGTTCTGTCACGTCCTTCACCATGTCCGGGTTCCCGCACAGCATGAAGTGAGAGCGATCGGTGGATAACGGCAGCCCAATAGCCTCCTGCAGGCGGTCATCCTCGATAGCAGCCGGAATGCGGCCATGCAGTGTTCCAGCTACTTGTTCCCGACTCACGAAAGCCTGAAACCTGAATCTGTCACCGTATGTTTTCTTCAAGGACTCTATGGTGTCGAGATAACGCAAATCTGACTCGCTGCGCACAGCATAAACCAGAACGATGTTTTCAAATCGCTGCCAGGCCTCATCGGTGTGCAGAATCGAGAGGAAGGGGGCAATACCCGTTCCCGTGCCCAACATCCACAGATCTTTGCAGTCGGGTATTTCATCCAGAACAAAAAAACCGTTGGACTGATCCTTGACCCACACACTATCACCCACATCCAGTTGCACGAGCGCATTGCTCAGTACTCCGTCGGTGGCGGTATAGAAAAAATATTCCAATGGGCGCTGATGTGGGGCACTCAGGTGGGAATAGGGGCGGGCAATACGCTCACCATCAATATCCAGCGCCAGACTGGTAAATTGCCCTGCCTTGTAGGGCTTGATATCCGCTTCGATCCTGAGTGTGAATAAATTTTCCGTCCAGTGGATGTTTTCAACAATCTTTCCCTGGATCCATTCTGTCATGAGTGCCGCCTGTTGCTGTGCTGTTTCGGACTGGAACTATGGTATGAATTTCTATAGTCTGCTCGCAAGTGTTGATAATTACTGGCCTCGGTGCATACCTGGCATGCTATCAGGATTAACCCTCCCCGAAGCTGTGCAGTCACCTGGCCAAGCAAGAGACATACTATGAATAACGGCACGCAATATAACGACAGCAAAGGGCTTGCCTACAGTTGGTTTGAAATCTCTCTGTGGAAGCGCATCCTCGCCGCCATGGTGGTTGGCGTTGTAGTTGGCGCACTTTGGGGAGAAGGGGCCGATAGTATCGGCTGGATGGGTGACCTCTTCATCCGGCTGATTCGCATGATTGTAGTGCCTCTCGTGTTCGTCACAATTGTGGCTGGTGTTGTGTCCATGGGCGATCCGTCCAAGCTGGGTTCCCTTGGTGCCAAGACCATTATCCTCTATATGCTCACCACGCTGGTTGCGATCACTATTGGCTTGATATTGGCAGTGATTTTCCAGCCGGGCGCGGGGGTCGACCTGACGGGAGCAGAACCCGCGGCAGCGATGGAGGCGACAGTTCCGCTTTCCGAGCGCCTGATGGCAATCGTTCCCCAGAATCCTTTCGCCGCACTCGCCGAGGGCGACATTCTGGCAACGATCTTCTTTGCCCTGCTGATTGGTGTGAGCCTTCTCACTCTGGGTGATCGTGGCAAGCCAGTTGCTGATTTTATGGATGCCTCCAGTGATGTCGTACTGCGAATTACGCACTGGATTATGGAGATTGCTCCATTCGGTGTTTTCGCCCTGATTGCGCGGGTTACCGGTGCACAAGGTTTTGATGTCTTGTTGAATGCCGTCGTACTGGCGGTCACTGTGTTTATAGCCTGCTCGGCGCACGTTATTCTGATGCACGGCCTCATCATCATGAAAATGGTTCTCAAGCTGTCCCCGGTCATGTTCTTTCGTGGGGCACGTGACGCTATGCTGGTGGCCTTCTCCACTTCTTCCAGTGCTGCGACACTGCCGGTTTCCATGTCGGTGGCAGAGGAAAACCTCGGTGTTAAGCCCATCGTGGCATCCACTGTGCTGCCAATCGGGGCGACCATCAATATGGATGGCACCGCGCTCTATGTGGGAATCGTATCGGTGTTTGCCGCTCAAGCCTTCGGGGTCGAGTTAACCCTGGCTGACTACTTCCTGATGGCGGGTACAACCACGCTGGTATCGGTAGGTACCGCAGCCGTTCCCAGTGCTTCCCTGTTTCTGATGTCAGCGGTAATGGATACTATCGGTATGTCTGCAGATCAGATCGCGGTGACGGTTGGGTTCATCTTCATTATCGACCGGCCGCTGGACATGCTGCGCACGGTAGTGAATATCACTGGCGATCTGTCCGTTTCCACGGCTGTGGCGAACTGGGAAGGAGAATTCGATCGAGATATCTTCGAGAAGCCACTCAAGGTCTAGGGCCTCTGGTTGCCAGTGACGACTTCGGCTGGAGGAAGCTGGTCTTCCACCCTGATGAGTTGGAATGCTCCCACGCTGGCATCGTTTGTAGAAAGAGTAGAATTTCCGCTGAAAAACACCGTGCCATTGCTGGGGTCTGCGATAACTGCCCGGCTGCTTACGCCAAACGGGACCTGTTGATTTAGCTGGGACTGCTGAAACGTATCGAACATCTCCATTTCTTCATCGGTGAAAATATAGGAAAGCGCTTCCCGCTGCGCCTGTGGTGAGCTGATTTCAATCATCTGTTGCCGTATCGAATTCATGTCGCCGGAGGGGTTTGCCATCCGGGCCTGCAGGAGTTCCTGGCGACGCTGATTTTGTTCCGAAATCTGGTTCATCAGGGCGTCGGTGATAGCTTCGAGGCGCTCATCATCTACATTCAAAGATTGCAGGAAGCGGCCGTATTGACCCTGGATCTGCATGAGTTGCGCCATTTCCATGGGATCGAGGCTGCTTAGCTCTTTCACCAGATTTACCCGTGAGGTCGTGCGCTGGCTTTCGGCCCGAGCTTCCAGCATGACCCGCTGGCGGATTTCCTGTTCCAGTGCCACTACCTCGGGGTCAATCATTTCCTCGGCCAACTCGAGTTCTGTTTCCAGGCTGGATATTCGGGAAAGCTGGGTCTGACCCTCCCTTTTCAGTTGATTTATTTGGGTCTCATAGGCCACCTGATCCTCACTATGAGTAGCAAGCTCCTGTTGCAGTCGATTCACATGAGCTTGATAGTCATCAAGTTGCTGTTGGAGGCTGTCATTGGAATAGAACTGATAAGCCGTGAGCATCAGCAGCAGGCCAAGAATGAAGATAGTAAGTCTTGTGGAATTCATAGGGACTTAGACCTCGGCAATCGGAAGAATATTCCTGATACCACAGTCTAATTCATCAAACTGCGAATGGAAGCCCCCGCCAATCCAGTTATCGTCCAGAGGCGGGGGATCAGAACGCGTAGGTGAGGGTGGTGCCTATGCGTAAGTCTTCATCAAACACCACAAGGGGGGAGTTCGTGCTGGAGTGGATGCTGATGATCTGCCCGCTTAGTGACCAGTTGTCATTCACGGTGAAATCGGCACCAAACAGAACCAGGAAGGAATTCGCCTTGAGGTCGCCTTGCAGGGTTGAGGAGAGCACCAAATCTCCATTTCGCAAGGTGCTGGAGTAACGCACGAGCCAGCTTCCAAAGACCCCTTCGTTCGCGAGTTGCTGGCCGGGCAACAGGCCTTCGCGTTCATCCAGGATTTTCTGCGCCTGTATTCCGAGGCTTACGTTCTGTTCATTGTCGATAGCGTATTCGAATCCGAACGACGTGCCGATTTGATCCTTGCGCAGATTGATCGGGGCAGCCAGTGAACTGGTGCCCGGAAAAGCGAAGCTGTTGGCCAGAATGTTGTGACTGAAGGCCAGGTCGAAGTTCAGCAATACCCGGCCAATCGCACGATTGGCGCTGAAACCGAGCAAGAGGAAGTCATTGATGTCAGGATTTGCATCCACCTCTCCGGGTGACGGTGGATCGTAGCGCAACTGATTCTCGAAGAGGTAAGCCGCCATGAAGGCTATATCGCTGCCTTCGAAGGATTTTTTCCATTGGGTGCCAGCTTCCAGCAAGACTTTGCCGCTGCGGTCATAGTCAGGCAGGTTGTATCCGGGATCGAAGAACAGGGGGCTGCCACGTACCGGGGCCGGATTGAATTCGGGATACAGGTTTAAGAAGCTGGAGAAGCTACTGCTGTTGTCGTTGCCGAAATAGTCCCAGATGAACATGGGTTGGTTAAGACGCGCATCTTCTATGTCGATGATGGTGAAGTCCCTGAACTCGGTGTGATTGATGACATCCAGCACCGAGTTGCCCACGGTTTCACCCCACACCACGGTCTGGTTGCCAAACTTGAAGCTGTGGGAGCCGCTGCTGTACTGGACAAACAATTCATTTAACTGGCCTTCAGTATTGTTGTCGCTGTTGTCACCTTCGGCCATATAGTCCTGATCCCAATACACGCGATACCAGGCACTGCCCTGCAGCAGCCAACCGGGTGCGAAGGGATTCTGGTAACGAATATTGAATTGCAGGCGATTATTTTCCATCTCGGCAGGGCGGGGCAGGGAACCCAGCGCTCCAAAGTCGATGGCGTGATTGTTTACCTGTCCGGAAAACTGCTGGCTGATACGAATTGTAAAATCATCGAACCAGGATTCTTGCTCCGGCTCTGCGTAGTCATCGAAGGCGTTGCCGAAGAGGTCATCGTCGAAACCGAAGTCTGCTCCCGGGTCGAAACTGACGTCTGGGTCCAGGACCACTGGCGCATCCTGTTGTGCAAACACAGGCAGCCCGATGAGTAGCAAGCTGCTCAGGAAGTAGTACCGGAGCTTCATAATGAATTTATTGCAGTTGTTGCCGCAGATCTTCGAGTTCAGTTTCGCGGAAGGCCACGTCCGTGAGCGTTCTGGTGGTCAGGAACTCATCTTCCACATCGATACCCAGATGAATTTCCAGGATTGCCATATTCGAGAGGCGATTTGTTACGAGGTTCATCATGGTCAGGGAGCGCGCCATCCAGACGTCATTGATAAACTCGATACGTGATGCCAACAGGCGTTTTATTTCCCGGTCATACTGGTCATACATCTCTACCTTTAACGGCACGAATCGCTCCTTGTCGATGTACTGAACGGTGCGCGAGTAACGTGACTTGCGGGCCCGTTCTTCATTGGGAATCATCTCGATTTTCCATACGGCACGATCTGCTTCTGTAGTTTCTTCCAGCAGATTGATCTCGTACTCTTCCAGTTTGCCGGTGTCCTGGTCTTCTGTGGTGAATTCGGAGCCGAACACCGAAGCAGGTTCCGTATCGTCATCCGAACTCCCACTGGCGATACGCTTCACCCGGCCCAGGGCTGAGAGGTAGAGCCAGGTTTCGTTGTCCCGGTCCGCTTCGTCGTACGCGTAGCTGAGCATGCCGATGCCCCGCTCTGCTGCTGGCTCCAGCACGATAGCGATACTCTTGGTGTCTTTAAGTTCAGGGCCGTAGTTCTTGCCCACCGATTCTATGGCTTTCACGCGGGGTCGTTCAGCACAGGTTATGCGATTGTCCTTGATACCGAAACGGCAGGTGGATAATTGCATGCGATTGAAAGCCGAATCTGTTGTGGCTCGCTGATAGTCCTCCACCTGCTCCATGATCTCCCGGCCAGTCAGTTCCTGGGCGAGTACAACTGCGGGTAGCGTGAAGGTAACCATCAGCGCCAGTGTGTTCAGGATTGGCGTCATAGTCATGCGGCTTTCTCCATGAAAGTTATTCGGGTATCGGCGTCTTTTTGGCCGAAAGTAGGCTTGAAGATCATAATCATGGCTGGGATCAGGAACAAATCACAGAGTAATGCGACGAAGATTGCCGCTGATCCGAAGAAACCCATTTTTGCCATGCCAAGATAGTCCGAGAAACTCAGCAGCGCAAAACCGAGACCCAGCACCATGGTGGTAAACATCACCGCCTGACCCACATCCCGGATAGTGGATTTCAGTGCTTCACTGATACTGCCAGTTCTTATCAGGTCAACCCGGTAGTGAGTCATAAAATGGATGGTATCGTCCACGGCGATACCGATTATCAGTGGTGCAATGAGCAGGGTATCGGTATCGAGCGGGATACCCAGCAATCCCATCAGGCCAAAACTGAGCATGGCAGGAATGAGATTGGGGATCATGGCCATGATGCCGCCCTGCAGCGATCCCAGGGTGAGTATCATGATGACACTTATCACGCCGATGGCCAGTGCGAAACTGTTGAACTGGGAGTTGGCCACTTCATCGGCCATGCGCATCAGGAGTGCCATGGAGCCGGTGAGGTAAACATCCAATTCCGGAAACTCGGCTTCCAGTGGGCCGAATATTTCGTCGATATCACGCCCAATTTCATCAAAGAATAGCTGATACTCGTAGGAGCCGGCGTTATAGATATTCAGGGTAATGTGGGAACGGCTGTAATCATCGCTTACCAGGGCCCGGCGATCTTCGGGATTGGCGCTGTTGAACAGGTAGAGCAACTGGGAAATGAGTTGCTGGTCATCTGGCACCTGGTAGTAGGCGGGATCATCATCATTCATGATCTGGTAAGTGTCCTTGACGATATTCGCCAGGGAATTGGTTCGCGATACCTGGTCGGCATAGCGGGTCTCTATGCGATCCTGCATCGTGTCGACGGCTTGCAGCAGTTGCGGATTCAGCAAACCATCGGTGGTGTTGGTGTCGATCATCACCACCATGGACATGGCACCGGCCATATTGTCATCGACAATTTCATAGGCCTGGCGCATGGGATTTTCTTCCCTGAGTAGTTCCGTCATGTTGGTATCGATACGAATCAGGCTCGTACCATAGGCGCAGATTCCCAGGGCAGTGAAGAAGCTCAGCATGATGACCAGCGGGCGTTTGGCCACGATATAGGGAACGTAGCTGAGAATCTGGTGCTGCCAATTGACCACGACGTAGGTAAGGAAAGAAATCAGCGCGATATAGCTGCCAACGCCTACCCCGAGCAGCAGGAAGACTGCCGAAATATAGATGACCGCGATGGCGAGTTGTTTGCCGATATAAAGCTGCTTCCACCAGAGTCCAACCTTGTCAGCCCAGGTGGCATCTTCCTCGCTGGGGGCGCCGGGGTGCCAGATATCGAGGAGTATAGGCAGCAGGATAATGGTGAAAAACAGGGCCATGACCACACCAAACGCTGACATCATGCCGAACACGAAAATGGGAGCCAGATTTGATGTGGTAAGCGCAAGCACGCCGCTCATGGTGGTAATGGTTGTAACGAGGATGGCGAGACCTGTCTTGCCGTAAGCCAGCGACAGGGCTTTATAGTGCTCTTCGCCACTGCGCCGGAAAGTGAAATAGGCGCTCATCACGTGCACACAATCGGCGATACCCACCGCAAATACCAGCAAAACGGTGAGTGCAATCATGTTCGATACCGTGACACCCAGCCACACCGTTATGCCCCAGGTCCAGGCCATACTGGCTGCGATTGTCACCATAGGCCAGACCACGGCGCTGAAAGAGCGGAACAGAATCCACAGCAACAGCGTAAAGATGAGCACCATCACGATGCCAAGCGTCTGCAATTGCAGCAGGGTCTCCAGCATATAATCCATCATCGGCGGATTGCCGACAGGATAGAAATCAAACTGTTCGGAATAACTCTCGTAGATGGCTTTGGTTGCAGTGTGGAAGGCGGTATAGCCCAGCATGTCGGTGGGCTGAAAATTGATTTCCTGAATTTCCGCTGATTCATCGAATTCCAGCTCGACAAAACCCCCGGCGGCGCTGTCATCGAAGTCGGAGAAATCCAGAAAGCTGTCGTCCAATGCAATCTCACTGGAATCCACGGCGGGCACATAGTCCTCCACTGGTTGCGCGCCGAAATCGGTCTGGATCATCAATGCGCCATAACGCGCATCGGCGGAATAGAAAGCCAGTAAATAGTCTTCCTGTTCCAGTGCTCGCTGCTTTAACCGGGCGAGTTCATCTGCCGATTCAGGAAGTTCCGTTGGCACCAGCCGATTCGATAACAGGGAGTCGCCAACATTTTCCTGAAAGCGAATATTGGCAATGGATTGCACTCGCCGAATGTGGTTCAGCTCACTGAAGTCCAGCTCAAAGCCATTAACAGTTTCGGGGTAGTCTGCTGGGTCAAGTTCCTGCCAGAAGCGGAGGTCGTTGGTGAGATTTTGGATGGCAGTGAGTGATTCACGAGAGAACACATCACCATCTTTTGCGCGATAGACGAGAAACACCGAGTCATCGCTGCCAAACTGGCGTCGGTATTCATTCAGGGCGAACATGGCCGGGTCACCCTGATCAAGAAAGCTGTCAGTGGTCATGTCCAGTTCGGTGCGGGTGAAGATTCCCCATACCATCAGTGCAGTCGTGATCAGCAGGCCGCTGAGAACAAACGCTTTGAAGCGCAATACCTGGTTAGGCGCCTTTTCAAAGGCCCGGCTTAGTGAGATGAGTATCTGGTCCATGCTGTTTCTCGTTGTTGTCAGTCATGGTCGTTTGAATGCTGCGTTCGGTTCAATGAACGCCAAGCGACTTTCCTATGTACCTGTATGGGGGTAGTCCAAATCAGGAATTGTTCTTACTGCGTCAGGGGTGGTGCTAGCTATCAGGATAGTAATAGATGGAGTACCGAGTCGCTATCAGAAATAGGCTGAGAGCCGGGACAGAGTAGGGTAAAAATTGATGTCATTACTACTAAGGTCAGACAGTAGGGCGTTGACGCAATCAATTTTCCGAGAGTAGCTCCTGCGGATTGGCAAGGACTACTCTACAGCCAGGCGCAGTTTATCGATTCGCGCGATTATCCGGGCAGCTATAGACTTCAAATCGCTGGCGGCCATTGGTCACATTAGTGACAGCCACAACAGCATTGCCTCCCATGGAGCCTGCTTCATTGCGGGCCAGGGTATAGAGTTCTTCCTGCTGTCGTTCGTTGTTGCGGTCTACTACCAACAAACGATCCATGGTTGTGGAGCTGGCGACGCCGAGGCGCTCGCAATTGGCGACCTGGGCCGCAGTACGTATTTCAACGCCTTCACCGGCGCTGCTGAGTTGTACCCAGGTACAGGCGTTGAGAAGTGTCAGCAGGGAAGTAGCTGTAATGAATTTGAGTGTGGTGGTCATATTCGACTCCTGAGCTTCGCCTGGAAAACTGTTATGAATGAAACCGTGGCGCCGGGCGCCAAAATCATGCCTGCGGCGCCTATGATAACATCGCCGCGGTTTCCTGATTGCATAATTTCTGTGAGATTTGACCCATGGTAGAGCCCATACAACCCTCTTTGCTGGAACAATTGAAGGAAGTCGTTGGCCCCAGCGGCTTTCGCGAAGGTGATGGTATAGAGGAACGCAATTACCGTGACTGGATGGGAGCAAGGTCAATTGCGCCACCCTTGTTGCTGCGCCCCGAATCTACTCTGCAAGTGTCTGAAATTATGGCCCTTTGTCATCAGGCAGGCCAACCCGTGGCACCACAGGGAGGGCTTACGGGGCTGGTATCGGCAGCAGCGCCCATGGCCGGAGAAATCGCCCTCAGCTTCGAGCGCATGAAGCGCGTGATTGAGGTAGATCCGCTTACCTCCACCATGACCGTGGAGGCTGGCGTTGAGCTGCAAACCATACAGGAGCAGGCGGACGGGCACGGACTGTTGTTTCCTCTGGATCTCGGCGCCAGGGGCAGTTGTACGATTGGTGGCAATCTATCCACCAATGCGGGCGGCAACCGGGTGATTCGCTATGGCATGACCCGTGACCTGGTCTTGGGAGTGGAAGCGGTATTGGCGGATGGTACCGTCATCGAAGGTCTGCACAAACTTCGCAAGAACAATACGGGATACGACCTGAAGCAACTCTTTATCGGCAGCGAAGGTACGCTGGGCATTATCTGCAAGGCCGTCCTGAAGCTTGCCCCCAAGCCATTGAGCCAGTCAGTGGCATTTTGCGGGTTGAAGGACTTCGACAGTGTGACTGCGTTGTTGGTGAATCTGCAGAGTGCGCTGGGGGCGAATCTTTCAGCCTTCGAGGTGATCTGGAACAACACTTACCGCTTGATTGAGGACAAGGTTCCCCATGTCAGTGTACCCCTGCCGAACGATTATGACTTCTATGTGCTGGTAGAGAGTATGGGCTCAAACCAGGTGCAGGATCAGGAGCTCTTTTTAAGCGCGCTGGAAGCCGTGATCAACCAAGGTATCGCGGGCGACGCCATAATCGCGGATAGCGCAGACAAAATTGCCAAGCTCTGGGCCGTGCGGGATGGCGCGGCCGAGGTTATGGGTGTGGGATACATGCACGCCTACGATGTCAGTCTGGAAATTGCCGACATGGGTTACTTCGGCGAAGAAGTAGAGCGTCGATTACGGGACAAGTGGCCTGATGCCGTGATGGGTCTGTTTGGCCATATCGGTGATGGCAATGTGCATATCATCATCAATGTGGGGAAAGAAACGAGAAAGCTCCACCTCGAAATCGATGAGGTAATCTATAGACTTATCCAGGAACTCAATGGCTCGGTGTCTGCTGAACATGGCATCGGGATGATGAAGAAACCTTTTCTGCCGTACAGCAAAAGCGAGGCAGAAATAAACCTCATGAGGGCCTTGAAGAACACACTGGATCCCAGGGGAATTCTAAATCCGGGAAGAATTTTTTAACTATCTTGTAAATATCTTGAACCAGAAACGCAACGAGGGAGCGAGAACAAATAATGAATAATCTCACAGGCAAGAAAGTGGTCATCATCGGTGGAACGGCGGGCATCGGTCTGGCGGCGGCAAAAGCAGCGGCAGAACAGGGTGCGCAGGTTTGGGCTGCAGGACGCTCCGAAGCCCATATTGAAAAAGCCAAAGCAGAGACTGGAGGCAAGGTCGAAGTGCGGCAGGCAGATACTCATGACGCCGAGGCGCTGGATGCAATTTTCCGGGAGGTGGGCACGATCGATCATCTGGTTTCCGCGGCGGTGGGCGGTGAACGCACCCTCAAGCCTTTCCTGCAACAGACCCAGGAACAATTCCAGGCGGCTTATGACAAGCTCTGGGGATACTGCAATGTGGTTCGGGTTGGTGCACCGTATCTCGCCGATGATGGGGCGATTACCCTGGTGAGTGGTTCACCTGCACGGAAAATTAAGCCCGGGCAGTCACCATTGAGTTGTGTAGGGGCGTCGGTGGAAAACCTGGTGCGGTGTCTTGCGGTGGAGATGGCACCTATTCGGGTTAATGTGGTTTCGCCGGGGACTGTTGATACGGCCATGTTTGATCATTTTGGTGATGAGAAAGAAGAGAAACTGAATGGGATGACGGCTACGCATTTGATTAAAAGAGCTGGGACTTCTGAAGAGGTGGCTTCGGGGATTTTGTTTGTTATGAATAATGGGTTTGTTACCGGCACTACTGTTGATGTTGATGGGGGCCGGATTCTTAGCTAGCAGGGATTCTTGTTGATGTGTTTCAGTGTCTTTGTTTGCTTCTGATGATGTAGGTTTTTGGGTTGGTGGTGTTTTGCCCACAGCGGCGCTGCACTTCGTCGCGTGCTCGGTGAAAGGCTGCGCCTACCGTAAGGTGAGGTACAGGATGTACTACTATCGCGTGAGGCATGGATGCCGGAAGCGATATTGCCTATTCGCCTGCGCGGCTCCTCGTTCAGCACCACTGTGAACAAAAAGAGGAGCCGGGAGCACACGTTTTGGAGAATGTGATTTAGGGGTTTTTTCTTCTGTGAGACATTTTCTTTCGGGGTGTGAGTCTTTTTCTTGATTGATTGATTGATTGATTGATTGATTGATTGAATTTTATTGTTGTGAATTTGTGTTTTGGGGGTTGTTTTGAGTGAAGTAAAAGGGGCATTGGTTGGTGATCCGCAGATGAGTTTGATTGACGCGATCTATTCTCGTCGCTCGGTGCGGGGGTATCTGGATAAGGAAGTGCCGCAGGAGACCTTGAACCGGATTTTTGAGATAGCGCAGCAGGCGCCTTCCAATTGCAACGTGCAGCCGTGGAAGGTGTATGTGGCTTCAGGGGATTTGAAGGATCGTTTGCGTGAAGAGATGGTGGCGAACACGGCCGGGGGCGTGGCGCCGAATCCGGATTATGAGTATCGCGGGGATTTTGTTGATGACTATCGCCGGCGACAGGTTGAGTGTGCAGTGGCTTTGTACTCGAAGATGGGGATTGAGCGGGGTGACAAGGAAGGGCGCATGCGTGCTGTGCTGCGTAACTTCGAGTTTTTCGATGCCCCGTATATCGCCTTTATTGGCATGGACCCCAAATTTGGTACGACCGTCGCTATCGATGTGGGTATGTGGGCCCAGACCCTGATGCTGACTATGGTGGCGTTTGGGCTGCATAGCTGTCCCATGGGAACCATGCGCAACTACCCGGATATGGTGAGAGAGGCGTTCGATATTCAGGATGGAACGAAAATACTATTCGGGATAAGCTTCGGCTACGAAGATTCGCAGGTGGCTGCCAATGAAACCCGCACTACCCGCGATCCAATAACAACAAATGTAGAATTTCGTAACAGCTAAGCCGGGGCAGTTCCGCTGTGAAACCAGTAGTTTTACTCTACGATCTCAATAACACGCTGGTCGATGAGTGTTCCAAGATTATCGGGCAAACCGGTCTCTATACGACGATCAATACCTATAATGAAACCAATGCGCTGGAAGTGCTGCGGCAGTACGATCGTGGTTTTGGTTGGCTGACCAATCAATTGGCCTGTGTGATTACTGGGTGGAATAGTTACAAGAAACCCAGGGATCAGTTCCTGTTCCATATGCGCGCCCAGGAAAATCGCAGTCCATTGCGCAGCCCCACCCCCGTAATCATTATCACCGAAGATCACCGTCTGGACCTGCGGCAGCTTGCTCTTGATCCTACCGACGGTTACGTCAGTGCCTATCTGCACGCTGATGAATACAAGTCCGATATCGAGGACACCCTGCACAAAGTGGTGTTTGGCAATCGCAGTCATGAGATGAACTCCATTGCTTACGCGCGGCTGCAGCGTGAGGCGGACGACTGATATCTCAAGCGGCTCTTCCCGAGCCTTTTTCGTCCTGATGCAAAATAATTCTTAAAGTCTTCAACAGGAGTAATGAAATGAAGAATGCTATTGCCATTTTGGCATCCACGTTTGTTTTGCTTAGCGGGCTCAGCCATGGGCAGGAAGACGAGCGATTTGTTCGTTACTCGATGAACAACGGTGATGTGTTCTGGGGCATGGTGCATGGGCAAGAGATCTGGCAGTTGGGTGGTGCGCCTTATGAGACCATGCACCATACCGGCCTTACCCACGCAATCGATAGTGTGAAACTGCACGCGCCTGTCGACCCTAACCTCGTCTTCATGACGGCTTTTAACTTTCGCAGCCACATCTCCGGAGAGCCTGCCGAATACCCGGGGCTGTTTATCATTCCGGCCAGCTCAATTATCGGTCCGGAAGATCCTATCGTTCGCCCCGAAGAATCACGCAATCTGCACTACGAGGCCGAAATGGCCATCATCATTGGCAAGCGTGCGGAGAACGTGCCAGTGGAAGAAGCCGCCGACTACATCTTCGGTGTGACTGCAGGTAATGATGTCAGTGAACGTGCCTGGCAGGGCGGTGATATCCAGTGGGTGCGTGCGAAGGGCAGCCGTGGATTTAACTCTGTAGGTCCTCACCTGGTGCGGGGTATTGATTACAACAATTTGCAGATTACCGGGCGTCACAACGGCGAGGTAGTACAGACAGAGAATAGCGCCGACCTGATCTTTGGCATGGAAGAGATGGTGAGTTATATCTCGAAGTATTTCACCCTGGAGCCGGGCGATATGATCTGGTCAGGTACTATGGGTAGCACCCGGGCGTTGTCTCCCGGCGACGTGTACGAAGTCGAAGTTGAGAATGTTGGTGTACTGCGCAATGTGGTGGAGCAGGGTAACTAGCAAGCCATTGTCCAATCAAAAAAGCCCGTTCACTTTTGTGAACGGGCTTTTTTTTTGTGCCTGAAATAATCAGGTCTGAATAGGCTTAAAAAAGCTACCCGGACTCAAGTGGTAGCAGTGGAGGGTTGGGGAGATGAGTCCGGATAGCTATCTGCGCGATCTCAAGGCTTTTATCGAAATCGTTGACCGTTTAAGAAGGTTGGGTCATGCAGAAAACGTTTAGCTTGTTGCCATCCAGATCCCTGAAATAGCCAGCATAAAATGTATCGCCACGGGGGCCGGCAGGACCTTCGTCGGTGCCGCCCAGTTCCAGGGCTTTCTTGTAGATAGCATCCACTTTGTCAGTGCTGTCTACACCCAGCGCAATCATGGTGCCGTTGCCGACAGTGGCGGGGTTCTTGTCGAAGGGCAGTGACACGGAAAGCGCGGGCTGCTGTGGGCTAACCGCCCAGGCGATAAAGGTGTCCATTTCCATGAAACGGGAGGCGCCAAGTTCTCCCAGCAGGGCATCATAGAATGCGGCGGCTTTTTCGAGGTCGTTGGTTCCTAGTGTGACGTATCCAATCATGATTGGTTCTCCAATAATTAACGAAGCGTGATCTTCAGGCTTGCAAGCGTTATGGCTAGCTCCACGGCTTCAGGCCGAAGCGCAGAAGGTAGCAGATTCCTTTCGATCACCGCAGATTTTTCACTTGTTTGTATCGAAAACAATTACCTGTGTGGTCATTGACCATTCCCGCTGCCTGCATGAAGGCGTAGCAAATGGTGCTGCCAACAAACTTGAAACCACGCTTCTTCAGATCCTTTGACATGGCATCACTCAGGGCCGTACTGGCCGGCACATCACCAGATTGCCGCCGCTTGCCATCAATGGGTTTGCCATCCACGAAGGACCAGAGGTAGTCATTTAGACTGCCTGCATCTCTCTGCACCTGCTGTGTCGCCAGGGCGTTGCTGCGAATGGAATACAGCTTCAGGCGATTGCGTACCAGCCCGGTATCCAACAGCAGTTTCTCGATGGTCTTGTCAGTTAATCGGGCGACCCGGTCGATGTCGAAATTCTTGAAGCACTTTCGGTAGTGCTCGCGTTTTCTAAGAATGGTGATCCAGCTAAGCCCGGCCTGCTGTCCTTCGAGACAGAGGAACTCAAACAGGAGGCGGTCGTCATGCACGGGAACGCCCCACTCCTCGTCGTGATAGGCGATATATTGAGGGTCTTCACCCGGCCATGAGCAGCGTTCAGCCATTCTAATTCCTTGTATTACAGGCAATTACGGGATCAGCAGTCTTATATGAGCTGATCCTGTGCCGCGTCTTTGCTTCTATCTTGCTGCTGGTAGCAATTTCTCATGGGTCTCTCATGGGTCTCTCATGGGTCTCTCATGGGTCTCTCATAAGGCTCTCATGAGTCTCTCATGAGCATGAGCCTCTCATGGATCTCACATAGAACGAATATGAAAGTCACATGAATCTCGCGCATTGCTAACATTGACGTCAATTCTGGTGCAGTCCGCAGCAATTCCGGCCAGCATTCTCGCGTCAACCCCGACAGTCAAAATACTGTATACAAATACAGTAGTATTGGCAAGCAACTTTTCTCACTTTTAATATGGCGATATTTCAGTGAGAATCGGAGCGACTTAACACTTACTCTCCAGGAGAATCTCACGATGAGAAAGAAGTACCTGCACGCGCTGACCATCGCATTGGCATCCGTACTGTTCTGCAGCGCACAAGTCGCTGGCGCCCAGGACCGGGAATACATCAACCCAAGCCGGGCAGGTGGCACTGGCTCGCCATTCAGTGGTGCAGTGCTTACCGACGATACGCTCTACATTTCCGGTATGCTGGGTGTCGAAAATGGTGCGCCACCTGCGGACCCGGCCCAGGAAGCCCGCAATGTGTTAAACGCAATCCAGGGTACTCTGGAAGAGGCTGGCATGACTATGGACGATCTGGTGTACGTACAGATTTTCTGTTCGGACGTGGAGCACTATGCTGTGTTCAATGAGGTCTATCGCACGTACTTCACCGATGTATTCCCTGCACGGGCGTTCATTGGTGCAGGGACCCTGTTGTTTGATGCGCGGTTTGAGATTCAGGCTATCGCAGTTCGTCGCTAGCACATCAACGCTTATTTATTGCACAGCGCCCTGGGTTCCTGAAGGGATCCGGCGCTGGCATTGATACAGAGGATGGTTTTTTGGATGATTGTGATCAATGATTCCGAGCCAGGGTAGGCTGCGTGCTCGAAAGGTTAGTCAATCCTGGCTTTCTTTGCCTCGACTGCGGAACCGAGAGCCGTTTCACGTAATAATGATTTGAGTTCCGGGATGCAGGATCCACAATTCGTTCCGCAACGAAGCTTCTCGCCCAACGCTTCTATAGAATCACAACCTTCAGCGATTGCCTTTGATATGGTAGCTGCGCCAACCTCATAGCAACTACAAATCTGCGGCCCCTTGTCTTCCTGGTTGTAGTATTCGCCAGCTAACAACATCCACGGCGTGGGTTCCCTTTTTTCCAACAAGCTGTTGAGAAAGGACGGGTCGGGTAGGCAGGACAGCTCTTTGCCGCTGAACATGGCGCCCTGGACTTCGCCATTCACATGCCAGAGTTGGCGAATCTCATTGCTGGATTCATTGCGAAATTCAATGCAATGAGTGCCCGGCAATTTGACCTTGAGTGCACTGATCAAGTTCTCCAGCTTCCCGGATTTGGAAGATTTGAATTCAGCGATTTCGTAGCGAACCCCGCCATGCACCGGGACTTTCAGCCAGTAGTCGAAATGTTGGCAATCCAGTTCTGTAGTGCATACCACGCTCGACCAAGCTGCTGTCTCTATTGTCTCCAGTAGAACGTGTTCGAATTTGCTTTCAGGCTGTCCAGATACGCTATCTACTCGATTTGAGAGTAAATTGCTGACGCAGGCGTTTCTGCTAAATTGATCAGTCCAGTGAATCGGGATAAATACATGCCCATTCTGCATGCGATCATCGCGTTCCACTGGAAGCGTGACATTGCCTTGCGCACTGCTGATGCGCACGAGATCACCCTCCGCAATTGCATAGTTGTCCATTGTTGCCTGATTGAGGGTAACGCTAACCCTGTCCTTGTGGGTTAACAGTTTAGGATTGGTGCCAGTGCGAGTCATGGTATGCCACTGATCACGCAGGCGGCCTGTATTGAGAGTAAGTGGAAAGCGACTGCTAATTTTAGTCGCGGGCAATTTCGCTTCTACCGGGACGAATCGAGCCTTCTTGTCGGGGGTGAAAAATAGGCGATCTTCAAACAGCCGTTTTCTACCTGCAGGGAATTTATTGTTTATGGGCCATTGGAGAGGCTGTAGCTCGTCATAGCCAGTCGCATCTAGCTGTGACAAGGCGCTAATATCGAATGCCCGTTGCCCATCATTCTCGAAGCCGCTCAGGGCAGCATGTTCTACGAACACGTCCCGTGCATTCTTATAGTCAAAAGCTGCACTGAACCCCATTCTTTGCGCAACCTCGGTGAGTATCTGCCAATCTGGTCGTGCTTCGCCTGCAAATGGGAGTAGTTGACGCTGGCGGGAAACACGTCGCTCTGAATTGGTAACCGTCCCATCTTTCTCTCCCCAGCCAGCGGCGGGCAAAAGCACGTTGGCGTAGTTATTTGTATCGGTGTTCAGCATGCAGTCTGATACCACAACAAAATCGCACCTAGACAGCGCACGTCGTACCAGCCTGGAGTCGGGTAGGCTGACTGCCGGATTGGTTGCCATTATCCAGATAGCTTTCACTTCCCCGCGATCCATCGCCTCGAATAGTTCCACGGCGCGCAAACCCTGCTTGTCGGCGACATTCTCTGATTTCCAGAAACGCTGCAGGCGATTCACGTTCTCTGGTGTGAAATCCATATGCGCTGCTAGCTGTGTTGCAAGACCACCAACCTCCCTGCCACCCATAGCGTTCGGCTGTCCTGTGATAGAGAAAGGACCACTACCTGGATAGCCAAGCCGTCCGGTGAGCAAATGGCAATTGATAATTGCATTACATTTGTCGGTGCCGGTGGCCGACTGATTGACACCCTGGGAATAGAAGCTGACTGTCTTCTCGGTATTGGCGAACAGGTCATAAAATTGTTGAATCAATTCCTCTTCGATTCCGGTAATTTCGGCTACCCTCTGGATGTTCAATTGAGCGGAGGATTTGCATGTTGCTTCGAATTCGACGCAGTGGTTCTCGATAAAGGTCTGGTCAATCAGTCCTTCGCCTAATAGATAGTTGTATAGACCATTGAACAGAAATGCGTCGCTACCAGGTTGAAGTGACAGGTGCAAATCGGCCAATTCACAACTCGCCGTGTATCTGGGATCGACTACAACGATCTTCATCTGAGGTCGATTCTGTTTGGCGGCAAGCATTCGCTGATAAAGCACCGGATGTGTCCATGCA
Source organism: uncultured Pseudohongiella sp. (assembly GCA_965227635.1). GTDB lineage: Bacteria > Pseudomonadota > Gammaproteobacteria > Pseudomonadales > Pseudohongiellaceae > UBA9145. Next base: position 8,034 of record OZ245763.1, on the reverse strand, counting down.
GCATTGGACCCCACCAGAATTATGAGATCTGCCAGCTCTAGGTCTTCGTAACTACATGGAACAGCGTCGGCTCCAAAGGCGCGTTTGTATGCGGAAACGGCGGAGGCCATGCACAAACGTGAGTTGGTATCCACATTGCCAGAGCCAATAAAGCCTTTCATTAGCTTGTTCGCTACATAATAGTCTTCAGTCAGCAATTGACCGGACAAGTAGAATGCAACTGAATCGGGACCATGTTGCTCGATTGTTTTCCGAAACCGCATGGCAACTTCGTCGAGAGCTATATCCCAATCAACTCGTCTACCATTTAAAACCGGATGCAATAAGCGGGAATCTGCTGCCAATGAGTCGGCAAGTGCAGCACCTTTTACGCAGAGTCGACCGAAATTGGCCGGATGATTTTCAGTGCCAGCTACAGCCAGCAAGTTATTGCCAACGATTTCTGCGCTCACTCCACAACCAACTCCGCAGTAGGGGCATGTAGTACACTTTGTGGTAGTGGCTGGGCGATTCACGTTGCGGGTTACTCGTAGGCGAGAAGAATGACCTGGCCTTCTTTTAGCTCTATTGAGTAAGTTGGCACTTTTACTGATGCATCTTCAAGGCATTGTCCTGACTTGAGTGAGTAATGTTGCTTATATAGTGGTGATGCAACTACAAGCTCGCCGTCTATATCGCCGACGATTCCCCGCGACAGGACATTGGCGCGACCGATCGGATCGAAGTTGTCCAATCCGTAGACTTTGCGTTTTTCATCCGGCAGGAAGAAGATGGCTATTTGTCGCTCGCCATATGGGCCGGAATAGAAGGCGCAAACTCCACTACCTTCCACCAGTTCATCTTCACTGCATAAAACCCTCACAGTATCCATTGATTCAAATTCCTTGCGCTGTAGTTCCAATGATTGTTCCCTCAACTCACCAGTTTTACTGAGTCGTTTTGTAATGATACTTTTTCTTCATCTCGTGCTGGACGCCGCTGTCCGCGTTCTCGAACGAAGACCACTTCTGTGTCATCCCTGTCTGCATTAACAAACTGACGGAAGCGTTTGAGACGTTGTGGGTCCTCAATCGTAGTGCGCCATTCGCACTGGTAGGTGCCAGCCAGAGACTCCATTTGTTTCTCGAGTTCATCTGTGATGCCTAGTTTGTCTTCAATGACCACTGCCTTGAGGTAGTCCAATCCACCCTCCAGGTTTTCCAACCAGACAGAGGTGCGCTGCAATCTGTCCGCCGTGCGGATATAGAACATCAGAAAACGATCGATGTATCGAATCAGGGTTTCATCGTCCAGATCTGTGGCAAACAGGTCGGCATGGCGAGGACGCATGCCTCCATTGCCACAAACATAAAGATTCCAACCGTTTTCAGTGGCGATAACTCCGAAATCTTTGGATTGCGCTTCTGCACACTCTCGCGTGCAACCGGAAACGGCGGACTTGATCTTGTGGGGCGAGCGTACACCCTTGTAGCGATTTTCAATGAAGATCGCCATGCCTACACTGTCTTGTACGCCATAACGACACCAGGTGCTTCCGACACAGGATTTCACCGTACGAAGTGCCTTTCCGTAGGCGTGGCCAGTTTCGAAACCCGCTTCGACCAGGCGTTGCCAGATTTCAGGAAGTTCATTAATTCTGGCGCCAAATAAATCGATGCGCTGACCGCCAGTTATTTTGGTATAGAGGTCAAATTCCATGGCTACATTGGCGATGACTGCGAGTTTCTGTGGAGTAATCTCACCGCCTGGTATTCTGGGCACTACAGAATAAGTGCCGTCTTTCTGCATGTTGGCAAGAAAGGTGTCGTTGGTATCCTGCAGGCCTACATGCTGGTCTTTGAGCACATAGTCATTCCACAGCGAGGCTAGTATGGAGGCAACAGCAGGTTTGCAGATATCGCACCCTCGACCTTGACCTTGCTTGTTCAGCAGCTCCTGAAAACTATCAATACCCTCTACTTTGCAAATATGGAAAAGCTCTTGACGAGAGAAAGCAAAGTGCTCACATAGATGGTTATTGACTTCAACTCCGCGTTGAGCAAGTTCGCTATCCACCACGGACTTCAATAAGGCTGCGCAACCTCCGCAACCTGTGCTGGCTGCCGTGGCGATTTTTACGTCCATGAGCGAAAGCGCACCTCCATCCATGGCGTTGAGGATGCCGGATTTGGTGACGTTGTGGCATGAGCATATTGTTGCTGTCAGTGGTAGTGCATCGGCACTCAGCATGGGTACTTCACCGACATTGGGCAGAATAAGGGTGTCCGGTGACGCTGGCAGCTCCATGGAGTTCAGATAGTACTGCAGCAACATGTCGTAGTCGGAGCAATCTCCGACCAAAACAGCACCAAGTAGCATCTTGCCATCCGCTGATACATTCAGTCGCTTGTAGATTCCTTCTTTCTCGTTGGTGTACTCAAATCTCATGGCGGATTCAGGATTGAGACCTCGGGAATCTCCGATTGATCCCACGTCTACACCAAGCAACTTGAGCTTGGTGCTCATGTCAGCTCCCTGAAAAGGGATTTTCTCGTCGGTAAGTTGGCTGACAGCGGCTTCTGCCATGCGATAGCCCGGTGCTACCAGGCCGAAGATTTGATTCCCGAATAAGGCACATTCGCCGATCGCATAGATGTTGGAGTCGCTGGTACGGCAGTGGTAATCAATTACAATACCGCCTCTCTCACCCACTTCTAGTGCGGCAGACCTGGCGAGGCTGTCATTGGGTCGTATCCCTGCAGAAAATACCACCAGATCTACGTTGAGCTCTGATTGATCTGCAAATTCAAGGCGCAGAGCGGTTTCCTTTCCTTTGACTATGCGCTGGGTTGCTTTGCTCGTGTGTACTTTGACGTCAAGCTCTCCAATTAGCTTACTTAGTAAGTCGCTGCCACGGCTATCGAGTTGTTGATTCATCAGACCCGGAGCAAATTCCACTACATGGGTTTCCAGACCCAGGTTTTTTAGAGCGTTCGCACATTCCAGTCCTAGTAAGCCTCCGCCGATCACCACCGCTGAATTCGCTGTACTGGCTTTTGCTTTGATCATGCCCAGATCATCAATAGTTCGGTATACCAGGCAATTATCGTGATCAGCTCCGGGAATAGGCGGGACAAAAGGGTAGGAGCCTGTAGCCAGTACTAGCTTGTCGTACTCGAATGTCCTGCCGTTACTTGTGCGTACAGATTTTTCATCACGGTCAATAGCCATGACTTCATCACCGAATATTGCCTGAACTCCCAAATCGGAATAGTGCTCGCGAGTGGTAAGCGCCAGATCCTCTGGATTGCTTCCAGAGAATACTTCAGACAAATGGACGCGATCATAGGCGGGCCGAGGTTCGGCGCCGATAACTGTAATCGAGAATTGTTCGGGCAATGCAGTCAACTGCTCCACATAGTGGTGCCCTACCATACCGTTTCCGACTACTACGATTCTGCGAGTGCTCATACTCTCTCTCATTTCCTTATTTTGATGCAGTGACGGCTTCGTTTGCTGATGCATAAAGGGTTGGAATATCTGCAAACATAATTTTCGAATCGGTACTGCAGACTTCTTGGTCGGAATCAAGAAATTGCCGATAGGTGGATTTGTATCGGGAGTCGCCAATCAGCAGATATCCAATGAGTTTCCCTTTCCGGAATACCAGACGGCGATAAGTCTGAGTATTTTGATCAATAAGTACTTGCTGCTGGCTATCTTCGGGGTAGGGCAGTGTGCCAGCCGATACCACCTCGAGGCCTGCAATTTTCAATTCGGTAGCTACTTCCTTGTGAATAAATCCCGGGCCGGATTGCTTGCAAAGCGATCTGGCAAGGATCTCTGCCTGTCTGTAGACGGGGTCTACAAGGCCGAATAGCGCGCCTTCAAATTGGCAGCACTCACCGATCGCGTAGATATTCTCAATATTGGTTGCCAGGTGCTCATTCACGAGCACGCCGCGATCACATGCTATGCCAGCGGATTCAGCGAGGGATCTGTTAGGGGAGATACCTGCTGAAATGACTATCATGTCAGTAGCAAGCTTCTCTCCGTCAGAGAGTTCGACCGATTTGGATCCGGACAAATCAGAATGTATTTCTATGGGAGTCACACCCAGTCGAAATTCGATTCCTCGACGTTCCAGATTTTGCTGTAGCAGACCTGCGGCTATGTCGTCCAATTGACGAGGCATCAACCAGGATTCGCGATTGATCACTGTGACTTTTTGTTCAAGAGTGAGTAAACCAACGGCGGCTTCGAGGCCCAACAACCCGCCACCTATTACTGTGGTGTGACCTCTGGGGCGGGCATATTTGCGGATTGCTTCGAGATCCTTGAGGTTTCTGAATGTACAAACATGTGGGCTATCTACTCCTTTAATAGGAGGAATAAAGGGCGAAGAACCCGTCGCTATAACGAGTGCGTCGTAATGAACCGCCTGTCTCTTGTCCGTTGATATCAACTGATTTCTGGTATCAATTTTGGAAACTGTCTCAGAAGTTTTCAGGGATATGTTGTGCTGTTTGTACCAATCTGGTTCCAGTAGTTGTAACCCATTGCTATCACAGCCTTTGGCTAGCATCGTCGATAATAAGATGCGGTTGTAATTTGGGAACTCTTCCTCGCCGATTAACTCGATTTCGAACCCATGCTCAAACTTAATCAAATGCTGTAGCAGACGAGCACTGGCCATGCCCGCGCCAATGATCAGAAGCCTTGGCATAGTCACGCCACCTTATTCTCGTTGGTGTCAGTTTTTTTTCCTGCTGCGTGCGGGGTAATCGAAGGCAATTTCTGTTTGTCATAGAGAAATCGCAAAACCTGCTGACGGATGTGATTGAATTCAGGATCTTCCGCCAGAGCCAGGCGATCTCGTGGTCGCTGCAGCGTAACGCCCAGTATTTCTCCGATTGTGGCGGATGGCCCATTTGTCATCATTACGATGCGATCAGAAAGCAATACTGCCTCATCAACATCATGGGTGATCATGATGACGGTATTGCCCAGATCATTCTGTATCTCCATCAGGGAATCCTGAAGATGAGCTCGAGTGAGTGCGTCCAGCGCTCCAAACGGCTCATCCATGAGAAGAACCTGGGGTTGCATTGCGAGGCAGCGGGCAATACCGACTCTTTGCTTCATTCCGCCAGACAATTCGTGTGGCATCTTGCTGCTGGCGTGTCCCATGTGTACTAGCTCAAGGTTGTGATAGATCCACTCCTTGATTTCAGCGGAAGATTTCTTACCTCTGAAAACTTGTTTCACCGCCAGTTCCACATTCTGGTACACGCTCATCCAGGGCAATAGTGCGTGATTCTGGAATACGACTGCCCGATCAGGTCCTGGTCCCACTACTTGCTTGCCAGACAAAATAACTCCGCCCTCAGTGGCCAAATGCAGACCAGCCACAATATTGAGCACGGTGGACTTGCCGCAGCCGGAATGACCTATGAGCGAAACAAATTCGCCTTTATTTATTTTAAGATTGACGTCGGTTAAAGCACGGAATGTTCCGCTCTCCGTTCTAAATTCGATACCAACCTTGCTTAGTTCCAGAAACGGACTCATTTTAGAATCTCCTAGCGTAAGACCGCTTGTTTGTCCCAGCTAACTTTCTTCTGAATCAACAGCATTAACTTGTCGAGTAAGAATCCAATAAAGCCGATTACTAATACGGCAACCATAATGCGACCCAGGGAATTAGAGCTGCCATTCTGGAATTCGTCCCAGATGAATTTCCCGAGCCCGGGGTTTTGAGCAAGCATTTCTGCAGCGATCAATACCATCCAGCCCGTTGCAAGGGAAAGACGCAGGCCGGTGAATATCATGGGTACTGCTGAAGGAAGCACAATTTTCTGCACGTGACGCATGGGAGGAAGTTGAATCACTCTGCTGACATTGACCAGGTCTCGATCTATCGAAGCAACGCCTACAGTGGTATTGATTACTGTTGGCCACAGGCAGCAAAGTGCTACGGTGAATGCGGAATTAAGAAACGCTTTATCAAACACAGGGTCTTCACTGACATAGAGAGCACTGACAACCATGGTTACCAGCGGTAACCAGGCCAAAGGCGATACGGGTTTGAATATCTGAATTATCGGGTTAATAGCTCGATATACCGCATCACTCAAACCACAAACTACTCCCAGAGGAATGGCGATAATCGTCGCAATAAAAAAGCCTACGGCAACCGTGTAGAGGCTAGTGAATATTTGCCCGGGGAACGTAGGTTGGCCGGTGTATTCCCGAATACGGACTGGAGCGCTCGGATCTTCAGCCAGACGCGCGGCATTGCGTTCTTCCTGTCGTTGATAGAATGCCGCTTCTCGCTCCTTCTCCCGGTAGTAGTCGCCGTGAAGGTTCTTTACTTGTTCCCAAACCTGCACTGGTCCAGGAAACTGACCGAGTGAGGTTTCGATATTGCCTGCTGCTGCCTGCCAAAGCATAAGGAACACGCCAATTCCAAAACACGAGAGGAACATAGGGCGAAGAATCTTGACAATTTTCTTGTTCAAATAGCTTGGCCAATCAACAGATTTCATGAACTGGCCTTTTACGATGGAAATGTCACTCATGATGCTTATTCCAGAGATATGCTGGCCTAGAGGATTTCATCCTTCAGGCCAATCGTTAGCGATTCAAGATACTCGTTGGGTTTGCTGCCATCGAAGATAACATCGTCAAGAAAATCATCCTGGGGTGGACGAAATCCTGACTCAGTGGTGAAATCAGGAAAGTCTTGTGGGTTAAGGTAACCCTCCTTAACCAGTTCTTCGGCGGCTAGCTGATAGATATCCGGGCGATAGACAGATTTCGCAGTTTCCACATACCAGGTGTCCGATTTTGGCTCACTAATCTGACCCCAGCGACGCATCTGAGTGAGATACCAGATGGCATCGGAGTAATAAGGGTAAGTGGCGAAGTAGCGAAAGAACACATTGAAGTCGGGGACTTCACGTTCATCGCCGCGCTCATATTCGAATGTGCCCGTCATGGAATTGGCGATAACTTCGTAGTCTGCCCCGACGTATTGGCTTTGAGAAAGAATCTCTACTGCTTCTGGACGATTGGCATTGTCGTTCTCGTCCAACCACTTCGCTGCTCGCAGCAAAGCTTTCACTATACGAACAGTGGTATTGGGATACTGCTCAGCAAACTCCTGTGTAATACCAAATACCTTCTCGGGATTGTTTTTCCAGATCTCGTAATCTGTGATGACGGGTACGCCTATTCCCCTGAATACCGCTTGCTGGTTCCAGGGCTCGCCCACGCAGTAGCCGAAGATCGTTCCGGCTTCAAGAGTTGCAGGCATCTGTGGTGGTGGGGTTACAGAAAGTAGTACTTCCGCATCGACTGTGCCTGAAGTATCACCGCGGTGCGGCGCGTAATAGCCTGGGTGAATTCCACCGGCTGCCAGCCAATAGCGAAGTTCGTAATTGTGCGTCGATACTGGAAATACCATGCCCATATTGAAAGGCTGACCAGCGGCGCGATAGGACTCGACTACGGGTTTGAGGTAGTCCGCCTTGATAGGGTGAACAGGTTTCCCGTTTTCCATGGGAATGTATTCTTTCATTTCTTCCCAAATTTGATTTGAAACTGTTATGCCGTTTCCGTTCAGGTCCATGCTAAAAGGAGTGATGATATGTGCTTCAGTGCCGTAGCCGATTGTGGCTGCCAACGGTTGACCTGCGAGCATGTGTGCACCATCGAGCTGTCCGTCAATAACGCCATCCAGTAACACTTTCCAGTTAGCTTGAGCTTCAATTGTTACGTAGAGGCCTTCATCTTCGAAGTATCCTTTTTCGTAAGCGATGGCCAGTGGGGCCATGTCAGTTAGCTTGATGAAGCCAAATGTCAGTTCATCTTTTTCTGGGTAGCCGATCTGGGCGGAAGCCATATGTGACACAGTAGTGAATAATATAAATATTGTTGCGGTGAGGTGCTTGCCTAGTTCCCTTGTTGCATGACTAATCGAGAAGCTTGTTACAGCATTAACTTCAGGTTTCATGTGATCCTCTCAAACGCTTTTAATTGACCAATAAAAAA